>CAVWXT010000005.1:0-2840607 GCA_963759115.1 uncultured Planctomycetaceae bacterium
GATTCTCATCCAGGCGATCCGCGCCGGGGTGAAGGACTTCCTGCGGCGGCCCGTCTCCAGCAGCGAACTGGCCGAATTGCTCCGCCGCATCCAGCGATCCCCTGTTCGGGAAACGGGCCGGTTGGGCAGGATCGTTTCGTTCGTCAGCAATAAGGGCGGCGTGGGAAAATCGACCATGGCCGTCAATGCGGCCTGCGGCCTGGCAATGCGTCACCCGGAGCGGGTGCTGCTGGTGGATGCGTCGCTCCAGATGGGCGTCTGCGCATCGCTGTTGGACCTGACGCCCACAACATCGCTCACCGATGTTGTGCGTGAGAAGGAGCGACTGGACGAAACCCTGATCCGGCAACTGGCTATGCCGCACTCCAGCGGCCTGCACCTTCTGGCCGCGCCCGCCGATGCCGTGGAGGCTGCCGACATCGACGACGAGGTGCTGTCCCGGATTCTCACCCTTGCCCGGCACACCTATGACTTCGTGCTGGTGGATACGTTCCCATGCTGGACCGCGCAATCGTGGCGGTGCTGGACCTCAGCGATCGGGCCTACGTCGTCTTGGAAAACGTCGTGCCCACGCTTCTTGGCGCGGTGAAACTGGTGGAGGTTCTCCGGGGCCTGGGGCTGTCCAAAGAGCGACAGCGCATCGTGCTGAACCGTTACACGACTCTGCCGGGAAGCGTGAAGCCGGCCGATGTCGCCAATCGGCTGGGCCATGATGTCGATCACGTCATCCCGTTTGACAAGGGCATCGTGGTTGCCGCCAACACGGGGGAGCCTTACGTGTTGCGGCCAAGGCGGTTCTTTGGCTGTGGCCGCCAATTGCGCCGGCTGGTCGATGACATTGACGCCATGAATGAAGCCAAGCCATTCTCGTCTGCCCCGTCGCACAACGGCGAGGCAGCGCCGGTCGGAGACGAGCAGGCTGAATCGAGCGAGGAGGATTTGCAGTGAACGAAGAAACCCGCGAGACCGAACTTCTGTGCCGGAGCAAGACTGGCGAGCAACGGCTCCTGAAATCGAATCTTTCGTTGCCGGCCGGCCGAGTGCGAACCACGAAGAAGGCGGCTCCTACTCGGGCAATCACTGCGGCACCCGAAACGCCCCAAGTCATACGCTCGGGCGGCGCAGAATACCTTTCCGTCAAGGGGACCTTGCACCAGCGGTTGTTGGACGAACTCGACCGGCGAAACCTGCTGGCAGCCAGCGAGGAGACGTTGACTGAATTCGTCCAGACGTTCGTCGATGAAGCCCTCCAGGTCGAGGACTTGCCCCTGAACGAAGACGAACGTCGTCGGCTGGTAGGCGACCTGCTGGAAGAAACGCTCGGGGTCGGACCGCTCGCGTCGTTGATGGCCGATCCGGCAGTCACCGATATTCTTGTCAACAGCCCCCAGCAAGTGTATGTGGAACGGTTCGGACGCTTGGAGAAGACCGACGTTCGTTTCCGGGACGCGGACCACCTGGTACGCATCATCCAGCGGATCGCCGCCCGCGTCGGGCGGCGGATCGACGAAAGCTCGCCGATGGTGGATGCGCGGCTGCCCGATGGCAGCCGAGTCAATGCCACGCTTCCTCCCGTGACGATTGATGCCCCAACCCTGTCGATTCGCCGATTCGGCCGCCAGCGATTGCGGCGCACCGACCTGATGCAACTGGGAATGTTTTCGTCGGACATCCACGGCTTTCTCGATGCCGTAGTCCGCGGCCGAAAGAACCTGCTTATTTCCGGGGGCACCGGCTCGGGGAAGTCCACTTTGCTCGGTGCCCTTGCCGAGGCCATTCCCGATCGGGAGCGGATCGTCACCGTCGAGGATTCGGCGGAACTGATTCTCGACCAGGAGCACGTGGTGCGGATGGAGACCCGTCCGCCGAACATCGAAGGCCGAGGGCTCATCACCGCCCGCGACCTGGTTGTCAATGCCCTGCGGATGCGGCCCGACCGGATCATCGTGGGCGAGGTCCGCAGCGGCGAGGCCCTGGACATGCTGCAAGCCATGAACACGGGCCACGATGGCGGGATGACCACCGTTCACGCCAACAGCCCGCGCGACGCCTTGGCACGGCTGGAGACGATGGTCTTGATGGCGGGGCTGGACCTTCCCTCGCGTGCCATCCGCGAACAGATCGTCTCCGCCCTGCACCTGATCGTCCACGTTCGGCGGTTCGAGGACGGCGTTCGCCGGGTGGAAAGCATCGCGGAGATCGTCGGTATGGAAGGCACGACGCCGCAGTTGCAGGACATTTTTCGCTTTGAGCGGCGCGGCCAAAGAGGACGGCAGATTGCCGGAGAGTTCGTCGCCACCGGCATTGTCCCGCACGTCGTCGAGGAACTGCAAACGCGGGGGATCGAGATTCCCAGAACCATCTTCCAGAAGAGCAAGCCAGCCAGCCATGACTAACGTTCTGCTATTCTTCGGGCTGGTGCTGTTAGGGGTCGGCGTCGTCGCCTCAGTTTGGCGAAACGCGCGAACCCGCTCGCTCGCCCGCCAACGGATCGAGAGCCCGGCTGAGGCTTCCGGCCCGGCGCAACCGGAACAAATTCCGACGGCCCGCTCGTTCCTCGTCCGACACCGCTTCTTGCCGTGGATACTCGGCCTCTTGGGGATGGCGATTATCTACTTCGCCTTTGGCTGGGCTTTGCCGTTTGTGATTGCGGTCGGGCTGATTATCAGCCTGTTGGGAGGGCAACTGGAGTCCTTTCTGACCACGCGGAAGACCGCAAGAATTGAAACCCAGTTGGCCGATGCCATCGACCTGATGGTGGCTGCTCTAGCGGCAGGGGCAAGCGTGACCGATGCGCTGGAGAATGCCATGCGCGAATCGCGGAGCCCTCTGCGTCCCCAATTGGAAGAAATGGTCGGTCGCATCCGCTTCGGGGACGATCCTCGGACGGTCTATCGCGGACTGACAGAGCGCGTCCCGCTGGAGACCTTCCTGCTTTTCTCGTCGGCCTTGTCCGTCCAGTCGGAAACCGGCGGCAGCCTGGCCCCAACCTTGGCGAGCGTCGGCAGGACGATTCGTGATCGCATCGAGATTTCGCGGCGTATCCGCTCCAATTCGGCCCAGTCTGAGGTCTCCACGCTGGCCGTGATGATGCTGACGTACTTCATCGCACTGGTGGTGTGGCGCACCAATCCCGAACAAATGCGACAGTTCCTCGCCACGTCGGTCGGCCAATGGGCGGTCGCGGGAACGATCCTGATGCAGGCGGCCGGTTTGGTGTGGATGTCGTTACTCAGTCGCTTACGATTCTGAGGCAGTTTGATGAGAACGCTCGTAGTAACATGCTATTGGCTGCTGCCGGCTATGCTGATGTACTCGGCCTACCTTCTGTTTCGCCGCCTGGGCACGAATCGGCGGAGCTTGGAAAGGCTGTTCATGGAACCAGCCGATCTACCAGAGCAACCCGACCGTGATTCCGTGGTGGGAGGATTCCTCCGCCGTTGGCTCTTCCTGGCGGGCTATCGCCAGCCCGTTGCATCCGCCGCATTCGTCGCCGCAATGCTCCTGGCAATCGGCTTGGGGCTTGCCACCGTATTTGCCATTCGAGGCGCTGGCTTGACGAACGAGTTGTTCAGGAACATTGCTCTACTTCCTCCCGGCGTGGGCGATCTCCTCGTCCCGATTGCGTACCTGGCACCTTGGACCGTCTTGCTGATGCTGGTGCTGGTGCCGTGGCTGGTCGTTCGCCGGTCACGCCGGCAGCGTGTGGAAAGGGTGGAGCAGGATTTGCCCATCTCCTTGGAACTCCTGGCCACACTTAGCGAGGCGGGCCTCGGTTTCGATGCGGCGCTGGCGCGTCTCTTGGATTCCGTGGCAGAGGATCGCCCGTTGGCCCGAGAGTTCCGCACCTATCAGTCGGACCTCTTAGCAGGCAGAACCCGTGTGGAAGCCCTGCGGCGATTGGCCCGCCGCTTGGAAGTTTCTTCGGTAACGATTCTCGTATCGGCATTGGTTCAGGCCGAGCAGATGGGCAGCGGCATCGCCCAGGCTCTTCGTCGGCAGGCCGACGATCTCCGAGACCGGCGGCGCGACCGAGCTAACGCCTTCGCTATGGCGCTGCCGATCAAGCGAATGTTTCCTCTGGTGATCTGTTTCATGCCGGGCATCTTCGTATGGACGCTCGGCCCGTTCTTCGTGCAGCTTTTCCAGTTTGCCGACACATTCATCCGGGTGAGGAACTTTTAGAATGACCGACACTTGGCGATTGGTGAGCAAAACGACCGGCAAGACCGTGGTTGCCCGGTTGGAAATCGCCGACGGCTTCTGGTCTCGGCTAGTTGGGCTGCAATTCCGCCGCGAACTGCCTGCCGACACGGGCCTGCTTCTGGTCCCCTGCAACTCGGTCCACACTTGTTTCGTGCGTTTTCCAGTCGATGTGGTTTTTCTGGACGGTCATGGCTGCGTCTTAGCGGTTCGCCATAATCTTCGCCCGTGGCGACTGGCATTGGGACCGCGTAAGAGTCACGCTGTCCTGGAGATACCCACCGGCTCGGCAGAAATACAGCCTGGCGAGACGCTCCGGCTGGAACCCGCCGACAGCAAGGATGTACCCCCCAAATCAGTTGCATTTCTGCAAGAATAGCGAGGTCTGGTAAAGTCTGCTGTCGCTATAACCGATACAATCCGCAGGGTCGGTGGTGACACCAACGCCATCGTTCTGTCCTAAACTGGTCGGACCGCGGGAAAAAGGGGACAGTCCCCATTTGTGCGAAGCACCCTACGGGCCGTTCCGGCAAATGGGGACTGTCCCCTTTTTCCCGGACCGCGAAACTCGACATTGTGCGAATCCTGGTAAGACTTGGCAGGCTGCGCCGTCCTGACCTGATGGATACGGCAGAGGTGCGAGCTTGTTACGGCACTAGCCTTGGGTGCCCGCCCCAGATTTCGCTAGGAGGAAACGGTGCCGGACCAATTTCTTCACGTGATCGCTTCACGATTGAAAAAGCCACGGCTTTCTCTGATGCCGCCTAGCCGCCGGCTCGTGGCCTTCCCGTTCTATGGTTGCGTCATCAGCCTAGTCATGGCAATGGGTGGCGTAAGTGTGATGGCCCAAACGCCACGCCCCGATAGCGGCGCATCCGGCGCGCTGCCATCCCCAGGCATGATCTATGAGCAACGGCCAAATGGCGCTCAGGTCGGCTTCGCACCCCCGGCAGCCAACTATGGGAATTCACTGTCGCCCGGCAGTCAGCCGTGGTCCGCAAGCCCCGTCGAACGATTGGCGCAAAATCCCACCGGCCCAGAGATCATTCGGCCAGGCGTTCCGGCCACCCCAGGTACACAGCCAGCAAGTGGACAGCCTACGACTGAATCTGTAAACCGTCTCCAAGGCATCGCCTCGCCGTTTGACCCAACGCAATTCCGTTTGCCGACGCTTGGGCTTCCGCCCGGATTGGGCACCCCCGAACCTACGCCCGAGATACAGCGAGAATACGGGCAATTCGTCGAGCGTGAGATTGCTCCAGAGAATACGATCCAGGTCGTGGTCGGTCGGGCCAAAGTAATCGTATTGCGAGAGAAGCCTCGCCGCATCTACATCCCCGACGAAAATGTGGCGGGTTTTCAGATCGTCACCGACCAGCAATTTGCGGTCGTCGGAAAGAAAGTGGGTAGGACTATATTGAACCTCTGGTTCCCCGATCCACGCGATCCTAACGATCAGAACAAAGACCGGACCTTGAGCTACATGGTCGTTGTCCTGCCCGATCCCGAGCGCACGGCGCTCGATGTACTCGAAGAACGGAAGCGTTTGGAGGCCCAGGTGAAAGCCTTCCAGCAAGCTCTCAAGGTACTAGAACGCGAAATCAAGGAGGCGTTCCCTGACAGCGCCGTCCAACTGTCGCTTGTGGGCGACCAGGTTGTGGTGCGAGGCGAGTCGAAGGACGTTATCGAGGCGGCACAGATTCTCCGCATTGTCGCAGAGCACACTCCCCCGGCAACACGAACAAAGGTTACGTCCAAGAATGTCAATGTGGCTTTCATCCCCGGCCTAGGCGACCAGCAGGCCGCAGTCGATGCCATTCGCAATCTATTGGAGGGAAACCCGAATCTGGTATACCTGCTGCGCGTGCCGGGCGAACAGCAGGTCATGCTCATGGTCACTGTGGCCGAAGTTAATCGCACCGCAGCTCGAACCATCGGCATGGATTTCAGCATTGTCAACGGGCGTTTCGCAATGCTCCAGAATACCGGCGGGCTGCTCACCACGACTTCCGTGGCCCAGGGTGCCGCGCAGGCACTTACCCAAGTCGGCGGAAACCTTCCCATTGCGATCGACAACGGCAATGTGCTTATGGCAATCCAGGCCCTGCGAACGCTGAACTTCGCACGGAGTTTGGCGGAACCGAACCTGACCACGCTCAACGGGAAGCCGGCGAACTTTACGGCCGGCGGCTCGTTCCCCATTCCCACCAGTATCGTTACTCCCGGCGGCGCTGCGCAGAGCGTGACCTACCAGAACTTCGGCATTGCGCTGCAATTCATTCCCTATATCACGGACCGCGATCGGATACGCCTGCAACTGAACGCCAGTGTGACCACCCCCGCCATAACGACCACCCAGGTCAGCGGAGCCCAGGTGCCCAGTCAGATTGCCCAGCGCCTCCTTCAGTAACACTGTCGAACTCCGTGAGGGCCAGACGCTCACCGTGGCGGGTTTGATCCAGAACAATTTCAGTGGCACCTCGAAGCGAATCCCGTTATGGGGCGATCTGCCGATCATTGGGCGAACCGGCGGGAACGATAGCTTGACCTCCGGCGAGCAGGAGTTGGTTGTCTTGGTAACGCCGTTGTTGGTGCATCCTTTGGACATGTGCAAGACGCCGGCCCTGCCCGGCAGCGACGTGTTCGAGCCGGGCGACGTGGAGTTCTATCTCTTGGGACATCTGGAAGGCCGACGCTCCGAGGACTATCGCGCCTCGGTTCGCACCGACTTCGCCCGCCAAGAGCGTTACATCCATTGCAACGACCTGTTCATCATCGGCCCACAGGGCACTACATACGGTTGCTGCAAGTCCGGCGGTTGTCCGTGCCCGAATCCAGACCGAAGTCCCTGTCCGCCGACCAGTGGCAACAATTCGCCTCCGGTGTCAGCATCCGAGGTCCTTCAACCTCCTGCGGAAAAATAGAGGATGGATTCCATGTACCGTCTGAAACCAACTTCACCGGGTTCTGGTTCCCACGCTCTGCGTGGGAACCCCTTTTCCCGACGCTCCGCGTCGAACTCAGCGACTCAAAGCGTCGTAGACGGTGCGTTACCACGCAGAGCGTGGGAACGAGGTCTTTCGTTTTCTTGGTCCCGTTCGTGGTGGCAGCCGTCTCTGGCTGTCACACGTGCAACGATATTGCACCGGGAGCCATACCACAGCCCAACGGAACGTATGCCTGCCAGTGGGTTCATGCGGAGAAGGCCCGTGCCGATCAAGACAAGTTCGTGATCTACCAGTATGAATGGTCGGCGGATGGCACGAAGCTAACCCCGTCTGGACAGGGGCACGTCGCGCAGATTGCCCAGGGGCTGTGTCAGGTGCCCTTTCCGATCGTGATCGAGCCCTCGTCCGACCCTCGTGTGGATGAGTCACGCCGAATGGCAGTCTTGGAGGCCCTGGCGAGCAGTGGCAATCCAGTGACTCCCGATCGCGTGCTTCTCCGACGGCCGGAAGCTGAAGGGCTGTATGGGCAAGAGGCCCCAGGCGCTGCCCGCGGAATGCTCAGCACTCAGACTGGCGGACAAGGCACGGGAGTCGGTGCGCTTGGGGCAGGTGCGACCTTGGGCGGAACCCAGGGAGGCATGTCTGGCGGCGCCATCGGCGGCGCTGGGACCGGCGGCGGTATGGGCGTTGGAGTGGGCGTTTACTAATGGGCTGGTCATACAGCAGCCAACCGCGAGATAGTCAGACCCATGTAAGGTGGTGACAATGTTGCCGACGATCCGCGCAAGGTCAGTTCTCTGGGCCAGCGTGCTCTGCTTGTCTTCGTGCCTGGGCTGTGCCACTTCCAGCCTCGTGCCCTCGAAATTCACCGGGTTATCAAAAACGTCTGCCGAAGAATCGGATTTGCCGAAAAACGTTTCCGGCGAATTGCCCCCCAAGGAGGCCGCGCGAGCGTGCATGGTGGCCGCTGAGGAACTGCAAGACAACGGACATGCTCAACAAGCCATTCTGCTCTACGAAAAGGCGAGAAGGAATGATCCAACCCTCAAGTCCGTTTCGCACCACTTGGCCGTGCTGTACGACGCCCAAGGCGACAGCGCCCGGTCGTTGGTCGAGTACAATAAGGCGCTGGAGGGTGATCCGAAAAACGCTAATCTATTGAGCGACTTGGGATACTATTACTACGAGCGGGAGAACTTCGCCGAGGCCGAGCAGTCGCTCCGCAAGGCTCTGGCGATTGATCCAAACCATCAAAAGGCCCTCTCCAATTTGGGGCTGGTCCTTGCCGGACAGGGGCGATTCGACGAGAGCTTTGAGGCTTTCTCCAAGGTGGTCGGCCCAGCCGCGGCTCATTCCAACCTTGGCGTGCTCATGGCCAAGCAAGGACGTTATGAGCCGGCCAAACAGGCTTTCCGTCAAGCCCTTGCGTCAGACCCCACTCTGCAGCAGCCCAAGGTATTCCTGGCCTATCTCGACGCACAGCCGCCGGTTCGCTAACCACCGATCTCCCATCAGTTGGCGATAGCGTCAGCGCGAAGCATAGTACACTTGTCGTGTGGCGCAGCCACGGGAGCGCGGTCACGAAGGAAGGCAGCAGTTGACAGCATGAGATTCGTTCAGGCTGTGGTCGCGGCGAATGTTCGCGGAACAGGGCTGCCACCACGTCTTCGGCGGTGCGGACCTTCTGGTCCACCGTGTAGACGCAGCTCACCGCGGCCATCTGCTTCTTGTTGGCCTTTTCGCCCTTCTTCCGACGAGCCCCTGCCGGAAGTTGATCGGCGGCACGCCGCATGGGAACCCCCTTGTTGTCGGCCGTCGCCACGAGAATCTCTCCCTCGTCCTTCGCCGCCGGCGCGGGCAGCGACGCCCGAAAATCCGCCACACTCTCCGACATCTTTCGGTTCATCCGTTCCAAACTATCAGCCGGCAGATTCAGCCCGAGAATCATACGCAGAACCTCCGCCGTCCGGGCGAACGCACGTTCCACACCCAACGCCTGAGCCCAGTCCTGCAACACCTAGGAGAACTCGCTTTCGGGCAATTGCAGGCGAGCATCCAACGGGACGAACTCGATGATTTGTCCCTCGCGTGTGCCATACACGGCCCGTTGAACTTGGAACTCTCCGAAAATCGACTGATAGCAACGCCAGGGCGGTTGCTCCAAGCGTTTCGCCTCGTGTCCATCCGGCATGGTCAAGGTTTCACCCAAATCCCCGTCTCCCTGGCATTCCAGGAACTGGTCCAGGGCCTCGTGCCCCATTTGAAGCATTTGCTGCCAAATGCCCTCTTCCACCTCGTGAATCGCCTTCCTTTCCTCCGCCGCCTGCCGGACATAGTCGAACAGGTCGGTTTACCGATCCGTTTACTGATCGGTAAAAGGCACCTTCTGCTCTAAGTATCAGGCGTCGAGAAGGTTACGGCGAAACCCGGCAGGGGTTTTACCGATCCCACATTACTGCGCTTATTGCGCTGTGTGTTTTCTCCCTCATTTTTCAGCGCCCTTAAGAGTCGTAATGTGGAATCGGTAAAAATCGGTAAAAGTTGGTGGCCAATTCCCCTAACCCATGCTCTCCCTTGGCGTTATGGAAAATCGAAGTTTTACCGATTTTACCCATCCTGGGACCGGCCGGCCGCGTCAGGCCCCGGCGGCGCTGGACCATCAGGGACGAAGGAGCAGCCGCCTGTGTCGATCTTGCCGGTTGGATCGGTCGTGACGATTTTGACCCCACCCGGTTGCTACGCCTATTGCGGGAATCGCGATTCGGCCGATATGTCGGCAACCGGCCGCGCGGTTCTGTATCTCACCGAAAGGTCGGACGGCGCAGTCGTGTCGAATTGGCCCGGTACTCTGGAGTTCCGGGTCCGTCACAAGCGCGTGGGTTCTCACAACCTTGCCGGTCGGCGCGTCGATGTGTGGTTTGCTGATTCCGACGGTCGGGAATGGCGTGGGGTCAACTACAGCCATAACTCGCAATTGTGCCATTGCCACCGGTTGCGCGGCGCGGCATGATCCGGGTTATCGTGCTGATTGTCGGCGCTGCCGGTCAACTCCCGGCCGGTCAATCGGGAAGCGTTGCCGGCCCGTGGTGCTGCCGGTCAAGATCGGCCCCCCACGCTCCCGGCCCGTGGTGCCGCCCGGCCCTCGATTCCTAACCGTGGCGCGCGTCGCTTGAGACCTAACCGTGGGATATATCGACTTCGATGGTCAGGTTCGTAGAAACTAGGTGGCTGTCCGGCCGGCGGCTCACATCGGTTGGCGGCCGGCGGGCCGGCGGCGGCCGGTAGGTGCGCCCAACACCCAACAGAGGTGAAAGTGTTGGGCACGCTCAACAGAACGGCGACGGTGCGGAGCGCCCAAAACAGACCGGCATACCCACCTAGCGCGCCAACTCTTGTACCGATTTGTTCGGCGCGCCAGACAGCGCCCAACAGGAGTCAGGAGGGGCGAATCGTAGGTACAAGAAAATTCGGAGTGTTGGACATTTGTTGGGCGCACGCCGGTGGCATTTCACGCGCAGAAGAAAAGGACTTGCGGCCAATCGTCGCAAGTCCTTTTGTTTTAAGAGGTTCGGAAGTGCGGGAAACAGGACTTGAACCTGCACGGCCTTGCGGCCACTAGGCCCTCAACCTAGCGCGTCTGCCAATTCCGCCATTCCCGCAGCACGCACAGCCCAAGTCTCAGTGTACCTGCCGCACACCGACCGTCAAGCCGTGGTACGCCTGACAACCAAGATCGTGTAATCGTGATGGTCTGCGATTGCGTGGGAACTGAGCGATTCTCGCGCCGCTGCCACAATCTCGTCGGCCGATAGATCCGGTCTGCCCTGTAGCGTTTCGCCCAATCGCATTTCACCCAGAGGGCAGCCCGCGGCATCCGTAGCATCGCGGACGCTCTCGGAAAGGACCACCAACGCTTCTCCCGGCTGCAACTCGTGGCCCATCTGCTCGAAATCAGCTTCGGGACTCTCCCCTAGGCAGAGAGAACTCCGGCTGAGCGATTTCCAGCCATCGCCGCGTAGCAGCAATACCGAGGGCCGGCCCGCTGATGCGCAGCACACCCGCCCGGTGGCCGTCTCGATCAGCCCGCAGAACAGACTCGCGTGTTGATCGCCGGCCGAGCCGGTCCAGAGCGTCAGGTTCACCTGTTGAAGGATGCGCTCGGTCTGGCGGTGATATCGGGCGTGGGCGCGAACCGCCGCCTTGACGGCGTTGGCCGTCATCGCGCCGGCCATCCCCTGCTCGGCGGCGTGGCCGACCGCTACCGCCAGCAGGCCGTCGGGCAGGCAAAACCAATCGTGGAATGCCCCGCCAACACCGTCCGCCTGGGCCGTCCAGCCAGCCACATCCCAACCATCCAACAGGGGCGCGATCGTCGGCAACTCGTTCCGCTGCAGGCGTTCGGCCGCCGCAACTTGCTTCTGCAATTTTGCACCGTCCGCGCCCGCTCGCAGCAGCATCTCGCGTTCCAGGTCCGACGCCAACCGGCCCGCAACAACCTCGACGATGTTCGTCTCACGGTCGCTGAAGTCGCGCGTCGCGTTGCAGAAAATCCAGAGCGTACCGAGGAGCGTTGTCGCCGTTGAAACCGGTACGCATACGGCCGTGGGAAATTCTTCGGGCACGTTCCACATGCCCATCGTGTCGCCGTCGTTGAGCACCACGGCGTGACCCAATAACGCTTCCAGGTCGGCCACCGCACTCGGCAACGGCCGGGCGGGGGCGGCAAGCCGATCGAAGGGCAATCCCCAGGACGATCGCAACTTGAGTTCGGTCGTAGCCTCATCGAGGAGGTAGAGGGCGGCCGCAGCCCCGCCGACGGCCTCGGCGCCCCCGCGCAACACGGCCTCTAGCCGGGCCGCCAAATGCTTCTCTTCTTCGCGGTGGGGCACTACCGGCACGCCGGCGGCCAATTCGGCTTCGCGCTGCCGAAGGGCGTGCCGCGTCTGGAGCAACTCACTGAGCAGATCGGCAATCGAACCGGCCAACGTCCGGGCAACGTCGCGATCAATGGCAATCGATCCGCCGGTGAGCGGCAAGGGGCGGGGCACGAGGGGATCGAGGCGCGGGACCGGGAACTCAGGGCTCGCGGTTCGGGGCTTCGGAGTCGGGGCCGAGGCGACCGCTCCTCCTTCCGCTCTCTGCCTTCCGCTTTCCGCCTTGCGGTTATCGTGCTCCAATGTGAGGAAGCCCGTGGTGGTCTTGGAACTGCCACAGACCGGCGCAGACCACGCTCGCCCGGCAGAGGCATTCTCCTCGGTCGCCGGTAAATAGCGCAACGTCCATCCCGTGGCCAGGCGGAAGGAGCGGAGCAAATCGGGTAGGCTGGCAACGGCCTCCATCGGCGGGCGAACGGGCTTGGGCGGCTGCTCGGTGTAAAGCTTCAGGTGCTTCTGCTGCGGTGCGGGTTTGGCCACGGGCGTTCGGGTGCGGAGGGAAGTGGGGCAGGAACCCGTCCGTGGTCGGCCATTGCGAGGCGGCCGACTTGGAAAAATCGGCACAGCCGGAACAATGGGCCGGTCTTTCCCGCGAAGTCAACGTTATGCAGATTACGCAGAATCCGTGACCGGCATAGCTTAACATCGGCCGGTCTGGTCGGGGACGTGAGTCAGAGTTCGCCGAGGGCAAGGAGTGTCAAAAACGAGGGTTTGGGCGCATTTCTCACCACGCGGGCATAATTTGGCACAGAGCGTTCAACACCAACCCGAAGCGCGAGCGAGGGCAACCAGTTGTCTGGCCCTCGCTTGCGCTTCGGGTTAGTGTGCGGCTGGTGAGAAATGCGGGTTAGGGCGCGATGGTCTGCGCGGTGGGCCCCTCGGGGAAGGGCTCGCAATGGCCCACCGCTCGCCAACCGTAACAATGCGTCTTACAATGACTGCCATGATCGACCGCCGCGGCAACGTTCTGGGATGAGATAATCATGTCGGCCGACGTTTCCTCCCCTTGCCCATCGCGACCGCTCGATGGCAGGCGCGTGATGGTCACGCGGCCGGTCGTGGAATCGGAGAAGGGTTCCGTCGACCCGTTGACGGAACAACTGCGCGAATTGGGGGCCGAGGTGGTCGTGCAGCCGGCGATTCGCATTGGGCCACCGGCCGACTGGCGGCCAGTCGATAACGCCCTGGCACGGCTCGATCAATTCGACTGGCTGGTCTTTTCGAGCGTCAACGGCGTTCGCTTTCTGTTGGACCGCTTGCTTCACGACGGCGATGTGCGGCGAGTGGGTCCGATGAAGTTGGCGGCCATCGGGCCGGGCACCGCCGAGGAACTGACCCGATACCATCTCACGGCCGATCTGGTGCCCGAAGAGTTCCGCGCCGAAGCGCTGGCCGAGGCGTTGGCTCGCGATGCCGCGGGCCGGCGATTCCTGTTGGCCCGCGCCAGCCGTGGCCGCGAAGTCTTGGCCGAACGGCTCACGGCGGCCGGCGCCGTGGTCGAGCAAATCGTGGTGTATACCAGTACGGACGTGGAACAACCGGACGCCGAGGTTGCCGCGATGCTTTCCGCGGGCCGGATCGACTGGGTGACGGTGACGAGCTCTGCCATCGCGCGGTCGGTGGCGAGGCTGTTTGGCAACGAGTTGCGGCAGGCCCAATTGGCCAGCATCAGCCCGCTCACCTCCGGTGTGCTACGCGAGCTGGGCTATGAGCCGTCGATTGAGGCGACCGAGTACACCATGCCCGGCCTGGTGGCGGCGATCGCCTGCGCATCCTGAAGCCTGACGCGCCGTCGGGTTGGGTGCCACGGGCAGCTTGTCTGTCCGTGCAGGAGACACGGGCAGACAAGCTGCCCGTGGCACCCGAAAATTTCGGTGTGTCAGACTACTGTTCACGGACGATTTCCCGACGCAGATTCGAGACACTTGACTGGCGCCATCATGTGAACATATAATCACAATAGAGAGACAAGAGGCGAATATGGCGGAAGCGAAACTCGATACCCAAGTCCGGCGCGAGCAGATTGCCGAAGCCGCTCTGGAACTGGTGGCCAGCCAGGGCCTGCGGCGGTTGAGCGTCGCGGCCGTCGCCCGGCGGGTGGGGTTGGTGCCTTCCGGCATCTATCGCCACTTCAAGAGCAAGGACGAGATCCTGGCCGCCGTGCTGGACCGCATCGAGCAGCGACTGCTGGCCAACGTGCAGGCCGCCCGCGAGGAGAGCACCGATCCGCTGGAATGCCTCAAGAGCGTGCTCATGCGGCACATCCGTTTTATCCGCGAAGGGCGGGCCATTCCACGGATGATCTTCTCCGACGACGTCCATGCCGGCAGCCCTCAACGAAAACAACGAGTCTTCGAGATTTTCACCCGCTACACCGACGACGTGGCCGGAATCGTGCGCCTGGGGCAATCGCAGGGCCGAATCCGCCCCGAGCTCGACGTGCAGACGGTGGTCATGATGCTCTTGGGCATCGTCGTGCCCGCCGGAATCCTTTGGCACTTGACCGAGGGCGGCTTCGACGTGACGCGCCACGCGCTGCGGGCGTGGCAGTTGTTCAGCTCTGCAATAACCGCTCCTGCAAGCGACCCAGCTTTACAGTGATGTGAACGGCAATTCACAAAATGAGCGGCCGTTGGGCCGTGCATCCGACAACGCGACGAGGGGTGGCAGTTCAACGGTCGCCCTGACGACGGGCACCGCCAACACAACCACAACCTAACCTTGAAGGGGCGGTTCGCCGCAAACCCGAGAACAGTCCGCAGCACGTCCCGCGGGAAAGTCGACATGAAGGCAATACTGCGAATCTTGGCGGTGATCGTGATCCTCCTGGCCGGCGGAGGCGCGGCCTATTGGTACGCCACGCACAACGGCACCGATCAAGACGGACGGATTCGCGTCTCCGGCAACATCGAGACCACCGAGGCCCAGGTGGGTTTCAAGATCGCCGGCCGCGTCGTGGAACGACTGTTCGACGAAGGCGCGATGGTTGAGCCGGGGCAGGTCGTGGCCAGGCTGGAAACGGCCGACCTCGAGTGCAACGTGGAATTGCGAGCGGCAGAACTTGAGGCCGCTGAGGCGGCGCTGGACGAGTTGCTGGCCGGATCGCGGGAGGAAGACATCCGATCGGCGCAAGGCGGCCATGGAAAAGGCGCAACACGCCTTGGCCGACCTCGAAGCCGGCTCGCGGCCGCAGGAAATCGAAGCCGCCAAGGCCGCCGAGGCCGCCGCCGCGGCCGACGTGACTCGAACCTGCGCGGACCACGGCCGTGCCGCGTCCCTGTTCCAGCGCAAGACCATCTCGGCGGAGGAATACGACGCGGCACGGGCTGCCTACGACGTGGCCGTGGAAAGGCTCCGGCAGTCCGTCGAGCAATTGAAACTCGTCGAGGAAGGTCCGCGCAAGGAGCAGATCGAGCAGGCCCGCTCGGCGCTGGCCCAGGCCAAGGCCCAGTACGACCTGGTGAAGGCCGGGCCGCGCAAGGAAGACATCGAGCAAGGCCGAGCGCGGGTCGAACAGGCCCGTGCCGCGCTGCAGTTGGCCGAGACCCAACTCGGCTATGCCACCGCGGTTTCGCCGCTTCCGGTGGAGGCGTGGTGCTGTCGAAGAACATCGAGCCGGGCGAGTACGTCGCCCCCGGCACCGCCGTGGTCACCGTCGGCGACCTGGTGAACGTCTGGCTGCGGGCCTACATCGAGGAAGTCGACAACGGGCCGGGTCACGGTCGGCCAGACCGCGACGGTGACTGCCGACAGCCATCCCGGCAAGAACTACAAAGGATTGCGTATCGTTCATTTCGTCCAAGGCCGAGTTCACGCCGAAGAACGTGCAGACGCAGAAGGAGCGCGTGAAACTGGTCTTTCGCATCAAGATCAACATCACCAACCCGGACAAGGACCTCAATCCGGGCATGCCGGCCGACGCGGTCATCGACCTGGCATCAGGGAAGTAGTGCGGCAACCCATGCGGGGCTACAAATTCGGCTCCCTGGCATAAGTCGGTTTGGCGGTTGGAGAAACGCTTGCGACGTGGTGCTTCTCCCCACTCGTCCGCCCCGCCCGTATGCCGAAAACCGTGTTAGAACGTGGCCTCGTCGAGGATGCCCGTCGGTGGTAGCGGGTTAAAGCCGCCGCTCAATGTAGCGGTGCCACCGGCGGGACAACCGCCGCCCCAAGACGTCATCAAATGTTTGAAGACGTTGATGTCCGTGTTGTCCCGCAAGAACTGCTGGTGTCCATCGCAGAACGAGGCAACCACTCCGCCGGGGTGACGAGAACGGATTTTGTCGGAAAGCAATGCTGTTCGCGGTGGTGTCTGCGTCGCCCAGGTGCTGGGCGGCCATCCATCGTTGCCGTTGGCAGAAGTCGGTGCGGGGCCCCACTCAAAGCTGAGGTTGATCTGGGCTTCGCCGCCCAGCCAGGAAATATCCCAGTTGGGGTTGAGCCGGTAATATCTTTCGGTGGCCCCGG
The DNA here is from genome assembly GCA_963759115.1 of uncultured Planctomycetaceae bacterium. Lineage (GTDB taxonomy): Bacteria > Planctomycetota > Planctomycetia > Pirellulales > Thermoguttaceae > CAVWXT01. The sequence goes on from CAVWXT010000005.1 coordinate 16,553, forward strand.
GGTACTCCTTCAAATACATCGGCCGGTTACCCGGATCGGTCAAAACGGATTCCGAGAGCAGCAACGTATTCGTAGTGCCGTCATGGGCACCGATGAAATCGGTTCCCACTTTCACCCACCCGTACACAGTCGGGGGAGTCGGTTTCGACCAATCCGGATTTGCGGCCAACACGGCGATCGGGTTGGCTAAATCCATGCACACACCCTGGGCACCGGAACAGCCACCATTAGCGATAGGATTGGCGTTGTCGTCATCAAGGTTACTTGCGGTGAAGGAGCTTGCTGGTAGCTGGAAGCGGTGGTTAAGACCACGGTTGCATACGTACGACAACCATGTGTCGCCTTGATTGTTCGAGGGCGGAGGATCGCTCGGACATGTGAGCAGCCGAATGTTCAACCTCTGAGCCGTTCCGCTTGCCCACAGATCGTATAGGTCCTTTTGCTCCATATACGGAAACAGAGCGACGACCCAACTGGCGTTCACAGTGGACGCGATCTGATTGCAGTATCCGGGGAAATACCGCCGGGCCGACTCGAAACCCAACATGGCTACCGTGAGCTGGTGTTGGTTATTGGTGCAGGTGGCGCGGCGGCCGGTTTCGCGGGCCGCGTTGACTGCCGGCAAGAGCAGGGCCGTCAACATGCCGATGATGGTGATCACCACCAGAAGTTCCACCAAGGTAAAGGCCGATCGGCCGGAATGTCTGGCCGCCATCGGCTGGGCACCCCCCTGCCGGCTGCATAGCTCTCTGTTCGCATGTATAGACCGACGCATTGCCTGACTCCCCAAGGTTCTGTCCTGATCGCCTTGCCCAAACTTATTCTCTCACAACCGCCGAAAAAAGTCCACACTTTTCGGGCGGAATCAGGGAGCCCATTCATTCGGGGTATTCAGTCTTTGCGAATGAGGGGGCATGAAAGGCCATCACCCGCGGTCGGGAGACCGGAGGAAGGCCCTCACGCAAAGCCGCCAAGGCGCAAAGGTCGGCGGCTTCGACAGTCGCGTTTTTCCTACTGCGGGCATTCCGTTCGGCCGCGGTGGAATCGCAAGCCCCAGAGGGGCGCAAGTCGATAGCCAGGGGCGTTGGCCCTCGTTGTTACACAGAAGGCGTTCGGACAGAAATGACAGAGGGTTCCATTGGGCCACTTTTCTTATAGAGGTAGGGAGGCCGCATTGGGTTGCGGCCCCCCTCCCTCCGAACCGGACTGGCGGATTTCCCGCATCCGGCTCTCCAGTTGATGGTGTTACCTCCGAAAGGGTTGAGCGAAACAGACATGGGCGGTTTGCAGGGAATACAGCCCTTGCTCGTCGAAGAAGCGATTGGGCCAACGCTGCTGGTCCCTTCCGCGGCCCCGTCCGCGCCGTTTCTGTCGCCGCCGCAACATGCTACGCAGCCGACCACGAATCCAGCCGTCCAGTTGGCGGAAAACCGACCCGCGACAATGGCGAAAGTAGGTGAACCAGCCGCGAAGTTGCCGCGTCAGTCGAGCACACGTGAAGGGCAGGTCATGCCCGTTCGTGCGCTTGGTCTTCTCGCGCACCGCCTCCTTGAGTTTCCGCAGGCTCTTTTGCCGCGGCACACGCAAGTCGCCGCGGAAGCGATAGCCCAGAAAATCGAAACCCTCGATGCGGGCGTCCACGATCTTGGTTTTGGTCGGATGCAGGGTCAACTCGTTTTCGTTGACCCAACGTTGCACCATCGCCAAGGCCGCTTCCGCCTCCTCGCGAGTCTTGCACAAGATCACGAAGTCGTCCGCATAACGGACCAGCGCGAAACCGGCGTCGTCCAGCACGTGGTCCAGCGGGTTGAGGTAGATGTTGGCCAGAAGGGGCGAGAGGACTGCTCCTTGGGGCGTGCCCGTTTCGGGCGTCCACTCCCGCAGGTCGTCCATCACGCCTTGCTCCAGGAACATCTCCACCAAACGCAGCACCCGGCTGTCCGACACCTTCTCGCGCAGTCGCGTCATCAGCCGTGGCTTCGAGATCGTGTCAAAGTAACTCTTGAGGTCCGCGTCCACCACGTAGACGCGACCAGCGCCGAGCAGTTCCTCGACCCGTTCCAGGGCGTGATGACACCCTCGTCCGTGTCGAAACCCGTAACTGGCTTGCGAAAACGTGGCGTCGAAGATCGGTTCCAGCACGTGCAACAGCGCGGTTTGCACCACGCGGTCACGCACGGTCGGAACCCCCAACGGCCGCTGCTCCTTGCTGCCCGGTTTCGGAATCCAGACTCGCCGCACGGCCTGCGGACGATACGCATTGGTCCGCAGTGCCTCGTGCAGCCTGTCCAGTTCTTTCTGGCCATTGGCCTGAAAGCCCTCGACCGATTGATGGTCCACCCCCGCTGCTCCCCGGTTGCCGATCACATGGCTGCGGGCGGCAAACAGGTTCAGCGGCGCGTACACCTTGTCGATCAGCGTGTGCCATCTTCCTCCTCGCACTCCTTGTTCGAGTGTCGCCAACATGCGGTCCGTCCAGACACACGGGTTCGCCCAGTCGCGAATCGACGGAGGCTCTCCGGCGGGAGTAGCCGCGAACGGCACTGTCACCGGGGGATGATTTCTTTCCCGTGGCTCGGACATCACGCATCCATCTTCCTGCACCCCTTCGCTCCCCCGGCGTTACCCGGTTTCGTCGCTACTATGGGTGCTCTGACTCCTGGACGGCCGGTTCTTCCTATCCTTATCAGGGACAATGAACTCCGTCCTGCTTCCTTCCAGGTCTCTCTCCTTACGACGTTTGACCTTCCGACCATTCCGTCCTCAACCACCGTGTTGCCATCTCCCCATCACGGCTTTCGCACGTTACCTCAGCCGGATGGGCCGCCGCGTCTATCCCCCGGGCAGATCTGGACGGATCGGAGGGAACGCCGTCACGCGGTCGGAGGTTCGCCATTGGCTAGCAGGCTCCCCGACAGGCTTGGCCGAATCAGGTTCGTTATCCTACGGACTGGTCATTCACCTCCGGTTGCTTCCCACCCCTCCTCGCGGAGACGCGGTTACTTTCGGTTACAGGTTTGTAACGCAAACCTGGTGGGGACTCGCACCCCACCGATCAAACGTTTTCAGAGACGCACTAGCCCAGGCGTTTACGCCTGGGGAAAGGAAGCCAAAATACCATTTTTCTTTTTCCAGCCCCCTTCAGGGGCGCGAAGGGATGATTCTGAGCTCATTTCCGCCAACGAACCAATCCGCGCCCCCTGAAGGGGGCTTAAAAGGAAAAAATATCAACGATGGTCTCTTGTTCCACAGGCGTAAACGCCTGGGCTAGAGAAAAGACACAGAACGGAAAAACCCGCTCGTGTATCTACCCGCCAACCTGTGTGTAACAACGAGGGCTGACGCCCCTGGCCGTTGACTGCGTTGGCTGCACAACGTTTTCCGCCCACAATCGAGACGCTCGCACGCCTGCGACAACGCCTTCTATTATGGCTGGCGTTTTTTCCGAGATTATGCGACAATAGGCAGTAGAAGGGCAAACCGGGGAAGCCGTGGCCTGAGGATTCCGATCATGAACCTGCGAAGTCGCAACGCATTCACACTGGTAGAGTTGTTGGTTGTCATCGCCATTATCGCCATGTTGGCGGCCCTGTTGGTTCCCGCCGTGCAAATGGCCCGCGAGGCCGGCCGCCGGGCTACGTGCATCAACAATCAGCACGAGATCTGCCTCGCAATCACGCAATACGATGGCGAAAAACGACATTTGCCGGGCTACGCCAACCCGGTGGCGCAAAACACGCTCAGTTGGGTCCCGGTCATTTTCCAATATTTGGGACGCGGGGATCTCGCGGACGGCTGGCGCACCGGTTCCGGCACAGCCGTGCATCTCGGTCAGCTTATCTGCCCCGATGACGCCGCGACTTCTGCGTCTACGCCCGCCTTAACGTATGCCGCCACCCTTGGGCTATACAACGACCAAACCAACGTGTCGAACGTAACATCGCGGTATCTCTTCCTGAACTACACCGGCGGCACCCCCGACCCGTATTTTTCGCTTTCGGATGTGAGAACAGCACCGAGTCGCACGGTGTTGCTCGCAGAGAAAATGAATTCCGGCACGACTTTGGAACACCACTACCCTTGCGGGCGCTTTAACGGCGGGCGTTGCGTATCCCGACTCCTTCGGTCACGTCGCCCGTCGATCTCTCAAAGGCACTTATTGCTTCGAACACGGCGGCGGGCGTGCTTGGGCCCTTGCTGCCCACCCCTTTGACACTGGGCCACCCCGGCGTGGTTGTCGTTACATTCTGTGACGGGCATGTGGAAGCAGTGACCGACATCACGGCGTTTAATCCGCAAATTGACCCGTATCTCAGAGCCCAGCCGTAGGCTCGCGAGTTGGCCGGGGAATCTGCAATCAAGCCGCCGTGCCGCTGGCTAAACGTGTTGCGGTGGCCGTTCGGGAACACTGGTCTTCGCTAATCGACGCTAATAGAAGGAATCGGCGACGATCAGCGGAAATCAGCGTTCCTTTGTCGTCTCGGGAACCTCAAGAGAATTGATCCATGACCGACCCCTATTTCCAGCAACTCTTCGCCCAGCGCATCGGCGGCGCCAACTACGGCAAGGGCACCGAAATCTACAAGTTCGAGAAGATCAAGCGGGCCAAGCGGAAGGCCCTGGCCGAGCATCCCGAGCGGAAGCTGGTCGATTTCGGCATCGGCGAGAACGACGAGATGGCCGACCCGGTCGGTCCGCCGCGTCATGGCCGAGGAGATCAACAAGCCGGAGAACCGCGGCTACGCCGACAACGGCATCCCGGCGTTCAAGGAGGCGGCCGCGCGGCTGATGGCAGCGGGAGTTCGGCGTCGAGCTCGATCCGGCCACGCGAGATCAACCACTGCATCGGCACGAAGACGGCCCTGGCCATGCTGCCGGCCGCGTTCATCAATCCCGGCGACGTGACGCTGATGACCGTGCCCGGCTATCCGGTGGCCGGCACGCACACGAAGTACTACGGCGGCGAGGTGCTATCGGCTGCCGCTGCTGGCCGAGAACGATTTCCTGCCCGACCTGGACTCGATCCCCGCCGACATCCGCCGCCGGGCGAAGCTGCTGGTGATCAACTATCCGAACAGCCCGACGGGCAAGGCGGCCACGCGGGAGTTCTATCGCGCAGGTGGTCGAGTTCGCCCGGGCGAACCAGATCGTGGTGGTCCAGGACGCCGCCCACGTGATGCTCAGCTACGACGGGCCGCCGCTGAGCTTCCTGCAAGTGCCCGGGGCCCGGGAGGTGGGCGTCGAGGTCCATTCGCTCTCGAAGGGCTGGAACATGATCGGCTGGCGGATGGGCTGGGTCTGCGGCCACGAGCGGATCGTCCGGGCGTTGGCCGACGTGAAGGACAACTGCGACTCGGGCCAGTTCATCGCCATCCAGAAGGCGGCGGCCGCGGCGCTGGACGATCCGGAGATCCCCCGCCGCACCCGGGCGAAGTACCGCCGGCGGCTGGAGAAGCTGGTGGCCGCGCTCGGCCGCTGCGGCTTCGACTGCCGGATGCCCGGCGGAACGTATTTCCTCTACACGCCGCAGCCCCAAGGGCATCGCCGGCGGGCCGGCGTTCGCCACGGCCGAGGCGTTCAGCCAATACCTGATCACCGAGCACTCGATCTGCACGGTGCCCTGGGACGACGCCGGGCCGTATCTGCGGTTCTCGGTCACCTACGAGGCCGCCGACGAGGCGGCCGAAGACGCCCTGATGGCCGAAACCGAGCGGCGGCTGAAGCAGATCGGGCCGGTGTTCTGAGGTTTGCGGGGCGGTCACCCTTCGCCTTCAAGATTTGGTTTGTAGCGCAGCGAGTTCACGGTCTTGTTCTGTCTTGTGGCGTCGCGTCCAACACTCGTACTTCGAACGGCTGCAGGAGGATGTGATATTCCACGTCGGCGATCGCGGTTTGTGCGGGCAGGTCACGGTCGGCCTCCCAGGGGCTTTTCAGCGCATACTGTTGCGGGCGCCGCGCGGAAGCTCGAACGCCTCGGCCAATTTGAGCGTCAAGTTTTTCGGCCGGCTGCTGGGATTCCGCACGCAGAGAATTCCTTTCCGCGCCGACCAGGAGGCGTAGCCATACGGCTCGCCCTTGGCTGCGTCGCCGCCAATCCAATGAGTGTCGACGAGCACGTCGGCATTGTCGCGCGACCACTTGGCTGCTTCCGCCAGCGCGTCCCACATCTCGGGCGTCATCATCTGCGGGGTCATGTAGAGCTCCTGGAGTTGCGTGCCGCAGCCGAAGAACATGCGAAACTCATCCTTGAGGTCCTTCAGGTCGTTGCCCATCTGAGTGGCGGTACCCCGTTGCGCGTAGGTGATTCCCTGGTTCATCACCGAGTTAAGTGGGAATAGCGGGGCGCGGCGAAGGACGTTCTGCTGCGTCGTCGCGTCGCGGTAGTTGATCCACTGTTGCCGCGTGACGCCTTCGCCGGAGAATCCGCAGTCCTTGCCGCCTCGCCAGATGGAATCGCCGTACCAAAGCCAGTAGGGCGACGGCCAAGTGCCCGTGGTGTTGCTGATGTACAGTCCCGGCCGGGCCTGGTGCAGTTCCGCCGAGAGCCGCAAAAGGGCATCGGTGTCGGCCAATTGCTCGGCCGTGGGAGCGCGAGAGCCATCGCCGGAACTTACACCGCCCGCGCCAGGGCGCCGCCGACGCCCACGCCGTCGAACTTGAAGCAGTTCACGCCGTACTTATCGATCATGTCGAGGCAGATTTGCCGGAATCGCGCGTAATACTTCGGCCCGGCCAGCGAAAACCCGTTGCTCTTGCTGTTGATCTCGAAGCCCTGCTCGCGTCCGTATTGCAAGCGTTGTTTTTTAGCATCGGCGTAACCGCCCCACGGCGACAACCACACGCCGAGAGCCGACCGGTATTTCGCTACGGAATCATTCAGTGGCGTGAACCCGCGTGGAAAACCGGCATGAAAGCCCCACAGCGTCCGGTTATCGTCCCAGCCGTTGTCGAAAAGAAAGGAATTGATCTTGACGCCGCGTTTTTCGACCAGCTCCCGGCCGAACTGCTCGATGACTGCCAGCGCCTCCTTCTCGTCAAACTTCCGGTCCGACCAGGCGATGTCGTACCAGGAGTTGTAGTGCAGGAACGGTTGATAGGGCCGGGCGTGCTGCGCTCGACGTAATAGAGAAAGGCCCGCCGCATTTGATCGGCCGGGGCGACGCCAACGACCGACGCAGAGCGAAGCGAGTCTCCGGCCTTGAGAACCGTCTTCCACGGGAACGCACAACGGACGCGTCCCGGCTGTCCCCGGTTGTCGGCCAATGGGCTCTCGCAGGCGAAAAGCAGGTTGCCAGCCACGACGGGTGAACCCAACACTGTGCCGACTGCCGGCGACTTCTCGACCGGCAACTCGATCAACACAACCTCGGTCAGCGGCATGTCCTTCTTCAGCGCCCGCAAGACAAGCTCTTGCCGAACGTAATTGTCGCCGTCGCGTAGAACGGCCTGCCACTCGACCTGAAACGATCCATCGTTGTCGGCCAATGTGGCGACAATCCGTTTGCCGGCCGAGCGATCGGCGATCCACAACGCACCGGACCGGGCAGATATGTCCTCCGCGTGCGGGGTCTTAAGAAGCTTGAGGTCGGAGGCTCGGAGGACCCGCCCGTCGCCTGACACGATGGAAAAGACTTCTGTGCCGGCGGGAATGGTCTTGCCGGTCAGACGGTCGACGATTTCTCCGGGCCGCAACTTGCCACTGGATATCTGCCAGGACATGCCGACCACCGCGTTTTCCAAGTGGCACTGCACCGAAGACGCGCTCGCTGTCGCCCGGCCGGGCGGCGGTCCGGGGAAATCCACGGCCGCCGCCGCATCGAAGGCAGACAAGCCAGCCGACACCCATAGTAAGCCAACGACGAGCCAACGCAGTTGTCCTCTCTGGAGGGCACTGGTGAACAGGCAAATCATGTTTCAACTCCTTCTGGTAAGGGCGGGTTCTTCCAGCGATTGTGGGAGCAGTTCCGGGGCGAGTGGTGAGGAAATGTGAACTGCACCCCCTTTCCCCACACAAACTCTGCCCCTATTTCCCCGTTTGAGAAGTACCGGAATCAACAGTGGCAGGACCGGCGGCAGACTTCATTAGCGCCTCCCAACCGCTTTGCAGCGGGTGCGGATAGGTATACGGCTTGTAATACTCGGGTTTGGGCTCCTCGTTGAAGAAATCCCGCCCTTCCTTGACGTGCGCTGCTTGTCGCTCTGTCTGTTCCGGATCCGCCCAAGGGCGCAGTACCATGTTGAGCTTCGCCCCATTGAACGTGTTGTTCCAGGCGTAGCAGGGCGATGGCTCGAACACGCCGTCTCCGTCGGCATCCGTTGCCCGCCCCGGTTGGCCGAAGCACGGATAGCCTGCCCCTTTCTGGCCCGCAGGAATCTGATTGCCGTCAATGGGGTTCGTGCCGTCACATATCCCAAACTCGCCAATGGGCGTGAACGATCGATCGTGACTGACTTGGATCGTGTGACAGTTGTAACTCGTTCCCGTCACCGTGTTGTGGAACACCAAGGCGACGCCGCCGGCGATGAAGATGAACCCTTGGGGCCTGCCCTTCTTCGCGCCCTCTGCGGAGAACGTGTTGTCGTAAATCTCCGCGCTCTGGCATCCATAGGCCCCCGGGCGAAGCCTGTAGATTTCCAGTTGGCTATTGATGACCGTGTTGTGTCGGATGACGACCCGGGCGCCTTGGTACGGCACGATCCACGGGTTGTTGCCGGTGGCTTCCACGACCGCCGGGCTGAAGTGGGCCTCATTGTCCTCGAAGTAGACTGCCTGCGCAGTGCCCAGCGTGAGGGGCTTCGTGAAGGCGACCTTGCCGGGCCCCTGGCAGTAGATTGTCTGAGCCAGGCCGCCCTTCTTCTCCAACGCGTGAAAATAGCAGTGGTCGATCAGGCCATAGGTGTCCCCAGTGATCGTCATCATCTGATCCATATTCAAGAACTTGCAGTGGTCAACGCGGAAGTTCTTGCAATTCCCGCCGATCACGATCTCGCCGGCCCACGTTCCCGCGTCGGGGCACCCGGTTCCGTCGAAGGTGATCCCCGTGATCCGGAAGGGTTTTCCCTCCACTCCATTTAGCACGAACGCCTTGTCTCCACCGGCCCTGGTTGTATCCGTGCGAATGATCGTCTTGTCGATTCCGGCGCCCTGAATGGTGATGGCTTTCATCTTCGCCCAATGGCCGGCGTTCCATCCCTTCTTCCACACCGCCGTCCCCTCGGGAAGTAGCACGGTGTCGCCGTCCTTCGCCGCGTTGATCGCATCCCAGACGGCCTCCGGCGTCAGGTTGGCCGCGGTGCGGGTCTCGGCACGAGCGGCGTTGGGCCGTAAACCGTCCGCCGTGACGAGCAGAAACGACACCAACAACAATCGGAATCCCAGGTTTCTGATTCTCATGGTTCCACCTGCTTTGCATTTCTAGAAGTTGCAGAGCAACCGTTCAACCCCCAAGCATGCGCCGGATAAACCATGTCCTCGTCGGCACCGACATTGGAACGTTTTCCGCCGTCGTTGTCAAAGGGGGGAGTCTGCCCTGGAGGCACCATCGGCTGGGTCGGCGATACGCGCGGCATGGGCGAAGGCCGGCCCACGTCGCTTTCGCCCAACGAGCAATATTCCTATATGTCGATGTGGTGCCTGATGGCGGCGCCCTTGATCTTCAGCGGCGACATGGCCAAGTTCGATCCGTTTACGCTCAACGTCCTGTGCAACTCGGAGGTGATCGACGCAGACCAGGATCCGTTGGGCCACCAGGCCCGCATCGTGCGTAAGACCGAGTGCGACTTCGTGCTGGCCAAGGAGTTGGAAGACGGCTCGAAGGCCGTGGGACTATTCAACCTTTCCGAGTCCGAGGCGGCGATCGCCGTGGCGTGGTCGGAACTCGAACTGGCCGGCAAGCAGCGAGTCCGCGACCTGTGGCGGCATAAGGAATTGGACACGGCGGACGGCAAGTACGCAGTCGCCGTGCCGCGCCACGGTGTGATGTTGCTGCGGCTGTCGCCCGGCGACGCATCTCAGAAGCCGTGACGCCGTCCCCTTCTTTTGAGTCGCTCCTATTCCACAAGCTTAGGATTTGCTCAACGGTCCCTTGTTTGCGTCACCTTACGCCGAGAAGTTCGCGGATTGCCGCTTTCAACAACGCTTCGGAGCCGGGGCCGACATTCGTGTCGGTCGGCTCGTAGCCGCCTTCCTCGAACGCTTTGTCGGTGCAAATGTAGCCCGGCCCAAGGTCGGTGTAGGCCGCCACCGCCACAAAATCGTCCGGCGCCGAACGTTGGGCGAACATTTGATAGTCGACCAGACACTCGCCCGGCAAATCGAGAATGTGGACGCGGCCGATCTGAAGACTGGTTAGCGGCAACGGGCGGTCGATTCGATTGGCATACTCCACCCGCATCGCCTCGTCCTCGTAGCGGGACCCGGCGGCGACCTTCGGGTCGGCCATCCGGGCGGCGTGGTCGGCCGTGGTCGTGCCGGGCTTGTTGTAGAGCGGCAGCTTGACGGACTCGGATCGCCACTTCAGCGCGTTGGCGGGGGCGAATTGCGTGGCGGCGATCGCCGCTTCCATGCCGGCCAAGAGACGCTGGGCGAATTCGGCGCGACGGGCCGGCGTGCCGTCGTTGTACTTGCCGACCAATATGTCGCCCGCACAGCCGGTGAAATAGATTTGGAAGACGTTTTCCTTCTTCTGCAACTTCTCGCGGGCCATGCCGGGGAAATCGTAACTCACGCGGGGATCGCCGACGAAACTCTGCGGATGGCAGGCGTAGAAGTGCAGGCGGACCAAGGGTTTGTCGCCCTGGGCCAGGGTGATGGTTTTGAGCATGGGGTCGATCGGGCCTTCGGGCTCGTCGCGCAGGTAGAGATCCTTTCCGGTGACGCGGCTCCAACGGGGATGGATTTTGCCGTCCTTGCCCATGACGCGGCGGGTGGAGGCGACGCGATCGACACGGCCCTCGCCGGTTCCGATGCGGTCGAAGGGGCGAAACTCGGCGAGCGACTTCTTGACGGCCTCGCCCAGCCGGTCGGCCATCTGTTGGTAGAGTTTTGGATCGTGGTGGGGCGGCGGGTCCTTGGTTTTCAAGAGCAGTTCGATCGCCCCGCAGTCGATCACGGGGGCCGTGTGCTGATGGACCGAATGGACGGCGACCCGCGTCGGATCGGTTCCGGCGCCCTCGGCCACCTTTTGGCAGAATAGGGCGTAGGTCGAGTTGCAAATTTCACACCAATCGACGGCGCACAAGACGTACCAATGGCTGCCGTTGTCGAGCACGATTCCCTTGGCCAGCAAGGGGTGCTCGATGTTTGCCAGCGGCTTCATGCTCGGGAAGCTCAGCGAGCCCAGCGGCGGCGTCAGGTCGCAAGTGAACGTGGCGACGCGGAGCTCGGCGGCATGGCCGAAGGAAAGCGGCAAGCACGTGCAAGCCACGGCGGCTGCGACTGTCCGAACAAGACCGGCAAGATTTCGCATGGCATTTTCCCTTCATGAAGCGACGTTGAAACAGCCGCCCTCGCTCTCGCCCTCTCCGGGCACCAACCGCAGGTTGGTCGGGAGAGGGGACCGGGGATGCTGGCATGTAGTATGGCGCAGCGACATGGGCGATGTCAAACCGGGTGCGATCGCTATCTAGCAGCCGGACTCGGCACTTTGGCAAGCCTCGTCGATTACCGCCAAGTCGAACCACCGGGATGCCCGCGAGTGAATTGCCGGGAGAGGCAGACGAGCCATTGGTCGGCAGAAGTTCTGGTGGCCTTACCGTCAGTCTCGAATAGGTCTTGCTGCTTGGCCAGGCAATCCACGCCCGTGACGAGCAGGGTCTGTCGGGTGTTCTCGGGTGCGCTTCCTGCGCCCGGCTCTTTCGTCGCCGGGGGATTGTGCAAGGCAATTCACGTCACTCTGCCAGCGCCTTCTGCAATCCTTCCCGCCAGGACAGGGCATCATAGAGGCTCACGCGTGCTTCCGCGAAGTCGGGCTTGAAGTCCAGGGCGTTTTGGTAACAGGCGATGGCTTCGTCAACCTGTCCGCGGCTGGCTAGCGCAACACCAAGGTTGTGGTGGGCTTCCGCGTAGTCGGGCTTGTTTTCCAGCGCCGCCTGGTAATGGCCGATGGCCTCGTCAACCTGCCCGCGGCTGGCTAGCGTAACACCAAGGTTGTAGTGGGCTTCCGCGAAGTCGGGCTTTTTTTTCAGGGCCTTCTCGGCCTCGTTACGGCATCTGGCTAACGCAACACCGAGGTTGTGGCGGGCTTCCGCGTAGTCGGGCTTGATTTCCAGGGCCTTGCGGAAATGGATAGCAGCCTCGTCGTCTCGTCCGGCCAGAGCCACGCCGAGATTGTTATAGGCCATCCAGCAGTTGGGGTTTCTGTCGATCGTCGTCCGATTGAGCGTCTCGGCGTCGGCGTACATTCGGCTTTGTTGCCAGGTCAAGCCGGTCAAGACGGCCAACATGACCATGCACGCCGCATAGCCTGCCGGCCGATGCCAAAGCCGACGGCCTAGCGTTGCCGCCAAGGCGGCAAACACGGCGCAAGGTACGATCATGGCCGCATACTGCCAGTGATCTGCCACCAGAGAGTGCTCCATGAAGCCGATGTTTACGAAGCCCAGTACCGGCAGCAACAGCGCCACGTAGCAAAACAACAGCATCCCCACCGGCCGGCCCCATGAATGCCGCCACCAACACGCTAACGCTAGAACGACCACCAGCAGCACTCCGGGCAGATACGACAGCACGCTTCGTTCATCAATGCTCCATCGCGGGTACACGAAAACCAGGTCGACCGGCCAGATCAGCTTCCAGAGGTAGAACCACACCGCGCAGCCCGCGACGGCAGCTCGGCTCAAAAAACTGTCGGAACGCACCGCGGTTTCTCCAGCCCCGGCCAGGTGCTGAGTCCACGCTTCTACGCAGGCCATAAGCACGCCGATCAGCAGGTAGGGAAGAACTCGCAGCAAGTCTCGCCGCTCGATACGGCCTCGCTGCCACCAAGCGCACGCCAACAACACCACCGGCAGCGTCAGCGCGAAGCTCTTGGCCAAAGCCGACAGCAAGAACACGCCGATCGACAACAGAAAGCGCCACCGTTTGCCGCGCTCCTCGTAATACAGGTAAAGGAGCAGCGAGAGCAACGCCAGCAGCAGAGAGAGAACATTTTTCAACTGCGAGATCCATGCCACGCTCTCGACGTTGACGGGATGGAGCGCGAAGATGGCGGCAGCGAACATCGCGCCCGGCGCCTTCAAGTGCATGAGGATCCGCCACACCAATATCGCCGAGATGGCATGCAGCGCAATGTTCACGATGTGGAAGCCGACCGGATCGAGACCCCAGATCTCAAACTGGAGCCGGAAAGCCGTAAACGTGATTGGCCAGTAATTGACGAACGTGCCGGGCACCCACGTCTTGAGCAGGCCCCAGGGTCTGAATACCGGGTTTATGTGCAGGTACAAATTATCGTCACAGATGAACGACCCCTGCCACGCCGGCTGGTAGACCAGGATGACGGCTGCCAGCAAGGCGACGACAAATAACCAGTCCTTGGACCCGAGCGAACGGGCCGCGACGACGGAGTCCGGACGGGCAAGGAAATCGGGGGCAGACTCAAGAAAGTCACTTTGCATGGACGTTCGCGCTCCGGGCGACCGGCAACACCGAAACAATGGTTCGTTTCAATTCCGTCATAGCGTCGCCTTTCTCGATGCAGGCGGCAGCGAAGGCACTGCGGGGATCACGGCTGCAGAACTCAGTATTGTTGGTAAGGAGAATGATCCGAATGCCTGAATCAAGAGCGACAATGCGTTCGGCGGCCTCGAGTCCGTTGATTCGTGGCATCCAGATATCGAGGACCACGAGGTCAGGCCGCTCCGACTGGACGAGATCAAGGACCTCCTTGCCGTCCCGCGCCAGCAGTACCCGGTAGCCTTCCTCTTCGAGTTCCTGTCTCAAGAACTCGCGTATGTTCGCGCAGTTGTCGGCGACGAGAATCTTGGTCATGGCCCGCCCGGTCGCAAAGGCAATTCTGTAGAATGACTGCGCCGTTGAGCAATCCTCGTGCCAGATGCGGGGGCGGCCTTGTTGAAAACGCCATAAGTCACGATACTTGTGTTACTTACGGCGCGTCCTCAGGCCGCTTCTCCCGGGTGTAAGGGCGATGGGACGCCGGTCATCCGGCCAGCCGCCGGATTTCCGGCACTGCTCGACTACTCGTCGAGGCCGGCACCCTCTCCAGAAAGGCGGTACTTCTGGAGCTTATCGTAGAGCGTTTGCCGAGGCAGTCCAAGCAATCGGGCAGCGTGGGTTTGGTTCCCCTTGGTCTGACGCAGGGCTTCTGTGACGAGGAAGGTTTCAACCTTTTGAAGGAATCGCTCGTGAGCCAGATCGCTTGGGGCAGAACGGAGATAGCGTCGAACCAAGTCGCGGAGAATCTCATCGTCTGCGGCCCGTAGCCCGAGGGCAGCGTGTTGGTCCGCGTGTGCCAAGAGTGACGATAAATCTGCAACCTGAATCGGATGCCCACCCGTCGAGATCATCAATCGTTGGATACAATGTTCAAGCTCGCGCACATTGCCGGGCCACGCTTGGGTCCGCAAGACCTCTATCGCTTCCTGGGTCAGCAGCGGCTTTTCAATCCTCAACTCCCTGGCAAATCGGTCCAGAAAATAATCCACGAGGTCGGGTATGTCTTCACATCGTTCTCGGAGCGGCGGCAGGTGGATCGTGAAAACGTTGAGGCGATGAAAAAGGTCCTCGCGAAAACGGGCTTCGGATATCGCCTTTTCCAGGTTTCGATTTGTGGCGCCGAGCACGCGGACATTGCTGTGAATCGTCTCGTTGCCGCCTAATCGCTGGAAGCTCTTATCTTGGAGCACGCGGAGAATCTTAGCCTGAACTCCTAGAGGCATATCGCCGATTTCGTCGAGAAATATGGTTCCTTGGTCGCCCTGTTGAAACTTGCCGATCCGCTCTCCAACCGCTCCGGTGAACGCCCCTCGCTCATGGCCGAACAATTCGCTCTCCAAAAGCGTCTCGGGGATGGCGGCACAGTTGACTACGATGAGAGGCTTCTCTGCCCGAAGGCTGTGCTGGTAGATCGCGCGGGCAACCAACTCCTTTCCCGTCCCGGACTCGCCTCGGATCAGCACAGCGGCTTCGGTGTGCGCCACGCGCCCGATGGCCTTGTACACCTCCTGCATGGCAGGGCTGCGCCCGATGATAGCGTCTTCTGTGGTGGTCGCCTTTTCCACCCCGACGGCGACCTGGCAGCGCATCAATCTCACCCCCTCCAGGGCCTTTTTGATCGTCGCGAGCATTTCGTCCGGTTCTATCGGCTTGAGTTGGTAGTCGAACGCCCCCAGTCTGGTAGCCTCAATGGCGGTGGTCATCGTGCCATGCCCGGTAATGACGATTACGGGGAGCTTCGGGTGCCGCTGTTTGATGTGTCGGAGCGCCTCCAATCCGCTCATGCCGGGTAGGCAAATATCAAGTATCACGAGATCGAATGGGATGCCTTGAAGCTGCTCAATCGCGGTGTCCGCACGCCGCATAGTTACTACCTCATGCTCCAGACCGCCCAGAATCTCCTCGAAGGCGGCCAGCATGTTCGGTTCGTCGTCAACGACGAGAATCTTGCTCATCGCTTCTCTCCCCTGCGATCGGAATCCAGACCGCGAAAGTGGTGCCGCCGGGCGTGGATGACTCCAGCACAATCCGCCCCCCTTGCCGTGCCATGATGTTCGCGGCGATACAGAGTCCCAGCCCCGTTCCCTCGTCCTTTGTGGTAAAGAACGGCTCGAATAGACGCGATCGAACGTCATTCGGAATTCCGTGGCCTGTGTCCTGAATCCGGACCGCGACGTTCGAGCAACCGTTGGCGCCCACCTCCACAAGTGCTGGAGATCGAAATTTCCCCTCCCCCAGGCATTGCCTCCGCAGCATTGTGCAGGAGGTTGACGAAGACCTGTTTGAGTTGCTCTGAATCCGCCATGACATCGGGCAGTCTGGCCACGTGGTGCTTCACCACCCGGGTGTTATTCGTTTCGAGCCACAGGCGCACAAGCTCCAGCGTTCTTTCAATCACTTGAAGGATGCAATGGGGTTGGAGTCTCAGCACGGGGGGCCGCGAGAACTCCAATACATTGCTGACAATGTTTTCGAGTCGAGTGATCTCATCCGATAGAATCTGGCACTTGTGATCGAGGGTCGGCTCGGTTCCAGCCGTTTTTCGGATGGAGTACAACCACATCTTCATAGAACTGAGCGGGTTTCGCATCTCGTGGGCGACGCTTGCCGCGAGTTTCCCCAAGGACGCCAGCCTCTCCGCATTCCGTATGCGGTTCTGGCTTTCTGCCAACGTCGTGCGCGTATTCACCACGCTGGTCATGAGGGCTCGGAAGTAGAAGCCAACGGAACGAAGCTCATCGTCGGCCGGTACGGGTTTGGCCACCGCGCCCGAAGTGTTGTCCACAATAATACGGGCATCCGCAAGCATACGGCGCAACGGAATGAGCACGCGTTGAATGACCAGCCACAAAAGCACCACAGCCGATCCAGCGGTGCCGAGTGAACCGATCGACACGCCCCAGGTAGCGAAGGCGATGTACTCTTCAGCCCGCTTTGTATCCCTCTCGACATCGCTCTCGTTCGTGGCGATGAAGTCTTTGCAGGACTGGTCTGCCTTGTCGTAAGCGGGCCAGACTTCGTGGAGCAGCGTCGTGACGGCTTCGTTCCATTGGCCCCGATCGAACTGGAGCTGTGACTTCTTGCGCTTCGTGTCGAACTCTGCGTGCGCCTTTGTGAGTTTCATCTAGGATGTTGTTCTCTTCGGGCGTGAGCACGCTCGCCCGAGCGCGGGACAGCCAAGTGTCAAAATCTGCCTGGGCCATGCGTAACCGCTCCAGCCACGAGGGATCGCCTTCGGAAATAATATAGGCGGAAACGAGCCCCCTCTGATCCGACAGTGTGATCCCCAATTCCTCCGCAGCCTTAATGCTGGGAAAGTTGTCGCTGACCGCTGAGCGCAAGCAGTTGGCCCCCAACCGCGTGAAAAAGAGTGCTGTCAGGCCGTTGAGCAAGCCTAGCGCCGCAATTCCGGCGATGATAAGCACGAACTTGGTTGCGAGAGTCAAACGCATTTGTGTATCCTTCGGTATCACATACCATTCCCCATTAGAGCTGTTCCCTGTCGCGTGAAGGGAACTCCAGATATTCTTGCATGATTATACTGCCTCGGCTGGTTCAACGCTTCGCCGCCCCTGGAAGGTCGGTCATGCCGCGCCGCCGCCGGACGGCTGCTAGCCCGAACCGGTGCCATTACGCAACGATTCCCTGTGGTAGTCGCATCTACCCATACCCGTTTACCGGCATCTCGCGTGACACCACCGCCACTTGATCTTGCGGCTGTGGTGCCGGGCCTCCTCCTTGCGGTGAATCCACTCTCCGCAGATTTGGCACCGCACCCGATAGCGGGCCGTAACGGCGCGAGGGTGCCACGAGAAGCCTCTCAGACCGTACAAGAGACATGGGCAGACAAGCTGCCCGCGGTACGCACCCCGACATCTCTGTGTGTCAGGCTACCAGCCGCGTAACCGTTCACGGATCGTGGACCGTAGAAGCGGCATCTTGCCGCTTCGTGCCGCGGTGCGAGATTGTCGCTCTACCAAACAACGCGGCAAGATGCCGCGTCTACATGGCGCGTGAACGCTTACGCAGCCGCACAAACTCGGCGACGCTATCGGCTCGCGGACTGGCTCGTGCTCGTGTCCGTGTCCTGCTTCCGCCGATCCTCGGCCGCCTTGACGGCCGTGGCGGCAACCTGCATGCCGGCCTGAATCTCGATGGGGCTGAAATACGGCTCGCTCGTGCCGTTGGCATGTTTCATTCGCTTGGCGGCCAGTTCCTGCCAACTCATGTCGTTGTTCAGGTGCCAGGCTGCCGCCTGGGCGGCCCGCTGATCGATCTGCCCGGTACTGAGCATCTGGCACAACTCGCGGACGCCCGGCTTGGTGGTGACGCTTTCGATCGGCTTGATTTCATAGGGGATGCTGGCGCGCGGCTCGCGTTTGCCGTGCTCCAGGCAGACGGTGGTCACGTCGAATTGTCCGACCTTTTCGGGCGGGACATTGAACATTCCCATGCCGCCGCCCATCATGCCCCCGCCGCCCATGCCTCCGCCCATGCTCTGTTGGCCGCTTTTGTTGTTACTGCCGCCGCTGTTGCGATTGCCGCCGCCACCGCCGCCACCGCCGCCGCGCTGTGCCAGTACGGGCGTGCCCGCGAAAGCATCCGGCAATTTTACGTTCAGCGGTTTGTCGGTCTTGTTCTCGATTCGCACCCGGCACTGCGTCGTGTCCTTGAAGATCAACTGGACGGCGATGTCGCCCTTCTCGATCGCGGCGAACATCTCCGCAGTCGCATCGTTAGGATTGTACTCTCCGAGTTTGCCGGGCCGAGCGGGGCCATCGGCCGCCGCCATCACGGCGGTCAGCATCAGCAACGCCGCCGCCAGCGCCAGACTTCGCCAACACCCAACAGCCGTTCCGACATTCGTTCTTCGCATGATTTGACACCTCCGGCGAACCAATGAGACGCGAGCCAAAACGAAACCGTCGTCCGAAACGGTCCCCGGGCACGCGGAAATGCCTGTGTACCCCCGCGAACAACAGGGGCAACTACCACACTCTACTCTATCAGCCTCGCACAGCTTTCGCAACTAAGAAACCCCCACGTTGGCGATATTTTGTCTGATAGCCTGGGTGTCGCAGATGGAATTTGCGCCACCGCCGCCCTGCAATGCGTAGCCCGGTGCGGCCGCCACAACTCGTCTTATGGCCGAGACAGCCACCGCCCCCACCTAAGATGGGGCAGTTAGTCCAGTCCGGTTGAAGAGTGACGCAAGCGGGCGGAATCAATTGTTGCCTTCGCTCTCCCCGGCTGCTACGATCGACGGTTCCGCCGCTGCGTCGGTCCGCCCTTCTCCTTCCATACTCTTACAGCAAGAGAGCGATCCATGAACCGAGAAGCGTCCTGCCCTGGAAAAACGAGACTTATCGTCGGGCCGATCCTGAGCGTCCTCGCCCTGTGCATCCCCGCGACGGCTGCGGAGCCGGCCGCCCCCAAGCCCGACGAGATCGACGCCCGGATTGCGCGGCTCAAGCAGGCGGGCTTTCCGCTGGTCGATTTCCACGTACACTTGAAGGGCGGCCTGACCCTGGAAGAGGCCGTGGCCATGAGCCGCCGAAACGGCATCAAGTACGGCGTTGCCGCCAACTGCGGGCTGAAGTTCCCCATCACCGACGACCGCGGCATCGAGCAATTCCTGGCGAGCATGAAAGGCCAGCCGGTCTTCGTCGGCATGCAGGCCGAAGGGCGAGAGTGGCCGCGACTGTTCTCCAAAGAGGCCATCGCCAAGTTCGACTACGTGTTCACCGACGCCATGACCATCGTCGATCACCGCGGCCAGCGGGCCCGGCTGTGGATCAAGGAAGAGGTCGACGTGCCCGACAAGCAGGCCTTCATGGAATTGCTGGTCCGTACGATCGTGGGCATCCTCGACCACGAGCCGATCGACATCTACGTGAACCCGACCTACCTGCCCGACGTGCTTGCCGCCGAGTACGACGCGCTCTGGATGCCGGCCCGCGTGACCCGGGTGATCGAGGCCGCGGCCCGCAACGGCGTGGCGATCGAGATCAGCAACCGGCTGCGTTTGCCCAAGGCGGCGTTTATCAAGCAGGCCAAGCTCTCGGGCGTGAAGTTCACCTTCGGCAGCAACAACGTCGATCGCAACTTCGGCCGGTCGGAATACGGCCTGCAAATGATCGAGGAGTGCGGCCTGACGCCCCAGGATTTTTGGATGCCGAAGCCGGACGGTCAGAAGCCGGTGCAGCGGCGGAAGCAATAGGGCGGCCGCAGGGAGCGTGGTCGGGATTGCGTCCTTCCGTCCCACCGAGACAGAATTTGGATCGAAGCACACGACCCGTCAACAGGGAAAACCGACACGTCCGTCGGTGAATCAGCCGATGCATCCGCGAAGATCGACGCGGGGTGGGGGATGGAATACAACGAGCAGGAGTGGTAGAACATAGGGACTGGTCCAGTTGTGCCCGTTGTCGTCCACGAACTCGGGGGTGGGTCATGGGGGAGCATGAGGAAAGTCACCTTGTACTGTATGTTGCCATCGCGGCCGGCGCGATTGCCGCGGTGTTTGTCGCAGGGATTGTCGTGTCAGAAGTGAGACGCGACAGGTGGGAATTGAAAAACGCAGTGCAAGTATCGGCCAAGCTGGACGAAGCGGATCAACTCCAGAAGTCCGATCCTCTCACGGCCTACAAGACATACGACGAGGTACTCAAGGAAGCCAAAAAGCACAAGGTCACGGATGAACAATTCTCGAAAAGGCTCGCCGTTGCGGAAAAGGCTCAGGCTGCCGTATACCCGAAAGTGCAAGACAAGCTCCGAGCAGAGGAAGCCGAGAAGCAACGCCTAGCCCAAGTGGAAGCTGAGCGCGCGGCCGAGGAAAGGCGGAAGATCGCCGAAGAGAAAGAGCAGGCGCTCGCGGCGGAGCGGGCTCAGAGAATTGCCGCAGAAAAGCAACAGGCGGAAGAGAAGCGACGCAAGGCAGCTATTGCCGCATATCGCAACCTCCCTCAATCCGCTCGTGCCGCACTTAATGTGCTTAAGAAGGTTGAAGCTAGGACCGAAATTGGCCTCAGCTATTCAGATTACTCCACAGTGGTGGGCGAAGCGTGGGGTGAGGTGAAGGTCTTTGCTGAATCGCCAGAGGGCAAGGCCATACCGGACTTCAGTATGATGCTGGCCAATGCCATCGCGGACTACAAATCCGCTCTAAAGGCTTGGCACGACAAGATCGAGTATCCCGCCCTGTATGGTCCGCGCATCGTAGATTTAAGTGTGCTGATGCAGCGCTGTTGGTCACGGGCGGGGAGACGTATCTCACTGGCCGAAGCACTCCTTGACGCAGAAAAGACGGAAAAGACCCTCGAAACGATTGCCAAGGATCAGGAAAACGACGAAGATTTCGACGCCACGATGCGAAGTATGCTTCCTCGCAAGTGACTCACCATCGGGAGAGGCAGTTAGGCAGTTTCGGGCAGTTCCGGGGAGGGGCAGTCGCGGGCAGTTCCGGGCGGCAGTTCCGGGGACGCCATACGGAACTCCAATAATTGTGTATGGCGTCCCCGGAACTCTCGCGGAACTCTCGCCCCCGGTACAAACTGAAGCCAGTCAAATACAGGCCGATAGATATGTTGGTGCGATATGAGAACGTGAGGGACTTGTTCGCAGGAATCCTCAACAACTGGGTCATGGCCACGACCAGCACGAAGCTAGCAAGAAACATCGTCCTTGCAACCGAGCGACGGCCTTCGGCGTTTATGGAGCTTCGCTTTCTCCCACTCGTACATGCGGCAGAAGTCCTTACCGATGGCAAGTATTCGACAATTGTTGAACGAAGCGAGTTCGAGAAGGTCAAAAACGAAATGCTCCAACATTGCCCAAATGACCTTCCCCCCGAACTCGCCGAGTCTATCAAGAACAGTCTTGGGTGGGCGAACGGGCGAAATTCGAAAAGCAAGCTGAAAAAGATGTTGGGTCAGTATCAGGAAGCTACGTGCCACTTGTTTTGCATCAGCACAGAGACATTCATAAACGGGGTTGTGGATGCCCGGAATTATTACACCCACTACTCGGCGAAGAAGAGACTTCTCCAAAATGTCGAGTTACATTGGGCGATTGAGAAACTTTCGCTGATGCTCCGTATGCTTCTGTTGCTGAAGGCGGGGGTTCCTGAAGATGTCCTTCAACGGTTGGTGCATTGCCATCATCGGCTACGTGGTGACAGAGCAGTCTGGAGCACAATTACCGAAGAAGGATCGCCTTTCGGCGGTGGTGATGGCGATTAGCATCCAAGAATAACTGGTTCTATTGCACTGCACGGTCATTATGTCAATCACTATTCCCCATCTTTCCCTTGTCATCCTCATCGGCCCAAGCGGCTCGGGCAAGAGCACGTTTGCCCGTAAGCACTTCCTGCCAACCGCGGAATCGTAAAGGAATCGTAAAGGGGGCGGGAGTCTTAAATCTTTAGTCCTGACCCAATATCTGATGCACGGACGAGTAACGGAGTCGGGAGTCTTTAACGGGCTTGCGTGTGATGCAGCATCCCCGCTGTTAGAATTGAATCGCAACCGTATGGAAGACTGGTATAGGTAAAAACATCGCAGGGACGTTTGAATGGGCGTTTTTGAGGAAGGTCCATTCAAAAAGGAGTCCCCGCGATGGCAGGTCATCTTACCCTGGAAGAACGTGAAATCATAGCCCACGAGCACAGGGCGGGAAAAATGCAGACGCAGATCGCCGACCGGCTCGGCCGCAGCAAGAGCACGATTTCCCGCGAACTGCGACGCAATCGCAGCCGCAACGGCTATTGGGCGGTGGCGGCCGAGGGAAAGGCTCGGCGGCGGCGGAGTGAACGTCCGTGGGTCGCCAAGATGCAACGGCCGGAAGTGCGGCGTTATGTCCGGGATCGCCTGCGGCGGCGATGGTCGCCCGACCAGATCGCCGGTCGCGCGCGCAGCGACTTTCCCGGCGATCGGCGACAGTGGATTTCGCCCCCAACGATCTACGCCTGGATCGGCGGCGAGGAGGCCACCGGGAAGCACTGGCGGCGTTATCTGCGGCGTCTGGGCCGACAGCGGCCCAACTGGGAAAAACGCGGGCGGATTCGCACCGGCACGAGCATCGAGGGACGCCCCGTGGTCGTGGATCGCCGCCGTCGCTTCGGCGACTGGGAAGGGGACACCATCGTGGGCGCCAACCGACGCGGCGGCGCCGTCACGCTGGTCGAGCGGAAGTCGGGCTATTTGTTGCTGGGCAAGGTTCCCACCTTGCAGGCGGCGACGGTCCGTCAGACCGCCGCCGAGTTGTATCGGACCACGCCTCCGAAGCTGCGGAAGACGCTGACGCTGGACAACGGCAAGGAGTTCGCCGAGCACGAGCGGTTGACGGAGGAAGCCGCTTTGAAGATCTACTTTGCGAAGCCGTACTGCGCGTGGCAGCGCGGCACGAACGAAAACACCAACGGCCTGGTCCGGCAGTTCTTTCCCAAAGGTACGGATCTGGTCGGCATCCCCAATCATCGTTTTACCAAAGTCCAACAACTTCTCAACGACCGTCCGAGAAAACGCCTCGGCTATCGAACTCCCAACGAAGTTCTCGCCTCTCGCCTAAAGGTTGCGATTGAGACTTGACAGCGGGATCCATAAAAAGACTCGCAACCACTTTGCTTCCGTGTTTCCCTTTGCTCCTTCACCGACTTCGTCGAGCACCTGAGTTTTGCTACCAGCGATCATTGGCGGGTCGGTTGAGAGGTTTCGACCGTGAGCGTCAAACCCATGGCTTTCGTCACCGCGACCAGCGTGGAGAGCCGCGGATTGCCGCGCGGCGAAAGGGCGCGGTAAAGGCTTTCCCGTTCGATTCCTGCCGCCTTGGCAATCTTGGCCACGCCGCCGCGGGCTTCGGCAACGTGCCGCAGGGCAACCAACAGCGTCTGCGGTTCTTCCGTGTCTTCCATCGCCGCCTTGAGATACTCGGCCGCGAAGGTTTGATCCTTCCGCAGCTTCTTGACCATTACCTCATCGTGCGAAATACTGGCCCTGGCTTTCATGGTTCCCGGCTCCGTCGTTGATAATCGTTCCAATACTCGACCGCGCGGTTGATGTCGGCCGACTGCTTGCGTTTGTCGCCGCCGCACAACAATAGTACGCACGTGCGACCGCTCATGGCATAGTACACTCGGTAGCCCGGTCCCCAGTCGATCCGCAGTTCCCAGACGCCATCCCTCAATGGCTTGCAGTCGCCGAAGTTGCCGGCCGCCAGCCGGGCGATTCTAGCCGCGATCCGCGCTTCGGCCTTGGCATCTCTCAGGGAATCCAACCACTCCTCGAATAGGTTTCTGCCGGATGCCGTGAGGTAATGGCGGATTTCGTACGTCACAGGAATTGTAACTTATAAATTACAGGTTGGCAAGGCGTGGCGGGCGGGTTGCCCGCGATTCCCAGTCAAGGCCAATAAGTTCCAAGCTCCGACAGGGCAGACCCGACCGAAACAACGAATTGCGGAGGGGCCTACTTCGTTGTCGACACTTTTACCACTGGAAGTACCGGTACGGATCGTCGAACTCTTGCGGCTTGTCGAGGTAGAATCCCGTCCAGCCAGCGGCCCGGAGCCGCCGTGCCCTTGACCGGACTGGAGAACCGCTCCACCAACGGCGTCGGCTCATCGACGCCCATGTTGCCCAGGACGCGGGTGACAAGGCAACTTGCGCGCCGGAACGTCCGCTTCTGGTTGAAATACTTCTGGTAGTCGAACTCCCACGGCGCCAGCTGGCAGAAGACCACGTTGGCGTCCGGGGCAACGGCCAGCACGCCATCGCCGACTGCTGTGGCCCCGCCGGTGAGCAGTTCGATCTCGCGGGGGTCCCGGTTCATGACGTCCGCCGGTCCCACGCCGGCCAGCAGCGAACTGATCGCCGGCGGCTCGAAGACCGAGCAGATGTACTCGCGCTTCTGCGTCGTGACGGAGAAGGGCAGGAAAGCATTGGCTTCCTGCTGGCCCAGCCCGATGGCCAGGACGTTTCCGCCCGCCTTGACCCACTGGCGCACGGCGTCGGCGTTGGCGGCCAGGGTCTTGCCTCCGCCCGGTCCGACCACGAGAACCTGTTCGGCCCCCAGCGCGCCGCCCTCGTAGGCGGCCACCGTCGAGTCCCATCTGCTCCAGGTGCTTTCGGCCGGCATCCGAGCCGGCGTAGACCACCTTGCGAACGGCCGGCGGCGCGTAGCTCGACGACGTAGTTGAGCATGTTGGCGGCCAGCCGCGCGGCGGCGGGGTCCTCTTCCGTGCGCCCGGTCACGTCCATCTGGCAGAGCAGCACCAGGCCCTTGCCCTCGCGATACTCCATGAGCGGGCTGAATTGGAGGCTGAAGCCGCCGTCCACGACGGGCAGGAAGTTGCCCCGGGCGGGCTTCTCGATCAGCACGGAGGCCACGTTGCCCCAGTTGCCGGCCCGATAGGCCCGCGGATGATCGATGCCGCACCACTTGATGGTGGGCCCGAAGTATGGCTTCATCGTGTAGTTGGTCAGCCGCGGCGGCAGGATGGTCGCCTGGCCGCTCCAGTCGTGCAGGTTCTCGGCCCCGAGACCCGCCAAGCAGGGGATGGTCGGGCACGCGCGGGAAGAGTTGCCGCAGGCCGTACTCCTGCACGCGGAAGCCGAACCGCTTCTCCAGAACGTCGGCGGTCTGCTCGAACAGGACGACTTTCAGGCCGTCGCGGACCTTCGGAGATGTCGGGCGCGGGGCCGTCGACGGTGAGGGCGGCCTTGCCGACGATGAGCACGTCGTAGCCGGCCAGGTCGGCATCGGCGGCGACCGGCTCATACCGAACGCCCAGCTGCGTGAGCAGCTTGGCCGTTTCGCCCTTGGGATCGAACAGGGCCGTCTTGGCGGTCAGCTTGGGCGACTCCTTGGGGGCCAGGACGTTGATGGCAAAGGTGTCCTCCTGGGTTTCGCCCGTGCTGAACTTGGCCGTCAGCGAAATTTGATAAGTGCCCGGCTTGAGGTCGGCCGGCAGGGCGAAGCTCAGCGGGATGCGCTCCTGCTGGCCGGTCTGAATGGTGACCTTCTTGCTGCCGCGGATGGCCTGCGGCAGGCCGAGCGACCAGGAGCAGTCGCAATCGACCGTTGCCCGCGAGTCGTTGATGAGGATGGCCTGCTTCTCGACCGTTTGCCCGGCAGGTAGTTGTGCTCCTTGGTGGTGAAGTGCGCCGGCTTGCCGGCGATGTAGGCCAGCAGCGGCATGTTGTTGCGGAACAGGGCCTTGGCGGCCGCGGTGGGGATCCAGTCGCTGCGCTCGAAGGCCGTGTCGTAAGTGGCATCGTTGCCGGCTTGGATGATAATCCGGGCTCAGTCCGGGCTTCTGCAAGGTGTCCCAATCGACCTTGAAGTTGTGCCGCTCCCGCTTCACGCCGTCGCGCAGCTCCCAGAAGACGGAGTAGCCCCAGGCGTTGCGGGCCGAGATGCCCCAGGTGCGGAAGGCCCGCCAGTTGTCGGTGATGTACATCGCCCAGACGTCATCCTGGTTCTTGTGGCCCCAGGAGTAGGCGCTGGACGGATTGAAGGGATAGTCCCACTTGTTCCATTCCTTGCCGGCCCGCCATTGTTGGTTTCCCAGCGGAGGTTGGTCTTCTCCTTCTCGTTGAGCTGGAAGGCCCTGTCGCCCAGGAACTGCGAGTTCCACTCGCCCATGCAGAACTCCCACGGCAGCCGGGCGCTGCCCCAGGACCGAACGCCCTTGTACCAGCCGCGATACATGGTCCAGTTGATGTCCCAGGGCACGCCGTATTCGACGAACATCAGCGGCTTGACCCCTTCGGTGGCCCAGTGCTCGAACCAGTCGGAGCGCTCCTGGATGGGGACGAAATCCAGGTAGAGGTTGTTGGTGTGCATGTTGCCCAGGGTGCCGGAGGAGTGGTGATAGACGACGCGCGTGGGGTCGAGGTGCTCGACGATCGACTGGGCCTTCAACCCTTGCAGGCGCCCGGATCGGTGCGCGGGCCGATCTTGCCCTCGGCGTTGTGCTTGCCGTCGGTCAGATCGGGGTCGAAGTCGCCGTAATAGGTCAGGGCGTTGTGGTTCATGGAGTACATCACGACGGCCGGATGGTTGCCGGCCATGCGCGCGTAGAACGCGGCGTGCCGGGCATAGCCGTTGGTCTTCTCCGCGTCCGGGGCCTTCCACTGGTAGTGTTGGCAATGCGGCTGGGAGAGCGCCACCAACATGCCCACGTCGTCGGCCGCCCGCAGGAACTCGTTGAAGCTCAGGTGCGAGCCGGGCTGGCAGCCGTAGTTGTGGGTATACACGGCGTTGACCCCGAACGACTTGTCGCGGAGCAGCGTCTCGCGGCAGGCTTCGTAGGTGGCATAGGCCGCGCCCATCTGGGCGTTGTCGATCGGCACGATGAAGGCGTGGAAGCGGGTGCCGTTGAGGTAGAAGTCGCGCCCCTCGATCCAGAACTCGCGGAAACCGAACCGCACCGGGCGGAAGGCGTCCAGCACCGGCCCGCCGGCATCGACCAGCGAAACCGCAGGCGTCATACATGTTCTGCGGCGTGTTCGTGTCCCAGAGTTTGTCGGGCTTCCAGGCGCTGGTGAACGAGAAGCGGCCCTCCTTCACGTCGGCGGCGGTGAACGGATCGCTCGTGAAATCCTTGACCTTCTGGGCCTTGTCGTGGACTTGGGCTTCGAGACGGTAGGACTTGCCCGGCTGAAGGCCCTGCCAGCCCCACGTCAAACGTAATGGTCCACTTGCGCACCGAAGTCTGCACCTGCACGTCGTCGACGCGGGCTTGTTTCGGCGTGCTCACCAGGAAGACGTCGCCGCACAGGCCGCGGAGTTCCACCGTTCCCCTTGACGGTCTTGGGCGTGCTGGTGTCGGTGAACGCCAGCATCACGGCGGCGAGGGGAACCGCCTTGACGCACAGCGACAAGACGTGCTTCTCGCCGGGGCGGCAGGCGGCCGTGATATCGACCTCGCCCGACGGGAAGTACATGTCGCCGAGCTTCTTGCCGTCGAGATACACGGCCGCGTAGGAGTTGAGGTACTCGGCATAGACGGCGATGCGCCGTCCCTGCCAGGCCGCGGGAATGGTGATCTCGCCGCTGGTACCAGGCCACGTCGGGCGTTCCGGTTCCTGTCTTTCCAGGCCGGGCTGCGGATAGAGGGTCTGGCTGTTGGCCGACCAAGGCGCCGGAACCTTGTAATATCCCCAGTCGCCGGCCGGGACCGCGTCGCTCAACTCGGCTACCGGCTGCCAGCGCCACAGCCCGTTGATGCAGATTCGCTCGGCGGTGGGAGTCGTGTCACGGTAGGCCTTGCTCACGTCCCAGACCGCCTTGACGCCGGTCGGCAGCGGCGCATCGACGCCGGAAGCGGCCCCCGGCGCCGCCAAGAGCGACAAGGCCAACGAAGTCGCCACCCAAAGCCCGTGCTTTCCTCGCATGTCGTGCTCCCTTTCAAGAGTTGCATTCCCGCCGTCTTCGACAAGTCCATAACATGAGCATTATGGCAGTGCGTCTGGCGGGTGTCCAGTCGCGCGCGATCCGTGTCCCATCGGCTTGGTCTCGCTTCGGTCTGCGCTCAGTAATACTCCCGCCCTCTCCATACTGTTCCCGAGCCCGGCTCACTCACGCTGCTGGCCGGCGCCGGGCTGCTCATCGGCGGACTGACGTGGCGCTGTATCCAGATGCGCCGTCGATAGCGCACCCCCTGGCACTTCAGGGCCGGTCATTGTATGGTAGTCGTGCTGGCGGTCCCCTGTACCGAGTACGCACTCCCATGTCCTTCTGGCAGCATAAGGTTGTTCTGGTTACCGGCGGTTCCAGCGGGCTGGGGCGAGTGATCGCCGAGGCCTTTGCCGCCGCCGAGGCCAAGGTCGTCATCGCCGCCTTGGAGGCCGATGCCGTCCGCCTGGCCACCGAGGAAATGCGGGCCGCGGGCCGCGAGGTGCTCGGCGTCCACGCCGACATTACCCGGCAAGAGGACGTTGACCGCCTTTTCGCGCAGGCGGTCGACCATTTTGGCCGGCTCGACGTGCTGGTGAACAACGCCGGCCGTTCGATGCGCGGCAAGGTGCTGGAAACCACGCCGGACCAATTCCGCGACTTGATGGAGTTGAATCTGATCGCGCTGGTGCGTTGCACGCGGGCGGCGATGCCGCACTTGTTGGCCCAGCGTGGCCACGTGGTCAACATCGGCTCGCTGGCGGCGAAGTCGGCCGCCCGGTGGGTCGGCGCCTATCCGGCCACCAAGTTCGCCGTGGCGGCCTATTCGCAACAATTGCGGCTGGAACTCGGCTCGCAAGGGCTGCACGTGCTGTTGGTCTGTCCGGGGCCCGATCGAGCGCAAGGACGCCCGGCTCTATCCGCTGGCCGGGCTGGAGGACGTGCCCGAGGCGGCGCGGGTGCCGGGGGCCGGGGTGAAGGTGCGGGCCATCGCGCCGCACGATCTTGCCCGTTGGATTCTTCAGGCGTGCCAGCGGCGGCAGCCCGAGTTGGTTGTGCCCGGCAAGGCCCGGCTTTTATTCGCTCTCTCGCAGCTCTGGCCGAGTCTGGGCGATTGGATCGTGCTAAGGAAGACGGGGGAGTAGGAGGCTGTTTCGTAGCGGCTAGCGGAAGATATTCGCACGGTGCCCTACAAGTAATCCATGCGGTTCGTCGTTTCTTCCGACGTGACGCTGGTGATGAATGCCGCCAACCGACGGATCTTTTCGCCCACGGAGCAGCGTTGGTCAGGCAAGACGATGATCCCGCTGTGTGCGCCGCCTTGCTGCAGGTGATCGCGGTGCAATCGAGCAAAATCGCCCACGTTGAACGTGTAGATAGTCCGCCTCTGCTGGATCGCAAATGCGAATTGATCTTGATCGGTTGCGCCGCAATGGCCGGCCTCGATCGTCGTCAGGACATCGATGCCGCGCGCGCGGAGCCCCTCGACGACGGCGTTTTCACCGGCATCTTCGTCGCAGTACAGCCGCACTTCGCTCATGGCGCGTCGCCCTGGGACGTGCCTTGACACTTCAAGTCATCGTAGAGGGCATCGGCGACGGCCAACTCTGTTTCGATCTCCGCGCGATTGCTGTGATAGTAGGCCAGTGCGGCATACACTTGACCGAGCGTGAGGTGCGGGTAGGTTCGCGCAATATCTTCGGGCCCCTGCCCCTGCTTGTACAGGGAGGCGATACGATGAACCGTAATACGCGTCCCGTCGATACGAATCCGGCCCCCACAGACATCGGGCGTTGCCGTCAATATCCCGCTCAGCGCTACCGACATGGACTCATCTCCCGGAAATTGTCACCTTTACTATTATAGCGTAGTGCCTCAATAGTTGAACCGGATTCCCCGCTGCCGCAGGTCGGCCGACAACGCCTCCGCCGTGGTGAATTGCACGGCGTCAAAACCGGCCGCCCGGCGCCGGCAACGTGCCCGGCAATGTCATCGACAAAGAAAATGTCTTCCGGGCGATGGCCGGCCAACTCGGCCGCGGCGAGGAAAATCGCGGCATCCGGCTTGAGCGCGCCGATGCGGAAACTCAGGGCGTACACCGCGAAACCTTCGGCCACGATTCGGTACTGATCGCAGCAGTACTGCCAGTGGGTCTCGCAGGTGTTGGAGAGAATGCCCATCGCATGGCCGGCCTGACGCAATTGGGCCACCACGGGCAGCATCGGCACCTTCAGCGTGAAGATCGCGGCCACCGCGGTAGTGAGCGCGTCGAAGTCGGGCCGCCTGCCTATGGAGGCGCAGAACGCCTCGTAGAACTCGCGGCGGGAGAGGCGGCCGGTTTCGTGCTGCCGCATCAGCCCGCCGTCGAACACGGCCGCCCGCGCCTCTTCGGTCGTAATGCCCGCCACGCCGCCGATCTGCTGCAGCATCTGCTCGACGCTGTAATCCACGAGCACCTTGCCGAGATCGAAATAGAGAAACTTTGGCTGCATAAGGGGATAGGATAGCAGAGCGGAGGACCCGTGGGTAGGAGAGGGGAAGAAGTCCTTTCTTGTGGACTTGCGATAGTCCGCGTATACTATTGCTAGTGCGGAGTCTGCGAATGGCGACGCAATTTGAGATCCTTGGCGAAATCCGCAATGTCGAAACCGTAGCCGCAGGCCGCGGCGTTCACATCCGACGCCACTTGGTTCGCACGTACGGCCCCGGACGCTGGCGCAAAATGAAGGGCAGAGCAGTGGTGCGATTGGCAGACGGCGCCGTGTGCGAGGCGGAGATACACTGGTTCGAATCGCACGGCATCGGCCGCAAGGATTTTAAGATCAAGAGGACAATCCGATGAGCGATTTCGTGATTTGCATCAACAACGAGGCCAATCCGGCGAGTTTAATCCTTGGCAAGGTCTACCGTCGGTTGCCCGACGCGGACGCCGAGTCGCACGACATGCTTCGCGTCGTGGATGAGGATACGTCTGAGTCGGACGGCTATCTTTATCCAGCCTCCATCTTTGCACCGATCGAGTTGCCGGAATCGGCCCGACGAGCGTTGGCAACGGCAAGCGGTTGAGATGTTGTGCTATGTTGACGACGCCTGCTAACGAGGCCCTCGCCGAGGATCGGGCGGCCCAAACGCAAGAATTGGACCCCAATCGGTTATGAAGTTCTATACGATGCGCCACCACGCCCCCGAACCCTTGTTTCCCCGCCGCTCTCGTCTAAAATAGGAAATTTCCCCAGTCCCGCTCCCGCAAGGATTTCAACTCATGCGATCTGATATTGTCAAGCTGGGCGATGCCCGGGCCCCCCACCGCAGCCTGCTCCGCGCTACCGGCGTCGAGGACGACGATTTCAAGAAACCGTTCATTGCCATCTGCAACAGCCACGTGGACATCATTCCCGGCCACGTCCATCTCGACAAGGTCGGCCAGTTCGTCAAGCAGTGCGTGCGCGAGGCGGGCGGCACGCCGTTCATCTTCCACACCATCGGCGTGGACGACGGCATCGCCATGGGCCACGAGGGGATGAAGTATTCGCTGCCCAGCCGCGAGTTGATCGCCGACTCGGTCGAGACGATGATCCGCGCCCATTGCTTCGACGGCATGATCTGCATCCCCAATTGCGACAAGATCGTGCCCGGCATGTTGATGGGCGCCCTGCGCTGCAACGTGCCCACCGTCTTCGTCAGCGGCGGGCCGATGGAAGCCGGCAAGACGCCCGACGGTAAGGCCATCGACCTGATCGATGTCTTCATCGCCGCCGCTGCCAAGCAAGACGGCAAGCTCAGCGCGGCCGATCTGCTGGCGGTGGAGCAAGCCGGATGTCCCACTTGCGGCTCGTGCTCGGGCATGTTCACCGCCAACAGCATGAACTGCCTCTGCGAGGCCCTGGGCATGGCCCTGCCGAACAACGGCACGCTCTTGGCCACCAGCGCCGAGCGGAAGATACTTTTCCACCGCGCCGCCCAGCGGATCGTGGAGATGGTGCTGGAACTCGAGCAGAAGGGCGAAGGCCACGGCCTGTTGCCGAGGGAGATCGTCACCCACGACTCGATCGACAACTCGATGGTGTTGGACATGGCGATGGGCGGCAGCACCAACACCGTGCTGCACATCCTGGCGATTGCCCGCGAGGCCGGCGTGGAGTACGACATCGCGCGGATCAACGAGTTGAGCCGCCGCACGCCCAACATCTGCAAAGTGGCCCCCAGCAGCAAGTATCACGTGCAAGACGTTCACAACTCCGGCGGCGTCCACACGATCCTCGGCGCGGTGGACCGCGGCCGGCCGGGGCTGTTGAAGCTCGATTGCCCCACCGTCTCGGGCCAGACCATCGGCGAAAACATTGCCGCCTACGATATTCGGGCCACGACGGTGCAGGAAGAAGCCTTGGAGTTGGCAGCGGTCACGGCCGGCGGCCAGCGCACCGCCGAGGGCATGTCCACGCTGCGGACCGCTCGGTCGATTCGCGATCTCAAACCGGCCGACCTGGGCTTCGACCCGCTGGATTGCGTCCGAGAAGTGGACAATGCCTACAGCCAGGAAGGCGGGCTGGTGATCCTCTACGGCAACCTGGCGCCGAAGGGGGCCGTGATCAAGGCTGCCGGCGTCCGGCCCGAAATGCTCAATCACTCCGGCCCGGCGGTGATCTTCGAGGCCGAAACCGAGGCCTACGAAGGGATCGTCAATGGCAAGGTGAAAGCGGGCGACGTAGTGGTGATCCGCTACGAAGGGCCCCGGGGCGGGCCGGGCATGCAGGAAATGCTCGCTCCCACGACCGCCATCAAGGGCATGCACCTGGACCACACGGTGGCACTGATCACCGACGGCCGCTTTTCCGGCGGCACGGCCGGGGCCTGCATCGGGCACATCAGCCCCGAGGCGGCCGCCGGCGGTCCCATCGCGCTGTTGCAGCCCGGCGACGTTGTCGAGATCGACATCCCCGGCCACACGCTCAGCGTCCGGCTCAGCGACGCCGAACTGGCCCGGCGGGCGAAGCAGTGGAAGCCCCGCCCGCCGCGCTACAAGACGGGTTGCCTCGGCAAGTACACCGCCTTGGCCACCAGCGCCGACACGGGCGGCGTGTTGAAGTGGGATTAGCAATTGGTGGCGTGGCCGATCTACGTAACCAACGTGAGCGGCTATGTACGACGACGCTAACGAAGATATCTCGCAACGGATCGACGAGAGCTTGGCTTTCGTTGAGGCGTTCCTCGACAAGGACCGGTATTCGGATACCGTGGAAAACCTGAAGAAGAAGCAACGTCCAATTCCGTGGGAGCCGGATTTTGACTGGCGTGAGTGGCACCGGAAGTTTGTCGAATGGAATTTCGCGAAGCGATTGAGTTCACTTGCCCGAGCCAAACAGCGTGGGAGGATGGATGAAGACCAACAGTCTAGACTCAATACGCTTGCGAGAAAAGAGTTGGGGTCAGAGCGCACTTAGTCATTAGGCGAATTACGCTAGTGACTAAGTGGCTCTGACCCCAGATTCCCCAGATTCCCTTCCCGGCCACACGCTCAACGTCCGGCTCAGCGAGTCGGAACTGGCCCGGCGGGCGACGCAGTGGAAGCCCCGCCCGCCGCGTTACAAGACGGGTTGTCTCGGCAAGTACGCCGCCTTGGCCACCAGCGCCGACACGGGCGGCGTGTTGAAGTGGGACTGAGCTATTTGCGGCGGGGGTTGGACGCCTTGGGCCGGCGTTGAGGCTTCTCCAGACGAATTCGCTGTTGTTCTTGCAGATACGCAACCCAGCCACGCAGGCCGCCGTGCTCGCGGACAAGGCGGGCCCGCGTCTCACGAACTTCGTCGATCAGGGGGTCGGGCGTCGTTAACTCGGATCGGTCCATTTCACTCCTCCTTCCACAAACTCTCTGGCGTGACGATCAATGGCGTCAGTAGTCCCAGCCGGCGGTTGATAACCTCCAGATGCTCGAGCTTGTTGGGATTGGCAAGATGGCGGATGTTCCAAGTCAATAAGAAGCCGACTTCGCTTAGACAGGCGACGGCCAAATGCAGCGCATCGCCGGTGGCTGGTTCCGGCATGAGGCGATGGCGAACATACAATTCGGCGACCGCCAACGCCTCATCGGTGATCTCGATTGAGTCCAACGAGTCGGCCAAGTCAATAGCCTCCTGTTGGCGAGGGTAATTGCCTGCCCGCAATTCGCTCAACACGGCTTCGGAGGTTCGCAACTCGTAGAGTCGGGCTTGCAGGGACCACCATTGGCGCGTCGTATCGCGGCGATAGATGCTCGCCACGTCTTCCCTCTCGGAAACCAGTGCGCTAAACACCGTGGTTTCGACATATACGCTACTGCTTCTAGCAGACGACCAAGCCATGGTGACATCCTCCCCCGTTACTGCCATTTTACCGTTCCGCTACGGCCTGGCAACGTCCGATATATCGCCGGCGGGGAGCCTTGGCGTGGAACGCCGAGCGCAACCTTTGACAGCCAGTCAGCCGGTCAAAGCTGGTGCATTCATTCCCAGGAAGGTGCCTCTCACGAACATGGCATGGTCGGAGAACACGCTTCCGCCCGCTATTTCACCTTGACCTCGATCCGCTTCGCCGCCACCGGCGCGGTCTTTTTCAGCTTCAACGTCAATACGCCGTTGCTGAACTGGGCATCGACGTTTTCGGTGTCGACCCCGTCGGGCAGCGGCAGCATGCGGCGGAATGAGCCATAGCGGGTCTCGCTGTGATAGAAATCCTTTTCCTGAGTCTCGCTCGACTCCTTCTTTTCGCCGCTCAGAACGAGTTGATTGCCGGAGACGCTGATCTCCAGTTCCTTCGGATCGATGCCGGGCAACTCGGCCCGCACCGTCACTTCCTTCTCGTTCTCGGCGACCTCGACCGCCGGCGACCACTTGCCGGTCCCCCACGGCGACCAATCCAGGGCGCCGAACGGTTCGCGGAAGAAGGAATCGAACAGCCGATCCATCTCGCCGCGCAACGCGACCAAGGGCATCAGATGGCCCCCATCGCTCTCCCGCTGTTTGTTTCTCCACGGAATAAGATTCATGGTCCACCTCTCCTTTCATCCTTTTCTGCGATCGCACCGCCTTGACAACCTTCGAGTGGCACGCCCTGAAAGGGCGTGATGAATCGCTAAATTCAGCCATCGCGCCCACCACGCCCTTTCAGGGCGTGCCACCCAATTCACGAACTTATTTCCGCGCCGGTCCCAATCTTCTCACACCGCCTTGACGGCGATCTTCCGCGGCTTGGCGGCCTCGGCCTTGGGCAGGTGCAAGGTCAGCACGCCGTCGGCGTATTCCGCCGCAATCTTCGCGGCGTCGATGTCCTCGCTCACCTGGAAGCTCCGGTAATAATCGCCGACACCGTATTCACGCAACAGATGGTCGTCGTCGTCGCCGTGGCGAGGCGTCACGGCGGCATGGATTTCCAACATGCCGTCCTCGAACTTCACGTCGATCGCGTCGCTCTTGGCGCCGGGCACGTCGGCCAGCACCAGCAACTCGTCGGGCTGCTCCAAAATGTCGACGTTGGGGCGATAGCAGCACCCGTTGCGGGTGCGTTCGGCGGCCGCGGTCTGCTCGGCCGTGGGCTTGGTAATAGTGTTGTCGTTGTCCATTGGAATTGTTCCTTTCCTGTTCCCGTTGTCTACCCGCTGGCGACGTTGATTTTCCGCGGCTTGGCGGCTTCCGCCTTGGGCAACGTAATGCTGAGCACGCCGTCGTGGAGCTCCGCCTCGACCGCATCGGCGTTGACCTCGACCGGCAGCCGCAGCACGCGGGTGAACGAGCCGACGGGCCGCTCGCGCCGATGATACTTGACGTCCTCCTGGGCCGCCTCGGGACGCTCGATCTTGATCGACAACTCGCCACCGGCCACGGAGATGTCGACCTGATCGTTCTTGACCCCCGGGACCTCCATCTCCACTAGCAGGGCATCGCCTTGCTCCCAGACGTTCACCGCCGGTTGGCTGCGGAACATCGGGGGCAGTATGCCCTCGGCCGTCGGCCCAAAGACCCCGGTCAGCAGTCTGTCCATCCCGTCACGGAACTGGTGAAGTGGATGCTGCATTGTTGGGTAACGAAAGATCATCTTGAATCCTCCTTTTCTGTCACCTGGCCTTCCGAACCACGGAGAACCACGAGACTCAAATCGAGAAGATTGGGGGAGCAAAGTCCGTGCCGGAATCGTCTCCGCTTTCATTAACTCTTGGCAGGTAAGGATTTCGGTCGAATGAGGTGGAGGCTCGTGGGTGACAGACGCTGCCAAAGTGGCAGGTTCATGGTCGTTAGGCCGCCGATTTTTCTGGTCAGAAAGCCCTGGCAGGATGGGTCGGATTATGCTAACCTGTTCCACTCTTTGTAGTTATGACAGAGGCGGCAAGACCATTGGGATGCGATTGTGGACAAATCCCCCAACCGGTATACTAACTGGTCTTGATTTTTTCGCCCCGCTAAACTTGCCCAAACCGAACAGCTTTCCGAAGATCCCATGCGATTCACTTTGATCGATCGCATCACCGAACTCGAGCCGTGTGTGCGGATTACGGCCATTAAAACCCTGACGATGACGGAGGAGTACCTGGCTGACCACTTTCCTCATTTCCCGGTGATGCCCGGAGTGCTGATGCTCGAGGCGCTGACGCAAACCGGGGCATGGCTGGTCCGCGTGAGCGAGGACTTCGCCCATAGCATCGTCGTGCTGAAACAGGCCAACAACGTAAAATTCGCACAATTCGTCGAGCCGGGCCAGACCCTGACCATCACGGCCGAGGTCCTCAAGTTTGACGAGGGAGAAGTGAAGCTGAAGGCCTACGGGACGGTGGGCGGGCGGATTATCGTCAGTGCGCGACTGGCGCTGGCGTGCTACAACCTGGCCGACAGCGATCCCCAGCACGAGGCGACCGACATGGCGACCCGGCAAGACTTGCGGAACCAATGGGCCCTGCTCCATCAGCCTCAAATGGGTATGTCGGCAACTTCCACCTCCTAGCGGCAGTCCGGCGTTGGGAGGGCAGTTGACCTGCCGCCCCAACGGCGACGAATCCACCCCACATTGACCAAGTCAACCCCGTAGCGGCATCTGATGCGATTCGAAGGCAAGACGGCAATCGTGACCGGCGGCAGCCGCGGCATTGGCCGCGCCTGCGTGGCCCGCTTGGCGGCCGAAGGCGCCACGGTGGCCCTGATCTACCAGAGCAACCAGCAGGCGGCCGACGCCGTGCTGGCCGAGTTGAAGTCGGCCCCCGGCCAGGTCCGCGCCTGCCAGGCCGACGTCCGCGATCCGGAGCGGGCGCGCCAGATCGTCGATCAACTGTTCGAGGAGTGGGAGCACATCGACGTCTTGGTGAACTCCGCCGGCATCGTCCGCGACGGGCTGTTGGGCGCGATGACCCTCGATCAATGGCGGGAGGTCATCGACACGAACCTGGGCGGCACCTTCAATTATTGTCGTGCCGTGACCCAGCCGATGATGATGCTCCGGCGGGGGAGCATTGTCAATCTGTCGAGCACCGCCGCCGAGTTCGCCTCTCGCGGGCAGGTGAATTACGCTGCCAGCAAGGGGGGCATCAATGGCCTGACCCATGCCCTGGCGAAGGAACTGGCGCCGCGCAACGTCCGCGTCAACGCCGTGGCCCCGGGCATGATTGAGACCGACATGAGCCAGGTGATCCGCGGCATCGCCGGCGATCAGATCAAGAAGATGATTCCCATGAAACGCATCGGCCAGCCCGCGGAGATTGCCGCCGCGGTGGCCTTCCTCGCCAGCGACGACGCCGCCTATCTCACGGGCCAGGTGTTGCGCGTCGACGGCGGTTTGAGTTTGGGCAATTGACGAGGAATTCCAAAATTCACATTTCTGGTTCTGGAGGTTCAATCTAATGCCAACTAAGGAAGAAGTCTTCGAGAAAATCCAGGCCGCGTTGGTCGACGCCCTGGGGGTCGACGAGGAAGACGTGACCCCGGCCGCCACGCTGGTGGGCGACCTGGGCGCGGAGTCGATCGACTTCCTGGACATCGTCTTCCGCCTGGAGAAGTCGTTCAACATCAAGATTCCCCGCGGCGAACTGTTTCCCGAGGACATCCTTACCGACTCCAAGTATATCCAGGACGGCAAAGTGACCGAAGTGGGGATCGCCGAGTTGCGAAAGCGGATGCCCTTCGCCAATCTCGACCACTTCGCCGAGAATCCGGTGGTGCAAGACTTCGGCAGCCTGCTGACGGTGGCCGACATGTGCCGCTTCGTGGAAGGCAAAGTGGAAGTAACCGAGTAGGAGTGGTCAGTGGTCAGTGGTCAGTTATCAGTAGTCAGTAGTCAGTGCCTGGCGTTTTCCAAAACGATGCCCCCCATGAGCCGGAATCTGAGAACTGAAGACTGAGGACTGACAACTCATAACAAGGCAGTTGCGATGCGATGGTACTGGATCGATCGGTTCCTCGAGTTTGAGAGCGGGCGGTATGCCAAGGCCGTCAAGAACGTCTCGTTGGCCGAGGAGTACCTGCACGACCATTTTCCTTACTACCCGATGCTCCCCAATTCCCTGGTGATCGAGGGCATGGCGCAGACGGGCGGGCTGTTGGTCTGCGAACACAACCAGTTCACCGAGAAAGTGGTCTTGGCCAAGTTGCCCAAGGCGACGTTCTACAGCGAGGCCGTGCCCGGCGACACGCTCACCTACACCACCACCATCGAATATATCCGGGAAGAAGGGGCCATGGTCACGGCCACCAGCCACAAGGGCGACGAGTTGCACGCCGAGGCGGAGATCGTCTTCGCCCACCTGAACGATTCCCGCCTGGGCAGCCTCTTCGACCCCGACACGTTCCTGCGCATGCTGCGGCTGTTGGGGGCGTTCGACGTGGGCCGCGCCGCCGACGGCAGCCGGCTCCAACCGCCCAAGCGGCTTTTGGAGGCCGCGGAGGCAACACGAGCGTAATGCCACGACAACGAACGGGGATTGACCGATGACGACCACCGTCCATGCCATCTTTGAGAACGGAGTGTTCCGTCCGGTGGAACCGGTTTCCTTGCCCGAGTATACCTCGGTGGAGCTTGAGGTACGCACAGGTGGCGAGCAACAAACTGCATCGCCAATGTCAGAAGGGCTAGCCAAGGTGTATGCCATTCTTGGGGAGCGGTACGATTCCGGCCACTCTGATACGGCGGCTCGGCATGACGAGCATCAGCCATGAACGACGTATTTCTTGATACTGTGGGGCTGATTGCGGTTTGGGATAAAGCGGATCAGTGGCATGGCGATGCCGACGCCGTGTTTCGGAAGCTGGTCTCGCAGGGCCGCCGTCTGGTCACGACTGAGATGGTGCTTCTGGAATGCGGGAATGCAGCGGCTCGTCGCCCGTATCGCCAGCGGGTCCATCCATTGCGACAATCTCTCGTTCAAGAAGGGCTGCTTGTGACTCCGACGGCCGAAGAAGCGGAGGAGGCATGGGCGTCCTATCATCGAGGCGAGGCGGATGGAGCAGGAATCGTCGACCAGATTTCCTTTCTGGTAATGCGGCGACTCGGCCTGTCTGAGGCATTTACGAACGACCAACACTTTCGGGCCGCCGGGTTCACCCCGCTTTTCTGAAACCAATCTATGCACTGTGGATGCTTTTGCGACGGACGAACGGCTCGTGACACCCTTTGCGTGCCCGAGTAATAAAATGAGGAAGTACAATGTCCTTGCTCGGTGAGGAGGTAGTTGAGGAGTGGCTGAACCGAAAGGGTTACTTTACGATTCGTGGAATCAAGGCTGGCGCAAGTCAAATCGACATCCTTGCCATCAAGCCGCTGGAAAGCGGCCAGCACGAATGCCGTCACATTGAAATTCAATTGTCCATCAATCCAATTGGCTACCTCACAACTGGCAATGCAAAAAGACTGGACCAGGCCGAACTCACGGAAGCGGTTCGCAAGTGGATTGAGAAGAAGTTTGATCGCACGACGGATTTGCAGGAACGCTTGTGTCATGAAAAGTGGACGAAGGAACTCGTAGTTGGGAAGGTCAAACATGAAGAGGAGATCAATCTGCTTCAGCAACAGGGAATCGTGGTCAGGCGACTAAAGGACATTCTCTCGGAGATGGCCATTGGCAACACAGTTATCCAATCTGCAACCGGTGCTGACTTGTTTGATCTCATGCAAATCCGCTCGGGTTAAGCAACAGGTACGGAAAAGGGGTCGGGACAATTTCCTCTCTTTTTTTCGGAAACCATGACACTAACTATCGATGGAAGAAACGCCGGACATTGTGAATGAATTGCGGGCAGCGTCGGTGCGACACCAGGTCTATTTGCCCCAAATGAATTGCATCCACTGTCAAGGCGAAATGCGGAAGGGCGCTACTCCCTTGCACGTCGACCGCAAGGGGTGTCACGTGTTACTCGACAGTGTCCCGGCGTGGGTCTGTCAACAGTGCGGCGAGGCCTATTTCGAGGAAAATGAAGTGGACATGATCCAAGATTTGATCAAGTCTGTCGAACAAAAAGCGGATGCCCTGGCAACCACCGCATAGCAAGGGACAAGCACATGAGACGACGCGTGGTAGTTACCGGCATCGGCTGCGTTACCCCTTTGGGCCCCGGCGCCGAAATCATGTGGCAGCGGCTGCTCAAGGGCGAGTCGGGCGTCGGCTATACCACGCTCTTCGACGCCAGCAACTTCCCCACCAAAATTTCCGCCGAGGTCCGCAACTGGGACCTCTCGGAGGTGGGCGAGAACCCGAAGGACTGGAAGTACCAGGGCCGGCACACGCATTTCGCCGTCGGCGCCGCCAAAAAAGCCATGGCCGACTCGGGCCTCGACCTCGACAAACTCGATCCGACCCGCTTCGGAGTCTACACCGGCAGCGGCGAGGGCCAGCAGGATTTCGGCCGCTTCACGCAGATGATGATGGCGGGCTTGGAGGGGGGCGCTGCGCTCGACCTGGCCAAGTTCACCAAGAAGGGGCTGGAAACCCTGCACCCCATTGCCGAACTGGAGCAGGAGCCCAACATGCCCGCCGGCCATCTGGCCAGCCTGTTCAATGCCCAGGGCCCGAACGTCAACTGCCTGACGGCCTGCGCCGCCAGCAGCCAGGCGGTGGGCGAGGCGGTCGAGATCATCCGCCGCGGCGAGGCCGACCTGATGCTGGCCGGCGGCACGCACACCATGATCCACCCCTTCGGCGTGACCGGCTTCAATCTGCTGACGGCCCTGAGCACCCGCAACGACGAGCCCACGCGGGCCTCGCGCCCTTTCGACCGCGACCGCGACGGGTTCGTGTTGGGTGAAGGGGCCGGCATGGTGATCCTCGAATCGTTGGAGCACGCCCAGGCCCGCGGCGCCAAAATCCACGGCGAGATCATTGGCTACGGCTCCACCGCCGACGCCTTCCGTATTACCGATACCCATCCCCAAGGCCGCGGCGCCATCCGTTGCATCCAAATGGCGTTGGAAGACGCCGGGCTGGGCCTCGACGACGTCGACTACATCAACGCCCACGGCACCAGCACCACGGTGAACGACAAGGTGGAAACCCTGGCCATCAAGAAGGTCTTCGGCGATCAGGCCTATAAGATTCCGGTCTCCAGCACGAAGAGCATGATGGGCCACCTGATCGCCGCCGCCGGGGCCACGGAGTTGATCATCTGCCTGCTGGCCATCCGCGACAACGTCGTTCCGCCGACCACCAACTACGAGACGCCGGACCCCGAGTGCGATCTCGACTACATCCCGAACGTCGCCCGAGAGCACCATTGCGACGTGGCCCTGAGCAACAGTTTCGGCTTCGGCGGGCAGAACATCGCGCTGTTGGCCAGCCGGTTCACGGGGTAAGTGCGGCAACCGTGGGACAGGTTGCCAACCTGCCAGAACAGGTTGCCAACCTGTCCCACACGGGCCTGGTCACCGCTTCTCACGCCCCCCCTCTGCCGATATGATAGTGGATTCGACCCCAATGACCTTCCGCCGCTTATTTTGCGGCCAAAGCCATGAAAACCGACGAGCTACGCGAAAAATATCTGGCGTTCTTTGAAACCAAGGGGTGCGTCCGCCGGCCAAGCGACGTGCTGGTCCCCCGCTGGGATCCGTCCGTGCTCTTCACGCCCGCCGGCATGAACCAGTTCAAGGACCACTTCCTGGGCCGCTGCAAATTGGAGTTCACCCGCGCGACCACCTGCCAGAAATGCCTCCGCACCGGCGACATCGACAACGTCGGCCGCACGGCCTACCATCACACGTTCTTCGAGATGCTGGGCAACTTCAGCTTCGGCGACTACTTCAAGCGCGAGGCCATCAATTGGGCCTGGGAGTTCCTCACGAGCCCGAAATGGCTCGGCCTGGCCCCCGAGCGGCTCTCGGCCACGATCTATCTCGACGACGACGAGGCGGCCGGGATTTGGCTCAACGACATCAAACTGCCGCCGGAACGGCTCCAGCGGTTGGGCGAGGACGAAAACTTCTGGCCGGCCAACGCCCCCAGCCAAGGCCCCGACGGCGTGTGCGGTCCGTGCAGCGAAATCTACTACCACACCCCAACCGGTGCGGTCGAGATCTGGAACCTCGTCTTCACACAGTTCAACCGCGTAGGCGAGCCGCCCGACAACCTCCGCCCCCTGCCCAGTAAGAACATCGACACCGGGATGGGCCTGGAGCGGACGGCCTCGGTGTTGCAGGGCGTCGAGACGAACTTTCACATCGACATCCTCCGCGGGCTGGTCGAGACGGCCGCCGACGTGTGCGCCGTGCGCTACCAGCCGGCCGACGAGAACGGCCGCCGCCTCCGCCGCATCGCCGACCACGTTCGCGCCTGCTCGTTCGCCGTTCACGAGAACGTCTACCCCGGCAACAAGAAGCAAGGCTACGTCATCCGGCGGCTCTTGCGCTGCGCGGTGCTCGACGGGCACCAGATGGGCGTACGCGAGCCGTTCCTGCACAAGCTCGTCGGCAAGGTGGCCGAACTCATGCGTCACCCCTATCCGGAACTGGGCGAGACCATTGCCCGCGTGGCCAACGTCATCGCCAAGGAAGAGGCCAACTTCCTGGCCACCATCGACACCGGCCTGGACCGCATCCAACGCATCTTCGAGCTTATGAAGAAGGAGCGGCGGGGCGTTGTCTCCGGGGCCGAAGCCGCCGACATGTTCCAAACCCACGGCTTCCCGCCCGAACTGTTCGAGACCCTGGCCGCCGAGCGGAACATGGCCTTCGACTGGAAAGGCTTCCGCGAGGAAATGGAGCAGCACGGCATCGAATCGGGCGGCGGCCAAAAGATCGAACTCTTCCGCCACGATCCGCTGGAGGGGCTCAAGAAGGCCCTGCACGGCACTCGCTTCCTCGGCTACGAAACGCTCGAAGTCAGCGACGCCCAGGTTGTAGGCATCATCGCCACCGACCAACTGTGCGACCAGATCGACGAAGTGGATCACGAGCATCCGGTTGTCGTGGTCTTGGACAAGACGCCTTTCTACGGCGAAATGGGCGGCCAGGTGGGCGACATCGGCGAAATCGTCGGCCCCGGCTTCCATTTCGAGGTCATCGACACGCAGATCGACGGGGCCTTCATCCTCCACCGCGGACACCTCCGCGAGGGCCGGATCGAGTTGGGGAGCATGGCCACGGCCCGCGTCGATGCGGTGCGCCGGCAAGCCATCCGCCGCGCCCATTCGGCCACCCACTTGCTCCATTACGCCCTGCAAAAGCACCTCGGCAAGCACGCCCTGCAACAGGGCTCGAAGGTGGACCAGGACCTGCTGCGGTTCGATTTCGCCAATCCGGCGGCCGTCAGCAGCGACGACCTGGCGCGGATCGAGAACGAGGTGAACGACAAGATTCTGGCCGGCGATCCAATCGGCTGCGTCAACCTGCCGTTGGCCGAGGCCCGCACGGCCGGCGCCACGATGCTCTTCGGCGAAAAGTATCCCGACGTG
This sequence comes from uncultured Planctomycetaceae bacterium, assembly GCA_963759115.1. Classification (GTDB taxonomy): domain Bacteria; phylum Planctomycetota; class Planctomycetia; order Pirellulales; family Thermoguttaceae; genus CAVWXT01. The sequence goes on from CAVWXT010000005.1 coordinate 60,511, forward strand.
GTCCGCATGGTCACGATCGGCGACTTCAGCAAGGAGCTCTGCGGCGGCACCCATCTGGACAGCAGCGGCCAGGTGGGCCTGCTGAAGATTATCGGCGAGGAGAGCGTGGCCGCCGGCACCCGGCGGATCACGGCCCTAACCGGCCGGGCGGCATTGGAAAACATCCGCCACACGCAGGCCGCGTTGAGCCGTGCCGCGGCTGCCCTGAAAGTGCCGTTGGACGAAGTGCCCGACCGCGTCGAGGCGCTGGCCAAGGAAGTGCGCCAATTGAAGAAGCAACTGGCGGCCGGGCCGAAGGGGGCGCGGCGAACGTCGACCGTCTGGCGGCGGATGCTGTCGAAATCGGCGGAGTGAAATTGGTAATCGCCGAAGTGCCCGGCGGCCCCAACGAGTTGCGGCAGTTGATCGACCAACTTCGCCGCAAAATTGCGCCGGTGGCCGTGCTCTTGGCCAATCGGCAGGAGGAAGAGCAGAAGGTGACGCTGATCGCGGGCCTGAGCCGCGAGCTGGTCGAGCGCGGGCTGGACGCGGTGGCGTGGGTTCGCCTAGCGGCAAGTCTTGTCGGCGGCAGCGGCGGCGGCCGGCCCGACATGGCCCAAGCCGGCGGCAAACTCCCCGACAAACTTCCCGACGCCCTGGAAGCGGCCCGCGGCGAGATTAAAAGACTGTTGGCAACGTAGGACAAAACTCTCACGTAGGACGAGTTTTCTAACTCGTCCAGTAGCTATCGGTCCAGTAGCTGATCGGACGACTCATGGGCGAGTTGGAAAACTCGCCCTACGGTAGGCTCGCCCTACGCTTCGGTGAAGTGCCAGCCCAGCAAGTCCCATTCGGGACGAATCCAACGCAAACAGGCGTCTGCCGGCAATCCTGCTTTAAGGGCGTTGGAGCCGATGTATTGGATGCACCGATAAAGGTGCTCCTCGTCACGGATGATGCGATCGAACCCCTCGCGCTGCCAGAGTTGCCCTTGGTGCCCCAGTCGGCCGTTGATCTGTCTCGCCGTATAGCCCTTCCAACTCTTCAGCACAAGCTCCACCGGATCGTTGTCATCCACCAGCGGGCGGACGATTGCATGAACGTGATTGGACATCACCACGTAGCTTCAGTAGTTCCAAATTTGGCTATGTGTGGCGATGTGCCGTAAGTCGTTCATAGGTATGACGATCGAGTCCGAGGGTTTTGTTTGCGCCGAGGGCTTGTTGAACGATCTGGGTGATCCACAAGAGCATTTCTTGGAAACGAAGCAATTCCAGAAAGAGTTGCGGTTCCTCGGCGAATTTTCCTTTGGCGAAGCGAAAATGAATCCACACCCACACGTTGCGCAGCACCAGAGCAATGCCCACGAACAGCAGACGCAACGCTGGATCGCGCGTGCATGTCTTGATCTTCGCCTCGTTCATCTGGCGGTAGCTCGTCTCGATGCCGAAACGCTTGCGATAGGTTTCGCGTATCTCCGCAGGTGTTCGCCGCACCTTCGACACCACGTAGAGAAGCCGCTTGCGCCGCCGCCGGCCGGTCTTCTCGTCGGTGAAATGCTTGCTGGCAACGCAAATGTTCACGGTCACGCTGGCCTTCGGTTTCTCTTTCGTTTGGCCCGAGGTGATCGTCTCCCGATAGTAGCCGTGTTTCTTCTTCAACAGTGCTCGCAAGCCGTGCGGCGGAGTCTTGGGGTCCTTGGGCTTTCGGCCTCGCACGACGGCGGGAATGATGAATCCACGACGGGCGCGAAGAAGATACTGAATGACTTCTACGCTGAAAAAGCCCTTGTCCAGCAGCAAAAAGCGGATTTTTACGCCTCGGCGACGAACAATCGCCAACAGCCGCTGAAGCACCTCTTTCATCGAGTCGCCGTACTCGACTCGCACCAGCGCCAAGGTGTAACGGTAGCCTTTGTGGAGTACCACAGCCGTGGCGTAGGCATGGAAATGGGTGGTGCCCGACTTCGGTTCGCCTCGAAAGATTTCCTTCTCGTCCCGCGCCGGCTGCCCGTGATAGGGAATCAGCGTCAGGTCGATCGCCACCATGCGGGATTTGCGTCGCAACGCCTTGGGCACATGCGTCACCAAGGCGAGGTTCAAACGACGTTCGAGTTCGGCGATTTCCGGCAACGTTACGGCCAAGGCGTTGCGAATCGTCTGATCCGACGGTGCATCGGCCAGATCGCGGCAGGCGGCAAACACGGAAACCACCCGTGCCGCGGCAATCAGGAGAATTTGGAGAAGCGTGGAAGTCGAACATTTATAACCCCGATACTCAAGGCGAAGCGCCGTCCCTATCCAGTCCTCGGCGTACGCGTGGACCTCCGCCTTGGTGATGATATACTCCGTTTGTGAACGCATGGGTTTCCTCCTTGTGTGAACCTGGTTTGTGACCCAAGTTCTTTACTGGAGGAACCTTGCGTTCACCTATATCAATTTCCCGAATTTGGAACTACTGAGCTTGCCAATTCATAGCGACCGCCGTCGAAGTGGTGCATGGCGGCGGCCACCTCGGCGGCCGCCGCGCCGTCGCGGAGCACGCAGCTCCCCATTCCCTGGTCGAGCCACGCCTCGACGCGCTGCATGACCTCACGGGAGAGTTGCTGCAATGTCCCGTCATTTTGCGGACCCGGATGGCGGCGCTGCCACGCGCTTCGCCACGCGGCCAGTTCATAGAGCTTCTCTTGTGGCAGCGAGTCGTGCAGGCGAAAAGTGACGAAGTACGTCGCCCCGTCCTGCCGCCAATGAGGCAAATGACGCAAGTACACTCGCACCGGCTTATCTTCGCGAAGGCCCTGAAATCCCGGCGGCGCGGGAAGGTTCGACATGGCAGCATCACAGGCGGCACGAGCCCTCTGACTCATGCCTGGTAGGACGAGTCTTCCAGTTCGTTCGTGTTTCGTAGGACGAGTCTTCTAATTCGTCCCGATTAGTCGCCATTCTAGGACGAGCGTTTCAACTCGTCCAGAATCGAGTCCACCTTCCTCTTGGACGAGTTGGAAAACTCGTCCTACGATGGCCCTTAACATTCCCGCGGCCTACCTCCCCAGAATCAGCCACAGCACGGCCATCCGCACCGCCACGCCGTTGGCCACCTGCTCCAGAATGGCCGACTGCGGCCCGTCGGCAACCTCGGGCGTCACTTCCACGCCGCGATTGATCGGACCGGGCGCGAGGATCAAGATGTCGGGCCGGGCCTTGGCCAGCCGCTCGCGGTTCATGGCGTAGAGATGGGCGTATTCCCGCACCGAAGGGAACGGGCGCGTGTACTGTCGCTCGAACTGGATCCGCAACAGATTGAGCACGTCGACCCGCGGCAGAATCTCGTCCAGGCTGTACGAGTATTCCACGCCCAACTCGGCCCAGCGGGGCGAGACCAGCGTCGACGGACCGCACACGATCACCCGCGCCCCCAGCTTCTTGAGCCCCCAGATGTTCGAGCGGGCGGTGCGGCTGTGGGCGATGTCGCCCACCAGGGCCACGGTCAGGCCCTCGATCCGGCCCTTCCGCTGGCGAATGGTCATGATGTCCAGAAGGCCCTGCGTGGGGTGTTCGTGCGGGCCGTCGCCCGCGTTGATCACTCCGCAACGGAGGTTTTGGGCCAGCAGGTGCGGCGTGCCGGGCGTGTGATGCCGCACCACCACCAGGTCGATGCCCATCGCCTCGATGTTCTTCGCCGTGTCGATGAACGTCTCGCCCTTCGACAGGCTGCTGGTGGAGGCCGAGAAATCGAGGGTGTCGGCCCCCAGCCGCCGGGCAGCCAGCGTAAAGCTGTTGCGGGTGCGGGTGGAGTTCTCGAAGAACAGGTTCACGCAGGTCTTGCCCACCAACAGCGGAATCTTCCGCTGGCCGTCGGCCATCGCCTGCTTGAACACCTCGGCCTTGTCGAGGATCAGGGTGATTTCCGCGGCGGAAAGCTCTTCGAGGCCCAACAGGTGCCGCCGAGTCCACAGGGCCGGAACCGGACCCAGATCGACCGTTGCCGTAACCATGCACACCTCCTAGCGCTCGCGAGAAGCGCCTTCCGACAAACACCAAGTTGGCGCATTATACCGAACGGTTAGAAGGGGGGAAGAGAACCATGACGTGGCGAGGCTTCTTGGCAAGGGTTATGAGGGCCAAAGGCCCTGCCGTTCGCCAAGCCCAGGGCAACGCCCTGTGGAACGGAGGCGATTTCACACATCCTTCGGCCCAACGGGCCAATCACTCGACGAACGATTGGCCCGCTGGGCCGACAACATCGGTTCGATTGGGCCAATTCCCGCAGGGCGTTGCCCTGGGCTGGGTGAACCGGGCTCCTTCGGAGCGGACCAAACGATGCCAGAGAATCTCGCCGCACCAAGAGACAAAGCAGCATCGGCTTCCCGCGAGTTTCTTCCCGATCGCAGTCGGGCTTGGATCGCGGCTGAACCCGGCCTATGCCGGCTGAAGAATCTGCAGCCGGGTGCTCAGCCGCATACTCTCGGTCTGCCGGCGGAACTCGGCCATGTGCGGCGTCTTCAGGTGGGCCTCCAAAGCGGCCAGGCTCTCCCACTTCTCGACCACCGTCACCACGTTCTCGCGGACCGGCCCTTGGGCCTCGAAGCCGCTGGGGGCGTCGATCATCGGCACGTATTCAATGCAGCCGGCTTCCGCCCGCACTTGGGACACCAGCTTGCGGAACACGGCCTCCAGGTCGCCGCGGCGGCCGGCCGTCGTTTCAATCGTGGCGAGGACACAAATCATGATGCGGTGCTCCTGGGTTGGTTTGCAGCGATCGGCCGCTGGCTTACTCTTGATCCTCGAAGACCGCCGCGATGTCCCGCGCGGCGTGCAGTACCCGGATGATCTCGACGCCGCCTTCGATGGGCCGATAGAAGATCAGATAGTTCTCGAATCCCCGCACCTGCCAGGCGCGGAGGCCAGCAAACCGCTTGCTAAGGTGCTCCTGACGTTGGCCCAGTTCCGGCATCGCCGCCAGTTGTTCGAAGGTGGCGTCGGCAGCGCGGAGAAACTGCACCGCGACGGTGCGACTTCGTTGGGCGAGGTACAAGAAGTGCTGATCCACGTCACGCTCAGCCAGCGGTCTGAGTACATACGGACGTTTCAATTGTGATGCTCCCCAACGCGTTTGAGGAGATCAGCTTCCTTAGTCGCCCAATACTCATCGTCAATCTCGATCGGCGGGCCCGAATTGATCCCTTCCAGCAGGAGTTGCTCCAATCGCTCCTGGGCCGCCCGCTTCTGGTCCTCGCGGACGAGTTGGCGGATGTATTCGCTGGCCGTGCTGTAGCCGCCCTGGGCGATCTTCTGTTCGATAAAGGCCCGCATCGAGTCGGGCAGCGAGATGTTCATGGTGGTCATGGCGGGGGATACCTCCGAAGGAAAGTATACCCGGAATGGCATAAAATGGCAAGAGTTGCCAGGAACGCGAGAATGACGGCATCAATTGGCCGAAATCCGTTGCTGGGACACCCCAAACGATCTCTTACTATCAGGGATTGACTACGTCCGGCGGGGCGGGCGGCGGCTGGACAGCAATGGCCATGCAGGGGTACACTCACCTCTCTACCATTTGGCACGGCGTACGCATTTTCGGAAGCCGCTATGATTGAGACGGACTTTGACGTTCCATTTGTGGCCCGCATGGCCCTACGAGAGAAGCAGATTCAGCAGAGCTACCGGCCAATCATAGCGGTCCACAAGTGGTTTGCCCGTCGCCCCGGCACGCTGTTCCGGGGTTTGCTCTTGTCTGAATTCGGCTCCGAACCCGTTGCAGAAGCGTTTTGCAAGTCTAATCACCTGGATGGCCGCAAGGTGGCCGATCCCTTCATGGGTGGCGGAAGTCCGCTTATTGAAGCAAACCGGCTCGGGTGCCACGTAACAGGCTACGATATCAATCCCATGTCGTACTGGATTGTGCGGCAAGAGATTGAACACCTTGACTTGGCATCCTACCGAAAGGAAGCGACGCAGCTAATCAATGCAGTCCAGGAGGAGGTTGGAGGACTCTATACCACCAACTGTATTCACTGTTCGTCAGTGGCATCGGTGAAGTATTTCCTGTGGGTCAAGCAACATTGTTGCCCCAGTTGCGGGTCTAGTCTCGACTTATGGCCGGGATACTTACTTGCCAAGAAAGTGCGACACCCTGCCAACGTTGTCGTGTGCCATCGTTGCGGTTGCTTGAATGAGGTATCGCACCTCGACAAGCCAGGAAAATGTTCTGGATGCTTGGAACAGTTGAAGATCGAGGGAACTGCAATCCGTAATCGGATCACTTGCCACCATTGCAAGATGAAAAGCAAGTACCCCCTTGGTGAATCACCGCCCAGCCATCAATTGTTTGCAATCGAGTACCATTGCGTGAAATGCCGCCCGAATCATCGTGGGCGGTTCTTCAAGGTGCCAGATAAGGACAACCTACGTAAGGTGGCGGAAGCCGAAGGCCGCTTAAGGCAAACCAAGACACGCTTTGTTCCAACCGAAGAGATTTTACAAGGGGATGAGACAAAGCGGCTGTTTCGATGGGGCTACCAAAAGTACCGCGACTTATTCAACGCCCGACAGTTGCTCGGCCTGGAGATTAGTTGCCGGAAGATCGTCGCCGTCAAGGACCAGCGGGTAAGAAACGCGCTTGCTACGAACCTCTCGGACTTACTCCGGTATCAGAACATGCTGTGTCGGTACGACACGATGGCCTTGAAGTCGCTAGACATATTCTCGATTCATAGTTTTCCTGTTTCGTTGGTGGAATGCGAATCCAACCTTCTGGGTATTGCATCTGGAGGGGCGGGAAACGTCGGTAGTGGAGGCTGGTCAAACATAGTTGCCAAGTACGCGAAGGCAAAGAGGTATTGCGACCGGCCTTTTGAGACGATCACCAACGGAACCAAGAGGCGGGTTGTCTATCCCGAAGGTGAGTGGATCGGGGACCGTCGTAACGGCAAAGTCGAGCGGGAAACAACGATTTGCTGTGCCGATTCCGCTACTGTCGCGATCAAGCCAGAAGTATTTGATGCGATTCTAACCGACCCTCCATACTTCGGTAACGTACAATACGCCGAGTTGATGGACTTTTGTTATCTATGGCTGAGAAAGCTACTTGGAAACAAGGAACCTGGCTTCGATAAGCTTTCGACTCGCAACAAGCGGGAATTGACGGGTAACACTACCGGTGGCCGTGGCCTAGAACACTTTACTCATGGCCTATCAAAAGTTTTCCGTTCTATGGCCGCGGCATTGAAGCCGGGAGGACCGCTTGCCTTCACCTATCACCACAACGTTCTATCGGTCTACTCTGCTGTTGGCGTGGCGATTCTGGACGCCCGTTTACCCTGTACCGCAACCTTTCCTTGCCCAGCCGAAATGGGAGGGTCGATCCACATTGCCGGCACAGAGTCTTCTATCGTTGATACTGTCTTTGTATGCCGCAAGAATGCAGCGCCTCCGCCCGTTCCCAAAGACCCCACCGCCACAATTGTGCAGGTATTGGTCCGAGACGTTGAGGACTTAGCAAAAGCCGACTACAAGGCTACCAAGGGGGATATTACCTGCCTTCTGTTCGGCCACCTTACCTGTTTGACCATCAACGGACTTTGGGACGGATGGGAACCCGATCTACCCGAGGCGGATAAGCTAACCCGCTTCGAGACTGCTGTTAGCGGCCTCGCGGTCGTTGATGACGTAAGAACTGCTGTAGAAGCAGCCCTAGGAAGTAAAACCCCACAAGGCAAGAAACAGGTCGCATTCCACTTTGTCTAACTGAGGAAATCGTGAACAAACCTGGCATCTTTCCCTTCGAGCGACCGTATAGCGAGGTGGAGGCGAAACTCGACCAATTCGCAGAGGCTGTAATCGGCTCTCTTGAGTCCAGTTTCCTCTCGATGCCAAAGGGCAAAGGTTTCGTCGAGTATTCAACATTCGAGCAAGCCTATGAAGTGCTAAAAAAGACGACCTCTGCCTTCTCCAACCTTGCGCGAGAACGTTTTCCTTGCGATCGGGCAAAACCCTATCGTGCTAATCGTTCTTCGGTCTATGCTCGGGTTCACACCCCCGGAATTGGCGTACGTTGCCTCCCAGGACTCCGGCAAGAACATTACGCAGCGGTATGCCAGGACCGTTGACCGCAACGTCCGGCTTGCTCCAACGAAGACCATAACGATTACTGACCATATTCAGGCGATGATTGACACCGCTTGCCGATTGCTGCAAGAGGGGGCAAAGGACGTAGGGGAATTGGCAATTCATCGCCTTGACAAGGCAGATACGAAGACTGGCAGCGATAGCTTGATCGCCGTAAGCAAAATCGGCGTACCCTACGCAATGTTACTATACGAAAGAATGCTTGGCCGTCCGTTTGCTTGCCATCGTGATTCGATTAGCGAGCTAAAGGGCGATTACATGGAGTCACCCATAGAGGAAACGTTGTCAAGGGCGGGAGTCAGCTTTAGGAAAACAAAACGAGCGGAACGTGTTCCGGGCTTTGAGCAAGCCCCGGACTTCATTATTCCAGATGAGTTCAGCCCCCGCCTTGTCATTGAAGCGAAGATTACCGAAGATGACGGTACGGCGAGGGATAAAGTCACCAGGATTCAACACCTAGCGACCCTTAGCCGGAATCGGGTAGAGCAAGGACAGCCCGGTTTTGAGTTGATAGCGTGCATTGATGGTCGCGGGTTCGGGATCAGGCGTGAGGACATGAAAAAGGTGGCTCTTCCGGTTTTAGGTGCAGAACGCGAGAAATTCAGCCTTCAGGCCACGGACGATCTCGCGTAGCTCGGCGATGGTCCGCCCGGCGGCTTCCGACGCCCGGTTCAAGTCCAGGAGCAGCCGGTTCCAGAGCGTGTCGGCTGACTTCACGCCGTAGCAGCGTTTGGTGATGACGCGGGCCTTGTTGTTGGCCTCCTCGGCAGAATCTGTGGGTTGATTTGGGCCGTGAAACTCAGTTTGAATCTGGATTTTCAGGGGTTTTCGTGATTTCGGGAGCCTCAACGATCTGATTCATAGATTCCATCCCCGTTTTTCCGTGGCAAAGGTCCGTGCGTTGCAGATGTGGGAGACCCGACGAGGGCCGTTACACAACAAGAAAACCCCGGTTTTGCGGCTGTTTCCACCGTCATTTATTTGCCCTGCCATCCCTCAGAAAATCCACCTTGCCAGGACGAATCCCCCGTAGGCCCATTTTTCACCCACAGATTTTGCCGAAGACCCTGTTGTTGATACCTTCAACCGCCGCGCTGGTGTACCGCCCGTCGAAGTAGTTCAGGATGCCCGTCTTCCAGTTGTCGTAGGTCGTCCAGAACTTGGCGAAGTCCAGCCCCAGCGCTTCGGTTCCGCGCGGAGTTCGGCCAACTGCTGTTCGGCCGTGGCGCGGTCCGGCGCTGTATCGAAGATCTCCTTGAACCGCACCCGCACGTCATACACGTCCTTCAACGCGGGCAACCTGGCGAACAACTCCTCCAAGGCTGCGCGCTCTTCGGGCTTCAGGTCCTTCGGGTCGCGGCGGAACTCCCACATCAGCGAGCGGAACCGTTTCTGCTCGGCTTTGGACAACTGGGCCTTGTGCTTCCGCGTGCTTTTTTTTTCGCAACTCATCCACCACCTCGTTGAACTGCTTGGCCACGTGGAACCGGTCCACCACCAACCGGCTGTTGCGAAGTTGCTCGTTGCAGACCGGGCCGTAGACCTTCCCCATGTCCACGCGGTGCGTTTCCACCGCGGCGCGCTGCTCGGGCGTCAATTTCCCCAGGCATTCGAGGGCCGCTGCCGTGTCGCGCCCGCGGGCCACCGCCAGCACCTTCGGCGACTCCGGGTCGGTCAAGTCCGTCATCACCGTCACGTACAACTTGTGCCGCTTCTTGAGGCTGATTTCGTCCATGCCCACGTGCTTGATGACCCGTGCCGGGTCGATCCGCTTGTCGTCCTTCAACTGGTTCTCGACGATCAGTTCCACGGTCTCCGCCGAGATGCCCAGCCGCGCGGCCACCTCTTCTTCGTTGCTGCCGATGAGCATCCGCAGCACGTATTCCTCGAAGCGGTACGTGTACAGCACCTTCTTCCGCTTGAAGGGGGCGAAATGCTCCTGGCGATGCCCACAGCGCGAGCAACGATGGAAGCAGGGCTGGAAGATCAGGAAGCTCGGCTGACCCCACAGGTCCAGGTCGCGGACCACATAGACGGTGTTCTTGTACTCGTAGGTGGACGGCTCTTCGTGGCCGCACTGCTCACAACGGCAAGAGTCGGGCAGGGGGAACTTGACCTCGAAGCCGTGCCCGTCGCGCGAGCGCTCGTATCCCAACAGTTCCACACCCGGCGGCAAATCCAACTTCACTTTGACCTCGACCTGAGCCATCCGTGGCCTCCTTGGTTGGCGGTGTCTTCTGCGACGGGGCGAAGGCAACAACCGCGTTGGTCCGACCGCCGCCGCTTGAGCAAGGTAACGCCGCGGGCGACCTCGGGCCAACAGCAACCTTCCCAACTCGCGAAATCGGCGCCCGCAGGGAGGAGGCGGCGGAACATGTTCCCGGACAAGCACTTACGCTCGCAATCCCTGTTGCACTATATTCTTGTGGGGGGGGCTAATATGGCGAGAATTACGTGCCTGGGGCGTTCAAGCAACCGTCGCGCGTAGTATAACGGCCGCTATTGTTGAGCCTCGGGTTTGTGCGGCGTTCGCACCCAGAACCGGAAGAGCCAAAAAGGTAATACGAGCAACAAAGGGGAAGGTCTTTACACTTGCAACGCTCAATAGGCTCGTTGACGCTACCTCGTTGAAGGACTATAAGACGGCGTAGCTTGCCTTGCTCGCCTGGTTTTGCCGTGGGACACTGGGCGGTAGATAATGGGAATCCGACCGGGGAACCGTAACGCGCTAGCCAATCAATGGATCGCGTCGGCGAGAAAGGCTCTTGGTTCCCGCGTTCTGGTGGCACGGCACACTGGCGCAATTTTCTGGTTGACGCGAGATAGCGACGCATGTACACTATCTCAACGTGACGCTCTCTCGCCGCGGCGAGCCTGCGGCGTCGGCCGCTCCTTGACAAGTCGGTCCCGCTTCGTGCGGCCGTGGTAACCGTTTACGGCCCAGGTAGACGCGGCATCTTGCCGCGTCCTCTTGGCAAGAACGTTTCCGCCGACAAGGGCATGGGGCGGCAAGATATCGCAGAAAGCATGAAGCGGCAAGATGCCGCTTCTACAGCCGCGCCAGGCCATCCCCTTCGTCAGTGGGAGTTTTGCACCAATTCCACTCTTGGGAGTTATTCGACTTAGGTGTTGGGCCATTCGGCGTAACCCTTGGTCGCATAAGGCAATTACACCCGTGGCTTCTTGCCATAACTTTTGCGACCGATGAGAGGTGCGGCGTGAAACTCGGTTAATAGTTAATGGCGAGGGCGAGGGGAGACGCGCTAATGGAAAATTCCAAACATGTTGACCAACAACACGAACAGGCCGCCCGTGCCGCCCTCACCCCCGGCCCCTCTCCGGGCACCGACCGAAGGTTGGTCGGGCGAGGGGCGACGCGCTTTTGGAAAATTGCGGCCGTGTTGACCAACAACGCAAACAGCCGGGCTTGGGTCTTGGGGCTTGGGTCTTGGGCCTTGGGCCTTGGGACTTGGGCCTATCGGCCAACCCCTTCCTCAGTGGGATTTTTGCAGGCGCTCCATACTTGAGAGGCAGCCGGTGTACGTATCGGACCGATCGACGTAAGCCGTTGTCGCACAAGACAATTCTACGCCGGTCGATTGCCCTGACTTTTGCGATCAATGCAAGGTGCGGCGAAAAATGCAAAACGTGCCACGGCCACACGCTGCGGAAAGTGGAACGCTGAGGGGCGGCTCTCAGCCCGTTGTTCTCTCCCAAGCGTCGCCCTCACAGCTCGATCCGCCGGCCTTCGTCGTGGCTCTGCCGGGCGGCTTGAACCACGCGCAACGCATGATAGGCGTCTTCCAGATCGCGGGTCTTGCGGACCAGGCTGGTCACCGAACGGTGGAAGTGTCTGAGGAGTTGTTCGCCGACGGGCCGCTCGCTCTCCAGCGATTCCTGATGGCGGCCCGCCTCGTCGAACCAGACCAGCGTGGCAGGCAGATCGATGAAGGCGATCCCCTTCATGCACGAAACCTGGAGGGCCGCCAGCGGGCGATAGGAGATGGCCTCCTGCCAACCCGACGGAACGTAGCGGCCGCAACTGATTTGGGCGATGGGCCCGGTGCCGGCTTTGCCCCGCGGCGAGAAGTCGAGACTCATCATCTGGTAGTCGTCGGCCGTGGCGGCCTCGCCCGTCCGATGGACCACGCCCGTCACGGCGGTCGGCTCCTGGTCGACCACGTAACGGCACCAATCGACCTGTTCGACGAGGTAGCGGAAGGTGGGGTGGGGGGACTTGCGGCCCGACGTGTGGTTGGCAGGCGCGTCGGCCACCGAGCGCTGGTGACAGAAGAGCAGCCGGGGCGTGCCGAGCCGGCTGGCGATCAGTTCCTTCAGTCGAATGGTGGCCGGGGCCTGGCGGCGGGGGAACTCGGCCACGAAGGCGATTCCCGCCTCTTCCACGCGGCGTTTGATCAGTTGGGCTTCGTCGGGATCGAGATCCAAGCCGGCCGCGCAGTAGACGGCCTTGCCCGACTCGCACGCCGCCAGGATCGGCAGCGCCCCGTACCACTGCGGCGAGAGCACGAGAACGGCGTCGATGTCCTCGCGTTGGGCCAGCACGCGGTAGCCGTCGACCACCTCGGCCTGGAACCCAGACGCCGCTTGCTCGGCCCGGTGGCGGACCTGATCGCAGATGGCCCGCACCTCAAATCGATCGGCCAGCGCCCGCAATGCAGGAGCGTGCCGCACTTGCCAGGCGTCGCCAAGGCCAACCAGGCCAACCCGTAGTTTCATCGGACGGCGGAATCCCCCTTTCGTGACGCGCCCCCCATTATATCGTCGGTTTCGCGGCCTACTCAATCGACTCGGCCGCGAAGTTTCCGGTATCTCGGCCGGCGCCAAAGCCTATTCCAGGGCAATCCGAGCAAGAAAACACCCCTCAATACGCCGCAGTTGTTCATAAGCCAGAGGGGTTAGGAAAATGCCCATGTTATTTAATCGGCAAATTCCCTACGACCCCTACTTGCCAAACCAGACTTCCCAAGTACATTGAGGTTTCCCGCGCAGGAAAGCACATGTCTGATTGGCGCAGCTTTCCCGCCCCAAATCCCCCGTAGAATCAGGAGATTCCCAAATGAGTTCCATGCTATGCGCAACCGTCGTTCAAGTTGCACTGGCTCTTAGCGGCGCCGACGGGGCAACTCTCGACGCCCAGACGTACGCCGAAGCTTACCGCGCGACCACCGAAAACGGCAAGCCCATGATCGTCATGGTCAGTACCGACTGGTGTCCACCCTGTCAAACGATGAAGAAGACCATCCTGCCGCGTGTTCGTGAGCGGGGATTGCTCAAGAAGGTCGCTTTTGCCATGGTCAACCCTGACCGCGACGGCGAGCTGGCGAAGAAGCTGATCGGCGGGGGGCCGATTCCGCAACTGGTCATGTTCCGCAAGACGGCCGACGGCTGGAAACAGCGGAAACTCGTCGGCGGCCAGAGCGTGGAGAGCGTGGAACAGTTTATCAAGGAAGGTCTCGCCCAGGACGAGGCCGAGAAGAAGGCCGCCAAGAAGGCCGAAGCCGACGCCGAAGCGGAAGGCCAGCAGCAGAGCGACAAGACAACCGCTCACCAACCCGACAGTGGCGGCAACGACAACGCGGCACAGCGCGGCTAGCGATCGGCCAATGCGAAACTGACAGGGTTGAGGGCCTTCGGCGTGAACGTCCGCCGTCAGGTTGATTCCTGCCCCTCTCCCGCGTCGGAAGATAGGCAGGCTCCCGCGCAATGCCCCTTGCGGCAATATTCGCATCACCCTGAAGGCGTGCGCCCAGCAAACGGCCGCGGCCGGAGTTGGCCTGTTCTGACACGGCGATTCTTGATACTATCTCGCCGCTATGAACCGCCCCATTCTTCACGCAGCGTTGGTCGTTATGGCGTTGGCTTGCTCTGCGGCCTTGGCTCAGACCGGCCCAGCCGTGCAGGTCCCGCCGCTCTCGACGGAATCGTCGCCGGGAGTAATGACGGCATTTCCCAGTCCGCCGCCGCCCGGCGAGCCGGCGTTTCAGCCGACTACACCGTCGGCGCCAGCGGGTCAGGCAACCTGGCCGCCGCCCGCTCAGCCGATCTTGCAGGCCGCGCCGCCGCCGGCGCCGCCGCCTGTCGTGCAGACTTACCCGCCGGCAGCGCCGTGGGTCGTGGCGCCGGCGCAGCCGATCTGGGGGCCGGAGCCCAGTCCGGGGTTAGGTTTGATACCGGGCGATAGCGCCACACGCTGGGACATCAGTTTCGAGGCGTTGTGGCTGGCGCGCGACGCCGGCACGGGCGTGCGTCTGGGCGCCACGGATTACAATTTCGACTCGCATGCCTTCCAAGCGATCCCGACGCAACGCTTGTGGAGCGACGACGCCCTGTTCCCCTTGGAGCCGGGCATCCGGTTTCAACTGATCGGGCGAATTACCGATCAGATGGCCATCGAGGCAAGCGCCTGGGGATTACAGCAGTGGTCGGTTGGCAGAACCATCTACGGCGATCCGGACCGCGGGAGCGTGCTGGCGTATTCGCCCTGGCTGCAAACGTCGGATCGCATGCACGGTTTCGACAACTTCCTCGGCTATACCGACAGCAGCGAGGTCGCCAACGCCGAAATCAACCAGCGGTTCAAGTTCCTCTCCTTCGATCCCTACCGGGCGTTGTCCTGGATGTGGGGCGTTCGCTATTTCTTCCTGTCTGATGATTTTGCCCTGACGGGCTCGGATCTCTACAACGCCGAACAGGAAACCCTCACTTGGCGGACGAAGAACAACTTGATCGGCATGCAGTTGGGACTACAATGGACCTGGGGCTGGGAACGATTCCAACTGAGCACCGAGTTCAAGGCGGGCTTGTTTGCCAACGTCTACACGCAACAGGGGACCGACTCTGCCAGCGGGCCGGTGGCCTTTCAACCAGTCGACGTATCCCACAGCGGCACCGATCTGGCAGCGCTGTTCGAGCTCTCGATCTTGGCCCGCTACCGACTCACCAATTGCCTGTGGGTGCGAGCAGGCTACCAGTATAACTGCGTGACCGGCCTGGCACTCGGTCCGCGGCAACTTGGGGGCTTCGATGCCGGCGGCACCGTGCAATTGGATGGGCTGTCGATCGGGTTGGAGTTGACCCGGTAACGCCGAGGGCCTCGCCCGGCCTTCACTCAACGCGCCGCCGGCTGGGCGGCCGGTCACCTCGTGGCCCTTGAAAACCCGTGCCTGGCGGCCGATAATGGCTGTCCACCATGACTGCCGCAGACGATTGGCGCCCCCTGTACCCGTTTTCATCCCATGAGGTAACTCTCGGCGGACACCGTTGCCACTACCTTGACGAGGGCGCCGGGCCAGTGCTGTTGTTGGTCCACGGAAACCCCACCTGGTCGTTCTATTGGCGGGAATTGGTGCGGGCGTGGCGCGATCGCTACCGGGTCGTGGCCGTCGATCTGATCGGGTGCGGCTTGTCGGACAAGCCCCCGGTGGCCCAATACTCGTACCGGTTGGGGCAACGCATCGCCGACGTCCGTCAACTTGTCGAAACGCTCGACCTCCGTAATGTCACGCTCGTGGCGCACGATTGGGGCGGCGGGATCGGCATGGGCGCCGCGGTGACGGCGCCCGAGCGGTTCTCGCGCTTCGTGCTGATGAACACCGCCGCGTTCCGCTCCGAGCGGTGCCCTTGGCAGATTCGCGCTTGTCATGTCCCCGGGTTTGGGCAAGTCGCCATCCAGGGGCTGAACCTGTTCGTTCGGGCCGCGCTGCGCATGACGGTTTGCCGGCATGACCGCATGACGCCCGCCGTCAAGGCCGGCTACCTGGCCCCGTACGACTCCTGGCAAAATCGCGTGGGCGTCTATCGATTCGTGCGCGACATCCCGCTTACCCCCAACCATCCCAGCTACCAGACGTTGGTCGAGGTCGAACGGGGGTTGGCCCAGTTTCGCCAACATCCGGTATGCTTGATTTGGGGCATGCGCGATTGGTGTTTCTCGCCCGAATTTCTCGAACGCTTCTTGGAGTTCTTCCCCCAGGCGGAAGTCCACCGCCTGGCCGACGCAGGACATTACGTGGTCGAAGATGCCTATGAACAGATCGGGCCGCTGGTGGAGCGATTCTTGGAAAAGCATCCCTGCGCGTCGGGTGTCGAGTGATCAATTGTTCCCAAAACGGCATGGCAAGCCGCGAAGGCCCCCCCGGCGTGCCCCCCAAACACTTACGAATCGTTGCACGGCCGGGAGCACTGTGGTAGTTTTGGAGAGGGTCTGCGAAAGGCGATGCTAGAATATCATTTGATTGGCTTTTCAGGATACACTGTCCCCCCCCACGACGCTGCTGTGGTTAACTTGATATGAAACGGCAATTATTGCGACTCGAATCGGGCCTTCGCGTTCTTTCGCTTTTGCTGGGGGCGTGCTGGGCGCTCACGGGCCGTGAGCCTGCCGGCGGCAGAGGAGCCGCAAAAGGGCGAGGGAACCGCCGGCCGTGCGTCCATCGAGCCGGCAATTCAGAAGGTCTATCCGGCACTGGTGCGAATCTACGTCGTGACCGAGGAGCCTGGTGATGGCCGCATGCAACGGATGCGGGCTGCCGGCAGCGGGGTCATTATTTCCAAGGACGGGTACGTGGTCACTAACCACCACGTCGCCGGCAACGCCGTGCGGATGACGTGTACCCTGGCCGATGGCGAAGAGGTCGAGGCCGTTCGCGTGGGC
This sequence comes from uncultured Planctomycetaceae bacterium, assembly GCA_963759115.1. Taxonomy (GTDB): domain Bacteria; phylum Planctomycetota; class Planctomycetia; order Pirellulales; family Thermoguttaceae; genus CAVWXT01. Next base: position 77,290 of record CAVWXT010000005.1, read on the forward strand.
ACCGACCCGCTGGCCGACATCGCCGTGCTGAAGCTGAAGTTGGAAACGCGCAAGCGGCCCGACGTCCCCTTGGCGGTGGCCGCCTGGGGCGATTCGAGCCAACTGAAGGTGGGCGACGTGGTGCTGGCCATGGGCTGTCCGATGGCCATCTCGCAGTCGGTCACGCAAGGAATCGTCAGCAACACGCAAATGATCTTACCCAAGTCGTTGGAAGGACGGTTCCGCCTGGATGGCGAGGACGTGGGCCAAATCGTCCGCTGGATTGGCCACGACGCCGTGATCTTCGGCGGCAACAGCGGCGGTCCGCTGGTGAATCTCCGCGGCGAAATCGTCGGCATCAACGAACTCGGCTTGGGCTCGCTGGGCGGGGCCATTCCCAGCAACCTGGCCCGCGACGTCGCCAACCAGTTGATCGGGCAGGGCCGGGTGAAACGGAGCTGGATCGGCCTGGAGTTTCAGCCGCGCTGAAGAGCGGCAAGGGCGACGGCGGCGTGTTGGTCGCCGGTGTCGTCGAGGGCTCTCCGGCCGATCGGGCCGGACTCAAAGCCAGCGACATCGTGACCCGCTTCGCCGGCCGGGAGGTCAACGTCGAACTGCCCGAACACTTACCGCCGGTCAACCAACTGATGTTCGCCACGCCGGTGGGCGAGAAGGTGGAACTGACCTATGTCCGCGACGGCCAGGAACACGTCGCGGAGATCACCACGGAACAACTCCAGCGTGCCCTGGGCGATCCCAAGGAATTGAAGGAATGGGGCATCGCCGTGCGCGACATCACGCGGATGATGGCGCTGGAACGCCACCGCCCGAACACCAGCGGCGTGCTGGTGGATTCGGTGCGAGGGGGCGGCGGGGCCATCACGGCGAAACTCCCCTTGCAGTCGGAAGACGTCATTCTCCAGGTCAACGGGCAGGCCGTCGCCGACGTCGCCGCCTTGAAGCGGGTTACCGCCCAACTGCTCGAAGGAAAGACGGAGCGGCTCCCCGTTTTGGTCCAGTTCGAGCGCGAAACGAAGCAACTGCTCACCGTCGTCAAGATCGGCCCCGAGGAGAACCGGAACCGCCCGGCGACGACCAACAAGCCCTGGTCGAGCCTTGCCACGCAGGTCTTGACGTCCGATCTGGCCGAGTCGCTGGGCATGGCCGGCCAGCGTGGCGTCCGCGTCACCAAGGTGTTCAAGGGTCAGGCTGCGGATAAGGCAGGTGTCAAGCTAGGCGACATCATCCTGGCCGTCAATGGCAGAAATGTCGAGGCCTCCCAGGCCGGCGATCGCGAAATCTTCGACGCGCTCATTCGCAGGCTCTCCGTGGGCGGCAAGGCTACTCTAAAGATCGTCCGGGACGGCAAGCCGCTGGAACTCGACATGGCGTTGGAATCCCCGCCCCTGAGCGAGGAGAACGTCAAGCGGCTTACCGATACCGATTTTGAGTTCACCGCCCGCGAACTGAGTTATACCGATCGCGTCAACCAGCACATCCCCGAGGGCCTGCAAGGCGTCTTGCTGCAAAAGGTGGAGACGGGCGGTTGGGCGTCGCTGGGCGGGCTGCGCGGCGAGGACTTCGTCATCAGCGTCGATGGCAAGCCTACTCCCGCCATCGCCGAGTTGAAGGCCGTGCTCGATCAGATCCGCAAAGACAAGCCGCGGCGAATCGTGTTCTTCGTGCGGCGCGGCATTCATACGCTGTTTTGTGAAATTGAGCCGGATTACCGGTGAGTCAGTCCCTCCGCGAGCAGAATCGCGGGGCGTGTGGCGATGCCAATCAGGTTTGCGTTTTGATCGTATTGGCGCGTCGAATTGCGTTTGCGTCTTCAGTCACGTTTGCTTTTCCAGTCACGTTAGCCCTTCCAACCATTTCGAGGAGTCGTCTCATGGCCAATAAACTGCTGGCCTTGTGTGTGTGCTTGTGCTTTGCGGCGGGAACGCTACGGGCGGACAGCGAGGACCGCCAACTCGTCGAGGCGGCCCGCAAGATGCTGCAATCGTATGACAAGGCCGTCGTCTCCGTGTCCGCGGTGCTCAAGATCGAAATGGGAGGATCGGAGCAGGAGCGCAAGACGCAATGCGTGGCCTCGATCATTGATCCCTGCGGCCTGGCGGTGACTTCGTTGACCAACCTCAATCCGCAAAGCCTCTTGCGGCTCCGGTTCGGGCGCGGCGGCGGATCGCAGACGCCGGAGTTCGATTGCCAGGTTCAAGACGTGAAGTACCGGCTGACCGACGGCACGGAGGTGCCCGCCCGCATCGTGTTGAAGGATGAAGAACTGGACCTGGCATTCTTGGCCCCGCTGAAGCCGCTGGACGAGCAGACTCTGCCGAAAATTGCCGCCATCCCGCTGGGCGACGGGGCAGCCCAGGTGGACGTGCTCGACGCGACGATCGTGCTGGATCGCTCCGGCGACAGTCTCAATTACATCCCCACGCTCAACTTGGGCCGCGTTGCGGCCATCCTGTCAAAGCCGCGAGTCTGCTACCTCAACAACGTGGGATCGCCGGGGCTGCCCGTGTTCGATCGGGAGGGCAAGATGATGGGCATCCTCTGCCGGTGCATCAGCGTGGAGGGGGGCGACGGCAACACGACCGACATCGTCACGCGACTGGCCGCGATCAGCCGCCTCATCCTGCCGGCCGCCGACGTTGCCAAGCTCGTGCCACAAGCCAAGGAAGAAATGAAGAAGCCCGCCGACGCCGACAAGAAATAGCAGCCGAGTCATGTCCAGCTTCCATATCCGACTGGCCAACGACGATCTGGTCTTTTGCGCCGGCCACTTCCTTGCCTGGGAGGACGGCCGGTGCGAACGTTTGCACGGGCACAGCTACCGCGTGTCCGCGGAAGTCTGGGGACCGTTGGACGAAAACCAGTACGTGGTTGACTTCGTCGCCGCCGGCAATGCGATTAAGGCCATCGTCGCCGAACTGGACCACCGCATGCTCGTGCCGGCCAACCACCCGGCGATTCGCGTGTCGTCGCACAGCGGAGAGACCAAGGTGGCGTTCGCCGGTCGCCGCTGGATATTCCCCCACGATGACTGCCTGTTGCTGCCGCTCGCCGGCACCACCACGGAACTGCTGGCCCAATACGTGGGCCAACGGCTTTGGGCCGCGTTGACGGCCCTCGCCGGCCGGCCGCCCGATCGGATTCGGGTCGAGATCGGCGAAGGCACCGGGGCTTCCGCCGGCTGTGAACTGCCCTGAAGGCCCGTCTTTCCTGTAACCGCGATCAGCGGTTGTAAGCTGGCTCGGGATTGGGTTTCGCGGCCTCTGCGTTGTTAGCGCTGGCATTGTCAAACTCAGCCTTGATGGCATTGATAGAAGCCTGCACGTCGCTCAGACGGGGATTGGTTGGGTCGAGCCGGACTGCCTCTGTCAAGTCCGCAATCCCCTTGCCGTAGCTGCCCTTAGCAAGATTCGCGGCCCCTCGAACAGAGTGCGCTGTCGCATTTCCCGGATCGAGCCGAATTGCTTTTTCACAGTCCGCAATCGCCCTGTCGTAGTCACCCTTGACGAAACGGGCAAGGGCTAAAGAAGTGTATGGGCCAGCTTCGGTTGGGTTGAAGCTGGATTGCCATCGCGCAGTCCGCGATGGCCAGGTCGGCTTTGCCCCTCATTATATAGCACCAGGCACGGGCGGCATATGTGTCCGCGCATTTCGGATCAAGCTGGATCGCTTTGTTGAAGGCGACAACTGCGGCGTCAAATTCGCCCTTCTCAATCAGCAAACCACCCCGGGCGACCAACTCATCCAAACTCTCGTTTGTCGCAGCAGAATGAGGTCCCCGAGCGTTTCGCGAGAACATGCGCGTTTGCCGAAGACGAACGCGATGCCTCACATAACACGGCGCATCACTGCCGGGTGCTGGCCCCTCGGCAAACAGAGTCACTGAGGACAAAAGCAATCCGAGCACAACTGCGGGAAGGTACTTGGGGATTCTCACGGCAAGCCTCCTTTCGTGGACAACGGTTTCAGCGGGTGCAAACATAGCAATTTAGCCACCTTGGGGAAATGTCAGTTTGCCAGTTTGGGGTGATTGGGGAGATTCCGCAGCTTGCGTTTGGCACGGAATTGTGTGGCGAAGTTGCTTTCCGGGAACCGGTAAGGCTTCTCGCCTGAAGTGCCGATAATGGCGCACGATCGCTACTCTTGCACGGGACGGTGCGTCATGGCAAGCTCGAATCTCCACAAAGCCGCCGTATTACTGTTGAGCCTGCCGAAACAGCAGGCCGCCAAGCTGCTCGACAAGCTCGGGCCCGAACAGGTGGCGGCCGTGACCGCCGAAATGGCCAGACTTCGTGACGTCAACGGCGCCGAGCAAGAAGCGGTTATGCGGGAGTTTGCGGCGGCCGGCGCCGCGCGCGTGGGCCATCAACGGCCGGCAGGCGCGGCGCCCTTCGAGTTCCTTCACGATGTCCCCAGCGAAGACCTCTTGTCCTTGCTCGCCGACGAGCATCCGCAGACCGTTGCGGTGATCCTCTCCCACTTGCCGCCGCACCAAGCCGCCGATGTGCTGGCCGACCTGCCGCCCGACGGGCAGCTTTCGGTCGTCTGCCGCATCGCTGCCATGGAGCAGCCGAGCCCTGAGGTCGTCCGCGACGTCGAAAAGGGCTTGCGAAGCCGCTTGTTGCGTTGCGATGCCCGGCCTGCCGACCACCGCGGCGTGGCCAGCGTGGTGAAGATGCTCAACGTCATGGAGCCGGCCAGCGAACGCCGGCTGTTGCGTGAGTTGGCCGCGGCCGACCCGGGCCTGGTGCGCGAAATCCGCCGGGCGATGTTCGGCGCCGACGTGGCCGACTGCGAGGAGCTGAACGTGGCCGAAGTGGCCTGCTAGCGGGCCAACCTGCGGAACCTCACCGCACGGCCTCACATTCCGCGATTCTCTGATCGTTGAAATCGTCGGTGAGAAGCCCTTCTTCGAAGAGCAGCTTGATCTGGCGCAGCCGCCCGGCGACTTGCTGCTTGGTGAACTTGGGCTTGCCCGCCGCATCGACGGGCGCCGCCACGGGTTTGGTCTCTTCGGTGGACGGCGGAGGCTCGCGCCGCACGCGTCTGGGCGGAGGCACGTAGGAGGGATCGAAGACCAAGACCGTCCACTGTTCGGCGGGAACGAGGTGCCGCCACAGGAAAGCCTGCATCCGGTCTTCTGCCGGCACGGCTTCGCGGACGACCTCCTGGTCCTGAATCTTCGCCCGGCCCTCGATACACAGGGCAACCGGTTGTGGCATGTCCTTCAGGTCGGTTTTCAACGTGAGCCGCGCGACATTCTGGGTCCCCGAAACGGTGACGGGGGATGCCGAGAATCCCGTTGGCGGATCCTTCAAACCCAGCTTGATGGGCCCGGTGAATCCGTCCTTCCGAATCACGTTGATGGTGACGGGGGCGGTGGACTTGCTGCGCAAGGCAAGGCTGGACGGCACGATGCGCAACGCGAAATCAGGGCGCGGCGCGCTGATGCGCAGCCGGTAGGCATATTCCTCGCCGCCGTTGCGGGCGGTGTCGCCCAGGTGAACGTAGTACGTGCCGTCGGCGGGCAGCTTGGCCGTGAGGTAGGAATCCGCATTGTGCGTGTTCACCCCCGCCTCCGGATCTTCATGATCGTCGTTGAAGGCCAGCAGTTTGCCGACCGCATCGGTAAGCTTGAGCACGGAATCCAGCGGAGAATCGAGGCGCCGCGCATCAACTTCGGCGACGACCGTTTCGCCGGCGCGGCCCGCAAATTGAAACACGTCCCAGTCATCCCGCCGGCCGATGCGGCCGTTGATGATGACGGGAAGCTCCACCTTCTGCGCACACGAGGGGTCGTCGTTAGGCTCCTTTTCGCAGCATTCCGGCAGCGTGTCGCGAGCGAAGGGCAGGCGGTTGGAAGCCATTCCTTCCTTGTTGCACGCCGCGATCGGATAGATGCCCGGCCCGGCGTCGTTGGCGGGCAACGTCAGTTCGGTGTTTTGAAGATTCCAGCCTTTCATCTCGACCGTTGCCGGCTCGCCCAGCCGGCCGCCCAACGGAAAGATGCTCGTCACGAACGGCAACTCGCCGATGCCAACGCGATAGACGAAATCCTCGCGCCCGCGGTAGATGGCGTCGTAGATCGCCAACACGTAATCGCCGTCTTTCGGCACCTCATACAAGATGACCGGATCGGGCTTGAAACGGTAGTCGTCGTCGTACGCGACCTCCTTGCCGCCGGCGTCGTAGAGCGCCAGCACGGGCTGGAACCAGCCGGGAACGGCGTCGGCGATGAACGGGACCAATTCCCGCGCGCTGGTGGAGATGACCAGCCGCTGACCCTTGCGGGCCTCGAAACGATAGCGGTTCTCCTCGCCGGACGCGATCTGGCCGTTCACGGTACACGGCACGGTTATGCGATCCTCGACTTCGTTGTCCGGTCTTTTGCGCAGCGCGAGTTGCTCCTTGCCGAGCACCTGGAGCCGAGCTGTAATCATCGGTTTCCGCCAGACTTCGGGCACCTGGCCGACGCAGAACACCATTGGGTTCGTCACGCCGCGGGGCGTCGCCAGCCGCAGTTCCCGCTCGCCCGGTTTGGCGTCGGAAGCGATCGTAACCTCGACGATGACCAGGTTGGCGATCGAGGCGCATGCCGGGTGCATCGACTTGTTCGGCCAATCGCTGCTCAATCCTGGAGACGAGCTTCAGCGTGGCTTCATCCTTGTCGGCCGTCGAGGTCTTGTCCGGCGCGGTCGGCGCGCCATCATCGAACCTTCCGCCATCATCGCTTCGCCGGAGCTCTTGGTGGGCGCTGCGGCCAGGCTCATCGCTTTCCCCGGCGCCTTCTTCAATTCGGTGAGTTGTTCTCGCAGCAAGGTCATTTCCTGGGAGCCCAGTCTGCGGTGATACTCGACCACCTTGGCCGACACTCCGGTTCCGGTGACAATCGCCCGGTCGACGTCGTCCAGGTTCTGACCGCCCAGTTCAATCTGGAAAGTCGTGCCCTGCTGGCCGCCGGCCGGATAGACGAAACCGATGTACGGTCTGGGCTGCGCCCGACGCAGCGGGCGCCATCGCCAGCCAGGCGACCAGTGCCAAAACCGCAAGCCATTGAACATTGCGCATGAGCCGCTCCCTTGTCTCGGTGCTACATGATCTCCGTCAAGAGTCCCGCTGACTTCGCTTTCTCCGATGCCGCCGGCAACACATACGCCTCCGTGCCCATAGGATGAGGCAGCCGGGCGCGGGCGTCGATGCCGGCCAACTGATAAATGCTCCCCAGGAGGTCCACCGGATACACGGGCCGCTCCTTGACCTCTTCGGCCTTCGCGTCGGATGATCCAACGATGTGGCCGCCCTTGAATCCGCCGCCGGCCACCAACACGGTGAAGACGTTGCCGTAATGATTGCGGCCGCCATTCCAGGGCGGCTGCCAGTCGATCTTCGGACTCCGGCCGAACTCGCCGCAACACCAGACGATGGTGCTTTCCAACAAGTCGTGGTCGTGCAAATCTTGCAGCAGCATGGCCAACCCCTGGTCCAGTTGTGGACATTGCCGGCGCATCGTGGCGAAGTGGTTGCTGTGCGTATCCCAGCCGCCGGGGTAATTGATGACGACGTAGGGGACGCCCGTTTCGACCATCCGCCGCGCCGCCAGACACTCCTGCCCGAAGGTGTGGCGACCGTAGCGGTTCCTCAATTCGGGTTTCTCCTTGGAGAGATCAAACACCTCGCGGCCTTGGCCCAAGATCAATTCATAGGCCTGTCGCTTGGCCTCGGCGGCGGCCGCTAACTGGGGACTGGCCGCCATCAGGCCGGCCATCGTGTCCATTTTGTCGAGCAGTTCGCGGCGGGCCTTTTGCCGCTCGTCGGTAATGCCTCGGGCGACGACGCCTTCCACTTCGAAGCGGCTCGCGTTCGGGTCGCCGCCCGTGGCAAAAGGCTTGTACTTAGGTCCCAAGAAGCCCTCTTCCGAGAACCGTCCCTGCGGCCGCGTGAGCACGACGTAGGGCGGGATCAGCCCCTTGTATCCGGGGCTTTTGAAGAGCGCGAACACGGCCCCGACGCTGGGGTACGCCAGCCGCTCGCCCGGCGCGTGCCCGGTCTGCATCAGGTAGGCGGCAGTTTCATGGCCGTTGTTGCGGTGGGTCATGCTGCGGATGAGCGAATACTTGTCGGCCTGCTTCGCCAGTTCAGGAAACAGTGCGCCGATTTGGATGCCGTCCACGTTGGTGGGAATCACCTTGGCGAACTCGCCCATGTACTCATTGCCCGACTCCGGTTTGGGGTCCCAGGTGTCGTTGTGCGACATGCCGCCCCACAGAAAGACCTGAATGACCGACTTGGCCTTGACCTTCTCGGGAGCTACCGCGGGGGCGTCGGTCGCAGCCTTGGCCGATGCGTCGGCCGCCGGCGTCTCGCTGGCCAAGGCCGCGGAGCCCAGGCGGTTGGCCAGCAGCAACCCCGCCGCGCCGCCCAGGCCCAGTCGCATCGCCTCGCGACGGGAGATCCGCGCTGCATCGTCTGCACCGTGACATAGGCTCATATTCTTGGGGCCTTTCATTTTCAGTTGTAGAAGCGGCATCTTGCCGCTTCAGACCTGTAGGGGTGCGCGAAACGCACCATCTTGCGCATGTTCTGTTCTGGTGCGTTTCACGCACCCCACAAAGGCTCACGCGCTTTCAATGTCGATACAGAAACTCAGTGCTGTTAATCAAAGCCCAAGTGATATCTATCCAATCCTGCGGCCTCTTCGCCGGGGCCGACTTGCCGGACTTGCCGGCGGGAGGGCCGTACGCCTCGGCGTTCTTGACCTCGTCGGCCGTGGGAAAACGCGACAAAATCGTCAGATAAAGCTCCTCCACGATCTCGCCCGGCTTGTGGCCGGAACTGAGGATGGCCTTCAACTTGCGGCCTTGTTCCAGCTTGCTCTGGATGTGGCTCGAATTGAGCAGGTGCAGCCACTGGGCGGAGACCGGCTTGTTGTTGCGCTCATTCTCCATCCCCGTGGCCCGCGCCGATCGTCCGAACAATGCCAGGAACGGACTGGTGATGCTGCCGTCCGGCAGTGCGACCGCCGGTTTGTCAGCCGGAATGTAAGTGAAAGGCTCGGGGATCGGGCTGGTATAAAGGTCCGACGCGCCGGTGACCTTGTTGATGGCGTCGATCAACACCTCGGCATCCAACCTGCGCATCTGGTACGCCGCAAAATTGGCCTCCGCCTGCGGCACATCCGATCGGGGCATCGACGAAAACTGATACGTCGCCGAATTGAGAATCAACCGGTAGAGGCGTTTCAAGTCGTAGTGGCTTGCCACCAGTTCCTTCTCCAGATAGGCCAGCAACTCGGGATTGCTCGGCGGGTTGTCGTCCCGGATATCATCCGGCTCGTGAATGATCCCGCGTCCCAGCAGCCACGACCAGACGCGGTTTACGACACTCCGCGTGAACCAGGGATTCTCCGGCGCAATCAGCCAATCGGCGAAGACGTCGCGGGGGTCCCGGTTCGGCGGCAGCTTGAACTTGGTTCCATCGGGAAAGACCGCCTCTTGCGGCTCGCTGCCGGTAGGCGGGGCGGCTTCTGCCGCCGGCGCGGCGCCGGCAGCCTGGCTGGACGCGTCTTTGGCGTCCTGGGGGGCTGAATGGAGGGGATCCCAGAAGACGTCCTCCTCTTTCCACTCGCGGGTCGGTTTGTAACCGATTTGCGCGAAGAAGACCGCCGTGCCCGCCAGACGGTCCTTCGGCCAGGCCTCGGCCCGCGCGCCGATAAACGTCAAGGCCACGGCGGCGGTGATGGATTCGGGAGTCCGGGTCTGGATGGCCCGGTAGAAATTGACCGGGCCGACGCGGAAATTGCTGCCGCTGGAGGTGAGCAACTCCCGCGCGAACCTGTCGTACGGCTTATTCTCGGCGATGGAGGCCCGCACCCAGCGGTGATAGGCCTGGGCCGCGTTGGGCCAGAGATTGACGGGAAACTCGGCCTTGATCCGCAGGATGTCGCCCCATTTCATCGCCCAGTAATCCGCAAATTCATTCCGCTCCAGCAGACGATCGATCAAGGCGCGGCGTTTGTTCGCGTCCTGGTCCAGTATGAACTCACGGGCCTCTTTCGCCGTGGGCAGCGTGCCGATCACGTCCAGATAGGCGCGGCGAACGAACACGGCGTCGGAGCAGAGGACCGGCTGGATGCCCAACGTCGCCAACTTGGCGAACACGATCCGATCGAGCTCCGCATTCGGGCTTCGGTGCGGCCGGACTTTCATACACGTTGGGCGCCGTTCGGGCGTCGTGGCCCCGCCTGCAACCACCAACAAAACGATCGCCGAAATGGATGCGGTCTTCGTCATGTCTCGTCAGCTCCATGCGGAAGAAAGGCGGGCAACGATGAGTGGGCCAAATTCGTAGGGCGGAGTTCCCAATCCGTCCCAGTGACTTGAACTGGACGGATTAGGAAGTCCGTCCTAACCCACCGGTTGCTAGAGAGCGTCCCTGTTGGCCTCAGCAGCCTCCGGGGATCGTGCAGTTGGCTGGCCATGCGTCGTGCCGCCGTGCGTGGTCGGCGGTCCAGTGGCCGGTGCGGCCGTGGGGGGGTGCCCTAGGGTGGGTGCGGCTCTTGTAGCGCGCCGTCGCCCGCTGCGTGACCGCATTATACTGCATCCGCCACGCCGCTGGGAAGAGGGCGCTACGGACGGCTCTGAATGACGCCTTCGGTCGGGCTGCTGGCGGTAGCATAGAGCTTCTTGGGAATTCGCCCGGCGAGATACGCCAGCCGCCCTGACTGGGCCGCCAGCCGCATGGCCTGGGCCATTCGCAACGGGTCTTTGGCGTGGGCGATGCCCGTGTTCAACAGCACCCCGTCGACGCCCAATTCCATGGCCGTTGTCACGTCGCTGGCCGTCCCCACACCCGCATCCACGATCACGGGGTAGTCCGGATCGCCCTCTTTCAGATACTCCAGACAAATGCGAATGGCGTTGGGATTGAGCACGCCCTGGCCCGAGCCGATGGGGCTGCCGGCGGGCATCACGCTCGTGGCCCCGGCCTCCTTCAGCCGCTTGGCCACGACCGGATCATCGCTGCTGTAGACGAGCACCTGAAAGCCCTCGGCCACAAGTGTCGCGGTGGCCTGAAGCGTGGCCATCGGGTCGGGCAGGAGCGTCCGTTTGTCGCCCAACACCTCCAGCTTCACCCAATCGGCGCCGGGATTATTCATCTGCGAGAGGATTTCGCGTCCCAGCCGGGCCACGCGGACGGCGTCTTCGGCCGTGAAGCAGCCGGCCGTGTTCGGCAGGATCGTGTACCGCCGCGTGTCGATGAAGTCGAGCAGATTCTTGCCCTCGGCGTCGATCAGCCGCTCGCGGCGGACGGCCACGGTGATGCACTCCGTGCCCGAGATGTCCAGCGCCTTGCGCATCGCCGAGTAGCTGGAGTACTTGCCGGTGCCGACCACCAGCCGGCTTCCGAACGTGTGGGAACCGATTTGCAGTCGATCCGGCGCGACCGCTTGCGACTCGCCCACGACTTCAGCCGCTTGCGGCCTCCCATGAGATTCGGCAGGCATAGTCTATCCTCCGCCCACCAACGTCACGATTTCCAGGCGGTCGCCCTCGGCGAGACGGTGCTCGGCATGACGCTGGCGGGACACCAGTTCCAGATTGACCTCAACGGCCACGGGCTTGCGCTCAGCCGCAACTCATCCAACAGCGCGGCCACCGTGATGCCCTCGGCCGCTTGCCGGCACTCACCATTTACCATTACTTGCATGCAAACACCGGTGCTTCTTTGCTTCACTTCGCGGCCTTCGAGGCAGGCGCCGCGCCGGACGGATTGCGGAATGGCGCCACGCCCACCAGGTCCAACGGCCCGTTTTGCACCTGCCCGGACGTGTGCATCGAAGGGACCCAACGCACGGCGTAGGCCGCCAACTTGCCGCTGGTGACCTCGGCGACGTAGCAGCTTGCGATGCCGTACTGCTGACGGGCGCCGCCGCCGCGTCTGAGGTTGGCAATGCCGGTGACCATCATGAACTTGGGGCTCTTCTGCGGATCGATGCCCAGATCGCGGCCAACGTTGGTGTCGAAGTAGCCGCTGAACGTGCCCGGAATCTTGCCCAACACCATGGCCCTGAGATCGCCGGTAAGGAAATCGAGCAAATAGACGGCCTCCACGTCGGTATCCAGCAGGCCGGTGGCCATGGCAAACGTGTCGCCGCGGTCGGTCGCCGCGGCGTGCAAGGGAGTGTAAGGCCAATACCCGCTCACAGCCAACCCGACCACGAGCCCGATCCCCGCCGCCACCAGCCAATGATAACGATGTTGTTTCAAGCTCACCACGAGGGTTCCCTCTTGATAGCCGCTCCGCCACGGGCCACGCGGACGCCGCCCACGCGACATCCCGCGCCCACCGGTCGGCCCTGCGGCACCCGGCGCCGACTCTATCGCAAATCGTACCCGGATTGGCTGCCGAGTGCCAGACGGCTTTTTATCTGGATGGAACTTACGTTGTGCGATGCAAACAACCCGTTGTGGCGATATGTGCAGAATTGCCTTTCGTCCGCCGTCGGTTTTTCGTAACATCTGCCGGAGAAAGATGTTCCGGCGAACTTGCAGCGCGAAGAATCACCCGGCTTCGTGCCGCTCCGCCGTTGCACAATTCGGTGCAGCGGTGTGGGGTCCCGCCTGCCGGGCGGGACGGGCAGTAGGTGTCTCGCCTGCCGGGCGAGACTGGGTGTGCTTTCGAACCTTACCTCCGCCCTGCGGTCCCGCTCGGCAAGCGGGACCTACTGCTCGGTTTCGTGCCGCCGCGGCGTCGCCCGATGGGCCTCACCTGTTGTCGGTTAGGGTGCCTGAAACGCACTGTGAACTGTGCGGGCATGCGTTTCCCCCACTTTGCGCGTAACGCGGAGGGAACGCCGGAGGCCATGACAAGATAGTAGCGATATCTGCAACCGTGCGCTATTGGAAGAGAAAGACGCACGGAGACGAATTCGCTCACAATCGCCGGGATCGGTCAATCACTTCTCTGCCGGTTTGTCGGCCGGAAGCGGCGGGCCAACGCCAATGTCGCTCTGCTCGTTGTCGAACTTGCCGCCGTCATCCACGAAGTTCTTGCCCACCGAGTAGACCAGCCAGCCTTGTGGGGTCTTCTTGACGTGCAACGGCTCGCCGGTATATGGATCGGTGGTGGTCGCCGCCGGCAAGCCGAGTTCGCTGAGTTTCGGCGCTTTGTCGCTTTCGGCCGGCACGTGCGTCTGTAGGGCGTTGAGCACACGCAGGCAGCGAATCTTAGCCCGCGTCCGCACGACGGCCTCATGCATGTTCTGGATCGCCGGCACGACGAGGACATTTATTGGATCAAAAGGCCTTTCACGGAACGCGTCGAAGATTTCCGCTGTTTGGCGAAAGGGTGCGGATCGCGGGTCAGCGTGACCAATGCCTGCATTTCGTCCAGGTACTCCGACTCAATCCGGTTCCAGAATCCGCGGCTCAATAGCCAGAAATTGCGAAGAGGGAAGGCACGAAGAGAGTCCAGGCCGAAAGCTCGATCACTCTTGAGTGCCCAGGCATATTGATCCATTCGCTCCTGTCGGGCGAGTTCGGCGTCCAAGGCGTCTCGCACATCATTCGAGACGGGGCCTGTCTGTAACGATACGTTGACAGAGTCGATCGCAATACCACGGACAGCATTCGCCACCAAGTAGTTGATGATCGCCGGATTGCGGTCGAAATGACGTGCCAGGCGGAAAATCATCAGGGCTGTTTGCACCGCTTCGTTACGCTTGCCCTCTGCCACCTGCAACATTGCGCGGGCACGCAGCACGCGAGCGGTAGGATGATTTTTGTTCACAAGATCAATCAACTGCGATGTGAACTGCTGCGCCGATACGGTGTAGTCCAGTTGTTCATCGTAGTCCGGGCATGTGGCGGCCTGCTCCAAGAGCGGAATCGCGTTGGCGTACGCATCGAAGGCGGCCTTGACCTTCTCTTGGTCACCAGACGACATCGGACGCCCAGGATACTGGTAGACGCCCGGCAGATCGGCCGTCGCTTTCTCGATGGCCGCAACATCCGCCTCGGCCCGACGGAGATAGGTGGTGGCGTTCTTCTCCGGCGGAATGGGCGGGCGGGCCAACTCGGCCAGCGTGAGCGGATCGCCGGCGTCGCGGATATCCTGCAACTGCCGCTCAAGCCGTGTATCGGTAGTCCACACGAACCAAGCGTTGGCCACCAGAAGTATCGCCACGAGCCCGGCCAGGACGATCCCGCTCCATTTGAGAATCTTTTTGAGGCGTTTCATGATAGGAACCTTTGGGGACGGTTTGCAGTTCGCGGATGAGTTGCTCGACGGCGGCGTAGTGTTTCGCCAAGGCATCGGGTGACGACGGACGCGGGACGGCCATCCTTTGGTAGACCCATTGGGCCGTCTGGGCGTCGGTCACCCCTTCGATCATCTTCGCCACTTCCATGGCCTGCTGGTTCACCGGCGGCGGGCCAAACAGCCGGGCCAGGTGCCGCTGCGACGCCACGTTCGCCCCGACGTTCAAGGTGATTCCCACCAGCAGCAACGCCGCCACGGCCAGGGCCGCTCGCCGCAGCCAGGGAGAAGCGGGCTCCCCTCGCCCGACCAACCTTCGGTCGATACCCGGAGAGGGGTTGGGGGTGAGGGCGTCGGCAACCGCCGCGAGCACCTGCGTGCGCGTCTCCGGCCGAACGCCGCGAGGCGTCAATCGAGCTAACAGTTGTTCGATGTCGTCGTTCATGGGTGCGGGTTGTACATGTAACTTTTCTCTAGCCCAGGCGTTCTACGCCTGGGACGAGAGGGCGCCCGCTATTTTTCCTTTTTTCCATTTGCCGCCTTCAGGCGGCATTTCCGGATTCGCGCCCGTTCTCGCCGCCGCCTCGCTGCCGCCCCGTGAACGGGGCGTGAAGGAAAAAGAACCGTCGTTACGGCCCCCTGTCCCACAGGCGTAAACGCCTGGGCTAGAGAAAATTCGTCATGGGCTAGAGAAAATTCGTCATGGTTGCCTGCACCAAAAAAACGTTCATCACGCCACGGAAGGGGACAGGTCCATGTTTTCGGCCCGGCGCGTAGCCGCAAACGGCGGTTTGCCGCCGAAAAATGGACTAGTCCCCGACCGGCCCGGCTCAATAGTTGTTCCACGTCGTCGTTCATCACGATTCCCTCGCCAACCAAGCCTGCATTTTCGCCAAGGCCGCGCGGTAGCGCGTGGCCACCGTCCCTTGCGGCAGGCCGGTCGCCTGGCTGATCTGCTGAAAGGTAAGTCCCGCGTAGGTCTTCAGTTCCACCACTTCCCGCAAGTCGGGGTTGAGTCGCTCCAGGGCCGTGGCCACGATCTCGGCCGTCTCGCGCACCTCGGCGTCGTTTGCCGGCCAGCAGAAGAGTTCCTCGGCGCAGAGCGGTTCTTGCTGCCGCCCGCGCCGGGCCCTCTGGGCCGCCAGCCGGGCCGCTTCGTTTCGGGCGATCGCAATCACGTAGGCCTCGATGTTTTCCACTTCCGCTAGCTTCCCGCGGTTGCGGGCCAGGCGGCAAAAGGTCTCTTGCAGGGCGTCGTCGGCATCCGCCCGCGAACCCAGCCGAACCAGCAGATAGTGGCCCACCCGGTCAGCGCAGGCGTCGTACAGTTCGGCAAACGCGGCCTGGTCGCCTCGGGCCAATCTCGCCTGGAGTGTGGTCATGGCGGTAGCCGTGCCTCATTGCCGCGTCCTATGAGGAAGACCCTCGCGGCCGGCGGATTTATTGGAGAATCTGGGGGATCATTTCTCGTGCGGTTGTTCGGCCTCTGGGGGCCGCGGGCCAACCCCCACGTCACCCGTTTCCGACTCATCCAACTTGCCGCCGTCATCCTTGAGGTTCTTTCCGACCGAGTAGACCACCCAGCCTTGCGGGGTCTTCTTGACGTGCAACGGTTCGCCCGTATACGGGTCGATGGTAGCCTGGGCAGGCAGGCCAAGCTCGCTGAGCTTCGGAACTTCATGGCCTGTTGTCGGCACGTGCGTTTGCAGGGCATTGAGCACCCGCAATGATCGCGATCTGGCGCACGTCCGCGTCATGCAGTTGAACAACACTGCCCAACCGCCGCCCAAGGTTTGACGAAGGGTGGGCTCCGCCTGCCGATAGGTGCTCCAACTCTCGCTGATCGCGATGAGGACCTTCATGCCACTGAGATACTCCGAGATATTGCGATTCCACAGACCGCGGCTAAGCAGCCAGAGGCTGCCATCGCGCTGGGCGATCCTGTAGTCCAGTACGTAGGCTCGATCGCTCTTGAGGGCCCACGTGCAGCCGTCCATGTCCTCGTGGAGAGCCAATTCGGACTCCAACTTGTCGCGCCGGCTCTTGGGAGACCGGACCGGTTTGCATTGCCAAGTTGCAAATATTGATTGCCGTGGCGCGGATCGACGCGGCAACCAAGTAGCCCAGGATTGTCGGATTGCGCTGGCAGTGGCGCGACAACCGAAGAATCGCCATGGCCGTCTGCACAGCTTCGTCGCGGTCCCCATGGCATACCTGCAAAATCCCCCAGCGATATAAGACTAAAGTGGCCGTTCGGACGTCAGCAACCGCGCCAGACAAGTCGAGGTCATCAGACGCCAGCGTGTAGTCCAATTGTGCGTCGTAATCGGCGCAAGCGGCGGCTTGCAGCGCCAGTGGAATGGCTTTGGGGCCCGCATCGAGGGCGGCTTGAAAGACGTTTTGCCGTTCAACAGGCAGCAGGCGTGCCGAGAAAATGTCGTCCTCGTTAACGGGCGACAGCTTGTCGTAGATTGCGTCAATGTCGGCTCTCGCTTGGCGCAGGTAGGTGGCGGCATTCTTTTCCGGTGGAATGGAGAGATGGGCTACTTCAGCCAGCGAAACCGGATCGCCTGCCGCGCGAATCTCCGCCAGTTGGCGGGCCACCCGCGCGTCGGTAGCCCAGACGAACATGGCGTTGGCCAGCAATAGTATCGTCACAATCCCAGCCAGGACGATCCCGCTCCGTTTGAGAATCCTATTGAGGCGTTTCATGGCAGGAACCTTTGGGGACGGTTTGTAGTTCGCCTATGAGTTGTTCGACGGTGTGATGCTTTTCTTGGTTCCTGTGTTCCGCGTTTCCTGGTTCCCATGCTCGGCGTGGGAACGAGGGGCCTCATCTCCAATCTCTAATCCCTAATCCCTCACATCTCCCCGCCGTTTCGCCACGGCCTCGTACACCGCCAGTACGTTTTCCAGCGGCGCGTCGGGCTGAATGTTGTGGCTGGGGGCCAGGATGAAACCGCCGCCCGCGCCCACTTCGTCCATAAGGTGATTCGTTTCCGCCTCGATCTCCTGGGGATTTGCCCGTTGCAGCCAACCCTGCACGTCCACCGCGCCGTGCAGGGCGATTTGGCCGCGGAAGGCGGCCTTCAACTCGTAGGGGTTCATCCCGGCGGCTTGCGGCTGGATGGTTTGCAGGGCATCCATGCCAAGCTCGATGAAGCGCGGAATCAGGGCCCGGCTCGATCCGCAGCAATGGTGCGACACCTTGGCGCCGTAGGAGTGAACCAGGTCGAAGAGTTCCTTCTTCTTGGCGGCGAACAGCCGATCGAAACTGGCCGGCGAGATCAGCAGTCCCCGCTGGCTGCCAAAATCGTCGCCACAGAGCACGAAGTCGATCCGTCCGCGGGCGGCATCCAGGATGCGCTCGATGTAGGCCATGTAAAAGCGATGCCGCCGCTCGACAATGCAGAGCAAGACCGGGTCATCAGTGGCGATGTCCAACAGGACCTGCTCGACGCCGCGGCCGAAGGCCACGCCGTTGATAAAGTCCTGGACGTACGTGCCACCGGCGGCGATCGCCAAGTCAGGGTGCTTGGCGCAGGCGGCGGGAATCGCACTGTAGTCGAACCAGTCGGGGTCGGGCCACGAGAATCTCTGGGCCTCTTCCGGCGTGCTCCACGCCGCGTAGGGCAGTCCGATCGGCTCGGCATATTCGCCGTACTCGTTGGCCATGGGGCGGCGTCGGATGCCCCACAGGTTCGGCGACGAGCCGTCGTCGAATGTCAGCAGCGGCGGGCCGATGTAGGGCGGATTGACGTAACGGATGTCCGTCCCCAGCCGTTGGGCGACCCCGCCGTCGTCGAGCACGCGGGTAATGCCGCCCATCGCCACGGCCGTGCTCTTCGGTTCGTCGAGTCCAAAGTGGCGGGCAGTGCCAGATGGATTTCCGGGGTGGCGTAGTAGTCGCAGGGTGTGAAATCGGGCTGGGCGTGGTTGAGCGCGGCCCGGACGCGTTCACGCGGTGTCATTGCCGTGTTCCTGTCCCCAGGAAATGGCCCATCAGTCGCCACCCCTCGTGGAACACCAGCGGCGAACGGTCTGCGGTCGGGTCGTCGTAGGCCGCGGCCGCGTCGGGCGCAATGCCGCTGCCGGCCAACGCGAAGGGCACGTAGCCGTGGCTGTGCGTCTTGGTGCGAAGCGGCGTGGGATGGTCCGGCGAAATCAGAATGCGATACTCGCCGCGCTTCTTCAACGCTTCGTGAAGCGGGCCGACGATGTGCCCGTCGATCTCTTCGATGGCCTTGACCTTGGCGGCCGCATCGCCCTCGTGCGAGGCCTCGTCGGGGGCCTCGACGTGGACGCAGACCAGGTCGACCTCGTCGAGGGCCGCGACGGCGTAGCGCCCCTTGGCCGCGTAATCGGTGTCGGTATAGCCGGTGGCGCCGGGCACGTCGATCCGCCGCCAGCCCAAGAGCGCTGCCAGTCCGCGGAGCAAATCCACTCCGGTAATCATCGCCCCTCGTTTGCCGTACAACTCGGCAAAGGGCGTCAGGCGGGGCGTGCTGCCGAGCCCCCAAAGCCAGACGTTGGTGGCCGGCAGCTTGCCCGCCGCACGCCGGGCGACGTTGACCGGATGGTCGGCGAAGAGCATCCCGCTTTCGCTCATCAAGCGGTACAACAGATCGCTGCCCGGCCCGCGGGGAAAGTCGTCCAAGACCGACTCGTCGGTCAGGTCGTGGGGAGGCGTGGTGCGGGTGTCGGGCGAGAAGGGGGCGGGCCGCCCGCCGCCGCGATAGACGAGCAGATTCCGATAGCTTACGCCCGGATAGAACTGGAGTTGGCGCTGCCCAGTTGCTCCTGAGCGGCCTTCATGAGCTCCGCGGCTTCGGCCGTCGTAATGTGGCCGGCGGTGAAACTCTTCATCACCTGGTCCTCGATGGTGACCAGGTTGCAGCGGACGGCCCAATCGCCGGGCCCCAGTTCGATGCCCTGCGCGGCCGCCTCCAGGGGCGCCCGGCCGGTGTAGTGCTCGATCGGGTCGTAGCCTAAGAGGCTGAGGTTGGCGGTGTCGGAGCCGGCCGGCAGCGATTCGGGCGTATTGTTCGCGCGGCCCACGACGCCGGCCGCCGCCACGGCATCCATTGCCGGGATGTTGGCCGCCTGAAGCGGAGTCTTGCCGCCGAGCGAGTCTTGCGGCTCGTCGGCGGAACCGTCGGGAATGATGAGGGCGTATTTCATGGGGAAAGGATGTTTGATGAATGATGTTTGATGAATGATGTTTGATGAATGATGTTTGATGAATGATGAGTGATGAATGATGAGTGATGAATGATGAGTGATGAATGATGAGTGATGAATGATGAGTGATGAATGATGAGTGATGAATGATGAGTGATGAATGTTACGGGCAGTGCGGGCAACAACAATTTCCTTGCGTGAATGCGTGGGCTGAATACACTCATCATTCAGCATTCAGCATTCATCATTCCCGTTCAGTCTCTGACTCTCATCCTCACACTCCCCGGATGAACGCAAGCCAACTGGCCGATGATCTTCATGGCCTCGGCCATGCGGCCTTCGGAGGAGGTGTGGGTCATGATCACCAGCGGGACCACGTTCGACGAGTCTTCCTCCGTCTCGTGCTGGATCACGGAGGAGATCGAGATGTTGTGCCGGCCGAGAATGCCGGTGATTTCCGACATCACGCCGGGCCGATCGTCGACGTTAAACCGCAGGTAGAAGCGGCCGGGCACGCGGGCCGGCTCACGAATCCGTACCGGAGCATCCCCGTCGCTCGACCAGAGGTTTAAGGTGCGGAAGGTGATCGCCATGCGGCCCACGACCGTGTCGATCAGGTCGGCCACCACGGCCGAGGCGGTGGGCATTTGGCCGGCCCCCAGGCCGTGGAAGAACACCCGGCCCACGGCATCGCCGACCACGCGGATGGCGTTGTAGGCCCCGCGGACCTCGGCCAGCGTGGTTTCGTGCCGCACCAAGGTGGGCGAGACGTGTAGTTCCAGTCCCTCGGGCACCAGTTCGGCAACCGCCAGGAGCTTGATGCTGTAGCCGAGTTCCCGGGCGTAACGCATGTCGGTCACGTCGACCACGTCGATGCCCGTGCGCGGAATGTGGCGCCAGTTGACGCGGGCCCCGAAAGCCAGGTGGGCGAGGATGGCCAGCTTTTGGGCGGCGTCGCTGCCGTTGACGTCCATGGCCGGATTGGCCTCGGCATAACCGCGTTGCTGCGCTTCGGCCAGGGCCGACGCGTAATCGGTATTGTTCTCCTCCATCTGGGTGAGGATGAAATTGCTCGTGCCGTTAAGGATGGCGTGGATCGATTCGATTTGGTTGGCCGTGAGGCACTCGCTGATGGCGGCGATGATGGGGATGCCGCCGGCCACGGCCGCCTCGAAGGCGATCGAGCGGCCCAACTTCCGCGCCGTGTCGAACAGTTCCGGCCCATGCTCGGCCAAGAGGGCCTTGTTGGCGGTAACCACGTCCTTGCCGCTCTCCAACAGCGTCAGGACGATGGTCCGCGCGGGCTCCAGTCCACCCACCAGTTCAATCGCCGCGACGATCTCCGGATTCTCGACCACGTCGGTCAGATTGGCGGTGAGCATGCCCGGCGGCAGGACGAAGTTCCGCGGCCGTTTCAGGTCGGGGTCGACCACGTGAACCAGTTCCAGCCGCTTGCCCACGTGACGGGCCAGCCGGTCGCCGTGCTCCAGCAGCAAGCGGGCGACGCCGGAGCCAATGGTTCCGAACCCGACAATGGCAACTTTGACCGTGTCCATGGGCACACCACTCAATCGTATTTCGATAGTGCTGGCATTAGAAGCCGTTATGGTAGGGCATCGAGCCGCCTCCCGTCAAGGTGGCTGTGGCGCATGACGATGCTGCTGGCCGCGGCATGATGCGCGGCTCGCTACGCCTCGGGCAGGAGCCGCCGCGTAGCCTCATCACCGGCAAGCTGCAAGGCCAAACGGCCTCCGCTTTCGCCACGCATTTGTACACCGGTGGCGGTACTGCGGAGCCAGCCATCGGCGGCCGCCGGCTGCTGCTCGTACGCGGCCTCCTGGAGCAGATAGAGTTCGGGGACCTTGCTGTCGCGGTCGACGACCCAGACTTCCGGCACGCCAAGCTGGGCGTAGAAGGGCAGTTTCTCCATGGTCTCGTCGCCAGGGCTGCGGATTTCCACAACGACCGTCGGGGCACCGTCAAAATAGAGGTCACGGTCGATGCTGAAACGGTCCGGCGCGAGGAGCACGAGGTCGGGAATGCGGTAGTTGTTCGGCCAATCACCGGGGGAAGCCACGTTCACATCGTGATATACGGAACCTCCCGACCGGCGCGCCCAATTTGACCGCAGCCACGTTTCCAACTCCCACTCAAAGCTCTGGTGCGAACGCCGGGCGCCGGTGTCATGTGCAACACTCCTTCCCACATCTCATCAAATCGGTCGTTGCCGGTCCGTTTCCGCCATGCCAAGGTCTCGGGCGGGACTTCGGGCAAAATGGCTTCCATAACGTTCGCCTCCTGATAATACCCCTAAATTGTAGGAAGAGAACATGCAGGCCGTCAAGCGGACCGGCTTGCAGAACCCACTGAACTTGCCATACTTGGCGCATCCCCCAGGAGACAACTGACATGGAACCCAAAGCCCTCGATTTCCTCAAGACCTTGCTGGAGACGCCCAGCCCGTCGGGCTATGAAAGCTCCCTGCAACAGATCGTTCGCGACTACGTGGCGGGCTTCGCCGACGAGGTCCGCACCGACCTGCACGGCAACGTGATCGTGGTCAAGAACCCCGACCGCGCTACTGCGCGTCATGCTCGCCGGCCATTGCGATCAAATCGGGCTGATCGTGCAACACATCGACAACGACGGGTTCCTTTACGTTCAACCGATCGGGGGATGGGACCCCAAGGTGCTGATCGGGCAGCGGATGACCGTTTGGACCAGCGGCGGGCCGGTCTTCGGCGTGATCGCCCGGAAACCGATTCACCTGTTGACCGAAGAGGAGCGCAAGCAGGTGCCGAAGATGAAGGACCTGTGGCTCGACATCGGGGCCGCCAACAAGGACGAGGCCGCCGCGGCGGTCCGTATTGGCGACGCCGTGACCGTCGAACTCGGTTTCCACACCCTGCGGAACAATTTCGCCGTCTCGCCGGCCATGGACGACAAGGCCGGATGTTGGGTCGTGATCGAGGCATTCCGCCGGGCGTGCGAGAGCAAGAAACTCACCTGCGGACTGTACGCCGTTTCAACCGTGCAGGAGGAGCTTGGACTGCGCGGGCCCGAACCAGCGCCTTCGGCATCGATCCGCAGGTGGGCGTGGCGGTCGACGTGACCCACGCCACCGATTGCCCCACGATCGAGAAGAAGGAAGAGGGCGACGTGCGGCTGGGTAAAGGGCCGGTGATCCACCGCGGCCCGAACATGAACCCCAAGGTGGTCGAGCGGCTGATCCAGGCCGCCGATGGGAATCAGATCGCCTATCAGTTGGCGGCCTCGGCGAAGGCCACGGGCACCGACGCCAACCCCATCCAGGTGAATCGGGCCGGCGTGGCCACCGGACTGGTGAGCATCCCGAACCGCTACATGCACAGCCCCGTGGAGATGATCTCGTTGGACGACATCGACCGCGCGGCAGACCTTCTGGCCCGATTCGCCGAAGGGCTCAGTGCCGAGGCGGAGTTTACGCCGTAGCCATGTATCCGACTGGTTGTAGACAGGTCGGATATCTGCCCGCAACGCCTCAGGCTGCTGAAGATCGTCTGCTGCATTAGCTAACTATTGCACTCAGTCATCTTACTCTGCTCTGCCAACGAGGGCAATGCCCTGATTCTCGCATATCGGTGATACGCCCTGGGAGAAAGCGTCACAACGCACAACTGTCCCCTTCGCGCGGCGAGCCTTGACTTATCGCAGTTTTAGCAAGTCTTATTGGCATAAATCGCACACGCCCGTATAATGTGTTGACGTGGAAGAATGTCTTTCCTTCCTCACTAAGGCGACTTTCCCATGAGTATCCAAGCACCCACATCGGACGCCGGATTGCTCGACTTGCTGCGGATCACGGGGCCGCTAGGCGTAACGGAACTGGCTGACGCGATGGAAGTTACGCCGACAGCCGTGCGGCAACGCCTGATGCGGCTGATGGCCCGCAAGGCCATCCAGCGCGATGCCACCCGACATGGCCGTGGCCGCCCAAAACACCGTTACTGGCTCACCGACAACGGGCTGCGCATGACGGGGTCCAACTTCACGGATCTCGCGGTGACCCTCTGGCGGGAGACGAGCCAAACGGCCGATCCCAGCGCGCGGCGGGAGTTTCTACGCCGGATCGCCCGCTCCCTGGCGGCCGGCTATGCCGACCAGATCCAAGGCGAGACGCCGGCCGAACGGATGCAGTCGCTGGCCGATTTGCTGGCTCAGCGGCGGATCCCGGTTTCGGTCGAGGAGTCGGATCGAGGGACCGTGCTGACTCAACACGCCTGCCCTTATCCCAAGCTGGCCGATCAGGATCAGGCCGTCTGCCACATGGAGCGGATGATGTTTTCCGAGTTGCTCGGCCAGGACGTCCAACTGACGCAGTGCCGGCTCCAGGGGGGCACCGAGTGTCGGTTCCATACGGACTGAGCGTTGGCTATACTGACGGGCTTGCGGAACCGGCGTCTCGCCTTTCCTTAGCCTACTGAACGAGCGAGAAAATGACACAACCCTGGATGGAAGGACGTTTCGAGGACGGGGTATTGATGACCACGCTGGAGCAGTCGATCAACTGGGCGCGCCAGGGCAGTCTTTGGCCGATGACCTTCGGGATCGCCTGCTGTGCCATCGAAATGATGTCGGCCGGCGCCGGGCGGTTCGACTTGGACCGTTTTGGAGCGGGCGCCTTTCGCGCCAGTCCGCGGCAGTCGGACTTGATGATCGTGGCCGGCACCGTGACCTACAAGATGGCCAGCCGCATCCGCCGCCTCTATGAGCAGATGCCGGAACCGAAGTACGTGATCGCCATGGGGGCCTGCACGGTAGCGGGCGGGCCATACTTCGAGTACGGCTACCACGTCGTCCGCGGCGTCGATTTGGTGGTGCCGGTCGACGTGTACATCCCCGGTTGCCCGCCGCGGCCGGAGTCGATCTTGGAGGGGTTGATGCGGTTGCAGGACAAGATTCGCGGCCAGCGCATCGTCCGGCAGCGGGGCGCCGATGGCGCCGGCTGGTTGAACCATCTTCTCCGGCCGAGCAAGAAGGCGGAAGACGAGTTGCCCGTGCCGCAGCAGAGCGGATTTGTGAGCGTCGAAGAGATCCAGCCGGTGTTTGAGCATCAGAAGGTGAAAGCGAAGCACTGAGTACCCAGGACCAGGAACTATGAGTTATGAACGACACGCTCTCGATTATTGATCTTCACGTCTGCGTCGGCGAGAAACCGATCCTCAAGGGAGTCAGTTTGGAGATACGCCGGGGCGAGGTCCATGCATTGATGGGGCCGAACGGTTCGGGTAAGAGCACGTTGGGCTTCGCCATCATGGGCCACCCCGGTTACCAGGTCACGCAGGGCCGCGTCGAGCTCGACGGCCAGGACGTGCTGGCGATGGAGCCGCACCAACGGGCCAGGGCCGGCTTGTTCCTGGCCTTCCAGCGGCCGGTGGCGATTCCGGGCGTGAAGATGGCCGACTTCCTCCGCCACGCCGCCACGCAACATCCGCCGGCCGGACCGCAAGGAAGGCGAAGACCTGATCCCCATGCGGCAGTTCCGCAAGGAATTGAACGACAAGATGCAGCAGTTGCGAATCGATCCGGAGTTCGCCCGGCGGTACGTCAACGACGGCTTTTCCGGCGGCGAGATGAAGCGGGCAGAAATCCTGCAAATGGCCATGCTGCGGCCGAAGTTCGCCATTCTCGACGAGACCGACAGCGGGCTCGACGTGGACGCCGTTCGCCTGGCCAGCCAGAGCATCGCCGAGATCGGCGGGCACGAGATGGGGATTCTCATCATCACACACCACGAACAGTTGCTCGAATACAACCGGCCCGACTTCACCCACGTGATGTTGGGCGGGCGAATCGTCGAGGCCGGCGGGCCGGAACTGGCGATGGAACTGCACAAGCAGGGTTACGACCGCATTCGCGCCGCGCATCCCGAGGCGGCCGCCGACGAGGAAGTGCTGGTGTCGGCGATGGCGGGAAAGAACTGATTACTGACAACTGATTACTGATGACTGGCCACTCTCATGGCTACCGATATACGAATCGACCCGGTCGGCGAAATCAACAAGTATGATTTTCGCAACGACGAACAACTACGTCTTCAGGACCGCAAGGGCTTGGACAAGCAAATCGTCGCCGAAATCTCGGAGATGAAGAACGAGCCCGCCTGGATGCGGGACTTCCGGCTGAAGAGCCTGGAAATCTTCGATTCGAAGCCGGTGCCGCAGTGGGGCGGCGACATCCAGATCAAGTTCGAGGACATCTACTACTATCTCAAGCCCACCGACCACCAGGTGAAGTCGTGGGACGACGTGCCCTCGGAGATCAAGAGTACCTTCGACAAGTTGGGCATCCCCGAGGCGGAGAAGAAGTTTCTGGCCGGCGTAAAGGCCCAGTACGAGAGCGAAGTGGTGTACGGCTCGTTGAAGGAGGAGATGGCCCGGCAGGGCGTGATTTTCACCGACACCGACACCGCCGTGCGCGAGCATTCCGACTTGTTGCGGGAGTACTTCGCCACGGTGATTCCGCCGACCGACAACAAGTTCGCCGCGCTCAATTCGGCCGTGTGGTCGGGCGGATCGTTCATCTACGTTCCGCCGGGAGTGAAGGTGGAGTTCCCCTTGCAGGCCTACTTCCGCATCAATGCGGCCAACATGGGCCAGTTCGAGCGCACGCTGATCATCGTGGACGAGGGTGCCCAGGTGCACTACGTCGAAGGCTGCACCGCCCCGATGTACAGCACGGAGAGCCTCCACTCGGCCGTGGTCGAGGTGATCGCCAAACGCGGCTCGCGCGTCCGCTACACGACCATCCAGAACTGGGCCAACAACATCTACAACCTGGTCACGAAGCGGGCGATGGCCTATGGCGATTCGCTGGTGGAATGGGTCGACGGCAATCTCGGCAGCCGCTTGACGATGAAGTACCCGTCCATCTACATGATGGAACCCGGCGCCCGCGGCGAGGTGCTCTCGGTGGCGTTTGCCTCGGCCGGCCAGCACCAGGACGCCGGCGCCAAGCTGGTCCATTGCGCCCCGCACACGTCGGGGCGGATCATCTCGAAGTCGATCTCGAAGAACGGCGGGCGGACGAGCTATCGCGGCCTGGTGCGGATGTGCAAGGGCGCGAAAAAGTCGAAGGCGAACGTCGTCTGCGACGCCTTGATCCTCGACCCCCGCAGCCGCAGCGACACCTATCCCTATATCGAAATCGAAGAGCAGGACGTGATGGTGGGGCACGAGGCCAGCGTGTCGCGGATCGGCGAAGAGCAACTCTTCTATCTGACCAGCCGCGGGCTGACCGAGCCCGAGGCGGCCACGATGATCGTCAGCGGGTTCATCGAACCGCTGGTCAAGGAGCTGCCGATGGAGTATGCCGTCGAGATGAACCGGCTGATCGAGTTGCAGATGGAAGGAACCGTGGGGTAGGGTTTCCGATTTCAGATTGCCGATTGGACATAAAGCCGCGACCGGTGGTCGCGTTGGGCGAAAACCTGCCGTGGCCACATCACTTATACATAGCGCGTTCGACACCGACTCATTCGAGTCCTTCCTGGCCGATCGCCGGGAGCCGGGCTGGCTGATTGCCTTGCGGCGGCAAGCGTGGGCGACGTTTCAGGAGATACCCTTTCCCGACCGGAAGTTGGAAGAGTGGATGCGGACCGACATCCGGGGCTTTCACTTGGAGCAGTTCGGACTCCCCTCGCCCCATGGGAGACGGGTATGGGATGAGGGCAACGGGGGCCAAGGCGAGGCACAACAAACCCTCACCCTAACCCTCTCCCAAAGGGAAAGGGGACTAAGTGAGCGAGCGCTCTCCCAAGGGGAGAGGGGACTCATGTCAACGGCCCTGCTGGCCGAGGGCGTGGAACTGGCCGGCAGCACGTCCTCGATCAATAGCCAGCCGCACGGTACTCGGCTCGATTCTGAGTTATCCAGGCGCGGCGTGCTCTTCGGCAGCCTCGACCAGTTGGTGTGCGAGCACGGCGACCTTCTGCGCCCGTACTTGTTCAGAGCGGTGGATTACCGCGTCGACAAGTTTGCTGCCCTGCACGCCGCCTGCTGGTCGGGCGGAATGTTGGTCTATGTGCCCAAGGGCGTGGTGATCGACCGGCCTCTGCATATACTCTCGGCGCTCTCGCCCGGCGGAGTTGATTTCGGGCACGCGCTGATTGTGTTGGAGGAGGGCGCCGAAGCAACCGTTTTGGCGGAAACGGCCAGCGTGCCACTGGCGGAGCCAGTGCCACCCGCAGCCGGCGTGCCACGGGCGACTGCCAGCGTGCCACTGGCTCAGCCAGTGCCGCCCGGCCTGCACTGTGGGGCCATCGAAATCCACTTGGGTCCACGGGCGAAGCTTCGCTACGTCAACCTCCAGGACTGGGGCGCCGGCGTGTGGCACTTCGCCCACCAACGGGCCCTCGTGGGAGAGGACGCTTCGCTGCAATGGACGATCGGCGCCCTGGGCGGCCGGTTGGCCAAAGTGAACCAGCACGTCGCTTTGGTGGGACCGGGGGCCAACGTGCAGGTCAACGGCGTCATGTTCACCGAAGGCAAGCGGCACCTCTCTTATCACACCCTGCAACATCACCAGGCGCCGCACTGCACCAGCGATCTGCTGTATAAAGGCGCGCTGCAGGACCATTCGCGGCTGGTGTGGCGGGGCATGATCAAGGTCGACCGCGACGCCCAAAAGACCGACGGCTATCAGCGCGACGACAACTTGTTGCTCTCCGAAGACGCCCGGGCCGACTCGATTCCCGGCTTGGAGATCCAGGCCGACGACGTCAAGTGTTCGCACGGCGCCACGGTCGGCCGCGTGGACGACGAGCAGGTGTTCTACGCCCGCTGCCGCGGCCTGACCCGCAAGGAGGCCGTCCGCATGATCGTCACGGGCTTCTTCCAGCAGGTCTTCGATCGGATCACCATTGCCAGCGTGCGTCATGCGTTGGGAGAGGCGATCGGGCGCAGGGTGCGGGAGTACGAGTAGGGTCTGCCATTCAGTTCTTCATTGTGGGAGGCGACTCCGATTGTGGGAGGCGACTCCAGTCGCCGATTGCCCTGAATTTTGTGGGAGGCGACTCCAGTCGCCGATTGCCCTGAATTCCCGCCGCTTTTCGGCGACTGGAGTCGCCTCCCACAGTCGCCTGTCTTGACGATCGACTGGTGCCTGCTTGCCAACGCGAACGTCTTTGCCTAAGATGCTCCCATTGCGAAACCGGTTCCGATCTTCACCCTGGTGAGTCTTTGGAAACTTTGGACCGCGTCCAAGAAACCGCCGTCGAGCGCCTGCATCATCCCCGCCACCACGCGGCTGTTCGCACGCGCGAATACGTCTTCTCCCAGTTGATCCCTTATATCGGCAACAAGCGGAAGCTGTTGCACCTGATCGCTGCCGCCGTGAGACTGACGGGCTGCACGCAGGGCACGTTTGTCGACCTGTTCACGGGCAGCACCGTGGTGGCCCGTTGGGCCAAGAGGAGCGGCTTCCGCGTCGTGGCCAACGATTGGGAACCGTACTCCTACCAGATCGCCCGCGGCACCGTGGCGATCAATGCCATTCCGGCCTTCGAGGCGTTGGGCGGCGCGGCGGCCGTGTTCGACTGCCTGAACTCCCTGCCGCCCTTGGACGGCTACGTGGCCCGCCATCTTTGCCCGGCCGATGACGAGTATCCCGATCCGCGCGCGAGCGAATGTTTTTCACCCGCAGCAACGGCCGGCGGATCGATGCCATGCGCGAGCAGCTCGCGACGTGGGAATTGGAGGGCCGGATCGCGGCGGACGAAATGGCCTACGTGCTGGCGTCGTTGATCTACGCCACAAGCTACGCCAGCAACACCAGCGGCGTGTTCAAGGGCTTTCACTGCGGCTGGGGCGGAAAGAC
Organism: uncultured Planctomycetaceae bacterium; assembly: GCA_963759115.1. Taxonomy (GTDB): domain Bacteria; phylum Planctomycetota; class Planctomycetia; order Pirellulales; family Thermoguttaceae; genus CAVWXT01. The sequence continues at coordinate 106,579 of CAVWXT010000005.1, forward strand.
GGGCACGGCGTTGTACCGGATTCGCGGCCGGTTGACGTTGACTCCGCCGGTATTGTTCGACAACGGCCAGGCCAACCAGGCGTTCCGCGAGGACGCCCAGCGGATCGCCGGCACGCTGGGCGATCTGGTCGGCGGAAGGCCGGAGATCGTCTACATCGACCCTCCCTACAACCAGCACCCGTACGGCAGCAACTACCACGTCCTGAACACGGTGGCCCTCTGGGACAAGCCGCCTCTGTGCCCGAGCATCCGCGTGGACGGCAAGGCCCGCGACAAGTCGGCCATTCGCAAGGACTGGCGCACGCGAGCGCCGCTCGCCGTACAACTCGCAGCGCGACGCCCTGCCGGCGTTCGAGCAACTCATGGGCGACGTGGACGCCCGCTGGGCTCTGGTGAGCTACAGTTCCGACGGAAACATGCCGCTACGCGAGATGCTGACGATCATGGCCCGGCGGGGCGGCTTGCGCGTGCTCTTGGAACGCTACAAGCGCTACCGGGTCAGTACGCCGCGGATGTCGAAGAAATCGCACAACGTCGAGCTTGTGGCGGTGGTCGACATGGACGGCCCGCCCTCCACCGATCGAGTCGACGCCATCGTGGAGGAAGTGGACCGGCAAGATGTTGCCGTTCGCGGGCCTCGGTCGTAGAAGCGGCATCCTGCCGCTTCCGGTCGGTTCCGAGAACCACAACTCCTGCCGCGTCTACATCGGCCGCGACCTAGTGCACGCTCGGCTGATCGGGGCCGGGGAAGTCGGCGGGCACCTTCTGAGTCACCTTGCCGGTGGCCACCCACCCCGTGCCGCGTTGGAACCTGGCGATGAACGCCACGCTACACATTTGGCCGTCGCCATCGCCTCGCACAACCGAGTAGGCTGAGGGCAGCAATGCCGAACAGGACGGCGGTAGAAGGTTCGGGGACGGGAGCGAACGCCAATCCCCCTGCCCCCAGTCCAGTGGCGAAAGTTGACTGACTTCCATCGGGCGTAAATTCGTAGATACTGCTCCCGAAGAAACCGCCATTGGACGCGAAAAGGTTACCACTACTGTCGAATGCCAAGCCATTTGGCCCACTCAAACCCGTAGCGAACGTGGATTGACTTCCGCTCGGAGTGAACTTAAAGATGTTGCCCGAATTGCCATCGGCCTCAAACAGGTTACCACTACTGTCGAATGCCAAGCCATTTGGCCCACTCAAACCCGTAGCAAACGTTGATCTACTCCCGCTCGGAGTGAACTTAAAGATGTTGCCCGAGTTGCCATCGGCCTCAAACAGGTTACCACTCCTGTCGAATGCCAATCCCAACCCGGGAGATAATCCGGTGGCGAAAGTGGACCTGCTCCCGTCTGAGTCTGAATTCGTAGAGGCTGCCCGGCTCGTCCGTCACGAACAGATTGCCACTGCGGTCGAATGTCATGCCCGAGACCTGTACTCCGGTGGCGAAGGTTGACCTGCTCCCTGTTGGCGTGAATTTGTCGATGCTGCTCGACCAGTATTCGGCCACGAACAGGTTACCGCTGCCGTCGAACGCCAAGGCCGTTGCCATGGACGTTACAGTGGCAAAGGTGGATCGAGTTCCGTCTGGCATGAATTGGTATATATTGTTGCCAAAATCGGTCGCAAATAGCCTATCTGCATAAGCGACGTTGCTCGAGGACCAAATGGCGATCCCGGCCAGTACTGTTCCGCAAATTCTTGCCAAAAAAGCCAATCTGGCGAAAAACGCTGACAGCCTTCTCATTGCAACCTCCCCTGAACTAGCTCACGAGTTGAAGTCCTTGATTGCTACTCCCGCCCCTGTTTAGCTTACAGCCTAACGGGAGGGTAGAAATTTGTCAATCGTTTGGACAAGTCCAACAACTGCAATCCAGACCAGATTGCAGTAATTTTGCTGTAAACATTCCGGAAACCCCATTATTTCAGAGCCCTACAAAAGAACTCTTCGGGCCAACGGGTGCGCTGTAAACGTTTTCAACATCATGGTTTACGGCCGTGCACCAGCAAAGTAGTAGAGTGCTCATCCTGCCGCTTCCGGTGCAACATTGGCGGCGGAAGACGATTCAGTTGGGGCGGCAGTTGGACTGCCTCGCCAACGAACGGGCAGACTATGTCGGCTAGGGCCTACCGCACGCTTGGTTGGTCGGGGCCGGGGAAGTCGGCGGGCACCTTTTGGGTTACCTTGCCGGTGGCCGCCCACTCCGTGCCGCGTTGGAAGGTGGCGATGAACGCCACGCTGCGGAGTTGCTCGACAGCGTGCCCCAGCAACGTGTAGAACACCCGCCCCTTGCCGTAGGCGACGGTCAACAGCAGCGGCTCGTGCTCGTCGGTGCCGCCCTTGTCCTTCGGCGCGAAGGCCGTGGCCAATACCTCGACGTTCTCGGCCGGGCCGCGCATCCGGCAGTACAATTCGTCGGCCGACTGCATGAACGCCTTGGGCAGGCCCTGCGTGATCGGATGGTCGGGCTGGCGAACGACCAACTGGAAGGTCTGGGCGGGGCCGTGAAAGCCGGCCTTGCCCGGCGGATCCGTGGCGCGGACGATCTTGCCGTCGCGCCAGCAGAGGTAGGGGCCCGCCGTCTCGTCGCGGCCCATCCAACCGCCCACGCCGATGATCCGGTTATACTCCTTCCACTTGGGGAACGACGCGCCCGAGAAATGATAGACGACGAGGCCGCCGCCATTGGCCACGTAATCGACGAAGGCCTTTTGCGTGGCCTCCGACCAATCGTCGCCCTGGTAGTTCAGCACGACCACCTTGTACTTGGCGAAGTCGGGGTTGAAGCCGCTCATGTCTTGCCCTTTGTCGGGCGAGGTGGCCACGTCGACCGTAAACAGCCCGGTCTCCTCCAGCAATTTTTTTAGGACGGGCGTGGTCTCTTTCCATTTGTGGCTGGGGGCGTTCTGCCCGTCGACAATCAGGGCCTTCATGGGCGCCGCCACGGCGACGGCGGCCGCAAAGAACCACACAATCAACGCAGTGCAACAGTGCTTTCGAGTCATGGGAATGTTCCTGAAAAAGGGTGAGGGGTAGGGTGGGCATTGCCCACCGAATCAGAGCTTCTCCTGGTGGGCCGTGCCCACCCTACTTCTTTAGCGGGCCGTATACGAGGTCGTCACCTCCCGCATCTGCCGGTCGCCGGTGCGCACGCGGACCTGTCCCGCCATGCCCTTGTCGGGCACGGCGAATTCAAACGATCGGCTCTGGCTCGGCGCCAACGAGTCGAAATGTTGAGCCGCCGGCCAACCCAGCGTCACAGCGCCCGCCGACGGCAGCACTTCAACAATGCCGTCTTGCGCGGCCGGCGATTGACTGGTTACCGTCACCCGAACGCCGCCCGCGGTCCGCTCCGCCTTCACCACGATCGGCTCCAGTTCGCTTATCTTGGCCTCGGCCAATGCCTTTTCCAACAGAGCGTAATCCTTGGCCTCGCAGCACAGGTACGTCGGACGTTCCGCCGGCAGCAGCACCACGACGCCGTCCTTCTCACCGCCTACGGGCACGGGCGTTCCCATCAGGTCGGACACTTGCAGCGAGCCGGGACGCATCGCCAGGGTCAGCCGCGCCGGGAAGTTCATGTTCCAAACGACGCCGACCGCCTTGGCTCCTTGGAAGAGATGGGCTTGGGCATTCTTGCCCGGTGCGAACGATTGCCGATACTTGGCCCCTTCCAGGAACGAGGCGCAGGCGTTCAGCGCCACCAGCCGCGGGCGAGGAATAAAGTTCTCGTAATAGATGGCCCAGCCGTAGGTCGGACTGGTCTGCGCCGAGAACCAGAAGTACTTGCCGATGCCCAGCGAAAGCAGACGGACCATGTTTCGCGTGTAGAGCGAAGCCACCTCCGCCTCCGACTGCGACGGCGGCAGGTAGCCGTCGTCGTCCCCGCGGACCCCTTGCTCCGTGTGCCAGATTGGCTTCTGGCCGCTGTTGGCCGCCAGGATTTCGCGGAGGGCCGCCGTCTGCTTGGGAAGGTTGATCTCCGGCATTTCAATCTGGCCGTAGGAGTGCTCGCTCACGGCGTCCATGTTGGGCGCTGCGCCCAGGGCCAGCGTCTTCTTGATGAAGGGAAGCTCGACACCCGCGAAACCGATGATCTTGGCCTTCGGATCGATCTCGCGCATGGGCGCTGCCGTCACCTTCGCCAACTCGGCGTACATCTCCGGGGTGAACCCGGCGCCCGACATGGTGGGCTCGTTCCAAAGCTCCCATGCCGTGACGCGGCCTTTGTAGCGTTCGACGACCTTGCGGACGAACGCGCCCCACTCTTCCATCTTATAGGGCGGCCGTTGGATCGTGCCCGGCGCGACGGAGCCGGCCCAGGCCTGTTCGTACTGCGAGTAGTAGCGCAGCAGGATGGGCATCAACTTCATGTCGGCGCCTTCGACCGTCTTGAGTTGCCGGTCGTATTCGGTCCAATCGAACTTGCCGCGTTCCTTCTCGCACAAGCCCCAACCCCACCAGCCGCGAATCCACTTTACGCCGCACTGCGAGAGCACCTCCATATTGCGGGCGAGATGTGGGGTCGGCTCGCGCTCCATGTGCGTGTTCATTGCAAAGGCCGACTCTTCGGCGTCGCCGACACCCTTCAGGGGAACGATCACGGCGTACTTAAATTCGGCCGGCTGCCGCCAGGTCTGGCCCTCGGCAGTCAGCTCGAAACCCAGTCGGAAGGTCCCTCGGCGCTTGGTGTCGATCGGAAAGGCGGCTTGCTTGGCGCCGCCGGCGGGCAGGTCGAACGTGCCCAGGGCCACCGGCGGAAGCTGCTGGCCGTCCCAATCCACGACGCGTGCCTGCACGGCCACGCGATGGGCCTGTGTGTCGGCGTTGACGACGTCCAGGGCCGCCTGTTCCGAACTGCCGGCAAAAAAGAGGTTGCCGACTCGCACCGGCTTCGGACTGACTCCGATCTTCTCGCGGAGGGTCGAGGCGTCTTGGCCCTCGCCTTCGCCGGCCACCAGTCGCACGTCGTCCACCCAAAGCTGGCTGCCGCGAGGGTGCTCGATGCGGACGCACAAGGAGGGCGCGGTCCAATCGTTGGGAAGCGTGAAGGAGACGGAGACCGGCTTCCACTCCGCGGTCAACTCGGCACTTTGGCTGAAGGTTCCTCCGCCGCCGCGTCCGCCCCGGCGTCCGCCGCCGCCGCCTCCGCCGGTGGCGAAGGCCGTGATCGAGGCTTTCCGTCCCGAGGCGTCGGATCGCATCTTGGCGCTGAGCACGTAGTGCGCGCCTGGCTGGGCCGGGATGGGCCGCGAGAGCAGGGCGTCTTGCGGGGCCTGTTCGCGCAGGTCGGCGCCCACGTCGGCGCCGGGAAGGGTCCGCAGACAGAGCCGGCCGCTGGCCGCGCCCTTATCGTCGGGTCCCCAGAGCAAGGTGGCGTCGCCTTCGCCGGCCAATCGCCAACCCAGCAGGCCCAATTCGAAGTCGCCGTTGGGCACAAGATTGCCCTGCGGCGCTGCTATCTTGTCTTTCTTCTCTCCGGCCGGCGTGGGGATCGGCTCAAAGGTGCGGGCGATGTTCGAGATCCGCAGCATGGCGATCTTGCCGTCCACTTCGCTGCCGGTGGCGTTCCAATCGTTCGCCCCAACGCGGAGTTCCGCCTTACCCTGATTGAGCAGGCCCGCCCCGTCGCCCGATAGCACTTGCTTCGCGTCCAGCACGCCGTCGATATAGGTCGCCGCGGTCTTGGTGGCCGAGTCGTAGGTCACCGCCAGATGGGTCCATCGTCCCACAGGCACGGCCTTTCGCCCGTTGATGGTGCGCCATCGGCCGCCATCAGTACCGAGCAACACGTTCACGCCGCCGCCCAGGCGGATCATGTACGCGCCATTCTTGCAGAGCAGATCGCCGCCCGACCGCGCGAGCTTGACCCAGAGTTCCACCGTAAAGGCCCGTTCCGGCCGCAAGGCGGGATCGTCGGGAATCGTGACGTATCCGGAATGGGTAGCCACGGCAAAGGCGTCTCGGCCCGGAACCCAGGTGGCGCCGTGCAGAGTGGCCGCCGGGGCCTTCCCCTCGCAGGCCACTCGGTCGCCCTGGCCCTCTTGGAATCGCCACAACCCCAGGGTGGCCGCATCGGCCGCTGGGGTCACAGGCACCGGCTCGGCGGCAACCGGCGTCGCGAGCATCGCCGCTAGAATAGGGAGTACACACGAACAGACGCAATTGAAACGCAACCGCCGCATGATCGTCCTCCCAGGGTATTTCTGACCCCACAGCCTCGGCCCGAAACCCGTCCGGGCCGCATCGCGCCTATTGTGTCGGGGCGACGCCCGATGTGCAAGGCTTTGGCGACACTCAATCCGCGGAATTCCGCTTCCCACAGACAAAGCCCCAAAGCCCTCTACGGCTCCATGCACGCGCGGAACACCTGGTCCAGAGACGTGCCTTCAGCGGCCATGTCCGCGACGATTCGCCCCTTGCGCAGCACCAAGATGCGATGGCAGACCACCAGCAGTTCTTCCAACTCGCTGGAGACGAACAGCGAACTGATCCCCTGCCGGCTCAGGTCGCGGATGATCTCGAAAATCTGCTGCTTGGCCTCGACGTCGATGCCGCGGGTAGGCTCGTCGAAGAGCAGAATCCGCGGCTGGGTGTTGAGCCAATTGGCGACCACCACCTTCTGTTGGTTCCCGCCGCTCAGCGCGCCGATGGGTTGGCCGGCATCGGCCAGCGTGATTTGGAGCCGGCGGATCATTTGTTGCACCACGCGGTCCTGGCGGCCCTTCCAAATCAGTCCGCCCCGCGCAATCCGCGACAAGCTGGCCAGGCACATGTTGTCGCGCACGCTCAGCGCAGCCACCAGCCCGTGCTCCTTGCGGTTCTCGGGAATCAGGCCCAGGCCCACGCGCTTCATCGCCCTAGGGTGATGGCGGCGCACGGGGCGGCCATCGACCAGGATCTCGCCCGCGTCGAACCGCTGGGCGCCGAAGATCGACATCAACAACTCGGTGCGTCCCGAGCCGAGCATGCCGGCAATCCCCAGGATCTCGCCGCGACGGAGCGTGAAACCGACGTCTTCGAGCTTGCCACGCCGCGAGAGCCGGCGGACCTCGAGCACGGCGGGGCCGGCAGGCGGGGCAACGCCGGCGCGGCGGCCGTGGATCGACTGGCCGAACATCATGTCGACGATCCGCTCGGGCGTGGCCTCGCCGATGGAGATCGTGCCCACCGAGCAGCCGTCGCGGAGCACGGTCACCACGTCGGCCACCTGCGGCAATTCCTGCAAGCGGTGGGAAATATAGATTACGGCCGTTCCCCGCCCGGCCAGCTTGCGCACCAACCCCAGCAGCCGATCGACCTCGTGGTGTGCCAGCGCCGAGGTGGGCTCGTCCAACAACAACACGCTGGGGTCAAACGACATGGCCTTGGCGATCTCGACCAACTGCTGCTGCGCCATGCCCAACCGTCCCGTCTTGGCGCGGACGTCCAGATCGATGCCCAGGTCGTCGAGGATCGTCCGGGCCTGGCGAAAGACGCTCGGCCAGTCGATGATCCAGCGGCCCAGCAGCGGCCGTTTCGGCAGCCGGCCGAAGAGGATGTTCTCGCCCACGGTCAGTTCCGGCACCAGGCTCAATTCCTGGTACACCGTGGCAATCCCTTGGCGAAAGGCCTCGCGCGGATTGCGGAGCCGCACGGGCCGGCCATCGACCAGGATCTGTCCGCGCGTGGGCTGCACGGCGCCGGAGAATATCTTGACCAAGGTGCTCTTGCCGGCCCCGTTTTTGCCCAACAGGGCGTGAACCTGGCCGCCGGCGAATTGCAGCGACACGCCCGCCAGGGCCGTCGTGCCCGGATAGACTTTCCAGAGATCGAGGGCTTGGAGTTTTTCGCCGGCCATACGCAGGTTGTAAGAGACCGAGGGCAGCCACCGGCCAATCAACCGGCGATTCGACAGTTGCTCGAAAGCGCGATGGCGGGAGCATTCGCGCAACAGCGACAGTAACAATTCTCACGCAAAGTCGCCAAGGCGCGAAGATGTGTTGCGGAATCCCTTTGCGCCTTGGCGCCGTTGCGTGAAATCTTTCGAGGCAATCGTCACCCCGAACGCGAGGGTTTCTGTACCGCTGAATCCACGTCAATCAGATAAACGCATCGATCTCGTAGCCTGCCCGTCGGGGACGCGAGAGCAGCTTGTTGGCCTCGTCGCAGTTGGTGAATCGCTCGGCGGCGGGGTCCCACTTCAGGGGCTCGCCGACGCGGCCGACGTCGCGCACGATGTTGACCAGGTAGCAGAGCGTCGTGGCCCGCTGCCCAATCTCGATGTCGGCGTTGCAGCGCTTGCGGCTCTTGATGCAATCGACCCAGTTCTCGATGTGGTAGGCAGTTTCGGGCCGCTTGTTGGGGCCGGGGTTGTCGGGCGAGAGGATCAGCTCCTTCGGGATTGCTGGCGAGCTTGTTGCGGTTGATCTCGATCTTGCCCTTCTCGCCGACGAAGATGGCCCCCAGGCCCGGGCCCGCGGTCGCCGTCGAGGTGGAGTTTCAGTTCCGTGCCGCTGGCGAACTTCATGGAGACTTTCGCCCGCGGCCCTTCGAGCTTGGCCATGTCGTGAAGTAGTCCGTGCCGGTGTCCTCCGCTGTCTCGACGATGCCGCCCGACCGCAGTTCGGGAGCGAACTTGCCGGTGTCGGTCACCTTGACCGGCTCTTCCAGCACAATCTCCACCGGGCCGGTGTCGTCGGTGCCCAGGGCGCGGTTGATCTGGTCGTAGGAGTGGGTGCCCCAGCCGGTGACGCCGAAGCAGCGGCCGCCGCCGTCGTAGTCCCACCAGCGGTCCCAGCCGTGGTGCAGGCTCGGGTGGTACGGCCGCAACACCGCCTGATTGGTCCAAACGTCCCACCAGTTGTCGCTTCCGCCCTTGGGCATCGGCTGAGCCGGTTGGTCGGTCCACTTCTCCGGGCCGACGAAGTTGGGGGCGATCACGGTGAGAATCTTGCCCAGCGCGCCGTTCTTCACCAGGTCGCTCGCCCAGTTGTTGATCGGCATCGACCGCTGCTGCGTGCCGACCTGGGTGACGCGGTTGTACTTCCGCGCGGCCTTGACCATCGTCCGGCCCTCGGCGATCGTCAGGCACATCGGCTTCTCGATGTAGGCGTCGAGCCCCGCCTGCATCGCCTGAATGACGATCCACGCCCGGGCGTGGGTCGTGGTTTCGACCATCACGCCGTCGAGCTTCTCCTTGGCGATCATCTGGCGGAAGTCCTCGTAGGTCTTCCAAGTTCTGGTCCTTGCCGGCCACCTTGACGAAAATCTTCGACTCGAGGCGCGAAGCAGTCGCAGGTCGGCCACGATGCGGATCTGCGGCACGTCGGCGCACGACTTCGACGATGTCGCTGCGCCCGGCCTCCGCAGTCCGATGATCCCCACGTTCACCTTCTCGTTGGCGCCGGGCTGGTCCGGCCCGCCGAGGACGTGGGAAGGAATCAGGTAGGGCAGCGAGAAGTCCGGCCGCCGCGGCGGCCGACGTGGTGCGCAGAAAACTCCGCCGGTCGATGCGAGTGCGTTTCATGAGATTATCTCCAGTTCTCGATTCTTGGTTCAACAAACTCTACGGGAGAGTCTTGATGCGGATGTTTTTGAACTGCACTTTCATGGGCGGGCCGGGATGGATTTGCAGCGTAATCAGGCCGTCCGGCGGCCGCTTTGCCCTTCTCGCGGTCGATCACGTGCGAGGTCACCGCGCCGTTGATCTTGAGGATGATCTCCGGCCCGCGGGCGATGATCGTGTACTCGTTCCAGTCGTTGGGCTTGATGAGCTTCTGCAATTCGGCCGTCGGCGGCCAGGGTGGTGACCTCGCGGTGGCCGTCCTCACCGATCACCACTTTCTGGCCGCGGACGGTCATGATCTCGCGTCTGGTTGCACTCGTAGAGGATGCCGCTGTAGTTGGGCCCGACTTCCATGTCGGCCTGATAGCCCTTGACGTCCCAATTGGGCAATTCCTGGCTGCGGAAGTTGATGCCCGAGTTGCCGAACGTGCCCTCGAAGCGGTAGCTGGCCCGAAGCTCGAAGTCGGCCGGCTTGCCGCCGCGCCAAAAGATATAGCTGGGGTGGTCGAGCGGTTTCTGGGCGGTGGTTTGGCCGGTGAGCGCCCCGTCCTCGAACCGACCAGTAGCCCGGCTCGCCCTCCCATCCGGTCAGGTCTTTGCCGTTGAAGATCGGCGTGAAGCCCTTTTCAACGTCGGCAGCCCACGCGGCCAGGCCCGAAGCTAGCCACGCCGCTATCAAGAGGAGTGCCGAAATGGTCGCACGTGCGATTGAACGTGACATGAGACGATCTCCAAGGGGCCGCGCACAAAGCGGCGACCGGCGGGTCGCAACGCCATCTCGGGCGCTCTTAGTCTCGCCGCGGGCAACGTGAAAGTCAATACGCCCGTTGAACGCCGCGTAAACTCCTGCTACAACCATCGTAACGGCCGCATCGTGGCGGGAGCATACCGGAAGAACGAATGTGCGGCCCGATCATTGAGGAAATCACCATGTCACTGAAGTCGATCGTCTTGCCGTTGATGTTTCTCGGGATTCTCTCGTTGGGCCATTCTGCCCAGGCGGCGCAAACCGCTCGGGGCAAGCCGGAAAAGAAACCTGCCGAGGACGGCCAATGGCCCGGCTGGCTGGGACCGAACCGCGACGGCAAGTCGCCCGACAAGGGTCTGCTGAAGCAGTGGCCCGACGGCGGACCGAAGCTGGCCTGGAAGGCCACCGGCATCGGTAAGGGCTACTCCAGCGTTGCCGTGGCCAACGGCATGGTCTACATCACGGGCGACGAGGACAAGTCGCTGATGATCTCGGCCTTCGACTTGGATGGCAACCGAAAGTGGAAAGTCGAGCGCTGGCCCGGCCTGGACCGGCGATTCACCGGGGGCGCGGTCGACGCCCACCATTGACGGCGGCAACCTCTATCTGCTCTCCGGCCCCGGACTGCTGGGTTGCTTCGATGCCCGCAGCGGGAAGCGGCATTGGTGGAAGGACGCGAAGGAGTTCGGCGGGGCGCCCGGCGGTTGGGGATATGCCGAATCGCCGCTGATCGACGGAAAAGCCGTGGTCTTCAAGCCCGGCGGCAAGAACTGCCTGGTGGCGCTCGACAAGCGTTCGGGTGAACCCGTCTGGTCGAGCCAAGGGTTTGCGGCAGGGCCCGATTACGGTTCCTGCCTGGCAGTGACGTACCAGAACGTTCCCATGATCGTCGCCGGCACGCACGACGGAATCTTGTGTGTCAACGCCCGAAACGGCAGCCTGCTCTGGAGCAACAAGTTTGCCGCGGGCAACACGGCCAATTGCCCCACGCCCGCCTACAGCGACGGGTACGTGTTCTGGGCCAATGGCTACGGCAAGGGCGGAATCTGCCTGAAGCTCAGCCCCGGCGGCACGGCCTCCGAGGCCTGGACCACTCGCGACATGGACTGCCAGCACGGCGGCTATATCATTGACGGCGGCTACATCTACGGCAACAACGGCGGCAGTTGGACGTGCTTGGAACTATCCACGGGCAAGAAGAAATGGACCGAGCGCGGCGTGGGCAAGGGCTCGCTCTGCTGGGCCGACGGCATGCTGTATTTGTTCAGCGAAGGCGGCGGGAAGGCCGCGCTGGCCACCTCCTCGCCCGACGGCCTGCAAATCAAGGGCCGCGTGAAGGTCGATGGCGACGGCCCGAGTTGGGCCCATCCGGTAGTGATCGGCGGCAAGCTCTACCTTCGCTACGACACCAACCTCTATTGCTTCGATGTCAAGGCGTCGCCGTAGCGGCGAGGCGTCGGTCCCTTCGCCCGCCGGGAGAGGGTCAGGGTGAGGGCCGTCTGGGAACAAGGATGGAGGCTTATTCTGGTTCCCACGCTCCGAGTGGGAACCCACCTTCCTCCGACGCTCCGCGTCGAACTGGGCGACGCAGAGCGTCGCAGAGGGCGCGTTCCCACGCAGAGCGTGGGAACGCCGTGGTATTGCACTAACCTCGCTGGCTTTGCATACTGGCCGGCGTCATTGAATATACAAAATGCAAACGACCTTTTATCTCGGGCCAACGGCCTCACGGCCTGTACCCCAGTTCCCTGGCCGTTGCGAAGTCCTCCTTCGCCTTGGCATCGTTGCCCTTTTGTCTGTACGCCTCGCCCCGCCAGCCATACGCCTGGGCGTCTTTCGGATCAAGCCGGATCGCGTCGGTCAAGTCCGCGATCACCTTGTCCAATTCACCCTTCTGCCAGTACGCGCCGGCCCGGCACCCATAGGGCCTGGCGACTTTCGGATCAAGCCGGATCGCCTCCGTCAAGTCCGCGATCGCTTTGTCCAATTCATCCTTCTGCCAGTACGCGTCGCCCCGGCAGCCATGGGCCCACGCGACTTTCGGATCAAGCCGGATTGCCACCGTCAAGTCCGCGATCGCTTTGTCCCACTCGTTCTTTTGTCTGTACGCGTCGCCCCGGCAACGGTAGGCCAGGGCGTATTTCGGATCAAGCCCGATGGCCGCCGTGTAATCGGTAAGGGCTTTGTCCAATTCACCCTTCTGCCAGTACGCCTCGCCCCGCCAGCAATAGGCCCAGGCGATTTTCGGATCAAGCCGGATGGCCTCCGTCAAGTCCGCGATCGCTTTGTCCAACTCGCCGCTATTTCTGTACGCCTCGCCCCGGTCGGCGTACGCCAGGGCGTTTTTCGGATTGAGCCGGATAGCCTCCGTGTAGTCGGCGATCGCCTGGTTCCGCTCGCCCTTTTTCCTGTACGCCTCGCCCCGCGAAGAATAAGCCAGGCTCGTCGTTCGGATCAAGCCGGATGGCCTCCGACAAGTCGGCGATGGCCTTGTCCAGCAAGCCCTTTTGCCAGTACGCCAAGCCCCGGAAGCGAATGGCCCAAGCGAGCTTCGGATCAAGCCGAATGGCCTCCGTGAAGTCGGCGATGGCGTTGTCCAACTCACCCCTATGCCGGTACGCCTCACCCCGGCCACCGTAGGCCGCTGCGTATTTCGGATCAAGCCGGATGGCCTCTGCGTTGTCGGCGATAGCTTTGTCCCACTCGCCCTTCAGCCGGTACGCCTCACCCCGGCAGTGATAGGCCGCGGCATCATTTCGATCAAGCCGGATGGCCTCCGAAGAATCGGCGATGGCCTTGTCCCACTCACCCTTCAGCCGGTACGCGTCGCCCCGGCCTCCGTATGCCCAGGCAAGTTTCCGATCAAGCCGGATGGCCTCCGACAAGTCGGCGATGGCCCTATTCCACTCACCCTTCAGCCGGTACGCCTCGCCACGGCACCCATAGGCCCCGGCGTACTTCGGATCAAGCCGGATGGCCTCCGTGTAGTCGGCGATGGCGCGATCCAGATTGCCCTCTTGCGCGGAGGCATTGCCCTGCGAGAAATAGCCCTGCGCACTCGTAGAACTAGGCATGGTGCACCGTTCTCGATGTTGCCTGAGATACTGTGAGACGAATGGGGTACATTCTGCTATTTCTGAAAAGCAGAACGTTCCTGTTTGCACCGCTTATGGCCAGACAACGCGCATGTTCCTGGACGCCCAATCAATGTCAACCTGACCAAACTCCACCTGAGGCAGGATCGCCGGATCAAAGGGGCGAACCGGGTTGGGGTGGAGGACACCGAGAACTCTTGGCGGTTCGATTACGCGCCACAACAACAGCCCCGAGATCGAATTGCGAACATATCCAACCTCCCCGGTCGCGTCCCGGTGGAGGAATACAGCGCCGTCGAAATCGGTCATGCCGAAAGACTCTGCGGCCGGTCGTCCGTTGCGCAGGTCGGAATTCCATGCAATCTTCGACTCGCCCGTGAGCAACGAGCTTACAAAGTCTTTATCGTCTAAATCCATCCCCGCAAACCCCTGGAACGTCCCGATGGCTACCAGTACGGGTGCGTCGAGGTCGGCGCACTGCTTTCTTTGGGCTTTCTGTCGGCACTTTGAGAAGACCGCTTTGTTCAACGGGCGGAAGGGGCAAGCCTCTCCGGTGGCCTCCATTGAAATACCAGTCTTGGCGGTCGCACGCTCAATCATTATGCACGTGACCTCAGCGTAGAACTTGCGGTCTCCCGAAAAGCAACGAAAATCGGGCCGGCGGTCCTTCATGGTCAAGTCTTCATTCGGCTCTACAGTGATGCCATACAACTGCAAAAGCCTGCGCACCCAGGCTTCCGCAAAGGCGGCCTCCTCGTTGGAACTCAGACCATTCTCCCAGTTGCGCAGGTAGCCGGCGTCGAATCCCAACAGCCAGGTTCGGTGTTCGGCTGCGAGGTTATCGCAGAAGGCGTTGTCGCGAAACGAACTTATCATTCTGATAGATGTTCCATTCGCCGTTGATGGGATTCTCAGCATCTTAGCGACCGTTCATAGAGTAGTCAATCACGCAGGGAGACAACCCCAGCAAGTAGCGTTTGCACGCAATTCGTAAAGGAAACGCGACGAAGTCCCTCACAGCCCCAGCAGCCCCGCGGCGTTCTTCCAGCGGATTTTCTCCTTCATTTCCTCGCTGGCCGTGAGCACCTCGATCTTCAACAGGGCCGGGTCGGGATAGTTGAAGGGCATGCCACTGCCGAACACCAGGCGGTCAGGCCCCAGCGATTCCACGAGATGCCCGATCTCGTTGGCCAACACCGCACTGAGACGCGAAATCTCGATGACGTAGTTGGTCGGCAGGCCGCTATCCTTGCGGGCCAGCCGCGAGCTCATGTAGCCCAGGCCGTTGATGAGAATGAAGCGGGCGTCGGGACACGCATTGACCAGGGCGACCATCTCCGTCAGCGGCACGTCGGGCACGTCCACCAGCCAGCTCCGCTGTCGGTAGTCCTCCACGCGAATCGGGATCGAAACGACCATCTTCCGCTCGGTGGCGGCGCCGATCAGGTCCAGGCAGCACTGGTCGGCCACGCTGTAGTTGTGCCACTTGGGATACAGGCGGAGCCCCGTCATGCCGAACTCATCGCGGCAAATCTTCAGGTCGTCTTGCCAGCCCGCATAGAACGGGTTGATTACGGCAAAGGGGATGAGCCGGTCGCGGTGCGGCTTCACGGCGGCGGCCACGTCCTCGTTGCCCGATTGGGGGTTGCGATAGGTGATCGCCGCAGCGCTGGAAACGACGGCCCGGTCGATCCCCTTGCGGTCCATCAGTTTGAGCAATTCGTCTGGCGTCTGGTAGTGCAGCTTCCGGAAGGCGTAGGGGCCGAGATAGGCGTTGGTGTCGATAATCATGGTTACTCCCGGCACCTCCGGTTTTTGGGTGCAAATCGCGTAGGTCAGGCACCCCGTGCCTGACTTTCTGCTGTCAGGCACGGGGTGCCTGACCTACACGGACTCCCGCGGCGGCGTGAGGGGGACAGTCCCATTTTCGCGGCCATTGGGTCAGTTCTCGTAGCGAGGTCCGTCGTGCCGCGAAAATTGGGACAGTCCCTTGTGCTTCATCAGGGCCAACAAGTTTCCACTGAGGATCTTCTGCTTGTCTTGCGGGCTCAAGTCGACGGCGCGAATCTTGCCCACGCCGGCCGTCATCGACAGGTCGCAGCCGAACAGCAGGCGGTCGACCCCGAGGATTCGGGCGGCCATGTCCACAATGCCCTCGTCGATCACGCTGCCGCTGGTGTCGAGATAGACGTTCTTGGCGTGCCGTAGGGCCTTGATCGTCCACTCCCCGTCGCCGCCGCCGCCGACGTGGGCGCAAATCAAGCGGGCCTCGGGGTAGCGGGCGCCGAGTTGGGCCAGGTGGCCGCCGTCGGAAATGTGCGGCTGATCGGTGACGAAGTAGTGCGAATGTCCGGCGTGGTGCAGGATCGGCACCCGCAACTCGATCGACAACTCGACGATGGGAAACACCACGGGATCGGTGCAGGTGAACTCATTATAGAGCTTGATGCCCATGAACCCGCGATCGAGCACGCAGCGGCGAATGTCCTCCAAGGCTTCCTTTGCGTGGCCGGGGTTGACGTAGCAGTAGCCCAGCACTCGGCCGGGAAATCGCTTCATGGCCTCGGCAACCCACTGGTTGCACTCGCGAAAACCCTCCGCAGTGGCCGGCCGGCGCGGGGTGAGGATCGAGCAGCAAAGTTGGTCGATGCCCAGTTTGTCGGCCGCTTCGATCAGTTTGCGATCGTCCTCTTGGTATGATCGGGAGCTGTGGTGGTACAGGTGGGAGTGGCAGTCGATCACCTTGGGGGCATCCTTCGCCGCCGCATCGGCCGCCGACGAGGGCGAGATCCCCAGGCCGGCGCCCGCCCAAAGTGTCCCCGCCGCGGCGGCGGAGCCTTGCAGAAACTCCCGCCGCGTCAGTGATTCGGAGTTGTTCATGGCATCATATTCGCCAACAGGGGCATGCACGTCAAGAGGCCTCGATTGCCAGCGACAGTCGCTGAGCTTGGCTGGTCGGCGAGGTATCTTGTCGCGCTTACTCGGCACGAGTCGATACGGGCCCGAGGCGGCAAGATGCGGCCTCTGCTGCGTCGGTGCAAGAGATCATGTCAATAATGGCGAGCCGCGTGATTGGCGAGCGGCGCGTAACCCCTGCCCGCCCAGTCAGGTGGATTGTGAGAACCGCACACTCCCCTTACAATGCAGATATGAGCGACATTCACGAAGAATGCGGCGTGGCGGCGATCTATCACCTGCCCGACCGGGGCGTCAGTCCCTTGTGTCCCGAGCAAGGCCCGGAAGAAGTGTCCCGGCACATGGCAAGAATGCTCCTGGACATTCAGAACCGCGGCCAATTGGCGGCGGGCATGACGACGTACAATCCCCACCGCAACCAGTTGATCGACACCTACAAGGAAGTGGGGAACGTCAGCGAGGTCTTCCGCCTCAACCATCGCGGCAAGTACGAAAGCCTGATGGAGGAGTACGCAGGCCGGGCGGCCATCGGCCACGTCCGCTATGCCACCTGCGGCCAGGACGACCGCAGCTACGCTCAGCCCTTCGAACGCCACCACATCAAGAAGCACAAGTGGTTCAGCTTTGCCTTTAACGGGCAACTGGCCAACTACATGGACCTCCGCGAGGAGTTGCTCGACGATCACGACAACTACCTTGCCCGCGAGTCCGATACCGAAGTGCTCATGCACCAGGTGAGTGGGGCGCTGGCCTCCGAGCGGCGGCCGCAGTTGATCGACGTTTGCCGCCATTGCGCCCGCAAGTTCGACGGCGCGTACAGCCTGGTGTTTCTCGACGCGCTGGGCAACATGATGGTGGCGCGGGACCCGCTGGGCATCAAGCCGCTGAGCTACGCGATCGAGGGGCCGCTGTTCGCCGCGGCCAGCGAAAGTGTGGCGCTGCTGAACATCGGATTCGCGGCCGAGAGCATCAAGCCGGTGCGGCCGGGCCACGTCGTAATCATCGCCGACGGCCAGTTGCAGATTCAACCCTTCGCGGCCAGCCCGCGCCACGCTCATTGCTTCTTCGAGTGGGTGTACTTCGCCAACGTGGCCAGCACGCTGGACGGGCGGAGCGTTTACCTGACCCGCAAGGCCCTGGGCGAGGAACTGGCCCGGCTGGAGACCGTGCCCATCGACGAAAACACCGTGGTGGTGCCGGTGCCGGATACCAGCAAGGCCGCGGCCGACGCCATGGCCTACGCCCTCAAGGTGCCTTGCGTCGAAGGGCTGATCCGCAACCGCTACAGCGGGCGGACCTTCATCGAAGGCGGCGGCGACCGCAAACGCAAGGCCGAAACCAAGTATACCCCGCTGCGCGAGGTGCTCGAAGGCAAGCGGGTGTTGCTGGTCGAAGATTCGATCGTCCGCGCCACGACGCTGCACGTCTTGTTGCAGCGGGTTCGGCAGTTGGGGCAGCCGCGGGAGATTCACGTCCGCGTGGCCTGCCCGCCCATCATCTCGCCGTGCTTCTACGGCATCGACATGTCGACCATCGGCGAGTTGTTCGCGCCGAAGTTCTTGCAGGGCCAACCGTTGACGCCCGAGATCGAGGCCCGCATGGCGGCCCAGCTCGGGGCCGATTCGCTCCGCTATTTGCCGGTGGAAGCGATCGCCCGGGCCATCGGACTGCCCGCCTCGGACCTTTGTCGAGCGTGCATCACCGGCCAGTATCCCACTCCCTGCGGCCAGCGCCTGGCCCGCATCGCCGAGGAAAACCACCGCAACCACGTCACCGGCCGAACCTATGAGAAGGCCGGGGCGAGCGGCGAGGCGTGAGTGTCGGCAGTCGTTGGAACGACGGCTGGCTGCGCGGCAGGGCGGGAAAGGCAGTTCCCGACGGCCTTTTCTCTCTCGGTTGTTCGATTCTTTTCGGGTATACAACGCGCCGGCCGGCACGTATAATTGGGGGTATCAACTGAACAGGAGGTTGCGGAATGAAAACCATTGAGACCGCGATTTCCGTGAACCCCGATGGCTCAGCCGTCATTGAATTGCAGTTGCCTGGGATTGTGTCGGCAGGGGTGCATCGGGCGGTCGTGATTGTTGAAGAGCAGCCCGCGGCGGTGGGGCAAAACGTCGATACGCCCGTGAATTTGCTGCCGCTGACGTTTGAGGGCTGGCCCAAGGACTGCGCCTTCCGTCGCGAGGATTTGTATGGCGACGATGGACGGTAGCGATTCCCGTTGGTTTGTCGATGCCAATATCCTGGTGTTTGCCGCCAACCAATTCTCTCCGTGGCATACAGCAGCGGTGGCCCGATTGCAGGAAGCGCAGCAGGACAAGATATCGCTGATGGTGAATCCGCAGGTTGTGCGTGAGTTCATCGCCGCCGCCAGCCGGCCCGCTCCCGGCGCGCCTCCGCCTCCCATCGATCCGATTCTTGAGAATGTGCGACGCATCCTCGCCGGTTTCGTGCTTCTTGACGAGAATGCGGCAACGATTGATCGCTTGGCAGAGTTGGTCAAAACGGTTCCAACGCAGGGCAGACAAATTCACGATGCCAATATCGTCGCAACCATGTTGACCTACGGCGTCTCGACGCTATTGACGCACAACACGGTCGATTTTGCCAGATTTGCCGCGTTGATCCGGATTTTGCCGCTGACGCCATGACGCCCGCCAGGAAACAACGCCGAGGGCATCTTGCTTCGCAGAGGCCCAGAATGTCCCGTTGTTTCCCCGTTCATGGAGAGGTCCTGTGCAAGTTGCCAGAAGACGAGGGTCGGTCAATCTGACCGGTCTCACTATCATCGTCATCGTGTTCTTGGGCGGCGTTTGCGGCGCACTTGCGTTAGGTCGGTTTGTAGAAGGGAGACTCGGTTGGATCGGAGGCTGGATCGGAGGAATCGTGGGCCTTCCGGCCGGTATAGTCGCGACATTTGGCGCGATCTACGCCGTAGCGTTCTTGTGGGTGTGTTGCGAATCACTCGTTCGCGGCGGCATACCGCGATTTCCTCCGTGTGGCACGGGAAGATGCAAATCGGGCCTGCTGATCGACGATGGAGACTATCATTTTGAGAAGGTGGGCGATCGTTGGGTCCACCGATGTCGTTGTGGAACGCTCTATTTCAGAAACAGGGAGGATCGACGGTTCTTGGAGGTGCTGCCCGATGACACCCTCAAGCCCTACATGATCTGGAGGCCCTTACGGGGCTGGTATCCCGAGAACTGACCGACGACCCCTCGTCCCGCGCCTCTCGCCCCTTCCTGAACTCCGCCCGAAACACCGGCTCGTTGGCCAATCGTACCCGGCGCTCGAAGTGCGTGCGATAGGCCATGTCGTGTTCGGCGGGAGTCTCGGGCACAGGCAGCGGCCCTTGCAGCGTCGTAAATGCGGGCATCAGTTCGAGCGTCGTCTGGAAATACTCCTCCACGTCGGTCCAGAAGTGAAGCAGTCCGCCGGGCCGCAGGGTCCGCTCGACGTCGCGCAGAAACGATTCCCGCATCACCCGCCGCTTCTTGTGCCGCTTCTTCCACCACGGATCGGGAAAATAGACGTGTACGGCGGAGAGCGAGCCGTCCGGGATCAGTTCGTGGAAAAGTCGCAGGGCGTCGGCGTTGACGATCATCGCGTTCGTCAGACCGGCCTTGGCAAGACCGGCGGCCGAGAACTCGGCGTACTTCCGCACGACCTCGATGCCCAAAAAGTCTACGTCCGGCTGGGCCGCGGCCGCGCTCCGCAAGAAGAGTCCTTTGCCCGAGCCGACCTCCATCTCCAAAGGGGCGATTCGTCCGAAGAGCGTCGCCGCGTTCCAGGGCTGCGGCAACTGCTCGAACGTCTTCAGGCGTCCGGTCAAGTCGATCGAAGGGTCCAGCTTTCGGAGTGCGCGACGGCCCATTTTCAAGTGTCAATCGTGTGTTCTTCGTTCTGCGATCCGCCGGCCACGAGGCTCAGCAGCGGCATCAGCACGACGCCCGCCACGAAGCCGCCGACGTGGGCCCACCACGCCACCCCGCCCGCTGTCGCCTGCCGCAATGATTCCTGGCCCGCCACCAACTGGGCAACGAACCATGCGCCCAGCACCACCAAGGCCGGCACGTCGATGATGGTAACGAAGATCAGCAGGAAAACCAAGGTGCTCACCCGGGCCCAGGGCCAGGTGATCGCATAGGCCCCGAGCACGGGCGTGCCGACGCTGGCCGGCCTGGCGCTGTTGGAATGGGCACGGCGGCTCGTCTTTCCGCGAACCGCCGCTTTGCCCGCGCCCGCCCCGGCCTCGACCGCCGCAGGACAGGAGGCCGTGCAGGAGATTTCGCGGCGATTGCAGGCCCAGGATCCCCTGCTGGACCGGCCGGACGTCCTGGAGAAGGTCGTGCCGGAAGTGCTGCTGGAAGTGCTGGAAACCGTGGCCGGCAAGTTCCGTCCGCACGAGCAACGGCCGGCGTTGCAGGTGCCCGTGGCCCATATCGCGGCCCTGGTGGAGTTGGTCGCCCGCGATTTTCGCCGGGCGTTCGTCGAGAACGTGCCCTGGGGCAACACCGTGACGCTGGGCCGATTGCTGTGGTGGAAAGAGAAGGGCGAACTGGGGTGGGGGATCAGCGGGTATCTGTGGCAGTTGAACCGCATTCGGCGAATGGTGTTGCGCCCGGCCACGGCACTGGTGCAGGAGGTACAGGACCACCTGGGCCAGAACCTGGCCACAAAATCCGCCGCCGGGGTGAAGCAATGGGCGATCGACTATTGCGTCACCAAGGCCGGTCATTACGCCATCCAACTCTATAGCGGCGGGTTCGTCCTCGACGACGAATGTCGCCCTCGCATTTCCGCGCGGGTCGTGGGCATCCCGTTCGAGCAGGAGCCGCTGCAAATCCTGGTGGTGGGGCAGGTGAAGTCGGGCAAGTCGAGCCTCATCAACGCCTTGTTGGGCGAGATGCGGGCCCCGGTCGATTCGCTCCCCGCCACCGAAAGCGTAGACCTGTACGAGTGCCGGCCGGAGGGGCTGCCAAGCCTCATCCTCCGCGACATGCCCGGCTACGGCGCCGTCGCCGATGAGGGAGACCCGTTCCCGCGGCTTTTCCGCGAGATCGAAGAGTGCGACCTGCTGGTCATGGTCTGCAATGCCCGTTCGGCGGTGCGCAAGGCGGACCGCGAACTGTTGCGCAGCGTCCACGAGTTCTGCGCTAGCGACCCAAAGCGTATCATGCCTCCCATCGTCTACGTAGTGACGCACGTCGACGTGGTGCCGGATCATCTGGCCGCCGAGGCTGTGGATGCCGTGGCGGCCGATCTTGGCATAACCGCGCAGCAAGTTTCCCTGGTCTGCGCCCAGTGGGGCCGGCTGGCCAATGTCGAAGGCGTCGTGGCCGCCGTGCGCGATGTCCTACCTGAGGCGGAACGTCTCAAGATTACCCGTTGCATCCGGCAAATTCGGAGCGAGCGGGACGAAGACAAAATTCTCAGGCAGGTCCTCAATGGACTGAGGCTGACGGGCGGATGGATCGTCAGCAAGAGGCAGTGACCCGCACCGGTTTGTGTTGGTCGCCACCCCCCTTGACTTTGACCGGCATGTCTACTAAGGTGGGGGCACCCTGTTTACGGGAAAAGAAGGCACCATGCATCGCCATTCTATCGCTATCGCCACCTTGTCCGTTGGTTGCGTTCTTGTGGGTTGTACCTCAAAGGTCAACCCCAAAGAGGCGAAGGCCGTTACCGAAATTACGAAACTCCACGGCGATGTCCTCACGGATGAAAAGAGCCCGGATAAATCAGTTGTTGCTGTGAGCTTTCGCGAAACCCGCGTGACCGATGCGGCGCTGGCGCACCTGGAAGGCTTAAGCAATCTCCAAACGCTGTATCTAAGCGTGGAAGTGACCGATGCGGGCCTGGAACACATTAGCGGCTTGGTGAACCTCAAAGAGCTGGACCTATCTTTCAGCAAGGTGACTGATGCGGGACTGGAACATCTCAAAGGGTTGGCAAAACTGCAATCGCTCACGTTGGATGGCACCGAGGTGACCGGTGTCGGGCTGGAACACCTTAAAGGTTTGGGCCACCTCCAATCGCTGACCTTGGAGCACTCCGCGGTAACCGATGCCGCTCTGGAACACGTTAAAGGGCTAACCCATCTCCGAGTTCTAAGCCTGCGGGATACCGAAGTGACGGATGCCGGGTTGGCACACGTCGAAGGGTTGGTTGGGCTCCAATCGCTGGCGATTGGGTACACCGCAGTTAGCGCGGGAGGCGTCCAGAAACTGCAGGCAGCACTGCCGAAGTGCAAGATTTGGGATACGGCTCGGTGGTGGCGAAAAAGGGAAGGTGGCTATGAAGATTGGAGGATTAGCCGGAAATCGAAGTGACGCCCTAAAAGAGCTATGAGTTGAAAACGATGGCTTCTCTTGCGTCTGGTTGGATCAGGGGAGAAAGTGCGGCGATTGGTTTGACCCCGATGAGTTTTCCAACGTTCTTCGGGGTGGCACGCCCTGAAAGGGCGTGAGGAATCGCCCAACCCGGCTCTCACGCCCGCCACGCCCTTTCAGGGCGTGCCACTCAAGTGATGAACCTATCTTTGGGCGGACCCTTGGCCACGCTACGTTCCGCGCACCGTGCCGAACCATTCAATCTGCCGCCGTGGACACAACCGGAAGCCTTGCCGGTCACAATAGGGTCCCAGCCAAGCCTCCTTCTGAGCCAGGGCGTCCAGGTCCACGCCCTGCGGCATCAACATCACGCGGCCGCGCTCGATCTCGGGGAATTCCGCCAGGTATGCCTCGACTTCGCCACAATCCCCCGGTCGGTCGATCACGAACTTCCATTGGCAATCGTACTCCGCGCCGAGACGGCGGATCACCTCCGGCGCGTGCCGGTTGAGCGTGTGGCGCCACGTCCACCGCGGGTCCCGCTCCGGCGACGGCGTGGAGTTCGAAAGTTTCGGACTGATCGACATCAGATCGCACGTCACCGGCAGGTAAAGCGTGCCGGAGGTCTCGATGGTGACGTGCCAGCCCGCGGCAGAAAGCCGGGCGGTCAGCGGGATCGACTCGGCAAAGAGCATGGGCTCGCCGCCGGTGAGAACGACGTGCCGCACGTCGCCCGGCGGCGGGGATGCCGCATCGGGCGGCGACGGTAAGGCGGCCAGGAAAGGCGGCCGCGGCGACGCCCGTAGCTCGCCCACCCGCGCGAGAATCTCGTCCACGGAAAGCTCTTCGCCTTCGGGCGTCCACGAGGCGTACGACGTGTCGCAGTAGCCGCAGCGCAGGTTGCAGCCGCTGGTGCGCACGAAGACGCTCTCGGTGCCGGTCAGGCGTCCTTCACCTTGGATCGAGCGAAAAATCTCGGCGACCTTCATCCCTCATCCCTGTACTTCAAGGGATCCCTCACGCCCACCTCGGCGAATCCCTTTCGCCGCAACGAGCAGGAATCGCAGCGGCCACAACTCGTGCCGGCCGGATCGGGGTCGTAACAGGAATGCGTGAGGCTGTAGTCTACGCCCAATTCCAGGCCGCGGCGGATGATCTCAGCCTTGGTCCAACGGATCAAGGGGGTGTGGATGGCGAACTTCAATTGCCCCTCGACGCCCGCCTTGGTGGCCAGGTTGGCCAGCGCGGCGAAGGCGGCAATGTATTCCGGCCGGCAGTCGGGATAGCCGCTGTAGTCGATGGCGTTCACGCCGATAAAGATGTCGGCCGCGCCCAGCACCTCGGCATAGGCCAACGCCAACGAGAGGAGCACCGTGTTTCGCGCAGGCACGTACGTCACGGGGATGCCGTGCGACATTTCCTCGGTCGCGCGATCTTTCGGCACGTCGATGGCATCGGTCAGGGCACTGCCGCCGATCTGCGCCAGGCCGACCGACAACACAACATGTCGCCGGACGTTCAACGACCCGGCCACTTGCCGGGCGGCCTCCAACTCGAAGCGGTGCCGCTGGCCGTAATCCACCGACAAGGCGCAGAGCGAGAAGCCCTCGTGCCGGGCGATGGCGGCGGCGGTGGCGGAGTCGAGCCCCCCGGAAAGAAGGACTACGGCCGGTTTCTCGGTCGATGGATTGGTTGTGGTCATTGACGGCGTCTTACGAGCGACTCCAGTGGGCGATAGACGGACACGGAACAGGGTTTAGGGTTCAGGGATCTGAGAAGCTGACGGAACCACGATTGTAACCGCTGAACCCTGAACCCTGACCTCTGAACCCTTGGCCGCCCCCTTTTCCCGAACCTTATATCATGCCACAATGGTTCCTCGGAGGAAAGGAGCAGCCGCGTGGACGACCGTTTTCGCAACGTCCTGGAGACGTTCGACAATCCGTATCCCGACCGGGATTACACCGTTGAGATCGTCTGCCCGGAGTTCACGTCCGTGTGCCCCAAGACGGGTCAGCCCGACTTCGGAACCCTGACCATTACCTATATCCCCGACGCCAAGTGCGTGGAGTTGAAGAGTCTGAAGTTGTATCTCCAGCAGTACCGCAACGAGGGCATTTTCTACGAGCACGCGGCCAACCGCATCCTGGACGACCTGACCGCTGTGCTCCTTCCGCGACAGATGACGCTACGGGCGGCCTTCACGCCGCGGGGCGGGATTACCACCACCGTGACCGTCTGCCATGAGTGCTCCGCGGCCGGCGGTCAGCAGACAGGCAAGTAATGACAAGCAGACGATTTCAACCGCCGGCTTCCGCCGGCGGCTATGGATTCTAATTCCAAACCTCAAGTCCCCAATCACCAATCCCCGCCATGGCCGAACAACCAAGCGTAATTCTCTCCGGATTTGCCGACGAAGCCGCCAACGAGAAGACGGCGGTGCAGCAGTTTGCCGCCTTCGCCGCGTTGGGATTGCAGTACTACAGCTTGCGGTTCATCGACGTCGGCAGCGGCATCAAGAACGTGATGAAGCTGACGGTGGCTGAAATCCAGAAGATCCGCCACATGGAGGACGAGTACGGGCTGAACGTCTCGTCGATCGGCTCGCCCATCGGCAAGGTGAAACTGCGCGACGTCGACGATGGCACGAAGAATGTCTACCTGCCGTTCAAGAAGTACCTGGCCGGCGAAGTGAAAAAGGCGTGTGAACTGGCCCACGCCTTCGAGGCCAAGTTGATCCGCGGGTTCTCGTTCTATCACCCTCGCGACAGCGACGCGCAGGAGTACCTGCCGCAGGTCGTCGATCAGTTGGGCCAGATCGCCGAGGTTTGCCACCGCGCCGATCTGACGTTCGGCCTGGAAGTCGAAGCCAACCTGGTGGGTAGCACGGGCGAAATCCTGGCCGAGATTCACCGGAAGGTGAACCACCCGGCCATGATGCTGATTTTCGATGCGGGCAACATCCTGACGCAGGGCTACTCTCCGGCGGAACTGTTCCAGCAGTACCTGGCCATGAAACCGGGACTGGGCTGGATGCACATCAAGGACTACCGCTCGCCCGGATCGGGGCCGAAGGGGGGCCACATCGACGAGGGCGCCCTGAAGCACTTCGTGCCCTCCGACATCGGCGATAGCGGCCACGAGGCCATTCTGCGCGACTTCCGCAGCATTCTGCCTTCGGTGGAGCGGAAGCTCCGCCGCCGCGGCATCCCCGGCGTTTTCCTCGACATGGAGCCGCACCTCAAGGGCGGCGGGCAGTTCGGCGGATTCAGCGGCCCGGACGGCATGGGCGTGGCGGTCCGCTCGCTCTGCCGCGTGTTGGACTACGTGGGCATCGACTATCACGTCCGCGATTTCGCCGACGTCCAGGCGGCGCGGGGGTTCTAAGACGCGCGAAAGACATGACGGCTGTTCCAGGTCACCCAATTCCGCGGAAGGAAACGTAGGGAAGACAAGAGGGCAGACGTCTAATTGCTCGCCATTCTCTGCGTCAAGAGTCGGGCTGATCCGCCGTCTTCGTCGCGGTTCGTCTGGAAGGTGAAGAGAGGACATCAAGATGCGAAACCTGCAATGCGCTGCCGTGGCCGCGGCAATCGTGTTGGCGTGCGAAGCCGGTCAATTGGGAGCGGCCGAGGTGGTTTGGCCGTGGCAGGTCGTCGAACTCCAGTGGACCGCCGAGCGGAAGCTGGCAGAGCCGTACGTGGATGGTCTGCCTGAAGGAGGGCCGGCGTATTTAACGATTGTCCTGGCCGGCACGGCTCTTCTCCCCTTCGCTACGATGTAGCGAGGTACACGGCCAGGGGAAGCCACAGGCTGGCGCTCATTGTCACGACTGCCAGGACGACTCTCCAGACGTAGCCTCGTCTGAGCCACCGCAACAACGTGCGCCACACGAGATAGGCGACAATCGCCAGAGCGAACGCCAGCAGGGCATCGATCGCCAGCAAGGGGGCCACGAGCGACACGCGAATGCCGCCGAAGACCGCGTAGACGAAAGACCCCAGCACCCAGAGCGAAAACACCGCATTAGTCGCCAATTGACGGGTCGCCGGGGCAAGCCGCGAAACGACAGCCGACAAGAGCCCGCCGATCACCCCGGCCACCAGCAGGCCGATCACCACCAGGGCGGCGCTCTCCGGCGAGAACCAGGCGATCTTTTCGAAGTTGACGTTGGCGGGCGAACCGAGTCCCCAAATCAGCAACACCAGCAAGCTCGTCTCAACGGCCACGACGAAGCCCGCCAGTGCCCCCGCCAGGAGGCTAAATCCAAGATCGAACGACGGTGGCTCTTGGGGTCTTTCCATATTCATGCTTCAACAAGGGCAGGACGCACGGTCGGACAACTTCCCGTCGTTTGTCGGCGGCTTGCCTCCGCCAAGGCCGCCCAGCCAACACGAGCCCGTGGTGATTCCCTGCGATGGGGAGACGAGCGCAGCTAAGGGAGAAGATGCCGCCTCCGACAATTGCGCCGGAAACGCCGCCACCTTGCGTAGACGCCTCTTCTCAGGAAACCGAACTCGCGATCACCGTTCCAGCAACTATTAGACAGTGGGTGTCTCCAGTTGTCCATGCCCCAGGCTGTGACGGAGGCGACGATTGACACAGGCCTTTTTGACAGTCGCCGGTGGCGCAAAGACTCGCGGAGCGCACCACAGGTCCGTTGATTGAACCCCGGAACCGCAACAAGGTATCGGAAGGTTCAGAAAGAAATTGTCCTCAATGAAGGGGGACGATGCAGGACGGTTCCTCCAATCCGTCGCACGAGGCTCGCATAGGGTAGACGATCACCCCTCCATTCTATGCGAGATGAATCCGCCCGACAGGTTGCGGACCTTGAATCCGCGCTGCGTAAGCAGACGGACGGCGTAGTAGGAGTTCTGGCCGACGCCGCAATGGACCCAGATCTCGCGATCGCGGGGCAATTCGTTGAGCCGCGCACGAAGCTCGCCCAGCGGGATGCGGATCGTGCCGGGGATGGCGCCGGTGGCCACCGCCGTGGCGGCGCGAACGTCGAGCGTCACCGGCCCGTCGCCGTCGGCACGCTGCTGCTTCCAGTCGGACCATTGGCCCACGGCAACGTCGCCGCGGAGGATGTTGGCCGCCACAAAGCCGGCCATGTTGACGGGGTCTTTCGCGCTGCCGTATTGCGGCGCGTAGCAGAGATCGGCCTCTTCGAGATCGAAGACGGTAGCCCCTTTTTGGATGGCCATGGCAATGACGTCGATGCGTTTCTCGACTCCTGCCCGGCCCACGGCCTGCGCGCCGAAGACGCGGCCGGACTCGGGCGCAAACAGCAATTTCAAGGTGATGCGTTCGGCGCCGGGATAGTAGGAGGCGTGATGGGCGGAATGGGTGTACGACTTTTGGAAGGGAATTCCGGCCCGGCAGAGCGATTTCTCGCTCGCCCCGGTCATGGCCAGGGTCAGGTCGAAGACGCCAACCACGGCGGTTCCTTGCGAACCGCGGAAGTGAGCGTCGCGGCCGCAGATCACGTCGGCGGCGATGCGGCCCTGGCGGTTGGCCGGCCCAGCCAGCGGGATCAGGGCGGCGAGTCCGGTGACGAAATCGCGGACTTCGACGGCATCGCCGACCGCGAAAATGTGCGGGTCGCTGGTGCGCATCTGGTCGTCGACGCGGATGCCGCCGGTCGGCCCCAGTTCCAGCCCCGCATCGCGGGCGAGCCGCACGTCGGGGCGGATGCCCACGGCCACGATTGCCAACCGGGCGACAATTCGCTCGCCGCTCTGGGTCACCACGCAGATCGTCTCCTCGGGCCCCGGCTCGAAGGCGGCCACGCCGTCGCGCAGCCGTAGATCGACCCCCTGCCGGCGCAGTTCCTCATGGACGGGAGCGACCATCTCAGGATCCATCGGTGGCATCACCTGGCCGGTGAGTTCCAGGATGGTCACGTTGAGGCTGCGCCGGCTGAGGTTCTCGGCCATTTCCAGGCCGATGTAGCCCCCGCCCACGACGACCGCCCGGGCAACGCGGTGGCGGGAAATCCACTCGTGGATCCGATCGGTGTCGTCGAGGTTGCGGAGGGTGAAGACGCCGGGCAAGTCGATGCCGGGCAGCGCCGGCCGCACCGGCTCGGCGCCGGGGGCCAGCACCAGCGCGTCGTAGCGCTCTTCACTCAAGCCGCCCGTCTGAACGTTGAGCACTTCAATGACCTGCTTCCGGTGATCGACGCGGCAGACCTGGTGCCGCGTGCGTACCTCGACGTTGAACATGTCGCGGAACCGCTCAGGCGTGGCCACCAGCAGCCGCTTGCGGTCGGCGATCACGTCGCCGACGTAGTAGGGCAGGCCGCAATTGGCGAACGAGACGTCGGCGCCCCGCTCGAAGAGGAAAATCTCGGCAAACTCGTCCAGGCGGCGGAGCCGCGCGGCGCACGAGGCGCCTCCGGCAACGCCGCCGACAATCAATATTCGCTTGGATGGCATGATAGTCATGATTGGTCAGTTCCCACCACAAGCTTAGGGATGTGGCTCGGGAATGTCAATCGGCCGGTCCCCCGCCAATATCGAACGCCCGCATGCGAGAATTGCACGCCTGCCGAATCGCCATCGGCGAAATCTGTTCGCAAAAAACCAGATCGCGACGCGACTGGCCGGGGAAGTCGCCGGCTGCGACGCAGGCCCGCGGAAAGTCTGTCGCTCCAAAAGCTTGCAGAAGAGACTGGGGAATGGTAGCATGGCCCCTGTTGACGGGTCTCGAAATCGTGCGGCGCTCGCGCCACGCGGGCCGAAGCGCCGTTCTCGGTCATCACAAGGAGCACACAAATGAAGCGACGCGACTTTTTGGCGCCGGCCTGGGCGCCGGCCTGGGGACGATGGTTCTGGGTGCGTCGGCCGATGCCGCTCCGGCGGCTCGCGGCACGGCCGCCGCTGACGCGGCAGGCGCGGCTCCGTTGGGCGGCAGCGGCCTCACCCAGCCTTGCGACGTGGTGTTCAGCATCAAGCCCGTGATGATCAGCATGATCCACTCGGACTCGTGGGAAGGGCCGTGCCGCTGGAAGGCCGTGCCGCCCAGCCAGGAGAAGATCGACGCGGAGAAGAGCTTGGCCAGAATGGCGGCGCAGATTCGGGGCTGGGACTTCAGCAGCGTGCCGGGCGTACGGTTCCTGGAGCCGACGCATCTGACGTTCAAGGAAGACTTCATTATCGCGCCCGAGCAGTGGAACAAGCTGGCGGCGGAGAGCCAGGCGGCCGACGCCTATTTCGTCGATCCCTTCACCGGCCACGTCGGCTACGAGGTCGCCGAGCACTTCCACAAGCCGCTGATCTTCCGAGGCAACAGTACGCGATGGGCCCACGTCGCCTCCTTTGCCCGAAGCAAGGGCCTGGAGTGTTTCGTGACCACGGACGACTTTGCGCGGCCAACGACATCGAGGGGCTCAGGAAGCTGTTGTTGGTCTTGCGGGCCAGAAAGGTGTTCAGCCAGACCAAGGTGCTCTCGGTGACCGATCGCGGCTTGCCGGGCGAATGTGGACTGGGCGTATGGGACGCGGCGGGGCTGGAAAAACGCCTGGGTGTCGCCGTCAAATCCGTCTCGTATCAGGCGCTTACCGACGAAATGGAACAGGTTCTGGCGAGCAGACAGGCCACCGAGGCCGCGGAGCAGGCTGCCGATGCTTTGCTCCGCAAGGCCGACAAGTCGTACATCGACCGCAAGTACGTGGTCCGCAGTTGCCAGTTCCAGCAGACCGTGAACAACTTGATGCGCAAGCACGCCTGCAACGCCTTCACCATCGACTGCTTCGATTTCTGCGCGAGCCGGTTGCCGGAGAAATGGACGATCACCCCCTGCCTGATCCACACGCTGATGAAAGATCAGCAGATCGCGTCGTCGTGCGAGAGCGACTTGAGCGCGCTGTTGGCCATGCGGATGCTGATGTCGGTGTCGAACAAGTCGTCGCACATGGGCAACTGCGACCGCAGCGCACGGGTCAAGGGCGCCTTCCGGATCAACCACAGCGTGCCGGGGCTAAAGATGAACGGGTTCGACCAGCCCGATCTGCCCTACCAACTGGCGCGGTTCACCAACTCGGGGTGGGGAACCAAGGCCGTGGTCGATTTCATGAACAATCGCGAGAAAACGGTCACCGTAGCCCGCGTGAATCCCTCCGCCAACAAGGTTCTCGTGCTGCGGGGCACGCTCGTGGGCGCTACGGGCTGGGGCGAGGATGCCATCGGCTGCTCGGTGAACGCCGAAATCCAGCCTCCGGCAGGGAAGTTCGACGAGTTCGACCGCAAGCGGGCCGATTACGGCGGCCACATGCAGTGGGTCTACGGCGACTATACCGCCGAAATGCGGCAACTCGCCGAGATGCTCAAGCTGGAAATCGATTTGATCAGCTAGTGGCCTGAACGAGGACTACGTTGGTGGTTCAAACGTAGGACGGATTTCTCAAGACTCTAGTCCGTCCCGCCTTGGGACGGATTGGGAAATCCGTCCTACAAACAAGAAGATGTCTCCAGAATCCAACCATCGCGGGCGGTCGCCGCAATGCGTGTCGGCCGGCGGGGACGTCAACCCGTCGTGCGGCCACGCCACGGTTCCCGACCGCGAAGAACTCTACCCCGAACGCATCCACAACCATTACGAAGACCCGCACAAGCGTGGGCGGTGTCCGCAGTGTACCCACGCGCACGAGGACACCGGCCCGCTGTGCGGCGATACGGTCCGCTTCGAGTTGCAGATCGACGATCAGGGGATGCTCAGGGATCTGTGCTTCGACGGCGACGGCTGCTGCATCAGCCAGGCCGCCGCGTCGATGCTCGTCGAAAAGTTCGATGGCCAGCACGTCGACGGCGTGCGGGAATTCACCCGGCAAGACATGCTCGATCTGTTGGGCATCCCTTTGGCCCCCAAGCGGCAGAAGTGCGGCCTGCTCGCCTGGCGGGTGATGCGGGCGGCCATCGATTCGCCCGTCGCCCGCTGATCGGCCGAACCGGCGATCAGGCGAAGACGTTGGCCACGGGGAGTTCCAAACCGGGGAGAACTTCGCCGCCGGGAATCGTGTCGGTCGTCTTCAGGATGACAGCGTCGCCGCCGTGGCGATAGACGGTGACGGTGCGGGTCTTCGGATCGACTACCCATACGGCACGACAGCCGGCGATCAGCCAGTCCTCCACCTTGGCGAGCACTTCGCTCGCCCGATCCTCGGGAGAAAGGACCTCGACCGCCAGATCGGGCGCGCCCGGAAAGAACCCCTGCGGCAGTCCTCCGCGAACGCGATCCGCGCGGAGAAACGCCACGTCGGGTGCGCGGACGGTATCGGGATCGGACGCAATCACGAAGCCCGTCTCGGCGCCCAGCACTTCACCCAGTTTTTCTCGCTCCACGAAGTTGAGCAACAGGTGAGCCATCCTGGCGGCAATCGCGCCGTGCCGTGATCCCGCGGGCGACATCATGATAAGTTCTCCGCGCAGCAATTCGCAGCGCCCCAGGCCCGGGGCGTGAAGGAGTTGTTCGGCGGTCGTAATTTGCTCGACGGAAGCCATACCCAAAGTATACCGCGCCGCCGTGGGCTCGGAAAGCAGGCCACGAGATCATCAAACTCAACGAGAACCGCAATTAACACCCCGGCCTCACCGCAATTTCGCCACGAATCGCCGCCACTCGGCTTCGAATTGAGGGAGCGGCACGCCGACTAATTGCTCGAATCGTTCCACGGGGGCCTTGGCGGCGGCCGCGGGATCGACGTATCGATCCATCGCGGCGCTGCCGAGCAGGTGCTTCTCGAACGTCAGGTAGTAGACCAGCCCCCAGGCGTACAAGTAGTAGCGATCGGAGTCTTGTGGCCCGGCGGCGCGAGGGGGCGAAGCGGCCGCGATCGCCAGCCAGCAAGGCCGTCAGCGTTAGCGGCCGGTCTCCCGCGAGATCGGCCTTCAGCCGCCGCAGCGCCGTGGCGTCGGGGGCGTCGATTCGCAGCGTGCCCGCGTCCAACGTGCCGCCTTCGAACAGCACGGCCAGCCCTTCGTTGAGCCACAGCGGCACGTCGTGGCGGTCGTGCGGGTAGACGCAGTTCTCCAAGTAGGCATGAAACGCCTCGTGGTAGAGCCGCGTAAACATCTGCCGCGTGACCTTGTCGAAAACCTGCGCGTTCTCGCGGTCGTAACGGCCGATCTCCTTCTGCTTCTTGTTGAGCGGTTCCTGGACCTTGCGCTTCTCGATGTTCAGCAGCCGGGCGATCTCCCGCTTGTCGGTCACCTCCTGCTGCAATCGCCGGGCGAGATCCTGGATCTGTTGCTGCGAATGCTTCTCCATCTCGTCCAACTCGCGGCGAAGTTGCTCGTGCCGGGCGTTGACGCTGGCCAGTTCGGCAGCGAAGCGGGTGATCTCGCTGGCCGCCACCACCAGGTTCTTGTCCTGAAGGAAACAGGCCTGGCTATCGATCTTCACGCCGCGGCGATCCAGATCGGCGCGGTACTCGTCCGTCGAGCCGAATACGAGCAGTCGGGGAATGCGCGGCGATTCGACGCGCGGCGGCAGCACCTGGCGATAGGCCGTAAAGATCTGCTCCACGCGAACGATGATCCGCCGCGTGGTCGGTTCGTCGACCGTGCTATCCAGCGAGAACCACTTGCCGCGGTAGTGGCTCAGTCGGCCGCCGTCCAGCCGGATCTGATCGAGGTGAACGGCGTCCATGCGGCCGGCCTCGATGGGCGCGCGGTTGACGAACTGTTCGATCCGCTGCTGCAACTCGGCCCGTTGCGGCCCGTCGAGCCGGACGACCGCGGCCACTTGCCGCCGCTCGATGGGGCGAACCACCAAGGACATGGGCCGTCCCGGCGTGCGCTGGATCTGCACCAGGTTCACCCAGGATTCGTCCTCCGACTCGACCAATCCGAGGCACTGCCGGCCGTCGAGCATTTCGACCCGCTCGGTCGGCCAGTCGGATCCTTCCAGCGCCGCCTGCTGCTGGGCCGCGCGCACCTGTCCCCCGGCGAGCGCGTCCCCGATCGCGGCCACGCCGACAACGACGGCCATCGCGGTTAGGGAGCTTCTCATGGTTGTGTCCGGCCCATCGGCCGGCGTATTCTATCCCTCGCAGCCCGCCCGGGAAAGGGTTGGCGTGCCGCCGGCCCGGCCGATCAGTTATTCACTGTGGGAGGCGACTCCTGTCGCCGATTGCTTGAAAACAACCGGAAATCGGCGACTGGAGTCGCCTCCTACAGCCGGACTTGGGAAAACTGATTGGCCCTGCTGTCGCCGGCCCGAAGACCGCTTCGGCGCGAGGTCCCTTGACTGGCTTGGGGGGCCATTGGACAATGGAGCCTTCCCCCCCGAACCGAGCGAGCTTGTCCGTATGCCCCTTTCTGCCCACGTTCCCGATGCCGCCGGCCGCTTTGGGCCGTTTGGCGGCCGCTACGTCCCCGAGACCCTGACCCACGCCCTCGACGAACTGGCGGCCGAGTACGAAAAGGCCATCGTCGATCCGAAGTTCCACGAGGAACTCGATTGGCTGTATCGGCACTACGTGGGCCGGCCCTCGCCGTTGTACTTTGCCGAGCGGCTGACCGGACATTGCGGCGGGGCGCGAATCTACCTCAAACGGGAAGACCTCAACCACACCGGGGCCCATAAGATCAACAACACCCTCGGTCACGCCTTGCTGACTCGCCGCATGGGCAAGCGGCGCGTGATCGCCGAGACCGGCGCCGGACAACATGGCGTGGCGACCGCGACGGCTTGCGCCCGCTTCGGGTTGGAGTGCGTGGTTTACATGGGCGAGGAGGACATTCGTCGGCAGCGGCCCAACGTGTTCAGCATGAAGCTGTTGGGGGCCGAAGTTCGTCCTGTCCGCAGCGGCTCGCGGACCCTTCGCGACGCCACTAACGAGGCCTTCCGCGACTGGATGAGCTCTTCCGAAACCACCCATTACTGCCTCGGTTCGGTCGTCGGGCCGCACCCTTTCCCCAGGATCGTGCGGGACTTCCAGTCGATCATCGGCCGGGAGACGCGCGGGCAGTGCCTGGAACAATTGGGCCGGCTGCCCGACGCGATCGTGGCTTGCGTCGGCGGGGGCAGCAATGCGGCCGGCATGTTCTATCCGTTCGTTGCCGACAACGGCGTGGCCCTGGTGGGCGTCGAGGCGGGCGGGCGATCGTCGAAGCCCGGCGAACATGCCGCCACCCTCTGCCTCGGCCGGCCCGGCGTATTGCACGGCAGCTACAGCTACGTGCTCCAGGACGAGGACGGGCAGACCTGCGACGTTCACAGCATCTCCGCCGGATTGGATTATCCCGGCACCGGACCCGAGCACAGCTATTGGAAGGAGACCGGCCGCGCGACGTACACCAGCGCGCAGGACGCGGAGGCCCTCGACGCCTTCGACACCCTGGCGCGGATGGAAGGCATTCTGCCCGCCCTGGAAAGTTCTCATGCCCTGGCCGAGGCCATCAAGATTGCGTCACGACGCAAGCCCGAGGAAATCATCGTCGTTTGTCTCTCCGGCCGCGGCGACAAGGACGCGGCGGAAGTGGCCCGGCTCAGGGGAGTGGAGTTTTAGCGGATCGTGGTCAGTGGTCAGTAAAGAGGATGCAGTTGTTCGTTCATCATTTATCATTCATCATTCATCATTCCCTCCCGCCCCATGTCCGCCATTGACACACTCTTCCGCCAGCTTCGCGCCGCCGGCCGCAAGGCCTTCATGCCGTTTGTGGCCGCCGGCGACCCTGACTTGGAGTTCACCGCGGAGGTCATCCGCCGACTGGCCGCGCGGGGGTGCAACCT
The DNA here is from genome assembly GCA_963759115.1 of uncultured Planctomycetaceae bacterium. Lineage (GTDB taxonomy): Bacteria > Planctomycetota > Planctomycetia > Pirellulales > Thermoguttaceae > CAVWXT01. The sequence goes on from CAVWXT010000005.1 coordinate 141,957, forward strand.
CGTCGAGTTGGGCATCCCCTATAGCGATCCGGTGGCCGACGGGCCGGTAATCCAGGCCTCGTACACCCGCGCCCTCAGTCACAAGACGAAGCTGGCGGACATTCTGGCGATGGTCGGCCGTTTGACTGCCGCCGACACGGCAGTTGATCGTTTAGCGGCCGCCGGCAGATTGGGAGATCGTTTAGCGGCCGCCGGCACGGCGGCCAGCCGCACGGGCGCCCCCCACCGATCGTCACGATGCTGAGCTACGCGATCGTCTTCCGGCACGGGCTGGAGGCGTACGTGGTCGACGCGAAGGCGGCCGGCGTTGCCGGGGCCATTGTGCCCGACCTGCCCGTCGAAGAGGCCGGCCCGCTGGCCGCGATCTGCCGCCGCGAGGATTTCTCGCTCATCCAACTGATCACCCCCACCACGCCCCGCGATCGGGCCCTGCGGATCGCGGAGCGGACCACGGGCTTCATCTATTACGTTTCGGTGAGCGGGATCACGGGCGAGCGGACCGCCCTGCCGCCGGAAATCGTCGAGAACGTCAAGTGGCTGCGGGGACAGACGCCGCTGCCGATCTGCATCGGTTTCGGCATCAGCCGTCCGGAGCACGTCCGTCTGTTGGCCCCCGTGGCCGACGGTCTGATCGTCGGCTCGGCCATTGTTCGCCGCATCGCCGAGACTGCCACCAAGCCGCGGGAGCAGGTGCTCGACGAGATCGGCGATTACGCGGCCGAACTGCTGGCGGCAATGGAGTGACACCGCGGCCGATGACGCGCGCTATCGGCTGGGTAGAACCCGATAGGGAGGATTGGCATGTTCCCATTCGCGGATCGCCCGCGCGAGATCGGTCTGCTGGAAGTATGTGTCTTGATAAGCAAGTCTCAACTCGCGCTCCAGCGTCTCACGCTTCACCTCATGCGCGTTCCGGCTGGCGACGGTGGAGCGTAGGGCCAGCGAAAGGATTTCCAGAAGGTCGTGGCCACAGCATAACTCCCAAGGATCGTGACCGGGCTTGGCGATGGCTGCGAGTTCTTGTTCGAGGTGTGAATCAGGGATGTCATGGCGTTGTGAGTGATCCTTGACTGCTCGAATAAGTCGTCCGACATCTATGTGGAGGTCGCCTGTTTCTACGAATTTATGGAAACTCAACTCGTCGAATCGCAGGTCAAACCTCTTCCGAAGAGATACCCATCGTAGGTAACCAAGCGGCATCGCATTTTTCGCCAGCGATTCCACCAGCGCACATCCTACGTCACCCTCGAACTTCTGAACGCGCGCACGATCGGCGAACTCACCCACGAGTTTATCGAATGCGGGTGAAGCGAGCATCATGCATTCGAGATCGTGCAGGTCAGTGGACAGGATGTTCCCCGATATTAGCGGAGCCCTTTCGAGCCGGCTGAAATCGGCATCAAGGACGGCCAGCACGCCCTCGAAGCTGTCTGCCTCCAACACCTGCATCGCAACGAGGGCATTCTCTCTTCCGTGAGCAATGACGATCCGGCAACTCTTTCCATCCGCAAGATTTCGGAATGCGCGGCTGTCACTCCCGCCCTCGACGAGCAGCAACGCACCTTTGTGCTCCGTGCGTAACATGCGCACTCCGTTGGCGACGGCGTGGGCACTAATGTGAGGTCTCATCGAACGGCTTCTTGCAGCTCAGGTGTGTCGTGCAGCTCGATTGTGAGATCCCACCGATCGTTGATAATCTGCGGCGAATGGGTAGCAATCAAGACATCGAAACCTGACAATCGCACCATGTCCGAAAGGTCTTGTAGGAACTCCTGCTGCCACGCAATGTGTAGCGATATCTCCGGCTCGTCGATGAGGATCAGCGAGTCCCTCTGGACCTTGAAGAGCAACTCATAAAGCATAATCAATTCGTGCTGTTCCCCCGAGGACAGGTTGGTCGCATCCAACGGCTGGCCGGTATCCGTCGTAAACCGAATTCCGCTGTCCCGGCTGACGACCATGCGCTTGTGTTTGAAGCGGCGGTTAATAATGCTCTTCAAAAGATCAATCTTCTCGGCAAGTTCGTCGAATACTGCCAGCTTCTGATCTACGTCCTCTGCGTAAACCGACAGGACGCTTGCCTTGGTGTCATCAAACGTTGTTGGGATCTGAAAAGCTTGACCACTTTCCTGATCGAGGAGTCCCGATTCCGTCAACCGCCTTCGTTTTGTCTCGAACTCGTCCAGTCGCTGCTTGATCTCTACACGAGTCAGCCCCTCAGATACAGACTGGCCCACGAGGCGGGCGGGGAAAGTACGATCGAGCCTCTGAGACAACTCGGCATATTGAGTAAGCGTGGCCTTTATTGCGACGGCGAGTTCCTCGGAATATCTCATCACGGCAGGGCTAAGGACAGCCGGTGGTTTGCGGGACGGCATTCCGTCGGGTTGAGGGCGTGCCGTTAGGCGATCGGCGCGAATATAACGAACGTCGACTGCCTTCCTCACCTCCTGTAGCCAAGGCGGTTCATGTGAAGGGGCACCGGAGAAGAATTGTCGAATTTGCGGGTAGTGAAAAGGAAGATCGTCTACACCCAGGATGTCGCCGTCGAGCGTTTGCCACTGTTCGGGGCCAACGCGAGTGAGCCCTGGTATGATTTGCTCAACGGCGTCTAACGGAAGTTGTCGTGCGCGGATCGGCTGCCGTTGGGAGTTCAAACGGGCTATTGCCGTTAAATGAGAAAACCAGAAACCGATCCTCACCCTTCTCACGTCTCGGTCTTCTAGATTCCTTGGCGCTCCTCTGTCTCTCTTGCCCCTCGACCGTCAAGGTCCGGCCATCTTCGAATTCAACACCGAAAGTCGCAAACGGAAAGCTGCGCAACTCGGCATACCTTCCGTGAAACAGACCATGTAGCATTCGCAGGATCGCCGTTTTTCCAAAGCCGTTGGGCGCATGAACGATCGTGATCCGATCATCCATCTTCATGTTGATGTCGTGGTCGAAGAGATTAAACAACCTTTCGACGAACACCCGCTTGATACGCATCGCATGTTCCTCCGGAAGAGAGTCCCGCAGATCACGCCTAGGACACGTGGCCACTCCTTGCCATTTGCTGCCACGACCGAGCAGAATTCAGGTCCGGCATCCCGACAGGGTCAACCCGTTCCCTGGCAGCACAACGCCGTCCTCCCCACTTCTGGATTATAGCAGTTCCGTAAGATCTAGCATAGAGACGTGGTAACAGGGGGGATTTCACTACTTCTTCACCGGCCACGCGAGAATCTGCTTGTCTTTCAAGAGTCGCTTCCGAAGAGGAGCATACTCGACTGCCTGCACGTCGCAATCCTTCTCGATCGCCTGCACGGCCGCCGTGGCCGCGGATTGGCCCAACACCATGAACACCGGCTCCATGCGAATCGAGCCGTAGGCGATGTGGCTCGCCGACAGACACACGAGCACCAGCAGGTTCGAGCACTCGAAAGCCTTCGACACGATCGACCGATAGCTGATCGGGTAGGGCGGAAAGCCGCCCACCTGCACGTCGCCCTCGTTGCGGGCGCGGCCCTCAAGATCGACGTAGCGCTGCACGTTGTGCGAATCCATCGTGTAGGCCGCCAGCCCCACGGAATCATCGGCCACCCGCCGGCCGCGGCAGTTGTGCTCGGTCATGACGTAATCGGCCAGCATCCGCCGCGCCTCGCGGACGTAAAGCTGATGCGGCCAATTGTCGCTGTCGGTGAACTCGTCTTTGGCCAGGGCCAACCGCTGAAACTGCCGGCGGACCTTCTCCGGCACTCGCGGGCTGTTGGCCAGCGTCCACATCAGCCCAAGGTGGTAATCGCGGTGCTGGGCGACGATTTTATCGCGCGTGGCGTAGTCGGCCTCGGGGTAGTCGTAGCTCGCGCCGATGAAGTCGGTCGAAATGGCGAAGTTGTTGTTGGTGTCCGTCTTGCGGTTGGGCATCCAGATGGGATTCCAGGGGACGCGATCGTCGCCGGCCTCGAAGTTCCGCAACAAAAGTTCGTAGTTGAGCGGATCGTAGCCGGCGGGCTTCGGCCAGTCGCGGCGGTTCTCGGGCACGTCGGTCGTGCAGAGGCGGAAGTTGTAGGCTTGCACGCGGCGGTCGGCGGCGCCCTCCTCGCCCGGACTGCCGGCGTGGACGCCCGGCAACAGGCCGCTTTGGGGGTCGCCTGGCGTCACGTAAGGATCGACGGGCTTGACGAACTGGTGGCTTACGGCGTTCTTGGTCTGCACGCCGTTCAAGGTCTCGCCGTACTGGGCGTTGGCCTCGCGGCCAATCGTGTAGCGGACGCCGGCCTTTGCCATCAAGTCGCCTTCATACGTGGCGTCGATGAAGGTGCGGCCGGGGAAGACGCGGCCCGACTCCATGACGATCGCCGTGATCCGAGTGCCTTCCTTGCGGACGCCGCGGTTCAAATCGAGCCGTTGGCCGAATACCACGGGCACGCCGGCCTCGGCGAGCATCTGGCGGAACACGTCTTCGGCCACGTGCGGCTCGAAGGTCCACATCGTGTCGGCGTCGCTGGCCGTTTTTTGACGTTGGCGGTACTGGTCGGACGACTCCTGCTTCCACGCCTCGGGTTTCGAGTAGTGGCGGTAGATGCGTTGGTAGAATTCGCGGGCCACCCCGCCGATGGCCGCCTTATTGCCGATGTCGGTGGCGCCGAGTCCGCCGGAAGTCAGCCCGCCCAGGTGGCGGCCCGGCTCGATCAAGACCACGCTGCGGCCCATCCGTGCCGCCTGAACAGCGGCCGCGATTCCGCCCGACGTGCCGCCGTAGACGACCACGTCTGCCGGCTTTTCGGCCGCAGTTGCCGGACAAACGAGGAGGACAGAGAACAGGCAAACCAGACTTCGCATGACGTTAGAACCTCACCGTGGCCATGATTTGTTCGAATGTTTCGACGAAATGACCGTCGAGTTCGGAGTCGAAATCGTTCAGCCATCGCCTGACGTGCGTTTGGTCGAAGCCAGGATTTTTGCGGATTACGGAAGCGACGTCCTCGATGTCGCGTGGTCTTCCCGATATCACCTTCATCACGATCAGGTCTTCCAACGACACGAAACGCACGTCGACCTCGCCCAATCGCACCATCTTCCCTCGCTCAATGGCCAGTCGTTCATACCCTGTCAACGAGAATACGAAGTCGATGCGTATGTTGGACTCCGGATCCAAGACGGGCAGGACGAACGTCTGCCTGAGAAACTCGTCAACGTCGTCAACGAGGATTCGCCAATGCCGCTGCTCAATGACGCGCAGCAGGGCAGCAACCTGGCCGGTGTCTACGCCCAGCGTAATGTCGATGTCTCGCGTCAGCCGCGGTTCGCCGTAAAGCAGGACCGCTTGCCCGCCGAACACCATGTAGGGCAGTCCGGCGCGGTCCAGACCAAGGGCGAGCTGTTTAAGAAGTTCTTCGAACACGGTGCAGCACCGCGGCCAGTCGGATATTCTTCTCGATCCCTTCCAGAGCATCCTCGGCCGAGAACCTGCCAAGTCTTGCGCATACGCGTACATGTCGTCGACCAAGCGAAGGTTCTCGGTGAAGTCGAGTTGTTGGTTGGCGACCAGTTGCCGCTCAAAGGCATGCCAGCGTTCGGAATCTCGGATCATCGGCAGGAGCGCCTCCTCTGCCCGATTATAGCACCTTGGTCATGCCCGGCATAGCGACCGGATAGCGGCCTTGGGCGTCGGGCATCACCGGCGCGTTCGATTCCATCGTGTACTGATCCAGTCCCGGCGCCAACTCGTGGTTCGAGGCCATCGCTTCGTCCCAAGTCACTTCCACGCCCGACTCCGCGGCCATGCGGCCGAGGATGCCCGTCATCGCCGCCTTGACGCAGCGCTCCGTCTCGTTGTACGGCTTGTCCTGGCGGATGGCCTCGAACAGCAGGTCGTGCTCGTATTGGTAATGGTCGCACGGCGGGCCCTGGTACTGCCAGATCACGTTCTCGGGCGTTCCGCACGTGGCCCTTGTAGATGCGAGGCTTGGCAACGCCTTCGCCCAGATGGGCCGAGCCCTTCGCCCCGTGAATCACGTCGCCAAAGAACCCCCAACAGCCGTTCATGTGCCGCCCTTGGGCCATCAGCCGCGTGCCATCGGCAAAGGTGTATTCCACCGCGTAGTGGTCGAACAACTGATCGGGCTCGGTGCGGACCTGACGCCCGCCTTGGCCCTGGGCCGACACCGGCCAGGCGTTCTTCACCCAGCAACAGACGTCGAGGTTGTGGATCAGCCAGTCCAACAGGAAGCTGCCGTTGAGCCAGGTGAAATTGCTGTAGTTGCGGATTTGGTGGGCCAGTTCGCTCATGCCGGGCGACTTGGGCGTGAAACCCACCGGCTCGTGCTCGCGGTAGGCCCAGCAGGTGATCACTTCGCCGATGGCGCCGTCGTGAATCTGCCGCACCGCCTCCATCAGCGGCGCGTAGTGGCGGCTCATCAGGCCGCCGGCGATCTTGAGGTTCTTCTTGGCGGCCTCCTCGCCGGCCTTCAACACGCGGCGAATGCCGGGGGCATCGACGGCGAACGACTTTTCCATGAACACGTTGCAGCCTTTGGCCACTGCGTATTCCACGTGGATGGGCCGGAAGGCCGGCGGCGTGGCCAGCAGCACGACGCCGCCGGGACCCAACGCGTCGATGGCCTTCTTGTAGCCGTCCAAGCCGACGAACTGCCGCTCCGCGGGCACGTCCACCTGCTCGCCGAACTGCTTGGAGAGGGCCTTGAGACTGGGCTGGAGGCGGTTGTCGAAGAACGTCGGCCATGGCCCAGAGCTTGGTGGGGCCCTTCGTGCTTCAGGGCATTGACCGCGGCGCCGGTGCCCCGTCCGCCGCAGCCCACCAGGGCCACCTTGATCGTGTTGTCCTCGCCGGCATAGCTGCGGGCGGCAATCTCGCCGAGCAAGGCCGTGCCGGCCAAGGCGGTCCCCGAGACTTTCAGGAACTCACGACGGGAAGTCGAAACACGAGCGGGCGTATCTTCGCGACTCATGGCACTCTCCTTGATGATACAAACATCAGTCGTAGTCGTAGGTCCGCCGTGCGGACCGCACAATTCCCAACAGGTTCCGCGAGGCGGAACCCCACGTGATTTCTAATACTTCCGCGGCCACACCCGCGCCTGCACGCGGCCGGGCAGGCCCTGGATGCGCAAGAAACCCTTCGGCGTCGGTCTGGTTGTACGAGCCGCCGCCCTCCATCGTGGCGATGCCCTCGTCGTAGAGGCTGTTCGGGCTGCTGCGGCCGTCGACGATGATGTTGCCCTTGTAGAGGTCCAGGCTCACCTCGCCGTTGACGGGTTTTTGGGCCTCGCGGATGAAGGCCATCAGGGCGTCGAGCTTGGCATGATACCAGAAGCCGTAATAGACCATCTCGGCCACTTCCGGGGCCAGCCGGTCGCGGAGGTGCATCAGGTCGCGGTCCAGCGTCAACTGCTCGACCACGCGATGGGCCGCGTAGAGCAACGTCATGCCGGGCGCTTCGTACACGCCGCGGCTCTTCATGCCCACAAAACGGTTCTCGACCATGTCGATCCGGCCCACGCCGTTGCGGCCGCCGATCTGGTTCAACAGCGAGACGATCTCGAACGCCCCGAGCCGCTTGCCGTTAACGCTCACCGGCACGCCCGCCTCGAAGCCGATCTTGACGTTTTCGATCTTGTCGGGGGCCGCCTGGGGCGAAACGGTCATGCCGAACTCGACCAGCTCGACGCCGTTTTGCATCAGGTCTTCGAGCTTGCCCGCCTCGTAGCTGATGTGCAGGCAGTTTTCGTCGGAACTGTAGGGCTTGGCGACCGACGCCTTCACCGGGATCTTTTTCTCCTGGCAGTAGGCGATCATCTCGGTACGGCCGGGGAACCGTTTACGGAACTTCTCGATCCGCCAGGGGGCGATGAGCTTGATGTCGGGCCGGAGCGCCTCGGCGGCCAGTTGGAAGCGGCACTGGTCGTTGCCCTTGCCCGTGGCCCCGTGGGCGTAGGCATCGGCGCCGACCTCGCGGGCGACTTGCAGGCAGACCTTCGAGATCAGCGGCCGGGCGATCGACGTGCCCAGCAGGTACATCCCCTCATACTTCGCATCCCACTGGAGCACCGGAAAGGCGAAGTCGCGGCACAGTTCTTCCTGGGCATCGATGATCCGGGCCGACTTGGCCCCGATGTTCCGCGCCTTTTGCAGGATGGCCTCGCGATCCTCGCACGGCTGGCCGAGATCGACGTACACGGCGTGGACGTCGTAACCCTCGTCCATCAGCCAGCCCAGAATGACCGAAGTATCCAGTCCGCCGGAATACGCGAGAACGCAGTTTGACATGGGTGAGGTCCGTTACGCTGAGCACCAATTGTTTGGGAATGATCGTTGATCGTTCAGCCCCGGCGTAAGTGCCGGGCGCTTGGGATGATCGATACGCGGCGAATGCCGTATTTTGATACATTGGTCCAGGTCGGGCAAGGGGCGAGCCGCCCGCATGTGTCGTGCGCCATTAGAATTGTCCCCATTAGCGACCAATAGAAATGTCCCCTAAGATCGTTTCCGAAAGGAAACGAGAGAATGGGGACGATTTCGATGAGTCGGAAAGAACGAAAGCGGCTGGAGGCGTTCAGTCGGGTGAAAACGGGGGGGATGACCCTGGTCGAGGCGAGCGAACTGCTGAGGCTGAGTTATCGCCAAACGAAGCGGGCGTGGTCTCGGTATCAGAGCGAAGGCGATGCCGGCCTGGTACATCGGCTGCGTGGCCGAGCCCCCAATCGGCATTCGCCGGAGAAGACCAAACAGCGGTCGCTGGCGTTGTATCGCGAGCGGTACGCCGATTACGGGGCGACGTTGGCGGCGGAATGCCTGGAGAAGGAAGACGGCGTGAAGGTCTCGGTGACCACGCTGCGGCGGTGGCTGTTGCAGGCGGGCTTGTTGGATCGCCGGCGCAAGCGGCGACTGCATCGTCGTCGTCGAACGCGGCGCGAGCACCTTGGCGAGTTGGTGCAGATGGACGGTTCGTTTCACGACTGGTTCGAGGGGCGGCGTGGCTGGGCGGTGCTGATGGTCATGATCGACGATGCCACAGGCAGGGTGACGGCGCGGTTCTACGAGAAAGAATCATGGGCATCGTCGTCGGACTTGTTTCAGCGTTACGCCCGGCGGCACGGCTTGCCGCGCGGTCTGTACGTGGATCAGCACAGTATTTATCGGCCGGAGGGTGAGCCGACGGATGCGGAATTGCTCGACAATTGCCCGCCAGAAACGCAGTTTGGGCGAGCCATGCGCGAACTGGACGTGGAGCTGATTCTGGCGCGGAGTCCGCAAGCGAAGGGGCGTGTGGAGCGTATGAACGGAACGCTTCAGGATCGGCTGGTCAAGGCGTTGCGGCGCGCGAAGATCTCCGACTTGGAGTCGGCGAACCGATTCCTGGAGGAGACGTTTCTGGTGGGATTCAACGCGCGCTTCGCGGTGGCGGCGGCGGCGGCGGAGGACTGGCATCGCCCGCTATCGGCCGGCACGGACCTGGGCGCATCGTGTCGATTCAAGAATCGCGGGTGGTGGCCAAGGACTGGACATTGCGTTGGCGGAATCGCATCTTGCAATTGCCGCGTGAGACGGCCGAGTTCATTCGGAGCGGTCAGCGCGTGACGGTCTGCGAACCGCTGGACGGCGTGCTGCGGGTGTTCGCTGGCCAGCGCGAAGTGTGTTGGTCGCCGATCTTGGCCCCACCGCTGCCAAAGCCGGCCAAGCGTACCGGCCCGACGGGTTCGAGTCAGGGGCACAAGCCTGCCGCGAACCATCCCTGGCGCGGCCGGCGAGTGGCTGCGGCCCGACCAGAGCCTTCCGCCCCCCTCCCGCCGCCGGCGGAAAAAGTGGCGTGCTCCGCTTCGGCTCGCTGCGCTCGCCTCGCGGAGCACGCCACTTTAGGGTAGACGAAAACCATAACAGTAACGGGACATTTCTATTGGCGCAAAACAGGGGACATTTCTATTGGTTGACAACAGGCGAGCCGCCCGCATGGCTCAATCCAGCCGCCCTTGCAAAACCCTGTTCTGGGGGGTAGGATAGTATGCGCAAGAAATGCAGGAACCGGGCCATGAGTATCACGCTCGATATTCCCGAAAGTCTGGCCAGCGAGCTCGCGGCTGAGGCCAAGCGGCTTGGGCTTCCCTTCGGCGACTATGTCGTGACGTTGCTGTCCGCGGGTCGGAGCACCGCGCCTGTTCCCAAGTCGGGTGCCGAACTGGTCGCTTACTGGCAGGAACAGGGCGTTTTCGGCTCCCGGCCCGACATTGCCGACAGCCAAGCCCACGCCCGCCTGGTGCGGCAACAAGCGGAACAGCGAGCGCGGGGCTAAGAAGCGTGTACCTCCTTGACACCGACATATTGATTGACATACAGCGTGGCCACGCGCCGGCGCTGGCGTGGTTTGCCGGCATGACAGAATTGCCCCTGGTGTCGGGCTTTACGGTCATGGAGTTGATCCAGGATGCGCCGAGTGTCCAACACGTGCGGAAGGCATTGAAGCTTGTTTCGCCGCTCACCATCGTTTGGCCAACCGAAGCGCAATGCAGCCGGACACTGGCCAATTTTGCTGCGTATCATTTGTCCCACGGACTCGGTTTGTTGGACGCTCTGATTGCCGCGTGCGCCACCGGCCGTTCCATGACATTGTGTACTTTCAACGTCAAACACTATGCGACCGTGCCCGAACTTGTGACGGAACAACCATACGCGCGATGAGAGAAATCAAAAACGCCGCGAAGGCCGTATTTTGATGCATTGATCCCCGTCGGGCAAGGGGGTTGCGTGTGCTGCGGCAACCAAGTGGCCACGGCGAACCGCCCAAGATACGCATTGCGTGCAGCAAGATTTCTTGGCACTGGTTCTGAGGGCCAAAGGCCCTACCGTTCGCCCAGCCCAAGGCAACGCCCTGGGGAACAGAGACGATCCTGCCCATCTTTCGGCCCAACGGGCCAATTACTCGACGAACGCTTGGCCCGTTAGGCCAACAACACGGATTTGATTGGGCGAGTCTCCCCAGGGCGTTGCCCGTGGGCTGGGCGAACCAAGCCCCTTCGGGGCAGACTTAGCGATGCCAAGAAATCTTGCCACGCCCCCCGCATTGCTTCCCAACGCCGACTTTTCCGGTTAGAATCAGGGAGGTCAATGGTGGGGTCGCCCCACCTGTTCGGCAGAAACAGGGCCTTCGCCGTCCATGATCGTACGGGAGAGACAGCCATGTTGCGAAATCTGGTCTGTGTGCTGGCAGTTGCCGCGATTGCGGCAGCGTTCCTTCCCGATGGCCGTTTGCGGGGCGCCGACGAACCGGCGGCAAAGCCTGAGGCGAAGAAACTCTCGCCGGAAGCGGCCATTCGTCAGGCGCTCGCCAAACCGGTGGAACTGAAGTACGAAAAAACGCCACTCGACAAAGTTGTCCAAGACCTTCAGAGAAAGCTCGGCGTCCCGATGCGGTTGGACATTAAAGCGCTCGACGACGTTGGCATCGGCTCCGATACACCTGTTACGTTTTCCGTTGCCAACGTTTCGGCAAAGGCCGCGATCCGGCTGATGCTTCACGAGCACAGCCTGACGTGGACCACGCGATACGAGAGCCTGTTGATCACAACCCCCGAGGAAGCCGACAATATGTTGGATACCAGGGTGTACGACGTATCCGACTTGGTCGATGGTTCGGCGATTCAAGAGAACGTTTTTGACGGCTTGACGGACGTGATCAAGACGAGCGTTCGGCCGTTCACTTGGGATGATGGGGGAGGGGTAGGATCGATCGCACCGTTCTCCGCAGCCGGCATCAGCGCGCTCGTTGTAAGCCAGACTGAGGAAGTCTGCGAACAGGTCGAATCATTGCTGTCGGCCTTGCGGGAGATACGCGACGCCCGGACGGCCGGGCGAGAATCCGTCGGCACGGGGCGAACGAAACCCGGAGGACCAACTACGCCACAATCGCCCGCCAGAAGCGTTCTCTTCGCTCCAAAGCCATCGGCAAACGAGAACGCGGTTCGCGAAGCCTTGCAGAAACCGGTGAATGTGCAATTCAAGGACACACCGCTGGCTGACGCGATTGAACAACTCAAGAAGACCACGAACCTGTCCATTGCGCTCGACAAGAGGATGTTGGACGCTGTTGAACTTCGTTCAATGACTCCAATCACGCTGGCGGCTTCGGGGCGGACGTTGCGCGCGATTCTGGATGATCTCACTTGCATGCACCAACTCGCGTGGACGTTCAAGGACGACGATAAGTCGCTGGTGGTCACGATACCCGAGGAGGAACGGGAGTTCTTGATCACGCGCTCGTACGATGTTTCATCGCTGCCGGTTTATCGCAACCAGCGCGGCGAGGGCGTTCCAGACTACCAAGCAATCATCGACATGATCAAGATTTCAGTCGAGCCGACGATGTGGGACGATGCGGGCGGACTCAGCACGATTCGCCCGTTTGAAGCGGCCGCCAACCATGCGATTGTGGTTTCTCAGACATGGCGGGCGCATCTGAAGATCGAATCGCTGTTGGCCAAACTGCGTGAACATCAGGCGCGTGCCCACCAGGGAGGATATTGCAAAGCTCCCGCCGGTGCCGGCGGACTACGAATCCAAATACGTCCCGCCGCCGGTCGAACCCGACCCACAACGGGACGCGCTCATTCGTGGGAACAACCAATTCGCTTTCGATTTGTACAAGCAAGTAAACAAGGGTGGCCGAGAAAAGGAAAAAAACAACCTCTTCTTCTCGCCATGCGGCATCTCAACCGCTCTTGCAATGGTTTACACTGGCGCACGGGGACAGACGGCCGAAGAAATGGCCAAGACGCTCCACTTCACCATGCCCAAGGAAGAGTTGGCGCAAGCGTGTCAATCACTGTTGGCCACCTTGCCGGGTGTGAACCAGCGTGGTTGCCGGCTGATCGCTGCCAATCGGTTGTGGGGCCAACGGGGTTATGGCTTCGCCGACTCTTTTCTCGCGACCATACGAGAGCAATTCGCGGCCGATCTGGCCGCGGTCGATTTCGCCCAGCCCGACGCCGTGTGCCAGGCCATGAATGCCTGGGCAAGAGAGAAAACCGCGGGCAAGATCACCCAAATCACCGACCCGAGCACGATCGACAAAAGCCAACGCTTCGCCCTTACCAATGCGGTCTACTTCAAGGGGCAGTGGGCTGCTCTATTCAACCAAGACGATACCACGGTGGCCCCCTTCTTTACCGAAGACGGCAAGATCGACATCGCCATGATGACCCTACGCGAGACTTGCCGCTACGGTGTTGCCGACGATATGGCGATTTTGGAGAAGACTTATCGCGGCGGACGGATCGCCATGATGATCCTTCTGCCAGAGAACGAACCCGGCTCAATGGCCGACTTGGAGCGGCTGTTGTCGGCCGACAAAGTGAAAGAATGGTCACGGCATTTGAGAAAGCAAGAGGTCGAGATATACCTGCCACGGTTCAAGCTTGAAACCGACCTGCCGCTGGACGCTCTGCTCGCATCAATGGGCATGTCGAAGGTGTTCCAGCCCGATCAGGCCGACCTTTCCGGCATCACGACGGGCAAAGAGCGGCTTTGGTTGGGCTACGCCTCGCACCGGGCGTTCGTCACCGTCGACGAGCAAGGAACCGAGGCCGCTGCGGTCACCGGCGTTGGTGGCATGGGAGCGCCGCCGAAAATCCCCGTCTTTCGCGCCGATCACCCCTTTGTGTTCCTGATCTGCGACACGCGAACCGGCGCGATCCTCTTCCTGGGCCGGCTGATGAAGCCCGAGAAAGCGCTCCCGACGGATGTCCCGGCAGCCAAGAAGACAGGCATGGGTATGATGTGACGAGCGAGACGTGGCTGGCCCACTGAAGCACGTTGTGCTTTAGCATAACCTACGGAACTGGAAGCAAGGGTCACAACTCGTAGCCCTGGCTGATCCAGTAATGCCAGTCCGCGACGGCTTCCTTGGTCTGCCGGTCCGTGTAGCTGATCGGCTTCAACTGCGAGAGCGGGACGGCCAGCGGCCGCCGTTCCCATCGCATGCCGACGAACATCTCGTGCTGGCATTCGCTCTCGGGCGCGATCTCCAACACCTCGACTTCATCGCCCTTGCGCAGTAGTGAGATAGCGCGCTCGACAATACACGTCGCGGTAAACGGAAATACCAGCGTCTCTTCGAGGTAGTAGTACCACCCCATCGCCTGTTCTTCCGGGCCGTAACAGTCGACGATAATCTCGTCCGTGATTCTCCGCTCGCCTTTCTTGGCTCTGGCCATAATTGTCCCCCAAACCGTTAACGCCGCCACTAAGTTCATTCCGGTGAGGCGATGATTGAGCTAGGAAGGGCGGCGGGCGTCATCAATCCGACCTCTTGCGACCTGGCATTATCATGCACGATCAAGGCCCCCCGGGCGCTTTTTCGCGAGTTCGCGCAAAGGGCGTTCCCGCTTCATACAGCGGAATCTTGGCCTTGATGGATTCGGCCAACGGCGGCTTGTTCTGCTGCACGGCTAGCTCCCCGGCCTTGCGGGCCGTCTCCGCGGCTTCCGCGAATTGACCTGCCTCGGCCTGCGTGGCGGCCAAGGTGTCGAGAATGGCCGGCTCTCGGCCCTCGGAGAGTTGCACAGCGCGCTGGGCCAGATCGAGCGCCTCGACGCCGTCGCGGATCGATGCGTTCGGGTTGGTCGCCAACTGCCAGGCGAGGTCGTTCAGCAGCGCCAGGTCATCGGGCCGCGAGAGGAGCGACTGACGCCGCTGGGCCACCGCCCTCAACATTCCTTCCCGCTCAGACAGGGCGACGCCCAGATTATTGCGGGCACCGGCATGGTCGGGGTTGGTCTCCAAAGCCTGCTGGAAATGGGCAATCGCCTCATCAAGTCGTCCGCGCTCGGCCAGGGCCAGGCCGAGGTTGTTCTGGGCCTGCGCGTGCTCCGGCTTGATTTCCACCGCCCTCTGAAACTCGGTCAGGACCTCGTCGACGCGGCCCTGTCGGGCGAAGGCCAGGCCGAGGTTGTAGTGGGCCTCCGCGTAGTTGGGCTGGGCTTCCAACGCCTGCCGATAATGGGCGATGGCCTCCTCGACTCGTCCCTTGGCCGCCAAAGAACCGCCGAGGTTGTTATGGGCCTCCGCGTAGTCGGGCTGGATCTTGAGGGCCTCTTGGTAATAGGTCATGGCTTCGTCGGGGCGTCCGCGGCGGTCCAAAGCCACGCCGAGATTGTTGCAGGCATAGGCATCGTCGGGCTTCAACTCCAGGACCGCGCGGTAGGTGTCAATCGCCTCGTCTGTCCGCTCCTGCCGATCCAGAACGATGCCGAGGTTGGTGTAGGCCATCCAGCAGCCGGGATTCTCTGCGATCGTCGTTCGATAAAGCGCCTCGGCGTCGGCATACATCCGGCTCTGTTGCCAGGTCAGGCTGGCCAGTATCCCCAGCACGGCCAGGCACGACGCATAGGCAGGCGGTCGCTCCCAAAGTCCCCAACGCTTGAGCGCCACGGCCGCCCCGGCGGCCGCCAGCGCGATGATGCCCAGACTCGCCAAGTACACGTAATGGTTCGCCACGAACGAATATCGGAAGGTGTACAGGTTGAAGAAACCCAGCATCGGGAAGAGCGTTCCGCCAAAGAACAACAGGGCCGCCAAGGGGGCCCGCGTCCAACGCCGAACCACCCACAATACGGCCAGCAGCGCGGCGGCCCCCAGCGGAAACGCGTATTGCCACCATGTTCCCGCGTCGATCTGCCAGCGCGGGTAGATGAAGGTCAGTTGCGTCGGCCAAAACAGCTTCCACAAGAGGAACCACACGGTCCGGCCGGCGATCAGGCACCGTTCGACGAACGACAGCGCGAACTCCGGCCCGACGCACTTGTTGATCTGCAGTTCCCACCAGGCGGTGATCATTCCGCCGCCGGCGCCCAGGATGAAGAACGGCAGGAGCGGCAGCACGTCGCTCCTCCACGACAGCCGGCCGCGCTGCCACCAGAAGATCACCAGCAGCGCTCCCGGCAGCGTGGCAATGATGGTCTTGGTCAGGATGCCCAGGATAAAGAGCCCCAGCGCCCCACAATACAGTGAGCCTTTCCGGCTCTGATCGAAGCGGAGGTAGGCCGACAGGGCGCCCAGGTAGAATAGGCCCGAGAGGGTGTTCTTCTGCTCGGTCATCCAGGCGACCGATTCGGCTTGGATGGGATGAAGGGCGAATAGGGCGGCGGCCAGATAGGCCCCGGGAATCTTCAACCGTCGCAGGATCAGGACGACCATCACGGCATCTGCGGCGTGCAGGAGGACGTTCACCAGGTGATAGCCGAGCGTGTCGTCGCCCCATAACCGATGTTCGATCCAGAACGCGCTGTGCAACAGGGGATAATATTGCAGCGTGGCGCCCACGTCGAACCAGATGCGGTACAGCCCGTGCCAAGAGCACAGTTCGGGGCGGGTAATGTGGAAGTCGTCGTCCCAGAGGATTCCGCCGCGCCATGCCGGCTGGTAGACCAGGACGACGGCTGCCAGCAACGCGCCGATGAACAACCAGTCCTTTGGCCCGAACGCCGGCGGCGTGCCGGCAGAAGCTTGCTGCGTTTCTGGCGACTGGGCCGGCGAGGATGGACAATTGCGAGGGTTCATGGGCTTTTGGGCAGTATAGCTGATGGCCAGCGTCTGCGCCCATGATCGCGCTGGTCGTCAGCGAGTAGCCGGGGCTGCGGTCGGTCGATCGCCGCGATCTTCTTCGCGACAGGGCGTTCCTGCTTCGTAGAGAGCGATCCTGGCCTTGACGGATTCTGCTAGTGGCAGGTTGTTCCGTTGCGTGGCCAACTCCAATGCCCTGCGCCGTCTGCACGGCCTCGGCGAATTGGCCCACCTCGGCCTGGGCGGCGGCCAAGGCGTCGAGAACGTCCGGTTCTTGGCCCTTGGAGAGCTGCACCGCCCGCTGGGCAAGTTGGACGGCCTCCGCGCCGTTGCGTATCGAGGCGTTCGGGTTGGTCGCCAACAGCCGCGCGGTGTCGGTCAGAAGGGCGACATCAGCGGGCCGCGAGCGAAGCGATTCGCGCCGCCGGGCCAGTGCCTTCAGCATTTCTTCCCGCCGGAAGAGGGCACTGTCGAGGCTCGCGCGTGCCCTTGGGAAGTCGGGCTTGATTTGCAGGGCCGTCTGGTAATAAGCGATGGCTTCGTCAAGCTGTCCCCGGTCGGCGAGCACGACACCGAGGTTGTAGTGGGCCACTTCGTAGTCGGGCTTCGCTTTCAGAGCCGCCTGGTAACAGGCGACGGCCTCGTCAATCTGTCCGCGGCCAGCCAACGCAACGCCCAGGCTGGCCTGGGCTTCCACGAAGTCGGGCTTGAGTTTCAGGGCCGTCCTGTAATGGGCGATGGCCTCGTCAACCTGTCCGCGGCCGGCCAACAGAAGACCAAGGTTGTGGTGGGCGCCCATGTCGCCGGGCTCGATATCCAGCGCCGTCTTGTAGTGGGCGACGGCCTCGTCGAGCTGTCCAAGGTTGGCGAGCACGGCGCCAAGGTCGCTGTGGGCCATGGCGTAGTCGGGTTTGATTTCCAAGGCCCTGCGGAACTGGACGACCGCCTGGTCGGGCTCTCCCCGCAAGGCCAAGTCGACGCCGAGCTCGTGATAGGCCCTCCAGCACTCGGGGTTTACGTCAATCGTAGCCCGACTAAGCGTTTCGCCATCGGCGTACGTCCCGCTCTGCTGCCAGGTCAAACCGGCCAAGAGGGCCAATACCGCCGTACACGCCGCATAGCCTGCGGGCCGATGCCAGATCCGACGGCCCAGCGTCGCGATCAGAGCGGCGAAGACGGCGCAAGGCACGATCATGGCCGCATACTGCCAGTGATCGGCCACCAAAGAGAATTCCATGTAAGAGATGTTTACGAACCCCAGTACCGGCAGCAACAGCGCCACGTAGCACACGCACAGCATCACCACCGGCCGGCCCCAGGACTGCCGCTTCCACCACGCTAGCGCTAGCACGATCACCAGCAGCACTCCGGGCAGATACGACAGCACGTCCCGTTCATCGATGTTCCACCGCGGGTACACGAAACTGAGGTTGACCGGCCAGATCAGCTTCCAGAGATAGAACCACACCGCGCAGCCCGCGACGGCAGCTCGGCTGAAGAAGCTGTCGGAACGCACCATGGATGTTCCAGCCCCTACCACGTGCTGCCCCCACACTTCCACGCCGGCCATCAACGCGGCGATCGCCACGTAAGGCAGGACCCGCAGTACGTCTCGCCGTTCGAGACGGCCTCGCTGCCACCAGGTACACGCCAGCAACACCGCCGGCAGCGTCAGCGCCATGCCCTTGGCCAAAGCCGACAGCAAGAACACGCCGACCGACAGCCAGAAACGCCACGGCTTGCCGTCTTCCTCGTATCGCAGGTAGAGGAGCGTCGAGAGCAGCGCCAGCAGCAGCGACAGGACGGTCTTGAGTTGCGCGATCCAGGCCACGCTTTCGACGTTGACCGGATGGAATGCAAAGAGGGCCGCCGCGAACATCGCCCCCGGCGCCTTCAGGTGGACGAGCACCCGCCACACCAAAATCGCCGAGAGGGCGTGCAGCACGATGTTCATGACGTGGTAGCCGACCGGATTGAGCCCCCAGATCTCATACTGGAGCCGGTAGGCCGCAAACGTGACTGGCCAGTAATTGATGTACGTGCTGGGCACCCATGTTCTGAGCAGGCCCCCGGGTTTGAGCACCGGATTAGCCAGCAAGTGCCAATCATCGTCAAGGATGAACTTGCCGTGCCATGCCGGCTGGTAGACCAGCACCACGGCTGCCAGCAACGCCACGATGAACAGCCAGTCTTTGGACTCGAGCGAACGGGCCGCGGCGACGGTGTCCGGCTGAATCGCGGCAGTTCTGGAAATTTCGGGGACAGAAGACATAGTTCATGCCGCCAGGAATGTCCCTCCTCGCGCCTGTCGAACCAATTGAGCGTCGAAGAGGGAAGATGCGTTTGTCGTCGATCACTGCAAGAGGCTATCCACCGATGCTCCAGACCGCAACACAACCTCCCGGGCCTCTTTCGATCGGAAGTGAGAACAGAGCACCGTTTCCACCGCGCCGCCGGATTCGAGAGCGATCGGACTCACCTGCGCCACGATCACACAATTGTGCAGTCCTTTGCCGGGGCTTTCGTCGCGGGCCAACTGGCAGGCGTGTTCCACAAAATCCTCGCCGGTCAGGCCAAATGCGCCCAGACTCTGAGCCTCGACAGCCGGATTGCCCGCACGCTGCCGATTGACGATGCTCCGGGCCGCTTGCGGGTTGAGCGTTTGGAAAGCGTGCAAGGCAAAATCGAAGCCGCGGGGAATCCGCCCATTCACGTAGACCACCGCGCCCACAAAATCAACCATGCTCACCCGCGGCAACTCGGAAGACGCGCGCTCTGCCACAGCCACGCCGGGCGAGTGGTAGTCGGCGTTGGCGAGGTATTCGAGCACCTCGGTGGCGCGTTCCCAGACGTGCCGCATGAACTGCTCCTTCAGCGACCTGGCGGACCGCGTTCTTCTGGTCGCGGTTCAAGCAGCCCAGGCCGGTGATCTTGCCGACAATCGGGTCGTCGCCCTGGTCCAACGTGGTCAAGGCCCAGCGGGGGGCGAGTTGGTACGAGGCGATGCCCGAAAGTCGCTTGCCCTCGGGCGTCATGGTGAAACTTCAACTCGACGAGCTTGAAGTCGCCTTCGGCGGGCAGTTCTCCGCGGTTCCGCTTGGCGCTGATGAAGCCGGGGCCGCTCTTGAGCATCCAGCCGTTGCCGTTGTTCTCCCACGTGGCCACCAGGTGTGTCTTGTCGCAGATCAGGTAGTGGCTGTCGCGGTTGAGCCGTTCGGGCAGGCGCAGCCGTCGGCAGGCGTTCTTCGGTGGCCGCGAAGACGTGCTGGTCGGCGGCCCGTCCTCCTCGAGTTCCACGTCGCCAGGGTCCGCGGCGGCGTCGGCGACGATGCGGATCGGCTGGCCGACAGTTCGGGCATTTCCGCATTTGGCCCGCCAATTCGTCCTTCGCGCTGAGCTTGCTGCCGCAATTCGGGCAAGTGACTCGGATCATGGCGACTCCGATTACTCCCCCCCAAGCACGGTAACGCATTCCGCGTAGATTGTCAACTATACATCCAACGTGTTGGAATATTATCGCCGCGGGAGGGGTGGAATTGCAGGCCGCGGCACAAAACCTTAAAATCAAAGGACCGCCGTGGCGGATGATGGTTGATGGCAGCGGGAGTTTGAACAGTCGTGCATCTGGATCACTTGCCTGGTACGTTCTTCGGCCCCTCCAACCTGGTGGAGCTTCTCCTGCACCGCGCGCGCTGCCAGCCGGAAGACATCGCCTTCACCTATCTGGTCGACGGCGAGAACGAGCAGGTCCACCTGACCTATCGAGAGTTGGACCGCCAGGCCCGGGCGATCGGCGCCTGGCTGGAATCGCACGACCTGGTGGGCGAGCGGGCGTTGCTGCTGTATCCGGCGGGGCTGGAGTTCATCGCGGCGTTCTTCGGCTGCCTGTACGCGGGCGTGATCGCCGTGCCGGTCTATCCTCCCCGGCGGAATCGCTCGCTGAACCGCATCCAGGCCATCGCCGACGACGCCGAGGCCCAGGTGGCGCTGACGACCGAGCTGGTGCTCAACCGGGTGATGCCGCTGATCGACGAAACGCCGCACCTGAAGCAGCTCACCTGGCTGCCCACCTGCCAGGTGCCGCCGGAGATGGAGCGGGACTGGACGATGCCCGACGTCCACGGCGACACGCTGGCGTTCCTGCAATACACGTCCGGCTCGACCGGCACGCCCAAGGGCGTGGTGCTGAACCACGCCAACCTGGTCCACAACTCGGCGCTGATCTCGCATTCGTTCGAGCACACCCGCTCGGGCACGGGCGTGTTCTGGCTGCCGAGCTATCACGACATGGGGCTGATCGGCGGCATCTTGCAGCCGCTCTACATCGGGCGGCCGAACGTGTTGATGTCGCCGATGAGCTTCTTGCAGAAGCCGTACCGCTGGCTGTCGGCGATCACGCGGTTCCGCGGCACCACCAGCGGCGGGCCGAACTTCGCCTACGATCTGTGCGTCCGCAAGATCACGCCCGAACAGCGGAAGACCCTCGACCTGAGCAGTTGGCGGGTGGCGTTCAACGGGGCGGAGCCGGTGCGGGCGGAGACGCTCGACGCCTTTGCCGAGGCCTTCGCGCCCTGCGGCTTCCGCCGCGAGGCGTTTTATCCCGTGTTTCGGGCTGGCCGAGGCCACGCTGATCGTCTCCGGCGGCTACGTCATGCGAGCCGCCGGTGGTCCGCACGTTCGACGCCGCCGGGCTGGCCCGCGGCGAGGTGCTCGACGCCGAGCCGGACGACGAGGGCGTGCGGGCGCTGGTCGGCTGCGGCCGAGAACCTGCCCGACCAGAAGATCGTCATCGTCGATCCCGAGACGCTGACGGCGTGTCCGCCCGGCCGGATCGGCGAGATCTGGGTGCAAGGCCCGAGCGTGGCCCAGGGCTACTGGCAGCAGCCGGAGGCCACCGAGCGGACGTTCCGTGCCCGGCTGAAAGACACGCGGCGAAGGGCCGTTCCTCCGCACCGGCGACCTGGGATTCCTGCAAGACGGCGAGTTGTTCGTCACCGGCCGGCTGAAGGACCTGATCATCGTCCACGGGGTGAACTACTACCCGCAGGACATCGAGCGGACGGTGCAGCAGAGCCATCCGCGGCTGCGGCCCGATTGCGGCGCGGCGTTCACGGTGGAGGCCGACGGCCGGGAGCAGTTGGTGATGGTTCAGGAGGTCGAGCGGCACAAGCAGTCGGACTTCAGCGGCGTGTTCGACGCCATTCGCCGCGCCGTGGCCGCCGAGCACGAATTGGCCCCGGACGCGATCGTGCTGATCAAGGCGGGCAGCGTGCCCAAGACCTCCAGCGGCAAGATTCAGCGGCACGCCTGCCGCGACGGCTACCTGGCGGGCACGCTGGACGTGGTGGGGCAATGGCGGGCCGGCCGACGCCCCGGCCGAAGGCCGCGTCAGCCGCCGGCGAGCAGACCTCGCCGCCGACGATCGCTTGGAGGCCGGCTTGCGTCCGCCGCCGGCCGCCGCCTCGAAGAACGGCAAGAACGGCCGCCGCCGCGCCGTTGAACGATCGCTTGACGCAACTGGTGGTCGAGGAGATCCGCCGCGTGGCCAAGGAGCGGGCCGACGGCATGACGCTCGACTCGCCGATCGTCGAGACCGGCATGGATTCGCTGGAGCGGATGGAGATCCTGGCCTCGCTGGAGGAGAAGTTCGGCGGGCGGTTTCCCGAGGAAGTCCTGCCCGAGCTGGAGACCACCCGGCAACTCGTGGCGGCGGTGGAGAAGTACCTGGGCACGGAGCCGCGCCCGCCGAGCGTCCGGCCCGCCGACGCCGAGATTCCGCCGGCCACCTACCGCTTCGACCAGTTCCCGAGTACGTGAAGCTGCGGGAGAACCTCGACATGCTCGAGGCCTCGGGCTTGGGCAATCCGTTCTTCGTGGTCCACGACGGCCCCACCAACGACCGGACGATCATCGCCGGCCGCGAGTTGATCAACTTCTCGAGCTACAACTACCTGGGGATGTCGGGCGATCCGGCCGTCAGCGCGGCCGCCAAGGCGGCCATCGACCGCTACGGCACCAGCGCCTCGGCCAGCCGGCTGGTGTCGGGCCAGAAGGCGATCCACGTCGAGTTGGAGCGGGAGCTGACGCCGCTTCCTGGGCACGGAAGACACGGTCGCCTTGGTCGGCGGCCACGCCACGAACGAAACGGTGATCGGCCACCTGATGGGGCCCGGCGACCTGATCCTCCACGACGCCCTGGCCCACAACAGCATCGTGCAAGGGTGCATTCTTTCGGGGCGCGGCGGCGGCCGTTCGCCCACAACGACTGGCAGGCCGCCGACCGGCTGCTGGAACAGTTCCGGCACGAGTATCGCCGCGTGCTGATGGTGATCGAGGGCGTGTACAGCATGGACGGCGACATTCCCGATCTGCCCAAGTTCGTCGAGGTGAAGAAGCGGCACAAGGCGCTGCTGATGATCGACGAGGCCCACTCGATGGGCGTGCTGGGGGCCACGGGCCGCGGCATCGGCGAACACTTCGGCGTCGATCGCGGCGACGTGGACATCTGGATGGGGACGTTCAGCAAGAGTTTCGGCAGTTGCGGCGGCTACATCTCCGGCTGCAAGGCGCTGGTCGGAGTATCTGCGTTACACGGCGCCGGGTTTCGTGTTCGCCGCGGCGATGCCGCCGCCCGCGGCCGCGGCGGCGCTGGCCGCGTTGCGGCTGCTCGAGGCCGAGCCGCAGCGCGTGGCGCGGCTGCGGGAGAACGCCCGGCTGTTTCTCGCCCTGGCCCGGCAGCGCGGGCTGAACACCGGCACGAGCAAGGATTCGCCGGTGGTGCCGGTGATCCTGGGCAATTCCATCCACTGCCTGCAGCTGTCGCAAGGCGATGTTCGCGCGCGGCGTGAACGTGCAGCCGATCCTCCATCCGGCGGTGGAGGAGAGCGCGTCGCGGCTGCGGTACTTCATCACCGCCCGGCACAACGAACAACAGCTTCGCTACACCGTCGACGCGATGGTGGAAGAGTTGGAGAAGATCGATCCGCGCCACCTGGCCCGTGCCGACCGCGGGCCAGCGTGGCGGTAGGTAAAAACCGCGACCGGCGGTCGCGCTGAAACGCTGCGGCGACGGGCTGCAGCTTGATACGAGGAGGTGTCGCTTTGCTTACTGAACAGGAGATTTCACGTACGTGGCGGAGTCTGTTTCGCGGCACGGGCATGCACCGACGAGGCGTTTGCCAAGGCCGAACAACTGCTCGACGAACTTCGGCCGGAAAGCCCCTTGCGCCATCGCTTGGGCACGGAACTGGACGAGCTGCGCGAGCGCGCCGACAAGAGGCGTAAGGCGGGTCGGGGTGCGTGCCCACGATGCAGGGTGCGTGAAACGTGGCGTCCGTTGCCGATTGTGGTGCGTGTCGTGTGCCCCACAAACGTCGGCGGACGATACCCGAAGCGTACCCGCTACTTTGTGCCGTCCGCCCCTTGAGCGGGCGGGGCTGGCGGAGGAGACGCCGGAACGCTTCCCGGCGCAGGCAGCGAAGCCGCCTGCGGCTGGCCGGTCGGTTCGGCCGCGGCTGTCGGCAACGCTTGGGGGCCAGCCAGCCGGATCTGCCAGCCGCCGCCGAGGGCCTTGTAGAGCAGAATCAGGTTGGTGGCCACGCTCCCCTGCGCCTGGGCCAACAGATCCTGTTGTTGGGTCAAGAGCTGCTGGACATTGAACACGCGGTTGAAATCGGTTTGGCCCTCGTAGTAGAGCCGCTCGGCCAGGTCCAGCGATTGATCGCCCCACTGGGTGCTTTCGGCCAGATCCATCACCTGCTGTTGAGTCTTGAGGAAGGCGATGATCGCATTCTCCGCCTCGGCATTGGCCTGGAGCACGGCGTTCTGGTAGAGGACGGCCAGTTCCTGGAAGCGGGCGTCCTGGAAGCGAATGTTGTTCAGCAGGCGGCCATAGTTCAAGATGTCCCAACGGAAAGACGGGCCCGACGTTGCTCCCCACCGAGTTGCCTTGGAAGAGGTCTCTGGAAGTTGTTGGCGTCGAAAAAGATGCTGCCGGTAATCGAGAAGTGCGGGTACAGGTCGGACGTGGCAACGCCGATCCGGCGCTTTGGGCGGCGACCTGGCGTTCCGCGCTCCGCACGTCGGGACGGCGGCGGAGGAGTTCTGCGGGAACGCCCACCGCGACCTGCGGAGGCACCAGCGGAATGACCCTTTCCGCCGGCTTCTTGCGGATGGTCTGAATGTGCTCGATCTTCTGCCGGACGGCCGGCGCGTCGGCCAGGTCGATGAAGCCGCGGACGGATTGCATGTCCTGCAATGCCGTCGTGACCGCCGGATCCTCCAACAATTGATCCAGCCTTCCCGGCGGTATGCCCAGCAGGATGCACAACTGGTTGGCGGCCTGGCGCCGGGCGATCTCCAGGGGCGGAATCGTGGCCTCGGTCTGCGAGAGATTCGAGTGGGCCTGGGTCACGTCGAGCCGCGGCGCCTTGCCGTTGCCATTGTCGTATCTCAACTCCGCCAGCATCAGGCTCCCCGTCTGGATCACGACGTTCTTGGCGGCGTACTGGAGCCGCTGCTCGGCCGTGCGAAGATTGACGTAGTTTTGGGCGACCTCGGAGAGCAACAGCACCAGGGCGTCGTCGTAGTTTTCGACCGACACGTCCAGGTCGGCGTCGGCCGCTTCGATGGCCCGGCGGAACCGGCCCCAAAAGTCGAGTTCCCAGGCAAGGCCCGCGCCGGTGGTCCAGTCGTCGTAGAACCTGTTCGCCGGGTTGTTGACGTTGTTGTTGCTCAGCGCGGACCGCGTGTAGTCGCCGAACGCCTGTTGCGATTGGGGGAACAACTCGCCCACGGCAATGCCCAACTGGGCGCGAGCTTCAAGAATGCGCAGGCCAGCCGCCCGCAGGGTGAGGTTTTGCTGGTAGGCCTCCTGAATGAGCGCGTCGAGCACCGGGTCGTGAAACGTCTGCCACCAGGCGGCATCGTTGGCCGGCCCGCTACTGACGTTCGGATCTTTGTCGTCGATCCATCGGTCGGCCACGGGCGCGGCGGGGCGGCAGTAGTTAGGGCCAACCTTGAAGCCGTTGGCGACGTAATCGCGCCAACTCGTACACCCCGTCAGGATGGCTAGGAACATGAGGATAGCGGCGAGATTCAATGGCCGGCGCACACCGGACCGCCCGAGGTTGCCGCGGCGAGCGAGGCAGGTCGGCTGGTCAGAATGGATGTTTCCAAATACCCCTGTGGCCGCCGGCATGTTTTCCCCCTCGGCACAATCCGCAAGACCGTCGTCATCGTAATGTTCGGTCTTTTACGTGCCGGCAGTTGAGGGTTTCGACGGGTGCCGCCGGCAGTGTTTGCGCGACTTACCAGGGTTCACAGGGATTGCCGCCGATGGCCGGCATGCGGTCGGCCGCGGAACGTCGCAACCCCGATCGCCGACAGTCTATTCAGACGGCGGGGCAGCCGCTGCAAGCCTGGCCGCCCGCTTCTGCTGCCGGCGGTCGCCGAACCACTGGATCACGTTGAAGAAGACGGGCGTCAAGAAGATGCCGAACATGGTCACGCCCAACATGCCGCTGAAGACGGCGACGCCCAGGGTGCGCCGCATCTCGGCGCCGGCCCCGCGGGAGACGACCAGGGGAATCACGCCCACGACGAAGGCAAAGGAGGTCATCAAGATCGGCCGCAGCCGCAGCTTGCAGGCTGCCAGCGTGGCCTCGCGGCGCGGCATGCCCGATTCCCGCTTCGATTTGGCGAATTCCACGATGAGGATGGCGTTCTTGCTGGCCAGGCCCACCAGGACCACGAAGCCGATCTGGGTGAAGATGTTGATGTCCATCCGGGCGATGGCCACGCCGGCCACCGAGCAGAGGATGCACATCGGCACCACCAGGATCACGGCCAGCGGCAGCGACCAGCTTTCATACTGGCCGGCCAGCACCAGGAAGACGAGCACGACGGCGCCGCCGAAGACGAAGCCGGTGGTGTTGCCGGCGATCAGTTGCAGGTACATCAGTTCCGTCCACTCGAACGCCATCGAGGAGGAAAGGCTCTCGCCGGCGAGCCGTTGGACGGCCGCGATCGTCTCGCCGGAACTCATGCCCGGCACCGCGGCGCCGTTGACGGCGGCGGCGGGGTGCATGTTGTAGCGATTGATGACGAACGGCCCGCCGCGGTCCTCCACGTTGGCCACCGTGGCCAGCGGGACCATGCCGCCGTCGTGGTTGCGGACGTAGAGACGGCGGAGATCGTCCGGACTCATGCGAAAGGCGATATCGGCCTGGGCGTTCACTTGGAAGGTGCGGCCGAACTGGTTGAAGTCGTTGACGTACAATCCGCCCATCTCGACCTGCAAGGCCTCGAAGACGTCGCCCAGGGGCACGCCCATCGTCTTGCACTTGGTGCGGTCGACGTCGACGTACAACTGGGGCGTGTTGGCCCGGAAGACGGTGTTGAGATTCATCAAGCCCAGGGCCGTTTGCTCGTTGCCTTCCCGCACGAGGTTGTCGGTCTGTTGCTGGAGCGTTTGGGGGCCTTCGTTGCTGCGGTCTTCGATCATCACCCGGAAGCCCCCGGCAACGGCCAGGCCGCGAACGGGCGGAGGACCGACCACGATCACCTTGGCCTCTTCGACCTGCTGGAAGACCTTGCCTTGCAGCGTGGCCACCAGCGCGTTTGCCCGCATCTCCGGCTCCCGCGCGCTCCTCGAACGGATCGAGGACCACGAACATGGTGCCCAGGTGCGACCCGTTGGCCCCCATCACGAACGACATGCCGCAGATGCGGATCGTATGGGCAACCCCCTTGGTCGAGCGGATGATCTCGTCGGCGTGGGCCATCGCCGCCTCGGTCCGCTCCATCGAGGCCGAATCAGGAAGCTGGACGACGGCGTACAGATACCCCTGGTCCTGGTCGGGGATGAAGCCGGTGGGCATCCGCCCGAAGCTCCACTGGGTCAGGCAGAGGAGCCCGCCGTAGACCAGCAGCACCAGCAGGCTGACCCGGAGCAGTCTTCCGACCGCCCAGAGGTATCCGGCGGTGGCGTCGGAAAAGCCCTTGTTGAAGAGCTTGAAGAACCAGCCGAACGCCAAATTGATGAGCCAGGACAGCGGATCGCGATGCTCGTGCCGCTGCTTCAAGAGGATCGCGCAGAGCGCCGGGCTGAGCGTCAGCGAGTTGAACGCCGAGAGGACGGTGGACACCGCGATGGTCAAGGCGAACTGGCGGAAGAACCGGCCGGTGATTCCCGTGATGAACACGCAGGGAACGAACACCGAGGCCAGCACCAGGCCGATGGCGATGACCGGGGCGGAGACTTCGGCCATCGCCTGATGGGCGGCGGCGCGCGGCGTCATCCCTTCCTCGATGTGATGCTCCGTGGCCTCGACCACCACGATCGCGTCGTCCACCACGATACCAATCGCCAGCACCAGGCCGAACAGCGAGAGGGTGTTGAGGCTGAACCCCATCAGCGACATGGCCGCGAACGTGCCGATAATGGCCACCGGCACGGCGATCAACGGAATCAGCGCCGACCGCCAGTTCTGCAGGAACACCAGCACCACCAGCGCCACCAGCAGCACGGCGTCGCGGAGCGTGATGAAGACGTCGTGGATCGATTCGCTGATGAAAGGGGTGGTGTCGTAATAGATGTGGTATTTCATCCCCTCAGGAAACCGCTGGCCCAACTCGGCCATCTTGGCCTTCACCCGGGCGGCCGTTTCCAGGGCGTTGCTGCCGGGAAGTTGAAAGACGCCGATGCCGGCGGCCGGCTCGCCGTCCACGTATTCGGCGATGTCCTGGTTCTTGGCCCCCAACTCGACCCGCGCCAGGTCGCCCAGGCGGATGATCTGGCCGTCGGCGCCGGTCTTGACGATGATGTCGGCGAACTGCTCCGGCTCGGTCAGCCGGCCCAGCGTGGTCATGGTGTACTGGAAGTCGACGTTCTTGGCGGCCGGTTGCTGGCCGATCTGTCCCGCGGCCACCTGCACGTTCTGCTCCTGCAGCGCCTTGACCACGTCGCCGGCGGTGAGGTTGCGGGAGGAGAGGCGGTCGGGATCGAGCCAGACGCGCATGCTGTAGTCGCGCTGGCCGAAGATCAAGGCGTCGCCCACTCCTTCGAGCCGCGTCAACTCGTCCCGCACCTGGATCAAGGCGTAGTTGCTCAGATAAAGCTCGTCGTACCGCCCGTGGGGTGAAACCAGGTTGATGATCATCATCAGGTCGGGCGACCGCTTGATCGTGGTCACGCCGATCTGCTTGACCACGTCCGGGAGCGTGGGCATGGCCAGGTTGACGCGGTTCTGCACCAGCACCTGGGCCATGTTCAGGTTCGTGCCCACCTTGAACGTCACGTGTCAACGGATAGGTGCCGTCGTTGCTCGACTGCGACAACATGTAGAGCATGTCCTCGACGCCGTTGACCTGCTGCTCGATGGGCGCGGCCACCGTGTCGGCCACCACCTGGGCGCTGGCGCCGGGATAGGTGCAAGAGACGCGGACCGTCGGCGGCGTGATCTCCGGATATTGCGACACCGGCAACGTGTAGACCGCCACCAGCCCCGCCAGCGTGATGATGATCGACGGCACGGAGGCAAGGATCGGGCGGTCGATGAAAAAGCGGGAAAACATCGCCGGCTGCCTCCTCATCCGTTTCCAGGGTCTTCCGCAACGGGAACTAATTCGCCGCCCCGCCGGCGGTCTTTTTCGCTTCGTCCACAAGGGCCGGCGTAGACGGCGCCGTGCCCGCCTGCTGCGCCGGGTGCGGCGCAACCACCGAACCGGCACGGGCACGCTGCAACCCATCGACGATGACCAGATCGTCAGGACCAATGCCGGACTCGATCACCCGCAGACCGTCCCGCAAGGCGCCGATCGTCACCAGCCGCCGCTCCACCTTGTTCTCCTTGTTCACCGTCAGCAGGAATTTCTGCTTCTGGTCTCTGCCGATGCGCCGCTCGATCACCAGCAGCGCCGTGTGCGGTGTCGCCGACCGGGACCCGAACGCGGACGTAAAGCCCCGGAGTCAGGTATCCCTCGGTGTTCTCAAACACGCCGCGGACGCGGAGCGTGCCCGTCATCCGCGGTCGACCTTGTTGTCGGTGAAGTCAAGGACTCCCCGGTGAGGAAAGCCCTCTTCGTTGGCCAGGCCGATCTCGACAGGCAGTTTCAGATCCTTCAGCCGGCTCGGGCGAAGATCCTGCCGCCGACTGAGCGCAAGCTCCTGATACTTCAGCAGGCGCCCGCTCATCGACGTTGAAATAGACGTAAATCGGATCGGTGGTCACCACCGTGGTCAGCACGACGGAATTGTTCCCGCCCGACTGAACCAGGTTTCCTTCCCTAATCCGGGCCTTGCTGACGCGGCCGTCGATCGGAGAGACGATCTTCGTGAACTCGAGATCCAACGCCGCTTGGGTCACGGCCGCCTTGGTAGATGCAATGCCGGCCTTGGCCTGCTTGAGCCGGGCGACATTTTGCTCGTACTCGTCCTGGCTGATCGCCCCGGAGGGGCGCAGCCGCTCGCTGCGCGCCAGGTCCACTTGCGCCTTCTCCTGCGTGGCTTCCAAGAGCGCCAACTCGCCCTTGGCCTTGTCCAGAGCGGCTTCGTAGGGCCGCGGATCGATCTCGAACAGCACCTGGCAGGCATTCACTTCCTGGCCGTCCTCGAAGTTCACCTTGGTGATATAGCCCGTCACGCGGGCCCGGATTTCCACCTCGCTGACTGCCTCGGTGCAGCCGGGAAATTCGAAATAGTCGGTCACTTCGCGAGCCACCGGTTTGCTCACCGTCACCTCGGGCACCGGTTTGTCCGCGGGCGGCGGGTCTTTCGCGCATCCGGCCAGGCCGATCACCCCCGCCACGAGCAACCTGCCCAGCAGCAGCTTTCGAGCGGTCATCATTGCTTCTCGGGTCCGATCTGACGGCCAATCCACGGTTCTGCGTGGCAACACGACTTCGTCTCCGTTTGTGCTCGCTCCGAAGCGGATCGCCCGCACGACCGCGTCAAGCCGCATGATGACGTGCAACGACTTCCGGACAGGTGGGAGGCGTCTAACAGTCCGTTGAAAAAGGGGACTGGCTCCGAACGGACAAGCGAAAACCCCGCGAGAAACAATGGTCGTGAGGTGCCTGTCCCCTTTTTCAACGGACTGCTAAGCCGGATGAACGGCGGGCAGCGACCGCCTGCTCCTCCCGGGCAACGCCAAATCTCTTCCCGCTCAAGCGAAAAGAGGGATCTCGCAAGGGCTCCCGCACCGGTTACCCATTCTTCGATGTTAACACGGGCCGACGCACGATTCAAGGATCACAGCGGATTTGGCGCTCGGGGCCACCCTCGCGTGCGAGTAGAACACCCTGTGGGCGGGGTGCCGCGCGCCGTCGAGCACGACCGGCGGACCGGGCCGCGCCGCTGTTGGGCGAAGGGCACGGCCGATCAGTTTTTCCAAATAGGACTCGTAGGAGGCGACTCCAGTCGCCGATCTGCGGCCGTTCTCGCGCAATCGGCGACTGGAGTCGCCTCCCACAGTGAAAAACTGATTGGCTCTTAGGCAAAGGGGGCGTGCCTTGCACGTTCGAGGGGCGTCGGGCTAGAATGCTGGCTGATGGTTCCCGATGGCGACCCCCTGTTTG
Source organism: uncultured Planctomycetaceae bacterium (assembly GCA_963759115.1). GTDB lineage: Bacteria > Planctomycetota > Planctomycetia > Pirellulales > Thermoguttaceae > CAVWXT01. Next base: position 173,088 of record CAVWXT010000005.1, read on the forward strand.
CGAGGAGTGAGTCGTATGACCAAGTGTACGCGACGACAATTCCTGGAAGACTCCGTCCTGGCTGCCGCGATGGCTGCCGCATTTCCGGCCAACGGACTCTGGGCCGCCGAGGCGACGCCCGAACTGCCGAAGAAAAATCCGGGCCAGTTGTTGCAGGTGGCCATCATCGGCGTCGGCACCCGCGGCGGCGTACACATCGACGAGTTCACTCGCAATCCGAACACGGAAGTCGCCTACATCGTCGACGCCGACGAGAACGCCGGTCAGCGAGGCGCCGAGGTCGTTGCCAGGAAGCAGGGCCGCAAGCCAAAGGTCGTTCAGGACATGCGGGTGGCCTTCGACGACAAGTCGGTACACATCGTCTCGGTGGCCACGCCCAACCACTGGCACTCGCTGGCCGCGATTTGGGCCATGCAGGCCGGCAAAGACGTCTACGTGGAAAAGCCCGTGAGCCACAACCTGAGCGAAGGCCGCCGCGTCGTGGAGACGGCCCGCAAGCACAACCGCATCTGCCAGGCCGGCATGCAATGCCGCTCGATGAAGGGGACCGTCGACGCCATCGACTACGTCAAGTCCGGCAAGATCGGCGAGGTGAAACTGGCCCGCGGCTTGTGCTACAAACTCCGCCGTTCGATTGGTCCGAAGGGCAACTACGAAGTGCCGCGCGGGGTCAACTACGATCTCTGGTGCGGTCCGGCGCGGATGCTGCCGCTCACGCGCAAGCAATTTCACTACGATTGGCACTGGCAGCGGGAGTGGGGCAACGGCGACATCGGCAACCAGGCGCCCCACCAAATGGACATCGCCCGCTGGGGGCTGGGGATCGATCGGCTGCCCGACTGCGCCATCGCCTTCGGCGGCCGGCTGGGTTATGAAGACGCCGGCGACGTGGCCAACACCGAGGTGGGCATCTTTTCGGCCGGCGACAAGACGCTGGTGTTCGAGGTCCGCGGACTGGAAACCGACGCCCTCCGCGGCGCCAAGATCGGCGCGATCTTCTATGGCAGCGAAGGCTACGTGGTTCTGACCAGCTACACCGAAGGGGCCGCCTTCGATCTCAACGGCCAACTGGTCAAGAAGTTTGGCGCGACGGCCAACCCCAACACGGGCAAGGATGCCGGCTTCGATGCCGCCGGCAAGCTGGTGGTCAAGTTCAGCGACGACGCGGCCCATTTCGACAACTTCGTCGATGCCGTCAAGGCCCGCGACTTCAAGCTCCTGCGGGCCGACATCCTCGAAGGCCACACTTCCTGCTCCTATAGCCACCTGGCGAACGTGTCCTACTACCTGGGCAAACCGGCGTCCGTCGATGAGATCCGCCAGACGCTGGGCACGCTGAAGGCCCGAGAGGACCTGTCGGACTGCATGGATCGGACGATCGAGCACCTGGCCGCCAACCGAGTGGACTTGGCCAAGACGCCGCTCGCGCTCGGTCCGATGCTGAAGATCGACGGAACGAATGAGACGATTAGCGACAACCCCGAGGCGTGCGCACTGTTGACCCGGGAGTATCGCGCCCCGTTTCTCGTCCCTAAGGCGGGCGAAGTCTAAGGGGCCCTAAAGAAATAAGTTGACAAATTGGGTGGCACGCCCTGAGGCACGAAGGGCGTGCTGAACCGCCAAATCACGTCCTTCGCTGCGCTCAGGAACGTGCCACACTTGGTGGGTGCATGGCTGAAATGCCGGGTATGTGGATTTTCAACGAGGTCACTTGTTCGTGAAAGGAATGATTGGCATGACGAGATGCACGAGAAGGCAGTTCTTGGAAGATTCCGTTCTGGCCGCTGCGATGGCCGCCGCATTTCCGGCCGGCGGCCTGCTGGCCGCCGACGCCGAAGCTGGAACTGCCGAAGAAGAACCCCGGCGACCTGCTGCACGTGGCCATTGTCGGCGTCGGCGGCCGGGGCGGCGACCACATCGACGAGTTCCTCATCAATCCGAACACCGAAATCGCCTACATCGTCGACGCCGACGAGAAGATCGGCCGGCAGCGCGCCGAGGCGGTGGGCAAGAAGCAGGGCCGCGTGCCGAAGGTCGTCCAGGACATGCGCGTGGCCTTCGACGACAAGTCGGTGGACATCGTCTCGACGGCCACGCCCAACCACTGGCACGCGCTGGCCGCAATTTGGGCCATGCAGGCCGGCAAGGACGTCTACGTGGAGAAGCCGGTCAGCCACAACGTGAGCGAAGGCCGCCGCATGGTCGAGACGGCGCGCAAGCATCAACCGCATCTGCCAGGCCGGCACCCAATGCCGCTCGATGAAGGGCACGATCGACGCCATCGAGTACGTCAAGTCCGGCAAGATCGGCGAGGTGAAGCTGGCCCGCGGCCTGTGCTACAAGCATCCGCGGCTCGATCGGCCCGAAGGGCGAGTACGCAGGTGCCGCCCGAGGTCGACTACAACCTCTGGTGCGGCCCGTCCCGGATGCTGCCGCTGACGCGGCCGAAGTTCCACTACGACTGGCACTGGCAGCGCGAATGGGGCAACGGCGACATGGGCAACCAGGGGCCGCACCAGATGGACATCGCCCGCTGGGGCTTGGGCGTCGATCGCCTGGCCGACAGCGCGATCGCCTTCGGCGGCCGGCTGGGCTACGAGGACGCCGGCGACGTGGCCAACACCGAAGTGGGCATCTTCGAGTTCGGCGACAAGACGATGGTGTTCGAGGTCCGCGGCCTGAAGACCGATCCGCTCCGCGGCGCACAGGTCGGCGTGATCTTCTACGGCAGCGAAGGCTACGTGGTGATCACCGAATACCACACGGCGGCCGCCTTCGATCCGGCGGCAAGCTGGTCAGAAGTTCCAGGGCGGAACGATCAACGATAGCAGCACGGCGGTCGGCTTCGGCCCGGAGGGCAGGCTGGTTCAAAATCCGACAACGGCGCGGCCACTTCGGCAACTTCGTCGACGCCGTCAAGGCCCGCGACCCCAAGCTGCTGCGCGCCGACATCCTCGAAGGCCACCTCTCCTGCGCCCACAGCCACCTGGCCAACGTCTCCTACTACCTGGGCAAGCCGGCCTCGGTCGAGGAGATTCGCAAGACGCTCGGCGGTGCTGAAGACCCACGAGGACGTGGCCGACTGCCTGGAGCGGACGGTCCGCCCACCTGGCCGCCAACGGCGTGGACCTGGCCAAGACGCCGCTCATGCTCGGCCCGATGCTCAAGATCGACCCGAAGAACGAGACGGTGCTCGACAACCCCGCGGCGTGCGCGCTGTTGACCCGCGAGTATCGCGCCCCGTTCATCGTCCCCAAGGCGGTCTGATCGCGGCGCGGTGAGGTTGTGATTCTTGCGATTTTTGGGCACCGCGACCACAATTCGTAGGGTGCGTGAAACCAGCCCTTTCAAGGTGAGCCTAAGTGATGAAACCAACGGGAGTTCAGGCGTTTTCGCACTTGGTATCGTTTTGGCGACGTGACAGCGCCAAGTTGCTGGCCGTTGCGACACGGAGCGTGCGTTGCGAAACGACTTGCTTCTAGCGTGTTTTCGTTCTCCAGTTTATCCAGGCAACCAAGTCAGCACCTTGAAAGGGCTGGGTGCGTGAAACGCACCATTTCCGACCTCTCGCGGTGCGTTTCACGCACCCTACAAACTGCCGGCCGTCAACGTCGGCTGGCGCTGGACATCGTCTCCGCTTGCGGCTTCAGCATGTTCGGGAACTTCTCGCGCACCTTTTCGACCTTGGGCAAGGCCACGGCGCGGACGTAGGGCTGCATGAGATTGCAGGCCACGAAGTTCTGGTGATGGGCCTCGGCCGGATAGAAGCCCTTGAGCGGCTCGAGCGTGGTTACGATCGGCTGCTTGAACACCTTGGCGTCGCGGAGGTCGGCAAGGAAGGCTTCAGCAACTGCCTTCTGCTCGTCGCCCGCATAGAAAATTGCCGAGCGGTACTGCGTGCCCACGTCGTTCCCTTGGCGGTTGAGGGTAGTGGGATTGTGCGTGGCAAAGTGGACCTTCAACAACTGCTCGAAGGACACTTTCCGCGGGTCGTAGACAATTTTGACGGCCTCGGCATGGCCGGTCCTGCCCGTGCTGACCGCCCCATAGTTGGCGGTATTCGCACTGCCGCCGGCATAGCCGCTGATCACCTCCGAAACGCCGTCGAGTTGCTCGAAAACGGCCTCGACGCACCAGAAGCATCCGCCGGCGAAGACCGCCTCGGCCCGCCCGGCGGTCGCCGCATCGCGGCCGGCGCTCGTGCTCCTGGCCGCGGGCTCCGGGACCTTTTCGGCGATCGTCTTGAGTTGATCGTCGGCGACGAAGTGGAGGGCCTCCGAGTTCAGGCAGTAGCGCCGGCCGGTCGGGCGCGGTCCGTCGTCGAAGACGTGGCCAAGATGGGCGTCGCAGCGGCGGCACAAGATCTCCGTGCGAACCATGCCGAGACTGCCGTCCGACTCTTCCCGGACGTTTTCGCCGGCGATGGGTTGGAAGAAACTGGGCCATCCCGTGCCCGACTCGAACTTGGCGACGGACTGGAACAGGGGGAGGTTGCAGCACACGCAGGCGTATACGCCGGCCGATTTGTTGTGGAGCAGGCCGCCGCAGAAGGCCCTTTCCGTGCCCTTGCCGCGGGTGATCTGGTATTGTTCGGGGGTAAGCCGTTTGCGCCACTCCGCGTCGGTGAGAATCAGCTTGGGCACGTCCACCGGCTCGGTCAGCTTGCCATCGGGGCCAATAACGCGCACACGGACTTTGGACATGACGGTTCTCCTGCTCACTTTCGACCGGTCGGACGGCGGCGCGGCACTGGAGAGGGCCGTGTGATCGCAGCCCACCAGGGCAAAAACGGCCAGCAGCAAGCTTATTACAAGGTAAGCGGGCATGGGTTTCGCTCTCAGACTGAAGGAAAAATATCGCGTCGCGCTGTTCGGCTGGCCGTTGAACTGCCATCCCGCAACGCGATGCGCCGGTGGCAAATCGTCGGCCCGATGGAATCCTATGCAACTACCACTCTGGCGGCAACCCGTTCGCAATTCCGCATTTAGGCGATTTCGACGGTTTGCGCGATCCCCCGCTGCCGATTGGCGGCCCTACGATCGTCGGTTTCTGTCAAAAATCTTGGGGAGACGGCTTCCCCCCGCCAGAAAGTTTGGTATGATTAACGGTCGTGGCATCCACCAGCCACCTATTGAGGGTATTGGCTACGGCCCCGCCGCCAGCGCCCCTTTTGATTTTCTCTCACCCGAGGAGTTCCGCATGACCCAGCAAAGCAAGATTCGATTGTTGATCGCCGATGACCACGAAGTAGTCCGCAGCGGGCTGAAGAGTATGCTGGGAGACACGGAGTTCAAGGTGGTCGCCGAGGTGTCTACCGGGCAGGCGGCCGTGAAGTATGCCCTGGCGAACGACGTAGACGTGGTGCTCATGGACGTTCGCATGCCCGACGGCGACGGCCTGACGGCCTTGGGCCGCATCCGGTTGGACAAGCCCAAGCTGCCGATCCTGCTGCTTTCCGCGTTCGACAACCCCACGTATGTCGCCCGCGCGATCGCGTTGGGCGCCAACGGCTATCTGATGAAGGGTTGCACCGCGCGAGCAATTGGCCAACGCGATCAAGGTTGTGGCCGGGGGCGAGAATGCCTGGACCCGCGACGAGCTTCGCCGCGTGACGGGGGCACTGGCAACGCCGCGCATCAATGCCGACGTCGAGGTCCCCTTGACCCAGCGCGAGAGCGAAGTGCTGCGGCAATTGGCCTACGGCCTGAGCAACAAGGAGATCGCCGACACGCTGCACATCGGTTACGAGACCGTCAAGGAGCACGTCCAGCACGTCTTCCAGAAGATCGGCGTCTCCGACCGCACCCAGGCCGCGGTTTGGGCGGTGCGCAAGGAACTGGTCTAACGCCGAACTGCCGAGACGTGTCTCCAGCCCACCAGGCCATTCGGTTCCTCAAGATAGGGGACTGATAGGGGTAGGGAAGGCCGGTTAAGTTCCCGGCCTCCCCTCCCTCCGAACCGGACTGGCGGATTTCCCGCATCCGGCTCTCCGGTTAGTGGTGTTACCTCGTAGAGGATTGGTGAACCGAGCGCGGGAAGGAAACAAGGTTCCTTCTCGGGATCGGCAGAAGCGAAAGGCCCTGACCTTCACGGGAAGGCCACCAACATGCAACATCGACGGTGCGGCCAATCTGAGCCAAGTTACGTGTGCCTGACGCAGTCCGTCGTGGCTAGTCGTTGCCGACACTCGCGGTACGGTGTGGTTTTGGCCGTGCGTCATGTTTCATCCACTTTCCTGCGTCCCTTTGCTCGACGGGCATTGCCCCGCTTCCTCGCTCGTATGGACGCTCTGACTCCTGGGCGGTCGATTCTTCGTATCCTTATCAGGGACAATGAACTTCGTCCTTGTACCCGCCCAGGTCTCCTTGCTTCATGTATCAAACCTTCCGACCGTTCCGCCTCCAACCACCTGTTGCCGCCTCTGGGGCTTGGTTTGGTTTCCCCCCGGAGCTTACCGCGCGGTCTGCCGACCGCATCCCTTGCGAGGACCACAGCGTCACTTGGGCTTCGCCTTTTCCTAGCAGGCTCGCCACGACAACCGGCCGAATCGAGTTCGTCATCCTGCGGACCAGCCGTTCACCTTCAGTTGCTCTCCACCCCCTCTCACGAGGACGCAGTTACTTTCGGTTACGAAGTTCAAACCCAATTTCGACAAGGACTTGCACCTTGCTGATTCGATACACTCACAAGCGCACTAGGAGGCGACTCCAGTCGCCGGGTGCCACTGGCCGCTTGTCGGCCAGTGCATGAATCGGCCGCAGCACGGGCTGACGAGCAGCCCGTGCCACCCGCCGCGCTTGCAGCCGCTCGTACCGACGCTTATACTGCGCTCGGACCCGTGAATGGTTACCCGCAACCAAGGAGTAAAATGCCATGCCCGATAACGCCCCCGAACAAACGTCCCTGTGGGACCGGTGCACGTTTCTCAAGTCAACCGGCGCCATCGCGGCCGGAATGACCGTGATAGGGCCGGCCGCGGCGCAGGCGGTCGACACCAGTCCCGAGGTCTTGGCCATCGACGGCGGCAAGCCCGCCGTGACCATGTCGCTGAAGCAGCGGGCGGCGATTCACAAGTGGCCGCAATACGGAGACCCCGAGAAGGAGGCGCTCAAGGCGGCCATGGACCTCGACGCCGAGCAGATCTACCACTACCTGCCCGAGTTGGAAAAGAAGTGGAAGGCCTACAACGAGGTGCCTTTCTGCAAGAGCCACTGCAACGGCACCAGTGCGATGGAGGCCAATTACTTCGCGCTCAGCAACGAGCTGCCGCCGGGCACGGAGATCATGGTGCCCAGCTACCAGTTCTTCGGGGCCATCACGCCGATGCGGTTCTTCGGCTTCGTTCCCGTGTTCGTCGACGTCAACCCCCGCACGGCCACCATCGACGTGGAACATGCCAGGAAGGCGATCACGCCGCAAGACCCGGGCCATCATGGCCATGCACTCTTGGGGCTTGCCCTCCGAGATGGACCACGTCAACGACTTCGCCAAGGAGCACGGGCTGATCGTGATCGAAGATTGCGCCCACGCCCACGGCGCCTCGATCCAGGGCAAGAAGGTGGGCAACTGGAGCCGCCTGGCCTTCTACAGCTATCAGTGCCAGCAAGACCCTGCCCGGCATCGAAGGCGGCATGGGCATCTATCAGCAGCGGGAGGATTACGAACGGGCCGCCACCTTTGGGCATTACGAGGTGTGCGGGCAGTACATTGCCGGCAGCCCCTATGCGGCCGGCGCGTTGGCCCAGGATAGCCCCTTCCGCAAGTACGTGGGCACCGGCTTGGGCCCGAAACTCCGCATGAACCCGCTGGCGGCCGTGCTCATCCTCAAGCAACTCGAAGGCCTCGACCAGCGCAACGCGATGATCCGCCGCCAGGTCCGGCAACTCAACGATCGTATCTGCCAACTGCCCGGACTCTCCGAGCCCGTCTGCCGCAAAGACATTGAACGGGTCTATTATCACGCCAACGTGCTGTTCCTCGACTCGGCGAAGGCTGGCATGTCGCGGGAGACGCTGGTCAAGGCCCTCCAGGCCGAAGGCGTTGCGGCCTCGGTCTTTGAATACCCGGAGAATCACAACTACGCCATTTACGCGGAGCCGCAGTGGTGGCATCACGCCCCGGACGTGCCCAAGAGTCTGCCCGGCGGCCGTGAAGCGAACTCTCGGGCGTTCATCGTGACCCTGTTCCGCCAGGAGGCGCCGGAACTGGTCGAGCAATACGCCAAGGCGTTTGAAAAGGTCTGGGCGCACCGGCAGAAGCTGGCCCAGGCGTAGCGTGCCTTTCTCACCAATTTTCTGCGAGCAACTCGAAGTAGGCTTGGGGATGAGCGCAGGCGGGGCACGCCGCCGGGGCCGCAGGGCCTTCGTGCACGTAACCGCAATTCAGGCACCGCCATTTCACCGGCTGGCCGCGTTTGAACACGCGATCGTTTTGGATGTTCGCCAAAAGGCCCCGATATCGCCGTTCGTGCTGCCGCTCGGCCACGGAAACCATCTCGAAGATCGTCCCGATCGCCTTGAAGCCTTCCTCCCGAGCCACGGCCGCGAACCCCGGATACAACGCCGACCACTCGTGTTGTTCGCCATCGGCCGCTGCCAGCAGATTCTCGGCGGTCGTGCCGACGACTCCGGCCGGGAAGGCACACTGAATCTGCACCTCGCCGCCTTGCAGGAACTTAAAGAACCGCTTGGCGTGCTCCTTCTCCTGATTGGCCGTCTCCTCGAAGACCTGGGCGATCTGGATGTAGCCGTCGGTCCGGGCCTGGCTCGCGAAGAAAGTGTAGTGGTTGCGGGCCTGCGATTCGCCGGCAAAGGCCATCAGCAGGTTTCGTTCCGTCTGTGATCCGGCCATTTCCATAGGGTTTGCCTCGTTAAAGCGGGTTGATGAACGGTCGCCGCGCGACTTCTTCTGGAAGTTGCACGACCAACTGCGCACACCGATTGTAGGCGAAACCGGTGTTGGCGCAAAGCCTTCTGCGGATCAACAGCCACCGTTTCTGGCGTAGTTCATACCTGGGTGGCACGCCCTGAGGAACGAAGGGCGTGGTCGGCGGGTCGCCACGCCCTTCGTTCCTCAGGGCGTGCCACCCAAATGCGTTCGGAAATGAACCGTGCCCCGTTTCTGCCTTTCATGGGCGCGGGGCAATGTGCCGGCCCACCGCCTCGGCCACGCGGCGGCAGAGCGTCATCAGCTCCTCGAACTGCTGGAAATCGAGCGACTGATAGCCGTCGCTCAGGGCCGACTCGGGATCGGGATGGACTTCGACGATCAGCGCCGTCGGCGCCGGCGGCCACGGCGGCGGCGGCCATGCGCGTCACCAGGGCTCGTATGGCCCGTGCCGTGGCTCGGATCGACCACCACCGGCAGGTGCGTCCGCTCGTGCAGCCAGGGGACCGAGGCCAGCGGCAGCGTGTAGCGGGTGTGGGTCTCGAAGGTGCGGATGCCCCGCTCGCAGAGCATGACGTTCGGATTGCCGGCGTTGAGGATGTACTCGGCCGCCAGCAGCAGTTCGTCGAGCGTGGCGCTCGGGCCGCGCTTCAGCAGCACCGGCTTGCCCTCCGCGCCCACCGCCTCCAGCAGGCGGTAGTTCTGCATGTTGCGGGCGCCGATCTGCAGCACGTCGGCATAGCGGGCCACCAGCGGCACGTCCTCGGTGGCGATCACTTCGGTGACCACGGCCAGGCCGGTTTCGTCGCGGGCGGCGGCGAGGATCTTGCAGCCCGTCTTCCTTCAGCCCTTGGAAGCTGTAGGGGCTGGTGCGCGGCTTGAACGCCCCGCCGCGCAGGGCCGTGGCCCCGGCCGCTTTCACGGCCCGGGCGGTGACGAGCGTCTGCTCCTCGCTTTCCACCGAGCACGGGCCGGCGATCATGCCGACGTGGCAGTTGCCCACGGCCAGGCTGCCGGCGCGGACGACGGTCGGCTCGGCCTTGACCTCGCGGCTGGCGACTTTGTAGGGGGCGAGGATGGGCACGACCTCGGCCACGCCCGGCCCGCTCTCCAGCGACTGGCGGAACTCGTCGCGTTTCTCGCCGACGGCGGCGATCACGGTCCGCTCGGTGCCGTAGATCGGATGGGCTTTCAGGCCAAGTTGTTCGACGCGCTGGATCATGTGTTCGATCTGTTCGGGGGTTGCTCCTCGTTTCATGACGACGATCACCGTGAGACTCCTTGTGCTGGTAGTAGTGGTGCTTGTGGTAGGGTGGGCCAGCGTGCAGTCCCACCGTTTTTCGTGAATTCCAGTCGTCGTGGTGGGACTGCGTGCGCTGGTCCCACCCTACGATTGCCCAAAAGCAACAAAAAAAGCCCCGAGACCTTGCGAGGTCTCGGGGCTTTGGTCTTGTGCTGGGTTGTGTTCTGGTTACACACCACCTCCGACCCCGAAACCTCGGGGGCTAAAATAAAAGTACCAATAATAGGTGTGCAGCAGACTCATACGCGCTCTCGAAACGCCGCCCAACAAGGGCGAACTCCTCAATTGCCTCTATTTTCGTCCAAACTGCGAAAAAAGCAAGAGGAAAAATCGGTTCAATTCAAGGAAACCACGCCGCGGGTACTTGGACTCACTCCGCCTTGCCACCGCTGTCTTCCCCCTTTGTCGCCAAGAATTGCTCGACGGCTGCCTGGGCGGGCTGCGACTGAAGGACGATGAGACACTGGGAGGGCCGGTCGAAGTAGACCTCACCGGCCCCGCCCGCTTCGCTCCAGGTCGAGGCCGCCACCCGAGCCCTTAGCTGTTCGGCCAAGGCGGGCCCCGAGGTCCCTTTGGCCAGCCGCGGGCCGACGGGGTAGAACTCCAGTTCGAGCCGTTCCTCGGCCGCCTCCTTGGTGGTCACCTGGATCGCGTTGGCGCCGATGGCCCGATACGCGAGCCCCAGCGGCCGCAGCAGTTCGGCCAGCGCCGCTCCCAGCGTCTCTTTCTGCACGGTCAACGAGGCCTCAACGCCGTCCGAAGTCTCGGCCATCGCCAGTGCCGCCCGGTCGACCAGAATATCGCCCTGAACGGCCCCGGCAAGAAAGGCCAGCACGGCCGCCAACGGAGCAGGTTGGTGGAAATTGGCCGTCACCGGCTGATCGAGCATCTTCCGGGCCTGATTCAAGCGCGTCGTCAAGGAAAACCGTTGCGGATCGCCGCGGCTGCGGAGCGGTTTTTGGCGGGCCGTGCGAAGCTTCTCGCAGAAAACCAGCACTTGCTGATGGACATCGCCGGTTTGCACGACAACCATCGCGCCGGCATCCGTCTCGATCGTGCCGCGGCCGCCATTGCCCTGCCACGACTCGGGAGCGACCAATCTCCGCACCATCGCCGTCAATTCGGCCCCGGCGTCCTTCTCGCCGCCGGTGAGATCGGACACGGTATACCGCACCTTGCCGAGCGTTTCGCGGTACTCGGCGGGGGACGTGATGAGCACTTGCCCATTCTCGGCCGTCGCGGCCAGCCCTCGCGACGCGGCCACGGCTTGCAGCGCCTTGCCCACGCTGACAGAAGCGAGACGCAGCGAAATCGGATCGCGCGGCGTGACCCCAAGCTGCGCCATGGCCTCGGCATCCAGCGTGATCGGCAACGTGCTCATCGCGGCCAGCAGGTCTAGCACCTTGACCAACGGCACGTCCGTCAGTTCGAGTTGAGCGACCGGATCGCCAAGCCGGGCGGCAACCTCCACTCGGACCGGCGGGGCTTTCTTGATCTCGACGGTCTGTACCGCGTCCACTGAACCTTCCGCCGGCTCCTTGGACGTGTCAGGCGCGCCGGATCTCCCCGACTTTGTTTTTGGCGAGGGCGATGGTCCTGAGGAGTACAGCGCCGCATCGGCTGCCGGCTGCGTTACGGGCGGATCACCATTCTTGCTGCTGGGCTCGCCGGTCTTGCGGGCCGCCGCGGCCAGCGCCGTCGGCGCAGATGCCGGCTCGGCCGTTCCGCGCCGGCCAACGTCGCCCGCGCTCGGTTTCCGGGCGCTGGAAGCGGGATCAACGGCCGCCTGTGCGATCGCGGCGGCGGGAGCTTCGGTTTCGAGCGCGGCCGGCTTCGGTTCGTGTCGCGAGAAGAAAACCCAAAGGACCACGACCGCGGCCGTGAGGGCGGCCGGTGACGCGATGCCCCAAACGAGCCACGTCTGGTGCAACAGCCGGCCCAGCAGCGAAACGTTCGCCGGCTCCAGTTCCAGCGTCACGGAGTCGGCTACGCGGTCGAGCGGCGGCAGTCCGGGCGGCAGATCAGGCAGCGGTTCATCGCCTGGCGGAGGAGATGGCTTCCACCCGTCAGGCGGAGTAATGTGTACCATACTGTCGCACTTGGGGCATTCGAGGATCGCGCCGATCGCCGACTCGGTGCGAACCGCCAGTCGAGCCCGACAGGTGGTACAGGTGATGGTGAAGAGCTTTTCCATGATCCCGCCGGCCAAGTGCTGGACGCACTGCTTATACGTGCGCTCGTGCCCGACTTACGCGTCCGTTCTGTCGTTATTCGTGCTCACGGCAACCGTGAGCATGGTTAGCCGCGCCCGCAAAACCGTCGCTGCCCATGATCCACGCCTCCCAATTGTACGCCATTCGTGGACCGATGTCACTTGGCGCCATCCTTCCGGGGGTTAAGCTTGTGATACAATACGGTTCGAGAAAGGAATGCTGCACATGCCAGAGGCAACACAACATCGGTACATCGTCACCGACGTCCATATTTTAGGGGGGGAGCCGGTTATCGACGGCACTCGCACGCCGGTTCGAGCCATCGTGGAGTTGTGGCGGCAAGGGATGGCCCCAGAAACGATCCCCAGCCATCTCCCCCACCTTTCCCTCGCCCAAGTGTTCGATGCCTTGAGCTACTATAGCGATCACCAAGCGGAGATCAACGCGCATATCGATCGCAACCGCATTCCCGATGAGTTGATCGATCCCTTGGTGAGGCAGTCGTGAGAACCTGTTCATCGAGCTTTACCTCGACGAAGACGTGGATGTTGTGATAGCGGATCTCGTCCGGGCTCGCGGATTCGTGGCCGTTACCACGCGCGATGCAGGCTGCCTCGGTGCCAGTGATTTCGCTCAACTCTCCTACGCTGTTGGTCAGCACAAGACGCTCCTGACCCACAATCGCGCGGACTTTGAGTCTCTTGCGAGAGAGTTTCGTTCGTCGCAGAAATACCACGTGGGAATCATCATTGCCGGTCGCCATCCACCGTACGAACTTCTGCGTCGTCTGCTGAGGATACTAAATCACGTGACGGCTGACGAGATGTGTGACCAAGTTCGGTACATCTGACTGCGGGTCTTTGTCTGTCTCTGGAAGTGCCAACCATGACTTTCTGCACCTTGAACATCCGTCGCATCAATAGCCGGCGGGAGGATATCCGCGCGGCGATGGCGGAGCTCCGCGCGCGGTTGAGCCCGCGGGGAAACGTGGTCAGCCAATCCGGCCGGCAGCGGACAATCGAGGTGTTTGGCGAGCCGCTTTCGCCGGTGCAGGTGGTCGAGCGGATTTGCCGCGACGTGGCCCAAAAGGGCATGGCCGCCGTGTTGGACTATTCGGCCCGGATCAATAAGGCCCCGTTGACGGCCGATGCGATTCGAGTGCCCCAGGCCGAATTGGTACAGGCCCACGACGCGGCCGATCGGCAACTGATCGAGGCGGTTCGCCGCGTGGCCGAGAACATCCGCGAGTTCCAGCAGGCCATATTGCACCGCGACGTGCGGTTGGAGCGGCCGGACGGCTATCTGGTTCAACGCTATCGGCCGCTGGATCGCGTGGGGATTTGTGTTCCGGGCGGGGCCGCGGCCTATCCCTCGACCGTGTTGATGACGGCCGTGCCTGCCCAGGTGGCCGGCGTGCGTGAGCTGGCCGTGGTCGCGCCGCCCACGAAGTTTGGCGCGTACAATCCCGACCTGCTGGCCACTTGCCACGAGTTGGGCATCACTGAGGTCTATCGCATGGGCGGCGCCCAGGCGGTGGCGGCGCTGGCCTACGGCGTGGAGGGGATTCCGCGGGTCGACAAGATCGTCGGGCCGGGCAACCTGTTCGTGGCCCTGGCCAAGAAATACGTCTTCGGCGAGGTGGATATCGACTCGATCGCCGGCCCGAGCGAAGTGGTAGTGATCGTCGACGAATCGACCCGGCCCGAGTTCACGGTGATGGACCTGCTGGCCCAGGCCGAACATGCCCCGGGGGCCAGCGTGCTGATCGGATGGAACGAAAAGGTGTTGGACGCGGCCGTGGCCGAGATCTCGCGGCAACTGGCCGGCTTGGAACGCGGCGATTTAGCGCGGCAGAGCTTGGAGGAGTTCGGCGCGGTGATCCTGGCCCGCGATGCGGACGAGGCCTGCGCCCTGGCCGACGAAATTGCCCCGGAGCATTTGCACATCGCCACGAAGAACGCCGAGGAATTGGCCGAGAAGATACGGCACGCGGGGGCCATGTTCCTGGGCAACTACACGCCCGTGGCGCTGGGCGATTATGCCGCGGGGCCATCGCACGTGCTGCCCACCAGCGGCACGGCCCGGTTTGCCAGCGGGCTTTCGGCCAACGATTTCCTGCGGGCCAACAGCGTTTTGCACTTCGGCCAGCAGGGGCTGATGCGGCTGGCCCCCGACGTGCAGGTGCTGGCGACCAAGGAGGGGCTGACGGCACATCGGGCGAGCGTGGAGGTCAGAATGAAGGCCGAAGGCGGAAGGGGGAAGGGGGAAGGCTGAGTTGTCAGTCGTCAGTTTTCAGTTCTCAGTTCACTATTCATCATTTGCAGCATGTCCTTCTTCCGCCCCGAGATCGAAGCGATGTCCGGCTACGTGCCGGGCGAACAGCCGCAGGACGGCGCGTTCATTAAGCTCAACACGAACGAGAATCCTTATCCGCCGTCGCCGGCCGTGGCTAGCGCGATCGAAGAAGCCGCCCAACGATTAAGAAAATATCCCGACCCGATGGCCGGGGAGTTCCGCCGCCGCGCTGCCGAGTTGCTGGGCGTCGGCCCCGACTGGATCCTCTGCGGCAACGGCAGCGACGACATTCTGACGATCGTCACCCGGGCGCTCGTCGGCCAAGGCCAATTGCTGCGGCTGCCGTATCCGAGTTACATCCTCTACAAGACCTTGGCCGAGTTGCAGGGCGCCCGCAGCGAAGAAGTCCACTTTAACGCCGATTGGTCGCTGCCCGCCGCATTTGTCGCGGGGCGGGATGACTTGCGGCTGGTGTTCCTGGCCAATCCGAACAGCCCTTCCGGAACGGTCGTTCCGCCGCAAGAGGTGCTGGAAATTGTCGAGCGGTTGCCCTGTCCGCTGCTGGTGGACGAGGCCTACGCGGACTTCGCCGAAACGAACTGCATGAGCCTGGTCGCCCGATCGGAAAAGATCATGGTGTCGCGAACGTTGAGCAAGTCGTACGCCCTGGCCGGGCTGCGGTTCGGCTATCTCGTGGCGCAGCCGCACCTGATCGAGCAATTCATCAAGGTCAAGGACTCGTACAACTGCGACGCCCTGGCCATTGCCGCGGCCACGGCTGCCATCGGCGATCGGGCGTGGCTGGCGGCCAATCGGGCGACGATCCTCGCCACCCGCGGCCGCCTGGTGGCGGAAATGCGGAAGCTAGGGTTTGTGACGGTTGATTCGCAGGCGAACTTCACCTGGAACACGCATCCGCGCCTCCCAGCCCGACCACTCTACGAGCGTCTCAAACGCGATCGCATCCTGGTCCGATACATGGACTATCCAGGGTGGGGCGACGGACTGCGGATCAGCGTCGGCACGGATGCCGAGATCGAGGCGTGCTTGGAGAGACTGAAGGCGATCGTATAAGGTCGCGACCGGCGGCCGCCAATTCGTGAGGAAGCAATCATGGCGAGAACCGCGCAAATTCACCGCAAGACGGCGGAAACCGACATCGAACTGGAACTGCTCATCGACGGCAGCGGCGAGGCGCGGGTGGCCACCGGCGTCGGCTTTCTCGACCACATGCTCACGCTGTTGGCGAAACACGCCGCGATGGACCTCGTGATCGCCGCCACCGGCGACCTCGACGTCGACCAGCACCACACGGTCGAGGACGTCGGCATCTGCCTCGGTCAGGCGTTGCGCGAGGCCCTGGGCGAAAAGACGGGCATCCGCCGCTACGGGCACTTCACGCTGCCGATGGAAGAGACGCTTTGTACGGTTGCGTTAGACCTCGGCGGCCGGGCGTACTTCGTTTTTCAGGCCGAGTTCCCCACCGGCAAGATCGGCGATTTTGACGCCGAACTGGTGGCCGACTTCTGGCACGCCTTTGCGGCCAACGCGCTGTGCAATCTGCACATCAGCGTGCCTTACGGCCGCAACAGCCACCACATCGCCGAGGCGATCTTCAAGGCCACGGCCCGCGCCCTGCGGTTGGCCGTCGAGTCCGACCCGCGGCTGCCCGGCGTTCCCAGCACGAAGGGAACATTGTAGAATGAGTTCGCCGCAGAGATACGAAGATACACAACCCTTGTTGTATATTTTGACGCCCCTGCCGCGGGCGGCATCTTCCTCCCGATTTTGCGACAACCGCGCGATCGTCCGACCGAGAAACTCAGAGAGACTTGCTAAGGTGGTAGACCAATGCCCTCCAACTCATTGATCAGGTGGAACGGAGCCCGCGCCGATGCGCTACACGAGATCGAAAATGCCCATGCGATGGTTGGCGGGACCGAGAGGGGCAGACGCTATGCGACGCAGCAAATTAACTACTCTTATGCGGCCCTCTTGTCGTCCCATTTTCAGGGCTTTTGCCGCGACCTTCATTCGGAGTGCATCGATCACATAGTCGCAATCACCCCGGCGCACCTTCAAGGGTTTCTTCGTGTGGAGTTTATCTGGAATCGAAGCCTCGGCCGAGGCAATCCGCATCCCGGCGCGATTGGTTCCGATTTCAACCGGCTGGGAGTCGATTTCTGGACAATAGTGGACACCCTCGACGCGAGGAATTAGCGCAGGCGCGAACTGCTTCAAGAGTTGATGGACTGGCGAAACGCGATTGCGCATCAAGACTTCGATCCCGTGGCACCGGGGGGTACTCCCACGCTCCATTTGGCGACGGTAACCGGATGGCGGAGTGCCATAAATGCTCTTGCTCGCCATTTTGATCAGGCAATGTACAATTACCTACAGGCGTTGCTCGGCAGAGCTCCTTGGTGAGTCAATTGGGGAGAAGGGAGAACAGATAATGTCTCAAACTCGGTTTCGGAAGGGCGATCTGGTGAGGTTCCAATTGGGTACACGCTCCGTCCAGGGGGCGGTGAAAGAAGATCGAGGGCCGATTGGAGTCAAAGGCCGGCATCTCTATCTAGTGGAGTTTCTTCCCGAGCATCAATCGGTCTCTTCTTCGCTTGTTGAGTTGCCGGCCGACCAGCTTCAATCGGCGCAAGAAAAGGTTTCGATGGAATGAGCGACGAAAGTTCCGGAATCAACGCAGGCACCGCACTTGCTCGGGTGTCGGCACGCCCCGCTGTCAAGTCTCAATCGCAACCTTTAGGCGAGAGGCGAGAACTTCGTTGGGAGTTCGATAGCCGAGGCGTTTTCTCGGACGGTCGTTGAGAAGTTGTTGGACTTTGGTAAAACGATGATTGGGGATGCCGACCAGATCCGTACCTTTGGGAAAGAACTGCCGGACCAGGCCGTTGGTGTTTTCGTTCGTGCCGCGCTGCCACGCGCAGTACGGCTTCGCAAAGTAGATCTTCAAAGCGGCTTCCTCCGTCAACCGCTCGTGCTCGGCGAACTCCTTGCCGTTGTCCAGCGTCAGCGTCTTCCGCAGCTTCGGAGGCGTGGTCCGATACAACTCGGCGGCGGTCTGACGGACCGTCGCCGCCTGCAAGGTGGGAACCTTGCCCAGCAACAAATAGCCCGACTTCCGCTCGACCAGCGTGACGGCGCCGCCGCGTCGGTTGGCGCCCACGATGGTGTCCCCTTCCCAGTCGCCGAAGCGACGGCGGCGATCCACGACCACGGGGCGTCCCTCGATGCTCGTGCCGGTGCGAATCCGCCCGCGTTTTTCCCAGTTGGGCCGCTGTCGGCCCAGACGCCGCAGATAACGCCGCCAGTGCTTCCCGGTGGCCTCCTCGCCGCCGATCCAGGCGTAGATCGTTGGGGGCGAAATCCACTGTCGCCGATCGCCGGGAAAGTCGCTGCGCGCGCGACCGGCGATCTGGTCGGGCGACCATCGCCGCCGCAGGCGATCCCGGACATAACGCCGCACTTCCGGCCGTTGCATCTTGGCGACCCACGGACGTTCACTCCGCCGCCGCCGAGCCTTTCCCTCGGCCGCCACCGCCCAATAGCCGTTGCGGCTGCGATTGCGTCGCAGTTCGCGGGAAATCGTGCTCTTGCTGCGGCCGAGCCGGTCGGCGATCTGCGTCTGCATTTTTCCCGCCCTGTGCTCGTGGGCTATGATTTCACGTTCTTCCAGGGTAAGATGACCTGCCATCGCGGGGACTCCTTTTTGCATGGACCTTCCTCAAAAACGCCCATTCAAACGTCCCTGCGATGTTTTTACCTATACCAGTCTTCCATACGGTTGCGATTCAATTCTAACAGCGGGCGCAATAAACGCGGCCCAATCGAGCGCAAATGCTCTATCCTAAAGGAATCTCGCTAGTGTAGTGTCTTGTAAATAGCGTTACTTTTTGGCGGTTGCGGGGTTTCATCTTCTATAGGAGGATGGAACCCATGAAAACCGCACCGACAATCGTGCTTTCGGACGATGAACGGAAGACTTTGGCTACGTGGTCGCGGCGTCGGAGTACCCCGGCGCGTTTGGTATTGCGGGCGAAAATCGTCTTGGCGGCTGCCGAAGGCAAAACGAATGAATGCATTGCCGCGGAGCTCGGCACCTCGAAGCCGACAGTCGGACGCTGGCGAACCCGATTTGCCGCCTTGCGAACGGCGGGAATCGAAAAGGATGCTTCTCGTCCCGGACGCACGCCCGCCATTACGGCAGAGACGGTGACGCGGATCGTACACAAGACCACGCGGGAGAAGCCCGAAGCCGCCACGCATTGGAGTACGCGGTCGATGGCCAGAGCCATTGGCGTGAGCAAGGACACCGTGCGTCGAGTATGGGCAGCCCACGGCTTGAATCCGCATTTGATGCGGACTTTCAAGCTCAGCAACGATCCCCATTTTGTGGGAAAGTTGGTGGACGTGGTGGGGCTGTACCTCGATCCGCCGGAGCACGCCTTGGTGCTCTGTGCCGACGAGAAGACCTCGATCCAGGCGTTGGACCGAACGCAGCAGGGGTTGCCGATTCATCGCGGTCGTTGCGGCACGATGACCCACGATTACAAGCGCAATGGCACGACAACCTTGTTTGCCGCGATCGAGATGACCGAGGGCAGGTTGATCGGAACCTGCATGTCCCAACACCGTCACCAGGAGTGGATCAAGTTCCTGAAGCAGATCGACGCCGAAACCCCGGCAGAGTTGGATTTGCACTTGATCGTGGACAACTATGCGACGCACAAGCATCCCAAGGTCCAATCGTGGCTGAAACGACATCGACGGTTTCACGTGCATTTCATTCCCACCAGCAGTTCCTGGTTGAATCTGGTCGAGCGTTGGTTCCGTGAAATCACCGACAACCGCATCCGACGCGGCACATTCCGCAACGTTGAACAATTGATTCAGGCGATAATGGACTACATTCAACAGCACAACCGATCACCCAAGCCGTTCGTGTGGACCGCCAAAGCCGATGAAATCCTGGCCAAGGTCCCGCGCGCCAGGAATGTGCTCGATAAATTACAATCTGTGTGAGACACTACACTAAATAGACTTGCGCGATCCTGGGAGGATTAGGTAAAACAAGGACTCACAACCACTTGCGTCGATTTGGAAGACGCAGCAAGTGAAAGGAGTCCCTGATGAAAGTCCAACGGAAAGTACACCAGACGTGGCAGACATTGTCAACACGCGAGCGCCGGATTTTGAGGGCCTTCGCGAAGGCGGCACGCGATGCCGGACTGCGTGGCCGATGCAAGATTATCTTGAGCCTGGTGCAAGGGAAATCCCCCGCGGCGATCGTGGCGGGCGGGCAATGCTCGGAGTCCCAGGTGTATCGAACAGCACAACGATTCATCGACGAAGGGCCGAGCGGGCTGGCCGACCGGCGGGAGGACAACGGCGAAGCGAAGGTGAGCGAGGAGTACGAAGCCGCGTTGTTCGAGGTAGTTGCCAAGTCGCCGCGGGACTACCGGCACCGGCGTCCGACGTGGACCCAAGAGCTGCTCGCGTTGGTCTTGGCCAAGGAGACAGGTGTCCGCATCAGTTGCACAACGATGAGTCGCCTGCTGAAGCGGTTGCGGATTCGTTTGGGCCGTCCCAAGCCGATCGTGGGCTGTCCGTGGAAGAAAGCCCGGAAAACACGGCGATTGCGGCTCCTGAGACGGTTGATCGAGACCTTGCCCAAGGACGAGGTCATCGTCTATGTGGACGAGGTGGACATTCACCTGAATCCCAAGATCGGTCCAGACTGGATGCTTCGCGGGACGCAAAAAACGGTGTTGACGCCCGGCAAGAACGAGAAACGTTATTTGGCCGGCGCGCTCAACGCCCGCACAGGCCGCTTGACCTGGGTCGAGGCGGAGCGCAAGACCAGCCTGCTGTTCATCTGGCAGTTGTGGTACTTGCTGCAGCGCGATTATCCGGACGCCAAACGGATCCATCTGATCCTCGACAACTACCGCATCCACAGCAGCCGACAAGTCGAACTGGTCCTGGCGAAGCTGGGCGACAAAGTACAGTTGCACTTCCTCCCGCCCTACTGCCCGGACCACAACCGCA
Organism: uncultured Planctomycetaceae bacterium; assembly: GCA_963759115.1. Lineage (GTDB taxonomy): Bacteria > Planctomycetota > Planctomycetia > Pirellulales > Thermoguttaceae > CAVWXT01. The sequence goes on from CAVWXT010000005.1 coordinate 193,851, forward strand.
TCGAGCGGGTGTGGCGCGATCTGCACGCGAACGTCACTCGAAACCATCAGTGCCGCACTATGAACGAGTTGATGAAGGAGGTTCGCTGGTATCTCCGCAAGCGGGATAAAGAACTCCAACGCTTGTACGCAACGGAGAAAGCAAACCTCCCAGGATTACGCAAGGCTATTTAGAATCGGCTCCACGTCCACTCGCGCATGGCTCGCCCAAACTGCGTTTCTGGCGGGCAATTGTCGAGCAATTCCGCATCCGTCGGCTCACCCTCCGGCCGATAAATACTGTGCTGATCCACGTACAGACCGCGCGGCAAGCCGTGCCGCCGGGCGTAACGCTGAAACAAGTCCGACAACGATGCCCATGATTCTTTCTCGTAGAACCGCGCCGTCACCCTGCCTGTGGCATCGTCGATCATGACCATCAGCACCGCCCAGCCACGCCGCCCCTCGAACCAGTCGTGAAACGAACCGTCCATCTGCACCAACTCGCCCAGGTGCTCGCGCCGCGTTCGACGACGACGATGCAGTCGCCGCTTGCGCCGGCGATCCAACAAGCCCGCCTGCAACAACCACCGCCGCAGCGTAGTCACCGAGACCTTCACGCCGTCTTCCTTCTCCAGGCATTCCGCCGCCAACGTCGCCCCGTAATCGGCGTACCGCTCGCGATACAACGCCAGCGACCGCTGTTTGGTCTTCTCCGGCGAATGCCGATTGGGGGCTCGGCCACGCAGCCGATGTACCAGGCCGGCATCGCCTTCGCTCTGATACCGAAACCACGCCCGCTTCGTTTGGCGATAACTCAGCCTCAGCAGTTCGCTCGCCTCGACCAGCGTCATCCCCCCCGTTCTCACCCGGCTGAAAGCCTCCAGCCGCCTTCGTTCCTTCTGACTCATCGAAATCGTCCCCATTCTCTCGTTTCCTTTCGGAAACGATCTTAGGGGACATTTCTATTGGTCGCTAATGGGGACAATTCTAATGGCGCACGACAGGAGCGTCTTGACCTGCCCCGACGCCCGGCATACCATCGGCACAGGAAATCGAGGAGCCGTACCGACGCATGGCCGCCGCCTGCCCTATCAACCGCAGAGTCGCCGGGGGGACCGGCCGACGCGATTGGGTCCCGCCGCGGTCACATCTGGTGGGCGTGGCCGGCAGCGGCATGCGGGCGCTGGCCGACGTGCTGGCAGGCTGGGGCTTTCAGGTGGGGCTTTCAGACTACCGGACCATTTTCATATATGGTAAAATAGTCTTGGGAGGTTCGCGGTGATTTTTCGATGGAACCAACGCCAAGAACGCAGGAAGGGATAGTCATGCCGATTCGATTTAAGCCAAAAAAACGCACCGCAAAGCCGTATCAGGAAATGACGGCCGCCGAGTTGCGCAAGGCGACCGCCGAATTTGATCGAGAGTTTGTGGGTGACACGTTTGGCCCACCGACGCCGGAACAACGGGCGCAATTTGAGCGGGCAAAGCGGAAACGCGGTCGGCCAAAAGTTGGCATGGGATCGAAAACGATCTCCGTCACGGTGGAGGCTCGGCTATTGGCCAAGACCGACCGGCTTGCCAAGAAGCTCCAGGTGCCCCGCGCCGTATTGATCGCCCGCGGACTCGAGGCCGTCGTGGGCGAAGAAGTGGCGATTCGGTAGCGTCTTCTTGATAGGTAACATGGACGGCGCCAACGAAGACGCCGCGAGGCTACGGGCAGGCCCTACTCTCTTGGCGCTCGCCCCTAACGCGTCCCCGGCTGTCGCCGTGTCATTCCTGGAGTCTGATCCACGCATGGATGCCCCAACCCTCACCATTCGGGAAAAAACGCTCGGCCGCAACCCTTGCTTAGCTCAAGATTCGCGCCGGCCACGGCGGGCGCATCTGGTGGGCGTGGCCGGCAGCGGAATGCGGGCGCTGGCCGACGTGCTGAAGGGCTGGGGCTGGCAACTCAGCGGCTCGGATCTGAATCTCGACGGCGTCTGCGACTCTGCCGCCGAGAGAGTGCGTTTGTTCCGCGGCCATTCAGCCGAGTATCTCCTTTCCGAGACGGAGCTGGTCGTCTTCAGCGATGCCGTGCCGGCGGAGAACCCCGAGCTTCGCCGGGCGAAGGAACTGGGAATTCCCGCCATCAGCTACTTTCAGATGCTGGGCCGGGTGAGTGCCGACGCACACATTGTGGCCGTAGCCGGCACGCACGGAAAATCGACCACGACGGCCATGGCCGCCCACGTGCTCGTCGAAGCCGGCCTCGATCCCACCGTGTTTTGCGGGGCGACGCCGCTGGGGGCTAGCTCGGGTGGACGTGCCGGCGGACTGCCAAGTAGCAGGCACACTCCGTGTGCCGTCCGCCTGACTGGCGATCCGTACCGAAAACACTGCGGACGGCACACGGAGTGTGCCTGCTACGACGGGCTGATGCTCATCGAGGCCTGCGAATACCGGGCCAACTTCCTGCACCTGCGGCCCCGGCACGCCGCCATCCTGGGCATCGAACCCGACCATTTCGACTTCTACCATTCGCTCGGGCAACTCGAACAGGCGTTCCGGCAGTTCGCCGAGTTGGTACCCGAAGACGGTTTCCTGCTGGTGCGACACGACTGTGCCTCGACCTATCGCGCGACGGCCGGATTGCCGTGCCGAGTAGAATCGTTCGGCCTGTGTGAGGATGCCGATTGGTCAGGCCGGGTACTGACCGAGAATCAGGGTCGTTTCAGTTTCGAAATCCGCCGCTTCGGACGGCCGCTGTGCGAGGTGCGCCTAAAGGTTCCCGGCGGGCACAACGTCCTGAACGCCTTGGCCGCGGCCGCACTCTGCTGGGAAAACGGCGCCGCGGCGGAGCAGATCGCCGCAGGCCTCGAAGGCTTCGCCGGCCTGCACCGCCGGCTGGAACTGCTGGGAACGTGGCGGGGAGTAACCTTGGTCGACGACTATGCCCATCACCCGACCGAAGTCACGGCCGCGCTGGCCGCGGTACGCGGCATGTTTCCCTTCTCGCGGGTGTGGTGCATCTTCCAGCCGCACCAGGTCTCTCGAACGAAACGGTTGCTGGACGAGTTGGCCACCAGCCTGCAAAATGTCGACCGATTGTTGGTGGCCGAGATATTTCGGGCACGGGAAGGCGGTCCCCGGCCAGGGGAGGTGACCGCCGCCGATCTCGCCCGGCGGGCCAAACTGTTGGGCGTCGAGGTCCTGCCGGGCCACACCAACGACGAAATCGACCGAATCTTGGAGGCCCACCTTGCCCCAGGCGACGTACTGGTTACGCTAGGGGCAGGCGACGTGTTCAAGCGCCTGCCGGGCAGAACGAACACGGCCAATGTATCCACGAGAAGGGTGACCGATGAGTCTTGTGACCGGTTTTGAGAATGTCGTGCGGCAAGGCGAACCGCTGGCCATGCACACCTGGTTTCAGTTGGGCGGTCCGGCCGAGTATTTTGCCGAGCCGGAAACGGTCGAGCAATTGATGGGCCTGGTGCGGCGGTGCCATGCAGAGGGCGTCGCCATCCGGCTGCTGGGGCAGGGTTCCAACATCCTCGTGCGCGACGAAGGCGTGCCCGGCATGGTGGTCCACCTTTCCGCCCCGGCGTTCTGCGGGACCCGCATCGAGGGGCACAGAATCATCGCCGGCGGCGGCGCTCTGCTGGGCCGCGCGGTCACGACGGCCGTCCATCGCGGGCTGGCCGGGCTGGAAACGCTGATCGGTATTCCCGGCACCATCGGCGGCGCACTGCACGGAAACGCCGGCACGCACGGCGGCAACATCGGCCAATGGACCCTGGAGGCCACCGTGCTTACCGCCAGCGGCGAAGTCTGCCAACGCAGCAGCGACGAGTTGGTCTTCGGCTACCGCCAGAGCAGCCTCGATGACCTCGTGATCCTTGAGGCCAGTTGCGAACTGGAGGAAGACAATCCCCGCGAACTCGCCCAACGCATGCAGAAGCAATGGATCGTCAAGAAGGCTTCCCAGCCGATGGGGCACCAGTGCGCCGGCTGCGTGTTCAAGAATCCCCGTGGCCAGAGCGCCGGCGAGTTGATCGACGACGCGGGCCTGAAGGGTACGCGGATCGGCGGCGCCGTGGTCAGCGACCGCCACGCGAACTTCATCATTGCCGAGCCCGAGTGTACGGCCCAAGACGTGCTCCGCTTGATCGAACTGGTCCGCGGCCAGGTCCGCGACCGGATGGACATCGAATTGGAGATGGAACTGGAAGTCTGGTAGCGGCAGGCGCATTGGGCAAGTCCGCCGCCGAAACGCTCTGTTGTCCGGGCCAGACGCCCTGTGCGTTGGCGGCAATTCGGTTTTCTTCCCATCGCCCCTCTGTAGAAGCGGCATCCTGCCGCTTCATGCTCATTCCAAGAACAGCGGACTCGTCCCGAGATAACGCGACAAGATGCCGCGTCGATATTGGGCCGTGAACGGTCACTTGCGATTTCCCCGCTGGGGCCGCTGTGATAGCCACGGATGAGTGAAAATGCGTAGTATCGGCAAACCCTGCCGATTTATTCGACTTTAACGGAAGTTCCGACCAGGAAGACTCCGATAGATATGCCATCTACGACTTGGCCGCGGAGAATCCGTGGGGATACCCCCTCGATCGGAGGATGCAGCGATGAGACGGACGAAGACCTGGTTTGCCGGGATGTTGCTTGGCAGCGTGGCCCTGGGGGTTATGTGCGACAACCTGTTCGCACAGGCTTGGCAACCGAAGTGGACCAGTGACAACGGCCCAAGCAGCGAGGCCTCGGCCGACTGGCAGCAGCGAGTGCTCAAGCAATCGCAGCCGGCCCAGCAGAACGTCTATCAGCAGGTGCCAGCCGATTCGTATCGGGTCGCCCAACGACCGTCGCCCGACCGCGGCTCGTATGCAGCGGTGGCCGGGGCGGAGATGCCTGGCGCGCCAAGCCGGCAGCGGGCCAATTGGGTCAGCGGCGGCGAGGAGGTCATCGAGCCCGGCGCCGTGTCGTTCGATCCCGTGGCTTCCGAGGGAGTCTTCGCCGGCAACGGCCGGTGTGCCGCATGTGGCGGTGTTGGCGGCTGCGACCAATGCGGCGAGGCAGCCTGCGACGACGGTTGCGACTTCGGCTGGGAGGTTTTCGATGGTCGGTGCGGCTCGTGGCTGCGCGGCCTCTCGGTCTTCGCCGGCGCCGATGGCTTCAAAGGGCCGCTCGACCGCGGCACGAATGGAAGCTTCGGTTTGAACGAGGGCCTCAATCTTGCCAGGCCGCTGGGGGACCCCTGGGGCTGCGGCTATCAAATTGGCGCCAACTTCGTCCAGAGCAATTTTTCGGCGCGCCGACTCTCACCGTTTCAGACCCGGAAGGTGGCGTCCTAAACATCCGTGCTCCGATGCGGAGGCAATACTTCGCCACGGCGGGGCTCTTCCGACGTGCCGATGCCTGTGGCGGCTTTCAGTTTGGCGTCGCCTATGACTACCTGCACGACATCTATTACCAGTCCGCCGACCTGCAGCAAATCCGCAGCCAAACCGGCTATGTGATCGACGACGTCTACGAGGTCGGCTACTACGGCGCCTATGGCGTGGGAACGGACCGAGTGTTCGACGGCAAACTGGACCCCACCGACATGTTCGTCCTATTCGTGCGTCGCAATTTTGAGAACGGCGGCGACGGGCGGCTCTGGGGCGGCGCCACCGGCAACGGCGACGGCTTGCTGGGCGTCGACCTGTGGGTTCCGCTAGGAAAGGGCTTCGCCTTGGAGAATCGGGTCAACTACATGATCCCCAAGGAAGGCCGCGGCGATGTCGCCCGAACCCGCGAATCCTGGGGCCTGGTGGCCCAGTTGGTCTGGTACCCCGGCCAGAACGCCCGCTGCCAACAGAAGAACCCCTACCGCCCGCTGTTCAACGTGGCCGACAACTCGCTGTTCATGGTCGACCGCTTGGCACACTAACCGGGCTCGGGAACCGCGTGACGGGGTGACAAGGTGACAAGGTGACAAGGTGACTTGGTGGCTTCACCCCGTCACCCTGTCACCTTGTCATTATTGCCACCCCTTCCCCTCGCTGCTTGCTGCGTCTAGGATCGAGTGCGGCTGCTCCCTGCCTATTGCTCGCCTTGTTTGCCGCATGGACCTGAACCCCGCCCAGTACGACGCTGTCAACACGCTCTCCGGGCCATTGCTCGTGCTGGCGGGGGCGGGAACCGGCAAGACGCGGGTGGTTACCTACCGCATCGCCGAGTTGATCCGCAACCGCGTCCGGCCGGAACGCATCCTGGCGGTCACCTTCACCAACAAGGCGGCCGACGAGATGCAACAGCGGGCCGCCGCGCTGCTGGGCAAGACGCTCAAGGAGCGGCCGGAAATCTCCACGTTCCACTCGCTGTGCGTCCGCATCCTCCGCCGCCACATCCGCCAGCTTGGCTATCCCGCCGGCTTTGCCATCTACGACCGGGGCGATCAGGAGGGGGTCGCCCGCACGGCTCTGCGAGAAATCAAGGTGGCCGACGGGTTGCTCCGGCCCGGCGACCTGCTCTACTTCATCGGCCGGTGGAAGTCGGCTTCGGTTCGGCCGGAACAGGCGGCCGCGCTGGCTGAGACCGACAAGGAGCATTTGGCCGCCGCGGCCTATCGCCGCTACCAGAACGCGCTGAAGGCCGCCGGCGCCGTCGATTTCGACGACCTGCTGCTCTGCACCGAGGAACTCTTCGCCAGGTTTCCCAAGACCCGGCAGGCCGAGGCCGGCCGCTTCGATCACCTGCTGGTGGATGAGTACCAGGATACCAACGCCAGCCAGTACCGAATCGTCAAGGGCCTGGCGGCCGGACACCGCAACCTGTGCGTCGTGGGCGACGACGACCAGTCGATCTACGGTTGGCGAGGCGCCGAAGTGGCGCACATCCTGCGATTCAAGAACGATTGGCCCGAGGCCAAGGTCGTGCGGCTGGAAGTCAACTACCGCTCCACCCGCGAAATCCTCGAATGGTCGAACCGGCTGATCGCCTTCAACAAGCTCCGGCACGCCAAGGTTCTGCGGGCGACGTGCAGCGGCGAGCCGCCGCGGATCTTGCAGTTGGAAGACGAAATCAAGGAAGCCAAGGCCGTTGTCGGCGAAATCGAGGCGCGGATCGCCCAGCACAAACGGCGGCCGCGCGACTTCGCCATCCTCTGCCGCACCAACGAACAGCCGCGGTCGTTCGAGGCCGAACTCCGCCAGGCCAAGATTCCCTACGTGCTCTGGGCGGAATGTCGTTCTACGATCGCAAGGAAGTCCGCGACATCCTGGCATACTTGAAACTGCTGGTAAACCCGTCCGACGAAATATCGCTGCTGCGGATCATCAACGTGCCGGCCCGCGGCATCAGCCAGACCACCGTGAAGCGGCTGCTGGAAGAGGCGATCCGGCGCGGCAAACCGATGTGGGAGATGCTGCTCGCACGCGGCCCAGCTCGGCGGGCTGCCGGCGGCGGCCGTGCAGGCGGTCGAGCGGTTTCGCGCGATGATCGAGCGGTTCCGCCGGCAGATGAAGGCGAGCCCCGTGGAAACGGTCAAGACCCTGATCCGCGAGGTGGCGTACAAGAACGAGTTGACGCGGTTGTACCCGGACGCGGGCGACCAGGAGACGCGTTGGGCGGCGGTGGAAGAGGTCGTCAACGCCGTGGCCGGCTATGCCCAGCGGGCGTCGGAGCCCACGCTGGCCGGCTTCCTGCAAGAGGTCGCCTTGACCGGCAATGAGGCTGAACAAGACAAGGAGTCGAAGCTCGAGCGCGACGCCGTGGCGCTGATGACCCTGCACGCCGCGAAGGGGCTGGAGTTCCCCGAGGTCTACATGGTGGGCATGGAGGAGGGATTCTTGCCGCACCACCGCAGCATCGCCGATCCCGGCGCGGCCGTGGATGAAGAGCGGCGATTGTGTTACGTGGGCGTTACGCGGGCGCAACGCCGCCTGACGCTCACCCTGGCGCTGAACCGCCGCACGTGGGGCAAAAGCCGTCCCACGCTGCCCAGCCGCTTCCTTTATGAACTGACCGGCCGGGCCGACAACCCGAACTACCTTGCCGCCAAGCAAGGGCAGAAACATTCCGCACAGCAATTCTGCGGAACGCGGCGACGGCAATCATCGCGTGAAGCGTAGGATTGCGGTTGCCGGTGGCGACCACCGGCCCGGCGCGACAACGCGTCCAGTCGCACAAATTCGCAAATTCTCTTTCCCCCCTTTTTATCTTGATTCCTTCCGCGCCCGACGATACAGTAACAGTAGTCTAATGACAGACTAACGACGTTCTAACAAAACGCTAACATCGACCGGTCGCGGGGAGAGGCGATGACCAAGTTGCGCGCCGCGGCAGTGGCTCTCGAAGAACCGGCAAGATGGCTGTTGGGCCGGGCAGCAGTCATCGAAGGCAGGATCGGCCGTCTGCTGGCCGAGCAAGGCCGGATTGCCGCGAGCGATCTGCGGAATATACCCCGTTACGTGTTGCACACGCTGGCCGGGGTATTGGTGGTCTGCGGCCTGCTGAGTCTTTGGGAAGCCCGCGGCGACGGCAAGCTGCCGAACATGTCTCCCTTGGCGGGGCTCGATCCATACTGCCTCTCGTCGGTCAGTTGCATTGCCGAAAGGACCACTGCGGAAGACCGCTGGAACGGCTTGGCCCCGGCCTTGGCGATTCTTGACCGGGTGAATCCGGCGGTCGCCGAATGGGTGCGCGAGAAGCACGACCGCGGTGCTCTGCTCTTCCGCGATGACTACCGGGCCAAGGGCGAGCAAACCAGCGCCATGGCCAAGTACGACATGTTTCGCAATCGACTCGTCGTGAACCGCGAACTGTTCTGCGAAAACGACGGCACGATCGCCGTGATTCTCTGTCATGAATACCGGCACTCGCGGCAGAATCTCGGAAAGGTGTGTCACTACGCGCTGTCGTGCCTGTTCGCGAAGGAAGGCGATCTTTCGATCATCGAGAACGACGCCGTGATCTACGAACAAGAGGCGCGGGGCGATCTTTGGCGCCGACACGTCGCGTCAGAATGAACTGGCTGCTTGGGAACGGCACGTCCGACTACAGAATCAAAGCAGCAGGCACTAGCGGCGAGCCTGATGGAAGGCTTGCCCCTTCCAAGCGTCGCCCGGCGGCCCCTACTGGTTGTTTTCAGGTGCGACGTGATAGAATGCGATGATGGGACTGCAGGGATGTCGCCTTTCGCATTTCCGCACTTGCAGGGGGCACTTGACTGTATTGCGTTCTGCAGTACAATTAGAGAACGGGCCGAGAAGAAGAGGAGGTCCTCGAAATGCGTCAATCCCATTCATCCAGAAAAGTCCAGGCGGCCGCAACCGTTAGCCCCCTGATGGTCCGTCTCGACCATGAAAGCAAGCAGTGTTTGGCGGAAGCGGCCAATTTGCGGCACGTCAGCGTCAGCGATTACGTGCGTGCCGTGACCGTTCCGCAGGCGCGGCGCGAGGTCCGGGCAGCCAGCCAACAGGTCATTGCCCTCACGCCCGACGAACAACTGGCGTTCTGGAACGCGCTGCATGAAACGCCGAAGCTGACGCCGGCGCAGCGTCGCCTGGGTGCGGCGATGCGAGGCCAGTCATGAAGGGTGTCCGGTTCCCCGCCGGCCTGCGTTTGGAACCGCTCCGCCGTCAACACCCGCGCAGCAGATTCCAGTGCGGTGAGGAAAAGGTCGACAGTTGGCTGGCCACCAAGGCTCTCCAACACCAAGAGAAACACCTTTCGGTGACAAAGGTGCTGCTCGACGAAAAAGGGGGCATTGCCGGCTACTACACCCTGGCAACGAGTCAGGTCGATTTTGGCGACTTGCCTGCCGAAGTGGGCAGGAAGTTGCCTCGCCCCATGTTGCCGGTGGCCGTGCTGGCGTGGCTGGGGGTGAACTCACGGTATCAGGGGCAGGGCTTGGGGACTCTGCTTCTCGCCCAAGCTCTGCGGGACTGCTGGGAAGCCGGCAAGACGTTTGCCTTCGTCGCCGTGGTTATTGATTGTGTGAATGACGCTGCCAAGGCTTTCTACGAGCGTTGGGACTTCCAAGAACTGCCCGGCCGTCCCTACCGGCTGTTTGTGGGCGCGAAACGGTTGGATGCAATGATGGAAGCTTCATAAGGCGTTCAAGGTGAAAAGCCACTTTAACCGGGAGCACAATGGCTATGGCGGACCCAAGTGAGAAGCTATCATTGACCCTCCATCTGCCGGCGGACGTAGCCCGGCGGCTGATGGTGGCAGCCGAAACCCAGAAGCGCTCTGCGGCCGACTTGGCCGCCGATCTGCTCGACCGGTACCTGCCCCGGCCGCCGACCAGCGGGCCAAAGAAGGGCAATATCCCGTATGCGTAGCGGTCGGCGAATGAACGAAATAGCCCAGCGTGGTTCCGGCCGAAAGGGCAACATGTTGGGGTGGCAGTACAATTGCCACCCCAACGAGGAGGGACCCAAGATGCAACCCGATGATGCCTCCCAAATGCCGCGACGGTCCGGCCTGACGCTGATTGAATTGCTGGTGGTGATGGCAGTCATCGCCTTCCTGCTGGCCCTTCTCGTGCCGGCCGTTCAGTATGCTCGGGAAGCGGCCCGGCGTGCGTCTTGTCAGAGCAACCTTCGGCAACTGAGTCTCGCCATGAAGCAGTATTGCGAGGGCTCTTCCAGAGGACTGCCCGAACCGCCTCCTCCAAACTCGGCGGGCGGCTGGTCAATGGCCGTCATGCTGTTTACCGAAAATCAATTCGAGGTGGACGAGCTTTCCAAGAATACCTCGCTCGATCCAAGAACCATGAGCCCGGTGGTTCATCGGCGGCCAGCGATCCTGACGTGCCCCTCCGCTAGCGATCTTGAGAGCACGATCCCGACGATTCCGGCCGGACATTACGTGCTCACCACAAACTCGACTCGAACTTCCTACTGTCTTGTGGATGCGCCAATTGACTTTCGTGTCCCTTGGGTTGTCAGTCCGGAACTGCCTTACGGCTATTGGAAAGACTACAAGGGGCCGCACGCGGGCGGTTTCCATGTAGCCACTTGGGACGCAGTCACATTTGTCGACGGCCGAGAGCAATGACCCGCGTGTTTCGGGGCGACCCAGGTATGGCGGGACATGCGGGAGGGGACGAGATAGGATCGTCGGCCGGCATGGAACATGGCACCAGAGCAGGGGCAATTTGAGGCGTTGATGAGCAAGAAGCCGCGTGTTTCGCCGCAGAATGCGGACTGGTACGACTATCCAAGGTATTACGACATCGCCTTCCAATCGGAAACGCAATTGGAGGCCGATTTCATCGAGGCGGCCTGCCGCAAGTATTGCCCGCGGCCGGCGCGGCGGCTCTTGGAGCCGGCCTGCGGAACGGGCCGATTGGTGACGGAATTGGCGGCCCGCGGCTACTGCATGACGGGCCTTGATCTGAGCCGGCCGTCGCTGGATTACCTGGGGCGGCGGCTGGCCCGGCGTGGCCTTCGGGCGGCAATCCTGCGGGCCGACATGGCCGATTTCCGGCTGGCCGCGCCGGTCGATGCTGCCTTCTGCACGTTCGACAGTTTTCGTCATCTCTTGAGCGAAGAAGCGGCCCGCCGGCACCTGGAATGTGTGGCCGCCAGTCTGCGGCCCGGCGGAATCTATATCCTCGGCTTCCACCTCTTGCCGCTCGACGCCTCGGAGGAGATGCACCGAGCGTTGGACCGAGCGACGCGGGAGAACGCAAGTCACGGTGACGCTCCGCGTGTTGGCCACCGACCGCCGCCGCCGCATCGAGCGGCTCCGCGTCAGCCTCCTTGTGCGCACGGACGGGAAGGAGTTGCGACTGCGCCACGAGTTCCCCTTTCGCATGTACACGGCCGCCCAGTTCCGCCGCCTGCTCAAACAAGTGCCGTTGCTGGAACTTCGCGACGTGTACGACTTCTGGTATGATATCGACGATCCCTTGAGACTGAGCGACGAGCTTTCCGACACGGTGTTCGTTCTGCGGAAGCGAAGCGAGTCCTCACTTCGACGTCTGTAATGGCTCTGGTATATGCGTGATTCGATGAACAGGATCGTCACGGGGCTGCACATAGTGTCGATGTTCGTTGCATTCTCCCTCGTCGGTTTCCTGTTCCTATACCCAATCCCAAGAACATCGTCGCAGGCGCCTCTGTGGCTTCGGGTTGTGGTGTGGAATCTCACCGTTCTGGCCGCCGTGGGTACGGTCAGCGGCTTCGGATCAATGTGCATGAGAAAGGGACCGTCGGAAAGCATCCTTCTGGCGATTTCCACAGTCGCCGCCTTTTTCCTCCTGATCTTCTCGTGTGCTGGGGCTGGTGTCAACTTATGCCATTAGCCTTCAGGATTGAGGATTTCTCCACAAAGTTTCATGCGGCTAGTGCGTTAAGTTGTTGAAGTGTTGCGGTTTGTGCAACAAGCAGAGCACTTGCTATTTTTCGACCTTTGGGCGTGACATGGTAACGACGTTGACCCTTAATTTTGCGGATCAAGCCGTGTGCGCGCAACAATCGCAGTCGATAACTGACACGCGAAGCGATGCGGGAACGTTCGCCTTGGTCCGCACGACGGCCCGGATACAATCGGGTTGCGATGTCACGGTTAGTGAAACCATCGGCGATGTACTCTCCGCGCGTAACCGCCTCCAAGAGTGTGCGGTCTTCATCCGACCAGGGACGAAGGGCGCGACAACGGGTCCCATTACGCCGCACGGGGCGACAAATGGGGGTCACAAGGTCGCTCAAAGACGTAGTGGTGTCCAGTGTCGCCAGCGCCTCGGCATAGCGGCGATTGACCTGTTCCGAAACCTCCGCCCGGCGATGAAGGTCTGCCACGCTCTTGCGCAACGGTCGCCATGCCTTCGCACCTTGTGGATCGCCCTGGGCGGTGCGAAAAACACGAAACTGCTTCGGTTGGCTGATCGTGGTTTCAATCCGCAGGACCGAGCCAGCCTTGTCGTACGCCTTCACCGTATTGCCTCCCAGATGATGTTTGATGCGGACGCCTTCATGTCGGCGGAGATTGGCGTCCACTTCGCCCTGGAAGGAGCGACGCTTGCTCATAAAACGCAAGATGTCGTCGCAACTCAAGGCGGTCATCGCACCGCGAATCAACGGCCGATAGAGGGCCTGCAGGCTGGCCGGCGAATCGAAACAAACGTCGGTCGCCCATTCCGTCTGGAACGCCGTCCAGTACACCTCCGGGCCGTTCAACCGCTGTCGATAGCCGGGACACAACCGCGCCAGAACTCGGTCCAACGAGCGAATCCAGCGATGGCATTGCATCCGGTTCATCAATTTTTGGGCGGAGTCGAAGTCTTCAATCCAGGGGAAACAGTTGTCGTGGCGGCGGTAGGTGATCCCCCGGCGATCCAAACGGCGGGCAAGCCACTCGCGCCCATTGATCCAGACTTGTACGCCGTAGGGCAACCAGGTCTGCAAGCGAGCGCCCATCAGGCCGAACTCGCCGTCCAGCCAGTATTTGTAGAGGTGCAGGCATTTGGTCCGTTCCCGCCGCAGTTCGAGCCTCTTGTTTTGCCGGTTGCCGCGAATCCGGTAGGTGTCGCACGGCTCCAGACACGTCAGTACGCAGACCAAGCCTTCGGATACGGGATTTTCCCGGAGAATGTCGCGGGCCAGTTCGTCTTTGCGAACGCCGGAGGCGCCAAGATAACGGATTGGTCGGCGGCGACGTTCCGCTTCCGCCAAGCAAGCGAGTTTCATCGCCTCACTGGTGGCCAACGCCCATTGCGAAAACTCGGTGAGCCGAATCCCCATGTGCAACAACCACTTGAGCATGCCGTCAACGAACATAAACAACGGACAACAGCCCCGAAACACCAAGCGATCCCAACCTTTCAACACGCCAATGACACGCGATGGGTCTTGTGCTAAAATCAGACTGTTCTTCATGGGTATCCTTGCCTTTCAGTGCGGGTTTTGCCAAAAACCGCAAGGATACCCTTTTTTATCCCCCTTGGCTGCGGCTACGCCGCGCTAGGATGAACGGAACGTAGTGTTGGGACGACCATGCTACGCCGCTGCCTCATTGGGCTCTTCCGGTTCTGGGTGCGAACGCCGCACAAACCCGAGGCTCAACAATAGCGGCCGTTATACTACGCGCGACGGTTGCTTGAACGCCCCAGGCACGTAATTCTCGCCATATTAGCCCCCCCCACAAGAATATAGTGCAACAGGGATTGCGAGCGTAAGTGCTTGTCCGGGAACATGTTCCGCCGCCTCCTCCCTGCTGGCGCCGATTTCGCGAGTTGGGAAGGTTGCTGTTGGCCCAGGTCGCCCGCGGCGTTACCTTGCTCAAGCGGCGGCGGTCGGACCAACGCGGTTGTTGCCTTCGCCCCGTCGCAGAAGACACCGCCAACCAAGGAGGCCACGGATGGCTCAGGTCGAGGTCAAAGTGAAGTTGGATTTGCCGCCGGGTGTGGAACTGTTGGGATACGAGCGCTCGCGCGACGGGCACGGCTTCGAGGTCAAGTTCCCCCTGCCCGACTCTTGCCGTTGTGAGCAGTGCGGCCACGAAGAGCCGTCCACCTACGAGTACAAGAACACCGTCTATGTGGTCCGCGACCTGGACCTGTGGGGTCAGCCGAGCTTCCTGATCTTCCAGCCCTGCTTCCATCGTTGCTCGCGCTGTGGGCATCGCCAGGAGCATTTCGCCCCCTTCAAGCGGAAGAAGGTGCTGTACACGTACCGCTTCGAGGAATACGTGCTGCGGATGCTCATCGGCAGCAACGAAGAAGAGGTGGCCGCGCGGCTGGGCATCTCGGCGGAGACCGTGGAACTGATCGTCGAGAACCAGTTGAAGGACAACAAGCGGATCGACCCGGCACGGGTCATCAAGCACGTGGGCATGGACGAAATCAGCCTCAAGAAGCGGCACAAGTTGTACGTGACGGTGATGACGGACTTGACCGACCCGGAGTCGCCGAAGGTGCTGGCGGTGGCCCGCGGGCGCGACACGGCAGCGGCCCTCGAATGCCTGGGGAAATTGACGCCCGAGCAGCGCCGCGGTGGAAACGCACCGCGTGGACATGGGGAAGGTCTACGGCCCGGTCTGCAACGAGCAACTTCGCAACAGCCGGTTGGTGGTGGACCGGTTCCACGTGGCCAAGCAGTTCAACGAGGTGGTGGATGAGTTGCGAAAAAAAAAGCACGCGGAAGCACAAGGCCCAGTTGTCCAAAGCCGAGCAGAAACGGTTCCGCTCGCTGATGTGGGAGTTCCGCCGCGACCCGAAGGATCTGAAGCCCGAGGAACGCGAGTCGCTGGATCGGCTGTTCGTCGAGTTGCCTGTGTTGAAGGACGTGTATGACGTGCGCGTGCGGTTCAAGGAGATCTTCGACACCGCGCCGGATCGCGCCACAGCGGAACAGCAGTTGGCCGAACTCCGCGCGCGGACCGAAGCGCTGGGGCTGGACTTCGCCAAGTTCTGGACAACCTACGACAACTGGAAGACGGGCATCCTGAACTACTTCGACGGGCGGTACACCAGCGCGGCGGTTGAAGGTATCAACAACAAGGCCCGCGTCATCACCAAACGCTGCTACGGCGTGAAGTCAGCCGACACGCTCTGGAACCGGCTGCTCCTGGACTTGAACCGGGCGTCGGAAGCCGCCGGGCGGACCATCGCCGAGCTACGCGAGATCGTCCGTGGCCTGAAGGCTGAATTTCTCGCGTTCTGCACCTAAAACCGGAAGAGCCCCTCATTGGGAGGGGGAGAAACTGAAATGACGCTATCATTCCGTTTGATCTTGGCCGGTTTTCTCTGGATCTTCATTCTCGCATGGGGGCCGTTCGCCCGCGGCGAGGAGAACCTCGTTCGCAATCCGGATTTCGCCACCTCCGGCGAAAACGGCCTGCCGGCGAATTGGTCGAAATGGGGACCACTCTTGGAATCGACTGCGTGCCAGATGCGGATCGTTCCCGGCGGATTGCTGATGCACGGCGGCCAGGAGCCGTTCGCCGTGGGCGGGGTCTGGCAACACGTACGGGGAATTCAGGGCGAGAAAGCCTATGCGGTCGACGTCGTCTGCAAGCCGGAGAACATCAAGAGCCCTTATCGCTCGGTGATCGTGCGCGTCAACTGGAGCAAGGCGGGCAAGCAGCTTCCGGAAGAAACCATGATGTTGGTGCGCGGGCCGGTGGCGTTCGAGGGCAAGCTGCGGTTTCAGGACGTGTTGGTCGCCCCTGCCGGGGCCGACGCGATGCATTTGTCGCTCGAATTGAAGTGGCCCCAGGGCGGTTCGGTGTGTTGGGAGCGCGTCGGCGTTCACCCGACCGCGCCCCGCCGCCGCGAAAGGTCAAGATCGGGACCGTCTATCTCCGGCCCAGCAACAGCACGCCGGAGCGGAACATGGACCTGTTTTGCCAGCAGATCGACGCGGCGGGCAAGCTGGGCCTCGACATCGTCTGCCTGCCCGAAAAGTTCACCAAGATCGGCACGACGAAGAACGATGCGGAACTGGCCCATCCCGTCCCCGGCGCCGATACCGAGCGGTTGGGGGCCGCCGCCAAGCGAAACCACATCTGGGTCGTGGCCAGCCTCTGCGAGATCGACGGCGGACGCCTCTACAACGCCGGCGTGCTGATCGACCGCGACGGCCAATTGAAGGGCAAGTATCGCAAGGTACACCTGCCGCTGGGCGAGTGGAAGAGCGGCGTTGTGCCGGGCAACGAGTACCCCGTGTTCGAGACCGATTTTGGCAAGGTTGCCATTCAGATTTGCTACGACTGGTTCTTCCCGGAAATCGCCGCCATCTGGGGGCTCAAGGGTGCGGAGATCGTCTTCGCGCCACCTGGGGCACCACGTTTCCCGACGGGCCCGACCAGTTGGACCAGGGAGAAACGGTGTTTCGCCTCCGCGCCTTCGAGAACGGGTTCTACCTGGTCCCCTCGGTCTACGACGGCAACAGCATGGTCATCAATCCGCTGGGCAAGATCATTGCCTCGAACAAGGGTCAGAGCGGAGTGTTCTGGTGCGAGGTCGATCTGAACCGCCGTGAGCCGACCCGGACCTGGGCGAGTGGCACGCGGTCGTGCCGCGGGATCGAATGCCGGAAACGTATGGACCGCTGCTGGCGAACCCGAAAGAGGCCGACATACGGAGCGCCGATCATTGAGCCTCGGGTTGGCCCATCTTCGCGAATAGCTCCCGCAGCGGCAACTCGAAACCGGGCAGCACGTCGCCGCCAGAGAGGCTTTGAGACTCGCTGATCTCCATGCACTGCTGTTCGCTCGTGTAGCATTTGGCAGAACGCGTGCCCGGATCAATGTACCACACCAGCCGCACGCCGGCCGTGAAATAGTCGTGCAGCTTCCGCTGCATCTCTCGCTCCGTGTTGCTCTCGGAGAGCACCTCAATCGCCAAATCAGGGGCCAGGGCCGGAATCGGCTCGCGGGGAAGCTGCCGGTTGGGGAATCGCGCCCAGGCGATGAAGCAGACATCGGGGATTCGCACCTGCTCGGGCAGAATCCGGAGCGTGCCCGATTCGCCCAGGACAATGCCCAGGTCGTGTGCATCGACAAAGGCCCCGAGAATCTGAATGATCCGCACCGCGATCAGCGATTCAAAATAGCCTATGGTCTTCTCCACCAGAACGCCGTCGATCAGTTCGCAAATCCGGCCCGTATGCCCCTCGGCCTTGAGCACGTCGCTTTCGGTGGCCGTGCCGGGCAGAGGGTGCAGGCGAATCCGCTCCAGGGGGATTTCCCCCAAGTGCGTCCACATGTCGGCGAGCGTCCAATCGGTCGGCAGGACGCTGGGAGTGACGGTGGCCATGGCGGAACCTCTTGCAAAGTGGCTGATACCCCTCTTATTGTGGAGCACGGTTGGCCGGCTGTCAAGGTTCCCCCCGCCGCGTCAGACTCGACTGAACTTGCCTGGCCTCGGCAACCGATGCTATCGGTAGCCTCGTCGCGCAATAGATCGGAAAAAGGGGGACAGGCCCGGTTTGCCGCACAGCGGCCCTTTGGGTGCTTCGCACAAACCGGGCCTGTCCCCCTTTTTCCGTCCAACGGTTCTTTTCCCGCGCAACATCGAATGACCCCGACTCTGCTGACACCGATCGGCAACGCGGCCCTTGCGCCCGTCGTGAACCTGGCAAAATCTCGCTGTCGCGTAGGACAGTGGGAGTTGGTCGAGTTTGCCGCCTTGGGCAGCCTGGCAAGGATCTATCGGGCGCGGCCGGCGGGGGCTCCGGCGGATCAGCCGGCCACCTATGCCGTGAAAATGCTCCGCCCCA
Source organism: uncultured Planctomycetaceae bacterium (assembly GCA_963759115.1). Taxonomy (GTDB): domain Bacteria; phylum Planctomycetota; class Planctomycetia; order Pirellulales; family Thermoguttaceae; genus CAVWXT01. Next base: position 212,029 of record CAVWXT010000005.1, read on the forward strand.
ACTGGCAAGACGATCCTCACGCCATCCGGCTGCTGCAGCGCGAGGCGTTGGTGGGGCAGAGCGTCTCGCACCCCCACTTGGTGCCCGTCCTGACCGCGGCCGTACTCGAACCGCCGCGGTTGCTGGTGATGCCCTGGCTGGAGGGCGCTTCGCTCTCTGCCCGGCTGGCGGCCGGCGAGGAATTCGACGTGCCGGCGGCCCTCTGGATCGCCCGGCAGACGGCCGAAGCCCTCGATGCCTTGCACGCGGCGGGCTGGATGCACGGCGACGTGTCGTCGGGCAATATCCAGGTTTCGCCCACCGGGCACGTCACGCTGTTGGACCTGAACTTCGCCCGCCGCCCCGGCGAAACCGGCTCGGCCGTCGACCGCCCGGTGATGGGCACGCCCAGCTATCTCGCGCCGGAGTATCTTACCTCGACTCTCCGCGCCGACGTCCGTAGCGACATCTACAGCCTGGGCGCAGTGCTGTTTGAGCTTCTTGCGGGGCGATTGCCATTTTCGGGCAAGGCGCTGGCGGAGTTGGCCACGCAGCACCGGCAGGCCGCCGTGCCCGACTTGGGCCGGCTGGCGCCGCACGTGTCCCGCGAGGTCGCGCAACTGGTGCGTCGGATGCTGGCCAAAGAGCCGCTTCGCCGTCCCCAATCGCCCTGCGAGTTGATCGACCGCCTGGCTGCCTTGGAGATCGCCACGTTTTCGCAGCGGGTCGTCAACTGCGGCGGGCGCTGAGGCGTGGGACAGGTTGGCAACCTGTCTCAGCCGGTTGGCAACCTCTCCCAACAGGTTGGCAACCTGTCCTACGACTACCCACAGCCGCCGGTGCGATTGACAAACGGCCCCCCCTCCGGTACGCTTGCGGTCTGTTCTCCCACCAAACGAGAGGATGCCAACGTGAGCCAGAATTTCAGTGCGGCCGCCGGTGTTCCGAACGAATCGAAGGTCTGGTCCGTCCGCTTCCTGCTGTTCATCGCGGGGCTGGGCGGCCTGCTCTATGGGATCGACGTGGGCATCATCGCCGGCGCACTGCCGTACATGGAGGCCACTTCGGGGCTCAACGCTCAACAACTTTCGTTCATCGTTGCCGCGGTGTTGCTCGGCACGGTGATCTCCACGCTGTTCGCCGGCCTTTTGGCCGACTGGATGGGGCGCAAGAAGCTCATGGCGCTGAGCGCGGCGCTGTTCGTCGCCAGCATCCCGATGATCGCGCTGGCACAGGGTTACGCCCCGCTGGTTCTCGGTCGGCTGCTGCAAGGAATCAGCGCCGGGCTTATCGGCGTGGTGGTGCCGCTCTACCTGGCAGAGTGCTTGGTGGCGTCCCAGCGGGGTAAGGGCACGGCGATCTTCCAGTGGCTGTTGACGCTCGGAATCGTTGCTGCGGCAGTGATTGGCTATTACTTCAGCTTCCGGGTCGAGGACATCGAGAAGCTCGATGACGCGGACAAATTGTTTGCGTTCAAGGACGTTGCCTGGCGCAGCATTTTCTGGGTTTCGCTTCCCCCTGGCGTCCTGTTCTTTATTGGCAGCCTGCTGGTAGCCGAGTCGCCACGATGGCTCTTCCGCCGCGGCAAGAAGGATGCGGCCCGCACCGCTCTGCTCCGCACTCGTACCGAAGAAGAGGCCGAAACCGAACTGAAGGAGATGGAGGAAACCATTGCCGCCGAAAAGGCGAAGACCTCGACGACCGGCGAGAAGCTCAAGGAATCACTGTTGCACCGTAAGTATGTGATTCCATTCATCTTGGCTTGTATCATCCTTGCCTGCAACCAATTGACCGGCGTGAACTCGATCATCGGCTACAACGCCACGATTCTCATCCAGGCCGGCCTGAGCGATAAGCAAGCCCATTTGGGCTATGTCATTCTCACCGTCGTGAACTTCCTGATGACCATGGTCGCCATTGCCCTGGTGGACCGCAGGGGACGCAAGTTCCTGCTCTCGCTTGGCAGCGCCGGAATCATCGTCTCTCTGGTTTGCACCGGCTTGCTCTTCCAAAACACTGAAAAACAGCGCGTCGATTGCAGCGGCGCAGTGCAGGCGATGGCACCCGATGGCCAGAAACTCGCCATCACCTTCAACGCCGAACAGGCCGACAAGTTTCTAGCCGACCAGGGCAAGCCCGGCAAGGCCATCAGCGGCAAGCCGTCGAATCTGATCATCATCTACTCCTTCGGTGATTTCCGAGCAGCCACGAAGGTCGTGCGCTCCGACGATCCGAACCCGGAAATTAAGATCACACGCGATAGCTGCGTGCCCCATAACAAGGTGGAGGCGTTCTTCTCGAATCCATTTGCCGATCTTGACGCGGCGCGCACAGCCCCGTTAAAGATCGAAAACGCCTTGATCACCCCGGCACCGAGCACGGAGAGCGGCTGGCTGACGGCCATCTGCATCTACTGTTTCATGGGCTTCTTCGCCGTCGGCCCGGGCGTGTGCGTCTGGCTGGCGCTCTCCGAATTGATGCCCACCCGTATCCGCTCGAACGGCATGAGCATCGCGCTGGTGATCAACGAGGCCGTCTCCACGACGATCGCTGCCGTCTTCCTGCCGACCGTGGGCAAGTACGGCTACTCGACCATGTTCTTCGCCTTTGCCGGCTTCACGGTGATCTACTTCGTCACCGCGTTCTTCTTCCTTCCCGAAACCAAGGGCAAGACCCTGGAAGAGATCGAGGAGCACTTTAGTGGGCACAAGAAGTTCTGACAGCCTGTTGAAGAAGGGGACTGGCTCCGAACTGGCAGACGTAAATGCCCCGAAAAATGGTGATCGTGAAGTGCCTGTCCCCCTTATTCAGCAGGCTGCTGACATGACCGGCAAACAACGCATCCGCGCCGCCATGCGGCACGAGCGCGGTCGATCGCGTGCCGGTGATGTGCCAACTGGCCATCGGCCATTACCTGCTGAATACCGACGTCGCGCCGGCCGAACTGTGGTTCACCAGCGAGGGTTTTGCCCGGGCTTTGGTCACGCTCGCCCGGCGCTACGGCTTCGACGGCATCCTGATCAATCTGCCGGGCCGCGATCCCGATTGGATGCGGCACGTGGCGCGGATCGAGACGGCGGCCGACGGCAGCCAAACCGTGTGCGTTCACCAACGGCGAACACGCCCGCTGCCCGGCCGACGACAACGTGCATCATGTAAAAAGCCGCGACCGGTGGTCGCCGAAGCCGCGACCGGCGGCCGGCCGCAACGGATTCGCCCGAAGATCGACGAAGTCGATCCCGCGCGGCTCTACTACGACGATCCGCACGATCTGGGCGGGCTGAAGTATCCTTTCTACTATCGGCCTCGAACCGTACGAGCCCGATCGCGTCGCACTATTGGCCCGACTACCTCTTCCGCACGATCGAACTGGTCAAGGCCGCAGTGGGCGAGGAGTTGTCGGTCCATAGCGAGATCTTCTCGCCCTTCACGCAGTTGATGGAGTTGTTCGGCTATCAGGAAGCCCTGATGTACCTGATCGACGAGCCGGAGCGGTGCGAGGCGATTCTGGCGGCGTACACGAAGGGTGCGGCGGACCTGGGCGCCGAGCAGGCCCGGCGGGGCGTCGACGCGGTGCTGATTTCTTCGGCCTTCGCCGGCGGCGGTTTCATCTCGCCGCGGCAGTACGAGCGGTTCGTGCTGCCCTACGAGACCGAAGTGGTCGCGCCGCATCCACGCGGCAGGCGTGCCGGTCTATACCCACACCTGCGGCGAGATCGGCGACCGGCTGGAGCAGATGGTCGGCCACGGGCATCGACGGCATCGACACGCTCGATCCGCCGCCGTTGGGCAGCGTCGATCTGGCCGACGCCAAGCGGCGCGTCGGCGACCGCGTGTTCTTCAAGGGGAACATCGACGCGGTGAACACGCTCTTGAAGAAGTCGCGCGACGAGGTCCGGGCCGACGCCCTGGCACGTTTGCAGGTCGGCAGTGCCGGCGGCGGCTACATCCTCAGCAGCGCCTGTTCGGTATCGCCCCGCGTTCCGCCGGAAAACCTCACCGTGCTGGTCGAGGCGAGCAAGGAGTTCGGAACGCCGGCGACGTAGAAAGAAGAAACCTGAAAACAGTCTTCCGTTTCGCAGGCGCAAACGCCTGGGCTGGGGAAAAGGCCCGATCATGCACATGCATCCAACCGTCCCTCGCAGTCATCTTTCCTACGAACTGCATCCAACATGGCTTCGATATTCGCCGCCGGCGTGTCGATGGCCAAGGTGCAGCCGGAACTGACGACGAATCGCTTGTGGCCGCAGTTGCGGACGGCCGAGAGCAGCGCGGCCGTGCTGCGACGGACTTCATCCGGTGTGCCTCGGGCCAAGAGACTTACGGGGTCGAGATTGCCCCATAGGGCCACGTCGGGACCGACCGTGCGGCACGCCGTGGCGGCGTCAACCTGATGGTCAAGTTCGAGCACGTCCGCACCCGAAGCAACCATGTCCGGCAGGATCGGCGTGGCGTTGCCGCAGATGTGCAAGGAAACGGGCTGGGAATGTCGCCGTTTCAACTCGGCGATCACGCGCTGTTCAAACGGCAGCGCCGCCTCGCGATACAGCCGCGGCCCGATCAATCCGGCGGGCGAATCGCCGCCGCTGAGCATGTCGGCGCCGGCATCGGCCAAGGCCGAAGCGTAGGCCACCGCGTATTCTACGCCCCGTTGCATGAGCGCCTCAACCATCGGTCGATCGTCCAGCAGCTTGACCATGACCCGTTCGATGCCCATCATGGCGCAGGCCAGCGAGAAGGGATATTGGTCGAAGCAGGCCACGATGAAAGTTTCACGGCCGAAGGCTTCGACGACGTATCGCAGCGCTTCGAGCATGATCGGCCAGCGCCCTTGCGAGGCGGGATCGGGCGGCGGGATGCGATCGATGTCGGCCGCCGAGCGGATGCACGGCCCACCGACGCCGGCCATCGGCTGCTGGTCGTTCGGAAAGCCCACCGTCGCCCCCATCGGCCTGGGCCGTCACCCAGGTATCGGCCGACAGCCACACGGCGTCCGGCCGGAACCGCTCGTAATAGCGGATGACGCAATCGGCCAGGCAGCGGGGGTTCAAGGTGTAATCGCGCAGCAAGGCGCCAGCCAGGCCCGCGCAATAGTGGACAGCCAGCGGACCGGCCACCGGTCGGGCGGCGGCCTGCCCGGCCAACACCCGAGCGACGAGTTGCTTGGAACTGGGCAGGTAGCCACTCTCGGTCGTGCAAGAAGAGTTCGTCTGGTGGGGTGTCGGCATTGGAGGCGTTTGCCCCATCAGCAATTACCGCATTGCATGGTTAGGGCTCATTCGAGTGGAGCAATCTTGCCGAGTGGTCGCAAATGTTCTGCGGAATTCCAAAGGAATGATGATGCCGTAAAATCGGCTGATCTCAGGCATGCGCCGACTCTGCCGCAGAAGTCGCAAAATACTCTTCCGGGGTCTTCCCCGTAAGTCTCATGTAAATGGCGTCCGGGCACAACTCGATGTCGTCACTCCAGTGAATCTGGCGGTGCTCACCGATGGACACCTTTCGGAAAAAGTCGGGATCGTCCCATCCGGTGAAAATGCCCTTGCGCGCGAATTCCGACAGATCCACGTCTCCCTCAGCCCCGTCGGAGTAGCGGACAAAAATCCGGTAATCAGACAGCGCCTGAACAAATACAGGATGAAACCATAGCTAAAGCCTGCTTGGGCTTCTTGGCCAAACGCCGACCGGGTCTCGCTTGCCCTGCAACACATTTTCCACTGCTATCAGTATAGCCGGCCGCCCGTGAGCAGACAACCAAGGCAACTCAGCACACCCGAAACGCCGCCGGGCCGGCGCCGGTGATGAAGAAGCGGGCCAGCGGGGCGTGCTGCGGGAACTCGGCGGCGGTACTGCTCGGCCCAGGCGGCGAGAAAGTCGATCGGCCTGGGCCGTTTCCACCAGCGCCCAAACGCTGCCCCCGAAACCGGCGCCGAACGCCGAAGCGGCCGCGGCGCCGAGCCGGCGCGCGGCAGCGGCCAGGAACACGGTCTCCGGCACCTGGTTGCCCAGCAGCTGTTCGGCCGCCTGCTGCGAGCGATCGACCAGCCGGCCGAACGCCCGCAGGTCGCCGCCGGCCAAGGCATCGCCCGCCGCGGGAATGATCTCGCCGCTTTCGATCATGAAATGCTCCAGCCGGGCGGCCAGCGCGGCGCGATCGAACGGGCCGGGGTCGGCCGTCTCCAGCAGCGATTTCAGCCGCTCGGCGGCGTCCGGCGAACTGCCCAAGGCGGCCGCCAGGTGCGGATCGTCGCGGCCGGTCTCGCGCCGCCAAAGCTCGGCCAAGCGCCGAGGCGAGCCGCGAGGCCGTGTTGTACTTTTCCAGCGCCGCGCCGGTCTTTTCGGCCACCACGCCGCTGGCGCCGATGGCGAACACGTGGCCCGGCGGCACCGGGAGCATCTTCTCGAACTCGACCGGGCAGTAGGCGTACTGGCTGATGTGGTTCGGCTCGGCGCAGAGGATGGCGGTGTGGTCCTCGCTGCCGCCGAAGGTGCCCACGCCGCGGTCGCCCGCCAGCGTGCCGAAACTCTGCCCGTTCTCGACCGTGCCCAGGTAGCCGGCCAGGTCGGTCTTGTTGCCGATGTTGTGCCAGTACTCGTCGCGGGCGGCCAACTGGTTGACCTCGGCCAGGACGAGGAACACGCCCACCATCAGGGCGCTGGAACTGCTCATGCCGGCGGCCGGCGGCAGGTCGCTCACCAGGGCGATGTCGGCGCCGCGGCATGGCGCCGGGGAAGTTCCGCGCCACGCGCCGGGCCACGGTCATCGGATAGTTCGACCACGAGCCCGTCTGCGGCGTCAACTCGGGATCGACGTGAAAGCGGATCGGTCTCGCCGCTGCGCGGCGTCGATGACGATCATCTGCCGGTCGTCGCGCGGCAGGGCGACCATGCAGAAGCCCCGCTCGACCGCGGCGACCATCGTCCGCCCGCCCGCGTAGTCGGTGTGCTTGCCCAGCACCTCGATCCGGCCGGGCACGAAGAACGCCAGCGGCGGCCGGCCGCGGCCGGCCTCGCCGGTGACCGAAAGCGCGGCGGCCGCCTTGGCGAACAGCCGCGCCTTCGACTCGCAGGCGCTCGAGGCTCAGGCCGGTCGTGGAGAGTTGCGGGGCCAGCTCGTCGGCGTCGGTCAGATCGCCGGGATACGACAGTTCGATCATAGTCTCACCTCCGTTCTCGCCAGGATGGCCGCCACGGGGGCGATGTCGGCCCGGCTGGTCATGTCGAGCACCGGCGCGCGGACGGTGACCGCGCGAAAAGTCTCGCCCAGCGCGTGGATGGCGTACTGCACGGCGTCGGGGATCTCGAACTCGCCGCGGGGCGACGGCCCGATCGCCCGGCACGCCGCGAAGATCGACGGCCCGAACCGCCAGCAGTTCATGCTCAGCCAGAGCGGCTTGCGGCAGGGCGGCCAGCGTGGCGTCGTCGGGCTTCTCGATGATCCGCTCCAGGCAGCCGCGGCCGTCGATCTTCGCCACGGCAAACCGCTTGATCCGCTCCTCGGGCACGTTGCTGCCGGCGAGCATGGCGTCGCGCTCGAACAGCGCCACGGCGCAGCCCGGCTGCTCGCGCAGCGCGCGCAGGGCCTCGACCGGATAGTAGTTGTCGGAATTGATCACCGCGAACGGGTCGCCGCCGGCGAACGACTCGGCGGCGGCCACGGCGTCGGCCGTGCCCTTCGGCTCCGGCTGGACAGGCGAAGGCGAAACTCGAGCCGCTCGGGCGGCCGCCTCGCCGCCGTAGTAGCGGCGGATGGCCTCCTGCTCCGGCCCGATCACCAGGCACACGCGGCGGAAGCCGGCGTCGGCCGCGGCCGAGAGCACGTAATCGAGAAACGGGCGGAAAGGGGACAGGCGCGCTTTCCCGCAAAAGGCCTGCCCCTTTCCGGGCCAATGGGGATCAGGGCCTTGATGCCCGCGTCGGCCACGGCGGCCTGGCGGCCATCGAGCGGCGGCCGCGGCATCGTCCCGGCGCATGCGGGTGCCCAGTCCCCGGGCGAGCACCACCAGCTTGTCCATGGCCGGCTCTGGCATGGCAACATTATCGCCGCATACGCAGTCCGCAGGAAGTGTGATACTCGTAGCGTGGGCGTCGCCCACCGATCCGCAACGCACTGTGGCGGGCAGTGCCCGCCCTACAAGGACTTACGCCATCAGCTTCCCGATGGAGGCAGCCAGTTCGTCGACGCTCTCCTGAAACAGGCCGCGTCCGACTTCGGGCGTGGCGTCGCGCGGGTCGTCGCGCACGATGTGGTCGCGATGGTACTGCGGCGTAAAGCCAACCCCGTCGACGATGGAGAACTCCGTAGAGTGCATGGGAACGTTGCGGGGCGGCAGGGCGCCGAGATCGACCGAGTTGCGGTCGTAGTGCATCAACAGGGCCGTCTCGACGTTGTTGGCGTGGCCGGCCGTGTTGTCGTCGAGCGTCCGCTGGGCGATCGTGAGCCGCCAGCCGAGCCTGGCGGGCGTCGTGTTGCTCAACTCCACGCAGAGCCGGTTGATCGTCTCGATCTGATTGGTGGCGCCGTGGCCGTTGGCGACGAAGAGGTAGCGGTAGCCCTGGCCGATGAGAATGCGGAGCTCGGCGGCCAACCGGATGGCAAACACTTCTTCCGGCAGGTAGTGGCTATTCCACAGCCGGGTGGGAAAGTCCATGCCAACCACGTATGTTCCCGGCTGGAAACCGAGCGACTCGACGATGGCCGGTCCGCGTTCCCGCTCCGTGCCGGCAAACATGGTCGGCAGGACCACGCCCTTGCGGAGCTTGCGGCAGCAGGCGTGAGCGACCTGGCCGGCGTTGATCGCATCCGTCCCCAGCGGCAATTGCGGGCCGTGGTATTCCAGTGGGGCCACGGGTACGATGATCAGGGGGCATTCGTTCCGCCGCGACACCAGTTGCCCCGGCCGCAGCCATTCGTAGCGGGTCTCGAAATCCACCGGCGTTTTCTCTTGGGGCATCACAAATCTCCTTCAGGTCTGATGTAGGCGTCTGGACAATTCGCCCTAGTGTGGCGACTATCGGCCGGGATGTCAACGCTTTCGCGTGGAAGCAGTAGCCGGCAACAGATGAGAATCACCTGAATGCTTGGCGTTCCTCCGACTGAATCAGATCCTGCAAGCGATTACCCCGAGCAAGAAGATCACGAGCAGGGTGTAACTGGCAAAATTCGCCTTCCACGCGTACGTCCGAATGGCAATTCTGGCATTCGCGTCCCGTCTGGCGGCAAAGCTATAGAGAAAGAGATACTCAATCCACCAAGACATGAAGAAGAAAGGCACGCAAAGCACGATCAGCGCCAAGGGCACCGCCCAACCTAAGTCGTGATAGTATCCGGGCCCGAGCCACGCTGGGCTCTTCAACACGCCAACCATTGTCCCGTCCCCCCAGCCGCCACCTCCAACGAACACCGACGCTACTGCGACCACGAACCACGCAATGGGGATGCCCAAGAGCATACTGCACGCGTTGGCAAGAAAGACCCACCACATCGCAAAACGGAATCGCCACCGCAGCATCCGCATGGCGATCATCGCTTCGACAATCGCGACAGGGATGATCGTGAACCAGCCGATGAAGACGGCGAAGCCAATTAAGGGAATACCAGTGTCTGCGAACAGGGGGATGCCCATAGTGCTGCCTCACTACTCTATTGCGGCTCCGGCACCTCGCCCAGCGGGCCAATCGTCATCGTGGCCGGACGGCTCAACGGATACTCTGCCAACACGGCGGTCAGGTCGGCGGCCGTGAGGCGGGCCACGGCCTCCAGGTCCGCCTCGATCGCACGATACTCCCGGCGGTAGACCCAATCGTTGCCCAGGGCGAACAACCGCCCGCGCGGACGCTCGCCGGAGAGCACGATGCGGGAGCGGATCTTGCTCTTGGCCTGTTCCAATTCGGCCGCCGTGATGCCCTCGGACTCGGCGAGGCGATACACGTTTAGAATTCGTTGCAAGTTCTCGGCGGTCTGCTCGGGCTCGCAACTCATGTAGGTCATCATCATGCCGGCGCCCTGGTGTTCGCCGTGGCTCAAACTGGCCATCTCGGCCAGACCGGGATCGACCAGTTCCCAGTAGAGCCGGCTGCCGGAGTCGTCGCCCAGGACCATCGCCAGCAGTTTGGCGGCGTAGCGATCGGCGTCTTCGGCGGCGGGACCGGCGGCCAGTTGCAGCACGTATTGTTGCGTGGCGGTCTCCTTGGGCAACACGCGAAAACCGCCGCGGCCTTGGGCCGGTTCCACTTTCCGGCTGGTCGCCCTAGGCTCCCAGCCGCCGCATTGTCGCCCCACCGTGGCCAGCAGGGCGTCGAAATCAATCCGGCCCGCGGCCGCCAACATGATGTTGCCCGGACTGTAGCGGTATTCGAAGTAATCCCGCATCGCCTCGGCGGTCAACTGGCGGATGCTTTCGGCGGTGCCCAACACGCTTCGGCCCAGCGGGTGCGAGCCGTAGTAGCAGCGCCCGGCACTTGTCGTCGGCCCCAAACGGCGGCTGGTCGTCATACATCTGGATTTCTTCGAGGATCACCTGTTTTTCGGTGCCGAAGTCGTCCTCGCGCAGCGACGGCCGGAGGATGTCGCCCAGGAGTTCCACGGCGCGGTCCTGGTACTCGGGCAGCACGGCGGCGTAGAAGACGGTGTTTTCCTCGTTGGTGAAGGCGTTGTAATGGGCGCCCATCTCGTCGAACTCGCGGTTCACGTCGTCGGCCGAGCGGCTGGCCGTGCCCTTGAAGGCCATGTGTTCGAGGAAATGGCTCACGCCGGCCACGGCGTCGGTTTCGTCGCGGGCGCCCGTTTTGACGAAGAACCCCAAGGCCGTGGAATGCGCCTCGCCATTGCACTCGGCGACGATCTCCAGGCCGTTGGGAAGCGTGTGTTTTAGAAATTTCATTATTGTGTCGGGCGAGTTCTTGTTTGACATTACAGAGAAGCCACTATCTTCAGCAGTTTGTCTCTTTGTAGAATGCCGCTAATTCCCCTCTTGTCGAGTAGGTAGTCAACTGTCTCTTCGCCGTCGAGATGATGCGTCTCCGCGAGTCCTAACGCAATAGTCTTAATGTAGGCGTCAGAAGGACGGATGCCATTGGGTAGAACCATTTCGTTGGTGATAGTGTAAGCGGGAGTTCCGTCGTGCTCGCCAAGTGGTATTTCTCTTCCGTACCAACCGCAACCCTCCTGGCATTTCACTTCAACATATTGGGCCTTTGTTATCTTCCACATGCGGCAAAGAGTTCTTACTTTCTTGTCCTCTTGATGGGCGAGGAACGCCACGCCACCTTTGCCCCACATAGATGTCCCCGGCTTGCCATTGGGCAAGGCAAAGTAAAGTGGATAGTTGATTGTTAGCGGTCTCGCCTCTACGGGCGGCGTCTTATCCTGACAACCGTCGTTGCACCCTTTTCCAAAGCATGGCTTTCCGCCCTTTATGTAACAGAGAAAACGCTGCTCGTGAAGGTTGGAACCGTATCCGACATACCAGACGTAGTCCATTGTCTTCTCCCTCTGAGGACAAATATCGGCAAATCGAACTTGGTCGCGAATAGATTGTCGAGCGGTGCGCCACGTGCTTGGCGGGAGTTGTTGAAGAAGTCAGCACTGGTGTTCGAAATCACACATCTCTCACGGTGCCGCCCGCCCGGCAACGTCGCGCCCCTCGCTGGCGCTTCGGGTTGGTATCGGTGTTCAGGATCATCCTGGCCATCGCGGACATACTGGATCACCGCTTCAAGGCCCTCCTCGTCATTGATGTAGATTCGGCTGCCGCGTTCTGCCCACCAATTCTCGCGGACGTCGCCCTTGCCACGTCGTTGCTGCTCTAACTCCTTCAGTTTCCGCGTACACCATGCTTTCAACTGGCTTCGCACCGCCTCGGGCTTGATATTGGCAGCTACCACCACGTGGATGTGGTTCGAGCGGCAGTTCGCCACATACAAATCCCACCCGCGGATCTGGCAATGTTCGGCGACGGTTTTCTCCACCACCGCGCGCTGTTCGTGGTCCAGCCGGCAGGCGTGTTCGGTCATCCGCGCCTCCGCCTCGCGTTTCCGCACAGGGTCCGGCGACCGCCAGCCGTGCCCGCGTTTCACCCAACTCCGTTCATCGCCCGGCAACCAAGTTCCGTAGGTCGGCCACGTTAGATAATACGCCAGTGGATCTGGCATCGGCGGTTCGTTCGGCCTGCTCATCGTTCACCTCGTCACGTCATACCAACCCGAAGCGCTAGCGAGGGGGCCCTGCGTCCAGGTAAGCGACTCGCCTCGCATCATGGCGGTTGACATCGCGTCCTCTCGCTGGCGCTTCGGGTTGGTATGGGCCTTTCTCGGGCCACCAACGTCTGCTGTTCACGAGCGGCGGCGTAACCCAGGCACGCGAGAATGTCTTCCTCGGTCAACTCGGGAAAGTCATTACGTATTTGCTCGTGGCTCATTCCCGCCGCAAGGTAGGAGAGCACGTCATAAACCGTGATCCGCATCCCGCGAATACACGGCTTGCCAGAACGTTTTCCAGGTTCCACCGAAATAATCTCTTGGTAATCCGCGATCATGACTGTCTCCCTTTCCCATTCCTTGTGCACTTGTGACGCATCATCCGGCATTCGCAGCCGTCCCGGTGCGTTGGATGCACACGGAGCTACTATCAATCACGGCCCGCCGAGTGTTGTCGCACCACAGCATTATTATACACGATCATGAAACTCCATCGGGCGTTTCCAGCGCCTGCGACCCCAGCGTGACCACCGTGAACTCCGCCGGCGGATGCTCGGCCAGATAGGCGTTGATGCTGCGGCTGCTGAGCCCGTCGATCAAGCCGCCCAACTCGTCCAGCGTCCGGGCGCGGCCCAGGTGATACCAATCGCGGGCCAGCGACGAACTCCGCGCGGAACTCGATTCCTGCTGCATGATCAGCGCGCTCTTGATCCGGGCCTTCAGCCGCTCCAGCTCGTGCTCCTCGATGCCTTTGGCCAGACGGTCGAGCTCGGCCAGCGTCACGTCGAACGTCTCCTGGGCCCGATCGGCGCCGGTGCCGGCGTAGCAGAACACCGCGCCGCGATCCCGCAGCGTGTGCAGCGTGGCGTAGACGCTGTAGCACAGGCCGCGGCGCTCGCGGACCTCGGTGAACAGCCGGGCGCTCATGCCGCCGCTCAAAACGCCCACCGCGCCCCACGCCTGAAAGTAGTCGGGATGCCGGTACGGCACGCTGGCGTAGGCGATGCCGATCTGCGTCTGCTGCGAATCGTACGGCAGGTGCTGGTACCGGCCGGAGGCGGGCGATTCGGCGATGGCGTCGGTCTCGCCCGGCGGCCAGTCGCCCAGCAACTCGCCCACCAGGTCCTTCAGCCGCGGCCAATCCAGGCGGCCGGCCACGCCGAGGATCGTGCCGTTGGGACGATAGCACCGCTGGAAATGGCGGCGGATGTCGGCGATGGTGGTCGCTTCCAGGGCCTTCTGTTCGCCCTGGGCGGGCCGGCCCCACGGCTCGGGATAGTGCCGCCGCCGCAGCTCGATCATCACCTTCTGCGCCGGCTCGTCCTCCACCGCCCGAAGCTCCTGGAGCATCGCCAGCCGGCCGGCCTCCAACTGGTCCTCGGGCAGATGCGGGCGCCGCAGCACGTCGGCGTAGATCGCCAGCGCCTGGGGCAGGTTCTCGGCCAGCGTGGCGCCGCTGTAGCTGGTGTGGGCGTTGGAGACCGACTCGCTCCGCTCCACGCCCAGATTGTCGAGGTCGAGGATGAACTGGCGGCTGTCGCGCGGGCCGGCGCCGCGGAGCGCCATCTCGCAGGTGAAGCTGCTCAGGCCGCCGCGATCGGCCGGATCGTGGACGCAGCCGGCCGGCGCCAGAAACGTGAACGCCGCCGATTGCAGCCACGTCATCGGCTCGGCCACCAGCACCAGACCGTTGGGATACGTATGGGAAAAGATGGGTTGGGTCACGTGGAGTATTCCGCCTCGACGGCCTTGTAGACGGTTCTGATCGTGGCGAATCCGACGCGCCGGTAGAGACGGATGGCGTCCTGGTTCTGGGCGGTCACTTCGAGATACACGCGCCGAACGCCGGCCCGACGAAATCCGGCCAGCGCAGTGCAGCAGCAGACTCGTGCCCAGGCCGGCAGTTGCGATGTTCGGGGGCGATGCCGAGGTTCTGGATCGCGCCCAGCCCGTGCTTGTCGCGGACCCCCTGCACGGTGCCGCAATACTCGCGGCCGGTTCTGTCCGTCCGGGGAGTAGACGACCAGCCAGGTCGCCTCGGGCAGGAAGCCCGGCTTCCGCGCGATTTCCGCCATCAGCCGCCGGCAGCCCTCGAACTCGGACAGGCACGGGAAGACGTTGGCGTCGAGTTCGCTGCGAAAACTGAGATACTTCGCCTGGGCAAAGGCGTCCAGCAGCGACTCTTCCCAGGGAAGAAAGTAGTAGTGGTCGCGGCACGGGCGCGGGCGTCAGGTCGCGCCCGGCCAGGTTGATCTCCATGCGGAAGCGTTTGAAATAGGCCAAGTCCATCACTGTAATCTATCGGGGGGCCACGGGCGGGTCAATTGTTGACTTCCCCCGCGCCGCACAACCGACATAGCCTGCACACGCTCTTAGCACCCGCAAGTTGATTGCATCCCAGTCCACCCCGTCCTTCTCACCCTTCGGCGTCTCCAAGTACATCGGGACCTGCCGGAAACGATTGTCGCCCAACAGCAGCCGGAATGCCGCCTTGCCGAGCCGGCCGTGGCCGATGTGCTCGTGACGGTCGATGCGGCTGCCCCGCTCGCGGCGGCTGTCGTTCAGGTGAAATGCCTTGATCCGCTCCAGACCAACGAGCCGGTCGAACGCAGCCATCGTCGTTTCGTACCCCTTCTTGGTCGAAAGGCATACCCCGCCGCAAAGACGTGGCATGTGTCGAAGCAGAACCCCAGGCGGTCAGGCTCTTGCAGACCGTCGAGGATGAGTCCAAGCTGTTCGAACTGCCAGCCGAGCGAAGTCCCCTGGCCGGCGGTGGTTTCCAGCAGGCAGCGCACCCGAAGGCCGTGGCATTGCCCGTGGATTTCGTCGAGCGCCCGCACGACGTTCCGCAGGCCGCCTTCTTCGCTGCCGGTAGTATAGGCGCCCGGATGGGTCACAACATACGGGATGCCCAATGCCTCGGCCCGGTGCAGTTCCTCGACGAAAGCGTCGACCGATTTCCGCCAAAGCTGCGGATCGGGGCTGGCAAGATTGATCAGGTAGGAGTCGTGGGCGATCGGGTGGGTTATCCCGAGCTTCTCCAACGCATCACGGAAACGGCGGGCTTCTTCCGGCGCGATGCTCTTGGCCGCCCATTGATTGTTGTTTTTCGTGAACAACTGGACGCAGTCGCACCCACAAAGGTGGGCTCGTTCCACCGCTTTGTGGTATCCGCCCGCAATCGACTGGTGAGCGCCGAGAATGGCCATCCCGCTACGGTAACAAAAAGACGCGTGGCGAGCGAGATGCTGGTACTACTCTATGGTCTTGTTGTACGCTAGAATACGGATGATACGGGCGGAAGGGCGAACTTCGGTGGGGACAGGTGGGGGTATGTCGCAGTTTTGGTGGTTCCCGATTGCTGTCACGGTGCTGCTGCTGGTGGCGGCCTATCTCTGGCGCCCGGGCGGGAAGACCTCGCGGGCGTCGCGATTGTTGCAGGCCAAGCGGCGGATTTCACGCCCAACGCGAAAGGCTGGAGGCGAAGTTCGTCCAACTCGCCTCGGCCCATGGCAAGCCGGATGCCCCTCGCTGGGCCGACTGCACGTTTGCCGACGACGTGGCCTACGTTCGCAACCGCACCACCGGCGAGCTGTCGGCCTTCGTGGCGATGACCATCGCCGGCGAGGAGGTTGACGACGCACCCCACGGCTCGGCCGACGCAGTCGGCAATCTTCAGGCCGGCACCGCGGTGTTCCGTTTCGACCGCGATCATTGGGTGACCGACGGCCGGGCGATTCTCAATCTCAGCCCGAGCGAGGCCATTCGCTACTATCACGCCGATCTGGAGATCGTCGGCGAGGAGCTGGCCCATCGGTCGTAGCGGAAAAAGGGGGACAGGCCCCGTTTGTGCGAAGCACCCGAAGGGCCGCTGTGCGGCAAACGGGGCCTGTCCCCCTTTTTCCGCTCTAGGGGCGTGCCAGCTTTCGCAGCACCGTCTGCAGGATGCCGCCGTTGCGGTAGTAATCGAGTTCCACCGGCGTGTCGATGCGGACCTTGGCGCGGAACTCCCGGATAGTGCCGTCGGCCGCCGTGGCGCGGACCGTCAATTCGCCGCCGGGTTGGAGGGCATCGTTCAGTTCGGGGATGTCGAAGACTTCCTCTCCGCTGAGGCCCAGCGATTCCCACGATTGGCCCGGCGGGAGTTGCAGCGGCAGGATGCCCATCCCCACCAGGTTGCTGCGGTGGATGCGCTCGAAGCTGGAGGCGATCACCGCGCGGACGCCCAGCAGGTATGGCCCCTTGGCGGCCCAATCGCGGCTGCTGCCGCTGCCGTATTCCGTCCCGGCCAGCACCAGCAGCGGCACGCCCTCCGCCTTGTACTTCATGGCGGCGTCGTAGATCGGCATGAACTGGCCGTCGGGCAAGTGGCGGGTGACGCCGCCTTCGGTGCCCGCCGCCAATTGGTTGCGGATGCGGATGTTGGCAAACGTGCCGCGCGCCATGACCCGATCGTTTCCTCGCCGCGACCCGTAGCTGTTGAAATCGACCGCCGCGACGCCTCGCTCGCGGAGATATTGCCGGCCGGACTGCTGCCGGCGATCGACCCGGCGGGCGAAATGTGGTCGGTCGTGACCGAATCGCCCAGCGCCGCCAACACGCGGGCGCCGAGGATCGGCCGGATCGGCCCCGGCTCGGCAGCCAGGTCCAACAGGAACGGCGGCTCCTGGATGTACGTGCTGTCGGGGTCCCATGGGAACAGCTCGGCTCCGGCACCGCGATGCGGTTCCACGTCTCGTTGGCCTCGAACACGTCGGCGTAGCGCTTGCGGAACATCTCGGGCCGGACGGCCTGCGGAGACTGCCGCGGCAATTTCGGCCGGGCTGGGCCAAATGTCCTTCAAGATAGACCGGCCGCCCGTCGCTGCCCGTGCCCAGCGGCTGGCGGTGCTCAGGTCGATGTCGACCGTGCCGGCCAGGGCGTAGGCCACGACCAGCGGCGGGCTGGCCAGGTAGTTGGCCTTCACCAGCGGGTTGATGCGGCCCTCGAAGTTGCGGTTGCCGCTCAGCACCGCGGCAGCCACCAGTTGCCCTTCGCCGACGGCCTTGGCCACCGCCTCCGGCAGCGGGCCGCTGTTGCCGATGCACGTCATGCAGCCGTAGCCGACCGTGTGAAAGCCCAACTGCTCCAGCGGCTTGTCCAGACCGGCCAGTCGTAGATAATCGGTCACCACCCGGCTGCCGGGCGCCAGGCTGGTCTTCACGTGCGGCTTGACCTTCAAGCCGCGCTCGACCGCCTTGCGGGCCAGCAGTCCGGCGGCCAGCATCACGCTGGGATTGCTGGTGTTCGTGCAACTGGTGATCGAGGCGATGACCACGGCGCCGTGACCGATTGCGCCAGTCGCCGGCGAACTTCGGCCGTTCGGCGGACTTGTTCCTCGGAGAGCGCGAAGCCGCGTTCCTTCAGCGGCGATTGCAGTGCGCGGCGGAACGACCGTTGCACGTCGTCGAGCGGCACGCGGTCCTGCGGCCGTTTGGGTCCGGCCAGGCTCGGCTCGATGGTCGCCAGATCGAGGTGCAGCACCTTGGTGTAGCGGGGCGTGCAGGCCGCCGGCCGCCGAGGCGGCGATTGAGCGGAACAGGTGCTGCTCCTTCGCGTACCGTTCGACCAGCTCGACCTCTTCGTCGGTGCGGCCGGTTTCGCGGAGGTAGCCGAGCGTCTGCTCGTCGATGGGGAAGAAGCCCATCGTGGCCCCGTACTCCGGCGACATGTTGGCCACCAGTGCGCGATCGGCCACCTTCATGCCGGCCAGGGCCGGGCCGAAGAACTCGACGAACTTGTCGACCACGCCTTCTGTGCGGAGGATCTGCGTGACGGTGAGCACCAGGTCGGTGGCGGTGGCGCCGGCCGGAAGCTCGCCGCCAAGCTCGAAGCCGATCACCTCGGGGGCGAGCATGTAGAGCGGCTGGCCCAACATGACCGCCTCGGCCTCGATTCCGCCCACGCCCCAGCCGACCACGCCCAGGCCGTTGATCATCGTGGTGTGGCTGTCGGTGCCCACCAGCGTATCGGGCAAGGCCACCGGGCCCGCCGGCGTCGCGTTGCGCAGGAAGACGCATTTCGCCAGAAACTCCAGGTTGACCTGGTGGATGATGCCCACGCGCCGGCGGAACGACGCGGAAGTTGCGGAACGCCTTCTGGCCCCAGCGGAGAAACTCGTAGCGCTCGCGGTTCCGCTGGAACTCCAAGGCCATGTTCTCGGCCAATGCCTCGGGCGAGCCGAAGCGGTCGACCTGCACCGAATGGTCGATCACCAGGTCGACGGGCACCAGCGGGTTGATCCGCTTCGGGTCGCCGCCGAGCCGCTTCATCGCGCTCCGCATGGCGGCCAGGTCGACCACCGCCGGCACGCCGGTGAAGTCCTGGAGCACGACCCGCGCCGGCTTGAAGGGCACTTCGATCGCCGCCTGCCGCACGGGCTGCCAGCCCGCCAGGTTCCGCACGTCGTTCTCGGTCACCTGGTAGCCGTCGCAGTTCCGCAGCACGGATTCCAGCAGCACGCGGATGGAATAGGGCAGCGCGGCGACGCGGGTCAGGCCGGCGTCTTCCAGCTTGGTCAGCCGATAGATGCCCACGGGGCCGGCGCCGGTGGCAAAAGTGTCGCGGGCGTGGAAGGGATCGGTGCATGCGCTGGTTTCGCACTAGCGTTCGTTGCGAAGCCGCAAGCGGCTATTCTGTGTGATTCGCACAAGCGTCTGGCGTAGGGTGAATTCGGACTGTGCCCCGGGTGCAACGGCCAGCCGTCGTAGGTCTTGACGAACGGCCACTGCTGACGCGGGAGCCGCCACTTCGGCGGATTCTCCTCAATATAACGGATCGTGCGCCGGATGTCAGTCGGGGTGTCGAGGAAGACCTTCCAGCCGGGACCACCCCAGACGGGATGGTCGGACGTTCGCAATCCTACGGTGCGAAGCCGCAAGCGGCTGGATTCTTGAAGATTCTCGAGCATGTCTTCGGCTTGATGCTTGTGCTTGCGAATCAGCATGTGAACGTGATCCGGCATGATCGCGCAGGCGTAACAGGTATAATCTGTGCTCGCGGATCGCTTCCGCCAGACGCGTCCGCGATGATCGGAAAATCCGACGGTTTGAAATCCAACAGCGGATACTTCAGCACATTCTCGCGCGTGTTCGCGGAACTCCGGATTTCCCGCGCCGACGGCTGAACCTTCTTGCGCCCGTAGTGCAACGTTCCCAATTCCGCGATCACGTCGCAGGCGATCGTCTTCGACATGCTCCCCGCGGATCGTTGGGGAGCCAGTATCCGTAAGCGGTCCAGATCAGATGATAGGCGATGACGATCGGCTTCTGCATGAGCTTGCGTCTCCCGCTTGCGGCTTCGCACATTCTAACCGGCAACGTTGCGAAGCCGCAAGCGGCTATCGCGGGCCAGAACTCCGGCGTCGGCGCTGTCACCGAAATCCACTGCTTGCTCGTCGGATGCCGGAACTCCAGCGTCCGGGCGTGCAGCGCGATCGCCCGCAAGCGCTCGTCGGCGTGTTGCGGCCCGAAGGGGATCGTCGAGCCGTACTGGAAGTCGCCGAGCACGGGATGCCCGCGCGAGGCCGCTTGGATGCGGACCTGGTGCGTGCGGCCGGTCTCCAGTTCGATCTCCAGCCACGAGCCCCAGTCGGTCGATGCCAAGCGTCCGGTAGTGCAGCACGGCCAGCCGGCGCCTCGGGGTGATCGGCCGGCACGACTTCGGCCTGCGGCTTGCCGTAGACTTTGCGCAGATAATCCTGCCACGTGCCGGCCGGCGGATCGGGCCGCCCTTCCACCCAGGCCCAGTAGAGCTTCTTGACCGTCGCGATGCTCGAACTGCCGGGCCAGCTTCTGCGCGGCGCGGCGGCGGGTGGCGAAGACCATCGCCCCGGAGGCCGGCCGATCGAGCCGGTGCGGCACGCCCAGATACACGTCGTGCGGCGGCGTTGTCGCGCTCGCTTCAAGAACGCCTTGACGCGGACTTCCAGGCTGTCGATGCCCGGCGGGGCCTGCGTCGGCAGCCCCGGCGGCTTGCACACCACCAGGCACGGCCCTTCCTCGTAGAGTATCTGAAATCCCGAGTTCCATGCATCTACACAGTAGCGGGCCATCAGCCCGTCGACCAGCCGCGGCGAGAGGCGGTTGAGCCAGCAGAGCACGCGGCCCCAGCGGTACGGAATGATCTCGTGCCGGCCCGAGCGAATCGCCCGCACCGTCTGCCGGGCCACTCGCGCCGCGCTGACCGGCTTGTGTTCCGGCCACTTGGCGTCGGCCGTGCGCTCGATCACGCGGTCGAAGAACTCGGTCTCCGTCGTGCCGGGACTGACCACCAGCACGTCGATCCCCAGGCGGGTGAACTCCGCCCGGATCGCCTCGCTGAACCCCTGCACGGCGAACTTGCTGGCGGAGTATTCGCTGCTGTGGGGCACGCCGCGATGGCCGAGGATCGAGCTGACGTTGACCACGATCGGCTTGACGCCCTGTTTCAGCAGCGGCAGCGCCAGCCGGGTCATCTCCACCAGCGCGAAGAAGTTGACCTCCATGACGCGGCGGACCCGCTCGACGCTCGGCGTCCTCGAACGGTCCCATGGCGCCGACGCCGGCGTTGTTCACCAGGATGTCCAGTCCGCCGAGCTTCGATTGGGCGGCGTCGATGGCCCGCTGCCGCGTCTGCCGGATCGGTGATGTCGCCCACGACCGTCTCGACCGGTCTGCCCAGGGCGGCGATTTGCTCGGCCAGTTGGCGGAGCCGGTCTTCGCGCCGGGCGACGACCACCAGGCCGGCGCCGTGGCGGGCCAGTTCGAGGGCCACCTCGCGGCCGATGCCGCTGGAGGCGCCGGTGACAATCGCACGGCTATTCGGTCAGATCACGTTTCATCGACGAGCCTCGCGGATGAGTGCGAAACCGCAAGCGGCTGTGCACCGTCACGGTGCGGTCGAACGCCGAGCGAATCGTCCTCGATGCGGCCGAGATGCTGCGACGGGATCCGGCAGTGGACCACCACCCGGCTGTCGCGATACTGCTTCGAGAGGACTTCGCCGTGGGCGGCCAGGTAGGCCATCAGCCGGCCGTTCTCGACGCCCATCTCCACGTCGACGTCGAGGAAGCTGCGGCTGAGGGCGTCGCTCACCGCGGCGGCCAGGTTGGCCAGCCCGAAGCCCGTCTGCGCGCTGATCGGCACGGCGTTCGGATAGCGGCTCAGCAGGCCGTCCAGCCGCACGCGGTCGGGCAGGGCGTCGATCTTGTTGACCACCAGCAGCGTGTCCTTCCGCTGGATGCCGATCTCTTCGAGCACGCTGTAGGCCGCGGCGATCTGATCGTAGACGGCCGGATTGGCGGCGTCGGCCACGTGCAGCAGCAGATGGGCCTGCCGGGCCTCTTCCAGCGTGGCCTTGAAACTCTCGATCAGATGGTGCGGCAGGTCGCGGATGAACCCCACCGTGTCGCTCAACAGCACCGGCCCCCAGCCGGGCAACTGCCAGCGGCGCGTGCGGGTGTCGAGCGTGGCGAACAGGGCGTCCTGCACGAACACGTCGGCGCCGGTCAGCGCGTTCATCAGCGTGCTCTTGCCGGCGTTCGTGTAGCCGACCAGCGAGACGGTCATCAGGTCGCGCCGGGCGGCGACCTCGCGCTCCTTGCGGCGCTCGATGGCGTCCAACTGGCGGCGGAGGTCCTTGATGCGGTTTTCGACCAGCCGGCGGTCTTCCTCCAACTGGGTTTCGCCCGGCCCGCGGAGCCCCACGCCTTTCTTCTGCCGCGAGAGGTGCGTCCACATCCGCTTCAGCCGCGGCATGGCGTATTCGAGTTGGGCCAGCTCGACCGCCAGCCGGGCCTGCGCGCGTCTGGGCGCGGCTGGCGAAGATGTCGAGGATCAACTCCGTGCGGTCCAGCACCTTCAGCCCGATCGCCTTCTCCAGGTTGCGCGTTTGGCCGGGGCTGAGATCGTTGTCGAAGATCACCAGGTCGGCGTCGCTTGGCGGCGGCCAAGCGCGTCAGCTCCTCGACCTTGCCGTGGCCGAGATAGGTGGTCGGCGTCGGGGGCTTCGCGGCGCTGGGTCAGCTGGCCGACGACGCGCACGCCGGCCGTGGCGGCCAGCCCCTCCAACTCCTCCAACGGCGGCCCGTGAGGCTTCCGATCCGGCAACAGCACGCCGACCAAGACGGCCGCCTCGCTGACCACGCTCTCGGTGCGATTCAGTTCGTACACGGTGAAGAAGTTTCTCCGGTGTTTGACATCGATGCCACGGCGGGACCGCTCGGCTCGCGGACGCGGGCATGGCATTCATACCACATCTTCTCTTCCTTGCAGTTGCTTGATGAGGCGACTCGAGCGAACGCAGCGTCAACTCCTTGACATAAGGATTCTCAGACTGCCGTTCCTGCGACTGTTTGCGAAGCTGTTGAAGCTCCGACAACTTCTCACATGTCACTTCGTATTCAAGTTGGTTTTCCAGTCTCCTCATAGGATCACCTCGATCATTCCCTTACGACAACTCTGGGAGTTCCGGTTTCTCGCTGAAACGCCTCCAGATTTCCAAAGAGTCCTTCGATTCCGTCATTTTGGCGTTGAGAAAATCGGAAAACGAGGCGAATTCCCGTCGTCGGGATTTGAATTCCTTTTCCAATGCCCCCTGTGCCTTTCGCTTCGATTCGACGCAATCAAAGGTTTTGATCTTTGCCGCCATCTCACATCTCCAATGGGCTGCGAATATCGAGAGCACGGTATCCTTGAAGGATATTCACGCCGTTGAACAACTGGATTCGATCGTAACAAACGATGTGCTTGAAGTTCCAACTCAAAATCAGATCTGCGCCGGCAATGGTTGCGGAGGCGACGTGGAGGGCGTCCATTCGCGATGCTTTGCCCAACGCGCCTGCCCGAATATACGCGTTGGCCAACACTTCCGCCTCGTCGCCCGCCAAAATCGTTTCCACGCAATGCTTCGGCAGGTTCCGCAAGACATCCAAGACCCGTTTGGGCGCCGGCGCCAGTTCATCGAGGGTATGCGTTGACAGCAACACCACGAACTCGCCTTTTTCCACGCGCTGAAAGAAACGCCGGCTGGGGTCGGTGAACTCTTCGTCCAGGGTGCCGCCGAAGACCGATGTGTCCACGTACACACGAATCTTGCGCATGATCCACTCCGGCTAACAATAGTATACGATAACGGCGGTTTGCGGTCGCCTATTCATTCAGAGGGGGAACTGCTATCGTCCGAACAAAGTCAACTCCCGCTCTCTGCCGGAGCCAGACGGCATGTACTCGCCCGATGCAAGAACATGAACCGGATTTTGTTTCGCATATTGGCGATTGATTGCCGCCACTTTCTCGATCACGGCCTTGGTCTCGGCCACAGCCACAAACATTAGGGATTGCCAATAAAGTGCGGTTGCGTGTCCCCTACGTATGCGTTTTCCAATACAAGCGAAATCCTCTTCAAATGACTTTCGGCGGAAGTGCTGAAATACGGAAATCACTGTCGTGGCCGGCACTTGGCCGAGAACCGCATCCACATCCGAATACAGGACGTGCTTGCTATTAAAGGACTTCTCCGGCTGAAAACCGATATCCGGATCGACAAACAACACTTGCTCTTCTGCGGTGGAAAAACCGGAAAGGTACTCGCCTCTGGTCTGGTTCGTCAGGTGTATTTGTCCTTTGTGCAGCTCCACTCGATATTTGGAACCGGTCGCCACCGGCAGATTCTGAATCAGTTCAAGACTTCGGTGTTTCCTCAAGTCGCGACAGAAATCAATCACTTGCTTCCTGGCCGGGAAAAGTTCCGGATGCGTCTCGCCCTGATTGCTGTTGTCGTCCGGCGTAAGCATCGGAACGACATTCATTGTCAGATATCCTAAAGCGGATGTCAGATAATCGTGGTAGTCCCATTTGAAGCTGTCTTTTGAGTCGCCAAGATATTGCAGCTTCATGCGACTCCCTCACAAACGACTCCATCAAGTACGATATGATCCATCAATCGAGATCTCCCGCCAACAAATGACAATAACTCTCGTACCGCCGCTCGTCCAGCCGGCCGTCGGCCACGGCGTTCTTCACGGCGCAGTCGTCCTCGTGCGTGTGGGTGCAGTCGGGAAAGCGGCAGAGGTTCACGTAGGGCCGCAGGTCGCGGAAGAAGCCGGCCACTTCCTCGGCGATCACGTCCCAAAGCTGGAACTGCCGCATGCCGGGCGTATCGACCACGTATCCGCCGCCGGCCAAGCGGCAGCAGCCGGGCGGTGGTCGTGGTGTGCTTGCCCTTCTCGGTGTCTTCGCTCACCGGCTGCACGTGGAGGTGGAACGACGGGTCGATGGCGTTCAACAGCGACGACTTGCCCACGCCGCTTTGCCCGGCCACGACGTTGGCGCGGCCCGCCAGCGCGCGGCGGAACCGCTCGACGCCGAAGCCGGTCTTCGCGCTCAGCAGCAGCACTTCGTAGCCCATCTGGCTGTACACGCCCACCAACGGCTGCAAGTCGGCCGGATCGACCAGGTCGATCTTGTTGATGCAGATCAGCGGGCGAACGCCCCCCTTCTCGGCGGCCACCAGCATGCGGTCGATCAGGTTCGGCTTCAGCCGGGGCTCGGCCGCGCTGGCGACGATCGCCAACTGATCGACGTTGGCCACCAGGATCTGCTGCCGCCCGCGCACGGCCCGGCAGATGCACCCGTGCCGCGGCTCGACCCGCTCGATCAGACCCTCCTTGGGATCGGCGTTCTCGACCGGCCGGAACAGCACGCGGTCGCCGGCGGCCACCACGTGCCGCTGATCGGTGGTCAGCGTTTTCAGCAGCCGCCGGGTGGCGCACTGGTAGATGCCGCCCGTCTCGTCCTCGACCATGCTGATCAGCCCCAGCACGCTCAGCACCCGGCCGCGGCGGCACGCCGTTTCGTCCACGTCGAGATGAACGCCGAAGCCCGGGCCGACTTCATCGCCGATCTGCTCGCCGCAGACGGTGCGGCGCCGGGCGAGATCGCCCTTGCCGCTGATGCGTTCGCTCTGCAGCGGGGCTTCGTCCTCGAAGCCGTGCTGCCGATACTGCCGCGTCCAGTCGGTGGTCCGGGCGCGGACGTTGCGGTTCTTGCGGAATTCGGCGCGGATTTTCTTCTTCTTGGCCATCCTAGCGACGGCTTGGTGACGGAAGCGGATCTGACCGGGCTCGTCGTTGGTGATGTCGTAGCGCACCGGCTTCGTCCGGTTCCGACGGAGCTCTGCGAGCGGGCGAACTGCCGCTGTTCCAGCCCGGCCCGCTCCAGCAGCGACTTGCTGAAGATGTCGGCTTCCAGGCACGTCCGGCGGCGGCGGCCCGACCGCACCCAGGTCGATCGGCGAGTACTGCACCTCGTACTTGTGCTTGGCGATCGACAGGATGTCGCCGGGGTCGAGGCGCTTGTCCGTCACCCGCACTCCGTTGACCTTCACGCCGTTGCGGCTCTGCAGGTCGCGAACGTACCAGTACCGCGCGTT
Organism: uncultured Planctomycetaceae bacterium; assembly: GCA_963759115.1. Classification (GTDB taxonomy): domain Bacteria; phylum Planctomycetota; class Planctomycetia; order Pirellulales; family Thermoguttaceae; genus CAVWXT01. Next base: position 237,655 of record CAVWXT010000005.1, read on the forward strand.
GACGGTCAGTTGGCAATGGTGGGCCGAGACATTCGAGAACCGCAGCACGATGTCGCAACTCTCGCGTCGCCCGACCAGCAGGCTCTTCTTGAGCAGCGGAATCGGGTCTCCTCCCCCCACAGGTATAAGTTCGCCGTACATGAGACTGCCTCTCGTTGTGCTACCGATCGAACACGCATTATGATGGAAGAATCCCTACTTTTAGTGTAGCTGAGGTGCGACCTTGGCGTCAACCGTTCCCCAGCCTCGACGCATCTCAGCCGGCCGACTGGCGGTCGGCCGGACTCCTCTACCATAGCCTTAACTTCTTTTATCGAAAGAAGTTCGGCGCGAAGGTCTGGAAGTTGAGCCTGGATGCCGGCTGCAACTGCCCCAACCGCGACGGCACACTGGCCACTTTGGGCTGTATCTTCTGCGACCCCGAGAGCTTCAGCCCCAGCCGGCGGCTGGGGCTGGCCTCGGTCGCCGACCAGACTCGACGAGGGGATCCGCCGGCTGAAACGCCGCTATGCGCGCCGAGCGGTTTGTGGCCTATTTCCAGCCGGCGCACCAACACCTACGGGCCGATCGACCGGCTTCGGCTGGCCTACGAAGAAGCCCTCTCGCATCCCGGGGTGGTCGGCCTGGCCATCGGCACCCGGCCCGACTGCGTGGGCGAGGAGGTGCTCGACCTGCTGGCCGAACTGGCCGAACGGACCTGGCTGGTGGTCGAGTACGGCCTGCAGACCATCCACGACCGGACCCTCGACCTGCTCGAACCGCGGCCACCACTACGACGCCTTTCTCGACGCCTACCACCGCACCCGGCGCCGAAACCTCGAACGTCGGGGTCCACGTGATTCTCGGCCTGCCCGGCGAGTCGCGCGACGACATGCTGGCCACCGCCCGGCACCTGGCCGGACTGGAACTCCACTCGGTCAAGCTGCACAACCTGTATGCCGTGCGGAACACGGTCTTGGCCGACAGGTGGCGGCCGGCCGGGTCCGGCTCCCCGAGTTTCCGCGAGTACGTCGGCTATGTGGTCGATTTCCTGGAGGAGCTGCCCGGCGAGGTCGTTGATCGAGCGGCTTTGCGGCGATGCCCCGCCGGAGTATCTCGTCGGGCCGCAGTGGTGTCTCGACAAGGCGGCGGTTCGGTCGGCTGTCGAGGCCGAGTTCCGCCGCCGCGGCACGTGGCAGGGGAGCAAGAGAATGATGAATGATGAATGATGAATTACGCGTCGGGCAGAGACATCTCCGGTCCTTCGCCATTTGTGCCCGATCCCTTCCCATTCATCACTCATCATTCATCATTCATCATTTCCTTCCCCTCTTTCCCTTCCCCTCGCTCTCCGCTAAGGTTAAAGGTGGTTCGGAGTGGACCGGATGGCCGCCGGCCGGGCCGCCTTGGGCTGCCACATCGGCCTCGTGCGGCATCGGCGGGAGGAAAGTCCGGGCTCCGAAGGACATGGTGATGGGTAACGCCCACCGGCCGCAAGGCCCGGGAAAGTGCAACAGAAAGCAGACCGCCGCGCGGACAACCGTCCGGGCGGTAAGGGTGAAACGGTGAGGTAAGAGCTCACCAGCAGGTTGGGCGACCAGCCTGGCTAGGCAAACCCCACCAGGAGCAAGGTCAAACAGGGAGCAGCGGACTGACCGGCGATTTCATTCGTCCGGCTCGTCCCGCGGGCTGGTCCGGCCCGTTATCGACTTCCGGGTAGACTGCTTGAGGGGCCGAGCAATCGGCCTCCTAGAGAAATGGCCATCGCCGCCCAACCATGTTGGACGTACAGAACCCGGCTTACAGGTCCGCTCCGAACCCTTTTCTTGCCCCGTGGGACAGGTTGCCAACTGTCGGGGCAGGTTGGCAGCCTGTCCCACGGGTTCGTTCCTTCTCCGCGCGCTCCTCACATCTCGGCCGGCACCTGCTCGGTGTCGATGAATTGCAGGAGCTTCGAGATGCAGAGCTTGTTCATGCTCGTGCGATGCTCGTGGGCCTCGGCCCGCAGGGCTTCGTGCAGGCTCTTCGGCAGCGGAACCGTGATCACCCGCGTGGGCTCCTCGGGGTCGATCCCCGCTGGCCCTTGTTCGCGAAGCTTCGTGAGCATGCACAAGACCTCCTGGTAGGCCTCGGTCTGCTCAAAGGCAGCCAGGGCCTCCCGCGAGGGAAACATGTGGCGGACGACGCCGCGCAGCCCGAGGACCTCTCGGTAGAACGTGACCCAATCAGGGTCTTGGGCGTACAGATGCTCGGCCATTCGCTTGACTTCCGCCTGCCGCTCGGTCGTGGTCATCCTTGGCTCCTTCGCGTGCCTCATTGATTCGGGAGAATCCGTTCACCTTCAGTGGCAACGGTCCGAGCCAATGATGCGGAGGAGTCAAGTCGATCGCAGATGTTCTTTCAGTGCAAGCAGTTACGTCACTGCTTGCACCGTGCCCATGTTTCGGGCAGCGATGCGTGTATATCGCGCACGCGGCTTGGTGCTCAAAGATGAGGCACGGCCGGAATTCCCATCGGCTGAAGTGTCCAGTACGCAAGGCTCGATAAACGGCAATTTGGGCAATTGCAGCAAGCAAGAAAAGCCCTGGTTCCCGCTGGCGGATTCGCGCGAGCTTCTTCCGGTCGCTACAGTAGATCGCCCCGTTCCAGCCCCTGCGCCGCGGAGACGGCAGACGAGCCAATCTTTCGGCGATGCGAAGTCACGGTCCGTTTCTTAGGGCGTCCAAGCTGGCTACGGTATCGCGAATGGCCAGCCGGCTTCCCAAACGTCGTGTTCGGAACTGGGTCGAAGGAATTCGCCGCGATGGCCCACGTGGGTATAGACCCGGTATTGTTCGAGGACGTTCTCTTCGTGCTCCTCGCCTGAGGCGTCAGGACTCTGCCCGCTGGCTGGCAGTTCGTAGCATACCTTGGCACCGGCGGCCCAGATGAATGGCGTTTTGGGGGCGATGGTTCCGCTAAGGCAGTCCGGCTGCCAGCTTTGCCCTTCGTGCGGCTGGTTCCATCGCAAGGGAAGTTCCAGACCATCGCGGAAATAACGGAAGGGCCTGCCTGAGTAGGCATCGACCGGCAGACGATCGAGGCACGGGCCGACCAACTCGTCAAGCGTCTCCGGCAGTGAGCTGTGCTCAAGCTTCCAGGCCTCCAACGCCAGGAGCAATCGCACGGCGCGGCGGGAAGTCTCCAATGCCGTGTAATGCGGCACCAGATTTATTTCCCCCCACCCTGCGTCATACGCAATGGGCGGTATCTGGATCTGCGTTCGCAGCGCGTAGGCAGGTTCGCTCTCCTCGTACCAATAATAGTAGGGCGACTCCAGTGATCGGAGCAGATCACTCCTGCCCGCCATCATACTGCCATTCCGGGCTGCCCGCTCCGCTTGCGATAGAGCATCAAGCTGCGATCGCGTCGTCAAGTTTAGGAGACGCAGAGCCCGCTCGCCCTCCCAAGGGAGGTGAAACCAGAGCATGGTCCACGGCGGCATGTATTCTTGATCGAGATCGGGCACCGCGCCAAAGCGGCCCGACAGAAAGCGCTGCACTCGGAAGCAGGCCAGCTTCACCCCGCTGGTCGGGGAGATATTAGATGTCAGTTGTTCCAGTTGTCGTGCGGCGGCGAGGATTCGTTCGGGCGTTTGGCCCGGCCGACCCGCCCAAGAAGACAAGCGAACACAGACGGCTGTCTCAATACTGTCGGCGTTGACGTAGTCCTGGTAGTAGTGATACTCGGATTGCCTGATCGGGAGCGCGTGCCATTCTCGGAGGTGAGCCGAAACCCTGACGGCTGCCAGGTAATGATCGAGCGCCTCGTCCAGCTTGCCCGTGTCTTCCAGTCGGGCCGCGCTACGGACCATCAGCTCGGCCAATTGCGAAATCGCCGGTTCAAACGGCTGTCGCGCGTTGAGCCGCTTGCCCGCGGGATTGAAGAGCCTTCCCTGGCTGGCCTCCAATGTCGTCGCAATCGCCGCCCGATTTTGGTCAACCCAGTCGATTTCTTCGGCGGTCAGCGCAATCGTCTTCCGCGGATATGTGTAGTCAAACTCGTGAGGTTGCCAGCCCGCCCACTCCCGAGCCGCTCTCGCGTACAGATCGAAGGTGGCTTCTTCTTCCGGCGTCATGCCCCGGGCGTACTCGTCGGGCGAGAATCCCGGATCAACTTCCGGAAGACTGTAGACGCGATAGAGCGGGACAGCCGCTAAGAGCACGGCGGCGGGAACCAAGATCGCCAATCCCGGCCGCAGCCATGCGCAGGTCGTTGCGCTCGACGAGCCAGAACTGTGTGCGTAGCCAGGTGGCCAATAGCAGCGCCAGTGGAATCGGCAGGATCGACCACAGCCAGTTCACGCCCCAGAGCGTCATTAGCCCGCACCATCCGGCCAACAGCATGGATAGCAACACGCTGAACAGTCCGGCAAGAACGGTGCTGCGGACACACATCGAACAGAACTGACCCACGGCAATGCCGAGGATTATGTATCCCAGAATTCCAACCACTGTCCCGGTGACTGTCACGAAACCGCTTACCGCTTCTCCCATTCGCATAGGATCGACGTGCAAACGAGTCACGGTGGGCGGGAGGAACGACGCGGCCAGCAGAAGCAGCGTCACCGGAATCGCGACCAACAGGAATACCGGAAGCACCGAACCCACCAACTGTCGACTCAGCCAGATGTGTTTTGGCGGCACGCCGCGATCGGCCAGGAAGCGGTAACTTCGGCGACGTTGATCGGCCAGAAATGCACACAGTCCCAACAAGGACGCGCTCGCCGGGACCAATACGACCAAGAAGACGTTCCAGGATACGGAAATGCCCTGTTGTAGCATGAGACTATAGAACACGGCACCCACGGGAAGTATTACCGGAATGGCCAGGGCAGCGATCGCCACCATCGTCCAAACCGACTGTCGCCACTGCTGCCAGACGAGCCGGCCGAGAATGGCCGATCGCCCCGGTGCGCGAAAACCGCGGGAAAATACGGCCGCTTGCGCCGGCGTAGTCAAGCCGATGGCTCGCTGGGCAGAACGTGATCGTCGCTGGCGCCTCTCACGGAACCAGCGGCCCGCCAGCCAGACGTCCACCAGCGTTACGGCTGCCGCGATGGCCGCCCGGCCGGGCAGCACCTCCATGTACGTTTCCATCACGGTCTGCATCGTGATAGCCCGAGCCATGAAGAACGCGACGATCGAGGGGGCCGCCACGCCGAGGATGGCGACCACCAGCACGCGATTCGACAACAAGGAAAACAGCGTGGCCCAAACGAACATCTCCAGCCCAAAGAAACCCAAGGTCGCCCAGCCCATGACCTGTTCGTGGGCATCAGGCAGTCGCCAACCGCTACAGACGGCCGCCAACAACCACATCAGTCCGAAGAGCGCGGCCGTGCTCAATAGCGCAAAGGCAATTTTGGCGGCGAACACCGGCCTCGCCCCGACCGGCAGCGCCCGCTGAAACTCGTAAGTTTCGGCCTCGCGTTCGCCGGCAAACAGCGTGGCCCCGCAGCCCAACGCGTAATAGGGAGTCAGCAGGATGAACAGGCGGAACAGGAAAAGCGGCCTGTCCTGCGGATAGGTGAACGCGACGATGAGCAACATCAGCAGCGCGATCAGCACGGCCATGGCAATCCAGATCGCCCGCTGCAACCGGTACTCCTTCCAGAACACGCGCCAGAAGATCGAGCGGTTCATGATCGAGTCGCCTCCTGCGGCCGGTCTTGGGCCGGGTCGCTCGCCGGGGCATGCGTCGCGTTGTCGCCCTGCATGTAGGCCACAAAAATGTCTTCCAGGTTGGGCGAGTGGACCTCGACCTCGTCGACCGTCTGATGGGCGCGGAGCATGGCCAACTGCGGGTCGCTCAGGCCGCGCACCAGCCCTTGCCATTGCCGTGGTTTTTGCCGCTGCGAAAGAATCGTCCCACCGAACGCGGGCGGCGCCGCCGCTCCATCCTTGAGGGTCACGGTCAGCCGCCGCACGCCGGCCTTGAGCTCATCCAGCGGCTCGACCAGCAACAGCTTTCCCTTGCGGAGGATGGCCACGATGTCGGCCACCCGCTCCACTTCGGCAATCTGATGGCTCGAAAGGAACACCGTCTGCCCCTGCGCGGCCCGGTCCACCATGCTCTCCAGGAACTCGCGGCGAACCAGGGCGTCCAGGCCGGAAGTCGGCTCATCCAAGATGAGCAACTCCGGCTGATGCGCCAGCGCCAGCGACAGCACCACCTTGGCGTGCGTTCCCTTCGAGAGGGTTTTGAGTTTCTTGCGGGCGGGCAGGCCGAATTGGGCAACCAGCCGGGCATACTCGGGCAGGAAGCCGGGGCCATAGAAACCGGCCGTAAACCAGCCGATCTCCTCGACCGTCATCCACTCGTAGAGCGTAGGCCGCTCGGCCACGTAGCCGACGCGCTGCCGGATCGCCAGCCCGTCTGCGTGGCGCTGCTGAGGCCGAGCACTTCGGCGCGGCCCGCATCGGCTTCGGCCAGCCCCAGCATGATGCGGATGGCGGTGGTCTTTCCCGCCCCATTTTCTCCCAGCAGGGCGAACACCACGCCGCGAGGCACCTCCAGCGAAACCTTGTCGAGGGCCGTTTCCGACCCGAAATGCTTGGTCACGTTTGTCGAGTCGGATGACCGGGTCCATAGGTTAGTTCTCCTTATGCTCCCCTCGCCCGACCAACCTTCGGTTGGTGCCCGGAGAGGGGCCGGGGGTGAGGGCTGCCCTGTCTCTGCACGTCATCTCCCTCACCCTAACCCTCTCCCGGCGGGAGAGGGGACTTTCTTGCTAACCCTCTCCCACCGAGAGAGGCGATTGTCTTGCCAACTGTTGTTCCACCAACGCCCGTAGTTTGTGCGGATCGATGCGGCTCTGCCGAGCCTCGGCAAAGACCTGCTCCAGCCGCGTTCGGATCAGGTCCACGCGCTCGTCTCGACAGCGGCGGACCGCGCCGGCGGCGACCGCCAGCCCCGTGCCGCGAACCGACGTGAGCACGCCGTCGTCCTGCAACTGGCGATAGGCCCGGGACACCGTGTTGGGATTGATGGTCAGCTCACGGGCCAGTTCTCGGACGGAGGGGACCAACTCGCCTTCCTTGAGCAGCCGGCCGGCGACGGCGAACTTGATCTGCCGGACGACCTGGTCGTAGATGGCCAAGCCGTTGTCGAAGTCGATCTGGAAGAACATGTCTCGTCCTCCGTACTAGCTCGATAGTACAGTATACGGATTCCGTCCGGAGTGTCAAGCGAGAAAAGGAGAACAAAGGAGAACCGAGGTACAATGGGCCCTCCGCCGCAGAGAACCGTGTGGCCTCACCGCGTCGCCAGAATCGGGGACGCCGTCTTGTCAAACTCGCGACCACTGATTACGATCAATGTTTTCGATCCCCGATAGCTCAGTTGGTAGAGCAAGCGGCTGTTAACCGCTTTGTCCAAGGTTCGAGTCCTTGTCGGGGAGCTTTTCGTTTTTCTACGAACGTGGACGCCAATCCAGTTAACGCCCCACGCGGGGATTCCGGCTGCCGGGCGTTTTGCGTTTAACCGACTTTTCTGCAAGGATTTACGTCGATCCGCCAGCCGGCCCGATGCTCTCTATCTCGAGAGAGACCAATCAGGGTCCGGTAGGAACCTTCAAGGTTCCTACCGCACCCCAGAATTTCGGTCCAAAACTCTCCAAATCTTTGGTTAACAACCCCCTCGGAGTTAACAAGCCGGTCCCTTTCGGCCCCCGGAAGGAACCGGTCGCGAAATTGCGCCCGGCCGCGAATCACGTATAGTGGTATCGACGATACGCGATTGGCCCACTGTCTGCTTGTTCGACCAGCAGGAGCGACAGCGGCCAGAATTAAAAACCCCCTTGTTCCACGGCTTCTCGGTGGTTTGATTTCCGTGATGGCAATCTCGGAATCTTATGGCGGGGAAGTCAGCCGAAACGCAAGGTGATGGGGACGATACCGGGAAAGGAAGGGTTCTTGAGACAAACGTTTTGGCCTCTGCGATGCGGTCGCTTGGCATCAAGAAGCCTTGTGAAACCAGATTATCGGCTGGAGAATCTGGCGGGCTAACTGGGATTTCACGCAACTCGTGGCTAGCATAAGAGGGAAGTTGTCGCTCAGAGGATATCCGGGTGGCGTCCAGTGACCGAGAACGGAATGGTCCCAGTCCGACTTGATTTTCGTGATCGTGGTATCGTGGACTGCGATTTCGATCATGATCGTTTCTCCCCCCGCTGCCGATGAATCGAGCGGACCGCAGCCATGCACAGAGAATCTCAGGACCAGTTCTGATCAACACGGCGTGCATCGGCGCAAAGCGCGGCCCACACTCAGAAAGAGAAGCAAATCCTGCGCCCGATCACCCGCTCTCTATCTTGGAATCGACACCGTCCCCTAGTGCCGGAGAGTCGCGAGTTTACCACCTCCCGACGCGAAAGCAAGGGCTGATTGTGCGCCCTTGGTGTGCGATATGCCCAACTTCTTCCTGCGCAGGCCCTACGCCGGCGGCCTCATCCACTGGAGTTGCTGCTCGACGTTCTTGGCCAGCTTGTAGGTCTTGACGTGTCTGGCGATCGGCTCGCCGACGACCTCGATCCTCTTGAGGTCGGTCTCGCCCAGGCCCGCCTGGCCGCAGTAGTTCAGGTAGCCGACCTTGGCGAAATCGATCCCCATCAGTTCGATGCCCACGCGGTCAGCAGCCAGCCAATCGGTCCCCGCCACGCACACGCGATGATCGACCGGCGTGCCTCCGATCGGACCCTCGCCTTCCATGCCCTCGAATCCGTCGATGACTGCCAGGTGGGGCGCATCCGCTGGGCGAGTTGAAAGAGGTTGAAGTTGATCGCCCGGAAACCGCTGCCGTGGGCGATCGGCTTGTCGGCTTTCGCTCCCGGCGGCGACTTCTTGCCCCAGCGGATGCCCGCGTCCTTGATCGGAGCCCCGAAGACGATGTTCTTCAGCGAGAGCGTGGCCAACACGCGGTCGTGCGTCTTCATCCGCGCCGCGGAGACCAGGTAATTGCGCGGGTCCAGAAGCATCCGCGACATCCGCACGGCGTGCGGGCGGAAGTCTTTCTCGTCGAAGACGTGGACGATCTCGACAGGTTCCTGGTCGAGGTCCACGAGCTTCACCCCATACTTGGCCGCGATGTTGGTGTAGTTGTAGTTGGCGAAGCCTTCCATCGTCGGCCCGGAGCCGGCCGATTCCGCCACCACGGCCTGGCCCAATTTGCCGATCGACTTGAGGAACTCGAAGATCCCGGCCAGAGTGTCGGCATGCGTGGCGGCAAGCTGGGCCTCGATGGACACGTTGTTCGGCTTGATGATGATGCGACGATCACCAATGGCCCGCGCAACTTCGTCAGCCAAAGGCTGCAGGCTGCGGAAGGTGATGTCGGTCCGGTCGTTGCCGGTGGTGAGGACGACGCGGCTCGCGGGCTTCGCGGGTGATGGCTCCGCCAGGGCAAGCCCGGCCCATCGCGCGGCGCCGACGGCCCCCAGTCCGCCGAGCAAGGTCGTTTCCAGGAAGTGGCGTCGATCTGTAGCCTTGTTCATCCGGGATTCTCCATTTGGGCGTCGTCCGGAGACGCTCCGAGCGACAATTTCTCCATGCTAGCCGAGAGCTGCGTGGAATTCCAGTTGGCCTCCCCTTTTTCGGAACGACTCCTGCCGTTCCATCAAACGGTGCCCACGAGCAATCTGGGACGGCCGCGAGGTCGCATGACGGAAGAGTCCCCTCGGGCGTTCCATCAAAGGAAGGTCACGTGGCACTCGAAGTACGTGACTTTCCAACTGGCGGAGGCGGCGGTGCCACGGTAGCGGTTGGCATCGCTTCTGGAGCAGGAGAATCGGTGCGGTATCTTGCGACTCCCGTACGTCGCAGTTACGATAGGGGGCGTTTACTGCCGGGAGCATGTCCGGGCAGGCGTCAAATGGGAAATGTCGGAGGAAAGGTGCAACGATGACCTCTACTCGTTTCGTTCTTGGTAGTTTGCGTGCCTGTCTGTTGATCTGGATTTCGACCCTGATCACGCCCCTTGGCGGTTGGATCGTGGAGTGCCCGGCCGCGGAGGCTGAGCCTGCCGAAACGGCCCGTGACCCCCTCAAGGACTCCGGTGTGGCGGAGGACGTGCAGTCGGAAGAGTTGCGGGAGGAATTGAAGCACGTGCCATACAAGATCGTCTACGAATCGTACTACGACAATCACTGGGGTCTGAAAATGGTCAATGCCGACGGCTCCCATCCAACGATCTTTACCAGGACGCCCCACGCGAACGAACTCTACCCGCACGTTTCACCCGATGGAAGGAAGATCTGTTTTCTTGTTGACGAAGGCGAGGGCAAAGCGAAGAGCCGCAACGTCTACTACAGCAATATGGATGGTACGGACCGACGCCTGGTGGTCAAGAATGGCCGCGATCCGTGCTGGAACTTCGACGGCACCGCGATTGTCTACCTCAAGGGGGAAGTCGAGGAGCTGACGTATCTGGATTACGCCAGCCAAGGGGTGTTCACGTACGATTTGGCCACGCGGCAACATCAGCAGCATCCGAATCGAGATCTCTCCCATCTCTACTGCTTTTGCTGTTCGCCCGACGGTAAATGGTTGTTGGCCACAGTGCATGCGGGCATGGGCTTCGGTCATGCCATCCTGTTGATTGAAGCCGATGGCCAGAGCGTCTACAATCTGGAAATCCCGGGTTGCAGGCCCGACATAAGCGGCGACGGCAAGAAAATCGCCTGGGGGGCTTCGGATAACGAACTGCGAGTCGGCGACCTGGATTTCTCCACGGGGAAACCCAAGGTCGTAAACGCCCACAACATCCTCACCAGCCGCAATCCCATTCATATCTACCACATCGACTGGTCGCCGGACGGAAAGTACGTCGCCTACTCCCGCGGCCCCTCGAAACATTCCATGCGTTTGGCGCCGGAGATGATCGGCGTTGAGGCCAAAGGCTGGAATATCTGCGTGGGCGATCCTTCCAGAGTGAATCGCTGGGTGGCGATCACCAGTGACGGAAACGGCAATAAGGAACCCGATTGGGTACCGCTGGCGGAGAAGACGCCGTGAGCAAGAGGGTGTGCATCTCGTGGAACGGGACAATGCGATGGCTCCTGGTGCTGGGGTCCGTGTTGGGGGCGTCGTGCAAGAAGGCGGATCAGCCGGGACCGATTGCCGGAGCCCCTCAGGCCATTACCACGAAAAGCGGCATCGAGATGGTCCTCGTTCCAGCCGGCAAGTTCCGCATGGGCAGTTCCAGCGGTGAAGCCGACGAAGCACCGATCCATGAAGTGCAAATCGATGCATTCTTGATGGATTGTTACGAAATAACCCAGGAGCAATACGCCAAGTTCGTGGCGATTAACGGTTCGCACTTCAAGGGACCAAAGAATCCGGTGGAGATGATTTCCTGGCCCGAAGCAGCCCTGTTCTGCAACATGCGGTCGCGTGCCGAGGGGCTCAAACCCTGCTATGACGAAGAAACCGGCCAATGCAACTTTGACGCTGACGGCTATCGGCTGCCCAGCGAAGCCGAGTGGGAGTATGCCTGCCGGGCCGGCAGCGATACGGAATACTGTTTTGGCAACGACGGATGGCAACTGAAGCAGTATGCTTGGTTCGGCGAGAACGCCGGCAAGAGAACGCAACCCGTCGGGCAAAAAAAGCCCAACGCTTGGGGGCTATACGACATGTACGGCAACGTCGCCGAATGGTGCAACGACGTCTATGAGGAGAATTACTCTGCCGGCAGTTTGGCCAAGAATCCTCGCGGTCCGAGCGACGGTAAGCAACGCGTGCTGCGCGGCGGTGCCTGGAACTCTACCGCAGCCTGCTGCCGGTCGGCCTATCGCGTGGGTGAAGAACCCGGCTTTGAGGATGCCTGCTTTGCCCGCGATGCCATCGGTTTTCGCTGCGTGAGAAAACCCTCTGCCGTATCGAGTGCCACAGTCGCCGCTGGTCCTGCCGCCGAGAAGTAGCTGGCCCCGAATACTGTTTCCAACTTGGACATTTGATTCGGCCGGAACTGGCCCTTTTCTCAACAGAATGGACAGCTACCCTACCGGACCCCGGAATTCTGGCAAAAACTCTCCAACTCTCTGGTTAACAGACCCCTTCGAGTTAACAAGCCGGTTGGTTTCGGTGCTCGAAAGGAACCCTCTGAATGGGTGGTGATTCGCGCCGCTCCGCCAATTGGCTACAATACGCGAATGGAAGCCGTCTGCCGCGCACCACGCTCTCGATAGTCATTGGGCGTTGCCAAACTGTGTTTCTGCCCGAGAACCTGCTCCGGCGGAGTGCCGTTCTCCACGATTAGTGCATCGCCGCCGGGGTCTCGCCGCGGCGCGAGAGCGTCACGTTCGTATAGTGTACATATTCCCATGCCTCGTGTCAACCCGAAAATGTGGCCACTGCGCCGGGCCATCGGAACGCAGAAACGCGCACCAGTCAATGTGGCCGATGCGCTTCGATTGGGGCATTACAATTTGGCCGCTTATCGTCTAGAATTGGCCAGATAGCCGCGATGAACTGCGATACTCAGTCTGGCAACACTGCGAACTGCCGGATCGACCAGCATGCTCCCGCGAGCATAACAATGCCATACGGTGCATCATGGATGCCCAGCTTCCACCGCTGACGGATCGCGAAGTGCTATTCATCAGCCACGCGAATCCCGAGGACAACGCATTCGCGACCTGGCTCACGCTTAGGTTGACCCGCGAGGGATACCGCGTCTGGTGCGATGTTGCAAACCTTATGGGCGGTGACAACTTCTGGAAGGACATCGAGACCTCCATTCGCCAGCGCACTCGCAAATTCATCTTCCTACTCACCCGTACGTCCAACCGGAAACAAGGGCCGCTACAAGAACTGGCCGTAGCAACCGGCGTGGCCCGGCAACTCAACGAATCTGGGTTTGTCATCCCCGTCAAGTTGGATGATCTTCCGCACACAGAACACAACATCCAAATTCATCGGCTAAACGCATTGACGTTTACGGCGGGCTGGCAGGAGGGACTTGTTAGTCTATTGACAACCCTTGATGATGCAGCGGTGCCCCGACCGATGCAGAATGGTGCCAACCGTGTCGCGTCGTGGTGGAACGAGAACCGCTTGAACCACGATATCCTCAAACGCAAGCCAGAATCACTATGGACCAACTGGTTTCCGCTGAAGGGGCTGCCCAGCCGCGTTTGGGTGTGGGATATTCCTGAAAATGCGAAACTCCCCGACAGTCTTCCTTATCCGACCTACCGCATTGAGCGTCGGCTATTCTCCTTTGCAGACTCGGCGGCTTTGACGTCTAACGGTCAGACGCCCACCGGCGGCCGAGGGCTGCGTGTTCCTTCACTGCGCGATCCACCGATAAGAACCGGCTTGAAGCGGTACGAGGTGGCCACCGCGGTCAAGCAACTGCTCCGGCAAGCATGGGTGCAGATGGCACGTGAACGCTCGCTGCCCGTCTATAACTTGTCCAGCGGCCGACAGACGCTTTGGTTTCCAAAATCCGCCGCCGAAGCCAACACGGTCGAATTTGATGGCGTCGATGGCAAGAGAAGCCGGCGAGACATGTGCGGGTATAAGACGATCACGCGGACGAACGGGGATAAGTACAAGCGGTATTGGCATTTTGGACTTGAGGCGGTCCCGGTGCTATACCCGTCCCCCGTCTTGGCGCTTTAAGTCGCACGTTGTCTTCACACACGACGGAAAAAACCCGGCAGGCGAAGCGAAGTACCAGCACCGCGCACGCCGTAGCCAGTGCGCCATGTGGTGGAACGACAAATGGCGCGACCTGACCTTGGCCGCAGTGACCAGCCTCGCTGACGACGGCACGGTCTCCTTGCCGGTTGCTCCGTCGACATCGCTAGTCGTGGAGTGGCGACCTGTCAAGTATTCGGTAAACGTAAGCTACCGGGACGCGGACGTTCGGCCCCCTTCCGCCGAACTTATTGGCGAAGACGAACCGGGAGATGACAATGACATTGAAGAGCCGGAAACGATCGAAACCTAAGCTCTTGATCATCAACGAGCCGAGGCTGATGTTCAACTATGAGCAGGCCACGGAGGATCCCCGGGACGGGCTGACTTTGTTCGGTCCCTTGGAACGAGGCAAACCCTACGGAATTCGCTTTGCGGTTGTCGGTACGCCCGATGGTGTTCGCCGATTCCGTCAATGGCTCATCAACGCGCAAGTGCCGATAGGCAATCCTGCCGACTCTGCCCGGCCGACCTACCCCGGGTTCAAGGCAGCATTCGGCATACCGTGGAAGCCTGCGCCTCAGTTTGAGATCGCTATCGACGAGGCTGAACTGCATCGGCGCATCAATTTTGCGGATGCCCATCACCGGGTGTACAAGGCCGTCGACCTATACGAAGAAGCAATTTTGAAAACGTTTACGTCCGAAGAATCGACGGTTGATCTTTGGTTTGTTGTGGTCCTGGACGAGGTTTATCGCAACTGCCGCCCCAAGTCCACGGTGTCATTCGCAGACAGAATCGACTCCCGGGGTGATCTATCGAAGCGCGACGTTGCTGACGCCGTCCGTGGGCAAAGTCTCATGTTTGGGAATGACTTGGCAGTTGAGATATCCACGGCGTACGGGTTTGAAGTTAACTTCCATAATCAGCTTAAGGCACGACTTCTGAAGAAGCAGATCGTCACGCAAATCGTTCGTGAAAGTACAATCGCTTACGACGAGGTGCGCAACAGTCTTGGTAAGCCGCTCCGCGATCTTTCCAAGGTGCAGCAGGATATCGCCTGGCACTTGGCAACGGCGGCGTTCTACAAATCTGGCGGGCGGCCCTGGAAAATCAACGCGATGCGAGCTGGCGTGTGCTACATCGGCATCGTATTCAAACATGTCGATCTGTCCAAAGACCCTCGCATGGCCTGTTGCGCCGCGCAAATGTTCCTGGATTCCGGGGACGGCGTCGTCTTCAAGGGAAATAACGGCCCTTGGTATACCGGCAAGCGCGGCCAATTCCACCTCGACGAAGCGTCGGCACGCGAACTTATCACAAAAGCAATCGACACGTACAAAGACAAGCACCCTTTGAAGAAACCGCCGAACGAACTCTTTGTGCATGCCAGGACGAAATTTGACGATGCCGAATGGCGAGGCTTCACCAGCGCGGCCGGTCGTGAGACCAATGTCGTAGCAGTGCAAATTCGAAGACGAATACGACTTCAAGCTGTTTAGGCCGGGCAAGAACCCCGTCCTCCGTGGAACCGCACTACCCATCGACGGCAACTTGGGGTATCTCTGGACAAAAGGCTTGGTGCCAAGGCTCAGGACGTATGTAGGCAGAGAGGTTCCGAATCCGCTCGTCGTGAAGATATGCCGCGGCGACGCCGACATGAAAACGGTGCTTACCGACGTATTGGGCCTCACCAAGCTGAACTACAACGCGTGTAGGTTTGGCGACGGGGAGCCAGTGACCCTTAAGTTTGCTGACGCAGTCGGGGAGATTCTCACTGCCGGACCAGTCTTCGACGATGACGTCCCGCCACTGCCATTCAAGCACTACGTCTGAACGGTTTTGCCCGCGTCTCGTCGACGGGATCGCCTTCGTCGGTCCGAAACACCAACGCGCCGTCGACCAACTCCACATTATGTGTCCAAGTCAGGCTGGCACTCCGCCAAAAGCGTAGGCCGGACGTTCGCCCGTCGGCGTCTCAATCGTCGCGGGCCGTGCTCCGTTTCCGCCTCCCGTGGATCGAAGTGGGCGGGCGGATTGCCCGCAGCCGGCTCCGCGGCGGACTGCACCGTGTGTCACGTCTCGATGCCGGGCCGAAACGAAAGAATGCCCGGGGACCTACGAAATCCAACCACGAGCCGCGCGGGGCGTTGGGCCATCGAACCCGCGTTGTCGGCCCACCGGGCCAATCGTTCGTCGAATGATTGGCCCGGTGGGCCGAAGGATGGGCAAGATTGTCTCCGTTCACCAGGGTGTTGCCCTGGCCTGGGCGAACGGCAGGACCTTTGGCCCTCATAAGCAGCGCCAGGCAATCTTGCTGCGAGCTTCCGCCTTCCACCTTCCCCCATCCACCATTCGCCCTCAATCTCCCCTCTTGCGCCCGCCGCTTTCCGCCTTGGTCCGCCGCTGGTACTCGCGGCTGGCGGTTTCGAGGAACTTGCGCTCCTTGGCGGTGAGGCTGGCCTCGCCCTCGCGATAGATCTTCTCCAGGATGCGATCCACCTCGGCGGTCAGGTCGGACGGTTGCTCTTCGTCGGGCCGGTGGACCCGCAAGCGGGGCTTGCGGCGGAAGCTCGGCCAGCGGAACGCCGGCCAGGCGAAGCGGGAGGTAAGCCGCGTCAGGTTCCATCCCTGCCGGAAATAGACGAAGGCGAAGGCCGCGCCGGCGAGGTGGGCCGCGTAGGCCACGTGATCTTCCGCTCCGTGACCGCCCATCGCCCCGAAGATGTCCAATACGACGGCCAGCACGCCGAACAACCAGGCGGGCATGGGAATCACAAAAAACAGCAGGATCGTGGCGTGCGGAAAGTTGAACGCGAACAGAACCACGACGCCGGCGATTGCCCCGGAAGCCCCCAACATCGGCACGCCACTCGGCGTGCCGGCAAGCCGGTTGGCGACTACCCACGCCAGCGAGGCGATGACCACCATCACCAGATACACGCGCGTGAATTCCTTGGCTCCATAGGCCGATTCCACGTCGCGGCCGAGGAAGAACAGCACTAGCATATTGAACAAGATATGCTGGAAGTGCAGGGGATGGTGGACAAAACCGGCCGTGAGGAACTGCCACCAGTTCCAGGGCTCGGCGAGCGTGCCTACGCGAACGGCCAGCAGGCTGCTGAGCCAGTGCGGGTTATTTCCCGTGCTGGTAAGGGAATCCGCCAGCCAGACGGCGACGTTGATCGCGATGATCCAAACGACGGCGGTTTGGGGGAGATGCGCGAAGGCGGAGCGAGGCCGCTCTTGGCGGTAGTAGTCGCGATCGTAGATGCCCACCCTGTTATCGTCCCCCCGTACCGGACTGCGCCATGGCACGGGTGCGCTCGTCGATGCGCCGGGCAGCATCCAACTGCTGCTGGGCGATGCGGCCGGCCATGGCCTGATTCTCCTTGATCAATTGAGAGATCGCCTGCGTCACTTTCGTCAACTGCTCTTCGATCGCCTTCGAGACGTTGGCCACCAGGTTGCGTTCGCTCGTGACCTTCTCCAGGTCCTTCTGCGCCGAGGCAATGTCGGCCGTGTAGCCGTCGACCTGTTTCTTGGCTTGGGCGAGCGCGTCCTCGACGATCTTCGTGTCGCCGGTGGTGTCGGCAAACCGATTGGCCATGAGCGCCCGGTCTTGCAGGTCGGCGTCGAAGAGGATCCGGTAATCGCGGAGCGGCCGGACGTAGACGCTCTTGCCGTCGACCTTCTGCGCCCGGGGATCGTCTTCGGCTACGGGCTGGCCGTCCTTGACGTACTCGGGGAGGCTCTCGGGCGGCAGCATGTCCTTCTTTTCGTCGTTGCTCATCTCGGCGAAGATTTCGTGGCTGTCGCGGGGCATGATCTCATAGAGCGTCCACGGACCTTTGGAGGTGGAGACCTGTAAACGGTCGAGCTCGCGTTTGGTCAACTCCGAGGTGGGTGCGAGCGTCACTTGCTTGTCGGCGACCTTGGTCACCTTGAACTCGCCCAGGTACCGCCCCCGCTTTTGCACGTCGGCCACTTTGGCCTCTTCGAAGGCGTAGAGCACCGTTTTGTCGGCGATGCCGTGGGGGGCCGGGTTCTCGATGGTCACGGTGACCTCGGCCGTACCTTCGCCCACCTTGACCTTGGGGTCGCAGTTGAACCACGCCCGGCGACGGTTCAACAGCAACTTGTCCAGTTCGATCCGGACCTGCCGGATGCCCATCTGCGAAAGCTCCGTCGCCTTCGGGTCGCCATCGATCAGTTTGCGGTTCTCGGCGCGGACTCTCTCGATCGCCTTCTCGTGAGCCAGCACGCTCTTGCGCCAATAGGTGCGGGTGTCCAGCGTCCGTACCGTCAGGTAGAAGAAGCCGAGGGCGGCGACGCCAATCAACCAGACCAATACTTTGTTCCAAATGCTCATGATGGCTGCTCCGGGGTGGCCCCTGAACCTTGATGATAATCACGGTCGAGGCAGGCGTCAAGTTTCGGCGCCGACTTCCCAGACTGCGTAGGGGCGCGTTTTCACGGCGTCATGGCTTACCTTACCCCCCTATCAGGCGTAGCCGTTAAAGTCCGAACCGTTTGCGGCCGAATGGTTCATGCGTGAACATTGTGCAGACTCGTCGACCGACCGATGCCACGCAGTGGATAGACAGGGCCGAGCGGATCCTCGTCGCCGCGCGGCGGATGCGGGGGCTCCTGGAGGAGCAGGCCGTGCGGCACGGCTTGAGCGAGGCGGAACTGGCCGTTCTTTGGGCCTGCTCGAAGGCCCCGCCGGGCGGCCGCGCTCAGCACGAACTGGCCGAGGAACTGGCGATTTCGGCCGCCCACGTGAGCGGACTGGTGGAACGGCTGCGCCGCGTGGGAATGCTCCAAGGCCGGTCTGCCGACGAGGACCGGCGTCGCCACCTCTGGGAGCTCACGCCTGCCGGAGCAGCCACGTGGCAGGCCGTGTTGAGCGGCTTGACGGAATCCGTCGAACAGCGAGGAGCCGCCTGATGCCGCGCGACGATCGGCCATTGCCGTCGCCCTCTCTCCGCCGGGTGCCACGGGCAGCTCGCCTGCCCGTGTTTTCTGCACTGGCTGACAAGCAGCCAGTGGCACCCAGCCGCCGGGTGCCACGGGCAGCTTGCGTGCCCGTGTTTCCCGCACTGGCCGACAAGCAGCCAGTGGCACCCAGCCGCTTGAAGAGCGATCCGGACTCGATCGGCGGCGATTGGTCGTGGCGGTGGTGGTGTTTCATCGCGCTGTTGGCCGTGATCCTCTCCGGCTGCACTCGGGCGCACTATCGCCGTCAGGCCGACACGGAGGTGTATGGCCTGGTTGGCTGCGCGACGGGAGATCCGCGCTGGAAACTGCCGGACTACTCGATCACTCCCAGGGCGGACTCGCGGATGTACGACCCGGACAATCCCGATCGTCCGCCGATGCCGCCGGACGATCCCACGTCGCACGAGTTGATGCGATGCGTGGACGGCATGCGGGGATGGCCGTACTGGGATCGCAACGGCGAGACGCCGTACGCGGAGAACCCCCGGTGGATGAAGTGTCTGCCCCGCGGCGACGACGGCGCCGTGATTCTCGACCGTCCGGCGGCCGTCCAGGTGGGTCTGCTCGATTCGCGGGAATATCAAACGGCGCTGGAGCAGCTCTACCTCTCGGCGTTGGACGTCACCTTCCAGCGGTTCCGCTTCGATGCACAGTTCTTCGGCACCAACTCGACGTTCTTCACCGTCGACGGGGCCGACCGTCCCGGCGGCACCGGCTCGAGCAGCACCCTGCTGGAGGAGGGCAACTCGCTGCGCATGCAGAAGCTTTCGGCCACCGGCGGCGAGTTGTTGGTGGGCATCGCCAATTCGTTGGTCTGGCAGTTCGCCGGCCCGGACCAGTACAGCGCTACCTCGCTCTTGGACTTCTCGATGGTACAGCCGTTGTTGCGGGGGGCCGGCCGGGCCGTGGTGCTGGAGAACCTTACCCAATCCGAGCGAACGCTGCTGGCGGACGTTCGCCAGATGGCCCGATTCAACCAGGGGTTCTATGTCCAGGTCATCTCCGGGCGGAATCTCCCTGCCGGACCGGTCCGCACCCAGTTGGACCTGGGCACCCTCCAGCCCGACCTATTCGGCAGCTTCGGCGGAATTTACGCCCTGATGGCGGCCCAGGTGCGGATCCGCAACCAGCGGGCCAACGTGGTCGGGCGGCGCAGCACCCAGGAACAGTTCGAGGCCTTCTACGACGCCGGCCGCATCGACTACTTGCAGGTCGAGCAGAACCGCCAACAACTCATCAGCACCCAGATCTCGCTGGGTACGCTGAAGCAGAGCTACCAGGACGCGCTGGACAGCTACAAGATCACCCTGGGCCTGCCGCCGGAACTGCCCGTCCGCATCGACGACCCCCTGCTGAAACCCTTCGACCTGATCGACGAACAGACCGTGGCCGCGCAGGACGCCGTGGCGGGGCTGCTGGTCAAGCTGCGCGATCCGGAAGCCGCGTTCACGCCGGCCGATTACGCGACGGCGCTCGGCTCGCTCCCGAACGGCTGCCAGGCCATTCTGGAAACCATGGGGCACGACCTCCAGGCGTTGGACGCGGCGGTTCCCGCCCGCCGCGCCTTCCTTCAACTCGTCTCCCCGCGCGAGGAACTCACCAATGGCGACGTCGATCCCGCGCTGCGCCGGTCGGGGCGTATTCGACCGGCGGCTGGCGAGAATCCGCAGCGATTTTGTCCGACAGCAGGCGCAATTGCAGAGCACCTCGACCGAATTGGAGGCACTTGGCAAGCAGGCAGCCCGTCCGCCGCGAGAAGATCTGCTGGCGCGGCTGACGCAGTTGTCGGGGCAGTTGGCGGAGCTTTCGCTCACGCAAGCCCGTTGCCGCACCGAGACCATCACCCTGGTGCCGGTGCAACTCGATACGCGCGAGGCCCTGCGGATCGCCCAGCAGAACCGCCTCGACTGGATGAACGCGCGGGCGGCGCTGGTCGATGCCTGGCGGCAGGTCGAAGTGACCGCCAATGCCTTGCGCGGCGACATGAGCGTGGTCTTCAGCGGCGACATGAGCACGCTGGGCAACGACCCGCTGCGTTTCCGCAGCACGACGGGGCAGTTGCGGGTGGGCGTGCAATTCGACCCGCCCCTGACCCGCCTGGCCGAGCGCAACCTCTACCGCGAGGCCCTCATCAACTACCAGCAGGCCCGCCGGCAATACTACGCCTACGAAGACCGCGTCAGTCAGGGTCTGCGCGACATCATCCGCACCATCGACCGCTACGCGCTGGATTTCGAACTTCGGCGGGCGGCCGTCCACGTTTCCATCAACCAGGTCGACGTGATGCAAGACCGCTTGCAGCAGCCGCCCAAGCCGGGCGAGACCGCCATCTTCGGCGCCAACACCGCCCGCGACCTCGACCAGGCGTTGACGGGGCTGCTGAACGCGCAGAACGACCTGCTGAACTCCTGGGTCGACTACGAATCGCAGCGGCTGAATCTCGACTTCGACCTCGGCACCATGCGGCTGGACGCGCAGGGCAATTGGATCGATCCCGGTCCGATCCGGCCGGATCAGCCCAGCGGTGCGGAAGCCGCCGCGCCGGTGGAAGAAGTCCCCGCACCTTTGCCGTTGCCCGAATCGCTGCCGTCGCCGTGATACGTCGGCCAGGTCGAGAACCCTCGTTCCCACGGTCCTCCGTGGGAAGGCACCCTCCGCGACGCTCTACGTCGCCACCACCGACGCAGAGAGATTGTGAATTGTTCCAGAAACACCACTGTAGGAGGCGACTCCAGTCGCCGATTGCCCGAAAACAGCCGCAAATCGGCGACTGGAGTCGCCTCCTAGTGCGCTTGTGAGTGTATCGAATCAGCAAGGTGCAAGTCCTTGTCGAAATTGGGTTTGAACTTCGTAACCGAAAGTAACTGCGTCCTCGTGAGAGGGGGTGGAGAGCAACTGAAGGTGAACGGCTGGTCCGCAGGATGACGAACTCGATTCGGCCGGTTGTCGTGGCGAGCCTGCTAGGAAAAGGCGAAGCCCAAGTGACGCTGTGGTCCTCGCAAGGGATGCGGTCGGCAGACCGCGCGGTAAGCTCCGGGGGGAAACCAAACCAAGCCCCAGAGGCGGCAACAGGTGGTTGGAGGCGGAACGGTCGGAAGGTTTGATACATGAAGCAAGGAGACCTGGGCGGGTACAAGGACGAAGTTCAATGTCCCTGATAAGGATACGAAGAATCGACCGCCCAGGAGTCAGAGCGTCCATACGAGCGAGGAAGCGGGGCAATGCCCGTCGAGCAAAGGGACGCAGGAAAGTGGATGAAACATGACGCACGGCCAAAACCACACCGTACCGCGAGTGTCGGCAACGACTAGCCACGACGGACTGCGTCAGGCACACGTAACTTGGCTCAGATTGGCCGCACCGTCGATGTTGCATGTTGGTGGCCTTCCCGTGAAGGTCAGGGCCTTTCGCTTCTGCCGATCCCGAGAAGGAACCTTGTTTCCTTCCCGCGCTCGGTTCACCAATCCTCTACGAGGTAACACCACTAACCGGAGAG
The DNA here is from genome assembly GCA_963759115.1 of uncultured Planctomycetaceae bacterium. Classification (GTDB taxonomy): domain Bacteria; phylum Planctomycetota; class Planctomycetia; order Pirellulales; family Thermoguttaceae; genus CAVWXT01. The sequence continues at coordinate 259,813 of CAVWXT010000005.1, forward strand.
CCGGATGCGGGAAATCCGCCAGTCCGGTTCGGAGGGAGGGGAGGCCGGGAACTTAACCGGCCTTCCCTACCCCTATCAATAAATTCACCTGCGCGGAGCGTCGGAGAAGGCGGGTTCCCACGCGGAGAGCTTGTGAAAAAATCAATTTGTACGTTGTGGTGCTTTAGCTGGAGCCGTGTTTTTTTGCGACTTTCGCAGTGGCCCAGCGAAGGTTCGCGAACTGTTTACGGAGGCCGTGACTCGCGGGAATGGCAAGGATTGTGGTGCATGCTTTGCGCAGATTCTCCCATGCCGCTGTTTTGTGCTGCACGCCCGCTCGACGGGAGCTTAGAGAGCGCGCACGGATAACTTGAACAAATTGCTATTGTGGCGTTCATTGCATTGTGTGATAACGTGTGCATGCAGGATGCACAGGTAATTGCACGGATTGAAGCCAAGTATCGGTTGCTGGAGCCGGAGTTGGATGAACGCCGACGGCGACAGTGGGCGGCAGCGGAAGCCTGTGATATCGGCTGGGGTGGGATTACAGCGGTTTCGCAGGCCAGCGGAATGTCTCGTACCACGATCACCGCCGCGCTTCATGAGTTGGAACTGCCTGAAAAAGAGCGTGCGGTTGCGGCCTGTCGCGTGCGACGACCGGGTGGCGGTGACAAGTCCTTGACAGAGACCGATCCGGGTCTGATGGCTGCACTCGAAACGTTGATTGAACCAACGACCCGTGGCGACCCCAAGTCGCCGTTGCGCTGGACGTGTAAGAGCACGCGCAACTTGGCCGAGGAACTGACGCGTCAAAGCCATCCGGTCGGCGCACGGACCGTGGCCAAATTGTTGCACCGTGCGGACTATAGCTTGCAGGCAAACCGCAAGACTCGGGAGGGATCGTCGCATCCGGATCGCAATGCCCAGTTCGAGTACATCAATGCGAGCGTCCAGCGGTTCTTGAAACGCGGCCAACCGGCGGTTTCCGTGGATGCCAAAAAGAAGGAAAACGTGGGCGATTTCAAGAATGGCGGGAGGGAATGGTTCCCCCAGGGAACGCCCGAAGAAGTGCGCGTTTACGACTTCCTGATCAAGTCGTTGGGGAAGGCGGCTCTCTACGGCGTGTACGATCTGCTGCGGAACGAAGGGTGGGTAAGCGTCGGCATCGATCACGATACAGCGCAGTTTGCCGTCCCCAGTATCCGTCGATGGTGGAATGAAATGGGGCAGCAGCGATTTCCGCGCGCCCGCGAACTTTTGATCACAGCGGATGGCGGAGGCAGCAACGGGAGTCGCAACCGGTTGTGGAAGGTGTCGCTGCAAGAGTTGGCTGACGAATTGGGCATCAAGCTGTTCGTTTGTCATTTCCCACCCGGCACCAGCAAATGGAACAAGATCGAGCATCGCCTGTTCAGCTTCATCACGAAGAACTGGCGTGCCCGCCCCCTGGTCAGCCTTGAGGTCATCGTGAATCTCATCGCCAACACGAAGACGCGAACGGGATTGACTGTGAAAGCGGCCATTGACACAAACCATTATCCGACCAAAATCAAAGTCACTGACGAGCAACTGAGAAAGCTGCGTCTCAAACATCACAAGTTCCACGGCGAATGGAACTACACGCTCTCACCACGTAAGTACACTTGTTCAAGTTATCCGTGCGCGGCCGCTTAGGCGGCGGCTTTCGCCGGCTCCGCGCAGTGCCACCCAGCGAAACAGGTTGTGGACCAACACGTACCACAGCACCACCGCTTTGACCTTCTGCAGCCCGCGGACCACAAACTGGTAAAGCCCGCGGTTGCGGCACTCGGCGTTGGACCACTCACATTTGCCGCGCTGTTTGTATTTCTGCTGGGCCTCCGGGGTTCCCATCCGCCGGCGCCACTCGGCTACCTTCGGGCTGTCGCCGGGCTTGGCAGCGTACGGGTCTTTCCCTTGCTGCTGCTGTTGCTCCACCTCTTTGGGCGGCGCGAACACCGTTACACCCCGCTGACCCACACTTTCCAGATCTCCCTTGGTAGCAAGGCCGCCGTCCACGTAATACTCGGCGTCCTTCGGCAAGGGCGCTTGTTCGGCTTCGATCTGTTGCACCATCGCTTCCATCTGGCCGGCATCGGCGACGTTCAGCAGGTCGGCCCCCACGATCACCAAGCTGTTCAAGTCGGTGGCAAGTTCGACGTTGTAGGCGGGGCGGGTGCCGCCATCGCCCATTTTCATCCGGCGGGCTTCAGGGTCGGTCGTGCTGGCACGAGCCGAGGCCCCATCTCCCTTCTTCCTTTTCTCGCGGGCTTCGGCCACCTTCTGGACTTCTTCTTGGGCCTGCTTCAGCCGCTCGATTCTCTCCTCCGCCGAGCGCTCCTGCGCCGCTTGTTGGGAGGCCGAGCGGCCCGTCTCCTGCTCAAACTCCTGTTGCAGACGGTCCCATCGCTGTTCGGCTTCTGCCAGCAGTTGTTGCAACGTTTCCTTTCGCTTAAAGGAGTCGTTGCCGGCGTTGGCTCGCACCCGCATGCCGTCTTGCCCGATCCTTTCCAGGTTTACCAGACCTTCGGCCCTCATCACCGCCACGTTGTTGACCACTTGATCCTTCAGCCATTCCAGATGCGCGGTGCGGAAATCGGACAACGTGTGGTAATTGACGTCCACCCCGCCCCGAAGCCACTTGTAGGGATCGCAGTCGTAGCACCGCCGCATCAGTTCGCGCGCGCTGCCCATGCCCTCGTCTGTGGCGTAGGTCCACAAGGCTACGAGGAGCCGGGGATCAGTGGCCGGACGGCCGGCATGGTTTTCCACGGCCTTGATCCCCGCGTACAGGGGAGACAGGTCCAATTGTTGGGTCAACTCCCACACCACGCGTGCTTTGTGGCCGGGCGGAATCAAATCGTCAATCTTCTTCGGGTTGGGGTCAACCCGCGTGCGGTCCGGCGATTTCATGCGAGGCGCCGCTTCCGTGCTAAATAGACTTGCGCGATCCTGGGAGGATTAGGTAAAACAAGGACTCACAACCACTTGCGTCGATTTGGAAGACGCAGCAAGTGAAAGGAGTCCCTGATGAAAGTCCAACGGAAAGTACACCAGACGTGGCAGACATTGTCAACACGCGAGCGCCGGATTTTGAGGGCCTTCGCGAAGGCGGCACGCGATGCCGGACTGCGTGACCGATGCAAGATTATCTTGAGCCTGGTGCAAGGGAAATCCCCCGCGGCGATCGTGGCGGGCGGGCAATGCTCGGAGTCCCAGGTGTATCGAACAGCACAACGATTCATCGACGAAGGGCCGAGCGGGCTGGCCGACCGGCGGGAGGACAACGGCGAAGCGAAGGTGAGCGAGGAGTACGAAGCCGCGTTGTTCGAGGTAGTTGCCAAGTCGCCGCGGGACTACCGGCACCGGCGTCCGACGTGGACCCAAGAGCTGCTCGCGTTGGTCTTGGCCAAGGAGACAGGTGTCCGCATCAGTTGCACAACGATGAGTCGCCTGCTGAAGCGGTTGCGGATTCGTTTGGGCCGTCCCAAGCCGATCGTGGGCTGTCCGTGGAAGAAAGCCCGGAAAACACGGCGATTGCGGCTCCTGAGACGGTTGATCGAGAACCTTGCCCAAGGACGAGGTCATCGTCTATGTGGACGAGGTGGACATTCACCTGAATCCCAAGATCGGTCCAGACTGGATGCTTCGCGGGACGCAAAAAACGGTGTTGACGCCCGGCAAGAACGAGAAACGTTATTTGGCCGGCGCGCTCAACGCCCGCACAGGCCGCTTGACCTGGGTCGAGGCAGAGCGCAAGACCAGCCTGCTGTTCATCTGGCAGTTGTGGTACTTGCTGCAGCGCGATTATCCGGACGCCAAACGGATCCATCTGATCCTCGACAACTACCGCATCCACAGCAGCCGACAAGTCGAACTGGTCCTGGCGAAGCTGGGCGACAAAGTACAGTTGCACTTCCTCCCGCCCTACTGCCCGGACCACAACCGCATCGAGCGGGTGTGGCGCGATCTGCACGCGAACGTCACTCGAAACCATCAGTGCCGCACTATGAACGAGTTGATGAAGGAGGTTCGCTGGTATCTCCGCAAGCGGGATAAAGAACTCCAACGCTTGTACGCAACGGAGAAAGCAAACCTCCCAGGATTACGCAAGGCTATTTAGGGGGTGTGATGGAGAAACATTTGGCCCACGCTGTTGACTTGTTCGCCGACCTCGACTATGGCGAAGGGGGGATCTCCTTTCGTTGGCCAGATCCGCTCTACGGAGAGGAGGAATTGAACATCAACCTCGACGGGTTTTGCTCGAGAGCAATGCCGTTCTACTCGGGCGATGACAGTGTTGAAGCGGTTGAACTCCAGCGAGACCGGATCTGTTTTCGATTCAGTGATTCGCTTGCTCGCAAGCTCCGGTTTGAACAAGAGGTTGAGATCATCTTCACGATCTCGGATGTAGACTTCCGCAAACTTCGCCAGGTGATCAACCACATCTACGGTTCGGGCGACGACGACGCGGGGGAATGATGGGGATAGTTTGGATGTCCATGCAAGTTGTGCGAGCAACCGGATTGACGCGTGAGACCATGTGTGGTGCAATGTAATATATGAAGACGACCGCTCTCACAATCCGACTCAGCGAAGAGTTGGACGAGTTGCTGACGAAGGTGGCTCGGCAGTCGGGCAAGAGCCGCATTCAAGTCGCACGGGAGGCGATTTGGCGGCAGCTGCGCATCAGTCAATTCGACTTGCTGCGCCGGCGAATGATGCCTTTTGCCGAAGCCCAAGGGTATCTGACTGACGAAGACGTGTTCCGCGATATCTCATGAGGGTTGTTGGCCGCCACGAACGTCCTAGCCGCTGTTGCCGACCCCCGCACTACGCACCGGCGGCTGTTAGCCGCCGGCTATTTGGCCCCAGTCTCCAATCTCTAATCCCCAATCCGTCGTTCTGATGTATCGCCTGCTTGCCATCGACATCGACGGAACCCTCGTCAACAGCCGCCACGAACTGACGCCGGCCATCCGGGCCGCGTTGGCACGGGCCAATGAGGCGGGCATCACGGTCGTGCTGGCCACCGGCCGACGATACAGCCACGCCCTGCCGCTGGTGGAGTCGCTCAAGATCGACGTGCCACTGGTCACCGCCAGCGGGGCGCTGGTGAAGGACCCGCTCGACCATCGCACGCTCTATCAGGCCCGATTCGAGCCGCAGGTGCTTCTGGAGGCGTTGACGATTGTCGATCGCTGCGGCTACGATCCGGTGGTCTGTGCCGATACGTTTGCGGAAGGGTTCGACTACTACCTGGCTCGCCTCGACGTGCGGACGCCGGAGTTGGCGTACTATCTCGACCACAATCCCGGCCGCGGCCGCCTTTGGCCGGAGTTGCTCGCCAGCCCGCCGCCGGGCGTCTTTTCCGTGTTCTCGACCGGCACGCACGAGCAAATGCGGGAGTTGGAGGCGACGCTGCACCGCATGCTGCCGGGGCAATTGCACACCCACGTGCTCCGCCCGCCGAAATACGTTGGATACTTCACCGAGATCGCGCCAGCCGGCGTGACCAAGTGGTCGGCCATTCGGCGGTTGGCCCGCGATTGGGGGATCGACGACGCGGAGATTTGTGCGGTGGGCGACGACGTGAACGACATCCCCATGATCCGCGCCGCGGGATTGGGCGTGGCGATGGGCAACGCCCTGCCGGCCGTCAAAGCGGCCGCCGATCGCGTCGCCCCCGGCCACGACGAGGACGGGCTGGCAGAAGTCGTGGCGTGGCTCTTGGAAGGATGACGGATGAATGCTGAAGGATGAATGATGAATCTCGGAGAGTCCGAGACGGTGGAGCTTGTTCAGGCCGCGACTACTCCAGCCCTGACTGTTGCGAGAACAGGACCCTGCGGCTGCTGCGGCGGACGTGGACGGGCAAGACGAACGCCCGGCTAGGGCCCCACGGTTCGTGCGGTTTGCGGAAGTGGCTGGAGATCAGCCGCCATTCGTCGCGGGAGTCGCGGCATTCCTGGACCGGCACGACCAGCCAGTCGATCTGAACCGTATCCAGCACCGGGTCGAGCACTTTCACTCCGCTGGTCCTCATCGGAGACCTCCTGTATGCCGGCCGCTCCTGGTGTCGGGCCCTGGTGAAGGGCTCTGGCAGTGGCATAAGCAGATCGCGTGCCAACGGCGCGACGACCATCGCAAGAGGCGAGAGCATAACGACTTAGGGAAGCAATCGCGATCCTCGGCATGCGACATGGCAGAGAAACGTCATCGAACCGGCCACGCCGTGTTCACTTCCTGCAACACGGGCGTACCAAGAAACCACAGTTCGATCGCAATTAGAACTCGGCGTTCCCCGGCGTGCGCGGGAAGGGAATCACGTCGCGGATGTTCGCCATGCCGGTGATGAACTGGAGCACGCGCTCCAGACCCAGCCCGAACCCGGTGTGCGGCACCGTGCCGTAGCGGCGCAAGTCGAGATACCACCAATAGCTTTCCGGGCTGAGCCCCTGCTCTTTCATCCGGCCTTCGAGCACGTCGAGCCGCTCCTCGCGTTGGCTGCCGCCGATGATCTCGCCCACCTTCGGCACCAGCACGTCCATCGCCCGAACGGTCCGGCCGTCATCGTTCAGTCGCATGTAGAATGGCTTGATCGTGCGGGGATAGTCGTAGAGGATCACGGGCTGCTGGAAGTGCTTCTCGGTGAGATACCGTTCGTGCTCGGCCTGGAGGTCGTGGCCCCAGGCCGTGGGAAACTCAAACTGCTGCCCGGACTTGTTGAGGATGTCGACGGCTTCGGTGTACGAGACGCGAAGGAACTGGCTGCCGATAACGTGCTGAAGCGTTTCGAGGACGGTCTTGTCGATCCGCTCGTTGAAGAACTGCACGTCCTCGGGGCATTTCGCCAGAACGTCGCGAAAGATGCGTTTCAGCAGCCCTTCGGCCAACTCCATGTCGCCCCAGAGGTCGCAGAAGGCCACCTCCGGCTCGATCATCCAGAACTCGGCCAGGTGGCGAGGGGTGTTGGAGTTCTCGGCGCGGAACGTCGGCCCGAAGGTGTACGTCTTGCCCAGCGAGCAGGCATAGGTTCTCGGCTTCAAGCTGCCCGCTGACCGTCAGGTAGGCCGGCCGGTTGAAGAAATCGAGCGAGAAATCGACCTGCGGCCCCTGCTTGGGCACGTTTTCCAGCTTGAGCGTGGTCACCTGGAACATCGCGCCGGCCCCCTCGCAATCGCTGGCGGTGATGATCGGCGTGTGGACGTAGAGGAAGCCGCGCTCCTGGAAGAACTGGTGGATCGAGTTGCAGACGCAGTTTCGCACGCGGGCGACGGCCCCAAAGGTGTTGGTGCGCGGCCGCAGGTGGGCGATGGTGCGAAGGAACTCGAAGGTGTGCCCCTTCTTCTGCAGGGGATACGCCGCCGCGTCGGCCACGCCGTGGACGGTTACGGCCGTCGCCTGGACCTCGGTCGCCTGCCCCTTGCCGGGCGAGGCCCTCACGATTCCCGCCACCGTGACGCTACAGCCGGCGGAGAGGCGTTTGATCTCGGTCTCGTAGTTCGGCAGGCCGCTTTCGGCAATCACCTGCACGTTGCCAAAGCAGGAACCGTCGTTGATCTCCAGGAAGCTGAAGCCCGCCTTCGAGTCGCGGCGGGTGCGGATCCAGCCTTGCAGGACTACTTCGCGGCCGATCGCAGCGGCCTGCCGGGCGTCGGCAACGGAGAGCTTGTCGGGCATGGGAGGGCGAGGGAACAAAGTGGGATGGAGAGTCGGTACTAGCGACGGCGGAGCCGTTGATTATATCGGAGACGGGGGCCGCGAACAGGGGAATGGGTCTTGCCCGCGGTCGTCGAGGGGTGCATAATAGCAGGGAGTATGCTTCTCACCCTTGGGGAGTGGGTCTGATGAGCCACGCCACCGAAACCAGTGCCGGCCAGTGGACAATCGTCGATCTGGCCGAGCGATTCGGCGCGATGCCGCTGAGCCGCATTCGTCGCGATCCCATGCCCGGTACGGCCACCGAACAAGACGTGATCGAGATCGATGCGCATGAAGATCGGCTGTGTGAATTGATCGATGGCGTCTTGGTGGAGAAAACCGTGGGCTTTTACGAATCCTATCTGGCCGTCTTTCTGGGGGAATTGCTCGGGTCCTATGTGCGGAAGCACCAACTGGGCATCGTTCTGGGGGCCGATGGCATGATGCGACTACGCCCGGTCTGGTGCGGATTCCCGACGGTTCCTTTATTTCGCTGGATCGTCTGCCGAACCGCCGCGTGCCCCGCGAACCCATCCCCGATTTGGCGCCGGATCTGGCCGTCGAGGTCATCAGCAGGTCCAATACCCGCGAGGAAATGGAACGCAAACTCCAAGACTACTTCACGGCCGGCGTGCGGCTGGTGTGGTACGTCTGCCACACCCCGCGGCGCGAAGTGCGGGTGTACGTTGCTCCCGGGGAATATGCGGTTGTTCGCGAAGACGAAACGCTCAACGGCGGCGAGATACTGCCGGGCTTCCAACTGGCGCTGGCAGACCTGTTCGCCGAGCCCGCGGCGCCGCAACCGTTGCCGCCTTGACATCCTTCGACTGCGGTCCCAAACCGATTCGAGGCACTCGACATGGTCCAGATCGAAATCAAGAAGACGTGCCGGTCGTGTGGCGTGGATCTGACGAACAGGAAACGTCACAAGAACAGCCTGGGCGAATACTATTGTTCCGCGTGTGTTGAGGGCAAGAAGGGATCGCCGGAACGCCGTTTCTTGGGGCTCACGGGGAGGAAGGTTCGCCGCGTCCTCCTCTGCGTGGTTCTTGCGGCGTTGGCCGGTTGGATCTGCTGGGAGTTTCTCGATGCGTTTAGCCAGGCGCAGACTCTGGGACCGTAGACTTTGCGCGACCGGGGTCCGCAGGGCTCATCTGACGGCTGTCTTGGGGCTACTGGGCCTCTGCGGCTTGCCGGCTTGCGGCCAACCATTGCCCAGCGCCTCTCCGACAGCCTCGAACGTCGATGCGGCCGCCAAAGCATCTCCCGATGGTCCGATTGCCTCGCCCGAACCCGACTGGCCCCAATGGCGCGGGCCGCGGCGCGACGGAATCTCCGACGAGAAGGGACTCCTGCCCGACTGGCCCGAAGGAGGACCGCGCCTGGTATGGAAGATCGGCCACCTGGGAAGCGGCTGGTCGTCGCCCATCATCGTGCGCGATCGGCTCTATATCACGGGCGACGTGGAGAACGACCTGGTGATTTTCGCCTTCGACCTGGATGGGAAACCGCTCTGGCAAGCCAAGAACGGCGCCGCCTGGACGGGCCCCCATCCCGGAGCGCGAGCCTGTTGCGCGTATTCCGAGGGCAAGCTCTATCACATGAACGCCCACGGCCGCGTGGCGTGCCTGGATGCCGGCACGGGGAGGGATCTCTGGGCCTTGAACGTGTTGGAGCGTTTCCAGGGGCAAAACATCACCTGGGCCATGAGTGAATGTCTGCTGGTCGACGGTCCCCGGCTGATCGTCACGCCCGGCGGCGAGAAGGCCCTAATGGCGGCCTTGGATAAACAGAACGGCCGGACCCTCTGGACGACCGAGCCGCTGGCGGGCGACCGCGTCGCCCACGCCTCGCCGGCGCTCTTTCGCCATGCCGGCCGCCGCATCCTGGCCAACTGCTCGTCGGGCCACGGTTTCGGCGTCGATGCCGACACGGGGAAGTTGCTCTGGACGGTGCCACTCAAGAACGAATACGGCACGAACATCACCACGCCGGTCTACGGCGGCGGCCGCATTTTCTTCGTGACCGCGTATGTCTTTGGGGCGTGCTACCGATTGCCGCGGGAAGTCGGCATGACGCCCGAAAGGGTTTGGACGACAACCCTCGACACGTGTACCGGCGCCGTACTGTTGGTCGACGGCCTGCTGCTGGGCAGCGGCTACGAGAAGCACAAGTCGTGGCTCTGCCTGGATTGGCAAACCGGGCAGGTCCGCTGGGAGTTCAAGGGCCTGACGACCAGTGCGGCCGTGTACGCCGACGGGCGGCTGTATTGTTTGGCCGAAGACGGGCGAGCGGCCCTGCTGAAGCCGACGGCCGAGCGATGCGAGATGGCCGGCCAATTCCGGCTCGTGCCGGAAAAGGTCCGCGACGCCTGGGCGCATCCGGTCCTGCTCAACGGCCGGCTATACCTGCGTTACCACGATGCGCTCTGGTGCTATGACGTTCACGGCAAGTAATTTGTTGTCATGCCTGATCGAAGAACCCATCGTGGACCGCATCCCGAGGACGTCCGGCTGTTTGACGCTGTCGCGCGGCTGCGGCTCAGCGCGGCAGCCGGCGATTTCTGCTGGCTCCTCAGCCGTGGCTACCCGCACGACTCGACGCTGAAACTAGTGGGCGACCGCTACGACCTCGTGGCGCGGCAGCGGACGGCCATCGGCCGCTGCTGCTGTTCCGACGCCGAAGCGGCCCGGCGGCGGAGTTGCCAGGTGGGCCCCGAGCGGCTTGCCGGCGCAGTGTTGTGGCTGGACGGCTACAACGTGTTGACGACGATCGAGGCGGCGCTGGCCGGCGGCGTGATTCTCGCCGCGCGTGACGGTGCCTACCGCGACATGGCCAGCATGCACGGCAGCTATCGCAAGGTGGCCGAGACGCTGCCGGCCCTGGAGTTGCTGGGCCGCACGATTGCCGCCTACGGCGCGGCCGAATGCCGTTGGTTTCTCGATCGGCCCGTATCGAACAGCGGCCGGTTGAAAGCCATCGTCGAGGAACTGGCAGCCCATCACGGCTGGCCTTGGCAGGTGGAGTTGGTGGCCGACCCGGACGCGGTGTTGGCCGATCCCGCGGCCACGGCCGCACCACCAGTTGGGGCGACAGTTGAACGGCCGCCCCAATCGGCGCAGGTGCCGCCCCAGCCGCACGTCGTGGTGGCCACGGCCGACAGCGCTATCCTCGACCGTGGCCCCGCGTGGTTCAATCTGGCACGGGACGCGGTCACCCAACACGTACCGACGGCTTGGGTGATGAAATTGGACGACCCGCAGGAAGCGTGATGACCGTGGGACAGGTGGCCAACCTGTCCCGATGTTGTGGTCCAAATTGAAAACGCTCGCTCCAGTTGACATTCCCCCTTCGCTGGCTACCGTAGAAGAGGCGGACGGTCTCCGTTGAGCAACACAGAGGACAGAGTATGTCCAGCCCTGAACAGAACCCCGAACAGATGCCGGATGCCCCTATCTCTAAGCGAGCACTCCGAAAGGTGTTGATGCGGGCGGTACTGCCACTCCCGATGCTGCTTGTGCCACTGACGATCTACATCGCCTTGGATGGGCAGATAAAACTCTCGGGAATAGTTGTCCTGGCCCTGTCCGTTGTCCTGATTGAGTGCGTTGCGGTACTTCTCTACCGTTGCGTCGCCTTCTATCAGCGTCGCCGTAATCAGTCGTAATAGTCTTTGCCGTGAGCAGTGGCGATAATTTTCTGACAGGTCGGCCACCGGTCCCGCCGGCCGCGTCAGGGGAAGCTCTTTAAGAGCGCCGCGATCTCGCGCAGGTAGACCGACTCGGCCGTCGGATCGAAGTGACTGGTGCCCGGCTCGTACCCGCCCTGGGAAAACGCTTCTTGCGTGGGGAAGTAGCCGACGCTGCCGTTGGTGTAGCCCATGAGGTGGGCGTATTGCGCGGGGCAGGCCGCCTTCACCCGTTTGCCGATCGCGCTGAACATTTCGCCCGGGAACGAGACCCACATCAGCGGCCCGATGCGGACGGCGGTTGTCGGCACGGGCACGGCCGTGTTGCGGAAATCCTGGAAAAGCTCCCGGTACGTGCGCGGCAATTCGATCTCCCTGGTCACGAGTTCGATGCGGGCCTCGATGGGCTGCGGATCGAGCCGCCCGTAAACGCGCACCACCTCCGCCCCAATCTCATCGCCCAGCGCGTGCGTGTGGCTGACGTTGTCCTTGTTGCCGTCCAATCCGCCGACCACGCGGGGGTTGATGTCGCCAGCGGCGCCTTGCACGAACATGGCGCCGAGCCCCGGAAACTGTTTCTCGGCGTAGAGTTGCATCCGGCCCATCCACTCGCCTGAAACCTTGGCGTTGCGGCCGCCCAGCGACGTGCCGTGGCAGGCGTAGTGGATCATCAGGGCCAGCGGTTTGCCGGCCGCGTCGTCGATCCGCACGAGCTGCACCGCATCGTCGATCGGACCGGTCGGGTTGGCGCCCAGCCGGACTACTCCACCGAACTCTCTCACCTGCACGGGCTTGTCGGTCTTGGCGGCGCCGAAGCTCTGGCTGACGTGGTTCTCGTCGAAGGTCTTCTCGGAAGAAACGTCGGCCGGGCGGACCTGGCGGCGGTTCATGGCCACTCGGGACCGGCCCTCGCCGGCCGCGATCCGCACCGGCTGGAGGCCGGCCACGGCCTTCTTTGCGGCCGCCACGAGTGCTTCGTTGTAGCGGCGATCGAAGGCCGACTGGCCATCGGGCTTCGGCACCGGCGCGGCGTGGTTGTGGGCGTCGCCGAAGAGGATGTGATCCTTAGGAATGCCGGTCGCTGCCGCGATTTTTTCGCGGAAGGCCTCGCCCCGGTGCGCGCCGATCAGATCGCTCTCGACGAAGAGCACGGAGGCGGCGCCGTCGTTGAATACTAGGGCCCGAACGAAGAGCCGATCGCCCTCGTAAACGCCTTCGGAAGGCCCGGTGCGCAACGAGTAGCCGCCCAATTGCACGGGCTCGGTGGGCGTAATGTCTTCCTTGGCGTAGCCGGCGCGGAGTTGTTCGGCATAGCAGGGACCAGCGAGCACAACCGCCAACATGATAGCAGCGAGAACTCTCATCGGATCATCTCCTTGTAGCAGAACAATTGGATCGCGGACTCACCGGCTTCTCCAGGCCCTCCAGGCGCCCTTGAGCATGGTGGCCGTGGCGTGGAATTGATACGCGAACGCGCTCTTATAGGGCAGTTTGTAGTCGGGGACCGGTTCCATGGAAATGGCCGCCCGGTCGCCGCAAGCCACCGCGCACAGCCCGCAGCCGATGCAGCGCTCGGTGCGATGCCGGCGGCTGCGCTGGCCCAGATCGATCACGAGTGCGCCCATCGGACAGTTCTCGGCGCACTTGCCGCAATACGTACACCTGGCGTCGTCGAACTGCGGCAGAAAATGGGCGGGCACCATCGCCCCGGGCGCGTTGAACTCGTTGACCATCCGCATGGCGTGACAGCAACAGCCGCAACACGAGCACGACGCCTGCCCCTTGAGCGACTCCGCGTTCATGATCCAGGTGACCAGGCCCTGAGATTCGGCTTCGCGCTTGATCTCCAGGACGTTCTCGCGGGAGACTTGTTTCAACCAGCCTTGACGGATTCCTTGTTCGGCCCACTGGCCCATCACGGTACAGTTTTCCAGCGGCTTGCCGCAGCCCTGGCCCGCCACCTGCATTGTCAGCCGGCACTGGCACTGGCCGACGCCGAAGGTCTCATACCGGTCGAGAATCACCGCCAGGTAGTCCGACGGCAACGCCATGGGATGGGCTTCGATGGTGCGGCCCACCGAAAGCACGCGGACGAAGGGCGACGGATGCTTCTGCCCCCGCTGATAGTCCAGCACGTAACCGGTCTCGTAGAGGGCCTCGAAGAGTTCGGCGAAACGACGGTGCCACTCGGACATGTTCTCCGGCGACACGCCGATCAACACCATCTCGAAGATGCCCGGCATGATCGGCATCAGCCGGTATTTCTGCGATCCGTCCGGCCCGCTCGCGCCGATCGCCCGCTTGACCACCGACACCTGGTGGAGGATCGGTTCGATTTGTTCGACGGGCCGGTGCTCCGCCTTGGCAATCTGCACGGCAGTCATCCCCGCGAACTGTCCGAGTTGCCGCACGACGCCGGCCTCCTCTTCGGTGAACGTGTGCCGGACGAAGGCCATCAATTCGTCGCAGAGCGGCGGCCCCATCAGCATCGGGCTCGACAACTTGCGGGCCACGTCGAGATAGACCTGCGGCACACCCGGAAAATCGCCGATCGTCTTGGGCCGGACCGTCTTGAGCCGCGGCTTGGTGGGTCCGAGGATCCCTTGATTCACTTCGATCACCCGCCGGCCAGTCGTATTCTCCGTCATGCTGACGCTCCGTTGCTGGTTTGGCGGTTAGGTGGTACGCCCACGTAAGGTGGCACGCTCTGAGGAACGAAGGGCGTGGCCGATCGAGCGAACACGCCCTTCGCTTCGCTCAGGGACGTGCCACCCTTTCGTCCTACATCCATCCATCCCGTCATTTTACGCGAAATTCGCCCGTCAGCCGAATGTCGTCGGAGGACGAGCCGACCATCACGCGGAACCGGCCGGGCTCGACCACGCGCCGCATGTCCGCGTCGAACAGAGCAAGGTCCTCCGGGGTCAGCTTGAACGAGCAGGTCTTCGTCTCGCCCGGCTCAAGGGCCAATTTGGCAAAACCGCGGAGCTGTTTCACGGGCGTTGCCACGCTGGCCACCACGTCGTCAATGTAGACCTGGACGGTCTCCTTCCCCGGCCGATCGCCGACGTTCTTCACTTTCAGCTTCAACTCGATCCCCTCCACCGCGGCAATTTCCGGCGCTGAGTTGCAGGTCGGCATACTCGAACTTCGTGTAGCTCAGCCCGTAGCCGAAGGGATAGAGCGGCGACGCCTCCATGTCGACGTACTGGCGGCGGCCGTCGCGGAGCCACGAGCGTTTCGACTTCTTGTAGTTGTAGTACACCGGCAACTGGCCGACGTGGCGGGGAACCGTCACGGAGAGTCTTCCGCTGGGATTGGTGTCGCCGAAGAGGACCTCAGCCACCGCCGTGCCTCCCTTTTCGCCGGGCAGCCAAGCTTCGACAACCGCGGGGATGTTCTTGGCGACCCATCGCACGGCCAGCGCGCGGCCATTGATCAGCACGACCACCGTCGGCGTGCCGGTGGCGTGTACCGCCTTGACCAGTTCTTCCTGAAGGCCCGTCAGTTCGAGGGTGGCGGCGTCGGACCCTTCGCCGTTGGTCGGGGCCCTTCCTCCTCCTTGGCGTTCGCCCAAGACCACAATGGCCACTTCGGCGGCGGCCGCCGCTTCTTTGGCCTCGGCGATGCTGTTCGGCTCCGTGCCCGTCACGTCGCAGCCCTGGACGTAGGTTACTTTGGTGTCGGCGGAGACGATCTGCTTGATGCCTTCCAGCACCGAGACCAGCGGCTGCTGAATCTTCCGCGAGGCGTAGTCGCCCAATTGGCTTTTGGGGGCATCCGCATTCGGGCCGATCACCGCCACGGACTTCACCGTCTTCTTCAGCGGCAACAGGTTCTTCTCGTTCTTCAACAAGACGATCGCCTCCCGCGCGGCTTCGAGGGCCAGGTCCTGATGGGCCGGTTGATGGACGGTCTGAACGGCCCGCTCGACGTCCACCAGCGGCTTTTCGAACAGGCCCAGGCGGAACTTCTGCTTGAGGATGCGGCGTACGCTGCGGTCGATCAGGCTCATCGGCACCTTGCCCTCGCGGACGCTGGCCAGCAGGTCGAGCATGTAGCCCGACTCATAAGAGATGCCCACGTCCACGCCGGCGGCCAGGGCGATCGCGCCGGCGTCCTTTTGATTTGCCGCCAGTCCTTCGCTAACGACCGTGCCGATCCCGCCGCCTTCCGAGAGCACCAAGCCGTCAAAGTGGAGCTCGTCCCGCAGGATGCGCGTCAGCAGTTTTTCCGAGGCGTGCGCCGGCATGGCGTCGATCGACGGGTAGGTGGCCATCACGCCCAAGGCCCCATTCTTCTTGATGCCCGCTTCCCACGGGGGCAGAAATACTTCACGCAACATGCGTTCGGAGATCTCCATGGCCCCGCGTTCCAGGCCGCTGACCGGCTGGCTTTGACCCGGATAGTGGCACAGCCCGGCCACGACGTGGTCGTCGGCCGAAACGTCGTTGCCCTGCATCGACCGCGCGATGGTTCCGGCGATCTGCGAGCACAGGTAGGGGTCTTCGCTGAAGGCCTCTTCATTGCGCCCAGGCGCGGGTCGCGGATCGGCTCGACCACCAGCGTGAAGTTCTGGTGGATGCCGATGGAGCGAGATTCCTTAGCCACGGCCGCGTAGATGCGGCCGATCAATTCCGTGTTCCAGGTGCTGCCCAGCGAAGGGCCTTCGGGAAAGCTCGTGGCGCCGGAGCACATCAGGCCGTGCGTGCCCTCCTCGGTTTCCAGCAGGGGAATGCCCAGCCGGGTTTGGTCCAGCGCGATCTTCTGGAGTTGGTTGAGGAACTCCGCCTGTTGCTTGGTTCCTTCCAACAGGATGTTGTTGGGCAGCGTGAAGAAACCGCCGCCCGGCCCAAAGCCTTTCAGAAAAGTGCCGGCGGCGAACTTTTGCACGCCCTCGGTCTTCTCGGCGATGGTTCGGCCCAACTGGCCCACGTAAACGCAGGGCATATTCATCTGCCCGACCTTCTCTTCGAGGGTCATTCGGCCGAGCAGGTCTTCCACGCGCTTTTCGATCGGTTGCGTCGCGTCGCGGTAGAGCGGCTTGGCCTCGTCCGCGGCCTGGGCGAGCCCCGCGGCGATTGAATATGCTGCCAGCAGAACCAGACACGGTCTCGTAGTTGTCATGTCTTCCTCATCGAATGTAGTGTTGCCAAGGAACGGTTTACGAAGTCCTTGCCCCGGTGGCGGCCGGAACCCGGCTTTGCTCTCGGCGCCGGCCTAGTGGCCTTGATTTTCGTTGCTCCGCGGGGCCATGTCAAGCATGACCGGCGCGGGTGCAGGGCCGATCAGTCTTCCCAAATCCGAGTTGTAGGGGTAGGGAAGGCCGGTTAAGTTCCCGGCCTCCCCTCCCTCCGAACCGGACTGGCGGATTTCCCGCATCCGGCTCTCCGGTTAGGACTTGTTCAAAAATAACTTAGCCGTTTCGTTTTCGTGGACAGATGGTGTAGTTCCATTTGGGTAGGACGGTATGTCGCAACAGCCGCACGGTTGCCTTCGCTTCGTCGGACACCTTGACTTTGGTCGGGTAGAGCTTGGTGTCCAACGATGCGCGGCAGCGAAAGCCCGTGCTCGACCGTGTCGTGCGGATGTTCTTCAGCATGACTTCGTAACTGGTCAGTGGCTCGCCGGCCCAATTGGCACTGATGAGGTTGAACATGCGGTGCTCGATCGGGTTCCACTTGGAGGCTCCTGCGGGATAATGCCCGACCGTGATCGTCAATCTGAATTCGTCAGCCAATTCTTGCAGGCCCACCTTCCAAGCCCAACAACGGTTGCCGTTGGCACCTCCGCTGTCGGCTTCGATGGCCAACCGAGACACACCCGAGTACCGACGCCGCCCAACCTTCAGCCACCACGAGCGAATGGCACGCACGGCAAAGGTCGCTGTCTGATGAGTTGTGCCGATCACGACATAGCCCTCATTGCGATTCTCGTCATAGATGCCGTAGGGATAGGCGCGGCCGCGGGCCAGTGTGGGAAAGTCGTGGTCCAGCACGTCGCGGTCCTCACACCGCCAACTGCGTCCGTTATTTTTGAAGTTGCCCACCAACTCCTTTTTCTTCGTATCCACACTGATTACCGGCCACCCTTGCCGTTGGAATCGCCGTCGCCGACGCCCCAACAGGCGGAATTGCTGATCCCGATAGGGATCTCTCTTCCCACCCAACCGCTTGCGGTTCGATCGCAACGAGTACTTCTGTGCTCGCAGCAACCAAGCCACCGTCACGTGCCCGACCGGTACGCCACGTCGCGTCAATGCAGCGGCCAGGTTGCGGGTGGTCTTGTGCGTCCACCGCAGACCACCCATCGGATCGCCAGCCGTCGCATCCCGCAACAGCCCCTTCAACAACTCCCGCACACGTGGCGTTTTTTTTCGACTCGTTTTCGTCCGCCGCCGGGACGCCGTACTCGCTCTGAAGACGCCACCTGTCCGCGTTCGCTTTCGCGCAATCCCCGGCGGATTGTCATACGGCTCAGGCCGGTGATTTCCGCCACCAACTGGACGCCCCCGTGTCCGCGTTGCCGGGCCACGATCCCGGCGAACAACCGCCGACTCCGTTCGTCCAACTCGGCCATCACTCGATTGATGGCCCGATGGTACGCAACCAAATCCGCATCGCTACGCGAGCGACATCCTCGGCAGCGACACCGGCGAATGCGCCTGCAATCCTTGTCTGCCATGACCGTCTCTCCATCCATGGAAGCGGAATACGCAGATTATACAAACGGCTAACTTATTTTTGAACAGCGACTAAGGACTTGTTCAAAAATAACTTAGCCGTTTCGTTTTCGTGGACAGATGGTGTAGTTCCATTTGGGTAGGACGGTATGTCGCAACAGCCGCACGGTTGCCTTCGCTTCGTCGGACACCTTGACTTTGGTCGGGTAGAGCTTGGTGTCCAACGATGCGCGGCAGCGAAAGCCCGTGCTCGACCGTGTCGTGCGGATGTTCTTCAGCATGACTTCGTAACTGGTCAGTGGCTCGCCGGCCCAATTGGCACTGATGAGGTTGAACATGCGGTGCTCGATCGGGTTCCACTTGGAGGCTCCTGCGGGATAATGCCCGACCGTGATCGTCAATCTGAATTCGTCAGCCAATTCTTGCAGGCCCACCTTCCAAGCCCAACAACGGTTGCCGTTGGCACCTCCGCTGTCGGCTTCGATGGCCAACCGAGACACACCCGAGTACCGACGCCGCCCAACCTTCAGCCACCACGAGCGAATGGCACGCACGGCAAAGGTCGCTGTCTGATGAGTTGTGCCGATCACGACATAGCCCTCATTGCGATTCTCGTCATAGATGCCGTAGGGATAGGCGCGGCCGCGGGCCAGTGTGGGAAAGTCGTGGTCCAGCACGTCGCGGTCCTCACACCGCCAACTGCGTCCGTTATTTTTGAAGTTGCCCACCAACTCCTTTTTCTTCGTATCCACACTGATTACCGGCCACCCTTGCCGTTGGAATCGCCGTCGCCGACGCCCCAACAGGCGGAATTGCTGATCCCGATAGGGATCTCTCTTCCCACCCAACCGCTTGCGGTTCGATCGCAACGAGTACTTCTGTGCTCGCAGCAACCGAGCCACCGTCACGTGCCCGACCGGTACGCCACGTCGCGTCAATGCAGCGGCCAGGTTGCGGGTGGTCTTGTGCGTCCACCGCAGACCACCCATCGGATCGCCAGCCGTCGCATCCCGCAACAGCCCCTTCAACAACTCCCGCACACGTGGCGTTTTTTTTCGACTCGTTTTCGTCCGCCGCCGGGACGCCGTACTCGCTCTGAAGACGCCACCTGTCCGCGTTCGCTTTCGCGCAATCCCCGGCGGATTGTCATACGGCTCAGGCCGGTGATTTCCGCCACCAACTGGACGCCCCCGTGTCCGCGTTGCCGGGCCACGATCCCGGCGAACAACCGCCGACTCCGTTCGTCCAACTCGGCCATCACTCGATTGATGGCCCGATGGTACGCAACCAAATCCGCATCGCTACGCGAGCGACATCCTCGGCAGCGACACCGGCGAATGCGCCTGCAATCCTTGTCTGCCATGACCGTCTCTCCATCCATGGAAGCGGAATACGCAGATTATACAAACGGCTAACTTATTTTTGAACAGCGACTTAGTGGTGTTACCTCGTAGAGGATTGGTGAACCGAGCGCGGGAAGGAAACAAGGTTCCTTCTCGGGATCGGCAGAAGCGAAAGGCCCTGACCTTCACGGGAAGGCCACCAACATGCAACATCGACGGTGCGGCCAATCTGAGCCAAGTTACGTGTGCCTGACGCAGTCCGTCGTGGCTAGTCGTTGCCGACACTCGCGGTACGGTGTGGTTTTGGCCGTGCGTCATGTTTCATCCCCTTTCCTGCGTCCCTTTGCTCGACGGGCATTGCCCCGCTTCCTCGCTCGTATGGACGCTCTGACTCCTGGGCGGTCGATTCTTCGTATCCTTATCAGGGACAATGAACTTCGTCCTTGTACCCGCCCAGGTCTCCTTGCTTCATGTATCAAACCTTCCGACCGTTCCGCCTCCAACCACCTGTTGCCGCCTCTGGGGCTTGGTTTGGTTTCCCCCCGGAGCTTACCGCGCGGTCTGCCGACCGCATCCCTTGCGAGGACCACAGCGTCACTTGGGCTTCGCCTTTTCCTAGCAGGCTCGCCACGACAACCGGCCGAATCGAGTTCGTCATCCTGCGGACCAGCCGTTCACCTTCAGTTGCTCTCCACCCCCTCTCACGAGGACGCAGTTACTTTCGGTTACGAAGTTCAAACCCAATTTCGACAAGGACTTGCACCTTGCTGATTCGATACACTCACAAGCGCACTAGGAGGCGACTCCAGTCGCCGATCATGCGGCGAAACACCGGAAATTCGGCGACTGGAGTCGCCTCCTACAGTGAGAAACTGATCGGCCCTGGGCGCGGGCGTGCGGCGCGGGGCCGCAGGATTCCTGGGCACCGCTCTGCCTGCCCTGAAGGGGATCAGTTCACCCAGGCCAGGGCAAGGCCCCGGAGAATTCTGTTGCCGCGTAGCAGTTGGGCCCCAGGGTATGCTACAATCGGTCAATGCCAAGAACAATGGATCGAGAATCACATGCGAACAACCGTAATTGGCGTGCTGACGTTGGGACTAATGGCCGGCTGGGTTCTGTCAGGCCGTGCCGCCGAACCGCAGACAGAGCCGGAACAAACGACCGCCGAAATCACGCGCGTCTGGGGAAAAGTCGTTGTCGACAAGGAGAGGTCCGACAAGCCGGTGGTTGAAGTGTACCTGTCGGGCTCTTTGGTCCATGAGACGCTGCTGGCACGCCTCGAAGGGCTGACGCAACTCCGCACGCTCGACCTGAGCTTCACTCAGGTCACGGATGCCGGCCTGCAACACCTTCAAAGGCTCAAGCGGCTCCAGGAGCTTAACCTGTGGGGCGCCCCGATCACCGACGCCGGCCTGAAGAACCTCCAAGGGCTCGACCAACTCCAAACGCTCAACCTGGGCTGCGAGAAAGTGACCGACGCCGGGCTGGAATGCCTCGCGGGGCTGAGCCAACTCCGCACGCTCGAACTTTGGAGCGCCCCTATCACCGACGCCGGGCTGCAACACCTCCAAGGGCTCACGCAACTGCAAACGCTCGTCCTGGCAAAAACCGGGGTCACGGACGCCGGCCTGGAACGCCTCCGCGGACTGACCCGACTCCGCACGCTCAACCTGGGCGATACCCGAATCACGGGCGAGGGCTTCGGACACCTCCAGGGGCTCGACCAACTCCAAACGCTGGTCCTTGTCCGATCTGCGGTCACCGATGCCGGCCTGAAGCGACTGGGAGCACTGAAGGAACTCCGCACGCTCGAACTTGGACGGACCCCGATCACCGACGCCGGACTGGAACACCTCAAAACGCTCGGCCAGCTCCGCACGCTCAACCTCAGCGATACCCGAACCACGGACGCCGGGCTGGCGCATCTTCGCGCGCTCAGTCAGCTTCGAACGCTCGATCTCTCGTACACCCAAATCACGGACGCCGGGTTGGAGCACCTGAAGGAGTTGAGCCAACTCCGAGACCTCAACCTGGCGGTCACCCACGTCACGGACGCCGGCCTGGAACACTTCGCCGGGATGAAACAACTGCGCACGCTGGGCCTTCGGAAGCCCCAAGTCACGCCTGCGGGAGTTCGCAAACTGAAAAAGGCGCTGCCTGGTCTTCAGGTGGAGGGAGGGCCGTGATGCGCGGGCCATGAGTCTCGTAGGGTGGGCCGAGCGAAGCGAGTCCCACCATCAGCACCATCGCGACCGACGCTGGTGGGACTCGCTTCGCTCGGCCCACCCTACATTCTGCGGGCCGTCGCCCCGGCGTCGAAATACGTTGCGGCACCCCACCGTACTTGCCCTACGGCCGCCGCTCTGGTAACTTGCGATAAGTGAAACCTTACTAAGGGCCCGATTATGCGACCTTTTACCACCCATACCGGCCTGGTCGTCCCTATGGACCGGTCGAACGTCGATACCGATCAGATCATCCCCAAGCAGTTCCTCAAGCGGGTCGAGCGGACCGGCTTCGGCCAGTTCCTGTTCTTCGACTGGCGTTACCGGGATGACGGCTCTGATAACCCGGAGTTCGTCCTGAACCGGCCCGAGTACGCCGGGGCGAGCGTTCTGCTGGCGCGGCGCAATTTCGGCTGCGGTTCGAGCCGGGAGCACGCCCCCTGGGCGTTGGAGGACTATGGCTTCCGCGTGTTGGTGGCCCCCAGTTTCGCCGACATCTTCTACAACAACTGCTTCAAGAACGGCCTGTTGCCGATCAAGCTCGACGAGGCCGCGGTCGATGACCTGTTCGCCCGCGCCGCCGCGCATCCGGGCTACAAGCTCACGGCGGACCTGGAGAAGTGTACAATCACCGACGAGTTCGGCCTTTCGCTGAAGTTCGAGGTGGACGCCTCCCGCCGCCATTGTCTGCTCCACGGGTTGGACGACATCGGCCTGACGCTGGAGCACGAAGCGGACATCGCGGCCTACGAGCGGGCGCATGCAGTAGCATAGTTCTATTGGCCTTGGGCTTTAGGTCTTCGGTCTTGGTGCGAAGGCCCAAGACCGAAGGCCCAAGACCCCCGTGTCATGCTGAATCATTACCGCTCAATTTCCTGCGCGCCCAGCATTGGCGGCCACCGGTTGAACGTCAAGCAGCGCTCGCACCATTGGGCCACTTCCAACAGCATGGCGTCGCGCTGGCGGCGGGCGACCAGTTGAATGGCCGCCGGCATCCCATCGGCCGCCAGCCCGCAAGGAATCGAAACCACCGGCACGCCCGCACAACTCCAGGGGGCCTGGAACTTGGGCGTGCCTGTAGTGCTTAGCGTGGCCGGGGCGGTCGTGTCGGTGGAAGGGCACACCAGCACGTCGACCTGCTCGAACATCGCGTCCACCTGCCGGGCGAACCGCCGCTGCCAGTCGAGCCCGTCGGCGTAGTCGACCGCCGGGATCATGAGCCCTTCGTCGAGCAACTCGGCAATCATCGGCCCATAGGCCGCGCGATGGGCGGCAAACTCGCGGCGATGATACGCGGCCGCCTCCACCGCCATGATCCGCCGGTGCATCGCCCGCACGTTCTGAAACTCGTCGGGCACGGTCACCGGCTCGATCCGCGCCCCGGCCGCGCGGAGCCGTTCGACGGCCGTTGCGGTCACGGCGCGAATGGCCTCGTCGGCCCCGTCGTGAAAGAAACCCTCCAGCAGCCCCAACCGCGGCGGCAACGCCACATCCGCTTCTGCTTCCCACGACAGTGAAGAAAAGGGGACTGGCTCCGCGCCGACCGGCGCATATTGCCGGAAATCGGCGTCCGGCCAGGTGCCTGTCCCCTTTTCTGCTACCAGGCAACGAAGCATGATCGCCAGGTCGGCCACCGGTCGGGCCATCGGCCCGGGATGGTCCAAGTGGTAGCTCACCGGCACGATGCCCTCGCGCGAGAGCAGGCCGAAGGTGGGCTTGCACGTGGCGATGCCGCAGTAGGTGGACGGCCGCACCAGCGAGCCGCCGGTCTGCGTGCCCAGCGCGCCCAGGCACATCCCCGTCGCCACCGCCGCGGCCGACCCGCTGCTCGATCCGCCGGGCGTGTATCTTGGCGTCTCCTGGCGGGCCCCGGGCGCGGATTCGTCGCGCTGGCTCGGCGCATTCTGGCTGTCGCTCGGCGGCGTAAAGGCGGGGTCCCAGGGGTTTCGGGTCGGCGAGGGGTCGAAACAGGCGAACTCCACGGTGACGGTCTTGCCCAAGATGATCGCCCCGGAACGCCGCAAGGCCGCGACCACCGGGGCGTCGGCCGTGGCCCGATGGTTGGCCCTCAGCGGCGAGCCGGCGCGGGTGGGCAGGCCGGCCACGTCGATGATGTCCTTGATGCCCAGCGGGATGCCGTGCAGCAGCCCGCGATAGTTGCCGGCCGCGGCCTCGCGGCCCAGCATCTCGGCGTCGCGGCGTGCGCCCACTTCGTCCACCTCAGCCCAAGCGTGCAGCCGGTCTTCATACGCATCGATTTGCGCGAGGCACCGGTCCACCAGTTCCCGCGGATGGATTCGGCCGCTTTGGATCAGCGGGGCCGCGTCGGAAATCGTCGGTAGCTCGAACATAATGCGGTTCCATCTCACCTGGACGGGAAACCATATCGTTTCCGTCGAGCCTCAAACGCCTCTTCCCCGCCTTCGAGCAGGCTCACGACAGAGTCCACAATGTCCTCATTGTCGATTGAGCCATGTTGGGCCACTTTGCCCTTGCGATCGCTCTCCGCTTCCATCACAACAACTTGCTCAGCGTCGCCACCAACGAGAATGTTAGGATCGTGCGTGCAGACGATGATCTGTCGCTTCTCTTTAAGCTCTGCCAGAACGTTCATCAACACGGTGCCGATGAGCCGCTTATCGAGATTGTCCTCTGGTTGGTCGATAACGAGAGGCGTGTTCTCAGCTAGGGCGATCAATGGCAGCATAGCACTCGACCGTTGCCCGGGAGATTTTTCGTTGACCGGACTACCGTTGAGGAGAATTGCCTCGTAATCGTCCCACACAGTCTCTTGGAGTTCGAGGATAGTCTCCAAGTTAGCTCCACCACCGGAAAGGACGTCTACATCCGCATGCTCATTCCGCTCGAACGGTCTGGTCCTCTCGACGCATATGCTCGCATCATCCTTTGAGAACATCACAGGACCCCCATCCGTGGCATCGGATTTATCGACCAAGCGATCGACGTTCGCGTCCAGAAGCATCTTTCCGAATTCAACTGGTGTACAGAACCTCTCGACAAGGGAACGAATTCGCTTTATCTGGCTATTTCTCGCGCCAAAGACACTATAGAGCTTCTTACCGAACTGGTCGGTGTCTCCACCGGCTCTAAAGTCGATGGCCACGTGCATCGTATCGGGCAAGAAGCGGTTGAGAGTGTTCTCGACGGTGCTGTTGTGGTTGGCGCGAATCCCTGCGATCTGATCGTGGACCTCCACAATCTCGTCAACGATCCCTTGCCGATCATCGAGGGCTCTTTTCAGTGCATCCCACTTTCTTAGGTAGTCCTCGCGAATTGCGGAGGCCTCCCGAAGGCGGGTTTCAGCATTCGCTCGCAGGTCAGCGAGTTTCTGGATCGAGTCATCGGCGGCCAGGCGGCCCTGAAGTTCGCTTCGTAGCGCTCCGATCGACAAATCTATAAGTCTGATTTGTTCATTGATCAAGTCGCCGACAATCTGCATCTTCCCCGCGATTTGACTTAAGAGTGATTGGATTTCAGCCTCCGTGCTTAGGACTCCAAGCCGGTCCAGTTCCTCTTCTTGCCACCACTTCCGCAGCTCGTCGCTACCGTTCGCCAGTAGGGCCTCCAGTCCGAGCCGGAGAGTAACAAGACCGGTCCCGGAAAACGTCGCCGCGTTATCATTCACGTTGGTCTGTAGTTGCACTAGAACGCGACGTTTATCGTGCGCGAGATCCAGGGCGGCGAACAGCGATTGGACCTCGGTCGTGTTCAGCTTCTCGAAATCAGTCTTGTATTCTTTGTAGCGCTCGATCAGACGGCCACGTTGCTCGAACGCCGCCTTAACCTCTTCGGCGCACTTTCTAATCGTGGCGTGGCTGACCTTCAGACGCTGGTGGATAGACTCTCTCCGCCGGATGGTCGCCGGCAGTTCGCGGATTAGCCTGTCGAGAAGATCACGCTGCTTTGCGGGCTCCCGTCCAAGAGTCTCGATCTCGCTCCAGCCGAACAGCCTCAATGGATAGTCATCACATGCTTCAACATCGGCGACTTCCACAGAGTCCCCCGACGTCGTGAAGACCTTTGTTCCGTAATCTGATTTGGGGTCAAAGGTTGCCACCAATATTCGATCGTCGCCTGACATGGTACGATACGCGACGCGAATGATGGTGTCGGTTAGGTTCGCGTTCTGCAAATCGCGGATTGTCTGCTGGAGACTACCTAATTCTTTCAGGGTGCGGTTGTAACCAAATGTGTAACGTAGGGCCTCGACAACCGTCGATTTTCCCGACCCGCGCACACCAATCACGCAATTCAAATTCTCGGCTAGTGCTATGGTGACGTTATCAAAGAACGAGCTGGCCCCGCCGACAATCCGAATCCCAAGTATCCTGGGACTCGGAGGAGTCGGTAGGTTGTCAGGAAAGCGTATGCGGGTGTCAGGAAAGCGCAGGGCTTCCTGCAACCCCTTCAAGCCCATTTGAGTCATTTTTATGTGCGTCGTACGGTCCGCACGCTGGAAGTCCTCGATGCAATGCGCATCACAAGTTAGAATCGTCGCGACGCAATGTGGATATCCGTCTGTGTCCGACTGCCAGTGATAGTGGGTGGCGTCTTCGCTCTTGTGTATTTCGATCGCATCGAGCCCGGAATCCAGTAGGTACCTCTTGAAGTTCTCCGGCACCTCGTTTGCCTTCTCCGCGTCGTCAAGGTCGGTATCGCATATCAGTTGCAGTGTCTCGCGCGGCATGACGGAAACGATAGCGGAGCCCTTCTCGATTCTCAACGTGGGCTGCGATACAGATGCCGCCTTCGCCATGAACGCGGGCAACCCAGTCGGTCAAGGATATGCCGATTACCTCCTCCTGGCCTTTGCGTTGGTCATCGGCAGCGGGCACGTCTAACTTGGCGAATAGGCATGCAAAGTCGTGGGTTGTTCCTCCCTCTCGCAGCAGCGTCAGGAGATGGATTCGGGCGAAGCCTAAAGGCGGCTCGAGGCGAAAATTGACTTCCATTCCTGGGAGGACAACAAAATCGCGGTCACCCACGGTACGAGAACTCAGTTGGGTACCGAAGTCGCATTTCATGTGGTCGGTTACGCCAACACAATCGAACTCGCGCCGAAGTTCGCCGAGGAAGACATCGAGTCCCGCTTCCCCGGCGAATCGTTTCCGATCATTTGTGACGTGATTACACGAGCCCCTCGCCCAGTCGTGGCTGTCAATCGAGTGCAAATGCAACGCAACTCGTCGGAACCTGGCAGTGCGTTGTCGAAGAGGCTCCAAATTCGCAACGAACTCGGTGAACATGATCGCTACTCCTTTGGGGCAGAGATGGTACGGTTGCGGACGCTAATTCCCCATCGCTTGCACGTTAGGTCGGCGGATGGCAACTCGGCCACGCCCACCTGAACTTAGCGGCGTCCCTCCCGCGCTGCATCTAGTATAGAAACGACTCCCGCCAGCAACAAGCCACCGAATCCCACCCGCGAGGGGACCACCAGGTGCCGGCACGGTGCGGGG
Organism: uncultured Planctomycetaceae bacterium; assembly: GCA_963759115.1. GTDB lineage: Bacteria > Planctomycetota > Planctomycetia > Pirellulales > Thermoguttaceae > CAVWXT01. The sequence goes on from CAVWXT010000005.1 coordinate 286,932, forward strand.
AGAGCATACCTGTTATAATGTGGCCTCGAACAGCGACCATCAACTTCTGGCTGGGCGGTAGGCACGCATCGCTGGCGAAGCCCTCCGGCATGTCACGATCCGGCATCGAATCCTGCATGAGCAGTGGACACGAGGCGACAACATTCGTTTTGCATCCGGCCGTTGGCCGCTGGCACGACCTGGCCCAGCGGGTGCTCGACGGCCATCGACTGACGGCCGACGAAGGTCTGGCCATCCTCAGTTGCGAGGACGACGAACTGCTCGACCTCTTGGCGGCCGCCTATCGCGTGCGGCGGCGGTGGTTCGGCAATCGGGTCGACTTGAACTTCCTGATCAACGCCAAGAGTGGGCTGTGCGGCGAGGACTGCGGCTACTGCTCGCAGTCGCGCGTATCGCAGGCGGAGATTCCCTGCTACAACCTGGTCACGGCCGAGGAGATTCTCGACGGCGCCCGCATCGCGGCCGAGCGTAAGGCCAAGACCTATTGCGCCGTGATCTCGGGCCGCGCGCCCGGCGACGGCGAGCTCGACGCGCTCGGCGGGGCCGTTCCCGAAGTCAAAGCCCGGCATGGGCTGAAGGTCTGTTTCTCGGTCGGACTGCTGACGCACGAACAGGCCGTGCGGCTGAAGGCCTGCGGCGTCGACCGGATCAATCACAACCTCAACACCAGCGCGATTCTACCCGCGCATTTGCACCACGCATTCGTACCAGGATCGGCTCGCCACGCTGCGGGCCGTGCGGCAAGCGGGGCTGGAAATCTGCTCGGGCGGGATCATCGGCATGGGCGAGGACGACGCCGACGTGGTGGAATTGGCCCTGCGGTTGGGCGAGATTCAGGCCGAGGCCGTGCCGGTCAATTTTCTGGAGCCGATCGCCGGCACGCCGCTGGAGGGCGTCCGCCGGCTCAACCCCCGCTATTGTCTGAAGGCGCTGGCGCTGTTTCGGTTGGCCAATCCGCGGTGCGAGTTGCGGATCGCCGGGGGCCGCGAGATGCACCTCGGGCCGCTCCAGCCCTTGGGTCTGTATCCGGCCAACTCGATCTTCGTGGGCAATTATCTCACCACCAAGGGTCAGCCGCCGGAAGAAGATTACCGCATGATCGAGGCGATGGGCTTCGTGGTGGGGGAGGTCGGGTAAGGGGGGACTGGTCCATTTTTCGGCGAGAAATCGTGTTTGGCGAGAAAAATGTCGGCCGAAAACATGGACCTGTCCCCGAGACTTTAGCAACGTTATTGGGTTCTGGTTCCCACGCTCTGCGTGGGAACCCGCCTTTTCCTGACGCTCCGCGTCGAACCGGGCGACGCAGAACGTCGCGGACGGTGCGTTCCCACGCAGAGCGTGGGAACGAGGGTTTCCGCTCTCCCAAACCCGATAACGTTGCTAGAGTCTCCAGTCCCCTTCAGAAGATGTGCGGCACGAAGCGGCTGAGGTTGCCGGTAATCGGGCTCACGTCCTCGCGGATGCCGATGCCGCAGGCCCAGCCGTTGACGATCCAGCTTCCGATGACGCAATAATACTTGCCCTCAAAGCACGGCAACGAGACGGCTTCCTGATAGATGGTCGGCCCGTCGTAAGGGCCGTCGGTCTTTGCCGTGAGCCGCCCATGCTCGAAGACCTGGATGTTGGCCCCCTCGCGGCCGAAGATCGGTTTCTCGACGAAATGGCCGCCGGGCAGCGGCGCGAACGACGCCGACAGCAGATAGGGGCTCTCGGGGTACATCTCCCACAGGACCGGCAGGATCGCCTTGTTGCTGAGGATCGCCTTCCACGGCGGCTCGATCCAGGCGCAGCGGGCCTGGGACAAGTGCGAGCCAAACTCGTCGCGCTGCATCCACTCCCAGGGATAGAGCTTGAAGCAACACTCGATGGCGTTTTCCTTGAGGTCGGTAAAGATCTGCCGGACGGCGTTCCAGCCGATGTCCTCGACGTTCAGGTGCGCGGTGTCGAAGCCGGCCTGCGTCGCGACGTCGCGGAGGTAACTGACGGTCATGTAATCCTCGACGCAGTCGGCCAGGGAAGCGAAGTAGACCCGCTGCGGAAGCCGCCCTCGCAACGACCGCCAGGCCTCCAAGAGCCGCTCGTGGATCGAGTTGAACTGGTCGGAACTGGGGAACACGTCCTTGAGCCAGAACCACTGGATGACCGCCGACTCCAGCAAGGCGGTGGGCGTGTCGGCGTTGTACTCCAGCAGTTTCGGCGGCCCGCTGCCGTCGTAGGCCAGGTCGAATCGGCCGTAGAGTGTCGGCTCGTCCAGTTCCCACGAGTCGCGGACGTACGCCTGGAACTCCGGCGGGATGAGGAAGCGATCCAGAAGGTTCTCGGCCAGCACGCGCTCGACGGCCGCCAGGCACATGTCGTTCAGTGCGTACGTGGCCTTTTCCAGTTCGTCGACCTCGGCGGCGCGGAATTCGTAGTAAACGCTCTCATCCCAGTAAGGGACGCCGTCGGCCGTGTGATAGTACATCCCCTGCGACTCGACGATCTTGGGCCATTCCGGCCGGGCAGTTGCGGTGTGGCGGCGCATCAGGACGTGGCTCCGTGGGCTGAAGAGCCGAACCCGCCGCGGACCGAGCCGCCAACGCTGGCGCCGCCGCCGGAAGGGGCAGCGCTGGTGGAGTGGACGCCGCTGGCCGTGCTTGGCACGGAACTGCGGCCGCCGCCGTACGTGACGGGGTTGCTCAGCGGGATCGGTATGAAGACGTGGTGGCCCGGATAGTAGCCGCCGCCCGGATACGCCGGGGTGGCGCCGACGGGCGATCCGACCACTTGGCCGGCGCCCTGCCGCTCTCTTTTCTCTTCCTCGGAGAGCAACTCCGGCGGGACGTCCTCCGCGAGGAGTTTCCCATCCGGGCCTACTCGGGGCGGCGGCCGCTGTCGAACAGATGGCATCTCCACGCGGCGATGCTCGCAGCCGTGAAGGATCAGCGACGACGAGATGAGGATCAGGTTGATCTGCTTGGTGAGCCGATTCAAGGGCGCCTCCTGCCCGCTGGCGGCATGCATACGGTGAAAAAGGGGACAGGCACCTCACAACCGCGGCTTCTCGCGGCATTCACGTCGGCCGGTTCGGAGCCAGTCCCCTTTCCTGCCCGCTGGCGGCATGGGTGAAAAAGGGGACAGGCACCTCACAACCACGGCTTCTCGCGGCATTCACATCGGCCGGTTCGGAGCCGGTCCCCTTTCCTGCCCGCTGGCGGCATGCACACGGGGCTAATCACTTGGACAACGCAATCCGCCTGCTGAAAAAGGGGACAGGCACCTCACAACCGCGGCTTCTCGCGGCATTCACATCGGCCGGTTCGGAGCCAGTCCCCTTTTTCCCCAGGCTGCTATCCCATCACGACGTGGGCAGCGACGTAGGCGATTCCCAGAAGCAGCGCGGCAATCACGATCGCGACGGCCAGATTCTTCTCGCACAGTTCCTTTTGCACGTCGATCCTGGGCGTAATCAGGTCGAACAGCCAGTAGCCCACCAGCAGCAGCACGATGCCGATGAAGCCGAAGACCAGCGAACTCAAGCCGCCGTGCCACAAATAGGACCCGTAAGCCGAGGTTTCTCCAATTACACCACCCGCATCCGCTGCGGCGATCAGCCATGTCATACGTCGGCCCTTTCTTCAGAAGAGACTGGACAGAGACCGGATTTGGTTGGGGAGCCAGGGCTCCCGGTTCCACCCACAGGTAGAACAGCATCATCAATGTACCAAAGTGGGCCACGGCCGAAAAGTAGGGCCGGTTGTAGAAGCGGCATCTTGCCGCTTCATGCGTGTTCCAACAACAACGACTCGTCCCGAAGATAACGCGGCAAGATGCCGCGTCTACATTCCCGCGGCTACGGTCGAAACACCGCGAAGCCGTGGATGACGAAGCGGTTTGGCCCGCTCATTTTCCGCCGGGGGTAGTAACACTCCTCGGTCTCCTGGCCGGAGATCTTCAGCCCGTGGTCGTCGGCCAGGATAATGACCGACTTGTCCGATTCTCGCCGGACGCGAGCGATCTGATAGCCGTGCGTGCGGCCGTTGCCGTGGGAAACGATCATCCATTGGCCGGCCAACTGCTCGCCTTCGGGCAAGGCCGTCGCGGTGGTCAGTGCATCTTCGGCAGCGCCGGCAACTTTGCGAGTAGCCGACTCGATAATGCCCTCGTAACGCGCAGCCGGCAAACGAAGTGAAAAGTCGCCCTTCGTCAAGCTGAGGCCGTCGATCAGCCAGGCGGCGACCACCTGATCGCCACGCTGGCGCAGCACGGCCAGTCGGCCGCGAACCGCAATCCCGCCAGGCAGGCGCCGCTCGGGGAACGGCGGCTCGTCGCACGTCGAGACGATCGTGTCGGTCACGTCGCCGTGTGCCACTTCCATCGCCGCGGCCCATTGGCCGGGCGGATCGAGCGCAAGGCTGCGGACGCCGCCGAGAAACGGCTGCGGCTTGAACGGCTCGTGTACGGCGGCGAAGACGCTGGAAAGCGGCGACTCGCCGCGCCGGCGGACCACCAGTTGCGGCATCATATAGTCGTAGACCTTGCGGTCGTCGCCGGCCGATTGGCGAACCCGCGGCGTTTTGGCCAGAAACACCTCCGCGTCGGTCAGCCCCGGCAGGTGCGTCCGCACGCCCGCGCCGGCGGTCGGTCCCGACGTGGCGGCGTACCGGAAGGTCACGGCCAGCGGGCCGCGGGCTTCGCCCCGCTGCACGTCGCGCATCAGGCCGTAGGGAATGAACGTCGAGTATTCGTTGGCGGGTTCCACCCACTTCTCGCCGGGTTCAAGCAGCGTGCCTTCTCGCGGCGCCAGCGGCAAGGAACACTCCGCCACGGAATCCTCATCGGCGCTGCCGTGGAGCAGCCAGTCGTGGACCGTGCCCCCTTTCGCGCGAAACAGGTCGACCACGTAGGCGTCGGTTTCAGAGACCCGCACCAGCAGCAGCTCGCGGCGGTAGACGTCGGCCAGACTCGGATAAACCCGCTCGGCGTGGGCTTCGGCGACGCTCACGCCGCCGGCGTCCGGCAGGAACATGAGCAGATCACCGTCGGTATCCGGGCCGCGGCCGACCTGGTCGCGGCGGTCGATGGCCACGAGGTTGTGCCCGATAGTCGTAATGGTCCAGTGGCGCAGCTTGCCGTGCGAGTAGCCGATGTCGCTGAGGAGTTCGCTCCCCTTGGCGAACAGAGCCAAATTCAGGTTGTCGGCGTGTTCGTGCCCGTATCCGCCCGAGAAATGGAGTTGTGCCTGAAGCTGGTCGGCGCCCGTGCCGCAGCCGAGCGATGCGTGGCCGAAGCCCGGCAGGAGCGTGGAGACGGTGCGCTGGCGCGGCTTGCCCGCGTCTCGGCTGGTGGCCCAAGTGTCGTGAACCGGGGCGACCCGCCCGTTGGGATAGGCGATGGCCAGCGGCGCCCGCTGGGCCTTTTCTACGAACGGGATGCTCTGCCGCGCGTCGAAGTTCTCGAAGTGCAGCCCATCGACCGGATTCGTATAGCCGGGCGGATCGCTGTATCCCCGCAGGGCTTCGATGACCCTGTTGATGCCGCCCACCACCTGATAGTGATACGACGGCACCTCGTGCCACATCCCATCATAGAAGAACTGCTCGCTCAGCATGGCGTTCAGCCAGCGGTAGCCCCAGTGTACGTACGCGGGCTCGCCGACGATGCGGCCGATGTTGACGATCTGCCGGGTGTAGAACGGCGACATGTTGAAGAAGTGCTCGCCCCGCGGCTCCTTGCCGAAGGTGAAGACGTACTCGATCGTGGCGCGGAAGAAATCGTTCTCGATCCGCCGGCGGACATCGACGCCCAACTCCTTGGAGAGCTTGTCCAATTCCGGGCTGTCGCAGATCAGGTCGTACGCCTCGGGCAGCATGGCGGGCACTTCGTCGGGCATCCATCGCCCCCACTTGCCGCCGTCGGTCGGAAAGGGCGGCGTGGGACGGACGATGTTGACCGGGCGATGGAACCCCTGCCGCAGCACGGCCATGTGCGGGTAGGCCTGGGCGAAGCGGTCGAGGATCAGCGCCGCGCGGCGGGCGTACTCCGGCTTGCCGGTCGCCTGGTAGCGCCGCGCCAAGGCGGTGCATTCCCGAACGAACCAGCCCCGCCGCGCGTAATCGGCGCAGGCCTCGAACCAGTAGTCGAGGCCCGTCGCCGCGCTGGAGTAGTAGTGATACTCCACCGGCTCGCCCAGCATGTTGACGCCCTTGGCGGTTTGCGTGGCCGGATACTTCTCGCTCGGATACTCGTGGTCGCAGAAGCGGCACCGCAGCGTGTAGGGCCGGTCGATCGACCAGCGGAACTGCCCGCTCTCCTGCTGGCCGCCCTTGCAGTTGGGACAGCCACAGAACGTCACTCCCGTGCGCGTCGGAATGAGCTTGAGCATGTCCGCTTCGCTCATGGCCATGACTTGCGCGATGCCTTCCTCGCCACGACCGGCGCCCTTTCGTTCGCCCTGTTCGGCCTGTGGCTTCAGCACGGGATGCTTGATGGCCGAGGTCCCTTCCTTCGCGGCTGCGGCAAGCGGCGGAAGTGCCAGCCCAACCCACGATACGACGGCGATCCAGGTCGCGGCCAGCACGGACCGGCGGGCTGCAGTACGATGGCTTCTCATAGGAGTCCCCTTGTGGGCCGGGAGATCGAGATACGATGTGGGTACGACGAAGGCGGGCGATTCCCAGGCGGGAACTCGGCAGTCAGGTGTACATCGAGGCAGAAACCTTGGCGGGGCGGCGCCTGTATTGCCACTCCCACACGCAACGCCGCAAGAAGGGGACTCACGCCTGATTGGCGCAAGTCCCTGTGCTGTAAAGTGCCGAAGACAGGACTTGAACCTGCACGCCCTTAACGGGCACTAGGTCCTGAACCTAGCGCGTCTGCCAATTCCGCCACTTCGGCCTATAATCTAGTTTTAGGACGCCGCCGCCGCAAATGCAAGGGGGCGTCGCCACGTTTCCGGCGGCCGCTAGATCGGCTTCTGCCTCCCGGCGACGAATTGCTTCCGACGCGTACACCAAGCATTATGCAAGCCAATCGGGATTGCTCGCGACGCGTCTATTCCAGTCATCTTCTGTCCCCCCCGCAGAGAAAAAAACGCCCGCTTCACACGAGAAACTGCAATATGTAAGTTGCGTAAGGGGCGCTTGCGCATAGCGTAAATACGGGTGGGATGTCACCACTACGCCGTCCTACTTTGGCACGCGTGTATCCGACCGAGCCGGCAAGTCTATGCGATTGCTGCGTCAGATCATGCACAAGATTGACGAGACCGAGTTTCGAGGCGACGCGCTACCCGCAATCGGCAGTGGGCGGGACAGGGCCGACACGCACGCCGAAGCGCTGTCGGCAAGGATCGCAACGGCGCTGGCCCAACTGGCCGAAGCCCGCTGGTGCGCTAGGACTCCGGACGCGACGTTTGGGACTTCGCTTTGGAGATCGAGGGTCTGGATCTGCGGCCCAACGATCTTCGCTGGTTGCTCTCGAAGGGATACGTGGAACACGCACGAGAAGTCGTGCGGCGGAACGGCAAAGCACGCTGCTTCCGTCCGTCCGCCGGTCGGACGTTCACAAGGCGGAGTTGTTTCGTGCTCACGGAACTCGGCCTAGCGCTCGCGCGGGCCGTTGTCGACCGTTCGATTCCAGCGGCCGCGAACGGCGATTCTGAGCGGCTCGTACCCAACTGGGACCCCGCCGGCCGTGGTCTCTGGTTCGGCGAAACGCTTGTCAAGCAATTCTGTCAGCCCGCGCCGAACCAGGAGCGAATCCTCGCTGCTTTTCAGGAGGAGGGATGGCCGGCCATGATCGACAACCCGCTGCCGCCGCACGCCGGACAAGAGCACAAGCGACAACTGCACCACACGATTCGCAACCTGAATCGCGGGCAGAAGAACCGTCTCATTCATTTCGAGGGAGATGGGACGGGTGAGAAAGTGAAGTGGATTCGGTTGTGCGCAGCGTCTGATGAACCGCTGCGCGACGTCGCGTCGCCGGCAAGAATCGGACCCCGTCTGGTTACGCCATAGCGACGCTAGAGCGACGCCAGCGCGACTGTTGACGTGGTCTGTAGGAGTGCTAAAGTCAGAAGCGATTTAGCTGGCCTCCGGGTCAGATTCTAAGTCCACGGGACAGACTTGCGTGGGTCAACGCGTTTCTCTCTTTCACAACCCGTTCTATGTGAGGTGCGCTATGAGCAAGAAGCTGATTCTGCCATCGGACAAGATCGTTCGCGCCGGCCGCGTCCCCTCGCGCCGGGACTTCCTCAAGACCGCCGGAATCGTGGCGGGTGGTCTTGCGTTCTCGGGGCTCCTGCCAAACACGGCAAGAGCAACCGACATCATCCCTTCCACCGCATGGCCTATCCCTGACGATCATAATGGGACGCCGACTGATCTCCCCTGGGGCCACGCGGACGCTAACGGGGTCGTGAAAAAGAACTACCTTGATGTGGTTGGAGTCACGGTGGACTTTTCGGGTCAAGAGTTGAGCATGGTAGAGGGCAGCCTCGTTAGGCAGATAATGCCGCTGGACAACTATTTTTATCCCGATGACACCGACCCCTACACGCTGGCCGGACATTCTGATTACGGTGGGATGGCAGATCACAACTACCCCTGGGGAAAAGGGGATATAGATACAAGCATATTTGCCATCAGGTTGGCGTTTAGGCCGTTTTCGCATTGGTATGATTCCGGGACATGCATAAACCTGCTCGTTCCGAGAATCAGTGAGGAGATACCCCTACACTCGGCGATTTCGGACGGGACGGCCTACTGGTCCGATGAGGTGCATCACTACGTCAGTGGAACAGCGCTTAGTCGCTCTAAGATTGACAGCATGCAACCGAGCAATATGACGGGGCCGTCTCGCTCCACATTCACGAGCATCGGAATCGATAGTTGCACGTATTCCGGTCTTGGCGACGATGCGCAATGGTGGGTCGTTGGGCAGAGCGGAGAGTATTATTTGGACGTTTGGGGGATAATCTTGGCGTGTGTACCCGACGATTGGAGCTTATTGCCTTATCAGACGGCCACCTTGCACACGAGGGCCCAACTCAATGTTGATGTGCCGTACTGCTTCAATTATTGACTAGCAATGCGACGGCGGCGGGCGAGCAGACGTGGCGAACACAACCGGCAGGAGAATCAGGGCGAAAGAAACGGGCCGGAACCGTTCGAGACAAGCTGGAGACGCAAGAACGGATCTGGCCCCTTCCCTGCCAAATACCCTTGCGAACGCGTGCGCAATGGGCTACAATGCGTGGGAGCCCATGAAACGTAGCCGCCGTTCAACGTCATCGGCCCGATCTCCGGAACCGCGCCACTCCTCTGAAAGCACGCCGCGTTACTTTGCGCAAGGACTGGATGTTCATCGGCGCGTTGCTGGTAGCCGTCGTCCTGGTTTACCAGCCGGTTTGGCACGGCGGGCTCCTCTTGGACGATGAGGTCCACATTACCCGCCCCGAACTGCGATCGTGGCACGGAGTGTATCGGATCTGGTTCGACGTGGGGGCCATCCAGCAGTACTACCCCTTGTCGGAGACTGCATTTTGGGTGCAGTACAAGCTGTGGGGCGACGCCATGTTCGGCTATCACTTGGCAAATATCCTGTTCCACGCCCTGACGGCCGTGATGGTGGCGCTGCTACTGCGGCAACTGGCGATCCCCGGGGCGTACCTGGCGGCGGCCATCTTTGCGCTGCATCCCGTACACGTCGAATCGGTGGCCTGGATTACGGAGCAGAAGAACACTCTCTCGGCCGTGTTCTACCTAGGCGCCGCGATGGCCTACCTCCGATTCGACCAGAACCGCGGCACGGCGTGGTACTTGGGGGCGCTGGGACTATTCGTGCTGGCCCTGGTGAGCAAGATTGTCGCGGTGACGCTGCCCGCTGCACTGCTGGTGATCTTTTGGTGGCGGCGGGGAAGGCTGTCGTGGCGGTGGGATGCCTTGCCGCTGACGCCTTTTTTCATCATCGGCGCGGTGATGGGCGTGTTCGTTACTTGGGCGGAACGGAAGATGGTCGGTGCGGACGGGCCTGACTTCGCAATGACGGTCCTCCAGCGCTGTTTGCTGCCGGGGCGGGTGATTTGGTTCTACCTGGGCAAACTCCTCTGGCCGGCGGATTTGCATTTTATGTACCCCCGCTGGCAGGTTGACTCGGCGATTTGGTGGCAATACCTGTTCCCATTGGCGCTGCTGCTGTTGTTGGCCGCGTTGTGGTGGCCGAGTCGGCGGTGGCGCGGGCCGCTGGCGGGGATGCTCTTTTTTGTCGGCACGCTGTTTCCCGTATTGGGCTTTTTGAACGTGTACTGGTTCTTGTTTTCGTACGTGGCCGACCATTTCCAGTATTTGGCCAGCCTGGGAATCATTGCGCCTGTGGCAGCCGGCGCGGCGTTGTTGTTGGATCACTGGGGACTTTGGCGTCGGCCGGCAGGCTATGCCGTGTGCATGGTCGTGTTGGCCGTGTTGGGCAGCTTGACCTGGCAGCAGAGTCGGATTTATTCGGATGCTGAAACCCTCTACGGGACAACGGTCGCAAAGAATCCCGATTGCTGGCTGGCCCACAACAACCTCGGTGCTGCGCTGGCCGAGCGCGGCCAAGTGGACGAGGCGATCGGCCATTACCAGACGGCCCTGAAGATCAAGCCTGACTACGCAAAAGCCCATTACAACCTCGGCAACGCCCTGGTCCAATGTGGGCAAGTCGACGAGGCAATTGCGCATTACGAGCGTGCGCTGGAAATCAAGCCCGACGACGCGGACATGCACAACAACCTCGGCGGTGTGCTTGTTCGGGATAGCGCAGTTCGACAAGGCCATCGCCCATTTCCTCCAGGCGCTGGAGATCACGCCCGACTACGCGCAAGCGCACCGCAATTTGGGTCTTCTGCTGGCCGACCGCGGACAGGTTGACGAGGCCATTGCCCACTACCAGGCAGCCCTGAAAGCCGAGCCTGACTACGCTTCGGCCCATTACAGCCTCGCCAACAGCTTGGCCGGATGCGGGCGAGTCGACGAGGCAATTGCGCATTACGAGCGTGCGCTGGAAATCAAGCCCGACGACGCCGGTGGCGCAACAACCTCGGCGTGGCCCTGTCCGAGCGGGAAGGAATGCTGAGGGGGGTGGCCCAGCGGCGTCAGTCGCTACTTTCACGGCCCGATGACCTGGCGCTGCTAAGCGCCCTCGCCTGGTTGTTGGCGACCAACCCGAACGCTTCGATCCGCGACGGCGCCGAGGCGGTCGAGCTTGCCCAGCGGGCGGCCCAACTCTCCGATCGCCGGGAACCGGCCATTCTCGGCACCTTGGCTGCCGCGTACGCCGAGGTGGGCCGGTTCGCCGACGCTGTGGAAACGGCGCACGGCGCCTGCGAACTGGCCAGACAGCAGAACAAGCAGCCATTAGCGGAATCCGTCAGGGCTAAGATTTCGCTCTATGAAACGGGAACTCCCTTCCGTGATACGCGACCAACCTCGGCTCCGGATTCACCGCAGCCCTCGCGGCAAGAGAACTCGGACCATTAGCCCGCGTTTCGCGCCACACAAGGGAAGTTGAGGACACCCTGCAAATGCTGCGCAGGAGCACCGTTGGCAGTAACCCACGGGCACACGACGTGCAACAATCGAGCCGAGGAGAATCGGGCAGCACGATGTTCCCGGCGGCACCGCGCCGGGCGGAAAAAAGGGGACAGGCACCGTGGCGGCAACGTTTCTCCCAATGCCAAACCGACTTGGGCCACGGAGCCAGTCCCCTTTTTTCCGCCCAGTCCCCCTTTTTCCGCCAAACAAAAAACCGCCTCCCCCGATTGCAGGGGAGGCGGTTGGATCGCGTCATACAACCAGCTTCATGCCGCCGCAGTCGCTACATACCCTCGCCCAACAGGAAAGGGTCGTGACCGTCGCGCGTGACCATGAAGAAGTACGCCGCCACGTCGGTAACCTTCATCAGACTGTGTACCGAACCGTCGGCAAACAGGTGGTTCACGGTCAGCGGATGTCCCGCCGAGGGCCCGTAATGCACCTCCGTCCATTGGCCGTTCATGCCCCCGCTGCCGGTGGCCTTGGCCTGACAGTTCAGGCTGTAGTACGACCCGAGGTTGTTCGTCGCCGTCCAGTCGTGCTTGTTGGGGGCGAAGTCCATTTCCATGTACTGCCGATAGTTCGTATAGGTACTGGCAGTCCCGCCACCCCAGTTGACCAGCGTGTTGTACTGCTCCCTGGTCGTGAACCCATCGACGTAGCCCAACGGGGCCCAATACTCGGAGGTCGCGGTCGTCACGTTGGTAAACGTGATTAGGGGACCGTATCCGTTGTTGGTGTTCATGCCCGTTACCAGCGTCGGTCCGGGCATGGCCACGTCCACGCAGCACCGGGAGAAGAGCCAGAAACTGCCCGACGCCCAATCCGTGGCAAAGTCATCGATCGTCTCGTCGACCATGATCGTGTGCGCGGTTCCATCCGCGAAGGCAGAAATCTTCAACGCCATGGCCGGGGGAAATCCGCCATCGGGCTGACCGCGGGCGGGGTACGGCTCGTTGAACGCGCCGGCATACTGGCTTTGAGCGTAACTGTCGATGCAAGAGGCGCCCATGGCCTTGTAGTTGGTCAGGCCGAACTTGAAGAACTGCATGCTACTGCCCCAGGTGATGGCGCCCGAGGCAAAGGGCTGCCCGAAATGCGCGTTCGGATTGCTCGGGCACTGGAACTCGGGGATGGCATCCAAGGCGGCCGCGCACACGATACAGCTCCACCTCGTAAGGTTTCCCTCATTGGAACCGTTGACCATGAGTTGTGCCGTGGGGAATGCCTTGTAATACACCCCATACTCCATGTACGGGAGGATGTCGTGCAACCAACTCCAGCCCTCCCAGTAATGCCAACTCTGAACGACAAACCCGTTCGACGGGAACACCTTCTTGGCGTCCAAGTGGGCGTTGAGGGCCAAGCCGATCTGCTTCAGGTTGTTGATGCACTGGGTGCGGTGCGCCGCTTCCCGCGCCGCTTGGATCGCCGGCAACAGCAGGCCGACCAATACGCCGATGATGGCAATCACCACCAGCAACTCCACGAGGGTAAACCCTCTCCTCTTCGTACGAGTGATCATGAGACCACCTCCATCCAAGAAAGAAATTGATGAAACATGCGATGTACGCGGCGACCATCGCCGCAACGAGTCACTTTTCAGGTTAGTTGCGTTACCGCACTTCATGACTCGAACCTTCCACCAGTGGTAGTACGACTACTTGTTGGTGATGTTGTCCGGGTTCGGGTCGTGGCCGGCGCGGGTAATCAGGAACATATAAGCTGCCGCGTCGGTCTCCTTGGCAAGGCTTCGCGCCGAGCCGTCGGCAAACAGGTGATTGACTACCTGCGGGTGGGCTGCGCTGGGACCGCGCTGCGGTCGGCAGTCGTTGCCGTGGTTTCCCCATCCCCCATTGTTGTTTTGCAACGCTCCAGTCATCAGGTACGAGTTGTCGACCTGAGCATTCGTATACGAGTTCACGTCCTTGACGTCAAAGTCATAGGACAGGTAAGTCCGTATCTTGCTGGTGGGGGCCGTCGGGCCAGTGGGATTGCTCGGGTCGAACGGTCTAGGCGCCCAGTACGTAGGCAAGAGCCCGCCGAGGGGGTAGCCGTCGTAGTAGATGGGCAAATCCTGGGGGTTGTTGAGATTGCAGGGAACCGGCCCCGGCAGGCCGAACTGAACCGTCGCCCCGGGGAAGATCCATCCGCCGTAGTCACCCTCGCCCGGGCCCATTGCCGGGTCGTCGAAGTTGTTCAAGGTCTCAACGCACAGGATCGTGCGCGACGTGCCGTCGACAAAGTCCGAAAGCTTCGGCTCTTTGCCGTTGGGGAACAGCGCCCGTCCGGGAACCTCCGGGGATCGATGGGGACCGGGCTGTACGGGCAGGTGACCTGGGTGGGCCACAAGCCGTATCGCAAGGCGTCCTTCGTCGTCGCGCACATGCCCACGTAGCTGGAATTGCACCACATGCACCCATCCCACCACCAGTTCCCGTTGTCGACAGAGAACGGGATCTTGAAGCGTTCCTTGGGATCGCTGGGGCACGTGTAGCAGGGCATCGTCAGGTTCAACGTCAGGGCGATAATGCCGAAGGGGCCCTGTCCGCCGTTTTGGACGTCGACCATGCTGGGCTGACCGGCGCCCGACTTGATCGGCAGGGTGTCATAGACATTGCCGTACTCCTCGTAGGGGAGCAGATCCACCAGGAAGCTGAAACTCGTCGGCCCCGACGTGAACAACATGCCGAGCGTGTTGCTCGGGTCCGGGGTGCCCGGGCAGGGGAACGTGTTCTTCGCGTCGAGGTGATCGTGGAACGCCAAGCCGATCTGCTTCAAATTGTTGATGCAGGTGACCCGGCGGGCCGATTCCCGCGCCGCTTGGATCGCCGGCAACAGCAGGGCGATCAACACGCCGATGATGGCAATCACCACCAGCAACTCAATGAGGGTAAACCCTCTCCTCTTCGTACGAGTGATCATGAGACCACCTCCCTCGAGAAAAAAGAATGATGAAAAAAAGATCTTTCCGCGGCGACCGCCGCCGCAACGCTTGTGCTTCCGGCCCACGGCGGGAAACAGGACGCTAGACAACATAGGAATTAATATCGCGTATTGGTCTGCAACGGATTCGGATCGCCGTTGCTGCGGGTGATCATGAAGAAGTACGCCGAGACGTCGCAGTCCTTGGGGATACTCAGCACCCCTCCGTCCGCCAACAGGTGATTGACCGACATGGGATGCCCAGAACCCGGCCCGTAGATAGGCCTGTTCGCGTTGGTCGCGGGGGCGCCCATGCCGAATGTCGGATACATAGGCGCACCGTCGGCGGGGTTGATCGCATCGGCGCCATCGAACTTGAAGGACAGGTAGGTACGATACAGATGGTAGGCAGGCCACGGGTTCTCGTCGCCATAGGCCGGCTGGGCCGACCCGGGGGACGCAGTCGCCACGGTCCCCAGCAGGTTGGTTGGGTAATAATACCCTTCGCTCTGCGAACCGGAGAAATGGATGCAGCCCAGGGCGTCCGAGATGGTGGCCCCGGAGGCGTCTTGCCGCACCAGCCCGACCATAGTACAGTCGGAGGCGAAAATCCAACGGCTACCGCCCGAGAGAATCGTGGCCGGCGTGTTGTCGATCGTCTCACCGACGACGACGGTGTGAGACAATCCGTCCACGATGTCGACGGGTTTGATAACCTGGGCCGGCGGTCCCACAAACATGAGCCCATCCGGGAAACGAGCCCAATCAGAGCTATACAAGCCATTGCCTGCATCCGAGGGTCGGCCGGCAGTCGGGGTGGCGATTTGGCCGGGTTGCAGGCCCACGTTCAAAGCCGCGATGGTCGAGGCGCCGATGCCTTTGTAATTGGTCAGGCCGAACTTCGTGCCCATGGCGCTCGCGTTGGGGTTGGCCATGTGGTCGTGCAAATTGCTGGGGCAGAAGAGCTCGGCGGGGGGCGAGTCGTTCAAGACCAGCGTCGGGGTCAGTTGGCCCGCGCCGTACCCCATCTCCGTCGTCAGCACGCCGGCCACGTCGCTCGACGCGATGGGGAGGTTTTCGTAGAGCGCAGTATTTTCCATCATGGGCAGGATCCTCACCAGGAAGCTCCAGCCAACCACCGAGCCAAAGGTGGTGGGGGTTCCGCCGACCTCGAAGCCGTTCTTGGGAAAGGTCTTCTTGGCATCGATGAAGTTGTGGATCCCCAAGCCGATCTGCTTCAAGTTGTTGATGCATTGCGTGCGCCGGGCCGCTTCCCGCGCCGCCTGGACCGCCGGCAATAGCAGGGCGATCAACACGCCGATGATGGCAATCACCACCAGCAACTCAATGAGGGTAAACCCTCTCCTCTTCGTACGAGTGATCATCGAGACCACCTCCCTCGAGAAAAAAGAATGATGAAACAGAACACCTGCGCGGCGACCGCCGCCGCAACGATGGAACTCCCCCGGCAGAGACGAGAGAACGCGAAATCGCGGAAGATAGAACACACGCCAGAAGAACCTACAACAATGACGAATTGCCGACCCGTCGTCGCTTCGCCCGAGGGTCTGCCGAACCAACGGCCCTCGACCCCCAAGGTGTCTTCATTTTCCGCGGTCCCGTGCCCTCCTGCGCACTAACCTACATGCGCATATCCCTTTCGGCGATTTCGATTCTAGCAGTTTCGTCGCGAGTTTGTCAAACGCTTTGTTAACCTTGGCCGAACCATTTGTTAACTTTTAGCAATACCATGTGGTGGTGTGCAGATGCCACTATAGATGAATTACGGGGGCTCTGGGCGCTTTGGGTTGAATGTTTTCCGCCTTTGAGGACGCGTTGATTGACAAAATCCGTCCGTCCGCCAGAATGCGAGACATCGAAGCTCGGCGAAATGCGGGAAAAAAGTGTGCGGAGTGTGACGGTGGAACGGGTGGACGCCGACTCTCACGCCAACGCGTTCCGACGGGGACTGTCCCGATTTTTGTGGCAGGACGCCACAAAAATGGGACTGTCCCCTTCGGGAACGCAGGCCCTTCCGACGCAGGAGAGCTGACCATGTTGCAAGTATTGGGAATTTCACGGCGGTCTGCCCGCGTGGTCGTCCTGTGCGGCCCGGCCCGTAGCGGCAAGACCGAGCGATTGTTGGCCCGCTATCGCGCCGCACTCGTGCCGCCGCCAGCGGAAAAGGGGACAGGTCCAATTTGTGCGGAGCACCCTTTGGGCCGTTCCGGCAAATTGGACCTGTCCCCTTTTCCGCGCGTGCTCTGGCTGGCGCCGACGTGGCGGGCGGCGGCGGAAGTCCGGCAGCGGCTGTTCGACGGGGACTTCGCCGGCTGCTTCAGTCCGGGCGTGATGACGTTTGAAAAGTTCGCCGAGGCCGTCTTGCACGCGGCGGGGATTCCCCTGCGTCCCATCACCCGCCTGATGAAACGCGAGTTGGTCCGCCAGATCATCGCCGAGCAGTCGGCGCGCGGCCGGCTGGCGCATTTCCAGTCGATTGCGGCCACCGGCGGACTGGTGGACATGGTCTGCGAGTTCATCGGCGAGTTGAAGCGGCTGGAAATCTGGCCCGAAGAGTTTCACCGTGCCTGCGCCGCCCGCAGCCTCGGCGACAAAGACGTCGAGCTGTTCGAGATCTACGATGCCTATCAGCAGTCGCTGCGGGAGCACGGCCTGTTCGATGCCGAAGGCCGGTTCTGGTCGGCGCGGGACGTGCTCGCCCGGGGGGCGCAGAATGATGAACGTGGAATGATGAGTGATGAATTGACCGAAGCAACGTCAACAGTTGGCAACGCGATTGCCATTCATCATTCATCATTCATCATTCATCATTTGCAACTTGTTGTCGTCGACGGCTTCACCGACTTCACGCGGACGCAGCACGAGATCATCGAGATTCTCGCGGCGCGCGCGAAGGAGATCTATCACGCTGCCGCTGGAGCCGGAGCCGCGGCGGACCGATCTGTTCGCCAAGCCGCTGAAGACGTTGGCCGAGCTTCGGCGTCGCCACGGCGATGCCTTGATCGTCGAGGAGCTGCCGCGGCCGTCGCAGGCCCAGTGGCCGGCCATGGCACACTTGGAGCGAACACTGTTCGTGAATCCCAGGGGCGAGGGGGCAAGGCCGGGGATCGAGGGTCCAGGGTTCAGGGTTCAGGATTCCGCATCGAACGCACCGTCTTCCGGGACTTCTGACGCCCGAACCCTGAACCCTGAACCCTCCGCCATCGGCATCGAGATCCTCGCGGCGGCCCGGCAGGTCGGCGAAATCGAACTGATCGCCGCCCGGATCAAGCGGCTGCTGGTCGATGGCCAGGCCCGGCCGGGAGAGATCGCCGTGGTGTTCCGCTTGCCGCAAGAGGTCGGCGGGCTGGTGAGCGAGGTCTTCGGCCGGCTTGGGCATTCCCGTGGTGTTCGAGTCGGGCCAAGCGCTCGATCGCTCGCCGGCGTTGCGGGCATTGGTCGCGCTGCTGCAACTGGACCTCGACGACTGGCCGTTCGACCAACTGCTGGCCGTGCTGGGGAGCAACTACTTCCAGCCCGACTGGCCCGAGTGGCAGGAGGACGGCCGCGCGGCTGCGGAGGTCGAGCGGACGATCCGCGGACTGCAAATCCCCCGCGGGCGCGAGCGGCTGATCGAGCAGCTTCGATCGGCCGATCCAGAGCCGCGGCCGGCGGTGCGCCGACCGAACCGCAAGCGGCGGCCGCGGCGTTGTGACGCTGGCGGTGGCGAGCCGTCTGGCCGCGGCCCTCGATGCCTTGCCCGAGCGGGCCACGCTGCCCGAATGGGCCAAGGCATGGCAGCGGTTGGCCCAGGAGACGGGCCTGTTGCGGGCGATGGATGAAGGCGAGGGCGGAAGGCGGAACGGGGAAGAATCGACGGAGGCGAGTTCCCCACTTCCCCCTTCCGCCTTCCCTCTTCCTTTCCGACCGTCTCGCTTGGAACCGGCTGATGGAAGTGCTGGCCGCCGGCGACACGTTGGCCGCCTGGCTCGACCGGCGTCCGCCCGAGTTGGACCGCCGCGCGGCCGTCGAGGCCCTGCTCGGACATCCTCCGCAGCGAGCGGGTGGGCCACGCGCGGCGACGAGTCGGGCTACGTGCGGGTGCTCTCGGCGGCCAGCGTCCGCTCGCTGCGCATTCCCTATCTGTTTCTGGCCGGGCTTTCCGAGAAGGTCTTTCCGCCGCCCGACCGCGAGGACCGCCTCTACAGCGAGGCCGAGTACCTGCGGCTGATCGACGCCGGCCTGCCGCTTGGTGGCCCGCACCGAACGGACCCGCGAGGAGATGCTGCTGTTCTACGAGGCGATCACGCGGGCCACGCAAGCGGCTGTATCTGAGTTATCCGGCGCTGGACGAGTCGGCGCAGCCGCTGCTGCCCAGCCCGTTCTTGCAGCGAGGTGGAGCAGGCGTTCGGCGGCCGGGGCGACATCCCGCGCATCGAGCGGACCGATCTCGCGTCCGATCTCCGTCGGACGACGAGCCGCACAAGCGAGGCCGAGTTCCGCGTCAAGGCGATCGCCACGGCGCTGGAGGGGAACGTGGCGCTGCTGGCCGGATCCTGCCGGACGAGCGAGCGTTGAGGGCCGACGAGTTTCGCGTCAAAGCGGTGGCCACGGCGATCGAGGCGGAACGTGGCCGCTCTTCGGCCGGCACTCCGCCCTCGCCGTCCGCCGCTTGGCGTCCAATCTCGCCGCCGGCCTGGAGATGATCCACCTCCGCCAGGACCGCGACCGTTTCGGCCCGGCCGAGGGCGTGTTGCAGAGTCCGCGAGGCACATTCGTACCTGGCGGCCCGGTTTCCGCCGCAGCCACACGTTCGCCGCGACCGAGTTGGAGCGTTACGCCTCCTGCCCCTTCCGGTTCTTCCTGGAGCGGGTGCTGGAGATCGAGCCGGTCGAAGACCTGGCCCTGGAGTTCGACGTGCTCAATCGCGGCCGCGTGGTCCACGACGTGCTGGCCACGTTCCACCGGCGGGTGAACGAGCGGCTGGGCCGGCCCGGCTCGCCGCTGGAACTGGACGCCGCCGAGTTCGACGCCCTGCTGGCCGCGGCCATCGCCGAGTCGCTGCCGCCCGAGCCCGAGAATCCCGTTCAGGCCGCGCTCGGCGAGGTCGATCGCCGGCTGGTCGTCGAGTGGCTGTCGCAATACCGCGAGCAGTTGAAGAAATACGCCGGGCTGTGGCAGGATTTCGACACGCCGATGGCGCCGGAGTTGTTCGAGGTGTCGTTCGGCCGCGGCGACGAGCCGCCGCCGTCGACCGCTCAGCCGCTGGAGTTCGTCCGCGGAAGGCCAGACCGTGCGCGATTTCCGGCCGGATCGACCGCATCGACACCGGCGTGGTGGCCGGCAAGACCGTGTTCAACGTGCTGGACTACAAGACGGGCGGGCCGATCAAGCTCACGCCCGAGAGCATCCAGGCGGGCACGACCCTGCAATTGCCGCTCTACGCCCTGGCCGCCATGGAACTGCTGCTGGTCGACCGCGACGTCCGTCCCTGGCAGGCCGGCTACTGGTACGTGCGCGAGGGCGGCTTCAAGCCGAGGCAGGCCCTGCGGATGTATCGCAACGACGACGGCCGCATCGAATTGGAGCCCGAGTGGGAGGAACTCCGCGCCGGCCTGGGCGACACGGTCGTGATGCTGGTCCGCGCGATCCGCCGCGGGCAGTTCCCCGTGTGCAGCGCCGACGAGCGTTGCACCGGCCGCTGCCCTTACAGCACCATCTGCCGCATCAATCAGGTTCGTTCCTTGGAGAAGACATGCCAGCCGACGGCGACCGAGTGAACTTCACCGTCGGGCTTGACCGACCAACAGCAGCGGGCGGTCACCGCCCGCGGCGTCTCGGTCGCGCTCTCGGCCGGCGCCGGCTGCGGCAAGACGTTCGTGCTGACCGAGCGGTTCTTGGCCGAATTGGAGCCGGACGGCGCCGGCGGGCCGCGCCGCGACTGGGCCAACTGGTGGCGATCACGTTCACCGAGCGGGCCGCCCGCGAAATGCGCGACCGCATCCGCACGGCCTGCCACCGACCGCTTGCAGGAATGTCCCGAGCATCAGGCGGACTACTGGCTGGAGCTGGTCCGCGACTTGGACTCGGCGCGGATCAGCACGATCCACTCCTTCTGCGGCTCGCTGCTGCGCGCCCACGCCGTCGAGGCGGGCATCGACCCGCGGTTCCGCGTGCTCGACGGCGCCCAGGCCGGCACGCTGCTGTTCGAGTTGACCGACGACGTGCTGCGCGACCGGCTGGCCGAGCGCGACGAGGCGGCGCTGGCGCTGGTGACGCGGTTCGGCCTGGATCGGCTGCGCGACATGATCGCCCGGCTGCTGGCCGTGCGGCAGGAGATCGACTGGCCGGTGTGGCGCGGCGAGACGCCCGACGGCCTGGCGGCGCGGTGGGAAGAGTTCTGGCGCCGCGACACCGTGCCGCGAGTCTTGCGTCAGATCAGCGAGTCGGCCGCGGCCCGAACGCGTGCTCGATCATGGCCATGCGCTATCCGCCGGCCCATCCCAAGATGCGCGAGCGGTGCGATTTCCTGCTGCGAAGCAGCTTCCCAAGCTCTCGGAGAGCGCAGCAGCCGGCTGGCCGACCTGGCGGCGATCCGCGAGGCGGCCAAGGTGCAGGGCGGCGGAACGAAGAAGGACTGGGTCAGCGAGGAGGTCTATCGAGCGGTTCCGCGACGCCGCCAAGGAGTTGCGCGACGCGATCGACAAGGTCCAAGAGCAGATGCAATTCGACGCGGCCGCGGCCCGGCCCGCCGCCGAAATCGCCCTGCAAGTGCTCGGCCTGGCCGCCGAGGTGGCCGAGCAATACGACCGGAAGAAACGAGAGTTGGGCGTGCTGGATTTCAACGACCTGCTGATCCGCGCCCGCGATCTGCTGGTCGGGCCCGAGCAGCGGCGGGCTGCGCAAACGGCTGGCCGCGCAGATCCGCCTGCTGCTGGTCGACGAGTTTCAGGACACCGACCGCTTGCAGGTCGAACTGGTCAAGGCGCTGTGCGACAACGAGTACCTCCGCGGCAAGCTGTTCTTCGTGGGCGACTACAAGCAGTCGATCTATCGTTTCCGCGGCGCCGATCCGCACGTGTTCCGGCGGCTGCGCGAGGAGATTCCCGCGGCGGGGCGGCTGCCGCTGTCGCTGAACTTCCGCAGCCAGCCGGCGGTGCTCGATTTCGTCAACGCGCTGTTCGGCGAGGAATTGGGGCCGGACTACGAGCCGCTGCGGCCGCACCGTCCGCAGGTCGGCCCGACGCCGGCGGTCGAGTTTCTGTGGGCCAGCGATGTCTACCCTCTCCCGCTGGGAGAGGGCCAGGGTGAGGCGCGAAGGCGAGTCGCGCAACCACATGCCCTGCACGCTGAACCCTCTCCCAACGGGAGAGGCGCGACCGGTCGCGGCTTTCTCGACTCCGACGGACGACATGGCGCCACGCGAGCGGCTCCGGCGGCGCGAGGCCGATTGGATCGCCCGCCGCATCCGCGCCATGCTCGACGCGGGCGAGAAGATCGTCTGGGACGAGGAAGCGGCCAAGGCGGGTCAGCCGGCGGTCCGGGCGGTCCAGCCGGGCGACATCGCCCTGCTGTTCCGCGCCTGACGAACGTCGAATACTACGAAGAGGCCCTGCGGCGCTACGGCATCGACTATTACCTCGTCGGCGGACACGCCTTCTACGCCCAGCAGGAAATCTACGACCTGCTGAACCTGCTGCGGGCGATCAACAGCCCTTGCGACGAGGTGAGCCTGGCCGGCGTGCTCCGCAGCCCGATGTTCGGACTTCTCGACGAGACGCTGCTCTGGCTTGTCGCAGGACCGCGACGGACTGGCCGACGGGCTGTTCGACGGCGAGTTGCCGGAGGAACTCGACATCGACCAGCAGCGAGCAGCGTGGCCGAGTACGCCGCGGCCACGCTCCGCGAGCTGCGGGCCGATGAAGGACCGCCTGCCCGTGGCCCAGTTGATCCACGAGGCGCTGGATCGGACCGGCTACGACGCCCTGCTGCTGGCCGAGTTCCTCGGCGAGCGGAAACTGGCCAACCTGCACAAGCTGATCGAGCAGGCGCGGAGTTTCGACCGGGCCGGCATCTTCACGCTCTCCGACTTCATCACGCAGCTTTCCGAGTTCGTCGCCCGGCAGCCCGACGAGCCGCTGGCCGCCACCCATCCGGAATCGACCGACGTGGTGAAGCTGATGTCGATCCATCAGGCGAAGGGGCTGGAGTTTCCGGTGGTGATCGTGCCCGACGTGGGCCGGCCGCGGCGGGTGATGGGGCCGCCGGTGGCCTTCACGCCGCAGCTCGGGCCGATGTTCAAGGACGCCGACGCCACGACCGGCTACGACCTGTTGATGGTGGCCGAGAACGACGAGGAGCTGGCGGAACTCAGCCGGCTGCTCTACGTGGCCGCCACGCGGGCCGCCGACTACCTGATCCTCTCGGCCGGCGTGGAGGAGCCGGGCAAGGCCAGCCGGGCCGTGGATGGAACTGATCGGCAGGCGGTTCGATCTGATGACGGGAGCTGACAAGAGCCGCGACCGGTGGTCGCGCCGAGCACGAAGCCGCAACTGCTGGTCGCGCCAAGTCCTCGGCGCGACCACCGGTCGCGGCTTTATGGACGCGCTTCAGGGTCAAGGTAACCACCACCGAGCCGGCGATCCACTCCAAGCCCGTCGATCTTCGGCAGCGGCGCGACCTGATGAAGATCGTGGAGAAGGCCCGGCAGATGGCCGCCGACGGGCCAGGGCCGACGGCCGCGATACCTGGCGCCGGTGCCCTACGACGCCGACCGCGCGGCGGCAGTATTCCTTCTCGCGTCTGACCGGCAAGCTCCACGCCCAGCCGGCCGGCGGCGAGGCCAGCCCGTTGGACGCCGACGCGTCGGCCGAGCCGCCGCTGGACGCCCGCGGCCTCGGCACGCTGGTCCACGCCGTGCTGGCCGAGATCGACTTCGCCCGGCCGGGCGACGTCGCCGACTTGGTGCGGCGTCACGCCGAGGAACAACTGCCGGAGGCCGAAGGCCGCGTTGGACGAGCCGATCGAGATGATCGGGCGGTTTCTCGCGTCGCCGCGTGCCGCCGAGATCGCCGCGGCCAAGGAAGTGTACCGCGAGTTGGAGTTCCTGCTGGCCTGGCCGCCCGACGGCTGCGAAACCGCAAGCGGCGGTCGTGCCGCAGCAGGGCGTTATCTGCAAGGTTTCATCGACTGCCTCTACCGCGACGCGGCCGGCCAGTGGCGGCTGGTCGACTACAAGACCAATCGCGTGACGGCCGACACGCTGGCGGCGACGGCGGCGGCGTACGAGATGCAGATGCTGGTGTACGCCCTGGCCGCCGAGCGGATCCTGAAATCGCCCGCCGGCGGAGTTGGCGCTCTGTTTTCTCCGGCCGGGGCTGGAATATCATTTCGCCTGGGACGCCGCCGCCCGGCAGCGCGTGGTGGAGTTGGTCAACGACGCGCTGCCGTAACGACCTTGCGCATCGGCGATTTCTTGCGCGTGCGTGCTTGCAAATTGGACCATTCGACGTTCACAATGCACGTTCACGCTGATGCTCAATGCCCGAAGAACAACGCCGTTTCGCCGTCGAGGTGGTCCGCCGGCTGCGCGGGGCGGGGTTCGAGGCCTATTGGGCCGGCGGCTGCGTCCGCGATCAACTGCTCGGCCGCACGCCCAAGGACTACGACGTGGCCACCAACGCCACGCCGGAGCAGGTCCGCGAGCTGTTCGGCCGCCGCCGCACCCTGGCCATCGGCGCCGCCTTCGGGGTGATTGCGGTGATCGGGCCGAAGGCGGCCGGCACGGTCGAGGTGACCACCTTCCGCCGCGACGCCGCCTACAGCGACGGCCGCCATCCCGACAGCGTCGCCTTCAGCTCGGCCGAGGAAGACGCCTCGCGCCGCGACTTCACCATCAACGGCCTGTTCTACGATCCGATCGAGCAGCGGGTGATCGACTTCGTCGGCGGGCAGGAGGACCTGGCCGCCAAGACGCGTCCGCGCCATCGGCGACGCCCGCGACCGCTTCGCCGAGGACAAGCTGCGGATGCTGCGGGCCGTGCGGTTCGCGGCCACCTTCGGATTTCGCGCTCGACGACGAGGCCCGGGCGGCCATCGCCGAGATGGCCGCCGAAATCCACGTCGTCAGCCCCGAGCGGATCGCCATGGAGATGCGGCGGCTGCTGGCCGATCCCAGCCGGGCGGCCGGCGTGCGGCTGATGCTGGAGACCGGGCTGGCGGCGGAAGTGCTGCCGGAGATCGTGCCCCGCGACGACGCCCAGCGGCGACGGCTCGACGACACGCTGGAATTGCTCTCGCGGTTGGGCGGCGAGTGCGGCTTTCCGCTGGCCCTGGCCGCGCTGTTGTATCCGTGCGTCGACGCCGCCGGGGCGGCCGCCGTGTGCCGGCGCTGGCGGCTGTCGAACAAGGAGACGCGAGCGAGTCTGCTGGCTCGTGGAGAATCACGACGGCGCTGGCAGACGCCCGAGCGATGCGCTGGTCGGCGCTCCAGCCGCTGCTGGTGGCCGAGGGCATCGACGACTTGCTGGCGCTGATCGAGGCGGCCTCGCCGGCGGGCGCCGAGGCGGCGGCCTATTGCCGGTCGTTGCTGGCGCCAGCCCCGCGAGGTGCTCGATCCGCCGCCGCTGCTGACCGGCGACGATCTGCTGGCCCACGGGATTCCGTCCGGGCCGCGAGTACAAGACGCTGTTGCAGCGCCTCCGCGCCGCCCAGTTGGACGGAGAGGTTCGCACCAAGGCCGAGGCGCTGGCGATGGTGGAGAAGTGGAGGGGAGTTAGTGGTTAGTGACGAGTTGGGGAGACGAAAAGAAGCGGTGGCAAAGCCGCCAGCGGAAGCTGGCGGTTTAAGACTCCGCTGTCTCGAACGTTCGGTTCCTATCGACCGTTTGAACTTCCGGGTCGACACGCGAAACAACGAATAACGGACATGCTCACATGGACAAAAAAGTCAAGAAGAAGTCGCACGTCCTTCAACAGCGGATTCAGACGCTCCGACAGCAACTGGCCGGGGCGAGAAAACAGAATGACGATCCCAGCGAGCTGAAGTCGATCGAGCAGCAGCTCGCCGCCGCCGAAGCGGAACTGGCCAAGATCAAAGATTCCTGACGGCCGGTTGAAAGAGTCGGTTTGTGGGTGTACGAAGGCAATTTCTGCGACGGAAGCGGTCATGCCGCCGGGGATTGCTCGAACATTCCCGGAGCCGGTAAAATGGTGCGGAGTACGGCGGAGAATCGCTGTTCTTTCGACAGTCAACTGCCGCACGGAAAGGAAAGACCGAATGATCCGCGTTCGCACTCTTGGGACGGTCGTAGCGTTGGCACTGTCGGCCCTTTCATCGCATGTGGCCCTGGTCGCCGGCGCCGAGCCGGCTGTCGGAACCGAAGAGAGTCGCCCCATCACGCCCGAGAATTATGACCGGCTCCGCTTGGGCGACGGCGACGGTCAACGGGTCATCGTGCCCACCAACCAGGTGCTATCGCCGTTGGGACAACAGATTGCCTTTTCGAGCCGCCCCACGGCCTTGGCCTTGAGCCCCAATCGCCGCTGGTTGGGCGTGCTCTGCCATAACCGAGTCCTGACGGTCGATCTCGACGCCCGGCGGATCGCCGGGCAGGCGGAGAGATTCAGCGGCAGCTTCACCGGCATCATCTTCACGCGCGACGGCGCGAGCCTGCTGGCCTCCAACATCAAGGGCACGATCCAAGAGTACGCCATCGACGCCGAGGGCGGATTGAAAGCGGTCCGGTCGATCCCGCTGCCGCCGCTGCCGGAAGGCCGAACCGGCAACGACGTCCCCGCCGGCCTGACGCTCGACCCGCAAGGCAAGACGTTCTGGGCAGCGCTCAACCTGAGCAATACGGTGGCGGAAATCGAATTGGACTCCGGCCGGGTGTTGCGGCAAATCCCCGTCGGCAATGCGCCCTACGACGTGGTCTTCGCCGCGGGAAAGCTCTACGTGAGCAATTGGGCCGGACGGCATCCCCAGCCGGGCGACGTGGCGGGTCCCTCGGGCCGCGCCGCGGCGGTCCGCGTCGATCGCGAAGTCCCATATCGCCTCCGACGGCTCGGTTTCGGTCGTCGATCCGGCACAGGGCCGCGTGCTCAAGGAGATCGTCGTGGGCTCGCACTCCTCGGGGCTGGCGGCCTCGCCCGACGGCCGTTTCGTCTGCGTGGCCAACGCCAACAGCGATACGGTTTCGGTGATCGACACCGGGCGCGACGAGGTGGTGGAAACCATCTCCACGCGGCCCGCCCCGGAACTTCTGTTGGGCAGTGCGCCGAACGCCTTGGCGTTCAGCCGCGATGGCCGCACGCTCTACGTCTCCAACGGCGGCAACAACGCCGTGGCGCGTCGTGGCCTTCGATCCGCCGCAGAGCCGGCCGTTGGGCTGCCTGCCGACGGGCTGGTATCCGGCCGGGCTTGGCCTTCGACCCGCAGCGGCAGGCGCTCTACGTGGCCAACGTCAAAGGGATCGGCTCGCGCAACACCGACGCCAAGGGGAAACGCAAAGTCAAGGGCGAAATCGTCTGGGGCTACAACTCGCTGGACCCGGTGGGCACGCGTTTCGCTGGTCGCCGCTGCCGAAGGCCGACGAACTGCCGCGGCTGACGGAGACGGTGCTGGCCAACAACCGGCTCTCGGCAGCCCGGCAGTCGCTTTCGTCGCCGCGCACGGACCGCCCGCCGCGGCCGGTGCCCGAGCGGCACGGCGAGCCTTCGGTCTTCAAGCACGTGCTGTACATCATCAAGGAGAACCGGACTTACGACCAGGTTCTTGGCGACGTTGCCCGCGGCGAAGGCGACCCGCGGCTGTGCATCTTCGGCGAGAACGTGACGCCCAATCATCACAAGCTGGCCGACGAGTTCGTGCTGTTGGACAACTTCTATTGCAGCGGCGTGCTCGAGCGCCGACGGCCACCAGTGGACCGACGAGGCCTACGTGACCGATTACCTCGAGAAATCGTTCGGCGGCTGGCCGCGGAGCTACCCTCACGATGGCAACGACGCGATGGCCTACGCCCGCAGCGGGTTTCTTTGGGACAACGCCCTGGCCCGCGGCCGAACGCTGCGGGTATACGGCGAGTTCGTGCAAGCGACGGTCCGTTGGAAGGATCGGGCCCGGACCGCCAATCCCGCGTTCCTCGACTGCTACCGGGATTTTCTGGAGCGGGAGCGGCAAGATCGAGATCCGAGCCACGGCGACGATCAAGACGCTGGAGCCGTACATTTGTCCCACGTTGATCGGCTTCCCGATCACCGTTTCCGACCAGTACCGCGCCGAGCAGTTCCTGCGGGAGTTGCGGCGAGTTCGAGCGGCGCGGCGAAATGCCGAACCTGATGATCATGGCCTTGCCGAACGACCACACGTCGGGCACGCGGCCCGGCAACGCCACGCCGGAGGCCGCCGTGGCCGACAACGACCTGGCCCTGGGCCGGATCGTCGAGGCCATGAGCCGCAGCCGGTTCTGGCCGGAAACCTGCATCTTCGTCGTCGAGGACGATCCGCAGAACGGGTTCGACCACATCGACGGGCATCGCACGGTGGCCCTGGTCCTCAGTCCCTACACGCGCCGCCACGTGGTCGACAGCACGAACTACAACCAGACGAGCATGGTCCGCACGATCGAGCTGATTCTCGGCCTGCCGCCGATGAACCAGTTCGACGCCTCGGCCACGCCGATGGCGAGCTGCTTCGCGGATCGGCCCGATCTGAGGCCCTATCAGGCGCTGAAGAACAACATCCCGCTGGACCGGATCAATCCGCTGTTGTCGGAGATCAGCGACCCGCAGCAGCGGCACTGGGCCGAGGTCTCGATGCGGTTGCCACTGGATGAGGTCGACGAAGCGGACGAGGACACGCTGAACCGCATCCTATGGCACTCCCAGCGGCGGCCGCGACGACACCTATCCGGCCTGGGCCGTCTTGTACGATTCGGACGACTAGCCGTCGGACATAGCGAAGTTGTCGGGTGCCACGGGCAGCTTGTCTGCCCGTGTAGGCCGCTGAGGGAGATGAACCGCCCGCGGCACTCAACACGGGCAGACAAGCTGCCCGTGCCACCCAACCCGACATCTTGTGTGTGTCAGAAGACTGATCCCCAGACACCTAGCAACGATTAGCGCTGCAAGGTATAGCTGCCCGGCGGGCCTTCGAACCAGAGAGTTCCGGATTCTGCGGATACTTGCAGCGGTGGGTCTAATGCCGCACCGTCGCGCGACACCCGCCAGGTCCCCTCGGCAAGATCCGTCACCAGGAATCGCGCGCCCTGCGAACGCAAAGTGACCGCTTGGTCCGTGCGGCGTCCGTCGCGCTGGAAGAAAATGGTCGTGTCGCCCAGCAGCGCGCCGATCAAGCGGCCGTCGTCGATACGCTTGACGGCCAGCGGCGACGCCTCGCGGTCCATGACCTGCATCACGTTGAGGAAGTGATCGGCTTCGGCGGCCGCGCGGGGCGATACCTCGACCCGCCACTCGCCGGGTTCAAATTCCTTGAGATTGCTTCCCCGCGGCTTGTTGGGGAAGTTCTCGCCGAAGACCCAGAACTCCTTGCCCGGTCCGCCCACGGGAGTGATCTCGGCCTGGGCCGGCAGCAAGACTTCGTCGACCAGCTTGCCGCGCCAGCCGCGCTGCTCCGGCGCCACCGTGATTCGGGCGCCGTCGATCTGCGGCTTCTCCATCGAATGCAGCAGCCAATACTTCTTGAACTCCGGCTTGGCCGCGACCGCGCGATCGAAGACGATCAGGGCCGCCGGGACCGGCGACTTGGCCAGGTTGAGGAACACGAACGAACGTTGCACGCTCTTGACCTTGCTGCCGTAGGCGCGGGTAAGGTCGCCCTTTAGGTAGGTGTAGGCGGGCTGCTGCGTGTCCGGCCCGAAGCCCTCGCCCAGAACGTCCGCCGTGCGATAGTTCGCCAGCATGTCGTCCAGCGAGCCGGGCTCGCGGGCCGAGTTGGGAAACTTCTGCCCGCCGTCGTTGGCGACCGGGCTGTTGTAGAACGCGAACTTCTCGGCCGGATCGTAGACGAGGAGGCAATTGTGGGCGATGGTGCGCTTGCTGTAGTTGATGTCGTGCTTGCCGCCGTAGCCGCCCGCGTCTCCGTCATACAACCCCGAATCGATCGCCAGCGGCCCCTGGCAGTAGATCTGAAAGGCGCCGGCATCCAGATGCTGGTGGTTGTTGAAGTTGTAGGCGTTGATCTTCATCTCGGCGATCACGCTCTTGGCGTCCCAACCGGTCCGGGCGATCATCCACCCGTAAGGCAAGCCCATGTAACGGGAAAGCGGCAGTTCGGAGACAGGACGCGGCTTGAGGTCCGGGTCGCGCCAGAGGAACGTGAATAGCGGATCGACCGAACTAGGATCGCTGAGGGCATCGGCCAGCACGTACGGGTCCTTGTAGAAGCTGGCGTTGAGCAAGGAGGCCATTTTCTGCGGTGCGGACCCGGCGTAGTGGTCGCCCGCGCGGAGCAACTGACCGTCCGGCCGCCGCATGTAGATCCACTGGTAAGGAACGAACTGCAGGGCCGGGTCGTACACCGGCCCCGCCCCCATGCGGTCGAAGATCCACAGCGGAAACATCTCGCAACCGTTGCGGAACAAGCCGTACGCCGAGCCCTGATGAAATGCGTGTCCCTGGTACAACCAGTTGCGGACCGGCCGAAAGACGCCGAAGAAGCGATTGGCCGCCAACTGGTACATCTCCGGAAACTCGTCGTAAATGGCGACGCCGGCCGAGAGCATGTCGCGCATCAGCATCCACTCGGAGTAGTGTCCGGTCACCGCGTGCGTCTTGGGCGGCGGGTAGCCGCACTCCAGGCTGCGGGCCAGCTTCAGCAACTGCTCCACGTAACCCTTCTTCTGATCGGCAGTGAGAACGGGATAGCACCAATCGTAGACGATCGCGCCGGTGACCATCAGCCGCCCGATCGGTCGGGCGACGTCCCGCTTGCGCACACTGAACTTCGCGTCTTCGAGCAGCTTGAGCGCCGCGGCGGCCGTGCGTTGCCCCAGGTCCGCATCGCGAGTCAGCAGGTAACGGAGGGCATCGACTTCGACCGCAGTGGCCGGTCTGTTCTTTGCTGCTTCCTGAAGCCTGTCCCAATAGGGCTTCAAGACGGGGTTGGTCGTGCGGCGCTCGAGATCGGGAATATCGCGGGCGCGGAGGTAAAGGCGGGGGTGTTCCGCCGGAGGAACCGGGATCGACACCCCGTCGAACGTGGTCCACGCCGCGTCCGGCGGCGCCGTCCGGCCCGGTGCAGGCGTCAGCAGGCTCAATAGCAGAACGGCAACGGAGAGAGCGGCTCGTCGAGGCATGGCGGGTTCCTGAGAGGCGGGCAAAGGCGATTCCCCAGTCTGGTCGATTACCGGGGGAGTGTCAAGCGTCGTTCGTGAGGCGGAACGACGTGAGCAGCCTTTCGAGACGGTCCTACCGTCCGGTAGTGGCGGTGTTCAAGTCCAAGAAATGGCCATCTCTCGATCCGCCGGTCATTGGGGCAGCTTGGCCAGCGCTTCTTTCGCCCCCAAATGGTCCGGGCTGATCTCCAGGGCCTGACTCAGTTCCTGTCGGGCCTTGTCTTTTTCGTTCAGCCCGAGATATCCCAGGCCGGTCAGATAGTGCGATTGGGCCGATTGGGTCCGGGGAGAACGTCGCGACGGCTGCCCGTCGGAGGGCGGGGTGGAATCAGTTGGTGACGAGGCTCGTTTGAGCAACCCCTGGGCCGATTCGACCATTGCCTGAAAGATCCGCCGGGCTTCATCGGCCTGGCCGAGTTTCGCCAAAGACGCGGCTTGGTAATAGCTTTGCGCGCTGGCGCCGCCGCCGCGGCGAGGGCGCGGGGAATCGGCCGCTCTGGCGGCAGCCGACTTGCGCCATGCGGCCCTCGCCTGGTCCAGGTCGCCGCTGGCTTCATGGGCGCAGCCGGTCCAATAGCTGACTTCGGCCTCGCGGCTATCCTGGCGCTCCGCGGGAAGGTTCTCCGGAAGCTGGCCGGCTGATTGGTAATCGGCCAGGGCTTCGGCGTAACGTTTCTCGTCGAGCCGCCGCTGGCCGCGGAGCAGGTGGGCGTCGATCCAGGAGTCGGCGACCGTCAACGTGCCGCCTTCCCAGACGGCAAAACGCCGGCCGGTCATGAGTTGGATCGCGTCGTCGTACTTGCCCACGAAAATCTTCAAGGCGATCAGCCGCGAGACGGCATCATCCCGTTTGGCGACAATGTCCGCGTGCTTTTCGAGCACAGCCAGCCGCTTTTCCACCGGCGTGCCCGCGGCGGCGTACAGTTCGTCGAGCTCGGCGAAGTGGATGGGGTATTTGCGCTCGCAGGCAACGGCCTTCTCCATGATGGCAATGGCCTTTCCAAGCATCCCCTCTCCCGAAGCGGGAACAGCCCTCACCCCCGGCCCCTCTCCCGAAGCGGGAGAGGGGAGGTTTTGGTGCGAATAGGCGATGGCCAGGTTGCGGAGCACAATCGCGTTGGACGGGTCGAGCGACGCCGACTGCTCCCAGAGCTTCACCGCCTCATCCGGTTGCCAGTCGTACAGCAGATTGCCCAAGTAGTAGGGTGCCGGGCGTCGCGCGGGTTGGCCTTCATGGCTGCCCGCAAGACGTCAATCGCTTCGGGCTGGAACGGGAAGCAGTAGTCGTGGGGCATTCGACCGGCCACTTTGTACAAATGGTCAACCCAGGCTCCATGAAGCCCTCCCGCGTGTGAGAATAATAAGGCCAAGTAGTATGGAATCATCGGGGATGGCGACGACGGACCATGTGAGTTGGTCTCTACGTCCTTCGCCAACGGCGCTATCAACGAGAGAATCCTCATGCCGTCGTAGCAGAGGTCAGCATCGAGATACTCGCCGGCAGTCTCCACGGCAGTTGCCGGATGCTGAGTCATGGCGTCGACCAGGACCTTTTCGTCGTCCTGGCTGTCGGAAACTAGCCAACGCTCAGCCATTACTCGCACATCCAACGGATCGCAAAGGCGCGAGGCCTGTGCCAACACCTCCAGGGCCTCCTGGGGGCGGTCAAGATGACGCAGGGTCGCGGCCTTCAGGGTAAGGCGCGGAGGTTGAGCGCGTTGGCCTGCAACGATTGCTCGGCGAATGTGAGCGCGTCCGAAATGTCGCCTCGCGTGGAGGCAATCTCGGCCAGCGCCAGGTAAGCCGGCGATCGCCAGGCCATGCTCCAAGTCGCCTTGTGAAGCGTGGCGAACGCCTCGTCGGTCTTGCCCTGGGCCTTGAGCGCGATCCCGAGGTAATAGATCGCCTCGCCATCCTTCGGTGCGGTGTACTTGTCGGTCAGCCGCTCGATGGCCTTGCGCAAGTTCTTTTCGGCGTCGGCGTAGCGGGCCTTCTTGATGCAGTCGATGCCGATGGCTGTGTTCACGCGGACATCGCCCGGATCGCGGCGGAGCGCCTCTTGCCAGTATGCCTCGGCGTGGTGCAACGGGTCGTGGAACTGCTCGATCCGCAGCCCGGCCAAGTACAATTCCTCTGTAGTCTTGATCTCGTGCGGTGGCAGCGGCGGCGTCACCGGCGCGGGCATGGGCTTCTTCTCCAGCCGAATCGGCGAGTAGGAGACGAGTTCCATCCCGGCGGATGTCAGCGACGCCACCAAATCGTGCTCGTCAATGCCGTTCGGGATAGTGACCTGTTTCACGAAGGGTCTGCCTGGATCGATCGCAACCATTTCACTCAGCAGCACGCGATTGCCGGCACTGAGGCTAACGAGTGCCGCCGGATATGCCGCCGTGGTACAGAAGCCGACCGTCGCCTTGCCGTCCTTGACTTCAAGATTGACGGCCGCATCGAGATTGGCCTTCTTCACGCCACCGATCTGCCGGAACGGGTACCAGTAGAGCGAAAACGACTTGGTCTCGAAGGGCTGGAGCCAGGAGTAATCGGGCTGGTTGTCGGAATAGGCGCCGACCATCAGTTCGATGTAGGGGCCGTCGTCGTCGGTGAGGATGCGGTCCCACATCCGGCCGCGCGGGCCGTTGCCCCAGGTCCACAGCTTCTTGCCCGGCGCGACGTTGTGGTCGGCCACGCTCATCAGGCCCGCCTGCTGGCCGTGGTCATAGCCGGCGAAGAAATCGTCCTCGTAGTTCCAGGCGAAGATGGAGTTGGCCGCGACGTGGTTCTTGTACCAACTCACGTCCACCCCGCCGCTGAAGTCGGCCCCGTTATAACGCGACGTGGCGATCGGCCAGTTGACGAACTCCCGCTTGCCGTGGAACGTGCCGAACTGCGTGCTGGGCGGAAAAATCACCTGGTAGTTCTCGTTGGCGTGGACGGCCACATTGGCGAAACACAGCATCGTGTTCATCACGGGCGTGCGGTTGATGATGCGGATCGACGCCTCCAGATAGGACTTGCCCGGCCGCAGCGTGTAGCCCACGGCCCAGCGCATGCGGTGGCGGAGTTCCAACTCGCCGACCCAAATGGTCTTGCTGCCGTCGGCGTTCTCTTCGGTGCGGTATTGCACGGGGATGAAGGTCGTGGCGCGGTGATGGTGCGGGATGTTCCACTCCACGCCGCCGGAAATCCACGCGCCGATCAGCCCGATCAGCGCCGGCTTGATGACGTGCTGGCGATAGAAGAAGTCGTAGTTGTTGGTCTTGTCGACTCCCTCAAAGATCCGGCCGCCGATCTCCGGCAGCACGCCGATGCGGATGTACTGGTTCTCCAGGTAGACCATTTTGTAGGTCTTGTCGACCTTTTTGTTCGTGAGCGTGTCGTAGAGCGGGTAGGGATAGACGTCGCCCTTCGGCCCCCTGGGAGCCACGCCCGAAATAGAACATGGGGTTCGGTTCGGGATCGCCGGCCAGGTAGGTGGGGATCGTGACGGGCTCCTCCCACACCTTCACCGAGGCGTCGGCGGCTTCGGCGGCGCCGGCCGGGGCGAGCATCCGCAGCGTGACGAACAGCGTCACGAACGATAGCCCGATGCGACTGGAGAATGGACGCAGTTGCATGATCGATCTCCCCGTCAGGTTCGAGGACTCCGCAATGGTCACACCTTGATGAAAATCCCCTTGCGGTACAACACGCTCAACACGCCCAGCCAAAAGAGCGTATAGACCAGCGCAAACAGCAGCGAGCCGTTCCAGGGCCCAAGCCAGCCCTCCATCACGCGGAATATGCTTGTCTTCACGTCGACTGCCGTTCCGTCGGCCCCGGTGAACTTGATTATCCCGAGCGTCTGCTGGAACATGATCGTGAGCACCCAGACGGCCAGCGAGTTCATGCCAAACACCAGGAACGGCGGCGTCCACCAGGTGATCCGCTTGATGTCGCAGACGTAATAGCACGAAGCCAGCACCACCAGGGCGATCCCGCCCATCAGCATCACCAACGAGCTTGTCCACAGGGCCTGGTTGACGGGAAAGCACAGGCTCCAAACGAGGCCCAGGAACAGGCTCACCGCGCCGAAGAAATACATGTTGACGGTTTTTTCCAGGGGGCTGGCGGCCGATCGCAGGTACTGGCCCGTCCACACGCCCATCAGCGCCGTCACAACGGCCGGCACGGTGCTCAGCAGGCCCTTGCTTTCCCAAGTCGGAAACTGCATGCGGCCGCGCAACACGTAGTAGTCGATGTACTGGCACCAATTGCCCTCCGGCTCGAGCACCCCGGCCCCGTAGCCGGGCACCGGCACGTATTTCATCAGCACGAAATACAGCATCAGCAGCACCCCGCCGAGGATGGCCTGCCCCCGGAGCCTCATCCACAAGTAGATGATCGACGCGAACAGGTAGCACAGCGCGATGCGTTGCAGGGCGTTGAAGATGCGGAGCGTCGCCAGGTCGTAGTGCGGGAATCCGTTCATCACCAGCCCGATCACGAACAGCAGGATCACCCGGCGAACGATCCTCCACACGATCGCCGCGCGGCTCTCGCCCCGTTTGAGCAACCCGCCCAGCGAAAACGGGATGGCCACGCCGACGATGAACACAAAAAACGGAAGGATCGAGTCGGCGAAGGCCCAGTGGTTCCACGAGGCGTGGGCCACCGCCGGATAGATGTAGTCTCGGCTGCCGGGGCTGTTCACCACGACCATGCCCACCAGCGTGATGCCGCGGAAGACGTCCAAGGAAAGGAGTCGTTCGCGCTTTGTCGCGGGAGTCGCGCCCTGTGCGGCGCGACCTTCGCCGGCTACCCGCTCTTCCGGGATTCTCTGTTCCGCAGTTCCACGACTCATCCGCTGCACCTTTCCGGGGTTTTGCCCATGACCGCGCCCAAGGCTGATTATAGCCGTTTCCAGGCCCGATGCGAGGCGTGGCGCTTGCCGGCGTGCGACAAGGTTGCGCCGTGCCCGTTTGCGTCGGCGGCCTGGATCGCCTATCATAGCCGCTTGGTCCGGAGCAGCGAAAGCGAAAGGACGCAGTTCGGTCGGAACGTCGACACGGGGCTTTGTCGCCATGAAAGTTCACCTGGAATACGGCCGGACGGGCCTCGACGTCGATCTGCCCGAGCGAAACCTTGTCGCCTGCCTTGCATACCGGCCGCTCGAACCGTTGGCCGATGCGGACGCGGCGGTGCGGCGCGGCCTGGAGCAGCCGATCGGGGCACCGCCACTCAAGGAGCTTGCCCGCGGACGCCGCAACGCCTGCGTAGTCATCAGCGACGTGACCCGGCCGGTCCCCAACCAGGTCCTGCTGCCGCCGATTCTCGAAACGCTCGAAGCGGCCGGCATCCCGCGCCGCGAGATTCTCATCCTGGTGGCCACCGGCTTGCACCGCCCGAACGTCGGCGACGAACTGGTGGAGATGGTTGGCCGCCGGGTGGCCGAGAACTACCGCATCGAAAACCATCATGGGCAGCAGCGCGACGAGCACACCCACCTCGGCCAAAGCCCCCGTGGCGTGCCCGTCTGGATCGACTCGCGGTACGTCGCTGCCGATCTGAAGATCCTGACCGGGCTGATCGAACCGCACCTCATGGCGGGCTTTTCCGGCGGGCGGAAACTCATCTGTCCGGGCCTGGCCGCCTTGGAAACCGTGGGGGTTTGGCACGGGCCCGACTTTCTCGAACACCCCAACGCCCGCAACGGCTGTCTCGACCAGAACCCCGTTCACGAAGAGAACACGGCCATCGGTCGGATGGCTGGCTGCGACTTCATCGTCAACGTGGTGATCGACGCCCAGCGGCGTATCCTCCACGCGGCCTCCGGCGACATGGAGGCCGCCTTCCTCGACGGCGTCACCTTCGCGCGAAAGGCGGTCACGGCCACGCTGCCCGAACCGGTCGACGTGGTGCTGACCACCTCGGCCGGCTATCCGCTGGATGCGACGTTCTACCAGTCGATCAAAGGGATGGTGGGGGCGCTGCCGCTGGTCAAGCCGGGCGGGACCATCATCTTGGCGGCCAGCTTGAGCGAAGGCATCGGCAGCCGCGAGTTCGAGCGGCTCTTTGCCGAGAATCCAACACTCGACGGGTTCATGGAACGGCTGTTGAGTAAGAACTACTTTGTGATGGATCAATGGCAATTGGAGGAACTAGCCAAAGTGCGGCGGCAGGCCAAGGTGAAGGTCGTGAGCGACGGCTTGCCTCCGGAGGTGCTGCGGCGGCTGTTCGTCGAGCCGGCCGCGAGCGTGGAGGCGGCGGTGGCCGAGGCGCTCGTGGAATACGGCCCCGATGCCACGATCGCCGTGATTCCCCAAGGGCCGTACATGCTGGCGGAGTTGGGAGCGGAATGCTGTTCTTCTTGCGGACCGTCCAGTTCTTGAGAATAGTCCTGGAATACCTGAACACCCAGCGGCATCAAACATGAGGAGTTTTTCGGCATGTCGATCATTCGATGCGGATTGATTGTCGTTGGCTCGGTGTGCTTGTTTGCCGGATCGCTCTGTGGGCAGGACGCCATCCGGCAGGATGTTTTTGCCAAGGAGAACGTTCTGGCCATCTTGCACAAGGTCAATGATTACCAACTGAAACACCCTGAGGGCGGCCCTCAGATCGCCTCGGGATCCGAATGGTCCCGCGCCACGTACTACACCGGCGTAATGGCTTTCTACAGGGCTACGGGAGAAGCAAAACTGCTGGATCAGGCCATGCGCTGGGCCCAGCAGAAGAAGTGGCAGCCGGGACCCGAAGTCCCAGGCCCGAATAAACTCACCTGTACGCAGACTTACCTCGAGATCTTCCTGATCAAGCGCGACCCGAGCATGATTGCCCCCACGATTCAATGGGTCAACTCGGGCCACCCAGCCTCGCCCAGCGGGTCAAAGACCTGGTTTCTCTGTTGGGGTCAACAGATCGCCGATTCGCTCTACGTGGCCCCGCCCGCCCTGGCCATGCTGAGCGAGGCGACGGGGGACAAGAAATACTTGGAATACATGGACGCATTCTACTGGGACAGCTACGGCAAGCTCTTTGACAAGCACGCGGGGCTCTTCTATCGCGACAAAAGCTTCATCGACGTGAAGAGCGCCAACGGCAAGCCGATCTTCTGGTCGCGCGGCAATGGCTGGGTGATCGCGGGCATTCCCCGCATCCTGGAGCATCTGCCCAAAGACCATCCCTCCTATCCACGCTACTTGAGCCTGTTCAAGGCCATGTCCCCCGCCGTGGCAAGAGCCCAGGGCAGCGACGGCCTGTGGCGAGTGAACCTGGCCGATGCCGAGGAGTTCCCCAACAAGGAAACGAGCGGCAGCGGGTTCTTCTGTTACGCCCTGGCCTGGGGGATTAACAACCGGATTCTCGACCGCGACACGTACCTGCCCGTGGTGCGAAAGGCGTGGGCCGGACTGGTCGGATGTCTCAGCCCGGAGGGCAAGGTGCAATGGGGCCAGGTTGTCGGGGATCGGCCGGTTTCCGTGAAACAGGAGGACTCGCGCGAGTATGTCACGGGGATGTTCCTTCTGGCGGGCAGCGAAGTGTTGAAGCTGGATCAGCGCTGAGCACACCACCATCTTGGCCCCTGACAACGTCGTGGGTGCCTACATCACTGTGGCCGAACAGTTCCTGGACGTTACGAATGCCATAATCGGGCGACCGGACAGCCCACCTCTGCCCAAGCCCCCACCGCACCGGAAATTATGCAGGCATGTGTCGGAGTGGTGCCGGCAAGTAAGGAGGATGTTATTGGGGCCAGGCTCATCGGACGCCTCCTCCGTTGTTTCCCCCAGTCCAATGCTTCCACCCCTCTTCTGTGCCATTTTTCCTCCCGTTCTCCCCCTCAACGGAACTGATTTTCGTTTTCAGGGGGGACGGACCCTCCAAAAGTATTGACGCGGTTGTTTTTCACCGGTACAAAGAAAATCTGTTGATTATCGCACCATGATGCTGAAACCGAGTTCCCACACACCTCTGGTTTCTCCCAGCCGCGCGATGCGCGACTGCTGCGCGTTGCGGCATCTCTTCGCGAACGTCGTGCCTTCCTGGAAAGAAGGGGAGTCTCATTATGCGCAAGGCCATCGTGAAATCGCAGAGCCGCCGTAGTCACCGCGGTTCATTGAACTGGCGTAACTACCTCGCTCGGCGCAACGTTTGCCACCGCCGATTGGCCTGTGAAGCATTGGAGGACCGGCGACTGCTCAGCGCCGGTGCGGGATTAGAGCGGCTGTTCGCGGTTCCTATAGATGGCACAGGGAGCATCGTCGAACTCAGTCCTAACAGCGGTGCGGAGATTCGCCGCTTTCCCGCTCCTGCCATGCCGACCGGCGGCCCCGATGGTTTAGCTTTCGATGGAACAAATCTCTTTTATGTCAATGGCGGTAGAACGCTGTGGGAACTCAACCCTGACACGGGCGCAGTTATCGACTCCGAGTTCATCGGTGCGGGCTCGGGCAGCTTTGACGGCCTGGGCGCCCTCGGAGGCAAGGTTTACATTTCGGACTACGTTGCTGGTGATATCGTTGTGTTCGATCCCGTTGCTCACGCGGTCACGGGGGTTCTGGACGTCAACGGCGTCAATCCGGGAGTGAATGTTGTTGGCGGCCTGTCGGGGATCACTGAGCCGAATGCTTTGATTGCGAGTGATAGTGCTGGAGCAATCGTCGAGATCAATCCCGCGACGGGAGTAGTTACGCATTCCTTCATTCCGGCAAGTGGAAGTCCTGTCTATGGGGTTGCTGTTGTAAATGGGGAAATCTATTTGGGGCGGTCCTCGGGTGGCACTGTCGATGTTTACACCCGTAACGGGCTTCTTGAACGCAATATTGGACCGCTGCCATACTCTTTCTCAGCGCTAGGGGGCGACGACACGGGCGGAGCCGTTCTGCCTGGCGAGATTCACGGCGCCAAGTGGAACGACCTCAACGGCAATGGCATCCGCGATCCTGGCGAGCCGGGGTTGGCGGGGTGGACGGTTTATCTTGACGCCAATGCCAATGGTATCCTCGACCCCGGTGAACCGTCCACCATCACCGACGCCCAGGGCAACTACGCCTTCACCGGCTTGGCCCCCGGCACATACACGGTGGGCGAGGTGATGCAGCCTGGCTGGACACAGACCTATCCGGGTGGTGCGACAGCGGCCGGACCGCAACGCCTGTTCGCCGTTGCCACTGACGGCAGCAACCAAATTGAAGAGCTAAACCCGACCGACGGCTCGGTGATTCGCCACTTCGATGCGCCGGAGCCCGTCAGCGGCGGTCCCGACGGTTTGGCCTTTGATGGGGCCAGCCTCTTCTATATCAACGGCTTCGGGACCCATACGCTTTGGCAACTCAACCCAGACACGGGCGCCGTGATTGCCGGTACCGTGATTTCCGCCGGTTCGGGCAATTATGACGGGCTGGCCGCGCTGGACGGCAAAGTGTACATCCAGGATTTCGTAGCGGACGCCATTCTCGAGTTCGACCCCACCACCGATACGGTCGTGCGAACCCTGAATATCGCCGCCCTGAATCCCGGATCGCCGTCCCTTGTCGGCGGCTTGGCAGGTATTCGTGGACCGGACGCCCTGATTGCCACCGGCGGCGGTCAGACCGTGCTGGAAATCGATCCGGTTTCCGGCTTGATCACGCATTCTTTCACGCCATCGCAGACGGGCCCGTATAACGGCGTCGCCTGTCTCGACGATCAGGTCTACTTGGGCGCTGTGCCCGGCGGCAATCGGATCGACGTATTCTCGCGCAGCGGCGTTTGGTTGCGCACCATCTCGCTGCCCAGTGGCGTGTCGGCTTTGGGCGGCGATGACATCGGGGGCGCCGTGGGCACCACCAACTTGATCGTCAATGGCGGGTTCGAAACAGGGAACTTCACGGGCTGGACGGTCAACACGCCCGTTAGTCCATTGGTGCCCTGGACGGTATCCCAGGCCGAGACGACAGGCCCATTCGTTCCGACATCGCCTCCCGAGGGTCTCTACGACGCCTGGAACGGATTCGACGGCGGCGGCCCGATGGAATACACGATGTATCAGGATGTGGCCATCCCGGCCGACACGGCGGACACGTTGACGTGGCAAGATCGGGCACAATGGTACGACAACGGCCAGCCTCGAACGCTGGAAGTCCAGGTTCGCGATCCCGTCACCAACGCTGGGCTGGGCACGGTCTATTCGTTCTCCACCACGGGCTCGTCCGGCGACACGGGGTGGCAGTCACACAGCGTCAACTTATCTTCGTATGCAGGATCAAACGTCCGCATTTACTTCGTCGAAGACATTCCAGAAAACTTCACCGGGCCGGGGCAGATCGAGTTCGACGCCATCAGCCTCACGGCGAGCCCTTTGGCTGGCTCGCACGTTGTAACGCTGGGCGCCGGCCAAGTTGTCATCGGAGTTGACTTCGGAAACTGGATTGTGCCGCCCAGCGAGATTCACGGCACCAAGTGGAACGACCTCAACGGCAACGGCATCCGCGATCCTGGCGAGTCGGGGCTGGCGGGGTGGACGATCTATCTGGACTCTAACGACAACGGCCAACTCGATCCCGGCGAGACTTCCACCGTCACCGACGCCCAGGGCAATTACGCCTTCACCGGCTTGGCCGCCGGCACGTACGCGGTGGGCGAGGTGATGCAGCCTGGTTGGACGCAGACGTATCCGGGCGCTACGAGCACGACCAACTTGATCGTCAACGGTTCTTTCGAGACGGGCAATTTTTCCGGTTGGACGGTCAACACTCCAGCTAATCCATTGGCGCCCTGGACGGTTTCATCGGCGGGGAGTGCAGCCACGTTGACGCCCGTTTCTCCTCCAGACGGCAATTACGACGCCTGGAACGGATTCGACGGCGGCGGCCCGATGGAATACACGATGTATCAGGACGTGGCCATCCCGGCCGACACGGCGGACACATTGACGTGGCAAGATCGGGCACAATGGTACGACAACGGCCAGCCTCGAACGCTGCAAATCCAGGTTCGCGATCCCGTCACCAACGCTGTGCTGGGCACGGTCTATTCGTTCTCCACCACGGGCTCGTCCGGCGACACGGGGTGGCAGTCTCACAGCGTCAACTTGTCGGCATACGCCGGATCAACCGTGCGCATCTACTTCGTCGAGGACATTCCCGAAAGCTTCACCGGGCCGGGGCAAATCGAGTTCGACGCGGTCAGCCTGATGGCATCCCGCAACGGGGCCCACGCCGTGTTCCTCGCCGCCGGCCAGGACGTTACCGGTATGGACTTCGGCAACCACGACATTGTGCCGCCAATCGTAACGGTTGCTCCGATCACAACGTCTCTTCGGTCGCCTGCGCTGTACGGCACCGTGGACGATCCGACGGCCGCGATTCGGGTCACTGTCGCGGGGAACTCTTACGCGGCCGCCAACAACGGCAACGGCACTTGGACCTTGCCCGCGAACACGATTGCCCCCAGCTTGCAGCCGGGCGTGTACGACGTGTCGGTGACGGCCACCGACCTGGCCGGCAACGTGGGAGCCGACGCGACAACCGGCGAACTGCGGATTCTATCGACCGTCACCGGCCGGCACATCTTCTACAACAACTCGACATGGGACGCCGACCCGGCCAACCCCCATGGCGATCCGGCCGCCAACGCCTATGACGACAACGCCATCGCCCCGGAGAACTCCAGCGATCCGCACCTGAGTAAGACGGCCTTGCTGCCCGGCCAAACCGCCACCTTCAACAACTACACCAGCTACAGCTTGGGCATCAACGGCATCATGGTGGATTTCGACCACCTGCCGGGCACCGTCACGGCCGCCGACTTCGAGTTCAAGATGGGCAACACCACGACGCCCGACACCTGGGGCCCCGCCCCGGCCCCGCTAAGCGTGACCGTCCGGCAGGTCAACGGCATCGATCGGGTGACGATCATCTGGGCCGACAACGCCATTCAGAACACCTGGCTCCAGGTGACGGTGAAGGCTACGGCCAATACGGGCCTGGCCCAAAACGACGTGTTCTACTACGGCAACGCCGTGGGCGAGTCGGGCAACTCCGCCACCGATACCCTGGTCAACAGCGCCGATGACGTCGGGGCCCGTCTGAATCCGCGCACGCCGTTCAACCCGGCCGCCATCGACAATCCCTACGATTACAACCGCGACCGGTTGGTGAACTCGGCCGACCAGGTGATTCCGCGATACAACGCCACGACACCGTGGACGATGTTGAAGCTGATCACCGCGCCGGCGGTGGTGGCCACGGACGACGCGGCGGCCACCGACAAGGCCACGGCCGTGCCGATCGCCGTGTTGAGCAACGACCGCAACGCCAGCGGGGCGTTGAGCGTGTCTCGCGCGGATGCCGCCAGCAGTCTGGGGGCGTCGCTCGCGATCAATGCCGATCAGACGATCCGTTACGATCCGACGCTCTCGGCAACCCTGCAAGCGTTGACGGCCGGCCAATCGCTGTGGGACACGTTTACCTACACGATCCAGGACAGCAAGGGGCTCGCCGACACGGCGACGGTGAAGGTGCTGGTCAATGGGCTTTCGGCGTCCCAGGGCGATCAGCCGATGACGTTGTCGGCGACGGCCGACAGCGTGCCAAGCCACAGTAGTGCTCCGACCGCGACCCTGTCATCCGCCGCGGGAGTTTTGCCCGCCGGCAGCACGGCGGCCCGTGATTTTGTGCTGGGATCGAGCCTGGGGGCAAGCCCGTTGGGCTATCTGGCCTGGCTGTGTGATTGGGAATTGCTTTCCCGGCCAAGCCGCGACTCCAACGGGGGGATTACAAGTCTCGCGGCTCTTGACGGACTGATGGCCGCTT
This sequence comes from uncultured Planctomycetaceae bacterium, assembly GCA_963759115.1. Lineage (GTDB taxonomy): Bacteria > Planctomycetota > Planctomycetia > Pirellulales > Thermoguttaceae > CAVWXT01. The sequence goes on from CAVWXT010000005.1 coordinate 330,539, forward strand.
ACGCGGGGCAAGTGCAAATTGCCGCGCCGAATTACGGGGACGCTTATTCTCGGATCTGGTTGACCTGCCGAGACCAGCCGCCAACCCAATAACACCATCGACCCGGCAATGTCCTACCACGATCTGCTTCGGGAGACTCGCCGCCTCAATCGGGCCAACCGCAAGCTGACGAAGACAATCCACCGCCTGGCCGAAGAGAACGGCGACGGGACTGAGTTCGCCCTGCACGATCCCCCGGCGACGAAAAAGCCGTGGCGCGGGAGCCTACCCGAGAACACCCGCCAGACCCTGCTAATCGCGGGCATGGATTGCCTGCGCGAACCCCGGCGGTTCACGATAGAGAAGCGTCGAAAGCGCCCCGGCGTCAAACCCGTGATCGAGGAAAGAGCCGGCTGGACGGCCGAGCAGTGGCGGGAGTGGTTTGCCTTGGAATTCCCGACGAACCAGGCCGCTGTCGGCCACCCCGCAATTCGCCTGTTGTCACGCCGAGACGCCACAATTGGCGACGGTCAGCAGTCGCGGTGCTTCCAGTGGTGCAAGACTGCTCGCAGCTTATTGCGGCTCCTTGCAGCAGTCCGCACCCAACCGTGTTGGCCCCGGGCCAACTCTCGCGCCAAGCCCGATCAGACGGTTATCGGGACGCGAGAATCAAGTCCACGCTATCCTGATACGGATCGCGGCGGATGCCGTTGGCCAGCACGCCGCTCATCAGGTTGTCTGCCAAGGCGTTGAGATCGTCGAGCCCGGCGATGTGCCCGAGCTCGTGTTCCACCACCGTCAGCAGATCGATCCGATCGACGGCCCGCGGATCGACGGCCTGCAATTGCTGGCTATTTCCCGCGGCCACGAACTCCTCATCCGTGGCCGGAGTGGGATCGACAAACCAGCCGTTTCCCGCGGCATTGGTATCAATGTACACGCGATCCGCAGAGACTACCGCCTCGCCCAGTTCCGCGCCCGCCAGATCGCCAATGACGAACTGCACGTGCGACAGCTTGTTGAGGGTGGCGGCGTCCAGGCCGGCGCTGGCCCAGCGGGCAATCGCCTCGGCGACAATCGGCTGCAACTCGCTTTGCGTCAGCGAGGCGACGCTGGAGTCCGGGGCCGCCACGACGCTGGCCGCCTGCAAGTAGGCAACCGTCTCGACCGTGTACGTGGCCCCGCCCACGTGCCACGCCACCGGATCGGCCGTGCCGAGGGACGCATAGCGCGTGGTCGCGCCATTCTTGACCAACGACGTGGTCACGCTTCCGGTGGACTGGTTCTGCCACAGCACGTCGGAGGTCTTGTCGCCGTTGAAGTCGCCGACGCCAGCCACCTTCCACACCGTGGGATCATACGTGCCGACGGTTGCCCAGGAACTGTATGCGTTCTTCTTGATGAGCCAGTCGCCCGTCAATCCAGTGGACTGGTTCTGCCACAACACATCCGAGGTTCCGTCGCCGTTGAAGTCGCCGACGCCAGCCACCTTCCACGCCACGGGATCGGCCGAGCCGAGGGTCCCATAGCCCGTGGTCGCGCCGTTCTTAACGAGCCAATCGACTACGGTTCCGGTGGACTGGTTCTGCCATAACACGTCGGAGGTCTTGTCACCGTTGAAGTCGCCGACGCCGGCCAGCTTCCATGTGGTGGGATCGGCCGTACCGAGGCCCGCCCAGCCCGCGTTCGCACTCTTCTTGACGATCCAGGCGCCGACCACGCCGGTGGATTGGTTCTGCCACAGCACGTCGGAGGTCTTGTCGCCGTTGAAGTCGCCGACACCAGCCACCTTCCACACCGCGGGATCGACCGTGCCGAGGGTCGCCCAACCGGCGTACGCGCCCTTCTTGATGATCCAGGCGCCTACCAATCCGGTGGACTGGTTGAACCACAGCACGTCCGAGGTGCCGTCGGCGTTGAAGTCGCCGACGCCGGCCAACTTCCATGTCGTGGGATCGGCCGTGCCGAGGCTCGCCCAACCCGCATACGCGCCGTTCTTAATGGTCCAGAAGCCCACCAATCCGGTAGACTGGTTGAACCACAACACGTCCGAGGTGCCGTCGCCGTTGAAGTCGCCCATCACGGCCGCCGTCATATCGGCAGAGACCTGGACCGTGAATGCGTTGCTGGTACCAGCCGTTCCTGCCACAGTGTCGGTGGGCGTGATGCGGACCTTCACGCTGGCATTGCCGCCGCCAATGTCGCTGCTGTACGCCCACACGAACGTGTGCGACACTCCCGTGGGACTAGAGGCCAGCCCGGTAGTGCCGTCCCCGCCGGAACCGGCCTTGGCCGTCTTCCAAGTCGCGCCCCCGTCCGTACTATATTGCGCCAGGATGCTGCACGCGTTCGACTCCGCGTCGGTCAGGCTGTAGCTGATCGTCACGCTTCCGCCTTGCGGGCTCGCAGGCGTGGTCACCGACGCCGAGGGCGGTGTGTTGAGCTGTGACGCCGTGCTCGAAGGTGGGTCAAAATTGCCCACGATCGGCATGGCATAGTTGTTGCCGAACTTGGCGAACAGATCGTGGCCCAGCGGGGTCTGCGAGAAGGTATGGTTCAGAGTGCTTACGCTACCGAAGACCGGCGTTTGGCCGCCGGAGACGAACCAGTACCATTCCGAGGCCGCCGTGCCCGTGGCTCCGCTGCCGTCTGGAACGTACAGGCCGATGTCGGTGATGCCGTCCTGGTCCATGTCGGCGGCAACAGGGCGCGAGAGGGCGCCCAGTTGGATGCCGTTGTTGACCAGCACGATTGTCTGCACGGTCGAGCTGAAGGTTCCCGGGCCGGTTCCCAACTGGAAATAGAAGGTGCCGTCGCGGTAGGTGCCCAGGTCGACGCGGCCGTCGCCGTCGAAGTCGCCCACGATCGGATAGCCGGTGATCTTGCTCGGCACCACGGTATCGAGCACGCCGTCGTTGTTCACGTCGAGGTACCAGTTGCTTCCGTCGAACAGCCCCACCTGGTCGCCCAGGGCCTTGACGTCGCTGAAATTGCCGGCGACCGGCAGAGCGTTGAGGCTGCCGGGGGGGCCGAAGGTTGAGGTCTCGATCGGGGAATTGACCACTGTCCCCGTGTCGTCGGTGAACAGCCAGCGATACTGCGTGCCCACCCTCCCGTAGGCCGCCAGCTTCGAGAAGCCGTTGGGGGCGCCTGGTATATGTGTATACGCGGTGCCGAAATTGCCGGCGAAAAGGTTGTCGCTGGTGAAACCGAGGGTGTAGGTAAGGTCGCGGTTGACGGCGTCCAGGTTCGTCGGATCGAAGACGAAGTTTCCGTTCGTGTCGACATACACGCTCCCGCCACTCCAAGTGCCAAGCTCCGGCCGGCTATCGACGGTGAAGCGGGCCACGAAGTTCCCGCCCGGAATGCCGTTGCCCGAGGGGAAGCTCGGCGCGCCGTTCGGCTCGTCGGCATTGCTCTCGCCGTCAAGCTTGTTGCCGGCCGGGTCCGTCACGCTGCTGTCGTCGATGGTCAGCGTGTAGCGGTCGTCGGGAAGCGGGGCGTAAAAAACGAGTTGGATCGTGGCCGTGGCCGGCTGCCCGTTGACCGTCGGATTGTCGGTGATGACGACGCTCTTGATGGCTATGATGCCGCTGGCATCCCCCTGGAGCACGAAGTCCCCCGGGCTTTGCAGGATGGCCGTTGCGGTGGCCGGCACCGTGAAACCGCCGCCGGAGAAGGTAACGGTCGGGGCCGAGGTGTAGCCGTTCCCGCTGGAGGTGATTTCCACGCCAGTCACGACGCCGCCAGTGAGGAGGGCGATTCCGGTGGCCTGCGCGGTCGCTCCGCCACCGCTAAAGGTGACGGTCGGGGGCGAAGTATAGCCACTGCCACCGGCCGTAATCGTTACGACCGGCGTGGGGATCAACAGCGCCAAGTAGTTCGGGAAATCGACGGTGTCGCGCGCCGGATTATCGACCACGCTGATGATAAGGCTGTTGACCAGCGGTGTCGGGCCCTGTGCCGCATTCGTGGGTTTCTGGCCGAAAAGATTGTAAGTCGAGGTCGTGCTGTTGACCTGCACGTTGGTGATCTGCGGCCCCTGAGTATCGATGAAAATGGTCAGCGCATCCGGCGAGGAGACGTTGCCCGCCAAGTCTTCGGCGGTCACGAGAATGTGTCGTACGCCGTCGTGGGGGAAGAGGGCCGGGTTGTTGAGGTCCACGGTCGAGGTGACGCTCCACTGGCCGCCCGGGAAGGCGTTCGTCCCGTCTTCCGGCACGGCCACCGCCGTGCCCAACAGCACGTAGTCCGCCGGATTGCCGTTGACGTCGTCATAGACGCGGATGATGGCGTTGGCCTCGGCGGTGCCCCAAAAGGTCGGCGTCGTGTCGTTGGTGACGTCGTCTGTGTTCGTTGGCGGGTAGCCCGTCACTCCACTGTCGCTGGCCGGATCGAGGCCGTCGCCGGCCACGGTCGGCGCCGAAAAAGACCGGCGGGGGCAGGGTGTCCACGGTGATGCTGAGCAACTGGCTTCGGTCGCCAAATCCGGTCTCCGTCGGAACGGCCGGATCGATCATCTGGACCGCTGCAACAATGTTGTGCAAGCCGTCAACCAACGCGGTGGTGAACGTATACTCATAGAGGCCGGGGAACGTGGACCCGACCGGGGTGGCAAAGCCGACGGGGGTCTGCGAATTGGTGCCGTCGAAAATGGCGATGCGGAAACCGGGCGTGGTGGCCGTGGCGCTGTACAGGATCGGAATCACGCCGGCCGGCGGGTTGTTCGACGTCCCATTGCCCGGCAGATCGTTCAGCAAGCCGCCGTCGGTCAACTGGATGTAGATCGTCGGCTTGTTGACGCTGGTGACGTTGTCGAACTGCGACCGTCCGCTGTCGTCGTCGGGCGTAACTGGCGGCAGGATACCCGGCGGCAGGTCGCCGACGTCGGTGAGGGTGGCCGTGGCGCTGGCCCCCGTGCCGCCGCCGCCCGTGAAGGTGACGGTTGGCGGCGAGGTATAGCCGGCCCCGTTGTAAGTGATGCTCACGCCCGTCACGGCGCCGGTGGGGGAGAGGATTGCGACCGCGGTGGCCTGCTTGCTGAACCCGCCGCCCACCAACGTGACGGTCGGAACCGACGTGTAACCGCTGCCGCCGGCGGTAATGGTTACGGCCAGCACGCTGCGCGACAACTGGAGGTTGAACGGCACGGGAGCGGGCGTGTCGATGACGGTCATATTGTAACCGTTCACCACGTTGGGGCCTGCGCCATACACGCGGAGGAAATAACTCTGGCCTTCCACCACCGGGATGCGTATGCGGGCATCGCCCGGGGCTACCCCGGGCGCCGCTCCGAAGGTGCCGGGGGCCGAGGCGATCAAGTGGCCGGCGGCGTCGAACGCCTGGAGGTCCAAGACGCCGTTGCCCGGCAGCAGTCCCGCCGCATACACGTTGAAATACACCTGGAAATCGAGCGTGCCGGTGGCCTGCGCCACGACCTGGTAGTAGTCCTGGTCCGCGGGCACGCCCAGGAATTCGCTGCTGTTGGGGAAGATCGCCCCATTTTGTACCTGTAATGTCGCACCGGACCCAAGGAACGTCGCGGTGCTCTGATACTCGTTCGGTTCGTTGAGGTCGGGGCCAAGTATCAGCAGGTTGGACCCGCTGGCGACGTTCGGCGAGACGACTTGGACGTTCTGGTAGTTGATGTCGGGATTCGCCACCGCACTCTGGTAGACGCGCACCGTGCCGGAATTGACGGTCGGGTTCTTGTTGACGACGACGAAGTCGTTCGCCGCCAGCGCGGCCGGGGAGCGCCGAAAGTAGAGGCGATCACCAGGGCGTTGTTCTCGCCGCTGCCGCCGCCATCCACGTTGATCAACAGGTTATCCTGTGCCTGGCCGCTGACGCCCGCGGCGGGGATCACCTGGAAGGTGTCCTGGCCGCCCAGGCCCTCCACGCTCAGAATCTCCACGCTGAGGCCCAGTTGCACGGGCAAGAGGGCGGTGACACTGTTGGCCAGAACCTGCGCGACGCCGCTGGCTTGGCTGATTTCGATCAGGTCGCGGGCGGCGGTGCCCCGGAGGGTCACCTGGTCGGCATTGCCGCTGGGGTCATTGAACACCAGGAAATTGCCGGTGACATTGGCGATGTTGAAGACGGTATTCGGGACCAGGTTGTTCCCAGAACCGATGTCGTCGTAGAAGGTGCCGGCCCTGGCCCCGGTGGGCGTATAGATGATGTCGTCGTTCTGAGTGGTGCCTGTGGCGGTCACGCCGTTGCTGTTGGCATCCAGGTTGGCCGTATCGACGCCGATTAGTGTGACCGGCGCCCCGTATCCAGTGATCACCGTGTTCGGGTTGGGCGAACCAGGCGTGTTGTCGCCCAGGGACACCGTCACCGGGCCGATGGCCCCGGTGAGGTTGACCGTGGAGCCGTCGTTGATGATCAGGTTGGTCCAGGGCAGTCCGGGAGCGCTGGAGGCTAGATTGAACGTGTCGCTGCCGCCCAGGCCCTCCAGTTCCAGGACACTCACGCCCGGTGTCAAGATGCCCAAAGTAACCAGAGAGTTGTTAGGTGGCGCGTGGAGGATTTGGACCGTGCCGATGTTGCCGCCGCCGATGCCGCCGGTGCCACCTGGAGTAACGTTGAAGACGTCGCCCACCCCACCCGACAAATCCTGAACGATCAGGTAATCCGCCCGGACCGTGTTGGCTGTGGAGAAGGTGATGAGGTTGGTGGTGTCCAGGCCGGAGAACGTCAGCGGCGTCAGCGCGGCGCCGCCGGCCTGCGTGCCGGTGATGGTGCCGGCGTCGGGGTCGGCGCCCGGCGTGTAGACCACGTCGCTGCCCGCGTTGGCGTTGTCCGGGGTGTTGTAGACGAGGGTGTCTTTGCCGGCCTCGCCCGCGTAGACGAACTGTTCGGCGCCGCCCGGCGAGGAAGCGTAGAAGAGGGGGATGAGGAACTGGGTCGCGGTGATCGTGGAGACGTTGCCCGTGTCGTTGAACTGGCCTCCGCCCGCGGCCGGCGTGGTGAACACGACTCCCGCCACGGGCGGAATGGCCGCCAGCGGGTTGTTCGGATTGTAGTTCACGGTCTGGGTGCCGGGGGTTTCCAGTTCGATGTTGTCGCCCAGCCGGCTGGCATCCGAGGCGGGTGGTCCGGCCGCCACGAAGATCTGGACGTTCCACGCAGCCTGGTTCGGCGCGGGTTCGCGCACGACGATGTCGTCGTTTCCGGACAGCGAGTCGATGAACAGGTTCGGCGTATTGATGAACAGCACGTCCGGCCCGCTGTTGACGGACACCGTGAAGTCCTGCACGCCGTCCAAGAGCGGATTGGGCACACCTGGCGCCGCCGGGTTGTAGGAACTGTCGCGGGCGATAACGGTGATTTCGTCGTTGCCGTTGGTTCCCGTAATCACCGCCGGACCGCCGCCGCTGTTGATGATGGTTTCGATGTGAATCCAACTCACGGTCTGGAAACCGGCCGTATTCAGGCCGCCGGAATCGGTGGTCGGTCCGGGATAGATCGTGTACGGCGCAGGCGGGTGGATCAGGTTGAGGGTGTCGCCCGGCAGGACGCCGATGGGGTCGCCGCCGTCGACAAGGAAGGTCGTGGTCGTGGAAGGGGCGATGTTGATGGTGTCGCTGCCGGCCAGGGAGTCGACCTCGACGTGCGGCAGGGCGGCGTTGTAATTGACCGCCAGCAGCCCGGCAACCAACACCACGTTGGCGCCGGAGGCCGCGTCGTTGACGTCAATGGTGTCGACGTTCTGCGTGCCCTCGACGAACAGTTGATCGCTGCCGCCGTTGCCGTTGATGGTGAAGCCGCCCGCGGCGGCGCTAACGCCGGTGGCGTTGAAGACCGGCGCGAGCGCCGTCAGGGATGCGAGCGTGCCGCCTTGCGCCGTTTTGGGCCGTTCCACCCGCGTAGGCCTGGAACGAGACGCCGGTGGCGCTGGTGGGAGTCACGGCAATCTGATCGACGCCGGGGGTGCCGACGACCGTCAGGGTATTGCCGTTTGCGTCGAGGTTGGCCACTTCCACCCCGGTCAGCGTGACCGTGCCGCCGTAGCCCGTAATCGTCGTGTCGGTGGGCACCGTGCTGTCGGCCAGGTTGAGCGTGACCGCCCCGGTGGCGCCGGTGAGGTTCACGACGTCGCTGCCGCTCGGGTTGCCGCCGTCGACGATGGTGGTGTTGTAGAGCAGCGCGCCGGTAAGGTTGAACTGGTCGTCCCCGTCCAGGCCGCGCAACTCCAGGACGCTCACACCCGGTGCCGTCATGGGCAACGTGGTGTAGATGTTAATCGGCTGGTTTTTTAAGATCTGGATGCTGTTGGGGCCGGCGATGCCGACGTTGAAGATATCCGCGTTGCTGGTGCCATTGAGGTTGAGGAAGTCGGTGGCGGTGGCGTTGGCGGTGGCGAAGCTGACCGAGCCGAACGTCCCGAGGTTGGTGAAGGTCAGCGGGGCAAGGTCGGAGGAGATGCCGAACTGGTCGCCGGCGACGCTGCCGGAGTCGGGGTTGGCGCCGGGGGTGTAGGTCAGCTCGCTGCCGATGCCTCCGTTGGCGGGGGTCTGGTACGTGAGGGCATCCTGGCCCCCCTCGCCGTTGATGTTCACGGCCGGGACATTGGTGAAATTCACGGTCGCCGAGCCGGTGATCGTTACATTGCCCGCGGCGGACGCAGTCGGGTTGTACCCAATGGCATCGGTAGCCGAGCTGCCATTCACCTGCAACGAGCTGGCATCAGGACGGCATCCGTGACATTGATCTGCGGGGTCGCGCCGACAAGGGTCAAGCCGACGGGCGACACGGTGGTGAAATCGCTGCCGAAGCGGCCGGCCAGGGTCAATTGATTGAAGTTCGTGAAGGCGACCACGGCCTGGGAATTGACCCACACCAGGTTGTTGGCCCCCACGTGCGCAGCGGTGATGGCGTCGTCGCCGTTGGTGCCGTTGACCGTCAGGATGTCGATCGTGCTGGCGACGTTGTCGTTGACGGTGACCAGGGTCATGCCGGAAAACTTGATGGTGCCGTCGGTGTTGGCCACGGTGCCGCTGTCGTTGGCGGCGCCCGGGGTTACCGTGGTATTCCCGGAAGCCACGGTATTGTTCACCGTCAGGTTATCGCTGGCCGGCGTCTGGCCCCCTTGGACCGTTACCACCGGCCCGCCCGAGCCGCTCACCGTGGTGCCATCAATGCCGGCACCGGTCGCCACCACCAGACTTTGCGTGTCGGCGTTGACGAGGGTGACCGTTTGCAGGGCGTTGACCTGAACGGTGTCGTTGGTGGCGCCGCGGACCACGGTGATGGCGTCGTTGGCCGAAGTGCCGTTGACGGTGACGGTGTCGGCGCCGGCCCCCGGATCAATGGTAAATGCAGCAGCGACGTTGGTAAAATTGGTCACCAGGTTCAAGCCAGCAAGAGTCACAGTTCCGGCCGCAGTTCCGGTGGGGGTGTAGGCGAGGGAGTCCGGACCGGCCGTACCGTTGACCGTCAGGGCATTCCCATTCCCGTCGAGGTTGGCCACCTCGACGCCCGTGAGGGTCACCGTGCCGCCGTAGCCGGTGATGGTGGTGTCGGTGGGCAGTGTGCTGTCGGCCAGATTGACCGTGACGGCGCCCGTCGCGCCGCTCAGGTTGAGCACGTCGCTCGCCGACGGATTGCCGCCTTCGTACGTCATGGCCACGGCGACGCCGCCGGTCTGGTTAAACGTGTCGTCCCCGTCGAGGCCCCGCACCACGCCGGACGCCATATTGTTTAGATTGAGGTTGGCGAACAGCGACCCGTTCACCGTGTCGCTGAGGGTAATCCCGCCGAAAACGCCGCCGTTCACCACGGAAATGTGGTCGTTGGCTGGGGTGCCGTTGAAGATGAAGCTGTCCGTGCCGCCTTGCTGGCCGAAGGCGTTGAAGACGACGACGCCGGCCTGTTGCATGCCGCGGAAGGTCACCGGCACCAACGGGAACTGGGCGGCGCCGCTGTTCATGGTGCCCACGACGGTGCCGGTGTCCGGCGTGGCGCCCGGGATGTACTCGAACTGGTCATTGCCGGTGGTGCCGTCGATGCCGAACGGGCTGGTGGAGGTATCGACCAGTTCCAGGCTCTCGATGCCGGTGAAGGGCGTGCTGGGCAGGCTGCTGCTGAAGTAGTTCACCGTCCCGGCGCCGAGGGCCGTCGGCTCCAGGACCAGGTTGTGGCCCACGGAGTTCATGATCAGCGTGTCGCTCCCGGTCGGGTCGCCGCCGTTGACCGTGATCGTTGTCAGCCCGGTGGGCGTGCTGGGATTGTTGAGGTTGATTTCGTCGCTGCCGGCCAGACCGTTGATCGTCAACGCAGTCTTGTTGGAGAACTCGATCGACTCGAAGTTGTCGATGGTCACTAGCCCGTTGGCCGCCACGGAGCCCTGAGTGTAATTGATGGCGTCGTCGGCCGGCGTTCCGTTCACGACCAAAGGCCCCGCCACCAGGTCGAGCACGGGCGCAAGATTCTGGAAGTACACCGTCTCCGTTCCGCCAGCAAATTCCAACTGGTTGACTCCCGCACCGGGACCGGGGCCCGGCGTGTAGGTGTCGCTCAGCGCCGTGCCGCCCTGGAGCGTCAACGAGTTGTTGCCCGTGCCGCCGTCGTAGGTGATCGGAACAGTGACCGGGCCGGCGGTGCTGTCGACGGTCAAGTTGTCGTTGCCCAAGCCCCCGTCCACGACCAACGCCTGGGTATCTGCATTGGGCAGGGTAACCGTCTTGAACCGTTCACCTGCACTGTTGTATTGGTGCCGCTTGGCGCTGCGGTGATGGTGTCGTCGCCTGCCGTACCGTTGACGGTGACCTGGTTCACTCCGGCCCCGCCGTCGATCGTGAACGTGCCCGTTGCGTTGGTGAAGGCGATTGTGGGGGCGGCGTCATTATCGACCACAGTTCCGGCCGAAACGTCGGTCGGCGTGTACACCAGGCTGTCCGGCCCGGACGTGCCAAGGATTGTCAGCGCACCGCCGTTGGCGTTGAGATTGAGTTGCTCGATGCCGCTGAAGCTTACCGGGCTGGCGCCTGTCGACGTGATCGTGGAGGCGCCCAGGTCGACGGTCGTGGTCGCGCCGGCATTGGCGGTGAAGTTGACCACGTCGCTGCCCGACGGGTCGCCGCCATCGATGAAGATCGGAGATCCCACCGGCGCCAACGGCAAGCCGTTGTTGATCTCGAAGACGTCGTCCCCTTCGAGTCCTATCATCGACAGAAAACCAACGCCCGGCGTGTTGATCTGAATCGTTCGGAAGGTGCCGACGGCGGCGTCGTAAATCTGCATTCCGCCCGCAAACCCTGGGGCGAACCGATCGCGCCCGTCCGTGCCGTACACATTCAACCGGATGCGTTTCAAGGCGTCGGCAAACGTGATTTGTCCGATGGGCCCAACTCCCGTATAGTCGAACGGCAATAGGTCGTTCTGATCGCCGGCGAACATCCTCATGCTGGCGTCGTTTTCGGTTGCCCCGGTATAGAAGTTGATCATGTAGGCAAAGGCATTTCCATCCATGTCCACGGTAAGACGGTCCCAGCCGCCCTGGCCGGAGTAGCTCAGACGCTCGGCGCCGGCAACGTTGATCGTCGGTCCCAGCCCCGTAACACGGGCGCCGTCGAGGGTGAACTGATCAAAGTCGACCACATCGAAACCCGTGGTGCCGTTGACGATGACCGTGTCGCTGCCGGTCGGGTCGCCGCCGTTGGCGTTGATGGTTGTCAGGCCGGTCGGCGTAGTGGGGTTGTTGAGGTTGATCTCGTCGCTGCCGGCCAGGCCGTTGATCGTCAACGCAGTCTTGTTGGAGAACTCGATCGACTCGAAGTTGTCGATGGTCACCAGGCCGTTGGCCGCCACCGAACCCTGAGTGTAATTGATGGCGTTGTCGGCCGGCGTGCCGTTCACGACCAAAGGCCCAGCCACTAGGTCGAGCACGGGGGCCAGATTCTGGAAATAGACCGTCTCGGTTCCGGTAGCAAATACCAACTGGCTCACTCCTGCACCGGGACCGGGGCCCGGCGTGTAGGTGTCGCTGCTGGCCGTGCCGCCCTGGAGCGTCAACGAGTTGTTCCCCGTGCCGCCGTCATAAGTGATCGGAACCGTCACCGGACCGGCGGTGCTGTCGATGGTCACTTTATCGTCGCCCTCCAGGCCGCTGATCCTCAGGCCGGCCAGGTTGGCGGCCGTGTAGTTGATCGCGGGCGTCCCTGCCACAAGGATTTGCGTGTTGGTGACAGTGATAACGTCGTTGACACCGGTTCCGTCGACGGTCAGGATGTCGCCGTCGGCGGCGTCGGCGTCGCCGATGATCGCCAGCGTCCCGTCGATGTTGAAAATCGGCGAGAGACTGAACACCGGGTCGGGGTTCATGTCCTGGACCTCGAAGGCGATGGACACCGGCGTCACCACATAATTCTCCGGCGTAAAAGGCACGCCGGCCACATTGACTAGGCCGGCACCGTTGAAAATGTTGACTACTCCGACGCCAAACACGGTCACCGTGCCCAACCCGCCGCCGCTTACCGTGGCTTCCGTCGCGCTGAACTGGGCGGCCCCAAAGTTGACTGTGATCGGCGTGCCATTGCCGGTCAGGTTCACCGTGGGCGGGTCGAAGGCGCCGCTGCCGTCGATGAAGGTGGTCGTGTAAGGGAGCGTGCCGGTAAGGTTGAAGGTATCATCGCCGCCCAGTCCGGCCAGCGTCAGGTTGGCAATGCCCGGCGTCGCCATCGACAGGAGCGATCTGCTGATCTCGTTCGGATTGCCCGCCTGCGACAACGTCAGGTTGGTCGGCGTGACGTCAAAGATGTCGTTGCCCGCCGTGCCGTCGAGGATCAGCGTATCCAGCCGGCCGCCGCCGCTGTGGGCGAACGTGAGCGAGCCGGCCTGGTCGATGTTCGTGTAGCTCATCGGGACCAGCAATGCGCCGCTTCCGCCGCCGACTGGCCCAGTGATGCGAGCGGCGATCGAGCCCGAATTGGCCGTGTCGCCGGGCGTGAACGTCAAGAACGTCGCCGCCGCGCCGGAAGTGGTGTAGGTCAGCGCGTCGTTGCCGCCCTGGCCGTTGATCACCACCGACTCGATCGTGCTGAAGTTGATAATCGGTTGAGCGTTCACGGTCACGCTACCCGCGTCGGCGGCGGTGGGAGCGAAGTCGATCGTGTCGGCTGCGGGCGTGCCATTGACGATCAGCGTGTCGCTGGCCGTCGGATCGCCGCCGTTGACGGTGATGCCCGTCAGGCCGGTCGGCGTAGTGGGGTTGTTGAGGTTGATCTCGTCGCTGCCGGCCAGGCCGTTGATCGTCAACGCAGTCTTGTTGGAGAACTCGATCGACTCGAAGTTGTCGATGGTCACCAGGCCGTTGGCCGCCACGGAGCCCTGAGTGTAATTGATGGCGTTGTCGGCCGGAGTGCCGTTGACGACCAATGGCCCGGCCACCAGGTCGAGCACGGGCGCAAGATTCTGGAAGTACACCGTCTCCGTTCCGCCAGCAAATACTAACTGGCTCACTCCCGCCCCTGGGCCGGGCCCCGGCGTGTAGGTGTCGCTCAGGGCCGTGCCGCCCTGGAGCGTCAACGAGTTGTTCCCCGTGCCACCGTCGTACGTGATCGGAACGGTCACGGGGCCGGCGGTGCTGTCGACGGTCAACGTGTTGTCGCCGCCTTCGCCCAGAACGTCGACTCCGTCGAGTCCCGCGCCCAGCGTAACGGCCGCGCCGTCGACTGTCGCAGTCGTTGCGGTCAACGTGATCGCGTTGGGGCCGTCGTCGCCGTGCAGATTGAGTCCATCGAAGCCGCCGCCGCCGAAGAAAGTCACTGTCCCGCCGGTCGAGTACAAGAAATTCGTGTTCGGACTCGCCGAGTCCGTGAACGTACCAACCCCGACTGCGGTCGGCGTCACGTCGTAGTTGTGGTCGGTTCCAGGGCTGAAAACCGAAATCGAACCGGCCCCGGCAGCGATGTTCACTTGTTCGATGCCCTCCCAGGTCACGTACTGGTTCGCCCCCTCGTTAATGGCGGGAAAATATGGAAAGGCGGCCACGGCGCCGCCGCTTCCAAAAAAGTTGAGCGTATCGCTCGCCGACGGATCGCCGCCGTCAACGGACAGGCCCCCGACGAACGGATGATTGCCCGGCACGTCGAACGTGTCGTCGCCGGCGAGGCCCCCGAGATTCAAGGCGGTGACGCCGGGTGTGTTGATGGGCACGATGGCGACAATCACATCGCCGAACGTGTCGAAGCGGGTAGAGGTTATCTCTCCCAAGGTGTCGACAGTAAACTGGTCGGAAGAGTTGCTGCCGTGAATCACTAGGTTATCAACGCGCGTGCCGCTGACGTCGGCGAACGTCAGGCTGCCAAGGGCGCCGAGGCCGGTGAACGACATGGGCACAATCGGCTCCCCGCCAATCGTCACGCTCTCCCGCATCGAAATGTTGCCCTCGTCCGCCAGCGCGCCTCATCGAGGGTGATCACATCATTGCCCGCGGGCGTCGTGACGGTCAGGGCATCGTTGCCGCCTTGGCCGTTGATCACCACCGACTCGATCCCAGTGAAGTTGACGGTCGATTCGCCCGTGATTGCGACGCTTCCCGAATCCGCCCCTGTTGGCGTAAAGTCGATCGTGTCGGCCGCCGGCGTTCCATTGACGATCAGCTTGTCGCTGGCCGTCGGATCATTGCCCGCGACGGTGAGCGTGCCCGTGAAGCCCGAAAGTCCCCCGGGGGTCAAGTTGACGGAAAACGTATCATCCCCGCCTCCACCGTCAATCTCGGGGTTCGTCTTGTCGAGCGCCAAGATGGACGCCTGATTGTCTACCGCAACGGAAAAGCCGCCCGAGTTGGCGATCGTGATGGCGTTGTCCTGGGCGGTAGCCTCGACGGTCAGCGGCCCTGGCACGGCGTCTTCGACGAGGCCGACGTTTTGGAAATACACGTGGCTGGTCAGAAAGTTCGTGGTCTGGAAATAGCTGACGCCTGTGCCAGGAGTTGGTCCCAGGAAGAGGATATCAAAGTTCACGGTGGTGCCCAACGGGCTGCCGTTCACAAAAAAGTAATTCGAACCGCTGCCGCCATCGTAATGCACCCCAAACGCGACCGCGGCGGGGTTTCCAAAGAAGCCGCCGGCCCCGCTGTGGTCGATGGTCAGACCGTTGTTACCATCGCCCAAGTTGACGGCCACCTGGTTAACAGACGCGATGGCCACGCCGGTATCGGTGGCTGGCCCGAAGTTGGCGATGTACTCGATGTTCCCGGCCGCGTTGGTTTGCAGCGTCAGTTGATCGTTGGCGTTATCGCCCGTGAAGGTGGGAACGCCGCCGACGAGGCCGAATGTCACCGACAACAGCGTCCGTTGTTCCAGCGGCTCAAAGTGCGCCCGCCGGTTGCGGACACTCAAAGGATTGGACTTCCGCCGCAGGGCGGGCGAGATGCGTCGCGATTTGCCCAAGAAGGATCGTTCGATGACTTTGCTCGACCACATGGCGGAAGTCTCCCGTGTTGTGCCGGCTCAACGCGGGTCGGAGCCGGCAGTGGCACAATGCGAATGACCGCGAGCCTAAATAGGGTCTCTGGGAAATAAGTGACGACTATAACGAATAAGAGTCATGTACAAGATGCGCGGTTGAAGAATTTATACCAAGTGAGCAGAATAAAAGTCAATCATTCGTCAGTAGTATTTTTTCCTACCCCGTTTGAGAATAACGCTTGGCGTGCGAAGGCCCGGCCGGAATGGAAACGCGGCGATGACGCGTAAACGGGGTGGAAACTTGGAAACATGGGCAAACGATCCCCTTCTTTCGAGTTACATGCGCCGCCAAAGTCATCCTGACCCGAGACGACGGGTTCGCCGCACGACTACCGCGGAGGGTCTCCTCCCACTTGTCGTAACGTGGACCTGCGATCAGAAAACGGCTGTCCACGATACGGCAGTCTGCTGATTTAACGCATATCCTCTGCCCGAAAATCGCCCGCGCCTATCAGGGGAACTTTGAAAGACCCCTAGGGAGAATACTTACCGCTACAGATGGGGCGCAGCGGCTTGGACAGCTCCCTCGGTCAGTTGCTCGTTCGACCCTTGGCGTATCGGGGAGATCGCCCCTAGGCAGAGTTCAACGTGTCTGCGTCCGACGGCGCCGGGCGGCGCACCGAGTGCCCGCTTCGTTAACGCAGGCGGGCAATGTCGACGAGACGCAGTCGGCAGATGCCGACGGCGTGAGGAATGATCCGAGCCCGGCCAACGGCCCTGTACCATTTTTTGTGTCAATTGCGGGGCCAAAGGGGACAGTCCCATTTTCGTGGCGTCCTGCCACAAAAATCGGGACAGTCCCCCGCCAATCTTCGGCGGCGGCCAAGGGCAGCACGCCCGCAGAGTTGCCGTAATGCTCGCGCGATCGGGGCCGAATCCGAGAAGGTTGGCAGCGAGCGGCGGAAGACGCCAGAATCTGCCGTGCCCGAGCCCAGGTTACGGCGCTGGGCTTCGAGTCATCGCCGGTTGTCGCGGCGAAGGGCGTGCAAGTCCAATGGTCGTGGACCCCTCTCTTGGCCGAGCGCCGATGTATCGGCGGAAAGGCCGATCGGATCTCACTTGCCGCGGGCCAGCGGGGAGCGAGTCGTCCGCCTCGCTGACGTGCGAGTGGTCGCCAGGACGTCCCGCACGTCACGAACTGCGGAGCAGCGGACACGTTCGCCGCCGGTCCACACTATTTCAGCCAGGCTCGGTGCATGGCCGCCGCAATGGCCTTTAGCGTCGGAATTCGAGGTGTGCAACGAAACCGTCGAATACCAGGCCGTTGCCGTCGATCTTGTCCGGCCCGTGGTAGTTGTTCGCCTGCACGGAGGAGATGAACTCCGACTGCTTCACCACGTTCAACCAGCCGTTGACCATGTAGCCGGCCGAGGCCAGCACGTGCCCGTTGCAGCCCGTCCAGCCCAAGCCCACCTCGCAGTCGAGCATGGTGACAAGCCGGGCCTCTTTCCAGTCGGTTTGGGCGACCACGGGGTTGTTAATGCTGGTTTGCAGGTAGTTACCTTGGAACTCGCCCCCCAGGAAACTGGCCGAAGCCTTGCCGTAGACGAAGATGTCGTGTGCGCCCGAGCGTTGGCCCTCCAAGCCGAGCCGGATGCCGGCCCCGTCGAAATTCACGTTCGTGTCGACGTTGTCGCGGATCACGGACTCGAACTGCGAATTGAACGTCTGAGTCAGATTCGCGTAGCGGATGCCGGCCAGATAGTCGACGCTGGAGCATGCGTCTTCATAGAACACGTGCCGGAAGTCGACGTCTACAAGGTTGAACCGGATGAACTGATGCGCGCTGGCGTCGAGCCAATCCGCCGCCGCGTCCAAGCTGGACGGATGCATGACCATCGCGCGAATCACGTGAGGCGCGTCGGTCGTTATGGCGTCACTGCAACTGTTTTCGTAGTGCGTGAAGCTGGCTGAGAGGGTGCTGCAGTTGCCGAACCCGATGCCGCCGCCGATGCGGAAGCCGGGCTCGAACTCGGGATTCAGCGCAGCGGTGCGACCCACCTGGAGAGGAACCGCGCCCGCACTAATGGGGCCGGCCATCGGCACCGCGTACTCCAGACCGGCGTTCCGCGGCCGCAAGTACAGGAAGTCGCCGTAGAAATTCAGGTCCCGAGCGCATTGGCAGCAACAGTCGCTGCCGAGAACGCAGGTTTCGGTGGAAGTTTGCGGCGGCGTACCGTCGTTATCCGCAGTCCAACCGACTCTGGCCGAAGCCAGGATGGCCGAAGCGGCCGCAAACGCCAGCACAGGATTACGCCAGTTCATCCCCATCCCCTTTTTGCCTAGGGCGGTCTGGGCCGAAGTGGATCCATTCCACTTTCCTGAATCGGCCGGACAGCCGGTATGTTCCAAACAATCCGCTACCTCAGGCAATCGGTACAAGTCGATCAAGCTGCCCAAAAGAAACCGACCATGCCGCAGAGTCCGCATACTTTTCCCAAACTACCTCGGTCTGTCGGCATTTAGCAGCATGTTCAGCACATGCTCAACAGCCGCAAACCGACCGCGCCGGGCGGCGGTGTCGCGCGCCGCCAACGGTACGGACCTGATCTTCCTGTCGGTGGGATCGCCGAGGCGACGGCGAGTGGGATGGGTTGCGGCGACGGTTGAGCGGAGGTTGAGGCGGCGCGGGCGGCAGCGGCCGTGGTAGGTCCGTGGCAGGTCGGCTAGTTTTCGGTGCCAAGAAACAAGCAAGCCCGGCAGTCGCAACTGATTGCCGGGCTTTACTTTTCGTTTAGCGAGGGCGACGGGGGTCGAACCCGCAACCACCGGATCGACAGTCCGGTACTCTAACCAATTGAGCTACGCCCCCAAGTTACTCTCTCACAACGACTTGCGTCATTATGGCAAGATCGCCGCCCGCGCGGCGACAGGCCGTCAGGCGACGTTAACAAGAAGTATGTCTTGTTGGCGGGCGTCCGTCAACCCCCGCCGGCCGATTGTGTGCCATCAGAGCGAACCTCTTGCAACTGGTTACCGCCGCTTGACTTTCCCCCCTGTTTTGAGGACGATGGGGGTTGGGCGCTTCGGCGTCGTCGGCTCGATTCCTTTTCTCGTAGCGGCGTAGAGTGCCATGTCGCGACAGGCCATCTTTGAAGCGAGTGTCCACTATTTCCTCGAACCGATTGTTCCTCTGTTGGAGGACGAGTCGGTCACGGAAATCATGGTCAACCGCTTCGACGAGGTGTACGTCGAGCGAAACGGCAAGCTCGAACGCACCGACATCCGCTTTGCCGGCGACGACGCCCTGCTGTCGGCGATTCATAATGTCGCCCAATGGGTGGGGAGAGAGATCAGCGAGGAGCATCCGGTGCTCGACGCCCGGCTGCCCGACGGCTCCCGCGTTCACGCCGTCATCCCCCCCAGCGCGCGGACCGGCATCTACCTGACGATCCGCAAGTTCAGCCGCGAAGCGCTGTCGATGGACGATTTGATCCGCTTTGGCAGTCTTTCGGAGGTCGCCAAGGAGTTTCTGGACATCTGTATCCGTCTCCGCAAGAACATGTTGATTGCGGGCGGTACCGGCACGGGCAAAACGGTCCTGTTGGGGGCGATTTCGCGGGCGATTCCCGAGGAAGAGCGGATCGTCGTGATCGAAGACACGTCCGAACTGCGATTGATTCAGGACCACACGCTGTATCTGGAAGCCCGGCACGCCGATCAGACCGGCCGCGGGGGGTTGAACGTGCGGGAGTTGTTCGTCAATTCGCTGCGGATGCGGCCCGACCGGATCATCATCGGCGAGGTACGCGGCGGCGAGGCGCTCGACCTGATCCAATCGATGATCAGCGGCCACGCCGGCTCGATGTCGACGATTCACGCCAATACCCCGCTGGACGCCTTGATCCGGCTGGAAACGCTCTCGCTGATGTCCGACGTGCAAATCCCCGTCTATGTCGCCCGGGCTCAGGTGGCATCGGCGATCGATTTGATCGTGCAGATCGCCCGGTTCTCCGAAGACGGATCGCGCAAGATCACGCGAATCACCGAGGCCGTAGGGCTCGACGACAATAATCAGTATCGGACCGCCGATTTGTTCGTTTCCAAGCTCCGGGGCAAGACCCGCGAAGGGCGGCTGATTACCGATCTCGTTCCGACCGGCCAGCGGCCCACATTCTGCCGTGCGCCCTACGAACAAGGAATGGACGAGATGATCCACCTTACAGAGGGGGTTTGGGAGAAAGCGGAATAGTCGCCGGCCGTTTGAGCGACCATGCATTGGGGAGTCTGTTTGTAGTGTCGCTACCGGGATTAGGGTGCGATTTCTGTCGTGATGTTGTTTTTATGATTCACCAGACGGGGTGGTGGGAGGCGTTGCTTGTAAGAGACCGCGGAGTATGCGAAGATTAAGGGAGAGGCCGAGTCGACGGAGAGCTGCCCCACGGGCCGGGTTGGCGTCGTTGGACTACGTCTTGATCTTGGGCACCTGCTTTGTCCTGCTGGCGACGGTCATTGTGCCGGTCGGCCCGCGGATCATGCGGTTGGCCTACGAGATGGTGTCCGTGTTGGTGTCGTGGCCGTTCATGTAGAAGAGGGCGAGGTTGTGTTCCATAGGAGCAGAAACATGCAGAAGCCGTCGCTGAGGAGCTTGCTGCGGAGGGTTCACGAGGACGAAGAAGGCTCGGTCAGTTTGGAAACGATCTTGATCGTTGGCGCGATTGCCATTCCGATCCTGATCTTCCTGCTCAAGGTCGGCTGGCCGACGATCCGGACCTACTTCAACAAGGGCCTGACCGACCTTCAAACGGACCCGAGCACGGCTGGGAATCAATAGTAGCGGAAGCCACAGCCTCCAACGCCGATGCTACCCACGATCTTGTTGCTGGGTTTGGTGTTGTTGGCCACAGTGACCGATCTCGCGCATCACAAGATTTACAACTGGACGACCTACACCGGTGTGCTCGTGGCGTTGGGGCTGAGCGCGGCGGGGTTGCTGGTGCTGGACGGCACGAAGATCTCTTTTCGGGAAAGCCTGCTGGGGCTGGCCGCGTGCGGGCTGGTGATGCTGGTGTGCTTCGCGATGTTCCGGGTCGGCGGCGGCGACGTAAAGTTGATTGCCATGCTCGGGGCGTTCCTGGGGCCCGAGCAAGGGATTACGGCCATGTTGTGGACCTTCGTGCTGGGCGGATGCGTCGGCCTGATCGTCCTCATTTGGCGCGTGGGTCCGGTTCGCCTGGTGGCCCGGGTGCTGCGGCAGGTCCTCTGGTCGTTGCGGCTGGGCCAGTGGAGCCCGTTGAGCGAAGCCGAACGAGCGCAGCTTCAACCGCCGTTGTTCCTCGCGCCCAGCGCCTTGGCGGCGGTGATCATCGTTCGATTCTCGCTAGTGAATTTCCTGATGTGATCTCTTGGCCCTGCGCGATTGTGGCGGCCGGCTCTGCCGACGTGTAAGGGACACAAGACGCACCAAGTACACAAACGAAGGCGCGTTTCATGCAGCCTGCGAATTGACATCGAGCGTGCCAGCCAAAACATGGACCCGACCTCGCCTTCGTCTTCACGACCCCTTCCGCCCAAACCACATGGCTTCGCGGCGCTGGCGAAGCGAATCTCGGTTTGGACCACCAACAGCCTGCTGACGCTGCTGGTACTGGTGGCCGGCTTGGGTTTCGGCCGGCAGGTGTTGAAGTGGTGGGCGGCCGATGCCTCGCCGCCCGGCAATTCCATCATCGGTTCATTCGGCGATGACTTGGGCGACCCCGCGCAACTTCACACCATTCAGTTCGGCGATGCATCGTGGTCGCTTAGCCGGCAGTCAATTGCCGGCGACAAAGAGAGCATGATCGAGCGGCTGCGGGCAACGTGCCGCGACGTTCTGAACACAAAGCCGCGACCGGCGGTCGCGCCCGAGAGTCTGCGATCAACGGACACAAGGCCGCGTGCTGCGGAGGGCGCGACCGCCGGTCGCGGCTTTGTGGGCGAACCACCGGCCAGCGAACAGAAATTCCTTACCTTCCTCTCCGATGCAAAACCGGCGGATGAGTCGCCGGGCGAGTGGCGGGTGTACGAGTTCCACGAGGCGTTTCCGATGGCGGTCGGCGTGGCGAAGGCTGCCCCGGAAAGCGGAAGTGCTCCTCACGCTCCGCGTGAGGAACCGAACGTCACGCGGAGCGTGACGAGTACGCCGGACGTCACGCGGAGCGTGACGAGTACGAAGGCCGAGGCGGGATCGAACCTTGCCCAGGCCGGGTATCGTGTGGTAGTCTGGGCAGTAGCGCTGCCGACGGCCCCTGGGGAGTGGACGCTGTGCCGGTTTGAGCCGAACACGTCGCCCGCCAAGGCAGGCTCCGGGCTGGTCGATGTCGCTTTGCCGCCCGGCGTTCGCCGCGGCCTGACGTTGCGGGCGGGGGGGGCCGGAATTGCCGCCTTTCACGGTCCTATCCACCCGGAGGAGTGGAAACGCTTCTTTGATGACTGGTTCCGCAGTCGGGGTTGGCAAGCGGCGACCGGCTGGCAGGCGACCGGCGCGGCGTGGTGTGCGAAGTTTGCTGCCGCGGACGGCGGGGGAGCGGTTGACGTCCGTTTCGGCCCCGACGACCGCGGCGGTTCGAGTGGATTGTTGATGATGACTTCGCCGGGAGCGAAGTAGAGTTGAGGATGGGAAAAAGGGCGTTTGGGTCGGCAGAACCGCCGGCTTCCGCTGGCGGCTAGGAACGACCTGATTTTGAGGTTCGATGGCGGCGGCTCGTCGCGGATCGGCCGCCCGTGCGGCCCCTGAAAGAGATGAGACATGAAAAGCATTCAAGGCTTGCTCTTGGCAATCGGCCTGGGCGTTGTCGGCGCGATCTTCAATTGGATGTATCTGCACAGCGGGCCGAGCCGGGACGCGACGGTCTCCTTTCTGGGGATCAAGGAAGGCCAGACCGTCAACCGCGGCGAGGTGCTCCGCGACGAGTATCTTGTAGAACTGCCGCTGCGGGAGGACTGGGTCGGCAAACTGCGCGATTTCGCCGTCCTGTACAAGGATAAGGCCACCGTGGTTGGCCAGCCGGTCTGGCGACCCCTGAGCGGCCCCTGCCTGGTGATGAGCGACGACCTCAAGACCCCCTTGGAAGAACTCAAGCTGGAGCCGGACGAGACCGCGATCTTTATTCCCGTGGATAGCCGGGCCTTCGTGCCGTCGTTGTTCAAGCCGGGCGACACGGTGTCGTTCATGCTTCCCCGCTCGTATCTCCCCACGCCGGCCGTTCCGGGCATGCCGCCGAAATCCGCTCCGCCCCACGATCCTAATGCCGCGGAGAGTCCGGTCGTGACCATCGGACCGTTCACGATTCTCGCCTTGGGCAACCGGTTGGGCAGCCTCGACGTGATGAAGGCGGCCAAGATGCAGCCGGTTCAGGAAAACGTCTTGGCCATCCGCGTGGGCAAAAAGGGCAGTGAGGAGGCCAATAAGGCCGACCAACTCTGGAGCCTGTTGCAGGCCAGCAACTTCCGGCAGGTGAGCATCAAATTGCACAGCCGAAACAAAGACAAGTCCTGACATGAAGGGGAAAAAGGGGACAGTCCCCATTTGCCGGAACGGCCCGTAGGGTGCTTCGCACAAATGGGGACTGTCCCCTTTTTCCCAGCATTTAGCATGAAGGTCTGGTTCAACAAGATCAACGAAAGCCGGCGGTCGGTGGTCGAGGTGGACTCTGCGGAGGTCACCATCGGCCGCGACCCGGCCAACACCGTCGTGCCTGCAAAGCCCGCTGGTCTCGCGGCGGCACGCCGTGGTGCGCCTGGCCGACGGCAAGCTGCAACTGGAGAACGTGGGCCTGAACAGTTGCGTGGTGGGCGACGAGGAGGTGCTCGGCGGCCAGACGGCCGTGTTCGAGCCGGGCACCAAGGTCCGCATCTGGCCCTACACGCTCACCTTCGAGGCCGAAAAGGCGGCCGCCGTCACCCGCGCCGAGCTGGAGGCCCACCTCCGCTCGATCATGGCCGACCTGGAGCTGCGGATCCACCGCAAGCTGCTGGAACGGCTGGACCTCTACGAGTTCGAGACCAACCGCGGCAGCGACCCGCAGAGCATCCTCCTGCTGGAGAACAACATCGAGGACGTCTGCCGCGAGCTGAAGGTCTTCGGCCCGGAGAACGAGGCCCTGCTGGAGGAGATCACCGGCCTGACGCTCCGCGACCACCTGGTCAACCAGATTCATCATGGAGACGGGCACGGAGGAGTACTTCGACCTGGCCTCGCTGACCATCAACGAGTTCGACGTGCCGGCCACGCTGGTGCCCGAGCGCGAGGCCGAGCTGCACGGCCTGCTGCAGTTCCTCCGCGAGCGGCTGAACCTGCACGAGTGCCGCGACGTGAGCGAGCAGGTCCACCGGGTGGAGACGCGGCTTCAACGACATCTTCCACCTGGTCCGCCCGCACCTGCACCACGAGCTGCGCAAGTACCTCATCCTGCGGACGCTGAAGAAGGACCTGAAGGACACGATCTTCGGCTTCGGGCCGCTGCAAGACCTGCTGCGGGCGCCGACGGTGACGGAAATCATGGTCGTCGGCCAGCGACCAGATCTACGTCGAGCGGGGCGGCGATGATCGAGAAGTCGGGGCGGCGGTTCATCTCCGACAAGGTGACCGAGTCGATCATCGAGCGGATCGTCGCCCAGGTGGGCCGGCGGATCGACAAGAGCCAGCCGCTGGTCGACGCCCGGCTGCCCGACGGCTCGCGCGTCAACGCCATCATTCCGCCGCTGGCCGTGCAAGGGGCCGACGCCTGACCGTCCGCAAGTTCCCCGCCCAGCGGCTGACGATGGACGACCTGGTCGAGATGGGCAGCATCAGCACGGCGGCGGCCACGTTCCTGCGGGCGTGCGTGATCGACCGCCGCAACATCCTGGTCAGCGGCGGCACCGGCACCGGCAAGACGACGCATGCTGAACATCTTGAGCAGCTTCATCCCCTTCAAGGAGCGGATCGTCACCATCGAGGACACCACCGAGCTGCGGCTGCACCAGGAGCACGTGGTCACGCTGGAGACGAAGCCGCCCAACATCGAAGGGGCCGGCGAGTACACCATCCGCGACCTGGTGAAGAACGCCCTGCGCATGCGGCCCGACCGGGTCATCGTCGGCGAGTGCCGCGGCCCCGAGGCCCTGGACATGATCCAGGCCATGAACACCGGCCACGACGGCTCGATGACCACCGTCCACGCCAACAGCGCCCGCGAGGTGATCGAGCGGCTGGAGGTGCTGGTGCTGATGGCGGCCGACCTGCCGGTCAGCCTCGATCCACCGCCAGATGGCCTCGGCGCTGGACTTGATCGTCCACATCAGCCGGCTGCCCGGCGGGCGCGCGGGTCGTGACCCAGATCACCGAGGTCCTCCGCTACGACCCGGACGAGAACCAGATCATCCTGCACGACATTTTCAACTTCCGCAACGGCGTGTCGCTGCGGCCGACCGGCTACCTGCCGTCGTTCGTCGATTCGCTGGTGGAGAAGGAGTTGCTGGACTTGGAGTTTCTCTACGGCGAGACGAGCGGCGCCTGGCGAACGCATGCGTGCGACCGCACGACCGCACGCGCTGGCGGCCGCGATCGCCAACGGACGCGGAGCATCTCAGCATGCATTCCCATGCAGCGAGTGACCTCATGACTTCTGACCTGCGCATGGCTGGGCACGTTGTCGATGGGCCTGGCCGGCGGCGTCTGCCGGCTACGCCGGGCGCGGACTACTTCGCCGCGGGCTTTGACGCCGTCGAGCGCGACCTGGCCGACAAGCTCCGCCGGCTGCGGGCCTCCGACCCGCAACCTGCGGAAGTACCTGGTCGCCTGGCTGATCGCCATCGGCTGCGCCTTCGTCGGCTTCTGGCTGGTGTTGGACAGCCTGGTCTTCGCCGTGCTGATCGTCGGTGCTTCCTGGCGGCGGCCCCGTGGTACCTGCTGCGGCGGATGGCCGAGCGGCACCGGCAGAAGATCGAGGACCAGTTGGCCGACGCGATGGTGACGCTGGCCAACGCGGTCCGGGCCGGCCTGTCGCTGGCCCAGTCGATGGAGATCCTCGCCGCCCAGTGCCCCAAGCCGATCAACGCCGAGTTCCACCAGATCGTGGCCGAGTACAACCTGGGCAAGCCGCTGGAGCGGACGCTGACCGAGGCCAAGGAGCGGCTGCGGAGCGAGAACTTCGCCCTGTTCGCCGCCGCCCTGCTGGCCAGCCACGAAAGCGGCGGCCGGCTGAACGAGACCGTCGAGCGGATCGCCCAGTCGGTGCTGGAATTGCAGCGGCTGGAGCGGAAGGTCATGGCCGAGACCGCCCAGGCCCGCAAGTCGGCCGTCTACATGGCCATGGCCCCGGCCTTCATCCTGGTGGCCTATTACTTCGTCGATCCCGGTGAACACGACGCTGTTGTTCACCACGACTGCTCGGCCAGATGCTGCTGGCCGCTGGCCGTGGTGTTGAACGTGGTGGCGTACTTGTGGGCGCGAGTGATCCTGAATCCGGACATTTGATGACGCATGACCGATCGCTTGCCGATCTTCGCCGAACTTGCCGCCCGAGCGTCTGGCTTGCAGGCCGCCGGCCTGCGCGCTGATCGGCGCTGGCGGTCGCGATGGCCGTCTGGTGGGTCGTCCGCGTGCTGCGGAGCGAAGACCTCCAGCAGGGGGTCGAGTGGCGCTACGACGTCAGCCGGATCAACGAGCTGCGGCGGATGGACTGCTTCTACCGCCTGTTCCAGCCGGCGATTCAATTGCTGGCCCGGCTGAACCGCAAGCTGTTTCGCCGACAGCCTGCCGGAGATCTACCGCGAGATCCAGGCGGCCGGCCTGCCGCGGTTCTGGCTGCCCGAAGAGTACCTCGGCAAGGTGCGAACTGATCGCCCTGTTCCTCACGCCGGTGTACGTCTACTTGTTCTTCGCGCTGGTTCGGCCGGAGCGGGCTGGTGCTGGCCGTGCTGGCCGTGGTCGGCGACCGCCTGGCTGCTGCGGCGGCGGCTGGCCAGCCGGGCCAGATGCGCGGCTCCGCCAGATCAAACGCCGCATGCCCTTCCTGCTGGACCTGCTGACGCTGCTGATGGAGGCCGGCTCGACCTTCCTCGACGCCCTGCGGCAGGCCGTCGAGGAGTTCCAGGGCCATCCCGTCGCCGAGGAGTTCGGCCGCGTGCTGGCCGACATGAACCTGGGCAAGACCCGCACCGAGGCCTTCCAGGCCATGCGCGACCGCCTGGCCGACGACGAAATCACCAGCATCATCGGCTCGATCCTGCAGGGCGAGACGCTGGGCACGCCGCTGGCCAACATCTTCCGCACCCAGGCCGACGTGCTGCGGATCAAGCGGACGCAGCGGGCGGAGACTGGTGGCCGGCGAGGCGGGCGTGAACATGCTCCTGCCCGCCGTGCTGGTCATGGTCGCCACCGTGCTGATCATCATCGGCCCGTTCCTGCTCTTGAATCTACCTGTAACTTGTCGGATGTCGCTCAATCGGCCGATCGTCCCAATGAACAGATGGCCATCAAGACTCGACTGCCCCCGCTGCAAGACGCCGCCTGCAGGTGCCCAGCAAGCTGGCCGGCGGCTACGTGCAATTGCCCGCACTGCAAGGGCCGGCTCTGGGTGGCCAAGGATGCGCCGGCCGACGCGACGCCGGTCGAGGCCGTGCCGTGCGTCGGCCGTCGGCGCTCGCCGCGGGCGAGGCGTCGCGACCGCCGGCGCCGTCGCCGCCGATCCGCGGCGTGCCGGCGCGACGCTGCCATCGCCTCGCCAGACGCCCCGGGGGCATCGCCGTCGCCCGCGGCAGTTGCTCCGCCGGCCCGGCCGGCAGTCGTCGGCGATGGCGCCGGTGCCGCCGGCCGCACCGCCGCCGACGCAAGAAGGTCGCCCGCTTCATCACCGCCGAGGCGGCCGACTCGACGTTGCAGCTGGCCGCCGACGGCAAGCTGCCCGAATCTGCGCCTGGAGGAAGGCGGCGGCCGAGCAGAAGCCGGAAGCCGAAGCCAGATCGATCAATCCCCTGGTCCTGCTGGGCGTGCTGAGCATGAGCGTGGTGCTTTCGGTCGTGCTGGTGCTGCTCGACGTGGCCGTCGCCGACCGCCGCGGCGACCGCAGCGGAAGGACGCCATGCGGCAGATGATCGAGAGCGAATACTTCGGCGCCGGCAACATCGAGAGCAAAGAGCTTGGAACCCTATCAGGTGCTCCTCCGCGAGGCCCAGCGGGCCCACAGCCGCGGCGACTGTCAAGACCGAGCGCGAGGATTACCGCAAGGTGCTGGACATGCTCCGCGCCGAACGCGGCAGCCGACGAGAAGGGGCTGACCGGCAGCCGCACGCGACAAGAACTGGAAGAGGCGATATCGGCGTTGCGAAGACGCGCATTGTCACGTAGTTCACTGCAGTGCGACGGATAGCTGACGCAATGGAAGGACGCGATGGACGCCGCGCGTTACGAAATCGTCGACACGATCGCCACCGGCGATTTCGCCGTGGTCTACCGCGCCCGCGACCGCGAGCTGGGCCGCGAGGTGGCCATCAAGCAGATCCACCAGCAGTTTCTCGCCGACCAGCGGCAATTGGCCCGCTACTGGCAGGAGGCCCAACTGCTGGCCTCGCTCCAGCACCCGAACATCCTGACGATCTACGACATCGTCCGGCCCAAGGGCTGGCTGATCCTGGAGTTGATGCGCGGGCAGCTTGCAGCCGGCCACGCAGAGCGACGGCATCGACCTGGATTTCCTGCGGATCGCCTTGACGGGCTGCCTGAGCGCCTTGCAGTTCCTGCACGCCAACGGCGTGATCCACGGCGACATCAAGCCGAGCAACATGCTGGTGGACCCGCAGGGCCGGGTGAAGCTGGGCGATTTCGGGCTGGCCCGCCGCGCCAGCAACGAAGGCGGCAGCCTGCTGAAGGGCACCACCAAGTACATGGCCCCGGAGCTGCTTTCGGACCAGTTCGGCGCCGGTCGGGCCGGCCAGCGACCTGTATTCGCTGGGGTTCTCGGCCTACGAGTTGATGTGCGGGAACGCAGTTCGAGACGCTGTTTCCCGGCCTGGGCAGCTTCGGCCGCGACAAGCAGATCGCCTGGATGATGTGGCACGCCGCGGCCGACCGCAACCTGCCGCGAAATCAACCGCGTGCTGGAGGGCGTGCCCGACGACCTGGCCCGGGTGATCCAGCGGCTGGTGGTCAAGGACCAGACGCGGCGCTACCAGTCGGCCAAGGACGCGTTGTGGGACCTGCGCGTGAGTCCGACGGCCGGGCTGGTGCGGCCTGAGGAAGCGGAGGCGGCCGCCGAAGCCGCCAAGGCCGCCGCGGCCAAGCGCAAACGGCGCATGCGCTTCGCGGCCATTCTGGCCGCGGCCTTTTCGCTCGTCCTCTGCGTGGGCATCTTCTGTGGTCCAACCAGAACCCACCGGGTCCGACCGGTCCGCCGCCGCCGGTCCGCGGCGTGGTGTCCAACGTGTACCCCGATGAGTCGAACGTGGCCCTGGTCCTGGCCAAGACGGCAACGCTCAAGGAAATCAAGCTCGATCCGCAGACGCGAATCTTCATTAACGACAAGTCCGGTCTGCTGCGCGACCTGAAGCCGCACGATCAACGTGGTCGCCGAGAAGGACAACTCGGGCCGAAAGATCAAGGAGATTCGCGCCTTCCGCCCCGAAATTGCCCACGGGCAGGTCAAGGAGGTGAAGGCGGCCGACGACCGGTTCACCTTCACCGTGGACCTCGGCGACGGGAAGAGCAAGGATTTGCAGATTGCCGTGCCCAAGGACCTCAAAATCCGTTTCAACGGGCAAACCGAACTGGCCGGCCAGCCCGTCAAACTCGCCGACTTGCGGCCCGGCGACCGGGTCGACGTACACCACCTCGGCAAGGAGACCGGACGCGAAGCCACCGAACTGGCGGTCGAGCGGGTCGTGGACGTCGAGGGCAAGATCGTCGAAGTGAAAACCGATGAGGCCAAGAACGAACAAGTCCTGACGCTCAACGTCGGCACCGACGAGAAACCGCAGTTGACCGAGCTTCCCTTTGCGCCCGACTGCGAGGTCACGATCAACGGCCGGCAACTGGCAAACGATCAAGTGCTCAAGCCGGCCGATCTCAAGCCGGGCGACAAAGCCACGGTCGCCCACGATTCGCGCGTGGTCAAGGTGACCGCCCACCGGATCATTCACGATTCCGGCGCCATCGGCACGGTGCAGGACGGCGCCTTGGACGTGATTCGCCAAGGGGAAGACAAGCCCACAAGGTATGCCGTCGGCGAGAAGTGTGCGGTCACCTTCAACGGCGAGCCGGCCAAACTGTCCGATCTCAGCGCCGGCGACGTCGTCGAAATCACCCACGAATCCATCGACGGCAAGAATCTCGAGGCGACTTCGGTGGCTGCGCAGCGGCCTGAGGACCAGACGCGCTGGGCGATTCTGATCGGCGTTCAGGCCTACGACAGACCGCTCGGTAAGCCGGCCGGCGTACGCGGTGGCCGATGCGAAGATGCTCGGCGACGCGCTGGTGCGCCGTTACCAGGTGCCCGCCGACCAGGTGCTGTCGTTGACCGATGAGAGCCGCGTGCGTTTGAGCAGAGCATTCCCGAATACCTGGGTCGGGTCAGTCCGGAGGGCAAGCTGGTGGTGTTCTTCACGGGCCGTGCTTATAAGGACGCGGACGGGAAGGTGTACCTGGCGTTGAAGGATTTCGATCCGGCGCGGATCGGCGACACGGGGTTGGCCTTGCAGTGGCTGGTCGATGAGTTGGAGAAGTGCCCCGCCAAGGAGAAGCTCTTGTTGTTGGACGCCAGTCACGCCGGCACGGGCGCCGATTTGGCGATGGAGCCGTCCGCGGAGGAGATGCTGCGGCTCGCTCAAGGCGCCGCCCGGCCGGGGCCCGCTACGAACCGTCACGGCCATCGCCAGTTGCCGGGCCGGCCAGCGGAGCGTCGACTGGCCCGAGAAGCAACACGGCCTGTTCGCCTGGCTCGTGGCGCAGGGCTATTCGGGGGCGGCCGACAAGAACCGCGACAATCGCGTGGAGTCGACCGAGTTGTTCGGCTATCTGCAAGACGCGATGGCCGCGGCCGGCGGGCCGCTGAAGGCGTCGCAGGCCCCGGCAATCATTTTGGCCGACGATCGTCCGCTGCGGCTCACCGACGAGGCGAAGATCGCCATCCGCAAGTTGGCGCGCATACGCCCTTCAGGAGAGGCCCAAATTCGCCGAGGCCGAGGCCGATTACACCGCCGCGGCGGCGGCGGCCGGCAAAGAGCCCGACGCGAAATTGTTGTACGGTTTGGTCCTGCTGAAGAACAGACAACAGCGCGAAAAGGCGTCGAAGTTCTTCGACGATCTGGTGCCTCAATACCCCAATGCCCTGCTGCCGATGCAGGCCATTGCCTGGCTGCGGTTCGAGTGGAAGCGGGCGTATCAATCGGGCCTGGCCGAACTGACGGAACTGGTCTCGAAGGTTCCCCGGCCGAAAAAGCCCGGCGATCCCTATGGGGAGGCGGAATTGCAGGTGTTCTACTGGGTCGGTCAACTGCGCGAGTTTGCCGCCGTGACGGTCGAGGAAGGGAAGCGTCCTCCCGCCGATTCGCTGGCCGCGCTCGATGCGGCCGTCGCCAGACACGGCCCCGACGCCCAGCGTTCCTACGAGGAAGGGCGGGAGAAGTCGCGGGCCATCGACGATGAGTTCAACAAGAAAATCGCCGCGGCCGAATCCGAAGGGGCCGCCATAAAGATGAAGTACGACCGCCGCTCCGTCGTGCAATTCGTCGACTTCCCCTACGTTCAGGCCGCGCAACAAATCCTCAACGGATTGGACCAGTGAGCGGAGGCAGTTCTCGTAGGGCGGGCACGGCCCGCCACGGCACGCTTGATTCGGTGGGCGGTGCCCTACAAGCTGCGGTTGACCTCTACCCATCCTACCCAGTCCCGCTATTTCTGCCGGTCTGCGGTGCTCCGGCGCAACCTGGCGCGAGCTTCCTGGAAAAAAATGCGGATTGGGTAACTTGTTTGGCCGAAGATTACCGTTGCAGCTTTTCTCAGGCAGCAAGTGGGAGATGAATCGCTTGTAGGACAGGTTGCCAACCTGTCTCGACACGCTACGACTGTCGGGACAGGTTGGCAACCTGTCCTACGGGCGCCACATTTTCTGCCAACCGCCTTATCAAGACAAGTTCCGTTCGTCAGTGCCTCTTTCGGGGGAAAGGGTCGTTCTATGCTCCGCACTGCATTGGGCGTGGGCGCGATGCTGGCTCTATTGGCCGCAACCGGCTGCCGGATGTGTGTCAGTCCGTACGATTACTGCGGCCCGGTGTACGAGGGGCAGGGGTGTTCGTCGTGCGGATCGGAGGCGCGGGCCGGTTCGATCCTCGCCGGCGGGTCGCAGCCGTCGCCTGCTCCGGTTCTCGCCCCCGCGCCGCAGACATCCTCTGCGCCCGTTCGACGCCAGGTTCAGGGCCAGATGCAGTTTGGCGACGTGCCCGGCTCCGAGCGAATCGTGTCGGTAACGGATCGGGTGGTCGGTTCGTCGACGACGGCAGCCGATTCGTCGAATGTGGCGACCGATTCCTCCCCCGATTCGCCTCAATCGCTGCCGTCCCAGGGCTGGACCGCGGCGCCCGACGCCCGACGTACGACGATAGATCGGCATGGCGCCAATTTCTCACCGGTGCGTTTGATTTTTTCGGCAACGTGGGCCACAATAGGGCTACAACGTGGCTTGCCTTGCTACCTCTGAGGGAGGGGGCAAGTTGAGTGCGTGGCGCCGCGGGGACGCGGCCGCCGCCCTTTCGTCTCTAACCCCAGCGTCTCATCATGATCTGCGTCAGCATTGGCCGCGGCCGGCACCGGCACATGATTGCGGAACATCGGCACCTGGTCGAGCAAGGCGCCCAGTTGATCGAACTGCGTCTGGACTACATCAACGGCGACGTGAACATCAAGCGGCTGGTGGCCGACCGGCCTTGCCCGGTCGTGATTACCTGCCGCCGCCTCGCCGACGGCGGGAAGTTTACCGGCAGCGAGGAGCAGCGTTTGCTGCTGTTGCGCACGGCCATTGCCGAAGGCGTGGAGTACGTCGATTTGGAAGAGGACGTTGCCGCGTCGATTCCGCGTTTCGGCCGCACCAAGCGGATCATCAGTCACCACGACTTCCGCAAGACGCCGGAGAACATCGACGAGATTCACCAGCGGCTTTGCGAGCTCGATCCGGACGTCGTGAAGATTTGCACGATGGCCAACCACCCGCACGATAATCTGCGGGTGCTGGAATTGACCCGCCGCAGCAAGGTGCCCACCATCGGCCTGTGCATGGGCGACATCGGCATCCCCTCGCGGATTCTCGCCGGCAAGTTCGGCGCACCGTTTACCTACGCCACGTTCCATCACGAGCGGGCGTTGGCCCCCGGCCAACTCAGCTTCCAGCAGATGACCGAGATCTACCACTACGACCAGATCGACACGAACACCGAGGTCTACGGGGTGATCGCCGATCCGGTGGGCCACAGTCTCAGTCCGCAGATCCACAACGCCGGCTTTCGGCACTACAACCTGAACAAGGTCTACGTGCCCATCCGCGTGCCGCGTGAAGACCTGTCGCGGTTCATCGACACCGCCGCGGGGTTGGACATCAAGGGCCTGAGCGTCACGATTCCGCACAAGGAAGAGATCATCGAGAAACTCACCGAGGCCGACGGCGCGGTCCGCGGCATCGGCGCCTCCAACACGGTCATCTTCGACGGCAACAAGCGGCTGGGGTTCAACACCGACTACCGCGCGGCAATGGACAGCCTCGACCATGCGATCGGCGGCGCCGAGGAAGTCAATCAGTGGGGAGGCACTCGGACAGCCCTGGTGCTGGGCGCCGGCGGCGTGGGCAAGGCCATCGCCTACGGACTGGTCCGCCGCGGGCTGAACGTGGTGGTGACCGACGGCGTCCAGCGGCAGGCACTGGCCCTGGCCAAGTATCTCAACTGCCGCAGCGTCGAATGGGCGGCCCGGCATTCCATCTCGGCCGACCTGCTGTTCAACTGCACGCCGATCGGCATGCACCCCAACGTCGACGAAACGCCCTACGACAAGCACCATCTGCGGCCGTCGATGATCGTCTTCGACGCCGTCTACAACCCCGAGAACACCCTGCTGGTGAAAGAAGCCCGCGGCCGCAACTGCACGGTCATTACCGGCGTCGACATGTTCGTCCGCCAGGCCTGCCTGCAATTCGAGCTATTCACCGACGAGGAAGGGCCTGCCGACCTGATGCGCGAGACGATCCGCCGGGCCATCGGCGCCGCCAAGTATGGAGCGAAGAAAGAGGGGGAATAAGGGGAAATAGCTGGCAACGTCACAGCGGTAGGCCCCCGAAAAGGACAAAGGGGAAATTCTACTTTTATTGAGAGTCTGGGCGATAAGCGAAAGCGTTAGCGCCCGTAAAGTAGAATGTCCCCTTGGTCTGTCTGAACCGCCTCCTTGCCATCGGCGAGCAAAACCAACAGACGGGGCCGTTATGCTTTCGGCCAGAAGCCCACAATGGCGAGTGACCTAGAAACTATTTCGGCTGCACCGAGAGTGGTTTCTGCACATTGCTGCTCGTCAGGCCGGCGGCAGACGCGTGGGAGTAATGAACTTCACAGTTTGGCAACGCTTGTTGGAGCTTCTTTACACCATCGGCGGTGACCTTGGTGTCAATGAGCGATAGCCTCTTGAGTTGAAGCAATCCTTTGAGCCGTTCTAACCCAGCGTCCGTAACCTCGGTTTCCGGAAGACACAACACTCTGAGTTGGATCAACTCTTTGAGGTCTTGCAGCCCGACATCGGTAATTCGGCTGCCACTAAGACGCAAGTCTTCGAGATGCTGCAATCCTTTGATGTGTTTCAGTCCAGCATCGGTAACTCTAGTGTGATGGATGTCAAGTATGCGGAGTTGAGTCAGCCCTTTGAGGTGCTCCAGACCTTCATCGGTAATCTCGGTGTACCATAGCTGCAAGTTTTCGAGTTTCGTCAGCCCTTCCAGGGCGCAAGACCGGCGTCCGTAACCTGACTACCCCAGAACCCAATGTTGGAAGTTCCGGCAAACCGTTTATGTGCTCCAGTCCCATGTCGGCATTTTTGCTAAACGTGAGATTCACAAACCTCACGTTAGCGAAAGAGTTCTCTCCAAGCACCTTACGTAGCCAAGCCGATCCCGGTGGTTTTGGGTCGTCGATCATGTTGCCCAACAAGTCGAATTGGTAATCGTAAGCCACCTCCCCTCCCGCGTTCCAAATTGCTGCCGCGGCTTCCTCATGTCGCCTCGCCCTCTGGACTATCACGGCCACCCAACAGGGGAGATTTGGGGTCAGAGCAATTAGTCATTAGTCAAATTGCGCGTAGTGACTAGGTGCGCCCTGACCCCCAAGCCGCGCTGACCCCCAAGCCGCGCAACGATGCTCGCTCCTCGGCTCCCGGGATTGTCGAAACGGCGACGCCGTTAGTTCTACAGATCTTCACCAGTTCGCCAAGTGTCGTGTGCGCTCGTCTTGGCATGGGCGACGCTACGGCAAGTCACGGCGTCTCGTCAGTATTAGCTGCCTTCTCGTTTCGACCCTCGCGAAGCCAAATCAAGTCTTCGCGGAGTTCTTCCAGCGTCTCTTGCAGGCCGACCAAACGGCGGCAGAAGCGCCGCCACGCCAACAATGCCGATGCCACGGCCGACAACAGCAGGCCCGCGCCGAAAATCAGCAGCCAGCCGGCGCAGGGGAATGCTCCCGCAGCCATCCAGCGCCTCGGCCAGGCACACAACCAGCAGCGGCAGCGCCGTCAGCGCCATGACTGCGGCCACCAGCCAGCGGATCGCCAGTTGCCGGGCCGATTGCACGTCGGCCGCGAGTTCCAGTTGGGCCAGTTGCCACCGCGCAGCCGCCATCTCTCGCAACTCGGCGATCAGGGCGTCGAGTTCCTCGCGAACGTCGGTCAGCAGCGGTCGGTCGGCGGGGTCTTTCATGACGGACACAGGGCGACGAAGGTGGCAACAAGGGTTCAGGGTTCAGGGTTCAGGGTTGAGGGGGCAGCATCCGGAACCGGCGTTCCGCCCAGTGTTGAACCCTGAACCCCGAACCCTGAACCCCGACGTCTCACACTGGCGTTGGTCCACATCTGCGCCAGTTCGGCCGAGAACTGCCGCTGGAGTCCGCTCCAGGCGTGGCGCACCAGCGAGAGCCCCAGCCATCGCGACATCCGCCCCGGTTGGAAGCCGGCCGAGGCGGCGAAGCCGGCGCCTAGGGCAGCCGCGACGCCCAGCCCGGGTAGCGAACGACGTACGTCCGCCAGGAGCACAATTGCCCCACGCGGTCGCGCATGGCGCGGAGCCGGCCGTCGATTCGTCTCCGCGAACGGGCAATGCGCAAGCGCAATGCGCGTTTCGAGCGAAGCAGATCGTCGTCGACGATTCGTGCGGGCATGGCAGTGCGTTTACCGGCGGAACAGTCGCCCGAGGGAGAATCCCACCAGGGCGGCGATCGCCAGGCTGGCGCCGGGGCGGCGTTTGACCGCCTCCAGCGTGCCATCAATCATGTCGCCCACGCACGTTTCGCGGACCGACTTCATCCGCTCTTCGGCCTGTTGGCGGACGTGCTCATAGAACGCCTGGGCCTTTTCAAACTCGGCCTTGGCACATTTCAGGGCCTCGGCGGCCGAACAGACTTCGGCCGATGATTCGGAAGACGCGTGGGAACTGGTTTCGTCGCTCATGGCAACCTCCTCCAAGACCGTACCTTATGGCAGGACAGGTCGCCAACCTGTCCGGACGGTTTGGCAACCCGTCCCACGGCACCCGAGTGGGGAGATGTCTTGCGGGCCGTTACAACCGGCAGAATCCGCACGAGCACCGTAATCCCCCACCTACAATCTCGTCCTGCTCACTTCATCATAGAGTTGGACCATTCGCCGGGCCATCCCCTCGGCGTGATACCGCTCGTGTACGGCCTGTTGGGCGATGCGGCCACATCGGGCGGCCAGTTCGGCGTCCAAGACCAGGCGTTTCAAGGCCGCTGCCAGGGCCGCAGGGTCGTTCGGCTCGAACAACAGCCCGCCGCCCGTATCGGCCATCATCTCGGGGAATGCCCCGTGCGCGGGCAGAACGGCCGGCACGGCGTTGGCCCAGGCCTCGAGCACTGAGAGTCCCTTGCTCTCGCGGTACACCGTGGGCAGGCAGAACAGATCGAGCGACTGGAGAAAGGCGATCTTTTCGGCTCGATCCAGTTCGCCGAGATACGCGAACCGGTCGGCCAGGCCGTCTTCGGCCACTTGCCGCTGAATGTCGGCCAGATACGGCCGATCCGCGGCATCGAGATATCCTGCCGCCTGCACGCGCACGGGCGGCAGACCGGCGTCAGCGGCCAGCAACCGCAGCGCGGCCGCGAGCCGGTGCAGGCCCTTATCGGGGCAGACGCGGGCGAGATAGCCCACGGTAAAGGGCCGCGCGCCGGCCTGCCGCGTCCCGTGACCGGCCAGGTTCAATCCGGGCGGGATCACGCGAATCCGCTCCCGCGGCACGCTCAAATACTCCGCCATGTAGCCGGCATAATAGCCATTCATCGCCACCAAGGCGGCCGCTTCGGCCGCTCGCTCTCGCAACACCTCCCGCGCCCGGCTGCGATAGGGCTCGACAAGCTTGTCCAGGAAGGCGTCTTCGCCGGAGAGACTGCACACCACGGGGACATGCAGGCGCCCGGTGATTTCGCGGACGACCCCGATCAGCAGGGCGTTATTGAGGTGAACCACGTCCGGCCGGATGTCGCGATCGAGCCATTGCACGAGCTTCTCGACTTCCTTCCGCTGGCGGCCGTGCTCGCCCTCGAGCATCGAAACCGACAGGGCGCCAAGACGCTCAGGCCGGACCGCCGCGCCGTGACGGGCCGCCAGCCGCAACAATCCGGAGCGGTCCAAGAGACGATCGACGAACCAAGGCGTGTGGCGGAAGAGGGCCCAGTGTTGCTGCAAGTAGACGTTGATGCCGCCGAAGATCACGCGATCGATGCTGACGGTCTCTTCATCGGTGCGGATCGGCGTGTACATCGGCGCCAGCAGACAATCCTGGCCTGCCGCGCACAGCGCCGCGGCCAGGGTGTTGCCGTGCAGGCAACTCCCGCAATACATGCCTCCCGCCCCGGCCGCAAGGTAGACGATTTTCACGGCGGACCATTAGTGGATCGTAAGACTCAGGCCCGGCGGTGGAGGCCGATAATAGCGATACGGGCCATAGTAGCGTGGGCCGTAGGGATACTCTTCGACGATCACCGGCGCGGCGCGGGTTGCTGGACCACCACCGGTTGCACCGCGCGTTGCGGGGCGCTTCCATCGCCGCGATCACGTTGGGGCTGACTCCCTCTTGCTGCAACCGGATCAGATCGCCGGACTGCAAGGGCGCAGCCACGCCGTTGGCGCGAACGTGGTTGACGATCAGTCCCTCGTTCACGCCCGCCTTGGTCATGGCCACCACGTCATCGACCTTGACGGCGCCCGGGCCGACTTGCCGGCCGTACTGTTGGGCGATCATTGCGCGGTTCTTGGCCTCCGTTTCATCCATCGAATTGCCGATGGCGGCCCCGCCGAGCGCCCACGCCGGCCCCAATCGCGGCGCCGGCGGCCGTGTTGCCGAGGGCGTGGCCGGCAATCGCGCCGGTGCCCGCTCCGATCAAGCCGCCGGTCAAGGCGCCCCGATCGGTGTTGGATGTAGACTCGCAGCCCGTCGACCCCATGAAGCTCAGACTCAGACCGAGGCTCAGACCGACCAACGCCAGCCGCAGTGAACGAGTTTGCCTCACGGGAAGTCTCCTCACGGTGCGCGACAGTGTCGCATGCATGACCGAAACGACACGAACGCGAAGATGGCCGATTATCGGCGGTCGAAAAGGCATGGTCAAGACAAGTTGGGAATGCTGGGAAGGATGGCTATGCCGTGGGCAATTTCTGCACTTAGCATCGCGTCCGCGGAAGAGCCTCGGCACGCCTTGTTCGCTCGCCAGCAGTGTGCCGATCAGGCGAAGTCTGCCGATTATGCTCAATCTTCCGACCGCTTCTTGCCGATCCCTCCCAATGTGAAGCAATGCCGAAAGCGCGGCTCTGTCGGCTGAAAAGCGGCCGCGGGCAACACGGCATCTGCATCGTCAGGGGGGGGATCGTGTCGCGGTTGGCAACGAGACTCGCTGGAGTCGTCTTGGCCTGCTGCCTGTCGGCGGCCATGTCAGGCTGTTCGTTTCACCGAACGGCCCACGGCTTCATCCTGCGCAGCGGCCAATGGTCGCTGGAACGCAATCGCGAAAGCCCCGAGCCTGCCGCCAAAGCACCGTCCGATCAGCCGGAAGTCCTGCCGTGGCGCAGCCGTTTGAAGGGGTATCATCTTGCCGCCCGCATTTTTCACGAGCGGGAACCGGCCGCCGAGGCCCCGGCGCCTTCCAAGAATGCCGACCAACTCCAGCTTCCGGACAGCGTCTTCCCCCTTCCGGAGCCACAAAGGCCTGACCTGGTGGTAGAATGACCGGGTTTTTCATGGCCGGGCGCTGATACTTCGATACTTCCCCCCCGAATTCGCGGGTGCCAGGCTGGTTGTCTGCCCGTGCATGAACCGGCCGCAACACGGGCTGACAAGTAGCCCGTAGTACCCAGCGCGGGTCGTACTTATGTTAGTCTGGGCAGGCTGTGCGGGTCGTGTCGCAGGGCATCAAGACACCGTTTCTACCGGGCCGATCTAGCAAAGGTGTTATCGCGTTCGCGCGGGCTGGATAATCCCGTGCAGTAGTCACCAGCACGCTGCGGCCGCGAGGCGAAGGCCGCGAGCTACCCGTTCAACACCTGCGACACACCTTGCCATGGCCGACCGACCCGCGCGCCCAAATGGCCTCGAAGCTGCACCGTTTGGCGCAGCCTGACGCCGCTCGTTTGCTACCTGTTGTTGACGACTTGTGCGATCGGATCGGAGCAGCGCGAGACTCCGATCGTCAAGGCGGTTCAACGAGTGCGGGGTGCCGTGGTCAGTATCCGCGGCGAGAAGACGGTTGCCGCGCCCCCGGGACAGGCCCCGGGCGCCGACGCCAGCCGCCGCGTCAATGGCATGGGCACCGGCGTGGTGATCGACGCCCGCGGCTATATCGTAACCAATCACCACGTGGTGGTGGACGTCCGCGAAATCCTGGTCACCTTGGCCGACGGCGAACGGCACACGGCCAAACTCGTCGCCCGCGACGTCGAAACCGACCTGGCCATCATTAAGATCGAGCCGCAAGGTCCACTGCCGGAGATCCCGATCGGCACTTCGTCGGATCTCATGCCGGGCGAGACCGTGATTGCGGTGGGCAACGCCTACGGGTACGAGCACACGGTTACGCGGGGCATCATCAGCGCCCTGCACCGGGCGGTTCAGGTGAGCGATGCCCAATTCTACGACGACCTGATCCAGACCGACGCCAGCATCAATCCGGGCAACTCGGGCGGTCCCCTGCTGAACATCGACGGCGAGATGATCGGCATCAACGTGGCGGTCCGCGCCGGGGCCCAAGGCATCGGCTTTGCCATCCCCGTCAACAAGGTCACGGCCGTCGCCGCCGGGTTGCTGGCCAACTGCAACGTCAACAAGACGTGGATCGGATTGGCCTCGTCGAACGACGCGACCCAGCCGTGGCAGGGCATGGTCGTCGGCGCCGTCGAGGCCAAGAGCCCGGCCGCCGAGTCCGGACTGGCGGCCGCCGACGTGATCACCGCCATTGAGAATCGAGAAATTCAGCGGCCGCTGGACTTTCAGCGGGCGATCCTCGATCACAAGCCGGGCGAGCAGGTCCGGCTGGCGGTGCGCCGGGCCGGGCAGCCGCTCGCGCTGACGCTGACGCTGGGCGACGTGCCCGAGGCAAACAAGCCGGCGTCTCAGCCCGCCTGGGAATTGCTCGGCGTGGAGTTGAAGCCCATCGCGCCGGAGGACTTCCGCAAGAGCCACCAAACGCGCTACCGCGGCGGGCTGACCGTGGCCGCGGTTCGCCCCAACAGTCCCGCCGCCGACCAGGGAATCGCGGCCGGCGACGTGCTGGTGGGCATGCACATTTGGGAGACGGTCACTCTGGAGAACGTGGCCTACATTCTCAAGCGGCCCGATTTCGCCAGCTTGAGCCCGGTGAAGTTCTTCATCCTCCGCGGCGACGAAACGCTCTACGGCTATTTGCCGGTAGCGCCGGCCAAGACGGCCCAGCGGTAAGCAGGACGCACAGAGTGTCGCTTGCTTTGCGGGGCGTAAGCGCCTGGGGTCGCCACTTGTCCGACGGGTAGCTATAATGAGATGCTTTCCTGTCAGGTTGGGGTTCATCTCGCAGTGGTAGGTCTGTATGAGTCAGGTCGAAACGCTTCCCGAACGGCCGCCGCAAACGCCAGCGGCATTTGGACTTACGGCAGAGACCCTGTACGACAAGTGCGTGGCCTTGGCCCGAAACTTGTGGTGGAGTTGGCACGCCGAGGTCATCAATCTCTTCCGCGACCTCGACCCCATCCGCTGGCGCCAACTGGACCATAACCCCATCGCCCTGCTCTCGGAGTTCACCCCCGAGCGACTGGAGATGCGGGCCTCCGAGTTGGTGCTCTACAGCCGCATCAATCAGGCCTATCCGGCGACTGAAGGAGTACGTGACCGAAACGCCGCCGTGGGGACGAACCCACGCCGGCGTGCTCGGCTCGAAGCCGGTGGCCTACTTCTCCCTGGAGTTCGGCGTCCACGAGTCGGTGCCCATCTATTCGGGCGGTTTGGGGGTGCTCTCGGGCGACCACATCAAGAGCGCCAGCGGGCTGGGCGTGCCGCTGGTGGCCATCGGCCTGTTCTACGACCAGGGCTATTTCAAGCAGCATCTCGACATCAACGGCTGGCAGCACGAGGAGTATCTCGACACGAAGGTCGAGAACCTGCCGATGGAGCCCGCGTTGGGCGCCGACGGCAAGCCGATCACCGTGCGCATCGACACCCGCACCGGCAAGCTGCTGGCCAAGGTGTGGCTGATGCGCGTCGGCCGGGTGAACTTGTACCTGTTGGATTGCGACGTGCCGAGCAACAGTCCCGAGGATCGGGAGCTGACGGCGCGGCTCTACGGCGGCGACAACCGCACCCGCGTCCGCCAGGAATTGGTGGCCGGCGTGGGCGGCGTGCGGGCCCTGAAGGCCCTGGGAATCACGCCCGGCGTGTACCATCTCAACGAGGGCCACAGCGCGTTCGCCACGCTGGAAGCCATCCGCACGCGGATGAAGGACGACGGCATGAGCTTCGACGCGGCGCTGCGCGAAGTGGCCCAGCATACGGCCTTCACCACGCACACGCCCGTGCCCGCCGGTCACGACCGCTTCGACCGCAACCTGATCGAAGAGCACCTTGGCCCGCTTGCGCGACGAGTTGGGCATCTCCACCGAGCAGTTGATGGGCCTGGGGCGCGTCGAGCCGCAGAACGAACACGAGACGTTCTGCATGACCGTGCTGGGGCTGAAGCTTTCCCGCCGGGCGAACGCCGTGAGCAACCTTCACGGCCACATCACCCGGCGGATGTGGGCGCACCTCTGGCCGTGGCGCGTCGAAGAGGAAATCCCCATCGGCCACATCACCAACGGCGTGCACATCCAGAGTTGGCTGGCCTGGCAGATGCAGCAGCTCTACGACCGCTACTTCCCCGCCGACTGGATGCACCGCATGGGCGAGCCCGACGTGTGGCAGACGATCCACGAGATCGATCCCGGCGAGTTGTGGGAAACGCATTACGCCATGAAGAACTTGCTGCTGGCGTTCGCGCGGCGGCGGATCAGCCGGCAATGCCGCCGCCGCGGCGAGAGCGACGAGGCGGTCGAAGCCGCGCGGAACATCCTCGATCCGAACATCCTCACGCTCGGTTTCGCCCGGCGTTTCGCCACCTACAAGCGGGCGGCGATGATCCTGGGCGACCTGGACCGGCTGGCGGCGATGGTCAACGATCCCGAGCGGCCGATGCAGATCATCTTCGCCGGCAAGGCCCATCCGGCCGACGAGCCCGGCAAGCAGTTGATCCAGCGGATCGCCAACCTGCGGCACGATCCCCGCTTCGCCGGACGGATCGCCTTCGTCGAGGACTACGACATCAACGTCTGCCGGCACCTGATCCAAGGGGTCGACGTGTGGCTGAACAATCCCCGCCGGCCGCTGGAAGCCTCCGGCACCAGCGGCCAGAAGGCCGTGCTGAACGGGGCGCTGAACCTGTCGATTCTCGACGGTTGGTGGGCCGAGGCCTACGACGGCACCAACGGCTTCGCCATCGGCAAGGGCACGCAGCACGTCGACGACCGCGTGACCGACGCCCGCGACGCGCGCCGACCTGTACCGCGTGCTGACGCGAAGAGGTGATTCCGCTCTATTACGACCGCGACATCGACGGCCTGCCGCGCCACTGGATCAAGCGGATGATGAACTCGATCAGTTCGCTGGCCTGGCGGTTCAGCGCCGACCGCATGGTGGCCGACTACGTCCGCCACGCCTACTTGCCCGCCTCCGGCGGCGTGAGTTGCGATATGAACGTGAGGTAGGAAGTGTCGGACGGTGGAGGATCGCGACCATGTACCGCGATGAAGTTATTGAGGAAGTGTGGCGAATCCGCGACGAGTACGTCAAGCGCCATCACTACAGTCTCGATGAAATCGTCGAAGACCTCCGCCGTCGCCAAGCCGAACATCCATCGAGAATCGTGGATCGACGGCGGCAACGGCCCATCGAAAAGCCGCAAGAGGGACCGCTGCCGTAGTCATCGTGAACCCGTGCATCGGTCTTGGGCCTTGGGGCTTCGGTCTTGGGGCTTGAAACCAACGCCTAAGACCAAAGACCAATTCTCCCTACCGCGAACCGCTACCCTCAATCCCTCAATGAACGTCTACGTCCTGATCGGCCACCAAAAACCAGGCAGCTTCTGCCACGCCATCGCCGCCACGGCGATCGAGGAATTGAAGTCGGCCGGCCACGAGGTCGTCTAT
The DNA here is from genome assembly GCA_963759115.1 of uncultured Planctomycetaceae bacterium. Taxonomy (GTDB): domain Bacteria; phylum Planctomycetota; class Planctomycetia; order Pirellulales; family Thermoguttaceae; genus CAVWXT01. The sequence continues at coordinate 373,898 of CAVWXT010000005.1, forward strand.
CACGACCTCTACGCCGAGAAGTTCGACCCCATCTTGCCGCACGAGGAGATTCCCAAGGACGCCCCGCTCGACCCGGTCGTCGAGCAACATTGCCGCGAAGTGACGGCGGCCGACGGCTACGTCATCGTGCATCCGAACTGGTGGGCGATGCCGCCGGCGATTCTCAAGGGCTGGCTCGACCGCGTGCTGCGGCAGGGCGTGGCCTACCAGTTTGGCCCCGGCGGCGTCGAACCGCTGCTTGGGCGGCAAGCGGGCCGTCGTGCTCACCACCTCGAACACGCCGCGCGACGACGAATTGCGGCTGTTCGGCGACCCGCTGGAAAATCTGTGGAAGACGTGCGTGTTCAACTTCTGCGGCGTGGAGGATTTCTACCGCCGCAACTTCGAGTCGATCATCATGAGCACGCCCGAGCAGCGGCGCGGGTGGCTCGACGAGGTCCGCGCGATCATCCGGCAGCGATTTCGTTAGGTGGGCGGCGGAGCGTCGTCCAATTGGTAGCGGCGGATCTTGCGGTCCAGCGTGGAACGTTCGATGCCCAGGATGGTGGCTGTCTTGCTCTTGTTCCAGCCGGTGTGGTTGAGCGTATTGTAGATGTGGCGGCGCTCCACGTCGTCCAGCGAGACGGGCACGAACTTGCCGCTTAGCCCGGGCGCCTCCGTGTCGCCGGCCGTGGCCAGTTTGGTCAAGAGCAGGTCCTCGGCGCCGATCTCCTGGCCGCGGCAGAGCACCACCGCCCGCTCGATCACGTTTTTCAGCTCCCGCACGTTGCCCGGCCACAGGTACTTTAACAACTGTTCTTTGGCGCCGGGAGTGAAACCTTTGATTCGCCGCCCGGTCTCGGCGTTGAACTTTTGCAGAAAGAAATCGGCCAAGAGCGGGATGTCTTCCTGACGTTTCCGCAGGGCGGGGACGACGATTTCGAGCACCCGCAGGCGGAAGAAGAGGTCGCGGCGGAAGCGGCCCTCGGCCACGTCGCGTTCCAGGTCGCGGTTGGTGGCGGCGATCACCCGCACGTCGACCTTGATCGGCTTGCTGCCGCCGACGCGTTCGAAGGGGTGCCCCTCCAGCACGCGGAGGAACTTGGCCTGAATGCCCGGGCTCATCTCGCCGATTTCGTCGAGCATGATCGCGCCTTTGTGGGCGGCCTCGAACTTGCCGATCTTGCGTTCCGTGGCCCCGGTGAACGCCCCCCGCTCGTGGCCGAACAGTTCGCTGGCCAGCAGTTCGGTCGCCAGGGCCGCGCAGTTGAGGCACACGAAGACGTTCTCGCGGCGGGGGCTGTTGTTGTGGACCGCGCGGGCGACCAGTTCCTTGCCCACGCCGCTCTCGCCGCGGATCAGCACCGTGGCGTTGCTGGCGGCCGCCCGGCTGATGTCCTCGGCCACCTGCCGGATCGCCGCACTGCGGCCGACCATCTCGCTGCGGATGCCCAGCCGCTCGCGGAGTTCGACGTTTTCGGTACGCACCCGCGTGAGGTTCTCGGCCAAGTCCTGTTGGCGGCGGATGTTCTCGACGGCCACTGCCACGGTGTCGGCCACGGCCAGGGTGAACTCCAAATCATCCGGGTCGGGGACGATCGTGGCGTCGGTCGAGTAGAGATGGATCAGTCCAAACACCTGGCCGCCGCGGCGGATGGGAGCGCAGATCACGCTCGTGGCGAGGATCTCGCCCCGACTGTCGCGCGTGCCCAGGGTGCTGTCGTCCATGACGTTCCGGGCCAACACGGCCTCGCCTTCGCGCATCACGGTGGACGCCAGGAAGTCCGACACGCGGTGATACTGGTGCTGCGACGAGCTGCGCGAGGCGATGACCTCCAGGTCGCCGCCGCTCGGCTTGCCCTGGAAGTTGGCCGACAGCAGCATCAGGGCCCCGGCGTCGGTCTGCGTTCCTTCGGCCAAACGGGCCAGGGCCAGGCCGGCCATCGACGCGACGTCGGGCGCCTTGGCCAACTCGAAGGCCAACCGGCAGAGCTTGGCCGCCGCGCGCCCATCTTGGAGACGCCGCCCTCTTCCACGTCGCCGGCCGCGAGGAGCTTCGTCTGTCCGCGCCGATGGGTGATCGTGGTCGGCTCAGTTACCGCCAGCACGTTTGAGTCGTCGTCGTCGGCTTCCGACGTCGGTGTGACCTCGGGCGGCGCATGGCGGGCCGCTACGCCCGCGTCGCCCGATGAGGTGAAGGCCTCCGACAACTTGTAAACGAAGATCAACTGCGTGTGCCCGATGCGAATGATGTCGCCGGGCTTCAGCAGCCAGTCGCCGCGAACGAGTCTGATCACCCACCATCGTGCCGTTGCGGCTCTCGAGGTCGCGGAGCGTCCACTGTCCGCCCGACATGAACACCTCGACGTGGTTCCGGCTACAGCGATCGTCGGTGACCACGATCTGGTTCGTCGGCGCGCGGCCGATGGTGACCGACTGGCCGGGCACCAGGCGGAACACGTCACTCCATTTCGATCCTTCGCGGATCACCAAGTAGGCTAACTGCGACACCGGAACCCCCCTGCGGGCTTATTCAGAACGGCGACCTCCGTAACCTCTGTCCGAAAGGCCGATATACAACAGGATATCCCCGAGTGCGGCAAAATGATACATCCGACTTTAGGGTACCCTACTGCACCCAGCGCTCGCAAGCCCCAAGAGCGACGAACGACATACGCTGCCGTCTCAAAGCGGTGGCATTTCTGCCACCGTCTTGCAAATTCCCACTCCCCGGATTAGAGTAGAGAGTATTCAGTGTGGGAACTCTGCGTATTTTGGAGAGGACCGAGCGCCTCTCCAGTTCCGAATGCCTATCGTGGCCTGAACCGAGAGGAATACGATTATGCAAACCATGCATGCTTGGGTGAAGTGGTGTTCGCGCCGTCTTCTGGTTGTGACGATGGTTTCGCTGGCGGCGACCTTGATGTGCGTCAGCGCCAGGGGCCAAGTAATCAGCCAAGCAGTGGGCGGCGTGTCCATCGACGCCAGTGGGCTGCTAAAAGCGCTCAGCCTGCGGACCTGGAAACCCTCGCCAAGAAGCTCGCACAGGGACTGGAGAAGATCCCCCTGGACTTGAACTCCGCTGCAGGGATGCGAAAGATTTCGCTGCGTGGGTTGGAAACCGATCTGAGCGAGTGCATCCAAAACAACAAGCCGCTTCCCGACGCCATCAAGTTCCTCGCGGGCCTGCAACACATTCGCTACATCTTCGTCTACCCGGAACAGAAGGACATTGTGCTGGTGGGGCCTGGCGAAGGTTGGAAGGCCGATGCGCGCGGGAACATCGTCGGGGTCACGACCGGCCGGCCGGTGATGCTCCTGGACGATTTGCTGGTGGCGCTCCGCACCGCGCGGGCGGCGGCCCAAGGCGGCATCCAATGCTCGATCGATCCCACGCCCGAAGGACTGGCGCGGATGAGCACCGTGTCGCTCAACGGCGATCCGCAGGCCGTGATGCAGCAACTGGAAAACGCCTTGGGATTGCAGCAGATCACCGTGCAGCGGCGTGCCGGAGACGAGCCATTTCGCCCGCGTGTTGGTGGCGGCCGACTACCGTATGAAGCGGCTGGGGATGAATCTCGATTCCTCGCCGGTGCGCGGACTGCCCAGCTATTTGCAGATGATCAAGTCGTCGAATCGGCCGTCCGTCTCCCCGCGGTTCTGGCTGGAGCCGACGTTCGAGGCGTTGCTGCGTGATCCGGAAGGGCTGGCGTGGGAGTTGCGCGGCTCGGGAGTCAAGGCGATGACCGAGGAAGACTTCTCGACCAGCACCGGAAGCGTGCAGCACGGCGGCAAGCCCAATCCCGTGGCGCAGAAGTGGGCCAACAACATGACCGAGAAGTACGCCGAGTTGGCCGTCGCCGATCCGATCTTCGGCGAGTTGCAGAACTGCATGGAACTGGCGATCGTGGGGGCGGTCATCGTGAAGGACCGCTTGACCGACAAGGCGGGCTACAGCATGCCGACGCTGCTGGAGTCGCCGGCGGTGAAGACCGAGGTCTTCAACGCCCCGAAGCAGGTCGAGAGCAAGGCCAGCGGCTGCTGAACCGGGTCGTGATGTCGGGCGGGGTGGCGATCAATTCCTGGGCCGTGGCCGACAAGGCCAGGCCCAGCGACACGGTTGCGCCTGTTCGCGCGAAAGCGGCCCCCACTCAAACCGCCAAGTGGTGGTGGAACTAGCATTCCGACACATCTGATTTGTCGGGTGCCACAGGCAGACTGGCTGCCCGTGCCAAACAACACGGGCAGCCACGCTGCCCATGGCACCCAACCCAACATTCGATGTGTTGCAGACTTTTAGCCCTTCGGCCTGTCGGGCTTGTACCTTCTCCCGAGTGCTTTCGCGCGCCACTGCTCCGTGCGGCCGAGGTCTTCGGGAGTCGTGGCGCCGGACGACGGAGTCGGATTGCTCTTCAGGCCATCATCTTACGCCCGCATCAGCAATCGCCGCATGCCCGTAAGGTTGACTCGCCCGGCCGGACGCCGGCTTACTCCCTTTTCTCCACGTCCTTTGTGCCGTCGCGGCCTGCACCATTATCGCTCTTCTTCGCCCCAAGACAATACAGATCGCCGGAATCGTTGCCGATCACCAGCCGGCCGTCGGCCACGGCGGGCGAGGCGGTGATGGCGCCGCCCGCCTCGAACTGCCAGAGCTTTTCTCCGGTCTTGACGCTCAGCCCATAAAGCCGGCCGTCCGCCGATCCCACGAACACCCGATCGCCGACCACCACCGGCGAGCCATCGATCCGGCCTTTGGTGGCGAAGGACCACAGGGGACGGCTGGCCTTCGGGTCGAAGGCACGGAGGTGCTTGTCGCGCGACCCGACGATCACCGCCTCGGGCGTCACCGCGGCCGACGACCGGAACGCGGCGCCGTGCTCGCGGCTCTCATATCGCCACAGAACCTTGCTCTGCTGCGGGTCGATGGCGAAGAAGTTCTGCCCCTCGGTGCCGACGAACACGATCCCGCCGAGCACGGCCGGCGACGCGCAGGTGGGCGAGTCGATCTTCACCTCCCCCACGGCGTTGCCCCGTTGCAGGTCGATAGTGTGCAAGTGCCCATCGCAGCCGGCCACGAAGGCGAGATTCTCCACCACGGTTGGAAAGCAACGAATCTGGTCCTGGCTCTGATACTTCCAGACGAGCTTGCCCGAGTCGGCGTCGAGGCAGTAGAGATAGGAGTCCTGGGAGCCGAACAAGACGCGGCCTTCATAGAAATTGGCGCTGGAATCGATCTCGGCGTCCGTGGGGAACTTCCACAGCTCATTCCCCGTGGCGGCGTCGAGGCAGTGGAACTCGCCATCGACGTCGCCGATGTAGACCTTTCCGCGGCGGACGGCGGCCGATGCGTTGAACCCCGACGACGTGGAGAATTCCCAACGCTTGTGCTTGTTGGCCAAATCAAGCGCGTAGAACTTGCCGCCCGTGTCGCCGATATACACCACGCCCTCGACGATCGCCGCGGTCGCCTCGAAGCCGGGCGTCGACCCGTGCGCGCCCCGTGGAACCGATAACGTCCAAATTAGCTCGGGATTCTCCGGCAGGCTGTCATGGGCCACGCCGGTGGCCTGCGCATCACCGCGAAAGAGCGGCCAGGACGAGGAACGAGGGATTGGCGATTGGGGATCGAGACCCGCGGATTCGGGGCTCTCCGGCCGGCATCCGCTGCAACAGAAAAGCGCGGCGGCAATCCAAAACGTCAGCAGTAGAGGCGAATGATGAATGATGAATGATGGGCGATGAACGATGAGAGATGAGCGAACTACGGCGCGCGCTCGACAACTCCTGCAACACTCATCATTCATCGTTCATCATTCATCATTCCTGCTACGGCGCATTCGGCGTACTGGCCGGATTGGGCGTCGCGCTCAACTGCGACAGCACCTGGAGCAGGCCGTTCAGATGGGCCATGCGCGGTCCAAACCGGTCGACGAACTCGTTGAGCACGAACTCGCCGTCCAGCAGGTTCTCGTAATTGGCGTTGACCTCCGCGGTGAGAGATTCGAGGAACTCGGTCTGCACCTTGCCGAGGGCTTCCGCGGCCTTGCGACAACTCCGGGCGAGGTGCGGATTGGCCTGCTTCCACTGCCCCAGCTCGTTGGCCCGCTGCTTCTGGGCGGCATTGAGCTGGCCGACCAATTCCTCCAGCAACTCGTTCTGCCGGTCCTGAGCGGTGAGGATGTCCCGCAACAGCCGCGTGTGTTCGGCCTCGTGGCTCCGGCTCGTCGGCGGAGGCGGGTAGGCGGCCTCCGAAACGTCGATTTGGCTGAAGAGCGGGGGTCGCGTGCGCGGCTGTTCGTGGCTCATTACCATCATTCCTTTCAATCTCTAGTATAAGCAGAAACCGTCGAGGCTGTCGAGCACCCCAAAAGAAAGGTTCCGCTTTTCGCAGCCACCGCGGCACAAGCGTTTCTGCCACCGCAAATGTGCCGCTGAGCCAGCCCCCCCTTCTTCTCACGATCTCGCCGCGGAGCAGGTCTCGATCTGCGCGAAGAACTTGAATTTCGTTGGCTCTTCCGGTTCTGGGTGCGAACGCCGCACAAACCCGAGGCTCAACAATAGCGGCCGTTATACTACGCGCGACGGTTGCTTGAACGCCCCAGGCACGTAATTCTCGCCATATTAGCCCCCCCCACAAGAATATAGTGCAACAGGGATTGCGAGCGTAAGTGCTTGTCCGGGAACATGTTCCGCCGCCTCCTCCCTGCGGGCGCCGATTTCGCGAGTTGGGAAGGTTGCTGTTGGCCCGAGGTCGCCCGCGGCGTTACCTTGCTCAAGCGGCGGCGGTCGGACCAACGCGGTTGTTGCCTTCGCCCCGTCGCAGAAGACACCGCCAACCAAGGAGGCCACGGATGGCTCAGGTCGAGGTCAAAGTGAAGTTGGATTTGCCGCCGGGTGTGGAACTGTTGGGATACGAGCGCTCGCGCGACGGGCACGGCTTCGAGGTCAAGTTCCCCCTGCCCGACTCTTGCCGTTGTGAGCAGTGCGGCCACGAAGAGCCGTCCACCTACGAGTACAAGAACACCGTCTATGTGGTCCGCGACCTGGACCTGTGGGGTCAGCCGAGCTTCCTGATCTTCCAGCCTTGCTTCCATCGTTGCTCGCGCTGTGGGCATCGCCAGGAGCATTTCGCCCCCTTCAAGCGGAAGAAGGTGCTGTACACGTACCGCTTCGAGGAATACGTGCTGCGGATGCTCATCGGCAGCAACGAAGAAGAGGTGGCCGCGCGGCTGGGCATCTCGGCGGAGACCGTGGAACTGATCGTCGAGAACCAGTTGAAGGACGACAAGCGGATCGACCCGGCACGGGTCATCAAGCACGTGGGCATGGACGAAATCAGCCTCAAGAAGCGGCACAAGTTGTACGTGACGGTGATGACGGACTTGACCGACCCGGAGTCGCCGAAGGTGCTGGCGGTGGCCCGCGGGCGCGACACGGCAGCGGCCCTCGAATGCCTGGGGAAATTGACGCCCGAGCAGCGCGCCGCGGTGGAAACGCACCGCGTGGACATGGGGAAGGTCTACGGCCCGGTCTGCAACGAGCAACTTCGCAACAGCCGGTTGGTGGTGGACCGGTTCCACGTGGCCAAGCAGTTCAACGAGGTGGTGGATGAGTTGCGAAAAAAAAAGCACGCGGAAGCACAAGGCCCAGTTGTCCAAAGCCGAGCAGAAACGGTTCCGCTCGCTGATGTGGGAGTTTCGCCGCGACCCGAAGGACCTGAAGCCCGAGGAACGCGAGTCGCTGGATCGGCTGTTCGTCGAGTTGCCTGTGTTGAAGGACGTGTATGACGTGCGCGTGCGGTTCAAGGAGATCTTCGACACCGCGCCGGATCGCGCCACAGCGGAACAGCAGTTGGCCGAACTCCGCGCGCGGACCGAAGCGCTGGGGCTGGACTTCGCCAAGTTCTGGACGACCTACGACAACTGGAAGACGGGCATCCTGAACTACTTCGACGGGCGGTACACCAGCGCGGCGGTTGAAGGTATCAACAACAAGGCCCGCGTCATCACCAAACGCTGCTACGGCGTGAAGTCAGCCGACACGCTCTGGAACCGGCTGCTCCTGGACTTGAACCGGGCGTCGGAAGCCGCCGGGCGGACCATCGCCGAGCTACGCGAGATCGTCCGTGGCCTGAAGGCTGAATTTCTCGCGTTCTGCACCTAAAACCGGAAGAGCCATTTCGTTCCATGAGGTCGTTCTTCGACCGGTTCTAAAGTCCATCCCGGCCGTCGCCCGATTCCCCACGATGCAGCCATCGACGGAAAATCACCACGGGAAAGCTGCGCATAATGGAAAAACGGGGAGAACAAGGGGGGCTCGTGGGAACTACTGACACTAAGTCCAAGTCTGCTCTCGGGTTTCTGACAGTCGTACAGCACCAGCAGTACGGCCTGTTCGGCGGCTACCTGGTTCTGAACACGGCCGGCCGGCCTTTGGAGTTCCACTGTACGGCCCCGATCAAGCCGAATCGGGCCCAGGAAATCCTCTATGGCCCGACGCTGGAGTCGTTTCTCTACGGCGAACAAATCGGTCAGACGCTGCTGAACCAGGCGAGTACGCCCCCCCTCTTGGTTTGCACCGACCAGGCGCCGGCCCTGGCTGCCCGAGACCATGCGTCGCCGCCGCTGGTGCTCGTCCTTCCGCCCGAGGACGGCATCTCGGAGGAACCCGCGAACCGGTTTTTTCGGGTGGACGCTGCCCACCGCGGCGGGCCGCGGCTGGCCATCTTCCAGCTTGGCCGGAACCGTCTGGCCCTGCCCGAACAGGCCACCGAAGACCGCCGGCTGATTACCGAACGGCTGGCCGACCTGGCCGAATCGTTCGACCTGTCCGAGCCGTTCCAGCGTATCCGCGAGGCCATCGAGGAAGCGCAACAGGCCGTGCGATGACGATTCATTGGCGTGCCCCCTCCCCGCCGGCGATAACGCGCATCGACGTGCGGATCGAGGCGTCGCTGTTGCCGGTCCCGTGGAACGAACAGCTTTCGCCGGCCGTTCTGCGCGTCGTGTCGATCCCCATTGCGCCGCCGGCCGTGTCGGTGCGCAGGCTTCGCGTTCCCGGAGCCGGCAGAACTTCCCGCGGCCGACGTCGGCCGGGCGGGCGCTAAGCCCGCAGGACAACCGTTGCCGCCGACGCCGCACGGCGCCACCCGCATCAAACCGCCGGGCGACATGGTCAAGCTCGTCGATCGGTTGCACTACCTCTTGCAGCCTTCGCTGGAATCCTTGCTGGCCGAAAGCTCGCTCATGTTCCCGTTTCGTCCCTTTCCTTTTCAGTTCGAAGGCGTAGCGTTCCTCTATCCGCGGCAGGCGGCGATCCTGGCCGATGAGATGGGACTGGGCAAGACAATGCAGGCGATCACCGCCATCCGGCTCCTGTTGCGCCACGGCGAGGTGCAAAGCGTGCTGCTGGTGTGCCCCAAGCCGCTGGTGACCAACTGGCAGCGGGAGTTCGCCGTCTGGGCGCCGGAAGTGCCGATGATGACCGTCGAGGGCGATCGGGCCAAGCGCGGGTGGCAATGGTCGCTGCCCAATGTCCCCTTGCGCATCGCCAACTACGAACTGCTGCTGCGCGATCGGGAACTGTTGGTCGACCGATCGTTCGACCTCATGGTGCTCGACGAATCGCAGCGGATCAAGAACCGCGCGAGTTCCACAAGCGAGGTCGTTCGCTCGATCTCCCGCAAACGCAACTGGGCGCTGACCGGCACGCCGGTCGAAAACAGCGCCGACAACTTGCTGGGGATCTTCGAGTTTCTCGCGCCGGGCTTTCTTTCGCCCGAGATGAAACCCCGCAGCCTCGGCCGGACCGTCCGCGACTACGTGCTGCGGCGCACCAAGGACCAGGTCTTGAGCGACCTGCCGCCGAAGCTGATCCACGACGAGCCGCTGGATCTCACGCCCGAACAACGCGAGGCCTACCGCTTGGCCGAAGACGAGGGCGTGGTGCACCTGGCCGAATTCGGCGCCGCGGCCACGATCCGGCACGTCTTCGAGCTGGTGCTGCGGCTGAAACAGATCTGCAACTTCGACCCGGCCACCGAAGCCAGCGCCAAACTCGAACGCCTCGACGCCGACCTGGAAGAAGTTGCCGCGAGCGGCCGGAAAGCGCTGGTGTTCAGCCAATGGGTCGGCACGCTCAAGCGGTTGGCCCGGCATCTCGAACGGTTCGGCCCCCTGGAATATCACGGCCAGATTCCGCAGGGCCGCCGCGATGCCGTCATCCGGCGTTTCCGCGACAACCGCTCGAAACACGTGCTGTTGATCAGCTACGGCGCCGGCGGCGTGGGGCTGAATCTCCAGTTCGTCAACTACGTGTTTCTCTTCGACCGCTGGTGGAACCCGGCCGTCGAGGACCAGGCGATCAATCGGGCCCATCGCATCGGCGTGGACGGGCCGGTCACGGTCAATCGCTTCCTCATGCTCGATACGATCGAAGAGCGGATCGACCGCATCCTGGAGGAGAAACGCGAACTGTTCGAGGTGATCTTCTCCGGCGCCGAAGGCCGCCGCAAGTTGGGGCTGTCGCAGGAAGAACTGTTTGGGCTGTTCCAACTCAAGTATCCCGCCGCGCCGATCGACGTGGCGGCGTAGGCCGTCGCTCAGTTCCGCTGAAGTAGCATTTGACTGCTCGCCCCGAAGGGGCTGGATGAACCCGAGGGCCTTCGGCCCAGGAATCGCTTGACTCACTCGATCCCGACATCCCCGGCCGCCCCTTTGGGGGCACTTCACTGAGCGGTCGCGTGAACAAGGCGTCCCGAGCTCAGGCAAATTGTAGCGTCATTGCTATTGCCCGTTTCGCGGAATTTCGCTACAAGCTGGCCGCAATCGGCGTTCCCCTAATGTTGGCGGTTGCCAGGAGGCATGTGCTGATGAGCCGAGTCTGCCTATCCGTTGTGGTGATGCTGGCATTGCTGGCATCGGTTTTTGTCCAGCCGGCGAACGCGTCGGCGCTCGATCCCGCCACGGTGAAAGCGGCCCTGCGTACCGCCACGCCCGAAGAAGACCGCTTCGTCGACAAGGTGCTGATGAGGGTGGACCAAGGGACCCTGCCGCTGGAGTTGGTCGAAACCACGTTCTTGTGGGCGCAGAAGAAGCCGCGCCACAAGTTCCAGTATTTCAAAGCCGGTCTGATCGTGCGGGCGAAGGACGCGGGAATCAAGATGTAGGGTCGCTCCTACCCGAACAGCAAGCCCGCATAGCCGACGACGCGGCGGGTGTCGCCGCTGGCCTCGGCGCTGGTGGCATAGCCCACCGACTCGCAGCGGTTCAGGCAGCCCAGCCACCGCAGCGTCTCCATCACTACTACGCACGGGGCCATGCCGCACATGCTGATGCGGTTTCCCCGCACCGTCTCGTAGACGGCCTCCGGGTCGAGCGTCGAAATGGCATCCAACGCAAGGCGATCCAACCGGCGAGTCTGCTCGTCGTCGGCGAAATGGTTCATGTCGCTGGAAACGACCAGCAGCGGACGTTCGGCCATGTCGCGCAGCACGACCGACATCGCCACGCCGAAGCGGAGCAACTCCGGCAGCGGAGAATCGCCCACCGTGATCCCCACGACGCGGACCTGCGGCGCCGCCTGCGCCAACAGGGGCAACTGCACCTCGATGGCGTGTTCCTCGCGATGGGCCGCCGCGTCAAGTTCCAGCCCTTCCACGCCGGCCGCCAGCCGCGCGGCCAACTCCGGATCGGAGGCCAGCTCGCCGCCGGGGAAGAGCCACCGCCGGTGCGGCGCTACGGCCCAGCGGGCGCCATGCGGCCGGTGCTTCGGGCAAAGGACGATCACTTGGGAAGGAATCGTTACGCGGCTGAAGACCGCCGCCGCGAGCCGGCCCGAATACATCCAACCTGCGTGCGGCACCATCGCTCCCGACCACCGTTGGGGCGTCGCCGGCGCTGCCGTGGCGAACAGCTTGTCGACCGTCTCCCGCACCTCGCGGGGGTTTTGGGGATAGAAACCGCCGGCCACGGCGGGGGGCCGATCCTCGGGCACTTCGAGATCCAGCCGGCCACGGATCGCATCGCCCTCAAACACCTGCAAGTGGGTATCGTCGTCCTTCCAGGCGTCGATCGGCAGGCCCGCCTTGATGCAGACTTGCTGCAAAAACGCCCGGGCGTCGAGGTGATGGTCGACGGCCACGCCGGGCAGCAGCAAACCGCGAGCGGCGCCGCGGCCGATCTGCACGCCGTGCTTGCCGATCTGCACCGCCTGCACGCGATCTTCGCCGCGGGCCGACACCGGCCGCGGCCCCCACAGAATCCACACGTCCACGTCGAGATCGGCCAGTTCGGAGGATGCGATGGGTGGGAAGCGGGGATCATCGGTCGCTGCCCGGTCGGCCGCACAGTCCAGCGCCTGGCACAGCGGCACCGACGCCCCGATATGTCCGCAGCAGGATCGCAAGTGGCCCGCTCGCTTCAGGCTGACGAACGCCCCGTAGACGGGCGTGTCGGCCACGTCGCCCAGCAGGCGACGGGTGGATTCGGCCGGCTCGCGCCGCACGGCCGCCACGACGCGGCGGCCCGCCGCGCGAAAGATCGTTGCCTCATGCTCTTTACTGAGCGCCGGCCGCGGCGTGTCGTCGGCCGCTTCGGGCGGTTGGGGCGATGAGCAGTCCATTGTTGAACCTCCTTGCAAATGCGAGTCAACAATTCTACCTCGTTCCCACGCCCTGCGCAAGAACGCATCCGAGGACGCTCCGCGGTTGTGAGTCTCTCTTGTGGGAGGCGACTCCAGTCGCCGAATTGTCCGTGTTTCGCCGCACGATCGGCGACTGGAGTCGCCTCCTACAGCGATTTCCTGCAAAATTCACAGCTTCTCCGAGTCCAACTTATTCGCGCTCCTATGCAGAGCATGGAAACGCGAGGTGTCTTTCAATCCTCAACCGGCAATCTTGATTCGCGCTCCTATGCAGAGCATGGAAACGCGAGGTGTCTTTCAATCCTCAACCGGCAATCTTGATCGGCATCCGTCGTCCACCCCACGTGCCGGCACTCTCGTCATATCGGCCAGCGATCGGTGTCTGACAATGGACGCAACGGCCTTTGTGCAACTCAAAGGCTGGCACCGTGTAGCCCTCGCGGCGAATCACCGCCTGGCCACAACCGGGACAGTACGTGTGCTGGTGCTCGGGGTCGTAGACGTTGCCCGTATACACGTATCGCAGCCCGGCGGCGCGGGCGATCTCGTAGGCCGTCCGCAGCGTGGCCGGCGACGTCGCGTCGCGATCGATCAACTGGAAATCCGGATGGAACGCCGAGAAGTGCAGCGGCACGTCAGGGCCCAATTCCTTGGCGATCCATTGGCACATGCGTGTAACGTCCGCGGGCGCGTCGTTCGCTTGCGGAATGATCAAGTTCGTGATCTCCACCCACGTATGACTCTCATGGGCCAGCCATTGCAGCGTGTCGAGCACCGGCTGGAGGTGGCCGCCGCAATACTCGTGGTAGAACTGTTCGGTGAAGCCCTTCAGGTCGACGTTGGCGGCATCCATCGCGTGGAAGAACTCGCTGCGGGCCGCGGCCGTGATGTAACCGGACGTGACGGCCACGGTCTTGATGCCCAGGGCGCGGCACGCTCGGGCGGTGTCGATGGCGTATTCGGCCCAGATAACCGGATCGTTGTAGGTGAAGGCCACGCTGCGGCAGCCGTGCTCGATCGCCGCCGCGGCGATGGCCTGCGGTTGGGCCTCGGCGCACGCCGCTTCGACGTTCCGGGAGCGCGACATGGTCCAGTTCTGGCAGAACGTGCAGCCCAGGTTGCAGCCGGGCGTGCCGAACGAGAGCACGGCCGTGCCCGGATAAAACTGGTTGAGCGGCTTCTTCTCGATCGGGTCGATGCAGAAGCCCGTGCTGCGCCCGTAGGTGGTGGAAACGATCTGGTCGTCGCGGTTCTCGCGAACGAAGCAGAATCCTCGATCGCCCGGCCGCAAATGGCAGCCGCGCGGGCAGAGGTCGCAGATCAGCCGTTTGCCGTCGTCCGACTCGTGCCACCAGCCGCCGGCCCTGATTCCGCCGGCAGCCGGCGCCTCTGGCGGCGGCGTTGTGACAAGCCGTGCCATGACAGAACCCCCCGATTCGTCCCCCGGCTCTAAGATACCAATTTCGCCATCCCAAGGGAATCATGCTGGAGGGGTGTCGCCGGTCGGCTACTGCTTCCCCTTGCGGCTTTCCTGGAGCTTCTGGAACCACGCCATTGCCGCCTCGGGCAAGATCTCGTGCCCGCCTTGGAAGACGGTCACAGCGGCGTTGCCCGAAGTCCTCCGAAAAACCGGCCGGCTCTGGCCGTAACTCGGATCGGAAATGGGTTCTTTCAGGTGGGGCGGGACGGCTGCCTTTTCGACGAACAGCCGGACGTCGTTTTCCGAGAGTCGGCCTTTGGGGTCGGCCAACTCATTGAACGCATGGAGCGAGTGGCTAATGGGGACGAGCGTGTCGCCAATGCCCGCATTGATGTGTACGGGCAGGCCCTTGGCGTTGGCAAGATAGGTCAGCGGCGAGCGTTTTCGGCACTCCTCGTCAACCTGGGCGTTTTGACCGGGCACACCGCCGCACGACTTGACGATGTCCTGGCAGTAATTCCGGTTCCCGTTCTTTTCGGACTCGAAGTACCATGCCTTCAGGTCGGAGAGGGGCACCCAGGCCGACACGGCGGACCACGCCTCGGGATGGCGGCCGGCCATCAAGAGCGAGGCATAGCCACCGCCGGACGTACCCACCAGATAGACGGCCGCGGGGTCGATCTTGGCCGCCCGCTTGGCATACTCGACCGCGCTGAGGATATCTTTCACGACGAGTTCCGAGCAGGTGGCCTCCGGCCGCACGTTGGGCCCGCGGAAGTTCGGATGGATGTACGCCCAGCCGTGTTTGAGACACCACTCTTCAATTCCCTTGTGGAAATCCTGCTTGTAGTCGCCGCCCCAGGTGTGCAGTGCGACCACCAGCGGCACGGCCTCTTTGCTGTCGGGGGCAAAGAACATCGCCGGCTGCTGCGAGTTGTCGGCGGAACTGGGGTAGGTGATCTCCTTGAGCGATTGGCAGTCGGCCGACAAGGGCACGAGAATCAGGAAGGCGAGTGTGAATAGTCCGATTCGCATACTTGTCGCCTGACTTGGTACCTTGAACATTGTGTGTAACCTCCGGGTCGAACCGCCGTCTCTAACGGATCGGACCGACCACCTGACACGATTGTTAGTCGCGCAGTTGCATGGGATCCCGGAATGTGCTGACCAACGAGCGATCGGAACGCCGACAACTGTGCAACATCCTCAAATACGCGCTTCGGGATGACCGTGTACATCCAGCCACCATAGATGAGCAGTATTACGGATTCGTCTTCCAAGATGCGATTGTAGTGCGTCCAGGCGATACTGGAGTCAATGGACCTCGTCCTAAAATGGATTCCATTGTCGGACACGATCAGGTGGTACGTTTCGAGAAATTTCGGGTTACGGCGGAAAAAGAGCCAAACGCGTAGACGGCGGGGAGACAGCCAATTGAACCATTCGGCAAGCGAAAGCGGGAACCAGATCAAGGTCCACCAACGGAACCCAACGAGTGAGACGCACGCGATGCCGAATAGCAAGAGAATCGTGGCCACGACCTTGTCACATTTCGACCAGAATGTCGATTTGTAGTAAAGGCGATCGGCCGCAACGTGATCGGCCAACTCGTTGTCGAAATCGAGTGTTAGGGGATTGCTCGGGACTGTCTCGTGTGCGCCCAACATGATGCAGCCTTCTTTCTCCACCTTATGGGAATTATGCCGCGGTCGTCTCCCCTGCTATCCTACTCCTGCGATCCCAGCGCCGCCAAGAGCACCGTAATCATCTCCTCCGTGTGCCCGACAGTCAGGCTGATCCGTAGACAGGCTTCGCCCTCCGGCACAGTCGGTGGGCGAATGGCCGGCACTAAGAACCCGCGATCGCACAATTGGGCCGAT
Organism: uncultured Planctomycetaceae bacterium; assembly: GCA_963759115.1. Taxonomy (GTDB): domain Bacteria; phylum Planctomycetota; class Planctomycetia; order Pirellulales; family Thermoguttaceae; genus CAVWXT01. The sequence goes on from CAVWXT010000005.1 coordinate 389,819, forward strand.
AGTTGCATCGCGCGGACAGGATCGCCCACGACTAACGGGATGATCTGGCTGGCGGACGCGCCGATGTTCCAGCCCTGATGGACGAGTTCCCTGCGCAACTCTTGGGCCCGAGCGAGCAATTGTTGTCGGCGATGCGCTTCTTGGCGGACGATGTCGAGTGCGGCCAAGGCCGCGGCAGCCGCAGCGGCCGGGCCGGCCGTTGAGAAAACATACGGCCGGGCACGATTCACCAGCCATTCCACCAGCGACCGGCTGCCGGCCACGAATCCGCCCACGCAACCCAGCGCCTTGCTGAGCGTGCCGATGCGGACGTGGATGCGGTCTTCGACGCCCAAATGCTCGGCCACGCCCCGGCCGCGCTCGCCAAAGACGCCCGTCGCGTGGGCTTCGTCCACCAGCAGCATCGCCTCGTGACGCTCGGCCAGTTCGGCCAACTCGGCCAAGGGGGCCAGATCTCCGTCCATGCTGAACAGGGCATCGGTAACCACGAGCCGTCGTCGGTATTTGTGCGGCTCGGCGAGCAGCGACGCCAGGCGTTGGCAGTCGCCATGTGGGTAGACGCGGACGTCGGCCCGCGAGAGCCGGCAGCCGTCCAGCAGGCTGGCGTGGTTCTTGCGATCGCAGTAGACGACGTCGCCAGGCCCGACGAGGGCGGCGATCGTGCCGGCGTTGGCGGCGAACCCGCACGAAAACACCAGCGCGGCCTCGGTCCCTTCGAACTCGGCCAGCCGATCTTCCAATCGCCGCTGCGTGGCGCCGTAGCCGGTGACAAGCGGACTGGCCCCGCTTCCCCAGCCCTCGCGCTCCAGGGCGTCGGCCACGGCGCGGCCCAGGCGGGGATCGGCGGCCAAGGCGAGATAATCGTTCGAGCCGAAGTTGACGAGTTGCCGACCCTCGATCGAGAGCCGCGTCGATTGCGGCCCGTCGCGTGCGAGCAGCCGGCGGCGGAGATTCGCACGCTCCAACGCGATCAATTCGTCGTCGATCCACGACAAGGGATTCATGTGCGAGACCGCAAGCGGAAGGAGAATCTCTTTCGTGTGAAACCGCAAGCGGTAGTCAAACTCTCCGCAAGCTCCTGTCCCCCGTCTCTCGACTCTTCACTCTCAACTCTCCACTTCTTTCACCAGCACGCGACTTCCGCGGACCATGACGACTTCGATCTTCGCGCCGCGCTCGATGACCTCGCCGTCGGCGATCACGTCGACCAGCACCTCGCCGAAGCGGGCCTTGCCGCCGGGAGTAAGCTGAGTCGTGGCCGTCCCCCGCTGTCCAACCAGGTCGTCGAAATCCACGAGGGCCTCGCGGCGACGGATCGTCTCGGCCTCTTCGCCGGCCGGCGGTTCCAGCATCATGCGCCCCAGCAGAGGCGAGCGCGGCAGCCGGCTGCGCAGGAATACGGCGATCACGATCAGGCCGATGCCCGCCGCGGCGATGCTCAACAGCGATCGCTGGAGCTGTTCGAGTTGGTATTGGTTGCGGGGGAGAATGAAGGTTTGCTGGCTGGCCAGGATCAACGACGCCAGCACCATTGCTCCGCCGCCGAGGCCGAAGATGCCGAAGCCCGGAATCACGAAGACCTCCAAGGCCAGAAAAGCCACGCCGGCCACGAACAAGATGACCGCGAGCCAGAAGGGGGTCGCGTCGAGGTAACGGCTCCAGAAGAACAACAAGAAGCAGACGGCGGCCACAAAGGCGCCGATGCCGATGCCGGGCGAGTGGATTTCGATGTAGAGCGCCGCCCCGCCGATCAAGAGCAGCAGCACGGCCATGCCCGGCGAGCCAAGCCCTCGCACCAGGACGTCGGCCCAACCGGGCTCGACCAGCGTCGGGTCATTCTCTAGCCCGTAGCACTGCCTGAACTGGGCAAAACTCTCAACGACGTGGTTGGCCAGTCGAAGCTCTTCGGCCTTCGTGCCGCTAAGCCTCGTGGCGACGCCGGGGATGGTGACGAGTTGGCCCTTCTCCCATTTGCCCGGCTCGACCTGCTCGTTCAATTCCTCGTCGCAGAGATATTCGACGTCGCCGAGCCGGGTGGCGCGAAAGACTTCGAGGTGCGGATCGATCATTGCGGCCATCAGCGACCACGATCGGCCCTTGCGGGGCGCCGAACACCTTCTGAATGACGCGGCGAACCTCGGCGACTTCCTCGGTGGAAGGCTCGTAGGCCCCCGGTCCACCCAGCACGGCCTGTGGATGCACCACCAACTGATCGCATGCCAGGGCAATGATGGCGGCGTCGGAACGGGCCTCGTTGGGCACATAGGCCACCGTGCGGACCTTGCTCGCATCGAGCGCGGCCAGGGAGTTCGCCAACTGCATCGCTTCGACCACCGATCCGCCGGGACTATCGATCCAAAGGCAAACGAAGTTCGCGTCGCCCTGACGCGTATTCTCTTCGATCATGCGCTGCGCTTGGCGAACGGACTCGGCGCGGATGGGACCCTTCAGGTCGACGCGGACCGCCCGCCAACCGCCTTCCAAGGAGGGATCGTCCTCGACGGCCGTGGAGGGCAGATCCAGCGCCCTCAACAGTCCCTTCCGATCGGCGGCCAGATACTTGGCCCAGCCCCATCGCCGGGCCTCGGCGCCGGAGAACTCGCTCACTTCGCCGGCGCGCTTCACCGTCACGGGCTCTTTCGTGGTGTGCTGCTTCTTCAGTTCCTTCAATTCCTCGGGGGTGACGAACTCCGAGGTCATTTTGTCGCTCTCGACTTGCAGAACTTCCAAGGCCGGATCGAGCATTCCCAGGGCCACACTCACCGGCACGGTCCGCCGCCGGCCGGCGATCTCGCTGTAGGCGCTCCGCAAAGTGGGGGTGATCGTCTTCTCGTCGATGCCGGCCGCCCCCATCGAGGCCTCTTCCGCCATGACGATCTCTTGGCAGGCCAGCACCGGCAGCACGGCATGCCCCTGAATCGCCTGCGGCAGATAGGCGACCGTATCGACGGCATTGAGATCCTCGCCGGAGAGGAAGTTGGCCAACTTGTAGGCGTCGCCGAAGTCGCTTCGGCGGCCGAAGTCCTTCTGGCCTTCGGGGACATCAAACTCGAAAATCAGCACCAGCCGGACATTGTTCTTCTTGGCCCTCTCGATCGCGGCCAGCGCGATCCGCCGCACCCGCTCGAACGTCTGGCCGGTGATGGGCAGTTCGACGTGAACCATGCGGCCGATCCGCCGGAGATTCGTCGGCTCTTCCTTCTCGACGGCGGCGGCGCAAGCAGCCGACGCGAAGAGCGTGCTAGCCACGGCCGCGAGCAGCAGCATGGCGCCGGCGGCGGTCGGCCCGCGTCGCCTGCAACGTTCGCCAGTGGTCAGCGGCATCCACATCATAAGAACACGTGAAGGAGAATCAACCGATTGTGTCGAACACAAAGCCGCGGCCAGCGCCTGCCGCGGATCACAGCCAATCGTGACGGTCTACCGTCAGCCGATCCAAGTAGATTATAGACCCCTCGTCCGCACCGTCAATTCGGCGGACGTTGTTCCCGCGTTCCCCTAGGCGACGTCGCCTTCCCCCCGGTCCTTTCCCCCTTCTGCCTTCTTCCCCTTGAAAAGCTTCCGGTCGAGATTGGCGTTATACGTGGTCCAGGGACTATCGACGTTCGGGTCTTCCTTCATCAGATGAGAAAACGTGTTGATCTTGGCGTCGAGGTTGTCGAGGTAGCTAAGGGCTACGGCCTCCAAGGTCATGGGCAGCTTGGGACTGCCGAAGGCGTATTCGCCGTGGTGGCTGACGATCATGTGCTTCAGCCGCAGCGCGGTTTCTTCGGGAATCGCTTCGCCGGCGAGTTTCTGGGCTTCGGCGAGTTTCGCGTCCAAGAGGCCGATGGCAATGACGAGGTGGCCGAGCAATTGGCCCTCGTCGCTGTAACTCAGGCCACGCTCGTAGCTCAATTCCTCAACCTTGCCCAGATCGTGCAGAAACGCCCCCATCAGCAGCAGGTCGCGGTTGACCTGCGGATAGCACGGCGAGATGCGCAGCACGACCTCCATCAGATTGACCACGTGCTCCAACAGCCCGCCGTGGTACGCGTGATGGTTCTTCGTGCCGGCCGGCGCCATCGTGAGTTTGGCCATCAGCGCTTCGTCCATCAAGAAGCATTCGGCCAGAGTTTTCAGAGTGGCGTCGTCCATGCTGCGAAGGATTTCGCCCAAACGGAGCACCAACCGATCGACGGCCACCGCCGGCAGCGGGACGAAATCGGCCTCGTCGACCTCGGCCGGATCGATTTTGCGCAGCCGCGTGGCAATGATTTGCATGGCGCCCTGAAAGAGCTGCGCCGTTCCTTCCACGTTGATGTAGTCACCGTTGTCGAACGATTTGTAGAGCGTTTCGTTGGCGTTCCAAATACGGGCGCCAATGGAGCCCGAGCGGTCGGAAAGCTCCACCTGCAGATAGAGGTTGCCGTTGCGGTTCGGCCGGAGTTGTTTGTCGTTGGCGACAAACACCTGGTCGACCGCCTCTTGATGGCTCAACTCGCTGACGTACCGACGCGACATCGGGGGACCTTTCTTCCGAACTACGGATCTTCCGAACTGCGGAGAACCGAACACTACATTTTAGGCCGCGAGGCAACCTTCCACAAGTGGTCTGCCAGTTTGCGGCCGGTGCTGCTCAGGGGGTAGTCGATCAATTCGGCCGGTCGAAGCCAGCGAATCTCCACTTCCAACGCGGCGTTCTTTGCGCGAAAGGTACTCGGCTTCATAGCACTCGAGGGTGATGTGGAAGCGGGTCACTCCGTGCGTAAGTGTCTTGACGTGTCGGCCCGGCGCGATCGTTACGCCGACGATCGCACGGACTCTCTCGACCAACTCGCGGCGCACGGCGGCCGGAGTCTCGCCATGAAGGGGAAACCGCGGAAAGTCCCAGAGTCCTGCCCAGCGGCGGCCTTCCGGCCATTGCAACAACAGAATACGGCGGCCCTTGCGGACCAATACGGCCGCCTCGCGGACGGCCTCCCTCCGCCGTTTCGCCTTCGGCTGCGGGATGTCCAACTGCCGACCTTGTTGGTTCGCCCGGCAGAGCAACCTCACGGGACAGTTCTCGCACTGCGGCGTGCGGCCCACACAGACTTCGCTGCCCAACTCCATGAGGGCCTGGTTGAACTTCCCCACCTCGCGCCGCGGCAGCACGGCCTCGGCCATCGCCCAGAGAATCCGCTGGCCTTCCGCCGAGCGCGGGTCGCTTTCGTAGGCCAGCAGGCGGCTCAATAGCCGGAGCGTGTTGGCCTCCAAGATCGGCGTGCGCAGGTCGAAGGCAATCGAGAGGATGGCCCCGGCGGTGTAGCGCCCGATGCCGGGCAGGCGGCGGACAATCTGCGGATCGCGGGGGAACTGGCCGCCGTGCTCGGCCACAACGATCTTGGCGGCCTGATGGAGCAGCCGAGCGCGGCGGTAATAGCCCAAGCCTTCCCACAGCCGCAGGACCTCATGTTCATCGGCCCGGGCGAGCGCCTCGATCGTGGGCAGAACGTTGACAAAGCGCTCGAAATACGCCTTGACCGTGCCCACTTGAGTCTGCTGGAGCATGACCTCGCTCACCCAGACCGAGTAGGGATCGCGGCGGCGACGCCAGGGCAAATCGCGGGCGTTCTGCGAATACCAGGCCAGCAGCCGCTGACGAAAGGCCCGCCGCCAGCAAACATTGGGGAGTGGTGCGAGGCTGCGCTGCATTGCTGGGGGCTCAATGGTGAAGAATTGTCGCTATGGGAGGATTGGAAATTGTAAACTGCAAATTTCAAATTTGCGCAGGCGACGCGGAGCGGAGAGCGCGTTCTTCAATTTTCAATTTTCAATTTTCAATTATCATTTTGCAATAAGATCCGGTCGCAAGCCTCGCACGCCATCTCCACCAAGATGCTCTCCATATAGATGGGCGGGGCCGTGCGGCGGGCACGGGTCGGCCCCTCGAAGAACATCTTTTGCAGAGCAACGTGTTGCGGGCCGTACGGACCGTGCCGCGCCGCCGGCCAAGGTCCGTACAGCCCCACGCACGGCGTCCCCACCGCGGCGGCCAGGTGCAAGGGCCCCGTGTCGGCCCCGATGAACAGCTTTGCGCGTCGGGCCAGGGCCGCCAACTCCGTCAGCGACGTTGGCGGTGCGACGCGTCCCATTCCTGCCGAAGCCCCGGCAATCTGCTCGGCCATGGGCCGCTCCGTTTGGCCTGCCCAAACCACGAGCGTGGCAAGCTTCCAGGCCTCGGCAAGGCGTCGTGCCACCGCAGCGTAACGGTCCGTGGGCCAGAGCTTCGAGGGCCAACCCGCGCCCGGATTGACGATCGCAAAGCCGTGATCCAATCCCATCCGGCGAATCGTCGCTTCGGCAGTCTTGCGGTCTTCTTCGCGCTCGGGCACCTGAAACCGCACCGCCGGCGACTCGATGCCCAGCGGCCGGAGCAGTTCGAGATAGCGGTCGACCACGTGCGTGGCCTTCGGGTCGACCCGCTGGTTGTTGAACCACTTGCTCAGTTCGCGGCCGCCGGGGTTGCCGAAGCCGATCCGTCGCCGCGCCGGAAAGCCGGGCCAAGAGCGCCGACTTGGTCAAACTCTGAACGTCGATCGTCACGTCCAGTCGCAGGCTGCGCAGCTTGCGCCGCAGCCGCCACACGCCGCCCGGCGACTTCAGCCAGCGCCGCGGCAGCAGGATCAACTCGTCGAGCGCTTCGTGCCCGCGCAACAGCGCGGCCGCGCGTTCTTCCACCGCCCAGGCCAGAAAGGCCTGCGGAAAATGTTCTCGCAGCGCACAAACGACCGGCATGGTTTGGATGACGTCGCCGATCGCGCTGAGGCGGACGATGAGAATGCGGGGGGCGGGCATGTGTGGTATTATAGCCGTCCGGCCGCATATTTCCCAATAGACGTTGTCGCGGCGTCCTTGCCAAGACGCTCGATCCGCTGTTGGTTTCTTCCACGATCCACGGATCGGCATGACAATCGGCTGACGGCAGCGTAAAATGTAGGGATGTCCACGAGCCGTCACACGCCGCCTGCTCCCGTGTTCCTGCCGATGACGCCGGCCGAAGTCGCCGCGCGCGGCTGGGATGCCGTCGACGTGGTGTTCGTCACCGGCGACGCTTACGTGGACCATCCGAGCTTTGCGATGGCGATCCTCGGCCGGGTGCTCGAAGCCGAGGGCTTTCGCGTGGCCATCCTCAGCCAGCCCGACTGGCACTCCTGCGACGCCTGGCGCATCTTCGGCCGGCCGCGGCTCTGCTTCGCCGTCAGCGCCGGCAACATGGACTCGATGCTCAACCATTACACGGCCAACCGCAAAGTCCGCAACGACAACGCCTACAGCCCCGGCGGCCGGATCGGGCGGCGGCCGGATCGGGCCACCTTGGCCTATTGTCAGCGGGCCCGCGAGGCCTACAAGGGCGTGCCGGTCGTGGCCGGCGGCGTCGAGGCCAGCCTTCGTCGACTGGCCCATTACGACTACTGGAGCGACAAGGTCCGGCGCTCGATCCTGCTGGATGCCAAAGCCGATCTGCTGGTCTACGGCATGGGCGAGCGCCCGCTGGTGGAGATTGTCAAGCGGCTGGCAGCCGGCCAGTCAATGCGCGACCTGCGCAACGTCCGCGGCGTGGCCTTTCGGTTGGGGGCCAACGAGGCAAATGCTGAATGCGGAATGATGAATGATGAATGCATTGGCCTCGGGACGTCCGAAACTGGCATTCATCATTCATCATTCATCACTCATCATTCCGCAGCTCTTCCCAGCTACGAAGAGGTCTCGACCGACAAGGCGGCGTTCGCCGCCATGACGCGGACTATCCATCACGAGACGGACCCCGCTAGGCGCGGCGACTGGTGCAATTTCACGGGCGCGAGGCGGTGGTCGTCAATCCGCCCGCCTGGCCGCTTGCGCCGGAAGAGATCGATCGCGTCTACGGTCTGCCGTTCACGCGGCGGCCGCACCCAAGCTACGGCCGCGAGCGGATCCCTGCCTTCGAGGTGGTGAAGGATTCGATTCAGATCATGCGCGGCTGCTTCGGCGGCTGCGCGTTCTGCTCGATCACCGTCCACGAGGGCCGCATCGTCCAGAGCCGCAGCCAGGAGTCGATCCTGGCCGAAATCGGCCGCATGGTCCAGTCGCCGGATTTTTCGGGCACGATCAGCGACCTGGGCGGTCCGACGGCCAACATGTATCAGATGAACTGCTCCCGGCCGGAGGTGCGCGAAAAGTGCCGGCGCGTGAGCTGCCTGCACCCGGCGATCTGCCCGCTGCTGGCCACCGACCACGGGCCGCTCATTGGGCTCTTGAAGGCCGTGCGACAGCAGGCGGGTGTGAAACAGGCGCTGGTCGCCTCGGGCATCCGCATGGATTTGGCCGTGCGCAGCCCGGCGTACATGCGCCAGCTCGTTCAACACCATACGGGCGGGCTGTTGAAGGTGGCCCCCGAGCACACCGCCCCCGAGGTGTTGCGGCGAATGCACAAGCCGCCCATCAAGGCGCTCGAGGCCTTCGCCAAGCAGTTTCGCTGTGAAGCCGCCGCGGCCGGGAAAGAGCAGTACCTTGTGCCCTATTTCATCGCCGGGCATCCGGGCTGCGACTTGTGGGCGATGATCGACCTGGCGGTGTACCTGAAGCGGCACGGGCTGAAGCCGGACAAGGTGCAGGACTTCATCCCCGGCCCGATGGACATCGCCACGTGCATGTATTACACGGGCTTGGATCCCATCAACGGCGAGCCCGTGTACGTGCCGCGCGGCGGGCGGGAGCGGCGGCTGCAACGGGCCCTGCTGCAATACTTCAAGCCGGAGAACTACGCCGACGTGCGCGAGGCGCTCGAACAGGCCGATCGGCTCGATCTGATCGGCAATGACCCGGAGTGTTTGATCTCCGCCCGCCCGCCAGCCACCAAACCGCGACCGGTGGCCGCGCCAACGAAGAAAATGCCACGCGGCGAAGGGGACCGGCCCTCCGGGTACAGACCGCACCGTGAAACGGCGAGAAGACGAGAACACAGTGTCACGCGAAGCGCAAAGACGCAAAGAAGAAATGAGTGGCATAATTTGAAATTCCGCGAACGGTTCCCTTCGCGCGTCATGAATCCTTGACTTCTGTCCTTGTGTCCTGTTCGTCCGAATGGATAATCATGTGCCGACAATCAATGAACACCACGGGAACCCGGCGATGGCGGCAAAGTGGCTGGCAACAATTGTGGGTTGGGACGGGCTCCTTCCATTGGTCGCCTTACTGGCCCCGCGGGTTGTAAGAGTGATGTTCCCGAAGGGCGATATTGCCGAGGTCGTAGCTGTGGTTCTTGTTCCGATCGGCCTATCGCTTGCCACAGTGTCGCTGGCTCAGCGAACACTCAGCCGGTATTTCAGAGATCGTGTGCCGGTTCTCCGCCAGATCAGCCTTGGCCTCGCAATAATTGTTTTACTGCTGGTTGAGGTCATGTTCGGGTTGCTTGTGTTCGCGCAGAAGCCCCAATCACCATGATCGCTATTTCGGCGTGGCTCGTCTACTTCGGGCTGATTTCGGCGGCGACTTTTCCTCCGCGAGAGGTCGGGCCAGGATCATTTGAATAAGGGCAGCCGCGAACCGGTCTGATGCACCAAAGCCGCTACGATGCCGAACGTGTATATCAGTTGATGTTTGCTTGTTTGATCCGTCATCGGCGCAAGAGAGAGTCGTTCCCCCTTCCCCTTGCGCCTTCGTGCCTTTGCATAAGTTATTGTTCGTTCATGCTCCATCCATGGCGATTGCCAACCGCGTGACCGTAGCCGATCTTCGCATGTTTGCTTCTCACGATTACCAACTTCTCGACTTCGGTGCCGGCCGCCGACTGGAGCAATTCGGCCCGATCACGCTCGACCGGCCCTGCGCGGCAGCGGAAGCGTTTGAGCGGGCTGACCCTGACGCGTGGGCGCACGCCGACGCCCGTTTCGATGGTCGAGATGAGGAGAGAGGCCAATGGACCTGCCGGCGCGAACTGCCCGAGCGATGGACGATTGCTTTCGACGCGTTGCGATTTGAACTGAAGCGGACCGTTTTCGGCCACCTGGGACTCTTTGCCGAACAGGCCGAGAATTGGGATTGGATCGCCCGGCAATGCCGCTTGCCGGCTTCGCCCGGACCTGGGGAGAGAACGAAGATTCTCAACCTCTTCGCCTACACCGGCGGGAGCACGCTGGCGGCGGCCGCGGCCGGGGCGGAAGTGACGCACGTCGACGCGGCGAGAAATATTGTCGCCTGGGCCCGGCGGAATGCCGAACTGTCCGGCCTCGCTGACGCCCCTGTTCGCTGGATCACCGAAGACGCGACGAGGTTTGTCCAACGGGAACTGAAACGCGGCAACCGCTACGACGCCGTCATTCTCGATCCGCCCAGCTTCGGCCACGGTCCGCACGGCGAGGTATGGCAACTGAGCAAGCACCTGCCGCGGCTCTTGGCAATGTGCGGCGAATTGACGGCCGGCCGGCGCGGGTTCCTGTTGTTGACTTGCCACACGCCGGGATACGGCGCGGAAGAACTGAGTGAGATGACGAAAGAGCATTTTCTTGAGAGCCCCGCTGGTTCGATGCAAGGCAAACCGCTTTCCATCCGTGCCGCCGACGGCAGGCAGTTGCCCAGCGGCGTGGTCGTGCGATGGACACGACAGAGCATCAGGGAGGCATGAGGAACGGATGTTCGTGATCACCAGTCTGAAGAATCCGCGCGTGAAGGACGCCGTCCGGCTCCGTGACCGGCGACACCGGGAGAAGGAGGGGCGGATCCTGATCGACGGCGCCCGCGAATTGGGCCGCGCCTGGGCGCGGGCATGAGTATTTTGCAGATATTCGTCTGCGAGTCGTTGTGCCAGAGCGAGGAGGCCCAGCGCCTGTTGCAGGCGCTGCCCGGCGGCGACTGCGAGATTCTGCACGTCAGCGAATCGGTGTTCGAACGGTTGGCGTTCGGCCAGCGCGCGGAAGGCGTCGTCGGCGTGGCGGACGCGCCCCGTCCCACGCTGCAATCGCTCGGGACAACGATTTGCCCGTCCACCGCGCCCTTGGTCGCCGTGCTGGAGGGCGTGGAGAAGCCGGGGAACTTGGGGGCGGTGCTGCGCAGCGCCGATGCCGTCGGCGTGTCGGCGGTGATCGTGGCCAACCCGCGGACCGATCTCTACAATCCCAACGCGATTCGCGCCAGTCTGGGCACGATCTTCACGATGCCCGTCTGCGAGGCCGCCAGCGGCGAAACGCTGGCATGGTTGCGCGAGCGGCGGCTGGCGATTCTTGCCGCTCGTGTCGACGGCGCCGTGCCCTACATGGAGGTCGACTACCGGGGGCCGACGGCCATCGTGTTAGGCAGCGAGGCGGCCGGCCTGTCGTCGGTCTGGACCGGTGAGGACGTTACGGCCATCCGCCTGCCAATGCGCGGCGCGGCCGACAGTCTGAACGTATCGGTCACGGCGGCCGTAGTCTTCTATGAGGCCCTGCGACAGCGTGGTTGAAACAGACGTTGCCCGCGGCCGGGAGCGTGCTATCGGCAGCCTGCAAACCGACACTGGCCGATCGCTCACGTACTCGCCGATTGCCATTTTCAAGCGTGGACATGCTGCATTCCACCCACACGGGTTGCATCGCGGCCTTGCAATTCTCCGGTGAATCACGTATTTTTTCTCGTTTCCCCCGGTCGCTATCGACCATCGACTAGCCACTGGCCACTAACCACTAACCACTACCGCCCTCCCATGTCGATTGTTGTGCAGAAATTCGGCGGCACCAGCGTGGCCGACAGCAAAAAGATTCTCGCCGCGGCGCGGAAAGCCATCCGCGCCCAGAAAGAAGGCAACCAGGTGGTGATGGTCGTCAGCGCCATGGGCAAGAACACCGACGTGCTGGTGGACCTGGCCAGACAGATCACCGATGAGCCGCCCGCCCGGGAAATGGACATGTTGCTCTCCACCGGCGAGCAGGTGAGCGTGGCCCTGATGGCGATGGCCGTCCATTCGCTGGGCCACCAGGCGATCAGCCTGACCGGCGCAGATCGGCATCATCACCGATAGCATTCACACGAAGGCCCGCATTCGCTCGATCTCGACCGAGCGGATTCGCAAGTCGCTGGACGAGGGCAGGATTGTGATCGCGGCCGGCTTTCAGGGGATCGACGAGTCGAACAACATCACGACGCTCGGCCGCGGCGGCAGCGACACGACGGCCGTGGCCCTGGCGGCCGTCTTGAACGCCGACGCCTGCGAGATTTACACCGACGTGGACGGCGTCTACACGACCGACCCCCGCATCGTTCCCGAGGCCCGGCAGGTCAGGCAGATCAGTTACGACGAGATGCTCGAACTGGCCACGGCGGGGGCGGGCGTGATGCACAACCGCTCCATCGAGTTTGCCAAGAAGTTCAACGTGCCGGTCCACGTCCGCAGCAGCTTCAGCGACAATCCGGGCACGATGATCGTGGCGAACCCGGAGGCGGCCGGCGTGGCGGTCTGCGGGGCGGCCATGGCGAAGAGCGAGGCCCGCATCACCGTCCTGGGCGTTCCCGATCGGCCCGGCGCCGCGCTGAGCATCTTCTCCAAGGTGGCGGCCCGCAACATCGCCATGGACATGATCGTGCAGAACGAGGCGGCCAACGGCTGCACCGACCTCTCCTTCACGGTTTTCCGCGACGATCTGCCCGGCGCGCTTGCGCGGTCGATGAGGCGGTTAAGGAACTCGGCGCCGAGGGGTATACCTACGACGAGAACGTGTCGAAGATTTCCGTGGTGGGCCTGGGCATGGTCACGCAGCCGGGCGTTGCCGGGGCCATGTTCCGCGCCCTGGCCCAGAAGGGCATCAACATCCAAATGATTACCACCAGCGAGATCAAGATCTCGGTGTTGGTCGCCGGCGAACATTCCCAAGAGGCCCTGCGGGCGGTTCACGAGGCGTTTCAACTGCACGTGCCGCCCGGCGACGGGGGACGCGGCGGGCCAATGCCCCCTGCGGCCGCCCGCAAGCCCAATGCCGCCGAGTTGTTGGCCCGCCTGCAACGCATGGAAAAGCTCATTATCGAGGCCATCGATCTGGACGAATCCCAGGCCCGCGTCACGTTCGTCAACCAGCCGGACAAGCCCGGCCTGGCCGCCAGAACCTTCGACGCACTGGCCGAGGCCGGCATCGTCGTCGACATGATCGTGCAAAGCAGCGGCCGGGACAATCGCGCCAACATTTCGGTGACCGTGCCGCAGACGGACTTGCCGAAGACCATCGGCGTGGCGACCGCTCTGGCCAAGGCGCTGGAGTGCTCCCCGCCCACGCACTGCCCGAAGGTGGCCAAGCTCTCCGTGTTCGGCGTGGGCATCAAGAGCCATTCGGGCGTGGCGGCCCGCATGTTCCAGTCGCTGGCCAACGCCGGCATCAACGTGGAGTTGATCAGCACCAGCGAAGTCCGCGTCAACGTGGTGGTCGACGGCCTCGATGGCCACCGCGCCCTGGCCGCCATGAAGAAGGAGTTCGCCGACGCGATGGTGTAGGGAGCCGGGACCATGATCGGTGCCGCACCTTGCCTTCATTTGTATTGCAATGTATTCTATTATTAGCAGTGGAATACAGGTGCTCTATGTCCAAGACGGTGACGCTCCGGCTTAGCGACGACGTTTACGAACTCTTCCGCCAATCGGCGGAGAGCGACAATCGTCCCCTGTCGAACTTTATCGAGACTGCGACCAGGCGGTTCATCGAGCACAGCGAGTTGGCCGACGAGTCGGAGATGGCTGAAATCCGCGACAGCGACGCTCTCAATCGCCGCCTCCAGAAAGGCCACAGCGACGCGCGCGCCAAGCGAGGGCGGTTCGTTGACTGACTACCGCATCTTCGAGACGGACGAGTTCCAGCGGAACGTTCGAGCTCTCGACGCGCGGCAGCGGGCGTTCGTGGAAACCAAGCTCAAGCGGTATGTCTACCCGCAACTACGCATCCGGCCGCATCTCGGACCCAACGTCAAGAAACTGCAGGGCTACCACCCCGAGACGTGGCGGTACCGAATTGGACGGTTCCGAATCTTCTATGGGGTTGACGAGTCGCGTCGCATCGTCAACATCCTGACGTTGGACCATCGCAAGGTCGCCTACCGCTGAACGACGAAACCAATCCGCGGCTAACTGCGCACCGTTTCCCTCATCCTTCAGCGCTTACTGCTGTTCCCCCAGCACCTCGTTGAGCACCTCTTCATTCACGTAGATCGGCAGGGCCGGACTACAGGTGACCGCCACGGCGATGGCGTCTGAGGGCCGGGCGTCGACCTCGATCAACTCGCCGTCGTGGCGGACGCGGAGCCGGGCATGGTAGGTGTGGTCCGTCAATTCGTTGATGATCACGTCCTGAAATTCGCCGCCCAGGTTCTCCACCACGCTGACGATCAGGTCGTGCGTCAGCGGCCGCGGCGACGAGAACCCCTTCACCCGCCGGTCGATGCTCGTGGCCTCGAAGATCCCGATCAGGATCGGGAACGTTCGCTCCCCGTCGATTTCCTTCAGGTAGATCACCTGCTGGTCGTTGACCTCGCTGATGATGATCCGGGAGAGTTCCATGGCGACAGGCATGGCCGAGTCCTCCGCGCAAAAGAGCCCATCGAGCGGCGATAACCGCCGTACGCTCCGATCCATTATAGACCGATGACGATGGGCACTGCCAGGGGGCGTTTGCGGGCGTCGGGGGGACGGCAAAGTCGGGCACGGGGCCATTTTCGGCTCCAAGCCGCTGCCATCGCCTTGGCTTGCGGCCCGAATCCATGGAACTGTCGCCTTCGCGCCGGACTTTGCAGTCCTCCGGCTTCGAGCGTGGTGTTGTCGCGTCCATGTTGCCGGCAGGCCACACGCCCCATCTGCCGGGGCCTGTAGGCTCGGAAGCGGCGTTTCGCGCAACTCCTTTTGCCGCAGCCTGTTCCGACGAGATCTGCCTGTTGCTGCCGGCATCTGCCGCTCCGGCATCGGCTTTGCTCCCAAGGACCTTCATGCACGCACGCGAGCTGGTCGAACTGGCGGCCATCATCTCCCAACACGGTCCGGCGCTGATCCAAAGCGGCCAACCGATTCCGGCCGGCAGCGTCGAGCAGGACCGGACTGCCTCGAAAGTCCGTTTGGACCGTTGGGCGTGGCGGCTGAAGAGCTTCTCCCAGCGTACCGGCGACGATGCCCAGCGCCGCCAGGCCCAATGGCCGGCCGTGCGCGGCGTCTTGGAGGAAATCCTCGCCTCCGAGGTGCTCACGCGGGTATGGACGGCCGTGCTCTGCGCCCACGACCGGCGACGCGGCACCGACGCGGTCGAGCCGGTGGCGCGGAGCGTGCTGATCGGGCACATGGAGGCCCGGCACCGCGTGCTGACCCTGATGGTGCGCGGGCCGGGCATCGACGCCGAGGCGGCCATGCGACTCAATCGCCTCCGCCGCCGCGCCGAACGCTGGACCGATCTGCTGGTGGGACATCTCGCCGGCATTCACGACGTCAGCGAGTTCGCCGTCGATCCGAACCGGGCCAGGGATTTCGCCGACAACTCGCCATGCCGCAGCAGCCGGCGAGGCGGACGGCAGGCGTGGCCGCTGATGATGGCCTCGATGCGGGCGGCCTTTCAGCAGGGGCTCAGCCCCGACAGCCCGAACGCCGACCTGAACGCCCGCATCGCCGCCGCCATCCTCTCCTGCTACCCGCCGGAGTTGTTCGATTCGACGGGCCTCTTGCGTTCGCTGTGGATGATGCGGCTGACGAACATTGCGGATGACACGCAGGGGATGATCGAGGAGTTGCTGGCCCCGGAGCTTCCCGCGGAGTCGCCGAGACGGGGGCCTTCCTCGGGTCTCTTCGGCGAGCGCGGGCGAGGTTTCGGCCGGTGAGAGCGCGCTCAAGGACAATTTCGTAGAACGGAATTCATTCCGTTCAAGCGAATCGAAATCCGCTCTACGATTGCCGTGCTTCCACCGTTCGAGCGTTGGTTGCCATCGCGATTTCTGCATTTTTTCGCCGCACCTCTCATCGTTCACAAAAGTTAGGGCAACGCACGACCTGGCGGTCATTAGTCGGTGGGCGATCATACTGCCTGCAAGGCTGCTGTCGTACCCATCCAAGGACCTAGTTTCCGGCTGCGGCGCCACGTCGGCAGGTCGCCGTTGCGGCGGGCCGATTCCAGCAGGGCCAGAGCCAACACTCCTTCGCGGGTCCAATCCATCCCGCGGTGCTTGCACCGCTGTGACACGGTCCAGTCGTTGAGCTTCTCAACGCGGTTGCTGGCAATCCACAGACCGGCCTCCCGACGCATCTTGTAGTTTGGCAGGTATGGTCCGCGGTTACCGAGGTACTCGACGATCTGATCCAATGCCGGACGATTTCTCATCTCCGTGCGATGCCGGGCCAACACCTCCAGGGCTTCGTCCACCCCGCTTCCCAAAGATGGCCCAACACTTCCTGGCCGATTTCCTCGCGCGCCTTCGGCCGCAAGCCATGCCCAAATCCTGCAGGCACCGTTTGGCCAAGTGATACCAACACAACACCATGCGTTTGGCTTTCACGTTCAGGCCGTTGAACCAATCGCGAATCCATCGCGCACCGTCGTTGACAAACAACAACCGCAGTTGCCCTCGATGCACTCCCAGCGTGGCCAACAGGGCACCGACCAAGAAGATCAAGCCTTGGGCGTTCTCTTCGCTGAAGTACCAAGTCTTCTCGGCCGTCATCACCACCGCATTATAGACGCGAATCTCCTTGCAGCCGGTGCTGGCCTGCGCGTGGACACAGACCTCGTCCGCCTGGACCATTACGGTATTGGCATCCACGTGGCGTGGTTCTTCCTCCGCCACGACATCGACCGTTGGCGCCCCGGGAAAACCCACCAAGGCCTGCCATGTCTCCTCAGTTTCCTTGGCCAGACATTGTTCCTCGACAGAAGGTTCTGCCACTTGAGGCAACAAGGATTGGGCCGCTTCCGGGTGGGCCTGGAACGCTTTCTCGGCGCGATGCCGAGACGCCTCACGCAACTGCCGGCCTTCCTCATGCACCAAATTCAACACGGTAACGCGACCCAGAAGCCCGGGTTCGCCGGCGCGCTCCTCGACATGCCGCAGGGACTTTCGCGATGATTCCTGGAGCATGGCGTCGCACGTCGCGTCGCCAAGGCCCTGCGTGATGGTCACCTGCTGCGGCGTATTCCAGGCCTTGGCTGCCGGAATTTCGCTCGACCGATCGGCCTTGTGGACGATGCGACGACGGGAAACCTCCACCGTCCCGAAGACCGTCTTGAACGTCATGGTGCGACGCCCATGACAGACAAATCCCTCTTGGTTCTTCCCGCTACGCAGGGAAAGAACCAATTCCGTATCCAGTTTCTCCATGAACTGGCGATACATCCACCGTTTGAGTTCCTGCCCTGCTTCTTCGACCGTCTGTTCCACGCGGGATGGCAACCGCCCATCTTGACGCGGCACCGACAGATGCAGTTGCACCCTGCCCGTCAGCACCCAATGACCGTCCTCCGTCTTGACCTCATCGAGTTTGCAGGTAAGCTGAAATCCGTTCTCGGTACGCATGGTGACCTCCTTTTCCAATATGGGGTTGGTCCCCATGCGTACTACTTTTCCCCGCTCCGCGGCAACGGCAAAACGACGAGCCTCGCAAATCCCGCAAAACTGCCGTTTCCCACCCTTTGCAGATACCCCAGAGTCACCGCCGACTGATGACCGCCAAGCTGTTGCACGACGGAAGTGCTTTCGCATAAATCTCTTGTGCGAATCGCCGAAATCGCAAACTCGATACGCTCAAAAGAAGGGTGTTGCGTGAGCGGTTTCTTCTTGGCGAATTGGGATGTATGGCGAATCTGGCTCATGGCAAACATCGGATCGAAGAGGGGCCAATCGAGAGGCCGTCCGCCTCTGGAATGCGGCGCCTCATCGCCGCTTTTCATGCGTGTGACAAACGGCGAGAGGCATTGTCAGCCCTTCCACGGAAGGCGGCGATGAATCGCCGCACTTCAAAGATGTGGAAAGACGCACGGTTTCGAAAGGAGACCAAATTTCCAAGGAACGAATGGCTGTCTGCGTCGCCCAGGGGGCGTCTCTGCGAGGTGGCTTGTGGACGCCTTTTTTCATCCTCTAGAGCCGCGACATTGAGGCCGAAGGCCGATCGCCGCCAAAACATATACACACATACACTGTTTCCAGTGGACTGTCAACGGTGTTTTTTGGACCGGGGGCCGCATTTCCGACTCTTCCGGTTCGGGGGCAAAACGTGATGAGGGGCATCTTTTCTCCAGCCCAAGCGTCTTACGCCTGGGACGACGCAACGACCATCCCCTCTTTTCCTTATAGCCGCCTTCAGGAGGCAGGATTTCCGGATTCGCGGCGACCCAAGCCAACGCCACGGCCCCGTGAACGGGGCAGAAAGGAAAAAGAAACCGGATTACGGCCTTCCGTTCCGCAGGCGTGAACGCCTGCGCTAGGGAAAAACGTGCTGGTTGCTTGTGTAGCGTGACGGAAGGGGTAGGATAGTTGGCAGGCCGTCGATCGGCGGTGTGGCGCCCGTGAAACGGGCTGAGATTGCGTGCCATTGACATTGCCAGTGTACGGGACGGATTGACGTTCGGTCACGGGAGCAGCTTGGGATGTTCGTAGGAGAGGCGTATCTATGAGCGTACCGCGCCGCAGTGAAGTGCTTGAGGTATTGGGCCGCTGCAAGGCAGAGTTCGCCGACCGTTACGGCGTAACCTCGCTCGGCGTATTTGGCTCGGTGGCAAGGGACGACGCCAGCGAAGACAGCGACGTGGACGTCGTCTTCGAGACCAGCACGCCCCACCTGTTTCGCACGGTACGGATGAAACGCGAGTTTGAAGCGCTTTTGCGCCGGCGGGTCGACGTCGTGCGGTGGCGCGAACGAATCAGCCCGCGACTGAAAGCGCGAATCGCGCGAGAGGCAGTCTATGTTTGATTCGATATTCCTGCCTTGATCGGCACGATGCGTAAGATGTTAGACGAGCTGACCTGAAAGGCGAAGGGGGGAAGGACGAACACGAACAGGGACGCACCAACAAAGACTCCCGACCCCGTTGGCCGTTCCCTGTCCCGGAGAGCGAAACGTCCCTTTGGCTTGACACGGCCGACGTGCTGGGCGAATGTCTGGGGTTGGAACTGATGAAAACAAAAAGGGGGAGTTGAACCATACCATGCCGCTACCCAATGATGTTTTCCTAGAGCAGGAACTCGATTCTGAAAGCATAACGCAATCGCATATTGATAACCTCACGACACACATTCAACAGTTGCGCGATTCAGTCGGGCTTTACGAGGGGCAACTTGCTCGCCAGAAGAGCATAGAAAGCCACTTGACCTACTTTTCGTTTCAGACCCGACTTCGCAAGTGTGTAGACAACTTTCTTGGTTGGCGATGGGCGGGGGTACTGATTACAGCATTGGCGGTAGGTGCCATCTTTTTTGTTGCGACTCTTTCATGGAAACTCACCGTAGCCGGCATTTTTATCGGGGGTGCTGTTTCTCTATTCATACTCTACGTCCCCACAGATTCAGACGTGGCGATGGAGCGGGATGAGTTGGTAAGTCTTCAGGCGGTGAATCTCGCAAACACCGAGGTTCTAATCCGCCATAGAGCTGATCTTGCGGTAGCTTCTGAAAAACTGCGAAAATGCAACGCACTACTGACGAAAAAGCAGTATCGTGAGTCTCGGCAGTACCGCCGTCAACAACTTGTCCAAAAGAACTGGAAAGCAATGCGGGGTGGTGAATTGGAGCAATTCCTCGCAGAGGTTTTTTCGGAATTGGAATACACCGTGGATAGAACGGGGAAGGCAGGCGACCAGGGGGTAGACCTGATCGCGTCGAAAAACGGACACCGAATTGCGGTTCAGGTTAAGGGTTATGTTGACAGCGTGGCAAACACCGCCATTCAAGAGGCATATACGGGAATGCGCTACCACAATTGTGACGCATGCGCCGTGATTACGAACAGCCGCTTTACTTCCGGCGGAAAGAATATCGCCAACGCTGTCGGGTGTGCGCTCATCGACGAAAACACGCTACCGATGCTGATTATGGGGCAGATTGATCTGTGGCAAGAAACCGTGGCTGCAACAACGCGAACACCTTCCATTATTGCCGGGGGGGCACGAAGGGAGGGAGGGTGAATCATGGGTACCGTCTACCTGGGGTGGAACTAACAAGACCGAAGGCGAAGCGATATAGGAACGCCCATAGGTGAATGAGAGCACCAATGTCACTCCTCAAAGGCATCCTTCGGTTGTTCTCTAGCCGCGCAAGGATAGACCCGCGTCTGTGGAGGTGGAAGTCAGCCGAAACACGCAGCGTGAAAAAGCCCCGTGACCCTCGCACAAAATACTGCGTTGCTAACATTGGTAAGGAAATCACCGTCAAGTATCACGGAACGTCCCGAACGATCACGCCCATTCGTGTTTTCGCCAAGCCGACGTATCGAAAAACGTATGTGGAGGCAAAGGAAAACGGCGAACGCAAGACATTTGACATTGACGATATAAGACTGGTTGCGGGTCGCAAGAGATCAAACAAGCAACGAAATCGCAAACGAAGGTACTCGGGATGTGGCGTCTTGCTTGTCGTGGCAATCTTGCTGTGGCTCGCTTGGCGAATCCTCTCATAGGATAGTGACACAGGCGTCGGGAGTCTTAAATCGCTGTGAGTCGCCCCCCGCCGGCCCGCTCCGGCGGGCGTTGCCCGCAGCCCGTTCCCGCGTCCCCGCCAATTCCCCATCCGATTGAATCACTGCCCTATCAGGCACCCATTGCGATCTCCAGACACACCACCACCAGCAGCGCAACGGTCACGCGCACCGCCGCTTTGCGGTCGACTTTTCCGCCGCGGCTGCCGAGCCCAAAATGCGGGCCGAGCCCGTTCCAAAGATACAGCCCGGCGGCTACGGTCGGAATCCCGAAGGCCAGCAGTTGCCAGCGTGTGCCGCCGTGTTGAAGGATCACACCGGCATCGTCCGCTCCACCGCTGAAGAACGATCGGCGCCCAAGTACGCACCATTGGCCATCAGACAGAACCCGGCGAACCACGCCGCCAGGTAAGCGTAGCGCGGCAGCCCCGCGCGAACCGCCGCCAACAGCACCAACGGCAGCAGGCAGCCCCAAACGGCCCCGCCCCAGGCAACGAACAGGGGATGCGGATTGGCGGCAAGGTCCGTGCGCGAGAAACCCAGCGGAGGAAGCGCGACGCGGACGAGCTGCGCGCCGCTGAGCCAGCCGTGCCCCACGTGGCCGCACTCGTGCAACGCCATCATCGAGAGCCAGGAAAGGCCGGCCAGCGAGACGATCAGCAGTGCTTGAAAGAAGCGATTCACGCGCGGGCCTCTAAGGGTCTCAGGGTTCAGGGTTCAGGGTTCAGGCTCCGACTTCAACTCCTGAACCCTGAACCCTCCTTGTTTGCGTCAATCAGCCGCCTCTTCAGTCCGAGAAGCGGCGCATCCACAGCAACAGCAGCAACGTGATCGCCGCGACCACGTAGGCGCCGCGGACGTCGACCAGGGAGACCAACAGCGCCACCAGCGAGGCGCCGCCCAGCAGCCAGATCCAGGCGAAGCTCCGCGGCTCGCGGTCCGGCGCGTCGACGTCGACCTTGCGTTCCACCAGCATTCGGGCGATCTGCCGCTGCTTGGCGTTCTTGCGCACGGACGCGAGCAACTCCTCCGCCCCGGCATGTTCTCCGACCAGACCGGCCAGGGCCTCGGCCTTCACGTCTTCGTGCCGATCCTGCAAGAGCGCCACCATCGCCGACTGGGCGTAGATGTCGTTCGGGTTGAGTTCGAGCGCGCGGCGGAGGCTGGCCTCGGCCTCGCCACGACGGTGGAGGCGGTATTGGGCCAAACCCAAGGCGGCCCAGGCCGTCGAGGAATCGGCGTCGGCCGCCACGGCTTCCTGGGCGGCTTCGTGGGCCGGCTTGGGGCCACGCTGCGTCGCCATGAACCAGGCGTATTCGCTCAGCATCGCCGGCCGGCGTCCCGATAGTTCGATCGCCCGCTGGAACGAGGTCTGGGCGAGGGTGAGCCGCGCGGAGCGCCAGGCCGCCAGCGCCTGGAGCAAATAGACGCGTTCGTCGGCCGGGGCCAAATCGACCGCCCGGCGCGCCTCCTCCAGCGACTCCTCGGGCGAGTCGGCCCCGAGCAACGCCTGGGCGCGGATGGCGCGTACCACCGCGTCGTCGGGCGCGGCGGCCACCAGTTGGTCGCCGATGGCCACGGCGCGAACGTCGTCGCCGTCGCGCAAGGCGGCAAACGCCCGATCGATCAGACGGTGGAATTCGGCTTCATCCATGACCCTGCGCCGCAACGCCAACCACGATAACCGTTCGCCTTGCTGGACCGTAGAAGCGGCATCTTGCCGCTTCACGGTTGTTTCTTGCGGCTTCACGGCTGTTCCAGGAGCATCGGCCCGCACCGCGATAACGCGGCAAGATGCCGCGTCTACTCGAGCCATTTTAGCCTAGTCGCGCAGTGTAGTATAGTTGTGCAGGGGCTCCCATGCCGACTTCGTTACCTGCATT
Source organism: uncultured Planctomycetaceae bacterium (assembly GCA_963759115.1). Taxonomy (GTDB): domain Bacteria; phylum Planctomycetota; class Planctomycetia; order Pirellulales; family Thermoguttaceae; genus CAVWXT01. The sequence continues at coordinate 412,310 of CAVWXT010000005.1, forward strand.
TCGTGCTTCGTTCTGCCTTCTGGCGGCCGCCGTTGCGCTGGGTTGCTGCCCACAGGCGGTGGTGGCGGCCGGGCTGCCGGAGGCCATGATCGAGTTAAGTCTCCACGGACAAAAGGTGGAAGGGGCCCCGCTCGGTTGGAACTCGCGCGAGGTCCACTTGTTGGGCCGCGACGGCCGGCTGTGGACGTTCGATCCCAACGAGGCCCGCGACTTTACGAAGACGGGCTCGGAGTTCCGGGCCTATTCGCCTTCGGAGTTCCGCGCCACGCTCTTGCGGGAGTTGGGCAGCGGCTACGAGGTCAGCGGCACGAGCCATTACATGGTGGCCCATCCCCGCGGCCAGAGCGACCAGTGGGCGGAGCGGTTCGAGGACCTGTATCGCTCGTTCGTCCAGTATTTCTCGGTGCGCGGCTGCGAGCCTGCGGCGCCGCCGTTTCCGCTGGTGGGCATCGTGTGCCAAGACCGCGCCGATTTCGCCCGCCGCGCGGCGGCGCAGAACGGCGACAGTGTTCCCAACGGCGTGGTGGGATACTACAACGTCGAGTCGAACCGCATCACGCTCTACGACATGGGCGGCCAGGCCGACTCGCGGAACTGGCGGCAAAACGCGGCCGTGCTGATCCACGAGGCCACGCATCAGACGGCGTTCAACACGGGCATTCACAGCCGCTACTGCCCGCCGCCGCTCTGGCTGGCCGAGGGGCTGGCCATGCTGTTCGAAGCGCCCGGCGTGTGCGACCCGCGCAGCCACACGCAGCCCGGCGATCGGGTCAACCGCGACCGGCTGCGGGCCTTCCGGCAGATGCTGGCCCCGCGCCATCGGCCGGAGCTGCTCGCCTCGTTGGCGGCCTCCGACGATCTCTTCCGCATGAACCCGGCGGCCGCCTATGCCGAGTCGTGGGCGATGACTTTCTTTCTGGTGGAGACCGAGCCGGCAAAATATGCCCAGTACCTGAGGCAGACCGCCTCGCGCCCGCCGTTCCAGAAGTACACGGCGGCCGAGCGGACGGCCGATTTCACGGCGGTCTTCGGCGCGGATTGGCGGATGCTGGAGGCCCGGTTCCTGCGGTTCATGGCCGAGGTGCCGTGACTCCGCTCCCGGCGTTTTGCCTGGCGCCGCGGCATGACCTATACATGTATTGGGGATGGGTCGACACATTCCCTTCGGAACGAGTTTACTTGATTTGCCGATTGTATCGACAGACTCGTCCGCGGCGGCGCCGCGGAGTTCGCGATCATGGCAACATCGCCCGTCTTATCGCAGATTCCTGAGCAGTGGGCCGAACCGCTCACGGCCTCGTGGCAAGCACAGCGGAGCCACGCCCGCGAGTTGCTCGCCACCCAACAGGCATGGTTGGAGCAGGCGGAAGCCCTCATCGAGCAACAGCTTCAACGGATTGAAGGAGAGCTGGCCGGCCGGTGCGATGAACTCGAGCGCGTGCGCGGCGAGCGCGACGACCTGGCCGCTCGACTGGCGCTGATGGAAGCGTGCCCCGCGGGAAGCGAATCGCAGCCGGCGGCTGCGGGGGGCGAGTCGAACGAGGACGACCGGCGCCGCTACGAACTGGCCCAGGAGAGCATCCGCGAACTGAACGCAAGAAACGCCGAGCTTCTGCAGCAGCTTGACGAGGCCCGCGCGGCGGCATCCAGTCCGGCCGCGCCGAATCGAAACTCCCACGGCCCGCTCGACTGGGAAGCGGAGAAACGGCGGATTCTCGCGGCGTTGGAATCCGACTTCGACCAGCACGACGCCCAGCAGTTCGGCGAACGGCTGAAGATCGAAGACGTCGTCCACACGACCGAGCAGGTCGTCGCCGAGAAGGACCGCCAGATCCGAGAGTTGAAGCAACGGGTAGAAGAACTACGCGGCAAAATCGCCGCGGGGGCGACCCCTGCGGCCGCGGGCAGCCAGGCGATCCAAGGTGACGCGGCACTTCGGGAAGAGCAGGAACGGCTCAAGCGATTGCAGGAAGAATTGCAGGAGAAGTGCCGCAAGGCGGAAGTCGAGATCTCGCTGGAGCGCGCCAAGCTCGCACGGCAGCGGGCCGAGCTCGAAGAGCAAGTCCACGCGGCGGCCAGCGCCGCACCGAATCCGTCACCGACGGCCAACGCGGCCGACGAGGCCGAGCGGCCGACCCGCGGCCGGTGGCTGGCCAAGCTGGGGCTGACCGAGGCCGACAGGGACCGCAAGAAGCGCTGAAGAAGGTGACAAGGTGAGCGAGTGACAGGGTGATGCGCCCCCGTCACCTTGTCACCCCGTCACCTTGTCACCCCGTCACCTTGTCATCGCCCCCCTCCACATGGTGGGCGTCTTGTGCGAAAACGCCCGGCGCGCCAGAATTATGGGCCGTATCGCTTGGAGGGTCGTACCTGGGGTGACCCCTGCGTCACCGCCCCGGGCGAGTCATCGTGACCGGCCGCAATCGGTCCGGCTTTTCCGAGAGGATCGTCCACCCATGAAAATCGAGCCTTTGGGCGCCAACCTGGTGGTCAAGCGGCTGCCCGCCGACGACGTGACGGCCGGCGGCATCGTGCTGCCGGATGCCGCCCAGGAAAAACCGCGGCAAGGACGCGTGCTTTCGATCGGCGACGGCCGAATGCTCCCCAGCGGCATCGCGCCCCCCACCAGGTGAGCGAAGGCGACCGCGTGCTGTTCGGCAGCTACGCCGGCACGGAAGTGGTGATCGACGGCCAGGAACTTCTCATTATGAGCGAGGATGAAATCCTGGCCGTCGTGCCGTGATCCCCGTAACAAGCGAGGTAGCCATGTTCAAGCAGATGTGTTTGTCCCGTCGTGTTGATGGTTGTGTTGCTGGCCACCGCGGCCGCGGAGGATAAGGCCGCGGCGCCGCCGGCTAGACGCTCAGGCTTACGCCGAGGCCGTGGCCCGCGCGATCGGTTTTCTCCAGCAAGCCCAGGCGCCCGACGGTTCGTACTTCGCCGCCGGCGGACCGGGCGTGACGGCCGTGGTCACGTCCGCCATCTTGCGGCACGGCGCACGCCCGGCGACCCGCTGGTGGCCAAGAGCCTCAAATATCTTGAAGGCTTCGTGCAGCCCGACGGCGCAATCTCCTTGAAGGACAGCGACTACCGCAATTACGAGACCTCGCTGGGCCTGATGTGTTTCGCCGAGGCCAATCGCGACGGCCGCTACGACAAGCTGATCAAGAACGCGGAGAAGTTTCTCAAGGACAATCAATGGGGCGGGACCCAGGAACTGGAAAAGTCGAATCCCGCCTACGGCGGCGCCGGCTACGGCAAGCACAAGCGGCCCGACCTGTCGAACACGCACTTCCTGATCGACGCCTTGAAGGCCGCCGGCGCCGGGCCTGACGACGAGGCCATGAAGAAGGCCCTGGTCTTTGTCTCGCGTTGCCAGAACCTGGAGAGCGAGCACAACACGCTGCCGGTCGCGGCGAAGAACCCCGACGGCGGTTTTTACTACACCGCGGCCGCCGGCGGCGAGAGTCAGGCCGGCAAGACGCCCGACGGCGGACTGCGCAGCTACGCCTCGATGACCTACGCCGGCCTGAAGAGCATGATCTATGCCGGCGTGAAGTCCGACGACCCTCGCGTTCAAGCCGCCATGAAGTGGATCCGGCAACACTACGACCTCGCCAGCAATCCGGGCATGGGCACTTCCGGCCTCTACTACTACTACCACGTGTTCGCCAAGGCGCTCGACGCCGCCGGAGTCAAGGAGATTGTCGACGCCGAGGGCAAGCCGCACGATTGGCGCCGCGACCTGGTGGCCGAGCTCGTCAAGCGGCAGCGGCCCGATGGCTCATGGCTGAACGAGGATTCCCGCTGGTTGGAAGGCGAGCCGAGTCTGGTGACGGCCTACAGCCTGCTGGCCCTGTCGTACTGCAAGCCGGCGGGCGGAAAGAAGTAGCGCAATCGGTCACGGCGCTACAACTTCACACGATGGGGATCCTTGGTATTCGGCGGAACGATGCGGTGGTGGCCGGTCAGGCACCACGTTCCCAGCGGCGGGCCCGCGTTGAAGGCGACGATCAGCACTGCGGCAAGCGCCAAGGGACAAGAGATCGTGCAGTAGTCTGGCCCGGCGAGAAAGGCCACCTTCGCACCAATCAGCGCCGTTAGCAACGCGCCCAGCGGCGCTGAGGAACACATAGTCGTAACCGGGGATGATCCAGCGGCCCGTAAGAATTCGTCCCCACAGGCTAATGGGCGGTCGGCACGGGATCACGTACGCGACCACTCTGCCGATGATCGCAAAGACGGAACCGTACGCGAATGCCACGGCCGGCAGCACCGTTCGCCCCTCCGGGTCAGTGATGTTCGATGTCAGAGCGCAGAGGCACGCGGCAGCCAGTAGCGGCATAAGAATCCCATCGCGGCGGCGAATCCTTCCATCTGGCAGCACTCCGGTGAGTTGGCCGTTCGGCCACCCCAGCAGCGACTTTCGCCGTTCCATCGAGTTGGAGGCACATTGCTTGCGGAGGATCCCCATGATTTGCAGCTCTTCCTGCCAGGGAAACCGCTGAAGCGCCATGCCTTGTCCCACGAACACCAATGGGTACACGACAATGAGCGCGCCGAGGGAAACCAACGGCCACGGCGCGAGGCGGACGGCGACCACCAGGTTGAAAAGGGCCAGATAGCTCATCCACCACGGGCCGGTTAGCCAGAATGAAACGCCCAGGGTGCCGAGGTACGCAAAGAGGAACGCCCACAGTGCCCAAACGCGTCCCAACGGAGTTCCGTGCAATGCCAGCAGCACAATGCCCACCACGACCACGTCTTGCCACGCCAAACAGATCGGCGACACCGGAAGCGGTTTGCGGCTGGTCCAAGGCGTCTGGTCGAGCCAACTGCGGTACTTGGGTCGGAAGAGTGGATGAAATGCCGCGGCACGGAATACGCCGAAGGCGGCCATCGCGATTGCCACACAGCCGTCGCGCGCTTCCAGCAGTGAGTCTTGGCCGCGCTCGACAAACAGCACGCCGAACCGCCAGCGCAACCAGAGTTGTAGCGCTTCGATGAGCAACGGCACGGAGATTGCCAGCAGCACGATCCACGTTGGCGGGAGCGTCCATCGCAACCAGCGAATGACGGTGTGGATCATCTTGCGTCTCCCTCGAAGTAGTGACGCAGATTGTCGGCCGTATGCGGGTGAAAGAGCCGTTCGAGGACTTCGGCCAGCGGGCCTGAGCAGCCGGTCTGCCGGCGAAGCCCCTCGGCACTGTCGAAAGCTACAACCTGGCCGTCCCGCAGCACGACAATTTGCCGGGAGAGCTCTTCAACCAACTCGGCCACGGGCGTCGACATGATGACGGTCTTCTTTCGCTCGGTGCTGAGATGCTGAAGGATTCGCTTGAGGGCGAGGATGCCGGACGGATCCAGCCCGCCGGAAAAGGGTTCGTCCAGGATCAACACCGGCGCCTCCGTCACCAACGTGGCGCAGATGGCGATCTTCTTCTGCTGGCCGTTGGAGTAGCTCTCGATCGGCCAGTCGCCCTCGCGGTCCAAGTCGAAGACGCGGAGCAGCCGTTCGACGTGATCCATCAGCCGATCGTCGTCAATGTCGTAGAGCCGGCCGACGGCCAGCAGGAACTCGCGGCCGGTGCGGATGCCGGGCAGCCAGGGGTGGTCGGGCAAGTAGGCCACCCCGCGGCGAATCGCCAATTCGTCCTCCTCCGAGGCCCGCCGCCGCCGACCGTCGATTTCCACGTATCCCTTCAACGGCCAGAGCACGCCCCCGATCACGCCGAGCAGGGTCGTCTTGCCCATGCCGTTGGGACCGAGCACGGCAACCAACTCTCCCGTCTGGACCTCCAGATTGACGTGCCGCAGCACCGGGCGCACTCCGTAATGGTGCGTGACATCGACAACGCGGATCATCATCAGGTCTCCGGCGCGAAAAGGACTCACACACTAATGGCACGGCCACAGTATAACGGCGCGAACGTCCGACGGCAACGGGGCAAATCACGCGCAGGCAATTCACGAACGCCTCCGATCGTGCGGTCCGCGAAGTTGTTGGCGGGCAGCAATAGCGATGGCAACGTAACGGCCGGCCTTGAAAGACGACCGCGCCAGATGATAGGATAGTCGCCGTCGGCACTTGCCCTTATTGTGGTACGTCAACATGGACCTATTCGACGCCATTGCGAATCGTTACAGCTATCGTGGCGACTTCACCGCCGCGCCCGTCCCCCGAAAGGACCTCGAGCGGATCGTCCAGGCGGGCATTCAAGCGCCGTCGGCCTGCAACGAACAAGTGGCCACGTTCGTGATCGTCGACGACCCATCCCTGCTCCAGCAAATTGCCGAGATCGTCGGCAAGCCGGTCTGCCGCTCGGCCAAGGCGATGATCGCCGTCGTGGCCGATCCGCGGCCGGTGTACGCGAATTGCTCGTTCGCCGCCGAGGATTGCGCGGCGGCCGTCGAGAACATGCTCCTGGCCATTACCGCCCTGGGCTATGCCAGCGTGTGGCTCGACGGCGTCTTGCGGCATGAGGACCGCGCCGCAGCGCATCGGGCGTCTGCTCGGCGTTCCCCTGCAAAGAACCATTCGCGTTCTGTTGCCGATCGGCGTGCCCGCCGAACCCGGCCGGCAACGCGAAAAGCTCCCCTTTCACCAACGGGCGTGGTTCAATCGCTACGAAGGAAGCTAACAATCCAGACTGGAGGACCTTTTCGATGCGGCCCATCGCCGGCAAGACGACACGACTCTTCCTCTTGCCGATGGCGCTCGCGGCAGGCCTGTGGTGGGCTGCGGCCGCGACCGCGGTGGCGGCCGACGCGCCGTACGGCGTCTCGACGCAGACCGACCTCATGGTCCCCATGCGCGACGGCGTCCGGCTGGCGACCGACGTCTACTTGCCCACGAAGGAAGGCACCCCGTCGGCCGAGCGGCTGCCGACGATTCTGATGCGGACGCCCTACAACAAATCTCCGGGCGACCGGCCGGCCGGCGACGCCCTCTACTTCGCCCGGCACGGCTATGCGGTGGTCTTCCAAGATACGCGGGGCCGCTACAAGTCGGAGGGCGTCTGGCACTGGCTGACCGACGACGGCCTCGACGGCCTCGACACGGCGGCGTGGATTGCCAAGCAGCCTTGGTCGAACGACAAGCTGGGCACCATCGGCACGTCGTACGTCGGCGGCACGCAGCACGCCCTGGCGATGGCGAAATGCCCGTCGCTGGTGACCGCCATCCCCGTCGACGCCGTGTGCAACATGGGCTACGCCGGCGTGCGGAACGGCGGGGCCTTCGAACTCCGCTTCTGGAACTGGATCATGTCGGGCACCGCCGCCAACGGCAGCCGGCAGGCGCGCGATCCGGCCACGGCCGCCGTGCTCAAACAAATGTCGGAGAATCGTATCGAATACCTCTTCCAACTCCCGCTCCGCCGCGGCACCACGCCGTTGAAACTCGCGCCCGAGTACGAAGATTGGCTGGTCGAGGCCATGTCGCACGGGGCCAACGACGACTTCTGGAAACAGAACAACATCCTCGACCACGCGGAGCAGTACCCCGACATCCCGCTCTATCTCGTGGGCGGCTGGTACGATTCGTGGGACAGCAACACGGCCGCCACCTACACGGCCCTGAGCCGCAAGATCAAGGGCCCGGTGTATCTGATCATGGGCCCCTGGATTCACGGCCAGCAGGGCAAGTCGTCGCACGGGCAGGTGAGTTTCGGCCCGGCCGCGGCCATCCCCGATCCGCTGGCCTGGCGACGGACGTGGTACGACCACTGGCTCAAGGGCGTCGATAACGAAGTAGGCCGAGCCGACCCGTTCGCCGCGCCCGTGCGGATTTTCGTGATGGGCTCGGGCGATGGGCGAAAGACCCCGGACGGTCTGCTCAACCACGGCGGCTCCTGGCGCAACGAACGCGAGTGGCCGCTAGCCCGCACGCAATACGCCAAGTATTACTTCCACGCGCGGGGGCGGATCGCCGCCAGTCCGCCGGAAAAAATGGGGACCGGCACCTTGCTGGATGCCGCCGTCACTCGGTCTACGCGGGAGGGCTCGGAGCCAGTCCCCATCTCCACCACCGCGCCGGAAAAAAAGGGGACAGGCACCTCGCTGGATGCCGCCGTCACTCGGTCTACGCGGGAGGGCTCGGAGCCAGTCCCCATTTCTTCCGCCGCGACCAGCTTCCAGTTCGATCCTCGCCACCCGGTGCCCACCATCGGCGGCAACATCTCCTCGGGCGATGGGATTCTGCTGCAAGGCGCGTGGGACCAGCGGGGCGGCCCGCACGTCTGGAACTTCAAGGAGCCGCTGCCGCTCTCGGCCCGCAACGACGTGTTGGTGTTCCAGACCGAGCCGCTGGCCGACGATCTGGAAGTGACCGGCGAGATCGCGGTGAAGCTGTGGGCGTCGTCAACGGCGGTGGATACCGACTTCACGGCCAAGCTGATCGACGTCTATCCGCCCAGCCCCGATTTCCCCGGCGGGTTCGATCTCAACATCGGCGACGGCATCCTCCGCGCCCGCTTCCGCGATTCGCTCCGCGAGGAGAAACTGATGCGGCCGGGCGAAATCTACCCCATGACGATCAAGCTCTATCCCACCTCGAACATTTTTAAGCGCGGGCACCGGATTCGGGTCGACATTTCCAGCAGCAATTTCCCGCGGTTCGACTTGAACCCCAACACGGGCGAGCCGTTGAACAACAACCGCCGCATGGCGATCGCCACGAACACGATCTATCACGACCGCGAGCACCCGTCGCACATCGTGTTGCCGGTGATCCCACAAAAGTAGCAGGCACACTCCGTGTGCCGCAGCGGCAGCGGGTTGTTGAGAACGCGATATTCGGTCCCGAACCGCATCGCGAGCTCTCACGCGGCACGTGGTCCGCGCGATGTGAAACGCGAACGGCACACGGAGTGTGCCTGCTACGATTAGCCCCGGTCGAATCTTGGCGGCTGTCAGATCGGAGAATGGATACCGAACGAGGGTGATCTCATTTCTTGAGAAGCTGGGCATAAGCGTCATCCTCAGCGTTATCCCAGATCACGGCCAGCGATTTCTGGCTGGCCTCCGCCCAGAAACGGCTGTCGTCCTCGGGCAAAAGCGTTACCAGCACCTTGGCCCCCTCGGGCAGGTCCGCAGGCTCCGCAAGTTCGATCTTTCCGTCGTGAATGACGGCCCACAAAGTTTGCAGCATGTTTCGTACTCACAGGTCGATGGAGAGCCATCTGCTCTCCAACAATGATACCGCAGCTTCCTGGAGGTGTACAGCACGGCAGAACGCACGTTTCTCGGAACCGCGAAGTCACCCGTTTTCCCACCTGCCGCCTCGAAGCAGCACTTAGTCACTGGGCACTTCCACGAAACTCAACTTCAAGAGCTTCTTCCCACCGGGCAGAGCCTGATGCGTGCAGATTTCCACGATATTCATCAACTCGTCGTAGCGACAAGCACCACTCACCTGAATGACCACTTGGTCGAAAGGGTTGCCGGGGTCGGCAAACAACTCCTTGAGCTTTTCTGCCAGAGTGGCAATGCTCGGCACCGACATCTCTCCCACGCGTAGGCGGTTGATAGTGCCGGTCTTTGGGTCCGCAAAGACGTGGATGGTGAGCGTATGGACGCCATCGAAGCCGGGCGTCTGTCGATCCTTAGCATCCACTGGGCTCTGCGGAGTCAGCCGCTTGTCCCCGGCCGTCATCGCGAACTGACGAAAACCGTTGTCCTGACACGCCTTGATCACCCGGTTGATCGCCTTGAAAGGCGTGGCGCGGTCCGCCCGAATCACGACCGTCGTAGGAAGCCCCTCGCCGACGGCGATCTGCGCGGCAGTCATGCCTGCGGTCATCCGGCTCCGCTCGGCTTGGCCGGCGATGTAGCGTTCAATATCCGGCACGGCCGCCCCGTCAACTTTCAGACTGCCTGTATTGTCGATGTTCAACTCCAGCGCATCGTGCGCCGGTTTTTCGGCTGCGGCGGCGTCCTTGTCGAGTCTGTAGATCGCCAAATAGCGGTAATACACTTCGAGCGTCAGGGCCGAGAGGCTGGTTTGCATCACACGGCCCCCACGATGCTCCCCCCATACGTCCGCTTGTGGTGTCTTGGGGTCCCAGCTTCCTGCGGCGCAGCCGTCCTTGACCTGCGAGTCGATGAGGATTTTCCGTATCTTCCGGTTCCAATCGTCCCAATCCGGGCCGGGCTGGTTGTGCATCACCTGCGTGGCGTAGTACCAGTAATACACGTTGCGCTCGCCGGCATCGGGCGGGTTCTTCATGAGGTACGCCGTGCCCTCGATCATGGCCGGATCGGTCCGCGGGACGCCCAGGTGCTGGTAACACAGGAGGCCCACCGCCGTCAACGGCGGGGTCGGGGCGACGTTGCCCTTCTGATACCCGAACAGCCCGCCCTCCGCGTTGCCTTGGGCCGAAGAAGAGACCGACTTGAGGAACTTCCGCGCCTGCTCGAACACCGCCGGGGGAACCTTCAAGCCGGCCAGTTGACCGCTGCGGAGGGCCGCAATTTGCCAACCCGTCACGGAGGTGTCGCCGGCGATCTTGGGCACGTATCGCCAGCCGCCGCCTTTGGGGTCTTGGGCTTGGACGATGTAGTCCAGGGCAGCCTGGGCCGCCTTGCCCACGGCCTTGTCGCCGGTCATGCCGAAACATCCGCACAAGGCGATCGAGGCCAGCCCATGGCTGTACATCGTGACGGCGCCCTCGAAGCTGCCATCGGCCTGCTGTTTGGCGATGAGATAATCGACGGCCTTCTGAATGAGTTGCCGATAAGGCCCCTTGGACTGGTGCGTTTGTGCAGCCGCCAGGAACGGGAGCAGCCCGAGCGCGGTAGCGGCAATGTCGTCGCTGGCAGCGCCGGCCGCCCGTCCGGCGGCGCACGTTTCATCCTTGCAGCGGTCGGTATAGTGGTCGAGGCTCCAAGAGCCGTCGGGCGACTGGTGCCGGGCGAACCAGTTGATCGCGGCGGCGACGGCCCGCTCCGATTCCCGCGTGCCGCTACTGCTCGTCAAGTCGCGCCGTTTGCTATCGCCCTGCCTGGCCCCGGAGCCCAGCCCGTCGGCCGCGGGCGGCGGCGTTTCGCCTTCCGTGACCTTATACACGAGATCGAGTTGGTGCGACTCTTCGAGGGAATCCAGAGTGACCTTGACGGCGGCAGACAAGCCGCCGGCGCTCCCGTACTTGTCCTGAAGGGCCTGCCGGTCGGCGACCATCTTGGCCTGATCGTAGTATTCATCCTTCTTGAGTTTCAAGCCGGCCATCAACTCCTCGCTGGTGTACCTCTTGTTGCCCTGCACCGAGACGTTGCGGATCTTGTAGCGCGGTCCTTCGTTGATGACGAACGTGACGCTTGTCCCGTTCTCTTTCTTCTTGTCGAAACCCAAATCGACGCCGACGCGCACACTGAAAGAAGCCCAGTCCGCGGTAGTAGGCGGTCAGCCGCTTGTGGTCTTCTTCGACCACCGCTTGATCGAAGGGCCGGCCTTTCCGGCTGTGGATGCTTGGCAGGAGTTTGTCAAGCGGCAGCGACAGGTTGCCGCTTACCTGGACATCGAGAGTCGTCCCGGGCGTCGTGGTGAGGGACGCGACTTGCCCGCCATTTGTCCGCGTGTCCTCTTCGGCCGGCTTGCCGTCGGGCTGGCCCGCTTGCTTCTGCGGTTCCGTTTTCGTGGGACCCGTGGCCGGCGCCGCTTTCGCCGCGGGCGGCAAGTTCAGGCGTCGCCACGTCGAAAGAACGTCCTCACGGAGCTTCTCTTGTTGGGCCGGCGTGAGAACCTTCAGCAGTTCCTCGCCCCCTTCCCAGCGGCGGCTGACGAAAGCCATATATTCGTCCTGGATTCGCTGCAACGCGACGTATTGCTCGTCGTTGCCGCCAAGCTGCTTCAACACGAGGTACTCGCAGATCGCCACCGGGTGTTCGCGAATCGCCAAATCTTTGTACGATGCCAACTGCTCGGGCGTGAGGATCGCCTCGAATTGCTTGCGCAGTGCGACGGTCATTTTCACCAGGGGTTCCTTCTCCGCCTCAACCCATCGGTTCTTCCCGTCCTCGATCAGTTTCTCCGTGTACTCCGTCAGCCATCTTGCCGCTTCCGCCGACGAGAGTCCCTTCGGTTGCGTGGGTGGGAAGCCACCACTAGTCCCACGGGGCTGCTTCCGGTCCTCGGGCGAAAGTTTCATCGCCTCGCGCAACAGCTTGTCGGTCAGATTTGGGCTAGCGCCCAATAGCTCTTGCACCTGTTGCTGCTGAGCGGCACTGAGGCCCAATTCCTTCTGCACTTCCTCCTCGCTAAAGTCTGGGTAGGGGTCAAGACTCACCAGGTAGACACGCTCGGTCTGTCCCTCGACGTTGAGGTACGGTAGCACGAAGCGACCGAAGAGTGGGCCGAGTTCTTCCCCACGGAGTCGCGCCTGCTGCTGAGGGCTAAGAACGGCCATCGCCTTGGCGGCCGTTTCTCGCATGTTTTGTTTTTCCCGACGTCTGTGCTCGTCACGGACCAGACGAACCTGATCTTCTTGCTCCTTCGTCAGAGCGAGTTCTTGATACGTAGGAGGCCAAAAGAAACGTTCGCGAGCGGTTGTCAAGAAGGTGAGGCGATTGAAGATCTGCATTTGCTCGGGCATGAGGACCTTTCCAAACTGCTTTTGCAAAGTCTTCCGCTGCTGGCCCTCCCATCGGGATCCCGCCGACTTCTTCTCATCTGGAGATAAGCCTTTTGCTTCCCTATAGAATGTCAGCCAATCAAGAGAGGACGCCTTCTGAATCTCGCGCAACTTCGTATTCTGTTCGTCCGTGAGATGCAGTTCCGCCACCAGAGCGGGTTGGATGAGCTGATCGTAAGGCTTCAACGTAAATCCGAAGAATACTACGTGTCGCTCACCGGCACCTGGCACGCTGGGCGTGTAGGCATCGCGGATTTGTCTGTGTGAATATGCGACAAGCTTCCATTTCAAGTCGCTGCCCGAAGCAGATTCGCGGTTTGCATTCCCAAGAACCCTCCGCATTGAGTCGCTGCCCGGAGCAGATTCTTTGGGCGGGTTGCCGCGATCCGGCTGCTTGGCTGCCGCGGCCGGCTCAACAGCGATTTGGCTCGTCTTCTTCTCGGGCTCCGAAGTGGCGGGGCTCACGGCCTGCGCCTGCTCACCCGCCGATCGCGCGGGCTGCAACGTCACCAGCGAACAGGCCGCAGCCAATAGCGCCAGTAGCCCGACGGCCTGGTACTTCCAACGACGGGACACGGCCGTCTGCACGCGAAATGTCTCGTCCAGGAGCATGACGATTCTCCTTGTCAGTTGAGAATGACTCTCCCACAGCCCGGCCGCGGTCGACATGCGAAGCGGCGAGGCACCGGTTGTCAGACGGGCCCAGTGGAGGAGTTCTTCGGCGTAGTCGGGGCGGTTTTCGCGGGCGGCCACGGCGTCGGCCACCGCCTCCTGGTTGTCGCGAACCCGCCGCCGCAGCCACCAGTAGAGCGGATGGGCGAACAGGATGCGCCAGCAAACACCGCCCGAGGGCCAACAGCCACAGGTCATGGTTGCGGATGTGGGCCCATTCGTGCAACAACACCGCGCGGAGCGATTGCGGCGGGTCTTTTGCGGCAATTTCGGACGGCAGCAGGATCGCCGGCCGCACCACGCCCAGGGCCGCCGCGTTGTTGATCCGCCGGCTCAACAGCAGCCGCGGCAGCCGGGCATTGCGAACGACCTCGGCCAACTGGGCCAGCAGGCCCGGGGGCGCCGCCGTGGCCCGGCGACAGAGCATCAGCGTTGCCGCCGCGCCCCAGAACAGCCAGCAGCCCACCACGGCCAAGCCCAGCAGGAAGGCACCGCTCGCCAGGACGGGCAGCGGTGGCAATGCAGAGATCCAGTCGCGCAGGGTGGGCCGAGCGGAAGGCTGACCCACCGTGACGTTTCTCATCTGCGATGGTGGGGCTGCGCTTCGCTTGACCCACCCTACGGATTCGTCATCCAGCGGAATTTCCGGGAGCACGAGCGGTTCGATGGGAATATCAGCCGCGAGGCCCGGCGGCGCTGCGGCCGCGCTGGGCGTTCGGGCGACCAGCGAGATCCGCGGCCAGCCCGGCAGGGCGCAAACCACAGCCAACACGGCCAGTTCGATCATCACGATCCAAGCGGCGGTCAGCCGGTGCACCGGCTGGCGGACCCAACGGAAGGCGACGAAATTGAGCCCCAGCAGAAGCGTGGCCAGCAGGTAGAAGTCCGCGAGCCAGCCCGCCAACGACTCGGCGAAACCCGCGATCGACGCGTTCATGGCTGCTCTCCCTTCTTCTCTTTCCGGGGCCGCGTTTTGGCCTTGGCGATCATTTTTTCCAGCCGTTCCAATTCCTCGGCGCTCAGGCGGCGGGATTGCAGGGCGTGGACCAGATACTCGTCGACGGCCCCGTCAAAGACCTTGTCGAGGAATCCGCCGGCCAGCACCTGAAACGTGCGGTCGCGGTCGGCCTTGGCGAAGTAGGTGTAGGCCTTGCCGTGCTGGCGGTGGCCCACCAGGCCCTTCTGCTCCATCACCTGCAAGAGGCTCAGCACGGTGGTGTAGGCCAGCGTGCCGTCGCTACGATTGATCTCTTGGTAGATTTCCCGCACCGTGGCCTCGCCTTGCTGCCACAGCACCTTGAGCGCTTCCAGTTCACGATCGGTCGGAATCAGTTCCATGATGGCACCCTCCTGCACGCCGTTGAAGTCTACTGTTCATATCGTACTGGTTAAACAGTAGATGTCAAGAGGAAAAGGCGGCGGCGGACGCGATTTTCTCGAAAACAACTCTGTCGAGGGGAATTTCCGTGGGCGGCGGGGGCTGCGGGATGAAAGGAAAATGGGGGAAAAGAAAATCGCCGGAATTCCCGTGGGCGGCGGGGACTGGTCCATTTTTCGGCGAGAAGGCGTATTTCTTGGACAAATGTCGGCCGAAAACATGGACCTGTCCCCTTCCTGCGGCGCAAGGGGGACAGTCCCATTTTCGCGGCGGCCAAACGTACTCCCGGCACGACGTCTTTCCTCGCCGCGAAAATCGAGACAGTCCCCTGTGGGCGGCCGACAGCCCTATCACCGCGCCAGCGCGAACCAATCCACCGGCGCGTCGAAGCCGCCGTGGAAGGCCACCTCGGCAAGAATGGGAGGCGTGCAGTGCGCAGCCAGTTCTTCCCGATTGGTCGCCAGGCTGACGTTGTCGGCCGCAGCGGGCGTGGGATGGTTCAGCACTACGCCCGCGATCGGCAGCCCCTCGCGGAACACGGCCGCCGTAATCAGAGTCTGTAGCGTCTGATTGATGGTACCCAACACGTTGCGCGAGACCACGACCAGCGGAAAGCCGAACTCCTTGGCCAGATCGGCGACGTATTGATTGTCGGCCAGGGGCGACATCAGCCCGCCGGCGCCCTCGACCAGGATGATCTCGGAGCACCGCTGCCAATGCTCGATGCCGCGGCGCAACAGATCGGCATCGATTCGTTTGCCTTCCATCCGGGCGGCCAGGTGCGGCGCCAGCGGGGCCGCAAAACGCTGGGGACAAACGTGTTCCAGGTCGCCGGGCCGACCGGCCGCGTTCCACAAGGCCACCGCGTTGTCGGCCACCAGTTGGCCGCCCTCCCGCCGGCAGCCGCTGGCCGCCGGTTTATAGACGCCGACCCGGCGTCCGCCGGCGGCCAACGATCGGGCAATCAAGGCGGCGACGTAGGTCTTGCCCACGTCGGTATCCGTGCCGGTGATGAACAGGCCTGGAACGCGCGGCAACATGAGGCGTGCGAACGTTTGCAGGGCGGGCAGTGTCCGCCCTACTTTCTCGATTGTGGCGGGCAGTGCCCGCCCTACTTCTTCTATTTCCGAGCGAACGTCAGTCCGGGATCGCTCGCGTTGGAACCGACGAGTTTGAAGTTGAAGTGGTTGCCGTCCAACAGCGCGACCTGGCCGATCATCGCGGGATTGCCGCCGCTCTTGAGGATCAAGAGATTGTCGGCCACGGTGTACGTGCCGCTGAATTGTTGCGGCTTGCCTTGTTGCGTGTACTGCCAGAAATACGTCGTGTCGCCGGCCAGATTGAAAGCGAACGACGCGCCGTCCGAGCGGCTTGCCCCCCAGTTTCCCACCAGGGCGACGGGACTGACCGGCGGAGCAGGAGCCGCCGGCTGAGCGGGCGCGGGGTTCGTTGCCGACTTGTCTCCCGAAAGACCGGCGAGCAGTTGCACGGACAACTGATCTCGGGGACTCAGTCGCACCGTTTCCTTGAGTTCCGCCACCGCGGATTCGGTATGCCCGCACGACATGTATTGATAGGCCAACAGGAAACGCAGTTCGGGCAGGTTGGGATTTTCCGCGCGGTACTGCTCCAGGGCGCGAAGCTGCTCCGTGTAGCGGCTCGGGTCCGGATAGAAACTGCACAGGGTCGGCCAGTCCCAGCCGGGGCCGACCGAGAGCACCGCATAGATCGCTGCCGCGGCCGGCTTGTATTGCTTCGTGGCGAACAGAATCAGGGCGCGGAACTGGTGCAGAACGGGATCGCCGGGTTTCTTGGCGATGGCCTGGTTGACCAACGTCGTGGCCGTTCGATAGTCGCCGCTTATGAAGGCGTTCCGCGAGGCATCGAGAAGTTGCACCGCCTGGTTGTCGGTCACCGAGGGGTCGGCGATCGCCGCCGTGCCCATCGGGACCGGCGCGGTGCCGCCGGAACGATCGGCTGCGAGTAGTCGATCGTCGCGTTGTCGACCACGATTACCTCGGTGTAATAAGGGTTGTAGTAGGACCAGTATCCCCAATGCCAAGGGGCGTCCCACATCACGGCCCCCGCCACGACGCCCACGGAGAACCAAGCCGCCGGACCGTAGGCCCAAGGATGACCCCAGTGGTCGTGCCAGTCGCCGTGGTACCAGTGGCCATAGTCGAGATGATGGTAGCCCGCGGGACCGATGGGATGCCCGGGGCCTCCGCTGTAGGGATGGCCGCCCGGCACGCCCGCCCGGGGCGCGTTGCCGCGCGGTGGGCCGGACGGCGGCCGATCCGCATAGGCGCGGCCTCCGGCGTCGCCGAACCCTTCCCCGCCGTGTCCGCCAAATCCACCGCCATCATGTCCGCCAAATCCACCGCCTCCGCCGAACCCGCCGCCACGATCACCGGGACCAGCCATCACGGGGCTCGAAAGGAACAACGCGACGGCAATCGTGCCTAGCAGACTTCTTAGATTCTTGTTCACAAACGATGGTTCGATTAGAAGCGACATGGCAATTGTTACTCTCGACGTGGACCAATGGACCTTCCGAACGGATCGGCGCGTGGAACCGGCGGCCGCCCGACGAGGCTGGCAAGGCAGACGCGGCTCCACCATGCCCGCGACCTCGGAACGGCAAACCGAACGGGGCGTATTATAGGCAGCGGCAACTCAACGCTCCAAGATCAACTGCCGCCCCCCACCACATTTGTATGACATTACCTCTGTAAGAAGGGAATCCATGCCTGGCGCGGCGTCTGCTCGACGGGACTCCACCCATACATGGGGCTTGCCGCCATCCCTCTGCTGAGTTAACCTCAAAGCATACGGTCCTTGGGAACCGTTTTCGGTTTGCGGACCCCGATCCCGAAGGGATACCGGCTATGCTGTTCAATGGAAAGTCGGTCCGATGGGCGGCGGGCGCGATGATGCTGGGCATCGCGGCCGGGCTGATCTCGTCGGCGGCCGAACAAGGATCGGGCAGCCAGGATCTCGCGTCCTTGGTCGCCAAGGTCGACCCCAGTGTCGTCACCATCGTCAACGACGACAAATCGGAGGGAAGCGGCTTCGTGGTCGACGCGAAGGGACTGATCGTCACCAACTACCACGTGATCGAAGGGGCCAAACGGGCCACCGTGACCTTCGCCGACAAGAAATCGTTCGACGTGGAGGGATTTCTGGTCGTGTATCCCGGCAAGGATCTGGCCGTACTGCAGATTAGCCGGCGGACTCGTCCGCCGATTATTCCGTAGGACGGATTTCCCCATCCGTCCACCCGCTGGGGGACGGATGGGGAAATCCGTCCTACGCTCAAAGTCACCGCACTCCCGCAATCGTCACTTCCGTGGTTCCCAGCGTGGCGGCGCCCGCCGTCGGTTTTTGCACCAATTTCGGCAGTTCCACCTTGCTGAACCATTCGTAGTTGGGGTGCTCGCTTCGCTTGAGGTATTGTTCCATCGTCTCGCCCTCGTTGAGGTGGACGAACCCGGGAAGGCTGCCGCAGGTGACCTCCCAGGCGGTCTGCCCCTGGTAGACGACTTTCACGTGGCAGAAGAATTCCTGAACCGTGTACGCCCGCGAGAACGGGCGGCCGAACGTGTGATAGGCCACTTCGCGGCGCTTGCCGGCCTCGGTCGTGGCCGCCACTTCGACCGCGCCGCTGTCGGTGACCCGGCAGCCATTGTCTTTGAGTCGCTCGGTGATCGCGGCCGCGGCCTTTTCCCGCTCGCCGAGGTCGGGCAAGCCGCTGACGTTGAGCTTCACGGTCACGCCCGGCTTGAGGATGAAGAAGTCCGGCGAGTCGATGGCCTTCTGGATCTTCGCCACAGCGCTGGGCTGGGGCAACACGGCCGGCACCAGCGCCGCCGACTCGTTGGCGACCACCTCGAACCAACACACGCCGCCCAACATGCCCGCGCTTTCCTGGCCGTGATAGGACCAGATCTTGGCCTGGCTCTCGATATCGATCAACAGGTTGTTGCCCACCAGAATGTGTTCCTCGCTCGGGCAAAGTAGATTCTCGCCGATGTTCACCCGGTTGCCCGCCAGCGAAATTTCGCGGTACAGCGCTCCGGTGGCGATGTCCCAGACGAAGATCCGGTCCCGTGCGTGCACGCCAGGCGGGTGCCCTTGGGGGTGAAGGCAAAGACCGGGGAGGCAAAATGCTCGGGCGGCGCCGGCTGCAGGGCCACGACTTCGCCCGCCGCGAGATCCAACATGCCAATCTCCTTGTCGGTAGCAAAGGCCGCGTACTTGCGGTCGGGGCTCAGCGCCGGATGGCAGCCCCCCTGGACCTTGAGCCAGTAGAGCGGCTTGGCGGTCGCCGCGTCCCAGAGCGTGAGCTTACCGCTGCCACTTTGGGTCAGCAGTCTTTCCTCGCTGATGTACCGGGCCCAGTGAATGTCGCGTCCGCGGCTCTTCTGGTCGTCTTCCGGGATCCATTGCAGGACCTTGGTGATGCCCGAGGGGCCGATCGTCCAGGTTTCCAGGCGATCGTGCTTTCCGAAGCCGAACTCGTCGCGACACATGAGCACCTGGGTGCCGCCGTCGTTCAGGGCCAGGGGGGTCATCTTGCCGGCGGTTGTGCCCTTTCCCAGCACCTTGCCGTTTTCCAAGTCGCAGAGGATGACGCGGGTCTCGCCCTTGTCCTTGTCCAGGATGTACCCGACCACCGCCCGCTGGCAGACCGGATTGATCACCGGGCCCTTGGGGTGCTCGAAGAAGTCGCGTTTGCCGGGGAAGGCAACCGGGCGTCCCTTCGGCGAAGCGGGTTGCTCCGGGGCCTCAATCGACAGGCTCCACTTGTCGTGGGTCGGGGCCAACACGACCTGTTTGACGTCCGACCATTGGACCTTGACCACCTTCGCCGCCCCGCTCTCGGCGCCGGCTTCGTCATGGTCCTCCTCCGATTCCTCGTCGGCTGCCTTCTTCTTGGCGGCCTTCTTGGCGGGCTTCGTGATCTTGAAGGGACTTTCTTCGGCCGCCTTCATCATGTCCGCCGCGACCTTGCGATCCGCCTCGCTCAACTTGTCCAGGGGAATCGTCACTTGGGCGCCGTCTTCGCGCTCCAAGACCACTTTGCCGTCGGAGACCTCGACGAACTTGGCCCGGATCTGGAACTTGCCCGTCGTGTCGCTCCAGGTGCGGACGTTGTCGGCCGCAGCGGCAGAATGCCATGCGGCGCAGAAGCCCAGCAGCGCGACCGTGATGATCGCCGCACGAAAAACGCCTTGATGCCTTTCGGGAGATTTCGGTTCCATTGCAGTAACGCTCCATGATTAGGGCGGGTTCTGAGAGTTGTCCGTTCTTGGGGGATCTTCGGGCGTTTCCTCGTGAATGTTCGCGAGGGAGTCTTCGGTGGGATTGCGCCTATTGGGGTCAACACTTTCTCAAACACCCAACGTCCGCCAATGAGAAAGTACAGGCCAACGACCAACTCGGCCGCAGTGTAGATCAGGAAAGTCGACTGGCGCGACAGCGCGTGATCTAGGCCGACATCCCTGGAATCGAGAACCACGCGGATTGCCGGCTCCGTTCCGTAGATGATCGCAGACGCCGCGAAGTAGACACCTAGCAACCGCAACAACAAGGCCGCAAGCCCTTCTTCGCTCCACCCGGAACCAGATTCCGCGCGCGGCGCCGTCGGGGCAGCGGTCGATTCGGAAGGCTCCTTCATATCGCTCATGGGCGATCCTTTTACTGCCGATGGTTGACCAGCGGCCCCTTCTTATGGGCGAAAGTCCAGGTCCCCGATACGATCATAGCAATACGCTGTGATTCGGTGGCTACGCATTGTCGCTCCTCGCACCGGCAACGTCAACGTTCACCTCGCTCGAACAGAGCAACGGTTCTTGATCAGTGTTGGATCGCATCGGTGTCAGCGAGTCTGGTTTCGTAACAGTTAGTTCGTCTACCACCTTCTGGCTGTGCAGCAGCGCAATTATTGCAACGAGTGGAACGGCCAACCCAAGAAACACACCTCCACCGGCAACAATGGTGATAACGTCTCCTTGCAAAAGGAAATCCCTCGCGAACAGAGCCGTAAGCAGGACAAGGCCGACGATTGGAAGATGCAACAGGGCAGACAGTAGCAACCGTCCCCAGTTCCGCCGTCTTAGCAAGGCAACACTGGAGATGAAGAAGAGAACGGCAACGTTCGCAAGAACTAGCGCCAGCAACTCCTTCCTGTAGGCGGGATTGCCTGGATATGGATCAAGAACGGTTGCCACGGTTGGGAGGATCATGATCGTTCCGATAGCGAGGCCCGCGACGCCAAGGATCTGATGAACTTGAAGTTTGTTCCGATACATATTCATTTTTTCCCGGCCACCGGCCCCTTACCGCGCGGAATGTCACCTAAACGGAATATGTGGGAGGTTCCGTTGCCCGGCAACTCCGTGGCACCCGATTTTACTTCGTTTGGGGGAGCATGAAAACCGCGGCTAGACGCATTCACAAATGCTTGCAGCCCTGGATCACTACATCACCTATTCTGAGACAGTCTGTAAAACGGCTTCACCGCCCTGTTGGATGCAACAAGCCGCGATTTAGTTCCCGCGACGGCGAGCAAATAGGCACGTGTTTCCCCACGCATTGGTGGCGATGTATGTACAATCGGAGTCACGCGCGGTAAAAATGACGAGAACCTTGGTCGCGAGTTCGGCGAGTAGCAGGCATGCTGGGCCGTCCGCCGCATTCTCGCGGCACGACGCTCTGCGGTGTATGGGTGGTTGCTGCGAATCGTCGCACTCCTGCGGACGCCACACGGAGTGTGCTTGCTACTTTGTGCTTACGGAGACGGACACCATGCCCTCGGCCGACCCCACATCGCCGCTGTCAAGGCAGGCCTCGTGGACGTTGCCCGCCGATTGCCAGCCCAAGCCCGGTGAAACGCCTGCGGTTCCTGGGCCCGTTGAGGCCTTTGGGCCGCCGAAGCGAAGCCGGCGGCGCTCATTCCGGGCGGTGGCCTGGGGCATTCAAGGCGCCGTGCTGGTCGCCGTACTGGTATTGGGTGTGGCGTTGTGGAGTTGGCAGGAGCACGAGGGGGCCGGGCAGGCCGCGCGCGATCCGCGCCGGCAGCGGCGCCCGCACCTCCGTCGTCGGCGTCCGCTCCCGCCGCACCGCCTCGGGAGCGCCAGCCGGCGGAAGGCCCGGCCTCACCCGCTCCGGCTGCGTCCCTCGCGCCGGCGGCTGACGCCAACGGGCAGGCGGGCCCGGCGGCGCGGAACAACGACCTCAATTACCGGTGGCAGGAAGGGCAGCAGTATTCCTACCGCATTTCCTGCAAGGCCGAGATCGGCGACACGCTGCTCGAACTCTCCGGCACGAACACGTACACGGCCGGCCGACCGCCCGTCGGCCGCTCGTCCGGTGCAACGGAGGCCCGGCACGGATCGGGCACGGCCTTCGTCGTCTCCGCCGACGGTTACCTGGTCACATGCGATCACGTCGTCCGCGGCGCGACCGACATCAAGGTAACGCTGGGCAACCAGACCACACCGTGTACCGTGGTGGCCCGCGACAGCACGCACGACGTGGCCGTGCTCCACGTCGCCCGGCAGGGCCTGCCCGCGCTCCCGCTGGCCGATTCGGAAACCGTGGAATTGGCCGAAGAGGTCCGTGCCGTGGGCTTTCCGCTCTCCGACGTGCTCGGCTCCAGCGTGAAGATCACCCAGGGCTCCGTGGCGGGCATCGTCAGCAAGCCGCAGGGCAAAGTGTTCCAGATCGACGCCGTAGTGAATCCGGGCAATAGCGGCGGCCCACTGTTCAATAGCCGCGGCGTGGTGATCGGCGTGGTCAACGCGCAACTCGTGGGCCTGCAAATCTCCAAAGTCGGCTTCGCCGTGCCGGTCAACTATGCCAAGACGCTGTTGGCGCGGCATCACGTCGCGCTGCAGACGGGCGCCGGCGACAAGCTCGACGGCCCCACGCTGGCCAAGCGAGTCAGCCCGTCGGTGGCGCTCGTGACCATGCTGTGCCAGGGCGGCGATTCGGCGGACGACGATGAGCCGGCCCTGCACTACCACGGGATTCTCGACCGGCGTCAACAGCCCCGCGCGACCGCCGCCTCTTCAGCCGCCGTGGCACGGATCGAATCTTCCGAGCGCGACGACGGCCGGCTGATCGTCGATGACCACGGCGAGGTCAGTCAGTCGAGCGGGCACGTGAATCTGCCGTGCCTGTTGGGTCCGCTGGCGGCCGCGGCGATCAATCCCCTGCCGCCGAACGGAGAAAAGACGTGGCAACGTCGGGACACGCTGACGATCACCACGTCGGCGCGGCCCGCAGGATCCGCTGGCGGGAGTCCATCCGCGTGGTTTCCTGGATCGCCCCGTTCGCCCCCGATTCGGCGGCCCGTTTGCGGACCCCGGCGAACCGGAGTCGCACGATGCGGCCGTGCAGGAGACCACGTATTTTCTGGACGCTCCCAAGGGAGACACGGTGGTCATCCACAAGAGCCTGAAACTCAGGACCAGCGAGAGCGCCGGCACGGACCCGAAGTTCGAATTGAGCGGCACCGGGGACATGGTCTTCGACTTGAAGGAAGGCGTGCCGCAGAAGGTCACGTTCGCGGGGACATTTACGATGCGGGAAAAGGGCCAGACGTTGCAGGTGCCCGTGACGCTCCGGTGCGAGCGGATCACGGGGAGCGAGGCGCTGGCGGCGGCGTCCGCAGCCGCGGCTGCGCCCGCGGAGAGCGCCGAGTCGGTCAAGGCCCGGCTCGACGGTCTCCTCGCGGACCTTCGGGCCGTCGACAAGGACTGGGGCAAGTGCTTCCAGGCCCTTCAAGGGTTGAGCATCATGCCGCCGGTCGAAGACCGCCGCGATGAAGTGGCCCAAGTCCTCGACGAATACCTGGCCGAGAAGAATTATTCGGCGCGTTCCTCTGCCCTTCGCGCGGTTCAGGTCTGGGGTACGCGGCGGAACGTGGCCGCGCTGGTCCGACTGGTGAACCCGTCCGAGGCCGACTCGATCCGGCGGAGGGCAATCGACGCGCTGGGCAGCCTCGGCGACGAACGGGCCGCCGCCGCGATTGCCGGACGAATCAAGGACCCGACCGATCGGGCATCGGCCGTCCGGGCGCTCCGTGCGTTGGGGCCTGCGGCCAAGGATGCCGCGATCGTGCTCTTGGCCGACCAGGACCCGGAGGTCCGCGACGAGGCCTGCAAGCTGCTGGGTGAGATCGGCGGCGCCAAAAGCATCGCCGCGCTCGAAGAACAGGCCGGCAAGGGCGACGGCCCGACCCGCAGCCGGGCAAGGGCGGCCCTGGAGAAGTTGCAGAAGAAACCATAGACCGGCCGTGCGAGATCTGCCGGATCGCGAGGAGTCTGTGCGTCACATCCCAAGGAGTCTGTCATGAAGGCCATTGATCGTTACGATTCTTCATCCGAGGGCCCCGGCGGCGACGTCGGCGGGTTGTCGCGGCGGCGGTTCCTCACCGCCACGGCGAGTATCGCCGTACCCTGCCTGCTATCCACGGCGGCGCCCGCTGCCGCCCCCACGGCGAGCGAGACTCCGAGCAAGACACCGCCGCCGCAGGGAGGCCCCATGAAGGTGGGGCTCTACAGCATCACGTTTCTGGGTCTCTGGTATCGCGGCAAGGAACTTGCCCTGGAAGAGGTGGTCCGGCGGGCCAAGCAATATGGCTATGACGGCATGGAGATCGACGGCAAGCGGCCGCACGCCAACCCCTTGGATTGGCCCACCCGCCGCTGCCGGGAACTGCGAAAGTTTGCCGATGGGGAAGGGATCGACATTTACGCCGTGGCCGCCGACAACGATTTCAGCAGTCCGGTTCCCGAGCATCGCGAGTGCGAGGTGGCCTACGTGCGGGAATTGCTGCGCATGACCGCCGACTTGGGCGCCAAGTCGCTCCGCGTGTTCCTGGCCTGGCCCGGCGTGACGCGCCATCCGCAACTGGGCCGGTACGACATTTGCGCCGGCTGTGGGAGGTGACGCACGAGCCGTTTTCCCGCGAGGAGATTTGGAACTGGTGCCGCGAAGGAATGATCGAGTCGGCCAAGTATGCGGGCGAGTACGGCGTCACGCTGGCGTTGCAGAACCACAAGCCGGTCGTGAGAGACCACCGCGACGTGTTGCAGATGGTGCGGGAGATCAATTCGCCCCATCTCAAAGTCTGCCTGGACGCCGCGATCATGCCCGATCGGCGACCCGAAGTCGTGCGGCAGGCGGCCTTGGACGTCGGTCCCCTGCAAGTTCTTTCGCACTTCGGCGGCGAGTTTGACCGCGGCGAGGACGGCACCGTGCGGCTCATCGAGCCCGGCAGCGGCAAGAAGGCCGACGACGACTTCAATCCGGCCTTCGTGCGGGCAATGCGCGAAATCGGCTATCAGGGCTATGTCGGCTATGAACTGTGCCATCCCTTGCCGGTCATCAACGGGCAGGCGGTGGGCGTCGAGTACGCCGAAAAGAACGCCCAACTGGCGTGCGAGTACATGCAGGGCTTGATTCGCCGCGCCTCGGTCTGACATCGGTTACGATCAACCAGGGGAGGATGACGCCATGAGAAGTGGAATGCGGCTGTTGCGCGTGGTTGGTTTCCTCGGACTGTGTGCGATTGCGGCGATTGCCGCCGCGCCCGTGGTGGCGCAGCCGGCGCCCGACGTGATTCACGAGCCCTACCAACTCGACACGGGACTCGTGTCGCGATCGATTTCCTTCGAGAATCCCACCGGAGCGCCGGGCGAAGGGGGCAAGGCGGCCAGCCATCTCGGCGTGGGCCGCAAAGGCGCGGCGTCCAGGAACATCCAGCCCGGTGAAACCGTGCAACTCTGCGACATCGAAGGGCCGGGCACGATCCGCCACATCTGGGTGACCATTGCGCACGACGGCGACCAGTTGCGATCCACGGTGCTCACCGCCTGGTGGGACGGCCAGGAGCACCCCAGCATCCAGTGCCCGGTGGGCGACTTCTTCGGCGCGGCCCACGGCAAGATCAAACCCTATTGCTCGGCCGTCCACTCGTTCGGCAACCGCGCGGGCATGAACATCTGGCTGCCCATGCCCTTTCAGAAGCGGGCCAGGTTCGCCTTCACAACGAATCGAGCAAACCGGTGCCGCTCTACTACCAGATTACGTACACGCTCCACGACAAGCACCCGGCCGACGTGGGACGGTTGCACGTGTTGTTCCGCCGCGAGAATCCGACCACGCTGAAAAGCGATTTTGAACTGTTGCCCGAGCGGCAGCAAAAGGGCCGTTACATCGGCTCGGTCATCGGCATACGGAACATGCACCCCGATCAGTGGTGGGGCGAAGGCGAGTTCAAGGTCTACATGGATGGCGACAAGGAATATCCGACGATCTGCGGCACGGGCAGCGAGGACTATGTGGGCCTCTCCTGGGGCATTCAGCAGACGCCCTTCCTCTACAACGGTTGCTCGCTGAACGAGAAGAACTTCGTCTCCATGTACCGTTGGCACCTGGCCGATCCGATCGCCTGGCAGAAGCAGGGCCGCATCACGATTCAGCAGATTGCCAACAAGAAGGGCAATTTCGAGACGCAAGACGACTGGTCGTGCGCCACGTTCTGGTACGAGCCGGTGCCCAGCGCGGCCTTGCCGACGATGCCCGGCGTGAAGGCCCGAACCGCCGACCTTGGAATCGACGCGCCGCCGCAGAAATAGGCCGCATACAGAACGGAGATCGATATGGATACCGTCACCGTATCTCCCAAGTATCAGGTTGTCATCCCCCGCGCAGTCCGAGAGCGAATGCGGATTCGTCCGGGCGAACGGCTGGAAGTGATCGGCTTTGACGATCGCATCGAGCTTGTTCCCATCCGGCCCATGCGGGAAATGAGAGGCTTTTTGAAGGGCTTGGGCCCCAGTTTCCACCGCGACGAGGACGACCGGGCATGAACCTTGTCGACATCTCGGGCTGGATCGAGTGCTTCTTCTCAGGCCCAACCCAAGAAAACGTCCGGCCGGCGCGAAGGGCCGCGGCTGATTGTCGTGCGCCTCTCGGCAACGAGACTCTTCTGATATAGAATTCTCACGTCGCCGGGCGCGAATCAATAGTATGCTTGGCAAGTGAGGTATTTCGCCCGGCCTAGCGAGAGTCTGCCCTGATGACGGACCATCCCGCCGCATTGCGGTTCATCCACCCCCTGCCGTATGGAGCTATCGTCCATGACGGAGGGGTTCAATTCGTCGTCTTCAGCCGCCGCGCGACGGCGATGCGGGTGTTGCTGTACGCCCGTGTCGAAGACCCCGAGCCGGCCGAAATCATCGACTTCGACCCCAACTTGAACCGCTGGGGCGACATCTGGAGCATCTTCGTCCCGGGCGTCGGGCCCGGCCAACTCTACCACTTCCAGGCCGATGGGCCGTTCGACCCTCAACACGGCCTGCGGTTCGACGGCAAAGCCCGGCTGATCGACCCGTACGCCAAGGCCCTCTCGGGCAATTTTCTGCCGGCCGAGGGCAGTATCGTCCGCCCGCCCAAGTGCGTCGTGGTCGACGACCAGTTCGATTGGCAGGGCGATCGCCATCTCCGCCGCAGCCTGGACGAGACGGTGATCTACGAAATGCACGTCCGCGGATTTACCTGCGCCAAGTCGAGCGGCGCGAGCCATCCCGGGGCCTACCTGGGGCTCGTCGAGAAGATTCCCTATCTCCAATCGCTGGGCGTGACGGCGGTGGAGTTGATGCCGGTCTTCGAGTTTCCGTTGAACGATTGCCTCGGCCAGCCCGAGGAACGACCGAATTACTGGGGATACGATCCGCTGGCTTTTTTCGCACCGCACCGCGGCTATGCCGTCAGCGGCGAACCCGGCGCCCAGGTCCGCGAGTTCAAGGAGATGGTGCTGGCGTTGCACCGGGCGGGCATCGAAGTGATCCTCGACGTGGTCTTCAACCATACGGCCGAAGGGAATGAAAACGGCCCCACGTTGAGTTTCAAGGGCTTGGAGAACCGCGTCTACTACATGCTGGAGAACGGCGGCGGGACCTATCGCAATTTCTCCGGCTGCGGCAATACGCTCAACGGCAACCACCCGATCGTCCGCGAGATGCTCTTCCATTGCCTGCGCTACTGGGTCCACAACTACCACGTGGACGGCTTCCGCTTCGACCTGGCGTCGATCCTCAGCCGCAACCGCGACGGCGAATTGGTGCCCAATCCGCCGGTCGTGGAGTCGATCGGCGAAGACCCCCTGCTGGCCGACACCAAGATCATCGCCGAGGCGTGGGACGCCGTCGGCGGCTACCAGGTGGGCACCTTCGGCAGCCTGCGCTGGGCCGAATGGAACGGCCACTATCGCGACGATCTCCGCCGCTTCTGGCGCGGCGATTCGAACATGGTCGGCCTGCTGGCCACCCGCCTGGCCGGCTCCAGCGATCTCTACCAGGCCAGCGGGCGGCGGCCCTACCACAGCATCAACTTCATCACGTCCCACGACGGCTTCACCCTCAACGACCTGGTCTCCTACAGCGAGAAGCACAACGAGGCCAACGGCGAAGACAGCCGCGACGGCGACAACAACAACTACAGCTACAACTACGGCGTCGAAGGCCCGACCCGCCGCGTGGCCGTCGAAACCATGCGCCTGCGGCAGATCAAGAACCTGATGGCGTCCTTGCTCTTGAGCCAGGGCGTGCCCATGCTGCTGGCCGGCGACGAGTGCCGCCGCACGCAATGCGGCAACAACAACGCCTACTGCCAGGACAACGAGATTTCGTGGTTCAACTGGAAACTGGTCGAGAAGCACGGCGACCTGCGGCGGTTCTGCGCCGCGCTGGTGGCCTTTCGCAGGGCCGAGAGCACAGTGCGGCAGACGGACTTTCTCCACGGCCAGCCGACTCGGCCCGGCGGACTGCCCGACGTGAGCTGGTTCAGTTCCAGCGGCGGGCAGGTGGACTGGCAGGGCGATTCGCGGAGTCTCGTCTGCCTGCTGGGCGCCGCGCCGCCGGACGGGCCCTCGTCGCCGTCGAACCATCACGTGCTGATGCTCTTCCATGCCGGGACCGACGCCCGGCACTTCACGCTGCCACCGCTGGCCCGCAGCATTTCTTGGCGGCTGTTCGTCAATACGGCAGCGGCAAGCCCCGAAGACGTTTGGCCGGCGCTCGATGGTCCACCCCCCTCGTCCAACGACGTGGTGACCCTGGAACCGCGTTCCCTGATGATCTATGTCGCCCGAGACGAAGCATCGCAGGTCATGCTTTAGCGTAAGCGCCCGATATGGGCACTGTTGATGGCCGGGGTAGTCTGGCGGGTAGTGTCGCTTTCTCCCACCCGGTATCAGAAGGCTGCCTAACGGCACCGTGGAACATGATTGACTTTTCCGAGGTAGGAGATGTCTTGGGATGGGAAGGTTGTTCCGGCTACCGTGAGACCTACCGGCTCTACATTTCCAGCCGGGCCAATTATTGGCGATCCGTTTACAGATATAATTCTGCGATTGGCAAATAGGTTACTCAATGACGGGCACTTCCTCCCCATGACGAACACCCAGACTGCAAGGCAGAGTGTTTCCGCCTTGAGGAGACCAAGCGGCAAATCGTCCCTGTCCTGGAGGGGCAGCGATACGACTGCTTCTGGCGGCCCACCTGGGGCGAAGACGTTCCGCCCTGGTACGCGTGGTTCATCAAGCGGAGTGCCGAAGGGCTCCGCACCCACCACATCCACATGGTCGAACGCGATTTCGAGCATTGGGACCGGCTCTTGTTCCGCGACTATCTCCTCGCCCGCCCGCAGGCAGCCGCGGAATACCAGGCCCTCAAAATGCGTCTGGCAGCCGATCATCCCAGTGACCGCGTTGCGTACACCAATGGCAAGACGGACTTCATCGTGAAGGCGATGGAGCAGGCGAATCCTCCGTAACGGGGCCAAGAAGGCAGAAGAGGCTTCCGCGGGTTCATCGACGGAAGCCCCTGATAATCAGGACGTTATGGCTTATCACTCGAAGTGGACAGGGTGAGAGTCGCACTCACGACACGCGGATTTTCAGTCCGCTGCTCTACTACCTGAGCTACCTGTCCCTATCCGTTGCACCGCAGTTGCACCGCAGTTGCACGTTGTCCTCTCGGCACCGTGCAACGTCTCGATTGCTCGACTACCAGATGCCGCCTTCGCCCGCGAGCACGGCGAAACCACCGATGACACAAAGATAGCATCCCCAAGCGAGCCTGCCAAGCCCCAGTCCCTTGGGGTCGAACCACTTGTGGCGTGCGGAACTCGGTCGCGGGATGCGTGCTGCACGCAGATCGCAAAAAAGGGCTTTCCCGCACAGCGAGGCATTTCCTTCGGCTCCATCGGCAATCGGAGAGATGTGGGCAAACGTTTGGCGCCGAAAAGGGCTTGGCCGGCCGCACGGTGGTCAACGCCGGCAGGCCGGCTCGCCTTCGCTTCCATCGTCCCGAGTCGGGACAGGGGGGCGTCCTCCGTCTGTGCCGCGGTTCTGAAAGCCGTGGCCCGCGACGACCGGTCCCCGGTAATTGGCCGCTATGATCCACTCTTCGGAGTGGGGAGCGAATCTCGGCAGACTTTGCTCATCCGCTCCGCCAAAAACGCCGTTAACGGGGGGCCTTGCTTGATCTTTGCCCGGCAAGTAATTACCATCAAACGTAGCGCCAGTGGTATTATGGGTCACGGTTTGCCCCGTGGGGCCGACTTCACCGTCTAGGCAGGAGTGCTTCTATGTTTCGCCGTATCGTCTTGCTGGTCGGGGGACTGGCATCGCTGTGTGCCAGCTCGCTTTTCGCTCAGGATGCCGTCTTGGGCCAGAAATATGGACTCGGCGTACACGCCTACTTCGCGGGCGAGTATCCGAAAGCGACGGCAGAACTGACGGCTGCCATCGACGGCGGATCGAAGGATCCCCGCGCCTTTTACTTCCGCGGGCTGGCTTATCTGAAGCTCGGCCGCGAGCCGGAAGCGAACGCCGATTTCCAAAAGGGCGCCGATCTGGAGAGCCGAGACGTCAACAAGTTCTACAACGTGTCGAAGTCGTTGGAACGCGTGCAGGGCTCGGCTCGGGCCGCCCTGGAAACGTTCCGCGTCAACGCTCGCATGGCGGCGCTCGAACAGGCCGAGAAGATGCGCAAGGCACGATATGAGGCGATCCGGCGCGATGAGGAGCGGGTGCTGCGCGAGCAGGCCGCAATCCCCACTCCGCCCGAACCGGCCAAGGGCGCCCAAGCGGCCCAGCCGCCCTCCGACGTTGACCTGTTTGCAAATCCCGAAGAGAAGGCGGCCCCCGGCGCGGATAAGAAGGCGGCGGTTCCGCCGAAGGCCGGCAAGAGGGGAGCGCCCGCGGAGCCTGCCGCGAAGCCCGCCAAGGCGGAGTCCGAAAAGAAGGCCCCCGCGGTGCCCGCCCTGCCGACCACTGAAGATCCGTTTGCCACCAAGCCCGGCGAGCAAGCGGCGCCCGCCAAGCCGGCCGCCGAGCCAAAGAAGCCGGCTACCGAGGAAAAACCGGCCGAGAAGAAGGCCGATCCCTCCGATCCGTTCGCGCCGTAAGGCGGCTCGCACGAAGTGATACGCCGGGGGACGGATTTCCTTCTCTGATTCTTCGCGCCCCACTTGGCGACTGCCACTTGACAGCCGTGGCCGGGCGAGAAGAATGGCGGCAGGCAAGAAGGAGGGAAATCGATGGAAGATATTACCCTGGTGCAGGCCAACGCCGCCATTGCCGCGGCTGTGAAAAAGGCCGATCAGATCGGCGCGAAGATGAATATCGCGGTGGTCGACGCCGGTGCGAATCTGAGGGCGTTCGCGCGGATGGACGGGGCTTGGCTCGGTTCGATCGACGTGTCCATCCGAAAGGCCCGTACCGCCCGGCTGTTCGATATGAACACCGGCGAGATCGGCAAGCTTTCGCAGCCGGGCGGGTCGTTGTTCGGCATCGAACACTCGAACGGCGGCCTGATATCCTTCCCCGGCGGAGTTCCCATCCGCAACGCGGCCGGCGCCGTGATCGGGGCGATCGGCGTCTCCGGAAGCATCGTCGAAAACGACCATGCCGTGGCCGAAGCCGGGGCCCAGGCCGTGAAGTGAGCGACTGGCGACAAAGAGAAAGCGGCCGGCCCGAGTGCCAAACGACGAGATTCAGATGACGCCGGAAGTGCCAAGCGAGGCTGAGACGGGCCGTTGTTCCCCATCAGCATTTGGGCTTCTGCACTCGTTGGTCGCTTGATTTTGTCGTTCATGGTTCCGTCACCCCCTCACGTTGGGGTTTTCTTTCGTGGAAATGCCCCAATTTCTCGCCGATTTCCTGGCGTTTCCTGTTGCATGGAACGCCGAAGCTGGTATGCTACGGGGGACCAGTGGCGGCCGTCGGGGCTGCCCTCGGGGAGCGAGGGCCTCAAACCCACGAAACCCGTTCGAACCATGAAGTGTGCTGGCCCGTGAGTGGCAGCACCGCAGAAGGAGTTACCTGAGGGATGTCGAAGAAACTGTTTGTCGGTGGGTTGAGCTGGGGTACGACGGATGACGGCCTGCACGGCGCGTTTTCGCAATTTGGCGAAATCGTCGAGGCCAAAGTAATCACGGACCGCGAGACTGGTCGCTCGCGCGGCTTCGGGTTCGTGACCTTCGCCAATGACGAAGGCGCCACCAAGGCCATCGCCGAGATGGACGGGACCGAATTGGACGGCCGCACCATCAAGGTCAACGAGGCCGAGGATAAGCCCGCCCGCACCGGCGGTGGCGGCGGACGCGGCGGCTACGGCGGTGGCGGCGGCGGACGACGCGGCGGTGGCGGCGGCGGACGCGGCGGACGCAGTGGCGGTGGTGGTGGCGGCCGTCGCGACGAGTGGTAGTCGCTGACCGTCAGCGATCCTCTTGTCTCCACAGTCCTGTGCAACATAGCGCGGGTGCTACGGGCAAGCACCGCTTGCCCGTGCCCGTTCGCTTTGTTCCTCGATCGCGCAGCAACCGTTGCGGGACTGGGGGGGTGCGGCAGGAAGATATCACTGCGATCCCGGGCTAAACGTTCTCCACCGTCGAGGTGCAACCGCTGTCGAGGCAGGTCAGCGGAGTAGCGATCGGCCGTTCGACGAAGGCGGCGAGTTTTTTGGCCCGCGTGGGATGTTGCAGCATTCGCACTGCCTTGTTCTCGATCTGACGGACGCGCTCGCGCGTCACGGAGAAGATCTTGCCGACCTCCTCAAGCGTGTAGGCGTAGCCGTCGGCCAGGCCGTACCGCAGGCGAAGGATCTCCCGCTCGCGGTAGTCGAGGGCTTCGAGGACCTCGGCAATCCGCGTTTTCAGCAGCGAGTGGCTGATCTCCAGCAACGGGTCGTCCTCGCGGTGGTCTTGCAGGAACTCGCCGAAATACGTGTCGTCGTGGTCGCCTACCGGTTGGTCGAGCGAGAGCGGCTGCCGCGTCATCCGCAGCACGCATTCGGTTTCTTCGGCGGTAAGCCCCGCGGCCTGGGCCGTCTCCTCGAGCGTCGGCTCGCTGCCGTGCGATTGAATGAGATCGCGCGTCGCGTTGCGGACGCGGGCCATGTTTTCGATCATGTGGATCGGCACGCGGATCGTCCGGCTGTGGTCGGCGATGGCGCGGGTAATCGCCTGACGAATCCACCAGGTGGCATAGGTGGAGAACTTGTAGCCGCGGGCACACTCGAACTTGTCGACGGCCCGCATCAGCCCCGTGTTGCCTTCCTGGATCAGGTCGAGGAAGCTCATGCCGCGGTTGCGATAGCGTTTGGCGATCGAGACCACCAGGCGGAGGTTGCCGGCGGAGAGTTCCCGTTTCGCGGCCTCGTAGTGCTTGGCGAGCGCGGCAACCCGGGCGAGCCGGCGGCGGAGGGTGGCCGGGCTCTCTTGCGCGGTCCGCATCAGGTAGCACAGTTCTCTGCGGAGCTCGGCGGCGCGGGCCAAGTCGTCCTCGTCGCGGCAGGGCGCGGCCAGTTGTTGGCGGATCGCATCCGCCCGCTGCGAGATCTGCTTGAGCTTCTCCAGCAGCGGTTGCAACCGCTGGATTCGGAGGCCCATCTCTTCGACGAGCCGCACGGCCTTGACGCGGCGGTTCAACAGTCTCCGCCATGCCGCACGGCGCTCTTTGGTCGGCTGGCGGCGGCTGATGGCCAACGCGAAGTCGCGTTTGTTCTGCAACATCAAGTGGTGCAGCGTTTGCAGGTTCGGCCCCAGCACTTTCAACAGCCGCGTCTTCTCGCGGAGGTTAATCACCGAGACCTCGATCGTGCGGTCCAGGCGGAGCTTGTTGTCGCGGACGTCCTCCAGCAGACCGATGGCCGCCTGAAGCACGTAGTCGCTCGCCAGCATGCAATAGCGGAAGCGGCGCCGGCCGCGCTCGATGCGCTTGGCGACGGCAATCTCTTGCTGCTGGGTGAGCAAGGGAATCTCGCCCATCTGCATCAGGTAGATCCGCACCGGGTCGTCGATTTGATCGTCCTCGCCCGTGGGCTCGACGTCCGACTCGTCTTCGAGCGCCGCATCGAGCTCGTCGGTGTCGACGGGCGGGGCGTGGGCCTCGAACTCCTCGTCGGCAAACGGCTCGCCGAACGACTCCTCGGCGGACGACCGCTGGCGGTTGCGATCGAGGCGAACGGCCGGATGCCGGGATCGGGTCTTGCGGGGGGCGGGTTGGCGGCGGCGAGATTGGCTCATGGCTTTAGGCAAGGCAGCATTCCTCATACGTGTAACCAACGGCAAGGAAGGTGGATGGGCGAAGGGTAGCAGTTCCAGGATCGCGATGGCAGAAAAAGCACTTCCGGTGCCAATCCGAACGCACCCAAGGTGCCTGAACGCAACTGCCTGCCGTGCAACAGCTTGCGACGGCTGACCAACGGGCAGGCCTATCCGGGCGAACCGCGGCGTGGGGTTTCTGCACGTCCCCACGTTGCCTTCCGGCAACGTCCGAGAAGTCGTATCGCGGGTGCTGTTCCCATCCCCTCGCCGTTTGCTATAATTACGGATTCGGTCCCGCCACGGGGCCATGACGTTTGATCGGTTCGGAGAGCCCCACGATGGCGAAAAGCAAGAAGAAGGCCGAAGTCATTTTTCTGGTCTGCAAAGAGACGGGTGACTACAACTACACTCTCCGGCGGAAGCCAGGTGGGGAGAAGTTGAACCTGAAGAAATACTGTCCGCGGCTGCGCAAGCACACAGAACACGCGGAAAAGAAGAAATAGCTGTCAGCTCCTCATGACGAAACGCTGGCGCATTCACCCGCACGATTCAGATCGCATCGCGGCCCTCCAACACGCTGCGGGGATCCCGGCGGTGGTGGCCGAGTTGCTGATCTGCCGCGGCGTGGGCGATCCGGCGGCTGCCCGCGAGTTTCTCGACCCGAAGCTTTCCGCCCTGCGCGACCCGGAACTGTTGCCCGGCTGCCGCCTTGCCGCCCAGCGCATCCATGCGGCCGTCGCCGCACGGCGTCCGATCGTCGTCTATGGCGACTACGACGTCGACGGCATGACCGGCACGGCCATTCTCTGGTTGTGCCTCAAGCTGCTCGGCGGCGAGGTGCGTTACTACATTCCGCATCGCGTCGATGAGGGTTACGGGCTCAACAGCGAGGCCATCCGTACCCTGGCGGCCGAGAAGGCCGAACTGCTGGTGACGGTGGATTGCGGAATCGGCAGCGTGGACGAAGCGGCGCTGGCCCGCGAACTGGGCATCGAGCTAATCATCACCGACCATCACGAGCCTGGCCCGCGGCTGCCCGAGGCCGTGGCGATCGTCCATCCGCGTTTGCCGGGCGGCGATTATCCCTTTGGCGGACTGAGCGGCTCGGGCGTGGCGCTCAAGCTGGCCTGGGCCCTGTGCCAGCAGGCCAGTGCGGCCAAGCGGGTTGCCCCGCGCATGAAAGACTTCCTCCTTCAAGCCGTGGGGCTGGCCGCACTGGGCACGGTGGCCGACGTGGTGCCGCTGGTGGACGAGAACCGCGTTCTCGTGCGTCACGGTTTGGAGAGCCTGGCCAACTCGCCCACCCTCGGCATGGCCACGTTGATGAGCGTCGCCAAGGTCGCCCCGCGGAAACACCCCGACGGCAAGACGCGGCTGGACGCCGAGGACGTGGGCTTCCAGATCGCTCCCCGCTTGAACGCCGCCGGACGCCTCGGCCAGCCGCAATTGGCCGTGGAACTGCTGGTGACCGATCGTCCCGAGCGGGCCCAGGAGCTTGCCCAATACATCGACGGGCTGAACGCCACGCGGCAGACCTTGGAGCGAAGCATCCAGCTCGCGGCCACCAAACAGGCCAAGGAGTTGTTCGATCCGGCCGAGGAGGCCGCGCTGGTGCTGGCCGAACGCGGCTGGCACCCGGGCGTGATCGGCATCGTGGCCGGCCGCCTGGCCGATCGCTTCCACCGGCCGGTGGTGATGATCTCGTGGGACAAGGCGGGGCTGCGGCCGGGCATTGGCTCCGCCCGCAGCGTGCCCGGCTTCAACCTGCACGCGGCGCTGACCGAGTGCAGCGAGTTCTTGCTGACCCACGGCGGTCACGCGGCGGCGGCCGGCTTGAAGATCGAGGAGGGCCAGCTTGCCGGCTTTCGCGGCGCGTTCTGCGAGGTGGCGGCTACACGGATTGCGTTGGAACAGCGGGTGGCCGAACTGTTCGTCGACGTGGAAGCCCCGCTAAGCGCGTTCACGCTCCAGGCCGTACAGCAGATCGATCGGCTGGCCCCGTTTGGCCAAGGCAACGCGCGGCCGCTGCTGTGTACCACTGGCGTGACGCTGGCCGAACCGCCCAAGCCCTTGGGCAGCAGCGGGCACCACCTGGCGATGCGGCTTTCGCAGCACGGCGTAACGTTGCGGGCCGTGGCCTTCGGCGGCAGCGAGTGGGCCGATGAATTGGCGGTCGTCGAGAGTACGCTCGACGTGGCCTTTCGCCCGGTGATCAACAATTTCCGCGGCCGGCAGAGCGTCGAGTTGCACCTGATCGACTGGCGGCCCAGCGCTGCGTGCATTGGGGCGAAGGCTTAGCGCGACGACTTGCCCGATGGGAGCTTGAACTCGCCGGCGGCGCCGTTGGATAGCCCGAAAGAGTTTCTCTGATCGGTCACGAGCGAGGCCCTGCTGGGGATGAAAAGGTCGATGTCGGAGAAATAGACTTTGGAGTTGCCGATGGCTCCGACGCCCACCGTGCCTTCGGTGAGCGCCGAGTCGGTCGCGTGCATCACCGGCTGCCCGTCGACGAATGCGGTCAGGGTCGTGCCCTCGACGGAGAACCCCAAAAACAAGCGGACATTGGTGCTCGATCGCGGGAGCAAAAATTCGTTGAGCACCTCGGGCGCCCGGCGAAACCGCACATTCTTCTCCGGCTCGACCGAATATTTCTGGTAGAGGATTTTCAACCGGCGGTCCTCAAGGACCAAGGCATAGTAGCCGGCATCACAGTTGCGCATAGTCAGGCAGGCGGCGCCGCTATTGCGGTTCACGAAGCATCGCACCGCCATGTCCTTGGCGACGATCGGACAGACCAGGCAATCTTCCTGCACTTCAATGATCCAGTTGAAGTAGGAGTGGCGGCAATCGGCCACTTCCCAGCCGGTCAACTCGTTGGGCGAGCCCAGCAAGGGAAACCACTGGCCGAAGCGGACCGCCGAACGGGATGTCGCGGCCAGCGATTTCTCGCCCTCGAACTTGGCGATCTCGTCCAGGCGCTTGCCGATCTTGGCCTTGTTGAGCGCCTCGGTCACAAGGAGGTCGGCCTTCGAGTACCAGGACTTCGCATGGCGCAACACGGCCAATTTGGCGACACCCTCTTCGCTCTGTCCCACGTCCCACCATCCGTCGGCCAACACCAGTTGATCGTCGGCTTGGGCCGGCGCCGCGGCGAGCTCCTTCCCCGCCAGTACCCTGAGGCCGAGATCGCTGGCCTTGGCCAAATGCGGCAGCCCCGTCTTCCAATCGCCTTTGATGAAGCAGTAGAAGCGCCCGGCGGTCAGATTGGCCTCGGGGTCCTCGGGGGCTTCCGTCAACTTGGCCTTGGCGGCCTCGAACTCGGCCACGAGTTTGGCGGCGTTCTGGAAGTCGGGCAGGCAGGCCTTGACCCGCGCGACGAGTTCTTTGTTGTGCGCCTGCCCACCTTCGCTGATCGCCAGCTTGCCCAGATCGGCGGCCGCGGGGAAGCTGCCGGCGGCGGCGGCCTCGTCCATCAATCGAGCAGCCTGCTCGGCCAGCAAGACGTGCTGTGGCAGCGTGCGCGCCTTCTTGGCAAACGTGGCGAGGATCTCGGCTTTCATGGCCGGCGCATCGATCTGGTATCGCTCGGCCATGGCGTCAACGGCCGTGAAGGCCGCCGCGCCGTCAACAGCTTGGACGGCGGTATCGCGGGCAAGCTGGAGCAGCACGAACGTGCCGGCGTCGGCGCTCGGCGCCGACACCGCCTGTTCGAATAGCCTCCTTGCCAAAGCCAGCTTGTCCTCGGCGGTCTTGGCCTTGGCGAGATCGTCCTTGTAGAGGTCGCGGGCCAGCTTCATGGCCTGCTCTTGGTCAACGGCCCCCGGCACGGCCACCCGCTCGCGGGGCGGCTGTCGCTTGGAAGCGAAACCGTCCGGCAGGCCGGAATTGAGTTCGGCGGGCGAGCCGCGGTCAGGCGAAGCCACTGTCGTCGGGTCGGAGGACGAAGGGTTTGTGTCGGGCGTTAGCGAAAGATGGGCCTGGGCAGACTTCTTCGGCGAGGGGGCCGGCTTATCGGCCGACTTTTGCAGCGCGTCAGCCCAGGGCAGCGCCTCCACCGGGTTCTTCACCTCGGCCGTCGCGTCGCTCGCCTTGGGTCTCTTGGCGGCATCGTCGCTCTGCTTGGTCTTCTTGGCGGATTCCACGATGACACGTTGCTGCGGCTGGACGGTCGGCTCGGGTGTCGTCGGCGGGTTGGCGCTCCACTGCCAGTTGTCGATCAGCAACCACAACGCGCCGACGACCGCCACGCCGGTGATGATCTTTGCCAAAGACACGCGACTGCGCGACCGGCCAAAGAATCGGCGAGTTCGGACGGGCGCAGTCGGGTAATCCAGTTCGTCCAGCATGCCGGCAAGAAGGCCGTCGGACGGCGCGACGGCGTATCCCTCTTCCACCGCCGCCTGATTGGCCTCGTCGGCCGCCGCTTGATTGGCCTCGTCCGCCGCCGTTTGAATCGCCTGCACCTTCGCCCGAAGTTGTTTGTCGTAGGCGGCCTTCTTGGCGGGATTCAGCAGGCCCACCCGCGCCGCGGCGACCTCGTTGAGCAGCCGTTGCGACAAGTCCGCATGTTGGCCCGTCTGGTAATTTCGGAGATGTGCCATCCGCTGGTCGGCAGCGGCCTGGATCACGTCGGGATCGGCCTCGAAGGTCTGGATTCCCAACAGCCGATAAAAGTTCGCCGGTTGCTCGTTGGGCGGAATCCCGAGCCACTTATAATACGGATTGAAGCCTCGCCCCATTACCGGATTTCCTCTTCGCTAACGCAGCTCTGTTCAAATCGGAATTCGCTCTCTCGCAAAGCCCTCAATAGTCAGAGTAACCCGTTGGGGACGGTAGGTCAATCCCCCCCGAAACGGCCCAAGAAGGACACACGGGCAAGCACTCCAGCGTCGGCCTTCGCTCCATCCGGCCCGCGGCACTTCCCCCGATCCTCCGTGTCGAGCCCGCCGATCACGTGTTGCCCCAGCATTCCAGAAACGCCTCGGGCAGGTACTGAATCAAATCACTGGCCAGCATCGACACCTGGCCCAGCTCCTCGGCAGCCAGGTCGCCGGCCAGACCGTGCAAATGGACGCCCAGCCGGGCGGCGTCGAAAGGCTCAAGGCGCTGGCAGGCCAAGGCGGTAATCAGCCCGGTGAGCACGTCGCCCGTTCCGCCGGTGGCCATGCCCGGGTTGCCCGTGGTGTTGATCGCCTGGCGCCGGCCGTCGGTCACCAGCGTGCGATGGCCTTTGAGCACCACCACGATGCCGCATCGCGCCGCCAATTGAACGGCCGCGTCGTGGCGGAGTTCGGCATCGAGCTTCCTGCCGATCAGGCGGGCGAACTCGCCAGGGTGCGGGGTGAGAATGCGAGGGCCGCCGGGGCGGACGAGCACGTCGGGCTCGGCCGCCAATGCGTTGAGGGCATCGGCGTCGAAGACCATCGGTTTCGCGATCTCCTCGTACAGCCGAGCGACGAGTTGATCGAGGTCGAAGGAGCGGCCCAAACCCGGACCGCAGGCGACGACGGTGGCCTGCTCGGCCAGTTCGGCGATGCGGCCGAACGCGCCGGCAGCGAGACGACCGGCGGCATCTGCCGGCAAGGGGATCGTCATGTAGGACGGCTCGAAGCCGGCGACGGTGTCGAGGACGGTTTCGGGCACGGCCAGCCGCACCAATCCGGCGCCGCCCCGCAGTGCCGCCATGCCGGCCAGGGCTGCCGCTCCGGCCATGCCGCGCGACCCGCCCACAATCAATGCCAGGCCGAAATCGCCCTTGTGGGCGTCGGGCCGCCGGGGCGGAAGACGCGGCAATTCGTTTTCAGGGGAGTTCATGGTCGGAGATAGTTCACGTTCTCTTGCCTCTTGCCGTGGCCACGTTTCTGGCGATCAATCCGGCCAAGTAGCCGCCCTTGAAGCCGGCGTCGATGTTCACGACCGTGACGTTCGAGGCGCAACTGTTGAGCATCCCCAGTAGGGCCGCGACGCCGCCGAAGCTGGCCCCGTAGCCGATGCTGGTGGGCACGGCAATCACGGGACAGGCGACGTATCCGCCCACCACGCTGGGCAACGCCCCTTCCATACCCGCCACGACCACCACGGCATCGGCCTCTTGCAGCAGGGGCAAATTAGCGGCCAGACGGTGCGGTCCGGCCACGCCCACATCTTGGATCAGCTTGACGGTCGCTCCGGTCCAGAGGGCCGTCTCGCGGGCCTCTTCGGCCACGGGCAGGTCGCTGGTGCCCGCGGTAACGATCGTCACCTTTCCCCCTCGTCTGTCGTTGTTTGCTTCGCACCCTTCGCGGATGCCGGGCGGCGAAATTCGGAACGTGCGGCCGATGGCGTTATGGCGTCCGGCCGGGAACTTCACGAGCAACTCGGCCGCTTGCTCCGGCGACAT
Source organism: uncultured Planctomycetaceae bacterium (assembly GCA_963759115.1). Taxonomy (GTDB): domain Bacteria; phylum Planctomycetota; class Planctomycetia; order Pirellulales; family Thermoguttaceae; genus CAVWXT01. The sequence continues at coordinate 452,997 of CAVWXT010000005.1, forward strand.
GCGGGTGGCGAGCACCTCGGCCCCATGCTGCAAGAGCGCTTCAAATATCTTCTGAATCGCGCCAATCGTCTTGCCTTGCGCGAAGACCACTTCCGGGAAACCGCAGCGGCGGTGGCGATCGAGGTCGACCTGGGCGTCGCCCACGTCGGCGATCGTCGGCCGGCCGGCCTTGTGGACAAACTCGTCAATCGACAACTGGCCCGCCAGCAGTTGGGCCGCTGCTTGTTCTAGTTCGTGTGGTGCCATTATCTCAGCGCAATCCTCTTAGTTGTGGCTCTCGACCTCTTCGCGAACGACCTCCGGGCACTTGGCCCAGGTTGCCTGGTAGGTTGCCTCCAGCGGCGCGGGCACATACGTGCCGGGATCGAGGAAAATGGGCAGCCCCGGCAGCAGATCGCCGAAGGCCACGGGCTCGACGTACGCTGTCTTTGGCATGTCGGCGGAGTAGGCGGCAACGGTCAGGGACTTGTCTCGCGGCAACTCAAACGGCTCCTCGCAGATCTCGTCCCAGATCGCCTTGTGGATGCCTTGCGGATCGCGCGGCGAAGGCGGAAACAGGTCGACCACCAGCATGTTGATGCCCTGCCGGAGCAGTTCCCCGGCTTTTTCGACGAACGACCGCAGGGCGTGCTGGCTGCTCTTGTTTCCCGGAGAGACGATCTCAATCACGGCGACGACTCGGCCGAGGCGGTGCTTGACCACGATCTGGTTGGCTTTCGATACGTACAGGTCCGGCTCTGCCAAGGTCACAATCCGGGCGTGTGGCGGCGCGTCGGCCACCGCAATTCCGCCGCCGGAGACGGGCACGTCGGCCGGTTTCGCCCTTCGCTGCAAAGTTACCACGTCGGGGATGGGACCGCCGAGGATCTGCTCGGCCAGGGCGAAGAACCCCGGCGGCAGACCACCGCCGTTAAGAGCATTGCGGATCTCGATCGTCCACGCCTGGTGAAAGTCGTGGAAGATACCCGGATCGACTTGGGTCCAATCGTGAATCGGCATACGTTTCTCCCAAAGGCGGGCTACCGACCTTATTGTACGCCGTTTCGAAGGCAGCGTAAACGACGGGTTGCGCACCGGCGAGCAATCACCCGGGGGCCACCGGCTTGATTCCCGTCGATTCCCCTAATCCTCGCTCTCTTGGAGAACAACTGCCGGCCCATGACCTCTCGCGATCAAGGCGACCTTCTTTTCATCCGGATCGAGAATACAAATCTGGCGCCATCCCAGTTGGAAAACCACCTGGCCGTTGGGAAGCTGCGTAGGGTTCTGAACGGGCCACCGGAGATACGGAGTCTCCAATCCAATGTCCACTGTTCGGCCGTCTTTCGTGTTGTTGCCGTCCAACCGGCCCGCCATGTAACCGAACCAGAACCTCCAGCCGCTATTGTCCTCGTCGAGAAACAGGGGAACGTCACCGCCCATCCTGCTGGCGTGCATGTCGCGCGATCGGTCGGCCGCCCTGTTGGTCACGGCAGGCAGCACGGTCTCTCGGATGTCCTCCCCTTGGTACGTCACCAACTCGGCGACGAGGTCCCATTGAGTAGCATCCGACGACGACTTTTGCAGAGACAGCCCGTCCCAGCGATCCGACGACTTCAGCTCGCAAACCTTTTTCGTTTCTCCGCGGCGCAGGTCAAGTGCGTAGACGTCGCGATTGTTCTCGGCAATGTAGTAGATGACCACCCTCTCAGGCAGCGAAATCTCAGAAAGCTGAACTACGGCAACGTCCGTATAAAGCGACGTCGCACTTGCCATCCAATACCAGCCAAATAGCACGAGGTAGCTGGCCGACTGCACCGCCAGCGATCCCCAAATGCTCCTGATGAACCAACGGTCGCACTTGCGAAGACACCAGGCGACGAACGGCCATTCCAATAGAAGCGTCAAGAAATAAGTAACGACGACCATCATCCACAACCATTGCCAGGCGTTGTAGAGGTCGACCTGACGACTTTCGGCAATCCACGACAAAAGAAAGCCTCCTACCCAGGCTGAGAAGTAATTGGCAGCGATCATGATCAGTACACAACGCCCCTTCTTCTGCCGAAAAAGGATGGCAAGGATCAGTCCCTCGGCTATCCCGATGATGGCGTTGCCGATGACGAGATGGAACGCGCCGGCCCACATCAGTGGAGTTCCCGCATCGGCGCAGGCCAGCGCGGGAAAGGACATCAGTGCGATGAGCGGAAGCCAGAACTTTATGACGCGGCTCGTCACCGTATCTCCTTGGGCATTGAGATCATCGCGACCGGGGGCAGGGATATTGGCATGCCGGCACCGCGACCGGTGTCATCCTATCCCGCGTTTGGGGTGGCGTCAATCGGCCGCACAAGCCCCTTGCCAGCCTGCCCCCCGTCTGGTCCAATGGAACCTATTGGTGAGAGAGACACCGGGGATCAGATATCCGCGATTTGAGACTTGAGATTTGCGAATAGAGGTCAAGCGATGGATTTCCAAGCTCGCCGCGACCGACTGCGACGTGGGTTGAAGAAGGCCGAAATCGACGCCCTGCTGGTCACGGATTTCACGAACGTGACCTACCTTACTGGTTTCACGGGCGATGACAGTTACTTGCTCGTGCGGCGGGACGGCGAAACGGTCTTGAGCGATCCCCGCTACATTACCCAATTGGGCGAGGAATGCCCCGGCGTCGACCTCAACATCCGCCCGCCTGGGGTCAGCATGCTTCAGGCGGTCGTCCGGGTCGTCCGCGCCGCAAGGCTCAGTCGGCTGGGGATCGAGGCTGATTCGATGACGGTCGGCGTGCGTGACAAGATCGCCGAGAAGCTGCCGAAGATGCAGATCGTGGCCACCTCGGGCTTCGTGGAGAAGTTGCGGCTGATCAAAGACAAAGACGAGATCGCGCTGCTGCGTAAGGCCGTCTGGCAGGCGGAGAAGGCGTTTGCCGTGCTGCGATCGACGCTGCGGCCCGAGATGACCGAAAAGGAAGCGGCCGACGAGTTGGAGCACCAGTTCCGCCTCTTCGGCGCCAAAGACGCGGCGTTCCCCTCGATTGTCGCGGTGGGGCCCCGAGGTGCGTTGCCTCACGCCACGCCGACGCGAAAACGGATCGGCGAGGACGATTTCGTGCTCGTGGATTGGGGGGCCAAGGAGGGGCTCTACAACAGCGACTTGACGCGGGTGTTGGTCACCGGTAAAATCTCGCCCAGATTCGAGCGGATCTATCGGGTGGTGTTGGAGGCTCAAACCCGAGCGATTGCCGCCGTCCGGCCCGGCGTTTCCGGGCACGACGTGGATCACGTCGCCCGGACGGTCATCGCCAAGGCCGGCTTCGGCCGCCGTTTCCGCCACGGCTTGGGACACGGTTTGGGCCTGTTGGTCCACGAGGCCCCGCGGCTGGCCGTCAACAACCAAACCGTCCTCAAGCCGGGAATGGTCGTAACCGTCGAGCCGGGCATCTATCTGCCGGGTTGGGGTGGAATCCGCATCGAGGACGACGTGTTAGTGACCCGCACCGGCCACGAAGTCCTGACCCACGTGCCCAAGCGGTTGGAAGAGGCGGTGATTTGCTGACGCTAGTGCCCAACGCCGAAATGCAAGGATCGCGGGTGATGCCGCCGCATGACGTCCCGTTTGGGCCGGTCGTTCGTTATGCCGATGCATACGCTACGTGAGGAGAACCATGAACGCATCTTCTGCCCCCTCCCCCGACATCTTTGATGTCCGCAAGATTCGTCGCCTCGTCGAACTGATGAAGGAGCACGATCTCAGCGAGATGGACATCCAGCAGGGCGAACTGCGGATTCAGCTTCGCCGGGCGGGCGCCGCGGCGCAGCCGGCCAACGGGCCGTTGCCGGTGCAGTACCTTCCGCCGCCGCCCGTGGCGGCTGGACCGCCGGCACCGGAGTCCGACGCCCCGGTGGCCGTGGAAGGCAAAGCCGGAGGCGTCGTGCTGATCAAGAGCCCGATGGTGGGCACGTTCTACACGGCCCCCGACCCCGAATCGCCGCCATTCGTCAAGGTGGGCGACCACATCGGTCCCGACACGACGGTCTGCATCGTCGAGGCCATGAAGGTGTTCAATCAGATTCCCGCGGAAGTCTCTGGCCGCATCATCGCCGTGCTGGCCGAGAACGGCGCTCCGGTGGAGTTCGGGCAACCCTTATTCGGAGTCGATACGCGGGAGTAGCCGTGTTCAAACGAATCTTAGTTGCCAATCGCGGTGAGATCGCCTTGCGGATCTTTCGTGCGTGCCGCGAGTTGGGCATTGAAACCGTCGCCCTGTTCAGCGAGGCCGACCGGGGCGCCGCCTACCTGTCGCTGGCCGACGAGGCGTATTGCATCGGTCCGCCCAAGGCCGCCGAGAGCTACCTGAAGATCGACCGGGTGATCAGCGTCGCCGAGATCGGCAACGTGCAGGCGATTCATCCGGGCTACGGTTTTCTGGCCGAGAATCCCCATTTTGCCGAAGTCTGCCGCAGTTGCGAGATCGAGTTCATCGGCCCCACGCACGAGGCGATGGCCTTGGTGGGCGATAAGAACGCCGCCCGGCGACTTGGCCAAGGAGGTGGGCGTTCCCACGGTGCCCGGCAGCGATGGACTGGTGCAGACCGAGGCCGAAGCCGTCTCTCTGGCCCACAAATTGGGCTTTCCGGTGTTGATCAAGGCGGCGGCAGGCGGAGGCGGCCGCGGCATGCGCGTGGCCCTGAACGACTTGGCGTTGAAGGCCGCCATCCAACAAGCCCAGGCCGAGGCCGAGGCCGCGTTCGGCAATGCCGACATCTATCTCGAAAAATACGTCGAGCATCCCCGCCACGTCGAGGTGCAGGTGCTGGCCGACAATCATGGCAACGTGGTCCACCTCTGGGAACGCGATTGCAGCATGCAGCGGCGGCACCAGAAGCTGGTGGAGGAGAGCCCCGCCCCGCGGCTCGATCCGGCCACCCGCACGGCCATGTGCGATGCGGCGGTCCGGCTGGTCCGCGCCGCCAAGTACACCAACGCCGGCACGGTGGAGTTCATCGTCGACCCGTCGGGCAATTACTATTTCATTGAAATGAACGCCCGCATCCAGGTCGAGCACCCCGTGACCGAGATGATCACTGGCGTCGACCTGATCAAGGCGCAGATCCTGGTGGCGGCCGGCGAAAAATTGCCTTTCCAGCAGGACGAGATTCACCAGCAGGGCGCGTCGATCGAGTGCCGCATCAATGCCGAAGACCCGGCGAAGAACTTTCGCCCCACGCCAGGCACGATCACGCGGTTTCGGGTGCCGGGCGGGTTCGGCGTGCGGTTCGATTCGCACGTCCACGAGGGCTACGTCGTCTCGCCCTACTACGATTCGATGATCGGGAAACTCATCGTCCACCAGCCGACCCGGCGGGAGGCCATCGCCTGCATGAAGCGGGCACTGGGCGAATTGCACATCGAGGGCGTCAAGACCACCATCCCCCTGCACCAGAAAATCCTCGACCACACCGCCTTCCACGAGGCGCGGGTCGACACCACCTTCATCGAGCGGACCTGGCCGAGTTAACGGCTATTCGCCGGCCCGCTTCGCAAAGGATGGCGATTGCCGGAGCGCCATGGGGACTGGATCTCCAATCGCAATTATGCCATCTCAAAGAGGTCATGGAGTTGTGAACCGCCGACCACACCCCCAAGGAGGGCAAGATGCCGTCGCGGCAAGTTCTTCCATTCCCGCCCAAGTGCGCTTATAGTTGGAATAGAAATAGAGACGAACGCCGTCGAGCGCTGCCCAACAACCGGTTATCGCCGGGTATAATGGCGTAGCGATCTGGCCCAAAAGGTGAATTTATGCCTCCCTCCGTTATAGAACGACAAATCGAGCTAATCGATGAGCAATGGAAGGCCAACCACCTGGAAGCTATGTCCTGCTGGGATTTCGAGGATCTCTTGCGTCTTTGCATCGAGGCGTTTGAGAGAATTAATCGGCAGGAGGAAGGTTGGCGGCGGTCCGTCCTTCGCGGCGAACGTCCGCACACTGCGGAGGAGGAGAACGAGTTCATCGCATTGTGCGCAAAGTGGAAGGGAGTCTGCGGCAACTTTCTGCCGCCGCTTTCACGTCTTGAGGACCGTGGCTTCAAGATCGAATCTGCGGCTCAGTTCCGAGCGTGTCTACGCGAGGCCGAAGGCATTTTGACGCCCGACGCCCAGTTCTTCGCAGCGGATGCGCTGGCGAACATGCGGGACGAAGCGATTGAAGAACACCGACGTGGCGAGGCCGAGAATGTCGGTGGGCAGGGGTAATCGCAACGTCCGAACCAAGAGCTACAAGGACCGCCTGGCGCGATTGGGCGATCGTGTTGCGGAATTTGCAGAGTACGCGTTCAAGCTCTTTCTCGCCAACCCGGAGGACCCGGCCCTGCACAACCACCTCCTCGCCGACATCCACCGGGGCCAGCACCGGAAAAACAGCCGGGCCGTTTGCGTTACGCTGCGCTATCGGGCAATCTATGTCGTAGACGGCGATACGAACGTATGGTACTGGATAGGATCGCACGAAGACTACAATAACTTCACCGGACGCAAGTAGCGCGGTCCTATTGCTGCCGGTGCCTGGCAACAGTAGAATTGCCCTCAAGCCGCGCGTCCGTTGTGGTAAGGCGCTTCCGGCGACGCCCATAAGCCCGCCGCGGTCCAAGAACACAGAATTATTCGGAGCGTTTCATGAGCAGCACGCTATCGCGGCCGCCCCATCTGGAGTCGAACATCCACCGGGTGGCGATCCTGTTTGCCGGCGGCCCCGCGCCGGCGGCCAACGCCGTAATCTCCACGGCGGCCGTGTCCTTCCTGCGAAACAACATCGACGTATACGGCATCCTGAACGGCTATTCGCACTTGGTCGAGTACGGCCCGGACCATTCCATGGCCGAGGGCCGCGACTATATCCGCATCAACCACAACGTTTTGAAGCGGACGCGCAACAGCCAGGGCATCATCATTGGCACCGCTCGGACCAATCCCGGCAAAGACGTCTCCGAGCCGGCCCATCTGAAGGACGCAAAGCGGACCGCCCCCTTGAAGGCGGCTTACGAAGCCTTGGTGTCGATGGGCGTCGACGCGCTGATCTCGATCGGCGGCGACGACACGCTCAAGTCGGCCAACAAGTTCAAGCTCTACCAGGAACAACTGCCGCCCGGCCACAAGCACATTCCCGTGGTCCATCTGCCGAAGACGATCGACAACGACTACATGGGCATTGACTTCACCTTCGGCTACTTCACGGCCGTGGAGGTGTTGGCCGGCGAGATCCGCAATCTGCTGGCCGACGCCGAGGCGAATCGCGCCTACTTCATGGCCGAGACGATGGGCCGCAGCGCCGGTTGGCTGGCCTATGGGGCGGCCATCGCCGGCGAGGCCAGCTTGGCCATCAGCGTCGAGGATATTACGGGCAAGTACGAGGCCAGCGAGGAAACCACCGATCCGCAAACCGGCAAAACCACCATCCGCCGCGTCATGGACCTCGACGAAGTGGTCAAGCGGATCGTGGCCACGATGCGGGTCCGCGAGGAGGCCGAGGGCAAGGACTTCGGCGTGATCGTCATCGCCGAGGGGCTCGCCGAGTTTCTGCCACAATCCCATATCGAGGGCGTGCCCCGCGACGAGCACGGCCACATCGCCATCTCCAAGCTCGACCTCTGCCGGCTCTTCTCCGATCTGGTTGCCAAGGAGTACGCCAGGCAGACCGGCAAGAAGCGGAAGATCACCGGCCTGAAGCTCGGTTACGAGTGCCGTTGCGCAAGGCCACAGGCCTTCGACGTGATGCTGGGCAGCCAGCTTGGCGTGGGAGCGTATCGCGCGCTGGTCGAGAAGCGGCTCGACGGCGTGATGGTCTCTGTCTCCGGCCAGTTGGCCCTGAACTACGTGCCCTTCAACCAGTTGGTCGATCCGGCCACGCTGGTTACGGTGGTCCGCTACATCGAGCCGGGCAGTGACTTCCACCGGCTGGCACGGTTTTTGGAAACGTACGTCAACGATTGAGAAGTTTAGTTCGTGACAGAGCTCTTCAGCGCACATTTTGGGAGGTCTTGACATGCCGGCCAACTGTCTCAATCGGCGTCGTTTCCTGAAACGCTCGATCGAAGGGGCCGCCGCCTTGGCAGGAGCATGGGCCTTGCCCAGCCTGATTCCTTCCTCGGCCTTGGGCCTTGACGGCGCGGCGGCGCCCAGCGAGCGCATCCGCCTCGGGCTGGTCGGTTGCGGCAATCACGGCGTCTACTGGAATCTGAAGCAAGTATTCCGCTGCCCCGAGGTGCAAGTCGTCGCGGTCTGCGACGTGGACGCCAATCATCTGGCTGACGCCCAGCGATTTGCCGACGAGAACCAGCGCCCAATCTATGGCGACGCCTACAAGCCGTGCGAAGGTTACAGCGACTTCCGCAAGCTGATTCTCCGCAAGGATATCGACGCCGTGTGCAACGCCACGCCCGACCACTGGCACGCCGTTCCGACGATCATGGCGGCCCGCTGCGACAAGGACGTCATCAGCGAGAAACCGCTGACGCTCTTTGTGGACGAAGGCAAGGCCATCTGCCGCGCCGTGGCCGAACGCAAGCGAGTGTTCCAAACCGCCTCGGAGAACCGCTCGATCGACACCTATATTCGGCTCACTGAATTGATTCGCGGCGGCGTGATCGGCAAGCTCAAGCACATCGATGTCGTGCTCCCCGTGGGCAATACCGAGATGCGGCTGGGCCCGCAGTACAAAGAGACCTTCAAGCAGCAGGCCGTGGCGCCGGTTCCCAAGGAATTGGACTACGACACGTGGCTGGGCCAAGCCCCCGTGATCCCCTACATCCCGGCCCGGGTACACGGGTCGTTTCGTTGGCATCTGGCCTTTTCGGGCGGCGTGCTGACCGACTGGGGGCGCACATGATCGACCTGGCCCAGTGGGGGCACGACACCGAGCGGACCGGTCCGGTCGAGGTCGAAGGGCAGGGCGATTTCCCGCCGCGGGACGCCGTCTTCAATACCGCGCCCACGTTCACGCTGCATTACAAGTACGCCGACGGCGTGACGATGAACGTCACGGCGAAGTCCCCATCGATCCGCTTCGAGGGGACCGACGGCTGGATCGAGTGCAAGGGCTGGCGCGGCAGCCTGCGGGCCAGCCAGCGGGAGATGCTCGACGTGGTCATCGATCCCCAAAAAGTCAAGATTTACCGCCCCAGCGAGATCGTTCACCGCAAGGCCGGCGACAAGGGTGGCGAGCACCGCAATTTCTATGACTGCATGAAGACCCGCCAGGAGTGCTACGGTCCCGCGGAGATCGGCCACCGCAGCATTACGATCGCCCACATCGGCAACATCGCCATGCTGTTGGGCCGCAAGCTTCAGTGGGACCCGCAGAAGGAGGACTTCGTCGGCGACGCCCAAGCCAGCGCGATGCTCACCCGCCCGCAACGCGAGCCGTGGACGTTGGCCAACATCGACAAGTGGATTTGATGTAGACGCGGCATCTTGCCGCGTTCGATTGGCCCCGGTTGTTGCTCCTGCAACACGCATCAAGCGGCAGGATGCCGCTTCTACAGCGGAGGAACAAAATGAATCGCACGACCTTCTGGGCTCTCGCCTGGCTGCTTGTGGGGCTGCAAGCGATATCGGCCTTCGCCGCCGAACCGCCGCCCGCCGGCCTGCCCAACCCGTTCTACGCAATGGACACCTCGTTCCAGCGCCCCGGACTGACGCCCGAACAGCAACTCGATCTGGTGAAGGAATTGGGCTACGCCGGAGTGGCGTGGACCGAACCGTCGCCCAAGCTGCCGTCCGAGCAGGCGATTGAACAGGTGAGAGCGGCCGTGGCCGAGATCGAGAGGCACGGCCTCAAAATGTTCACCATCTATTGCAGCGCCAGGGTGACGGGCCAAGGGGAACTGGGGTACTCGTCGAGACTGCCGTCGATCATGGAGACCCTCAAGGGGCACGGCACGATCGTCTGGCTGCACATCGGCGGCAAGGGGCCGGCGTTCGATTCGCTCACGGCAGAAACGCCGCTCATCTTGAAGCTGCGCGAACTGTCCGACATGGCGAAGACCAACGGCGTGCGCATCGCCGTCTATCCACACGCGGGCGAATGGGCCGAGCACTTCGCCGACGCCACCAAACTCGCCAAAGTGGTAAACCATCCCAATTTCGGCGTCACCTTCAACCTCTGTCATTGTCTGGCCGCCGGCGACGCAGAGAAGATACCCTCGCTGTTGCAGCAAGCGAAGGACGTCCTTTTTACGGTGACCGTCTCCGGCGCCGATGCCGGCGTGACCGGTCAAAAATGGGATCAACTGATCCAGACGCTCGACAAGGGCACCTTCGACACGGGGATCGTGTTGCGAACGCTCCAACAGATCGGTTTCAGCGGACCGATCGGTTTTCAGGGCTACGGAATCAAGGCGGACGCCCGCTCGATCCTCGCGCCCACCATGCAGGCCTGGCGCAGGCTCTCGGCAGCGGCCGCGGAACCTGGCGCGGCGAAATGATCCGGCCTGCCCGGCACCACACGGGCGGACAAGCCGCCCGTGGCACCCGACGCGGACAAGCCGCCCGTGGCACCCGACGCGCAACAGAATGATCTGGGCAGCGGCTCGACCGGCTGGTTATCCGGCCATCCTTGTGATGCGGCTGACCGACTCCGCCGCGGGCTGTCGTTCGGGCCGGTACCGGTACTGCATCAGGTAGGCGTCTTCCGGCGTGTCGGCATAGTAGCAGTGCAGCACCGAGACCGCGCGAAAACCGTTCTCGCGGAAGAACAGTTGGGCGTCCAGGTTCGTCTCTCGCACCTCCAGAATGATGCGGCTGCGCCGCTGCGACGAAAGCTTGGCGATCAGCTTGGCGATCATCTGGCTGCCCACGCCCGAGCGCCGATAGGCATCGGCCACGGCGAAATTCAGCACGTGGATGCGGCTTTTGTGCAGTTCATAGATCATGAACCCCACCACACGGTCCTCGTGCTCGGCCACCATGCCGATGCAGTTGCGCTGCCGCAGGCAACGGATGAAGTCCTCTTCGAGCCAGGGGAACTCGAAGCTCTCGACCTCCGTCGCCAGGACCTCGGGCATGTCGCGGCGGATCATCCAACGAATGTGGACCCGCACTTCCTGTTTCTGATCGGACTGCATGCTGGCCTCCTTCCTTGTCGGCCCTCACTGCACTCATCCCAAGACGCTCCAATGCGTCTTCCGGCTCGGGGCGGCGTGTTTCCTCACCACCCACGCGACTGGTTTCTCAAAGGTCCGTATACCGTAGCATAACGGCGACAATTCGCCAATACGAACTGGCCGCGGTTTTTTTCGCGGGGGGGGCACGCCTCGCGACGCCCGTTGCCGTCCTGCATCTGAACAACCGCTCACCGCTAGCCCGCATTTCTCGCCACGCGGGCATAATTTGGCACAGAGCGTTCAACACCAACCCGAAGCGCGAGCGAGGGCAACCAGTTGTCTGGCCCTCGCTTGCGCTTCGGGTTGGTGTTCGGCTGGTGAGAAATGCGGGCTAGCAGCGCGCTCTCCCCGGTCCGTAGCGTGCGTGCGAGCATGCACCCTACGAACCCTGCAAACCGAAGTGCTTCAACACGATGCCGAACACGTCGGCATCGCGGACCGCCGGGCCGGGAAACAACGTCGGCTCGGAGGCCAGCAGCACGCTCCGTTGCGAGCGATCCACCGCCGGGGCCCCGTGCGAGCCTTTGATCCGCCCCGCGTCCAAGGGAATGCTCGGGGTTGCCGGGTCGAAGCACAATTCCACGGGGTCGTAGCCCGGCTTGCGGTGAATGTCGACGGTGCGGGCGAACCGCGGCGCCCGATCGTCGGCCAGCCACCAGTAATACGCCTGCCAGCTTCGCGGCGTGGAAATCAGGATCACTTCGCCGCTCCGCGGATGTTCGAGGTGATAGCGGCCGCGCTCCGGTCCCACCAGCACCTCGGCAATGCCCGGCCGGCCGCGGAAGATCTCGGCCACTCGGGCCGCCAGTTGCGGGTCGCCGTCGGCCACAAAAACGTGGGAGAATTGGTGATCGACCAGCGCGAAGGCCCGGCTCCGCTCCAGATCGAGGTGCTCGCCGTCGTCGGCCTCCCGAACGGCCAAGAGCCCCTCTTCGCGGAGCACGCGGTTGGGATACGCGACGTGGTCGACCGGCGTGATGGCGTACTCTCCCGCCACGAGCCACAGCAGTTCCTCGTCGTAGGCCTCGGCCATGCCGGAGGCGAGCTTGCCAATGACCTCGTCCAGTTCGGCGACGGCCAAATCGGCGGCCGCGCTATCCGGGCCGGTTCGCTGCGCGGCGTAGTCGAGGTGCGGCAGATAGATGTAGAAGAAATCGGGCTGGCACTGCCGCGCGGCAATCACGGCCGAGTCGGCGATCCACGCCGTCGCCTTCACGTCGGTCATGGGTCCCCAATAGTGCATCAGCGGAAAGTGGCCCAGCGCGTCGCGCAACTGCCCATACAGTTCCAGCGGCCGCGTGTAGCACCAGAGCGACTCCGAACCGTCGGGATTGTGGATGGGAGCGGGCGTGCAGACGAAATCGGCCTCGCAGCCTTTGCTGTGCATCGGAAACCACACGGCCGTGGAAAGCCCGCCGCGGTGATGCGACAACAGGTCCCAAATCTGCGGCCGCTCGACGCAATCGTTGGGCGCGGTCCACATTTCCACCTGCCGCCGGTCGCGCCAATAGAACCCGTTGCCCACGACGCCGTGCTCGGAGGGCAGCTTGCCGGTCGTCATGGCGGCCTGCACCGGGCAGGTGACGCAGGGGAAACCGGGCGTCAACTCGGCGATTTCACCCCCCGCGGTAAGGTTCCGCAGCTTCGGCATCACGGCCACGTCTTTTTCACGCAAGGCGGGAATCGAAAGGAGAATGACGGGTTTTGGCATGGGGCGATGGGCTTAGGTCTTGGGGCTTAGGTTGAAAAAGGGGACTGGCTCCGAACGGACAAGCGAATACCCTGCGAGAAACAATGGTCGTGAGGTGCCTGTCCCCTTTTTCAACGGCCTGTTAGGTCTTGGGGCTTCGTGGCAAAGCCCAAAGACCCAAGACCAAACGCTTTCTCGATCACGACGAAACTTGGCACGGCAATCCCAGCAGAGTTCTCGGCAAGCCACGCAACGCATCGCGCTAATGTTGTTTTTTTACGTCTACGTTGCACGTCAGAAGATTTTATTTTTCAATATGTTACGGCGATCATCGAGATCGTAAAGTCGATACGCTCACAAGTGGGGTGTTGCACGGTCGAGTCAACTGGGAGAAACACGTAGTCTGGGAAGCAATGGAAGCTCGCCTGACAACACACCCCATTCTCGAATCTCCCCCGACGCCTGGCGCGGCATTGTAGCAGAACGCGTGGCCCAATTTCTACTGAAAAACCGCAGAACAGCCGCCTCAGGATGCATTCCGCACTTCGTAGTGCTGTTTTCGCCGCCGGGTCGGGTAGATGGATGTTTCCACGCCCGTTCACGGGCGTTTCCGCTTTGGCGGTAATCGGCCCGGCGTTTACGCCGGGTACACGGCCATTTCTGTTATCTGCTTTTGTCACGCCCGTTTACGGGCGTCATGTTGCCCTGAAAACGGCAGGAGGCCCGCAAGCGGGCCTGACAATCCAAGATCAAAATCGCAGCCGTCGACCCGACGTAAACGTCGGGCCTAACACCGCCTTTGGCGGAAAGGGTCGTAAACGACCCTACGAAGTGCGGAAATGCACCGCGCATCTGGAGGAGGCTGCGTCGCTTATCGCGTGAGTTTCTCCGTGGACGCGAGTCGTCGTAGGGCGGGCACTGCCCGCCACAAGATGTTGCGGTTCGGTGGGCGGTGCCAACCCTACCTGGCTCACTGGTTCTGTCTTGCCCTGTGCCTTCGGACAAGCACCGTAACGCCCAACACCGCGATCAGCCCGGCGCAGATCGCAGCGAAGTAAGCGGGCCAGGGCGACTTGCGCCAATCAGGCCACCCGTGGTTGCGTCGAACGTGAATTCCTCGCCCTGGTTCGTGTGGACAGTATAGGTCATGCTATCCGCGTCGAAATGGTCCCACAAGCAGGTCGGCACCCTGAAGCTCATCATGGACTTCACAAGCTTGTGCGAGACAAGATCATCCACCGTATAGCCGGCCAGACGTCTTCCATGCGCAAAGAACCATCCGGCGAAGAAGCCGTCGGCACCAAAAATCAGATGTTCGCCGTCCGGCGCAATGTAAACATCGCCCCGCTGCGGTCGGCTGAAGTACTGGATGTTCCACAACGGTGTCGTTGAGCCGTCGTTTCGATACAGGCCGCTTTCGGAGTACCTGCTCGCGGATGCTGCGGATCTCTTTGATCCTGTTCTCGTCAGGGTACCCGTATTCGGCGTCCTCGCTGACGGGCACGTGCGAACCATGACCAGAACATACTGACCGTCGTCGGAAACCTGTCTCCACGAGACCGGGGCCGACAGATAGGCCATCGCTCGCCCCGTGCTTCCAAGGACGAGGAACACGAGGACCGTCGGGATCAAAGTGAGTTGTCTCATAATGCAAACGCGGACGCCGCCCCTGCTGGAGCGATTGGTGTCGAGCCTTGTTTCATTCTCCAACGCCACGGCCGCTTGCACAACGCCCGAAGGTGACTCCGCTTTGTGGCCGGGCATTGTTCGTCCGTGGCACTTTAGGCTAACCCCACCACTGATACACTAAAACGATCAGCCATACCAATCCACCTAGCACGATGCCGGACACCGCACAGCAAAACAGAGCGGAGATGACCAATCGCCATCCTCGTAATCGACGCCCGTCCCTGCGATCCCAATCGAGATCGTATCCGAGCACCGCAAGGATAACTTCGAGTATCGGACGTGCGAAGACATAGATCAGGAGTTCAACGAGCCAGGCCATACGGTCCCTGCTGAAGCAACGACGAACGCTGTTCTAAACTCCACAGTGTCTGCCGGGAGGGGGTTCACGACAGACGCCATCGCCACGGGTTCCCTTTCAATCCGGTTGGACGCACCAGTCGTCCGGTTAGTTCCCAACGTCTGCGCCGCGCGGCGGCGGCGCGGCGTTGCGGCCGCAACTCTTCACAGCGGCCTCTCGTATCAGTTCTGCTCGTACGGCCCGCTCGAAGACCAATCCAGCCAGGCCGCCAAGAGCGAACCATCCTGATGCGAACGCGCTGGAGATTCCGAGCAGTGCCAGCACCACAAGCCCAAAGAAACTGGATTGTCCCGACTCGGTCGTTAGCCATCGTGCCACGCCGGGCGCGATTGTCGTCGTACGTCGCTCCGAGGATCGCCCAATTATGAAGGCATTCAGGCTGTTTCTAGCGACTTGCATACCAGAGCAAACCGTCAAGCAGCCGAGAAGCACGTGTAACAATCCGGTGTAGAATGCATCGGTCCCTTGTGAAAGGAGTAGGAAGACCACCGACACGAACAGCACTCCAGCCAGGTGGCGAAAGTTCACAAGGCGTAGCCTGGCGACATCTGCTTTCCACATGGGATTGAGTTCAACGTCTGTCAAGGCCACAGTTTTGTGCGAACGCTTGACGCGCGATGCGTAGAGCAAAGTCGAATAGTAGTCCGCCAGCATTAGGAAAGGAACGATCGCAATGAGCGGATCCGGCGCACGCATGTCACGGGTGGACACCATGGCAAAAAGGACAATCGCGGAAAAGGCTGATATGGTCGCGAGGTAGACAACAAGCAGCCATGTTCTCATGACGAGCCCCCTGCCCGGTGGTTCCGCAGGCCACGGTTTCAGTTCAATCCCCTTGGACGCACGAATCGTCCGGTTAGTTCCCAATGTCTGCACTCTTCGGCGGCGACATGGCCAGCGGGAACCTTCGCACGGCCCCCCGTATGGTGCCCCTGCGCAGGCGACAGGCATCATTCTACGCTCACTTCCTGCGATGGCCAACCTCTGGAGGCGGGCGTTTTCCCTTGCCGCGGGAACTTCTCCGGGGCCGCGAGCGTCCAAGAGGGTGACGTGTCAGGAAACCTGCCCAATAAGGGGGGAAAAGCCATGAACGCGCGTCCCAATCGCCTTGCCATGCGGCGTATGCCGTTGCTGCCCGCTCTGGCCGCAGCGGCATTGCTCGGATCGCTGATCTTTGCCGCCACACCGGCCTGGGCGGAGCGGCCCGCTACGGATAAACACGTCCGGGAACTGGCCCAGTATCTCAATGGCGTGAAGATCGCCGCGCCGGTGGTCTATCGGCAACTGGCCGTTTATCCGGTCCTGGTGGATGACGTCCCACTGCTGAAGGGCCGCTGGCTGACGTGCGACGCGGCCATCGCCCGCGGCGTGCTGGTCGTGAGCGAGAAGGGCGGCGGCAGCGTGCCCGTCCTGTGGGTCGAAAACCTCAGCCCCGACCAGCACGTCTTCATCATGGGCGGCGAGGTGATCGCCGGCGGCATGCAGACCCGCACCGTCCGCCGCGACGTGGTGCTGGCCCCCGGCCACAAGATCGACCTGGAGGTGTTCTGCGTCGAGGCCCATCGCTGGGCGGGCGAAACCAGGTTCTCGCTGGGCAGCAAGACCATGCTCCCCCAGTCGATCCAGGGCGAGGTCCGCAAGGGGGCCGACCAGGGCAAGGTCTGGTCCGAAGTGGCCCGCAACAACGCCACGCTCTCGGCCGAAAACGCCACCGGCAGCCTGGAAAGGGCCCTGGAAGCCCCGCCGGTCCGCGGCAAGCTCGACGAGGTGCGGCGGAAGATCGCGCCCGGCATTCCGGCCGGCACGACGGGCTTTCTCTTCGTCGCCCACGGTCGGGCCTTGGGCGCCGAGTTGTTCGGCCGCGAGGACGTCGCCCGCGCCCTGCTGCCCAAGCTGCTCGACTCCTACGCCGTGGATTACGTGATTGTGCGCAGCCGGTTCGACGACCGCGACGCCGCGGGCGACGATCGCGTGGCGACCGAGTTCTTTGAGCGCGTTTGCGGCACGGGCAGCCAGTCGGCGGCCACGCCCGGTTCCGGCGTCGGCATCCGCACCCGCGACGGCGGTCTGCTTGGCGACGGGGTGAGCTTCGACGGCGTTTTGGTCCATTACGGGGTGCAACTTGGCGAGCGGCTTATTCCGGCCAACGAGCCGCATCCCCGCCCGCTCCTCGATTTCCCCAATTCCCGCCCGCCTGACGAGAGGATTCGGCCGTTGCGGCTGGTAGAATAACCATCCGTGGAGTGTGATTCCTCTGTCACCGAAACAAGAGCCGTGTCGCGTGATTCCGAAGGAGCAACAGGGTTGCAACACCATGAAGAGAAAATTCACGTATGTCATTCCATCGGTTCGTGAGTCGGAGTTCCCGGAGATCCCGAGGGACGAAGAAGCGAAACTATCTTGCGAAGTGTGCCCCAATAGGGAGGTCCAGATCGTCGGGAACAGCGCGGGGTTGGCCTATTTGGCGCGGTATTGTGCGGCGATGGCATTACTTGACAAACACGACGGCTTGCATGTGCATCTGGACGCAGAAACTGGTGAGCTTGACGCGGGGAGCAGCACGCTGACAATCTGCAATTCGGACTTCGGCACCGGTGCCGGTTCAACGGAATGAGGCGGAGCCGTTCCAAAATCCGCAAAGTCGGCAAACGCCACGATCACCTTTGGCAAAGGTCGCGCCGCGCCGCGCATCATCTTGCCGACAACATTGCGCACCAAGGCGCGATTCAGTTCCTCGCCGATGCCCAATTCGGTCGGCGAATCCGACAACATAGGCCGCGGTAACACGAACGCGAAAGGAACATAGCATGAAAACCTTCTTGCAGTGCCCAATCAGACTATCGGGGGTAGCCTTGGTGAGCCTGCTCCTTTTGGGGGCACTCTCGGTGAGCCTGTTCCTTTTTTTCATGGGGCCGCGAACGGCCTCTTGGTACGGCGGCACAGAGCAGATTCCGCACCCGCGTCCCGTGGTCGTGCTGATCGAGGAGGATCCTTGGCTCACGGTCATCGGGAGCGACATGCCTCGCCTCGCGATATACGATGACGGCACGATCATTTACCGCTTGGATCCAGAGAAGCATCCCTCGGAGCTAGAGAATGAGTTTCCCAGCTACAACCAGGCGGTCCTTTCCGAGGGCGAGATGAACGAACTCTTCGCCAAGCTAAACCCGACCGCGTTTCGGGAGCTAAAGGGCTTCTATAACGTCACTCCCAACGTGACGGACGAGCCCACTGTCGATCTTTACCTTTACGCGGACGGGGTAGAGAAGGCGGTCTCAGTATATGGATTTGGTTGTGAGAACGACGGGCCCCCTCCGAGCGAGCGTATGCCTGACGATCCGAAACCGTACCCCTTGCCCGCGCAGTTCGGGGAGGCTTATGCGGCGCTGGTATCGCTCTCGCCGAAAGCTAGCGAGAAATGGATTCCGCCCGAGTTGGAGTTGATGGTCTGGCCCTTTGAGTACGCCAAGGAGACGATTCCGTGGCCGAGCGGTTGGCCCACGCTTTCCGACCCGAGGACTGTGAACAGGCATGAAGATTCGTATTCGCTTTACATGCCAGGCACGAAACTTGAAGAGGTCCAAGCGTTCCTGAAAGCGAGGAACGGGGCGGTCACGCTTGAGGGCGAGAAATGGTCGATAGGAATGCGGTACCCCTTTCCCGGTGAGCCGACCTGGGATAAGGCATTCTCGGAAATAACCAGGTGGTGGGGCGATCCAACGAGTGTTTCCAGCGAGAACGAGGCAGGATGTATGTCCGCCGAATTGCGCGAGGCCCTTTCAGTTTGCCGTAGTCTTCCCGACTACGAGCAACTGCACGACTCGTTTGAGATCGAGGACGCCACGCTCGGTTTCGTCAACTTCCTGCCCGAATCCCTCGTTGTGCAGCTACGCTCCACCAAACCAAGGACCATTGACGCTGCTTGGTGGTGGAACCCGCTATCAGACAAGAAGCCGTCCCTTACCTGGCACGACTTCCTGACAGGCTCTCGCCAAAGCCGAACATGCCATAGCTAAGCATCCTTGGCTCGGGGAACTGAAGAGCTTGCCGGGCAAGCGGTCTTTAGAGCTTCAACTACTCGGGATGCAAATAGGTAAGCCCAAGAGCGATTTAGACACGTTCGTGTTGCCACCTTGGCGCCACGCGGGGATGGCAGGCAGACCCACATATTGCCTCCTCGCGCGGCGCGGCGAGCATTCGTGGATTGAATTCCTGTTCAGCGACGAAGACGACCGGGCGTTCGTCCGCTGCACACAGATATCCGACCCGGACCCGCAGGGTGAATTGGACCGCCTTAATGTCTTCTGGCACCCGCGCGGCAAGCGCGGAGAGTCTTACTCACAATACGCTTTGGTCGATCACGAGGGCCACGTGCAAGTGCAGACCTTCGTAGCCGACGTGAAAGAGTAAAGGGGGCTTTGCTTTCCTCAATGCCATCCTGAATGGCGTAGCAGCCATCACCACCACCCGCATCGTCAGGCCGTGCGTCGGGCACTGCCCGAACGCGGCGTGTTAACCACAACCAGGCGGTCCATTTCTCGGCCACGCAAACGAAAAGAACAGGCCAAGATTTCCTAGCGGCTACACCCTGCCGGCCGCCCGTGTTGATCCAAATCGGCAGCCACCGCAGTCGAAAGTGGGGGAATATCTGTCCGCCGCGGTGACGAATAGCCCGGTGGCGCTTCAACCAAGGGGCGTGGTTGTTCGCCTCATTGGAGCGCAACTGACCGAAACCCGCCGGGAACTCCGGGGTTTATTATCTGTATAACTTCGCCGCCTGGAAACAGCCCCCACACGAGAGGAGCCGAACATGAGAGTCTGGACGATGCTGTTGAGCCTGATTGTCGCATGTCTGATGGCGGTAAACCTTCCGGCCCAGGAAAGCAAACCGCCAGCCAAGAAGCACCCTTTGCTGGATCGCTTTGAGAAGCTCGACACGAACCACGACGGCATCCTGACGGCTGAGGAATTTGCCGCCGCCCACCAGAAGCACGGCGACAAGGCCAAGACCGTCTTCCAGGCGCTGGAGAAACTGGGCGGCACCACGACCAAGGACGGCGTGACGGGGATGACTTTCCAGGAGTTCAAGAAGGCCCACCTGGAGTGGAAGAAGACGCATCCCGGGAAGGCGCCTCCCACGACGTAGCGGACAGGCCCAGAACAGTGACGTAACGCACAAACTACCTTATCCCCGATCACACTGGGCACGTGTGTGGCAGGATTCTCTGGCGGTGGGTCCCGCCTGCCGGGCGGGACGCGGTATGCACTGGAGTCTCTCCTCCGCCCTGCGGTCCCGCTCGGCAAGCGGGACCTACTACGCAAAGCAAGGTTGCCACGGTGCTCGATGCCGGCAACGATCCCTTTACCGCTTGGCCTCCAAGATGCGGAACTTCACGCCCTTGATCGGCGCGCCGCCGTTGTGGAACGCCAGGCCGCGATAGTGGTAGTTGGAAAGCTTCCGGTGGGTGTGGCCGAAGTAGACGTCGCGGACCCCGTCGCCGGGCCCTTCGCCAATGCTCTCCAGGTACTTGAGGATTCGCCGCACCACGATCCGCTTGGTGTACACCAGGTGCGGAAACGGTTTGTGCAACCGCGTCAGCACCACCACGTCGTAGAGCATGCTGAGGAACGGGCCGCGCCGCCGGGCGTCGAGCCACTCCTCGCGGGCCTCGGCCAGCATGCGGGCGTCCATCTCCTTGTCGGCCACGTCGCCGTGCAGGAACACGCTGCTGCCCAGGCGGACGTAGTACCGGTGCCACGACAAGTTCACGACCTGCTTCTCCAAGTCGTGCAGCCGATCGATCAGCGCCTGATGGTAGTCGTGGTTGCCCAACACCAGATGGAAGTGACATCCGGGACAGGCGGAGGTCAATTCCGCCAGCCATTGCACGGCCCGCTGGACGGCTTTCAAGGTCGGGATGCGCGACCAGCGGAAGTCGAAGATGTCGCCGCCGAGGACGAACACGTCGGCCCGCGACGCCGTTCCGGCGATCTGCTCCAAGTAGCGATGGCCGTTGGAACGATTGGCAAACAGGTGCAGGTCGGAAACGAAGAAGCACTTGCTCATGCCAGAATTGTACCCGGTCCCGGCCATGAAAGTAGGTCAGATCGGCCCTCGCCAGCCTTTCCTATCTTGCCAGCGGCAGGGCGGCGCGTCATTATAGAGTACGCTTGAACCGGCCGAAGAGTTTGTCCGCGTTCATGCTTTGCACCCCATCGAGGTTCCCCATGAGCGACGTGCCAACCACCGCCAAGAAGATCATCGCCAACGTCGAGAAGGTCATCGTCGGCAAACGCCGGCAGATCGTTCTCTCGTTGGTCTCGTGGTTCTGCGGCGGGCACGTGCTGCTGGAAGACGTGCCGGGCGTGGCCAAGACGATGCTCGCCCGGGCGATGGCCCGCAGCGTGGGCTGCTCGTTCAAGCGGATCCAGTGTACGCCCGACCTGCTGCCGACCGACGTGACCGGCGTGTCGGTCTTCAACCAGAAGACCACCGAGTTCGAGTTTCGCCCCGGCCCGATCTTCGCCCAGGTGGTGCTGGCCGACGAGATCAACCGGGCCACGCCGCGGACCCAGGCCGCGCTGCTGGAGGCGATGGCCGAGGGCCGCGTCACCGTCGACGGCGTGACCCACGAGCTGCAAGCCGCCGTTCTGGGTCATCGCCACGCAGAACCCCATCGACCACGAAGGCACCTTCCCGCTGCCCGAGGCCCAGCTCGACCGCTTCCTGGTCCGTTTCAGCCTGGGATATCCGAGCATGGACGAAGAGCTCAAGATGCTCGAACTGTTGGAGCACGGCAATCCGCTGGACCGATTGGAGCCGGTCGTCAGCGCCGAGGAGTTGCTGGCCGCCCAGCAGGCGGTGCGCAACATCCACGTCGATCCGAAGGTCCGCCGCTACATCACCCAGATCGTCCAGAGCACGCGAGAGTGCGACGACGTGGCCTTGGGCGGCAGCCCGCGGGCGTCGCTGGCGTTGTTCCGCACCGCCGCAGGCGCTGGCGGCCGTCTCGGGGCGAAACTTCGTGCGGCCCGACGACGTGAAACAGATGGCCGGCCCGGTGCTGACCCATCGCCTGATCCTGCGGCCCGAGAGCCGCCTGCGAAAGCTCACGCCCGCGGCCGTCGTGGCCGAGGTGGTCGCCGACGTGGCGGTGCCCATGCTGTCCAACGAGCCGCCCGTTCAAGACGGCTGGGGTGCGTATCAAACCGTAGGTCAGGCATCCGATGCCTGACCTACCACTTATCAGTGCGTCGTGCTGATAATCTTCCATGAAATGGTTCGTCGCGGCCATCTTGTTGCTGCTCGCCGCACTGGCCTTCGGGCTGAGCCTGCCGGCCTATGCGATGTACGCCCTGCTGGGCATCATGCTGGTGAGCCGCTGGCTGGCGCGGCATTGGATCCGAAACCTCTCCGCCGTGCGGGAGTGCAACCGCTACTCGGCCAACGTGGGCGACACCGTGGCCGTGGTGATTACGCTGAAGAACGCCGGCCGGCTGCCGGTCGCCTGGGCGCTGGTCGAGGACTTGTTGCCCCGCCGGGCCTTGATCTACCAGCCGCCGAGTCTGCAGGTCCAGGGGCAACGCATCCAGTTGGCCATGCTCCGGGGCCGCGGCCGGCACACGATGTTCTATCAGTTGCAGTGCAATCGCCGCGGATACCACCAGATCGGCCCGCTGGTGGTCGAGACGGGCGACCTGTTCGGGCTGCACCGCCGCTACCGCGTGCTCACCTCGCCGCACTTCCTGCTGGTCTATCCCGACGTCGTGCCGCTGGAGGGTTTCGAGTTGGCCTCGCGGCGGCCGATCGGCGAAGTCCGCATCTCGCACCGCCTCTACGAAGACCCCACGCGAATCGCCGGCGTGCGGCGCTACGAGGCGGGCGATCCGCTGAACCGCATCCACTGGCGGGCCACCGCCCGGACCGGCCAGCTCCACTGCAAGCTCTACGAGCCGTCGTGCATCGTGGGGGCCACGCTGCTGCTGGATTTCCACCAGGCCGCCTACGACCCGCACCACGAGCCGTACCGCTCCGAGCTGGCGGTCACGGCCGCCGCCTCGCTGGCCAACGCCGTGTACGAAATGGACCAGCAGATCGGGCTGGTCACCAACGGCCGCGACGCCGCCGACCGCATCCGCCAGGAAGGCTGGGACTACGACATCCGCTCGCGCAAGGCCGCCCGGCGGGCCGCCGGCATGTTGGAACACGAGCGACCGGCTCCAGCCGGTGGTGGTCGAAACCCGCCGCGGGCCGGAGCAACTGATGCGCATCCTGGAAACGCTCGCCCGCGTGGAACTGACCGACGGGCTGAGTTTCGCCCAACTGGTTGCCGAGACGGCCGGCCGGCTGCCCCGCGACGCCACGGTGGTGGCGCTGTTGGCCTCGCCGAGCATCGAGACGGCCGTGGCCCTGGGCGAGCTTCGCCGCAAAGGGCTGGCCGTCACGGCGATCTTGAACCTGTACGACGACGTGGAGTTCGAGCAGGCCTCGGCCCAACTGGCCGCCGAAGGGATCGAAGCCCGGCACTTGAAGAACGTCGAGACGCTGCCCGACCTTGTGCCGGCAGTACGTGTTGCGATGAGTTGATATCGTTCCCACGCCGACGTGGAACGATACGAACCCAGTTCGGAGATCGTTGATAGAATGACATAGAGAGGATTCAACTCCCATGGCCCGCCGGCTCCACAAAACGCTGGTCGATTACCTGGTCATCGCCATCAGCCCGGCGCTGATCATGATGTTGGTCGGCAGCCTGGTGTTCTTCCTGATCGAGGTTTTCTACCAGGGCAACTTCCAGGGGCGGCTGCAATACATCTTTCCTCTGTTCGTCATCGGCCGCGGTGCTGATCGGCCGGATCTCGATCGAGGAGGGGCGCGAGCGGGCGGTGTTGTTCGCCATTCCCCTGGGCATCGTCATCCTGCTGGCCATCAACAGGTTCGTGCAGTTCAAGGGCGCCTGCTGGCGCTCGCTGAGCTTTCTCATCAATTGCGGCCTGATCGCGCTGGTCTGGTGGTCGGCCGACAAACTCACCTGGGACTGCACGCTGATCGACGAGAGCGAGGAGGACTCGGGCGAAGGTCTGTTGGAGGCCGTCGGGCTGGACCGGCCCGGCAAGGCCGCGCTGCGAGCAGGAGATCACGCCCGTGCCGCCGGAACCGGAGGCGACCACCTCGCGGGAAGCGCAGCCGCAGAGCTGGTGGGAGCGGTTCGTCGAGCGCCGCCGCCGGCCGCACGCCCCCGGCGTTTGGGTCGTCTACTTCTCGCTGGCCGCGCTGCCGCTGTTCGGCATCGGCCAACTGTTCATCCCGGCCGAGCAATCTGGCCGCCCGGCAGTATGCGTTCCAGCTGCTCTTCGTCTACACGGCCAGCGGACTGGGGCTGCTGCTGGCGACGAGTTTTCTGGGCCTGCGCCGCTACTTGCGGCAGCGACGGCAGGAAATGCCGCTCGCGATGGTCAACCTCTGGCTGGGCATCGGCGGCGCTGCTGATCGTCGGCGTGATGCTCGCGGCGATGCTCCTGCCGCGGCCCAACGCCGAATACGCCATCTCGGAACTGCCTTTCCGCATCGGCTCGCCCGATCAGACACTCCTCGCCCTACGGCATGGGCCGCGACGGGGTCGAGGAGAAGCAGCCTTGGGCCCGCGGCGAAAAGCTCGACGATGACAAGGACAAGCAGTCCAGCTCGGCGCCGTCGAACGAGCCGGGCAAGGCGCCTTCGCAGAATCCACAAACGACTTCCGAAGACGGAAAGAAACCGGCCGCGCAGCAAGGCGGCGACGCCGCGGCAAAATCGAAACCTCAGGGCGAATCGGGCCAAAAATCGCCGCCGCCGGACAAATCCGGCAAGTCGCCACCCCCGGATCAGAAAGAGCCGTCGGGCGACGCCAAGGCCCCCGAGAAGCAGAACGGCGACAAGGCCGGCAAGGAGTCGGGCGACAAGAGCCAATCGCGCCCAAAGCCACCGGACGGCGACAAGAGCCGGCCTGCCCGCGACAAGTCCAAGAACGACAACCAGCCGCAGGCGGGTGAGAAATCCGGTAAGAAAGCAGCGGAGGATCCCCAAACCGCCGCGAAGAAGCCGCCCGAACGCACGCAAGAACGCCGGCCGAGCAGCGGCCGAGCGCCGGATAAGGCGCCATCGCCGCCGCCGGCCGCTCCGCGGCCGCCGTCCCTGCCCGATGCCTCGCGGTTTCTGCTCGCGCTCAAATGGCTGTTCTATGTGGCGCTCGCGGTGGTGATCGTCTACGCGATCTGGACGAATCGTGCGGCGATCCTGGCCGCCCTGGGCGACTTCGCCCAATGGCTGCAAGATTTCTGGCACAATCTGTTTGGTGGAAAGCGCCGCCGCGTGGGTTTGGTCGCCGAAGAGGCAACCGCCAAACAGGCGCCGCCGCCGCGGTTCGCCGATTTCACCGATCCGTTTGCGGCCGGCCTCGCCGCGCGGTATTCGCCCGAGGAGTTGGTGCGATACACGTTCGAGGCCCTGGAGGCTTGGGCCCGCGACCAAGGCTATCCGCGTCAGCCCGAGCAGACGCCGCACGAGTTCACTCGCCGCGTCGGTTCCCGCGTTGCCGCCTTGGCCGGTGACGCGGGGCGGCTGGCCGAGTTATATTGTCAGGTGGCCTACGCCCCCGGCACGTTGCCAACGGCCAGCGTGGTGCGCCTGTCCCAATTGTGGCAGAATATGCGGGTCGAGGCGGGCGGCGCCCTGTAACCTTTGCCTCGCCGCTGTACACCATAGAGGGAGGATGGATCGGATCGCCAACGACGCCCCTCATAGCACGACGTAGCCACAACCAAGATTCCCTGATATCTCATTTTTCCCTAGCGCAGGCGTTTACGCCTTGTCGTTACCCACATCTCGTAGCGTGATATTGCGATAAATGCGAGGGTCTTCGACCCGTAGGGTCGTTCGACAGTAGCCCAGCGATTCATCGCTGGGGAGAAGGGGAATATCAATACCAGTTTCGTCCCGTAGGGACAACCGAAAATGATACGCGAATTACCCATTCGGTCGTCCCTACGGGACTCACAATACGGTATATCCTTCCTATTCCTCCCAGCAGTAAACTGCTGGGCTACTATCGTACGTCCCTACGGGACAAAATGTGGGTAATGACAAGGCGTAAACGCCTGGGCTAGAAAAAAGCTCCGTGACTCACGCACACGGGCTAGAGAAAAGCTCCGCGACTCACACTCCTGACACGACCCAGCATTTGCCTGTCCTTGCCCAAAATCACGTATAGCCAACGTTGAGGATTCCTCCTCGGTTCTGAAACCTTAATGGCACAAGGAGCCCAACATGCCCCACAAAGCACTCGCGTTTGTCGCTCTAGTAGTCCGAGATAGACAACATGTCGGGCTGGGTGGCACTGGCTGCTTGTCAGCCAGTGCCGGGAACACGGGCAGACAAGCTGCCCGTGCCACCCGACCGTTTTTCGCTCTCGCCTGGCTGGCTCTCACAACGCTGGCGGCGCCCGCGGCCGAGAACCTTCCGGCGGCCACCCAGTGGATTCCCCGCGAATGTGTGGTGGTGGTGGAGATCGCGCACCCTCAGGCCGTCCTCGACCTGCTGCTGGATGAGAAATTGGCCCACGCAATCACCGACTCGCCCGAGTATCAAAAGGGCGCGGCCACGCCCGGCTTTCGGCAGTTCGCCGGGGCCGTGCAGTACGTCGAGCGCCCAGTTGGGCACGGATTGGAAAACGGCCCTCCGCAAATTGACCGGCGGAGGCGTGACCCTGGCCATCGGCCCGGGCGGCGCCGTGCTGGTGATCGACGCCGAAGACGCGGCCATGCTGCGGCAACTGCACGAAACCGTGCGGAGTTTTGCCAAGAACGACGAGGCCAAGCGGAACGATCCGAACCGCGTGAGTTCCACGACCTACAAGGACGTGACCCTGTGGGCCCTTGGCGATAACGCGGCCTACGCGATCGTCGACAACCGGCTCCTTGTGGGCAGCCGGCCCGACGCGCTCAAAGCGGTGCTCGACCGGCGGGCGGCCAGTGGGGAGCAATCCGTGGTGTCGCTGCCCGGCTGCCAGGCGGCGCGGAAGACCGCGTCCGGTGCGCCCGCCTGGGCCTACGTCAACATGGCGGCGCTCGCGCAAGCCCCCGATCTGCAACGGTTCTGGAAGGAAGACACGAACCCGCTGGGCTCGCTGCTGATCGCCCGACTGAAGGGCGTGTTGCGGGAATCGACCTGGCTGGCCGCCGCGTTGCAGATTGAGGATGGCGGCTTGACGCTGAAACTCACGGCCGACGGCAAGGCGAGCGATTCGGCCCTGACGGCCTTTGCCGCTCCGGCCGAGACCGGCCAAGGCGCGCTGCCCAACATTGTCGTCCCCCGGCAGATCGCCGCCGCCAGCGTGTATCGCGATCTGCACGCCTTCTATGCCAACAAGGACAGGCTCTTCCCCGATCGCACCTCGGGCCTCATCCTGTTCGAGAACATGATGGGCATCTTCTTCAGCGGCCGCGACCTGACCGAGGACGTGTTGGGCGAAACCAGGCCCGAGATCCGCGTCGTGGTGGCGGCCCAGGAGTACAAGAACGGCGTCGAGCCGGAGGTGAAGATTCCCGCCTTCGCCGTCGTGTTCCGAACGCGCCACCCCCAGGAGTTCCACGAGGTGGTATTGGAGGCCTGGCAAAAGGCGATCGGACTAATCAACACCACGCGAGGGCAGAAGGGCCAGCCGGGCTTGATCTTCGATTCCACCACCCACGACGGCGTCCGCTTCCACATCGCGTACTACTCGGCCGCCAAGCCCGACCAGCAGGACCCGTCCGGCACGCGGCTGAACTTTCGCCCCGCGCTCGCCCAGGTCGGTGAGTTCCTGATTCTCAGCTCGACGGAAGGACTGACCAACGACCTGATCGACGCGCTCAAGAAAGAGGCCGGCGCGGGCGTCAAGCCGCTGCCCGCGACGAGCGAACTGGCGGAGGTCGACGCCGCCCGAGTTGCCACGGCGCTGCGGGCCAATCGCGCGACCCTGGTTCGGCAGAACATGCTCGAGCACGGCAATTCGGAGCAACAGGCCGAAACGGAAGTCAACCTGCTCACCGCGATTGTCGAGCGGATCGGCAAGGCCCGGCTGGACGTCTCCACCCGCGACGGCCAGACCCAGGCCGTGCTGCAAGTCAAACTCAATTTGCCGTGAGCGCACCATTCCCTAAGCGGCCGCGCACGGATAACTTGAACAAGTTTACTTGCGTGGTGAGAGCGTGTAGTTCCATTCGCCGTGGAACTTGTGATGTTTGAGACGCAGCTTTCTCAGTTGCTCGTCAGTGACTTTGATTTTGGTCGGATAATGGTTTGTGTCAATGGCCGCTTTCACAGTCAATCCCGTTCGCGTCTTCGTGTTGGCGATGAGATTCACGATGACCTCAAGGCTGACCAGGGGGCGGGCACGCCAGTTCTTCGTGATGAAGCTGAACAGGCGATGCTCGATCTTGTTCCATTTGCTGGTGCCGGGTGGGAAATGACAAACGAACAGCTTGATGCCCAATTCGTCAGCCAACTCTTGCAGCGACACCTTCCACAACCGGTTGCGACTCCCGTTGCTGCCTCCGCCATCCGCTGTGATCAAAAGTTCGCGGCGCGCGGAAATCGCTGCTGCCCCATTTCATTCCACCATCGACGGATACTGGGGACGGCAAACTGCGCTGTATCGTGATCGATGCCGACGCTTACCCACCCTTCGTTCCGCAGCAGATCGTACACGCCGTAGAGAGCCGCCTTCCCCAACGACTTGATCAGGAAGTCGTAAACGCGCACTTCTTCGGGCGTTCCCTGGGGGAACCATTCCCTCCCGCCATTCTTGAAATCGCCCACGTTTTCCTTCTTTTTGGCATCCACGGAAACCGCCGGTTGGCCGCGTTTCAAGAACCGCTGGACGCTCGCATTGATGTACTCGAACTGGGCATTGCGATCCGGATGCGACGATCCCTCCCGAGTCTTGCGGTTTGCCTGCAAGCTATAGTCCGCACGGTGCAACAATTTGGCCACGGTCCGTGCGCCGACCGGATGGCTTTGACGCGTCAGTTCCTCGGCCAAGTTGCGCGTGCTCTTACACGTCCAGCGCAACGGCGACTTGGGGTCGCCACGGGTCGTTGGTTCAATCAACGTTTCGAGTGCAGCCATCAGACCCGGATCGGTCTCTGTCAAGGACTTGTCACCGCCACCCGGTCGTCGCACGCGACAGGCCGCAACCGCACGCTCTTTTTCAGGCAGTTCCAACTCATGAAGCGCGGCGGTGATCGTGGTACGAGACATTCCGCTGGCCTGCGAAACCGCTGTAATCCCACCCCAGCCGATATCACAGGCTTCCGCTGCCGCCCACTGTCGCCGTCGGCGTTCATCCAACTCCGGCTCCAGCAACCGATACTTGGCTTCAATCCGTGCAATTACCTGTGCATCCTGCATGCACACGTTATCACACAATGCAATGAACGCCACAATAGCAATTTGTTCAAGTTATCCGTGCGCGCTCTCTAACTCGACCGATCGTCATCATGCCCGCCAATCAGACTTCCAACGTTCCGGCGTCCGTGCGGTCGGTCGATCCGGACCATGCCTGGAGCGAGTTCCAGCCCGACGATAGCCATCCGTGGAACGTCCGCTGGGCCGGACACCTCTGCCGCCGAGCGGGCTTCGGAGCCTCGTGGCCGCAACTCCAGCAGGCCGTTGCCGACGGCCCACGGCGCACGATCGACCGGCTGCTGCGTCCGACGGCCAATGTCGAGGCATTCGAGCGAACCTATGACGAGTACGAAGCGTCGTCGGTCGATGGTGACGCCGCCGGACTGGAAGCCCTTCGCGACTGGTGGCTGCGGCGGGCCCTCCAGAGCCCACACCCGCTGCGGGAGAGAATGACGCTTTTTTGGCACGGCCATTTTGCCGTCAGCGGGGCGAAAGTGGAGAGCGGCCGGCTGATGCAGCGCTACGTGAAGTTGCTCCGCAGCGGGGCCCTGGGGAACTACCAGACGTTGCTGGCGGCGGTGGTTCGCCAACCGGCCGTGCTGGTCGACGTCAACGAGGGGAGCCACACGTCGCGCCCCAACGAAAATCTCGCCCGGCGGCTCTTCGAGGTTTTCGCCCTTGGGCCCGGGCAGTATGCCGACGAGGACGTGCGCGAGGCGGCCCGAGCCTTTACCGGCTGGGTCGTGTCGCACCAGGAGGCCCGCTACGTGGAGCGCGAGCACGACTCGGGCAGCAAGCGGGTCCTGGGCCAGACGGGCGCCCTGACGGGCGACGACGTGGTGCGGATCGTCCTCCAGCAACCGGCCGCCGCCCGGCTGATCGTCCGCAAGCTCTACCGCGGGCTGATTTCCGAGGCCGAAGAGCCGGCCGATGAATTGCTGACGCCGCTGGTCGAGTCGTTCCGCAAGGATTACGACGTCGCCCGGCTGGTCGAGACCATGCTTCGCTCGAACGTGTTCTTCTCGCCGGCCGCCTACCGGCAGCGGATCAAGGGGCCGGTGGAATATGCGTTGGGAATCGTGAAAGCCCTCGGCGACGTCATTCCCACGCCCCCCTTGGCGCAGCATCTGACTAGCCTAGGCGAGAACCTGGTGCATCCACCCACCAGGCACGGCTGGCAAGGTGGCCGCGCCTGGATCAACCCGTTCACACTATTGGGCCGCGGCAAGCTGGCGGCCGCCCTATTGGCTGAATCGGGCCCCTTCGCTGGCAAGCTGGACCCGCAGGCCATCGCTGCCAGGCACGGCGCGGCCGACCACGAAGCGGCCGTGCGGCTGCTGATCGAGTTGCTCGTGCAAGACGACCTGCCGGCCGAGGTCCGCGCGACGATCATGGGCGAAGCGGCTGCAGACGACAAGCCCGGGCGCGGCTCCGCCGCACCGCGCTAATGCTTGTCACGCTTCCGGAGTATCAACTGGCCTGACGTGGTGATTCATAGATGACGGAACGTAGCGGCGGCGTCAAGAGACTCACGGGCCGGCCATATTGCCGCCGGCCGTGACCAGCAATTCGGCCTTCGCCCTGCTCTTGCGGCTCGCGATGGAAGGACAGCAGTCTTTCAGCAGGCGCATCACCAGCGCGGTCCAGCCCGTTTGATGGCTGGCGCCGAGCCCTTGGCCGGTGTCGCCGTGAAAGAACTCGTGGAAGAGCACGAGATTCTGCCAGTGCGGATCGCTGGCGAAACGGGCTTCCGATCCGAAGCACACCCGCCGGCCGCGCTCGTCGGCCCGAAAGATTCTCGCCACCCGGCGGGCCAGTTGCGCGCCACTTCCTGGAGATTCATGGGCCGGCCCGAGCCGGTGGGACATTCGACCCGCAAGGCATCGCCGTAGAAGTGGTGGTATCGCTCCAGCGTCTCGACCAGCAGGTAATTCACCGGCAGCCAGATCGGCCCGCGCCAGTTCGAGTTGCCTCCGAAGAGTGCCGTGGTCGCGTCGCCCGGCTCATAGTCGACCCGCTGCGGCGTGCCGCCGGGCGAGCACACGTAAGGCCGATCCTTATGGACGCGAGACAGCGAACGAACGCCGAAGGGAGACAGGAACTCATTCTCGTCGAGCACGTAGCGGAGAATGCGCTCCAGCCGCGGCCGCGAAGGAATGGCCAGCAGCCGGCGGCCCTGGCCGCGAGGGCCTTGAGGTTCAAGGCAGGAAACCTGCTTGGCCAGATCGCGGCGGTTGTCGAGAAACCACTGGAGCCGCTTCTGGAACCCGGGCAGCCGGGCGATCGTCTGATCGTCCAGAACCTCCGCGGCGAACAGCGGAATGATCCCCACCAGGGAGCGAATCCGCAGACGGATCAGTCGGCCTCCGACCTGGAGTTGATCGTAGTAGAACCCGTCTTCCTCGTCCCATAATCCGGTCCCTCCCAAACTGTTCATGGCGTCGGCGATGGCCACGAAATGCTCGAAGAACTTGGAGGCCACGTCCTCATAGGCCGGATCTTCCCGGGCCAACTCCAGGGCCATGGCCAGCATGGTGACGCAGAAGAAGGCCATCCAGGCCGTGCCGTCGGCCTGCTCCAGGACCGAGTCGTTGGACAACGGCTTGGACCGATCGAACAGGCTGATGTTGTCGAGGCCCAGGAAGCCGCCGGCGAAGAGGTGCTTGCCCGTCACGTCCTTGCGGTTCGCCCACCAAGTGAAGTTGATGAGCAATTTCTGGAATACGCGGGCGAGGAAGAACCGGTCCCGCGCCCCGCGCCGTCCGGTCATCTTGTAGACCCGCCAGCAGGCCCAGGCATGGACGGGCGGGTTGACGTCGTCCAGCGCGAACTCGTAGGCCGGCAGTTGCCCGCTGGGATGCATGAACCACTCCCGCAGAAAGAGCACCAGTTGCTCTTTGGCGAAACGGGGATCGATCTCGGCCATCGGGATCATGTGAAAGGCCGAGTCCCAGGCGGCGTACCAGGGGTACTCCCACTTGTCGGGCATGGAGATTACGTCGCGATTGAAGAGGTGCCCCCAATCCTTGTTGCGTCCCTGCCGGCGACTCGCCGGCGGCGGCGGCTGGCCGGGATCGCCTTCGAGCCACTCCTTGACCACGTAGTGGTAGAACTGCTTCGTCCACAGCAGGCCCGCATACGCCTGCCGGCTGATGCGGCGATCATCGTCCGACGTGCCGGGCGGGATGCGGTTTCTGTAGAACTCCTCGGCCTCGCGGGAACGGTCGGCAAACACGCGGTCGAAGTCGGCGCCAAAGGGCTCTGGCGGGGCCTCTTCGTCGGCGAAGAGCCGCAATTCCACGGTCGTGGAATCCTGCGCGGCGACGTTCAGCACGTAGTGGGCCGCGGCCTTCGTGCCGGTTGCCGCGGGGTTGACGGCCTCCCTGCGCCCCTGGATGACGTACTCGTGAAAGGCGTCTTTGACGTAGGGGCTTTCGTTGGGGGCTTGGAAGAGCCGCCGGTTGTTCGTGTGGTTGTCGGTAAACAGCAGCGCCGGCGGGCCGCCGCTGTCGGACCGGCGCGAAAGTGGACCCGGCCCAGCGTCACGTGCTCGCAGAGCACGGCGCCTTCGCCAGTCTGCCGCAATTCGGGCATGCGCGTGCAGCCTTCGTGCAGGCAGACCCAGGACCACGTGTTGCGAAACCAAACGGTGGGCAGCAGGTGAAGCGTGGCCGCTTCAGGGCCGCAATTGGCCGCCGTCACGCGGATCAGGATGTCGTTCGGGGACAACTTGGCGTACTCCGCGAAGACGTCAAAGTAGCGATGGTCGTCGAAGATGCCCGTCTCCAACAGTTCGAACTCCGGGTCTTTTCGGCTCCGCCGACGATTCTCTTCGAGCAGACGGGCGTAGGGGAACTCGGCCTGCGGATACTTATAGAGGGCCTTCAGGTACGACGAGGTGGGCGTCGCGTCCAGGTAGAAATAGCACTCCTTCACGTCTTCGCCGTGGTTGCCCTCGGCGTTGGTGAGTCCGAACAAACGTTCCTTCAGGATCGGGTCCCGGCCGTTCCAAAGGGCCAAGGCAAAGCAAAGGCGGCATTCACGATCGGTGATCCCCAACAGGCCGTCCTCGCCCCAGCGGTAGGCGCGGCTGCGGGCGTGATCGCGGGGGAAGTAGTCCCAGCACGATCCGTCGGGCGAATAGTCTTCACGCACGGTACCCCACTGGCGCTCAGAGAGATAGGGGCCCCACCGTTTCCAGTTCTCTTCGCGCCGGGCATCTGCCGCGAGCCGCTGCGTCTCGGCGTCGATGGATCGTCGGTCAGTCATCCGGCTACCGCCCGTGTAGTCTGACACGTATAAGATGTCGGGTTGGGTGCCACGGGCAGCTTGTCTGCCCGTGCAGGGAACCACGGGCAGACAAGTTGCCCGTGGCACCCGACAATTTCGGCGTGTCAGACTACTAGTGCCTCCAAGGTTCCCAGACGTGGATGTCCGGGTCTGTCTCGTGACGTCCATAATAGCCCGTGTAGTAATCCCGGAAATATCTCTCCGCCGGCTCGGTTCTCACGGGACAAGTTGCGGCGGCGGGGGGAATCGGCGCCGCGGCCGTTGTGGTTGGCATGGCGCAGAGACACACCTGGCCCTCCGGCGGTTTTGCGGAATCATCGGCGGGAATGAAATCGGTGGCGCGGAGCCATCCCGCCTTCTTTTGGCCGTTCCGGACCACGTAGGTGCCGATCCACTGATCGCGGACTTCGACCACCACAATGCGCTCTCCGCCGGGCACGACCGCAACAACGTCCGCGCCACGCATCAGATTGGCGTGCTGCGGGGCCACGGCAATCACGTCTCCCGGCTTGAACGCGGGCTCCGTCTGGGGAGGTTGGCCGGGCGATTGCCCCGCACGCTCCTCGCTCAGCCCCGTTGCGGCCGCCGATAGCGAGAAAGTCACAACAAGGCCGGCAACAATGCCATACCGCAAAGCCATATTCATGATTCGCCCTCCGAGATTCACGTCTCTTTGAAAACCTGTTGGTGAACCCACGCAACAGAATTCTAGGCAAGCAACCCCGCAGAGAGAAGGAGAAGATCGGCGGAACGGGCTGATTTTGAGGCTCGGCAGGGCATTTTGCGGCCGGCGGCGGATGGTTTTTGTCAGCCGGCGGTTCGCCCGCCTGGCCGTGCTTTCTCCTGTCGTGGGAATTGCCCGCCGTTGACTGCATTCGCGGCGGTGCTACGCTGGGGGGATCGGTTGACTGTTCCACTTTTTCGAGGGAGACGGCGCCATGTGTCGTTTCGGTGTCGCTCTTGCCGCCTTGTTGCTGGCCGCTGTTGCCTCGGGCTGTAGCGCAAGAGCAAGCCCAAACGAGGCAAATGTGGCCGCCGAGGTCCAGAAGCTCGGGGGCAAGGTCGATAGGAGCCTGCACAGGTCAATTGTCGGCGTAAACCTGGGCCGCACCGCGGTGACCGACGCAGGGTTGGAACGCCTCGAAGGGTTGACAAGCCTCTATACGCTGAACTTGTCGCACACCAACGTGACCGACTCGGGACTGAAGCACCTCAGCGGGTTGGCCAGTCTGCGGTCGTTGGATCTCCGGTACGCCGCGGTGACCGACGCAGGGCTTGAACACCTCAAGGGGTTGACCAACCTCCAGTCGTTGGACCTCGGATGCACCGAGGTGTCGGATGCGGGACTGGAACGCCTCAAAGGATTGGCCCAGCTCGACGCACTGAACTTGCCGTACACCAAGGTGACTGACTCGGGACTGAAGCACCTTAAAGGGCTGACAAAACTCCAATCGCTGGACCTGGGGTACACCCAGGTGACCGATGCCGGGCTGCAACACCTCGCGGGGCTGTCGAAGCTCCGGTCGCTGAACCTGGGGCAAACCCAGGTGACGGACGCCGGTCTGGAGCGCCTCAAAGGGCTTACAGAACTTCAATCGCTGGACCTGGGCGTCACGGCCGTGACCGATGCCGGGCTGGAACGCCTCACGGGACTGTCGAAGCTCCAGTCGCTGAACCTGGGGCACACCAAGGTGAGCGATGCCGGACTGGAGCACGTCAAAGGGCTGGCAGAACTCCAATCGCTGAACCTGTCGCACATCAAGGTGACGGATGCCGGGCTGGAACAGCTCAAAGGGCTGGCAAAGCTCCGATCACTCTTCCTATTGGACACCGAAGTGAGCGATGCCGGGCTGGAACAACTCAAAGGGCTGGCGGCACTCCAGTCGCTGGACCTGCGGAATACCTCGGTTGGCGACGAGGGCCTGACGAACTTGCGGCAGGCGTTGCCGGGATGTCGGATTTGGCATTGAAACGGCCGCCCCCTTCTCTTTCCCGGTTCGTGTCCCCAGAATTCCACGCCTACTCTTCCGTGCGCGAACACATGAATCCTTGTCCGAAAGCCGGATGCGGGAAATCCGCCCGTCCGGTTCGATGAGCGGCAGGCGGAAACGTAGCACGGCATGCGACTATTGAGACACAGCCGGGGAAACCCCGAAACAGACTATGTCGAAGCGTACCCCACCGCGCCACCTCTCGACTCTACCGTTTTTCCGTCCGTGACGATTGTGTTGGTCGAACAACACGGCCCAATGGGGCAGGAATTGGGCACGTCAGACCGGGGCAGAAGCGAAAAGAGCCACCCGCAATGGATGGCTCGATTGGTTCGGGTTTCGATTGGATTGGATACCCTACGCCGTCCGTCGCTGTCGCCAAGCGTAG
Organism: uncultured Planctomycetaceae bacterium; assembly: GCA_963759115.1. Taxonomy (GTDB): domain Bacteria; phylum Planctomycetota; class Planctomycetia; order Pirellulales; family Thermoguttaceae; genus CAVWXT01. The sequence continues at coordinate 488,963 of CAVWXT010000005.1, forward strand.
GCCAACAGGCTGATGGCACCCATACCCAGTAGGACAATCATGGAGGGTTCGGGCGTGGGCGTTAGGAGAAAGGCGTGCTCCTGTCCCTGGGGATTGTAGCCTGTTCCGACGATCAGGCCCGAGTCGTTAATGCCGCTTGCTTCCTCCAGTGTCCAGCCGGAAGACGGACTAATTAAGCTATTGAGGTCTTTCATTAGACCGCCGTTGTACGAAATAAAGGCGAGCATTGCGGTCGATGATATTTCTGAGTATCCCACCACGTCGCCCCGGCCGTTCATACCCACTGGGAAGCTCCCGTTGTATGTAGGATTGAGGACACCAAGATCGGCCATCGTCCCCCCAGTGTACAGAAAGGCATGGTTGCCACTACCACTAAATAAACTGCCAGTGCCAGAAGTGCCTGCACACTGACCAGCGTTGTTGATAATAAGGCCATAGGATGTCGTGGCTCCTGGTAATGTGCCGAGGCTCTGCATAATGCCCCCGCTCCAAATGAAGGCGTGACCCAAATTTGACTGTTATAGGAGGAGCCGACGATTTGGCCGCTGTCGTTGATGGCATTTTGGATTTCGCCTATTTCCATGTTGGTGGAGACGTTGTACGGGAAAGGCAGCGTCCCGATTGGCGTTATGTGTCCGCTGCTATAAAGGGCTGCGACACCCAAGCCCCAGCCCATGTCGGTGTTGGGGTCGGCCTCTCCGGCCACCTGTCCGCTGGAGTTAATGCCGGTGGCCATTGTGATCCTGCCACCAGGGTTGCCTGTATAATAGAGAGGATTTGTGTACTGCCCACCGCTGAGGAGAAATCCGTAGTTGTATGAGCCCGAGTTAGCGTACCACCCGACGACCTGACCACTGTTATTGATTGACAACGGATGGCCCAGGCCGGGGTAGCTACTCCCCGGCGGGTTGCCGAGGTCTCTCATCTCTCCGCCGCTATAGAGAAAAATGGGCTCTTCCGGTTCTGGGTGCGAACGCCGCACAAACCCGAGGCTCAACAATAGCGGCCGTTATACTACGCGCGACGGTTGCTTGAACGCCCCAGGCACGTAATTCTCGCCATATTAGCCCCCCCCACAAGAATATAGTGCAACAGGGATTGCGAGCGTAAGTGCTTGTCCGGGAACATGTTCCGCCGCCTCCTCCCTGCGGGCGCCGATTTCGCGAGTTGGGAAGGTTGCTGTTGGCCCGAGGTCGCCCGCGGCGTTACCTTGCTCAAGCGGCGGCGGTCGGACCAACGCGGTTGTTGCCTTCGCCCCGTCGCAGAAGACACCGCCAACCAAGGAGGCCACGGATGGCTCAGGTCGAGGTCAAAGTGAAGTTGGATTTGCCGCCGGGTGTGGAACTGTTGGGATACGAGCGCTCGCGCGACGGGCACGGCTTCGAGGTCAAGTTCCCCCTGCCCGACTCTTGCCGTTGTGAGCAGTGCGGCCACGAAGAGCCGTCCACCTACGAGTACAAGAACACCGTCTATGTGGTCCGCGACCTGGACCTCTGGGGCCAGCCGAGCTTCCTGATTTTCCAGCCCTGCTTCCATCGTTGCTCGCGCTGTGGGCATCGCCAGGAGCATTTCGCCCCCTTCAAGCGGAAGAAGGTGCTGTACACGTACCGCTTCGAGGAATACGTGCTGCGGATGCTCATCGGCAGCAACGAAGAAGAGGTGGCCGCGCGGCTGGGCATCTCGGCGGAGACCGTGGAACTGATCGTCGAGAACCAGTTGAAGGACGACAAGCGGATCGACCCGGCACGGGTCATCAAGCACGTGGGCATGGACGAAATCAGCCTCAAGAAGCGGCACAAGTTGTACGTGACGGTGATGACGGACTTGACCGACCCGGAGTCGCCGAAGGTGCTGGCGGTGGCCCGCGGGCGCGACACGGCAGCGGCCCTCGAATGCCTGGGGAAATTGACGCCCGAGCAGGCGCCGCGGTGGAAACGCACCGCGTGGACATGGGGAAGGTCTACGGCCCGGTCTGCAACGAGCAACTTCGCAACAGCCGGTTGGTGGTGGACCGGTTCCACGTGGCCAAGCAGTTCAACGAGGTGGTGGATGAGTTGCGAAAAAAAAAGCACGCGGAAGCACAAGGCCCAGTTGTCCAAAGCCGAGCAGAAACGGTTCCGCTCGCTGATGTGGGAGTTTCGCCGCGACCCGAAGGATCTGAAGCCCGAAGAGCGCGCAGCCTTGGAGGAGTTGTTCGCCAGGTTGCCCGCGTTGAAGGACGTGTATGACGTGCGGGTGCGGTTCAAGGAGATCTTCGATACAGCGCCGGACCGCGCCACGGCCGAACAGCAGTTGGCCGAACTCCGCGCGCGGACCGAAGCGCTGGGGCTGGACTTCAGCAAATTCTGGACGACCTACGACAGACTGGAAGACAGGCATCCTGAACTACTTCGACGGGCGGTACACCAGCGCGGCGGTTGAAGGTATCAACAACAAGGCCCGCGTCATCACCAAACGCTGCTACGGCGTGAAGTCAGCCGACACGCTCTGGAACCGGCTGCTCCTGGACTTGAACCGGGCGTCGGAAGCCGCCGGGCGGACCATCGCCGAGCTACGCGAGATCGTCCGTGGCCTGAAGGCTGAATTTCTCGCGTTCTGCACCTAAAACCGGAAGAGCCGAAAAATGTCTGTAGCTCGGCTCGCCGGAGTCGTCGTAGTAGTGCCGACGATCTCCCCGCTATTATTGATCCCGGCGGCGTAGCTACTGTTTCCGCCGAGCGTGCCTAGATCGGTCACGGTGTATAGGGCTTGGCCCAAAGCACTGCGTCCAGTAAACGACAATAGTGCCGCAACCGCCACCGCCACAAGTTGTCTCATCACACACCTCCCTAGAATAGTGAAGATAGCGGCTAATATGACACACCCCCACTTATTTGTCAATAACCCACCCAACAAATTGGGTGACGAAAACCTCTATGTGTATGCCAGCGTAAAGCACTTCCTGACGCTGTACCGCTTCGATACAGAGGCTGTGACCCCTGCCCGCCCCGGCAGATACGCCTCTTGTTTCTATACGCTTGGCATGTTGGGTGCCAGAGTCAAGCGTCTTACATGCGGGCATGTATACCACCCACGGTTGGGGTCTGGCCCTCTTGTGGTATGCGCAAAGAAAAGCCCGGCGAGGTGGCCGGGCCGTGACCTAGCGCGTGAAGCGTTAAGGAGGTGGTGAATGAATAGTAGTGCGGATGCAATCACCGCTACCGCAATATACCTGGCAAGAGTCTTGTCTTCTTTGATTGTCTGGATTATGACTTCTTCTAGCTTTTTGACGAACTCGATCTGATCGACGGCAATCTTTATTGCGAAGAGGAGCGCGGCAACTGCGGCAATCACTCCGTTCCAGCCGCGGAAAAACCCCGAATTGTTGCCTTGTGTGCGAGCGATCTTCTCCCAAACCGCCCCAAAAAATCTGGCCATAGCGCCCGTAAACTTGGGCATCTACGTTCAGTACCTTGCCCTCAAAAGGGCGATATTTTGATAACCTGTATCTATGTGGGGTGTGGTCGGCAGCCAAATTTTCTTGCGGGACGTATTCTTTACCGGCTGATTGCAGTGTCTTTTCCGAGCAGTAGACATAAGACATACTCCCCTGAAGAAAAAGGAAACGAAGCTCTCTGGGATGGGAGCTTTCCCATCTGGAGCCAGAGTCAATAGCGATCAAACACATATTACTACTCACCAAAAAGAGACGCTAACCAAGAAGTGATCCTACTGGATTTTGTTCGCATTGTCAATCATCGGTACACCAAGCGAACTGCCGAGCAGTGCTCTGTAATCGGATTGCAGGCGGGAAGGACTAAAGGAGCCTTTAACTCATGCCGCATTGGCGAGTGCTGCACGAACGTCTTCCGCAGTCAAGGTGAGGAAGAAAAGGTGCCAGGAACAGTTGTCGCGTACGTTGGCTTGCGTATCGGTTCCTGACACCTTTTTTCACCCAAGTCCAGGAAGAAGCGGTCGATGGGCGCGTTTCGACCGGCTTCGATATCCGCAAGCCCCTCCCGGATCGCCTCGATCGAGGCGCGGTAGTCGGCTTCGGAACCGACCCCCATCATCTCCCGGAAGACCTGCATCGACATCACGACGTACTCCGCCCCGCCCCCTTCGACTTCCAGAAAGCCTTGGTGCTGGTCCACGGCGTGCCGCTGTTCATCCGTCAATCGCGTCATCATGAAACAACCCCTGCGTGAAAGACCCCAGTTATTGTCCCGAGTACGGCCGCGATAGTCAACCGCCCCAGACAACCCACCCGTGCGGGGCAAATCGCGTCCCTATGCTCTTTCGGATGCCGCCGCGGATTCGTACAATGGTCACATGCTCGCCAAACTGAAAACCTTCTCACTGTTGGGGATCGACGCCTTGCCGGTTGAGGTCGAGGTGGATGTCTCGCCGGCTGGGTTGCCGAAGACCGTGCTGGTGGGGCTGCCGGAGGCGGCCGTCAAAGAGAGCACGCACCGGGTCGAGCGGGCCATCGTCAACTCCGGCTTCCAGCGGCCGCAAAACCGGGTCGTGATAAACTTGGCGCCGGCAGACCTCCCCAAGGAGGCCGCCTCGTTCGATCTGCCCATCGCCCTGGGCATTCTGGCCGGCAGTGGGCAGATCGGCGCCGATCGGCTCAATCAATACGCCGTGGTGGGCGAACTGGCCCTCGACGGCACCACCCGGCCCACCAAGGGCGCCTGTCGATGGCCATCGCCGCTGCCGAGCAGGATGGCCTCCGCGGTGTGCTCGTGCCCAGCTTGAGCGCGGCCGAAGCGGCCGTGGTCGAAGGCGTCGAAATCGTTCCCGTGGCCAGCCTCGCCCAGGCCGTCGGCTTCTTGACCGGCGAAATCGAGATCGAGCCGCAGCCCTCGCGGCTCGACGAACTCTTCCGCACGTTCTCCAGTTACGACGTCGACTTTGCCGACGTTCGCGGCCAGGAGATGGCCAAGCGGGCGCTCACCGTGGCGGCGGCCGGCGGCCATAACATACTGATGCTTGGCCCGCCCGGCTCGGGCAAAACGATGCTGGCCAAGCGGATGCCGACCATCCTGCCCGACCTGACGCCCGTGGAGTCGATCGAGACCACGCGGATCTACAGCGCCGTAGGTCGGTTGAAGCCCGGTCAGCCGTTGTTGGCCATCCGGCCGTTCCGTTCGCCGCACCATACCATCAGCAATGCGGGCCTGGTAGGCGGCGGCTCGACGCCCTCGCCCGGCGAGATTTCGCTGGCGCACAACGGCGTGCTCTTCCTTGATGAACTGCCCGAGTTCAACCGGCAGACGCTCGAAGTGCTCCGTCAACCGCTGGAAGACGGCACAGTGACGATCTCGCGAGCGCTCAACAGCACGACGTTTCCGGCCAACTTCATGTTGATCGCGGCCCTGAATCCTTGCCCGTGCGGATACCGGGGCGACGCGCGGCGGAACTGCCATTGCACGCCGCCGCAGATCGAAAAGTACATGAGCAAGATTTCCGGCCCGTTGGTGGACCGCATCGACATCCACATCGAGGTGCCGTCGGTGGCATTTCGCGATCTTTCGGGCGGCACACCCGGCACGTCCAGCGCGGAGATGCGTGGACAGGTGGCCACGGCGCGGGCGGCGCAGTTGGGCCGGTTCGACGGCGGCCCGACCCGGCACAATGCCGACATGACGCACCGCCAGACCCGCCAGTTCTGCCCCTTGACCGAGGAATGTCAAAACCTATTGAAGGGCGCGATGACCGAGCTTGGCCTCTCGGCCCGCGCGCACGACAAGGTGCTTCGCGTGGCCCGCACCATCGCCGACCTCGACGGCAGCGAGGCCATCCGCCCGTCGCATCTCAACGAGGCGATCAACTACCGGATGCTGGACCGGCATTTGTGGACGTAAATGGGACGCGTACAATAGTATTGGTAAGTCTTGCGGCAAGCGGGGCGAAGGCGAAAGGTGTGAGAGATGACCGAAATTACACTTCAACTGCCTGACGAAACGCCACTGGTACTGCGAATGCCGCCCGAGCAAATCGGCGACGCGCTGCGGATGGCGGCGGCGGTAAAGCTTTTCGAGATGAAGCGGCTATCCTCGGGGGCTGCTGCCGCCTTGGCAGGCATCCCGCGAGTGGCTTTCCTTTCCAAACTGGCCGATTACGGGGTAGACACCTTCGATCTGACCGAAGAGGAGCTTGCGAAGGAGACGCCGCTTGCCTGAGGTCATCTGCAATACGTCTCCGTTGCAGTATCTTTTCCAACTCGGACGGCTTGACTTGTTGCACGAGATGGCGGGAACCGTCGTTGTGCCACCTGCTGTTGTCAACGAGTTGGCCGTCGGCAGAAACGCGGGGTTCCAGTTGCCCGTTGTTGAGTCGTTCGAGTGGATAACCGTTCGAACGCCGGGCGGCGCGGCAGCGGCGCGCCTCGTTGCCGACTTGGGGCCAGGCGAAACGGAGGTCCTCATGCTTGCCCTCGAAATGCCCGGAGCCGTGGCCGTGTTGGACGACGGTCTCGGTCGGCGGATCGCGCAGGCAATCGGCGTACGTTTCACCGGTACGCTCGGAATACTGCTGGCCGCGAAGCGGTCTGGACGGATCTTGTCCGTTCGTCCGCTCATGGACCAGTTGCAGGGATTGGGTTTTCGCCTTTCGCCGCGCACCCGAGGCATTGTACTCAGTCGCGCTGGCGAGGCGATGTGAAGACGCCTCACCACGGCTCGTACGGGTCCTTGCCGGCACGGGTGAACAGGGCGCGAAGCCTCTCGATGTCCTCGGGGTCATGCGGCAAGATGAGGGTGTGGCCGGAACCGTCGCAGAACAGCGCGTTGAAGCAACCGTCGAAGAAGTCTCCCAGCCCTTTGGCCGGATCGCTGGGATCAAAGGGCCAATCGTCCGGCTTGGTCCAGATCACGGCATGTTCGTCGTCCACTTCGACGGCCATGATCGTGTGAGCGAGTTCCATCGGTAATGTCTTTGATCCGAACAGGCTTGTCGGCGTCGAATGCGGCCCCATTGCCGACCGGCAGGAGATAGTTCGTCAGCCCCTTTTCCTTGTTCTTGGAGATCGGCAAGCGGTAGATGGCGGGCATTTTGTCGATCAGCGCGCGGTTGTGCGGGCTGTCCCAAGCCTCGTCGAGATGGAATTGCTTGTACAAGTCCTCTTCCTCGCGATCCATGAATCGCAGCAGTTGCACTCGCCAACTCAACAGCGGTTTGCCATCGGGGCTGCGGCTGGCGGGCAGTGGGAAATGCTTATTTACGTCGTGATAGTTGTGCATCGCCAGGCCGATTTGCATGAGGTTGCGGACCGACTCGCGCCGCGCCGCCTGCCGTTGGGCCTTTTCGAGCGGACGCTTCACAATGTCCCACACCTTGGCGGCGTTCTGATCCTTCTCGTCAATAACCAGGACCAGCCGATCGCCGTTGATCTCGGGCGTTAGCATGCCGACTGCCTGGTCGAACTCCGGCCACGATTGGCGGACTTCCGCCTGTTGGCCGATCGCGTGGGCCATACCGATCAACTGGTCCCGAAGCGCCTCGGCCGCTTGGGCATCCTGCGATTTGATCACAAGTCGCAGCGCCCTCTTGGGTGCAAGGTCAATGCCGGTGGCCGCCCAGCGGATGCCGTGCGTCAGCACAGAGGTTGGCCCGCCGCCCAGTTCCCTGGGCAACTGCGGCATCAGTTCACCCACCACGCGCTGCGTGTCGGCGGGCGGGATGAGGATGAATTGGGCCGCCGTGTCGCCGGCCGCCTCGAAAGCGGCAATCAATTCGGGACGCTCGACGGAGGGCAATCCTCTTCCTAGATAGGGATACGGCGGTATCACCAAAACGCCGTCCGCTTTCTTCCATTCTTCATCCTTTAGCGGCAGCACCATGCGCACGGCTTTCTCCTGTTGGGCAGACGAGAAAGCGAGCACCCACGACAGTTGGCCCGGTTTGGGGCTGCCGTACAAGACACGGGGCGTGATCGTGAAGTAGACGTCTTTGACGCCGACGTGAAGCAGCGCGTCGCACCACCCCTGAAGCTGGCCTTGGCTCCTCCGAACCTCAGCCAAGGTGTTGGGCAACACACCGGATAGGAAGCCGATAAGAAGTTCCGGACTCATCCGGGAGAGATCGACGTGGGCGACAATCGCGGTCTCCTCGTCCACAATGGGGCTGACGGCCTTGGCCCGGGCCGCAGCGTCGAACTTGGTCTCGGCCCCCGTGCAGACCGATGCGGCCGCCAGGGCCAATAAACACCCATAGCAGGTCAGCAGTTTCATGTTTCATCTCCTTGAGAACGGTCATTTCTGTTTCGGCATGAGCGTGATTTCGTAACGCCGGGCTACGCTCTTCACCCACCGGGCCCCATCTCCGAGGTCAGAATGGCCTTTTCGCCGCGACGCTCGTAAATAAACGGCTTGCCATCAAAAGGGTTGGTCGGAATGGGTACTTCGGTGATGTCGCTCAATTGGTCGGGCCACCGGCCGTCGTGGCTGGCGGCGTAGAGCCGCATGGCCTCGAAGATCCGCAACATGTTGAGCTTCCACTGTTGCCGCGTCTCGGCCCTCTTTGCGGCAATGGCCGCCGGAAGGAAGGTCGCCGTGAACGGAAGAATCTCGCGCTGCATGGCCTGCCGCAGATCTCGATTGGCCCGCTCAAGTGCTCTGCCCCCTTCGGACATCGGCAGGTAGAACCATTTGAACTCCGCGTCGCTCAGTTCGCTATAGAGCCGCACCGAGTAGAGGAGGATGACCTGGGCCACGGGCATGGCTTCGACTTCGGCCGCGCTCCGGCCGCATTCGATTAGATAGCGCTTCGCCCGCGGATAGCCCTGGATGGCCACCACGGTCATCGTGGCCGGCGCTGACGCGGCCTCTTGGGGAACATTCCGCCAGAAAGCGCCGGAGAAATCTGCCACCGTCTTCTGGAGCAAATCTCGCCAGCCTTCGGGCGAGAGGCTCTTCTTGTCCAAGTCGCGCAATTCGGGGGATTGGAAATAGATGAAGTTCGATTCCTCCTCGCCCGCCAATCGAAAGTCCACCAGCGGCCGGGGAAGCGCGCTCAAGGCCCAGTAAAGGTTAGGCCCGTCGGGCCGCTGGATCCATTGCTCGACCTGATTCGACATCGCCTCCGCGTCCGCCACGGCGATCAGCGAGCCGATGAAGGTCGGCTGCTCGGAAACATGCCGCGCCAAGGCGTAGCCGGTCTGGAGCGTCCGCGCCGCCTCAGCGTACTTTCCCTCGGCGATTTCCAACCGGGCCTTGGCCGACAACAGCCGTGCGTACCGGCGGGTCTCCTGCACATCCGACAGATCAACGGTAATAACGTTTCCTTCAAGCATCGGCGACTCCCAGTCGCATGACTCGAATCGTGCCGCCCGCTCCATTCGGTTGTAGAATCCTCCGCCGCGCAGGTACCCGAGCGCTTGGGCGTATTCCTTTTCGCGGTACCCATTTTCCCGTGGATCGCTGAGTGGAATCTCCATCCACTTCGCGATCTTTTCCCACGCCCCACCGTCTTTGAAGATCTCGTCATAGATAACCGTGTAGTCCGCGAAGATCCGGTTCCACCACACGGCCGCGTTGCCCGGCCTTCGTTCCAGAAAGGGCGGCAGAAGCTTGTACGTCAACGCCGGCCGCGGCTCGGGGGCGGGATACAAGACGAGCTGAACTGTCTTTTCTTCCTCCGGGGTTTCATTTCTTACGCCGGATGAACCGGATTCCTGGCCGAATACCGCCGTCGGCGAAAGGACGGCCCCGAACACCAAGAGGATTCCAAAACGCATTCGCATGATTTGGCTCCCTGTATATGTTGGCCCCACACGCAGGACGGATTTCCCAATCCGCCCGGCTTTTCGGGGACGGATCGGGCAATCCGTCCTACGCACTTGAGCATCCCTTCTCATCACGAACCGCTCAAGCCTTGCTGTTCCAGTAAGCGATTGAGTTGTTCTCGATAGCTGAGCGGCACTTCCATCGCGTTCGACGTACCGACTGCCGCAACCGGAATCTTCCACGACTCGACCCCGTAGGCGAGCACTTGATCCCGCAACGTCACATAAGGCATGTTGTCGGCGCCGCCGGCAAGCGGAACTCGCGACACGTTTTTCATTGCCAACCAATCTTCAGACGCTCGTCTCGTTTCTAATGCTGTCGCCGTGTCCTGCTCTTCGACGGCGCCCTGCGCTGGCGCAGCCACCGGCGGACGCGACTCTTTGGCCACACCGAGGGCGACTCGTGCCTCGGGTCGTGTGACGAGCACGGCCAGCAGGACGGCCGCCACGGAGGTCATCGCCGCTGCCACCGCCGGCCAGCTCCAACGGCGAACGCTGCCAACAGTCGGCCGCTCGCTGCCGCAGTGGATGCAGAGGAACCGATGGCCCGCCGGATTGATGCACCCCTGTAGGTCATGCTGCAGCATGACGCTTGTCAACGCCGCCTCTTTCGCCAACAATTCGCGCCAGCCGCGGTCGAGTCCATCGGCCCGGGGGCGAAGCGCCGCCAAATCGGCCTCCAGCGCCGTCAGCTCTTCGTCTTGCTCTTCGTTTCGGTTCTCGTCCGACATGACTCACCTAGCCTTTCTCGCAGGGTCGCCAGTCCTCGTTGGTAGCAGCGATAGACCGACGTGAGCGAGGCGCCGCCGAGGCGGGCGATTTCCTCGAAGGAAAGCCCACCCCAGAGCCGGGCCACGATCGCCTCGCGCTGCTGGACCGGCAGTTGCCGCAAGGCGTCGCTGGCCGCGACCGCGTCGAGCCGGTCGCCCTCGGTCATTTCAAACCAGGGTTCGCCGCGGGCGGCCACGGCGGTTTCACGCCGGGAGCGCCGCCCCCGCGACCGGCCCGCGTTGATCGCCCGGTTCCGCACCACCCGGTAGATCCACCCCGCCGGATTGTCGGGCGCCACGGCCTGCCGCACGAGCAGCAAAAAGGCCTCTTGCACGACGTCCTCGGGCGAATCGCACCATTGCCGCGCGTAGAGCACCAGCGACGGGCCATGCTCGTCCCACAGCCGCGTCACAGTTTCCGGACTGATCACGCCCATGCCCGTGCATTCTACGGTGGCCGCCCTAGTATAGACACCGCCGCGGCGGGTTTTTTGCACCAACTTGTTGTAACAGGGACGTGCCTGTGCTACGCTGCGCATCGGCGAGCGGTTATTGCCGGCGTAGGACTGTCGCTGCTTGCGGCCGGGCCGCAGAAAGGTCTCAACATGGACTCGAAACATTCCCTTTCCCGGCGTCAATTCGTGGCGGGCGCCTCTGCTGCGTTGTTGGCCGGCACCATCGAAGGCAAGGCGGCCGATACGCCTGCCGCTTCTGCCCCACCTGCCAAGTTGGCCATTGACGGCGGCGAACCAACCATCAAGACGCCGCCGATCAACAAGGGCCGCTGGGGAGAGCAGGAACTCAAGCAGTTGCGGGAGATGATCGACGAGGGCTCCCTCTTTTTCTGGAACACGAGCGGCCGCGGCGGGCTGAACCCGAAAACCCGGTTGCTCACGGAGCGGTTCCAGAAAATCTACCCGATGAAGTACGTGCAGACCTGCACATCCGGCACCGCCGCCGTCCACATCGCCACCGCGGCCTGCGGCATCGGTCCCGGCGATGAAGTGATCGTGCCGCCCAACACCGATCCCGGCTCGCTGATCGGCACCATTTACCAGCAGGGCGTGCCCGTGTTCGCCGACACCCTGGTAGGCACCGACAATCTCGATCCGGCCGACGTGGAACGGAAGATCACTCCCAAAACCAAGGCCATCGTGGCCGTCCATCTGTGGGGCAACCCCTGCGACCTCGGTGCGCTGAAGGCCCTGGCCGACAAGCACAAGCTCGTGCTGATCGAGGACGCCTGCCAGGCGTGGGGGGCGCAGTATCGCGGCAAGCCGGTCGGCTCGGTGGGCGACCTTCTCTGCTTCTCACTGCAGATCTCCAAGATCATCAGTTGCGGCGACGGCGGCGTAGTGGCCTCGAACGACGACCGCTATGGCCCCTATCTGCTCCAGTTCGCCGACAAGGGAGGCGACCGCCGCGGCCCGCGCACCGGCGCAACCGGGCGCAAGTTCTTCTCCACGAACTATCGCATGAGCGGGCCGCAGATCGCTGTCACCGCCGCCCAATTGGAGCGGCTGGAGTGGATCGCCTCGACGCGCTCGCGGCTGGGCAACCTGTTGAGCGAGAAGCTCTCTGCGATTCCCGGCATCCTGCCGCCCGAGGTCCATCCGCAAGATCGGTGCGTGTATTGGTTCTACGAACTCCGCATCAAGCCCGAGGCGTTCCGGTGCAGCCGCGATGATTTCGCCCACGCGCTGGCGGCCGAAGGGGTGGGCGCCATGTCGCCGTTCGGATCGGTGCTCTACAAGGAACCGGTCTATCAGAATCACGCCTTCTTTGCCGGCCGCTGGCCGATCAAAGAGTTCGGCTTGACCACGATGGACTACAGCAAGGTCAGTTGCCCGAACGCCGAAGAGCATTTGCGCACCGCCATCACGATGACCCTTCACGAGCGGATGTCGGAGGAATACATCCTCGCCGCGGCGAAGGCCTTCGAGAAAGTGGCCCGCCATTACGCCGTGTAATCCTGAAGATAAGTGGTTGTCACGGGCATGTCCGTATGCTAGGCTGCGCGATTGCGAGACGTGATCGCGGTTGAAAATGTGTCTTCCGTTGCGGCCCGGCCGCAGAAAGGTTCTCAAAATGGACTCGAAACATTCCCTGTCGCGGCGCCAGTTTGTGGCGGGCGCCTCGGCCGCGTTGTTGGCCGGTGCGTTGGAGGGCAAGGCGGCCGAAACCCCCGCCGTCTCTGCTCCGGGCGCCAAGTTGGCCATCGACGGCGGCGAAAAGACCATCAAAATGCCGGCGGTACACAAGGGCCGCTGGGGAGAACCCGAACTGAAGCAACTCAAGGAAATGATCGACGAGGGCTCCCTCTTCTTCTGGAACACCAGCGGGCGGGGCGGGCTGAACCCGAAGACCCAATTGCTCACCGAGAGGTTCCAAAAGATCTACGGGCACAAGTACGTGCAGACCTGCACGTCCGGCACCGCCGCCGTCCACATCGCCACCGCCGCCTGCGGCGTCGGTCCCGGCGACGAAGTCATCATGCAGCCGTATACGGATCCCGGCTCGCTGATCGGCACCATCTACCAGCAGGGCGTGCCGGTGTTCGCCGACATGCTGGTGGATACCTACAACGTCGATCCGGCCGACGTGGAGCGGAAGATCACGCCCAAGACCAAGGCCATCGTGGCCATCCACCTCAACGGCAACCCCTGTGACCTGAAGGCGCTCAAGGCCCTGGCCGATAAGCACAAGCTGGCGCTGATCGAAGACGCCTGCCAGGGGTGGGGCGCGATGTACGACGGGAAGCCGGTCGGCACGATCGGCGACTTCCTCTGCTTCTCGCTGCAGATTTCCAAGATCATCAGTTGCGGCGACGGCGGCGTGGTCGCCTCAAACCACGACGAGTGGGGCAAGTACTTGCTCCAATTCGCCGACAAGGGGGGCGACCGGCGCGGCCGCAGCGGCTCCGGACGCCACTTTTTCTCCACCAACTATCGCATGAGCGGACCGCAAATCGCCGTGACCGCCGCCCAACTGGAGCGGTTGGAACAGATCGCCTCAACGCGCTCGCGGATGGGCAACCTGTTGAGCGAGAAGATCGCGGGCATCCCCGGCATCACGCCGCTCAAGGTCCGTCCGCAGGACCGCTGCGTGTATTGGTTCCACCACTTCCGCGTCGATCCCAAGGCTTTCAAGCGCAGCCGCAACGAGTTCGCCGGCGCGTTGAGGGCCGAAGGAGTGGAATGCCAGCCGCCTTTCGGATCGCTGCTCTACAAGGGCGAGGTCTTTCAGAAGCACGGCTTCTTTGCCGGCCGCTGGCCGATCAAGGAGCTCGGCTTGACCACAATGGACTACACCAAGGTCAACTGCCCGAAGGCCGAAGAGATCTTGGCCACCGACGTCACGTTGACCTTCCACGAATGCATAACGGAAGAGCACGTCCTCTTGATGGCGAAAGCCATCGAGAAAGTGGCACGCGCCTACGCGGTGTAAGGGCGCATCGCGATAGCCCGTGCCTCTGGTCCCCTCTCCCTTTGGGAGAGGGTTAGGGTGAGGGCAGTTGTTGCCCGTGACGCCTGATTTCTTGAGCCTGCTGCCCGCCGCTGCCCTCACCCCCTGCCCCTCTCCCAAAGGGAGAGGGGAGACTCGTGGCCCAATTTCCGCGAGCCGCTCTATTCCTTCCGGTCCACCAGTTCCAGCGACCGGGCCATGTCGCGGTTCGCGCGGTACCACTGCACGCAACGGCGCAGCCCTTCGTCGATCGGAATCTGGGGTCTCCAGCCCAGCAGCCGGGCGGCCTTTGAGACGTCGGCCCGCGTGGTGGGAACGTCGGCCGGGTGGGCGGGGCGATACTCGATCTGCGGCTTCTTCCCCGTCAATTCGGCGACCTTCTCGATGATCTCGCTCAAGACCACGACGTGGTCGCCGCCGAGATTGATCACTTCATAGCCCAGCGGTTTCAGGGCGGCAATGGTGCCCGCGGCGATGTCGTCGACGAAGGTGAAGTCGCGGCTCTGCGAACCGTCGCCGAAGACGATAATGGTCTCACCCTCGGCAATCCGGCGGATGAAGCGGAAGATGCTCATGTCGGGCCGGCCCGCCGGACCGTACACCGTGAAGTAGCGAGGGATGGAGATGTCCAGTCCGTGCAGGTGGTGGTAGGTGAAGGCCAGCGTTTCGGCCGCCTTCTTCGAGGCCGCATAGGGCGACAGCGGCCGGTTCGTGTCGACGTCCTCGCGATACGGCACCTCGTTGTGCTTGCCGTAGAGGCTGGACGTGGAGGCCAAGAGGAACTTGCGGACGCCCGATTGGCGGCAGAGGTCCAGCAGGTTCAAGGTGCCGGTGCAGTTCGCCTGGTAGTAGATCCACGGGTTGGTGACCGACGGCCGCACGCCGGCGCGGGCCGCCAGGTTCACCACCGCCGCAAACGGCGGCCGGGCGCCGTCGGCAAAGAGCGGCTCCAGGGCGGCGCGGTCGGTAATGTCGAGTTGGTGGAACTGAAAGTCCTTGCGAGTCTGCAACTGGGCGAGCCGCCATTGCTTCAGCCGCGGATCGTAGGCATCGTTGAGGTTGTCGACACCCACCACCTCATGACCGGCTTGCAGCAGCCGATCGGCCACTTTCGACGCGATGAAACCGGCGCAGCCGGTCAACAGGTAGCGTTCTGTCATGGGATCACCCGGGAGGATTTGCGAGCATCTGCGACATCACCTCGGAGTGGTCGTTCGACGACTTCTCCACAAGGGAACCGCCAGCCCCCCCATGATCGCAAGACTGACAGGCGTCGTCAAGACGGTCTCGCCCACCAGGGCCGATCAGTTTTCCCGAATAGGGCTTGATAGGGGTAGGGAAGGCCGGTTAAGTTCCCGGCCTCCCCTCCCTCCGAACCGGACTGGCGGATTTCCCGCATCCGGCTCTCCGGTTAGTGGTGTTGGCTCTTCCGGTTTTAGGTGCAGAACGCGAGAAATTCAGCCTTCAGGCCACGGACGATCTCGCGTAGCTCGGCGATGGTCCGCCCGGCGGCTTCCGACGCCCGGTTCAAGTCCAGGAGCAGCCGGTTCCAGAGCGTGTCGGCTGACTTCACGCCGTAGCAGCGTTTGGTGATGACGCGGGCCTTGTTGTTGATACCTTCAACCGCCGCGCTGGTGTACCGCCCGTCGAAGTAGTTCAGGATGCCCGTCTTCCAGTTGTCGTAGGTCGTCCAGAACTTGGCGAAGTCCAGCCCCAGCGCTTCGGTCCGCGCGCGGAGTTCGGCCAACTGCTGTTCGGCCGTGGCGCGGTCCGGCGCTGTATCGAAGATCTCCTTGAACCGCACCCGCACGTCATACACGTCCTTCAACGCGGGCAACCTGGCGAACAACTCCTCCAAGGCTGCGCGCTCTTCGGGCTTCAGATCCTTCGGGTCGCGGCGGAACTCCCACATCAGCGAGCGGAACCGTTTCTGCTCGGCTTTGGACAACTGGGCCTTGTGCTTCCGCGTGCTTTTTTTTTCGCAACTCATCCACCACCTCGTTGAACTGCTTGGCCACGTGGAACCGGTCCACCACCAACCGGCTGTTGCGAAGTTGCTCGTTGCAGACCGGGCCGTAGACCTTCCCCATGTCCACGCGGTGCGTTTCCACCGCGGCGCGCTGCTCGGGCGTCAATTTCCCCAGGCATTCGAGGGCCGCTGCCGTGTCGCGCCCGCGGGCCACCGCCAGCACCTTCGGCGACTCCGGGTCGGTCAAGTCCGTCATCACCGTCACGTACAACTTGTGCCGCTTCTTGAGGCTGATTTCGTCCATGCCCACGTGCTTGATGACCCGTGCCGGGTCGATCCGCTTGTCGTCCTTCAACTGGTTCTCGACGATCAGTTCCACGGTCTCCGCCGAGATGCCCAGCCGCGCGGCCACCTCTTCTTCGTTGCTGCCGATGAGCATCCGCAGCACGTATTCCTCGAAGCGGTACGTGTACAGCACCTTCTTCCGCTTGAAGGGGGCGAAATGCTCCTGGCGATGCCCACAGCGCGAGCAACGATGGAAGCAGGGCTGGAAAATCAGGAAGCTCGGCTGGCCCCAGAGGTCCAGGTCGCGGACCACATAGACGGTGTTCTTGTACTCGTAGGTGGACGGCTCTTCGTGGCCGCACTGCTCACAACGGCAAGAGTCGGGCAGGGGGAACTTGACCTCGAAGCCGTGCCCGTCGCGCGAGCGCTCGTATCCCAACAGTTCCACACCCGGCGGCAAATCCAACTTCACTTTGACCTCGACCTGAGCCATCCGTGGCCTCCTTGGTTGGCGGTGTCTTCTGCGACGGGGCGAAGGCAACAACCGCGTTGGTCCGACCGCCGCCGCTTGAGCAAGGTAACGCCGCGGGCGACCTCGGGCCAACAGCAACCTTCCCAACTCGCGAAATCGGCGCCCGCAGGGAGGAGGCGGCGGAACATGTTCCCGGACAAGCACTTACGCTCGCAATCCCTGTTGCACTATATTCTTGTGGGGGGGGCTAATATGGCGAGAATTACGTGCCTGGGGCGTTCAAGCAACCGTCGCGCGTAGTATAACGGCCGCTATTGTTGAGCCTCGGGTTTGTGCGGCGTTCGCACCCAGAACCGGAAGAGCCGTGGTGTTACCTCGTAGAGGATTGGTGAACCGAGGCGGGAAGGAAACAAGGTTCCTTCTCGGGATCGGCAGAAGCGAAAGGCCCTGACCTTCACGGGAAGGCCACCAACATGCAACATCGACGGTGCGGCCAATCTGAGCCAAGTTACGTGTGCCTGACGCAGTCCGTCGTGGCTAGTCGTTGCCGACACTCGCGGTACGGTGTGGTTTTGGCCGTGCGTCATGTTTCATCCACTTTCCTGCGTCCCTTTGCTCGACGGGCATTGCCCCGCTTCCTCGCTCGTATGGACGCTCTGACTCCTGGGCGGTCGATTCTTCGTATCCTTATCAGGGACAATGAACTTCGTCCTTGTACCCGCCCAGGTCTCCTTGCTTCATGTATCAAACCTTCCGACCGTTCCGCCTCCAACCACCTGTTGCCGCCTCTGGGGCTTGGTTTGGTTTCCCCCCGGAGCTTACCGCGCGGTCTGCCGACCGCATCCCTTGCGAGGACCACAGCGTCACTTGGGCTTCGCCTTTTCCTAGCAGGCTCGCCACGACAACCGGCCGAATCGAGTTCGTCATCCTGCGGACCAGCCGTTCACCTTCAGTTGCTCTCCACCCCCTCTCACGAGGACGCAGTTACTTTCGGTTACGAAGTTCAAACCCAATTTCGACAAGGACTTGCACCTTGCTGATTCGATACACTCACAAGCGCACTAGGAGGCGACTCCAGTCGCCGATTTGCAGTAGTTTTCGGGCAATCGGCGACTGGAGTCGCCTCCCACAGTGAATAACTGATCGGCCCTGCGCCCACGTGGCTGCTGCCGGTCGAATCGAAGGTCCCGCCGTTTTCCCGGCTCCCGGAGGGCAGCCGCCCGCTGCAATGCGTAATCGAGCCAATGCGTCCCCCGCGCGCGAGCATCTCGCGGCGCATGCTGGAGCCGTGCATCGGTCCCTGCGTAAAATCGCCATAATCGGAAAAAGCCTGCCGGTGCGGTGAACAGATTGCCCTGGTCTTGGGGGTTGTTCACAGAATCACGTCTGTGCTACTCTTCTAGCGGGACGAATTCACTAGTTGGGCCCGTGAGCGTGTCCCCCAAATCGGTTTCCGCAGGAAGAACAACGTGGCAACGACCTTCGAATCAACGTCTCCCGTCACCAACACAACGCCTGCCGCGGCAAACCGATGGGCGATGGCCACGTTCGGCCTCACGATCCTGGTGAGCGCGTTTCTGCTGTTTCAGGTGCAGCCGCTGGTGAGCAAGGCGATCTTGCCCTGGTTTGGCGGATGTCCGGCCGTGTGGACGACCTGCATGCTGTTTTTCCAGACGTTGCTCTTTGCCGGCTATGTCTACGCCCATCTCTTGCAGCGCTGGCTGGCGCCCCGCAACCAGGTCTTCGTGCATCTGGCACTGGTGGCGGCGGCGTTGGTGATGCTGCCCATCGCTCCGGGACCCGGCAGCAAACCGGAAGACATCTCGAACCCCACGTGGCAGATTCTGCTCCTGCTGACGATGAAAGTGGGGCTCCCCTATTTCGCGCTCTCGGCGACCAGCCCGCTGGTTCAAGCGTGGTTCAGCAGCGCCAATCCGGGCCGATCGCCCTACCGGCTCTACGCCCTGTCGAACATCGGCTCCTTGGCGGCGTTGCTGAGCTACCCGTTCGTGTTCGAGCCGGCCTTGACGTTGGGGCGACAGTCGCTGCTCTGGTCGGGGGCCTTCGTGCTCTACGGCGCGCTGTGCGCGGCGAGCCTGGCGTGCCTGTGGCAATTGCGCCATCGTGCCTGGCCGGCGGCGGCCAACTCCGGCGGCGATGCGTCGGAGCCTGCGGCAGCCGACCCCACCTGGCGCGACCGCCTCCGCTGGCTGGCGTTGCCGGCGTGCGCCTCGCTGATGCTCTTGGCGGCCACGAATCATATCTGCCAGGACGTGGCCGTCGTGCCGTTCCTTTGGGTGTTGCCCCTGACGCTGTACCTGTTGAGTTTCATCATCTCGTTCGACCACGAGCGATGGTACGTTCGCCCGGTGTGGGCCGCCGCCGCCATCCTGGGGTTGGGGGCCGTGGCGTGCGACGACGGCTACAGCGGAATTCGATATTGGATACTGAACCAGAAGTTCCACGCGCAGGTGGAGTACCTGGGCGCCGAGCGTGACCTCGTTCCTGCGCAACCATGGCGATCAGCCGCTGAGTCTGCCCCAGGAGGTGATTCTCATTTTGTTGGCGTTGTTCTTCGTATGCATGGTCTGTCACGGCGAATTGGCCCGGCAGAAGCCCAACCCGCGCCACTTGACCGAGTTCTACCTGCTGATTGCCGCGGGCGGGGCGCTGGGCGGGCTGTTCGTGGCGGTCGTGGCCCCCTTGATCTTCTCCACGTATCTCGAGTGGCCGATCGGCATGGTACTCTCCGCGGTGCTCGCGGCCGGGCTGTTGATTCTGCCGGGGCGCGGCGGCGCCGTGCGGCAGGTCCGCTATATCGTGTTCGTGCCCGCGGCCTGTTTGGCGCTATGGTTCCTCGCGAGCCGGGAGTTCAACCTGGACAAGCCCCTGGATCGGGCCCGCAATTTCTTCGGCGTCGTTACCGTGAAGGAGTACGATGCCGATGATCCGGAGACGCATCATTTCGCCCTGATGAACGGCCGAATCACGCATGGCACCCAGTTCGCCGATCCCGAGAAGCAACATTGGCCCACCTCGTATTACGGCGAGGAAACCGGCATCGGCCAGGCGATCCAGTACTTTCAGGAACTGGGCAGCGTGCGGATCGGTGTCATCGGCTTGGGCACCGGCAGCGTGGCCGTCTACGCCAAGCGCGGCGACACCGTCCGCTTCTACGAGATCAACCCCGAGGTGCGCCGCATCGCCTCGGCCGGCTATCCCTTTACCTACCTCACGGGCTGCTACGGCAAGTGGGAGGTGGTGATGGGCGATGCCCGGCTGTCGCTCGAAGCGGAGAAAGAGCCGCAAAACTACCAGGTCCTGGTGTTGGATGCCTTCAGCGGCGACGCCATTCCCAACCACCTGTTGACCCGCGAGGCGTTCGAAATCTATCATCGGCACCTCGCCCCCAATGGCGTGATTGCCGTGCATATCTCGAATCGCCATCTGCTGCTGGGGCCGGTCGTGCGCAAGGCGGCCGAACATTGTCAGATGAGGACCACTCGCATCAGCTTCACTCCTAGCGATGACGACGAGGACCGCCTCCTGGACAGCAACGACTGGATTCTCGTGACCGGCAACGACTCGTTCCTGCGGAAGCACCCGCCCAATCGCAAGGAGTTTGGCGACGAGGACCTGGACGTGCCCCTCTGGACCGACGACTACAGCAACCTCTTCCAGATCCTCTCCGGCAAGATTTGGACGTTCAACTGGTGAGGCATCGGTGGCAGGTTGCCAACGTGCTCAATGCTGTCCGCGGAGCAGTTCGATACTAACCCGAAGCGCAAGCGAGGAATGCGTAACCCGCTCCCTCGCTTGCGCTTCGGGTTAGTGTGGGCCATCGGAGAAAAGCGCCATTCTCGACCGCGAGCAGTATAGATGTTAGGATGGCACGCTCTTAGAAACGAAGGGCGTGGCGGATCGCCAAGTCACGCCCTTCGCTCGGGCTCAGGGCGTGCCACCCTTCGTTGGTCCGTTCACCAGCCGACGTAGAGCCGGCCGACGCGCACGCCGCCGTATGGACCCCAGACGTCCACTCCCACGCGCCGCCCGACCCCCACGCCCACGTTTCCGTAGGGCCCTACGCCAACCGTAACGCCCGGATAATAGTAGCGCGGATAGTAGTAGCCGCTCCAATACCCGGGGCGCGGATAGTAGTAGCCGCCCGGATAATAGGTGCCATACGGCGCCGGAGTTTCGACGCTCTGCTCGACGACGGCAGGACCGTGGTCCGCGTCGTACTCGACCCACCGGCCGTCATCGCTATACCACATCCAGTGTTTCTGCGGCGTCCAATACCACCAACGGCCGCCGTGCCAGCGGTAGCGCCAGTTGTCCGTCGTCGGCGTGACGGCCACGCTGGCCGCTGGGGCCGATTGAGTTGGTACGCCCACATGGACATTGGCGCCGGCGTCGATCTTTACTCCGCCGACGGGGTCCGGGGTCGCGACGGTCTCTTGGGCCAATAGACGCCAGCCAATCAGGCCCATCGCAATGGCTACGGCTGCAAAAAGGATTCTAGGTCTCATGGTCATCCCTCCTTTTGGGTCATTTGTTCTGAGGAAGGCTTTCCGCGAAGGCGATTCGTCACCAGGCCGCTCACCCGGCCTTGATGCTACTTCAATTCTTCCCCGCGTCAAGCGCCGGGCAAGGGTGTAAAGCAGGCGCCTGCCGCCAACCCGACATCTTCGCTGTGTCAAAATGCTAGTCGGCCTGGTTGCGGCCGGCCAAGAGCTTGCGCAGGTTCTCGCGGGCCTCGGCGAAATCGGGCCTGATTTTCAGGGCCGTCCGATAATGCTCCGCCGCCTCGTCAAGGTGGCCCCGGGCAGCCAAGGCGAACCCCAGGCTATTGTGGACCTCCGCGAAGTCGGGCTGGACTCCCAACGCCTTGCGAAACTCCACGATGGCCTCGTCCCAACCGCCCAGATTGGCGAGGGCAAGCCCCAGGTTGTAGCAGGCGTTGGCGAAGTCGGGCCGGAGCTTCAGCGTCTCCCGATACTCATCGATCGCCTCGTCCAAACGCCCGCGGATGAACCAGGCATTGGCCAGGTTGTAGTGGGCTTCCACGAAATCGGGCTCGGACTTCAGTGCCTCCCGGAAATGCTCCATTGCCTTGTCGAGTTGGCCGCGAGCCAACAGGGCGTACCCAGGTTGTAGTGCGCCTTCGCGGAGTCCGGCTTGAGCTTGATCGTCTGCGCGTACTCGGCCATTGCTTCGTCGAGCAGGCCGAGACTGCCCAGGGCCACGCCCAGGTTGTAGTGGGCCGGCGCCAAGTCGGGCCGAATTTCGATCGCCTGCCGATAATGCCCGATGGCATCGTCAATCCGGCCGCGGTCGACCAAGGCGTTGCCAAAGGCGTTGTGGGCCGCGCTATTCGGCCCGGTGCAAGCCAGCGCATGGTTCCACAGGGTCTCATCGTCGCGCCAGAACGACGTCTGACGCCACGCACACGCCATCAAAATCACGAGCGCCAGCGACGCGGCAACGCCGCACGCCCAACGCCGATACGGCCATGACCGGGACGCATCGGCCACACCCCAGGCCAGGGCAATGCCCAGCCCAATCTGCGGCAAGTACATGAAACGGTCGGCCACGGTCTGGAGCCCGACCTGTACCACCCCGATCACCGGCGCCAACATTCCCAAGTACCACAACCAGCCGACGAGCAGGTACGGACACCTTCGCCTGGCAAGAAGGGCGGTCGCGGTGACGCCCGCCAGAACGAGACAGGCTGCCGAGAGCTTCCACAGTCTCCCTTCCGTGCTCGACGGCGGATACAAGACCGCCAGACCCACGGGATAGAAGAACTGCCCCAAATAGACAACGTACGAAATGGCCGCATTGCCGATCCGCCACGGCAAGGAAACGTGCTCATTGGGCGACAAGGACTCGCCCTGAACCCAAAGCGTTGCCACGCAGCAAGCGGCGGAGAGAGCCAACAGCGGGACTTTCTCAAGAATCAGCCGCAACGACGAGGAAAGACCCTGCGACCGTTCGTCGCCCGAAACGCCTGCTCCCGAGACCGAGGCCACGCGGCCCAGCGGCCAGAAGTCCAACAGCAGCAGCACGAACGGCAGCGTTACCAACATCGCCTTGGCCATCAGCCCCAAGGCAAAGAGCGCTACGACAGCCAGATATCGGGTGACTGAAAAGGGGTGGCGAACGTAGCCAAGATACGCCGCAAGCGTCAACGCGAAGAACAATCCGCTCAAGACGTCCTTTCGTTCCGTTACCCAGGCCACGGATTCCACTTGCAGGGGATGGACCGCGAACAACGCCGCCACGAAGGCGCTCGGCCCCAAAGCGCCCGTCATTCGCCGCAGCACGAGAAACAGCAGGATTGCGGCGGCGGCGTGCAGCAGAACGTTGGTCAGGTGATAGCCGCCGGGCGCAACTCATAAAGCTGGTAGTCCAGCATGAGAGAGAGCCAGGTCAGCGGATGCCAGTTCGCAAAGTGGCTGTGGGTGAACGACCAGAGGATCTCCTGTGCGTTCAGACCGTGCAAAACGTGGGGATTCTGGTAGACGTACACATTGTCGTCGAGATTGATGAACTCATGGCCGACCGTCTGGCCGAATACCAGTCCCGTTGCCAGCAGCAGGAAGACGCAGACGGCCGGCGATTGCCAACGGTCCGGCGTTCCAAGCCGCGGCCGAACGTCGGGAGAACGACAAAGGCTATCGGTCACCTTGGGCCTCGTGGTAATCCTGTTCCGTGTTGACGTCCCAGACGTTGGCCTTGTCGGTCCTTCCCGAAACGAGATTGTCGACGGCCGTCATCGCGGCCAACATCGAGTGATCTTGGTTGTTGTACTTGTGCATGCCGTTGCGGCCGATCAGAAAGAGGTTGGAAAAACGGTCGACGAACGCTCGAACTTCGGCAAAACGGCCGTACGTGCCAAAATACGCCGGGTACGCCTTCGGCACGCGCAGCACCGTTCCATCGAGAACGTCGCCGGCGTCGATGATGCCGATCCGAGCGAGTTCCGCCGCGGCCAGATCGAGCAGTTCCCGGTCGGGCAGGCTCCACAGGTCGTCCGATTCGCCGCAGAAGTACTCGACGCCGATCCACGTTGTTGCCGGATCGGCCACCATGTACGGACTCCAATTGTTGAAGAACTGGATTCGCCCCGCCTTCACGTCCGGCTCCTGGAGGTAGATCCAGTTGTCGCTGATGGAGTGGCGGCCGCTCCGATCGGCTTCGCCAATTTTCAGTTCCTTCACCAGCATTCCCACCATGACCAGGTCGCGGTACATCAAACCGCCGACAACCTCCCGCACGTTGTCCGGCACGCCGGTATCCAACGCGGCGATCAGGCCGTTCACGGGCATCGTGGAGAGGACATAGTCCGCCGCGTACGTGCATACCCGGCCGCTTTCCGCGTCGACGGCGTCGATTGCGACGACCCGTTCGTCATCCACGTGCAGTCTCTGCACGCGTTGTCCCAGGAGAATCCGGCCGCCGCGCCGCGTCACTTCCTCGGCCACCGTCTCCCACATTTGGCCCGGACCGTACTTGGGATAAAGGAATTCCTCGATCAGCGACGTTTCGGTGGCTTTCCGGCCGAGACCGCCGGCCTTCGGGCCCACGACGGTTCGCAGGAAATGGAGCAGAGCTTTGCCGATCGACAGACCTTTGATTCTCTGAGCGCCCCACTCGGCACTGAGTTGCGAACAGCGTACTCCCCAGACCTTCTCCGTGTAGGACTGAAAGAACGTCCGGTACAGTTCACGGCCGAATCGGCCGATGAAGAATTCCTCCAGATTGGCCGGCGACTTGGATGCGAACAGTGCGGCCCGTGCGTAGCTCAGCGCGATCTTCAACACGCGCGGGAGTCCCAGTTTGGCGATCGTGTCGGCGTTCAGACGGACGGGGTAATCCAAGAACTTTCCCAAAAAGTAGATCCGGCTCTTGCGGCGGCGCAACAGCATCACGCGGTCGGTCGTGCCGGGATCGGGGCCAGCCGTCGACGTTTCCAGCGAGCAGAGCCGCCGCCAAGCGGCAGGCGCCGCGCCGGGCGGGAGTTCCTGGAGAGGCATTCGGCGCAACCACCACTCCATTACGCGATCCGATTTCGAGAAGAAGCGGTGGCCGCCAAGGTCGATGCGGTTCCCCTTGTAGTTGACGGTCCGCGAGATGCCGCCCACGACGCCGCTCGCCTCAATGACGAGCGGAAGGACGTCGGTTCGATCCAATAATTCGTAGGCGGCCGTGAGTCCGGCCGGCCCGGCGCCGATGATAACTGCGCGTTTTGTGCCCATTTCTCTGCCACGTTCGGGCGACCGTTCCCGATCGATCGCGATTGGCCAATTCCCCTGTCGCTTACGTCGGCCGCTGGTGCAACTGTTTCTTGACCCACGCCAGCCACTCGTTGGATGGCATACCGTAGGGGCGGAATTTCTCGGTGCGGCCTTGGGCTTCGTCGTAGAAGAACGCCCGATGCACGTCCAGCCGGCTGGCCTCCGGCGTGTCCATCAGGTTGCTCGAATCGTTGGGGTTCATTTGGAACAGCACCCGCATCTCGAAATCCCGCAGGTTCTGCCGATCCAACATGCGGGTGACGTTGCTGTAGGTGTCGCACCAGATGAGGGTGTGAATTCCCAGCGGCGCGCCTTCGCGCAGGATGGTGGTGAACTGTTTGGCGGGGCTGGGCGGAGTGTCATCGCCCGACGAAAAGCCGAAATCCTCCTCCCGCCGCAAGTCGCGGAATCGGCCCAAGTTGTAGACGAACAGGTAGATCGACGGCCTGTCTTCGCCCTCTTCCTGCTGGCGCGAGGCGAGTTCCCCGGCGATCTCCGCGATCAATTCGGGCGCGTCGCGGACCCCGGCGAGCTTCACGCCGTGAGGCGCCACCGTCGCCAGACGGTTCCAGAAGCCGATCTCCGGGGCATCGGACCGCATGCCGTCGAGGATGTAGAATCGTGTCCCGCTTCCCTCGCCGGTGGACGGTGCAAGCTGCGCGGCCAGACTGACGAAGCAGGCCGACAGCACGCCCAGCGAGGCCTCCTCGCGGTGTCCCACCATGAGGAGATTGCTGCCGTTTTGACGGACGAACGCCGCCGCCGTCGGGTCCTTGATGGCCACTGCCGAGCCGAGCCACGCCGGCACGCTCGGCGCCGTCTCCGGCCACGATGGGGCGGTCAGCAATTCGCGCAACAGCGGGTTATCGTTCGGGTCGGCCAGAACGTTCCCTTCAAATACGATCGCCGGCGTCACGCTGCAATGCCGTTGCGCGGCGAATTGGCCAATGCGCTGAAGGTAGTCGTCGCGCTCGTGATCGGGGAGCCACACGACCTGGAACGGATGGTTCCCCTCGTAGAGGCCGTTCGCGTCGTTGTAGATCGCTTCGCCGGGCCGGGTCAGCAAGCGGGCCGCCGTGTTGTCTTCGCTGAGAATCAGGTGGGCGTCGGCCTCGCTGCACTGCAAGGCGATGCGCACGGCCATTTGGCCGATCGTGCTGCGGGCCAGCGTGTAGGCACCGCCGAGGGTCTGCGAGCCCAGCAGCACGTGGATGCCGAAGGCCCGGCCCTGCCGCACCAGCCGGTCCAGCAACAAGGCCGCCTCCTGCGAAATGCGGTCGTCTTCGACGAACAACTCCTGAAACTCGTCGATAATCAACAGGATCCGCGGCAGCCGGGCGGCGGGCTGGGCCGCGCGATAGTTCTTGACGTCTTGCACTCCCTGGCCGCGGAACAGGTCGCCGCGGCTGCGCAGCTCGGCGTCGAGACGTTGCAGCACGCTCAAGCCGAACTCCCGCTCGCTCTCGATCGCTACCACCCGCGCGTGCGGCAACCCGGTGCGGGCGTAGGCCTTGAACTCCACGCCCTTCTTGAAGTCGACGAGGTAGAGCTCCACCTCGTCGGGACTATAGCGCAGGGCCAGATTCGTCACCAGGACGTGCAGCAAGGTCGACTTGCCCGAGCCGGTCTTGCCCGAGATCAGCACGTGCTGCGAGGTGCCGCCGCCGAGGTCCAAGTGCTGCAATTTCATGGCGCCGGCCCTGCCCAGCGGCACGTCGAGACCGCTGCGGCTGTCGGCCGCCCACCAATCCTGAACGTCGGGCACGACGCAGGAGAACGACACCTCGACGCGGCCGCTGTCTTTCGCCGCAGTGCCGATGACGCGGAGGATGTCCTTGAATTTGCTCGGGCGCAGGCGGCGGGGAAACGTTCACCACCAAGGGCCCGAAGTTGGGATGCTCCCATACGAAGCCTCCCTCGGTGCCGGGCAACAGCAGGGCGTCGGCCTCCAACTCGGGCTCGGTCCAGGGCAGCACCAGGGCGTCGGGCTCCAGGTCGGACAAGTGGAAGTTGCGAGGAAACGGCAGCCGGTCGTCGACGCTCATCAGCACGAACACCCCGCACCGGGCCCCGCTGGCCACGATGCTCTTGAGGCGATCGGCGGCCGGCTCGGAGAAATTGGTGGGGAAATCGGCCACCACCAGCACCCGGTACGGTTCGGCCATCTCGCCGGCAAAGGCGTTGTACTCCTCGATCGAATGGAACTCCTTGCGGAGGTACACCTGGAGCACGTCTTCCATGTGTTTGGTCAGGTCCGCCAAACGCTGCTCGATGTGGGCCGTATCGGTCCAGATCCGGCTGGCCACCAACTGCTCGTCGTAATCGGCCAGGTGCATGAAGGCTGAGAAACTGTCGCCCAGCCCCACCGGATCGATAATCGTGAAACGGACCTTGCTGGGCGGGATCGCCGTCAGCAGTCGCAGCATCGCGCTTTGCATGGCGTCTACCGCCTTGACGCGCCCGGGGCCGTTGGCCTTCAGCATCAGCAGCGAACGCCGGGGATAGGGCAGCACGACGGGCATCGCGAACTCGACCTGCGGGGGACGAAGCCGTTGGTCTTCCGGCACCCCGCCGTTGATCGCCGCCAGGTTGATCTGGCTCCCGCCGAAGCGGATGATCGGCGGGATCGAGGTCGGCGCCGCCCAGCGGCGCCAGTCGTCGGTGTTCCAATCGGGAAACGCCTCGCGGCACGCGCCGTCGATTTCGGTGGTCGACGCCCGAAATCGCTCGACGCCCGTCCGCCACCGCTCCGCCATATCGGCCCACTCGCGGTCGAAGCGCTGCCGAATTTCCTCGACGGTGCGCGCATGGCGGGCGGCGAGCTGCTCCGTTTCGGTCTGGTAGCGTTCATCGATCTCGCGGAGCAGGGCGGGGTATTTCTCCTCGATTTCTTTCACGGTCCGGTCGCGCCACGCGGCCAGTTCGGCCAATCGGCGGGGATACGTGTCGTCGGCCTGCTGCAAGTCGTCGCGCTTGCGCCGCGCGATCCTCGTCACCACCGCAGCGTGCGTTTCCTCCGCCCGCTGGATGTCGGCTTTGTGACGGCCGATGATCGTGGCGTCCAACTGCCGGCATTGCTCCTTGGCGGCTTCGAGCACGGCCGGGTATCCAAAGCCGGCCTGGAGCAACGAATGCCGCAGGACGAGATACGCCTTGGTGGATCGCCGCCAGGCGATGTAGGAGAGCAAAGCGCCGGTGATCGAAGAGAACAGCGCGGTAAAGCCCGCGCTGATGGCCGCCCAACGCCAATCATCCCACCCAAACACCAGAATCAACGGCGCGGACGACAGCGCCAACAAGAGCGCCAGAATCAGCCACGGCCGGTAGCCCTGAAACATCCGCGGGAGCGACTGACCGGCAAGCACGGCGAACTGAGTCTTGGCCTGCTCCACGGCGTGACAAAAGCGCCGGCCGGGATGCTCTTCAAGGATTACTTCGACGGCCGGACCGGCGGGGAATTCATCCCAGTGCCCACGTTGATTGAGCAGGTCCACGGCTTGGCGATGGATGTTCCGCAATTCCTGCCAGCGGCTGTCCAACCCCGCCAGGAGATCGTCCAAAGGCACGTTCAGGTTGCCGCGGGCCGCGTCGGATGCCTCAATGGCCCGCCAATGGGCGTCTTGCAGCGCTTGGTCGGCGGCCTTCTCGTCGGCGCTGGAGCGGGCGAGCGCCTCCGCCCGCACCTCTTCATACTCCTTCTCCAACGCGGCATGTTCCGACTCGAACCGGGCCGCCGTCTCGGTCCGCGCAGTGGCGTATTGCCGTTCGGTCGCGGTTTTGTCGTCGCGATATTGCTTGTCGAGCCGCTGCTGGGCCTCTTGAAACTCCTTGCCGGCGCTGTTTGGCCGCGGCCTGGCCCGCTTCAACCTGTTTTTCGGCGGTGGCGCGTTCCGCCACGAGGCGGCACAGGTCGGTCAATAGCTGTTGCGGCGTGTCGGGTGAAAAGGTTTCACTCATCGCTCATCCCAAAGTTGGAACCGCAGTCGTGCTCCGCAGCCGCCACCGCGGCCGACAGCCGGGCAATCACGGCCAGCATGTCCTTGACGTGGGGTTCCATGGGTGCCAGGTGGGTTTCTTCGAACTCGCGACGGGCCGCATCGGTCCACTGCGATTCGACGTTGGCGAAGGTGGTTCGAAACACCTTGAGCGCGTCTTCCAATTTGGCCGCCGCGCCGTGCGCACTGAAATCGCCCATCACCCGATTCCCTTCTCGTCGACCGTCGTGTCGGCGTCGCCCGGCGTGGGGTCCCGCGATGGGGCTCGTCCCGGCAATTCGCTCTCTGCTGCCGAGGAAGGCCCTGCCGCGCCGCCATCGTCTGCGCCCGGGGGACCCGTCGCCGAATCCGCATCCCCAATCTGGGTGGTGTATTCTGCCAACAGATCCTTTGCCGGTCCGGACGCCGGCGCCCCCAGGGAAATATAGCTTTCTAAAGAGGCGCTCATGCGCTTGAGTGCGGCGTCGGCCTGCTCCAGGTCGCCTTCGAGCCAGGACAGGAACTGGATGCGGGTGCGCTGGAAGACGTCTACCGCGTGATCGACGGCCCGCGTGTGGCGGCGAACCGCCTCGACTTTTCGCATGGCGATCTCTTGGCGGCGTTGGGCCCGCGCCAGGGCCCGCCTCTCATCGACGCATTCCGTCTCGTGGCCCGCGACGCGGCGCATCGACCGGGCCTGGATCAATTGCACTTTTGCCGTGGCCACCGCGTCCTCGCTGCGGCGGAGCTCGTGCGCCCAGTAATCCTTCCGATCGTGATGAATCCAGCTCACGACGCGGCGGGCTTGGAGGTCCAACTCGTCCAGCGCGCTGGCGGCGTCGCTGCGGAACCGCTTCAGGGCCACCGCCGTGGTCTGCAGCGCATCGATCGACGTTACTCGCGCGGACCGGCTCATGGCGTCCGACTACCTTTGTTGCAGGTACTCCTCGATGATTTCCGCCTTTCGCAACAGGTACGGGATGTGCCGATCGATGATCTCGACGAACCGCCCGAGAGACTTGATCTGCTGCTCGAACTCCTCGGCGAATTTCTTCTGCTCCTGGTCGCGCCAGGTCCGCTCCAGGGTCGCCATCTGCCCGTTGAGCGACGAGATCCGCTCCTGGACGTCGCCGTTGAACTTCTTGAGACTCAAGGCGAAACGTCTCAATTCCTCGGGATCGACGATAGCTTGCGCCATGGCAAACTCCTGGTGGTCAGCGAACCGACAACTGATAGCTGATAGCTGACAACTCTCCCCCTATGCCCGCGAAAGATACGAGGCCGTGCGGGTATCGACCTTGATCTGCTCGCCTTCGCTGAGGTACTCGGGCACCTGGACGATCAGGCCGGTTTGCAGCGTGGCGGGCTTGGTCCGCGCGGTGGCCGATGCGCCCTTGATGCCCGGGTCGCACTGCACCACCTTCAATTCCACGGTCAGCGGCAACTGCACGCCCACGCATTGGTCGTTGTAGATCAGGCCCAACACGCCTTCGAGGTCCTCGGTGAGATACTGGAGTTCTTCCGCGAGATCGTCGCGCGGAAAGGAATACTGCTCGTAGGTCGTCTGATCCAGAAAATGGGCCTCGGCCGGGTCGGCGTACATGAACTTGACGGGGTGTTTCTGGAAGTCGGCCTCAGCCAGCGACTCGCCCCCGCGCAGCGTGATGTCAACCTTCTGTTTCGAGATCAAGTTCCGCGCCCGGTACTTGTAGAACGTGGCCGCGCCGCGGGCCGAAGGGCTCTGCACGTTGACCCCCTCGATCATGCAGGGCGCCCCGTGGTAGTTGACGATGTGACCTCTCTTGATGTCCTTGGCAATCATCTCATTCATCCGTTAAGAAAGTTCCCGCCTGAGGATCGACGGCCACCCCGTGGGTGAGCTTGGCCAGCACCCCCAGCACGACCAGCAGGGCGCTCGGATCGAGCATCTCTTCCTCCTCGGAGTTTTCCTCATCCTCCTCGGGGATTTGCTCGAAGTGGAGCACGTCGAAGCGGCCGTCGTACTTCTTGATCTGCTCCCACGGAACCGGGGGAGGGCTGTCGGCCCCGGCCTTCTTCAAGTCTTCCACCAGCGACGCCCCCTGCTCCAGCACCTCGGCGCCGTCCGTATAGCAGATGTCTAACGCCGCGAAATCGTCGGGCGAGGTCAGCGTGAGCGAATCGAAACCGCCCTCGTCGTCGGCGCTGAGGTTGCTCAGTTCGAACCGCTTGTTCAGCGCCGAGAGCGCCTTCGTGACAGTCGTCAGTTTGGGACGTTGTTTCGCATGGAAGAGCACGAAGTACGTCTCGCGCCACCGGTAGCGACTGTTTTCGAACGTCGACATGGCTGGCCGCCGCAGTGGTTAGTGGTTTGTCGATATTTGTAGGGTGGGTCAAGCGAAGCGCTGACCCACCAGCATCCTATTTCTATCACTCGGAAAGGCCGTCTTGCCAGGCCTGGATGGCGGTCATCACGGCGTCTCGTTCCTCGCGGGATCCCCAGACCGATTCGCCTTGCTCCAAACGAATCTCGTATTCCCCTTCTCGTTCGCAATCCGACGAGCCGCAGAAATGCGGCACGTCCGCCACCCAAAGGATTCGGTGCAGGGGAATGTGCTTGTCGTCAACCAGGCAGAAAGCAGACATGGTTTGTGGTAGCACCTCAGCCGCGTGGCCGCCTCGTTGTTACACACAAGTTGGCGGATAGATATACCGAGCGGGTTTTTCCATTCTGTGTCTTTTCTCTAGCCCAGGCGTTTACGCCTGTGGAACAAGAGACCATCGTTGATATTTTTTCCTTTTAAGCCCCCTTCAGGGGGTGCGGATTGGTTCGTTGGCGGAAATTGGCTCAGAATCATCCCTTCGCGCCCCCTGAAGGGGGCGGGAAGAAAAGGGAAATGGTGTTTTGGCTTCCTTTCCACAGGCGTAAACGCCTGGGCTAAAGAAAAGTGGCCCAATGGAACCCTCTGTCATTTCTGTCCAAACGACTTCTGTGTAACAACGACGCGTGGACGCGGCAGCTAAACTAATCTCCAATCTCTAATCCCTAATCTCTCGTTCCCAATTCGACCGACCGCCGCGTAGCCGCTTCGACGGCCGCGATCAACGCGGCGCGAAGGCCGCCCGCCTCCAACGCCTGCAACCCGGCGATGGTCGTGCCGGCGGGGCTGGCGACGCGGTCTTTCAACACGGCCGGGTGCTCGCCGGTCGCGAGCACCATTTCGGCGGCCCCGTGCAACGTCTTGGCCGCCATCTGAGTGGCCAGGTGTCGGGGCAAGCCCATCTTCACCCCGGCGTCGCTGAGGGCCTCGATCATCACGAATACAAATGCCGGTCCGGACCCGGACAGACCGGTTACGGCGTCCAGCAGTTTCTCCTCCACTTGCCAAGCCAAGCCAATCGCCCCGAGCAACCGCCCGACCAGGCGCCGTCTTCAGCCGTGGCGTGCTCGCCGAGGCTGTAGGCGCAAACGCCCTGCCCCACCAGGCACGGAGTATTCGGCATCACGCGGACGATCCGCAGCCCCGGCCCAAACCACTGCTGGAGCGAGGCCAACCGGACGCCCGCCGCAATCGACACCATGAGGCGCTGGGCAGCGAGTTTACCCCGCAATTCCGCGGCGACCTGAGCTATCTGCTGAGGTTTGACCGCCAGGATGATCACGTCCGACTCGGCGGCCACCAGGGCGTTGTCGGCGGTCGTGCGGGCGCCGTAGCGCCGGCAAACCGTTGCCGGGCAAGCTCATCGGTGTCCGAGGCCAGCAGTCGGTCGGCCGCGGTCAGTCCCGCCTTGATAAAGCCCTGGGCCAGCGCCGTGGCCATTTGGCCGGCGCCGATCAGGCCGATGCGAGTCTGCAACATGGGTCTGCCGCCGGTTTGGGGGGGAGAGCGTGTTTCTTCTTGCCATGCTACGACAAAGCGGGCCATCGCACAACGGGGGGCCACCGTTGGCTAATGCGGCTTGGCGGGTGCTGGGACAGCGGTTTAACTGCTGCCGCAACGCGCCGCTGGTCAACTATCGCTCGAAAATCGTCCCCGTACAAATGCTGTTTTGCTCGATAGCCCCCCGCTGCAACGGGGGGATTCTCGATGGGAAGCACTTTCCGAAAGCCGCGCCGTCGTTGTGATTCAATCAGATTGGGAATTATCCGCTTGCCCAACGGTAGGGCGTGGTCATCAGCCGCAGGCTGACCGCGCAGCGGCTGTGTGACCTTACGCCTTTTTGGCGCCATTCAATCTCGCCTGCTTCGCATAGCCTCCTGTGAAGCGGCTTTCGCGAACATTCTCGTGTTGGCGGCGTGTCCTCAACACAACACTCCACGAATTCTTGGTGCCTATGGCTTGGAACATAATTCACTTGCCGCATTAGCGAGCACCTTGCACCGCTCGCCAGGATCGGATGTCACGCCCGCGCAAAGGTCAATCGCTTCCGCCACGGCCCCGGTCTCTGCCTGTGCTATTGCGATCGCTCGGTAGGCTGCCTTTCTGGCACTCTCATCCGTAATCTGGGCTGCCGTCGCCTTGGCTCCCGCCAGGTCTCCGGTCCTCGCTTGAACCAAAGCGATGTGGGGATAGACGGACACCTTTTCACGCTCACGGTCAACTCCTGCTGCTATGCGCCTGGCCAGCGCCAGACTTTCATTGGCGTTCGCGACGTCCCCGCCGCTTGCTTGAGCTTCGGCGATGGACAGGTATGCCACACAACTATCAAAAGGGCTGTTGATCTTCGCTGCCGACGCCTTGAGTAACTCTATAGTGTGAAGTGCCTTGACCTTGTCCCCTGCCCTAATCAGTGCCACGGCGATCCTGGTGAAGGCCATTACCCTCCAGCCCTCACCATCTACCAGTGTCACTGTCGCGTTGGCTCCCGCCGCGTCCCCCGCTTCCGCTTGAACTTCAGCGATATCGGTGTACGCGAAAGCTCTTTCGAGTCTTCCGAGCGGGCCGTCATCGATCAGAGCCGCACTGGCCTTGGCAGCGGCCAAATCCCCCAATTTTGCCTGGGCCTTGGCGATCGCTCGGTAAGCGGACCCTTTGGCGGCCGGCATGGTCAGGTTCTCTGCTATCGCCTTGGCCGCAGCCACATCCCCCGCTTCCGCTTGCCCAATTGCGATGTCCACGTCGGCCAATAATCGATACCATTCTTCGCTGATTCTGGTTGCGGAAGACTTTGCCAACTCAAGAGTCTGACGTGCGCCCGCCTTGTCCCCACGATTCGCCTCAGCCCTAGCGATGCGGCTGTAGGCTGCTGCCATGCGGGCCGCATCCCTGATCGTCGCGGCCATCGCCTTTGCTTTGGCAACTTGCCCGCACTCCGCCAGTGCCAACATGATATCCGTGTCGGCCGATGTCCTCTTATCCTCCTGAAGGATCCCAACTGCTGCTGCTGTAGCTTCTTCTAGGCTCTTGCGTGCTCCCGTCGCATCTCCGGCTTTCGCTTGTGCCGCTGCAATCGTAAGGTAGGCCGCCGCTTTGTCCTCTGCCTTGGAGATGAGTCTCACATCTTTTCTAGCCGCGTCGATCAATTGACATGCTATGGCTCGCCGCGCGGTCATCGCATCAGCAGTTTTTCCCTGGGGTTGGTCTGACGCTGGAGAAGCGGCTGCTAGTCCCATACAAATCCAACACAGTATCTGGTTCATGGCCTGCTTCCATTGTCGAATGGACGATTCGTTACTTCTGCTGAGCCAACGAAGTTCTAGCGCACCAAGTGTCAACAAAGACGGTCAAACTGGATAGACGGGGTGCCATGACTAAATTCCACCATGCCTCAAAAGCCAATCTTATACGTTCTCGGGGTGGCAATGCAACCCCAAGAAAGCAGGTCACTGATAAGCACCCACAACTGTGAATCACTGCACTAGGTCCTCCTTAAATGCCATGTCATTACCCACATTTTGTCCCGTAGGGACGTACGATAGATAGAGGTAGGGAGGCCGCATTGGGTTGCGGCCCCCCTCCCTCCGAACCGGACTGGCGGATTTCCCGCATCCGGCTCTCCAGTTGATGGTGTTACCTCCGAAAGGGTTGAGCGAAACAGACATGGGCGGTTTGCAGGGAATACAGCCCTTGCTCGTCGAAGAAGCGATTGGGCCAACGCTGCTGGTCCCTTCCGCGGCCCCGTCCGCGCCGTTTCTGTCGCCGCCGCAGCATGCTACGCAGCCGACCACGAATCCAGCCGTCCAGTTGGCGGAAAACCGACCCGCGACAATGGCGAAAGTAGGTGAACCAGCCGCGAAGTTGCCGCGTCAGTCGAGCACACGTGAAGGGCAGGTCATGCCCGTTCGTGCGCTTGGTCTTCGCGCGGACCGCCTCCTTGAGTTTCCGCAGGCTCTTTTGCCGCGGCACACGCAAGTCGCCGCGGAAGCGATAGCCCAGAAAATCGAAACCCTCGATGCGGGCGTCCACGATCTTGGTTTTGGTCGGATGCAGGGTCAACTCGTTTTCGTTGACCCAACGTTGCACCATCGCCAAGGCCGCTTCCGCCTCCTCGCGAGTCTTGCACAAGATCACGAAGTCGTCTGCATAACGGACCAGCGCGAAACCGGCGTCGTCCAGCACGTGGTCCAGCGGGTTGAGGTAGATGTTGGCCAGAAGGGGCGAGAGGACTGCTCCTTGGGGCGTGCCCGTTTCGGGCGTCCACTCCCGCAGGTTGTCCATCACGCCTTGCTCCAGGAACATCTCCACCAAACGCAACACCCGGCTGTCCGACACCTTCTCGCGCAGTCGCGTCATCAGCCGTGGCTTCGAGATCGTGTCAAAGTAACTCTTGAGGTCCGCGTCCACCACGTAGACGCGACCAGCGCCGAGCAGTTCCTCGACCCGTTCCAGGGCGTGATGACACCCTCGTCCGTGTCGAAACCCGTAACTGGCTTGCGAAAACGTGGCGTCGAAGATCGGTTCCAGCACGTGCAACAGCGCGGTTTGCACCACGCGGTCACGCACGGTCGGAACCCCCAACGGCCGCTGCTCCTTGCTGCCCGGTTTCGGAATCCAGACTCGCCGCACGGCCTGCGGACGATACGCATTGGTCCGCAGTGCCTCGTGCAGCCTGTCCAGTTCTTTCTGGCCATTGGCCTGAAAGCCCTCGACCGATTGATGGTCCACCCCCGCTGCTCCCCGGTTGCCGATCACATGGCTGCGGGCGGCAAACAGGTTCAGCGGCGCGTACACCTTGTCGATCAGCGTGTGCCATCTTCCTCCTCGCACTCCTTGTTCGAGTGTCGCCAACATGCGGTCCGTCCAGACACACGGGTTCGCCCAGTCGCGAATCGACGGAGGCTCTCCGGCGGGAGTAGCCGCGAACGGCACTGTCACCGGGGGATGGTTTCTTTCCCGTGGCTCGGACATCACGCATCCATCTTCCTGCACCCCTTCGCTCCCCCGGCGTTACCCGGTTTCGTCGCTACTATGGGTGCTCTGACTCCTGGACGGCCGGTTCTTCCTATCCTTATCAGGGACAATGAACTCCGTCCTGCTTCCTTCCAGGTCTCTCTCCTTACGACGTTTGACCTTCCGACCATTCCGTCCTCAACCACCGTGTTGCCATCTCCCCATCACGGCTTTCGCACGTTACCTCAGCCGGATGGGCCGCCGCGTCTATCCCCCGGGCAGATCTGGACGGATCGGAGGGAACGCCGTCACGCGGTCGGAGGTTCGCCATTGGCTAGCAGGCTCCCCGACAGGCTTGGCCGAATCAGGTTCGTTATCCTACGGACTGGTCATTCACCTCCGGTTGCTTCCCACCCCTCCTCGCGGAGACGCGGTTACTTTCGGTTACAGGTTTGTAACGCAAACCTGGTGGGGACTCGCACCCCACCGATCAAACGTTTTCAGAGACGCACTAGCCCAGCAGTTTACTGCTGGGAGGAATAGGAAGGATATATCGCATTGTAAGTCCCGTAGGGACGACCGAATGGGAAATTCGCGGATCATTTTCGGTCGTCCCTACGGGACGAAACTGGTATCGGTTCCCCTTCTCCCCAGCGATGAATCGCTGGGCTATTGTCAAACGACCCTACGGGTCGAAAACCCTCGCATTTATCGCAATATTACGCTACGAGATGTGGGTAACGACAAGCCTCAAATGCCATTGGAGCCCTTCGATCCCGGCAATGCGGCCCGACATGCAGTCACCTTGCAAGTCATCGCGCACCGAGCCGCGTAGCGACCAAGCGTATCCTACCGACTGCCCAAGCGAAATGACTTCGACCACGGCGTCGTTCCACGACGTCGCCTCCAGGGCAACGGTGAAGGACGCCTTGTGGCTGCCGGTGTTCTGGTCCAGACGCACGTCAAGGTCTTTCAGCGTGCGTTGCAACGCCACCGCCAGTCGGTCGAGCAGGGCTGAACACTTGCCCTCCGCTTTGGCGTCGATCCAAATGGTCCAGCGGCTGTTCATGGTAAGTAGGACGTTTCCGTTCAAATGACCTTCAAGAACCGCGGATACGCCTCGTCCCACGCCGCAGTGTTTTGGGGCAGGTACTCTTCGACCGGAAAACTGCCGCGAATAATCTCGCGGGCCTGGGCGATGGAAGCCACGTCGCCGCCGGCCACGGCCTGCATCATCACGTTGCCGATGGCCGTGGCCTCGACCGGTCCGGCAACCACCCGGCGGTCACAGGCGTCGGCGGCGGCCTGACAGAGCTGCCGGTTCTTTGTGCCCCCGCCGACAATGTGGATCGTCTCCAATCGCCCGCCGGCCAACTCCTCGCACATCCCCAATACCTGACGGAACTTCATGGCGATGCTCTCCAGGGCGCACCGCAACACGGCGCCCTTCGTTTCGGGCACCGTCTGGCCGGTCTTGCCGCAAAAGGCCCGGATGGCCTCGGGCATGTCGCCGGGGGCGGCGAAGTCCGCGGCGTCTGGATTGACGAACGACCGCAGCGGCGTCTCGGCAGCGGCAAGCTGGTTGAGGGCCTCC
Source organism: uncultured Planctomycetaceae bacterium (assembly GCA_963759115.1). Taxonomy (GTDB): domain Bacteria; phylum Planctomycetota; class Planctomycetia; order Pirellulales; family Thermoguttaceae; genus CAVWXT01. The sequence goes on from CAVWXT010000005.1 coordinate 526,871, forward strand.
CAATCGAGGTTCCCGCCCGCCAGGTTCCACACCCGGCGGCACTCCTGCACCAGCCACAGGCCGGCGATGTTCTTCAGCAGGCGGGTGGTGCCGCCCACGCCCCCCTCGTTCGTGAAATTGAGCTTCAGCACGGCGTCGCTCACCACCGGCTGGGGCGACTCGATGCCCATCAGGGCCCAAGTGCCGAGGCTGATATAGCACCAGTCGGGCCGCACGCCGGGACGCGTGTGAGCGGGCACGGCCATCACCGCGCTGGCCGTGTCGTGCGAGCCCGGCAGCACCACCTTGGCGCTCCCCAGGCCGGTCTCGGCGGCCACGCTGGCCCGCAGCGGCCCCAGCGTCGTTCCCGGTTGGACGATCTGGCCCAGAATTCGCGTGGGCAGCGAGAATTGATCGAGGAGTTCCGTGGCCCAATCGCCCCGGACGGGGTTGTAGAACTGGCTCGTGCTGGCCTCGGTCATCTCGTTGCACTTCACGCCCGTCAGCAGCCAATGGAACAGGTCCGGCACCATCAGCAGCGACTCGGCGATGTCCAAGAGCGGTGAGCCCGCGAGTTTCATCGCCAGCAGTTGGTACAGCGTGTTGAACTGCATGAACTGGAGCCCGGTCTGGCGGAAAATATTCTCGCGGCTGACGATGCCGAAGGCCCGTTCCATGATGCCATTGGTGCGGCGATCGCGATAATGGTAGGGATTCCCCAGCAGTTCGTCGCCGCGTCCGAGCAGACCGAAATCGACGCCCCAGGTGTCGACGCCGATGCTGGCCAGCTCGTAGGGCCGTTTGTCGGCGGCGGCCCGCAGACCCTGGCGGACGTGGGCCCACTGGCCCAGGAGGTCCCAATAGAGGTGGCCGGCCACTTCCACCGGGCCGTTCTCGAAGCGGTAAACCTCTTGCAGGTGCAACTGCCGGCCCTCGATAAGCCCCAACACGTGCCGCCCGCTGGAGGCCCCCATGTCTACAGCCAGATACGCCTTTTGAGCCATGCCTCACCGATGCCTTTCTGCGGCGTTGCCCCGGTAGAAGTGGCGGGGCTGAACGACGCGATTTTACCCCTCTGCCCCGCTCCATGCCAGCACCGCCGGCTGCGGTCCGCCTTCCGCTTTCCCCCGGATTCTCGTAAAATGCAAGGGTTATGTCCTACCGCTCCATCAAACGCGTGCTCGGCGAAACCAGCCTGGAACGGAAGTGCCGCTTCTTGTTCGGGGCGTGCCTGCTCCTGCTGATCACGGCCAGCTTCTGGCTCTATAGTTTCCAAACCGAGAGCATCGTCAACGATCAGGATCGGGTCATGGGCCCGCTGTTGACGCGTCAGGATTTGCAGATGCGGCATTGGAGGGGCCTGGAAACCTTGGCGGTGCCCAAGTTCGGGGATGCCGTATCGAAGTTGACTGCGTCTCTCGGCGAGTCGATACACTTCGAGATTGCTTTCATCTTGCAGAATCCTTCCACGGCCAACACCGCCGACAGCGAGGACATTCTGACACCCGACGAATTGGAGCCGGACGAGCGGGAGATCGTCAAACGGTTCCCACACGACAAACCGGCGATCCCTTCGGCTTCCGGTGCGGGCGAGTACGCCGAGCGGCGGTCTCCGGATGGCACGAAGTATTATTACTACCAGCCCATCCGCGCCACGCAAACGTGTTTTACGACTTGCCATCAGCCCCTGCGGAACGTCACCGACGGACTGCCGATCGATACGCCCGTCATGGGGAAGTCCGTTGCCGAGGCGGAGGGCGACTTGATGGCCGTGGCGCGGTTGACGTGGCCCACAAAACAAACGCGAATCGCCATCCTCAACAACCGCATGATCCTCCTGGGCATGGCCATCATCACCACCTTCCTGGCGATGGTGGCGTCCTATGTGATTGTCCGCTACGTGATCGTCAAGCCGCTGCGCCACCTCCGCGACGTGAGCGACGCCATCAGCCGCGGCAACAACGCCTTGCGGGCCGATCTCCACACCGGCGACGAGTTCGAGGATCTGGCCGTGGCCTTCAACCGCATGTTGCGCCACCAGAACGACGTGCAGGAGGAGATTCACCAGGCCAACGTGAACCTCGACGGCAAGGTCGACGAACTGGCCCAGGCGAACATGCGGCTCTACGAGATGAACATGCTCAAGAGCGACTTTCTGGCCACCATGAGCCACGAGCTGCGCACCCCGTTGAACAGCATCCTCGGTTTCAGCGAAGTCCTGGGGTCGATCAACGCGCTCGACGACAAGCAGAAGCGGTACGTGCTGAACATCCAGAAATCGGGCAAGACCCTGCTGGAGATGATCAACGACATCCTCGACCTGGCCAAGATCGAGAGCGGCAAGATGGAGACGCGGCTGACCGACTTCCGCATCGCCCAGGTGGTTTCCGCCCAGTGCGACATGGCCAAACCGCTGACGGAGCGGAAGAACATCGACTTGGACAGCCAGGTCGACGCCGACGCTCCGCCGATGCACCAAGACCAGGCGCGCGTGCAGCAAATCCTCAACAACCTGTTGTCCAACGCGATCAAGTTCACGCCCGAGGGAGGCCGCATCACGGTCGCGGTCCGCCGCGACGAAGAGGGCTTCATGGTGCTCCAAGTGCGCGACACGGGCGTGGGCATTGCCGAGGAGGACCATCAGGCGATCTTCGAGAAGTTCCGCCAGGGCGCACGGCCATGCCCAGCGGCGACACGATGACCCGCGAGTATTCGGGCAGCGGCTTGGGGCTTTCGATTGTCCGAGAATTGTGCCGGCTGCTGGGGGGCGACGTCTCCTTGGAGAGCGAGTTGGGCAAGGGAAGCACGTTCACCGTCCGCCTGCCGTGGGTTCTCGAAGACCAACCGCGGCTCGACTCGGCGCTGGTCGAGGGCTTTGAGGAGTTCACCAAGCAGCGATTCGATCTTGCCCGCGATCATGCCGACGTTGCGCCCGCGGGGCAAACTCGGTAGTCGCGAAGTGGTCAGTTGTCAGCGGTCAGTGGTCAGTATGCGACCCAAACTCGACTCTCGGCAATCCCTAATCCCTAATCTCTAATCCCTAATCGCCCCCTCCCGATGCGATTGCTCATGCTGGGCACGGGGCCCTTTGCCGTGCCAACCTTTCGGGCGTTGTACCAATCCCGCCACGTCCTGGCGGCGCTGGTGACCGCCCCGCTCCGCACCCATCGGGGCCGGCCGGTCGATGCGATCAGTTCGATCCGGGACGTGGCCCGGCAGCACGGCACGGCGATCTTTGATCCCGAGGACATCAACGTGCCGGACTCGCAGAGGCGATTGGCGGACTTTGCCGCCGATCTGCTGGTCGTCTGCGATTACGGACAAATCTTGTTGCCCGCCACACTGGCAGCGGCTCGCCAGGGGGGCGTGAACCTGCACGCCTCGCTGCTGCCGAAGTACCGCGGCGCGGCGCCCGATCAATTGGGCGATCTACCGCGGCGAAACGGAAACCGGTGTGACCGTGATCCACATGACCCCGCAGATCGACGCGGGCCCTTGCATTGCCCAAGCCCGAGTGTCGATCGATCCCGACGAGACGGCCGCGGAACTCGAAGCCCGCCTGGCCGAACTGGGCGCGCGGCTGGTGTGCGAGACGATCGACCTGCTGGAGGCCGGCCGCGTGCAGGCTCTGCCCCAAGATGTTACACTTGCCAGCCGGGCCCCGCGGCTGAAGAAGAGCGATGGCCTGATCGATTGGGCGCGGCCGGCGGCGGCGATCAAGGACCACGTGCGGGCGATGGAGCCCTGGCCGAAGACCTACACGTTTTGGCACCGGCCCCCCGGCCCGCCGCTGCGCCTGATCCTCGGCCCGGTGTCGGTCGTTGAACCGCCCACAGCCGCAGATGACCCATCGGCAGCGGCGTGGGCGAGCGTGCCCGGCACTGTTTTGCAGGCGGCCGGCGGCCGTCTGGTGATCGCCGCAGGCAGCGGTGTGGTGGCCCCCGCGGGCATCCAGCCCGCCGGCAAGCGGCTGATGGACATCGGCGAATTCCTCCGCGGCCACCCGATCCGACCTGGGGAACGGTTCGGCCCTGAGAACCTGTGAATCTCTCACATCCCTCGTATAGTCGTGTAGGGTGGGCATTGCCCACCACAACACAAGCGTATGCCACATGCATACCACAACGCAAGGGGGTAAAGGACGTTCACAGCCCATCTTCCCATCGCATGCATAAGCTGGTAAACTGACGGATTCTGTCGTATTTCCAAGCACTGGAGTCCCGTTGATGGCCAAGCCACACCGTATCGTCAAGAAAGCCAATCATGGCAAACGCCCCTCCAACGCCAAGGGTCGCCGGGCAAAGCGTCACCTGGTTCGCACCTGATCCGTCGTGGAGCGTCTGCCGTGGCCAAGAAAGAACTGATCCTCGATTTCTCCGAATACGACCCCAACCAGGTTGTAGCCGACACCGAGGCGATCCGCCGCTTCAACCCCCAACGCTACGAGATGGAGCAACTCACGGCGATCTGCTTTGAGGACCCGGTGAGGGCCGTCTGCGTGGGCTACAAGGACATCGGACCCGACGAGTTTTGGGTGCGGGGGCACATGCCGGGCATGCCCCTGATGCCGGGCGTAATCATGTGCGAAGCGGCCGCCCAGTTGGCCAGCTACTACACCCACCGCTATAAGCTCATGGAAGGAGTCATCGGCTTCGGGGGGCTCGAAGACGTTCGCTTCCGCGGCGTGGTGCGTCCGGGCGACCGGTTCGTGATCGTCAGCCGCCTGCTAAAGCTCCGCCGCTCGATCATGACCTGCGAGTTCCAGTGCTTCGTCAACCAGAACCTAGTTTGCGAAGGCATTCTCAAGGGCGTTGCCATTCCGCTGAACCAAATCACCGGCGGACAGCCGGGGTGAGGCTCGCGAAGGGCGGTCTTAATCAGGAACTCTGGCAAAAGCGGCCGCCCGTAGCGGACGCGATTGCCAGTCGCGGCTTTCCTCCGGAGAGCATGATCAATTATTGGCGACTGACGCGGCCGCGAATCGTGGCCTTGGTGCTGCTGGCGATGGCCGTTTCGGCCTGGATCACCGCTACCGCGCCATTGTGGCCGGCCGTTGGGCACGCGCTCGCGGGCGCCGCGCTGGTGATCGCCGGGGCGATGTCGCTCAATCAGCGGTTGGAATGCCAAGGCGACGCGAAGATGGCCCGCACGGCCGGCCGGCCGCTCCCCACCGGACGCTTGAGCCGGCGGCAGGTCACATGCTTCGGCCTGGCTGCCACTGTCATCGGGCTGTTCTACCTGGCTGCTGCGACCAGCGTGATGTTGACTGTGCTCTCGGCGGTTGGCTGGCTGACCTACGTGGGAGTTTACACGCCGCTCAAGACCCGCAGCGCGTGGCAAACGCCGATCGGCGCGGCGGCGGGCGCGATGCCCGTGCTGCTCGGGGCGGCCGCCGTCGGCCAGCCGTTGAGCCCTTGGGCGGTCGTCCTATTTGGCATCGTCTACTTCTGGCAGTTTCCCCACTCCATGGCGATTGCCTGGCGTTATCGGCGGGAATTTGCGGCCGCGGGCGTGAAGGTGGCCGTGGTGACCGATCCTACGGGCCGCGCCGCCGGAGTCTGGGCCGTCGCCGGCGCGGCGGCCGTGCTCGGCATCAGCTTGGCGCCGCTCTGCTTCTTCCTGGTCAGCACGGGTTACGGCGTGTGCGCTGGGCGCTGGGCGTGGCCTTCTTGCGGTTTGCTGCCAGCTTCGCCCGCCGCCGGAACGATGCCACGGCCCGCCGCTTGTTGTGGGCGTCGCTCGTCTACCTGCCGGCGATGCTCGCCGTGCTGATCTTTCGGTAGAACGATCCTTACGACGCCAAGTGCCACTGATTCTGATCGTGCTTACGCCGCATGAACCACCTGCCAATGGCCAGAGGAGCAGCGAGTTGGACGAGTTTCGAGATGTGCGAGTAATAGTCGGAACAACCGTGGGAGTAAAAAGGAATCCAAGGGCCGCCCACGACGAAAGGATGCCCTGCTGTGTCTGCCCTGATACCCACGTACCAGCAAGGCAGCATTGCCATTGCGGCCAGCACGATGCAGGACACGACCATCCACTCTCTGCCGATGCTCAACCGCTTGGCGAGTTTGCCGTAGAGCAGGCCGGCCAAGATCGTGGGAACGATGAGGAAGACCAAGCCAAAGGCGTATGACATGATCGTCACCGCAACCTCGCTTGGTGGTGCGTATCTTCCGTGATCGCTGAAGACTCCCAGTCGGTCGGCGATCATTACAACTGCCTTGACGCCTACGATCGTAAGGACGAATACGACGATCTGCATGATGGCCGGCGAGACGGCGAACACCAAGAACGCTGCCGCGGGATGCCGGCCGAGGAAGCTCCGCCGCCGATAGGCCGCTACGGCCACATCGGCAACTTGGTTAGGCTCGCCCAATCGCGACAACAAACTTGCATCCGTGCTCATGTTCTCCTCCTTGAGATCTTCGAGATGATCGGACAGTTCGGCAACGAAACGCTGAATGTAACTCGGTGGCAGGGCGTGCTTTACAAGCCGCTCACGCGCGTCATCAAGCCAAGGCTGGTTCGCCATGTTCGCCTCCGTGCAAAGCATGGTGGATGGCCTGGACAATCTGCTGCCATGCGGTCGTGGTGCTGGCAAAGTGCTTCGAGCCCTTGGCCGTCACCCGATAGACGACTCGGCTTCGACCTCCCACCGTCTCCCGCTTGCTGCCCAACAGCCCTTCCGCTTCGAGGCGGTGGAGGATCGGATACACGCAACCCTCGCCAAACTCCAGCGTTCCGCGGGTGGATTGGCGAATGGCCTGGACCAATTCGTAGCCGTACATCGAGCGGCGCGACAACAGGCTGAGAATCAGCAGCTCCGGTACGCCGTTGAGAAAGTCCGGGTTGGTGCGTTTGATTTTCATGGCGGCGTTATACCTCGTGGTTTAATGTATCGCAATACCAGAATCGGCAGATCATGTGCGGATGTTTAGAACATCTTTGGAAAGCCGGTCCGTTCCCGTCGCTTGTCACTTCTTGGAGAGCGTCTTGGAACTTGGGCTTTTGGCCTTAGATATGGGACGGCGACTTCTTGGTAGCTTATGGTCCTTGTGCCGAAGCCCCAAGTCCCAAGACCCGCGTCACGGCTACAGCATCGCGCTGTCTCCAGCGTACTCGCGATTGGGTGAGGAGCAGGCAATCGCTCACCCAACGTCCTCGAACAGCGCGTCCACAAACGGCCCCGACTCGAAGAGCGCCAAGTCTTCGGCCTTCTCACCCACGCCGATGTACTTGACCGGCAGGCCGACCTGCTTGCGGATGGCCACCACGACGCCGCCCTTGGCCGTGCCGTCGAGCTTGGCCAACACCAGGCCCGTGCAATGAACGGCCTCGGTGAAGTGATGGGCCTGGCTGATGCCGTTCTGGCCGGTCGTGGCGTCCAACACCAGGAGCACCTCGTGCGGCGCGTCGGGGATCTGCTTGCCCAGCACGCGATGGATCTTGCCCAACTGTTGCATCAGGGTTTGCTGGGTTTGCAGCCGCCCGGCCGTGTCGACGATGCACACGTCGGCGCCCGTTTCGATGGCGCGGGCGACCGTGCGATGGGCGACGCTGGCCGGGTCGCTGCCCGAGGGGCCGGTGACGATCTCCGCGCCCAGCCGCTTGGCCCAGATGGTCAACTGTTCGACGGCCGCGGCGCGGAACGTGTCGGCGGCGCCGAGGACGACCTTCTTGCCGTCGTCCTGGAACATCTTGGTCAGCTTGGCGATCGACGTAGTCTTGCCGCAGCCGTTCACGCCGGCCACCATGATGACCGTCGGCCCGCTGGCGGCAAAGCGGATCGGTTCGGCCGGTTGGGCCAAGAGCGTATTGAGCTTTTCTTTGATTTGCCCGATGGCCTCCTGTAGCTCGATGACTCGGGCGCGGTAGGCATTGCAAATCTCATCGGTGACTTCCTGCGCCGCGTCGACGCCCATGTCGGTCTTGATGAGCATTTCAAACAGATCGTTTTGAAACGAATCGTCGACCAGCCGTCCCTGCGCCCTGAACAGGTCGCGGACGTCGGTCTTGAGCAGTTGCGTGGTCTTCTTCAGACCTTGCTTGAGTTTATCGAAGAGGCCCATGGGAGGGATTAGAGATTGGGGATTAGAGATTGGGGCTCGGGACTTGGGGACTGGCTGCCGGCTTTCAGCGATCAACTCTCAGTGATTGAGGTCAACTAATCGATGAAGTACAAGAAGGAATGGAATGCAAAACCGTATAGGGGCTGCACGGGGGCCAGGCCGCGAATCTCACGAACCTTTGATGGCTCTTCATGCCGAGGATAGCCGCCGGACTCAAACACCCTGCCTTCGACGACCTGACCGATTTCGCGAGTTTCCTCCGCCCCGAGTTTACCTTTAGGCCACTCAACATAGATGCCCTCCACAACAATCTGCTGATCTTTGGCAAGTTGCTTGCCGTCGATATGGGTGAGCCGAAGTGACGGAGGGCTGGGCTTGGACAAATCTCCGGTTTCCCAAACGCCGCGGACCTTCGATATCTCACCATACGGCTTTCCAAGACGGCCCACGATTTGGCAGTCGCCGTTGCATAAATCTTCAGCCTTTATCCTCGTTAGAGGCGATTTCTTCTCTCCGGAGGAACACACTTGTGCTACCCAGACGACTCCCAGAACTCCCAATAAAGTCCAGCGGAGAAAACGCGAATTCCACATTGTATTGTCCCCCGTTTTCGGTCCCTAGTCTTCGCTCTCTGGCTGCTGCCCGCTGATCGCCGACGGATCGGATTGCTCTTTCGATTCTCTTGAGTGCATCACCTTATCGAGGATTCCATTGACGAACTGCGCCGATTGGGCGGAGCCGAACCGCTTGGCCAGTTCCACGGCCTCGTCGATCACCACGCGGCCTGGCGTATCGAAGTGCAGGAGTTCGCAGGCGCCCACCCGCAACACGTTGCGATCGGTGGCCGCCATTCGCTTCAGACTCCAGTTGGCGGCGATGTGTTCGATCACGGCGTCGATTTCCGCCCGATGGCGGCGCACCCCAGATACCAGTCCGCGGGCAAAGTCCCGCAAGTCCTCGGCCCGCAGGCGGCTCTCGATCAACTGATCGCCGGCGGCCGGGTTGTTGCGCGGATTCAGATCGTCCTGGTACAAGACCTGGAAAGCGACTGCCCGTGCTCGGCTGCGGCGTGTCATGCGGATCGGGGGAAAGGGGTCTTGGGTCTTCGGCCTTGGGCCTTGGTGGCGAAGACCCAAGACCCGCGACCAAACCAGTGGCTAACGTGTTACGCGGGAGCACACCCCACTCGGCTGCTCGCGTTTAGTATACCAGACGTTATGCCATTAGCCTTCAGGATTGAGGATTTCTCCACAAAGTTTCATGCGGCTAGTGCGTTAAGTTGTTGAAGTGTTGCGGTTTGTGCAACAAGCAGAGCACTTGCTATTTTTCGACCTTTGGGCGTGACATGGTAACGACGTTGACCCTTAATTTTGCGGATCAAGCCGTGTGCGCAACAATCGCAGTCGATAACTGACACGCGAAGCGATGCGGGAACGTTCGCCTTGGTCCGCACGACGGCCCGGATACAATCGGGTTGCGATGTCACGGTTAGTGAAACCATCGGCGATGTACTCTCCGCGCGTAACCGCCTCCAAGAGTGTGCGGTCTTCATCCGACCAGGGACGAAGGGCGCGACAACGGGTCCCATTACGCCGCACGGGGCGACAAATGGGGGTCACAAGGTCGCTCAAAGACGTAGTGGTGTCCAGTGTCGCCAGCGCCTCGGCATAGCGGCGATTGACCTGTTCCGAAACCTCCGCCCGGCGATGAAGGTCTGCCACGCTCTTGCGCAACGGTCGCCATGCCTTCGCACCTTGTGGATCGCCCTGGGCGGTGCGAAAAACACGAAACTGCTTCGGTTGGCTGATCGTGGTTTCAATCCGCAGGACCGAGCCAGCCTTGTCGTACGCCTTCACCGTATTGCCTCCCAGATGATGTTTGATGCGGACGCCTTCATGTCGGCGGAGATTGGCGTCCACTTCGCCCTGGAAGGAGCGACGCTTGCTCATAAAACGCAAGATGTCGTCGCAACTCAAGGCGGTCATCGCACCGCGAATCAACGGCCGATAGAGGGCCTGCAGGCTGGCCGGCGAATCGAAACAAACGTCGGTCGCCCATTCCGTCTGGAACGCCGTCCAGTACACCTCCGGGCCGTTCAACCGCTGTCGATAGCCGGGACACAACCGCGCCAGAACTCGGTCCAACGAGCGAATCCAGCGATGGCATTGCATCCGGTTCATCAATTTTTGGGCGGAGTCGAAGTCTTCAATCCAGGGGAAACAGTTGTCGTGGCGGCGGTAGGTGATCCCCCGGCGATCCAAACGGCGGGCAAGCCACTCGCGCCCATTGATCCAGACTTGTACGCCGTAGGGCAACCAGGTCTGCAAGCGAGCGCCCATCAGGCCGAACTCGCCGTCCAGCCAGTATTTGTAGAGGTGCAGGCATTTGGTCCGTTCCCGCCGCAGTTCGAGCCTCTTGTTTTGCCGGTTGCCGCGAATCCGGTAGGTGTCGCACGGCTCCAGACACGTCAGTACGCAGACCAAGCCTTCGGATACGGGATTTTCCCGGAGAATGTCGCGGGCCAGTTCGTCTTTGCGAACGCCGGAGGCGCCAAGATAACGGATTGGTCGGCGGCGACGTTCCGCTTCCGCCAAGCAAGCGAGTTTCATCGCCTCACTGGTGGCCAACGCCCATTGCGAAAACTCGGTGAGCCGAATCCCCATGTGCAACAACCACTTGAGCATGCCGTCAACGAACATAAACAACGGACAACAGCCCCGAAACACCAAGCGATCCCAACCTTTCAACACGCCAATGACACGCGATGGGTCTTGTGCTAAAATCAGACTGTTCTTCATGGGTATCCTTGCCTTTCCGTGCGGGTTTTGCCAAAAACCGCAAGGATACCCTTTTTTATCCCCCTTGGCTGCGGCTACGCCGCGCTAGGCCGAAGGATAACCTACCCGACTGCCCGATCGCGGCGTGTCATGCTGCCTGCTGCTTCGGGTGTTTTTTCTCCCGGGTGTCTTTCCACCGCCGGTGCAGCCACCAGTACTGGTCCGGGCGTCTGGCGGATGAGTTCTTCCAGCCGAGTGGTGTACCACTGGGTGAGATCGCGGACCGTGCCCAGCGAACTGCCCACCGCGTGCGGATCGAGCGTCGCGTAGTTGTGCAACTCGAACTGCATCGGGCGGTCCAGCCGCCGGGCGGCGGAGACCGACATCCGCGCGTTGTTGTCCAACGCCAGCAGCGCGATCGCCTTGTGGGCCGAGGCGGGCCGGCCAAAGAACTCCACCCAGCAGCCCTTCGGCCCCGCGTACTGATCGGCCAGGAAGGTCATCGTGCCGCCGCGGGCCAGCACGTCGATGATCTGGTCGTAGCCGCCGTTCTTGGGAATGATGTGCTGGCCCGTGCCGCCGCGGAAGCGGTTCACGAACCGGTCGAGGTAGGGGTTGTCGAGCGTGCGGGCGACGGTGTACGTGGGAAAGCCCAAGATGCCCAGCACGTATCCGCCCACCTCGAAGTTGCCCAAGTGCGCCGTGACGATCAGCATCGGCCGGTCGTCCAACAGACACGCGAACCAGTTCGATTTCGTTCGTCAGCGGTAACGTAACTCGCGCCAGTTGGTCTCGTGGATCTTCCGCGGCGTGTGGGCCACTTCGAGCACCAGCAGAAACAAATGCTCCCACATCCGCCGGGCCAGGCCGCAATCGCTCGGCCGGCGACAGCTCGGGAAAGGCATGGGCCAGATTGTCATCGACCACGCCGCCGCGAATGTGAAGCACGTCGCAAAACAACCAGGCCAGCCGGCGGGCAAGCCGCTGGCCTGTCTCCAGCCGCATCGCCTGCACAACGCAGATCAGGATGCGAACCACGAAGTAGACCAGCGAAGTCGATCAATTGCTGCCGCATTCGAGATCCTCTCCATCGTTCCAGCCACGCGGTGACATTCAACGAAGCCCCGTCGGAGCGAGCATTGTCGCAAAATGGGCGATTTGGGGGAAGAGCGATTCCGTTCGCTCGGCCCGCCGCGCCGCCGCGGAGACGTAGGGTCGCCGTGCGGACCTTGCCGCTTTCCGTCACGCCGTCCGCGGTCCGCATGGCGGACCCTACAGAACTCAGCAACCAACTTCCCGCGGCCGCTAGCTCTTCGCCACTCCGCTCTTCCGGGCCTTCAGCGCGGGGTCGGCCGGAAGCGGCAGTTTCACGGCGCGGCCGGTCTCGGCCGCCTTGTAGATCGCCAGAATGATCTCCACCGAACGGCGGCCTTCCGGCCCGTCGATCGAGCGGCTTGCCGCCCTTCTTGATGGCGTTCAAGACGTCCTGGAACTGCCGGGCGTGGCCGTGGTGGCCGATGGCCTTGGGGTCGGCCGCCCCGCCGCCGGTGCTCTTGCGTCTCCGCCATCTTCTGCTGGATGGCCGCGTCGCGCTTGGCCGGCTTGGCAAAGTCCCACTTGACGATGTCTTCCTCCTCCATGACGGCCGAGCCGGCGCTGCCGTGGATTTCGATCCGCTTGAGGTAGCCCGGATAGATCGCCGTGCTGGCCTCGATGATCCCCACGGCGCCGTTGGCGAAGGCGACGGTGGCCACGGCGACGTCCTCTACGGCGATCCGCTCGTGGGCCAGGAGCCCCGTCCGCGCCCGGACCTCGACCACCGGGCCCATCAGCCAGGTCAGCAGGTCGACGCTGTGGATGGCCTGGTTCATCAGGGCCCCGCCGCCGTCGAGTTCCCAGGTGCCGCGCCACGCGCCGCTGTCGTAGTAGGCCTGGGTGCGATACCACTTGACGATGGCGTCGCCCACGGTCAAGCCGGCCGAAGCGGCCTTGCTCGATGGCCCGCTTGATCTCGACGCTCGGCTCGTGGAACCGCGAGGGGAAGATGGTCGAGAGACCACGCCTGCCTTGTCGCAGGCCTCGATGATCTTGTCGCAGCGGCGCAGGGTGATTTCCAGCGGCTTTTCGACGATCACGTGTTTGCCGGCCCGGGCGGCGGCCACGGCCGGCTCCAGGTGCGCCCCGCTGGGCGTGCCGATCGTGACCACCTCCACCGCCGGGTCGGCCAGCATGGCGTCGAGGTCGTGGTAGGCCTTGCAGCCGGTGGCCTCGGCCAGTTTGTCGGCCGCCGCCGGTATCTTGTCGTAGCACGCCACGAGTTTCGCCCCGCGAATGTCGCCGATCGCCCGGGCGTGGAAATGGGCGATCATTCCGCAGCCGATAATGCCGAAGCCGATGGCCATGACTGGTCCTCCGAGAGTTTGATGGGAATGGGCTGATTATAGAAGGAGGAAGGGGGACGGGAAAAGGGGGAGCGGGGCCAAAAAATCCTCGTCCGGCGGCCTCACAAAGCCGCGACCGGTGGTCGCGCCTGGCTAGTGTTAACTGGATGCTGAGATGGTAGTTCGACTGCCATCCCATTCGCGGCCGCGGGTTGCGATCATTCACGATCACATTGCCCACCACGCCAGTGCCAAGCTCGTGGCGTTCAACGCGGCATGGACCACAATCGAGGGCACGATGCGATGGGTGCGATAATAGAGCGTGCCCAGCACCAGAGCCAGGAAGAACAGCGGCAGCGGATCGGGGGCGAGACTCTTCGGCAAGAGGCACACCAGCGCGAACTGACCCAGGTAGAGCGGCGCCGCAATTGCCGCGAAGGCGGTCAGGCCCAGTCCGACGTCGCTTGGCAGCTTTTGCGGCACCCAGCCCAGGTCCGCAGTGGTGGCCCCTGCTCGCCATCGCACCAGGCACACGGCAAAGACCGCCAGCAGCACTTTCGCCACGCCGTCGCCCGCCAGCAGGAACACCGCCAGCCGCGGGTTAACCGCCGGTCCGGCCGTGCGGAAGTGCATCGCGGCAAACAACAGCGACGTCAACACGATGGGACCGGCGGCGCGTGGAATCAGCCGCCGCAACGCCGGCGCCCGCCGCCGCCAGCGGCGGGCCACGGCTTCCAAACAGCCTTGGAGCAAGACGCGGAAGAGGAGTTCTTCCACCAATGGGGCGACCACGACCGCCGAGACAAAGCACAACAGAAGGACCCAGCCGTTTCCTTCGGTGAGGAGTCTCGCCACGAGGTGTTCTGCGCCCGATTCCTCTGCCGCACCCGCGGGGGGCGGTTGCACGTCGCTGGGATCGAGAGCCACGCGGGCCAGTCCTGCGACCCCTGATTGGGCCGTCAAGTAGAACAGTACGACCAACAGCAGATCAAGGCCTCCCCAGGGCACCGGCCGCCGCGGCTGATAGGGCAGGACCGGCTGTCTTCGGGACCATCGCGCGGTGAGCACAGCCCATACCGTCGCGCACGCGAAAACGGTCAGCGCGGCTGCCGTGGCGAGCACGATGCTTTTCAAGGACGAGAGTTCGGCGGCCGGGGGCATGGTCCCGATTATACCCGCCAACGCATCGGGGCGGCAGTGCGAACACTGCCGATCCGGCGGGTGATGCATGCGTAACGATTGGCGCAATAAGCAGTTGGGCGTCTTCGTCAACCCCCGGCCCGTATCGGCTGGATCAGTCGCCGGTGCGCCATGGGCGGCGGTTTCCGTGAGGAAATCGCATCATTTTTTCCGTAGACTTTGCCTTTCTTACTCAACTCCCGTGACTGGCACGTCCGATACTATCGTCACGACAGGAACGCAGACCCTCCACGTGGGATGGTTTGGAGTACGTCCCGGAGAAAAAGGGGACAGTCCCCATTTGTGCACAGCACCCTTCGGGCCGTTCCGGCAAATGGGGACTGTCCCCTTTTTTCCGGCTGGGGTACGTCCGCATTGGACGCAAATCAAGGGTGGACCAAGACTATGCCATTCAACCGCACCAGTACACGCGTAGCCCTCGGACTTTTCGTGCTCCTTCTGGCGGCGCCAAGTTATGGCCAGGGGCCGCTGGGGTTCCAGCTCTTCGCCCCCGCCGACGTAAGCACGATGGGCGGCGATATTGAGCCGAACGAAGGCTACTTCGCCCAGGCCGATTTCCTCTGGTGGAACATCTCCCAACCCAAGGCCACGCCCGTGGGCTTTCCCAACCTCACTCGCAACGTTGTCTTGGGCATATTTCCGGATGATGTGCGGGTCGACTCGAACACACTGGATACGAGCCAATTCCAAAGCGACTTCGCCGCGGGAGTCCGTTATGAGTTCGGACGCGTCGAAGACAGCAACGGTTGGTTCGCCAGCCTTTACCAGCCACTCCGTACGTCAGACACTTTTTTCGCTCCTTTAGCCAACATTGTGCTTCAGGACGAGCCGTTTGGACCCTTTGGCCTGAATCACCTCATGGGTGTAGTGGATCCGAACGGGGGCACTGCAAACAACCCCCTGCCTCTGACGGTCCAAAACGTTACCATGAGCCACTTTGTGGATACGTGGAGCGTGGAGTTGATGTATCTCCACCGCTTCCGAACGTGTCACGAAGGAGGCACGTTCGAGTTCTTCGCTGGCCCCCGCTACATGGAGTTCAACGATCACTTCGACGTCACACTGGGCCCCCCAACACCCGCCAAGACGGCCGCCGACTTCCTCAATGGAAGCGAATGGAACAGTGTCGCCGGGAACCATATCGTGGGCGGTGAACTTGGGGGACGCTGGTTCAAGAAGCAGGGACGATGGATGCTATCGACCGAGGGACGTTTCCTGGCCGGCTTGAACTGCCAGAACATCCATCAGTTTGTGAATTTTGGCCCCAATCTGAATCCTGGAATTACCGGTACCAGCCCGACCACGCCACCGCGGACGTCGGAAACTGCGAGCGGTAGCACATTTAGCCCATGGTTGATGGGGGGAAGCACATCCACGTATGATGCTTCCCCACAAGTATGGTCGCCCGGCGTCGAACTCCGGTTGGAAGCCCGCTACCAGATCACCAGCGCCCTTTCCTTCCACGCCGGTTGGACGGGCATGTGGGTGGGCGGCATCGCCCGCGGCGACTCCACGATCGACTATACTCTCCACAATGACGGCACGGTGTTCGGGATCGACCTGTCGCACAACCGCGAAAACGTCTTCATCAACGGTCTGACGATGGGCATCGACTTCAACCGTTAGCGAGATCCGCGTCCCTGTCATCAACGAAAGCCCTCCCATTGCGATGGGGGGGCTTTTTGTTGCTCCCAGCGATTCCCTCGCGGTCCACACAGGGAGCGTGTGAACTTATTGTGGGAGGCGACTCCAGTCGCCGAATTTCCGGTGTTTCGCCGCACGATCGGCGACTGGAGTCGCCTCCTAGTGCGCTTGTGAGTGTATCGAATCAGCAAGGTGCAAGTCCTTGTCGAAATTGGGTTTGAACTTCGTAACCGAAAGTAACTGCGTCCTCGTGAGAGGGGGTGGAGAGCAACTGAAGGTGAACGGCTGGTCCGCAGGATGACGAACTCGATTCGGCCGGTTGTCGTGGCGAGCCTGCTAGGAAAAGGCGAAGCCCAAGTGACGCTGTGGTCCTCGCAAGGGATGCGGTCGGCAGACCGCGCGGTAAGCTCCGGGGGGAAACCAAACCAAGCCCCAGAGGCGGCAACAGGTGGTTGGAGGCGGAACGGTCGGAAGGTTTGATACATGAAGCAAGGAGACCTGGGCGGGTACAAGGACGAAGTTCATTGTCCCTGATAAGGATACGAAGAATCGACCGCCCAGGAGTCAGAGCGTCCATACGAGCGAGGAAGCGGGGCAATGCCCGTCGAGCAAAGGGACGCAGGAAAGTGGATGAAACATGACGCACGGCCAAAACCACACCGTACCGCGAGTGTCGGCAACGACTAGCCACGACGGACTGCGTCAGGCACACGTAACTTGGCTCAGATTGGCCGCACCGTCGATGTTGCATGTTGGTGGCCTTCCCGTGAAGGTCAGGGCCTTTCGCTTCTGCCGATCCCGAGAAGGAACCTTGTTTCCTTCCCGCGCTCGGTTCACCAATCCTCTACGAGGTAACACCACTAACCGGAGAGCCGGATGCGGGAAATCCGCCAGTCCGGTTCGGAGGGAGGGGAGGCCGGGAACTTAACCGGCCTTCCCTACCCCTATCAGCGGTTTCCTGCACAAATTCACAGCCTCAGGACGTGGCATCCTCCGCCTGCGACAACTGGTCCGCCAAGAGGTCAGAGTCTCACGGTTTCACAGGCGGATCGGACTTGGCCGGTTTTTTCTCGCCGCCAGGCGCTTTGTTGCGCAGCGCGGCGTCGACCTTTGTCTTGGGCCGCGGTTTGAACAACGGCCGCCCTTCCTTGCCCTGCTCGCGGCTGACCGCGCGGAGTTTCTCCAACAACCGCGCAATTTCCTCATGTACTTCCTGCGTTTGGGCGACCGTGATGCTCAGATTGTTCTCGAACGGCACAATTGAGCCGGGCCCCTCGTTGTTGTCCCACGTCGCCGGTTTGACGGTGGTCTTGATCACTTCCATCAGCGAATCGAAGTCCGGTTGCGTTTCGGCCGTGGAATTGGGCGGCAGCACCAGATCGCCGACTGGGTAGATAGTGGTTTCCAAGTGGTTGTCGGCCTCTTCGGGAGTCGTGATAAGCAGCATTTCATCCTGAATCACGTAAGTCAGGCCCTTCTCTTTGAGCAACAACCGGAGGGCGGACCGCAGCGTAATACCTTTGAGGTTCTTCGTGATCGGCGTATCCGATCCGATGCCCACGTCGTCCATTGCCTTCTTGTCGAGTTGGATTTCGATGCCGTGATAGTCCTTCAGGTAGTCGACAACATCTTGCAACGGCATCTCGACGAATTCAAGCTGCGTGGGCCCTGCCAGGGCCTCCTTGATCTTCTCGGCGGCCTCACTGTCGATGGGCGAAGCCGCCTGCGTCCCGATGCGGACTGGCCGTGCCTTCGGCTCGAACAATGGCACCGAGACAACAGTGGTGACGCGCGTCTTGTGCCCCGGATGCAGCGACACGTCGCGGAACTCAAGCCATTGGTACGGCCGGCTTTGCAGGCGGAACACCTGAATATCCTTCAGCGAAAGCCCCGAAAACATGGCCGAAAGCAGATGGAACCCGCCGGCGCCGTTTCCGCTCGATGAGCTTGCGGCATGTTCCTTGCCGTCGTTGTCGACCGCGACGACACGGGACTGCGGACCACTGATGTTGTGGGCGACGGCGACAAAAATGCCACCGTCTTTCTCATAGACGTGCGAGAAGGCAACGCCCACGTTGTTTGCCCCCGTCGCCTGGTCGCCGCGTTGGCTCTCTTTGACGGTCTGCCACGGTCCGGCCGCGACGCCGACGCGAATCGTCACCGTCGGCTTGGCCGGCAGGCTCATCGCGATGGCCTCCAGCATCGTCCCGTCCTTGACTACTCGATCGAGGCCGCCGCCGGCGCCGTTGTACGCAGGGTCGGACAACAACTCTACGCTGACCGGCTCGGCCGGCAAATTGCGCAGCAAGACGGCGACCTCGCGGGCCACATGGTCCTTTTCCGCATGTACTTCGGCGTGAACCGTGTCATAGGGCCGCTCGGCCAGCGGCGAGCCGTCGGGACGCCACCAGCGCCGATCCTGCGACGGATTCTCGCAGACGCCGAGCAACTCCACCGTGATGCCGTTGGGTAGCCTGGCCGTGAACGGCGGTTGCGACTCCGAGGGCTTTGTGCCGGCTGGCGCAGGCTTCGCGCCGCCGTCGGCGAACGGGTCGGCGGCTTGCCCCTGGGCGTCCGCTTTCGGAACGCTCAACATCGCCGCCACGGCAGCGATCAAGATCAGCCCTGCCAATGTTACCGAGACACTCCACAGCCGCGGTGCGCGGCTTTCGATCGGGTGATTCTGTACGAGCATGACGATCCTCCTGTAGAGTTCCGACTTGCGAAATCCCATCCCCAGGCCGACGATCGCCGGGTGCAGCGACCCGGCGGCGGCCCGAACCGTGAGAAACTCGGCATAATCCTCGGGCTGCGGCGCCTGGCGGGCCGCGTGGGCGTCGGCCACGAAATCCTGGCAGAGGCGAAGCTGCCGCCGCAGCCACCACACCAACGGGTGATAGAAAAACAGGACCCGCACCAGACCGGCCATCAGCCACACGCGGAAGTCGCGGCGTTCGACGTGCGACCATTCGTGGGCCAGGCACCACCGCAGCGATTGCCCGTCGCCGCAGAGGCTTTGGGGCACGACGATCACCGGCCGCCCCCAGGCAGCCGCGAAGGGCTGGCTCAGGCATCGGCTAACCAGCAGCCGCACCCGGTCGCCGCGTCGCCCGGCGATCTCGCCGAGCAACTCCCGGCAGAGTGGAGGTGCCGGTTGCGCCGTCCAGAGGATCCGCGCCAGGCCAGCCAGGCCAACCAGCCACCACGCGGCCCCGATGGCCACGCCCAGCAGATACAGGGCGACGATCCACGAAGCAAGAGCGACGCCGTTGGCCGGCATCTCGGCTGTTTCCACGGCGGGCACCGACTCTACACTGTGAACCGGGAGGGACAGCGTTGCGACATGCGGTGCCGTTTGCCTGGCGGTTTGCGCGACGGTCTGCTCGACCGACCGCTCGGGCACCGGCTCGGACACTCGATCGGCCGTTCCATCGATCGCGCGGAGCGGCGTCGCTTCGCGCCGGTCGAGGACCACGGCGTCCCGCCAATCAGCCGCCAACTGGGGATAACCGGGGATCATGCCCAGCCAAGGCGCCACCAGACAACCGATCAGGCTCAGTGTGATGATCCGCACCCGCCGCGTCGGTTGGCGGCACAGCAACACGGCCCCGCTGCCGGCCGCCAAGACCACCAGACTCACGAGGGCCGAACGCACCAGCCACGAGTAGAGGGCATCGTTCCAAGACATTTCATGGCTCCTCTTTCTGCTGCCGCGTCAAGAAACGCAAGGGGGACAGTCCCATTTTCGCGGCGATTGCGCCGGCTGCCGACGCAACGTCGCTCGCGCCGCGAAAATCGGGACAGTCCCCTGGCATGTTAGGGCTCCTCTTTCTGCTGCTCACGCTGCTTTTGGCGGCGGGCTTGGGAAATGATCCGTTCCAACTGCCGAAGTTCTTCGGGGCTGGAGTCCGTGGTGCTCAACATGCTCACCACGACCTGGTCGATCGCGCCGTCGAAGACCTGCTGAAGGAACCGCGACGTGGCCCGCTCGCGGCTGTAATGGGGCGTGTAGACGAAGGTCCGCCCGCGCCGCTTGTGCGAGACCAGCCCCTTGTCGTCCATGATCCGCAGCAGCGTCTGCACGGTATTGAAGGCCAGCTCGTCGTTCGGGCAGAGCCGGCGGTGGACCTCGCGGACGCTGGCCGGTCCCAGTTCCCAAAGCACCTTGAGGATTTCCAGTTCTCGGCCGCTGGGGGTCGGTTCTTCCATGGTTCGCTCCGCAAGAGTTGCCGCCGTCGCAGAGCGGAATTCGTTCCGCTCATCATTGGGGAGGAACGGAATGAATCCCGTTCTACGCCTGAAACCTAAGTCTTTAGGTTATTGTAGCGGGCCGTGTTTTCTTGTCAAGAGGCTTCACCGAAGTTTCTAGGTGACGACGGCCGCGATGCGATCGCGGCTTGCAGGAAGGGGATATAACGCCGTCACGGGAGCCCGTCCCCGAAGGCATTGTCGTTACCCACATCTCGTAGCGTGATATTGCGATAAATGCGAGGGTCTTCGACCCGTAGGGTCGTTCGACAGTAGCCCAGCGATTCATCGCTGGGGAGAAGGGGATACCGATACCAACTTCGTCCCGTAGGGACAACCGAAAATGATCCGCGAATTACCCATTCGGTCGTCCCTACGGGACTCACAATATATTCTCTCTATTCCTCCCAGCAGTAAACTGCTGGGCTACTATCGTACGTCCCTACGGGACAAAATGTGGGTAAGGACAAGCACGGAAGGCTCGGCCGAGCCAGCCACTTCTGCCGCGGCTGCCGACCCCGGGCAAGAGAACCCGCGTCACCCGTCCTCACGCCGTCTGCTTCAGGTCCTCGAAATGGATCTGATACAGCCGGCGGTAGAGGCCGCAGCGGGTCAGCAGCTCCTCGTGGCGGCCGACGTCGAGAATCCGGCCGGCTTGCATCACCACGATCCGATCGGCCAGCGACAAGACGGCCAGCCGATGGGTGATGAGGATCGGTGGTTCGGCCCTGGGTGAACTTCTCCAACACCTGCTGGATCGCCTGCTCGCTCTCCAGGTCGACCTGGCTGGTGGCCTCGTCGAGGATCAGGATGGCCGGGTCGCGGAGGATGGCCCGGGCCAGGGCGATGCGCTGCCGCTGCCCGCCGGAAAGGCAATTGCCCAACGCGCCGGCCGAGGTCTCGTAGCCGTGGGGCAGCTCGTGCTCGATGAAGCGATGGGCGTGGGCCTGCTTGGCGGCCTCGATCACTTGCTCGCGCGTGGCGTGCGGCGTGCCGTAGCGGATGTTGTTGAAAATCGTGTCGTCGAAGAGCATCGTCTCCTGCGTGACCAGTCCGATCTGGCCGCGAAGGTCGCGCAGCCGCATGTCGGGCAGCGGCACGCCGTCGAGCTTCACCACGCCGGTGGTCGGATCGGCAAAACGCGGAATCAGGTTGGCCAGCGTGCTCTTGCCGCAGCCGTTCGGGCCGACAATGGCGATCGTCTCGCCGAAGGCGATCTTCAGGTTGATTTCTTCGAGCACCGGCTTGTCCGGCTGATAGGCGAAGCCGACGTTCTCGAACGCCAGCTCGCGGTGATGGCGTTGGAAGGGGGCCGGCTGCTTCGGGTCGCGGACCGTGCGGCTGGCGGTCGAGCCGCGAGAAAATGCGGTCGGACGGCGGCAAAGCCCGCCTGCAGACTGCTGAAAATGTCCGACATCTTCCGCAGCGGGTCGGCCATGCCGGCCAGCAGGGCGAAAAACGTCAGCATGGCGCTCTGGCCGATGCGCCAGTTGCTCAGGCTCATCCCAAGCAGCCGTCGGCTTCGGCGAGAAGATCAGCCATCCGCCCACGATCATCACCACGCGAGACCGTGGCGATGCCCAGCACTTCGGTCATCGGATGGCTGAGCGAATCGTAGCGGGCGATGCGCATCGACTTGTGGTAGTAGCTCTTGTTGTTGTCGTGGAATCGCTTGCGTTCCTGCGATTCGGTGGTGAACGCCTTGACGATCTTGATGCTGCGGAAGGTTTCTTCGAGGGTCGTGTAGATGCCGGCCATTTCTTCCATCGCCCGGCGGTTCGCCCGCTTGAGCATCTTGGCCAGCCAGCGGATCGAGAAGGCCGCCACGGGCGTAATGAACAAGGTGAGCAGCAGCAGCCGCCAGCTAAAGAACGCCGCCCCGGCCAGGCAGGCGAACATCTTCAGCGGCTCGCGAATCAGCTTGCCGAACAGCGAGTCCAGCCCCTTGGCCACTTGGTTCATGTCGTTGGTGAAGCGGCTCATCAGGTCGGCGGTGCCGTCTTCGCCGAAGGTGGCCAGGTCCATCCGCAACGTGCGGCGGTAGAACAGCTTCCGCAAATCGAACGTGGCCAGTTGGGCCAACCGCGCCACCAACACGTTGTTGGCCACCAGGAAAACGTCTTTGAGCACCGTTCCCAGCAGCAGGAAGACGGTGATGAACACCAGCGTCTGGAACGGGTCGGCCGGCAGATAGGCGTCGATGTACGGCTTGGCGATCAACGCTCCCCACAAGCTGTAGTCCGCCTTGGAGCGATCGTATTCCGCGTCGTGGATTGTTTGCTGGATTTGCCCCGCCAGCGCCGTATCGCCGCTCTGCTCTGCGGCGGCCAGTTTTCCGCTGCAACTGCTCGAGTTCGGACGACTTGGCGGCAGACGATCGCTTGGTGCTCCGTGATTTTCTCGTCGACCCATTGCTGCATCGACTTGTTCTTGAAGACCACCTCGACCACGGGGTAGACGGCGCCGATGTTGACGCCCCAAAGGATCGCGACCATCAAAGCGGAGACGATCGTGGCGGCGAAGGTGAACTTGTAGCGGATCGCCATCCGCACGACTCGGCCGAAGTTCATAGTGAGCAATCCCCCGGTGATCCAGCTTGTTCTCTCACCAATCGGTGGGGTGGGCGCTGTCGTTTGCGCGAAGGCATCCACCCCGTGGCGACCGGTCGCGGGCCAGCGGCGCCCCTTGTAACACATTCCGCCATTTCGACCAAGAGCGGAAGAACGACGGGGAGTCGCCGGTCGCTGTGGGAAATGGGGTAATGGAAAATATGGGATGGCAGAGTCGAATAGGATGCATGCGTAGGGTGGGAACAGCCCACCGACATCTGGGCGTCTGGCAGTCAGCGTAGGGTGGGCACCGCCCACCGACATCTCGGCGTCTAGCAGATCGTCGTGGGCTCTACCGTTGCGATCTGGCGGCCGTGCGCCCGCAAACTCGGGGCACATTACCCCTTCTATGCCACGCGGCTCCAAGTCATGCCGGTTGGCGGATGCGAGTCCTGCGGAAAGCAACGGTTCTGCCGATTTTCTGGACTCTACGGGATGTCGGGCCGATGTCTGATGAAGGCAGAGGCGAGCTTTCCCGCACGAGAACCCTTTCGCCGCCCTGCAAGGACAAGAGCATATAAGGAATCCTCCGACATGAAACGCGCGATCTTCTCAGTATTGGCGGTGGTTGTTCTGGTCGGGCTGACCGGCTGCGTCACGCAGCAGGCGAAACGCTCCGCATGCACCAACGGCTGTTGCCCCCAAGTCGCCGAGAACGGCCAGGCCGCCGACGGCGAGAACTGCCCTGATCCCGGCCGAGCCCATGTTTGTCGGCTGTGCGGCGGACACGGCTGCCCGCTCTGCTGCGGCCGAGGTGAGGCCGAGGGCGTCAATCCCGGACCGGCCACCGGTGCGATCGACTACCCCTACTACACGAACCGCAGTCCTCGCGATTTCCTCGCCAAGAGCCCGGCCAGCATCGGGCCGTGAGGCAGCCGACGTAGGGCACCGCCCACCGGGTTCGTTTGTAGAAGCGGCATCCTGCCGCTTCCAACCGGGTCTCAAGAACGACAACTCATGCCGAAATAACGCGGCAAGATGCCGCGTCTACATGGGCCGTGATTCGTGCGGCGACAGCACGCGGGCGCGGACGTACAGATCCCCGCCCACAGGCTGCACTTCCGGCGTCTCCAACTGCAGCGCGTCGGCAACCGCAGCGATGCCCTCACCGGCGACGGCTGTGCCGGCGGTCGCGCCGCTGAAGAGTTTCGGGGCGATGAAGACGCGGATCTCGTCGATCTGCCGGGCATCGATCAAACTGCCCAACAGGCGGCCGCCGCCTTCGACCAACACGTTGGTCAACTTCCGCCGGCCCAGTTCCCGCAGCAAGGCGTCCAGCCGGGTGGCGGGAGTCTCGCCCTCGCAGACGAACACTTCGCAGCCGGCATCGTTGAGCCGCTCGCGGTTGGCGGGGGGCGATGCCGCGCCGACGGCCACCAGCACCGGAGCTTCTCGCGCGGTTCGCACGAGCTGACTGTCGCTGCCCAACGCCGCGTGCGTATCGAGGACCACGCGGAGGGCGGTCCGCGGGCCAGGCGGCCGGGCCGTCAACAAGGGATCGTCCCGCACGGCCGTCTCCCGCCCCACCACGATCGCGTCCATCCGCCCGCGCAAGGCGTGAACGAGTTGCCGCGACTGCGGGCTGGAAATCCAGCGGCTCTCGCCGCTGCGCGTCGCCATCTTGCCGTCGAGCGTCATGGCCCACTTGGCAATGATCCACGGCCGGCCGGTTTCGACGAGCTTCAGAAAAGGAGCGTTCAGCCGGCGGGCCTCCGTTTCCAGCAGGCCCACCTCCACGCTCGCGCCGCCGGCCCGCAGTTCGGCAATGCCGGCGCCCGGACTTGCGGGAAGGGGTCGGGCTGGGCGGCCACGACGCGGCGCACGCCCGCCGCCAACACGGCCCGCGTGCAGGGCGGGGTCTTGCCGACGTGGCAGCACGGTTCGAGCGTGACGTAGAGCGTGGCGCCGGCCGCACGGTCGCCGGCGATGCGCAGGGCCTCGACTTCGGCATGGGCTTCACCGAATCGCCGGTGCCAGCCCTCGCCGATGATCTCGGCCCCGCGAGCCACGACGCACCCCACCATCGGGTTCGGTTCGACGAGAACCCTCTCCCCGGACGGCCAATTCCAGGGCGCGTCGCATGTGCCAGAGGTCGATTTCGTGTTGGTCCATGTCGGGGCCCACGGCTAGGGATCGATGGCTGGCAATCAGTGTACACCACCGGCGGGTACATGATAAGCGAGGCGGCGGAGCCGGTCGCACTCCAATATTTTTCCCGGCGAATTGATGCGGCCATTCTCCAGGAGCAGCCTGGGCGGCCACCATCGTCGTGCGGCTACTTCCTCTCAACCGCTTGCTCCAGTTCCACGCCGGTGGCCTGGATCGTGACCTCGGCGGGTAGGAACCCGGTATCCGAGTAGAACACGGAAAGGCCCTGGCTCTCCTTGTTGAACGAGATCGACCCGGCCATGCCTTCCAAGGCGGCGACCTCCTCTTTCCAGCCGTCTTTGGCGAACTGTTTTCGCCACGACTCGACCACCGCTTTTGCCTGCCCGGCGGCAACCTGAAACTCGATCCGGTTCTTCGTCAGCTTGACGTCCTTTGCGTCCGGGGGCAACGCCACCATCAGCTTCGGCAGCGGCTTGCTCCTTTCGGCCTTCCGCCGCTCGGCTTCGGCCTTGAGTTGCCCGTCGATCTCGGCCACTTGGGCGGCCAATTGATGCTTCAGCGAGACGCGGGTTTTGCCGTCCACGCCACGCATCTCCAGCGTGAGCATGTCCTTCTGCGGATTGCGGAAGATCAGCATGTCCTTGAAGTCGATCTTGAACGGGTTCTCCGTGGTGGCCTTCCAGTCGGCCTTGGCAAGCGTCTTGCGGTAGAAGTCGGCGATGTCGTGCTCGGTCGCCTTGCTGTCGAAGGAAAGTTGAGTCGTCACGTCGGCGTACTGCAGTTGGTCCGTGTCGGCCGGAGCGGGAAGATCCACCGACATCAGCACGGCGTTGTAGTCGATGACGGTCTTTCCTCCTTGAGCCGGCGCCGCTGATACGGTGGCGGCCAAACGGACGGCGTTCTGTTTGAAGAACTGCGTATTGCCGGCCGTGCCATAAGGTTGCCAGCCCTGTGCCACGAGCAGCTTGCGACAGGCATCCGCCGTCTGGTCCACCGAGGCGTCCTTGATGTATGCGGTGCTGACCGGCCCGCCAAAAAATGGCTTGACCCCTGGGGGCACGGGCAGTTTGCCCAGCTCCACGTTTCCGTGACTGGTAAGCGTGACACTCGTCGCATCCGCCTCACCAGTTGGATAGGCAGACATCGACAACAAGAAACCATCGCGGGCAAACGTGACGCTGGCGTCCTGGTCCGAGACGTACCCGCCAGGCAGCTCCTTCCACTGTTTGTCGAGAAGTTGCTTGCGATGGAACTCAAGAACACTCTTCACCGTGCCCTGGGCCGTGTAAGACAGCCCAGCCAGGTTGCGGTGTTGTACGTCTTTGGCGCCGGCCATCAGCGGGAACGTCGCCAAGTCGATCGCCTTGGCGGCTTCGGCAACGGTAGCCGGCGAGCCGGAGGGGACGTCCGCGGCCTGAGCAGCCAGTGGTCCGGCGATTCCCCAAAGCATGGCGATGAGAGAGAGCATCGACCGGCGGTTCTTCGAGCGAGATCGCATTGTGTCGTCCTCAACGAGTGCGGATTGCGGAGAGTTGCCAGCGGTTCCCGACTTTGCCCAATGTTAGGCCGGAAACGCGATATCGGCAAAAGAGAGCCAGCCCACCGGAATCGCAACTGGCAACCCCCGGCGGCATTACGTCGACAATCGCTTCTCGCTTGTCGTTGCGAGGACTCTTCGCCTGAAATGACCGTCCGGGCCACAGTTTTCGTCAGGATGCGTCACCTTTTCGCAAGGGACAGCCTTGGCGGCCTCGCAGTGTGCGGCCACCGCTATGGCACCTTACCCGCTTCAAGTCGGCCATGCCGTTCGGATAGGCCTCATACTCCCCCTTGCCGTGCCGGGGACGGTCGAGGAGACTGGTGGGGTGGAACGTCGTGACGTGCAGACCTGATCCGGGAGGACGCCACCTTGGCCGCCGGCCGCCTCGACTGTGAAGAATCGCCGAGCTACGAGAGCCACGAAAGGCTTGATGCGCGGGAGCGACGCCGCGGCGAGCTTAGCCGCCGCCTGGCCGATCTGCTGGCGGAGTTGGCGGCCTTCCCCCCAGGCGGGCGAATCAACTGGTACCGGCAGAATCGCGGCGACTGGTTCTTCGCGGCCGCCGACGTGCCGGCCCGAATCCGTCTGCTCGACCAGTGTTTGCCGGCACGACAACAGGAAATTGTGGATGCCGCTGCCCGAATCGTGCGTCACGAGTTCGACATCCTCGGCAGCGGCCCAACGCCGCTGGGCGACCCCATCGACTGGCAGCGGGACTTCAAGTCCGGAATCCGTTGGCGCGGGGACGTGATCTACCCAACTTGGAACTGGCGCAAGGTTGACCGGGGAACGGGCGAAGAAACCTATCCGGGGCACTTCTACTCGATCGACGACCCGTCCGACCTGAAGGTTCCTTGGGACCTCTCCTCGTTCTTCCACCTCGCCGTTCTGGGCGAAGCCTTCTGCCAGACCGGCGACGATGCCTATGCCCGGGAAGTCCTCGCTCAGCTTGGCAACTGGGTCGAGGAGAACCCCTTTCCGCGCGGCGTGAACTGGACCTGCGCGATGGTGGTGGGCATCCGATTGGCAAACCTGACCTTCGCGCTGCGGCTCATCGAGGCGTGTGCCGGCCACGCGGAGTTCATGGACCGGATGGGGGTCGAGTCGATCGTGCGGCACGTCCAATTCATTCTTGACGATCTTGAAATCGACGAAGACGGCCGCCGCAACAATCACTACTTGAACAATCTGGTAGGGCTTGCCTTCGGCGCCGCCGAGTTGGCCCGACATCCCGCCGGGACCGCGCTGTTGGAGTTCGTACACTACGAAATCGAGGGCGAATTGTCGGTGCAGTTCTCGCCGGACGGCACGCACTACGAGGGCAGCGTCCCCTACCATCGCTTCGCGACCGAGAGCGTGCTGCTGGCAACTCTGCTGTTGGAGCGAAACGGGCGCGGACTCTCGCCCGCCGCCGAGGCGCAGCTCGGCCGCGCAGCTCCGCTTCCTCGACGTGTACACCAAGCCTAACGGCCTGGCGCCCCAGGTCGGCGACAACGACAATGGGCGTATCCTGGTGCTCCATGACTACGTTGGGCAGGAATACCGGGATCACCGCCACATCCTGGCCGTCGGCGCTTGTCGTCTCGACGGGCCATGCCTGACCACGGACGTGTCCGACCAGTCGGCCGACACCATTTGGCTTTTGGGAAGACCGGCGCCCGGCAGGGATTCTCTCCGTTCGGCGTGGCCCGTCGCAGGTCTGTATCCTCACAATGGCTACGCCGTAGCCAAAACGGCCGAGGCGAGTCTGATCGTGCGCTGCGGCCCGATCAACGCCATGTCAGGCGGCGGCCACAACCACTGCGATCAGCTTTCCTTCGAGTGCCAGGATTGTGGCGAGGACCTGATCGTCGATCCCGGCGCGATGGTGTATAGCGCCGATGCTGCCGCACGAAACGCCTATCGCTCGACGGCCGCCCACAATGTCGTGCAACTGGACGATCGCCAGCAGCAGGCGTTCGATCCGCGCGACCTGTTCGCCATGCAGGACCGCTGCCAGGCCGCGGTGGATCTGTGGAAAACCGACGCCGAAGGCGTCTGCTTCCGCGGGCATCATCTGGGCTATGCGGAACTGGGATGGCGCGTGGAACGAGAAATCGCTTGGGATTTGGCGCAGGCTCGTCTCCAGGTTACGGACGTCGTTGCTCCGACCCGTTCCAAGCCGTCTGGAGAGGTTTTCTGCGGCCGGCTGCACCTGGCGGCAGGCGTCACCGCCGTGGAGCGATCGCCCACCGCCCTTGACTTGCGAACCTCGCGCCACCGCTGGCGGCTGTGTTTCAGCGGCGACCTGACGATCGCACTCGTCCCAGGACACGTGTCGCCGAGCTACGGCATCGAGTTTCCGGCCACCATTGTCGAGTACCGCTTTCCTGCCTTGGGCGTTCGAAACGCATGTCTGACCATCGAGCGAGCCACGCCATGAGCAAGATGGGTTTCCGACAACTCGCCGAGTATCTTCAGGGCGAACTGTACGACCGCGTCGTGCCGTTCTGGCTGCGGCACGCCGTCGATCGCCAATACGGCGGGCTGCTGACGTGTCTGGACGAGCAGGGGCAGATACTCTCCACCGACAAGTATCTCTGGTCCCAGACCCGCGCCCTGTGGGTCTTCGCCACGTTGGCGGCCCGACGCCCTGGCAGCGAATATCGCGAGGCGGCCGATCGGCTGTACGACTTCTGTGTCCGCTTCGGCCGGAACCCGCGCGGCCAATGGGTCTTCCGCGTGTCGCGGCAGGGCGACGTGCTCCAGGATGCCGACAGCATCTACACCGACGGCTTTGCCTTGCTGGGCCTGTCGGCCTATTTTCGACTGACGCAGTCGGCTCCGTGCCAAGAATTGATCCATGCGACGTACGAATCGGTGAGCGCCCGATTGGCTCAGCCGGGATCATACGGAATCTTTCCCTACGAGTTGCCGCCGGGCACGAAGGCCCACGGCATCAGAATGCTCTTTTCGCTGGCGTTCTGGGAGGCGGGGCTTGCCCTGGGTGAGTCTCGCCTCCAAGAGCACGGCCTTCGCCTGGCCCAGGAGATATTGGATCAC
Source organism: uncultured Planctomycetaceae bacterium (assembly GCA_963759115.1). GTDB lineage: Bacteria > Planctomycetota > Planctomycetia > Pirellulales > Thermoguttaceae > CAVWXT01. The sequence continues at coordinate 556,472 of CAVWXT010000005.1, forward strand.
TTTGTTTCCCAAAAGGATCGGGCCGTCATCGAGTTCCTCGACCTGGAGAATCGGCGGCTACCCGGCGCGATCGGACAGTGTTGTCTGCCGGGCCACGCCTTTGAGAGCATGTGGGCGCTGATCCATATCTTCCGGCAGTCCGGCCGGCGCGAGGACATCGCCCGCTGCGGCGAGGTGATTCGCTGGCACTTGGATAAGGGGTGGGACGAACAGTGGGGCGGCATCTACCTGGCCATCGACCTGGCGGGCGGAAAGCCCTATTGGCCCTATGCCGACTACAAGCCGTGGTGGGTGGCTGTGGAAGCGATGTATGCCGTGCTGTTGGCCTATGCCGAGCTTCGCGAGAGATGGTGCCTGGACTGGTATGAGCGCGTCCACAATTACGCCTTCACGCATTACCCGGTGCGCCCGAACGGCGAATGGCGCAACCGCTTGGGTCGCCGTGGGCAGCCGGTCGACGACGTGCTCGCCCTGCCGGTGAAGGACCCGTTCCATTTGCCGCGTGCCTTGCTGTATGCTGAAGAGCTGTTGCCGCGACTCGGCGATGACCCGGCCGTCATGGATTTGGTGACTCCGTGATGCGAGCGACGAAGAATCCGCCGACGGCCTGCGGTCCCGTGTTTGATGCCGGAAACGGGGACGCTCTGCAAGGCGCCGCCGCCTGGCGGTGGTGGGTTTGCGTCTTGCTGTTCCTGGCTACTGTGTTGAACTATATGGATCGCCAGGCCATGGCGATCTGTTCCACGTCGATCTGCCGCGAGTTCGGGCTGTCCAACGAGGGATTTGGCGGGTTGCTGGCCGCGTTTCGATGGACCTACGCCGTGGTGCAACTCCCCGCGGGATGGCTGGCCGACCGCTGTCCGGTCAGGGGCACCTACGCCCTGGCCGTCGCACTCTGGTCGCTGGCCGGCGCGGCGGCCGGTTGGGTCTCCAGGCGCGGATGCTGGCCGGGATGCGGGCGATGCTCGGCGCGGGCGAGGCCTTCAACACGCCGTGCGCGCTTCGCGTCACTGCCAACGTGCTCCCCCCGGCGGATCGTGCGCTGGGCAACGGGCTGTTCAATAGCGGCGCCGCGGCGGGCGCACTGATCGCCCCCTTGTTGATTTCCCCGATCGCCGATGCCTGGGGCTGGCGCTGGGCATTCCTTACCGTCGGCGGCCTTGGCGCCGGCTGGATCGTGCTCTGGCTCGGCTTCACCCGCTCGCGCTGCGTGGAAGGCTCATCCACTGGGAAAAAGGGGACACTCCCCATTTGTGCTCCCGGTCGGGGACTGTCCCCTTTTTCCTCCCTGGGCGAGCAGTTGGCGGCAACCCTCGGCCATCCCGCGTTCTGGTTGCTGGCAATCGCCTCCGCCACTATCAATCCGTGCTGGTATTTCTGCTCCGATTGGATTCCCAAGTACATGCACGACCAGCGCGGCTTCGCCGAACTGAGCGCGGGGCTCATCACGATCCCGATCTTTCTCGGGGCGGACGTGGGAAACCTGGCCGGCGGCGCGGCCGCCAAGCTCCTGGCAACTCGGCAATGGCCCGTGCGGCGGGCTCGGGCCGCCACCAGCTTCATCGCCGCCGCGCTGATCGTGCCGGTCGGCGCCGTCGGGTATGTCGCCAATCCCTATCTCAGCATTGCCCTGCTGGCGGCGGCGGCCTTCGGCATCATGGCCCTGATGGCCAATTACCTGGCGGCCATTCAAGGGTTCTCCCTGGCCAGGGTCGGCTTCGTGGCAGGCATCCTGGGCGCAATCGCAAACGTGATGGGCGCCGTGGCCAGCCTGCTGATCGGACGCTACGTCGACCACAGCGGCCACTACAACCTCGTCTTCCTCATGGTAGCCGTGACTCCCCTGGCCGGCATGGCGGCCGTGGTCGCCGCCGATGCGCTGGTCGCCAAAACTCCTACTCCTGCCGACGAACCATGACGACACTCTCCTACAAACCGAACTATCAGGCAGTCTTGGAGCGGCTTCCGCGCTGTATGAGCGTCGGGCGGGCGACCGGATTCTCGCCGCCCTGGCCGTGCCAAGCCCGACGATCGCCGAGTTCGCGCGGCAGCACCCCGATGCCGGGTGCGGCTATCCCGATCCCCACGAGCGGGCCGATTTTTGGGACCGCCTGTTGGCCGAGTGCGTAGCCGTTGAAGACGACTCGATGCCCAGCGCCTATCTCAGCGAGTTCGATCAGGGGCTGTATGGCGGCCTGCTGGGCGGAGAGGTCCGCTTCATGGCCCATCCCGACGTGGGCTGGATCTCCTCGATGGTCCCGCCGCTGTTGAAGGATTGGTCGGAGTTTGACCGGCTCCGCTTCGACCGCTCGCACCCCTGGTGGCAGCGATACCTGCGGCAACTCGATATCTTCGTCGAACGCAGCCGCGGCAAATGGGGCATCAGCCACTTCATTCTGATCGACGCCATGAACTTCGTGTTCGAGCTGGTGGGCGCTACCCGCGCGTACCTCAGCGTCGAGGAATGTCCCGAGCAGGTGCGCCGCGCGATCGACTTTGCCTACGAGTTGAACGTCGCCGTGCAGCGGACGTTCTTCGAGGCGGTGCCCCTTTTCGAGGGCGGCACCTTCAGCAATTTCGCCCAGTGGATTCCCGGCCGCGTCGTCTCCGAAAGCCTCGACCCTTATCACATGACCTCGGTGGCCTATTTCGAGAAGTGGGGCCGCGAACCGGCCGAGCGGATTCTCGCCGCGTTCGACGGCGGCGTGATCCACGTCCACGGCAACGGCCGGCACTTGCTCAAGGCGGCCTCGACGATCCGCGGCCTGAAGGCGATTCTGTTGTTGGACGACATCGGCTTTCCACCGGCATTCGACGTGCTGGTGGAGGCTGAAGGCGCGGGTGGGCGACCTGCCGGTGGCCGTGCTCGCCGACTATCCGCGGTTTGCCGAACGGCTCCGCCGCCACGACTTGCCCGGCGGAGTCATGTATCGGGTGAGCAACGTTCCCGACGCGGCCGCAGCCAACCGCTTGATGGAGCAGGTGCGGGACTATCGGCTATGACACGTTCCCTTGCCGCGGCCGGCTGATTTCGTCGGGAAAACGCGGTGAGTACGTTCGTCTGATCAAACTGTGTTGGAAACTGTACCCTTGATGAGACGGAGGCCGATGCTGGATGCGGGTGGAAGGGCGCCGACACCTTTGGTTCGTGCTCGCCAAGTGGTTGAGCAGACTTGCTGGATCGGGTATAATTTAGTAACCGGAACTGGTGCTGCAATAGGCCTGTTGGGTGTAGGGAGCCCATCGTCATGGCCCACGAACGCGCGAAGGAGAGGCTTCTGCGTGCCGCTACGTTTCCAGAGCGTGCCAAGGCGGTTCGCACGGCAATCGCGTTGGGGATGCCGCTGGCTGAGATCGAGGAGTTCCTCGACTACTTGGACGCGACCAAGACGCCCGGCGAAGCGCCGGTGTCTTTGTCATTGCGGGCGGCCCCATCCGGCGTGCCGGCAACGGCCACGATTGGGCCGCGAAGCAAGAGCCGTCTGACCGGGACTCGGTGGATAGCCGTCTATGCAACCCTTGCCGCCAGCGTACTCTTGGCGGTGACGCTCGGCAGCATTCGGCTGTACCGCATCTTGAAGCCGATCTATGTGGCTGAGCTTTGCGGCGGCGCGGATGCCCGATGGTTAGAAGAGGGTATGCCGCAAGCGGACGGCCGCCTGCCGGCAGGTCGCCGGCTCGTTCTGGCCACGGGTCTTGCAGAGATCGCCTTCGCCAGCGGCGCCCACGTGATTTTGGAAGGGCCGGCCGAATTCGAACCGCTGTCGCCGACCGGAGGACTGTTGTCCCAAGGGCTGCTCAGGCGCGTGTGCCGTCAGCGGCCCGGGGCTTCGTGGTCCGCACGCCCGATGCCACGGTGGTCGACTTGGGCACCGAGTTCGGCATCGCGGTCGATCAGGAGGGACTGAGCGACGTTGAGGTGTTTGCTGGCCGCGTGGAAGTGGGGCTGGACGCCGACGCCGAACCGACCGGCACAAAGCAGGTTGTACCGGCCGGAGAGGCGATTCACGTTTGGTCGCCGACGGCGGGTGGCCGGCCGCTGGTGGAAACCGCGGCTGCCGGTCTGATGCACTTTGTGCGATCGCTCCCATCGGCTGCAAAGCCCGCGAGTGCAGTCGCCCAGGCGAATGCGCCCGCGATGGCCGCAGAGCGGTTCGGCATCCCTGAGGCCGCGGCGGAGTTGATCGGCCCGCTGTATCAGCCCAAAGGGCGACTGGTCTATCTAGACCTCGCGCCTGCACCAACGAGGCGCTCTCCAAGTCGAAGGGAACGATAGCAGGCAACGACCTGTTGGAACTCGGCTCCGGCGAACAGACCCTGGCCGGCGTGAGATTCCGCATCGGCGGCGCGACGATCCAACTGGGAAGCACGCGACTTTCCAAGGAGCCGTCGCAGGTTAAGGCGATTCCAGTCCAAAGGCGGGTGGCAACGCTCTACCTCCTGCACGCCGCGCAATGGGGCGATGCGCAGTTCGGCGTTGCCGACGGCACGAACATCGGACACTATCAAATCCACTACGCCGACGGCAGCCAGGCGACGATCCCGATTGTCTGCGGCGAGGACGTGCGCGATTGGTGGAGCTACGACCACAAGAAGCGCGCCATGCGCGGACAAGTGGTGTGGGTAGGGCGAAATGTGGCCACCAAGGGGGCCAATATCTACTTGCGCCTGTACTTGAGCGTTTGGGAGAATCGGCGCCCCGAGAAGACCGTTGCCAGCCTCGACTACGTTTCGGCGATGACTGTTGCTGCGCCGTTTTGCGCGGCAATCACCATGGAAACGCCCTTGCCGGCCGAAGCCGGCCCGGCTCCGCTTTCGGCGTCTGAGCATCTAAAGGACTAAAGGGGTCGGGAGTCTTTGTTAGCAAGATGGGCAACTCATAAAGACTCCTGATACTATAACCGCCGCGTGATAGGCCCCTTGCTGGTGGAGTAGGATGGAAGCAGTAACGAATCCATCTTTCCTCCACCAAACAAGGAGACCTATTCATGTGGCACGTGGGTATCGATTTGCACCGTGAGACCGTGGTGATTGCCGCCGTGAACGACACGGGCGAAGTTATCAAGCCCGTCACCGTTCGCTGTGAAGACACCGCCAGCATCGTGAACGTCGTCCAGGCGTTGGGATCCTTTCGGGCGGTCATCGAGGCCAGCGCAACGTATCGCTGGCTGTACGACCTGCTCCGACCGTACGGTACGATCTTATTGGCCCATCCGTTTCGTCTGCGGGCTATGGTACAACAACGCACCAAAACGGACAAGCTGGACGCCCAATTGTTGGCGAACCTGTTGCGGATCAACCAGATTCCGCTGGCCTACATTCCGCCGGAGCCGTACCAGCAACTCCGCGAGCTCGACACGCCGCCGGGCACGTCTGGGCCGCGAGTTGGCCGAGGCGAAAATCCACTTGCGGGCCTTGTTGGCCAGGCAAAATCGGCAAGCCCCTTATCGGGTTCCTTTCGGCGTCCGCGGCTTAGCTTGGTTTCGTGGGCAAGACTTCGGCTGGATCGAGAATCTGGTCCGCGACGAACTACTGGCGCGATTGAAACATTTCGGACGGCAAGCGACGATCATCGACCGGCACATCGCGCGGATGTCGGCGGCTTTTCCGCAAGCGGAAGCCTTGACCGAGATTCACGGCATCGGCCTGTACTCGGCGTTGTTGATCGTGGCGGAAATCGGCGAAGTGGAGCGTTTCCGCATGGCAAAACAGGTCGGCGCGTACGCCGGGCTGACCTGCCGTGTGCATCAGTCGGGCGGACACTGCTACCGCGGTTCGATTACACGGCAAGGGTCGACGTGGTTGCGATGGATTCTCGTGGAGGCGGCCATCAAGGCGATCCGCGAGGACGCGGCCTTGAAGAACTTTTACACGCGGGTGCGGAAGCGATCCAGCGCAAAGATTGCACGGGTGGCGGTGGCCCGCAAACTGGCGGAGATATGTTGGAAGCGGCTGCGTCGTTGGCAGCGTGAGCACGCCCACCAGGCGGCGTAGAGAGCAACACGATATCGCGCACGAGTACGGTCGCGGCTGGCCCGCAAAGGGGTTCTCGTGAGACGCAAGTCTGCACTGTCCTCCTGATTGGGCACTGTGACCGGTGAACAATACAATATGCGACGGGCTTCGGCTCGGACGGCACGAATGGGTGACTACTAGGTGCGCGACGACGAGTGACAAGCCGTTGCCAATTGCGGCGGGTGTGCTGGTGTTTGGCAGGGTCGGATTTTCGGAGGCATAGTAGAGCAAATGAATGAGTCGGTGAGACAAAACTGCCCTGGCAGTGGATACCGCCAGGGCATCACGGGTCATTCACCCGCCCTAACCTGGCTATTCCTTGTCGGGTTGCGTCCCCGCAGAGCCCGACTCCGCTTCACCAGGCACACACATTATAACAGCGAGACAAGCGAATTAGCAGTTTCCCAAGAAATCCGTTGGCCTGGGCCTTGACACGCCGGCGGTTATGGGCGACCCCTTTACGGGCACCGACCGAAGGTTGGTCGGGGCAACGGGAGAGGATTTTGGAAAATCGCGAGCCTGTTGACCAACAACGCGACAGGCCGCCCCACGCCTCGTTGTTTCACACAAGTTGGCGGATAGATATACCGAGCGGGTTTTTCCCTTCTGTGTCTTTTCTCTAGCCCAGGCGTTTACGCCTGTGGAACAAGAGACCATCGTTGATATTTTTTCCTTTTAAGCCCCCTTCAGGGGGCGGCGGATTGGTTCGTTGGCGGAAATTGGCTCAGAATCATCCCTTCGCGCCCCCTGAAGGGGGCCGGAAGAAAAGGGAAATGGTGTCTTGGCTTCCTTTCCACAGGCGTAAACGCCTGGGCTAAAGAAAAGTGGCCCAATGGAACCCTCTGTCGTTTCTGTCCAAACGACTTGTGTGTAACAACGAGCGCCCTGCGCGGCTCTCAGGGAAACGCCACATCCGGGTCGGAGTTGGGCTTGGCCAGCTTCAACGCCGCCTTGACCGCGTCCTGGTCGTCGTAGTCGCTCATGGCCAGCAGTTTGTCGCGGCAGTGAATCCAGCGCGGCGGGATGTGCAAGTTGCTCGTGCCGGCGTACGCATTCAAAGCGCTCTGCACGCTCCCCAACGCCTCGTAGTATCGAGCCAAAACGCGGGAAGTGATCTGCACCCCCTTTCGCTCGGACATGAGAATCTCGGCGGGCGTCCAATTCGCGTCGCCCGGATACTTCCCCCGCGCCCACAGATTGGCCAGCGTCACGGTGCTCGGTTCCACTTGGCCAAAGCCGACGGCCCCCTGTTTCCAGCCGATTTGCCGGGCATTGGTAAGTCGCTGTTCAAAAATAAGTTAGCCGTTTGTATAATCTGCGTATTCCGCTTCCATGGATGGAGAGACGGTCATGGCAGACAAGGATTGCAGGCGCATTCGCCGGTGTCGCTGCCGAGGATGTCGCTCGCGTAGCGATGCGGATTTGGTTGCGTACCATCGGGCCATCAATCGAGTGATGGCCGAGTTGGACGAACGGAGTCGGCGGTTGTTCGCCGGGATCGTGGCCCGGCAACGCGGACACGGGGGCGTCCAGTTGGTGGCGGAAATCACCGGCCTGAGCCGTATGACAATCCGCCGGGGATTGCGCGAAAGCGAACGCGGACAGGTGGCGTCTTCAGAGCGAGTACGGCGTCCCGGCGGCGGACGAAAACGAGTCGAAAAAAAACGCCACGTGTGCGGGAGTTGTTGAAGGGGCTGTTGCGGGATGCGACGGCTGGCGATCCGATGGGTGGTCTGCGGTGGACGCACAAGACCACCCGCAACCTGGCCGCTGCATTGACGCGACGTGGCGTACCGGTCGGGCACGTGACGGTGGCTCGGTTGCTGCGAGCACAGAGGTATCGTTGCGATCGAACCGCAAGCGGTTGGGTGGGAAGAGAGATCCCTATCGGGATCAGCAATTCCGCCTGTTGGGGCGTCGGCGACGGCGATTCCAACGGCAAGGGTGGCCGGTAATCAGTGTGGATACGAAGAAAAAGGAGTTGGTGGGCAACTTCAAAAATAACGGACGCAGTTGGCGGTGTGAGGACCGCGACGTGCTGGACCACGACTTTCCCACACTGGCCCGCGGCCGCGCCTATCCCTACGGCATCTATGACGAGAATCGCAATGAGGGCTATGTCGTGATCGGCACAACTCATCAGACAGCGACCTTTGCCGTGCGTGCCATTCGCTCGTGGTGGCTGAAGGTTGGGCGGCGTCGGTACTCGGGTGTGTCTCGGTTGGCCATCGAAGCCGACAGCGGAGGTGCCAACGGCAACCGTTGTTGGGCTTGGAAGGTGGGCCTGCAAGAATTGGCTGACGAATTCAGATTGACGATCACGGTCGGGCATTATCCCGCAGGAGCCTCCAAGTGGAACCCGATCGAGCACCGCATGTTCAACCTCATCAGTGCCAATTGGGCCGGCGAGCCACTGACCAGTTACGAAGTCATGCTGAAGAACATCCGCACGACACGGTCGAGCACGGGCTTTCGCTGCCGCGCATCGTTGGACACCAAGCTCTACCCGACCAAAGTCAAGGTGTCCGACGAAGCGAAGGCAACCGTGCGGCTGTTGCGACATACCGTCCTACCCAAATGGAACTACACCATCTGTCCACGAAAACGAAACGGCTAAGTTATTTTTGAACAAGTCCTAAAGGTCGACTCCTCCCAGAAGATGGCCAGCAGCAGTTCATCGGGAAAGATCTGCCAGTAGTCCCAATGGTGTTGGTCGACCAGATCGGCCATTTTCTCAAAGCTCAATCCCATAGCGTAGGACTCCTTCGATCGGTGGCCGTTGGCCCTGGCCATCGCGACTGCCTGACGAGGGCGACCGCCCCGTGAACGGTTGCGTCAACGGCTAGTGAATCTTAGGGGTCCGCCGGGCGGAAAGGCAAGTGAGCCCGTCGTGCCGGCCGGCTCAACCGCCCGCGGCAAAGCTGGCCGGCAGCAGCGACTTCACGGCCTCGATGATCCGGTCTTCCACGCCGGGCGCCAGTCGGGCCGGCAGGCCATAGACGGTCGTCGCGGAGTCCGGCTCGTAGCCGCCCTCCTGCAGAATCCGGCGGTTGACGATGTAGCAGGGCAAGTCGTTGGAATAGGCCGTAATCCAGAGACGCGAGCCGTCCAGTTCCTTCTTCAGCCGCAGGGCGTAGTCGACCACCACCTCGCCCGGCAGAAAGACCATCCCCAGGTCGTCGCCGAACGTCCATGTGGTCACCTGGTAGTCGAAGCCCGTCGGCAGTGGGCCGTGCTCCAGCCGGGCCAGCATCGCCCGGGCGTGGGCGACCAGACGTTTTTCGGCCGCCGTAGCTTTTGGGGCCGTGCCGGCGGCCACGCGGCGTTCGAACTCCTCGCGGCTGGGCAGCGTCTCCAACGGGATTTCGATCTGCCGGCATTGGGCCGTGAGCCGCGGCGCAACGTCGCTTGAAGCGGGCCGGCCAGCAGGCGGTTCACCTCGTCGGCCATCGTCCGGCCGTGCTGCACGGCGAGTTCGGGCTTGTCGCGGGGATCGGGGTTGGCGTCGGCCCCGCAGCCGATCGAGACCAGGGCCGTGGCGCCGGGGTGCTCGGCCTCGATGAACTTCTGGGCGTGGCCCGACCAGTCGCCGTGGATCTGGTTGTAGCGGCCGCCCAAGGTCGTGCAGTGGCAGGCGTAGTTGAGCAGGACCGCGATGAGCTTTCCCTGCGGGTCGGTGACGCGGAGCAGTGGTACGCTGTGATCGACGGGGCCTTCGGGATTGACGCCCAGCCCGGTGACGCGGCCGTCCTTGCTCGGCCGGCGATTCATGGCAAAGCCGACCGAGCCTTGCGTCCAGCTCAAGACGGCGCGGCGTTGCGCGCGTCGAGGGCCTGTTGGGCCACCTGCACCAGCAACTCCTTCAACCGCTCCGTGTAGCGGTTCATGTGCTCTTGATGCTCCGCCGGAATGCTCGCGGTCGGTGTGCAGGGTCAACATGCCAGCGAGCCAGGGGCCGGTGTGGATGTGCGTGGAGCAGAGCACGACCCGCTCCCGCTTCAGCCCGGCCTTTGCCGCCAGCCGCTCGACCACGTAGGCGGTCATCGCCGCCGGCACGCCGCAGTTCTCGACCATAATCAGCACGGCCGGACCGTCCCCCGCGTTGCTCCCGATGGCCAGTGCCTTGGCCCAAATCCGCTCGGCCACCCCCGCCGATTCCGCCTGCCGACTGGCATAGCCGGCCAAACGTACCGGGTGGTCCGGCGTGATGTCGATGCGGGCGACGCCGACGGGAATCGTCTCCGCCGCTCCCGCCGACAACCGCTCGCCTGCCAGGCCGATCAACACAAACGCCGCCGCAAGCCATCGGGCCGTAGTCTTCATGATTACCTCGGGGTGTATAACTCGCATAGCGCATCATACCTGGCAACCGAGCCGCTTCCAACCCTCTTGCGTGCGGTCCGAGGGCGGTGGTAGAATTCAAGGCAATCTGCCCGTGGGACAAGTCGCCAGCCGGTCGCGAGTGGTCGCCAACCTGTCCGGCACTCCCACGGCCTGATCCCAGGGTTGCCGGAGCCGAGCACGCCGGAGGATGGCTATGAATGAAGACATGCTGCGAAGGCAACGCGCCGTGGCCGAAGCCCGCGGGGTGCCGCGGATCAAGCGTCACATCTTCCTCTGCTGCGACTCGTCGAATCCCAAGTGTGCAGGCAGGGAGAAGTCGCTGGAGGCCTGGGAATACCTGAAGCGGCGGCTCGAAGAACTCGAACTCGCGGGGCCCAAGGGCTACGTCTACCGCACCAAGGCCGGCTGCTTGCGGATGTGCTCGGGCGGGCCCATTGCCGTGGTGTACCCGGAGGGGGCCTGGTACAGCCAGTGCGAGCCGCCGGTCCTGGAACGGATCATCCAGGAGCATCTCATCGACGGGCATGTAGTAGAAGAGTATCTGATTGCCCTGCACCCGCTGGCATGATAACGCCCGGCTGCCTGTGACGCGCCATAGGGGCTGCGCGGTCAGCGGGAATCAGCGTAGGCTAGGGCGACAGCTCTGGGGGCAGTTCGCTGAGTCCGCGAAGGGTTGCCCGGACGACCGACTCCCAGGCCACCACCACTATGGACGTGCTTCCGTCGGCCTCGCGTACGGCAAACACACCGTGGGTCGGCTGCGAGAGGCTTTCGAGGAACTGATCGGGGATCACGGTTTCACCGTCGCGAAGGCGGAGTTCGATGGTCGTGCCTTCGCGCCGCAAGTGCCAGAGCCGGGCGAACGGCGCGGCCATTGTCGGTTGCCCTGCCGTGCCGACGCCGCCAGCAACCGGCGGCAGAATCGTCGCCGGCCTCGCCCGATCGTCCGAGAGAGCGCCGCGGGGGTTGGTTCAAGAGGAGGGCTCTCGCTCGGCGCGGTTGGCGTGCCAGCGTTCGATCGGTCGCGGCCGTCAGCGCGGTGCAGGCTGATCTCTTGTTCGATCTCTTGCTCAACCGGAACATTCTGGCAACTGGGAATTCGGAAGCGGGTGCCGCACTCGGGGCACTCGCCGGGCCCGCCCTGAAGATGGGACGGTCCTTGCAAACGATGCCCGTTCGGGCAGAGGAACTCGATCTGAGGTTCCATCGGCGGCGGCACATGCCCAACATTCCCCGAATCGGTAAAGTCGGGGTGCGAAACGTTGGAGTCCGTTCCGGCCGTCTCTGGCATCGCGAGTTCCGCCGCATCCGGCACGCGGAACGCCACCCCACAGCGGGGGCATTTGGCCGCGCGCCCCGCGTGCTCCGCTTGACACCGAATTCGATCCCCATTCGGACAAAGAAACTCGATCATTGGCGGCATAACTGGTTGTACCGATGATTTGAAATGGAGTGTTCGCGACGGGCGGCTGGCTTCCGGCGATCCGCTTCAAGCGTTGGCTGGCCACGGCAGTTGCGATGGCAGACAAACGGCCTGTCACTCCCTTAGGACCGGCGAATCAATAGGTGTCGGAGTTTTGTGGCATATCTGATAGACTGGGGGCTAGTGTATGGAGTTTCTCATGGTCCTTTTGAATGGAGCCAAGGATGGCCTTCGTATTTCAGTTGCAGTACGATCCGGAAGTGGTGGAACAGGTTCGGGCCTTTTATCAAACGTTGTCCGAGAAAGATGGACGACGGTATGCTGCCGTCGAGGCTCGGCGGCTGGGGCATGGCGGGATCGAGTATGTGGCCGAGGTGTTCGGATGCTCGCAGCGAACCATTGAACGCGGACTGGCCGAGTTGGACGAGTTGCCACACGATCCGGCAGCGGGACGAGTGCGACGAATTGGCGGCGGGCGAAAAAAAATGGTCGAGACCCAGCCCGAACTTGTGGAGAACTTGAAGTCGGTGCTGGAAGTCCGCACAGCGGGCAATCCCGATGACGCCGGCGTGCTGTGGACGGACCTCTCGTCGCGGCAACTCGCGGACACCGTGACGGACATGGGAACTCCCGTCAGTCCACCGGTCGTGCGAGACTGGATGAAAGAGCAGAAGTTGGGGCGACACAAGATCGCCAAGGTTTTGGCAGGCGGACACAGCCCTGATCGGGATGCCCAGTTCCTCCGCATCGCCGAACTGAAGGCCAAGTACTTGGCGGCGGGCGACCCCGTGTTTTCCCTCGATACCAAGGCAAAAGAACATCTCGGGCAACTCTTTCGGGAGGGCCGCGTGTGGACCCAGCAGGCCTTCCGGGCGTTCGACCACGACTTTCCCAGTTGGGCTACCGGCGTCATTATTCCGCACGGCATCTACGACCTCCTTCGCAATCGCGGCCATCTCAACATCGGCCTGAGCCACGACACGAGCCAATTCGCGTGCGACAGCTTCCGCTGGTACTGGAACCGTATCGGCCAACGATGCTACCCGCACGCCAAGTTCCATCCTCTTGTTGTGCGACTGTGGCGGAAGCAATTCGGCGGCTCAGTATCTTTTCAAACAGGACTTGCAACACCTCGTCAACGAATTGGGAGTAGAAATCCGAGTGGCCCACTACCCAAGCTATTGCTCGAAGTTCAACCCGATTGAACGCCGTTTCTTTCCCCATGTCGGTCGCGCCTGCCAAGGAATGCTGTTCGACACGCTCGACACCGTGGTCCGCCTGATGCGCAAAGCCTCGACCACCACCGGCCTGCAAACGACAGTCAATGTTATCCACCGCATCTATGAAACCGGTCGCAAGGTCGCCGACAGCTTCAAAGCCGCCATGACCATTCTCTTTGACAACTTGCTGCCAAAATGGAACTACGTCGCCAAACCCCAATAATCCCGACAGTTATTGATTCGCCGGTCCTTAACCGCATACACCACAAAGGATTGTGACTTCTTGCCCTGGCATTCGATCACGAACTGCCGCAAACGAGCCGCTCAAAGCCGATTACCGACCCCTGTTAGATCGTACGCCACGCACGGGCGGGCGACAATCTAGTTACGCTGCGCAGCGGCTCATCGGCAGGACGGACTCTGGCGGCGGCGTCTGTCCTCTTTTTTCCCGAGACGCTCAGCGCGAAAGAAGAGAAGAGGGACCGCTACCGTGGCACAAGCGTTTCTCCCACCGCCAAACCGGCTTGTGCCACGGAGCAAGTCCCCCTCTTCTCTGCCGGCCCTGCGCAATAGTGCCCGCACGCAGCCGGAAACGCCCGTCTGTCGCCGGTGACCGGACGGCCTCGTTGCCCGCTCTTTGCCCATCAACGCGAAGTCGCCCTTTCATGGGCCACCAGCCCTGGCACAATGCAGTTGGTCGGCTTCCGGATGGTGATATCGTGGGTCAGGATCTTCTCCTTGCCGACGAAGTAGGTGTGGAAGTCGGCCACGACGAGGTTATACGTCTTCTGTTGATCGTTCGGCACGACGCTCTTCACGTCCACGGGGCCCTTGATAGTATGGAGCCGCATCTCCGGTTGGAGTTGCCGGGCCTTGACCCATCCCTGGCCTGAGACCCAGAACACGTGCCCACCGGTCACGTTCAGCGTGTCGTCCGTGGTGTGGAGGGTGAAAAGCAACGCCCCCAATTGGTTCACCGTCGTCTTGAGAACCGGTTTAAGCGTGATTTGTCCGGATTCACAATCGCAGGCGAGGACGCGGTCGCCAACCCGAATCTTTTCAACGGGCACATACCCCAATTCCGTCCAGACCGGAGTTCCGGCCACCAGGCACGAGCAGTGCGACACTTGCGGCAACCCTTGCAGCGTCGGGGCCTGGCCGACGGTGACGATAGGGTCGTAATTGACTTGATACGTGACGTTCGTCGGCTTGTCGCCCTGGCTGGTGACTTCGTTGTAGTCGTCCCACCAGCCATACCAGGCGTCTGGGGATGCTGGCTGGGCATCGCCAGTGGCCGCCGCTAGGACCGAGCACAATCGCGCGTTCAAGTTGGCGGCGGATAGGTTTTGGACGGCAATCGCCGCCTGCTCCTGACGAGCGTGGACCACGGCCATCGCGCGCGACGGCCAGATCTGTCAATTGACGTTGCTGGTCTTGGGCGTTCAACCGGGCTTGCTCCTGCTGGAGGGCAGAGTCCGTCTGCAAGTCCGGTCTTAGCACTATCGCCCCCGATGGCAGGAATACGGCCGGATGGGCGACATCGAGCACTGCCAGTTCGCGTTTCTCCGGCCCGTCCTGATACAACGCGCGGCGCATGAGGAAGCCGCCATCCGGTGAACTGTAAAGGTCGTAACGCGCCTGGATCGGCGTACGCATCGCGCCCAACAGCGGCGGCACGTAGTCGTGCTTGCGCTGTTCCTTAAGGGCCGCGGTGGCTGCCGCCCGGATCGGCTCCCAGGGCGAAAACACGGCCTGCCACGCCAGCGACTGCGCCGCCTCCGCCGCCTGCATGTCCTTCAACAACTCAATGCCCAGCAGCGCCGTCTCGCTGCCTTGCGAGCAGAAGACCGCCTCGATCGCGGGCACCACGTCGGGGTCCTTGATCGCCGTCAATTCCCGGTGAGCTAGCTCGCGAGCACGCCGGTTCGACCCCTCCAATCTCTTGCGCAAGTCTTCGAGCTTGGGCGTCCACCGATGAAGCGCCGCTTGGATGTTGTTGGCCCGCTGCTTCGCATCGGCGATCTCTTGCCGGCTGAGCCACGTTCCGTTGACCATCTGGAATCCAAGCTGACGCCGCGCTTCCAACTGATCCGGCGCCAGACTCAACACTTTGGTCCAGTGGGCGCGCGCCTGGTCGTCCAGCTTGCGTTTCGCACACCAGCGGGCCAGTTCGGTCTGACCGCCTTCGGTCTCCCGGTACTTTGGGCGAATCTCGCGGTACGCCGCAAGCTGCTTGTCCTGGGCGCTGCGTTGCTGCGCTTCGTCCCACCGCAGCCACTCCCTCTGCTTCTGGTCGTAAAGGAAGCCGCTCTGCCAATAGGCCGCCTCGCAGGGCGACGCCCGTTCGAGCGCCGGCTTGAGCAATTCCGCCCGGTCTTCGATGCCTTCCGTCGCCTCGCGCCGCAGTGTGTCATCGACGAGCTTCGCGGCGGCCCGGGCCTGTTCAGCCTTGGTGGCCGCCTCGACCGGCAGGGTCCACGACCAACTGGCGGCGACCATCACGGCCGCTACTGCCCATGTGGTTTCAATGGCTTTCATGCTTTGCTCCTACCCAAGAAACGATCGCCTGGATCTTCGTGTGTGGTCCGCTCGGCAATCCGCACGGCTTGGCCGTGCCGCCTATTGCAGCAGTTCGCGTGCCATCGCCACGTATGGGTCCTCCCGCCGACAAAATCCGTGTAACGAGGGTGAAAAATGAGGTCAGATTGACGGCGAGTGTGGTCAGAGTGATTTTTGTGGCCATCGCACGAACCGACGCGCAGCGAGACTGAAGTCGTGCGACCCATCGCAGGGTCCTTTCGGAGCCGCTTCCTAATCGCCGCTCGCCTCGGCAAGTGGCGGCAGCTTTTTCAGCAGCAACCGTCCGTCGTGGTCGACAGACTCGGGGTAGTTCCTTCGAATTTCGGCGTATAGGGCCCGCGCCTCGTCGACCCTGCCGCTCGTCTGGCGAACCTTCCCGAGCAGGAATCTTGCCAGGGCCCCCACTTGCACGCCATCGCCAAAGTAGCAGTCGGTATAGTCGGAAATCGCCAGCCTATAATACGCGATCTGCTCGTCGCCGCGGCTCGCTTGACCGAGGCACACGACGGCGCAGCCCGCCCGGTTCGAACTGGGGAATTTCTCCAACAGCACTCGGAGGTTTGTTCGAGCTTCTTCGATATTCAATGTCCTGTCTTGGGCATGATAGAGCAGTCCGATTTCGCTCAGTTCCTGTTGGGAGAACCGTTTCCTATCCTCGGCCATGCGGCTCCGGGCTTTGGTTCGCTGTCTTAGCAGCATCGAGGATGTGGCTCTCGCCTCGGCGACGCTTGTCGTGGCAGGCGCGAACACCTGAAAGCTCTCGACGGCGCCACGCCGCAGCCACATGAGCAGTCCGTGCCTGTAATAGGTTAGCATTTTCGTCGTTGGGTGATTGACAGTGTAATCCGACTCGCCGTACGCCGCCCGGGCATCGGCCTCGGACGAGCCGATTCGTACGCCTGAGCCCAGCGACCGGCTGAATCCCTCGCCGAACCGAAGATGATTCGTGCCGCGGGCATCGTCAATCATGCAATCGACGTGATACGTTGATTTCCATGAAATCCACTCAGACTCCGGATCGTTGTTGGGATCCGGCGGGCCA
The DNA here is from genome assembly GCA_963759115.1 of uncultured Planctomycetaceae bacterium. Taxonomy (GTDB): domain Bacteria; phylum Planctomycetota; class Planctomycetia; order Pirellulales; family Thermoguttaceae; genus CAVWXT01. Next base: position 573,096 of record CAVWXT010000005.1, read on the forward strand.
AACGTCTTGATCAATTCCTGGCGGCTGGCGCCCAGCCGAAAGCCTCCCCAGCCGACACCTTCCGCAACCATCGGATCGCCGACCGGCGGGCTCGAAGAGGGTATGGACCCCGGAACGGCCGCAATGCGAAGCCCTGCTACGCGATTCAGAGTTGCACCAAGATAATTCGAACCGGTCTTGCTGGCCGGTGGCGCCTCGATAAGCACCAGGTTGTCCGGGTCGACGATCCGCCACACGAACTCGGTCAGTCGCTTGTCGTCCGGGTCCACCATAACCATCCGATCGCCGTCGACCTGGTAAATGCCGCTAAATACGCCGGCCCGGAGTATCCTGTAGCGACCTCCGCCCAAGGGCAGAATGCTCGCGGGACGCACAATGCCATTCGGCAAATTGATCGACCACTCTCCCGCGGCAGCAACCGCAGGGGGCCTTGTGCGCGCTTGTATGGCCACTGGCGGTATCCGCGGCTCGACAGCAGGGGGAGGAGCCTTGGACATGGGCGGCGGGGTAAACTCAGGTGGACTGGCCATGAACAGCATCAACAGAAGCGGCACGAATGCAAGCGCACGGCGCAAAGAGCCAGCAGCACGAACGAGCGACGACGCTTCGGCTGAGGCAGCCCGCCCTCCAACTGCCGGCGGGCCTCGGCCACATGCAGTCGTGCCTTAAGCATGTTCTGCTGGCTGCGGAGGCGGGCCAGCGTGGCGTCGGCAGCGTCCAACTGGCGCTGAAGGTCTTCGACCTGTTCTCGCGGCACTTCACCCTTCAGGCGGCGGCCTTCCTCCAGCAACTCCGCCAACCGATCGCGGCGCCGCTGGTAATGCGCCACGGCGGCGTCCACTTGCTGCACGGTACCCTGCATCTCCTGGACGAATTCCGGCGCGTGGCGGCGAAACATCGTGGCCGCCCAATCGCGAACGCCTTGAAGACGTCGCTGTTTTAGCAGGTCTGCGAATCCTACGGGCAACTCCAGACTCGGGCGGCAATTCGGGCAATTCCGGCAACTCGGCACTGTAGCGCGCCGATGGGCCGAGATCCTCCCGTCGTTGTTGGGCAGGCACTTCAACTGTTTGTTGGGGCGGACGTTCCACTGATTGTTGGGGTGGCAGTTGAACTGCCACCCCAGCCGGCGTCACCCTAGCCGGCGCCGCGGCGGGGGACGCCAGGGGTTGGCCCTGCCGATACGCCGCGACGTCGGCCAACACGGCCCCACAATCGGAATATCGCTCTTCCGGTTCCTTCGCCATCATGCGGGCGATGATCTGCGCGACCGCCGGCGGCACGCCAGGCGCGGCCTTCTCCAGAGGAAACGGCGCCTCATAGGCGTGCTGGAAGATCATTGCCGTCGGACTGTCGGCCACAAATGGCAATCGGCCGGAAATAAGCTGGTACCACAACACGCCCAACGCGTAGATGTCGGTGCGGGCATCGACATTGCGGCCGCGGGCCTGTTCGGGGGCAATGTAGTCAACCGTCCCCATGACGACGCCCGTGGCGGTCATGCGAGAGTCCTCGCCGAGCCGGCGGACCAGTCCGAAATCGACCAGCATGGCCCGGCCCGAGTTGCGCTCGATCAGGATGTTGGCCGGCTTGACGTCGCGATGGATCAGCCCCTTGGCGTGGGCGGCCTGGAGACCGGCCAGGCACTGCCCGACCAGTTCCAAGGCCTCGTCGACGGCCAGCGGCCCCTGCCGCTTGAGCCGGGCGGCCAACGACTCCCCGTCGACATATTGCATGGCGAAGAAATGATGGCCCGCCTCTTCGCCGATGAAGTAGATCGGCACGACATTCGGATGGGCCACGCTGGCCGCCGCCGTGGCCTCGGCATGAAATCGGCGGACGAATTCCGCATCGCGGGCCAATTGTGGCGGAAGCACCTTGATGGCAACCGGCCGGTCGAGCGATTCGTCGTAGCCGCGATAGACGTCGCCCATCCCGCCGCCGCCGATTTGCGCAAGAATGCGAAAGTGCCCCAGCCGCTCGAAGGGAAGGTTTTTGGCCACCGACGGGTCAAACGGCGGTTTCGTCCCGCGCGGCGGCGTGTCGCCGTCGGGCAGGATCACGCTGCCCTGTGTCGGGGTCTCGTGCATGGCCGCGGGCGACTCGAGCATCTCCGTCTTCCACAACACATTGTCCAAGGCCGCAATTAGCGCGTCGCAACTGTCGAACCGCTCTGCCGAATCAAACCCCAACGTCCGCTCCAGCAGAGGCCGGACGGAGGCGGGAAGACGCGCCTTGATCGTCGCATCGTAGATGTACGACACGATCGGTTCGCCGGTCACGAGCCGGCACAGCAGAACGCCCACGATATTCAGCGCCTTGCCGAAGTACAAGAGGCAGTTCAAGACCGACTGGCCGAAAACGACAACCGAACCTCCGCGCCTTCGGCTCACCGGCGCTAACGCATGGATGCCGCTGACCAGGGCGACAACGAGCATGTTGACGGCCATCCGTCCCGCCCGTAAACTGCTCTATCAACGCGGATGGCGAGCGGGCATTCCTTGCGGCGGTCAACAGAATCACCGCGAAACGATAGCGTTGCTGATCCTCGGAAAGAAGACAGGATGCAAACATGATCTCACGAACTGGATGGGCGGCTCTTGGGGGAATCTGCCTGCTGTCGTTCCTTGCGGGCGCTGCGGCCGCTGCGGAAAATGCCTACGAGCCCAATTGGCAATCGCTCGATAAGCGGCCGTGCCCCCAGTGGTTTCTCGACGCTAAGTTCGGCATCTTCATCCACTGGGGCGTCTATTCGGTCCCATCCTGGGGCAAGACGGGCGAATACGCCGAGTGGTATTGGAACCGCATGCACGACAAAAAGCCAGACAACGTTTGGTGGCAGTTCCATCGGCGGAACTACGGGGAGGATTTCCCCTACCAGGATTTCGCCCCGAAGTTTCGGGCCGAGTTGTTCGACGCCAAGAAGTGGGCCGACGTCTTCGCCCGCTCCGGCGCCAAGTACATCGTGCCCACCTCGAAACACCACGAGGGCTTCTGCCTCTGGCCGAGCGCCGAGGCCAGCAAGACGTGGGGCCGGCCCTGGAACGCAGTCGAGATCGGTCCCCAGCGCGACCTGATGGCCGAACTGGCCGAAGCCACGCGCCAACGCGGCCTCAAGTTCGGCTTCTACTATTCGCTCTACGAATGGTACAACCCGCTCTGGCTCACCGACCGCAAGCGTTTCGTGGACGAGCACCTGTTCCCGCAGTTCAAGGACGTCGTCACCCGCTATCGGCCGGCCATTATCTTCAGCGACGGCGAATGGGACCTGCCCTCTAAGGACTGGAAGAGCGAGCAACTGCTGGCCTGGTTGTTCAACGAATCTCCTTGCAAGGACGAAGTCGTGATCAACGACCGCTGGGGCAAGGACTGCCGGCACAAACACGGCGGTTACTGGACCACCGAATACGCCGCCGGGCTGAAGGACGCAAGCCACCCCTGGGAGGAAAGCCGCGGCATGGCCTACTCCTACGGCTACAACCGCGCCGAGCGGATCGACGACTACAAGACGGCCCGCGAGTTCATCTTCGTGCTCTGCGATCTGGTGAGCCGCGGCGGCAATCTCCTCTTGGACATCGGCCCCGCCGCCGACGGCACGATTCCCGTCATCATGGAACAGCGTCTGTTGGAGATCGGCGACTGGCTCCGCGTCAACGGCGAGGCCATCTACGGCACGCGCCATGCCGGCCGCGACTGCCAATGGAGCGAAGGCAAGCGGCCGGGCCAGCAGTTCGGCGAGTTCATGGTCAAGTACAACCTGATGGAGCAAGTCGGCCAGAAACCCAAGGGCGGCATGGCGGTCAAGCAGGCGTTCTTTACGAAGAAGCCCGGCGCCCTTTACGCCATCACGCCCGGCTGGCCGGGCAAGGAACTGGTTCTGCGCGACGTCAAGGCACCGTTCGATGCCACCGTCACGATGCTCGGGGTGCCAGGCGTTTTGAAACACAGGGTTGAGGGCAGCGTCCTCACCATTACGATGCCGGACTTGGACCCCGACGCCGCGCCCTGTTGCCACGCCTACGCCCTGAAGATCACCGGGGCGGAGTTGCTTCCCGAGCCGTAACGCGCTAGAGTTCTTCAAGAGACCTGCGCGGGATGCGATTGTGGGCGCCATCGGCGCCTTCCAACAGACACAACGTCACAGGGGTACTTTCATGCGATATTCCTCTCGTTGTGCGCCGCCTCTTGTTGTTCTGGCCCTCTTGGGATTGTGTGGCACGGCCGTGGCCGCCGAGGGGCCGGCCGAGTCCAGCAAGCCTTCCCAATACGCCGTCCGCGGACCGCTCCGCGTCTTTCCCGCCAACCCGCGGTATTTCACCGACGGATCGGGGAAGGCCGTCTACCTCACCGGCTCTCACACCTGGTCGAACTTCCAGAATTGGGGCATCCACAAGGCGGTGGATTTCGACGCTTATCTGGACTTCTTGCAGGCACACAATCACAACTTCACGCGGCTATGGGTGACCGACACCGCGTGGAGCCCGCCCTATACCGACGAATCCGGCAACAAGCACGATGGCGAATACTCCGAGCCGCAGCCATTCGTGCGGACAGGGCCAGGCGATGCGCTGGATGGAAAGCCGAAGTTCGATCTCACGAAACTCAACCCTGCGTATTTCGACGAGTTGCGGCGACGCGTGGCGGCGGCGCAGCGTCGCGGGATCTACGTCGCGGTGATGCTGTTCGACACCTGGGGCGTCAGCGGCTACTTCCCCTATTCCCCCAACAACAAGCAGTGGAAGGGAAGTCCTTACAACGCGGCCAACAACGTCAACGGCATCAACGGCGACCCCAACGGAGACGGCAAGGGGATCGAGATTCACTCACTCGATATGCCGGCGGTCACGCGGGTTGAGGAAGCATACGTGTGCAAAGTCGTCGATACGCTGAACGACCTGGACAACCTGATCTACGAGGTCTGCAACGAGGGAGGCACTCTGGAGTGGAACCAACATTTTGCCGACTTCATCCGCGACTACGAGGCAATGAAGCCGAAACAACACCCCATCGGGATCACCGCACCGGCCGACAACGAGAAACTCGGGGCGGCGCGCGCCGACTGGATCGCGGCGTGGGGGGCTGAGTGGAAATTGCACCTCAAAAACCCCTACGAGATCAATCCACCGGCCGCGGACGGAAAGAAGGTGATCGTCGCCGACACCGATCACATCGAACTGCCAAGAGACTCCGAGGATCCCCACGTGCCGGCGATCTGGGTGTGGAGGAGTTTCACGCGCAGGCCTGAACCCCATCCACATGGACAGCATGGCGCCGTTGGGGACGGGCACGCCCGATGGACCGGGCACCAAGAACGCCCGGCAGGCGATGGGGAATACCCGTCGTTATGCGACGCGGATGAACCTTGCCGAGGTGATTCCGCACGGCGAGATGGCTTCCAGCGGGTATTGCCTGGCCAATCCGGGCAAGGAATACCTGGTCTATCTGCCCGAGGGCGGCGAGGTCAAGCTGGACCTCTCCGAGGCGAAAGGGAAATTCTCGGTCGAGTGGATGCATCCGATCACGGGGAAGATCACACTTGGCGCGGCCTTGGACGGCGGACAATGGCAATCGCTCAAGGCGCCCTTTGTGGGCGATGCCGTTCTCTACTTGCGGGCTCGGTAAGCAGCGTCGTCGTGCCCGTTCGCTTGGCGGCAACGCGACGCTCACACCAGGCCCGACAGTCTCTCTTCCAACGCTTCTTGGCCGGCAATGAACTCCAGTTCGATGCCCACCGCCCAAAGCGGCCGGCCGCCAAGCTGATCGACTGAGAGCTTGACGAGGTCCTTGCGGGTACAGAGCACGGCCGAGACGCCGAGTTGTTCGGCCCAGGCCGCCAGCGAATTGCGATCGCCCGACGTATACCGATAGTGGTCGGGAAACTCCTGCAATCCGGCGATCTGGCAGCCGCAGGCCGAGAGCGTATGCCGAAACCCGGCCGGATTGCCAATCCCGCAGAAAGCGGCCACCCGTTGGCCCCGAAGCGCGTCCAACGGCATTTGCTGCCCGGTGGCCGAGACGAGCGTCCGCGGCGCGTGGACCATCTCCGCACGAATCGCCTGCGGGGCGTAGGCGTCGACGATCCGCCAGAGTTCGGCCCGGCCCCGCTCATCGAGCAGATCGGCGCGGGAGAGGGCCACGACGTCGGCCCGCCGCAATCCTCCGACCGGCTCGCGGAGCGTCCCGCGCGGAAAGACGTGGCCGAAGCCGAACGGCTCCAGGGCATCCAGCAGCACGATGTCCAGGTCGCGGCCGAGGCGGCGGTGTTGAAAACCGTCGTCCAGCACGATCGCCCGGCAACCGAACGCTTCAATGGCCTGCCTGGCGGCGGCCACGCGATCCGGATTCTGCACGTGCGGCACGTCGGGGAGCGACAGCCGCAGCTCCAGGGCCTCGTCGTTCGGGGAAAAAAAGGGGACAGTCCCCATTTGTGCAAAGCACCCTTCGGGCCGTTCCGGCGGGCACCGACCGAAGGTTGGTCGGGGACTGTCCCCTTTCCCCCCCCGGCTCTTGCCCCGTAGCCCCGGCTGACCAGCGCCACGTGAACGCCTTGCCGGCCGAACCAGCGGGCGAGCCACTCCACCAGCGGCGTCTTGCCCGTTCCGCCCAGCGTGAGATTGCCCACGCTCACCACGGGCACGTCGACGCGAAAGACCCTCGCCGCGCCGCGATCGAAGCGGCGATTTCGCCACCGCACGGCGACTGTATAGAACCACTCGCCGACTCGCAGCGCCCCGCGCAATGCGCTCGCTCCGGCGCCGCGCCGCCGGCCACTCACGAGGTCGTGAAACTCTGAGGGAGAGAGCAAGCCACGCTCCTTGGTTCTGGCTCACGCGCCGGTCTGATTCTAACCTGAACGACTGAGAAGTTCCATTTCCCGCGGGTTCAAAACACGTGACCCAGCCGCCGGTCAATGTCAGTCGTCTGGTTGACGCTGGCAGTTTCGCTCGGTATTATGAGCGTACTGGCGGCCAAGATTTCGCACGCCGCGGGAGGCGCCTATGAATCTCAGTAGCGAGCAAGTTCAGGCCATTCGAGACGGCGAGCCTGTTCCGGTCGTTCCACCAGAAGTAGGGGAGGAATGTATATTGCTGCGCAAGGACGTGTACGAGCAGGTGAAGCATGCGGCGGAAGAGGACCTTCCAACCTCCCGAGCAATTGCGGGATTGGTCCGGGCGACTGCTGAGGATGACGGATGCGCAGTATCTCATCTCGCGCACCCATGCTGACTTCCCGATCTCCGGGCTCCGCCGTGATTCCGCCGTGAACTGCTCGAACCTCTACGCGATCCGCCAGTCGGACGTAACTCGCGTGATTGGGCGACTCACGCAGGCCACGATGGAGCAGATCGACTCCTGCCTCAAGTCCGCGCTCGGAATTCTGTGAACCAAATCGGGCCGCGGTTCGGTGGGCGGCACCCGCCCCACTCTACTTGGAAGCCATTACGGTTGCGGGTTTCCATTGTTGTGGGAGTGTCGCCGCGCCAGGATGGCACGGCAAACGTCGCGTATGATGGCAAGGCCGCCGAGAACAGGAAAGAACACAATACATGACGTCAGGCCCAGGACCATGACACCGTCCATGATCGACTGCGGCCCGAACAGCGGCCACATTTGCACCGTGGCGGCCAGCCAGACCAGAGCTGCAACGTTTTTCGCCGTGAGCAAAGGATGACCGATGTGGGGCTCTCGCCGGCCGCACTCTACTCCCCCACAAGCCATCAGGCCGAAGGCGCCACATCCTGCCGCGAAAAGTTGCCAAGAGGGAACCTCTCCGAGACAGACGCCAACTACGGTGAGGAAAACGGCCCCGAAGAGGACGCCAACGGCAAACGCTGTGCGCGTGCGGAGTTCGCTCATGCCGATTCTCCTTTTCTGCGACGGCAATCCTTTCTCGATCCCAAGCTCTAGATTCGGATCGTTCCGGTAGGTTCCCAAGCCAAAGCTCGGGAACCAGTCAAACACAAAGCCGCAAGCGGCGGTCGCGCCCCGCACCGCGACCACCGGTCGAGGCTCTATGCACGACGACCTCACGTCTTCGCCGCCAGCACCCGCTCCGCCCCGCTCTTGAACTCGTCGACGTGCTCCACCTTCTCAAAACCGACGATCATCGCGTCGACGCAGCCCAGGCCCATCACATACTTGAGCGTCTTCTCGCGTTTCTCGGCGTCGAACGTGCCCTCGCCCACGAGTTTCATGCCGATAATGCCCTTGCCGGCGGCGTGAATCCGATTGAGGATCGGCGCGACCTTCTCCATTGGGCCGTCGGTCCGCGACGCATAGGGGTTCACCCGGGCGTGAACCACGTCAACCCACGGCTCGTCCGCCACGCGTTCCAACGCGGCCAGCGAGTGGATCGACACGCCGTGGGCGCGGATCATCCCTTTCCGCTTCAGGTCGTCCAGCAGGTCCATCTGCTTGCGCATCTCCTCCGGCCACTTCGCGCTGGTCTGGCAGTGAATCTGCACGAGGTCGATGTAGTCGGTCCCCAGTTCCTTCAGAAACCGCGCGACGCACACGTCGGCGTCGGGCCGCTCGGGCTCCGGCAGGCCCTTGGGCTGGAACCACAGCTTGGTCACCAGCGTGTAGCTGTCGCGGGGCTTGCCCTTCATGGCCCGGGCGACGTAGGGATGCGTGCCGTACAAGTCGGCCATGTCGAAAAGGCGAATGTTCTGGTCGTAGCAATAGTGCAGCAGTCTGCCGAAGGCTTCCTCGCCCAGCCGGGTCTGATTGGTCTGCCGCAGATAGCCCTTCATGCCGGTGCCAAAGCCGAGGCGGGGCACCTTCAAGTGTTTGCCCAACGGCACCAGCGCGGTGGCATCAGGCGAAGACGGGGCAGCGATCGCCAGACGCTCGGCCAGCAACATGCCGGCCGTTCCCGCGACGGCCGCTCCCAAAAACTCGCGACGATCAATTCGCATGGTCTTGCTCCTACTGTCTTAACCGATCTGAATTGACGGGTGGCATGGGTAAGCGAAGCTTACCCGTGCAGTGCTTCTGGCCATTATCGGCACACGGGTAAGCTTCGCTTACCCGTGCCACCCGTATGTCAACGGAGGTCGGTTGGTCCACCAGTGGGCATTGGTTGATTGGGATTGCCGGCCAGTTCTATCCGAGGGATAATCTTACCATGAAGGTTGCACTGGGAACAATGCCCCGAATGCTGCCCGCCGCGGCGATGGCGTGGGCCGCAATTGCTCTGTCGGCGCTCGCCGCGGGCGAGGCCGATAAGGCGTTCGAGAAAGCGCAGCATGCGCTCCACCAGGGCGACTACGACGCGGCCATCGCCCAGCTCGACGAGGCGATCCGCCTGGAGCCGCAGCAGGCGAAGTTCCGGGGCGTCCGCGGCACAGTCTGGCTCCGCAACGGGCAATACGCCAAGGGCGCCGCCGACCTGAAAGCGGCTATCGGGCTCACCCCCGGCGACGCCGTGCCCAATATCAACCGTCGTCCAAGAAGCAACTCGCCGACCAGACCCTGCAACATGCCCGGCAACAGGTGGCCAAGATGCTCGAAGATCGGCCGGCGATGGGCCAGTTCGGCGAGCAGGCCGAGTTCCTCCGCCAGTGGGCGATTCGCAAGTTTGCCGGCGAAGACCTGGGCACGCCGATCGACTGGGACCCTTCCGCGCCGCTGCACTCCGACGCCGAACACGTGGCCCCCGCCGACGGCGACAACGCCGCCATCCTCGTCGAGGCCGTCTACACCGAAGGGCCGAAGAAGGGCCAGCCGCGCTCGTTTGAAGAACTCTGGGCGGGCGCGGTCTTCGAGTTGCACAATGTCGTCTATGCCCGTGAGTTCGTCCGCCTCCACGACGAAGCCGACGAAGGCAAGGTGTCGAAAGGGGCCTTCGTCGCCGGCATCCTCAGGTACGAGTTGCGGGCCGCCCAGCAGACCAGGGCCTTCTACCTTCAGGTCTTTCTGCCCTGGGCCGAAAAGACGTCGCTGCCGACCGACCCCTCGCTCTGGTTCGGCGATTGGTGGGAGACGCCCGACACCGTACTGAAGGGTTTCACCGACCGATCGACCTACCCGTGGAATCCCTATGGACGGACGTACGACTGGGCTGCCGTGCTCCGTCATTGGCGCCAGAACCGGATTCGGCGGGCCACGCGTTTGTTGGAGCAGATGCAAAAGGAGAAAGGCTACGAGGAGGATCGGGCCGACGTGCAATACTGGATCGGGCGGTGCCTGGTTCGCTTGGACGAGCCGGCCGAGGCCATCGTGGCCTTCACCGAAGCCATCCGTCTGGACCCGGCCAACGCGGCCGCTTACCAAGCCCGCGGCCAAGTTTATGAGAAACTCGGCGAGAAGTCGAAGGCCCAAGCGGACTTCGACAAGGCGAAGCAACTCGAAGCCGGCGATTGACCCGCGACCGTGGGGTTCTGAAGCGAGGCGGCTGAGACAAGCTTTCTTGGCACTGGTTCTGAGGGCCAAAGGCCCTGCCGTTCGCCCAGCCCACGGGCAACGCTCTCGTTGTTACACACAAGTTGGCGGATAGATATAACGAGCGGGTTTTTCCATTCTGTGTCTTTTTCCTAGCCCAGGCGTTTACGCCTGTGGAACAAGAGACCATCGTTGGTATTTTTGCCTTTTAAGCCCCCTTCAGGGGGCGCGGATTGGTTCGTTGGCGGAAATTGGCTCAGAATCATCCCTTCGCGCCCCCTGAAGGGGGCTGGAAGAAAAGGGAAATGCTGTTTTGGCTTCCTTTCCACAGGCGTAAACGCCTGGGCTAAAGAAAAGTGGCCCAATGGAACCCTCTGTCATTTCTGTCCAAATTGTGTGTAACATCGAGGGCAACGCCCTTCGGGGCAGACTGAGCGATGCCAAAGAATCTTGCCATGCCCGAACGGGCCCGGCGATTGACCCGCCTTCGCCGCCCGATTAGACTTTCTGAGGTTGACCACGGAACTCCCCGCCGAAGCAAGTCCCCCATGAAAGGAAACCGCTGATGTCGTTTCGTCGAACTTTTTTGCTGGCCGTTCTGCTCGCTATCACCGCGATCCCTGGCACAGCGGCTTTCGCCGCCGAACAGCCGATACCGCCGCTGCCCGACAACGTCATCCTCGAGCGCGACGTGGAGTATGGCAAGGCCGGCGACCGATCGTTGAAGCTCGACCTGTTCCTGCCCAAGGAGACGCCGAAGACGGCGCTGCCGCTAATCGTCTTCATCCACGGCGGCGGCTGGGCCGCCCGCGACAAGACCGACGCCCAGCGGCACGTGCCGCCGTACGTGGCCTCGGGCAACTACATCGGCGCGAGCATCGGCTACCGGTTGACCGGCGTGGCCCAGTGGCCCGCCCAAATCTACGACTGCAAGGCCGCCATTCGCTGGTTGAAGGCCAATGCCAAAAAATACAACATTGATCCCGAGCGGATCGGCGTGTGGGGCGCTTCGGCCGGCGGACAACTCGCCAGCCTGCTCGCCGTTTCCGGCGACGTGAAGGAACTGGAGGGCGATTGCGGCACGCCCGATCAGTCGAGCCGCGTGGCCTGCTGCGTCGATTTCTGCGGCCCGGCCGACATGCGGACGCAGCCCGACAAGGGCCATTTCAAGTACCTCTTCGGCAAGACGGTCGAGGAGTTGCCCGAGGTGGCCAAGGCGGCCTCACCGATCGCGTACGTCAAGAAGGACACGCCGCCCTTCCTGATCGTTCATGGCACCAAGGACACGAGCGTCCCGCTGATTCAGGCCGAGCGGTTCTACACGGCGCTCAAGATGGCCGGCGCCGATGCGCAAATCATCCGCGTGGAAGGGGGCGAACACAACGGCCCGTTCAACAAGGAAATCGAGCCCGTCGTAGAGGCGTTTCTTGCCAAGTGCCTCCTGGGGAAGAAGATTGAGTTCCGCGACAAGGTGATCGTCCAACACGATGTGGAGTACGGCCGCGTGGGCGATCGGTCGCTGGTGCTCGACATCGTCCAGCCCAAAGAGCCGGCGCCGGGTCTGCTGCCGGCGGTGGCCTATTTCCACGGCGGCGGTTGGAACAAGTGGGATAAGTCCACCGGCATCGGCAACATCGTGCCGCTGGCCGCCACGGGCAACTATTTCTGCGTCACTGTCGGTTACCGCCTTGCCAAGGAGGCACTTTGGCCGGCCCAGATCCAGGACGCCAAGGCGTCGATCCGCTGGCTGCGGGCGAACGCGAAGAAGTACAACATCGACCCCGACCGGATCGCGTCTTACGGAGGCTCCTCCGGCGCGCACATGGCCGCCGTGCTGGCGACCACGCCCGGCATGAAGGAACTGGAAGGCGACGGCGGCTCGCCCGAGCAGTCGAGCCGGGTGCAGGCCTGCGTCGATTTCTGCGGCCCCACCGACCTGCGGGAACTGTGGGGCGGCAGCCTGGGCTTCCTGTTTGGCGGCCGTGCGCGCGAAATGCCCGAGGCCTACAAGCAAGCCTCGCCGATCACCTCGGTCAGCAAAGACAATCCGCCGTTCCTGATTGTGCACGGCACCGCCGACTCGACGGTCCCATTTGCCCAGGTCGAAAAGTTCTACAACGCCTTGAAGGCGGCGGGCGTCGACGCCACGCTGTTTGCGATCGACGGCGGCGAGCACAATGCCCCGTCGGAACCGGGGCTGGCGACCGTCGTGCTGGAGTTCCTCGACCAGCGACTGCGCGGAAAGAAGTAGGAGCAGCGGGTAGAGTAGGTCAGTGAAGTAGGGTGCGTCCGCGACGCACGGCCGGTGACGTTTACTTACCAATTCATTGTGGTGCGTCGCGGACTTCACTTTGTTGGCTTACTCCTCCACAGCGGGAGCGGATCGAGTCGCCGGAGTTCTACCAACTACTCCAACAGCATGCGGGCCGCAGGTATCTGGCGATGACGCCGGGGGCCGGATGATCGAATACTGCTGGGATGGGGCAATGGTCGCCAAGCCTGAGCGCTGCCCGTATGCGCGGCCCGAGACTTCTTGGCCGATCGCTCCATCATAGGGGCTCGCTTCTTCTCAAAAAGGTCTTGCACAATCCCGTCAATTGGGTAGAATGTATGGACACGTTGAAGGGGCGGATCACACCGCAGAGTTGAGTTTGCCTGGCTTATCCGCACTTGTGGACGAAACACGCGCAAGAGAACTGTTGGCCGAGGTAGCCATGCCAGATGATTGGATCGAACAGCAGCGGCGCAGACTAGCAGAAGGCCAGATGCAGATTGACGAAATGAAAACGCGACTGGGATTCAAGGAGATCGAGCTGTTTGGCGGCGGCGAAGCACCGACGCCTATGACGCCAGAGCGGCTCCAAAAGCGACGATATTGGCTAGTGATCGCCCTAACCGTTTACAATTGCGTTGCTCTTATTAAAGGTATCCATGACCTCGCGACTTCGCCGAGTTCAGCCTTCCTGATGCTCCCCAAAGAACAGGTCAAGGTCTACCATGATGCTGCCGGGACCGAAGAGTATGGCGTCACGGTGCCGCTCAAGGAGTTTCCATACGACCTGCAATTGGAGCAGCGCCACCGCACTGATCTATTGTGGATAGGAGCGGCGAATCTGGTCTTACTCGTTGCGATCTTGCACTCGTACCGGCAGGAATCCCGGCTAAAGCGAAAAGCAGGCCAACAGGAGCACACCCGCTAGACCCGCTTCGCGGGACGCTTCGCGTCGGGTGTGCCCACCGTTGGCCGCAAAAGGCATCGTGGGGGAATCCTATGAACCGAATCGCGGCGTTAATCCAGGTGTTGCCCCTTGTCGTTGTTGCTTCGGGCTGCGCCGCAAAAGTGAATCCAAAGGAGGAAAGGGGAATTGCCGAGGTCGAAGAACTCGGTGGCAAGGTCGCTGTTGATGAAAGTAGACACGCTCCCTCTGCTGCCCCGTCAGGCTGGATCGAGTTCGCCCTCAGCACGCCGGAGCACGTTAAAGACTGGCGACGATTGCAGACGGCGCTGACCACCGCAGGGATTCACTGTGCTGAGGGCGGTTCGTCGCTTGGCATGTTATCGCTGCTGGTGGATTCGAGAGACTTCAAACGTGCAAGGCAAGACGCTACGGACCTTGTTGTTGGTACTTCGTTGACAGTGCGCCTGCGCTAGCACAGGTTCAGAGGTTTACGAAGTGTGGCAGAGTGGCAAGAAGGTTCGAGAGGAGACGTACGCGATCGAGAAGGAGGGATGAGCCGCGCGCTGCATCCGGACCGACCGGCAAGATCGCCAAGACAAGCGGGTGCGACTGCCGTCGAGGTAAGATTGGGAGAAGACTGGCCGCCAACAAGGTGCGGTCGCAGAGCCGCCTGCGGCGGTCAGCTTCGCTGACGACCAGCACCAGCCGTTGGCAGGACAAGCCTATGAGATTCCGTACTCCGCATCTACTCGCGACCTTCGCCTTCGGTATGTTGGCGGGAATGCTCGTCGTTACACTTTATGTCGCGGGGTATTTTGTGCTCGCGCACACTTCCGAATTCTCATTGGACTCACGCCAGCATTTGCGGTGGCGCGGTTATACGCAAGAATGGCTTGTTGAGCCATACAAGCCGCTTGGCCGAATCGAGTCTGCCCTAACTGGCGTGGACGTTCAAGTCCGTGTACGCGGCGACAACTTCGACTTTGAGATTGAGTAGCAGTAGACCGAGAAGCTGCATCGAGCCCGAAGGCCAACTTGCGGGGCAATCGTCAACATAGAATCGAAGCGGCCAACAGCGCCCGTTTGCTCCGCCGCTTTGCGGACGCCTGCGGCGTCAAACAGGCGTTCCGTTAGCCCACTGAATCAAGGAGCACCGAGGTATGATCTCAACGCGCTCGGCTTGCTACATTGTGTCAGCGCTGAATCTCCTTTGCCTCCTGGTAGCGCCTTCTCATACCAGTTTTGGAGCCGAGCCGCCGAAGCAAGTCACCAACTCCATCGGCATGAAGCTGACCCTCGTCCCTTCGGGCGAGTTCCAGATGGGCAGCGGCGAGTCGGCGGAGGAAACGGCTGCCTTCTTCAAGAAGAACTACGGCATGGATTCTCTGACGGCAGATTTCTTCAAGGACGAGCACCCGCAGCACCGGGTGCGAATTACCAAGCCGTTCTATCTGGGCACGTATCATGTCACAAGGGGCCAATTTCACAAGTTCGTCAAAGATTCGGGGTACAAGACGGACGCGGAAAAGGGCGACAGGCCGGGGGCGTGGGGAGCGGACCCCGAGATGAAAGTGCTTAGCTTCAATACGGATGGCTCTTGGCGGAACGCGGGTTTCGAGCAGACCGACGAGCACCCGGTGGTCAACGTAAGCTGGAACGACGCGGTGGCCTTCTGCAAATGGCTCAGCGGCAGGGAGGGCAAGACCTACCGGCTGCCCACCGAGGCCGAGCGGGAGTACGCCTGCCGGGCCGGAACGAAAACACGGTATTCGAGCGGTGACGACCCCGAGACATTGGCCAAGGTGGCGAATGTGGCCGACGCGACGGCCGAGGCGAAGCTCCCCGGCTGGAAAAATGCGATCAAAGCTAGCGACGGCTACGTGTTCACAGCGCCGGTGGGCCAATTCAAACCCAACGCCTTCGGACTCTACGACATGCACGGCAATGCCTGGCAGTGGTGCGCGGATTGGTATGGCGAAGACTACTACGGCAAATCGCCCGCAGACAACCCAAAGGGCCCGGACACCGGAAATGACCGTGTCCTTCGGGGCGGTTCCTGGGGCGACTGGCCGGGCGTCACCCGGTCTGCCACTCGCTTCAGGATGCCGCCGGACTACCGTGACTTCCTCGCGGGCTTCCGCGTTGCCAGGACTGAGTAATGCTGTGGTGCTTGGCCCTGCTTACCGAATGAATCACGTAGGTGACACTAGGAGCGAACCCCTACCGGCCAACATCGCACGGCGGCAGAGTTCCCTGCGGGAATCGCCTGCGGCGACCGCCAGTGCGACCCGTTCACGGAGCGCGGCAATGTGTGGTAACGATCAATCGCGGGTCAGTCCCGTATGGAAGTGCTCAGGGATTGGAGCACTCTGTTGTCTCGCTGCGGCGGTTGCGTCCTGCGTCGCAAGTATGTTCTCTAACGGTTGGGGCCACAAATATGGAATGGTTCAGCCCATCATCCTTATGGTGCTGTTGAGTATGGTACTGGTGCCCGTCGGCGCCATAGTTGGCGCAATCGTCGGTGTCGTCGGTCTCTTTCTTAGGCGTCGAGGAGGCAGACGCGGCACCAAATAGATGACGTGCGAACACGGCACACCCGCTGAACCGCCTTCGGCGGACGCTTCGCTTCGAAGGTTGTAAAGGGGTCGCCCATAACCGCCGCTAAGTCAAGGCCCAGGCCAACGGATTTCTTGGGAAACTGCTAATTCGCTTGTCTCGCTGTTATAATGTGTGTGCCTGGTGAAGCGGAGTCGGGCTCTGCGGGGACGCAACCCGACAAGGAATAGCCAGGTTAGGGCGGGTGAATGACCCGTGATGCCCTGGCGGTATCCACTGCCAGGGCAGTTTTGTCTCACCGACTCATTCATTTGCTCTACTATGCCTCCGAAAATCCGACCCTGCCAAACACCAGCACACCCGCCGCAATTGGCAACGGCTTGTCACTCGTCGTCGCGCACCTAGTAGTCACCCATTCGTGCCGTCCGAGCCGAAGCCCGTCGCATATTGTATTGTTCACCGGTCACAGTGCCCAATCAGGAGGACAGTGCAGACTTGCGTCTCACGAGACCCCTTTGCGGGCCAGCCGCGACCGTACTCGTGCGCGATATCGTGTTGCTCTCTACGCCGCCTGGTGGGCGTGCTCACGCTGCCAACGACGCAGCCGCTTCCAACATATCTCCGCCAGTTTGCGGGCCACCGCCACCCGTGCAATCTTTGCGCTGGATCGCTTCCGCACCCGCGTGTAAAAGTTCTTCAAGGCCGCGTCCTCGCGGATCGCCTTGATGGCCGCCTCCACGAGAATCCATCGCAACCACGTCGACCCTTGCCGTGTAATCGAACCGCGGTAGCAGTGTCCGCCCGACTGATGCACACGGCAGGTCAGCCCGGCGTACGCGCCGACCTGTTTTGCCATGCGGAAACGCTCCACTTCGCCGATTTCCGCCACGATCAACAACGCCGAGTACAGGCCGATGCCGTGAATCTCGGTCAAGGCTTCCGCTTGCGGAAAAGCCGCCGACATCCGCGCGATGTGCCGGTCGATGATCGTCGCTTGCCGTCCGAAATGTTTCAATCGCGCCAGTAGTTCGTCGCGGACCAGATTCTCGATCCAACCGAAGTCTTGACCACGGAACCAAGCCAGGCCGCGTACCCCGAAAGGGACTCGATAGGGCGCTTGCTGATTCTTTCTGGCCAACAAGGCCCGCAAGTGGATTTTCGCCTCGGCCAACTCGCGGCCCAGACGTGCCCGGCGGCGTGTCAGCTCGCGGAGTTGCTGGTACGGCTCCGGCGGAATGTAGGCCAGCGGAATCTGGTTGATCCGCAACAGGTTCGCCAACAATTGGGCGTCCAGCTTGTCCGTTTTGGTGCGTTGTTGTACCATAGCCCGCAGACGAAACGGATGGGCCAATAAGATCGTACCGTACGGTCGGAGCAGGTCGTACAGCCAGCGATACGTTGCGCTGGCCTCGATGACCGCCCGAAAGGATCCCAACGCCTGGACGACGTTCACGATGCTGGCGGTGTCTTCACAGCGAACGGTGACGGGCTTGATAACTTCGCCCGTGTCGTTCACGGCGGCAATCACCACGGTCTCACGGTGCAAATCGATACCCACGTGCCACATGAACAGGTCTCCTTGTTTGGTGGAGGAAAGATGAATTTGTTACTGCTTTCATCCTACTCCACCAGCAAGGGGCCTTTCACGCGGCGGTTATAGTATCAGGAGTCTTTAATCGTGTCCATCGCTGTTAACGAGTAGAGGGGGCGGGAGTCTTAGTTCTCGGCGGGAGCCCCGTTCTGCCTGGTCGCGCCGGCGTCGCACGCCACTGTCACCAACCGCCGGGATGACACCGCCAGCACGGCGTTCTCGCAAACAGCAACTGCCCGTGCAGTTGTTTCCCGCTTTCCCCTTGGCCCAAAAACTCCTCTGGAAATTGGGCGGGCACCTGTGGTATAGAGAAGTTCACTGGGCCAGACCGCTGCCGTTGGCACGCGGCTCGGCGTCGATCCCGGCGACGGCCGGTTGCACTTTCACAATTCGCGGTTTCCTGCCGCCCGACTGTCAATCGCATAGTCCACGGTGCGTTTCAACGCACCCTGCCGGCGATCGGTAAGGCCCTTCGGGCAACGTCGGCGCAGCAGCAAATCATTTCAACTCGCGTAGGTCCCGCTTGCCGAGCGGAACCGCAGGGCGGAGGCGAGACTCGACCGCACACACAGTCTCGCCCGGCAGGCGAGACCTACGGGGTCGGCCCTCGCCCTCAAATCGACCACGCGAACTCGTCGGGCTCTTCGCCGCGAATGCGGAGCCGAGGGCTCTCCATGATGACCGTCGTGCCGGGGGCCACGGACCGGGTAAGCCACACGCTGGAGCCGATCACCGAGTCGTGGCCGATCACGGTGTTGCCGCCCAGGATCGTGGCGTTGGCGTAGATCACCACCCGGTCTTCGAGCGTCGGATGGCGCTTGGTGCCGCGGACGAGTTGGCCCTCGGCATCGGTGGCGAAACTGAGCGCGCCGAGCGTGACGCCTTGATACAGTTTCACCCACTCGCCGATCTCCGTGGTCTCGCCGACCACCACGCCCGTGCCGTGGTCGATGAAGAAGTAGCGGCCGATCTTGGCGCCGGGATGAATGTCGATGCCCGTGCGGTTGTGGGCCCACTCGGTCATCATCCGCGGGATCAGGGGCACGCCCAACTCGTGCAGGATGTGGGCCAGCCGGTAGACGGTGATGGCGTCCAGGCCGGGGTAGCAGAAAATCACTTCGTCGAGCGACTTGCAGGCCGGGTCGCCATCGTAGGCCGCCTGCACGTCCAGGGCGAGAATCTTGCGCAGGGCCGGCAGTTGCTCCAGGAAGGCCACGGCCTTCGCCTGGCCGATGGTTTCGAAGTCCTGGGTTTGGCGGGGATCGCACTTGCCGGCCTTGATGGTTTCGTGCCGGATGGCGCGGCCGATTTGCACGGTGAGCGTGTCGTGGAGCCGATCGATCAGGTCGCCCACGTGGTAGGTGACGTTGCCCAGGTGCAGGCCGTCGCGGCGGCGATAGCCGGGAAAGAGAATTTCCTTGAGATCGTCGGTGGCGGCGATGATCGTGTCGTAGTTGGGCAGGGGGCAATGGCCCAGGTGATGGATGCTGCCGACCTCCGCGTAGGTGTCGACGATCCGCTCGGTCAGCACCGGCAGGCTTTCTTTGATTCGAATATCGGTAGCCATGGCAAGTCCCTCGACGGCACGGCGGCAATGCGCATGCACACAAGACTCGGAAAGAAGGAATACGCAGGGCTGGAGAAGGGGCGGGCTGTCCGGTCGCTCAGACCGGACAGCTACAGCAGCAACAACGATGAGCGCCGAATTGATAGCCGAGGCTCATAAATGTCTACCCTGAGAGAACCCGCCGTCCGTGGAATATTACCCACAAAAGCCGGCAGAATCAAGCTGCACGGTATTTTCTTCGGCCCGCGGGAGGACGGAAGTTGAGGGGATTAGGGGCAAGCGAAAGCCTCGCAGCCGCGCAACGTTCGCCCGATTGGCCCGACAGCTTCTCACGCGTCGGGAAATACCCTCCGTACCTCGATCTGGAATCCGGGCAGCACGTCGTCATCGGTGAGCACATCAGAACGGTGCAGCATCCGCATTTCCGCCTTGGGGGCGTACACGGCGATACTGCGAGTTTCCGGATCGACGATCCAGACCTTGCGGCAGCCCGCTTCGAGCCAATCTGACACTTTGGCGAGCACTTCCGAAGCCCGATCGCCGGGAGAGAGCACCTCGACCGCCAAATCGGGCGGGCCGGGGAAAAAACCCTGTGGAACGGAATCCGGCATCCGTCGGGCGCTCACAAAGGCCGCATCCGGGGCACGGACCGTGTCCGGATCGTGACCGATATGGAAACCGCCTTCCGCCCCGAACACCCAGCCGAGTTTTCGTTCCTCCACAAAATCGCACAGGATGCTCCCGATCCTGGCGGCAATAATGGCATGAAGCGAGCCGGAAGGCGACATAAGGATGAGCTCGCCGCGCACCAATTCACAGCGTCCCAAGCCGGGCTGCTGGAATAGTTGTTCGGCCGTCGTTATTTCTGCAACGGTTGCCATACGCTCTTCATCGTGCCATCAGCGGGTCGCGACTTTCAACTCCAACGCCTCCGCGAGCCGATCTGCGGTTTCCATGCGAATATCGCGCTCGCCGGAAAGGAATCGTGAGATGACGATCTGCGACACGTTGGCATCTTTGGCGATCTGGTAGAGCGACTTGCCGCTCCGGCGAATTGCCGCCCGCAACGTGTCACTCAGGGAACCGGGACCGGCCCGGTGTGAGGGTCGGGCAGGCGGAAACTCCTTCACGACTTGGCGCCGGATGGCATTATCTCTGGCAGCCTCTTCGGCCGTCAATCTGCGCGTCCTGACCATGCGTTCGATTTTCTTCTCCGCCATAGACACCTCCTACGGTTCAGGAACCGGGTATGCCGTGACAACTCGAATCGTGTCCTCGTCGATCCGCTCGTACACAACGATGATGTACACCCTTTCCAAGGTGTATCCCCAGACAACCGGCAGGCCACTGGAATCACTCTCGCCGCGATTGGACGGACTGGCCAGCACCTCTTCCACGTCGTCAATGTCCAGGCCATGTTCTGCAATGTGCTGAACGTTGCCGCACGAGTCTTGCGGATCGTCCCAAAGAATACGGAAGAAGTCCATCGCCGCCAGCACCCGATCTCTGGGCCAACGCTGTAATAATAGTCAATTGACTACGTTTTGGCAAGGGGACCGGACGACGAATTTGGGACGATTCAATCCGTAGGGTCCGCCATGCGGACTGGAGAGTCTGGAGCGTGCTTGCTAGGCTTTTTTCTTCAGGGCCTTGAGCAACCCCAAGGCAACCGTCCAGTGGTCGGGCTTGCCGGTGAACTGTCCGCTCCACATCTCGCCGTCCACGCTCATCATGAACATGGCCTGCAAAGCGTCTGTGCCACCGCTCGCAGTCTGGAACGTAACATAGCTGCCCTGGCAGTGGTCCCCCGCAAACTGCTCGATCTCATACTTCTCACTGCTCAGTGTGAACTCCGCCGACTTCTTTGCCTCTTCCAAAAATCCATCCGCAAGCTTCCGCACTATCCCCGGTATCTCTTCGGTCCTGTTGGGGGGTGGCCACTTGGAAAACATCAACAGCCCTTCTACTTCCCCGGAGCCAGTCTTCAACGCATAGAAGTCAACAAGACCTCCAGCCGTACGATGCTCAAGATTCCAACCCGCAGGTGGCTGAATCGCGAGTGTTCCTTTTTCGGTGGGCATGAAGCGATCACGATAGTCGGAGACATCGTGCTCCGCAACGAAATCGTCCCAAGCTTTTGCGTCCGCAGGGTGGCACCAAACGGTCAACTGCATCGGTTCCGGCTTGTCGGGATATGGCGACTCGAAATCAATGCTGTTCGGGCATGGGCCAGAAGACAGTAAGTGGGTGAAATGGCTGGATTCGGGCGTGGGCGTCTGCACGTGCTTGAAAGTGTATTGTCGCTCGGCAACTCTGCCCAACTCAACGAGTCTCTGGCGATGGTATTCGTATCGCTTATTGGCGTCGCTACGGGCAAGGGCATCATCAAGGGAATAGACCACCACTCCATCAATGATGGATCGCCGTTCCTTTGAGAATCTTTGCGCCGACGCGCGCTGCATCTGCCAACCGTGGTAGTGGACCTGGAAGGCTCTGGTATTGATGACGGCGATGCTTCCGCAGACGAGTAAGGTGGCGAGGGCGGCGACGATGAGTAGACGGCGACGGGTCATGCGACGCCTCATTGACGGGTACGAACAAGGAGGTCGTTGACAGTGGTGGAGAAGGGGCCTTGAACCGTTGTTGACGTCAACAGTCAAAGCTAAACGAATATTCCGGTGGCTGTTAGCCGCCGGCGGTGATAGCTCGCCTACTTCCGATCCGCCTCACGTTGTTTCATGGCCGCCTGACTGATTTCCTCAATGCTTTTGTCCGGCCACAACGTGCGGTGCCACTGCGTATAGTCGAACGGCTCGCGGCGGATCAAGGTGATGAACTTCTCCGCCTGCACATCCCCCAACGCGTCCACGAGGGCACGGAATCCCACAGTCCTAATCTGGCTGTCCGTGAACATCACGTCACCTCAATTACAAACTGCGCCGGGTCCATTACGGTGATTCCGGCAAAACCCCGCAACTTCTTGACCACCAGGTCATCGGTTGTCAGGAAATACCCAGCGCCCCTACTCCTCTTCCTCCTCCTTCATCTGCGCCTTGGCGATGATCTCCTGGAGGACGTTGCCGGGCACCACGTCGTAGTGGCTCAGCTCGATCGTGTAGCTGCCGCGGCCGCCGGTGATACTGGATAGGCTGCGGGCATAGGTTGTCACCTCGGCCAAGGGCACTTCGGCGATCACCGTCTGAAGATCGCCGCCGGCCGAGTCCATGCTCAACACGCGGCCGCGACGGCCCGACATGTCGCTGTTGATGTCGCCTACGTTAGCCGTCGGCACCGTGACCTCGATCCGCACGATCGGCTCCAGCAGCGACGGCTTGGCCTGCTGAAACACGTTGCGGAAGGCCATCGACGCGGCCGTCTTGAAGGCCTGCTCCGAACTATCGACGGGGTGGTGCTTACCGAAATGCACCTCGACGCACACGTTCTGCACCTTGTAGCCGGCGATCACGCCGCGCTCGATCCGGTCCTTGAAGCCCTTCTCCACCGCGGGCATGAAGTTGCTGGGAATCGTGCCGCCCACGACCGAATCGACCCAGAGGAAGTTGTTCGCCTCGTCGTAGTGCGTGTCTTTCATCGAGGGGAAACGCGCCTTGGTGGCCCACTCTTCGACGTTGACGTTCATGGGCAGGGGGAACATGCGGATGTGGACCTCGCCGAACTGTCCGCGGCCGCCGGTCTGCTTCTTGTGGCGATACATGCCCTCGGCGTTGGCCTGAACGGTTTCGCGGTAGGGGATTTTCGGTTCGCGGGTTTCCACTTCCACCTTGTCGCGCCGCTTGAGCCGCTCGCGGATGATCTGCAAGTGCAACTCGCTCATCCCCGTGATGACCATTTCCTTGGTCTGCGCGTCGAGATCGCGGCGGAAGGTGGGGTCTTCCTCGCAAATCTTGTGCAGCGCGCCGGAGAGCTTGCCCTCGTCGCCGCGGCTCTTGGGACTGGCCGCCAGGCCGACCATCGGCGTGGGGAACACGATGGGCGGCATCGTCAGTTCGCCGACGCTGGTACCGGTGTGCAGGTCTTCGACCTTGGCCACGGCCACGATCCCGCCGGGGCCGACCTCGTCGGCCGGTTGGGTCTCGTTGGCCTGCACGTCGAGGAGAGCCCAGTTTGACGCCCTTCCGCACGCCCACCACCGGCACGATCGCGTCTTTCTTCAGCGTACCGGAGAAGACGCGGAGGAAACTGAGTTTTTGGACGAAGGGGTCGATGCGGGTCTTGAATACCTGGGCGACCAGCGGCCCCGCCGGGTCGGCCTTTACGTCGACCTCTTCGCCGGCCGCGTTCTTCGCCCGCCGGGTGATGGCGTCGGGCGGCAAGGCGCAGAGCCCGAGCGCGTCGATCAACTCCGGCAAGCCGCCGCCCGTCTTTCCCGAGACGCACACCATGGGGATCAGCGACCCCTGGGCCACCGCCTTGACGATCAGCCGGGCGATCTCCTCGTCGGTGGGAGGCGTGCCCTCGAAATATCGCTCCGTCACCTGCTCGTCGACCTCGATGATCGTTTCCAGGAGCGACTCGGCGATTTCGGCCGGATCGATCAGCGCGCCGGCCGCGTCGGCGGGGGGCTTGAGCGTGCTGGCCACGCCGCGAAAGGCCGCGCCCTGGCCCAGCGGCACGTTCAGCAGCACGCATGCCTTGCCGAACAGTTCCTGAATGTTCTCGACCAGGGTGGCGAAGTCGATGTTGTCGGAGTCCATTCGGCTCAAGACGATCATCCGTCCGAGTCCGGCCTTCTTGGCCTCGGCGAACACCCGCCGCGTGTTCACTTCGATGCCCGATTGGGCGTTTATGACGATGGCCGCGGTATCGACGCCCCGCATGGCGCCGATCGCCTGGCCGACGAAATCGGGATAGCCCGGCGTGTCGATCACGTGGTAATGCCTGCCGCCGTGGTCGAAGTGTACGACCGTGGATTCGATCGTGTACTTGTGATGCTTCTCTTCCTCATCGAAGTCGCAGATGCTGGTGCCGTCATCCACGCTGGCCGGGCGGCTGATCGCGCCGGTGGTGGTGAGGATCTTGTCAACCAGCGTGGTCTTGCCGGCCGAACCGTGTCCACAGAAGACGATGTTGCGAATCTGCTCGACGGAATACTTGGGCATGAAAGGTTCCCTCGGAGAGAATTACGTTATTTCCGCGGCGGCGAGCGCCTCGGCGATCGTTAGTGTTCCTTCATACAACGCCCGGCCGATGATGCAGCCGGCCATGGGCACGGCCGCCAACCGGGCCACGTCTTCCTTCGTCGTCACGCCGCCGGAGGCGACGACCGGCCACTCGACGGCCGCCCGCATCGCGGCCATCGCCGGCACGTTCGGCCCGGCCATCATGCCGTCGGCGGCAATGTCGGTATACACCAATGCCGCAATCGGCTCGCCGGCAAAACGGCCAACCAACTCCGTCGCCGCCACGTCGCTAGTGGCCAGCCAGCCCTCGGTGGCTACACGGCCGCTCCGGGCATCAATTCCCAACACCAGCCGACCGGGATACTTGCGGCACATGCGGCAAAACCAGTCGGGCTCACGCAGCGCCAGGGTGCCGATCACCAGCCGCTCCAACCTCAGGCCGAGCAGCTCGCGAATCGACTCCTCGGTGCGAATGCCGCCTCCCAGCTCGCAGGGCACGCTCACGGCTTCGACAATCGACCGAACGCTGGCCCGATTGACCGGCCGGCCTTCGCGGGCGCCGTCCAGGTCGACCAGGTGCAAGCATTTCGCACCCAGGCTGACCCAGTGCCGGGCCATGGCGGCCGGATCGTCGCCGAAGACGGTTTCCTGGCGGTAATCGCCCTGCCGAAGGCGTACGCACTTGCCCCCCCGAAGGTCGATTGCCGGCCAGATTTCCACGCGTCTTGTGCTCCTGCCCGTCGCCGGGCGCAGCGGCAAAACGCTCAATATGACACACAAACCGGCAACGTGCAAGCGGCGCGCCGTGCGCGGGAAAGGTTGCGAACCTGACCAAGACAGACTGGTGGAACCGAATTCATTCCGTTTGAGCAGATTGAAATCCGCTCTACCCAACCTCCCAGGACAGGTTGGCAACCTGTCCCACGGACGCTCTCTTGCTACCGGCGATAGCTGTTGTTGGGTTGCCGCGTCAGCGAGTCGGACTTCTCGCTGTCGGGGAGGGCCAGTTGCGTGCCGGGGGTAAGGTAATTGAAGTCCTTGCCCAGCACGTCGCGGTTCAGCTCGTAGATCTCTGCCCACCGCGACGCCTTGCCCAACTCGTAGCGGGCGATGTTGAAGAGCGTGTCGCCTTCGGCCACGGTGTAGGTCCGACCGGTGCGGTAGGACTGCCGAGTGCTCACGGCCGACACGCGGCTCTGACTTTGGAGGGCCTCGCGGCGGCTGGGCTTTGGGCAGAGATCGGGATATGATTTCTCGAGTTCTGCGACCGCCGGGGCAGAAATCACGTCGCCGGGTCGAAGCCGGTCTTCGCTGGCGCCCTTACCGCGGTTCTGCTGCGCCAGGGCCTTGAAGTAGGCGCCCGTGCCGTAGAGCTTCTCGGAAATCGTCCAGAAACTGTCGTTCGGCTGCACCTCGTACTTACCGTCGTCGCGTCGCGCGGGCGGGGGGCTGAGCGACGCAACGCCGTCGCGATGGTGCAATCCGCCCCTGTCACGCGTTAACTCCGCCAGTTCGTGACGGCGATCCTCAGCCCCGTACGGCGCGGCAGGCGCACCGGCCGGCACAAAGCCGGCCCCAGCCATATTGGGCGGCTCCGTCTGCGAGGGCATCTGCATCGCCGGCTCGGAACGGGGACCTCGACGCGGCGGTTCCATAGCGAAAGGAGGAGCGGCGGGGAGCAAGTCGACCTCGACAAAGCCGTCTGGATCGGTACGAGCGGCCCCGACGTGCCCCGCGTGCTGATGCCGCTCTTCGCCTGGCGGAATGAGGTTTACCCCGGGGGACGCCTCCTGTAGTCTCAACGCTTCCCTGGCGTCTGGAATCGTTGTCAACTCGGATTCCTGACGATCGCGCCGCTTGGCGCGGTCGCCTTCGGGCGCCCTAAAGGGATCGGCGATTGGGGGCGCCGGCATGCCAAATGTTGGGCTGCCGCCGCCTCCCCCGCCTCCCCGTGTGCTGTTCTTGTCGGCGACAGACGCCCATCGGTCGGCAGCACTGTCGGGGTGTTTTGGCGGCTTGGTGAACTCGCGTTCGGCCGGCACGATCGTCACCTGGTTGCCGGACCCGGGGTGTCGTGGCTTGAGGTCCTTGAAGAGCGGATCGTTCTTGCCTTCCTTGCCGAACTTCTCTTTCTCCTTGCCGTTGTCGCCATCGGTTGCCGAGGCGAGTTTGTCGTCTGCGCTCGATCCGGTCAGCCGCACGGCCGCCACGGCGCCGAGGACGAGCAACAACACCAGCAATCACCGCCACGCCGATCTTGGCTTCCTTGCCCAGGCGCGACGATCCGCCGGGTTTCTCTTCCTTGTTCTCTTCCTTCTCGTTTTCTTCCTTGACTCATGTTCGAGCCTCCTTGCTGGAACCTGCCGGCACGAGGGCCGGGGCCAAAACGCTATACGCGTTCCGCGACGCGCAGCTTGGCACTGCGCGAGCGGGGGTTGTCGGCCATTTCTTCCTCGTCGGGCCGGATCGGCCGGCGGGTGAGCACCTTCAGCCGCTCGTCGCCGCGAAACGCCTCCTTCACCCGCCGGTCCTCCAGCGAGTGGAAACTGATGACCGCCATCCGTCCTCCCGGCCGCAGACAGCCGGGGATGCGCCGCAGGGCGATCTCCAGCGATTTCAGTTCGTCGTTGACCGCGATCCGCAGGGCCTGGAAGGTCCGCGTGGCCGGATCGATCCGCTGCGCGTCGCGGCGTGCTCGGCACGCAGCGGCGGATCAACTCGGCCAGTTCGGCGGACGTCTCGATCGGCCGCTCGCGCCGCTGCCGCACGATCGCCTGCGCAATCCGCCGGCTGTATCGTTCCTCTCCGTAGTTCGAGATCAGTTCGGTCAAGTGTTCCACGCTCAGCCGGTTGACCAGCCGCCGTGCCGGCTCGCCGGAGAGTCGGATCGAATCGCAGGTCCAGCGGGCCGTCGGCCCAAAAACTGAATCCCCGGCTGCGGTCGGCCAACTGGTCGCTCGAAAGCCCCAGGTCCAGCACCACGCCGTCGACCGTCTTGATCTCCAGTTGTTCGAGCACCTCGGGCAGGTCGCAAAAGTTCGCCCGCACCAGCCTCACCGGCAGGCCGCGGAGGTTCTCGCTCGGCGGCGTCGATGGCGGCCGGATCGCGGTCGATGCCGATCACCAGTCCGTCCTGGCCCACGCCGGCGGCCAGCGCCCGGGTGTGGCCGCCGCCGCCGAGCGTGCCGTCGACCAGCACCGCGCCCGGCCGCGGGTCCAGCCAGTGGACCACTTGCTCCAACAGCACGGGCACGTGAACCGATGACGGCTCGGTCATGTTTTCGTGAGCCGAGTGTCTGGCCGGCACAGGATGAGAACCGGCATGTCGTCCCTGACACCCGCAGGAAACGGGTCGATATCCAAAAACACCCCACCTCAGGCGCGTCCGTGCGCCTGTGTGAGGTCGAGTGCTTGCGGTCGGCTCGTCGGCAAAGGCGACGAAGTCTTCCGCAATTCGCAACGGGCGGCCATCCCTGACCTCCCCGTCCGTGAGAACCCGCTTCACCCTCGCACCGGTGAACGTCCGGCGCCGATCAGGTGGCCGCAGATCGGCGCCACGGTTCTCACGCGTAGCGAACGGACGGACATCACGAACGCTACGATCCTCCTGTCAACGAAAGGCGGCCTCGGCGATCTCGTCGTAGTGGCCTTGTCGTCTCGGCCAGGTACGACTGCCACCGCTCGGCAGCCCAAACCTCCACGTGATCCTGAACTCCCAACAACACCACTTCTTTCTCCAACCGGGCCAGTTCGGCCAGTTCGGGCGGAATTCGCACGCGTCCTTGCGAGTCCAATTCCACCCGCTGCGCCCGAGCATAAAACAGCCGGTTGAACGTCCGCACATCCTGCCGCGTCGGCGACGCCTGGGCCAGGCGGTCGGCCAAGCGGGCAAAGGCTTCCTCCGTGTACATGGCCAGCGATTGATCGGTTCCCGGGGCGATGTAGATGCCCCGTTGGCTCGCCAGACTCCAAAGCTTCCCGGAGCCGTTTGGGAATCGCCACTCGCAGCTTCTCGTCGATCGAGCGGCTGAAGGCGCCGGTCAGCAGCATGTTTCACCACAATTCCCCACTGCGCCCCACAAAGCCCCAAAGATACCGACTTCCTCTCCCCGAGCACAAGGCGTTTTTTTCGCACGAAATCGGCGACTCGGACCGCGGCGTTTTTCGTAGCTCCTGTCTGCGATAGAACTTCCAACATGCGGTCTCGACGTAAGTGGCCAAAGAGGATTTTTTTCGCAGCCATGACTCAGCCCGCCGCGAGGGACTCCCAGAGGTCTTCGTAGGCCGCAACCATCCGCGAAATCGCGAAGTTTTCTTCGGCCCGGCGGCGGTTCTCGTCGCCGATGGCGGCGGCCAACGCCGGATCGCGCATGAAGCTAACTACTTTGTCGGTAAGGGCTTGTGTATCGCCAGTAGCGAACCGTCTGCTCGGCGGCGGCCGGGCCCGAGCAGTTCCCGCACGCCTTCCACGTCCGAGGCCACCACCGGCCGGCGGCTGGCCATCGCCTCCAGCACCACGTTGGGCATCCCCTCCCAGGCCGAAGGCAGCACCAGGAGGTCGCTGGCGGCGAGGATTTCGGGCACGTCGGATCGCCAGCCGGCGAAATGGACCCGCTCGGCAATGCCCGCCGCCTGGCAATGCGGCCTCCAGCCGGCGCCGCAGCGGGCCTTCGCCGACCAGCAGGAGATCGCAGTCGGGCAGTCTTGCCAGCCACGCCGGGGCCGTCTCGATCAGCCACTGCACGCCCTTTTGCGGCTCCAGGCGGCCGACGAACGTGACGATCCGGCGTCCCGGCGCGAATGCCCAGCGCCGCGAGGTCGGCCGGCTGCCGGGCGGGGTACTTGTCGAGGTCGATGCCGTTGGGGATAACCACAAGCTTCTCCGGCGGAAGGCCGCCCTGACTGGCCGAGAACTCGGCAACCGACTGGCTGACGCAGACGTACCGATCTACCCAGCCCTGCGTCAGCCGATCGAGCCACAGATGCCAGCGCGACCCGCGTTCGGCCACGCGGATGCCGGAGACGACAGCCTTCACGCCGGCCCGGCGGGCGGCGATCCGCCCGAGCGATGTTGGCATGAAACAGGAATGTTTGGACAATCTGCGGATTTTGGGCAGCCAGAAGCCGTCTCAGCCGTGCCGGCCACGACTGGGAAATTGCCAGATGCTTCGGCCGCCGAGACAGTGGACCTCGCACGCCGGCCGCCTCCAGGGCGGGCAGACACGAGGCCTCTCCTCGTCGTGGCCGGGGCAGCCAGGCAGTAGACCACCGGAGCGAACCGTTGGCGGTCGATTCGGACGGCCAGCTCGGTCAGGCACCGTTCGGCCCCGCCGAGGTCGAGTTCGGTGATGCAGAGGGCGACGTTGATCTTCGCCATATTCTCAGTAGCGGGTAGGTTGGGCACCGCCCACAGAAACCAACGCCGTGTGGCGAGCATGCCGCCCTACAAGACTCCCGTTGCGATCAAACGGCGCCGCCCTGCCGTGTCCCCCTGCAATTCGACGGCTGGGGGCTTATACTCGTTTGTGCCGGGAGGGTAAAGCTCAGCTTGCCCCGCGCCACTCGGCTTAAGGAACCGCACGATGTCGGAATTGGACGCAGTACGACTACGATCTGCCGAAGCGACCTGATTGCCCAGTCGCCGGCCGTCTGCCGGACCGACGCTCGGCTGCTGGTGGTGGATCGGAACGCAAGTCGTTGGAGCACAAGCACATTCGCGATCTGCCCGAGATCCTTCGGCGGGACGATTGCCTGGTGATCAACGACACGCGGGTCGTGCCCGCCCGACTGGTCGGCCGCCGTCGCACACGGGCGGGCACTGGGAAGGGCTTTTTCTGGAGGCGAGCCCCGACGGCCTGTGGCGGGTGATGTGCAAGACCCGCGGCAAGCTCAAGCCGGGCGACACCATCACGCTGCTCAACGCCGACGGGGCAGGAAGACGTGCGGCTCCAACTGGGGGTGAAACAGGCCGACGGAACCTGGGTCGCCCGGCCGCTGGCCGACCGAGGATGCCTTCGCGCTGCTGGAGCGGGTGGGACGCGTGCCGCTGCCGCCCTACATCCGCAAGGGCGAAATGGTCGAGAGCCGATCGGGAGCACTACCAGACGGTCTACGCCCAGGTGCCGGGCGCGGTGGCGGCGCCGACGGCCGGGCTGCACTTCACCGCAACCTTGCTCGACCGGTTGGCGGAGCAAGGCGTGGAACTCTGTCCGCTGACGCTGCACGTCGGGCCCGGCACGTTCCGGCCCATCACGGCCGAATCGCTGGCCGAGCACCGGATGCACTCCGAATGGGGACGCGTGACTCAGGCAGCCGTCGACCGGATCGAGGCCTGCCGTCGCCGCGGCGGGCGGATCGTGGCCGTGGGAACCACGTCGGTCCGCCTGTTGGAGACGGCCGCCGCGAGCGGGCGAACTGAAGCCGTTTGTCGGCTACACCGACCTGTTCATCCGGCCGCCGTACCAGTTCCGCACGGTCGACGCCCTGCTGACCAATTTCCATCTCCCCCGCACGACGTTGCTGGTGCTGGTGCGGACGTTCGGCGGCGACGAGTTGATTCGCCGGGCGTACGACGAGGCGATTCGCGAGCAGTACCGCTTCTACAGCTACGGCGACGCGATGCTGATCTTTTGAGCGGTGACACGCTCCTTGTGGCTGGTGTGGGCGGACGCTATACTGCGGGTGGATCGGCATGTTAGTGGCGGGCTGCCGGCGGCGGCTGTTGCGGCTTTTTGCGCATCCGGTGGAATATGGATGGAACGTGTGAAGCAGGACGAGGCAGGAGCATGGGCGAACACGCGCCGATCATCGATGCGATAAGGACGCATTACCCCAATGTGCAGGCCGTCTATCTGTTTGGGTCTTATGGCACGGCACAGCAATGGCCGGACAGCGACGTGGATATCGCGTTGTTGCTGCCGGCCGAGGCGGCGAAACGCACAGGCAACCTTGCCATGACCGATCTGCACGCGGCGTTGGAACGGCTGCTTGGCAAGGCCGTGGACCTGATCAATTTGCGGCGGGTGTCCACCGTGTTTCAGAAGGAAATCATTCTGGGCGAACGACGTATCTTCTGCGCCGATCAGTATGCCGCGGACGAGTTCGAAATGTTGGTGCTGTCGTTCTATCACAAACTGAATGAGGAGAGGGCGGAAGTGATGGCCGAGGGGCTCAACAGCGGGAGGTTCTACGACGTATGAACGAGATCCTCTTGAACAAGAAAGTCAGCATCGAGCGATGTGTCGCCCAGATCGACAAGTACTACGCTCTTAAGAGCAGCTTGCCCTTCGAGACGGACTATCTTCGGCAGGACGCCATAAGCATGAATCTGCAACGTATCTGCGAGTTGGCCATCGACATCGCCAATCACCTCGTCAAAACCAAGAAGCTTGGATTGCCCCAGGACAGCAGAGACTCGTTTGCCCTGCTACAGCGCCGGCCTGATTGGTGTGGGGCAAATGAACTTGCTTCAGGCGATGGTGGGGTTCCGTAATGTCCTGGTGCACGAGTACACCAGAGTTGATCTGCGCGTTCTGGTGGATGTGATAGAGCACCGGATGCGGGAGGTGCTCGACTTCGCCAGTGCCGCGTTGAAGGCTTCGGATTAGATTTTGCCGTTGGGCAATCATCGAAAAGGATCGTGCGGTGTCTGAGACTCAAACTGAACGTGTGTTGGTCGTGCCCACGGAATTGTTTCACCGGCTGGGCTACTTCCAGGGGTTCACGGGCGACGTGGGCCGCTACTTGGATGATTTGCTCCGGCCCGAAAACACCACGTACCGGCCGCGAGACCAGGTGGAGAAGGACCCCGGCTTCAAACAACTGATCCCCTACATGATTTTTCGACACACCGATCCTTCCGGCCGGCAGACCGTTTTTCAGTACACCCGCGGCACGGGCATGGGCGAAGGCCGGCTGCACCGCAAGCGGAGCGTGGGCATCGGCGGGCATATCTCGTCCGTCGATGCGGCCTCGAACGGCAGCGGAAATCCCTACGAGGAGGGAATGCGGCGTGAGCTGGAGGAAGAGGTAGACGTCGATACGCCTTACACGGCCCGATGTGTCGGAATGATCAACGACGATCAAACCGAGGTAGGCCGCGTACATCTCGGCGTGGTTCACCTGTTCGACGTCGAGCGGCCGTCGGTTCGGCCGCGCGAGACGGAAATCATCGAGTGCGGCTTCCGGCCCGTCGAGGCGATCCTGGCCGACATGACCGGATTCGAGACGTGGTCGGAGATTTGCATGAGGGCATTGTTCGGGAAGTAGTAGTCGGCCGGAATCATGCTGCAACTGCCGATCTACATGGACAATCACGCCACCACCCGGGTTGACCCGCGGGTGTTGGACGCGATGTTGCCTTTTTTCACCGAGACCTTCGGCAACGCGGGCAGCACCACGCACGCGTTCGGCCATGCCGCCAAGGAAGCCGTTGATGCCGCTCGCCAAGAGATCGCCGCCGCCATCGGCGCCGGCCGACGGAGATCGTTTTCACCAGCGGCGCCACCGAGAGCAACAACCTGGCCATCAAGGGCGCGGCCCAACGGCACGGACGCCGCGGAAAGCACGTCATTAGCGTGGTCACCGAGCATCCGGCGGTGCTCGATCCACTCAAGCGACTCGCCCAGCGCGGGTTCGAGGTCACGTTGCTCCCGGTGACGCAATCGCCCGAGGAGCGGGCCGGTCTGGTCCGCGTCGAGCAAGTCGCCGAAGCCCTCCGCGACGACACGATCCTCGTGTCGGTCATGCTAGCCAATAACGAGATCGGCATAATCCAGCCGGTCGCCGAGATCGGCCGGCTGTGCCGCCAGTGCGGAGTCCTGTTGCACACCGACGCCACGCAGGCCGTCGGCAAGATCCCGGTCGACGTCGAGCAACTTCAGGTCGATTTGATGAGTTTCACGGCGCACAAGATTTACGGGCCGAAGGGGATCGGCGCCCTGTACGTTCGCCGTGGGTCGCAGACGCGGCTGGAGCCGATCCTCGATGGTGGCGGACAGGAGGGCGGGTTGCGGAGCGGGACGCTGAACACGCCGGGCATCGTGGGCTTCGCCCGAGCCCTGCAACTGTGCCTGGCGGACCTGCCGGGTGAGTCGGCCCGGCTGCGGGGGCTGCGCGATCGGCTGTACGCGGGGCTAACCGCGGCAATCTCCGGCGTGACGCTGAATGGCCCCGCGTTGTCGCTCGCCGACCTGCGGCTGCCGGGCAACCTGAACGTGAGTTTCGCCTACGTCGATGGCGAAGCCCTGTTGATGAACATGCGGGACATTGCCCTCAGTTCCGGCAGCGCCTGTACGTCGGCCAATCCCGAGCCCAGCCACGTGCTCCGCAGCCTGGGCCTCAGCAATGACGCGGTCCGCAGCAGCGTCCGCTTTGGATTGGGGCGGTTCAACACGGCCGAAGAGGTCGAGTTCGTCATCGCCAAAGCGGCAGAAACGATTGCGAGCCTGCGGAAGATGACGACGTAAAGGGGTCGCCCATAACCGCCGGCGTGTCAAGGCCCAGGCCAACGGATTTCTTGGGAAACTGCTAATTCGCTTGTCTCGCTGTTATAATGTGTGTGCCTGGTGAAGCGGAGTCGGGCTCTGCGGGGACGCAACCCGACAAGGAATAGCCAGGTTAGGGCGGGTGAATGACCCGTGATGCCCTGGCGGTATCCACTGCCAGGGCAGTTTTGTCTCACCGACTCATTCATTTGCTCTACTATGCCTCCGAAAATCCGACCCTGCCAAACACCAGCACACCCGCCGCAATTGGCAACGGCTTGTCACTCGTCGTCGCGCACCTAGTAGTCACCCATTCGTGCCGTCCGAGCCGAAGCCCGTCGCATATTGTATTGTTCACCGGTCACAGTGCCCAATCAGGAGGACAGTGCAGACTTGCGTCTCACGAGACCCCTTTGCGGGCCAGCCGCGACCGTACTCGTGCGCGATATCGTGTTGCTCTCTACGCCGCCTGGTGGGCGTGCTCACGCTGCCAACGACGCAGCCGCTTCCAACATATCTCCGCCAGTTTGCGGGCCACCGCCACCCGTGCAATCTTTGCGCTGGATCGCTTCCGCACCCGCGTGTAAAAGTTCTTCAAGGCCGCGTCCTCGCGGATCGCCTTGATGGCCGCCTCCACGAGAATCCATCGCAACCACGTCGACCCTTGCCGTGTAATCGAACCGCGGTAGCAGTGTCCGCCCGACTGATGCACACGGCAGGTCAGCCCGGCGTACGCGCCGACCTGTTTTGCCATGCGGAAACGCTCCACTTCGCCGATTTCCGCCACGATCAACAACGCCGAGTACAGGCCGATGCCGTGAATCTCGGTCAAGGCTTCCGCTTGCGGAAAAGCCGCCGACATCCGCGCGATGTGCCGGTCGATGATCGTCGCTTGCCGTCCGAAATGTTTCAATCGCGCCAGTAGTTCGTCGCGGACCAGATTCTCGATCCAGCCGAAGTCTTGCCCACGAAACCAAGCTAAGCCGCGGACGCCGAAAGGAACCCGATAAGGGGCTTGCCGATTTTGCCTGGCCAACAAGGCCCGCAAGTGGATTTTCGCCTCGGCCAACTCGCGGCCCAGACGTGCCCGGCGGCGTGTCAGCTCGCGGAGTTGCTGGTACGGCTCCGGCGGAATGTAGGCCAGCGGAATCTGGTTGATCCGCAA
The DNA here is from genome assembly GCA_963759115.1 of uncultured Planctomycetaceae bacterium. Taxonomy (GTDB): domain Bacteria; phylum Planctomycetota; class Planctomycetia; order Pirellulales; family Thermoguttaceae; genus CAVWXT01. Next base: position 608,162 of record CAVWXT010000005.1, read on the forward strand.
CAGGTTCGCCAACAATTGGGCGTCCAGCTTGTCCGTTTTGGTGCGTTGTTGTACCATAGCCCGCAGACGAAACGGATGGGCCAATAAGATCGTACCGTACGGTCGGAGCAGGTCGTACAGCCAGCGATACGTTGCGCTGGCCTCGATGACCGCCCGAAAGGATCCCAACGCCTGGACGACGTTCACGATGCTGGCGGTGTCTTCACAGCGAACGGTGACGGGCTTGATAACTTCGCCCGTGTCGTTCACGGCGGCAATCACCACGGTCTCACGGTGCAAATCGATACCCACGTGCCACATGAATAGGTCTCCTTGTTTGGTGGAGGAAAGATGGATTCGTTACTGCTTCCATCCTACTCCACCAGCAAGGGGCCTATCACGCGGCGGTTATAGTATCAGGAGTCTTTATTCTTGACATAACGGAACGCCGATGGTAGTTTGCGGTCATGCCACGACGATTACGGGTCGCCAGCGGAGGATACGCCTACCACGTGCTGAATCGAGGCGTGGGGCGGATGCGGCTCTTCGGCAAGCAGCGGGACTTCGAGGCGTTCGAGGAGGTGATCGGCGAGGCGAAAGACCGATTGCCGATGCGGCTCTTGGCATGGTGCGCAATGCCCAATCACTGGCATTTCGTGCTTTGGCGGCGATGGCGACTTGTCGGAGTTCATGCGTTGGTTGACGGTCACGCATACGCAACGTTGGCACGCGGCGCATCGCACGGCGGGAACCGGCCCGTTGTACCAGGGACGTTTCAAGTCGTTCCCGATCCAAGAGGACGAGCATTTACTGACGGTGCTGCGGTATGTGGAACGGAACCCCTTGCGGGCGAACATGGTGGAACAGGCCGAGGCATGGCGGTGGTCGAGTCTGTGGCATCGGGTCCACGGCGACGAAGCGCGACTGTTGGACGACGGTCCGTTGGTGCTGCCGCGCGGCTGGCGGCAGCACGTGCAGTCGCCGCAGACGGAGGGCGAGTTGGAGGCGTTGCGCCGTTCGGTGGTGCGGGGGGCGCCGTTTGGCGAGGCGTCGTGGCAGGAGCGAACGGCGAAACGATTGGGGTTGCAATCGGCGTTGCGTGCCCGCGGTCGCCCGTGGAATACCGTGTCCGAGCCAAAATAAAGACTCCTGATACTATAACCGCCGCGTGATAGGCCCCTTGCTGGTGGAGTAGGATGGAAGCAGTAACGAATCCATCTTTCCTCCACCAAACAAGGAGACCTATTCATGTGGCACGTGGGTATCGATTTGCACCGTGAGACCGTGGTGATTGCCGCCGTGAACGACACGGGCGAAGTTATCAAGCCCGTCACCGTTCGCTGTGAAGACACCGCCAGCATCGTGAACGTCGTCCAGGCGTTGGGATCCTTTCGGGCGGTCATCGAGGCCAGCGCAACGTATCGCTGGCTGTACGACCTGCTCCGACCGTACGGTACGATCTTATTGGCCCATCCGTTTCGTCTGCGGGCTATGGTACAACAACGCACCAAAACGGACAAGCTGGACGCCCAATTGTTGGCGAACCTGTTGCGGATCAACCAGATTCCGCTGGCCTACATTCCGCCGGAGCCGTACCAGCAACTCCGCGAGCTGACACGCCGCCGGGCACGTCTGGGCCGCGAGTTGGCCGAGGCGAAAATCCACTTGCGGGCCTTGTTGGCCAGGCAAAATCGGCAAGCCCCTTATCGGGTTCCTTTCGGCGTCCGCGGCTTAGCTTGGTTTCGTGGGCAAGACTTCGGCTGGATCGAGAATCTGGTCCGCGACGAACTACTGGCGCGATTGAAACATTTCGGACGGCAAGCGACGATCATCGACCGGCACATCGCGCGGATGTCGGCGGCTTTTCCGCAAGCGGAAGCCTTGACCGAGATTCACGGCATCGGCCTGTACTCGGCGTTGTTGATCGTGGCGGAAATCGGCGAAGTGGAGCGTTTCCGCATGGCAAAACAGGTCGGCGCGTACGCCGGGCTGACCTGCCGTGTGCATCAGTCGGGCGGACACTGCTACCGCGGTTCGATTACACGGCAAGGGTCGACGTGGTTGCGATGGATTCTCGTGGAGGCGGCCATCAAGGCGATCCGCGAGGACGCGGCCTTGAAGAACTTTTACACGCGGGTGCGGAAGCGATCCAGCGCAAAGATTGCACGGGTGGCGGTGGCCCGCAAACTGGCGGAGATATGTTGGAAGCGGCTGCGTCGTTGGCAGCGTGAGCACGCCCACCAGGCGGCGTAGAGAGCAACACGATATCGCGCACGAGTACGGTCGCGGCTGGCCCGCAAAGGGGTCTCGTGAGACGCAAGTCTGCACTGTCCTCCTGATTGGGCACTGTGACCGGTGAACAATACAATATGCGACGGGCTTCGGCTCGGACGGCACGAATGGGTGACTACTAGGTGCGCGACGACGAGTGACAAGCCGTTGCCAATTGCGGCGGGTGTGCTGGTGTTTGGCAGGGTCGGATTTTCGGAGGCATAGTAGAGCAAATGAATGAGTCGGTGAGACAAAACTGCCCTGGCAGTGGATACCGCCAGGGCATCACGGGTCATTCACCCGCCCTAACCTGGCTATTCCTTGTCGGGTTGCGTCCCCGCAGAGCCCGACTCCGCTTCACCAGGCACACACATTATAACAGCGAGACAAGCGAATTAGCAGTTTCCCAAGAAATCCGTTGGCCTGGGCCTTGACACGCCGGCGGTTATGGGCGACCCCTTTACTCTTTCTCGCACAATGGTCTGCCCTTCCCACTCAATGTTGACAGCGGCAGAAGTCTCCGGCCAAGCTAAGGTTTCCGGCCAGATACTCCTTCACGGCCACGTCGGGCGTCATCTCACCTGGAACCAAGAGTGCCTTGATGCCGTTCTGTTTTAGGTCTTCGGCCGCCCGCCAACCCATCCCGTAGCACAACACGGCTTCGCAGTCCTTTAACGCCTCGACGATTGCCCCGTGGCCGTGATGGTGATCGTGATGTTGCCCCTCCTGACACTCGCCACGGGCATGGGCTGTGAAGGTGTTGTCTCGCACGGAATTGCCGATGATCTGCTGGTTCTCAATCTCGAAGATCAGGAAACATCGGCTCCGCCCGAAGTGACGGGAAATGGAATTGGCGTCTTCCGAAGCAACTGCTACCCTCATCTTTTGTCCTCCCTGTTCTCCACCCGACTGGATCTTTGGCCACGACGCCGAATGCCACGACCGCCCTGCGTACCGTGACGGCGGCGGCAGCAACGACCTCGTCCACTCGCAGATGAACCGACCGGGGCTTCTGCTGCCCGGTGGAACCCCTTACTGTTACACGACGGGCACCCAGATGGGTGACCAGTGCCAAAAGGGACTTCCCAAACATGCCCACACTCATCGCACTCGAACACTCGCATTTCAGCCATTTTGACTTCTCCTCCTTCGATTCTCAGGACTTGCCCCTCTACAAGAGCCTGGGCTACTTTCTTGCGTGCCGATTCCACTATCCGGCCAAAGGTCTGCCTGGAAACGCTCATCCTTTCGGCGGCCTGCTCCTGATACAGGGCCTCGTAATCCGCCAGTCTGAGGGCCTCGAACTCGTCCACGGTTAGGACAACCTCGCCCAGTGAACAGGCCGGAATCCCCGCAGGCTTGAAGAGCGAAGAGCCGGGCAGAGAGGCGATTCGTCGGCAGCGTTTCGGTCGAACCATCGGCACACCTCCAGAACTATTATGGGCGAATGCTCATAATATGTCAAGGGCGAGTAGGGGAATCGGCGGAAAAAAGGGCGGAAAAAAGGGGATAAGTCCAATTGATTGTCACTGGTCGTCTCCAAAATTGGACCTATCCCCTTTTCTTGCACCCGTTTTCTTGCAGAACACACCCCCCGCACTGGCAGGCGACTTGGCTTCCGACCGGCGGCCGAGTAATATGGACTATAGTGGTATCACTTAATTTGGTGGGCATCTATTGCCGGGAACTTTACCCGTGGAGTCGTTCGATTCATGGCAATCACATTGACTGAAGCCGCTGCCGGCGAGATCAAGCGTTACATGGAGGCCCAGAAGGTCGAGGAAGGGGCCGTACTACGGATGGGCGTTGGCGGGGGAGGCTGTTCGGGCCTGCAATACACGCTGGGCTTTGAAACGGCTTACGATCCCGCGGTCGACGCCCGATATGAGCATCACGGCGTGGCGGTGGTCACCACGAAGAAGATGGCATTGCACCTGGATGGCACGACCGTCGACTTCGTCGATGGTCCGATGGGCCGGGGTTTCGCGATCGATAATCCCAATGTGCCTCGCGGGGGCGGTTGCCCCGGCTGCGGGCACCATTAAGGGTCTTGGGCGGAAAAAGGGGGACAGGCACCCTTTGTGCGAAGCACCCAACGGGCCGTTCCGGCAAAGGGTGCCTGTCCCCCTTTTTCCGGCAGGAGGAACGAGCGCGGTGTCGGAGAGCGACCGCCAACAACGCGAGGTCTTCTACGCGGGGAGGGTGCAGGGCGTCGGATTCCGCTATACGGTGCGGTCGGTGGCGGGGAGGTTCGACGTGGCCGGCTTCGTGCGAAACCTGTCCGACGGCCGGGTTCACCTGGTTGTCGAGGGAGCCACCGGTGAGATCGAGGGATTTCTCGACGCAATCCGTGCGGAAATGCGGTATTATATTGGGAACGTTCAAGAAACGGTGCGGCCCGACACGGGCCGGTTCACGTCATTCGAGATTCGACACTAATCCACGAGGTTGACGAACGTGACTGCCAGTAATTTGCTGTTGTTTGGTGCGATTTCGACCTGGCTGAAGCCCCTATGGCTGGTCGTCGTGGGCTTTGCGGTGGGCGTGGCCGTCTTGATGTTGTTGGGGGCGTTGCTCCGCTGGGTCGTGCCGAAGGTCGCCGCCATCGGCTGGACGACCAGCAAAGAGGCCCTCTCGCAGCCGCTGTTCTACGTGCTGCTGGCGATCGGCGTCTTCGGCCTGTTGGCCTTCCCCTTCATCCCCTACAACACGTTGGGCGAAGACATCAAGATGGTCAAGGACGAGGGGCTGACCCTCATCATGGTGCTGTCGATTGTGCTGGCGCTGTGGACGGCCAGCACGTCGGTCGCCGACGAAATCGAAGGGCGCACGGCCCTGACGCTCCTGTCGAAGCCGGTCAGCCGAAGGCAGTTCATCCTCGGCAAGTTCCTCGGCATTCTCGTGCCCGTGGCGATCATGTTCCTCATCCTCGGCGCGCTGTTTTTGGCCAGCGTTTCCTACAAAGTGGTGTACGAGGCGAAGGAAACCAGTGCGACCGACCCCACCCTGGCCGATTGCCAGAAAGAGATGCTACAGATCGCTCCCGGTCTGGCGCTGTCGTTCATGGAGACCATGGTGCTGACGGCGATCAGCGTGGCCATCTCGACGCGGCTGCCGATGCTGGCCAACCTGATCATCTGCGCGGCGATCTACGTGCTGGGCCACCTGATGCCGGCGCTGGCAAACTCGCCCACGGTGGGCCGGAATGCGTTCGTGAAGTTTCGTGGCCGACTTGCAGGCCGCCGTCCTGCCGATCCTCGAATATTTCAACATCTCCGCCGGCATCTCGGCCGGCCAGACGGTGCCGCCGGAGTACCTGCTCTGGACGGGCCTGTATTGCGTTGTCTACAGCACGGTGGCAATGCTGGTGGCGCTGCTGCTGTTCGAGGACCGCGATCTGGCCTGAGCAACGGCAGTCCTTGCCGCTTCCGCCAGTCAGATTTCGACGGCCTCGAAGCCTACTTGAAGCGGAGCGGTCTGTCCCTCGACGAAGTTCAGCTTCTCAAAGCCGATTACTTTGCCTGCCCGATCCTTCATCAAGACAATCTCATTCCCCGTTTCTTCGCAGATGTGTTCACGCTGCGGATCTTCAAACCAGACGGTGAGGGTGTTTCCCTGACGGTCATAATATACCTTCACGCGGGCCATACTCGAACTCCTTCTTTCACTGCATCGGTCGGGTAAGCCGTTATCAGAAATCCTTCGCCGTTGAGTCGCTTGGCGACGGCACAGATCCAACGCCGCCCAGCTTTCTGGCCGTAGAACAAATAGACCGTGTTGTCGCCGCGGCTTGCCCTGATTTCCTCGGGGCTGGCCAGCACGTCCCGGACCACTGCCTCGCAGCCAGCCATGATCGGATGCTTAATCGTGACAATCACCTCCCAATAGGCTCGCGAAACGCGAACCTTAAAGCCCAAGGGAGTGGATACCTCAAACAGCAAGTTGTCCGGGGAGGGACTAATCGTCATCGCACGCCCCTCAGAGCTTCTTCACAGGCGGTCGCAGCGCCTTGTCTGATCGAAACATGGTCACTCCACGGATTATGATGAAGGATATCCCTCCTTCTAAGGGGAGTCAACCCCTTTGGCCAGTCGTATTTATTCCGGCTGGATCCGCACACGGCGGCCTTCGACCGTCACTCGCCCTGCGGCGATCAATCGCAGCGCCTCGGGATAGGCCTCGCACTCGGCCTCGAACACCCGCGCGGCCAGTGTTTCCGGCGTGTCGTCGTCGAGCACGGGAACGGCCCTTTGCAGAATCACCGGGCCGTGGTCGTACTGATTGTCGGCGAGGTGGACCGTGCAGCCGCTGAGCTTGGCGCCATAGGCCAACACGGCCTCGTGGACGCGGTGGCCGTAGAACCCTTCGCCACAAAAGGCCGGGACGAGCGCCGGATGGATGTTCACCACGCGGCCGGCGAAATCCTCGGGGATCGTCAACCGCTTGAGGAACCCGCCCATCACGACCAGGTCGGCCCGCTCGCCGCGGCAGTGGTCGAAGATGGCGCGGCTGAAGTTGTCCTGCGTGGCGAAGCCCTTGCGGTCGACCACGACGCTGGGGATGTTGGCGTCGCGGGCGAATTGCAGTCCCCGTGCCGTCGGGCTGCTGGAGAGAACCAAAACGATCTCCACGGGCAATTGGCCGGCGTGGATCTTCTCGATGAAGTTGCGGAGCGTGGTTCCCCCGCCGGAAATCAGGACGGCAACGCGGAAGGAATGGGGAGAACGCATTCAATCATCTCCCGGCTTTCGTCCGGGCTGTCGCAACCTTCGCCCAAAACTCCCGCTGCCAAGGAGACTCGGTGGCTCGGGATTCGAGAAAGGCGAAGTACGACGAAAACTCGTCCTTGCGAGAATTATATTCGGCGCACAGCTTCCGTTGAGCGTTGCGCTTCATCTCGACGCAATCCCAGGTTTTCTTAGGCTGCGTCATCGTCGACCGCCTTTGTCTTTTCAGAACGGTTACGCAAAAACCAGGCGATGGCCCTTTGGGCCGGGGATCGGATCGCCGAACTCTCTTGCCGTGTCGATCCAAAGTTGCATGGCCGCTTTTGCGTTGGCTAACGCCTCCTCATGCGTGTTGCCGTGAGCCATGCAGCCGGGAAGTTCGGGAAACTCCGCGACAAACGCTCGATCTTCGTCGCTCCAGTAGATAATGACTTCATACTTGTCCATCAACTCTTGTCTCCCAGCTTGTATTTCACGATCACATTGCGGACTTGGCGAACTTGATAAGGCTTGGCCTTGTTTCCATCCTTCTGAAGGTTGACCTTCTCCGTGATGCCGGCTTTCCGAAATAGATGGTGACTGCCCCGTACGCGAAGTTCAAATCCAAAATGGACCAGCAGATTGCACAGATCCTCGAATGCGATATTGGCGTCGCTTCTGCCATCGACAATGTAAGCCAGCAGTTTCTCCCATCTCCCCATACGTGTAGTCTACATCAAGGGGCCACGGCTGACAACCGCGTCCTATTGTCCCTCATCGCCGTTAGGACTTGTTCAAAAATAACTTAGCCGTTTCGTTTTCGTGGACAGATGGTGTAGTTCCATTTGGGTAGGACGGTATGTCGCAACAGCCGCACGGTTGCCTTCGCTTCGTCGGACACCTTGACTTTGGTCGGGTAGAGCTTGGTGTCCAACGATGCGCGGCAGCGAAAGCCCGTGCTCGACCGTGTCGTGCGGATGTTCTTCAGCATGACTTCGTAACTGGTCAGTGGCTCGCCGGCCCAATTGGCACTGATGAGGTTGAACATGCGGTGCTCGATCGGGTTCCACTTGGAGGCTCCTGCGGGATAATGCCCGACCGTGATCGTCAATCTGAATTCGTCAGCCAATTCTTGCAGGCCCACCTTCCAAGCCCAACAACGGTTGCCGTTGGCACCTCCGCTGTCGGCTTCGATGGCCAACCGAGACACACCCGAGTACCGACGCCGCCCAACCTTCAGCCACCACGAGCGAATGGCACGCACGGCAAAGGTCGCTGTCTGATGAGTTGTGCCGATCACGACATAGCCCTCATTGCGATTCTCGTCATAGATGCCGTAGGGATAGGCGCGGCCGCGGGCCAGTGTGGGAAAGTCGTGGTCCAGCACGTCGCGGTCCTCACACCGCCAACTGCGTCCGTTATTTTTGAAGTTGCCCACCAACTCCTTTTTCTTCGTATCCACACTGATTACCGGCCACCCTTGCCGTTGGAATCGCCGTCGCCGACGTCCCAACAGGCGGAATTGCTGATCCCGATAGGGATCTCTCTTCCCACCCAACCGCTTGCGGTTCGATCGCAACGAGTACTTCTGTGCTCGCAGCAACCGAGCCACCGTCACGTGCCCGACCGGTACGCCACGTCGCGTCAATGCAGCGGCCAGGTTGCGGGTGGTCTTGTGCGTCCACCGCAGACCACCCATCGGATCGCCAGCCGTCGCATCCCGCAACAGCCCCTTCAACAACTCCCGCACACGTGGCGTTTTTTTTCGACTCGTTTTCGTCCGCCGCCGGGACGCCGTACTCGCTCTGAAGACGCCACCTGTCCGCGTTCGCTTTCGCGCAATCCCCGGCGGATTGTCATACGGCTCAGGCCGGTGATTTCCGCCACCAACTGGACGCCCCCGTGTCCGCGTTGCCGGGCCACGATCCCGGCGAACAACCGCCGACTCCGTTCGTCCAACTCGGCCATCACTCGATTGATGGCCCGATGGTACGCAACCAAATCCGCATCGCTACGCGAGCGACATCCTCGGCAGCGACACCGGCGAATGCGCCTGCAATCCTTGTCTGCCATGACCGTCTCTCCATCCATGGAAGCGGAATACGCAGATTATACAAACGGCTAACTTATTTTTGAACAGCGACTTAGGGCGATATCCTGTTTTTCGCGAAGGTCTTTCAGGTATTCTTGGACTCTGCGGATCAAGAGCGTGCGATCTTCCTCGGTCAGGTCGCTCAGCCCGCTCCACCGGGGCTCTCCAAGAGCAGGATCGAACTGTGGATTCGACTTGTGCTTTAACTTATGACAGGAGGCGCACGCCATCGCAAAGTTGGCAAGCGCGTTGGAAAGACCCTTGTATTTCGCCTGCGGAAGGATATGGTCCCCCTCCTGCGCCCGGAATACTGCAGCGCCGACAAGCAGGTCGATCCCGCAATATTCGCACTTGCAGTCTGATTGAACCCAGACCTCGTCCAGCCAATGACCGTGCATTTTGGGGTTGTCGTTGAAAACTCGGCAGGCTTTCTTGTAGTCCTTCGCCATTCGTCGAACCTATGGCTGCGCTGCCGCAACATATAGCGTAATCGCGATTTCGCCAATCTGGATGTTGATTGGGTCGGCCCTGGCAATCACGGCGCTCTCGATCGCAGTTGCCAACGTTTCTCCACAAATGTAATTCCGGAATTGATCGATCGCCGCATTGAGCTCGTGCGATTCCGTTACCACGCCAACAGCAATCCGATCGGTGAACTGGCAGCCCATCTCCTTGCGGCGGTCTTGAATGGTGCGGACCAACTCGCGGGCGAGCCCTTCGCGGATCAGATCCTCGGTCAGTTCCGTGGCCAGCACCACGACCACCGCGTGTCCCTGGGCGGCCGCCCAACCTTCCTTGGCCTGAAGACGCACTTGAATGTCGTCGCGAGTCGAGCGTGACCGGCCCGTCGGGCAGCGGCAGCGTGATGCTCCCCTTGGCCTCCAGTTCGCCGAGCAGCCGGCCGCCGTCGGCCTCGGCCAGCAGCTTCCGCACCGCCGGCAGACGCTTGCCCAGCCGCGGGCCAAGCCGCTTCAGGTCGGGCAGAACGGTGTAGGTGATGTACTGGTCGGCCTTCTCGGTGAACTCCACCCGCTTGACGTTCAACTCGTCGCAGATCAGCGAGGCATGTTCTTCCAGCCACGCCTGGTGGGTGTTGTCGGCCAGCACGACCTCGACCTGTTTGAGCGGCTGACGGACTTTGAGCTTCGCGCCCATCCGCGCGCTGCGGCCCAGCGAGACAATCTCCCGCATCAGCGCCATCCGCTCGGAAAGCTGCTGCGTCGATGCCGCGGCGTCGCCGGCGGGATAGTCGCACAAGATGGACGCTTTCGGCCGGCCGCTTCTCGCTCGGCCGGCCGTCGAACGCCGCCACCGCCAGGTTCTGCCACATCGCCTCGGCCAGGAACGGCACGAACGGCGCGATCAGCTTGCAGGTCGTCAGCAGGCACTCGTAAAGCGTCCAATAGGCGTCGCTCTTGTCGGCCGACTCTTGACCTTTTCGCTGCTCCAAAAACGGTCGCGGCTGCGGCGAACGTACCAGTTGCTCAGGGCGTCGACGAACTCCGTCAGCCGCGCGCAGGCGGCGAAGTTGTCGTAGGCGTCCATCCGCTCGACGACCGCCGCGGCCGTGCGGTTCAGTTCGCTGAGAATCCAGCGGTCCAATTCGCCGCGCTCGGCCACCGGCCGGTAGTCCGTGGCCGTGGCCAGAACGTCCGGGCGCAAGCTGGCCCGGACGCCGGCACCACGAATGGCCGCCGCCGGGTCGAAGCCGTCGATGTTGGCATAGATCACGAAGAAACTGTAGACGTTCCACAGCCGCAGCAGGAACTCGGGGATGCAGTCCTTGATGGCCTGCTCGCTGTAGCGGATCGAGGTCCACGGCGGCTGGTTGGCGAAGAAGTACCACCGCAGGGCGTCGGCCCCGTAGCGGTCGAAAATCTCGTTCGGCTCGCGGTAGTTCCGCTTGCTCTTCGACATCTTCCCGCCGTCCTCGCCCAGCATCAGCCCCAGCACGATGCAGTTGCGGAACGGATGCGGATAAGGCGATCGCCGGCTGCGAGCGCCGCGTTGGACGAGCTTGCGCTCCGACTCCTCGCTGAACAACAGCGTGCTGATGGCCAGCAGACTGTAAAACCAGCCGCGGGTCTGGTCGAGGGCCTCGCTGATGAAGTCGGCGGGAAACTGGCCGTGGAACCGCTCGGCCGAGCCCGGCTGGTGCGGATATCCCCACTGGGCAAACGGCATCGCCCCGGAGTCGAACCAGCAGTCGATCACCTCGGGCACCCGCCGCATCCGCGCCCGGCGGCCTTGGGCGAGTCGTAGGTGATGGCGTCGATATACGGTTTGTGGACGCGCAGATCGTCGGGCAGATCGGGATTCTCCTTCTTGGCCTTCTGCCAGACCTCGGTGCCCGTCACGCCCGGCTTGGCCAGCAGTTCGGCGTAGCTGCCGACGGCCTCCGTGTAGCCGGTCTTCTCGCAGACCCAGATCGGCAGCGGCGTGCCCCAGTAGCGCTCGCGCGAGAGGGCCCAATCGACGTTCGTCTCCAGGAAATTGCCGAACCGCCCGTCGCGGATGTGCTCCGGCAGCCAGTTGATGCGGCTGTTGTTGGCCAGCATCTTTTCCTTGAAGGCCGTCGTGCGGATGAACCAGCTCTTGCGAGGATATTGGATCAGCGGGTCTTCTTCGGCCCGCCAGCAGAACGGATAGTCGTGAACGTACTGCTCCTGATGAAACAGCATGCCCTCGGCCTTCAGTTGGCGGATGATGTCGCGGTCGCAGTCTTTGACCCAGCGGCCCTGATATTCGGGCGTTTCGGCCGTGAACGTGCCGTCGGGGGCCACCGAGCAGATCAGCGGCGGAGACTTCGCCCTCGACAAACAGCGCTTGCTCGTCCTGAAGAGCACTCGAAGTCGTCTTCGCCGAACGCCGGGGCCAGATGCACCAGCCCTGTTCCTGTGTCGAGGGTGACGAAACTCCCAGGGACAACACGCCATGCAACGAATTCCTCGGCCTTGGCTAGCTCGCGGTCGTACAGTCGCTTGTATTCCGGACTGTTGCGGAAATGGCACCGATTCTCATAGTACATCCGTCTAGTGGCAAGACCGCTCGTGTCGGTTCGTAACTTGCCCTTCCTTTGGCCATCGCGGGCGTAGTAGTAATCAAACGGCGGCCTATAACGACAGCCGATGAGGTCTCGCCCCTTGACCAGTCGGCTTACATGAAAGCTCTTTCCGGACTTGCTCTTTATGGCATCAATAAGTGCAGACGCGATCATCAGCTTTCGCTGCTCGCCTTCGACTGCCACTATCGAGTATTCCAGGTCGGGCTTGACCGCGGCGAACTGGTTGCTGGGCAGCGTCCAGGGGTCGTGGTCCAGACCAGCAGATCCACGTCGCACAAGCCCTCACCCTGGCCCTCTCCCAAAGGGAGAGGGGACACCAGCGGAAACCGCACGTATACGCTCGGGTCGGCCACTTCGCGGTAGCCCTGACCGACCTCGCCGGAACTCAGCGCCGTGCCGCCTTGGGCCCACCACCAAACGATCTTGTGCCCCTGATAGAGCAGGCCGCGGTCGAAAAGGGTTTTCAGCGCCCACCAAACGCTCTCCACGTAGCTTTGGTGGAAAGTGACGTAAGCCTCGTCCAGATGAATCCAGAAGCCCAGCCGCTCGGTTAATTGCTCCCACTGCTGGGTGTAGCGGAAGACGCTCTCCACGCACTTGCGGATAAACGGCTCAATGCCGAAGGCCTCGATCTCCTCCTTCGAGTGGATGCCCAACTCCTTGCAGACCTCGACCTCGACGGGCAGGCCGTGGGTATCCCAGCCGGCCTTCCGCTGGCAGAGGTATCCGCGCATGGTCTTGTAGCGGGGGAAGAGGTCCTTGATGGACCGCGTCAGGCAGTGGCCCGGATGGGGTAGGCCGTTGGCCGTCGGCGGGCCTTCGTAGAACACGAATGGCGGCCGGCCGGCCCGTGGCAGCCAGCGATTTCTCGTAGATTCCCCGCGTTTTCCAGAACTGGGAGATCTCTTCTTCGAGTTTGGGGAAGGAGACGGAGCTTTCGACGGGCTTGAACATGGGATACTAGCTGTGTGATCGGACCAAAACCGCTAATCTTAGCACGTTCGGGGGTGGATTCAATCCGTGCAGCGATTCGTGCGTCAACCCGTGGAATGTGACGGAACGCAGAGCAAGGTGTTGTCGATACGCGAGCAATTTGGCATAATGTAGGAGTTGGCTCCTCGTGTCAGCTCGTTGCCGTAATCGCGATCTCTATGGCAGACGAAAATCGCTGTTGATTCGTTTCTAGGACCTCCTGCGGCAGAGCGATCTGGTATCGGACGACCAGATGCTGGCGCTGATGGCCGAGTTCCAGCGGTGCCGACACGGGGCCCGAGAGTGCGCAGAAGCTGGCCGACGAGTTGGTCAAGCGGGAAGTCTTGACCGCCTGGCAGGCGGAAATGCTGCTGCAAGGGAAGCATCGCGGCTTCCGTCTCGGCCCCTACCGCATCCTCAGACCCCTCGGCCAAGGGGGCATGAGCAAGGTCTTCCTGGGCGAGCACGAGATGATGCGCCGCCGCTGCGCGATCAAGGTCCTGCCCAGCAAGTACGAGGAAGACCCCGACCTGTTGAATCGCTTTCATCTTGAAGCGAGGGCGATTGCGGCCCTCGATCATCCGAACATCGTTCGGGCCTACGACTTCAACAAGGACGTGCGGTACGGCAAAGAGATCCACTATCTGGTGATGGAGTACGTCGAAGGCCCGGACCTGCGGCGGATGGTCGAGGAACAGGGCCCGTTGGATTACCGCAAGGCGGCCGATTTCATCTGCCAGGCGGCCGAAGGACTTGCCCACGCCCATGCGGCCGGCTTCGTGCACCGCGACATCAAGCCGGCCAATCTGCTGGTCGATCCCCACGGCGTCCTGAAGGTCCTCGATTTGGGGCTGGCAAGGTTCACTTTCGACGCGGAGCAGGCACTCGACGCCGCGGAGGGCGGCCAATCGGCGGTGGGCACGGCGGATTACGTGGCCCCGGAGCAGGTGGTCGACAGCCGCAACGTCGACGGCCGCGCCGACATCTACAGCCTCGGCCACACGTTCTATTTTCTGTTGACCGGTCACCGGCCGTTCTCGAAGCCCACCATCATGGAACTTCTGATGGCGCACCGGGCGGAAGAACCGGAGCCGATCGGCAAGTCCCGCCCCGACGTCCCGCTGGAATTGGAGGCGATCATCGACAAGATGACCGCCAAGTCGCCCATCCAGCGTTACCAAACGGCCAAGGAAGTCGCCGAGAAGCTGCGCAACTGGTTGAAGCGAATCGGGAGGCGGCCACAGCTATTCGCGCATTTCGGCACTCATGGCCGAGGCCATGCGCGCCAAGCAATTTGCCAATCAGGACACCACGCGGATGAAGTCGGCGTCGTCGGAGGACACCGAACTCGAACTGGCTTCTTTGGACGATGAACCGACCCGTTCCCGTGGTCCAACCGGCGGCGGCACGGCGGACAGCGATCGGGGCAAGACCGTCAAAGCGACGGGCGGCAACGGCAAGGATAAGGACCGTCAGCCTGGTACGAAGGACAGTGTTGCTCCGGGAGCGCAGAAGAGTCAAACGAAGCAGGCGAAAGGCGAATCCAGCGGTAAACTGCCTGCGCTCGGCGGCACGCAGCCCGCCGACGCAACTGACGAGGCCGCGCTGCCCACGATCAAGGCCGACTTGTCGTCGGTTAATTTGCCGTTTGTGGAGGCGCTGGTGACCGACGCGCTGTCGGCCGAGCCGTTGCCGGCGGCCGGTCAAGGTCCGCTCCCGGACGTTGTCTTGCCGAAGCCCAAGGCACAACCGCAGTCGCAGGGCGCTTCTGCCGTCGTCCTGGCTTTGGGGCGGTCTGGCAGGGGTGGTGCTGCTCGCTTTGTTGTCGCTTCTTCTCCTCCCGTTCGGTTCAGTGTCGACGGAGCAGGCCGGCGACCGGTCCCCTGTCGCGGAGCCGCCATCGTCGCCTTCTCTCGAACAAGCGAAGAAGCTCCCGGTTCCGACGCCGCCGGAGTCTCCTGAGGCGGAACCGAAGAAGTCGGAAAAGAAGCCCGGACGACGAACGGCTCAGGCGTCTCCTCCAAACTCCGACGAGGATATTCCCTCGCCCCGGGACCGTGCGGAGGCCCTCTCCAAAGACGCGAATGGCGACGCGGCAACTCCCACGCCGCCGATTTCCCCTCCGCGCAGAGGGAGAGGGAGACAGCGGCCCGATCCCATCCAGGCCCATGTCGGGCAGAACGGGCCTTCCGATGCGGCGTCTGAAGAAAGCAAACGCAAGCAATCGCAGTCTCCCAAGCCTCCGGCAGAGAAGCCGCCCGATCTCGATGCGCTGCTGGCCGGCGTCACCACACTCATGGTTGACCTTAAGCCCTTCACTGCCGATCGCGGGGGCAAAGTGACCCCGCTCGTAGCGCGTCAGGCAGGTGAGGCGTTCGAAAAATTGGGACTGACGGTCGTAGCGAAAGACGCGACCGTGATGGAGATCGAGTTGAAAGCGACCAGTGCCCCGGGCGTAACCACTTTGGTCTTGTCGGCAGAGTTGAAGTGCCCTCCCCAAGAAGGGAAAACCGCCGTCCCGGTCTGGAAGAACAAGGTTGAGATATCTGCCGGGAAACAACCTTTGCCTCCGATCATGCCTCAAGGACTGCTGACGCGCATCCGAGGGGCGGCGAGCAAGTTCTTCGATCAGTTCGTGGACGATGTTCATCAGGCCCGCAAGAAGACCGGGGCCGAGTGACTTCTTCAGCTTCGTCCGCTGGCTTCCTGGGCCAGCACGCCCAGCACGATCTTCCGCAGTTTCGGCTCGGCTTCGGCGGCGGTGGCGAGGATTTCCTCGATGTTCGCCGGCTTCAGGGCGTCGGGGAAGACAGAGGTCGGTGACGATCGACAGGCCCAGCACGCGCATGCCGGCGTGGACCGCCACGATCACCTCCGGCACGGTGGACATGCCGACCACGTCGGCCCCGATGGTGCGCAGGAAGCGATATTCGGCCCGGGTTTCGAGGTTCGGGCCGGTCACGCCGGCGTAGACGCCGCGATGGGCGACGAAATTCTCCCGCCGGGCGATCTCCAACGCCCGGCGCATCAGCACCGGATCGTAGGGCCGGCTCATGTCGGGGAAGCGGGGGCCGAGGCTGTCGTCGTTCACGCCGACCAGCGGATTGTCGTTCATCAGGTTGATGTGGTCGTCGATCACCACGATGTCGCCCAAGCGAATAGAGCGGATTCATGCCGCCGCAGGCGTTGGAGACGATCAGCAATTCGGCGCCCAGGGCCCGCATCACGCGGATCGGAAAGGTGATCTGCCGCTGCGAGTAGCCCTCGTAGGCGTGGAACCGGCCCTCCATCGCCACCACCGGCACGCCTTGCAGCACGCCGCAGACGAGCTGGCCGGCGTGGCCGACGGCAGTGGACTGCGGGAAGTGAGGGATCGTGGCGTAATCGAGCGTGGCCTCGGTCTGGATCTGGCCGGCGAGGCTGCCCAGGCCGGTGCCCAGAACGATCCCGGCATAGGGCCGGTCGCCCCAATGGGCATGGATGACGTCGGTGGCCTGGGCGATCTGCGCGGCTAGTTCGTGCATGGGCTCGTACCCGGCGCGAACGCCGGCGGCAAACGTGTGGATGTGGCGACAGCACTGAAATCAAGGCCGTGCCATCGCGGTTCAGGGCGCCTCGTCCTCGTCGGGTTCCTCCTCCTCGAACTCGTCCTCTCCCTCTTCCTCGTCTTCGAGTTCGTCCTCATCGAGGTCTTCGTCGAGATCGTCGTCGAAGTCGTCGTCGAAATCCTCCTCGAAATCGTCGTCGAAATCGTCGTCGAAGTCGTCGTCGTCGAAATCGTCGTCCTCGTCTTCGGCCGCTTCGGCAACGCACGTGCCGGCCCGCAGGGCTGCCGTCATCGCACGGCGGAGCAAGATCGGTTTCCGTCAACGGCCACCGCAGGGGCTCGAGTTCCCGCAACATGATTTGGTCCTCGGTCGATTGTGTGGTGGGAGGGATTGCCGACCGCCCGGGACGCCGCACACACCGATCGGTCCCGGCCGAAACGGCCAATGCCAAATTGTGAACCAACCTATTGGGCCTGTCAACCGCGAAGGCAGAAGCCATGCCGGGGAATACGCGGAGCCCCGGCACAATCGCACCCCCTCTTTATGGTGCCGATTGCGGGTCGTGAGAGGGCGCGTTAAGATCAGCCTCGCTCCGTATCCAACGGCGCCTCGAGCTCCCTGCTGACGCGTCATTTGTGGAGAAGCAGATGAATACGCCGGTCAGACGTGCCTTTACGTTGGTGGAACTGTTGGTGGTCATCGCCATCATCGGCGTGCTGATTGCGCTGTTGCTGCCGGCCGTCCAGATGGCCCGCGAGGCAGGACGAAGAATCCAATGCGGCAATCAACTCAAGCAGATCGGCCTGGCGCTGCACAACTACGCGCAGGCCCACAATGGCTTCCCGCCCGGCTGCATCGTGAGCACCGGCAATCCGCCCGGGTGGGAGCCGTGGCAGGAAGCAAAATCGACGGGCCTGGCAAAACAGCACGGCACGAGTTGGATGCTCCAGATTCTGCCCCACCTGGAGGAGCACACCCTCTTCGATCGGTGGAACTTCGCGACGAACGTGGTGGGCAACGCCCAACTGGCGCAGTTCGACATCCCGCCCTTCTATTGCCCTAGCCGGCGCAGCGCGCATTCGGTCACAAGACCGGGCTCATCTGCCGGCCTCTGCCTGGACGCGTGGCGGCAACGATTACGGCGGTTGCACCGGGTCGGGCAACGGATGGACCAACGATTCCTACCGATACTTCACCAAGCCGGAGAGCGGCAATGAATCCGAGCATTGGCAACATTGGAGCCGAGTGGGCATCTTCCTGCCCAACACGTCGACGCGATTTCCCGATATTCGCGACGGCATGAGCAATACGATCATGATCGGCGAGTTGCAGCGGCTCGTGTCCCCGCCCTCGGGCGTTTCCAGCGTGGAAGGCTGGGCCGCGGGCGGAGTGGCAACGCTATTTACCACCAACGATCACGAGAAATCGGGCACCTATCAGACCGGCGGGATGAACAACAAGTTCTTTGAATCGCCCGGCAGCGAGCATCCCGGCGGGGCCCATTTCGGCATGGCCGACGGCTCCGTCCATTTCCTCACCAATAACATCGACAAGCTGTTGTTCCGCCACCTGGGGGCCATGGCCGACGGGCAAGTTGTCCAGGTGCCGGACTAGGCTTCTATTTTCGTTGGTACACGGTCTTCCCGCCGATCATGGTTCGCAGGGCCTTGATCTGCCGGATTTCCTCTTCGGGGCACGTCAGGTAGTCGCGGTCGAGCACGACCAGATCGGCGAACTTGCCCGGCTCCAGCGAGCCGACGGTCTTCTCTCGGAAGTTCACGTACGCGGCCATGATCGTCACCGCCCGCAGGGCCTCCATCCGCGTCAGTTTTTGTTGCGGGCCGTAGGTGCGGCCCTTCTGGTTCTTGCGGCTCACGGCCACGTACAACTGCAGCATGGGGTTGAACGAATTCATGGCCGCGTCGGGATCAAGCCCTTCCATGTGGTCGCTGCTCAGCGCGATGGGCACGCCGCCGTGAAGCCAATCCGCCAGCCCGATGAAACGCTCGGCCCAGTCCTGGCCATAGACCTCGGCCATGGCGTCCGAGTCCTTGTAGTAGAGGCACGGGTGGGTTCCGACGCAGATCCCGAGCCGCTTGCACCGTTCGATGGAATCCTCGGCCGGGAAGTAGGCGTGCAAAAGGGTAAAGCGGCGGTCGGCCAAGGGAATCTGTTGGTTGACGCGCTCCAGGGCATCCAACACGCGATCGACGCCTGCGTCGCCCGTGATGTGACAGCACATTTGCCAGCCCATCTTGTGCCCTTCGGCGAAGATTTCGGCCATTTCGTCGACCGTATATTTCAGGTCGCCGCGATAATTGGGATCGTCGAGCACGTAGAACTTCGCCCGCTTGGGGCCATAAGGCTCGCGGAGAACGGTCGTGCCCCAGTGAATGCCGCCGTCCACCAAAATCTTCAGCGGGCCGGCCTTGATCCAGTCGTCGCCATCGCCGAACTTGACGTCCAGTTCGCGCACGAAACGCCGTACGTCCTCGGCGTTCCGCATGTTCTCCAGGAAGGTAAGCGTCACGCGGGTCGTGAGGCGGCCGAGGCCGCGAAGGGTACGAAAACGGTCGAAGATCGGGCGATTGGCGCCCCGCTCGTTGATGCTGGTGATCCCGACCTCGTTGTAGACCCGCAGCACCTTCTCCAACGCGTCCAGTCCTTGTTGCTGCAAGTCGGTTCCCGCGGGCAGGAAGCGGCCGAAGTAGTCCTTGGGCCACGGCAAGAAGTCGGCCACGTCGGTGTCGCCCACGGCGATCATCCGCGGGTTGCCGTCCTCGTCGAGCAGGACTCGTCCGCCCGGCACTTTGGTGGCGCCTTTGGCGATGCCGGCCGCCTGGAGACCGCGGCTATTGAGCACCCATTTCCGCGCGGCGTTGAAGGCCACGGGATGGGTCGTGCAGGCCGCATCCAACTCGGCCACGGTCGGATGCCGCCGTTCGGCCAGCCTGGTAATGTCGTTTCGGGGCACCACGATCCAAGTTCCCGCAGGGGTCTTGGCGGCGGCGCGGCGAATCCAATCCTGCACCTCGGCAATCGACAACAACACGGCGTACGGAGTGCCCAGCATGGCGCTGGCCACGTCGGTCGCGTGTACGTGTTCCTCGGTGAACCCGGGAACCACCGTCCTGCCCTGCAAGTCGATGACGGTCGTCTTGTCGCCAATCAACGGGCGAACCTCATCATCACTGCCCACGGCCACGATTCGGCCGTCGCGGACCGCAATTGCCTGGTGGGTGCTTTCCTGGGCGTCGACCGTGACGATCTTGCCGCTCAAAAGCACGGTGTCGGCTTTCGAGGGCGAGACCTGGTCTTGAACAGGTTTCTGGACGGCCGGTTTCGGGTCGGCAGCCGCGGCCGGCGTAGCGGCTAGAACAGCGATCACCATGAGATACCCCGGATAGTTCATTCCTCGGTTCATACCACACACCCTTGAGTTGCGTTTCCGATTCTCGCCAAGGTTTCCCGCGTGGGGCCACCGCCCGGACGCGCTGCCGGCTGTGGACGTTCCCATTCTCACAGCGGCCCGGCCGGGTGTCAACAATCTCGATCTGCCGACCCCCAAATAGGACAATTGCGGCGGCAGGCTATTTTGCGGTTTTGCCCGCGTCGGGAGTCGCTCGGGGGATTGGATTGTCGACCGCGTCGCGCAGCGCCTGGCGGGCAAGGTGGGCGATTACGACCGCGACCGCTATCATTGCCGCCAGCCCTAGGCCCAAGAGAATCTCGGCTTCGATCCCGACCTTAACCTTGCCGGCAGCCAGGTCGGATAGGCTCTTCGCCAACGAGCCCACGTAGGCCCACACCAGGGTCTCGGGAAGTCTGCCAAGCCAGGTCGCCAGGACATAGCGGCCCAACGGCACGCCGGTCAGCCCGAACAGATAGCTCGTCAGGTCGAAAGGGAACAACGAGCAGAGTCGGGTCAACAGCACGACCTGGAATCCCTGTTGGCCGATTGCACGGTCGACCGCGCGGAACTTGGGGTGGGTGGCCAATCGGTGCTCGATCCATCCCCGCACCATCCATCGGGCCACCAGAAACGCCGCTGCGGCCCCCAATGTGGCCCCCAGGGAAGTTGCCAGAGTCCCCCAGACCATGCCATACAGGAAGCCGGCCGCTAGCGTTAACGCCGATCCGGGTAGAAAAAGCAAACAGATGATGACGTCGAAAGCGACCAGGAGCAGCAGCCCCCAGGCCCCCAAACCTTGGATCCACTCCAGCACACGTTTGAGGTGGTGTGGCGTGGGCAAGAAGAACAGGCCCGTGACGATCGCCGCGACCAAAGTGACCGCAAGACCAATCCGCAGCAGGGCAGGCGATTTCATTTTCTTGGTACGGACGGCCATGGCATGTCGGACGCCACAGTAGAAAAGAAGACGGCCCGCCAGGGCGGGCCGTCTCTTGCCAATTGTATTCTTGCGTGCAGCAGCTAGGCCCAATACCGTTCAATTGATCTTTCAATAAAAGTAGCCTCCCGCCAAGATTGGGTTGTCACAAATCCTTTCTGGCAAGGAGGCTACGATGATTTCGGTCGACAAGGAAGTCGCCCAGTTCGCGTCTTGGCCGACGCGAGAACGAATCCGTGCTCTGAAGCGTATCGTCCCGCGGGCCAAGGTGGAAGCCATCTTGGAGCGATGCGGCAAAGCGAAGGGCTTCTGCCGTCGCCTTCCAGGGTGGTTCATGGTCTGGTTCGTGGTTGCCCTGGGGTTGTTTTGCTGCGATTGTTATCGGCAGGTTTTTCGCTGGTTGCAGCCGTTTCGGCGGAACGGCACTCCCGGCCGATCGACATTGTGTGAGGCCCGAAAACGCATCGGCTTGGCACCGTTTCGTGCGCTGGCTAATGCAGTCGTTCGGTTGCTTGCCAAACCTGACACCCCAGGAGCGTTCTACCGCGGATTGCGTCTGATGGCGCTGGATGGGTTCATCCTGGATCTTCCCGATACGCCGGAGAACGAACGGGTCTTCGGCAGACCGGGCAGCGGTCGTGCTCCTGGCGCGTATCCGCAGGCACGGGTTTTGGCGTTGTGCGAAACGGGAACCCATGTGTTGTGGCGGTGTCTGATCAAATCCATTCGCATCGGCGAGGTTACCATGGCCCACGATCTGCTGCGTCACCTGAAGGAAGGTATGTTGCTGCTGTGGGATCGCGGTTTCTTCAGTTATCAGACCATTCAGGAGGTGTTGGATCGCCATGCGCATTTGCTGGCACGAGTCAAAACCGGCCTTATTTTCCAGCCTATTCGCCGTCTTTCCGATGGATCGTACCTGGCCAAGGTGTATCGCTCGGCTCGTCATCGACGAAAGGACGAAGGCGGGATCGAGGTGCGGATCATCGAGTACACCTTCGATGATCCTGGCCGCCCCGGAAACAAGGTTATGCACCGTTTGCTGACGACCTTCCTGGATGAAACCTTGGACCCAGCCGTGACCCTGATCGAGCTTTACCACGAGCGTTGGGAAGAGGAACTGACCATTGATGAGTTGAAGACCCACCAACGAGAGCGGCCGGTCTTGCGGAGCCAAACGACCATCGGCGTATTGCAAGAGATTTACGGGCTCCTCTTGGGCCATTACGTTGTGCGCGTCCTGATGTACGAAGCGGCCTTGCAGAAGCGCGTTGATCCGCAACGGATTTCTTTCACCGCCACCTTGAACATCTTGCGATGTCGCTTGCCCGAGTGCCCGAAAAGCGCTTGTGCCCTGCGGCAGTGGTATCAGGCGCTGCTGGAGGAAATTGCCGAGGAAATACTTCCCGCTCGCCGTAACCGAATCAACCCACGCGTGATCAAACGAAAGATGAGCTGCTGGGCGAAAAAAAGGGCCGAGCATCGTCATTACCCCCAGCCAGCCAAAGAGTTTCGACCTGCCATCGTTCTAATCCGTTGAACGGTATTGCAGCTAGGCCGTCTTTCGCCGACGCCGGAAGACAAGCAGCAGCCCGACGGCTGCCCCGCCCAGCATCGCACAGAACGAAGGCTCCGGAACCACCGACAGAGAACCGGAGTAACTGGTGCTGTTCACCTGGCCGTCCGTCATCAATTGTGTCAGCGACTTCTGCGTGAGCGGCGAGAACTGGAACGTCATAACGACCGATGGTTGCTGCCCATTCTCGATGGCGAGCAAATCGCTGTTGCTCCCGGTGTAGCTGATGCCAGAGAGGTTGGCAACCCCCGAGGCGTTCATCACGCCGAAAAGGCTGTTGTAGACTACGATATCTTTCAAGTCCAGATTCGCCGTCAGGGTCGCACTGACCCCGTCATACAGGCTGAATGCGCCGTCCGATGTCGTAACGTTTGCTTGCTCCAAGCCCGTAAAGGGGCTCGTGATCGCTCCCACGGTAAACGTTCCGCCGATATTGCCATTGAGACCCACCAATGCCAGCGGGCTCCCACCGGTGACGAGGAAATCATACGTGCCTGTGTTGGGAAACGTGATCGTGTCACCCGTGCCGGTGAATGTAACCGACGAACCAGCCACATTGGCAAAATCGCAGGTAATGGTTTCCGCGTTGGCGGTCTGGACAACTACGGCCAGCGTTGCGATCAAGATGGCGACGGCTGAACATCTCATGGCTAGTTTTCCTCTTCTTTTGCTCATTTGAGTGTTACACAGTGTTCCGGGACAGCGACACCCGCAATGTCTTGCCCATAACGCGCGCACCCCGCTCCGAATCAGCCGCAATGGCAGCCTCTCCTAAATCGAGGAGATTCAAGCATAACCGTCAAACAGCCCCCGACGATGACGCCGCTCAATCTCCCCGCAAGCCAGCAGCTCGGAGCAAAAGGATACAAGGATGATTCTAGCCTCCCCGTGAAAATAACGCAAGCATCTTGCGCCCCCAATAAGAAATCACAAAGAAACTATCCATAAATAACTCTATGGAGGGGCATTCGCCGCGTCTTTATCCCCCAAGTGATGGGTGCCATGATGGCATCTGTCCGCCGTGGCGTGCTCGATCGCTTCGTCGTGTTGTTGCCATGCATGTCGCCTATCCGATGAAATTCCACCGTGCTGCGCTCGGCAACAATCGGTTGGGGTGCTTCGGACGATGCTCGTTGTGCCAATTCGCAGCGATGTTCCATCTGGGCAAGCTAGGTCAGCTTGTTGGAGGTTGCGACAAGTGGGACAGTCGGCATGCCGATGCTCAGCAGTATGGAATACAGGAAGACGCTGCTGTACATCAGCGGGCTGATCTTGGCCACCGGCGGTCCAATCACTCTATTCTCGGCGAGCGATCTGCTTGCGGGCATGAAACGGAGTTGGTTCGCGAGTTCAGCGGCTGCGACAGCCGCGCCTTCGCATCCGCCAGGGTCTTCCACGTCGTCGCCGACGCCCGAGCTGTCTGCCGGTCCGTCAGCCCCATCCGTCTCGATGCGTCCTCTCTCGGCAGCCGGCACATGGGCCGACACCGTGCCATCCCCCAGCCTGGCAGAGGTGTTGAACTTCAACGTGACGGTTGACTGGGTGCTGGGGCGGTGGCCGCGGGTATCCACCGGACTGCCGTACCTGCAACTACAGGGCTACCGGGTGCCGCTGGTGACGGGCACGGGAACGGCGGATGTGGCCGGGTCCCTGACCTACTACTTCAATGCCCAACAGCAGGTGCAGCGAATCACCCTTCGTGGCACGACCGGCGACCCCGGCGTTCTGGTGGCCCTGTTGACCGGCCACTTCCGTTTTGCTCGCCGATTGACCAACGATCCGGGCATCGTGCTCTACGAAGCGGTGGACCCCAACAACCAGTCGGTCGGCTCGTTGAAGCTTCGTTCGGCCAGGGTAATCAAGGCTAATCAGCCGTACACGCGATTCGAGGTTGACTTGGTGATGGACCGGACGGGGTAAGCTGTCAGCTTCAGGCTGCGGGGGGCAACATCTGGGCCGAGGCATATCTGTGCAGCGCGGCGACTTGGGTCATCTTCCGGTACTCCCTGCGGTGGGCGTCATGTTTCGGTTAGCAGAAAGTGCTTCATAAGCTCGGCCTGTAGGCGGTTGCTCGGATAGAGTTGACGCTACGGGGCAGGATTGGTATGGTAGATGCACTGGCCGGACGCTCCGTCAACTGGCCAGGGGAAAAGACAAAGAGCCGGGCAGTTTGTGGCAACCTGGGGCGACACGGCGTGAGGTGACGTCAAGCCAGATTGGAAAGCTATTTCGGTGAAGAATCTGGTTGGACATATCGCTGCAAGGCGTTATGCAGAGAATATTTGAAAGATTGCGGGGCGTAGCTCAGCCTGGCTAGAGCGCTTGGTTCGGGACCAAGAGGTCGCTGGTTCAAATCCAGTCGCCCCGACTTTTCGCAGGAATGAGCCCTTCGGCCAAAACGTCGAAGGGCTTTCTTATGGTGGGGCAAAGAGTTACGCCTTCGAGACGCCAGTTCAAACAGACGATTTCGAGGATTCGCCGCTTGGCGGCATAATCCGCCGTAAGCCATTTACTCGTAAGGCTTTGCGAAAGTTCAAACGCCTTGATGGCGATGTCGGCGTCTTCATCGTGGCCACGGTCCAGGGCGTCGGCTTGCAGTTTGAGCCTTGCGGCACGGTCCCGTAGCTCGGTGTTCTTCGCCGCGAACGTATCAGGGCCGATCTCTTCCAACAGCCGGAGGTTGAGAAGCTGGTCGGTCTGCCCCTGGATCAGC
This sequence comes from uncultured Planctomycetaceae bacterium, assembly GCA_963759115.1. Taxonomy (GTDB): domain Bacteria; phylum Planctomycetota; class Planctomycetia; order Pirellulales; family Thermoguttaceae; genus CAVWXT01. Next base: position 633,432 of record CAVWXT010000005.1, read on the forward strand.
GTAAGCTGGCTGAGTCCTGAAGGTCGTAGTGAGCCCATGCTGTGATGGCCGGCGGGGTCAAACTCGCCATCACAATTTGATGCGTGCAAGATTTCCGGCTCTTCCGGTTTTAGGTGCAGAACGCGAGAAATTCAGCCTTCAGGCCACGGACGATCTCGCGTAGCTCGGCGATGGTCCGCCCGGCGGCTTCCGACGCCCGGTTCAAGTCCAGGAGCAGCCGGTTCCAGAGCGTGTCGGCTGACTTCACGCCGTAGCAGCGTTTGGTGATGACGCGGGCCTTGTTGTTGATACCTTCAACCGCCGCGCTGGTGTACCGCCCGTCGAAGTAGTTCAGGATGCCCGTCTTCCAGTTGTCGTAGGTTGTCCAGAACTTGGCGAAGTCCAGCCCCAGCGCTTCGGTCCGCGCGCGGAGTTCGGCCAACTGCTGTTCCGCTGTGGCGCGATCCGGCGCGGTGTCGAAGATCTCCTTGAACCGCACTGCGCACGTCATACACGTCCTTCAACACAGGCAACTCGACGAACAGCCGATCCAGCGACTCGCGTTCCTCGGGCTTCAGGTCCTTCGGGTCGCGGCGGAACTCCCACATCAGCGAGCGGAACCGTTTCTGCTCGGCTTTGGACAACTGGGCCTTGTGCTTCCGCGTGCTTTTTTTTTCGCAACTCATCCACCACCTCGTTGAACTGCTTGGCCACGTGGAACCGGTCCACCACCAACCGGCTGTTGCGAAGTTGCTCGTTGCAGACCGGGCCGTAGACCTTCCCCATGTCCACGCGGTGCGTTTCCACCGCGGCGCGCTGCTCGGGCGTCAATTTCCCCAGGCATTTCGAGGGCCGCTGCCGTGTCGCGCCCGCGGGCCACCGCCAGCACCTTCGGCGACTCCGGGTCGGTCAAGTCCGTCATCACCGTCACGTACAACTTGTGCCGCTTCTTGAGGCTGATTTCGTCCATGCCCACGTGCTTGATGACCCGTGCCGGGTCGATCCGCTTGTCGTCCTTCAACTGGTTCTCGACGATCAGTTCCACGGTCTCCGCCGAGATGCCCAGCCGCGCGGCCACCTCTTCTTCGTTGCTGCCGATGAGCATCCGCAGCACGTATTCCTCGAAGCGGTACGTGTACAGCACCTTCTTCCGCTTGAAGGGGGCGAAATGCTCCTGGCGATGCCCACAGCGCGAGCAACGATGGAAGCAAGGCTGGAAGATCAGGAAGCTCGGCTGACCCCACAGGTCCAGGTCGCGGACCACATAGACGGTGTTCTTGTACTCGTAGGTGGACGGCTCTTCGTGGCCGCACTGCTCACAACGGCAAGAGTCGGGCAGGGGGAACTTGACCTCGAAGCCGTGCCCGTCGCGCGAGCGCTCGTATCCCAACAGTTCCACACCCGGCGGCAAATCCAACTTCACTTTGACCTCGACCTGAGCCATCCGTGGCCTCCTTGGTTGGCGGTGTCTTCTGCGACGGGGCGAAGGCAACAACCGCGTTGGTCCGACCGCCGCCGCTTGAGCAAGGTAACGCCGCGGGCGACCTCGGGCCAACAGCAACCTTCCCAACTCGCGAAATCGGCGCCCGCAGGGAGGAGGCGGCGGAACATGTTCCCGGACAAGCACTTACACTCGCAATCCCTGTTGCACTATATTCTTGTGGGGGGGCTAATATGGCGAGAATTACGTGCCTGGGGCGTTCAAGCAACCGTCGCGCGTAGTATAACGGCCGCTATTGTTGAGCCTCGGGTTTGTGCGGCGTTCGCACCCAGAACCGGAAGAGCCAGATTTCCACGAGCCGGGAATTTGGTCGGGCTGAATTCTGGAAATCGGCTGTCGCGTCACGCGCAGGATTCCGTAGTCATCGTCGCCGGACAGGTACGTGTTTTGCGCACCTGAGAGACTGTTATCTTGGAGTTGATGAACCACGGGCGGCTCGCTCCCGAAGGCGCTTGGCATGTTCGCTATGCGCCACGTGGGCAATTTGCCCACCTGATACGACCGCAAGCCCAAGTTGTCATGGGCGAATGCCGCTGAACTTCGGGTGGAGAAATTCTCCACCTGACCACAATCCTTATATCCATAGGTGCGCGAATTGCACACCTACTCAACGATTGCGAGTCTTTGACCGATCGTTCGCTCACTCAGCCTCGATTTCGGCCGGCCGCAGACGCATTCTTGACAACCCTCTGCCGGCCCTATAGCATAGCGATCTTTGCAGGCAGTCCGACCTTGACGAGGGCATTGACATGGCAGAGAAGACACCCCCCAAGAAACGAGCCTCTCGGAAGGCAATGGTGGAACTTATTGCCGAGACGGAAAAGGCCATTGCCGAACGGCAAGAAGCCGAGGCTAAACCGGAAGAGCGTCTTGCCGCCAAGGAAGTCCGGGATGCCGTGGCGGTGGCCGATGCCCTATCAAGCGAAGATTTGGTGCGGTCGATTGGGGACATGAAATCCACGATCGCTCGCACTTTGGCCCAGCTTGCCGACCGCTTGGAAGAAGAAATTGGCAAATATGGCCAGATTCGCCGCGCCATTGCCGCCAAGGACGCCGAGTTGAAGGAAATCTACGACATTCAGCGATCGGCCTCTACGCTGTTGGCGATTATGGAGACCCAACAGCGGCAACAGGAGGAGATGGAACGCCAGTTCCAAGCAGAGAAGGAACAGTTGGAGTCTGAAATTGCGGCAACGCGGGCCGAGTGGGAAAAGGAAAAGAAGGAACGCGAGCAAGAGACAAAGGAACGCGACGCCGCCGAACAGAAACGGCGTCAACGTGAGGCCGAGGAGTACAAGTACAACACGGCCCGCGAGCAACAGCTTGCCCAGGACCGTTTGAGTGACGCACTGACCAAGGGTGAGAAAGAACTGTCGGAGCGAAAGACGCAACTGGAGCGTGAGTGGGCCGAGCGGGAGAAGGCGCTTGCCGCGAGAGAAGAGGAGGTGACGCAGTTGCGCGCCTGCGCCGCAGGCTTTGCGGAGGAACTGAAGGCGGCGGCCGATAAGGCGGCAGCCGAATCCACCGCGCGACTCGAACAACAGCATCATGCGGCCGACGAACTGCTGCGCCAGCAATTGGAGGGCGAGAAAAACGTGCTGACGGCGAAGATCGCCTCGCTGGAACGCACCGTGAAAGATCAGGCCGAGCAGCTTACCAGATTGCAGGAGCAGGCCGAGAAGGCATATACGCAAGTGCAGGAGATCGCCGTGCGGGCGATCGAAGGCTCGGCCAGTACGAAGCAACTTGCTCACCTTCAACAACTCCTAGCCGACCAGGCGCGCAAGAGTAGTCCTGAACGATGATGAGAGTCGGGCTGACTTCCCTCGGCAGGTCAGCAGGAAGAGAGAATGATTTGGCGGTTGACTCATAGCGGATCACGTCTCCGCCCGGCTACCAGCTACGCCATGTTCGCAATCTTCTCCTCGCAAATCCGCTTGGTTAGCTCTTGCAGCTTCTGCACTCGGGCTGCCAGGTATTCGAGTTCCTCCCTCATAATGGCATAGTCGCGTTTGTAGCGGGCGTCGATATACGCCTTCCTCAAGAGGTCGAAGCAACGCTTCTGCTGTTCGTTGGCCCGAGGGAAGATCGTGAAGAAATCAGCGTGTAAGTTGTTCGCCTGACGGTCCAGCTTCCCTCGGTCGTTACCCGAGTTCTTCATCAAGTTTCTGACCGACCCCGGTGATATGGTCTTGGACATATTTGCCGGCTCAAACACCACGGGTGTGCTCATGCGTGTGCGCGTGCGTGTGGACGTGCCGGTGCGGGTGGTCGTGCTCGATTGGATTCGTCATGACGTACTCCTTCTCAAAGATGGACGTACTCGCCTCCTCCCGCCCGGCAGCGGCGACCGGGCGGGCCGACAACTCCCCACGCATGCCGCCGACTCTCCTGCGATCAAATGCCCGATCCAACCAGGGAATAGCCGGCGGCTTTCCAGGCATTGACGCCGCCTTCGAGTACCCGGACATTGACGAAGCCCTGCTTCTGGCATTCCTCTGCCTGCCGTATCGCTCCTTCATCGTGTGGGCAAGCACAGTAGAAAATCACGTTCTCGTCCTTCGGGAACGAGTCGATCCGTCGGCGAAACTCGCTCAGCGAGATAGCTCCCTCCAAGTCGTTCTTCCGAAAATCCTCGTCCTTATCGTAGGCGCAGACGAGAACGGCGGCGGGATCAGTCCTCAACAACTCGTGGGCATCGGCCGCACTAATGGTCTTGACGTTCATGGCGAATCCTCCTGTCTGTTCAAGTGCCATGTATCCAGGGAATTCTACCGGGCGAAGTCAACGGGCAAGGCGAGCGACCGCAGCACTTTCCGCCGGACCCGCCGTTTTAGAAACCGATTCCTGCCCCACCAATTGTGGCATGGCCACCCTTGCCGAACCGTGATAGGCTTGAGGTAGCTGGCGAGCACAGAGGAAGGGCCGATACACCCGGTTTTGACCGCTGGCCCGAGACAAAAGGGCAACAGGTAACCAAGGTCGGCGTAACGCCTCTCCCTCGGAACAATACGCAGTGAGAAGCCCGCCTCTCGTGCGGGCTTCTCGCTTTTCTTGGCGGGCCAATTTCCCAGTGCTGAGCCGCGGTCCCCGTTGTACCCATTGTGCCTAACGGGGGCACCGCTCGCCTCTGCCCGATCGCGGCATTGCCGATCTCGCCGAGAGCCTCCGCTCTCGGTTCGCCGTGCAGTCGTGGCGATGTCGGCTGGGGAGTGGCGATTGCGGGCTGCGTGACCAGGGGCGGCCAACCACCAAAGCAGCTTCGTGCTTCCGTTCCATGCCGGATTCCGCTAGGCTGATGAGCGTCACTATCCTGCACCGTCCTCCGAAAAGGGCGACTCCGTGAACCGAATTGTCATGCCGATGCTGGCGATTGGCTTGCTGGTTGTCTCTCTGCCACTCGTCTCGGCAGCAGAACCGAACGTGAAGCAAGCCAAGGCAATTGCCGAAATCAAGAAACTGGGCGGCAAGGTCATCCTGGATGAAAAGAGTCCAGGCAAGCCTGTAATTCTGGTCGAACTTGACGGTACCCAGGTGACCGACGCTGGCTTGCAACAACTCCAGGGACTCACAAAGCTGCAGACGCTGGTCCTTACCGGCACCCAGATAACGGACGCTGGTTTGGGGCAGCTCAAGGGGCTCATGCAATTACGGGTGTTGTACCTTGGGAACACCCAGGTTACGGATGCCGGCTTGCAGCACCTCAAGAAGCTCACGCAGTTGCGGGTGTTGAACCTTGGGAATACTCAGGTGACGGACGCCGGCTTGGCGAACCTCAAGGGATTTTCGCAATTGTGGGGGTTGAACCTTAGTCTTACCAAGGTGACGGACGCCGGCATGGAGCAACTCAAGGGTCTCTCGAAATTGCAGCATTTGGAGCTTAGGGGTACCAAGGTGACGGACTCCGGCTTGGAGCATCTCAAGGGGCTCTCGCAATTGCAGAGGTTGGACGTCCCTGCCGAAGTGACGGACGCGGGCTTGCAGCACCTCAAGGGACTCGTGCAATTGCAGAGGTTGACCCTTTACGGCACCAAGGTGACGGACGCCGGCTTGGAGCATCTCAAAGGGCTCACGAAATTGCAGAAATTGGACCTTAGAAATACCAAAGTGACGGACGCCGGAGTGGAAGACCTTCAGCAGGCATTGCCAAAGGCGGACATAACCCGCTGACGAGAAACAACGAGCGGGTTGGCTGAGGTGGCCCACTCGCCGTGCTTTCCGTGACGAACACAACTCGACACCCGCCGATTAGGGCATTGTCAGATTTTCGCTGCCGTAGTAAAGTGCAAGTGGTTGGCCAGCCGAGAGGGAGGGCCGAGACACCGGGTTCCACCGCTGGCTCGATAGGAAACATGGGCAGCAGGTGACCGAGGTCGGCGTAGCGCCTCTCCGTCGAAAAAATCCGCTCTCATAAGAAGAAGCCCGCCTCTCGGTGTGCGGGCTTCTTCATTTCTTGCATCCCCTTCCGAGGCTGGTGCCGCCGGAATGGCGATCAGCCGCTGCCGAAACTGGCCGACGAGGCGGCCTTCAAGTCGTCGGCTCGCAGCGGCTCTTGCCGTAGACCACGTCGCCCAGGGCCGCCCTCTCCAGCCTCCCCAGTTCGTCGAGAAACACCTCCCAGTCAAAACCTGGCTGCAACGTCACCGACATCAGTGACGCAGCGTTCCAATCGAATTCCAGGCTGAACATCAACGTGGATTCCGCCTTGCACGCCTGATTGGTGCGGGGGTGTGTCCAGACGTTGAGGACGAGCGGCCACCCGACCTCGTACCGCCCCTGCAGCACGACATCGTGGGCCCTGGCATAGCGGAGAATCGATTTCAGATCGGTCTGCTCGTAGCGCAGATTGACTCGCACCGTCTCGGCGTTCATATCGTCCCCTCCAGCGGATGTTGGACGTGGGCTTCTCTGTTGCCGCCGATTACTGCTCATTTTGCGCTGAGGCACCATGGTTTGGCAAGAGGACCGGCTGCTTGCGGATCGACAGGCATCAAGTGTAGAATGCCCAGATTCTCCAATCGCCCCGAGGATCATCAGATTGCCAGGGAGCCTTCCATACGTGTCTTCATGACACGTACTTCGCCAACGCCTTGCCCGCTGGCAGGATATCCACGCTCTCGATTGCCAGCAATCGCTCCAGCAGCCGTTCCAGATAACTGGCCCGCATCGGTCCCCAACCTTCGTCATCCAGGCCGTGCGTGTTGAAGACCAGCCAGCCGGATTCCTGCGCCAGTAACCTCTCGACTTCTTGGTCGATGGCCGCCTCGCAGTTGCCGGGTCCGAAACTCGAGCAGGTCAGCCTGGTCTGCCCCTTGCGAGGCAGCGGATTGATGGTTCTCCCGCCCGTTCTGAACGCCCGCACCTGCGTCGGAAGCCACCCTTCCAGTTCCGCTGTAGAAGAGTTGTAGGGAAAATTGAAGATCGCCTGCTTGGGATCGAAGCCTTTCAGTTCCTTGGCGAAGACTTCCAGGCATTTCAGGATCAAGTCCTTCGCCTCGGCGAAGGGAAGTCTTTGCTTGTTGGCGTGCTTGTAGCCGTGCGGCATGATCTCGTGGCCTCGCTGCTGGAGTTCATTCCAGAGGCCGAAATCGCCCTTGGGGCTGTCTGTCAGATAGTGCGAGTCCGAAGCAAAGTCCTTCTGGTGCCCGGTGGCGATGACGTTGATGCAAGCCGACAGCTTATACTTCTTGTAGATATCTGCGGTCTTGAGCGACGATTTCTTGAAGCCGTCGTCAAAGCTCAGCGTGACGATGTGGCGTTTCGTGGCCGGCGTGTCCCCCGCAACGACAGACGATGTTGGGAGCGCACAAGCCGCAGCAGCTACGCCAGCGGCAGCGAGGAGTTCTCGACGTGAACATTTCATGGATTTCTCCCTGTTGCGACGAGATCTTCGCATCGGTCGTCTGGGATTCTACGCCGTTCCGGTTGAAGCCGCAATCGGCCTCGCCGGCTGAGGCCAGTCCGAGCGGGACGTGGAATGAAGGCCGTCGTCAGTATCAGCATCGAGAGGCGCCCGCAGATGAGACATCGGAGCAAAGGCCATCTGCTGTCCTGCCAACATCTATCTCCGCACTATGGGGAACCTTGCCCGCAGCTCGCTGGCAGCCGCCAGCAATTGCGGAGCCATTTGAGGAATCTGTTCCGCGAGGTAGGACATGTGGGCCTCCATCGCTTCCTGAAATGGCTTGAGCTTCTTCACGAAGGCCGCATCGGTCGCGACGAGGGCAGCATCGAAGACCCGATTGATCTCCGAGGATTCGATCTGAATCACCAACCGTAAGGCAGCGTCAACCGAGGCGATTCCAGACACGGTGGCCTCGGCAGCGTCCATTTGTTGCTTAAGGCGGGGCAAATAGTCCTTCCACGGGTTGAACAGGTTGGCCTTCCAGCCGCTACGGATTGCCGCGGCCCGAGCAAGTTGCAGCAGATCGGCATGGTACTGTTCCTGCTCGACCAGACCGGCAAAGAACGGCCCCGCTAACCTCTGGTCACCAAAAACCCTCGCCAGGGTCCGGTAGACTTGCTTGGCCTGCATCTCCAAGTTGATACAGCGTTCCAAGATCGTCGGTACCACCGACGGAGCGGCGCTAAAGCAGCCGGCGTCCTGCAACAGGGAGAGATACGTTCCGCCCCGCCACGGAACAACGGCCCTGAAGAAGACTCCCCATCCGAAACACCGAATGGTCACGACCGGATGGGCAAGGATGTCCCAGGTTTTGATGACGCCCACCATAACGCCCCCCCCCCCCCCACCCCCCCCGAAAAACCCGAAACGGCAGGGCATCTCACGGCATCAGACTACCATTCCTGGCAAGCTGGTCAAGTAGCCCCAGATCAGGGCACTGGGCCGATCTTCATTCTCCACCAGCAGTCGTCTCGGTTCTCCAGTGACATCGTGGTCGAAGCGTAGCACTGCCAATGCTACTTCCCGATCACGGCATGCCTCGTCGCGAGCTTGCTTTTGAGCGGCCTGCCACTTCCCGGTCCCACTCAGCGGCGAGGTCATCGGCATGGTCACCGTCCTCACACCCCCTAGCGAGAACCCTTGACATTCATTCCCCCATTCGGAGAATTATCCTGTCATCAACCCACTTACGAAAGGAGCCGGTCATGGCGAAGAGGCAAGGCACAAGCAAGTCCCAGGCGGTTCGAGAGTATCTCAAGACGCACCGCAAAGCCACCAACAAAGAAGTTTCCGATGCGTTGGCAAGGCAAGGCGTGGCGGTCTCGCCGAACCACGTTGCCAACATCAAGGCAAAGACCAAGACGAGGCATACGGCCGCAAGAGCCGTGGTGTCGAGGCGCGGCCTGGGCATCCCCGAGGTCAAGGCGGCACTGGCACTGCTGAAGGAATGCCACGGCAGCATGAAGGATGCCGATGCAGCTTTGGCGGCCGCACAGGAAATTCGAGAACTGGTGTAGTACGGAGCTTGTCGGCGTGACGGGCTTACGAGTTCGCCCAAGCGGCTGCTTTTTCGCGCCCGGCGCACAAGGGTTGCGTTGCGGACCTTCCACAGTGGCTGACGGGACGGGCGGTCGGTTGTTGCCGAGATCAGGACTAGGGCAGACATTCAGGGCACGGTTCTCGCATAGACAGCGGAAAGGTCGACCATGCGCCAATCCGGCCGTTATACAGGATCAATTTGGAGACGGGGGTGCCGCTCATGACGCACGCAGCGATGTTATCGCCAACGACAACTGCGGTCACCCAAGCGCTGCGGCGTATGTCGAGGAATTTCCTTTCGCCGGTGAGCTTATTGAATCCGGCAACACGACCTCCGTTCTCCAGGTACTTCGATGGCAAAATGCTCGCCTTCTGTACGGACGGGTGGGGTCACAGCCGGGCGGGCAGATTCTGCAAGCCTCACGGAAAACTGATCGTCTCCTTTAAGTTCGGTCGCAGCCAGTCGCCACGGCGCAATGCCCAGCAGGACGACATAAGCGATGCCCTGGGGTGCCGCGGTCGGGTTCCCAAGGCCGGGTGCCTTTTCTTGGCTCTGCATGGCCGTTAACGTTGTTAGCCGTTTGATCCTTCCGACGCCGCCGCTTCGTTTCTTGTGACCGCCGCTAGCCCCGCAAGTCGATACTGCTAACGGGCTCCACCTTTGTGCCGTAATCCCTGACTTTGCCCGACGGATGGGCGGGCCAAGGGGAGGGGGAAGGATTCCTGTCATGCCAATGGTCTATTGTCAACTGTTTTCGGGGGAGAAGCTGCTCACCGACCATCTTCTGGTCTCCATCGAACGGGAAGCCGGGCCCAACGAGAAGGATGCGCGGGGCGGCACATTCAGGGTCCCGACAGACCAACTGAAAACGATCCGGGCAGAACAAACAATGCGTCTGGAGTTCCCGGAGAAAGTTGCCCGAAGATTGAAAATCACCCAAGGGAACTCCCTGCCCATCATCGCCCACCAGATTGATGACCGCATCGCGTACTTCGGCGAGGCGTTCGCGTCGGAGCGATAGTCGGGAGGTCGACGCCGAACAGCTTCGGGGCGGCCGCCGTGCCACCCAGCCGTCGCTTGGTGGGCGACGAACGCCTGCCACTCGGTCATGAAGGTTGTCGAGCCACGACGGCCGGCGCTGACCCACTTCTCTGTTCGCGCGCCGTACGCAGTCTGTAAAACCGCCAGTTGGTGTACGGGGCGTGAGCCACAGCCGTCATTTTCGGCTCGGTTCCACCTCCTGGAGGCGTTGCCTGATCCATCGCTCCAACTCGTCCCAATCCACGAGGGCAACCAATCCAAGGTGGTGCGGTCCGGTTGCATTGACATGTTGAATTGTCACACATCGCCAGATCCGACAATGAAAGAAAAACTGTACATTTTCACACTACTACACGACCACGACTTTCGACTACAATAGACGAGCCTTACCGCTACCCCCACCACAAGGGCAGACGCAATCGAGAATGTTCGGATCGCGTTCCGTTCCGTAACAGTCGGGCAAGGCAACAGGAGTGTCGGGGGAAGAACAATTGGCGCAACTGCTTTCAGATAAAGTAGTTGCAGAGATGTCGGGGACGTAGCTCAACTGGGAGAGCACTAGCTTTGCAAGCTAGGGGTTGGCGGTTCGAGCCCGCTCGTCTCCACAGCATAAAGCCTTTCGTAGCAATACGTTACGAGAGGCTTTTTTGATGCCTTTTGGCGTTCTTGGACAATGGAAACGTTTCTATCGGTGACAACAGGGGCCAATTCTATCGGTGAATGACACATGCGGCAGCCTCTAGACTCGTTTGGCCGTTCCGGTAGAATTGCGGATGGATAATGGTGTTGTTGATGGCGCGATGGGCTTCTCTTGCGCGACCACAGGTGAGTCGGGTCGCGCGAGGGAGGTGAGTTTCTGATAGCCGGGCACGCTGAAAGGCAGGGGGGGGGGCGTCGTTGGCTGAAGAGAGGGCGCAACCCGGTAGACTCCGTGCTCTCGCACGCTTGCTGGGAGGCGTGAACGGTTATGGAAGCGCCCTCTCTATCGGTTTGCGGCGATTCTGGCGTTCTTGCCAACAAAGCCGCCGACGTGATCGTGCAGTGCGCGCAAGAGCGCTCAAACAGCGGGGGCGATTCACGCTGGTCCTCGCGGGCGGGTCAACGCCCGAAATGACGTATACGCTCCTGTCGCAGCCCGATCGAGCAGTCGAGATTGCCTGGCCGAAGACGTGCGTCTTCTTCGGCGATGAGCGGTTTGTGCCGCCGGGACACGCGCACAGCAATTATGCCCTGGCCAGGAGAACACTGCTCTCCCGGGTTCCGGTGCTTGCTTTGCAGGTGTTTCCGGTCCCGACTCAGGCGAAAACCGCCGCCGAGGCCGCGGCGAGATACGACGCCGAGTTGGCCCGATTCTTTAGCGCCGAGGCCGAGCGCGGCGAGCCGCCCCGTTTCGACCTGATCCTGCTCGGATTAGGAGAGGACGGTCACACGGCCTCGTTGTTTCCCGGGGCGCCGGCGCTCGGCGTGGAGGACGCCTGGGTCACGTGGAGCCGGCCGGGGAGTCTGCCCCCGCCGGTGGACCGCATCACGATGACCTACCCGGTCCTCAACGCGGCCCGGCGCGTCGTGTTCCTGGCGGCGGGGGCGAACAAGGCCGAGGCCCTCCGCGACATTCTCGAAGGGCACGCAGTCCGCGACGATCGCCCGGCGGCAGGCGTGCAACCGGCCGATGGCACGGTTACCTGGTTGGTTGACGAGGAGGCGGCCCGGCTGCTGACGCGAAGACGCGACACCCAGCAATCATCCCTGGCGACAACCGCACGCGAGGCACAAAAATGAAGGGTCGCCTCCACGCTGATCCGCTGGCCGAGGCTGCCGCCGATATGATCCAGGATGAGTTCGTGGTCGGATTGGGGTCGGGACGAGCGGCAACGGCCTTTGTGCGGGCCCTCGGCGAGCGCGTTCGGGCGGGCCTCCGTGTCCGCGGCGTCCCATCGTCGCAGAAGACTGCGGGCCTGGCAGCCCAGTTAGGGATTCCGCTGGTCTCGCTGGACGACGTCGAATTGATCGACGTGACGGTGGATGGGGCCGACGAGGTGGATCCCCAGTTGAATCTCATCAAGGGGCTCGGGGGCGCCCTGCTTCGGGAGAAGATTCTCGCCTCGGCCTCCCGGCGTCTGGTGATTGTGGTCGGGGCCGAAAAGATTGTGTCCGCCTTGGGTGAACACGGAATTCTGCCGGTGGAAGTCGCGCCGTTCGGGCTCGCCTGGTGTGGCCGGCGCGTGGCCCAATTGGGCTACCCCGCCACGCCACGACAAGTGGATGGCAGGCTCTTTATGACCGACAACGGCAACCACATTCTCGACCTCAAGACGCCCATACTGTGGAATCCATCGGAGCTGGAACAATCGCTCTGCGCGATCCCCGGCATCGTTGGGACCGGTTTGTTCGTTGGCATGGCGCACACCGTCCTGGTGAAGGACAACGACCGAGTCGAGGTCCGGCAGCGTCAATGAAAACCTTGGAGAAGGAGAAACACATGGCAAGCGCGCTGCACATTCTGGCCAGCCCGCGAATCGAGTCGTATTCCACGCGGGTGGCCCGGGCGTTTCTGGATTCCTACCGGCAGGCCCGGCCGGACGACCGCATCGAGACGCTGGACCTGTTCAAGGCCGACATTCCGCCCTTTCACGCCCCGCAGGCCAAGGCCAAGTATGCGGTAATGTCCGGCCAGCCGCCCCGCGACGAGGCCGAAGCCGCCTGGGAGGGCGTCATCAAGACGATCGACCACTTCAAGCGGTTCGACAAGTACGTGCTCTCCAGCCCCATGTGGAACTTCGGCGTCCCCTATCGGCTGAAGCAGTACGTCGACGTGATCGTTCAGCCGTCGCTGACGGTCTCGTACTCTCCCGAAAAAGGCTACACGGGGCTGGTCACCGGCAGGCCGCTCATGCTCATCCTGGCCCGCGGAGGCGTGTACGGGGCGGGCAACCCCTGCGAGACGTTCGATTTCCAGGAGACCTATCTGCGATGTATCTTCGGGTTCATCGGCTTCAAGGACATCCGGGCCATCCACATTCAGGGCACATTGCAGCACCCGCCCGAGCAAGTTGAGGCCGACGTGCGCAAGGCCATTGCCGAGGCTGCCAACGCAGCAAAGCAGTTTGCTATCTCGTGACAGCCAGAGAATCCTGGTAGGTGGCGTACTTCTTGTCTTCAGACTGGATGTGGCCTAGCCACCAGTCTTTGAGAAAGACGAGCAGGTCGCGGGCCGTTGCCAGATTCAGGTTTGCCGCCAGTCCGGCCGTTCGTCGCCGCATGTCGTCGTGCAGGGCCTTGTGGGCCGCGAAATCCGGATAGCCCGTCTCCCGCAAGACCTTTTCTTCATTCTCGAAATGGGTGCGGGTGTACCGAACCAACGCGTCCATGGCGTGTTTCTTGGCGGATGTCGCATCGCCGCCGTTCATCGCCGCATAGAGCTCATTGAGGCAGGCGATGATCTGCTGATGCTCGGCGTCCATCGCGGAATGATTGACACTGTAAAACGGCTTCCAAGTGATGTAGGTTTCCACGTGCTCCCCCTTTATGGTTATGCGATTTCGAATGGGTGACGACGCTCCGTAAGGAAATATAGTCCGCAGCCGCCGGTGCGAACTCCCCATTTTCCAGGCTGTCCCCCAATGTGTACTATTTGTAGACGATAGTGCTCTTGAAGTGCGGGTGCGAAACGCGCCGTAACAGGAAGACGATCATACGTTGCGGGACTTCTGCCGAGCGCGGGTGCCGAAAGCCATCGCGGCCTCTCAAACGCCGGCCATAAAGTCGAGCGGGCTTGTCTAAGCGGAAAAATCGTTAAGTTCCCCCCAGACTTACCCGATTCATAGGAGGCAGCGTTCACGTGCGTGGTGCGCGCATCATGCGCGTCCGCCGCGCGAAACGACAGCGACCTATGGGAAGTCTAGGAAGTATGGTGGTGCCTGGCAAAATGTTGCACAAGGGACGGCTGTTCCTGATGCTTTGCTGGCTTGGCCTGTGTGCTGCCATGATCGGTTGCACTCAGACGCTCGGCACGCATCGACGCGAGACGGTTTGCGCCAAAGAGTCCCCGGCCTCCACTGCGCCGACCGTGAAGTCCGATCTGTGGGCGGTCCATCCGGTCAGCGCCGAAGTCGTCGTCAGCGACAGCGCCGAGCGCCGCCTCAACCCCATCCCCCTGAGGCGACGCCCTCGCAGGGGCAATCCGCAAGCGAATCCGCCCCGCTCCCGGAGCCACCGGCGAAACAACCCGCTCCAGTTCAGGAGCCGCCGGCCGGCGAAGCCGCTCCTCTTCCGGGAGCGCCAGCAAACAAATCGGCCCCGGCTCCTGGACCGTCCGCAAGAGCCGGAGCGGCCGGGCCCGAGGTGGTGCCGTTGCCGCTCGGCCCGCCCCCTGCACAACCGCCGGGGGCGCCAGGATCGGTGGCGCCGCGGGCGTCCGATTCCGGACCTCTGATCACGTTGCGCGTCGACAATGTGGACGTTGCCAAAGTGATGGAGATGATCAGCCGCCAGGCCAAGATCGCGAATATTATCGTTTCGCCGGGCGTGAGCGGACCGATCACGCTCGATTTGCGGGACAAGACTGTGGACGAAACCCTGCGAATCATCGAAATGCAATGCCGACTGAAAGTCCGGCGCGAACAGGACGTCATCTTCATTTCCACGATCACCGAGTCGCGACTGATTGAAGAAGAAGATCTGCCGATACGCGTCTACCGCCTGAATTACGTCAAGAGCAGCGACGTGACGAAGATGATCTCGCCGCTGAAGAGCAAGAAGGGCTCGATCAGCCAGTCGCCGGACGCCGACGTCGGCCTGACCAGCGATATTCAGGACACGACAACCGGCGGTTCCAGCGGCAACAGCAAGCAAGTGTCGGCGGGCGGCAATTCGATGGCGGGCAGCGAAATCCTTATCGTTCAGGACTACGAGTACGTGCTGAAGGCCATGGATCGCGTCATTGCCCAAATCGACGTTCAGCCCATCCAGGTGCTGATCGAAGCCGTGATCGTCCAAGTGACCCTGGACAAAAACAGCGAATTCGGGATAAACTTTGCCGCACTCGACGGGGCGGGAAATGTCCTGGGCGTGGTCGGAAATGGCGCGGTCCTCAACAGCGCGGCCGGTTTCACGCCGGCCTCGGTACTGGCCGGCGCCACCGCGGGCACGCTTAACTCGGTGACCAATGGCATCAACAACTCCACGACCAGCGGAACCAGCCCTACGACGGTCACGAACACCACGACCAAGGTCGTCACGTCATCGACGTCGGGTCAAGTGGGCAGCGCCTTCGCCGCAAACACCAACGGCCTGAAGTTTGGCTATACCGGCGCGAGTACGACGGGCTTTATTCAGGCCCTCGAAGGCCAGGGGGAGACCAAAGTGCTCGCCTCCCCACGGATCATGGTCCTCAACAAGCAACGCGCAGAAATCCACCTCGGCGAGAACCTCGGTTACTATACGGCCAACGTCTACCAGACCAGCACGAACCAGACCGTGAACTACCTGAAGGTCGGCACGCAACTGCGGCTGCGGCCCTTCGTATCCTCCGATGGAATGATCCGCCTGGAGGTCGTACCGGAGCGCAGCACCGGAGTGTTGGATGACAAGGGTATTCCCCAGACCAAGTCCACGCAGGTAACGACCAACGTGCTGGTCCCCGACGGAAAAACGATCGTCATCGGCGGGCTTCTCGACGACGAGGACGACACGACATGGGAGGGACTGCCGATTCTGAGCCGGCTCCCCTGGATCGGGTTCTTGTTCCGCCACACCGTGAAGACGACGGCGAAGAAGGAACTGATCGTGATCCTTACGCCGCATATATGGCATCCCGAATGTCCGCAGGGGCTCAATGCCTTGGGGCCGCCGAGCACGCTGGGCCTCGAAGAACGCGTCGCTCAGAGGCCCTATGCGGAAGCCCAGGATGCCCCGAACCTCTACAAGCTTCTTGTGCCGGCGGCGATTTGTCCCAATCCGCCGGAAGAGACCTCGCCGGAGATGACGCCCCCCATTTCGACAGGTCGTGCCTCGCCCGCCGATAGCAAGAAGGCGATGTGAACGACGCGCGAAACATGAGCCGCCGCGGGACAGGTTGCCCGCCTGCCCCGCGGTTTTCTTTTTCTGCTTGACGCGCCCCGCGGCGGACGATAGGCTCAACTTCCTGTTGATCGTCTCGCCCGGCTTCCCACCTGCCCCACCTTTCCCTTCTCCCTAACGGATGCCCAATGAAGCTCTGCCTGAACGTCTTGCTCGTCGCCGTTTCGATCCCGATCGTGGCCATCAGCGCGGGAAAGCGGGTCGCAATTGCAGCGGGCGATCTCGACAACGCCGCCGCCGATCTCCAGGTCATCAAGAGGCGGCTGGTGGAGATGGTACTTGCGCCGCCGAGCCCCGCGAGGGCGGGCGAAGTCAAGACCAGCGCGGACGGTGCGCCGACGATCCGGCCGCGATCGAACGCCTGATGTCGTCCTTGCGTGCCGACGGCAGTTGGGGCGACCTGCAATACGGTAGTGCCACGCCCAAGGACCTCGCCCACGGCAGCTACGGCGCGTGGGGGAGCACGTCGAGCCATCTGACGCGCATGGAGGGCATGGCCCGCGCGTTCCGCACGCCCTCGAACCGCTGGCACGCCGATCAGCAACTCCGCGACAAGATTCTCCTGGCGCTCGATTATTGGCTGCGCAACGACTTCCGCCACGCGGGATGGTGGCAAGACCAGATCGGCACCCAGGAACGTTTGGGCCCCACGTTGCTGCTGATGGACGAGTGCCTGTCGACCGAGCAGCGGAAAGCGGCCGTTGCCATTATGCAGCGAAGCCAGATCGGCAAGATGACCAGCGCCAATCTGCTGTGGATGGCGGGCAATCAGATCGTCTGGGGATGCGTCGCCGGCGAGGTGGAACCGGTGGCCGACGCCTATCGGAAGATCGCCGCCGAGGTTCGCGTCGCGCCGGGACCTCAAGACGGCATCAAGGCCGATCAAAGCTACTACTTCCACGGAGAGCAGCTTTACTCGGGCGGCTACGGGCTGTCGTTCACCGTCTCGTGCGCGCGGCTGGCATACATTGCGCAAGGAACGCGCTTTGCGCTTCCGCCCAAGCAAGTCAAGCTGCTCGCCGATTTCGTGCTCGAAGGCCAGCGCTGGATGGTCCGCGGCAGCACGTTCGACTACAACGGCGTGGGGCGGGAGATTTGCCGGCGGAACAAGGACGCCCGGGGACTTCGCCAGCCGTGCGATTGGCTGCAGAGCGTCTGTCCGGAGCGCCGCGGCGAGTTCGCCAGCTTCGCGCAGAGCCTGGCCGACGGTTCGCCGAGCGGCCCGGTGGGCAACCGGCACTTCTGGAAGAGCGACACCATGGTGCAACGGCGGGACGGCTACTACGCCTCGGTCCGCATGTTGTCGACGCGGATGAAGAGCGGCGAGTGTACGCGGGGCGAGGGCCTGAAGTCGCATCACCTGGCCGATGGCGTGATGTTCCTCTATCGCGACGGCAAGGAGTACGCCAACATCTTCCCCGTTTGGGATTGGCGGCGGCTGCCGGGGATCACCTGCATCCACGCCAACGGGCCAATGATTCCGCCCGACGTGCTCGAACCGCCGGCGAACCCAAACCAGGCGGAAAGCGACGCCTACGCCATCCGGCTCGACAAGGCCGTGTCTTCGCGGGGAACGCGGGAGTTCGTGGGCGGCGTCTCCGACGGCGCCTGCGGATTGGCGGCCATGGATTTCGCCCGCGGGCCGCTGGCGGCGCAAGGCCTGGTTCTTCCTCGATCGCGAGATCGTATGTCTGGGAACGGGCATCACCTCCACGGCCGACGATCCGGTGTTCACCTCGGTCAATCAATGCCTCTTGCGCGGGCCGGTCACGGTCTCGGACGGCCGGCAAACCGCCGCCCTCAATCAGGGCAAGCGTGAGTTGGGCGGGGCGTGCTGGGTGCATCACGATGGCATCGGATACGTCTTCCCCGACAAGGCCCACGTCGTCCTCTCCGCTGAGAAGCAAGAGGGCGACTGGCACGACATCGTGATGGCCAGCCGGAACCAACCGGCCGCGGAGAACGTGTTCAGCTTGTGGATCGACCACGGCAAGCCGGTTTCCGCGGGCACGTATTGCTACCGCGTCTTGCCGGGCGTCGAACCGGAGGCGATGGAAGCCCGCGCCAAGAGCCCGGCGGTGCGCGTGCTCAACAATACCCCGGCGTTGCAGGCCGTCTGGGACGCCGAGCAGAAGATGGCGCTGGCGGCGTTCTACGAGCGGGGCCGCGTGGCCAACGACGATCTGAACCTCTCCGTCGATCGGCCCTGCCTGTTGCTGGCGAAGAAAGGGCCTGCCGCTCTCCAACTGGCCGTCTCGAATCCCGCGGCCCGGCCGCTCGAGGTGAGCGTCGAGGTGAACCAGCACCTGGAAGGCGACGGCTGCCAATGGCTTGGCGACCGCCAGGTTTCGCGCGTCAAGTTTGAGTTGCCGGTGGGCGAGAATGCGGGCAAGAGCGTGACGCGACGTTTGACCGTTCGCTACAAAGGCGTGCTGTAAGCAGGGAGTTTCGCCCCGCATTGCACCCGGTTCGTCGAAGTTAGGGCGACGGCTGGTCATCGTATCCGCTTTGGCGATAAGGGATTGATCGCTGCGGTTCGGCGCGCAAGTCGCACCCCTCCGAAGAGTGAGTTGGTGCAAAACCTCTCCCTGACGAGGGAGCTTGGCCGAGTTGGGGACACGTGACCGGTCGGTTTCCACGCCGGTAGATTCGGCCCGAACGGGCACGCGGGTCGCCGCGTGATTTTGTTGGTCATTCCTGAAAGAGCCTCTGGAGTCAAGGGCCTTCCGGTGAGTTGTTGGTGGTTGGATTTTGTTTTTGGGCATTCCTGAAAGAGCCTCTGGAGTCAAGGGCCTTCCGGTGAGTTGTTGGTGGTTGGATTTTGTTTTTGGGCACGTACATTCCCCGACAAAGCCACAAAGGGGCTTTTCTTGGTAGTTTGAATTGGTTGGGGGGATCGATGGCAGAGTTCAGTTGTCACGGTCATATGCGAGGTTGTTCGCGCCGTTCTTTTCCGTGCGGCGGCACCCCTACCCATTCCTTCGTGAATCCGTCTGCCGCTAGCGGCAGCCGTTCAGACCCCAACGGGCCTGACACCGAATATGCTTTGCGACCGTCTCGCAGAACACCAGCCGTCCCAATCAACAAAACGCTCGACAACAAGGCCGAGTCCATTGACCAACTCGGACTGACCAAGTGTCCGCGAGGGCCTCTCCTCGCTGCGAGGAGGGCCGATGCAACCGCTACTCTCCCTTCTGGCCTCCCTTGTTTTCTGTAACAGGTTCCCCGCCCACCTCTTCCTTCCTATAATTCCGCTGCTTGGTGAAGCGGAGTCGGGCTCTGCGGGGACGCAACCCGACAAGGAATAGCCAAGTCAAGGTGCGCCAAGAGCGTGCGGGGCCTCTGACGAGGGCTTCTCGCCAGGGGCCGTTTTCTTACCCCTTGGACACCTTGCCATCCCTCCGAAAATCCGCTGCCGCAAAGCACCATCGGGCGATCCTTTCGTGTTCAGCCGGATACGGCCATTCCCTCGCGTTGCTCTTGCCGGAGCCCGCCGACGGCATACGCCTCGTGGTACTTGACCATGTGCCAGATGATCGTCGCCAGTCGACGCATCACCGCCACGCGACCGATTTTCGCTCCCCGACGCTTCTTGATCCTCTGATACCAGGCCCTCATGCGCACATCCCGCCGCAGGACGTGCAGCGTGATCTGGGCCAGGATGAAGCGCGCTGTGGCACTGCCTTGCTTGGTGATCGAGCCCAGCCGGTCGGTCGCCTCGCCGGAATTCCGGCATCCGGGCGTCAGGCCCCAATAGCTGGCCAGACTCTTCGATCGCGGGAACCGATCAATGTCGCCGATCCGCGAAGCCAAGGCCAGGCTGCCGTAGGCCCCGGCGCCGGAATGCTGGCGATGACCGCCGCCGCCACGTTCTCCGCCTGCCGCCGGCGAATCTCCGCCCCCATCTGCTCGATCTGCTCGTCGCACAGCTTCCACTCCCCCAAGAGTTGATCCATCTCCCGCCGGTCGATCGGACTGAAGCACACCTGGGTCAGCCATTTCTTCCCCGCGATGGTGTCAATCCCCTTGGTGGGACACTCCTGCTCCAGATTGTGTTTTCGCAACAAACGCTTGACGCGGTTGATGATTCGGGTGCGGGACTGCCCCAGACGCTGACGCCGGGCGGTGAGTTGGCGGTCCTGCGCGTCTTGCTCCGTGGGCGGCACCACCCGGCGAATGCCTTGCACCTTCGTGCCCGCCAGCAACCGATGACGATTGACCCAGAGGATCTCGCCCAGGGCATTGGCGTCGCGGCGATCGGTCTTCTTCTTCGACTGCTTCTCGGGCTGAATGAGGATCGTCTCACGGCAGCCATATCCCGGCAACAGTTTCAACAGCCAGTCGTTAAAGCCGCAGACCTCCAAAATGGCGATGAAGCCGCCTTCCGGTTGGCTCTTCTGTCGCAACTCGGTGAAGAAGGCATGCACCCGTTTCCACTCCGTGCTTACCTGCCGTTTGTCGATCACGTCACCGGTCTCCTGGCGAACATTCACGGTCAACTGCTTGCGGTGCTGGTCGATGGAAAGGTATAACATCTCTCGGTCCTCTTGTTTGTACTTTTGGTGGGTTCACCATGAACCACACCGTGAATAGTACCGGGAGGACCGCTCTTTCATAGAATCAACAACTCGCTTCGTTTCCAATTCTTGACATCTTCCTTTCACTGCTTGACTCTCGGCCCCGGCCTGTTGTCTAACAACTCGCTCCATTTCCAATCCTTGACATTTTCCTTTCCCTGCTCGACTCTCGACCCTCGGCTCTCGACTCTCAACTCTGGACTCTCCCCCATCATGCGCTTTCCCCCGGGGGGTTTTCAAGGCCAAGATTTATGCTACCCGAACGGCTGGTATATTGCGGTCGCGACGGGTGGCGCGGTAGAATCGGGCGAATCGGCGCCGGCGCAACAGCACGAGAAAGGCGCGACGGACGGGCTGCGAACTATGGACGCTTCGGCCGCGCGAGCGACCAAAGAAACACATGCAGGGTCGCCGTACATTACCCAGATTTGGTGGCTGTCACTTTTTCGTTCCCTTTTCGTTCCCTGGTGGCTGTCACCTTTTCGTTCCCTTTTCGTTCCTTGGCAGTAGTGTGACGAGAGCGTCCGCATCGTGTCAAAGAAAGGTGAAACGATGGAGACTCGATGGTATTACACGGAACAAGGGCAGCGGCTTGGTCCAGTCTCTTCGACACAACTCAAGCAGCTTGCGGCATCGGGTCGGCTTCAACCATCCGATATGTTGTGGAAAGAAGGGATGGCCCAATGGGCGGCTGCGAGTCAAGTTAACGGGCTTTTTTCGGCGGCAACAAAAGCTGCCACAGTTCCGCCTCCCATTCCTGTTCCGAGCACCCTCACTCCCGACTCATCCGACCTCCCACAATCCTCCGCTCCAAGCGCAGAGCAACATGTTTCTCCTTCTGAACTCGGCCAGACGGAGCCAACCAATTCTCTCGACAATGCGACAAAAATCGATCCGTTCGTGTGGATTCCCGTTGGTTGCGTGGTAGTAATCGGTGTAATTGTTTTCATCGTGTGGGCCTCTCTATCCGGCCCTGACTTGCCACGCATTATTGGCGATCACTACAAGTCCTTGGGAGAGCCGGTCCAGAACGTCACCGTTATTGGCACGCCACAAACGTTTCCGGATTCTTGGAGATCGCCGACCGACTCCGGCACGGCTTTTACTGTTCTAGTTCGAGTTACGCTTTCGACAGGCGAGACTGAACAAAAGAACCTCAAGGTTTTTGTAGCGAAGAGCGATGGGTGGACGGCAGTTGAAGATCGAGCACGTTACCCTTCGGGCATAGGACATCGTGGAAAACCCCGGTGAGTCTGGGCGCGAATAAAGGGGTCGCCCATAACCGCCGGCGTGTCAAGGCCCAGGCCAACGGATTTCTTGGGAAACTGCTAATTCGCTTGTCTCGCTGTTATAATGTGTGTGCCTGGTGAAGCGGAGTCGGGCTCTGCGGGGACGCAACCCGACAAGGAATAGCCAGGTTAGGGCGGGTGAATGACCCGTGATGCCCTGGCGGTATCCACTGCCAGGGCAGTTTTGTCTCACCGACTCATTCATTTGCTCTACTATGCCTCCGAAAATCCGACCCTGCCAAACACCAGCACACCCGCCGCAATTGGCAACGGCTTGTCACTCGTCGTCGCGCACCTAGTAGTCACCCATTCGTGCCGTCCGAGCCGAAGCCCGTCGCATATTGTATTGTTCACCGGTCACAGTGCCCAATCAGGAGGACAGTGCAGACTTGCGTCTCACGGAACCCCTTTGCGGGCCAGCCGCGACCGTACTCGTGCGCGATATCGTGTTGCTCTCTACGCCGCCTGGTGGGCGTGCTCACGCTGCCAACGACGCAGCCGCTTCCAACATATCTCCGCCAGTTTGCGGGCCACCGCCACCCGTGCAATCTTTGCGCTGGATCGCTTCCGCACCCGCGTGTAAAAGTTCTTCAAGGCCGCGTCCTCGCGGATCGCCTTGATGGCCGCCTCCACGAGAATCCATCGCAACCACGTCGACCCTTGCCGTGTAATCGAACCGCGGTAGCAGTGTCCGCCCGACTGATGCACACGGCAGGTCAGCCCGGCGTACGCGCCGACCTGTTTTGCCATGCGGAAACGCTCCACTTCGCCGATTTCCGCCACGATCAACAACGCCGAGTACAGGCCGATGCCGTGAATCTCGGTCAAGGCTTCCGCTTGCGGAAAAGCCGCCGACATCCGCGCGATGTGCCGGTCGATGATCGTCGCTTGCCGTCCGAAATGTTTCAATCGCGCCAGTAGTTCGTCGCGGACCAGATTCTCGATCCAGCCGAAGTCTTGCCCACGAAACCAAGCTAAGCCGCGGACGCCGAAAGGAACCCGATAAGGGGCTTGCCGATTTTGCCTGGCCAACAAGGCCCGCAAGTGGATTTTCGCCTCGGCCAACTCGCGGCCCAGACGTGCCCGGCGGCGTGTCAGACTCGCGGAGTTGCTGGTACGGCTCCGGCGGAATGTAGGCCAGCGGAATCTGGTTGATCCGCAACAGGTTCGCCAACAATTGGGCGTCCAGCTTGTCCGTTTTGGTGCGTTGTTGTACCATAGCCCGCAGACGAAACGGATGGGCCAATAAGATCGTACCGTACGGTCGGAGCAGGTCGTACAGCCAGCGATACGTTGCGCTGGCCTCGATGACCGCCCGAAAGGATCCCAACGCCTGGACAACGTTCACGATGCTGGCGGTGTCTTCACAGCGAACGGTGACGGGCTTGATAACTTCGCCCGTGTCGTTCACGGCGGCAATCACCACGGTCTCACGGTGCAAATCGATACCCACGTGCCACATGAATAGGTCTCCTTGTTTGGTGGAGGAAAGATGGATTCGTTACTGCTTCCATCCTACTCCACCAGCAAGGGGCCTATCACGCGGCGGTTATAGTATCAGGGGTGAGGGCGAGTCGGCGGCGCTTCCCTTTCTGCACTTCAGCGCCACCGGTGGCGTGGGAGTTTTTCGCCGCACCTCTCATCGACCGCCAAAGTTAGGGCAAACAGCCACGCACGCAAGACCGTTCTGCGACGTAGGTTTACGCCGAATGTTCCAACACCTAAGTCGACTAACTCCCAAGAGTGGACTTGGAGCAAAACCCCTCCCTAACGAGGGAGCTGGCCGGGCGCGGCTGTAGAAGCGGCATCTTGCCGCTTCATCCCCTCGTCGGACGAAGCGTCCTTGCCAAGAAGGACGCGGCAAGATGCCGCGTCTACCTGGGCCGCGAACGGTTACCCCGGCCGCCTGACACGGGACCGATATGTCAATGAGCGATCGACGCCACCGGCTCGCCGCGGCGAGAGAGCGTCACGTTCGAATAGTGTACATAATCACATGCTTCGCGTCAACGGGAGAATTGGGCCAGTTTGCCGGGCCGAAAGAACGCGGGAACGAAGAGCTTTTCTCGCCGACGCGATCCATCAACGACTTGGCTATCCGCACACCTGCACCTTTCCTCCGATCGTGTCAGGTACGGGGTACCAGCGCTACTTCGCCATTCAAGCCATCTTTCCAATGCCACCTGGCTGCATTTATCCATGCTCTCCGAAGAGTTCTTCAAGGCGATCCTCGATAGGTGCCAAGGCCCGTTCCACAACATAGTATTCGTCGCACTCCGCAATATATTCACCATCGTCGCGCGCACAATATGCGTAAAATGTATCCCTGGCGACGTTTTGAAGGTACTCTTCCAGCTCTTCGCGGTTGGAGACAACCGTATCCGCCATCCTTTCCTCATCGTTTCGGAACGTAATTGTCCTCGCCTCGTCGTCCCAATGAGAGTCTTCAATCGCACGTTCGACGGATTGGCGGGTTTCCGTATCCCAAGATAGTTCACCCTCCCCTTCGAGTCCGCACTCCCAGCGAGCCAGATATTCGTCGAGGAGTTCATCCAGCAACGGGCGTGCGTTCTCGTAGTTTTCGACTACTCGTTTGTTTGGGCGGCGGTTATGGGCCACGCAGTTCCGCATGTCTTCAATGGAGTTCATACGCGCGCTCAAGCCCGCCAAGAAGTCCGTATCATCCTTATCTTCGATGGGCATGCGGCCTATTTCCTCGCGCAATGCGTCATAGGTGTCTGAATCGCGGAGGATCTTGAGCAAGACAGGCGGCTTGATTTCCGGCCGCTGGTTTAGGCCTATATATTGGCTGAAAGTAAGATGAAAGAACTGGTTCTCCGCAGCAGCCTTCATGTGCTCGGGTTGCGGCCTTTCCTTGGCCATCGGCTGGGCTGCATCATCCCTTAGCAAATCGTAGCTGCCTTCGTGCTTGTGTGCGTGCAAATAAACGAGTGAAAGCACGCGGCGGAGTTTCATTTCGAGATAGAAGATTTCCTCGGCTCTTTGCGCCAATTGCTTACGCAATAATTGATCTTCAAATTTAACGGCATGGGTAATGGGCCCGGTTTCGTGTAGGGCCGACGTAAACTCCTCCACGACGGTTTGTATTTGCGCAGTGTCGTCTGGTAATTCGAGCGTAAAGCCAATCAGGAGTTTTCTTTCTTTATCGCCATTTTCGTTCGTGGATTCCTCAAGGGAGCGTTCGAGGTGAAACCCTAGCATCCGGTCAACATCATCTTCCTCGAATTCGTTGTCGTTTTCTTCCAACACCTTGGACAGCAAATCACACAGAATCTGACCGATATCAGTGCCGGCTGAATTTCGATATGTGATGAGGAATTCAAAGGTCATGATTGGGCCGGGATTAGCAACTGTTCTTCAAACCATCGTTTTGCAGCCTGCCATTCTGCTTCTGCTTCCGAACGCAATCGCTGCGCCTCAGTGCGCCGACGACGCGCCTCCGCTGCGATAACGGCTTGTGTGTTCTTGTCGATGTTGGGAAACGGAATTGAAAGCAAATCATCGCCTTTCAAACGAAAACGGCTTGGAGTTGCGCCACGACTTCTCGAGTACATGATTTCTCGGTATAGAGCCGTGCGAAGAAGCCAAAGAACGGCTTCGGGTTGCCAACCGGTCCGGCACCGGATCACGAGAAATTCCGACGATGCCACCGTTTGCCGTCTGAGCTTGGGGCAAAGAACGAATTTGGCATTCTGAATTGTTGGCCCAAGGCGCCGACCAAAACGTCACCTTCCTGGACCTCGAAGAAGGTTCCTTTGATATCCTCACCGGTTTCTGTTCGGAGTGTTTCGACCTGCCACGGGTGATTTGGCAAGTCGTCAATTCGTATCCAATCCCAAAGGTCTTTCGGCGCTTCTCTCTCGGGATTGCATCGTGATTCGAGCAACGCCCCAACAATATCAACTGAAGTCTTGAATGGCAGATGCTTCTCTAGCTGGAGACCCCGGTAACGATCTGGATTGAGAACGCCCGTAAGCTCCCCTACGCGAATAGCAAAGGTAGTTGTTGGCTTCGGTGGTATTTCGAGTCTGATGGCGTCGAGGAGGAACGAGTCGAGTCCGGCCAGCAGAGCGTTCGCCTCCGCAAGTTTCGCACACCGTGACGCCCTCGCCGAGTCCATCGCGGCTACGAGTTGTTCCTGTTTTGGTTTAGGTGGACGTGGGATAAGAATCTCCTGCAATTCCTCCGCGTTAATGTTCGTCATTCCGATTATCTGCCGTGAAAAACGGTCAATCTGAAGACGACCAGCCGACGTGTTAAGAAAATCGGAGGCAAACTGCGGAATGATTTCGTCGTTCAGGCGAACACGTATCAAGTAGGAGGCAAACACCCAATCGCCACTTTCACGGAAAACTTCACATTTGCCAACCAGTTCTTTCGAGTTCGTGCGGTTAAACAGAAGATCGCCTTTTTCGAGCCGGTAGGAGGCCAATTCTTTGTCGCTAAACGCGATGTATTTCAGATCACTCAAATCCCAACCATCGTTCTGTAGGTTGTTCATTCGAAGCATGGGTACGCCGACCGGCTCCGCCTTAGCGAGCGATGAACAACCATATTGGACGATATCGACAACCTGCCTAATTGTGACGGTTGGAAAGCGAGGATTGGCGAAGCGTTGGTGAAAAAGAGGCGTTAATCGCCAGAAATTCACATCCGTTCGCCCAGCGATTTCGCCCCGTGTGACGCCATAGCACAAGGCTCGGCTGCGTTCCACGGGGCCTAGACGAAAAAAGGCGTCGGGTCGCGCTGGAACGCCCGCCATTGGGCCACGAGGCCCGTATCCGGGATAATCTCGCGGTGCCGCTCGCTCCAATCGGCCTTCTTCGGGTTCGATGTGTTCCACTCGTAGAAGACGCGGTAGTCGAACAGGTCGCTCCGCTGGATTTCCACTTTCACCTTGCCCGGCACTTCCTTCTCGACGGTCACAACAAAAGTCTTTCGCCCGGTGGCGTCGTAACCGATGTTTTCGGCGAGGGCCATGAAGATCGGCGCATCGTCGGGGACGGTTTCGCGGTCTTTCAGGCGACGGAGGAACACAATGCTGGCCTTCACGCCCGCGTCGTAATGGGCAAACGCGAACTGCGGTAGCGAAACGACGGCGAGAAGCTGAAAATGCTCCAACAGCCAATCGCGCACGCCTTGCAGGGAGGAGTTGGTGAGGATTCCATCGGGCAGCACCACAGCGGCGCGGCCGGTGCCGGGTTTTAGGAAGGAATGAACCCGTTCGAGAAAGAGGATCTCGGTCTTGATGCTTGCCCGCGCCTTGACGACCTTCGCGCCCCGCTTGGCGTCCTTCTCACTCTGGTCTGATTCGTCAATGTCCGTGCCGGTCGTGCTTTTCGACAGGTATTGTTGTAGCTCGTATTGTTCCAGGTACTTCTCGGGCTTTTCGGTGCGTTTGATGACGGAGCCGAACGGGGGATTCGTGAGGATCAGATCGAATTTCCCGCGTTTCAGTGTTTCTCTCTTTGCTTCGATATTGTCGAGGAAGTCGAGGGCGTCGTGGCCGACGATGTTCGTGTGCCCGTCGTCGTGGATAATCATGTTCATTTTGGCGACACGAGCGAGTTCTTCGTTGATTTCGATGCCGAAGAGGTTCTTTTCGGCGAAATCGTGCCAATACTGAAAATGCTCGACGGAACCGCGTTTCTTCTTCCGGTCGGCCTCGCGCCGTACGTGGTCGAGGGCATAGAGCAAGAAGCCCCCGGACCCGCACGCGGGATCGAGAACAAGGTGTTTTCGCTCGGGATTGAGAATTTCGACGGCGAAGGCGATGAGTTCGCGTGGGGTGAAGTATTGTCCGAAATCACCCTTGAAGAACCCGCCCATGAACTCCTCGAAGGCAACGCCCTTGGTGTCGAGTTCGGTTCGGTCGAGCGAGATGCCTTCAAGATGCTCGACGCACTGGGCAAGTATGGGCGGCTCGACATTGATCTTGCCCTCAAAAACCGTCGGGTCTTCGGTACGTTCCGCATCGTAGAGCTTTCGTATGCGGGTGGCCAATTCGTCCATGCTTTCGCCATCGCGACGTTGAAATTCGTAAGGTTTGCCGTCCTCGCGTTCGGGATTCTTTTCGTCGCGGTGTTTGACGAAGACGATTTTGCAGAACTCGCCGAAAGCGGCGATGGGACTTCGGCGTCCGCCTTCCCAGAGCGTTTGATGGCATTTGCGGATGGCCGCGCGGAGTCTTCGCGCGGCACGGCGGCAAGGTCCTTGCCGTTGAGATTCTTATAGAATCGCCATTCGGGCGGTCTACCGTAACGGACGGGGATGTCCGTCATCACGTTGCGGTCGCGCTCTCCGTTGGGAAACTTGTCGAAGCGAAGGAGCCGGCGAGTCAGTCCGGCAACAACTCCGGCGAATTTCGCCCCCAGGCTTGCCCGATTGCCGCATGTCTGCTCGATGGCCTGCGTAAACTCGGCGTCGCTCACGTCGGCCCGCTTGCACTCGAAAACGAACCAAGGCGATTTCAACTCGGCATCGTCGGCGGGATAAATGACCAGATCGGCGAGATCGTTTGGCGTACGGCGTGGAACTCGGACCTCGAAGGCAACGCGTTCGGGTTTGTATTGGTATTTGTAGATCAGTTCTGCCCAAAACTCGGCCCGGACTTTTTCTTCAGGATCGGCCCAACGCTCGGAATGTCTAGCGGCGACATAGCGAATCCGCTCATTCTTGCCTTCGCCGGAGAATTCTACATGGCCATCGGCAATGGCAGAATCAAGAAACCGGGGAGCGTTTGTGTCCGACATCGAGCAACTCCTGAACCTAATGGCCGCGTGCGACAACTGGTTTGTCCAGCAGTGCCAACCGGCAACGCCAGACTGCCGACCATCCTACGTCAACCGGCATTGCCCGACAAGCCAGCCAGGGCGAACAAACGGGGCAGGACTACTATTGGTGGCTGAGATAGTTTCGCAACTGGTGCCGAGAGAGCGTGGTCGGTGACACTTCGGTGTTGGTCGCCTATCTCACTCCAAAGCTTGACCGACTTAGCGCACGGTGTTTTCGTCGTAGTCCTTTCGGCGCGTGGGCAATTCAATCCACCGCGACTTCCTCGTTAGAATTGCTTCGAGTCCGCGGGCGATCAGCTTCGTGCGTTGGGTGCGGAGCTTTTTGGCCAACTGGTCGGTCTTCCGCAGTGTACGTTCGTGTCAACGGCGTTCATGCAACTCGTCCCTAGTGTACCGTGGGGCCCCTGCCGGTATCGGACTCTGTCTCATGCGCTCCGCAAGGCGTCTCAATACGCGGGCTCGCTCTTCGGGATCCGAAATCGCAGGAGGGATCAGCAAAGGCCCGTGGACCAGCAGATCGACTTCCGAATCCTCGGGCAGATCACATTGTATTTGGGGCACGAAACGCCCCGCCGCGATAGACGGCTTTCGTTCGGTAAGTCATGACGCACCTCCACTATTATCCTATCCCGCAACACGGGGGTATGCAAGGCAGACACAATGAGAACCTGCATCGCCATTTCGGTCGTCCCTACGGGACTTGTGGGGCGAATGTTGGCGTTGCCTCCCGCAGCAGTAAACTGCTGGGCTACTGTCAAATGTCCCTACGGGACGAAGATGCGAGGAAAAGGAGAACGGCGGACATGCGGGCTCAAAACTCCTCCTGAAAATCCCCGAACTCCTCGTACGGTTTCTGGGAGAGGTTTTCAAAGCGGGTGTGCTTGTCGAACCAGGCCAGCTTGATGTCGCCCGTGGGGCCGTTGCGCTGCTTGGCCACGATCACGTCGGCCTGACCGGCGATGCCCTTCTCCTGCGCCTCTTCGCGGGTGTGATAGTATTCCTCGCGGTGGATGAACATCACTACGTCGGCGTCCTGCTCGATCGCGCCCGACTCGCGGAGGTGGCTCAACCGCGGACGGTGGCCCTCCTTGCCCTGCTCCGTCTGCCGGTTCAACTGGGCCAGGCACAGCACAGGGAGCTTCAATTCGCGGGCCAACGCCTTCAGCCGCCGGGCCATCTTGGCCACCTGCTCCTGACGCGGATCGCGCGGGTCGTCGGGCTGGATCAACTGCAAATAGTCGATCACCACCAGACCGAGGTTCTGCTTGCGCTTGAGCCGCCGGGCGCAGGCGGCGATCTCGGTGCAAGTGCGGGCGGGCGTGTCGTCGATATACATCGGCGCCTTGCCCAGCTTGGCCGAGGCCTCGACCAGTTTCTTCCGATCCTCGCCCGAGAGAAAACCGCTGCGGAACTTGTTGGCGTCGATCCGCCCCTGCGAGCAGAGCATGCGCTGGGCCAATTCGAGCCGGGCCATTTCCAGGCTCACGAACAGCGTGGGCACGTTGGCCTCGATCGACACGTATTCGGCGATGTTGGTGGCCAGGGCCGTCTTGCCCATGCTCGGCCGCGCGGCCAGCACGACGAACTCCGAATCGTGCAGCCCGCCGGTCAGGTTGTCGAGGTCCTGGAATCCGGTGGGCACGCCCACGCCCTCGCCGCGTTCGAGCCGGGCGTCGATGCGGTCGAAGGCCTCGACCAGCAAGTCGTGGATGGTCGTGACCTGGTCGGTGCTCCGCTGGTCGTGGACGGCGAAGATCTGTTCTTCGGCCCGGCTGACCATTTCGCGGGGGTCGAGCGTGGGCTCGTAGGCGTCGCGGAGGATTTCGGTGCTGGCGTGGATCAACGCGCGGAGCGTGGCCTTGTTGCGGACGATCCCCGCATAGTAGACGGCATTGGCAGCGTAGGGCACCGCGTGGACAACCTCGGCCAGATAGGCGGTGCCGCCGATGGCCTCAAGATCGCCCGACTGCGTAAGGCGTTCCAGCAGCAGGGTGGTGTCGATGCGGCCCCCTTCGTCGTGCATCGCCAAGAGGTGGCCGTAGAGTTTTTTGTTGGCGTCGGCGTAGAAGTCGTCGGGGCGGACCACCAGTGCCACGTCGTCGCAGAGGTTGGGATCGAGCAAGAGGCTGCCGAGCACGCCCTTTTCGGCATCGAGGTTGTGTGGCGGCAGGCGGTCGAGGATCTCGGAACTGACCCGAGCCGGGCGCGGCCCGCGTCGGTGCGGTATGCGGTAGACATGGCAATCCATTTCGGAAGGTGCAACAGCGGCCGTCGTCCCGGCGGCCGCTAACGATCATAGAGGGTGGCGGCCGAACTGACAACCCACCGGCGCAGTTGGTTGCGCCGCAACCACTTAGGACTCCCCGGCGGGGGATAAACTGTCGGGGAGCGGACGCTCCTGCGATGCCGCTTGAGCGCAGCGGCCGCTTGCCGGGACGTACAGGAATCGGCCACTGCACGGGCTGACAAGCAGCCCCTGGCACCGGCCGCTTGCCGGGACGTACAGGAATCGGCCACTGCACGGGCTGACAAGCAGCCCGTGGCACCCGCCGATTCAGGTCGGATGACGCGTTCAGCCCGTGGCACCCGCCGAATCAGGTCGGACGAGGCGCTAGTCGTCGACGATCTCGAACTGGCAGCAGGGCGCGCCCTCGTGGCGGCAGGCGATCTGGCGAACCGGCCGGCCCACAACGTCGCTCATCATTTCCAGGTCGATGTAGCAGACGCTCCGATCGTCGTCGACCATGCTGATGAAAGGACAACTCCGCTTGCAGAGCACGACTTGCCCGTGGTCGTCTTCCACGGCCTCGATCAGTCCCCCCTCGGCGGCAAATTGTCCCATCAATTGCCGGAGCCGGTCTTCCGGCTTCTTGGCGGTGATCTTGGTGTTGTAGTAGTCGGCCATGGTGCGGCTGACCTGTTTCAGCACCTTGTGGGTGAGCTCCTCGCCGCCTAGGTCGTGAATCGCGTGCCAGATGGCGGGCACCACCAAACGTTGATTGCCCGTGAACAACAGCACCAGCGCGGCGCGGGTGGCCTTGTAGAGGTGCCGGGGCCGGCCGCGGCCGCTGAGCCGCTGCGTTTCGCGTTCCACAAATCCGGCCGCCACCAACTCGTCGAGCTGCTCGGTCACTGCCGTGCGGGTCACGCCCGTGGCCCGGATCAGGTCGGCAATGGTTTGCGGGCGGTTGCCCACCAGCAGCTTGATGATCCGCAAGCCGGCGGGGCTTATCGTAACATCGGGCATCGCGTCACTTTCCCATCTTACGAAGGTTTTCCAGACAGAGCCGGGCGCTCTCCATCGTCGGCACGCCGGGCTTGTACCGCTCCTGCTCCACGACGTACCACTCGGTGTCGCAGATGGTTTCGCACAGCTCGAAGACCTGCTTCCACGGCACGTCGCCCTCGCCGATGACGGCGCCCTGCGGACCGCCGTGCTCGGTAAGATGGATGGTAGCCGTGCGGTGGGGGAACTTCTTGAGGATGGCGATCGGATCGCCGCCGCCGTCCATGCAGTGGCAGATATCCAATTGCATAATCACGTCGGGGCCCGCATTGCTGAAGACGACCTCCCAGGGAATCCGATCGGCGACGGGCTTGAACTCGATGACGTGATTATGATAGCCGATCCGCATCCCGAGTTCCTTGGCCTGCGCCGCCAGGTCGGTCAGCAGTTTGGCCGTATCCATCATGGCCGCCACGGAGGCCAAATTGGCGTTCGGCAGATTGGGAAGGATGAGGATCTTGTTGCCGAGAATCTTGTTGTACTCGACCGTTTTCTTCATCGCGTCGCCGGTGAGCGTTTTCAGGCCGGTGTGCATGCCGCAACACTTCAGGTTGGCGTCGTCGAGCATCTTGCGGACTTCTTCGGCCTTGCGCCCGTAGGGGTTGGAACTGATCTCCACGGCCTCGTAGCCCATCTTGCCGACGGCGGCCAGCGTGCCCGCGGGATCGTCCTTCGCCACGTCGCGCACGGACCACATCTCAGCGCGATGGGGATTTTCTTCTTGGGTTGCTGGGCTTGCAAGGTCGAGGCCCTTGTTCCCACGGCACACAAGGCCGCCGCGCCAGCGCCAAACTTCAGCATGTCTCGTCGTGAGTAGTTCATCGCTCGTCTCCCGGAGGTTGCATACGATTGAGCACGGAGCTCCGCCGCGGGGATGTGTCCCGCCGCGTACCCCCCCAGCATAGCATCCCATGCCGCGGCCGTCCACCCCCTTGACGGGACTCGGCGGGGCGCTGGACCATGTTCCGAGTCGCCGAACACCCTAACTTCCGCCCCTTTTCGGCGACTGGAGTCGCCTCCTACCGTCTCCGCTTTTGAAGCAGGGAACGGCCCGTGTTGGGAGTGGGGGCCTTCCCAAATGTGCCGGCAACGCCTATAGTTGGAGAACATCCTCCTCGGGTCCCACCATGAGCATTGACGAATCGGCCGGCACTGGTTTTGCCACCATGCGCGGGAGGGACTATCCCACGATCCGGCAGTTTACGGTCTTCATGGAGAACAAGGTAGGAAGGCTGCTGGAGGTGATCCGCCGCTTCGACGGGAGCCGAGTGCGGATCGTGGCCCTGTCGATCTCCGATTCGTCCGAATGCGCGTTCGTCCGGCTCTTGTTGAGTCACCCCGAGCAGGGACGCGAGATCCTGGAACGGGCCGGCCTGGCGATCATCGAGAGCGACTTGATCGGCGTGGAACTGCCCGCGGGACCCCAGGCGCTGCTGGAAATCTGCACGGCATTGCTCCAGGCCGAGGTGAACATCGTCCAGGCGTATCCGCTCTTGGTGCGGCCGCGCGGCCGTGCGGCCGTGGCCTTGATGGTCGACGACATCGAGATCGCCCAGGACACGCTGGCGGCGAAGGACTTCTCGATGATTACGGAACGCGATCTGTTGGAAGACGATCAGTAGTAAGCGCCGTTCCGCCTGGCCTAACAGTCCGTTGAAAAAGGGGACAGGCACCTCACGACCATTGTTTCTCGCGGGGTTTTCGCTTGTCCGTTCGGAGCCAGTCCCCTTTTGCAACGGACTGCTAAGGGAGCAAACCGCGGGCCACGATGCCGTCAACAACTCGGGTGACGGCGATATCCATCGCCGCGTGCCGCATCGTCTCGCGGCCGCGCTCGGCGCGATCGTACACCTGCTCGAACGTGCTCTGCATGCGGTTGTGCAGGCGCCCTTCCACCTCGTCGCGAGTCATCTGGTCGCGCTGCGTTTCCTGCGTGTATTCCAGGTAGGAGACGAACACGCCGCCGGCGTTGCAGAGGATGTCGGGGATGATGAAAGCGTTGCGGGCGTTGAGGATCTCGTCGGCGGGCGGCGTCAGCGGGGCGTTGGCCCCTTCGGCGATCATCTTAGCGCGAACCCGGCCGGCGTTCTCTTCGGTAATCGCCGAGCCGGCGGCGGCCGGCACGAGCACGTCGCAGTCGGCCTCCAACACGGCATCGAGCGTCACGTCGGTTCCGCCGGAAAAACCCTTCACGCCGCCGGTGGCCTTGACGTGTTCGGCCAGACGCGGCACGTCGAGGCCGTCTTTGCAGAAGGCGCCGCCGCTGACGTCGGAGACCGCCACGACGCTGGCGCCTCGCTCGGCGATGGCCAAGGCCGTCACCGAGCCGACGTTGCCAAATCCTTGCACGGCCACGCGGAGGTTGGAAAGGCGGAGATTCAGCCGATCGCAGGCGGCGGCGATCGTCGCGACCACGCCGCGGCCCGTGGCTTCGCGCCGGCCGACGATGCCGCCGAGGACCACCGGCTTGCCGGTCACGAAACAGCCGACGGTGATCGAGGTGCCGCTACTGTAGGAGATGCAGTCGCGGATATGGCCCATGTCGCGTTCGTTGGTGCCCATGTCGGGGGCGGGCACGTAGATCTCCGGCCCGATGTGCCGCCGCACGCCGCGGGTGAAGGCCCGGATGAGGATCTCTTTGTCGGTCGGGGTCAGTTGGGCCGAATCGCAGGCGATTCCCGCCTTGCCGCCGCCGAACGGCACGCCCACTAGCGACGTCTTCCAGGTCATCTCCATCGCCAGGCCGGTAACCTCATCGAGACTGACGGTGGGCGTCATGCGGATGCCGCCCTTGGCCGGGCCGAGAATGTCGTTGTGCCGCACCAGGAAAACCCGGACGTGCAACGCCCGGCCGTCCGGCAAGACGGGATGAACGACCGCCCGGATTTGCTCCGACGGTTCGATGATCCGCTGGGTCATGTCGTCGTCCAGCTCCAGCCGCTTGGCGGTTTGCTGGACGTTCCACAAAGCTGTCTGGAGAACGCCGCTAGAAGATGATTGAGTGCTCATGGCGGCCCATTATAGCGATGGGAAGTGCCCGCGAAAGGCCACTTGGAAGTTCCCGAGAACTCTCTGCATTGCGAGTAGTTTGCTCTGGCTGGACATCGGCGGTCGGCACTGGCTGTTCCTGTTGCCCGTTGGTCTGGTATAATTGTCGGTAACGATCCCGACCAATCCTTGACCAGCCAAGGAGTTGCGCCATGGTATACCGCGGTCGCATCGACCACGGCGTTGTCGTGTTCGACGGTGATGCATGCCTTCCGGAGGGAGCAATCGTGGACATTATACCCGTGGAGTCCGAACATCCGGCGAGTGCGGAGGAGGGCCTGTACGAGCTCGGCAAGCTGGCGGTTCCGACCGGGATTGCCGATCTCGCCCTGAACGTCGACCATTACCTTTACGGCCATCCGAAGGTGGACGATGCCCAGCCGTGAAGCGGTCTTTGTCGATACCAGCGGTTGGATTGCGCTATTGAACGCAGACAACGCGTTCCACGCGCAGGCGGCGGAGCGACTGCGGGAATTCGGGACAACTCGTCGCCAATTGCTGACAACGGACTGGGTTCTCGCCGAGACGGGCAATGGGCTGGCGAGAGTGGCGGCACGGGAACAGTTCGCCCGCGCAGTCGATGCTTTCCTGGAGTCGCCCCACGGCCGGTTGGTTCGCGTGAATCCCGAGTTGTTCCAGGACGCCCTTACACTCTACCGAAAATCCAACGACAAGACTTGGGGATTCGTCGATTGCGCCAGCTTCGTCGTGATGCGTCGAGAACACATCGGGGACGCTCTCACCACGGACCGTCATTTCGCGCAGGCGGGTTTTCGTTGCCTGCTTACGACGCCGGTGAACTGAATGGCACAAACGGTTCAGCCTGCCATCAGACCGGCCCCGCGTGATGACACGCCCGCTGTTACCGCCGGCATGTCGTCTCCAATTCTCGTTTCAACTGCCGCACCGCGCTGACCAGTTTGTCAGGGCCGTGGCGGATGACATCGCAAGAAGGCAGACCCAGGCGGCGGCCGATCTGCTCGCACTCGGCGGCGACGGCCTCGTCCGAGAATCTCTGCCCGTTGACGGCCGCGCCGATGACCCGGCAGGGGTGCATGATGCCGGCCGCTGCCTCGTAAAACTCGACAACCTTCTCCAGCGGCGGCAACAGCACGCTCTCCATCCCGAAGAACGCCCGCCGGCCCATCTCGTAACAGAGGATCAAACCATCGGGCATCAGGCCGTGCAACAGGCCCAGCGAAACGCACGAGTAGCAGGGATGGAAGAGGCTGCCCTGCCCTTCGACCACGATCACTTTGTGGTGCTGGTTGGCCAGGACGAGTTTTTCGACCGCGCCGCTGACGAAGTCGGAAATGACGCGGTCGACCGGGCAACCGCCGCCGGCCACCAGAATGCCCGTCTGACCGGTGGCCACGAAGGCCGCATCCACGCCGGCGCGGCTGAGTCCCCGCGCAATCTCGACGCTGGCCACCATCTTGCCGCAACTGCAATCGTTGCCGATGGTGTGGATGCGGAGGCAGCCTTCGCGGATGCCGACGCGGCTGGCCACGTCGCGTTCCCGATTGTCGCGGATGTCGACCAGTTGCGCGCCGTGCTCGGCAGCGGCCCGCGAGAACTCGGGATCGTCGCGGAGCAGTTCGTGCAGCCCGGAGATGACCGTCATCTTCCGCGCGATGGCTTCGAGGATGATGGGGCGCCAGTGCGGGGGAATTCTTCCCCCGGCGGCGCAATGCCGATTAGCAGGGCATTTGCCTCAGGCGCCTCGGCCAGCGAGGCGACGCACCGAATGGACCCGCCGATGCCGAACACTTGCTGACACGTCTTGCCGGCCGACTGGCGGTCGAGCACGGCGGCCACCTCGTCCGGCCGATAGCGGAGCAAGCAGATGGCGGTCTTGGCGGTATTCGGGTCGTTATGCCCGTCGGTGATGATCACCATGCGGCGCGGCGCGGTCATGAACGGAAGCTTAGCGACACGGAGGGAGAAGTGCAAGGCGCGCGGGGCGAGAGCATGTCGGTTGACAGTTGTGCGGTTGCATCGGTACAATACCCCTGTAAGTTGCTCTACTATATTGGGTTATGGCCAAGGCACAGGTGCCGGGGAGGAATGATGGCAACGATTCGTTTTACAGCCGAAATCGGCCCAGATCGTGCCATTCATCCACCGGCTGAGGTTCACCTGATGCCGGGGAGGGTCGAGGTGATCGTCGTGCAGCCGTCTGACACGGGGGAGCAATCGCAAGAAGACAGCGCGTTCCCAGCGGGAGTACCTGAGATCGCCAAGGATTTGGTGCGTTTTGCCCGTAGTCAGAACGCGCCGCCGTTGCCGCCCAATTTCGCGCTGAATCACGATCACTATTTGCACGGGGCGCCGAAGGGAATTGATCAGCCTTAAAGAATGACTACCCCCGTTGTTCCTCCCCTGCTCAATTAGCCGTTGATAACTTGGCACCCTTCCTGCTGTTGTGGTACGGACACAACACTTGTCCATTTTCAATTTCTGTTTGACCACCTCTTGCGTGCGGGAAGATGTGATCGGCTTGATACCTCGACCAACTAACCTGTGCTTCCTTCACGGGCTTACCTTCACTCACGCATTGTTGACACAAACCTTTGTCGCGTCTGTAAATCTTGATCTTCTCCGCCTCGTTGAACAACCGCTTCCCATCGAGCAATGCAAGCGACACGTCATTCTTTGTAAGAAACTCGAAAAACAATTGACGTAAAATGATGTCGCGCTCTTGAAGATTCGCTTGACTCTGTTGCCGATTGTCCCTGAACCAAACAAGATCAGAATCGGCCTGGTCTTGGTTTGTCCAGCGATCATAAAACACAAAAAAGAACTTGTTGATCAGAGCCTTCTCGTTGTCGCCGATGACATAATACTTCTTCAAGTGTCGGACAAGCATATAGAATGACACGATCAGGTATTCCCGCGAAAGTTCCTTGATGCCTGCCTCTTCGTCGAACATTGGATCGTTCTTGAAGATGTCATACAGTACGCTCAGATTCTTGATGCACGCCTTGGCGATTTCTGTATTCTCAAAAGAATAGTTCCCTATGCCGTCCTTCGCAACATATTTTTCGATGAACTCGGTGACTGCCGTGTCCTTCAACTCCGCATACCCGTCCTCGGCTTCTTCAATCAGCAGGAACCTTGTCATCAAGGTCAGGTGCTGCATACGGTTATTGTCCCGCTCAATTATTTGAAAGAATTTGTGTTTGTTCGGATTCGCATCGATTGGAACATATTCTTCGTAGTCGAACGTCTCGTCGTCGCTGTACTTCACGACGAAGTTCCTTGATAGACTTGAAAGTTTGGCGTGCGCAATTTCCATGAAGTTCAACGTCTCACCCTGCTGAAGCCGCCAAAAAATATCGAATGCAACCTTCTGGTGCTCTGGATTTCGTGGATCGTCGATATTCTTCACTACATCCGCGCTGATCACCAGTTCCTTGCCGATGAACTTCTTCAACTCAGTTGACAACTCTTTGTAATACTTGTTTCCAAGGTCGGGATGTATGTCCCCAACGGACGCGGGCAATTTGAACTTGTTGTCGAAGAACTCTTGAATGGCAGTGATTCTTTGTTGACCGTCAATTACTTCCTTCACGGTCTTGTCGGGCGAAAGACGAACTTCACGTATTACCAATCGTGGCACGTAGTAACGTCTGAAAAAACTGTCAAATAGGCTTTGCTGTTTCTTTACGGCCCATACGCTCTTGCGTTGATATGGGGGTCTCGTGATGTACTCGTCCCTGTAATCAAAATAGTCTTTGATGTGTACCTTGTCCTCGGTGATGAGGTATTCTTGTTTCGGATTAAAGGACATTGTTGATCCCTTATCGCTAGACTGGGGGGTGACGGGGGCAACTGCCATTTACGATACCCCCGCGCACGGCGGCTGTCAATTGCCGAGTGGGTAGTTCGTCGCGGGAGTTTCCCCAATCAGGGCAACAACTCTCGCACCGCGATCGTCGCCAGACGCCGGCCATCGAGCACCAACGGAATCTCGCCGTCAATCCCGTGATCGCTGCGCTGCTGGTAGTCGGCATTCTTCGTCCGAGCCTGACGGGACGGTGTATTCTTCGATCCGTTGTTCGATGAGGTTGACAAGCCAGTAACAAGGAATGCCCGCTTGGGCATAGATGGCCTTCTTGAAGACCTGATCGCGCAAAAGGCTGGCGTCGGCGACTTCGACGACCAAGCCAACATCTTCCGCCCGTATTCGCCGGTCACCGTACTGCCGCCGCTGGCCGCGGACCACCGTTGCATCGGGTTCTGGCATGCTCGCGCCTACGCGAATCGGCCGCTCGGAAAAGACGCACCAACCGGCGGGCACGCTTTCGTGAAGGGCGTCGCGCACGAGTTCCGCGGATAGGATATGTGGTGGGTTCTGCGTCATCTTGGGCACCAGCCATCCATCGAGTAATTCGATGCGAGCGTCTTTTGTAATGATCCCCGACCGGATCATCTCTTCGTACATGTCCACGCCCAACCGGCAGACTGGCTCCGGCGGAAAAGCGGCCCTCTCGAAGATGGTCCCGGACGTATGGGCAACGGAAGCCACGTTTTGATCCCCCCTAGATCGGGCAACGCACTGCGCAAGAGCGACAAGCCGACTAGCGCACCTTAAATTATAGCAAGCTGGCCCCTACGCCGGAAGCCTGCTGAAGTGGCTAGACGCTGCCCGAAATGTCTCTCCTTCTCTGGCCACCGGACCGTGCATTGCGCGGTGCCCATCGGTGACCGGAAAGGGGCCGGGCGAGGCTTTGGCCGCAACTGAGACTCGGCCCGCTACATCGCCAACTCCTGGTAAACCTCCTCCACCAACTCCGCGTTGATTTGGGGAAGTTCCTGGCTGGCGCCGGCCAGGAGCGCGAGATCGGCCAATTGCGAAACGCGCCGCGGAACACCGTGGGAAAGCTCGTGCAGCCGGGCGACGGCCGGCTCGGCGAAGGCCGGCGACTCGAGCCCCGCTTGGGCCAACGACCGGCGGACGAACTCCCCGGTCTCGGCCCGTTGCCAACACTCCACTTCGATCCGCAAGTCGGCGAGATCCAGCAGCGACGCGTC
Organism: uncultured Planctomycetaceae bacterium; assembly: GCA_963759115.1. Taxonomy (GTDB): domain Bacteria; phylum Planctomycetota; class Planctomycetia; order Pirellulales; family Thermoguttaceae; genus CAVWXT01. Next base: position 673,528 of record CAVWXT010000005.1, read on the forward strand.
CAGCGCCGACATTCCGTCGCCGCGGCCGGCTAGCACGACAGTTAACCGTGCTTCGGGCGACGAATCGAAACGGGCCAAACGATGCACTTGTTGCAGCATCTGCCGGTCGGCCTGGTCGGCGTCGTCCATCAGCACGACCGCCTCGATCTGCTGATAGCGGTACTCGGTGAGCCGGTCGGTCACGGCTCGCCACATCACGCCCACCGGCGCGGAGGGATTGAGATTCACCCCCCACTCGAACGCGACGAGCCCGAGCATCTCGGCCGGCGCGACGCCCAGCAGACTCAGCTTGGCCACGGGCCGGCCGCTGTGGCGGAGTCGTTCGGCGAAAACCTTCAACAACAGCGACTTGCCGCTGCCGGAAGGGCCGACCAGCAACCCCAGCCGGCGCCGCTGCTCGACCAGAAAGTGCAGCCGGGCCAGCGCCTCCTCGTGCGTAGGGCTCTGGTAGAAGAACTTCGGATCCAGAAATCCCCGAAACGGGGACTCGCGCAAGCCCCAATATGCCTGATACATCGTCGCCAGACTCCCGGAACAGTACTTCCCGTATATCTTGTGTTTTCGGTAGAATCCACGCAGAAACTTGAGCACGCTATCAGTGGTCAGTGGTCGGTGGTCAGTGGCAGGCACATGCGTGTTCTGTTCGGAATCCATCGCTTCCCTGAACCCTTGTCCCCCCCATGCCCGATCGCTATTTCATCGACAAACCGATCTCCGGCGACCGCGCCGTGTTGGATGGTCCCGAGGCGCATCACCTGATCCACGTGATGCGGGCGCTGCCCGGATTGCACGTCGTGCTCTTTGACGGCAGCGGCGCCGAGTTCCCGGCCATCGTCCACCGCGTGGGCCGGAGCGAAGTCGAGTTGGAGGTGCTGTCGCGGGAGCCGATCGACCGCGAACTGCCGTTCGACGTGACACTCGGCGTTGCTCTGCCGAAAGGCGATCGGCAGAAATGGCTGGTCGAGAAAGCGGTGGAGTTGGGCGTCACGCGGATTGTGCCCTTGCGAACTCAGCGGGCCGTGGCCCAATCGGTCGGACGGGCGCTCACCCGGCTGCGTCGAGCGGTCGTCGAGGCCTCGAAGCAATGCGGCCGCAATCGCCTCCTGCAAATCGGCGAGCCGCAATCGTGGCCCGATTTCGTCCACGATGGCGGCAGTGCGACGTGTCGCCTGTTGGCGCATCCGCAGGGCGTTCACCAAGCGGCCCATCTCCCGGTTCCCGATGAAATGCCCCCTCGCGTGCTGTTGGGCGCGGGGCCCGAAGGCGGGTTCACCGATGACGAGGCTGCTCTAGCGACTGCCGCGGGCTGGCAGTCCGTCGATCTCGGCCCGCGTATCCTTCGCGTAGAGACGGCCGCTCTGCTGCTGGCGGCACTTGTCGTCGCGCGCTGGGCGCACTGAGTCACGCCATCGCAAGGCGCAGGGTAGGCATCGCCCACCGAACCGCGGCGCATGGTGGCGGGCCGTGCCCGCCCTACAACGACTTGCGTTGTTCACTGGGATTTTCGCAAGAATCTGCCGAAAAACAAAAGAAGCGCACCGCTATCGGTAGCCGGCAAAAGTGTTGCGTGTCGTGCGCCATTAGAATTGTCCCCATTAGCGACCAATAGAAATGTCCCCTAAGATCGTTTCCGAAAGGAAACGAGAGAATGGGGACGATTTCGATGAGTCGGAAAGAACGAAAGCGGCTGGAGGCGTTCAGTCGGGTGAAAACGGGGGGGATGACCCTGGTCGAGGCGAGCGAACTGCTGAGGCTGAGTTATCGCCAAACGAAGCGGGCGTGGTCTCGGTATCAGAGCGAAGGCGATGCCGGCCTGGTACATCGGCTGCGTGGCCGAGCCCCCAATCGGCATTCGCCGGAGAAGACCAAACAGCGGTCGCTGGCGTTGTATCGCGAGCGGTACGCCGATTACGGGGCGACGTTGGCGGCGGAATGCCTGGAGAAGGAAGACGGCGTGAAGGTCTCGGTGACCACGCTGCGGCGGTGGCTGTTGCAGGCGGGCTTGTTGGATCGCCGGCGCAAGCGGCGACTGCATCGTCGTCGTCGAACGCGGCGCGAGCACCTTGGCGAGTTGGTGCAGATGGACGGTTCGTTTCACGACTGGTTCGAGGGGCGGCGTGGCTGGGCGGTGCTGATGGTCATGATCGACGATGCCACAGGCAGGGTGACGGCGCGGTTCTACGAGAAAGAATCATGGGCATCGTCGTCGGACTTGTTTCAGCGTTACGCCCGGCGGCACGGCTTGCCGCGCGGTCTGTACGTGGATCAGCACAGTATTTATCGGCCGGAGGGTGAGCCGACGGATGCGGAATTGCTCGACAATTGCCCGCCAGAAACGCAGTTTGGGCGAGCCATGCGCGAACTGGACGTGGAGCTGATTCTGGCGCGGAGTCCGCAAGCGAAGGGGCGTGTGGAGCGTATGAACGGAACGCTTCAGGATCGGCTGGTCAAGGCGTTGCGGCGCGCGAAGATCTCCGACTTGGAGTCGGCGAACCGATTCCTGGAGGAGACGTTTCTGGTGGGATTCAACGCGCGCTTCGCGGTGGCGGCGGCGGCGGCGGAGGACTGGCATCGCCCGCTATCGGCCGGCACGGACCTGGCGCGCATCGTGTCGATTCAAGAATCGCGGGTGGTGGCCAAGGACTGGACATTGCGTTGGCGGAATCGCATCTTGCAATTGCCGCGTGAGACGGCCGAGTTCATTCGGAGCGGTCAGCGCGTGACGGTCTGCGAACCGCTGGACGGCGTGCTGCGGGTGTTCGCTGGCCAGCGCGAAGTGTGTTGGTCGCCGATCTTGGCCCCACCGCTGCCAAAGCCGGCCAAGCGTACCGGCCCGACGGGTTCGAGTCAGGGGCACAAGCCTGCCGCGAACCATCCCTGGCGCGGCCGGCGAGTGGCTGCGGCCCGACCAGAGCCTTCCGCCCCCCTCCCGCCGCCGGCGGAAAAAGTGGCGTGCTCCGCTTCGGCTCGCTGCGCTCGCCTCGCGGAGCACGCCACTTTAGGGTAGACGAAAACCATAACAGTAACGGGACATTTCTATTGGCGCAAAACAGGGGACATTTCTATTGGTTGACAACACGGCAAAAGTGTTGCCAACTCGTCGCCGAGAGATTATAAGTGTAGGAAGCATTTGGCCCGGGGCAATTCTGGGCGAACAGAAAATCAGGAGATTGTGCGATGAACAAGTATTCCCGCAGAGAGTTTGTTGTCCGCTCGGCGACCGCGACGGGCGTGTTGGCTTTGGGGACAAATCCGCTGCTGGCCCAAGCGGCCGGCGCCGCCAAGCCCGTTGACATGACCATCGCCCGGATGGACGGCGCGAAGGCGCTCGACGCCAAGCAGATCGAGGCCGCCGCCGTCAGACTGACCGAGAAGGCCATCGAAGCCCTCGGCGGGATGAAGCGCTTCGTGAGCAACGGAAGCGTGGTGTGGATCAAGCCCAACATCGCCTGGGACGGCAAGCCCGAGTTGGCGGCCAACACCAACCCCGAGGTAGTCGCCACGCTCATTCGGCGCTGCCTCAACGCGGGCGCGAAGAAGGTCAAGGTGGGCGACAACCCGTGCCAGGTCGCCGCCAAGACCTACGAGAGCAGCGGCATTGCGGCGGCTGCCAAGGCGGCCGGCGCGGAGGTCCTGTTCCTCGACACCACGCGTTTCCGCGAGATGGAGGTCAAGGGCGAGCGGCTCAAGACGGTTCCCGTATGCCCCGAGGTCGTCGAGTGCGATCTGGTCATCAACGTGCCCGTGGCCAAGCATCACGGGATGTCGAAGATGACCGCGTGCATGAAGAACTACATGGGCGTCGTCGACAACAAGCGGAAGACGTTTCATCAGGACTTTACGAACTGCCTGACCGACATCACGCGATTCATGAAGCCGCAGCTTTGCGTGCTCGATGCCGTGCGGATTCTGACCGCCCACGGCCCGCGGGGCGGCAAACTGGAAGACGTGAAGACGCCCTTGACCGTTGCCGCGGGCATCGACATCGTCGCACTGGATGCCCTCGCCGCGGAACTGCTGGGCAACAAGCCGGCCGACATTGGTTTCATCGCGAAAGGTCAGGAGGTCGGACTCGGCAAGATCGACTATCGCTCGCTGGCGTTGCGGGAGTTGGCCGTTGCATGAGCCGCCGAGAGCCGATTGTCCGTGCCGTGCGAATCCGGCGGGGCGTTCAAGTCGTCGTGCTGCTGTTGTTCATCGGGCTGGTGCTGTGGACACGGCTGATTCCCGATTCGGAGCCCAGCCCGCTGTTGCAATTCTTCGGGCTAGTGCGATGGAACCCGCTGACTTCCGGTTTGGAGCCCGGCCCGCTGCTGAAGTCCTTCTTCCTCATCGACCCGCTGATTCTCGCGGCCACGTCGCTGGCCGCCCATACGCTGCTCGTCGCGGCGTTGGGTTCGCTGGCGGTGCTTGCCGTGACGATGCTGCTGGGCCGGGTCTTTTGCGGATGGTTCTGCCCGCTGGGCACGATCCATGCCATCGCCGGTTGGTTCTTCGACCGCTGGGGCCCTCGCGTCAAGCGCCGCGACCATTGGTCGCGGTGGCAAGTGGGCAAGTATTATCTGCTCGTTGGGCTGCTGGTGATGGCGACGCTCGGCTGCCACTGGGTCTGCATCTTCGATCCGTTGGTGCTGCTCTACCGCACCACCACCGTGGCCTTGCTCCCCGCAACGCAATGGGCCGTTGAAGAGGGCTCGACGAAGATCTATCAGGCCGATCCGGGCGTCGGCCCCGTCCGGCTCACCAAAGTGACCGAGCCGGCCTATCGGTTTCTGCACGATAACAACATCCTCGGCATGCCGAAGCAGGCCTTCCTGGGCGGCGGGCTGATCCTGCTCCTCTTTATCGCCCTGCTGTTGTTGAACGGATACCGCCGGCGATTCTGGTGCCGATACCTATGCCCGTTGGGCGCGCTCTTGGGTTTCTTCTCGTGGCGGCCCTGGCTGCGGCGCTCGGTGGATCAAAAACAGTGCAACCAGTGCGATCTCTGCGCGGTGGCCTGTCACGGAGCGGCCGTCGCGGCGCCGGGCGATGGACCGGATTGTACTCGTCACGCTCCGCGTGACGCCGAGGTCCTCACGCGGAGCGTGAGGAGTACAAAGATCGCTGCGGGCGATGGCTGGAAGGCGCCGGAATGCTTCGGCTGCCTGAACTGCACCGATTCGTGCCGCCGCGGCAGCCTGCACTTCCGTTGGAACTGGCCCTGGCGACGTGAAGCCGGCGCCGCATCGGTCGATCTCACCAAGCGGGCCATGCTGGGCTCGGCCATCGGCGGCGTGGTGGCGTTGGCCATGATGCGATTCACGCCCCAGGGCCGCAGCAAACGGTTCAACGCCGTGTTGATCCGGCCGCCGGGCGCGGGAGGAACGCGCGTTTCTCCAACGCTGCACCGGCTGCGGCATGTGCATGAAGATCTGTCCTACCGGCGGCCTGCAACCCACGCTGGCCGAGGCCGGCCTGGAAGGGCTCTGGACGCCGCGGCTGGTGCCGCAGATCGGCTACTGCGACTACAACTGCAACCTCTGTGGCCAGGTCTGCCCGACCGAGGCCGTCACGCCGTTGAGCATCGAGGCGAAGCATGAAGTGCGGATCGGACTGGCTGCCTTCGACACCAGCCGTTGCATACCCTATGCCTATGGCCGTGACTGCATGGTCTGCGAGGAACACTGCCCGATTCCGACCAAGGCGATCTACAGCCTGGAGACCGAGATTCGCGACCGCAACGGCAATCCGAAGACCGTCAAGCAGCCGCACGTCGATCCGAATCTATGCACCGGCTGCGGGATCTGCGAGAACGTCTGCCCTTTCAAAGACCAGCCCGCCATTCGAGTCACCAGCGCCAACGAGACTCGCAATCCGGACAATCGGCCGCTCCCGCCCGGCGACGATGTGTACGGGTGACGCGGCGGGCCCGTGTCGCCTGCCGGGCGTCTTCAAGGAGCCGTCACCGGCAACACGACGCCGAACTCGCCGGCACCGTCGAAGATCTCGATGTCGACTTCGACCCGCCCTTTGCCAGAGTCGAATCTTCCGGCTAAGGTGCCCGCACGCCGATGCCCGGCGCTCTCTTTTTGAAACAGGGGCGTCTCGAAGAAGAGGGGTTCCGGCACGGGCCGCAGCAGCGAGGTGTTGGTAAACTCGACGGAGGAGATCGCTTCCAGCGAGCGTTGCCCCAGCCTTGGGTTGACGGCCCTGACGATCTGTTCCTGGCGGCGGTTGACCAGGCGCACATTCTGCCAGACCTTGAATACGAAAGAGCCGGCCCATGCGATGGCAGCCAGCACGATCAACTTCACGCCAAGATTCACCGCGACTTCCCAGATCTTGCGCAGCCGGTTGAGCAGACCAAACCCGTGGCGGCGGAGGTAATCTCGATCCGCGTCTTTGACCGCCTGGCGCAACTTTTGCCGGGTCTCTTGTTGGCGTTTGGCTACTTTCAACCGCTGGAGTGCTTCCCAACGTGCTTCCCGGGGGGGCGCCGCCGTGGAAAGGTCGCGTGCCGGGCGTGCGCCAGTCGTCTTGGCAGGGAGTTTCACCGTCTCCGCGGTGGCGCGGATCAACCACGAGTTTGGGGGCGCGTCGCTCTTCCCGCCGACACATCGCTGTAGTTGGGCGATGACTTCACCCATCGATTGCTGGCGGTCCTCCACCTTCTTGGCCACCATCGTCTGGAAGATCGCATTCAACGGACCGGACACGTCAGGGCGAGACTGGCGTAGCCACGGAATCGGCGCATCGCGATGCGCCAGGATCTTCTTGGCCACGGTGTCGCCGCCGTAGGGCGGCCGGCCGTTCAACAGATGATAGAGCGTGCAGCCGAGGCTGTAGATGTCGGCTCGGGCATCGGCAAGTTTCGTATCGACGGCCTGTTCGGGCGGCATGTAGTCGAGCGTGCCCAGCACCTGTCCGGTTTGAGTCAGACCCTCCTCGGCTGTGGGGTCGAACGCTCCCATGGTTTCCTCGATTCGGGCCAGGCCCATGTCGAGGATTTTGACGTTCCCCTGCGCGTCCAGGATCAGATTGGAGGGTTTGATATCCCGGTGGATGATCCCCTGACGATGCGCATACTCCAGCCCGCGGGCCGCCTGGAGCAGGTAATCCACTGCGGCCGAAACGGCCAGCACGCCGTGCTTCTTGACCACGGAAGCCAGATCCGAACCATTCACATATTCCATCACCAGGAAGTGCATCCCGTTGGCTTCGTCGGCATCGTACGCCGTGACGATATTGGGATGGGAGAGTTTGGCCACCGTCTTCGCTTCGCGTCGGAAACGCTTGATCGCCTCTGCCGATTTTGTGGCGGCGGAAGGGAGGACCTTTAGCGCCACCACTCGGTCCATGCGCGCGTGCCTGGCCTTGAAGACTTCGCCCATGCCCCCCTTGCCAAGCCGGTCGAGCACCACGTAGTTGCCCAGGACCAGGCCGTCGGCCTTGCCCTGGCACAGCGATTGCGCCTGGAACTTCGTCAGCTTGCCGTGGCTGCACAGTTCCCGGGCGAGTTGATCGGCCGTGGTGGGTCGCGCCCCTCTCGGCAGGGTTTCCAGAAATACCTGTACCTCGGCGACGCTCATCAAGCCGCAGTCGGCCAGGCTGCGGACGAATTCGTGCAGGTTGGCCCCCTCTTGACGGCCGGGACGCTCGATAGACTGGTCGTTGCCCATGAGCAGTTCTCCGAAGCATGGAGAGGGTAGCGCATTGCCACAGAACACCAAATGGGCCGCAGAAAACCGAAGCAATCAGGCCTCCCGAATCGGCGCGGACGACTCGACGGGCGCGATTTCGCGGGGAGTCACGGGCACTCATCACAGAAGCATGGAAAGTCCGCCAAATTTGGCTTGTGGTGCCCGGCATTGCCCGCTCGTCGCGTCCGGTCGACATGAGTTGGGCACACCCTGTTAATCCTACGGCAAGATCGTCAGGCCGTCAATCAGGAGGGAGCTGACCCCCCACGCTCACCGCAAATCGGATACCTTATAGAACTATGGCGGGGGATTCGTTCAGCATCGGCATTCGCACGGCGTGACCCGGCGCTCGATGCCGCTAATTTGCCGCTCCGCGCGAAACGGCCTGTTGGGCGAGATACCAGGGCGTTGTGGCCAGCCCGCCCCAACTCTCCGGCTTATGGTTCGCCTCGAATACCTTCCGCAAAGTCTCGTCGTGTGGCACCAGGGCCGTCCAGAGCACGCCCGGTGAATTGGCCCACCGCGGGTCGGGTTTGCCGCCATCGATTCGCTGGAACTTCGCTCCCTCGATCTGCTTGTTCCACATGAAATCGCGGTTGGTGGCGATCAGCCGCTCGATCGTCTCCTTGTTGAACACCAGGCCGTGCTCGTAGGCGGCCATGATGCCCTCCGTGTCGACCGCATAGTAGCCGCCGTTGGGATGCACGCCCACCCAGTGTTTCAGCGAGCCGTCGGGCTTGGAATCCCACGGCCCAGCCGGGTCCCAATAATTCCAGACGAAGAACTTGCCCTCCTCCCGCAGCCGCATCCGCGACTTCATCACCCGCCACCACTTTTCTGCCCGCTCCCGATAGCGGGGCTTCTGCGTCACGCCGTGCATAGCCAGCAGCCAGCGGGCGATGGCGTTTTGCTTGTTGGCCGGCAACGAGAAGCCGTCGGTGTTCCGGCGATCATACCCTTCGGTCCATTTGCCGGTCTGCTGGTCGATGCCAAACAGCGGAACGACCCAGACCCCGCCGGCCGGCACCTCGCGCCAGCAACCGCGTTCGTCCCATTTCTCGAAAATCCGCTCGGCCAGCTTGATGTATTCCTCGGCCCGCTGCCCGTGCTTCTGCCGGAGCGCCGGCGTTTTCAAGATCGCATCGGCCATCAGGACTACGGGGTGCAGCCCCATCGCCTCGCCCAACAGGTTGTCGGTGTACTGTGAGGCGACCGAGCTGGTGCTGGCGCCGTCGGCCTTCGGCCATCCGATGTGCCCGTCCGGCTCGGTCACGCCGCGCTTGATCCAGGCGTCGGCCCAGTCCATCAGCATGTCCACCCACTTGGCGTCTTGCGTGGCCAGATAGCCGTAGTAGAAGCCGTTCAAGAACGGGCTCACGAGCCAGCCGACTTCCTCGCCGGTTTCTTTGTCGCAGTAGCGGTTGCGGGCGTCTTGGACGATGCCCTTCTCCCAGCGTGCCAACCAGTCCTTGCGCAAGGCTTGCTCGGCCCCATCGGCCGAACTTCCGCCAAGCACTGTGAGTGCGCCGATGCCCAGGGAACAAGCCGCGGGGGCCGCGCAAGTGGCCGCCGCCCGCCGCAGGAACTCTCGCCGCCCGATGTCTTTTGTGGTTTTGCGCATGATGTCCAAGTTACCATTCGGCTGCGGGGGCGAAAGTGCCCTCGTAGAACGGAATTCATTCCGTTCTGGCCGATTGAATTAATTCCGGCCGAGCGGAGTGAAATCTGCTCAACGGCAAGCTGCCATCGGGGCTTCCCTTCAGAACGAGTTCCTCTTAGCATAAAGGCATGTGCGGCACCCAGGAACTCGACCGGTCCGACGGACAGTCTACCGAGGGGGGGCACTTTGCCTGGAAGGGACTGATTCTGCTGATGCTCGCGGCGCCGGTGTCCGGTCTGCTGTTGGCCTGGGCCGGGCACGTGGCTCAGACCTACTTCGCCCCGCTGATCCTGTTCCCCGTGCTGCTGGGCATTTCCGCCGGCATCGCCATTGTGGCGTTCGTGCGTTTCGCGCAAATCGGAAATCGGCCCACGATCATCCTGGCCGCCGTGCTGGCGGCGGCCGTAGCTGCCGCGGGTCAGCACTATTTCAACTATCTCGCCACGTATCACTGGCGGCGTCCGGCGGTCGATGCGGGCCTGCCAGTGGGGCAAGAAGACCTGTCGGCGATCCTGCGAGAGATGGCGCCGAGCTTCGGCGACTTCATGCTGTTAAATGCCAACCAAGGCCGCCCGTTGTTTCCCGGCTACATGGCGCACGGCTGGGTTGCCTGGCTGAGTTGGACAATTGACGCCCTATTGGTCGTGGCCGCGGCGGCCGCGGTGACTGTGCCCGCCACGCGCGTGCCGTTCTGCAACCGTTGCAGGAGCTGGTATCGCACGATCCGCGGCGGGCGAATCGACGTGCTCACCGCGCGGCGTCTGGCCGAACTGGTTGGCGTCCAGGAGGTCAACCATCCCCGCTCGGCCCGCTATCGCCTGTCGAGTTGCCAGGGCGGTTGCGGACCGACGCGGCTCGAACTGTCGTGGGAAGAAGCCAACGGCGCCGTGGACCTCGCGCGGGTCTGGCTCGACCCCGCCACGCGGAACCAGGTGGCCGCGATCCTCGACGGCCTGGCCGATGGGGATGCGGAAGCAACGAATGACGAGGAGTAGCGGATCGTGCGATGACCAGTCCAACATCCGAGGTCTTTGGTTTTGGGACTTTGGTCTTGGGACAAAGCCCAAAGACCCAAGTCCAAAGTCCCAAGTCCGAAGTCCGAAGCCCCTGACCTCTGAACCCCGACCCCTGAACCCTCCATGCCCAACGTCATTGGCATCGGCACCGACATCACGGAATGCCTGCGGATCGCCCGGATGATCGAGCGGCACGGCGAGTATTTCATCAACCGCGTGTATACGCCGGTGGAGATCAAGTACTGCCAGAGCCGCAAGCAGGCGACGCAACACTACACCGGCCGCTGGGCCGCCAAGGAGGCGATCCTCAAGGCCCTGGGCACGGGCTGGCGGCGGGGCATCTCCTGGCGCGACATCGAGGTCCGCAACGAGCCCGGCGGCAAACCGGTCGTGGCCGTCCGCGGCGGCGCCAAAGACGTGGTGGAGCAACTCGGCATCAGCGAAATCCACGTCACGATCTCCCATTGCCGCACCCACGCCACGGCCTTCGCGATCGCCGTGGGGAAGGAGAAGAAGGGGGAGGGGTGAAACGGCGGAAGTGCTCAAAACCCAAGGAACACGGGGCAGCATAATGGATTCAGCAGAGAAAACGCGTGATAACGACACCGTGGCGATTGTGAGCCGCGGCCCGATCCTGTGGGTCTTGCTGGCCGCAATCGTTGTTCTTGCGGTCCCACTGGTTATTGCCCACTTCTTCTTTTATTGGGATTGGTATCGGCCATGCGTGCTCGTTTTCTACGGCATCATGGCTATCACTCCTTTGCTGCTGGCGAGAATAGCTCCGAAAGCCGCGACCTTTGACACGCAATGGTTTCCCCACGCGTGGTTACATTGGTTGTGGTTCTTGGGCATGGTGCTCCTCGTATTTGTCTGTAGGGGACTTGCGTTACGGCTCGCATATTTCCCGGAAGCCGCCCCTTACGGGATGCCTGAGATACCTACGGCAGCGACCGTCATTTTCGCGGCGGTCACTGCTGTGTTGATTGGCCCGATCGCGGAAGAAATCTTCTGGCGTGGCTATCTTCTTGAACAACTGAGAAAACTCACACCTTCCGCCATTGCGCTCTTGATCCAATCGCTGCTATTCGGTCTTGCGCACGCTCATCGCAGTAACACATGGTTTGCCGTGAGCCAAGGTTTCTTAATTGGCCTCGTATTGGGCATGTGGCGGATCAGGTTCAGGAGCCTTGTTCCGCTTATGCTTGCTCACATGATTTTCAACGGCGTTGTCGCACTCCCTGTCTTGATGGAGCGCTACCGCGCCGCTAAGCCTTTCGTCGAGATTGACCAGCGTGGCGGAGGGCCGTACGCCGAGTACGTCAAGAACGTCCGCTCGAATCCGAAGTGTCGGCAGATCGCGGTGCTCACCAGAGAACCGCCCGAGAAAGCGGTACCGGCCATTATCGGTTTCCTGGCGGATGACGATCAAACTGTCCGGGCCTTTGCGGGATTGACACTCGTCGAGCGTTACCGGCGCGAGGCAGAGCCGTATCTGAAGGAGGCACTGTCGTCTCGCGACAAGAACACCCGTGTCGAGGCATTGCTCGCTGTTTGTCTGGGCCATTATGCACGATTGAAGCAAAAAGTGCGAGATATTGCCTGGTCTGACGACGACCCGAAGGTTCAGTCTGTAGCGGTGAACGCGTTGGGGGAAATCGAAGACGAAGAGGGCCTTCGCGATATTGCACAAAGGCATCCCACAGAGAGAGTTCGCCAGTCCGCGGAACGATGGTTGGAGGACTTGCGGCCAAAACCGGCCGATAGTTCGCCTCCTCCAGAGGAACCCAAACCGTCGGCCCAATCGACGGAGAATCCGGAATAGCCTCTCCGGCGACGATTTGCCATAAGAGCGTCGGGGGTGCGCTGCGAGCTACGCCAGCCACTGCCGCCCGGTTTCGACGTGGGTCACTTCAATCCGCGGCCGCGTACTGCCCGACACTAAGCGAAACCGCAATGGAACCACGGTGCTGCTCAAGGATTCGTTGCCCGTCACAGTCGCACGGCCCGTTATCTCCAGCCGACCATCTTGCTGGCGGTAGAGTTCCAGCCTCCACGGGTGCCGGTCGAGGATCAGCAGTTCGCGGACGCCGATCCGGCTGTAGAAGTCGATCTTCTCGCGGGTGCGGTCGCCCGAACTGGCGACTTCCACCACGAAGTCCGCCCCGCCTCGCCAGTGCGCGTCGCAATTTGTCGCCTTGGTATTTCGGAGGAAGACGACCACGTCGGGACAACGGTAATCGTGTTCCCAATCTTCCGCCGACCCGGCGAGATTGACTCCCGGCAGGACCTCGCCAAGTCCCTCGTCGCCCACAACCTCGTCCAGAATGGAGGCCAGACGGAATACAATCTGCTGATGCTCGTTGTTGGGCAACGGGACCATCATGTAGACGCCCTCCCACACTTCGTCGTGATGATCGGCGCCCCAGGCGCGACGCTGATCGATCAGACGCTCGTCCAACCGAGAATCCGTGATCAGACCGGCCATCTCAACACCTCGCATCCTGGCGCCAATCTGCCCCGCAAGGTCAAGCAGGAAATGCGCCTTCCGTCCACTCGATCCATGCAAACAGTATATCGCCGCCAGTACCCGGAGACAAGCGGAGCATGCGTCCAAGGCTCAGCCCTTGAGGGTCTGCCGCCAAGGTGTATCATAGAACTCCGAATCGGATCGGCTGCCGCAACATGACCACTCTCACGCTCACCTCGCTCGTCTGGCTGGCCTCCTTGGGCGCGGGCTTTCTGGGCGCACTCACGGGGCTGGGCGGCGGCGTGGTCATCATCCCGGCGCTCACGTTGCTCTTCGGCGTCGACATCCGCTACGCGATCGGCGCTTCGCTGGTCTCGGTCATCGCGACCTCGTCGGGCGCGGCCGCCGCCTACGTCAAGGAAGGCTACACGAACATGCGGATCGGCATGTTCCTGGAAATCGCCACCACGGTGGGGGCGCTGGTGGGGGCTTCGGCGGCCGTGCGGCTCTCCACCCACGTCGTAGCCGTGATCTTCGGCGCCGTCCTGATCGTGTCGGCCTATCTCACCAGTCGCCCTCGGCGGCAACGCCCTGGTGACGGCCGGCCCGACCCGCTCGCCGCGTGGCTCAAGCTCGACGGCAGCTATCCGGGCGACGCCGGCCCTGTCAGCTATCGCGTCCGCGGGGTGCCCGCCGGGTTCGGCCTGATGTTTGTTGCCGGGGCCGTCTCGGGACTGCTGGGAATCGGTTCCGGGGCGCTCAAGGTGTTGGCCATGGACCAGGCGATGCGGATTCCGTTCAAGGTTTCGACCACCACCAGCAACTTCATGATCGGCGTGACCGCGGCCGCCAGCGCCGGCGTGTACCTCAACCGCGGCTACATCGATCCGGGGCTGGCCATGCCCGTGATGCTGGGCGTGCTCCCCGGCGCCCTGCTGGGGGCCCGCGTGCTCGGCCGGACCCAGACCAAGGTGCTCCGCACGGTCTTCGCCGTAGTGATTGTGCTATTAGCCCTGGAGATGATCTATAACGGCCTGACGGGGAGACTGTAGTATGAGCGAACCGCAGGAACGGGCGGGCGCGGCCGACCGGCACATGGAGACGATCATCGGCAACCTGTTGCGGACCGGCGTCCTCTTGGCCGGCGCCGTGGTGCTGTGCGGGGCCGTCGTCTACCTGGTGCGCCACGGCGGCGACAGGCCCGACTTCCATCTCTTCCGCGGCGAGCCGGCCGACCTGTGTTCCTTGACGGGCATTGTGGCCGACGCCCTCCACTTGAGCGGCCGCGGCATCATTCAACTCGGGCTGGTGCTGCTGATCGCCACACCCGTGGTGCGGGTAGCCGCCTGTTCGATTGCCTTCGCCCGCCAACGCGATCGGCTCTATGTCGCGGTCAGTCTGGTCGTGCTGAGCTTTCTGATGTACAGCCTGCTGGTCGGGTCGTTTCTGTAGGTGCCCGACGTAACCGTTCACAGGTCGTGGAACGTAGAAGCGGCATCTTGCCGCTTCCGACCGCGGTGCGAGATTGTCGCTCTACCGAACAACGCGGCAAGATGCCGCGTCTACATCGGCCGTGGAATGGCGCCAACCGCCCAGGGCCGATCAGTTTTCCCAAATAGGATTTGATAGGGGTAGGGAAGGCCGGTTAAGTTCCCGGCCTCCCCTCCCTCCGAACCGGACTGGCGGATTTCCCGCATCCGGCTCTCCGGTTAGTGGTGTTACCTCGTAGAGGATTGGTGAACCGAGCGCGGGAAGGAAACAAGGTTCCTTCTCGGGATCGGCAGAAGCGAAAGGCCCTGACCTTCACGGGAAGGCCACCAACATGCAACATCGACGGTGCGGCCAATCTGAGCCAAGTTACGTGTGCCTGACGCAGTCCGTCGTGGCTAGTCGTTGCCGACACTCGCGGTACGGTGTGGTTTTGGCCGTGCGTCATGTTTCATCCACTTTCCTGCGTCCCTTTGCTCGACGGGCATTGCCCCGCTTCCTCGCTCGTATGGACGCTCTGACTCCTGGGCGGTCGATTCTTCGTATCCTTATCAGGGACAATGAACTTCGTCCTTGTACCCGCCCAGGTCTCCTTGCTTCATGTATCAAACCTTCCGACCGTTCCGCCTCCAACCACCTGTTGCCGCCTCTGGGGCTTGGTTTGGTTTCCCCCCGGAGCTTACCGCGCGGTCTGCCGACCGCATCCCTTGCGAGGACCACAGCGTCACTTGGGCTTCGCCTTTTCCTAGCAGGCTCGCCACGACAACCGGCCGAATCGAGTTCGTCATCCTGCGGACCAGCCGTTCACCTTCAGTTGCTCTCCACCCCCTCTCACGAGGACGCAGTTACTTTCGGTTACGAAGTTCAAACCCAATTTCGACAAGGACTTGCACCTTGCTGATTCGATACACTCACAAGCGCACTAGGAGGCGACTCCTGTCGCCGATTTGCAGTAGTTTTCGGGCAATCGGCGACTGGAGTCGCCTCCCACAGTGAAAAGGAGTCGCCTCCCACAGTGAAGAACTGATCGGCTCTGGCCAACCGCGCCGCCGCCTGTTCAAGCCCCGCGCCACGCGATATAGTAATCTCCAGAGTTTGCGTTCCCAGAAGAAGCCCATTTCGCACGTTTTTGCCTGCACCGCACAAACGGCCAGATCAGCAAATCCGGGGAAATGAACCAATTGGAGACCTGTCATGGCACACGAAGCCAAGGCCGCGTCGCCTCGCGTCGCAATGGGCATCGATCGGCGAGGTTTTCTGGATGCGACGCTGGGGACCGCGGTCGCGGTCGTGGTCGCCTCCCAGTCTGCTGTATCATCTGCGGCTGACGCGCCCGCCGAGACTGCCGTTTACGCCGAGAACTTTCGCACGCCGGTGGTCGATCGGTTCCAGGTCGTCGTCGCCGGCGGAGGGCCGAGCGGCGTGATTGCGGCGGCCGCCGCGGCGCGATCCGGCGCCCGCACGCTCTTGATCGAGCGTTATCCGTTTCTGGGCGGAAACGGCACGGCCGGGCTGATGACGTGCTACAATGGCTTCCGCAATCAGCGGCCCCCCGACGCCCTGCAAACCGTCAAGGGGATTCCGGCCGAGTACATCGCCGAACTGGCTCGCTTGGGCGGCATCACCGACGTGGTTTCGTATGCCCAGCCTCAGCACGACGCTCGCGGGGGCGACCTGCCCTACTGCATCGGCTTCGACGCCGAGGCGGCCAAGGTGGCATCGCTCAATCTGTTGAAGAAGGAAGGCGTGACGCTGCGGTTGCACAGTTGGGTGGTGGGGCCCATGCTCGAGGGCTCGCGGGTCACGGGGATCATTGCCGAATCCAAGTCCGGGCGGCAGGCCATCGCGGCCAACGTGGTGATCGACGCCACGGGCGACGGCGACGTGGCCGCGCGGGCCGGCGCCCCCTTGATGATGCCCGCCGAACAGGGCGACCGCATGAACATGAGCTTCATGTATCAACTCGGCGGCGTTGCGGCGACTGTGCCCGGAGCAGACGGCGGAATACGGATCGGCGACCGCGTGGTGCGATGGGGACCGGGTGTCGGGGGCGACGGCCTGGACGTCGAAAACCTCACGCGCGCGGAGGTCGAGGCTCGGCTGAAAGTGTGGGAGCAAGTCGGGGCCATGCGCAGCCGCAGCGGCTACGAGTCGGTCTACCTGGCCCAAACGGCCACGGGGATCGGCGTGCGGGAGACGCGCCGCGTCCGGGGCGAATACGTGCTCACCGAGCAAGACGCCATCCGCGGCACCCGCTTCCCCGACGTGGTCGCCATCAGTTCCAATCCCATGCCCGGCTACCACGGCCGCCGCTTCTTCTTCGAGCACGAGGGATTTGATATTCCTTACCGCTCGCTCGTGCCGGAGAAGATCGAGGGGCTGGTGCTCACGGGGCGGTGCATTTCCTGCGAGCAGGGCCCCTTCCAGTCGGCCCGGTCGATGGCGCCGGCGATGGCCGTCGGGCATGCCTCAGGCTGCGCCGTGGCCCTGGCAGCAACGAGGAACACGCCGCCGCGGAAGATCAACGTCAAGGAGCTACAGAAGTTGCTGGTGAGCCAGAAAGCAGAGTTGCGCATGCCAGTGTGAGCATGGCGCCATTGGAAGAACTTCCGACGCGTGAGGAAAGCCCCTTTCGTACGAACCTTGGATCGAGACAGAAGGTGTAATCATGGAAAGAAGAGATTTTCTCAAGTACCTGGGATCGGCCGCGGTGTTGAGCGCCTCGGAGGCCTTGTGCGCCGAGGAGAAACCTGGCTCGCCGGCAGCCGGGGCGAAAGCCTCGCTGCCGCAGCGGACGTTGGGCAAGACCGGCGTCAAGATCAGTGCCCTGGTGCTCGGCGGCGTGGTCGGCATGCAGCGGCCGCCGTCCGATGAGTTCGATCCGTCGGCCCTGGCCGATGCGGCCCTCGATCTGGGCATCACGTACTTCGATACGGCCGCCTCGTACAACAAAGGCCAGTCGGAGAACCAATTATGGCCCGGTGGTCGCCTGCCGCCGCAAGGAAGTGTTTCTGGCCACCAAGACCGGCGACCGCACCTACGACGGGGCGATGAAGAGCGTGGAGGAGAGCCTCAAGCGGCTGCGGACCGACCACGTCGACTTGCTGCAAGTCCACGGCACGAAGAAGGACGAGGATTTGGCCGCATGGGGCAAGCCCGGCGGCGTGTTGACCGCGCTCCGCAAGCTCCGCGACCAGAAGGTCACGCGGTTCATCGGCGTCACGGGCCATGAGGATGCCGACGTGATGCGCCGGGCCATCGAGATGTACGAGTTCGACACGATCCTGACTACGATGAATCCGACCGAGCGGCGGCGCGGCTTCCGCGAAAACGTGCTGCCGGTGGCCGTCGAGAAGGGGATGGGCATCCTGGCCATGAAAGTCATGGGCGGGGGCGTGGGCTCGCTGGCCACGGGCAATCCCATCAAGAATAGCGGCACGTGGTACTACGACGAAACGCCCCGGCAGGCCGAGGCCAGGATGCTGATCCGGTACGTGTTGGGGCTGCCGATCTCGGCGGCCAACGTGGGCGTGGCGTCGGTCGACCAACTGACAGCCAACATCGCCGCCGTACGCGACCTCCCGCCGCTTACCGCCATGGAACGCGTACAGTTGGAGAAGGCGATGGTGTGACGCACGGCTACAAGTTGTGAAGTTATCAATTCTGCTTCGCCGTGGCCACAAGCCGTAGGGTGCGTGAAACCAGCCCTTTCAAGGTGCTGACTTGGTTGCCTGGATAAACTGGAGAACGAAAACACGCTAGAAGCAAGTCGTTTCGCAACGCACGCTCCGTGTCGCAACGGCCAGCAACTTGGCGCTGTCACGTCGCCAAAACGATACCAAGCGCGAAAACGCCTGAACTCCCGTTGGTTTCATCACTTAGGCTCACCTTGAAAGGGCTGGGTGCGTGAAACGCACCAGCGACTACCTGCTCTGGTGCGTTTCACGCACCCTGCAAAATTCGCAATCTCCTACCGTCGCCGGACCATCTGGCGGGCCATGTCGCGTTGGGCCTCGGCCTTCTTCATGGCCTCGCGTTTGTCGTGCCGCTGCTTGCCGCGACAGATGCCCAAGACAACCTTCGCCAGGCCGCGCTTGAAGTGCATCTCCAGCGGCACAAGCGTTAGCCCCTTCTCGAAGGCCCGATGGGCGAAGCGTTTGACCTCCCGCCGGTGCATCAACAGCTTGCGGGGCCGCCGCGGATTGTGGTTGAAGCGATTGGCCTCGAAGTATTCGGCGATGTCGCAACCGATCAGCCAGACCTCGTCGCCCTTGACCCTCGCGTAGGCCTCCTCCAACGAGAACCCGGCCGTTGCGGAGGCTCTTCACCTCACTGCCGACCAGCACGAGGCCACACTCCAGGGTGTCGAGCACCGCGTAGTTGTGCCGGGCCTTGCGGTTCTGGCTGATGACCTGATCGCTGGCGTGGCCCTCGGCCGCGCCCTTCTTTTTGGTGGGTGGCTTGCTCGTGGTTTGCGTTCTCCTCTGCTAGCCGCAGGGGGCCGACAACCTCCTTTTAACCTTTCCGCGGGGCAAACTCAAGTAGTTCCCCAGTTTCACCTTGCCCAGGGGCGGCCTCTTCGGATACACTCCGCCTCCCCAAGGGACACGGGGGAAAAAGGGGACAGGCCCGGTTTGCCGCACAGCGGCCCTTCGGGTGCTTCGCACAAACCGGGCCTGTCCCCCTTTTTTCCGGCGGAATCGCGCGACAAGGAGGTCGCCGGTGCTGTCGAAGTGGCCGATTCGACGGAAGCTGCTGCTCGGGCTGGGGCTGCTGGTGCTGGTGGTCTCGATCCTCTCGAGCACCGGGCTGGTGGCCACCTACGCCTACCGCAACCTGGTCAACAGCCTGAGTTGGCGGGTGAGCGAGCTGCCGCTGGCGGCCGAGCTCAGCCGGCACGTCAGCGATCTGCGGATCACGCTCGGCGAGCTGCGGGGACTCGCAGGACGTCAACACCTTTCCCGACATCCAGCCGCGATCTCGTGCCCGTGCGGGTATGCGATGGTCCGCGACCAGTTCCGCTGCCAGTTGGACGAGGTCGACCAGACGCTGGCGCGATACCGCGATCAACTGGCCGGCGAAGATGCAGGCCGACCCGCGGATGTCGGACCATCGAGCGCGAGCAGGAGACGGTCCGCAAGATCGAAGCCCAACTGGCACGCATCCGCCAGGCCAACCGCGACGAAGACTGGATGCTCGACAACGTCAAGATCGGCTGGCTCGACGTGGAACTGGAGCAACTGCAAACGCTCGCCACGGAACTGCCCAGCCACCTGCACGAGAAGCTGGCCGGCTTTTCCGACGAGGTTCGCGGGCAGTACCGCGTGCTGATCCTCAGCGCCTGGACGGCCACCGTGTCGGCCGTGCCTGGTTTTCCTGCTGTTCATGCGGCTCTCGTATCGCTGGATCTTCCGGCCGCTGCGGATGCTGATCGCCGGGTCGCGGCGCGTGGCGGCCGGCGAGTTCGGCTACCGCATCCGGCTCGACACCGACGACGAGATGGCCGAGCTGGCCAAGGCCCTGAACGACATGACCGCCCGCTTCCAGGAGATTCGCGACGATCTCGACCGCCAGGTGCAGGAGCGGACCAAGCAGGTGGTGCGCAGCGAGCAATTGGCCAGCGTCGGTTTCCTGGCGGCCGGCGTGGCCCACGAAATCAACAACCCGCTGGCCTCGATCGCCATGTGCGCCGAATCGCTGGAAGGCCGGTTCCGCGAGACTTCTCGACGAGACCGACCCGCAGCAGGCCGTCGTCGGCAACTACCTGCGGATGATCCAGACCGAGGCGTTCCGCTGCAAGGGGATCACCGAGAAGCTGCTGGACTTCTCCCGCATCGGGCCGGGCAAGCGGCGAGAACACCGAACTGGGCGAACTGGTCCGCGGCGTGATCGAAATGCTCGGCCACATGGGCAAGTACCAGCGGAAGCACATCGAGTTCGCGCCGCGCGAGCCGGTGATGGCCGCGGTCAATCCGCAGGAAATCAAGCAGGTCGTGCTGAACCTGTTGACCAACGCCCTGGACAGCCTGGACGACGGCGGCACGGTGCGCGTCCGGCTGGAGCGCCCGCGGCAGCTACGCCGTGCTGACGGTGGCCGACAACGGCTGCGGCATGGAGCCGGAGGTGCTGGAACACATCTTCGAGCCGTTCTTCACCCGCCGCCGCGGCGGCCAGGGAATCGGGCTGGGACTCTCGATCACCTATCGCATCATTGCCGACCACGGCGGCGACATCGAAGCCGCCAGCGCCGGCCGCGGCCAAGGCTCGACGTTCCGCGTCCGCCTGCCGCTGGCGTCCGCCGATTGTATCCGCACACTCCGTGTCGATTCCAACGGATGTGCCACTACTTCCGTCATCAGCAGAAGGAGACCGACCATCGCTCCCAAGCCGCATAAACGACTGAAGCTGCTGTTCGCCGACGACGAGAAATCGTTGCAGGAACTGATGCGCCTGGAGTTGCCGCGGATGGGCCACGAGGTCACGGTCTGCCCCGACGGCACCACCGCCCTGGCCGCCCTGGAGCGCAACACCTACGACTGCATCCTGGTCGATCTCGACATGCCCGGCTGCAACGGCATCGACGTGATCGCCCGGGCGAAGCAGCTTTCGCCCGACACCGAGGCCGTCGTGCTGACCGGCAAGTCGTCGCTGGAGACGGCCGTGGCCGCGCTGCGCTACGGCACGTTCGACTATCTCACCAAGCCCTGCAAGCTGGTCGATCTGGAAGTCGCTGCTGCGCCGCGTGGCCGAAAAACGCGAGCTGACCAACAAGTACCGGGCGCTCAAGCAACGCCTGGAACGGCTGGAGGGCGCGCCCGACCTGATCGGCCAGTCGCGAAAAGATGCAGCAGGTCCGCCGGCTGATCGCCAAGGTGGCCCCGACCGATTCCACCGTGCTGATTCTCGGCGAGACGGGCACGGGCAAGGAACTGGTCGCCCGGGCGGTACACGAGCAGAGCCTGCGGGCGGAAATGCCGCTGGTGCCGATCAACTGCGGCGCCCTGCCCGAAAACCTGATCGAAAGCGAGCTGTTCGGCCATCGCAAGGGGGCCTTCACCGGGGCCGACGAGCACCGCACCGGACTGTTGCAGGTGGCCAACGGCGGCAGCCTGTTCCTCGACGAGATCGGCGAGCTGCCCAAGGCGATGCAGGCCAAGCTGCTGCGGTTCCTCGAAAGCGGCGAGGTCCGCCGCGTGGGCGACAACGAGTCGTTCACCTGCGACGTGCGCGTGATCTGCGCCACCAACCGCGATCTGGCCGAGATGGTCGCCGCCGGCGAGTTCCGCGAGGACCTCTGGTTCCGCATCAACACGTTCGAGATTCCGCTGCCGCCGCTGCGCGAGCGGATCGAAGACATTCCGCTGTTGGCCCGGCACCTGGCCGCGCGGTTCGGCGCGCCGCGCGGCAGCGACGACGAGATGTTCGCGCCCGAGGCGCTGGAGATGCTCATGGAGCACACGTGGCCGGGCAACGTCCGCGAGCTGGCCAACGTGATCGAGCACGCCATGATTCTCTGCGACGCGCTGCCGATCCGGCCCGAGCACCTGCCGCAGCGGTTGCTGACCCGGCCGGCATCGACCATCGCGATTCGTCCCGCGCCGGCCGGCACGCTGAACCTCCGCGACCTGGAGATGCAGGCGATCCACGAGGCGCTCGAGCGCCACCACGGCAACAAGCCGAAGGCCGCCGAAGAACTCGGCATCAGCCTGAAAACGCTCTACAACAAGCTCAACCAGGCGGCCGGGCTGAGCAAGACGGCGTGAGGGGCACACACGATCGTAGGTCATTCTGCAGCATGACAGAGCGGTCTTGGGTCTTTGGTCTTGGGCCGTGAGTCTTTGGCCGTGAGTCTTAGCACCAAGACCCAAGACCGACTCGTGCGGCATCAGGGCGTCGCTGGCGGAAAGTGCGCCCCGACAAAACTCTCAAGGCCCTTCACGTACGCCTTCTTGCTAGTCAAGTAGCCACTATTGTGATCGCCGCGCAGTTCCACGAACTGCTTGGGCTCTTTGGCCGCCTCGAACAGTTTCTTGCCCTGTGCGAACGGGATAATTTCGTCGCCCGAACTGTGCAACACCAACACCGGCGCCGTCACGCTCGTGGTTGCAGTGAGTGTGTCGAACTTCGACTGCACCAACCCCGCCAGCAGCGGGTAATGCGTCTGTGCCATGTCTTTCAGACTGCTGAAGCTGCTGTCGAGGATCATCGCCCCGACTGCGTTCTTGCTCGCCAGATGGGCCGCCATCGAGCCGCCCAGCGATTCGCCATAGGCAATGATCCGGCGAGGCGGAATCTTCTTCTCCTTCAGCAGAAAATCGTAGGCCGCCTGAGCATCCGCATAGAGCCCCGCCTCGGACGGCGTGCCCTGGCTCTTGCCGTAACCGCGATAGTCATAGAGCAAGACATTCAGGCCCAGGTCGTGGAAGATTTTCAATTTGTCGAGCCGGTGGCTGATATTGCCGGCGTTGCCGTGGCTCAGCAGCAGGGTAGCCCGCGCCTGCTCGCATGGGACCCACCAGGCGTGGAGCTTGACCCGGTCGGCGGTCTCAAGCGAGACTTCGTCGAACGTCAACCCGATTTTGGCAGGCGTTCCGACCAACTCCTTTGCCGGAAAGAACAAGAGCGATTTCTCCAGGTTGGCCAGGTCTTGGCAATACCCGGCCGATGCCAACCCACAGGCCACAAGCAAAGAGGCCAAGAGTGCTCTCCGCATCGTCGTCCTCGTTTTCTTTGCGGGCGATCTGCCCGAAAGCGCTCGGGAATGCGCTGCACCGATTGACTCTGGCAGCGCCGCTCTCGATAGCCTGCGATCTACCGCAGCCGCATGGGTCATCATTGCACGTGCATTCATTACCCGCAAGAGCAGACGGCTCGTCAACGCCGCGGCGCTCTGCCGGAGTCCGATTTAGTCGACCTTCTGGTGGGCCTGCTCGATGGTATCCCGGACATCGTTGCCAAAGTTCAACCAGCGCCCGTCCACGCGCGTCAGCCAACGCAGATCAATGTAGCTGCCGCTCTTCTGAAAGCTGGTCTGCCGGGCGAGCACGACTGCGCGGTTCTCGCCCCACACGTGGACTTCGAGAATCTCGGTAGCGAGCAGACGCTCCGCGCTTTCCTTGGGGATCGCTGCCTTCTCCGGGTGTGGCATGTGCTCCGCGAGTTTTGGGGCGCTGAGGCGCGGCCAGGCAGCGTCACCCTCGGCGGCGTAGGCCCGCTCGATCGAGGCATAGGCGGCTTCCGGCGTCGACAGGTCTTCGCGGTCCGGGAAGTCCGCGACCTTCTTGTGGACCTCATAGACCCGGGCGGGCCCCGCGGCCTTCCCGTCGGCGGCGAGCGGATATCCCTCCACGTCCTTCACGGAGACGAACAGGCCCTTGCTGTCGAAGGTGAAGACCTGGTTCACGATTTTCGTTTCCGTGTACCAGTACGTGGCCCGGTATTTGTACCGGATGGACGAGTTGCCGTTTTCCGCCTTCGTGACGTCCCCCCACTCAATCGTCTCTCGCGACGTGACATCGCGGAAGTTTTTGCTGAAGAAATCCTCGACCAGTTCCTTCATGCCCGCCTGGGTGCTCACGTCCACCGGCTTCGTGACTTTCTTTTGCGGGAACCCCTCCACGTCCGCCATGTCGAGGATGTTCCCCTTCGCGTCGAACGTGAACACGTTGTTACAGATCATTACGTCTTTGTCCCAGATGGTGGCGTAGAACTTGTAGCGGATCGTGCGGTTGCCGTCCTTGTCTTTCTCAACGTCGCCCCATTCGATGGACTTTCGCGCGGTGATGTCTTGGGCGCCGCCCATGAAGGCCCACTCAACGCGGCCCATCAAATCGGCCTTTTCGACGCTGATACCGTACGGTTCGCCCGGCGCGATGGGGGCGCTTCTCTTCTGTCTGGACTGCGATTCCACGGCTGTGGACTTTCCACTTTTGACCTTGTCTCGCGTGGTCGCGAAGTACTGCCAGAGGCCCTCCTTGTTGCGATCGAAATCCTCGCGAGCGGCTTCAAGGCTTGGCAACCGGTTCTCGCCAAGGTTCTTCCACAGGCCGTTGATCCTCCCGAATCTCCGCGAACTGTATGGGTCGCGGCCGACTCCTTCCGAGAGCTTCCCCTTGGAGATGACCATGGCGCAATCTTCGCGATACGTGGCGACCTCCACGATTTCGGCGTTTAGTTGGGCATCGCTGATAATCTCAACATCTTTCAAGTTGTTTTTTCGGTGCTGCTGCATTTTCTCAGTTTCATCCGGCCCCCATTTGGTCCAACTGAGTTCCAAGAGCGCCAGGTAATCGCCGCGGGCGGACGCTCGATTCCACGCGGCCTGGGCCGATTCTGGCGTGGATAAATCATCCGTTTCCGGAAAATCCTTCACTCGCTTGTTGACCGCTCGTCGCTCGACGGCCGGCGCATTCACTGCCTTTTGATCGTCTGGACGTACCTTCAAGTCTGACTTCGGAGGCTGCGCCGCGAAGGCAATGGCCATCGGCAGCACGGCCACGGCTGCCAACAGCCCCAGGCGACCGACGGTCAGCCGCAGCACGGGGGAGTGTGTCTGAAACATGCTGATTCTCCTTGCTAGAGAGACCGAGAGCCGGGCAGCCGTCGCCCCCATCGGCGCGACCACCGACCGCTCGGAAAGGAAATCCAACGTATCCAACAGCGCCGTGGCATACGTGCGGGCCGCCTGCGGCGCCATGCCGAGCACGATCCCGTCACAACACTGTTCCTCCAACTCCTGCAATTGGCGGCGGGCCCACCACACGGCCGGATGCCACCAGAAGAGCGTGGTCATCGCCAACTCCAACAGCCGAATCCAATGATCCCTGCGCCGCACGTGGGCCAGTTCATGGGCCAGAATCCCCTGCCGGGCATCGGCGTCCAGCCGGTCGAACAGTTCGGCCGGAAGCAGCACTCGGGGACGGCCGCCGAGCGACCAGACCATCGGGGACAAACGAACCGGCAACATCGCGATTTCGGGGATCCGCCTCAGTCCCAGTCGCTCGGCGATCCCTTCTGCCATCTTCAGAACGAATGGAGCAGGCGGTTGGGCCGCGCGAAGCAGTCTGAGAAACCGAACGATGCGGAAGGCGTGGGCCAGCGCAAGCAGGGCAACTCCAAGGCCCCAACACCATGCCACAATGGTCAGCCAAGAAGTTTCGCGATGTGGGGAAGGAGAAGGCACAACGTCGCTCGCCAAGGCCGCAGCTCCGGCAATGGGCGGCTCCTCCGACACCGATTGCGGGTGGTCATCGACCGCATCGGAACCGTTACTACTTGCGAAAATGTCGATGCGCGGCTCGGGCATTACTCCCGGGCTCGCGGCACGTTCCGTCAGAGCAGGCGCCGGCTGGGCAGCGGGCAAGGGAACGGCGACCGTCAGGATCGGCGGCGTGACGAGTTTCAGCAGTACGAGTATCCAGAGCAGATGCAGCCCCACGGGGTTCTTCCAGATTCGGCCCAGCAGGGCGACCCCGGCGGCCAGCACGGCGACCATCAGGGCGTTGCTAACCACAATTCCCCAGAAGACTTGCATGGCGGCCCTCGCTTAGTCTGAAGGTCGGTTGCCGGACTGTTCCGCCGGCCACAGATCGTTGACGAGTTGGCGGAGTTGCTCGCGTTGTCTCCGCGATAGCCCTTGCGATCGCAGCAGCGTCGTTACCAGCGGCGCAAGCGCACCGTCGCAGAGACGGTCGGCCAGCGCCTGCAAACGGCTGCGCAAGAAATCCTCTTGGCTCACCAGCGGGTGGAAGCGATGCGCCCGTTCGCTGCGGTCGCGCGCCACGCCCCCTTTCGCTTCTAACCGCTCGATGAGCTTTTGGGCAGACGAAAGTTTCGGATCGGTCACTTCTTCGTAGAGCGCTTCCGCAATTTCCCGGCTGGTGGCCTCGCCGCGTTCCCACAGGACCTGAAGGATGGAGAGTTCCCCGTTGGTGATCTGGTCGAGTTTCTTCATCGTGCGGCCTCCGTTCGATGACAGACAGCCTGTCTGTCTGCATTATAGCCGGCGAGGAAATCTCGTCAATACGTCGAAAGCCAAATTCCGCAAAATAAGCGCCGAGGCGGCCAGATAGGGTGGCGGGCGCATGCTCGACCCGACGTCACCCCACTCGATGGGTAGACGTGTCGGCCACGGCGTTCGGCCATGATGGTCGTTCAGACCATCACACAAAACAGCAAGAGGTAGCCGACGAACAGGACCAGCGGGAGAACGGGGCTCATACGTTTTCCGCGGCGTTTCGCGAGGATCAACGACGCCAACCAGACCGGCAGACCCGCCGCGGCTGTCACCATGCCCAGGCCGTTGAGAAGGGCGCACTTGTGCAAGCCGGCGTCTGACTCCTGCCGAGCGAATGCACGGTCTGACTCGCTGGCCTCAACTGCCTTCGCCGAGATCTGCGCCGCCGTCGAAGCGTAGTGTTTGCCGTAGCCGTCCAACACAATCGCGGCCAGGAAGAGGCAGCATGCGATGACGTAGAGCGTCTTCATCGCTTCTCTGTCAAATAGATCAGGGCGACTCCGCGCGTCGTTGCGCGGGTCCTCTGGCTCGGGTGAGCAGTTTCGGCGGACGCCGAACGACTTCGCATCCGGACGCAAGCTGGATGCGACGCAAGTCCTCGCATATCAGGTTCAAGTCGCCGCCAAATTTGCGTGTATGCTCCATGCGGTGGCGGCGTACCTCTTCGACGATAGGGTCCTTCATTCGATGGCCTCCAGCAACTCATCCGGTGAACAAATCTCCGGGCACTGGTAGCCCGCATTCTCCACGGTCTGCCGAACCATCATTCGGGTAAATGGATTGTTGAGGTGGGCAAAGTTCCAGGTAATCAGGACATCAATGCCGTTGAGGGCCGCTACGGCAATATGAAGCGCGTCTTCCGGGTACTCATCGGGTATGCCGTGGTCTGCGACAATCCTCATCGCCAACGTCCGGGCTGCCTCATTTGCATCCAAGACTTTGAATGCCTTGATGGCCTGTAATCGCAGTCCGGCCTGATCCTCATCTCCCTTGCCCGCTTCCTCGCGCACGAGGGCCGACACGTAACTCTCGTACTCGGACACGAGCCTCGGCCACAGTTCCCGAGTCGACTCTTGCGCGCAGCAACAACTACGTCCCGACTTGGTCGAGTTGCAAAGTAGCTGACTACGGTTGTTTCAATGTAAACGCTTTTCACAGGCCGCCCACGCTTCCTCTTAAAATGTAGCAGGCTGCCAGCCCATAGTCAACGCTCACGGTAACCGAAACGACCGATCGGTCGTGCCGGGCAGTGCGAAGAGGTAGACAGCGGGGGAGCGGAAATCGGTCCCTACGTCCCGAACTCCGGCCTACGCCGGGCCAACTGGTTTTGCAGCCGCTGCACGATCGAACTGTGCATCTGGCTCACGCGGCTCTCGGAAAGATTCAACGTGGCGCCGATCTCCTTCATCGTGAACTCTTCGTAGTAGTAAAGGATGATGATCAGCCGCTCGTTGCGATTCAGTCCCTTGGTCACCAGCCGCATCAGGTCGTTCTTCTGAATGCGCCGGGTCGGGTCTTCGCCCTTCTTGTCTTCGAGGATGTCGATCTCGCGGACGTCCTTGTAGCTGTCGGTCTCGTACCACTTCTTGTTGAGGCTGATGAGATTGACGGCGTTGGCGTCGAGGATCATCTTTTCCAGTTCGGGCACGGAGATTTGCATCTCCTGGGCCAACTCGTTCTCGTTGGGTTGGCGGCCGAATCGGGCCTCGAGGTTCTTGATGGCCTCGTTCAGCTTGCTGGCCTTCGAGCGGACCAACCGCGGCACCCAATCCATGGTCCGCAGCTCGTCGAGCATCGCCCCGCGAATGCGCGGCACGCAATACGTCTCGAACTTCACGCCGCGCGAGAGGTCGAAGGCGTCGATGGCGTCCATCAGCCCGAACACGCCCGCCGAAATCAGGTCGTCCAGCTCGACGCCTTCCGGCAGCCGCGCCCAAATCCGCTCGCCGTTGTACTTCACCAGCGGCAGGTAGATTTCGACCAGCCGGTTGCGGAGTTCCTGGTTCGACAAGTCCTTCTTGAATTCGATCCACAGTTGCTCAACTTCTTCCGGAGCGACAGCGGTTGCCATGCGTTCCTCCATGATGCGCCGGGATCCCGGCGGTTAGAAATCCATTTCCATTGGGTCTGGCAATTGCCTTGAGAGGCGAGTCGTTAAACTCGGCGCGTCTTCTCCAATTTAACAGACCTTTGCGTGCGCGTGCCTATCGCTTGTTGTACCCAATCGGCTTACGATGTCCGAATATTTAGCAATTTCGATCCCCAACAACCGGCGGCACGCCCGCGCGAGCCGGTTGTAGACCCGCTGGGCATCCCGAGTCGTTGGGGCCCGGTTGACTCGCACGTAAATCACTTCGCCCGGCTCGGCGGCGTCAATGCCATCTTGGTTTCGACGTGGGAGGGCCAGGGCCCGAATCGCGGCGAACGTGGCGACGACCGCCGGCGTGTCGCCCGTGGTGACCATCACGATCGCGTCGGCCATGCGACAGATGCGTTGCACGGCTCGGCCGGGGCTGTTGCCGACGTCTACCACGGCCACATCGGTTTGACTGCTATCGTCGCGGAGAAGCTCGGTCAGACGTTCGACGGCGGCCGGCGACCCGTGCCCGAGGTCCCCCGACCACCGAGCGCCGGCGATCAGTCGGATGCCACCGGGCGCTGCTTCGGCCGCCTCAGCCCAGGTGTGCCGGCCCGCCAGCACGTCGGCCAGCGAGTGTCGTTCCTCGATGCCGCACAACAGCGCGGCATTGCCGCCGCGCGGATCGGCGTCCACCAGCAGCACCCGCCGACCGGCCTGCGCCACTTCCTTGGCCAGCTCGAGAGCCACGGTGGTCGTCCCCACGCCCCCTTTGCCGCCCGTGACCACCAGCAGCGACGGACGCGCCGCGGCGGGCGGTGCTTGCCGGCGGCCGTCGTGCATGGCCAGTCGTCGCAGGTCGTGGGCCTGGTCGAGCATGAAAGGAAACCGGGACTTGGGGATTAGAAAACGAAAGGGAACGGTCGGTGGCTCACTGCCCGCTGGCTGCAAACCGCTCGTGTACCGATGGATCGACCTGGAGGATCATGCGGGCAAGCTCGCGGGCGTCGGCCGTTTCGATGTCGTCGGGCACGCTCTGGCCGTTGGTCAAGTAGCTCAGCGGCAGGCCGCCGGAACGCAACAGCGGCAACACGTTGCCCAGCCCGCTGGCTTCGTCGAGCTTGGTGAGGATCAGCGCGGTGGTGCCGACGGCCGCGAACCGCTCGGCGGTTTGCTCCAAGGTCCGCGCGGCGGCCACGCTGCTCAGTACCAGGTGTACCTCGTCGGCGTTGGCCTCGGCCAGAAACATCTTGAGTTCCTGGATGCGGACTTCGTCCTTGGGGCTGCGGCCGGCGGTGTCCAACAGGATCAGGTCGAGATGGCTCATTTCGGCCACCGTCTCGCGCATCTCCCGCGGCGTCGAGACGACGTGCATGGGCAGGTCGATGATGTCGGCGTAGGTCCGCAACTGCTCCACCGCGGCGATGCGATAGGTGTCGACGGTAATCAGTCCCACGCGGCGTTTTTCCTTGAGGCGGAAGTTGGCGGCCAGTTTGGCGATGGTGGTGGTCTTGCCCACGCCCGTCGGCCCCACCAGCGCGGCGAGCCGGCAGCGGCCGGGCGTCACGCGGATCGGTCCGGCTACGCAGATGTCGCTCTCGATCAGGCCGGCCACGCGGGCTTTCAACAGCATCGCATCGGCCAGACCTTGGTTGGCCGGATCGTTGCGAACGCGCTCGACCAATTCGCGGGCGATCTCCTCGCTCAGTTCGGCGTCGAGCAGTTCGGTAAAGAGGTGGAACAGCTCCTCGGGCCAATCGCCGCGGCCGCCGCCGTTGGAACGCCGGCAGAGGTCCTTCACCATGGCCTGCAAGGTGCTGAGTTGGCCCTGCACCTGGTGCGTAAGTCGTGTGTCGGCCGAGGCTCGCGTGGTCGGGCGGAGGGCGGCGCTTCGACCGGCGGCTCGACAACCGCGCGGGCCGGCAAGCGGCTGGGCACGTTGACGCCGCGCGAAGCCGTCACCTCGATTTGCCGCGCCCGCGGCAGCAGCCCCCACCAACGGCTGCGCACCTCGCGGGTGTGCAACACGGCCGCCTCGGGGCCCAGTTCACGGCGCACCAACGCCAACGCTTCATGCATCGTCGCCGCTCGAAAAGTTCGGAGTTCCATGGGAGTGAGAGATTGGTGATTAGAGGTTGAGCAAGTAGGGTGGGCATCGCCCACCGAAACCAGAAACATCTCGCGGCGAGTCACGCCGCCTGCAAAATTCGCGTCATTGATTCAAGTTTCGTGTCCGGAGTAATCTCGCTATAGCCGAGTACGATCAACTGCGGGATGTGCGCCGCGGTGATTTGTTTCAGGGCCGCCCGGATGTCGGGGCTCACCAGCACGATCGGCGGCCACTGGTTGGCTACGAGTTTTTCCACTTCCGCATCGAGCCGACCGCACACTTCCTCCACGGCCTCGGGCGAGAGGTGAATCCGCAGCCCGCCCTCGTCGTGCTCGAAGCCGGCCCGAATCCGCTCTTCCAACGCCGGATCGAGCGTGACGACGTGCAACCGGCCGTCCTGGTCGCGGTAGCGCGTGCAAATGGTGCGGGCCAGCCGCTGGCGGACGCACTCCGTCAACCAGATCTCGTCCTTGGCCCGCGTGGCAAAATCGCCCAGCGTCTCCAGGATGGGCCCCAATTGGCGAATGGGCACCTGCTCGCGCAACAGCAGCCGCAACACCTGCTGCACTTCGCCCAACTTCATCAGGCCGGGAATCAGTTCGTCGACGGCCGCGGGCGAGGTCTTTCGCAACTCGTCGATCAGGTGCTTCACGGCGTCGCGGGTGAGCAGTTCGTCGGCGTGCTGGCGAACCGTCTCGGTCAAGTGTGCGGCAATGGCGCCCGTCGGATCGGCCGCCTTGTCGTGGACGGTCCCCTGGGCTACGGCAATATCGGCGATCTTGATCCGGTATTGGCTCTGTTCGAGGCGCATGTTGTCGCGAATGCGGACTTTCGGCAAGATTACGCCGATCTCGGCGGCCAGGCTTTGCCGCACGCGCTGGATGCGATCCAGCAAATCGCCGCCGCGCTTCGGGTCGGCCCAGCGGATCAGGCCCACGCCAAGCTCCACCTCCATCGGGTCGACGGCCAGATAGTCCTCGACGCGCTGCTGGGCCTGGTGGGCGGCCTCGACGCGCTGCTTGGCCTGCGTGGCTTGGGCCTTCGTCTCGCGGCGGGATACCGTTATCGCCATGCCCGCGCAGGCCGCGCCGATCATCAGCAGCGGAATCCGCGGCAGGCTGGTGAAGACCAGGATGCCGAGAAAACCGCTCGCCACGGCCAGCGCCTGAGGCCGCGAAAAGAGCTGCCGCAGAAACTCGTGCGGCAAGTTGGTCGCCTGGTTGCTGCGGGTGACTAATAGGGCGGCGGCCAACGATATCAGGAACGCGGGAATCTGCGTGACCAGTCCGTCGCCGATCGTGAGCGTGGTGAACAACGATGCCGCCTGACCGACGCTCATGCCCGCCTGGACCACGCCGATGAACAGGCCGCCGATGATGTTGATGAGGATAATCACGATGCCGGCGATGGCGTCGCCGCGGACGAACTTGCTGGCCCCGTCCATGGCGCCGAAGAAGTCGGCCTGCTGCGACACCTCCTGCCGGCGGCGCTGGGCCTCGCGATCGTCGATCGCGCCGGCATTCAGGTCGGCGTCGATGGACATCTGCTTGCCCGGCATGCCGTCGAGGGTGAATCGGGCAGCCACTTCGCTGATGCGGGTGGCCCCTTTGGTGATTACCACGAATTGAATCAGCACGATGATCGAGAAGATCACCAGACCGACGACGACGTTGTCGGCGCCGGTGGCGCCGCCGGTGACGAATCGCCCGAAGGTCCGCACGACGCCGCCCGCCGCCAACTCGTGGTCGATGGTCGCTCGGGTGAGGATCAGTCGCGTGGTGGCCACGTTCAACACCAGCCGGAATAGCGTGGTCGCCAGCAGCAGCGACGGGAAGATGTTGAACTCCAACGGCGTTCGCACGTAGAGAGTCGTCAGCAGCATAATCACCGCGATGGTGATGTTCGATGCCAGCAGCAGGTCCATCCATGAGGCCGGCACCGGCACCATGATCACCAGGATGCTGGCGACCATGCCGATCGGAAGGATCAGGTCTTGGATGCGGGCCCAAGGGCCCGCGCTGCAGGGCGCGGTACGGCGGCAGACGACATCAAAGGCTCCGTCGAGTAGACGAGGGCGGGGAAAGTACCCTAAAGCGGCCCGAATGTCCAGGTCGGTTTGCACGAGGCGAGAAACGAGTCCCCTCTCCCAGAGGGGAGAAAGAACATTTTGGAACATGGTCGCGTGTGCGGGTAGAAAACGCCGCGATGACGCTGCCCACATTTCATATCCTGTGCAAAATGCGGGCAACGGGGAGGAAGGGACGCACGCAAAGGCGCAAAGGCGCGAAGAATTGGAAGGTCGGCAGCGGATGACAATTTCCGCGGGTTCAACCTTGCGTGTTACTCAGTGACCCCTTGCACATGGTTTTCGCTTGTCGTTTGCGCCTTTGCGCCTTCGCGTGATCTTTTCCTGGGGCGTCCCTCGCGCGTCCAGTCGTGTCTTACTCCTTCTTTCCGCCTAGATCCTTCCACCCGCAATTGTGACGCCACACCGTACGCCTTATCCCCGCCGAACCGCTCTTGACCTGCGCCGCCCGAATCCTTACCCTCTGGCCCATTATGGTGAACTCAATTGCGCGAACCGCCGTTATCTGCCTGGGTCTTTGGGCCGCGGCAACCATCGCCAAGTCGCAGGAGGCATCTCCGTCCAATCAATTGGAACGGGGCATGGTCATCCTTCGCAATGGGCAGTTCGTCGAAGGACGCATCACCCAAACCGACGGGCTCTACGTGGTCGACCTGCCCGACGGACAGATCCGCATCAAAGCGGCCGACGTCGACGTGGTTTGCCGCGACCTGGACGAGGGCTACGTGCGGAAGCGGGCGGCGATTCAGGTGGGCAACGTAAACAGCCATCTCGAATTGGCCCAGTGGTGCCTGCGGCACAACCTGCTGGGACCGGCCGCTCAGGAATTGGCCGACGCCACGGCCGCCGATCCGAAAAACCCGATGATCGATGCACTCCAGCGCCGCTTGAAGTTGGCCCTGGAGCCGCCGGCGGTCGAGGTGGCAAGCCAGCCGCTGTCGGGGCCGTCCAACGACGAACTGGACCGGATGATTCGCGGCCTGCCGCACGGCGCGGTTGAGACATTCACCCAGTCGGTGCAGCCGGTGTTGATCAACCATTGCGCTACTTCGGGCTGCCACGGCCCGCAGTCGGAGACGGGCCTGCGGTTGCTTCGCAGTTCGGCAGGCCAATCGGCCGGCCGGCGAATCACGCAGCGAAACCTCTATTCCGTGCTGCAATTCGTCAATCGGGACACCCCCCTTGCCAGCCGTCTGCTGGTCGCGCCGAGCGGTCCGCACGGCAACGCCCGATACGCCGTTTTCAGCGAGCGTCAGGCTTCGCAGTTCACGCGCCTTGTCGAATGGACCTATCAACTCGCCCAGACGCCGGCATCGGACTCTCCGCCCGCCACGATTGGCCCCGTGGTCCCGGTGGCAGCTCCACAGTCTGAGAGCGCGCCGCACGCGTTGTCGCAAGAGGCGCGGAAGGCCCGCCCCTTGGCGGCCGCCGAGAAGAACCAGGTGGCGCGCCGCAACGGCGTTCGACCCGCGGCCAAACCCCCCGCCGACGCCATGCCGGCGTCGTTCGATCAGCCGGTCGATCCCTTCGATCCCGAGGTCTTCAATCGCCGCTTCGCGCCGAAAAAGGAGCAGCCGGAGAGCGGGAGCCGTCCCGCGCCGGAGTGAAATCTGTAGGACGAGTTTTCCAACTCGTCCCGAAAGAACGGACCGAGAACCGGCGGATTTCTCAGCCCACACCTGAAGACTGGACGGATTAGGAAATCCGTCCTACGGGCCGATCCTGCTGTTGCCCTCATTGCTCGATCGCGATTTCGCCCCGTTCGAGCAACTCCAAGAACTCTCGGTTGCTCTCCAACAGGTCGGGCAGAGCGGCCATTTCGGCCGGCGTGAACCAGTGGATCGACTCGACCTCGCGCGGATTGGCCACGGGCACCGCGTCCGCCGACAACTCGCCGAGCCACCAGGCAAGCTCCACCTTCCACGCCGTGACGCACCGCCACAGCCGCCGCACCGGCCGGATCGCTACGCCGACCTCCTCCCGGAATTCCCGCACCAGGGCCTCTTCTTCCGACTCCTTTCCCTCGATGCCCCCACCGGGAAAGCAATAGACCAGCGGGGCCACCACCGACCGCGCCCGGCGGATTACCAGCATTCGGCCGTCGCGCACGACGACCGCCACCGCCCCGCGCCGTCCGGGATCGTCGGGAATCTGGGGCGTCATTTGGGTTTCGCCGCTTCTTGCGGGTATGGCGTCAGCGTCTTCGAGAGATCGATCGGGTGCGGCACGACCTTCTGCGGCGCGATCACTTTGGGCAGGTCAAGCGGGAAGGGCGCGGCCTTCAACGGCGCCAGCATCCGCGGCGGGTCGATGGGCCGAGTCGGCGTCTTCAGGGCTTGGAGGCCGGCCGTCAACGGCGGCGGCTTCTCCCATTGCCGGATCATGCGGGTGAACCGATTGCGAGCGTTGCGAAGGTGGGCGGGCAGGTCGTCGCCCATCGCGGCGTCCACGCGTTTCCAGAAGGCACGAACGCCCGCCACGTGATAAAAGCCCCCCTTGGCCGACGCCTCGGCAATGTCTGCCAGCAGTCCGCGCAGGGCCTCGTTGTCGAAGGTCGTCATGATCTGAAAATACCAGTCGGCCTGGCCCTCGGTGCCCCAGTCGGCCAGGGCTTCGTGGACGCGGGCCAGGGCGTCAATCTCTTGCCGCCGCACTTGCTGGGGTTGGTCCGGGTCGAGGATCATTTCCTTGAGCCGGTCGCGGACTCCGCCGAGCGCGGCCACGTCCTCGGCCGAAAGCCCCGCCAAGCCGCCCTGCCCGTCGGCCGCGCCGGGGATCGGTTCCGCGGCGGCCGAGGCCACGAGGATCAACACCAGCAACAGCAAGTGCATCAGTACGGAGCCAGGGAAACAGCCCCCCTTTCGCGTCGCGCTAGTAGTCTGACACACCGAAATCGTTGGGTGCCACGGGCAGCTTGTCTGCCCGTGCGGGGGACACGGGCAGACAAGCTGCCCGTGGCACCCAACTCGAGATCTCATGCGTGTCAGACTACTGGTCCCCTGTGAGCTTGACATGCTGCTTCCCCTACTTTAACAGCGCGGCGAACGGATCGGGGTTGTCGGCCTTGCCATCCGGTCCGTGCGGGCCGTAGTTGAGGAAGTTGTAGTACTCCTCCAGTCCGACGCACAGGCCGCGGGCCGCGCGGACGCCCGTCAGCACCAGGTCGTCGGCACGGGCCTGGAACTCGTTGGCGTTGCAGCGGGCGAAGGCGTCGAGGAAGTATTTGAGCGCCTCCTTGGAGTGGCCCGTGTAGACGTAGGTCATCGCACGGTATCGCGCCCCGGCTGCGCTATCGCCAGCCTGCTTGCGGGCGGCGGCAAAGGCTTTCTCCCGCGCCGGGCAGTCCGGGTAGCCGATCGCGTCGAGCGGGTTCTCAGCGATGTCGTCGGCTGTGCCCGGCTTGCCATCCTCGCCGGCCGGTCCAAAGCGCTGATAGTTGATGAACGAGTTGGCGCGGGCCACGTTCTTGTCCAGGGCCTTGAACGCCTCGGCCACGGTGCGGCAGGCCTCGGCGACGGTGCGGCCGTCGGCGGCGTCGTAGAGGACGTGGGCGGCCTTCAGCGCCTGCTCATAGTCGCCCTTGCGGGTCAGCACGTCGACGATCTTCCGCTGGGCGCCGTACCACGCCTCGGTGTTGGTGTATTCGGTCAGCACGCGATCGTAGGCCGCCAGTGCCGCGTCGTATTGCTGAAGCTCGACCAGGGCATCGCCGCGGGTCAGCACCCAAGCCTGCTTGGTCCGCTCGTCCGGGTCGACCTTTTCGTACTCGATGCAGACGGCCGCGGCCTGATCGAACTTCTTCATCTGCACGAGGCACTGCGCCACTCGCTGCCGCAGCACGCGGTTGCTGTACTCGTCCCGGCGGGCGGTCCATTGCGGATCCAGCAGACGGTTCACCGCCGCCAGGCACTTGTCGGGCTCGTTGTTGCGGAAGGCCGACTCCTGCATGGCGTTCAAGGCCCGGCCCAAGAGGACTTCATTGCCTTTGGCCAACTCGGCGGCCAACGACGCCGCGGCGTAGGCCTCCGGCTTCTTGTTGGCCTCCAGACATAGCTCGGCAAAGCGAGTCTGGCCCTCGGCGCTATCCGGTTGACGCTCAACCAACTCGCGGACCTTGTCGAACGCCTCCGGGGCCTTGTTCTGTCCACGCAACAGTTCGGCCTGCAACAGCAGCGAGGCCTGCTCGGCCAGCCGGCTCTTGGGCATCACGCTGCGAATCCGCTGGGCCGTCTTGAACTGCTCGGCCGGTCTCTTCTGCCGCCCTTGGGCCTCGACGAGAACCGATAAGGCCCGAATCTTCTGCTCGTCGGTGGCCTGCTTGTCGGCCAACAACTCCTCGCAAATCGGGGCGGCCTGCCGGAGCTGATCCGGGCGGTCGTTGCGGGCCAGACCGGTGGCGCGATCGAGCTTCCTGTCGAGCGTTTCGGGCTCCTGCGCGCCTGCCATCGCAGGGCAGGTTGCAAGAACCGCCAACATCAGGATGAGTGCGAGGGGGTGTCGCCTGCTAGACATCGTTCGGCCTTTCGCTAGTATCGTGAATTGTTGTCGGTTGCCACATCGTCGGACTGGTCGAGCCGCAGCAACTGGACGCTGTCGATCCAATACGTGGCCGGCGTCCGGCCGTCGCCGCTGAAAATCACGCTGCGGCACAGAGTCGGGCGGAATCGGCCGGCATCCTTGAGGAAACGCGAGACGGGGATCATGACTTGGCGATATTCCGTGCTCAGATCGCCGCCCCGGACATATTTGCCTGCTTCGATCGGCACGCGCGCCGTTGCCGCCGGTTCGAGCAGCAACGGGCTATCTTCGAGCTGCACGTTAAGATCGCCGCCGGCGCTGCCTTCGCGGCGGACCCAGAACGAGAGGGCGTCATAGCTGCACAGGTTGCTGACGCCCTCGGCGCTCAATAGCCGCAGGCTCCACGGCCCGCCGGACGTGGCAATCCGCAGGGCGCAGCGGCCACTGTGGGCCGTATCGGGGTTATCGACGATCGCCGCCTGGGCGGCGCCCCGGATCGTGTGCTTGCCGGCCTCCTTCCCCCAGACCTTGGGCAGTTCGTCCCAGATCGTCAAGTCCTCGACAAGCTCGCGGACGGCCACGGGGGCCGGAACGCCGGCCGTATGGCCGTCGTCCGTCGTGGCCGTGACGAC
The DNA here is from genome assembly GCA_963759115.1 of uncultured Planctomycetaceae bacterium. Lineage (GTDB taxonomy): Bacteria > Planctomycetota > Planctomycetia > Pirellulales > Thermoguttaceae > CAVWXT01. Next base: position 711,280 of record CAVWXT010000005.1, read on the forward strand.
CAGGCCGACGATGCCCGGCCCGTGGAAACGGCCCGGAGGTGGACGCGTCGGGTTGGGGTGCAGCGGGACGATGTCGGGGTAGAAGGTGGCGGTGTAGAGCCCGGGCCGGGCCGGGTCTTCACGCATGGGCATCTGTTCGCGCCCGCCGACGGGCCAGAGGTTGACCATCACCGAAGTCGGCTTTTTTCCTCCGGCTACGGCGACCTTGGCGGAAATCGTCATGCGGACCTGGCCGCTGTTCTTGAAAGCCGCCATCAGCCGGCGGGACGCCGCGGCCGCGCTGCGCTCGTGGGGCAACGCATTGATGATCTCGACCACGCGAGCCGGCGCGTCGGCCGAGATCTTCACGATGTTCGGCGCGACCACGGGGTCGCTGATGGCGATGCCATTTGCCGCGACGACGCCCAAGTAGAGCCGGTTGTTGACCACGGCGTAGAAGTGCGAGCCGCTGGCCGAGGCGCGCACACGCGAGCCCTCCTTGATGAGTGGCCCGATCGGCAGGCCGGCCTTCTGGCTGGCCGTGGTCTTGAAACCGTCGAACGAGAGCACCAGGCCGAGTTTCTCCGGCTCGTAGGCATAGAAGAGTTGGGTGTCGGGGACCGGGCTGCACGTGACGCCCAGGCTGGCCCAACCGGAAATGCCTTGTGGGCCGGTTTTTGACGTGAAATCCGGGCCGAACTTGAGGTCGTGGATGTCGCCGTCGGAGGTGCTGATGAAGACCTCCGTGTCGCAGTGATAGCCCCGGTTGCTCCGCGATCCGTGGCCGGCCAGTGACACCGCGGCGTCGGTGGGCAGAATGTCGCCGACGTTGTCCTCCAGGCTCTCGCCCAAGCCCATGCAGTCCAGGGCGTTGATTACCTGGGGGCGGGCCTTCTGCGCCGCCAGGACGACAAACGTAAGCCCCTGGTTGGGACTGTTGACGAAGCGGTGGACGAACAGGTCTGGCCAAAGCGCCAGCCAGGAGCGGCCGGAGTCGTAGCTGACCGAGGCGCCCGTCGTTTCCTCCCCGTACCACACGAGGAGCGTGCGGAAGGCCGGGTCGCCCTCGTAGTAGGCCACACCCGCCAGCTTGTCCGACTTCAGCCCACGGCGGCGATCGGCGGTCTGCTCGATGGCCTTGCCGGCGTTGTTGGCGAACCACAGCCCCCGATCGGAGGCGAGATAGAACGTGTCGGGCTGGTCCGGCGCAAAGGCCGCGCCCGTGACTTTGCCGATGCGTGCGGTCGTCGCCTGGTTGAGCGGCGTCCACGTCCGTCCGGCGTCCCCGGTGAGCAAGAGTCCTTTGTCGGCGACCAGCAGCGCCCGGCCGGGAAGGAGCGGATGCGGATACACCGCCTGCGCGTTGGCGATAGTCGTGGTGCTCCACGAGACGTGGATCGACGACGGCGGCGGCAGCGGCTTCACAATCGGCGCGGCGGCAGGGGCAGCACAAACAGGCGACGGCAACACGAACAGCAACGCAACGATGGAGAACAATTCGCCGTAGAAGCGGCATCTTGCCGCTTCATGCCTGTACCCAAGAGGACTACCAGCGCCAAAACAACGCGGCAAGATGCCGCGTCTACATACAGGACACGCACAAGTTGTTTCTGCGTGCGCCTTCATCGGTCCGCCTCGACCTGGAGCAGCGCCGGCCGGCCGAGCACGACCCGCCGGGCGAGATTCCCCGGCTGACTCTCCTTCACGCCGTCCAACGGTTCATAGCCGTTTCCGCGCAGGGCCGATGCGGCCGCCTCCTGCCCACAGTCCTCCAGCGACGGATGTTCCATGAGCACCCGCCGCCCCAGCCACCACGGGTTGCGTGGATCGGTCTGCGCCGCCGGCGGCGGCACCGGAACATCGGCCGCCGAGGCGTCGCTCTTGTCTGAGAGCTTCCGCGCCGGGGTCGTCTGCGCCGCCTACGCACAGCTTCTTGAAGATCTCGACGCTCTTGCTGCCCTCGACGATCCATGACTCATCGTCGTCCATCTTTTGCCGTCCAACCCAATATGCGGTCTCGCGGGCGGCCCAGTTGTATGCCTCCAACATGCTGACCTGCCCATCCTTGACTCCCGTGCGCAGCGGTGCGGGCGAACCGTCGGCAGGAATGGGAACCGGCTCGTCGGCTGCCACGGGCGCCTCCCCATCGGCGGCCTTCGTTTCCAGGCCGATCAGGAAGAACTCGGCCAGGACTGGCTCAACTTCCTCGCCGGGGCCGGTAGCGGCGACGTTGACCCGGCCCGCGCGAGCCAGGTCCTTGACCATGTCGCCCGCCGCGCCGGCGAAGTTGAGCACGACCTGCGTCCGGGCGGGAATCTGGTTCAAGTCCTGGGCCAAGGTCCTGGCGGTCAGGGCTGGTCCGGGCACGAGCAACGCGGGGTCCGAGTCGCCGGCCTGGCCGTGCCCGATCAACACGAGGATGAACTGGTCGTCGTCGCGGACCTTCTGCGACAGGTCGGCCAACGTTTGGCGGATGTTCTGCGCCGTCGCTTGGCCGGTGACCCAGGGGCTGTTGAAGTCCTTGTCGCCGGTGAGAGTTGCCACGTGGCTGGCGGGGATGCCGGCAGGGCCCGTCAGGTAGGCGTGAAATCGCGTGGTCCAATCGGCAAAGCGCCGGGCGTAGAGGGGCGTGCCGGGAATACCCGAGACGATCACGGCGTAGGTCTGGGGCGCTGGTGCGACGGCGGGCTTGGCCTGGTTCGACGTACCTTGGGCCGAGGCGGTTGTGGCCAACGCCAGGATGACGCAAACAGTGGCCAGCAACAGGCGATCGGCGGCGGTCGAGAACATCAGTCAGCCCCGGGGCGTTTCAGTGACTCAAGAAGTAGATGATGAAATTGATGGTCATCTTGATGCAGGCCAACTGGGGGCCGGGTCCCCAAAAGCCTACCCAGCCGCAGTGCAGGTCGCCCGCCGTGGCCACGGTCATGATGCGCCCGGTGCCGCGCTCGAAGAGGCCCCAGGCGCCGTGGTCGACGCCTTGCATGTGCGGGCACGGCGAGATGCCGCCCGGCCACATCGGCATGTCGAAATAGATGTGGAAGATCTCGTGATCGTTGGGGATCTGCCGCATCGGGTTGTCGGGGTACAGCTTGTTGAGCAGTTTCACATAGCTCACGAAGAAGCGGTCCTGCTTGGCGTAGACGCAGTCGTCGGCGTGGACAAAACCGCCGCGCTCCAGGAACTCGCGGAGATTCTTCTCCTCGTTATCGGGCAGTTTGAAGAAGCCCTCGGAAGTCATGAACACGTAGGGGTAGCGGCACATCTCGTCAAAGTCGGCCAGCCGCACCACCTTGGGCTCCTGGCTGACGTTGATGTTCGTCAGTTCCTGGAGCTTCTTGCGGAGGTTGACGTCGCCGATGGGATGGACGTTCCAGATGTCCGGCGTGTTGTCCAACACGGTGAATTGGAGGCGGGGGAAGATGAACTTGCCGGTCTTGACGCTCTCGTCGGCCAGGGCTTGCTGGGCGGGAAGGAGTCCGCTTGTGGCCAGGATCCCGCCTCCGGCGGCCAACGCCGCAGCCTTCAGCGCCTGCCGGCGCGTGAGCGTGTGGATGTGCTCGACCGCGCCGGCGATTTCGTCCGCGGCCCGGCCCATCTCACGCTGCAACTCTTTGCGTGCGCTCATCGGCATGGCTTCTCGTCCCTCCGTTCTAGCACCTCAACCGGCCTGAATTGACGGGTGCCACGGGCTGCTTGTCAGCCCGTGTTGCGGCCGGTTCCCGCACTGGCCGGCAAGCGGCCAGTGGCACCCAAGCTGTCACTACAACACGGTCGGCGCACTAGGCCAACCCGCTGCGGCGGCGGACCGACCACTCGGCCGCCAGCAGAAGCAGGATCAGGCCGAAGAGGATCGGCATGTCCCACAGCGGCTTCTGCACGTCCTCCGAGCCGGCCTGCGTGGCTGCGCGGGCCGCCTTGAGCATCTCGTCCGGAAGATCGCCCGTCTTCCCGTAATCATAGTAGCGCCCCCCGGTGATCGCAACCATGCGTTCGAGCAGGTCGCGGTTGAGTCCGGCGTTGTTGAACTCGACCAGCGGCTCGGAAACCCGGAACTCCGTCTCGGCGGGCTTTGTGTCCTTGAAGTCATCTTCGCGGGAGGGATCATTCTTGCCGCTGCCGGCGGAGCCGCGTCGCTCCACGCGCACGACGATTTTGTAATCGCCCTCTTCGGCCGGGATGTATGGTCCTTGGTACACGCCCTCCTCCGACAGAATCCAATCCATCGGCACTTCCTGCGGATTGCCCAAGGGATCGGTCACGCTGGCCGTCACCGCGGCGTCGTTGATCGGCGTGAGGTCCTTGCCCAACACCGTGGCGCGGATGGCGACCGACTCGCCGCGGACGTACACCGGGGCCGAGGTCTCGACGCTCACCCGCTCCTTCACTCCCACGACCAGCCAGCGGACCATCTGCTTCCAGAATCGCTCGTGGAACTCGTTGCTCACCGGGTTGTTCATCCGCCAGTACCACGAGCCGCCGGAGGTGAATGCGGCCACCCGCCCCTGCCCGTAGTTTTGCACCGCCAGCACGGGCAGCCGGCCGTTCTCGTGCATCAACAGCGGCGTGGCGCCGAGTTTCAGACCGCGGACCGGAGTGATGCCCACCAGCGGTTGGGCGTTCTCCCACAGGCGGCGATTCAGGCCCTCGTCGTCCGAGAGCCGCATGAGCAGATGCGGATTGCCCGGCGCCAGGGCCTGGGGCGTGGGGATCGCCTTGAACGTCTCGTCCGAGTAGGGCGGATCGTTGGGCGAGATCGTGACCGGGAGCATCCGCTCCACGGCGGTGCCGGCGTATTTGCCCAGGCCGAACGAATTGACCCCGCCGAGCATCAACAGCCCGCCGCCGCGGACGCGGACGAACTCCTCGATCATCGCCAGTTGCTGGGGAGTAAAATAGCCGGCTTCGATGTCGCCCAGGATCAGGGCTTGGAAGCCGAAGAGTTGCTCCGGCCTGGTGGGAAAGCCCTTTTCCAGATACGACTCGCTCTGGTTGGCGCCTTGGACGTAGAACCCCAACTTGCCGCCGGTGGCAGGGGCCTTGCCGTCGCCGGCCGGCGTGGAAGCGGGCACGGCGCCGCCGATCCGCACCGGCGCCGCCCCGCCGCTTTCCGCGCTCGCGGACGACACGCGAAGAGATGCTCACCAGGCGAAAGTCCTTGTCGCGGAACAAGGCCCGGCGGAGGAAGCGGTATTCCTGGCGCGGACTCCCCTCGATGTAGAACACCGGCAGGCGGTCGTCCTGCATGTTGATGGTGAAATCGGCGGAGTTGTTGTCCTTGAGCTTCTCGTCGGGATCGACGGGGATCGAGACGCGATACGTGGCCGCGCCCTCGGCGTCCGGCGTGAACAACAGGCGGACGCGCTCGACGTCGGCCCCCTTCTCCGGCACGATGCGCTGTGTGGCCAGAACGGTCCTCTCGCGGCTTATGCTGACGTCGAACGGCTGATCGTAGCCCGTGTGGCGGACGACGGCGTAGACCTCGACCTCGGAGTTGCGGCGGACGCGGCTGGGGGCGAATACCCGCGAGACCTCGTAGTCCTTGGGCGGCTGCGGGTTGCCGACGCCGACGACGTGCAGGGGGATCTTCCGACTGGCCAGCAGACGCGCGGCGTCTTCGGCGCTGCCGCCCTCGTTCCGGCAGCCGTCGGTCACCAGCAGCACCGACCCAACCGACAGGCCGCGTAGATCCTCCTCCAGGTCGCGGAGCGAGCGAAAGATGTTGGTAAATCGGCCCTCGGCGCGGAACTGCTTGGGGTCGGCCACCCGCTGCAACTCGTGGTCGAAGCCGTAGAGCACGACCGTGCTGTTGTCGGAGAGCGCCTTGAGCAGACTGCCTTCGCGAGCCGGGTTGCCCAGCACGTCCAGCGCGGCTTCGAGGCGGGTGCGGCCCTTAGTGTCGGCGTCGGCGATGGACATCGATCGCGAGGTATCGACCACCACGGCGGTGTATATCTGGCTCTTGTGCGGCCGGGCCAACACCAGCACGGGCGCGGCCAGCAACAACACAATAAGCGTCAGCAGGACCGAGCGAACCGCCAACAACGACCAACGGGTGCGCGGCTGGATGCGGCCGGACACTTGCCGGTAGATCGCCCAGGCCGTCACCGCCGCGGCCGCCGCCAAGAGGAGCGTCACCTCCAGCGGCATCCGGCTCTGAAAGGCCAGCCGCCCCTCGGCGAAGGTTTCCAGCGGGTACTTGAACAGAAACTCGAAGACGCTCATCAACGATCGACCTTGTTCGGCCTATTGGTCCAACTGGTAGGGTGGGCACCGCCCACCGAAATGCCATAACGTTTTCCGACGGGCAGTGCCCGCCCTACAGGGATTCACGTCATTTGTGCAAATGCGAGAGGGCCTCGTAATACTTGTTGACCAGTTCGCGGTAGCGCGGAGGGAACTCCTCGCGTTGGGCCGCGTGCAACTTCTCCGCGCTGACGCGGGCCTGCATCTCGGCTTCGATGCGGTTGCTGACCCGTTTGACGACCCCGACCACCTCGGATCGTTTTGCGGAGTCGTCCGTCAACGCCCGCACCAACGGCCCCGGGTTGGCCCCCTGGGCCAGCTTTTCGATGTCTTGCTTGTCGGCCAGGTCGCGGGCGGCCGCGTGCCGCGCCAGCATCGCCATATCGACGGCCGCCTCCTGCGCCAATGCCTTGCGATCCTCGGCACTGCGGCGCGGCGGGCCGACCGGGCTTCTCGTCCAGTTGGGCCAGCGTCTGCGCAATCCGGTCGGCCTCGGCCTTGGCGCGGGCGGCCTCCGATTTCCAGTCGCTGGCCAGCGTGTTGGCGGCGGCATTCAACGAGGCGGCAACCTTCCCAATCGCCTGCTCGGCAGCCTTCTGCTCGGCCGTGGCAGCGGCGGGCTTATTGGCCGTCAGTTCCACCACCGCGTTCGACATCTTCTGGCTCGCCCGGCCGCGCTTCAAGTCCCTGGCCGCGTCGGCGATGTTCTGGGCCGTGTCGCGCTTGGCGACGGCCTGGGCCTGATTGTTCAGGGAGGCCAGGTCCTGGGCGAAGTTGTCCAAATCCACCTTCAACTGGATCTGCTTGTTGACCGCGCCCTTGAGGTCGCGGGCCTGCTGCGGATTGGGCTTGGCGCCATCCGGCAGGTCTTTGCCGGTGTCTTGCGTCTTCTCGCGCACGTCGCGCTGCCGGGCCACCAGCTTATTGGCCCGCGATTCCAGATCGGCGATGGCGGCATCGACTGCACCCTGGTCGATCTTGGCCAGTTGCTTCTCGGCCTCGGTCAGCTCGATCTTGGCCTGCTTGGCCGCTTCGACGGCCTTCTGGAGCTTGACGGCGTCGAACTGTTCGGCCGCGGCGTCCATCTTTCGCGCCGCGGCGTCGAACGTGTTGGCCATCTCCCGCAGGGCCGCGTGGTTGCCGGCCGGGCGGACCTCGGCGGCCATCTCGCGAGTCTTGGCGGCCAGCGCGCCCTGCTCTCGCGCCAATGCTTGGGCGTCTTGGTTCTCTGCGGTTTTCGGTTCCTCGGGCTTGCCTCCGGCCGACTTTGGCTCGCGCGGCTTGGCGTCTTCCACCGTCTTGCCGGCCTGCTCGCCTTTCCGGATGACCTCCTCCTGCGCCTTCTTGATCTCCTCGATGCGGGTCTGGGCCTCCTTCAATCCATTATCTTCGTTCTGCACTTCTTTCTGGTTGCGTTCCTGGATGTTCGCCGACACCTGGGCCTGCATCTTCAGCATCTCGAAGGTGGTTTTGGCCTGCTCGGTGTTCGCATTGGCATTGGCCATCAGTTCGTCCGGAGAAATCGAAGAGCCTTGAGTGGTTCGCATCGCGGCCAGTGCCTGCTCGCCCATGGCGAAACGCACCAGCGTGCTCGCCTTTCCCGAGTCGTGCTGTTGGATTGCGGCATGGGCCTGCCGGCAATACTCGTTGCCCTTGTCGAGATGGGCCTGAACGTCGGGCGTGATCGTCTTCCAGCCGGGGGGCAAACCCACGAACACCGACACCTGGCCCGACTCCGGGTCGATCATCCATTGGGCCAACTCGTCGGCCTGGCTGGCGAACTCCGGCGGCGGGAGCGTGTCCTTCTGACGGTGCAGGCCCCAGGTGCGCTTCACCAGATCGTCCAGGCTCTTGCCCTGTTCGTGCGGGCTGCCGGTGTGATCGTTGAGGCTCGCCCAGGTTTCGTAGGGCCGGATGGTGAGGAAGTTCAGATCGGTGACGGCCGCGGGCTGGCCCGGCTTGCGGTCGCGGGCCTCGAAGTAATAGGAGATCGTCTCGCCCGGGGCCAATCGTTGGGAAAGCTCCTGGATCGCGAAACGCACGCTCAGTTGCAGCGTCTTTCGCGCCAACGGCTGGCCGGAGTCGAGCGCCGGCAGGGGCACCGGCATGCGGACCTCCTGGGCTTCCGGGCCGGTATGCGGCAGGTAGACCAGGTCCAGGCCCGCCAGGCCAAAATCGTCGCTCGCCTCGACCAAGAAGCCGATCTCGCCCATCGGGTGCAGCGAGGCCGGACCGAGCGGATATTGCAGCGCGATGGTGGGCGGCTCGTCTTTGATGGCCCGAACCGTTGCCGGCGTCGGGCTTTGATACTCCTGGCCGTCCACGTCGGTGATGCGGAACTGGTAGGTCGCGTCGCGGCTGATCTCGAAGCTCAGTACGGCCGCGTTGGGGTTGCCTGCATCGGGCGTAAGCGGCTGTGCGGGCAGGCCGGTCCACGCGACCTGGCCATCCTTCACCGGGCGGTTGGTGACGAATTTGATCGTGACCTTCGAGCCCACGGGCGCGGCCACGTCGCCGGCGACTTTGTACCTCGGTGCGGTCGGCCAGTTGAAGGTACTCGGCGTACTTGGTAGTGACCTCGACCGAGTTGAGGGTCAGCGGCTCGTACACGCTTACGCGGTGGGGATCGGACTTGACGCCGCCCGTGGCCACGCACAGTTCGATGTCCTCGCTGACGTCGCTGATGCGGGCGGCAAAGCCGTTGATCTTTTCCACCTGCTGCATGGGCAGCTTTTCGAAGGCTGCCTGCGGACCGGCCGCCAGGGGCCGGAATAACAGGTTGACCGGCTGATCGGACGGGCGGGAGAGGGCCGCCTCGACGTCCAGCGTTCCGCCGCGCGGCAGATGGATCGATCCATCCGAACGCACGGCCGGCGTGGTGGCGACGATCTGGATTTCGATCGCCGCCAAGCCAGGTTCGTCCGGCAGGTTGCCTTGCTGGCGGCGGATGTCGACGGTCGTCAGACGCCAAGGGGTCACCACGTTCTGGACCGGCACGGCCACCTTGTCGCGGAGAGCGAACAGTCCGCTGCCATACACGGCCAGCAGCACGATCGCCAGAACGCCGTACTTGTGCAAGCGGGCCAACGGAACGACGCGGCGGGGATCGTCGCGCTCAGCCCGCCGCTGGGCCTCGCTGACGACGGCGTCGACCATGTCGGCCTGGATCGCCGACAGGCCGGGCTTGTTGGCGAACTCCGCGGCCGTCATCAGGGCGCCTTCAAAACGGTCGTCATGCTCTTCGACGTACAGGGCGAGCCGGTCGTCCGGAATGCGGCGCAGCAGGGGGCGGAGAACGTGCCGGACGATCAAGCCGGCGACAGCCGCGAGGCCCACGAGGCTGATGGTCAGACGCGCGGCCGGCTCGGGCTGGTACTTCCAGTTCAACAGCAGCAGGATCGAGAAGATGCCGATCGCCTCGACCAGCACGACGGCCAGGCCGTACAGGGCCGCGGTGCGTTTCCACCGCCGGCGCACCTTCACCAACTGCGTCTCAACGCCGGAATAGGCTCCCATGGCGGCGATCCCTCTCTTAATGCCTCAAAGTCCTATTCCCGACCCACAACTCGGCAAACAGCAATCCGCCGGTCGCCAGCAGCGTGTACCACCAAAAATACCGGTCTTCCTTCTTGGTCGGCTCGCCAAAGTCCAACGCGGCCAGCCGGGACGCCGATGCCTGATCCTCGGCCGTCTCGACCGCCGCTTGGATCTTCTCCGGCGCGATGGGCGTGGGATCGGCCTCGGTGAGTTGCCGGTTCACCGCCAGCACGCGGTCCTTGGCGCCGGACTCGTCCAATTCGGTATAGAACCCGGGGTCTTGGGGCACAACCGTGTCGCCGGACAACGTCGTGCCGTTTGGGTCCTGGAGCGTGTGCCCGGCCGGAAGGCTCACGCGGTCGCCGATGGTGAAGGCCGTGGTCCGGTCGGTCCGCACCGCGAGGTGCAGCAAGGCCTCGTGCAGTAACGGCAGGAAAGTGGACCGCAAGGGCAGATCGCTCCAGTCCAGGCTCAACGGAGCGGCAAGCAGCATCGACACGCCCAGGCCGATCCGCCGCTCGATGATCGCCGGGCGCTCGCCGTCGGCGAATCGCGCCAGCACTCGCGTATTCTGTGCGTCGCCCAAGCCGAGGTAACTCAGTTCCCAGTAGCGTTGGAAACGTGGTAGGGAAAGGTCGCCGTGGTGCGGCGCGCCGAAGGCCGCCAGCGCCGGATGATCGAGGTCGATTTTCACCAGGGACGTTTCGGGCGATCGGCCGGGGACGGCGGTGGGCGTGATTTTGCGGCGAAGTTGACAGGGGGCGACCGCGGCAAAGTCCTGGTTGAATCCCTCGGGATTGACGCGATCGCCGGGCGCGAAGAGCACGCCCCCGCCGCGCGTCAAGACCGCCGAGAGCGCCTGACGCACTTCGGGCGACAGCCGCCCCACGTCGGCCAGCACCACGACCTGTGCCGCCTGGAGATCCTCGGGCCTGGCCGCGTCGGCAGCGATGACCCGCGCGGCAAAGGGCGATCCGGGCACGAACGCCAGACGCAGGAACGTTGCGGCGTCCTGCTGGGCGCCAGCCTCGGCGTGGCCGTTGATCACGACCACCGCGATCTGCGGCGTGACGTGGGCGTTGAAGTAAAACACGTTGTCGCTGCGGTCGGGGTCATCGGCGGCGACGCTGACCGTGCCCAGGTTGTCGCCCACGCGGTCGAACACGTGCCGGAAGCGCACGTCGGCCTTGCCCCAGGCGCGGATGTGTACTTTCCGACCGTCCACCTTCTTGCCGCCGACGCTCAGATCGACCTCGACGCCCGTCAGGTCGGCGGTCGAGAAATTGGCCACGCGGGCGGTAACGGCCCGCGGTATGTGGTCGAGCACCAGTCCGCTCGGGCAATCGGCCATGACGATGGCCACGTTGTTGCTCGTTTCCGCCGGCTCGACCGGACGGGGCACCAGGTGTACCGTGGGCGACAGCTTCCAATCGCCGCCGAAACTCCGCCAGCCGATCTTCTGGAAGTCGGAGATCAGCACGATTTCCTGGGTCGGGGCGACGACCTGGTGGAGGAGGGCGTCGGCCGCCTTGAGTGCCGCGGCGATGTCGGTGCCGCCCTGCGACGGACTCAATGCCTTGAGCTTCTCACGAATCTCGCTCAAGTTCTTGGTCAGCCGTACTTCGGTAGCCGGCTGATCGGCAAACGTGATGAGCGCCGCCGCGTCCAGGCCTTCGGCGAGACCGTTCATCGCCTTGTCGGCCTCGCTGGCAAGGGCCTTAGCCAGACCGGGCCGCGACATCGACGCCGAAACGTCGGCCACAATCACCCGCGCGATCCTTGCCTGCGTCATGGCCGCAGAGGTCTCGGGCGATCTGAAAAACGGGCGGGCGAACGCCATCGCCACCAGCCCGCAGACCACCATCCGCATCGCCAGCAGCAGCATCTCCTCGAACCGCCGGCGGCGGAGCATGGTCGCCGACGTGCCGGCGAAGAATCGCAGCGTGGAGAAGGCCACCTTCTTGACCCGGTCGCGGGTGAGGACGTGGATCAGCACCGGCAGCGCCACGCCGGCAAGTCCGACCAGGAAAAGAGGGTTGATGAAATCCATAACTCTGTGCAGGGCGGGCATTGCCCGCCACAAGACGCTGCTGTTCGGTGGGCGGTGCCCACCCTACTGGATCGGTTCGCCGATCAGCCCATTTGGCTCCTACGGTACAGATACTCCGACAACGCCAAGTCCAACGGCTTGGTGGTGTTGAAGAGCTTGTAGTCGGCGCGGATGCCGGCGCAGCCCTTCTCGTAGGCGCTCAGGAACTGCCGCAACTGTTCCATGTAGACCGGCCGGACGCCCTCGGGCGTGACCATCGCCTTCTGGCCCGTCTCCAGGTCGGTGAACTCCGTCAACGAGTCGAAGGGGAAGGTCAACTCGGCATTGTCCATCAGGTGGAAGACGATGACGTCGTGCCCGCGGAACCTGAAGTGCTGCAAGGCCGAGAGCACGGCCGCGGGGTCGTCGATCAGGTCGGAGATCAGCACGATCAGGCCGCGGCGCGACATGCCCTCGGCCAGGTCGTGCAGCGGGCCGGCGATGTTGGTCTCGCCGCCGGGCTGGAGCGTTTCCAGTTCCGAGAGAATGTGCTTCAGGTGGCTTTGCCGGCCGCGCGGCGGCAGCACCGTGCGGACCTCCGAGTCGAAGACCATCAGGCCGGTGGCGTCGCGCTGCCGCATCATGAAGTAGGCCAGGCACGCCGCCATGCAGGCGCCGTAGTGGAGCTTGCTCGGGCCGTTCTCGCGCGACCCGTAGCCCATCGAGCCGGAGGCGTCGAGGATGATGTGGCAGGCGAGGTTGGTCTCCTCCTCGAACTGCTTGATGTAGTAGCGGTCGGTCTTGCCGAAGACCTTCCAGTCGATGTGCTTGATCTCGTCGCCGGGCGAATACTGGCGGTACTCGGCGAACTCGACGGAGAAGCCGCGGTAGGGGCTGCGGTGCAGGCCGAGGATGAACCCCTCGACGACCGTCTTCGCCAGCAGCTGCATGTTGTCGATGCGCGCCAGCACGTCAAAATCGAGAACGCTGGGGTTGGCCATCGTATTACAGTCCCGATGCCGGGGGTTTCACGGTTTCAAGCAGCCGGGCGATGATCTGATCGCTCTTGATGCCGGCCGACTCGGCCTGGAAGTTGGTCACGATGCGGTGCCGCAGCACGGGGTAGGCCACCGACTGCACGTCCTTGATCGACACGTGCGGCCGGCCGGCCAGCGCCGCGCGGGCCTTGGCGCCCAGGATCAGGTAATGCGCCCCGCGAATCGAGGCGCCCCACGAGACATACTCCTTGACGAAGTCCGGGGCCCCGGCGTCACTGGGCCGGCTCCGCGCCGACAGGGCCACCGCGTAGCGGATCACCGGCTCGGCCACGGGCATTTGCCGCACGATCTCCTGGCAAGCCATCAACTCGCGGCCGTCGATGCACACCTGGATGTCGCCCACGTTCGACCCGGTCGTGGCCGTCACCACGTCCAGTTCCTCCGCCCGCGAGAGGTAATCGACCAACAGGCTGAACATGAAGCGGTCCTGCTGCACGGCGGGCAGCGGGTAGGTGCCTTCCTGCTCGATGGGATTCTGCGTGGCCAGCACGAAGAACGGCTCGTCCAGGGCCCGCGTTACGCCGCAGACGGTCACCTGGTGCTCCTGCATCGCTTCCAGCAAGGCGGCCTGGGTCTTGGGCGGCGTGCGGTTGATCTCGTCGGCCAGCAGGATGTTGGTGAAGATCGGCCCGGGGCGGAACTTCATTTCCCGCATGCCGGACGCCCGGTCCTCTTCCAGCACCTCGGTGCCGGTGATGTCGGCGGGCATCAGGTCGGGCGTGAACTGCACGCGGCGGAACTTCAGGTCCATCGCCCGGCCGAGGCTGGAGATCAGCAGCGTCTTGGCCAGTCCCGGCACGCCGGTCAACAGGCAGTGCCCGCCGGCAAAGAACGCCGTGATCACGTCCTCGACGACCTGATCCTGCCCGATGATCACCTTGCGGATTTCGCGGAGGATCTTCTCGCGGCCGAGGCGGATCCTCTCGATCATGTCGGCGCCGCCGATCGCGGTTGCAGTCGCTTCACTGGCCATCAGATTCCTCGGTTCGTGTCAATCCTAGTGTACTCGTCACGCTCCGCGTCACGGACCGGTGGCACGTCCCTGAGCGCAGCGAAGGGCGTGGTCTGCGGGCCTACCACGCCCTTCGTTCCTCAGGACGTGCCACCCAATTGTCAAACTCATTCTTTAGCGGGCCCTACCGATTACACCTTTGGTTCCGGCGTGGCTTTCACCAGCCGCTGGATCACGTCCTCGACGCTCACACGGTCGACGGCGGCCCGGAACGCCAGGCCGATGCGGTGCCGCATCACGGGCACGATCGCCCGGCGAACGTCCGCCAGCCGGGCGGTGCCCCGTCCGTCCTGGGCCGCAAACGACTTGGCCGCCAGCGCGATGTTCTGGCTGGCCCGCAGGCCCGCGCCCCAGGCTACGTAATCGCGGATGAAGTCGGGACAGTTCTTCTCGGTGGGCCGGCTGGAGGCAACCAGGTCGACAATATACTTCCCGAGCGCCGCCGGCAGGGCCACCTCGCGCACCGCCGTCTGAAACTTGAGCAGGTCTTGTCCGTGCATCACCGTCTTCAACTCGATCCGGCCCGCGCCGGTCGACTGCCGCACCACGGCCACTTCGTCGTTCTCGGGCATGTAGTTCATCACGATCGAGAGCATGAAGCGATCCTGCTGGGCCTCCGGCAAGCGGATAGGTGCCTTCCTGCTCCATATTGATCTGCGTGGCCAGCACGTAAAAGGGCATGGGCAGCGGATTGGTCTTGCCGCCCACCGTGACCTGCTTTTCCTGCATCACCTCCAGCAGGGCCGCCTGGGTCTTGGGCGGGGTGCGGTTGATCTCGTCGGCCATGACGATGTTGGAAAAAACCGGGCCGGGAACGAACTTCGTGACCCGCCGGCCCGTGGTCTGGTCCTCTTCGAGGATTTCCGTGCCGCTGATGTCGGAGGGCATCAAGTCGGGCGTAAACTGGATGCGTTTGAACGAGAGGTCGACCACCTTCGCCAGAGAGGCGATGAGAATGGTCTTGGCCGTGCCGGGGGGACCCTGGATCATGCAGTGTCCGCCGGCGAAGAGCGCGGTCAGCACCTGGTCGATGGCCTCTTCCTGGCCGACGATCCGCTGGCGGAGTTCCTGAACGATCGCCTGCCGCGCCCGGCTGATGCGGGCGAGCATGGCCTGATGGTTTGCGGCGATGGCCTGGCCGTCAGACCCGGGAGCGGTGGAAAGAGGCTCCGGCATGGTACACCGCGCTCCTTTGAGTGGCAGATCAAGGTTTCTCGGTTACCGTAAAAAACGGGGGCTTGTTGTGTCTCTGCGGGCCCGAGGTGGGAGTTGGGCCCCTTGGCGGGGGGTGCAAACGGCGAATCTGTTCCTCACGGAGGCAGCGACTCCGTGCAACTCGCACTAACCTACCAGCTTAACCGCGGCGATCCGAATGTCAATCGGGAATCACCAGCATGATTATTGCATTGCGCGAGTAGACGCGGCATCTTGCCGCGTCCGCGCGGCGCACTCGATGCGACGGACGCAACAAATGCTGGCAGGGTCGTACCGGGCGGCTCTGAAGCGGCAGGATGCCGCTTCTACTTCCCTTCCAAGATGCGGAGTTTTTCCGCCGTCACGGTCTCGGCCCGCAGGTCGCCGAAGATGACCTCGTACCGGCCGTCGTCGAGTTTCCAACGGAGGAGCACTTTGTCCTTGTCGCTGGGCCCGACAGTCTTGCCGTAGTAGGCGGGGTCGGGGTTGTGGCGAAAGATGAGGGTGATTGCGGCGAAACCCGCGGTGGCCCGCTGAACCTTGCCGACCTTCTCATCGCGCATCTGTTCCATAGTCCTCGGCGGCCATTGAATACCGAGGAGTTTGACTAGTTCGTCGCGGGTCACATCGCCGTAAACAATCTTCACCCGAGGGTAGAACCCCCCACTCGCTTCGGCATAGGTCTTTAACGCTTCGCTGATCTTGCGGACCTCTTCGTCTACAGGCGTTGGCTTGCGAGTGTCATCGGTGTAGCCTTCCGGCGGTGTCGGGTCGAAGAGTTTCGGATCCAAGTCGATATTCCACTGGAAATCCTCCATTCGAATACTCATGGGCGCGAGCATGACAGGCGACTTCATTTCGTATCGGAAAGAGACGGGTAGGTTGGACTCGGAATCGAGCCAAATCTCCACCGGACCGGGATAGGCGTCCGAGTCAATCTTCTTGCCGTTGATCTCGAATCCCCATGCCTTCTTGCCGTTGATTTCCTTGGTGCCAAGCTTACGGTCGGCCTCGCCAGAGAAGTTGCTCAGCTTGTCGAACATCATCAGGGGCGACTCCGGCTGCCGAGCAGCCGGCTCCCGCGAGAACTTCTTGGTCTTGTGGTCGAGGCAAATCCCCGGCCTGCCAGCGGGGAAAATGTCCGTGGTATCCATCCCTGCCGTAAACTGACCTCCTTTCAACTCCATCCGATACGACTTGGGCGCGAGCCAGTAGACCTTCTGGATCATCTCCGCCGTGACCGGTGGTTTGCCGGGCTCCTGGACGAACTGAATCTCCATCGTCATCGTTACCTTGTACGATTTCGCCTGGCGGATGTTCTCCGCCATCTGCTCCATCGCGGATACCCGCTTCGTGTCGATCCCTCCCCAAAGCAAGATGAGCCCCAACAGAGCCGCCACGCCGACGCTACCGAACGCAATTCGTTGCCTCACGGTGAGTCCTCCAAAGAAATGTGAAATGTGACTCCAAGGTCTCGCCGGTTCCGGCGGCCGGCTTGCCGCCGGCAGAATTGCCAAAAGCCTCTCGCGGGCCTCTTCGTGTCCTCGATCAAACTTGACGTGGGCATCGTTCAGTTGGCGTCTGAGCGACTGCACCGCCTCCAGGCTGGCGCGACATGAGTCGCACTCATTCAAATGCGCCGCCAGCTCGGCGTCTTCGGTCAGGCCGAGCGCAAGCCGTGCCAGTTGTCGTTGAGTTGGGCAGTTCATGTGTTCCGCCTCGTTCTTTCTCTTACAGCCCACGTCTCTAACCTTCAATGGAAGCCGACGCCCCGGTCGGGCCGAAGGCCCCACGGTTCGCCCAGCCCAGAGCAACGCCCTCATTGTTACACTCAAGCCCCCCCCAGACCCCATCCACCTCGTGTGGATGGTGAACAAGGCTGTCTGGCTGGCAGCGAACCGGGAAGCATCCAAGACCCCATCCGGCTCGTCCGGATGGTGAATCAGGTTGCCTCGGCGTCCTATACTGCCGCGGTTAGCCTACAGCCTCCTTCACCCACGTGACGAGCACGTGGGGGTCGGGTGTTTCTCTTTGCCCCGGTTAGCTGTCTAACCTGCCTCACCATCGGCACAAGGCCGATGGGGTCGAAAGCTTGTGTGTAACAGCCGAGGCGATGCCCTGGGCTGGGAGAATCAGTGCCCCTTCGGTGCAAAACTCCTTTTACCGCTGCTTGACCATCGCCGCCAATCGCGCCAGTGCACGCTCCAACAAGGCATACACGCCGGATCGCGAAAGACCGAGCAAGTCGCCCGCTTGCTGCGCATTTTGCTCCTGAAGGAAGAATGCGTGGACTGCCAGCCGTTCCCGCTCGGGCAGTTCGGCCAGCCGCCGCATCACAAGCTCGGTTTCCTCGGCAGCTTGAATCGCACCCGCCGTATCTGACTCCGAGGGAATCTCCAGCGTGTCGCCTGCGACGAACTCGTGCCGGTCGCGCCGAAGGCTTCGCCTTCGCTCCCGGCCCACTTGCCGGGCGATGCCGACAAGCCAGTGCCCGAACCGATCCGGCTGACGCAGCCGGGCAAGCTTCTGATAGGCCCGCAGGAAACACTCCTGCGTCAGGTCCTGCACCGTGGGCCAGTCGTTGGCAACGCTGAAAACCACCGCGCGAACCAACCGGGCATAGCGGTCGTAGAGCCGGCCGAACGCCTCGCGGTCGCCCGACAGGACTCTGGCCACCAGCTCGGCATCGGTCGGTTCGTTGTTCCCCATCGTCACTATACTAGTGGCCGCACAGGGGGAGATATCCAGTAGAAACTTCGCGTTTCGTAGAAGCGGCATCTTGCCGCTTTCAGGATGCGGCTGGAAGCCGCATCTACGCCGAGAATCCTAACCCGGCTCGCGGGGCAGTTGACGTGGATAAGGCAGCGGCAGCGTCGGCGGCAGCGGCTGGTGGTAGGTCTCCGCCCAGTCCTCCCGCTCTTCTTCCGTGGCATAGTAGCGGAGCCAGACCTCCGGGTCGCTGTTGGCGCCCGTGCAGTCCCAGTGCAGATAATTGCTGGGCCAGTCGATCTTCTTTTCCCGCGCCGGCAGGATGTCGCGAAAAATCAGGCGGTACAACTCGCGGTCGTTGAGGTGGTCGGTGAAGTCCAGCACGATCCGTTTCTGAGAGAGCTTGCGGACTACGTCCCAGAGGATCCGGTGCAGGTCTTCGTCGCCGAGCGATTCCGGCCGCGGCGGCCGCAATTCCGGCTCAAACCAGCGGTAAATCGGCAGCACCGGGGCCTGTTCCCAGGCCAACATCGCGGCCAGAAACTCGTTCTCGGCCGCCAGCGAAAAGTGCTGCACGTTCACTCGGCTGATCGACTCGTCGAAGTAGCGCTCCAACTCGTCGCGCAATTCGGCATTGCGGAGCAGTTGCTCGACTTCGTCGGCCTGCGGATGTCGCGAATTGTGCATGAGCCCTGAATCCTACGCCCCACACGGATGCGCACGCGATCGCATTTGGGGGGACAGTATAACATCACCCCAACGGGAGAACCCGGTCCTCGGAATCTCTCCATAGTTCAAGTCTACTCGGACCCCGCGGGTTCTCCAAGCACTGGCAATAGGCGGCCGGAAGAATCTTGAATCTTTTTTTGATCGGCCGTCGATACGAGCGACATCTTTGTCCCAGATCAACGGCAAGATCGCCAAAAACCTACCAGTTTGCCGCGCTCCAGGGTGGTGATCTCTAAGCGTGCATCTCCTTGCCGTGCTGTTCCACCTCGACCTGGCGCTCCAACTCGGTGATTTTGTCGACGCGGCGGGCGTGGCGGCCGCCCTCGAACGGCGTGTTGACCCAGATTTCGATCATGTGATCGATCAGCCGTTCGCCCAGCAAATCGGCCGAAAGGCAGAGGACGTTCGAATCGTTGTGGCGGCGGCTCATTTCGGCCGTGATGTCGTCGTGGCAGGGCGCGGCCCGCACGCCCGGAACCTTGTTGGCGGCGATGCACATGCCCAGGCCCGTCCCGCACACGAGGATCCCGCGATCGGCCTCGCCGTGGCTGACTTTGCGGGCCACGTCGGCGGCGATGTCGGGGTAATCGACCGCGTCGGGCGAAAACGTGCCCACGTCGATGGCTTCGTGGCCCAGCCGCCGCACCGCCTCGACGACCTTCGATCGGATGGAGAAACCACGATGGTCGGTTCCAATGGCTATTCGCATGAGAAGGGCCAGGAGTTAGGGTGGCTTGGACTTGGGTCTTGGGACTTGGATTTTGGGTCTCGGCATCAACGTCCGGACCTAAGACCTAAGCCCCAAGACCCCGGATCGTTGATGTTGCAAGTGCCTGTGAGTTTGTAACTTACGACTATTTCAGGGGCAACGGCAGTTCGTTCACTCGCGTCTTCAGTTCCGCTTGGATTTCGGCCACGCAGCGGCGGTAGCACTCCACCGGCGATCCAATCGGATCGCAGATCTCGGCGCCTTCGACCGACAGCAAGCGGGTCCGCTCGGCAGCCGACGGCCATTGCGTCACGATGGCATCGCGGTGGCAACGGGTCATAGTGTAGATCACGTCGGCGTGCCGCACCAGCGGTTCGGTCAGGGGTTGTGTTTCGTGGCCGCGGAGGTCCAGCCCCAGTTCATCCAGGGCCTCGATCGCCTCGCCGGCCGCCCTTCCGCCCAACATGGCAGCCACTCCCGCCGACATCACCATCACGCCGCGGTCCTCCAACTCGTCGATCCTGCACTTCAACCGTTTGGCAAGCATGTCGCGACAGAGCAATTCGGCCATCGGGCTGCGGCAGGTGTTGCCCGTACACACGAAGACGACTAACAGGCAGGAAAGCCGCTGCAAGGTGCGTTCCGGCACCACGCCCGCCCGCAGGATTTCGTAGCGGCCACATTGGACCCGCACCACCGACGACGGCTGGCCAAAGCGGCATGGTCCGTCGTCCACCACCAGGCTGATTTCGTTGCCGAAGGCATCAACCACCTCCCCAGCGGTGACGGCCTCGGGCAATCCGGCGCGATTGGCGCTGGTAAGGGTCAGCGGGCCGGCCAACATCCGCAACACGTCGAGAATCACCTGGTGGCCGGGCACGCGGAGCCCGATCGCCTGTTCGGGCGAAACCGCCCGCTGCACCTTGGGCGGCAGTTGCCGCACGAGGCTCTCGGGGTGGGAATCGTCGACTACCAGCGTCACGGGCCCCGGCCAGCACCGCCGGGCAAGCCGCTGCGCCAGGGGGCACATATCGGGAGCGTAATCGCGGGCCTCGTCGGCGCTCTTGATGGCCAGCGTCAGCGGTTTCGCCGCCTTCCGGTCTTTGGACTGTATCAGCCGGCACACGGCGTCCTCGTCCAGCGCACTGGCGGCCAGTCCATAGACCGTTTCGGTGGGGAACGCGACGACCCCCCCTTCGGCGAGGGCTTGCACGGCGCGATGCACCACATCGCGCCGATCCTCAGCGCTGCGCAGATCGATTACCACCGGCGGCATAAAGTGATCCCGACACCCCGACAAGCGACGTAATATCTTATTTTACCGGTCGTTGCGCCCAGTCGTCAACCCGTGGCAGGAGGGGGGCGAGAAACGGAAATCGCATGGGCGGAAAGTGTGGCCAGCCTGATATCGTGCCCAGCATGGCCATGTTCGACGAGGCTTGTGGCGTTCGTAAGTCGCTGTTCAAAAATAAGTTAGCCGTTTGTATAATCTGCGTATTCCGCTTCCATGGATGGAGAGACGGTCATGGCAGACAAGGATTGCAGGCGCATTCGCCGGTGTCGCTGCCGAGGATGTCGCTCGCGTAGCGATGCGGATTTGGTTGCGTACCATCGGGCCATCAATCGAGTGATGGCCGAGTTGGACGAACGGAGTCGGCGGTTGTTCGCCGGGATCGTGGCCCGGCAACGCGGACACGGGGGCGTCCAGTTGGTGGCGGAAATCACCGGCCTGAGCCGTATGACAATCCGCCGGGGATTGCGCGAAAGCGAACGCGGACAGGTGGCGTCTTCAGAGCGAGTACGGCGTCCCGGCGGCGGACGAAAACGAGTCGAAAAAAAACGCCACGTGTGCGGGAGTTGTTGAAGGGGCTGTTGCGGGATGCGACGGCTGGCGATCCGATGGGTGGTCTGCGGTGGACGCACAAGACCACCCGCAACCTGGCCGCTGCATTGACGCGACGTGGCGTACCGGTCGGGCACGTGACGGTGGCTCGGTTGCTGCGAGCACAGAAGTACTCGTTGCGATCGAACCGCAAGCGGTTGGGTGGGAAGAGAGATCCCTATCGGGATCAGCAATTCCGCCTGTTGGGGCGTCGGCGACGGCGATTCCAACGGCAAGGGTGGCCGGTAATCAGTGTGGATACGAAGAAAAAGGAGTTGGTGGGCAACTTCAAAAATAACGGACGCAGTTGGCGGTGTGAGGACCGCGACGTGCTGGACCACGACTTTCCCACACTGGCCCGCGGCCGCGCCTATCCCTACGGCATCTATGACGAGAATCGCAATGAGGGCTATGTCGTGATCGGCACAACTCATCAGACAGCGACCTTTGCCGTGCGTGCCATTCGCTCGTGGTGGCTGAAGGTTGGGCGGCGTCGGTACTCGGGTGTGTCTCGGTTGGCCATCGAAGCCGACAGCGGAGGTGCCAACGGCAACCGTTGTTGGGCTTGGAAGGTGGGCCTGCAAGAATTGGCTGACGAATTCAGATTGACGATCACGGTCGGGCATTATCCCGCAGGAGCCTCCAAGTGGAACCCGATCGAGCACCGCATGTTCAACCTCATCAGTGCCAATTGGGCCGGCGAGCCACTGACCAGTTACGAAGTCATGCTGAAGAACATCCGCACGACACGGTCGAGCACGGGCTTTCGCTGCCGCGCATCGTTGGACACCAAGCTCTACCCGACCAAAGTCAAGGTGTCCGACGAAGCGAAGGCAACCGTGCGGCTGTTGCGACATACCGTCCTACCCAAATGGAACTACACCATCTGTCCACGAAAACGAAACGGCTAAGTTATTTTTGAACAAGTCCTAAGGGTCGGATAAGGTTGAGTGCATGACCAATAATGGTGCTGCCCCCACGCGCGACGAACTTGTCAGCCGCTACCTCGATCAGCTTCCCTACGAGCCGTATCGCGTCCAAGAAGAGGCGCTGTTGGCGTGGTTCTCGGCCGACCAGGGCGTGCTGGTCTGCGCCGACCGGCACCGGCAAGACGCTGATCGCCGAGGCGGCCCTGTTCGAGGCCCTGCACACGGGAAAGACCGCCTATTACACCACGCCGCTGATCGCGCTGACGGAGCAGAAGTTCCGCGAAATGCAGTCGGCGGCCGTAAAATGGGGCTTCCAGCCCGACGACGTGGGCCTGGTCACCGGCAACCGCCGCGAGAACCCGGACGCCCGCGTGCTGGTGGTGGTGGCGGAAATCCTCCTGAACCGCCTGTTGCACAGCGGCCAGGGTGGCACGTCCCTGAGCGAAGCGAAGGGCGTGGACTCACGGCCCGCGACGCCCTTCGCTTCGCTCAGGAGCGTGCCACCCAACATTGCGTTTGACTTCAGCGACGTCAGCGCCGTGGTGATGGACGAGTTCCATAGTTTTACCGACCCCGAACGCGGGATTGTCTGGGAGCTCTCGCTGGGGCTCTTGCCGGAGCACGTCCGGACGCTGCTCTTGTCGGCCACGGTGGGCAATGCGGTCGAGTTCCTGCACTGGCTGCGGCAGAGCCACAACCGCCGGCTGGAACTGGTCAAGGGGGACGAACGCAAGGTGCCGCTGAAGTTCCATTGGGTCGGCGACATGCTGCTGACCGAGCAACTCGAAGCGATGGCCGGAGGCGACGACCAATCCCGCACGACGCCCGCCCTGGTCTTTTGCTTCAACCGCGAAGAGTGCTGGACCGTGGCCGAGCAACTCAAGGGCAAACGCGTGCTCGGCGACGGCCAGCAGAAGCGATTGGTGGCCGAGTTGGAGAAGTACGACTGGTCGGAAGGGGCCGGGCCCAAGCTCAAGCAGCTTCTGATGCGCGGCGTGGGAGTGCATCATGCAGGCGTGCTGCCCAAGTACCGCCGCCTGGTGGAAGAACTCTTCCAGCGAAAGCTCCTTTCCGTGGCCGTCTGCACGGAAACGCTTTCGGCAGGCATCAACCTGCCGGCCCGGTCGGTGGTCGTGCCGAGCATCGTGAAGGGCCCGCCGGATAAGAAGAAGCTGCTCGATCCCAGCTCGGCGCACCAGATTTTCGGCCGGGCCGGCCGCCCGCAGTTCGACAAGGAAGGGCACGTGTTCGTGCTGGCCCACGAGGACGACGTGAAGATCGCCCGCTGGCGCGAGAAATACGACCAGATTCCCGAGGACACGAAAGACCCGGGCCTGATGAAGGCGAAGAAGGCGCTGAAGAAGAAGATGCCGACTCGCCGCGCCAACGAACAGTATTGGAACGAGGCCCAGTTCCACAAGCTCTGCGCCGCCCCGCCGGGCAAGCTGTACAGCCGCGGCCCCTTGCCCTGGCGGCTGCTGGCCTACATGCTCGACGCTTCGCCCGAGGTCGACATCATCCGCCGCCTGGTGGGCAAACGGCTCATGACCCCAGACCGGATCGAACTCGGCCAGAAGGAACTCGACCAGATGCTGATCACGCTCTGGCGGGCGGGCTATGTCACGTTGGAACCGCAACCGCCGACGGCCGACGAGCTGGCCGAAGCCCAAGCAGCCGCGGCCGCCGAAAAGGCCAAGGACGCCAAGCGTCTGGAGTTCACTTTTGGCTTTGCCGAGAAGACGGCCGCGCCCGAGCCGAACCCCTACAAGCCGATGTTCGCCCGGGCCACGGAGAATCTGCCGCGGCTGCTCTTGTTTCGCGGCACGAACCCGCTCTACGCCGTGTTCCTGGTGAATCAGTTGGGCGTTGCCGATCGCAACGAGCGCATCCAGGCGATGGAGAGCGTGTTGGAATTGCCGCGGTCGGTGGGCCATTTCGTGCGGGTGCCCAAGCAACACGAACTGCCGCCCGGCCCGCTGGCCACGCTTAGGCTCGACTCGCATCTGCTGCAACTCGGGCTGGTCACGCCGGAGGAGCTTTCGCCCAATGGCGGAAAAGGGGACAGTCCCCATTTGTGCGAAGCACCCGAAGGGCCGTTCCGGCAAATGGGGACTGTCCCCTTTTCCGCCGACCGCGACCGCCGCCGTTTCGACGATGAGGAACGCAAATGGGTGCTGACGTTGGCCGAAAAGCTCCGCCGGTTGTTCGACTACGATTTCCCGGGGGTCCGCGACCTGCGCACCTCGCCGGTCTGGGCGGCGGGTGAATTGCTGCAATTCGGCGGCGACTTTAACAAGTACGTCACCAGCAAGAGCCTGCAGAAGCAGGAGGGCGTGGTCTTCCGCCACGTGCTGCGGCTGATCTTGCTGGTGAACGAGTTCGTGCAACTCTGCCCTGCGGACACGACCGAGGAGGATTGGCGGGGCGACCTCGGCGATATCGCCGCCCGCTTGACCGAGAGCTGCCGCTGCGTCGATCCGGCCAGCACGGATAAGGCGCTGGAAGAGGTGGAGCAGGAGACGGAGTAGATTAGCACAACGATACAAAGACACGAAGAAAGAAGGAAGGGGAAGAAATCGGGTTCGTATCCTAAATAGCCTTGCGTAATCCTGGGAGGTTTGCTTTTTCCGTTGCGTACAAGCGTTGGAGTTCTTTATCCCGCTTGCGGAGATACCAGCGAACCTCCTTCATCAACTCGTTCATAGTGCGGCACTGATGGTTTCGAGTGACGTTCGCGTGCAGATCGCGCCACACCCGCTCGATGCGGTTGTGGTCCGGGCAGTAGGGCGGGAGGAAGTGCAACTGTACTTTGTCGCCCAGCTTCGCCAGGACCAGTTCGACTTGTCGGCTGCTGTGGATGCGGTAGTTGTCGAGGATCAGATGGATCCGTTTGGCGTCCGGATAATCGCGCTGCAGCAAGTACCACAACTGCCAGATGAACAGCAGGCTGGTCTTGCGCTCCGCCTCGACCCAGGTCAAGCGGCCTGTGCGGGCGTTGAGCGCCCCGGCCAAATAACGTTTCTCGTTCTTGCCGGGCGTCAACACCGTTTTTTGCGTCCCGCGAAGCATCCAGTCTGGACCGATCTTGGGATTCAGGTGAATGTCCACCTCGTCCACATAGACGATGACCTCGTCCTTGGGCAAGGTCTCGATCAACCGTCTCAGGAGCCGCAATCGCCGTGTTTTCCGGGCTTTCTTCCACGGACAGCCCACGATCGGCTTGGGACGGCCCAAACGAATCCGCAACCGCTTCAGCAGGCGACTCATCGTTGTGCAACTGATGCGGACACCTGTCTCCTTGGCCAAGACCAACGCGAGCAGCTCTTGGGTCCACGTCGGACGCCGGTGCCGGTAGTCCCGCGGCGACTTGGCAACTACCTCGAACAACGCGGCTTCGTACTCCTCGCTCACCTTCGCTTCGCCGTTGTCCTCCCGCCGGTCGGCCAGCCCGCTCGGCCCTTCGTCGATGAATCGTTGTGCTGTTCGATACACCTGGGACTCCGAGCATTGCCCGCCCGCCACGATCGCCGCGGGGGATTTCCCTTGCACCAGGCTCAAGATAATCTTGCATCGGCCACGCAGTCCGGCATCGCGTGCCGCCTTCGCGAAGGCCCTCAAAATCCGGCGCTCGCGTGTTGACAATGTCTGCCACGTCTGGTGTACTTTCCGTTGGACTTTCATCAGGGACTCCTTTCACTTGCTGCGTCTTCCAAATCGACGCAAGTGGTTGTGAGTCCTTGTTTTACCTAATCCTCCCAGGATCGCGCAAGTCTATTTAGCCTGCCCGATGACAGCTCTCCTATCACTGTTGGCTCAATCGGCTTTATGGAAACCCGCAAGTGGTGCGTCGCGCGGCGGGGCAGGGGAGAGGACCGGAATTCGAGGCCGGTGCCCCGCGGGCATCGACCGTACGCGGGCCCGCTTAGCGATCGGAGCAGCGATATTGGACTCTTCTCATTCAGACGACTTCCAACTGCGTGCCCAACTCGGCAATAGATCTTCCGGTGGCATCGGCATAGAGCACATCGGGGCACAAGTCCACGCCATTTGGCCAAGCAAGCGTACCCGCCTCTCGGTCCACCGTTACTTGCTTGAAGAACGCCACACCTTCCAGTGGCGCAAACACGCCGCCGCGTCCCACAATCCGCGGGCGAAAATCCAATTTCGCAACCGTACCATCCGAAAAGCGGATTTCGAGTTCGTAGTCCTTCAGATGGCGAACCCCAATTACTCGTGGAAACATTGCAGTAGTTCCTATCTCTTCTTGATCAGCGTTCCCGACACGTATTTGTGGATGATGCTGGACAGCAACGTTTGGTAGGGAATGCCTTCCCGCGCCGCAATCACCTGAACGTCGCCGAGGTCCTTCGACGACAGACGGATGTTGATTCTGGCATCCTTCCGCATCGTGTTCTTCGCGGCATCGCGGAGTTGTCGGACCTCGCGTTTCACATTCTTGACAGGCCGCCACTCGCCGCGCTCGAAGGATTCGGCCAATTCCTTTTCCTCATCGTCGAAATAAACCTTGTTCATTGGTTCTCCTTCAAGTACTTCGCAGTCGCCTTTCGGCTGGGGATGATGGTCTTCAGATTGTCAACAGCTCACCCCGTGCCGACGGCTTGCTCGGCGGACGATTGCTGCTCCCGCTCCAAATATCCGCGGCCTTGCCGGATGCCGATGTGATCCCAGGGCAGGGCGGCGCGGCAGGGCAGGGGAGGTGGAGCGTTTTTTCCACGTCGATGCCGGCGTCGGCCAAGCGCTTGCCACCAAACTCGCGGCTGCAACTTTTCCGCCCAGCCGTCGAACCGGGCGCCGCGCCGCCAGGCCAACTCGATCGCCTCGCCCACCCGCCGGTCGCCGCGGCACATCACGCCTTCCAACAGGCTCGCCTCCACGTCGTGGCACCGCAACTGCACGCTCCGCAGCCGCTTCCGCCGGTGCAAGAACTCGTGCGCCCAAGCGAAATACTCGCGCCGCTGCATGGCGTTCCACTGGAAGGGCGTCTGCGGCTTGGGCACGAAGTTCGACACGTTGGCCACCACCGTCGCCGGCCGGCCGCTGACTTCCTGGCCCAGCCGCGAGATCGTCTCCGACATCTCGATGATCCCTTCCAGGTCGGTTTCCCGCTCGCCGGGCAGGCCGCACATGAAGTACAGCTTCACCCGCGAAAAGCCGTTCTCGAACGCCCGGCGGCAGCCGGCGTAGAGGTCGTCGTTGGTGATCGGCTTGCCGATCTGCCGGCGCATGTCGTCGCGGGCGGCCTCCGGCGCCAGCGTCAGGCCCGAATGGCGGTCGGTGTTCATCAGATCGCCGACCAGCCGCAATTGCTCGTTGATCCGCAGGCTGGGCAGCGACACGCTCACGCCCAGCGGGCGGAACGTCTCTTGCAGCCGCCGCATCAACTCGTCGAACTGCGGGATAATCGCTGGTGGAGAGCGACAGCAGCGAGATTTCGTTGTAGCCCGTGTTGCGGTACTGTTCCAGGGCCGCCTGCAACGATCGTTTCGACCTTGCGGAACCGCAGCGGCCGCTTGATCGTCGTGCTCTGGCAGAAGCGGCACTTGCCCGGACAGCCGCGCATGATCTCGATGGCGATCCGGTCCTGCACGCACTCGACGTACGGCACGACCGGGGCCGCGCGGCGGCGGAAACGCGTCCAGGTCGGCCACCACGGCCGGCTCGATCCGCGTCGGGCACGTCGCCGCGAATCGGCACGGACCGACGACGGCCGACCGTCGCCGTGTTCCTGCGGCTGGTAGAAGCGCGGCACATAGACGTAGGGCAGCCGGGCGGCCATCTCGGCCAGCATCGCCTCGCGATCGCATCGACGGCGACGTCCCAATCCGCCACACGATCGCCCTGGTCCACCACCGGTCGCGATTGCTTCAGTTGCACCCACAGGTCGCACACCTCGGGCAGCGCCTCTTCGCCGTCGCCGATCACGAACAGGTCGATGAACCGGGCCATCGGCTCGGGGTTCACCGCGCACGGCCCGCCGGCGATCACCAGCGGATGCTCGGCCGTCCGCTCTTCGGCCGCGAGCGGAATCCCGCCCAGGTCGAGCATCGTCAGCACGTTGCTGTAGCAGAGGTCGTATTGCAGCGTGAAGCCGAGCACGTCGAACTGCACGAAGCGGCGTGAAGCGTTTCCAGGCTGTAGAGCGGCAGGCGGTGCTCGCGGAGCAATTGCTCCATGTCGGCCAGCGGGCAGAAGGCCCGCTCGCAGGCCCAATCGTCGCGGCGGTTCATCACGTCGTAGAGCACCTGCAGCCCGTGGTGGCTCATGCCGATCGAGTAGGCGTCGGGAAAGGCGAGGCAGAGCTTGCCGCGCAGCGAGCGGTGGTCCTTGACCACGGCGTTCCATTCGCCGCCGATGTACTGGGCCGGCGTCTGCACCTGCGGCAGCAGGCGATCGACGATGAGGTCTTTCAGGGGTTGGTTCAACATGATCGGGATTATCGCAGATGCAGATGCCGGGAAACAGGGCCGCCACACTTAGGTGGCTGACGGGAGCTGTATCGCCAACGCAGGAATGTCCCCTCCTCTCCCTTTCGTTGCCCCGAACACCGCCGCCCCTTGCTAACATCGCAAAATCCCGGACAATGGGGCAAATAACGACGTCCAAAGACAAGCACCCCCCCAACGGTGGACTATGCCGACTACAACTCTACAGGTTTCGGATCTTGGCCAAATCAGGAAAGCGGACGTTCAATTTGGCGACCTGACAGTTTTAGTTGGTCCGCAAGCTACCGGGAAAAGCATTTTTCTGGAACTTCTGAAGTTGTTGGTCGATACGGGTGCCGTCCTTGAAAAACTGAAGCGTTATGGGCTGGACTGGAACCACAAGGCCGAGGAGTTTCTTGACGTTTTTCTCGGCGAAGGGATGCGGAGCGTCTGGCATAAGGGACGAAGCACAATCATTTTTCGGGGCGATGCCGTTGACCTTGAAAAGCTAGTCAGTCGCCAGAAGAAGAACAAGGAAGAGTCTTTGTTCTTCATTCCCGCACAACGGGTGTTGACACTTGGGCAGGGATGGCCGCGCCCGTTCACCGACTACAGCTATGGCGATCCGTTTACGGTAAGAGACTTCAGCGAGAAAATTCGTTCCCTCATGGAATCGGGGTTCGGCCGCGAAGCATCACTCTTTCCTCACAAGCAGCGACTCAAGGCAGATCTGCGGGATTTGCTGCAATCCGCCATCTTTTCGAATTTCGTATTGCGGGTGGATAAACAGGGCGCACAAAAGCGACTTGTCCTAAGTTCAACGGAAAATGACAAACCACTTCCTTATATGGTTTGGTCCGCCGGACAACGGGAATTCGTGCCGTTGCTGATGGGACTCTATTATTTGCTCCCGCCCACAAAAGTTCCCACTCGCGATAGCATTGAGTGGGTCGTTATCGAAGAGCTTGAGATGGGGCTCCACCCGAAGGCGATTTCGGCGGTAATGCTATTCGCTCTGGAACTGCTTTCTCGCGGTTACCGAGTTTGCATTTCCACACATTCGCCTCATGTGTTGGATGTGGTGTGGGCCATTAAAGTCTGCCAACATTACAAAGCTGACTCGAGGGCGCTCCTGAAAATCTTTGATATGGACTCGCCCCGAGCTGATACGAAATCCATGGCGGATAAAGTCCTCGAAAAGGAAGCCCGCGTCTACTATTTTGACCCGGACTCCGGCCATACACACGATATTTCAAACCTCGATCCCGGCGCGGAAGAGGCCGCGGAAGCGGGCTGGGGTGGATTAACGGAGTTCAGCGGACGGGTTGCAAACGTGGTTGCCGACGTTGTCAGTGGATCGACGGAATGACAAGACCAATAACCTTTCGTGATGCCGTGACTCAAACGCCGGCCCTGCAAAATGCCTATCACAAAGGCCTTCATGGATTGGAGAAGGCCGATCAGAAACGCATTGATCCTAAGAATGCCGATAACATAACCGGAAGTGTGAACCTCGACGCGGCTTTGGCGAGAACCTATCCCAATGATCCTCGTTGGGATTATGGAGTTGGAGTTCGTGAAAGGGGAAAACCGGAGTATGTGGTCTGGGTCGAAGTACATTCGGCGGCAACGGCTCATGGCGCCGACGAAGTGTGCAAAAAGCACTTGTGGCTGAAACAGTGGCTCACGGCGTCGGCTCCATTGCTCAACCGTATGAACCGTATGGCCAACCAGTATGTCTGGATAGCGAGCGGCAAGGTGGCCATTCCGAAGAACTGTCCACAGCAGCGAAGGCTTGCTGTCCTAGGAATTCGGTTTGCAGGTCGAACGCTTCGGATCTAAGAACGACTCCTTGACATGGTCATCTTAATTGACTATATTTCCCTTGGGAGATGAAAGTCCGATGAAGACCATGGCCATCAGCGAGTTCAAGGCACATTCCCTGCAAGTGCTCGGCCGCGTGGCGCGGACCAAGGAAACGGTTGTCGTGACCAAACGCGGCAAGCCGCTGGTGGAAGTGATTCCGTTCCGTCATGGCGACGAATCGCCCGCACCCGGCAAGATCGTCGGAAACGCTGGTGTTCGAGAAAGACATCGTCTCGCCGTTGGGCGAATCGATCTGGAGCGCCTGCAAGTGAAGTATTTGCTCGACACGCACGTGTGGGTGTGGTGGAACATGCGTCCCGAGAACCTCTCGCGCAAGGTCAAGGGGCTGATTGCGGCGTCGCAGAAAGTACGAAGAGATTCTCTTGTCGGCGATCTCCGTGTGGGAATTCTGCAAGCTCCTGGAAAAGGGGCGAGTTGGAATCTCTTGCGATCCGCGGGATTGGCTGGAGACCGCCTTGGCCATGCCCAAGCTTCGACTGGTGTCGCTGAGCCCGGTGATCGCCTACCGCTCCACGCGTGTTGCCGCAACTTGACCTCTGCCGATCCCGCGGATCAGATCATCGTCGCCACGGCGCAGGAGGAAAATGCGACCCTCCTCACCAAGGACAAGTTGATCCATCAAAGTGCATGTGTGCATACGATATGGTGACAAAGAACCTTATCCGACAAAGCTTGGTCTGTTTCCTGGTGCTTGCCTTGGGCGCGACGGCCGCTTGGGCCCAATCGCGCGCGGCCCTCGACGCCGCCCGGAACAAAATGGTCGACGAGGAGATCGTCGCCGCGGGGGTGAAGAACAAGCGGGTGATCGAGGCCATGCGCGAACACGCCCCGGCACGAGTTCGTGCCGCTGAACCAGCGCAAGCACGCCTACTTCGACATGGCCTTGCCCATCGGCGAAGGGCAGACCATCTCGCCGCCGTTCGTCGTGGCCTACATGACCGAGGCCCTCGATCCGCAGCCGGCCGACAAGGTGCTGGAGATCGGCACCGGCAGCGGCTACCAGGCGGCCGTGCTGTCGAAGCTGGTCAGCGAGGTGTACACGATCGAGATCGTCGCCCCGCTCGGGCCACAAGGCGGCGCAAGATGCTGGAGAGGCTGCACTACGACAACGTCCACGTGAAGGTGGGCGACGGCTACCAGGGCTGGCCGGAACACGCCCCGTTCGACAAGATCATCGTCACCTGCTCGCCGGAGAAGGTGCCGCCGGCCTTGGTCGAGCAACTCAAGGAAGGCGGGCGGATGGTGATTCCCGTGGGCGAGCGATATCAGCAGACGCTCTACCTGCTGAAGAAGACCGACGGCAAGATGGTGTCCGAGGCGTTGCAGCCGACGCTGTTCGTGCCGATGACCGGCAAGGCCGAGGCGGGCCGCGAGGTGCTGCCCGACCCGACCAGGCCGGCGATCGACAACGGCGGCTTCGAGAGCGTCGCCGGCGATCCGCCCGCTCCGACCGGCTGGCACTATCAGCGGCAACTGAAGGTCGTCGACGGCCAAGGACGCCCCCGAGGGCGAGCGTTACGTCACCTTCAGCAACGCCACGCCGGGCCGCAACAGCCAGGCCCTGCAAGGATTCGCCGTCGACGGGCGGAAGGTGCCCGCAGTTGCAGCTTTCGGCGCAGGTCCGCGGCAAGGACATCCGGCCCGGCCAGAACGCACAGCAATTGCCCGGCATCGTCATCAGTTTCTACGACGAGAACCGGGCCACCGGTGGGCGAGGCCGGTCTGGGCCCCTGGCGCGGCACGTTCGATTGGCAACCCGAAACCAAGCGGATCAACGTGCCCCTGAAGGCCCGCGAGGCGGTCCTCCGCATCGGCCTGCTCGGCGCGGTGGGCGAAATCTCGTTCGACGCCATCGAAGTGAAGGCGGTGAAGAAGTAGGGAAGGGTGGCTAGTGGTCAGTGGTGCGCAGTTCATCGCCTTTGTCGCTTCGATGACTTCTACTGACGGTTGTTCACCGACCACTAGCCACCAACCACAATCACTAGCCACTTTCCACTACGTACCGAAACGGCTCGTTGGTCACTTCGTAGCCGGGCCGAAGGCCGACGTTCAGCAGCAGGCCCAGGGCCACGGCGTGGGCCAACAGGCCCGAGCCGCCGTGACTCACCAGCGGCAGCGACAGCCCCGTGATGGGCAGCAGTCCGACGGTCATGCCGGTGTTGATCAGCACCTCGACGGCAAACAGCGCCGCCACGCCCGACGGCCAGCAGCCGTCCGAACGGCTCGCGGGTCTCGGCGGCGATGGCCAGTCCCCGCCACACCAGCAGGGCGAACAGCCCCAACACCAGGGCCATGCCCGGCAGCCCGAAACGCTCTCCCACCACGCAGAAGATGAAATCGCTCTGGGCCTCGGGCAGGCGGTAGGCGGCCAGGTCGTCGGTCGGCTGGCCGGTGAAGAAGCTGCCCCAGACGCCGCCCAGCGCCCGCAACTGCTTGGCCTGGTACAGATGATAGGCGTTGTCGCTCGGCTGGCGGCCCGGCGGCGGCTGATCGAACAGCGCCGTGATCCGCGACTTCTGCTCGCGGCTCATCTGCGTCCACAGCAGCGGCAGCACCAGCAAGCCCGCCAGCACGACGCAGGCCAGGTCGCTGCGCTTGGCCCCGGCCGCAAAGAGCATCACGAAGAACACCGGCAAGAAGCACCAGCGACGTGCCCAGGTCGGGCTCCTTGAGGATCAACAGCACGGGCAGCAAGCGTCAGCGCCAGCGGCGCCAGCAAGCCCTCGCAGCCGCCGGTAGTTGTCGCGATACATCAGGTATCGGGCCAGCGCCAGCACGAACGCCACCTTGGCCAGCTTCCGAAGGCTGGAACCCGACCGGTCCCAGGCGAATCCAGCGATGGGCGTTGTTGATCGGCGGGAAAAGGTATACGACCGCCAGCAGGACGATCGCCAGCAGGAACAGCGCGTAGCTGAAGCGGCAGAGCACCCGGTAGTTGGGGATCGTCAGCAGCAGCATGGCCGCCAGGGCGATCGCCGAGATAGGCCATCTGCTGGTGCAGGAGCCGGCCGCTGCCGTCGGTGAGTTCCTCGACGCGGGCGATCCCCAGCCAGCCCAGGCCGACCAGCAGGATGGCGGCGGCGACAATCGACCAGGGCAGTTGGCGGGCCCAGGCAGCCGGTTTCACGAAATCTCCGTTGTTCGCAGTGGCAGCATACGCAACCTACTATGTTTATTACGCTTATGTCAATTGTGCGGTTGGCGATTGCAGAAGGGGCACGTCGGCAGGAGCCATGCAAAGAAAAAACGATCCAAACTGTGTGTTTTTCGCAGTCTGCGATATTGCGCAAGTCTTCCCAAGCTACTTGATTTTTGACATGCGGCTGCTATGTTTAGGTGAGAGGCTTGGGTATTTCGTCTGTCCTATTGGAAGGGAGTGAGAAACACATGATTCGACCAAGCTTGAAGTGTCTGCTGATTGGTGTGGTGGTGGCGGTGGCCCTGTCGTCCGCGGCCCCTCAGGCGGATGCCCAGTGGTGGGGCGGGTATCGTCCGGTGGGATTGACTTACAGTTACGGCTGGGGCTATGGTTGCGGTTACGGCTGCGGCTATGCCACGGTAAGCTGCTACCCGAGCTGTTACGACAGTTGCGGGTGGTACTTGGGTTGCCGGCCTGGGCCGATCCGACGGCTGCTGCTCGGACCGTGCCGATGGTATCGGGCCGGTTGGTGCGGCGGTTGTTGTGGCGGCTGGTATAGCGGCTGCTGGAGCGGCTGTGGCACGTGCGACACCTGCGGTGGCGATTCGTCGAGCGCTGCGCCCGGCGGCAAACCGCCGATGGCGCCCGACGCCGGCGAAGAAGCCCGTAGTGGAGCCGCCGGCCATGCCGACGGAGCCCGCCCCGACAGTGCCCGCTCCGGCGGAGCCTGCGCCTGCCATGCCGGGTGCGCCTGCCATGCCGGGTGCAACGCCGATGCCCGCGCCCCGAAGACCACCGGAATGTCGGCCGACGAGAGCGGCGTGCTGACGGTTTGGGTGCCATACGACGCCAAGGTGACGGTCAACGGCCTGGAGACCCGCAGCACCGGCAGCCGGCGCCAGTTCGTCTCGTACGGGCTGAAGCCGGGCCTGAGCTACAAGTACGTCGTTCAGGCCCAAGTGGTCCGCAAGGGCCAACTGCTGGAGGACACCCAGACGGTCGTGCTGACGGCTGGACAGATCAACGCCGTGGCCTTCGGCTTCAACACCACTCAGCCCGAACAAGTCGCGGCCGCTCACTAGTCGAGCGGTCCGCTGATTTCCCGGCCCCGCCGGGAATGGACCAAATCGCGATGCGAAAAGGAGGCCTCCGCGAGCGGCTTCGGCCGGCGCGGAGGCCTCTTCTGCATTCTGCATAAGGCCGCGATCAATCGGAATTGACGGTCGTCATGGGCTACTTGTCACCCCGAGCCGCGGCCGGTTCATGCACTGGCCGGCAAGCGGCCAGTGGCACTCAATGCCGAGTCTGGATGAGAGGTGTTCTTGATCGTAAACGCAAGCGTCCCGGGGTGTCTTTTACGGGCTTCGACAAGGCTCTCGCCAAGCTTCCCATGCCCGTCCTCCGGGCGTTGGCGGCGGGGATTCGCGGGCGTGTCGAAGCGATTTTCGGCGATCGGTGGAAGGTGGGGGATTTTATCCCCTTCGGTTGCGATGGCACACGCCAGAGTTGTCCTCGCACCGAGGAGCTGGAGCGACGGCTGGGAACGCGCAGCAAGAGGTACTGCAAGGCTCGTGATACTCGATCGCGCTCGCTCTGCTCAGAAGACCTCTGAAGGACTTCCTGCAAGAGATCAAACACATGTGGGTTAATCATGTCCTCCGTGCGTTTCTTTTCAGCGTCAGCCATCGTCTTATCCTTTGCTTCGTGCCGATATTGCATGCGACCTGCCGTTCCAATAACAGGACTGATTCTACCATTACTCCGAAGGAACGCCACGCTTTACACAGGGACGCTGGTAAGGAACTCATCCCGCCATTCCAATGTTGCAGGGTCGTGCTCATTGACCCTGCCACACTCCGACAGCGCTTCCCATTCAGCACCCTACCGAGGAATCGAACCCCGTCTTGCAGATTCGTAGTCTGCCGTGCTATCCGGTACACTTGCAGGGCAAGTGTCTCGACCAGGAATCGAACCCGGGCACCGCCGCGCAGCGGTGGTCGTGGGCCTTCGGAGGGTCCTGTGTGATCCGTTACACCATCGAGACTCAAAATGTCCCGACCAGGAGTCGAACCCGGAACACCTCGTTAGAACCGAGGCATGATTTCCATTTCACCATCGGGGCGTCGTTCTCCCCTCGCCCTTTGGGAGAGGGGCCGGGGGTGCGGGCGGCGCGTCCGTCGGCACGCCACGCCCTCACCCTAGCCCTCTCCCATGGGGCGAGGGGACATAAGCGGAAGGCAAGGGAGTCGAACCCTCATGACCCCTTGCGGGGTCGCACGGTTTAGCAAACCGGCCCGGCAAACCGTATCCGGCTACCTTCCGAAATCTCTCGTCACTCCAGTGGACCGCCGGGGAATCGAACCCGGGCACCGACGCGCAGCGGGGGTCACCTGGGTGCAAACCAAGCGTCTTCCCGTTGGACCAGCGGCCCGGATCTCCAAGAGGTCCGTCCGGGGGTCGCACCGGGTACCGCCGCGCAGCGGGGGTCATCCAGGCTCATGGGGCCCGGCTGAGCACTGGCCCACCCGCAGCATGTTCAAGTTGCAGGCCCCGGTATCGAACCGGGCGGTCCGGCCTCATGGGAGCCAGTTGGGCACCTGCCGCGCCTGCAATCTGAAAGTGACCAAGGGGAGACTCGAACTCCCAAGCCTTGCGGCACGACGTTCTGAGCGTCGCGCGTCTACCAGTTGCGCCACTTGGTCATGTGCAGCGGCCCGGACCAACCTTCAGTCGGTGCCCGAAGGACGGCGTCCTCAAACCGATAGACTTGCCGGGCCATCTCGGCGCATATTTTCCACGCAGTTGACTCATAGTGTTTGCGCACACCTTTCACGCAGTGGGTCGGGCGGTGCTCGAATCCGCGTCCCCTGGTTTTCAGCCAGGTGCTACACCATCTCAGCTACCGACCCAACAAAACAAAAAAAACCCGATGTCGTTATGACACCGGGCTTTCGGTATTCTTCGGAATATGTGCGGCCCGGTGTCACATGCGCAACGGATAATCGGAGAGCATACTCGCCGGATGACCGGCGAACTGTTCTTTCGCTATCCATCGTTGTGTGATACTTAGCCGGAACATCGAACTGTCTAATCCCTTCTCGCTAACAAACCGTGCAGCCTGCGGACTGCCTATCTCTCTAACCCCTTAGATGCCGCGAAGTGTCGAAATATTCCCAATAATTTTCGGCAAGTCGACAACAACGAGTTGATCTTCTTTGCTCGCAACTCTGAAGATAATTTGATTCTACTTTCTCTATCAATTGTGTCAAGCGAGATCCACGGGTTTTCTCGACGACGCTTACGGCGGCTAGCAACAAACGCGGCGGGGCCTGCAATCGCCTCCTCGTGCACAATCCCATCGCTCATACTAATCCCCATGCTCCTCCCATTGATAGAACGCGGTGAGTTGATGGCGGACCTCGCGGCTATCGGCTGGAAGGTTGTCGTGGCGCTTGTGGTTCTGGCCATGCTGGGCGAGATCCTGGAACTTCTGGCGGCAGCCGGGGGAACAGCGAGGGCGGGTGGGAGCAGGCGCGGC
The DNA here is from genome assembly GCA_963759115.1 of uncultured Planctomycetaceae bacterium. GTDB lineage: Bacteria > Planctomycetota > Planctomycetia > Pirellulales > Thermoguttaceae > CAVWXT01. The sequence continues at coordinate 748,300 of CAVWXT010000005.1, forward strand.
GCTGCACTGGCACTGGTTGGCTCGATCATTGGCGGCCTTCTCGGCGTCTTCATCGGCGTGCCCAGCAAGGTGTCATCGACAATCGACCCTGGCCCGTTGATGAGATAAGATAGGGCCGCATTATCGAGCCGCCACGGCAGGTGCCCGTCCCACGGACCCGCCCGTCAATAGGCCGTTGGCTGGCAAACGCCACCGTTGCGGGTAAAATGGCGTCGTGTTGTCGGTTATCACACGGACAACACGATGAACGAACAGCCGAGCCACGAGAAAGCTAGCGTAAGCCAACCATGGCAATGCCGCGTATGGGTCTTTCACGGGGCCAAGGACTTCCGGGAATCGGGACCCCGGGATCATGGCTCTCATGGTCCTTCATCCTTTGGCTTTCTACTGGCTCGAAGCAGAGGCGTAATCGAGAGGTCACTTGCATGAAGAACTCGTCGTTACTGCTATTTGCCTTGCTGTTGTCCTCCGTCTGCGTTTCGCAAGGTGCTACGGAATCAACCAATCAGCCTGCCGCGAAACCGGGACAAGCCGCAGCAGGCACGGATGCCGTCGCGGCCGCGCAAGGGTTGATACGGCGCGTCCTGCCGGCACAAGCCGGGGAGTTCGCCTGCGAGCTCATCCCGCCGGACAGCGGCAAGGACGTCTTCGAAATCGAGGCCGACCGGGGAAGGATCGTGCTACGCGGCAACGACGCGATGAGCCTCGCAGTGGCCTTCAATTGGTATCTCCGCTATTACGGCCGAACGAATTTCGATTGGCAAGCGACGGGACCGTTACAAATCAATGGCGAGTTGCCCAAGCCTCCGGCAAGAGTGCGTCAGACCTGTGGGACCCGCGAGCGGTTCTTTTTCAACTATTGCACCTACGGCTATACGTTGCCGTGGTGGCACTGGGACCAATGGCAACGGTTCGTCGACTGGATGGCCATGAACGGCATCAACCGCCCGCTTATGCAATGCGGTCAGGAGGCGGTATGGCTGCGGGTATGGACCTCGTACGGCATGCAACCGGAACAGGTTAGGGCGTACTTCTCGGGGCCCGCCCATTTGCCGTGGCACCGCATGGCGAATCTCGACAAGTGGGGCGGGCCCTTGCCCACGTCGTACATCGACGGCCAACGAAAGCTCCAGCAGCAGGTCCTTGCCCGGCGCACCTGCTCGGCATGAAGCCGATTCTTTCGGCGTTTGCGGGCCACGTTCCCGAGGCGATCAAGACACTCAAGCCGGAAGCCAAGATCACGCAAATCCGGCCCGGTTGGGGCGGAATGGACGCCGCCTATGCCACCTGGTTCCTCGACCCCACCGATCCCTTGTTCAAGGACGTGCAGGCCCGTTTTCTCAAGACGCAGCGCAAGCTTTTCGGTTCTGACCATCTCTACGGAACCGATCCGTTCAACGAGATTTCGCCCCCGAGTTGGGAGCCCGATTATCTGGCCAGCGTGGCCAGGTCGATCTACGAGGGAATGGCCGAAGCCGACCCGCAATCGGTCTGGTATCAGATGTCCTGGACATTCTATGCCGACAAGAAGTGGACGCTGCCGCGGCTTTCCGCCATGATCGGCGCGGTGCCCAAGGGCCGCATGGTGTTGCTGGACTACGTGTGCGAAGAAACCGAACTGTATCGGACAACGGAGGGGTTCTTCGGCGCGCCCTTCATTTGGTGCTATCTGGCCAACTTCGGCGGCAACACGCACCTCGTGGCCCCGTTCCACAAGCTGGCCACCCGCCTTGCACAGGCATTGCCGGTGGCCAACTGCGCCGGCGTGGGCTCGACGTTGGAGGGACTCAACGTCAACCCCATTGCCTACGACCTTCTCTTGGAGCAGCCTTGGCACTCCGACGGAAAACCGGACCTGACGCAATGGGTGGACGCCTACGCCAGCCGGCGCGCCGGCCGTCCTGATCCCGCCAACGTCAAAGCGTGGCGCATGCTGGCCGACAAGGTGTTGGTCGACAATGCGATGGGCATCCGGGGGCACGGCATCATTCTGGAAGCGATCCCCAAGATTCGCCCCTTCACCCGCTGGGCAGACCCCAAGATTCCCTACGAGCAAGCGGACCTGGTCGCTGCACTGGCCGAGATGTTCAAGGCGGATCCCGCTTGCGCTGCCTCCGACGGCTACCAGTTCGACGTCGTGAACCTCACGCGGCAAGTTCTTGGCAACCACGCGGCTGTGGTCCACAGACAGATGATGCGGGCCTATGCGGACAAGGACCTTCCCGCCTTCCGTGCAGCCGCCGCGCGGTTCCTGGAAATCGGCCACGACCTCGATACGCTGGTGGGCACGCGCCACGAATTCCTCTTGGGACGCTGGCTGGCCGACGCGCGGCGTTGGGCGGCCAATCCGGCCGAGGCGCTGTACTACGAGCGCAACGCGCGGCAGATCCTCACCACGTGGCACAAGCCGGGCGGAGTGTTGACCGACTATGCCCATCGCCAGTGGAACGGCCTGCTACGCACCTATTACTTGCCGCGTTGGCAGGAGTTTATTGCCCGGCTCGACACGTCGCTGGCCGACAATCAGCCACTGGATGCCGAAAGCTACGACCGTTGGCGGGTCGAGTTCGAAGCTCGATGGCTCGAAGCGACCGCGGAGAAATTCTCCGTCGATCCTACCGGCGATCCGGCAACCACTGCCCGGCGGCTGTACGAAAAATACGGGACGGCGGAATTGTCGATGTGAAAAGGCCGCTCGCTTTTTCATAGCAAAACCAATCATAAACGCCCCTCAAGAAGGGAAAAAGTCGAACTAACAGTTTGTTAAAACAGCGGAAATCGTTATAATAGTGCTCGGATGCTCTGGACCACCGGAGGAGTCGCGATGAGTGGCTTTCTGTTCACGTCGGGGCTATCGGGCAGGCGGGAGCGACGTCGGCGGAGCAGGCACGGGCGAATGAGCAGGCGAGACTCTGAATTGGCCGCGGGCCTCCGCATTCTGCGGTTCGAGCCGATGGAGGAGCGGGCGCTGCTGAGCGTCGACGTCGAGTTTCATCATGTCGTGCTCGATCCTGCGACAACCTCTCACGTCTCCGGCGGATCGCAGCAGGTTGCCCCGCTGACGGTGATCTCGTCAATGACCCCGCTGCAAATTCGGGCTGCTTACGGGATCGATCAGATCGCCGGGGATGGCACCGGCCAGACCATAGCCATCGTCGACGCCTACGATAATCCCAACGTTGCCAGCGACCTGCAAGTGTTTTGCACGACGTACGGCCTTCCGGCCGCCAATTTCACCAAGCTCAACCAGGGCGGAGTCGCCGGCGGCTATCCGGCGGGAGACACAGGTTGGGGCGTGGAGGAAGCGCTGGACGTTGAATGGGCCCATGCCATCGCACCCGGGGCCAGCATCATCCTCGTCGAAGCGAACAGCGATTCCTTCTCGGATATGATGACTGCCGTCAACACCGCCCGGAACTATCCCGCCGTCTCCGTGGTGTCGATGAGTTGGGGCGGTAGTGAGTTCGGCGGCGAGACCTCCTACGATTCGTACTTCACCACACCGAGCGGACACACGGGGGTGACGTTCCTGGCGTCCACGGGCGACGATGGTTCACCGGGGGACTATCCCGCCTACTCGCCCAACGTGGTGGCCGTGGGCGGCACCACTCTGTCGGTCGACACGTCGACCTACGCTTACGTCAGCGAAACTGGCTGGAGCGATAGCGGTGGCGGCACCAGCACAGACGAAAGCCAGCCCTCGTATCAAATCGGCGTGGTCAGCCAGAGCACAACCAAGCGCACGATCCCTGACGTGGCCTTCGACGCCGACCCCCATTCGGGCGTGAGCGTTTACGATACGTACGGCTACAGCGGCTGGCTGGACGTCGGCGGCACCAGTCTCTCGGCCCCCTGCTGGGCCGGCCTGATCGCGATTAGCGACCAACTACGAGTTTCCCAGGGCATGACCACCTTGGACGGACCGTCGCAGACTTTGCCGTTGCTCTACTCGTTGCCGGCGGCCGATTTCCACGACGTCACCAGCGGCAGCAACGGCGGTTACTCGGCCGGGACGGGCTACGATCTGGTCACTGGCCGCGGCTCTCCGGTGGCCAACCTCCTCGTGCCTGCCCTCGCCCCCGCCACCACCTTCTACTCGGCCAGCATGGATACGGATCCCGGTTGGACTTACCAGGGCCAATGGGCCTGGGGCCATCCCACCGGCAGCGGCGGCGATCCGGCCGCGGGCCATACTGGGATCGACGTTATCGGATACAACCTCTCCGGCGCAGTATCCCAATAATATGACCACGACGTACTGGGTCACCACCACCGCCATCAACTGCTCCGGGTACACCGGCGTGACGCTCGATTTTTGGCGATGGCTGGGAGTGGATCGCTCGACCCGCGACCACGCCTATGTGCAAGTCTCCAACAACGGGACCACCTGGACCACGGTCTGGGCAGAACCCGACCACTAACCTGAATGAGACGGCATGGTCCAACCCAGAATACAGTATCGCTGCCGTGGCCGACAACCAGCCCACGGTTTACATCCGTTGGGGCATGGGGACGACGAATGTCATCAAACACTTATTGTGGCTGGAATATTGACGACGTGACGCTGCGGGGGACGCCCACCGATGTCACGCCGCCGACGGTGAGCAGCCTGATCCCGACTCCGGCGACCGTGGCCGACGCCAACGTGGGCGTGGCGACCTTTGCCATGACGGTAACCTTCAACGAGGCGATGAATACCGCCGTGGCGCCAGCGATTTCGTTCCCGGTAGAGAATCCCGGCGGCACGTTGACGTTTGACGGCTCGGTTAGCGGCTGGAGCAACAATACGACCTACGTGGCCCGATACGACGTCGCCGACTTGAACGTCACGCTGCAAAATGTTGACGTTCGCGTGACTGGGGCCAAGGACGTGGCGGGAAACACACAGAACCAGGCTGACTTCGCCGCCGTCTTCAGCATCGACACGTTGAACCCGACCGTGACCATTGACCAGGCCGTCGGCCAGGCCGACCCAAGCATTACGTCGCCGATCAACTTCACCGCAGTTTTCAGCGAGCCGGTCTTTGATTTTACCAGTGGGGGCGTGACGCTGAGCGGCACGGCGGGGGCGACGACCGTGGTGGTCACCAACCCCACCGGCGACGATCTCACTTACAACGTGGCCGTCAGCGGGATGACCGGCAACGGGACGGTGATCGCAACCGTGGCCGCCGGCGTGGCCCACGATGGGGCCAACAACCCCAACACGGCCTCCGCCAGCACCGACAACACGGTCACGTATTCCCTGGCCCAAGTCGTCGGCCGGCACATCTTCTACAACAACTCGACATGGGACGCCGACCCGGCCAACCCCAGTGGCGATCCGGCCGCCAACGCCTATGACAACAACGCCATCGCGCCGGAGAACTCCAGCGATCCGCACTTGAGCAAGACGGCCCTCCTGCCCGGCCAAACCGCCACCTTCAACAACTACACCAGCTACAGCCTGGGCATCAACGGCATCATGGTGGATTTCGACTATCTGCCGGGCACCGTCACGGCCGCCGATTTCGAGTTCAAGATGGGCAACACCACGACGCCCGACACATGGGATCCCGCCCCGGCCCCGTTAAGCGTCACCGTGCGGCAGGTCAACGGCGTGGACCGGGTGACGATCATCTGGGCCGACAACGCCATTCAGAACACCTGGCTCCAAGTGACGGTGAAGGCCACGGCCAACACGGGCCTGGCCCAAAACGACGTGTTCTACTACGGCAACGCCGTGGGCGAGTCGGGCAACTCCGCCACCGATACCCTGGTCAACAGCGCCGATGACGTGGCGGCCCGGCTGAATCCGAGCACGCCGTTCAACCCGGCTGCCATCGACAATCCCTACGACTACAACCGCGACCGGCTGGTGAACTCGGCCGACCAGGTGATTCCGCGATACAATGCCACGACACCGTGGACGATGCTGGAGCTGATTACTGCGCCGGCGGTGGTGGCCACGGACGACGCGGCGGCCACCGACAAGGCCACGGCCGTGTCGATCGCCGTGTTGAGCAACGACAGCAACGCCAGCGGGGCGTTGAGCGTGTCTCAGGTGGATGCCGCCAGCAGCCTGGGGGCGTCGCTCGCGATCAATGCCGATCAGACGATCCGTTACGATCCGAGTGTTTCCACGACCTTGCAAGCGTTGACGGCCGGCCAGTCGCTGTGGGACACGTGTACCTATACGATCCAGGACAGCAAGGGGCCCGCCGACAGGGCGACGGTGAATGTATTGGTCAGCGGCATGAATGAAGCGCCCGGCGCCGGCACTGGTGCTCAGCGCGGTTCGCAGTCAGAGCACAACATTGGATTCCTATCCGGCGGTGGTCATTCGGCCGACAGCCGCGGCTGCCATGGCCGCATATGATGCGGCCCTCAGCTCAGGCAATCTGGCCGCTGCGTTGGGCTACCTGCGGTGGCTTGATGAGCTCGATCTGCTGGGCAACGGCAGCCAGAAGTCGGACAAGGACAACTCGATCTTTGAGGCCGTGGATGCCGTACTGACCGGCTCCACACTCTGATTGCCAATTGTCCCCAGCCAAGAGCGCACCTCGCCCTCCAGGTCGCGCTCGGCAAGGCGCTGAGGCGTCGTGCGCGCGACGGCCCGGGTATTGAGCCACGTTTTGGCTTTGTCTCGCCGCCGCTAACGCGCGATCTTGAAGTCCGTGAAGAACAGCGTGCCGTTCTTGGCCTTGACCACGTCGATCCTGAATCCGACCAGTTGGCCCACTTGGCCCAGGGCTCCGACGGCGGCAGTCTGACCGTCAATGAACACCTTGACAACCTTGTTATCCCGATCGATCCGCAGCACGCCGGTCGGCTGAACGGCGCCCAGTTCGCCGGCGGTCCCGTCGGGCAGTTTGATGGTGTGATAGTATTTCTTGGCGCAGAGGGACGGCGATCCCAGCGGATTCAGCCGCGTCACGTCGTTCCCGCATCCGATCGCCCACTCGATAACATACTTGGCTCCTTGGTCGTTCACGAAGGAGATCTTCGTGGAGAGCGGCTCTTTCCACCAGCCCAGAATGCCCCGCGTGACTTCCGAAACACCGGCCGCGTAACGACATTCCAATTGGAACTTGCCCGGGAGCCGGATGTTGCGGCCGACGGGGTGCGACCCATCGACGCCGGACACAAGCCAGTTGCGGCGATCCAGGCCCGTCTTGACCGACGTGTTCGGCCCCCAGTCCGTTGCGTCCCCTTCCCTGTATTGCGAGAAGTTCTCGTACAGCAGGAGCGATCCGGCCGGAGCGGCGTAGGATGGTATGTTCTTCGCCGGAAGCAGCGCGGCGATGGCCGGCCCTGCAACCGCAGCAGGAACCGGCAGGCCGGCGCCCGTTGACGGCGTGGCGTCTCTTCTTGGCGCCGGCGTAGAGGGGGGCGGGCTGCTTGGTATGGCAGCGGCCTGGATGGTGGGCGCCACGCTGTCTCCGGGCATGTCGGTCAAGGGAAGAATCGCCTGCGAATATGAGCTGGGCTGCGACAGCGACACGGGTTGTGAGAAAGGAGCAGGGCGTGACGTCGCCGTGCTGGTCACCCACCAGAGAATCAGTCCGCCCATCAACGTGGCGACGGTGCTCTCCAACATCCGCCGCACGGCCGCCGCCCTCCGCAAATCTCGGACACTCACTCGCATCCCTCCCTTCTCGCCGTCCGCCCCGCCAAGCGTTACGTTCGCCAAGGTCGTGCCAAACGATACGATTTAACTGGGTCGTATACAAAGGGGCTTTATCCCTATCGTCCTTGCGGCCAGTTTGATTACCGGCAAGCCCACGCCCATCGCATAACCCATCTCGACGTAAACGCCGTTCGTATCATTACGACGCGAGCAACCCGGGCCGCCGGGACGTCTCTTTCCAGATTCGAAGTGGGGGTGGTTCTACGCAATGTGGGCTGAATTATCCGACGAAATCCGATCGCCTTCGCCGGAGTAATGTCCGCGTCGGGCGTGGCGCAATGCCCAGTCGCTGCCCTTTAGCCAGCATTTCTCGCCAGCCGCACACCAACCCGAAGCGCAAGCGAGGGCCAGACAACTGGTTGCTCTTGCTCGCGCTTCGGGTTGGTGTTGAACGCTCTGTGCCAAATTATGCCCGCGTGGTGAGAAATGCCCTCTACCGCATCGCCTGCTGCCACGGTGCGAAGACGAACAAGGCCCCGCCGGCGATCAGGGCAAAACCCACGATGTAGTTCCACTTCAGCGGCTCTTTCAAGTAGAACACCGCAAAGATGCAGAACACGCTCAACGTGACCACCTCTTGGATGGTCTTCAGTTGGGCGGCGCTGATGCCGGCGTTGTGCCCGAGCCGATTGGCGGGCACCTGGAAACGGTCCTCGACAAATGCAATCAGCCAGCTCACCAGAATCGCCAACCACAGGGCGGCCTGCTTGTGCTTGAGATGCCCATACCAGGCGAAGGTCATGAAGATGTTCGAGACCGTCAGCAGTGCGAGTGTGGCCAGCCACATGGTGAGGGGAGTTCCCGGCGATCAGCGGATTTCAGAGAGGGCGAACACGAGGGCGATTCATAACGGACCGAGTCTCCCAAGTCAAGCCGAACCGAGCGCTGGCCGGGGCCGATCAATTCTCAAGGAAAAGGTTGATAGGGGTAGGGAAGGCCGGTTAAGTTCCCGGCCTCCCCTCCCTCCGAACCGGACTGGCGGATTTCCCGCATCCGGCTCTCCGGTTAGTGGTGTTACCTCGTAGAGGATTGGTGAACCGAGCGCGGGAAGGAAACAAGGTTCCTTCTCGGGATCGGCAGAAGCGAAAGGCCCTGACCTTCACGGGAAGGCCACCAACATGCAACATCGACGGTGCGGCCAATCTGAGCCAAGTTACGTGTGCCTGACGCAGTCCGTCGTGGCTAGTCGTTGCCGACACTCGCGGTACGGTGTGGTTTTGGCCGTGCGTCATGTTTCATCCCCTTTCCTGCGTCCCTTTGCTCGACGGGCATTGCCCCGCTTCCTCGCTCGTATGGACGCTCTGACTCCTGGGCGGTCGATTCTTCGTATCCTTATCAGGGACAATGAACTTCGTCCTTGTACCCGCCCAGGTCTCCTTGCTTCATGTATCAAACCTTCCGACCGTTCCGCCTCCAACCACCTGTTGCCGCCTCTGGGGCTTGGTTTGGTTTCCCCCCGGAGCTTACCGCGCGGTCTGCCGACCGCATCCCTTGCGAGGACCACAGCGTCACTTGGGCTTCGCCTTTTCCTAGCAGGCTCGCCACGACAACCGGCCGAATCGAGTTCGTCATCCTGCGGACCAGCCGTTCACCTTCAGTTGCTCTCCACCCCCTCTCACGAGGACGCAGTTACTTTCGGTTACGAAGTTCAAACCCAATTTCGACAAGGACTTGCACCTTGCTGATTCGATACACTCACAAGCGCACTAGGAGGCGACTCCAGTCGCCGTTCGTGCGGCGAGACCCTGGAAATTCGGCGACTGGAGTCGCCTCCTACAACTTTTTCAACAGACTGCTCGATGTAAACCGGCAACGCATTCTCTTCCCCATCCTAGTCCGGCTCGCCGCAGAGGCCGAAGCAGTTGGTGAACAAATTGGCCAGCGTAGTGAGGATTTCACCGGCGTCGGGACCGCTGGCCGAGAACTCCAGTTCGGTCCCTTGGACCGCGCCCAGCCCGAGAAGCTGCAAAATGTCGCCGGCGTCGACGGTCAATCCCCGTGTGCGGACCTCCACCTTCGACTGCGAGCCGCGCACCGCCTTCACGACCGCCAGGCTGGGCCGGGCGTGCAGCCCGGCAGGGTTCAGGACGATCACCTTGCGTGTGGCCGAGTTGTTCGCCATGCTGGCACCCGTGCGACGGCAAAACGGCATGAGCCGCGTCCAACCCTAGCAGATGGCCGTCGCCGCAGCAAGGCCGGTTGGGAGTCCGTCCGCCTTTGGAGTGCGGCGATTTATCGCCGCTTTTCGTGGACGGACTGAAACGGTCCCTCATTGACCACCGTACGCAACAAAAGCGGCGATTCATCAGCCTTTTTCTAGGGCTTATTGATTGGCCCCTATCATAGCAAGCCGTCCGGTTCTTGTCGCGATACTGGCCACGCCGGGCACTTGATAGACTAATTAAAATGGCGGATAATGTAAGTCTATACGCAGCAAATGGTTAGGTAATGAGGCATAATCCGCCATATTTAATTAGCCTTTTGTGCCCCTTCCTGTTATCATCTTGGCAGAAGAACCGGCCGCGCGGCCGGGCAAGCCCACTGCGTTTATGGAGGAGGCAGACATGGCACAGTTCGATCGGAAGAAACACGTCCTGGTCGGCCTCGCCGGTCAATTGAAGGTCCCCGACGACGACCATATCACCCCAAAACTGCTGATGCTCACGGAAGGGGAATGCGACGGCCTGGGGCCACTCCAGGCCGCCCGCAAGTTCGGCTATAGCCGCCAGCGCTACTTCCAACTCCGCACCGCTTTCGCCAAACAGGGCGCACGGGCGCTGGACAATCAGAAGCGCGGCCCGAAAACCCATTACCGCCGCACGGCGGAAGTTGTCCGCCAAGTGGTGCGGCACCGCTTCCTGGATCCCGAGGCTTCGCCGCAGGTGATCGCCCAAAAGCTCGTGCAGAGCGGTTGGACGATCAGCATCCGCAGCGTGGAAAGGGTGCTGGCCGAGTACGGCCTGCAAAAAAAACTCCACAGGTTCCGCCCCAGGCCGGAAAGCGAACCCGTCGAGGCGCGGCTCACTCACAAACTGGTCCAGCACGTCGAAGGCGATCCGAGGAGCATTGAACGCGGCGTCCGCCAGCGGCTGGCCGATAAGATCAGCGACAACATGGCGGGCCTCTGGCTGTTGGTCGCAGAACACCTGCGGCTGGGGACGTGGGACCTGCTCCGCGCCTGGACGCAACAGCCCGCCGAGCGGATCGAACCGCGCCTGGCGCTGCAACTGGTGCATGAAGCGGCGCTGTGCAGCAACGGGCTCCGCGCGGGGCGTTGCTTGACGCTCCGCGGCTTCGAGCCCCTCAACGGACTGCCCTTCCTGGCGGAGGACACTACGGTGCATGAGGTGCTGGGCGGCGCGAGCGTGGCCCACACCCAGGAACTGCAGGTGGCCTTGGGGAAACTCCGCCGTGCCTCCGGGCATTACCAAGGAAAACTGCTGCTGATCGACCCGCACCGTGCGCCGAGCTACAGCCAGCGGCACATGTGCAAGCGCCAGAAGGAGAGCGGCTCCCGGCCCATCAAGACGGCGCAGACCTTCTTCTGCCTGGATGGCGACAGCGCGCAGCCGCTGTGTTTCACGGTGGCCAATTCCGCCCGGACCGTGAGCCAGGCGACGCCTGAGTTGCTGCGCATGGCCGGGGAAATCCTCGCGCCGCTGCCGGAGCACACGTTGGTGGCCGCCGACACGGAGCACTTCGCCGTGGAACTGGTAGACTACGTCCATACGGAGACCTCCTTCGACCTCATCACGCCCATCCCCAACCGGCAGAGCGACCGGAAGCGCTGGCGGCAGATTCCGGCCGCGGTATTTAAGCCCCATTGGGCGGGCTACGCCACGGCAGTCCTGCGCTACACGCCCCACCATAGCCGCGGCGGCCCGTACTACGAACTCGTGCAACGCCAGGGAGAGCGCCCCGAGGATTGGCAGTTCAACGGCTTCTTCTCCACCACCAACCGCGATCCGCTCGACGCCCTCACCCGCGATTATCCCCATCGCTGGCACATCGAGGAGTTCTTCAACTTCGACCAGTCGTTAGGTTGGAGACGGGCGGGCACGATGAACACCAACATCCGTTACGGCCAAATGACGACGGCCTTGGTGGCGCAGACCGTGATCCATCAGTTCCGCAAGCGACTTGGAGAGCCCTTCGCACACTGGGATGCCAGACACTTGGCGTCCGATATCTTCCGCGGACTGGACGGCGACATCCGCGTGAAGGACAATACCATCCTCGTTACCTACTACAATGCTCCTAACGCGGAACGCCTGCGGGCCGAGTACGAAGACTTGCCGGCCAAGCTCAGGGCCGAAGGCGTCGCGCCAGGCATCCCCTGGCTCTATGGATTCGAACTCGACTTCCGCTTCCGGTAGCCTGCCCCCGCCGACAGAAGGTAAAATTAATAAGCCCTAGAAAAAGGCTGATTTATCGCCGCACTCTACAGACACCCAAAGGCGGACGGTGTCTGTACGCCGGCTTGCCGTCTGGAATTTGCGGTGATAGACTGAGGGGCGTGGACGGCCTGCCGAGAGAGTACCAGGGCTGTCTCTCAATCCGGAAGAACCCCGATCGCGCGGAGGAACGCTCATGTATCAGCTTCTGACAGTCGTGTCCGTGATGGTGGCATTGGCGGCAGACGGTGGCCCCGGGCTGAAGCCCTGGGTGTCCAACACCCATCCAACCGACGTGGCCAAGAGCCGCGTGCAGGACATCACCTCGGGACAGCACTCCTACACGATCGTTCAGGGTGGCACGATGGACGGCGAGAACTGCCGCTCGCCGGTTGGGTGCGGGATGTCGGGCGAGGGGGCTCTGGAACAGACTTGGGAATCCAATCGCGCCGTCCGCATGGAGAACGTGGGCGAAACCGACGTGACCAATCCCTGGCTCTCCAACGGCCGCAACAACTTCCGCACCATGGACGAGATCATCGCCGGGGCCATCACGCCCGGCATGACCGATAAGGAAAAGGCCCTGGCCCTCTGGTTCCAGGAAATTCGCTATCGCTACCACTTCGACGGCAACAACGCCGAGCTCGGCGATCCCATCAAGGTCTTCAACGTCTACGGCCACAACACCTGCGGCAACGATTCAATCTGCCTGGCGGGCCTGTGGCATAAGGCGGGCTTCAAGAAAGTGGCCCCCGCCCGGTGCATGGGACATTGCATCTCCCAGACCTTCTTCGACGGCCGCTGGAACCTGTTGGACGGCGATCAGCACACCATCTACCTCCTGCGCGACAACGAAACGATTGCCAACGACCAAGACATCGCGCGGGACCATGATCTGGTCAAGCGCACCCATACACAAGGCATTCTCCTGGACGACAACCGCGAGAAGGACGAAACGCAGGCGGCCGACTACGTCTACGACGGCGAGATCACCGGCGACCGCAACTGCCGTGGCGACACCACCATGAACATGGTGTTGCGTCCCAACGAGGCCATCACCTGGCGTTGGGGACATCTGGACCCCGTCAAGTGCATCGGCACGAGAGGGGCCAAGTATCCGAACGCGATGTGCAACGGTCTGTGGGAGTATCGCCCCGACTTCTCCAAGGACACTTGGCGCCGGGGCGCCGATACCGTCGAGGGCGTCAAGTCGGGCCCCGACGGCCTGGTTGCCGAAGAGGGCAAGACGGGCACGATCGTGTGGACCATCCGCAGCCCTTATGTCTTGGTGGGTGGTCGGCTCGACGTAGAGGGCGCCGGGGCCAAGTTCGCCCTCTCCCTGGATGGCAAGAAATGGGAAGACGCAGGGCAAAACCTCGACAAGTTCTTCCCGTCGATGGGCACCGCACGCTACCACTACCAACTCCGTTGCCAACTGGCCGGCGAGGCCAGCTTGAAACGACTCGGCATCGTCAATGACCTGCAAATGGCCCCGCTGATGCTGCCGGGTATGGTCGTCGGCCAGAATAGCTTCGTCTATTCCGACCAGTCCACCGGCCAGAGAAAAGTGCGGATTACGCACGAGTGGGTCGAGCGATCGGCCTCGAAGGCGCCGGACGCCCCGCCCGCGGCGGTCTACCCGGCTGAGGGCGGCGTCGCCGACGGCACCGACATCAAGTTCCAGTGGCAAGTCCCGTCGGATCCTGATGGCGACAAGATTGCCGACTATCAGTTTGAACTCTCGAACCGGCCGGACATGCTGTGGCCGCTCTCGACCAATTTCTATCAATTGATCTCCCGGACCGCCGACCGCGGCAAGGCCCAGTACACGTTGCCGGGCCCCGGCCTGCTCACACCCGACCGGCCTTATTACTGGCACGTGCGGGCGAAGGATGACAAAGGCGTATGGGGACCGTGGAGCAAGACCTGGAGCTTCACGGCCCAGGCTCCCACGTATCCGCTGGACGTTACGTTGAGCTACGACAAAGACAAAGGAACGGGCATTCTCCGCTGGAAACCCAACCCGGTGGGACGGCAGCCCGTGAAGTACTGCGTCTATGGGAGCGACGAAAAGGGGTTCACCGTCAGCGACGTGCCCTACAAGGTCAGTGTGGGAGTGACCAAGGAGTTGCCTTCGCGGTTCCCGGCCAATTTCATCGCCGAAACATCGACCCCGGAGTTGACGGTGATCGGCAGCCAGGTGGATCTGCCCAACGCGACCAATGCCTATTATCGGGTCGTCGCGGTCGATCAGCAGGGGAAGCGGAGCGGGCCTTCCGATTATGCCGTGGCCCCGCGGCCGATCATCTATAGCAAGCCGGTGCTTACGGCCAAGACGGGCGCCGGATATAAGTACCAGGTGCTGGCGAACCGCTGCCTGGGCGACTTGAGAATCAACGGGCGAAACGCCACCGGTTTCTTTGACATCGAGAAGCCCAAGTTCGCGATTGCGCGGGGACCGAAGTGGCTCAAGGTCGACGCGGCTACCGGCGTGCTCTCGGGTACGCCCGATGCCGCCGGAAGGGCCGAGGTCGTGGTCACCGCCACCATCGACCGGAAGGTAACCAAGCTGGACGAAGCGACACTCAAATGGGGCAACGAGAAGATCGTCTCCACCGCGACGGAACGGGTGGGCGAGGCGAGCCAGCCGTTTGTCATCGAAGTCACTCCGTGACGGTTCATCTCGCCGAATTTGCCGAGATCGGTGGTACGGCCCGCAAGACGGGGAAATTAGGTCTGTCGGGGGGAATGTTTCTTTCTTCCCGTGAAGAGGTCCTTTCTCTGCTCCGGGCATTTTTCCGCCTGGACGAAGAAACGACCACTGCATTTGCCACCGCTCCTTGATACCCTAATCAGGTGGTGTGAATACCTGTCATCCCCTAAAGATTCTAGTATGAGAGGAGTATTTCTGGCTCCAAGCTCGGGATAAGGACGCCTCGGCTGTGGAAAAAAAGCAGCCCCATCTACGCCCTTGGGTGTAGAATAGGAGGGAATAGCCCCGGCCGTTCGCGCCGAATGGTAGGTTGCCGGAGTCCTGCACCTTGCGGGCGACGCGACGGCTTAGGCGAAGGATGCCGAGAGGAGCCAGGTTTTGGCGCTGTCGCTGGCCGAATTTGACCGCATGGTGAGCGACCATGGCCCGACGCTGTACCGCATCGCCTTTCGCATGATTGGCGACCGGCACGAGGCGGAGGACGTGGTTCAAGAGGCCTTCCGGTCGGCGTGGAAGAGCCGCGAGTCGTTCCGGTCGGGCGGAGGCGAAAGGGCATGGCTGGCCTCAATTCTCCGCCGCCGCGTGGCCGACCATTGGCGGCGCCCCAAGCCACCGACCGTCCTTGTGGGCGACGATTCCCTCGAGGTCGGCTGCATCGACCGCGATGCCTTCCACGACGAACTGAGCGATGAGGTGCAGCGGGCCGTCGAGCAGTTACCCAACGACCTGCGAGAGACTCTGTTGCTGGTCGTCGTCGGTGAGCTAACGCACCGGGAAGCGGCCGACCTGCTGGAAGTCCCGCTGGGGACCGTCCTCTCGCGGGTGAGCCGGGCGCATCCGCCTGCGGGAGTTCCTTTTGGCGGGCAGCAAACAGGGCACGGCGGATGAGGAACGCTGATCGAAATTTCCGGACTCGTATTCTTGCTGTCCAACTGCTGGGAGGTTGTGACTCTTGGTGGGGCGGGCACCGCCCGATACAGAATAGCTCGGGGTGTTGTGATTCGGTGGGCGATGCCCACCGTACGTGATTTGACCCTGCTCCCGACCCTTTACCTATGTTGCATCCGGATTACAACCTCGATGACGCCTTGGATGCCGAGTTGCGGGCTGTTCCGCTGCCCGAGGCGTTCGCCAAACGTCTGCGCCGGTCGGTGTTGTCGGACGAGGAATTGGATGCCCTGGTGCGGGCGGTTCCCTTGCCGCCGGGGCTGGCTGGCCGTCTGTGGCAGGCGCCCAAGCGGTTGTCATGGCGCGCGAAGAACTGGCTTCGTGTGAAGCGGGGGAGCCAATGGGCCGCCGCGCTGTCGTTGTTGCTCGCCCTGGGACTGGGCTACGTCGGCATCGTGACCGGGCTGTTGCTCTCGGTCAATTCTCCGAATTCTCCGCAGCCGTCGGTGTCCCTGGTGAATGCCGACGTGCCCGATCAACCGGCAACGGTTGTATCGGAGCAGCCCTTCGACGACGTGCCGACTCAGATCGAGCGTCTCCCCGCGGCTGGCGTGGTGACCGTGCCGTCGCCGCCGGCGCCCACGATGCGGTTTGCCCCGAAGGATCAGCCCTACCGATCCTGGCTCGCCGAAACGGACGAGCGGTTTGGAGAGCGGAGCCCCAATCCGCTTTCCGACACGCTGCCTTCTCGTTGGGGAGGCGTGTTCGCGTCGCATCGTCCCTTCGACGAGTTGCCGGAGTTGAAGAAAGCGCCGGGCTTGAGCGCCCGAGGCATCGAATGGCCCTTGGTGGACGGGGCCAACAATGCCTTCTTGATTCGCTACGGCGTACACCCGTTTGTTGCGCCGGCGGCGAATTCGCAACTGCGGACCACCGTGGTGCCGCTGGGCGTTGATTCGTCGAGTTACGGACTAACGAAGCGATGGCTGGAGGACGGGGACTTGCCGCCGCCGAATCTGGTGCGCACCGAGGAATTCCTGGCGGCTGTGGATTATGAATTCCCCCGGCCCACGCAACAGCCGTTGGGCCTTTCGCTTGCCGGTGGACCATCGCCCCTGGCCGCGCCCGGCACGCAGATGTTGCAGATCGGCGTGCAAGCCGCGGCGCTGCGAGATGCGGACCACGCTGCCGTCCGCCTCGTGCTGGCCGTGGACCTTTCGGCCAGCATGCGTTGGGGCGGGCGGTTGGAGATGGTCCGGCAAGCCCTGCAGCAGTTGATCCGGCAAATGGGCCGCAACGACCGTCTGTCGCTGGTCGCGTTCAGCGAAGACGCCGAGGTGATAATCGAGGACGCCGGCGCCGACGAATCCAGCCAACTGGCGGCGGCCGTGCGCTCGTTGAAGATCCACAGCGGGACGAACGTCGGAGCCGGCCTGTGCCAGGCCTATTCTGTGGCTCAACAGGCGGTCGCCGAACACGGCACGCCCGTCCGCGTCATTCTCTTGACCGACGGCCTGACCGAACTCGATTCCCCCACGGCCCAGCGGATCGAGAAGCAACTGACCGAGGCGGCCCGGCGGAAGATCGTCCTCGACGTCGTCGACCTGGTGCAGGAGAAACGGGCCGATCCGCAACTGGCCGGTTTCGCCAGGGCGGGCGGCGGCGTGCTCCGTTGCGTGACCAATGCCGACCAACTCCGCTGGGCCCTCCTGGAAACGATCACCGGACGGCCGCAAATTGCCGCAGCGCGGGTCATGTTGAAGGTTTCGTTCGATCCCAATATCGTGACCGCCTACCGCCTGTTTGGGCACGAAGCCACGACCGGAACGCTGTCGGATCGCACCGAGACCGATTTCTACGTCGACCAATCGGCCACCGCCCTGTACGAAGTGCAATTGAAGCCCGCTGGCGGCAACGAGGTGGCGAAGGTCGAACTGAGCTGGCAGCCGCCCAAAGGCGGGGCGCGGCGGACCATCACGCGGCCATTCAGGCGGAGCGAGTTCGCCAGCGCCTTTGCCGTGGCGCCGTTTTCGTTGCAGGAGGCGGCCGCGGTGGCCGGTTTCGCCGAAGTGCTGCGCGAGTCCCCGTTTGCCAAGGTTTCACCCTATTCCATCTCGCTGGCCCGCGTGGCGGAGTTGGCCAACCAGGTCGACAGCCGCGTGTACCAGCGGCGCTCGTTCGCCGACATGCTCGCCACGATCCAAGAGGCGGCGCAAGCCAAACCGTACCGCGGCGGGACCAAACGGTAGCGAGACGGGCGCGGCCAGGGATGGAAATCGGTGGTGACCGTCGCGGGGATCGCCTCTCGCCCTTGTCGAGCCGCCGCCCGTATGAAAAAATGGGGATAGGCTCTATTGAGGGTATGGACCACCAAGCGAGGGCTTCCCGCATGGGTAGTTGGCATGGGTTCCGATGGCTGCTGTTGGGCGGTTGCGTGGCCGGCTGCGTGATCCTGGCGACCAATCCGCTCCCCGCCGCAGAGAACTGCCAAGCCTTTGTCGACGGTCTGCGAAAACGCGATCTGTACGACGTCGCCCTGTACTACCTGGAAGCGACGAGGAAAGACCCGACGGCCGACAAGACCTTCTTGGAAGTGATCGACTTCGAGACGGGCGTCACCTTGCTCGGCAGCGCCCGGCTGCTTTCGCGGAAGGATCGCGAGAAGCCGTTGGACGAGGCGAGGGATTGCTTCGAGCGGTTTCTGGCCGCCTGCCCACAGCATCGGCAGGCGGATTGCGCCAAGACCCACCTCGCCGATCTCTTCGTCGAACGCGCTCGGCTCAAGACGGCGGAGGCGGCCGGGGGCGTGCAGATGCCCGAACAGAAACGGCAACTGCGGGAAGACGCCCGTTCGCTCTGCCGGGACGCAGAGAAGCTTTTCAAGGCTGTCGATGCCGATCTCGTCGAGGGGCAAAAGAAGTACAAGTTCGTCGATCCCGGCGATGCCAAGCGGATCGAGGAACGCGACCGGGTGCGGCGCGACGCCATGCTGACGCGGCTCGCACTGGCGAAGATGCCCTACGAGATCGCCCAGACCTATGAGCCGGGCAGCAAGGAGAATCGGGCGAATCTCGGTGCCGCGGCGGCCGGGCTCGGCGAGTATTATCGAAAGTACTCCCCCCGGCTGGGCGCCTACTACGCTCGCATCGACGAAGCCCGCTGCTACCAAGAGTTGGGCAACAACTTCAAGGCCCGTGCCGTGTTGGACGAGGTGCTTTCCCAGGCGAAGGAGGGAGAGGAGCTCCGCGGCGTGCGAAATGTGGCGACGCTGCTGGCCCTGCAAATCGTTCTGCTGCCGGGCGTGAGAAAATACGCGGACGCCGCGGGCATCTATACTGCCTGGGAGACCGCCACTCCGCAACACGACGAGCCGAGTGAGGAGGTCCTGGCGATCAAGTGTCTGGCGGGCGAAGCGGCGCTGGAAGTCGCGCCGCGGTCTGAGGGCAGGCGTCCCCGACGAAGCGGCGAGGCGTCGAGAGCAATTGAAGCTTGCCGGCGATCTGCTGACGTTTGCGGCGCAGTCTCCCGGCGATTTCCAGGAGAGGGCCCGCGTCAAGCTCTCCGATCCACTGCTGGCTGGGGGGAAGCCGAAGGCGGCGGGTCCGACGACCTACGACGATGCCTGCCGGCGTGCTAAAATAGCATGGGACCAGTCGCAGGAACCAGGCTGGCGGCCAGCCGAGAAGGCCCGGTTGCAGGCCGAGGCCGTGCAGGGTTTCCGCTTTGCCTTGGCCCACGTACCGCCCGACGCGAAGGCCGGCGAGTTGGACGCCATGCGTTGCTGTCTGGCCTACCTGTATTGGGACCGCAAGGAGTATCGCGATGCGGCGTCGCTGGGCGAGTCGCTGGCCCGCGGCGATCCGGATCGTCAAGAGACGCAGCAAGGGGCGAAGATCGCCCTGGCCGCCTGCGCCCGGCTGTTCAACGACGCGGCGGCCAAGGGAGACGGCAAAGAGGAGAAGGAACGGATGGTCGGGATAGCCCGGTTCATCGCGGATCGCTGGCCCGGCACCCCGCTGGCCGACGACGCGCAGAGAATCCTGGTGCAAACCGACGAAGCAAACGCAGGGAGAGAACCATGAGAATAGGCTGGGCGATCGGGGCGGTGATTCTGAGCCTTGCCGCCGGCGCGAGTCAGGCGTTCGACACCGTCAAGACGACCAAGATCGGCATGTCGGGGCACGTCCTCAGCATGACTTCCGTGAGCGTTGAGTTGCAGCAGACCAATCTCGCGGCTCTCCGCAAGGAGATCCCCGTCAACCAAATTCTGACGATCTACTACGACGAGGATCCCAAGGAGTTGAAAGCCGCGAAAGATCACGTTCTCGAAGGCCGCTACCAGGAAGCCCAGGCCGCGATGGGCCGGATCAAGAAGGAGCCCGGCCGCCAGGAGGTGCTGCAGGACATCGAGTTCTACAAGGCCCTCTGCGCCGCCAAGTTGGCGCTGGCGGGCAACGGGCGAATCGCCGATTCGGATGAAGGGCCGGGGGCGGGACGCCTGATGAAGGCTTTCGCCGACACCAACCCCAACAGCTATCACTACTTCGAGGCTTCGGAAATGGTGGGCGACTTGCTGGTGGCCGTCCGCCAGTATGCCCAGGCGGCCGAATACTATGGCCGGCTCGCCAAGGCCCCTTGGCCCGATTACCAGATGCGGGCGGGCGTGGCCGTCCGGCCGGGCCCTGCTGGCCCAGGGAAAGACCGAGGAGGCCCTGGCCGCCTTCGACAAGGTGATGCGCCACCGCGGCCGACGGCGAGCTGGCCGAGACGCAACGCATGTTGGCCGCCCTGGGAAAGGCGGACGCCCTGGTGGCCTCGAAGAAGCCCGACGACGCGATCACGATTGACCGACGAAGTGCTCAGGAAGGCCGATCCCGAAGACGCGTCGCTCATGGCCCGGGCGTACAACATCGCTGGGCACGGCCCATCGGCAGGCGGGCCGCGTCCAAGAGGCCCTGCTGGCATTTCTGCACGTCGAGGTGCTCTATTCCTCGGTGCCCGGCGCCCATGCCGAAGCCCTGGCCAACCTGGCCGACCTGTGGGAGCAGGTCCACAAGACCGAACGGGCCAACAACGCCCGGCAAACCCTCGAAAAGCAGTACCAGCGATAGCCCTTGGGCGAAGAAGGCGAAGCAGTACACTCACGCCCTCGGGTGGAACTTCTTGTGGACCGCCTTCAGCCGCGTCGGATCGACGTGCGTGTAGATCTGCGTGGTGGCGATGCTGGCGTGGCCGAGCATCTCCTGCACCTGGCGAAGATCGGCGCCGCCGGCCAACAGGTGCGTGGCGAAGCTGTGCCGCAACGTGTGCGGGCTGACCTCCGGCGGCGCCCCGACGCGCAGGGCGTATCGCTTCAGCAGTTCCCAAATCCGCTCCCGCCGCAGCCGCCGCCCGCGATACGATAGCAGCACCCAATCGGCCGTCGTGCCCGAGCGGGCGGCCAGCTGCGGCCGCTCGTGTTCGAGATAGGCGCGAACCGCCTCGACCGCCCGGGCGCCCAGCGGCACCATGCCGCTCCTTGTCTCCCTTGCCGCGGCAAACGCAAAAGCCCTCGTCGAGGTGCATGTCGCGCATGCCGGAGGTTGCGAGAGCTCCGACGCCCGGCAGCCGGTCGCGTAGAGCAATTCCAAGCAGCGCCCGGTCGCGGCGCCAACACGGATCGGTCCGGCCGGGCGCGGCGAAGAGCCGGTCGATCTGCTCGACGCTGAGCACCTTCGGCACCCGCTCCCAGAGTTTCTGGCTTCCCAGCAACTCCGCCAGGTTGTCGTGCAGCACGCCTTCCAATTGCAGATAGCGGAAGAAGACCTTCAGCGAGACGATGTGCCGGGCGATGCTGGCGGGGGCCAGCTTCCGGCCGTGCAGCCAGCCCACGTAGTCGGCCAGGTCGCGGATCGAAAGGTCCGGGATGCTCCGCCGTTCGAGCCAGCGCGAAGAAGTGCTCGAGATCGCGCCGGTAGGCCGCCACGGTGTTCTCGGCCAGGTGGCACTCGCCGGCGGCATAGGCCACGAAGGCCTCGAGCCACGTCTTCGCCGCATGCGACGGGCTTGGGCGGCTGAGGGCGGAGCAATCGGCGGCGGGTCGTGGCCATACGTTCGTATCCCCCACGTCTCGTTTCGGATGGAAGAATGGGCAGTCTCCAACGGATTTGCCGCCGCTCGACCCAGCTTGCCCAGCCGCTCCTCAAAAGGGCGATCTCGCTACAATCGCCGGTCGTCACTAGCCGATCCAACGCTCGTGCCGCACGCCGCGTGAATCGCCGCAATTACGGACGTCCCGCACCACAATCCCTGATCCCCGAATCCCGAATCCCTGCCATGCCTCCGCACCATGCCCATCGTCACGCTCTCCGAAATGTCGCCCGGCCAGGAGGCCGATCTGTTCCTGCTGATGACCGCCAAGGAGGAACTGAAGACCAAGACGGGCAAGCCCTATTTTCGCGTCGGCTTTCGCGACGGCGGCCGCGAGGTGAGCTTTCCGATCTGGGGCGATTCGCCCTGGGCCGTCGATTGCCGCGATCGCTGGAACCCCGGCGTGTTCTACAAGCTCCGCGCCGTCTACCAGGAGACCAACTTCGGGCCGCAGTTGGAAATCCGCAAGATTCGCGAGGTGGTCGACGCCGACGCCGCCGACGGCTTCGATCCCACGCTCTGCCTGCCGCGGTCCCGCTTCGATCCGCAGCAGATGTTCGACGAGCTGCTGGCGATCGCCCGGCAGCACATCGCGAACGCCGCTCTGCGCAAGTTGGTCGAGTCGCTGCTGACGGACAACCGCGACGCGCTGCTGACGCATCCGGCCGCGCGGCGGAACCATCACGCCTACGTCGGCGGGCTGCTGGAGCACACGCTGAGCGTCACCCGCACCTGCGTCTACCTGGCCGACAAGTACGCCGACTACTATCCCGAGATGAAGCCGCCCTTGGACAAGGACCTGGTCGTCGCCGGCGGAATTCTGCACGACATCGGCAAGCTCCGCGAGATGGAGCAGCGGCCGGAAGGGGCCGCGCACACGGCCGAAGGCTCGTTGATCGGCCACATCCTCATCGGCCGCGACATGGTCCGCGAGGCGGCCGCCGCCATGAAGGGCGAGCCCAAGCTGCGACGCCGACACGCTGCTGCGGCTGGAGCACCTGATCATCGCGCACCAGGGCCGGCCCGAATGGGGCTCGCCCAAGCCGCCGATGACGCCCGAGGCCCTGCTGGTCCATTACGCCGACGACATCGACGCGAAGTACCACATGATGGTGGCCATCCTCCGCGACGACACCAACCCCGGCCCGGTGACGTCGAAGAAGAACGTGTTGATGCAACACGTGTACCGAGGGAGCTGATCGAGCACGCCCAGCAGCTTGGGGCCAACGCGGTCGTGGGCCTGCGGTACGATGCCTCCGACGTGGGCGGCGACAACACGTCAGCCACCGAAGTGCTCTGCTACGGGACGGCGGTAGTGATTGAGCCGGCGGCAACGTATCACAGCGGCACAGATTGCAAGGTTCCTGGCGAACCTGGACAGCCTGCCCATCACGATTGATGACCAGACAGCGAGCCGGGCACTTGCCGACGTGCTCGTGTTGGCGCGGACGCAGCGGCTTTCCGCGTATGATGCCGCCTATCTCGAACTGGCCCTGCGTACGGGCTGCCCGCTGGCAAGCCTCGACGGCCGACTGAACAAAGCCGCGCAGGCTGGGTGTCGCGCTGTTCGAGGGTTGATCCGGCATCCTTTCGATCCATGCCCCAAGTTGCCGCAGTTTGTCGTCGAGTCGTTGGTAGCCGCGATCGAGGTGGTAGATGTGGTCGATCACGGTGCGGCCCTCGGCGACCAGGCCGGCTAGAACCAACGCGGCACTGGCGCGGAGGTCCCCAGCGGTCACCCGCGCGCCGGTGAGACGCGTCACGCCGGCAACCGTGGCGGTGCCGCTCTGGCACGTGATGTTGGCCGCCAGGCGATTCAGTTCGGCCACGTGCTGAAACCGGCCGGGGAAGACGCGGTCTTCGATCCGGCTCGTGCCGGCAGCCACCACCATCAAGGCCGTCCACTGGGCTTGGATATCGGTGGGCACGCCCGGAAAAGGCTGGGCGACGATGTCCACGGCGCGGAGTTCTCGGGGACTGGTCCATTTTTCGGCGAGAAGATGCTTTTCGCGAGCAGACTCTAGGCCGAAAACATGGACCTGTCCCCTTCCGCTCCGGAGCGGATCGGCCGCGTTAATGGAAACGCGGTCCCCCGCGACGTCGATCTGCGCCCCCGCGGCTTGGAGCTTGCCGAGCACCGCGGCGAGATGCCCCGGCACGACGTCGGTGACGGTGGCCGAGCCGCGGGTGATCGCGGCCGCCATCAACAGCGTGGCCGCCTCGATGCGGTCGGGGATCAGTCGATGCGTGGCGCCGCCGAGTTGATCGACACCCCGGATGTGGACCATCGGCGTTCCCAGTCCTTCGATCTTCGCCCCCAACGCAAGGAGGAAATTGCCCAGGTCGACGATCTCCGGCTCGACGGCCGCGCCGCGAATGATGGTGACGCCCCGGGCGAGCACCGCGGCGCAGAGGACGTTGGCCGTGCCGGTCACGGTCGGACCACGGGGGCCGGAAAGGTCGATGGTCGTGCCGGTCAACCGCCGCGCCGTGGCCACCACGTAGCCGTGCCGTACCTGCAAATCGGCGCCGAGGGCGGCCAGGCCCTTCAGGTGCAGATCGACCGGCCGGTGGCCGATGTTGCAGCCGCCGGGCAGGGGAACGATGGCCCTGCCGCGCCGGGCCAGCAGCGGCCCCAATACGCAGAAGCTGGCCCTCATCCGCCGCACAAGTCGCTCCGGCGCCGGACGGGCGTCGGATCAGCCGTCTCCAACGCCATGCCACCATCAACCTGGGCAACCGCCATTCCAAGGTGTCGGAGCACGCGGGCCTGTGTCTGCACGTCGGCCAGTTGCGGTACATTTTGCAGTTGCACCGGCTCGGAGGCCAAAATGGCTGCCGCCATGATCGGCAGCGCGGCGTTCTTCGCGCCGCTACAGCGAACTTCGCCGTGCAAGGCAGTGCCGCCGGTGATCTCAAAGTGGGACATAGGGTAGCCGGCTATTCGTTCTTAGGCACAGATTGGGTTCTCGTGCGCAGAGCACGGAGCGCGACGAGCGGGGCACGCCGCGTCAGCGAAACTGGTATCCTACAAACATCAGGAAGGCGCCAATCGCCAGGGCAAAACTCAGCACCAGCCAGGCAGGGACTACCGTCCCAACCACGTGCTGGGCCGGGTCGTGTGGGTCGTAGTGGATCGTCACGCGGTTGGCGTCCGTGTCGGCGCTGCCGACCCGCGCGTAATACGTTCTGCCGCCGACGATGTATCCGTACTGCGAGGGCGTTTGGAACTCGTAGAAGAATTTCTCGCCGATCGGCTGGTCGGGACCACCGGGCATGGGGATCTTCTTCACCTCGCCGAAATCGATGCCGACGCGTAGCCCCTCCGTTGCCGCCGAATACTCTGACAAGGTTTTCCCGTTCTGCCACGCCTGGATCGAGCCCAACAGGATGCAGGCCAGCCCCACGATAAAGAATCCCTGGCTGAGGAAACGGAACCGCACGTCGGAGGGCAAGGGGCCCTCTTCCTCGTCGATGGATGTCGCCCATTCGGGCTGCTCTTCGCCAACAGGCTGCTCGTCCGGCGCCGGTTCAGCGGCCTGCGCGCCACCGTTCGATGATCTGGTGGGCGCGGGCCAGATCGGCCTCATGCACCCAAATGCGCGGCGCGATCGGCTCGCCCAGCGGCAACGAACCGGCGGCGCCGCCGAGATACTCGCCCACAACCCGGCCGGCGATTCCCGCCTCCTCCAACAAGTCGCACAAGCCGCGGGCCTCGACGACGTCAGCGGCGGAACAGACTTCCACAACCCGCTGACGGTCCGCGGCGGACTTTTCCGATGCCAAGTCCGCGGCCTCCGGCGGTCTTTCGGGTTCTGGTCCGGGGTCCGGCACGGTCGAATCGCTCGACTCGGCGTGGAAATCGGCGTCCCTGGTTCCGTCGGGGGCCGTGCCGCAGTTCCAGCACTGGTCGAACTCATCGCCGATCTGTTCGCCGCAATTCGGACATCGCCACATGGGTGTCGCCCCCGGCTGTGTTCACAAATGCAGTATAAAGTTGTGGAGCGCATGTGCCAAGCAGAGGGGCCAGAGGCGTCGCAACAGGCAAAACCAGACGGCGAATAGAAGGCCGAGTGCCACATCTGCAATTGCGGGCGTGACGCCTTGATAGAGGTGGTAACTGGCAAACAGCAGACTCGTCACCAGAACCGCGGCCCAGGTCGACCGCAGCAGTCGCTCCAGTCGCGGAATGAGGTAGCCGCGCATCACGAACTCCTCGGAGAAGCCGCCAGCGAGACAACCAAGAAACAGCAGGGCGAACGCGGCCGCCCCCTCGGGGCGTGCCCGACGCACGACGTGCAGGACGGCCCATGGCTCCAACATCACCGGCGGCAGCAGGCGCCTGACAAACTCCAGGACGGCAATAGCGGTGAGCCAGATTAGGCACGCAAGGAGGACGTCCATGATCCACTTGGGACGGACGATGCCGAACATTCGCCAGGGGTCCCGACCCATTGCCAGAATCAGCAGCAAGGGCATCGACACCTGTAACCCGTCCACGACCCGATGCAGCATGTCAATGCCGAACGAGCGGCTCGTCGCGTGTGGCCCGATAACTACCGCGAGAGCGCTAAACAAGTAGGGAATGTATGCCAGGCATAGGACCGCCGCGACCTCGATCCAGAGCCTGCGTCGACGTTCGCGAGTCGTCCACCGTGCTTTCGGGCAACTGGTCGGGGCCGGGCCGAGATGCGGCGGCCGCAGCGTCAGGCGACAGGGGGCTTTCATTCTGGTAAGGCACGTCGACGTAATTGCCGCACTCGGGACACTCTTCGACGTGCCCGCGCCGTTCGCCAGGGAACGTGATCCTCCGCCCACACTCTTGGCAGGCAAACGTGACATCGGTCTCCGGCTCTTTCACGACACAGTTCCTCCGCGAATCGAACAAGGTCACGACTCCGGTGTCTCGAAAACGTGACTAAGGAGCCGGTATCCAGCAGAAGCGACGATTCATTGACCGTACCCGTGAAGACATTTCTCACTTGTCGACAGGTCGCGGCGTGCGGTGATGCATCCCACCAAGTCGGCGGCCGCGTCCAGGCACGAGCCCTCAGTCGCGGTCTCTCTCTTTGCGAGGGCCTCATCGAGGATGGCACGAGCCACGGCGGATTTGCTCAGTCTCCTCGCGCGGGCCGCCGCAGTCAACCGGGCGGCGACGGCATCAGAAAGTCGCAATCGCAAGGTCTTCATCGCAATGTGCCAGCCAAGACATTACTCCTCCCGGCATAATACCGCTCCGACGAAATTATAATGCGAGATCCTTGGCCGGGCAGCCCCACCGGCCGCGGCCGGCAGTCAGTCGCGTGCTCGTCGCCCAATCGCTAGTCGTTCCGCTTCGCCTGCACCACCCGCGGCAGCCGGGCGAGGTCCTTGATCGTCGGGCCGAGCTCGAAGCGGCCGTCGGCTTTCAGCAGGGCCAGCACGGCGTCGTGAATCGCCGGGTTGATCTCCATCAGCAGGTGGCCGCCCGGCCGCAAACGATCGGCGGCCTGGGGGATGAGCGGCTCGATCACTTCCGTGCCCCGCGGGCCGGCCAAGAGGGCCTGCCGCGGTTCATACTTCCGCACGTCGGGCGCCAACGTGTCCATCTCTGCCGTGGTGACGTACGGCGGATTGCTGACGATGAAGTCGAACTGTCGCTGGGCCGGCACGGCCGCCAGCAGGTCGCTCTCCAGGAAGTCGATGCGATCGGCCACGCGGTGGTCTCGCGCATTTTCGCGGGCGACGGCAAGGGCCCCCGGGCTGATGTCGATCGCCGTGACGCGGCAATGGGGCAGGTGCTTGGCCAGACAGACGGCGATGATCCCGCTGCCCGTGCCGACGTCGGCGACCGAGAGATGAGCGATTTCTGAGCCGGAACTTGGAACTTGGGATGGCGGATCTGCCGACTCTGAACCCTGCCCCCTGCCCCCTGAACCCTTGGCCAGATCGAGCACGGCCACCACGAGCAGTTCCGTCTCCGGCCGAGGGATCAGCACGTCGGGCGTGACGCGAAACGAGAGCGAGTAGAACTCCCGCCGGCCGACCAGATAGGCCACCGGCGCGCTGTCGGCCCGGCGACGGACCAACTCGCGGAAGGCCGTCCGCTTCGCTTCGTCGGGCACCTCGTCGAAGGTTGTATACAACTGAATCCGCTGGCAGCCCAACGCCTGGGCCAGAAGCACTTCGGCGTCCAGCCGCGGACTCTCCGAGCCGTGCCCTTTGAGATAGTCCGCCGTCCACTGCAGCAACCGGCCGACGGTCCAGGGTTCGGTGGACATGGCGGAAGGAATGGGAAAGTCACGGAATGATGAATGATGAATGATGAATGATGAGCACACGGGCTCTCGACGCTTCGTCATTCGTTATTCATCATTCATCATTCAGCACTCAGCATTTCGTTATTTCGTTAGTCGATCGTTCCAAACGCTTCGCGCTGCTGTTGGCGTTCGTATTCCATGAGGGCATCGATCACGGGGTTGAGGTTGCCGGCGATGATGTTGTCGAGCTTGTAGAGGGTGAGGTTGATGCGATGATCGGTCAGGCGGTTTTGGGGAAAGTTGTAGGTGCGGATGCGCTCGCTGCGGTCGCCGGAGCCGATCTTGGTCTTGCGTTCGTCCGAGCGCTTCTTGTGCTCGGCCTCGCGCTTGGCCTCGTAGAGCCGGGTTTTCAACACCCGCAGGGCCTTGGCCAGGTTCTTGTGCTGGCTCTTTTCGTCCTGGCAGGAGACGACGATGCCCGATTCGTAGTGGGTCAAGCGGATGGCGGAGGCCGTCTTGTTGACGTGTTGGCCGCCGGGCCCGCTGGCGTGGAAGATGTCTTTTCGGTAGTCGTCGGGCTTCAGATCGATTTCCACGTCCTCGGGCTCGGCCATGACGGCCACCGTGGCAGCGGAAGTGTGGACGCGGCCCTGGGCCTCGGTTTCGGGCACGCGCTGCACGCGGTGGCCGCCGCTCTCGAATTGCAGTTTGCGATACGCCCCTTCGCCCTCGATCCCCAGGATGATCTCCTTGAAGCCGCCCAGTTCCGTCGGCGACATGTCGAGCACTTCGACCTTCCAACGATTATCCTCGGCGTAGCGATTGTACATTTGGTAGAGGTCGCGGGCGAAGAGGGCCGCCTCCTCGCCGCCGGTGCCGGCGCGGACCTCCAAAATGCAGCGCGAGCGGTTGGCGTCTTCGCCGCCAATGGTCATGTCGAGCAGATCGTTCCAGAGCGATTCCCGCTCGGCCTTGAGTTGAGGAAGTTCGGCCTCGGCCAGCTCGCGCATGTCCGGGTCGGCCCCCTTGACCATCTCCATGGCGTCGCGGATCTGATCGTTGAGATTCTTGAAGCGGCGATACTTCGTGGCCAGCTTCTTCAACGGCCCGTGCTCGCGCATCACAGCCGTCATGCGGGCCGGATTGGCCAAGACCTCGGGGTCGACCAACTGCCGTTCTAACTCCTCGAAGCGGCTGAGTTTTTCGTCCAACGGATTGGGCATGATCGCAAATGGCCTTCAACAAGACGACGTGTGCCACGGCTGAACCGCGGGCCGTGATGGTTGCGCCGCCGAAAAAGCCATGCCTACAACCAGGCCGTGGCACGCCTCATGTCGCCGGAAGCGTCAGGACGATGCCGGGGCGGCCGCGGTGGCCTCGGCCGGGGCGGCCGCCTTCTTGCCGCGATTGAGGCTCGCATAGCCGGTGGCGGCGAACTTCTTCTGGAACTTCTCAATCCGGCCGGCCGTGTCGACGTACTTCAGCTTGCCCGTATAGAAAGGGTGGCAGGCATTGCAGATATCGACCTTCAACTCGGCCAGGGTGCTCCGGGTATTAAAGGTGTTTCCGCAGCCGCAGGTAACCTTGGTGACCACGTACTTGGGGTGGATCTTGTCTTTCATCGCTCAACTCCTGGCTTGCATCTCTACGCCTATAGGGATGCGGACGGATCGCTCGAAGCCGGCGCCCGCCGGGCAGGGTTCGCATTCGTCAAACCTTCTACTTTACCACGGCTAATCACACGCCACAAGGGCTGGCAGACGCTGCACTTTGGGCGGCGGACGGTGCTCCGGGCGCCCACCGCCGTGCCGGCGGCGGCTAAACGGGGCAAGCTTGCCCATCTTAACTGTCAGGAACTCGTAGGGTGGGCATCGCCCACCAATAACCGATGTCTCGTGGCGGGCAGTGCCCGCCCTACCTCGTCACCCCTCGTCCTCCGGCCCGTAGCGGCCGCGGTACTCCTCGGCCGGGTACTTTAACTCGTTCTTTGCCAACTTTTGGCGAATGGTGGACGAAAGATCCAACCCCAGTTCGTTGGTCATCGCCAGGGCGTAGCAGAGCACGTCGGCCAGTTCCTCGCCCACGGCCGCCAGCCGAGCGGGGTCATCGACCACGCGGCGCGACTCTTCGGCCGAAATCCATTGGAAATGCTCCATCAGTTCGGCCGCTTCGATGGCCAGCGACATGGCCAGATTCTTTGGCGCGTGGAAGCGGTGCCAATCGCGCCGGTCAACGAAGTCGTTGACCGCTTGTTTCAGTTTGGCGACGGTGGTGGTCGAGTCAGGCATGAAGGCAGACCGCGGTCTTCATTATTCAAAGCCGGGAAGTCTACCCTGCACCGGCGGGTGGACGCACTCCTGGTAGCGGCAGCGGTAGCCGTCGGCCAGATGGAGCAGCACTTCCAGCACGAGCAAGTCGGCGCGGGTCATCACGTGCCGCGCGCTGCGCGTGCCCAGACCGTGTACGAGTTCTTCCAAGACGTGCAGATGGAGTTGCACGGTTTGCCGGGCGGAAAGCCCCGCCCTCACCAGCAGTTGCGAGAGTTGCCGCAGTTCGTCGGTCAGATTGCCCGAGCCCATGATCACGTAGGTTCGCAGCAGTTCGCGGTAATGGGCGACGAATTCGGCAGGCAGGAAGGGCAGCGACGGCGGATTGCCTCGCCCGTCATGGCCGGCGGCGCCCGAGGCATCTAACAAGGCCCGCTGCTGTTCGAGCACGCAAGCGGCCTCGTCGTGCTCGCGTTGCAGGCGGGTTTCCTCGGCCAGGGTCAGCCGGTGGTTCTCGCGGACCAGTTGATGCCGTTGCACCGCCCGGGCCACGACCCAGACCAGATTCCGCGTGGTCGTGGTATGAACGCAGACGTACCCGTCGGCGCCGGCTTCGAAGCAGAGGGCCGCCATCTCCTGTTCGCTCTGCATGCCCAGGACGACGATCGGCTCGTTGGCGCCGCTGGCGCGATAGCCTTCGATGAGGTCCAACGCGTCGATCTCGGCCGGTTCGTGGCTGACCAAGACGGCGTCGAAGGCCTCGTCGCGAAGCCGAGCCAGACCGGAAGCCGTGCCCACCACCTCCTCAAGGATGACCTGCGAGGCGCTGTCGGCGGCGAGGGCCTCGGCCAGCCATCCCCCCGTACGCTGTCGCGTAGCGATATACAGCACCCTCATCTGCGGGGGAAGCCCCTTCCAAATGGCCACGCGCGGGCGGCCAACCGGCGCCTTCTCCGAAAGTAATGCGACCATGAGTGATCCACTTTCTGTCGGGGCGGCAGTCTTTCTTTGTTGGGGTGGCAGTTCAACTGCCACCCCAGCCGATGCGGCAGTTCAACAGCCACCCCGGCGAATGCGGTCGTCTTCCCGTAGAGACAAGAATCCGTGGGGCGGTACTGTAGCGAGGCCCGCCGTGTAGGTCAAGCTCGGGTATTGAGGAAAAAGGGGGACAGGCGCGCTTTTGCCGCTCATCCGGAGCACCTTCGGTCGGTACCTGTTGCTTCGCAGAAAGCGCGCCTGTCCCCCTTCCCCGCCGGCTATTGTCTCGGTCCGAAAACCTGTCACAATGCAAACTATGGCAAAACTAGCGTATCTCGATTGCAGCAGCGGGATCAGCGGCGACATGACGCTGGCGGCCCTGGTCGATGCGGGCGTCAGTCTGGAGGCCCTCAACGCGGCGATCGGCTCGCTGCGGCTGCCAGGCTGCCGTCTGCGGGCCCAGGAAGTCACGAAGAACGGCTTTCGCGCCAACCAGATTGTCGTCGAGTATCAGCCCGAGCACACGCATCGGCACCTCCGCCACATCCTGGCCATGATCGACGCCGGGCAGCTTAGCGAGCGGCAAAAGGACTTGGCCCGACGCATCTTCACCCGCTTGGCCGAGGCCGAGGCCAAGGTCCACGGCACGACGATCGAAAAGGTCCATTTCCACGAAGTGGGCGCCGCGGATTCGATCGCCGACATCGTCGGTGCGGCGGTCGGCTGGGACCTGCTGGGAGTCGATCGGATCGTGGCCTCGCCGGTGCCGACGGGCATAGGCAAGCTCACGATTGCGCACGGCGAGTGCAGCATTCCCGCCCCGGCCACCGCGGAGTTGCTCCGCGGCATCCCGCTGGCCGAATCGGCGATCGAGGGCGAACTGACCACTCCCACCGGGGCCGCCATCCTGGCCACGCTGGTCGACTCGTTTGGCCCCGTGCCCGCGATGACCGTCGAACGGATCGGCTATGGGGCGGGGCAGAAGGATTTGGCCCAGCGGCCGAACATCTTGCGGCTCTTGGTGGGCGAGGCGGTTGACGCAGCCACCGCCGCCGACGAACAATTGTGCGTGCTGGAAACCAATCTCGACGACATCAGCGGCGAACTGATCGGCTATTGCACGGCGCGGCTGTGGGACGCCCACGCGCTCGACGTGTATACCACGGCCATCCAAATGAAGAAGAACCGGCCGGGCGTGACCGTAACCGTCCTCTGCCGGCCGGGTGACGCGGCGGCCATCGAGGGCGTGCTGTTCAGCGAGACGACCACCTTGGGCGTGCGGCGATGGACGGTCGCCCGGCACTCGCTCCGCCGGCAACCGCATAGCGTGTCCACGCCGTGGGGACCGGTGGAAGGCAAGATCGGCTGGCTCCGCGACGGACAACCCCGTTTCGCCCCCGAGTTCGAGTCGTGCCGCCAGATCGCCGCGGCCCAACAGGTGCCGTTGCGAGAAGTGTACGAGGCGGCGCAGAAGGCGTTTGATGCGAGAGAAGTGGCTGGTGGCTAGTGGTTAGTAGAAGGACATACATTGCTTTCCGCCCACTTCCGACCACTAGCCACTAGCCACTGACCACTAGTGACTGCCATGTCCGAAATCGTCCGTTTCTCCGTGTCGTTGGAAGACGACCTGCTCGAGCAGTTCGATCGCTATTGCAGCCAGGAGCATTTTGCCACCCGCAGCGAGGCCATTCGCCAGTTGCTCCGCGACGTTCTTACCAAGGAGGCTTGGGCGAGCGAATCGCAGAACGCCGCCGGCACGCTGACGCTGGTCTACGACCATCACCGCCCGCAACTTCGCGAACACCTCATGAAGTTGCAACACGACCACAACGATCTGGTGGTCTCGACGCTGCACGCCCACCTGACGCACGACCTGTGCCTCGAAGTGATCGTGTTGCGCGGGCCCTCCGGCGAACTGCGGAAGATCGCTTCGCAGTTGAGGGGACTCAAGGGAATCTACAAAGGAGAATTGGTGATGGCCAGCGCGGAAGAACCGCATGGCGAGGCCCACCGCCATTAAAATCGCGTTTGGAACGCATCTCGCCCTCACCCCCGGCCCCTCTCCCGCGACGGGAGAGGGGAGGTGTCATTCGCCGGCCCTTACCACTCAGCCCCCCTCATCGCCCGTGCAACGCCGCATCCTTGGAATCACCGCAATCGTCATGCTGCTCGGCGCCGTCATTACGTGGCTATGGCAGCCGGAGGCGGAAGGCGTGCTGGCATTCTATTGGCAAAACGCCCAGGCGTTTTGCTGGCGGATGGGGGCCGTGCTGGCGGCGGCCTGGCTGGCGTTCGAGGACGTGCAGCGGATTCCCGGTTGGCTCCTGCTGATCTCGCCGGTGCTGCTGATCGTGTTGGTGCGCGGCCGAGGTTCTTCCTGCTCTTGCTCCCGGTGTTGGTCCTCTGCGCATTCTTGCGGAGGTTCTTGATGCCACCGGCAGGAAGGCATCGCCGCTGACCGGCCAATGCCCGCTAGGGACATGGCTGCGAGAGGACGTGCGGGCACACGGGGGCCATCTGCGCCGGCCGCGACGTATCCACGCGCTCGACCTCTCCCAGCGGATGGTCGCAGATCACGATGCGAGCGGGAAAGCCCAAGGCCCGATAGAGTTGGAACTGGGCACGGTTGTAACCGTTGACGGCCGCGTAATAGTTGTCGTAGGCGCGGAACAACTGCTGGAGCGCTGCCACGGCTTCCTGGGGGCGATTCAACAGTTGCAGCAGATCGCCGGCGGCCCGGGTTTGGCCGATGCCCCTCAGATTGCCGTTGAAGGTGATGATCGCCTCTTTCACCTCGGTCTCTGCGTCCTTGACTTGGGTCGCAGTGGCTTCCAGTTGGGCCTGGGCCTGGACGACTTCCTGGGCCACCTGATCCTGGACGTTGGCGAAGTCGATCGAGGCCTGCTGTTCCTGGGCGGTTCGCTCGCGGACGAGCGATCGGTTGCCTGCGCCGAGGTTGCTGAGTGTCCAAACAGCGCCCACCCCGACATCGAACCGGCCGCCATAGAGATGCGAGCCGTTGTCGGGGCCGCCGCCGAAAACGCCGCCGTTGATCGCGCCGCCCGGTCCGGTGCCTGCCACCACCACATTGGGAATCAGCGGTCGCAGCCGTTCCTGCCGCACCCGCTCAAGGCTGGCCTGCACCAGAGCCCGCTGCGAGGCCAATTCCGGCCGGTTCGTCAGACCCAACGGAATCAGGTCATCGACCTTCAGGGCCGGCGAGACCAGCGTCACCTGGAGATGCGGCGGCTCCACCGGTACGACCACCGCAGCCGGATTCAGCCGAAGCACGCGGGTCAGCCGCGCGCTGCCGATGCGCCAACTGGCCCGCGCAGCCGCCACTTCCTGCTGGAAGTTGAAAAGCTGCGTCCGGACGCGATCGACCTCGTTTTCCGCGACCAGGTCGCGGGCCAATCCGGCCGTTTTGTTCACCAGCACCTCGGCCTTGGCCACGGCATCGAGAGCGCCGGCCAGCCGGCCGCGGGACTGCTGCACGTCGAAATAGGCCAAGGCAACGGCCAACAGGGCGTCGTTTCGTGCAGTTTGGAGATCCGACTCTCGCGCCGCCAATTCCTGGCTCGCTGCCAACGGGAGAAAAATGGCGTCGGTGACCGCAAAGCCGAGCGTCGCTCCACCGCCCGCCGCAAAGGCGCTCTTGTCGTCCATGAGCATCGAGCCGTCGGTCGATTGATCCACTCCGTCGTGACGGTAGTAGTCGGTGCCCACGTTGAGGTTCGGCAGCCAGAGGACCTTGGCGCCCTGAAGGCGAGCGGCGGCTTCTTCCACGCTCGCTTGGGCGAAGGCGATCACCAGCGGCCGGGCGTTCGACAAGTACAGGGCCGTGGCCAGGTTGATCGGCAGCGTCCGGTCGGAATCCGCCGGCTCGGCCGCCGGAATCGGCGGCGGTTGCGGCTGAGGATTCTCGTACGAATTTGCGTAACCGGGCACCCCTGGCGACACGTCTTGCGGCGTTGGCGCCGCAATTACCTCGGGAGGCGGGGGAACATAGGGGGCGCGGCCCATCCGCGGGTTTCAGCTAGCAGAAGCAGGAGGGCAGTTGGCAAAACCAACGTTGGCGACATTCTCATTGGCATTGCCCTTTCCCCCCATTTTAACCAACCGTGCAACAATCGTTGTCGATTGCTAGACTCTGTCAATTGTATCGGTTGTAGTGGTCTGGCTCCTGGAGTTGATCCCTAACGGCCCCCCTCGCGATCGACGGCTGACGTCGACGTTTGAAACGAACACCGCCTTCGGCTAACATGGGTGGCTATTCGCGTCTCGAAACGCCATGCTAGTGGCGTCCAAATCGGTGGAGGGTCGCTTCGATGTTTGGCACTGCCACGAGTACGGTGGCCGCTACGCCGATACGGCTGCGGCGATACGTTTGGGCATTAACGGGGTTTTGGACCATCGCCATTGTGCTGGTGTTGACGTGGAGGTTGCTCGACACGCGCAACCGAGCCATTGACGGCGCCCGGAGCGAGGCGGCCGGTGCCTGGAAGAAGGAGGCCGCCGTTATCCGCTGGGCTGCCGTCCACGGTCCCGTGTATGTTCCGATCACGGATAAGACGCCGCCCGACCTCAACCTGGCCTTCCTCCCGGAACGCGATGTCTCGACAAACTCGGGTCGGAGGCTGACGGTGATCAGCCCGCCGATGATCATGGACCAGGTTCACGCGCTGGGCCGCGGGCAATCCGGTTTCCAAGGGCATATTGCCAGTCTGAAGCCAGTCCGGCCGGAGAACGCGCCCGATGCGTGGGAAAAGCAGGCGTTGGAGGCATTTGGCCAGGGTGTGCCGGAAGCATGCATGGAAGAGACCATCGACGGACGGGCTTACTTGCGGTTGATACGCCCGCTGCGGATCGACGAATCTTGCATGCGCTGCCATGCCGAGCAAGGTTACAAGGTGGGCGATATGCGCGGGGGCCTCACCATCTCCGTCCCCATGGAGCCGGTCCTGATGACGCAAAGGGAAGAGACTGTCCGCCGCTTCTTCGGTTTTGGCGGGATGTGGGCCCTTGGCCTATGTGGCATTGCACTGATGTCGCGCCATCTGCGGCAGCAGATGTCGCGCCGCTACGAAGTGGAACAACGGCTCCGCGATGCGCATGATTTGCTCGAACAGCGCGTCGCCGAACGAACGGCCGAATTGGCTGAAGTCAACCGCAGAATGCAAGACGAGATCGCGGATCGCACGCAGGCGGAACAGTGGCTGCTGGAGAGCGAACAGCGATTCCGCAGCTACTTCGAGCAGGGATTGGTCGGTATGGTCATCTTGTCGGCGAAGAGGGAATGGGTGGAGGTCAACAATCGCCTCTGCGGAATGCTCGGTTACACCGAGGCCGAATTGGTGCTGAAGCCCTGGGAACAACTCACTCAGACCGAAGACCAGCCCGTCATGGAGGGCCACTTCCAGCAACTTCTCGATGGCGCCATGGGCGCCTTCGTCATCGACACACGGCTGGTCCGCAAGGACGGCCGGATGCTGCCTGCCGGACTGTCGGTCCAATGCCTGAAGAAGTCGGACGGCAGGACGGATTGCCTGCTCGTGCTGGTGCAGGATATGAGCCATCGGTAGCCGGCGCAGTGCCATCTCTGGGTGCACTATTATGCAACCGTAGTTGGGGTAGCACGCCCGCGTCACGCTGTCGTTTGCCGCCGGTGCGAGCCGGTCGGCAGCGGTCGCGGTGACCTCCACGTTGAATTGCGGTCCAATCATGGTACAATATGGCTCAGATTCACTCCGGGAGGGCCAGCGCGTCGAACTGACGCCCCGCCATCGGTGCCCCACCAATTTAGCGCCCCACCAATCTGTGGGGAAACACGATGAATCTTGTGGTCTTCGCGATGCGGCGGCCGGTCACGGTGATCATGATCATCGTGACTCTGATCGGGGGGGGAGTGCTCGCCCTGAATCAGATGCGCGTCGACATCTTCCCGGCCATCAATGCGCCCCAAATCTACGTGGTGAACAATTATGCCGGCATGGACCCCAGCCAGATCGAAGGGATCATTACCAACGTCTACGAGCAGAACTTCCAGTACGTAGACGGGCTGAAGGGGGTCGAGTCGAAAAACATCCAGAACCTCGTCCTCCTGAAACTGACCTTCTATCCTGACACCAACATGGCGGCGGCCATGTCGCAGGTCGTCAGTCTATCGAATCGTGCCCGCGGACAGATGCCACCCAGTGTTTTGCCGCCTTTCGTAATTCGATTCGACGCAGCCAGCGTGCCGATCGGCTACCTCGTTCTGGAGAGCAAGACCCGACCTCTGGGGCAACTGGCCGATCTGGGGCTGTTCCGCGTCCGCCCGCTATTGGTCAGCCAGATCCAGGGCACGGTCGCTTTTTCGCCCTATGGCAGCAATACTCGCGCCATCGTCATTACGGTCGATCCCGACCGCCTGCGTGCCCACAACTTCTCGCCCGAAGACGTAGTTATGGCGCTGAACACCGGCAACGTGGTTGCCCCGTCAGGCAATCTCTACATGAAGGGGCAGATGCCGCTGGTGCCGACCAACTCCATGGTCGCCGATCCCCAGGAATTGGCCGACATCCCCATTCAACCCGGCAAGAATGTCTACATCCGCGACGTGGCCACCATTCGCGACACCACGGACATCAACTATGGCTGCGCGTTGGTCAACGGCCGCCGCTCGATCTACATCCCCGTGGTCAAGAAGGATACGGCTTCGACGTTGGCTGTGGTCCGGCAAATCCACGATTCGATGCCGTTGTTTCAGGCCGTGGTGCCCGAGGACGTACACGTCCGCTACGAGTTCGATGAATCGCCGACCGTGCGCGCGGCCATCAAGAGCGTGGCCACGGAGGGAGCGATCGGCGCACTCCTGACGGGGCTCATGATCCTGCTCTTCCTCCGCGACGTGCGCACTGTGATCGTGGTGGTGATGGGCATTCCCTTGGCGCTGACCGCGGCCCTGCTCGGCCTGTGGGTCACCGGCAATACCATCAACATCATGTCGCTGGGCGGCCTGGCCCTCTCGATCGGCATCCTGGTCGATATGGCGATCGTCACCGTGGAGAACACCCACGTGCAGATGCGCCACACGGACTCCGTGGCGCGGGCGGTGCGGCGGAGCGACGCCGCCACGGTCACGTCCCGGTTGCTGGCCATGCTCTGCATCCTGTCGGTGTTCATTCCGACGTTCCTCATGAGAGAGCCGGTCCGCTCGCTGTTCATGCCGCTGACGGTTGCGGTGGGCTTCGCCATGATTGCCGCGTTCCTCATGTCGAGCAGCGTGGTGCCCGTCTTCTCGGTCTGGCTCATCCGGCACCGAGCCGAAGAGCCTGCCGCCAAGCGGGGCTTCATCGAGCGGATTCTGCCCTCGTTCCAGAGACTCGTGTACGAGACGATACGGCTGCGCTGGATCATCGTGCCGGCGTACTTGATTGCATGCGGCGTGCTGCTTTGGGTGGTTGGCCGGCAGGTCGGCACCGAGTTGTTTCCCCAGGTCGATTCCGGCCAGTTTGTGATCCGTTTTCGCAGTCCGCCGGGATCGGAGTATGAGTTGACGCGGAAATGTGCGCTCAAGATCTTGGAAGTGATCGACGAGCAGGCGCAAGGAAAAGTGGCCATCTCGATGGGCTACGTGGGGCTCGGCGCCACCAACACCGCGACCAACAATATCCTGCTGTTTATGCGGGGGACCGACGACGGCCAGATCCGCGTGCGGCTGCAAGAGAAGAGCGGCATCCGGCTTGACGACCTCCGCGAGCGCCTGCGCAAGGCCCTGCCGGAGCAGGTCGTGCCGTGGCTGACCGAAGTGCTCCTGCAGGAAGGGTGCTCGCCGACGGAAGCGGGAGCCCGCGCCAAGCGGGTGTCCTTCGGCTTCGAGCCCGGCGACATTGTCGGCACAGTGATGAGTTTCGGTTCGCCGACCCCGGTCGAAGTGGTGGTCGTCGGGCCCGAGCGCGCCGCCGTTCGAGCCCACGCCCTGAAGGTCCTGGACGAAATGAAGAAGATTCCCAGCCTCCGCGACGTGCAACTCTATCAGCAACTCGATTACCCGACCGTGCGCGTGGACATCGATCGCGAGAGGGCGGGCCTGAGCGGCGTGGCCGTCAAGGACATCACCGACGCGCTCTTGGTGGGGACTTCCTCGAGCCGGTACGTGGTCAAGAACTATTGGCGCGATCCTAAGAGCGGCGTCGACTACCAGGTCCAGGTCCAGGTCCCGACGCAGCGAATGAACCGGGTGCAGCAGGTGGAGACCCTGCCGCTGTTGAGAGTCAACCCCGACACCAACCTGTTGGTCCGCGACGTGGCCACGGTGCAGACCGGCACCACGTCGGGCGAGATCGATCGCAGCGCCATGCAGCGTTATCTGAGCATTACGGCCAACATCGAGGGCGACGACCTCGGCCGCGTGGCCGCCCGCATTGCGCAGGCCCTCGACGCCGCCGGCCAGCCGCCCCGCGGCGTGCGCGTCAGCGTCCGCGGCCAGGTTACGCCGATGATGCAGATGTTCGAGTCGCTCACCGTCGGTCTGACGCTGTCGGTGGTAGTGATCCTCGTCTTGTTGACCGGCTTTTTCCAGTCGTTCCGGCTGGGGTTGGTCTCCATCGGCGCCGTGCCGGGCGTGGTCTGCGGCGTGGCCATCATCCTGTGGATGACGGGCACGACGCTGAACATCGAGTCGTTCATGGGCTCGATCATGTGCATCGGCGTCTCGGTGTCGAACTCGGTGCTGCTGTCGGCCTTCATCGACAACCACTGGCGGGCGGGGGCTCTGGTACGAAAAGCCGCCGTCGAGGGTGCCCGCGACCGCTTGCGCCCGATTCTCATGACCGCCATCGCCATGCTGCTGGGCACGGTGCCGATGGCGATGGCCCTCGAAGAGGGCAGCGAGATGACGGCGCCGCTGGGGTTGGCCGTGATCGGCGGGCTGGTGGTCTCGACCTTCGCCACGCTGCTGATCGTGCCGGCCATGTTCGCCCTGGTCATGGGCAATTCGAAGAAGGTCTCGCCTTCGATCGATCCCGATGATCCCGAAAGCCGGCATTATGACGTGGCGGGGCGCGTAATCGAAGCTATCCACGGAGGGCCTCAGCCTGACGAACATCCAACATTCCCAGGAATCCCGTGATGCGGCACTATGCGCAGGATCGAATGAGGGAAATACTCGGGGCACGGTCATGAATCCTGCCGTTTTCGTAATGCGGCGGCCGATTGCGATGCTTGCGATCATCGCGGCGCTGATCGGCGGAGGTGTCCTCGCGCTGAACCAGATGCGGGTCGATATCTTCCCGGCCATCAATGCGCCCCAGATCTACGTCGTGAACAACTATGCCGGCATGGACCCGAGCCAGGTCGAAGGGATCATTACCAACGTCTATGAGCAGAACTTTCAGTACGTGGATGGGCTGAAGGGAGTCGAATCGAAGAACATCCAGAATCTCGTTTTGCTCAAGCTGACCTTTTATCCGGGCACGGACATGGCGGCGGCCATGTCGCAGGTCGTCAGTCTGTCGAATCGCGCCCGAGGGCAGATGCCGCCCAGCGTCCTGCCCCCCTTCGTGATCCGGTTTGACGCAGCCAATGTCCCTATCGGATATCTGGTATTGGAGAGCAAAACGCGACCCTTGGGAGAACTGGCCGATCTGGGCCTCTATCGAATCCGGCCGCTGCTGATCAACCAGATTCAAGGCACCGTCGCGTTCTCGCCCTACGGCAGCAACACCCGGGCGATCGTCCTTACGGTGGACCCGGACCGCCTGCGTGCCCACAACTTCTCGCCCGAAGACGTGGTCGCCGCGCTGGGGACCGGCAATGTTGTCGCGCCCTCGGGCAATTTGTACACCGAAGGACAGATGCCGCTGGTGCCCACCAACGCCATGGTCGCCGATCCACAGGAGATCGGCGACATCCCCATTCAGATGAGCAAGGACGTCTATATCCGCGACGTGGCCACGATTCAGGACACCACGGACATCAACTATGGCTGCGCATTGGTCAACGGCCGGAGATCAATCTACATCCCCGTGGTCAAGAAGGACACGGCTTCGACGCTGACCGTGGTCGGGCAAATCCACGATTCGATGCCGTTGTTCCAGTCGGTGGTGCCCGAGGACGTAATCGTTCGCTACGAGTTTGACGAGTCGCCCACGGTGCGCGCAGCGATCAAGAGCGTCGCCACCGAGGGACTGATCGGCGCCATGTTGACCGGACTCATGATCCTGATCTTCCTGCGCGATCTGCGCACCGTGCTCGTGGTGCTGATGAGCATCCCCTTGTCGCTGACGTCGGCGTTGGTCGGCCTATGGCTCACGGGGAACACGATCAACATCATGTCGTTGGGCGGATTGGCGCTGGCCATCGGGATTCTCGTGGATGAGGCAACGGTTACGCTGGAGAATACGCACGCGCAGATGCGCCATACGGATTCCATTGCCCGGGCAGCGCGGCGGGCGAACTCCACCACGGCCACCGCCCGGCTGTTGGCCATGCTCTGCATTCTATCGGTATTCATTCCCACATTCATCCTGAACGAGCCGGTTCGGTCGCTGTTCATGCCGCTGACGCTGTCGGTAGGATTCTCGATGATCGCCTCCTATGTGCTATCGAGCACGCTGGTGCCCGTGGCTTCGGTTTGGCTGATCAGGCACCGCGGCGAAGCGGCGCATCAGGAGGGATTCTTCGACCGTCTCCTGCCGCGGTTTGCGAACATTGTAGAGGCGACGACGCGGCATTGTTGGAGCCTCGTGTCGGCCTACCTCGTCGTGTGCGGCCTGCTGTTCTGGCTTGTCGGCAGACAGGTAGGCACCGAGTTGTTCCCGCAAGTAGATTCCGGCCAGTTCGTGCTCCGTTTTCGCACGCCTCCCGGGTCGGAATATGAGTTGACGCGGAAGTGCGCACTCAAGATACTGGAAGTGATCGACGAGCAGAGCAACGGGAAGGTGGCAATTTCGATGGGTTACGTGGGATTGGGCGCCACGAACACTGCGACCAACAACATATTGCTGTTCATGCGAGGGACGGATGACGGCCAGATTCGAGTACGGCTGGAAGAGGGCAGCGGCATACGGATTCCCGAGTTGCGCGAGCGTTTGCGCAAGGCGCTCCCGGAGCAGGTCGTGCCGTGGTTGACGCAGGCCCTCGAGCGGAACGGCTGGTTGCCCGAAGAGGCGGAAGCTCGGGCGCGGCTGGTTTCCTTCGGCTTCGAGCCGGGCGATATCGTCAGCACGGTGATGAGTTTCGGCTCGCCGACCCCCGTCGAAATCGTGGTCGTCGGGCCGGAGCGAACCGCCGTTCGAGCCCACGCCCTGAAGGTCTTGCACGAAATGGAGAAGATTCCCACGCTTCGAGACGTGCAACTTTATCAGCAACTGGATTACCCCACGGTGCGTGTGGACATTGATCGCGAGAAAGCGGGCCTCAGCGGCGTGGCCGTCAAGGATGTTACCGACGCGCTCCTGGTGGGGACCTCTTCAAGCCGTTACGTGGCCAAGAACTATTGGCGAGATCCGAAGACCGGCGTCGACTATCAAGTCCAGGTGCAGGTCCCGCCGCAGCGAATGAACCGGCCGCAGCAGGTCGAGACCCTGCCGCTCCAGGGTGTCAACTCCGGCACCAACCTGTTGGTCCGCGACGTGGCCACGGTGCAGACCGGCACCACTTCCGGCGAGATCGATCGCAGTTCCATGCAGCGTTATCTGAGCATTACGGCCAATGTCGAGGGCGAGGACCTCGGACGGGCGACCAGCCGCATCACGCAAGCCATTGCCGACGCAGGTCAGACGCCCCGGGCAGTGCGAGTAAGCGTTCGCGGCCAGGTCGCGCCGATGATGGAAATGTTTCAGTCGTTGACCGTCGGATTGGCCCTCTCGGTCGTGGTGATTCTCGTCTTATTGACGGGCTACTTTCAGTCGTTCCGCCTGGGGTTGATTTCCGTCGGCGGGGTACCCGGCGTAGTCTGCGGCGTGGCCATCATCCTGCTGATGACGG
This sequence comes from uncultured Planctomycetaceae bacterium, assembly GCA_963759115.1. Classification (GTDB taxonomy): domain Bacteria; phylum Planctomycetota; class Planctomycetia; order Pirellulales; family Thermoguttaceae; genus CAVWXT01. The sequence continues at coordinate 791,547 of CAVWXT010000005.1, forward strand.
GAACGACGCTGAACATCGAATCGTTCATGGGCTCGATCATGTGTATCGGCGTCTCCGTGTCCAATTCGGTGCTCTTGTCGACCTTCATGGACAACCATTGGCGGGCGGGAGCGACCGTGCGGAAGGCGGCCGTCGAGGGGGCCCGCGACCGCTTGCGTCCGATTCTCATGACGGCCGGCGCCATGGTGTTGGGTACGATCCCCATGGCGCTGGCTTTGGAAGAAGGCAGCGAAATGACGGCGCCGCTGGGACTGGCCGTGATTGGCGGCCTGGTGGTCTCGACCTTTGCCACGCTGTTGATCGTGCCGGCCATGTTCGCCCTGGTGATGGGCAACTCGAAGAAGGTCTCGCCTTCGATCAATCCCGATGATCCCTTGAGCCAACACTTTGACACCGGCGAGCATGCGGCCGAGGCCGTTCACGGCGGACCGCGGCCCGAGGAACATCCAACTATCCCGGGAGTATTGTGATGCAACATCTTCCTTGGGCCACGCCAATCCCTGCCCATATACGACGAGTATCTTGGCGTCGTGATAGCCGTGCCATCCTGGCGTTGATCGGTCTCGTCGTCCTGGCGGCCGGCTGCCGCAATGGCCGCACGGAGCAGGCCGAAGCAAGGCATTCTGCCGGCGGCGATCCCGTGGTGCGGATCGTCAAGCCCGAAATGCGGACCATCGACTGCACCGTCGATCAGCCCTCGGTCGTGGATGCCTACGAGCAAACGTCGATCTTCGCCAAGGTGTCGGGATTCATCAAGCACTTCGATGTGGACATCGGTCAAGAGGTGAAGAAAGGCGACCTGCTGGTCGAGATCGACGTCCCCGAGTTGCACGAAGACTATCAGCTGAAGATGGCCCAAGTTGAGTTGGACAAGAGCCTGTTCGACCAGGCCAACCAGTTGGTCAAGGTGGCCGAGAGCAACGTGCAGGTGGCGATTGCCCAGGTGACTCAGGCGAGAGCGAACGTAGGAAAATCTGAGGCAGACGTTGTCCGTTGGGAATCCGAGGTGAGACGTCTGACCGAGATGGTGCAGGAGCACGTTGTCGACAGGCAGGTGCTCGCCGAGACGCAAAAGCAGTACGACGCGAGCCTGTCGGCCCGAGACGCCGCCAAGGCGGCGGTGGCCGCGCGGCAAGCCGACCAGGTGTCGAGCGAGGCCAATCTGGGTAAGGCCAAGATCGACGTGAAAACCGCCGAGGCCAAGGTCAGGGTCGCCGAGGCAGACGAGCGGAAGGCGGCGGCCATGCTGGCCTATACCAAGGTGACGGCGCCCTACGACGCCGTGGTCACGGTCCGCAACGCCAACACCGGCGACTACGTACAAGCGGTCAGCGGCGACAAGTCGGCGCCCAATCCGTCGGCCATCTTCGTAGTGGCCCGCATCGACCTCCTGCGAATCTTCGTGGACGTTCCCGAGGCGTATGCTCGCTATGTGCAGCAGGGCACGAAGGCCGTGGTCCGTCCCGAGGCCTTAAGCGGCCTGCAGATACCCGCCACCGTGGCCCGGACTTCCTGGGCCATACGCGAGAAAACCAGGACGTTGCGGGCGGAGATCAATCTCTCGATGGATGAGTATGACGGTTTGCGTCCGGGAATGTACGTCAAAGTGAAAGTCCTCGTCCAACGGTCCAAGGTCTACGCACTGCCGGCGCAGACGGCCCCGCCGCAGGCGCTCATGGTATCGGGCAACCAAACCTACTGTTTCCTGCTCAAGGACGGCAAGGCCGTCAAAACCGCCGTGCTCCCCGGCGTCAGCGATGGAACCTGGGTCGAGGTCACGAAGATGAAGATCAATGATCCTTGGGTCAAGGTCACCGGCGACGAGCAGGTCATCGTGGCCGACCTGAGCGAACTCACCGACGGCCAGACCGTACAGGTTGCGCAAGCGAAAACGCAGTAGCCTCTCCGTCGGAACCTTGATCGAGGCTCGGGCACGGCGGGCTGTACGCTAAACAGCGGCCGATCTGCCCGGCGACGGCGGCAGGGGTGCCGACGGCGTGGGCGATGCCGACGGAGCGGGAGATGCTGCGGGAGCGGGAGATGCCGACGGCGCCGCGCCCTCCGCACAATGGCCGTGGCCGCCGCATTGCGGGCAAGACCACTCCACCGTACACGTGCGGACCGGCACTTCCTTCGTCACGGGGTGCTTCACCAGCTTGCGCACCTCGTGAAGACAACACTGCCCTCCGCAACCGTCCTGGCAACCGTTGCTGCCGGTGTCGCTCGCGCCCGCGCATTGGCCGGAACCTTCGCAACTCCGACCCTTGCAGAGCGGCGTAACGCCGGGAATGCAGATGGTTTCGCAGTTGCACGTATACTTATACGTGGTCTCTTTCTTGGTTGTGCAGTAGACGTGGCATACGGGAACAAGTTGACAGCCGCAATGTGGACAGCAGTCGCAGCACGACTTGCACCCAGCAGTGCCGCAGCACGTTGCGTCGTCCGCCATCGCTGCTGTGGGGGCTTGCCCTAAGAAAGGGAGACTCCACAGCAAGGCGAGCCCGGTGATTCGTAAGAAGTACTTTGTCATTGTTACTTTCTCCTGTGGAAAGCTTTGGATCTTCGAGTTGGGTCGTTAGAACGAGTACTGCACGCGGGTTCCGAAGGCGCTCACGGCGCCGGGGATGGTACCCTTAGGCAAGTCGTAACGATTGTCCCAGACCCATTCCGTATTGACGGTCAGGTTGGTGTTCAAATACCAGTTCAACCCGATCCCGAAGCCGTCCATAATGCCGCCCTGGACAAACGAGGGCCCCGAACCGGAGTTGAGGTTGATATACGAGTAGCGCGCGGCAATTTCCCAGGCGCCGCGGCCCCAGCACACGCCGCCCGCCTCATCCCGGACGAGGTACGCGTTTTCGTACGGTCCCTGATTGCCGAAGTAATACCTGGAAAGGCTGCCGGTTTTCTTGTCGTACACCCGATTCTCGCCAGTCAGCGTGTACGCAACTTGAACGTATCCGCCGTTGAACATGTAGTCCGAAGCTGGGGTAAGTTTCGGCGCTAGGGGCGTCGACGTGGCCAGGATGCCGGCTGCATCGTTCAGCCAATTCCATCCGTACTCGGCTTGAAACGAGAACGGTCCCCGGATATACAACATTTCGAGGCCCATCAGACATTCATCGTCGCACGCGAGCGCACCGGTGCTGACCATCCGGAGGCTATTGGCGTCATTCAGGGCCTGGGCGCCTGAAGGGGAACCGGCCGGATCGTCGTCGCGCAGTTCGGGCCGGGCTTGCAACGTAATCGTGTTGCCGATATAGCTCGTGCTGGCGAGATTGTTCGTTCCGTTGCGCCACCCACCCGAAATACCGAAGTGCAGCAGGTGCCGGCCCTGATCTTCATACATGGGCAAGCAGGTCAAGCGGCCCTGCACGCCAGACTGGCCGTTGCCAAAGAAATCCCCGCTGTTTCCATTATCGGGGCGAAACGCCGTAGCCTGGTACGTCACGCGATCGTCGGCGTAACTGCTGCCAAACCAGAGTCCGGTCACGAAGTTCTGGTTCAATTCGATGGCTTCGGAATAGGATGACCGCTCCATGAAGGTCATGCAGCGGCTGGAACTGGTCATATCGCCTTCGAGACCGAGCGCGTTTTTGACGTGCCCGACGCGGATCGTGCCGATCACGGGAAGTTTGTTCTGTCCAACCCAAAGTTCATCGAGCCCGATCGTGCTGAACTGATTGTTTTCGAAAGCCCAATTGAACCGGTACTCGCCGGTTTCCCAGAACGTGCCCTCCTGGACAAGGCGTAAGCGGCGCCAGGTACTCGCCGTCTTGAAGACCGCCGAAGGTGCCGTTGTTGAGGCCGCCGCCGGCAGCGCCAGAAGCGACTCCTGGAATGGAGTTGTTGCCCGCCTTGGGTGTCTGAGCTTTCTGCAGGGCCGCGGGCTCGTTCCACCACACGTTGTCCCATTGTACCCAGCCGCCCAGATGCATGGTGAAGTCTTTGTTGGGCGTGCTGAAATTGAGGAACTCGCCGTCTTTGAAGAACACCACGCCGCTCAGGTTGCTGCCCACCACGTAGCCCTTCGCGTCCGCCTCGCGCTTCTTCTGTTCTTCTTCCTGCTTTTTCTGGTCCTCGCGCTCTTTCAGACGCTGATCCACGATCTGTGCGACGTCCTGGGGGGTCAACTGCCCGGCAAACGCCGAATCCGAAACGTGAAACGCGCTGATGTCGCCCGCCGCGGCGCCGGTTTCCGAGGTCTGGGCTTGGGCGAAAGCGCTGACGGATAGTGCCGCGGCCACGCCGGCGGCCAACGTCCACGTCAACCATTGGGAAGTATGTTTTTTCATGCAACACCCTAAGATCCTTTCGGGAGGACGATCCGGCAGGAGCGTCCCAATCCTTGCTGGAAGTGCCGCCCGCACAACGGGCGCATCCCCTTCATTAGTTGTCCGTATCGGAACCGCTTCCGCCGGACTTTGTTAGGGAAACGTTGCTGGCGTGAATGAGCGACAAGTGACGCCGACAGATCGGCACAACCGCGTCAAGCCGGAAATGCGTCAATCTCGTGCGGCGGCAAGCCGATCCGGTTGTGCCGAATCTATCGAGGGTGTGGCCAGAACGGGCGATGGGGTGCCCATTATGGCCATTCTGACGAAGGTTGCGCATTTGCCCGTTCGATCAATTCCAAGGATGCCAACGGAGATTCCGCTTGTGCCCGTGAAGTAGTTGCGGAGCGATAATCCGTTCGGCCGGCCGTCACGGGCGGCATGACTTTGCCCTCAAGGAGGCCCAAATGCATAGTCGCACGCTCCAGTTTGGCATCGGCGTATGGGCCTGCGTGCTGGTCGCGGCGGTGGGAGACCTGCGGGGGCAAGACAGCCAACCGGCGGTAGCCCCCAACGCTCCGCCCGACTACAGTGCCTTGCCGCCGGCCCAAGACTACTCCAGCGCGGATCTGTCCAAACGCGTATCCGATCTGGAAAAGCAGTTGGCGGACTACACGAAAGCGGCTGCGGCCGCCAGGTCCGGAGCGCCGACGAAGCCCCTGATTGCCCCCAGCGGCCGAATCCAGTTCGACGTGGCCAACTTCACCCAGGATGCCGCGAGCAAAACCGAATTCGGCAATGCCGACAATTCCGTGGGGTTCCGCCGCGCACGGCTCGCCCTGTTAGGCGAGTACGGGTTGGTCGACTACATCGTCGAGATGGACTTCGCCAACCGCGGCATCAACTCGGTGATCAACTCGAAGGACCAGTCCACGGCCTTCAAGGACGTCTATATCCAGATGCGGGAACTCCCCGTGCTGGGCAACGTCCGCGTCGGCCACTTCAAGGAATGCTTCGGCCTGGAACAACTCACCAGCGACAACTACACCACCTTCATGGAGAGATCGGTCGACAACGAGGGCGCGTTCGTGCCCGGACGCAATGACGGCATCATGGCGTTCAACTGGAGCGAGGACCAGCGGGCCACCTGGGCCATCGGCGCGTTCACCAATCAGACCGGCTTCGACCAGCCGCCGACCTTTGTGGTCGACCACTGGGGACTCGACTTGACGATGCGGGCCACGTACCTCCCCTGGTACGACGAGCCCAGCGGCGGTCGCGGGCTGTGGCACACGGGCATCGACTATGCATACCGCAGCGCCCCCGGAAATCCCCCCACCACCGCAAACCCCACCGCGACCGGAACGCTGGCAACCTTCGCCGCGCGGCCGGAGTCGGCCTTCGCCCCCTCGGTCGTCAATTTCACGCTGACCGACGCGAAGCAGTGGCAAGTGGTGGGAGCCGAAACGGCCCTGGTTTACGGCCCCCTCTCGTTCCAATCGGAATTGTTTGGTTCCACCGTCGAACGCACCAACGCCAACAACAATTTCTACGGCGCGTACGGCTACGTCAGCTATTTCCTTACCGGCGAGAATCGCCCCTACAACCGCAAAATGGGCGTGTTCGATCGCGTCCGGCCGTACGAAGACTTCTTCCACGTGCGGACCTGCGACGGCTGCACCGCCACCGGCCGCGGCGCCTGGGAAGTTGCCTATCGCTTCTCCTACATCGACATGCTCGACGGCCTGACCACGAAGGGGGCCGGCCGCGCCGCCGATCACACCGTCGGCCTGAACTGGTATCTGAACCCCTTTACCAAGGTGATGTTCAATTACGTACACTCGATAGACACGTATAACGTCTCGGCCACCCGGCGCATTTCGGACGGGAACTTGGACATCTTCGAAATGCGATGCGCGATGGACTTCTGACGTCGCTCGGGGAACCGTTTCACGCACCGCGAAATCAAGCCTGAACAATCCGTGTGCCGCCGCCACGCCGGCATACACTTTGTAGAGGAGACTGCCCTATGCGGACATGCACGATGACTATGCTCGTCTTGGCAACTCTGTGCTTGGCGGGACGACTCGCCCGCGCGACGGACGACGGGTGTGGAACGACAACCTGTTGCGACCGGTGCGGATGCCGCGCCGCCTGTGTTCAGAAGACTTGCCAAGTGGTGTGCGAGGTCAAGAAGGAGACAAAAACCTGCTGGTGCGTCGAGTGCAAGGAGATATGTCCCCTGATGCCGGGCTGCCGCGACTGTTGCGACAAGTGTCCGCCGCCGCCGCGCTGCGGAAATCCGAAATGCGTGAAGAGGCTGGTCAAGAAGGAGTACCAGGTCGAGGTTCCCGTCTACAAGTGCGTCGTATTGAATCTCTGCCCTGAATGCGCGAACGGCGACTCGACGGGCCATCTGCCTGCCGCCGCGCCCAGCCCTCCTCTGCCGCCGGCGCCTGCCGGAAAAAGCCCAAAGTAGGCCGGCCGCCCTGGAGTCCGGCTCTGGTTACCACGCAGATCGGAGGAACGGCGGGCAAGCTGTGCTCCGGCCACACCTTCTTGTGGGGAGCACGCCTGGGGAACACAATAACCGTGTCGGGCACGCTTGACGATCATTGCTATTTTGCTAGCATTCATGGGGCGATGTGCGAGCCGTTCGAGGGCGCCCTTGCGCCGGTGGTCGCCTGATTTTCTGAGAAACGGAGGGCGGAAACATGCGATTTCTCCTGCCATTGACCGTTGTTGCCAGTCTCTTTGCCGTTGCCAACATAGGGTTCTCGGCAACTCAGGCTGCCGAGCAGCAACCGGCTCAACGCCAAGATCAGTGGCGGTATACCTTCCACAATGGCGAGTGGTGGTACTGGCTGCCGGCGGGCCGATGGGTCTATTGGCGCGACAATCGCTGGAATGACTTCAACCCCAAGGCGTACATCGCCCCCAAGTCGCCCGGACCTGCTACGGCCAGTGGCGGTGGGTCGAGCGTGGCGAATCGGTCGGCCGCCGCACCGGCCGCGTCGGATACTCGGCCCTTCTACGGACATGCTCTCTCCAGTTTGGATCGCCGTCCGCTGGAAGAGGACAGTGAGGTAGGCCCATTCTATGGCCACGCGCTGCCGACCGAAGTGTTCGGCCCTTGGCGTGCCCGCCGCGGACTCCGCCCGTTCTACGGTCATGCCGTTTCCGTCGGCGATTAGAGCAGACCATTGCCTCAACCGGCCTGAATTGACGGGTGCCACGGGCTGCTTGTCAGCCCGTGCTGCGGCCGATTCACGCACTGGCCGACAAGCGGCCAGTGGCACCCAAGCTGTCCTGCAACACGGTCGGGGCACTACCCTCCGCTCGGCTGTGATGTCTCTATGGCCTGGCCTTCGCGAAGCGATTCGCCCTGCGACTGGACGACCGCTTCGTCCCCCTTCAAGCCGGAGGTCACCTCCACTTCGCTGCCGACCTGGAGGCCGACGGCGATTGAGGTCCGCACCGCCCGAGCGTCTTGCACCGTCCAGCACGAGGTTTCCTTGCCCGCGCGAATCACGGCCGACAGGGGAAGGACAAGCACATCGGGCCGCTCCTGGAGAACGACGTGGGCCACGGCGTACATCCCCGGCCGCAGCAGCCCGCCGGGATTGGCGAGGTCGATCTCGGTGCGCAGGGTCCGGTTGCGCGCCCAATGCCCAGCTCGTCCGCGTCACTTTTCCTTCCACGGTCCGGTCGGGAAGGGCCTGCACGTTGACGCGGGCGGCCCGGCCGGCTTCCACCAGGGGCGAATCCATCTCCGGCACGTCGACAAAGATGCGAACCACGTCGGCGCGTGCGACCGCCAAGAGCGGCTTGGCGGTGGCGGCGCCGGCCGGCTGAACGAAATCGCCCCGCACCACGTTCCGCTCGGTTACCACCCCGGCATACGGGGCCCGGATTCGCGTATAGTCGAGCAGGGCCTTCTGACGAGCCATGTCGGCCTGGGCATTTTGCAGCCGGGCGCGGGCGAAAGTCTCGTCGGCCTTGGCCTTCACGACGCCGGCCTGGCTCTCGACGAACGTCGCCTTGGCCGATTCCACCTTCGCACGGGCCTCGCCGCGCGCCGCCTCGGCGGCCTTCAACGAATCCCGCGTCTCGTCCTCCAGCTTGCGGTCCAGCGAACCGCCCGCCACGAGTTGGCTGATGCGAGTGAACTGCGATTGCCAGCGGGCGTAGTCGGCCTCGGCGCGGATGTTGCCCGCCTCGGCCTCGCTAATCTTGGCCCGGGCGGTGGTAACCGCAGCCTCCGCGGCATGGACCGCCGCAACCGCTTGCTCGATCCCCGCCTGCGCCTGGACGACCTGCGCCTCCTTCTGGTGAAGTTCCTCTTCCAACTCGGGCAGCCACAGTTCCACCAGCAGTTGATCGGCCTCGACGCGGTCGCCGATGTCCACGTGCAGCTTCTGAACGTAGGCCGGCAGTTTCGCCCACAGTGGCGTTTGCTCGAAGGCCTCGATCCAACCGGGCTGCACGCTCTCGCGGCGGAGCGTCTTTCGCACCGGCGGCGCGGCGACGACCGACACGCGAGCCGCCGCATCCGCATTTGCCGGCGTCGGCCCGTGGCAACCGGCATTTGTACTCAAGCATGCGGCTGAAACGGCTAGGCCGATCATAAACGGAAGGCGATTCATGTTACGAGACTCCGGGAGTTGCGGCCGGCATGTGGTAGACGCTCGCGGGATCGTCGGGATCGAGCGAGGCCGATTGGGTTGTCGCCCGCGATTGCAGCAGGGCGAAGACCGCGGGGAGCACCAACAGCGTAGCGGCGGTGCCGGCCGCCAGCCCACCGATGACCGCCCGGCCCAGCGGCGCGTTCTGTTGGCCGGATTCGCCCAGGGCCAGGGCCATCGGCAACATGCCGGCCATCATGGCGCAGGTGGTCATGAGAATGGCACGGAGCCGGCTGGCGGCGCCTTCGACCGCCGCCTGGGTTGCTACTTCCCCCTGGCGTCGCCGGCCCTCGGCAAACGTGATCAGCAGAATCGCGTTGGCCATCGCCACGCCTACGGCCATGATGGCGCCGATGAACGACTGGATGTTCAACGTCGTACGGGTCAGCAGCAGCATCACGATCACGCCGGCGACGACCGCGGGGGCCGTGGAAACCGCGGCCAGCGGCAGCCGCAGCGACTGAAAATTGGCCGCCAGCAGCAGGAAGATCACCACCACGGCCAACCCCAGCCCTGTGCCCAGGCCGCCGAGCATGTCTTGCATCGGAGGAATCTGCCCGCGAACCTCGACCTTGGCCCCGCGCGGCGGCTCACCGGCCTGCTGTAATGCGGCAGAGATCTGGCGCGAGACCGATCCCAGATCGGTGCCCACGACGTTCGCCGTCATGCTCACTTCGCGCCGCATGTTGTAGCGGTCGATTTCGCCGGGCATGGTGCCCTCGGAGACCGTGGCCACGTCGCGAACCAGCACCTGCCCGGCGGCGTTGCGCTTGACGGGCACGGTCATCAGGTCGTCGATCGACCCCACCGGCCTGATCCCGCGGGGCGAGCGAACCACCGGCCGCGGCACTTCCACCTGCACTTGATAGCCGATGCCCGTCTTCGGATCGGCCCAATAATCGGGCACCGTGAAACGGCTCGACGAGGTGGCCTCGGCCAGCGACTGCGCCACGTCGACCGGCGAAACGCGCACGGTGCCGGCCTTCTCGCGATCTACGTCGATCTGAATCGCCGGATAATCCAGCGACTGGACGATTTGGAGATCGCGCAACGCGGGAAGCTGGCTCAGTTCCCCCATGAGTTTGGCCGCATAGGGCCGCGTCTCGGCAAAGTTCGGCCCGCTGACGGCCACCTCCACCGGCGTGGGCGAACCGAAACTCATCACCTCGTTGATGATGTCGGCCGGCTCGAAGGAGAACCGCACCTCGGGCAGTGCGCGGGCGAGCTTCGCCCGAAGCTCCTCGGCAAACGATTCGATGCGGATGCCGCTCTCGCGCTTCAGGGCCACGCGGACGATGGCATCTTCCGGCCCCCGCGTCCATTGAAACACGGTGTTGATGGGGTAAGAGGAGCCGATCGTGCCGAGATAGGCCAGGCTCAGTTCCACGTTATCCGCCCCCGCCGTCTCTTTGATGACCTCAAGGACTTTCAAAACGATCTGCTCGGTCCGTCCGATGTGCGTTCCATCCGGGGCACGCACGCGGAGGCGGAACTGCCCGGTGTCGATGGTGGGAAAGATTTCGGTGCCGAGTTGTGTGCCCAGTCCGACGATGATCGCCGCCGCCACGGCCAGATAGGCCGCGACGAGGCCCCACCGAAAACGAACGATCCGCGTCAGCAGCCCCTCATACCGGTGGCGAAACTGATCAAACGAGAACCTTCGCCGCCAACCGGGCGACGCGCCGGCGTGGAAATCGTCGAGCTTCACGTGGCGCAGTAGCCAAACCGAGAGCACCGGCACGAACGTGCTCGACAATATGTACGAGGCCACCATCGAGAAGCCGACCGCCAGCGACAAGGGCACGAACATCGCCCGCGGCGCGCCCTGCATGAAGAACGACGATATGAAAACCGCCAGGATGCAGACCATGGCCAGGAACCGCGGGATCGCCGTTTGGGCGTTGCCCAGCCGAACGGCCCTCGCAATCGACGGAGCATGGCTCATCTGGCTGTGGATGTTCTCGATCTCCACGGTCGCTTCGTCCACCAGAATGCCGATGGCCAGCGCCAGTCCGCCCAGCGTCATCAGGTTGATCGTCTGCCCGGTGAGCCAGAGCGCCACGATGGCCGACATGAGCGCCAAAGGGATGTTCAGGAGCACGATGATCGCGCTGCGCCAATCGCGAAGAAACAGCAAGACCATCAAGCCCACGAGCACGGCCCCCAATGCCCCTTCCATGACGACGCCCCAAATGGCCCGGGTGACGTACGGCGATTGGTCGAACTCGTAGCGGACCTGAATGTCGGGCGGCAGGACGGCCTGCATGTCGGGCAGCGCCGCCTTCACCCGGTTGACCACGCTCAAGGTCGAGGCGTCCGCCCGCTTGGTCACCAGCATGTACACCGAGCGGTGGCCGTTGACCAGCGCGTAGCCGGTCGGAGCGTCCGTGCTGTCCTGCACGTAACCCACGTCTCGGATATAGACGGGCGCGTTGGCGCCATATCGCACGGGGATCTTTTCCAGATCGCGTACGTCGCGCACCACCGAGTTGACGGGCACGAACGGGTATTTGTCGCCCAAGGGAAGGTTGCCGGAGGGGCTGATCGCGTTGCCGCGAGTCAGGGCCGTGACGATTTCGTCGGGCGACATGTCGTAAGCCCGCAATCGCTCCGGATCGACCGTGATGACCACCGTGCGCTGGTTACCGCCGAACGGCGGCGGCGCCGAGACGCCCGGCAAGCTGGCGAACATCGGCCGCACGCGGAACAGGGCCAGGTCCTGAATCTCGCCGATGCTCCGCGACTCGCTGGAAAGCACCAGGTAGCCCACCGGCACGCTGCCCGTGTCGAAACGGATCACGAACGGCGAAACGGTGCCGGGCGGCATGAACGCGCGGGCGCGATTCACGTAGTTGACCGTCTCGGCCATCGCCTGCGACATGTCGGTGCCCGGATGGAAGTACAGCCGCATCAGGGAGAGGCCCTGAATGTTCCGCGACTCGACGTGGTGGATGCCCGTGATGTAAAGGAAGTGATACTCGTAGTAGTTGGCCAGGAACCCCTCCATTTGCGACGGGTCCATGCCTCCGTACGGTTGAGCTACGTAAATGACCGGCAGGTTCAGGGCCGGAAAGATGTCGACGCCCATGCGGCGGACGGCCAGGAAGCATCCCAGCGTGACGGCCACCAGCGCGACAATCACGGTCATGGGATGACGCAGCGCCAGCAGGATCAATTTCATCAGCCGTCTCCCGCCGGTAGACAGACTTCCACGGATTTGCCTCCCCCAAGAATGTTAGCACCCCACCCTTTGCCGGGAAGTGGCGAAATCTGGATAAACTGCATAGATTTTTGGCATGCCGCCGCCGTCCCGCGCTGAGGGGAAAGAGATATTGCGGCTTGGGGTACCTGACCAGGAGGTAGCGGTTTTGCCGGTTTTACCTGCCGCGCACATGGTGGCAGTGACGAAGATCAAATGAGGGTACTGCGTGAGGTGTCCGCTTCTGCGCCCATGCTGCCTAACGCCCGCACCTTTGATGGGATTCAAAACGAAATATGACCCGCTCCACGGCAATCCGATGGGCCCGGATGGCTTCCGCCCTTATGATGGCGGCAGCCGTCTGCGCGGCGCGGATGTCGGCCGAACGCGGGGACAGGACGTGGGCAGCGGCAGCCATGCGGAACCGTGGGGTGCATCGCTGGGACCGGCCGGCAGCACCACGCCAGCCGAGAACCAGGATTCCATCAGCTTCTCGGCGGCCCTGGCAATGGCAGCCCACAGCAATCCCCGGGTGGCGTTCGCCAATCAACGGATTTGCGAGGCCTTCGCCCAGTTGAAGGGATCCAGCGTCTTGTGGCTGCCGTCCATTCAAGCGGGGGTCGGCTACATCAATCACGACGGTCCGCTACAGACCAACGACGGGGCCGTGCCCGTAGCCAGCCGCACGGCGATCGAGGCCGGGCTGGGGATGTACGCCGTCGGCGGCGGGGCGCCGGCAATTCCTGGAATCTCGGCCAAGTTCGCACTCACCGATGCCGTCTTCCAACCTCGCATCGCGGAGCAAACCGTCGCCGCACAACGCCAAGCGGCCACTGCCACGACGCATGACATCCTCCTGGCGGCCGCCGTGGCCTACCTGAATCTCCTGCGGACGTGCCAACAGCAAGCGATTGCCCAAGAGACGCTCGACCACACGGAACAACTGGCCGAATTGACCGCCGCCTTCGCCCGCACCGGACAGGGCAACCAGGCCGACGCCGATCGCGCGGCGGCGGAACTGGCCGTGCGGAAAAACGCCGTGGCCCAGGCCGCCGCGCAAACGCGGGTCGCGTCGGCCCGCTTAGTGGAAGCTGCTGCACCGCGATCCCAGCCGCGTGCTGGTGCCCGAGGAGCCGACGCTCGTGCCGATCGAGCTGGTGTCGCACGAGGCCATCGCCGCCCAACTGGTGGCCGACGGCCTAGCGCACCGGCCGGAGCTCTCCGAAAGCCAGCATCTGGTGGCCGAAGCGGTGCAGCGCCTGGATCGAGAGCGATATGCGCCGCTCTTGCCCAGCCTGCTCTTGGACGTGAGCCAAGGGGCATACGGCGGCGGACCCGGCGCCACGGTCGCGGACGTCCGCGGACGCTTCGACTTCGACGCCACGGCCTACTGGCAGCTTCGCAACTTCGGACTGGGCGACGCCGCCGCCCGCGAGGGCGCCCGCTCGCGGCTCGAGCAGGCCCGACTCGCGCAGATTCGGCTGATGGATCAGGTGGCCCGCGAGATCATCGAGGCGCACACGCAATCCGAGTCGCTCTACGGCCAGATTGCCGTCGCGGAATCGGGAATCCGCGTCGCCGGCAACTCGTACCAGCGGAACCTACAGCGGATCCGCGGCGGGCAGGGCCTGCCGCTGGAAGTGCTCCAATCGATCCAGGCCCTCGATCAGAACCGCCGCGAATACCTGCGAACCGTGGGCGACTACGACGAGTCGCAATTTCGTCTCTATCGCGCGCTGGGCTGCCCGGTGCAGGCTCCATAGCCATCTGTAAGGAGACGGAGCACGGCATGCGGGCATTGAGACGCAGACGGGGAAACCCCGACCCAGAATATGCCGAAGCCTACCCCACCGCGCCACCTCTCGACGCTACTCAGCCCCTTAAGGCCTGACGCTCGCAGAATCCCCTTGACCGATTCAATCGGCACAATCCTACTGCCGGCAAACCGATGGCAACCCGTCTGACCTCCGTACTGTATTCCTGCAACGTAGATTTTCCTAGTGAAGTTGCCCTCTAACCATCCGGTTAGGCACATTTTCGCAAGGAGCCAGGCAGTCACTTTCTTTGTAAGGGGCAAACCATGGCGAATGTGCTCGTTGTCGATGACACCGTCGATACCGTCACGTTGCTGGTCGGCATTTTGAAGCAGCAAGGGCACGCCGTATCAACGGCGCATAACGGATGCGAGGCCCTGCAAGTCGCGTCCGTGGAGCGTCCCGACGCGATCCTCCTTGATATCATGATGCCCGGCATGGATGGCATCGAGGTGTGTCGCCGATTGAAGGCAAGTCCTGACACGAACACAATCCCCGTCATTCTCCTGACTGCCAAGGATACCGACGAGGACGTCGTTGCCGGCTTGGATGCAGGGGCCGATGACTACGTTCGCAAGCCGTTCAACACGAAGGTCCTTGCGGCCCGCATTTGCGCGGCGATTCGCTCCAAAGAAAGCCACGATGCACTTGTTCGCATGAATGAGAAACTTCGCACGGAGGTCACCAAACGTTGGGTGGTTGAAGAAAGACTGCGAGCGCAGGGTTTCGTTCTTCGCTCTGCCCACGAAGAAACGATCCGTCGATTAGTTGGGGCATCGATGTGGCGAGATGTGGAAACGGGCATGCACATCAAAAGGACCGGAATGCTCAGCCGGACTGTCGCCAAAGCAGTCGGTTGGTCCTCGGCAGATGCCGAAATGCTCCAATTCGCTGCCCTGCACGATGTCGGCAAGGTCGGCATTCCGGACGCCATCCTTCGCAAGCCGGGAAAGCTCAGCGACGATGAGTTTCAGACAATAAAGACCCACACGGTCATCAGTGCCAGAATGCTGGCTAATTCCAGCGTACCGATGCTCCAAATGGCCTACGAGATCGCCCTCTACCATCACGAGCACTGGGATGGATCAGGATATCCGACCGGAATTGCCGGCATGGCCATACCAGAGGGTGCTCGTATCCTGGCAATTATCGACGTGTACGATGCCCTGACCCACGACCGTGTGTATCGTCCTGCTCTTCTGGAAGAAGAAGCACTGCAAATGATGCAACGAGAGGGAGGGTCGCACTTCGACCCCCTTCTATTAACCGCCTTCTTCACACAGCTTCCGGAGATTCGCCTTATTGCCCGCGAGAATCCGGATCCGCCGCCGACCAAGCCTTTTGCTGTCGGCCCGAGCGTTCCGGGGTCATCTGATTCATCAACAGCCACCGCTCCGTTGGTAGCATCCATCGTCTAATCGCATGACCGTAGCCGGTGGGACCCGGGATAGCCATGAGTCATCGAGAGAATTGCCTCCATGTACAAATACGACCGCGGGAAGAATCGGCAGGAGCACCTTTCAGAGTCTAAGGAAGACGCGAGACGGGGCTTGCTCCTGACAACGATCTTTCACCGAGCGGTTGAGTCTTGCGCCGCCGCGGCAGGCGTCTTGGCCCTTCTTGTGCTGTTGGGTTGGCTGTCAGGCAACTGGAGGATCACGACGTTGGGCTACGACTACGTGCCCATGTCGCCCGGCACGGCATTGTCGATGATTCTGCTCAGTTGCGGCGTTTTCGCGTACCGCATTTGGCCATCCAGACAAGCCACCCGTCGGTTCGCTTTCCTGGCCGTGTTCAGCGTGGCAGTAGTGAGCCTGCTGACGTGCGCACAGTTGTGCTTCGACTTTGAGTCCCCCGTGGACCGATGGCTGGCGCCTGCGGTGGGGCATGTGGGGGACATCGCCATTGGCCGAATGTCTCCGTTGACCGCCGTGGTTTTCCTGTTCTGCGCTTGGGCTTTCTGTTTGAGTTGCCGCCCCTGAACCACCAGTGGCTATGCCGACAAATTGCCTCGCTGCTGGCGCTGGCCACGTTGTTGACGAGCCTGGTCGTGTTTCTAAGCTATGCAGCAGGCGTGCCGCTGCTCTACGGCAGTCAAACCATTCCCATGGCGTGGCTTACGGCAGTCTCGTTTGCCCTGCTCAGTTTCAGCATTCTGGCCGCCGCCGGTCCCGACACCTTGCCACTCTCGTTGTTCACAACGGCATCCCACGAGTCTTGCCCTTCATCGTATCGTGGGTTCCCCATACGCCCTATGGCGGCTTTTGTGCTCCTGTCGGTTGCCATCGGGACGGTCGGGTACATCTATTTCACCCATCAGACAGCCGCCTCGCGTCAGATGGTGGAACACAAATTGGTAGCCATCGCCGATCTGAAGGTCCAAAATATTCTTGAATGGCGCAAAGAACGTCTGGGCGACGCCCAAGTAATCATGCGGGAACCATTTGTTGGCCAAGAGGTACAGAAGTTCCTGGATGGGCCGAAAGACAGCGCACTTCGAGCCCCGCTGCTGGCATGGCTCAAATCTATCCGCGAACACAATCAAGGCTTGCGGGTCTTGCTATTGGACCCGAAATTGAATGTGCGGTTGGCCTTTCCGGAGGACAAAACCTATTTCGGTCCCATCGCCAAGGAACATGCGGTCAAAGCCATGCACTCGTGTCGAGTAGTGCTTTCCGATTTGCACCGCAGCCAGTTCTCCGGTGAGATTCACTTGGACCTCGCCATCCCTCTCGGTTCCTCCTGCACCTTGTCGGAACCAGGCGACTCGAAGACTGACTTTGCCCACACGCAGCCGATTGGGGTGATTGTCATCGAGGTAGACCCATATAAGTGCCTTTATCCCCATCTCTGTAAATGGCCCATCTCCGACCACACGGCGGAAACCCTGTTGATCCGGCGGGAAGGCGATGAGGTCGTGTACCTCAATGAACTCCGCCACCGGGAAAACACAGCACTAATCCTCCGAATCCCCGTTGGCCGGAAGGAAAGCCTAGTCGCGGCGATGGCGGCGAAGGGGAAGAGTGGCGTCGTTGAGGGAACGGACTACCGTGACGTGCCGGTGCTCGCTGTCATCCGCGGTGTTCCGGACACGACTTGGTTCCTGGTGGCCAAGGTGGACCAGGAAGAACTCTATGCCCCTTTGCGCGAACGGGCTTTGATGACTGGAGCTGTCATTCTCGTTCTGCTTCTGGCGGCCGCCCTGGGTGTGGGCCTACTGGGACGCAGCCGCGACAATCAATGGCTGCAAGGCCGACTGGCCGTTGAGCAGGAGAACCAACTCATTCTGGATTCGGCCGACGAGGGCATCCTCGGGCTGGACTCAGAAGGCAGGCACGTGTTCGTGAATTCGTCGGCATCTCGAATGCTCGGCTACGGCCCGAGGAACTGATTGGCAGGCCCAGCCACGCAATCTGGCATCATCACAAAGTAGACGGATCGCCGTACTCGAAGGAAGAGTACCCCATCTATGCGGCATTCACAAATGGGAAACCCTATCATTCCGACCAAGAAGTCTTCTGGAGAAAAGATGGGACGAGTTTCCCGGTCGAGTACACCAGCACACCGTTTGCGGAAGCGGGCAGACGTGTTGCCGCGGTTCTCACCTTCCGAGACATCACCGATCGCAAGAAGGCGGAGGAACAACTCCAAGACTACACGGCGCAATTGGAGGTCGCCAATAAGGTTCTGGAGCAGTTCGAGAAGAGTGCCGAGGATGCCAACCGAGCCAAGAGCGCGTTTCTGGCCAACATGAGTCACGAGATCCGCACACCCATGACGGCGATCCTTGGATACGCGGACCTCCTGGCAGACCCGAAAAACACGCCGAGCACCCGCGACAACTATTTGGCCGTCGTGCGCCGTAACGGCGAGCACCTTCTTCACTTGATCAACGACATCCTGGATTTGTCCAAGATCGAGGCTGGCAAACTGACTTTGGACATACAACGGTGCAGCCTCGTATCGATCCTCGCCGATGTGGTCAGCATGATGCAGCCACGTGCTGAACAGCGCGGCACTACTTTGTCCGTTGAATACGCGGGCCAGTTGCCGGAAGCAATTTTCACTGATGGTGCGCGGTTGCGACAGGTTGTCGTCAACCTCGTGGGCAACGCGGTCAAGTTTACGGAGAACGGGACCGTGCGCATCGTAGCGTCTCTCCTGCGGAATTGGCGGAACGATCAACCCGCCGTCAAGCTGGAAGTAATCGACACGGGGATCGGCATTCGCAAGGAAGTTTTGTCGCAGTTATTCCAGCCGTTCTCGCAAGGGGATGCCGCCGTCGTACAGAAGTTTGGCGGGACGGGATTGGGGCTCGCCATATCGCGGCATATCGCCGAGTTGCTCGGCGGCGAATTGGTTGTCGAGAGCACCTTGGGGCAGGGGAGCACCTTTGCGCTCACCATGCCCGCCGGCGAGCTGCAGGGCGTCAGGATGCTCCAGAGCCCGGCGGAGGCCATCGAAGAATCGGCTGTGACGTCGCGTGTCTCGACAGGCAAGGACTTGGTGGGAATCCGTATTCTGCTGGCCGAGGACGGATTCGACAATCGGGAACTCATTGGCACAATTCTCCGCAAAGTGGGGGCCGACGTGGAGATTGCCGAAAACGGCCGCGTTGCGGTGAATCGAGCGGAAGCCGAGCCATTTGACCTCATCCTGATGGACGTGAACATGCCGGAGATGGACGGTTATGAGGCCACGCGAACACTGCGCAGTCGGGGCTACGAACGACCCATTCTGGCCCTTACGGCAAACGCGATGTCGGAGGACGGTGAGCGGAGCTTGGCAGCCGGATGCAGCGACCACCTCACCAAGCCGATTCACCAGTCACAGTTGATTCAAACGATCCTTCGGCACATAAGCCAAGGAACCGCGGCCGGCCATTCCGCTTCCCCGTCGCCCAATGAAGACCAAGTCGAGAACAACGACGCGATCTACTCGCAATTTGCCGACGATCCGGCTATTGCGCCACTTCTTGATGGATTCGTTGAACGGCTTAGTGGCTATGTCCGCGATATGCGTGAATCGCACGCCGGGGGCCGCTACGAAGAACTGCAACGGACGGCTCACCGGTTGAAAGGTTCAGGAGGCAACTACGGCTACCCCCGCTTGACGGAAGCATCTGCCGTCTTGGAGACCGCCGCGAAAGCTCAGGATGCCCGCGCAGCCGCCGTTGCCCTTGGGCAGGTCAGTATATTGTGCGAAGCCATCACAAAAGGACACGCCACGTATGCATCCGCCGAGGGAGGAGAACGATGAAGATCCTGATTATTGACGACAGCCCGGACGCCATTGCAGTCGCGAAGACCCGCTTGGCCCAGGAAAACTTCGATACCCTGTCTGCGGAAGGTGGGATGGCTGGCTTGGAAGCAGCGAGGCGCGAGAAGCCGGATGCGATTCTTCTCGATGTTGACATGCCGGACATGTCGGGTTTTGAGGTGTGTCGCCGCCTGAAGGCGGACCCCGAATTGTTCTTGATCCCGATCCTTTTTCTCTCGGGATCTGGCACGCCGGAAGACAAGGTCAAAGGTCTGGATCTCGGAGCCGTGGATTACGTGGCCAAGCCGTTCGATGCGTTCGAGCTGCGAGCACGCGTGCGGGCCGTGCTGCGGACCAAGCACCTGCAAGACCTGCTTGTGGAGCATGCCCATCTTGATCCGCTTACGGGAATGGCGAACCGCCGGGCGTTGATGGATCGTCTTCAGCGGGAGTGGGCTGGCTACATGCGGCACGGTCGACCGTTTTCGTTCATCATGTCCGACATCGACCACTTCAAGGCGGTGAACGATAACTACGGCCACAGTATCGGGGATCGACTGCTTCAGGAGGTTGCCAAAACGATCACCAGACAATGCCGTCAAAACGACTTGCCTGCCCGATATGGCGGCGAAGAGTTTGCCATAATTGCTCCCGAAGAGACGATTGCCAGAGCGACGTCTCTGGCAGAGCGATGTCGACAGGAAATCGAAGGGATTCGTCTTGCCATAGGGAATGTGACGATCGCAACGACGGCAAGTTTCGGGGTGGCAGATTCAACAGGACTGTCTTCTGCCGAAATGTTGGTGAGCCACGCCGACGCCGCTCTCTATCTCGCCAAGGGCTCTGGCCGCAACACGGTCCGCGGCTACGGCCAAGAGACTGCCGAACTGCCAGCGATGCTTCCTGTGAGCAGTTCCATCGCCGGGGAGGCAGCGGCGTTTGACTCGACGGGTCAAACGCCCTAACGCCGGACAAAAGACAAGAGGACAAAGGGGGACCGGAACAATCCTGTTCGGCGCCCGTCACCGCTCTGCCATCGGAATCAACCACCGAACCGCTGAGCAACACGGTTGCCGGCACGGTTGAGGTTACGGGACGGCAGGAGAACTGGCTCGGAACGTCATTGACTCCGGCCCCTTCGAAGTCGTCGTATGCCCCAGGCAATTAGCAGTACGAGGCACAAGATCGCCACGTTCATCTGCGCGGGTGGAAAATCGTAGCGGTTGGCCAGTACAAAACCGATGGTGTTCGTCGTCAGGGCAACCGCGGGGGCCACGACGAACATCGGCCGGACTTCCCGACAGACGTTCTTTGCCACCAAGGCCGGCAGCACTAAGCTCCCAAACGTGAAGAGCATGCCCGAGGCGCGAATGGAGAATCCCACCACCAAGCCGAGCCACAGCGACTCGAAGACGGCCCAACGACCGACGTTCATTCCCACGGCAGCCGCCATCGAAGGGTCCATGATGAACAGAAGCAGCCGCTGGCCGGCGGCCACGAGGAGCAGGACCGTCAACAGGAGAAACACCGCGAAGACGCCCACGTCCGTTGCCGTCGCTCCGATAATGCTGGAGGAATGGATGCGATTGACTTCTTCCAGACCGTGCGGGCTGTGGGCCACGGCCAGAACGGACAGACTGGCCGAGACGAGAAACACCCAGCCGGTAATGGCTTCGTGGCTTTCACGTTTTGATCGGTCGGCCCGCGACGTGACGAGCGCTGCCAATACCGAGAAGGCAACCGCCATCGTGACCTGGAAACTGTCACAGCAAAGCCATAACGCACTGTGCGGCAGAAGGCTATCCTCGGAGTGCATCGGAAAAACGCCGCTGGCACATAGCGCCAAGGCAATCCCCAAGGTAGATGCCTGAGAGACCGCGGCCCCGATGAACACTTGATCGCGGGCCACGACGATCACGCCGACCAGGGAGAGCAGCAACCCGACCAGCCAGCCCACGAGATAGCTGTTGTGAAAGAGAGTCCAGGAAGCGACGAATGATTCGATGGCATTGGGTTCCGTCCTTTCCGCTGCTGCCTGACCGGCTGAAGCCAAATCGGAGCCAGTCGTATTGGGAACAAGACCGCTCGTGGAGTCTGACGTGTCGAGTTCCCGCACAGCGCGGTCCAGCGATGATTCGGACGCCGGCTGCTTCCGGTCTTGCCCCCACAGATCGCAGGCAAACCCGGCGGTCAGAATCGCCGCTCCCAGCAGGGCGGTCAGTCGGACGGCAAGAATTGTCGTAAGCCGGCACTTTCTCGAACACGCGAATCGGCAAGGGATGGATGACATCGAACGCGCTTCCAGGAATGGGGGAGATTTCGCGGTCTAACCAAGCCGCACGCTTACCGAGCCGGACGCCTCTGGGGACACCTCGATGGGGACGCCGTAGGCCCGCGCCAGCCTTCCCGCATGCAAGATTTCATGTGTGGCGCCCGCCTCGACGTGACCGTCATGCACCAGAGCGAGATGCGTGCCGTAGCGGGCGGCAACCGCCAAGTCGTGGGTCACGAGGATCACCGTGAGCCGTTCGGCGCGGTTCAACTCGGCGAGCGATTCATAGAGAGCCGTTTCCACCGACAAGTCGAGGCCACTGGTGGGTTCGTCGGCAATCAGCAGGCGCGGCCGACGGATCAAAGCGCGAGCGACCAAGGCTCGCTGGCGCTGCCCTCCGGAGAGCGACCAGAAGTCTCGGCCTTCCATGCCGCCGAGCCCCACGACCGCCAGCGCCCAAGAAAGACGATCCGCCCGCTCGGCCTGCCCGGCATGAATACCAACCAGCCCCAACTGGACGAACTCCCGCACGCTAGTGGGCAGAGTAGGGTTGGTGCTGCATTGCTGCGGGACGAAACCGATCCGATCGGGTCGGGCGAAATCACCCTGCCGCACGAGGCGGCCGCCGGCCGGGCGCAATCGCCCTAGCATTCCCGAGAGCAGCGTGGTCTTGCCGTGGCCGTTGGGGCCGATCAAGAACCAGAACTCGCCGCGGCGCACCTGAATATCCACTTGTTCGAGGACCGGACGGCCGCCGTATCCCAACCGCAGGCCGCTGGCTTCGAGAATGACTCCTTCTTCGGTTACGTCTGATTCGGTTGCCGGCGTCGTTGCCCGTTTCATTGGCTACCCCCTAACGCGGCGACAAGTTGTCGGACGTTGTAATCGACCATCGAGAGGTAGTTGTCCGTGCCCGGACGCGATCCGACCTGGTGCGCTACGTTGGCGATCTTCGCTCCGGCGTTGGAAGCCAGAAACTGCGCGTGACGCGGGTCGTAGTACGGATTGGCCAGCACGAGGCGGACTTGCTGGGTGCGCATTTGTTGGGCCACCTCGGACAGGTGTTGCGTGGTCGGCGGCACCCCCGGCTTGGGCTCCATGTGGGCGATCACCTGGAGCCCGAAGCGGCGGGCGAAGTAGGGCCACATGTTGTGGTCGTCCACCGCCTTGGTGCCGTAGTACGGCAACATCATGCCCAGCCAGCCGCCCAGTAGTGTGTCTTCTTTCTGACTTTTCAAGTAGGGCTCCAATTTGCCGCGCTCGAAAAGGAGACACAGCTTGGGGATGTCCTCGGGCTTGTATTTCTGGGCGAGTTGCTCGCCGACCAGCATTCCGGCCATCTGCCGGAAAAACTCCTCATAGCGCTGGTCGAAATAGGCCTTCTGGTTGGGACGGAGCTCGCTCAGCTTGTCGCGGATCAGCCGGGCCACCTGCATGCCGCAGATCGGGTCGAGCAAGTAATGAGGGTTGCCGCCGGCGTGGATATCGCCCAGCGAGCGGTCAATAACACCCGTAGGAACGTCCAGCGGTCGAATCGCGGTCGAAGCATCCAAGTAGCCTGCCGCGCCGGGCAGTACGGCCCCATTCCGGGCGCTCTGGAGCACCACGGGGCTCCAGCCGGCCTCCATCTCCAACCCGAGCACGACCAGGAGATTCGCCTGGTTCAGCGATTTCACAAAACTGGGTTTGGCCTCGATGAAGTGGGGATCTTCAGTCCCCTTAGCAAAGGCCGTCACCGACACATTGTTGCCGCCGATCGCTTGCACCAGGCTGGCCAGGTCGGGAACGCTACAGCAGACTTGTAGCGTTTGGGCATGCGCGGCCGTGGCTGCGAAGAGAATGATGGCAATGGCCGTAATTCCGACCGCCACTTGACGGATTCTGACGTGTTGGCTTGTCATGGCAGAGTGCCCTTGCATTAGAATTTGTGGGCCGGATGTGAACCCAGCATGAACTCAGCCCCCAACCAGAACGAGTGGGCGTTCTTCGTCGGAAGGTGCTCAGCATAATCGAAATTATACTGGAAGTCGAAACGGGAGAATTCCGTGCAGTACCAGGCCAACAGCGGCGAGAACCGGTGACGCTCGTCGCGGAACGGATCCTCATTATTGCTGATGGGGACGAACTGGTCATTCAGGCTGTAGTTGGTGCCCCAAACGAACTCGTAGCGTGCGCCGATGGCCCATTTCGGCTTGAAGCCGTAGAGGTATTGCGTGTAGAACCCGCAGTCAGTGAGCATCTCGCTCGGCAGCGACAGGGTGGCCGCCGGGTTCGCCGGATTCGGGCCCAAGTAGCTGTCGGCCCAGTAGCGGCGCATAATAATCTCGCTCTGCCAGATCGTGAACGGCCAGCCGCGTTCGTTTTTTTCCGGTTTCCATTTCCGCGTCAGGTCCAGGCCGTAGATCTGCGTGTTGCCGCTGGAGCCGGTGCAATTCGGGCCGAAAACCCCCGACATTCCGAACAGCCAGGTAACCTCGTCGCAGCAAGCGGTCCAGGAGTTCTCCCAGCGGACCGAGTACGTCAGATCGCCGATCGAATGAACTTCGCGGAATACAAATGGCCGGCCGCCGACGGGCCGTTCCGCAAAGAACGCCTGGTTGGCCAGGAAGCTGGCCATCCCTTCGCCGTTGGCGTTTTGCATCGAGATATAGAATTGCGAGAACCAATCGACGGGCACCAGCCAACTCAAACGCGCGCCGGGGGCCCGCATCCCGTCGGGGCCAAATACCCGCGCCTCGATCACCGGCTGGTCGAGCCAGGCCCAGGCATGGGGATGCGTCGGATTGATCCGGCCGAACTCCGTCAAGTACTGCCCCGCCTTGAGTTGGAGGCCGTGCGGCAACGAGCGTGTGGTCATGAACGCCTCTTCCAACTCGACCACCGTATCTCCTTCGACGGGGTCGGTGAAATCGACCAGGTGCATCTCGCCATCGAAATACGGGTCTACCGCACCCATCATCGACAACTCCACGCCCCGCACTGTGAAACCCCGCTTGCGCGGGTCGTGTCCGCCGCCCTCAAGCTGTTGCAGCTCCTGTTCGTCCGCTGTGGACGTACCCGCGGCGAACAGCCCATCCAACGAGATGTCGATCAGCTTGAGTTGTGCCCCGCCGCTTGTCGCGGGGCGCGGAAGAACCAGCCCCGGCGTCGATTGGGTGGGCGGAGCCGTGGCGCCATCGGCGGGAATGCCCAACTCTCGGATCGCCCGGTCGAGCGGCGATTCCTGGGAGGGCTCCGTCGGCTGGAGTTCCCTCACGGCACGGTCCAGCGGTGACTCCGGTAGCAGATCGGGCGACGGTGGCACTGGAGCTTCGTAGGACGCGAACCGATTGGCAGTGACAGCAGGCCAAGCGCCGGGAGGTGAAGACTCGTTGCCCGTAGGGGGAAGTCGACGCAACGGATAGGGAACCTGACTGCCCGCAACGGAAGACACATCGCTCGCTTGGCCGTAGTGGGGTGCGACACTTTGTTCGGAGCCCTGCCTTCCGATGGTGGAGCCAGTTGAGTCCTGCGCGTGGGAGGCTTGCGCAGACCAGACCATGACCACCACCGCAAGCGCAATGGTCAACCACCGCGCCAGAAGACGATGCGGCAGCCCGTTCCTCGGAAGGCCCGGCTGCCATTGAGCCAATCGCATGGGGACCACCTCAACATAGAAAGGCCGTCACTGACCGAGAAATGCGGCGCCCGGGAACGCCACACCGACAACTACAGCGAGGCAACGCAAGGTGGTGATCTCGACCCAAAGGGAAAACGGCAAGCCGACTGGCGCAGAGCGGGCAATTCGGGCGTTACGGTCTCAGCCGTGGCCGCCACAACGACCAAGGGCAACTCCACCCCTGTCGTCAACGCGGTCTGCTGGGCGAAGGCACAGACAACACAGCCACCCGACGCATGCGCCGGATCATGGCTGCTCTCAAGATGATGATGCGCAATCTCCGCCTGACCGGCCAGAAACGCCAGCAATAACGCGACAGCAAGCGTCCTCTGCCAGAGCCGCTTCAACCGGGGCCTCCCGCGACTGCCAACGGAATATGTACTCTCCTACATCATCCTATAGTATCGGTTGCGCAAAGTGTAGGGATTAGTCAATTTGTTACGGGCTGTCAGTGGGGAGTGTTTATCCCATGTGGTTGGGGAAGTTCAAGAAGTGTTGCGCCAAGAAGCGTCAATAGCAAAGCCAGCGACATGGTCACGTCGTCGCGGAGATCGCGGTTGGAGGTACTCGTCCTGCCGTCCTGGAGCCAGTCTATGGGCCACGACGTTTCGCGCTAGTCGTCGGCCGCTAAAGCAGCCGTTTTCTCCAGGCTAGCTTGACCGGCCTCTCGATTCGGGTTGGGAGTGGGCAAGCGTGCTCCCACCGACTTTCTCCAATCTTGCAACATCCGGTGCAGCTCGGCAGTTTTTGCCCTGTATTGCCCGGCCAGGTTGCGTGTTTCGCCGAGATCCGTCTGCATGTCGTACAGTTCCAGCCGACCATCCTCAAAGAACTCGATCAGCTTCCAGTCACCGCACCGGACGGCACTTCCTGGACGGCCACCCTGATTGCTATAGTGGGGATAGTGCCAGTAGAGCGCCGGACGGGAAATCGTACCCGTTTGCCGCAACAGCGGCACCAAGCTGGCGCCGTCAACATGCTGGTCAGGCTTGGGCGGCAGATTGGCCATCTCCAGCATGGTCGGGTAAAAATCAGTGCTGATGACGGGCACTCCGCACGTGCTTCCCGGTTTGACAACGCCCGGCCACTTGACGATCATTGGCTCGCGGATGCCGCCTTCGTAAAGCCAGCCCTTGCCTGCCCGCAGCGGCAGATTGCTGGTCGGGGAGCCTTCCGCCGTGCTCAGACCGCCATTGTCGGACATGAAGAAGACCGCGGTGCTCTCAGCCAGTCCGAGCCGATCGAGGGCATCCAATACTTGTCCCACGGCATGGTCCATGCTCTCGATCATCGCGCTATAGACAACGTGTTCCTGCACCTGGCGAACAGAGCGATCTCCCTCGGGCTTGAACAACGGCACGTCGATCTGCACGGCCGTACGCTTGGCTTCGTACTTGGCGATCAGTTCCGGCTTGGCTTGCAGGGGGATATGCACGGAATAGAAGGAAAGGTACAGGAGAAAAGGCTGTGGGCCGACCTGCTCCAAGAACTTGATCGACTCGGTGGCCAACCGATCGTCCAAGTGTTCACCCTTGGGACCATCGGAGAGTTTTGGGTTCTTGTAAGGCGAGAAGTAGCTGGAAGGGGCCCCCGCCTGGTACCCGCCGCAGTTGATGTCGAACCCGTGGTCCTCCGGCCAGTAGCCTTTTCCACCCAGGTGCCACTTGCCCGCAAAGAACGTGCGATATCCGGCCGCTTTGAGAACCTCGGCGATCGTTACCTCGTCCCGAGACAGATGATCGACGTAGCGCGCAGGCAGCAGTGGCTTGTTGCGCGTCCAATGCCGATCGGCGCTATCCGGCTGAGAGCGCCGAACCAGTCTGTTGTGCCCAGACGGGCTGGGTACTTGCCCGTCATGATGCTCGCGCGAGTTGGGCTGCAAACAGGACACGCTGCGTAAGCCTGCGTGAACCGCATCCCTTGCTTCGCCAAGCGGTCGATGTTCGGAGTTTCGTAAAACGTGCTGCCGTAACAACCGGCGTCGCGCCAGCCCATGTCGTCGGCCAGCAAAAACACAAAATTGAGACGCTTCCCGGTTTCGCCTGCCCTCACCCAAGACGGCAGTGCAAGAATGACCAGCGCCAATCCTGGGGACATGAGAGAAAAGCGTCGGCTCACATTCATCTGGCACCGCCTTCCTTTTCGTCTGCACTCGTACTGCGCACGCGCCAATGCCCATCGCCAAGCACTCCTAACCAAAACCATTGTTATCTTCGCCACCAACTGCGCGAACGTCAACTGGCGATGCGGACTCTCTTGCAGACAATACGGCGTCTGGCGCGTCAAGAACCGCCGCACGCTCTCTCGTAGCATACGGAAGCCCGCGGGCTCCCTCTTGCGATGATTCTGTGCCACAGGATGCGATAGGCAGCATTTACTGCCGGGAGCGTGTCCGGGCAGATGTCAATTGATGATGCGTTCCGGGCCGGTTCCGCCCCGCAGCGGCACGACCTGCTCGTGATACGTGCCCTCCATGATCTCGACGCGCTCGCCCGACTGAAGCACCTGGGCGGCCCTGTTGATCGTCAGAAAGGGAGCTTCGTTGGTGCTGGGATTGCCCGAAGGCGGAGGGCGAACTGAGCATTTCCTTGCTACCGAAGTTCCTTCTCGACTTGGTCCAGGGGAATCGTCTCGTTCTCTTTCTTGAACTCGTCGAGCATCGACAGGAACGTGTGATTGCGCCGCAGGAGTTCCACTTCCGTGGCAAATTCGTCCGCGTGGCTAATCACAAATGAGTCTCCCTGGTCCGTCTTGACCAAGAGCGAGTCGGTCCGTGCCATTTCCAGCAGTTCCGCAGCCGAAACCGGCCGCGAGGCAATATCGACAGTCTTCACAATTCCACCTCCTTCCCGCCAATCAGCAGTCTGTTTCCGTCCTTGGTGCCGACCGCGACGATTCGTACTCTGCCCCGGCTCGCGTCGACATCATAGAATACTCGGTGCCGGCCAACGCGCAGCTCCCAGTCTGCCAGGAGGTTCTCTCGTAACGACTTGCGGTTCCGCGTCTCCTCCAATGGAGCGTGCGTCAGTTGCTCCTTGACAGCGTCGAGAACCGCGTTGCGGTCATACCGCCGGAGGGCCTCCAAGTGTCCGTATGCTGGACGCGTAAATTGGATTTCGTATCGCGTGGCCATCGATCTTTCGCTTCTGCGACGCCTACTGCATTATAGCGTATTGTCCTCCGTCTGTCGTCACGATGCCCGACATCTGGTGCGGTGCAGCGTGCCGACCGGAACCATCCAGGAAGGTAAGCCGCGAGCCAACCCATTGGTTTCCTCCCTTCCCTCGCGGCTCGTTGCGCCGGCAGCGGCGTTCGGCCATCCGCCTTCTGCCCTACGGCAGCGGGCGGACAGGCTGGCCACCGACGCCCTGGGGCGCCGGAATGACATCGGCGCCAGGAGGTGGCGAGAAGGGAGGGGCAATGCTGGCCGGGCCGCGCACTCCTCCGGCCGGCAGCGGACCGGCAACGCCCGCCGTCGCATGAACGCCGCGGCGGAGGTCTTCGGCCCGCGAAAGCACCTGCTCGTAGGGCACGACCATTTGCGGCTTGAGTTGGAAATCCAAGGTCCGTTGGTCGCGGATCTCGCCGGGCACGAAGTTCTCGGCCACGAAGTCGATGGGCGTATACTCGTACCACGGCGCCGGGATCGACTGCATCACGGTGAGCGTCTCGAAGCCGTCTTTGACCAGGCGGAACTTCCGTGTCCCGTAGTAGGTGAAGTTGGTCGAGACGGGGGTTTCGCCGATCAGGTAGTCGTCGACGTAGAGCAGGGCCCCGGGCGGATTACTGCGAACCGTCATTCGCCGTTCCACGCACCCGCTGAAGCACGCGCAGAGTGTCACGCCGAGCAGGGCCCATTGGACCATGGCCCAGCCTACGACAGAAGACGCTCTGCAACCAGCTTCGGACATGGCGACAACGCCGAGAATAAGCCACAAAAACGAGGTGGCGAAGTATAATGACCGAAGGGAACGCCGCCTAGGCCGAATTTCGCGTTTTTCCCCCCGACCGGACTGGTTGCCCCCCAGGACGACAGCTATACTTGCAACATGGACCAGGCCGCGTCGATTTGGAACGATTGTTTGGACCGCGCAGCGTTGAGCGACGTGGGGCTCCGTCGGGCGAATAACCAGGACGCCTATGCCGTGGTCCTGGCCGGAAATCAGGCCGATTTCCAGCAGTGGGGGCACCTGTTCATGGTCGCCGACGGCATGGGCGCCCACGCCGCCGGCGAACTGGCCAGCAAGATGGCCACCGACACGGTTTCGCTGGTCTATCGCAAGCGGTCGGATCGCTCGCCGCCGGAGGCGATCCTTTCGGCGATGCTCGACGCCAACCTCCAGATTCACAATCGGGGCCAGGCCAGCCCGGATTTCCGCGGCATGGGCACGACCGCCACGACGCTGCTTCTGCTCCCGGCCGGGGCCATTGTGGCCCACGTGGGCGACAGCCGCGCTTATCGCCTGCGTGGCAGCCGGCTTGAGCAGCTCACCTTCGACCATAGCCTGGTATGGGAGATGCGGGCGGCGGGGCAGACGCCCGAGGCCGAGGTGCCCGGCTACATCTCCAAGAACATCATCACCCGGTCGCTGGGGCCAAACTCCATCGTCCGCGTCGATCTGGAGGGCCCCTATTCGGTCCAGGCAGGCGACACCTTCCTGCTGTGCAGCGACGGCCTGTCGGGCCAGGTGAGCGACGACGAGATCGGCGCGGTTCTGAGTTGCCTGCCGCCCGCGGAAGCGGTCCGCTCGTTGGTGGATCTGGCCAATCTGCGGGGTGGCCCCGACAACATCACGGTAGTGATCCTCCGGGTGCTAGGGCCTCAAGTTGCCCGGACGACTGGTTCCGAACAGGCGGCCGTCGCCGCGCCGGCAATCGTTCGGCCCATTCACCCCGTGGTGTGGCTGGTCATCGGAGTAGCGTGTTTGGCCGGGGTGGGACTGTTTGCCATGCAACACCTGTTCGCCGCGCTGCTGAGTCTGGTGTGCGCTGCCGCGGCGGGCGTCGTCGCCCTCGCCCAACGATACGGCGTGGCAGACCGCCGCTTCCAGATCGACGGCCGCCGCTTGGGCGCGGCCCTTACACCGCGTGCGAGTGTTCTCCTAACGCGGACCTTTTGGCTCGCTTCGCTGAAATCAACCGGCAGTTGCGCGAGGCTGCCAGCCGCGAGCAGTGGTCGATCGACCGGAGCCAGTTTGATGGGCGGTTGGCCCGCGCGGCGGCGGCGGCCAAGGCGGGCAATCTGCTGGACGCGGCCCGCGAGCATCTGCACGCCATCAGCTTCTTGATGTCGCAGCTTCGACAGCAGCGAAAGGCCGACAACGGCACCGGGACGGCCGGACGTTAGCTGTTGTGTCAGCGCAAGTTGATTAGTTTCTGTTGCGGAAAAGTAGGGTGGGACGAGCAAACCGGAATCTTGGTGGGACTTCGGTCGCGGATCAGGCCGGTTTGCGAAGTCCCACCAACCCTCCGCGACCTCGTCCCACCCTACTCCACCTTACTGCAACAGAAACTAATTACGCCGCTGTGTCCACCGGCTCCTTTGGCATCTTCGGAAATTCCCCTTTGCCAAGGGCAGATCGGCGAGTCCCCGAGTCGGAATGGCCCGCGAGTGTGGCCATCTTGGGCGGCCCGCGCTACGTTGCGCATCTTGATCGCGTGCCGCCCGGCGCATAGTATTCATCGGCCGTGGCGCCGAAGGAAGTTGGAACTGTTGAAAGGAGCAAGCCATGCCGAATCATCAATATCTCATCGTCGGCGGGGGAATGGCCGCCGATGCCGCCGTTGCGGGCATTCGTCAAGTAGACCCCGAGGGCTCGATCGGACTGATTAGCGCCGAGTCTCATCCGCCGTACGACCGGCCGCCGCTGTCGAAAGGGCTTTGGAAGGGCCGGGCTCTGGAGAGCATTTGCGCAAGAGCGCGGCGGGAGAGGCCGCCTTATACCTGGGACGCCGCGTGCAGACTCTCGATCCGACGCGGAATCTCGTCCGCGACGAACAGGGCACGACGTATCACTATCAGAAACTGTTGCTGGCCACCGGCGGCACTCCGCGCCGCCTGCCCGCCGACTCCGATGCGGTCCTCTATTTTCGGACTTTGGACGATTACCAGTCCCTTCGCTTGTTGGCCCAGGAGAAGCAGCGATTTGCCGTCGTCGGTGGCGGATTCATCGGTTCCGAAATTGCCGCCGCCCTGGCCATGAACGGCAAGCAGGTGGTCATGGTCTTTCCCGAGGCGGGGATTGGCGGGCGGATGTTTCCGCCCGACCTGTCGCGGTTCCTTAACGATTTCTACCGTCAAAAAGGCATCGAGGTGCGCGCGGGAGAGGAGGTGCGGGAAGTCGCCGCGCGTTCGGGCCGGTTCGTCCTGAAAACCCGTTCCGTCCAAGACCGGCAGGAGCAGGAGATCGTGGCGGATGCCGTGGTGGCCGGGCTCGGCATCCGGCCCAACGTCGAGTTGGCGCGGCAAGCGCATCTTGACGTGGGCGAGGGCATTTGCGTCGACTCGGCCCTCCGGACCAGTCATCCCGAGATCTACGCCGCGGGCGATGCGGCCGAGTTCTTCAATCCCGCGCTGGCAAAGCACCTCCGCGTGGAACATGAAGACAACGCCAACACGATGGGTGAGATGGCGGGCCGCTCCATGGCCGGCCAGGCCGTCTGCTACGACCACTTGCCTTCCTTCTACTCCGATCTCTTCGAGTTGGGCTACGAGGCCGTGGGAGAGGTCGATTCGCGTCTGGAAACCGTGGCCGACTGGAAGGAGCCGTACCGCGAGGGCGTGGTCTACTACCTGCGGCAAGGCCGGGTGCGCGGCGCGTTGCTGTGGAACGTTTGGCAACGGGTCGACGCGGCCCGCCAATTGATCGCCGAACCCGGACCGTTCCGGCCGGAGGACCTTCAAGGCAGGTTGCTGGAAGTACACGAGCACGTGTAGAAGAAGGCACGGGCGACCCGACCGCGTGACGTCGAGCGGGGGAAGTCTCTGCACTTGCCGCACACCCCCTCCCATCTTGCGTCGCCCCCCTGTTTACGGTACAACGCCCGTATGAGCGCCCTGGAGTCTGACTGAAGGACCTTCGTGCCATTCGCTGGGGCCAGGAGCAAACAACATGACGGCGCCCGCGGCAATACGCGAACTCGTCGATCGCTTCGACGCCCACAAAGAAACGTACCGGTCCAGCCAGTACAACGAGGCTCAGCTCCGCGAGGAGTTCTTGAACCCGTTCTTCGTCGCCCTCGGCTGGGACATGTATAACGAAAAGGGCTACGCCGACGCCTACAAGGAAGTCATCCACGAGGACGCCCTGAAGATCGGCGGGCGGACCAAGGCGCCCGACTATTGTCTCCGGGCTGGCGGCGGCGTACGGAGCCTGTTCGTCGAGGCGAAGAAACCCTCGGTTGATATCGGCGCGGCGATCAGCCCCGCGTTCCAGTTGCGGCGCTACGCGTGGTCAGCCAAGCTGCCGGTGAGCATCCTTACGGACTTCGAGGAGTTCGCCGTCTACGATTGCCGCATCCGGCCGGAGAAGACCGACAAGGCATCGACCGCCCGAGTGATCTACCTTACCTACGTCGAATACGTCGAACGTTGGGAGGAACTCGCCGCGCTGTTTGCGCCAGAGGCCGTCCGGCGAGGCTCGCTGGAGAGGTTCGTCGCCAGCAAGAAGGTGAAGAAGGGAACGGCCGAGGTGGATACGGCGTTCTTGGCGGAGATCGAATCGTGGCGCTCCGATCTGGCTCGCAACCTGGCCTTGCGAAATGACGGCCTGTCGCAGCGCGACCTGAACTTCGCCGTGCAGCGGACGATCGACCGGATGGTTTTTCTGCGGATTTGCGAGGACCGGGGCATTGAACCCTACGGAACTCTGCAAGCCCTGCAAAACGCCCCGAACATCTACCACCGGCTGGGCGAATTGTTTCGCCGGGCCGACGACCGCTACAACTCGGGGCTGTTCCACTTCACGCCGGAGAAAAATCGGCTCGAACCGCCGGACCA
Organism: uncultured Planctomycetaceae bacterium; assembly: GCA_963759115.1. GTDB lineage: Bacteria > Planctomycetota > Planctomycetia > Pirellulales > Thermoguttaceae > CAVWXT01. The sequence goes on from CAVWXT010000005.1 coordinate 824,707, forward strand.
ACTTACGCTCGCGCTGTCAATCGACGACAAGCCGCTCAGCGACATCCTGCGGAAACTGTATTTCCCCGACAGCCCTTACGAGTTCTCAGTCCTGCCCATCGAGATCCTCGGACAGGTGTACGAGCAGTTTCTGGGCAAGGTCATCCGGTTGACGAAGGGACACCAGGCGAAGGTCGAAGAGAAGCCCGAGGTCCGCAAGGCCGGCGGCGTTTACTACACGCCCGCGTACATCGTCGAGTATATCGTCAAGCACACGGTGGGAAAGCTGCTGGAGGGGCGAGAGGATAAGGGGGAAGGCGGAAGGGGGAAGGAGGATGCCGGAAAGCGGCTGACGCCAACCCAAGCCGCCAAGCTTCGCATTCTCGACCCCGCATGCGGTTCCGGTTCGTTCTTGATCGGGGCCTACCGGTATCTCTTGGACTGGCACCTCAACTGGTACGTGGAGGGCGGGCCGGAAAAACATGCCCGCGGACGCAATCCGAAGCTCTACCGCGGGCCGGCCGGCGATTGGCGGCTGACCACCGCCGAAAAGAAACGCATCCTACTGAACAACATTTACGGCGTGGACATCGATCCGCAGGCCGTAGAAGTGACGAAGCTGTCGCTGCTGTTGAAGGTATTGGAGGGCGAGTCGGGCGAGACGCTCACGAACCAGTTGCGGCTTCTGCGCGAGCGGGCGCTGCCCGACCTGGACGGGAACATCAAGTGCGGCAACTCGTTGATTGGCCGGGATTTCTTCAATGGCCAGCAGTTGGCGCTGTTCGACGAGGAAGAGCGCTGGCGGATCAACGTTTTTGACTGGCACGATGAGAAGCACGGCTTCGGGAAGATCATGGCCTCCGGCGGGTTTGACGCCGTGATCGGCAATCCACCGTACGTGCGCATGGAGGCATTCAAGGAGCAAAAGGTCTACCTCCGTCAGCACTACGTCTCGCACAACGAACGCAGCGACCTCTACGTCTACTTCGTCGAGCGCGAATTGAACTTGCTGCGCGAGGCAGGCCGGTTCGGCATGATCGTCTCAAACAAGTTCTTGCGAGCAAACTACGGCACGAATCTCCGATCCTACGTTGCCAAGGTCGCCAACGTCGAGCGAATTGTCGACCTGGCAGGTCTCCGCGTATTCGGCAGGCCGACCGTCCGGACCATCCTGCTGATTGCCGAAAAAGGCGCTGCCAAGACCGCCACCCGCTATTCGCCGCCGCCATCCCAACAGCAGTTTGAAGAGGTGCAGGAAGGGATCGCCACTCTCTCGACCGTCGCCGATTCCTTGGCCTACGATGTGCCTGCGACCGTCCTTGGCGCCAATGCGTGGCGGCTTTCGGCGGTTCAACACGCCGCGATCCTCGACCGCATCGCGCAAAATGCTACACCGTTGATCGAAGTTGTCGGCGGCGGAGTGTGCATGGGAGTCAAGTCGGGACTAACGGAGGCCTTTGTCATTTCCGACAAGACGCGGCGAAAGATACTCTCCCGGAACAAGCGAGCTGCGGCCGTGATTCGGCCGTTTCTCCAAGGGCGGTGCATTCGCCGCTACCGGATCGAGCCCAACGATGAATACCTGATCTACACCCATCACGGCATCGACATGACGCCCTATCCCGCCGTGCTCGAGCACCTGCAGACGTACAAAGACAAACTTCAACGGCGGGCCACCAAGCAGAAATGGTACGAACTGCAACAGCCGCAGTACGCTTACATCGATTACCTGACGAAGCCGAAGATCGTGTTTCCCGATATTGCCACGGGATGCCGATTCGCATTGGATCGCGAAGGGCACTTCGGCGCGAACACGGTCTATTTTCTGCCCACCGATGACCGGCGGCTGTTGGGTTTGCTTAACTCGAAGCTAGCGTTCTTCTACTTCAAGCAGACGTGTGCTGCGCTGGAAGGCCCTGACGAGGCCTACCTTCGGTTCTTCGGCCAGTACATGGAGAACTTTCCGGTGAGGTTACCTGGCCCGAAGGACAAACGCCACGCTCGCCTGATCGAACTTGTGGAGATGACGTCGGCGTTGCACGAGAAACTGGCGGCGGCCAGAACGGCGCATGAAGCGACTTCGATTGAGCGGCACATCTCGCTGGCGGACCACGTGATCGACCGGATGATCTACGACCTCTACGGCCTCACCGAAGAGGAAGTCAAGATTGTCGAGGAGGCGACTGCAAGGGACTGAGCGGCGGGTCCGCGTCTGTGGCGCTTCCGGGGGCGAGACCACAACTGCCACCCCAACAGCACACAGCCGCGCGTCACCTGACGCGGCTCGGTGTACTATCTTTCCGCTCAGCGGCCCGAATACGGCACCCGCACTTCCACCAGCCGCCGATCCCCGCACCTCACGCGGACCTGGCTGACCGCGGCCTTGTTGGGCAGGGTAAAGCGGAACGTCTGGCTCTGTCCGAGGGCCAGCCCTTGGAACCGTTGCGCGGCCGGCCAACCCACGGGCGTGGTGGCCGCGGCGGGAATCAGGTCCACGACGCCATCCGCCGGGCTCGATGACGCCCCGGTCAGCGTCACCTGAACGCCGCCGGTCACCGGGCTCGCCTTGATCGTGACCGCAGATACGGCGGTTACTTGCATCGCGGCCAGGGCCGAATCCAGCAGGTTGTAGTCGGCCAACGCGACCTGCAAATAGGCCGGCCGTTCCTGGGCAAGCTGCACCGTGGCGTTGCTGGTCCCGGTTACCGTCAGCGGGTTGCCCATCGTATCGAAGGCCTGCACCTTGGCCGCAGGCAGGCCGTTCAGGACCACGCTCATCGCCGAGGAGGTGTTCCAGATGACGCATGCGGCGTTGGTCCCCTTGAACAGATGGGCGTAGACCGTGGTTCCCGTTGGGGTATACGACTTCTGATAGGGCGAGCCCTCGATAAACGAGGCGCAGGCGTTGAGCGCCGCCAGCCGCGGCCGGGGGACGTAATTCTCGTAGTAAATGCCCCACTCGGTGGCCGGTGGGTTGTCGGAGCTGAACCAAAAGAAATGCTTGCTGCCCAGCGACGTGGCCGTAATGATATTTCGCACGTAATACTGGGCGACGTCCGCCTCGGTGACCGCCGGGGTGCCGTAACCATCGTTGTCGCCCTGGATCCCTTGCTCCGAGTGCCAAATCTCCTTGCCGCTGGCCCCGCCGGCTTGCATGATGGACGTCAGGTTTGGCGATCCGGTCTTGAGTTCCAGCGGATAGTTGATTTCCGGCAGCATGGTCTGGCTGTAGGAGTGCTCGCTGATAGCGTCCATCTGCGCCGCGGTGCCCAACGCCAAGACCCCCTGAACGGACGCATTTGTCGTCCCTGTCAACGGTGTGCCCGCGAACGCGACGAGCTTGGCGTTCGGGTCGTACTGACGGAGGGCAGGCGTGGTATCGTTCAACAAAGTCGCATACTGCTGCGACGTGAGGACGCCATTCGGCGAGCTCCCCATCGTGGGCTCGTTCCAAAGCTCGTAGGCCTTGATCTGGCCGGCGTAGTGTTGCGCCACCTTGCCCACCCAGACGGTCCACTCGGGCAGCATGCTGGCATAAGGATACTCCTGGATTGCGCCCGAAGTGACAGGTCCGGCCCAGGATTGCTCGTACGGCGTGGTGTATCGCAGCAGGATCGGCATGATGCGCATGCCGGTGCCGCTGGTGACGGCGTTGAATTGCCGGTCGTATTCGGTAAAGTTGAACGTGCCTTGAGGATTCTCGCACATTCCCCAGCCCCACCAGGCGCGGATCCACTTCACGCCAGATATCGACAGCACCTGCATCTCGCGGGCGAGATGATCGCTCGGCTCGTTCTCCTGGTGCGTGTTCATGGCGAAGATCGACGTGTCGGCATTTCCCACGTTCTGCATGTTCACGAACACGACGTACTTGATCTTGGTGCTCTGATGCCAGGTCTGATTCTCCGAGGTCAGATCGAAGCCGAGCACGAACGACCCGCGCCGGCTGGTATTGATGTTATAGGTCTTCGTTGCTGTGCTCTTGGCCGGCACATTGACGGTGCCCAGCGACGGCACTCCCGAAAGCTTCTTGGTCTCCCAGTCGACGATGGTCGGCTGGATCGCGACGTTATGGGCGACCGTGTCCGTGTTGACGACATTGAGCGTGACGGGTGAGGCCTGGCCTGCGATGAATACATTGCCGACCGGCAGGGTCTGCGGGGCCACGCCCACCTTGTCCTTCAGCGTCAGACCGTTCGGCACAACGTTGGCCAGTATTTCCACGTCGTCGATCCACAACTGCCCGGAGGATGGATACTGGAACTGGATGGAGACGTTGGGAGCACCAATGTTGGTGGGAACCGTGAACGATTGCGTCACCTTTTTCCAGCTCGTGTTGATCGTCGGGTAAATGGGGAAAGGCGAGAAATAAGGGGGTATCGTGTATCCTGGTCCGGCCCAGCCGAGGCCCAATGCTCCGCCGCAACGGTCCAGCTCGACGCGGACGGTAACTTGTGCGCTAGCCTTCATCTGGAAGCTCAACGTGTAGTTTCCGCCGGGATTCACGGGGATGGGCCGCGAGTACAAGCCCGGCGGAGTCAGTGGGACCCGAAGCCCCTGGAAGTCTGCCCACGCGGCGGGAAGGGCGTGCATGCATTTTAGTCCCGTGGCCGCGCCCGTGGTGGTTTCCCAGCAGAGAGCGATGTCGCCGTAGTTGCTCCCATGCCAGCCGTTTAAGCCCAACTCGAAATCGCCGTTGGGCACGAGATTGCCCGGCGGCCTCACCACCGGCGGAGGCGTCGTGGGAATCGGATCGAAGCTGCGGGCCACTTTGGAGATCCGCAGCGAATCGATCTTGCCATCCATCTGGCTGCCCATGGGGTTCCAATCGTTCAAGCCCAACCGCAGTGTGGAGCCGTATCCCTGCAGCGTGCTGCCGCCGGTAAGCGTCGTCTTCGTGTCGAGCACGCCGTTGACGTAAATTGCCGCTTGCTTGGTGGCCGAATCGTAGGTGATCGCGATGTGCGTCCATTGTCCCATCGATATCGGCAAGGTCCCGCTGACCGCTTGCCAACCGTTGCCGACGCTGAACTCCGCGCTGACGTTCCTGCCCACGGTCAAGAGATAGCTGCCGTTCTTGCAGGCCAAATACCCGCCAGGCTGCTGGAGCTTTGCCCACACCTCCACGGTTATGGCGGTGGCCGGTCGAACCGCGCTGCCGTCATTGATGTCGACGTACCCGGAATCGGTCGCTACGGCATAATACTGGCGTCCCATCACCCAGTTGGCGCCGTAGAAAGTGGCCGCCGGGGCCCCCGACACCGCATTGGCCGAGGTCGTGCCGGTGCCCTCCTTGAACAGCCACAAGGCAGTGGTGTTGGCGTCCACGGTGAACGATGTCTGTACCGGTTCGGCGGCGGCCCTTGCCGCGAGTACCGCCCCCAGAATGGCCAGCGAACACGAACCGACGCAAGCAAGGCGCAACATTCGCATGATCGTCCTCCCTGAGTATCTTGAAGCCTGCAACTTCGTTCCGGAACGAACCCCAATCTGAGGCCATTCATTCTACCCAGGCGGTGCTAACAACGCAAGAAATTGGGCGAACTTCTCGGGGCCGATCAGTCTTCCCGAATAGGACTTGATAGGGGTAGGGAAGGCCGGTTAAGTTCCCGGCCTCCCCTCCCTCCGAACCGGACTGGCGGATTTCCCGCATCCGGCTCTCCGGTTAGTGGTGTTACCTCGTAGAGGATTGGTGAACCGAGCGCGGGAAGGAAACAAGGTTCCTTCTCGGGATCGGCAGAAGCGAAAGGCCCTGACCTTCACGGGAAGGCCACCAACATGCAACATCGACGGTGCGGCCAATCTGAGCCAAGTTACGTGTGCCTGACGCAGTCCGTCGTGGCTAGTCGTTGCCGACACTCGCGGTACGGTGTGGTTTTGGCCGTGCGTCATGTTTCATCCACTTTCCTGCGTCCCTTTGCTCGACGGGCATTGCCCCGCTTCCTCGCTCGTATGGACGCTCTGACTCCTGGGCGGTCGATTCTTCGTATCCTTATCAGGGACAATGAACTTCGTCCTTGTACCCGCCCAGGTCTCCTTGCTTCATGTATCAAACCTTCCGACCGTTCCGCCTCCAACCACCTGTTGCCGCCTCTGGGGCTTGGTTTGGTTTCCCCCCGGAGCTTACCGCGCGGTCTGCCGACCGCATCCCTTGCGAGGACCACAGCGTCACTTGGGCTTCGCCTTTTCCTAGCAGGCTCGCCACGACAACCGGCCGAATCGAGTTCGTCATCCTGCGGACCAGCCGTTCACCTTCAGTTGCTCTCCACCCCCTCTCACGAGGACGCAGTTACTTTCGGTTACGAAGTTCAAACCCAACTTCGACAAGGACTTGCACCTTGCTGATTCGATACACTCACAAGCGCACTAGGAGGCGACTCCCGTCGCCGATTTGCAGTGGTTTTCGGGCAATCGGCGACTGGAGTCGCCTCCCACAGTGAATAGTCGCCTCCCACAGTAAAGAACTGATCGACCCTGCGATCTTCTGCGGGCTCGAAGCGTCTCCCCCTCTGCCGGTGGAAGCTGCGACGGCGAGCGATCATCCGCCCTCGCAGGGCGGCGATTGATCGCTGCTTTTCTTCCGTTGGGCAGCCGGGGCGATACGATCTCCACCACGCCACGGAGCGCGGCGATGAATCGCCGCGCTCCGAAACCGAGTGTAGTGTGCGTAAAACGCACTTATTGCCGTGGGGTTGTGGTGCGTTTCACGCACCCTACGGAAAGTCTATGACGCTCGGAAACGCGCCGCCGATACTACTTGGCCGGCGCCGCGATCTTCGCCGCATAGGCCTTGCCGTCCTTGTCGGCAAAGCGGAGGTAGAAGTTCCAGGCCCCCAGGGCGTTGACGCACTTGACCACGATGCGGTTCTCACCCTTGTTGAGGTTGATTCCGGCGACCGTGTCCTGATCGGCCTCGCCGGCGCGGGAGCCCGCCTTGTAGGTATGCACCAACTTGCCGTTGATCCAAACTTTCACGTAGTCGTCGCTGCCCACCATGAGCTTGGCATTGGTGATGGCCTCGGGGCAGTTCACCCAAGCCACGGCATACATGGCCGCGTGCTCGGTGTCGCCCAGGTCGATCTCGCCGGGCACGCCCGAACGGCTGTAGTCTCTCGCCGTCCACTTGGCGCCCTTGGCGTCCGCGGGCGGTTGCTGAGTGCCGTCCAGGTCGGCTTCCTTGGGCACGAACTCCTTGTCGATGGCGCCGGTCTGCTCGCCGCCGCCGAAATCGCTTTCCTTGAACGCAAACTGCCCCAGCAAGAGCCACTTGGAGATGAAGTGTTTGGCATCGAGGAACGTGGCCTTCTGCGCAGGAACGGTCAACTCCGTGGTGGCTTTGTCCTTGGTCGGTTTGGCCGGCGCATCGGCTGCGAAGACCTGAATCGCCAACATCACCGACAGAGCCACACCCGCGACCAGCGTACGATACAACATGACAGTCTCCTTTCAACGAGGACTTGAGGTGAACCGCAACAGTCAGAAAAATCGCGTAAGGCGGCCGAAAACGAACGGCGTCGTTCCGCCCGGAAAGTCTGTCTCACATAGCCACAACTCTACCAATGCGGTGAAGCTTGTCAAGTTGGGGAACGGCTAACAGTCTGGCACGGCGAAATTGTTGGGTGGTACGGGCAGCTTGTCTGCCCGCGTCGGGTGCGGCGGGCGGTTTGTCTCCCCAGCCGCTTGCACGGGCGGACAAGCCGCCCGTGGCACCAGGTGGCGCTATCACGGTTGACAACGCCCTGCTTGCCGGTAGGATGGGTCGGGCGGAGTACCGGATAACGGTCCGCCATACGGGACCGCCGAATTGCCCGCGACGCCCTGAAACACACGCTACGTTTTGCCTGAAGCCCTTGAGGAGACCATGCTCATGCCGAGACAAATCAACCGTCGCGAAATGCTCCACAATACAACCTTGGCCGGCGTCGGAGTCTGGCTGGCCGGCAACTCGGCGAGCCGCGCCGCAGACCGGTCGCCCAACGAAAAACTCAACATCGCCGTCATCGGTTGCGGCGGACAAGGGGGCGAGAATCTCAAGCAGGTCGCCGCGGCCGGCCAGAACATCGTCGCCCTCTGCGACGTCGACGAGCGCCGCGCGGCCGCCGCCCTGGGCCAGTTCCCCAAGGCCAAACGCTTCCGCGACTTCCGCCGGATGTTCGATGACATTTCCAAGGAGATCGACGCGGTGGTGGTCAGCACACCCGACCACATGCACGCCCCCATCAGCCTCGCGGCCATGAAATTGGGCAAGCACGTGTACTGCGAAAAGCCGCTCACCTGGAGCATTGCCGAGGCCCGCCTCATGGCCAAGACCGCCAAGGAGCAGAAGGTGGCCACGCAGATGGGCACCCAGGGCATGGGCGGCGATCGCTCTCGCGCGGGCATCGAGGTCGTTCGCTCGGGCGTATTGGGCCCCGTGACGGAGATGCACGTGTGGACCGACCGGGCCGGGCGCCTGTGGCCCCAGGGCGTCGATCGCCCTCGCGAGACCCCGCCCGTGCCCAAGGAACTCGATTGGGACCTGTGGCTGGGCGTGGCGGCGGAGCGCCCCTATAATCCGGCCTACTGCCCCTTCGTGTGGCGCGGCTGGAAGGATTTTGGGACCGGCGCGGTGGGCGACATGGGCATCCACAACGCGGCCATGTGCTACGCGGGGCTCGATCTGGGGCTGCCGAAGTCGGTGGAAATCCTCGAAACCTCGGGGCTGAAGAGCGAGACCTATCCCGGCTGGTCGCTGCTGAGATTAACCTTCCCGCCCGCCGGCGACCGCGGACCGGTCACGCTCTACTGGTACGAAGGGGGCAAGAAGCCGCCGGAGAGCCTGATTGGCGGGCACGCCGTCGCCAAGAACGGCGCCATCGTGGTCGGCGAAAAAGCCACGCTCTACTCGATCGAATGGACCGGCGGCGACTGGCACCTGTTGCCGGAGGAGAAGTTCGCCGACTATCAGCCGCCTGCGCCGACCGTTCCCCCGCGCCGCAAGGCAGTCATCACCAGGACTGGATTCGGGCGTGCAAGGGGGGCGAGCCGGCCCTGTGCCGTTTCGACGGTTTCGCCTCGAAGCTGACCGAGATGCTGCTGGTGGGCGTTCTCGCCCTGCGCGTGGGCGAGAACATCGCGTGGGACGCCGGCAAGATGCAGGCCCCAGGCTGCCCGGCCGCCCAGCCCTACATCGAGCGCGAGTATCGACAAGGGTGGAAGATCTGACGATCGCAGGCAAGGCGAACGCATCGAGTTTGACTGCACGACTTGCCGTAGGACGAGTTTTCCAACTCGTCCAGTCTTCCGGGACGAGTTGGAAAACTCGCCCTACAAATGCGGGCAGCTTGTTCTGCCCGTGGCACCCAACTCAGAATACCACCCCCGCTCCGCGCCGCGGCGCGGGCCACGCTCTCGATCGTGATCGCCGCCAAGGCCGCCCCGTAGTCGATGTCGATGTTGGTCATGTTATCGTGCGTGTCGTGATAGCCGACGCGATTGATGTCGTAGTTCTCCATGAACAACACGACCGGCACGCCGGCGTCGGAAAAGATCTGGCCATCGGTGTTGTAGAGCGAACTGCGGGGATCGTCGGGCGTACGAACCTCGCCGTGCAGCAGCGGATGGAGGGCCGTCGCGGGCAGCGTCTTTCCGTCGGCGCTCCGCCGGCCGCGGCTCGCGCCGCGCCGGCCGGCACGACCGTTCCAAACCGGGGCCGAGGCGTTCCATAGGGCGTTGGCCACGTGGGCATGATGGGCCAGCCGCAGGGCGTTGCCGCCCATGCCCGGCGATATCTGAAACACGTCCGGGTCGTGGTCGTTGTTGTGGGCGATCATGTCGAGCACGTAGACCCCCTCGATCCGCACCTGGGAGAGATCGAGCTTGCGGCCGCCTTGCCGGCGAAGCTTGAGCGTTCCTTCGACGGTCGCCTGGGCCAGGTGCCGGGCGCCCATGCAGTCGGAGGGAAACTCCTCGCCCGTGAGATGCACCAGCCACACGTCGCACTGGAGCAGCCCTGCGCGGCTCAACTCCATGAAGACGGACGCCCCGAGCATCAGGGCCGCGGTGGCCGAATGGTTGTCGTCGGCCCCCGCCGCCGCCAGCCGGGCGCCGTTGCCGCCGCGAGGCTTTTCGTAACAGTCTTCCATGTAGGCCGTGTCGTAGTGGTCGGCCATAATCACCGCCCGGCGACGATCGCGGCCGGGAATGACCACCACGAGGTCGCGCTCGTCGAGCTTGCCGTCCTGGTTGGCCCGCCAGCCGTCGGACCAAGGGAAGGGAAAATCGGTCCGCCAATGGAACGGCAAATCGCCCGCGATAGCCTTGCCCGACATGCCTGCTTCGTCGATCGTTCGGCGATAGTAGTCGAGCAGATAGTCACCCAGGGCATCCAGGTCGCGATGGTGATGCTTCAAGAGCGACTGCGAGACGGGATCGCGCACGCAATCGGCGTTGTCCTTGTTGATGTATCGGCCGTGGGCCAGGCGGGCGATCGTTCGCCAATAGGCCGCCTCGAAGCGTCGCGTGGCCGTGCAATGATAGGTGAGCGATTCGACGGGAACTGTCCCGATTTTCGCGGCCGGGACAACGTTGCTTCTTCCACCAACGTTATCGCCGCGAAAATGGGACTGTCCCCTTTGCAGCGCGACGGCCGGTTCCGCCGCGATCCGCTGCCGCAACTCGCCCACCAACTTGGGACCGAATTCGGTGTGGCTGGGCGAAGTCTCCAAGCGAGCGAGCCAATCCTCCAGCGTTTCGCTCTTGGGAATGGTCAGGAGCGCGCGGGCGAAACCGGCCGGCAGCGGCTCGCCCCATAGCTCCGCCGCGTCGAGCAGTTTGCGGGCATTGTGGATCGTGACGTGATGTTCGTGATGCTCGGCCGCTGCTTGGAAGTTGTGCAAGGCCGCCAGGTGCGCCGGCCGGGCCAGCAGCCGCGGCCAAAGCTCGATCGTGGAAGAGCCTTTTCCATGATCGCTGGGATAGGCCGTCAGATAGCCGAGCGGGGCGTCCGTCAAGACCTCGGGCGCCGCGGTTTTCGCCGATAGATACGCCACCAGCGGCCGATGCCAATAGACTTCGTGCCGCCCCACCTGCATGGCCGGAAAGAGAAAGCGATAGCCGAAGTGGCCGCCCTCGCGCAAGGCCGCGGCCGCACGCTGGAGGGCCTCGCCGGCGGCGCGCGGGCCGTCCAGCAAAAGGCGGCAATCGTGCGTCCAAAGCTGCGCGTTCCGCGCCATCGGCTTGCCATACAGGCCGAGATCGTCCGCGACCGTGCTGAACAACACGTGGGCCAGCCGGTCTTCGCCGTCGGCCACGCCCAGTTCGTCCTCGTGCCGGTGGATGCGGCCCCAGCGGTGCGTGCGGCGATAGGTGTTTCGCAGCGGCAGCCGGTCGGGATCAGGGAGCGGAAAAGGGGACGGCCCCCATTTGTGCGACGACCAACGCTGGCGTCGGTGCCCGCCTCCGGGCCGTTCCGGCGGGCACCGACCGAAGGTTGGTCGGGGACTGTCCCCTTTTCCGCTCCCGGCTCGTGCATCCAGCCCGACTGCGGCACGCGCACACTCATCGGATGCTCGTGCCGCGCGAACATGTGCAGCAGCGGAATCTGCATCGCCAACGGCAGCTCGTGCCGCAACTGCAAGTACGGCGGGGCGCCCCAGAACACGAGACTTCCCGGAAAGGGGAGCAAATGGAGACGGCCGGCCAGGTAGGCCCGGCGGATCGCGGGCGACAGACGGCCGAACGGCCGGAACGTCAACAGATAGCGCACGCCGCGCAGCCGGTTCTCGTCGCCCAATAGATAGGGCTTCGTCCACCCCGGCAGCTCGTCCTCTTGCGCATACGGGAGCGAAGGGTCGCCCAAGCCGGGCAGGATGCGGAACCCGGCCTTACGCAGATCGCGGAGTCGCTCGGGCGATTCTCCGTAGGCGGCCATCAGCAGGCGGCGGAAGAACCCCAAACCTTTTTTGGCCGCCACCTCGCAGCCGGGGGCCGTGAAAAAACCTTTCCAGAAGGCCCGCGACGGCCCCTGTTCACTGCCGCCAAAGAGCGTCCAGCGGACGCGGCCCTTGTCGTCTTGTGTGCGCGAGAGGGCCAGCGGCGCGATGACCACGTAACGTTCGTGCGGAAGCCGGCCGGCGTGCTCGGCCAGTTCGTCGGGCCAGTAAGGATTGCCTGCGAGCTTTGCCCGTGCGATGCCGTGCGCCGGCCGGCCGTTGCCCAGGTGCTCCAGGACGTGGATCAATTCCGCGGCCAGGTGCTCGAAACCCGGCCGCAGTTCCATCGTTTCTTCATATTCGGTGACGTGCCAGCCCAGGGGATCGTCTGGTTGGAACAGGACCGGGTCGGCGGAAAAAGGGGACTGGCTCCGAACGGCCGAGCGAGAACCCCGCGAAAGAGACTTGGCGTGAGGCGACTGTCCCCCTTTTTCGGAAAAAGGGGACTGGCTCCGAACGGACAAGCCAGAACCCCGCGAAAAGCACTGGTCGTGAGGTGCCTGTCCCCCTTTTCCAACGGGCTGGTACGGTTTGCGTCCCAATCGCGGCGGCGGCATGAACTCGGAATAGGCCGGGATAAGGAAATGCCCCGGCTTGCAGAACCACGCCACCTCGTCCAGCAGCCGCTTCCATCCTTCGCGAGCCATGAGTGGTCTCCCCATCACGTTATGCCGGAGAGTCAGTATATGCGACGGCGACAGGAACGGGTAGCCGAAGCCCGATTCCGCTGGCGCGGAGCGTGCCAGAATACGGGCCCTTGCGGACCTGGGTGCGAACACCATGCAGTCGGCGTATCGCTCGTAGTGCCGCCTGTAGCCGAACTATCGAGGCGGTCCACGTTTCGATCGTCTGGAGCGTATCGCAGCGCAGTCTTACCGGCCGAGTTGCGGGTACACGATCACTCTGGCGCGCCCATTAAATAGCCAGCGTTCAGACCCTTCCTTTTGAACCAGTCTTTGACTTCGCTCTTATTGTCCGATAGAATCCGGTCAATTTCATCGTCTGCGGGTGCGATCCACATTTTCCAGCTTACAAGCCTCATGACAACTCCCTTCAACTGTTCCACTTGTTTTTCGGTAAGCAACCGATAAAATGGCCGGACCTGATCCTCACGATCGAAAAGATCGAGCTTGCCGCAGACTGCTGCGTGAAGCAATTCTGCCCACGACATCATCAATTTGGAACGGAACATCCGGGTCAACTTCCTTTGCAGTTCGCCATTCACCCCTGATTTTCCATCCCAGTCTACCAAGCTCAAGTCGTAGATGATATTCATCATTGACACCATGTTTTGCATCTCGTCATCCCTCTTGTATGCTCCCGTTGTCATGTCATCGTCTGTGGGTTCTCGGTATAAGAAGCAAGAGAAGAGTGACTTCGTCAAAATGTCAATGGTCAGGGGTTTCTCATCAGGTACTGCGGTTGCCCTCGGAGACAAGGCGGCTCATTTTGTTGTCCGCATCCGTGAGCACGGAATCGTATAGATAGTTCCTAAATCGCTTTTTCAATTGCGCTTTCCTCAGCGTCCTGTCTTGTCGGGCCAGAAAGTCCATGAAGCGCGTCTCGGTCTTTGCCTCGCCGTCTTTCAGATTCTTGTACTTTTCAAAATCCCCACCAAACTGCTTGCCAAGGTTCCTGACCATGGTCGATGAGGAGAACGGGGTTTGAGCAAACTCGTCGTGGGCGGCGATATTTGTCTCGTTCAGAAGGCGAAATTCCCAAGTTAGGTAGATCTTGCACTCGAAAACTTTGCGGCCGTTCCAGAGAAGAGCCGCAATTTTATGTTGCCCGTCGAATAAGCGGATGTGGCTGTTATCGACAACGCGTCCAACTGAGGGTTGCAGAACAGGGTGCTGTTGCAGATGCCGGTACAAATTGAAGACCTTGTCGAATATCAGGTATCGCGGCTGCAGGCTCATGTGGGCATCCTCGGCTTCATCACTATCAAGCAGATCCACATCCAACGTGGCATAGAAGTATTTCCATCCCGTGATAGGGCACGTGTACAGCCTATGAGTGCATTGATTCGAGGCAGACTCAGTTGTGACCGTGTCCCCTTCTTGCCGTAGCGCAACAGCGCTTGCGAACGAGACGATGTCCCCCTTTTTCTTCATGTACCGAAGAAGGTGCTTAAGCGTGAGTTCGTCGCCAGTGCTGAAGAAGTCTTGAAGCCGAAGTTTGATTCGGAAATCCTGAAGGGGCAGAGCACCCTTTTCTTTATTGTGCTGCGCACACATGGGCGCGATGTTGTCGAGTTCCGTTGCCCCATCTCGTGTAAATGCGACGATGTGGTCAAATTGCACGGGCTCGCCGTCGGGAATGGTGTGCCCTGTTGCGAAGCATTTCCTGCCGTGCTGCTTGAGCACGTATGCCTTCTCTGATTCATCAAGTTGACGTTTTAGAACAACGGCCATCCTGATCTCCTGTGGTTGTAGGTCTACCCGAAGAGGGGGACAAAACAACGGGGTCGGGACAAAACAACGAGGTCGGGGGTCTTAAATCGGCGAGGTGACATGTCAGCGACCCTTTCCGCCACGGCCGCCTTGTCTCGACCGCTAATCCATAGGCCAAATATCCTACCCCTGCCCGCACGGGGTGGCAAGCAGCCCAGGCCGTCCGATGTCGATTTTTCGGCTTTCTTAGAGTCCAGTCAACGGCAGGCACTGCCCACCATCGGTCTTCGTGTCGCGTCGCATTAGTGGGCACCGACCGCCACCAGCCGCTTCGGGAGAGACTGCAAGCGTTCACCGACCAACTCGTCGAGGGCCGCGAGGTCGCGTAGGATCGGCTGGTCCCCCTGGCAACAGCATCCCCACGACGAATCATTGAGGCCCGAGGCAACCCAGCGTGAGAGACCGGTTATTCCGGTTCTGGCTGCGAACGCCGCGCTGGCCGCTGCACTCTTCCCTAGCCCAGGCGTTTACGCCTGCGGAACGGAAGGCCGTAATCCGATTTCCTTTTCCTTCACGCCCCGTTCAGAGTCCGTCCGCTTTTCTCGAATTTTTTGGAGTGCGGCGATTCATCGCCGCTTTCCGTGGAAGGACTGAAACTGTCTCTCATCAGTTGCCACACGCAAGAAAAGCGGCGATGAATCAGCCTTTTTCTAGGGCTTATTGATTGGCCCCTATCATAGCAAGCCGTCCGGTTCTTGTCGCGATACTGGCCACGCCGGGCACTTGATAGACTAATTAAATATGGCGGATAATGTAAGTCTATACGCAGCAAATGGTTAGGTAATGAGGCATAATCCGCCATATTTAATTAGCCTTTTGTGCCCCTTCCTGTTATCATCTTGGCAGAAGAACCGGCCGCGCGGCCGGGCAAGCCCACTGCGTTTATGGAGGAGGCAGACATGGCACAGTTCGATCGGAAGAAACACGTCCTGGTCGGCCTCGCCGGTCAATTGAAGGTCCCCGACGACGACCATATCACCCCAAAACTGCTGATGCTCACGGAAGGGGAATGCGACGGCCTGGGGCCACTCCAGGCCGCCCGCAAGTTCGGCTATAGCCGCCAGCGCTACTTCCAACTCCGCACCGCCTTCGCCAAACAGGGCGCACGGGCGCTGGACAATCAGAAGCGCGGCCCGAAAACCCATTACCGCCGCACGGCGGAAGTTGTCCGCCAAGTGGTGCGGCACCGCTTCCTGGATCCCGAGGCTTCGCCGCAGGTGATCGCCCAAAAGCTCGTGCAGAGCGGTTGGACGATCAGCATCCGCAGCGTGGAAAGGGTGCTGGCCGAGTACGGCCTGCAAAAAAAAACTCCACAGGTTCCGCCCCAGGCCGGAAAGCGAACCCGTCGAGGCGCGGCTCACTCACAAACTGGTCCAGCACGTCGAAGGCGATCCGAGGAGCATTGAACGCGGCGTCCGCCAGCGGCTGGCCGATAAGATCAGCGACAACATGGCGGGCCTCTGGCTGTTGGTCGCAGAACACCTGCGGCTGGGGACGTGGGACCTGCTCCGCGCCTGGACGCAACAGCCCGCCGAGCGGATCGAACCGCGCCTGGCGCTGCAACTGGTGCATGAAGCGGCGCTGTGCAGCAACGGGCTCCGCGCGGGGCGTTGCTTGACGCTCCGCGGCTTCGAGACCCTCAACGGACTGCCCTTCCTGGCGGAGGACACTACGGTGCATGAGGTGCTGGGCGGCGCGAGCGTGGCCCACACCCAGGAACTGCAGGTGGCCTTGGGGAAACTCCGCCGTGCCTCCGGGCATTACCAAGGAAAACTGCTGCTGATCGACCCGCACCTGCGCCGAGCTACAGCCAGCGGCACATGCGCAGACGCCAGAAGGAGAGCGGCTCCCGGCCCATCAAGACGGCGCAGACCTTCTTCTGCCTGGATGGCGACAGTGCGCAGCCGCTGTGTTTCACGGTGGCCAATTCCGCCCGGACCGTGAGCCAGGCGACGCCTGAGTTGCTGCGCATGGCCGGGGAAATCCTCGCGCCGCTGCCGGAGCACACGTTGGTGGCCGCCGACACGGAGCACTTCGCCGTGGAACTGGTAGACTACGTCCATACGGAGACCTCCTTCGACCTCATCACGCCCATCCCCAACCGGCAGAGCGACCGGAAGCGCTGGCGGCAGATTCCGGCCGCGGTATTTAAGCCCCATTGGGCGGGCTACGCCACGGCAGTCCTGCGCTACACGCCCCACCATAGCCGCGGCGGCCCGTACTACGAACTCGTGCAACGCCAGGGACAGCGCCCCGAGGATTGGCAGTTCAACGGCTTCTTCTCCACCACCAACCGCGATCCGCTCGACGCCCTCACCCGCGATTATCCCCATCGCTGGCACATCGAGGAGTTCTTCAACTTCGACCAGTCGTTAGGTTGGAGACGGGCGGGCACGATGAACACCAACATCCGTTACGGCCAAATGACGACGGCCTTGGTGGCGCAGACCGTGATCCATCAGTTCCGCAAGCGACTTGGAGAGCCCTTCGCACACTGGGATGCCAGACACTTGGCGTCCGATATCTTCCGCGGACTGGACGGCGACATCCGCGTGAAGGACAATACCATCCTCGTTACCTACTACAATGCTCCTAACGCGGAACGCCTGCGGGCCGAGTACGAAGACTTGCCGGCCAAGCTCAGGGCCGAAGGCGTCGCGCCAGGCATCCCCTGGCTCTATGGATTCGAACTCGACTTCCGCTTCCGGTAGCCTGCCCCCGCCGACAGAAGGTAAAATTAATAAGCCCTAGAAAAAGGCTGATGAATCGCCGCTTTCCATCGGCATCAACGCCTCAATACAAACTCTTGCGAACCGGAAACAGGTGATGAAGACACAAGTCGCAGCTCTTGTCGTTATTCTGCTCTTGATCGGCGATGGCAGCATTGTCTCGGCTCAATACCAAACCACGTTCACGCCACTGAAGACGGTGCGGTTGCTCACGGTGGGCAACAGTTTTTCCGGCAATGCCACACGCTACTTGGATGACCTGGCGGTGGCCGCAGGCTATGAGCTGATTCACCATCAGGCGAGCATTAGCGGCGGCACGATAGCCCAACATTGGGAGAAGGCCCAGCGACACGAGCAGGACCCCGCCGACCCGCTGGGCCTCTACGACACCAAGCGAAGCCTGAAGCAGGAGCTCCTGGCGGAGCGGTGGGATTTCGTCAGTATTCAGCAAGCGAGCATGCAAAGTCACGATGTTTCCACGTACCGTCCTTACGCCGGCTACCTGCGCGATTACATCAAGCGGTACGCCCCGCAGGCAAGGCTGTTAGTACACCAGACCTGGACCTACCGCTGTGACGATCCGCGCTTCGCCAACAAGTCGGAGAGGCCCGGCGAACCAGCCGACCAGGAAGCGATGTACCAGGGACTCACCCGCGCCTACAAAACGATTGCCGCCGAGCTGGGCACGCAGATCATTCCTGTCGGCGATGCCTTCCATCTGGCAGACACCGACCCAAAGTGGGGATATCGGCCCGATACGGCATTCGACTTTTCCAATGCTCGGAAGCCGGCGCTCCCCGACCAGACCCACTCGCTGCACGTGGGCTGGCGTTGGCGCGAGGAGAACGGGAAGACGGTGCTGGTGATGGACGGCCATCATGCCGGTCTGGCCGGCGAATACCTGGCGGCGTGCGTTTTCTACGAGATGCTCTTTCGCGAAAGCGTGGTCGGCAATACGTTCCTTCCGCCGATCCTCACCCTGAAGGACATAAGGTTCTTGCAGGAAACGGCAGACCGAGCGGTGATGGAGCGGCAGATCGCCGATCGATGGCTCACGCTGGAAACCGTTGTGCCGCCCTCGCCCAATCGCCCGGACGAGCCGTTGCGGGCCAAGTTCTCGCCCTCGGCGGCGGTGGGATTCCTGGATACTGTGGCCCTTTCCTGGCAGAACGAGCGAAAGTGCTTCGCCTGCCATAGCAACTACGTTTACCTTGTTGTCCGCCCGCTCGTTTCCCGTCGAGGCAAGGCCCACGAGCAGATTCGCGCCGCCCTTGAGGAAGTGGCCGAGCACCCGCGCGAGGTTCCGGGAAAGATCGGCGTCGCCGAAGCGGTGATGGTGGCGGCAGTGCTCGCCTCGAACGATGCGGCCACGACGGGCAAGCTCCACCCGACAACCCGCAAAGCCCTCGATCGAATGTGGACGGTGCAGCGCGACGACGGTGGCTTCACGTGGCTGAAAAACGAGCAGCCGCCGTCCGAGATCGACGATCACTACGGGGCTACCATGGCGGCGATCGGGGCCGGGATCGCACCTGAAGGATATGCCGACACGCCGCAGGCCAAGGCGGGGCTGGAGAAAATTCGGCAATATCTGCACGACAACCCGCCGGCCAACCTTCACCATCGAGCCATGCGGTTATCGGCTTCTCAGCACGTTGACGGGATCATGACCGAGCCTGAACGCAAAGAGGTCGTCGAGGACTTCTTCGGGCTGCAAAACGCCGACGGCGGCTGGGGGCTGGCGACTTTTGGCAGTTGGCGACGCAGCGACGGAAAATCGCAGGACTACGCCTCCAGCGACGGCTATGGGACCGGTTTCGCCATCTACGTGCTCCGCCGCGGGAGTCCCGACCGACGACGCCCGCATCCAGCGCGGCTTGGTTTGGCTGAAGACGCATCAGCAGCAGAGCGGGCGATGGTTCACCCGTTCGCTCTGGAAAGACCAGAGGCACTACCTCACCTACGACGGCACGGCCTTCGCTGTCCTGGCGCTGGCCGCATGTGGCGAGATCAGGGCGGAGGAAGACGAGTAATTCGATTGTAGACAGGAAAACGGATTTTCAGGACGAGCGGCTGTCGGCGGACCAGTTGTTCGACGCCCTGGACAAGCTGTGCCAGGGGGGAGGCAAAATTCGCCGGACGGAAAGGCAGGAAACCGCAAACTCTGTTCGCACCTGTCCCGCCGCAGGAACGAGGCCGCCCTCCGGCTGGTTGTTGCCGGTACTGGTGGCGGTCTGTCTCCACCGGTCGCCGCCCGTGCTGGCGGCTCCGCACCCCCGTGCGGCACGTTCATCCCCAAAGCGTTACCGTCAATAAATCGCCAGCCTTGCGGGCCGTGGTAAGCTGGATGCCTGGGTAGGATTCATCGAGAGGCATTCGGAGGACCAAGCGATGGCGAAGACCAGGAGCGCGAACCGGCAGCGGGATTGGCGGGAGGCGATCGAACGCCAACAAGCCAGTGGCCAGAGCATTGTGGGGTTCTGTGCCAAGGAAGGGCTATCCCCGGCATGGTTTCATGTGTGGAAGCGACGATTTCGGCGGCCCCTGTGTGAAATCGGGCGGAAGGCGGTAAAGGAGGCGCTCGTTCCCGTGCAGATCGTCGGTGATCCAGTGGGTGGCGTGGGAAACCTGGAAGTCCAGTGGCCTAGCGGCGTTATGCTGCGGGTTCAGGGCTGCGATTCGCAGGCGATCGGCGCGGCGGTCGCCGCCGGCGCGAATCTCGTAGGGACGCGCGATATCGCGTGCAACCAGTTGAAATCACTATAAAAGTTACTATACTGTCGTCCGATCAATAACTAAGCGTCCATTGGCACCCGGAGGTATCTTATGAAAAGACTTCTTCAAAACCCCAGCACACTGCTTGCGGCCGCCCTCGGCCTGTCGGCGTTTTTAGGTCTCGCCCAAATCGCTCCGGCCGCCGACATCGTGGCCACGCCCTACAAGATTCTCGCCACCACGCAGATTCCCGCCGCCGGCGGGATTGACTACGTCACGGCGGACAGCGTCAACCGCCGGGTTTATGTCGCCTGCGGTAATGCGGTCAGTGTATTCGACCTCGATACCTACCAGCTCGCGGGCACCCTAGCCAATGCGTCCGGGCATGGCGTCGCGATCGACCCGGAAAACCATACCGGTCTGGTCTCCGGCAATCCCGCGACCTTTTTTAACACCCAGACCCTTGAGAAGATCAAAACCATTCCGGCACCCGGTGCGGACGGCTATATCTTCGACGCCCCGACCCACCACTTCTTTATTCTCAGCCACAGGGCGCCCAACCTCCTGGTGGTTGACTCCAAGGACGGTTCGATTGTCGGCACGGTCGACGCCATTGCCCCGAACGGCGCCAATGCCGCCGTCGAGCAAGGAGCCACGGACGGCGAGGGACATCTCTATTTTGACGTGGCGAACCAGCACCATATCGCCGTGGTGGATGCCAAGACCCTCAAAGTCACCGGACATTTCGACCTGGGTGAAAAGGGCGCCGGGCCGGCGGGCCTGGCCATTGATGTCAAGAACCACATTCTTTTCGCGATGTGCCGGGGAGGGAAAGGCGGCACGCCCACTTGTGTCATCCTCAGTGCGGTCGATGGCAAAATCATCACCACCCTGCCTCTGGCCGGCAGCAGTGACGGTGCAGCCTTCAACCCTCGCACCATGGAGGCATTTAGTTCGAACGGCAACGGCACGCTGAGCGTCATCAAGGAAAACAGCCCCACCGAATTCGTGCTGGAAGAAACCGTGCAAACCAAATCCGGCGGCAAAACCTGTACGCTGGATGCCAAGTCCGATCATGTGATCGTGATCACGCCGCGAAGCCGCTCCCGCCGCCTTAGGAACCGCGTCGGCCTCGGCACCCGCTGCTCCGGCCGCTCCAGGTCCGCAAGGTGTCGGCGCGGGACGCGGTCGCCAGGGCGGCGGCGGCGGTTCGCAGGTCCTGGACGTCATGTTCATCGGTCGATAAGTTTTAGTATCGAGAACGCGCCGCGCCGTGAACAGCGCGGTGCGTTCTTCTGTGCTTGACTACATCCGGGAAACCGCATCCTCAGAGCATTCCCGGTGCTCTGCCACGGACAGGAAAACGTCGATTTGCTCCATCTGAATTTCGCCGCTCGAGGCCAGCGGAATCGCCACGCCATTCCGAAGGACGTACCCTATGATCGCCCCGTCACCGATTGCCCGACGTGACTTCTTGCGAATGACCGGCATTGCTGTCGGCAGTTTGGCCGTCACCCCCTTCCTTGCTGCCGCCGATGGCTTGAGCGAGGTGCCCCGCAGCCGCACGGATCGCCTGGCGACGGGCGCCAACGTCTGCCAGTGGTTCCGCTTTCCCCGCAACAACTCGGCGGAACATTTCGCCGACTACATTTCCGCTGCCGAGGCGGACTACATGGCCCAGATCGGGCTCAAGCATGTCCGCCTGTGCGTTGCCCCTCGCGTGATCATGAACCCCGACCTCGGGCGACGTCATCGAGGAACGAGGCAAGCAACTGGAAGCCGCCATCGAGCGGTTTCATCGCGCCGGACTGCTGGTCGTGGTCGACATCCACAACGAAGACCGCCGCGACGAACTCGATCCGAAGTGGCAGGAGGCGTTCGTCCGCTTCTGGGGCTTGCTGGCCGGGCGGCTTTCTCGCTTCGACCCCGACTTGACCATCCTGGAAATCGTCAACGAACCGGTGTTCGACCGCCGCGAGGAGGAGTGGAACACGCTCAACGCCCGCCTGGCTGCCGCCATCCGGCAAGCGGCACCGCGGCACACGATCATCACGTCGGGTCCGAACTGGGGCGGCATCGACGGACTGAAGAAGCTCAAGCTTCTGCCGGACAGGAACGTCATCTACTCCTTCCACTGTTACGACCCGTTCGCCTTCACCCACCAGGGCGCGACCTGGGCGGGCCCTGCCGTCAAGCCGTTGCACGACGTGCCCTACCCGTCGAGTCCCGAGGCGGTGGAGCCTCTCCTGGCTGCGTTGGAATCGTCGCCGGACTCGAAACGAATGGTCGAGTCGTACGGCAAGGAGCGCTGGAACAAGGAGAAGCTTGCGGCCCGGTTCCGTCAGGGAATCGAGTGGGGCGCCAGAAACCGCGTGCCGCTGTACTGCGGCGAGTTCGGCGTCTTCCCGGCGCGCAGCAAGCCGGAAGACCGTTCCCGGTGGTTCCACGATTTCGGCGAGGTGCTGGCCGAGAACCGGATCGGCTGGGCGGTGTGGGGTTGGGACGAGGGCTTCGGGCTCAACCGCAGGATGGTGAACGGCAAGCCCGTGGTCGATGCCGTGGTCGCACAAGGCGCTGGGACTGAAGGTATCCCACAGCACCATGACCTAGCGAAGGCGGCACTACGGAATTGTCCGGATGCACACAAAGACGATTTGTTTTCCGTCGGGCGACCACGCTCCATCCGAGCACCAACGCATCGGATCCTGACCGGCAAGCCGTTGCGGCGGCGCCTCGCCTTCGGGATCGAGCAGGTAAAGTTGCTCGTTACTGTGGTTGGGAGTGCTGAGCGAAGCGAGAATCCGCTTGCCTTCTTTCGGCTCCCAAGCAAATTGGTTACCCAGGTCTTCGACATTGCGCATGGCTTTGCTAGGGAAGAGAATCCGGAAGCCCTTCTGCTGTCCCTGACGGTGAACGAGGGCCACCTCGGCTTCGTCGTCGCTCCCGGTATCGCCCTTGTAGCAAATCCACTGACCATCTGGCGACCAAGCGAGCCCTAGCAGGGTCCGATATTCTCTGTCCGCTGCATATTGCGCGTCCAGCAGCAGACGGCGTTGCCGGGTCTTCAGGTCATAGACGTACAAGTTTGCACGGCTCTCATCGGACTCGCCAGTAACGACGGCAAAGGCCAATTCGTCTCCTTTCGGTGACCACGCCACGTCACAGCTCCGGGTTACCATTGCTGCAATCGACTTGCTGGAGATCGGCGCCGGCGGCGTTTACGATGTGAATGTCGTTGTCCGCCGTGAAGGCGATCCGCTTGCCGTCGGGCGACCAGCTTGGATTTGCCCCGGGCCCCAGGTCTTTGTGTGCCCCGCTGGCGACATCAATGACGACGATCCTGGACTCGCCGTCGTCGGCCAGTGCGCGAACGGCCTCGATAGCAATTCTGCTGCCGTCGGAAGACCACGTCGGACAACGCCATTCGGCCAGATCCGGCGTCACAGAGAGCCGATGCAAATTACTGCCGTCCGCATTGATCAAGAACAGCGAAACGCCTTCCATGCGCCGCAACATCAAATCGAGACCGCGGGACTTCCTGCTGAAATCCCTCGGCAGTCCCTGTGACGCGTCACCAAGGCGAATCCTCAAGCGATTGCCCGTGAACCTGTAGATGCCCGATAGGGGGCCTCGGGGGGTTTTCAGTTCGAGCGTGCCGGGGTCTTTCGCTGGATCCAAGGTATAGGGCATCTCGGCGACAGTCTTTTCGCCCACCCGCATGGTGAACGTCTTCTCAGAGACAATCACGTTGACAGGAGATCCTCCGGAAAGAGGTTTTCGCTCGCCGTCCTGTGACACGATTGACACCGACGTGGCGAGCCACGTCCCAACGATGGTCGGCGCGGTCTGTTCGTCGGCAGCTTTGGGATTGTCGGGGCTCGCCTCACAGACCCCCTTGCTGCCAACGACGAGAATCACAGCGGCTGATAGTATGGCGCGACAGATGAAATGCCTCATGGTAACTTCTCCTGCGGGGAGTCTTGCGAGGACCAAGTGCTCGTCACCCTAGCTACGTCGCCGGACAAAACGGACTCGCACGAGGACCATTATGGCGGGCCCGTTTGGGGCTGCAACTCTGCGGCACGAATGACGCTATCGTTGTCCTGGTTGATCTCAAAAGGATCAGCCTTCATCTTGATGCGGACGTGATACTCGCTAGCCGGTTTGGGTGGTACTCGCCACGAGTACGAACAGGTGAAGCCTCATCCATACTCGAAGTTGCCGGTTTCGATTGACTTGCCGCTGGGATCGCTGATGACGAACGCTGGCTTTTGCGGGCGACTGCCGTCGATGATGAGGCTGGTACACACCTCACCCGCCGAGCCGATGAGCGACATGGACAACCGTGCGTGCGTTCTGTCCGCGGGGCTGGCCGTCACGGTGGGCGTGTAGGGCGGGCCGAAGGGCATCGTCACCGTCTCGCCCGCGCGGACTGTGATCGGCTTATACCCGGCCGTCGCCTGGGCCATGGCGGTTGTCTCGCGGGATCTCGGCTTTGCCGAGTCGGCAGCCTCGCTGCCGCCTAAGAGTCCCTCCAGCGCATCGACAAGTGTCTGCAACGGCGATGCCTCCGTCTTCGGCTCTTCCTTCTTTTCCGCAGGAGTGATCGGCTTCTCGTATTCTGTCTGTCCGATCGTATAGTTGAGCAGCTTCCACTGGCCTTCGGGCACGGAAGCGGGTGTCTCCTTGTTTCCCTCAATGGCAAAAAAACCTTTGTCACCGTAGACCACGGCATGGAAGGCTTTGTTGGGATTGGCAACGCTGCCCAACCGCACCGAGGAAGGAGTCAGCGTAAGCTCGTCGCCGGTCGGCGAAACCCGCAGATCGT
The DNA here is from genome assembly GCA_963759115.1 of uncultured Planctomycetaceae bacterium. Taxonomy (GTDB): domain Bacteria; phylum Planctomycetota; class Planctomycetia; order Pirellulales; family Thermoguttaceae; genus CAVWXT01. The sequence continues at coordinate 849,383 of CAVWXT010000005.1, forward strand.
AATAGCGGCCGCCGAAACGGATCAGTTTAGCGACCGCATGCCGCATGTCATCGGAGTTCGATTCGTAAGGCAAATTGCCGTTCCGACCGCGGGCGTGCGGGTCGATCATCAACATGTCACCCGACTCGGGGTAGAGCGGCTCGTTCGGGGGCTGGCCGGTGGGTAACGTGGTCTCGTCGTCGAATCGTCCGTTGCTGTTGAAATCGAGCAAGATAACGTGATGTTTCTTTCCCTCCAAGGTGACGTCGCCTTCGCGATAAACGGCCGAGCTGAGTGAGACCACGGCGTAGTCCATGCCCTCAGAGGGGTTGACGTATCCGCTGAGCAGGAACGAATAGTCCATTTTCGCTCCATCCACGTCAATCGCGACGTCAACCCGCGGGAACTGAAAACTAGGACCATAGGGGCTCATCTCTTCGCTTGGCATGGAGAAATACGCGTCGTCGGTCAGATCGCCATTGTGGTTCAAATCGAAGTAGAGCCGGTTGTAGCCCGGCACGTGAGCCGATGATGGAGAAGATGGCAAGAGGGCCTGAGCCAGCTTATCTGCCAAGTCGGCGATGGCCGAATCAGGCTTGGCCGCCGTCTTCACCGTGTCGGCTGCCGTATTCGCTTGCTTCGTTTCCCGAGTGACCTTGTCAATCGCGAAGGCGTATTCCTGCGACCCCAATTTGGCCACGCCCCGGAGCGGATGCGCCGATTCGTAGTTGGGTTCCTTCTTTACGATTCGCTTAAAGGCGGCTGCTTGCTCGGCGGTCCCCGGAAACTCGATGCGGCTCTTTCCGTCGCCTCCGATCGGAATATAGAAACGCTGCGGTGACGCCGCTCGGTAAAGGGACTCGACGCCTCCGCGTTTAAGTTCAAGCGTCCAGGTTTCTGCTCGGCTGGCGGCCACAGCAGCCAGGACAACCGCCGTTGCCGCAACCACGTTTGCGAGATATTGGCTCCGTCGTTGCATGGGGCTAGTCCTTTCGGTTGCCTGGCGGTCGTCAGGATCGGCACGCGGTCCGGGGCGCATCGCCCTAAGGCAGCCGCTCGACCTCCAACACGTATCGGTGGGCGCAAGCCCTCTTCGGACCGCTATTGTCAGCCCGGAACTTCGATCGTGTCAATAGGCCCAGAGAGGGGGAGTGGCTTTCGGCGGTTTCGCGGGCGGCGAAGTAGGGGACCTTCACGCTGCTGTTGTCGGCGAAGGTCGCCAATCCGTAGGTTATCGGTCAAGGTTAGAGTGGTTCTCATTGTCAGTCTGCTTCAACGCCTCGGCAGCGGTCCGACGGATGAACTCGTTTTTTGTCGTGAAGCAGTTCCTTGAGTGTCGCCATCGCCCACTTCGCCTTCGGCTCCATTTTCCGTATGGGTGCCCCCCTTATTCTTTCTCATTTTTCGCGGCCGGGGAATCGCCGCCCGGCTTGGCCGGGCGCACCTGAAGGGCGTCGATTCGATGCCGCTCGACGTCGGTGCGGAACTTAATGGTGACCACGTCGCCCTTTTTCAGGGCCTTCAGTCTGGCCACCATGTCCCCGGGAGGCCAACTGATCGCGTAGCCATCCAGCGGCCCGTTCTTGGGTTTCACCGCAACCCAGAAATCGTTACTGAATTGGACCTCGCCGGTCACCGTCCCTTTCAGCGGCGTCTTAACTCTCTGCATCGCGAGCACCTTGTTGCCGTCATCGCCCTTGAGGTAGGTGAATTGCACGCGGTCGGGGAGGAAGACGGCCTTGCCCTGGGGCGGGAAGCCGAACGTATTCTTGTCGAAACCTTCCGCAAGCGCGAACTTGGTGGGGGCATCTTCGCCATCGACCCAGATCATGATGAAATCCTTCTTGTTGTCGTTCTCTGTCAGAACGCCCGTAGCGGCGATGGGTTTGCCCGGTTTGGCATCCTCGGGGCTGTCAGCCGGGGGATCGCCGCCCGCCTTGGCCGGACGCACCTGAAGGGCGTCGATTCGATGCCGCTCGACGTCGGTGCGGAACTTAATGGTGACCACGTCGCCCTTTTTCAGGGCCTTCAGTCTGGCCCCCATGTCCCCAGGCCCACCGATCGCGTAGCCATCCAGCGGCCCGTTCTTGGGTTTCACCGCAACCCAGAAATCGTTACTGAATTGGACCTCGCCCGTCACCGTCCCTTTCAGCGTCGTTTTAGCTCTCTGCATCGCGAGCACCTTGTTGCCGTCATCGCCCTTGAGGTAGGTGAATTGTACGCGGTCGGGGAGGAAGACGGCCTTGCCCTTGGGCGGGAAGCCGAACGTATTCTGGTCGAAGCCTTCCGCGATCGCGAACCTGGTGGGGGCATCTTCGCCATCGACCCAGATCATGGCGAAATCCTTCTTGTTGTCTGTCAGAACGCCCGTAGCGGCGATGGGTTTACCTGGTTGGGCATCCTTGGGGCTGTCAGCCGCGATGACGCCACCCGCCCACAGTGTCGCTGCCAGAACGATTACTGCCTTTCGCATCGCTGTTTCTCCTCGTGTGTCGACTCACTAATGGTCAACCCGGCAGTGAGCCCCAGTGACCTGTGCCACCTACGGACTTCCTGCAACAAATCGGAACGTAATCGGTGGAGCAACTCGGCTCCGCTTACAGGTGGACTCGCCGTGCTCCCATAGCCGTCCAACCTTCGACGGCACAATCGTAAGTGTAGATAGCCCCTACGAGAACGGCAACCACCCCCTGGTAGGAAGTTCACGAGTCCGAAACCCCAAATCACAAGCACAGTTTGGGAGGCGTTTTCGTCCTGGGCGGCGGCTCAGGTGAGAACGCCGGGCTGACGGAGCGTCCGACCTTCGTCAATTTTGACGAAGGTTCGCAACCCGTGGCGAAGCTAGGCAATCACCGCCGGGTCTTTTACTGCGGGGGCGAACAGGCATGCCGCGCCCGCCTCGCGAGCAGTTCCCTTGTCTCCGAGAACGAACGCACTGAATGTACAATTATTGTCAATGCTGCGCCGATGCTTGTCGCCGATCGCCCTCCACGCTAAGATCGTGGTTGCGGCGTTCCCTCGTACTTCCCGCCCGGAAGCTCTCATCCACAGATACGGAGGCAACATGAGAACGGTCATCGCCTTCCTGCTCTTCAGCGTAGCGTTGGGCAGACCTTGCTGCGCATTCAATTTGACTGCCGGCACGAACCACGTCAAAATCAACGAGACGGCCACGGTATCCGTCGGCGAGATCACAGGCAGTCCGACCGCTTATCAATGGCGTTCGGATATCGGCACTGTTACCGGCAGCGGCGCCTCGGTCACGTTCACCGCGCCCCCGGCAAAGGCAAGGCAACAATCAGCGTCGCGGTCAAGAACGGGGAGGATACCCTATGGTCGGGGACGCTGCAAATCCTCGTCTACAAGAGGATCGTCATCCTCAAGTGCGACGACTACTGGTATTGCGAGTGGAACGCGCCTTCGTACATACGCCCCACCTGGAAAACGTACCTTGATTACATGTGCAACACGGCGCGCGTCAAGACCTCCATCGAGATGTGTTCCTACTCGCTGGAGCCGGAAACGGACGTTACCGGAGGCTTTACCAACACCACGAAGGCATACTTGAAGACGGGGTACGTGGAGGTCTTGTCGCACGGATACCACCATGATTGCCATGCGACGAAGGAGGTGGCGACGCTGAACGATGAGTTCGAGCGTTGCGAACGCCTCGCCAAGTCGAAACTGGGGATTTCCCTGTACGGCTGGGATTGGCCCGGGGTAGGGCCTCAGCCGGTCAGCGATAACGTCGTCGTGGCGCTGAATACCGCACCCCAGATCCGCTACGCCTTCTTCATCGACCCGCCTTACGTCGACAGACTCACGAAGTTCAGCTTCCGGACGGCGGAGACCAGGCTGAACGTGGAGAACGGCACCTCTGCACTAGATTACGACAAGTTCATGGCCAATTATGCCGCTTCCAAGGATTGGGCCGTGAGTGTAATCCAGACGCACCCCGTATGGTGGGACAAGGAGGGAGTCGCTTTGGACATCTATAAGCGGGTCATCGCTCACTTGAAGGCCGACGGGGCAACAATCGTCTTTCCGTACGATTATGTCCGGATGCTGAACGAGCCGACTTTCGTGCCTGACGAGGGGCCTGGCGGCGGTGATGCAACTCCTCGCAGCGCGTCTGCGGCAGCGAAAGACGAGCGTCCTGTGTCCGGGCAGTCACGATGATTCCCGGCTGACGTCTTTCCTCCAGAGAATCGTCGGAAGAAAGATCCATGCCCGCCTGCTTGAAAATCGAGAACATCGGCGACCGTCCGCCCGAAGGCTTCAGCATGAAACCAAGATGCCGTGTCCGCCGAATGCTTACTGTCGGCGTGTTCCTGCTGGTCCTGTCGCCATCCGGGACGGCTCACGGCGAGGAAACGACGACCAACAGTATCGGCATGAAGCTCGTGCTCGTCCCGGCGGGGGAGTTCATGATGGGGGCCGAGGAGAGCCGCGCCGATACGCTCAAGTCCTTTCCTTACTGCGACCCGAAGTGGCTGGAGGGCGAATTGCCGCGTCACAAGGTGCGGATCACCAAGCCCTTCTACATGGGGCAGTACACGGTGACCTTAGGACAGTTCCACTGATCCGCCATCGTACCGGTTCTGCTTCGTGGGGTTTCGGGTCGTGTGCGAGCCGTAGTGGGCGTTTCCGAATTGGAGAGCTTCCTTGACGTTCTGTCATGTTCTGGATAGAACTACGGATCAGCACATCGAAGGACGATGCCAGCGTGCCGTTTCAACCGGCGATCGTCATGACTCTTGGCGCGGAGGTATTCAGATGAACTCACGTTTGGAGAAGATCTTCCCGCATCGCATTGCTCGTGCAACAGTCAACGGGGCGTTGTTCTGCATGGTTTGGCTTGTCTGCGGGTTGTTGTCAACGGCCGGAAGGGCTCAGACCTACACCACCACGTTCGCAGGCGAGGAGAACCCGCTTTCCGAAAACGGCAAGTGGATCAACAACGGCCTGGATTGGACGAAGATCAGAAAGAAGGACGGTCTGGCGTTCAGCACGGAAACGGGGCTCAACCATGGCCCGGCCCAGTATGACGATTCCTACGCCCATCTGTCGGGCTTTCCGCCGGACCAGGAGGCGTGGGGAGAAGTGGTGATCGCCAAGCCCGATTCCAACTGCAATCAGGAAGTCGAGATCCTGCTGCGGTGGACGAGTTCGGAACACAGCACGACCGGCTATGAGTGCCTGGCCCGGTGCATCAGCGGTGATTCGTCGTACATGGAGATCGTGCGGTGGGAAGGCCCGCTGGGCAAGTTCACGTACCTGACCCAGCACCAGAAGAGGGGCGCCGAGTATGGCCTGAAGAACGGCGACATCCTCAAAGCATCGGTCGTCGGCAACGTGATCACGATGTACGTCAACGGCGTGGAGAAGGCGCGGGCCGTCGATGATACGCATAAGACGGGCAACCCGGGGATCGGCATGTATCTCTACTGCCACGGCGAAAAAGGGTTTCAAACAAACGGCGATTTCGGCTTCAAGAACTTCACGGCACGGGCAATTGAAGGAACCAAGGAGACGCCCAAGGCGAAGCAACCAGAGGCCAAGCCGGTCCTGCCGCCGGGCACACAGGTTCACTCCGATCTGGAATATGTCGCCGGGGGGCACGCCCGCAACAAGCTCGATCTTTACCTGCCCGCCAAGGCAGACCGTCCCCTGCCCGTCATCGTTTGGATTCACGGCGGCGGCTGGGAGAACGGCAGCAAGGACCGCCCGCCGGCGATTCCCTTCGTCGCTCAGGGCTATGCCGTGGCGAGCATCAATTACCGCCTCAGCCAGCACGCGGTCTTCCCTGCCCAGATCGAGGACTGCAAGGCAGCGATCCGCTGGCTGCGGGCCAGCGCAACGAAGTACAACTTGGACGCCCAGCACATCGGCGTGTGGGGCGCGTCGGCGGGCGGTCATCTGGTCGCCTTGCTCGGCACGTCGGGCGGCGTAATGGAACTGGAGGGGAACGGTGGGAACCTGGACCAGTCCAGCCGCGTGCAGTGCGTCGTGGATTTCTACGGTCCGACCGATTTCGCCAAGATGGGCGGCTGGCAGGACAAGCCGGACTCCCCGATGGCGAAGCTCGTCGGCGGCCCGGTGCGGGACAGGCAAGAGCTCGCCGCCAAGGCGAATCCCATCACCTACGTCAGCAAGGACGCCGCGCCCTTCCTCATCATGCACGGCGAAGACGACAAGACGGTCATCATCAACCAGAGCGAGCTGCTCGACGAGGCGCTACGGAAGGCAGGCGTCGAAAGCGCTCTCGTCCGCATCCCGGGGAACGGGCACGGCGGTCCCGGCTTCTCGAACCCCGAGAACCGGAAGAGGATCTCGGACTTTTTCGACAAGCACTTGAAGTAGGGGCAGCCGTCACGTCCTCTTCTCGGTCGGCGGCTTCAGTTCCTCCCGCGTCTTCGCGGCGGGTTTCTCGTCCTGCGCCTTGGACGGCATTTCCGCCTTGGGCTTTGCCTTAGGCTCCGGGCTCATTGAGCATGCTTTCTGTGCTCTTGATGATGGCTTCGATCGTCTTCTGGTCGAGCCTGTCCTTGGCTAGGGCGTAGTTAGCCTTCACAGTCTTGCCGCGGTAGATCATCACGGTTACCTCGGCAGCGTCGTTGATTTTGAGCGGTTCAGCATCGGTAGTGACTGCCAGGGGCACCTTCTTCAGATCGAGTTCTTTACCAAACTCCTTGATTTTCTCCTTCGTTTCGTGATTGATTTCGCCGAGGAAGTTCACGACAGCAGCCAACTTCTTGTCTTGTCGGAGAACAACCAAGTCGTCCATCTTCTTGACCAACATGGTCAAGGCACGATCCGGCGTCCTTGCAACAATGAAGACCACCGGACGTGCGCCCAACACTCACGTATAGCAGAGCGACCTGCCTAGTTTGATGCCGTCCTCGCCGCCAGCAACTTTCGTCGCCAAGTACTTCGGCATTCTGCCACCTACTGGGAAACCGCTCTCCAGGATAGCGCTCTCCAGGACAGCGCTTCCCCGGGTACTGCTCTCCCGAATACCGCTCTCCGGGACATCGCTCTTCGGCTCCGCGTGATGTCCGGTACACCCGCCCAACAACAGCAGCACCGCCGCACTCGCGATTTTGGTTATTCGCATCAAGCACCTCCAAAATCCAGGAACAAAGTCAACGAGCCAATTACGCCTGAGCGTATTGTTCGGTTGAGGCAACGCGCCTGTCAAGAGGTCATCCCCGAAAGCCGTCCGGGATCCAGGAACGGTTGAAGACCCGATGCGTCCCCGCTCCGGCAGCCGCCGGGAACAACGCCACAGGCGGTTGTCGGTTGGGCTCTTCGTTGGAGGGGGCCTTGAAGCTGCAAACGTCGCATCTGAACGTCGGGTGGCCGACAAAGATCGCGCCGTCGGCAGTCCGGCGACGCCGAACCTTGGCTGGCGTCAGGAAGCGGCTGTTGTACATTTCATCGGTCTAGCGGACGACGAGGCGAAGACCCCGCCGAAGCTCGCTACTTGCCCCCCGTCTCCCTTGTTGTTTCCCCCGACGACTGTCCACGCAACGGGTGCGGATAGGCGTAAGGCTGATAATACTGGGTCCAGGTGTTCGGTGCCGTACACTTGTAGAAGTGCCCCGCCTGGGTAATGGTTTTCAATTCCGCCATCGTGGAAGGAAGCCGGTCGGCAGGCGAATGACTCGTGACCCAGTATCCTACTCCGGGTCTGCAATTCATGGTCGGAACGGTCGGCCCGCAGCCGATGCCGGAGGTTCCGTCAAATTTGGGATTGTAGTTGAAGTAGTCGCGGTTCTCGGTGATCGTATAGGTCTTGCAGTTGTCCAAGCCCTTGACCATGTTCTGGACCGTATTTCCGTTCCAGAGATTGTTCCAGACGTAGGTATTGTTGACGTGCTGCGGATATTTTTCCCACGCCGCATATTCGTCGCAGGAATACTCGTTGAACGAGATGCCGGGCATATTGGCTCCTTGATAGCCCTTTCCGCTGGTGAGATTGTTGAACATCATCAGCCAACTGCCGCGGTGGAGCATCAGCCTGCCGTTGGTGTGCCAGTTGGTCGTGATGTTGCCGTAATACTCCGCCGAAAGCGTCGAGTACCGTTCCGCGTGCGTGCCCGACTGCAAGCCGTGGACGTCCCATTGCTCCCGCCATTTGTCGCTCACGTTGGCGTGATCCCAGGTGTTGTAGCGGACGACGATGCCAGGGCATCCCTGGCCGGTCTCCACCCATCCGACCTCCGTGTCGGCGGGGGCCGACGCATACCAGGAGTTGTCCTCCAGGAACAGCTTGTCGCCGTCGCCGTAGGATGGCATCTTGGGATAGTCGGTGGCCCAGGCGCCGGTGTTGCCGCTGCCCATCGAGCCGATGATCATGCCGACCGTGTCAAACTGGTTGCAGTAGATGACGCCGTAGACCCCGCCGGAGACGCGAAACGCCCTGCAAGAGTAGGCGATCCTTGTGAACTTGTTGTCGTGGATCTTCACTCCCCGGAACGGCGTCTTGTGGGGGGCGGAAATGCCGACCAGCTCTCCGGAAGTCTTGCCGCTCCCGTTGTCAAAGGTGAACCCGGAGATTTCGATGACCTCGTTGTTGGCAATCGCGGCCGCGTTGGGCACGATCGAAATGCTGGCGGCTGGCAGGGCGACGATGGTCTTGTCGATGCCCGCGCCCTTCAGCATGATTCCGCGGGCGATCGTCAGCGGCTTGGTCCAGGTGGCCCTGCCCGGCGCGACCTCCACTGTATCGCCGGGCTTGGCCGCCGCGACCGCCGCAGCCACGGCGACCTCGTCGGGGACAACTGCGGCATGGGCTGTTGCCGCGGAGGCGCAAAGGGCCAATATGCAAGTGCCCAACAGCGTGGAACATGGTTTGTTCTTGGACATGTCGGTTTCTCACCCCTGCGTTCAAGGAATTCAGTCACTTTCGCAGAGCGGCTCTGTGCGTTGAGATGCGCAGGTCATGTTCCGGGCAGACGGTTTTCGCCTTGTCGTTCATTTCCTTTGCCAGCCGTTGTCCTTCTCCAGGAGCGACCGCGGCCCCTCGCCGTCGAGCCAAGCCCTGGCGGCGGCATCGTCGCGCAGCCATGCGTCCCAGAAAGCGGTACTCAACGCCAGGATGACCCGATGGTGATTGTGTGTGGCTCACGTTGCATGTGAGCCGCCATTCTACCAGCCATTCCTGCGATGCGGGAGGCGGTAGCCAGCCTCTGTCGGGGGATGCTGCTGTGGCTGGAGCCAGGCTCGAAACCCGGCGGATCGCCAGGAAACGCTGTTGATGCTGCCGCCCTTTTCTGTAAGATGCCCGTCCCGGCGTCCAACAGACCTCTGGCAAGGAAGGGATTCCATTATGTTCTCATTGCTTCGTGGGCTATTCGTGTTGTTGCGGTGCCTGGGCAAAATCGGGCTGTATCGGAGATTGTTCGACCTGTTGGGCCTCAGCCGTGCCACGCAGAGAAAGAAGGTCAACATCAGCGTATCGGTGCATACGAACAGACGGGAAGCGGATGTCGAGAAGGTGGAGGAGGCGACCGCCAAGAAGGCCGCCTAGCGATCCAACAACGACGACAAGGCAAGATCTCAAGGCGTGAGGTGAGTCGGCTGGATGGTGCCGGTCGAATTCCGCCTGGGCGATTCTCGATCGTGGCATTTGGATAACCTGGGCATTTTAGGACTTGTTCAAAAATAACTTAGCCGTTTCGTTTTCGTGGACAGATGGTGTAGTTCCATTTGGGTAGGACGGTATGTCGCAACAGCCGCACGGTTGCCTTCGCTTCGTCGGACACCTTGACTTTGGTCGGGTAGAGCTTGGTGTCCAACGATGCGCGGCAGCGAAAGCCCGTGCTCGACCGTGTCGTGCGGATGTTCTTCAGCATGACTTCGTAACTGGTCAGTGGCTCGCCGGCCCAATTGGCACTGATGAGGTTGAACATGCGGTGCTCGATCGGGTTCCACTTGGAGGCTCCTGCGGGATAATGCCCGACCGTGATCGTCAATCTGAATTCGTCAGCCAATTCTTGCAGGCCCACCTTCCAAGCCCAACAACGGTTGCCGTTGGCACCTCCGCTGTCGGCTTCGATGGCCAACCAAGACACACCCGAGTACCGACGCCGCCCAACCTTCAGCCACCACGAGCGAATGGCACGCACGGCAAAGGTCGCTGTCTGATGAGTTGTGCCGATCACGACATAGCCCTCATTGCGATTCTCGTCATAGATGCCGTAGGGATAGGCGCGGCCGCGGGCCAGTGTGGGAAAGTCGTGGTCCAGCACGTCGCGGTCCTCACACCGCCAACTGCGTCCGTTATTTTTGAAGTTGCCCACCAACTCCTTTTTCTTCGTATCCACACTGATTACCGGCCACCCTTGCCGTTGGAATCGCCGTCGCCGACGCCCCAACAGGCGGAATTGCTGATCCCGATAGGGATCTCTCTTCCCACCCAACCGCTTGCGGTTCGATCGCAACGAGTACTTCTGTGCTCGCAGCAACCGAGCCACCGTCACGTGCCCGACCGGTACGCCACGTCGCGTCAATGCAGCGGCCAGGTTGCGGGTGGTCTTGTGCGTCCACCGCAGACCACCCATCGGATCGCCAGCCGTCGCATCCCGCAACAGCCCCTTCAACAACTCCCGCACACGTGGCGTTTTTTTTCGACTCGTTTTCGTCCGCCGCCGGGACGCCGTACTCGCTCTGAAGACGCCACCTGTCCGCGTTCGCTTTCGCGCAATCCCCGGCGGATTGTCATACGGCTCAGGCCGGTGATTTCCGCCACCAACTGGACGCCCCCGTGTCCGCGTTGCCGGGCCACGATCCCGGCGAACAACCGCCGACTCCGTTCGTCCAACTCGGCCATCACTCGATTGATGGCCCGATGGTACGCAACCAAATCCGCATCGCTACGCGAGCGACATCCTCGGCAGCGACACCGGCGAATGCGCCTGCAATCCTTGTCTGCCATGACCGTCTCTCCATCCATGGAAGCGGAATACGCAGATTATACAAACGGCTAACTTATTTTTGAACAGCGACTTACGCTCGACGGCTTTCGATCTGCAAGGAGACGATTCCCCTTGTCAACGAAGGCACGTCATTGCAAAATGGGCGGCAGTAAAGGAGCCTACGTCCAGAATCCTACGGAGGGGACGCCATGAACGCCGAAAACGTGCGGATCAACCTGCGATACGACCGCGCCGATCTGCAATCCGTTCTTCGATACGCCAGGGCACACGACGTCGAACGGAAGGGAGATTGGGGGTCAGAGCGCACTTAGTCATTAGTGGAGATTTGGGGTCAGAGCGCACTTAGTCATTAGGCGAATTCCGCTAGTGACTAAGTGCGCTCTGACCCCAGATTCCCCGTGCGGGCGGGCCGCTTGAACTACTCCAAAGCACGTTGGGCGAAAATGCCGATGGGCAGCGGCTCGATGGAGAGCGCCGTTCGCCGGGTCATCAACTTGCGGTTGAAGGGCCCGGGCATCTTCTGGCACGAGGAACACGCCGAGCAGATGCTCTTCCTGCGGGCCTATTACACGTCGAAGCACTGGCAAGTCCTAACCAACAAAGCCTTTGCGACCCCTTTGACCAATGCCGCGTAACACCTACAAAACCGGGATGCTCCCGTTACCTTCTTCTTGGTCATGTAGGGTCATGTAGGTTCCCCGCCATACTCCTGCTGGGAATCGGCGATCCGAGCCATGGTTGTCGCCGCAAGCCAGTTTCCCTGGAGCAATTGACACACCGCCAGCAGCCGAGTTGACGACTGGTCGGGGCGAAGAGCCTGCAACCGGCGGGCATGGCGAACTGCCTTGGATATACGCCCCGCTCGCAGGGCGCACAAACAGCGTTGGCGGCTGGTCTGGGCCGCCTCCATGACGCGTTGCAGGAGCGTCAGGTCACATTGGCAACGGCGGCACGCGTCCGACCATTCCTGCGACGCGCCACACGTTGGGCAGCGGACGTCGCCATTGGCCGATCTGCCAGATAAGCCTTCCGACATCATGCGTCCTGGAGATAGAATAGGATGTCTTCGAGCTGTGCGGCGGCGCCCTCCATGTCAACCTGCGAACGTTGGGCAATCGCTGTGCGAAGCTGTTCTACGAGCTGACACATCTCGGCGGCATCTGCTGGATTCGACTGCTCGACGAGTTGTTCGCTCTTGGCGATCAACTGCTCGCAACGGTCGACAAGTCGGACCATTTCGGTGGGGGGGCGGCGGATGGTGAGGCGCGCTCCGGGGCAGCCGCCGACTCCGCTGCCGCCGGCGTTGTGCCCAACCCGCCCCAAAAAGTCGCCTCCACGCGGGCCAGGGCTTCCTGGCGATTGCCGGCGCGGAAACGGGTGATAGCGTTGTCGATCGTCAGTTGCTTCTGTCGGCCGGTAGCCCGCTCGGTGGCACTGACCTTCAAGATTCCGTCCAAATCGAGGTCGAACTGCACGAAAACCTCGTTGCCAGCATCCACCTTGGCCAGGCCGTCAAGGAGGAAATCGCCCACGGGCTCGTTGTGGCGCACATCGTCATCTTCGCCCTGGAAAACTGCGATTCGCGCAACCTTCTGGCCGTCGCACACCGTGCTGAAGATTTCGCTGCGGCGAGACGGCAGCGGCGTGTTGCGCTCGACTAATGGGACGAAGCAATAGTGTGACAGTCGCCCGTCGATGTCGCTCAATGCCTGGATGCCGAGGGTGTGGGGAGTGATGTCCACCAGGACCGGCCCCACGTCGATTCCGGCGATCAGGCCGCCCTGGATGGCTGCGCCCATAGCCACGCACAAGTCTGGGTCCACCTCGGCGTGGACAGGCTGGCCAAGTTGTTCTTCCAGCAACTGATGCGCAAGGGGCGTGCGGCTGGCCCCGCCGACCAGAATCACTTTGTCGATCTGATTGGCGTTGAGCTTGGCATCGGAAAGCGATTCATCGACGCATTTGAGCGTTTTGGCCAGCAAGGGCTCGATCAGGTCTTCATAGTCACCGCGGCGGAGTTCTCGGCGGAGGTGCAGCGGGGCGCCCTGCTTCTCGGCAATAAACTCCTCCTCAATCTGAACGGCAGGCTCCGAGGAAAGCCGTTTCTTTGCTTCTTCGACCGCGCGAAGCACTCGCGATTTGGCTACGGGCGACTGGCGGAGATCGATGCCGTGCTCGTGCAGAAAGTCCTCGCAGACGAAGTCCAGAAGCAGTTGGTCAAAATCGTCGCCACCCAGGTGCGTGTCACCGTGGCTGCTGAGCACTTCCACGACGCCCTGCTCGATCTGCACAATCGAGACGTCGAAGGTGCCGCCACCGAGATCATAGACCAGCAGCCGCTCCATCTTGTCGGGATGCGGGTCGTAAGTGAGCGAGGCGGCGGTTGGCTCATTGATTATGCGGACGACCTCCAGGCCAGCCAATTCGCCCGCCTCGCGGGTCGCCTCACGTTGCGTCTCGTTGAAGAAGGCGGGTACCGTGATGACGGCCTTCTGAACGGACTGACCGATCTGTTTCTCCACCCGCTCCTTCAGCTTCCGCAATATGAAGGCCGAGATTTCCTGCGGCGTGTACTGCTGCTCGCCCAGCTGAACGGCATCAGCCGTGCCCATGCGGCGCTTGATCGACCGCACGGTCCGTTCGGGGGCCAAAACCCATTGGTTGCGGGCCGCAGCGCCAACCAGCAGCCGACCATTGGCATCCAGCCCGACGACCGACGGGAGAATCGCCTCGCCGTCCTCATACAGCACTTCCGCTTTGTTGTTGCGGATAACGGCCACCTCGCTGTTGGTGGTGCCTAGGTCGATTCCGAGAATGGTTTCCATAGTAGTGGAGAGTGAACAGTGGTGAGTGGATGGTGGTTAGGAGGCCGTTCGCCCTTGCACAGCGCGAACCTCCGCAAAACGGATGACTTTGTCCTTCCAATAATAACCCGGCCGAATCTGATCGACGACCAGTCCCGGCGGGCGCAGGGGATCGTCCACAACCTCGACAACCGTCATGAGGTTGGGGTCAACCTGCCTGCCGAGGCATTCGATCCTGTACAGTTCGGCTTTCTTCATCGCGCGCTGGAGGCGGCCAAGAATCAGATCGTATCCTTCGGCTAGGGAATCGAAAATGTCGCGGTACGTCAATCCTATTCGTTGAATAAGAATGTCCCGCGCCCGACGGCACCACGAACGACAAAGCCATTTGCGCCAGCTTGGCAGCCGGAGCAAAAGATCGTCGAGTTGCTCCTGGATGTGGCCGGTGAGATCTTCCAACATACGGCGGCGGGCTGCGTCGATGACCAACCGGCCGCGGCCCAGCGCCTCGTCGAGTTCGATGAGCGACTCCACCAATGGCTTCGCGACTCGCTGCCCCGTTTCCTCCTCCTTCACCTCGACCGAGCGTAACAACTCGATCGCCTGTTGCATGGCTGCCAGAGCCTGCTCAGTTCGTTCCGCCACCCCGCGGGAACTCTTGGTCTGCAATTTCACCTCGTGGCGCAGGGCGGTGAACTGCTCCACCAGTTGCAGCAACCCGACGGGCAGCGCCTCGCCCTGCTCTGCCAAAACCTCAGCATCCTCCGGCAGCGCATCGGCTTCACGGCGGGTTTCCTCAAGCCACTGCCGGAACCGGCCAAGCAGGGCTTCGTTATCTAGCGAATCGTTCATCATCCCTCCGCCAGGGCAAGCAGGGTTTGCGTGGGAATCCGCGACTTCCGCAGCCGCTCCCGAACGTCGGCTATGATGCCCGCCATCGTGTCGCTCGATTCCAGGTCGAACAACTTCGACTCCAGCCGCATCACCGGATCACGCAGTCTTTCGTAAGCTTGGTGGATTTCCGTGAAGCGTTCGGGATTGCGGTCAGGTGGATACTGACGGACCAACTCCAGATAACGACGGCGAATGTCCGCTTCGCTCGACCCCCTCACGACGTCCAGGATTTTGTAAGGATCGGCCATCATGCTTGCCTATTCCCTCTTCTTCCGTTTTGATAACGGCATATCTTTCGCTCCGAATCGAGAAGGCTTGCCGGCAGCGGCCTCATCGAGGACTTCTGCCGGATCGAGCCCCAGTGATCGACAGACCCGAGCAAACTTTGCATACAGCTTCTCCGGTGGATCGGTAGGAGAAAATACCGGCAGACCGCCGTCATCCCCGTCTTCGCCGAAACCGAACTGGCCGAACGGTTCATTGAACGATCCCTCGTCATTTTCGTCTCCGACAAACGACGGAAACGGCGGCATTGCGCCGAAGGGCAACTCATCGACCTCGCCCAACAGGTCGAGTCTCTCCCTGGCACGTTTTGCCGTCTGGCTGTAGTCCGGATCATTGGGCCCTTCCGCCAGTTGCAGGACCCGTTCAAAACACTTCCGCGCCAACTGGCGGTTACACCTCGAAGGCCCCTTGCGTATCTCCATTTCACCGCCCAGATACTGAAAGAAAGCAACTTCAGGGAACTCGCCGCGCGCCTTGACGGCAAAATCCGTCAATAATTCGGTCGTGTCGTCACCCCCCGATTTCTTCGACCTCTTCTCCTCTCGTCGTTTCTTTCGATGGTCTACGACTATCAGGAATTCGAGCATGTTGCGGAGATCGCGGGCCTGCCACTTCTTTACCCGCCTGCAGTCGCGGAGGAAGTCCAAGAGTCTCGCCACGTGATCGCTGCGGCCCGAATAGTCGACATTCTTCGCCACATGGGAAGCCATGATTCGGCACATTTCGCCGATGGCCGCACTGCGGCGACTCTTTTTCAGCACGGTCGACCACCGGTGCTCGAATTCATCCGTCATCACCTTCAACAGGGCATAGCGTCGGCTTTCGATTGTCATTAGCAGCCATACCGGGGCCGCTTCGCCCAATTCATTCCTCGCTCGGTCGAGCAACCGATTGGTCAGGCCCAAGTCGCCGGCTTTCAACTCCAGCACCGCCCGACAGACCAGTAAGTGATGGACCTCCGCACGCTGGCCGTCCACTCTCTCTGCCGCCGCGAACTCCGCTCGCCCCTCTTCCCACTGCCCCGCCAGCGCGTGGTGCCGCGCAGACGCCAGATGAACAGACCATACCATCGCTTTGATCTTCAAGTCCAGTGGTTTGAGTCGCTGGGCGCGGAAGATGAAACTCGCGGGCTGCAAAGGGTTCGTCGCGCCGGATATGGTGATCGGCCAGAAACAGCAGCGTTTCAAGGTTCTCGGGGAAGCGTTTGACTAATCGCTGCCAGATCGCGGCCGCCTTCTCCATATTGCCCCACTCTCGATATGCCTCGGCCAACGCCTGATATGCGCCGAGTAACTCAGGCGAAAGCTTTAGAGCGTTCTCAAAGCAGTCGATTGCCCGTGCCTGCACGTCCTCGTCTGGCTCGTGGCGGACGCCGCACGTCGGACACATCGGACACGACTCTTCCGCCAGCATCTGGCCCAGCCGTAACCAGACTACGCACGGGCCAGGGTGCGTTCTGTCGGCAACAGACACTCCAGACGGACCAAGTCGTCCAAATACGCCCGCCAGCAGCGTTCGGCCTGGGCAAAGTCTTCATCACTTTCATCGTCTTCATCGTCGGAACGCTCCCAAGCCATCGCCAAGCCGCGATTCCAATGGGGGTCGATCGGCAGCGGCTCCATCACCGCGGCCAACTCGCGTAGGGCGGCCGGATTGCCTTTGCGGACAATAGCCGCATACAGGATGTTTGCCAGACGCTGTGGCAACGCAGTGTCAATTCGGAAAAGCAGCGGGTTGACGGCGCAAAGCAGCTTCACTGCCTCGCGCCAGCGTCCCGTGGCGACGTGCCCCTGCAAAGTTTGTAAGCGGGTCAAGATTGGGCCGCCCAAGACCGCGCTGCCCAGTCGGGCCAGCCTGTCCCTCGTGCAGAAATCATCCGGCGAAACCACCGCCGGATCAGCCAAGACTTTCAGTGAGGCGGCAATCCGCGCGGCGAATCGCCCCGGATCGAGTCGATCCCAATTCGCCTGTGTCGCCGCCGCATCTTGGCGATAGTAGGCCGCCAGCCCACGCACAAAATACTTCCAGTCGGCAAATGGCGAACGCGCGCGAGACGTCCTTGAGCGCAGCCATCGCTTCGGCTTCATTCCCCGTTTCCAACGCGGCCAGCGCCCGGTGGACGGTTCCGGCCCCTTGGCGAATGGCCGGAAGAGAAGCCGGAACCGCTTCGGGCCGGAGGACGGCGTGATCGGCCACCGTCGCATACAATGGGCTACCCGCTTCCACAGATACGTTGGCCCCGCTGGCCGCGGCAATGCGGTGGAAAAGGCCGAGGACAATCAGCAGTTCCGGCAGTTCCTGTTGTACCAAGACGTCGGTCACCCCCAATTCCAGGAGATTCTCGACGACGGCCTGAGACTCGTCACGCAGGCCGGCTCGATACAACTGGCGCCCCCGGACCAAATGCGCCCGCTCTAACAACTGGCGACCTTCCGGGCTGGGCTGTTGCCGATAGCAGATCTTGGCATCCTTCAGCGCCTGCTTGAAATCGCCCTTTTCTAGCAACCGCTGAGCTTGCTGCAACAGCCCTGCCGCACCGTGCTTCGTACGATGTTTCTGCTTCGTAGCCATGCAGGGCGTCCGTGTCCGGCAATCCAATCCTGCGAATCCTGCTCCTCAAAAACCAGATTGTGGCACAAAGGCCGCGTGTTGAAAAGCCGAGAGTTCGCGGTGGGTTATGATCGGGCTGAGATTCGATCCATCTGCGAACTGGTTTGCCCCGAGAGTGAGGGGGAGTGAAGGAGTATCGTAGGGTTTGGAACGAGAGGCTGATCGAATTCTTCAGAGCTATCGCCTACTCACCGGTCAATCAGGGGGCGTCCACGAACCATGGCGGATGTGATCCTACCCCGTTGAGAAGTCAAGCTGACGACTACAAAGTTATACTGTGAACGGGCTGATATGAGTCGTTTTTTCGGCAAGAATGGCTCGTTCTTGCCCGTTCACAGTATAACGTTACATCAAACGGTGCTCCCCCCGGTGCTCTCATTTCGGCCCGAGGTGAGCGCCCTGGTGTCATACTGCTGATTTGCATCGATCTGCCGCCATTTGCAACGAAACGCCCCCAAAAACCGGTATTAGCATCGGTATCCATGACCGATGGAAGTCCAAAGGCGGGCGGGAGTTGCGGCCCAAAGCGAAAACGCCGCAAGCACTTAGGGCTTACGGCGTCTGGGGTTACGACGACGATCAGAAAGTACACCCCACAGGGCTCGAACCTGTAACCTTCGGTTCCGTAGACCGATGCTCTATCCAATTGAGCTAGGGGTGCAAGTCACTACCAAATAACCACTTACAGACGATATCGGATGACCTGGTGCGGCTGCCGTTGCACGAAACCCACAACACATCCACCTTGCAGAGTGGGTCACGATCCGCCTCGCCGACGACATACCTGTTGATCTGACGCGGCAGCGGCCCAATAGCTTAGGATACCAAATGGGAATCGGCCGGCAAGCCCTCCGGGATCAGATCGTCTTTGATTCCCGGCGAGCCACCTGTTTGGCGGATGCGACCGCATCGGCCGTGCCCCAACGAACCTTTTTGCCTGCAATACGTAGAATAAATCGGTGCGTCGAATACAGGAACGCCCTGGGGCGATAGGCCGTGGCCATTTTAGACGAAACTTTCAGACGCGTTGATGATCGAAGCCCAGGTGGCGACTCGTTTGAGACTCCACGCACCCCCAGATCGACGTCCCCGTCCGATTCCGATCTGCTGGATGCCTATTCCCGGGCGGTGATTGCGGTGGTCCAGAAGATCGGGCCGGCAGTCATCTCCGTGGTCGGACCGCGAGGGGATCAACATGGCGGAATGGGCTCGGGTTTTCTGTTGACGCCAGACGGCTATGCGCTCAGCAACAGTCACGTCGTGCACGGTCGTCGAAGGCTCCGCACCATTACGCCGGAGGGCGACACTCTGGATGCCGACCTGGTTGGGGACGATCCGGCCACCGATTTGGCCTTGCTCCGCGTGGCGGCCCGCGATCTGCCGTTCGCTGAACTGGGCGACTCCGAGAGCCTCCAAGTCGGCCAGCTCGTCATCGCCATGGGTAATCCGCTGGGATTCCAGTCCACCGTATCCACCGGGGTCATTAGCGCGTTGGGCCGGGCGATGCGAGGAGAGGAAGGACGCCTCATCGAGAACATCATTCAGCACACGGCGCCGTTGAATCCGGGCAATTCGGGTGGCCCGCTGTTGGACTCGCGCGGCCGCGTGATCGGCGTCAATACGGCCATCATCGCCTTGGCCCAAGGGCTGGGATTTGCCATTCCGGCCAAGACGGTGCAGTGGGTGTTGAGCGAACTGATCAGCCACGGGCGAGTTCGCCGGCTCTCCCTGGGAATCGCGGCCACCGTGACGCCGCTTCCTCGGCGGATCGTGCGAGAGCACGATCTCTTGAGCGATCAGGCCGTGGAGGTCGTGGAGGTCGCCCCGAGAGGTGCGGCGGAGGCGGCGGGCTTGAGACGCGGCGACCTGATCGTCGCCGTCAGTGGGCGCATCATCACCGGCCTGGACGATCTCCACCAGATCCTCGCCGGATTTCCCTCTGCCCGGCAACTCCTGATCACGGTCCTCCGCGACGATCGCCTCGTCGAGATGCCCATCGAGCCGCGTGTGGCAGAGTGACCTGCTCCACGAAACGGCCGCAGTGGGCGGGCGGACTCTGGCCTCAATTCTGGCCATCCCGCCCGGGCACCCTATAATGATAGTGGCTGCCACGTCCTGCCTGTTGTTGCGGGAGCGCCCATGAACCGTCCACCTCCTCTGCCGCCTGCCCGGATTATGCGGGAGAAACGCACGGTAGCGGCCATGGTTGACATTTACTGCCAGGCGCATCACGGCCCTAGTCCGAGCCTGTGCGGCAAGTGCAGCAGGCTCTTGGAGTATGCGTTTTGCCGGCTCGATCACTGTCCGTTTGGCGCGGAGAAGACGCCCTGTGCCCGCTGCCAGGTGCATTGCTACGGACCCACCATGCGCGCGCGGATCAAGGAGGTCATGCGGTACGCGGGTCCGCGGATGCTTTATCGCCACCCCATCCTGGCGTTGCTGCACCAGTGGGACAACGTTCGCCACCCGACAAGAATCGAGGACTGACCTTTGGCCGTCGCCGACCGACGTTTCGTCGGCCGCTAAACGATGCAGTCTTGATTGCGGAGAGAGCACATTCCTTCGGCTTACGCACTCTCCGCCCGCCACCGTTTCTTGGACCGCTTGGGGGCGGTTCTTTGCCGGGCCGCATCGGACTCCGGGGAGTCGTCTTCCGCTTCGGCTTCGTCTTCTTCATCGAGGTCTTCGTCGACGTCTTCTTCTACGTCCTCCTCGTATCCACTTTCGTCCTCCTCTTCTTCGTCGTTGGGCTCTTCTTCCTCTTCATCCTCCGGCTCATCAACATCGAATGGCGGCTCCTCGTCCTCATCGGCGAAGTCGTCGGCCGATTCGGCATCGTCGTCCGAATCCGCAACCGGTTTGACGGTCCTTATCTCGCCGGGCGGCATGCGATCTCCGGCCGGCGCGGCCACGAGAATCTTGCCGTTCCGCCGCGGCTTGGCAGCATTGGGGGCGGCCGCTGAGCCTTGACCGCTCATCTGCTCCCATTGCTCGACGCTCAGAAGAATCTCGCGGGCCTGCGAGCCGTTGTACGGGCCCACGATGCCGTCCTCGGCCATGAAATCGATCAGCCGAGCCGCGCGCCCATAGCCGATGCCCAGCGCCCGCTGCAAGAGCGAAACGCTGCCGCGGCCTTCGCGGACCACGAGGTCGATCGCCGCTTCGTAGAGGTTGTCGCGGTCGCTGAACTTCTTGCCGTCGCCCTCGGAGAGGGTAGTCTTCAACTGGACGAGTTCTTTGACGAACTGCGGCTCGGTCGTGGCCACGGCGCCGATGACCCGCGAAATCTCGTCGTCGCTGAGGTACGTGCCCTGACCGCGCAAGAGCGTGCTGGTGCCCGGCCAGAGGAAGAGCAAGTCGCCGTTGCCCAGCAGCTTGTCGGCGCCCATTTCGTCGAGCACCACGCGGCTGTCGGTGCGGCTGGCCACCTGGAACGCGATCCTCGCCGGCAGGTTCGACTTGATCAGGCCGGTGATCACGTCGACCGTGGGCTTCTGCGTGGCCAGCACGAGATGGATGCCGACCGCCCGGCTCTTTTGCGCCAAGCGGATGATGTGCCCTTCCACTTCCTTGGCGGCGGTCATCATCAGGTCGGCCAACTCGTCGGCCACAAGGACGATGTAGGGCATGTGGGTGGGAATCTGCTTGCGGTCCTCCTCGCTTTCGGGCTGCATCCGCTCCATCCGTTCCTCGTCGCCCAACTGATTGTAGACGCTGATGTGCCGCACGCCGGCGCGGGCCAGCAAGTGGTACCGCTCCTCCATCTTTTCCACCGCCCAGCCAAGAATCGCCTCGGCCTTCCGCATGTCGGTCACCACCGGGTGCATGAGATGCGGCAGGCACTTGTAGGGGCTCAACTCGACCATCTTCGGGTCGACCATCAACATGCGAACGTCGTCGGGCCGCCGCGTCATGAGCATCGAGACGATGATCGAGTTCAGACACACGCTCTTGCCGGTGCCGGTGCGGCCGGCGATGAGCAGATGCGGCAGCGTGGTCAGGTCAACGATCAACGGCTGGCCCGCCACGTCCTTGCCCAAGTAGATGGGAATCCGCATCTTTTGGGCCTTGGCGTCGGCCTCTTCCATCACTTCGCGGAGGCGGACGATCTGCCGCTCATTGTTGGGCACTTCGATGCCCACGGTGTTCTTGCCCGGCAGGGGCGCCACGATGCGCACGCTGGGCACGCGGAGCGCGATTGCCAGGTCGTCGGCCAGTCCGGTGATGCGGCTCAATCGCAGGCCGGCCTCCAGTTCCACCTCGAATTGGGCGATGACCGGGCCCGTTTGGATCTCCACCACGCGGATCGTGAAACCGAAGTCGAGGAAGGTCTTCTCCAGGATCTTGGCCTTGCGGCGGACCTCCTTCTCTTGCTCGTCGAAGCGGACCGTCTCGCCTTCCAACAGCAGGTCCAACGAAGGCAACTCGTAGTCGGACGTGTTCGGGCCGACGTCGGATTCGTCCAGTTCTTCGAGGACCTTCTGCCGGCCCTTGGTCTTTGGCCGGCTGATGCCCACCCGCGATGCAAACGTCTTTGGATCGCCCGCGGTCGTAGCCTCTCCGTCTTCCTGATCCTCGTCGGGTTCCTTGCTTGCCTCTTGTGCGGTTTCCTCGTCGGCGGCCCGGCCGCCCCTGCGAACGGCCACTTTGCCGTCAATCGTTTCGGTCTCGATGTCGTCGAGATCGGATCGCGGGCGGTTGATCTTCTGGGCGTAGGCCGCTCCGACCTGTAGCACGCCGCGGCCGAAGCCGCGGGTGGACCTGCCCACGACCCACGTCAAGAGCCGCACCAGCGCATAATCGGTACAAAGCAGCAGGCCGCCGAGGATCATGCTCACGGTGAGAATATACGCACCCAGGCTGGCGAACTGCGTTTGCAGCAACCCCCGTCCTGTGGCGCCGAGGTAGCCACCGGCGCCGATCACGGGTCCGGGGGAGAGACCGGGCAGAGCCAAGGCAGCCAGCGTGGCCACGCCCAGCAGCGACAGCAGCCATCCGCCAGCACGCAGCCAGGGTTGGCTAATCTCGCGCCGGGTCAGCAGCACCGCATCGAGCACCGCCAGCGAGACCACCAAGTAGTACGCGCCCCAACCGAACGCCTCCAACAGCAGCCGACTGCCGATGGCGCCCCAGTGGCCGCACATGTTCACAGGGTGGGCGTGGTGCGGGAAAACGAGTTGGCTGGGCGGATCGGCCGGGTCGTAGCTCAAGAGGGCCGCCGCCAGAAAAATCACCGTCGCCAGCAGCCCCAGTGCCAGCAAGTCGAGTTTGAGATTGCGCTGTTCGAACATGATGCACCGTTGTGGTGCAGGCGTCTCGCCTGCCGCAGAAGATTGCAGGCGAGACGCCTGCACCACAACAAAGTCAGCTTCGCCGCGGCATAATGCGACTACTCGTCCCACAAGTATCGACGGCTTCAATAGCTCGCAGACAGCTTAACACCTTCGCGCCTCGCCGTTTGCCTCACAGAAACGATGCCAAGAAACGTTGCATAACTTACAATCGTTGGCAGACGCAGAGGTGGCGCCAGCGGCCGCCGTGCAGAAGCCAAGGCTGAGGCTTTGCTGGGCGCACCGGCACGAAGGTGGTAGAATAAGGTTATGATTGCTCCCCCACGGATGGAATGATAATAGCTGCCGACGAAGGTGGGGGTCTAGCCGAGGCATGTTTTCTTGAGAAGAGAGGCTTGCGATGAGCACGGCTCAACTACTGGAACAACTCAAGCAATTGAGCGATGTAGAGCGTCTGGATGTGATCGAAGCAGCCACGCGATTGATCCGCAAGGACCTTGCTGCCGACGTGGCGGATGCGGCAACAGACCGGGATCGGCATTTGCGCACCGCGGCAGCCGGAGTGAAAGAACTGTATGAACCCGGCAACGAACTGACGGAATGGACCGCTCTGGATGCCGAGGAGTTCCCGGATGAGCATCTCGCAAGGTGAAATCTGGCTCGTCAACCTCGACCCGACGGTGGGCGACGAAATCCGCAAGACGCGTCCTGCAATTGTCGTCAGCCGCGACGCGCTCGGCATTTTGGCGCTGCGCGTGGTGGTTCCTGTGACCGGCTGGCAGGATCGCTTCCAGGGTTGCGATTGGCTGGTCCGAATCGATGCCGACGCAACGAACAACCTGGACAAGCCGTCGGCGGCCGATACGTTTCAGGTCCGATCAATGTCTACGCGACGTTTCGTGCGGCGATTGGGGCGCCTGAGTGATACCGATCTCAAGCGAGTAGGCGACGGATTGAAGATTATATTTGAGACGTGACGCCTCGACGCCGATGTTTCGAAGGTCTTTTCCACCTCGAACTCAGTCGACACGAAGGCGGTCGTAACCCGGTCCAGAGTGGCCGCAGCCCGAGCAAATCGGCCGACCATTCTTCCGGGCATGCACTTCCACTTCCAGCGTTGGCCTTTCCGTGCCTTCCACCCATCTGGCTTTTCCGTACACAAAGGACTTGAAAGGTTCGACCCGATTGAGGATAGTCTTCAGTTGCATCCTGTGGTGGCTCCCGGCGAGATGGTTCGTTTTGCAACTCCATCTTTAACCGGAAACGCTACAGGATGCACCTGTTTTCCTGCCTCCTCTCTCCGCTATACTATCCCTGTCTGGCGAAACGGAGTTGGGCTCTGCTGGCGAGCAACCCGACAAGGGATAACCAGACCAGGGCGGGTGAATGACTCGCAGGCCCCGGCGGCTTCCACCGCCAGGGCCTCTTCTTTCCCCTCATCCCCTCATTCATTTGCTCTGTCATGCCTCAGAAAACGCACCTCAACGGTGCTAACCAGCCCTGTTCTTACCCACGAATTCTGTTCAGGAACCGCATTTGACAACCCACCCATCGAGGTTCTTGTCGTTGAACAGGCTCGTCCAGCCAGAATCATCGGCGGCGACCGCATGCCGTGCAGTGGCCAACGTGAAAATGAGGCACGCTAGAATGGCTATGTGTCTTGGCATTTCTCCGTTCTCCCTGTCAGGGCATCCAGTCTGCCAATCTCGAGGCGATGCTGGAAGCCGCCCATCCCCACTTGCCGAACACTGCCATTCTACCCGACAATAGTGAGAAAGCAGTCGCCCAACCCAAACACGATGCTGAAGCAGACCGACACCCAGAAAGCACGCCGCCATCTCCGGGCAGCCGATCCGGTGATGAAGGAGGTAATCGACATTGTGGGCCCCTTCACGCTCAGCCTTGAGCGTGACCGCTTCGCCATGCTCGTCCGTTCGATCATTTCCCAGCAGATCTCCACAAGTGCGGCCCGTTCTATTCGTAGGCGCTTGCAGGAATTTGCCCCGGACATGAAGGCGGCAACCCTTAGCCAGTTCACCGTGGACCAACTGCGGTCGGTTGGTTTGTCGCCGCAGAAGGCATCCTATATTGCCGACTTGGCACGTAAAGTGAACGACGGGATCGTTGGCCTACGGCAGATCGGGCGTCTGTCGGACGAACAGGTTGTGGAGCAACTCACCCAGGTGAAGGGGATCGGTCGTTGGACGGCGCAGATGTTCCTGATCTTTTCGCTGGGGCGTCTCGACGTGTTCCCTCACGACGATCTGGGTGTGCGGACGGCCATCCGTGACCGCTACGGCCTGGCTGATCTACCCGACAAGCAGACCGCCGTTGCCATCGCCACTCCGTGGCGACCCTATGCCTCGGTGGCAAGCTGGTACTGCTGGCGAACGCTCGATCTCCACCGGAAGACGACCAATGTGGCAAAAGGATATCCGACGTAATTCTCGTCAGGAGGATCTAAATGGCAGGAAAAGGACGACAAACCACCCGCAAACCGGCGACCAAGTTCGCCCATCTGCGGAAGAAGATGGAGAAAATCCGCATCGTGTCGAAGATCGGCAAGAAGAAGAGGTGATGGCGGGAATGGCGGTTGCAGTTGCGACCGCTTTTGCAGGAATTATTCGATAACAAGGAGGCACGTTGATGAGCCTGAGCGATTTTTTTCGACGTGAGAAACCCGGCACAACTCCAGACCGTGCTGGGATCGTTACTCGCTATAAGCATCTGCGGGCGGTCGGGCGAACTCTGAACCAGAAGCTGGTTCAACGACTGAGCAAGGACGTTCTTCACGAAGGAGGCAGGAAACTGGGGCTTCTGAAGAGGGACATCCTGGTCTTCGACTCTGAGGATGAAACGGCGATTCTGATGGATTATTGCATCTACGATGTGCGTCGCAAAGGACGCAACGCCTTCGAGCAGTACCTTCTCGATTCTGCACCCGCCCCGGAATCCGACGAAATGGTTTGTCTTCGGGCCATGCAGCGTGCAGTGTATTCGCTGTTTCTCGTAGAATCGGTGATCCGTGGATTTGGCGTGGCCGTTCGAGACGTGCTCTCTGACACGGCCATCTTTGTCGTCGATATGGGATTTGGCAGTACGGCCCAGCCAGGAGTCGTTTTCGCCTCCCGCTTGCTCTTTCACGAAGGTTTTGCCATGACGGGCGGAGCGGCACTGCCTCTTGGCGTGCTGCCCGAAGATCAGCAACAGTCCTTAAAAATGGCCTCCTCGGCAGAATCTGTGGGTTGATTTGGGCCGTGAAACTCAGTTTGAATCTGGATTTTCAGGGGTTTTCGTGATTTCGGGAGCCTCAACGATCTGATTCATAGATTCCATCCCCGTTTTTCCGTGGCAAAGGTCCGTGCGTTGCAGATGTGGGAGACCCGACGAGGGCCGTTACACAACAAGAAAACCCCGGTTTTGCGGCTGTTTCCACCGTCATTTATTTGCCCTGCCATCCCTCAGAAAATCCACCTTGCCAGGACGAATCCCCCGTAGGCCCATTTTTCACCCACAGATTTTGCCGAAGACCCTAAAAATGAAGCTGACCGAGGCGGCGGCACCGGATGACAGTGGCTACTTCGATCCCGCACCTCTTATTCGTGCCTGTCTGAGTCGGGGTTGCTCGTCGCACATTCGATACCAGGAGCCGTCAGGACGACTGGTTGCACAACAGGGAGCATCGGAAGGCACTCGGTCAGTTGGCCGGAACGATCCATGTCCTTGCGGAAGCGGCAAAAAGTTCAAGAATTGTTGTATCAAGCGTAGCTGAAGGATCGAGAAACCGTTCTGAGTGTGGATTGGTCGGGGCACAGAGCGTGGAAACAGAGGTGTTCTGCGTGCTCAACCGTCCCTTGATGATGAGCGACGGCAACATGGGCTGCCCGCACGAAGAAGGCAACCCCGAAGAAGAAGTAATGTCGCCATGAACCTGCATCCCGATGACGGTCGGCTGTTCTACAAGCTCTACTCGGCGTTGATGTTCTACGCCAACGAGCGGCTCCACGTCCTCGACGAGCCGGTAGCCGATGCCAATGCCTACGAGGGTCTGCCGCCCGAATCACGAATGAAGGTTCGGGATGCCCTTTATGCTCATCCCATATTGATCCCCGAGTTCGTGTACATAAACCCTGCTAGCCTTTCTTCTGACGACTTGGAGATCGTCGCCACCTGGAAACACGCCGTCGTCGGCAAGTTCTACGTCTTCCGCTATCTGGCGAAGTACACGGTCTTCCTCACCAGCAGCGGCTCCCCGAACAAAGCCTACGGTGTCCTCGGCCTGGCCGACCCATTGGAGGAAGTCATCGGCCCTTACCTGCCACGGCTGATAACGGCGGTCCTGCTGCCGTTTCGGGACAAGATCATCTACGACGGCCTGGTCTCTGGGTACAACATCAGCTTCGGCGGCGGCATCAAGAGGATGCTCAACGAGGAGTACAAGGAGGCGAAGGAGGCATTCGGAATCATCACGTCCCTGCCGTTCGAAGCCGAGGATCAGCCGATGACAGAGGAGCCGGTGGTCCTATTGCCCGAGAGGCCAAAGAAGTCCAAGAGGCAGCCTAAGAAGCGAGTGTCGGCGGCTGCTCGCTCCGCATCGTCCACGGAAGTCCAGGACATCTTGGCGACACTGATCGAGATGACGGATTCCTTCTGCAAGGAGTTCCTCAACGAAGAATACGCCGAATTGTGCCGCAAGCTGGCAACGGCCCTGGCTAGAAAGCGACCGTCACCGCTTCTCCAAGGAAAGCTGGAGACCTGGGCCTGTGGGATCGTGCGAACCATCGGGTGGGTCAATTACCTGGATGATCGAAGCCAGAAGCCTCACCTGAAGCTGCCGTTCATCGACCGGGCTTTCGGTGTGGCAGAAAGCACCGGCCAGGGCAAGTCCAAAGCGATTCGGACAATGTTCAAGATTCGGAACTTCGATCCGAAGTGGACGCTGCCCAGTCGCATGGACGACAACCCAGTGGTGTGGATGCTGGAAGTCAATGGTTTCCTAATGGACATTCGCCATGCCCCTCGGGAACTTCAAGAAGTGGCGTTTGCGAAAGGGCTGATCCCATACATCCCCGCAGATCGGGATGAGGCAGGCGAGGAATCATCACAGGAGTAGCAAGACATGGGCGAGTTTGCGAAGAAGCTGCACCGACGCATTGCATCGAAGGCGGGTAGCCTGCCGACCAAGGAACCCAAGCGGCGTCCCGGTGAGTTGTTGCCGGGTGGCATCAAGGATGTGGCAACGCTCATCAAGGAAGGGCTTGATCCGATCCATGCTGCCTACGTCTTCATGCAGAACTTCACGTCGCACTTCGCTGAGGGCGTCTCCCATCTTCCTGAGATGAAGACCTGGGCCACGGCTGTAGCGAAGGCCGAAGACGAATACCTGCCCTCTGGCCCGCCGATGAGTCCGCTGACCGGGAGCTACTTCTGGATGTGGGCGATCTACGATCTTCGCATCGGCAAGAGCACCGATACCGTGGCCCATTGCCAGATCGCCCTGAACGACGTGATCCAGATGAATTCCCATCAACTGGACGCCGCCAAAAATCTGGAAGGCTCCCGGATGGGAATCTACGAGCACATCGGGATGGAAGGGCCGCACATTCTCTTGCGGGAATTGATTACCAACAGCCAACTCCTCTGTCATTGCCCCACCGGGTATCGTGGCCGCAAAGGGGAGTTGTGGTATGTCAGGCTCGTTCCGCCCCTGGAACCGCAGCTTGCGATCTACTGGATCGCCATGACCACGCCCTACATTCTGACGGGAGCCAGCAAATCGGATTGGATCGCCTTCCTGAAACGGACGATGGTCCATTGCGAAGGTCCAAATGAGGCCACTCGACTCCACAATTTGCTGAAGCGTGGCCTGGAGCCAAACTACTGGAATGAGTTTGTCTTCAAGGCATATCACCACCATCAACAGGATGCGGTCTTCCTGACGGGCATTCCCGATATGAAGGCCACGCTGCCGCACGCATAAGGAGTAGACAATGGGAAAAGCCAAAGCGAAGAACTGGATCGTGGGCCGCTGGCTCATCGAGTCAATGGAGCAGTGGGATAGGGACTTCATCGACGAGGAGGTCCGTGGCTACTTCGAGTTCGATGCCAAGGACTCGGGCGACTTCCAGTTCGGCTACGTCCAGGGGCAGATCGACTATCGGCTCAGCGAAAGGGATGGCAAGCCTGCCGTCGAGTTCACCTGGGACGGCAACGACGAGATGGAACCAGCGCAGGGACGTGGCTGGGCTGTCCTCGAAGGTGACGAGTTGAAAGGCGAGATCTTCTTCCATCTTGGGGACGAGTCCGGCTTCGTGGCAAGGAGGGCGGCAGGAAAGCCCAAGCGGAAACGGAAGTGAAAACCGATGTGGCTGTGGAGCGAGAACCTGAAGCTCGGCAAGACTTCCGCATTCGTCAAACGGGATTTGCGGCTTCTGCCGCTGACGGAGGCAGAGTTCGAGGCAGATTTCTTCCTTGACCGTGGATTTTCGACCAAGCGTCGTGAAGCGTGGACGGGGATGGTGATCAAGAGGGAGTTCGGTGCGCTACTGGCGATGGAAGATGTGCAGTGGCCGCCACCCACTGTCAATGATCTTGCCACTCTTCTGGCCCATGCCATGCAGCGACCCTGGACGGAAGGGGATCGCCAGCGGCCACGCATGATCTATCTTCGGGATCGCCCCCAGTGGCAGGAATTGCTGCCGCATTTGCGGCAGCTTGGCATCGAGGTTGTCTTGTCCGACGACTTGCCCAGATTTGATGAGGCGGTCATAGACTGGATGCAGAAAACGACGAAGTTGTTCTCCCAAGACGAGATCAAAGTTGCCCTTCGGAAGCCATTCCCAGAAGGAAGGCCGAGTTGGTTTACTGATGCAATGGCTCTCATGGAATGGACGGATGCGATGTTCAAGGGAGCCTATCCGTCCCGTAAGGTTGCCGTCCCCTCCTATGACTCGATGACCACCATCCCGATCCGCTTGGCGGCGGATGAGTTGAAAGCGATCCTGACCAACACCACAATCGCCAAGACGAAGAAGCTCCGTCCACGGTTGGAGGCAATGGCGGCTGAGGGAAAGGCCATCGACCTGGACATCAACGATTGGAGCACGGTCTTGTTGGCCCTATGTGGACCGAGGGTAAAAGAGGTCCGAGTTCAGAAGCATTTGCTTAGGATTGCTGCAAGAATCGCCAATCACTTGGCCGGGGCGTTGGGAATCGAGCCTCCGCATTTATCGCTCAAATGAACTGCCGACCCCATGTCCGCAACCCTCAAAGGACTGATCGAGCGAGTGACCTATCACAACCCCGAGAATGGCTTTGCCGTCCTCAAGGTAGTGGTCAAGGGACGCCAGGACCTCGTCACACTCGTAGGCAACGCCACGTCCGTCTCAGCGGGTGAGCATGTCGAGGCCACGGGCCAATGGGTGGTTGATCGTGAACATGGCCAGCAGTTCAAGGCCGATGAACTTAAGATCACTCACCCAGCGTCGGCTGAGGGGATTGAGCGATACTTGGCGTCGGGCGCAATTCGAAGCATTGGGCCCAAGCTGGGGGCTAAGATCGTCAGCATCTACAAAGAGCGGACCCTGGAGATCTTTGACACGGCCCCCGACTTCCTCCTGCACATCAAGGGAATCGGCTCCGAACGAGTCAAGCGGATTCGCCAAAGCTGGCAGGAGCAGAAGGAAGTTCGGAAGATCATGCTCTTCCTGACCGAGCATGGCATTACCTCGGACAGGGCCGTCCGCATCTACCGCACGTACGGCCAGGAGTCCATCGCCAAGATCAAAGAGAACCCCTACCGACTCGCCGACGACATCAGGGGAATCGGCTTCAAGACCGCCGACGAACTGGCTGCCAAGCTCGGCATCGACCACAACAGCCCTTATCGAGCACGGGCAGCCGTCCAATACACGCTCCAGGACCTTGCTTCCCAGGGGCACGTCGGTTACCCGGAATCTGGCATAGTGGAACATACAACCAAGCTCGTGGAGATCGACCTGGGGATTGTCGAGGATGCGGTGCGTGCCGTCGTTGCCGATGGAGCGGTGATCCGGGAAATCGTCGAGGGTGGACATTGGCTGTATTTGACCGGCCTGCACCGTGCCGAGACAGGATTGGCCCAATCCGTCCATCGTATCGTCTCGGCAGCGCCACACCCATTACCCCGAATCGACGTGGAAAAGGCAATCGCCTGGGTCGAAGGAAGGCTGGGGATCAAGCTGGCGGCGGGACAACAGGAAGCGATCCGGCAAGCGTGCCAGCACAAGCTCTTGGTAATCACGGGTGGGCCGGGTGTTGGCAAGACTACCCTCGTCCGAAGCATCCTGGAGATCTTCAGCGCCAAGGGACTTGAGTGCGTGCTGGCGGCTCCAACCGGGAGAGCGGCAAAACGCCTATCGGAAACAACTGGTCAGCCAGCCAAGACCATCCACCGGCTGTTGGAGTTCGATCCGGCCACGGGCGACTTCAGGCGAAATCAGCAGAACCTACTTTCCGGTGACGTGTTTGTGCTCGACGAGGTCTCGATGGTCGATGTCGTCCTGGGCCACCAGTTCTTCCGGGCCGTCCCCGCCGACGCCTGCGTGATCCTCGTCGGGGATGTCGATCAGCTTCCATCGGTCGGCCCCGGCTCCGTCCTTGCCGACCTGATCTCCTCGGATGTCGTTCCAGTTGTCCGCCTTACCGAAATCTTCCGGCAGGCCGCTGAAAGCGAGATTGTAACGGCAGCCTATGCCATCAACCAAGGCCGCATGCCTGACCTGAAGGCCCCAGAGGGCCTGATCGACTTCTACTTCATCGAAGCCCAGGAGCCCGAGGCCATCCAAGACCTGATCGTTAGGCTGGTCAAGGAGCGGATTCCCAAGCGGTTCGGGTTTGATCCGATAACTGACATCCAGGTATTGACCCCAATGAAGCGGTCGATTCTGGGCGCACGGAACCTCAACCAAGTGCTCCAGGAAGCCCTCAATCCGAGCAGTGGTGGCCCAGAGATCCAGCGGTTCGG
Source organism: uncultured Planctomycetaceae bacterium (assembly GCA_963759115.1). Taxonomy (GTDB): domain Bacteria; phylum Planctomycetota; class Planctomycetia; order Pirellulales; family Thermoguttaceae; genus CAVWXT01. Next base: position 881,193 of record CAVWXT010000005.1, read on the forward strand.
CTGGACGTTTCGCCTCGGGGATCGGGTAATTCAGACCGAGAATGACTATAATCGGGAGGTGTTCAACGGCGATCTGGGCATCATTGAGAAGATCGACCGAGTCGAACAGGAGATGGTGGTCAACTTTGAGGGGCGGCAGGTTGAGTACGACTTCGGCGACCTGGACGAGTTGGCGCTGGCCTATGTGCTGTCGATCCACAAGAGCCAGGGTTCGGAGTTCCCGTGCGTCGTGATCCCCCTGCATACCCAGCACTACATGATGTTGCGGCGAAATCTTCTGTACACGGCGGTGACCAGGGGGATGAAGCTGTTGGTGCTGGTTGGGACCAAGAAGGCGCTGGGAATGGCGGTGCGGCGGCAGGACACCGGCCGGAGGTACACGGCGTTGAGGAAGAGGTTGCAGGAGATGTGATTGTGGGGGATCGGTCGTTTGCATTTCCAACACGATCAGGAGGTGCGCCATGCAAGCCAAAGTGGAATTGCCGAAAGCGTTCTCGGTGCGGGATGAGCACGAGTTCCTCCCCATCCAGCACTTGTTGTCAAGGCTGAACCCGAAGCTGCTGGTCAAGCAGGTGGCGACGGGAATACACGTCAGTGGTGGTGACACGGTCTGCTGGGGTCTTGTCTATCTAAATGGCGAGCCACCCAGCAAACAGAAGGTGGAAATCGCCTTGAGGGAGGCAGGGTTCGACTTCGTCCATAACATCTTGACCCAGGCGGCCTACGTTTGGACGGACCATCAGTCGTGATGCCGACCAGTTTCGCTACGATGTCGAGAGGTAGTTGTCGGAGACATTCCCATGTTCGATCCTGAGTTCTGCGAAAAGCGGTGTCCGGTCTGCACGAGGGCAAGAAAAGGCAATCCTGTGGCCAAGTTCTTGCAGGCCGTCGAGACGTTGGTAACCTTTGGTGGCTGCCCATGGGGACGAGCCAGAGAACGGAAATACGGAGTACGGCCCGACGAGCCAATCCCTCCAGAGAAGAAGGCCGAAACGTGAATCGAGAAATGAGCCGCTGGGGAATTGGCCCAAGCATGTTGCTGGCGGCGGGAGCCTATGCGACCATCGCCGGTCTTGCCACTCGGCGTTGGCCCGATGTATGTCTTGTGCGGGCCGTCCCGTCCTGGTGCTTTCTGGCGGCCGGTGTAGTGTTATTGGTTGTTGGTGTGCCGATGCTGGTTGTTGCGGGAAAAGCGGCGATGTGTGCCTACAACTCGGACACATTGGCCACCACGGGAATCTTTGGCATCGTCAGGAACCCGGTCTACTCAGCATGGATCGTATTCATCATCCCTGGGCTCGTCCTGCTATCCAGATCGTGGCCGCTAATGTTGACGCCGCTCGTGGCGTATTGCGTCTTCAAGGCCAGAATCTGGCGAGAAAATGATTACCTGGAGAAGCGTTTTGGTGAGGCGCATCGGCAGTACAAGGTTCAAGTGAACGAATTGTTCCCATTTCCTCGGCGGAAGTGATGGCAGGAGACACCCATGGCGACCTTGATTCAGAAACCGACGACCATTCAAGCGGCAGGGCAGCCGCCCAAGTGCATTGAAGAATTCATCGGTCGGGTCAATTCGGGCACCACGGCTGTCAGCATCGCCCGCATGAAAAGCCCTCCTGGCTGGTCGGAACCGGGGCAGACGCCACAGTTTGACGAATACACGGTCGTGCTAAAGGGAAGCCTGCACGTCAAGTTGACGGACGCAACATTTGATGTTGCTGCCGGGCAGGCCATCATCGTCAAGGCCGGGGAATGGGTGCAATACAGCACGCCGTCACCCGAGGAGGCCGAGTACGTCGCTGTTTGCCTACCCGCCTTTTCGTCCGAGAAAGTGCATCGGGATGGTATTGATACGTGAGTGGACGACCAATTGTGAGACAGGTCGCATTGGGTACTGCCGATGATCCTGCATTGCGATACCGGGATGCCAGCAATTTCTACCTCGCCCGCATGAACCCGCTGGAAGACAACTATCGGGTCTACAAGGTGGTCGATGGCAATCGCATCCAACTGGGCACCGCCGATGTAAAGGTGGCAGCGGGCCAATGGCACACGCTACGGGTCGTGCAGGCAGCAGATCACATCCAGTGCTATCTCGACGCCAAGCTGTATCTCGATGTCAAGGACGACACCTTCAAGGAAGCAGGCAAGATCGGCCCGTGGACGAAGGCCGATGAGCAGACGTATTTTGCCGGTTTGCAGGCCAAGGCGAAGTGATGGCCAGGGAGCTTCTCCATGATCACGGACCACATTGCCGAGAACTATCTTGATTGCAAGCGCAAAGCATATCTGGCCTTGGCCGGGCAGATCGGCGTCCTCCACGACTATCAGAAGTCGGTGAACGAGTTGCGGGAGCAATACCGCCCAAAGGCATTGGCAGCCCTCTTGCAGCACTGTCGAGTCGATGCAGCCCCCACGCTTGCCTCCGTGGCGACCAGGGACTTGAAGCTCGGGTATCCTGTGATCGCCGATTGCACTGTCGAAAACGTGGAACACCAATTCCACTTCGATGCGTTGTGCAGAACTGAAGGTGACTCAACCTTGGGGCATTTTCATTATCTTCCCGTCGCCTTCATACATGGCGACCAGGTTCGTGACGAGCACAAACTGTTGTTGACCGCCCAAGCAGCAATACTTGCCCGAATCCAGAAGTGCAACCCGGCAACTGGTTTCTGTATCGTCGGGCCGCTTTGCCGGATCGTTAAGGTTCCACTTGCCTCTCGCTGGCAAAAGGCGCTCACGCTGCTTGAGGACTTGACCCAGCTTACGGTGGCGACAACGCCTCCGACGCTGCGGCTCGTGCGCCATTGCGACGTGTGCGGGTTCAAGGAGCGCTGTGCCGCCGAGGCGAAAGAGAAAGAGCGACTTGAGCCTGTTGCGAAGCATTTCGGACGTTGAGATCAAAAAACACCACGCCAAAGGCATCTTCACGGTCACGCAGCTATCGCACACGTTCCGGCCTCGCCGAAAGCGCAAGGGGCAGGCAGTCGGCAAGAGGCCACGCCAGCTAGCGATCCAAGCGTTGGCTATTCGGGAAAACAGAGTCTTCGTGCTCGATTCGTTCGAGCTTCCGAAATCGCCGATTCACATCTACTTGGATTTCGAAGGCGACGAAGCACGCCGCCATTGCTACCTGATTGGCGGCATCGTTTCCACATCGACCGGCGACCAATCCTTTTCGCTGTGGTCGGATGGCGATGCCAACGAAGTTTTTGAGCAGTTTCTGGACCGAATACGGCCATTAGACGAGTTCGTTCTCTTCCATTATGGGAGCTACGAGCTTGACTGCTTCAAGGCTTTGCGAAGTGCCGCCAACGGAAACCTCGTGGATAAGGCCGTCGCCCATTCCTTCGACAACGCAAAGAGGCGCAAGCGACTGCCCCCCACGTTCGATGTCTATCCGCTGGGATTTGTTCCGGGCTTGAAAAGACCGAAACGCATGGATAAGCCGTTGCGGGCAAGGTACGATTCTCGAATACGCATCGCCTATCTTCAGCGAAACGGGAAGACCATCCCCGAGATAATGGCTGAGCTTGGCGTCTCCCATTTGGCAGTTGTGCGTGGACTAACAAGGCGGCGTCGTCGCAGTAGGAGCACCGGCAAAATACGGCGCAGCGCAGCGACCATCGCAAAAAGGGGAGCGCTGACGATGCTTAGCTTCCTCCTTTCCGCTGTGGCGATCTCACTGTCCGGCGTGATGGCCCCAGGGCCGATCACGGCGGCAACGTTGGCGGCGGGGGCTCGGTCTCGCCATGCCGGTGCAATGATCGCTCTCGGCCACGCCGTCGTCGAGATGCCACTGATCCTGCTGCTGGTCGTAGGCGTTGGCAGCTTTCTCGAATCCTCGGCAGTCAGGGCTGGGATTCTCGCTTTCCAGTGACCTGCGGCCCTTCAACTTGTCAATTTGACAAGTTGCCCTCTTGCCACCTCGTCGCTTTGTGCCGAAAATGTGGGCAACACGGAGAAAACACCATGCCCAGCCCCAAGCATATTCGGCCTGACGAGAAAGTCGGCCTGAAATTCACGGCAACCGAACGTAAGCTGATTCTCGATGATGTGATGTGCCTGGATGACGAGTATGCCGATGCCGTCCGGCAAACACCCGCCAACCAGCCTGTTGAGCTTACGTTGGACGAATGGGACGACTTGGGTGGATACATCGCCGCCGAAGCCAACCACACCGAGGACAAGAAGCTCCGGAAGAATCTGGACGCCATCTTCAACAAAGTCCAGAAGATCCTGGATACGCACACGGACGAGGGGTCGCCGAAGACGCTGAAGATCGAGGACGTGAGGAAGGCCAAGAAAACCCCGGACCATGCGGCGCAGATATCCCGGTGTGTGGCCGAGGCGCTCACGGCTGCTGAAGACATTCAAGGCGAGCCGCTCCAACATTTCTCGTTATCCCCCGCACAGCGTGAGGTACTGCTGCTTGTTCCCGGCATTCCGAAAACCATCAAGAGCAAGCTGGCAGACAAGAAAGCGTCATTCTCCGTCGCCGATGTTGCCAACATGACAACGGCGTTGGCCAAGAACTTGCCGGTAGCAGAAGGGCAAGAGCAGATGGCCCTCTTGCTCGTGGCCAAACATCTCCTGGAGCGGCTTGTCGAAGGGATTACGGCCAAGGCCACACCGAAGAAAGGCAAGAAGCCAAAGACAGCCGTCACAACGGTCTACCAGTTCAAGGTTACGTTGAAGGAGATCGAGCCACCGATCTGGCGGCGAATCCAGGTCAAGGACTGCACGCTGGACAAGCTGCACGAGCATATCCAGACGGCGATGGGGTGGACCAACTCCCACCTCCACCAGTTCATGATTGGCGGTGTTCGGCACGGCGATCCCGAGTTGATCTACGAGGGCTGGGAGGACGAAGAACCACCGGTGAACTCACTACGGACTAAGATCAGCAAGATCGTTCCTACTGAGGGCAAACGCTTCCAGTTCGATTACGAGTACGACTTTGGCGACGGCTGGGAACACGAGATCCTCTTTGAGGGATTTGTGCCTGCCGAGAAGGGAGTTCGCTATCCGTTGTGCGTCGAAGGCGCAAGGGCATGCCCACCTGAGGATGTCGGCGGCCCCTACGGGTACGAAGAATACGTAAGGGCGATGGCTAATCCCAGGCACAAACGTCACAAAGAGTTCCTGGAATGGAACGGGCCGTATGATCCTGAGAAGTTCGACGCCGAGGCTGCCACGAAGGAGATGCAGAAGGGGCTGCCGAACTGGAGGGAGATGGAGTGAATTGGGCGGCGTCACAGAAATTGTAATGGTTGCCGAGAAGTTCGCTGCCTCATGGGAGACAGGGACATGGCCGACGCCGAACTCAATGCAGTGCTACTCGCCCTTGGCAAGGCCCAAGTGGACGCCATGTTTCGGCGGCAAGAAACTCATGCGGTGGATGACTCGGAGTTTGTCCCGCTGCTCGAAACCGTGCTGACGGCCTTCGAGACGACAGGAATTGAAAAGGATGTGGCCGAAGAAGTCTGGGAATACGCCTTTGCCGTCTACGACCGAGCCTGCAAGGCGGCAGACCCGACTTGGACGACTGCTGAGAATCGAGAACTGATGCAGAAGTATCTCTTGGGTCCACGGGGCCTGAAACGGAAGTCACGAAGATGAACCGAGAATCTGGTTACGGAGATACTCTGGCAAGCTGATTGGCGGCGAAACCCATGAAAGACATCAAAGGCGAGAGGTTGTACGTTGCCCTCGGCGCTTCCAAGGTCAGGCGGCGACTCAAGGGGTACGGATTCGGCGTGCGGAAGGTCTACAGCGACGGCAAGAACCGGGCCATGATCATCCACACCGCCACAGGCGACCACCTTCGACAGCTTGAGGCCCTCTTCCACGACGTGCTCACGACGCCAACTGACAGCCAGCAGCCACAACCGAACGAAAACGGCTAAGAGAGCGCGCACGGATAACTTGAACAAATTGCTATTGTGGCGTTCATTGCATTGTGTGATAACGTGTGCATGCAGGATGCACAGGTAATTGCACGGATTGAAGCCAAGTATCGGTTGCTGGAGCCGGAGTTGGATGAACGCCGACGGCGACAGTGGGCGGCAGCAGAAGCCTGTGATATCGGCTGGGGTGGGATTACAGCGGTTTCGCAGGCCAGCGGAATGTCTCGTACCACGATCACCGCCGCGCTTCATGAGTTGGAACTGCCTGAAAAAGAGCGTGCGGTTGCGGCCTGTCGCGTGCGACGACCGGGTGGCGGTGACAAGTCCTTGACAGAGACCGATCCGGGTCTGATGGCTGCACTCGAAACGTTGATTGAACCAACGACCCGTGGCGACCCCAAGTCGCCGTTGCGCTGGACGTGTAAGAGCACGCGCAACTTGGCCGAGGAACTGACGCGTCAAAGCCATCCGGTCGGCGCACGGACCGTGGCCAAATTGTTGCACCGTGCGGACTATAGCTTGCAGGCAAACCGCAAGACTCGGGAGGGATCGTCGCATCCGGATCGCAATGCCCAGTTCGAGTACATCAATGCGAGCGTCCAGCGGTTCTTGAAACGCGGCCAACCGGCGGTTTCCGTGGATGCCAAAAAGAAGGAAAACGTGGGCGATTTCAAGAATGGCGGGAGGGAATGGTTCCCCCAGGGAACGCCCGAAGAAGTGCGCGTTTACGACTTCCTGATCAAGTCGTTGGGGAAGGCGGCTCTCTACGGCGTGTACGATCTGCTGCGGAACGAAGGGTGGGTAAGCGTCGGCATCGATCACGATACAGCGCAGTTTGCCGTCCCCAGTATCCGTCGATGGTGGAATGAAATGGGGCAGCAGCGATTTCCGCGCGCCCGCGAACTTTTGATCACAGCGGATGGCGGAGGCAGCAACGGGAGTCGCAACCGGTTGTGGAAGGTGTCGCTGCAAGAGTTGGCTGACGAATTGGGCATCAAGCTGTTCGTTTGTCATTTCCCACCCGGCACCAGCAAATGGAACAAGATCGAGCATCGCCTGTTCAGCTTCATCACGAAGAACTGGCGTGCCCGCCCCCTGGTCAGCCTTGAGGTCATCGTGAATCTCATCGCCAACACGAAGACGCGAACGGGATTGACTGTGAAAGCGGCCATTAACACAAACCATTATCCGACCAAAATCAAAGTCACTGACGAGCAACTGAGAAAGCTGCGTCTCAAACATCACAAGTTCCACGGCGAATGGAACTACACGCTCTCACCACGCAAGTAAACTTGTTCAAGTTATCCGTGCGCGGCCGCTAAGCCATAGGAGTTATCATGGATCAGCAACTATTCGAGCAGATGTACGAGGGCCAGGCGCCCTGGGATACGGGACGGCCCCAGCCTGACATTGTCACCCTGGCCGAGACGGGCCTCGTGCGTGGAAGTGTCCTCGACGTAGGATGTGGCACCGGGGAGAACGTCCTTTAGGACTTGTTCAAAAATAACTTAGCCGTTTCGTTTTCGTGGACAGATGGTGTAGTTCCATTTGGGTAGGACGGTATGTCGCAACAGCCGCACGGTTGCCTTCGCTTCGTCGGACACCTTGACTTTGGTCGGGTAGAGCTTGGTGTCCAACGATGCGCGGCAGCGAAAGCCCGTGCTCGACCGTGTCGTGCGGATGTTCTTCAGCATGACTTCGTAACTGGTCAGTGGCTCGCCGGCCCAATTGGCACTGATGAGGTTGAACATGCGGTGCTCGATCGGGTTCCACTTGGAGGCTCCTGCGGGATAATGCCCGACCGTGATCGTCAATCTGAATTCGTCAGCCAATTCTTGCAGGCCCACCTTCCAAGCCCAACAACGGTTGCCGTTGGCACCTCCGCTGTCGGCTTCGATGGCCAACCAAGACACACCCGAGTACCGACGCCGCCCAACCTTCAGCCACCACGAGCGAATGGCACGCACGGCAAAGGTCGCTGTCTGATGAGTTGTGCCGATCACGACATAGCCCTCATTGCGATTCTCGTCATAGATGCCGTAGGGATAGGCGCGGCCGCGGGCCAGTGTGGGAAAGTCGTGGTCCAGCACGTCGCGGTCCTCACACCGCCAACTGCGTCCGTTATTTTTGAAGTTGCCCACCAACTCCTTTTTCTTCGTATCCACACTGATTACCGGCCACCCTTGCCGTTGGAATCGCCGTCGCCGACGCCCCAACAGGCGGAATTGCTGATCCCGATAGGGATCTCTCTTCCCACCCAACCGCTTGCGGTTCGATCGCAACGAGTACTTCTGTGCTCGCAGCAACCGAGCCACCGTCACGTGCCCGACCGGTACGCCACGTCGCGTCAATGCAGCGGCCAGGTTGCGGGTGGTCTTGTGCGTCCACCGCAGACCACCCATCGGATCGCCAGCCGTCGCATCCCGCAACAGCCCCTTCAACAACTCCCGCACACGTGGCGTTTTTTTTCGACTCGTTTTCGTCCGCCGCCGGGACGCCGTACTCGCTCTGAAGACGCCACCTGTCCGCGTTCGCTTTCGCGCAATCCCCGGCGGATTGTCATACGGCTCAGGCCGGTGATTTCCGCCACCAACTGGACGCCCCCGTGTCCGCGTTGCCGGGCCACGATCCCGGCGAACAACCGCCGACTCCGTTCGTCCAACTCGGCCATCACTCGATTGATGGCCCGATGGTACGCAACCAAATCCGCATCGCTACGCGAGCGACATCCTCGGCAGCGACACCGGCGAATGCGCCTGCAATCCTTGTCTGCCATGACCGTCTCTCCATCCATGGAAGCGGAATACGCAGATTATACAAACGGCTAACTTATTTTTGAACAGCGACTAAGGACTTGTTCAAAAATAACTTAGCCGTTTCGTTTTCGTGGACAGATGGTGTAGTTCCATTTGGGTAGGACGGTATGTCGCAACAGCCGCACGGTTGCCTTCGCTTCGTCGGACACCTTGACTTTGGTCGGGTAGAGCTTGGTGTCCAACGATGCGCGGCAGCGAAAGCCCGTGCTCGACCGTGTCGTGCGGATGTTCTTCAGCATGACTTCGTAACTGGTCAGTGGCTCGCCGGCCCAATTGGCACTGATGAGGTTGAACATGCGGTGCTCGATCGGGTTCCACTTGGAGGCTCCTGCGGGATAATGCCCGACCGTGATCGTCAATCTGAATTCGTCAGCCAATTCTTGCAGGCCCACCTTCCAAGCCCAACAACGGTTGCCGTTGGCACCTCCGCTGTCGGCTTCGATGGCCAACCGAGACACACCCGAGTACCGACGCCGCCCAACCTTCAGCCACCACGAGCGAATGGCACGCACGGCAAAGGTCGCTGTCTGATGAGTTGTGCCGATCACGACATAGCCCTCATTGCGATTCTCGTCATAGATGCCGTAGGGATAGGCGCGGCCGCGGGCCAGTGTGGGAAAGTCGTGGTCCAGCACGTCGCGGTCCTCACACCGCCAACTGCGTCCGTTATTTTTGAAGTTGCCCACCAACTCCTTTTTCTTCGTATCCACACTGATTACCGGCCACCCTTGCCGTTGGAATCGCCGTCGCCGACGCCCCAACAGGCGGAATTGCTGATCCCGATAGGGATCTCTCTTCCCACCCAACCGCTTGCGGTTCGATCGCAACGAGTACTTCTGTGCTCGCAGCAACCGAGCCACCGTCACGTGCCCGACCGGTACGCCACGTCGCGTCAATGCAGCGGCCAGGTTGCGGGTGGTCTTGTGCGTCCACCGCAGACCACCCATCGGATCGCCAGCCGTCGCATCCCGCAACAGCCCCTTCAACAACTCCCGCACACGTGGCGTTTTTTTTCGACTCGTTTTCGTCCGCCGCCGGGACGCCGTACTCGCTCTGAAGACGCCACCTGTCCGCGTTCGCTTTCGCGCAATCCCCGGCGGATTGTCATACGGCTCAGGCCGGTGATTTCCGCCACCAACTGGACGCCCCCGTGTCCGCGTTGCCGGGCCACGATCCCGGCGAACAACCGCCGACTCCGTTCGTCCAACTCGGCCATCACTCGATTGATGGCCCGATGGTACGCAACCAAATCCGCATCGCTACGCGAGCGACATCCTCGGCAGCGACACCGGCGAATGCGCCTGCAATCCTTGTCTGCCATGACCGTCTCTCCATCCATGGAAGCGGAATACGCAGATTATACAAACGGCTAACTTATTTTTGAACAGCGACTTACCTTGCTGCCAGAGGCCATGACTGTTGGGGCATTGACTTCGTGCCAGTCGCCATCGAGCGAGCGAAGGCCAAAGCCGCTCAACGAGGAATTACAGCCCATTTCATCGTGGGGAATGCCCTTGAGTTGAACAAGTTGGGAAGGCAGTTCGACACGGTGATCGACTGCGGCTTGTTCCACACCTTTGCCGACGAGGATCGCCCGGTTTTCGTCCAGGGGCTTGCCGAAGTCCTTCGGCCGGGCGGATTACTGCACATCCTGTGCTTTTCTGACGAAGAGCCGGGAACCGTGGGGCCGAGGCGCATTACTCAGCAGGAGATCCGAGATTCGTTCCACGATGGATGGAAGGTCAAGCAGATCGAGCCAACTCGGTTCGAGTCGCTCCAGCGGCCGGATGGACCGGGTCATAGCCCAGGTGGCCCCAAGGCATGGCTGGCGACGATTGAACGAGCGTAACAAGATTTCCTGGAGCCTTCATCATGGCACCTAACGGCCCCAACCTCGTGGCAGAACTTCAGGCTCTCTTGGCCGAAGGGCGCAAGATCGAAGCGATCAAGCGATATAGGGAGGCAACGGCGGTCGGGCTAGCGGAAGCGAAGGCGGCCGTCGAATCGCTGGAGCGTGGCGAATCGCCGTCCACGAAACAATCCGAAGATTCCTCGTTCGAGACGGAGATCGTCTCGTTGTTGCAAGGGGGCAAGAAGATCGAGGCAATCAAACTCTACCGAGAGCGAACGGGCGTCGGGCTCAAAGAAGCCAAAGACTTCATCGACGCTTTGGCCGCAGACCCCCGAGTCGCCACCACGCCGAAATCAGGTTGCCTGGGCGTTGTGCTTCTTCTGATGGCGATCCCGGTGGCCGCCATTGTGTTCGCTGGTGAGCCACCTGTCCGGTCCTCAAAAGAACTCACCCTGGCCGACGCTCTGGCCGTCATCCAGTCCAAAGTAAGCAGTCACGAAGATGGCAAATTCGTGTAGGTGATTTCGGAAATCGTCCTTATGCTATTGCGGCATGGGGACACGCAAAGAACCTTGTCCCAACTGTAAGCAGGGCCAGCGCACACTAAGTTGTTTTTCCAGTAAGGACTTGCATCAGGAAATCGGTAAAGCTTCGTCCAACCCGTCCTTTGGGGTGGGTTGGCGAAGATATTGATCTGGCCTGAGGGGGGCAATCTGGATATAGCGTGGCCTTATGAATGCCACGCTTCTGGTCCCGCCGACCGAGACGACGAAGACGTTGGGCTCTTGTGCGAACTGCCCGGCCGTCGAACGTCTGGAACGCGCACTGGAGCAGTTGCAGAGAGATTTCCGCCGGGAAGTCGGCTATTGGAAAAGCCAACAGGAGCATGTCAAGTATGCGGCGAGCAAGCGCGACGAGATGTGGATCGACACCACAGCCGAGATTGCCAAGTACGTTCGGGAGCGGGACAGCGTTTCGGTGGAGATCGTCACTGACAGCGAGGAAGAACTGGTCGTCAATCTCACTGACAAACTGGATGACGCTGTGTGCGATGCTCCCCTGACTCTCAGGATACTGACACGTTCGGAGTGGAAGTCGCCGCTCACTGTCACGCAGAAGGGACGCAAAACACGCATTGAGCTGGTCAAAGAAGCCGGTCGGTCATGTGCGTACATCGAGGCTGTCCCGGACCAGGGGCAGATCGTCATCAGGCCTGCCGGTGCAGCGCCCAAGTAGAAAGCCGCAGCCAGGCCTGCCCCGAGGGGGAGAAGCTGTCGCCTAATGAGGCTAGGGCTCTGAGCGGGCTCCAATAGCATCGGAGGCATTCGCCGATGGATCTGAAGATCAACGGGCAGACCTACACGCTCAAGCCTCGGGTCACGGTGTTGGGACGCGGCGAGGATGGGGATAGGGGGAGACCGTAGGCCAGTCCCATCAAAGAATCCCTTTGTCGGATGTGTTGAAAAACCACCCGTAGATGACACGACTCTCCGTCTACCGAGAAGTCATACCCTTTCTGGGAACAAGGCTTGACCGGCAAACTGCCGCCACATCAGCCATCGGCGCATCCCAAATTTCCAAGGATTTTCGGAATATGAGAGCCTGGTCTGACCATCCCCCGGCAGCAGCCATCTGGGATTGCAGCTCGCGAGAAACCTGGGTATTTCCAATGAGTCCGACTCTGGTAGAATTAGCCTAGTGGACGCTCCTTGGGTTGTTCTGGACAAGCAGGTGGTTCATTGGGGATAGTTGTATTCCGTCCCCACCTAGAAGAACCCGGCACGGAGGCAAACATGCCGACTCATTCTGAATGCACTAGTTGGTTCCCATTGAAGGTTGGCGGACTTGTGGCAGGAATGCTTCTTGCCCTCACCGTGGGTGTGGTTGGCGCTCAATCTCAAGCGTCGCTGATTCGGGCACAGGTCGAGGCGGGCGAGTTCGCACCGGCCCTGAATGCAGCCCGACGGGCCCAACAAGGCGAGCAGCGTGATGCTTGGTTGGCCCAGATCGCCCTGGGGCAGGCGCGGGCGGGGATCGGCGACGGCTCCCTGAGCACGGCTGCCGAAATCTCCGACGACCGCGCACGGTCGCGGGTGCTGTCGCGCCTGGCAAGCGAACCGTTGGGAGGGTTTGGCGGAGGATCCCAAGCTGACTTCGACTCGCTAATCGACCTGATCAAGACAACTATCAGGCCCACTACTTGGGACGACTCCGGCGGGCTGGGGGCCATTTCGTCTTATCCCACGGGCGTTTTTGTCGATCCCCACGGCCTCCTTCGGCCCCTCTTGAAGACAGAGAATGCCGGATTGCTGGCTGCCCTGCGGGCCGCAAGCGCGTCGAAGGCCCAATGGGAGAACGCCCGCCGGAGTTCACCGCTGCGTAAGGTTCTCGTTGCCGCGTTTGGAGAAACAGGTCCAGTTGTGCCTGGCCGCCGGACAGCCCCTAACCGAGACCATGCAGGTCCTGGCGGGACTGCAGCGCATCCGTTACGTCTTTGTCTACCCCGAGTCGGGCGACATTGTCCTGGCCGGACCTGCTGGGAACTGGAATATCGGCGATGAAGATCTCTTGGTAAGCGCCGAGACCGGACAATCCGTGATGCGATTGGATGACCTGGTGGTGGTTCTCCGTCACATGATGAGCGCCGCTGACACCAGCTTTGGCTGCCGGATCGTTCCCAGACAGGAGGCGCTGGCGCAAGTGCAGGAGTTCCTGAGAGAATCTGCAAAGCAACCGCTTCGCCCGGGAGAACGAAAAGCGTGGCTAGAGCGTGTGCGATCGCGCTTGGGCCAGCAAGATGTCGAGGTCTATGGTCTCGATCCCCGCACGCGTGCTGCCCGGGTGATGGTCGAAGCAGACTACCGTATGAAACTGGTCGGAATGGGTTTGGAAAAAGGTGTTCCCGGAGTGGTGAGCTATTTGGATTCAATCAAGGTGCCGGCCGGAGGGACTCCGCCTCTGCTGGGTGTTCTGCGCTGGTGGTTCACCCTGAACTACGATGCCATCCTGGCCGCCGAGGATCGCTCGGCGTTTGCCATCCAAGGCCAAGGAGTGAAGGTCTTGAGTGAAAACGAGCGGCTTTCCGCCGAAGGAAAGCGGATTCACACCGGTGAGTCCGAGGCGTTGAACGTGCAGTTCGCCCGGAGTTTCACCGAGAACTTCGAAGCTCTTTGCGAGAGGTACCCGATCTATGGAGAGATGAGGAACCTCTTCGACTTGGCGCTGGTCGGCTCCCTGATCCGCCAACAAGATCTGGCCGGAAAGGTTGGCTGGCACATGACTTGTTGGGGCAGCCAAGATGCGTATCCGGTCGCGCTCGGTCAGCCCCCGAAAACCGTGGAAACCGTAGTCCGTTGCCGCGTGATCCACGGGGTACACATTGTGGCTGGCGTCAGCGGCGGCGTCACAGTCAATCCGGGAACTCTGACTGCCAAGAATGCCATGAAAATCGAAACCGACGGCGCCATAAGCGCGGGTCGGAACGCTGCCGTGCCCCAACCCCGGCCCGTCAACATTTGGTGGTGGGATTAACCGTATCGCCGATAGCCGTCAATCGCGCTAGGGTGAGAACCCCTCTTCACCGGGGAGTGAAATGTTGTGTGGATCGCCGCCATTGGATGCATGTGCCGTCTGGTGCTGGCAGCCGATGGAGTTGCACTTCTGCCGGCCTCGTTGGACGAACAGGAGGTTGTGGCCACCGTCGGTGATGAGCCAATCTATGCAGGTGAGATGGACCGCTTGTTGAACAAGACCGTTCAGGGGCACAAGGTCGATCTGGACGCCCTCCCGTGGCTTCAGGCACAGGTTCTTGAGGAGATTATTGATCGCCGGTTGGTTCTCGCCTGCGCCCGTCGCACGAACTCCGCTCCCCCTTCGGAACAGGTGGATGCCGAGTTGGCACAATGGAAAGTCAAGCTGGCTTCGCAGCATCAATCCTTGGGCGACGATCTTCGCGCTCGATCGACCAACGAGTCGGAACTGCGGCGGAGAATCGTCTGGAATCTGGTTTGGGACAAGTTCATTGCGCGATATCTTACTGATGAGCGCCTCGCGGCGTACTTTCAGTCGCATCGTCGGGAGTTCGACGGCACCGAACTATCGGTGAGTCACATTCTCTTGCGACCCCAGAAGGGAACTGGCTCACTATCAATGGACGACCTCGTGCAGCAGGCAACAGCGATCCGTCGAGAGATTGTGGCCGGCAAGATATCCTTCTCGGACGCGGCAAAGAAGCACTCCACCGGCCCCAGCGCCAAGGATGGCGGAGCACTTGGTTACATTCCGCGAACTGGCGTCATGGATGAGACGTTTTCACGCGCGGCCTTTGCGTTAGAATCCGGACAATTAAGCGAAGTGGTGCGAACACCGTTCGGCGTGCATCTGATCCGTTGCAACGAAATCAGACCCGGTACTAGGCAGATGTCCGATGTTCGCAAGGAACTAGAGGACGCCCTGGCCCGCGAGCTTCTCGACAAGCTGGCTCATCTCGAACGCGACTACACGCCGGTAACGTACACAGGCAAGTCGGCCTACTTCAAGCCCGGCACGCGTGAGCTCGTCAAACACTGAGAGTGGGCATAAAAAGGGGTAGAATTGAGAGGTTGTTGCGGAATCGAGTATGTTGAGGTTTGGTGCGGGGACGGATTCTTACCAACCGGGGGACCAAGTTGGGGGGTGGCACATGAAGAACTTCTGCAACATGCGCGCCTTGTTTCGGCTGGGCGTCTGGGTCGAACTCCTGTCGATCCCAGCCGTGGTGATGGCGGCCGAGTCACGTGATCCTGGTACCCATGCCAAGAATGCTCAGCGTACTGCCGAGCCGGAGGTCGTCGATCTCTTCGCAGCGGCAGCGACAGGGCAGATCCAGGCACGGCTGATTGTCAGAGACGCCAACCACTGCCGGCTGGAAGTACAAAATTGCGGTGACACGCCGTTGAGCGTGCAACTGCCCGAGGCCTTCGCCGGCACGCCGGTCCTGGCGCAGCAGACCAGCGCCGCTGCGATTGGCAACCCGGGGGCCACCCAGGCACTGGGCACGGCGCCGCCAGCCACGCTCTTTCCGGCCAACAGCACGTCGGCATTCCTGAACGTGCCACCCGAGGCAACGGGCCAGTTGACGCTCCGTTCGGTCTGCCTGGAGCGCTACAAGAAGGGGCCGTCGCCGCGAATCCCTTACGAAGTGAAGCCGCTCTCGCAGATCACCGACAAGCCCGAGGTCTGCGAACTCTGCCGCATGCTTTCCTGCGACGACGTCGACCTGCGGCCGGTGCAGGCGGCCGTGTGGCACGTGAACAACAACTTGGACTGGGACCGCTTGCTGCGTCGCTTTGTCACGAGCCCGTTGCCGGATCCGGCCCACTTCACCCAAATGGAGTTGCTCGGCGCAGCGGCTACTGGTGTTGGCTCGGCAAGCGGCGGACCAACGGGCCAAGAAACCAACCGGCACTTCAGTGAGCCAACAATGATAGCCGGCGGCGAAGGCCCGCCGCGAAGTGCTTGCCGTGGCGCGTCGAGCGCCCATGCGGAACGAAGCCCAGAACATGGCCAAGCGGTTTCGTGAACATGGCAACGCGTATTTCACTTTTCTGGACAGGCCGGGCGTCGAACCGACCAACAACGGACCTGAGCGTCAGATTCGTTTCCTCACCATTGACCGCAAGATCACCCAAGGCACGCGAGGCGAAGCCGGACGCCGTTGGTGTGAGCGCATCTGGACGATACTCGCCACCTGCGCCCAACAAGGCCGCTCGTCCTTCGATTTCATTCACCACTCGATCCTCGCCTACTTCACCGACCGATCCTGCCCCTCCCTCCTGCCTCTACCTCCGTACCGGATACCTCCGGGGAAATCTATCGTCCCGGCTGGCGGTTGCCCGCCTCGCTGGCTGCAAATGTGAACGAAAACCTTGGTTTTTCGCGGTATTTTGGACCTTTACAGGGGTGGTTTCACGCACCCTACGGATGCTTGAACCTTGAGCAGCGTCACGTCAGCCTTGCTGCAAGCGGCCGCAATGGGCCGCGGCGGCGCTGGCCAGGCCCGTCAGGTTGTAGCCGCCTTCCAGAATCGAGACCACGCGGCCCCCGGCGTGTTGGCGGGCCATCTCCAGCACCAGGCCCGTCAAGTCGCGCGTAGTCCTGGTCGGTCAATTCCAATCCGCCCAGCGGGTCGCCGTGCCGGGCGTCGAAGCCGGCCGAGATGATCACCAACTCCGGCTTGAAACGGTCTACGGCCGGGGCCAGCGGCGTCTTGAAACGCCGAGAACGAACTCCTTGCGTCCGGCGCCGCGGGCCAGCGGGCAGTTCAGCTTCGTGCCCAGGCCCTTGCCGCGGCCGGTTTCCGTCCTTGGCGCCCGGTTCCAGGGATACCAGGGGGACTGGTGCGTGCTGAAGTAGAAGACCGAGTCGTCTTCATAGAAGATGTCTTGCGTGCCGTTGCCGTGATGCACGTCCCAGTCGACGATCAGCACCTTGCCCAGGTGGTGATTTGTGTCTGGGCATAGCGGGCGGCGATGGCCGCGTTGTTGAAGATGCAAAAGCCCATGCCGCGATTGGCCGTGGCGTGGTGTCCCGGCGGCCGCGTCAGGCAGAAGGCGTTCTTGGCCTGGCCGCCGAGCACGGCGTCGACGGCCACGCAGGCGGCGCCGCTGGCGTAATGGGCCGCCTTGAACGACTTGCGGCAGACGCCACGTGTCGCCCGTGCTGAGCCGTTGGCGCCCGACTCGATCTCGCGCCGCACCCGCGCCAGGTACTTGTCACTGTGGCAGGCGAGGATCTCGTCGTCGGTCGCCGAGCCGCGGCTGGTAGGGCTTGAGCGCCGAAAAGTAGCTGCTCTTGCTTCAGCGCCCCCAACACGGCGTCGTAGCGCTGCGGGCACTCGGGCCGGTTGACGCCGGGCACGTGGCACTTGCTGATCTCGTCGTAGACCAGGGCCGTCGGCAGACCGGCGGGCAAGGCCTGTGGCGAGGGCAGCGCCATCGCGCTGGCAGACTTGGCGAGCACGAACGAAGTGCCTAAGCCGGCGGCAACGGTTCCTAAGAATTGACGACGCGTCGTAAGCGGTGTTCTAACGGCGTGGCGGAAGGTGGGTTCGCCGAACACGGTCGAGTCTCCCGGCGGGATGGCGGAAACTGCTGCTACAAGCGTGAGAACCACGAGCCCTCGCGGCTTGTCAGGAAGGTGGGCCAAGGCGGCGGCCGCTTCGCAACCACCGCCACCCGAAGTATACTGCCTTGCTCAATGGCAATGCAATACTACCCCCCCTACATTGGTGGGTAGATCGGCAATCGCCCAGGCCGTCGTGAATCTTCCCACCACAAACCAGGCACTAGACCCGAAAGAACGTCGCGATGGCGATAAAGATACCAGAGAAACAGCCAAGGCAACCCGACCTCAATGAGCGAGCTGAGCAAGTCAAAGTACGGGGCCGGGCAATGGGGGAACACGGCCAAGACCATGCGATCGCTCATCGGATCGAAGACGGGATCGAGCAAATAAGCCACCAGGGCATTGGCACCGATGACCAAGAACGGAAAGGCCCACCGGCGAATCCCCGCCACGTCGATCACGAGCGTAGAACAGGGCCACAAACAGGAAACTCCAGCCGCCCGCCCAGAGGATCATGGAACTGGTCCACAGATGACGGTTCAAGGGGAGCCAGTAGCTCCACAACCATCCGCCCGCCAGGCAGGCCAAGCCGATCACGGCCAGTCGAACGAGCTCTGCGCGGACGGTCAGCCGCCCGCAGAAGATGGCCTGCCAACGACCCCAGCAGAACCGTGGCGGCAAAGCCGAGACTGGTGATGATCCAAGTGAAGTCGTGATGCCGGCGAAAAACGCCGAGCACACGTTCGTCGACGTAGCGGGCGAGATTGGCTGTCTGTTGCAGCGTCCCGGCCGGATGTTCGCCGAAGGGAACAAACATCAACAATCCCCAGTAACTCAGCACGAGCGCCGCGAAGAGGGTGATCTGCCCCGCCAACGACAGGTGAAGCAGGGCAAGGGAGGTGACCAAATACCCCACCGCAATGGCCTGAAGAGTGTTGCTGTACAACTCCAGCCCGTACAACTCATACTCGACCGTCTGGTACACAATGCCGAGCACCCACAGCGCGACTACGCGGCGTGCGATCCGCCAGTACGTCGGCCCCAATGGGTGCCGCTGCTCAAAACGCTTTCCCAGCGCGAAGGGCATCGCCGCTCCAACCACGAAGAGGAAAACCGGCATGATCATGTCCCAGACGACGAACCCCTGCCACTTCGGGTGCGTCAACTGGGTCTTCGCTATCTCGTGAAATTTCACCATCTGGGGGAACACGGGGCACAGAAAAGCAATCACCGCTAGCGTCAGTTCCCGTCCGCCCACGATCCAGAACATCGTGAAGCCGCGCAAGGCGTCCAGCGAAACCAACCGCGGGCTCGGCGGCGCGGCCGCCGGACGTGGGGAGTCGTTAGCCTGCCCGCTTGGTCCGTCAACACGCGTAGCCGAAGATGAGGACACTGATGAGGACACTGTCGTAGGTTCTGTAATCGGACGATCCTTCGTTTCGGTTGCGCGGCGACGATGGAGGGACTGTCCCGATTTTTGCGGCAGGACGCGACAAAAATGGGACTGTCCCCTTTGGCCCCCGAACCGCGCCAGACCCACGCTCTGAGGCTGTGAATTTTTGCAGGAAACCGCTGTGGGAGGCGACTCCAGTCGCCGATCGTGCGGCGAAACACCGGAAATTCGGCGACGGGAGTCGCCTCCCACAATAAGTTCACACGCTCTCGACCGTGCCAATCTTAGACGGCCTTGCGCGAATCGGCAAGCCGACCATGCCGAGCGGCGGTGCGACTGCCCCCCACCCAACGAGCGGTGGCCGCGGCCGGCGCACCTGCCGGTCTGGTCACGTTCCGTGGGGGGGATTGCACGGTCAGGCAAAGTCGGGGACTGGTCCATTTTTCGGCTGAGAGACGTTGCGATGGCCTTGGATCACTGCCCGAAAACATGGACCTGTCCCCCTTGCGTCTGACTTTGCATTCCTCCTGGCGTCCGTGGGGGGGATTGCACGGTCAGAAGGCCGGCAGTATGCTGCCAATCCTACTCGGCCTCCGCACATACGTTTGGAAGGAGGAAAGACGATGGCGTTTCAGCTCACGAGCCCGGCCTTCGCCGAGGGGCAGCCGATTCCCCAGAAGTACACGGGCGAAGGCGCCGACGTTTCCCCGCCGCTCTCCTGGTCGGATCTGCCCAAAGGCGCCAAGGAACTGGTGCTTATATGCGACGACCCCGATGCCCCGACGAAGGATCCCTGGGTGCATTGGGTGATCTACAAGATACCGGCCACGGCGAAGGGGTTGCCGGAAGGGATTCCGCGTGTGGCTCGCATCAAGGACCCGCCCGGGCGCTCCAAGGGAGGAATTCCTGGCCCAACGGCGACCTGATCGGCTACCGTGGTCCGATGCCCCCGCCCGGCCACGGCGAGCATCGCTACTTCTTCCGGCTGTATGCGCTGGAAATGCAGATGGGGTTCAAGCCGGGATGGGATAAGCGAACCGTCTTGGACATAATCCGCGATCACGTCTTGGGCGACGCCGTGTTGATGGGCACCTACGTCCGCTGATTCGGATAGCTCTCGGGGGACTGCCCCCTTCGGGCGAAAAACGGGGACTGGCTCGGCGGCACACGTTCCACAGAATGGGGACTGTCCCGATTTTTGTGGCAGGACGCCACAAAAATGGGACTGTCCCCTTTGGCCCCCCCGCGGTGCCTGTCCCCTTCCGAAAAGGGGGACTGGCTCGGCGGCACAGTTTCGCTTGGTGACACAGAATCGCCTGTGCCGCGGTGCCTGTCCCCTTCCGAAAATGGGGACTGGCTCGGCGGCACACGTTCGCTTGGCGCTCTGAGAATGGCCCGTGCCGCGGTGCCTGTCCCCCTGTCTCCCCTGGCCCCCTAGCCACTAGCCACTGACCACTAGCCACTAACACTCTCCCCCGATGTAGCGGTCTACTTCCGTTCATCGCAGCAGCGGGCTAGAATGCAGCCTGCTTGGGGGCGATCCGGTGCAGTCCAAGAAAAAAAGAACGCCCCGCGGAGGGGCGTCCGAGGATGCTTCGCGGCCGAAGCCGTTACAGCAGAACCTTGCGCGGACAAAAGTCCACTTACTGTGACAAGCGGGCAATCGTCGCTCAGATACACTAGCAACTACTCTACCACACCGCGTTTATCCCGTCAATGGGCAGGAGATGTTCTATGGCACCCAAAAATGCAAAACCCTACGTGTTAGGTTTGGATTTGGGAGTTCAATCGGCCGGCTGGATGGTGATCGACTTGGATGACCGCGACCGTCCGTGCGGCGTGCGACGCGCCGGGGTCCGCTGCTTCGAGAGCGGCGTGGGCAACGAGACCGAAATTGCTAGCGGCAAGGACGAGTCCCAAAACATCAAGCGGCGGCAGGCCCGACTCCAGCGCCGCCAGCTTTGGCGTCGCGGCCGGCGGTTGAAGAAGGTATTCAACCTATTGCAGAAAGCGGGGCTCTTGCCGCCCGACGAAGCCCGCACGCCGCAACAACGCCATGAGATTTTGTACAAGCTCGATGCGGAATTGTCCGAGACGTACGTTCCCGACGACGATCGCGTGGCCGCCCATCTGCTGCCATATCGGCTCCGCTGTTTGGCCCTGGATCAAGCGTTGCCGCCGTTCGCGTTCGGCCGGGCACTATTCCATTTGGCGCAACGGCGCGGCTTCGCCAGTAATCGCAAGTCAGACGCCAAGGACGACAAGGAAACCAGCGAGGTGAAGGCAAGCATCGGCGAGTTGTATCAGAAGATCGAAGAGGCCAAGGCTCGAACCCTCGGCGAATACTTCGCCGGTCTCGATCCCGAGGAGCAACGCATTCGCAAGCGTTGGACGGCTCGGAAGATGTACAGCGACGAGTTCGACACGATTTGGATGGCCCAAGCCCCGCACCATCCGAGCATGACCGACGAGTGGAAAGAGCGGATTCAGGAGCGCGATTTTCCACCAGCGCCCTCTGAAATCGCAGAAGCACCTGATCGGCATGTGCGAATTGGAACCGCAGTGCCGCCGCGCCCGCGAGCATCGTTGGAGGCCCAACGGTTCCGTTATCTACAGAAGGTTAATGACCTTGAAATCTCTACCCCGGACGGCGAAGTCTGGAAGCTGGTGGACCCCGAACACACCGACCTGCGCACGAGACTGGTCGATTTCCTTGAAACCCACGCGGAACTCGAATTCAGGCAAATGCGTTCCAAGCTGGGGCTGAAGAAGCCCAAAGGCTCCGAGACGGACTACGCCTTCAATTTAGAGGCCGGTGGCGAAAAGAAGCTCAAGGGTAACGCCACGGCGACCAAGTTGCGGAAAGTCTTGGGCGACGACTATGAGAAGTTCTCGCCCGAACAACTGGCCGGCATAGTCGAAGATCTGTTGGATTACGAGAAGAAGGACGCCTTAGCCCAGCGGTTGAACTGCCGCTACGGTATCGCACCCGGAAAGGCTAATGAGTTGGCCGATGTGACACTGGAACCATACTACGCTTCCCTCTCGCGTGAGGCGATGCGCAAGTTGCTGCCACTGTTGGAAAGCGGTCGGCGGATTGCCACATTGACACAAGCGGAGCGGCGCTCGCTATTCCCGAACATGAAGAAGGCGGATGTCTGCGACTTCCTGCCGCCCGTGCTTGACGCCGTGGAGTTGCGAAATCCGGTCGTGTGCCGTGGCCTGACCGAGCTGCGCAAGGTCGTGAATGCGCTGATTCGTGAATACGGCAAGCCGCAGCGTATCAGGGTCGAACTTGCCCGCGATCTAAAGCGGTCCCGAAAGCAACGCAAGGACCTCACCGATCAAATGCGGCAAAATGAAAAGGCTCGCGTGGCGGCCAAGCGGAAGATTCTTGAGGAGATCGGCAACGATAATCCCAAACCCGGTGACGTCCTCAAGGTGCTGCTCGCCGAGGAGTGCAATTGGGAGTGCCCGTATACGGGGAAGCGATCAGCATGCAAACGTTGTTGGGGCCACGCCCGCAATTCCAAATCGAGCACATTATCCCATTCAGCCGCTCGTTCGACAACTCGTTTCTCAACAAGACGCTTTGTTACGCCGAGGAAAACGCTGTCAAAGGCAATCGCACGCCCTACGAAAGCTACTCCGGCCACGAGGAGCGATGGCCGGAGATCATCGGGCGGGTGAAGCGATTTCGCGGATCGGCAGCCCATGCGAAATTGCGCAAGTTCCAACAAAAGGAACTCGACGACGATTTTGCTGCCCGGATGCTGCAAGACACCCGTTATATGTCGCGGCTTGCCACCGAATATCTTGGGCTGCTCTACGGCGGGACGATCGACGCCGACGGCAGTCGCCGCGTCCAGGTCAGCGCGGGCCGCATCACGGCCTACCTCCGCGACGAGTGGGGACTGAATGCGATTCTGGCGGACGGCGGCGATGATGAAAAGAACCGGGATGACCACCGACACCATGCGGTTGACGCCGCGGTCATCGCCCTGACCGATGCCGCAACCGTCGAGTTATTGAGCCGCTCCGCGGAACTGGCCGCCGAGCGCGGGCATCGGCTGTTCGTTCAAGAAGAAGTCCAGACGCCTTGGCCGACGTTCGTCGAGGAACTGCGCCGGGCCATCGACGCGGTCAAAATCTCCTACCGCGTCAACCGGCGGGTAACGGGGCGCTGCACCAAGAGACGCTTTTCAGCAAACCCTACAAGTCGCCCAACGGGAACGGCAAGGTGGTGGAGTGTCGCCACGTTCGCAAGCCGTTGCAGAACATGTCGGCCGACGAGGTCGACAACATCGTGGACGATACGATCCGCAAGCTGGTCCAAGCGAAGTTAGAGCAAATTGGCGGCGAGCCGAAGAGAGTCTTCGCCGATCCCGCGAACCATCCGTATCTCACGGCCAGCGACGGCCGCCGCATCTTCATCCACAAGGCCCGCATTCGCAAGCCCGTGGCGGTCATCCCGCTCGGCAAATCGGCCTCGCCGCGTTACGCCGCTCCCGGCAGCAACCACCACATGGAAATCTATGCCGTGCTGGATGAACAAGGCAAGGAGAAAAAATGGGAGGCCGAAATAGTGAGCCTCATGGCGGCCGCGCAACGGGTACGCGCGAAGCAGCCGGTGACGCAACGTGATCATGGCCCAAACACCAAGTTTAAGTTCTCGCTGGCCGGGGGGGAATACCTTGAACTGGACGACGATAAGGGCGCACGCCGGATTGTGCGAGTGACGGTGATATCGGGCAAAATCGTGGAATTCCGTTTGCACACCGATGCGCGCCCAATTACGCTATTAAGGCAGACAAAAGGAGGAAGGGCGGGCTTGTCAATGCCCGTCAACTCGTTGCGAAAGGCCCATGCAAGGAAGGTTGTCGTTGATCCGTTAGGAAATATCCTTCCGGCCCATGATTAACCGCATCCTCGATTTCTCCGAGGCCCCGGCGCGCCTCCGCGTGCGCGTCGCACAACTGATCGTTGAGCGTCAAGACCTGCCCGAGGTCTCCGTGCCTCTGGCGGATTTGGCCGTGATTCTTGTGGCCCATCCGCAGGTCACTTTCAGTCAGGCGGTGCTCTCTGGTCTGGCCGCTGCCGGCGGCGTGTTCGTCACCTGCGATGGCCACAATCTGCCCGTGGGCATGATGCTGCCGTTGGCGTCGCACCACACTCAAGCCGAACGCTTCGCCGCCCAGGCCAGCGCACCCCTGCCCGTGCGGAAGCGGCTCTGGCGGCAGATTGTCCAGGCGAAGATCAAGGCGCAGGCAGCGCTGTTGGTCGAGTTGCGCGGCACCGACTTTGGCGTCAAACCGCTCGCGGCCCGCGTCCATTCCGGCGATCCGAGCAACGTCGAGGCGCGGGCCGCACGCCGCTACTGGCCCGCCGTGTTCGCCGACCTCGACTTCCGCCGGCACCGCGAAAACGAGGACCAGAACATCTTGCTGAACTACGGCTATGCGGTGCTGCGGGCGATCGTGGCCCGCGCGATCTGCGCCGCGGGCTTGCACCCGTCGTTGGGCATTCACCACCACAACCGCTACAACGCCTTCTGTCTGGCCGACAACCTGATGGAGCCATTCCGCCCGGCCGTGGATCGCGCGGTGGCCGAGTACATGAGCACGCACGACGAGCCCTACAAATTGGAGGCGGCCGCCAAGCAAAACATCATCGGCGAATTGACGAGTCGTTACGAAGTGGACGGCCAGCAGCGGACGCTGTTCGACACGGCCGCCCGCATGGCCTCGTCCTTGGCCGACGTTTTCATGGGCAGCCGCGAGGAGTTGGAACTGCCCGACTGGTAGAACCATGCCGCGACAAGAATACGTCCTCTCCGGGTACCGTGGGATGTGGCTGTTTGCGATGTTCGACCTGCCGGTGACGACCTCCAAGGCGCGGAAACGCTACACCCAGTTCCGCAAGCTGCTGGTGCAACAGGGCTTCTCCATGCTACAATTCTCGGTCTACGCACGGTACTGTGCGAGCGAGGAAATGGCTGCGGCGTACCGGTCGCGCATCCGCTCGGAGTTGCCCCCCAAGGGGTACGTGCGAGTTTTGGGCGTGACCGACTGCCAGTTCGGAAAAATGGAGAGCTACATTGGGGAAATGAGCAAATCCCTTGAAGAACCTCCTTCCCAACTCGTTCTTTTCTAGCGTTCCCGTGGCTCTAAGGGGTTGCGGCGTAATGGATTACGCCGGAGGGAGTGTATCTGAGCGACGATTCCCCGCAAGCCACAGCCGCCGCGGTACGCGGCGCACGACGCAGTTTCGCGATACCCCTCTTGCGTACTATACGTATGTATATTTACGTGGGGGCACTGCGGTTCCGATGACCGTCGGACGAAAATCTGCTCGCGACTACCGTATGGGCTGTCATCTCAATATACCGACCATTCGCGTGGCACAATTCCCGACCTTGAAAACCCCCGGCCGAAAGGGCATGATGGTCGAGCAGGGTCGAGAGGGGGAAAAAGGGGACAGGCACCGTGGCGGCAACGTTTCTCCTTACGCTATAACGGATTACGCCACGGAGCCAGTCCCCATTTTCCGCGAACTGGAATTGGCGCGAGTTGTTGGACAACGGAGAGTCGAGGGTCGAGAGTCGTGAGTCCGAAAATGGGGACTGGCTCCGTCGCCTCGATCAAGTTCCAACTCGCAAAACAGCGGAAAAAGGGGACAGGCACCGTGGCGGCAACGTTTCTTCTTACTCGATAACTGGTTACGCCACGGAGCCAGTCCCCATTTTCCAAATTGGAAATGGAGCGAGCTGTTGACCAACAGGATCACGCGGCCGCGCGCCGCACGGCGGGCGGCTTCGCAGTAACCGCGGCGGGAATCGCGATGGTGACGGGGGATTGCTCCGCGACCGCATCGGCCAGGATGCCGGCCCGAACGTAGATCGGACGCACCGCCCTGCGCAACTCGGGCAGCACGGCGGCAAAGACCAACGAGCCGGCCACACACACCAGGCCGCATAGCACAAAGGTCGTCGTGACGCCGATGGCGCCGGCGAGGCTCCCCGAGAGCAGGCTGCCCACCGGTCCCGCGCCACGAAGGCCATGGCGTGAAAGGCCATCACGCGGCCCCGTTTGTCTTCGTCGCAGATGGTTTGGACGATGGTGTTGCTGGCGGCCATCTGCGCGACCATGGCGAATCCGGTGACCGCCAACACCACGAGCGACAACCAGAGGACTTGCGAGAAGGCGAGCGCGGCCATGCCCAGGCCGAACGCCCCCGTGGCCAGGGCAATCAGCCGTCCCAACCCCAGAACGCTCTTGCGGGCCGCAAGGAACAGGCTGGCCGCCAACGCGCCCACGCCCGTGGCCGCAGTGAGCAGGCCCAAGGTGTCGGGGCCGCCGTTCAGGACATCGGTGGCCACCACCGGCAGGAGCACCGTCAGCGGCATCGACATCATGCTCACCGTGCCCAGCAGCACCAGCACCGTGCGGAGGGGAAGCGAACCGGCCACGTAGTCCAGACCTTCCTTCAGGCCTTCCACGATTCCCACCTCGACAACCGGCTTTGCCGCGGGCGCAACGCGCATCGCCAGCAACGACGCCAGCACGGCCAGGTAGCTCAGACCGTTGATGAGGAAGCAAGGCCACTCGCCAAGGAATGCTATGACGAAACCGGCGATGGCGGGGCCGATCAGCCGGGCCGCGTTGAACATCGACGAATTGAGCGCAATCGCGTTGGCCAGGTCTTCCGGGCGTTCGACCATCTGGATCACGAAGCTCTGACGGGCCGGCATGTCGAAAGCACTCACCAGCCCCAGCAGCACGCTCAACAGGATGACCTGCCAGACGCCGATCAGGCCGGTCAGCGTGAGGGCCATGAGCGTGAAGGCTTGGATCATCGCCAGGAACTGCGCGACGAAGACGGTGCGGCGGCGGTCCCAGCGATCGGTCAGCACGCCGGCCAGGGGCGTGACCAACGCGGCGGGGATTTGCGACGAGAAGCCCACCACGCCGAGGAGGAAAGGCGAGTCGCTCAAGCGATACACCAGCCAGATCATGGCGACCTGTTGCATCCAGGTGCCGATCACGGAGACGCCTTGCCCAAAGAAGAAGAGGCGGAAGTTGCGATGGGCCAGGGCCCGCCCCACGGTTTGCAGCCGGGTCAGTCGCGTTCCGCATGGGCCTTGAGCGGCCGGCATCGTCACGCTCAGATGTTCCTCAGTCGCCATTTCCCGGCCGCCTCGCTCCCCTGATGCTCGATCGCCTGGTGCAAGGCGGAGGATTATGCCGGAGAACGTCCGCGCGAGCAAGACCAACTGCCCCCACCCAGATGGTGGTATTTGGGCAATGATTAGGAGCTGAGAACGGGCCGGAGCGGGAGCATAAAGGGGACGGACGCACGTATTAGGCACTATAGGCGGCACACGACATTTCGTGGTTGGCCAGGTACGCCACTAGCAGCCACGCAACGGCACTGGCATCGGCAAGAAGCGACGGTCCAAACAGCCACGCCGTCCAAGTGCGAGAGTGTGTCTCCGTTCCATCGGGTCCGCGGTCATCAAAGGTCACTCGGTTTGTGCAATTGCCTGATCGAGTAATTCCGGCAGCTTGCCGAGAGCCCGCAACTGGCTGACGATCCGCGGATGGGCGAAGATGCGGACCCGTTTGACGTAATCGTCGAACTGCTCCGTGGCCAGCGTGCGAATCACGGGCGAAACCTCGCCCAGCGGACGGTAACGGTTCTCTTTGGGGAAGTGGATTTCGACGTCGAATTGCACTTCGCGAGCGACCGGCGGCGCATCGAAGAGAATTTCGTGCGGGGCCACGACCCGGCCCAGAACGCCGCTGACAATGGCCGCAAACCGCTCAGCACAGGCCGTCAGCCAGGGATACGGCCGCCGCGCCAGCCGCTGATAGAGATCGCCATGTTCCAGGAAACTGTACTGCGTCAGCCGCTTGTAGAGCCGCCGCGTGGGACCGAACAGCCCTTGCAGCAGTTCGCCGGCAGCCGAACCACTGGCTGAGCCCGTGCCGCCGGCCGCCCGTTGCAAGCTCGTCGATCATTTCGTGCTCGTTCATGCGGAAGAGGCCGTCCAGGTCGAGCCCGCCGTGCAGCACGTAGAACGCCCGCTGGAGCATGGCCGTGGCGGCGCGGACGCCGTGGTGCCAATAGACCTCGCTGAACATGACGTAGCGGGCGAAGACCATCAGTTCGGCGGCCGTCTTGCCCTTGTCGGTGATGGCCAGCCCGTCGCCGGCCTGGTTCAGACACAGGCTGCCCAAGAGCCGCTGCTGGTCGAAGTGCCGCCCGTAGGGCACGCCCGCGTGCAGGCTGTCGCGATAGAGATAGTCCATCTTGTCGATGTCGATCGGCCCGGAAAGCATGCTGGCGAGGATTCGGGCCGCCGTGTCGCGGGGCTTTTCGCTCAAGCAGCGCGACCACGTCGCGCGGGTTGATGCCCCAATCGTGCCGCAACACGTCGCCAATCTCGCCTTCCAGCAGGAAGCTGTTGGCGAAAAGCTCGTGGCTCGGCACGCTCGGCAGCCGGATGTCTTCGATGGGATGGCAGAACGGCCAATGGCCCAGGTCGTGCAGCAGAGCGGCGGCGATAAACACCTCGGCATCCTCGCTGCGTACTGCTCGCGTGAAACGCTCGTCGTGGGCCAACTGTCGTAGATACAGCAGGGCCAAGCGGTACACGCCCAGGCAGTGCTCGAAACGCGTGTGGATTGCGGCCGGATAGACCAGCGACACCAGACCGAGCTGGCTGATGCGGGCAAGCCGGCGAAACTCGGCCGTGTCGATCAGTTGCCGCACCCGCGGCGTCAGCGGCACGTCGACCTCGGGCGGGATGCGCACCAGTCCGCGGCGGCTATCCAGGGCGACGACTTCAGGGATGTCGAGAATGTTGCTCACGAGGAAGTGATGTCCCACACCCATTTCAGTCCCGCGGCCCGATGCAGGAGCACGGTGACCAAGACGTAGAATGCATAGTGAAACAGGCCATCGCCGAAGTCGAGGTCGAGGGCCGCCATGGCGATCAAGCCACCTGCCACCATGAACGGCGGCACGACGAACACCCAGACCCAGATGTCTCCGGTGATGACGCCGCGGCTGGCCAACAGCGCAAAAACACCCCACAAGAACACGTAGGCCAGGGCACAGAGGGCCGAGCGAACGTAGAGCGCCGTGCCGCGGTATGGTTCGAGCTCGTCGTTGCGGAGGATCGTGTACGCGCCTACGGCCAGCGGCGGGGAAACCAACAACAGCCCGATGGTCGTGGCGATGGCACTCTGGAACAACCCCGTTCGCCCACCCACCCAGGCGACGCCAAGCACGACCAGCACGGCGGCGACGATGATCGTGGCCGTCACGGGGTCGAGCCTGGTGTGGGCGTATTCCAGGGGCTCGAGGACCAGCTTCCCGGCTGTGCTCCGTCCGCCGCCGGCAAACTGCTTGGGGGCGTGGACCGTCACCTCTTGTGTCTTTTCGGGCACTTCGAGCGTGCGTTTGCAGTTCGGACACGGCCCTGACTTTCCAGCGAACTTATCGCTGACCTTGAAACTCTTCTGGCATCCGGGACAAACGACGATGATCGACATGCGGCGACTCGCGGTGGGGGGACCGATCCAAGCACAAACCCGCAGAACGGAGTTTAGTCCGTTAGAGCGGATTGAAATCCGCTCTAAGGCGAAATGGCGGAGCTGTTTTCGGACAGGTCCGGGCCTGCCTCTGCACTGCCATCGTTAGTTTCGCACACCCGACCGGGCTGTCAAGCATCAGTTCTTCGGGCGAGGTGTGCGGCCAGATAGTCGCCTAGTGGTCTGTCCAACTAGAGTTTACTAATGATAGACCTTTGACAAATCGCAGGGATCGGCGTGTTCATCTTGGCGAACGAACTCGGGGTACAGACGACGCAGTTTGACGCGCGCGTCATTGGTCGTGAACTGCCAGTTGACCTGGGTAGCGCGAAGGTTGCGATCGCCTTCCCAAGCGGCAGCCTCGTCCGCCAGACGTTGCCCGTCGTCGATCCGGCGTGCCAAGCATTGCCGTCCGAGCACGCTCAATTCGCATTCAGCAATGTTCAACCAGCTTCCGTGTTTGGGTGTGTAATGAATCTCCAGGCGTTGCGTCAGCCGCCGGGCTTCGGCCGGAGCAAACGCTTCGTAGAACGACGCGGGCGAATGGGTGTTCAAGTTGTCCATGACCAGTACGACCCGCTCCGCAGCCTGGTACTTTTCGTCCAAGAGGTCTCGCAGCGCGAAGGCCCAATCCACACGAGTCCGCCGCTCTGTTACCCGAACATGCCGGTAGCCGCGAAGCGGCTCGACGAACATGAAGATGTTGCATGTGCCGAGGCGTTCGTATTCCGAGTCGTACCGCAACGGTTGGCCGGGACGCAATGGCAACGGCTGGCGAGCTTCGCCCACAAGTTGTTTGCTGGCTTCATCCATGCAAATCACGGGAAAGCGGGGGTTATAGGGCCTGTGGTAGACTTCGAGGACATCTTCCATCCGCCAGACAAACTCCCCGTCGTGTTTCTTCGGAAGGCACCATTGCTGTTTCAGCCAAGCCTTAACCGCATTTTTTTTAGCGTGCGGCGCACCGTTTCCGCGCTGATGGAAGGCACCACTTCCAATTCGACGAGCTTGCCGGCGAGCATCCGCAATGTCCATCGTGCCCGCCCTTGGGGAACGGGG
The DNA here is from genome assembly GCA_963759115.1 of uncultured Planctomycetaceae bacterium. Lineage (GTDB taxonomy): Bacteria > Planctomycetota > Planctomycetia > Pirellulales > Thermoguttaceae > CAVWXT01. The sequence continues at coordinate 911,924 of CAVWXT010000005.1, forward strand.
CCGCAACAGGTGGCCACAAGTTTTGCCTCGGCTACGCCGTCGAGTTTACGTAAACGAGACGGGCAATCCTGTTTCTTCCGGCGGAGTGCGGCTTCCAGTCCTTCTTCCACCCACCGTCGGCGAACATTGAAAACCGTCTTCGCAGCGACGCTGAGGGCTTCCGCGACTTGGGCATCGGTCTGCGCCTCGCCGTCTTTGCCCTGGTCCGCCTTGAGCAAAATCCGGGCACGTGCAATGGACAGCGCCGATCCCTTTCCCTTGCGCACCAAGGCGTCAAGTTCCAACCGTTCCCCCTCCGTCAAACGAACAACAAACACCTTTTTCATGGCTACATCCTTGTACTGCCGAGGCGACAAACGATCCATCCGCCCGGTTAAATACCAGAATGTAGCGAATTAGTAAAGTCAAATTGGACAGACCACTAGGCGGTAACCCTACTGCCTCAACTTGGTCTTCTCGCGCCTGTGCCCCCACTCTTCGCGTAGCGGAAATCTACCCCCTCTATGGAAAGTTAGCGCGTGGGGGGGGTATCATCGCCCGTCCGCTTGACATATTTTTCGCAATGTTCTAAATTGACACTCATCTTACGGGTGGAAAGCTACGCGGAACATTGCTTATTGAAGGAGTCTCGCATGAACCGCTCCATTCGTTCCCTGGGATCGCGGTCTGGCAACTCATCTCGTCGTCCTTCCCGCGGAAGGTCCTTTCTCACCGGCCGCCGATTGCTGCTCGAACCGCTTGAAGACCGCCGGCTGCTTTCAGCGTCGCTGACCCTGACGATCGCCGCGCCGTCGATATCCGAAGCCGGTGGCACAGGTGCGACGACGGCCACCGTGACGCGGAACACGGATACGACGGATCCTCTGGTGGTGTACCTCACGAGCAGCGACACCACGGAAGCCGCCGTGCCCGGCTCGGTCACGATTCCCGCCAATCAGGCATCGGCCACCTTCAACATCAACGCGGTGGACAACGCCGTCGTCGACGGCACCCAGAATGTAACCATTACGGCCGCCGTGCCGAGTCCTCTGACGCTGGATGCCACGTTTGGCATTGGCGGTCTCGACGCGGCCGGTATCGAACAGAACGATGCCTTCGGTAAGTTGGACTTAGTCGTGCAAGTCGATGGGAAGGTGCTCACGCTCGGTGACGATGCCGACTCCGCCAATGCGTGGCGACTGGCGCCCCGGGATCCCGACGGCTCGCCGGATACGACGTTCGGCAACGGCGGAGCCGTTTCCACTCTGTTTCCTAATTCCACCGGCGGGCAGCCTCACCATGGCCGTCCAGTCGGATGGCAAGATCGTCGTGGTCGGTGAAGTCGACGGCGGCTCCACGTCCTACGTGGACTGGGGTATGGCAAGATATCTGCCAGACGGTACTCTGGACACCAGCTTCGGGGCAAATGGCCTGGTTCGCACAGAGTTTGCGGAGAGTCGCTGGTTGACAGATGTGGCTCTGGCGCCCGACGGTAGAGTCCTTGTCTCTGGTTCCAGCAACAGGCTGGACATGCAATTCCAACTGGCCCGGTTCAATCCGGATGGGACGCTGGACACCGCATTTGGGTCGAACGGCATCGTAACCAACGACCTGTTCCCGACGAGTAACCCCGACTACGCAACCCAAGTCAAACTCCAGCCGGATGGAAAGATCCTGCTCGCAGGGATAACCGGACACGGAGACGGTCAGAATGGCGAGTTTGCGGTCTTCCGATACCAGGGCAATGGCATTTTGGACACGTCTTTCTCAGGTGACGGAATCCAAACCATCTACGTCGGCGCGTATAACGTGTACATGCTAGAGGATCTGGGCCTTCAGGCAGACGGCCGAATCTTGCTTAACGGCTGGGTCGGTAATGGCGGCGGCGCAAACGGCACGGTAATTCGATTGAACGCGGATGGAACGTTGGATGACACATTTGGCGGCAGCGGGACTAAGGGGATCTATGTCGGGAGTAGCACACAGTCGTACGCTATGTCGCTTGATGAGGTTGGCAGGATTGTGCTGTCGGGCGGAACCTTTACCGACAACATCACCGGCCAAGACTTGATGCTGGCCCGCATTAACTCAGACGGCTCCTTTGACACAAGCTTCGATGGAGACGGGCAAGGAGTGCTATCTCTCCAGCCGTTTCCGAAGGCCGAGTCGATTTATGCAGCCGCTTTCCAATCGACTGGAAACCTGTTGGCGTTGCTCGTCAGCGACGGTGCGACAAGGGTGGCACGCTTCAGTTTCGCGCCCCAGGCGTTCGCGACGCTCGACGTGATCGACAACGATGTGGCCGGCATCACGGTGACCCCGACGTCGGGGTTGACGACCAGCGAGCTTGGCGGAACCGCGACCTTCACCGTTGTCCTGACTAGCAAGCCGGCAGCCAACGTGACGATAGGCATAAGTTCCGGCGACACGAGCGAAGGAACGGTTTCACCCCCGACCTTGACATTCACGCCGAGCAACTGGGCTTCACCACGGACGGTAACCATCACCGGCGTAGACGATGCCGAGGTCGACGGCAACGTCGCCTACGCGGTCATCACCGCCGCAGCCACCAGCGCGGACCCCAACTACAACGGTCTCAACCCTGCCGACGTGTCGGCCATCAACCAAGACAATGAGTTGCCCCTCTAATCCTGACCATCAATGCACCTTCAATATCAGAAGGCGGTGGCACAGGCGCGACAAGCGCCACCCTAACACGGAACACGGATACGACGAATCCTCTGGTGGTCTATCTCACGAGCAGCGACACCACGGAAGCCACCGTGCCGAGTTCGGTCACCATTCCGGCCAGTCAGGCGTCGGTCACGTTCCCCATCGACGCCGTGGATGATGACGAGGCGGATGGCACGAAGACCGTGACGATCACTGCCACGGCGCCAGGCTACATCGACGGTGCGGACACCCTGGAGGTGACTGACGACGACGGTCCACCCTTGACTCTCAGTATTGCCGCGGATTCGATCGTCGAGAGCGGCGGGATCGCGGCGACCACGGGCACGGTAACCCGCAACGCCGACACTACGGGCCCCTTGGTGGTTGCTTTGTCAAGCAGCGACATCAGCGAAGCCACGGTACCGTCGTCCGTGACGATTCCCGCGGGGGAGGCGTCAGTGCAGTTCGCCGTCAATGCGGTGGACGACGCCCTCGTCGATGGCACGCAAACGGTGACGATTACGGCCCACGCTGTTATCGGAGGGGCGCCAGTGGGGCTGGATTCGTCATTCGGCACCGGGGGCCTTGCGACCACGTCTCTGTATGCGCGATTCCAACCGCCACACAACGCCGCCGCCGTACAGCCCGATGGCAAGATCGTGGCTGCATCTGAGGTCAGCTCGAATTCTCGCGCATGGCGCATCACTCGGCTCAATAGCGATGGCTCAATCAATACGACCTTTGGCGCCAATGGCGTCGTGGATACCACGTTTTCAACGCAGTATCCCGTCCCGTACAAGATCGTGATACAGCCAGACGGCAAGATTCTGGTGGGCGGAAGGTTTGCATCGGGAACAGGCAGTATTGCGCTGTGCGCTATAACGCCGATGGTTCGCTAGACGCGTCGTTTGGGACCGGAGGCATTGCCAATTTGTCCGGCGTCACCAACCAATGGATCGAAGATATGGCGCAGTGCTTGGATGGGAAGATACTGCTGGCACTGGGTATCAATGGCACCGTCTACTTCCGCGCCGCTCGTCTAAACAGCAACGGCGCTCTGGACTCATCCTTTGGCAGCGGCGGCATCCAAACCTACTCCGGCATGGGCGTTACAGCGGCTGCTATCGCGTTGATGGCTGACGGCCGCTTCCTCCTGGCCGGCAATTGGACGAGTAGTTCGGAGGTCATCCGGGCCAACGCGGATGGCACGCTCGATACGACCTTTGGAACGAGCGGCGTGCAAACCGTGAGCTTCGGCACGAGTTATACCTCAATCTTCGACGTGGCCGTTGATGGCGCGGGACGGATCGCGCTGGGATGTCTCGCGTACGGGGCAAACAATACAGCCGACTTTGCCGCCGCTCGACTGAACCCGAACGGCAGCTTTGACACGTCCTTTGACGCCGACGGCAAGGTGGTCACGAACTTCGCCGCCGGCCTGGACAACTTTGCCTCGTCGATGGTTGTTCAGAGCGACGACAAAATTGTTCTCGCGGGATATACGGAAACGTCCGACAACGTGAACCAAGTGGCGCTGGTCCGTTACGGCGTCAATGGGGCTCTCGACACTAGCTTCGACGGCGATGGGCGGCTCCAGGTGTCGGTAACCTCAAGCGGCGCACAACGGGCCACTAGCTCAGCCATCCAGGCTGACGGGAAATTGGTCGTCCTGGCCGGATGGGGCAATGATTGGCGCGTTGCGCGCTTCCAGATGGGAGACACACAACTCTCGGCGAGCGACACGCTCGACGTGACCGACAACGATGCCTTGACCTACGACTACGGCGACGCCCCGGCGCCCTATCCCACGCTCAAAGCCGACAACGGCGCCCGGCACGTTGCGACGGGGCCGATGCTCGGGTCCACGCGAGACACCGAGCCCGACGGCCAGCCCACGTCGGCCGCCAACGGCGACAACCTGACCGGCACCCCCGACAACGAGGACGGCGTGTCGTTTGGCCCGTGGATCGCCGGGCAAACCGCGATGGTTTCCGTCCGCACTTCGGTGGCCAATGCCAAGCTCGACGCCTGGATCGACTTCAATGGCGACGGGGTGTGGGACGACTCCGCCGGGAGTGTCGAGCGAATCTTCTCCAGCGCAAATCTGCCGTTGGCCAACATGGGCAACCTGCTCACATTTTCCGTGCCGGCCATCGGCGCCGGTTCCGTAGCCGGCATCACCTATGCCAGGTTTCGCCTCAGCACGGCGGGCGGCCTGGCGCCCACCGGAACGGCGCCTGATGGCGAAGTCGAAGACTACCGCGGCCTCGTCCGAGATCCGTCGGTCCCCGCCACGATCTATGTGGCCAAGACCTGGGCAAACCCGGCGATGGGCGAGGATCCCGACGGCCCCGGCCCGGCCCGGGCCTATTGGTTCGACTCGGGAAACTCCATTCAAGACGGCGTGTACATGGCTGTAGACGGCGCGGGCGATACCGTGAGCATCGCACCCGGCACCTACGTCGAGAACGTGACGGTGGACAAGGGCGGCCTGACCCTCAGGGGAACAACCGGCGTCGCAACCGACGTCGTGCTCGACGGAATCTACAGCACCACGGCATCACCGTCGAGGCGAACGATGTTACGATCCGGGATCTCCGAGTGACCGACGCATTTGATAGCGGGATCGGCGCGGGCGGCGTCTCCGGACTGGAACTGTCGAACATTCAAGTGGATGGGAACGTTGACTACGGAATTGATGCCGTCGATCTCACCGGATTGACCTTGAATAATGTCGTCGCCTTGAATAACTCACTCGGCGGTCTCTGGGCCGACGGCGTAATCGGCGCAATCTCCATCAGCGGCGGTCGATTCAGTCAGAACTCGCAAGACGGCATGTATTTTCAGAATGTGGGCGACGTGACCATCACAAACGTTGCCGTCGAAGGCAATGACGGCTTCGGACTGACTATGGTGGATGGAGCGTCCCTTGCGGTCACCGGGGGAACGTACAACGACAGTCTATACGGAATGTACGTTCTCGGCGTCGCGGGAGGTATTGCCCTGGATGGTGTGACCGCGCGACTGAATACGTTCGACGGCGCCCATCTCGACGGCGATGGCACGATCCTCGTAAACGGAGGCATGTTCAGCGACAACGGCCAGGACGGACTGGATGTGAATGCGGGCAGCGCTGTTTGGGTCACCATCGAATACGCCGACTTCAGAGACAACGCCGGTGATGGCATCGCCGTCGAGTATGGAAGCGCGACGATCCGTTACAACAACATCGTCGGCAACGACAGGTATGGCGTGGAAGTCTCGGGCGCCGGCGGCGCGGCGACTGCAGAGAACAACTGGTGGGGATCCTACGCTGGCCCCGGGGCCACCGACGGCGGCGGTCGTACCGGCGACGCCAAGGTTTACGACGTCGACGCCTCTCCGTGGAGTTACGGAGAATTCGGCCGCGACTCCGACGGCGACCACCTCTACGATGGACACCCGTCCAATCCCGATCCCGACAACGATGGCGACGGCTACTCGGACGTATACGAGGTCGCGATGGGCATGGACCCGTTGACCCCGGACAACAGTTCCGTCGTTGGCCGGCACATCTTCTACAACAACTCGAAGTGGGACGCCGACCCGGCCAACCCCAATGGTGATCCGGCTGCCAACGCCTATGACGACAACGCCATCGCCGCGGAGAACTCCAGCGATCCGCACCTGAGCAAGACGGCGCTGCTGCCCGGCCAAACCGCCACCTTCAACAACTACACCAGCTACAGCCTGGGCATCAACGGCATCATGGTCGACTTCGACCACCTGCCGGGCACCGTCACGGCCGCCGATTTCGAGTTCAAGATGGGCAACACGGCGACGCCCGACACCTGGCTGCCCGCCCCGGCCCCGTTAAGCGTCACCGTGCGGCAGGTCAACGGCATCGACCGCGTGACGATCATCTGGGCCGACGGGGCCATCCAAAACACCTGGCTCCAAGTGACGGTGAAGGCTACGGCCAATACGGGCCTGGCCCAAAACGACGTGTTCTACTACGGCAACGCCGTGGGCGAGTCGGGCAACTCCGCCACCGATACCCTGGTCAACGGCGCCGATGACGTGGCGGCCCGGCTGAATCCGCGCACGCCGTTCAACCCGGCCGCCATCGACAATCCCTACGACTACAACCGCGACCGGTTGGTGAACTCGGCCGACCAGGTGATTCCACGGTACAACGCCACGACGCCGTGGACGATGCTGAAGTTCATTACCGCGCCGGCGGTGGTGACCACGAACGACACGGCGGCCACCGACAAGGCCACGGCCGTGGCGATCGCCGTGTTGAGCAACGACAGCAACGCCAGCGGGGCGTTGAGCGTGTCTCAGGTGGATGCCGCCAGCAGCCTGGGGGCGTCGCTCGCGATCAATGCCGATCAGACGATTCGTTACGATCCGAGTGTTTCCACGACGTTGCAGGCGTTGTTGGCTGGCCAATCGCTGTCGGGCACGTGTACCTACACGATCCAGGACAACAAGGGGCTGGCCGACACGGCGACGGGGAAGGTGCTGGTGAGCGGCTTGAACAAAGCGCCCGGCGCCGAAACTGGCGCTCAACGCGGTTGGCACTCAAAGTGCGGCCGCCTCCACCTATCCGGCCGTGGTCATCCGGCCAACAGCCGCGGCTGCCGTTGCCGCCCACGACGCGGCCCTCAACTCACGTAATCTGGCTGCCGCGTTGGGCTACCTGCGGTGGCTGGATGAATTTGATTTTCTGGGCAACGGCAGCCGGAAGTCGGAGAAGGATGACCCAATCTTTGCGGCCGTGGATGCTGTACTGACCGGCTCTGCGTGGTGAATGCCGGCGCCTGTCCGGCTGCTCGTTGCAGATCGCCCGCTACGCGCCGCTTCTCGGGCGGTAGGATCGCGGGTTCCCAGACGAGGAACCCCCTCGTCGAAGCGTCGTAAATCCGCCATACGATGTGTGGGCCCGGCAACATTGACACTCGGCGACATGTCTGCCATATTGGCGAACATTCGCGCACTTTGCCCGTACGGCTTGATGGCGACAGAGGCCGTGCGCCCCAGCAGAGCCCCACTCATGGCGACAGACCACATGCCCTCCGAGATGGAACAGCGCTACCAGCAACGGCTTAACCGTTACGTAAAGGCGATGCGGAACGAGAAGCCGGACCGGGTTCCGATTCGGCCCTTCGTGGCCGAGTTCACCGCCAAGTACGCCGGCTACACGATCCAGGAGGTTACCCAAGACTACCAGAAGGCCTTCGCCGCCGCCCGAAAATGTGCGGCCGACTTCGACTGGGACGCCGTGGTGGGGAACATGGTGTACCTGTGGAGCGGCCTGACGCAGGCGATCGGGCTTCGATACTACGCCATGCCGGGCGTGGAGGTGCCGCCCGACACGGGGTTCCAGTACATCGAGCCGCCCGAGGACAAGGCCTGGATGCGGCCCGACGAGTACGACGCCCTGATTGCCGACCCGACGGGCTACCTGTTCAACGTTTGGCTTCCGCGGGTGTCGCGGGACGTCAGCCCGATGGGCCAGCCCACGAGCTTCCGCAACAACCTGTCGTTCCTCAAAGGCGGCATGGCGATGCTGAGCTACTTCAGCGGCTTCGGCACGCAGGCGGCCCAGTTGCGGAACGAGTCGGGCACGCCCGGCGCCATATCGGGCATCCTCAAGGCGCCGCTGGATATCCTGGCCGACAAGCTCCGCGGCTACAAGGGGCTGTGCATGGACCTCTTCCGGCAGCCGAACAAGGTTTTGGCGGCCTGCGAGGCGTTGGCCCCGCACCTGTTGCACGTGGCCCTCGGCGGCGCCGATCCCGACAAGAACGTGCCGGTGGGGCTGTGGCTGCACCGCGGCTGCGTGCCCTTCCTCTCGCCGAGCCAGTTCGAGCGCTATCTACTGGCCCACGTTGAAGTGGATCATCAAGGGGCTTTGGGCGCAGGGCCATCAGACGCTCTTCTATGCCGAGGGCGAGTGGAACCCGAACCTCAAGTGGATTGCCGAGTTGCCCGACCTGAGCATCGTCTACCACGTGGACCGGGGCGACATCTTCGAGGTTCACAAGGCGGTGGGGCACAAGTTCTGCATCAGCGGCGGGGTGCCCAACGATCTGTTGGCCTTCGGCACGCCGGACGACGTCCGCGCCTGCTGCAAGAAGATTATCGACGGCGTGGCCCGCGACGGCGGATACGTCATGGACGCCAGCGCTATCATGCAGGACGACACGAAGGTGGAGAACTTGCGGGCGATGACCGATTTCACCCGAGAGTACGGAGTCTATTGACATGGCCGAACAGGAGCATCCCCAGCGTCCGCCCGGAACGTGCATTCCCTGGGACGAGAAGCGCGGCGAGTTCGCCCAGATTTCCGGCGACGAGAAGCTCGTCAAGCGGGTATGGGAGGAAGTCGACGCACTGGGCTACATGTACATCTGGCAGTGCTTGCTGTCGTTCTGACGCAGGATGCGTGAAACGCACCGAAACAAGCGGTCTTGGTGCGTTTCACGCACCATACGCAAAGGAAAATCAATGAGCCAACCAGGCAGTCTCTTCGAGGCGATTTCCCAAGCCCGAGAAACCGAGGCGATGGCCATCTTGCGCGAGCAGATTGCCGCCGGCGTGCCGCCCAACGACATTCTGGCCGAGTGCAACCGGGGCATGGTGGAATTGGGCAACCGCTTCGCCGGCGGCGACTGCTACCTGCCCGACCTGATGTTTGGCGGCATGATCATGAAGGGCGTAACCGCCGAGTTGGCGCCGCTGTTGGAGAAAGGCAAGGCGGCCAAGTCGTGCGGGACCGTGGTGATGGGCTCGGTTCAGCACGACGTTCACGACATCGGTAAGGACATCGTGGTCACCATGCTCCGCGGCGTGGGATTCGAGGTCGTCGACCTGGGCGTGGACGTATCGCCCGAAAAGTTCGTCGAAGCCGTCGCCCGGCACAAGCCGCAGGTGGTGGGGCTGAGCGTGCTGCTGACAACCTGCTTCAAGTCGGTGATCGCCACGGTCGAGGCGATCAAACAGGCCGGCCTGCGGGCGAGCGTGGCGATCATGGTCGGCGGAGCGGCGGCCAGCGACCTGCTGCGGGAGAACGCCGGCTGCGATTTCTACGGGAAAAGCGCGGTCGACGGGGTCAAGTTCGCCAGCACCGTGGCAGGAGTGGCGTAAACGATGCGAGTGGGATCGTGGACTTGCCGCGCGGCGATGGTCGCCGGCTTGCTGTTGTGGGTTTCGGCCGGGCAGGCCCAGGATTGGGCCCGCGCGATGTTCGGCAACAATACGTCGCACGACTTCGGCGTGGTCGCCCGCGGGGCCAAGGAGGAGTATCGCTTCGTCGTCGAGAACATCTACGAGGAAGATGCCCACATCGAGTCGGTCTCGTCGAGTTGCGGATGCTCCACGCCGCAGGTGAGCCGGCAGTTCCTGAAAACGTGGGAGAAGGCCGAGATCCTGATCACGCTGGATACGCGGGGTTTCATGGGGCAAAAGGACGCCACGATCGAGGTCAAGTTCGATCGGCCTTTCCCCGCCGTGGTCCAACTCCACATCCACGCCTATATTCGCAGCGACGTCGTCGTGCAGCCGGGCGCGGTGTCGTTCGGCTCCGTCAACCAGGGAGCCGGCGCGAATCAGACCGTCTCGGTCAGCTATGCCGGCCGCAATGACTGGCGGATCGCGCGGGTGGAAATGCGCCAATCCCTACCTTGAGGTCCGCGCAACCGAAACCAAACGCGCTGCGGCGACGCTGGGACAGCCGGGACAAACCGTGCAAGCGACCCAAGTCGACTACAACCTGTCGGTGCGGCTCAAGGAGAACGCTCCACCGGGCTACATTCGGGACCAGTTGGTGCTGGTGACCAACGACTACGACGGCCGGGCGGCGCGGCGTGCCGGTCACCGTCGAGGGCCTGGTGGTCGCGGCGCTGAGCGTCCAGCCGTCGCCGTTGCTGATGGGCGTGGCCGAGATCGATCGACCCGTGATTCGCAATCTCGTGGTTCAGGGCCGCGTGCCGTTCCGGATCGTCGCGGCCCAGTCCAGCGACGATCGCTTTCAGTGCAAGGTGCCCGGCGACAGCAAGACCGCTCACGTTCTCCCCGTGACGTTCCTGGCGAAGCAAGCAGGCGCGTCCGAGTCCAAAGTCAATGCGAAAATCCGCATCGAGACGGACCTGGCCGGCGCCAATGTGGTCGAGGTGGGCGTGTCCGTGCAAATCAAACCCACGCCGCCGAAACAACCGTAGATATGTCTGGACAATTGCCTCAGGAGTTTGATCTTCCCTTGGAGGCTTGTCCGCTGTGCTCCTTCCAGACGATTCAATCCTACGACCGGGATTACCGGGGGATCGCGATTTCCCGCTGTCGCCGTTGCGGCGTAAAGTTTATGAACCCGCAGTACAGCGACGCCTACCTGTCGGCGTTCTACTCGCACTACCTGACTCCGGATCGGCCGTTTGGAGCAGGCCCCGAGTATGCCGCCGTCGAGTCGCAGCGGCGCGTCGACAATTTCGCCACGATCGAGCAGTGCGTGCCGGTTGGCCGGCTGTTGGCCATCGGCTGCGGCGACGGGCGGGAACTGCAGGTCGCCCAGCGGCGCGGCTGGGTTGTCGAAGGCTACGACGTCGATGGGGCAACGACCGCGAAGCTGTCCGAGCAGATGAACATCCCGATTTACACGGGCGAATTGTGCCAACTCGGCCTTCCCGGCGAGACCTACGACTGCGTGTACCTCGACCAGGTGCTGGAGCATCCCAAGCAACCGCAGAAATGTCTGCGCGAAGCGCATCGGCTCTTGCGTCCGGGCGGCGCGATGTTCGTCGGTTGTCCCAACATCGCGTCGATGGCTTGCGCGGCCAAGGGGCTGCTGGAACGACTTGGCGTCAGGCGGCGCCGGCGCGGCCGGTATTACGGTACCGAGCACCACTTGTTCTACTATTCGCCGTCTGTCTTGCGGAGGATCCTCGAACAGTATTACGGCTTCCGGGTGCTGTGGGTACGCGGCGACCCCTTGGTCCGAAAGAAGGAATACCCCAACGGGGTCTATACCTTTCTGCATCGTCGACTGCCCTGGCTTGACTCGACGTTCCAGTTGCTGGCCCTCAAGGTGAGTTGAAACACGGTATCCGTCGGGTGGCCACGCTGACCGAGTGAAATAGCCGCAACTCAGGCCCCCCAGTTGTCCCATTCTTCGCGTCTCGCCGCCGCGGCTGATATTGATTGCGCCGGCCACACCACGTATACTGCCGCACCCTTTGGCCTGGCTCTGGGGATCGTCACCAACGCAGATCGCTTCGATGGCCGACGTAGTTTCATTTCTGCCGGTGCCTGACGACTATCCGAACCATCTTGCCGCGCCAGGGCCGGAGCGGCTTTGTCTCCCGTCGAGGCGCCGGTTGCTGGTGCTGCTGGTGCTGCTGTGCATGGTGCCGCGGGCGGTGATGGCCCTGCGGATCACGAGCGTCTGCCCCGACGGCGTACTCTACATTCGACTGGCGCAGGCCATCGAGGCGGGCGACTTCCGGGCGGGGTTCCAACACATGGCCCTGAACGTCTACCCCGTGATCCTGGTGGTCTTGCACCGGCTGGGGCTCGATTGGGAACTGGCGGCCACTGTCTGGGGCGTGGGCATCTCCAGCCTTGTGGTCTTGCCGCTGTGGGGATGGGCGCGGCGGCAATTCGACGATCGCGTGGCGCTGGTGGCGTGCCTGCTCTACGTCGTTCATCCGAAGATGATCGAGTGGAGCCCCGAGGTAATGCGCGACCCGACCTTCTGGTTCCTCTTCATGCTGGCGATCTACTGGCTATGGCGGGCGGTGACGGAAGTCCGCTACGGCTACTTCCTGGCCGCCGGGATGGCGATGATCCTGGCCTCGCTCACGCGGATCGAGGGCCTGTTCCTGTTGATTCCGTTGGTGCTCTGGACGTTCTGGCGGTGGCTGGCGTTGCGAACGGGGCGAAGAAGGTTGCTCCTGGGCGCGGTCGCTGTGCGTGATCGTTCTTCCCGCGCTTTTGGCGCTGGTCAACATCCTGTGGATATCGCGCCACTCTGGGTGGACGGCCATGCGACTCGACCCGCTGTCCCGCGTGCAGCCCTGGCTGGAATCGATGCTCGGCCGCCCGGCAGCGGACGCCGCGGGCAATGACCTCGAACGGCCGATGACCATCGGCCGGATGATCTGGGTCTTCATTCCCACGATGACGCGAGGCCTGTCGCCGGTCTTCGCGCTGCTGATGTTCGGCGGCATCTGGGGCTGGCGCCGGGTTTGGGCCCGCCGCGACCACCAGGCATTGTTCTGCACCGCCGTGGTCATCATGTGCGGCATCTGGGTCCAATTGTGGTACGACAAGAACATCTGCCCGCGCTATGCCTTGCCGATCGTGCTGATGGCTTCCGTGTTCGCTGCGCTGGGGTTGCTGGGATTGCTGGCATGGCTGTTGCGATTGGGGGAACGGAGGCAATGGGACGGCCGCCGCCAGAGAGCGATGGTGGCCGCGGCGGTTGCCTTGATCGCTGCCGTCAACTTGGGCGACGCCATGACCGGCAGCGCGACCTACTTCGAGACGCGACAGATGGCGGCCGACGTGGGCCGGTGGGTGCAACACGAGTTCCCTGGCCGGCCGACGTTGGTCGGGCCGGTCGGCATCACGCCGATCGTCAGCTACTACGCCCGGAGCGCGCCCTACGAGGCGTTTCGTCTTGAGGCGGGCGAAGACGCGATCCTCGCGATGGTCCAGCGGAGCCAGGCCGGCATCGTTCTCCTGCGGCCCACCAAGCGATTGACCGCCGAAGGCTGCACGGCACTGGCCGAACGCCTGAAGTCCGCCGGACTGGAGCCCGTCGCATCGTCGCTGCTGCCCGCGACATGCACCGACGTTTACATCCTGGTGCGGAGCACGGCAGGCCAAGGCTTGGCGCAAACGCCCACCGAGAGGCGCTGATTGTTTCGTTTCCAACCATGAGATCTGACTCCTCGCTGACGATCGCCGTCGCTTCCACGCAGAGAAAGTGGTACGGAGGCGAAGAGGAAGTCTACCTGCTGGCACAGGGGTTGCGCCGCTACGGTCACCGGGCGCATATTTTGGCACGCGGCGGCGGAGCCCTGGCAGAGCGGATGAAAAGCGAAGGGTTTGCGGTGGGCGAGTTCTTCGGCAACGGCCGCAGCCCGTGGGGGCTGTGGCAGATTCGCCGCCACCTCCGCCGCATTCGTCCCGACGTGCTCCAATACAACGATCCCCACGCCTTGACCGCGGCCGGATTGGCCTCCGTGGGTCTGGGCATTCCCGTTCGGATTGCCATGCGGCACGTGTCGCTGCCCATCCATGCACCGTGGCGATTCCACGCCTTCAGTGACCGCGTCGTGTGCGTCTCCCATGCGGTGGCCGAGGTGTGCCAGGCTGCCGGACTCCCCCCGAGCATGACGCGCGTTGTGTTCGCTTCCACCGATCCCCGGGAGGTTCGCGGCGGAAACCGCGGCCATGGTCGCCTGGCCGCCGCAGTCGGCAGCGACGATCTCATGATTCTGGTGGTTGCCAGCCTGAAAGAACCCAAGGGGCACAGCTTCCTGTTCGATGCCATGCCGCCGGTGCTCAAGCGGTTTCCCAACGCCCGCCTCGTCTTGGCGGGCGACGGCGAGCAAAGAGAATCGCTCCAGTCGCAGGCCGCGCGATTGCAGTTCGGCGAGCAGGTGCGATTCCTTGGCTATCGCCGCGACGTGCCCGACTTGATCCGGGCGGCCGACCTGCTCGTGCTGCCGTCCTATGCGGGCGAGGGCCTGCCCGTGACGCTGATGGACGCGATGTTTGCCGGAGTGCCGGTGGTGACGACCACGGCCGGCGGAATTCCCGACCTCACCCAGAGCGACGACCCGCAAGGAGAGCCGCTGGCTTGGGTCGTTCCGCCGCGCGACAGCGGCGCCCTGGCGGAGGCGATCATCCAGGCGCTCGGCGATCCGGCCGAGCGATCCCGGCGGGCCGACCGCGCCCGTAGGCGGGCCGAGCGACTATTCACGCCGGAGCGCATGGTCGATGCCTTCCTGGAGGTGTATCGCGAAGTGCAGATGGCGAAGCACGAAGGAAGAAGCACGAACGCCGAATGAGGCGATTCAAGATCCGGCGGTAATCCACGTTGGCGGCGCGGGGTACACGCCGTAGAAGCGCTTGATGAAGTGCCGGTGGAACCACGACGGACAATGCGGCTCCCAACCCCAACGCCCAAGGAGTCGGGCCGTGATCCGCCCGTTGGCCACGTCGCACAGCAGGGCATCGCTCTGCTTGAGCCGGGCGATCTCGTCGAGCACCGCCAACGCCCGGGTGACCGTCGCCATACGGGTATTTCGAGCCGACTCGATATATTTCAGCACCAGGAAATTGGGGAACCGCCGCGGCTGGTTGTAGTAGAGCCGGATCCGATCCCCGGTCCGACGTCGATGCCGTTGCTGGCCGATCAAGCGTATTCCGGGCATCGAAACAATCGTGGGAAACGGCCGGAGCAGCACGCGGCGAAACTGGCCGTCGGCGACCTCGATCAGGCCGTAGCGTCGGCGCCGGAGCAAGTCGCTCCCGGCGGTCAGATCAGTCGCAGTCTCGAACAGTGGCATGTGAAACCTCATTGCCTCTCTGGTGCTTTCCCAAGGAATTGTAGTTCGCCAACCTCGTGGGAGCGTTGAGTGGAAGCGAGTCCCGAGGGCCGACCCGCCGATGGTAGGGCATTTCCTTAATTTCGCGCCCGACCCCCTGGGCAAGCGAATTTTGCGCTGGCGAAAACGTCGTCGCAAACCATTGCAGCAAAGTGACTTACGTTGTGCGCCGCCTGCAACCCGTTGTGGGGGACGTTGCACAACTGCCTTTCGTCCGCCGTCCGTTCTTCGTAACGTCTGCCAGGGAAAGACGTTCTGGCGAAGTTGCAGTGCCAGAGATTTCCCGTCCTCGTGCCGGTTGGCCCTACGCACAATTGTGTGCATCGGTGGGCAGTGGGTCCCGCCTGCCGGGCGAGACTCAGTGTGCTTTTGAGCCTCACCTCCGCCCTGCGGTCCGCTCGGCAAGCGGGACCTACTGCTAAATACTCTGGCCACGCTCAGGACAGAAGGTGAGGCCAACGACGGACGTTCTTTTTGCCCGTCGGGCAGCAGCGAACCGCGAGTTGTCAAGGAGCAACCGGCCGTCGCCGGGATCAGGGGCTTTGGCCGCACGACGGATTTCCCCATCCGTGCGGAGAAGAACGGACGGAGTCGGAAAACCCGCTCGACAGCGGCCCGAGATTATGCACGCACGTATACTACAGACCCTGGCCCAATGTCAACCCCTTTTTTTGTAGTAGCCATTCGTCGATTGGTCGCATAAGACTTCTCCGCGTGGAGTTGCCCACAGCGACCTTCGCTTGGCGACCGGAACGCCGTCTGGCGTGACAGAATGGTTAACGGCTTCTATCTGTTAACCTACCCGGTGCGAGAGCGAAGTGACGAAGTAAGTCGTTGGCATCATGACCGCCGGCTGGAGCAGCGGGAAGAAGATTCCCGCGAGGCCCAAGCCCGCTGTCGCTGCAGACGGGCCGCTCGTCGTGCGCCTGTTGCGTTGTAGCCGATGACCATTCTTTGGCAGTCAGCATGCCCAGATCGACCATGTGGTGCGTCCTTCCAGGTTTTGTCGAGCCCTGTAATAAATATTGGGCCTACAAAGAACCGGACCATCACTTACCACGGCGCGTGAAAAACGACTGCCGTTCATCATACTCCAGGCGCGCCCGATTCTCCCTGAGCCATTGCATTCGGTATGGCCCAAGTCGCTTCTCCCGATAGGACATCCCCGCGCGCCGCTGCCAGGGCGGGTCAAACGGGTCGTCATCGTCGGCATGCGGCAAGTCCGGAAGCACGAGTCGAATGATGTATTGAGCCTTGGCGCTACCCGCATCCGCTTCCGTGCTCGTGCGATCCAAGTTTTCCTCCAGCCATTCTCGCTGTCCCTGGCCTTTCGCATTGGCCCACCAGTCGACAACCTCCTGATCGTTGCGGAACGTCCGTCCGGCCCACCGCTCGATGCCCCAGCGACAAACGCGGTACGTTAGCACCGCGTCCCTTACCTGCATATCGCTCATGTGGTCTTCGTCGACATCAAGCTCAACCCCGAATTCCCTCACCTTCTGCCGCAATTGCGGCAGGGCCTGCACCATGAATGCCACCGCCTTCTCCCCGCCCACCCGATCCAAATCCCAGAGAATGTTACAGGTCGGCGGCAGCTTGCCCTGATCGATCATGTTATTTAGGTAGGGCCTCGCCGCCGGCCCGTAGCTCGCCAAGACGCTGGGCAAGGAAGCCCACCCTTGCAGTTCCTTGACCACCGTCTGGTCGCTGCGCGCCATGATCTTTGCGATCGCCTGCATCGTCTGCTCAGGGCGGTCGTCATGCCCTTTCGAGTACCACTCGTTGGGCAGGAACGCGATTGCGCTGCGGATCGCAACTGGATCATCTCCTTCCAATGCTCTTCGTGCGCGCTCTCGAGCCAAGGGCAGCCACCTGGTCGGGTCCCGTCCTTCGTTGTCGAGCCACTTCGCATACAGGCCCGCCACCCTTATCAGCCGCGCGTTCGGATCCTGTAGACGCTCCTTAGAGGACATGATCAATGCCCCGTCGCCCATCATCGCAACTGACGTCGCTGGGTTGTTCCGCTCAATGAGGAAAGTGACGTAGGTCAGCCCTGCGGCTGTCTCCATCGCCTCCCATCGAACCGGCAGGTTCGCTTTGCCGTCCATTCCCTCCATCACTCGAACCAACAACGACACCGGCCGTGGATCGCCGATCTCGCGGAGCATCCGCATCACGTCGACGGCAAATCCGAACTTGGCCGTGGAAAACGTAGCCTCCCCAGGATTCCTTACTGCTTCCGTTTCCAGCATCTTCACGAGCGCCGGCACGATCTGCTTGCCGCGCCGGACGATCTCGAAGTGCGTCATCTCCCAAGCCAGGGACGGCGGACTCGTGTACGCGAAGGCAGCCGACGCCCGCCCTCGTAACGGCAAATCGATCGGCTCCACCGCCGATCCCTTGAGCACCTCGCCACGTTTCACGTACTCATCGAGCAACTGCGCGTCGCTGAGCCCCGCCAGTGGGTTCTTCTCCTGTTTGCCGCGCACCAACCGCCGCTCATAACGCTGTTTCACCTTCCCGTCTTGATCCCGCAGCTCCACCGCCACCCGGTACTCCCCGGCCGGCAGATCCTCTGGAAATCCGCCGGAAAAAGACACCTTCTTCCCCCCCAACTTCACCGACCGCGCATCCGCGAATGTCACAGGCGTTCGCGATCCCTCGACCAGCCCCATCTTCCGCCTGACGACTCCCTTAACTGACTCCGGCAGAACGCCCCCGGTCTGACGCAGCACCATCACCAACAGAATCCGATCCCCCCTGCGCCGAACGAGCTGACCTCTAGACGCGACTCCATACCCAAGTCGCCCTCCAGCAGCCCCGCCACGCCGTACCCCTCGTCTCCCTCCGCCATCCAACCCATTGCGTAGTCAGTGAAGCCATTTACCGCCTTCGCCCGCCATAATCCGATTCCCGCGGGGAGCTTCCCCCAGTCGTACCCGGCTTCTGCGCCGGGCCAGTGCTCAGTGATCTGCACCCGCCAAGGCCCCCAGTTCACCTCGGGCGCCGGATCTGTACCACAAGCAGCAAGCCCAAATCCGAGCAGGATCAGCACCAGTGCACGTGTTATCATGTCACCTAGTCCCTCGCTGAAAAGGCTGTTACGCTCACGCCGATCAGGTCAGTGCAGTGCTCAGCGCCAGCACGCCCAGCCGCAAGGCACCGAGCGCACACTCGTCCCGCTCCCCCCTTAACAGTCCGCGCCGACATGTGCGAGAATGATTTGCCCGACAGACGGGTTCGATTCGCGTATTGTAGTCATTTGGCGATGCGGCCGGAATCACCACCCGCTCGGAGAGTTCCTTCTGGGTCCGAAAGGAACCGGCTTGTTAATGCCGAGGAGGTGTTGAGCAGAGAGTTGGAGAGCCTCAGACCGAAGTTCTGGGATTCCGTGGCGGCGAGGCCCACCCACTCAAAAACTGCTCTTGCTCCCCCCCGGCTGCCCTGCTACGATCCGGCCCACTTGTCGCGTCAGATTCCGCGCAAACCCCCTTCGTTCGAGGGAGTCGTCAGGTGGATGCCATGTCACGGATCGCCTGGGCACCAAGGATCGGCATAGTCCTGCTCCTGGCCGGCTGCGCCAACAATCCGATGGTGTTGCAGGGCAAGGTCGCCCAATTGGAGCAGCAGCAGGCGGCCGCGTCGCGCCAATACCAGCAACTCCAGGATCGGGCAAATGCCTTGGATCGCGATAACCAGGAGACGGGCGCGTTGTTGGCCCAGGCGCGGCAGCAAGCGAAGGTGTCGGAAGATCAGTTGACGGCCCTCCGCGACCAACTCCGCAGCGTTACCGCGCAGCTCGCGCAGGCCCGCAGCGAGAAGGAAAACGACGACAAGCGGGTGCAGACGCTCACGGCCTCCATGCAGCGGCAAGGGGGCGTATTGATCAGCCCAAACAATAGCTTCCTGCAGACCCTGCCGGCGACCAATATACCGGGCGTGTTCGTCCGCCGCGACGGCGACGTGATTCGCATTGAATTGCCCGGCAATAGCCTGTTCGAGTCGGGCAGCGCACGGCTGCGCCGGGGCGGCTAACCTGGTGGCCGACGTTGCCGCCGAACTGGTCCGCACGTATCCCGATCAGATCGTCGGCATCGAAGGCCACACCGACAACGATCCGATCGTCGGCAATCAGGGGCGTAACAACCATGAACTTTCGGTCGCCCGGGCCCAGGCCGTCTATGACGTGCTGGTGAACCGCACGCGATTGCAGGGCAACCAGTTGTTTATCGTGGGCCACGGCGCCAACCATCCCATCGTCTCCAATGCCACGCCGGAGGGAAAACAGCGGAACCGCCGCGTCGAACTGGTGGTGTATCCGGAGCGGAAGAACTAGGGGTGGTGGATCGTGGATGGGAGAGTATGGATGGGGGGCGGCATCTGGGGGGAGTGGCGGAACGGGACAATTGTTGGGGCAGCGGCCGAACGTTCCCCCTCCTGCTTGCCGGCTCACGCATGGCCTGATAGAATGCCGCGCCGGCGTCCGTGGAGGTTGGCGATATTGGAAACACCGTTTCGCGGCCATTTGCGGCGCGAACGCCGGAGCGCAATGAGGCCGACATTCATTCTTCACAAACCCTTTGGTCGTCATGAGGAGATTTCCATGCTCGCGCGACATTGCGGCGGCAGTGTGTTTCGCCTTCTGGCTTGGGCCTTGGTGCTGACCGTGGGCGGCTGGTGGGCCGCGCCCTTCGCAGCGGCAAGCGAGTTGGACAAGCTCGACACGTCGTTGAAGTTGATCCCGGCCGACGCCGCCTTCTACTCCAGCATGTTGCGCAACCGCGAGCAATTCGACGCCATCGCCGCGAGCAAGGCGTGGGCCAAGATCAAGGCCATGCCCGTCGTGCAGATGGGCCTTTCGATGTACCAAATGCAGTTGAGCAACCCGGACAGCCCGCCGGCGAAGTTCGAGGAAGCCCTCAAGAATCCCGAAGTCCGCAAGAACGTCGACCTGCTGCTCGACATGGCCTCGAACGAGGTCTTCTGCTACGGCTCGAAAGACTTCGTCACTTTCGTGGAACTTGCCCAGGACGTCCTCGGCTCCGTGCGCTACGGACCGGTGGTGCTGCAGGCCAAGGGAAAGGCCAGGGATCTAACGCCCAACCAACTCCATGCCAGAGTGGTGATGTCGGCCCTGGCACAACACCTGGATCTGATCGGCGTGCCCAGCCTGGTCGTGGGCTTCGGACTCAAGAACCCCGACCTGGCAAAGGAGCAACTGATCAAGCTGGAGATGATGGCCAACATCGTCCTCGGGATGAACGAGCAGACCAAGGACCGCTTCAAAAAGACCAAGGTCGGCGATCACGAGTACTTGGTGTTGAGTCTCGACGGCGCCATGATCCCTTGGAATGAAGTGCCGATGGAGATGTTCACAAACGCCGAGGCCAACGAGGGCGACGCCCAGAAGATCGTCGATCGGCTCAAGGCGTCGAAGTTGGTGATCGCGATGGGCGTGCGGGGCAACTATCTGCTGTTCTCCATCGGCTCGTCGCTGGAATGTCTGGAACGACTGGGCAAGGGCGATCGGCTTATTGATCGGCCGGAGTTCAAGCCGCTGGAAAAGCACGCCGGCAAGCGGCTGGTCTCCATCGGCTATCTGAGCCAGGCCCTGGCCCGGCAAATGAATAACCAGAAGAAGAACATCGACGACGTGTTCGACATGGCCGACGAGTTGCTGCCGCTGGCCAAGCTCGACAAGGCGCAGGAGAAGCAGATTCAGAAGGATGCCGACGCACTGGCCGAAGACCTCAAAGGCATGATCCCCCAGGCCGGGGCGGTCATGGGCCTGAGCTTCCTGACCGACCGCGGCGTGGAAGGCTACCAGTACGCCTGGGCCGGCTACGATCGCCTCGACGGTTCCAAGCCGTTGGGGCTGGTCGAACACGTGGGCGGCAACCCCATTCTCGGCGCCGTGCTGCGGCAGAAAGTGAACGTCAAAGACTACGACCTGTTGGTCAAGTGGGCCAAGAAGGGCTACGGCTATTTCCAGGAGCTTGGCCTGCCGAGGATGCCCGCGGCGGAGCGCGACAAGGCCAAGAAGTTCCTCGACGCGGCCCTGCCGCTGGCAGTGCGGATGGACAAGGCCAATCGCGAGATGCTCTTCCCGGCGCTGGCCGACGGTCAACTGGCCCTGGTGATCGACGGCAAGCTCACCAGCAAGCACTTCGTCGAGTCGTTGCCGGCCACCGAGAAGCCCATGCCTATGGTTGAGCCGGCCATCGTGGTCGGCATCAGCGATGCCAAGTTGCTGAAGAACGCCTTGGGCGAATACCGGGCGATCGCCAACGGCCTGATCGACGCCGTGCGCCAGATCGAGGACAGCAAGGTGCCCGAGGACCTCCGCATTCCCGAGCCGAAGATCTCGGAAGGCAAGGGAGGCACGATCTACAGCTTCGCGCTGCCCAAGCAGTGGGGCGTCGACGAGCAGATCGTGCCGAATCTCGGCGTCTCGGACCAGGTGGCCGTGCTCACGGCTTCGCACCAACACACCGAGCGGCTGTTAAAGGCCACGCCGCTGACGATCGGCGGCCTGCTGGGCAAGACCGACGGACCCCGGGCGATCGTCGCCTGGTTCAACTGGTCCGGATTGGTCGAGGCCGCGACGCCCTGGGTGGAGTTTGCCGTCGATCAGGCGACATCGAAGAGTGGCAACGAAGACCAGAAGAAGAGTATCGCCGACCAGGTTCACGTCGCCGTCGACGTGCTCCAGGTGCTGCGATCCATTACCAACGAGAGCTACATCGAGGACAACGCCCTGGTGCACCACACGCTGGTGGAAATCCGGGACGTGGACAAGTAGCGGCCGAAAGGATCAAGCCGATTGGGTTGCGCGGTCACGGACGATAGCCTACTCTCCGCGTTGGACGGCCCACTGCTTTTGCATGGCCAGCCCCAGGGCCTGCTCGGCCTCGGGAATCCGTCCGGCCCGCTGGCAGATCAGACTCATCGCCATGAAGCTGAACGGGTCCTCCGGCTCCAGGTCGCACACCCGCTGGGCGTGTTCGACGGCCTCGTCGGTGCGGTTCAGCTTGCCGTAGAAGACACTCAACGCGGCGTGGCCCAAGGCATAGTCGGGGTGATCCACAATCAGGCTCTCAAGCTTGCCGACGGCCTCCTCCAGCTTGCCCGCCTGCTGCAAATCAATTGCCTCATCATAAAGTTGGTCGACAGTCGGCATGGGGAATCGCTCCGAGTACGGGTTGGCCGTGGCGGCAAAACCCCAGTCTAACGGAACACCGAAGCAGGCGGAAGGGAACCGGAACGAAGAACCCAGGGTAAATCATTGCGAGCGGAAACGGTCGCTTGACGTCGAGCCCTCGCCCTGACGTCCGTCGTGTCCGCTTTGCGGTTCTTATCCGTCGCTGGTGGGGGTTAAACTGGAAAAAATTGGAAAACTATTGCAGGCACAGTGCCGCCTTTAACCGTCAGGTTTCGGGCAACCGATAGAGTTTAACGGACTTGGCGGCCGCGGGAGAGAGTTCGCCCGCCCAAGCTCCGCCCTTCCATGAGGTGCCTCTCGTGAGCATTCATCCGTCGGCCATCGTCAGCCCTTCGGCCCGCATCAGCCCGGACGTCCAAATCGGTCCCTTCTGCATCGTCGATGCGGGGGTGGAAATCGGCCCCGGCTGCATCCTCGAAAGCCGCGTGGCGATCAAGGAGGGGACGACCCTCGGGGCGAACACCCGCGTGTCCGACGGCGCCATACTCGGTGGGCTTCCGCAGCACGTGCACGTCCCCGCCAACCCCGGCCAGGTGGTCATCGGCGCCAACAATACCATTCGCGAGAACGTGACCATCCATCGGGCGCTGGTCCCCGATCACGCCACGATCATCGGCGACCACTGCCTGATTATGGTCGGCGCGCACATCGCGCACGATTGCCACCTCGGCAACAACGTGATCGTGACCAACAACGCCATGCTGGCCGGCCACGTGCGTGTGGACGATCGCGCCTATATCTCCGGTGCGGCAGGCGTTCACCAGTTCTGCCGCGTCGGCACGCTGGCCATGGTCGGCGGCCAGGCCCACCTCGTGCAGGACGTGCCCCCTTACGTGACCATCGACGGCCTGAGCAGCCTGGTGGTCGGGCTCAACAAAATCGGCCTCCGCCGGGCAGGCTACGACCAGGAGTCGATCCAGGAACTCATGTCGGCCTACCGGGTGATCTACCGCAGCGGCCTGCGTTGGACGGAAGTGCTCGAGCAGCTTCGCACCCGCTTCCCCACCGGCCCCGCCGCCCTGTTATACGAGTTCCTCTCCACGACGGCCCGCGGCATCGTCTCCGAACGCCGCACTCCGCCGGGTGCCACGATCAAGCTCCGCGAGACCGTGGAAGCCGAGCCGGAGGTCCGCGTGAAGTTCGGGTAACGAAGAGGCCTGTGGACGGCAGTACGGCGCGACTGCCCGCCCTTTCTCACCCAAACGGAGTCAGATTAGCATCCGGTTCAACCGCCGTAGACATTGAGCCTCGTTCTGGGGGCAAAGTTCATGCTCCCAAATCCGCAGCACATACCAGCCGAGCTTTCGAAGCAAACGCACCACGTCTCGGTCCCGTTGCCGATTATACGCGATTTTGGCATCCCAGTACTTACAGTTTGAACTTGGGCGCCGATAGCAGCTGGGGCAACCATGCCAAAAACAACCATCAACAAAGACAACAACACGGGCAGCTCGAAAGACGAAGTCTGGCTTTCCGACGAGCCTTTGATTGCGCCGCCATCCCTTGAGTCCGCCCTTCCGAAACAACTCGATTAGCCGCAGTTCGGTGTCTCTGTTGCCGCGAGATCGGATTCGCGACATGACCTGCGAACGCTTGGCTTTCGTGAAGACGTCAGTCATTTATCGGACCGTCAGCGGCACCTTCGCCCGAACGCACCCAGGCGAGGTAACTCTCTCGATCGTAGCCGGCTTCTGCCAACAAGTCAGCGCTGGCCGTCTCCATTTGAGTACGCAACTGAGCGTCGGCTTGAAGCAGTTCATCAACGTTGGTGATATTCTCAACTGCCGCGACCAGTTTCACAGCACATTCCAGTTCGCTCGGAAACTTCGGGACGATTATCTGCACATCTGAGAGGCCCGTAGTATCCACCGGCGGCGAGAACTTTCGGCGGAACTGGAAGGCCAGGGACAACATGTCGACACGCGGTTGTTGATTGATCCCGTAGCGATGGCTGCGCAGCATCTGCACCGACCAGTTCGGGTGGCCGGATGCTGTCAGACGCAAGAGATATTTCCCCAACGCCACACCGAAGGCTTGGACCATGTCTTCCTCGGTGAGCGCTGAGATATCAATAGCAGACTCCGGAAGCCCAAACACATGGGGCTGCAAGAGCGCACTTAGCCGCGAGGCAAAACCCGGATGCTTGTCCCAATTATCACGCATGGGCTTGCAAAGTTTCTGCAACTCTGGCTCGCTTGCAACTCCCGGTTCGACTTGAGTAGTGATGAACAGCAGCCACGGTGTGGTCTGATGCTCCATTTGATATTTCGCAAGCTGGTAGATCGCAGTGAAATAGGCGGTTGGAGGTTTGGATGTCGTGGGAAAGAGCGAGTCGCACAAGTCCAGATTCACCACGTGAAATGGCCCGTACTCCTTGAGGTAGCGATACGCCTGCGAATTCGGACTCGCAATTGACTGAAAGCGGTCGGCCAGCACAAGCGAATCAGGTCTAGCACGGTCAAGTGAGGTGACTTCGTTGTTCGCCACATGGACTCGCGTGCCGCTCTGGTGTGAGCCATGTGATTCATTAAAGCCGAGATACCGAATGAAGCATTTATGGACAGACAGGCGTTTCCACAGGGATCGCATATCCAGGAGATCGTCGCCTGGAATCACGAGGCATCGCAAAGGGCGCTCGACACGAACTGAATCGGGTATTTCCACGGCCCCCCCGCTTGCAGTGTCTTCTTCCTCTTCCAGTGACCAATCTGCTTCCTCATTCTGTAGATCTGATCTTAAGTAACGTTTGACCATGCGGTCGATCAGCTCGTTCCACTGCCGTTCACGAATGAACTGCTTGCGGACTTTGTGCCAGGGCTTGAACTCGTCCCTTGGCGGCGCGATGTGTTCGGGGGCCACACTCTGAACAATGTCGTCCGAGAGGTCAGAGCTGTGGGCACTCATGATTCAACCTCAGCCGTCGCAACTTCCAGTATGTCATGCACCAGCCGCTCTTGATCTTCAAACGAGAGCGTGTCCATGAGTCCCCAGGCGTGCAGAATCTGAGCTATAGCAACTGCCTTCGTTTCCAGAAACGCCTCTCTTTGCTGTCCAGGGCCCGTCTGTCGGGCAGCGCGCGATTCTGGCACAACCAATTCCTTCCGCAGCGCGATCACTCCCTGATCCCGCAATTCGGGTGCATCCAATTCCTTTCCTGGCTCGAGCAACCTTACCTCAGCTATGTCCTCAATGTCGCGATCCCTGAGCTGTCGTTCAACCAACTTTTCCAGCTTCTTGGTTGCTTTTGCTCCTTGTTCAGCCTGGCGTTTGTGGCGAATGCCGCTGCCAACCTCCTTATGCCGGTTGGTTAGCTGCCGAAGCGCTGAATGCAGCCACTTGACGATGAACTGGTAATGCGGGTGGGCGTAATTAAAGGATTCACGGTCCAGGTTGATCGCGCCCTCCAACCCCTCCTGGACAAAGATCTCGGCCGTGATTTGCCGCAACCGCGTTTGTTCAGACACCTGATACCCCATAAATGTTCGGTCAAAGGGCGCTCCCGACGCATTCCCCACACGGACCAGCACCCCCTGGTGCTGTGTCGGGAGGACTTTTGGCGTCCAAAAGAGATAAGCCTCGAATTCCAGCGGCCCTCCACTAAGGACCGGCGAATCAATAGGTGTCGGAGTTTTGTGGCATATCTGATAGACTGGGGGCTAGTGTATGGAGTTTCTCATGGTCCTTTTGAATGGAGCCAAGGATGGCCTTCGTATTTCAGTTGCAGTACGATCCGGAAGTGGTGGAACAGGTTCGGGCCTTTTATCAAACGTTGTCCGAGAAAGATGGACGACGGTATGCTGCCGTCGAGGCTCGGCGGCTGGGGCATGGCGGGATCGAGTATGTGGCCGAGGTGTTCGGATGCTCGCAGCGAACCATTGAACGCGGACTGGCCGAGTTGGACGAGTTGCCACACGATCCGGCAGCGGGACGAGTGCGACGAATTGGCGGCGGGCGAAAAAAAAATGGTCGAGACCCAGCCCGAACTTGTGGAGAACTTGAAGTCGGTGCTGGAAGTCCGCACAGCGGGCAATCCCGATGACGCCGGCGTGCTGTGGACGGACCTCTCGTCGCGGCAACTCGCGGACACCGTGACGGACATGGGAACTCCCGTCAGTCCACCGGTCGTGCGAGACTGGATGAAAGAGCAGAAGTTGGGGCGACACAAGATCGCCAAGGTTTTGGCAGGCGGACACAGCCCTGATCGGGATGCCCAGTTCCTCCGCATCGCCGAACTGAAGGCCAAGTACTTGGCGGCGGGCGACCCCGTGTTTTCCCTCGATACCAAGGCAAAAGAACATCTCGGGCAACTCTTTCGGGAGGGCCGCGTGTGGACCCAGCAGGCCTTCCGGGCGTTCGACCACGACTTTCCCAGTTGGGCTACCGGCGTCATTATTCCGCACGGCATCTACGACCTCCTTCGCAATCGCGGCCATCTCAACATCGGCCTGAGCCACGACACGAGCCAATTCGCGTGCGACAGCTTCCGCTGGTACTGGAACCGTATCGGCCAACGATGCTACCCGCACGCCAAGTCCATCCTCTTGTTGTGCGACTGTGGCGGAAGCAATTCGGCGGCTCAGTATCTTTTCAAACAGGACTTGCAACACCTCGTCAACGAATTGGGAGTAGAAATCCGAGTGGCCCACTACCCAAGCTATTGCTCGAAGTTCAACCCGATTGAACGCCGTTTCTTTCCCCATGTCGGTCGCGCCTGCCAAGGAATGCTGTTCGACACGCTCGACACCGTGGTCCGCCTGATGCGCAAAGCCTCGACCACCACCGGCCTGCAAACGACAGTCAATGTTATCCACCGCATCTATGAAACCGGTCGCAAGGTCGCCGACAGCTTCAAAGCCGCCATGACCATTCTCTTTGACGACTTGCTGCCAAAATGGAACTACGTCGCCAAACCCCAATAATCCCGACAGTTATTGATTCGCCGGTCCTAAGCGAGACCGGCTTGTCGACAAACTCCTCTCGACATCGGCCGGCACAAAGAAGCGGAGTCTTGACAGCATTCTGGGTCTTTGGCTGTTTGAGAAACAGGAGCGGACGAAAGAGTTGCATCCCATCCACGAAAACCTCGAAGTGATCGCCTCTCCGCAGGTTCGGCGATCTCAAATTGAGAACCGTTCGCAGCGACTCACCCTTCTTAGGTTTGAGCAACTCAGCTTGCCCACGAGTCCGGTTCTCCAATTGGTAGGGGAGAAATTCGCCATTCGCAGCAAGATCGAAGGGATGTCCCTGCAGGTAATCCAGCGGTGCCGCCAGACCCAGAGTCCAAAGTGTTTGCAGATACCGGTCACAGACGGCCTCAAGGTCCACAAGATCTTTGTCCGTTCCAGCCAACCCGCGCACAGCCGCCACAAGCTTCTCAAACCTTGCCCGCGGCTTGTCCTTTTCGGTCCAGGGAAGACGTGGTTCAACTGAAAAGACCTCGGGATCTTTGGGATCCATCCGGCCAATGTGAAAATCCGGTGTGCGAGTCAGAACCTTGCCTTCAGTCTCTTTCTCAAAGTCAATCTTTGCCCACAGGTCGAGACTGGCAAGTTCAGCTTGCGTTCGCGGCAGAAGTTCAAGTAGCTTAACCTCAGTTCCTTGGGACTCGATATCCGCGGCGCGTTCAGTCCAAATTTGAGCGTGCCCCGTCGTAATTTCGTGATGACCTCCACGTTCCGTGTTGGGCGGGTTGTGTTCTTGATCCACTGGGCCAAGCGTAATATCAGCTACAGTTCGAAACCGGTCTCCACGTGTCTTCGTGATCATTAAGAAGTGATGCGTAAACTGAGCTACAGAGAACAGGCCGATGCCGAGTTTTCCTATAAGTTGGCGTCCCCCGGGACTTCGTGTGGGATCATCCCTTGTCGTGACAAGGAGATCAGCGCCTTCGCTCGTGCGTTTGGGACTACCTCCGATGTGCTCAACCAAGTGCTGCAACGATTCCGGCGTGAGCCCAAGCCCGTTGTCACGGATACTGATCACGGAGAAACGCGGCGCATCGGTTAGAATAATTACCTCCGTCGCATCCGCATCGTATGCGTTTGAAATGAGTTCACGAAGCGCGGATGCAGGTTGCCGGTAAATCCCGTCAGTGATGCGAGCCAAGACTCGCTGGTCAGTCTTCAGGGGCGTCTGAACGGGCGTGCGAGTTGTCTTCGTGGCGCGTATCTTGTCTGCCAGCGAACTCCCGTTGGTCGTTTTACTCATGAGACTTGAACTCCCGTCAGGTCGGCCAGCACGTGCAACACCGCGCGCCAGCGGCGGTGGAACCGCATTAGTCACTTGCTCCATTTGGTTTGCAAAGGAGCCGTAGACTCGGAAAGTGTCAGGAAATCCTTGCAGCCGCGCGGCCTCACGCACCGTAATGCTGCGTGGCTCTGCGAAGTGGGCGGGCGGTGCGCGGTGGCCCGAGAACAGCGTATTGGATGGCCGCGACGGATGCAGGCGGCGATAGGACATGGGCCCGGTGCCTGGTTCCAATGCAGCTATCTTGTCCATAACATGCTTCGAGTGTCGCATGGCGAAATGGTTCGGAATGCCGCCGTAGTCGCAATCGTCGGTATAGTTGTCCGGACGGACCCTTGGCTTTGGCAAACCTTTGAGCGCTGCGGCAACGTTATTCCTCGGACGCGCTAGCTGTTCCAACCGGTCGGAAATATCCTTTGTAGAGAGTTCACACTGTGAAACCAAAAAAAAGGCGCGCCGACGCTTTTGAGCGACACCAAACGCGGCGGCATCAACGAGCACATTCTGAACGAAATAGCCAGCACCGTTGAGTATGTCTTCCAGCTTTGCCAACCGGACACCGTATTTGCTGGCAAGCACCGTTGAGACGTTCTCAAGCAGTGCGCAGTGCGGTTTCAACTCGACGACCGCCCGTGCGACGGCAAGCAATATCTGATTGCGGGGGTCTGACGGGCTTCGAGAACCCGCCGCCGAAAAGCCTTGGCAAGGAGGTCCCGACACTATCACAGATGGCGAGGAACGACCGCTCAATGACCGGAGCAGGCTGGCACAGCGTTTGAGAATCTTGCGAGACCGAACACTGCCCTCAATTGCCTCGGCCGCTGGAAAGTTGTACCCGAACGTCCGAATTGCCGCCTTGTTGAGGTCCACACCGATCGCGACGCGCATCCCGAGCTCGCTGGCTGCAAGCGAGAGCCCTCCCATGCCGCAACACAAGTCAGCAACCACAGGGCGCACCTTCAAGCGGTTGGCTTTATCGCCCTCTCGCCCCCTCGATCTAGTGGCTTACGGCGTTGACAACATTCTCAATTACTGCCATTGCTTTCACGATGGCACGCGATTTCCGTCATTGCGGTTATATCGGCAGTGCGACTAGACTTGCACCCGAATTGGCTGGAATTTGGACCGCACGCTAGGGCCACAAGCACCCCTGCTATCACCCATTTACCCAATAAACCGAGGGGGTTGTTTGTCTTCACGGCCGACGTCACGCTAAAGCAAAATCCACCACCGCTTCCCCGAACTCAATCCGCGTCGGGGAGGCCGTCTACCCCACCACCGGCAACTCCGCAATCGCCTTTTCGATCTTGTCTTGCGGATAGGCGTAGTCCTCCAGCTTGTTGCTCAAGAACCGGTCGTAGGAGCCCATGTCGCACAGTCCGTGGCCGCTTAGGTTGAAGAGGATGCACTTTTCTTCGCCGGTCTCCGCGGCAGCGGATGGCTTCGTTGATTGCGCCGCGGATGGCGTGGGACGATTCGGGGGCGGGAATGGTCCCCTCGGTGGCGGCGAAGAGCTTGGCCGCCTCAAAACACTCGACCTGATGAAAGGCCGCCGCCTCGATCAGCCCCAGCGAGGCCCCCAGGCTGACCATCGGGGCCATGCCGTGATAACGCAGCCCGCCGGCGTGAATGTCCGGCGGCATGAAGCTGTGGCCCAGCGTGAACATCTTGATCAGCGGCGTCAGCTTGGTCGTATCGCCGAAGTCGTAGCGGTACTGGCCGCGGCTCATCGACGGGCAGGAGTGCGGCTCGCAGGCCACGAAGCGGATGTTCTTGCCGGCGATCTTGTGACGCAAGAAGGGGAAGGCCAGGCCGGCGAAATTGCTGCCGCCGCCCACGCAACCCATCACCACGTCGGGGTAGTCCTCGAAGAGCTTCATCTGCTTCTCGGCCTCCAGGCCGATCACGCTCTGGTGCAGCATGACGTGGTTCAGCACGCTGCCGAGCGCGTACTTCGTATTCTCGCTGGTCACCGCCGCCTCGACCGCCTCGCTGATGGCCATTCCCAAGCTGCCGTGCGACTCGGGATTGGCGGCCAGCAATTGCCGGCCGGCGTTGGTCTGATCGGACGGGCTGGGGATCACCTCGGCGCCCCAGATGTGCATCATCGAGCGGCGGTACGGCTTCTGATGATAGCTCACCTTGACCATGAACACCTTGCAGTGCATGTCGAAGAAAGAGCAGGCGAACGCCAGCGACGAGCCCCACTGGCCGGCCCCGGTTTCGGTGGCCAGGTGATTGATGCCTTCGATCTTGTTGTAGTACGCCTGGGGAACGGCCGTATTGGGTTTGTGGCTGCCCGGCGGGCTGTGGCTTTCGTCCTTGAAGTAGATGCGGGCGGGCGTCTTGAGGGCCTTTTCCAGGTTCGTCGCCCGCACCAGCGGCGAGGGCCGCCAGATCGCGTACACCTTCCGCACCGCGTCGGGAATCTCGATCCACCGTTCCTGGCTCACCTCCTGGGCGATCAGCGCCTTGGCGAAGATCGGCTCCAAGTCGGCCGGCCCGATGGGTTGCATCGTGCCGGGGTGCAGCGGCGGCGGCACCGGCTTGGGCAGGTCGGCTTGCAGGTTGTACCACGCGGTCGGTATCTCTTTTTCACTTAAGAAGACTCGTTTGCAGTCCATAGCACATCCTCATTCGAGCAAGGAACGGTAGGTAGGGTGGCACACGCGACGCGATGTCGCACCGCGAAGCTCCGCCAGCCGGGAAATCGCCGTGCAGAACCCTCAGTTTAATTACCGGCCGGGGGCCTGTCGAGCGGCGTCCAGGCGAGTGTCGTACGCAAGAACCGTGGCCGCGCTCGTACTGCATTTTTCGCGGCACCTCTTATCGATCACAAAAATCAGGGCAACGGACAACCAAGGAACTGCGTTTTTGCGGCAACGGCTTGCGTCAAACGGACCGAATTCCACATCTAATGCCTCCCAAGTAGGGGAACTCGCAGAATTCGATCTGACGAGGTGTGGCCGGATGCGGCAGCGTTGCCGGTTCACCGGGATGGCAGTGCGCCTTCATCCCCGCGCCGGCCGGGCATACTGCGGGATTTTCAGCTTCGCGCCGCCGTGTACGGCCGACTGATGAGCGACCACCCCTGCCACGGTCATGTTGAGCGCCGCGACAACGTCGACCAGGGGCTCGCGGTTGGCCAGGATCGCCGTGACGAACTCGTCGGCCAGAAAGCCGTGCGAGCCGCCGTGGCCGCCCGGATGCACGGTCGGCGGCAGCGGCGGGCGACTGAGCGAAGGCAACTTCTCGTCCAGCCCCGAATAGTTCATTCCCGTCATCGACCCGCGTTGCCCACGCACGCGGCCCGTCTCCGATTCCTTGCTGACGGTGTCCCAACTCTCAACCATCCGCGCCATCCCGCCTTCGCTGGTGCGTAAGAGAGCGATCTCGGTGCCGAACGGGTTCTTATACGCGTTGTTCGCGGGCTGAAGGTGCTCGATCACGCTGGGCATTCCCAGGCATTCCACTTCGGTGAAACTGCCGCCGGTCACGCACACGTAATAGGCGTTGGCGTGGGTCGGATACCACTGCGGCGGAAGCCCCACCCGCCAATCGCGAAACGAGGCGATCGGCGTGGCCATGTAATGGAAGTACTCGCCCTCGGTGTAGACGAGTTTGCCGAATCCGCCTGCCCGATAGATCTGCCGCATGGCGTAGCAGTCTTCATGGAAGGCCGACGTCTCGAACATCATGTATTTCAGACCGCTCGCCTTGACCGCCTCCAGCAGTCGGTCGGCGTCTTCGAGCGATCCGAAGACGGCCGGCACGGCACAGGCCACGTGCTTGCCGTGCTTGAGGACGTCGAGGCAGTGTTTGACGTGGCTGGGAGCGTCCGTCGCCACGAACACGGCTTCCAGCGTGTTGTCCTTGACCAACTCTTCCAACGAAGGATACGTCTTCTCGCACCGGCAGGCCTTGGCCAACTCGCGGCACCGTTCGGGAATCAGGTCGCTCACGGCCCCCACCGCGACGTTGGGGTGATCTTGGAAACTGAATTGGGCGCCGAACTGGCAGACGCCGTAGCCGACAATGCCGACGCGGATCTTCCGATCGGAAACCGGTTGCCAGACGCCCTTGGGCGCTCCGAAGTCTTCACGCCTTCGGCCCCCAGAATCTTCTCGCCGGGCCCCGGGGCGGCGGCAGCGCTGGCCAACCGGTCGGCCGCGATCACTCCCAGTGAACCGAGGCCGACATTCCGCAGGAACCGCCGACGCGAGGTGGGGTCGATCATGGCAGGTGCCTTCAAGTCACGGATTCGAGTCAGCACGGCCCGATAATAACGGGTTCGGTGTCGTCTGAAAAGCCGCACCAAGGAGAGTGACGACTCCAGACGCGGGATTTCGCCCGTTGTTTGCCGTTTCGGCGTTCGCAGTATGCTCTTGACCTGCCCCGGCGAGATGGTATGATCTTGTTTATACCAGGCCGACTTGGCTAAAAGCGCGGGGAAATGGGCCACCCGTGTGGGGCAATTACATCGAGATCTTCTTTTCTAAGGGCGATTCTTTTCAGGGAGGGTGAACCCATGTTGGTCCTCAGTCGTAAACCGGGAGAGTGCATTCGCATTGGACGGGAAATGGAAGTCACCGTTTTGGAGGTCCGGGGCAAGCACGTAAAGCTCGGCTTCCGCGTGCCTTCCGAGATTCCTGTCCACCGGGGCGAAGTCTATCAGCGGATTGAACGATGGGCTTCCGCCCTGGAGCGGGCTGAATGTGCATGACGCAATTCAAGTTCCCCCTCTTCACAGGAAAACGATGCCATGCCGAGCTACACCGAGGCAAACTGGAACGGACTTCGACTCGTTGCGGAATCGCCGGCATTGGACGATCCGGAATCGCGGATTCGAGCGGCCCTGGGCCTGAAACGCGGCCCCTTGCCGGGAGTCGGGCAGGGGCGCTCCAAGACTACTACGATTACCTGGCCTCGAAATTGTCGTTTCCCTTTCAGGCCCGGTACCCCGAGCCGGTCGGTCTTCACGAGGAGGTGATCCGCACGGTGTCGGTTGTCGGCTTGCTCGATCCGTCAAGGAATCTTGACTGCGAGTCCCTCGGTCTTGTCTGCATTGCTCGCCGGGGGAGGCAGACGGTCGAATTGTCGCTGGCCGATTTGGAAGTCAACGAAGACGATCCCAACCACGAACTGATCGAAGACTACTGGTACTGGTTCTGGAACTGGCGGTAGGGCGGACACCGATCTGCGCGGCCTGCAACACGCGGCAACTCGCGGCAATCTGCGCAACACGGTACCCCACTAAAGACGGGGGAGGCGAGGGCTAGATTGACCCGATCCTGAATCTGCATATACTTGTTGCGGACTGTTGCCCTCCGAGCCCCCATCGACGCAACGACGCCAGCCGAGCGCGACACCGTGAAAGCCGCCGAACTACTCGTCCGCTGTCTTGAAAACGAGGGAGTGGAGTTCGTCTTTGGAATCCCGGGTGAAGAGAACCTGGATGTGATGGACGCGCTCTGGGCAGTTCCATCCGCTTCATCACGACGCGGCACGAACAGGCGGCCGCCTTCATGGCCGACGTTTACGGCCGGCTCACCTGCCGTGCCGGCGTGTGCCTGGCGACGCTCGGGCCGGGCGCCACCAATCTGGTGACCGGCGTGGCCGACGCCAACATGGATTACGCCCCGATGGTGGCCATCTCCGGACAGTCGGCAACCACCTTGATGCACAAGGAGAGCCACCAGGTTCTCGATCTCTTGAACCTGTTTCATCCGATCTCGAAATTTGCGCCCAGATCATCGAGCCGCGGACGGTTCCCGAAGTGGTCCGCAAGGCGTTCAAGCAGGCGCAGAGCGGCCGCTTCGGCGTAAGCTACGTCGATTTTCCCGAGAACGTGGCCAAGATGGAGGTGGCCGACGACTTGGCCCCCTTGACAGTGCAACCGCCCGTGCCTCCGGTGCCGGCGGCATCGCAAATCCGCCGCGCGGCGGAGTTGATCTCGCAGGCCAAGTACCCGATCATCTTGGCCGGCAACGGCATCATTCGGGCGGGCGCGACTTCGGATTTTCTCCGCTTTGTCGAGAGATTGAACATCCCCGTGGCCACGACGTTCATGGCGAAAGGAGTAATCCCTTTTTCGCACCGGTTGAGCCTGGGCGTGCTCGGATTGAAGGCCCGCGACCTGGTGATGTGCGGTTTTGAACGGGCCGACCTGATTATTACGGTGGGCTACGACATCGTGGAATACAGTCCCCAGCCCTGGAACCCCCAGAAACGGCACCGGATCATCCATATCGGCCCGGTTCCGGCTGAAGTGGACGAGTACTATGGCTTAGCCGTTGAAGTGCAGGGGCACGTGGGCGCCGCGCTTATGGCCATCGGTGAATTGGCGAAGCCCCTGGAAGGCTACCCGTCGGCCAACCTTCGGATGGCGATCATCCACGAATTGGCCGAAGTGGCGGAAGACCCCAGTGTGCCGCTCAAACCGCAGCGGATCACGTGGGACCTTCGCCGGGCGCTTCCGGCCGATGCCATCATCGTCTGCGACGTGGCGGCGCACAAGGTCTGGATGGCCCGCACGTACCAGGCCGAGCGTCCCAACACCTGCATTATCTCCAACGGTTTTGCGGCGATGGGCATCGGGTTGCCCGGCGCCATCGCCGCCAAGCTGGCCTATCCCGACCGCGTGGCGATGACGGTCATCGGCGACGGCGGCTTTATGATGAATTGCCAGGAGATCGAAACCGCCCTGCGCATCGGCACGCCGATTATCGTGCTCATCTGGCGCGACAATGGCTACGGCCTGATCGAGTGGCACCAACTGCGACGCTTCGGACGCACCAGCCACGTGCAGTTCCAGAACCCCGACTTCGTGAAGTTCGCCGAAAGCTTTGGGGCCAAAGGCTACCGCGTGGGCGCGGCCGACGAACTGATACCGATCGTCAGGCAGGCCATCGCCGACAACACGGTGGTGGTGATCGATTGCCCCGTCGATTACTCCGAGAACCTCAAGCTGACGGAGCAGTTGAGCAAGATGGTGTGCCCGGTGTGAGATGTAGTCCCCTCTCTCTTTGGGAGAGGGCTAGGGTGAGGGCCGTTCGGCGAGGGATGAAGGATAACGGATGAGGGATCAGAGTTGAAAGACGAGGAATGAGTAGGGTGGATAGCACGAAACACCCTCACCCCCTGCCCCTCTCCGGGCACCGACCGAAGGTTGGTCGGGACAGGGGAGAAATAGGAGACCGCGACCGTGATCGAGCATTTCCCGCTGATGATTCCCGGCGCGTGCGCCGTCCCGCCAAACGCCGAAGTCTGCTCCCCCTTCGACGGCTCGCGGTTGGCTACGGTCGAACAGGTGGACCGTAGCGGCATCGAGCGGGCACTGGCCACCGCCGACGAGCTGTTCCGCAACCGCGACGGCTGGCTGAGTCCCGCCAAACGCATCGCCATCTTGCGCCAGGCTGCCGCCATCGTGCAACGACGCCGCAAGGATCTCGCCCTCCAGGCCGCTCGCGAAGGGGGCAAGCCCTTGACCGATTCGCTGGTGGAAGTGGACCGGGCGATCGACGGCGTCGGCCTGTGCGCCGAGCACTTGCGGGCCCAGGCGGGAAGCGAGATCCCCATGAATCGCAACGCGGCCTCGGCCGGACGCCTCGCCCTTACGCAATATGAGCCCATCGGCGTCGTGTTGGCCTTCAGCGCGTTCAACCATCCCCTGAACATGATCGTACACCAGGTTGGCCCGGCGGTGGCGGCCGGTTGTCCGGTGATCGTGAAACCGGCGGCCGCGGCGCCGCTGAGTTGCCTGCGGTTTGTGGCGATTCTGCGCGAAGCCGGCCTGCCCGATGCGTGGTGCCAACCGCTCCTGGCGGCCGACCATCAGCTCCACGTGGAAATGGTGGCCGACTGCCGCGTGGGCTACTTCAGCTTCGTCGGCAGCGGCAAAGTGGGGTGGATGCTCCGCTCCCATTTGGCGCCGGCGCGCGGTGCGGGCTGGAGCACGGCGGCGTGGCGCCGGTCGTCGTTGCCGCCGACGCCGACTTGGATCAGGCCCTGCCGCTGTTGGCCAAGGGCGGTTTCTATCACGCCGGGCAGGTCTGCGTGTCGGTGCAGCGGATCTTTGCCGAGCGACCGATTGCCCGGCCGCTGGCCGAGCGTCTCGCCGAGCTGGCCAAGGCCTTGAAGGTGGGCGATCCTGCGCTGCCGGAAACCGAAGTGGGGCCATTGATTCGTCGCCGGGAAGTCGAGCGCGTCGACGAGTGGGTGCGGGAGGCGGTCGAGCGAGGAGGAAAGCTGCTGTGCGGCGGCCGGGCGCTCTCCGCCAGTTGTTATGCGCCGACCGTGCTGTTGGACCCGCCCGACGACACCCGCGTGATGACCCACGAAGTGTTTGGCCCGGTGGTTTGCGTGGCCTCCAGCGACAATGTCGACGATGCGATCGCCAGGGCCAATTCCGCGCCCTACGTGTTTCAGGCGGCCGTCTTCACGCGCGACCTCGATCGGCGCTGCGTTGCTGCCGCCGCCTGAACGCCGCGACGGTGATGGTGAACGACCACACGGCCTTCCGAGTCGACTGGATGCCCTTCGGCGGTTTGAGGGAGTCGGGCTTGGGCGTCGGCGGCATCCCCTATACAATGGAGGAGATGCAGATCAAGAAGCTGATCGTGATCCGGTCCAAGGAGTTGTAACAGAGCAGTACGGTTTGGAAGCATGCCCGACATCGCTTCGGTCTTCGGACGTCACGAATTCGTCATCCGCCGGCTGCACTCGTTGCTGGGGCTGATCCCGGTCGGGGCATTTTTGTTCGTCCACTTCGTCACGAACGTCAGCATCCTGGACGGTTCGGCCACGTACCAGTTGCGCGTCGACCAGATCCATAGCCTCGGCCCGATGACGCTGCTCGTCGTGGAGTGGTCGTGCATATTCTTGCCCATTCTGCTGCACGGCGTGATTGGCCTGATCATCGTGGCCCGCGGCAAACGCAATGTGTCTGCCTATCCGTACGCGGGGAACTTTCGCTATACGCTGCAGCGTTGGACCGGCGTGATCGCCTTCGCGTTCATCCTTTGGCACGTTTTTCATACGCGCGGCTGGTTCGTGTCGCCCTGGTGGATGGAGCACGTCACCCGGCCGCTGGGCGGAGGAACGTTCGACGCCGCCCGCGCCGCGGCCACCGCAGCGGCGGCGATCCAGGCCTCGCTGCTGGTGATGGTTGCCTATGCGATCGGCACGCTGGCCTCGGTGTATCACCTGGCGAACGGCCTCTGGACGATGGGCATCACCTGGGGCGTGTGGACCAGTCCCCGTTCGCAACGCTGGGCAAACGTGCCGTGTCTTGCCATTGGCATCGGGCTGGCAGCGATGGGATTCGCGGCGTTGGTCGGCTTGTGCGTTACGACGCTTCCGCAGTAGGTTATGTCTTCCACGATGGACTACATCCGTGACGAATAAGCCGCTTGCGGTTTCGCAACTTTCGGAACTGTCAGCAGGAACCCCGCAATGCCTAAACGCTCGGTCATGATCATCGGCGGCGGGCTGGCGGGCATGGCGGCGGCCATGAAGCTGGCCGAACTGGAGTGCGACGTCGGCATCATGAGCCTTGCCCCCCTGAAACGTTCGCACAGTTGTTGTGCGCAGGGCGGCATCAACAGCGTCAACAATCTCACCCGACAGCTCGGCGACAACGAATGGCAGCACTTTGAAGATACGGTCTACGGCGGCGATTTCCTCCAGCACCAGCCGCCGGTGAAGGAAATGGCC
Source organism: uncultured Planctomycetaceae bacterium (assembly GCA_963759115.1). Lineage (GTDB taxonomy): Bacteria > Planctomycetota > Planctomycetia > Pirellulales > Thermoguttaceae > CAVWXT01. The sequence goes on from CAVWXT010000005.1 coordinate 950,357, forward strand.
GATTGGGCCCCGCGGATCATCGACCTCATGGACCGGCTGGGCGTGACCTTCAATCGCACGCCGGAAGGCTTTCGCGACCAGCGCCGCTTCGGCGGAACGCTCTATCAGCGGACGGCCTTTGCCGGCGCCACCACCGGCCAGCAACTTCTCTACGCCCTCGACGAGCAGGTGCGGCGCTGGGAAGTGGCGGGCAAGATCCGCAAGTTCGAGAGTTGGGACTTCCTGGGACCCATCCTCGACCAGCACGGCCGCTGCCGGGGATGCGTGGGCCAAGACATGGTGAGCATGCGTATCCGGGCGTTTCCTGCCGACGCCCTGATTCTGGCTACCGGCGGCTGCGGCCTGGTATTCGGGCGTTCGACCAACTCGATGGCCTGCAACGGCAGCGCGGTGAGCCGCGCGTTCCAGGCCGGCGTGCATTACGCCAACGGCGAGTTCGTGCAGGTACACCCCACGGCGATTCCCGGCGCCGACAAGCTGCGGCTGATCAGCGAGAGCGCCCGCGGCGAGGGCGGACGCCTCTGGGTCCCGCGGAAGCCGCAAGACCCCCGCCCGCCGCAAAGCATCCCCGAGGCCGAGCGCTATTACTTTCTCGAAGAGCGATATCCGAAGTATGGCAATCTGCTGCCACGCGACATCGCCACCCGCGAGATCTTCAAGGTGTGCCTGGAGGAAGGGTTGAGCGTCCAGGCCGATCGGATGTGCGTCTACCTCGACGTGACCCATCTGCCCCGCGAGTTGTTGGACCACAAACTGGCCGGGATATTGGACATCTACGAGCGCTTTCAGGGCGCCGACCCGCGCACGACCGCCATGAAGATCTTTCCCGCGGTCCACTACTCGATGGGCGGACTGTGGTGCGACTACGAAGCCAACGGCAATGGCGGTCTGCGCGTCGGCTCGCCGCGGAATCAACAGACCAACGTGCCGGGGCTCTTCGCGATTGGCGAGTGCGACTACCAGTTCCACGGCGCCAACCGCCTGGGCGCCAACTCGCTGGTGGCCTGCATCTTCAGCGGCCTGACGGTGGCCCCCGGAGTGATGAACTACATCGGGAGCCTCGCCCAGGGCGCGGCCGCCGATCAGCCCTCGTCGCTCTATGACCGTGCCGCCGCGAAGCATCTGGCCGACTACAAGGCCCTGCTGGCGCGGCCCGAGGGCGGGGCCAATCCGTATCGCCTCCACGCCGAACTCGGCAAGTTGATGACCAAGATCGCCACCGTCATACGTCACAACGCGGAACTCGACGCGGGTTACGCGAAAATCTGCGAGATGCAACAGCAGGCGCGATCCTGCCCGTTGGCCGACCGCGGCGAGTGGGCCAATCAAGACGTCGTCTTTCTGCGGGCGCTGGAGGACATGTTCCCCCTGGCCAAGACGATCGTCAAGGGCGCGAGGATGCGCGACGAATGCCGCGGCGCCCACTACAAGCCGGAGTTCGCCATGCCCGGCGTCGACGCTACGGAGCCGGCGGAACGCCGCCGCCAGGCGGAGGCGTGGTGCCGGCAGTTCGAGGAGAACAACCGCAAGTGGCTCAAGACCACCGTCGCCACCCTCGCGCCCGATGGCGAACCGCAGTTGAGCTACGAGGACGTCGACACCCGGCTGATCCAACCTTGGCCGCGGCTGTACGGCGTGGCCGGCGGCGAGACAATCGAAGAAGCATGGAAAGAACGCGCATTGGCCGGCGCGGCCAGTCACGGGCGAGCACCATCGGGGAGCAACCATGCCTAATCCATCCGTCGCGTCCGGCTCGAAATTCCAGGTCCGCGTCCTGCGGCAGGACGCGCCGGGAAAGAGCGGTTACTGGCAGCGATTCGCGCTCGCGTACGAGCCCGACATGAACTGCATTAGCGTGTTGCAGCGGATTGCAGAGAACCCGGCCACGGTCGACGGCCGAAAGGTGTCGCCCGTGGTTTGGGAGTGTAACTGTCTGGAAGAAGTCTGCGGCGCCTGCACTATGCTCATCAACGGCCGGGTCCGCCAGGCGTGTACGGCGCTTGTGGCGCAATTGCTGCACGATCGGCCGGGCGAAATCGAGCTGCGGCCGATGACGAAGTTTCCGGTCCTCCGCGACCTGATGGTGGACCGCTCGCGGATCTTCGCCATTCTGGAAAAGATCCTGGCCTGGCTGCCGGTCGATAGCTACTATGACCTCGGGCCGGGCCCACGGCAGTCGCAGGAAACGCAGGAGATGGCCTATCTCTACAGCAAGTGCATGAGTTGCGGCTGCTGCTTGGAGGCGTGTCCCCAGTTCCTCAAGATCGAGCTTCCCTGCCAGGAGGGAGAGACCCCGGAAGCGTACAACGCCCGCCTGCGCACGGCGAACATGCGGGCCTTCATGGGCTCCCACGCCATCGCTCAGGTGGAACTGTTCAACTCGAATGCCATCGGGGCGATGACCGCCGGCGATCGACTGGATGCCTTGACGGCCGAGGGAGGCATTCAGGTCTGCGGCAACGCCCAAAACTGCGTGAAGGTCTGCCCCAAGGGCATTCCGTTGACCACGGCGATTGCCCGCGGCGGCCGCGCCGCCACGAAGCACCTGCTGAAGAAGTGGTTCGATCGGTAGTGTCTGGCATCGCAGTTTCCGGCTTGGTACAATGACCGCCGCGTTGACTGTGAGGGATCTCCCGCTTCACTACCATTCCACCATCCCAGGAGTCAAGACCATGCGACAACCGAACACGGTTCTGCGGCGGTTCATCATTCGACAATGGGGGCGTTTTGCTGCCCTTTCAGGACTCGTGGCGGCTTCGCTTCTGATGGCCCCCCTGGCGATGGCGGCGGAGCAGTCGGGCACGCTGCGGGCCGGCGTGGCCAAGACGGACATCACCCCCACCAAGCCCGTCAACATGGCAGGGTATGCCGCACGCAAAGACTTGTCTCAAGGAGTTCATGACCCGTTGTCGGCTCGGGCCGTCGCCTTCGAGCAGGACGGCAAGCGGCTGGTCCTGGTTTCGGCCGACCTCATCGGCTTTGGCGGCGGAACGGCGGATCGCTTTCGGAAGGCCATCACCGAGGCCTGCCAGCTCCAACCGTCGGATCTGTTCCTCGCGGCGATCCACACGCACGGCGGGCCGAGTCTCTCGTTGGACAGCACGAGAGGCCACGCCAACAACGTCGAGTACACCAAGGGGCTGGAAACGCAATTGGTCGAACTGGCAAAGTCGGCCCTGGGACACATGGTTCCGGTCCAAGTCGGCGTCGGCTCCGGTTCGTCTCCGATCGGCGTCAACCGTCGTGAGACCGTGCAGGGCAGGGACGGCAAACCCGCCATTACGCTCGGCCGGAATCCCTACGGACCGACCGACAAAGAGGTGCAGGTGCTCAAGGTGACGCAGCCGGGCACGGGCGATCTTATCGCCGTGGTTTTCGCGTATGCAACCCACAGCACCGCGATGGGGCAGTCGAATTATCAGATCACCGGCGACGTCCACGGCATGGCGGAGCAGTTTGTCGAGAAGTATCTCGACCGCGGCGTGATCGTCCCGGGCTTCGCCGGGGCCTCGGGCAACATCAATCCCTGGTTCCGCGTGCTGCCGAAGTTCGAAACGGCCAACGGCTGGATTCCCGAGCCTGTCTTGATGAGCACCATGCTCGGCGAGGAAGTGGTACAGACGTCGAATCGCGTTCGCCAGACCACCACCGTGGCCCCGATCAAGACGGCCATAAAGACGGTGACCTTGCCCGGCAAAGCCCGCGCACAGGACGCGGCCAAGGAACCCGCGCCCGTGCAACTTACGATCACGGTGGCCCGCCTGGGCGACGTCGCCATCCTGGGCCTCGGCGCCGAGGTGTTCAATGAGATCGGCCGCGCCATCAAGACTGCCTCGCCCTTCCCGAACACGATCGTGATCACGCACTGCAACGGCAGCGCGGGCTATCTGCCGACGCGGCCCAGCTACGAAGAGGGAGGCTACGAGGTGCAGAGCAGCCGCTTTGCGCCGGGGGCAGCCGAACAGGTGATCGAGGAAGCCGGGCGGATGCTGCGAGAGTTGTAAGCGGGGGACGGTTGGCGGCAGCGCCGGCGGTCAGACCTTCAGCCCTTTCGTGGCGAGAATCGGCTGGAGCAGACGCCGGAGATTGCCGCCCAGGATCAGCCGTTTGACGGTCTCGGGCAAGTCGGCGCTATAGACCTTGGCCAACTGGGAGGCAAAGCTCCGGCCGCCCGCGTCGCTGCCGTAGCTGACGCGCTCGGCCCCCAGTTCGCGCACCGCCATTTCGACGAAACCGGCGGTGGGATCCGAACCGCAGATTTCTCCCACGACGTTCTTCGCTGTGCGGATGTCGCGGATGCCGCGCTCCCAATCGGCCCCGGTGTGGGCACAAATGAAGGACGCGTCGGGGTGGCGGGCCGCCAGCACCGCCAGGTCGGCGGGAGTTGACTCGCCTGGCGGATTCCCCTTGGCGTGCCAGAAGGTGTGCTGCAAGAGCGGAGCCTTCAATTCCACGGCACGGCGAACGATCGGGTCCAACTCCGGCCGGCGGCAACTCGTGGCCACCCAGAGCTTCACGCCTACCATCGGGCCATCCGCGATACAGCGGTCGATCTCGCGGAGGCTTTCCCGCGGATGCTTGGGACTGACGTAGACGAAGCCCAGGATGCACTGGGGCGCGTGGTTGATGGCCGCGAGCACCTCGCCGTTCGCCTTGTGCAGTTGGTCCGGCGAGGGATCTTCCACGAACGACGTCCCCATGCACACGACGATTCGCTCGATTCCCATCCGATCGGCGTGTTGCAGCAACCAGTCGACGCGGTCTTCGACCCCGCCGGGGCCGCTGGTGAGATGCGCGTGCCCGTCCCAGATCGTTCGATCGGCGTCCGTGGTCCCCGCGAAAGCAGGGATTTCTTCCACGCGATGCGCCACGACCATCGCCGCCGCCGCGCCGACAGTGCGGGCCAGCATCGCCCGCCGGGTGAGCCGGCCCTGCGACCGGGGCGCGGACGAAGGCCGCGTCGGCTGGTTGCCAGTTGTTTTCATGGTTCCTGCTCCCAATTTTGGGCCATCGAACGGTCCGCCGTCCCTTGCCAACTCGCCCGATGGCCGGTGATCTTGGCAAATCTTCCCCGATTCTACGTTCATGCCGCCTTGAAAGCCAGCCTGCTTGATCCAAATCAAGGCTTCACAGTCCGTGTCGCCGTATAATGAGTCAGAGCCTCGTAGAACGGAATTCATTCCGTTCCCTTCGAGCGGATTGAAATCCGCTTTACGCGAAGAAAGACAGGACAGGATCGACGATGGACACAATGACACGCCGAAAGGTAGTCGAGATCGACCAAGAAAAGTGCGACGGTTGCGGGCAATGCGTACAGGCTTGCGCCGAAGGGGCCATCCAGATCGTCGGCGGCAAGGCCCGGCTCGTTTCCGACGTGTATTGCGACGGCCTAGGTGCTTGCCTGGGCGAGTGCCCCCGCGACGCCATCACGATCATCGAGCGCGAAGCCGAGCCGTTCGACGAGGCGGCCGTGCATGCCCGTCACGCGCCCGGCCCAAGCCATGCGGATCATCCGCCGGCAGCCTGCGGATGTCCCGGCGCGGTGGTGCAAGAGTTGCGGCTGAACATGCTGCCGGTCGGCGTCAGCCCCACGTCGCACGAATCAAAGGAACCGGCTGCTGCCGGCGGGACCCCTGCGCTCAGCCATTGGCCGATCCAATTGCACCTGGTTCCGCCCACGGCGCCGTTTCTCCGCAATGCGGAGCTGTTTCTGGTGGCCGATTGCGTGCCCTTTGCCTGCGGCGAGTTCCACGGCCACATTCTCCGCCGCCGCCCGATCGTGATCGGCTGTCCCAAGCTGGACGACGGCGGGGCGTACGTGCAGAAGTTGGCCGACATCTTCCGTCAGAGTGCCCTCAAGAGCCTCACGGTGGTCCACATGGAGGTGCCGTGCTGCACGAACCTGGTGCGAATCGCCGCTGAGGCGGTTCGGCTGTCCGGCGTTGCAGTTCCGGTGACAGAGATTACGATTGCCAGGAACGGCCAGATACTGTAGGGCGGGCACTGCCCGCCACAATACGCGACGATTCGGTGGGCGATGCCCGCCCTACGCATTGCTCACGGCCTCGGCCCGTACACGACTTGCCGCACGGCCTTCAAGTACGCGCCTCGGGATCGCCCTTGGTGGGCGCGATGTAGCCCCCTTCGCCAAACTCGTTCCAGGCGTAGATCATCACGATCCGTTCGGCCGTGGTCTGGTCCGGGTGCTGGTCCATCCACTGGATGGCCAACTCAAGAGCCGTGGCGAACTGGCTCGGCGTGCGGTCGGGGTAGTACCAGCCGGGCTTCTGCCCCAGCCCGCGTTCTCCCTCCCAGGGCCGTTTGTCCCAACCGGCGGTCAAGGTGGGGATGTGCGGAATCTCCCGACTGCCGTGCCGTACCTTCTGATGCGCCTCGACCAGTTCGGCGTATTTGTGGGCCTCGGGCGTGGCGATGTAACCCGGCACGATGTTGTAGTACGTCGTGTGCGTAATGCCGACCTTCGTTCCACCGCCACCGCAACCGGCGATGGCCACGCCCGGCAGCCCGGCATTGTGGGCCGCCGCCTGAAGTTGTGCCAAGCCTTCCTTGGCTCGCGTTAGCCGGATTGAAGAGGATCGCCAGCGGCTTGCCGTCCACCGTGACGTGCTGCGGGTGTTTGAAGTAGGGCAACCATTTCTCCGCGGCCGTTTTCCAGGCGTCCGCGTCCTCCAACAGGAAGCCCTCGTGGTTGGCTACCAACAGGCAGAACTTCACGCGATGGTTGTTCTTCGCCTTCAGGTACAGATTCAGGCTGGTGTGCAGCGGCTGATTTTCCAGCTTCTTCGGGTCCTTGCTCCAATACCAGCAGAAGGCGAAGAAGCCCACGCCGTGGTCGGCGGCCAGGTCGATCTGCCGCTCCATGATTTCCAATTGATCGTCGCGCCAACCCCAAACCGGCTCGCGGTCGGCAAACTCGTCGACCAACCGCCTCGTCAAGTGCGTGGGCGGGTTGAGCCTAGTCCAGGCGGGGTCGTCCTGCCATCGCCGGCTGCTGCCCGCCCAGCCGTCGAAGTAATAGGCGCCGATCATGGCGCGGGGCTTGCCGGGCGCCGCGCCATCCGCCACGCAGTGAGAGACCAGAATCATCAGCACGGCCAGAAAAAGAATGTTCTTCATGGGCGGCTCCCATTCCGTAAAGTGTAGCGTGTGATGTTATCGGCCCCGGTTCAGCCGGCTGCGCTGGTTGAGGTAGTCGACCAGGACCTCGCCCATGTCGCGGCTGGTGTCGACCAGCACCCGCTCGATGCGGTTCCGCTGGCAGATCGTCTCCAGGCCGCTCGTTGAACCGCTGCACGGCGCGCAAGATAGTCGCGGCGGATCTGGTCGGGCTGCGCGTCAGCAGCTCCTCGGGCATCTCCAGCCCGACGAACTTCGTCATCCGCTCGAACTCGAAGTGCAGCTCGTCGTGGTGCATGATCTGGAAGAGCACCACCTCGTGGCGGCGGTAGCGCATCTGCTGCAGGGCCGGCTTCCAGCGGCCGCAGGTCGGTGAAGAAGTCGCTGAAGATCATCACGATCTCGCGGCGCCGCATGCGGCCGGTCAGCTCGGTCAGGCACTCGGCCATCCGCGTCTTGTCGACCGGCTCGGATCTGGTCGAGCAGCTCGGTCATGCGGACGATCTGGGCCATGGAGTTGCTCGGCGGCACGAGGCCGCGGATCTGCTCGTCGAACGTGGCCAGCGACACCTTGTCGCTCTGGCGGACGACGGCGTAGCCCAGCGCGGCGATCATCTGCGCGGCGTAGCCGAGCTTCTGCTGCGGCCCTTCGCCGTAGCGCATCGAGGCGCTGATGTCCAGGAGGAAATGGCAGACGAAGTTCGTCTCCATCTCGTACTGCTTGACGAAGTAGCGGTCGCGGGTGAAGTAGACCCGCCAGTCGATGTGCTTGGGGTCGTCGCCCCAGACGTACTCGCGGTGGCCGGCGAACTCCACGGCGAAACCGGCCAGGGGCGACTTGTGCGCGCCGGCCAGGTTGCCCAGCACCAGGCCGCGCGGCTCGATCCGGCGGCCGGTCAGACGCGGCCGAGCACGTCGGGATTCAGGTAGCGGGAAAGAATCGTTTTCGCCATGACGCCGTCCTCGCGGGAGTGGCCGCCGTACCGGCGGCCGCTAAACTGTTTGCACTCTCGACTCCATCTGCTCTCCCCTCCTCACTTCTGCCGGCCGCTCGATACATCCGGTCGGCCGGCGACAGCTTCCAGGAGCATGTCGATCAGCTGGTCGCTGGTGAGGTTGTTGGCCTGGGCGGCGTAGTTGCCGGCGATGCGGTGCCGCAGGGCCGGCTTGACGATCGCCTGCACGTCGCCGACGGTGGCATGGTAGCGGCCGTGGAGGATCGCCCGGGCCTTGGCGCAGGTCACCAGCGTCAGCACGCCGCGGGGCCCGGCACCCCAGGCGACCCACTTGTCGACGAACTCGGGCGCCTCGGCGCGTGCCGGGCCGCGTCGCGCGGACCAGCGCCCAGGCGTAGCCCAGCACCTGGTCGCTCACCGGCACGCGGAGTCACCAGCTGCTGAAGCTGGAGGATGTCGTCGCCGGTGAGCGACCGGCGCGATCCTGCCCAGCTTGCCGGTGGTCACGCGGCGGGCGATCTCCCACTCCTCGGCTCCGCTGGGATAATTCACCTTGATGTACAGCAGGAAGCGGTCCAGCTGGGCCTCGGGCAGCGGGTAGGTGCCTTCCTGCTCCAGCGGATTCTGCGTGGCCAGCACGAAGAACGGGTCGGGCAGCTTGTGGACCTCGCCGCCGGCGCTGACCTGCCGCTCCTGCATCGCCTTCGAGCATGGCCGCCTGCGTCTTCGGCGGCGTGCGGTTGATCTCGTCGGCCAGGATCATGTTGGCGAACAGCGGGCCGGGCAGGAACTTGTACTTCCGCTGGCCGCGTCTCCACGTCCTCCTGGATCACCTGCGTGCCGGTCACGTCGCTGGGCATCAGGTCGGGCGTGAACTGGATCCGCTTGAACCTCAGGTGCGTGGCCTCGGCCAGCGAACTGATCAAGAGCGTCTTGGCCAGCCCCGGCACGCCTTCCAGCAGGGCGTGGCCGCGGGCGAAGATGGCCACCAACACCTGCTCGATCACGTCGCTCTGGCCGACGATCACCTCGGCCAACTGACGCCGTATGCGATCGTACGCCTGCTTGCACTGTTCGACCGCCGCCAGGTCGTCCGCGGGAATTGTTTCGGTCGTCATGGGTTCTCTCGTCTTTGGGGCTATTGGGCTATAGAATTGGTTTTTTATTCCAGGTTTTGGAAGTATTCCTGCAAGCGTTCTTCGTAGCCGCGCGGCGGGCGCTGCTGCGCATTGTTGCGGATGGCCTTCCGCAACTCGGGCGGCAACTTGGCGATCCACGGCTTTTGCACGGCGGCCTGGCCGGCGTCGGCGCCTCCGACAGCACTTGCTGGGCCTTCGCTGGTCATGTCGGTGGCCGGCTGACTGCCGGGCTTCGGCCCGGTGGGCATGGCCCCCGGCTGCTGACCGGGAGGCATGTCGGCAGTCTGTTGCGGGCCGTGAGCTTTCATACGGGCCTTCGACAGGTCCTGACCAATTTGATGCTCTCGGGCGGCGAGGCTCCCTGCCGCGTCGCCCAGGTCTTCCTGAACGTCCTTGAGAGCGCCGGCGGCGTGCTGGGCATTTCGCAAGGCCGTCGTGGCGCTGCCGTCCAACGGCACGGTCTCCTCGGCAAGCTGGCCCGCCTCGGCCGCTTGCTGACTCATCTCGGCCGCGTAGTCCGGCTGGAGCGTCTGGCCGAGTTCGGCCTCGACGTCCCGGCGGGCCTGATCGACCTGCTGGAATTGCTCTTGGGCAAGCTTCTCCAACTCGTCGGCCGCCTTCTGAATCTCCTTGCGGACCTCATCGGCGGCGTCGGCGATCTTCTCGGCCGCCTGCGTGGCCTGCTGGGCCGCCTGCTTCGCCGGAGGCTTCGAGGGTTCGCCGGGCTCATGTTTGGCGCGGTCCAGTTGCCGGCCGGCTTCTTCGATTGGCTTTTCGGCCTCGTGGAGCTTTTCGGCGGCCTTCTCGGCCGTATTCTTCACGCCCTGGGCCACGTTTTTCACCACCTCGCCCACCTCCTGCTGCTGTTCGACCAGCTCATTGGCCTTTGCCGCGTTGAGCCCCTGATTCGCGGCGGCCTGGTCCGCATCCTTGGCCACGCTCCGCTCGGCTTTCGCCGCTTCGTCGAGTGCCTCAGCGGCCGCCGACAACTCCGCGATCTTGGCCAACAACTGTTCGCGGCGGGCGTCGGCCAGGGCGGTCAATGCCTCGGAGAGCGCCCGCTCCACGGCGTCATTGGCTTTCTGCACCGACGCACGGCGCTGTTGCTCGCTGTTCATGTTGGCGCCGGATTCCTTGACGGCCTGCCGCGCGTCGCCGATCCGCTCGCGGACGTTGCCCGGCAGTTGCTTCGGCTTCTCGGCATTGGCCAGGTGCTGGTCGACCTGCTGTTCCTTTTGACCCGCCTCCGCCGGATTCTTCTCGGAGGTTGCCGACGCCTCTTTTTGCTCCTGGTCGGCCTTGCGCAGCTCGTCGGCGGCCTTCTCCAAATCCTTGATTCGCTCTTCCAACTGATCGGCGGTCAATGTGGCCGCATCTTCGGCGCTCTCCCGCTCGGCCTCCTTGGCGGCCTCTTCGAGCTTGCGGATCACGTCGTCCTGCTTCGTCACCGCCGGCTGCTTCTTTTGATCGAACAGGTCGGTGGCGGCGTCGTCGGCCGCTTGCTGCGCCGTCTGGAGCGGGCGCTGCACGTCGGGCTGGTTCGACAGCGATTCCTGCAAGTTGGCGATTTGCTTGCGGATGTCGGCCTGCTGGCTCACCAGTTTTTCGCTTTCCGGAAGGCTGAGGTCGGCCCGTTGGGTGGCCTCGCGGAGTTGCTCTTGCCGCTTGCTCAACTCGCGGATGCGCTGGGCCGTTTCGCTCTGGTTCGGCTCCTTCATCCCCTCCGCCTCCTGAATCTGGGAGAGCAGCGCTTCCAGTTTGCCGATCACGGCCCGCTCGGTGGCGGCGGCCTCGGTGAACGACGCGCCTTGGAGGCGGTTCTCGGCGGTGGCAAGGTCGACGGCGACGCCATTCTCCTGGAGCAGCCTTTAGTCCGGCAGTGGCCTCGGCGCTCAAGGGACCCGTCTCGCGGCTGGCCTCGCCCAGCGTTTCGCGGAGGTGATCGAACAGCGTCCGCACGTCGCGCTGGTCCTCCAACGCCGAGAGGTTGAGCGCCTCGCGGCGCGAGGCCGGTTGTTTCGGCAGGGCCTCGGTAGCGCCCAGGACCTTCGTCTCGGCCTGGATGACCTGCTGCACTTGCATGGCCATCTCGGAAACCTTCAGCCGCCGCACCAGGTTCTGGCGTTCCACCAGCAGCCGGACAACAACTTCGCGGCTCTTGTTGCGAGCGGCCGTGAAGACCTTCGTGCGCTCGTCGGGACCGGCCGATTCGGCCTTCTCCAGCAGCCGAACCACCTCGGGCATCTGGGCGTCCACCAGCGTGTCGAGGCGCTCGCGCATGCCGCGGATGTCTGCGTAGAGCTGGCCCGAGGCCATCCCGTTTTCCTTGAGCTGTTGAAGCTGGACGTCGAGCACCGAGCCGACCAGTTCGCGGGCCATGGCGCGGACCTGCTGCTGAACTTGCTGTTGCCGCCTGAGGCTCTCGGGCTGGAGCGTCTGGGCGTGCAGCGCCGCAGCGCCGGCCACGACGATCAGCCCGCCGAATATCAATGCCGGCATGTCTCTCATGGCGATTCTCCGATGCCAAGCTGACGCTGGATCATCTCTTTGAGTTCCGTGGCCGACTGCCTGTCCGCCTCCACCATCGCCGCCAACACGCCCTGCTCGTCGGTGACCTGGAACACCAGCGGGTCCGAGAGACTCGATTTGCCTTCCTCCAGCTTGCCCTCTTTCTGCCGGCCGCGGAAGTCGGTGGCGCGAACGGTCACTTTCACGCTCTCGCCCTTGCTGAGCTTGAGCGGACGCAATTGGAAAGCGTAGTTGACTTCGACGTTCTTTTCCGGCGGCTTTCCGTCGGGCAGCGTGTAGATCGGCATCTCGCTCTCTTCGGTTTGCCCGTCGGCACGAACCACCTCGCGCACCAGCGCCAGCGAGGCCACGCCGTAATCGTCCACGGCGTGAACGTAAATCGTGGGCGTGGCCGCCGGCAGCACGTATCGGGTGACGATCGCGGCCGCTACACGCGGCGGGGCATCGGCGCGGATGCGGATCATCCCTTCAAGCGGCCGCTCCAACTGCTGGCCGTCGGCGTCGGTAATCTGGAGGGCGAAGCGCACGGGCTCGCGCACGGCCGCCAACGGAGAGTCGTCGGCCGGCTTGAGCACCCATTGAGACGGGCCGCCTTCTTTGTCGACGGGCGGCTCATCGCGGCGTTCCAAGGGGTAGCGTTGGCCGGCGATGGTGGCCGTCGCCTCTTTCAACTCCTTGTCGGAGCGAAGGTGTATGAGCACTCGCGAGCCCTCCATCGCCACGATTTGCCGCAAGCCCGTGGGCATCCACTGCGGGGCGGAATCCGGGGCGGTGTACGACGGCGGCATAACTTCCAAGCGGACCTCCAGCGCCGGCAACTGCCCGATCATCAGCCGGCCGGCATCAGTCCAGGCATCGCCCGCCACGACGTGAAAGGCGGCCTCCTCCACCAGCCGCGGCAACTGGCCCCGATACAGGCCCGGATGGTCCGGCGCGGCCGCAAGGGCCACCATCGTGCTCAAGGCGTCGCGTTCCGCCGTCAACTGAATTTCGGCGCCCTCGGGCAGTCGGCCCGAGCAGTTCACTTCGAACTGCACGCTCTGTCCACAGGTGACGCGCAACGGCGTCCGGCCGGGCGCCTGCGGATCGACCGTCTGGCCGTTCACGACGATCGAGTCGATCACGGTGCGGCTGGGATAATGATGCGAGCCGAGGAAGAGGCGGTTGAAGAACGCGGCCACGTGCGTGGGAAAGCCGATTCCCACCGTCGCCCAGACCACCGATACGAGGAAGAGCATTCGCAGCCGACGCCGCAGGCCGCGGCGGTCGAGCCCGCGCATCACGTCGATCTGCTTGCCGGCCGACTCGACGCGGTCGATCACGGCGTGTTGAAGTTGCGCGGAGCCCCAGGCCGGGGCCTCGCGGGTCTCGAATTGGAGGGCGGCGATCAGGTCGCTGTCGATATGTTCCTGCTTTTCCACCAGCAGGGCCATGTCCAGTTGACTCTCGCGTTGGCCAATCCAAGGGAGCGTGTAGCGGCGGAAGGCCCACACCAACAGGATGCCGCAGAGCGCCAGCGAGATCGCCCGCTGGAGGCGACTGAGCCCCAAGAGCCAGTCGATCAGGAAGGCGGCGGCCAGCGTGCCGAGCACGGCCAGGACCAGCCCGCTATAGCCGGTGCCCAGCCGCACGCGGCGGCGGCGGCGCTTCAAGCGGGACAGGCGGTGGCGGAGGTCGGCAAGTCGGCTCATGGCAGATTCACCCATTTTCGCAGGAGCCATTCGCCCGTCAACAGTCCCACCACGCAGGCGAAGCACAGCCAGGTGTTCCAAAGAACCACCACCTGGATCGACGTTTCGGGCTTCGACGGCGGCTGGATCTCGTCGGCCAGCCGCTTGACGCTCCGCAGATCGTAGCTCTTTCCGCCGGTTTCCGAGGCCAACGACTCTTGCAGGGCGACGTTGCGGATCGCCCGCTGCCGCTCCACGGACGTGCTGGTCACCCGGAAGGTACACTCGACTGGTCTGCCGGTGATCGGGTCGGTGACGCGGACGCGATGCTCGCCGCCGGTGAAGGCCGTGAATCGGGCTTCGAACAGGCCCTTCCGCGTTTCCGTGAGCGTAAGCGGCGGGGCGTTGTCGGTCTTGGCGGCCCCGCCGCGCGGCAGGATCAATTCGCCGCGGAGCCGGTGGTCGGCGAGGTCCTTCTCACCCAGCGGCTCGAAGTCGGCGTTGTAGGCCTCGACAGTGACCAGCACCTGGTCGTCGGTCTGGTAGGCGCGGCGGTCGGTCCGCACGACGAACCGCTTCTGGCTGCCCAGCGCGTGGCTCAGCCCGAGGCGGTGGATCAACTGGCCCCAGAACTGGCGATAGTAGGTCTCGCCGTACTTGCGGCGCAGCCGCCACGTCTCGTTGAAGCCCAGGTAGACCACCTCGCCCCGGCCGTAGCGGCGGACGGCGATCAGCGGCTGCCGGGTCTTGCCGTCGGCACAGGTCTGCGTGGGATGCTCGGCCAAGACGGCTGCCATCGGGTGCAGCCGCTCTACCGGCTGATACCAGGGCAGCAGGCCCAGGTTGGCCCAGGCCTGGCGATTCTCCGCCGGGCTGTTGCCGAGTTGCATGAAGTCGTACTGCTCGGCGCTGCCGGTCAACCGCAAGGCGAACGGCTGGCGGTCGTAGATGCGGGCCGTGCGGTCGAAGCTCACCGGCAGCATCGTCGCCAGCGGCGTGTCGGCCAATTGGGCCGGACCGAACCGCGGGCCGGCCAACACCACCAGGCCGCCGCCAAACTCGCGCACGAACTCCTCGGTCATCTGGCAGAACCGCGGGCTCAAGGCGCTGCTGGGCAAATCGCTCAGGAAGATCACGTCGTAGGCGAAGAACTCGCTCCGCGGCGGGCTCATCGTGGGCAGGAACAACTCGTTGGATTTCCGCACCCGCGGGTCGGACGACCGCAGGAACGTGCGGAAACCCTGCGTGCCCACCAGCTTGTCGCGGTGAAACACCTCCTTGATGAATCGCCACTCCCAGGTCGGCTCGTACTCGACGAACAGCAGCCGCAGGAAGTCGTCCCGGACGGTCACCTCCCGCTCGGCCCGGTTGTTCTCGCGAACCACTTCGCCTTCGACCGGATCCACTTCGGCGGAGAGCATGTAGTGGCCGGTCTTGCCGGGCACGTAGGGCAATTCGACCTCTTGCACGGCGTGGGAAAGGGTCACGGGCTTTTCGCCCAACAGCACGGCGGGGGCCTCGCCGGTCGAGTCATCGTCGGCCCCGCCCATGCGCCGGGCCGAAAATCGCACGCTAACCTCCCGGTCGTCCAGCCCCTGCTGCCGCACAGTGGCCGTGACGATCGAGCGTTCGTCCTTCTTCATCATCAGCGGGGCCCGCAGCTCGACCGCCACGTCGACGGTGGCCGTGGGGCCAACGCCCACGGTATGAACCGGCACGCCCAGCCGCTTGGCGGCCTCGATGGGTGGCGGGCCGGAGTTCTGCTGAAAGTCGCTGAAGACCACCACGCCCGCCAGGTTGGTCGTGGCGTAGCGTCGGGCTACGTCGCCCAGCGCGCGCGCCCAGCGCGGTGACTTTGCCTTCGGTCGTCAGTTGGGCGGCCAGGCGCTTCGCGTCGAGATCTTGCGTTTCGCCGGCCGACGCTTCCAGAGTGCGGGCGCCGTTGGGTTGATCGAACAGAAAGGCCCGCAGGCGAAACTTCTTGGCCAACTGCGAAAGCAGTTCGCCGTTGCCATTTTGGAGGAGCGACTTGACATATTCCATGCGGGCCGGCTTGTTATCGCCGGCATCGCCGGCGCCGAGCGACGGTCCACGCAGACCCACGGCCTCGGCCAGTTGGCTCCGCTCGCTCTCCGCCAGATCGTCGGCGATGCCCATGCTGTCGGTGCCATCGAACAGCAGCCACAAGGCCGGCCGAATCTGGGTGAGGACCTTGACCGTCAGGATCGGCTCGGCCAGTGCGAGTAGCAGCAGACTCAGCACCAGGGCACGGAAAACGGCCAGCACCACGCGGGCCGCCGCGCGTTTTCCCCGCTGATAGCGGAAGTAGAACAGAACGGACAGGAAGCTCAGGGCGAGGCAGCCGAAGAAGAGCCAGCCGGCGGAATTGTGGGCCCAGGCGCGGCCAGCGAGGGCTCGACGCTCTCGATGGATTGCGTGCTCTCCAGCCCCAGCAGTCGCCCCAAAATCCCGCTGATGTTCATGACGGCCGGCCCTCCCGCAGCGAGGGCCACGCCAACAGGGCCAATTCCGCCAAGAGGAGCGCCAGCACGGCCAGCAAGCCCCATTTCCACAGTTCCTGTCCTGGCTGCAACGGCTGCGATGAGGGCGACGCGGCCTGCGCTGCATCGCGAAGCGTGGAGGCCGCCCCCGCCTGTCCCCCCGCGGGCTTCTCCTCGACGCCCAGTTCCGACTCCTGCGCCGGCCCGTTGACGGCCAGTAACGTGTCCCACAGCTTCGGACCCGCTGCGTCCTGGGACGGATCCTTGCCGCTGGTGGCCACGACGTGATAGATTCCGCGCTGGGTGCGGTCGGAGACCGTTACTCCGTAGCGATCGGTCCCCAAAACGTCTACGGTCAACGGCTCTTCGCGGCCGCTGGGATCGACCAGCGCGATCTGCGCATGCCGGTCGGCTGCCGCCACGGGTAGGACGAACTGCTCTTGCGTATCCATCTTCCGTTGCGGCAAGGTGCCCTCGAACATGCCCCGCAGGATTCGGTCGAAGACGAGCATGGTGTTGGTAAGCGGCAACGTGTTCCACTGCGGCGACACGCCCGTGCAGACCAGCAGCACCTGGCCGCGGCCCAGCTTGCGATCAATCAAAAAGGGCAGCCCGCTGGTGAAGCGGGCCAATACCCGCGACCGCGACCTTTCGGCCAGGCGTTCGACCGGCGCCTGCGCATCCTCCGACGGCAGAGAGGCCGACCAGAGCAGCCATGAGGGCCGCTCGGATTCATCGGGTGCGCGGCGTTGTTGGCCGAGTCGCTCCACGACGGCGGCCACCGACGCCTCCAGCGTCTTTTCGCCCACATCGGCGGCGACAGCCTTGAAGAAATACGGCAGCCGATACAGGTCTTGCAGTTCCTCACGGGAAACGTCGTCCAGAAGAAGCAACTGTGAACGAGACTGTCGAAGTCGATCTGGAACGGTCTGGCGGCCTCGGACGATTCACCGGGCAAACGGCCCACGGGCGTGGGGTCGAGCGGGGCGGGCAGGATTCCGCCGCCGTCCTGCCAGGCCACCTCGGTCCACAATCGCGGGTCGAACTCGCCTCCGGCGGCAATCACCAGGTTGCCCCCCTGTTCCACGTACTCGCGCAGCAGCGGCACGGCCGAGCCGGGCCCGGACACGCCCGCGACAATCACCAGCCGGGCGTCTTCGAGCATTTCCCGCTTCAGTTCGTCGATCTTCACGTGCCGCACGTCGATCAACCGCCGCTCGCGCTGGGCACGACTGGTCACCGGGGCCAGCAACCGGCGAAGATAAAAGGTCTCGCCATAGCGGTTCAATCGCGGCGCCTCCTCGCGGCCCCACTGGTCGACGAACACCACCGGCAGCGCCGTCAGAACGGGCACGACCAGAAATCGTCGGTCGTCGGCCGGGAGCCGATCCGGCGAGAGCGAGAACCTCGGCGGCCACGAAGGTGGGCTTGCCCGGCTCTACCGGCACGTCGAATCGGTAGGGCGGAAAGCGAATCTCCCGCCGCTGACCGGGCTGCAGGTCGATCGTCTGCGACGCGATCGCCACGCCGTCGACGGTCAAGGTCACCTGCACGTCGCGCCGCGGGCTCCGGCCCTCATAGCCGATGGTGGCCACGAAGACGGCCGGCGATTGCAGGTCGGCCACGCCGTCGCGGAGCTTGAAGTCGGCGACCCAGGCGTTCTCCACGTCTTCGGCCGTCACCTCCACCACCTGCATCGGGCCAGGCAGTTGTTTCCCTTGTTCGCCCAGCGATTGGGCCGGCCACGACGCTCCCTGCCGGTCAGTCAGCAGCACCAACTGCTTCGCCGGCATCGCGGGCAGACGGCGGCAGGCATCCAGCGCCAGGTCGATGGTCTGGCGGGGCGTCGCCGCCCGATCCACCGGCTGGATCGCCGCCAGCGCCTCCAAGGCGTCCTCCGGCGTGTAATAGGGGTCGTAACTGAAGGCGGTGGCCGATCCGCAGATCGGCAACACCGATATCCGGCTCCCCCGCGGCAGCCGCTCGATCACCTCGCGGCCTTTCGCCTTCGCATCGTCCAAGAGCGTGCCGTCGAGCTTCTGGTAGCTCATGCTGAGACTGTTGTCGACCAACAGTACCGCATGCACGGGCTGATCGGGGTTCGCCGCCGCCTCTGAGCCGGAGAAGAACGGCCGGGCCATCGCCAGGCCGAACAGCAGCAGGCACAGCGTCCGCAGCGCCATCAGCAGCAGGTCCCGCCACTGAAGAATGCGCCGGCTGCGCAGCACGGCTTCGCGCAGGAAATCCATGGCCGCCCATTGAATGATCCGGAACCGCCGCCGGTTCAACAGATGGATCACCACCGGAGCCGCGGCAGCGATGAGTCCGGCGATGGCAAACCAGGGGGCGAGGAACATGGATTCGGTTCGTTTAGCGGCCGCCGGCACGGCGGCCTTTCTCTCGAATGACGCTACTGGGTTTGGAACTGCTTGCGCAACGTCGAATCTTGCCCTCCTGCAAGATCGGCAGATAACGGTTCGGCATGGCCAGGACGAAACACGCGACCGCGGTCATGTACATTTGCCCCGGTTTCTGCTGCACGCTCCCGTGCGACTCCCACATCCCGTCGCGCTCGGTTTGCGGCGCATGGACCTGGCTGTGGACCAGGTAGTCTCGCAACAGCGGGTAGCACGTCTGCCAGTGGTTGCCGCCGACTTGGTACAGCGCCTGGCCGATGTAGTAGATCGCGTAGGGAAAGAACTGTTCATCCAACGGCAGGGGGCCCTTCTTCGGATCGGCGGGCTTGGCCATGCCGCGGACCGCCTCGGCCACCACCTCCATGCTCTTCTCGATCCGCCAGTCGTCATACTGGGCGAACTCCTGCAAACAGACCACGCCCGCCGCGGCCATGGCGATGCTGCCGCTGCCGCCCCCGCGTGAATAGGTGAACTGGCCGGGATGTTTCCGCTGTTCGGCTTCGTCGGCCGTGTACGGGCAGCCCTTCGGCAAGTAGTGCAGGCGGACGCCGCGGATCGCGGCCTCGATCACCTCCGGCGGCACCTCCAATCCGCTGTCCACGGCGCTGCGCAGCGCCTTGGCCTGCATTACCGCGAGACTCAGATCGTGACCGTTGTTTTGCAGTTGCGCCACGTAGTCCCAGCCGCCGTCGCGGCATTGGGTCTGGGCGATCAGTTTCAAGGCCCGATCGAGCACGGGCCCCAGCCGGGGATCGCCGGTCATTCCGTAGGCCTGTCCCAGCACGAACGTCGACAGCCCGTGGTTGTACATGTCGTGCTGTCCGATGGAAATGTTCAGCAGTCCCGAGGACTTGGCGTTGCGAACGACGTAGTCCACCGCCCGCCGAACGTTCTGGCCGTATCGCCCGCGGCCCGGCAGGTGGCCGGCCGAAAGAAACGCCAGCGTCCCCATGCTGACCAGTCCCAAGTCGTTCGACTCCCAATTGCCTTCCGGCCCTTGGCTCTTGGCCAGCCACTCCAGCCCGCGATGCAGGGCCTGTTCGCTCTCGGGCGTGATCTCCCAATTGCCCTCGGCGAACGCTTCGGAGGGGGAGACTGCTGTGGCCGCTAACAGGGCCACGACGCCCGGCAAGATTTGGGTGAGGATGCCGCGCACGGGTGGGCTTTCCAGGTGGTGAGAACTCCAATATACTCGACCTTCGGGTGCTCGGCAACCCTCGGTTTTGGCAGTCCTGATTCGTGTTCCGTCGGTCGGGCCGTTATAATGAACGGTAGGATGAGTTCCCCGCGATGCCGATTTTGGAGCGCATCGCCCCGCCCGAATGTCTCCCGCCCGATATGAAGCCCCGCCCGTCGCTGATGCTGGTTCTGACGATCGTTGCGTCGTGGACGGCGACCGATGGCGTGCGGCTCTCCGGACGCCCGATACGTGGGCATGTTTGCCGACGGCACGCGCATCGAAGGCAACGTGATCACCGGCTGGCATTCCGATAAAGCGGAGCCGCAACTCGATGCCATTCCCTTGTTCGATCCGGAGCGGCCGTTGCGATGGCTCCGCAACAACGAACCGGCCATCGGGCCGGTCCACGAAGATGCGACGGCCTTCGTGGAATTGGTCGGCGGCGACCGCTTGCCCGGCCGGTTGGTCAGTTGCCAGCCGCGCGACGTGGAATCGGGCGGCGTGCCGGGGCAGTGGATGGCGGTGGTCCAATCACGGATGGGCATTGATCCGCCCCCGCCGCTGCCGCCGCGAACGCAGGTCCGCGTGGACGCCGCGGCGCTGGCCCGCGTCGTGTGGCAGGGCGAAGGTCACCGGCCGCTGCCGCCGGGCTCGGTGCTTTGTCTGGACGGCCGCCGACTCTCTTTCCGCCGCCTTCGCTGGGACAAGGAGGGCGTGGCGCTGTTGACGGAAGACGGCTTGATCCAAGTCGCTTTCGCCGAGATGGCCGAGTTACGCCTGCCCCGCCGCGACCCCTGGGATGCCTATTACAACGAACTGGCGCGGCTCGATTTCGAGTGTGCCGGGCGGCTGATCCGGTTGGAGACGACGGACGGACTGCTGGCGACCATCTCGCCGGCATGGTTGCACGCCGGAGGGCAACGAAAAGGACTCGACCACCTGGCGGCACGTCGTTCAGCCGGCCTGGAGCCTCGACCCGCTGGGCGTGCATTTTGCCGCAATCCGCAACTGGTGGAGCTTTGCTCCATACGAAGTGCCGCTGTCGCGGATCGAGCCCTCGCGGAGCGTGCAACATCCGATCCTGGGTCGGGGGTGGAGTTGGCAGGCCGACCGCAACGTGCAGGGCGGCCCGCTGCAAAACGGCGCCCAGGATTACGCTTGGGGGCTCGGCGTTCACGCCACCAATCAGCTTTGGTTCGAACTGCCCGACGCGGTGCAGGCGTTTCGCACGCACATCGGGCTGGATCGGACCGCCGGCAGCGGCGGCTGCGCCCGCGGCCTGGTCTACTGCAACGAGCCCACCGGCACGCCGCTCTATCGAAGCAAGCACCTGATCGGCTCGGAGGAATCGGTCGACACCGACACGCTGCCGCTGGGCGGACCCGCCGCCGGACAGAAATCGCTGGTCTTGGTGGCGGATGCGGCTGCCGACGACCATCCGCCCGGCGCCGACCCCCTGGACATCCGCGACACCCTCGACTGGCTCGAACCGCTGCTGCTGTTGGATCCGGCCAAACTCAAGGCGGATGTGGGAAAGCGTGTTCGGCGATTGCTCCCTGCCTGGGACGGATGGGACGTGCGCGTCGAAGGCGATGGGCGGCCGCGATTCCAGATCGAATGGGACGAGAACAACCGCGAAGACCGGCGTTTCGTGGCCACGGTCGCAACGGACAAACGCCCGTTCGTCCTGTCGCTCCAGCGTGCGATTTCGGAGAACGACGAATCGCTGATGATCGTCTTGCGGTTGCCGCCGCGAGGTGGAAAGCCGGGCCAACTGGCGGTTCGTGCCGACGGCCGCACCATCGCCAAGACGCCGGTCTACTATTGGAGCCCCGCGCCGCAGCGGTTCTCGGTGTCGCTGGAAAGTCTCCGGGGAAGCAAGGCGCCGCTGGAGGTGGTCTACACGCCGGCCGATCAGAACGACCGTGTTGCCTGGCAATCGCTGGAGGTGGGCAACCGCCCGACCACGAAGACCCGCTGGGTCCCGCTGGCGTCGGTTGCGGCCTATTCGTTGCAGGGCACGGCGATGAAGCAGCAGGGCGACGGCTCGATTCTCGTCGGCAAGCCGGCTGCGGCGGCCGACGTTCATATCGTGGCGGGCCGCACGCAGTTGCCCCGGATCACGGCGTTCCGACTGGAAGCCCTGCCGCACCCCTCGTTGCCGCAAGGCGGTTCCGGCACCATGAACAACGGCAGTTTCTTCCTCTCCCGCTTTCAAGCGGCAACGGTTGCGGCCGACGCCCCGCCCGCGTTGGGACGTTGCGTTCGCATTGAATTGCCGGGCGACAAGCGGCCGCCGCTCGCGCTGGCCAAGGTGCAAGTCTTCAGTGACGGCGAGAACGTTGCCCGCCGCGGATTGGCCCGACAATCCAGCACGCAGGGCCTTGGCGAGGCGAATTTGGCCAACGACGGCAAGACCGCGGGCGACGCCAAGTCGGGCAGCACCGCCCGTACCGCCGAAGGCGGCGACAACCCTTGGTGGGAAGTCGAGTTGGGCAACACCATGCCCATCGAGCGAATCGTCGTGTTCAACCCAGCGGATGCCGCCGCCGACCAACTGCGCAACTTCCGCATCAGCGTGCTGACCGCGGATGGCGCCGCCGCGTGGCAGAAAGACATCACGCAGCCCGCCATGCCGGTCGCCGAGTTCCGCACGGCCGACTGTGCCGAACTTGCCTTTGCCGAGGCAGCCCCTGCACGTCGCCGTCAGCCGGAGAACTCGGCCGCCCAAGCGATCGGTAACCCCGACCCGCGCAAGAGAGGCTGGAGCATCAACGGCCAGGTGTACGAGCCGCACGCCGCCGTATTCACGCTCCAACAGCCGGTTGACCCCAGCGGCCGAGTGCTGATCGTCTCGCTCTCGTACCTTAACGAGCGTCAGCCGTCGGCGATCGGCCGCTTCCGGATCTTGGTGACTGCCGACGATCCGCCGATTCCGGCCGAGCCGGTCACGCTGCCATTGCTACCGGAGGAAAAGCCATGAGCCGATCGGTGATTGTGCGGCGGAAATGGATGGACGCAATTAGTAGTCTGTCACAGCGAAAGTGTCGGGTGCCACGGGCAGCTCGTCTGCCCGTGTTTCCCGCACTGGCTGACAAGCAGCCAGTGCCACCCACCCTGACATCTTATTTGTGCTGCCGGCTATGGCAGTTGCCCTGGGCCATCGCGATTGCCACCGTGTTGGCGGCGAGCCTGGGCGTGTGGCGTGCCGAAGCGGCCGATGAGCCGCCGTCGTTCCACGACGTCTGCTTCGAGGATTTTGACTACCCCACCCAAGGCTTTGCCGGCGTGGACGATCTCCAAAGCCTCTGGGAGCCCCTGCCGGGCAAAGAAGGCAAGATCGTCGCTGGGCAGCGCGTCGCCTGGGCGCTTACGAAGATGACCGGAACGCTTCGCCTGAAGCCGGCCTGGCAAGCGGATTCGGTGTTGCGGATGTCGATCGAGGCGAACGAGTCGCGGCTTCGCTTCTGGAACGGTGACCGCGGCGTGGAATTGCGGCTCTATTCCGTTTGGCCGACGGCCTTCTGGTCGGCCTACGGAATCACGCGGAGCGGCGCGGGCCCCGTGCCCGAGACGTACGCGCATTGGGCGGGTGACAACGGACGCTACGTCCGCAGCAAGGGCGGCACGGTCGAGGTTCGCTGCCAAGACGGTCAACTGGTCCTTAGCCGCGGCGATCTGCTGTTGTTGCGAGCGCCGTTCGATGGCCTGCCCACCGAGGTCGATTTCGAGGGGACCGCCTCGGTGCGGGGAATGGCCATGTTGCGTTCCGGCCCGATGCCGCTAGAGTCTCCGCGCGTGCAGCCTGCCGTCGTGCGCGCCGACAAGCCGGCGGATCTCCCTTGGAAGCTCACGCAAGAGCCCGGCAAGCCGGCTGCCGAGCTCAAGCGGCTGCCGGACGGCAGCGCAGAACTGACGTCGCCCGCCAAGAGCGGCCGGACACGAGCCAACGCCTTGACGCTCGCGCCGGGGCTTTATGAGTTCATCTTCGAGGTGGAAAATCCCGAGCCGGGCACGGGCATCTACTTCGCCGCCCCCGACGGACGCGATCTGATCACCCTGGATTTCTTGGCCGACAGGCCGGGCGGGCGAACGGCCTTCGCCCTGTCGCAAAGCAGTTCTCCTCCCCAGGCCGTTTCCTATGCCGGCCGACGGCAGTGGTTGCGGGTCGTGATCGGAGCGACCGTGGCGCATTGCGACGTCAGCGGCGATGGCATCGTCTGGAGCGAGCGATGGGCTTGGCGAAACCGCGTCGCCGGCGGTCCCTGCACGTCGGTCGGCCTGTACACCGCGACCACGGACAGGCGAACCGACAAGAGGCTGTCCCTTCGCCTGCGGAGCGCGGAGGTCCGCCGGTTGGACGCCGTTCTGTCGCCAACGCGGCCGGAAGTCTACGGGCGGGCCGTTTTCCCCGGTGACGTCAAGGACCTGCCCGACTGGGAGAAGAAAGTGGCTGAGGCGCGGCCGGCCGACGTTCCTGCGGCCGAATGGCGGCGGGCATGCCTGCTGCGTGCCCTGAGCGAGAACGCGACGGCTCTGCCCAACGACAAGCTGCTGGGCGAACTGGCGGAAGAAGCGATCGTTCGCGGCGACGATGCGGACGCCACGTTGCGGGTGCTGGAAGAAGTCGGTCTTCTCATGCCCGTGGCCGACTACCGCAGCCCGCTAAGTGAATACTATCAACGCTGGCGCAACGAGCTTGTTCGCCGGGGACGCCCGAATGCCTACGGCACGGTCCGCAACGCGATGCTCCGCATGCCCGGCTGGACGACCGACACCGACATCTTCTCGCGAGAACTTTCGCATCGTGAGTTGCAGGGGCTGATCCAGACGGCGCGGTGGGACGAGGTGGCAGAGTTCTGCCGCCAGATGAAATACTGGCTGCGGGTCGAGGAGATGCCGTCGTCGGGTTTTCCTTGGGCCGCTGAATTGGGCCCGACCGTTCATTTCCTCAACTGGGGCGAGGCGCAGGCGGCGCGCTATGGGCGAAAGGCCGGCCCGGCGGCGCGATCGGCCGCGTCCAACTCCGTGCGCGATCCACTGAGCGAGCGTCTCGGCAAGGAAAGCTACAACGTGCTGGGCGAGTTCGAGGCGGCCATGGAAACCGGTTCCTACCGCGAAGCGGCCCAAACCATCTGCAACATGTCAACCTCCCAAGGGCTGGGGCTCGTATCCGACCTGAAAGACCCGCAGTTGCTGGTGTCGTTGCCGATCACCATCGCGCGGAGGATGCAGGAAGTGCCCGAGCTGCGCGAGGCGCTGCGAAAGCACTTTGGCAGCCTGGGACAGCTTCGCCAGCGCGAGGCCATCGCGGCGGACGACCCGGCCGCGGTTGAGGCCATCACCCTGCAATTTGCAGGCACCGAAGCGGCCGCGACGGCCCACGCCTGGCTGGGCGACCGGGAATTCTCGATGGGACGCGTCGCCCAGGCGGCCGGCCACTATCGCGAGGCCCTGCCCGACCTGACGGCGGCCTCGCGCGAGGAAGCGCTCGCTCGGCTTCGCCTGGCCGAGGCCCTGATGGGCCGCGACGTCGGCCAGCCGGTCACGTCGCCCGTGAACCTGGGCGAAGTGCGGATGCAACCCGCCGAGTTCGAGCGCCTGGTTGCCGATCTGCGCGAGGCGCGGGCGAAGCTTCGGGATACGGCCGGCGCCGTCCAAGACGCCGCTGCTTCCACGTCGCCCTGTGCCGCGCCGGGGCCGTATCGGTGGCGATACTGGACGCGGATTACCTCGCGGGAGGATCCGATTCCCGCCGGGCTCGATCGCTGCGATCGCCGGTTTGCGGCCACCCTGAGCGGCAACCAGATGATCGTGACCGACCAGGTTCAGCAGACGGCCATCGACTTGAGGACGGGCGCCATCCGCTGGCAAGAAAAGAAGCTGTTTCCCGTCCCGCAAGAGAAGAAGAAGGAGCCGGCCGGCAAGGGCGCCAAGCGGAAGAAGGAGAAGGCGGAGGAGAAGCCGAAACCGGCCGGTCCCCAATTCGATCCGCGCTGGTCGCTGGCGCCGATGGCGCCGGTGGTGGATCGGGGGCGGGTCTACGTCCGCCGCCTTACCGAACAACAGTGCGAAATGATCTGCCTCGACGCCGCCAGCGGCAAGCGTCTGTGGAGCGGCGACGCCGTTGCCTCGGCCGTCGCCGATGCCCTGCTGGTCGGCCCGGACCTGTTCACGATCACTGCCAAGCAACCGCTGGGCGGACAGCTCGACGTGGCCCTGGCGGGGTTCGATCCCGGCTCGGGGCAGATGCAGAGCCAGGCCTCGTTGGCCGACTTCCGCGACTACAGCAACCGGGCGTTGCAGTGCCGGGCCGTGGCCACCGAGAACAAGGTGATTGCCAGCGTGGGCGGAACAGTGATCTGCTGCGAGCTGCCCGGCCGGGTCCGCTGGCTCCGCCGGCAGATTTTTGCCCCGCCGCCTCAAATTCCTTCGCCCCAGGAGTTCAAGGCGGCCCTGCTCTGGTACCAACAGACCCACAACCCGCCGTTGGTGGCCGGCGACCGCATCTACGTCACGCAACCGGGGGTGTGGGCCGTGGAATGTCTCAACCTCGACAATGGCCGGCTGATCTGGAGGCAACCGCTGCCGGAAATCACGTCGTTGGCCGGCCGCATCGACCGGCGGCTGGTGGTCGGCACGGCCGACGGCGTGCTGGCCTTGGACGCCCAAAGCGGCAAGATTCTCTGGCGCTGCGAGATGCCCGATCGCCTCGAACCGATCCTGTGCGGCCCGCCGGGCGGAATTCTCTGCATGCGGCTGGAAACGGCCAACGATGCCAAGGCGGCGCGTCGCCCCGTGTTGGTTTGGCTGGCGCCGGAGACGGGCCAAGTCGTGAGGGAATGCACTCTGGAGCCGCCCAGCGAGGGCGCCGCGCTGATCGGCCCGATCCTGGTCCAGGGCGACCGGCAATGGGCCATTTTCACCGTGCCCGACAAGCCCGAGGTGCGGGACATCGTCGAGTTGGTGGCGGCGAAGAGCGCCGGCGAGTGATCAGAGGTGGCGGTAGACTTCCGAGCGATGTTGAATCCGCTGTACTTTCAGCACTTCCTGTTGACGATGGAGTCGGGAGAGGTTATAGCCCGCAAATCACGGGCGGCCACGAGTCACGTTTTTCGGCTCTTCCGGTTCTGGGTGCGAACCGAGAGAAAGGTCCACCTTTTCTCTAGCCCAGGCGCGTTCACGCCTGGGTGAAGGAAACGAAGATTTTTCTCTCCTATTTTCCGGGTCTTCGGCAAAATCTGTGGGTGAAAAATGGGCCTACGGGGGATTCGTCCTGGCAAGGTGGATTTTCTGAGGGATGGCAGGGCAAATAAATGACGGTGGAAACAGCCGCAAAACCGGGGTTTTCTTGTTGTGTAACGGCCCTCGTCGGGTCTCCCACATCTGCAACGCACGGACCTTTGCCACGGAAAAACGGGGATGGAATCTATGAATCAGATCGTTGAGGCTCCCGAAATCACGAAAACCCCTGAAAATCCAGATTCAAACTGAGTTTCACGGCCCAAATCAACCCACAGATTCTGCCGAGGAGGCTATTTTCCTTTCCTTTTCCTCTTCCTTTCAGCCGCCTTGAGGCGGCGGGATTTCCGAATTCGCGGCGATCTTCGCCGACACCACGGCCTGTGAAGAGTCCGCCCGCGTTTGGAGTGCGGCGATTTATCAGCCTTTTTCTAGGGCTTATTAATTTTACCTTCTGTCGGCGGGGGCAGGCTACCGGAAGCGGAAGTCGAGTTCGAATCCATAGAGCCAGGGGATGCCTGGCGCGACGCCTTCGGCCCTGAGCTTGGCCGGCAAGTCTTCGTACTCGGCCCGCAGGCGTTCCGCGTTAGGAGCATTGTAGTAGGTAACGAGGATGGTATTGTCCTTCACGCGGATGTCGCCGTCCAGTCCGCGGAAGATATCGGACGCCAAGTGTCTGGCATCCCAGTGTGCGAAGGGCTCTCCAAGTCGCTTGCGGAACTGATGGATCACGGTCTGCGCCACCAAGGCCGTCGTCATTTGGCCGTAACGGATGTTGGTGTTCATCGTGCCCGCCCGTCTCCAACCTAACGACTGGTCGAAGTTGAAGAACTCCTCGATGTGCCAGCGATGGGGATAATCGCGGGTGAGGGCGTCGAGCGGATCGCGGTTGGTGGTGGAGAAGAAGCCGTTGAACTGCCAATCCTCGGGCGCTCTCCCTGGCGTTGCACGAGTTCGTAGTACGGGCCGCCGCGGCTATGGTGGGGCGTGTAGCGCAGGACTGCCGTGGCGTAGCCCGCCCAATGGGGCTTAAATACCGCGGCCGGAATCTGCCGCCAGCGCTTCCGGTCGCTCTGCCGGTTGGGGATGGGCGTGATGAGGTCGAAGGAGGTCTCCGTATGGACGTAGTCTACCAGTTCCACGGCGAAGTGCTCCGTGTCGGCGGCCACCAACGTGTGCTCCGGCAGCGGCGCGAGGATTTCCCCGGCCAT
Source organism: uncultured Planctomycetaceae bacterium (assembly GCA_963759115.1). Lineage (GTDB taxonomy): Bacteria > Planctomycetota > Planctomycetia > Pirellulales > Thermoguttaceae > CAVWXT01. Next base: position 978,339 of record CAVWXT010000005.1, read on the forward strand.
GCGCAGCAACTCAGGCGTCGCCTGGCTCACGGTCCGGGCGGAATTGGCCACCGTGAAACACAGCGGCTGCGCACTGTCGCCATCCAGGCAGAAGAAGGTCTGCGCCGTCTTGATGGGCCGGGAGCCGCTCTCCTTCTGTGCCTGCGCATGTGCCGCTGGCTGTAGCTCGGCGCGGTGCGGGTCGATCAGCAGCAGTTTTCCTTGGTAATGCCCGGAGGCACGGCGGAGTTTCCCCAAGGCCACCTGCAGTTCCTGGGTGTGGGCCACGCTCGCGCCGCCCAGCACCTCATGCACCGTAGTGTCCTCCGCCAGGAAGGGCAGTCCGTTGAGGGTCTCGAAGCCGCGGAGCGTCAAGCAACGCCCCGCGCGGAGCCCGTTGCTGCACAGCGCCGCTTCATGCACCAGTTGCAGCGCCAGGCGCGGTTCGATCCGCTCGGCGGGCTGTTGCGTCCAGGCGCGGAGCAGGTCCCACGTCCCCAGCCGCAGGTGTTCTGCGACCAACAGCCAGAGGCCCGCCATGTTGTCGCTGATCTTATCGGCCAGCCGCTGGCGGACGCCGCGTTCAATGCTCCTCGGATCGCCTTCGACGTGCTGGACCAGTTTGTGAGTGAGCCGCGCCTCGACGGGTTCGCTTTCCGGCCTGGGGCGGAACCTGTGGAGTTTTTTTTTGCAGGCCGTACTCGGCCAGCACCCTTTCCACGCTGCGGATGCTGATCGTCCAACCGCTCTGCACGAGCTTTTGGGCGATCACCTGCGGCGAAGCCTCGGGATCCAGGAAGCGGTGCCGCACCACTTGGCGGACAACTTCCGCCGTGCGGCGGTAATGGGTTTTCGGGCCGCGCTTCTGATTGTCCAGCGCCCGCGCGCCCTGTTTGGCGAAGGCGGTGCGGAGTTGGAAGTAGCGCTGGCGGCTATAGCCGAACTTGCGGGCGGCCTGGAGTGGCCCCAGGCCGTCGCATTCCCCTTCCGTGAGCATCAGCAGTTTTGGGGTGATATGGTCGTCGTCGGGGACCTTCAATTGACCGGCGAGGCCGACCAGGACGTGTTTCTTCCGATCGAACTGTGCCATGTCTGCCTCCTCCATAAACGCAGTGGGCTTGCCCGGCCGCGCGGCCGGTTCTTCTGCCAAGATGATAACAGGAAGGGGCACAAAAGGCTAATTAAATATGGCGGATTATGCCTCATTACCTAACCATTTGCTGCGTATAGACTTACATTATCCGCCATTTTAATTAGTCTATCAAGTGCCCGGCGTGGCCAGTATCGCGACAAGAACCGGACGGCTTGCTATGATAGGGGCCAATCAATAAGCCCTAGAAAAAGGCTGATGAATCGCCACTTTCCAAAATGGTCGCTGTTCATTTTGGTCTCGGCCCTTTGTCGTGGGAGGTCGAGGCTCAAGGGGTATCCCGTATACGAAGGCGGGGAACAGCCATCAGGCACTGCTCGCAACCGTTACTGCGCCCCGCCGGACAAGTCCCTCCATTCTAGCGAACGTCGAGCCTGTACCACAACTGTCTTGGCGCGGGCGGACCGCATGGGCTCACCATACCGGTCGTCTACTGGGCAATGGGTTGGCGAGGGCACGGTCGAGAAGCTCCAAGGCGATCCTCCATTTCGGCCGGTAGACCTCTTCAGCCACAATCTGTGGACCTCCAAGGGGAGGAACTTCCAGGGCGAAGAACTGGGCGACCTGTTCGAGTCGGACCTGCACAAGATCTTCGTCGGTCCCGACAATCACGACTACCGCCTGTGCTGAACGCCGCATTCGGTTAGGATATACTGATCCGCATGGTCAAGATCCCGTCTCGTGAGCGACACCGCTTCTGGTCTAGGCTTAGCACATCCGGAAATGACCTTATGCCAAGAACGCTGATTGTTCCAATCTTCTTCGCCGTCCTGGCGACAGCCTCGGCTGCCGACTTTCCTTCTGAGTGCCAACGCCAATGGCACCAGTGGCGTGGCCCGTTGGCCAGCGGCACCGCGCCTTACGGCGACCCGCCGGTGTACTGGGACGAGATGACCCACATTAAGTGGAAGGTGCCCTCGCCACTGCTGGTCGGCGACCGGCTGTATTTCACCAAGGAGAATTCAGCAATCCCGCTGTTAGAATTGAATCGCAACCGTATGGAAGACTGGTATAGGTAAAAACATCGCAGGGACGTTTGAATGGGCGTTTTTGAGGAAGGTCCATTCAAAAAGGAGTCCCCGCGATGGCAGGTCATCTTACCCTGGAAGAACGTGAAATCATAGCCCACGAGCACAGGGCGGGAAAAATGCAGACGCAGATCGCCGACCGGCTCGGCCGCAGCAAGAGCACGATTTCCCGCGAACTGCGACGCAATCGCAGCCGCAACGGCTATTGGGCGGTGGCGGCCGAGGGAAAGGCTCGGCGGCGGCGGAGTGAACGTCCGTGGGTCGCCAAGATGCAACGGCCGGAAGTGCGGCGTTATGTCCGGGATCGCCTGCGGCGGCGATGGTCGCCCGACCAGATCGCCGGTCGCTCGCGCAGCGACTTTCCCGGCGATCGGCGACAGTGGATTTCGCCCCCAACGATCTACGCCTGGATCGGCGGCGAGGAGGCCACCGGGAAGCACTGGCGGCGTTATCTGCGGCGTCTGGGCCGACAGCGGCCCAACTGGGAAAAACGCGGGCGGATTCGCACCGGCACGAGCATCGAGGGACGCCCCGTGGTCGTGGATCGCCGCCGTCGCTTCGGCGACTGGGAAGGGGACACCATCGTGGGCGCCAACCGACGCGGCGGCGCCGTCACGCTGGTCGAGCGGAAGTCGGGCTATTTGTTGCTGGGCAAGGTTCCCACCTTGCAGGCGGCGACGGTCCGTCAGACCGCCGCCGAGTTGTATCGGACCACGCCTCCGAAGCTGCGGAAGACGCTGACGCTGGACAACGGCAAGGAGTTCGCCGAGCACGAGCGGTTGACGGAGGAAGCCGCTTTGAAGATCTACTTTGCGAAGCCGTACTGCGCGTGGCAGCGCGGCACGAACGAAAACACCAACGGCCTGGTCCGGCAGTTCTTTCCCAAAGGTACGGATCTGGTCGGCATCCCCAATCATCGTTTTACCAAAGTCCAACAACTTCTCAACGACCGTCCGAGAAAACGCCTCGGCTATCGAACTCCCAACGAAGTTCTCGCCTCTCGCCTAAAGGTTGCGATTGAGACTTGACAGCGGGCCTTGCCATGATGAACGCCCTGCCTACCCCGCCAACTTCAGGCACAATGTTTACGCAGATAGGCAAACGCTGCCATAGCGGGATTGACGACGGAGTAGTTCCCTCCTACGCCATGATTTACGCGGAACAGACAGGCCCGAAAACGATGTTGCTTGACGGAAGCTGGTCGATGGCATGGGGCGCCATGACATTTGACTGGGATTTCGGCGACGGCGCTACCGGGACGGGAAGGAAGGTCTCGCATACCTATGCCTCGGAGGGAAACTATAGGACTTGTTCAAAAATAACTTAGCCGTTTCGTTTTCGTGGACAGATGGTGTAGTTCCATTTGGGTAGGACGGTATGTCGCAACAGCCGCACGGTTGCCTTCGCTTCGTCGGACACCTTGACTTTGGTCGGGTAGAGCTTGGTGTCCAACGATGCGCGGCAGCGAAAGCCCGTGCTCGACCGTGTCGTGCGGATGTTCTTCAGCATGACTTCGTAACTGGTCAGTGGCTCGCCGGCCCAATTGGCACTGATGAGGTTGAACATGCGGTGCTCGATCGGGTTCCACTTGGAGGCTCCTGCGGGATAATGCCCGACCGTGATCGTCAATCTGAATTCGTCAGCCAATTCTTGCAGGCCCACCTTCCAAGCCCAACAACGGTTGCCGTTGGCACCTCCGCTGTCGGCTTCGATGGCCAACCAAGACACACCCGAGTACCGACGCCGCCCAACCTTCAGCCACCACGAGCGAATGGCACGCACGGCAAAGGTCGCTGTCTGATGAGTTGTGCCGATCACGACATAGCCCTCATTGCGATTCTCGTCATAGATGCCGTAGGGATAGGCGCGGCCGCGGGCCAGTGTGGGAAAGTCGTGGTCCAGCACGTCGCGGTCCTCACACCGCCAACTGCGTCCGTTATTTTTGAAGTTGCCCACCAACTCCTTTTTCTTCGTATCCACACTGATTACCGGCCACCCTTGCCGTTGGAATCGCCGTCGCCGACGCCCCAACAGGCGGAATTGCTGATCCCGATAGGGATCTCTCTTCCCACCCAACCGCTTGCGGTTCGATCGCAACGAGTACTTCTGTGCTCGCAGCAACCGAGCCACCGTCACGTGCCCGACCGGTACGCCACGTCGCGTCAATGCAGCGGCCAGGTTGCGGGTGGTCTTGTGCGTCCACCGCAGACCACCCATCGGATCGCCAGCCGTCGCATCCCGCAACAGCCCCTTCAACAACTCCCGCACACGTGGCGTTTTTTTTCGACTCGTTTTCGTCCGCCGCCGGGACGCCGTACTCGCTCTGAAGACGCCACCTGTCCGCGTTCGCTTTCCGCAATCCCCGGCGGATTGTCATACGGCTCAGGCCGGTGATTTCCGCCACCAACTGGACGCCCCCGTGTCCGCGTTGCCGGGCCACGATCCCGGCGAACAACCGCCGACTCCGTTCGTCCAACTCGGCCATCACTCGATTGATGGCCCGATGGTACGCAACCAAATCCGCATCGCTACGCGAGCGACATCCTCGGCAGCGACACCGGCGAATGCGCCTGCAATCCTTGTCTGCCATGACCGTCTCTCCATCCATGGAAGCGGAATACGCAGATTATACAAACGGCTAACTTATTTTTGAACAGCGACTAAGGACTTGTTCAAAAATAACTTAGCCGTTTCGTTTTCGTGGACAGATGGTGTAGTTCCATTTGGGTAGGACGGTATGTCGCAACAGCCGCACGGTTGCCTTCGCTTCGTCGGACACCTTGACTTTGGTCGGGTAGAGCTTGGTGTCCAACGATGCGCGGCAGCGAAAGCCCGTGCTCGACCGTGTCGTGCGGATGTTCTTCAGCATGACTTCGTAACTGGTCAGTGGCTCGCCGGCCCAATTGGCACTGATGAGGTTGAACATGCGGTGCTCGATCGGGTTCCACTTGGAGGCTCCTGCGGGATAATGCCCAACCGTGATCGTCAATCTGAATTCGTCAGCCAATTCTTGCAGGCCCACCTTCCAAGCCCAACAACGGTTGCCGTTGGCACCTCCGCTGTCGGCTTCGATGGCCAACCAAGACACACCCGAGTACCGACGCCGCCCAACCTTCAGCCACCACGAGCGAATGGCACGCACGGCAAAGGTCGCTGTCTGATGAGTTGTGCCGATCACGACATAGCCCTCATTGCGATTCTCGTCATAGATGCCGTAGGGATAGGCGCGGCCGCGGGCCAGTGTGGGAAAGTCGTGGTCCAGCACGTCGCGGTCCTCACACCGCCAACTGCGTCCGTTATTTTTGAAGTTGCCCACCAACTCCTTTTTCTTCGTATCCACACTGATTACCGGCCACCCTTGCCGTTGGAATCGCCGTCGCCGACGCCCCAACAGGCGGAATTGCTGATCCCGATAGGGATCTCTCTTCCCACCCAACCGCTTGCGGTTCGATCGCAACGAGTACTTCTGTGCTCGCAGCAACCGAGCCACCGTCACGTGCCCGACCGGTACGCCACGTCGCGTCAATGCAGCGGCCAGGTTGCGGGTGGTCTTGTGCGTCCACCGCAGACCACCCATCGGATCGCCAGCCGTCGCATCCCGCAACAGCCCCTTCAACAACTCCCGCACACGTGGCGTTTTTTTTCGACTCGTTTTCGTCCGCCGCCGGGACGCCGTACTCGCTCTGAAGACGCCACCTGTCCGCGTTCGCTTTCGCGCAATCCCCGGCGGATTGTCATACGGCTCAGGCCGGTGATTTCCGCCACCAACTGGACGCCCCCGTGTCCGCGTTGCCGGGCCACGATCCCGGCGAACAACCGCCGACTCCGTTCGTCCAACTCGGCCATCACTCGATTGATGGCCCGATGGTACGCAACCAAATCCGCATCGCTACGCGAGCGACATCCTCGGCAGCGACACCGGCAAATGCGCCTGCAATCCTTGTCTGCCATGACCGTCTCTCCATCCATGGAAGCGGAATACGCAGATTATACAAACGGCTAACTTATTTTTGAACAGCGACTACCGTTACGCTCAAGGTCGATTGCCCCGTGTGGTACGGAAGCGGGCACGAGAAGGACAGCAATACGAAGAATATCACCGTTAGGCATATGCCGCTTATCATGGTAACCTCTCCCAACGGCGGTGAGAACTGGGCGGCAAATTCGCAGCATAATGTCACCTGGTCTGCGGACGCCAGCGTCGGGAACGTGGTAGTTGAGTATTCCACGGACTGGGGCTGGACCTGGAACCAGATAGCCTCCGGTGTGAGCGCTTCAGCGGGCCAGTGTCCATGGACGCTTCCCAACATACACAGCAGCCAGGTGCGTGTTCGCGTGCGGACTGCAGGCAATGACCCCTCTGACCTTTCAGACGTTGATTTTACGATTTCTTCAGGAATTCCTATCAGCAAGTAATTCGTGTCAGTTCGACGCGAAATCTCGCCTCCGGAGAGCTACTAGATGGCCGCCACACCGTTCAAACACCCCCTGACGGATTAAACTTCCTATCAGTTTTGCGGGCGTCAACGGTCAAATCCCGTGGAATGATGAAATGGATGGCTTGGCGAAGGCTGGGCTGAAGTCAACAAGTGTTCGGGGCCTCCGGCTTCCCGGTCAATTACTTACCGCGATACAGACGTTTAGGAATGAACGCGAAAAGGCTGCTCCAGATTGCCGCAGAACGCTCCTCCGCGTGTTGTCTAATCACATTATTGTCACCACGATGGGTCTAAAACCCTCGCCTTCAGGCGAATCCTTTAGGTTCTGCATTCGGGTTGCTAGAATGGTTCGGTATGGAAAACTACCGAAGCGGTCCGCATTCCCGATACGATCTGAAATACCATTTTGTGTGGGTTACGAAATACCGCAAGCCGGTGTTGGTTGGCGAGGTTGGCATGCGTTTGCGTGAGTTGGTGCGGGAGGTATGCCGGACGAACGAGATTGAAATCCTGCAAGGGGCCATCTCCCGGGACCATGTCCATGTTCTGCTGTCGTGTCCGCCGAACCTGTCGCCCAGCAAGATCATGCAGTACATCAAGGGCAAGAGTTCGCGAAAGCTGATGATGGAGTTCAAGCATATCCAGAAACAGTTCTGGGGTCGGCACTTGTGGGCACGAGGGTACTTCGTGGCGAGCAGCGGGAATGTAACCGATGAAGTCATCGTGGAGTACCTGAAACAGCAAGACGGCACCGAACCGGATGACGGGGGCGACAATTTTCAAATCACCAAATCGTGAGCGAAGGACTTCAGTCCGTAGCCACGATTTCGCATCGAACCTACCGGCTTCCAGCCGGTAGTCGGTTCAGTCATCCGCGGCGTGCATAACCTGTATTGCATTGGGGCCAAGGACGCGGCAGCGGGCGTGGCCCCTAGTGGACCATCTCACGGTACGAGATCTTGGCGATTTGATCTCAGATAGCGATCTCGGACTCGGTTGGCGGCGAAGTCAGACGAAATGGGATGCGATCGGGTGGGTGGCGGAAAGGAAGAGTTTTCGAGACAGGTCGGCCACAAGAATGCGCAATGCCTTCGGTGCGTACGGTTATGGCCTAATCGTCGAAGAGATTCCCAGAGCCGCAAACGCTGGACTGGGTCATCGGGCCACGTTTCAATTTCGCCTCGCCGTCGTTGACGTGAACCTTGTCGATCGAAGCCACGACTTTAGACGCGGTCTGGGCCATGTCATATCGTGCCGAAGAGAACAGTCGCGGGCTGGGCTCGTAGATGCTGAGCCTCCATGCGAACTTCATCCCGCCGTGATCAGCCTCGATTCGCAGCGGCGCGAAGCAGGCCCTGGCCCAAATCGACGCGCTGGGCGTTGGTCTCGGGAAGCCTTTCCGCCGTGTGCTCCAAGGGCACCAAGCGATTACATCATTTTGAGACCCGACGCCGCGGATGCACGGCGGCGATGCAGGATGTGTCCGAGACTCGGGAAAACAGCATCCGAAACGGGGCCATCCACTGATCGCGGAGGCGGAGACGCACGCCCGTGGCGCAAAACAGGACCAGCGTCGCGTCATCCTGATGCAGGTTCTCCGGATGCAAGGCCCGCACCCAGCGGATGAGGCGCGCCATCAGTTCCGCCCCGTCGGTATACGGCGTGGCCGCGGCGACAAGTTCCGCAAGACCTTGCGTCCCCAAGGGCGAGCCGTCGGGCGCTGGGCCTCGATGAAGGCGTCCGTGAAGCAAAGCACGGCGTCGTCGCGGTCCAGCCGGAGCTTCCGTTCGTGGTAGTCGGTGTGCGGAGAAATGCCCAAGGGCAGACCAGTCGGCGGGGCTTGCGGCGACCGGTCCTCGGCCACCGACTGGTCCAGGTACTCCCATCGCCCGGTCGAATGGCGGTAGAAAAGCGGCGGCGGATGGCCGGCGTTGGACACCAATAACGACCTCGTCGGCGCAAAAAAGGACAGCACCAAGGCAGTCGCGAACGTCTCGCTTCGGGACTTGGCCTCGAACTCACGGTTCATGTCGGCGACGAAGCGGCGGTGGTTGGCTACCTCGATATTCTTTCGCATCAGGTCGCGGAGTTGGCCGGCGATGTGCGCGACCCGCTCTCCGTGACCGCTGACGTCGGCCAGCAAGATCCGCGCAAGCCGGCCGGCGGCACAGGAGGAAATGTAGTACACGTCGCCGCCGGCCTCGTCGTCCCCCAAGGGCCGGCTGGCGAGCCAGACGTCCAGCCCCGGTGCCTGCACGTGTTTTTCGATGCGGAGATTTCCGCCCCAGACTTCCAGGCATCGGATCCGCTGTGTGTGAAAATCCGTCGCTGCAACGGTCATGTTCTCACGACAACTCCAACCAGTAAGTCGATGTCCGCACGAAGTTCCCTCGGCACAACGGCGAGAACCTCGTGCGGTTCGCTGCGTCATTCTACGCGGCTGCCCGGCGAGCAGCAATGCACGGCCCGCCGCATGACGCTGGCGACCGCAAGCGGTGTTTGGGCGGAACCCAGGGAGGCACTGGGACCGGCGGCGGTTTGGGCGTTGGAGTTGATCCAAATGGCCAGACTTGGGCGGATCTGTTACGGATTCTTGCAATCGAGCGGCGTCCAGGCTAGGATCAGAGTCGTTGCTACGCTCAGAACTCCTATTTCGGGGGGGCATCGTGGCCGAGCACATTGGATTTTTATACAGGATGTCGTAGAGCCAGCATTGCTAGCAACACAATATCTTGAGCCTGCAAGCCAATTGTTCGACAAGGCCGTTCAGCACTAACAATACGAGGAGGACTCATGCGTACTCATCTGGCAACATTCCTGGTCCTGGTCCTTGGGTTAATCTGGTTGCCCAGAGGAACTTTCGGCGCGGAACAGACCGAAGTCGCGCTTCCCAACGGCGTCAAGGCCGTCTGGGACCTGGATAAGGCGTATCGCGAGAAATCACCCACGCGCGAACGCGTCTGCCTGAACGGCCTGTGGCGGTGGCAGCCGGCCGCCGCCGCAAGACAAGCCGTGCCCGCGGGCAACTGGGGCTTCTTCAAGGTTCCCGGCGCCTGGCCGGGAAACAGCGAGTTCGCCCGGAAGGAATCGCAGACGGCCTACCCGCACCCGAGTTGGAAGAACCAGGACCTGACCAAAGTCACCAGGGCGTGGTATCAGCGGGAATTCACGGTTCCCGGCGATTGGACGGGGCGGCGCATCGCGTTGTCGGTGGAATACTTGAATTCGTTGGCGACCGTCTTCGTGGACGGAAAAAAGATCGGCAAGCTGCAGTTTCCCGCCGGTGAACTGGACCTGACCGCGGCGGTGCAACCCGGCGGCAAGCATGTGCTCTCCATATTGGTGGAGGCCCTGCCGCTCAAGGAGACGATGCTCGCTTTCAACGATACGAACATGCCCCAAGAGGTGAAAGGCTCGGTGAACTATCGGGGTCTCTGCGGGGACGTCTTCCTGGCCGGCACGCCGGCGCAGGCGCGCGTGACCAACGTGAAGGTGGACCCTTCGGTGCGCCAATGGGCGCTGACCGTTCACGCCGACCTGGCGAGTCTGACCCCGGGCGCGGACTACAAGCTTCAGGCGAAAATCTCGGACCAGGGTCAACCGGTCAAGACCCTGACCAGCCGGCGTTCAAGGACGCGGATCTGAAGGACGGCCGTTTCAGCTTCACGCAACCCTGGAAGCCGGAGAAGCTCTGGGACCTCAATACGCCGAAGAATCAGTACGATTTGGAACTGTCGCTGCTGGACGGCGCCGGCAAGACGGTGGACGTTTTCCTGCCGGTGCGCTTTGGTTTTCGGGAATTCTGGATCGAAGGCCGCGACTTCATGCTCAACGGCACGCGTGTTTTCTGGGACAACAAGCCGCTGGACAATCCCACGCTGGGCGTGGGGCTGTCTACCTACGCCGCCGTCAAGGAATCGATCGAGCGTTTGCAGAGCGTAGGCATCAATATGGTCTACACCCACAATTACGACTGCAAACCCGGTACGCATCTTAGCTTTGAGGAAACGCTGACGGCCGCGGATGACACCGGCATGCTGGTGTGCGTTCTCCATGCCGCATTTCCACGATTATGACTGGAAAGCCGCCGATGCCGCGCGAGACAAACGGGTACGCAGCAACATGCCGCGTTCTATGCGCGCGTGGCCCAGAACCATCCTTCCGTGGTGGCCTATGCGACCAGCCATAATGCCACCGGTTACTTCGAGGTCATGAACCCCGACCTGATTGACGGCGTCTATGCGCCCCCGCCCGATAGTCAACGAGAAAACTGCGCTCATGGCCCAGGCGATCATCAGCAAGCTGGACCCCACCCGCATCGTTTATCACCACTCTTCGGGCAACCTGGGCATGATGTGGACGAGCAACTTCTACCTGAACTTCGTGCCCGTCCAGGAACGCTCCGACTGGTTTGAGCATTGGGCGACCAAGGGCGTGAAACCGGTCTTCACCACGGAATACGGTATGCCTTATTTCCTGAATTGGACCATGTATCGGGGTTATTTCCAGGGCAAACTGCCCTGGCAAGGTCATCAGGGCAAGGTTCCGTACGAGCTATGCGTAGCGGAATGGGATTCGCAGTGGCTCGGCGATTCCGCCTTCAAGCTCAGCGAAGAAGAAAAGACCGATTTGCGCTGGGAAGCCAAGAAGTTCAATGCCGGGCAGCTTTGGCAGCATTGGGAATACCCCGTTTACTTTGCCGACCCCGTTTTCGATGGCGTCATGGAAGTCGTGGCCCGGTACAACGCCGACAACTGGCGCGCCTTCCGTACCTGGGGCATGTCGGCCACCAGCCCCTGGACGTTCGACCAGTATTGGAGACTCCGGGACGGGGTTAAGCAGAGCCGCCAGGACCTCAAGGTCGATTGGGATAAGCTGCAACGTCCCGGCTACAGCCCCGATTTTATCGATGACCGATACGACTCCATGATCTATGCCTATGATCGCGCGGACTGGGTTCCCACGGTGGCCGGCCAGGCGCTGCTGCGCAACAACCAGCCGCTGCTGGCGTACTTGGGCGGCAAGCCCGGCGCATTCACCGAAAAGGGGCACAATTTCCGCGCGGGCGAGACGATCGAGAAACAGATCATTGTCGTTAACAACAGCCGCGTTACGGTTTCGTGCGACTGCGCCTGGTCGGTGAACCTGCCCACGCCGCAGAACGGCAACGCCGCCTTCACGTCGCCGACCGGCGATATCCACATGCAGGCGCTGAAGTTCTCCTTGCCCGCGGGACGTCAAGCCCGGCGCCTACACGCTGCAGCCTCTCGGTCAAGTTCACGCCCGGCGGCACACAGGAAGACACCTTCACGATTAACGTGCTGGCGCCTGACCCGGCGCCGACAGCCGGCGGCAAGTTGGCGATCTTCGACCCGCCGGGCGAGACGACCAAACTGCTCGGCGCGCTGGGCGTGCATGGCGACGCCGTCCAGGCCAGATGCCGATCTGTCGAAGTACGACTTGCTGATCGTCGGCAAGCACGCCCTCACGCCGGAAGGTCCGGGCCCGAACCTCGCCCGCGTCCGCGAAGGCCTGCAGGGTCGTCGTCTTCGAACAGCACGCCGACGTGTTGGAGCAGCGGTTCGGGTTCCGCGTGCAGGAGTACGGTTTGCGGGAGGTTTTCAGGCGGATTCCCGATCACCCGGTCCTGGCCGGTCTGGATGAGAATCTCCTGAAGGACTGGCGCGGCGAGGCGACGAATATGGCGCCGCGCCTGAAATACAAGCAGTTGCCTTATCCGATTATCAACCCTGCGATCACTCAGCGCCGGCGTGACGGTCACGCGCCCCTGGCGGTGCGGCAACCGGGGCAACGTCGCCAGCGTGCTGATCGAGAAGCCGGCCTGCGGCGATTTTCTGCCCTTGGTGGATGGCGGCTACAGCCTGCAATACAGTCCCCTGATGGAGTACCGCGAAGGCCAGGGCATGGTGATTTTCTGCCAGATGGATGTCACCGCGCGCACGGAAGCCGATCCGGCCGCCGAACGGCTGGCGCGGAACTTGTTGTCCTACACCAGCGCCTGGAAGCCTGTCGCGCAGCGCACCATCCTTTATGCCGGGGATCCAGCCGGACAGAAGCACCTGCAACAGGCGGGCTTCGCGGTTGAGCCTTACGCCGCCGGGGCGCTCAAGGCGGATCGCGTCCTGGTGGTTTCCCCGGGCGGCGGCGCCGCCCTGGCCGCGGACAAGGATGCCATTGCGACGTGGCTCAAGCAGGACGGGCGCGTGCTGGCCCTGGGGTTGGACTGCCGCGGAAGCGAGTGCGTTTCTGCCGGTCAAGGTGGAAACCAAGTCAGCCGAGCACATTGGCACATACTTCGAACCTCCAGCGGCGAATTCGCCGCTGGCCGGCGCCGGCCCGGCGGATGTCCACAACCGCGATCCGCGGAACGTCCCGCTGGTCACCGGCGGCGCCCAGACTGTGGGCGACGGCGTGCTCGCCAGTGCCTTGGAGGGCCGCGTGGTCTTCTGCCAGATTGCGCCTTGGCAATTCAATATCAAGCAGCAGAATACCAAGCGTACTTTCCGCCGGACCAGTTGCCTTCTTTCGCGGTTGCTGGGCAATCTGGGCGTCCAAGGGCAGACACCGGTTCTGGAGCGTTTCGCGGCGCCGGTCAAACTGACCGATGGACAATCGCCGGAGCGCCGTTGGCTGAAGGGATTCTATCTGGACCAACCTGAAGAATGGGACGACCCCTATCGGTTCTTCGGCTGGTGAACGGTTGGTTCCGGTGAATTCGTCGGCGCGTTCTGCGTTTCAGGAATGCACGAGACGATCCATCGATCGGTTGACCGTCGTCGCTTGGGCCGGCGATAGATTGTCTGTCATACTAGCCGTTGGTTATCATGGCGGCGACTGTAGAGCAAGCCGTCAAAAAGTTCAGGATCGCAGGGCTGGGAGCCCTTGCAACACCTAGCAATTTCAATCTTGCCGGGAGACCATTCATGACTGTCGTCACCTTACCCAAGACCAGGCGCCCCGTGGAAGACGGGGATTGGAACATGGCCTACCTTTTCCCCGATGAGGTCGCGGCGGCGCGGGACGCGCCATGGCCTCGTCCTTCTTCCGCTGGCCCCCGTGGAGTGGCACGGCCCGCATCTTGCCATGGGCTGCGACAATCTCTTGGCTCACGCTTTTGCCCGCCGCCTGGCCCGCGAGTTCCAATGTCCCTATTATCCTCCCTTGTTTGTCGGGACGGAACGAGAACGCAACCCCGCCATGCTCGAATCGCTGGGCTTCGACCGGGACGCCTTCGTGGAAGGGATGGACTTTCCCAAAATGCCGGTGGCCAGCGCCTATTTTCGAGAAGAGACCTTTGCCCTGGTGGTCCGCGACATCCTCAACATTCTGCTGGGTCGAATGCGTTTCCGGCACGTCTTGATCGTCAATGGGCATGGAGCCGACAACCAGCGTGCCGTCCTGGATCGTCTTTGCACGGAGTACAATGCCGGGCAAACCGAGAAGCGCGTGATGTGGGTGTACCCCGGATTTCCTCGTTCCATGGTGGCGGGCGCCATCGGACACGCAGCCTCCCACGAAACCTCCATGCTGGCAGCCACCTGGCCTGCTTGCGTCGATCTGGGCCGCTTGCCCGCTACCGGCAAGCTCAGGAACGTGGACTACGCGGTCGTCGATGGCGAGACTTTTGATAATGTCCCTACTCCCGACCGCACCCTTCGAGAAGACCAGGATCCCCGCACCCGCACCGATCCTGGGTGGGGCAAGGAACAAGTGGAACAGGCAGCCCGGGAAGTGATCGAACAGGTAAAGGCCGAGTGGTTCCAGACGGAACGCACGTAGAGCGCGACACGTTTCGCGCGTGAAACTTCGGCTAAAACCGCCGCCGAGGACAGCTCCGTGCCGCACGGGCCCGCCGCGCTTCCGACACGCCGAAGCGCAGACCTCTGCCTTCGTCCGCACGGCCGTGCTCCGGCCGTCGGCGGACCAGGATGTTTTCTGCCCTGGTGCCCGATGCGATCCACGCTGGCTGCGACGGGCGAATCTGTGGCGACCGGGTTACCCCGCCGCCCGATAGACCGTCTCCCCGCTGACCTTCAGCATTATAATTTGCCCCGTTGCCGTCAGAGATCTGAGGACGTCCTGGAGAACCTCGGGCGGTAGCCCGACAACCCTGCGAAGACGGTCGAGGGAAATGCCCGCCCCGCCGGCTTGGGCGATGACGGTCGCCAGTTGCTCGGCTTGGGAGGCATCTTGGAAGCGATTTTGGAGCCAGTCGTGAAAGGAAGGGCTGGGCATGGAGTTATCTATGGTTGCCGGCATTCGTTCACATAACGCCACGAAATACGAGCCGGCGAGGCGATCCTCTTGCTGTTTCCCGCGACAGGCGTCATCATGGAGGTCGTCTTCCTTGCCTCTGTTCCCTGCGCCGCCGGAGATCCCCATGTCCCGCACGAAGCTCGCCTTTCTCGCCCTGCCCCTTGTCATCGTCGCCGGTTTATCGCCGAAGCGACTTTATTCTGAGACTCGCACGGCCGCCGACCTGACGCCAGACGCCGTGTGGGCCGCTAAAAGCAGGCTGAATTATACCAGAAACTGATCTTGGTGGTGAGGGCGATTTCTGTTCTGCTACGGTTTTTGCAATGGCCGTTTTTTCGAGATGGCAGAAGGAGTCGGCGATGGAAGGTGTCATGGAAGACAAGGCGTATCCAAGTCCGGACTACAAGTTGCTTGCGTTCTTCGAGAAGAGCCGAGATCGGTGGAAGAACAAGGCACTGAATCGCAAACAGCACATCCGGCGATTGGAGAAGCGCGTGGCGGCACTGGAGGCAAGTCGTGGGAAATGGAGAGAGAAGGCCCAGGCAGAGCGTCCCCGTGTGGTCTTGAATGATGACCGGAATTCCCGCGCCAAGCCAAGGGCCTCACAAAAGGGCAGCATTTGTTGGGCAGCAGCGAAATGTTGGAGTCGCTGCTGGGGAAATACAAGCGCATTCAAGGCGCGCACAGCAAGGGAGGCATGACAGGCTCGCTGCTCAACATTGGAGCCGCCGTCTCGCGGAAAACCGCGGACACGATCCGAAGAGCGCTGGCGTCCGTCCCCGTCGCCGCTGTGGGAAGGTGGATCCGAGAAAATCTCGGTCTGACTATCCCCGCCCAGCAGGCTCTCGCCTTCCGTTGGAACAAAAACAGTCCCCAACACCAAAGCTTAGCAACATCAAGTTTTTAGCGGCCCACACGGAGTGTGCCTGCTACTTTCAAGACCGGGAACGGTTACGACGCCACCGTTGCCATATCCTTCCATGCTTTTCGATTGGCGGCAATTTCACGCGAGCGAACATCACGCGCCGGCGGCGGTCGATCCGCGGCGGCGGCTGTGGATCTGCCTGGCGGCCTTCGTGGCGGCGGCGGGGGTGGTGTTTGGCCGGGCCGTGCAATTGGAGGTGACGCAAGGCGCCGCGTTTCGCGACGAGGCGCTGCGTCCGGCGGAAAAGGAGACGGTGCTGCCGGCGCCCCGCGGCCGTGTCCTCGCCCGGGATGGCGCCGTGTTGGCCTGCGACCAGTCGATCCCGGCGGTGGCCGTCCAGTACCGTTGGCTGCAAGATCCGCCCGACGATGGCTGGCTTCGAGCCAGAATTCGCTCGCGGCTCGCCAGGGCGGACCGCAGGAATGCAGCGAAACTAGCCGCTGCGAAGGCCGGCGTGCTGGCGGAACGCGACGAACTGGCTCGCCGCCTGGCCGAGTTGTGCGGCATGTCGCCCGATCAATGGGCCGCCCGCGCACGGCGAATCCAGGCACGCATCGAACGCATCGCCGAGAGCGCGAACAGCCGCCGGCAGGCGAAGGCCGTCGAGGTGGAAAGGGCCGACGATTCCTGGACGGTCCGCATCCGGCGTCTGCTGTTGGAAGAGCCCCCGCCGCCGCGAATCGTCGTGGCCGAAGAACTCGATTACCACGTCATGGCCGATGGCGCGCCGCCATCGGCCGTGGCCGAAATCGAGAACCATGCCGACCGCTACCCGGCCGCGAAGATCGTGCCTCTCTTGCGACGATCTTATCCTGCCGGCGCACTAGCGGCCCACGTGCTCGGCCACCTTGGCCGGGTTGGAGAGAAGGAACTGGCCGAACGGACGGACGAGGGCCCGCGGTACCTGCCGGACGATTGGGTCGGCCGGTTGGGCACAGAGCGACAATACGAGGACCAACTCCGCGGGCGCCACGGCACGGAGGTCCGGGAGACGGATCGCAGTGGGCGCGTCTTGATTACGTATCGTTCCCGGGAACCAGCGGCCGGCCGCGACATCACGCTCTGCCTTGATCCGGCGCTGCAACGCACGGCGGAAGAGCTGCTGCAGAGCGCCTTGGACCGGCGGACGATGATGTCGGGGAAGGCCGAACCGGCGGGCGGGGCCATCGTGGTGATGGATGTCCGCGACGGGGCCATCCGCGCCGCCGCGTCGGCCCCCACCTTCAATCCCAACCTGTTCGTCCGCGACCAGCCGGACGAGCTTGCTGCCTTGCTGGCCGACAAATCGAACCCGTTGTTCGATCGCGTCTGCCGCATGGCGATTCCGCCCGGCTCGACGTTCAAGGTGCTCACGGCGGCGGCGCTGCTGGAATCGACAGCCACGGACCCGCAAGAGCCGTTCTTCTGCCAAGGCTACCTCCACGAGCCCGATCGGCAGCGGTGCCAGATCTACGTGCGCGAGGGCGTGGGACACGGCGAGGTGGCCCTGGCCGACGCTTTGGCCGTGAGCTGCAACGTCTACTTCTTCCACTTCGCCGGTCTTATGGGACCGCGGCCGCTGGTGGACTGGGCCGAGCGGTTTGGCTTTGGCCGGCCGACGGGAGTGGATCTGCCCAGCGAAGCGGCCGGAACGCTGCCCTGTCCCGAAAACATCCGCCAATTGGAAGGCCACGCCTGGGCAACCGCCGACACGCAGGCGATGGCCATCGGGCAAGGTTCGCTCACCACAACGCCGCTGCAAGTTCTGCGGATGATCGCGGCCGTGGCCAACGGCGGGAAATTGGTGACGCCGCACGTGGCGCAAGGCGAGCAGGGTTCAGGGTTCAGGGTTCAGGCTCCCACCGAAGCGAACGTGCAGATTCTGAACCCTGAACCCCGAACCCTGAACCCTGATATTGGCCTGTCCTCGCGCACGCTGCGAGTGATCCGCGACGGCCTTCGCCGCGTGGTGGCCGACCCGGAAGGCACCGCCCACGGCACCGTATTCATCGAGTCGCTCGCCGTGGCCGGCAAGACGGGCACGGCCGAGACGGGCGAAGATCGCGCCAGCCACGCCTGGTTCGCCGGTTACGTTCCGGCCGACGAGCCGAAGCTGGCGTTTGTCGTCGTGTTGGAGCACGCCGGCGACGCCGCCATCGCGGCCGGGCCCGCGGCCAAGCGCCTCGTGTTGCGGATGGAGCAGTTGGGGCTGCTATGAACGGCCAACCGGTTGAATCCTCAAACCCACCTACCGCGCGGCCGACTCCTTCTTCTCCTCAACGATCGGTCCGATGTACGAGGTGGCGGCAACAATGTCGTCGAACCACTTCTTGTTCGCGCGGATGTTGTTCGGACGCATGAACAAGGCCACCCCGAACAGATCGATCTTGAGGCTCTCCACGTCGCGCAAGCGGAAATTGGGGAAGTCGGCAATCAGCTTCCCGTCCACCCAGCAGGCCACGCGGCCATCGCGCTTTCCCGGCGTATTCGCCTTGACCATGTACTCATAACAGCACCAGCGGTCGAGTTCGGGAATCACGTCCGGGCGGGAGACGAACTGCGGGCCGAAGGGATGCTCCGTCTCCGAGGACGGCGCGATCTTGCCGGTCGGGTAGATGTGGTCGCCGAACCCGCTGCGTTGCTCCGGCTGGTAGACATAGAGGTTCAGCGGGCCCGGCGACGCCGCCCGGCCACGCTCGGTCTCGAAATTGACCAGGAACTTATTCGTGCCGTCAGCCCGCTTTCCGGGCGTCGCCTGTCCGCCGGGGAAGTAATGGGCGGCGATCACTCCGCCGTTGTGGCTGGAACCCCGCTGGTCGTAGCCTTTCTCGAACTTGGCGTAAAACCGCAGGAACAGGACGTCTCGCTCCTCCTTGATTACCCGGTAGAGCGCGGCCGAGTTGCCTTCCCGCTGTTGCGGCAGGGTGAAGACGACGGCCTTCTTGCCGTGGTGTACGTTGGCCGGCTCTTCCGCGATGCGGATGTTCTCGTCGTGAAGGACAAAGTTCCATTTCTTGTGTACGTCGGCCGTTTGTGAGCAGTCCTCGAAGCCGTCATACAGGACAACGGCGGGGTCCTTTTCGATTCCCACGTCGCCGGGATATTTTGCGGCAATGCCCGTGTCGCCCTCCGGCAAAAGCGCAAGCGTCGGAGCGGAGGTCTCCTGGCCGATGGCCGGCAGCGCCCGAGGGAGAAGATCAACGTCAGGACAAGGCAAATGCTGCGCATTGAGGGTCTCCTGGGATTGTTGTCGAAAGAGGTGTCAGTCAGAGAGCTGCGACCCTCAGTCGCGCCCCCGAACCGCGACTACCGATCGCGGCTCTATGTTCTACGGCTTGGTCGGCGTCTTCGCGGCGTCGACGATCGGCCCGATGTAGGACGTGGCCGCGACCACGTCGTCAAACCACTTCTTGTTTGCGCGGATCGTGTTGGGATTCATGTACAGCCCAATGCCGAACCAGTCAATCTTCAGCGTATCGACGTCTCGCAGCCTGAGGTTGGGAAAGTCGGCGATCAGTTTCCCGTCGACCCAGCAGGCGATCCGGCCGTCGCGCCGGCCTACCGTGTTCGCTTTCACCATGAACTCATAGCAGTACCAGCGGTCCAGTTCGGGTATGAACTCCGGCCTGGCGACGAATTGCGGGCCGAAAGAAAGCGGTTGCGCTGCGGAGGCCAGCCGCCGGCCGGAAGGCGTGACCTTGCCGGACGAGTAGATGTGGTCGCCGAACGGGCCACCTTGCTCGGGATGATAGCAGTAAATATTCAGCGGACCCGGCGACTGTGCCCGGCCCCTCTCGGTCTCAAAATTGGCCAGGAACTTGTTGCGGCCGTCGGCGGGTATGCCGGGGGTTGAAACGTGGCCGATCTGGTAGTGGGCCGAAATCGTCCCGCCGCTGTGGCAGGAACCGCGCTGGTCGAAGTCCTTCTCATACTTCGAGTAGAATCGCAGGAAGAGCACCTCGCGCTCCTCCTTGAGACGGTCGTGCATCCCGATGGCCAGCCCCTCGCGCTGTTTCGGCACGGTGAACTCGACGGCCCGCTTGCCGCGGTTGACGTTGGCCGGTTCTTCGGCAATGCGGATATTGGCCTCGTGGATCACCATCTCCCATTTCTTGTGCAGGTCCGCGGGCGTCGCGCACTCCTCGAAGCCGTCGTAGAGCACGACCGCCGAGTCCTTCTCGATCCCGACGTCGCCGGGATACTTCGCGGCAATGCCCGTGTCGCCTTCCGGCAGAGGCGCGATCGCCGAAACCGGTGGCTCTTGTGCGTGCGCCTGCCAGGCCCCAACGAGCCAAACGGCCGCCAAAAGTAGCCAAAAATGACGCATCGCGGGTTCTCTCCGGTCAGGCGGACGAAAGTGAGTGTAACCAAGTCACAACGTTGGGGTGGCGGTGCAACTACCGCACCAACCTGTTCGCACCGCGGACCGCGGCCACCGGTCGCAGGCTGGGTTCTACGGTTTGGTCGGCATCTTCGCTGCGTCGACCATCGGCCCGATGTACGACGTGGCCGCGACCACGTCGTCGAACCACAGCTTGTTCTCGCGGACGCGGTTGGGATTGATGTAGCCTCCGATGCTGAAATTGTCGATGGTCAACGTCTCGACGTCACGGAGCCGCATATTCGGGAAATCGGCCATGAGCTTCCCGTCGACCCAGTAGGCGATGCGGCCGTCGCGCCGGCCCGGAGTGTTGGCCTTGCACATGAGTTCGTAGCAGTACCAGCGGTCGAGCTCGGGAACAAAATTGGGACGGGGAACGAAGTCGGGGCCGAAATCGCCGCGCCGGCCGCGGCCGATCTCGCCGTTGGGCATGAAAGCGTCGCCGAAATTGCCCCGCTGCTCCGGATGATAGGCGTAAACATTGAGATAACCCGGCTTGGGTCCGCTGAACCAGGCGGCATTCACTTCGACCAGGAACTTATTGCGGCCATCGGCGCGCTTTCCCGGTGTGGATACGCCGTTGACGTGGTAATGCGCGGCGATCGAGCCGCCGTTATGGAAGGAACCGGCGCCCTTGATGTCCAGGTCTTTGTCGAACTTGTGATAGTAGCGCAGGAACAGGATGTTCTGCTCCGGTTGGACCTTCCTCATCAGTCCGTTTCCGACCGCACCGTTCCGCTGAGGGTGAATGAGCTCCAGGGCCTTGCGTCCGCTATGCACGTTCGCGGGCTCCTCCGCGATGCGAATCGTGGCGTCATGGTGTACGCCGGCGTCCCATTTGCGGCGCAGGTCGTTGGCCACGGAGACCTCCTCGAAGCCGTCATAGAACAGGACCGCCGGGTCCTTCTCGATGCCGACGTCGCCCGGATACTTGGCGGCAATACCGGTGTTGCCTTCCGGCAGGGGCGCCAACTTCACGGTTTCCTGGCCGAAAGCCTGTGAAGTCCATACCAGTGTGATCACGACAAGACCAAGCCAATGGCTTCGCATGTTGAAGTTCCCTGCTTTCCGAAGGGCTGGTGATTGGGGGGCTTGAGTTCCTGGTGGGACCTACGGTTTGGCGGGC
Organism: uncultured Planctomycetaceae bacterium; assembly: GCA_963759115.1. Classification (GTDB taxonomy): domain Bacteria; phylum Planctomycetota; class Planctomycetia; order Pirellulales; family Thermoguttaceae; genus CAVWXT01. The sequence continues at coordinate 999,623 of CAVWXT010000005.1, forward strand.
GACTGCATCTCTCCCACCATCGGCCCGATGTACGAAGTGGCCGCCACCACGTCGTCGTACCACATGGCGCAGCCGCCCTGGACTCGGCGGTTCTGCGTGTACAAGCTGACGTTGATCAGATTCGCCTTCAACTCTTCCGCGTCGCGGAGCCGGAAATGAGGAAAGTCGGCCGCCAGTTTCCCGTCCACCCAGAACGCCAGCCGGCCGTCGCGCTGGCCGGGCGTGTTCGTCTTGACCATGATCTCATAGCAGTACCATCGGTCGCGCTCGGGAATGATATCGGGCCGCACGACAAAGCTATCCTCGCTGTACGGCCGCTCCGACGTTTTCCGATCGGGTAAGATTCGGCCTGAGGGAAAGAGTTGGTCGCCGTACTTGGATTTTTGCTCCGGGTGGTAACTGTAGAGGCACAGGTTGCCCGGCGAAGCAATTTGGTTGTTGGGACGCCACGTATCGAGCCGGGCAGTGAACTGGTTGCGGCCGTCGGCCCGCAGCCCCGCTTTCACGTTGTTCGTCTCCATCGTGGTGCCCCAAATTGCCCCGCCATTGTGCGTTCCGCCGTGATACAGCTCGGTGTCCTTGCCGAACTTTGCATAGTAGCGGTAGAAGAGGAGATCGTACCCCGGTTGGAAAAGGTGCTGGAGCCCGCCGTTGGAGCGCCCGTCCGGTCTCGGCCAAGCCAGCGTGAACTCGACGGCCGACTTGCCGCTATGCACATTTTCGGGCTGGTGGGTTACCCGACGGTCGCCATAGCTGCGTTCCCATTTGTCGAGGCCGGTCTCGAAGCCGTCGGCAAACACGACCGCCGGGGCCTTTTCGATGCCCGCGTCGCCGGGATACTTCGCGGCAATTCCGGTGTTGCCTTCCGGCAGCGGTGCCAATGCGGACGCGGGCTGTTCTTGCGCCCTCGCCGGCAACACGCAGAGAAATAGGAGAGCCGCCAGAACAACCCAATCGCAGCGCATCATCGGTTTCCTATACGAGGGAGGATTGCAGACGCGGGAGGTACTCGGCGTGGAAAGTCGGAACGGCGCCCGTGCTCGTGGCGACAGGATCGCCTCTCCCAGGGGGCAGGCAACCGGAAGGTTAGGCGCGGCGCAATGTCAGGCAGGACTACCAGCAGGCATTTCAGGCTATCACCAACATGGCGGCCAGTCAAGCAGTTTCCGTGTGCAGGGCATTCCCCTTACTCATCGTTAGACGCCGTCCCGCAAACCCTTCGCTCTCCTCGCTCGTTGCTCCCGCAAGAAAGCAGCTACCGACGAAGAAAAGGAAATGACGGCTCCGCATAACAGCCATGCGGCTCCTGTCAGGAGCAGGACTGACCCAAGGTTCACATTTGTCGACGCAAACGATGGCTGCATCGCCACGGCAACCACCGCGGAAACTCCGCCCAAGCCGCAAAGACCGACCCACAGCCAGCGCACCAGCGGTACCCCCTATAGAGGCAGTAGCACAGCGCGATTGTGAGACAGGAGCCAACAATATCGAAGTTCAGTAGTTCCAAATTTGGCTATGTGTGGCGATGTGCCGTAAGTCGTTCATAGGTATGACGATCGAGTCCGAGGGTTTTGTTGGCGCCGAGGGCTTGTTGAACGATCTGGGTGATCCACAAGAGCATTTCTTGGAAACGAAGCAATTCCAGAAAGAGTTGCGGTTCCTCGGTGAATTTTCCTTTGGCGAAGCGAAAATGAATCCACACCCACACGTTGCGCAGCACCAGAGCAATGCCCACGAACAGCAGACGCAACGCTGGATCGCGCGTGCATGTCTTGATCTTCGCCTCGTTCATCTGGCGGTAGCTCGTCTCGATGCCGAAACGCTTGCGATAGGTTTCGCGTATCTCCGCAGGTGTTCGCCGCACCTTCGACACCACGTAGAGAAGCCGCTTGCGCCGCCGCCGGCCGGTCTTCTCGTCGGTGAAATGCTTGCTGGCAACGCAAATGTTCACGGTCACGCTGGCCTTCGGTTTCTCTTTCGTTTGGCCCGAGGTGATCGTCTCCCGATAGTAGCCGTGTTTCTTCTTCAACAGTGCTCGCAAGCCGTGCGGCGGAGTCTTGGGGTCCTTGGGCTTTCGGCCTCGCACGACGGCGGGAATGATGAATCCACGACGGGCGCAAGAAGATACTGAATGACTTCTACGCTGAAAAAGCCCTTGTCCAGCAGCAAAAAGCGGATTTTTACGCCTCGGCGACGAACAATCGCCAACAGCCGCTGAAGCACCTCTTTCATCGAGTCGCCGTACTCGACTCGCACCAGCGCCAAGGTGTAACGGTAGCCTTTGTGGAGTACCACAGCCGTGGCGTAGGCATGGAAATGGGTGGTGCCCGACTTCGGTTCGCCTCGAAAGATTTCCTTCTTGTCCCGCGCCGGCTGCCCGTGATAGGGAATCAGCGTCAGGTCGATCGCCACCATGCGGGATTTGCGTCGCAACGCCTTGGGCACATGCGTCACCAAGGCGAGGTTCAAACGACGTTCGAGTTCGGCGATTTCCGGCAACGTTACGGCCAAGGCGTTGCGAATCGTCTGATCCGACGGTGCATCGGCCAGATCGCGGCAGGCGGCAAACACGGAAACCACCCGTGCCGCGGCAATCAGGAGAATTTGGAGAAGCGTGGAAGTCGAACATTTATAACCCCGATACTCAAGGCGAAGCGCCGTCCCTATCCAGTCCTCGGCGTACGCGTGGACCTCCGCCTTGGTGATGATATACTCCGTTTGTGAACGCATGGGTTTCCTCCTTGTGTGAACCTGGTTTGTGACCCAAGTTCTTTACTGGAGGAACCTTGCGTTCACCTATATCAATTTCCCGAATTTGGAACTACTGAAGTTGCCAAGAATGGCGTAGACCAAGTCAACACCAACGACGATGGCGATGACTATGATGACGAGCTTCTTTCCTGTCGCTATGTTTGCAGACTCGTTCATGGCCAACTTATCAGACAACGTGTTTTCCACTTCTGGCAGCACAGCCGCCCACGCGCCATGCGCCATCATACTTCCAGAAGAGGGGCGTCTCAAGGCTGGGGGCGACTTTTCCGTTTACTTCGGGTTTCTTCGGCCAGACTATACCAATACCCAGTGGCCCTCCCGCTTGTGATAGCCCGCCTTGGCGCGGTAGACTGTGCCCCCATGAGCACCGGCAAGTCGGTCCAGTTTTCGACGTTGATCGAGGGCGCACGGCAGGGCGACGCCGAGTGCCGCGATCGCCTCTTTACGCTCTGCCGCTCCTACCTGGGCTTTGTCGCCCGGTCGCAGGTCGAGACTTGGCTGCGGCGGAAGGTCGACGCCTCGGACCTGGTTCAAGAGACGATGCTGGAGGCCTGCCGCGATTTGGAGCGTTTCGAGGGCCACACCGAGAAGGAATGGCTGGCCTGGCTGCGGAAGATTCTGGCCCACAACGCGGCCGATTTCGTGCGGCGCTATCGCGGCACGGAAAAGCGGGCCGCGGGGCGCGAGGTGCCCTTCCGCGACCCGGCCGACAGCCTTTCGCCGGGCGCGCCCGAGCCGGCCGCCCCGCAAGCCACGCCCAGTCAGGAGTTTTTGCAGTTGGACACGGAGTTGCGTGTCACGGCCGCCCTGGCCGAGCTCCCGCCCGACTATCAGGAGGTCATCGTCCTTCGCAACCTCCAGCGGCTGCCGTTTGGCGAGGTAGCCCAGCGGATGAGCCGTTCCCGCCCCGCCGTGCAGATGCTCTGGATGCGGGCGATCCGAAAATTGCAGGAGGCGCTGGAGGAAGGCGAGTAGGGGTTCAGGGTTAGGGTTCAGGGTTTAGGGTTCGGGGTTCAGAGGTCGGGGGGCGGCATCGCAGACAAGCACTGCACTAAGTCCTGAACCCTGAACCCTGCTGAACCCTCCCCCCCGAACCCTCGGCTTGCGGCCACACCCTGCGCTACCTATAATTTCCCCCAATTAGCGGCGACAGCACGAAGGAGACCGAGCCACGAACGGCATGCGAGTTGGAATTGGACACGACACGCACCGGCTGCGGCCGGGCGGGCCGCTGCGCGTCGGCGGCATCAGTATTCCCCACGATCGGGAATCCGTCGGCCACAGCGACGGGGACGTCTTGTTGCACGCCGTGATCGACGCCCTGTTCGGCGCCGCGGCCCTGGGCGACGTCGGCCAGATGTTCCCCGACACCGACCCCGCCAACCACGGCCGCGATTCGGCGGAAATGCTCAAGGGCGCGCTGGAAGCCGTGCTGGCCCTGGGCTGGAAGATCGTCAACATCGACTGCATCGTATTCGCCCAGCGGCCCAAGCTCTTGCCTCACCGCCAGGCCATCCGCGAACGCCTGGCCGACATCCTCGGCATCGACGCCGAGTGCGTCGGCCTCCAGGCCAAGACGGGCGAGGGCGTGGGGCCCGTCGGCCGCGAGGAAGCCATCGAAGCCCAGTGCGTGGCGCTGCTGGAGGCGAAAGAATAATGATGAATGATGAGTGATGAATGATGAATTGAAAACGAACAATTGACGAAACTCGCCATTCGCAATCCACCATCCTCGATCCAAAATCCACCATCCCATGCTCCGCGTCTACAACACCCTGACTCGTATCAAAGAACCCTTCGAGCCCGTCCACCCTGGCAAGGTCGGCATCTATCTGTGCGGGCCGACGGTCTACAAGCCGAGCCACATCGGCCACATGGTGGGCCCGGTGATCTTCGACGCCATCAAGCGCTACCTGACGTACTCGGGCTACCAGGTGACGCTGGTGGTGAACATCACCGACGTGGACGACAAGCTGATCGCCGAGTCGAACAAGCGCAACATGCCCATGGCGCAACTGGCGGCCGAAATGACGGCCGACTACATGAACAACCTGGCCGCCTTGGGCGTCGACGTGATCGACCATTTTCCCCGCTGCACGGAGACGATGGACGAAATCATTCGGCTCACGCAATGCCTGCTGGAAAAGGGTTTCGCCTACGAGGCGCAGGGCGACGTGTATTTCGAGGTGGGCAAAGCGCCCGATTACGGCAAGCTGAGCCATCGCGGTCTCGAGGCCATGCGGGGCGAGGGCGGCGGCATGGCCGACCGCAAACGCTCCGGGGCCGACTTCGCCCTCTGGAAGGCGGCCAAGCCGGGCGAGCCTTCCTGGCCCAGCCCGTGGGGACCTGGCCGCCCCGGCTGGCACATCGAGTGTTCCGCCATGAGCCGCAAGCTGCTGGGCGAGTCGTTCGACATCCACGGCGGCGGACTGGACCTGATGTTTCCGCACCACGAGAACGAGGTCGCCCAGAGCGAATGCTGCCACGGCAAGCCGATGGCCAAATACTGGCTGCACAACGGGCTGATGCAGGCCAGCGACGAGGTGGGCAAGGTGGGCGGACGGGCCACCCGGCCCGCCGAAGGCGACCTGGCCGCCCAAGAGGTGGGTAAGATCAGCAAGTCGAAGGGCTCGGCCCCCTTCCGCGAGATGCTCAAGCAATTTTCTGGCGAGACGATCCGCTTCTTCGTGCTTTCCACGCAATACCGCCGGCCGATCGACTTCAGCGAAGGCCGCATCCGCGAGGTCGAAACCGGCATGGACACGTTCTACCGGTTCTTCAAGCGATTTGAGCGGGTTAGCGGCGAAAGTTTCTATACGCTAAGTGCGCCGGCAACTCGCACCGCAGGCGATTCCGCCCGTTTAGCGGCCGCCGGCACGGCGGCCAGTGGCGCCGGGGCCGACGTACCGTCGGCCGCTAAACCGTTGCTTGCCGTCGTCGCCGAACATCGCAACCGCTTCCTCGAAGCGATGGACGACGACTTCAATACGGGCGGCGGCGTCGGGGCGCTCTTCGATCTCGTGCGGGCGCTCAACAAGTTCATCGAGGATGAGAAGCTGGAAGACCCGGCCAAACGCCCGCCAGAGAAGCTCGACGTGCTCCGCCGCGGCGCCGCCACTCTCCGCGAGCTCACCGGCACCCTGGGCCTGTTTTGCAAACCGGCCGAAGAGAAAGTCCCCGGCGGCGACGACCTGGCCGGAAAATTGATGAAACTTTTGATCGACCTGCGGAACGAGGCCCGCAAGAAGAAAGATTTTGCCACGGCCGACCGGATTCGCAATACACTTTCGGAGATCGGCGTCGCGCTCGAAGATCGGCCCGGTGGAACGGAGTGGACGCGAAAGTAGCCCGATCAATGACTCTTCGCATCCTCGGCATCGATCCCGGCCTGAACATCACCGGCTACGGCGTACTCGAAGCCGACGGCGGCCGCTTGCGGCTGTGCGAGGCGGGGGTTGTGCGCGGCAAGTCGCGCGGCTCGCTCACCAAGCGGCTGGTTGAAATCCACGAGGGCGTGGCCGAAGTGATCGCCAGCCTGCACCCCGAGGTGATGGCCCTGGAGGAGCTCTATTCGCACTACGACCGGCCGCGGACGGCCATCCTGATGGGCCACGCCCGCGGTGTGATCTGCCTGGCGGCCGCCCTGGCGGGCATTCCCGTGAAGCACTACTCGGCCACGCAGATCAAACGCATTCTCACCGGCAGCGGCCGGGCGCCCAAGTCGCAAGTACAGCGGGCGATCCAGCGGGAGTTGGCCCTGCCGAGCGTGCCGGAGCCGCCCGATGTGGCCGACGCCCTGGCCGCCGCACTCTGCCACTACTATCTCAAGGACAAATTGGGTAAGCTGGAAAGATAGCAGGTCCGTCTGTGCGTAGCGCGTACGTTATGTTTCGGCATGACGCCGCATAACCGTAGTCCGTGTCTGGTGACAGTTCCTTTTTCCTTAGCCCAGGCGTTTACGCCTGCGGAACCGAGGCCCCCAACCACCGTAATTTTTCATGCGGCCCCCTTAAGGGGGACAAAGGAAGAAGTCAAGGATGGCGTGCTTTCCTTTCCGCAGGCGTAAACGCCTGGGCTAGGGAAAAGCCCATCGACCCTACAGCCTGCCTGATCCATGTTCGCCACCCTCTCCGCCTCCTGGACCGTCTTGCGAATCAGCATCGAGGAGCGGCTGGTCTATCGTGGCGACTTCGCGCTGGGAACCCTGATGCGGTTCCTGCCGATCGTCACCCAGATCTTCCTCTGGTCGGCCGTGTTCTCGGCCATGCAAGCGAGCGGCGGCAGCCAGCAAATTGCCGGCTACTCCTACGACAACATGGTCGCCTACTATCTGCTGACGATGATCGTTCGGGCGTTCTCCAGCATGCCGGGCCTGGCCACCGGCATCGCCCGCGACATCCGCAATGGCACGGTAAAGAAATACCTCATCCAGCCGATCGACATGCTCGGCTTCCTGCTGCTCTACCGGCTGGCCCACAAGCTGGTGTACTATCTGGTGGCGGCGGCGCCGTTCGCGCTGGTGTTCTATCTGTGCCGGGGCTATTTTGCCGGCTGGCCCGACGGGACAACCGTGCTGGCCTTTCTGGCGTCGCTGGTGATGTCGTTCCTGTTGGCCTTCTTCCTGGAAGCCACGCTCGGCATGTTGGGATTCTGGTTCCTGGAGACCAGTTCGCTGCTGTTCGTCTACATGCTGTTGAACTTCTTCTTCTCCGGCCACATGTTTCCCTTGGACTTGCTGCCGGGCGTCTGGGGCACGCTGGTCAAACAGGTTCCGCTCGAATACCTGGCCTATTTCCCCGCGGCCGTGTTCTTGGGCAAAGTGACCGGACGGGAATTATACTGGGGTCTGTGGACGCAATTCGGCTGGGTCGTGTTCTTTATCGTGGTCAGCCGCGTCACCTTCCACTTCGGAACGCGGCACTATAGCGGGTATGGAGGGTAACAAAAATGATGATTGCTGAGTGATGAATGATGAATGCACACGCACGTGTGTTGGCATTTCATTCATCATTCATCATTCATCATTATGTCGAACTACCTCCGCGTCTTCCGCACCCTCGCCCGCAACAGCCTCGTGCGCGACATGACGTTCCGCGCGAACTTCCTGATCGACCTGATCACGTCGGTGTGCTGGGTGTTCATCAACTTGGGTTTCTACACGCTGATCTTTCACTACACGCCGGCCATCGGCGTGGGCACCGGTTGGGGGAAGTATCAATTCTTCCTTTTCGCCGCCACGGGCCTGCTGATCAACAGCCTGGTGCAGGCCCTGTTCATGACCAATGCCGACGAGTTGAGCGAGCTGGTGCGCAACGGCACGCTCGACTTCGCCTTGTTGAAGCCCATCGACACGCAGTTTCTTATCTCGCTGACGCGGATCGAGTGGTCGTCGCTGGGCAACTTCGCCGTGGGATTGGGGTTGATGGGCTATGCGATGTACCAGTTGCACTACTTGCCGGGACTGGTGCAGATCGTGCTCTATCCGCTCTACGTGACGTGCGGCGTGGCGATCTACTACAGCCTGATGATCGCGCTGGCATCGACCAGCGTTTGGTTGGGTCGCAATGAGTCGCTCTTCGATTTCTGGTTCTACATCACGAACTTCTCGCGTTGGCCGATGGAGATTTACGAGGGCCGTTGGGGCACGCCGCTGCGGCGGGTGTTCACCTTCGCCATCCCCGTGTTACTGGTGGTGAACGTGCCGGCGCGGATTCTGGTTCGGCCGCTCGATCCGCAAACGCCCGGCGACAGGCTCCTGCCGGGCTTTGCGATCTTGGCCACGGTGGCCAGCCTGGCCGGATCGCGCTGGGTGTTTCAGCAGGCGCTGGGGAGTTATCGGAGCGCGAGTAGTTGATTGCCGCCGGCGGCGATCCGCGAACCATTTTTCAGCCACGAGAGGAAACGCATCCATGACAAAAGCACCCGCAAAGTCACCCAAGAAGCAGTTGATTGTCCGCCTTGCCGGGGTTTCGCTGTTGCTGGTGACGGCATTCGTCATCTTCTTCTACTTACGCATGGCCCGCGACGAACGCGAACGGGCGCGATATGAGTGGTGCAGCGCGACGTTCGAGCGGATCGGGCAGGGAATGCAGAAGTTCCACAGCGTGCAAGGCTGTTTTCCGCCCGCCTACGTGGCCGATGCCCAAGGACATCCCATGCACAGTTGGCGCGTCTTGTTGTTGCCGATGCTGGAAGAGCGTCCCCCGCAACAAGCGTACAAACCCGAGGAGCCCTGGAATGGCCCAAACAACCGGGCGCTGGCCCAGTCTCCGCCCGGCCTGACCGAACTTGGCGAGAACATCTATCTCTGCCCGTCCGACCAAGGCGCAGGCAAGTTCGACACCAGCAAGGTGCTCTTCGTCGGGCCGGGGACCGCCTTTGACGGCGCCCGCACCGCGACGAAGAGCGACATCACCGACGGGCTGGCGCAGACGGCCCTCGGCGGCGAAATGTCGGCCTCCGGCATTCACTGGATGGAGCCGCGGGACCTGAACGTCAAGGAAATGAGCTTCAAGATCAACGACAAGCAGGGCGCGGGGATACGGAGCAATCATCCGGGCGGCGCCAACGTGTCGCTGGCCGACGGCTCGGTGCGGTTCCTCGCCAACGACACCGATCCGGCCGTGCTAAAGGCGCTGACGACCATCGCCGGCGGGGAACCGGTCAAGCTCGAACCTTGACCATCGAAAGTAGCAGGCACACGCCGCGTGCCGGGCACCTATTACCGGCCGCGCTGTGAACGATTACGGGTGCGGCGAGATTTCGTGGCACTGGTTGTGAGGGCCAAAGGCCCTTCCGGTCGCCCAGCCCACGGGCAACACCCTGGGAAACGGCGGCGATCCTGCCGATCGTGCGGCCCAACGGGCCAATCACGCGACGAACGATTGGCCCGTTGGGCCGACAACATCGGTTCCCTTGGGCCAATTCTCCAGGGCGTTGCCCTGGCCTGGGTGAACTAAGCCCCTTCGGGGCATGCAGACCGACGCTAGGAACTCTTGCCGCACACCGCCCTCTTCGTTGTTTGACAGGCCTTGGCGCGTGTGATAGGCTCAGGCACGCACAACCTGTCCCACCCGTGTACCACCCACTTCTACCGGGCCAAACCAAGCTAAGGAGCAAATCATGCGAACCTTCTGGCACGTTTTTCCAGCAGCCGTTCTGTGCCTCGCGGCAACCGCCGGCGCGGGCCTCTGCCAAGACCAGTCCACCGTAACACTGCCGGAAGGCGTCAAGGCCGTCTGGGACCTGGGCAAGGCGTACCGCGAGAGCACGCCCACCCGCCAACGCGTCTGCATCAACGGGCTGTGGCAATGGCAGCCGGTGAAGGAAAAGGCCGACGCCCCGCCCGCCGGCAATTGGGGGTATTTCAAGGTACCCGGACCGTGGCCGATGATGACCTGGTCGCGCCACAACGAATCGCAGGTGTACTACCCGCACCCGAGTTGGAAGGACATGAGCCTGTCGGCGGTCCAATGGGCCTGGTATCAACGGGAGGTAGACCTGCCGAAGGAATGGGCCGGGCGGCGAATCCTCGTCGATGCCCAGTATGTCCACAACTCGGCCGACGTCTATGTGGATGGCAAACACGCCGGCGCCATCAAATTCCGCGGCGGCAAGGTCGATCTCACCGCCCTCTGCCGGCCCGGCCAGAAACAGGTGCTCTCGATCCTCGTCCACAAGCCGCGAGGCTCGCGGGATTTCCGCGGCCTGTGCGGCGACGTGTATCTCGACGCCGTGCCGCAGGGCGAATACATCGACGACGTGAAGATCGACACGTCGGTCCGGCAGTGGCAGATCTCGGCCGACACGGCCATCCTCTCGCTCCAAGCCGACAAGCAATACACGCTCCGCGGCGAACTGCTCGACGGCAGCCAAGTGGTCAAGACCATCGCCAGCCAACCGTTCCGCGCCACGGACCTTCAGAACGGGCGGCTCAAGTTCAGCAATCCCTGGAAGCCGGAGAAACTGTGGGACGCCAACACGCCGCAGAACAAGTACGACCTCAAGTTGAGTCTGCTCGACGCTTCCGGCAAGGTCTTGGACGAGTTTCGCACGGTGCGTTTCGGGTTCCGCGAGTTCTGGGTCGATGGCCGCGATTTCCGCCTGAACGGCACGCGGTTCTTCTGCTACGCCATTCCGCTGGACGTGGGCGAGGTCAGCACGTACGGCGCCAGCTATGAGGGCGCCCGCAAGATGGTCTCGCGGTTCCGCAGCGTCGGCATCAACCTGGCCTACACGCACAACTATTCCAGCGTTCCCGGCGCACATATAAGCTTTGAGGAGGTGATGAAGGCGGGCGACGACACGGGGATGCTGATCTCGCTGTCGCAGCCCGAGTTCCGGGACTACAAGTGGGACGCCCCCGACGCCGATCGCACCAATGGCTATGCCGAGGACGCGGAATTCTACGTCCGGCAGGTCCAGAATCATCCGTCCGTGGTGATGTACGCGACCAGCCATAACGCCACCGGCTATTCGGCCGACCAGAACCCGGATCAGATCGACGGGATCTTCAACCCGTTTCCCGACCCGCAAGACAAGCAGAAACGGGCCGACCGGGCCGCGCTCTCGGCGCTGCGGGCGGAGGCGATCGTCCAACGGTTCGACACCAGCCGCCCGCTCTATCACCATTCGTCCGGCAACCTGAGCCAGATGTACACGCTGAATTGTTATCTCGACTTCGTGCCGATCCAGGAACGTTCCGATTGGTTTGAGCACTGGGCCACGCGGGGCGTCAAGCCGCTGCTGTTGGTGGAATACGGCGCGCCTACGTGCAGACCTGGACCGATTCGCGGGGCGAGAGCCGGCGGCGTCAGCCCCTCTGGTTCCCCGCGGAGTGGGGCGCGCAGTTCCGCGGCGATGCGGCCTATCAACTGCCGGAGGGCGAGAAGGCTAATCCGAACGCGCGGTCCTTCAACTCCGAGAACGTTGCGGGCGTGCAGGCCGCGTACATCGCGCGGAATTGGCCCGCATTCCGCACCTGGGGCGTCACGCTGTTCAACAACTGGGACGTCCACTACACGATGTTCACGGCCCGGCGGGGCGCGACGAATGGAACGTGTACGGTGGATTGGGACAACTTGCAGAAACCGGGGTTTAGTCCCGATTTCATCCGCACGAGCCGCTGGGACATCGGTTACGAGGATTCCGACTGGACCCCGAACCGCGAGGGCGAGGCCCTGATGCGCTGGAACAAGCCGGTGCTGGCCTACATTGCCGGCAAGGCGGCCCGATTTACCAGCCAGGACCATAATTTCCGTGCCGGGGAGACGATCGAGAAGCAGGTGATCGTGGTCAACAACTCGCGGCAGAAGGTTGCGTGCGAGTGTCTCTGGATAATGGTGCCGCCGGGTTCGACCGCCGCTTCGTCTGGGGAGTCGAGGGTCATTGAGGAAACGAGCGCTGTCGTCGAAACGGGCGAGCAGGCGCGTATTCCGCTTCGCTATGCGCTTCCCCGCGACTTGAAACCGGGGACCTACGATCTGGCGCTGAGAACCGGGATATTCACGGACTTTGTCGTGCCGAAAACCGGCGACGCGCAAATCGACACCTTCACCATTAACGTGCTGCCGGCGGCCCCCAAGCCGCAAGTGGCGGCCAAGCTCGCCGTCTTCGACCCGAAGGGCGAGACGAAGAAGCTGCTCTCCGAGTTGGGCATTCAGTATAGCTCGGTCGGCCCCGATGCCGACACGGCCGCGTATGACATCCTCGTGATCGGCAAACACGCCCTGACGATGTCCGGCCCCAAGCTCGATCTCTCGCGGGTGCGTGCGGGGCTCAAGGTCATCATGTTCGAGCAGACCACCGACGTACTGGAAAGGCGGCTCGGCTTCCGCGTGCAGGAATATGGCCTGCGGCAGGTCTTCCCCCGCGTGCCCGCGAATGTCGGGGTGCTGGCCGGTCTGACGGCCGAGAACTTGCGCGACTGGCGCGGCGAGGGAACCACCGTCCCGCCGCGACTGGAAACGCCCACCAGCGACATGGGCAAGTACCCCGAGGTGCAGTGGTGCGGTTTCACCGCCCCGCGGCCTTGGCGGTGCGGATGCCAGGGCACGGTGGCCACGGTACTGATCGAGAAGCCGACCTCGGGCGATTTCTTGCCTCTGGTGGACGGCGGATTCGCGCTACAGTATTCGCCGCTCCTGGAATACCGCGAGGGCGCCGGCATGGTGATGTTCTGCCAACTGGACGTGACCGGCCGAAGCGAGAACGACCCGGCGGCCACGCGACTGGTCAGCAATCTGCTGGGCTACGTCTCCTCGTGGAAACCGACTCCGGCCTGCAAGCTGCTCTATGTTGGCGAACCGGCCGGCAAGGCACACCTGGAGCACGCCAATCTCTCGCCGGCCGACTATCAGGGCGGCCCTTTGACGCCCGATCAGGTTCTGGTGGTTGGTCCCGGCGGCGGCGCCAAACTGGCCGCCGGCGTCAAGGAGATCGAGCCCTGGCTCAAGGCGGGCGGCCGATTGCTGGCCGTCGGGCTTGACCAGGACGAGGCCAACGCACTGCTGCCGTGCAAGGTGGCCACAAAGAAGGCTCAGTATGTTTGCGGCAGCTACAGCGTGCCGGCCTTGGACGGTCCCTTTGCCGGGATCGCGCCGGCCGACCTCTATAACCGCGACCCGCGGCAGTTGCCGTTGGTTTCGGGTGTCGCGGCCACCCTGGGCGACGGCGTTCTCGCCAAGGCCGATAGCGCCAGTGTGGTCTACTGTCAGCTTGTTCCGTGGCAGTTCGACTACGCGAAAACCGCCGGCCTGAAGCCGACCTTCCAACGCGCGAGCTTCGCGCTGGGGCGACTCTTGGGCAACATGGGAATCCGGCCCGAAACGCCGCTGCTGGCGAACATCCGCGATCCGTTGCCCGGCCGGGCCATGCTCGACGACGTTCCCAATGTGGTGTGGTTGGAGGCCGGCGACAAGGTCGTTTTCCTACCGAAGGTTTGGAAGGGCCTGTGGGTCGGATCTGCCGAGCCGCCCAAAGGCTGGGAGACGGGCGGCTACAACGATGGCCAATGGCGCGACGTTAAGGTTCCCGGCGCGTGGCAGGACCAGTTCAAAGACATCGCCAATGTCAACGGGGTATTCCTCTATCGAACGGTCGTCGACGTGCCGGCCGACGTGGCTCAGCAAGAGGTGACCTTTGTCGTCGGCGCGGTGGACGACGAGGACTCGACCTATGTGAACGGCCAGTTCGTCGGCTCCGTCAATCAGAAGACCAACCCCCGCGACTATTGGCAGGCGGTGCGGCGCTATAAGTTGCCCAACGGACTGCTGAAGGCCGGGCCGAATGTGGTGGCGGTCAAGAACAACGATCTCAAGGGCACCGGCGGCATGAAGGCCTCGCTGCTAAAGCGAAAGGGCGCCGGCAGCGCGCGCTGGCTTTCGGGCCTGTATCTCGACAAGCCTGAGGCGATCGACGATCCCTACCGCTACTATCGTTGGTGAGGTAGCTCGTGCAGGCCGATCCGTCTATTTGGTCCTGAGGTCGGAGGGACGGCGTTTGTGCCAGACACAATTGTGTTTAGGCCGCCGGACGCGGTCTTTCCGCAGTATATCGAGTTAACGACAGTATTAGCCCCCGTCGAAGTGGGGGCAGAGCGGGCTTTTTCTGCAATCGCTCGCAACTTTCTCTGCGGATCGGGGTTTAACTTACCGGACTGCGAGACGCCAGGCGAGGCTTTGGGCGCAAGCGCGGAGAAGAAGACATGCGTCCAAGGTTGGGTTTTTCGCAGCCCGAGGGATGGACAATTGGAGCTGCCTGTCGTCTAATAGAGGTTGGAACAGTCATCGCACGTCAGTTTGCCTGAGGCGAGGCCGTCGAGGCGCGGCGTTTGCGCAAGGTGGCGGCGCTTTCGGCCGGTGCAGTGGTCGGAAGCGGCGCTCTCTCACGTGCCCCTACCCCGTCGCAGCGGAGCACACCTGGCACGCGTTAGTCAGCGCAGCCCTCGGGGGGAAACCGCTGGCAAACGACTGGCCGACCTTGCGTGGCTCCTTGGTCCAGCCGTGAATTCACCAGAGACACAGCAGCCGTCCTCGCTCAACCTGGAGTTCAACGTCCTGGCGGGGGCGCTGGCGGGCTTCGTGATTGCCGTTGAGGTGAATCTGCTGGAACTGCTGGTTTGGGGGATTGGATTGTATGCAGACAAGGACTTCAACATGAGCATGGAAGAGCTTGTCTGGTTATCGCCACAGGGGATCGCCGTGGCGGTGCTCTGCCTTCCGGCGGCGGGGGTGATCGTCGGGCTGCTGGCGACCATCCTCTTGCGCATCGCGCCGGCGATTCGCCCCATGGCGACTCAATCGGCGTTTTCGCTCTGGGTGTTGGGGCCTTTCATCTACGCGATCTTCGGCGGTGTGCGCGTGCCTCTGGCGGTCCATCTGGTTCTGATCGATGCCCTGCTGGCCTTCGTAATGGCGGTTATTGCTTACGCCGCATGGTGCGAGTTGTTGCGATGGCTGAGGCAAGGGCAAGTCTGGAGTGTCGTTGTGGCGGTGGCGACGATGAGCGCCATCTTGTGGCTCCCCCTGGCGATCTACGCCGGCTCATCATAGCGAACAGGAGAAGAGCAATGGGTCAAGAGACCAAGAAGCTCAGTCGTCGGGACCTCTTCAAGGTTGGCACGGCCATCGCCGGAGCGGCTCTGCTGCAGCCTTCGGTGGTCCATTTCGTGACGCACGGGCAGGCAGAAGGATCGTCCCGCCCCGATCGGACGGAGTTGGCCGCCTTTCCCAAAGACTTGCGGCCGCCGAAATTGCCGCAGCCCAACGTCGTGTTCATCGTCCTGGATACCGTCCGGGCCGATCATCTCTCCTGCTACGGCTACCGCCGGGAGACGACTCCGAACATCGACGCCTTTGCCGCCGGTGGCCGCGTGTACAAAAATACGTTGTCGCCGAGCAATTTTACCCTGCCGAGCCATGCCTCGTTCTTCACCGGCCTGTCGTCCAGCGCACGGCACCCGCATGCTGCACCGCAGCCTGGATTCGCGATTCGACACGTTGGCCGAGCAGTTGCAGGCCAAGGGGTATCAGACCGTCGGCCTCGCGTCAAACGGCCTTCTCAGTCCCAACTTGGGGTTTGACCAGGGGTTCCAGACCTATTGGTGTTCCACGCTGAACAAGGATGACCTCGTCCAGGGGAGCGATTGTGATTCCATCGTCACGGCCATGCACGCTCAACTCGCCAAGTGGCTTACCGACAAGTACGACGCCAAGAAACCGTTTTTCCTGTTCCTGAACTACATCGAGGCCCATCAACAGTATCGGCCGCCGCGGGAACTGCTGCGGTTTGCGTCGGACGAGATCTGGAGCCGGTGGCAGGTGCAAAAACAGGCCCTGCAATCGTTCGATTACATGCTGACCGGCGCCGACTCGCTGTCGTCCAAGGGTATCGCGGAGATGGAAGCCCTCTACGACGACGAAATCTGCTATGTCGACCGCAAGGTGGGCGACGTGCTGGAGTTCCTCAAGGCCACCGGTTCTCGAGGAAAACACGGCGGTGATCATTACCGCCGACCACGGAGAGCATTTCGGCGAGCATCACATGTTGAGTCACGAATACTCGCTCTATGAGCCGTTGGTGCGGGTGCCGCTGATCGTCCGCTATCCCGAGCGCTTCAAGGCCGGCCAGGAAGAGAAGCTGGTCCAAAGCCACGACATCTATCCGACGATCCTGGGACTGGTCGGCGCCGAATGGAAGCGCCTGCCGGGACAGACGTGCGAAAGCCTGCTGGCGCCGCTTTCCGAAGCGCGGATCGGCATCAGCGAATATGAGGTGTTCGACGGGGGGCAATTGGAGCGGGTCAGCCTTGCCTACCCGGAACTCGACTTCTCGCGTTTTGCCCGGCGGCTCCGCGCCGTTCAGCGCGAGAACATGAAGATGATCCGCCCGGTGCCGGGCAAGTCCGAGTTGTACGACCTCGCGAACGATCCGATGGAAACGCGAGATCTCGCCGGCGAGAAGCCGGACGTGACCCGCGAACTTGCCGGAAAGCTCGACGGGTGGTTACAGTCGTTCGCCCACTATGTCGCGCCGCGGGCTCCGCGCGATCTGCCCACAAGGGCCCCCTCGGCGGACGAACTCAAGGTAATGCGAGGATTGGGCTATATCCAGTGACGCGGGCGAACTCCCGGCCGTCGGCGGCCTGACCGCCGATCCCGCACGAGGGCCAGTGGGCTTTTGCCAAGCTCCCAACCGAACGGCGGCCTGAAGGCTCTACGCGACCGGATCTGGACAAATGGGGCTCTCTGTTGTCTAATAGTGGTTGGAACGGTCATCGCGCAAACGTTCCTGAGGAGAGGTGCGGCGAAGAGACCTACTTGCGTAGCGGCGCGGCCGCGGCAATCGGGTTAAGCTGCGCCTTATCTGTGCTCCCAACGTAGTAGGTAATGGCATGTGGCCTGTTGGGGGCTCAGATCATCCATGATTTGCAGGGAGCTAGTCTGGTTTTCGCTGCTGGGTACCGCTGTCGTGGCGATCTACGTTCTAGCGGTAGGGCTAGTCGGGAAAGAGCAATGGATGAAGCAGCTAAGAAACTGAGCCGTCGGGATCTCTTCAAGGTTGGCTCGGCGATCGCCGGAGCGGCCGCGCTGCACCCTTCGGTGGTCCACTTCGTGATGGGCAGGCATGACGATGGATCGGGCCGCTCCGATCCGACGGAGCTGGCCCCCTTTCCCACGCAGTTGCGGCCGCCGAAATTGAAACAGCCCAATGTCGTGTTCATCGTCCTGGATACCGTCCGGGCCGATCATCTCTCCTGCTACGGCTACCGCCGCGAGACGACGCCGAACATCGACGCCTTTGCCGCCGGCTGCCGCGTGTACAGAAATGTGTTGTCGCCCGACAGTTTCACCTTGCCCAGCCATGTCTCGTTCTTTACCGGCCTGTCGTGCAGCGCCCACGGCACCAGCACCCTGCACCGGGGCTTGGACCCGCGGTTCGAGACGCTCGCCGATCAGCTAAGTGCCAACGGGTATCAGACCGTCGGCCTCGCGTCAAACGGTTGTCTCAGTCGTGGCTTGGGGTATGACAAGGGGTTCCAAACCTATTGGAGTTCCCCGACCTATAAGGACAACCTCGTCGAGGGGAGGGATCGTGATTCCGTCGTCACGACCATGCACGAGCAACTCGCCAAGTGGCTCACCGAAAAGTACGACACCAACAAACCGTTCTTCCTCTTCCTGAACTACATTGAGGCCCATCAACCGTATCGGCCGCCGCGGGACCAACTACGGTTTGCGTCGGCCGAGACCTGGAACCGCTGGCAGTTGAGAGACCAGGTTCGGCTATCGTTCGATCACATGCTGACGGGCGCCGACTTGCTGTCGTCCAAAGATATCGTGGAGATGGAATCCCTCTACGACGACGAAATCAGCTACGTGGACCGCAAGGCAGGCGATCTGCTGGAGTTCCTCAAGGCCACCGGTCTTGAGGAGAATACGGCGGTGATCATCAGCTCCGACCACGGAGAACATTTCGGCGAGCATCACTTGTTGAGCCACGAGTATTCGCTCTACGAACCGTTGGTGCGCGTGCCGTTGATGGTGCGCTATGCCGACCGCTTCAAGACCGGTCAGGAAGAGAAGCTGGTCCAAAGCCACGACATTTATCCGACGATCCTGGAACTGGCCGGCGTCCCGTGGAAGCGCCTGCCGGGACAGACGTGCCAAAGCCTGCTGGAGGAAGACGCCGAAGCCAGGGACGGCATCAGCGAACACCTGGTGGCCGACGGAATTCCGTTGGACCGGCTCAGCCTCGCCTACCCGCACCTCGACTTCTCGCGTTTTACGCGGCGGCTCCGCACGATTCAGCGCGGGAACATGAAGTTGATCCACCCGCTGCCGGGCAAGCCCGAGTTGTACGACATGGTCAACGATCCGATGGAAACCCGGAATCTTGCCGATCAGAAGCCGGATTTGGCCCGCGAGCTTGCCGGAAGGCTCGACACGTGGACGAGTCCTTCGAACATTATGTGCCTGCGCCCGTTCCACGCGACCTGCCGGCACAGGGTGCCTCGGCGGACGAACTCAAGCTGATGCGAGGATTGGGCTATGTCCAGTAACGCGGAACTTTGGTTAGGCGGTACATGAATCTGTGGCATTGGTGGGGACGCCGAATCGCTGTCTGTCGAGTGATCGGGGTATTGACGTTTCTGGCGGCTGTCGTGGTGCCGGTCCGGGCGGCGCAGGCCTACGTCGGTCCCGGCGCGGGCTTCGCCGTTCTCTCCTCGTTTCTGGTCTTCTTCGTTGCCTTCGCGTTGGTTGGCCTGATCCTCGTGACCACCCCGATACGCGTTCTGTGGCGGCTAATTCGTGGGCGGCGGCGCCGGCACGGCGGCAAGTTTGCGAGGGTGGTCGTCATCGGCCTCGACGGCATGTCGCCCGTGGTCGCCCGGCGGCTCATGGATCAGGGGGAGCTGCCGCATTTCCGCCGGCTTGAGCAAAGGGGCGCTTTTTGCCCGCTGCGATCCACGCTTCCCTCGATCTCCCCGGTGGCCTGGTCCACGTTCCAGACCGGCACGTACCCCGACAAGCACAACATCTTCGATTTTCTCACGCGCGATCGGAGGACGTATCTGCCGGTGTTGGCCTCCGCACGAATCGAACCGCCGAAGCGGGCGATGCGGTTGGGTTCGCTGCAGATCCCGCTGGGAAGGCCGCGAATCGCCTTGCTGCGAAAGAACCAGCCGTTCTGGAAGATCCTGGGCGATCACGGGGTCTTCTCGATGGTCTTGCGCGTGCCGATCACCTTTCCGATCGAGAAGTTCCGCGGCGTCGTGCTGGCCGGCATGTGCGCCCCGACTTGCGCGGCACCCAGGGGAGTTTCACGTATTTCACTACGGAACCGGGGCCGCACGGCCCTCGCGGCAGCGGCGTGTGCATTGGCGTGACGCGGCGCGGGAATCGGGTCGAAGCGGCCGTGCCGGGCCCTGCCAGTCCTCTTCGGCCCGGTTCACCGCCGATGACGATTCCCTTCACCATTACGACCAACGGCGACGGGGAGTCGGCCCTGCTGCAGATCGGCGGCCGGCGCATCCCTTTGATGCGCGGCCAACACACGCCGTGGGTCCGCGCTGAAGTTTCATGCCGGGCTGGGGATGAAGGTGAGGGGCATCTGCCGGTTCTGTCTCGTCGAGACGTCGCCCGAACTGAAACTCTACGTGACGCCGTTGAATATCGATCCGGACAAGCCGGCCCTGCCGCTGTCGCACCCTTTTCTCTATGCTCCTTATCTGGCGAGGGTTTTCGGACCGTTCGCCACGCTGGGGCTCGCTGAAGACACGGGAGCACTCAACGAACAAATCCTCGACGAGACCGCCTTCCTCGACCAAACCTACCTGATCCACGAGGAACGCGAGCGGATGTTCTTCGACGCCTTGGACAAGGTCGATCGCGGCCTGGTGGCCTGCGTCTTCGATGCCACGGATCGCGTTCAGCACATGTTTTGGCAATACACGGCGGAAGCCCGAGCGGCGGGAAGCCGCCCCGACGCCAGTCAGCAGTCCGACGCCGTGGAGGCGTGCTACCGCAAAATGGACCGCCTGCTCGGCCGCACCCTGGAGCGGCTCGGCCGCGACGATCTGCTGATCGTCATGTCGGACCACGGGTTCGTCAGTTTCCAGCGGTGCGTCAGTCTCAATAGCTGGCTGAAAGAAAAGGGATTCCTCGCCCTCCATGACGATGCCAGCCAATGCGACGGCTATTACGCCAACGTCGACTGGTCGCGCACCAAGGCCTATGCCCTGGGGCTGGGCGGGATCTTCATCAATCAGGCCGGCCGCGAAGCGCAAGGAATCGTGGGCGAGGGCGCCGAGAAGGAGGCGGTCAAGCAGGCCATCATCGACGGCCTGCTCGCGTTGAAGGACGAGGCGACGCAGGCCCCGGCGGTCCGGCGGGTTTTCGACGCGGCGGCGCATTATCATGGGCCGTACGCCGAGAACGGACCGGACCTGATGGTCGGCTTTGCCGAGGGCTACCGCGTAGCTGGGACGGCGTGACCGGGAAGTTCGGTCCCACCGTGATCGAGCCCAATTCCAAGGCGTGGAGCGGCGACCATTGCGTCGATCCCGAGTTGGTGCCCGGAGTCTTGTTCTGCAACCGGCGGGTGGCCGCCGGGGAACCGGGCATTGTGGACATTGCCCCGACGGTGCTCGCCGCGTTCGGCGTGCCCGTGCCCAAGTACATGGACGGCAAGCCGCTGTTGGCCGAGGAAGACGGCCCGCCTGATGCCCGGAGCGAGGGAAAGGATGGAGATCATGAGTAGACGAGAGGGACAACTGACGCGGCGCGATTGTTTGAAGATGGCGGCGGCGGCGCTGGCTTCCGTCCAGCAGTTTCCGGCGCTCGCGATGGCTGCCGGCCGCGAGGCCAGCATCCGCCGGCGAGTGATCGTGCTGGGCATCGACGGCATGTCGCCCGACTTGCTCAGCGAGTACGTCGGCGCGCGGGCGGATGCCGCACTTCGCCCGGCTGATGCGGGATGGGGCCTTCAAACGGTTGGGGAGCAGCAATCCGCCCCAGAGCCCGGTGGCGTGGTCGAACTTCATCACGGGCATGAATCCCGGCGGCCACGGGATCTTCGACTTCATCCATCGCGATCCGGCCTCGATGACGCCGTACTTGTCGACGTCGCGGGTCCTGCCGCCCAGTGCGGTGCTCTCGCTGGGGGCGTGGCGATTTCCGTTGGGCTCCGGCAGCGTGGAGTTGCTTCGCCAGGGGCCGGCCTTCTGGAAGATCCTCGCCGATGCCGGCATCCCCTGCACGATGTACCGGCTGCCGGCCAACTTCCCGCCCGTCGAGTGCGGCGCGCGGACGCTCTCCGGGCTTGGCACCCCGGACCTGCTGGGCGCTATGGCGTCTGCTCGTACGTGACCGACCTTGCGCCGCCCGATCGCGAGAAGCTGACCAGCGTCAACCTCACCGTGGTCGACATGGCCGAGCACCACTGCGAGGCGTCGCTCGTGGGGCCGGGGAACCCGTTCCGCCGTGAGAGTCCTTCGTTGGAAGTCCCGTTTTCGGTGGATCGCGATGCCGTTAATCCGGTTGCGAAGATCACCCTGCCAGACGAGGAAATCCTCTTGAAGCAAGGCGAATGGAGCGATTGGGTCCGGGTGCGGTTTCCTTTATTGCCGCACCTCAAGGACGTCCGCGGGATGTGCCGGTTCTTCCTCAAAGAGGTCCATCCCCATTTCAAGCTCTACGTGTCGCCGATCAACATCGATCCATCCGATCCGGCGCTGCCGATTTCCACGCCCGCCGATTTCTCGCAGTCGCTGGCCAATGAGTTGGGGCTCTTCTATACGCAGGGGATTGCCCAAGACACCAAGGCCCTGTCGGCCGGCGTGTTCGATGAAAAGGACTACTTGCAGCAGGCCATGCTGGTGTTGGAGGAAAACGTCCGGGCCTACGATTTGCTGTTGAAGCAGTTCACGCGCGGGCTGCTCTTCTTCTATTTCTCCAGCCTCGACCTGAACAGCCACATGTATTGGCGGGCGATGGACCCGCAGCACCCGCTGTACACGCCGGAGCTGGGCACGCAATACGGCAAGACGATCGAAGACCTTTACGCGCGCATGGACGCCATTCTCGGCAAGGCGATGGAGCACACCGACGGCAATACGACGCTGTTGGTCGTTTCCGACCACGGCTTCCACCCGTTCTACCGCACTTTCAGCCAGAACACCTGGCTGCTGGAGCACGGTTTCGCCCGGCTGACCAATCCGGCGCTGCGCGGCCAAGGTGAAGCGTTCGCGGCCACCGACTGGGACCGCACCTCGGCCTATGGCCTGGGAATCAACGGCCTGTATCTGAACCTTGAAGGCCGCGAAAGGAATGGAATTGTCCGCCGCGGCCGCGAGGAAGATCGGCTGCTCGACGACCTCGTCAAGAAGCTCGAAGCCACGAAGGATCCGGATACCGACCGGGCGGTGTTCCATCGCGTCTACAAGGCGAAGGACGTCTATCGCGGCTCGTGCGCCGCCAATGCGCCGGACCTGATCTTGGGTTTCAACTCGGGCTTTCGCGCATCGTGGAAGACGGTCCTGGGAGGATACGAGGACCAGGTGGTCGCCAACAACGACGACAAGTGGAGCGGCGACCATTGCATGGACTTCAGCGGAGTGCCCGGCGTGCTGTTGGCCAATCGGCCGATCACGAGCGAGACGCCGTCGTTGACGGATCTGGCCCCGACGATCCTGGCCGAGTTCGGCATGACGCCGCCGCCGGAAACCGAGGGCCGAGTCGTCCTTGAGCCCCGCGCCGGCTGACGGGGGCCTCGCCGGCAATGGCCGGCGGAGGTACGATGGAGAGGAAAGGGAAGAGACAGCCGCAACGGCTTCAGAAGAGTGAAACCTATGGCATCCGTCAAAATCAAAATCGATAAACAACTCTACGAGAACCTCGCCAAGTGCGCCGAGATGGTCGGCTATTCGTCGGTGGACGAGTTGATCACCCACGTACTGGAAAAGGAGGTCGATCGGCTGGCCGGCGAGAAGGCCGACCTGGAAACCACGAAAGAACGGCTGAAGGGCCTGGGATACCTCGCCTGAACCATGGACCTCTTCAACCGGATCATCACGGCCCTATTCGATGTCCTGCTGTATCCCTTTGGGACTTTGGAGCCCGTTTGGGGATTGGTGCTCGTATCGGTCGTGACTGGCGCCGCGATGGTTTGGATTTTCGGCCGGATATCCAACCAGCAGCGCGTCCGCACGCTCAAGGCCGCGATGAAAGGCCATCTGCTGGAGGTGTGGATCTTTCGCGAACAGTTGCGCAACGTGCTCAAGGCCGAAGGGCGGGTGCTGCGGGACACCGGCAAGTACCTCCTCTGCTCGTTGCCCGCGTTCGTCGTGCTCATGATCCCCGTCGTGGTGATCATGATCCACTTGCAGGCCAGGTATGGTTGCCGTCCCCTGCTCGCGGGCGAGCACGCCCTGGTGAAAGTCTTCCTCGCCGAACCCTTTGCCGAGAACTCGGCCGACGTGAAGCTCCAGGTCCCCGAGGGGTTGGTGTTGGAAACGCCCGCGCTAAGAATCCCGCGCTGCCGGGAAGTTGATTTCCGCGTCGGCGCCGCGAGGCCGGGCCGGTATCAACTCGACGTGGAAGTGCCCGGCGAGACCGTCACGAAGTCGGTCGAGGTTGGCCCATCATGTGGACCGCTCTCGTCGCTACGCAGCAACCGGCCGTTCGACCGGCTCCTCAATCCCGCCGAGGCCGGGCTGCCCAGCGGGCCCATCGCCGCTGTGGAGATCGCGTATCCTTCGGAAACCGTCTCCCTGGGCGGTTTCCGGTGCCATTGGCTCTGGCCCTTCCTGATCCTTTCGCTCGCCGCAGGCTACGCCCTGAAGGGCGTTTTCCGCGTAGAACTATGACGTGCGCGTTGTAGGACGGATTGGGAAATCCGTCCTGCCGCCGGCACTCAGCGAGCCAGCCGAGTCCGATACAGGTTCCGGTCGACGACTCCAGCCATCTTGGCCACGTCCAACCCGTCGAGAAATTGGCTTACCTTCTCTACTTGCGGCGCGGGCTGCCGGATCAAGGCGTTGTAGTCGATCTCCAGCAGGCCGAAGTGCCCGCGGTGACGCCGCAGATACCGCAGAACGTCGTCGACCTGCGTTTGGTAGATCGATTTCAGGCGATGCTTCGGCAAGTCGTCGCTCCTCTTTCCAAGCCGCTCGATCATCGTGTTTTGCGACTCAATGATCTCTTCGATGTCCCGCTGCATGAACACGACACGATACGAGTAGGTCAGGGGCAAGTCGAGAAGCAGCAGGTGCACCATCTTGACGGACTTGCCGATCGCTCCCGCCAGCCACGACGGGGCCTGCCTGGTATTCTTGACCGGCTCATACTCGTAGTAACCCAACGGATTGCTCGGGTCGGCTGCGCGAACGTGATCGGTCAAGGCCGGCAGTCCGCCTTCGTCGAGCATCCGCATCATCATGGAAGTGCCGCTGCGCGGCAATCCCGACACAATGGTAAGATACTCGCGTTCCACAGATGGCTCCCTTGGCTCCCTGTTCAGAGGACTTCGAATGATTATACTTGCGTCATGCACTGCCGTAAATCCGACGCAACGGCGCCGCTAAGGATCGGCCGACCAATTGGTTCCGCATTTCCCGCGTACTCCTCTCGCTCCGCGAGAGGGAAAACGTCACGCGAAGCGTGACGAGTACGGAAGTCATTTTTCGGCCAATCCTAATATCGGATTCTCACCATGAAGACAGACGGGCAGCTTTCCGAAAGCATCGAGCGGTTCCGCACGGTGTTCTGGGAGAAACGCTCGGCGGGGCGCCCGCCCGTGGGAGTTGTCAACCGCGACATCTTCCTGCCGATCAAGTACCTTCTGCGCCTTGCCCTCGACGGCGGAGGTTCGGCCGGAAGACGTCGGCCCGCAGACGGTGATGACCGATTACGAATTCGGCTTTGCGCAGGCGGCGGTTTCCTGCGACGATTTCATCCCGTTCTCGGCGCCGTGGCGGGGAATTCCGTGGTTGGAGGCGTGCTGCGGCTGCCCGGTGCGTTACTCGTCCGGGTCCCTGGCCCCCGTGCATTTCGTCGCCGCCGGTTCCAGCCTGGCCGACGCGCCGATTCCCGCCGACAACGGCTGGTTCGACCGCTTGAAGAAATGCACTCAAGAATTGGCCGCGGCGGCGCCGGCCGACTGCTGGGTCAGCCCTTCGATCCTCCGCGGCCCATCGGACGTCATCGCCGCCATGCGCGGCCAAAGCGATTTCTTCTGCGACCTGTGCGACCATCCTCGCCTGATCGGCGAGGTCGCGGGCCGGGTCAACCGACTGTTGATCGACGCTTTGGAGATGCACTTCGCCAGCGTCTCACCGAAACGGGGCGGCTACGGCCATATCTTCGGCTACTGGGCGCCGGGGAAGACGGTGGTCCTTCAGGAAGACGTGATGGGATTGTGCTCGCCTGCCACGTACCGCGACATCTTCCTGGAGCACAATGCCCGGGTCGTGCAAACGCTGGGCGATCACGTCCTGTTTCATCTCCACTCCATCGCCTGCCGGCATTACCGTCACGTGTTGGGTATCCCCGGTCTCGCCGGGTTGGAGATCACCGTGGAATCCAAGGGGCCCTCGCTCCTGGAGATGGTTCCTCTGTTCCAGGAAGTCCTGGAGGAATCGCGGCTGATTCTGTTCGTAGACCACGGTTTCGAGCAAGTGCCCGAGGCACTCCGCCGCTTGCCCTCGGAGGGTCTGTACGTGATCCTTCCCGACGATGTCCTATCGTCGGACGGGCAATTCCGGCAATTTGTTGCTGCCAATTGGTAGCCGCTGGAGACTGGCCATCGGCTGCGAGGCGATGGCGATGCGGCAGGCAGAAGGCCGCCTAAGGCACGTGCAAACATGCGCCCTACTCGGCCATTACGCAAGAGAGACGGACTGACCGCTATCGCGGCTTGGTGTGGCCGTTGCCGCCGTGATGAAGTTGACTCGGACGATTGCGGTCGCCTTGAGGATTGCCGTTACCTTCGACCGAGGCTCGGGCGGCATCCACCAGGATGCTCGTCGGACTGGCCGCGGCATGACTCGCGCCATTGGCGCCGTTGGCGGATGTTCCCTCCGTCGCCATGGGAAGCGTCACGGCCCTGCCGAGGCGAAATATCGCCATCAGCCAGCGCTCGGGCACTCTAATCATCCGCAAGAAGGTACACGCAAGGATGCGAAGATCCAACAACAGTCCGGCATGCTCAATGTACTCGCGGTCGAGCACGAGTTTGCGGCGGACGCTGGTGAGATCGCTGTCGGGCGGGAGGTTGAGCTGGGCCAGGCCCGTGACGCCCGGCGGCACGCCGAGCCGGCTCCAATAGCCGGGGATCGCTTCGGTCAACACGTGAACGAACTCCGGCCGCTCGGGACGCGGGCCCACCAACGACATCTCGCCCTTGAGAATGTTGATCAACTGCGGCAATTCATCCAGATGGACGTGTCGCAGCACACTTCCCACGCGCGTGACGCGCGGATCACGGGCCTGCGTGGTCCACACGGGGCCGCTGGCGGCCTCGGCGTCGAGCCGCATGGTCCGAATCTTGTACATCAGGAACCTCCGGCCGTGCAATCCCAGGCGAGCCTGGCGGAATATGCCCGGCCCCCGCGAAGTCAGACGGACCAGCAGCATCAGGAAGCCGATGATCGGCAAGCCGGGCAGCAGCAGCAGGGCGGCCAGCGCTCGGTCGAGAATCACCTTCCGGCGACAGTACGCGGAAGGGCGCAGAGCATCGGCCGCCTCGGCGCGCCCAGCGGGATCGGCGGCGACGCGGCGTCTTCGCGAGAGAATGTCGCTTCCTGTGGCAGACATGGTGATTCTCCTAGCTGAGTGAATCTAGCGAACAATCCATACGGTCCATCGGGTGCGAATCATTTCGGCGAAGGTTCGACCAAGTAGCTCCAATCCCCCCGCCACGGCACGACCTCTTGGAGAAAGCTTTAGGCACGGTTCCCATTCCATTCCGGCGTTCGAGACAGCGTTCGAGTTGGCGATCTATAGTAATCTGAGGGTGCTAGTCGATAATTAGACAGCGGTTAAGAACGCGTAAGCGGCAAGTATCTCGCGGCTCGCTCTAGTGCCCCGACCGACCTGACTTGACGGGTGCCACGGGCTGCTTGTCAGCCCGTGATGCCGCCGATTCCTGCACTGGCCGGCAAGCGGCCAGTGGCACCCAAGCTGTCAACACAGCACGGTTGGGGCACTAGGCGGCGCCTACGGGCTGAACTTCTTCTCCAGATCCGCCAACAATTTCTGGTCCTTCGGCGTCAGCACCTGACGCGTCAGGTCGCCCTTGCGGGCGGTCGACAGGGCGGCGCGGGCCTTCTCGGCTTCGCCGGCTTGGTCGTACGCGACCGCGAGGTGAAAATAGAAACGCGGGTCCGACCCCGCCCCGGTCGTCGCCTCCTGCAGCAAGGGCACGGCCTCCTCCGGCTTGCCCTCGAACACGAGGATCATTCCCTTGGTGTCCAGTAATCCCGGCTGCGGTCCGACGATTTGGATCGCACGCTCGATGTGTTTCAGGGCCTCTTGCCGCTGGGCGGGTTGCTTTGCCTCGGCCAATATGGTGGCCAAATTGTTCAAGGCGGCAACATTCATCGGTTTCAGCGTCAAGACCTGTCGATACAGTCCAGCCGCGTCGTCGATCCGTTGTTGGATGACCCGCACATTTGCCACGGCCGATAACAGATTCGCGTCGTCTTTGTGATCCGTGACCGCCTTTGCCAACGTCGCCTCGGCAAGTTGAAAGTCATCCGCCGTGGATTTGCCCGCCACGAGTACGCCAGCCAGGGTCATGGCCGGCCGCGCCGAGTTGTCGGACTGCGCCGCTTTTTGGCATAGCTCGATGGCTTCCCTCGTCCGCCCCTGCTGCGCCAGCGCGTTGGCCAAAGGTTCGTAGCGTTCCGGCGCAACTTCCACCAGCCGGCGATACCAGCGCTCCGCCTCTTGCTGCTGCCCGACGGCCGAATAGAGGTTGCCCACTCTAAGCACCAGTGCCGCCTCCTGTAGTTTGTCGTCCGCCGGCTGTTTCAACAGCTTTGCGGCCAGGGCTTCCACCAGGGGCTCGATCTGCCCGTCCTTTGCCGTGCCGTGGAGCCAGCGTGCCCGCAACGCCGCCACGCCCAGGTCGTCGGGCGCGAGCGACTCCAGCCGTTTGAGCCACGGGTCGGCTTCGTCGCAGCGATCGTGGCGGAGCAGCCATTCGACGTACGCGGCCACCTGCGGGGCGGTTGGATTCACGCGCGACAGCAGCTTCAGATACTGTTGGCGGGCCGGCTCCACTTTGCCGTCGATTTCATAGAGTTGGGCCAAACGCAGACGATCGGACGCCTCGACCTTGTTCGGGTCGACGACCAACTCTTCAAAGATCCGCGTTGCCTGATCGACGTTTTCCTTGCCGCCGCGCCGGGCCAGCAACAACGCGTCCATGCGCCGGTCCGCATCGGGATTTGTGCGATCTGCGGCCGCCTGCTCCACCAGACGCCTCGCTTCCTTCCACTGCTCCTCCCCACCGCGTTCCAGCAGCAACGCGGCCAGCATCCGCCGCGCGTCGCCGGAATCCGGCTTTCGCTGGAGCACGCCGCGGAGCAACTGCTCGGGCTCGGACGTGTCGGTGCCGGTCCGCAGCAGGTACGTGGCGAGCCGGACTTGCGCCGCCCCATCGTCGGGTGCCAGCTTCGCCGCTTGCCGGTAGTTGATCTTGGCTTGTTCCTGGTCGCCCAACAACTCATATCCTTGCGCCAGGATCGACGCCCGCTCGCTCTCGGTGAGCTTTTCGTTCTTGGCAACCTCTTGAAGCGTTTCGCGGGCACGGTCCGACTGCTTGCTGCGGGCGTAGAAGCCAAATAACCCACCCAGCGTGCGTACGTCGGTGGGCGCTAACTCGACCGCTCTCTTCAGCGAGGTTTCGGCCTCCGCCGTCTTCCCGCCGGCCAGCAACACTTGGCCCAGCCAAAGGTGGGCGATGGGATCCTGTGGCCGCCGCTCGACCGCACGACGAGCCGCCTCCACGGCACGATCCGGTTGCCCGCGCTGGGCGGCCACTCGGATCTCCAACGAGGACAGCGTCTCCGAGCCCGCAATCTGATCCTGCATCAACCGCAGGTAATGGTCGGCTTCGGCGGGGCGGTCCAACTGCATCAGCAGAGACACGAGCCGCTCATAGGTCGCCGACTGTTGCTCTCCCAAACGGATCGCTTCCCGATAGGCTGCCGCCGCCTCGACGAACTTACCTCGGCTCTCTGACAGTCGAGCTTGAAGGACGTAGGCCTTGGGCCATGCCGGACGCAGCTTCTGCACATTCGCCTGCAACTCGGATGCCCTGGTGCGCTTCGCGTCCGCGGCCTTCGTGTCCTCCGCTCCGCTTGCCTCGGCCACGAGGCGAAGAGCTTCGTAATACTGCGAGAAGAGCCCTTCCGGGCCTTCGAGCTTGCGGAGTTCCTTTTCCCACTGCTCGGCCTCCGCGTACGTTCCCGTTTGGAGGGCCAGGTCCGCAAGCTGTGTCACCAACGCCAGATTGTCCGGCTCCATGTCGTGAAGCGTGCGCAGTTGTTCCCGCGCCTGATCGATTTGGCCTTCGCGGATGGCGATTTGCACGAGTTCGCGCCGCAGGGCAGGACGCATTTCGGCGGGCAAAGTCTCCAAACCCGCCGCCAGCGTCTTCTTTGCCTGATCGTACTGTTTGCGGCCGGCATCAAGCTCGGCCCTCGACAGGCAGGCCACCCCCGCCTGGTCCTTCAACTTCCCCAAGTGTTCCAAAGCGCGGTCGGCGTCGGCCGGTTGCTCAAGGCGCTCATAGAACGGAACCAGTGCCTGCCAAAGGCCCGCGGCATCGGGGTTGTCTTCCGCTGCCGTTCGCACGAGCGCAAGCGCGTCGCGAACCGCCTGATCTGTATCCCCTTGCTCCTCGCCGCGGACCAGCGTGTAGTTGGCTTCAAGCAACTTGAGTTGCCACGGATTGGCAAGCGGTCGCTTGTCGTCCGGTTTCTTCGCCTCGGCCAGCGCCTTATCGAACGAATCCCACTTTCGTTCCTCCTTCGGCAAGCGCATCAGCCGTTGAAACTCCACCTGGGCCAGGGCGAGCCAGGTCTCCGGCGCGGCCTCGATGTCCAAGGCTTGCTTGTAGAACGCGGCTGCGCGATCGGGCCGTCCGGCCATGTTCCAAGCGCCGGCGGCCTGCGCTCGCAGCCGCCCGCTTGTCGGCGCCAGGTCGGCAGCCTGTTCGTAGGCGGCGGCCGACTGGTCCCATTGACCGATGGCGCCGTAAGCGACCCCCAGCCAACGCCACGCGTCCAAACTCTGCCTGGACGGCTGACCGACGACGACCAGTCGCAGTATCTCACTCTGCGTGGACGGC
Organism: uncultured Planctomycetaceae bacterium; assembly: GCA_963759115.1. Taxonomy (GTDB): domain Bacteria; phylum Planctomycetota; class Planctomycetia; order Pirellulales; family Thermoguttaceae; genus CAVWXT01. Next base: position 1,030,253 of record CAVWXT010000005.1, read on the forward strand.
TGACCGACGGCCACCAATCGCAGCAGGGGAATCGCCCGCTGATATTGTCCTTTGCGAACGAGCCATTTTCCCCGCAACAGATCGTTCGTGCGCTGTAGCGAAAGCTTCTCGGCGACAAGTCGGGGGTCATTTAGCTGGGGACCGATCTTCTCAATCGTTTGTGCCAGGTCTCGGAGAATCTTCTCGGCATCGTCCAACTTCCCCTGGTCAACGAATAGGTCTGCCAGAGAGGCATTCAAGGCGATCGCTGCGAAGTAATTGATGCTTTCCTTACTCAGCTTCTCTACACCGCTCCGCAACCACTTCGCAGCGTCGTCCGGTTTACCCTGTGCCACGTAGAGGTTTGCTAGGAGCAGATACGCCCGCACATCCGCCGGCGCGACCTCGGTTGCGTGTTGGAAATGCTTCACGGCCTGCATCCACGCCGCGTCGGCGTCCGCGGGCGAGCCACTGCGTGGCGATGGCGCGTCGCTCCCGGCCCGGAGCAACACGTCCAGGTCGTCGGGGCCGAATTTCAGGGCAGCCGCCAGATCGTCCTCAGCGTTGGGCAACTTGCAAGCCAAGCGATAGCGATAGCGGGCGAGATGCGCCTTCGCGGACTTCGAGTCGGCGGCCACCATCTCCTCAAACACCTGATCGGCCAGTGCTTTCCGCTGGGCGTCCGGCAAGGCTTGCTGTTGGTCGTCGAGCAATTGCGGATTGTTGCGATAGGCGTCGGCCAGTTTGGCCGCGATCTCGATGTCGCCCGGATTCAGCTTGTGCGCCCGCTGGAGCACCTCGCCCAGCGTGGCCTTCTCGTCCTCTTCCTTGCCTCCCTGCTCTTTCGCATCGTTACCTCCGCGTTTAACCGATGCGCTGGTGCGGGACTGTCGAACCAGTTTGGCGGTCTTGCTGTCGCTAATGTTGTTGGTCTTTATGCCGCTACGGAAGGATTGTCCGTAGAGTGCCGTGGCCAGGAACCGCCAGCCCTGGGCATCGTTTTGGTCCAGCTTGAGAAGCTCGCGAGCCTCTTCCTCCGCCTGCGAACAATACTTCGGTTCCGTCGACGATAATTCCAGCAGCAATTCGGCCAGCCGGCGACGCAGATCGCGCCGTTCTTCGGGCGGCGCGACTCCAAGCGCCTGGTAGTAGTATTGGACCGCGCTCGACTTTTCGCGGCCCCTTGGCGGCACGATCGAAGGTCCTCGCCAGAAGAACCTGCACGTCCGCATCGTCGGGCTGCAGCTTCAAGTACTGGAAGTAGTATTGCGCCGCGGCACGATCGTCCTTGTCCTCGGCAAGTTTGTTCGCGCGCTCCAGCATCGCCTTCGCGGTCCGTTTCAACTGGATGGAGTACCAAAGGTAGCCCAGGGGTGCGAGAATCGCCGCTACGATCAGCGTTTCTACCAGCAGCCGCACGTTGAGCAGCCGCGTGGTTCGCGGCCGCGCGGCCCGCTGCCCCGAGGCGCCTGATGATCCGCTGTTACTTCGCAACTGGTCCATGTCCCATCAAGCTCCTCTGGCCGTCATTTCTCCGCGTAGGCGTAATCGCCGTAGCGAGACGCGTAGTGTCGCGTGGAAACCCCGCTGAGCACCGTGCCGACGGGGCGGCTGCCGGCCGCCGCCAGCCGTTCGATCGTCTTGCGGACCTGGTCCATCCGGCTCACGTCGCGCATCACGCACACCAGCGTGGCGTCGGCCGCCTTCGCCAGCACCAGCGCTTCGCTGGCGGCCAGCACCGGCGGGGTGTCGATCATCACGTACCGATAGCGGGCGGGGATCTTCGCCATCAGCGATTTCCACGCCCCGTTCCCCAGCAGCTTGTGCGGACTGGCCTCGAGTCTCCCCGCAGGGAGAAGATGCACGTTGCTGCTCCAACTGGTGACGATGGCCTCTTCCAGGCTGCACTCGCCGGTGAGCACCTTGGCCAAGCCGGGCTCCAACGGGATCTCGAACACGCTGTGGATGTCCGGCGAGCGCATGTCGCCGTCGATCAGCAACAGCGGCTTACCCGTGGCCCGGGCAAAGCTCACTCGCCAACTGCGCCGCCACGCTGGTCTTCCCTTCGTGGTTGGCCGCGCTGGTGACCGCCAGCACCCTCATCCCGGTCAACTCCTCCGACAGGGTCAGGCTGGTGCGCAGGCTGTCGATGCTCTCCTCGAAGAGCCTGAAATCGTACCCGATCCGGCCGTCTGGCGGCGCCGCGATGCGCGGGCAGGCGCGTCGGCAGGTGGGTGATCTCGCCGAGCACGGCTACGGTCGACTGCTGCTCGAACGATTGCGAATCGCCGACGCGCCCGACCAGCCGCTCCCAGAAGACCGCCAGGGCAAACGGCAGCGAACAGCAGCACGAGGCGGCCAATGCCATGTTTGTAGGGGAACCACGCCACCGGCGCAGCGGGAGGCTCCGCCGCCATCGCCAGCGTGACCCGCGCCGGAGCGCCTCGCTCCGTCTGAAGGTGGAATGCCCGTTGCGCGATCATTTCGAACACCTTCTCCGCTCGAGCCAGTTCGTCGCGCTTGAACGCCAAATCCATCGTGTCGCCGCTGCTCTGCTCGACATTCTTCCGTTGCTCGTCGTAACGTTCCTTCAGCATCTGCTCCATCACGCGGCTGGCGTCCCGATCGGAATGCATCTTGGCGAGTTCCTCTCTCCGCCGGACGACTTGATTCGATTCCCGTCTCGGTTCGTCGCGTAATGATTGCCAGCTCCTCTTCCCGGCGAACTCGCGGCTTCATCTCGCTGCGCAGCTGTTCGAGCGCCTCCTCGTCGCTGCTGATCTCTCTGGCCAACCGCGCGTAGTCGGGGTCCTGCTTCCCCTTGGTCGCCTTTCCCTCCGTCTCTTTCAGCTTGGTCTGTTTGGCGGCAATCGAGCGCCTTCTGTTTCTGCACTTCCGCGCTCTCTTCAATGATCTTGTCGACCATCGCATCCCGGTAGGCAATCTCCTGTGGCGAGGTCAACTCGACTTCCGCCTTCGCAGCATCCGCTTCCGGTTTCGTCGCGTCCGACTCCACCTGTTCCTCGGTCGCCTTGATCCGCGCTTCCAGCACGGTGCGGTCCACTTGGGCCTTAATCAGGCTGGCTCTCCAGGTCGGCCAGCGGGTGCTTCTGGGTCCCTTCCGTCTCCATCTTGCCTGCAAAGGGGTCCTTGCCGGTAGCTTCCTTGGCTAGGGTGCGGTAGTTGTCGCGCAGCCGTTGGACTTCCTTTAGATGCTTCTCCTTCTCCTGCTCGAGCAAATCGATGACCCGCTGGTTGCGTTCGTCTTCGCTCTGATCGCGGAGATTGAAATAGGCGTCCTTCACCGCATTGACCACTCGGGCGGCAGCGTTAGGATCAGGGTCCGAGTAGAGAATTCTGAAGTATTCCGACTCCCCCCGCTGCTCGACCTTGATTTGCTTAGCCAGCCACGCCACCTTGTCGGCCTGCCGAGCGATCTCCGGCACTCGGGCGATCTCTGGCTGCTTGATCACCGACCCCAGCACGAACGGGCTGCGGATCGTTTCGATTTGCGTTTGGGAGAGCGCCTTCGAGCGTCCCTCATCCTTCGATTCAAACGCCACGAAGGGCGCCCGCTCTTGGATTCTGAGCCAGGCCGCCGCCTCGTAGACCGGCTCGAATAACAGGTATACCGCCACTGCGCTGATCGCCGCCAGCACCAGGGCGATCGGTGTCGCCACCATCCACCACCGCCGCAGCGCCGTCAGCACGAAGCGCGGCGACATGCCTTGCTCCGGCGGCGCAATCGGCCGCGCGCCGTTCCTCGGCCGGGCCATCGGCAGATTAGCCGCCGGCCCCCGGACCAGACCGTTCGGCGCACTTATTGCGGGCGGGTCGTGCCGTAACGCCTTGTTCATCTCAGACATGGAGTGTTGCTCCCAAGACTCAGCCTTCTACCTCTGTTCCCGTTCTCGGCGCAGGACGGCGCCGACCTCGACCAACTCCACCTCGCGCACCAGCCTGCACAAATACCACAGCACCAGCGCGAAAAGTCCCGCCGCAAAGAGAATCATCACCCACCCCGCCGCCGCATGGGTGAACTCTTTCGCCGCCTCGCCGGAGACGTACTGGTAGAGCAGGCCCGTGGCGACGATCCGCGAGGCATTCGCCAGCAGGGCGATCGGAATGGCGCTCACAAGCAGCAGGCCCTTCTCCCACCACGTTCTCCGCATCACGATCACGTAGGCGAAGGCCAGGGCGAGAATCCCCACGAAGATCCGCAACCCCGAGCAGGCCTGCTCGACTTCCAGCCGATTATCGCCCAGCACGATCACGTGTCCTTCCGCCAAGGCCGGCTGGCCCAGGGCTTGCAGAATCCAACAACTCAGCTTCGTGGCCGCACTCTGCAACGGCAGACTCAACGCCCGCTCCAGGCGAAACGGCAGCGGAACCATGAACCACAGAAAGGCAATCGAGGGCAGGCTCCACCACATCACTCGCCAGCCCCACAGCAGCCACGCCATGCCGGCAACCCACAGCATGATCGACCAGCCGTCGATCGCTTCGAGATAATAGCGAGCGCTGAATACCCGCGCACAAAAACACAGCGCGATCAATCCCAGCCCCAGCCATGCCGGGCCGGCAGCGGAGAAGGCGATCGTGCCCTCCTGTGCGTGCGGCAGATGAAGACTCTCCCCTTTCTCGGCGGCAGACCGGCCCGGAAAACGATCGCGCCTCGCCCAAAGAAAATAGATCGCCAGCGGCACGACAAAGAACCCGTGCGAATAATCGGGCTCGCGGTTCCATGTATCGACGAGTCGGGCCAGAGTCGGCCAGTACGCCCAGACGAACGCCACGGCCAGAGTCAGTCCGGCCGGCGCCAGCCGCCATAATTTGGAGAAGGCGACAGTCCCAATCTGCTCGGAAGGCCGACGACCAACCTGCGGTTGGCGCCCGGCATAGCACGGTTGGGCACTGTCCCCTTGTCCGTTCTCCACGGCAGGACGCTCCTGTTGGGCAGGGGCGAACCTGCCGTGTTCTTTCGGACGCCGGCGTTGCTTCACGATTCCGATCGTCGTTGCCGCGCGTATCGAGTGTGTGGTTGGCCCGAGAACTCTACCCTCATCGCGTCCCGCAACTCTTGGGCCTCAATCTGGTCCATCTGGACTCCGTCCCCTTGGGTGCCGCACACCCTGCCGGCAAATGCGGCGTCCTTTGCCCTGACATGCAAACTGTCGCAATCGCGTTTGGCATCCCTGCGTCCAACGAGCGATCTGAGAAAACCCTAAAATGGCTTAAGGGCACCCACTCCCACTAACAGCGTCTATCTTAAACAAACATCTCTCTTTGTCAAGGACCTAACGGGTCTATCGAGGTATAGCCGTTCGTGTAAACAAGTACCCCACCATAGATGTGTTTTTATTCGCAAGAACTGTTCCATTTTTCCAGACCAAAGCGACGAAGTTCTCATCCGCGCAGACGTCTAGAGACGTTGAAAAAATGGTCGAATTCGCAATACTGCCAATAAGTTAGGTGCGTGTACAGGGAGCTACGAGCATGTCGGCGTTATACAATCATAAAGTGCCGGACGCAGTACAACTTTGTTGATAACTATTATGCCGGATAGTCGTACAGCCTTTGGTGGAGACCCCACCTCCTACAACCCAACAAAGGTGTGGACTACCACACACCGACAACCCGATCGAATTAGGCCGGTGAATCCATTGCCGATGAGCGCCAAATTGTGGCCGGAAGCTCTCTCGCTTTAGGAAATCCGCGTAGTGACCTTCTATTCGTTGCCCATTGGGGAAGGTATTCCCAGGAGGCTGCTTTGAGTAATCATCCCGACTCGAACCGGCAATGGCGCGATGCTACTCGTGTCGGCGTAGACTCAGACGTTCGCATCGCCGTCAATTCAACTGCCATCCCAACATGCCGCTGGCCCCCGCTGCCGCCCCAACATCGCGGCCGCCGGTCGCAGCTTTATGGCAGAAACAGCCCATCCGTGCGGCCGTCTTCGGCCTGGGCGCGGGCGAGTGCCAATGCACCGTGGAGAACGACCTCTTCGCCCAGTTCGGCGGGAGCGATCCGATACGTCCCTTGCAGAGGCGGGAAGACGAAGCGGTGTACCTCATGCCGCAGCGGCGTAAAGAAAAGGTCCTCGCCGGCCAGCGGCACCCCGCCGCCTACCACGACCACCTCAGGCGACAGCAGGGTAATCATTTGGGCGATGGCCCAACCGTAGGTTTGCGTGGCGCGGCCGAAGATGGCCCGTGCCGCCTGATTGCCGGCGATGGCGGCTTCGGCCACCATCTTGCTGGTCAACTGATCGATGGCACAGCCGTGTTGCCGCTGCAATTCGCCGGCAAGCTGGAAATCGTCTCGAGCCGCCACGGCAATTGCCCAGCCGCTGGCGGCCGACTCGACGATGCGATCGCTGCGATCGGCCTGGGGGCCGGGACGAAGATGGCCCAACTCCGAGGCAATTCCCGCGCTGCCGACGTAGACCCGTCCGCCAATCACCAGGGCCCCGCCTATGCCGCTGCCCACATTGGTGTAGAAGACGACTCTGGCGCCGCGTCCGGCCCCGAACCGCGCCTCGCCGAGTCCGGCCATGTCGGAGTCGTTCCCAATGCTCGCCGGCACGCCGAACGTCTGGCGGCACCAGTCGACCAACGGGAACCCGTCCCACCCAGCAATCTGGTGGCTCTTGACGACCTTTCCGGCCGCCCGATCGACCGGCCCGCCGAACCCTATGCCTATGCCTGTGATGCCGTGGCGTCGAATCAACTGCGTGCCGATTCGTTCGATCTGGCGGCGGATGCCCGCCGCACCTTCGGCCGGCTGCACCGCGGTTCGTTCCAGTGCAATCAGCCGCCCGCCGAGGCCGTCACCGACGCCCATTTGCAGCTTCGTGCCGCCGATTTCAATGCCGAGAAACATGGCAATAGGGAGCGTGCCGGTGAACGTTGAACCACGACGCGGCTACAGCGTGGCAGCCGTGCCGGCAATGTAGCATCCGTAGAGCGAGTCGACAATACGTCGCGTTTCCCGCGGCCGTGATCAATGATAGTGGGGGAAAAAGCTACACTTTTGAGGCTTCCGGATCGAATGTTCCGTTTTCCCTGTTCACGTGCGCCGCGTGGAGGCCGCGCTTTCCCGACGCCGAGTGTCGCGGATGGTGCGTTGCCGCCGAGGACCGAGGGAACGAGGATTTCCACGTCATGACCCGCAAATCCCTTACCACCGGCTACGCTCGCCTTGCGCCGCGGCAAGCGCGTGCCGTGCTGGGAACGATTGTCGTGACGTTTGGCCTTGCAGTGGCAGTGACGCTCTCGCCGCTGGCCAGCAGCAATCTCAAGCCGCATCCGAACGAGGCCGGCGACGTGGCACTCTACCGGGCCGAAGTGGATCGCATCCACGACGGCGAGGGCTACTATCAGGCCGCGGCCGCCGAGTTGACCGCCCGCGGCTATCCTACCCGAAGCGTGTTCAATTGGCGTACGCCGCTGCCCATGTGGCTGTTGGGCAAGATGCCGGCGATGGCGTTGGGCAAGGTCCTCTTGGGCGGGCTGGCATTGGCGCTGATGCTCGTGGCGTTCGAGGCGCTGTCGCGCGAGGAGAGTGCGAACGCAAGACCGCGATCAATCGGCACGATTCAAGGCGCGACCGCCGGCCGCGGCTTGATAGCGGCACGGCCTGTGGCGTGCGTTCTGCTGTTGACCGGCCCGCTGCTGCCGACAATCCTCGGTGACTTGTTCGTGGTGCCCGTGCTTTGGGCGGGGGTGTTCATCGCCCTGTCCGCCTGCGCCTACGGCGTCAATCGGCCGCAGGCAGGGGTGGCGTTCGGACTGGCGGCCGTGTTCTTCCGGGAACTGGCCCTGCCGTACTGCGTGGTTTGCGCGGCCATTGCCTGGCGGCACGGGCGGCGCGGCGAAGTGGCGGCTTGGGCGCTCGGGCTGACGGCCTGGGCGGCCTTCTTTGTGATGCACTGGTGGACGGTGAGCGGATTGATCGCGGCCGATGCCCATCCGCACCGGCAAGGCTGGATCCAGTTTGGCGGGGCGGGGTTCGTCATCTCGACGGCCCAGATGAACGCCTACCTGCTGTTGTTGCCGCAATGGGTGACGGCGATCTACCTGGTGGCGGCGATGGTCGGCCTGGCCGGCTGGAACACGCCGCTGGGCACGCGGATCGGCTTGAGCACGTGCATGTACTTGATGGCGTTTGCCGTGGTCGGGCAGAGCTTCAACCAGTATTGGGGTTCCTTGATCGCCCCGTTGCTGTGTTTCGGCGTGGTGCGGTTTCCGGCGTCGCTGCGGGAATTGTGGGGGGCGGCGCACATTCCTCTCCAAGAGACGAATGCGATAGACGTTTAGCGGCCGCCACATCATTCGCCCATTGACTTGCGAGTTTACACAGTGTATACATATTGTGTGGGCTCCACGGTTAAGCCGATCCCTCATGCACGTGATTTCCCGTCCGGCAATCCATGACGCGATCGTTCGCCATCCAGATGCCGCCGGTTGGCTGAGCCAGTGGTGGCAGTTGGCGACCGCACGGCGATGGGAATCGCTGCACGATGTCCGCCGGGCGTATGCGAGCGCCGATCAGGTGGGACGGTGCCTGGTGTTCAACGCATGCGGCAATCGCTACCGGTTGGTCGTCGGCGTCAAATACGCCGACGAGGTGCAGCGGGGCACGCTTTGGGTGAAACATTTTCTGACACACGCGGAATATGACAAGGGCCAGTGGAGACGCGATTGCTAGCCATGTCCACGATCACCGAATACCAATCGTTGTTGCTCGATTTCACTCCCCGGCCAATTCGCGGCGCCGGCGAGTATCGACGCGCCATGCGACAGATCGACCGGCTCATGAAGTCTGAAAAACTGTCACGGGCCGAAAGCCAACTGCTGGAACTGCTGGCGACCCTGGTGGAGCAATACGAATCCAACGACTATCCTACGCCCAAGGCATCGCAAGCCGATCTGCTGACGCACTTGATTGATGCGCGAGGGGTTACTCGCGCGGAAGTGGCTCGCGAGACAGGAGTGCCCCGGTCGGTTATCACCAATGTCCTCAAAGGCCGCCGCCGCATCAGCCAGGCGAACATTTTGCGGCTGGCACGGCACTTCCACGTCTCTCCCGCCGTGTTCATGGAGAGTGGCGACTGAGCGGCGGCTGGTTCCGCGGCTGATGGGACGCGGGTGACGGCTTTCGAGTCTCGCCGTGCCGGCGGCTGCTAAACAGATACTCCTCGCGTCGGATTCTCCTCGTTCTCCTCGGATATTATGCCCTCATTGAGCAACTGCGTAGCCTCCTCCATGAGCTTAACGTAAGGAGCGTCGCCGGCCGCGAGATCGATTTCGTTGTCCGGCGCGAAATTGACCGTCCGATCGACGACGTACTGCGGCCGGCCGCGGACCTGGTCGTAGATGCGGATCACGTACTCGCCCAGGATGCTGATGCCCAGGGCGTTGAGGGCGCCGAAGAAGCTGCCGGTGAGGATGTGCGACGTCCAGCCGGGAATCGCCTGATCGGTGAACAGCTTGCAGAAGATCGAGAAGCCGCCAAGCGCCACGAAGACCATCGCCGCCAGCGCGCCGATCACGTGGAAGATCGTCAGCGGGAACGAGGAGAACGAGAACATGGCCGTCTTGGCCAGGCGGAACAGGCCGCGCAGCGACACCCGCGGCTGCTCGTCGTAGCGGGCGTTCCGCTCGACCACGATCCCCTTCTGCCGCAAGCCGACCCACGAGCGCAGGCCGGGGAAATAGCGGTCGCTTTCGCCCAGGGCGACGATCTGCCGGGCCACGCGGCGGTCGATCAGCCCGAAGATGCCGGCGTCGGCCGGAATGGGCACCGAGGCCACGGCCGACATCAGCCGGTGGAAGGCGGCGAAGAGGAACCGCTTCAGCAGGTTCTCTTTGCGCTGGGTGCGGACGGCGTAGACCACGTCGTAGCCCGCCCGCCACTCGGCCAGGAAGCGCGGAATGGCCTCGGGGGCGTCCTGCATGTCGGAGTCCATCAGCACGACGGCGTCGCCGCGGGCGTGGGCCAGCCCGCCTGCACCGCCGCCTGGTGCCCGAAGTTCCGCGACAGGTGGACCACCCGAACCCGATCGCTGGCGGCGGCCAATTGGTCGAGGATTTGCGGGCTCTCGTCGCGCGAGCCGTCGTTGACGAAGATGATCTCGTATTCCATGCGGCACGGGTTCAGCACCTCGGCGATGCGGGCCGCCAGGATGGGCAACACCTCGGCCTCGTTGTAGACCGGCAACACGACGCTCACCAGCGTTTCTTCGCACGGCGGCCGGCGGACTTCAAAATGGTCGGTCATGACAGTTCATCCTTCCAACAGACTCGGCTTCGGCCGGGCCGTACAGCCGAGGAAACAAAGCGATACCAGACTCAGCCCAAGACACGAGGCCAGCCAGCCGCGTTGCAGGCTGTCGGGCTGGAAGCGCAGGATCACGCGATGTTTTCCCGGGCCCACCACGCAGCCCAGGAAATCGCCGTTGACGCGGTAGACCTCTTGCGGCTGCGCCGTCGACGGTGGCGTGCCAGCCGGGGTGATAGCTTTCGGCCACCACCAGCAGTTGCGGGGCGGGACAATCGACCTCGATTTCGAGCCGGCCGGGCCGTTCGGCCGTCAACGCGGCCGTGCCCGGCTTCGACGGCGGCAGAGCCAGCGGGACTTCGCTGAGCGCCGTGGTGTCGGGACAGATCGCCGCGATGTCGCCGGCGGGGTCGTCGGCTGGTTCGGACTTGCGTCACCAGCCGCACCCGCGGCAGCGGGTCGGGCACTTCCAGCCAGCGGTCGTCGTGCGGCTTCAGGCCGGCGATGTCGGCCGTCGACGGGTTGCGCTGGACCCAGCGCACGCCCGGCCACGCGCAGGGCGGGCAAGAGGCGATAGTCGAGTTGCCGGCGCGGCTCCAGGCCGGCGTAGCCGTCGGCCCGGCGCCAGCCGCCCAGCGTCATCAGGTCGCCGGTCCGCAGGCCCGGCTCGTCGAAGCGGAGCAAGCGAGCCGACGACTCGGCCGTCGGCGCTTGCCCGGCGGGGTGTGTGCCGAGGCCACATAGTCCTCCAACGTGGCGTCTTGCGGATAGACGGCATAGCTCAGGCCGTAGCAGCCCAGGTCGACGGCGGCCAGCAGGATCAGCCCGACCAGAGCCGACGGAATATCCCCGCGCGGCCGCGACCATCAGCACGGCCGCGGCCGCCAGCAAGCGACGGTCCCGCCAAGACCGCCGGAACGGAGGCGATGTACGGTTCGTGGCGGAGCTTGCCACGGCGATCGCCACGGCCGCCGACAACGCCGACCACGCACCACAGCGGCTCGAAGTCGCGCCACAAGCGCCAACCAGGTGCGACGCTGGCCGCGCGGCGTGCCGCCGAGCACGTTGTTGGCGGGTCTGCCGCTCGCTCGCGGATCAACAGCACGAACCCGATCGCCGCCAACACGGCGACCGCCAGCTGAAACAGCACGAGGTAGCGGCAGGGGAAGCGGAAACTGCGGACAACGGGCAGCCAGGTCGATGATTCGATAGAGGAATCCATACTGCTCCGAATGCCAGCAGCAGCGGCAGCAGCGGCGAAGCCGAGCGTCGCCCACGCCAGCGGCGCCAGCGATCCCAGTTCGCGTCGCCGGGCCACCACCCACACGACTCAGCACCAGCGGCACGGCGCCGACGTACAGCCCGAACTCGTGGGTGTTGTCGCCGATCACGCGGTCGGCCAACAGGTACGGCGCCACCAGTTGCAGCAGGTTCAGAGGGTGCAGCGAGCCCCAGGAGGCAAAGTCCGCGTCGGCCGACATCCGTGCGCTGTGCAGCCAGGCGTCGAGGGTGGGCAGCAGTTGCACGCCGCCGAGCAGCAGGCCGATTTCCTTGGCGATCACCACGCGCGGCCAGGTCTGCGTCGTGCAGCCGACGCAGTCGTCGCAGGTCGCGCGCAGGTCGCAGCCGCTCCGGGCGGTGTATCTGGCGCGTCGTCTGCAGGAAGAGCACGATAGCAGCCTTCGGCCAGCAGCGAGAACCAGACGTATTGCGGATAGCCCAGCAGCAGTTGCGAGCCGGTCAACAGGGCGATCAGCGCCGTGGCCAGGGCGACCCTTCGCCGCCGCGAATCGACCAGCACGACGTCGATCGCCCACAGCAGCCACGGGACGTGGGCGATCACGGCCACGGCGTTGGGATGAACGAAGTGCAGCAGATTGAAGCTGGAGAACGTAAACAGCAAGGCGCCGAGCATGGCGGCGTCGCTGCGGCCCAGCCGCCGCCTCAGCAGCAGCCACGTGCCGAGCATCATCAGCGGATAGGAGAGCAGGTACTCCAATCCCAGGGCGGCGCGCAGCGGAAGGAATCGGTACAGGAGTTGGTGCAGCGGGATGGTAGACGCCGGCCTGCCCCTCGCCGGTCAAATAGAAGCCGGAAAACAGTTGCGGCATCCAGTCGTAGGGTTGGCCGCGGGCGAGGCGTTCGGCATAGAAGGCGCGGAGGGGAAGATGAAATGCCGCCCAGATCGTCGGCCGTATAGACGCGGCCGGCAAAGAACGGCCCGGCCAGCGCCGCCAGCAGCAACAGCCCCGCCAAGAGCGACCAGGCCGCCAGGTTGCGGCAGCCGCGATCGTCCGGCAGATCCGCATCGTAATCAGGCTGCTCCGGCATCGGTACGCCCATGCGCTAGGGAAGGCAATATCCATGCCAATCATAGGTCGTGGGGAGGCACCGCGCGTCACGAACGGGCGAAGGGCCGATCGTAGCGGAACCTGACGGGAAATCGGGTGACGTTGCTCCGCTACGGTGTCTAAGATTCCCGTCATCCCTTGACGGAAGCATAATCGTCATAAGGGGTTTCGGGCGTTGCCGCGTCAGGAGCCCCTTCGGCCTTCTGTGCCTTCTGAGGTCGATTGTTGCCAGAAGTGTTGCCAGATTCCCAATCCCGCCCCCACAATTCGTCCCCCACCGCGTCGGCGTCCAGGGTAACGTAATACTTCATGGTGGTGCCGATGTCGGCGTGCCGCATCAGCCGCCTCAGTACAGGGGGCATTATCCGGCTTGACCATCGCGTGCCGAACGCCCGGCGTAGATCGTGGGCACTGGCAAACTTCTTGACGGTGGTGGTGGTCAGCTTGCCGTCCACCCGCTTCCGCTTTTCGACGGTGGCCACCACCACGCCGGCCCGTCGCCCGATAGCGGACACGATACGGCAGACTTCTTTGGTGGTGATAGGGCAGTTGCTCTTGACCCCATTCAATCGGAACACCCGCCCGTGTCGCTCGGCTTCCGGGGTCTGCATGATGAACCCGTAGAAGTCTTCCGTCATGGGCAGCCGCTCATCCCGCCGGGCCTTCTGTGCTTCGGCGTAGATTCGGAAGGCGGGCCGCCGGCCGGTCAGGTCAATCGTGAATGGGGCGTCTTGGTCCCACGATAACCCAAGGGACTCTTCCAAGCGTAGCCCCGACAACCACAGGCCGGTCAGGTAGTGAACCCACGCGGCCGAATCGTCCGGTCTGACCTTCTCCGCCGCGGCAACCATCCGGTCAAACTCTTCCGCCGTCACGGCACGGCCTTTAGCTCCGCCGGCCTGCGGAATGACCATCTTGGGGACCGCGGGCAATAGCCCCTGGTCAACTCCCCACGATAGCGCCGCCCGCAAGTGGCGTAGGGTTGCCGCAATGGTCACTTCCGTCATGCCCCCTTCCCGAAGCTTCGCTTGGAATTGGCTTATAGTCTGTGCCGTCAGCTTGGCCAGCCGATCGGGATTCAAGACGCGCTCCAAGTGGTTCGCGGCCGACTTGAAAGCCTCTGCGGTCTTGACGGACAGCATGGGCAGCTTCTCGGCTTCGTACCGCTTGCGGAAGTCTGCCCACGTCAGCTTGGAAGGCGAAGCGTATCGCCCGCTCCGCAGTTCCTTTTCCAGTTCGCCGGCCTGACGTTCGGCCTCCCGCCAATCCGTTGTCTTGGCGGACTTCGCCACCTTTCGGCCGGAAACTGGGTCATACCAAACAAGGGACAACGGCCGGCCCGGTCCGTAGCTGTTCACCTTGACGGTAATCTCGTCACTCATGGGGTTTGCTCCCAAGAAAGACCACAAGCCCGGCTACCCGTCGAAAAGCAACGCGAGTTGCCGTGCCACCTTGCTCCCCGCCTATGCGGATCGCCGCTTGGTTGGGCACACGGATAACCGGGCTTGTAGCCTGGTGGAAAACCATCTCAGATTCTCGCGTAGGGTTTTCGGCCCTGGTGGTCAGTCAGATTTGACCACCACGGGTTATTATCGTCTTTTCGGGGTGGAAACGCAACAGTCCCGGCAACATTTTCCCGCCGGGCCCCGGAATCATCGGGGAATAGGCCCTATGGCCCCTGATTGCAAGTCAGACTCTCGCCCCACGCCGCCCACGCCGATGTCAACTCCGCTGCCAGCATGGGCGACACCTGGATCGTGTACACGTCAACGCCGTCGCTGCCGAACACCACGGCCGCCACCTGCCACAACACGTTGCCGTAGATGTAGCTGCCGACCACGGGAACCGCGGGGAGTTGCCGCTGATCGCTCGGCTGGCCTCTGAGGTGGATTGTGGCGTCAATCATCGCTCTTGATGCCCTTTCTGCCGAAACTGGTTCGCTACGATTGCGCCTGTTGCGTTTCTCGGGCCCTGGTCGTGTTCTGATACCTTCCGCACAAGTGCCCCTAGAATCGCGTCCTACGGCATGCCGGCGTCAACGATCGCCTCCCCAAGGCGGACGAAGCTTCCCTCCAACTCGTCTATCCGTGTGTCTGTTTCCACGGCGGATCGCAGCCGCACCGCGAACTCAAGAAGACTGCGGGCGGCCTGGAGTTGCACCGGCTCTTTTGTCGACCGAAGCAATTTTCGCAATGTCGCAATCGCCGCGACCATGCTGTTGGCCAACCTGCCGGAAGCGCGTTCAACGATCCGTCCGCGTTCGAGGTCGACTGCATCCCGAAACTTCTCATCAGCAAGTCGGCGCGTGACGGTGCGCGTCGACACGCCGGCCAGTGTCGCCGCGCGCGTTATGTTTTCGCCTGCCGCAAGTGCTTCGATCAGCCGTGCATTTGCCGTCCGATTTTGGCTCATTTTTCGGGACACCTATGGTATGAGCATTTCCCGTTCGATCGCCGCAATCCGCCGCTGGATTTCGACCAGCCGCGGCTCGGCCGCTTTTCCGCGGGCCACCACGTTTGCGGCGTTTACAATGTGGTCTAATTTTGCTTCCGCTGCCTGAAGGTCGAAGTCGTTTTGCCGAATTGCCGCGGGGTCCGGCCCCAGCCCT
The DNA here is from genome assembly GCA_963759115.1 of uncultured Planctomycetaceae bacterium. GTDB lineage: Bacteria > Planctomycetota > Planctomycetia > Pirellulales > Thermoguttaceae > CAVWXT01. The sequence goes on from CAVWXT010000005.1 coordinate 1,045,472, forward strand.
TTTAGAAAATCCGCAGCTTGTGCTCGCAGCTTTTCGACGCGGGCCGTTAGCTCCACGATTTCTCCGGCCGCCGCCGCGGCCCGTTGCAACGGGTACGCCGCTGCCCTCAGATTCTCCAACTCGGAAACCAGGGCGGGCGGGGCGGTTTCCCGTAAATATCGCTCGGCTTGTTGCCGTTCGTCGGATAGCTGGCGCAGCCGGGCAGCCGCTTTGCCTTGTGCGGGCACCGGAAGTGACGCATCCCCGGCTTGGAAGAGGGCCAAGAGTTCCGCCACCTCTCTGATCGTCAGGTTGGACACGCGAACTGCGGAAGGCTTCTGGGGTGCGATGAGTTCGGCCGATTCGTACGCGGCTCGCGCCTGTCGCAACTCATCTTCGTATCGGTCAAGAGTTTCGTGGGCGGCCACCCGCCCCGCCTCCCGCTGATCGGCGGTGACAGGCGCGGCTGGGGCCGATGTTGGTATGCGAAGAAAGTCGGCGGCAGATTGCAAAGTCGAGTCAATTTGCGAAGGCGTACCCATGATGGTGGCTCTCCTGTTTCTGCCGTGGTGATAGGGGAAGGAAGCTATCGCAGATTTCTTGCCCACTCGGGCCACGTTGTAGCTTCGGGGCAACGTCGCCACGGATCACAACTCGGCAGGTTGTGCCAGTCGTGCTCTTGTTGGCACAGTGCTGGCAGAGTTCCGCCCGCCCCGGTGTCAGACTGTTTTCGGCCGCCGATTCCAGCGCACGCAAGGCGGAAGGAACTTGGGAGGCATCGCGTGAATTGTTTACCGCTCCGACGAAGAGCGGATCGTCCCAAGGGTTAGGCGGCTGGGTGACGGCCCGCCGTCCGCCGCCGGATTCATCTGTTGACTGGCGACGGCCGCACTTTTCGCAGTCAAGGCAGGCGTGATTTTTCCGCCTGATACACTCTCGCAAGGTCACAATCGGTAAACGCATTTCTCGACTCCTCAAGGTTGAATGAAAATCAAACTGCCGGCGGGTGGGTGTGGCGTTTTGGCCGCCCTGCGACTGGAAGCATCGCCCCGCCGGCTGCGCTGCCAAGCAACGGCGCAAAACGTACTGTTTCGGACCCCTGATTCGCTTCGCCCATATTGACGGCCAGCCCCACGCCGGGGATGCCCAACAGGCGGGCAAGCCGGGCTTCGCGGCTATCGTCAACCGGCTCGGGAGGGAGTAGGCTTCGCTGCCCTTGCCGTCCGGCCTCGATTGCCGCGGTGGTGTCCGGGAGGCGAAGCGCCCGCGGTGGCCACAGAGCGCGGCGTTGTGCTTTGCTCATACGTTTTCCTTTCCTGCCGGGACAGCCTATCTCGTTGTCCCGGCGCGGTGTTGCTGTTGCTGGTGGTGGTGACGGGACGCCTACTACGTAGGCTGTCCCACCACCAGCAACCGTTGCCGGGACATGCCGGGACAGTTCCACCAGTCCCGCCAGTCCCGGCATCACTTGCCGGTGGGCTTGTAGCCGTCCTCCATCCTGGTGTGCTTCTTTATCCGGCATTTTTTTACACGTCCCTCTTGTAGTAGGGTCACAATGGCCTTGCCAAACTTTTCCGTATTCAGGCCGGTCGTGGTTCGGAGTGCCTTGGCTGTGTCTCCCTTGGGCACCAGCCGCACGGCTTTTAGTAGCCTGGTGCGGTGCTCTTCCTCTTGCCGCTCTAGCTCCGCCGCCCTGTCAATCTTGGACTTGCCGGGCACCTTCAGCGCGGCCGGGTCCAAGCCGGTGTCACGAGTAAAGAGCGGATATTTCCAGCGGACCACAAACGGGTCGAGTGGGGGAAAGTTTCGCAGGGTCGCCTCGACGGTATAGCAGTCGGCCTCTTCGTGCTTGGTGAAGTTCAATAGGCTGTCCGGGTCGCGGGCGAAGACCCCGGAACCGCTCACCCGGTCGATGGCATCCTTGGACGCCTGGTTGCCTTTGCTGTAGTGGACGCCGAAGGCAACGGCAGCGCCGGTCTTGACGGCCAGCGCCTCGACGGAGTTCATAAGCGCGGCCACTTCCCGCGCGTCCGTTCTCGTTGTCGCTAGAGCCATAGCACTTGTAAATGGGGTCTAGGATGATGAGCCCATAGCCCCCGTCGCCGACACGCCGAATAATCTTCGGAAAAATCTCTTGGTGACAGGTGGCGTAACCGCGAAGGTTCCACACGTCGAGGCGGCCGGGCTCTTGGTCTATCTGCATGGCTTCGGCCAGCATGCGCAGCCGCTTCCGCGCGAAGGCTGTCTGGATTTCCAAGTTGACAACGAGCACTTTTGCTTGCCGCGTCGAGCAGCCCAACCACGTGCGCTCATACGCGACGCAGAGGGCGAGGTTCAACAGCGTCCACGTCTTGTAACTCTTGGACGCCCCACCTAGCGATAACTTAGAGACGCGATGCAGTACGCCCTGTATCAGTTCCTCCGGCATGGGCACTTCGGCCATGCAAAAGTCGCTGGCGTCTTGGATTTCCGGCAGTTGACCCTGGTCGGCCACCTGCCCATCGTCCGATGCCACGGCGGCCAGCCGGTCGAATCGCTCGCGTAACGCCTCAGGCGTGACACCGCCATTGCGGCTCTGTTGGAAGAGTTGCAGCGCCTCTTCGCCTACCGTGCGATTGACGTATGCTTGGCGAATCTGCTTTGCGTGATACTTGGCCGTTGAAGGCGTGCCGTGCGATGTCAACACGGTGGCGACGTATGCGGCGTCGAAACCGTCCTGTTCCCATCGCCTGTGCTGGCGCAGGTGTCCGAGAAGCGCAGGCGTGTCCCACTGCCCGCACTCGCCGTCGAGGTCCACCATCGCGCTGTAGATGGCACCATTGCGCCAGTCGTAGAAGTGCTCGGCGCAGGTCAATGTCGGGATTGACGCGCCCCAGCATGGCGAAGCCCGCCAGTAGCCCGACTTCCGATTCGACCGCGGCCGGCTGCATCTGGTCGAGCAGTTCGGGCGAGACTCGTTTCTTGGCCATCAGTTGCGCCCTCCCTGCCCGTCGCCGGCCTTCAGAAAAGCAATGAGGGCATCGGTGGCGACGAAAGCATACTTGCCCCACCGATGCACGGGCAAACCATGACGGATGGCAGCCGCCCGGCTTCGGGCACCCCAGCCGAGACGATCATGCAGCAGACGGATCGGCCACAGTTCGCCGGGCCGGATCGGCTCGGCTACTTGGGGGCGGTGGGGGCCGGCGGAATTGCGGGCGGGGCGTTTCACTTGGTGCCCCTCCCTTCCATCGCGGGCTGCTTGTGTGATTCGATAAACGCCGTTAGGTCTGTTTGATCGAATCGGACTTCCCTGTTGGGGAAGACCACACGGGGCAACTCCCCGCGGTTCGCAAGCCGCAAGACTTGTCGCGACGTCAACTGTAGAAAGTCGGCCGCTTCGGATTCTGTGAGTAGCTTTGTCATGCCCCTAATTGAATCAGGGGCACGCGGGACAAGTCAAAGCCAAAACGCGGGACAAGAAAGCGGGACAACGCGGGACAACGCGGGACATTTTCCGCCGACTATGCCTTCCGCCGCGATCTGTTTCGTTTGATTTTCTGTTTCTTCGGCGGATCGCCGCGTAGCTTGCGTGCCCGTGATATTCCCCTCGATACCGCAACGCGGGAAACTCTGGCCGGATTGTCGGGGCAGATTGCAGTCCGCTGTTCGTCCGTCATTGCCCACCACGTTTCTTGAATCCGCTTCGGCTTGTGGTAGGTGTCGCTGCCCTCGGCTTCGTGCCACTCCAAGAATTTCGCGTTGCGTGGTGCAACGCCTTTCGTTGTCTCAACCGCTTGGGGCTCACTTGGGGCCGCGGGATACTTGGGGGCAATGGTGTCCGGGGGCGGGGCGGGCTTGGCCACCTCTTTCAAGAAAGCCCGCTCATACTCGGCAAATGCCGGTTGCGAGTTGAGAGCGGCCCACTTCGCAACGGCGTTAGCAAACGCCGGCGTCGGGGCGTCCGGCTCGGGCTCGCAAACGTATTCCCCCTCCAAGACTACGCCAGGTCGGTTGACAACCTCGAATTGCCGCCGGACGACAAGACGCTCATTTTTGGCCTTCGTGGGGGTCGCCGTCGCCTTCTTTCGCTTTGCCATGATTCAATCCTTTCTTCGCCGGGTCGGCCGCGGCGGGCGACGTGGAAAGGATTGAGAACCACGTCAGTCCGCCGGGCCGCTTGGCGGTAGCTGGCCGCCTTCCCGACTTCGCTTCATTTTATCGGAAAACTGTTGCCAATGTTGTTGCCGGCGGGGGCAACCGCAAGGCAACGGCAGATAATCCGCAAACTGACAACTCTCCGTCTTGCTCGGGAAATACAAGGCAACCGCAAGGTATCCGCAACGTGTACATCCGTCTATTCTGACGGGAAATCGGGTGCGCCGAAGACCGCCGCCTTGTAGTGCCCCAACCGTGCGGTGTTGACAGCTTGGGTGCCACTGGCCGCTTGCCGGCCAGTGCAGGAATCGGCCGCAGCACGGGCTGACAAGTAGCCCGTGGCACCCGTCAAGTCAGGCATGTCAGGGCACTAGCCAAGAAAGCCAGCACCGGCAAGGCCGTCACATGTGCCGGCTGAGAATCTGCCAGTTGGCCGTCAGAATCACCAACACGCCCAGTATCCACGGAGGCATCGGGCGCGGCTCCGGCAGGTAGAAGAGCGTCTGGCATTGGGGACAGAAGTTGGGACCGTCCGAGTTTTTGGCTTGCGTTAGCTGCGCACTACAGAACGGGCAGGGAATACGCATGGTCGCCTTTCTCAGACGCCGAGTTGTGCAGCGGGTTTTCGCGCAGAAGGTTGCAGGAGGTCCGTCTCCAAGGAAAGCATAGCATAATCCCGTGGCGGCGGCGGGCAATCAGTAGCAGGCACACTCTGTGTGCCGTGTGCCGGAGCGCGGTCAATCGAAGCACCAGTCCGATGCGGGCGATCGCCGAGCCGCAAAGAGGGCGGCGGACGGCACACGGAGTGTGCCTGCTACGGGGCCGTCTCAACCGTTGTTGGCCATCCGCATTCTCCGCAAGTGCGGCACGTCGACGAAGGAAAACGGACTGGCCAGTTCTTGCCAACGTTCGCCGCGTTGCGACGATTGCCCACTCGGCGATCGGCCCCAAACGGCCCTCGGCCAGGACCAGATAGGGCACCTTGTGCGGATCGAAGCCGGTGATGCGGGCCAGGGTGGCATCCACGGCCGTGGGATTAAGCCCGATGGCCAGCAGGCCCATCGCCTTGGGCGTGCCCAGGATCGGCCCGTCCCCCTCCATGCAAAGAATGCCGTCGACGATGGCGATCGTCGGCGGCAGCGAGGCGTTGATGTCGACGACCGTCTCGGCGATGCCGGCGTAGTGCAGCACGTTCTTGGGCCAGCCGTAGATCAGGCCGGGCAGCGTGCCGTAGAGGTTCTTCATCGCCGCCGGTCAGGCCCATCCAGTGGTGCGTTTTGAGCTTCGGCATCGAGACGATCAAGTCGGCGTCGAGCACGGCCGCGGGAAACGTGAAGCGCTGGGCAGTGGGCTACGCCGGCCGGCGTTGGGCATCTTGCGAAACTCGCGTAGTTGAAGTCGACGAACGGCAGTTTCTCGTCGTGGAGGGCCTCGTCCATGCCCGACTCGACCAGGGCCATCTCGGTGTCGCGGACGTGGCCGGGCCCTTCGCCCACCGCTGACCTCGGCGCCCGAGCGGCGAAAGACTTCGGCCGCGGCCAGCACGACGCTCGGGTGCGTGCTGATCTGCGGCGCGGCGAAGGGGCTCGACAAGGTTCGGCTTCAAGCAGGACTTTCCGCCCGCGGACCCAATCCTTGTCGAAACCCACGGCCGCCAGCCCGGCCGCGATGGTCTCGGCCAGCGGGCCATCGTAGCGCTGGTTCCGGGCGAGAAACACGGGTGCTCGGGCCGGCCCCTGCCTCCGCAGCAGCGAGAGACTGAGCGCGGCGACAGCCGCCACGCCCGCGGTCACGAGCGCGTTGCGCCGGTTGAACTTGTGAGGGGGGCGTTTATCGGGGCAGTCCGTCGGGTGGTGCATACAATTCCGCTTTCGTTGCCGCCAGCACCAGCAGCGCCAAGTGGTACGGCGGGTTGTCGCGTGTCAGGTTTCGTTGAAAGGCCGCCGAAAGCCAATCATCGGCTCTCTGCGGCCGAACCCCGTGCGCGGCAAGTCCCATGAGCGCATAGCAGAGCGAGGCCGTGGTCGTGGATTTCGAGAGCAGGTGATCGAGCAGATTGAGCGAACGGTGCACATTCTCGCTGGTCCCCGTCTCGTGGGCAAGCGCGGCAAGCGCGAGCCCCGTTGGCTGGACGTGCGTACGAAGCATCCGGCCGAAGACCAAGGTGTTGCCGTAGTTCCAGCCGCCTTCGGGCAGTTGGCGATTGAGCAGCAGTTTCACCGCCTGGCGGCAACGTGGGTGGTCGGCCTGGTTGGCGCTGCGCAGAGCCAGTATGTTGATGGCCGTCGGTTCGACCCAGGAGTAGCGTGCCGCTCACCCAGGGCCAGCCTTGGAGCGTCGGGTCGTGACCAAGGAACCGTCGCTCTTCATCGCTGGGTTCGGGGCGAATCCGCGGGTCGCCAAGATCCAAGCACTGGCGATGCGGGCTGCGGCGGACCACTCGTGTCTTGGCGTCGGCGATTTTCTGCGCGGCGGTGTTCCATGCCAGGACGGCCCAACCCGTCGGCCAGCAAGGATCGCGCGTGTCGGCGTCGATGCCCAGGCTGCCGTCAGCCGACTGCACGCGAGCGAGCCAATCCAGTCCCTCCCGTCGCCTGACTGCGGCGGCCGGCGGCCATGAGCGCCAGTGCCGCCAATGCCGTCGGCTCGACGGCCGGCGAACCGCTCGCGCCGATAACCGCAGACCGGTCGGGAGGTTAGCCGTTCGATTGCGTCGTCGAGCCAAGCCATCTGATGGTGCTTTCCTGAGAGCCCGAACCGGGTCGAAACCCGATATAACTGCTGGAGTTTCGACTTTCCCAATCCTAGGCCGTAACTGGTGGTTGCGTCGGCGGGATTTCTGAATTGCTGCCGATTTGACAATCCAAAAATCTGACCTAGGTTTCATTGTAGAGGTGGACGCGAAGGCGTCAGCCTGGGTGGGGCCGCCGTGAGGCGGCCCGAACGCAGGGGTTTCTCTGCCGGAAGCACGTTTTGATGAGCTTGTCCAACCGGCGGGACCTCTGCGTTACCAAGGCCTGCAGCCTCTTCATCCTCGACAAAGGCAAACCGGCCGCAAGGCCGGGACGCAAAGCCAAGGGCCGACGGATCGTTTCCGGCGGCAGCCTGGCTGCCGAAGGGATGACAGCAATCATTTCGGCGTTCGACGGGGGAGAGGTTTGGTTTTACTAAACTGGGGATCCCGAAGGTGAAACGCAGGCCGGCGCCGGCTTCGAAAGAGGCCGGCGTTTCACCCGACGGAACCCGAAACAGTTTGTTGTTCCGGCCGGCTCCCGCAAGGGCGCCGTGGCTGGAATGGAGGAATACCGATGAAGTCGCTAGCTCAGAAGGTGCAACGTTTCCTCGTTTCCGAGGATGGACCAACCGCCGTGGAGTACGCGGTGATGCTGGCCCTGATCGTCATCGTGTGCTTGACCGCGATCAGCGCGGTCGGCACGAAGACCAGCACCACGTTCAGCAACGTGGCGGCTTCGCTGGGTAGTTGATGCCGGCGGACCCTTGACGTCCGGCCAGACCTGTTGGTCCGGGACGTCTTACTCTCGCTAGAACCGGACTCCCCCTCGTCGCCAAGGGATATGGCGACGAGGGGGACGTTTTTTTGTACTCTGCACGGGCAAGTCGGACTCGTTTTCGCGACAGAAAGGTCTCGCGCCACCCGCTCGCGGAATATGCTAGGCTTGAATAGGCAAGAGGCCTGAAACTACGCTGCAAATGGGCGGCTGTCACGGCCGCATGGCGCGTGGGCAATCGCCGATTTGCAGGGCGAATCTTCGACACATTCGAGGCCGATCATGTACCCCGTCATCCCTACGGAACTGATGCAGAGCGCCGTGCAATTGATGGTGTATTTCGTCACCATGCTCGGCGCCCTGTTCGGACTGATACTGTGCAGTCGCACGTGAGAAGAGACTGCCCTTGGGAGACCGGAGATTTCAAGTCCGCGGTGTTCCCTCGGCGCCTCAATTGAATCCTCGAAAACCAACCGCTTACGGAGACAATGGAAATGATGACCGATTGGAATCAATTTTCCGCTTCCCTGGCCGACAACTGGCCCGTCTGGTTGCTCAGCGCGGTGCTGATCGTCGCCGCGGTGATCGACGGCTGGAAACTGAAAGTGCCCAATTGGATCACGTTCCCGTTGGTCGTCGGCGGCTGGGTCTACAGCACCGTCTGCTTCGGCTGGGAAGGACTGGGCTGGAGCCTGATGGGAACGGTCGTCGGCCTGGGGCTGCTGCTGCCCGCCTACGCCATCGGCGGCATGGGCGCCGGCGACGTGAAACTGCTGGCCGGCGTGGGGGCCTGGGTTTGGGGCACCGACACCCTCTACGCGTTTTGCGTCTCGGCGATCGTCGGCGGCATCATCGCCGTGGCGATGGTCCTCTGGCGACGCGACTGGCACCACCACTGCGTACCAGTTCTGGACCATCACCAACGAAATCCTGGAGGTCCGCGATCCCGAGCGCGTTGTCGGCCATGGCCGCCGAACGCAAGAGCGCCATGCTGTTGTTGCCGTACGGAATTCCGATTGCCATCGGATCAATTGCCTATTTTCTCTGGACGGGGATGCTTGCTATGATCTTCCTACATTTTCCAGATTGTAATATTTTCACCCCTTTCGCGGGTCAGGCGGCGCACAAAAGCCGCCGATTGCGGCCAGCCGCGAGGTTAAGCTAGAGCGGGCTTGCCGGACATGCCGAAGAAACCGACAAGGCGCGGCTGCCGTCGAGTTCGCCATCGTTGCGCCCGTGTTTTTCCTGATGGTGTTCGGAATGATCGAGTTTGGACGTGCGATCATGGTTCAAGCAGGTCCTGACGAACGCCTCGCGGGAAGGGGCGCGAGTCGGCGGTCTTGGACTCGCCGACCCCGACGGCGAGCCAGGTCAGCTCCACCGTAACGACTTACCTGCAAAACGCGGGGATTTCAGGGGCCACCGTGACGATGAACCCGACAGAACCCACCACGGCCGGCTATGGCCAGCCGGTGACCGTGACGGTCCAGATCCCGTTCAGCAGCGTAAGTTGGCTTCCGTCACCCATGTTCCTTGGCAGGAACACCCACCTGACAGCCAGTACGGTCATGCGCCGCGAGACTGTCCAATAATACCCATGCGACCCAAATCCCTTGCCTTGTTGTTGTTGGCCCTGGGCTGCGGCCTGGTGGCGTCGATCGGCATCACCGAGGTGATGGCCAAGCGGAACGCGCGAGCCGGCCGGGCTGACGGGAGACACGCAGCCGATCTTCGTGGCCATGACCGACATCGGCCTGGGCGATCAGTTGACCTCCCAGGTCTTGAAGCTGGAGCAGTGGCCGAAGGACAAGATCCCCGCCGGGGGCCATCTCGCGGATCGAGGACATCGAAGGCCGCCGCGCCCGCACCAAGCTCTACGCCGGCGAGCCGATCCTGGAGAACAAACTGCTCGGCAAAGGGGCCAGCGAGCAGGGGGCCACGGCCCTGATCCCCAAGGGCTATCGCGTGGTGCCGGTGAAGGTCGACCTGGTCAGCGGCGGCAGCAGCCTGATCCTGCCCGGCGACCGCGTCGACGTGATGGTCCACCTGGTGCGCGATCCGCGGCCGCGACATCCCCGAGACGGTCACGCGGACCATCCTGCAAGACATCAAGGTCTTCGCCGTCGACGACGTGGTGGACCTGGAAAAGGAGAAGGACGGCAGCAAGTCGATCGCCGCCAAGACCATCTCCTTGCTGGTCACGCCCGAGCAGGCGGCCAAGGTGATGCTGGCCAGCCAAATGGGGAACGTCAACCTGGTGATGCGCAGCCCCGAGGACGACCAGCAGGCGCCGAACGCCCAGGCCAGGCCGAGCGAGTTGTTCGGCACAACGGCCAAAGCGGAGCGCGACAAGGAGAGCCTGCTGGAATCGCCGGATCCAAGTCTCAACGACAAGACCAAGGGTTTTCTCGATTTTCTGAACTCGCTGAAGGGAAAGCCGGCCGACAACGGCCCGCCGCAGACCTCGGCGGAATCGACGCCGCGCGACACGTGGACCATGCGGGTGCTGAAGCCGGGAAAGGTCGTCGAGGAGGTGACTGTTCGAGGCGGAGAGAGCGAAGGCGGCCTCGACGTCGCCGTTCGGACCGTGGAAGGCGACCGCGGCCGGCAATCTGGCGCGACGTGCCTTCGGCCAAAGCCGAGCCGAAGCCGCCCGAGCCGCCGCGCCCAAGAGCCGCCCGCGCCGGCCGAACCCAAGAGACGACAAGCCGAAGCAAGGAACGCCAAGGAGCAACGCAAGACCGACAAGGCCTGATTGCAACTGACGACTGATTGCAATCCAGGTTCAAGGATGACCTCGTTCCGGGCCGCTGGCCCGGACTCCGACGCAAGGAATACAAGGATGTATACGCGATCTCTTCTCGCGGCTGCTGCGTGCCGTTGCTGGTTCTGTCCCTGCTTGCCGCACGGCGGCTCTGGCGCCAGCAAGCCGTCCGCACCGCTCGTCAAGCCGTCGATCATCTACAAGGTCCAGTCGCCCACCGAGCGGCTGGAGATGACGGTCCACACCAGCCGCATCCTCACGATGGACCAGAAGATCCCCCAGGCCCAGGTCAACAATCCCGACATCCTGGAGTTGACTCCGCTGTCGCCCAACCAGATTCAGGTTTCGGCCAAGGCGGCGGGCGTGACCCAGATCAACCTGTGGGGCGAAGACAAGAAGCTCTTCACCATCGACGTGATCGTCTACGGCGACGTCCAGCAATTGGAGATGGTGTTGCGGGCGACCTTCCCCAACGCCGCGCTGAAGGTGACGCCCGTGGCGAACTCCGTGCATGATCTCCGGCTTCGTCGACCAGGCGGAACACATCGACCGCATCATCCGCATCGCCGAGGAGTATTATCCGAAGGTCATCAACAACATGACCGTCGGCGGCGTGCAGCAGGTGCTGTTGCACGTGAAGATCATGGAAGTCTCGCGGACCAAGCTGCGCCAGTTGGGCTTCGACTGGGCCAAGATCACCGGCAGCAACGTGGTGACGTCGGGCGTGAGCGGCTTGATCTTGCCGCCGTCCTCGCCCGCGCTGCCGTCAGGGGCCGGCGCCAGCACTCCCCCGCCCCCAGCACCGTGAGCAATAATCCCATCAACGGCGACGTTTTCCTTCAACATCGCCAACGGCACCAGCGCCTTTTTCGGCGTGCTGGACGCATTGCGGCAGGACAACCTGGCGAAGATCCTGGCGGAACCCACGCTGATGACCATCAGCGGCCGTCCCGCCTCCTTCGTTGCGGGCGGGTCGTTCTACATCGTCCCGCAGGGCCTGCGGCCGGCCCGCCCTCGACCGTGAAGTACGGAACCCAGATCGACTTCGTGCCGATCGTGCTGGGCAACGGGCGAATCCACCTGGACGTCCGGCCCACGATCAGTGAGATCGACCCGAGTCTCACGGTACAAGGGATTCCCGGGCTGATGGAGCGCGACGCGGAAACGGGCGTCGAACTGCAGGCAGGCCAGACGCTGGCGATCGCCGGGTTGGTGCAAAGCCGCACGGAGTCCAGCAATCACGGCTTGCCCTGGATCAGCGAGGTGCCCTATCTGGGTCTGCCATTCCGCAAAGTCCACGAGCAAACCAACGAGATCGAGTTGCTGATCCTGGTCACGCCGGAGTTGGTCGAACCGATGGACGCCAACGAAGTGCCGCCGTGCGGTCCGGGCATGCAGACGACAAGCCCGAGCGACTGGGAACTGTTCATGAAGGGGCACCTGGAAGTGCCGAAATGTTGCCCGCCGGGCGATCCCAAGGGCCCGCCGTCGGACGGGATGATCCTCGGTCCCACGGAACAGGTTCCGGCCCCGCGGCCGTCCGATGCGTCCGCCCGGCCGGCGCAGCGCCGAGGGCAGCGCGGTGGCTCAGCGTCCGGCCTCCTCGGGCCCCTACAACCGCAATACTCCGTCCAAGCCGAACTCATCGGCCGCCGCTACCCCCGCGGGACCCCCGAATGGTCCGCCCGGTTTCATCGGCCCCGTCGGCTATGACGTAGTAAAGTAATGGAGATGAGCGTGGCAACGTGCCAACGGCGCCGCGTCGTGTTACCGATTGTCAGCAGAGCGTTGTCGCAAGAGAACAGCCCGCGGCCAACAACCGCCGGGGTGAACCTCGCCGACAAGGCACCTTCGGGCGGCTGTTTAGCGGCCGCCCGCGGGACATTACCCTGCTAACGTCCATGGCCGACGAACCGCTGCGGCGCGTTGGCCCGGCGGCGACGCCGGAAGCCGATCGGTTGCTACGCTTGTGACCACGCGGTTCTGACCCGACAAGATTTGGCGCATTGACCTTCAGCATCGGCTGCCATGAGCAACGTTCTCCGCCTAGCCATCGTCGACCCCAACGACTCACAGCGTGAATCGCTGAAGAGCATGTTGTTGGGGATGGACATGATCTGGCTGGAGGCCGAGTGCTCGCGCTACGAGTTCTTCGCCGACGTCGTGGCCCAGACCAATCCGGACATCGGCCTGGTGGCCATCGACGCCGATCCGCAGAAGGCGCTGGACCTGGTGATGCGGCTGGGGAGCGCCTCGCCCGACTGCGCCGTGTTGGTGGTCAGCTCGTCGAACGACGGCGCCTTGATCCTCCAGGCGCTGCGGGCGGGGGCCAAGGAGTTCCTCACCCAGCCGGTGCGGATCGAAGACCTCCTGGCAGCCCTGGGGCGAATCAGCGAACGACGCTTCGGCCGCGGCGAGAACCGCCCGCGCGGCAGCCAGGTGATCGCCGTGGCCGGCGCCATCGGCGGCGTGGGCACGACCAGCCTGGCGGTCAACCTGGGCTGCATCCTCGCCCACGACCCGCAGAACTCCGTGGCCCTGATCGATCTCGATCTTTGCCTGGGCGACGCCGACGTGTTCCTCGACACCATTCCCGACTACACGCTGGTCGACGTCGCGCAAAACGTCACGCGGCTGGACTTCACGCTCTTGAAGCGATCGCTGACCAAGCATTCCTCGGGCCTGTATCTGCTGCCGCGGCCGGTGCAATTGGAAGACATGTCGCTGATCACGCCCGACGACCTGCAGCGCGTGATCGGGCTGCTGAAGGCCACCTTCACGCACCTGGTGCTCGATCTCTCGAAGGGCTACACGGCCATCGACCTGATCGCCTTGGAAATGGCCAACCACATCCTCTTGACCACGCAACTCGACCTGCCCTGCCTGCGGAACGTGGTGCGGCTGATGATGTCGTTCGGGAACATGGAAGGCATGGCCGAAAAGGTGAAGATCGTGGTCAACCGCGTGGGCCTGGACAACGGGCAAATCACGCTGAAGAAGGCCGAGGAAACGATCGGCAAGGAAATCTTCTGGCAGCTCCCCAACGACTATCGCACGATGATCGAGGCCCGCAACAACGGCGTGCCGCTGATCGAAAGCGCCCCGAGAGCGGCCATCACGCAGTCGCTGATCGCCGCGGCCAAGGTCCTCTCTGGCGACGAGGCCGCCCCACCCGACGAGGCCGCCGGCAAGAAGGCCGGCCTCGGCGGATTCTTCGGGCTCTGGCCGGGCAAGAGCGGGAAATAGCCGCAAGACATACGCGTTTGCACTGGAGGATTGACGTGCCCGGCCGCGACGCTTAACATACTAGGAGGAGGAATGGAGCGTCGATGGGCGCTCCTGTCGCGAACCGGCTTATTGAGGGCAACGATGCGCGTCTGCGATGTGAAGACAACCGTTTCGGAGGATGGAACCGTTACGGTGAAAACCCCGTTCTTGCCCGGCGAGCATGTGGAGGTGGTGGTCTGTACCCAAGAGTTGAAACGTCGGGAGAATTGCGCCTACCCTCTCCGTGGCAAGCCGATTCGGTACGTCGGTCCATTGGAAAGCGTCGCCGAGGATGACTGGGAAGCTCGGCGATGATCGTTCTCGATACGCACACTTGGGTATGGTGGGTTCATGGCGATGCACGGCTTACGCCCACCCAAGCTGCGGCGATCACGGTTAATGAGGCCGACAGGATTGGCATAACTGCGATCTCGTGCTGGGAGGTCGCCAAGCTCGTCGAGCGTCGAAGGCTTGAACTGCCGTGCTCGCTGACCGATTGGTTCGTGCAGGCTCTTGGCTATCCAGGAGTACGTCTCTTGGCATTGACACCCGAAATTGCCATCGAATCGTGCCGTCTGCCTGGCGCGTTCCACCGTGACCCTGCCGACCAAATCATTGTGGCGTCCGCACGGCTACACAAGTGTCCGCTCGTAACGTCGGACGCTAAACTGATCGAGTATCGCCACGTTGAGACGATTGCATAGCGAGTCTTGCGCCTGCCGCGCCGCTACAATCGCTATTATCGTCCCGCTCTTCGCCCGTGTCATGTTTCTCCATTCTTTTGCTGACGGCGCCGCGCCGTAAGCTATCCTTTAAGGACGTTGCAGGAGGTGACTCCCGTCGCCAATTGCCTCGTTCCTTCTGCCCTTCCGCGGGCAGTTCGACGACCGAATTCGCTCGTACACCTATGGGCGAACAGACGTACCTGGATAGCCTGCCATGCCGAAACTGACGACTGCCTTGCGACCCGCCGATCCCAAGGAGAGCAACTTCGAGGAACTGAAGCAGCGCATCCACAGCAAGCTGGTCGACAAGCTCGATCTGTCGCGGGTGGGCGAGCTGGAAGGCGACACGCTGCGCCGCGAAATCCGCCTGGTGGTCGAGCACCTCTGCGACACCGAAGACACGCTGCTGAACCGCAACGAGCGCGAGCGGCTGGTCAGCGAAGTGCTCGACGAGACCTTCGGCCTGGGGCCGCTGGAAATGCTGCTGAAGGACCCGACGATCAGCGACATCCTCATCAACGGCCCGAAGAACGTCTACTGTCGAGCGCCGCGGCAAGATGGAGAAGACCAGCGTCGTCTTCCGCGACAACGACCACCTGATGCAGATCATCGACCGCATCATCTCCAAGGTGGGCCGCCGCGTGGACGAGACCTGCCCGATGGTCGACGCCCGCATGATCGACGGCTCGCGTTTCAACGCCATCATTCCGCCGCTGGCGCTGGACGGGGCGTGCGTCTCCATCCGCCGCTTCGGCGCCAATCCGCTGAAGCTGGAAGACCTGCTGAACTACAAGGCCTTCACGCCCGAGATGGTGATGCTCCTGGAAGGGGCGATCAAGGCCCGGCTGAACATCCTCATTTCCGGCGGCACCGGCTCCGGCAAGACGACGCTGCTGAACACGCTTTCCAGCTTCATTCCCAACACCGACCGCATCGTGACCATCGAGGACGCGGCCGAATTGCAGTTGCAGCAGGACCACGTGGTGCGGCTGGAGACGCGGCCGGCCGAACATCGAAGGCAAGGGCGCCATCACCGCCACCGACCTGGTGCGCAACGCCCTGCGCATGCGGCCCGAACGCATCATCATCGGCGAGTGCCGCGGGGCGGAAGCCCTGGACATGCTCCAGGCCATGAACACCGGCCACGAAGGCTCGATGACCACGCTGCACGCCAACACCCCCCGCGACGCCCTGGCCCGGCTGGAAACCATGATCATGATGGCCGGCTTCGAGCTGCCGCTGAAGGCCATGCGCACGCAGATCGCCAGCGCCATCGACCTGGTCGTGCAGGCCAGCCGGCTCCAGGGCGGGCCCGCAAGATCACGCACATCACCGAAGTCGTGGGCATGGAGCAGGACACGGTCGTCATGCAGGACATCTACCGCTACGACAAGGAAGGCGTCGACGAGAACGGCCGGGCCTACGGCAAGTTCGTGGCCACCGGCGTCCGGCCCACGTTCATGTCGCGGCTGGAGGCGGCCGGCGTGCGCCTGCCGTCCAGCGCCTTCCGCGAACGGGTCATGTTGGAGGACTAAACGTTGAACTCGCTGCTGATTGCGGCTTGTGGCGTTTGTCGGCGTGGCCGCGCTGGTGGGCGGCGCCGCGCTGCTGTTGCGCGACAAGCCCGGCAGCCAAGATCGAGGACCGCCTCGATCTGCTTGACCGGCGTCAACACCGTCCGCCGCCAAGGACGGCCTGGCCAAGGAGGCCAGCATGCTCACCCAGCCGCTGGACGACAGGCCCGGCATCTTGCGGAGTCGTTCCTGGAGCGGTTCGGCAACATCGACCTGCTGTTCGAGCAGGCCGACACGACCCTGACGGTCGCCAAGCTTGCTGGCGATTTCGGCGGTGCATGGCAGTGGCCGGGATGCGGCGTCGGCGTCGTGCTGCGCATCCACCCGGCGCTTGATGCCGCTGGTCGGCATGCTGCATGGGCGTCGCTGCCGCTGTTCTGGCTGCTGCTGCCGCCGCAAGCGCCGGCTGAAGGCCTTCGCCGCGCAACTGCCCGACGCCCTGGAGATGCTCGCCCGCACGCTCCGGCCGGGACAAAGCCTGGCCTTCGGCTTCAACATGGTGGCCACGGAGATGCCGCCGCCGATCGGCAAGGAATTCGGCCGCGTGTTCGAGGAGCAGAACCTGGGCATCCCGCTGGACGAAAGCCTTCGCAGCCTGTCCGACCGCATCCCCAACCTCGACCTGAAGTTCTTCGTCACCGCCGTGATCCTGCAGCGGCAGACCGGCGGCGACCTGGCCGAAATCCTCGACAAGATCGGCGCGCTGATCCGCGACCGGTTCCGCATCTGGGGGCAGATCCAGGCGCTGACCGGCGAAGGCCGGCTGTCGGGCGTCGTGCTGCTGGCCCTGCCGTTCGTGCTGTTCGTTGGCCGTCTACCAACTCAATCCGCGACTACATCATGGTGCTGTT
Organism: uncultured Planctomycetaceae bacterium; assembly: GCA_963759115.1. GTDB lineage: Bacteria > Planctomycetota > Planctomycetia > Pirellulales > Thermoguttaceae > CAVWXT01. Next base: position 1,062,278 of record CAVWXT010000005.1, read on the forward strand.
CACCGATCCGATGGGCAAGAAGATGCTGGCCGTGGCCGTCGTCATGCAGGTCTCGGCGCGCTGGTGATCCGCAAGATCGTCAACATCAAGGTATGAAGCCGCGACCGTTGGTCGCGCCGGAGCGTAATGCCATGATTTTCGCCGCAGGCTTGATCAGTCTCGAAGGCATGGTGCCGCTGGCGCTGTTCGGCGCGTTTGCCGCGCTGGCCTGGTGGGCGCTGGACTATCATGGCGGCGGGAAAGCCCCGCGCCTGGAGCGGCTCGACGAGTTGAAGAATCCGCACAAACGCCGCAGCACGGCCGCCGAGAGCGCGCTGAAGAAGTCCGACGCCGTCACCAAGATGCTCGAGAAGGCCAGTCCCGCCTTGGCCAAACCCCTGCAGCCCAAGAACGAAGCGGAACTGGGCAAGCTGAAGAGCCAGCTGGCCGCCGCCGGGTTCCGCGGCGAGGCGGCCGGCAGCATCTTCTTGGGGCTGAAGTTCACCGGACTGGTGGCCGGCCTGTTGCTCGGCGGCGGCACGTATCGCCTCGCTTCGCGGCTTCAACCATCCACACGCTGATCTGACCGCCATCGCGTTGGCCGGGCTGCTCTTCTACCTGCCCGACATCGTCGTGCGGCTTCCTCGGCAGCCAGCCGCAAACAGGCGATCTTCCTGGCCCTGCCCGACGCCCTGGACCTGATGGTCGTCTGCGTCGAGGCCGGCTTGGGCCTCGACCAGGCCATGCGCAAGGTGGCCGAAGAGATGAAAAGGACCTACCGCGTCCTGGCCGAGGAGTTCGCCCTGGCCAATTTCCAGCTGCAGATGGGCCGGCCCCGGGCCGAAGTGCTCCACGAGCTGGGCGCGCGGACCGGCGTGGCCGATCTGCGGGCCCTGGCGGCCGTGCTCATCCAGGCCGACAAGTTCGGCTCCAGCGTCGCCCAGGCCCTGCGGACGCAAAGCGACTCGATGCGCACCCGCCGCCGCCAACTGGCCGAGGAAAAGGCCGCCAAGACCGCCGTCAAGCTGATCTTCCCCCTGGTGCTGTTCATCTTCCCCGGCATCTTCGTGATCCTCGTCGGCCCGGCCGCCATCACCATGGTCCGCCAGATGTTCCCGATGATGGGCGGAGGGTAGCGTTCCGCCAGGCGGGGCAATGCTAAATGGCGCCAGGGCGGGCCGATCAGATTTCCCAAATCCGGCTGTAGGAGACAACTCCAGTCGCCGATTTCCGGTTGTTTTCAAGCAATCGGCGACAGGAGTCGCCTCCCACAGTGAGTAACTAATCGGCCCTGGGGCGCACGGGGCGGGCCGTTGCCTGATGCGGGCGCACACGCTACCATAGACGGCAACCTGATGCCTGGCCGTGCTGCGCTAACAGCTTGGGGGCCATTGGCTGGCCCGTGCCGAAATGGGCCGACCGCCAGCCCGCGGCCCGCGGCAATTCAGGTCGGATGGGAACGGACTCGCCTTTCAACGTTTGCCTTTCACGCCGAACCAAGGCCGCTCGGTTCCGCTTTGGCCCAACAACCGTCACCGATTCGCGCAAGGAGACCATCACATGAATCCGCGTTTGAGGGTGCCGTTCCTCGTTCTGTTGGCTATCGGTTTCTTGTCGCCGGCCGGAATGGCCCAGACCTACACCACCACTTTCGACGGCGAGGAGAATCCGCTTTCCGAAGGCGGAAAATGGGTCCATAACGGCCTGGATTGGGCGACGATCGGCAAGAAGGACGGCCTTGCCTACGGTACCCAGACGGGCACCAAGACGGGCCTTCAGAGGTATGATGATTCGTACGCGCACCTGACCGGATTTCCGCCGGATCAGGAGGCGTGGGGAGTTGTACACATCGCGAAGCCCGATCCGCGCTGCCATCAGGAAGTCGAGATCCTCCTGCGCTGGACCAGCTCCGCCCATAGCACGAGCGGCTACGAGTGCTTCGGCCGATGCCTAAGCGATGGTTCCTCATACGTGCAGATTGTCCGGTGGGAGGGCCCGCTGGGCAAGTTCACTTATCTGGTCGACAAACAGGGCGCCGACTATGGCCTCAAAGATGGCGACACGCTCAAGGCGTCCATCGTCGGCAACCTCATCACCGTGTACGTCAACGGCGTTCAGAAGGCCCAGGTCAGAGACGACAAACACAAGACGGGTAATCCCGGCATTGGCATCTTCCTGGAATGTGATAACGGTCGCGGCATCGGAACCGGACGGGACTTTGGTTTCAAGAGCTTTACCGCCAGGGCAATTACCAGCACTGGCGAAAAGACGGCTGTAACGGAATCGGCTGGGGCGGCGGCCACGACGGCGGCCGGCAATCCCCTCGTCGTTGATCTGTGGCCGGGCGCCGCTCCCGACGAGCCCGGCAACATCGGCCCGGAGAAGGTTGTCATGTCGCCGAAGCTGACCCGGAGGCAGGTCGAGGTCACCGAGTCGACCAGAATGGTGACCAACGTCACGAAGCCGACCATCACGATCTATCGGCCCGCGAAGGACAAGGACACCGGAACGGCCGTATTGATCTGTCCGGGCGGGGGCTACTGGAACCTCTACTGGCAACTGGAAGGCGAGGAAGTGGCCACCTGGCTGAATTCGCTGGGCGTAACCGGCATCATCCTCAAGTACCGGGTGCCGCGGCGGCCCGATGACGTCCAAGGCGAGCCCGCCCGACGACCCATGCAGGACGCCCAGCGGGCCGTCAGCCTGGTGCGGAGCCGGGCCAGGGAGTGGGGCATCGACCCGAAACGAATCGGCATGGCCGGTTTCTCGGCGGGCGGCCATCTGGTCATCGCCACGGCCACCAACTTTGAGAAACGGACCTACACGCCGATCGACGAGGTGGACAAGATCAGTTGCCGGCCCGATTTTGGCATTATGGCCTACTCCGGTTACTTGAAGCCCAAGGACAAGGATGAGCTTTCGCCCGGCCTGCACATCCCCAGCGACACGCCGCCGGTGTTCCTCGTACACGGCAGTGCCGACGTCGTCAGCCCCGTCGAGCACAGCGTGGTGATGTACCTGGCGTTGAAGCGGGCGGGGATTCCGGCGGAACTGCACACCTATGCTACCGCCGCCCACGACTTCGGCGTCCGTCCCAGCGACCGTCCCTGCTCGACCTGGACGCAGGATTGCGCCAATTGGATGCGCTACCAAGGGTTTCTAAAGCCCGCCAACAAGTAACTTCGTCGATTGGGGCCAAAGGGGACAGTCCCATTTTTGTGGCGTCCTGCCACAAAAATCGGGACAGTCCCCCTGAACGGAGCAAACGGCGTGGTGGGCAGGAAAAGCACGCCCTTCGCAACGAGATTCCGCATCATGCTGAAACATCCTTTGCGGACGGGGACTTGCTGGCTCGCGATGCTCCTGTCGGCGTGCTGCGCCGTGGCCGCGGATTCCCGTGGCCCAGCAACGACACCCAGGTTGGTGGTGCCGTTCATGTCGGCGCCGATCCGCGTGGATGGTAAGCTGGATGAGCCTTGCTATCAAGTTCGGCCGCTTCTGGACACCTTCGTGGTTGCCGGCCAGCCGGACAAGCAACCCTCCAAGACCAAGGTCTGGCTGTTTTGGCAACGCGATCGGCTGATCTTCGCCTTTGAATGCCAACAGGCGGACATCGTGGCCGCCCCGCCGTCGTCGAACAAGCACGACGTCGACAATCAGGACCGGGTCGAGCTTTACCTGTGGTCGGGCCGTCCTGACGACACCTACTATTGCATCGAAATCGCGGCGGGGGGCGCTGCACGACTATGCGGCCCGGTTCCATCGCCGCTTTGATGACGGCTGGTCGGTGGAGGGCTTGGAATTCGCCTCCGCCCGGACCACGAAAGGATACTGCGTGGAAGGAACCATCTCGCGGGCGGCCCTGGAAAAGATGGGATTCCGCCTCGAACCGGGCGCCGAGTGGCGGCTGGGACTATTCCGCGCCGACTTCTCGTCGCGCGAGGCCAACGGCGATCCGGCTTGGATTACGTGGGTCCACGCGAAAGGGCCGCAGCCCGATTTCCACGTGCCCGAGTCGTTCGGTATCTGCACTCTTGGGCCGGCGGCACAAGACGCGAGTAGCACGTCGATGCTGCCGATGGCCAGGGCGATAGCCTCGCACGCTGGTCCGGCCCCGCGTTCAACCACCGCGGCCGCAGGCTCACTCTGCGGCAGCACGCCGGAGCGGCGCGCCGGGCCCAAATCGCTTCCAAGACTTCCAGGGAGAGAGATCGCCGTAGCGCCGTTGCTGGCGGAATTGCCCCGTCGCCATCGCCGCCCCCCCACTTGAGCCAAGCAGCGCTTGCGTGGGGTTAGGCTGCTTTGTTAGAATTGGTGCTGAACTATTGGGACCGTCTCCGGAACAACCGGGTCTCAAGAATCAGGAGGGAACAGTCATGCTGATGCTGCGCTTGTCAGGCGTCTGTTTGGGTTCGCTCATCCTGGTGGCGGCGCTATTGGCGACGCCGGCCGTCGCGGCGCCGGAGCAGGTGCAGACGCTGTTCACGGCCGACGCCAACACCACGGCGTTGTACCTATTCAAGGAAGGCACGGGCACGACCACCGCGCATGAAACGGTGCAGACGTCGCCGCAGCCGCTAAACGGCACGTTGTACGGCGCCAACTGGGCCGTGGGGCGCAACGGCTATGCCGTGGCGACCGATGCCGGCTACATGACCATTCCGGACAACGCCGCACAGCGCCCAGCGAGCGCGATTACTGTCGAGGCCTGGGTTAAGCTGAGCCAGCCCGGAGGCGACTTGATCGTCAAGGAAGGGGCCTACTTCCTCCGCCTGGGCAGCACCATCACCCTGTACCTGGCCGTGGGCAGTTCCAGTTGGACCACGATCAGCGGGACTCTGCCCGTGCCGACGGGCCAATGGACCCATCTGGCCATCACCTTTGATTCCACCACCCATATTGCTTCGATCTACATCAACGGCGTCCTCGATACGGCAAAGACGTGCGGCACGGGCACGCTGAACCAGGGGACGTCGTCGACGTGGATCGGCCGGAACGACTATAATTCGGGCAGCGTGGTCTACGGCAAGATCGACTCATTCCGCGTTTCCAAAATTGCCCGCCAATTTCTCCCGCTCTATTCCCCGGGTCCCGGGGCGCCGACCCCGCCGGGCAATCTCGTGCCCAACGGCGATTTCGAGATGGGGCTGACCGGCTGGCGCGGGGATAATTACGGAGACGTCAATCTGATGTGGGAAGCGGCGGGCGGCGCGGCCAGCGGCCAAAAATGCCTGCACACCCTGACCAGCACCGGACCGACTTTGCGGCGCTTCTCGTGCCGGGCAGTCCGTCGGGCGTGTATTCGCGGCCCATTCCCGCACACCCCGGCAGAAAATACACGCTCTCGCTGCAATTGAAGTCGGTCGGCGCCACCATCTGGCCACGAATCGAAGTCGACGCGCTCGGGGCAAATATCAGCACGATATCTCCCTTCCCCAAATACCCCGGGGCAACGAGTTCGTGGTCGCAGTTCATCCAAACGTTCACGCTTCCCAGCAACTTCACGGCGCCAAACATGTGCGTCCATATCGGCTACCCGTCCTCAGGTGATCTTTATGTCGATGACGTGCGACTGATGGTCGGCGACTCGACGACCTATCTGGCGCTCAAGGACAAGATCAGCGTCGGCCCGGCGGGGGCCTTGGCGGCCGGCAACCTCTTCTTCTCGGGCGTTGCCTCACCGGTAACGATGAACATCGTCAACACGGACACCGTCGCCCACACCGTTACCGTGCAGCCGACGATCGTGGACTGGGAGGGCAATCGGGTTCCGCTGGGGCCCTCGCTGGGCTCGTTCAGCGTGCCTGCCGGCGGTGTGAAGACGGCGACGTATAACGTCGATACCAGCCGGCGAGGAACCTTCCGGCTCGGTTTCGACCTCACCTCGGAGAACCAAACCTGGCATCAACTCGGCGAGGTCCAGTACGCCGTGATCAAGAATCTGCAAGGCGTCGGAAATGCAGACACTTCCATGTTCGCGATGAACATGCACATGGAGCGCGAGCCGGCGGCCCACCTCGCCCGTGAAACCCAGGTGCTCTCGCAGTGCGGCGTCAAGTGGATCCGCGCCTGGTGGGGTTGGGGCATGTGCGAGAAAACCCAGGGGACCTTCGACTTCACCGAATTCGACCGGCAGTTCAATGTGATCAACGGCGCCCAGATGAACGCCATGTGCTGCCTCTTGCGCTATTACCCGCAGTACGAACAGTCCTGGGCCGGTTCCTTGAGCACCATCCAGCAACCGCCCCTGCCCAGCATGATGGGCGAATGGGGCACTTTCTGCGGCAAGACCGCCCAACACTTCGCCGGACAGGTCAAGGCCTACGAGATTTGGAACGAGCCGACCACCGACAACAACGGCGCGATCACGGCCGCGATCTACACGCAAATTCTGAACGCGGCCGCCAACGGCAACACCACCGCCGTCCCCCCGACGCCGGGCATCCGCTTGGGCGATCCCAGCGCCCAGATCGTCGCCTTCGCTGGCGTGGCCAACAGCTTCATCTCGTCGGTGCTGGCCGCGGGCACGGCGCCCGTAATCGACGTGGCGAGCGAACACTCCTACGGTCAGATGACCACGCCCGAGGCGAGCTATCCCGCGACGCTCACCGCCATCAAGAACACCATGTCGGCGGGCGGCGCCGGCGGCAGGCCGATTTGGGATTCGGAGCAAGGGCTCGTCGGAGACGACGACGGCTACACGCTGCCGAGCAACTCCGAGGTGGACGTCGCCCAGCTTTACACGCGGGACGTCGTTTCGGCCAACTCTCAAGGAAGCCAGAAGTACTTCTTGTTCTGCGCCGACGTAACCCCGACGTATGGGATGTCGGTGTTCTTCGGCAACTACGTCCCTCGCCCCCGCCTGGCGGCGTTGAATGCCTGCGCTTCGTTCATCGACGGCATGCCGTACCAGAAGTCGTACACCCCCACCGGCACGAACACGTACGCGCACCTTTTCAAGGGAACCAGCGCGGCGACGTGCGTGGTTTGGAACACGTGCTCGGGGATGACTTTGACTCTGGCAATCGCGCCGGGCAAGATCCAGGCCTACGACACGATGGGCAACTCCCTGCCCGTGGGTTCCACCAACGGCGGCGCGGCGTCGACGGTCAAGATTGCGGTGGAACGCCCGGCATTTATTCAGTGCGCCGTGGGCGACTATAACACGTTGGACACGGCCCTGACGGGAATGCAGGTGACGGGCTTGTCTCCGGTCAGCGTCGTGGCCACTCCGGTCGTCGGCGGTGTGCAAGTGACGTTGACCGGCGTCTCGCAGGCCGCGGTGGACGGAATTGTCAGCCTGATTCCGGCGGCGACCCCGACGCCGGCAGGCTGGCCCGCGGCCCAACACTTCCAGTCGCTGGCGTTGGGCAAGAGCGTGAGCTTTCGCTTCGCGCTGCCCAGCAAGGCAGCCGTCAAGTCGGTGCAAGTGGTCGCCGGCAATCTGCGGCTGGCAACCTTCACGTTTCCCTACAGCGGCCGGTAGGGCTTGTAGAGAATCAGCGACGCAACTCGGTAGGACGGATTTCCCAATCCGTCCCTGGGCGAATCAGGAAATTCGGGCATGGTTCATACCTGGGTGGCACGCCCTGAGGAACGAAGGGCGTGGTCGGCGGGTCGCCACGCCCTTCGTTCCTCAGGGCGTGCCACCCAAATGCGTTAGAAAATGAACCGTGCCGAAATCCGTCCTAGGTTGGGACGGGCGACGGGTGCAACGCCCGAAGCCGCCAAGTCACTTCTGCACGATCGCTGCCTTGACGGGCAGCAACGACGGGGGCTCGTTGTCCGCGGCATTCAGGCCCGTGGCGAACTGCAGCTCGTTCATCGTCCGCTCGGTGTCGACCATGCTCGAGGCCACGTGGTCCACCTCGCTGGTGATGAACTCCGGCTCCTGGCGGTTGACGGCCATCTCGCTCAGCGAGCGGATCTTGTTCTCCAGGCGGTCGATCTCCAGGTCGATGAGCTGGTAGTTCTCGTGGGCCTTGTTCAGGTTGGCCAGCCGGCTGCGGCTGGTCTCCAGGTTGTCCTCGCAGCGCCGCGCGGACCCGCTGGCGGCGCGGGTCCTGGTCGTCGGCCGGCAGTTGGTCGATCTGCTTCTGCGAGCTTGTCGATGTTCTTCTGGATCTGCTCGGCGCTGGTCTTCTGCAGGAACTGCGACAGGGCGTACTGCGTGTAGAGCAGGCGCAAATGGATCCACAGCAGCCGATCCAGGCCGGTCACCTGGAACTGGTCCAGGGGCACGTCGACGGCGCCCATGCCCGGACGTTTCAAGTCCAGCGGCGATCTGCCGCAGTTCCAGGCACTGGGCTCGGAGGCGTTTGGAAACGCTGCAGCAGATTCCGCGCGGCAGGCGTGCGGAGGATGTGGTCGCACGGTCTGCTGGCTGGCCTGCGAGCTTTCGGCCCGCGGCCGATCTTGGCCTCCTGGGCATCGACGTAGCTCTGGAACTTGGGATGGCTTCCCAGCAGGCCGATGTAGGCGATTTCGCCGGCCAGCACGAGCGGCAGGAGCACGTCGGCATAGCCGCTCAAGCAGCGCGAACGACCGATGCCGCCGCCGAAGGCCAGCAGGTTCCAGTGATTCAGAAAGCGCCGCTTTCAGGTACTTGCCCAAATGCATGCGCTATCTAGCTTCCCGCGGCTGCCCTTGCTTTTCCAGGCGCGTGATCAGGTCGCGGATGTGGTCCACCGTCTCCTGGAAGCGGGGCTCGCGCTGCATGAGCCGGGCCGGGCGGTCGGCCGGCTCGACTTCCAACTCCTGCAGGATCGTGCCCGGCGAGCGCCCCATCACGTACACCCGGTCGCCCAGGAACACCGCCTCCTCGATGGAATGGGTCACGAAGAACACGGTGGCCTGCGCCTCCCGCCACAGCGAGACCAGCAGGTCCTGCATGTCCATGCGGGTCTGCGGGTCGAGGGCGCCGAACGGCTCGTCCATGAGGATGATCCGCGGCCGGAGGATCAGCGTCCGGGCGATGGCCACCCGCTGCCGCATGCCGCCGGAAAGCTCGTGCGGATACTTGTCGGCGTCGGTCGCCACGTTCAGGCCCACGTGCTCGATCCACTCGCGGCCGAGCTCTTCGCGCTGCCGCGCGGCGCACGCCCTGGCACTCCAGGCCGAAGGTGATGTTCTCCAGCACCGTGCGGTGGTCGAAGCTGGTGTAGTCCTGGAAGACCATGCCGCGGTCGGCGCCCGGGCCGACGACCGGCGACGCCTTGCACCAGCACTTCGCCGGCGGTGGGCGGATGCTGCGGCGGCAGGCCGGCGATCAGCCGCAGGATCGTGCTCTTGCCGCAGCCGCTGGGGCCGAGGACGCAGACGAATTCGCCCTTGTTCGGCAGGTCCTCGACGAAGAAGCTGACGTCGCGGATCGCCGTGTACTCGTTCGGCAGGCCGGCGTTGTAGGTCTTCGTCACGTTGCGGAACTCGACGACGCGCGGCAGGCCGAGCTCCTTCGGCTTGCGGAAGCGATCGACGACCTGGCCCATGCCGACGGGCGTGGGGGCCGCGGCGGGCTGCGATCCGAGCGGAGTTGGCGTGCTCGGCGTTCATGGTTCGCTTCCTCCGCGCGGCGGCGTCTTGCGTCGGCGGGCCTTGCCGCCTGCGCAACGGACGCCGCGGCGACGTCCGCCGGCTTGCAAGAAGAGCGACTTGAAGTCTTCCCACGCCCGCAGCATCGCCCTCACGCCGCGGTGCAGCAGGCCGTCGCCGCCGTACTGGTACGGGAACAACTGCCGCTGCACCCAGAACAGCAGGCGGTCGATCGCCAGGGCCACCAGCGGAATGAGCATCAGCACCAGGAGGATGTAGGTGCGGTGGCCGCCGCGGCTCTGGCCGAAGTTGATGATGCTGCCCAGGCCGCCCGCCTCTTGCCGTCTGGATCACCTCGGCCAGCATGATGTAGCCGAAGGCCAGCCCGAACAACAGCCGCAGCGAATTGAAGATGCTCGGCATGGCCAGCGGGACCAGCACCTTGAGGATGATCTGCCGGCGCGCTGGCGCCCAGCGTGTAGGCGGTATCGACGTAGCGGCTGCTGACGTCGGCGATGGCCGTGGCCGTGTCCATGACGATGAACGCCACGCAGGCGATGAAGATGAACATGATCTTCTGGAACTCGCCGATGCCGAACAGCGACAGCGTCAGCGGGAATCACGGCCGCCACGGGGATGTTGCGGCCGACGATCATCAGCGGGGCGAAGAAGGCGTTGACGCGGCGGAAACAGCCGCAGAGCACGCCCAGCGGGATGCCCACCAGCGCCGCCAGCCCAAAGCCCAGCACGACCCGCTTCAGGCTGACCAGCGTGTTGCGCGTCAGGGCGTGCTCGAACCAGAGGCTACTGGAAATCGCCGAACGTCTCGGCGGGGCTGGGCAGCACCGCCGGGCCCAGACAGCCGCTCTTCGGCACTCGCGCCGCGCGGTGAGCCACCACCACACTCCGCCGCAGAGCGCCGAGGCAACAGACGCCCAGAAATGCGGCCTGCCACAGCGGAGATCTCGCCGCGCAGCACGGAAAGCCGTTGCGGCGCGGATCGGCGGCGCGGCCGGAGGCAGGGCCGCGGCCAGGTCGGAACGCGGGCCGCCAGGCTCCGGCGGGCCGCACGATCTTGCCCGGCGGCGCCGCCGGCTTCTGCGTTGCACTGTCGGTCGGCTCGGTCATCGTCGGAGGCTCTATTGCTTCTCGGCCGGATAGACCTTGATCTCCACGCGGCGGTTCTTCGCCTGGTCGAAGGGATTCTTCGGGATCGGCCGGCCGGTCCCAGCCCAGGCCGTCGACCATCAGCCGGTTCGGCTCGAACTTGTACTTCTGCACCAGGGCCTCTTTGACCGCGTTGGCGCGATTCATCGAGAGTTCCTTGACCACCTCGACGGGCACCTGGCCGCGCATCGAGCTGTCGGTGTGGCCTTCGATGATCGACCCGGGCGGCGCCGAACTGGCCGACCAGCTTGGCGACGCCTTCCAGCACGTTGTCCACGTTCGGGTCGTAGAGTTCCTCGACCTCCTTGCCGTCGACCTTGCGGGTGATCTTCTTGTGCAGGTCCCAGTCGTTCGGGAAGAAGTGGATGACCACGGTGTTGGTGAGGATCTCGTCCGATTCGGCGCGGATTTCGCCCACCGTCTTCGGCGCCAACTGCGATCTGGTATTCGTCCCGCTGCGACTTGTACTTCTCCTCGCTGCCCAGCTTCTGGATGACCGAGAAGTCCATGACCTGGTCGAAGCGGACGGGCGGGTTCTGGATGGTGCCGATCTGGCGGTAGAGGTAATACGACTGCCGCCAGATGCGCTCGAAGTTGGTGGGATTGTTCTGGTTGAGGAAGAACTGGTAGTTCTCGGCCCAGTTGGTGTTGTGGGCGTCGCCGAACATGCTCAGCGCGTCGTCGGCGGGGATGTTGTAGCCGGCGGCCATCAGCTTGGCGCAGGCGTGCTTTCTGGTCCGGGCTTCTTCAGTTCTTCCATGGCGTCGAAGATGCCGCGGACCAGGCCCTCGATGATGCCGGGATGGTCCTTGGCGAAGTCGGCCCGGGCGAACCAGACGTCGGCGATCAGCTTGTTGGCCGTCTGCGTGGTGACCAGCATGCGGTTGCCCTTGGCCTTGGCCAGGTTGTAGATGTCGGGCGACCAGGAGACGGCGCCGGCGATGTCCTTGTCGGCGGCGAACGCGGCGGCCGCCTCGAAGGCCGTGTTCGTGTAGATCATGTTCACTTCCGAAGGCTGCACGCCGCCGGCCACCAGCATGTTCAGGGCGAAGTACTGCGAGGGCGAGTTCTGCGCCAGCACGAGCTTCTTGTCGCGCAGGTCGGCCACGGTCTTGATGTCCTCGCGGACCACGATGCCGTCGCCGCCGTTGGACCAGTCGATCTGCTGGTAGATGCGGGGCATGACGCGGCTGTCCTTGGGCTTGCCCGTCTTGTCGACCATCGCCGTCGACGAACAGCGGCACCATGTCCAGCGTGCCCCAGCCGATGTGGACCTGGCCGGCGGCGTAGGCGTCGATCATCGCGGCCGGGTCGTCGATCAGCACCAGCTCGACGCGGAACTCCTCGCCGTCGGGCGTCTTCCAGACCTTGCCCGGCTTGAAGCCGTTGTTGGCCAGGATGATCGGCCCCCAGCCCGCCCAGACGTTCAGGGCGAACCGCACGGTGTTGTTTTCCATGCGGCTTGTAGGCCGAGGTGCCCTTGATCTCCGGCAGGCGCTCGGCCGGCTTGAAGTTGTATTCCTTGACGGTGGTGACCGGCGGCGCGGCGTCGCCGGCCTCGGCCTTCTGGCCCGACTGCTGGCCGGCCGGGTGTCTGGCCCAGTTGGCCGGGATCGATCTTGCCCGTGGCTTGCGTCTTGCCCGCGGGCGCGAAGATGTCGGCCCGGAAGACGGCAAACGCCACCAGGCCGACCACGACCAGCGCCAACACCACGTAAAACGGGGCTTTCGGTTGTCCTGCCATCGACTCTCTCCTTTGTTGATTTGTGGCTTACGTTAGCGATCATCTTATCCGCGAAACACGCTCTTCGGCCGGGCCTGTCCGACCGAGTGCATCGCCTGCATGAAGTCGTAGACCGTCAACTCGCACAACAACTCGGTGACCTGGCGTGCAGACCGGCGGCCAACTGCGGCTCGATCTTCTGCATCAATTGCACCAGCCGCGTCTCCTGGGCCTTGATTTCCGACTCGTCGATCCGGCCGTCGGCCATGGCCGCGACGAACGACTCGGCCGGCGGGCCTTCTCGGCGATGATCGGCGTGTGCGACGCTTCGTCGAACCAGGCGGATGCGGACTTGGCTTGCTGGGCTGACATCATGGGACTCCTCAAGGGTTCGGGTCAGGGTCGGATCGGGGTCATTCGGCAAGACGTTGACTCAAATCCTGAACCTGCCCCGACCCTTCATCTCTACTTCTCCATCAACATTTGCCGGATGGCCGCCATCCGCTCTTGCAGACGCGTGCGGCCTTCCGGCTTCGATACCTTCTCCCGCCACGGCGGCGGCAACAGGCTCAGTTGCGTGCATTCCAGCACGGCGGCCGTCTCCTGCATCTCCTTCTCCAGACCCTGCGCCGAGGGAATGAACTCCTCCAGCGCCGCTTCCAGGTCGGCGGCGCGTCGGGCTCCGTCCGGCCGGCCGACAGCGCCGCTCGTTTCGCCGCCAGCACGATGCTCTCGATGTCGGCCCCGCTCAGGCGCCCGTCGGCCGAGACCGCGGGCAGCGCGTCGGCGGCGAGCTTCACCTTGTTCTTGCGGGCCATGACCTCGAACATCGCGCGGATTTCCGCGTCCTCGTAGGGATAGAACAGCGGGATGTGCACCTCCGCCCGGCCCTGCCGCTTCAGGTCGATCGGCAGCAGGTCGGGCCGCGAGGTCAACAGCATCCAGACGATCTGGCCGCGGTAGCGGGTGTTGCCCATCTGCGCGGCGATCATCGAGAAGACGCGGGCGGAGGTGCCCGAATCGCCCTCGGCCTGGCGATTGCCCAGGGCGGCGTCGGCCTCGTCGACGATCACCACCACCGGCCCCAGCGACCGCAGCACGGCGAGCACCTGTTGCAGGTTGCCTTCCGTCTCGCCGACGTACTTCGAGCGGAAGTTCTTCAGCACCACGCAGGGGATGCCGATCGAGCCGGCGTAGCACTCGGCCAGAACGTCTTGCCCGTGCCCACGGCGCCGCAGATCAGGTAGCCCATCGGCGCGGCGTCGAGCTGGCCGCGGCTGATCCACTGGGCGTCGTCCTGGAGCCGCTTCTTGGCCTCGGTCTGGCCGGCGACCATGTCGAGCGTGTGGTCGGGCTCGATGAACTCGACCAGCCCCTGGCACTGCCGCTCGATCACCGACTTCTTCAACTGGCGGAACGACTCGGCGTCGACGCGGCGGTCGCGATCGCATGGCCTGCGAGAGCACGACGTTCAGATTCGCCAGGCTCAGCCCGTTGGACATGTCGGCAAGCTGCTCGGGCGAGAAGTCGGCCAGCTTGGCGAAGTCCTGCCCCCGCGTGGCCCATTGGCTGAAGCGGCAGCGCTCCTCGCGGTCGGGCAGCGGAACCTCGATCGTGGCCACGTGCGGGCTCTGCACCAGCCGCTCGTTGACCTCGGCCAGCCGGTCGGCCACCAGGCAGAACGCCATGTTCACCTGCTTGATGAGCGGGTTCTGCGCCCAGCGCAGGAAGCGCACCAGCCGCGCCGCCTGGCCGCGGGCCAGCGCGTCCAGATCGCCGGCCGGAATCAGGTATTGGGCATAGTCGAACAGCACGGCCACGCTCTTTCGCGACGCCGGCTCGTCCACCAGGTTCCGCTCGATGAAGGCGTCCAGCAAGCAGCAGGACCGGCTCGGGATCGCGCGGCCAGCTGGCCGGCTCGCCCCAGCGCGAGTGAGAGTACTGCTGCATGCGCTTGCAGCCGCTCGGCATTCGCGGCCGGCCTGCGGCCGCAGCCCTTGGCTCAGGTCGTAGCCCAGGACCAGGTCCCACGTGCCGAAGACCTGCGTGGTGAGAAACTCCGCCAGGCTGCAATAGGCGTCTTCGTCGCCGTCGGGGCAGTGGATCAGGTCGTGGACGTTGCCGTGCAGGATGAACAGGCAGGTCGTGCCCGAAAAATAGAGTTCGGCCAACTCCCGTGCCCAGGCCGGATACCAGGCGGGAAGTTTGTCGAGTGGGCTGGCGGTACTGGCGGCTGGTTTGTTCATTCTTACGAAGTGCAAAATGCAAAATGCAAATTGAAAAATGCAAATTGAAAATTGCAGATTGCGGTTGATTCATGCCTTGTTATCGGGCAGGCGAGTTGGCCGGGGATCGCTTCGCTACTTATTTTCCGTTGTGGATGGCTTTTGTGATGTCGGTTTGTCACCACTGGGCTTGACTTGCTGGTTCTCCGATTCCTTCTTGTATTTCTCCGCCAAATCCACTGCGCGCTTTCCAAACTCTTCTGGAGTAGACTTCTTCACGCTCTCCGGGGCAAGAAGTCCGCCGACATCCTTCGTGACTCTCCGAGCAAGTTCAAGTCTCTCGCCTGAAAATGGGATCAACCGCGAGCCCTTTACGTCGAACGCTTCGATGATGCCATTGGAATCGTCCATCAACCCGACACTCTCAAGCGCACCCGTCGACAAGTATTGTGAAATACCCACCGAAACGTTCGAGTTCGGGCGGATCCAGAAGGCACGTTTGCCTTGGAAATCCGACAAAAACATCACCACCTCGTCCTTGAAAATCACCTGTTGAAGCAGAAGCCGCCTATCTTGTTCAGTCGAATGGTATTGAATGACTCTGAGGATCGTCTTACCGTCACGTTGAAAGGTTGTTGTCGTCTCCTCGTTCCCCTTCTTTGTGACGGACGATACGGCATCGCTGGCCCCAAAACAGCATGCGGCAATCCCGAGAATCAACACCATTGCGATCGCAATCGTTTTCATGCGTGCCTCCCTCTCCAATTTGCAATTTGCATTTTTCAATTTGCATTCTGCAATCCGCGGCTCACGTCTTCTCCACCGCCTCCTTCACCTTTTCCGCCGGTCCCAGTTCCTTGGCCGCATCCGTCACGCCGGCCGTCTCCGGCGTGACCATGCCCATCTGCACCTCGAAATCCTTGAGGGCCTGTTCTCCCATCGCCTTCTCCATGGCCTGCTCGTGCTTGATGTCGGTCAGCCCCTCGCTCGACAGATCGGCCGCCACGCGGGCCTTGGCGCGGTTCAGGCCGATCTTGTCGTTGATGACCTGCTCGATCTGGCCGAAATCCGTGGTGACGTCGAAGTTGAAGTCGGTGGCCAGCTTGGCCATTTCCGCCTCGGCGCGGCTCATCTTCAACTCCGCGTCGTACTTCTGTATCTTCGTTCGGACGTCGGAAAGCTTGTTCGAGGCGTGCTTGATCTTGGTGACGTTGTTGTTGTAGGCCTCCTCGTGCATCTGGAGCTGGCCTTCGTTCTCGGTCAGGTCCTGCTTGGCCTTTTGCAGTTCCAGGGCAAAGCGGGCGGCCGTTTCGCGATCGCCGGAGGCGAGGTAGGCCTTGACCTGGGCCTCCAGCCGCGCAACCCGCTGCTTGTCCATCGCCGCCTGGCGACCCACGCGTTCAACCAGCGCCCGATATTGTTCCAGTCCTTCCCGGCCCTCCTTCATCTGCGTCACGGCCAGATCGTACTCGTACTGCATCTGGGCAATGGGATCGGCCGTCCAGAAGACATTCGCGATCTTGTTGACCTGGGCCATCAGCGAGCGCCACAGCTTCCCGAGGATCATCGCCGCACCGTCCTTTCAGAAGTATCTTGGGCAAGAAGAGAACCGGGCCGGTAGCCCCCCATATTGACACCCGCCTGTATAGCCGCAAAACGCCCCACTGTCAATCGGCCCCCGACGTGGAAAGGGAAAATCGCCGCGTCGCGATCTCGTTGGTCGGGCCAAGGAACAAGCGGTGCGTGGCGACGGCCCCAGCAATCGCTGCCCGCTGACTGCTTTGCCCGCTCCAGGAATGCTGCTATCATTGTGGTGAGCCGAAGATGCCTGAACTGCCTGAAGTCGAAACGATGTGCCGCTGCATTGCAGCCGCGGTCGGCTGCCGTATCTGCGACGTCCAACGGCCAAAGACGCAGTTGCAATCCATTCTGATTGCGCCGCGGCTCGACCACTTCCGTCGCAGGGCCGTGGGAAGGCGGATTGTCGGCATCCGCCGCGTGGGAAAGCGAGTGGTGCTGGAGTTGGATGGCGGGACTCGTAGGGTGCGTGAAACGCACCAGCTTCGGACCGTTCGGAAGGACACGCTCTCGGCGACAACTGGGCTCGACGCCGGCCCTCACCCTAGCCCTCTCCCAAAGGGAGAGGGGACGTTCGGATTGAGCGATCTCCCAAAGGGAGAGGGGACGTTCGGCGGCGGCGATTGCATCGTCATGGAGCCGCGGATGACCGGTTTGGTGCTGCTGGCAGATCCGCCCGACCGGAAACATTTGCGGCTGGTCTTCCGGCTCAGTCGTGATGAAACGGGGACAGGCACCTCACGGGAGGCTTGTCCCACACCTTCTTCGCACGGCAGTTCGGAGCCAGTCCCCGTTTCTTCAGGTCCGGCGCGGCAGATACTCTTCTGGGACCAGCGTGGTCTGGGGGTTGCCCGGTTCCTATCGGCTGCGCAGTTTGCGCAGGATTACGGGCTCGACCGGCTGGGACCGGACGCCCTGACGATCTCGCCCGAAACCTTGCGGCAGCGACTCAAGGACAGCCGCCGGGCGATCAAGGTGGCCCTGTTGGACCAACATGCCGTGGCCGGCATCGGCAACCTCTACGCCTCGGAAATCCTGCACCATGCGGGCATTCATCCGGCGATCCCCTGTTGCCGGCTCCGGCCTGCGCAGTGGTCGAAGCTGCACGCCGCAATCGGTGTGGTCTTGCAGGCGGCCATCCGCCACCAAGGCTCGACCCTCCGCGACGGCACCTACCGCATCGCCCGCAACACGCCCGGAGACTACCAGGTTTTCCATCGCGTTTACCAACGGGCGGAGGAGCATTGCCTTGGTTGCCGCGGAGGGCGGATCGTGCGGATTGTCCAGGCCCAGCGGTCGACCTTCTTCTGTCCGGTCTGCCAGCGGCCTTGCGGTTCCAATCGGAGCGGGTAAACTGACTTGCGACGCACATGGGAAGGAATTCACGGCACGGTTCATTTCCGAACGCATTTGGGTGGCACGCCCTGAGGAACGAAGGGCGTGGTCGACGGGTCGCCACGCCCTTCGTTCCTCAGGGCGTGCCACCCAGCTATGAACCATGCCGAATTCATTCCGTCCCTTTCCGAGATGATTAACGCCTTCTGGGAACTGCGAACGGAATCAATTCCGTTCTACGACTATCTGCGGAGCGAACCACCATGAACGAACATCGACCTTGGCGTTTGGCCACAATGGCCGTCATCGCCGTCGGCTTGATGGCGTGGACCGTGACGGTTCAAGCCCAGGCGCCGCGGCTGCGAGGGCCAGGCCTTCGTGCGGCGGAACGGGAAAAGCAGGCCGAAGAGACGAAGGAATTGACCAAGCCCATTGTGCCGTCGGTGCGACAGCCGGCCGCCGAACCGGATGCCGACAATTCGCCGGCCGCGGAGTCGTATCGCAAGGGGGTCGAATCGCTCGACAAGGGCGAGACCGACGCGGCCATCGCCCATTTCAGCCGGGCGATTCAACTCGATCCGAAGTATGCCCCGGCCTATTGCGACCGCGGTCTGGCCTTGGTCATGAAGGGCGAACTGGACAAGGCCGTGGCCGACCTGGACACGGCCATCCGGCTGGCCCCGACCGGCGCACGGTCGTATTTCAACCGCGGTTTCGCCTACTTTCAGAAGGGCGAATACGACAAGGCCGTGGCCGACTATACGGACGCCATCCGCCTGCACCCCGAGCTACGCCGAGGCGTATCGCGATCGGGGCTACGTCCGCATGCTGAAGGGCGACTTGGAGCAGGCCTTGGCCGACCTGAACTTTGCCGTCCGGCTGCGCCCAAGGACCCCGCCGCCTACACCAGCCGCGGCAAGGCGTACTCCGAGATGGGCGACTGGGAACGGGCCATCGCCGACTACAGCCAGGCCATTCAACTCGAGCCGCAGGACGCGGAGAACTGGTGCGACCGCGGCAACGCCCGGGTCATGAAGGGCGATTACGACGGCGGCGCTGGCCGACGTGGAGCAGGCGATGAAACTGGCCCCCGACGAGCCCAACAATCGCTTCACCCGCGGCTTCGCCTATCTCAAGAAGGGCGACTCGACAAGGCGGTGGCCGATTTCAACGAGGTGATCCGGCTCGACCCGCAGTTCGGCGAGGCCTATCGCGAGCGCGGCCACACGCTTTGCCTGAAGGGCGACCTCGACAAGGCGATGGCCGACTTGAACAAGGCGATCGAGCTGGTGCCCGAGGATTACGAGGCCCTCTTCTGCCGCGGCTACGCCTGCGGCCTCAAGGGCGACCTCGACAAGGCCCTGGCCGACTACGACCAGGCGATCAAGCTCGATTCGGCCTTCGCCGAGGCGCATTTCAATCGGGCCCTGGTCTACTGGTGGCCAAGAACGAACCCGGACAAGGCCCTGGCCGACTACCGCGAAGTCATCCGGCTGGATCCCCGCAAACGCCGAGGGCTACAAGGACTGGGGACGGGCCGAAGACAAGGAGAAACGGGCCAAGGCCGTCGATCGGCTGGAGGAGGCGTTGCTCAAGGCGAAGGCCGAGGCGCAGACGCATTCGCAGCAGGGCACCGCGCTGCACAAGGCGGGACGAGCTGGACAAGGCCATCGCCGAGTACGATCGGGCCTTGGAGTTGTATCCCCGCTACACCGAAGTCTATTACAACCGCGGCTTGGCCTACCGCAAGAAGGACAGACCTGGCCAAGGCCATCGCCGACTACACCCAGGCGATCCGGCTGGACCCGAAGTACATTCCCGCCTATGCCAATCGCGGCTACGTCTACTACACCCGCGGCGACTATGACCGGGCACTGGCCGATTTCAACAAAATCCTCGAACTGGACCCCAACAACGCCGACGCGATGAAGGGCCGGGAAGCGATCGTCAAACGACCGAAAGCAGGTGAGTAGATGAGCATTCAGCGACAGTCGATAGGCAAGACGGCCGACGGCAAGGAAGTCGAACTGTACGCCATTACGTCGAACGACGACGGCATGCGCGTGCGAGATCATGACCTACGGGGCCACGATCACCGCGGTCGAAGTGCCCGACCGCAGCGGCCACATCGAGAACGTCACCCTCGTCGCTCGATTCGCTGCCCGATTATCTCAAGGGCCACCCCTGCCTCGGCTCGACCTTCGGCCGCTATGCCGGCCGCATCGCCAAGGGCAAGTTCACCCTCGACGGCGTCGAGTACAAGCTGGCTACGAACAACGGCCCGAACCACATCCACGGCGGCATCAAGGGATTCGACAAGGTGCGTCTGGAAGGCCGAGCCGGTGGAGAGCGGCCATTTCAGCGGCGTCGCCTTCTCGCTACGAAAGCCCCGACGGCGAGGAAGGCTACCCCGGCACGCTCGCCGCACGAGAGTGACCTACGGCCTCACCGACGACAACGAACTGCTGGATGGAGTACTTCGCCACCACCGACAAGCCCACGGTCGTCAACCTGACCAACCACGCCTATTGGAACCTGGCCGGCGCGGCTCGGGCGACGTGCTGGGCCACGAGTTGACGCTCAACGCCGACAGCTACCTGACCGTCGACGACGGCCTGATTCCGCTGGGCGCCCGCGAGGCGGTCCAAGGCACGCCCTTGGACTTCACGCAACCCACGGCGATCGGCGCCCGCATCGCGCAACTCAAGGGCGGCTACGACCACTGCTACGTGCTGAACAAGAAGGAAGGCGAGGAAGGACGGACGCTGGCGGCCCGCGTGGCAGAGCCCACCAGCGGCCGCGTGATGGAGGTCTACACCACGCAGCCGGCGATCGTGACTCTACACGGCCAACGGTCTTGACGGCCGGCTCAAGAGCGGCGGCGTGGCCTACCAGAAGCACGCCGGTTTGTGCCTGGAAACGCAGCACTATCCCGATTCGCCCAACCACCCGGACTTCCCCTCGACGGTGCTCCGGCCGGGCGAAGCCTACGAGCACCTGACGGTGCACAAGTTCAGCGTGAAATGAGCGTCTTGATTTCGGTGGGTCGGCGGCCTATGATGGGTCGAGTTGCGTCCCACCCCGTTTCCCACCATTAGCCTCATTTTCGGAGGTCCGTGCCGTGAAGATTCGAAACGCCCTCGTTGTCCTCTCGATTGGGGTCCTTCTGGCCATTTCCAGCGCCGTAGGCGGCGCTGCCGAACCGGCCAAGCAGCTCAAGGCAGGCATGATCGGTTTGGATACCTCGCACGTCATCGCGTTTACGAAACTGCTGAACGATCCGAAGGCGACGGGCGAACTGACCGAGATGAAGGTCGTCGCCGCCTTCCCCGGCGGCAGCCCCGACTTGCCGCTGAGCTGGAGCCGGGTGAAAGGCTACACCGAGCAATTGCGGGCCCAGGGCGTGGAGATCGTCGACTCCATCGACGAATTGCTCAAGCGGGTCGATGTGGTGCTGTTGATGAGCGTGGACGGCCGCGTCCACCTGGCCCAGGCACGCCCGGTAATCGCCGCCGGCAAGCCGCTGTTCATCGATAAGCCGCCGGCCGACTCGTTGGCCGATGCCATCCAGATTTTCCGCCTCGCCAAGGAAAAGAACGTGCCGTGTTTCTCCGCTTCGTCGTTACGGTTCAACTCGGCCTCCGAGGCCGCGCGCAACGGGACGGCCGGGTTCGGCGACATCCGCAGTTGCACGGCCTGGTCGACCGCCGGCGGGTTTCCCAAACAGTCGGAGCCCTTCTGGTTCCACGGCATCCACGGGGTGGAACTCCTCTTCACCGTGCTGGGACCGGGCTGCCAAACGGTCACTCGCGTTGCCCCAGACAAAGTCGTGGGCGTGTGGAAGAACGGGCGCCTCGGCATCTTTCTCGCCAACGCCGGCTACGGCGCTTCGGTCGTAGGCACGAAGAAAAGCGGTGAGGCCGGCAAGGAGGAAGGTTACGCGCCGCTGCTGGTGGAGATCGTGAAGTTCTTCAAGACCGGCAAACCGCCCGTCAACGCTGAAGAGACGCTGGAGATCATGGCCTTCATGGAAGCAGCCGACGCAAGCCAACGCCAAAGCGGGGCCCCGGTCAGCCTGGAGAGCGTGTTGAAGAAGGCCGAGGAGCAGGCATCGAAGGCCGGCCGCTGAGTCTACTGCACATGCTTGGGGGAGCATCATCGTGTCGCCGGCGGGCTGACCTGCCGAGGGGGTCGCCCTTTGACTCTGCGTTGGGATATTTCGGGCGAGCGTCCCGGCTGAACACCGGCACGGTCTGTCGCATCTCCCATATTGCCCATCTTTCGCGCCTTTGCGCGGCTGCCAGTCGGGCACAAGTTGTCGCCATCCGCGGGTCGATAAGAACAGGATAGTTCTGCACTTCTGTTGGATTCTCCGAGTCACGACGGACTTATGCCAAGATGCCCATGCAACCCGATCTGCTGATTCTGAAGCTGATGCAAAAACTGGGCGATGCCAACCCGTTGGTCCGGCGGAATGCGGCGGGCGCGCTGCGTCTGCAAGGCGCCCGAGCCAAGCCGGCGATTCCGGCGCTCTCCGTACTCCTGAAAGACCAAGATCCGCGGGTCCGCGACGCGGCGGAACGCACGCTCGACCATTTGCGGCTGGCGGCTGCCTAGTTTTGGTATAAGCAGCCCACAATAAAGTGGTATCCGGCCGTCGCCAGTCAAGGCCGGGTCACCGGCCGCGGCCTTCTCTCAGACGTGCTGAGCTGCCCCCAAGGGACTTGCAAGCGGCGAGCCGTTGGGCTATCTAATAGGGGCTTGGCGAATCGGCCCCCTCTCTGGGCCGAGGAACGTTCGTCGCGCTCACCCTTGAGCCTCACCCCGTTTCTAGTGAAAGCAGTTCATGAAGACGATGAAAGCGTTGGTTAAGAAGGAAGCCCGCGAGGGCCTGTGGCTCGACGAGGTGCCCGTGCCCGAGATCGGCATCAACGACGTGTTGATCGAGATCCTCCGCACGGGCATCTGCGGCACCGACGTCCACATCTACAACTGGGACGCTTGGGCGCAAAAGACCATTCCCGTTCCCTTGGTCGTGGGGCACGAGTTCGTCGGCCGGATCGTCGAAGTGGGCAGCAACGTCAAGGACTTCCGCGTCGGCGACATCGTCAGCGGCGAGGGGCACGTCGTCTGCGGCCGCTGCCGCAATTGCCTCGCCGGCCGGCGCCACCTCTGCAAGGAGACGGTCGGCGTCGGCGTCAACCGGGCCGGCGCGTATGCCGAATATCTCTCGCTGCCGATGACCAACGTGTGGCACCTCGATCCGGCGGTCTCGCACGACGTGGCCGCGATCTTCGATCCCCTGGGCAATGCGGTGCATACGGCACTCTCGTTTCCGGTGCTGGGCGAGGACGTGTTGATCACCGGCGCCGGGCCGATCGGCATCATGGCCGCGGCCGTGGTGCGTCACGCCGGCGCGCGGCACGTGGTGATTACCGATGTGAATCCTTACCGGCTGGAACTGGCCCGCAAGATGAAGCCCACGCTGGCCCTCGACGTCAGCCAAGGAGCGCATCGCCGACGGCGCAGAAGAAACTCGGCATGAAAGAGGGGTTCGACGTGGGGTTGGAGATGTCGGGCAATCCGGCTGCGTTCCGCGACATGCTCGGCCAACATGTGCCACGGCGGCAAGATCGCCATGCTCGGCATCCCCACCGCCGAAATGCCATCGACTGGACCAAGGTCGTTTTCAACATGCTCACCATCAAGGGCATCTACGGCCGCGAGATGTACGAGACTTGGTACAAGATGACCGTGATGATCCAGAGCGGCCTGGACATCAACCCCGTCATCACCCATCGCTTTCACTACACCGAGTTCGAGAAGGGATTCGACGGCGATGCGTTCGGGCAACTCGGGCAAGGTGGTGCTGACGTGGAAGGACGAGTAGGCGAAGTGTTTTACCCCACCATTTGTCGTGCCGGCGGGAGAGCACCGATCGCTTTGTTGCCAACGCCTATGTGGTATAATGCTATATCATGCCTATTTGCAGGAACAGTGGCATGGCTACAAGAACCGAGCAAATTGACCAACAGGCCAACGTGAAGCGTTACAACGTGCAGTATCCGATTTCGGCTTACACGTTTCCGAGCGAGGCCCACATCCATGGTGTGCGGTTTGACAAGGAACACATGCACCTGGAGTTGACCGACGGGCGAGTGCTCTCAGTGCCGCTTTGGTGGATTCCAACGCTCTACAACGCACCGGCCGAAGAACGCGAAAAATACGAATTGGACCGCACACGGACGATGGTGATTTGGAACCCCGACAAGTGCGCCATCAACGACGAAGTGCGCGTGGCCAACTACTTGAGGATCGCGTCATAGGTCAGGCCGTGCTTGCCACGAGACTGACATGCACTGAGTGCATGACCTACAAGACTGCGCGATGCGTACGCAGCACGTTACGCGACAAACAGGGAGCAGCAAGATGACAGACGACTCATGCAAATTGGTCCGGGACGGGGGGACATCGAGCGTCAACTTCTTCAGGCACTACAAGCAGGAGGAGAATCGCTTCACCAACGGACTGATTTCATTGTTGAGCGTATCGCCCCCTAAGTTCGCCGTGGCATTCTTCAGGACTCTACTCGGCGTTGAACTTAGCGGCGCATTTGAGACGTTTTGCGTACTTCGGGATATTCCAGGTCACGCGGATGCACAGTTGTGCGGCAGCGATTGGTGTATTTGGTTCGAGACGAAAATCACGTGTGGTAGCCTTTCGGATTCGCAACTGCGCCGCCACCTGAGGCGATTACGAAATTGCCGGGGCAGGCTGAAAAGGCTAGTCCTTCTGACGCCCGATGACAGCAAAAGCAACTACATCAAGCAAATCCGTTCAAAGTACAAGCCCAAGGTACTGCATCTGGAGTGGCGGAAGGTGTATGGCTACCTCGAAAGATCAATCGACAATGGTGTGACGACAACCTTTTCAACCCTCATGCACCAGTTCTTGGAGCAGATACAAGACCGCATCTTTGAACAGGACTACGCGGGGATCATACAAAAGGTCTCCTTTGGAGAGAAGTCAGGTATTTTTGCCGACACGTTCCTCAACGATCTCAGGAGCGGAGAGTGGAAATACTGGGATACTCCTCAGAAGTACGAGAAGCTTGACGGGACAGGCCGAAAATTGATGTTTTACGATGGAAGGCGGAAAGCGATCGTTGGCGAGGTCGAGATTCGAAAAGTCAAGAGGACAAACCACTCGCGTGACTATCCGTGGACCAATTATTTTGCTGCTGGAACACTCCGCGTCTATCCGCTCTCGAAACAGATCCCGCTAGACAACGTACTCAGGGTTCTGGTTTCGAGAAAAGCGGCATGACCAGCCACTGGAATGTCACGCACGAACAATACACGAAATTGCAGGCGGCAAACGGACGCGTCCCATGACCACGCTGCTGGCAAAGGCATTCGACGAAGCGACCAAGCTGCCGGATACGGAGCAAAACGCCCTGGCAAAGTGGCTGCTTGACGAGTTGGAGGCCGATCGAGAATGGTCCAAGGCATTCGCGGAGTCGGAGGGCGTTTTGGACAAACTGGCCGATGAGGCGATTCAGGCAAAGAAGCGTTAACGGCAACGGCATGACTGCGAAACAGTTCTACGACTGGCAGACGTCGGGCGGCACCGACGATGTGATGCGGTTGGTGGATTGCCTGGAAAGGGCCGATATTGCCTGGTGCGCCATCGGTGGCGTTGCCGTGAACTATTGGGCACGCGAGCCGATGGTTACTCAGGACGTGGACTTCGTCGTGGCGACCGAGGCCGTCGACCGGGCCGTGGCGCTGCTCGAAGAGGCGGGCTTTCGAGCCGAGAAATTCGCATGGTCCGTCAACTTCCAGGGTCGCTCGAAAGTCAGCCTCCAACTCAGCACGGAGGATTTCTACCGGGAGTTTCCGGCGCGAGCCGTTGCCGGTGACGTGCATGGCATTCTTCTGCGAGTGGCGTCGCTGGAGGATACCCTGCGGGGTAAGATAAAGGCCTGGGGTGAGCCGTCGCGAAGACAAAGCAAGCGGATCAAGGATCTTGCCGACATCGCCCGATTGGTGGAAGCCCATCCGGAGCTTTGGGAGCTTCTGACCGATGACCTGAAACAGCAAATTCGACCACCCGAGAAGGAATAGTGCCGTAGGTCATGCTTCAGCGCGACGCGATGCAAATCTGGTACGCAAGAGCCGAGGGCCAAGCAATGAATTCAAACGTCCGGTGGCAGCAACGTTTTCAGAATCTGGATCGGACCGTTCTGTTGTTGCGGCAACCGCTGGCAGACGGCGTCGAGCGGCTTTCGCTCTTGGAAAAAGAAGGTGTAATCCAACGCTTTGAATTCACCTTGGAATTGGCCTGGAAAACGCTCAAGGACTATTTGGAATTCAGCGGCGTCGTCATCGAGCCGGCGACGCCTCGCAACGTCGTCAAGGAAGCCTTTGCGGCCAAGATTCTCCCGGACGGCCAAGTGTGGATCGATATGCTCGACCACCGCAATTTGCTTTCGCACACCTACGACGAACAGGCTTTTCCCGCCGCCGTCGACGCCTTGGCCGACCGCTACTTGCCCGCCATGCTTGCATTGCACGCCTGGCTCTCGAAAAGGACAACGTCGTGATGGACGGCCGTGCGACGGATCAGGGCGGTCTTTCCAGCCGCGACATGGATTTGATTCTCGGCGTCTTTCGCCGGCATCGGGACGTTACCGCCGCGATGCTTTACGGTTCCCGCGCCCAGGGCACGCACCGGCCGGAGTCCGACATCGATTTGACGATTCAGGGCGACTTCGACGATCTGCGGGCGGCGTCGATCGCCTCTGAAATGGACGAGTTGCCCCTGCCGTACCGGTTCGATGTTCAAGCTTACTCCGCCATCCAATCGCCCTCCTTGCGCGATGATATTCTCCGCACCGGCATGGTTGTGTATGGCGAGTGGAAATAGGACAGACAAGCAACTACGACACTGTCGCAAGGAATATCGCCATGTTCGGTTCCATGAAAAGCTACCTATCCGATCAACTCCAACAAATCCGCGACGCCGGCCTGTTCAAGGGCGAGCGGGTCATCACCACGCCCGCAAAGCGCCCGGGTGGGCGTGCTCGAACAGCGAGCCGGTGCTGAATCTCTGCGCCAACAACTACCTCGGGCCTGGCCGATCATCCCGAGGTCGATCGCCGCCGCCCACGAGGCGCTGGACCAATGGGGCTACGGCATGGCCAGCGTCCGCTTCATCTGCGGCACGCAGCAGATCCACAAGCAACTCGAAGCGGAAGATCAGCCGCTTCCTCGGCACCGACGACACGATCCTCTACTCGTCGTGCTTCGACGCCAACGGCGGCCTGTTCGAGACGCTCTTCGGCGCCGAAGACGCGATCATCTCCGACGAGTTGAACCACGCCAGCATCATCGACGGCGTGCGGCTGTGCAAGGCGCAGCGGTTCCGCTACAAGAACAACGACATGGCCGACCTGGAGGAGCAGCTCAAGCAGGCGGCCGACGCCCGCTTCCGCGTTGATCGCCACCGACGGCGTATTCTCGATGGACGGCATCATCGCCAACCTGCCCGGCATCTGCGATCTGGCCGACAAGTACGACGCCCTGGTGATGGTCGACGACTCGCACGCCGTCGGCTTCATGGGCAAGCACGGCCGCGGCACGCCCGAGCATCACGGCGTGCATGGGCCGCGTCGACATCATCACCGGCACGCTGGGCAAGGCCCTGGGCGGCGCCAGCGGCGGCTACACCAGCGGGCGGAAGGAGATCATCGACATGCTGCGCCAGCGCAGCCGGCCGTACCTGTTCTCCAACACGCTGGCCCCGCCGATCGTCGGCGGCCTCGATGAAGACGCTCGAATCTGCTCTCCCGCTCGACCGAGCTGCGCGACCGGCTGGAATCGAACACGCAAGCTCTTCCGCGAAGGGATGGCCGAGCGCGGCTTCCAGCATCACGCCGGGCGTGCACCCGATTTGCCCGATCATGCTGGGCGACGCGGTGCTGGCCGCGCGGATGGCCGAGGCGATGCTGCGGCGCGGCGTCTACGTCGTCGGCTTCTCGTATCCGGTGGTGCCGAAGGACAAGGCCCGCATCCGCGTGCAGGTTTCCGCCGCCCATACGCCGGACGATCTCAAGTTTGCGATGGAGGCGTTCTACGCGGCGAAGATGGAACTGGGGATCGAGTGACGCGGGAGTCACGTTGGCCGCGGGGCCGACGGCCGGTCCGTGCCCGTGCGGCGGTCCGACGTCTGTCAGCCGCCGCCCATCATGGCTCGCGCTTCCATGGCCAGCGCGGCGGGGCCACGACCAACAGCAACAGCACGGCCAGGCCGAAAAGGCAGTAACAGGTCGAGAGTACGGAGGGCGGCAAGTCGACGAATAGCAGCTTGTGAATCCAGCGGCCGACGAACGAAACCGGCTCGGTCGATTCGCCGGCCTTTTCGCGAAGCCGGTCCTCCCACTCCGTCAGCGGACAAAGAATGCCGCCTAACGACTCGGCGGCCACCACGGCGATCATCAGAAAGTGGATCGCGCGGAACCGGAAATTCCGCACCCATTGCCAGCGCCGGGCGACGCCCGCCACGATGGCCGCCGTCCCGCCCACGACGAATGCCACGTAAGCGAAGTGCAACACCACGACGGAGTCGGCCAGGAAGCGGTAGAAGGCCATCGTTCGATTCGCTCCTCCGGCGGGACGAATCACCTTGGGAACTTGTCCAAGAACACGTCCGCGACTTCCCGCTAGCCCGGATTATTCACAAATTAGCAATTGCCTTGAAAACACCGGCATCCAGCCACATCGGAAAAACATAGTGCCTATGGGTGGCATGTTGTTAAATGCTTAGCAAATCACACCTTACAGCTACGGGCGATTTCTTTGTGAATAAACCGGGCTAGAGCGGATTTCGATCAGCGCAAACGAAATCAATTCCGTTCTACGAGTCTGTTCCTGGACCGGTTCCTGGCGCCGAGGGCCCGCGATCAGTCGGGCATGAGGTGTTCGGTCGAGATCATGCGAACGACCTCTTCCGTGCTCGTCACGCCCTTGGCGACCTTCAACAGCGCCGAGCGCCGCAGATCGAGCATGCCCTGTTCGATCGCCTTGGCGCGGATCTCGCGGGCACTGTTACGATCGAGAATATAGCGGCGAATCTCGTTGCTGACGCGCAGCACCTCGAACACGCCCGTGCGGTCGGTATAGCCTTCACGGTAGCAGTGGCGCAACCGGGAGCCGAGTAGATCATCTCGCCTTCGCCCGGTTCCAGCCAGCGTTTCACGTCTTCGAAGGTCTTGGGAGCGCCGCTCAGGTCGTACGACACCTTGCAGTGCGGGCAGAGCGTGCGCACCAGCCGCTGCGAGATGACGCCCAGCAGGCAGGTGGAGAGAAAATGCGGTTGGACGTTGTAGGCGAGCATGCTGTCGATGGCGGCGGCGGCCACCGGCGCATGCAGCGTGGCCAGCACCATGTGGCCGCTGTTGGCCGCCAGCACGGCGGTGTCGGCGGTCGTGGGATCGCGAATCTCGCCGATCATGATGACGTCGGGCGCTTGGCGCAGCACGCTCCGCAGCAACTCGGGGAAGTCCAGTTCGATGCGCGGGTTGATCTGCGACTGCCGCACGCCGTCGAAGGCGAACTCCACCGGGTCTTCGATCGTGTTGATCTTGCGCTGGCCGTTGTTGAGGTGCTGCAGGCAAGCGTACAGGGTAGTGGTCTTGCCCGAACCCGTCGGTCCCGTGACCAGCAGCAATCCGCTGGGCTTGCTCAGCAGGTTGTACAGGTCGCTGAGGTCCTTGCGGTGGAAACCGAGGGTCGAGAGATCGAGCTTTTCGGCGCTGCGGCGGAGGAGCCGGACGGTCATGTCCTCGCCGTACAGCGTGGGGATCGTGTTGATGCGGAGGTCGATCTGTCCGCCGGCGGCCTCGGAGAAGACCGCCCGCCCGTCCTGCGGACGCCGGTTCTGGACGACGTCCATCGCGGCAAAGGCCTTGAAGTGACTGATCAGCCGCTTGCCGGTCTCCGACGAGCAGACGCCGAGTTGCCGCATCAGCCCGAAGTGCCGCGCGGCGATCGTCGCATTCGACTCGTTGGCGACGATGAAGACGTCGCTGGCGGGCAATCGCACGGCCAGTTCGATCAACTGCGCCGTGGCCTTCTCCGACGAGAGGTTGTCGAGTTGCAGCATCTCCTCGAAATGAACGGGTTCTGTCTGCGCGCTCATCCCACGGCTCCTTCGGTCATTTGGCGGCCGGTCTCTTCATCCGCGGCGATGTGAAAGACGGAATCCAGCCGCATGGTGCGAAGCACGTCGAAGACCATCGGCTGGATGGAGTGCAGGATGAGTTTCTGGCCGGCGGTGCAGTAACGCTTGTGCCACATCAGCAGAAAACTGAGCCCGCTGGAGTCGATGAAGTCGGCATCAGCCAGGTCCAGCAGCAGGGGGCGAGGCGGCTCGCCCGGACTCAAAAGCCGGTCGAGCGTAGACCATTGCTCGCCGAGCGAGTTCTGCACGATGCGGCCGCGAACGCGTACTCGTCGGACGCCCACGTCATCGGCCATCGCGGTGATGTCCATCGGGCCACTCTCCAGGTTGGACTTGGCTGTATTTCTTTCGGAGGGGAATCGGTAGCCGGTATTGTAGCAAAGCCGGCAGAAAAATCCAGAGGCATCGAAGCCTGCCGGACCGGCCTTGCGAATGGTCGACGTAAGTACTTGCGGCGCAAGCTGCTAACGGCATGCAGAAGACGCGACTTCTGCGGCGGTTGGTCGACTTCCCTCGATGCTCAAATACTTGCTGCCAGGGAGGCCGCCGACCGGCTCAGCGCACCCCTGGACGGCCGCGAGCAGTTGGCGTTTCACTACGTTCTGGCCCAGTATCTCGTTCTCCATGGCCAGCCTGAGGCCGCCGTCCGTCACTGGAAGCGATGCACAGACTGGATCCGAATGTCGGTCCCTTGCCGCACTCTTGCCGGCGCGGCGCTCATCGAACGCGACATGTAGTCCGGGACTGTCGCCCGCACGGTGCCCGGAGTGCCGGTCTCGCGGTAGGTCCAAACGTCGAATTGCTCGGTGGCATCGACCCAAAGTGACCCGACGCCGGAGCTTCCGGGGTGTGTTGGCGACAAGTTCGGCCGTGACGATGGGCGACCGCGGCTGCCTTTCTGTCTTCGGTGACCGGCCCGAGCTGCACCGCCTCTTTGCCGAGCACATCACCGCCGAATATCGGGTGAAGACCGAGGGTCGCGGCCGTACGGTGGACGAATGGAAGTTGCGGGTGGCCGCCGTGGACAACCACTGGCTGGACTGCCTGGTCGGCTGTGCCGTGGCGGCCTCGATCCAAGGGGCGGCGTTGCCGGGGATGGATCTACGGGCAACGCCCAAGCGTCCCCCGGGTCGAGCTTTCGGAATTGCAGCGGCGAAGGGGTTGAACGGGCAACAACTCCCAGACAATTGGCACGAACGGGGATTTGACTCATAAAGTGGTTCGCGCCACGGCTTCTCAGTGATTTGAATTTCGACATGGCGATGTCGGACTCGAGTAACGTGACCCCAACGATGAGGAGTGTCGCGCATCCCATAACCCAGCCGGGCAGCTAGAAACTGGGTGCATGGAGTTATGACTCGGCTCACCCAGGTAAACCATCCCATGCTGCGCCCGCTGCCACGGCTGCGGATGTCGTGGGCATGTGGAGATCGAAGCGGTAGCGTGGGGAGAAGGTATGTCGGGGCGTCTGTTTGCGTTTCACACGCCGGTACCCGCGTCGCCCACGGCGCCGGGCTCGCAGAACAGATTCGTGAAGAACTCGGGTTCCGGGTGCACGGGACGCTGCGACAAGAGGACTGGAATGTCCAGCGGCAAAATCTGTTGCGACTTCTCGTCGATCACCTGGATGTGATAACCCATCTGCAGCAGTTTGCGGAGGAACTGCTCGGGGTCGTATCCGCACATCCCCAACCCTCGTGCCCAGAACTCCATGACGATCCGCATGTCGCGGTTTCGCGAGAGGACCTGCTTCATCCCTTCGATCGCGGCGCCCTCGGCGCCTTGGATGTCCATCTTCGCGAAGGCAATCCGTCCCCGGTGATCGGCGAAGAACTCGTCCAGCGTCACGACCTCCACCGCGACCGACTCACGCCGCTCGTTCGAGTCATAGATCCGGTGGTCCCCTCGGTCCCCGGGATTGCGGAACAACCGCAACTGGCCCGACTGCGCCGCAACCGCCTTCTGGACCAACGTCACGTTGGTGTAGCCGTTCTGCCGGACGTTCAGTTTGAGCAAGGCGAAGTTCCGCGGGTCGGGCTCGAAGGCGAAGACGCATCCCTGCGGTCCCACCTGCCGCGCGAACAACAGCGTATAGTAGCCGATATTGGCGCCGATGTCGAGCACCGTATCGCCGGGCCGAATTTGTTGCAGCATGAATTCAGTCTGGAATGGCTCATGCGTTCCCGTGTCGCTCAGTTCCGGCGACGCCATGGTGTCGTCGGGATCCAATCGCATGTGATGGCCGTAAACCCACGCCTGGGAACGGTCGTGACGCCGCAGGTCGTAGGCGACAATGCGCAACTCGGCCAACCGCCGTTCGTGCCCTGCTAGTGTCTCGCGCAAACCCCCTGGACGAATAAGCCAAGCGAGGTTTCCAAGTACGGAACGGACTCGACGGAGCACGGGCGTATCCCTCCGGTTTCTCGGAACGATAGGGCGGGCGGGAGTATAACGATGGGCCCTGCGGCACACAAGACGGATTGGCCTAAGCGGCCAGCCGAAGCGGCGCTGTTGGCCGCGGCCGACTACAGCTCATTTGCCGCCAGCAACGTCGGCAAATGCCGATTCGCATCGGATGATGCGTCGCCGCCTATTCACCTTGCCCGTCCGCGATGTCGGCGTTCCGCAGAATGCCCTCCCGTTTTGCCCGCCACAAGGGCGTGTGACGAAAACGGCCGCGGAACGCCGCCTCGTCGAGGGCACGCAGCACGGCGAGTTCGACGGGGTTCATGCCCGCACCGGGCTGGAATGCCGGCGCCAAGGTCGCGGGCGTGCGGCGATTCCAGGGGCACGCCTCTTGGCAGGCATCGCAGCCGAAGAGCCGATGGCCGCACGCCGCACGAAGCTCCGCCGGCACGGCCCCGCGCAACTCGATCGTGAGATAGCTGACGCACTTCCGTGCGTCGAGGCGATAGGGCTCAACCAGCGCGCCGCTGGGACAGGCGTCGAGACACGCGCGGCACGATCCGCAAGGGCCGACCTCGTTCGGTTCATCGTACGCCAACTCCTCGGTGCTCAGCAGCGCGGACAGGAAGAACCAACTGCCGAATCGCCGATTGATGAGCGTCGTGTTCTTGCCGATCCAACCGAGTCCGGCCAGTTGGCCAAACTGCCGTTCCAGCAGCGGGGCCGTGTCGACCACGCCGCGGACCCCCGCCGTGGGCGTAAGCCGGCGATGAAAGTCGGCCAGTCTGTGCAGCCGGCGACGGATGACTTCGTGGTAGTCGGCGCCCCAGGCGTATCTCGACACGCTCGCCTGGCCACGTCCGGCTGCCACCGGCTCCACGGTGCGATAGTTCGTGCCGAGCATGAGGATGCTCTTCGCACCGTCGAGCAAGCGCGCGGGATGGCGATAGGCATCCAGCCGGTCGGCAAGGTAGTGCATTTGGCCGGCATTGCCCTCGGCGAGCCAGTGCCGGAAGCGCTCGAAGTCGGGGGGAGCCACGGCGGGTGTGGCCCCGGCCAGGTCAAACCCCAGCCGCGACGACTCCTCTTTCAAGGCATTGGTTAGCGAAACGGCATTCATGGTCGGCAGTGCCGGGGCGGGTCGGGAGCTTTGCGGACGGGCCTTCGCCTACTACAATAGATGATTGCACAGATGGCCATCGAACGGGAGTCCTTGACATGCAACATCGGCTGAGTCTTGCGTTGATTGCTCTGCTGTTTCTGGGCGGATGCGGGCCAGAAGTCTCCAAAGAAGACCTGGGGACGATTGTCACGGCGCCGACCATCGCCGGCGCCGACAAGCCGCATCAGATGCCGAAGCTCGGCCCCCCTCTAAAGCAGCAGGAAAACAAGCCCTTGCTAGGCTTGCCTTGAACGGACAATCGGGTATGATGCTGGTGAGATAGGCAAGAAGGCCCGAATGGCATAAGTGAGGTGGCTGCGATGAATACAAGACTAATCCTCGTCGGCCTTGTCGCTGCGGCAGCTCTGGCCCTTCCTCGTTCGGCAAATGGCCAATACGCGACGTACGGCTGGCCGTGTTCTTCCTGCTGCTGGACTTACGGGTACGCAAGCACGTACTTGAGCGATGTTCCCTACTTTTCCCTGTACCCGCCGGTCTACTATAGCTACCGAGTTGCCCGAACATTCGGGTACAGCCCGTTCGCCTATCCTCCCGGCGTAATGACTCCCGGTTCTGAGTCGCCTCGCCCCATCGTAGTTCAGAGCGTTTATGCGTCAGGCGAAGCGGCAGAAGCGTCGGAAACGCGGCAAGGCGGCCCGCCACCGCTGCGAATCGACAATCCGTTCGTCGCAGAGAGCGAGCGGGCCGGCGTGACGAAAGGCCGCGCGACCCCCCTCCGTCATCCCCAGGTGGTGTTTCCCGCTGCCCTGGCGCAGCGTCAGGGGAAGGCCGCCGGATTCTGAAAATCGCTCTGGACACGGGCCCGGAAAACGCTACCCTATCGGCCCCGGCGGCAGCGCGGCCCGGGATCCCCGTCGGAGAAGCTCGTCAACCGATCTGCAAGGCAGAACGGAGTCTGCCCATGACGCGACCCTGGATGCTATTGGTGATCGGCCTATTGCTGGCGGGCTGCAAGAGTCAGGCACCGACGCGCGATCCGTTCTGCCCGCGCACGACGATTCCGCCCCCACCGACCGGCGCGGCAATTGGGCGACCCGCGGATCCCGGTTACCAGACGCCGCCGCTGGTGCAAACCGCGCCACAAACGCCGGCCGTCACCTCGCCGCCCATGGTGCAGTGGCCCTGCAGGCGCCTGCGACTTCGTCCACGTTCCAGCCGTCGGCCGCTCCCCAACTGCCTCCGTCCCAGCCGCCGGCGACTCCCCAGTTGCCCCCGTACCAGCCGCCAGCCGCCGTCGTAAGCCCGCAGCCCGGCTCGCCTGCGGGGCTCATACCAAGTGCCACGGCGCCGAGGCCGACCTCGACGTTGCCGGGCAATCCGCTGCCGGGTCGCCCCTCATCGGTAGCCCCGCCAGCCGGCGCTGCCAGCCCATTCGCTCCGTCGGGCGGCAGTGTGAATTACCGGGGCGCGTCCGCGCGAGTTCGGCGCCGCTTGTGCCCACGCAGCCCGAAACGCGAACGTCGCTGCCCTCGATGGCCGGGGCTTCCTCGGCCCGCACGATCACCGTTTCCGAGGATCGCACTCCCAAGCCGGTTGAGGACGCGGCGGCCGACGCGAGCGTCGGGGGGCGCAAGGCGGTTGTCCAAACGATCCAGCCGCGGCCGAGGGATGGCGCCTCGGACCGGCCGGTGGACATCATGGACCTCCCGGCGGCCGCAAACGCCGGCGCCGAAGCCAAGCCGGTGCGTCCGGTGGGGCCATAAGGCCGGCCGCATGCCTGCCCGGGCGCAGTATAATTCGAGAGTGGACTGCTAACCCCGGCGAGCGAATCGTGAGCGATATTTCCAGCGGCATCCGGTCGCAATTAGGGAGTCTGGCGGGCGGTCTGAACGGTTGGCGCCTGATGCGCTGGGCCGGGTTGCTGCCGAAAATCGCCGCTCTCGAGCCGCAGATGCAGGATCTCAGCGACGAGCAACTCCGCAAGCGAAGCCTCTCGCTACGTTACCGCGCCAAGAGCGGCGAACCGCTGGCAAGGTTGCTGGTGGAAGGCTACGCGCTGGTGCGCGAGGCCGGCCGGCGCACCGTCAACATGCGGCACTTCGACGTGCAGGTGCTCGGCGGCATCGCCATGTTCCATCGCTCGATCGTCGAGATGCAGACGGGCGAGGGAAAGACGCTGTCGGCCACGCTGCCGCTCTACCTGCACGGCCTGATGGGCCACGGCTGCCACCTTGCGACGGTCAACGACTACCTCGCCCGCCGCGACGCCGAATGGATGCGGCCGATCTACGAGACTCTCGGCATGAGCGTGGGCGTGGTGGAAACCGAGATGTCGCAGCCCCAGCGCCGCAAGGCCTACGCTTGCGACGTTACGTACGGCACCGCCAAGGAGTTCGGTTTCGACTTCCTCCGCGACCGGTTGCTGTTGCGCCGCATCGGCGAGGGGCAGGCCGACCTGTTGGGCGGCATGTTGAACAAGGGCCCTGCCGCAGCCGACGAGAAGCCCGTCCAGAGGGAGCCCTATTTCGCGCTGGTCGACGAGGCCGACAGCATCCTCATCGACGAGGCCCGCACGCCGCTGATCATCAGCGCGCTGCCGACCGAGGAGCAGCGTCTGGCGGTGGAGTGCTACAAGTGGAGTTCCACGTCCATCGAGCAGTTCGTCGACGACGAGGACTACGAATACGACCACGAGAAGAAGACGGTCGAATTGACGCGCGAGGGCCGGCAGAAGGTCCGCCTGCTGCCCAAGCCCGCGGCCATGGACACCGTGGGCATGGTCAACATCTACCAGTACGTGGAGCGGGCGATTCTCGTCGACCGCGAGTATCACCGCGACCGGCAGTACGTCGTCCGCGACGGCGAGATCGTCATCGTCGACGAGTTCACCGGCCGGCTCTCCGAGGGCCGCAAATGGCGCGACGGCATCCATCAGGCCGTCGAAGCGAAGGAGGCCGTCGAGGTCACCGTGGAAACCGGGCAGGCGGCCCGGGTCACCGTGCAGGACTTCTTTCTCCGCTACGAGAACCTGGCCGGCATGACCGGCACGGCGATGGGCTCCGCACGCGAACTGCGGCGCATCTACCGCTGCCACGTGCTGCCGATTCCCACCAACCGGCCCGCCATCCGCCAGCGCTGGCCGGACCGCGTGTTCGGCGTGTCCGACAACAAGTGGGTGGCCGTTGTCGAGGAGGTCCGCCAACTGCACGCCGCCGGACGGCCGGTGTTGATCGGCACCCGCTCAATCGACAAATCGGAGCAACTTTCCGCCCTGCTGAACGCCGCCGGCATCGAACATCGGATTCTGAACGCCAACCAGATCGCCGCCGAGGCTGAGATCATCGCCCGTGCCGGACTGCCCGCGACCGTAACGGTTTCTACGAACATGGCCGGACGCGGCACCGACATCAAGCTCGGCGAGGGAGTGGCGAAGTTTGGCGGGCTGCACGTGATCTGCACCGAAATGCACGATGCCAGCCGGATCGACCGGCAATTGATCGGGCGTTGCGGGCGGCAGGGCGATCCCGGCACGTTCCGCCAGTATCTCGCCCTGGACGACGATTTGCTGTTGGCCGGGCTGGGGCCGGACAAGTCGCGGAAGTACAAAGAACTGGGGGAAACGGCGGCCGCCGCGTTCGACCAATTGGGCCGGCTCTTCCGCAAGGCCCAGCGAAAGATCGAGCGCCGCCATTTCCGCCAGCGCAAGGCGCTGGTCTACTTCGAGAAGGAACGCAAGAAGATGCAGCGGCAAATGGGACAGGACCCCTATCTCGATTCGCCGAGCTAGCGACCGTTCGATGAGACCAAGGCTCGGGTTCAGATGTCAGGAAAAAGACGAAGCGACTGGGCGCGTTGGGAATGCCGCGATTTGTGACTCTTAGCCTGCGCACGCTGGTCGCGCAGCGCGCCCAAATCGGCACCGGGCAAAGGCCAATCTGACCCCTGAGCAGGGTAGACAGGGAGCCGGAGATCGGCCAACTCTCGCTCTACGCGACCAGCGACTGCGTCCGCGTCGGCAACAACTGAAAGGGTCGTTAACAATTGTCCGTAAAGAACGATCTTCTGGTCATTTCGAGACAGGCAGAACCCGGCCGCGTCAAGACGTTGCAGTTTCGCCCGGGCAGACGCGACCGCATCGTCCATGGTGACAGGTAGTCGTGCTGTCGATGCTTTGCGACAGACGATGATGATATCGAGTTGAATCGGCTCCTTTGCCTGTGATTTCGGCGTAGCGACCGACATTTCGGCTTTGACTGGGTGCGAATTCACAGCGATGAACCCAGCCCTGATCACAGCGTCGGCCAGAGCCTTCCATCCATCGTTTCGCGAATGGTGATAAGTGAATACGAGCAGACCATCATCTTTCAACAGGCGGTGGCACTCGTGGAAGACTGCTTGGAGCTTCCTGGAAAAGAATTCGGCCGTGGAGTCTTGGACTTCGTTCTTGCTGCGCGTGCTATGTACTGGCTCTCCACTCGACAACTGCTGCCAAGCGAAGAAGAAATCGGCCAGCTCTGAGTAATGAACGTTGTCGAAGAACGGAGGATCGGTGACGATCAGGTCGATGCTACGGCTGGGGAGACCAGTGACCGACGAATCGCCACAGGAGATCGCAATAGTTCGTGCCGGCATCGGTTCGCCCCAGGGGTGCAATTCCCCCGTAAACGGCGGGGAGCAGACTAGGCCCTTGGCGATTCCCGTTCCATTGACTTCGGTTGGCGCTTCACGGTAGTCGATGGCCCGGAGCAAGCGGCTGCGATAGAGGTTGGAAAACGAACCGGAACTCTTGGGTGTCCCCCAGACATTTGCTTCGATTGGCGTGCGTTCGGGCTTGAGGATGTGGTGTGCGAACATGTGGCGTACGGCCCCGGTCCCCTCGCCTTTATAGCTGGCAAACACGTTGTTGAACTCGAGAACGCCCGAGAACAGCATCAGGAGCGCGTCTCTTGTTGACGCATCGGTGATGCCAGTAATCGCCGCGCAGCAGCGACAGCGCAAGGAGTTGCCGATCGTTGAAGAAGTCGCGCCACGACGAAAACCCATAGCTCATCGCTTGCCGAGTGTTGTAGCCGTCCTCCAAGGTCAGGGCGGGAATTGTGATGACTCTCTCCGCAACCTGTTTCTTCAGCGCCTGGGAACAACCCCCATAGGCTTCCACGTCGGCCGGGGAAGCAGGCAGATACTCTTTTCTGCCACTCTTCGTCAAAACCAACTTGCCGTAGAGACGAAACGGTGGTCGTCTTCCTTCGATAGCATCCAGAATCGTGAAGTGCGCCCCGCAATGATTGCAGGCAGCGCTTCTCCCCGTAGCTGGCCCTTGCTCCGGGCTGAATGCGCGGCCGCAGGATGGGCAGACGGCCGACTTCTCGCCGCGAATGCCCGAAAAGATCTCGCCACACGACGGGCAGAGAATCTGCACTTCGGTCTTCTTTGGGGAGGCATTTCTGGCAATCACGTACGAAGGAAACAGGTCCACGGTCTGCCTACAATCGGGGCAGGTAGCCTGCATGACCCAGAAGTAGTATAGAACGTCGCAAGGACGTCCCTTCGCGTCGATCGATCGGTAGAGTGCGCGGATCGTCTCTCCGATGCCACAAGACAATTCCGTGAACGCCTGCTTGACTCTCCGCCTATCGAGCGGTCCCAGCGCAACACGAACAGATTCGACCGCGACAGGATTTATATCCCGGCCAAGCGCGCTCAGACCAAGTTTATGCGACTCGCCGATTGTGGTCCCGGAACCCATAAACGGGTCGAAGACGGTCGTGCCGCTAAAAGCGTGGCGTTGATAGAATCGCTGCGGAAAATCGGCGTCCTCCGGTAACATGCATCCCAAGAGAATCCCTCGAAAAACGGTCCCCAGCCGCTTGGCCCACCACTTGTGTACATGATAAATCGGCCGATGAACCTCCTTTCGCCAGCTCTCGCGTTCTCCAATCCGCGAGAGGAACTCGAACGGAAACGCGTCGGTCTCGATGACTCGCAGTTCAGTCATGCGGCTCATCTGTGTCTGTCTCCGGTTCAAGATCAGACGTGGCGACCGTGCGCATCGCTACCGGAGACACATTCGATCCCTCTAATCGCCACGCCCGAAAGGTGTGCTCATTTCCCGCCCCGGGATTGTTTACTCTCCGTGGCGTTAGTTCGTTCGTCTGCAAATCGAACGCATAGCCGACAACCACTTGGGCAGCCTCCACTCGCCTGAGCATGCCGACCTCAAGAAATCCCGCACCCGGCTGTACGTCGGCCGGCAAAATGAGCGTCTGTCGATGGGCGACTCCGTCGACGAGGTGAAAAGGAGTAGGCACGACGTACATCTTCCGGTCGCGAATGAGAATGTCTCCGTAGCTGCCAAACCCTTTGACGCTCTTGTTCTTGTGCTCGTAGTTGTGGTCCACATTGAGAAAGTCGCCGTGGCACAGCACTACGTCGAGCACAGGGTACTTGTTGCCGTCGGGATTCTTCGGATAGCGGCCAAACACATAGTAAATTTTACGACCGTTGTGCAGCCCGCGTGGGACTTGACTGTTGCTGTCAAAGGTGGCATCACGGCCAGGATAGGCCAAGCCCTTGATTTCGTAACCGTCCGTGAATTCCACCATTGTAAAGTCTGGATATGTGTTCCGCCCGCCCTGATCGAAGTTCAGCCCTGTCTCCCGCAAACGTTTCCTGAACCAGTTCTGGAAATGAAACTCCTTGTCTTTGTTGGTCTCCCGCTCGATGAGCAAACCGTGGCGCATGGCCTCGACACAATGCTGGAAAACGGCCGCCGCGGTCATGCCAATACCCATCTCCCTTACCTATTCTTGCGCCATTACGCGTACCGCTTCGTCACGCGTGGCGCTCGAACGACAAAGGCCAGTCGTAGCGGTGATCCAGTTTGACGATCGTAAGAGCCTGCTCCAAGATAGTCCGTACCATAGTCACGAGTCTACGGGGACCACTAGGGAATGGCAAGAGGGTACATTGTCAGTCGCACGGGGGGGTGAACAAAGAAATGAACTTGGAGCGATGCATACGATCTGTCGCTCGGTCATCTTGATTGGGAATCGTCGCGACGCGATTGCCGTTTCCTCTCCTGGCCCCGCCCCCTCGGCCCGCTCGTTCGCCTTCCGTCCCCTGCAAATTCGTGGTAAAAGAGACTCTGTGACCGATACGCCGCCCCCCACACCGCCGAAACGGATCACCGAACTGATCGACACGATCAAGGAGTCGGCCGACAAGCTGGCCGGCGACCACGCCAGCCGAGGCGACTTGAAGATCATCAGCCGCACGCTGCGGGAGTTGCGTTATGCCTTCAAGGTATTCTCGCCGTACCGGCACAACCGGAAGGTGACGGTCTTTGGCTCCGCCCGCACCACCCCCGATCAGCCGGCATATCGGCAGGCCGTGGCCTTCGGCCAGGCGATGGCCGAGCACGACTGGTTCGTGGTTACCGGCGGGGCCAGCGGGATCATGGAGGGCGGGCACGTGGGCGCCGGCCGCGAACACTCGATGGGCCTGAACATCCTGCTGCCCTTCGAGCAGTCGACCAATCGAATCATCGCCGGCGACCGCAAGCTGGTCTACATGAAGTACTTCTTCACCCGCAAGCTGATGTTCGTCAAGGAGAGCGACGCCTTCTGCCTGATGCCCGGCGGGTTTGGCACGCTCGACGAAGGGCTGGAAGTGCTGACGCTGCTCCAGACCGGCAAGCACGACATGATGCCGGTCGTGCTGTTGGATGAGCCCG
Source organism: uncultured Planctomycetaceae bacterium (assembly GCA_963759115.1). Lineage (GTDB taxonomy): Bacteria > Planctomycetota > Planctomycetia > Pirellulales > Thermoguttaceae > CAVWXT01. The sequence continues at coordinate 1,103,320 of CAVWXT010000005.1, forward strand.
GCGGCGACTACTGGACTGCTTTCGACCGCTTCGTCCGTCGGCAGTTGCTCGGCCGCGGCATGATCAGCGAAGAAGACATGTCGCTCTACCGCCTCACGAACCGCGTGGATGAGGCGGTGGAAGAAACCTTGCGCTTCTATCGCGTGTATCACAGCATGCGGTACGTGCGCACCAACCTCGTGATCCGGTTGCGGTTGCCGCTGAGGGAAGGGGTGATCGAGGAAATCAACGACCGCTTCCGGGATATCCTCATTGACGGCCGATTCAGCGTCGGCGAGCCGCTGCCCGAGGAACGCGACGAGGTCGATTTGGCCGGGTTGCCGCGGTTGATCTTCCACTTCAACCGCCGCAACTACGGCCGATTGCGGCAGTTGATCGACTTCGTCAACCAAGGGGCCGGCGAAGAGGGCCCTGAGGGATAGGGGGACCGTGCGCCAGCATGCGTTTTGGACTGCGGCGATTCATCGCCGCTTTCCGCGGAAGGGCTGAAACGCCGGCTCACCGGCCGCCGATCGTAAGCAAAGCGGCGATGAATCGCCGCACTCCCAAGGCGGACGGTCTCACAACCAGGCCCCCAGAAAGCCGCCCTGGGCATCGCTGGCCGCCTGCATCTGCTGCAACCGCTCGACGGTCTTGCTCAGCTCGCCGGCCGCAATGAAACGATCGAACTCGACTTTCACGGCCTCGCGAACCGATTCGGCGAACCAGTCGACCACCGGGGCCACCAGCCACTCGCACACCTCGCCGGTCATCTGCACCTCCAAGTCGCAGCCGAACGCGTGCATGTCGTCGGCGTCCGTCAACACGGTCCCGGCAAAGGCGAATTCGATCGTGCCGATCTGCTCGTGATTCGTCAGGTGGAAGACGCACTTCCCGTCGTACAGATAGTACGTGTTGTGAAGACCGTGCTTTTGGGCCGCCGCCCGCAGTCGTCGATATAACTCGGCCGCTTCCTCGGGCGCGTCGACGGGCGGGGCAAAACTGGGCACGGATCGCAGCGGCAAACAACGAAAAGTAATGTCGACCCAACGAGTCATTGGTTTCCTCCTATCTTGATCCCCGTAGAGCAGGTCGCCAATCTGTCTCACGAGTAGTCTATTCTACGCGCTCTCCCTGAACACACGGGTATGCCGGTTTTTCGCTGGAGTGACTCACGGATACCGGACGATGCAATCCGTATCGTCCATAATACATCATTATGTTGATAAGATTACTTATTTACAAGAGGGCCGCTTCACGGTATAATCCGGGAAGCCACAAATGACAATCCCCCTCTGCCAAGAGATTCATGCGATGACGCCTCGAACGGCCGGTCCACCTCCGAGCAAGATCGAAGACCCGTCCGGCGGAAATACGCCGTTACCCCCCCAATCCGCAGGGCCACGATTACCCACCGCCGAGCAACTCGACTTGATCGAACGCCAAAATGCGGCCCTGGAAACGGCCTCTGCCGAAGAGATCCTCGCCTGGGCGGTCCAACAGTACTTTCCGCGGTTCACGATGGCTACGGGACTTGGGCCGGAAGGGTGCGTGATCATCTCCATGCTCGCGAAGATCGAGCCGCGGGTGTACATTTTTAATCTCGACACGGGCTATCAATTTCGGGAAACTCTCCAGTTGCGGGATCGGATCGCTGAGAAGTACGGCATCGTGGTGGACCTCCAGAGGCCCGAACTTTCGGTCGAAGCCTACGAGGCGGCGCATGGGGGGCCGGTCTATCGGACCGATCCGGATCGTTGCTGCTCGGACCGAAAGGTTTACGTGCTCCATCGCGTGTCCAAGGACTACGACGCCTGGGCCACGGGGATTCGCCGCGATCAGGGTCCCACGCGGGCCAATACTCCCGTCGTCCGTTGGGACAAGAAGTTCGGACTGGTGAAGGTCAGCCCCCTGGCCACGTGGACCAAGAGCCAGGTTTGGAAGCGAATCCTGGACGAGCAGATCCCCTACAACCCGTTGCACGACCAGGGCTATCCGAGCATCGGTTGCTGGCCATGCACCCGCGCGGTAATGTCGGGTGAGGACGAGCGCGCGGGCCGGTGGACCGGCATTGCGAAGACGGAGTGCGGTTTGCACACTTCCAACGAGTAGACTCCATTCAACCGTTTACGGGCCGGGCGAGACGTAGCAGGCACGCGGCGTGTGCCTGCTACGTTTCAGACCGTGAACGATTACCGCCAGGAGCGAGGTCGACCGCTCGGGCCTGAGGCGTGCATGCGTCGGTTTGCTTGCCCCGAAGGGGCTCAGTTCACCCAGGCCAGGGCAACGCCCTGGAGAATTGGCCCAAGGGAACCAATGTTGTCGGCCCAACGGGCCAATCGTTCTTCGAGTGATTGGCCCGTTGGGCCGCACGATCGGTAGGATCGCCTCCGTCCCCCTGGGCGTTGCCCGTGGGCTGGGCGAACGGAAGGGCCTTTGGCCCGCACAACCAGTGCCAGTCTGCTTGCCCCGAAGGGGCTCAGTTCACCCAGGCCAGGGCAACGCCCTGGAGAATTGGCCCAATGGAACCAATGTTGTCGGCCCAACGGGCCAATCGTTCGTCGAGTGATTGGCCCGTTGGGCCGCACGATCGGTAGGATCGCCTCCGTTCCCCAGAGCGTTGCCCGTGGGCTGGGCGAACGGAAGGGCCTTTGGCCCTCGCAACCAGCGCCAAGAAATTTCGCTTCACCTGGCGACGATCACTCGCACCGGTGTGCAGCGAGGTCGGCCGCTTGGGCCCGAGGCGTGCATGCGCCGGATCGCGGCCCGTCTGGGGCTTGAGTTCACGTCTCGCGGTCCCGGCCGCCCTCGGACAACAGCCGATATTCAGTGACCCCTTTTCAAACCCTTTTCAGACCTCCATCAGCCTTTCCAGCCGTTCCGCGTTCACGTCTCCGACGGCGCGGCGTACGAAGTGCGGCAGCCGGAAATGGTGCTTGTCCTGGAGCGGGAGTTGATCATTGCCCTGCCCAGGCCGGGCGAACGGTTCCCGAGACACGCGGTCTATTGCGATCTGTTGCACATCACTCGCGTCGAACCAATCAACGGTCAGACGGAGCCGGCGTAGGCATCGCGATCCGGCTGAGCGAAGGAAAGAGGGACGTTACTCGTTGCGGCCTCCGCAGTTCGCGTAGGTCAGGCACGCCGTACCTGACACCAAGCCGACAACAAGCGGCGAACCGTCAGGCACGGGGTGCCTGACCTACTTTACTGCGGGAGCCGCTACTCGGCTTTCTGCAATTTAACTTCACTTAGTCCATTCACGACTGCATTAAGATACTTCTGTTCCCCGCTGTCAAGTCTCAATCGCAACCTTTAGGCGAGAGGCGAGAACTTCGTTGGGAGTTCGATAGCCGAGGCGTTTTCTCGGACGGTCGTTGAGAAGTTGTTGGACTTTGGTAAAACGATGATTGGGGATGCCGACCAGATCCGTACCTTTGGGAAAGAACTGCCGGACCAGGCCGTTGGTGTTTTCGTTCGTGCCGCGCTGCCACGCGCAGTACGGCTTCGCAAAGTAGATCTTCAAAGCGGCTTCCTCCGTCAACCGCTCGTGCTCGGCGAACTCCTTGCCGTTGTCCAGCGTCAGCGTCTTCCGCAGCTTCGGAGGCGTGGTCCGATACAACTCGGCGGCGGTCTGACGGACCGTCGCCGCCTGCAAGGTGGGAACCTTGCCCAGCAACAAATAGCCCGACTTCCGCTCGACCAGCGTGACGGCGCCGCCGCGTCGGTTGGCGCCCACGATGGTGTCCCCTTCCCAGTCGCCGAAGCGACGGCGGCGATCCACGACCACGGGGCGTCCCTCGATGCTCGTGCCGGTGCGAATCCGCCCGCGTTTTTCCCAGTTGGGCCGCTGTCGGCCCAGACGCCGCAGATAACGCCGCCAGTGCTTCCCGGTGGCCTCCTCGCCGCCGATCCAGGCGTAGATCGTTGGGGGCGAAATCCACTGTCGCCGATCGCCGGGAAAGTCGCTGCGCGCGCGACCGGCGATCTGGTCGGGCGACCATCGCCGCCGCAGGCGATCCCGGACATAACGCCGCACTTCCGGCCGTTGCATCTTGGCGACCCACGGACGTTCACTCCGCCGCCGCCGAGCCTTTCCCTCGGCCGCCACCGCCCAATAGCCGTTGCGGCTGCGATTGCGTCGCAGTTCGCGGGAAATCGTGCTCTTGCTGCGGCCGAGCCGGTCGGCGATCTGCGTCTGCATTTTTCCCGCCCTGTGCTCGTGGGCTATGATTTCACGTTCTTCCAGGGTAAGATGACCTGCCATCGCGGGGACTCCTTTTTGAATGGACCTTCCTCAAAAACGCCCATTCAAACGTCCCTGCGATGTTTTTACCTATACCAGTCTTCCATACGGTTGCGATTCAATTCTAACAGCGGGTTCAATATACCTCTCCAAATACCGTCCCATCACGTCCCTTGCCTTGGCCTCAAACACATCATCAGATTCTATTGCCATCACTCCGCTGTCCTGTATCAACTTTATACATTGTTTGTAATGGTATTCTTTGGTTGCCCTCCACGCCGTCTCCTCTTCTGGGTGTTTCGTATAGGGATTAGCATCAGGCCCCCACGCAGACCTGGCCGGCGGTGCTGCAATATGTGGTGGATATGCGGTGCTTAGATAGCTTGACGCTTTGACTGCAAGTCTTTCCGCAAAAGGTATTCGTCTTTGAGCCAATTCCGCCATTTTCGCAGCGGTCGCATTTGCTGTCATTATCTTCTCGCGTAGTGCCTCGTTCTTGGCAAATACGTCGTCACCGTCTTTCTTCAAAGCCTCAATCCTATCACCGTACTTCTTTAGTTTCGCTTCGTATTCCGTAAGCTCTTTCTTTCTCGCCTCGATATCTCGTACTGCGTCCTCATTCTTCTTCTCGGCAAGTGCTATTTCCTTTTCTTTCTGGCGTATCTTGTCGAGTGCCTCTTGATTCTGCTTCAGTGTGTCGAGATTTATCCGTTGTTGCTCCATAATCATCATCTTGTTTGCATCATCTCTCGAAGAGCAACCGACCAACACAACAGCCGCCAGTGTTACGCTAATGATACGCCGCATGATTTCTTCTCCGATTCGGTTTTCCACCTGCATGACTGCTTGATTGAGCGGAATGCAATTGACATCGCTTGTGAATAACACACAGTCCTCAAACACGTTTTTTTGGGAGGCCAAGAAGGAAAAATCAACGATATTGAGGCGAGCAAACACGCTAGATCATTGATGTCCCCCTTTCAGCCCTTATTTCGGCGCAGGCGATTGGGTATCCTTGATGCCCGACAAGACTATCGTCAGTGCTTTGTCTCCCAATCTACCAACATTCAAATCGTCACGTGCAGTTTGCAGTAGCTCACCTTGGAGGTCGCGCACGCTGTCTGAATGCTTGTATCGCTCTGCAGGCGTCGATTCACTGGCCAGCGTGTAAACCTGATGTTGAAACTGGCTGAACACCTCAATGAATTGTGAGCTAAGAAGGATCTTGGTTTGAATCGCAATCCGATCTAGTCCAGCCTTTGCGTCGTCGTACGCGCGCTGTAGCTCACCCCTCTTGTCCGAATCGGCGTTGTCCCAGTTGTACGCACGGTTGTACGCGACACGTGCTGCTGTCGCCGCGGTCAGGCAGGCTTCCCTATAGAGACTCAACCGTACAGACCAGAGTTCTCTGCTGTAGGGCTCCCACATCGAGAGTCCCGCGCGGTGGGCGACGAGTAACGCGCTGAGCATGGTGAGTAGAGACCCGAGAACCGAAATCCCCGCTGGCACGAGAGCGTTAGTAATCCACCACGGGTACGACAAAGCAGGAAGGCTGTTTTCAGCCGCGAACAACGGATCAAACATCAGACGGCCTTTCGTTTCAGGACGGCTTTCAAAATACGGTCCGTGTTGGGACGTCCCGGTTCCGAGCCCGCACCATCGCCCGGTCCGGTAGGGCCGAACCTCGATTGACCCGATTCTACCGCGCCACCCGGAGCGACCGCAATATGCCGGCCATTCGGGTGGTGCAAATCTTGATCTTGAAGACCCCCCGAACCAAAGCGCATGATGGTCGGAGCGGAGAGTCGGCAGAGTCCAGAGTCCAGGGTCGAGAGTCGAGGGGGGAGAGTACGGAGTCGAGAGTACGGAGTCGAGAGTCGAAAGAGATGGGGACAGGATTGAAGAAATGGAAATGGAGCGAGTTGTTAGACAAAAGGACGGGGCCGAGAGTTGAGAGTCGAGAGCGGAGAACCAAGTAGCCAGGCTCCCTCGTCAGGGAGAGGTTTTGCACCAATTCGCTCTTCAGGGGGGGGCGACTTGCGCCGAACCGCAGCGATCAATCTCTTATCGCTAAAGCAGATACGACGACCAGTCGTCACCCTAACTTCGACGAACCGGGTGCTATGCGGGGCGAAACCACAATCCGGTGCGGTGCGTTTCACGCACACTGCAACTCCGCAGAAGCAGATCCTGCCGCCTTATGCCATTAGCTTTCGGGATTGGAGAAGATATCCTCAAAGTCCTCCGCGAAGGGCGGAACAGGAGGTAACAGAGGCAACGGAGACGGGCCAATTCTCCGTTACCTCTGTTTCCTCCTGTTCAAATGAACGACGATAGGTTGCGGCTGCGCCGCACGAGGGGTGTTCCAAGGATGGGAATAACCGCGCGTATCACGCAACGCGGCAAGATGCCGCGTCTACTCGACGTATCACGCAACGTGGCAAGATGCCGCGTCTACACCGCTCAAGCAACGCGGCAAGATGCCGCGTCTACTTGCCGCCCAGCTTGCGGCAAATGGCCGTGGCCATCTCGCTGGTGCCAACGGCCGTGGGATCGTTGCGGTCGGCCTTCATGTCGTAGGTGACGTCCTTGCCTTCGGCGATCACGGCGGCTACGGCCTTTTCGAGGCGGTCGGCGGCGTCGAGCTCTTTCAGATGGCGAAGCATGAGCATGCCGGAAAGGATCAGCGCCGTGGGGTTCACCTTGTTCTGCCCCTTGTACTTCGGCGCGCTGCCGTGGGTGGCCTCGAAAACGGCGCCGCTGGGGCCGAGGTTCGCGCCCGGCGCCATGCCCAGGCCGCCCACCAATCCGGCCGCCAGGTCGCTGAGGATGTCGCCGTACAGATTCGGCAGCACCAACACGTCGTACAACTCGGGCTTCTGCACCAACTGCATGCACATGTTGTCGACGATCCGGTCTTCAAATTCGATGTCGGAGAACTCGTGGGCGATTTTGCGGGCGGTGGCCAGGAACAGGCCGTCCGTGTGCTTCATGATGTTCGCCTTGTGGACGGCCGTCACCTTGCGGCGGCCGTTCTCGCGGGCGTACTCGAACGCGCAGCGGACGATCCGCTCGGTGCCCGAGATGCTGATCGGCTTGATCGAGATGCCGGTTTCCGCGCGTCCCGAGCGGATCGGCCGCTGCGGCGAAATCCGGTTGATGCAGTCGAACAGTTCGCTGGTGACGGTCTGGCCGGCCTCGAATTCGACGCCCGCGTAAAGGTCCTCGGTGTTCTCGCGGACGATGACCAGGTTGACCGGCCGGTGCTTGAAGAAGGTCCGCACGCCCGGATAGTACTTGCAGGGGCGAATGCAGGCGAACAGGCCCAACTCCTGGCGCAGATGGACGTTGACGCTGCGGAAGCCGGTGCCGACGGGCGTGGTGATGGGGGCCTTCAGGGCACACCGCGTGCGGCGAATGCTGGCCATCGTGGCGTCGGGCAGGGGCGTGCCGCACTTCGCCATCACGTCCACGCCCGCCTCCTGAACGTCCCAGTGGATTGCCACCCCGGTGGCGTCGACGCAGCGTCGCGCCGCCTCGGCCAATTCCGGCCCGACACCATCGCCGGTAATCAACGTCACTTCATAAGCCATTATCGCCTCTAGCAGGTTTTGTCAGGGGAACGATTCAAGCTAACAAACGACCCTTTGCCGGTCAACCGCCCGTGCGACGGCATTCGATGCTTGTCTGTACCCCTGGCATCGGTTATAATGCGGCTTCCGCCAGCGACGAGAGGTCGGTTGAGAGACCTGTGCCTTTCCTGAATTTTTGGAGTGCGGCGATTCATCGCCGCTTTCCGTGGAAGGACTGAGACTGTCTCTCACCGGCTGCCCTACGCAAGAAAAGCGGCGATGAATCGCCGCAGTCCAAAGGCGGACGGGCTATCGAGGGGGCCGCCAGGCGAGTTCGGTCGTTGACGCAGTCGTCAGATTCTGAACAGGGCCATCGGGAGTCGGCCGCTACGACAATTCGGGGGACGTGGAAGGTGTCGGGATGACGGTGGAGCAGGAACTAATCGAGATCTTCTCCTCGACGCCGGGCGAGAGAAACCGGGAGATTCTGGTCGGCTACTACGGCTGGGAGGACGGCCGCCAGCACACCCTCACCGAGATTGGGTCCCGTTTCGGAATTACGCGAGAGCGGGTGCGGCAGGTCTGCGCCAAGCTCACCAAGCGGATCAAGACCCCCGCGGCAGTCCCCGCGCCGGCCCTGGATCGGGCCCTGGCATTGATCGCCGCGCGATTGCCCAGTTCGGCCGCCCAGATCGAGGCGGAAATGCTCGACCAGGGCCTGACGGCCGTCGGCCTGTCGACGGAGAGCATAGCGGCCGGCGCCAAACTGCTCGGCCGCCCCGTCCGCTTCAAGACTATCAAGGTCCCCAGCGGCAGCGGTGGCGAAAAAGGGGCAAGCTGGACTTGCCGGGACGAGTCGACCGAATGTCGGTCCCCGTTCATTGCGGCGGACGCATCCGACCCGTCCCCGTGTTCATCCCGGCCAACCGACAACCGCCTGGTGATCCGTCCCGACCAACTCCCCGCGGTCTTGGCGGTCGTCGATCTGGCCAAGAAGGAGGTCTACTTTCACGGCCTGGCCCGGGTCGAACAGATCGAACGGGCGATCGCCGCCCAGGAGGGACAGCGGGTCGGGGCTGGGCTGGTCCGGCAGACGCTGCAACTGATGGACGGATTCTGTTGGCTCGACGATACGACAGGCTGGTTCCGCCTCCGCCCGATCCACAAGCACGGGTTGCCCAAGGCCGTCGACAAGGTGCTGGCGGTGGCCGGCGCGGTGACGGTCTCGCAACTGCGGGCAGCGCTCGGGCGCAATCGCCGCCTCTGGAAGGAGCCGCCGCCGGAGAACGTGCTCTCGCAGTTCTGCGGCCAGATGCCCGGGGTCCGCGTCGAAGGGGATCGCCTCATTTCCGATCCGCCGCGCGACTGGCGGAAATCGTTGACGGGCGTGGAGGCGAAACTCGTTCGCGTGCTCCTGGACCACGGCCCGGTGATGGAGCGCGGCGCCATGGAAGACCTGTGCGTTTCCGGCGGCATGAACCGGTTCAGCTTTCACGCCTTTGTGTCATGGTCGCCGGTGATAGCCCAATACGGCCACAGCGTGTACGGACTGCTGGGAACCGAGGTCGTGCCGCAGCAGGTGGAAGCGCTGTTGGCCCAACGCCGCACCAGCCGCCTCCATCACCGCGTGCTTGATAATCACGGTTGGACCGAGGACGGCAAGGTTTGGCTCGGCTACCGGCTATCGAAGGCGGCGAGCACCTATGCCGTGATTACGGTGCCGGCGGCGTTGAAGAAGGTGGTGCGAGGCCGCTTCCAGCTTCTGGCCCCCGACAGTCGCCCGATCGGCACCCTGGCCACCAAGGACGGCCGCGCCTGGGGGCTTGGCGCGTTTCTGCGCGAGCGGGGCGCCCGCATCGGCGATCACATCATTCTCACGCTCGACCTGGAGAAATGCACCGCGGTCGTGACCTGGGACGAGACGGACGAGGAGCGCTCGCCCTAGGAGCCTGACATACCGAAATTGTCGGGTGCCACGGGCAGCTTGTCTGCCCGTGCAGGAGACACGGGCAGACAAGCTGCCCGTGGCACCCAACCCGACATCTCATGTGTATCAGACTACGAAGAGGTGCCAGTGGCTTGGCGTAGCAGGAGCGCCGACTATCCACCGGCTACGCGGCGCGGAATGGTGAACGAGTACAGGCACATCACTGCGCCGGTGGCCATCAGGCTCCACGGCGCCCAAGGGGGCGGCACGATCTGCGTGGGCTGGCCCACCTTCGGCTCGAAATCAAAAGGCCCGGCCGGCGGCGGATCGTCGCGCATTTTGAGGCTGACCTTCTCTACGCCCAGACACTCCACTCCCAGGATCATCACAAAAAACGCGATGGCTAAGAAGAACGCTCGCCACATGCTTTGGGCCTCCGCAGAACCACGACGGCAAGAGACAACTAGAAGTCGCCTCCTGTAGAATCATCGACTTTCGGCCTCGGCTTGCTCCAGCGCGCGGCGGGCTTGGCCCTCGCAAGAGCAATTCCCGGCGCACGTCTTAGCGATCCTGCCGGATGAGCCGAGGCTGTTTGGCGAAGGGACAAAAATCCCCCCTTTGTAGCGTAGGCAGAGTTCCTTGTCAGTGCAATTTCCGAACGTGCCTCCTTTGCCGACCGTGCGGGATGCGGAAGGCCGGATGAGGGCAAAAACCGGGGGCTCCACGGAAACGGCGGTCAATGCGAAGATCGTAGTGAGCCGATCGAAAATGAGGGGGATCGCCCTTGCCGCGAAGGCCGTTGTTTGATGGCAGCGGTTCTCATATAATACAGGGCACTGCCGGCCAACGAGGCAGGACAGGATAGGAGAGGGACGGCTCGGACTTGCAGGCGGTGGAGTATCCTCGATTGACAGCCAAGCCCAGAATTCTTTTAGTTTGCGACTCGCGCGATGACGCGGAACAACTTCTGGCCCGCGCCGCCCATTCTCACGAAGTCGTGGTGGCCGACAACCCCCTGCACGCCTTGGCGCATCTGACGCAGGAGCAGTTTGCCGGCATCTATGTCTCGTCTGAGTATCTTCAAGAAGCGCTGGCGATTGCCAAACTGCTCCAGAACGAAGAGATTCTGGACGGGATGCCGGACGGGGTCGTCCTGCTGGATGCCAACAACTCGATCATCTGGGGCAATGGCCGGCTGTGCGAGTGGTCGGGCCGCGACAGCGTGGTAGGCGCCAACTTCTACGCGGTGCTGGGAAGCCCGGAAATCCTCGGCCCCGATTTCTGCCCGTTCCACACGGCGTTGGCGACCGGCCAGGCGACGAGCTCTACGCTCCGCAGCGGCGAGAACCGTTACTACCACGTCCACGCCGCGCCGATGCGCGAGGCGGGCAGTCCGCCGCAACGATTGATCGTCACCGTCCGCGACGTGACCAACGAGGTCCACCAGCAGCAGAAGATGGCCGCGATCCATCAGGCCGGCATGGAGCTGGCCGACCTTGCGCCGGCCGAGATCGCCCACATGGCGGTGGGCGACCGCATCGAGTTGCTCAAGTCGAACATCCTTCATTTCACCCGCGATCTGCTGCGGTTCGATGTGGTCGAGGTCCGCCTGCTCGACCAGAAGACAGGGCGGTTGGAACCGCTGCTCTCGATGGGCATGGACCCCGAGGCGGCCGCCCGCGTGCTGTATGCTCAGCCCCAGAGCAACGGCGTGACGGGCTTCGTGGCGGCCACGGGAAAGAGCTATCTTTGCGAAGACACCACCGAAGACCCGCTCTACCTTCCCGGCGTGAAGGGCGCAAAGAGTTCGTTGACCGTCCCCTTGCTGTTGCACGACAACGTGATCGGCACGTTCAACGTGGAGAGTCCCGAGCCGCGGGCGTTCAGCGAGAGCGACTTGCAATTTCTGGAGATTTTCTGCCGCGACGTGGCCGGGGCGTTGAACACGCTGGAACTGCTGGTCGCCGAGAAGGCCACCACCGCCGCGGAGAGCGTCGAGGCCATCCACAGCGCCGTGGCGCTTCCGGTCGACGAGATTCTCAACGACGCGGTGAACGTGATGGAGAGCTACATCGGCCACGCGCCCGTGGTGGTCGAGCGGCTACAGCGCATTCTCCGCAACGCTCGCGACATCAAGCAGGTGATTCAGAAAGTGGGACAGCAGATGGCGCCGGCCCAGGCGCTGCCGCCGACGATGCAGGTAGAGGAGCGGCCGGCGCTTCGGCAGCGGCGGATTCTGGTGGTCGATGCCGACGAGAACGTTCGCGGCGCCGCCCATAACCTGTTGGAGCGCTACGGCTGCGTGGTGGAGACTGCGCACGACGGCGCCGAGGCCCTTTACATGGTCCGCGCCCTTACGGACGGCGAATACGACGCGGTGATTGCCGACATCCGCCTGCCCGACATGACCGGCTACGAGTTCATGCTCAAGCTCCAGGAGGTGATGGACCCGGCGCCGCTGGTGCTGATGACGGGTTTCGGCTGGGACCCCGGTCATTCGCTGGTCAAGGCCCGGCAAGCCGGCATTCAGGCCGTGCTCTACAAACCGTTCCGGCTCGACCAACTCATTAGCGCCGTGGAACAGATCGTCCGCTCCCCCAAGCCGGTGACGCAGGGGTAGACGCGTGTTGGTTCTTAGGAAAGCAAGGTCGCTTCCGTTTGGCGGTCAACGGCACGTCGGCGCAGAACTCACCACAAGTCGCACTCGCGGCAGCGGCTAAACGGCTGACACGATTTGCCCTGCCCCCCAGCGAACAAAGCCCCGATGCACGCTCTCCTCCTGCTGTTCGCCCTGCTGGGTCATGCCTTCCTCTGGATCGGCTTGGTGAACCGACTGCACGCCTTGGGGATCCGGCGGCGGATCGTTTCGGCCACGACGGTGGTTCTCTTTCTCTGCGCCGCGCTCCTACCCGTCGGCATCGGCTGGTGGATCGTGCAAGGGGGCGGCGTCAAGTCTCCCCTTATGTCCGGCAGCAGTCTCGTGGGCCTGCTGATCAGCGTCTACCTGATGGCGTGCTGGGTTGTCGCGCCGGTGACGCTGCTCCGCACCGTCTATCTTCGTGTTCTTCGCCGGCCCCCTTCCATCTTACGTTTCCATCGGCGGCGGCCCACGCCCGTCAACCCGGCTGCCGCCGCCATTTCGGCCGCGGAAACCGCTCACCACTTCCTGGCGCGGCTGCCAGGAAACGAGACCCTGCAACTGACGGTGGCGGATTACGTGCTCGACGTGCCGCGGCTGGCCCCGGCTTTGGACGGGCTGAGGATCGTTCACTTGTCAGACCTGCACTTCACCGGCCGAGTCGGCAAGGCGTACTTCCGCGAGGTCGTGCGCACGAGCAACGAACTCCGACCCGATCTGGCGGTCGTCACGGGCGACCTCGTGGATACGCCGACATGCCTGGCGTGGATTGCCGATACGTTAGGGCGGCTCACCGCCCGAGCGGGCGTGTACTTCATTCTGGGCAACCACGACCTCCGCGTCGACACCGCCGTGCTTCGCCGCAAGTTGGAGGAAGGCGGTTTGATCGACGTCGGCGGCCGCTGCCGGCAGATCGACATCGACGGGGTAGCGGTTATGGTGGCGGGCAATGAACGGCCGTGGATCGGCCCGGCCGCCGACATGAACGCCTGCCCGTCGGCCGGGCCGGACGGTCCTTTGCGAATTGCGCTCGCGCACACTCCCGATCAACTGGCTTGGGCTCGCACCCACCACGTTGATCTGCTGTTGACCGGCCATACGCACGGCGGTCAGATCTGCATTCCGCCGCTGGGACCGATCCTCATGCCCACGATCAGGGGCGTGAAGTACGCTTCGGGCGTCTACTATGCGCCGCCGACGATTCTGCACGTCACCCGCGGCATCTCGGGCGACATTCCCGTCCGCTGGAACTGCCCGCCGGAGATTGCCTGCCTGAAGTTGCGGGCCATCGTGCCGAGAGACGGTCGACGCTAGCCGAACGAGGAACCAGCAGCGCGTGCGACTCGTCGGCGGGAGAATAGACTGCTTACTTCTTGCCGACAAGTTGCTCCCACCGCGCCCGTTGTTCATCGGTGAGGACTTCCATCGCCTGGCGGCGGGCTTCCTCAAGCACCACGGTGCGGGCGTGCGCAATTTCCTGTCGTTGCTTGCCCTGCGATCGCGCGTCGAGATCGTGTACGGCTTGGTAAGCGGCTTCGATCAAATGGCGAATTCGTTCTTGCTGGGCGCCAGTCAATTGCAGATCCCGAACCACTTCAGGCATCGCCAGCGTGGCGGGGCCCGGCAGGCGGCGCATGAGCTCGCGAGCCTCTTGCTCCGTACGGGCGACAACGTTCCCTTGTCCGCTCGGGGTCGGCGACGTCTTGGCTCGCGGCCACCGCAGATCGGGCCACGCCGGATCGGACTGTGGCTCGTTCGGGGCAATCAGCCCTGTCAGCCGATCTCCCCAGGATGGAAGTTCGCCCGTCGACGGGCCGGCGTCCCAAGTCACCTCCACCGGCGCGAACGGCGCCGCCACGGCAATGATCGCCACCAGGGCGCCCAGGATGATCACGGACCTCGCGCCCAACCGCCGCCACCCACTCACGTAGACACGCGCCGGCCTGCCATCGATTGCCCGGCCCCCGCCCCCGCCCCTGCCCGACGGCCATAGCTTGCGGAGCAGGTTTCCGGCGAAGAACGAAACGCGAGGTGGAGGAGGTGCCTCGGTCTCACTCAAGCGGGACAGCCCCAGCCGAAACCGCTGGTCCGGCTCCTCATCCGTTGCGGCGTCATCGTCCTCGGTCGGAACAACCGGTGCGACGTGAACGGCGCATACTGCAAACCACCCCGTGTCGGTATGAAGTTCGGCCGTCTGACCAACATCCAGGCCCGGTGGACGGTCGACCACCACCGAGAATCCGCCGGCCGATTCGTTCATCAGGATCGCCGGCAACAGCGTCGAGCCGATCCTCAGTTCGCAGAATTGCCGCGATTCCGGCACCGTGCAACGGAACGACGTACGTTGCTCTTGGATGGTCTCTTCGGCACTCATACGCCACTAAGTCCGGTTCGGCGTTAAAGTCACCCAATCCAGGTTAGCTTATGGTGGGGGCAGCGATGGTCGCGAGGAAAGCGAAATCGGCCGCTGCGGGACTCTGGCATTGCCTTCTCGCACTCGTTCGGTCAACATGAAACGATTATGCGGGTCGTGCGGGCGTGCCGCGGTCGGGGTGGCAGTCGTACCGACGACACCCACGGAGGATCTGCGAGGTGACGGCGCGGCCGTACGATTCCACCATGTCTGGGGGTTTCTCGCTCGTGACGAGTTCGATGCTCAGCCGTCGCAAAATCGCCGCACGTCCGCGCCTGCGGACCGCCGTCCAGTGGTGTGTGTACTTGCTGCTGGCGGCCGGATTGGTCCAAACGTGGCTCCTCGATGGGCTGGTGATTCCGTATCGCGTGTCGGGCGGGTCGATGGCCCCGAGGTTGCTCGGTGCTCACCGGCAGGTGATGTGTGCCGACTGCGGCTACGCCTTCCCGTGCGACGCCGATGTTCGTCCTGTGGCGCCGCGAGCCGTCTGCCCGAACTGCGGCTACGCGGCCAACGAGCTGGAATCGTCGTTGCCCGACGTGGCGGGAGACCGCGTGCTGATCGACCGTGCCGCTTTCGATCTTCATCTGCCGCGGCGTTGGGAAATCGTGGCCTTGCGGCGGGCCCAGCAAGCCGGCGAGGTCCTTGTGAAGCGGGTGGTCGGTTTGCCCGGCGAGTCAATCGAGATCCGAAATGGCGACGTGTACGTCAACGGGCAGATACAACGCAAGAGCTTGGCGGAACAGCGCGCCTTGGCCATCCCGGTTTACGACGCCAACTTCCCGCCCACGCAGAAGCCGCAACCGCCGCCGCGTTGGCGGGCCGAACGTTCCACGAGCACGTGGGTTTCGACCGGCGGTCGTTTCGTTCACGCTGCCCGCCGTGCAGACGAGCCAATTGACTGGCTCCGATATCACCATTGGCAGCGGCTGATGGGGGCCAGTGGGGCCATTCGTGCATCGCCCGTGACCGACATCTGCGGTTACAACCAGTCGCAACCGCGGCGCGAGGAGGATGTCCACGCCGTGGCCGACGTGATGGTTTCCTTCCGACTGGAGCCGATTGGCAACGGCACATTCTTCGTTCGCGCCACGGATGGCGGCGAACCGTTCGAGGTTCGGCTGCATTTTTTGGGCAAGGGGCCCGGAGTGTGGGAGTACGAGGCATTTCGCGGGGGAAGGCCCATTCCCGGCGCCAGCGGCCGGGTGAATCCCGCTCGCCGACGGCTCGTCGAGGTATCTTTGGTCGATCAACAGTTCTTGCTCGCGATCGACGGCCAAACGCTGGTGGCATGGCCCTATGATCGGCCGCCGCGCGCGCCTTCGCCCCCCCCGACACCATTCGACTTGGGCGTGGAAGCGGACTTGGACGTGACGGTCGATCAATTGCGGGTGTACCGAGACGTTTACTACACCCACCCTATCGGGCAGTCCGCACAACCGGAAGTCGGCCAGCCGGTACGTCTGGCGGCCGACGAATACTTCGTGCTGGGCGACAACAGCCCCGTTTCCGAGGACAGCCGTACTTGGCCCGAAGGCGGGGCCGTGGAAGCTAAGTTGTTGGTCGGCAAGCCGTTAGTGGCAATCCCGTCGGCCCCGATCGCGTCCTGGGGGCACTGTGATATTCAAGTTCCGAATCCGGCCGAAATCCGGTATATTCGATAATATGAGCAAACGCAAGACTGTTAGTGCGAAGCCCCGTCCATTCGCCGATACCTCTACCGGCCAGACTACCAAGCGGTCCGAGGAGTCGGCGTCGGCCGAGGGAATCTACCGCCATCTTCCCTCACCGGCGGCCATCCGTGAGACGGTCGAGTCGGTGGTCATCGCCTTTGTACTGGCGTTCTTGTTCCGTACCTTCGAGGCCGAAGCCTTCGTCATTCCCACGGGCTCGATGGCGCCGACCTTGATGGGACGGCACAAGGACCTGGTCTGTCCGAAGTGTGGTTTTCCCTATCAAGTCGAGCGCCAGCGAGGAAGTAGACCCGGACGGTGCGCCGGCTAAGATTCCCGTGGGCGGCAGGGAGGAATACGTCCGGATCGTGGCCGGCACTTGCCCGATGTGCCGCTACACGGCCGATCTAGGTTCCAACAACCCTGAGCACAAGAGCTACCCCTCGTACAACGGCGACCGAATCCTAGTGGGCAAATTCGCCTACGAGGCCAGCGATCCCCAACGCTGGGACGTGGTTGTCTTCAAGTATCCCGGCGACGCCCCGACGAACTTCATCAAGCGGTTGGTAGGTCTGCCGGGAGAGACGATTCGCATTCAGAACGGCGACATCTGGGTCCTCAGCGCCGATGACAAGCTGCACGGCCGCAACGCCTTCCACATCGCGCGAAAGCCGCCGGAGAAGCTCTTAGCTATGCTTCAGCCGGTGTTCGACAACGACTATATGCCGCAGATCGCCAAGTACGGCTGGCCCGCCCGCTGGTATCCGGATTCCGACGCGCCGGCCGCCGGGTCATGGAACAGCGACGATGACACGGCGTTTCGAACCGATGGCACGGCCGCGGGTGAGAATTGGCTGCGATACCACAATCTCGTGCCGGCCTATCAACAGTGGCAGGAACTCGAGGGGCGACAGCCGCGGGCGCCGCGGCCCACGCCGCAATTGATCACCGATTTTGCCGCCTATAACACGGGCCGAAACCAGGCGCAGGCCGCCGCAAGTCCGGCCCCCGAAGGCGATGCTCTCGGCGCCCATTGGGTCGGCGACCTGGCAATGGAATGCAACGCCGAGGTGGAAAGCCCAAGCGGCGAACTCGTCTTGGAGTTGTGCAAGGGCACACGGCGATTCCAGTGCCGCATCGACGTGGCCACGGGCCGGGCAACCCTCTCGATCAGCGGCCAGGACATGGAGAAGTGGCGGCCCGCCGCGGTTACCAGCGTGCGCGGCAAGGGTCGGCATCGCATCCTCTTCTCCAATTGCGACGACCAACTGCTGCTTTGGGTCGATGGCAACGTGGTCGCGTTTGACGCGCCCACCACCTACAACGATTTGGGCAACGTGCAACCCGACAATGCCGACTTGGCGCCGGTGGGCGTGGCCTCGGCCGGGCGCAGGTGCGAATCACCCACCTTCGCGTCCTCCGCGACATCTACTACGGTGCAATGCGCGGCGAGGAGAACCCCCGAGAAGGTTTTGACGTTGCGTACCAACCCGGCCACGCGCTGCCCAATCCGCAGATGTCGTCGCCCCCCGTGCGGCGTTACGTCGATTTCCCCTTGAAACCCGATCAGTTCTTCGTGCTTGGCGACAACAGCGCGAAGAGCAAGGACGGGCGGCTCTGGGGGCCCGAATACTGGGTCAGCCGCGAGTTGTTGATCGGCAAGGCCCTCTTCATCTACTGGCCCCATTCCTGGAACAAAATTCCGTACGTCAATCTGCCCCTGCCGTACTTCCCGAACGTCGCCCGCATGGGTCTGGTAAGGTGAAGTTGTCAGTTGTCAGTTATCAGTTCTCAGTTCCAGACTTCGACGGCGCCGCGGACTGACAACTGAATACTGACAACTGAATACTGAAGATTGAAAGCTAATGCTCGAAGCCAAAGGACTGGTGAAGATCTACGGCACGCGGCGGGTGGTCGACGGAGTCGACTTCCGCGTCGACAGCGGAGAGATCGTCGGTCTGCTGGGGCCCAACGGCGCCGGCAAGACCACCAGCTTCCGCATGACCTGCGGCATGATCGTGCCCAACGCCGGCAAAGTCCGGCTCGACGGCGTCGACATCACCGACTGGCCCATGTTCCGCCGGGCCCGCGAGGGCGGCATGGGCTACCTCGCCCAGGAATCCAGCGTCTTCCGCAAGCTCAGCGTGGCGAAGAACCTGCTGGGCGTGATGGAACTGCTGGGTTTCGACCGCAAGACCCGCAAACGCCGCTGCAAGGAACTGCTCGAACAGTTCGACATTACCAAGCTGCGGAGATCGCTGGCGCTGTCGCTCTCGGGTGGCGAGCGGCGGCGGCTGGAAATCGCCCGCTGCCTCGTCTCCAACCCCAAGATCATTCTCCTCGACGAGCCCTTTACGGGGATCGACCCGGTTACCATTGCCAGCATCCAGAAGATCATTCGCCGGCTGCGGAGCGAAGGGATCGCCATTCTGATTACCGACCATCAGGTCCGCGAGACGCTGCAGATCACCGATCGGAGCTACGTGATCCGCGCCGGCAAGGTTATATGCAGCGGCCCGCCCGAAGTCGTGCTGGCCAATCCCGAAGCCCGCAAGTATTATTTCGGCGACGAGATGGACATCGGCCGGAAACCGGCTGCGACGCGGAAGTGACGCCGCGGCTGCGGTGCTTGTCAAACATTTGACAGAGGTGTCTTGCCGGCGGATAATTCCTTGATGCGGCATTGCCTACGGCGCGACGGGAGAGACTTCCATGAGTAACACGGCTGTTCAGGACATCCTCGACAGAATTGGCCTCCTTTCCGAGGAAGAGCGTCTCTACCTCGCGACGCGATTGGCAGAGACGTCCGAGGCCGACTGGCGGCGAGAAGCCGAGAACGCGCGACGGATCGCCCGCGAAAAAGGCATCGACCAGACAGCGGTTGACCGGGCTCTCGCCGAGGTTCGCCATCCCGCATGAAGGTATTCTTCGACACCAACGTTTATGTGGCCGAGGCCATCCTCGGCGCGGCCGCAGAAAGGATGGTGGAGGCCACGCGGAACGCCTCGTGGCGAATTTCACAGTAGCGCCGTCGTTTTGGATGAGGTTGGACGTGTCTTGACGGCGAAACTGGGCTTCTCCCGTCGGCTCGCTGTGCTGACGCAGAATCGGATCGTTCGAAGGACGACACTCGTCCATCCTGACTCCACGCATCACTCCGTGCCCAAAGACCCTGCCGATAGCCCCATTCTCACCGCAGCCGTCTTTTGCGGGGCGGATTACCTCGTCACCAACGATGCGCACCTTATCGCATTGAACTCCTATCGCGGACTGAGAATTATTTCCATGGACGACTATATGAGGCTCCTTGCGCAGAATGGTCTGCTGGCCGATTGACAACGGTGCATCAACGGCGCCCCCAAGCTGAGGCGAGCCTGGGCAGCGATCAACGGGCGGCGTTTCCTTCTGCCATGAGCACCTCGCCCGCGGCCGCAATCGTCGCGTCGATATCGCTCTCCGTGTGGGCCGTCGATAGGAACAGCGCCTCGTACTGGCTGCACGGCAGATACACGCCCCGTTCGAGCATGCCCCAGAAATAGCGGGCGTAGCGCTTGGTGTCGCAACGCGAGGCCGTGTCCCAATCGGTTACCGGCCCGTCGCTGAAGAAGAGCGTCATCATCGAGCCCAATCGGCCGAGGTGGAGCGGGACGCCCGCCGACTTGGCCGCCGCTTCCAGCCCCGCCGCCAGCCGGGCCGACAGGTGTTCGAGCGACGGATACGGATTCGCGTCGCGGAGAATCTTGAGCGTGGCGATTCCCGCGGCCGTGGCCAGGGGATTGCCGCTCAAGGTGCCGGCCTGAAACACCTTGCCGGCCGGCAACACGTGGTCCATGATGTCGGCCCGCCCGCCATACGCGCCCACGGGCAAGCCGCCGCCGATGATCTTCCCCAGCGTGGTCAAGTCGGGCTCAACGCCGAAAACTGACTGCGCCCCGCCGTAGGCCACACGGAAGCCGCTCATCACTTCATCGAAAATCAAGAGCGCGCCGTGCTTGTACGTCATCTCCCGCAGCGTCTCGCGGAACGCCGTCGTGGCCCGCACGCAGCCCATGTTGCCCACCACCGGCTCGACGATCGCGCCGGCGATTCGCGGGCCGTGCTCGGCGAAGGCATCTTCGACGGCTTGCGGGTCGTTGTAGCGCAACACGAGGGTATCCCGGGCGGTGCCCTCGGTGACGCCCGGCGAGTTAGGCGCCCCCAGCGTCGCGGCGGAACTGCCGGCAGCCACCAACAGGCTGTCGACGTGGCCGTGATAGTTGCCGGCGAACTTGATGATGATGGGCCGGCCGGTGAAGCCGCGGGCCAGGCGGATGGCGCTCATCGTGGCCTCGGTGCCCGAGTTGACCAGCCGGACTCTTTGGATCGACGGCACGGCCTCGATCACCAGCTCGGCCAGTTCATTTTCGGCCAAGGTCGGTGCGCCGAAGCTCGTGCCGCGGCGCAACGCGGCCTCGACGGCCTCGACCACCGCCGGATGGCCGTGGCCCAAGATCATGGGGCCCCAGGACAAGATGTAGTCGAGGTAGCGGTTGCCGTCGATGTCGAACAGCCAGGCGCCTTCGGCCCGGTCGATGAAGACCGGTTCGCCGCCGACGCCGCCAAAGGCCCTGGCCGGGCTATTGACGCCGCCGGGCATGAGTTGTTTGGCCCGAGCGAAGGCGAGATGGCTCTTGTCGTGCAGCATGGCGTTCCTTTCATGGAGTCTCGGCAGCGGCCATCCTAACGCGCGGCGAACCGATTTCAAGGTCAAGAATCAACCGGTCACGCTGCCGCGCCAACGTCGACGGAACGCTGATCGACACTGATTTCCACTAATGGGCCTCTCGAAAGCGTCACGCCGGGGCTCCCCGATCTCCTGTTCTGACGCTAGACTGGCAGCATGGCCGACTTCCGCGATGTTGATCCTCGCGAACTGCGCGTTCCGCCGTCCCGGCGACGAGGAGCAGACTCGGTGAAGCTCGCTCGCCAGACGGCGCTGTTTGGCCGGTCGGCGGTGGGGATGCCGCCGCCCTGGGTCTACGAGGGTACGGATAGGGTATTGATTGTGTATAATGGTGTTACGCGGGCGACTCGCATCGCGAAACTCGCGCCCGGCACGCTGATTCGGGTCGAGGTGATCGGCCGACTGCCTCGCGCCTTCGCCTCCGACCCCAAGATTGGAGACCTCTTGCCATGACCTCAGAAATCCAGCGCGAGGCGTTGGCAGCCTTGGCCGAGGTGTGGGCGCTCTCGCCGGACGTGCGGCTCGGTCAGTTGATGGCGCACCTCGGTTTTTTGGGCGAAACGCACCTCGGAAAGGGGCTCGGCTATATCGAGGACGACGAACTGATCGCCGTGCTGTACCGTCATCGAGCGGAGCTGCGGGCTCGCTTGCAGGGCGCGTCGAACACAGCGCCACAGCCGCCCGGGGCCGCCACGTCGGTTTCCGGCAGTTCCACGTTGCCGGATGCGGCGCAGATGGGTCGCATCTAGGGACTGACTGATGATCGCGCGGGTACCTGGCCATGCTGCCGGACGTAGACGCACGTTACGGGGCAAGTTGACGGGAGAAAGCAAAAATGAGAACCTGCTGCATTGTGCGCGATGTTTCTGGCGGTCTGCGCCGCGACTATCCGTGCGACCGAGCCCGACGTGGATTCCATCAATTACGCGACGCCCGCCAAGTATCTCGATTTCCCCGATTCGCTGGGCAACCGAGCCTCGATCATCGACCAGGCGGGCAAACTCAAGGGCGCGACCGACCTGGAGACCGTCGGCAATGTCCTCGGTTGGATGAAGACGAACCTCAAGTACGACGACAAGATCGCCTATGCGTGGCGGAACTACGATGACGCGATCCGCGAAAAGAACTATGGCGGCTGTGCCGACGAGGGCATCGTCTGCGGCGTCCTGCTCAAAGGGGCCGGAATCCCCGTGGTCTGGGTCAAGTCCATGGACGTGTCCTGGATCTGGGACTTCAAGAAGGGTCGCCCCTTCAAGTCCTGGTCGGGCCACGTATGGCTTGAAGTCTACGTGAATCAGAAGTGGGCACTGCTGGACCCCGGCGGCCGAACCCTCTACCAGGACTATTCGCCCAAGATGAGGATTCTTCCCGGGCAGCGGTTCGCCTACCACAAAGGCAATGACCCGAAGGCGATGGTCATGTCCCTGCAATGGGAACCGTGGAAGGAGCAAACTGCGAAGTTCTTCCGGGAACTCGATGAATCCCTGCTGCCCGTTGACGAGAAGGGCAAGACCCGGCTTGGTCCGGTGGCCTATGTGGTCGGCAACTCGCCGTATTACCAGGCCATGAACAACATGGCGGCCGAACGCGGCCTGGCGGTGGCCATGTCATTCAACACCGAGTACGACAAGTATTTGCCGGAGGCGCGGGGGCACGTCCTTCTCGTCGAGACGCACAAAGGCAAGCCCATCGTGGCCGCCGAGGTTCTGGAGAAGTATTTTCCGAAGGCGATGACCGGCATCGCAAGTCCCTCGAAGTCGATCCGCATCAACGACACGTCCATTGTCTTTGTGGAATTCTCGGAGCAACTTCAAGTCCTCGGCAAGACCGAGGGGAACCGCAAGAGCGGATCGCCTACCAAGGCGGAAGCAGGCGACGGCAACTAGCCGCGCCGCCATCGCCCACTCGACTCTATTTCCACCCGGATTTTGTAATCTCTGGCTCAGGAGCCCCGCTATGTCCACCATTTCCAACGCCTTGACTCTGAGTTTCGCGTTTACGTTCGCCGCCGGCCTCGCGTGGGCCGGCGATCGCCCGGCGTCTCAGCCGGCACCCGCGGCAAGCCAATCGACCGCCGCCAAGATCCCCGTGATCCTCGATACCGACATCGGCGACAACATCGACAACACCTGGGCGCTGGTCATGCTGCTGAAGAGTCCGCAACTCGACTTGAAGTTGGTCACCACGACCTACGGCAAGGCCGAATATCGAGCCAAGATCGTCGCCAAGCTGCTCACCTTGGCCGGGCGCACGGACGTTCCCATCGGGTTGGGCGAGGGGGGCCGCGACGGCACGGGCCACCAGCAGGACTGGGTGCGGGACTACCAACTCAGCCAGTATCCGGGCAAGATTCACCAGGATGGCGCGGCCGCGATGATCGACACGATCGAAAAATCGCCGCAGCCGATCACCGTCATTGCCATCGGCCCGCTCAACACGGTCTCGGCCGCGCTCGAGCGCCGCCCGGAGATCGCCGCCAAGGCGGCCTTCGCGGGGATGGACGGCAGCGTGCGGAAAGGATACGACGGTGGAGAGGTATCGGCCGAATGGAACATCAAGGCCGTGCCGGCCGCCGCCAAACGGGTGCTTTCCGCCCCCTGGCGGCAGATCGCCATCACGCCCCTGGACACCTGCGGGCTGGTGACCCTTTCGGGCCAGCGGTTCCAAACCCTGCTTGAGAGCAAGGATTCGCTCGTGAAGGCCATGCTGGAGAACTACCGTATCTGGGCCAACAAGGACAGCCTCAAAGACCTCCGCGCGTCGAGCACGCTCTTCGACACGGTCGCCGTCTACCTGGCCTATCCGGGCAGCCGGTCGCTGTTCGAAATGGAAACGCTGCCGCTCGCGGTCACCGACGACGGTTTCACGCGGATCAATCCGGCCGGCGCGAAGATGTCGGTCGCCACGGCATGGAAAGACCTCGACGGCTACCGCGATCTCCTGGTCAAGATCCTCGTTGGGCCGTAACCGACGGCGCCGGCACGGCGCACGTTCGGAGTACGGTGGAGGTTCGGCGCGGGGTTGTTGCGGATCAGCTTGTCGCCGCGGGCGAACGGCCGTATAACGAAGGCGTCTGGCAGACGTGCTTCTGCCCTTGAAAGCGGCCGTGATTGCCTGGAACCGTCGGGCCGTATGCCCGGCTGCCCATCCGAGGCGAACGAACGGTCAGAGGGCAACCAGTCAGGGAGGCTCGGCCATGAGATTCGTGTTCCACAAGTTGCTCTTAGCGATTGGGTTTTGCGCGGTCGTCGGCTGCCAGGGTGAGCCGCCGTCGGTGGCCTCGGGCAGTCCGGCGCCGGCCGCGCCGGCCAAGCAATTCGAGAAGGTCCGCGAGCCGGCCGTCGCCGGCCTCTTCTATCCGAAGGACCGAGAGCGATCTGAAACGCGGCAGTCGACCGGCTGCTGGCCGAAGCGAAAGAGCGAGCCGGTCAAGAACCTCCGCGCGCTGGTATGTCCCCACGCGGGCTACGAGTTCTCCGGCCCGATCGCGGCGATCGGCTACAAGCAACTGGTCGGCCGGCATTTCTCGACCGTGATTCTGCTTGGGCCCCAGCCACTACGCGGCGTTCACCGGGGCCTTCGTATCGACCGTCGACGCCTACCAGACGCCGCTGGGCATGGTTCCGCTCTCGCCGAAGGCGGCCGAGATGGCCAAGATCGAGCCGTTTTCGGCCAATCCGCCGTGCGAGGTCGAACGCCCGGGCTGGTGGCGCCAGTCGCCGAAGGACCCGCCGCCCTTCGGCGAAGACACGCCCGAGACCTGGGAGCATTCGCTGGAGGTCCAGTTGCCGTTCCTGCAACGCACGCTGCACGACTTCAGCATCGTGCCGGTGGTTTTCGGGCAGGTCGATCCCGAGAAGGTGGCGGAGAAGATCATTGCCGTTTCTCGACGACCAGACGCTGATCGTCGTCAGCACCGATCTGAGCCACTACCATCCCTACGACGAGGCCAAGACGCTCGACACGCGCATGCGTCAAGGCGATCTGCGATCTCGCGGCGACCGATTGACGGCGACGACGACGCCTGCGGCTACGCGCCGGTCTGCTGACCCTGATCGACATCGCCCGGCGGAAGGGCTGGAAGGCCCAACTGCTGGACTATCGCAACAGCGGCGACACGTCGGGCGACAAGTCGGCGCGTGGTGGGCTATGCGGCCATCGCCTTTTTCGGGTCCGACGGCGCGGACCGTCGCTCGCCAGCGTCAGACGGCGCCGCAATTCACGCCGGAGGAGCGGCGGTTTCTGCTGGAGTTGGCCCGAAAGAGCGTCGCCGCCGCCGTGACCGGCAGCGAAGCCCCAAAGGAGGACGCCGACGTGCCGGCGAAGTTCCGCGCCCGCCGGGCGTGCTTCGTCACGCTCACCGAGCAACGGCGATCTGCGCGGCTGCATCGGCAGCATCTTTCCCGAGGAGTCGCTGTACCAGGCGGTGATTCGCCGGGCGAAGTCGGCGGCGACCGAAGACCCGCGATTCTCTCCCGTCCGCGCCGGACGAGCTTCGAAGAGATCGAGATCGAGGTCAGCGTGCTCACCGTGCCCAAGCCGCTGGCGTTCACCTCGCCGCAAGACCTGTTGGCGAAGCTGCGGCCGGGCATCGACGGCGTGGTGCTGCGGGTGGAAGGCCGGCAGGCCACCTATCTGCCGCAAGTCTGGGAGCAACTGCCCGACAAACGACGTCTTCATGAACGAGCTTGCCGAGAAGGCGGGCCTGCCCGCCGACGCCTGGACGCGGCCCGGCGCGGCGGTGATGACCTATCAGGTCGAGGCGTTCAAGGAGGATGAGGCGGAAGCGGAAGCGCGGAAGACGGAAAACAGCCGATGACGGAACGATGGAACGATGAACTGCAAGCCGAGCTTTCAGCAATCCGACGCCGCTCCGCCGCCAGTCTCCGCCTTCTCCGCTTTCCGCCTTCCGCCTTCTCGCTGGCCGTCTGCTGCCTCGGCCTGTCGGCGTTCTTGACGCAATTGACGCTCATGCGCGAGTTGGTGAGCGTCTTCTCCGGCAACGAGTTGGTCTTCGGGATCGTCTTGGGCAATTGGATGCTGTTGACGGGCATCGGCTCGACGCTGGGCAAGACGGCTTCCCGGCTGCGGTCGCCGATCACCGTGTTCCTGGTCGGCCGAAATCCTCATCGCCCTGCTGCCGATCGCCGACGTGTTCCTGCTCCGCTGGCTGCGGAACGTGGTCTTCCTTCGCGGCGCGGAAGTCGGCGTGACCGAGACCGTGGCAAGCTGCTTCGTCCTGCTTGCGCCGTATTGCCTGGTGACCGGCTACGTGTTGACGGTGGCCTGCCAGGTGCTGCCGATGCCGCTTCCATCGCCGACAGCTGTCCCGGCGCTCGGCTCGCCGGCAGCATCGGCAGGGTCTACCTGCTGGACAACCTGGGAAACGTGCTGGGCGGATTGGCCTTCCTCATCGTGCTGGTTCATCTGCTCAACCATTTCGACATGCTCTACTTCGCCGCCGTGCTGAACCTGCTGTTGGCCGCCCTGGTGGCGGCGGCGGCGGGCAAACGGCTGCTGGCGGCCGCGGCGGCGTCGATCCTTGCGGCCTTGCTGGGCGTGATGGCGATCGTTCGATCTGAACGACATCTCCCGCCGGCTCGAATATGCCGGGCAACACGTCGTCTTCCACGGCCTATCGCCCTACGGGAGCCTGGTGGTGACGCAGTCGGCCGGCCAACTGAACTTCATCGAGAACGGCGTGCCGCTGTTCTCCACCCACAACGTCGAGCAGATCGAGGAGACCGTGCATTACGCCATGGCCCAGCGTCCCGACGCCCGGCGGGTGCTGCTGATCTCCGGCGGCGTGTCGGGCACGGCGCGCGAGGTGCTCAAGTATCCGGTCGAGGCCGTCGACTACGTCGAGCTCGATCCGCTGATCCTCGAGGTGGCCCGGCGATAGCTGCCCGAAAGCCTGGCCGACCCGCGAATCCACGTGATCCAGGCCGACGGGCGGCTGTTCGTGCGGCAGACCCAACGGCGCTACGACGTGGTGATCGCCGACGTGCCCGATCCCTCCACCTCGCAACTCAACCGCTTCTACACGCGCGAGTTCTTCGCCGAGGTCCGCCGGATTCTCACGCCCGGCGGCGTGCTGTCGTTCTCGCTGGGCACCTACGAGAACTATCTCAGCAAGGAACTCGCCCGGCTGATCGGCGTGACGCATCGGACGCTCGCGGAAGTCTACGCGAACGTGCTGATTCTTCCCGGCGGACGGGTGTTCTTCCTGGCCTCCGACGGCGAGTTGACCGCGGACGTGGCGCAGCGGATGGAGCAGGCCGGCGTGAAGGCGCGGCTGGTGAATCGCGACTATCTCAAGGGGATGCTCACGCCCGACCGGATGGCCGACCTGCGCCGGGCCGTCTCGGCCGACGCCCCGCTGAACGAGGACTTCAGCCCGATCCTCTACTACTACCATCTCCGCTACTGGATGAGCCAGTTCCAGGTCCGATTCGGGGTCTTCGAGGGCGTGCTGGCCGTGCTGCTGTTGGCTCTACCTGGTTCGGCTGCGGCCGGTTCCGCTGGCGGTGTTCTGCGGCGGTTTCGCGGCCTCGGCCTTGGAGGTCGTGCTGCTGTTGGCGTTCCAAGTCCTGTTCGGATCGCTCTACTACCAGGTGGGGCTGATCGTCACCATGTTCATGCTCGGACTGGTGATCGGCGCGACGCTGATCGGTCGTTGGCTGGTCGGCTGGGACCGGCGTCACCTGATGTATCTGGCGGTTGCGGTTGCGGTCTTCGCCGCGTGTCTGCCGCTGGCACTGCTGGGGCTGGAACGGTCCGAAGGACCGGCTGCGCTGGCGGCGGGCCAAATCGCGATTCCGCTGCTGACGCTGGTGCTGGCCGTGCTGGTGGGCATGGAGTTTCCGCTGGCCGCCAGGGTCGATTTCCACGGTCCGGCCGCGACCTCCGCCCGGCTCTACACGGCCGACTACCTCGGGGCCGCGTTGGGCGCCCTGTTGGTCAGCACGCTGCTGATCCCCGTGTTGGGGGTGTTTGTGGTATGCCTTTTGACCGCGGGCTTGAATCTGTTGGCCGCCGGGGTCATGTTAGTAAGAAGGGATTAGGGATTGGTCAGGGTTAGGGATTGGACGATGCCATCAGCACTGCTCGATGCCTGTCTCCAATCCCTAATCCCCAATCCCAATCCCTGACACTTCCTCATGCCACGCAAAACCTTCCACTACTACCTTCTGAAGCTCGCCCGGCTCAGCGGTTGGTTGCTGTTGCCGTTGGTGATACTATACATAGGGACGGGATTTGCGCTGTGCGGCAAGTTGGGATTCAGCAGGTGGATGGACCTCCAGACGGCCCTGGCGATCCATCAGTCTTCGACTGGCCGCTGGTGGGGCTGTTCCTGCTGCACGCGACAATCACCTCCTACTTCGCCATGCGGAGGTGGGGATGGATCAAGAACCGCAACAGAACGCTGCCGACAGGATTCTCCCGCCGAGAAGTCCTGAAACTCGGCCTGGCGGGCTGGCGTGCGCCGCGTGCGGCGGAGCCGGGCATCTACTACGTCGCCGGGCGGCTCCAGTCGGCGGGCTCGGCCGACGTGTTCAAGGCGATGCCCCCGCCGGAAAGCTCTGGGAACTGTGGCAGAAGCAGGGCTGGGTCCGCGAGGCCCGGCACTACCTGAAACTGGGCCGGAACATCCAGTGCAAGCTCTGCCCCAACGAGTGCCTGCTGGAGCCCGAGGACCGCGGCCACTGCCGCAACCGCGTCCACAAGGACGGCAAGCTCTACACGCTGGCCTACGCCGATCCGTGTGCACTGCACGTCGATCCGATCGAGAAGAAGCCGCTCTTGCACTTTCTGCCCGGCACGGCCGTGTTCTCGCTCGCCACCGCCGGCTGCGGCTTCCGCTGCCTGAATTGCCAGAACTGGGACATCTCGCAGCGCAAGCCGGAAGAGACCAAGGACCCGCGCGGCGAGCCGATGCGGCTCGACGTCCTCGCAGTTGCAATCGCTTGGACGGCGACGACACCGAGCACGCTCACCATGCTGCCCGAGGACGTGGTCGACGCTGGCCGAGTACTTCGCTTGCCCCTCGATCGCCTACACCTACTCCGAGCCGATCGTCTGGTTCGAGTACATGATCGACACGGCCAAGGCCGCCCGGGCGAAGAAGATCAAGAACTGCTGGATCACCTGCGGCTACATCCAGGAGGAGCCGCTGGTGGAGTTGTGCAAGGTGATCGACGCGGCCAACGTCAACCTCAAGAGCTTCAGCGAGGAAATCTACCGCGACCTGAACACGGGCAAGCTGGAGCCGATCCTGGCCACGCTGAAGACGCTTGAAGCGCGAGGGGGTCTGGTTCGAGGTCACGAACCTGGTGGTGCCCACCTACACCGACAAGCCCGAGATGATCCGGCGGATGTGCGACTGGCTGCTGGAGAACCTCGGGCCGGACTATCCGCTGCACTTCTCCCGTTTCCATCCGGCCCACAAGCTCACGCACCTGCCGCCCACGCCGGTCGACACGCTGCTGGAGGCCCGCGACATCGCCCGGTCGGCCGGGCTGCACTTCGTCTACGTGGGCAACTGCCAGGAGGTGCCCGACGGCGAGACGACCTTCTGCCCCGGCTGCAAGAAGCCCCTCATCAGCCGCAACGTCTTCAGCGTGCTCTCGAACGCACGTCAACGCCGGCAAGTGCCGATGGTGCGGGACGAAGATTGCCGGGGTCTGGGGCTGAAAGGCAAAAAGGGGACAGGCGCATATATTAGAGAATATACACATACTAGATAGTGCATATTATGCCAGACTACCCAATATATGCGCCTGTCCCCTTTTTTTCTTCCTGAATGCCGCCGGCCATCGCTCGGCTGGGAAGAGCCACAGTCACGCTGTGGACCGGGTGGGGGATTGACGCAATCTTGGGAAGGGGGCAAAATGCGCGTTGTTCACCCCGACCAAGCATGGAAGGGGATTTGACCAGGGCACCGACGCCCAGCCAACCGGGAGGACCAGAATCATGCGACGATGGAACAAAAATGTTGCAGGCGCGGCCGCAGCAATGGGAATCGTCTTGGCCGCGGTCGCTTTCGCCCACGCAGAAACCTGCACGCTGGAACTCAAGCGGCTGAATGCGGAAGGCCGCAATGAGTATACTTCGTGGGCGACCGAAGGCTATCTCTCCGAGGCTGGCAACCAAGGATTCTTTGTCCAGATCGGAGGCGATGCCAAGAGCCGCTTGGAGTTGCCGGGAACTGCCGAGCAGGCGGCGGCCTTCAAGCGAATCGTGAAGAAAGAGCCCAAGTACGAATCGCCGCATCCGTTTCGCGGCGTGGCCAAACTCGGGTCGCAGGAGTATGCCTTCGCGCTGGACCTCGTGGCTTCCAAGCCGAAGGAGGAAAAACCGAAGGCCAAGACCGAGGCCCAACCCGAATCGGCGACCATTCGACTGCTGCAATCGCTCTTCGCGTCGTCGGAAGCCGAATCGTCGACCGAGGAGGCCGGCTACAACCGGCTCTACTTCGATTTCAATCGCAACGGCGACTTGACGGATGATCGCGTCGTTGCAGCGGATCACTCGCAGGGCAACGCCGGATGGGCCAACTTCAGCTTCCCGCGGGTCGACGTCACGATCGATTCCGGCGGGACGAAACTGGATTATGCGTTCCGGCTAGACGGGTACGTCTACGGGTCTGGAGACGTCGGCTATGCCACGGTGAGCCTCAGGGGGGCCGTCTACCGCGAAGGCGACATCACCTTGAACGGCAAGAAGCATCACGTCGTTTTGCTCGATGCCAACAGCAACGGGCGATTCGACGACGAGACGAAGTTCGTTGCCGACCCGCAATCGCCGAGCCGGCAACTCAACCCCCAACGCGGCGACGTGCTGCTGATTGATCCCGGCCAGGAGAGGCCGGACTACGCTTCGCTCCGCGATCTGACGTCCAGCCCGAACCGGCTGCAGGTGTCGAAGCTGGTCGGCATCGACGGCCGCTTCTACAACTTGAAGGTCTCCCCGGCAGGCGACACGCTCACGCTGGATTCATCGTCGGTGAAGCTGGGCAACATCACCAATCCCAACGACGGTTTCCGGGCGACGATCTACAGCGACCAATGCGTCGCTACGATCGGCGGAAACAAAGGCGAGCCTACCCCGGTGCCCGAAGGCCAGTGGAAGTTGGCCAATTACACCATCGACCAAACGGTGCGCCAGAGGGAGAAGAAGAAGAAGGAGGAGCCGGAGCCGGGCGCCTTGCTGGGGCAAGCGATCGCGCGGGTGTTTACGCCGTGGGCCGCCATCGCAGGCGACACGTTTAGCTCCCAAGAGACCATCGTGACGGCCGAGGCCACCGCCGCCTGCCAGCCGGTTACGGTTCGCGCCGGCGAGACGGTGACGATGCCGTTCGGGCCTCCCTACACGCCCACCGTCACGGCCGGTCCCACGGGGGAAAAGGGACAAGTACGTCTGTCGCTGTCGCTGGTCGGTTCGGCCGGCGAGGTCTGCACGCGCCTCATCGTGGACGGCGGCCGCCCGGAGAAGCCGTCCTTCACGATCACCGACGACAAGGACAAGGTCGTCGAAAGCGGCAATTTCGAGTATGGCTGAGGTTTCACTTGCGGGTACTCGTGGCGAGTACCATCCGAACCGGCCGGTGAATACCGCGTCCGTATCAAGATGAAGGCGGGTCCGTTCGAGATCAACCAGGAGAACGAGAGCGTGATCCGTGCCGCGTCGCTTAAATAGCGCGGCACGTAACGTCTCGCGGGGCGATCCCTTCCCATCTCTTCGTTTCAAGGAGCAAGACAATGAGTGTGGTAGGTACGGCATTCGGGCCAAGCATGGCGTGGTCGTTTCTCTTCCCTTGGCTGTTTGCGATCGGGGGCTTCGGACTTCCCGTGGGCGTGCCGCCGCTGCCCGAAGACCCGATGATCGCCAAGATCGCGCCCGAGGAGTGCCTGGGCTACATGGCGCTGGCGGGCATGGCAACGCCCGACCCCAAGAGCCCCAACCAGACCGAACAACTCTTGGCCGAGCCCGAGGTGCAGCAGATGGCCAAGGAGATCGAACGGGTCGTTCGCTCCGCGTTTGGCCGATCGGCCGGGCGGAGCCCCTTGCCGGGCGGGCTGTCGAACGACAACGCCATCGACGCGGCCAAGCTGCTGTTGACCCGGCCGCTGGCGATTTACGTCTCCCGCGTGCAGGTGCAGCCCAGCGGGCCGGTGGTCTGCGGCGGGGCGATCATCAACCTCGGCGACAACGTCGCCAAGATCAAGGCCGAGATCGAGGCGATCGTCGCATCCCTGCCTCCGCCGCTTCTCCAGCCGATCGACATCGACGGCAAGACGTGGCAGAGCCTCAAGGCCGGGCCCAATCTCAGCGTGGCCTGGGGTTTTCAGGATAACTACCTTCTGGTCGCCCTCGGCGATGGCGAAATCCAGGCCCTGGTCAAGCGGACCCACGGCCAGCCGCCGGCGTGGCTTACGCAACTACGCCAACAACTGCCGGTGGAACGCCTCTCGACGGTCACCTACGCAAACCTCAAGGCCATTGCGGACGTTGCCATGCCGTTGGCCGGTCCAAAAGCCGACAGCATTCTCAAGGCCCTCGGCCTCCGCGGCATGACGGCCATCCGTTCGGTCACCGGGCTGGATGGAGAGGGCTTCGTGAGCCGAACGCTGTTGACGATCGAAGGCCAGCCCGAGGGCGTTCTTCGCCTGACGGGCGCGAAGCCGCTTACGCCGGCCGACCTGGTGCCCATCCCGCAGGATGCGGCCATTGCCGTGGCTTTCCGGCTCAGCCTGGGCTCGGCCTTCGACCTTGTGCAGGAGATTGCCCGGAAGATCGATCCGGCGGAAGCGGAAAGGATGAACCGCGACATCGGCCGGATCGAGGAAGGTCTCGGCCTGAAACTCCGCGACGACATTCTCGAACCGTTGGGCGATGCGTGGTGCGTGTTCGGTGCGCCCGACGAGGGCGGCTTGAGCGGTCTGATGGCCGTATTGCCGTTGAAAGATCCCCAGCGGGCTGCGGCCACCCACGCCAAACTCGTGAAGTTGCTGCAACCCTACCTGGCGAAGCCGCAAGAGACGTCCGATAGGAACTTCTTCAACATGCCCTCAAGGCTGGAGGAATCGGACTTCGCCGGGAAGAAGATCTATGTCTACCAAGGCCAGGCGACGATGTTCGTCTTCGCCCCCGCGTGGTGCATGACGGAGAAGGAGCTCGTTGTGGCCATGAATCCACAGGCCATCAAGGCGTATCTCTCCCGCGGCCCCGAGTTCAAGTCGTTGGCCCAAGCGCCGGTGGCCGCCGAATTGTTCCGCGGCGATCCCGGCCCGCTGAAGCTCATCTACAGCGACTCGAAACAGTTGTTCGACGCCATCTATCCGGCTGCGCTCAGCTACCTGAGGCTCGTTCCGATGTTCGCCCCCGGATTCGATCTGAATGCGTCCATTCTGCCCTCGGTTCGGGCGATCCGGCCGCACTTGGGTTCCTCGCTGACGGCCGTGCGGCGGACGCCCGCGGGCATTGAGATCACCGAGCGGCGCGTCCTGCCGGGCGTCAGTGTTGCCACGGCCGTGCCGCTTGGGCTTGTGGGCTTAGTTTCGGCGACCAGCGCCGCGAACGAATCGGCGCACCGGACGACGTCGATCAACAACATGAAGGAAATCGCCTTGGGCATGCACAACTACCATGACGCCAAGGGACGGTTCCCGCCGGCCTACACCGTCGACAAGGAAGGCAAGCCGCTGTTGAGCTGGCGGGTGCTCATCTTGCCGTATACGGAGGATAACATGCTATATGAGCAGTTCCGTCTCGACGAACCTTGGGACAGCGAGCACAACAAGAAGCTCATCGCCCGCATGCCCCAGTTCTATAAGAGCCCGGAGAGCAAGGTGTCAAGCGACGGGAAAACCAACTATCTCACCGTGCGGGGCGAGAAGAGCGTGTTTCCGGGCAAGACGGGCATAAGTATGCGGGATGTGCCGGATGGCACCGCCTATACCATCATGACTGTCGAGGTGTCCGACGAAAAGGCCGTGATTTGGACCAAGCCCAACGATTTCGAGTACGACGAGAAAGACCCCATGAAGGGGCTGGTGGGGCTGCGTCCGGGCCGCTTCCTTGCCGGATTTACCGACGGCTCGGTGCGTAGCTTGCCGGCATCGATCGACGCGACGATGCTTAATGCCCTCTTCACCCGTAACGGCGGAGAAACGATCGACCGGAGTATTCTGGAACAGTAGACCGCACTGAGACTTTTCGAAGCGGCAGCGACAAGGAGACCGGCCTACGGACGTCGTTCGACGAGCTTCTGATGGGGCTCGATCGCCGGCAGGTCCAGGGAGAGAAGCGAGTATGCTGGCAAGAATCCCGCGGGCCTACCTGCGCTGGATGGCGGTCGTCTGCCTGGCGCTGCTGGTGTTCGGTTTGGGTTGCGCCGGCTTCCGGGAGTACAACCTGGCCGCCCATCGCGAGCGTTCGTTCGCCGACGTCGCCTACGTGAGCCTGCAACTGTTCGTAGTGCAGAGCGGCGATCTCGACGGTCCGATTGGATGGAAGCTGGAGTTTGCCCGGTTTGCCGCCCCGGTGGTGGCGGCCTACGCCGGGTTCTGCGCCCTGTTGTCGGTCTTTTTCCACCACGTGCAGTTGTTCCGCCCCTGGCTGATCGGCGACCACGTGATCGTCTGCGGCCTGGGCCGCCGTGGCTCAAAACTCGTGCAGCAGTTGCGGGCCCAGGGCAAGTGCGTGGTGGTCATCGAGCACGACGAGAACAACGCCGAACTGGTCCATTGCCGCCAGATGGGGGCCATCGTGCTGCTCGGGATGGCCAACGATCGCCGGGTCTTGGACAAAGCCTGCGTCCACCGCGCCAAAACGCTGATCTCGATCGTGGGCGACGACGGAGTCAACGTCGAGACGGCAATCCTCGCTCATCAATTGAACGAGAAACGCCGCGCGGGCGCGCTGGACTGCGTCGTCCACGTCTTCGACCCAAGGCTTCAGCGGGCACTGAAGAAGCACCGCATCTTCACCGACACCGACGACCCCTTCGAGTTGCGTCTGTTCAATGCCTTCGAGATCGGCGCCCAGGCCATGCTGCAGAAGCAGCCCGTGCTGGACCCGGCCGTGCTCGGCGAAACGCGCCAACCGCACGTGCTGATCGTGGGATTGGGCCGATTGGGCGAGTCGCTGCTGGTCCAGGCGGTGGCCCAGTGGCGCGACCGCCGCCACAGCCCTGCCGACAAACTGCGGGCGACCGTGATCGATCGCCACGTCGAGCAGAAAAGGGACTGGATTCCGATGTGTTATCCCGACCTGGCAGAAGCGTGCGACATTACGTTCTTGCAGGTGGACATCCACTTCCCGCGTTTCCCCAACCAGGTGCTGCTGGAGGGAGGCGACGGCGTTCCGCCCGTTACGGCCGCCTTCATCTGCGTGGATAACGACTCGTTGGCGCTCTTCGCCGCGCTGACGTTGCACGATTGCCTGAAAGGCCGGAACGTTCCCATCGTGGTCCGAATGACCGAGCAGGCCGGCCTTGCCGCGTTGCTCGGCACGGACGCCGACCGCCAAGGCCTGATTGAAGGCGTCCACGCCGTGGGACTGTTGGACGTGGCTTGCTCCCTGGATCTGGTGCTCGGCAAGACTCCCCCGGCAAGCCGCGGCAAAGCGGCCGGGCAAGCCGCTCGTGGCTCAACCGACTTGAATTAACGGGTGCCAGGCTGCGTGTCAGCCCGTGCTGCGGCCGATTCACGCACTGGCCGGCAAGCGGCCAGTGGCACCCAAGCGGCCGGGTAAGCCCTTACGGAGCCGCCTTGGGCAGCATGATCTCGATATGGCCGCGAACGCCGTCGTGTTCGAACGCGACCAGGCGGGTGCGGAAAGGAGCAACGTCGTAGCAGTCGCCGCTCTTGAGGATCTGCGCGGCCTCGTAGGCGGTGTTCACGCGCCGCTTGTACTCGTCTTTGACGTCCACCAGCACGCCGGCCAGCCCGTTGCCGATCCAGGTGTTGGCATGGCGGGCGTGGATGTCGTACGAGGCGCGAACCAGCGCGCCGACGGTCTCGGCGTAGATCCAGTAGCGCAGCGAGTCGGTCCAGGCACCCGAGGACTGCATCTTCCGCGGGACCTCCTGGATGAGCATGGTCAGTGCGTAGTTGAGCTCGCCGAGCCAGCCACCCTTGGTGCGATAGGCCTTGGCGGCTTCGACGATGGCCCCGGCGAGGCGGTCGGCGGCGGCTGTTCCGATGGAAACGCCCCGTTCGAGGGCGTCGATGGCGGCGGCGATGCGGCCGAAGGCGTCGCGGTAGATCTCGGAGAGCTCCGCGGTCTGGCGCTGCTGGCGGAGGGCGTCGGCGATTTCCGTCGCCAGCGAGTCGACGGCCGCATTGATGGGAGGCCGGTTCTCCGGGGGGATGTAGGGCACGGTTCGCTCCTTGCGGTTCTTACGGTTTCGGCAGGTCCGAGAGATGCTTGAACACCTCGTGGGCGTACAGCCCGGCGGCGGAGGCCCCCCCGTCGATGACGAAAGTCTGCCCGGTGACGTAGTGGGCCGCCGGCGAGGCCAGCAGCAGCGCCATGTTCGCCACGTCCTCGCCGGTGGCCAGATGGCCCAAGGGGATCGTCTTGCACCGCTCCGCCAGGCGCTCCGGCCCCCAGAGCCTCGTCCATCATCTCGTTGTGCACCGGGCCGGGCAGGAGGGCATTGGCGGTGATCTTGTGCTCGGCCAACTCGACCGCCTGGACCCGCGTCAGGCCCAGCAACGCCGCCTTGACCGTCGAGTAGGCGGTAAAGCCGTAGAGGGCAAAGCCGCTGGCCACGCTGGACATGTTCAGGATGCGGCCGCCTCTGCCTTGCGCCACCATTCGCTGCGCCGCCGCCTGGCCGCCATAGAAGGCCCCCGACACGTGTACGTCGAGGAACCTTCGCCACATCTGGTGCGACATGGTCAGAAACGGCTGGAAGCCCGACATGCCGGCATTGGAGACAAAAATGTCGATTCCGTGGAACTCGCGGACGGCAAAGTCGATCAGACGCTGTGCGAAGTCCTCGTCCGCAATATCGCCGAGGCACACGGCGGCAACGCCCCCGGCGTCCTGAATCTCACGGAGCTTCTGCGAGGCGCGCTCCTGGTGGGTGCCGTGGATGACGACGTTGGCCCCTTCGGCGGCGAAGGTCCGGGCGATGGACCATCCGATGCCTCGGGTCGAACCCGTCACAACGGCAGTCTTACCGCGGAGTATTCCGGGCATATAGCGATCCCCTCAATTGCAGGCGACGGCAACCGGTGCAAGGACTCTGCATGATAATTGCCAGGCTGACGTTGTCAACCGCTGTCGCGTTCCACGACTTGCCGCAGCGCCTCCGGAAACCGGCCGTCGATCCGGAAGTTGCCAGGGACGTGGACGGGAAATCCGTCTTACGAAGAGCCTACGAGCTTGTCGATCTTCTTTCGCTTTGGCGCCGAGGGCTGCGCCCCCATGCGTGTCACGGAAATGGCGGCCGCCGCGTTGGCGAAGCGAACGGCCTGCTCCAGCGTCTGCCCTTCGGCCAGCGCGACGGCCAAGGCGCCGTTGAAGACGTCGCCCGCCGCCGTCGTGTCGACCGCCTGCACGGGGAAACCGTCGATGAGCTTCCGCAATCCGTCGGTCGCTACAAAAGCCCCGCGGGGCCCCAACGTGATGATTACCGTCTGCACGCCGCGAGTCAGCAGCCGGTCGGCAGCCTGCCCGGCCGAAGTTTCGTCGTCGACCTTGACGCCCGTCAACAGCTCGGCCTCGGTCTCGTTGGGGGTCAAAACGGAAACCAGTCGGAGCAGTTCGTCGGGCAACGGTTGAGCGGGCGCGGGATTGAGGATGACGCGCACACCGGCTCTGGCCGCGATCTCGGCGGCCGCCTGCACCGTGGGGAGCGGCGTTTCGAGTTGCATCACCAGGGCGGCGGCCGAGGCGATCGTCTTCCGCGCCTTTTTTACGTCGGCCGGCGAGAGGAGGCCGTTGGCCCCGGACGCCACGGCGATGCTGTTCTCGCCGTCCGCGGCGACGAAGATCAGTGCCACGCCCGAGGGGGACGCCTTGTCGCGCACGACGTGTTCCACATCGATGCGATCCTTGACAAAGCCGGCCACGGCCTGATCGCCGAACATGTCGCGTCCGACACGGGCGATGAAGGCGACGCGTCCGCCGGCCCGGGCCGCGGCGACGGCCTGGTTTGCCCCTTTGCCTCCGGGGGCGGTCATGAACTGGCCGCCCAAGACGGTCTCGCCGGGCCGCGGGATGCGGTCCAGCTTGATGATCATGTCGGTGTTGGAACTGCCGACGACGACAATCGGTTTCTTTGCCATGAGGATTCCCTCAGCGATCGTTAGAGCTTGGAGGCGATCAGGATGCCGAGCCCGAGCAAGTAGAAGGCGAACATGGCCGCGAGGAGTTTGTTGGTGCCCGGCGGCGCGTCGTGGAACTCCTTCCAGATGAACACGCCCCAGAACGCGCCGACCATCGGTTGCGCCCTGGCCGAGGCCATAGGACAGCGCCGCGCCGGCCGTGCCCGCGGCGATGATGCTGAAGCTCATGCCGAGATTCCAGATTACGCCGCCGAGGATGCCGATGGCGTGCAACCGGAGGCTGCCCTTGGTGAAGTAATCGCCCAGCGGCACCGGCTCGCCCGACAGCGGCCGGATCATCATGATCGTATTCCAGAGGAAGTTCGACGCCAGCAGGCCGGCGGAGAACACCACGATGGCCGTGTAGGGGCTCAGCTTGCCGGCCTCCAGGGCCTGCGACGAGGGGTCGATCCGGCCCATCGACTGGGCGACGAAACTATAGAACCAACCCATGAGCAATCCGGCCGCCACGGAGAGGACGATGCCCTGGACGGGCGCCTTGCGGCCGCCGCCGGCCAGCCGCCGGTAGGCCAGCGCATCCAACAGGATGGCGATCACGATACTGCCCACGCCCAGGGCGAGCATCGGCACGTTGCCGGTCGGGGTGACCAGGTAGGTCGTGACGACGCCCAGCAC
Source organism: uncultured Planctomycetaceae bacterium (assembly GCA_963759115.1). Classification (GTDB taxonomy): domain Bacteria; phylum Planctomycetota; class Planctomycetia; order Pirellulales; family Thermoguttaceae; genus CAVWXT01. The sequence goes on from CAVWXT010000005.1 coordinate 1,142,469, forward strand.
CAGGGCCAGTCCGACGCCGACGGGAAAGGCCACGGCCAGGCCCGCGATGTCGATCGCCGCCACCAGCAGGATGTTCGAGAGGTTGAAGATCACGCCGCCCAACACGGCCGAGCCGAGCCACTTGCCCTCGGCCTGGCGAAGATCGGCCAAGAAGGGGCGCCCGCCGCTGCCCGTGCTGCCCAGCGTGAAGGCCAGTGCCAGCGCCAGCAGCAGCACGCCGACGGCATAGTCCCAATAGAAGAGCTGAAAACGCCACTCCTTGCTGGCGAGTTTCTGGGTGTTGGCCCAGGAACCCCAGCAGAGCATCGTGACAATGCACATCGTCACGGCCAGGGGATACGACTGAACGATCAGCATGTTGCGTCCTCTCGTTCCGTGCGGAAGCCGGACGTCGCCGACAATCGTGCCCCCATGTTAGCGAAGCGACTCAGAACGTGCCAGCGGGCGAGCCGGTTCTTGACCCGGAATTCGCGGACCCACTATGGGGGGAGGCGGAGCGTCAGAGATTCAGACGCAGGAAGCGGCAAGATGCCGCTTCTACGTCAGCCGTCGATGAACCGGGACCGTACTTCAGAACAGCCCCACGATCTGCTCGTTCTCGTCGATGTCGATCGTCTCGGCGGCGGGGACCTTGGGCAGGCCCGGCATGGTCATGATGTCGCCGGTGAGCACGACCACGAAGCCGGCACCGGCCGACACCATCACGTCCCGCAACGGCACGTCGAAGTTCTTCGGCCGGCCCACCAACAGCGGATCGGTCGACAAGCGAATACTGCGTCTTCGCCATGCAGATCGGCAGGTGGCCGAAGCCCGCCTCCTGGAGTTGGTGGAACTTGTCGCGGAGCTTCTTGTCGGCCAGCACGTCGGTGGCGCCGTAGATCTCGCGGCAGATGATGCCCACCTTCTGCCAGAGCGTGCAGGTGTCGGGGTAGAGCAGCGAGAAGTCGGTCTTGGTGTTGTCGACCACGTCGACCACCGCCCGGGCCAGTTCCTCCGCGCCGGCGCCGCCGCGGGCCCAGTGGTCGGCCGTGATGATCTTCACCGACAGGTAGGCGCACTTGTCCTTGATGAACTGGATTTCCTCGGTCGGTGTCGCCGGAGAAGTGGTTGATGGCGACCACGACCGGCAGGCCGAAGCGGTGGATGTTCTCGATGTGCTTCTTGAGGTTCTCCACGCCCTTGTCGAGGGCCTCGACGTTGGGCTTGTGCAGGTCCTTCATCGGCACGCCGCCGTGGAGTTTCAAGGCGCGGACGGTGGCCACGATCACCACGGCGTTGGGCTTGATGCCCGACCTTGCGGCACTTGATGTTCATGAACTTCTCCGCGCCGAGGTCGGCGCCGAAGCCGGCCTCGGTCACGGTATACTCGGAGAGCCGCATCGAGAGCTTCGTGGCCAGCACGCTGTTGCAGCCGTGGGCGATGTTGGCGAACGGGCCGCCGTGGATCAAGCGCCGGGTTGTTCTCCAGCGTCTGCACCAGGTTCGGCTTGATGGCGTGCTTCAACAGCGCGGACATCGCCCCGTGGGCCTTCAGGTCGGCGGCGGTGATGGGTTTCCGCTCGCGGGTGTAGGCCACGATGATCCGCCCCAGCCGCTCCTTGAGTTCCGTGAGCGACTCGGAGAGGCAGAAGACGGCCATCACTTCGGAGGCCACGGTGATGTCGTAGCCCGCCTCGTGCGGCACGGAGTTGTTGGTGCCGCCCAGCCCCACGATGATGTTCCGCAGGGCCCGGTCGTTCATGTCGACCACCCGCTTCCACACGATCCGCCGCGGGTCGATCGCCAACTGGTTGCCGTGATGGATGTGGTTGTCCAGCAGGGCGGCCAGCAGATTGTGGGCCAGCTCGATGGCATGGAAATCGCCGGTGAAGTGGAGGTTGATGTCCTCCATCGGGATCACTTGGGCGTAGCCGCCGCCGGCCGCACCGCCCTTCATGCCGAAGCACGGCCCCATCGACGGCTCGCGGAGGCACACGGTCGCCTGCTTGCCGATCCGGTTCAGGCCGTCGCAAAGGCCGATGCTGGTCGTGGTCTTGCCTTCGCCGGCGGGCGTGGGCGTGATGGCCGTCACCAGCACCAACTTGCCGGTCGGGGCGTTTTCCAGCCGGCGATACAGGTCCAGCGACACCTTGGCCTTGTCTTGCCGTAGTGTTCCAGGTCCTCGTCGCCGATCCCCAACTTGGCGGCGATCTCCTCGATGGGCAGCATCTTCGCGCGGCGGGCGATTTCAATGTCGGGCGGCAGCGGTCGGGCAGTGTCAGACATGGAAAGTGGTCGGTGGTTAGTGGTTAGTTGGTTTGAGAGACTCTTACACGTTGGACAAGCCGGTTATTATGACAGCCGCTCGCGGTTTCGCAACGCCATCTTTCAACCGCTTCCGGCTCCCTTGCTCACTTCTTCTCTTGCGACCGCCGGCCGCCGGCTGCTCCTTGGGCGCGTGATGATCGCGATCGAGGAACGTATTGATCCAGGACGAGGTGTCCTTCAGCGTGGCGTTATAGATGGTGACGGGCCGTTCGAGCATCGTCTCCGACTCGCCGTAGCGCTTCAGCCGCTCGTAGATGCGGGCCCAGAAGCATTCCTTGTCGTCCAGCTCGCAGCGGCCGCCGGCCGATCCGCCGCACGGCCCGTTGCGGCCGCACTTGGAGCAGTATTTCTTGGGGCAGAGATAGGCGCAATCGGGGAGGCTGCAATCGCCGCAGTCCTGGCAGCCGTACATCGGTCAGCTTCGACACCCGCTCCACCCGGTAGGCCATGCGGCTCAAGAAGCCCGGCTTCTTGTCCAGCCGGGTGAAAACCCGCTTCAACAGCGGATACAGCGCCTTGTCGCGGGTGAAGGCCATGTTGTGTACCATCCGCGAGAGCCGGTAGTTGAACGTCACTTCCTTCGACTTCGGCGGGTGCTTCAAGGAATCGGCGTACGCCCTGTTGATCCGGCCCGACTCGCACAGGCCCGTCTCCGGATCGTGCTCGAAGAGGAAGAACTCGTCGGGCTGCGAATACTGAATCTCCTTGATGAACTCCTTCCAGTCGCCGGGCTGGTAGCTCTCGGCCAGGTCGATGATCGGGCCAAAACCTTCCGCCTTGTGAATGCCGCCGAGGTAGCCCGCGGCAAAGCCGAGGCCCTTGAACACGGCCAACTGCTTGGCGGCCAACTCCTGGCAGAACTTCTTGCCCTTGTCCGGCCCCGCGGCGTACTTCTCGATTGTCTCCACCAGCTTGTCGCTCACCACGCAGCCGGCCAGCTTGCCGCTGTTGAACAGCTTGGCGACGCCTTTGGTCAAGAGGTAGACGTTGCCGACGATGGGCAGCCGGATGCCGCGGCTTTCCAGGAAAAGCTTCACCTCGTGGAACTTCCGCATGTCGTAGCCCAGTTGCGGAATGACCCACTGGGCGCCGGCGGCGATCTTTCGCACGAGCTTGAAGAACTGGGGCATCATCTCGCGCTCGTAACGCTTGAACGGCGAGACCGCGCAGCCGACGAAAAAGTTGGTCTTCGGCAGCGTTTCCGGCTTGCCGCCGCGGCCCAACACGTTCAAGCCCTCGTTCATCGACCGCAACAGGGTGATCAGCCCCAGCGAGTCGAAGTCGAACACGGGCACGGCCGTGCTGCCAAAACCGCCCGTCGGATAGTCGCCGGTGATCGCCAGGATGTTCTCGAAGCCCTCCGAGGCGTAGCGCCAGGCGGCCGATTCCAGGCCGTTGCGGTTCATGTCCTTGCAGGTGAGGTGCAGCACGACGCGCCCCGGCGATCGGCCACCAGGCCGCCGAGCCAGTCGGGCGGGAGCATCGGCCCGCCGCCCGGATTGTCGGTGATCGAGATCCAACCGATCCGCGGATCGCCGAGCAGACCCTTGGCAAACGACGCCAGGTTGCCCGGCGAATCGACCGGTTCGAGCCCGCGGGTGGTGACCACTTCCGCGCCGTAATAGAAGCGGCCGGAGGTGAGCATCTCTCGGTACGTTACGCCTTCGATGGGAGCAGTCATGTAGAAAGGGCCTCGCAAGAGAGCAATCCAACGGTGTCTAGCAACCTGCCGGCAATCCTTTTTGCATTCTCCAAGCCTTGACGTATTCGTCGCTGTAGAGGTGTCTTTCCCAGGAGGACTTCGGCGGTAATCATGGCGTCGATCAGGTCCTGGTCGGCGGCGTCCACGATCGCCGCGTCCAGGCCGGCCGTGAGGCACATCACCAGGAACGTCCGGTTGAGCAGCTTGTTCAGCAGGCATTTCGTGCTGACGTTCGACAGGCCGATGATGAAGTGCGGCGGCGGGTCGTTCACCATCGCCAGTTGGCGGATGCCTTCGATCACGTTTTCCTGCTGTTTGAAGGCCGCATTGATGGGCAGGGTGATGGGGTCGATGATAGATGTCTTCCGGCGCGATGCCGGCCTCCAAGCGCCTTCATGAGGAAGGTGGCGCCGCATTCGATCCGTTTTTCGACGTTGCCCGGCACGCCCTCCTGGTCCATCGTCAGCCCGATGATGCCCGTCCTATGTCTGGACGGCGATCGGGATCAGCTTGTCCATATAGGCTTCGCGCCGCCGTGCAGGAATTGATCACCAGCTTGGTGTCGGGCAGGGCTTCCCTCACCCGCGGCACAACCTGAACCAGCAGGTCGGCCTTCGCGCTGTCGAGCGAAAGGGGCTTGTCGGTGACTTCGTGGACGGTCTGGGCCAGCCAGACGAAGTTCTCCACCGGATCGCCCTTGGAGGGGCCGATGTTGATGTCGATGACGTCGGCCCCGCCGGCGAGTTGCTTGTGCAGGAGCTCGTGAATCACCGGCTTGTTCTTTTCGGGGATCGCCGCCCGAACGTCGCGATACATGCCGTTGATTCGTTCGCTGAAGATGATCATCACCAGGTTCCTTGTTGACAAGAGATTTTACCGGCGGCGACACCGTTGTCGACCCGCACGTGACAATTTCAGACTGCCGTGCGGCGGCCTAGGCGCCGGCGCCGAGAAACTCCTTGATCAGACTGCGGACCGCCTCCAGGGCCTTCGTGTGACGGAGGATCAGCAGATCGGCGCCGCCCTGGAGCAGGTCGGCGGCGGTGACGGCCTCCCAGGCCGGGCCGCGCACGGCCATCGGCCCCCAGAGCGTCGGCCATCTCGTCGCCCGAGCGGGCCTCCTTCGTCCGCCAGGCCTCGTAGCCGACGTCCAGGATCACCGGCTGCGCCATGAGCCGGTCGCCGGCCAGCGCCGCCAGCCGTCCGCGTTCCAGGATCGAATAGACGTACTCCATGCCGTAGCCCAAGCGCCGCCGTGGTCGGATAGATCACCACGTCGGTCAAGGGAAATCCCGTGTCGCTGACCAGGATGTTCACCTGTTTCGACTTGTTGATGTCGCAGGGGGCCAGGGTGATCAGCTTGTGCCCGTAGGCCTGGGCGGCGGCGGCCAGGGTGCGGTAGTTCGCCTTCCGTCACCGCCCCCAGCAGGCAGTTCTCGCCCTGGGCGGCCTCGGCCACTTTGGGCATCACCTCCTGGTCCTTGTCCGGCACGTCGCAGCCCCAGATGATCAGCGGCAGATCGACCGCGGCCAGCACCGCCTTGACCGTCTCGACGGCCTGTGCGGCGGAGCGGTCGCCTTCGTCGGGATGGGTGCTGACCAGGCGAAGATTGACCAGGTCGGCCCCCAACTCCTTGACGCGGCGGGCCCAGGCCGCCGGGTCCGACCACACGTCGCCATAGACCTCGGCCAGCGGCTGGGGCCAGTCCAGCGGCGGCTTGTCGAGCACGTCCAGGGCGATGGCCGGCGGGTGGGGCATCTCGCCGTCGAAACTCAGGAAGGGAATGCCGGTCTGGCCGCCGATGGTGACCGTGCGGCCGCGCGTGCCTCCCTCGGCCTTGCGTGGCCCCGATGCGTCACGGTGTTCACTCGTCCCGACCATTTTTCTTTGGCGTCAGGCATCGTTCATGCTAGATTCTCCTTGAGTCGTCTTGCTTCAATTCAACTGCAACTTGGCAGTCACGCCGCCGTGCGAAGCGGCACACAGGCTTTCAACGACGTTCTTCGACGGCCACCAGCGCGGGGCTCTCGGCCGGCAGGCCGAACACGTCTCGCCCGACGGCCCCCGCCGCGCTCCACCTCGTCGTCCTGCGGCACGTCGGCAGCCGTTCGGACGCCGAGCGCCGGCGAGTCCGCGGTCGATCTCCGCCGTCGTCCCTTCCGGGCCGACGCGGTTGACCAGCACCGCTCGCCGGCCGATCCGCACCGGCAACTCGCGGGAAAGGGCCAGGATCCGCTGGGCCGCCCGCAGCGAGGGGAGCGTCGGATTCATCACGCCACCAGGAAATCGACGTCGTTGGTGGTGCGGCGGGAGAGATGCTCCATGCCCGCCTCGTTGTCCACGACCACCGCCGCGTAGTTCCGCGACAGGTCGTCGAGCGACTTCCGCAGCAGGTTGTTGACGTAGCAGTAGCAGCGCGGGCCTTCGGGCCGGCCCATGGTGATCAGGTCGAAGCCGTCGGCCTCGGTGATGGCCCGCTGGATTTCGTCTTCGACGGCGCGGACGCGGCCGATGCCGCTGGCGGGCGAGCCTTCCGGGCTGGAGCCTTGCTCGCGGATTTCGGCCAGCGGCCGGCCCGGCTGCCACGCCGAGGGCCTCGGCGAGGTTGGAGTTCGGGATCGGCGTCGACGGCCAGGATCGGGCGGACGCCCATGCTCCTGCAGCGCGCGGACGAACAGCGCCGAGAGCGTCGTCTTTCCCGATTCCACCTTTGCCGGCAACGGCAATTGTCAGTGTCATGGCCGTCCCTTATCTTCAGATCGATCTCGAGTGGTTCGACGTGCGTGCGACGTCCTGGCACGGCGCTCAGCTCGCTTGACCACCGACGGGAAAGCGGGAAAGATCGGTGTGCGGCAGGAAGCAGGCCGAGAGTGAACTGCTCCATGTAGGCCGGGTCCACCATCAGTTCCTGGTAGGTGATCCGATCGCGAATGCGGTGCACCTCGTCGAACATGTGGCGGCTGAGCATGGCCAGCTTCGCCCCCGCCACGGAACTGTTGCCGATGAAGTGGATGCGCTCCGGCGGCACGTCGGGCAGCAGGCCGATGGTGATGCAACTGGCAACGTCGAGCCGGTTGCCGAAGGCCCCGGCAATGTAGACCTTCTGGATGTCGGCGAAGGAGAGCCCGACCGATCGCACCAGGGAGTCGGCGGCGGCGTAGATCGCGCCCTTGGTGCGGATCAGGTTCTCGACGTCGGTCTGGCGTGATGACGACGTCGCGGCCGCTGCCGGACTCCTGGGCGGCGACCAGGAGGAACTCCGGCCGGCCGTCCTCGGCGGACGTCCGGAAGCGGCCGCGGGCCCGATCGACCTGGAAGCGGCCGCTGCGGTCGAGCAGGCCCGCCAGGAACATCTCGGCCAGCGCGTCGATCAGGCCGGTGCCGCAGAGGCCCACGCGGCGGGCCGCCGTCGATGGTGCGTGGCCGAGACGGCCGGCCCGTGGGGAGGATGCGCACGCTGTCGATGGCGCCGCTGGTGGCCCGCATGCCGCAGGTGACCGAGCCGCCCTCGAAAGCCGGCCCGGCCGAGGCCGAGCAGGCCACCAGGAAATCCTTGTTCCCGAGCGACCACTTCGCCGTTGGTGCCGATGTCCAACAACAGCGCAAGCTCGTCGCGACGGTGCATGCCGGAGGCCAGGATGCCGGCGGTGATGTCGCCGCCGACGTAGCTGCCGACCATGGGCAAGGTGTAGAGGATGCCGCGGGGATGGATGCGGATGCCCACCTCGGCCGCCCGCACCGGCGGCGGGCTGGTGACGCCGGGCACGAACGGCGAAACGCGGATCAGATCGGCTTCCAGCCCCAGCAGGAAGTGCAGCATGGCCGTATTGCCCGCCGCTACCACGCAGTGGATGTCGCCGCGTCCGATCCTGGCGCCGCTCGACCAGGTCGTCGATCAGGCGTGTCGATGTCCTGGAGAATCGCCCGGTGGAGGGCCTCGGCGCCGCCGGGCTGCCGGGCGTAGTTGATGCGGCTGATGACGTCGGCGCCGAACTCGATCTGGGAGTTGTACTTGGCCGCCGCCTCGCGGGTGGTGCCCGAGCTAAGGTCCACCAGGTGGGCCGACGACGGTGGTCGTGCCCACGTCCAGCGCCAGGCCGAAATTCCGATCCGAGGTGTCGCCCCGCTCCACGCAGAGCACCTCGTTGACGTCGCCGCGGCAGCCCACGGTGGCCGTGACGCGGCCGTCCCACTTCCACGTCCACGCGGACCGGTGCGCGGCGAAGTGGCGCAGCATGCGGGGCAGATCCCGCGTGATCTTCAGCCCCATCTGCAGCGGCCCGGGCCAGCTTCTTGGCCACCGCCTCCAGCAGCCGCTCCTGGTCGGCCGTGGGATCGTCGAGCGTCGGCTCCGGCAGAGCGAGGAAGAACTTCTTCACCAGCGGGTCGAGCTTCCACCGGCGGCCGCTCGGCACGCTGCGGACGAAATCGCGGAACCGCTCGCTGTCCTGCCCGATGCCGACGTAGCCGGCCAGCCGCGACTCCGGCGGGACCTCGACCACCAGGTCGCTCCGGGGGACCACCTGGCAGGCCAGCACGTAGCCGTGGCGGATTTCGTCGCGGGTGAGGAACTCCGTCGACTCGCCGTCGACTTCGCCTTCGCGGACGATCAAGCGGCACTTGCCGCAGGTCCCCTCGCCGCCGCAGATCGCCCCCACGTAGACGTTGGCCGCCCGCGCGGCCTCGAGCAGCGTCTTGCCCTCGTCGACCACCGTCTCGTGACCTTCCGGCAGGAAGCGGATGCGAAAGGCTGCCATGTGCTAGTTCGGTTTCCACTGCTTCTTGAGGTAGCTGGGGATGCCCGAAGCCTCCTTCGGGACCGATCCGCACCGACCAGCCCGATTCGTCTTCGACGCCGGCCGAGAGCACGGCCACGAAGCCCGGGAATCACCAGCTTCCGGTGCGGGAAGCTTCTGCTCGATCTCCGACTTCTTCAGGGCCTTGGTGATCGTGTCGGCGTTGAACTTGTCGGAGGCCCAGGCCGTCAGCACCGAAGTGCCCTCGGTATCGACCGAGAGGATGTAGGCCGGCACGCGGCTGGCCTCCACCTCGCCCTCCACCGAGTAGTAGCTCAGCGAGAAGTTGGTGGTCACCAGCAGCGGCGAATCGGGGCCGACCTCGCCCACCGCATAGAGCTTGGGCTCGACGGCCACCGGCTTCTGCGGATCGGTGTAGATGTCCTGCCGCGTGGTCAGCATGGGAAGCATCTGCCATTTCTCGACGGCGTCGGTCACGACGACGCCGGCATACTTGGCCACGTAGCGTGCTGGCCTCGACCGCCTGCATGGTCGGATCGGCGGCGGTGGTGAAGGCGATCGTCGGATAGCCCAGCGGGCGGAAGTTCTTCAGCGACAGCCGGCGGATCTTGGTCAGGCCTCCAAGCGTGGCCTTCAGGCCGCGGTGCCCGGGATCCAGCACGATCTGCTCGACGCCCAGCGGCGTTGATCTTGGCCGGTCAGGTCGGCCAGGGCGTCCAGCCCGTCGGCCCGCACCGCCAGCGGGCAATTCGCCTGCTTGGCGACTCTGCGCGGCGGCTTCGGCCTGGGCCGGGATCGGAGATGTACAGCAGCGGCCGCTGGCCGGGCAGGGCGCGCGGCGGCCTTGTCGAGATTGTCGGCCTTGGCCGACATCAGCACGCAGGCCAGGCCCGATTTCTCCGCCGCCAAGGCCGGCCGCTTTCTCGAACCGCGCCGGCGTCGCCCGACTCGTTGTCCACGGCCACCAGGTTGACGCTGATCTGCAAGCCGACCCGCTCGAAGCCGCAGCTTTCCGATGGCCTCGGCCCGCGCGGCAAACGCGGCGTCGTCCAGCGTATCGGAGATTCGCACCGCCACGGCCGTGGGGCGGTGGAACTTCTCCTCGTGGCGGTAGAGCTGCGTCTCGTTGCCGATCTTGATTTCCGCGTCGCCGCTGCCGATGACCACCAGTTGGATGGGCGGCCGCGAGGCCGACTCCAGCGCCGCCTTGCCCTGCCGCCGTCACGTGCGGACACTTGTCCAGCGAAACCTGCTTGGTGGCCATCTTCATGGCAAAGGCCAGGCAGGTGGGAAAGCCGCAGTCCTTGCAGTTGGTCTTCGGCAGATGCTTGTAGATTTCCAGGCCGGTCAGAGCCATTACTTCATCCTCGCAAAGAATCGTTGAGACAGATCTAAATCAAAGGGGCCAGGGACAGGGCCGGATGCCCGACTTTTCCAGGTACGCCGAACACCTCTTCCTCGGTCATCGCATTCTCTTCGGTGGCGATCTTGTCCAGCAGGTCGGGCTCGCCGAGCCGCTCGGCCTCTCTTCTGCAGCCGCTCGCGGATGCCTTCCTTGAGCGACTTGGGCATCCACACCAGCCGCTTCACGCCGCCGTCGGCCGCCAGGAACTTGGGGCTGGAGAGGTACAGCCGGCCCACGCCCACGAACCCCGGCGTCTGCGCCCCGCCGCCGGTCACCGAGGCCAGGTCGCCGAAACTCATCCCGCAGGGCGTCATGCCCGGGTACTCGCGGTTGACGACCATCACGCCGTTGGCCAGCGGCAGGACCGCCACGATGCACTCGAAGCAGCCGCAACTGGTCATCGGCGATTCCAGCAGGCTGTAGGCGCAGAACCGCTCGATCTTGTGGTTGGAGTGCTGGTAGACGAACTTGTTGACGCCCTTCCCACTCGCCCTTTGCCGGAGTCGATGGTGCGGCCCTTGGCGATCGGCTGGTTGGGGCCGGTGGGGTTGATCTCGTAGTTGGCCCGGCCGTCCAGCCAGTTGTAGGCCCCGCACAGTCCCAGCCGCTGCGGCGTGATCACGCAGACGTGGTCGGGGGCGTAGCTCTGGCAGATCGTGCAACTGTAGAACGTCTCCACCGACTCGTCGGTCATGCCGGCGATGCGGTCGTCGCGGATGCGGAAGGCCTCGCGGGCCTCGCGCGATCTTGGCCTTCACCGCCTCCGGCTCGGTGGTGATGCGGACGGCCACCTTGTCGACGATGCCGCCGTACTCGTCGTGCAGCTTGGCGTGGAGGATCGTGCCCAGGTGCTTCAGCCGCAGCCCGGCCTGGAAGGCCTTCTTGCTGATGCGGCACCAGATCTGGTCGCGCTGGCCGGTGTGCATGAAGCCCATGGCGTGGCTCAGCCAGCGGTGGATCTGGCGTTCGAGGATGCCCTCGAAGTCGCGGTGCATCTTCCGCCCGGCCACCAGCACCTCGATCGCCAGCGGCATGGCCCCGCCCTCCGGCGACGGAGTCGATGTCCGGACCGGCAGACCTCGATCTGGCCGTCCTGGATCTCGCCGCCGTCGACCATGTGGACGTATTCCACGGCGTCGGAATACTTGAAGCCGAACTGCACGTGCATGTCGTCCTTGCGCACCCGCTCGCCCTCGAAGGCCGCGGCATAGCCCACCGGAATGTCGATCTTCTCGACCTTCACCTTCACCGCCCGGGTGTCGATGCAGGTGGGCACCAGCTGCTGCGTAGTCGGTCTCGACCACGAGCTCCTCGCGGACCGTCACGCCGGTGGGGCGGATCTCGGGCGTGGTGGTCGAGTCGGAGATCACCGGATAGCCCATGAGGATCGCCCCGGCCCCCAGCGCGTACCAGTCGTCGGGGATCTCGCCGAAGGTGATGCCGAAGGCGTGGATCCGCCGCTTGGTGTAATCGAGGCACTTCCGCGACTCGCCCCGCTTGTGGCCGCCGAACGTCAGCGCACTGCGGATCGACCAGTTCAGCACGTAGATGCCGTCGAGCGAGTCGGGGCCGACCGGCACGACGTACTGGTCCCAGCATTCCTTCAGCGGGGCGTCGTCCTTGAGCACGCCGCCTTCGATCATCTGCTCGCGTGCGGTGCGGCCGTCGCGGTTGGCGCAGAGGAAGGTCAGAATGCTGCGTTTCTGCAGCTCGCGCACGACGTTGCACGGCGATCTCGGTGGTGGGCGCCGGGCCGAGGATCAGGGCGAAGCCCGGCATCCGCCCGTCGACCAGTTGGATGCCCAACTCGCGCATGATCGTGTCGGAGATGAACCCTTGCCAGCCGGGCGGCGTCTGGTAGCCGTTGACGGTCCGCAGCGCCACCAGGACCTCGGTGGCCAGCATCGACGCCGCGCCCGCATCCAGGCCGTCGCCCAGGTAGGGCAGCCACAACGTCGTCGGACGGGCACGGGCCCGAGCAGTTCGCGGGCGTGTTCGACCTGCGGCCGCAAGTCGCCGAGCGTCTTCGACTTCCAGTCCCATCAGGGCGTAGGACATCGGCAGGTAATAGGAGGTCTGCGGTCCCCAGCCGACCGGCTTGTCCGGCGCCGTGCTGCGGCGATGGCCTGATGCAGTTCCTCCTCGGCCTGGCCCACCCACTGGTGCGCCCCGCGAATTACCTGGGTAAAAACCTGCTTCGACATACAACGTTATCCTTACAGCCGGATTTCCGGGAAACAATGTGCCGCCTGGCTCAACTGCCGACCGCCGCGGGCTCTGGCATCGCAGGCTGTGCCGCCGTCTTCTCGACCGTCTGCGGCGCGTAGGGCACCTCGTACATCGGCGGCGGCAGCCCCAGCTCCGCCCGCTTGCGGTCGAGGTGATCGATCATCAGGTGCGCGGCCTTGATCGGATCGGGCTCGAAGCTCCACGTGGCGCCAAAATGCTTGTCGAAGCTCTTGGTCAGCAATCGACGACGTACTCGCTCCCTTCGACCGGCAACGGCTGGCCGATCACCACGGAGATGCCGCTGGCCACGAAATACATGCCGATGGCAATGGCCTTCTCGCTCATCCATTCCGGCGCGGCGCCGACCACCGGCAGCTTGTCGAACGAGTCGCCGATGCCGCCCTCGCGCACCATTTCGGCGCAGGCGGTGAGGATCCGCGAGTTGTCGACGCAACTGCCGACGTGCAGCACCGGGCGGAATGCCCACGGCCCGGCAAATCTCCTGGAGCCCCTGCCCGGCGTACTTCTCGGCCGCTTCGGGCGCCAACAGCCCGGCCTTCCCGCAGGCGATGGCGCTGCAGCCGGTCTGGACCACCAGCACGTCGTTCCGGAGCAGTTCCTTGACCATCGCCAGGTGGCATTCGTCGTGGGGGAACTTGGGATTGTTGCAGCCCACCACGCCCGCCACGCCCCGCAGTCGCCCGGCCTGGATGCCGTCGTTCAGCGGGCGGAAACTCGGGCGATACCGGCCGCCCAGCATGTTGAAGATCACGCCGGTGGTGAATCCGGCCACCAGCCGCTCCTGGGCCGTCGGGAATCTTCACCCTGGCCGGGTCGCGATTGGGGTAGTTCTCGATGGCGATGCGAACGATCTCGCGGGCCGTCTCCATGGCGTGCGACTCGTGGAACTCAAGGTGCATCGTGTTGGGGAACTTCGCCTTGGAACTGGTCGAGATGACCTTCGTGTGGAAGCACTTCTGCAACTCGGCCACCGCCGGGAAGACGCACTGGATGTCCACCAGCATCACCTCGACCGCCCCGGTCAGGATCGCCAGTTCCTGCTGGAGGAAATTGCCGGCCACGGGAATGCCGTGCCGCATGAGAATCTCGTTGGCCGTGCAGCAGATGCCGGCCAGATTGATGCCCTTGGCGCCCTTGGCTCGGGCCTCGGCAAGCAACTCGGGGTCCGAGGTGGCCGCCACCAGCACGTCCGAGAGGGTCGGCTCGTGGCCGTGAACGATGATGTTCACCTCGTCGGCCTTGAGCACGCCAAGGTTGGCGCGCGATCGCAACGGTTTGCGGCTCGCCGAACAGGATGTCGGAAACGTCCGTGGCGATCATCGAGCCGCCCCAGCCGTCGGCCAGCGCCGTCACGGGCGGCCACCATCAGAAGGTGCTCGGCGTCGTCATCCGCGCCGATGTGGGTCGAATGGATGCCGGTGACCACCTCGCGGTCGATGCCGCGGGGCATGGCCGTCTTCGGTCTGCCAGTTCTTCTGCTGCTGTTCGGGGGCACGGCGGACGTTTGTCAGAAAGCCGTCCTGGCGGCCGAACTCGGCCAGCAGGAACTGTCCGACGTCCTTGGCCACCTCGTTGTCGCTGCGGCCCTCGCGGGAGATGCCGTATTCGTCGGCCAAGGCTCGGAGCCGGGTCGGACCGCGGACCTTGTAGGCCTCCGAAGTCCCCTCCGCGGCCAGCAACAGGGCGCGGACCACGTCGCGGGCGTGGTCGGAGTGCGCCGCCGTGCCCGCGCAGATGTGCCGCAGCAGGTTCCGCGCGACAATCACCTCGGCCGTGGCCCCGCAGACGCCCTCCTGGGCGCCCTTGCCGCCGGGCATCACGCGGCAGGGCCCCATGAAACAGTTGCGGCAACACAAACCCTGCTTGCCGAACTTGCACTGGGCTCCTTGGGCCTCGAGCCGGTCCCAAGCCGTGCGGATGCCGCTTTGCTGGGCCAAGATCATCATTTCCTGGGTGGCCGGATCGGCGGAACGGCGATTAGTATTGTCCATAGAGGGCTCTCTCAGAGAAGGTTTAAGGATGCTCGAAAGCATGCTCCTGTGGCTGAATCTCGGCCTGTTGGGCCACGGTCAGTCGAAATTGTGTGGTTACGGTTGTGCTCCCGACGCTTCAACGCCCGTGGCCTGTCTGGCGATCCGTTCCTGCACGGCCCGCACGATCTGCCCGACCGCTTCGGCCCACAAGCGATCTTCGTTGCCCAGCGGGCGACCTTCGAGGTCGGCGCGGGCCAACTCCGCGTTATAGGGAAGCGCGCCGAGAATCTCCTGTCCGTCGAGCGCCTGCCGGAGCACGTCCAACTCGTGCGACTGGCGAATTTTGTTGGCCACGACAAGCGTACAGGCGATGCCGATATCCTTGGCAAGCTGGTGGATCCGCGTGGCGGTTTGCACGCTTCGCATGCCCGGCTCCACGACGCTGATCATGGCGTCGACGCCGCGTGCCGAGGCCCGGCCGACGTGTTCCAGGCCGGCCTCCATGTCGAGAATCACGTCATCGGTGATCCGCAACAGCAGGTGTTGCATCAGCGCCTTGAGCACGGCACTCTCGGGACACATGCAGCCTTTGCCCCCCAACTCCACCGAGCCGAGCACCAGCAGTTTCACTCCGTCGGCATCGACGGCGAATCGCTGGGGGATGTCGTCGACCTTGGGGTTGAGCTTGAACATCAGCCCGGCCCCTTCGTCCTTGGCTTCGGTCCGCTGGAGGACCAGGTCGCGCATCTGGGCGATGGGGCTAGGCATCTCCTCTTCCGCAACCCCAAGGGCAGCCGCTAGATTGCCGTCTGGATCGGCGTCGACAGCGATCACCGACCGTCGCAGCGAGGCAAGGTGTCGGGCCATGGCCGCCGCGAGAGTCGTCTTGCCCACTCCGCCTTTGCCTACGATCGCCAACTTCATGATGCGAGCCCGTATCGAGCCACTAAGGTGGGGAGTCAACGCGATGTGCTACAGCCGAGACTATTGTCAGCTTCCCCCGTCAGTATTTATCATCTACGTTCCCGAGGCTTTGTCAATCGGAAAATCAGGGTTGGGAAAGTTTCGTTTGCAAAATATTACGGCCAAAGTCAATACGCCAACGGGGCGGCAAAAAATTGCCTTAATGTCTATCTACTTTGTGATGTATATCGCCGGAACATGCTCGGTTCGTGTCGACGAGTCTGGTTTTTGTCCCGAGCTTGCGGATTCGGGCCAGATCGCCGTATAATTACCAGGTTGCGCTGCAAATAATCGTCGCCGCGAGGGGGGTAGCTTGCGAACCCGTCCCGGCAGCGTGGCAGTTTTTGCCGACAGGTTGACAACCCGTCCTACTGGTGCCGCACTCCTTACGGACCGACTGCGAGTCAACGATGAAGTGTCCAGGCCAGGACCGAAGCTGTTGGACAGGTGATTTCGTCCGTGACATTCCCTGCCCCGAGTGCGGCGCCGCGGTGGAAGTCTTTCGGGATGAAAACTCCGGCCGCTGCCGCCGCTGCGGTCACAAATTCTTGGCCCCGGCGCCAATTTCGGCTGTGCGCAGTGGTGTTCCGTGGCCAAAGAGTGTCTCGGGTTCGCGCCCGACCGGCAGCCGCAGCCAGGCTCGGCAGAAGGCGCGCTGGCGGCACGGTTGATTCAGCGGGTCGAAGAAGTGTTCAAGAACGACCCTGCTCGGATCGCCCACGCCTTGAGGGTCTTTCAGTTCGCCAAGGAGCTCGTCCGGGAGGAGGGAGGGGATCCTCGCGTAGTGCTCTGCGCCTCGCTGCTGCTGGCGACCGTCGGGCGCGAGGCATTATGCCTCGATGGGGCGCCAGGAGAGCCGGCTTCTCAACCCGAAACCATTGCTGCGGAGAAGGTCTTGCGCGAAATGGGTCTGGACGAGGTTGCTCTGTCGCGAGTTCTCCATATCGCCCGCAGTTGCCACGAGAATCTTGAAGACAGCGACGACTTGGAGTTGAAGATCGTTTGCGATTCGGAGAGACTGGCGAGTATCGTGGAAACGCCTCTCAGCGGCAGTGCCGATGAGCTGCGCCATGCGATCAACGCCCGTCTGCGAACCGCGGCGGGAAGGAACAAGGCCTGTAGCTTGAGCCATTCGTAGGGAGGGCAAAAGGGGACAGGCCCCATTTGCCGGAACGGCCCGAAGGGTGCTTCGCACAAATGGGGCCTGTCCCCTTTTGCCCATGCAGGGTCATTTACGTAAACGCACGAGCATTTCGGATGCCCGAACCTCAGGACAACTTGCAGCGGGCGACGGCCTTGGCCTTCGAGGCCGTGCAGCGTCAGACGGACGCGCAGATGACGTGGCTCGGGGCAAGTCGAGTCGGAGACTGCTGGCGGCTGCCCGTTCTGAATGCCGCGGTGGACGTCGACTTGGCCGCCCGGCGCATCGCAACGCTGGTCGGCGAGGAGGTCAACCTGGCTTGGTGTGTCCTCTTGCTCCATTACCTGGCCATTGCCGGCCGTCCCGACGAGCTTGTGCCGGAAATCGTCTTCGCCGATCTCCCCACGGCCCGATCGTATGCCGGCGTCTACCATCAGCGCGCGATCGGACGATTATGCGCCACGGCCGGCCGAGATGCCGAGAAACTACGTGCGGCGGCGGCAGCCTTAGGCGGCCGCGCGGTGAGCGCCGGCGATGCCGCCTTCGATTTCGACGTGTTTCCGCGGTTGTGTCTGAGGGTGATCTGGTATGCCGCCGACGAAGAGTTCGCACCGTCCGCAACGCTCCTCTTGCCCGCCAACATCGAATCTTACTTCTGCATCGAAGACGTGGTGGTCCTTTCTGAGCGCGTGGTGGCGTGGCTGGCCGGGCGCGGATTGTAGGAGGAACCTGCCGGATGATGCGGGACGCGCTGCCCGGTCCGGCGCGGAGCGTCGGAAAGTCGCAGGTCCCGACGCAGAGCGTGTGTGAACTTATTGTGGGAGGCGACTCCAGTCGCCGAATTTCCGGTGTTTCGCCGCACGATCGGCGACTGGAGTCGCCTCCTACAGCGGTTTCCTGCGAACATTCACAGCCTCAGAGCGCGGGAACCAGAATCGTAAACCAGAACCGTAAGCCTCGTTTCCGGGGGGCATTTTCTCCCGTTGCTTGCCAAGCCCGACGTTCCAGGCGATGATGTCGAGGCAGGCCGGGTGTGCGCCCCGGCCGAATCCCCCATTCCTTCCTTGCTGGTTTTGGCATGAATGAGTTCTCGCACCTGGATAGCCAAGGTCGGGCCATGATGGTGGACGTCAGCGGCAAGCCGCCCCAACACCGCATGGCTCGCGCCGCCGGCACGATCGCACTATTGCCCGCCACGCGGGAGTTGATCCGGCAGAACCAGATCAAGAAGGGCGATGTCTTGACGGTAGCGCAGATCGCGGGCATTCAGGCGGCCAAACGCACGGCCGAGTTGATCCCGCTGTGTCACCCGCTGGGTCTGGACAAGGTCGACGTGCAATTGGAACTGACCGACCAAGGGGTGAGCGCCGCCAGCGAGGTTCTTTGCACCGGCCGCACCGGCGTGGAGATGGAGGCCCTGGTAGCCGTCAGCGTGGCCCTGTTATCGGTCTATGACATGTGCAAGGCCGTCGACAAGGAGATGCGGATCGAGCAGATCGTGCTGAGCGAGAAAGTGAAACGCGATGTCGCAGAGCATTGAAGTCGCCTCCGTGAACGTGTCGCTGGAGAAGGGGACTCCCAAGCATCCCGTGGACGAGGCGGTCGTGGATGCTTCGGGCATCCGGGGCGATGCGCACGCGGGCCCCTGGCACCGTCAGGTGAGTCTGCTCAGCGCGGAGAGCGCCGATCGTTTTGCGAAGCAGATAGGGCGGGAAATCAGCCCCGGCGAGTTCGGCGAGAACCTGACGGTGCGCGGGCTGGACGCGGGCGGCATCGCGTTGCTCGACCGCTTCCGCTTTCAGGACGTGGAGACTCGAAGTAACGCAAATCGGCAAGCAGTGTCACGGCGGCGGGTGCAGCATCTTTCGGCAGATCGGCAAGTGCGTGATGCCGGTCGAAGGCGTCTTCTGCCGTGTGCTGCGGGGCGGGCTCCTCCGGCCCGGCGATCGGGCAGAGCACGTCGCCCGGACCTTCCGCTTCCTCATCATCACCGTGAGCGATCGGGCCGCCGCCGGCCAATACGCCGATCGATCAGGGCCGCAGATCAGGGAACTCTTGGAGGCGTCTCTGGCACGCAAACAGCGGCCATTCCAGATCGACACCGCGCTCACGCCTGACAACTCCGATCGGCTTCGCCAGCATCTTGTCGCGGCCAAGGAGAGCGGCATTGACGTGGTGTTCACCACCGGCGGCACCGGCGTCGGCCCGCGCGACGTGACGCCGGAGACGGTCGCCGGCATGTGCGATCGAATCATTCCCGGAATCATGGAGTATGTCCGCGTCAAGTGCGGGGAGAAGAACCCCAACGCTTTGCTCAGCCGCTCCATTGCCGGCGTGGCAGGCCGGACGTTGATCTACACGCTCCCTGGCAGCGTTCGGGCCGTCGCGGAGTATATGGAAGAGATATTGAAGACGATGGAGCACCTGATCTACACTGTGCATGGGCTCGACGTTCATTGACAACCAGTGCGGGCCGGATAGACTGGGGTGTGCGCGAAATAGACGGCGAGTTGCAGGCGGTGTCCGCATGATTACCGATTCTCTGGGGCGAACAGTTTCCTATCTGCGGCTCTCCATCACGCCGGCCTGCGCCATGCGATGCTGCTACTGTCGGCCGGAAGGCGCCGGGCATGAGCACGTATCCACGAGCCTCAGCGCGGACGAAATCGTCTCGCTGGTGCGGCACCTGGTCGTTCGTCACGGTCTGACGAAAGTGCGGCTGACCGGCGGCGAACCGACCGACCGGCCCGATCTCCCGGAGATCGTTCGTCGCCTCGCGGCGATCGAGGGCCTGGTCGAGTTGGCCATGACCACCAACGGGCTCTCCTTGGCCCGCCAGGCCGCGGCGCTGGCCGATGCCGGTCTGCGGCGCGTCAACATCAGTCTTGACTCTTTGAATCCGCACACGTTTGCCCGCATCACGGGCACCGACGGCTTGGACCGCGTGCTGGCCGGCATCGACGCCGCTCAGGCCGCCGGGTTGCTGCCGGTGAAGCTTAATGCCGTGGTGGTGGGCGGGGTGAACGACGGCGAATTGCCGGCGCTGGTGCGGTTTGCTGCCGAGCGAGGATTGGAAATCCGCTTCATCGAGTTGATGCCGATGGGGCCGCTGGCCGGCCGTTGGGAAGAGAGATTCGTCGCCGCGGACGCCATGCGCGAGCGGCTTGCCGACACCGTCGTTTCGTGGACGCCGTTCTCCACGGGCGTCGAACCGGCGAGGCGGTTCTCCGCTCGAGCTCGCTGATGGCCGGCAGGCGACGATCGGCTTCATCACGGCGATGAGCGAGCCGTTCTGCGGCCGGTGCAACCGCATTCGCATCGCCGCCGACGGCGCCTTCTATCCGTGCCTGATGGGCGAGGCGGCGGGAACGTTGCTGCCCGCGCTTCGCCCCGTCTTCGATCCTGCGGCCATCGACGAGTTGCTGCAAACGCACCTGACCGAAAAGGCCGCCGAACACCCCATCGCCGGTGTGGCGGTGATGAGCAATCTAGGAGGTTAACCCGTGGCCACGAAGAAGAAGCCTTCTCCCCCGCAGCCCCCGCTGCCCGCGACCTTTCGAGCGTTCATCGAAAAGTTTCCCGCTCTCGGCGAGGCGCACGAACACGTTGCCAAGGCGGTCGACGCCGCCGGCCCGCTGGACCGGAAAACCTGCGAGCTGATCAAGGTCGGCATCTGCGTGGGCGGGGGTCTGGAGTCGGCCCTGCGAAGCCATGTCCGCCGGGCGATGCAGCACGGGGCGACTGAGGCCGAGGTGGAACAGACCATCCTGCTGGGGATGAACACCTGCGGTTTTCCCCGCACGGTGGCCGCCTGGCAATGGGCCCGGCAACAGATCGACCGTGACCGCGGGGAATCCTCTTGATGTTGCCGACGACGACAGACCGCTTTGCCACGCCGGAGGGAGCCCTGGCCGCGCTGCTGTCGCAGTTGCGGCCGGTCGCCACGGAGAGCCTGCCTTGGCAGGAGGCGGCCGGACGTGTCTTGGCGCAGCCGATCATCGCCGACCGCGATAGTCCGCCGTGCGACAATAGCGCCATGGACGGATACGCCGTGCGTCTGGCCGACGTGCGTGTGGAAGGTGTGACCGTCGCGGGCGAGGTGCTGATCGGCTGTTCGCCGCCGTCGCTGCCGGCTGGCCAGGCGTTGCGGATTGTCACGGGTGCGCCCTGCCCCCTGGCGCCGAGACGGTGATTCGCCGGGAGGACGTCGACGAGCAGCCGTCCGCGATCGTGGTTCGGCCGGGCGTCGCGCTGAAGCCCGGCCAATATATCCGCCGGCAAGGCGAAAACGTCAGGCAAGGCGAACCGGCTCTGGGAGCGGGCCGCGTGATCGATGCGGCGGCCATGTCGGCGGTGACGTCGTTTGGGGCGGCGCGGCCTTGCGTCTATCGCCGGGTGCGCGTCGCGGTGATCGTGACGGGCAACGAACTGCGATCACCCGAGTCGCCCGTGGACCGCTGGGAACTGCGCGACTCCAATGGTCCGGCGCTCCTGGCGATGCTCTCCGGATTGCCGTGGCTGGAACCGCTTCGCTTGCGGTACGCGAAGGACGATCCCGCGGCGATTGGGCAGGCCCTCGAGCAATGTCTGGCCGATTGTGACGCGGTGCTGCTGACGGGCGGGGTTTCGATGGGCCAACACGACCACGTGCCCGACGCCATCGCCGCCACGGGGGCCCGCCTCCTCTTCCGAAGATTGCCCATTCGACCGGGCCATCCGCTGCTGGCCGCCGTCAGTGGTGACGGCCGGCCGATCTTTGGTCTGCCGGGCAACCCCGTGTCGGTGATGGTCACTGCCCGCCGGTTTGCCGCGGCCGCGCTCCAGCGTCTGGCGGGCATCACGCATTTTCGCCCGCCCGCAACCGTCACACTAGACAATCCCGATGGGGCCCAGTTGCCGCTATGGTGGTTCCGGCCCGTGCGTCTGGTTTCTCCCGGACGAGCCGAGTTGCTGTTGAGCAAGGGTTCCGGGGACCTCGTTTCCGCGGCCAACAGCGACGGCTTCGCCGAAATTCCTCCGCACAGTCCGGCAGATGGGCCGTGGCCGTTCTGGTCATGGGCTGTCGATTGATGTCGTCTTCCCGAATGTCCAGCTTGGCGGCGTCTTGGGGGTGGATTTCCAGGCGATCCTGTGGGACAATATGGTCTCAAGAGAGATTGGATGAAGGCGTGAAACCTCGACAGGAACTGTCGCACGTTTCTATTTTTCAATGATTTATGACAGATCAATATCGGGCTTCGCGATACGCCGGCCCGTGTGATGTACCCCTTACGGCATGACTTCTCAAACCCATCGGCAATCGTCCGCAGAGCGCAGAACCGACGCCGTCCGTCCATTACTTCTTCCACAAGGGGAATCCATGGAATCCACTCAGACCGTGGCATCGGCAGATCTCGGACCGGCCTTGCGGATCATTGAAGGACTCTCGCCGGTCACGTCGAGCGACATCATTCCGCTGTTGCAGCGGCTTCAGGATGCCTACGGCTACCTTCCTCGCGAGGTCGTGCTGGAAGTGTGTCATCGCACGGGCCTGCCTGCCAGCCGCGTGTTTGGCGTGGCCACGTTCTACTCGCAGTTTCACCTCAAACCGCGAGCCCGGCACGTCGTGCGATGCTGTCGCGGCACGGCCTGCCACGTCAAAGGGGGCAAACGCGTCGGCCAGGCCCTCCGGCGCGAACTGGGCGTTGCCGAGGGCGGCTCCACGGAAGACTGGCGGTTCACCTACGAAACCGTGGCCTGTCTGGGCACCTGCTTTCTTGCCCCCGTGGTCATGGTGGACGGGGATTATTACGGCGACATGACGTCGGATCGGGCCAAGAAGATCCTGGAGCAATACAAGTGACCACGACCATTGCCCCGCGGCAGAGACTGGCCGCCCCGTCAGACCTGGATCGCCTGCGTGAGGCGGCCCGCGCCGCAGAAAAACGCTGGCGGGCGCGCGTGTTGGTTTGCATGACCGGATGCCGCTCCCGCGGCGCCGTGGAGCTGGCAAAAGAGTTCCGCGAGAAGCTGGCAACGGCGGGCCTTCAGGATGAGGTGGCCGTGGTCGACGCGGGATGCCACGGCCAGTGCGCGTTGGCGCCGGTGATCGTAATCGAACCCCAAAACTACTTCTACGGCGGTGTGAAGCCGAGCGACATCGACGAAATCATCGAGACGACGCTCCGCGGCGGTAAGCCGGTCGAACGCCTCTGCCAACGCGTGGACGGACACGCGGCCGCGACTGCCGACGAGGCGCCGTTCTTCCGCAGCCAACAGCGCGACGTGCTGGCCCACTGCGGACGGCTGGACCCCAAGAAGATCGACGACGCGATTGTGCGGGGCACGTACGCCGCCATGGCGAAAGCCTTGACGGCGATGAAGCCGGAAAAAGTCATCGAGGAAGTTCGCGATTCGGGTCTGCGGGGACGAGGCGGCGCCGGATTCCCGACCGGCGTGAAATGGAGCCTGTGCCGCAAGGCGCCCGGCGATGAGAAATACGTCATCTGCAACGCCGACGAGGGCGACCCCGGGGCCTTCATGGATCGAGCCCTGCTGGAGGGCGTCCCGCACCAGGTGATCGAAGGCATGGTGATCGCCGCCTACGCGATCGGCGCGTCGCACGGATTCGTGTACGTCCGTGCCGAGTATCCGATCGCCGTCGAACACTTGGGGATCGCCCTGGCCCAGGCCCGCGAGTACGGCCTCTTGGGCCCGGATATCCTCGGCAGCGGGTTCCACTTCGACATCGAACTGCGCATGGGGGCCGGGGCCTTCGTGTGCGGTGAAGAGAGCGCGCTGATCGCCTCCCTGGAGGGCCATCGCGGCATGCCGCGCCCCGGCCGCCGTTCCCCGTACAAAAGGGCTATCTCGGCAAACCCACCAGCATCAACAACGTCGAAACCTTCGCCAACGTGCCCTTGATCCTCTCCGGCGGCAAGGACCGCTATCGCGGCATCGGCACGCCCACCAGCACCGGGACCAAGATCTTTGCCCTTGCCGGCCGCGTGAAAAACACGGGTCTGGTCGAGGTGCCCATGGGAACGACCCTCCGTCAGATCATCTACGGGATCGGCGGCGGCATCCCCAAGAACCGTCGCTTCAAGGCTGCCCAGCTCGGCGGGCCCTCCGGCGGCTGCCTTCCCGCGAGATACCTGGACTTGCCGATCGACTATGACTCGGTCAAGAAAGTCGGCGCCATCATGGGCTCCGGCGGCATGATCGTGATGGACGAAAGCACCTGCATGGTGGACGTTGCCCGCTTCTTCCTCGAATTCACCCAGAGCGAGTCCTGCGGCAAGTGCGTGCCGTGCCGCGTCGGGACGCGTCACATGTTCGACATCCTCACCCGCATCTGCGCCGGTCAGGGAAAGATGGAGGACCTCGACGAACTCGAAAGGCTTGCAGGGCACATCAAGTCGGCTTCGCTGTGCGGCCTGGGGCAGACGGCACCCAACCCGGTGCTCACCACGCTGCGGTACTTCCGCGATGAATACGAGGAGCACATCCGGTTGAGGCACTGCCGGGCCTCGGTCTGCGAGCCGCTGGTGGCCTCACCCTGCGCTCACGCTTGCCCCGCCCGCGTGAACGTTCCGCAGTACGTCGGACTGATTGCCGAAGGGCATCTGGCGGCGGCGGCAGACGTGATCCGGCGGCGCAACCCGTTCGTGTCGGTCTGCGGCCGCGTGTGCGATCACCCCTGCGAGCGCCGCTGCCGCCGCGCCGAATTGGATGAGCCGCTGGCGATCCGCGCGCTCAAGCGCTACGCGGTCGATCATGCCGAAGGGCCATCGCACACGGCGTTTCCGCCTGCCGCCGGAAAGGCGGAAATCGCCGTGGTCGGCGCGGGGCCATCCGGGCTGAGTTGCGCCTATTTTCTGGCATTGATGGGCCGGCCCTCGATGGTCTTCGAGGAGCAGCCCGTGGCCGGCGGCATGCTGGCTCTAGGCATCCCGGAATACCGCTTGCCCAAGCGCGCCCTGCAAGAGGATATCGACTTCATTCTGCGTCACGGCGTGGAGCTGCGCACGGCAAGCCCCGTAGGCAATGCCGAGGACCTCTTCCGGCAGGGCTTTCGCGCCGCGTATCTAGCCACCGGCGCCCAGAAGAGTCGTGCGTTAGGCGTCGAGGGCGAAGACCTCCGCGGCGTGGCCGATCCACTGGAGTTCCTCCGTGCTCGGGCCTTGGGCCTCCGCCCATCCTGCCCGGAGCGCGTGGCCGTAATCGGCGGAGGCAACGCCGCCGTGGATGCAGCCCGTTCGGCGATTCGGCTCGGCGCCCGGCAGGTTCGCATCCTGTACCGGCGCACTCGTGCGGAAATGCCCGCTTATGAAGAGGAGATTGAGGAAGCGCTCCGCGAGGGCATCGAGTTGCACGAGTTGGTGGCGCCGAAGCGCATTCTGGGAAAGAATGGCAGCGTGGCCGGCATTGAAATGGTGCGGATGTGTCTGGGAGAAGCCGACGACACCGGCCGCCGGCGACCCGAGCCCGTGAGCGGCAGCGAATTCGTCGTCCCTTGCGAAATGGTTCTCCCCGCCATCGGCCAAGTGGCCTCCAGCGAGTTGGCCCAAGGACTCGAACTGTCGTCCGAGCGAACCATCGTTTCCGATGCGGCTACGCTCCAGACCTCGCGCGAGGGCCTGTTCGCCGGTGGCGACGTGGTCAGCGGCGGTGGGAGCGTGATCGAGGCTATTGCCCAAGGCCAGCGCGCCGCCATTGCCATCGACCGTTATCTCGGGGGTCCCGGCGTATTGCCACCCGACGTTAGCGTGAGCGTTCACCGTGCCTCCGACGAGGAATTGGGGCAGGCGAGATCGAGGCTCGAAGAGCCCATGCTGCCCATTGTGGAGCGGTTGGGCGATTTCCGCGAGGTCGTCTGCGGCATCGCCTTGGAGGGCGCGTGCGCCGAGGCTAACCGATGTCTGCGATGCGATCTCGAGAAGCTGCGGTCCTGACTGAATCGATTCCCTCAGGAGAAGACATGAGCGAGTTTACATTCACCCTTGATGGACAGACAGTCGCCGCCGGAGAAGGCCAGACCATTCTCGAGGCGGCGCTGGCGCACGGCGTGGCCATTCCCCATCTCTGCCACGATCCGCGCCTGCGCCCCACGGGGGCCTGTCGCCTCTGCCTGGTCGAGATCGCGGGCGAGATGGGAATGCACACCTCCTGCACGCGGCTCGCCATGCCCGGCATGACCGTGCTCGCCAATACCGCGCCAATCCGCTCCTCGCGGAAAATGACCATCGAATTCTTGCTCAGCGAGCATCGCGTCGCTTGTACCACCTGCGACGCCGATGGCGACTGCCGGCTGCAGGACTACGCCTACGAGTACGGCGCCGCCGAGAAGCGGTTCCCTTCCGTGGCGCCGGCGGAGGTGGAGGGCGCCTACACGGTCGGCCACAAGGGCATCGTCTACGACCCCTCGAAATGCATCCGTTGCCAGCGCTGCGTGAGGATTTGCGCCGAAGTGGAGATGGCCGAGGCGCTCACGCTCAAAGGCCGTGCCATGGACGTGCAGCGTCAGCACGGCCTTCGACCTGCCGTTGAACGAATCCACCTGCGAGATTTGTGGCTTGTGCGTGAGCACCTGCCCGACCGGCGCCTTGTGGGAACGCGAGGCGTCGGGCCGCGGCCGCGTCAAGGACCTCACGAAAGTCCGCACCACCTGCCCCTATTGCGGCGTGGGGTGCCAGTTCGACCTGTGCGTCAACCCGAAAACGAATCGCATCGTACGGGTCACGGCCGAGCCGGGCTGCGTGCCCAACGACGGCAACACCTGCGTCAAGGGACGTTTCGGGTTCCAGTTCGTTCATTCGCCGGAGCGGCTCACCAGGCCGCTGGTCCGCGAAAACGGTGCCTTCCGCGAGGCATCGTGGGAAGAGGCCCTGGCGCTGGCCGGCCGGCGGCTGGCGGAAATCCGCGACCAGCACGGTCCCGATGGCCTCGCGTTTCTTAGTTCCTGCCGTTGCACGAACGAGGAGAACTATCTCGTGCAGAAGATGGCGCGGGCGGCCGGCAAGACGAACAACGTCGACCAGTGCGCCACGACGTGCCATGCGCCGACCGTGGCTGGCTTGGCCGCTTCTTTCGGCTCCGGAGCGATGACGAATTCCATCGGCGAGATCAAGCACGTCGAGACGCTCTTCGTCATCGGGGCCAATCCCACCGAGGCCCATCCGATCGTCGGTCTGGAAATGAAGAAGGCGCTCCGCAACGGCGCGAAACTGATCGTGTGCGACCCCCGCCGGACCTGGCTGGCGCGCTGCGCCGACCTGCACGTTCAGCACCTGCCCGGCACCGATAACTTCCTCATCAACGCCATGATGAACCACATCATCGCACACGGGCTGCACGACACGGCGTTTGTGGAAAAGCGGTGCGAAAACTTCGCGGCGTTCAGCGAAAACCTCGCCGGCTACCCGGTCGAAGAGGCGGCCCGCGTGTGCGGCGTCGAGGCCGGCAAGATCCGGCTCGCCGCCGAGATGTATGCCAAGGGAAGCCCGTCGGCGATCTTCTATACGCTGGGCATCACCGAGCATACGTGCGGCACGGAGAACGTGCAGAACATGGCGAATCTGGCCATGCTCTGCGGCCAGATCGGAAAGCCCTCTTCGGGCGTCAACCCGCTCCGCGGCCAAAACAACGTACAGGGCGGCTGCGACATGGGGGCCATTCACAGCGTCTTTCCCGGCTACCAGAAAGTGGCCGATCCGGCCGTGCGCGAAAAGTTCGGCAAGGCCTGGAACGTCGAAATCCCCACCAACCCCGGCGGCCGCGTGACCGACTTCATCGAAAAGGCCCACGAGGGCCTGCTCAAAGGATTCTACGTCTTCGGCGAGGACCCGGTCCTGAGCGAGCCCAATCAGGACCAGGTCGTCGAGAGCCTGAAGCGGCTGGAGTTCCTCGTGGTGCAGGAGATCTTCATGACCGAGACGGCAAAACTGGCCGACGTCGTGCTCCCGGCCACCTGCTACGCCGAAAAGGACGGCACGTTCACCAATAGCGAACGGCGCGTGCAGCGCGTGCGCAAAGCCGTGAATCCGCCCGGCGAGGCGCGGCCCGACTGGCAGATCATCTGCGATCTCTCCACGGCGATGGGCCATGAAATGCGGTATGGCAGCCCCGCCGAGATTTTTGCCGAGATGGCCGCGCTCACGCCCAGTTACGGCGGCATCTCCTACGCGCGCATCGAGAAGACCGGGCTTCAATGGCCCTGTCCGACGAAGGATCACCCCGGCACCGCGTTCCTCCACGAGGGGCGATTCACGCGGGGGAAAGGCCTGATGCACGCCATTGCCTTCCGCCCGCCGGCGGAAGTGCCCGACCAGGAATATCCCTTCGTTCTTTCCACCGGCCGAACGCTGTATCATTACAATGTCGGCAACATGACGCGCAAGAACGCCGCGATCAGTCAGAAGGAAGACGAGAATTTCATCGAAATGCACTCAGAGGACGCGGGCCGGCTGGGCGTTGCCGACGGGGGCTTGGCGCGGGTGACCACGCGGCGCGGATCGCTGGTGGTCCGCGCCCGCGTAGCCGAGCGAGTGCGGCCCGGCGCCCTCTGGATGCCTTTCCACTTCGTCGAGAACTCTACCAACCGGCTCACCAACGACGCCTTCGATAATGTTACGCGCACGGCCGAATACAAGTGCTGCGCCGCCAAGGTCGAAAAGGCCGAGGCGCCGGGCGCCTGACAAAGGAGGACTACCGGACATGGCCAAGATTCTCGTGGTCGACGCGATGGGGGACGCGCGAGAGCCGCTCCAGCGGGCACTGGAAGAGGCTGGCTGGGAAGTGCTCGTCGCCGGCGATGCGGCGGCCTGCCGCACCGTGCCGGCCGACGCCATCGTGCTGGCCACCGACACGGCCGGACTGGCCCACGCCCAATCGCATGTCGAAGCGGTCCGCGAAAAGTCCGGAACGCCCGTCCTTCTGATCGTCAGTCTCGACCGTTCGGGGTGGGATCGCACGTTCGCATCGCCCGAGTCGCTCAACGTCGATGCCTTGTTTGACCGGCCCGTCGACACACAGGCACTTGTGCAGCGCCTTGCCGGAATACTCGCCGCCCGCGACGAGGCCCGCAAGCTGGCCGTGGCCCCCGAAATGTCGTCGATCGTCGACCGCGCCATTCTCAACGAAGAAGCGGCGGCGACGTTCTATCGCAGCGCCGCGGCGCGCTGCAATACCCGCGAGACGCGGGAAGTGCTCGAATCGCTGATGCACGACGAAGAGGACCACAAACGGCTGCTCGAGGACTTCCGCAGCGGGGCTCGACCGCTGCCCGACGCCGCGCCGTCGCCCGCGAGCCTCGTGGAGGCCTTCGGCGCGCCGCAATTCGGCGCGGAATTGTCGCCCGCCGACGCTTTCCTGCTGGCGGCGAACAAGGAGCGGCTCGCCGTCGAATTTTACGAAAATTGGGCGAAACTTTATCCGGAGGGCGCAGAACGCCAATTGCTGCTGCAGTTGGCTCAGGTGGAACGCGGCCACAAGCTCCGGGTCGAAACCATGTTCGCCAATGCGGCCTTTCCCGAATCGTGGTGAACACCGTGGCCGGTTCGCAATCCGACACTGCTTCGCGCGCGATCCGTCGTTTCGAGTGCCATCTGGTCCACGATGATCTCGTGGAACCCGGCCTTCGCGACGTGGTCGACGAGCAGGCCGTGCGCATTCTCGTCAACGGCGAGTCCGTGGCCACTCTCATGCGAACGCCAGGCGCCGAAATTGATCTCGCCACGGGATTCCTGCTCACCGAGGGACTTATCCAGTCGCGCCGTCAGATCGCCGCGATTTCGTACACCCCCGACGGGTCTTTCGGGGCGGCCGGCCTGATTCGCGTTCGCCTGGCCGAAGAACTCGCGCAAGAGACCAAGAGACGCCATCGCAATATCTTCTCGTCGTGCAGCCTCTGCGGGTCAGACGTGATCGACGCATTTGCGGAAGGTTTGCCGGGCAGCCGGAAACCGCCCGGCCGGATCGACCGGCGAGACATTTTCCGGCTCCGCAACGAAATGGAAGCGGCACAGGTCACTTTTCGACAGACGGGCGGCACCCACGCCGCGGCCTTGGCCGAATTGCCCTGGGACGCGGCCAAGAAGGAACGGATCATCGTGCGAGAAGACCTCGGCCGACACAACGCGCTGGATAAGGCCATCGGCGCGGCGGCCCTGCTCGATATTCCTCTGGAAAGGTGTCTGCTGCTGCTCTCCGGGCGGCTTTCCCTGGAGATGGTCGCCAAGGCGGCGCGGGCCGGGGTCAGTGATCTGGCCGGCGTGAGCGCGCCGTCCGCCCTCGGCGTTGACCTGGCGCGAAGGCTCGGCATGTTCGTGGCCGGGTTTGTGCGGGGCCACGCGATGACGGTGTATTCCGGCCTGACGGCTCTCTAACAGGGCGACTCGCCGTCGCCGGCCAAAGGCAACGCATGAACCAGCGGCCTCTCGAACCGGCGCGTGCCGCCGGGATTGTTCTGGCGGGCGGCGGCAGCCGCCGGATGGGCGTTCCAAAACCCTGGCTGTCATTCGGGCCCGAACGGATGCTCCAGCGCGTGGTCCGGCTATTGGGCGACGCCGTCCGGCCGGTCGTGGTTGCGGCGCGCGGCGGGCAGGAGCTGCCGGAGTTGCCGCCTTGGAGTCATGTGGTCTACGACCGCGTGGAAGGCCGAGGCCCGATGGAGGGACTGGCGGCGGCGCTCGAGGATCTGCAGGGCCGGACGGAGTTGGCTTTCGTCGCCGGCTGTGATGCGCCGTTGCTGGCGCCGCGACTGGTGCATCGCATGATCGCGCTGGCCGACGGCTTCGACATCGCCGTGCCGCATGTGGACGGTCTCGATCATCCGCTGGCGGCCGTGTATCGCACCCAACTGTTGGCGATGGTCAATAAAGCTCTGGCCCGTGGATCGCGGCGTCTCACGGCGATCGCTGACGACGTTCGCACGCGGCGCGTCACGGCCGACGAGTTGACCGACGTAGATCCGTGCCTGCTGTCGCTCATGAACATCAACACGCCCGACGAATATCGTGCCGCCCTGAAACAGGCCGGCCTGGCCGAACCTGCCGACGAGCAGCGGGGCGGCGGTACAACGGCCACCCCAAGCTAGAGGCTGGCACGATGGGCCCAGCGACTCTCTTGCCCGCTGAACCTCACTTAGCAGATAAGCTATCCCGCGACGTATCACGGTGCGCCGTGGCTCCTGCCGGGCTGCGCCGTGTCATTTGCTGAGCCGGCTGCGTCGGCCGAGATTGATGTTTTCCGCGCAAGGCAGAAATGCGTCTCCTTCGGCGACCGGCCAATTCTCGCCGAGTCCCGCTGTTTCTCGGGAGTTGTAGCTCGCGCCGGCAAAGCGAGGAATCCAATCAACGTCCATTACTGCGCGTTTCGCGGCGTATTGGCACAGCGATTGCAATAGAGCCGTCTCATCATTCGCCTTCCACGCAAGAAACCCAAATCTCAAGCAAATAGGAGACGCACAAATGAACGTGCAGATCAAGAAGCGAAGCGGCTTTACCCTTGTCGAGTTGTTGGTGGTGATTGCCATCATCGGCACTCTGGTGGCGCTTTTGGTACCGGCGGTGCAGCAGGCCCGCGAGGCGGCCCGGCGCTCGACGTGCCAGAACAACCTGAAGCAACTGGCCCTGGCGGTTCACAACTTTAGCGATACCTATGGGTATTTACCGTCCGCCGTCCGCCCGGTCAGCCAGCCCGTGCGCGTCAGCGTGTTCACGTTCCTGCTGCCCTACCTGGAGAAGTCGAATCTCTACAGCGGGTACGATCAGACATTGAACTGGGACGCCAGCATCACCAATCCCGGTTACACGCAGTCCAACGTGACGCTCGCGAAGACGGTCATTCCGACGTATATCTGCCCGTCGTCGAACGCTCCCGATCGGAAGGACGGCAGCCCGGATCTGCCGGCTTGGCAGCCGAATGAGGTGGCGATCACCGATTACGGCGCGACGCTGGCGATCGACGTGGCACTCCTCGAAAACAGCCTCGTGCCCGGAAATCCGCTAAGCGATGCGACGACGAAACCTACGAACTTGGGGAACAACGCCGGCAGTGCGAGCAATCCTACGGTCGTGCCATCGGCGGCGGTGGGCATTCTCGACCGGAACGCCGTACCGCGGTTTGCCGACGTCAAGGACGGACTTACGAAC
This sequence comes from uncultured Planctomycetaceae bacterium, assembly GCA_963759115.1. GTDB lineage: Bacteria > Planctomycetota > Planctomycetia > Pirellulales > Thermoguttaceae > CAVWXT01. Next base: position 1,174,099 of record CAVWXT010000005.1, read on the forward strand.
ACGATTCTCTTTGCGGAGTCGGCGGGCAGACCGTCCCAGTACATTCGAGGCAAGCTGACCGTGGACGCGTCGCTGCTGGCCGGCGCCACCAGCCCGGGAATTCACGTCAACGGCGGCGGTTGGGCTCGCCCTGCGAGCGACATCATCGTCAGGGGGGCGACGTCGAACGGCCTGCAAATTGGCGGCGTGCCGCCGGTCGGCCAGAGCTTGTACGCAATCAACCGCACCAACGGCGCGTTGGTGCTGGATACGACGGGAACCGGCCTGCGCCACGGGCACGGGCAAGGACACGGGCGCTCCGACAACGGATCCGGCCTGGCCGGCAGGCCTGGTCCAGGCGGCCGCCAACTATTCGACCGATCCGACGGGCGAAGTCTACGCCTTTCATCCCGGCGGGGCGAACGTCGCGTTGGGTGATGGATCGGTCCGTTTCATCAACGAGAAGATCGCTATCGGCGTCTTTGCCGCGCTAGTGACCCGGGCCGGCTCGGAGACGGGCGCCAACGTCGACGCGTATTAAGTTGGTTGTGTTGTCTCGGCAGGTCGAAGAACCGACGCCGTGGGGTGGCAGTGCAACTGCCGCCCCAACGGCGTTTCTTGGGTGGGGGCGCAGCCGCGGAAACCGTCATAGAAGCAAATAACTCTGGGGAAACTGGAGTAACTATGCGTGCCAGAGTTGGTAAAAACCTCCAAGAAAGTTGCGAAAATGTCGTTTCCGCGGTCTGAAAATCTCAATACTGCCGGAAATTCCTGATGTTCTGGTAAACGCAATGGCGAAACGAAGACTGACGAGATACCGAGAGCGTTTGAGCGTGCCGGTATCTTTAACAATTCATCGCTGCCGTACTTAAGTTGACGTTTGGGAGCAGAAATCCTGCCCGCATCGGTGGGGCGAAAACCTCCCAGACCCGCGCGGAAGTTCATGGATGAACGCCCGTCGCCAAGCCGTCCAAGCTTGGCCGACGTGGAACGCTGATCGAGATGCCAGCTATCGCAAGGAGGTGATGCTGTGGGGACTGGAAAACATAGGGCAACCCCTACCCGGGGTTCCATCGCGGCAGTCCTGGTGGTAAGCCTGCTGTTGACCGTGGCGGTGTCCTGCCGATCGCCGCATGAATCGACCGCGACGCGTCGAACCGACGCCAACCTTGATCCGGGGGCGCCGAGGGGCAACAACTTCTTCACCCAGGTCTCGTACCAGGAAGTTCGCGGCGCCGTGCCCACGATTCCCGGCGCCGAATACGTCAACGACGACGAATTGTGCGTCAACTGCCACGGGGCCTATGCGAAGACGTTCTCCGAAAACGTCCATCGCGGCGACGGTTGCGAAGGTTGCCACGGACCGGCCAGCAAGCACATGGAATCCCAAGGCCGGGAGCCGGGGACGATCTTCAGCTTCAAGTCGGGCGATCCGGTGGCGCGGGCCGAGGCCTGCCTCCGCTGCCACGAGGAGAACAACTGTACCGCGGGGCGCGATGGCGGACCTCGCGTCACGCCAACTGCAAGGTGACGTGCGTCGATTGTCACCGCGCACACTACAACGTGGCTCCGGGAACGCCGCCCACAACCGCGCCAGGTGGCGCGGCGATGCAGCGGCTCCCTGGGCCCGGTTTCGCGTCGGCCTTCCAGACGACTGCCGAAGAAAAGGCGAACGGCGGCCAGGGTTACACCCCGCCGGCGAAGAATCTGCCCTCGCTCCGCGGCACCTCTCAGAATCTTGCGGCGGTCGCGCCGAACATCTGTTACCGCTGCCACGGCGACATGAAGGAGTTCCAGGATATTGCCGGCCCACACCAGATCTGCGGCCCTAACGGCTTCAACTGCACGACCTGCCACGATCCGCACGGCCAGATCAAGGATTCCAGCCGCAAGGACTTGTGCCTGAGTTGCCATACGGGTGCACCGACCATGGCGTGGCACTCGTGCATTCACGAGCACAACGGCGTCGCCTGCACCGACTGCCACAATCCGCACCCGCGGACGAATGTGCCGCAGTTCGTCAATATCGATCACAACCAAGTGACGCGGCCGAAGCGTCTGATGATGTCGGTGCAGGAGCCGGACGCCTGCTACAAATGCCATCCGAAGATCTACGGGCTCAACGCGATGCCGTACCATCACCCGATCAAGGAAGGGAAGATGGTCTGCTCCGATTGCCATGACCCACACGGTCAGTACCAGGGCAATCTCAAGGAAGAAACCGTGAACTTTGTCTGCTACCATTGCCACGCGGAGAAGCAAGGGCCGTTCACCTTCGAACACCCGCCGGTGACCGAGCGGTGCACGATCTGCCACGAGCCCCACGGCACGGTGGCCAAGGACTTGCTGAGGAAGCCGGTGACCTTCTTGTGCCTGCAATGCCATGCGGGGCACGGCTTTAGCAGCACCGGCACGGGCACGAGCTCCAATCACGGCGACATCGTCAACGGCAGCCCGAGCACCGGCCCTTCAAAGGGGACGGGCTACTCGGCTATTAACTTCCAGAAGGCGTTTTACACGGACTGCACTCACTGCCACAACCAGGTCCACGGCTCGGATCGTGCGTCGGCCGGCGGCCGTGGGACCTTCATGCGTTAGCCTACCATTAATGCCCTCGGGCCCAGTGGGCCCGAGGGTCCTGCCAATTGAAGATTAAGGGGGGAGGAGTTATGACCTGGAAGCATACGCTATCGTTAGGCGCGATGGCCCTGGTTTGTGCGGGTCTGGCGGCCACGGCCCGCGGCGAGGCGGCCGACCAGCCGCAGTCGCCACCACGGCCGCCGGAGACGCAGGGAGCCAAAGCCGGCGCTGAGGCGGGTTCCACAAGTAGCGACTACCGTTTTCTCACCGACGGCACTTGGGAAGACCCCTCGCAGTGCGTCGTCCGCTTCGGCTACTGGGGCTCAAGCACGTCCGGCAGCCCGGTCAAAGTCGGTGAATATCAGGACCTCAATGCCTCGCCGTTCTATGACGTCGACGGGCTGCGTAGCGATGGGCAGCGGACCCTCAACTACACGATCACCGGGACCGACTCAGAAACCAACGCCGTCAATCTGAACTTCTACCGGCCGGGCGTGGAGGCCAACGTCAACTACCAGCGGTTTCCACACGACCTCGGCCACGAGAACCTGGGCGAGTTCCCTTTCTACACCCCTAACACCCCTCCCCTTCCCTACATCCCGCCCTCTCTCTCCCCCAACACCGGTGCTAACACGCAGTTTCGAGAACAAGACCTCAATCCCGGTGAGGACTCCGCGATCCGCGTGCAGGAAGTCAAGTCGAATTTCAAGTGGAAAGTCAACGACAACCTGAAAGTCCGCCTCGACGTGTGGGGATACTATAAAGACGGCGAGCGACAGGTTAATGCCATGCAGGAGTGCTACAACTTCCTCGGAGGGCACCCGGCGGTAACGGCAGCCACCACCGCTAATTGCCACGTCCTCACCCAGATGCAGCATATCAATTGGCAGACCACTGAGGTCACGCCGGCCATCGAATTGAACCTCGGCCCGGTCGTGGTCGAGTATTCGCACTTCATACGGCAATTCACGGCGAACGATCAGGATGTGGACCGCTGGTACCAGAGCAGCGTTGCTTCTGTATTCCCGACCGTCGGATATATGCAATACGGCGTTGTCCCGGACAGCACAACGCAGACCGACCGGCTCAAGATCAGCGGCGACCTGGGCGACAGCAATAAAATCTATGCCTTTTTGTTCGCCGGCAGCACACGCGCGTCGGATACTGTGTTAACCTCGGGTCCATCATTACCTTTACAGCCAGACGGCGAGCAGGTGGTTAACCAACAATTCAGCGGCGCCGACGTTCGCTGGACCAACACGTCGATCAAGAACGTGACGATTACCACCTACGGCCGGACCATTGCGCAAAACAATGAGCCGCAGAACACCCTGCTCAATGATGATAACATTCCGAAGGGCCTTCCGACCACGTATGTGCCCTCCTACATCACGCCTATTGACTACCAGCGGACGCAGTTCGGCACGCGGGCCGACTGGCGGCCCTTTGGCCGCGGCTTCGGACTGGGCGGGCTTGCCATTGATTGCAGTTACGAGTACAGCGACACCCACCGCGTGGGGCTCGGGAGCGAATCCCCCGGAACGATCAACGTCCCCGCCGGCCTTGCTGGAACGCTTGCTGGTACGATTACCAGTCAGAAAATTGAGGATGAGCTTATCGAGGAGAATACCATTAGTAACACCATCACCATCGGGCCCTCGGTGCGATGGTCATCCGAACTGGACACGTACATTCACTACAAATGGTGCGAAACCCAGGATCCGTTGTTCGCCACCAACGCCTATCCATGGCCCTCCGTGAACCCCCTCGTCCCCAACACGACCACCGCCACGTACTCGGCTGTCGCTTTGAACAGCGCTCTGCCGACGCTTGACAACGAGATCGAAATTGGGGGAACCTTGATGCCCTCGGACCGTTTCCTGCTCAACGCCTGGTTTGGCATCGACATCCAAAGTCAGAATATCGGTGAGGCGGTTGTGCTAAACTACAAGAGCAACACGTCGATTACCTCTCTTCCCGCTGTTCCCAACGGTTTCTCTTCGCAGAGCTTCCCCTTCGGCATTAACGGGTCCTACCGCGCCACCGACCAGTTGACGATCAACGGTGGGTTCGCCTACTACACGAACTTCATCGACCAAGGCGTCGCGTTCGGTGCCAGTGGAGATCATACGTTTACCCCGTACGGATTGCTGCAGAACCAGTGGGGCTACGCGAGCCGCGCCAGCGTCTTCACTCTAGGCAGCAGGTATGACATCACGCCCAAGCTGCGTTTCACCGCCCAAGCAGAGTTCGTCAAGGGAGTTGAATCCGCTTACCAGACCGCTGGTGATCCCAGGTTCCCGGCCACCACGGCGATTCTGTCCGGCATACCCCAGTATTTGCGTCAAGACGTTACTAGCACACGCCTGTCGGCGGGCATCGACTACCAACTGTCGCCGCACTGGTCCACCTACTTCCGCTACGTCCTTTTCATCTACGAGGATAGCGCGGACCAGGAGCAAATTGCTACCTCGCTCTGCCCGGTTACGGGGCTGCCGCTTTCGGGCACGTCTAACATGTTCCTGGCAGGCGTGACCGGCAGGTTCTGATCGAACCGACACGCACTGTTGGGGTGGCAGTTAAACTGCCGCCCCATCACGGGCAAGAACCAAGGCGGCCCGCTGCAACGTCAGCCGGGCTGCCGCTGTTTCTTGACCAGGCGCGGCAACGGTTATCGTGGCTGCCGTTTCGCTATTCGCCACGCTTCGCGGCGAATCTCGCCTTATCGCCCCGAGATCGCCTCCTCCGACGGCGGCACGGCGGTCTCCGACATCTGCACCGCCGCCGGCGGCAGTTGGATCTTGGGCTGGGGCGCCTTCAGCGTGCGGCAGATCTCGGATAGTTGTTCCACCAGCGCACGGATCAGTTTGCTGGCGTAGTGGATGTTGTGGATGTCGTTCGCCTTGCGGACAAACGCGAGGTCGGATTGCAGCCGATCGAGTTCTTGGGTGATGGCCGCGGCGCGATCGTCGGGAAGTTTGGCCTCAGCGAGGGCCTTGTAGGCAGACTGGATGCCGGATTCCAATTCCGGCAGCGCCGCTCGCAACGCTTCGTGATAGGCGCGTAGCCTCTCCACTTCGGAAGGGAGGTGGCACATCAAGCACGCCTGCTCGGAGCCCTTCCACAGTACCGCTCCCGTTTCGGAAACCACTTTGGTGCGATGGCACGTGTGGCAATCGGCCCGAGTCGTCAACATGGCGTTCGGCCGGGTGGCAATGGACTTGGCTCCAAGCCCGGAGAGCATCTCGATTTGTTCGCGGTGATGGTCGGGGTGGCACGACTTGCAGTCGCCGGCCGCGTGAACCAGCTTATTCTTGTCAAGCGAGTGTTCGATTTGCAGGTGGCATTGCAGGCAGTCGATCTTGTGGTCGGCGACGTGCTTCTGGTGCATGAACTCGCGGTCGCTGATCTTTTCCAGGTCGTCTTTCCGGTTGTGGCAAGAGAGGCAGCGTCCTTAGGAACCGCGCCGTTTCCGCGGATCACGTCGCCGTGGCAGTTGGCGCAGTCGACGCCCTTTTTGTACGCCAATTCGTGCGTGAACTTGACGCCGCCGCCCAGATCGTATTCCTTTTCAGGGATCTGATGGCAGCGGGTGCAGGCGGCCAAACCCTCGTTGAAGAACTGGTCTTTGAAGTGGCAAAGAAAACACGTCGTGGCGGTCACCGCCATGTGCTGGCCCTGCACGATCTGGCTGTGGCAACTCGTGCAGCGCAACTGCTTGCCGCGACGGAGTCCCAGCAAGTGCGGCGTGTGGTCGAAGTGAACGCCCTGATATTCCACGCGGCCCGAAAGCAAGCGGGTCTCATGGCAGCCGGAGCGGAGGCAACTGGCGTCGGGTACTTCCGCCGACGGCCGGGGCCCTTCGCTGCGGGTGACGTACTTGGCCAACTGCACCAGCCCCAGCAACTTGCCGCGAAGCTTGTTGGCGAACCCCGGCGGAAAGTGGCACTCGATGCAGGGCACGTCCTTATGGCTCGATTCCTGCCACGACTTGTAGTACGGCTCCATGATGTGGCAGGAATTGCAGAACTCCGAGCGCGACGTGTACCAGCCCGCCGCGCCGGTCATGAACAGCAGCAGCAACACTAGCGCGCCCAGCAGCGCGGCCGCCCGCAACAGGACCCACCGCAGCCTGCGCCACACCGGCGGCGCCCACTTGCGGAAGGTTGCTCCAAACCGATGTTGGTTATGCTTCGGCATAACGTGGCCCAGCTTGCTGTTTCAGTTCAGATTCGTCATGCGAAAGCATGACCTACGTTGCTGCGTTGGCTGATTCACTGCGCTTCCGTCGTGCTAGCCTCACCGCCGGCCTTATCCTCCGAGGCTGGCGACCACCATTCCCACCAACAACCCCAGTCCCACGGCCAAGGCGACAAATCCCGCCAGCTTCACCAGTCGCAGTCGCCACTTGGACGGCACCGTGGCCCGCATCTCCCCCAGGACTCCCTCGCGTCGCAACCGTTCCACGTACTCGGGCCGCTCGTCCTCCATCTCTTCCTCGCTCACCAGCCCGATCAGCAGCGACATGTCGGCGGGGAACTTCTCCGCGCGAAGATGGATGGTAAAAAAGTGGATGGCGAAGATGAAACCCGTGGCCAGCAGCGCCTGCGTGGAGTGGATCACCTTCGCGACGTTCAACGTTACGCCGGGCAGAACGGAGCAAAACAGACTGGGGAACCACAGGACCAGGCCCGTCGAACCTATGATGACGATGTCGGCGCAGGCGCCCCAAAAATCGAACTTCTCCCAGTAGGCCCACCGCTCGAAACCGGGCTTCGGCCCCAGCCCGATGAACCAGCGGAGCATCTTGAAGAAGTCCTTCACGTTGCGCCAGTTGGGCACGGGAGAATCGGGGCCGAACACAACCCCCGGCCAGGGCGCTCCGCCGCGGTGTCGGGCCGCGAACTGCCGCACCAGCCGAATCATGTAGATCGCAAAACACGCGAACGTCACCAAGGCGAACACGCGGTGCCAGAAACTCGTCGACTCGAACCCGCCCAGGGAGTTCGCCAACGCCTTGGCCCAGCCGTGCTCGCTGTACTTCAACGGCAGGCCCGTCAAGGCCAGGCCGAGGAACGACAGCAGCAACACGGCGTGCGCCTGCCGGTGCATGGGCACAAACCGCACGTAGGCCTTCTCGCCCGGCACCAGCCCCCTTGGCCGGCCTTCGCGGAAGACCGCCACCAGGCCGCGGATGAACCAGAACATGGAGTGCAGACCGAACAGCCCGAACGTGGTCAGCAACAGGGTCAAGAGCACTCGGTAGACCCAATAGACGACGGGATTGGACTGCGGATCGTGGTAGTTGACGTGCGGATCGAACTTGGCGAAATTGGCGGTGGCCTGGGGATGGCACTGCCGGCACGTAGTCAAGCAGTTTTCGGCGGATACGGGCGAGGCCGGATCGTTGACTGCCAAGATGCTGTGCGAGCCGTGGCAGTCGTAGCAATTGGCCGCCGGCTGATACCCCAACTCCGTCAACTCGCCGTGGATGGTCATCGAATAGCGGCCGGACAGATCGGCGTGGCAATTGCCGCAGAGATTCGGCAGTTGCTGGCGGAATCGGGCCGACGCGGCCACGGCAATCTCGTGCCCTTGGTGGCAGGACGTGCAACTCGGATGCTGTTGTGACTTTCCACCCGGCGCCAGCCTTTTGGCCAACCCCCCCGGCCCATTGCCCCGGCCGTGGATGCTGGCCTGCAGCCGCTCGGCGATGAAGCGATGGCATTTGCCGCACGTGGTGGCCACGTTGGCAGGGTACAGCGTGGACCGTCCGTCGGCCGCGCGATAGACGCCGTGGGCGCCGTGGCAACTCGCGCACGAGGCGGTTACCAAAAGTCCCGACTGGTACAGCCCGTGGCCGTGCACCGTCCGGCCGTAAGTCTCCAGTTCCTGCTGATGGCAGCGGCCGCAGGTTTGCACCTGATGATCGACGAACACCGGAGACCGTTTGTCGTGGGCCGGCAGGATTCGGTGCGGACTTTCGCCGTGACACTGGCGACATTCGAGCAGGCTGCCGCGTCCTTGTTCGTCCTTGTCGCCTGCCTTGGCGTGGACGCCCTTCACCAGTTCCAACAATTGGTTGTCGTGGCAGACGGCGCATATCTTCCGGGCCGCCTCGCCGGCGCCGCGGAAGCCGTTCTCCTTGGCGTGAGCCTCGTTGACCTGCGAGGTCTTATAGTCGCCGCCGTGGCAGTCGTGACAATTGACGCCCTTGGTCCAGTGAACGTCATCGGCCAGTCCCTTGGGGTCGACGAACAGTCGCTTGGTGGCTGGATCGTTCGGATCCTGCTCCTGGTGGCATTGCAGGCAGAGGTAGTTGTCGTCCTGAGCGACGTGCGAGCCGGCCTTCGGCGGCAAGGCCGGCAACGGCGCGGCCGCCTCGGGCTCCGCCGGCTTCGCTGCCGCCGGCTTTGCCGTGTCATCCTTGGGCGCTTCGAAGCGTCTTGGCCCAGACCCAACGGCGGCAGGGCCAACAGCACCAGAATCGACAGAAGCGTTCTCATGGTTCCCGCGTCAAAGAAAACTGGGCAGGCCGTTCTGACAACTGCCTATCGGACTACTACTTGTCGTACTTCGGGTGATCCGCGGGCGTCTTGAACGTGTGGCAGCGGCGCAGACGTCGCCCGGCTTGATCTTGGCGATCAAATCCTGAGCATCCTTATCCTGTAGGCTGCGATGCGGCTCCTTGTGGAGGGTGACGTCGGCAATCACGGGCTTGAAGATCGAATCGCGGGCAATCTTCTCGTCGGCTGGATCCAGTTTCTTCTTGTTCAGGAACGGCTTGCAGGCCTCGTCGTGTTTGCTGCCCGGGCCGTGACACGCTTCGCAGGTAGTGCCGACCAGGGCCGGCGTCGAGGCCGCGTCCTTGAAGCCGGTGGGTTGGCCGTAACCGGTAGTATGGCAGGGGAGACACTCCGCGGCGGTCCGATACTTCGCGGGCACGCTCTCCCAGGCTTCCTTGCCATGTCCTGTTTTCTTCCACTGTGTAGATTCCTTGAAGTGGCACGACGAACACTTCTTGACTCCGATATAAGTTTGCCCCGTGAGCGCTTCGTGCTTGGTCGCGGCGTCCTTGGGCTGCGGTGGCTGCGAGTAGACGACGCTGCCAACAAAGACACACATGGCGGTCAAAGCGGCGATACCCGCTCCAGCAACGACCCTTCGCGACAGTTTCGGCATACTCTAGCTCCTTTGCACATTCGACTGGGTTAAGGTAGACAGCGTCCGTCTTCCGAGTTGCAGCCATGCAGCCGCACGTTGAGAGTCTGGAATATCCCCGCGAGAGACGCACGTTTGAAAAATAATAGTGCGCGACCTCGCGGCCGTAAACACCCCCCGGCGAGGCCGAGCGGGAAGGATTTTTAGCCTAGTTTAGTCTGGCAAATTTGTCAACACTCAATCCGCACCAAGAACATCAATTTCCGTTGTCGCATAGAAAAGCATCTTAAATCCCGAACCGCGTTGATGATAGGGCGAGCGGACGGACCCGTGGCAATTTGGTGGAGCGGCAATGTGCATAGGCCGAATCGTCAACGATTATCCCGTTTTCGCATCCCTTTTTGCCACAGATTCGACGGAACGAACACATTTGACGGACGCAAAAGAAACTGCTAGACTGCCTCAAAACAAGTGCTGCCGGCTGACGACACCTCGATCATGCCACTCCCTTGGAGCCGATAATGGCGGACGCACCTGCCCCCATCCCGCGGCGAAACTGGCTCTTGCACGGTCTCCAGGCGAGTGTTGCCGCCACGCTGGCGGCAATCTTCTACCCGGTAGGGCGATTCCTTTGGCCGCGAGCGACAACCAGTTCCGGTGCGCTCGAAATGGTCGCGCCCTTCAAGGTAAACGAGCTCAGAGCGGACGCCGAGGGCCATTGGCCGCCGCCGTTCAATTTCGGCGGCAAGCCCTGCCTGGTCATCCGCACGCCGGACGGCGAGATCAAGGCCTTCGACGCCGTTTGCACTCACTTGGAGTGTACGGTCGAGTTTCGCGAGGGCAAGGCCGATATCTTCTGCAACTGCCACAATGGCGTCTACGACTTGAATGGGCGCAACGTCTCGGGCCCGCCGCCACGCCCTCTGGAGGCCTACAAAGTGACTCTTCGGGGAGAAAAGCCCGGACAGGAGGAGATCATTGTCTCCCGAAACGCGTGACGATAACTTAGCCCGCGCGACGCTAAAACAGCGCGTGACGGCGTTCTTCTTCGAGCGCCTGGGGCTCGACGACCTCGAGGCGCTGGCCGCCAAGAAGAAAGTCCCCATTCACCGGGTCACGATTTTCTATTTTCTCGGCGGGATGGCCCTGTTCTTGTTCGGCATCCAGGTGGCCACGGGCATTCTGCTGTCGCTGTATTACAAGCCCTCTCCCGATCAGGCGTTTGAGAGCGTCCGGGCGATCATGACGGAGATCGCCTTCGGCTGGCTCATTCGCTCGATTCACGTGTGGAGTGCGAACCTGCTGATCGGCGTCCTCTTCCTGCACATCTTGACGACCTACATTGCGCGGGCGTACCGGGGCCCGAGAGAGATCACCTGGATGACGGGAGTGGCGTTGCTGGGCCTCTTTCTGGCGTTCGGCTTCAGCGGCTATCTGCTGCCGTGGAATCAGTTGGCGTTTTTTGCCACGCGGGTGGGCACGGCCATCGCCGGGGTGGTGCCGGTCATCGGTGAATACGTGCTGTTGCTGGCCCGCAGCGGCGAGAACGTCACCGGCGACACGCTGGCGCGATTTTATGCCTTGCACGTTGTGATTCTTCCGCTAATCGTCTTCGCACTGATCGGGGTGCATCTTTTCCTCGTGCAGAAACACGGGATGAGCGTTCCCGACAGTGCCGCCGCGCGGTGTGGCGGTGCGGAGAAAGTGCCGACCATGCGGTTTGTCCCGGATTTCCTTTTGCGGGACATGGTGGGTTGGTACGTGGCCTTGGGGCTCCTGGCGATTTTGGCCGCGATGTTCCCTTGGGACCTGGGACAGAAGGCCGACCCGTTCGGCTCGGCCCCCGAGGGAATCAAACCGGAGTGGTACTTCCTCTTCATGTTTCAGACGCTCAAGAAACTGCCTCCGCAGTTCTTCGGCATCAAGTGGCTGGAAGGAGAGATGCTGGGGGTGTTGTTCTTCGGCTTCTGCGGAGCGGTCGTGCTGGTGGTTCCGTTCCTCGACGTTGGCCGCCGGACGCGCCGCATGCTGAATGTCCTGGTGGTGCTGGCGGTCGCGTTCTTTGTCGTCATGAGTGCCAGAGGCTTGTCGGACGCCGTGGATGCGTGGTTCGCTCCCGTAGAGCAATGGTTCCTGCGTTTTCTATCTTGAGCGGCGGAGATCGGGTGCATGACATCACATTGGAGAACTCTCCTGCCGTTGGCGATTTGGGTTGCCTCAGTGGCAGCGCTCGGGGCCGAAAAAACGAGCCCGGCAGAGGCAACCGGCGCCGGGAAATACGGCTGAGAAACTTCAGCCTCGCCCGAATCAGTGTCTGGAATGTCATAGCAACGCTGACGTGTGGGATGGAGAAAAAATCCGGCTGCACGTGAGCGAGTCGAACCTGACCGGAGACATCCACTGGCAAAAGGGACTCCGCTGCGCCGATTGTCACGGCGGCAATCCCGCCACCGACGCGGTTAACGAGGCTCATGCCGAGGAAGACGGTTTTCGCAGCCTCCGGTCGTTGCCGAGAGATTTCACTAAACCTCCCGAGCCGGCCAAGATCGTGGAACTCTGCGGCGCCTGCCACGCCAACATCGAATACATGAGACGTTTCCGGCCTTCCCCGCGAACCGATCAACTGGCCGAATACTGGACCAGCGGCCACGGCAAGGCGGTGAAGGCCACAGGCGACACGAAAGTGGCTACGTGCGTCTCCTGTCATGACATGCCGCATGGTTCGGCTCAAGACCAGGGCAAGCATGGGATTCGGGCAGTCGACGACCTGGAATCGCCGGTCTATCGCACCCACGTCGCCAAGACCTGCGCGAAATGCCATGCCGACGAAAAGGTGATGGCGGGCCGAGAGTACCACGGCCACCCTTTGGGAACCAAACAATATGAAGATTGGCGGGCGAGCGTCCATGCCCGGGCGCTGATGGAGAAGGGAGACTTGAGTGCCCCGACCTGTAACAACTGTCACGGAAACCACGGCGCCGTCCCCCCGGACGTCGGCTCGGTGGCCAACGCCTGTGGAACCTGTCACGGGAAGATCGCCGGCCTCTTCGCCGATACCCAGATGAAGCATCGTTTTGAGCAAGAAAACCTGCCCGGATGCGCGACCTGCCACTCCAATCACAAAATTCAGCCGCCCACGGACGAGATGATCGGAATGCAAGGTGGGGCGGTTTGCGTTAAGTGCCACGAGGATGGCAAGTACGGAGCCCCCCTGGCTGGCGCCAAGGTCGCCAAGCAAATCCGCCAAGGACTAGACAAGCTTTCCGGGCAGATCCAACAAGCCAAGGAGACCGTTGAGGAAGCGGATCGCCTTGGTATGTTGGTCAGCGGACCCCGCTACGATTTGCGAAAAGCGTTCAATTCTCTAACCAATGCCCGGACCAACTTGCACTCGTTCCAACTCAAACCGGTGGAAGAGGCCCTCGCCGATGGGCAGAAAGTCGCCGAGGCGGTTCAGTCTCAGGCGGATCAGGCATTGGAGGAGCATGAATACCGCAGGAAATGGCTAGCGGCCACTTTGGTGCCGATTTTGATTGTCATCGGCATGCTTCTTCTCTACATTCGGACGCTGCCCGGCGCCAAGCAGTGACACCATGTTTGGCTGAGAGAATACCAGCCTGAGGGTATTGTCGCCCCCCGCAATGGTTTGTTGATCGCTCTTCATCGGCGTTTCGGCGGGCCGATTCGCTTTGACACGTTCATGCCGGGCTGCTATAGTCCGCAGCCCTAGTAGTCTGACACACATAAAATGTCGGGGCGGGTGCCACGGGCAGCTTGTCTGCCCGTGCCGGGAACACGGGCAGACAAGCTGCCCGTGGCACCCAACAATTTCGGTCTGTCAGACTCAGAGCAGACCGGAGTGGTGCGATACTATTCTGGTATCAGGGCTCACCCAAGGAAGGGATCACCGCCATGACGACCGGCAGGAAATTGGCGATGGGCGGCCTTATCGTGGCGGGATTGACCGCTTACCTGGCTTATCGCGGGGCCTCGGCCAGTTGGCAATACTACCTCACTGCTGATGAGTGCCTCGCCGAAAGCGGATCGTTGATAGGGCACCGTCTCCGCGTCAGCGGCCGGATCGCCGCCGGCACCCTTGCCGTCGACAAGGATCGAACGCGGGCTGCCTTCGCCCTGGAGGGCGAGGCAAAGAGCCTGAAGGTCGTTTGCCCCGGCCCGTTGCCCGACAATCTGGTCGAAGGCATGGCCGTGCTGGTCGAGGGACGGGTCGACGACGACGGCCTGCTGCACGGCGAAAAGGTGTTGACCCGCTGCGCCAGCAAGTACCAATCGCGGCAGCCGGCCGCCACGGCGGACGCAGCGAGCCGGGAAACGCCGGAGAACCATTCGTGACGACTCTCGGCCAACTCTGCCTGCTTGCGGCCTTTGTTGCCTCGGGATACGCGGCCGTGGCCTGCTTCGTGAGTTGGCGGCGCCATCGCGACATGCTGCGGCGCGGCGGCGAAGCGGCGGCGATCGTCGGCTTTCTGACTCTCACCGCGGTTGCAGCAATTCTTTGCTGGGCGCTGCTGGCGAAGGATTTTCGCTTTGCCTACGTGGCCCAATACGCCAGCCGGTCGCTGGCCTGGCATTATGCTCTGTCGGCGTTTTGGGTCGGCCAGGCCGGATCGCTGCTGCTCTGGGCGTGGTCGGTCGGACTGTTGGCGATGGTCTATCGCTTCTGGCCGCGTCGCGCGGCGAGCCCGCTTTGCACGCCGGCCTTCGCCATCTTGATGGCCTACCAGTGTTTCCTGGTGGCGATCATGGTGTTCGGCGCGGACCCGATGCAGCCCGCTCTCACGGTTCCCCGCGAAGGCGAAGGACTCAGCCCGCTGTTGCAGCATCCGGCCATGCTGCTGCACCCGCCCGTAGTGTTTCTCGGCTATGCCGGCTGCGCGATTCCCTTTGCCTTGGCGACTGCGGCCCTGTTGAGCGGCCGATTGGACGCCCGTTGGCTCCGCGAGGCCCGAGCGTGGGCCTTCTTCGCGTGGGCCGTGCTGGGGATCGGCATCCTCGTCGGCGCCTATTGGGCGTACGAGGAACTTGGCTGGGGCGGCTATTGGAGTTGGGACCCGGTGGAGAACGGCTCGTTGATCCCGTGGCTCCTGGCCACGGCGATGATTCATGCCGCGATGGTCTATCGGCAGCGCGGGGCAATGAAGCGGACCACCCTGTTGTTGGCCGTGGCCACGTTTGCGGCCTGCAACTTCGCCACCTTTCTCACCCGCAGCGGCATCTTCAGCAGCCTGCACGCGTTCAGCCAGTCGCCGATCGGCTGGATGTTCTTGCTGCTGATCGCTGCCCTGGCGGTAGGAGCGGCGGTCCTTCTCGTGCTGCGCCGCGCCGCGATTGCACCCGACAATCCAGTCTCCAGTCTCATGGCCAAAGAAAGCGTACTGACGGCGTCGGTCTTCGCATTGGTTCTTCTGGCCACGGCGGTGTTCGTGGGCACGGCGAGCCTGCCCGTGTCGCAAATGTTCTTCCCGCACAAGATCCTCGTTGGCGCCGGCTTCTACAACGGCGTGCTGATGCCGACGGGTCTGCTCTTGCTGGCGGCGATGGCCGTCGCGCCCTGATTGCGCTGGGCGCGCCGCCGGAGATGTGGCAGGTGAGGGCGATCCTCGCAGCGACAGGAACCGGCGTGATAGCGGCCGGTCTGTCGTGGCTCATCGGCCAGTGCAATCCACTGTCGGCGGCCGTCGCCGGCCTGGCGGCCGCGGCCGCGATTGCCGTGGCCGCATCGTGGGCGCTGGATGCTCGCTCCCATGTTCTGGCAACCTACGGGTTCGACCTGCTGCGAGTCCTCCGCAATCGGCGTCGAACGTATGCCGGCTATGCGATGCACTTGGGGCTGGCCTGCCTGGCCATCGGCGTGGCTGGGTCTTCGCTGGGCACGCAGCAGCACGAGGCAACGCTCGGCAAGGGAGAGTCGCTTCACTGGGCCGGGCGCGATATCCGCTTCGTCCGCCTCCGGCAACAGCGGCTTCCCGAGAAACTTGTGGTCCAGGCCGAACTGGAGGTGACCGCCGACGGAGCCGCCCCCTACACGCTGCTGCCGGCGCAGGAATACTACTCTCTCCAGAACCAGTGGAACTCGGAGGTCGCCATCCACTCCGCGTGGAGCGGCGATCTCTACACCATTCTCCACAGCGGCGAGGGCGACGAGCGGATCCGCTTCACCGTCGTGGAGATCCCGATGATGCGGTGGATGTGGCTGGCCGGCTGGATCGTCGTGGCCGGCGCGGTGCCGTGGTTTTGGCCGGCCGGAAGACGTGCCGCCGAGGCCGCGGGCGATCCGGCCGTTGAACGCGAGCCAAGCAAGACGCCCCGGCGTGCCGCGGCGTAGTAGTCCGAAACACAAGAAGTGTCGGGGTGGGTAACACTGGCTGCTTGTCAGCCAGTGGCGGAAACACGGGCAGACAGGCTGCCCGTGGCACCCAACGCTTTTGTTGTGTCGGACCAGTAGTGCGAAGAGGATCACGCGAGCGACCGATGATCGACTCCCAAACCGCAATTCGAGTCCGCCGATTGTCGAAGTCCTTCGGCGGCCGGCCGGTGCTCGACGCCCTCGACGTCGAGATTGCCGCCGGCCAGACCGTAGCGCTCACCGGCGTCAACGGGGCCGGCAAGACGACCTTGTTGGGCTGCCTGGCATCGGTGCTCCGGCCCGACGGCGGCGAGGTGCATTGGTTCGGTCATCGCGCCGGCGGCAACGCCGCCTTGCGCCGCCTGATTGGCCTGGTTGCCCACGAGAGCGGCCTGTACGCGAACCTGACGCTCGACGAGAATCTGGCGTTCGCTGCGCGGATGGGCCGGATGGACGATCCCCGCCGCGCCGTCAACCATTGGTTGGGTGCAACCGGCCTGACGCCGTACGCCGACGCTTTGCCGGCGCGGCTCTCCCGCGGAATGCGGCAACGGCTCGCCATCGCCAGGGCCTTGATTCACGATCCGCCCATCCTGCTGTTGGACGAGCCGTTCACGAGTCTCGATGCGGCGGGCGCCGAGTGGCTGTCGGCGCCGTTGGCCAACCTGCGCGACCGTGGACGCACGATCTGTTTTGTTGCGCACGACGAAGCGAGAATCCAACGCCTGGCCCAACGCGTGCTGGAATTGCGGCAAGGCAAGGTCTACGACGTAACGGCAACGCACGACGAACGTCGCCGCCTGGCCCGCGCGGCATGAAACGGAGACCATCGTGACCGCACAGATCTGGTGGATGATCCGCAAAGACCTGGTTTCGGAGTGGCGGAGCCGGCGGGCCTGGCCGGCCATGATCTTGCTGGGCGTCGTGGTAGCGGTCGTGTTTTCCGTGCAGATGGACTTGCCCCCCGAGTACAGGCGGCAAATGGCGGCGAGCCTGCTGTGGGTGGCGATCTTTCTGGCCGCCTCGCTCGGCCTCGACCGGTCCTTCGCCCTGGAACGCGACGACGGCTGCTGGCAGGCCCTGCTGCTCTATCCGGTCTCGCCGTCGTCCGTGTACGTAGCCAAACTGGTGGTGAACGTGGTTTGGCTGGCCGGCCTGCAATGCGTGCTGATTCCGTTGTTCGTCGCGTTGGCCGACGTGCCGCTGCTCGGTTGCCCTTGGGCCATGATCTTGGTGGCGCTGTTGGGGAATCTCGGCATTGCCTCGGCCGGCACGTTATTGAGCGCGTTGGCCACGCGGGTCCACAAGGGCGCGAACCTGACCGTGCTACTGGCGCTGCCCATGTCGATACCCGTCGTGCTCGCCGCGGCCGAGGCCACGCGATTGCTCGCCGAAGGTCAACTCGACGGCGCCTGGTGGGATTGGAACGCACTGCTGGCCATCTTTGCCGCCGTCTTCGTGACGGCCGGAACCGTGTTGATGGATTTCGTGGCCGAGGAATGAACCCATGCACCCGAACGAACCTATCCCTGCACGCAACGGCTGGCCGGTGCTGATGCTGTTGGCGACCCTGTTGGCGGCCGCGCTGCCGGCCATCGGTCTGTTGGCCCCGACTGAAACAACCATGGGCGACGCGCAGCGGATCGTTTACATCCACGTGCCCGTCGCCTGGCTGGGGCTGTTGGGCCTGCTGTTGATGGCCGGGGCCGGCGTGATGTATCTCCTCAAGCGGAACCTTTCGTGGGACCACTGGTTGCAGGCCGCGGCCGAGTTGGGCTGGCTCTGCTGCGGCCTGACGTTGCTGACCGGCTCGCTGTGGGCCCACGCGGCCTGGGGAACCTGGTGGACCTGGGACCCGCGGCTCACCTCGGCCTTCATCCTGTGGATGATTTACTCAGGCTGTCTCATCCTTCGGGCGCAGTTGGACGACGCCGATCGCCGCGCCCGGCTCAGCGCCGTCTTTGCGATCCTCGGGGCGGTGGACGTGCCGCTGGTGGTCGTGGCGGCGCACTGGTTTCGCGGCATACATCCGGCCGCGGCGGCGATGGAGCCCGCGATGCGCACGGTGCTATGGCTGAGCGTCGCCGGGTTCACGGTGCTGTTCAGCGTGATGCTGGCGTGTCGACGGTCGCAGTTGCAGTTGCAGGCGATACTCGATTCGCGCGAACGGCAGGTTGTTGAATCCGGCTGGAGCGAGAAAGAACAAACCGCGGCCTGAGACGTACGGAGAAGCTGTGAGTTCCTGCAAAATGGCCATTGTGGGAGGCGACTCCAGTCGCCGATTGTGCGGCAAAACGCAGAGAATTCGGCGACTGGAGTCGCCTCCTACAGAAAAATCACGGCATAGGAGGATGCGATGACCGAATTTGCCACGGCGTATTTGATCGTTTGGTTTGCGATGAGCTTGTACCTTGTGCGGTTGAGCGTACATCGTCGCGGGATGTTGCGAGCCTTGGACGGCGAGGGCCCGAAGCGATGTGGCTGACTCTGACGCTCCTGGCAACTGCGGCGTTGGCCGCCGATCTGCCCGCCGGCGACGGCGTGATCGAGGGCGCGGTGGTTCGCGCCGTCGACCAGACGCCGGTGGCCGGGGCCGAGGTGGTGCTGCGGCAAAGATCGACGGCCAACTGGTTTCCGTGGGCGAAACCACCGCCGATGCCCAAGGTCGGTTCCGCTTCGACCACCTGGCGGTCGACGGGGCAAATGCTTATCTGCCGGGCGCCAATCGCGACGGCATTCACTACCCTGGCCCCAGCGTGCGGTTGAACTCGCTGCGGCGTCGGGCAGAAGTGGAACTGGCCGTGTACGATGTCGTCGCTTTTCCCAACCCGCTGGTGGTCCGCCGGCATGAGATTACCCTTGCCCCCGAACCCGGCGCTCTGCGAGTCACCGAGTCCATGCTAATCGACAATCCCGGCCCAGCGTGTTACGTGGGCCAGTCGGCCGGCAAAGACGCCGAACCGCTGACGCTGCAATTGGCCATCCCCGCCAACTTCCAACGGGTCACATTTGCCAGCGAGTTCTTCGGCCGGCGGTTCTCCCTGCTGGGCGGCATGCTCATGACCAGCGTGCCGTGGCCGCCGGGCCAGCGTGAATTGAAGTTTTCCTACGTGCTGCCCAATACGCAACGGCATTGCGTGTGGCGGCGGCCCTTGGACCTGCCAAGCGAACACCTGCGAGTGTCGGTCCGCGGCGACCGGCCGGACGAAGTGACCTGCACTCTCAGCAGCGCCCCATCGCGGGAGGAGGGCGCCATCGTATTCCAGACAGGCGAACACACCTTGCCGGCTGGATATCCGTTGCGGGTGGAACTGGGACATCTCCCGGTCTCGGCGATGACCTACGCCCCCGGCATGGCGGTGGCGGCGCTCGCGGGCCTGGCACTGACGACCTTCATCCGCCGCAAACGCCCGCCAAAGACGCCGTCGCCTCATAGTCGCGCAACCCGGCCGTTGCGCCATAGCCGGTGACGCAGCAAGCCCCGGTCGCGGCAGCCAGCCGGCCCGCCTGCTCGACGTTCATACCCCGCAGCAGCCCCGTCAACAGGCCGGCATAGAACGCATCGCCCGCGCCCGTCGTATCGACGACCGGTCCCGGCGCGGCAACGCAGGAAATCTCGACATACTCGCCGGCGGCAGGGCTCAGCAAGGCCCCTTCACTGCCGAGCTTGACGCCCAACAGGCCCGGGGCGCCGCAGCCGCGGAGTACGTCCACAATCTTCGCCGGGTCCGTTTGCCCCGTCTGGTGAATGGCTTCGGCCAGGCTCGGCACGTAAACATCCAGGTGCGGCAGCAGGCAGTCCAGCGGTCGCATCGTGCCGCCGCTGCCGGCCGCATCCAACGCCGTGCGGCAACCGACCCCGCGAATCGCGGCCAGGACCTCCGCCAACTCGGCCTCCAGGTTGGGCATCAGAGAGTAATAGCCCAGCAACATCATGCGGCTCTCGGCGAACAGAGCAAGATTCTCCAGGAACAGGCGCTTGTCCATCAGCCGCGGCGCGCCGACGCAATGGGCGAAAGTCCGCTCGCCGCTCAGATCGATCAGCACGGCGGTCGTGCTGGTTGCCCCTTGGGGATGCACCAACAGCCGGCCCGTATCGACCCCTTCGGATTGCAGTCGCTCGCGGATCAGAGCCCCCCACGCGTCGTTGCCGACGTAGCTGAAGACGCCAGCCTTGACGCCGAGCCGGGCCATCGCGATTCCAGCGTTGCACGTGATGCCGCCGGTAGTCACCTTGAGCGGCTCGACCTCGATCAGCCGCCCGCCGCCCAAGATAGCGTTCAGCGGGATCGGCCGCACGAGGATGTCGGCGACGCACGAGCCGCAGATTACGCAATCCAGCGCCCGCTCCATGGTCCGAGCCTCCTGGTGTTCCTTCATCGCCCGAGCAGGTGCTCCAGGACGGCCAACTCCAGCGCCTCGTAGTCCCGCTCGGCCACGAACTTGCGGGCTCGGTCCTCGGGGAAGCTCCGCACCTTATCGACCAACTTCAGGAAGACCGCCCGGCTGTTCGTCAGGTGCTTTTGGGCCACATCGGCCTTCTGGGAGCGCATGGCCTTCACGTCCAGACCGATGAAGCGGCCGGTCGCGGCGTAGTTGGCCAATTCGAGCACGCGGACCTGGTTGTACGCACTGCGGAGGTTGGCGGCGCCAAAGGACTTGTCCTGGTCGAACTTCAGGCCGTTCTGGTCGTTGAGATGGACGCTCCAAAGCTTGCCGGCCGAGAGGGCGAAGGCCATTTCGTCGGACGGGTCGAGCCCGGCCAGCAGGGCGTGGGCCGTTTCGATCAGGCCGCCCACCCGCGCCGGCTCGACCGTGCGGTGTGCCAGCGCCAGTGCATGGCCGATCGTGGGCACGTAGGCGTGGTCCATCGGCTCGTTGGGCTTCGGCTCGATGGCCAACTCCACTTGCCGGTCGTGCTGCAGCATCTCGTTGAGCGCCTCGACGAGGTACTGGTGCGAGAGCAGGGCGTTCTTCGACTCGCGGATGTACGTGCCCTCGCGGGCGAGCCAGAGCACGATCAGCTTGGTGCCCAGGGCATTGGCGATGTCGATGGCCCGCTTCGAGCGGTCGATGGCCCAGCGGCGGCACTTGGGGTCGTTGGCCGTATAGCCGCCGTCGATGCCGTTTTCATGTTCCCACAGCCGCGGGGCGACGAACTCGGCCACCAGGCCCTCGTCGTCGAGCAGCTTCTTGACGTCGGCGGCTCGCTTCTGAACTTCCGCCGCCGATAGCCCATCGAGGTTTGGCACGGCGTCGTCGTCGTGAAATTGCACGCCGTCGAAGCCGAGCTTCTTGTACATTCCCAACTTCTGGGCGAAGGCCAGCGACGGACGGACGGGCGGCCCGAACGGGTCGGCCCCTTCGTGAATGTTCCACGGACCAAAAGAGAAGCGGTAGGCTGCGGGCATGGTGGCTCTCCCAGAATTGTGCGGTCGCGCTGTCAACCCAGGATCCGTTTCCAGCGCGCCTGGTTCCAGGCGAGCTTCTCCGCGGTCGTCATCTTCGCGAAGTCCGGTTCCTGGGCCACATTCTTACGGCGGCAGCCGCTGCCGTCAACCCCTGCGGCGGCGGTCGAGCCGGCGCCGCTATAGGCCGCCACACGCAGCGTTTGCCGGAGATCGTCCTCCACGCTGCGATAGGGTCGGATTCCCAACCGCCGCAACGCGGCATGATAGGATCGCACCGCCTCGCGTGGTTCGAGATGCCCGTCGGCCAGCCCGCGAAGATGCTCGATGAAAGTCAACTGGTGCTCGGAGTTGTTGATCATCCGGCCGTAGAGCGCGGCCCGGGCACCGTACTTCTTGGCTTCCCAAAGTTGATGGAAGGCGTCGAAGGTGGTGCCGGACGACCCGCCCAGGATGCCCACGATCAGCCGCGAATCGTAGCCGGCCAATTGCTCCATCGCGGCCGGGCCGTGGTAGGCGATCTTCAGGAACAGCGGCCGCGCCTTGCCCGCCACGCCTGCCAGAGTCCGCACGATCATGTCGTTGATGAATCGGGCCAGGTCGGGCACGGGCGACTGCGGGGCGTTGGGATCGAAGACTTCGAGGAAATGGCGGAAACCCTTGGCGGCGGCCTCTTCGCGGAACGCGCGATAGGCCTCCAGCGTGCGGTGATCGAGCGCCAGGTCGTTGTTGAAGGTGACGGAGTACAGGCCCAGGTCGGCCCCCAGGGTACGCTCGCGCGGCTCGCATTGGGGCTTGCCGCACATCGCCTGGTCGATCGAGGCCGAGCGAAACGGCAGCGCCGGATGCCGGGCGTAGACGCCGCCCTGGGCCGCCCAAATGTCGGTGGTGTCGTTGGCGCGGATGGCCGGCGTCACGGCGCTATGGTCGAACAGCCGCTCGGCGATCGTCAGCACCTCGTTGGTGCTGGCGCTCATGAGCATGATGTCGAGCAGCCCTTGCCGCACGTTCTCGCGGATCAATTGGCGATACTCGTCCAACGAGCGGAACCGGCCCTCCTGGGCGTGATGCTCGGGGCTTCGGCCCGGCGCCGCGATGCCGAAGGCCATGTCGGCGTCCTTGGCGTCGGCCAGGATGAATTCCTGGCAGGAGGGATCGGCGAGGATGCGGGCAAGCTTCTGATCGAGCGACCTTTGCACGGCGAGACTCCAATGGACAGTCCGGACCGTCTTGTGGTTGATAGGGGTAGGGAAGGCCGGTTAAGTTCCCGGCCTCCCCTCCCTCCGAACCGGACTGGCGGATTTCCCGCATCCGGCTCTCCGGTTAGTGGTGTTACCTCGTAGAGGATTGGTGAACCGAGCGCGGGAAGGAAACAAGGTTCCTTCTCGGGATCGGCAGAAGCGAAAGGCCCTGACCTTCACGGGAAGGCCACCAACATGCAACATCGACGGTGCGGCCAATCTGAGCCAAGTTACGTGTGCCTGACGCAGTCCGTCGTGGCTAGTCGTTGCCGACACTCGCGGTACGGTGTGGTTTTGGCCGTGCGTCATGTTTCATCCCCTTTCCTGCGTCCCTTTGCTCGACGGGCATTGCCCCGCTTCCTCGCTCGTATGGACGCTCTGACTCCTGGGCGGTCGATTCTTCGTATCCTTATCAGGGACAATGAACTTCGTCCTTGTACCCGCCCAGGTCTCCTTGCTTCATGTATCAAACCTTCCGACCGTTCCGCCTCCAACCACCTGTTGCCGCCTCTGGGGCTTGGTTTGGTTTCCCCCCGGAGCTTACCGCGCGGTCTGCCGACCGCATCCCTTGCGAGGACCACAGCGTCACTTGGGCTTCGCCTTTTCCTAGCAGGCTCGCCACGACAACCGGCCGAATCGAGTTCGTCATCCTGCGGACCAGCCGTTCACCTTCAGTTGCTCTCCACCCCCTCTCACGAGGACGCAGTTACTTTCGGTTACGAAGTTCAAACCCAATTTCGACAAGGACTTGCACCTTGCTGATTCGATACACTCACAAGCGCACTAGGAGGCGACTCCAGTCGCCGATTTTCCATGTATTTTACGTGGCCATCGGCGACTGGAGTCGCCTCCTACAGCTTGTTCAACGGGCCGTCGAATACGCCAACACTGTGTCGAGCGTTTGCCGCAACACACTGGCGCTGTGCCGCAGGCCCTGAA
This sequence comes from uncultured Planctomycetaceae bacterium, assembly GCA_963759115.1. Classification (GTDB taxonomy): domain Bacteria; phylum Planctomycetota; class Planctomycetia; order Pirellulales; family Thermoguttaceae; genus CAVWXT01. The sequence continues at coordinate 1,197,774 of CAVWXT010000005.1, forward strand.
CCTCTCTCGGCCAGAGATCAACCTGCTGCACGCCCAGCGCACCGCCACGGCCGATCACCGTGGGCAACGAGAGGGCCACGTCGCGGATGCCGTAGCTGCCGTCTTGCAGACTCGAAACCGGCAGCACGCGGCGGCTATCAAGAGCCATCGCGTGGATCACCTCGCCAATCGCCAGCCCGACGGCAAAGCCGGCCCCGCCCTTCTGCTTGATCACTTCGGCGCCCGAACCCTTCGTGCGGGTGAAGATTTCGTTGGCCAGCAGGTTGCTCCAGCCGGGATACTTTTCCAGCGGCAGCCCGGCCACCGTCGCCCCCGACCAGATCGGCACCATGCTGTCGCCGTGCTCGCCGAGGATCAGGGCCGAAACCTGCGTCGGCGGCGCCGAAAGCCATTGGGCAATCAGGCTGCGGAAACGGATCGTATCCAAGAGCGTGCCCAGGCCGATGACCTGGCCGGCGGGCAGGCCGAGCCGCTCTGCCGCCAGGTACGTCAAGACGTCGACCGGATTGGAGACGACCAGCACCACGGCGTCCTGCCGCAGCCCAGCCTTCTGCATCGCGTCGAGAATGCTCCCGAACAGTTCCACGTTGCGATTGATCAAGTCCAGCCGGCTTTCGTCCGGCTTGCGGCGCAGGCCGGCCGTGATGCACACGCAATCGCTATCGGGAATGTGCTCGTAGCCGCCGGCGCGGATCACCTGATCGGCCGTGACCGACGAGCCGTGCAGCAGATCGAGCGCCTGGCCGGCAGCCATCTCGGCGTTGGCGTCGATCAGCACGATTTCGCGCACCAGCTTGCCGGCCTGCAGAGCGAAGCCGGCGCAAGACCCGACCAAACCGCCGCCGCCGATAATGCTGACTTTCATGGGAATCATCCTTCGCCGTCTACTGCCGCGCGGACTTCCGAATGTGGCCATGACGCGATCGGTGATGGCCTGAATCAGGGCCTCTTGATCGGCCGTTGCCTTGCCGGGGCTGCCGCGTCGTCGCCGCGGCTGCGGGCTGCTCGGCCGTGCAACTCGGCGGCGGAAACGCACGCGGCGCTACGCCCGACGCCTTCCAGCTCTCCCGAAACGTGTCGTTCGCGCAGATGTCGCAGTTCTTCATCTCCAGCCGCGGGTCCTTGAAGCCCCACTTCTGCTTCAAGTCCAACAGGGCCTTCGCTTCCGGCTCGGTGAAGTAGTTGATCGAGCCCAGCCCGCGGGCCAGCATCAACATGCGGCAGTAGGCGTCGAGGATTTCCGTCCACCAGTAGGCCCTCTCCACCGTCTCGCCGAAGCTCACCGTGCCGTGATTGGCCAGAATGATGACGTTCGACTTGTGGACAAACGGGAGAATCGTGTTGGCGAACTCCTGGCTGCCGGGAATCTCGTACTTGGCGATCGGCACGTCGCCCAGGAAGATCTCGACCTCGGGCAGCACGCACATCGGCACCGGCTCCCGCGCGATGCCGAACGCCGTGGCGTGCGGCGGATGGCAGTGGACGACCGACTTGATCTCCGGCCGCTCCTTCATGATCGCCAGGTGCAGCTTGATCTCGCTGGTCATCTTCCGCTTGCCGCTGAGTTGCTTGCCCTCCATGTCGACGACGCACAGATCGTCGGGCTTCATGAAGCCCTTGGAGATCATCGTCGGCGTGCAGACGACCTGGTTCTCGCCGACGCGGTAGCTGATGTTGCCGTCGTTGGCCGCGGCGAAGCCCTTCTTGTAGAGCCGGTCGCCGATGTCGCAGATTTCCTGCTTGATCTTGTGAAGGTTGACCATACTTGTTCCTTATCGCAATCCCCTTTGGTGCGTTTCACGCACCCTACGGTTCATGGCAACTCGTAATCCAAGGTATCGAGGATCGCCGCGTTATAGGCGTCGACCGGTTTGATTTCCGGGTAAAAGGGCATGGCGGCCTCGCGGCCTTCGCTGATGGCGATGCGGCTGCCGATGCCCGCGCCCAACTCGTCGAACACGGCAATCTCCTCCAGCCGCTCGTCCCACTTGCCGGCAAGGTTGTCCCAACTCAGCGGCGTGACCAGCTTGAAACTGCGCCCCACCAGGCTCGGATGGGCCCGGTTGAGCGTGACCGTTCCGACCACATCGGCGATTCGCATGGCAAGGCTCCTACGCTAATCGTGTGCGGAAGACCTCCGGGCAGGGGCGAACCCCGCCGCGGCAGAACTCCGCCACACATCTGCTTCAACTGGAAGAAACGTGCCCGCCTGCGGATCGGCCACCAGCAGGTTGGCGCCGACGGCGGCAGTGGCCGCGGCCACGGCCGGCGCGTCGCGCCGCGTCACCGCCCGAACGCCGCGCAGCCGATTCGCCAGGCACAGCCCGGCCGCCGCGTGAGCGGTCAGCAGCACGCCCAGCGTGTCGGGCTTGGCAAGCTTCGCCGGCCAACTGGTCGGTGGCGGCAATCAGGCAGTCCGAGTCCGAGCGTTCCACGCGAAAGCCCTCGCGGGCCAACGCGGCCACTGATCGCCGCCGGATCGAAGTCGCGTCGCCCGAGATGATCACCGCCAACCGAACAGCCGGCGTCGAATGGCCGTTCGACGAATCGGCGTATGCCAGAGCGATCCCCGGCGGAGCAATTCGTCGCGGACGGCCGGCGTGACGACCGCCTCCCGCGACACCACCAGCCGCCGCACCGAATCCAGCCGGCCGGCAATCTCCGCCATCGTGACCACGCGGGAGGCGACAACGAGGCGCGGAGAGTCGGCGGCAATGCTCTGTCGGTTTGGGGACGGCGGCACGACAGTCGCGCTCAGCCACTCTGGCGCAACGCCCAACTCCGCGAGCACCTCGCGCACCACGCGTTCGATGTCGATCGTCGGCTCGCTCATTCGTCGCGGATTCCCAACACGGACCAGCGGACGGGCGAGGTGTTGTCGCCCACCAACTCGCGGGCGCCGATCCCGTCGCTGGTAATCATCACCATCTCGCCCTCTGCCGGCCCCGAGCGAATCGACCACCAGGATCGGGTCGCCCTCGATCGTGCGGCCGTCGGCCTGCAGGGCCATCACCAACAGCAGCTTCCAGCCTTCCATCGAAGGGTGCTTGACGGTTGCGGTGGCGCTGCCCATCACACGGCCGAGAAACATGTTTCATTCCCTTCATCGAGCCGACGCTCTGCTGGCACCATTGCGTCCTGCCGTTTGCCCGACATGCCCGTGACCCAGGCCGACGTTCGTCGCACTCGATCATCATTCCTTTTAAGCCTATTTCCCCAAAATGCGCAAGTCGTCGATCATCGAGCAGCGACGCTCGCGGGTGAAGGTCAGCGGCGTGGTGACGCCCTCGCCGGTCGGGCCGGCGATGGAGAACGAGCAATATCCTTCGCCGCCGAGCCCCAGCCCGGCCATGCACGGCCCGTTCTTGACGAACAGCGTCGTGTCCATCGCCTTGCCCATCTTGGTCATGTTGCGGACGTTGTTCGAGTGGATGATGGCCGTGTGGCGGAAGCCGTGCTCGCTGCGGCGGGCCATCTCGATGGCCTCGTCGACGTTGCGGCACCGCACAAACGGCACGAACGGCATCATCTGCTCGACCTGCACGAAGGGGTGCGACTCGTCGGTCTCGCCGAAGAGCAACTCCACCTCGGGCGCGACCCTCTTGCCGGCGGCCCGGGCCAAGCACGGCGGCGTCCTGGCCGATGTAGTCCTTGTGCGGCACGTCGTGTTTCTTGGCGCCCTCGCCGACCGTGGCGATGGCCGCCTTGGTCAAGGCGTCGACTTCGCCGCCCGCAAGCCGCACGGCGCCGGCCCGCTCCATGGCGGCCATCAGCCGGTCGAAGATCTCGTCGACGGCAAAGACCTGCTTCTCGGCGATGCACAGCAGGTTGTTGTCGTAGGCCCCGCCTTGGATGATCGAGCGGGCGGCGCGGTCGAGGTCGGCCGTCTCGTCGACCACCACCGGCGGATTGCCGGGTCCGGCCACGATCGCCCGCTTCGCCTGCTGCATGGCCGCCCGGGCCACGGCCGGGCCGCCGGTCACGCAGATCAGGTTGACGTCGGGATGCTTGAACAGGGCGTCGGCCGTCTCCAGGGTCGGCTCGGTGATCAGGCAGAGCAGGTTGTCGATCCCCAGGTCGCGGTAGATCGCCTCGTTGTAGCGTCGCACGCCCTCGGCCGCCACGCGGCGTCCGCTGGGATGCGGGTTGAACACCACCGTGTTGCCCGCCGCAATCATGCTCACCGCGTTGCCGGTGATGGTGGGCAGCGAGTGCGTCACCGGCGTGACGGCGCAGATCACGCCGAACGGGGCGTGTTCGATGACCGCCAGGCCGTGATCGCCGCTAAAGACCTCGCTCCGCAGGAACTCCACGCCCGGCGCACGCTCGCCGAGCGTCTTGAGCTTCTCGATCTTGTGCGGCAGCCGGCCGATCTTGGTCTCTTCCATTTCCATCGTGCCCAGCTCGACGCACTGGTCGATGGCGATGCGGCGGATGTGGGAGATGATGCGGCGGCGGTCTTCGAGCGTGCGGCGGGAAAGCCGCTCGAAGGCCTCGCGGGCGGCCGCCACGGCCTGGTCGACGTCGGTGAACAGGCCGAAGCGGCCCTGGTAGCCGCCGCCGGCGGGAGCGCCGTTGCCGTTGCCGCCCAGCCGCGTCAGCACTTGTTCCACGACGCTTCGAATCAAGGTTTCGTCAACGTGCATGGCCGATCCTCATTGCGAAACCGCAAATGGTTTTCTTCGTCATTCATCATTCTTTCCACCTTCCTTGTCGTACACGCACGCATGATCGACGTGGACGCTGTCGATGATGCCGATGATGACCGTATCGACCGGCAGCGACTTGGTTTCCGGCGTGAGCCGGGCGCTGGAACCTTGGGTAATCAACACGAATTCGCCCACGCCCGCCCCGACCGTGTCGACGGCGACCATCGAGCGGCCGGTGGTCGTCAGGCTGTCGCGGGTCTTGGGATCGAGCCGGTAGGGTTCGACCAACAGCAACTTGTGGCCGACCATCGAGCCGACCTTCTCGGTGGCCACCAGCGATCCGGTAACTTTGGCGATTAACATGCGGCTAACCCTCCGACAACAGTTGTGCGGCCTGCCGGGCGACGATCAGTTCCTCGTTGGTCGGAATCACCCAAATCTGCACGCGGCTCTGCGGGGCGCTGATTTTCGCCTCGCCCTTGGCCGAATCGTTGGCTGCCGGGTCGAGCACGATGCCCAACTCCTCCAGGTTGCGACAGACGGCGGCGCGGAAACGCCGGCCCGTTCTCGCCGATGCCGCCGGTGAACACGATCACGTCGGCGCCGCCCAGTTCGACCAGGTACGCGCCGAGGTAGTGCCGCGTACTGGCGGCGAAGACCTCCAGGGCCAGCTTCGCCCGAGCGTTGCCGGCCGCGGCCGCCTCGTCGATGTCGCGCAGGTCGCCGCTGACGCCGCTGAGCCCCAGCAGCCCGCCCTCGTTGGCCAGGATCGGCAAGCACTTCGGCCAGCGACTTGCCGGTGCGCTTCATGACAATCGGCAACGCGAACGGGTCGAAGTCGCCCACGCGGTTGTTCTGCGGCAGCCCGCTCTGCGCGCTAAAGCCCATGCTGGTGGCCACGCTTTGGCCGTCGCGGATCGCGCAGAGCGAACTCGATCCGCCCAGGTGGCAGGAGATGATTCGCTTGCCCGGCCCGAGCAGTTCGGCGGTCCGCGTGGCGATGTAGCGGTGGCTGGCGCCGTGGAAGCCGTGGCGGCGCACCAGCCCGTCTTCCGCCCACTCGTAGGGAACGGCGTAGTAGCGGTTGCGGTCGGGGATCGTGCGGTGGAAGTCGGTCTCGAAGGCCGCCACCAGCGGAATCTCCGGCAGCTTCTCGCTCAACAGCCGCATGGCCTTGATGTAGGGCGGATTGTGGGCGGGCGCCACGTCGTTCATCTCTTCCATCGCGGCCAAGCACGTCGGGCGTGACCCGCTGCTGCGCCGGTGATCCGTCCGCCGTGGACCGCCTTGAAGGCGATGGCCGACACCTCGGACGCCGTCGCGAGGCAGCCGAACTCGGGATCGGTCAATTGGGCCAGGCACTGGCGGACCGCCTCGGCATGGTCGGGCACGCGCAGGGTCTTCTCCTGCCGCCGGCCGCCAATCTCCACCATGCAACGGCTCTCCGGGGAACCGATCCGTTCGATCCCCCCGCGCAAGCTGCACGGTTGCCGGCCATGTCGAACAGCCGGTACTTGAAGCTCGTCGAACCGAGATTGGCCACGAGGATTTTCATGGTACTACGACAGATACGCCGCGACCACGCCGTCGGCGGGACGGGGGATGATGTGGCTGGCCACGAGTTCGCCGACCTGCGAGGCGGCGTTGGCGCCGGCCTCGACGGCGGCCCGCACGCTGCCGACGTCGCCGCGGACGATGGTGGTCACCAGTCCGCCGCCGATCTGCACCCGCTTGACAATCTGCACGTTGGCGGCCTTGGCCATCGCGTCGGTCGCTTCGACCAGCGCCACGAGGCCCTTGGTTTCGATCAATCCAATGGCGTCTTGCATTGCTTTGGTTTCCCTTGTTCTAATGGTTCTTGGCTTGGTTGGTTTGAGATTCTTCATGGAAATGCCGCGGGAAAAAGGGGACAGTCCCCCTTTGTGCGAAGCACCCTTCGGGCCGTTCCGGCAAATGGGGACTGTCCCCCTTTCCCTCCAAGGTCGTCTAGTCGGCGGCCGACTTCTTGGCCGGCGACGGCAACACGATGCCGAGATCGTCGTGCGGCCGCGGAATGACCTGCACGCTCAGCACTTCGCCGATGCGTCCGCCCGCGGCGGCGCCGGCGTCGGTGGCGGCCTTCACGGCGGCCACGTCGCCCGTGACGAACACGCTGGCCAAGCCGCTGCCCACCTTGTCCCAGCCCAAGAACTGGACGTTGGCCGCCTTCAACATGGCGTCGGTGGCCTCGACCAGGACCACAAAGCCCTTGGTCTCAATCATCCCCAACGCTTCCATCGCTTTTGCCATGGCACATCTCTCCGGTAACGAGTAACTCGAGGGTAAACTCCGGTTTCGCAAATTGTCGAACGTTCTTACAGTTTGATCAACTCCACGCTGCTGGCGTGATCGATGTCGCACGCATTGCCTTCGTCGGTGTCGAGATGGACTTCGAGCTTGAGGTTCTCGCCCACCCGCACCAAGAGGTTGTTGAACGTCGTGTCGCAACTCGACACGACGTGGAGCCTCATGCGGTCCTTGTCGCGGACGCCGTAGAACTCGGCGTCGGCAGGCCCCATGTGGACGTGTCGCTCGGCGCGGATCACGCCCTTCTTCAACTCCACGACGCCGTCGGGTCCGACCAGCACGCAGCCGGGCGTGCCTTCGATCTGGCCGCTGGCCCGCACCGGCAAGTCGATGCCCAGCGAAATCCCGTCGGTCAGCGCCAATTCCACCTGGCTTTCCGGCCGCGTGGGGCCCAGAATCCGCACCGTCGGCAGCATCCGCCGCCGCGGCCCGACGATCATCACCGTCTCTTCGGCGGCGAAGAATCCGTCCTGGTACAGCTCCTTGGCCACGGTCAGCTTGCGGCCCGCGCCAAACAGCGTTTCCACGTCTTGATCGGTCAGGTGAACGTGCCGGGCGGAAACGCTCACCACGAGGTTCGGCTTGCCCGGCGGACCGCCGACCTGCGCGAGCACGATCTCGCGGACGATCTGCTCGATCAGACTTCGATCCAAGGGTGGGGCAACGCTCATGTTGTTCCGCCTTCGTCGACTTCGGCCACGACCAGGTCCACTCCCGCCGCCAACAGCTTCGCGCGCCACTCCGGGGCGATGCCGCCATCGGCGACCAAGTGCTGCACGGCGTCCAGCGGGCACAGGTGGGTGAGGCTTTGGTGGCCGAACTTCGTGCTGTCGGCCACGACGATCACCTCATTGGCGGCCCGCATCATCGCCCGCTCGGTCTCCACCAACAACAGGTCGTCGTTGAAGAAACCCGCGTCGTGAATCCCCGCCACGCTGAGGATTGCCTTCCGCACCCGGACCATCGCCAACATCCGGTCGGCATAGGGTCCGCGCGCGACGCCCGATCGCGGGCAGATGTTTCCGCCTATCAATACTAGGTCGCTGTTGCCATCCGATGCGAAGAGATTGGCCACCGGCAACGACGTGGTCACGACGTGCAATGGCCGGCCGACCAGCAGGCGAGCAACCTCATAGGTTGTACTGCCACCATCCACAAGTATGGTATCGCCGTCCGCCACTAGTCCCACGGCCGCGGCGGCGATGGCCTTCTTCTTCTCCCATGCGGCCGGCTGCTGGGCATCGAAGTGGGGCAACTTGGGTGAACTCCCCGTGTAGAGCGACTCCGCCGTGGATGCGCCGGGCCAGCCCTTGCTCCTCCAACTGCGTCAGGTCGCGGCGGACCGTGGATTCCGACACCCCGAGCCGCTCCACCAGCTCCGGCAGCGAGGCGAAGCGGTGGGTGCGAACCAGTTCCAGCAAACGGTTGCGACGTTCCTCGGTGAGCATCGGTGCTGCTCAAAAGCCTTCCAGCAACGGGATCCCACACCCAAGTATCCCAGACGGAACGATGGATTGCAAGCGTATCCTTTCACTTAAATGGAAGATTATGATAGATTTCATTCACTAGTGATACATCTAACGGGTTCATTACATGTAGCTATTATAACTATTAGAGTAATTACCTGTGGCTCGGAAGCAGAAATCTTCCAGCACGTCCTTCTGACAAACGACGCACGCCGACCTGACCTGGGGCGTATAGAATTAAGGGGGCGAAGATAGGAAAGACCCACGAGACCATGAAGACGGTTCTATTTGCAGACGACAACGAGGCGTTTCGTGAACTTTGTCGCCGTGTGTTTGAGGAGGAGGGATACCGGGTCGTGCTCGCCCAAGACGGCGCCGAGGCGATAGGCGTCGTGCAAGCGGAGAGTCCCGACGTGGCGATCCTGGATGTCCGCATGCCACTCAAGGATGGTTTGGAGGCCGCCGAAAGAATTCACGCCATTGCACCGGGCGTCCCCGTCATCCTCTACACAGCCTATGATGACATTTGTTCCAGTGATCGGCGATCGCAGTTTGCCGCCGCCTGCATCGACAAAAGTTCGGATTTCACGGAACTAACGCTAGCCGTCGGGCGTCTACTGTCGGTGGGCGGCCAAGGCAATTCGTACCGTTTTGGACTGCCACCACGAGGGGGATGAACGAGCGGGGCCGGAACCGACGTTGTGAGCACCCGCGGGACAGATTGCCAACCGCCGACGAATGATCAACCTGTGCGGCCAGTAGTAGACCGGTTGGCAACCTGTCCTGCGGGCGGGTACCGAGTCGGTGCGAATTGCGGTCTTTTCTGTACCCCCCCATATTAGTGCATAGATGGACCCAGCTTGAGACTTCCCACCTTTCGGGCTAGACTAAGGGTTTACTGCATCGCGCGAGGTTTCAATTCGGCGTCCTGCTCTGAGCATCCTTGGTCCGGCAGCACACACTCATGCCCCGCGAACGTCCCGTCGGAATCGATCTCGGCACCACCTTCTCGGCTGTGGCCTGGGTGGATGAGTCGGGCCATACGGAGGTCATCCGCAACAGCGAAGGCGAACTGCTGACGCCCAGTGTGGTGCTGTTCACGGATAACGAGGTCGTCGTCGGCAAAGAGGCTCGCACAGCCACCACCGCCCAACCCGATTTGGTGGCCGAATGGGTCAAGCGCGACATGGGCCTGCCGTACTACACGCGGGCGATCCACGGGCAGAAGCTCCCGCCGGAAGTGATTCAGGCGTGCATCCTCAGGAAGCTCAAAGCGGACATCGTCACCACACTCGGTTCGGTCGAGCGCGTTGTGATTACCGTGCCGGCGTACTTCGACGAACCCCGCCGCAAGGGCACTGCCGACGCCGGCGAGATGGCGGGCCTCAAGGTGCTCGACATCGTCAACGAGCCGACGGCTGCCGCGCTGGCCTTCGGCGAGAAGTTGGGCTATCTTACGCCCGGCACCACCCCTCAAGCCAAAATGACGTTGTTCGTCTTCGATCTCGGCGGCGGCACGTTCGACGCGACGTTGCTGCGGCTGGCACCCGGCAACATCCAGACCATTGCCACCGACGGCGACGTGCAATTGGGCGGCCACGATTGGGACATGCGGATGGCCGAGTACGTTGCCGATCAGTTCCAGAAGGAGCAGGATCTCGACCCGCGGCAGGACCGCGCCGCCATGAACCGCGTTCTTGCCGCGGTGATCGACGCCAAGCACACCCTCAGCGCCCGCAGTCGCGCCACCGTGCGCGTCGAGATGGAGGGACGGACGACGGAAGTGGCGGTGACCCGCGAGCAGTTCGAAGAAATGACGGCCGACCTGCTGGAGCGGACGGCCTACACGACCCGACAACTGTTGGCGGCCGCCAAGATGGAGTGGAAGGACGTCACGCGACTGCTGCTGGTGGGCGGGTCGACGCGGATGCCGATGGTCGTGAACATGCTGCGGCAGATGAGCGGCATCGAGCCCGACCGCACGGTAAATCCCGACGAGGCCGTGGCCCGTGGCGCCGCCCTGTATGCCGCCTATCTCATGGCGGAAGAAAAGGGGGGCGGCCAACAGGCCGGCCTGAAGATCACCAACGTGAACTCCCACAGTCTCGGCGTGGAAGGCATCGCCCCCGAGACGCTGCGAAAGACGAACGTGATCCTCATTCCCCGCAACACGCCGTTGCCGGCCAAGGCCAAGAAGCGGTTCGCCACGAAGTCGGAGAACCAGCGTTCGATCGCGGTGCAGATTCTCGAGGGAGAAAGCTCGCTGCCGGGCGAGTGTACGGCCATCGGCCGGACGGTGATTCACGACCTGCCGGAAGGACTGCCGAAGAACTGGCCCGTCGAGGTTACATTTCAGTACGGGACGAACGGCCGCCTGAAGGTCCACGCCGCGGTGCCGGGCACGCACCATGCGACGACGCTCGACTTGGAACGTGCGGTGGGCATGTCGAACGAAGGGATCGCCCGGTGGAAGCAGCCGGTCGGCGCGGCGGCGGGCTTCGACAGCTTTGAATCAATGGTGCAAGACGCGATCAAGGTGGCGGCCGCCGAAGCGATGTACACGGAGGCCCCGCGTACGCCGGCCGCGGAATCGGCCGCGCCAGAATCGGCGCCGCTGCCTGCGGTTGAATCGACGGCCGCAGGGGCTGCGCCCTTGCCCGGTTTCGAGTCGATTCTCCAAGACGCCCTGGCGGTGACCGACTTCGGCTCGATGGTCAAAGAGGCAATGGAGATCGCAGAGGCAGACAGAGCTGCACACCCGGTGACGAGGCCGCCTGCGCCGGCGGAGGACGCTCGCGCCGCTACGGCCTCGATACCCCAGCGCAGCGCGTGGGCGCCGGAGACCGCCGCGCCGTCGCGATGGTCGGATTCGGCCCCGTCGTCGCCAGCCGCGGCCGCGCCGGCCAAGGCCAATAGACCCGTCTCCCCCCAGACGCCGTCAACCACCGCCGATACGGCGGAAAAGCCCAGGGCGGCTTCGCGCAAGCCGAAGGTGAGCCTTCCCGAGGGGTCGCGCGGGCTGTACAGGGTGGTCGGCTTCGTCGTCTTTGGAATCCTCGGGGTGGGAATTGGACTTCTCTTCCTTCATTGGCTGGGGCGTTTCTGATGAAAGCAAATGGCAACTCGCAGTCTTCCGCCCTGGCAATCGGCATTGACCTGGGCACCACGTTTTCCGTGCTGGCGCGGCTCGACGAGCGCGGCCGGCCGGTGACGGTGGTCAACGGCGAGGGTGACCTGTTGACGCCCAGCGTGGTGCTCTTCGACGGCGACGACGTGGTCGTGGGCAAGGAAGCGATGAAGGCCCTCGTCTGCGAAGCCGATCACGTGGCCGAATGTTCGAAGCGCGACGTCGGCCATCGCGTGTACCACAAGCAGTTTGAGGGAAAGACGTATCCGCCGGAGGTGATCGAGGCGTTCATCCTCAATAAGATGCGCGGCGACGCGACACGACAGATCGGCCCCTTCAGCAAGGTGGTGATCACGGTGCCGGCGTACTTCGACGAGGTCCGCCGCAAGGCCACGCAGGACTCGGGCTATATGGCCGGCTTCGAGGTGTTGGACATCATCAACGAGCCCACCGCCGCTGCCCTGTCCTTCGGTTTTCAGCACGGCTACTTGAATGTGGGGGGGGCAGCACCGAGCCGCAACACGTCTTGGTATATGATTTGGGCGGCGGCACGTTCGACGTGACCGTGATGGAGATTCGCGGCAGGCAATTCAACGCCTTGGCGACCGACGGCGACGTGCGGCTGGGCGGCTACGACTGGGACCAGCGGATGGTCGATCTGGTGGCCGAAGATTTCATTCGGCAGCACCAGATGGACCCGCGCCAGGACGTCGTGGCCGCCGGCAAACTCTGGCGGGAATGCGAGGACGCCAAACGGACTCTCTCTGCACGGCAGAAGGCGTCGGTGCCCTGCGACTTCCGCGGCGTCTCCACCCGCGTCGAGATCGGCCGGACGCAGTTCGAGGAGGCCACGCAGGACCTTTTGGATCGGACGCGGTTCACGACCGTTCAGGCATTGAAGGCGGCGGGACTGGACTGGAAGGAGATCGACCGCGTGCTGCTGGTGGGCGGATCGAGCCGCATGCCCATGGTGCGCGACATGCTCCACAAGCTTTCCGGCAAGCCGCCCGACGATTCGGTGGCAGCCGACGAGGCGGTGGCACACGGTGCGGCCTTGCACGCCTCGCTGATTCTTGCCCAGCAGCAGGGCCTGCCCCCCGAGTTTAAGATCCGGAACGTCAACTCGCACAGCTTGGGCGTGGTGGGCGTCGACCCGCTGACCCAGCGCCGCCGCAATGGCACGCTGATCCCCCGCAACACCGCCTTGCCCGTGAGCGCCAAGCGAATCTTCCGCACCAAGACGGCCGGCCAGCGCTCGATCCGCGTGGAGATCGTCGAGGGCGAGAGCCCTTCGGCCGACGATTGCACCTCGATCGGCCACTGCTCGGTCCGCCAGTTGCCGGACGGTTTGCCGGCCAAGTCGCCAGTGGAGGTACTGTTTCACTACAAGCCGAACGGGCGGCTGAAGGTGCGGGTGGCGGTGCCGGGCACCGAGCACGAGGTCGCCACCAAGATCGTCCGCGAGAACAGCCTCAGCAAGGAACACATGGACGCCTGGCGGCAGCGGATCTGCGGCCTGCCGCCCACCGACTATCGCTGAGGCTGGACGTTGCCGTTCACGGTGTCATGCCGTAGAAGCGGAATCTTGCCGGTTTACGTCTGCTCCAGGAGCACTTGCTCGCACTACGGTAACGCGGCAAGATGCCGCGTCTTCGCAACCGCCCCATTACGCGCTCGCCCGGACACACACCAACGCCGAGAGCGACGCAATCAGGAGGACGAACATCGCGAAGGCGACGCGGTCGGGTTTTGCATCTTTCGTCTTTGCAAGGGATCGGCATAGCGCCACAATGGCGACGATCAGGATCAGCCCCTCACCGGTAAGGAACCACGCGACGCCCAGCGCTGCCGTTGTCAGCAGCGCCTGACTGCGCGACAACGCGTGGAAACCGCGGCTGCCGTCGAGCGGTCCGATGGGGATCAAGTTGAAGAGGTTGATGAAGGCGCCCAGGTGGGCGATGGCTGCCCAGACGGCGACATCGGTAGCAAGGTAGAGCAGCCAGCACGCCACCGCGGCGCCCATTCCCCAAAGCGGGCCAGCAAGGCCAATCCGGGCATCTTCCGCGGGATTGGATGGATGCTGCCGGAGACGAATCAGCGCACCAAACCCGGGGATGAACATGGGCGCCGTCGCCTTGAAACCGTAACGCCGCAAGGCATCGACGTGGCCCATCTCGTGAATATAGATGCTGACTACCAGCCCCAGGGCAAACGGCCAGCCCCACGCCGTCCAATACACGGCGAAAGAAGCGAACATGGAGAGGAACGTGCTCGACTTGGTCAGACCCAGCAGCAGCAGTTTGCCCTTGGTGACCAACAGCACGAACACCACCTTGAACTTCCAGATCAGCATCCCCAGGAAGCCCAGCCCGGCCAGGGCCTTTCCTGCCGTGGCCCGGCCCTCGGACGATTTGGGGGCCGGCAACGCTATGCCCGCACTGTCAAGTTGCCGGCCCAACTGTTCAATTTGCGACTGGATCGCCGCAAACTGGGTTGTTTCCGGCGGCAATAGATCGAGCGCGGTACGCCAGCAGGCGAGCGCCTGGCTGATGTCCCCCGCCTGCTGCGCGGCGGACGCCTCTCGCGCCAGGGCCTCCAACTGGGCGGCGTGCGTCAGTCGGTGGCATCCGGGACAGGCGAGCAAGCCCGGCGAAATCTCTGCCCCACAGGACGGGCAGGCGAGTGTGGCGGAAGAATCGCTCATACACCCGGCGCCCCGGACGCAGTGGGTGGAGCGAGTTGAAATGGGCCGGCGATGCGGACGGACGATCGCTTGTTGATCTTCCATGCTTCGTACAGGCCGATCCCGATGATCAACAGCCCGATAATGTTCTGCAATCCACCCACGAATGGCATTGCCAACGCCATGATGAACGCGATCAACAGGAACAGGGCAAGGAGGAGCGTTACCTTGACGGTTCCGGGCTTGGGCGCGGCGGCATCGAGGGGCGCCGGCTTCTCCACCGGCGCATCTCGGCCGGCGCCTTGTCGTCCGTCTTGCCGGCTATCGGGGCGTCTGCCCGTTGCGCCTGCGCCGCTTCCCGCTCGCGGAATTGCCGCACGAACTCCGTGACGATATCCGGCACGTATTGAGGCGCTGATGCAACTGTAGGTCAGCACGACGGCGAGCGTCTGATAGAACCAGCCACCCCGTCCCCTCGCACCCTTGCGGACCGCGAGGCCGACCATCACGCCGACGAGGATGGCAATCAGCCCGATCTCGTACCCAGTGGTCCTTCTGACCGCGTACCAGAGCGCCGCGCCCGCCAGACCGGCCAGCAGGCCAAAGGCGGTGGCGGCGAGGGCCCGCGTGAAACTCGACCCGCCAGCCAGAGATGCCCCGATCTTGCCGTGGCATTGGTCGCAAACGATCGCCGCATTGACCGTATAGTAGGTCTGCGCGATGGGCCGTTTGCAGGCACAACAAACTGAGGCAGCGGTCTGCGGCGCCGCATACTCAGCCTTGTCAAACTGCAACGACGTTGCCGGGGGGGATTCGTTTTCTGACATGCCCTTTCCTTTCGCGAGTGAAGAAGGAAGTGCCTTGGGACATCGCGGGACTACGCGGCGTCATCCTCTTGCCGCGCCGAACTCTGGTCCGATTCTCCCAATCATACCACAGGAGAGGAACGCTGTCGGGAACGGTGACCCTATCTTCCCGGTTCATTGACACGGGTTTAGCATCACGTGCAGGATGTTCTCGTTACCACGTAACGACTCCACCAGCCGCGTCGAGGGGGACTGGTCCAACAGGATCGAGCAGCAGGCGGCCTGGGCGCCGGCGAAGATCGTGTTTTCGATTTCCTCGATGTTCACGCCTTCTTCGCGCAACCCGTCGAGCACGAATGCCAAGACGCCCACCCGGTCGAGGTGTCGAACGACCAGACGGAAGGTTGCGGGCGAGTGCGTACAGAGGTTGACCGTGCCGGCCGGGTGGCCCGTATTGAGAAAGACCTCCACGATCCGCACGACCTCGGCGGCCACGGCCTCGGCGGCCTGATCGGTGGAAGCCCCGACGTGCGGCGTGCAGGTCACCAGCGCGGTCAACTCCTTGTCGGTCCAATCGGCCTCGCCGCCGGCCGGCTCGCCCTCGAACACATCGAGCCCGACGCGAAGCCCCTTCTCGGCGATCGCCGCTCGAAGGGCCGCCGTATCGACCAGCGGGCCGCGCGAGGTGTTCACCAGGATCGCGCCGGGTTTCATGGCGTCGAAGAAGCTCTTGCCGACCAGGTGCTTGGTTTCCGGGGCCAGCGCCAGGTGGACGCTCACGGCGTCGGACGTCGCGGCCAGTTCCTCCACCGAGGCGGCATAACCCACGCCGTGCTCCTTGGCAATCGCCAGCGTGAGGCTCCGCGACCAGGCGACGACGGGCATTTCCAACCCGGCGGCGCGCTGGGCCACCGCCTTGCCGATCGCGCCGAAACCGAGGATGCCCAGGGTGCGGCCCGCCAACCCGCGGGCCTTGCCGAACTCCTTCTTCCGCCAGGCCCCGTTGCGGAGGGCCACGGTGGCGTCGACGATCCGCCGGTCGGCGGCCACCAGCAGTCCGATGGCCAGTTCCGCCACGGCGGCGGTGTTCTTGCCGGGGCAATTGGCCACGTAGATGCCCCGCGCTGGCAGTGGCCAGGTCGATCGTGTCGACGCCCGCCCCGGCACGGATAATCAGCGAGAGTTGCGGCGCGGCCTGGATGGTTGCCGCGGTCACCTTGGTGGAGCGGACCACGAGGATGCCCACCTCGGCCATCGCCTGTGGGAGGTTCTCGGCGTTGAGATCGCTGCGCACCTCGACCTGGAGGTCGAGTTTCTGAAGCGACGTTACGGTTTCGGGCGACAGTTTGTCGACGATCAGGACTTTCACGGTGGACTCCTTCAGATCCTGGCGAACCGCGCGGGGTCCGCTGTCAGTGGAAATCGCCTTGGGGTTCGAGCCGCACAACCCGCTGCGTCCTATGTAGCAACAATCCTCTCCCTGTCAATAGGGAGCCGTTCCTCCCATTGACACGTCTCGCGCCAGACCGCTAACATTCAGCCGTTCGGTCAAGCTCGGCAGCACGCCGGGTGCCACGGGCAGCTTGCCTGCCCGCGCGTGCGACTGGGGAGATGCCGTGCCGGGTGCCACGGGCAGCTTGCCTGCCCGTGCGTGTGACTGGGGAGATGCTGTGCGAGCGGCGCCCGACACGGGCAGACAAGCTGCCCGTGCCACCCAACGTCATTGGCGACCGGTCTCTTTCCTCTGGGGCCTATCCGGCTCGACGTGGATCACCACTCGGCCCAGTCCCGGCACGTGGGCGCGGAGATACTCTTCCAGCCGGACCGTCAAATCGTGGGCTTCGGTGATGGCCGTGGCGGCAGGCGAGCGTGCAGTGGAACGACACGGCCAGCTCGCCGCCGGCCAGTTGCACCCGCACGTCGTGCGGCTTGGACCGGCAGCGGATAGTCCTCCAGGAACTCGCCGATCGCCTTCTGCACCTGCAACTGCCCGGCCGGCTCGCCGCGGACCGTGGCGGCCGCGTCGCCGGTGGGCTCGATGTGGGTGACGATCCGCGTCACGCCGGGCAGGCTCTCCCGCAACGCCCGCTCGAACTCGGTCGCCTGGCGGTGGGCCTCGTCCAGCAGCAGCGACATCGCTCACCTCCAGGTGCAACTCCAGCCACCGCTGCCGGTTCTCCTCGTAGATGCGGATGCCGTGGGCCCCCAGGCCGTGCCGGGCGGCCAACAGCCGGACCACCGTGGTCACGTCCTCTTCGCTCGGGGGCGATCGGCTCGACGTGGACCACCACGTCGGCGTTGGGCAGGATCGACGGCAACGGCCGCCTCGACCTCGTGCGGCGATGTCGTGCGCCCGCTCGAACGCCGCGCCGCGGCCCACGGCCAGCGTCACGTCGGCGAAGATCTCCGGCCCGCTGCGCCGCAGCCGCAGCCGAGTGACCTCCTCGACGCCCGGCACCTGCCCGGCGGCGGCGAGCAACCTGCTCGTGCAGCCCTCGGGGCACGCTGTCCAGCAGGTCGTCGACCGACTTCTTGCCGAGCTTGAAGCTGACCCAAACCACGATCAGCGCCACGCCCAGGGCGGCCACGGCGTCGGCCTGGACCAGCCAGGGCAGTCCGAATCGCTCGCCGGCCAGCACGCCGCAAAGCCCCAGCAGCACCACGGCCGACGACCAGATGTCGGTGGAGAAGTGCAGGGCGTCGGCCTCCAGGGCCTGGCTGCGCGTACTTGTCGGCGGCCCGCTTCAGCGCGCGCGATCGCGAAAAATCGACCACGATCGACAAGAATCACCACGAGAAACGCCCAAGCGTTGATGTTCAAATCGAATGGCTTGTGAAAGAACAGCCGGGCCGCCGCTTCGTGGATGATCCAGACGCAGGTGACCAGCAGGAGCACGGTCTCGAACAGGGCCGAGAGGTTCTCGAACTTGCCGTGGCCGTAGGTGTGTTCGCGGTCGGCGGGCCGGCTGGAGACTCGCACGGCCCAGAGGGTCACGGCGGCGGCCACCAGATCGAGCCCCGAATGGGCGGCCTCGGAGAGGATGCCCAAGCTGTTGGTCCACAGGCCGATGCCCAGCTTCGTGCCGGTCAGCAGGACGGCCGCCAGCCAACGACGACGTGGCCACCCGCCGCTTCTCGCGGTCGGCCTGCGGCCAGCGATGCGTCGGTCGGCAAGATGGACATCCCTCAGTCCTCGACTGGAAACGATGTTAGCAATTCCGCATGCGTCCCATTTCTCCTCGGCGGCGCTGCGGCGGAAGTAATGGGGAACGAGCCTCCAGAGGTCGTCGCGCCGGCCGTGGGCGTAGTAATGCGCGGCCAGCCGAACCGACAGCGGCCGCCGCGGCGACCAGTAGCGACGGTCCAACGCCTCGACGCCCGGCGGCAGGCGATCGAGCCAACTTGTGCAAGCACGGGGCCGGTCACGGCGACGCCAGGCGTCAAGCTCGAGCCAGCCAGGCGTCGGCCGCAATCGAGTCGCTGCGGGCCAACGGGCTCGGAACGTTCCCGCCGCGTCGCGGTCGAAGCACCGCGCGACGACCTCGCCGCGCTGGGCGTCCATGACCGTCCAACAGCATCGCTGACGTTGTCCGGGGCCGCGGCCGCGATGGCCTCCAGGGTGTCGATGCCCAGGACATCGGCCCCCACAGCATAGGCGAAGACCTTGGCGGTGGTCACGCCGACCCGCAGCCCGGTGAACGAGCCTGGCCCGACGGAGACGGCCACCAATTGAACGTCGCCGCGGCAGCCAGCCGACCTGTTCCAACAGGGCGTGCATGGCCGGGGCCAACGACTGGGCGCTGCGTTGCGTGTGATCTAAGCTCAATTCTGCCAAGAGGTTATCGTCACCGAGCGCCGCCACGCTGCCGGTCTTGTCGGTGGTTTCCAGGGCCAGAATTCGCATCGCACGGCTCCCGTTCGGCTCAGCATGGCGGATTCGTCCGGCTTCCACAAGAGGCATCTCGACTTGACCGGCCCGAGATGCAACAATAGACTGTGATGTTGCATGCAGTGCGCCCTCGTCATTCCCTCCTGCGCCTGCAAGGTTGTCAAGCAAGGCGTCTGAAAGTCTACAAGCGTGAAACGAGCCCTCATCAGCGATATCCACAGCAACATCGAGAGCCTCGAAGCGGTGCTGGCCGACATTCGAGACCAAGGCATCACCGAGATCTATTGCCTCGGCGATCTGGTGGGCTATGGCCCCAACCCCCGCGAAGTGATCGACGAGATCATGAAGTGCCAGGTCTGTCTGCTGGGCAACCACGACCAGGGCGCCCTGTTCGACCCCGAGGGCTTCAATTCGGGGGCGGAGCGGGCGATCTTCTGGACGCGCGAACCAACTGGAGAACGGCCCCGGCACGCCGGCCATGCGGCAGCGGCGCTGGGATTTCCTCGGCGAGCTGCCGCGGAACCACATCGAAGGGAACATGCTGTTCGTCCACGGCTCGGCCCGCAACCCGCTGAACGAATACGTCTTTCCCGAAGACATCTACAACAAGCGGAAGCTGGAGAAGATCTTCGCGCTGGTTCCGCAGTACGCCTTCCAGGGCCATACCCACGTGCCGGGCGTGTTCACCGAGAGCTTCAACTTCTTCAGCCCCGAGGAACTCAACAACGAGTATCGCCTGGGCCGAGAGAAGGCGATGATCAACGTCGGTTCGGTCGGGCAGCCCCGCGACGGCAACCCGCGCGCCTGCTACGTCGTGCTGGAAGACGACCTGGTGCGGTTCCGCCGCGTCGAGTATCCGTTCGAGAAGACGATCGCGAAGATCTACGACATTCCCGACCTGGACAATTTCCTCGGCGACCGGCTTCGCGACGGGCGTTAGCACCGGCGAACGCATGGCGGCACTGACACCGAGTCGCGATCCGTAGCGTGCATCTACGGTCTCACTTGAGTACGAATGGAACGTCGTTTCGTACTGTTTCTCGTCCTTTCGTTTGCCATTCTGCTGGGCTACTCCTGGCTGATGCAGCGGCTGTATCCGCCGCACGCCGGCAAGCCGCCGCAAGCGGTCGCCGCCCGGCAAGGCCGAGAAAGCAGAAGCCGCCGGCCGGCGAGCAAGAAGGAGCCGCCGAAGCCGCCGGCCGAGAAGCCGGCCGCCGAGAAGCCGGCCGGCGAAAGCCGGAAGAAGGCCCGCGCCGGCAATCAAGCCGGCCGCCCGAGCCGGAAGCGCCCGAGCAATGGGTCACGCTCGGCTCGGCCGATCGACGACGATCCCTACCGCATGTTGGTCACGCTGACCAACCACGGGGCGGCCGTGGCGCGGATCGAACTGAGCAGTCCGCGCTATTGCGACATCGACGACCGCAGCGGCTACCTGGGCCACCTGGTGATGGACTCGGCCGCTGCATGCCAACGGCTGTCTGGTGCAGGTGGTCGGGCCCGGCACGCCCGCCGCCGAGGCCGGCCTGAAGCCGGGCGACGTGATCAAGGCCGTCGACGGCAAGCCGGTCGCCGACCGACAATCGCTCGAAGCAGTCTTGGCCAACACGAAGCCCAAGCAGACCGTGACGCTTGTCGGTCGTCCGCGACGGCAAGGAACTGACGCTCTCGGCGAAGCTCCGCCGCCGGCCGCTGGAAGTGATCAAGCCCGAGGACGACGACCCGCTCTCGATGCTGTTGACGTTGCAGCAGTATCGACGAGCGAGAAGATCGTCGACGAGCCGAAGAAAGAGGACGAGAAGAAGGACGAGAACGCGACAGACGCAAGGACGAAGGCAGAGGAGGCCGCCGAGAAGGAGCGACGGCACGATGCCGCTGCGTCGAGCCGCGAGTTGAAGGGCGTGAATCTGCGGACGGCGAACTGGAAGCTGGTGGCAGTCGGACCAGACGCACGCGCAAGTTTCGCCGCACGCTGCCCGAGAAGGGCCTGGAAATCACCAAGACCTATCGCCTGGCCAAGGTGCCCGAGGAGTCGCTGGCCGACGCCGATTTTCCCGCCTATCACCTGGAGTTCGAGATCGAGATTCGCAACATCGGCGGCAAGGCCCACAAGGTGGCCTACCGGCTCGACGGCCCCAACGGCCTGCCGACCGAAGGGAAGTGGTACGCCAGCAAGGTGAGCCGCAACTGGGGCGGAGCGGGGCTCCGCGACTTCATCATCTCGTTCGGCGGCGAGACGCCGGGGATGGTCGGCGCCACGACCATCGCCGCCGGCAAGGACCTTCCGCAGCAGGCCCGACACGCCGCCCGACAAGCTGCTGACGTTCATCGGCGTCGACGCCCAGTATTTCTCCGCCGTGCTGATGCCCGAGCGCGACAATCCGGCCGACGTCTGGTTCGAGGAGTTGCTGCCGATCCGCGTCGGCAAGGTCGATCCGCAGCACACGAACCTCGACGAACACGTCGTGCCGGCTGATCAGCACGTTGCGAGAGCTGAAGCCGGGCGAGGCGCTGACGCACCAGTTCAAGCTCTTCGCCGGCCCGAAGAAGCCGCGCCGCTCCTGGAGAACGACGAGTACCGCCTGGGCGAGCTGGTCTATTACGGCTGGCCGATCTTCGCCGTGGTCGCCGTGCCGCTGACGGCGATCCTGCACTTCTTCTACGCCGTGCGTGCGCAACTACGGGCTGGCCATCATCCTGCTGACCGTGCTGGTCCGCGGCTGCATGTTCCCGCTGAGCCTGCAAGCAGGCCGCCGGCGCGCAGAAGATGCAGATGTTGCAGCCGGAGATCAAGAAGCTCCAGGAGAAGTACAAGAACAACGTCGAGGCCCGCACCAAGGCCCAGCAGGAGTTGTTCCGCAAGCACAACTACAATCCGCTGAGCGGCTGCCTGCCGATCTTCATCCAGATGCCGGTGTTCATCGGGCTGTACCGGTGCGCTGATGGTGGCCATCGAGCTGCGCGACGCCCCGCTGATTTCGCACTCCATCCGCTGGTGCTCGAACCTGGCCGCCCCCGACATGCTCTACGACTGGAGCGGCTTCATGCCGGCGTTCGTCAACAGCGGCGAGGGCATCTTCGGCCTGGGGCCGTACTTCAACCTGCTGCCCATCCTGACGATCGTGCTGTTCATCTGGCAGCAGAAGATGTTCATGCCCCCGGCCGCCGACGAGCAGGCCGCCATGCAGCAGAAGATGATGAAGTACATGATGATCTTCATGGGCCTGATGTTCTTCAAGGTGGCCAGCGGCTTGTGCATCTACTTCATCGTGTCGAGCCTGTGGGGCTTGGCCGAGCGCCGGTTCCTGCCGAAAGCCGCCGCCCGCCGCCGACGCCGGCCGTGGAAACCCGCGCCCAGGCGAAGGCCCGGGCGGAAGGCCGCCGAGTCGGCCGCCAAGGGAAAGAAGTGACAAGGTGACAGGGTGACGATGGTGAGGTGAGCGAAGTCGACGCCGTCAGCCATTATCACTCCGTCACTCCATCACTCCGTCATCGTTCATGTATCCCCTCGACGACACCATCGCCGCCATTGCCTCGCCGCCGGGGGGCGCGGCGCGGGGAATCGTGCGCCTCAGCGGGCCGCAGGCGCTCGACGTGCGTCGCGCGGTTCTTTCAGGCCGACGACGGCCAGCCGCTCTCGGCCCGCGTCGATCTCCGCACGTCGTCGCCGGCTCGCTTCGGCTGCCCGGACTCCACTCGCCGCTTCCCTGCGACGTGTATTTGTGGTGCGGCGTCCGCCTGCGAGCAGGCGAGACGTCTGCGCCACAAGTGCGAAGCTACACCGGCCAGCCGGTGGCGGAGATTCACACGCTCGGCTCGCCGCCGCTGCTGCAACTCGTGCTGCGATCGCTCTGTGCCGCCGGCGCGCGGCTGGCCGGGCCGGGCGAGTTCACCTTGCGGGCCTTTCTGGCCGGACGGATCGACCTGACGCCAGGCCGAGGCCGTCTTGGGCGTGATCGACGCCGCCGATCCGCAGGAGTTGGACGTCGCCCTGGGCCAGTTGGCCGGCGGACTGGCTCGCCCGCTGCACCGCCTGCGCAACGACCTGCTCGACCTGCTGGCCCACGTCGAAGCGGGCTTCGATTTCGCCGACGAAGACCTGGCCTTCATCACGCGCGAGGAGTTGGACCGGCAGCTTGCCGAGGCCGAGAGCAGCGTGGCGGCCATCCTCGCGGCAGATGGCCTCGCGCAGCGAGCCGCTCGACGCGGTGCGGGCCGTGCTGGTCGGCCGGCCGAACACCGGCAAGAGCAGCCTCTTCAACGCCCTGGCCGGCGACCGTGCCGCGCTGGTCTCCGACCATCCCGGCACGACCCGCGACTATCTGATCGCCGAACTCGACCTCGACGGCGTGAAGTGCCGGCTGATCGACACGGCGGGGACGAAGGACGCGGGGGGAGAGGAGAAGGGAGAGGGGAGAGAGAAGAGTGTGTTGGGGTGGCAGTTGTACTGCCATCCACGGGGCGAAAGTGGAACGGCCGGCTCAACATGCCGCGACATCGAGCAGGCCGCTCAGTCGGCCGCCGCCGCGCAGCGCCGCCAGTCGCACGTCGAGGTGCTCTGCCTCGATTCCACTCGTCCGCTGGATGAGTGGGAACGCGGCGAATTGGCTCGTTCCGCCGGCCGCCGAGCGGATCGTCGTGCTGACCAAGTGCGACGTGCCGCGCCGATCCGACTGTCGCCACGCCGCCTGCGAGACCAGCAGCCTGTCAGGACACGGAGTGGACGCCTTGCGCGGAGAATTGCGTCGGGCGGCGCTGGCCGCCGGCGGCGCCCAGGGCGACGTGGTGGCCGGCACGGCGGTGCGCTGCTGCGAGTCGCTTCGGCTGGCCGGCAGTGTCTGCGCCGCGCCCGCCAACGGCGTCCGCGGCACAAGAGGAACTGGCGGCCGCCGAGATGCGCGTGGCCCTGCGAGGAACTGGGCAAGGTCGTCGGCGCCGTCTATACCGAAGACGTGCTGGACCGCATCTTCAGCCGCTTCTGCATCGGCAAGTAGCTTCCTGTAGGCCAGTAGGGTGGCGCTGCCCACCGAGGGCCAATAGGGTAGGCACTGTCCACCGAGCCGCAACAGGCGTAGCGGGCAGTGTGCGCCCTGCATCTCTGCTACTCCCCGTAGGCGATCCGGGCCAGCTTCGGCTTGACCAGCCGTTCGAAGTCCTTGTAGGCCAGGCGCGATCAGCTCGGTGTGCGAGCCGGCGTTGAAGGCAATCTCCTCATCCTGGGCCAACAGCGCGAGGCGTAGACGTCCATGTCGTAGAGGTTGCCGAACGGCGGCATGGCGCCGACTTCGCACCCGGCGAACATGTCGCGGAACGCCTGCTCGCCGGCGAGTTGCACGTTGCCCGCGCCGAGCCGCCTCGCGCAGCAGATCGAAGCTGACCTTTCGCGAGGCCGGCAGCACGGCCATAGCCAGCTTGCCGTCGATGGTGACCATCACCGTTTTCGCCAGATCCTTGCCGCGGACGTGGGCCGAAGCGGCGATCTCCTGGGCCGTATAGGCGGCCGAGTGATTGAGCGTGACGTACTTGACCTTCTGGCTGTCGAGAAACTCTTTCAACTTCTTGACTGGCATGGCAAAGCTCCTGTGTTCGCACGGCGAATGGTGCGCCGCGTCGTTATCAAGGGCCTCGGCAAAGTGGAAGCAGGGGCTTCTCGGGGGATTTGGGATTTGGCACCAATCTCTTGTCTTGGGGAGAAATGTGCCAGTCCATTTCTTCCAAAGGCACGGCTCCCAGCAGAGGTTCCGCCCCGTGGGGAAGCTCAATGGCTCGCACTTGGCACGTTCGGCCCTGCACCTCCAAATCCACGATTCCAAAGACGCGGAAACTGTGTTCGCCGCCGTCGGCAGTATAGACCCGCACGTCGCCCGTTTGGGCCAATCTAAGCTGTTCGATAATGTTGCCTGGCAGTGCCAATTCGGCCGCCCCGGAGTCCACCGCAGCCAGGCACTGAAGGTCACGCCCCCTTCTTTCCTCCGGAAGGAATTGGTTCTGCCAGTTTTTCAAGGTAACGGGAACTTGAAACACACCCATACCGAACCTCCGGGCAGCCCCCTATGATGTTATGCACCGGGACGATGACTGTAAATACCGCCCCGCAGAACAGGTGGATGTCTGCTTCGGTTTCCAAGCAGGTTGACGCACGCGTGGTTCGCGGTAGATTCGACATAGAGATGGACGGCGTATTATGACGAGCAATCGGCCCTCTTCCAGCCTTGTGGACATCGGCGGCCTCACCGCCGAGACCTGGGACGTGCTGATTGTCGGCGGCGGGATCGTCGGCGTGGGCGTGGCCCGCGATGCGACCATGCGAGGGCTTCGCACGGCATTGGTGGAACAGCACGACTTCGCCTTCGGCACCAGCAGCCGCTCCTCCCGGCTCCTTCACGGCGGTCTCCGCTACCTGGCCCAAGGGCGCATTGGGCTGGTGCGCGAAGCCAGCGTGGAGAAGTGCATTCTTCACCGCATCGCGCCGCACCTGTCCGCCCCGCTGCCGTTTCTCTTCCCGACCTACCGCGATACGCCGTGGGCCCGCTGGAAACTCTCGGTCGGCGTGCGGCTCTACGACCTGCTCTGCGGCAAGCGGAACCTCGGCCCGTGCAGCACGCTCTCGGCCGCGGAGATGTTAGAGAAGCTCCCCGGACTGAACCGCCAGGATCTGACCGGCGGCGTCCGCTACTACGACGGCCTGACCAACGACGCGCGGCTGGTCATCGACACGCTGCGATCGGCAGCGCGGCACGGCGCGATGGTGCGCAACCACACGCGATTCCTCGACGCCTATCGAGCGGCCGGCGTTTGGAAATGCCGCCTCCGCGATGAGGCGACCGGCGCCGAGCGCCGGCGAAATCGCGGGTAGTGGTCAACGCCGCCGGTTGCTGGGCGGCGGCCATCCCCCACAGCCACGTCAGGCTCCGATTGACCAAGGGGATTCACCTGGTCGTCGACCAGGAGCGGTTCCCCGTACCCGAGGCGGTGGTGATGCCCGAAGGCCGCCGCATCCTGTTCGCCATTCCTTGGGGCGGCCGCGTGATCCTCGGCACCACGGATACCGACTACGAGGGATCCCTGGAGGACGTGCCGGTCGATGCGTCCGACGTAAGCTACGTGCTGGAGGTCGTCAATCGGGCCTTCCCCGCGGCCCGGCTGCAGCCCAGCGACGCCATCTCTCACTGGGCGGGCATCCGGCCGCTGATTGCTCCCCGGCAAGTACAGAAAGGGACGCCCTCCGACACCTCGCGAACCCACCAGATCCGCATGGCCGAGCCGGGCTGGATCGACGTGGCGGGCGGCAAGCTGACGACCTATCGCCTCATGGCCGAACAGACGGTGGACCTGATCGGCGAGCATCTAAAGCGTCGGCTTAGCGCGTGCCGCACGGCGGAGGAGCCGCTCGTCGACGCGGCGGAGGCGGCCGGCACGAGCGGCGTCCTCCCGCCGGCCGTCACCCGCGAGGCGGTCGAGCACTATTGCCTGCGGGAGTGGGCCAAGGGTGTGGACGACGTGATGCTCCGCCGCGCCGGTTGGCGCCATTGTTATCCCCCGGCCGAGGCAAAACAAATTGCGCGGCAAGTGGCCGAATGGATTGCCGAAATCCTGTAGTGATTAAGCAGTACCCCCCGCAAGTAGAAGAACATCGCTATTGCCCCATTCCGGCCCTATTCCGTATACTGCCCATCCTGAGTTCTTCTCGACTCGTGCCAGGTTCAGCAAGGAGGCTGACATGTTGCGGCAAATCTGTTTGGCCGTGGCGGTCGCCGTGGGCGCCGCCAATTCCGTGTTCGGTCAGGGTGCGCCGGCAGCGGGGACTGAGGCAGCGACGTGGCGACGCGCTAGCGAGCCATCGGTGCAAGCGGCCGGCGCGCTCGCCGCCCGCAGCGATCAGCCCAACGCCGCGGACCGGATCGGCACGGCTCCCTCTCCCGTTGCGCCCGGATCGGCGAGCGCAGACCCCGCGAAGAAGTCGATCGCGCGAGTCACTTCGGGCAGCGGCACGCTGCCCAACGATGCCGGCCAGGTGTGGCGCGAGTACGATATCAGTTCCTACACGGCTCGGGTCACGAGCACCAAACGGCCCGAGCAGGCGGTCGTCGATTGGATCCTGCGAGAGACCGGCTACGAGGCGTGGCACACCGAGCCGTTGGGCATTCTGAGCGCCGGCAGCCGCACCCTCCGCGTCTATCATACGCCCGAAATGCAGAAGGTCGTAGCCGACCTGGTCGATCGCTTCGTGAGCAGCGAGGCGGCCACCTACACGTTCTCCTTGCGGGTCGTGACGCTGGATAGCCCCAGTTGGCGGGCCGTGGTTCAGCGATTGCTCCGGCCCGTGCCCGTGCAAACGCCGGGCATCAACGCCTGGCTGCTGGCGCAGGAAGACGCGGCCATCGTGCTGGGCGAGCTGCGCCGCCGCAACGATTATCGCGAGCACAGTTCGCCGTACCTCATGGTCAACAACGGGCAATCGACGGTGATCTCGGCGATGCGCGGCCGGCCCTACGTCCGCGACGTGATCCTCCGGCCCGAAACGGCGGCCGGTTTCGATCCTTCGCCGGGCCAGGTCGACGAAGGCCTGGCGCTGGATTTCAGCCCGTTGCTGTCGGCCGATCGGCGGATGATCGACGCCACGATCAAGTGCGACGTGGACCAGGTGGAAAAGATGCTGCCGGTGATGCTCGACGTGCCCACGCATGCCTCGCCCCGGCAGCGGACCAAGATCGAAGTGCCGCAGATGACGCACTATCGCTTCCACGAGCGTTTCCGCTGGCCGATCGAGCAGGTGTTGCTGGTGGGGATGGGCATGGTGGCGCTGCCGATCCCGGTGGACGGCGCCCCGCTGGTGCCGGGCGTGCCGCTGCCGATCGGCAATTCCCCGGCGCGGGCCGATCTACTGATCTTCGTCGAGTGCAAGGGCCAGGTCGCGCGCCCCGCGACCGCCGGCGCTACTCCGCAGCCTACTCGCACTCCGCAACGCGAGGCCAAGAACTACCGCGGGCGGTATTGAGCCCGGCGCCATGCGATGAGAGTGCTCCGCGGGTTCCGTCCGCGAGTTCCGCGCCACCGAGGCGTCCAAAACGTACTTCACTGCTCGCGAACTTCCCGAATGAGGTCGGCTGCAACGTTCAGCGGGCCGTGCTTCCTGCGAATCTCCTCTCGGATGCGCGCCGATTCTTCCTCGATGCGTTTCAGAACTGCCGGATCGGCCTCGCGCGAGTGCGAAGCGGACAGCCTCTTCCAACTCGGTGGCAGAACTCACGATGCTCATAGGTGAATTATCCCACCAATTGTCTGGTTCGTCAACTCGGGCGTCGAAGGGGAAAATTGCGCAAGAGTGCCGCATCGCTTGCACGTGTCGATAAAGGCCGATACCATAACGATTTCCGCGTTGCCTCAGGTTCCACACGCCTTGGAGAAGACACCCATGACTCGAAGCTCTTGCCGCGTACTGTGCTGGTGGACTCGGTGGATGGCCGTGGCCACGGTGGTGTTGGCTTTGCTGCCGGGCCGCGACGCTTGGGCCGCCAAAAACGTCATCCTCATGATCGCCGACGGTTCGGGCAATAACACCTGGCTGGCCACCAGCATGTATCAGGGCAAGGTGGGCCAACAGATTTACGATCGGCCCGGCTGGCTAAGGCTCGCCTGCTCGACGTATCCCTTGAATCTTTCGAGCAAACCCACGGGCAGCCCCGAACAGCTTCCCACGCTGGTCTACGATCCGGCGAGGGCCTGGGACGAGACGGTCGCGCCTTCCAAGCTGGGCAAGTTCGCCGGCTACGCCTATCTGAAGCGCGGCTACACCGACTCCGCCGCGGCCGCCACCGCGCTGGCCACCGGACGGAAGACCTACAATAACGCCATCAACTGGTCGAACGACAACCAGCCCATGCTGGGGCAAACGATCGCCGAGATCGCCAAGGCACACGGCAAGTCGGTGGGCGTGATTACGACCGTGCAGTGGTGCGACGCCACGCCCGCCGGCTTGGGCGGCGCCCACAACGTCACCCGCAACAATCACGCCGAGATCACCAACGAGATGCTCGGCGCGGCATGGCTGGACGTAATCATGGGTGCGGGCCACCCGGAGTTCGACGACGGCGGCGCTCCCATCGCCGATGCGAAAAAGATCAAATATCAGGACGTCGGCGGCGAGGAGACGTAGCAGGCATTGAAGCGCGGCCAACGGCCGTGGAAACTCGTCGAGACGAAGGCCGATTTCGAGGCCCTCACGTCAGGGCCCACGCCGACGAAGCTATTGGGTGTGCCCCAAGTTGCCGGCACGCTCCAACAGAACCGCGGCCGCAACCGGGTGACCTTGCCCCCGGCCGAAGTCAAGACGCGGGCCCCGTTCAGCGCCCCGATGAATCGCAACGTGCCCACGTTGACCACGATGACCAAGGCGGCCATCAACTGCCTCGACAAGAACCCGCAGGGATTCTACCTGATGATCGAGGGGGGCGCCGTCGATCACGCCAATCACGCCAACGAGGCCGATCGCATGATCGAAGAGCAGATCGATTACGTCCAGGCCGTCGAAGCGGTGGTGGCCTGGGTCGAGTCGCACGGCAACTGGGACGACACGCTGTTGATCTTGACCGCCGATCACGAAACCGGCCTGATCTGGGGCGCCGACTCGAACGAGGTCGCCTATCAGCCCCTGGAGGACAACGGGCAGGGCCAACTGCCCGGCCTGAAATACAACTCCGGCGGCCACAGCAACAGCCTGGTGCCGCTCTACGCCCGCGGCCCCGGCAGCCAGCGGTTTGCGGCCCTCGTTCGAGGGAAGGACGACAAGGCCGCCGCCGCGTGGCACTTCTCCGGACAGCACGTCGACAACACCGACGTGTTCACGGTGATGAAAGCCGAAGTGGAGCGGTGAGGAGGGACGACGGGGCAAGGATGAAGGGTGAACGATGACGGATGCGAAGACGGCGACCGTAACATTGTGGCGCGAGGATCCGGGGCGAATCGTGTTGTTCAACGGGTTCTCGTTCGTTGCGCATGCGATTGACGCCGATCATTTCTTTCTGGGAATTGATTCGTCGGCTGAGCAAAAGGAAGCCCTGAAGTCCAAGCTGGCCCGCTATGAGAAGGTGTATTGTTCGTTGACCGCCGATCTTCATCTTCCGGCGGTGACGCCCATCGTGGACGAGCGCTGGCTGTTCGGGGGGCCGGCCATCAGTAGCTGCCGCACGCCGCCGGTGGAGAACTACTATCAAGGGAAGATGGAATGCCTGCTCAACATCCCGGAGAGCACGACGTTCACGGATTATTGGACCGGCCATCCGGACCTGCCGGCGGGAAAACCGTACTTCATTACCTGCGGGATCGGCAGCGGCTGCTACTGGAATCGGTGTACGTTCTGCGACTACCGAAGCTATGACCAGTCGTTGACGAGGCGGCCGGACATCGCCCAAATCCTGTCGCAACTGACGCATCCCGAGTCAACGTGCCTCGTCCATCTGTGCTTTGCGGCATGTACGCCGCAGATATTGAAGGAGATTCTCGCCTCCGGCCAATCCGGCCGATTTATGTTCGTCTGTTTCATCAGGGCCGACAAAGCACTGACGGAGTTTGTCAGGAACTACGATGGCAGCATGGCAGGGATCTTCTTCTCGATCGGCATCGAGAGCTTCTCGCCGGGGGCGATGGCCATTCTCAACAAGGGGTTCGACTTCGAGGCCGTGTTGGAACTGAGCCGAGCCGCCCTGGAAAGGCACGCCACCGTCGAGTGGAATATCATGGACAGCCTGCCGTTTCTCGACGCCACAATGGCCGACGATTATGAGTGGAACGCGATGCGCGGCGCGGCCCTTAAGTGGTTCGGCAATCTCTCGATCTACAACAACGGCCCGGTGATCTGGCCCGATGTCGAGACGGCTGCCCGTTTCGGCCCCTACGAGCCTCGCCCCGGCGGCAAGGCCATCAGCATCATCCGGCGAGGCACGCCCGCCTATGACGCCAACGTCCGAGCCGCCGCGGCCATTCTGAACTCGGAAATAGCGCTCAACGGCGAGAAACTGGGGGCCTGGCTGGGCTGAGCATGGCCTTCGTTGCCCCTCGTTCCGCGTCGCTCAACCCTCGCCCTTCACCGCCACCCGCCCGATGCTGTGATACGTGAATCCGGCCTCGCGCATCCGGCGGGGGTTGTAGAGATTGCGGCCGTCGAAGACCACCGGCCGCCGCATCACCCGCCGCATCTCCTCGAAATCCGGGTGGACGAAATGCTTCCACTCGGTGCAGATCGCCAGGGCGTCGGCCCCCAACAGGGCGTCGTCGCGCTTGGGGCAGTAGACCAGCCGGTCGCCGTAGAGGGCGCGGACGTTGTTCATCGCCTCCGGGTCGTGAACGCGGATCGTCGCCCCCAGCAGCAACAGCCGATCCAAGAGCGCCAGCGACGGCGCCTCGCGGATGTCGTCGGTGCCGGGCTTGAACGCCAGGCCCCAAATGGCAATGGCCTTGTCGGAGAGCTTGCCCCCGAAGTGCTGCTCGATCTTGGCCGCCAGGACCGACTTCTGGGAATCATTGACGGCTTGGACGGCCTCCAGGACGTGCGGTTCGATGCCGAACGTCTTGGCCAGCGCCGCCAGCGCGAACGTCCTTGGGGAAGCAACTCCCGCCGTAGCCCACACCGGGAAAGAGGAAGGCGAAGCCGATGCGGCTGTCGTGCCCGATGCCGCGGCGGACCTCGTTGATGTCGGCCCCGGCCCGCTCGCAGAGGTTCGCCATCTCGTTGATGAAACTGATCTTGGTGGCCAACAGGGCGTTGGCCACGTATTTCGACATCTCGGCGCTCTCGGGCGACATGGCCAAGAACGGCTTGTCGGTCCGCAAGTAGGGCTGGTACAAGTCCGTCAGCACGTCGACCACCTCCGGCCGCCGGGCCCCGACCACAACCCGATCGGGCTTCATGAAATCGTCGATCGCCATCCCCTCTTTGAGGAACTCGGGATTGCTGGCCACGTCGACGTCGCGGCCGGTCAACTCCTTCAGCCGCGCGGCCACTTTGGCGTTGGTGCCCACCGGCACGGTGCTCTTGCAGACCACGATGCCGTCCGGGGCGAGGTGCGCCGCAAGCTGATCGACGACCGCCCAGAGGGCCGAAAGGTCCACTGCGCCGTCCGGGGCCGAAGGGGTGCCCACGGCCAGAAACACCAGCCGCGCCTTCTTCGCCGCCGCCGCCAGGTCGGTGGTGAAGCAGAGCCGGCCGGCCGCCACGTTGCGGGTCACCAATTCGGCCAACCCCGGCTCATAGATGGGAATATGGCCGCGATTCAAGACGTCGATCTTCTTGCGGTCGCAATCGACGCACGTCACGTCGTTGCCCGTCTCGGCCAGGCACGTGCCCGTGACCAGTCCCACGTAGCCGCTACCCACCACGGCGATCTTCATCGGCGTCACTCCCTTCACCGGAAACGTTCGGAAGCCCAAATCCCCGATTATCGCCGCCGTAGGGCAATCTCACAAGTCTTCGGCGAACGCGGTTCACGCTGCGTTGACGCTGCTTCGTAAAGGACTACTCCCTCCGTGGCGGCGTCGAACAAGATATGGCCGGGGGTGTCCGACCAGTCGGCGAAATCTTGCCGACTGACGACCAGTACGTCGGCCGGAATGCGCAGTGGACTGAGTACCCGCATCAAACGGACCATCTCTGCGGCTGCATCCAATACGTGAGGCTCGACAACTAGCAGGTCCAGGTCGCTGCCCGCATCAGCTTGGTTGCGGGCGTAGGAACCGAAAAGAATTATCTTCTCGGTGGCGGCCGCCTGCCGCAGCAGTTCGGTTGCCCGTGCAATGGTAATTTGATCGATCATGGATTGGCTTCGCGTGCATACGAGGACGCATTCGACGTTCATGCACTCCCATTAGTCCCAGATTATCGCCGCCGCAGGGCAATCTCACAAGCCGTGGGGCGACGGTCTCGCCTGCATTCGGCGTTTCCAAACATTATACTCTCGCTGGCGGAATCCACCCTTCAGCGGGACGGCGATTGCGTGGGCCTCCTTCATTGTCCTGCAACCGACCGCCACCTGTCCCGCCTTGAGTTGCCTGAGTTCGCGGGATAGAATGAGAGCAGAATCGAGCAGAAGGGCGACCTGTCATGACACCCGTCGAACTCGTGCTGCACGGCAATGTGAAGGTGGATGGCACGCTGGAGATTATGGAACGGCCCACCTTGCCGGCCGGACCAGTGGAGATTGTGGTTCGCCCTTTGCCCATGTCGCAGGCCGGTTCTGAGCACTGGTGGCAATACCTTCAGAGGGCACGCGCCGAGTTGCAGGCGACGGGTCACCGTTTTCGGACCAAGGAGGAAATCGACGCCGAAATCGAGAGTCTGCGGTCGGGTGACGAACGCATCGCGGAAGCCGCTCCTCAACTAGCGAGGGATCGCCGCCCGTCGGGGCAAGCGAGTTAGAAGATGTTGGTCTACTGCGACAGCATGATTCTCATCTATTACCTGGACCACGTGGGGGAGTTCCAGGATCGCGCCGCCAGTCGGCTGGCTTCGTTGAGCGCCCAAGGTGACCAGGTTGTGGTCAGCGACTTGACACGTCTGGAGTGCCGAGTGACGCCCATCCGCTTAGGAGATAGATCGGTGCTAGCGAAATTCGACACGTTTTTCGCCCTGCCCGACGTTCGTTATGCGCCTTTGACAACGGCCGTCTTCGACCGAGCGACCCACATCCGGGCAACCCGGCAACTCAAGACGCTGGACTCGCTTCATCTAGCCGCGGCAATCGAAGGCGGCTGCGACCTGTTTCTCACCAATGACAGCCGCCTGGGAAACATCCCCGGCGTGGCCATCGAAGCGTTGACTTAGCGGCCATCTTACGACTGCCACGTAACGGACCACCACGAGTCCTAGATTCCCGGCCCTACGGTGTGGATCGGCTTCTTGTCGTCGCCAACCGTCCGCAGCGGCACCGGCCCGCGGCTGCGGGCCACGGCGGCCGCAAACTCCTTGGGCGTGCGGACCGGCGTGCGGTCGACGTGGGTGATGAGCATGCCGTGACGCAGGCCCGCCTCCCAGGCCGGCGAGTCTTCGGCCACTTCGGTGACGATGACCGCGTCGTCGGCCAGCGGCGCGCCGCTGCGGGCGCGGCCTTCCTCATCCACTACGGCCGTGGGATAGTCGACACGCAGGCCGCGCCACGCCGGAGCGGGCACCGTGACGATCTTCTTGCCGCGGACCGGGTATTTCGCCAGAGTGACCTCCACCAACCGCTGGCTGCCGCCGCGAAGCACGCTCAGGCGGGTGACGGTCTCCGGGGGCAGCTTGCCCACGTTCAGCACCAGTCCGTCGGCATCGTAGATCGGCGTGCCGTCCACGGCGGTGACCACGTCGTCCGGCTTCAGGCCGGCGCGAGCCGCGGGCGTGCCGCGCACCACCTGGCCGACCCGCATCCCGTGCAGGCCGTCCAAGACCTCCTGTTGCCGCAGATTCACGGGCTGGATGCCGAGAAAGCCATATTCGACCTCGCGGCCGTGGGCCAGCGTCTCGACGGCCCGTCGAAAGGTCGCGTCGACGGGAATGGCGTATCCTCCCGCGGCCTCATAGCCGGCCGTGGCCGCCAGAGCGACGCTAAGCCCCACCATCTCGCCGTTAAGATTCACCAGCGGCCCCCCGCTGGCGCCGAGGTTCAGCTTGGCGTCGGTCTGGATGAGCGTGCCGTAATGGTGCAAGGTGGGCCGGCCGGAGGGATCGGATTCGCTCGGCGCGGCGGGAGCTTTGCGGGCCAGATTCGAGACGATGCCCCACGCCGCGCTCGCCTGGCCGTCGCGGGCGATGGCATACGGATTGCCCAGGCTGATAACGATTTGCCCCTTCTTCAACTCGGCCGCGTTGCCCAGCGCGATCGGCGCAAGATTGGCGGCGTCGATGCTCAACACCGCCAGGTCGCTCCGCGGATCGGCCGCTTTGACCGTGGCCTTGTAGACCTTGCGGTCGGGGGTGGTGACGTAGTAGTCGCTCTCCTCGCCGAGCACGTGGTAAGCGGTCAGGATCAGGCCGCGGCGGTCGAGCACCACGCCCGCGCCGAAATCGTTGGGGATGAAGTTGGGATCGGTCGGCTGGGGCGCGGCCAAGGGCGTCGGCCGGCGGCCGAACGGGTCGGGCCGCGTCTCGAACTGGAACGTCTCACCCGGCCGCTCCTTTCGCACCCGGGCGATGGCCACGACCGATTTCTCGGTGCGGGCGATCACATCGACCAGCGTCTTTTCGATGGCGGTGGCCGCGTCGATGCCTGAGGACGGCTCCTGGGCGCGGAGCGGCCATGTAATACTCACGAACGCGAGCAAAATGGCGATACACCGAAGTCGTATCACGTCGAAGCCCTCAGATATTCGCAATTCCAACAAGTGTCGAAATCATCTTGGACTTTCTCGCCGCAGTGTGGGCATTCCCACGAACCGATTGAAGGATTTGATGCGCAGCGTCTGCCGATCAATTTCCCATTGCTCAATGATCCGCTTTGCTCGTTCGGAATCAGAGCGCGCTGTCCAAATGCGAGGCCCTGCACTGGGATGGAACGGCATGACGCCTACGCCATACATGGTCTCGTCGATGACTTTCGATTGAACGCCATTGTCTTCCAACAGGCTCTTGATCAGGTGTGCTTCCGCTGTGTTGACTGCCAAGCACACCTCAACGATGTCCTTGTCTTGCATGGCTCTCCCCTTGCATTGTGCGACGTTCCAACCGGCGACCGCCGTCGGGCCGAAGGCCCCATGTTCACCCAGCCCAGGGCAACGCCCTGGGAAGGGTGGGCGACGTTGCCCACGTGGCTGGCCCAACGGGCCAATCGTTCTTCGCCGCCGGCCGCGAACCGTTGGTCCGTTGGACCGGCCAGCCAGTCCCCCGCACCCAGGGCGTTGCCCTGGGCTGGGCGAACCGGCGCCCCGTTGGGGAGAAATCACATCTAGACGCGACCATCGGTCGCGGCTTTATTACTTTATCGCCCCATCGTCTATTCTACCACGCCGTCCGGCTCGGCAACCTCCGCGGCCACCGCGGCGGGACCAACCGGGGCGCCGGCGGCGAGGATCTTGTCTTTCAACTCCTCCACCAGCTTGGGGTTTTCCTTGAGATAGTCGCGAACCTTTTCACGGCCCTGGCCAAGCTGCACGTCGCCGTAGCGGAACCAAGCCCCGGTGCGGGTGACGATCTTCTGCGCCATCGCCAGATCGAGCACGTCCGATTCGTAGCTGATGCCGTGGTCGTGCATCATGTCGAACTCGGCCACGCGGAAGGGCGGGGCCACCTTGTTCTTGACCACCTTCGCCCGCACCCGTTGACCGGTAACCTCCTCGCCTTCCTTGATCTGGCTGATCCGCCGCGTGTCGATGCGGCAGGACGAGTAGAACTTCAGCGCCCGGCCGCCGGGCGTGGTCTCCGGGTTGCCGAACATCACGCCGATCTTCTCGCGAATCTGGTTGATGAAGATCACCGAGGTCTTCGACTTGGAAATCACGCCGGTCAGCTTCCGCATCGACTGGCTCATCAGCCGGGCCTGGAGCCCAACGTGCGAATCACCGATCTCGCCCTCAAGCTCCTTCTTCGGCACCAAGGCGGCCACCGAGTCGATGACAATCACGTCGACCGCGTTGCTCTTGATGAGCATCTCGGTGATGTGCATGGCCTCTTCGCCGCTGCCCGGCTGGCTCACCAGCAGCGTTTCCAGTTCAACGCCCAGCTTCTTGGCCCACGATGGGTCCAGGGCGTGTTCGGCGTCAATGAAGGCGGCGATGCCACCGGCGCGCTGGGCGCTGGCCACGACGTGCAGGGCCAGCGTGGTCTTGCCGCTGGATTCCGGGCCGAAGATCTCGACCACGCGGCCGCAAGGAATCCCCTGCCCGCCCAAGGCGATGTCCAACGACAGACTGCCGGTGGGAATCCCCTTGATCGGCGTGGTGGTTCCGACGCCCAACGGCATGATGGCCCCCTCGCCGAACTCCTTTTCGATTTGGGCCAGCGTGTTTCTCAGGTTCGGGTTGGCGTCGAGCATCGAAGTTGCGCCGTCGGTGCGGGCGGCAGTCTTCATCGGCTGTGAGGTTTTCTTGGCCATGAGATGGATCAGTCCTTTCCTTTGAGATGGGCCTCTGACATATATACTTATGAACAGTATATCACGACTCGCCGCCGGCGGCAAGACGTATCGTAGCCGTGGGAGCGATGCGCCGCCCCCCGCAGCGACGGTTGATCTTACCGATTGGGGTGGAATGTGGCGAGGGGGGCGGCAGGCGGAAATGCTGCGCGATGACCGCGGCACTCGTCCGGCGGGGGGGCTGTCGATTCGACGGGCCGGCGTCTACAATGACCGCCGCGCCGAATGTGAATTGCCAAACTCATTGTGCCGGCGTCACTTGCGAAGCCGCAAGAGGTTGCCGATATTCGATAAGACCACTCCGATCCCCATCCTCCAGTCTTCCCAGTCCGTGCCATCCTTCTCCGGAAACCGTCACGCGATCAGCGGCACCGCCTTCTGCCTGGTGTCGGCGCTGGCATACACCGCGGTCAACGTGTGCATGCGGCAACTGACGATCCTCCGGTGCGATCCGATTTGGGCGGTTTTTAATCGCGAACTGGTCACAACGCTCATAGTCGCACCGTGGCTGGCCTGGCGGGCGATCAGTGGCAAGCCGACGCTGCCCTCCGGCCAAACCCTGGGACGCCTCGTGTTGGTTGGGTTGCTCATCCAGGTCGTCGGCAACGTCTGCGCACAATGGGCACTGGGCGTGGTCGGGCTGGCGATTTCGGTCCCGGCCGTCTATGGCGTCACGATCACCAGCGGGGCCGTACTCGGCCACCTCTGGCTGGGCGAGAAGGTCTCGTACCGCTCGATGGCGGCCATCGGGCTGTTGTTGGCCTCGCTGGCGCTGCTGGGACAGGGAGCCGAGTCGGCCGGCCGGGCGATCACGGGGTCGGAGGCGGTTCCGCCCGGTCCACTCGTGCTGGTTGCGGCCGTGGCCGCCGCCGGCCTGGCAGGGGCCGTCTTCGCCCTGTTGAACATTACCATCCGCCACTCCGTCACGCGAACCACCTTGCCCACGGCCGTCGCGTTCTTGATTCCCCTCACCGGCGCGATCAGCCTGGGGCCCATCACGGTGTGCCGATTTGGTCTGGAGCCGTTCTACAACACCTCGGGGGAACAACTCGCCCTGATGGCCGCCGCGGGCGCATTCAATCTCATTGGATTCGTGGCCCTGATTCACGGTTTGCAGCGGACCACCGTGGTTCACGCCAACGTGCTGAACGCCTCCCAGGTGGCGATGGCCGCGTTGGCCGGCATCGCCCTGTTCCGCGAGCCGCCAAATCCCTGGCTGCTGCTGGGCGTTATTCTGACGATTGCGGGGATTCTGTGGATTGACCGCCCGGTCGAGGGTGGAAGCCTGTAGCCAATCATCGTCCAGCGAGGTCATGGGCTGCGAAAATGACGCATTTCCTCGCGGATTGCGGTTAGTACGAACCCCACTATAGGACTGGTTTCCGGCTGTAACCTTCCTGTCACCCTAGATTTCCTGGCTTATGCGTCTTTTGGTTGACATGAGAAATTGGGCGAAGTTATACTAAGGGGGCGGCCTTGCAGGCCAACCACTTGCTATTGTCATTCCCATTTTTCGTCGCAGGTCGAGCATGAACCTCGTCGGCAAGATTTTTGTTGTCGTGATCGCCGTGATGAGCGTCGTCTTCATGTCGTTCGCCGTGGCCGTATACGCCACCCACAAGAGCTACAAAGACGAGGTCACCGGCTTGAACGCTCAGTTCAAGGATGAGCAAGCCCGCAACACGGCACTGAAGGAGGAGCTGGCCAAGAAGATTGCGGAGCTCAACGCCGAGAAGGCGGCCAAGAAGGAAGCCCTGGCCAAGCTGGAGAACGAGTTGGTCGTTCTGAAAGAAGAATACGCGATGCGCAAGAAGAACCAAGCAGAATTGGAGGCGGCGGAGGATAAGGCGGTAGGCGAGATGGACAAGACGCAGGGCAACGTTGCCAGCCGCTACGAAGAACTGCAGAAGCTCCAGACCGATATTGTTGCCACCCAGAAGAAACGTGACGAGCATGTCAGCAATGTCGTCAAGCTGACCGACCAGTTGAATCAACTGGAGAACGACAGGGAGCAACTCCGCAAGCGAAACGTGGACTTGGCCAAGGACGCCGCCCAGGCCGATAAGCTGTCTCCCTAGATCGCCTGGTTTACGCGTCTTTGGTTGACATGAGAAATTGGGCAAAGCTATACTAATAGAGCGACATTGCAGGCCAGTGGCCTGCTCCTGTCTGTCACCATTCTTTCTCGCAGGTCAAGCATGAACCTCGTCGGCAAGATCTTTGTCGTCCTGATTGTCTTCATGAGCGTTGTCTTCATGTCGTTCGCGGTGGCGGTCAACGCCACGCACAAGAACTGGAAGAACGTGGTCACGGCCCCAGATACCGGTTTGGAAGACCAACTGAAGAAGGAAAGACAGACCAATCAGGTACTAGTCGAGGAACGCGACAGCAAGACCAAGGAACTCAATGCCGAGAAGGCCGCCAGCCAGGAGGCCCTGACCAAGGTGAAGAACGAGCTGGCCGAAGTGAGCAAGAAGTATGCGGAACTCGAGAAGGGCCAAGAGTGCTGGGGAAGTCGGAGCGGGCCGCCGTCGCCACCATGGGCACCACCCAGGATAACGCCACCAAGAGCTACGATGAACTGAAGAAGTTGCGGACCGACGTCCTCGACGCCCAGAAGGAACGCGACGAGCACTTCAAAAAGCTCGTGAAACTGACCGACGAGCTGAATCAACTGAAGAGCGAAGAGGAGCGACTCCGCAGCACGAACGTCGCCTTGGCCCAGGACGTCGCTCGGAACAAGGACCTGCTGCGGAAATTGGGCTACGACGCCAGTCGCAGCTATCCCGACGTGCCGCCGGTCGTTGACGGCGTGATCCTGGCTACGCCAGGGGCCGGCCTGGTCGAAATCTCGATCGGCTCCGACCAAGGACTCATGAAGGGGCACCGCTTGAGGTCTACCGCACCGGCGGCGGACAGAGCACCTACGTCGGCCGCATCGAAGTGGTCAAAACGAGTCCCGATCGAGCAGTGTGCAAGATCGACCCGAAGTTTCAAAACAGCAACATGATGGTGGGTGACCGTGTCGCCACGAAAATCAAGTAAGACGCCGCCTCCGGAAGCCGCGACCTCCGCCGACCGCGTATCGCAAGCCTCGGGCCGACCTGTACACGGTCCTCCTGGTGATTGCGCTGTTGGCGCTGCTGGTCGGCATCCTCTTCCTGTACCTGGAGAACAGCTCTACGAATTGAAGACCAAGGGCGCCCCGGCCGTGTCGATGTTGCGGGACCGGGTGCCCGAGGGCGGCTATCAGGGGATGGCCGTCTGCAATCGCGCGTCAGCCTTCGGCGGTCCCGTTTCTGCCGTCGGTTGACCGCAGGGTGGTGCCGCCCACCGACCCGCAGTCCATTGCGGCGGGCAATGCCCGCCCTACACAGACCTCCTGTTCGAGCACGGATGCTCCAAAACCTCCTGAGCCACTTCCGTTGCGACCTGGCCGTCGATCTGGGAACGGCCAACACGCTGATCTGCGTGGTCGGCGAAGGGCTGGTGCTCAACGAGCCGTCGGTGGTCGCCGTGCAGCAGGGCACGGGCGAATCCTCTCCGGCGGCTGCGCGGTGGGGCACCTGGCCAAGCAGATGGAAGGCCGCACGCCCGACTCGATCTCGGTCGTTCGCCCGCTGCGCAACGGCGTGATCACCGATTTCGAGCTGTGCGAGGCGATGCTCCGCTATTTTCTTCGCAAGGCCCAGCGGCCCGGCTGGCGGCTGCGGCCCCGCGTGCTGGTGGGCGTGCCCGGCTGCATCACGCCGGTCGAGAAGCGGGCCGCCTTCAACAGCGTACACCGCGCCGGGGCCGGCCAGGTGTGGGTCATGCCCGAGGCCAAGGCCGCGGCCATCGGCGTCGGCCTGCCCATCGCCGAGCCCATCGGCCAGCATGGTCTGCGACATCGGCGGCGGCACCACCGAAGTGGCCGTGATGAGCCTGGCCGACACCGTGGCGGCCCAATCCGTCCGCACCGGCGGCGACCGGATGGACCAGGCCATCGTCGATTATCTCCGCCGCCACTACAGCCTCCGCATCGGACTGCCGGCCGCCGAGCGGCTGAAGATCGACATCGGCAGCGCCTATCCGTTGGAAGAGGAGCGGGCGGTCGAGATCAGCGGCGTCGACACCGTCAGCGGGCTGCCGCGCAAGGCCACCGTCACCAGCGAGGAGGTCCGCCAGGCCCTCGGCGATCCGCTGCAAGAAATCCTCGAAGCCATCAAGGCCACGCTCGACCATTGCAGCCCCGATCTGGCCGCCGATCTGGTGGACAACGGCCTGGTGCTCTGCGGCGGCGGCGTCGCTGCTGCGGCGGATCGACCGCTTCATCAACGAGCAGACCGGCCTGCCGGTGCGCTCACGGCCGAGCCGCTGACGGCCGTCGCCAAGGGACTGCTGATCTGCATGGAGCATTTCCACCAGTGGCGCCGCTGGCTGCAATCGAGCGAGGAGGATGTGTAGGAGGGGGGCAGGGGATTGGGGGTTTGAGGGGCGAACGCCCTGGGACTGCGGTCCCGGGGGGGATTCCGTTGGTGGTTTGCGGCGCTCACCAATCTCTCTTTGGGAACCCAACGGCATTCCCAATCGTCTATAATGGGGAATCGCACGGCGGCCGAGCCAGACGGCTACGAGGAGCAAATCATGCGCCTTTCCGCAAATGGCGAACGCAGAGCCAGCGGCCTCGCTGTAGCCGCGGCGTTCCTGCTGACAATCGCAGTGCTGGTCGGGGCTGAGCGAGCACAATCTCAAGCCGCCCCGCCTGACGCCAAGGCGGCCGCTGAGAATGCCGTGGACGCCAACTCACCGGCTGCGATCCTCGCCGAGGCGCACGCGGCCGCACGCCAGATCGAGGAGGCTGAACGGAAAGTGTCGGCCCTCTGTGAGATTGCGACGGCCGAAGCCTTTGCTAAGCTGACCGAGCAGGCCCGCCGCACGTTTGCTGAGGCACTCACCACCGCCAGGGGCATAAAGGCGCCCGACCCAGAGAATGAACAGGACAAGAGAGAGGATGCCCTCCATGAGATCGCCGTTAACCAGATAGAGGCAGGTTTCATTTCCGAGGCGATTGCCACCCAAACGGAGATTGTGAGTCCGGAGGGAAGATGGTGGGTCCACTATGAAATCGTCGAACGGGTGTGCTCCTTCGAGGACACCAAAGAGAAGCTCGCAGCGCTAGCCCAGATCATTGCCGCCGAGGCGAAGGCCCCTCGCCTGGTCGCCGAAACGCAGTCGCCGACCGGAGAAGGAGAAGTTGCCAAAGACGATTGGATTGATTGGGCCCGCTCCGAATTGGCCTCCACTCAGGCCAAGGCGGAGGCTTTTCCCAAGGCGTTCGCGACAGCCCGTGAGATCAAGGACCCCTTTTGGAAGACTTCGGCCCTAACGCACATCGCCGCAGCGCAAGCCGAGGCGCGGCTCGTGGAAGATGCCCGCAAGAGTTTCGCCGAGGCCCTGAACGCAATTCACGGTATCGAAGCTCCACGCGGAAAAGCGTGGGCTCTTCGCGATATCGGGGTCGCCCAGGCGCAAGCCGCCATGAAAGAGCAAGCCCGCGGGACCTTCGCACGAGCGGTTGCCACCGCGCAACGCATTGAAGATTGTCGAGGTGAGTTGCGCTGCGCATCCAGCACGAACATCGGCATAGGTGACTCTAGAGCAGGAATCTTATCTGCGATTGCCGCCGACCAAGCCGACGCCGGACTGTTCGATGACGCCGTTTCAACCGCATTGGCGATTGAAGATGTGCATGCCAAGGTCAGCAATCTTTGCGGGATCGCCGCCGCGCAGTCCAAGGCAGGACTAGCCGAACGGGCGCGCGCAGAATTTCGCAAAGGCACAAACCATCGCGCGGGGAATCAAAGAGGACGGCAGCCGCGATTGGGTTCTTGGCCTTGTCGTCGCTGCGGAGGCGCAGGCCGGACTTCTCACTGAAGCGATTACCGCCGCCGGAGGAATCGAAAATGCAAACCGATCGGCACTTTGTGAAATTGCCGTTGCCCAGGCCAAAGCGGGAATGACCGAGAGGGCCCGCGAGACATTTGCCCGCGCGATTACGAAGGCCTCGACATTATCGGCCG
Organism: uncultured Planctomycetaceae bacterium; assembly: GCA_963759115.1. Classification (GTDB taxonomy): domain Bacteria; phylum Planctomycetota; class Planctomycetia; order Pirellulales; family Thermoguttaceae; genus CAVWXT01. The sequence goes on from CAVWXT010000005.1 coordinate 1,240,897, forward strand.
ACCAGACAGCCGAGTTAGTCGCTGTTCAAAAATAAGTTAGCCGTTTGTATAATCTGCGTATTCCGCTTCCATGGATGGAGAGACGGTCATGGCAGACAAGGATTGCAGGCGCATTCGCCGGTGTCGCTGCCGAGGATGTCGCTCGCGTAGCGATGCGGATTTGGTTGCGTACCATCGGGCCATCAATCGAGTGATGGCCGAGTTGGACGAACGGAGTCGGCGGTTGTTCGCCGGGATCGTGGCCCGGCAACGCGGACACGGGGGCGTCCAGTTGGTGGCGGAAATCACCGGCCTGAGCCGTATGACAATCCGCCGGGGATTGCGCGAAAGCGAACGCGGACAGGTGGCGTCTTCAGAGCGAGTACGGCGTCCCGGCGGCGGACGAAAACGAGTCGAAAAAAAACGCCACGTGTGCGGGAGTTGTTGAAGGGGCTGTTGCGGGATGCGACGGCTGGCGATCCGATGGGTGGTCTGCGGTGGACGCACAAGACCACCCGCAACCTGGCCGCTGCATTGACGCGACGTGGCGTACCGGTCGGGCACGTGACGGTGGCTCGGTTGCTGCGAGCACAGAAGTACTCGTTGCGATCGAACCGCAAGCGGTTGGGTGGGAAGAGAGATCCCTATCGGGATCAGCAATTCCGCCTGTTGGGACGTCGGCGACGGCGATTCCAACGGCAAGGGTGGCCGGTAATCAGTGTGGATACGAAGAAAAAGGAGTTGGTGGGCAACTTCAAAAATAACGGACGCAGTTGGCGGTGTGAGGACCGCGACGTGCTGGACCACGACTTTCCCACACTGGCCCGCGGCCGCGCCTATCCCTACGGCATCTATGACGAGAATCGCAATGAGGGCTATGTCGTGATCGGCACAACTCATCAGACAGCGACCTTTGCCGTGCGTGCCATTCGCTCGTGGTGGCTGAAGGTTGGGCGGCGTCGGTACTCGGGTGTGTCTCGGTTGGCCATCGAAGCCGACAGCGGAGGTGCCAACGGCAACCGTTGTTGGGCTTGGAAGGTGGGCCTGCAAGAATTGGCTGACGAATTCAGATTGACGATCACGGTCGGGCATTATCCCGCAGGAGCCTCCAAGTGGAACCCGATCGAGCACCGCATGTTCAACCTCATCAGTGCCAATTGGGCCGGCGAGCCACTGACCAGTTACGAAGTCATGCTGAAGAACATCCGCACGACACGGTCGAGCACGGGCTTTCGCTGCCGCGCATCGTTGGACACCAAGCTCTACCCGACCAAAGTCAAGGTGTCCGACGAAGCGAAGGCAACCGTGCGGCTGTTGCGACATACCGTCCTACCCAAATGGAACTACACCATCTGTCCACGAAAACGAAACGGCTAAGTTATTTTTGAACAAGTCCTTAGCGAAGGCATCAGCGCTCCAGGCGATCGCGTCCGCCCAAATACAAGCCGGTCTTCTATCCGATGCTCTGGCCACCGCCAAGACGATCGCGGACGAAGAGACACTGCTCGAAGGCGTCAAACACATCAGGGGGAATATCATGGGCGATCTCCGACACAGGGCGGATGCCATGGCCGAGATCGTCGCCGTACAAATCAAGGAGGGACGTCCCGCCGAGGCGCTGACTACCGCGCAATTGATCAAGGAGCCAGAGAAGAAAGCATCAGGTACTGGGCCAGATCGCCGCCGCGATGGCCAACGCAGGCCATACCGAACAGGCCCGCCAGACTTTTGCCGAGGCCCATGCCGTATGTCGCTCGATTGCGGATCCGAATGACAGGATTTTCGTTCTCTGCGACATCGCTGCCGCTCGGGCACAGCAGGAGCAGAAGAAATAGGGACGTGTCGCAGAGCGCGTAGGGCGGGTCAAGCGAAGCGATTCCCCGAAAACAACGGAGAATCCCTGGTGGTGGGTCATCGCTTCGCTTGACCCACCCTACCGCTCCCCTCTCCTCAATTGCCCGCACGCCGCGCTGATCTTGTCGCCCTTGCGATAGCGAATGTTCACGTTCAGCCCGCCTTGCGTGAGAATCTCGACGAACTGGGCCGTGGCGGCGGGGCGGGGGTGCGACTGGAAAGGCCGGGCACGGGGGCGTGGCAAGTACGATTCGCCCCCCATGCCCGACGGGCGTGCAGGGAACGTCGTTCCTCGCGCACGAGAAATGGCTGCCCCCGTTACTTTCCGGTAGAATTCCTTGTCGCCGATGCCGTTCTCTTCGGTCAGGCCGAAGGCCCTACGAATGGCCTCGATTACCGGCGTCGGCTTTTCGTCGCCCTCGTTGTGGCACTTGGTAGGGTATGTGACGAGCCGGCCCTTCACGTAGCCTACAAACATTCGTTCCGATCCCTTGCCCCGCACCTTGTTCTCCTGAATCCCGTATTTCTTCAATCGCCGTCGAAGATCGCGGTATTTCAGCGGTTTTTTCATAGTTGCACGGACCAAGAGTCAATCGCCAACCGGCCGGAATTGAAGGCGTCAAGCAAGAACTGCTTCACGGGCCTCAAATCGCTCCACTGCGCGCCAAAGCCTGTCGCCAACTCGCGGCAACTCGATTTGCGCGAGAACGAGAACATGGTCCATATTTCAGAAGGGGCCGGCCGGAAGATAGATTCCACGTTCCCGCATTGCAGTGCCGTCTCAATCTGGGTCGCGACGAGGCTCAAGGAGGTCCTTTAGTGCCCGCGTGGGCGTCTTCGCTTCGGCGACCAGATCCATCTCCAAACAGTGCGCAATCCACCATTTGCCGTGTGGGTATACGACCGCGCAGATCAACTCGCAGTTCACGGGAACGCTCGTCCTTGGTCTTGCCTACGGCCATGCCTGCCACCCCCCGGTGTGAACTGCAATAACCACAATAGCCAATGTGGACTCGAACGCTGCACTCTATGACTATTATGATTATATCGTCCACACGATCCCGTTGCCACGCCCCTCAAACCACAGTCGGCGGTCCCTTTCCCGCGGGTACATCGCCAACCGCCGCCCTCCTACCACTACGTGCCTCTCCTCAATTGCCCACACGCCGCGCTGATCCGGTCGCCCTTGCGATAACGAATGTTCACGTTCAAGCCGCCTTGCGTGAGAATCTCGACGAACTGGGCCGTCGCGGCGGGCGAGGGCGTGCGATAGGGCAACCCGGACACGGGGTTGTAGGGGATCAGGTTCACTAGCGCCGGCCGGCCGCGGAGCAACTTTGCCAGTTGCCGGGCGTACTCCGGCTGGTCGTTGACGCCGGCAAGCAACACGTATTCGAAGGTGACCCGGCGGCCGGTCCGCTCGAAGTATTCGTCGGCCGCCGCCAGAACCGCCGCAATGCCGAAACCCCGATTGGACGGCACCAACTGGTTCCGCAAGGCATCGTCGGCGGCGTGCAGCGAGACGGCCAGGTGGTACTGGCAATTCTCCTGGGCGAGTCGGTGAATGCCGGCAGGCAGGCCCACCGTGGAGATCGTAACCCGCCGCACGCTGATGCCCAGCCCATCGCGGCCGGTGGCGAGGGCCAGCGCGGGCAGCAGGGCGTCGAGGTTCAGCAGCGGCTCGCCCATGCCCATCACCACCACGTGGCTGAGCCGCTCGGAAAAAGGGGTCAGAACTATTTTGTCGCGGCGAGACTCCTGATCATCCCGGCCTGAATAAATAGTTCTGACCCCTTTTGCGGCACCCTCAGCCCCTTCTTCCTTTCCTCCATTTTCATTTCCTTTCTTTCGTCTTTCGAGCAACTGCTGGAGGCGGAGCATCTGCTCGACGATCTCGCCGGTGGTGAGGTTGCGGATCACGCCGTCGAGGCCCGTCGCGCAAAGGCGCAGCCCATCGCGCAGCCGACCTGCGTGCTGATGCAGACAGTGCAGTGCTGCTTGTCGTCGCGCAACAGGACGCACTCGATCCGCTCGCCGTCGTGCAGTTCCAGGAGGAGTTTTTCCGTGCCGTCGGCGGCCTGGCGGTGCTGGGCGATCCGCGTGGTCCAAATCTGGAAGTCGGCGGCAAGCTGCTGGCGGACCGCGGCCGGCAAGTCGGTCATCTCGTCGAAGCCGGCGGCCCGCTTCTGGAAGAGCCACTTCCGCACCTGTCCGGCCCGATAGCCAGGGAGCCCCCGCTGGTTGAACCAGTCGCGCAACTGGGCGGAGGTTTGTTCGAGGATGTGGAGCAAAGGAAGAAGCTCACGCAAAGGCGCTGAGGCGCAATGAGGTTCTTGGGGGGCGATTTGGAACGTATCGCGGGACTGGCAACCGTATGCCTTCTTTCTCCGGTCTTCTTCGCGCCTTGCGCCTTCGCGTGAGGTCTTGTCCTCGTTCCCACTCTCTGGGTTGCGCGTCTCGACACGGAGCGTCGAAGAAGGCGGGTTCCCACGCAGAGCGTGGGAACCAGGAGTCAAAATTAGTGTTCCTCTGTCGGTTTAGTGGCCATCGCCGGCCCGATGTAGGACGTGGCCACCACCAGGTTGTCGAAACGCACGCGGTTGGTGCCGCGGCGATTGTTGTGGCTGTAAAACTCCAGGTCGACGCGGTTGATCTTCAGGTCGGCCACGTCGCGGAGCCGCAGCCCGGTCCAATGCTTGATGAGCCGGCCGTCGACCCACAGGGCCATTTCGCCGTCCCGCTTGCCGGGCGTGTTGCCCTTGAGCATGATCTCCGTGCAGTACCACTGGCCGAGTTCCATCTTGAAGCCGCTGCTGAAATGGTCGCCAAAGCGGCCCTTCTGCTCGGGATGATAGACGTACGGCGAGAGGTCGGTGAACGGGAAGTCTAGAATGGCGCAGAAGGTGTCGTCGCCCATTGCCTTCTGGCCGGTGGTGATGCCGGCGTCCAGGCCGGGCTTGAAGGCCTGAATGCCCCAGCCGTGCATGTTGTACACCTTGATGTCCGGGGCAATCCACCAATAGACCCGGGCGAAGACCTGGTCGAAGCCTGGCCGGAACCAGTGCGAGGCCCCGGCGCCGACCGGCCCTTCCTGCTGCGGAAAGACCCATTCCAGGCAGTAGCGGCTGGGAAAGAGGTTATGTTCGGGGGCAACGAACCGGGCCTTTTCCGGCCGCCATCCGTCCTGCAGTTTCCCCAACGTGCCCGATTCAAAATCTTCGGCCACGATGACCGCCGGGTCCTTGTCGATTCCCAGGTCGCCGGGGTACTTCGCGGCGATGCCGGAGTTGCCTTCGGGCAAGGGAGTGTTGGTCTCTTGGCCCCAGGCCGTGAAGGCACAGAGGATCCCGGTCGCCGTTATCAAGGAGATTGTGCAATGCTGCCGTGATGTTGAGTTGATGGCCATTTTCCTGTCACTGGGGGTGAGACTACGATCCGCGCTGCCTGAACGATCGTGTGGAATCCATTGACCAATTTTAGAGGACTTCGTGCGACTCTGCAACTTCTTCGCCGCCCCTGGGGCTTGAACGCGGCAACCAGAGCGGTCACAATGCTTCTCGGGTAGCACAGCGTTGCCCCGGCCTGACCAATTCTCTTGCACGGGCAATTTCAACCGGACTTGCAGGACCACCCCATGACAGGCAGAGAACGCGTGTTGCGGACGCTCAGCCGGCAGCGGGCCGATTGCATCCCCTTGGACCTCGGCGGCACCGATTGCTCGAGCATCCATGCGCTGGCCTATAGCCGGCTGCGGCAGAACATGGGCCTGTCCACCGGCCCGGTGCGTTGCGGATGCCTCACGCAACTGATCGCCGAATTGGACGCCGACGTGCAGAACTTCTTGGGCACCGACGTCGAGGCCCTGTTCTTCGGCTCGCGGGAAACCAAGATTTGGAAGGCCCCCTTCGGCGTCGACCTGATCGTGCCCCAGGCATTTGCCGTAGAGGACCTGCCCGACGGATCTTCGATCGTCCGCGAGGGAAAAGGGGACAGGCACCTTTTGCCGGAACGGCCCGGAGGCGGGCACCGACGCGCAGCGTTGGTCGTCGCACAAAAGGTGCCTGTCCCCTTTTCCCCCCAGGGCAGGATCGCCGCCCGGCGGGCGGCCGACGCCTGCTACTTCGATCCGGGCACGCCACCCCTTGCACAAGTCAAGTCGGCGAAGGAACTCGAAATGTTCGACGCCCTGTTCGAGCGATGGGACTTTCCCACGGCCTACGATGAATCACTGGAGGAGCACGCCCGACGGGCGCGACGGCAGTATCAGTCGACCAGCCGCGCGGTGGTCGTCCTGTGGAACATGCACTACCTGCAGGCCGGCCAACTGATGCGGGGCTTCCAGCAGTTCTTCGTCGACCTGATGACCGACCGGGACCTGGCCCATGCCATCTTGGCCAAGCTGCACCAGGCGTATCTGCGGCGGGTCGAGGCCTTTTGCCGTGCCCTGGGCGACTGGTTCGACATCGCCTTCCTTTGCGACGATCTGGGCACGCAGCAGTCGGGCCTGATCTCGCCGGCGCTCTACCGCGAGATGGTCTTCCCGTACGTTTCCGAGCTGGTGGCTGCGATCAAGGCACACGGCAAGAAGGTAATCATGCACTCCTGCGGTGCCATGGCCAAGTACATCCCCTTCATGATCGAGATGGGCGTGGACGCCCTGAACCCGGTGCAGGTGAGCGCCAACGGCATGAATCCCCGCGACCTGGTGCGGGAGTACGGCCGGGACATCGCCTTTTGGGGCGGCGGCTGCGACACCCAGCACGCCCTGAATGCCTCCGACCCGGAGGCCGTGCGGGCCGACGTGCGGCGGCGCCTCGACGAGTTCGGCCCCGACGCCTTCCTGGTATTTACCCAGGTACACAACATCCAGTACGATGTTCCGCCGGAGAACATTTTGGCCATGCGCGACGAGTTTTGGAAGCGAACGCGATCGTAGCGCGGTTGACTCAGCACGGACGCCCGCAACAATTATAGGGAGACTTCATGACGACACGAACGACCCTGCCGCCGCGGCCGGTTGAGGTCCACGTGGAAGACGTGGAGGTCCGCGGCCATATCATCGACAGTCTGATCCTGCCGAAGATCCTCGACTGCATCACCTCGGGCGGCGGCGCCTTCCGCATCAAGGAAATCACGATCGGCCAGGCCCGGACCGATCCGAGCTACGCGCTGATCGAGGTTCGGGCCGGCGACGCGCCGCACCTGGAACGAATTCTGGCCCAGATTGCCGACCACGGTGCCACGCCGGTAGTGGCTTCGGACTGCCAACTCGTCGCGGCCGACGTCGTCAAGGCCTTTCCCGAAGGGTTCTACAGCACCACGAACCAGCGGACCGAAATTCGGCTGGCTGGCAAGTGGGTTCCGGTGCAGGACCAGGAGATGGATTGCGGCATCGTGATCGACGCGGCGCACGCTGCGAGGTGTTTGCCTATGAACGAGGTCGCCGTGGGCGATGCGATCGTCGTGGGACGGGCCGGAGTGCGCGTCTTTCCCGAAGAGCGCTCGCGCGAGACCGAGACGTTCGAGTTCATGGGCAGCGCCGTCTCCACCGAGAAGCCCAAGGAACTGGCCATCCGGCGAATCGCCCGCGAACTGGCCGAAAATCGCACTGCGGGCGGCAAGACCCTGATCGTCGCCGGACCCGCCGTGGTTCACACCGGCAGCGGCGAGTTCCTCCAGCAGATGATTCGCCTGGGCTACGTCGACGTGCTGTTTGCCGGCAACGCCCTGGCCACGCACGACATCGAGCAGGCCCTCTTCGGCACCAGCCTGGGCGTGTATCTCGACGAGGGAAAGCCGGCCGAGGCGGGCCACGCCCACCATCTGCGGGCGATCAACCGCATCCGCCGCGCCGGCGGCATTCGCCAGGCGGTGGAGCAAGGCATTCTCGCGCTCGGGAATCATGTACGAGTGCATCTGCCAGGGGACCGATTTCGTGCTGGCCGGCAGCATCCGCGACGACGGGCCGCTGCCCGAGGTGATCACCGACGTGCTGGTGGCTCAGGAGCGGATGCGGGAGAAGATTCGCGGCGTGACGTTTTGCCTGATGATCGCCACCACGCTGCACTCGATCGCGGTGGGCAACCTGCTGCCCGCGTCGGTCAAAGTGGTCTGCGTCGACATCAATCCCTCGACGGCCATCAAGTTGGCCGACCGGGGAACCTTCCAGACGGTCGGTCTGGTGACCGACGTTGCGCCGTTCCTCCGGGTGTTGGTGGAAGAGTTGACATCATTGAAAGCCCCATGATTGTAAGAAGGGTCACACGATTGTAGGAGGCGACTCCAGTCGCCGATCCGGGCGGCACCTGCATCCATCGGCGACTGGAGTCGCCTCCTACAACACTACCGCATGAATGCGTCCGCCCACATCTTGATGTGCCCGCCGGAGTTCTACGGGATCGAGTACGAGATCAATCCCTGGATGGACCGCCGCCGGCAGGCCGATCACGACGTTGGCGTTGCGTCAGTGGTCGCAACTTCGCGGCCTGCTGGAGTCGCACGGGGCCAAGGTCTCGTGCATGGCGCCGAGTAAACGGCCTGCCCGACCTGGTGTTTACGGCCAACGCGGCCTTGATCTATCGCGACGTGGCCGTGCCGGCCCGGTTCCGGCATCCTCAGCGGCAGCAGGAAGAGGCTTACGGCCGCCAGTGGTTCGCGGCAGCACGGCTTTCAGGTGCAGTCCGCTTGAGTGCGATGCGTATTTCGAAGGGGCCGGCGACGCGCTGTTCTGCGGCGAGACGCTTTTCGCCGGCTATCGCATCCGCAGCGACGTCCGCGGGCATCAGGAGTTGGGCGAACTGCTGCGGCTGCGAAGTCATCCCGTTGGAACTGGTCGATCGAGCGCTACTACCATCTCGACACGTGTTTTTGCCCGCTGGCGCCGGGCATGGCGATCTACTATCCGCCGGCCTTCGACGCCTACGCCCGCGACGTGCTCCGCGCGAACGTCGCCGATCTGATCGCGGTCAACGACGAAGAGAGCCGAGCACTTCGCCTGCAATGCCGTGGTGCTGGGCAAGACGGTCATCACCAACAGCGGCTGCCCGGCGCTGCACCGGCAGCTTCGCGAGCGCGGATTCGAGCCGGAGGAATGTCCGTTGAGCGAGTTCGTCAAGGCCGGCGGCAGCGCCAAGTGCCTGACGCTGCGCCTCGACGGCGAAGACGCGGCCGCCTGGAAGTTGGCCGAGTCGGCTTCGCGCAGTCGCTCACCGACGCCCCATCTGCCGGATGGCGGCTGATTGCAGTCGCGGCTGCACCGGTTATAATGACCAGTCCCGCAGTCCCCGTAGCACCATCGACGGGCGAAACTTGACCGGGCCTTGTGGTGCGTTTCACGCACCCAGCCCTTTCAAGGTGAGCCTAAGTGATGAAACCAACGGGAGTTCAGGCGTTTTCGCGCTTGGTATCGTTTTGGCGACGTGACAGCGCCAAGTTGCTGGCCGTTGCGACACGGAGCGTGCGTTGCGAAACGACTTGCTTCTAGCGTGTTTTCGTTCTCCAGTTTATCCAGGCAACCAAGTCAGCACCTTGAAAGGGCTGGTTTCACGCACCCTACAAGGGCTGGCCAAAGCTAGAGTCGTTCCACGGAGAACCATCGTGAATCAAACCATTACGCTGATCGTCAACGGCAAGAGCACGACGGTCACGACCGACCCGACCCGGCCGCTGCTGGAAGTTCTTCGCGAAGACCTGCAATTGACCGGCACGAAGTACGGCTGCGGCGACGGGCGGTGCGGGGCCTGCACGGTGCTGATCGACGGCAAGCGCGAACACTCCTGCCTGACCCCGGTGGCCGATGTCGCCGGAAAGGCGATCACCACCATCGAAGGGCTGGCCACCAACGGCGCTCTGCACCCGGTCCAGGAAGCCTTCCTCGCCGAGGGCGCCATGCAGTGCGGCTATTGCACGCCCGGCATGATCATGGCCACCGTGGCCCTGCTGAACAGCCAATCCGCATCCCAGCGATGAAGAAATCCTGGAGTGGATCAACGGCAACCTCTGCCGCTGCAACGGCTACCCCAAGATTCTCCGCGCGATCCGCCGCGCGGCCGGCAAGGCGTGAACGGCCCCGAACCATTCTCGTGGAGACGAACCATGGCCAACGAATTCTACTTCCAGGAAACGATCGATCCGGAGACGTCTTGAAACGGACGCGGGGCCGGACGGCGAATCCGGCGTAAGCCGGCGCGAGTTCGTGCAGATTCTCGGCGCCGGGCTGCTGTTGACGGCGACCAGCAGCGTTGCCCTGGGGCAACGCCGCGGCGGCGGGGGATTCGGCGGCGGCGGCGGTCCGCAGAACGTCGCGGCCCGGATTCATCTGGCCAACGACGGCGCGATCACCGTCATGATCGGCAAGGTCGAACTGGGCCAGGGCGCGCGGGCCGAAGTGACCCAGGCCGCGGCCGAAGAACTGCGGGTGCCCGCCGATCGTGTCCAAGTGATCATGGCCGATACGGCCCTGGTTCCCAACGACGGGACGACGGCCGGCAGCGGAACCACGCCGCGGACCATTCCCGCAATTCGCAGGGCCGCCGCGGCCGCCCGCGAACTGCTGGTCGGCTTGGCGTGCAAGCGACTGGCAGGTGGAACGCAGCGCCGTGGAGGTGCCGAGCGGCGTCATCACCCACGCTGCGACCAAGCGAACCATGTCCTACGCCGACCTGGCCCGGGCGGAAGACATCGCCAAGACGTTCGCCCAGGCGATTCCCGCCGACGTGACGCTGACGCCGACGAGCCAGTGGAAGGTGATGGGCACGCCGCTGCCGCGGCCCAATCGCCGCGACATCGTCACCGGCTCGCATCGCTATCCGTCCGACATCGTGCGGCCGGGCATGCTCTACGGAAAGGTGCTGCGTCCGCCGAGCTACGGCGCAACGCTCACGGCGATCGATCTGGCCCCGGCCCAGGCGATGGAAGGGGTGATCGTCGTGCGCGACGGGGCGTTTGTCGGCTGCGCCGCCCCCACGTCGTTCTTGGCCCGGCAGGCGGTGGCGGCCATCGCCGAAACGGCCACCTGGCAAACCGCGACGCATCCTTCGAGCAAGGAGTTGTTCGCCTATCTGAAAGAGCACGCCCAATCGGGACGCGGCGGCGGCAAGGGCCGGCCCGCAGGTGCCCCGGAAGGCGACGTCGGCGAGGCCTTGGCCGGCGCCAAGACGGTGCTCAGCCAGAACTACGAGGTGGCCTACATCCAGCACGTGCCGATGGAGCCTCGGGCGGGCGTGGCCGAGTGGAACGACGGGAAGCTGACCGTGTGGGCGGGCACGGCCAATCCGTTCGGCGTGCGCGAGCGAATTGGCCCGCGCGCTGCAAGTGCCCGAAGACCGAGTGCGGGTGATCGTGCCCGACGTGGGCTGCGCCTTCGGCGGCAAGCACCAGGGCGAGGCGGCCGTCGAGGCCGCGCGGCTGGCCAAGGCGGCCGGCAAGCCCGTCTCGGTGCGTTGGACGCGGGAAGAGGAGTTCACCTGGGCCTACTTCCGGCCCGCCGGGCTGATCGAGATGCACGGCGGTTTGGATGCCGACGGCGCGATCGTGGCCTGGGAACAGACCAACATCAATTCCGGCGGCTCGGCCGTCGACACGCCGTACGACGTTCCCAAGAAGGCCTGCCGATCGGTGGGCAGCCAATCGCCGCTGCGCTCCGGGCTCCTACCGCGCCCTGGCGGCCACGGCCAACAATTTCGCCCGCGAGTCGTTCATGGACGAATTGGCCCATGCCGCCGGGTCCGATCCGCTCAAGTTCCGGCTGGCCCATCTGAAGCACCCCCGACTGCGGGCCGTGCTGGAAATGGCCGTCGACAAGTTCGGCTGGGCCGAGCGGCAACAAGAATCGCGCGGCGAACGTCGGCCTGGGCATGGCGTGCGGCACGGAGAAGGGCTCCTACGTGGCCGCCTGCGTCGAGGTGGCGGTCGACCGCGAGCGAGGGCAAGATCCAGGTCCGCCGCGATCTGCCAGGTCTTCGAGTGCGGCGCGATCCAGAACCCGGCCGGCCTCCTATCGCAGGTGCAGGGGTGCATCATCATGGGCATGGGCGGGGCCCTGAGCGAAGAAATTCGCTTCAACGACGGCAAGATTCTCAACCCCAACTTCGTCCGCTATCAGGTGCCGCGATTCAAAGACGTGCCCGAGTTGGACGTCCACTTGCTGAACCGCCCGGACCTGGACTCGGCCGGCGGCGGCGAGACGCCGATCATCGCCGTGGCCCCGGCGATTGCCAACGCCGTCTTTCAGGCCACGGGCGTCCGCCTCCGCTCGATGCCGTTGCACGCTTCGGAATTGCGGCAAACATAGGCGAGAAATGAAACCGTTGGGCGTGCTTCTGAGCGTCGGCCTGCTTGTTGTCTGCGTGGGCTGCACGCGCCGAACTGACCACGCAGACAAGACGCTTCCCCAGTGGAAATCCGATTTGCGCGACCTGGACCCAGGCGTCCGGTTCACCGCCGCCGAGACCTTGGGGAGAATGGGGCCGACGGCCCTCCCCACGCTGACCGAAGCGCTGCGGGACAAGAACGCCGACGCCCGCAATGCGGCCGAGTATGCGTTCGGGAAGATCGCGCCAGAAGACAAAGCGGCGGCCGTCTCGGCGCTCGCCGAGATGCTGGCGGACAAGGCATCGATTGTCGGCAGTTCTGCCGCCATCGCGGCTTTGGGCAACATTGGGCCGGAAGCCATCCCGACTCTCACCCCACTGCTGTGCGACAAAGATTCAGGCATTCGCGCGGCTGCCGTCTGGTCTTTGGTGAAGGTGGGACCGGAGGACAAAGTGGTGATCTCGGCTCTGGCGCAAGTGGCGGGGGACGACGAGATGGTCGTTCGCGCCGGCGTGGCCTCGGCCTTCGAGGCGATGGGACCCAAGGCCATCCCGATCCTTACGGACCTGCTGCGGGACCAGAACGCGGACGTTCGCAGCGGCGCCGCCCTGTCCTTGGGGCTCGTGGGAGCGGAGGGCAAAGCGGCGGCCATTCCGATGCTAAAAGAACTGCTGCGGGACGAAGACCCCATCGTCCGCGGCGGCGCCGCCGCGGCCGTGGGACATCTGGGGGACGAGGGCAAGGCGGCGAAACCTGCCGTCTCGGCATTACTGCAGGACGAGGACTTGAGCGTCCGCCTTGCCGCCGCCAAGGCCTTGCTCGCGCTGGGGGCCAGGGACGAGGCCCTCCCAACCCTCACCGAATTGCTCCACGACAAGGACCCGAAGATCCGGCTGGCCACCGCGCGGGCCCTGACGAAGAATCGGTCGAGAGATAGCCCCGCCGCCGTATCGACACTCGTTGCATTGATGGAGCACAAGGACTCGAACATCCGTCTCGACGCCGCCAAGGCGCTGTTCGCGGTGGGGCTAAGGCTCCCGGCAATTCCCACTTTCACGGCCTTGATGCAGGACAAGGACCCGAAGATCCGGCTGGCCGCCGCGCAGGTCCTGACGCAGATCAGGTTGAGAGACAGCTCTGCCGCCGTCTTGATCCTTGGCGACTTGTTGGCGGACAAGGACGCACGCATCCGTGAGGCTGCCGCCACGACCCTGGGGAAGGCGGGGCCAAATGCCAAGCCCGCGATTCCCGCACTCAAGGAACTCCTTAAAGACGAGGACCGCTCCGTTCGGGAGGCCTCCGCGGCGGCGTTGGAAATGCTGAAGCGGGGCGAGTAGCGCCGCCACCCTGCGCGCCGCGGCCATGCGGGGACGATGGGCGCGCCTCCATGCCGGCACGCGCCGAGTTGCCGATCAGGGCCCGACCTCCACTCGGACTACCATCGCCGTGACGTCGTCAATGGGCTTCGTCGGCCCGCAGAACTTGCGGACGGCGTGGAACAGGCGGCCGACGATCTCGGCGGCCGTGCCGGTTTGGGCCGCACGGACGGTATCGAGCAGGCGATCGGTTCCGAATGCGTCGCCTGCGGGCGATTGCGCCTCCAAGATTCCGTCCGTCACCAGAAGCAGCAGATCACCCGATTCCAGCGACACGCTGCCCCCGCGCGAAACTCGGTGTCCGCCGCGATGGCCAGCGGCAGGGCCGTGCTCTCCAACCGGGCCTTGACGGCCCCGAATGCATCCAGGATGTAGCCCGTGGGATGTCCCGCGCTGGTGTAGGTGAGCGTGCGGGCGCGCACGTCGAGCCGGCCCAGGAAGAGGGTTACGAAGCGGTGCTGCTCGCCGACGTCCATCAAGCAGCGGTTGACCCGGCCCAGGATCTCGCCCACGTCGTCATGGATCTCCGCCGACGATCGCAGAAATGCCTGCGTTGAGGCCATCAGCAGCGCGGGGCCCAGTCCGTGCCCGCATACGTCGGCGATCGCCAGCCCGATGCTCTCGCCGCGCATGGGAATGTAATCGAAGTAGTCGCCGCTGGTGAACTCGGCGGGAAAGGACGCCCCGGCCACGTCGAAACCGGCCAGTTGCGGCGGCCCCGCCGGCAGGAGACGTTCCTGGATCTGCTGTGCCGCCAGCATCTGCGTCTGCTGTTCCCGCAACGTTTGCTCGGCCCGACGGCGCCGCTCCATCTGGCGCCGCAGGCTGTGCGACCCCAGCCCGATGCCCGCCACGCCGACCAGCCACATGCCGCCGTAACCCGACAGCCTGCGAAGCATCTCCGCGCGCTGATTGGGCCACACCACGCTCATGGGAAGCGACACGCTGAACCCGCCATAGATCTGTCCCGTGCGGCTCGCTTGTTCCGGGTGACATTTCACGCAACTCCGCTCGAGCACCAGCGGCCGCATCAATCGCATGTACGGCTCCTGGTCGATGGAGCTCACGGAGCTCACCTCCGACCGCCCCCGTCCGATCGCGTCCAGGGCCCCGACCTCCCAAAGATCGGGCGGCGTTCGGGAGCCGGAGACCGTCTGCGCGAACGTGGCCGGCCGGGCGTGCAAGTCCGACTTTTCGTCGGAGTAATCGCGCAACTGCGCAATCATGTCAATCGGGTTGACCAACGTCAAACGCCCGCCCGACGGCAGCACCGCGTCCCGGTCGCGCAAGTGGGTAAGTCTCGGATTCGGTTGGGTGGCCTTGCTCACCTGGGCGTACAGGCCGCCGAGCGCCGAGTACCAGCGGAGGAAACCTTCGTTTCTCTTGCAGGTCCCGCGGGCCTCCGCCCGGGCAACGTCTTCCGCGTGGTTGCGCTGATTGACCAGTTCCCAGGCGAGAGTTGCACCAACCGCAACCGTCCAGAATACCGCCAGGGCCACGACGTAACCCCACAGCCAAAACGGCTCGGAGGGCCGGCGATCGGCTTCGCTCATCAGACGCTCCTTTGGCATGCCTGAAACCAATCCAAGAACAGCCTCGCAATTTCGCCGCAGAGCGGATATCAATCCGCTCGAACGGAACAGTCGGCACGATTTGCCGCAGGACGAGTTTTCCAACTCGTGCTGCAAACGGACTTGACTTACTCTGGCGCAACTCCCGTGCTCGGGATCACGATGTCGCTTCGACCTGGATCACCATAGCCGTCACGTCGTCAACGGGCTTCTCCGGCCCGCAGAACGCGCGGACGGCTTGGAACAGGCGGTCAACGATCTCGGCGGCCTTGCCGGGTTGGGCCGCGCGAACGGTGTCGAGCGCGCGTTCGGCCCCGAACACCTCGCCGGTGGGCGATCGTGCCTCCAGGATTCCGTCGGTCACCAGAAGAACCGTGTCGCCCGCTTCGAGCGACACGCTGTTCCCCGAGCTAAACTCGGTGTCCATCGCGATGCCCAACGGCACGGCCGTGCTCTCCAACCGGCTCTTGACGATTCCGGATGCATCCAACACGTAGCCCGCGGGATGTCCGGCGCTGACGTAGGTGAACGTGCGGGCGCGCACGTCGAGGCGGCCAAGGAAGAACGTCACGAAGCGGTGCTGCTCGGCGACGCCCTGCAAGCAGCGGTTGACGTGGCCCACGATTTCGCCAAGGTCGTCATAGACCTCCGCCGACGATCGCAGAAAGGCCTGTGTCGAGGCCATCAGCAGGGCGGGGCCCAGTCCGTGCCCGCATACGTCGGCGATCGCCAGTCCGACGCACTCGTCGCACATGGGAATGTAGTCGAAATAATCGCCGCTGGTGAACTCGGCCGGAAAGGACGCCCCGGCGACGTCGAACCCGGCCAGTTGCGGCGGCCCGGACGGCAGGAGGCGTTTCTGAATCTGTTGCGCCGCCAACATCTGCGTCTGGTGTTCCCGCAACGTCTGCTCGGCCTGACGGCGCCGCTCCATCTGGCGCCGCAGGCTGCGCGACCCCAGCCCGATGCCCGCCAGGCCGACCAGCCACATGCCGCCGTAACCCAACAGGCTGCGATACATTTGATCGCGTTGGTTGGGCCACACCACGCTCATCGGAATCGACACGCTGAACCCGCCATAGATCTGCCCCGTGTGGCTCGCCTGATCCGGGTGACACTTCACGCAAGTCCACTCGAGCTCCAGCGGCCGCATCAGTCGCAAATACTGCTCTTGTTCGATAGGCCGTACTGCACTCACCTCCTCCCCGCCTCGTTCGATGGCGTTCAGGGCCCCGATTTCCCAGAGATCGGGAGCCGTTTGGGGGTTGTAATCGGTCTGCTCAAACGTGGTCGGCCGGGCGTGCAAGGTCGACTTATCGTCGGAGTAAGCGCTCAACTGCGCAAGCATGTTAATCGGGTTGACCAACGTCACGCGATCGCCCGACGGGAGCACGGCATCCCGGTCGGGCAAGTAGGCGAGTTTCGGGTTCGGTTGCGTGGCCTTGCCCACCTGGGCATACAGGCCGCCGAGCGCCGAGTACCAGCGGAGGAAGCCCTCGTTCCTCTTGCAGAGCCCTCGGGCCTCCGCCCGGGCTAGGTCTCGCGCGTGGTTGCGCTGATTGACCAGTTCCCAGGCAAGCGTGGCGCCGACCGCGGCCGTCCAAAACACGGCCAGGGTCAAGACGTAACCCCGCAGCCAGAACGCTTCGGAAGGCCGGCGGTTGGCTTCGCGCATTATACGCTCCTTTTCGTGCTTTCTTCTGCGATCCGGCCGGAATATGGCCGGCCGACTGTCGCTTGACCAAGGATACTCGCTAACATTCTCGACAGGAAGGTATCCGTTCCGGGGACCGAGAGAGCACCGCCCGCGAGTCCACCCGCACAATGTTGCAGATGTGCCACAAAAGAGGTAGGATGGCCGTTGTTGAGGGCGATGCGTCAATCGACGAGACAGATCCGCGCCGCAGGTTGCTCAACACCTTCTTGCGGGAAGAAAGAACATGGAACCGATTGGCGAGTGCGTGAGCCACGGCCTTCTCGACATTCATCGGAAGATCGTCGAACTGATCGACGGCGGCCGGCCACTGGCTCTCGCCGTGGTTCTGTCGACCGAAGGTTCGACGCCGCAATGCGTCGGGGCGAAGGCCGCGATCGACGCCGCGGGCCGCATCTGGGGCACCGTGGGTGGCGGCGCGGTCGAGGCCGAGGCGCGGCGGGTCGCCATCGAGGCCTGCCGATCGCAATGCCCCGCTGTCTTTGACTTCCATCTGGAGAACGACGACGCGGGAGGGGCCGAGCCGATCTGCGGCGGACGGATGCGGATTCTGGTGGATCCCACGGTCGCCAGGCACCGATCGTGCTACGCCGCGGCAGCCGAGGCCCTGGAGCAGCGCAAGCGCGGAACCTTGCGAACCACGATACAATCGGGCGCCGAGACCGAGGTTCGCGTCGAATGGTTGGCCGGGCAGGCGGATGGCCTGCCGCACTTGGAAATGCAGCAGACCGGAAACCGCTGCGACGAATTGTTCGTCGAGCCGGTCATCCCCCGGCCGCTGCTGTTGGTGGCGGGCGCCGGTCACGTGGGCCAGGCGCTGGCGGTCCAGGCGGCGCAGATCGGCTTCGACGTCACGGTGATCGACGATCGGCCCGAGTTTGCCCACTCGGCCCTCTTTCCGCAGGGGGTCAGGGTCTGTTGCCGTCCGGCTGCCCAGCAGATCGCCGCAGAGCCCATGGCCGCGGACACGTACGTGGTAATCGTCACGCGCGGCCACCGGCACGATGCCGAGGCGTTGGCGGCCTGCGTCCATCGGCGGCCCGCCTACATCGGCATGATCGGAAGCCGCCGCAAGGTGGCATTGCTGCGCAAGAACTTTCTTGAGAATCGCCTGGCCACGGAGGAGGAACTCGATCGGGTTTTCGCGCCCATCGGGCTGGCGATCGGCGCGGTGACCGTGCCGGAAATCGCCGTGAGCATCGCGGCCCAACTCATTGCCGTGCGGCGGAAGGCCGGCCGCGATCCTTCGCCACGATGAACGTGCTTTACCCCAAGATTCCCCTGAGATTGCTGCCGCGGATGCTGGGCTATGCCGTGCTCGGGGCGGTGTTGGCGGGGCTGTATGGGGCGATCCACGATCAGATCACGTACGCCCTTTCGCCGGAGTATTTTACCTGCCTGAAGTTTGATCAGTTTCATTGGGCCGACGTCGGATTGCCCCCGAAGATGTTCGTTGCCGAGATCGGTTTTCTTGCCACGTGGTGGGTCGGTTTCTTTGCGGCGTGGTTCCTGGCCCGCGTTGCCGTCCCCGCGCTGCCGGCCGACGCGGCGTGTCGCTGCATGCTTCGCGGATTTCTGATCGTGTTCGCCTTGGCCGTCTCGGGTGGATTGGCGGGCTACGCTCTGGGGCTTGCGCGGCAGTGGGGCTCCGGCTTCGCGGCGTGGGAGGCGACCGGGGCGAACCTTGGCGTCGCCGATATTCCGAGTTTCGTACGCGTGGCGTACATTCACAATGGAGGCTACCTTGGCGGGCTCGTGGGCCTGATCGTTGCGATCGTCTACGTTCGGAGAATCACGAAGACTGCATCGGAGACGCTGCGATGATCGGCGCCATCATACCGGCCGCCGGACAATCTCGCCGGATGGGAGTGCAAAAGCACCTCCTGCCGTTCGGAGCGACGACCGTCATCGGGCATATCGTCGACCAGATTTTTCAGGGCGGCATCAGCGATGTCCGCGTCGTCGTCGGCCATCAGGCGGATCGGATCGCCGCGGCGTTGTCGGGCCGGCCCGTTCGCATCGTACCCAATCCCGATTACCGGCAGACGGACATGCTTTCGTCGGTCCGCTGCGGGCTGCGGGCGCTGCCGCCTACGTGCGAGGCGATCCTGGTGGCGTTGGGCGACCAGCCGGCGATCACCGCGGAGTTGGTCCGCACGATGGGCGAATCTTTCTCGGCCACGGGCGAGGGAATCGTCGTGCCCGCGTACGGCGGCAAGCGAGGACACCCGCTGCTGTTCGCCACGCGGTATGGCAGCGAAATACTTACAAGCTACGATGACGTCGGGCTGCGGGGACTGTTGGCCGCTCACTCGGAAGCCGTTTTCGAGCTTTCGGTGGCCACCTCCGCCGTGCTTTCCGACATGGACTATCCCGAGGACTACCGGCGGGAACTGGCCCGGCTTGAAGAAAACGGCGGCGCGTAGGGCGTTGTTTCCGGGTGTGGTGTGCGTTTCTCGAACGGTCCTGCCCCCCTTGCCCCCGCGTGAGGAAGCCGGTACGATGCATTGTGTCCTCTACCATGTTCGTGTTGCCGATGCGATATTTTTGGTGAGCCGATAAGAATGCCCGTTGAGCGCCTGAATCAAAGGCCCTGGAAGCGTGTATAGCCGATGACCGCCTTGTGCGGCAGCGGATCACACAACCCGGGGTCCAGGTTGCTCCCCTAGCAATGCGGGCTCTCAAAAGAGCATCGCCACGGCATTACGGCGGAGGACATTTTTATTGGTGGTGAATAGGTAGATGCGGCATCTTGCCGCATTGTTTTGAGTCGTCGTTTTTTATGAAGGCATGAAGCGGCAAGATGCCGCTTCTACACAATGGTTGACTTGCGCCTGAACTCGCTTTGAAGCGCGACCGATTGCTGGACTTGCTCGGCAGCTTCGGCAGTTGTGCCGTGGCGTTCTCCGGCGGGCTGGATAGCACGGTGCTGGCCAAGGCCGCTCAACTGGCGTTGGGCGACCGCGCCGTGGCGGTGACGGGCGTCAGCGCCAGCCTGGCCGTAGGCGAATTGGACGAGGCGCGCGAGATCGCCCGGCAGATCGGCATCCGCCATGAAGTGATCGAGACGGGCGAGCTGGCCAATCCCGCCTATCAGGCCAACCGGGCCGACCGCTGCTACCACTGCAAGACCGAGTTGTTCACGCAGGTGGAGCAGTTGGCGGGCCGTTTGGACGTAGCCGTGGTGGTCGATGGCAGCAACCGCGACGACCACGGCGAGTACCGCCCCGGCTTGCAGGCCGTGCGCGAGCGGAAGGTGCGGAGCCCGCTGGCCGAGTGCGGATTGACCAAGCCGGAAATTCGCCGGCTGGCCGAGTTCTGGGGACTGCCCACCTGGGACAAGCCGGCCACGCCGTGCCTGAGCAGCCGCATCGCCTACGGCGAGCAGGTCACGCCCGAACGGCTGGCAATGGTCGATCAGGCCGAGCGGTTTCTGCGGGAGCGCGGGCTCCGGCCGATGCGCGTGAGGTATCACAAGGGCGACGTGGCGCGGATTGAAGTGCCCGCCGAGCAACTGTCGACCTTCGTCGATCCCCAATTTCGCCGCGAGACGGTCGACTACCTGAAGTCGGTGGGATTCAAGTACGTGGCCCTCGACCTGGAGGGCTTTCGCAGCGGCAGCATGAACGCCGTATTGCCGATCGAGAGCCTGCGCAGCACCGTAGGACGGACTTCCTAGTCCTTCCAGTTCTTTCGGACGGATTGGGAAATCCGTCCTACGTGCAACAGATCGCCATCATTGCAGGCCGCCGCGGCGCTTGGCAATCTCGTCGCGCAGCCGGGCAGCGCGCTCGTACTCTTCCGACGCCACGGCGTCGGCCAGTTGTTCGGCCAGCGTCTTGCCCACGCGATATTCTTCCCGCAGCGACTCCTTCATCGCAGCCAGTTGGCCCACCAATTCGTCCCGATCGAACTCCTCCTCGGCGCCGAACTTGGCGAACACCTCTCGCATCTGGTCCAGGCCGCCGTTGATGGTCTCGATGGCCGCCTCGGGACCCGAGTCCTGCAGGGCCAGCATCGCCGCCGCTTGAATGCGGTGGAAGAGCACAAACGGCCGGTACTGCTCGTGCGAGGCAGTCCACTGCGGGTCGGGCGAATGCGCCGACACAAAGTCGATCAACGCCAGGGTGTGATCGGCGTCGGCGACCGCGCGGGCAAACTGCCGCAAGGCCAGGCAACAGATCCGCCGGTGATAGAACTGGAGAAACTCGCGGTCGATTTCCATGCGGTGCTCGTCGCTCAACGCGAACGAGTCGCCCTGAGCGCGCATGAGGCTGTTGAGCCAGTCGAGACAGGTGTCGAGGCCGCCGGGATGCTCGCCGTCGGGCCGGCCGGCCACTTCCATTTGCAGCAAGCCCATCTCGATCCGCATCTGGAGCACTTCCCGCCCATCGCCGGCGCGAATCAGCCGCGCCGCGATGACTCCCGGTTTGAAAGGCCACTCGTGGAGAATCGAATCGATGTCGTGTGGTTCGTCGTGTGGTTCGGGCATCGCCCTATTTTACCGCCTCGACCTCATTGCGGGTAGGCGTCGCCGGTCGGGCAGTTCACAGCGAACACGGTACACGCAGGACAGATTGCCGACCTGTCGGGACGGGCAAAGAACCCGCCCCACCAACCTGCAACGGCGCCAATGATACTGTCCGAGGTCAGAACAGCGACCTGTGGCACCGGACGGAACATCGGCCTGCGACTGCATCGACACGCCAGGCCTGGGCAAGCGCCTCAGCGTTGTACCTCTTTCCAACCTGAAGCAGACCGATCAACTGCAGCAGTCGGTGGATTCTCGCGAGGTTCATCGTAGCTGGTCTTCTGCACGGCGTTCCAACCGTCCGTTGCCGCCCGGCTATCGGCGGTTCTGCCCGCCGGCGCCGACGGCGTCGCGGCCACGGCCCGCCAGCCGCGTTGTTTCGCGCCGCCGGAGGCCGAGGCCTGCGATTCACCGGCCGGCCGCGGCGCGGGCGGCTCGATGGGCATCGCGCTGGGCCGTAACGGTTCCGGTTCCGGCGTCGGCAACAATTCCGGATGGGCCGGCGCCGGGCCGGGGAGCGGAGCAACCTCAGGCTCGCTTCCCTCGACCATCGTCCCGCCGCCCGGATGCTGCTCGATCGGCCCGCGACTAATGACCCGCGGCTGCGTGAAACCGTAATCGAGGTACGTCGATGCGTCGCGGGCACGGGCGCGGCGACGGGCGTCGAAGTAGGCCTTGCCCGGCCAGGGCCCTTCCGCCAAGTACACGCCATTGTACTCCAGCAGCGAGCCCTTGCGGAAGTGGACCTGCGAGATCGACTTCGCGTAGTTCACCAGGCTGCGGAAGTAGTCGCTCTCGGCCTGCGCCAGTCTCTGCTGGGCATCCAAGACGCGGTCGATCGTGACCGTGCCCTCGTCGTAGGCCGTGGTTACCGCGTCGACTTCCTGCTTGGCGGCAATCCGGCGGTTGAAATTGGTTTCGCTCAGGACGTAGTTTCCTTCCATTTCGCGAATGGCGAAGGCCAACTGGTGCGAAAGCTCCAGTTCCCCTTCCTGCAACTTGGTCCGCTCCTGGGCCAACGTCAATTCGGCGTGCTTGACGCCGGCCAACTCGCGGCGGAACCCCAGCGGCACGTTCGCCTGGATCCCCAACTGCCATTCCTGGAAGTCGCCGCTGGTCAATGACGAGAAGGCGTCCGACTGGCGTGCCGTGAAGTCGGTGCCGGTGCCGTCGGGCACCGGCAGCAGGTCGTTGCCCATGCCGAGCCAGCGATACATGGCCACGAAATCGACCTTGGGCAAGAGGAAGTTCTTGGCGGCGATCAGACTGAGCCTCGCTCTCCTTGACAATATACTTCTGCTCGCGGAGCTCGACGCTGCGCACCAGGCCCTCACTGAGCACCTCGTTCCAGTCGAAGGTAACCTTGGCAGTCGTCGGTTCGTCCTTGGGCCGGATCATCCGGCCGTCGGTGGCGGCCAGCCCGAGCAAGTAGCGCAGTTTCGATTCGGCGGCATAGAGCGCGGTGAGCGCCTGCTCGGCCGTGCTGCGGAAGACGTAGGTTTGCTGCCCGGCCTGCGCCAACTTTTCGGCCTCGCCCCCCTTGCTGCCGGTTTGACTCAGAGTAGCGGTCTTCCGCCACGTTACCAGGGCATCTCGTAGCCGGCGTTCACGGCGTCCAGGCTCCGATAGGCGAAGTACAACTCCCAGTAGGCCACTTCCACGTCGCTGACCAGGTTTCGCACGCTGGCCTCGAAGTCGGCCAGGGCCCTGTCGGTCCGGATGCGCGCCAGGACCACGCCGTTGTACACGCCCGGCTGCGCCCGGTCCGGCGATCCGGTTGAACTGAACGCCGGCGCCTTGCAGCAACGGCTGCCGCCAACTGGCCTCGAGATTCACGTTCCAGTCGGACGGATAGGCGTAGGGCGCGGTCGTTCCATACGGAAATCGGTCCCGGTCATACGCGACGTTATTCGCGATGGAGAACTGACCGCCCGTTGCCGTTACCTTGGTCAACTGGGTCTGGAACTTGGCAATATCGTGCTCGGAGATGTTGGCAAACAGGCCTGCTGCGGCAAAGGCGGGGTTCACGTTCTGCGGCGCATCGGTCAACTGCCAGTTCAGGCTGGTAGCCCATTGAACGTCGAACGCCGACAGCGCCGCCTCGACGCCCGTGCGAGGATTGGCCTCGGCCAGCGCAGGACCGTACATCGTGGGAGTCGTTTCCGGGTTTCGCAAGATGAAATCGGGCGGACCCTGAATCTGGCCGCCGATGTTGCGCATCACCTTGTTGTTTCTCAGGGCAAACTCCGTCGCCTGTTCGAGGGTCAGATCCCAAAAGTTCTTGGGGTCTTTGTTCTGCAGCGTGAACGGCTTCTGGGCGTTGGCCACGTCGGGGAGTCGCTTGGTTTCCACATCGGGATACTCAATCTCGGTGGCCACGGCCTTGTAGTGGGCGAGATCGCCATCGACGTGGCGTAGATAGAACGGCTGCTGCGGTTGGCATCCGGTCAAGAGAACCAACACCGCGGCCAGCACGCGGCCGACGTAGGGGGCTTGCCGACTCATGAATCCAATCCTGTCTGGTTTGCGCGAGCGGATCACCTGTTGCCAAGTGAATGCCGCTGGGAAACGAGCTTCTCGGGGCCCCCCGGGCGTTACCCCGCCTGCGTCGGCGCAATCTGCGCGAGACCCCAGACGGAGTAATCGGCAAACTTGTTATCGGCAGCCCAATCCATAGACTTTTACTGATCTGCATGACCGGAAAGCATAATACAGATCACTCAGACATCCGATATTGCGCAGAATCGCATGAAGGCGGCAACTTCGCCACGAAACTGCCATTTCGGGTGAGATATTAGGAATCTGGCCGCCGGTAGAACCGAGAGGTTGCTCACAGCCCAGTCACCGGAGAAGCCGCCAAATCTGGCAAGCTGCGGCGAGAGCATGCCGCGGCGGGTGGCTCGCTACTTCTTTTCCTGCTCTTTGATTGTGCCGCCAACGGGAGCACCAGGCGGTGTACCACCCTTTGAGCTACCAGGCATTCCCCACGGCCGTCGGGCCTTCTTCATCGCTTCCTTCTGCTCGTCGGTCAAGAGCCCGTTGACCTTCTCCGTGAGTTTTACGTAGAGCCTGCCGTCGTTGAAGGTCCCGTCTTTAGCCAACTCATCGCACACGGCCTCCACCTGCTTCATCTGATCGGCAGAGAGCTTCGCGTGGCCGAAGGCGGCCCTCGCGTAAGCCATCATCCGGTGCTTGGTGATCGTCGTTTTCTGCTCGGGGGTCAAGACCTTTTGAATCGTCGGGTATAACTTGCCGCCGAAGCCCTCGAGGTCGCCTTCCTTGCTGGCGGCCTTGATTTGTTGGATCTGCTCCTCGCTGAGCTGGACCGGGGCCACCATGTTCCTTACCGCGGTCATCAACTGGTACTCGCGCAGCGCGGCCTTCTGCTCGGCCGTCAGGACGTCCGTCAGATCGGCCTGCGACCGCTTCATGATCTCGTGCATCGGAGTGAACGCCTCCTGGTAGGACCGTTGGGCCTTGGCGATGGCGTCCCGGTCCCTGCTCCGAAAGGTCTTCATCAAGGCGCCGTTGGCTGCCTTGATCTTCTCGGCATTTTCGGCCTGGAACTCCTTGATCGCTTCTTCGCGGTCCTCGAAGATCTGGGCAATGGCCTCCTTCTGATCGTCGGTCAGCTTGACGATCTTATCCATGTACGAGATGTACCAGGTCGCTCCTCCCAGACCTCCCGCGGCATTCGCGGCCAGATTGCTCCGCACGGGAACGCGACCGGGCTTGGCGTCCATTCCGCCCGCGGCCCCTTTGCCCGGCAGCTCGCCGGCGCGCAAGATCGTCGCCGTTGCCAGGGCAACCGCCGTCACCGCCGACAATACCAGTCGCTTCATGCTTGCTTCCCACAGGTCTGTCATGCGTCGTCCGGCAACTCTCCGTGCCGCCAGGGTCTTGCAGAGTGTGTTTCCGCTTTTCATCATGCGGGAGCTGTGTGCGAGCCCCGTCATGTCGCCTGGCCGACGGTCGGCGCCTACGAGGACGGCTCCGGCAGCAGAGGTTCCGCGCACACCGCGGTGTACGAGTCCTTCGTCGCAAACGACACCAACGGTACGTCGCCGGTCAGATCGATGATGGAGTACGAGTCGGGGTCTTCCACGAGCAGGATATCAGAAAATGCGAGTTCCTCGGAATCGGCGTCACGGTCGTCGGACGTGGCCGCGACGAGAGCCAGCGCGTTTCCATCCGGTTCCACCGGCGCGATGCCCGGCGGCGAACTCGCGCCGTGGTAGACCGCCACGGCCAGAAGGGCCGCGGCAGCCGCCAACGAGGCCGCGATTCTCCACGCCCAACGCCTGGCGGGGCGCGGCTTGGCCACGACCCACGCCGCTCCCGGATACTCCTGGACGTCCAACGTTTCGGCGAGCGTCTCCAGCCCACGCAAAACGCCGGCAAATCCGTCGCCCGTCTGGTGGTCTCGGTCGTTGGTGGTCATCGATCCTCCTCCAAGAGATCTCGCAGTCTTTCCAGGGCGGCAGCCACGGCCGATTTCACTGTCCCCTCCGCACAACCCATGGCTTCGGCTGTCTCTCGGATGCTCATCCGCCGCAGGTATCGGCAGGCGATTGCCTCGCGTTGCCGGGGTGGAAGTCCCGTCACGGCCTCCATCAAATACTGCAATTGCTCCGGCCCCAACCTATCATTCTTGACAAGCCCCTCAACCCCCACGCCGGCGGGAACGTCGCGCCCGGTCAGGTCCAACCAGGCTGATCCCCGGCGTCGTTCCTTGCGGCGATATTCCCGGACGACGTTTACGGTGATGCCGCACAACCAAGCCATCGCCTCGGAGCCGCGTTTCCATTCGGCGCGGGCCGCGTAGGCTCGCATCAGCGCCTCTTGGGTGACTTCCGCCGCGTCTTCCCGCCGCAGCCCTTGCGCCAGAGCCAGGCGGTACAACTCGCTCTGAACCGTCAATGCCAACGTACCGAAGGCCCCCGCATCGCCCGACGACGCCTGGTCCATCAGCGCGTTGATCCTCGCCCGATCCAGCAACATCAGAGCATCTGTCTATCTATTCTTGACCGGCCCGGTCAAGAAGGTTCAGGGGATTCCGGGCAATTGACCAATATTTGCACAGGTGGACGCACGCCCGCCTAATGCCAGCTATCCACATCTTCCCCGAGATGTCAAGCCGCGGTCGAGGCGGCATTGAGATGGCCCCCCCGCGCGGCCATCGGTTCCATTCTGCCGACACGGCAAATTCCGCCGGGAGCCGCCGCGACTCGCATCAGAGCGTGCGAAAAACGGCGAAACTCACTCCAAACATCGCCCACCGGGCCGATTGCGGATAATCTTCTGAACTTTTTTGACCGGCGCAGACAAGTATAGATAGGCAGATGGTGCGGTCGTAACGGATTTGGCGAAACTAACGCGCCGCAGGGCCGGGCGCTTTGAGACGTCGATTGCGTCTTCTGGTGCGTTGGCAGCGTGGTTCACGACGAACCGTTTGCTTCGTTTTGGCACAAGGGCCGCCTGACGAGGCGGCCATTTCGTTGCGGAATCGCGTGGGCAGGAGCCATCTGCATCAACGACCGATGCTTTCTGCCCTAACACACCCAGCTTCCGCAACTTGCGGAACGAATACCCCGAGTGGGCTAATGTAGACGTTGTTTTGTCTCGCACCCTGTAGCGAAACGGCGAGTAAACGCAGAGATCAGCTATCAACAATATTGGGGCACTGAATTTCACTTGAGAAGCACGGCAAAGGGCCAAAATCGGGGCAAAACCGCGGGACCGGTGGAACAGGCATAGGAAACAAATTCACCCCCAAAGGAATTGCTTGACATTTTACGGCGGTCTATTCATCATAGAAAACATAGGCTCGCGCTAGTCTCGACGCGGTAGGGGGGCAATTATCGCGTCAGAATCGCTCGAACACACACTCATTCTTCTGGGAAACACACACATTCTTTCGGCATGAACACACACGCCGCTAGCGACGCGCCCGTTGCCGTCTCGTGTTCCGCATCGCGGGATTTCGCAGACTGGTTGGCCCATTTCGAGGGCTCGCTGGCGGTCTCTACCTACCAAGCCGGCAAGGTGGCGATGATCGGCTGGGATGGCCGGCAGCGTCACGTTGCTGATGCGGGAGTTCGACAAGCCGCTGGGTTTGGCCGTCTCGGGCAACCGGCTCGTGCTGGCCACTCGTCACGATCTTTGGGTCTTCGCCAACTCGCCGATCCTGGCGCACGAATATCTGGAAGACCAGCCGGGACGCTACGATGCCTTGTATTTGCCGCGGGCGACGTATCACACCGGCGATCTGCACACGCACGACGTGGCGATGCTGGGCGACGAGATTTGGCTGGCCGCGACGCGGTTCTCCTGCCTGGCGAAGCTGAGCTACGATTTCAGTTTCGTGCCGGCGTGGAAGCCGCGGTTCGTCACCGACCTCGTGCCGGAAGACCGTTGCCATCTGAACGGGATTGCCGTGCGCGACGGCCGGCCGCGCTACGTGACCGCGCTGGGGACCACCGACGCGGCGGGCGCTTGGCGCGAGCAAAAGGCCACCGGCGGCGTGCTGATCGACGTGGAGAGCGACGAGATCGTGCTTGGCGGGCTGGCCATGCCGCATTCGCCCCGCTGGCACGACGGCCGGCTCTGGCTGCTGAACTCCGGCGCCGGCGAACTGCTCCGCGTGGACGAGCCGCGAGCGGCCAGGCCGAGGTGGTGTGCCGCTTGCCGGGCTATCTGCGCGGGCTGTGCTTTTCGCGGCCCGTACGCGCTGGTGGGGCTGTCGAAAATTCGCGAGCGGCACATTTTCGGCGGGCTGCCCGTCCAACAGCGCGGCGAACCGCTCCTCTGCGGCGTGGCGGTGGTCGACGTTCGCGACGGCCGGGAGGTGGGCTTCTTCGAGTTCACCGCCGGCTGCGAGGAACTCTACGACGTGCAGTTCCTGCCCGGCGTGCGCCGCCCGATGATTCTCAACTTGCTGCGTCCGGAGGCGCGCCAGGCGATGACCAATCCCGAGTCGTGCTACTGGCTGCGGCCGAGCAGCGAGATTCGGGAGCCGGCCGGCGATCGTGCGCCGCCCGCGGGGAATATCCACGACGCCACACACGAATCAACTTTGTTGGTCGGCGGGCGCGCCGACCCGGTACAACCTTTAGGAACATGGTAGGGTGCGTGAAACGCACCACGGCAATACCAGGGAACGTCGAATGGTGCGTTTCACGCACGCTACGAGATTTGGTGCGTTTCACGCACCCTACGAGATTTGGTGCGTTTCACGCACCCTACGAGATTAGACCAAACAGGAACGGGAACATAGAATCCGGACGCCGGAACTCCGGAAACTTTTTTTGGAGAGAGGGACTAGACCCATGTCAGTGCTGCAACAGCCGAAGACTCGCAACCGTAAGTCCGCTTGGAACCGCGTGTGGGACCGTCTCCTGGGCGTCGAGCGCCGCCCGGCCCGAGGCCACAAGGCGCGGCGTCTAACGGTCGATCCGTTGGAGGCCCGCCAACTCCTGTCGGTCTCCCCGGTGAACATCACCGACATGCCCGTCAATCAGGCGATCATCAATTATGCCAACTTGCCGCCTCTGGTAGCGGTTGGCATCCAACAGAGCGCCACCTCGTGGCAGAACCAGAATCTCCCCATGCTCGCCGGCAAGTCGGTCGCCACCGACAACAACGGCGACTTCGTGACCGTCTGGGCCCAGAACGATGGCACGAACTTTACCGATCCGACAACCGGCCTCCAGGCAACCGACACCAACATCTATGCCCGCTACTTCACCGACGCGGTGCAACGCGTCGATCTCCCGGTCAACGCGCAGGGCAACGTCGATCTCACCAAATTGCCCATCGATGCGGCGACGGGCCAACACTATTTCTCCCTCGACTACAACGGCAACGAGGTCGACCAGTTGCAGATCACGGAAGGCAACCAGCCGTTCGCCGCGATCAACCCCATCATGTCGGGCTCGGTACAGATCAACTGGGGCGGCGTGCAAGTCGGTGCCGTGTCGTACAGACTCGTTCAACGATCCGACCTTCTCCGCCACTCTGATCCAGAACGCGTTGCGGGCGACGGGCGTCTCTCAACTGAGCGACGTCACGGTGACGGCCGTCGACGCCCAGAACTACCTCATCAACTATGGCAACAATTCCGGCGGCAATGCGATCAGCCAGTTGAGTTTCTCGTGCTACAACTCGGTCGGGGTTTCCACCCTCCCCGGCGCCTACTTGCCGACGGCCACTCTGACGCCGGAACGGCTGCCCGGCCAAACCATCAACATCTTCGTCTCGGCCGCCAACTCGACGGTCACGGCGGCCAATATCCAGTACGCCTTTTCGCTGACGACGCAGCAAGTCTCATCGCCGGGCGTCTTCTTGCCGCCCGTCGCCGACATCACCCAGACGACCCAGTACGTGCCGTACACGGCGCCGGTCACGTCGCGGGAAGCGATGCCGGGCGTCACCATCACCGCCCGCAGTTCCTCCGAGTTCGACATCACCTTCACCGGCGATGGCGGACTGAACCAGCAACCGCTGATGAGCGTCGTCGACCAATCGGGCACGGCAATCAGCGGGGCCTCGGTGAGGATCATCAAGCAGTCGAGCGACGCCTTCCGCGTGAACGATCCGGAATACGTCAACACGTTGAGCAACCGCCCCGACGTCTACGACCAGACCGTTCCCCAAGTGGCGATGGATGCCGACGGCGACTTCGTCATCACCTGGCAGGGCGCCGTGCCCGATTCGGTGAACCCGGGCAGCGTCAGCGACATCTTCGCGCGGCGGTTCTCGCCAGAGGGCTGGATCACGGGCAGCAATCCGTCGTTCGAGGCCGACATGAACCACGACGGCCAGCCCGACACGTACATTCAGAGCGTGATGCCCCTGGGCGACCAGTTCCAGGTGAACACCTTGACCACGAACGCCCAGACGCTCCCTTCGGTCGGCATGGACGCCAACGGCGATTTCACCATTGCCTGGGAAACCGGCGGGCAGCAACTGAGCTTCTTCAACCAGATCGAGGCCCAACGCTACGACCGCAACGGCAATCGCCTCGGCGGCGAGTTCAACGTCGACACGACCAACAACAACAACTCGTACGATTACCAACCGTACGTCGGCGTGGGACGCGACGGCGTCACGGTCTTCTCCTGGTCGAGCACCGTCGATCCGAATTACTTCCTGGGCAATGCATTTATCGGTTCAATTAGCATCGCCGTCTACGGCGCCAATGGGGCGGTGCTCGTGCCGGCCCAGAACATCGGGGGCACCACGGACACGTCGATATGTCTCGACGCCAACGATGACTTCTTGGTTTCCTACGCGCATACCGGCATTGCAGACAACGCCGGCAATACCAGCGATAATGCCGTCTTCGCCCAGGAATTCCAGATCTTCGACCCCGTCACCCACGCGTTGGCCTTTCAGTCCCTCCATGCGGAGTTCCAGATCAGCACGGCCACTCTCAGCGGCAGCACAACGCTCTACTGGCCCGACGGCGCTGCGGCGGGACAGTCGGGCATGGATGCCGACGGCGACCTGACCGCCGCCTATTGGAGCCCCCTCGGACCAGACATTTCGGAGTTTACCGGCGGGCTGACCAGCCAGGTACAAGACTCGTACAACATTACCACGATCGACCCCAATAACGGCAGCAGCCGCAAAGTCGACGTGGATGGCTATATCAACATGTGGCTGTTGTACGACCAGCAGGTCCTCGGCTACACGGATGCCCAGCTTGCCCAGGACCGGGCCGAGATGGAAGGGATTTACCCGTACACGCCCGGTTATACGGCCTCCGGCGCGGTCGAGAACGTCGGTCTGCTGCGCGGGGCGAACTACTCCGTCGACTTCTCCCAATTCAACGCCGGCATCACCCAGATCATCGGCACCAACAGCGTGGCCAATGCCGATCGCGGCGACCAAACCAACGCCACCTACATGCTGGCCATCCAGGATTTGGCCACTGCGGGCACGATCGCGCTGAGCGTGACCGGACCGGGTCCCACCGCCAACAACATTACCATTACCCCCGTGTTTCTCACGGTGAACGGCGTAGTCGTCGGCATCAACGCCGCCAAGACGGCCGCGGCGATCGAGTCGGCCATTCGCGGCGCCGCCTCCTTGGGCACCGACTACCCGCACCCGAGTTCTCCCCCGGTAATATATCAGGGCACGGTCATCGTTCGCCTGGTGCCCCCTTCGGAGATGACCCAACGCAGCGGCACCGCGTTGGATCCGGAACCCTATTGGGTGTGGAACGGGGCCCCTGAGCCCACGGCGAACGGTCCCAACGGCGTCCCCTTCGACGTCTATGAAATCACCTTCATGGGCGAGTCGCACGATTATCCTGTCTCGCTGACGGCGGGGACGGGCAATTGGAATACGATGACACTCGCCGCGCCCGCGGGCGGCGGAACTGCGCCCCGGCCGCCGTCGGCGAGCCGCTGGTGGAAATCGTAGGCAATTACCTGAGCGCGGTCGATGCGTATCCGTCCATGGCCATGACCGATTCGGGCAACTTCGTGATGGTCTGGAATCAGGAGACGTATAGCACCGACACTGCGAATGTCACCGTCAGTCTCCAATACCGCACGTTCCAGGACAGCACCGACACGGCCGGTCCGACGGCCACCGATCTCCTCCTGCCCACGCCCACCGGCCTGCCGCAGCAGACCGTCGCCCAGACGGTGGACAACGGCGACACGATCACCACGCCCATCACCACGTTGATCGTCACCTTCGACGAAGACATGATGAACACCGGTCCCACCGGGGTGAACAGCGTGACCAATCCCGCCAACTGGGCCCTGATGAAGGACGGCTCCCTGGTGACCGGCGGCATCGTCTCGATCAGCTACGGCATGAACGAGGCCAACCGGCTGAACCCCAGCGCCCCGGCCAACAACAAGTGGGAGGCCGTCATTACGCTCAAGGCCAACGGCAGCAGCCAGACGGCCTCGACGTTCCTGCCGAACGGCCATTATCAACTCGTGGGGAAGACGTCGCTTCGCGACAAGGCGGGCAACGCCTTGGGCCGCACGGGCTTCAATCCCAACGGCACGATGTTCACCCGCAGCTTCAGCGTGGCCCTGCCCACCGGCGGCGAAACCCTGGTCAACTCGACCACGGCGGGCAACCAGTATACGGCCCCGCCCAACTCGCAGGCCACCGCGTCCGACGCCAATGGCGACTACGTCGTTGCCTGGGCCAGCGATACGGCAGGCGCCGCCGGCATCTACGCCAAGCTCTACACGGCCATCTGGCCGGATGACCGTGCCTCGACCTCTACCGCCCACGTGCAGAAGGTGTACCAGGACGCCGCGCGTACCCAGGAATGGCCGAACGACGAGATCCAGGTGACGAACAATCCTACCGCGACCAACGCCTCCGTGGCGCGGGACGCCGTGGGCGATTTCGTGGTCACCTGGTCCGAACAGGATTCCGGCGACTGGAACGTCTGGGCCCGGCGGTACGACGCCACCGGCTTGGCGCAGGGCGCCGCGTTCATGGTCAACTCGACCACCGCCGACATCCAGCGGTACTCGGTCGTGGCTATGGATGCCAACGGCGACTTCGCGATTACCTGGCAGAGTGAGAACCAGGACGGCAGCGGCTACGGCATCTATGCCCAGCGCTATGACGCCACCACCGGCGCGGCCATCGGCGGCACCGACGAGCTCGACATCGTGGATTTCACCGGGGTCAAGGCCGGCAGCACCTTTACCTTGAGTTGGAACGGCCAGACGACGGCCACCATCACCTACCCGAGCGCCGCGACGGGGAACATGCCCGGCAGCACGACGGTGACGTTCGCGCAAGACGTGCAAAACAAGCTGACGGCAATCGGCGCCCACGTGAAAGTGGCCGCCCTCAGCGGCACGCAGATCGCCATCCAGTTCACCGGCGTGGACGGCAGCAAGGACCAGACGCCGATCACCGTCACCTCGACGGCGTCGATCACGATCAGCACGCGGCTGCAAGGGGCGCCCGGCGAGTTCCGCGTCAACGACACCACGGCCGGCGACCAGATGTTCCCGGCCATCGCCATGGACGCCACGGGGGCCTTCGTCATCAGTTGGACGAGCTACGGCCAGGACGAGGATGCCCAACACCAGTTCGATTCGAATGTGTACGCCAAGCAGTTCGCCTCGAACGACGTGATCCGCGCCACCAATACGAACATTGAGATGCTTTCGGACAGCACGTCGAAATCGCTTCCCGGCGCCCAACCGGTGACTTTGTCGGTAACGACGGATAACCCGGCCAACCACGTGGTGGTTA
Organism: uncultured Planctomycetaceae bacterium; assembly: GCA_963759115.1. GTDB lineage: Bacteria > Planctomycetota > Planctomycetia > Pirellulales > Thermoguttaceae > CAVWXT01. The sequence goes on from CAVWXT010000005.1 coordinate 1,274,485, forward strand.
CCGGCAATCCGGGTTTGAGCGGCGTGGTGGAGCTCGTGGTGGGCCGCACCGACCTGCCGGCAGGGACGTTCGCCATCGGCAGCGGTTCCGTGCTGTTGGACGATCGCCACATCCTGACGGCCGCCCACGTGGTGTGCGACGACCTGGGCAACATGGTCGCCACGAGCATCGACGTCTATTTCAACCTGGTCGACGCGCAGGGCAACCAGGTAGTCCTTCCCGCGCTGGTGACGAACGTGGCGGTCAATCCGCTGTACAAGGGCGTGCCGTGGGTCAGCGGCGGCGACCTGGCCATTCTCACTCTCGCCGCGCCGGCGCCTGCCGGCGTCCAGGGCTACGACATCTACCGCCAGCCGAACGCAGTGGGCCAGGTGTTCACGATGGTCGGCTATGGCGACAGCGGCGTCGGCACGACCGGCGACACGATATCCACCGGCAACGTGTTGGCCACCGGGACGATCGACACCAACCACGCCGCGCAGAACAAATGGGAAGGGAACGCCGGCCTGCTGGGCGACAATCCCGACGCCCTGATCTATGACTTCGACAGCGGACAAGCGAAGAACGACGTGTTTGGGCAACTGCCTTCGGTCAACGTCCACGATCTGGGACTCGGCGTGAACGAAGCGATATCGGCGCCGGGCGATTCCGGCGGACCAAACTTCATCAACGGCCAGATTGCCGGCGTGACCAGCTACGGGGAGTCGATCCCCGGTCCCTGGGACGCCGTGCCCGGCACGAATTCCAGCTTCGGCGACATCGGCGCCGATGTGAACGTCTCGCTCTACGCGAGTTGGATCGACGCCGTAACCTTGGGCAGCGGGGCGGAAATCCTGGTGGACGCCACCACCGTCGTCAACAACGCTACCACCCCCCCCACCACCACCGTCACCGCCACCCCCGGCACCCAAAAGTGGTCGTCGGTGGCCATGGACACCAACGGCGACTTCGTCGTGACCTGGACCAGCTACGGCGAGGACGGCGCGAGCAGCGGCCCCGGCGCCGGCGCCAACGGCCAAAACGGCGTGTATGCCCGCCGCTTCAACGCCGACGGCACGGCCTTCGTCTATGGCCCGCCGGCTGCCGATGGTACGATCCAGGACCAGGAATTCCTGGTCAACACGTTCACCCCGAACAATCAGCAGTATTCCAAGGTGGCGATGGATGCGGCCGGCGACTTCACCATCGTTTGGGAAAGCTTCCAGGACCGGCCGGCGAACGGCACGGGCCCGGACATGCCGAACAGCTATGGCATCTATGGCCAGCGCTACGTGCGGAACAGCCTGGTCGGCACTTCGACCAATTACGGCCCACACGGCGAGTTGAACACCGAGTTCCAAGCGAACACGACGCAGGCCGGCGACCAGCGCTACCCCAGCATCGCCATGGACGACAACGGCGACACCGTGGTCGTCTGGAGCGGCACCGGCATCGACGGCACGAGCAGCATTGGCGACAACCAAGGCGTGTTCCTGCAACGCTACAACCAACTGGCGGATACCGCCGGCCCGCGAGCGGTCGAAACCTTCAACGTCACCACGGTCAACTCGAAGCCCGTCTTCACGCCGGTCTTTGAGAGCGACGTCTTGACGAGCACCGTAGGCAGCTTCATGGTCGACTTTACGGAGAACCTGTCGACCGCCAACGGGCCCGATCCCGGACAGACGGGACTGGGCGCCCATAGCGTGACGAATCCGGCCAACTGGATTCTCACGCAGAATGGCAACATCGTTTCGCAAATTGGCTCGGTGACGTTCGGCCTCGATTCGGCCACCAACCGGTACGAGGCGACGGTTACCTTCGACAGCGACGCGACCAAGGCCGGCAACCAACCCCTCACCGATGGCACTTACGTCCTGACGGCCACCGACGCCATCCAGGACCTGTTTGGCAACGCCTTGGACGGCGCCCTTACCGGGCTGCCGGGGAGCGGCAACTTTAGCCGCACGTTCATCATCAACAGCGGCACCGGCGGTGGTGGTGGCGGCGGTGGTGGTGGCGGCGGCGGTGGCGGTGGCGGTGGTGGTGGTGGTGGCCCTGTGACGGTTCCGCCTCCCGGTACGCCTCCGGCCGGCAGTATTGACACCCCGGTGAGCAGCCCGCTGATGGGCACGCAAGACCATCCGGCCGTGGCTGCCGATCCGTTGGGCGATTACGTGGCCGCCTGGATCGACGGCTTCGGAGACGTTTTGGCGCAGCGGTTCGACGCGAACGGCGTGGCCGTGGGTGGGCAATTCGTGGTCAACCCAACGACTTTCGCCTCCGACGAGCAGCCGGGCGTCGCGATGGATGGCCAGGGCAACTTCATTATCGTGTGGGCGGGCGCGGGCGTCGCCGACGTCCAAGGGGTCTTCGCCCAGGCGTACGACAACAAGGGGGCGGCAATCGGCGGGGAATTCCTCGTGAATCAGACCACCGACAATAACCAAGACATGCCGTCCGTGGCGATGGATAGTGCGGGCAATTGGGTGGCCACTTGGACCAGTGCGAGCCAGGTTAATGGGCAGAGCGGCATCTTCGCCCGGCACGGCAATCTCCAGGGCGCCACAGGCAATGAGTTCCTGGTCAACTCGAACTTGACCAGCCGTAAGGACCTCAGCGACGTCGCCATGGATCCCAACGGCGACTTCACCGTGGTCTGGCAGAGCTTTGGCCAGGACGGCAGCGACTGGGGCGTGTATGGCAAGAAGTTCTTTGCCAACGGCACCGTCAGCGGGGAGTTCCGCGTCAACCAGTTCACGAACGATAAGCAGATCGACCCGAAGGTGGCCATGGATACCAATGGCGACTTCGTGGTCACCTGGGCGAGCTTCGGCCAGGACGGTAGCGGCTACGGCGTCTACGCCCGCCGCTTCAATGCGGCCGGCGCCGCGCTGGATTCCGCCGACGTCCGTATCAACCAAACCACGCTCAACTGGCAATACCAGCCCGACGTGGGCATGGACAGCAAGGGCGACTACGTGATCACCTGGTCGAGCTTCGGCCAGGACAGCGTGAGCGGCGTGTCGAGCAAAGACTACGGCATCTTCGCCCGGGTCTTCAATGCCGATGGCTCCGACTATCACCTCCCCGGCAGTTCCCAGGCGCTCGGCGAGTTCCGCATCAACGCCACGATGCTCGGCGATCAGATCACTCCGGCCATCGCCCTCGATGGGGCCGGCGAATATGCGATCTTCTGGGTCGGTCCCGCCAACGGCACCACCGGAATCTACGACAGCTTCGCGAATCCTTGGCCGGCCCCGCCGACCGGCACCGGCACGACCACGATCACGTTGGTCGACAGCACCTATGCCGGCGACTTCAACGGCGACGGCACCTCGGACGTGTTGTGGTTCAACCAGCAAACCGGATTGGTGGGCTTCTGGACCATTAAGAACGGCGCCTATGCGGGTTGGACGACCCTCGGCACGGTCGATCCGTCGTGGAAATTGGCCGGCGTCGGCGACTTCAACGCCGACGGCACCTTGGACGTGCTGTGGTTCAACCAGCAAACGGGATTGACGGGCACGTGGATCATCAAGAAAGGCGCGTACGCCGGTTGGGCGACCCTCGGCACGGCCGATCCCACGGTGTGGAAGGTGGCCGGCGTCGGCGACTTCAACGGCGACAAGACCTCCGACGTGCTGTGGCAGAACCAGTCCACCGGAGTGGTCGGCGACTGGATCATCAAGGGTAATGCGTACAAGGGTTGGACGGGCCTCGGTACGGCCGATCCCACCACATGGAAGCTGGCCGGCGTCGGCGACTTCAACGGCGACAAGACCTCCGACGTGCTGTGGCAGAACCAGTCCACCGGAACCGTAGTCGATTGGCTCGTTAAGAACGGCGCGACCACGGCCTATGGGACCCTCGGCTCGGCCGATCCCGTGGCGTGGAAGGTGGCCGGCGTCGGCGACTTCAACGGCGACGGAACCTCGGATGTGTTGTGGCAGAACCAGTCCACCGGATTGACGGGCGACTGGCTCATCAAGAAGAACGCGTACAGTTCCTGGGCAACCGTCGGCACGTACGATCCCACGGTGTGGAAGGTGCCCGCCGTCGGAGACTTCGACCACAACGGCACCGCGGACGTATTGTGGCAGAACGAATCCACCGGAGCGGTGAGCACGTCGTTGGTCAAGAATGGCGCGACCACGCGCTATGCGTCCCTCGGCTCGGCCGATCCGGTGGCGTGGCACGTGGGCGGGGCCACGTATACGGTCGAGACGGTTGCCTACTTGCAGGCGGCCAGCGTCGTGGCGGCCCCGGACTCCAGCGTCGCCTCGCTAACGCAAAGCGAGTTGCAGCCGATTGTCGCCGAGGCGATTGCCCGCTGGGCCAGCGCCGGCCTGGACGCCGCCACCCTCAACAAGCTGTCGCACGTGCAGTTCGTCATTGGCGATCTGGCGGGCGCGGAACTGGGCGAGGCGGTAGTCTCTGCGGATCGCGTGTACATCGATACCAATGCCGCGGGGAATGGCTGGTTTGTCGATCCCACTCCGGCCACGGATGAGGAGTTTGTGGCCAGCGGAAATAGCCAGCAACTGCTGGCCATCGATCCGCGGGCCGTCGATCGGATCGACCTGCTGACTGTGGTGGAACACGAGCTCGGGCACATCGCCGGGCTCGACGATCTCAACGCCTTGGCAGACAACCTGATGAGCGGCGTGCTGGCCAACGGCATCCGCCGCGATCCGTATCAGGATAGTGTGGACTTGATTCTCGCGTCCCGATAACCGTCTGATCGGGCTTGGGCGCGAGAGTTGGCCCCGGCCAACGCCACGGATGGGTTCCCGGCTGTCGCAGCCGTTTAGCCCATAATGCCAAATGCCAATAAAAAAGGCCTCCGCAGGTGGGGCAGGAACCTGCAGAAGCCCATCTGTCAGGGCTTTCGCCCTGCAAGATTGTTTGCTAGTATACCTGTTCCTTCGACGATTGCCAGTCGGCTTCCTTAAAGATTGTTGTTTCGGCGGACCAGGACGAGCTTGGAGATGTGACTCGCCACATTTACAGCCGGGCGTCGATGTGGTGAACAACAATCGGCTTTGCGCAGCAGCGCAGTTTCCGCCCCTCCTGTCTCCCGTTTGCAGCAAGCTGCCCACCGGCTATACTTTGTTCTCCGCTGGCAAAAGGATCATCGTACTACGGAGGGGGCACGGATGGCGGAACTGGCGATGAACGAAACGACCACGTTCCGGTGGTCGTTCGAAGAGGACGTAATACGCTATGCAGCGGCTGGCATCTCCGCGATCAGCGTCTGGCGGCAGAAACTCTCCGACTGCGGCCAGTCGAAGGCCGTCGAACTGCTGCGCCAGAGCGGGCTGAAAGTCGCCCATCTATTTTGGGCCGGCGGTTTCACTGGCAGTGATGGCCGCAGCTACCGCGAGAGCGTGGAGGACGCCGCCGAGGCCGTGCGAACGGCGGCCGAACTGAAATGCCACACGCTGGTGGTATTCAGTGGACCCAGGGCAGGGCACACCTATAACCACGCCCGGCGACTGATTCACGACGCCCTGGCAGAGCTGGCCCCCCAGGCCGAGTCACTGGGGGTGACGTTGGCCATCGAGCCGATGCATCCCGGCTGCGCCGCCGAATGGACCTTTCTGACCAGTCTTGACGATACGCTTCGGCTGCTGGAGGAAGTGGCGCACCCGCAGGTCAAAATGGTGCTCGACACGTACCATCTCGGTTTGGAGGGCCGGCTGGCGGAACGCGTCGCGGCGATCGTGCCGCACGTGGCGTTGGTGCAGCTTGGCGATGCCCGGCGTCCGCCCGATGGCGAGCAGAACCGGTGCCGCCTCGGCGAGGGCATTGTGCCGTTGGCCGAGATCGTCGCCGCCTTGAAGGCCGGCGGTTACGATGGTTACTACGACATGGAACTGCTCGGCGAGGAGTTCGAAACGGCCGACTACCCGTCGCTCCTCCAGCACGCCAAGGAAGCGTTCGGAAGCCTGGTGGAGAGGGGAGTGAAGAGAGGGGATAAGGGAGCCGAGTAGGTGGCCGGCGTTGGAGCGACAGTCGCAATGTCGCCTTCCGGAGGGCGATAAGTGTGACTGCCGCTATCGGTCCGTTGAAAAAGGGGACTGGCTCCGAACGGACAAGCGAAAACCCCGCGAGAAACAATGGTCGTGAGGTGCCTGTCCCCTTTTTCAACGGACTGCTATGCTCTTCATCACCTCGCATCTTCAGATTCCGCTGAGGGAGTTCGAGTTCACGTTCGCCCGTAGCGGGGGCCCGGGGGGGCAGAACGTCAACAAGGTGAACAGCAAGGCGCTACTCCGCTGGCCGGTGGTCGCCAGCGCGGCCTTGCCCGAGGCGGTGCGCCGGCGGCTGTTGGCGAAGTACGGTCGCCGGATCACGTCGGAGGGCGACTTGTTGCTGGTGAGCCAGCGGTTTCGCGACGCCGGCCGCAATGCGGCCGACTGCCTGGAAAAGCTCCGCCAGATGCTCTTTGAGGCAGCCGCACCGGCCCCTTCGCGCAAACCTACGCGCCCCACGCGGGCGTCCGTGCGGCGCCGCATCGAAGGCAAACGCCACCGGTCGCAGAAGAAGCAGCAACGTCGTGCGGCCGGCTCGGAGGGTTCGCGATGCATTCGCTCCGCGTTCAGAACCGGGCATGGTTCATACCTGGGTGGCACGCCCTGAGGAACGAAGGGCGTGGTAGGCGGGTCGCCACGCCCTTCGTTCCTCAGGGCGTGCCACCCAAATGCGTTCGGAAATGAACCGTGCCCAGAACCGCAGCGTTTAGCGGCCGACGGGACGTCAGCCCGTGCTCGGCCGCGAGCCGGCGGCCACCGTCAGGCGGCTCGGCTATGCGCGGTCGGCGATTCCGCGCCGGGCGCCTCGTCCCGTCGTTCCCTGCCGATGTGGGCGTCGAGATTGACGGTGCGGTCGACGAGGTACAGCGGCCGGGCGCGGACCTGATCGTAGATGCGGATAACGTACTCGCCCAGGGTGCAGATTCCCAATGAGTTGAGCGCGCCGAAGAAGCTGCCCAACAGGATGTGCGAGGTCCAGCCCGGAATGGCAAGGTCGGTGAATAGTTTGCAGTAGAGGGCAAAGCCGCTGGCCAGCACGAAGAGCGTCGTCGCCGCCACGCTGAGGAGTTGGAAGAACAGCAGCGGGAAGGCGGAGAACGAGAAAATGGCCGTTTTCGCCAAACGACAGAGCCCCAAGAAGGACACCCGCGGCCGGTCGTCGTAGGCGCGCTGCGTTCCACCTCGATTCCCTTCTGGGCGAATCCCACCCAGCACCGCAGCCCCGGAAAGTACCGGTCGCGTTCGCCCATCGCCGCGATCTGCTCGGCCACGCGGCGATCGATCAGGCCGAAGTTGCCGGCGTCGGCGGGAATCCCGATCGGCGTAATCCGCGAAAGCAAGCGGTGAAACGCCGCGAACAGGAGCCGCTTCAGCGGGTTTTCCTTCCGCTGGGTGTGAATCGCGTAGACCACGTCGTGGCCCTCCTGCCACGCCGCGATGAACGCGCCGATGGCTTCCGGCGTGTCCTGCATGTCGGAATCCATGAGCACGACCGCGTCGCCGCGAGCGTGAGCCAGTCCCGCCTGGAGCGCGGCCTGATGGCCGAAGTTCCGCGACAGATGGACCACGCGCACGCGGAGGTTGTCGCAAGCCAATTGGTCGAGGATGGCGGCGCTCTGGTCGCGCGAGCCATCGTTGACGAAAATGACTTCCCACGGTGCGCCGCAGGCCGTCAGCGACTCCCTCAGGCGTTGCAGCAACGTGGCGAGCACCCGCGCTTCATTGAACACGGGCAGAACGATGCTGACCAACACGTCCGACAACGGGCGGCATCGCGGCGAAAGGCGGCCATTCATGAGACCTGCTCCTCCTTGGCTTGACTTTCCATATCGTGGCGGAGGCAAACAGTCCCTCCGATGCCAACGTCCTGGCTCTGATTCTTGACGCCCTTCGCGCCCTTGGCCGACCGGATCCCACTCGTGGCCAGCGCTCCCCCGAGGACCAATCCCAGGCTCGACCAACTGCCGATCACCAGCCACGGATAACCGAAAGGGCGGTAGCAAAAGTGCAGATGACTGACGCCCTTTTCCACGCGCACCGCGCGGAAGACGAAGTTGCCCACCGCCACCGGCTCGTCGCGTCCGTTCACTGTCGCCCGCCAGCCCCGCGCCCAGCGGTCGGTCACCAGGATCCAGCCCTCGGCGGGGCAAACCGCGTCCAGGACCAGTTCGTTAGGCGAATATTCGACGACCTTTACGGGCAAGGGATCGGCGGGAAGAATCGCCTCGACGGTATCGAATGCCGGATCGCCGTTTTCAGCATTCGCCGCGGGTTGGCCGGTGATCTCCCCCGGATCAGATACGACCAGGCAAAGGCGGCCGAGTTTCTCCGTCTGCCCGACCAACCGGCGGAACGAATCCTCATCCAGCGGCACGCGGGCTGCCCGACGGCTGAACCAGACGCGGTCGGCGCCCGACGCACTGCCCGCCAGGATCGGTTGGGCAACTGATTGCTCGAACCAACCATTCGAGAGAGGACTATAGCCGCTCAACACCGGGATCTTCATCGCCAGGTTCGTGTTCTGCGGCTCCGAAGACGCGCGAAGGATGCGATTGAGCCCATTTCCGCCGAGGTCCAGCGAGGCCACGTGCTTTTCTTCGACGGCGTTCCACAACTTGCCGCGCTCTGTGAACATCATGGGCTTGCTGATGATCACCGTGATGATTGCGTCGGCGATCACCAGTCGAACCAGATGTCGTTGCAGGACCCGTGTCTTGGCGGCCGTGTCGCCCCGTTGTCCGACGATGGCGGCCACCGTCATGCCCAGCCAAACAACGGCCAGATGGGCGGTCGCCAGGACAAGGTTCCAGATGCCCCCGACTGAGGGCACGTTTGCACAGATCAGGGCAAACGCGAGGCACGCCGCCGCGGTCGCCACCGTGCAGGCGATGGCGAAGGCCCGCCAGACGCCGTCGGAACGTTCGCAAAGTGTCTCTTGGAGACGGCGGCCCGCCAACAACGCGAGGATCACGACGGTCAACAGATAGTAGCAGCGAAAAATGCCCGCATGGCGGAAGTACCTCATGGGCGGCAGCGCGTCGTAGAGCCATCCCCGCACGGGAAAGCTGCCACCCATCGCGCATAGCAGACAGAGCACGCCGACGGCTGCCAAATACCAACGGAACCGATCCCGTGGAGCGAGCCAAAGTGCAACCGCCGCCAGAACCAACAGGACCGGAGAAAGGTAGACGCTGCACGTCGAGGCGTCGTTGCCGGGGTAGAGGGATTCTTCCGGATTGGACAATTTGAGAGCCGCCAGGTAGGGGCTGGCAAACGTGGCGAGGGCCTTCGGATGCAAGGCGTTGGCCGTCGTGGCGGCCTCTCGGGGAAGCGGAGAAGAGCGATCCGAGTAGCCGCGGCTTTCGATGAGGAACCCTGCATAAGTCGGCGACATCACGGCCGCCGCGACAGCAAGAAACGTCAATCCATCGAGAACCAGAGACACCAGCCTCCGCCCCCAACTGCAAGGAGTTCCGTCTGTTGAAATCGGGTCGCCGTGCATCGAGCCCAGCAGGTACCTGCCGACCGTCCACAAGCCGAGGTAGAAGCCGCCGATGATCACCATGCCTGGATAACCGGCCAACGCCGAGAGCCCCCAGAGCGCGCCGGCTTGGGCAGCAGCCGCCCAGGACCGCCGGAGGATCGCCACGTCCCATCGCCACAACACCCACGGAAACAGGGACATCACTTCCAAGAAACAGGTGTGTTGAGCATGGCCCGTATAGATGCCGCAAAACATGAACCCCACCGCGGCCACATAGGCGGCCCAGGTCGGCGCGGCGAAATGCCGGGCCAATGGAACAATCCCCGCTCCGCCCAGCCCCCAGATCACAAGCCAATAGATGCGAAACCCGACCTCGTGCCCTCCGGTCAATGCTCCCACGCCAACCGTCAAGGGAGAAAATGCACCGATTTGTGGGTCGATGCCGGCAGGGTAGCCCGCGCTGATAAGCGGCGTCCACAGGAGCAGTTGCCCCTGCCGGGCATAGTCGCCCAGCAGCATCTGGAAGGGGCAAAAGAAATCGGCCGCGTCCCATCGCCCCGAGTAGATCCCCAGTATGACGGGGATGTTGATGAGCAACAGGGTCGCAACGACGAACCAGCCCGTCGTCCACCAGCCGATCGACTGGCGGCCGGTATGTGTGGCATCTTCGCCGACACTGCCCGCCGTGCGCACGTTGGGCGTGGGGGCAAGTCGCCGTCGCCGTTCCATCGCCATCGCCATCGCGACCTCCGTGTCGCCTTGTCGACGGTCAGCGGGTCTGCCGCCGCATCAGGCCGCCCGTGCTACCCATCATAATGGGCGTGCGCCTCAATCGGTTCTGGCAGCCGTGACACCCGCTCCATCGCTGTAAGGGCGGGCAGAACACCCTCCTAATCACCGGCGGGCATTGTCCCGCTGCTTGGAAATATTGTCAATCTGAGTTCGGGGTTGAGAATCTTGATCGACGGCCGGCGGCCTTCGACCAAAACTTCTCCTCCAAACCCAGGAAACCGGCGTTTCTACACCCCCATATAGACTATATTTCCTCCGTCGCTTTGAGGTATGGCCGACATACCTGGTTTCCGAGTACAAGTATAGGAAGCGATTTGTTGCTCACTTTACCTGTTTCTTGTTCTTGGAGATGCCAAATGGCAGCAGTAGTAGACCCAGAAAAGTGCACCGGATGTGAAACGTGTGTAGATTCCTGCCCGCTCGATGCAATTGCCATGAAAGACGGTCTGGCTGCCGTCGACCCGGATACGTGCGGCGACTGCGGCGCGTGCGTCGACGTGTGCCCGGTCGAGGCCATCAGTCTCAGTTAGCTCGGCGGTTAAGCTTGCAGGGCGGATCAGTTCTCAGGTGGGTCGCGGCTGCGCGGCCCCCTTTTTTGGCTGGAAACTGGTGGTCTGCCTCATTTAGGACGTCGGATTGGGTGCCACGGGCAGCTTGTCTGCCCGTTTGTCCTGCACGGGCAGACAAGCTGCCCGTGGCACCCGTCGCGGCCCATTTTTTGGCTGGGAGCTAGGAACGCAGAACGCAGAACAGTAGACTAGCACTTTGGCAATCCACACTGCGACACTGACTGCCTGGTTCCACCCGCCATGCCTGAACGCCAGCGCGAATACGAAGGCCCCGTCGAGATTCCCCTGGTTGGCGACCTGACGGAGAACGCGTCGGAACTGTGCGAAAAGCTGCTCTTGGTCGAGCCGGGCGGGGAGTGCATCCTGTACTTCGATTCGCTCGGCGGCAGCCCGTACTGCGCGATCGCCCTGACGTCGCTGATATTGTTGCGGGGATTGAAAGCGACCGGCGTGGCGGCGGGCGAGTGCTCGTCGGCCGCGCTGTGGCCGTTCGCCGCGTGCGCCCGCCGACTGGTTTCGCCCTTCAGCGTGCTGCTGTTTCATCCCATGAAGTGGCAGAGCGAGGAGAACGTCGGACTGGGCGAGGCCGCCGAATGGGCCCGCCATTTCGCCCAGTTGGAGACCGACATGGATCGCTGGCTGGCCGAGATGTTCGGCTGCCCGCCCGAAACGATCCAACAGTGGGCGCGGGCGAACCGCTACGTGACCGGCGCCGAATTGGTCGAAGCGGGACTGGCCGAAATGGTGGAACTTCGGCCGCTCGACCTGCTGAAAAAAAGCCGGAAGGGAAACGCCCGAGAACGCCGCTAACGCCGATGAGCCCTGGGAACGAGGACTTGCTGATCCACGTATCGCGCCGGGCGATGGCCTGCGAGTTCGAGGTGCAGTTCCCTGCCGAGAAGTACGAACAGGGCACGCAGTGGTCGCTCGAAGCGCTCGATCTCGTTGAGGCTTTGGAGGCGAAGCTATCGTACTTTCAGCCCGGCAGCGAAACGAGCCGCATCAATCTCCTGGCCGCCGAGGAGCCGGTCGAAATCGAGCCGCCGTTGTTCGAGTTGCTCTCGTTGGCGATGCGGTTGTACGCGGAAACCGAACGCGCGTACGACATTACGTCGGCGCCGCTTTGGGAGGCATGGGGATTCGCGCAGCGGGCCGGCACCATTCCCTCCGACGCCCAATTGGCCGAGGCCAGGTCGCTGGTCGGCGGTCACCTGGTGGAACTTGACCCGGTGCGCCGGACGATCTGCTTTCGCAAGCCGGGCGTGCGAATCAATCTCGGCAGCATCGGCAAGGGGTATGCCCTGGACGTTTGTGCCGATCGGCTGCGGGCGATGGGCATGGCCGATTTCCTGCTGCACGGCGGCCAGAGCAGCGTCTTGGCCAGGGGGGGATTCCAACCTGGCCTGCCCGACGCGGACGCTCGGCAATCCCAACATTGGGAGGTCGGCATTCCGCATCCACACCTTGCCGGCCGGCGGTTGGGGGTGCTGCGGCTTCACGACCGGGCCCTGGGGACCTCGGGCGCCCAGTTCCAATCGTTTCGCTATCGGGGACGCTGCTACGGACACATCCTTGATCCGCGCTCCGGCCAGCCCGCTGAGGGCCTGCTTTCGACGACCGTACTGGCTCCTACCGCCGCGGCGGCCGACGCCTTGTCGACGGCCTTCTACGTCATGGGGCCAGAGCGAGCGTTGGAGTACTGCCGGGCACACCCGGAGATAGGCGCCGTTCTGGTCTCTCCCGGCTCCCGCGGGGGAGGCGTCGAGCTCCACGTCGCCGGGCTCGGTGACGAAGAGTTGACGCTGGTTCCTGGTTGATGGCCCAAACTGTTCCCCGGGGTGGTTTGCGACTGGTCGAAATGGCACGTAAAATAGAGTAGCTATGCGATTCCTCCAAAATATCGCGATGGTGGGGATCTTGCTCGGACTGCTCGCCGCCGGCACGGCGCAGGCCGCCGATGAATTCCTGCTGCGCCAGGTCACGCGAGGCGACCAAGGCTTTCAATTCAACATGGTCGAGGGCCGCGTGACCCTCACCTGCCCGCAACCCGTCTCCTTTCACACAACCCGCAGCGGGGGGCAAGGAAAAGAGACACTCAGCGCCAACAGCGATAATGGCCAGCCGTCGCTTACCTACGAACGAACGACGGCCGAGGAACAACTCAAGATCGAAGTCGCTTCGAGCAATCAGCGCGTGCTGGTCCGCCGCGCGCCGCGGGGGAAGTCCGCGCTGATCCTCGGTAGAATTCCTCCAAGTGGCCGGAGAGAAGACTACCCTGACGTTGGGCGCAGGCGCCGGGCAGCAGGTCCTTCGTGCCCCGGACTTCTGGCAGTTGTGGATTGCGCGGCCGGAGGAGTGCCGGCAGCACTTGATCCCGCTGTTGGAAATGCTGCGGCCGAGCTGGCGGCTTGCCGAGACGGCCGGTCAGATGGAGAAGAATCTGCTGCGTCTGGCCATCGCGGATTCGGCGTCGGATCGCGTCCGCTGGGCCGCGCTCCTGGAGCAACTGGCCGACGATCGTTTCGCCAATCGTGAGGCGGCCGATCGGGGCCTGCGGGCCGGAGGCGTGGCGGCGTTGGGCTACTTGCGACAACTCGACTTCAAACGTCTGGACGCCGAACAACAATTTCGCGTCGTCCGGATCATCGAGGCCCTCGCTCCGCCGGATAATGCGGACACGGCCGAGCAGGTCGCCAGACTCCTGGCGAGCGAGCCGGCGGTCTGGCTGGCGCTTTTAGGACGCCCGGACCTGATCACTCGCCAAGCCGCCGCTCGACAGCTCACCATGTTGTTGGGTGAGACAATCCCCGTCGATCCGGCTGCCGAACCGGGTTCGCAGAAAGACCAGCGGGAGAAGCTGCGGACGCGGATCGGCGAGAAGTAGCCGGGGCCGGCCCGGGTCACGAGGCCTTGGCCGCAGCCTGAATCTGCTCCAGCGACCGGCCGAGCTTCTTGCGGGGGCGGGATTCTTGGGACGAGACGTCGGCGACAATCGATTGACCGCTCCGCATTACCTGCAAGAGCCGCTGACCGATGTCGTCGCCTTCCGCGGGAGTGCCGATGTCGCCGACCGCATCGGAAACTCCCAGCAACACGGCCTGTCTCACGCCGTCGCGAACCCAAGTGAAGAAGTTCATAACCGTTAGCTCCTGACTAGATTACGCAGTTTCACATCGGTGTCTGCTACAGTGAAGGCGGGAAAGTACCGATGCAGTGCCGGCGTGTAAAGAGCGTTTCTGGGAATGGTCCGATCCCTGGGTGGCACTCCCTGAGCAGCGAAGGGCGTGGCCGGCGGGTCGCCACGCCCTTCGTTCCTCAGGGAGTGCCACCCAAATGCGTTCGGAAATGAACCGTGCCCGTTTCTGGTCCGATTCGCGTTCCGAGGCACATCGTCACCGCTCGCCCGCCAGAGTGTCTCTCGCCGCATTGAGGCGAACAAACGCTCAGTTCTTACTCGCTGAATGCACACACATTGGGCAGTTCAGAGCCCTGACGCAGGCTGCTCCGTGATCGTCCATTTGTCGCAAGATCACCGTGGACAATGACTTCCATTCTGCCCTGCATAATGATTTGTCGGCTATGGCATCCCCTTTGCAAAAAGGGGCGACGATGTACGCCTGCGGGCCGTGCCAAGAAGTACCGGCTGGGTGCTGAGCGTACCGGATGCCAATCATGCACCACTTTCTATCCCCTGATAAGGAGGGACCAGTGACACCCAAAGAAGTTTTGGCGTTGTGCCGGGAAAAGAACGTAAGGGCGGTTGACCTGCGATTCATGGACTTCCCCGGTCTGTGGCAGCACTTCACGATCCCCGTCGACAAGCTCGACGAAGATGTGTTTGAGGACGGACTGGGCTTCGACGGCTCCAGCATCCGCGGCTGGCAGGCAATCAACGAGAGCGACATGCTCGTGGTGCCCCAGCCCGAGACGGCCGTGCTCGATCCCTTCTGCAAGATCCCGACCCTGTCGATGATCTGCAACATCCAGGACCCGATTACCCGCGAGGACTACAGCCGCGATCCGCGGAACGTCGCCCGCAAGAGCGTGAACTATCTGAAGAGCACCGGCATCGGCGACACCTGCTTCATCGGGCCGGAAGCGGAGTTCTTCATCTTCGACGACGTTCGCTGCGACCAGACGGCCAACAGCGGCTACTACTTTCTCGATAGCATCGAGGGTCAGTGGAACCGCGGCCGCGAAGAGGGGCCGAACCTGGGCTATAAACTGCGGTACAAGGAAGGTTACTTCCCGGTTCCGCCGGCCGACCAGATGATGGACATCCGCAACGAGATGATGCAGACGATGGTCGATTGCGGGATGAACATCGAGGCCCAGCACCACGAAGTGGCCACCGCGGGGCAGTCGGAAATCGACATGAAGTTCGACAACTTGGTGACCATGGCCGACAAGATGATGATGTTCAAGTACATCATCAAGAACGTGGCCAAGAAGTACGGCAAGACGGTGACCTTCATGCCCAAGCCGCTCTACGGCGACAACGGCTCCGGCATGCACACGCACATTTCCATCTGGAAAGGCGGCGAACCGCTCTTTGCCGGCAGCGGCTACGCGGGCTTGAGCGACATGGCCATTTACGCCATCGGCGGCATCCTCAAGCACGCCCCCGCGCTCTGCGGTATCACCAACCCGACCACCAACAGCTACAAGCGGCTGGTGCCGGGCTTCGAGGCGCCGGTGAACCTGGCCTATTCGCAGCGGAACCGCTCGGCGGCCATCCGCATTCCGATGTACAGCCCAAACCCCAAGGCCAAGCGGCTGGAGTTCCGCTGCCCCGATCCAAGCTGCAACCCGTACCTCTCCTTCTCCGCCGTATTGATGGCGGCCATCGACGGGATTCAGAACAAGATCGATCCGGGCGAGCCGCTGGACAAGGACATCTACGACCTCGATCCCGAGGAGATGAAGAACGTGCCGCAGGCGCCGGGCTCGCTGGAGGAATCCTTGAAGGCCTTGCGCGAGGACCACGAGTTTCTCCTCCGCGGCGACGTCTTTACGCCCGACGTGATCGACACGTGGATCTGGTACAAGACGGTCAACGAGGTGCAGGCGATGCAATTGCGTCCGCACCCCTACGAGTTCTGCTTGTACTTCGACATCTGAGAAGGGGCGTGGGAGGAGTGAGCGAAGCCGCTTGCGGTTTCGCCTTTTCCACTATCCGCTAGCGTAACTTGGCACGGTCCTCGGCCCGGGTGGGCGCCCGCAAGGGTAGCCTGTCCGGGCCAGGCCTTTTTCTTGACGGCTGGTCAGGCGGATTTCTTGCCGCGAGTCCACGCAAAGACACATCCTCGCACGAGAAGGCCGATAACGAAACCGACTAATGAATAAAGAAGCGTACAGACAGGTGTAAAGAATCACGCCCAAGTATGGATGTTCCAGAACCAGAGGGAATGGATGTCCAGAGAAAATCGCATCTCCTATTTGCAGACACGGCAGAGTGGCCAGGAAGAGCGGGTAGTTGTTCCATTCTCCGCACGCGGTAAACGGTGTGCCAAAATGCGACCAGTTACACGGCATGCTGGCCAGCCAACCGAGGATCGGCACGGATCCGAACAGGATTGTCATCCATTTGACCATGTTCTCTCTCCCCTGCCGCGCCTATTTCTTCACGTAGGGCGGTTTCAAGCTCCTCAGCATTGGATAGTGCTTGATGTTAAGCGTCTTGAGTTCCGCCCCTTGGGCTCTTGCGGTGGCTGCGATGATGGCATCCGCCAAACCGACGCCGTGCGACCGATGGTAATCACGCTTGAACAGGCCGGCGGACCTGGCTATTTCGGTCGTGACCGGGACGGCACGGAACTGGGATAGAAACTCGTCCAGCCGGGCCATATCCTCGTCATCTCTTACACCCGCGTACAATTCGGCAGCCACGACCGTGGAGAGGATGATGGATTCGGCCTGGGCATCGATGTAGCTGACGGCCTCTGGGCAGCCGCGAAGATAGTCGATCCATACGTCGGTATCCAACAGCAGCGGCTTCTTCACAACTCGCGATCCCATTGCTTGCGCAGCGCGTTGAAATCGGGCAGGTCTTGGCGGTCTTTCCACATGCCCGCCGCGCTGGCCAAGATGGCTTTGCGGCGGGCCGGACTGTTCTGGGCGACATAGTGGTCGACCGCCTCTCGGATCAGCTCACTTTCGCCTTGCCCGTAGCGGCGGAAAGGACGCCGAGTGCCGTCCTTTCGCCTTCGGTCAAGTAGATCTGGGTGCGTATCATGCCCCACCTCCAATGTATACACCAGCTTAATACATCGCAGCGATCGGGTCAACCCTTGAAGCGCTGTGGCCAACCACCAGTGACCCGCCTGCCGGGACTAGGGCGAGAGATCGCCCGCCCCTCTCCCGTGTACTTGGCACGGACCTGCGCCCGGCTGGGCGCCCGCAAGGGCGGCCTGTCCGGGCCAGGCATTTTCTTGGGGTAGGCCGGCTGCTTGCCTACAGAACCACCGGAGCAACATGCCGCGAGTGATCGTGCCGACCGGGCGCCCGCCGCGGGTGATGACCACGCCGTGGATCGAGACGCGGCAAAGGAACTCGTAAATCGCGCGAATGGGCGTGCCTTCATCGTAGCAGATCGCGTTCGCACTCATCACCTTCTGAATGGGCCGCTCCCAGCAGTCCCCCGCCACCAGGGCCGTCATGAGGTCTTTTTCGGAGAGGAAGCCGACCAGCCGGCCGTCAGCTCCCAGGACGGGCGTAGAAGGAATACCGCACTGGATAAAGAACTCGACGGCCCCGCGGATGGGCTCGTCGTCGCGCAGGCAGATGGCCAGGGGATCCATCACGTCGCGGGCGAAAACGCCCAGAAAGACTCGGTCATATCGGCCCGCAGATTGCACCACCAATTCCGCGCCGTCGGCCAGTAGGGAGTAGCGGACGACCCGATCGCGGCCCATGCGTTTTGCGCAGAGCAGCGCCTCGTCGGCCAGGTTGACAAGCTGCTCGGAGTTTTGCGTGTCGTCGCGGCATTGGGCAATGCCGAAGCTGCCGGTCAACCGCAATTCCCCGCCGCCGAAGGGGAGCCGCAGCGACGCCAGGCGTTGCCGCGCGCGTTCAGCCCAGGCCGCGGCGTCGTTCTCGTTCGTCTCCGGCAGCATCACGCAGAACTCTTCGCCGCCGTAGCGGCCGACCGTGTCGCTGCCCCGGCTGTTGTCCAACAACAATTCGGCCACGCACCTCAGCACCGAATCGCCGGCCGGATGGCCGTACACGTCGTTGACGCGCTTGAAGAAATCGAGGTCCATCATCACGCAACTCAACGGCAAGTGGAGCCGTTTGGAACGGTGCCACTCCTTCGCCATGCCGGCGTAGAACGTCCGCTGATTCAGCAATCCGGTCAGCGAGTCGGCGTGGGCCATCACGCTCAAACGGCGCTCCAACCCCAGCAGCCGCGAGCCCGACCGCAGCCGGGCCAGCAGTTCGCCTTGCGGAGACCGGCTTGGCGAGAAAGTCATCGGCCCCGTTTTCCAGCCCGCTGATCGTCTCGGCAGTACCCTTCTTCACGGTGAGAAACACGACGTACGCGTAGTGCGGCAGCACCATCTCCCGTATCTGCCGGCACAACCCGATGCCGTCCAACCGCGGCATATCCCAGTCCGTGACGACGAAATCGGGGCACTCCAACTCGATCGCGTCGAGAGCCTCCTTGCCATCGGCGGCGGTGCGCACGCGGTAGCCGACCGCAGAAAGCCAGTGGGAGAGAAGACGCAGCATCGCCGGGTCGTCGTCGACCAGCAAGACGTTGTAGTCGGCTGGCGTCATCAATCCGTCGGAAGTGCGCATACCGTGGTCCCGCCGGTGCGGCGATTGCCCTGCCCCTTGCTCCTCAAGATTAGCTCGCTGCCGCGGAACAAGCGGAGCCGCCGGTCGCGGGAGACCGCCGCCAAGAGCGAAAAGTGCGACAACAGCAGGTCTGGCGGACCGGTACGGACAACCGTCCCGTCAAGCATCGTAAAGGAAGCTGCTATCGCCGGCAGAACCGCTACAGGCAGACCGCAGCGAACCGGCCAATCGGCCCCTCACTCGCCGGCGCACGACTTGCCGGCGTCCCCTTCCGGCGCGGAGAACCCCGCGAGAACCAAACCTCGCGGAACCGCCCGTGCTCCAATTTTCCCAACGAACGAAAGAGGGGCGAGAAGTGGAACCGCCAGGAAATGCCATACCAGGGCGTTCTAGCGAAGGTGAGCTGCACGTAGTCGACGCCCGCCGCCTGGGCCATTTCCAGCAAACGCTCGATCGCGGCGCGGCTGTCGTTCCAGCGGAAAACGACGTACTTCCAGGCGATCAGGGGCTGCTTGCGTCCCTCGGCATTTCGCCGTTGGACAAGCGCTTTCATGTTCGCGTAGGACTTCTCAAAATCCCCGCCGCGCTGATAGCGCCGCACCATCTCCGTCGAGACGCCGTCGATCGAGAAGACGATGTGGTTGGCCAGCAGGGCCGCCGCCCGTTTGTCGTCGTTGCCGATGAGTGCGCCGTTCGTGGAGATGAAGATCTCCATGTCGGGATTGTGTTTTCGCAAGATCTCCAGTTCCTGGCGGACGTTGGGCGAAAAGAACGGCTCGCCCAGGTTGTAGAAGCCGCAGAAAGTCGCCCGCAGACGGCGAAGCGTCTGCCCGAGCACTTCCACGTCCTCCAGGGTCAACATTCGTCCCTGGCCGCGCGTCGTCATCACCCGTTGGCGACAGCAGCTCAGACAGCGGAGATTGCACAGCACCGTGTTCTCGATGCACAGTCCCTTGGGCAGACGGAAGGCCAGGGAATCGCCGTTGGCCTCGCGCCCGGGCCGTGTCGTCAGCGAGAAGCAGACCGAGCAGCGGCTCAAGGGCAGCCGCCCCGCGGCCAACTCGCGCCGCAACCGCATGGCGCGCTCATCGGCAAAGGCCTCCTCGAACGTGTTCCGGCGGAGATCGCCGAGTTGGCCGCTGCCGTCCAGATCCTGGCAGTTGCAGCTTACGGTCATGTCGGAGTTGACGTAGCAGCCCAGCAGTTCTTCGCCCGAAAGCGACCGGCAGTGGAACCGGCGTCGCCTGAGCAGGGCGTGCCCCTCGCGGAATAAACGCAGGGTCCGCAGCACAAACTCCCGGTACAGGTAGCCGAACTCGACCATGGTAAGAAGTCGTGTCAGAACAACTTGTACAATGCGGCGCAGGACGGATTTCCCAATCCGTCCCGGCAACCGTTCACGGCCCGGCGAGTATCCGGCACACGTCGTGTGCCGCGTGTCTACGCCGGGGATTATGACCGAAGTGGTCGCCCAAAAGCAAGACCACTGTATTCGGGGCCGGATTGACAGTGCCCTATGCCACCTGCTTTCGGGTTTGAGAGAATATCCTCGGCGATTCTCCGGCGATGAGTCTGAACAAGAGATAACAGGGGCAACTGAGACGGCCAATCCTCCGTTCTCTCCGTTTCCTCATGTTCACGAAACATGATCGGTTGCGGCTATGCGGCGCTAGGATGCGGGCAAGCACGCGGATCAACGTGCCGCTGAAAGCCCGCAACGCGAACCTCTGCACGGGTCTTCTCGGCGGCGCGGTGGGCAAAACCTCGTTCGATGCGATGGAAGTGAAGGCGGTGAAGAAGTAGGGCCGAGAAACGCAGTCAAAACTCTCTTCCACCTGAGGAATGAGCGGTGCTTCAAGAATTTCAGTTTTGCCACCTGCTCCTCCACATCGCGGCAGCCCAAACAACGGCGCCCCTGTTGACAGCCCGTTGCCGGCCGGCTACGCTCGTATGCGAGAAATCCGGTCAAGGGGCGGGTTCGGCAGACTCTGCATTTGCCTCTTGCATATCCTTTGGGGTCGCGAACTAATGATCGGCGACGCAGCAAGAATACTGAATGCCGTGCGTGACCGCAAGAACTTGCGGAGGGCCTATCGGTACGCTCTAGCTGACAGATTACACGATGCCTACTACGACCATTTCGAATGGGAAGATGCCGCTCAGAATGGAGAGGCTATCATCTCCGAGCTTTACGAAGAGCTCAAGTGTCCGGCAGATTATCAGCCTCGACCGGCTTACGCCTTCTTTCCTCCTAAGAATGAGTTGTGCTACCGCCGGATGATCTACATCCCGTTCAAAGACCTCATTGTCCGTTATGCGATTGTCATCACGCTTTCGGACCTCCTCGATGGCGAGTTCTCTCCAACCTGCTTCGCAAATCGTCGAGTGCGCGGGAAAGCCCGCCAGACTAAAATGTTGGAGGATTTTGCTGGTGCATCGTGGCCAAACTTCTGCAATTGGCAGAAGGAATGCGCAAAGCAATCACGGTTCACGACGCTCCTGCGCACCGATATTTCAGCCTTCTACGACTCGGTGTCTCACGAGTACCTTATCACGACGATAGCCGGCCAATTGTCACTTTCACCGAACGCTGAGGTGATGAAACTCGTCCGTACCATCCTACGGCTCCCAGTCATTTCATACTCGCACCTCACCGGAAAGACTGACGGCCCAGAAACCATGCACCAGGGGCTTGCAATCGGGAACAACACGGAGGGCGTTCTTGCCAATCTATACCTCAAGTCCATTGACGAGGCAATGGACAGCATCGAGGGGATTGCCTTTGGGCGTTACGTGGACGACATAAGAATTTTTGCGACGAGTCGTGAGGCAGCGACGCGTGCAATGCTAATCCTTCAAGAGCACCTTTTGAGGAAGGGGCTTAACTTGAATGGATCAAAAACTAAGATCGCTGAGGGGAGTCCGAAAATTGAGTATTTGCGTTCAAAGGCTTAGTCGCTGTTCAAAAATAAGTTAGCCGTTTGTATAATCTGCGTATTCCGCTTCCATGGATGGAGAGACGGTCATGGCAGACAAGGATTGCAGGCGCATTTGCCGGTGTCGCTGCCGAGGATGTCGCTCGCGTAGCGATGCGGATTTGGTTGCGTACCATCGGGCCATCAATCGAGTGATGGCCGAGTTGGACGAACGGAGTCGGCGGTTGTTCGCCGGGATCGTGGCCCGGCAACGCGGACACGGGGGCGTCCAGTTGGTGGCGGAAATCACCGGCCTGAGCCGTATGACAATCCGCCGGGGATTGCGCGAAAGCGAACGCGGACAGGTGGCGTCTTCAGAGCGAGTACGGCGTCCCGGCGGCGGACGAAAACGAGTCGAAAAAAAACGCCACGTGTGCGGGAGTTGTTGAAGGGGCTGTTGCGGGATGCGACGGCTGGCGATCCGATGGGTGGTCTGCGGTGGACGCACAAGACCACCCGCAACCTGGCCGCTGCATTGACGCGACGTGGCGTACCGGTCGGGCACGTGACGGTGGCTCGGTTGCTGCGAGCACAGAAGGTACTCGTTGCGATCGAACCGCAAGCGGTTGGGTGGGAAGAGAGATCCCTATCGGGATCAGCAATTCCGCCTGTTGGGGCGTCGGCGACGGCGATTCCAACGGCAAGGGTGGCCGGTAATCAGTGTGGATACGAAGAAAAAGGAGTTGGTGGGCAACTTCAAAAATAACGGACGCAGTTGGCGGTGTGAGGACCGCGACGTGCTGGACCACGACTTTCCCACACTGGCCCGCGGCCGCGCCTATCCCTACGGCATCTATGACGAGAATCGCAATGAGGGCTATGTCGTGATCGGCACAACTCATCAGACAGCGACCTTTGCCGTGCGTGCCATTCGCTCGTGGTGGCTGAAGGTTGGGCGGCGTCGGTACTCGGGTGTGTCTCGGTTGGCCATCGAAGCCGACAGCGGAGGTGCCAACGGCAACCGTTGTTGGGCTTGGAAGGTGGGCCTGCAAGAATTGGCTGACGAATTCAGATTGACGATCACGGTCGGGCATTATCCCGCAGGAGCCTCCAAGTGGAACCCGATCGAGCACCGCATGTTCAACCTCATCAGTGCCAATTGGGCCGGCGAGCCACTGACCAGTTACGAAGTCATGCTGAAGAACATCCGCACGACACGGTCGAGCACGGGCTTTCGCTGCCGCGCATCGTTGGACACCAAGCTCTACCCGACCAAAGTCAAGGTGTCCGACGAAGCGAAGGCAACCGTGCGGCTGTTGCGACATACCGTCCTACCCAAATGGAACTACACCATCTGTCCACGAAAACGAAACGGCTAAGTTATTTTTGAACAAGTCCTTACGAAGCTTACTATTATCTCACTGAAGAAGAGGACCAAGCGGAGAGGGAGCATCTTCCCGTTACCGACCGTCCCTTTGATGACTTTGACCGTTGGTTTGAGCCGGGGCAAACTCTTGAGAGGGATGAAGACGCCAAGGACTTCTGTCATTTTTTGGGTCGGATGCTTCCGCTAACGGAAAGAAAGCCGGCCCACATGGACGCGCTGAAGGTTATCCTGACGCATTGGCACGGCAGCAGCAAGTACGCTTCGTGGCGATTAATAGAAACGATCGACCATTCGGAGTGTCCGTCGGACACCAGAAAATATGCCACAAAGACCTTATTGGATTGTCTATCGGACAAAGGTACATCGACTTATGCCAAGGCTCGCCTGCTGCACTATCTTGTGCGAAGGCAAACGCGCCCCAACGGGCCGGAGGCATTCCGCTCCGTTGACCAGCTTAGTCCATCGGCGAAAAAGCGAATTAAGCAGATCCTCCCGGGATTCCTGGCGGAGCAAGCATTTGACCTCAACGTCATCACTCTATACACCATGAGGGCGATGGGAGCGAAACACGCCGAGCTAGAGGCAGCCGTGCGCGAGAAATCGCCCAAGCCCGTAGCAGTGCCCGTCAGGAATGTCCTGATTTTGGCTGCCGAACCGTTTCCGTCTGTGCAAAGCTCCGATTTAGGGGCGGTCCCAGAAGACAACGACCAAGAAGAGTACCACTGACGGCCGTCTCGCCACTTCAGCCTGCCGGCGTGTCGTCCGCTCCGGCTTCCAGGTGCGACGGGATAAGGGGGACAGGCGCGCTTTTTTGGAACCTATCACTCTTCTGGGGCCTTTCGTGATCCGTGAGGCGTTCGGAACGATGATTCCCCAAGCAATAGAGAATCGCGCGCGTGCCCCATACTCCCCCCGGAAAACTGGGCCTCGACCCGCCGGTGGCTATGGGCGACCCCTTTATCCCCTCACCTATAGCCACGATCTGTCTGAGTTAACCCAAGTCTCTGTCTGACTTCCCGAGATTGCAGTCTTCGCAGAGCGTCCATAAGTTCTCGTCTTCGTTAGCCCCGCCTTTTGCCAACGGAACGCGGTGGTCAACGTGAAGCGTGACGCCATCTCTCTGGGACCGACCGCACAGTTGGCACCTGTATCCGTCACGCTTGAGAATCTCGAATCGTCGGGATTTGGATACTGCTTCACGGGGAGTCTGCTCCGGTGCGAGTATGTCTTCTGCATCCGTTTCCGGCCCGAGGTAGCCGGTCGGCACTTCTGCCATGCTAACCTTCTGGACGACCGCGCCACTTCTCATCTGGATCATTGGCTTGGTTCGGCCCGGCCCAGTCCAAAACAAACACAAATGCGGGTTGCGCCAGTGCGGGGATCGCTCCTTTTCCAGTTGCAGCCC
Organism: uncultured Planctomycetaceae bacterium; assembly: GCA_963759115.1. GTDB lineage: Bacteria > Planctomycetota > Planctomycetia > Pirellulales > Thermoguttaceae > CAVWXT01. The sequence goes on from CAVWXT010000005.1 coordinate 1,298,854, forward strand.
TCGTCCCACGTCAAACCCTCGCCCCGCCCTGCGAACAGCCCGATCCTCCAGCCATGTCTTGACCGCATTTTCGTCCGTTGAATCATACTTGGCGCGGTCCTTTGCCAATACGATGGGCGTTACGATGTCGCGGTCACTACCCAGGAGACCGATGAACACGCAAAGGCGGATTAAGAGTTCAGCGGCTTCTCTTCCATATGCGGCGAAGTCCTTTTGGCCTTCTGCTAGTGTCGCGGCAAGCCAGTCCTGCACATGCTGGTCTGGGTCGAACATGTACTTAAGAGTGATCCGATCCCACTCTCCGCCAACGTAACAACATAAATGAACGATGGACCCTTCGCTCGGCCAATACAACATAGCGACGGGAACATTGTGTGGCTCATGACCCTTGGCAAACCGCAGGAGCATCGTACTGAAAGGAATGGCAACGGCGGAGAACGGGAGGTCAAGATTGACGCTCTTTGCCAGTTCTGCAGCAATTGGCCAGACGTTGTAGAAGGGGCGATTATCATCGACCCAAATGTCTTCCGCTAACGCGACAAGACCAGTGTCGAAATCAAGTTCGTTCCGGAGCGATCCAGGTATCTCCAAGTGCCCAATAAAACTCCTTCGGAGATCGGCTGAACTAATGCTCTTCGCTTCCCTGCGAGTCACTTTGAGGTTCGGGTACTTTTTCCAGTCCACGGCAAGGAATTGATTCCTGAGCGTACGATATTCGTGGAATTGCATCGGCTCTCGCACCCCCCACGTTAACGCCAGATTAGGCACGCCAGCCATCGTACCCCTTCCGTCACCGGGCGGCAAGCGGCCCAGTTTTTCTAGAGGCGTGGGGAACGGCGGAAATCGGAAAGTGCAAAATATAAAGCGGATCGGGAGGAAAAAACGAAGAAAACGGGCGCCGTCCGATATTGGCGAAGGAGTCGAAACGGGGACGCATCTAGTATTGGGAAGATGGGACACCAGAAACTAGCTGCGTCCCGGTTTCAACTCCCGCTCACAACAGCCGATAATCAGTGTCCCGTTTTCATATCTTTTAATATCTGCTGGCCCCCTTTTCATATCTACTGGCCCAACAGCCACCGGGCCAGATTGAAGTAACACAGCAGCGTGATCACGTCGGTCAGGGCGAGCACCACGGGGCCGGCCGCCAGGTGCGGATCGAGCTTGAATCGGCGCAACAGGTTGGGCACGATCATGCCCAACACGGTCGCGCTGGCCACGCCGCCCCCGATGCCGCCAAAGACGCACATCGCCAGCCGCAGTTGACCGAGCCACGCCAGGCCGATCAGCCCGACCACCAATCCGCTGGCCCCGCCGAGCAACAGGCCCACCAGAAGCTCGCGGTGCAACTTCTGAAAGATCGACAGCCAGGAGGGCGGCTTGCCGTGCAGCACTTGCAACGCCAAACTGATCGATTGAATGCTGACGCTTTCGGCCACTGCCAGCACGACGGGAATGAAGAGCGCCAGCGCCACGAGGTGCTGGATTTCCGCCTCGAAAATGCCGCTCAAAAAGGCCGCCAGGATCCCGCCCGTGATGTTGCACATCAGCCAGGGGAACCGGCGGCGGAATGCCTTGAAGGGGTTGAGATGGCGGGCCCACGCCAGGTGGACGCCCACGAGTTGGAAGAGGTCGTCGCTCAGGCCGCCGCCCAGGTCGCGGAGCTCGTCGGTGTAGAGTTCCACGTCGATCGCGCCGAGCAAGCGGCGCTGGCAATCGACCACCGGAAAGGCCAGAAAGCGGTGGAGCACGAAGAACTCGCAGGCATCCAGCACCGTGGCCTCGGCCGGAATGCGCAATCACGCTCTTGAGCATGATCTCGGCGATGCGGGTCTCGGGTGGGCTCAACAGCAGGGCCCGCGCGGGAATCACGCCTTCGAGCCGGCCGTCGGCGTCGACCACGTAGAAATAGACGATCCGCGCCGGCGGCGGCGCTTGTCGGAGTTCGGCGAGCGCCTCGCCCACGGTCTGGTCGACGCGGAGCCGGGCCGGATCGGTGCGCATGTGACGCACGACCGGGTCGCTCAGATTGGTTTCCGAAACCGGCGCGCCCATCATGACACCCAGCCGAGATACTGCATGTAGTTCATCAGCCAGGGCTGGGTCCAAGGATTCCACGTGGGGTAGCTGGCCGAAAGAACGGAGAGGGCCAACAACACCAGGCACAGTCCGCGGCTCCAACGCCATCGGGCCAGGGCATCGGCGGCCGGCAGCATCGCCAGCAGCCACAGCGGCGCGAGCCAGAACATCCAGCGCAGGCCGCTGGTCCCGCCGCCGTAGTTGCGGCTCGATTGCCCTTGTCCCAGGTAGAACACCAGGCAAGCCAACGATATGGCGGCAATTGCCGCCGCCAGCCAGCGGAGCCGCACGTCGCGCCCCCGCCACATCCAGGCCGCGGCGCCGATGACGCTGAGCAGCCAAACCGGCGTGAGCGAGAAGATGCCGTGATGGCCGACCAAGACGTGAACCGCATAGACGCCGCGCGACGGCTCGCCGCGGTCGATGCCCTGGGGGTTCCTCCAATAGCTCTGAATCGTCTTGCCGTTGAGCTGGTAGTCATAATCGTACCACTCGCGCTGCATGTAGGCCGGCTTCCACGTGCCGTGGGCGATCCAATTGGTGGCGAAGAAGGGGATTGCCACCAGCAGCACCGCGGGGGCGAAGCCCAACAGCGCAGGCCGCGGCGCCTTCCAGAGCACGGCCGCGCCCAACACCGCCAAGAGCGACGCGGCTGGAAACTCGTTGACCGCCGCCAGCGCACCGAAGAACCCGGTCAGCACGAAATACCGCAGCCGCCGCTCGTCGTCAAACCAGATTCGCGCGGCCGGATAGAGGGCCGCCGCCGCACAGGCCGCGGCGGGCAGGTGGTTGTTGATCGTCACGGCGAAGGTACACAGGAACGTGCCGAGGGTGGCCGCCGCCATGACGAAGATGCGTCCCCAATCGGTCGTGCCGAGACGCTCGACCAACGCTGCCAGCAACAGAAAGTAGATTGCCAGCGGCACAACGTTGAACAGCACCAGCATGAAGCGGCCAATTTCGTAGGGATGCGTGCCCAGCGTGGCGCCCGTGAGATGGTAGATCGGCCAGTAGACGGCCGCCATCAGCGTGGGCAGCAGCGGCGGCTTGCTCGAATACAGGTGGCCGTCGTGTTTGACCATGTCGATGGTGTCCCAGTTCCGCTGCTGGATCACCTTGTCGATCGCATAGGGCGCCCCGTCCACGCGCATGTCGTCTTCCACCAGGGCACGGACGGTACACCAGCGGCTGCGGTCGTTCCCGCTAAGGAACGGGCGACGCACGCGGGCTTGCTGCTGCAGTGCGGATTCGACGCGGGCCACTTCGCGATCGAGGGCCTCGCCCGTGAATCCCTTCTGCGCCAGGTCGCGGCGTCTCTTCTCCAACTCGCCGGGGAGTTCCTTGCGCCGGTTCTTCTCGATCTGGATCAGGTCGACGGAGTCGACGGCCAGAATGCGCCCCAGCATGGCCCCCATGCTCACAAAGATCAACAACAGGTACACGCTCCAGCGGAGTTGAGCGCGGGGATCGGCGGCGTCAGTCATGGGCGGGAGGGAGTGAAATCCTCGGCGTGCGTTGGCGGCGGCGCCGGCGGAGAGCCGGCCGTGCGATCCGCGACCGAGTAACCGTGAACGTCCGAAGCTTGGTAGGCAATGAACAACTCGGCCAGAAAGCCGATCGACATCAATTGTCCACCCAACAGCAGCAGCCCCATCGAATAGATTACCGCCGGCTTCTCGTGAAGATGCACGGGCTCCCAGCCGGGAAGCCCCAACCGCGAGACGGCCCACCAGCCGGCCAGGCAGATCATCCCCAGCGCCCCCAGCCCAAACGACGCCAGGCCAACCGTTCCCAGTAGGTGCTGCGGCCGTTGGCTGAAACCGGTGAGAAACCGCACCGTCAACAGGTCCAAGAAACCCTTGATGAACCGGCTTATTCCGTATTTGGAGTGTCCGTACTTTCGCGGGCGGTGCTGGATGACGATCTCACCGACGCGGAACCCCCGCGCGGCGGCCAACACGGGCACGAAACGGTGCAATTCGCCGTACAGCCGCACTTCGTGCAGCACCTGGTGGCGATAACATTTCATGCCGCAGTTGTGATCGTGGAGCTTCACGCCGGTGAGCGCACTGACCATCCAGTTGAACAGCCGCGAGGGCACGACCTTGTGCCAGGGATCGTGCCGCACTTTCTTCCAGCCGCTGATCACGTCGAAGTTCTTTTCCATCTCGGCCAGGAACCGCGGGATCTCGCAGGGATCGTCCTGGAGATCGGCGTCCAGCGTCATCACCAGTTCGCCGCGGGCCTGTTCGAAACCGGCGCTCAAGGCCGCCGCCTTGCCGAAATTGCGGCGGAAACGCAGGCCGCACACGTGGCGATCCTCGGCAGCCAGCCGGCAGATCACGTCCCAAGAACCGTCCGTGGAGCCGTCATCGACGAAGATCACATCCAGATCGTAGCCCTTCAAGGCGGCAATCTTGGACAACTGCTGGTGGAGGGCCGCCAGTCCGTCGACTTCGTTGAATACGGGGATGACTATGGAAAGCATAATGGATTGGGCGGGAACCGTGGCACTCTGTTCCGAAGTTGGAGCCTGGAAACACGTAAACTCGGGTCATGCCCGTCGGCCGAAACGGATCCCCACATACAGGATACCTGATATCAGCAACTCTGCCACCAGCCACGTCAAACGCAAGAGAAAGGCGATGCCCAGCGACATGGTGTCGCCAAGCTGAGGTATCGTCAGCGCCAGGGTTTTGGCAAGTGCCACTTCCCGCACGCCAGCTCCGCCTGGCACAAACGAAACAAACCCTACGACGGTAGCCAGTGAGACAGCGGCCGTATAGAGGTGGAACTGGCCGAAAAGGCTGCTATTCGGGGCGTCGATGGCGCGAAGGGCGGCCCACAAGCTGGAACCCATGAGAGCCCACCCTAAAGTAGTAAGCGCCCAGCCGATCAGCGTAACGCGGTAGCCAAGCCCCGCCAGTTGCTCCTCGGAAGCGATGTTCCACCTGCCGACCCCGACCAGTCGAACCAACCGTCTGAAGACGGGAGGCAGGGTGGGCACGCCGGCGGCCAACATCATGGCAATGGCCGCCCAGAACCATACCGTCTGCTCACGGAACCATACGGCGACGATGGCCGCCGACAAAAATGCGCCCACCGCCATCATCGTGAGCGTCTCGAAAAACACGCAGACGGCAGCCAGTGCGGTGTCGACTTGCGGTCCCCGCACGAGGCCGGCCCTGAGGATGACGACCATCGCCTTGCCGGGAACGTACTTGCCGAGGTGTCCGATAAAATATGCCCGCAGCGCCGCTCCCAGACTCACCTCTTGACCGAGCGCTCGAAGCGAGCGATGCCAGAAGATGCCACACAGCAGCGTGCCGAGCAAGTACAGGCCGCCCGACGCGGCGAGCCACCAGAACTGGAAGTGCCAGCGGTGCTCGCCGAGTTGCCCCCAAAGGTCGACCAGCGTGCGGCGGACGCACCACACCACAATCACGACGATCAGCAACTTGACCGCGGCCTGAAGCCATCGTTTTCGGCGACCGGCGCTTCGCTGATCCATTCACGCGTCCTTTCCCCAAAACATTGTGGCAGGTAGACGCCGGCGATTCAAGTGACTTGCGATCGGTGCGATAACGGCGATAATTCAGGTGTGGCATGGCCGACTTTGGCCGCGCACAGCCTGGGGAGAAGACCATGAACGCGCTCATGATCTGCGTGGCGGCAGCGGCACTGGGGATCGACGTCGGTTGGCAGCGATTGCCGGAAGGGGGGATGGAGTACATTATCCAACTCAATCCCCAAAACCTGGAAGTCCTTCGCTCTGGCGAGCCAATCTACAGCGACATTCCCTCTGCCGCGGGCGAGGTTCGGTCGTACCGCATCGTCGTGGGCACGCAGAAGCTCCCACGCGACACGCCGCTGGCTGCCCCGGCCGTGACGCCGAAACCGGCCGATCCGAAGGGCCTTGAGTCAAAGGAGTTTCAACCCGGAGCGCCGAACCCGCTGGCGGCCGATCTCGGCGGAAGGCTGCTCGCCGGGCGGGCAACCAGCTTCGTACAAGACGATCACGCGGCAAAAACCGAAAAGTCGCAATCCAAGGCCGCAGTGGACGCCGAACCGGAGAAGCCGGGCAAGCCCTGGCTCCCGTTGACATTCACGCTCTTCGGCCTATTCGCCTCGCTAGGCGCGAATGTGTACCTGGTCTGGATCGCGTATGACGTGCGTCGGCGGTATCTGGCAAAGTGCCACGCAGTTTCTTGATTTTCGAGCAAGAGATTCGACCTGCGTGTGGCTTGCTGGGGCACGTCAACCCGGAACCATCCACAGGCCGCCGTTCCGGCGGTTGCTAAACGGGTTTGCCTCAAGTGGCCGACGTTGCCGAAGAGTCACCTACGCGGCTGCAGCACCATCGTCGAGGCCCCCAAATCCCTCCTCGGCGTCGGCGCCTTCCCAGAGCGAGTCGTCCTCGCTCTCCTCGTCGTCATCATCGTCTGCGCCCTCTTCCGGTGAATGCTCGACGGCGCCCTCGTCGTTCCGGATTCTTCTCTCTTCCGCCGCCATCTTGCGTCGCGGCGGGCGGCTGCCCTTCTCCCGTTTCGGTTTCTCGTCGCTGCGCGGCTCTGCGGCGACGATCACCTGGCCCGGCTCCGCATTGTCGGGCAGGCGACTAACGGGCGCCTTGAGCGACTTGAAGAGCTTGAGGATGATGTTCGTGGCAGGTGAAGATGAGAAGTTGGTGTCCGGCGGCGGCGAAGTCGCGGAGCACGGCGGCTGCGGCCTTCGCCCGCTCGGCATCGAAGTTCACCAGCACGTCGTCGAGCATCAGCGGCAGCGTTGCCCCGCGGCGGGCGTAGGAACTCGCCAGGGCCAGCCGCAGGCTGAGGAATAGTTGTTCGCGCGTGCCGCGGCTGAGCACCTCCACCGGCAGGGAGTTCCCTTCCGCGTCGTCGACTCGCAGCGCGTGCTCGCCCAGCGGGGTCCACACGCGGCGGTAGCGGCCTTGCGTGAGCCGGTCGAGATAGCCGGACGCCTCCTGCAAGCGTTTCCGGCTGCCGCTGCCGTTCGTACGTCGTGCGGATCATGTCGAGAATGGCAGCACGTCGTGGCCAGCACCTGCCAGCGCTGGACGGCGTCCTCCAGCCGCTTTTCGAGCACCGCCAGGTCCAGGTGCTTGGCGGCAAGTTGCCGGTCGGCGGCCAAGGCATCCAGTTGCTCGCTCAGCCGACCCCGTTTTTCCAGCATGTCGCGGAGCTGTTGCTGGATAGCCGCCAAGCGTTGGCGGAGTTCGTCGCGGCGGGTCTCCAGCGAAACGGCGCGACCGCCTTCGAGCTGCTGCCGGATGGCCTCCTCCGAGCACTGCGACGCCAGTGCCAGTTCGATTTCGCCGGCGATCGCTTCGCGCTGGCGCCGCAGCACGTCGGCCCGGGCGCTCTCCAACGCCCGCTGGCGAAACTCCTGTTCGTCTTTGACCCCGGCCTCGATGAAACAACTCGCGGCGGCGGTGCTTCAGCCGGCTGACGGCCTCCTCATGCTTGGTTCGGGCGGTGCGGTTGCGACGTGCCTCGCTGCGAATGGCGTCGCGGCGGGCAACGGCCGCTTCCTGTTGGGCTGCCGCCTCTGCCAGCTGCCGCAATTGCTCCATCGGGCCGGCCGGGCTCAGCGAGACGCCGGCGTCGGCCGCCAGTTGCACGATGCGCGCCGACAGGGCGTCCAATTCCCGCTGCCGGCCAGTGAGATCTTCCCGTCGCTGTGTCAGCCGCCGTTGTCGCTCGGCGATCCGGTCGCCGTGCTGCGCCAGCCGGCGCACCTGTTCGGGCTGACGGTTTCCGGCAAGGCCGACGGCAGACAGGGCCTCGCGCCAGCGTCGCCGGGCGGTCTTCAGTTCCTCCGCCGCATCGTCGGACGCGCCGGGCGGCCGATTCGGCCTCCTGCCGGGCCGCGCTGCGGCGCGTATCCAACGGCGTCAGCTCTTCCAAGGCCGCCAAATCCTTCTCCGCCGCCTGGAGCCGGCCCTGAGATTGGCCCGCCGCCGCGCGGCAATTGGGCGTCCAAGGCGTCGCGATCGCTCTTTGGCCTGTTGAATCTGCAGTTGGAGCACGCCGAGCTGCTTTTGGCAGGCGTCGAGCTGGTGGGCGTTGGATCCGTTCGAGCAACACCTTTCCGCCCGCCGCCATGCCGCTGCCGGCCAAGCCCAGCATGGCCAGCGCCCAGCCCATCGAGCCCATGATCGACGCCGGCAGAAACAGCCCGGCCAGGATGAGCACCACTCCGACGACGAACACCGCGCCGAGTCCCGCCAGCACGCCCACCGGCAGCAGTTGGCGGTCGGCCAGGCGCCGGCTGCGATCTTCGAGTTCGACCTGGTAGCGGGCCAATTGATCGAGCCGCTCGTCGAGTTGCGCCCGGCGGCGGAATTGCGACACCAGGCCGCCGGCGCGATCCATCGCCGCCGCCAGGTCGGTTTGGCCGCGAGCCTCCAGGGCGGATTCGATCTGCCGCGTCAGCGGTCTGCACGGTTTCGTTGGCCGCTGCAGCGGTCTTCTTCGCTTCCGCAAGGCGCTGGCGACGCTGTCGAAGCGTCTTTGCCACGGCGACGAAGCGGCGCCAGCGATCTTGGCCGAGAACGCCGGCAGCGTGGTCAACTCCGGCGTTCAAACCCAGCCGCTCGCTCTCGGCGGCCAGTTCGAGCTCCAGTTGGCCGATCTCGCCGTGGAGCTCGCCGATCTGGCCCTGCAACTGGGCGATCCAAGGCTCTTGCTCCTTGAGGGCCTCGATCCGTGCGGCTTGGCGCCACAGGGCCTCGTTGACCGCCAGCGCGGCAAATTCCCGTTTCGCGGTCTTGCGCAGTTGGGCGAGATGGTCGAGCCGCTGTTGATGTTTCTGGAGGCGGGCGTTGACGGCGTCGAGCCGTTCGATGGCCCCCTCGGGCATGACCTTCAGCGGCCCCAACGCCGACAACTGGTCGTCCAGCGCGGTCCGCTGGGCCCAGCGATCGCGGAGTGCAATGGCCAGGTCCATCACGCGGGCCACGTGCTCGGTCCGGTTGGCTTCCTCCTCCAACCGCGTGATCTCCGATGGAGCTGGTCGCGTTCGGCCACCAGATGGCCATAGCGGCGGTTGACCGCTCCGAGCTCTTCGATTTCCGACCGAAGCTTCTCTCGTTCGGCCAGCAATTGCACCAGCTGGCACGGCCTGCCGGCGGCGTCGAGGATGCGGTTGCGCGAGGCGTGCCAACTCTCGCAGCACTTCGACCAGCGACACGCGGTCCAATCCGGCCGTGAGGCTGTAGAGCAATTCGGCGGCCTCGGTGTCGCTCAGCGTGGCCAGCTCTTGGATCTTCGCGCAGACCGACGGCGAACACGTTGTTGAACACCGGCTCGTCGACGTTCGACAGCAGCACTTTGATAAAATGTTCGCCCTGGCGGGTGCCGTCGGGGGCCGTCAGCGTCAGTTGCTCGCCGGGAGTGCCGTCGGCCAGCGAGCTCGTAGCGGCCGATGTGGAAGCGGCCGTGCGGGCCGGCCAGGTCGATGGTCCCGCCCGGCCGCCCGCCGTGGACCGGCGGCAGGTATCGCCGCCGCGGCAGCGAAAAGCCATAGAGCATCGAGCGGATGAACTGAAGCAGCGTCGTCTTGCCGGCCTCGTTCGGGCCGTAGAGCACGTTCAGCGCGTCGGAGAGTTTCTCGATCCGCAGGCCGCTCCAAACGCCGTAGCCGTCGATTTCCAGGTCGGTGATTCTCATGCGTGGGAGCTCCTCCCCGCTCAGCAGGTCGACGCCCAGCACCGCCGCCTCGCGCAGGGCGCGGTCGCGGGCGGCCTTGCCGGCAAAGGCCACCGCGCCCGCCAGCGTGCCGGCCAGATGCGATTCGGCCAGGTATTGCTCCAGGCCCAGCGGTTCGTCCGGGTTCATCTGCAATTGGCGAACGGCTCGCAAGAAGTCGCCACGGATCGTTTCCTGCTCGTACCATTCCGGCGGCAGGGTCTCGGAAACTTCCGCCTCCAGCGACACGCTCCACGCGGCCGGCGTGCGATAGCCGTAATCGCTGCGGAGCCACTGGAGCAAGTCGGCCGCGAGCCTTCCGCGCCGCAATTGCACGATCAACGGACCTCGGCCGGATACCGTCCACGAGAGCAGTTGGCTGATGGTCGGCGAGGCTTCCAGGAGCGCGTGCATCCGCTCCCGCAGCCGCACTTCCAGGTCTTCGCGCGAGGTCGTCTCGTCGACGGCGATCCGTTCGTTCAGCCAGCGTACCGCGTCGGTTGGGATCAAGCTCGTTCGCGTGTGGCGCTGCTCATCCACTTGGACGAGCGTGCAGCCGTGAACGCCGTTTTCCTCGGGCCGCGGCCTTGGGGGCTGCCGCAGTAGTGGACCACTTGCGGTCCGCTCTGTGGCGTGCTGCGATCGTGGCGGCCGCCGAGGGCCCAGTAGTGGACCTCTCGCGCCGGCCCCACCGTGACATCGACGTCGCCGTGGGCGACGGCGATTGTGTACAGACCCGGCGGTGCCGGCCGGAAAATCGTCCAGCCGCAGCGGGCGTTGCGCGTCGCGAGACGTACCCACCAGCCGCGCCAACGTCTCGGACTCCCAAGCGATGGTCATTTCCTCCATTCGCCCGCGGGGAAACACGTGGACGTTCTGCGGCAACTTGACGACGCCGGGCCAAGTCTCCGGCGGATCGACCGCGCCGCCCGCCCAATAGACGCCGATTCCACGCTCGGCCAGCCGGGCAAACTGCTCGACCAGAAACAGCGGTCCGCGCGGCCCGGTAGCTAGCGGCTGCAGAATGTCGCCGGAGAGCACGACAAATCCCACGTCTTCCGCCAACGCCGCTTCGAACACTTGCCGTGCCGCCGCGTACGGCGCATCGAGGAACAGTTCCCGCAGATGGTCGGGCACCTCGGCCACCCCCATCAACGGCTGTTCCAAATGGAAGTCGCTGGCATGAATGAAACGAAACGGCCGAGTCGACATGGGCGCCTCCGTGCTTGAAATCCAGGGACCATGCGGCAGTTCCCGTCGCTTTGTCCCAAACGTCTCAACCTCCGCCGGCGTCGAGGGATACGCACGATGATTAGTTTAGCTGCCGTGGCGATATCGTTCCACCTCGAATTGTGTAATCGCCAGAAAAAATAGTCAAGATGGGACTTCTGGGGTAATGTATTAGCCGCTTTGTGAGCCGTTTTGTCTACGAATCCGCGTCTTGACCCGCCTCTGGACCGGCCGTATACTGCGGACCGTTGGGACTCGTCGCGTGTGGTCATTCATTGAGGAATATGGGCTATGAAAAGCGAACGGCGGCATGAGCTTCAGCACAACTTACTGGCCGACTGGTTGGCCACATGGGCCGAAAGGCTCAAGCCGTACCAGAACATCGTCCTGTCGGCCGTGCTGTTGGCCGTGGTGGCACTGGCCGGATATGTGCTGTGGTCAAGGGAATCGGCTTCTCGGACCACCCAGGCATGGGATGAGCTCAACGCGGCCGTGGATAGCCGCGATCCAACGGCGCTAGCGAAAGTAATCGAAGACCATCCCGACACAGGGGTCGCTGACCTGGCGGCCCTGGTGTCCGCCGACGAACGTCTCGCCGAGGGATGCCGCCAACTGTTTGTGAGCAAGGCCACCGCGCAGAACGAACTCAACAAGGCAATTGAGTTGTACAGTTTGGTGCGGGGTCACTACGGATTACCGGCGCAGCGAGAAAGGGCCACCTTCGGCTTGGCTCGGGCAAAGGAAGCGAAAGGCGACGCGAGCGACATTGATGAGGCGATGAAGTTGTACGAAGAGGTCGCCAAACAGCCCAATGGGGCCTTCGCCGCCGCGGCAGCACAGCGATTGGAGGACCTCAAACGGCCGGCCACGAAGGAATTGTATGATCGATTTGCCCGCTTTGACCCCAAGCCGGCCTTCTCTAGCGGACCTGACGGAAAGCCGAGTTTCGACCTGAAGAGTCTGCCCAGCGACAGCCCGCTCGCCCTGCCCGAGGCAATTCATGACATGAAACCGGACGACAAAGAGAAGGGCAAGGCGGAGGAAAAACCCTCCGAGGGCACGAAGCCGGCCGACGCCACGAAGCCGGCGGACGAAACGAAGCCGTCCGAAGAGAAGAAGGCTCCCGATGGAGCAGGCAAGTAGGTTGGCTTCTGGTATCGCGATGTCGCTCTCTTGCGATCCGGTGGAACTTACGGTTGAGGCGCTGGAGGCCGGCCATCGGCTCGATTCCTTTCTGGCAAGCCATTTTCCCGACTATAGCCGGGTTCATCTCCGCCGCGTGATTTCGGCTGGCGGCGTCACGGTCGACGGCCGAGGCGGCAAACCGGCTTACCGGCTGAAGGCGGGCCAAGGGGTGTCGATTGTGTTGCCGGAGATTCCTCGCGAGGCCCCGCGCCCGAGGATATCCCGCTTGAGGTGTTGTACGAGGACGAGGACGTCGTGGTCATCAACAAGCCGCCCGGCATGGTGGTACACCCGGCCCGGGGGCACTGGTCGGGCACTCTGGCCAGCGCGCTGCAATTCCGCTTCGGGCCGACGCTGAGCGCGGCCGGCGGGCCGAGCCGGCCGGGGATCGTTCACCGGCTCGATCGCGACACGAGCGGCGCAATCCTCGTCGCCCGCAGCGACCAGGCCCACGCCAAACTCGCCAAGCAATTTGAGGCACGGTCGATCGAGAAGGAGTATTTTGCCGTGGTTTCCGGTTGTCCGCAGCGGGATCGCGACCTGATCGACTGCCCGATCGGTTTCCATCCGCACGTGCGGGAGAAGATGGCCATTCGCCGCGATCAGCCCGATAGCCGTTCGGCGCAGACGTTCTATGAGGTTCTGGAGCGGTTCGACGGCTTTGCCGCAGTGAAGCTGCTCCCGAAGACGGGCCGGACGCACCAGATTCGCGTCCATCTGAACCACGTCGGCTGTCCGGTGTTATGCGATCGGCAGTACGGTGGGCGAAGCCGAATCACGCGCGGGGAGATTTGCCGCGACCCCGCCGACGCGACCGTTCTGCTGGAGCGACAGGCCTTGCACGCCCGGCGGCTGCGGTTCGCCCACCCGGCTACCGGTGTGCCGCTGGAAATTGAAGCTCCGCTGCCGGCCGACATTACGGCGGTGCTTACCGAGTTGCGGGAGCATCGGCGCGCCCGGTAGGCGGGGCCGATCAGTTTTCCAAAATCCGAGTTGATAGGGGTAGGGAAGGCCGGTTAAGTTCCCGGCCTCCCCTCCCTCCGAACCGGACTGGCGGATTTCCCGCATCCGGCTCTCCGGTTAGTGGTGTTACCTCGTAGAGGATTGGTGAACCGAGCGCGGGAAGGAAACAAGGTTCCTTCTCGGGATCGGCAGAAGCGAAAGGCCCTGACCTTCACGGGAAGGCCACCAACATGCAACATCGACGGTGCGGCCAATCTGAGCCAAGTTACGTGTGCCTGACGCAGTCCGTCGTGGCTAGTCGTTGCCGACACTCGCGGTACGGTGTGGTTTTGGCCGTGCGTCATGTTTCATCCCCTTTCCTGCGTCCCTTTGCTCGACGGGCATTGCCCCGCTTCCTCGCTCGTATGGACGCTCTGACTCCTGGGCGGTCGATTCTTCGTATCCTTATCAGGGACAATGAACTTCGTCCTTGTACCCGCCCAGGTCTCCTTGCTTCATGTATCAAACCTTCCGACCGTTCCGCCTCCAACCACCTGTTGCCGCCTCTGGGGCTTGGTTTGGTTTCCCCCCGGAGCTTACCGCGCGGTCTGCCGACCGCATCCCTTGCGAGGACCACAGCGTCACTTGGGCTTCGCCTTTTCCTAGCAGGCTCGCCACGACAACCGGCCGAATCGAGTTCGTCATCCTGCGGACCAGCCGTTCACCTTCAGTTGCTCTCCACCCCCTCTCACGAGGACGCAGTTACTTTCGGTTACGAAGTTCAAACCCAATTTCGACAAGGACTTGCACCTTGCTGATTCGATACACTCACAAGCGCACTAGGAGGCGACTCCAGTCGCCGATTTGCAGTAGTTTTCGGGCAATCGGCGACAGGAGTCGCCTCCCACAATGAACAACTAACATGCCCTGCAAGGGGGGGCGGAAGGGCGTGACAGACGTGGCGGCGTTGGTTATAATAGCGGCTTGGAACGGCAGTTGATTGCCCTCCCGCCGCTCCGCGCAGGCATGAGAGTGCCTGTTCCTGCCAACCCACACGAGGTCGCCGCATGGCTCGACCGTCGCCCACCGCGTTCTCGAGTCGTCGCGGGTTTTCCTCGCGCAAGCTGTTGGCCGCGCTGGTGCTGCTGCTGGTCCTGCCGGCCCTCGGCTTCTCCCTGTGGCCGAAGTTCTCCTGGTCGACCGCGGAGACGATGCCGATGATGCACCGCGTGGCCAAGGGCGAGTTCCTCCACGAGATCACCGATCGGGGCAACGTCGAGAGCGCCAACAACGTCGAGATCAAGTGCGAAGTGAAGGCGAAGAACGCGATGGGCACCACGATCCTGGAGATCGTGCCGGAGGGGCAGCAGGTCAAGGCCGGCGACGTGCTGGCTCGTCTCGATTCGTCCGCGCTGGAAAACGATCGCACCGCCCAGTTGATCGCCTGGAACAACAGCAAGGCATCGCTGATTCAGGCCCAGCGGGTCTTGGAGACCGCCGAAATCTCCCTGAGGGAATACATCGGAGCCGAGGAGACCTTGTTGGCGGAAGAAGGCTTGGAGACGGCGACGATCTCTCCCAAGTACGGGTCGGCGGAGGGATCCAAGCCGAGCGGCGCGAACGGCGCCAAGAACGACGACCCGGCGACCGCCGCCAAACCCAAACCGGGCACGTATCAGCAGACCGAACAAGGCATCCAGAGCGAGATCTTCGTGGCCAAAGAGGATCTCAGCCGGGCGCAGCAATACCTGGTCTACAGCAAGCGACTGGCCGCCAAGGGCTACATCACAAACCAGCAGTTGAAGGCCGACGAGTTCGCCCTGGAGAAAGCCAAGAACGCGCTCGACATTGCCAACACCAAGCTGCGGGTGCTGCAAGACTTCACCAAGCGAAAGATGCTCGTCCAGTTGGAGGCCGACGTCAAGACGGCCGAAGCCAGGCTCGATGCGGCCAAGGCCACTCATGACCTCGACACCACGCAACTGAAGTTGATCGAGAGCCAGATCGAGAAGTGCGTGATGAAGGCGCCCGAGGATGGTCAAGTGGTCTACGCCAACGTCACCGGCTGGCGCGGCACCAAGGAATTCATCATCGCGGCCGGCGAGCAGGTGCGCGAGCGGCAGGTCCTCATTCGCCTGCCCGATCCCAAGAAGATGCAGGTGGTGGCGAAGATCAACGAAGCGAAGATCGCCCAGGTGGCCGTGGGCATGCCAGCCGCGGTCCGGCTCGATGCCTTCCCGGAGTTGGAACTGCACGGCGCCGTGGAGAAGGTCAGCGAGTTCCCCGTGCCCACGTCATGGATGGGATCGAGCGTGAAAGAATACGAAACGATGGTGCGGATTCAAGAGTCGCCGCCGGGGCTGCGGCCGGGATTGACGGCCGAAGTGCGGATTTGCGTGGAACAGACGCCCGACGTGCTTCAATTGCCGGTGCAAGCCATCTTCGAACACGGCGACAAGTACTACTGCGTGACCGCCGACGGGGGCCGCTGGTTTGCCCGCGAAGTCACCATCGGCTCCACCAACGACAAGACGGTGGTGGTGCGCGGGGGAGTGTCCGAAGGAGAAGAGGTGGTGTTGAACGCCGTGGCCTACCGCGAGAAGGTGGCTCTGCCGGAACTGCCCTCCGAGCGACGCTCCGCGGCGGTGGCGGAAGGGGCGACGAAGGACAAGGACGACGCCTCGCCGGCCAACAAACCGGCCAAGACCGACAACGCGATTGCCCTGACCGACAGCCTGTTCCGCCAGTACGATCTCGACGGCGACGGGAAGGTGCGGCTCGTGGACCTGCCGGAGAAGCTGCGTTTGCGCCTGCAAGCCGCCGACGTCGACCATGACGGATTCGTCGAACGGGCCGAATGGGTCGCCGTCGCCAGCCGCGTGATGGGCGCGGCGGGCGTTCTTCCCATCAGCCCGCCGAAGGGGGCGGCCACCGTCGACGCCAACAGCCGATGACACGGCGGGCGTTCTTCTGCGCATGCCCGCCACACCTGGGCATGGCACTCGATTTCTCGCCGGGATTCCGACCATGACCTCTGCCGCCCGCGCACTCGACGTGACCAAGATGTACGTCATGGACGGCGAGACGGTCCACGCGCTGCGCGGCATCACCCTGGATGTTCCCGTCGGCGATTACGTGGCGATCATGGGCACGTCGGGCTCGGGCAAGAGCACGCTCTTGAACCTGCTGGGCTGCCTCGATCGGCCCACCTCCGGCCGGCTGCTGCTCGGCGACGAGGAGTTGAGCCATGCCACCGACGACCGGCTCTCGGAGATTCGCGCCTCGCACATCGGTTTCGTCTTCCAGTCGTACAACCTGATCCCGCAACTGACGGTGCTGGAGAACATCGAGGTCCCGCTCTACTACCAGGGGCGGCTGGCCCGGCACGAACGCCAGCGGAGCCGCGAGCTGGCCGAGATGGTGGGGCTGGGCCAGCGGCTGAAGCATCGCCCCACCCAACTCTCCGGCGGTCAGCAGCAGCGCGTGGCCATCGCCCGAAGCCTGATCAACGACCCCTATTTCATCCTCGCCGACGAGCCGACCGGCAACCTCGACTCGGCCACCACCGAAGAGATCCTCCAATTGCTGGAGCGACTTGAACCAGCAGGGCAAGACCATCATCATGGTGACCCACGAGCCCGACGTCGGCAACCGCGCCAAGCGCATCGTGCGGCTGCGCGACGGCACGATTTGCGCCGACGATCGCCTCCGAGACTGAACCATGTTCTTCTTTTGGCTCCGCACCTGGCAATTGGGCATCAAGAGCTTGCTCTTGCACCCGCTGCGGTCGCTCTTGACGGTGCTGGGCATCTTCATCGGCGTGGCCAGCGTGATCTGGCTCTTGGCCATCGGCGAGGGGATCAGCCGCAAGGCCCAGGAGCAGATCGAAGGGCTGGGGGCCAACAACATCATCGTCCGCTCGATCAAGCCGCCCGCGGAATCGGTCGAAAACTCCAGCAGCACCAACAACGTCGTGCCCTACGGAATCACCCGCGACGACTTCGACCGGCTGTCGACAACCATCCCCACGATCGACCGGGCGCTGCCGATCCGCGAGCTGCGGTACCGCTTCGGCTATCTGAGCCGTGCTGGTCGAGGGGCGGCTGGTCGGCTGCACGCCCGAGTACGCCGAGGTGACCAAGCTGGAGGTCGCCCGCGGCCGGTTCCTTTCCGACGTGGACGATCGCGAGAAATGGAACCACTGCGTGCTGGCCTCCGGCACGGCCGAGCGGCTGTTCCCCTTCGAGGACCCGATCGGCCGGGCGATCCGCATCGAAGAGGCGTTCTACGTCGTGGTGGGGATCATGAAAGAGCGTTCGCCCGACGGCGGGCATCGGCGGCTCGCTGTCCGCCCAGGATTTCAAGTACGACGTCTACATCCCCATCAATACGCTGTGGAGCCGCATCGGCGATTTCATCGTCACCCAGCGGAGCGGATCGCACGAGGGCGAGATCGTCGAACTCAGCCAGGTGACGCTGCGGGTGAACAAGGTGGAGAACGTGATGGAGACCGCCGACCTGGTCAAAGAGACGCTCAAGCGGCAGCACCGCATGGAGGACTACGGCGTGACCGTGCCCCTGGAACTGCTGGAACAGGCCCGGACCACGCGGCTGATGTTCATCATGTTCATGGGCCTGATCGCGGCCATCTCGCTGGTGGTGGGCGGGATCGGCATCATGAACATCATGCTCGCCACGGTAACCGAGCGGACCCGCGAAATCGGCATCCGCCGCGCCCTGGGCGCCAAACGCGGCGACATCGTCCGGCAGTTCCTCGTGGAGACCATCGCGCTGTCGACAGTCGGCGGCCTGACCGGCATCCTCGGCGGCCTGACGTGCGGACCGATCATGAATACCTTCCGTTCCATTTTGGAGCGGACCCGGCCCGACGTCGTGGAGCGGTTGCCCGAGGTCATTCGCTCGGTGACGCCGATCGTGGTGCCGTGGTCGATTCCGCTGGCTTTCTTCATCTCGCTGACGATCGGCGTGATTTTTGGACTGTATCCGGCGCAGGCGCCGCCACGATGGACCCCATCGAGGCGCTGCGACACGAGTAGCCGAGGAGCTTCGAGCGACCCTGCGGCGCGTTTCACGCACCCTATCCCATTACTGATTCTGGCTCCGCCTTGCTGAAGCAACCCCCCATTCAGGCAGGGATGCGCCGGAAATTCGCAAGAAATTGTTCTCGCGAGTGAACCTTTTGGCGGCAACAGGGGAATCACCAATAGAATGAACATGTCCGAAGACGATGAACGCGAGTTGATCGACCGTGCCCGGGCCGGCGAGGCGATTGCCTTCGAGCAGCTCGCCGAGCAGCACGCGGCACGCCTGTGGCGCTGTGCGCTAGCTCTTGGCAAGAATGGCCACTGGGCCGAAGATCTTTCGCAAGAGACCCTGGTCGAAGCGTGGCGATCCTTGGCACGTTTCGATGGCCGTTGCCAGTTCTCCACTTGGCTCTACGGCATTCTACGGCACCGGTTCTTGAAAGGACGGCGACACCAGAACGCCGCCAGGTCTGCCGCACCAGATGCTCTTGGCCAAGTGCCATGCACTTCACACACGCCCAGTAGTTCCGCGGAGGCCTCCGAAGATGCCAGCCGGATTCGCCAAGCGGTTGCGAGCTTGCCGGAAGTGCATCGCTTAGTCGTCGAACTCCGTTTCTTCGCAGGGGCGACGTTGGACGAGATGGCCACGGCTCTTGGCTGTCCGTTGGGGACGGTGAAGTCGCGATTGCATCACGCGTTGGAAAGATTGCGGCAAATGAACCTTGAGGTGAACCTTTTCACTTCGAATGGGGAATCACGGGGTAGCAAACCATGAATGATCTCCATCACAACTGCGAACTTTGGGCCGAGCCGATCAGCTTGCTGGCGGCCGGTTGCTTATCAACCGACGAAGAGCGAGATGTTCGTCGACATTTCGAGACGTGTCCCGATTGTCGCGAGCGTTTTGGGCAACTGACACAGTTGTGCGGCGCGCTTGCTGAGGCACAATTGCCGGTCAACGTCGCGGAAATCGCCATCGTCGAGCGAGTTATGTCGGCGGTCGCCTCTGAGGAATCTCGGCGGCCCCTCGTTCGCACGCGGTCGGAGATGATTCAGCCCTCGCTACTTACCCGTTCCCTAGACAATTGGAGGTGTATCATGCGTTCCCCAGTTTCTCGCATTGCGGCAGCAGCCATTTTTGTTCTGGCCATCACAGGAGTTGCCTTGTTTTTCCCCGGCAGCGGCGCCACGTTCGCCTTTGACGACTTCGCTGCCCCGATCCTCGAAGCGAAGACCTTTAAGTGCAAGATGATTATTGAAACGAAGGGTCCGCCCGCGCGGACAATAACGAGCGAGATAATGACGCTGGGCGGAACTCGAATGCGTCAGGTGACGGAACTGCCTGACATGCCGAAGTTTGTGATGATCCAGGATTCTAGCCAGGGCAAGAGTCTCACTCTGGAGCCCGCGTCTAAAACGGCTACGGTCATCACTTCCACCAAAAACCGCAAAGACAAGACTCCCGAATCCGGGGGTCTCTTTACCCTTTTTCGTTTGTTCCAGCTCGTTGAGGAGAAACCAGGCGCTGTCGAACACGAATCACTGGGCGAGAAGGAGATCGACGGGCGCAAGGTCGTCGGGTTCCATATTAGCAGCCAGCCCCACGACTTGATTTTGTGGGGCGATCCTAAAACCGGTCTACCGGTCCGCGTCGAAATGACCTCGGGAATGGAAGGCAGTGTGAAAGCGACGTTCAGCGACTTTGTGTTCAACGTCGATATGGACGAGTCGTTGTTTAGCCTTGAGCCGCCGGCCGGCTACAAGCTACGGAACGCGAAGACCGATGACTCCCCGGAGGAGGAGAAGGATCTGATCGAAATGTTCCGCGAATACAGCAAACTGAGCGACGGCGCTTTCCCGGACTCGCTCGACTTTCTGACAACGACGACAATCGCTGGGAAGAAGGCTGGTCTCCGGATGTCTACCCAGAAGATGTGGGAAGATTTCGCTCCGGGGAAGGGGAAGCCGAACGAGGAGCAGATGCGCAAGTTAGAGGAGCTGATGCTCAAGCTGACCGAGGGGAAGCCGAATGAAGAGCAGATTAAAGAAATCGCGGAGCAGATGAAAGAGTATGTTGAAACTCAGACGCAGAAGACCGCAGAAGGCGGGGAAGTCCAGGCGCAGGAGACCGAGGAAGTCCGGCAAGCCCGGTTCAACGAAATTCAGCAACGAGTTCAGCGAGGTTTGAGTTTCGCCATCCGCCTTTCGCCGAACGCCAACGCGCATTACGTGGGCAAAGGCGTTTCGTTTGGCGCGGCCGACACGCCGATCTTCTGGTATCGGCCGAAGGACTCGAAGAACTATCGAGTCATTTATGCCGATCTTTCGGTCCGTGACTCCGACACGCCGCCCAACGTGACCAGCGCCCAGCCGGTGCATGCCCCGTCTGGTCCGAAGAAGTAATCCAGCGGCAGCCGGTACCACGCTACTGCCAAAGGAATCGCGCAAGTGTAGACCGCGCAATCCAGTGACGCAGTCGTGGGGAAGAACTTGGCAGTTGGCTCATCGGCGTGCTATCAGGCAGAACTGCGGCACGAACGTCAGCCACTCGATTCCTGCTCGTCGACGGCGATGCGTTGGCCTTCCCGGCGGGCAATGTCGATGATGATGCTCGAATCGTCCTCTTCCCACTGCTTCTCGCCGCAGGCGATCGGTTCGATGCGGCTGTCGATGTGCGCCGCCTGGCACCAGAGCAAGTCCACGTACCGACGGTCTGTGGCATTGTCGAATTGGGGCGATACCACAACCAGATCAATATCGCTCCAGCGATGGGCCGTCCCCGCGCCACGAAACCGAATACGACGCCAAAGCGGATCGCCACCCCTTGGCGTTTCAGGGATTGCAGATAGTCTCTCGTAACGGTTGCTATCGACCGATCAACCATGCCGTCATTGTACCAAGTCAGTGGCCCGATTCAATCGTGGCGTACTCAACGTAATTCACTGCCCCAGCGCCAGCAACGCCACGCCGCCGAGCATGGGGATGGCGAACAGCAGTGCGATGCGGACCAAGAGCCGCCAGCCGCCCAAGAGCCCCGCAATGCCCGTCTTCGACACCAGGTTGGCCATCGCCGCCAACACGATCATGCGCCAGCCGTCGGCGGCAACCAGTGGGTCGCTCAACGACATCCGCGCCGTCGAGAGCGTGATGGCGTCGACTTCCGTCAGGCCGGAGAGAAACGCCACCACGTAGAGCCCCTGGTTCTGCCAATGATGCCTCGCCACGGCAGACGCCAGCAGCACGGCGGCATACGTCGCGCCGAACACCAACGCCGACGTCAATTGTGCGGGGTTCTTCTGCTCGGGCATGGGCGTCGGCTGCCGCCGCGCGCAGAACCAGAGCACCGCGGCCGGCGCCAGCGTCAAGGCCATCAGAATCGCCATCGGCAGGACAACGGTCTGCACGAATGGCCCCGACACGACGGCCACTTCCAACAGCACGCGCACGTACATTACCGTCGAGGCGATCATGATGACGACGGCAGCCGCGCGCGGCCGCGGGGTCGCCCCGTGTTCCGCGGGAATAGCTGACGGTGGTGGCCGTGCTGGAGATGGCCCCGCCGAGGATGCCTCCCAACAGGATTCCCGCGTCGCGGCCCAGGAACTTGTAGGTGATGTAGCCGCCCAGGCTCAACCCCACGATCAGCACGACCATCAGCCACGTTTCGAAGGGGTTGAACACGTCGAACGGTCCCGGCGGCTGGTTGGCCGTGGAGGGTCCCGAGGGGAGCACGCTGGACGGGCCATAATTCTGGTTCGGCAGGACCGGCAGGATAATGCACGTGATGAGCACGAATTGCATGATCGCCCGCAGGTCCGCGTCGCCCAGTTTCTTGGCGATGCCGTGCAATTCGGGTTTGAATTGCAGCAGCACGGCCACGCCGCCGCCCACGACGATGGCCACCGACATCGAGCCGATCACCACGAACGCCCCCACGGCGTACATCAATAGCATCGCGACGTCGGTGGTACTGCCGGGATGGGGATCGGGCTGTGGCCGCGACAGATGGCCGACGACCGTCACTGCCACTACGCCACCCATTCCGGCGGCAACGATCCAGCCGGCGTGGAACTCGATGGCCAGCATGGCCGAAAGGCTGCCGAAGACCGTAATCAGCGGGAAGGTGCGCATGCCGGCGATGCCGGTTGCCGCGTGTTCCCGTTGCAGGCCGACCAGCAGGCCCAGCAAGAGCGCAATTCCCAACTGTTGAAAATTCGGTTCCATCAAGCAATTGTAGCACCCGGCCCCGCGCCGGCGGCGGCAAAAGAAGGGTGGAAAAAGAGACATTTGCCATAACCACCCGATAGTGTTAGAATGACGCCATGGAGAAACGTCGCGCGGCATCGCACAAGCAGTCGTCTGCGTCGGTGGTTTCCGGCGGCGCCGGGTTCGCGGCGAAGCCGCGAGGCTGGCCGATCGGGGCCATCGCGATGACCGTGGTGCTGCTCGCCTACGTGGCGGCGACGCGTTTTCTGTTCGGCCCGGCCCAACCGCTGATCGCACAACAACTGCTGGGACTGGGCTGCGCCTTGTTGGCCGTGCCGCCCTTCTTGCTGTTCACCCGGCATCGCAGCGCGACGAAGCTGGATCGCTTGCGAGCCCAGTTGGCGCAGCGGACCGGTTTCGGCAAAGAGCTCCTTGCCGCTCACCCGAACCATCGCCGCAAGGTCAAGCTGCCGCTGATCGGCGAGACGAGCGTCCGCTCGTTGGGCGGCATCGCCGTGTTTGCCGTGGTGTTCGCCTGGTGGTGGACGCCGCTGGCGCCGGTCCGCGTGAAGCTCCGCGTGATCGACAACCTGACCGTTCCGCTTGGGGACGAGATCGTGGCGGTCGTGATGGTGGTCCCCAACGGACGCATCGCCATCGTGACGCCGCCGGCAGTGCCTGCTCGGGCCGAGGAGTTGGGCCGGCTGATCAAGGAAAACGCCAGTGCCTACGAGCGCGGGCTGAAGGCGATTGCCGCAGGCCGGTATGACAACGCGCGAATCCTGCTCGACGCCGCGGCGCAGGAGGGGCTGGCCGATGCTCTCCAAATTCAGCTTGCCAAGGCGCAGAACGACGTGTACGCCGGCCAGTTTGCCAATGCGGCCAAGACCTTCGAGGACCTGGTCCGGCAGAAGCCCGACAACGTGATGTACCTGCTCCAGGCCGCCGTCGCCTGGCTCCAAGCCGGCAGGACGGCAAGCGCGGAGCCGCTGGCCGCTCGGGCGATGAAGCTTTGCTCGGAGAAGCCGACCGGTAAAGACCGGGAGAGGGACCGCGAGGAGGCCTTTTGCCTTCACGTGCAGGCCGTGCTGCAAGTTGCCCGCGGAAAGCAGTTTCTCGAGGCCGCGGAATCGTGTGCGCGGACCCGCGATCTGCTGCAGGCCCCGGTGGGCGAAAAGATGACGGAAGGGGATGCCAATTTCCGGGCGGCCAGTTGGAACAATGAAGCCGTGCTGTGCCTGCTGGCAGGCAAGTATCCGGGCGCGGTGAATCGTTTTGACGCGGCGCAACACGCTTGGACGCCGCGTCATCCCTTGCTGGCTGCCACGTCGGACAACCAAGCCGTCCTGTACGTGATGCTCGACAAGTATCGCGAGGCCGACGAGGCCTTGTCCCGCGCGGAAGGCATCGTCCGCGGACTCCTGCCCCGCGAGCAGCCGCTGGTGGCGTATACGGCCATCTGCCGGGCCGTGCTGCAAGAGGCCCGGGGGCAGTATTGGGTTGCCTTGCCGCCGGCCCAAGAAGCCTCGGCGATCGTCGAGAAAGCCCTGGGGGCAGCGCACCCGGCCAATGTTCCGATCCTCGACGTGCTGACGCTTCTGTACGCGGGCCGGGCCCGATACTACAAGGCTGAGGCCTGCTCCCACAAAGGGAGGGAGCTAAGCCAGCGCATCTGGGGACTGCAGCATCCGTTCTTCGCCCAGATGCTCAGCCGCCATGCCGAACTGAGCGTCCTCGACCAACACTACTCCGAGGCCGAGGCGTCTTGCCGCCAGGCACTCGAGATCTTCCAGCGATCGCTGGGCAAGGAGTGTTTCGAGGCGGCCACCGTCATGAACACGTGGGGGTGGCTGGAAATTGAGCGGGGGAAGCCCGGCGACGCCCGACCCTACCTCGAGAAGGCCTTGAAGATTCGCGAGGACACGTTCGGCCGGGAACACTTGGACGTCGCCTGTACTCTGGGCCATCTGGCCGCCTTGGAGAACTCGCCCGAGACGTTCCGCCAGGGCGAAGAGTACTACAAACTCTCGATCAATATCAGCGAGAAGGTGTTGGGACTCGAGCATCCCGACGTGGCCCGGCTGCTCTGCGCCAGGCGATGCTGTTCCTCGAAGAGAAGCAATTCGCGGAGGCGTCGGCGTGCTTGGACCGCGCCTTGGCCATTCAGGAGAAGACGCTGCACCCGTCGCACCCCGATCTGGCGGCGACGCTGGAAAAGTACGTTGCCTTGCTCCGGGCGAGTACTCCGCCCGACCTCGCTCGCGCCGACGAGATGGAGGCGCGGGCCAAGTCGGTCCGCGAGAGACAGGCCCAAGACGACCGCCCGGAAATCTGAGACGTCAGATCATCCGCCGGCCGCCTTCTCCCTCTGCTTCTTTTCTCCAAGGTTCATCAGCCACTTGGCCCGCAGCAAGTCGCCGTGATAGCCGGGCGATGAGACGTTGTTTTGGTACTGAAGGATGGCCCCGTTGAGATCGCCGCCGGCCTCGCAAGCGCGGGCCATGTTATACAGTGCTCCCGAGGTCCAAGGGCTATTCGGGGCGGCCCGCAATGTCCGCGTGAAGAAGTCGTCGATCGCCGCGTCGTACTTCCCCCGCTGATAGTTGATCAGACCGAGCCAATAGCTGGCATCCTGCTTCCCCTGCTGGAAGAAGAGCTTCTCCATGGGATGCGCCGATGAGATCGCCAACTCCTCGTTGGGCGGGCGAGCCTTCTGGTAATAGAGGATGGCGCCCTCGTCGCCGAGGAGCCGACCTTTCAGTTGCAGTATCCGTCCCCGGTACAGCGGCGCCGTAGGCATCGCGTAAAACGGCAGCAGGCCAAAAAGCCGAGATTGCAGCCGCTGCCGGTCGAGGTGCGAACGCTCTTCGAGCGTCTCGAAGGGCGGGAGCCATAATCGCACGGCGGCCACCTGCGGCAAGGCTTTCCAATGTTCGGCCTGCGCCGCGGGGGACGTCGTGAGAACCATCTCCCGTCCGCCGACAAGGCGGGACTCCAGCAGCATCATCCGCCGCGACAAGTACGTCGGCGACGCTTCCAACATCACAACCAGGCGTTTCAGCTCCGACGACTTCACGCCGTACGCGTGGGCCGTGTCGACGTCCAACTGGCGCAACACCTCCTCGTTCGCAGCAGCCTGCGCCAGCGTGGCGGGCCGGATCGCCAATTGCCCCGTGCCCTCCAGCGTTACGCCGTCGGGGGCGGGAATCGGCAGGCCCAACTGCGGCTCGAACAGGTAGGCGTTGCCCTCGATCAGTACGGCGATGCACCAAACACGGGGCTTCCCCGCGCCCAGTTCCCCTTGGGAAGGCGGAGGAGCCGCCGAGGCGCCGTCCGTGGCTTCCGCGGGACGCGAGGGTTCGCCTACCGCCAACATGGCTGCGTCGATGTGCAGTTGTCGGGCCAGCAGGATGAAGACCCAGGCCCGTTCCGTGGCAGTGCCCCGGCCGAACAGCAGCGTTTCCCAGGGGAACTGTGGCCCCCGGTTCTCGTTATTGGCATCGAGTTGAATGTTGCGGACCGTCCAGTCGAACAGGCTCCTCGCCCGCTGCCAGGCGTCCTGGGAGTCGCCGCCCGCCCAACGCGCGACGTCCCGCAGCCATACAGCTTCCCGCAGGGCGAACCCGTCGAAGCTGGAATACTCCATCTGGTCCAAGTTCTTGACTTGCGGCAGTTCAGCCAGCGGCTTCGGCAACGCCGCCACCAGCGGATCGAGCCGCCAATTCTCCGGCGGCTGCTGCGTGCGAATCCACCCGTTGAGCCGGTCGACAATCTGGCGAAGCATTTCCGGCTCCGGCCAGGCTGCCAGCAGGGGATCGACACGGCTGTCCGCCTGATCCGGTTTCGAGTCTTTCAGCGCTTCGAGCCGTTCGGGAATCTGCCTGATGACGTCGGCCGCGTCGAACTCTTCCAGGCGGTTGAGGTTATCCAGCGCGTAGGTGAGCAACTCCTCGCGGTATTGTTCCGTCCCGGTGGCACTGGCAGGACCGCCCGGCACGGACGTCTGTGCCGAGTCGCGGCACCCCTGGCAGCCGGCCAGCAGCGCCAACAACGACAGGCAAATGAGAAGCCGTCCCCTCTCCCGACCAACCTTCGATTGGCGGCTGAAGAAGCGTACGGTGAGAAGACGCTGACGTATGGCCTTCAACTTGCGGTCTCCTGTTTGTCATCGAGTGCTTCCACCACGCGGCGGATTGCCAGCAGGCGCCGGAGCAATCCGGCCAACTGATCCAGCGGGACCATGTTCGGGCCGTCGCTGGGAGCGGCGGCCGGGTCGGGGTGCGTTTCCAGAAACAAGCCGTCGGCGCCCAGGGCGACGGCCGCGCGGGCCAGCGGCTCGATCATCGCCCGATTGCCGCCGGTGGCCGTGCCCAAGCCGCCGGGCTCCTGGACGCTGTGGGTGGCGTCGAAGATCACGGGCACGCCCAGCGCCTGCATTTGGGAAATGGCTTGCATGTCGTTGACCAATCGCCCATAGCCGAAGAAGGTGCCCCGTTCGCCCAGCAGGATATGATGGCAACCGCCCGCCTCCAATTTTCCGACCACGTTCTTCATGTCCTTCGGCGCCAGCCACTGTCCCTTCTTCACGTGGACCGGCCGGCCGGTGGCCGCGGCGGCCAGCAACAGGTCGGTTTGCCGGGCCAGGAAGGCGGGGATTTGCAACAGATCGCAGACCTCGGCCGCCGGCGCAGCCTGGTTCGGCTCGTGAATGTCGGTGGTTGTGGGCAAGCCGGTCGTCTCTTTGACGCGACGCAGGATTGCCAGCCCGCGGTCCAGTCCCGGCCCACGATACGAAGTCACGCTCGTTCGATTGGCCTTGTCGAACGAGGCCTTGAACACCAGCGGCGTCTGCAACTCCTCGGCGATCTCCCTCAGCCGCACGGCGATCGACAGCGTTAACTCTTCGCTCTCGATCACGCACGGCCCGGCAATGACCAACAACGGTTGGCCGCGGCCGCAGCGATATCGGTTGATGGCAATGGGGTTTTCGGGCATGAGGAGCAATCGAGGAAGTGCGAGCAATGAACCGGCGACTCTCCCTTTACTTCTTACCGCCCGACACTCCCTCTCGTCAATCCCATCGCTCCCATTTCGCCGTCGAGCATCTTGACAGTCGCTGCTCGTCGCTCCACAATAAGAGGGGGAAGCATCTCCTCGGAGAAACGATCGTGGATGCCGCAAACACGAATTCTTGACGGCAAGGAACCCAACGATGTCGCACGAAGTTGATACGACAACGTGTTGGGCGTGCCGCACGGAGATTCCGAGCGGCGCCAAGCGGTGTCCGTACTGTCGTTACTCGCAGGGCCGGCGTGCCATGCGCGTGTGCCGACTGCTCAACTCGGGTTCCTTCCTCGGCGTCATGACCGCGATCTTTGCCATGTTGCTCGTTGTTCCGATCTGGATGTTCATCGACATCAGCAGCACCGGCGAACCCTTCCGGCGTCACGCCGACGAGGTCACTGTCATCAATTCGAAGATCAGATTCGACGAGGATGATAGCTCATCCCTCGTTGTCGTTGCGGGCCGGATACGGAACGCCAGTCCCCGCACGTGGAACAAAGCTCGTCTTCAAGTCGAATTCTTAAACGCCAAGGGAGAACTGTTCGATGCGGGCCAGGAGAGCGAATATCGGTCGCCATCATTGCCCGCCGGACAAGAGGTCGCCTTCGAGGCCTCCTTCCGGCGGCAGTTCCCCGAGGAGGAATACGCCGCCCACAGGGTCCGCGTAATTTCCGCAAGCGACGCCACGGCAAGGTTCTTCTTCCGCTAGGAGCCATCTATGACTGGTTCTCCGGGCGATCAGACAAAGACGTGCGGGATGTGCTGCAAGGAGATTGCGTTTGCGGCGCGGGTCTGCCCATTCTGCCAGTTTTGGCAGGGCCGGTTCGCCCGGTTTATGCGTCACCCATTGTCAATTGTCCTCTTCCTGGGATTCATGTTCCTAATGATTGTCGCGCAGGCATTGATGGTGGAGAGAATGTTCAGTAGGGGCGAGCCCTTTCAACCCTATGCCAATCAGGTTGCGGTCGTCGAGTCGAAGATCGAATTCGGCCAGACCGACGGCTACTGGCCGATCGTCGCCATTGTCGGCCGGATGAGGAACTCCGGCGACGTGGATTGGAGGAACACCCGCATCCAAGTAGAGTTCTTCAACTCGGCGGGCCGCTTGATCGATGCCGGCCAGGCCAATGAATTCAACAACACTCCGTGTCTGCCCGCGCGTGACAACATCGCCTTCAAGGTGGCTTTCCCCCGGTACTTCTCGGAGAGCGAATACGTCAGCCACAAAGTCCGCGTGGTGTCGGCAATCGACAACCGCGCGGGTCCGCTTATGCACTAGGAGCGATCAATGAGCGGCTCCCCGGACGATCAGATCAAGACGTGCAAGATGTGCCGCAAGGAGATTTCGCGGGCGGCCAAGAAGTGCCCGTTTTGCCGGCAATGGCAGGACCGGTTTTCGGCGTTCGCGCGGCCCGCTGGGCATTGTCTCCTTCGGGGTCGTTGCTATGGGCGTTTTCGCCTGGTTTCTGGATTCGACTCAGCACGATCTTCACTCCGTCGGGCAACCGTTTCGGGAGCATGCCAGTCAAGTGACCGTGGTCGAATCAATGGTCAGATTCGGCCAAGACGAAAACGGCTCGGTCGTCGCCGTGGTGGGCAAGATCAAGAACGCCAGCCCCGTGGACTGGAAAGAGGTCCATCTCCAGGTCTGTTTCTTCGACTCCCAGGGTAAGTTAATCGACGCCGGAGAGGAAAAAGGAATACCGTTATCCCTTTCTGCCCGTCGATCAAGAAATCGGGTTCAAAGTCTCCTTTCCGCGGGAGTTTCCTGAAAACCAATACGCGCGGCACACCGTTCGCGTGATTTCCGCGAAAGACAGCCGCGCGATATTCTGATGCGGACCGTCACCAAGCGTAGGATGGGGCAAGCGGCGAGGTGGTCCGCCGTCGGAAGATTAACGTTTCATGTCCCGATGTACTTGGCATATATCGCCCTGGCGGTCGTAACGTCGTCGGTGCCGGAGATGATCGCACGCCCGTCAGGGAAGATCGTTAGCTCGTAGCCTTCCACCTTCATTCGCAGGAGGAACTGGTTGTGGGTGAGTTGGCCCATGCCATCGAGCCTCCCGGCCAATTCGTCGAGCGAGATCGTCGCACCGGGATGGCTCAGTTGCACGGCGTTGCGGCCGCAGAGCACGGCCGTGCGGCTCCCCGAGCGGCCGGAAAGCCACGCGAACTGGCCGTGTTTGCACGCCGGGCAATCCACCTGTCCTTGGAGCCCGCGCACGTCCACCTGCCGGAACATCGGCTTTGTGTCGGGCCATAGGTCGACGACCGTCAGGCTGCGGGAGATCGACCGGCGATTGCCGCTGAGGATTTTGATCGCTTCGACGGCCTCGATCGACGCAATCACACCCACGATAGGGCCCAAAATGCCGGCCGTGTCGCACGTGGGCGTGCTGCCGGGCGGCGGGCACTCAGGCATCAGACAGCGGAGACAGGCGGTTTCGCCGGGCACGATCGTCATCGTCTGCCCCTCGGCCCCCACGCAGCCGCCGTAGATCCACGGCACTCCGAGTTTCACCGCCGCGTCGTTGATCAGGAACCGCGTCTCGAAGTTGTCGGTCCCGTCGAGAATCACGTCCATGCCCTCGCAGAACCGCTCGATGTTCGTGGGGTCGACGTCGGCCACGATGGGCTCGACCACGACGCCGGAGTTGATCCGCCGCAGCTTCTCGGCCGCGACGACAGCCTTCGGCAAACATGCTTCGGCATCGGCTTCGTCAAACAGGGTCTGCCGCTGAAGGTTGTTGAGTTCCACAAAATCGCGGTCGACGATCCGCACCGTTCCCACGCCCGCGCGGACCAGCGTGTCGGCGATCGCGCTGCCCAGCGCCCCACAGCCGCAGATCATCGCGCACGCGCGGGCCAGCCGCCGTTGTCCTTCCTCGCCCAGCGGCGGAAATCGCACCTGGCGGGCGTAGCGGGCAAGATCGGTCAAGAGGTTGGCGTAGTTCGGCATCGTTGCCCAGTCTCACTACAGACTCGACAACGATTCGCCGAGCATAGCGGCCACCTCGGCCTTGAGGACCGGAATATCCCTCTGCACCGCCAGCCAAATCTCATTGAGATCGACGCCGCAATATGCCGCAAATAGACGAGGTCATTTCTTTTCATAAATCATCCGCACTTCGCTCAGAATATGCTCTCGCAAATAGGGGCTAATGGCGTTTTTGGTGAGAAGATCAACCTTGCGACCCAATGCCGAGGCCAATTCTTGCTGTAGGTGTATGACGTCGAACAGGCTTTGACGCTCTTCAAATTCCACGAGCAAGTCAATGTCGCTTTTGGGCGTGGATTCGCCGCGCGCCATGGAACCGAATACGCCCATCCACGCTATGGCGTGCTTGCGGCAGACATCAATCAACTTGGTGGTGTCGAAAGCAAATTCCTGCATGGCAGCGTCGCCGAGTCTTGTATCTCCCCCATTTTACCTCGCCGGCCGCATCTTTCAACCATAGATCATGGCTGTTCTTGGGCCTTTTCCGCCAGCACTTTCGCCAAGAACCCCGCCGTCACCGACCCCGCCGCGCGGGCGACCATTTCCGGCGTCCCCTTGGCCACCACCCGGCCGCCTTCGTCGGCGGCGCCGGGGCCAAGGTCGATGATGTAGTCGGCGGCCTTCATGATTTGCAGATTGTGCTCGACCACCAACAGCGAGTGGCCCACGGCCAGCAGGGCGTCGAAACAGTCCAGCAGTTGCACGACGTCGGAGAAGTGCAGCCCTGTGGTCGGCTCGTCGAGGATGAACAGGCAGCGGCCGCGCTTGGCGCTGCTCATGTAGCCGGCCAGTTTCAGCCGCTGGGCCTCGCCACCCGAAAGAGTGTTGGCGGGCTGGCCGAGCCGCACGTAATCCAGCCCCACGTCGATCAGCCGCTTCAGCCGCGCCTGCACCTTCGGCTGTCCGCGGAAGAAGGTGAACGCCTCGCGGACGGTCATCTCCAGCACGTCGGCGATGTTCCGGCCGCGGTAGGTGACGTCGAGAATCTCGTCGCGGTAGCGGGCGCCGTTGCACTGGGCGCAACGCATGTAGACGTCGGCGAGAAACTGCATGTCGATCTGGAGATAGCCGTCGCCGTGGCAGGCGCTGCACCGCCCGCCGTCGACGTTGAAACTGAAGTGTCCGGCATTGTAGCCCCGCGTGCGGGCCTCGACCGTGTCGGCAAACACGGCCCGAATCTCGTCGAAGGCCTTCAGGTACGTCACGGGGTTGGATCGCGGCGAGCGGCCGATGGGGCTTTGGTCGACCATGATCACGTCGTCGAGTTGGCCGTCGCCAAAGACGTCGTCGTGCGGATAGGGCTTGGGGGCGTCCTTGCGAAGCCGCCGGCACAGCGCCGGATAGAGCGTGTCTTGCACCAGCGTGCTCTTGCCCGAGCCGCTTACTCCGGTGACCATGCAGAGCACGCCCAGCGGAAACTCCACGGTGACGTTCTTCAGGTTGTTGCCGCGTGCGCCGGCCAGGCGAATCCAGCCGTGATTGGGCCCGCGGCGGCGGCCGTTGCTGCCAAAGCCCCGCCGTCCGGCCAGGTAATCGCCGGTGAGGCTCTCGGGCGATTGCTCCATGTCGCCGGGCGTGCCCTGAAAGACCACCTTCCCGCCGCGTTCGCCGGCCCCGGGCCCGATCTCGATGACCTGGTCGGCCGCGCGGATGAATGCCTCTTCGTGCTCCACCACGACCACCGTATTGCCGCGCTGGCGGAGTTGCTTGATCGCGCCGAGAAGTTGATGGATGTCGCGGGCGTGCAGCCCGATCGACGGCTCGTCGAGCACGTAGAGCATGTTCACCAGGCTGGAACCCAGCGCCGAGGTCAGCGCCACCCGGCGGGCCTCGCCGCCGCTCAAGGTGCGCAGCGTGCGATCGAGCGTGAGGTAGCCCAGCCCCACCGCTTCCAGATACGACAGTCTCGCCTGCACCTGTTCGAGCATGATCCGGCCGACCTGCCGCTGCCAATCCGGCAGTTGGAGGTTGCGGAAGAAGGCGGCCGCGTCGCGGACCTTCATGGCACAGATTTCGCCCAGGTTCTTGCCGCCGATCCGCGCCGCCAGGGCCTCCGGCCGCAGCCGCGTGCCGCCGCAGGCCGAACAGGGGCGGTAACTCCGCCACCGGCTCAAGAACACGCGGATGTGCATCTTGTATTTCCGCCGCTCCAACCAGGCGAAGAACCCGTCCAGCCCGCCGAACTTCCGCTCGGGCACGCCGTGCCGAATCAGGTCCAACGGGCGCTCAGCGAGCGCCCGGAACGGCACGTCCACCGGAATATCGTATTCGCGGGCCAGGGCGAGCAGTTCTTTCAGTTCGTGCGCATAGGCCGGCGTATTCCATGGTGCGATGGCGCCGTCGCGGAGCGACTTGCTCGGATCGGGAACGACCAGGTCCACGTCGATGCCGATGACGTTCCCAAAACCCTCGCACTCGGGACATGCTCCCAGCGGGCTGTTGAAACTGTAGAGCCGCGGCTCGGGCAGCGGATACTCGATGCCGCAGTCCTCACAGGACAATTGCGTGCTGAACCCCATCCGCCGCCACGGCCGACCGTCGATCTCGACGGCGGGGGGAGAGGGGAGAGGGGGAGAGGGATTAGGGATTAGGGATTGGGGATTGGGGATTTCTGATTTCTGATCTCTGCCCCCTGACCCCTGCCCCCTCACCCCTGACCGCTCTTCCACATACGCGTAACATCGTCCTCGCCCCTTCGTGAAGGCCGTTTCCAGTGAATCGCGAAGCCGGCTGTCGGTGGCACTGCCGGCGGTCAGCCGATCCACGATGGCGTAGACGTTGGGGGGCGAGGGACGAGAGGCGGGGGACGGGGAAGAATCTGCCCCCGAAGTGGTGTCCTCCGCGGGCAGTGGATTCTTTCCTCGCTTGACTTTCTTAGTGTGCCGACCGATAATTTGGTTAGGAGAGGATTCGCCCGCCGATGTGCTTCCGCGAGAGAGAAGACAAGTCTTTCTCTCGGGATGTCCCCGGCTTATAAGGCGAGTCCTCTTTCTTTTCGAGCATCAAGTGTTGGTCGTAGAACCAATGCCCATTTCCGTCCTCTCGAACCTTAATTTCCGCAACATGGCGTTTGCCGTCGAGTAAGACGATCGACTCGAAGTAGTGCCACGTGTGGATGTTCCGATCTGGTGCTCGTGGAACATCATCGTGATCCCACGTTGCCGATTCCAGCAATTCCGGCAACTTTGCCATTGCCATGGCCGGCTTGGCGTCTGGCAGATGAGTTAACACCTTCTTAATGCCACGTTTTCCAATGATAATCGGGACATTCAGGTCACGATTGACGTATTGTTTGCCCTGGTAAATCTGCAAAAGCCTTGGAAGCATGACTGCTCTTGCCGTGGGAGCAGACCAGTCAACGCCGAATTCAGTTCCGGTCACGACGATTGGGGGCGAGTCCCTTATTGCATCCAGATTCACCAACCGCCCATCCACAATCGCCCGAACAAAACCATCCTCGCGCAGACCGGCCGCCAACTGGAAAAAGGGGACAGTCCCCATTGGCCGGAACGGCCCGGAGGCGGGCACCGACGCGCAGCGTTGGTCGTCGCACAAAGGGGGACTGTCCCCTTTTTCCTCCCCCGGCAATTCACAACGGAAGGCGATCATGTAGCGGGTGCCCGCGGGCAGACTGGCGAGACTTTCGGCCGCGCTCTGGGGGCTATCGCAACGCACCTCGCGCCCGCACTTCAAGCAAAACACTTGTCCGATCTTGGCCATCAACAGCCGCAGGTAGTCGCTGGTTTCCGTGGCCGTGCCGACCGTCGAGCGGCTCGATCGACTGCCATTCTTGCCGGTCACCGCAATGGCCGGCGGGATGCCGTCGATCCGGTCGGCCTCGGGCTTCTCTAGCCGCTGGAGGAATTGCCGCGTGTAGGCCGAGAAGCTCTCGATGTAGCGGCGCTGTCCTTCGGCGTAGAGCGTGTCGAGGGCGAGACTGCTCTTGCCGCTGCCGCTCAGGCCGCAGAGCACGATCAGCTTCCGATGGGGGATGTCGAGGTCGATCGACTTCAGGTTGTGGACCCGGACTCCCCGCAGCGCGATGTGGCCCGCAGCACTCATACTGTTGTCCTGACAACTATTCCGACAACACGCCAAACTAGCAGTATACCACCCGGCGGAAGTGTCGTCTACAAAATGGCCGACCAATGTGCGTGGCCAAAACAGCGGCTCTTACCGCTCTCCGGTCTGAAACAGCCATTCGATGTGCCGCGCTGCGTGAACAATCCCGACCACTTCAATGCCGTCGCTCAACGGATAGTAGAGGATGACGTAGCTGTCGGCCACAAAGATGCGTAGTCCCGGCCGAAGATCCTCGCGCAACTGGCCCATAAGAGGCTGGGTGGCCAGCAGTGCAAACTTCTCATGGAATCGTCGAAGCTGTTCGCTGGCTGCGATGGGACTGTCCTGCTCAATCCCGATGTAGTCCCAGATGGCCTGTAGATCGGCCAGGGCACGAGGCGAGACGGTGTAACGATTCATGGCGCATTCTGCGCTCTTGGCAGCGCCGAGGCCCTCTGCCTGAATGCGGTTGAAGAACGCCCGCAACTCCTCTTCGCCGCGGAGTTCGATCCCTTTGCCTTCGCGCAATTGCCGGGTGCCTTCGTCAACGTGATCGAGAAGTTCTTGCCGCCTTCGCAACAGTTCCACCGCCTGGTCGAGAGCCTGGGACCGGTCATGAAAGGCCCCACGGGCGACCACCTGCTCGATGAACTGCTCGTTGCGTGGCGAAAGATCGGTGCTCATCAGGTCACTCGTCGCAAAGGGCCGGAAAAGAAGCCACTCGCAACTACCCATTAAGGATACCCCGACGTGTGGAGGCGGTCAATCTTCGGCAGCCCAACATTCGCACGCACTATGGCCGGTCCTGGGGTACCAGCAAAAGCGGGCGGCGGCGGACATGGAACGTACTTGGCCACCCGGACAATCAAGCTGCCACGCGGAGCGCATCTCCCCGTAGAAGCGGTATCTTGCCGCATCGTCAGCGCGGCAGCGTGCCCGGCATCGGTGGCATTTCGCCCCAACGCGGCAGATGCGGCGTCTGATTGCCGCATCATGGAAAGAAAGACGGATGGTCTGGGATGACCTTGCGGCCTCCCCCAAATGTCCAGTGTAAGCCGCAAGCCCTTCCATGTCTGCAAAACTGGGCAATTGCCTGGGCCGGTTCACGTTTTGGGGCTAATTCCGGTGGCCCCCGGATGCCCGTTATGGTATGATGTAATTGACGGCTGAAGGTGACTTGCTCCAGATCTCAACACGGAGGGCAAATCATGCTAGATCCGCCGGAGGGCTTACGCTGAGGAGCGGGCCCGAGTCGCTCCTCGTAGGCTGGGTTCTTTCCACAAGCATCCATAACCTTAAACACATGCGGACCCCGCTTCACCGAGGCGGGGTCTGGCATTTCTTGGCAGGAAGAGAACCATTCACAGGGGACTGTCCCGATTTTCGCGGCGAGGAGAATGTTGCGGCGTGAATAGGCTTGACCCGCCGCGAAAATGGGACTGTCCCCCTTGGCGCCGCGGGAAGGGGACAGGTCCATGTTTTCGGCCAAGCGCTGTTGGCGAAAAACGTTCGCCCGCCGAAAAATGGACCAGTCCCCGGCAGACCGGGTTCAACTTGGCGCTCTTTCCCCGATCCCCAACTCATCCGCATGGGGCTTCAGGGCGTCGATCACGAACTGAATGTGATCGGCCGGCTCCACCCCGAGCAACTCGACTCCCTGCTGAATGATCTGTCGATCCACCTTGGCCGCAAACGCCTTGTCCTTGAGCTTCTTCCTGACGCTCTTTGGCTCTAGGGTGGCGATCCCTTCGGGGCGAACCAGACAGCAGGCGATGACGAAGCCGGCCAATTCGTCACACGCCAGCAGGCATTTGTCCATCATGTTCCTCGGCGGCAGCCCCCAGGCAGTCTGGTGAAAGGCGACGGCATAGGCCATGTCTTCCTCCCCCTGTTCCCGCAGCCAATCGACGGTTCGCTGGGGGTGTCCCTCGGGCCATTGTTCGTAGTCGGCGTCGTGCAAGAGCCCGGTGATGCCCCACAGTTCGGCGTCCGCGCCGCTGCCGCCATACTGGGAAGCCGCCGCCCGCATCACGATCTCCACCGCTCGGGCGTGCTTCAACAGCGATTCGGTTTTGGTCCAGGCGTGCAACTGGGATAATGCCTGTTCGTGGGTCATTGCGATAGTCTCCCGGCTGATGATCGAGCCGATTTCGCCACGCTCTTGAGAATTTCAATCGCCCGGTCCACGTCGCCGGCCGTCACGTCGAGGTGAGTGACGGCGCGGATCGTCGCGGGGCCAGTGGCGTTCATCAAGAGTCCCCGCTGCTGAAGCGCCGCCGAGAACTCGGCGGCGCCGCCCCACCGCTCGCTCACGCGGAAGAACACCATGTTCGTGTCGATCGTTTCCGAGCACACCTCAAGTTGGTCGATCCGGCCAATGCCGTCGGCCAAGCGCCGGGCGTTGGCGTGGTCTTCGGCCAGCCGTTGGACGTTGTGCTCCAAGGCATACAGGGCGGCGGCGGCCAAGATGCCCGACTGCCGCATCCCGCCGCCCAACACCTTGCGATGGCGG
Source organism: uncultured Planctomycetaceae bacterium (assembly GCA_963759115.1). Taxonomy (GTDB): domain Bacteria; phylum Planctomycetota; class Planctomycetia; order Pirellulales; family Thermoguttaceae; genus CAVWXT01. Next base: position 1,335,889 of record CAVWXT010000005.1, read on the forward strand.
AGCCCTTCGGCCAGCAGATCGCGAGGGCCGGCCAAGACCGAGCCGACCGGCGCGCCGAGTCCCTTGCTGAAGCACAGGCTGACGGTGTCGAAGTGCTGCGTCCATTGCGGCGCGGCGATGCCGGTCGCCACCACCGCGTTGAGCAGCCGAGCGCCGTCCAGATGGGTCCGCAGCCCATTCTGGCGGGCCCAACCGCAGATCGCTTCGACCGTCTCGTAGGGTTGAATCCGCCCGCCGCCGCGGTTGTGCGTGTTCTCGATGGTGACCAAGCGGGTGCGAACGAAGTGGGCGTTGCCGGGACGAATCAACTCGGTCAACTGTTCGGCCTGCATGACGCCCGAATCGCCGTGGACGGGCTGCACGGCCACGCCGTTGATCTGGGCATAGCCGCCCTGCTCGTAGTTGAAGAGGTGGCAGCCCGCCTCGCAGATCATCTCGTCGCCCGGCCGGCAGTGGAGCCGGACGGCGATCAGGTTCGACATGGTACCGCTGGGCACGAAGAGGGCCGCCTCCTTGTCGAGCAGTTCGGCCGCCCGGGCCTGAAGGCGGTGGATGCTGGGATCGTCGCCGAAGACGTCGTCGCCCACGTCGGCCGCCGCCATCGCCGCCCGCATCCCCGCGGACGGCCGGGTCACGGTATCACTGCGGAAATCGAGCACTTTTTCGGGCATGATGGGGATTCCTCGGGCGCATCGGGCGGAAATCGCTATTATCCCGAACGCCGGCACGCGCCACAAGCCGTCGGGTTCTGATCTTAACAGGGCTGCCCGAATGTGCTACTTTTGGGCTACGGGCAATCAGAAAAGTATCGTCGGGTGGCATGGGCAAGCGAAGCTTGCCCGTGTCCCGAAGGTCGCTGGAAACACCGCACGGGTAAGCTTCGCTTACCCATGCCACCCAACTCTGGCGGCGACGTTGCTTCTTGACAGTCAGTTCAATAATTTCCCGTTGCCGACTTGACGTAGAATTGCTTGGGAGCACAAATATGCGGAACGCTCTTACACGCGGGGCATTTCTCGGTCTCTTCGCCGTGCTTGTGGCGTTGGCGGGTTGCGGCAGGCGGATCGAGCCGCAGGCTGTCCAACCGCAGCCTCCCCAATGGCTCGTCGTCGGGGTCAGCCTCTGCAAGACCGACAGCCCCTGGCGGGCGCAAATGCAGACCGACATCGAGGCCGCCGCGGAAAAACACCCCAACCTGCGGCTGGCCGTCATGGACGCGCAGGACGACACCGACCGGCAGCGGGCCCAGTTGGAGGAGTTCCTGGCCCGCCGCGTCGCCCTGGTTATCGTCAGCCCCAAGAACGCCCAGGCCATCACCGGCCCGGTGGCCAAGCTGTTCGACGCCGGAATCCCCGTGATCGTGTTGGATCGGGCCGTGATCGGCGACAAATACACCTGCCTCATCGCGGCCGACCCGAAACAGATCGGCTCGGAGGCGGGCAAGTGGTTGGCCGAGCGGCTTCAAGGGAAGGGCAAGATCGTGGACCTCAAGGGGCCCGTAGATTCGTTGCCGGCCGAGGAACTCGACGCGGCATTTCGGGCCGCCTTTCGCGACCCCGGCTACCGCTTCGTCTTCGACGGCCACGTTGATCCGCCCAAGGTGGATGGCGGCAAGCTGATGACCGAGGCGCTCGCCCGCGTCGAGAAGATCGACGCGGTCTTCGCCTATGACGATGCGGCCGCGCACGCCGCCTACCTGGCCGCCAAAGCCGCCGGGCGGGAGAAGGACGTGCTGTTTGTGGGCGTCGGCGGCATGCCGGCCGAGGGCGCCGGCGTACGTGGCAGAGGGCACGCTCGGCGCCACGTTTCTCTATCCCACCGGCGGGGCCGAGGCCATCGACGCCGCGGCCCAGCTTCTCCGAAACCAGCAGGTTCCGAAGAAGATCGTGCCCACGACGCGGGTAATCACCAAAGAGACCTTTCAGGTAAAGCCATGAGCGAATCACAGAACCCGTCCAGCGGCCCGGCTCCCCATTCAGCACGCGAACCGGCCGTCTGGGGCGTGTCGATCGGCGACTATCTGATCCGCCGGCTCCAGGATTTCGGGGTGCGCGACGTCTTCGGCATTCCCGGCGACTACATCTTGGCGTTCTACGCGATGCTGGAGAAGAGCCCGATCCAGCTGATCGGCTGCACGCGGGAGGACTGCGCCGGGTTCGCCGCCGACGCCTACGCCCGGCTCAACGGCATCGGGGCGGTGTGCGTGACCTACTGCGTGGGCGGGCTGAGCCTGTGCAATTCGATCGCCGGGGCCTACGCCGAGAAGTCGCCGGTGGTGGTCATCAGCGGCTCGCCGGGGCTGCGCGAGCGGTTCAACAATCCGCTCTTGCACCACCGCGTGCAAGGACTTCCACACGCAGGCCGAGGTGTTCCGCCGCCTCTGCTGCGCCGAGGCGGAGTTGAACGACCCGCACACGGCCTTGCGGCGAAATCGACCGCGTGCTGGCGGCCGTGGTCCGCCACCGGCGGCCGGGCTACATCGAGTTGCCGCGCGACATGGTCAACGTCGTGCCCGACGGCCCGCACACGCCCACCCGCAAGGAGCCCGCCAGCGATCCCGGAGTCGTTGGCCGAGGCCGTCGGCGAGGCCGTCCGCCGCATCTCCGCCAGCCAGAGGCCGGTGATCATCGCCGGCGTGGAGATCCATCGCTTCGGGCTGCAAGACGAGCTGCTGCAGTTTGCCGAAGGGGCGGGCATCCCCATCACGGCCACGATGCTCGGCAAGAGCGTCGTCAGCGAGCGCCATCCGCTGTTCGCCGGCATCTACGAAGGCGCGTTGGGCCGCGAGGAGGTCACGCCGCTTCGTCGAGGAGAGCGATTGCGTGATCCTGCTGGGCGAGTTCATGACCGACATCAACATGGGCATTTTCACGGCCAATCTCGACCCGGCCCGCTGCATCTACGCCACCAGCGAAGCGCTGCGCATCAGCCATCACCACTTCAACGGCGTGCTGCTGGGCGATTTCATCCGAGGGCTGGCCGACGCCGGCCTGAAGGCCCCGCCGCGGAAACTGCCGCCGCGCCCCGACGACGGCCGAGCGAGCCCTTCCAACTCCGGCCGAGCGATCCGATCACGATCCGCCGGCTGATCGCGCGGCTGAACCAGGCGCTGGACGACACGATGGTGGTGATTGCCGACATCCGGGCGACGCCCTGTTCGCCTCCAGCGAGCTGGTGATCCACCGCCAGACGGAGTTCATCAGCCCGGCCTATTACACGTCGATGGGTTTCGCGCGTGCCGGCGGCCTTGGGGGCGATGGTGGCCCGGCCCAACCTGCGGCCCGTGGTGTTGGTGGGCGACGGGGCCTTCCAGATGACCGGCATGGAACTATCGACGATCGTCCGCCACCGGCTTCAACCCGATCGTCATCGTGCTGGACAACAAGGGCTACGGCACCGAACGGCAGCTCCACGCCGGCGATCACAAGTTCAACGACATCCAGCCGTGGCATTACTCACAAGGTGCCGGAAGTGCTCGGCGGCGGCCGCGGCTATGAGATCCGCACCGAAGGGCGAGTTCGACGCAGGCCCTGCAATCCGCCTTGGCCGACACAGACGCAGATGCAGCCTGCTCCACGTCCATCTCGACCTGCACGATTGCAGCGTGACGCTGGAGCGCCTCACGGAAAGGCTGCGGATGCGGGTGTAGGATTTGGTCCCCTCTCCCTTTGGGAGAGGGTTAGGGTGAGGGCAGTATTTGGTCCCCTCTCCCGACCAACCTTTGGTCGGTGCCCGGAGAAGGATAGCGTGAGTGCGACGCGGTGGGCGACATGCGAGGCATGAGTTCTTGGCATCGTGCCGACCGCTCCGAAGGAGCTTCGTTCACCCAGCCCACGGGCAACGCCCTCGTTGTTACACACAAGTTGGCGGATAGATATGCCGAGCGGGTCTTGCCATTCTGTGTCTTTTCTCTAGCCCAGGCGTTTACGCCTGTGGAAAGGAAGCCGAAACACCATTTCCCTTTTCTTCCAGCCCCCTTCAGGGGCGCGAAGGGATGATTCTGAGCCAATTTCCGCCAACGAACCAATCCTGCGCCCCCCGAAGGGGGCTTAAAAGAAGCGTTACCCAGGGCGTTGCCCGTGGGCTGGGCGAACCGCAGGGCCCTTGGCCCTCAGAGCCGGTGCGGAGAAATCGTGCCACACCCTCAACAACGCTCGACCACCCTCAAACCGATGCTCCGCCCAAGGCAAGAAGACACGTCGGCCGTTGATGCGATTCCCGTGCTCTGCTATACTTGCTGGTGGGCGTTATAACCTTGTCGGATGGGGATTTGACTGATGGCCACCGTCACTGACGTCTCAGCACCGGCGGAATGGATCACGGTCGCCGATCTTTGGGAGCGACTCGGGCAAGTCCCACTCCAACGCATCCGCCTTATCCCCGCGCCCGGCACGGCTACCGAGCAGGACGTGCTGAACTTGCTCGATCATCAGGATTGCATTTGCGAACTGATTGACGGCGTGTTGGTGGAGAAAGCCATGGGCTACGTGGAATCGGTACTGGCGATGGCGGTCGGCGAGTACATCCGTAGGTTCGTGCGAAAGGGGAAGTTGGGAATTGTTTCAGGTCCCGACGGAACGCTCCAGATTCTTCCCAGCCAGGTGCGAATCCCCGACGTGTGTTTCATCAGTTGGGAGCGATTTCCCGGAGGCAAGCTGCCGTCGGCGCCGATTCCCGCCGTCGCACCTGACCTGGCCGTGGAAGTATTATCTAAGAGTAATTCCGAGGGTGAGATGCAGCGGAAGCTGCACGACTACTTCACCGCTGGTGTGCGCCTGGTGTGGTACATTGACCCGCGGACAAGGACAGCGACCGTCTATACCGCGCCGATAGAAAGCGCCGTGCTTGGCGAGGGCGACGTGTTAACCGGCGGCGACGTCCTGCCCGGCTTCGAGTTGTCGCTGAGGGAATTGTTTGCGGAGATCGAAGGCAAGTAGTCCGCAGCCGCGACGGCAATGTCACCTTGCGGCGTCAACGGGCCGTCTTGCACTTGACGACCTGTCCGATCATCCAGCCGACGGCGGCCAGCCCGAGCACGAACACCACCAAGAACATCGCCAACGGGCCCCATTGCACGTCGACCGGCTGGGCCGAAACGTCCAAGAAAGGCTTCAAGTTCAGGTTCTGCACCACCTGTCGACTGACGGCGTTGATACCCAACACGCCAAACTGACATAGCGCGATGGCGGCCACGGCCGCTCGCTTGGCCGCACACCAGTCGGCCGTCATCATCAGCGCCCACGGCAATCCGGGGGCGATGGCCGTCAGCACGGTTAGTGGCAGCAACGGCCACTCGAACATGGTGGTCCGCAACTCGCTCGGCCACGTGCCGAAGACATACCACGTACCGGCCGCCGCCGCCCACACCATGCCCAGCGTGTAGAGCTTCCGCGCGAAGCCCCAAGCCCAGCGGTGATACGCTTCATCCGCAGCCGCGTAGTTCAACCAGAAAGTGTCAACCAGCACCCACACGGCCGTCGTGCCTAGTGCCAGACCGAACATCAAGGGCCAGCGGGGCCAAAGGGTGGCGTCGCCCGTGTTCAAGGCCGTGCCCAAGGCGGCCCCCGCCACGCTGCTGCCCTGCCACAGATCGAGCCAACGCCCGACGTGCTCCATCAGGCTCATGGCGTTCGCAAAGACGAAGCCGATGGCGATGAAGAAGACGGCCGCGCACCAGCCGGCGGCAATTCGCCAGCCGGCCATGTCCTTGGTGCCGTTGCGAAGTCCCCACGCGTAAGCATAGACTCCGTAGTACGCCGGGATGAGCAGCCCGATGATCGCCAGCCAGAACCAGGCCATGAGGATCGTGGCCGGATAGAACACCTTGTAGTAGGCCAACTGCACGAACAGCAGCGGCACGATGCCCAGGTTCACGCCGACGGCCACGATCACGGGCATCTGCTGCAACAGCCGGGCCGCGAACCGCTGGGCGTGCTGGTTGCCGTGGAGGTGCAGCCACAGGGCCACCAGCAGGCCGGCGTACCAGAGGTTCATGGGCACCGTGTGCAGCGTGAAGCCCAGCACCTTGAAGAACTCGACGAACCAGAAGGGGGCCGGTATGCCCGCCGTTGCTGTCTGCTCGATCAACATCCGAGGGTCCATCACTTCACCTCCCTGCTCTCCGCCTCGACCCTCATGCCTTGGGGCCGCGGCGGGCTGATGCTGAACAGGTAATCGGTTATCAGTTCGGCCTCCTCGGGCGTGCCGGCCCAGGACGGCATGAAGAACACGTTCTCAAGGTGCTGAACTGTCAAGCGAATCGACTCGCGCGACCGCCCCCGCAACAACGACGCCACTGCCGAATAGCCGTCGGCCGCCGTGTGGCAATCGTTGCAGTGGTATTGGAACAGGACTTCGCCCAGGGCGACACGGTCCTTACGTTCGAGCGCCAGCAGCGCGCTGCGGTCGATGGGCCCATCAGCGACGATCGTCTTGGGGTAGTGCGCGGCCACGTAGGCCCTGGTCCACACGCCGCTTTCCAGATAGCCGCGGGCACGGAATTTCGGCACCTCCTCGGGCAGCACCTGGTTGCCCAGCACGACGTTGTAGACCACGAACGGCTTCCGCACGGCCTCGCGGATGAACTCGCCGGTGGCGAAGGCGGCAATGCCGAACAGGCACAGCGAGCCGGCGAACCCGGGCGAAAGCCAGCCCGGATTGCGGTAGGGGCCAAAGTACAACAAAAAGAACACGACGACCGTCAGCGCGAAAATCAGCACCATCAACACGTTCAAGACGGCGGCGGAAACCAGTGCGGCCACGGCCGACGGGGGCAGGAAGTAGTGCCAACCCAGCCCGCCGACCGTAATCAACACGGCCCCCAGCAGGGCCGGCCGCGCCGAACGCGCGGCGATCAGGTCGCGGAGCCGGGCGTCGCGGATGGTCAACGAGGCGTGCAGGTACACGTAGAGCGAACTCAACAACAGCGCGCCGCCGGTGCGGGCGACGGTTTGCGGCAAGAACTGCGGGTTGAAGAACGCCTTCCAGAAGTCCTGCGACTTCGGCTCCGTGGCCCAAACGCCCGGATTGAGCATGAAGGCCGTGATGCCCGTAATCAGCACCAGGCTGATCCACGCCGCCGCGGCGTACAACCAGCCGATGATGACGTGCGTTCGTTCCGGGAGCCGGCCCCAGTAGTAATAGAAGATGAAGGCCGCCACAAGCTCGATCACGAAGAACACCCATTCGGTGGCCCAGCCGAAGACGAACGTCCGAATGAGCACCTCGGTGGCCAAGGGCGAGGCCAGGCCGATCGTCCACCAGATGCCTACGCCCGTGATCGCGCCGAACACGACGGTCACCAGGATGAAGAACTGGCCGTGCCGCTTGAGATAATCCAGGTAGTGACGGTCGCGGATGCGGTAGGCGTGCGCCACTTCGACCGCCAGGAACAGCCCGCCGCCGACGGCGTAGTGCGAGACCAACACGTGGACGACGGAGATGACGGCGATGAGCATCGGCGCCGTCAGGTGAGGAACGTACCACCAGGGGTAGTGCATGGCGTGCCGATTCCTTCCCGGCAGAGAGTGTGTGTGTGGATGCTACTCAACCCGACGCTATCCCAGTCGGAAGTCCGTCCTACAAGCTGCGTTCCTTCTCCAGCACCACGTGGCTGCCGCCGTCGCGGAACTCGACGTGAGACATGAACGCCCGCATCAGCATCACGCCGCGCCCGCAAGGGCGCGTGAGATGGTCGGCGTCGGTCGGGTCGGGAAGGCTGCCGGGATCGAAGCCGTGGCCCTCGTCGATGATTTCCACCCGCACCTTTTTCGGCGAAATGCAGCGGCAGAAGCGGATGTGCTTGGCCTCGTCCAGCGCGTTGCCGTGGTGAATGGCGTTGGTCAGGGCCTCGTCGACCGCCAGGTGAATGCCGAAAATCTCGTGCTCGCCCCAGCTCAGCGACGCCAGCCGCCCCAACAGGTCCTCCAGCAGCCGCCTGCCGACGGCGGCATCGCTTGGAATCACCTGGTCGCATTGCCAGGTCCAGTTGTCGTTGGACTGAGGCATCGCTCGAGCAGGACCCGGAGGTCCCGCGCTGGTGGTCGGCGTTCAGAAGGCTTTGAGGGCTTCGGCCTCGTCGTCGCGAATGTCGAACAGCCGATTGAGCTTGGTAATGGCGAACACTTCGTAGATTTCCGGCCGGATATTCGACAGTTTCAGCGTGCCCCCGTGGGCCTTCGTCTTCTTGTCCAGCGTAATCAGCTTGCCCAGCGCCGCACTGGAGAGAAAATCGACCGACGAGAAGTTCAGCAGAAGCTTGCCGCAGCCGTCCACCTCGACCAGGTGAAACATCTCCTGCCCCAGCTCCTGAATATTGATGTCTTCGATGATCTTGTGGTCGTGGAAGCGGACCACGGTCACGTCGCCGACTTGATTGACAGCCAAATGCCGTTGTGCGGCCATCGGGGGACTCCTTACGCGGAATCAAAGGTTGCTTGCGGGGCGAGCGATGCCACCAGCCTCATCATAGTTTCGCCAGGGTAGGTGGTCAAGATCCCAGGGCCGATCAGTTTTTCACTGTGGGAGGCGACTCCAGTCGCCGATTGCCCGAAATCAGCCGCAAATCGGCGACGGGAGTCGCCTCCTACAACTCGGATTTGGGAGAACTGATCGGCCCTGGTCAAGATCCGCGGAGTTGCGTTTCTTCCCTCCCGGCCGAAGCGGCGGTCCGCGCCCGAACCGCCGGCGGCAACGCTCCCAGTCTCGCAACTCCTGAATTGGCAAACGGTTATCAACGGGCCTCGCGCGCCGCCACGGCTTGCTCGCTGCGGGCCAAGTGACGTTCGAGCGACGCCGCGACGAAGCCTGCAAACAGCGGGTGTGCCCGCGTCGGCTGCGACTTGAACTCGGGGTGGTACTGCACGCCGACGAACCACGGATGATCGGCGATCTCCATCACCTCAACCAGGCTGCCGTCCGGGCTGGTGCCCGAAACCTGCATCCCGTGGGCGGCGAACTGCTGGCGGTAGACGTTGTTGAACTCGTAGCGGTGACGGTGCCGCTCGGAGATTTCCAACGCCCCGTAACAGACGGCCGCTTTGGTGTCGGGCACGAGCCGCGTCGGTTGGGCTCCCAGCCGCATGGTGCCCCCCTTGTCGGTAATTGTCTTCTGCTCGTTCAGCAGGCAGATGACCGGGTGGGGGCAGTCCTTGTCGAACTCGGTCGAGTTGGCCCGCTCCAGGCCCAACACGTCGCGGGCGAACTCCGCCACGGCACACTGCATGCCCAGGCAGATGCCGAAGAAGGGGATGCCCCGCGTGCGGGCGAAACGGACGGCGTCGACCTTGCCCTCGATCCCCCGCTCGCCGAACCCGCCCGGCACCAGGATGCCGTCTACCCCGGCCAGCAGTTTTTCCGGCCCTTCGCGTTCCACGGCCTCGCTATGGATCCGCTGGATGCGGACCTGGACGCGGTTGTGCATGCCGGCGTGGTCGAGCGCTTCGTAAATCGACTTATAGGCGTCGCGGTGCTCGGCATACTTGCCCACCACGGCGATGCTGATCTCGTGCTCCGGATTGCGGAGCCGGTGCAGCAGGTCGCGCCAATGATCGAGATTCAGCGGCCCGGCCTTGAGGTTCAGCTTGCGAACGATCAACTCGTCCAAGCCGTGTTCCACGAGGCTCATGGGCACTTCGTAAACCGAGAAATCCTTGTCCTTCTCCTCGATCACGGCCTCGATGGGCACGTTGCAGAACAGCGCGATCTTGGCCCGGTCGTCGCGCGAGAGCGACCGCTCGGTGCGGCAGACGAGGATGTCGGGCTGGACGCCGATCTGCCGCAATTGGCCCACGGAATGTTGCGTCGGCTTGGTCTTCAGCTCGGCGGCCGCTTTCAGGTAGGGCACCAGCGTCAGGTGAATGTAGAGGCAGTTTTCCTTGCCCACGTCGAGCGAGAACTGGCGAATGGCCTCCAGGAACGGCTGGCTCTCGATGTCGCCCACGGTGCCGCCAATCTCGGTGATGACCACGTCGACGCCCGGCCCGGCGGGCTTGGCCAGCGCGGCCTTGATCTCGTTGGTGATGTGGGGGATGACCTGCACGGTCTGCCCCAGAAATTCTCCCCGCCGCTCTTTGTTGATCACGGCCAGGTAAATCTGGCCGGTGGTGTAATTCGAGTAGCGGTTCAGCGGGCTGTTGGTGAAACGCTCGTAATGACCCAGGTCGAGGTCGGTCTCGCTGCCGTCGTCCAACACGTAGACCTCGCCGTGCTGGTAAGGGCTCATTGTGCCCGGATCGACGTTGATATAGGGGTCGAGTTTCTGCATGCGGACCGACAGGCCCCGTTGCTCCAGCAACATGCCGATCGAGGCGCTGGTAAGCCCTTTGCCCAAGGAACTGACCACGCCGCCGGTCACGAAGATATGTTTGGTCATGATGAAGGCCGTCCTGGTGGTAAGAGGCGCATCGTGCGAGCACGAAAAGGACTATTGTAGAATGGTGGCGGGAAACGGGAAAGTGGCCGCGGCCGAACCGACACTTAGGGGGGTGCGAATACGGGGACTGGCGACGCGTGCGTCACTTCGTCCAGTCCACCACGTTCAGCCGGTCAACGCGCTGAAAGTCGCTATCGCGGCTCACCACGGTCGCTCCCAGCGACAATGCGGTGGCCGCAATCCACAGATCGTTTTCGTCCAGCGAGAGTCCTTTGCTTTCGCAGGCGGCCTTGATCTCCGCGTAATGGCCTGCGGCAGATTCCAGGATCGGCTCGCAAGTGAGCATACCGAACAGGTGGAGTGTCCTGCGCTCCAGTCTCTCGCGCCGCCTACCCGTCGGCAGCCGTTCGATTCCATAGCCAATCTCGCCACGGACAATGGGGCACACCACCACCCGATCCGCGGGTGACAGGCGGGCGAGATTCTCTGCCGTGCGACGATCCGCGCCATCAAGTCGCTCATCGCGGTTGTATCGAGGAGGAAAATCATCCGCGATTCTCGCTGTCGAAGACGCCCTCGGGCCGAACGGGCAGCCGGCCCGCAGCAATCATCCGATCCAACTCGTCGACGTCCTCGCTGCTAACATGCGGCTCGCCCTGCATCGCGCGAACGACAAGCGAGGGTGAGCCGGGCACGGATTCTCCCGCAGTTCTCGCCAAGGCGACACTGAGCCGCTGTGCAATACGCGCCAGCAGACGCGATTGCTCTTCCGGCGAGAGCTGTGAAGCCAACTCCGCCACCTCCTCAAGAGTGACTGCTGTCGCGGTCATGCTGGAACTCCTTGGCGGCTCCTCGCTCAACCGATCATTCCCCTGCAAATGCATCGCGCGAGACCGGTTCTCCCACTCCTTGCACCGCCGGCAAGCGGGTCGACGGCGGCTCCTGTCACCTTCCTCCTCGTATCACATTCCGACTGTACTGTATTCACTCTTTCGGGTAGCGTCAAGAGCGCCGGCGGGCCCACTCGCGGTGAGAATAGCCGCAGTTAGTTGACCATCCGGTCGTTTTGCCAGCCGGACTCTGCCGAGCGTACGGAGTTGATCGAGGACAATTATTACTTCAGGAGCTCTCCCACGGCGCGGTCGATCTGCTCCGCCTCCAGCGCCTCGCCGCCGCTTGAGAAGGTCTTTTGCAGGCGGCCGTCAGGGCCGTAGAGCTTCAAATGCGGCAAGGCGCCGTTGTCGATGCCGAAGGCCTCGAACCCCTCCGAGCCGAGACCATATTGGCTGATGAAGTTCTCGAACGTGGCCCGGCGGGCGCGCGAAATCGGCGCACGGCCTCCCGGCTCTCCGTGTTGTCCATGCTCACCGAGATCACCACCAGGCCGCGGTCGGCCAGACGCTGCTGAAGCTCGACCGTACGGGGAAACAGCTTCACGCAGGGCGCACACCAGGTCGCCCAGAAGTCCACCAACACCACCTTGCCCTGGTGCCGTGCGACGGCCTCGGCGAGCCCCCGGTTGTCAATTGGCGTCAGAGTAACCTCGGGGGCCGGCTTTGCACCGGGTGGAGTCGGGGCGGCCAAGCATCCGGCGACGAGCACTCCGCCCACGGCCATCACCATCACGGCCCGATGCGCGAATCTACTTGTGGGAACGGCAGATACCATCGTGTTCGGCCGGCTCATCGGAGCATGTCCTCCGTCCGACGCGTCGGGTTGCCGTTACTTCTTCTCGTACTGGATGCCGCAGCCAAACTGCTTGGTCGCGGTCTCCGGCGGCGTCTTGCCGTCCAGCAGGGCGTCGAGGGCGGTGCGGAGATACGGATTCTTGACCTGCTCCACCTTCTGCTTGTCGTCGATCGCGCCCATGTAGGCGATCTTCCGCTGGCCGTTCAAGAGGAAGACGTGCGGCGTGACGGTGGCGCCGTAGTCGTGCCCCATTTTCTGGCTGGAGTCATACAAATAGGGAAAGTTGAATTTCTTGGCCTTCGCCCGCTCCTTCATCTTGTCCAGCCGGTCGGCCTCGACGTTGTTGACGTTGACGGCCACGACCTGCACGCCTCTGGCCTCGTAGTCTTTTTGCAGGGCCACCAGGCGGTCTTCGTAGGCCGTGGCCACCGGGCAATGGTTACACGTGAAGACCAGCACGACCAGTTTGGCCTCTTTGAAGTCGGACAGGCCGTGTTCCTTGTCGTCGATGCCGATGACGCCCTTGAAGTCAGGCGCCGCGTCGCCGATTTTCACCCCGGCGGCGAGAACAACGTTGGCCAGCGGCAGGGCGGCCGCGGCGAAGAATAGCCCAAGTGTCCACTTGCGAGCCATGCGAAATGCTCCTTTGGTAGAACGGACTGCAGGAAACAGGTCTGATTCACCCCGCTGCCGCGCGGCAGCGCAGTAATTTTCGCAGTCCGGCGGCAGCAGTCAAGCAAATCGCACTGTCGCGTCGGTACGGCTGGGCATAACGTGGGAAAAGGGCCTTTCCTCTAGCCCAGGCGTTTTACGCCTGGGGCGAAGGAACGACCAACCGCATTTTTCCTTTTCGATCAGCCCCTTCAGGGGCGGAGCCTATCATTCCGCCCCTGAAGGGGCCGAAAAAGAAGGGGGATGGTCGTTTCCTAGCCCCAGACGTAAACGTCTGGGCTACGGAAAAGCAGCCGTGTTCTCCTGTCCTGCATCCAATGCCGGTTACACTGCCAATCGTGGCGCCCCATCAAATCAACTGAGATGAACCACTAGCTCGCCTGCTTGTCGAGCAACTCGCGGGCGGCGGTCGGCCAGGACGTCGTAGAGGTCTTCCAACTGGCCCACGTCGACCGACGAGAAGGCGATGCGGATGTCGCGCTCGCCGTCGGCGATCACGCCCACGCCGTACTTCTCCAGCAGGTGCTTGCGGTAGGTCTCGGCGTCGAGGCCCTTGAGCTTCAGGCACATGAAGTAGCCGGCGTTGAAGGGATACGGCTCCCAGAGGTCGGCGAACTCGGGCGAGCTGAGGATCTCCTGGACCTTCTTCGCCCGGGCCTCGAGGATGTCCTTCTTCTCGCTGCCGCTCGGCGGCGATCGACGTCGCCGGCCATGGCCTTGGCCAGGACCGACTGGGCGACGTGCGAGCAGTTGGAGACGGCGCTGCGGATGGCCCCGGCGACCTTCTTCTCCAGGGCCTGATAGAGGGCCTCGTCGCTGAAGAAGGCCCGTGCGCCGAAGGTCAACATGCCCGTGCGGAAGCCCCAGACGAACTCCTCCTTGGTCGGGCCGTCGACCTTCACGGCCAGGAGCCGCTCGTGGCAGCCGGCCAGCCGGGCGAACAGCGACTCCTGCAGCCACGTCCTCGCCGTAGAACAGGCCGAAGTAGGCGTCGTCGGTCACGACGACCAGGTTGCGGCCGTCCTCGGCCGCCTCGCGCAGCACGGCCACGATCTGGTCGATCTCGGTCTTGGTGATCGAGTAGCCGGTGGGGTTGTTGGGGAAGTTGAGGATCAGGATCGTCTTCCAGCTTCCGGCGCGGGTGGCCAGGGCCTGGCGCAGGGCCTCGACGTTGAATCCGCCCGCGGCGTTGAAAAACGGATACACGGCCAATCTGCGCCTGGTACCGCACGCCGAAGAGCAGTTCGTAGTTCTCCCAGAACTTGTCGGGCAGCAGCACCATGTCGCCCTTGTCGACGAACAGGTCGCCCACCAGGCTCAGGGCGTGGGTCACGCCGCCGGTGACGATGGGCATCGAGAACTTCTTGCCCGCCAGGCTGGGGTTCTTCCGCAGCAGGTCCTCGCGCCATTTCTTGCGCAGATCGGGCCGGCCGGTGGCCGGGGCGTAGGTCAGCGCCTCGGCCGGGCTCAGGTCGTTGAAGTACCGCATCACCGACGGCAGGAACATCGGCTTGCCGTTTTCGCGGGCGATGCCGATCGTGGCGTCGTAGCGCTTGGCCTTCTCCTTGGCCTCGGCGCTTTGGGCCAGGATGCCCTTGGGGAAGTAGAGCCGCTTGCCGAACTCCGAGAGCATGGCGAAGACGTGCGGGTTCTCGCGCTCGATCACGTCGTTCAGCTCGGCGGCCAGCGGGCGGATTTCCGCGCCCGGCTTCAACAGCGACAATCGGCGCCCGGAGCCGCTGGCGCAGCTGTTCGAGCTGCTCCCACAGCACGCTGCGGAAACCGCTTGCCGAACTGCTGGAAGAAGCCGGCGACGTCGTCGGTCTCCTCGTACCAGTCGGTCGCGGTTGACGGCGAACAGCTTGTCCAGCGCCTCCCGCGAGATGTCCAGGCCGGTCAGGTCGAGGCTGTCGGGCGTGGGCACGTAGCCGATGGGCGTCTTCACGGCGTCGGCCTCGCCGCGGCAGCGGTCGAGAATCCACTCGATCACCCGCAGGTTCTCGCCGTAGCCCGGCCAGAGGAACTTGCCGTTCTCGTCGGTGCGGAACCAGTTGACGTGGAAGATCTTGGGCGGGTTGGCCATCCGCTGGCCCATGTCCAGCCAGTGCTCGAAGTAGTCGCCCATGTGGTAGCCGCAGAAGGGCAGCATGGCCATCGGGTCGCGGCGGACCTCGCCGAGCTTGCCGAACTGGGCGGCCGTCCGCTCCGAGGCCATCGTGGCCCCGACGAACACGCCGTGCTCCCAGTCGAACGCCTCGTAGACCAGCGGGGCCAGCTGGGCCCGGCGGCCGCCGAAGATGATCGCCGAGATCGGCACGCCGTGGTGGTGCTCGGTGCGGAACGAGTGCGAGGGGCACTGCGTCAGCGGCGCGGTGAAGCGGCTGTTGGGATGCGCGCCGAGCGACCGGCTTGCCCTTCTCGTCCTTCATGCCCGGCTTCCAGGGGCGGCCCTGCCAGTCCCAGCCTTCGGCGGGCGGCTCGCCCTCGCCCCCTTCCCACCACACCGTGCCGTCCTTGGCCAGCACGACGTTCGTGTAGATCGTGTTGCGGCTGATGGTCTTCATCATGTTCGGGATTGGTCTTGGAGTTGGTGCCCGGCGCGACGCCGAAGAAGCCGGTCTCGGGGTTGATCGCCCACAGCCGGCCGTCGGTGTCGATCCGCATCCAGGCGATGTCGTCGCCGACGGTCCAGATGCGGTAGCCTTTGACCTTGCAGCCCTTCGGGCGGGACCATCATGGCCAGGTTGGTCTTGCCGCAGGCGCTGGGGAAGGCGGCGGCGATGTACTCGACGCGGCCCTCGGGGTTCTCGACGCCCATGATCAGCATGTGCTCGGCCAGCCAGCCCTCGCTGCTTGCCGAGGTAGCTGGCGATCCGCAGGGCGAGGCACTTCTTGCCCAACAGCACGTTGCCGCCGTAGCCGGAGCCGACGCTCCAGATGGTGTTGTCCTCGGGGAAGTGCAGGATCAGCCGGCGCTTGATGTCCAGGTCGGCCTTGCCGTGCAGGCACTTGGTGAACTCGCCGCCGGCGCCGAGCTGCTTCGAGCACCGGCGGCGCCGACGTGGGTCATGATCCGCATGTTCAGCACGACGTAGATGCTGTCGGTCAGCTCGACGCCGATCTTGCTGAAGGGCGAGCCGACCGGCCCCATCGAGAAGGGGATGACGTACATCGTGCGGCCCTTCATCGAGCCGGCGAAGATCTCGCCCGCCCGGCGGTAGCCCTCCTCGGGCGACATCCAGTTGTTCGTCGGGCCGGCGTCCTCGCGCAGCGTGGTGCAGATGTAGGTCAGGTCCTCGGTGCGGGCCACGTCGTTGATGGCCGTGCGGTGGTAGAGGCAGCCGGGCAGCTTCTCCTGGTTCAGCAGCGATCACCTCGCCGGTGGCGACGGCCTCCTGCGTCAGCCGTTCCTTCTCCTCTTCCGAGCCGTCGATCCACACGATCTGGTCCGGCTCGCACAGGCGAGCCATTTCCTCGACCCATTCCTGAAGTTTGCGGTGCTGGTTCACTGGCCTGACAAAGCCTCCTGTAGTGATGTTCGCGCGTTTCGGCGGGCGGCCGGCTGATGGCCGGTTTCAAGCGCAATCGTTAAGTATTGCTACAACGGGGGGAAATTACAAGGCCTTGCCAGGTCCCCCGCAATGTGTATCATGCCGCCTATGGCAAAGCCCCTGGAAAGCCCCGTCCAAGACGTCACGTCGTTCCTGGAATGCCTGCGGCTCGACACGCTCTGGTCGCGGAATGGCCCGGCGAACTGGCTCATCCTGTTCGTCGCGATCTGCGCCGGATACGCCCCCGCAGCCGATCCCGCCTATGCGGCCCACGCCGAACGGGTCAACCTGCGGATCGTCGAGGAGTTGCAGAAGGCCGGTATTGAACTGGGAGGACCGATGCTAAACGGAGAACGATGAACCGGCCGTTGAAAAAATTGCTGGCGCACAGTGGGAAAAGTGTGAATCAACATTACCCCGATCGTGTCATCGCTCTTCACCCAATGGATGTGCTTTCGCGCTGCCCGACGCAAATCTCGTATTGACTCGCAAGAACCGCCTGTGCTAGGTTTCCGAGTATATGCGGTTATTTCCGAGGGATGCTCGCTGCACGGAGGGAGAGCCATGTCATCGGGTGTCAGAAGCGACGTTTGGGTAGATGTTGATGCTAGCAACTTTGCTTTCCGGATTGGTCAGTGGGCGGAGCAGTTGCTGCTGGATCGCAGTGTTCGCCTTGCCACTGAATCCGGCTCCCCGGTAGTCACTGTGGAGCACGTCGAATCGTGCCTCGATCACGCGTTATTTGATGAACTGCTTGAACGGGTGAGGGAAAATCCTCATGAGCGAACCGCAGTTGCCGGGGGAGTCTGTGATCGAGACCCGCGGGAAGCCGCTTGATCGCGCGGCCAGAGAAGCATTACCCGAAGTTGTTTCGCATTTGCGCAGCATGTTGGTCGCCAAGGCCAACTGGCTTTCGAACACGGACCATATTGCGGATGCCGATCTCTACGCTGCGCTCGAGCAACTGACTGGCATACACAGGGGTTCGCTCGAAATTGCCGATTCGCAGGCGGTCATTTCGCAGGCATTGCGCGAAAATCAAGTTATCGAATGGGTATCCTACGGAATGGCCATCGTGCTTTTCCTATTTGGGTTGGTCCTTCTTGGCGTTGGAGTCGTCAATGGCGATGTTGCCACACGGATGGGGGCTTTTTTGGGCGGCTCGATTGTGGAATTATTGATCCTCATCCCTTTTCGCTTTGCGATCAACTCGCGCCGACACAACATCGCACTTCGTATGCTCGGACTGATTCTCAACCGCGTGGACGATCCCAAGAAAGTGGCCTCGCTTCTCAAGGACACGTTTCTTGCCGTCGTGCTCGGTGAAGCGCAGTTCAAAGGGGTGAAGTGACACATGCTCAACTGGCTGCGACGAATCGACAACGCGATCTTTTCCCCGCCCCACAAGTTCGAGACGATTCTCGCTTTCGTAGCGTTACAGTTGGGACTCGACTTTGAGGATGCGTCCCGCGGGCCTGCTGACCTCGACGCACCGTCGGAACGAATGCCGCCGCGGGCGCGACCAACAGAACAGAAAGGCAGTGAGTCCAGTTAACCCCAGTAACAGCGCTGCTCATTGGACTTTCCCCTCTCTTCCCCTTTTTCTGCTCTCGAAAGCTCCGTCCATCTGCTGAAAGAGACGCCATGGCGGTCTATGCCATGCCCCTCGTGCCAAAGCAGAACCCAGACTCACTTTGCGTCATGCCTGATCTCATCGCTCACCCCGCCGCACTGCCATTGGAGCAACTGCTCGCGCAGTGCGACGTGCAGTTCGTGCGGCGTTCCGGGCCGGGTGGGCAGCATCGCAATAAGGTCTCAACGGCCGTCGTCCTTCTGCACCGGCCGACGGGCGTCAAGGCCGAGGCCAACGAACGGCGCAGCCAGGCTGAAAACCGCACGGCGGCGATCTTGCGTCTGCGGGTCAACCTGGCCCTGGAAGTGCGAACGACTCGCGAGACGATGGACGCGCCGAGTCCGTTGTGGCGATCGCGTTGCGGGGGCGGACGCATTGCGGTCAGCCCAACGCACGACGATTTTCCCACGCTGTTGGCCGAGGTGCTCGACGTGCTGGCCATCGGCCAGTTCGACCCCAAGTTGGCCGGCGACAGCCTGAATTGCACCGCCTCGCAACTCGTAAAGTTTCTGAAGAAAGAGCCGCGGGCGATCTTGCAGGTCAACGAAGCCCGATCGCGTCAGGGCCTTCATCCCTTGCGATAGCGGGCGGCACGGCAGACTCTACTTCCACCGGGCCATGCCGCAATTACCGCCGGGGCAGTTTGTTATGCCGCACGCTTCGCGGGCCGGACACGCCGGCTGGCCGCTCGCAGCCGTATGGGCCGCCGACACGCTCATGTGCCGCTCGATCCGGCTCGTGCCGCACGACGGACAGGTGGGCTGCTCCTGACCGCGCACCAACTCCTCGAACTCGCGGCCGCAATCCTTGCAGGCGTACTCATAAATTGGCATGGTTGTGATTCTCCGCATTACTGAGAAGCTAGCAGGCTCTCGACCGAGATGTCTTCGTCAATCGACTCCCAATGAATTCCGATTCCGCGTCCGATCAGTCGCCAGTTTCGGCGTTGTTCATCGCTGGCGTCGCGGAGCGAGGGGAACCACTCCAAAGGAACCATCACCTCGCGCCCGTCCGCCAACGCGACGGAAAGTGAGTCGGCAGTGAAAGACACGGATGTGGCGAGGGGTTCGACCCTAATGCCCGAAACGCTCATGCCATTTCTCCTCGAACAAGGCTTTGTTCTTCTCGACTAACGATCTAATTGCCCTCAGTTCCCGACTGAGAAAGCCCCGGTTTCGTGCCAGACGCACAGGACGCAACCAATACTTCGCATAGTTTTCGGCCTTTTCGACGTGAATGTGCGCCGGCTCCGAACCCTCCCGGGTAAAGAAGAAAAAGCGATAACCAGATGCTCTCAGGATTGTCGGCACCAAACCATTATACGCCAGCCCCGCCGGCGTTAGAATAGCGGTGTTTCGAATACGCCTACCGAGCCATTCAACGGAGGACGTTCGATCATGGATCCAGTGGCTTTCAACCGCGAACAGTCGCGGCTTGTCGATCGACTGGCCGTTGAGGAGTACGGCTTTTGCGGGCTGGTGCTGATGGAGAACGCCGGCCGCGGCGTGGCCGACGTGCTTTGCGGGCTGGGCATCACCGGCCCCGTGGTCATCTGCTGCGGCAAGGGAAACAACGCGGGCGACGGCTTCGTCATCGCCCGGCATCTCGATCTCCGCGGACACCCGGTCTGCATGTTGCTGTGGGCCCAGCCGGAGGAATTGACGGGCGACGCCGCGGCCAACTACCGCATCCTCGCGAAAACCGACGTGCCGATCGAAGTGTTCGGGGCGGCGCACGATGCCGCGCGGCTGTCGAAGTTGCTGGAGGGCGCGGCGTGGATCGTTGACGGCCTGCTGGGCACGGGCGCGCGGGGCGAGCCCCGCCCGCCGTTGGACACCGTGATCGACCAGCTCAACGCGGCCGCCGCGCCGAAGTTGGCGGTAGACTTGCCCAGCGGGCTGGATTGCGACACCGGCCGGCCGGCGGCGCACACGATTCGCGCCGCCGAAACTTGCACGTTCGCAACCGCCAAGACAGGCTTCTTCGCGCCGGAGGCCGCACCCTACGTCGGCCGTCTGCACGTGCTGGATATCGGCGTGCCGCCGAAGCTCATTGAGCAGGTTGCCGCCGCGAGCGCAGGTACTCGACGACCATCGGCATGACCGAGATCAGGACGATTGCCAGGATGATGAGCGAAAAGTGTTCCTTGACGAAGTCATTGTTGCCGAACACGTACCCGCTGCCGACGCACAATGCGACCCATGCCACGCCGCCCACTACGTTGTAGACAATGAACTTCGCATAGTTCATGATCCCGACGCCGGCGACGAACGGAGCAAAGGTGCGGACGATCGGCACGAACCGGGCAAGGATGATGGTCTTACCGCCGTATTTTTCGTAGAAGGCGTGGGTGCGATCGAGATGCTTCTTCTTCAGAAAGCGGATATTGCCACTAAACGCCCGCGGTCCAATCAAAGCCCCGATCCAATAGTTGACCGTATCGCCAAGAATCGCTGCGACACTCAAGACGATGAACAACCAAAGCGGATTAAGCGATCCTATGCCGACAACGGCCCCGGCGGTGAACAACATCGAGTCGCCGGGCAAAATGGGCGTAACTACCAGGCCGGTCTCGCAGAACACGATCGCAAACAGGATGAGGTAGATTGTGTGTTCGTGCCCGGCAACGAAGAGGCTTAACTTGTCGGGGTCGACGAAGTTGGCGAGATAGTCTTGGATGGTCCAAAGCCAGTCCATTCGATGATCCTTGTGTAGCTGGAGGAACAAATCGCCGCGGCCGGTGCATTCGGTCATTTGGACGCCGCGTTGTGTCCCGAAGGGACATTCGACAAATAGAGGTAGGGAGGCCGCATTGGGTTGCGGCCCCCCTCCCTCCGAACCGGACTGGCGGATTTCCCGCATCCGGCTCTCCAGTTGATGGTGTTACCTCCGAAAGGGTTGAGCGAAACAGACATGGGCGGTTTGCAGGGAATACAGCCCTTGCTCGTCGAAGAAGCGATTGGGCCAACGCTGCTGGTCCCTTCCGCGGCCCCGTCCGCGCCGTTTCTGTCGCCGCCGCAACATGCTACGCAGCCGACCACGAATCCAGCCGTCCAGTTGGCGGAAAACCGACCCGCGACAATGGCGGAAGTAGATGAACCAGCCGCGAAGTTGCCGCGTCAGTCGAGCACACGTGAAGGGCAGGTCATGCCCGTTCGTGCGCTTGGTCTTCGCGCGGACCGCCTCCTTGAGTTTCCGCAGGCTCTTTTGCCGCGGCACACGCAAGTCGCCGCGGAAGCGATAGCCCAGAAAATCGAAACCCTCGATGCGGGCGTCCACGATCTTGGTTTTGGTCGGATGCAGGGTCAACTCGTTTTCGTTGACCCAACGTTGCACCATCGCCAAGGCCGCTTCCGCCTCCTCGCGAGTCTTGCACAAGATCACGAAGTCGTCTGCATAACGGACCAGCGCGAAACCGGCGTCGTCCAGCACGTGGTCCAGCGGGTTGAGGTAGATGTTGGCCAGAAGGGGCGAGAGGACTGCTCCTTGGGGCGTGCCCGTTTCGGGCGTCCACTCCCGCAGGTTGTCCATCACGCCTTGCTCCAGGAACATCTCCACCAAACGCAACACCCGGCTGTCCGACACCTTCTCGCGCAGTCGCGTCATCAGCCGTGGCTTCGAGATCGTGTCAAAGTAGCTCTTGAGGTCCGCGTCCACCACGTAGACGCGACCAGCGCCGAGCAGTTCCTCGACCCGTTCCAGGGCGTGATGACACCCTCGTCCGTGTCGAAACCCGTAACTGGCTTGCGAAAACGTGGCGTCGAAGATCGGTTCCAGCACGTGCAACAGCGCGGTTTGCACCACGCGGTCACGCACGGTCGGAACCCCCAACGGCCGCTGCTCCTTGCTGCCCGGTTTCGGAATCCAGACTCGCCGCACGGCCTGCGGACGATACGCATTGGTCCGCAGTGCCTCGTGCAGCCTGTCCAGTTCTTTCTGGCCATTGGCCTGAAAGCCCTCGACCGATTGATGGTCCACCCCCGCTGCTCCCCGGTTGCCGATCACATGGCTGCGGGCGGCAAACAGGTTCAGCGGCGCGTACACCTTGTCGATCAGCGTGTGCCATCTTCCTCCTCGCACTCCTTGTTCGAGTGTCGCCAACATGCGGTCCGTCCAGACACACGGGTTCGCCCAGTCGCGAATCGACGGAGGCTCTCCGGCGGGAGTAGCCGCGAACGGCACTGTCACCGGGGGATGGTTTCTTTCCCGTGGCTCGGACATCACGCATCCATCTTCCTGCACCCCTTCGCTCCCCCGGCGTTACCCGGTTTCGTCGCTACTATGGGTGCTCTGACTCCTGGACGGCCGGTTCTTCCTATCCTTATCAGGGACAATGAACTCCGTCCTGCTTCCTTCCAGGTCTCTCTCCTTACGACGTTTGACCTTCCGACCATTCCGTCCTCAACCACCGTGTTGCCATCTCCCCATCACGGCTTTCGCACGTTACCTCAGCCGGATGGGCCGCCGCGTCTATCCCCCGGGCAGATCTGGACGGATCGGAGGGAACGCCGTCACGCGGTCGGAGGTTCGCCATTGGCTAGCAGGCTCCCCGACAGGCTTGGCCGAATCAGGTTCGTTATCCTACGGACTGGTCATTCACCTCCGGTTGCTTCCCACCCCTCCTCGCGGAGACGCGGTTACTTTCGGTTACAGGTTTGTAACGCAAACCTGGTGGGGACTCGCACCCCACCGATCAAACGTTTTCAGAGACGCACTAGCCCAGCAGTTCACTGCTGGGACGAAGAGCAACCATCCTATCATGCAAGTCCCGTAGGGACGATAGAACTATGGCGCGTCGTCGGTACCAACCGTCCCTACGGGACGGACACGGGATCGGGCGTTCCTCGCTACCCAGCGATGAATCGCTGGGCTATTGTCAAACGACCCTTCGGGTCGAAACGCTGCGATCACCGTCTACTGCGAATCAGCTTCGCGCCAGTTCGTGGAAGCGGTCCATCAACTCGCGGGTGATCGGGCCGGGCACGCCCTCGCCGATGGTGCGGCTGTCGACCTTCACTACCGGCACCACTTCGGCCGCCGTGCCCGTCAAGAAACACTCGTCGGCGATATACACGTCGTGCTTGGTCAAGGGGATTTCCAGCACCTCGAGGCCCATGCCGCGGGCCAGGCCGATTACGGCGTCGCGGGTGACGCCTTCGAGGATGCCGGCGTCCAGCGGCGGAGTGAGCACGCGCCCCTGCCGCACCAGGAAAATGTTGTCGCCGGTGCATTCGGCGACTTCGCCCTTGTGGTTGAGCATCAGGGCCTCGATGCAGCCCGCCTGAAGCCCCTCGATCTTCGCCAGGATGTTGTTGAGGTAGTTCAGCGACTTGATCCGCGGGCTGAGCGCCGCCGGATGGTTCCGCGCCACGCTCACGGTGACGATCTCCAAGCCCTTCTGATACAATTCGTCCGGGTAGAGCGAGATCTTGTCGGTGATGATGATTACTTGCGGATTGCTGCACCGGTTCGGGTCGAGGCCGAGGGTGCCCACGCCGCGGGTCACCACCACGCGGATGTAACCGTCCTGGATGCCGTTGGCGGCCAGCGTGTCGTCGATGGCCTTGGCCATATCCGCTTTCGAGAGGGGCATTTGCAGCCAAATGGCCTTGGCCGAGTTCCACAGCCGGTCGAGGTGCTCGTCCATGCGGAACACCTTGCCGCCGTAGCTGCGGATGCCCTCGAACACGCCGTCGCCGTAGAGCAGACCGTGATCGTAGACGCTGATCTTGGCGTCTTCCTTGTCGTAGAGCTTGCCGTTGATGTAGATTTTGAGGGCCATTTCGCTTGCGTCATTCCTCCGTCATTCGTATTTCGTCGTTCGCTATTTCCCCGGCCCCTATTATTCTGACACACCGAAATTGTTGGGTGCCACGGGCAGCTTGTCTGCCCGTGCAGAGTCACGGGCAGACAAGCTGCCCGTGGCACCCAACCCGACATCCCATGTGTGTCAGACTACTCTTCGATCCGCCCGCCGGCCAGCCGGACGATCCGGTCGGCCTGGTCGGCGATTGCCCGATCGTGCGTAACCATCACTATAGTGAGGTTCCGCTGGCGGTTCAAGGTTCGCAGAATGCGGATGATGTCCTGGCCGGTGGCCTGGTCGAGGTTGCCGGTAGGCTCGTCGGCCAGCAACAGGTGGGCTGGGCCACCAGCGCCCGGGCGATGGCCGCCCGTTGCATTTCCCCCCCGATAGCTCGCGCGGGCGGTGCTTCAGCCGGTGGCTCAGACCGACCATCTCCAGCAATTCCTCGGCCCTGGCCCGATGCGCGCCGCCGATGCCGCAGGAAGCTCCACGCGCCATGCGCAATCATCAGCGGCATGAGCACGTTTTCCAGCGTGGTCAATTCGGGCAGCAAGTGGTAGAACTGGAAGATCATGCCGAAGTGGGCGTTCCGCAGGTTATCGCGGGCCTTCGCTGGAAGGTTGTCGATCCGCTGGCCCGCATAGTAGATTTCGCCCCGGTCGGGAGCGTCGAGCGTGCCCAACAGGTGCAAGAGCGTGCTCTTGCCGCGAGCCGCTCTGGCCGACGATCGCCAGGAACTCTCCGGGGCGAACGCTCAGGCTCACGCCCCTGAGAACCGGCACTTCGATCGGGCCTTTGCGGTAGCTCTTGTGGAGATCGATCGTCGATAGGTGCTCGCTCCGATCGATTTCGCCGGCAATGCGGGGGAAATGCGGGCGTTTGTCGGCCGGCGGCGCATCGCCCCCGGCGCAATCGCAGGCCGCCGCACCGGCGGCAGCTAAACAGGGCTGTTCGAGCTGCCAGCGAGCGTCTGTTGGACGTTGCTACTCATAGCGCAGGGCCTCCACGGGGTGCAGCCGGGCCGCGCGTCGCGCCGGCAGAATGCTCGCCGCCACGGCGATCGAAAGCGCGCCGACAACGATCCAGGCGAGTGTCTGCGGCACGACGATCGCGGGTATTTTGTAGAAGTAATAGATCGACGGGTCGAACACCGGCTGGCCGGTGATCCAGGCCAACCCGTCGGCGATCTGATTGATGTAGCGAACGAACAGCAGCCCCAGCGCCATGCCTACGCCGGAGCCGACCAGTCCCAGCGACAGTCCGTAGCCAGGAAGATGCCCATCACGCCTCGGCCCGGCGCGCCGAACGACTTGAGGATGCCGATGTCGCGGGTCTTTTCCACGACGATCATGTAGAAGATCGCCAGGATGCCGAACCCGGCCACGGCGATAATCAGGAACAGCAGGAGGTTGAGGATGGCGGTTTCCATGTGGACGGCGGCCAAGAGCGGCCCTTGCTTGTCGCGCCAGGTGTAGATGCCGAACGTTTCAAGCGGAAACGCGTCCCGTAGCTTGTTTCGCACGATCTCGCCGTCGGCGCCCGGCTTGAGCTTGATTTGGAAGGCGTTGATGAATCCCACGTTCGTGGTTGGGTCATACATGCCGCGCATCTCCTGCAACGCACGGATGGGCAGGAACAGGAAGTTGGCGTCGTACTCGCTCATCTTGCTCTCGTAGAAGTCGACGATGGTGAACTTCTCGTGCGTAGGCTTCGGCGGCACACCGGCCGTAAAGGTGCTGAGCGTGATGTCGTCGCCGGGCAGAGCCAGGAACTTGTCTTCTCCCTCCTTCGTGCGGCGGCTGGTCATGGCGATGCCCAGCACGGCGCCGGTGAATTGCTGCCGTTCCGGGTCAAACAAGTTCTCCGTGCCCCGGTATTGAGCGAAGGGATCGGTCGAAGGCCCGGCGCCGGCGGCGCGTCGCGCGTTCCCAGTTTCCGATACTCCTGTTCCAACGCCTTGATTTGGGCCATCCGCCGACGGTGCGGCCAACCGGCGTCGGCCAGTTGCTTGCGCTCGTGGGCGTCGGCGACGGCCTGGTGGTCGCGCACGTCGTAGCCCCCCTCCCGCAGTTCAAAACTCATCGCCTCGCGGTTCGCCGGGTGCTGCAAGTACTTGCTGAAATCGCTCACGCTGCTCTGGGTCTTTTCATCGATACCGATCAAGTTCACGGGCCGCATGCCGTATTGAAACGTGAGCATCGCCGGCACCACCACCGTAGGCGACATTCCTTCGATGTCGTCGCCGGCCACCGTGCGGATCTTCTCTCGAAGTTCGGGCGTGTCGGGCATGCCTTCGAGGCTCAGCGCCTCGAAACTCACGTCGGAGAGGATGCCGTGGATGCGATTCTGCATCTCACTCGTGAAGCCCTCCATGACGCTATTGACGACGATCATCACGGCCACGCCCAGTGTGACGCTGATGATCGAGGCCAACGCGATGTACCGCGTGCAAAGGTACCGCCAACAGAGCAGAAGTTTATACATGGGAGGGATTAGGGATTGGGGATTAGGGATTAGGGATTAGAAATGTTGCCTTCCGCCTTCCGCCTTCCGCTCTCCGCTTTCCGCCTTCGCTTCTGCCTCCGGCCTCAACAGGGGGAACAGAATCACTTCGCGAATGCTCTGCGAGTTGGTCAAAAGCATCACCAACCGGTCGATGCCGATGCCCAAGCCGCCGGCCGGGGGCATGCCGTTCCTGCAGCGCCCGGATAAAATCGTGGTCCATCTTCGCCATCGATTCCTCGTCCGGCAGACCCTCCAGTTGCTTGCCGAAAAGCTCTTCTTGCAGGTCGGGGTCGTTCAGCTCGGTGTAGGCGTTGGCCACCTCCATGCCCTGGATGAACAACTCGAAACGCTCGGCAATGGCCGGATTGCCGGCCTTCCGCTTGGTCAGCGGACAGATGCTCGCCGGGTAATCGAGCACGAAAATCGGCCCGGCCAAGGCGGCTTCCACCTTCTCCTCAAAGACGAAGCTCTTGACCACGTCGGGATGCTTGCCTGCCGCGTTGAAGCCGATCTGCTCGGCCAGCCTGGCGATGCCCGCAGCGTCGTCGGCCGCGACGCCCGTGTGCTCGGCGAACAGGGCGTCGTAAGTCTTTCGGGCGAACGGCGGGGTGAAGTCGATTTCCTTCTCACCCCACGGCAGCACAAACGCTCCCCTCTCCTCTTGGGAGAGGGGCAGGGGGTGAAGGCTTGGTTGACCACCGAACTCGGACTCAGGACTCTCCTCGCCAGCAGCCCTCACCCTAACCCTCTCCCGGAGGGCGAGGGGACTACTGCCGGCCGTCTCCGCCATGGCATGGATGGCATCGACGAGCACGGCCTCGGTCAGGTCCATCATCGTCTCGTAGTTGCCGTAGGCCTGGTAGACCTCGAGCATGGTGAACTCGGGATTGTGCCGGGCGTCGATCCCCTCGTTGCGATAGACGCGGCCCAACTCGTACACCCGCTCGACTCCGCCGACCAGCAGCCGCTTCAAGTGCAGTTCCAGGGCGATCCGCAGATACAAGTCGATGTCGAGGGCATTGTGGTGGGTGATGAACGGCCGGGCGGCCGCTCCGCCGGCGATGGCGTGCAGCGTCGGCCCTTCGACCTCGACGAATCCCTGTCCGCCAAGCGTGTTGCGGATCGACTGCACGATCTTCGTCCGCCGCAGGAACCGCTCCAGCACGCCCTCGGTGTGGATCAGATCGAGGTATCGCCGCCGGTGTCGAAGCTCGGGGTCGGCCAGGCCCTTGTGTTTCTCCGGCGGCGTGGCGATCGACTTGGTCAGAAACTTGAGGTCCTCGGCGAAGATCGTCAGTTCGCCCTTCATGGTCCGCTTCAACTCGCCGTCGACGCCGATGATGTCGCCCAGGTCGAAGCATTGGGCCAGCGCGAAGTCCTCGTCGCCCACTTGCACTTTCCCGATCATCACCTGGATCGTGCCGGTCCAGTCGCGAATCTGGAGCCAATGCACCTTGCCCGAGGGCCGGCGGAGAACGATTCGCCCCGCCGCGCGGACCTTCGGACCGCGATGCTCGGGCGGCTTGTCGGGTTGGGCCTCGCCGGCCGGTACGACGACGATTTCGCCCTCACGGGCACGAATTTCGCCGATGGGCTGATGGCCGTCGAAGCGAGAACCCCACGGATCAATGCCCAACTCGCGTATTTTTTGCAGTTTGTCGCGCCGGGCGGCTTCCAACGCCGCTTCGCTGCCGGCCGGCTGTTGAGGGGCAGGTTCGTTCATGCGTGGACGCAGAGAGAGAGCGAATGGGCAAGAAGTTAGAGAATGGGGTGGAGGCATTCTAGTGGAAAGGGTACTCCGGTCAATGTCAAAACATGCCTGACTTGGCCATGCCAAAATGGCAGTCAGGCCGTAGCCGATTGCCGCGGTACGGTAGCCAAGCGAGCGATCCTTCTTCATAACGTCCCGTCAATAAACGGCTTAGGTCGTATGGTCTGGCGATAGCCACTTGGCGGCATACCCTTTGCTCCGCGGTGTTAAGCTTATGCAGGGTGCCAAAACCCTCGTTTGTTTGAGAAAGGAGCAACGAATGGCTGCTGGAGAGAAGATCATCGGAATCGATCTCGGAACCACGAACTCGGTCGTGGCCGTAATGGAAGGTAAGGACGTCAAGGTCATCCCCAATGCGGAGGGGAATCGCCTCACGCCCAGCGTCGTCGCGTTCACCGATAAGGGTGAGACCGTGGTGGGCGAGCCTGCCCGGCGGCAGGCGGTCACCAATCCTACGCGCACCATCTACTCGATCAAGCGTTTCATGGGCCGGCGGCACAACGAAGTGGCCACGGAAGAGAAAATGGTGCCCTACAAGGTCGTCGGCGGCTCCGACGACTACGTGAAGGTCCGCGTCGGCGACCACGAATACACCCCGCCCGAGATCTCTGCCTACACGCTGCGCAAACTCAAGGAGGCCGCCGAAGCCTACCTGGGCCACAAGGTGAACAAGGCTGTGATCACCGTCCCGGCTTACTTCAACGATGCGCAGCGCCAGGCGACCAAGGATGCCGGACAGATTGCCGGACTCGAGGTGGCGCGGATCATCAACGAGCCGACGGCCGCCTCGCTGGCGTATGGCCTCGACAAGAAGAAGAACGAGAAGATCGTCGTCTTCGACCTTGGCGGCGGCACCTTTGACGTTTCCGTATTGGAGGTTGCCGACGGCGTGTTCCGCGTCATCAGCACCAACGGCGACACCCACCTCGGCGGCGACGACTTCGACCAGATGCTGGTGAACTACGTGGCCGACGAGTTCAAGAAGCAGTACGGGATCGACCTGCGCAAGGACACGATGGCGTTGCAGCGGCTCCAGGAGGCCTGCGAGAAGGCCAAGAAGGAACTAAGTTCGGCCCAGTCGACCGACATCAACCTGCCCTTCATCACGGCCGACGCCACGGGGCCCAAGCACTTGCAGATGACCATCACCCGCGCCAAGCTCGAACAACTGATCGACCACTTGATCGAGCGGACTCGCGGGCCGGTGCAGCAGGCCATGAAGGACGCCCACTTCACCCCCCGCGACATCGACGAAGTCGTGCTGGTGGGCGGCTCGACGCGCGTGCCCAAGGTCCAGCAAGTGGTGAAGGAGATGTTCGACGGCAAGGAGCCGCACAAGGGGGTCAACCCCGACGAGGTCGTGGCCGTAGGGGCCGCCATCCAAGGCGGCGTGCTGGCCGGCGACGTTCACGACGTGCTCTTGTTGGACGTGACGCCACTGTCGTTGGGCATCGAAACCCTTGGCGGCATCATGACCAAGTTGGTCGAGAAGAATACCACCATCCCCACCGAGCGCAAGCAAATCTTCAGCACGGCCGACGACAATCAGACGGCCGTGACGGTGAAGGTCTACCAGGGCGAGCGCCAGATGGCCGGCGACAACCGGTTGCTGGGCCAGTTCAACCTGGAAGGCATTCCCCCGGCCCCGCGCGGCATGCCGCAGATCGAGGTCAAGTTCGACATCGACGCCAACGGCATCCTCAACGTCTCGGCCAAGGACCTTGGCACTGGCAAAGAGCAGACCGTCCGCATCGAGCAATCCAGCGGCCTCTCGGATGACGAGATTGAAAAGATGAGCAAGGACGCCGCGTCGCACGCCGAGGAGGACAAACGCAAGCGGGCGCTGGCCGAGCAGCGCAACCAGGCCGACTCGATGTGCTGGCAACTCGAAAAGCTCATCAAGGAGCACGAGGCGAAGCTCAACCCGGCCGACAAGGAGGCGGTGAGCAAGGCCATCGAGAAGACCCGCGAGGCGGCCAAGAGCGACGACCTCGACCGGATCAAGGCGGCGGTCCACGAGTTGGAGCAGGCCTCGCACGCCTTGAGCAAGACGCTTTACGAGAAGGCCGGCCCGCAGGCGGCCCCCGGCGCTGCTCCGGGTGCCGGAGCGGGTCCAAAGCCAGGGGCCTCTGCTCCCTCCGGCGGCGAAGACGAGGCCATTGACGCGGAGTTCGAGGTGAAGGAGTAGCGGCGTGATGTCCGGTCTCCTCTCCCTCTGGGAGAGGGTTAGTAGCCTGTTGAAAAAGGGGACTGGCTCCGAACCGGCCGATGTGAATGCCGCGAAAAACAGTGGTCGTGAGGTGCCTGTCCCCTTTTTTCAACGGGCTGCTAGGGTGAGGGCGGCGTTGTGGTCCCCTCGCCCTCCGGGAGAGGGCTAGGGTGAGGGCTTGGTGACTGAGGGTTGTGGCGGCGAGTCGCTTTGCGACCGACGGTGATTCCTGTGGGGAAGAAGCAGTATCCGTCGAAGCACATGATCGATCGCGCCCGCGACCTGCGCCAAACAGAGACTCCGCCCGAGCAACTCCTCTGGCTGGCTCTGCGCAACGGACAAATCGGCGGATTGAAGTTCCGCCGCCAGCATCCGATTGGTCCGTATGTGGTTGATTTCTACTGCCACGGCGCAAGGCTTGTCGTTGAAGTCGATGGCATGAGCCACGATGACAAGATTGTGCAGGACGTAGCGAAGACGAAACATATCGAGACGCAAGGGCTTCGCGTACTTCGTGTGATGAACGAAGACGTGATGCGTGATCTTGATGCGGTTACTCGCGAGATTGCGCAGTTTGGGCGGCGTGCCGTGGGATTAGGTTTGTGATGGTCCCCTCTCCCTGTGGGAGAGAGTTAGGGTGAGGGCAGGTGCCGCACGTTCCACGCGGCACTGCGGCACGGGAGGCGAGAATGAACGAATTGAGAGAGTTATTGCATTCTCTGGCAAAGAGATTCACCAGGAGCCCAGTTGAGATAGTGGGGGGAACGCACCTCAAGACTGTGAAGAGCACTTCCGATTCCGGTCTTCAGGTTACGGTTCGGATCAGCATAGACAAATATGAATCGCTGTACACTGCATGCCAAATCGACAACCTCTTGCGTGAGTTGGAGAAGGAATACAGTCCAGATCTCGGTATTTGGCGTGATCTGAAGTACATTTACTTTTCTAGGTTCATCAACGAAGGTGGGCCGTGGGTTGAAGAGCTGTCCCCCGGAGTCAGATTCATTTATGAGGTGGGTAAACCAATCGTCGGCCAAATTGACCGCGATGCGCAACAACGCATGCGGGAGTCGAAGGATCGATCTGCAGGAGAGCAGGGCTAAGATGGTTAAATGCTTGGTGAACCGATCGAAGTCGGTCAGCCCTTCACCCTCACCCTAACCCTCTCCCGGAGGGCGAGGGGACCGGAAGGAACAATCATGGCATTCCGACTCGACAAACTGACGCTCAAAGCCCAGGAAGCGGTGGCCCGCGCTCAAGAGATGGCGGCCGATCGCGGACATGCGCAGATCGACCCCCTGCACTTGCTGGCGGCCCTGCTGGGCGAAAATGACGGCATCGTGGGTCCCATCCTGGACCGCATCGGCGTCAACCGCGGCCAATTGGACAAGATCGTTCAGGCCGAGTTGGGCCATTTCGCCCGCGTGGCCGGCGGCGCCCCGCCGCAACTCAGCCCGGAACTGAACCGGGTGCTGGAAGCCTCGCAACGCGAAGCCGATGCCATGAAGGACGAGTTCGTGTCGACCGAGCACCTGTTGTTGGCCCTGACGAAGGTCGACTCGAAGGCCAAAACCGTCTTGAAGCTCAATGCCGTCACCGACAAGGAGTTGCTCCAGGTGTTGCAGTCTGTCCGCGGCAGCACCCGCGTGACCGACCAGACGCCCGAAGACAAGTTCCAGGCCTTGCAGCGCTACGGCATCGATCTGGTCGATCGCGCGCGGCAAGGCAAGCTCGATCCGGTGATCGGCCGCGACCAGGAAATCCGCCGCGTGATGCAGGTGCTTTCCCGCCGCACGAAGAACAACCCCGTGTTGATCGGCGAGCCGGGCGTAGGCAAAACGGCCATCGCCGAAGGGCTGGCCCTGCGGATCGTCGACGCCGACGTGCCCGAAAGCCTCAAAAACAGGCGTTTGATCGCGCTGGACATGGGCGCGCTGGTGGCCGGCACGAAATATCGCGGCGAGTTCGAGGAACGATTGAAGGCCGTGCTCCGCGAAGTGAACGACGCCGGCAACGTGATTCTGTTCATCGACGAATTGCACACGGTCGTCGGGGCGGGCCGGGCCGAAGGCGGCAGCGACGCCGCCAACCTGCTGAAACCCGCACTGGCCCGCGGCGAGCTGCGCTGCATCGGCGCCACGACGCTCGACGAATATCGCAAGTACGTCGAGAAGGATGCTGCGCTGGAACGCCGTTTCCAGCCGGTGATGGTGGGCGAGCCGTCGGTCGAGGACACGATCGCCATCCTCCGCGGCCTGAAACCGCGCTATGAGGCCCATCACAAGGGCGTGCGGATCAAGGATTCGGCCCTGGTGGCGGCGGCCAACCTCTCGCACCGCTACATCGCCGACCGCTTCCTGCCCGACAAGGCCATCGACCTGATGGACGAGGCCACCAGCCGGCTGGCGATGGAGTTGGAGAGCGTGCCCAGCGAGATCGACGAAGTGCAGCGGCGTCTGGTGCAACTGGAGTTGGCCGATCGGCAATTGGCCGCCGAGACCGAGCAGCACGCCCAGGAGCGTCGTGCCGAAGTGCAGGAAGAGATGGGCAGGCTGCGGAAGAAATTGGCCGATCTCCGCCAGCAATGGGAACTCGAAAAGAGCGGGCTGGGCGACGTCCAGCAGATCCGCCAGCGGCTGATGGACGTCGAGCTGCAATACAACCAGTTGGCCGCCGCGATCAAGGAGAAGCAGTCCGGGGGCATTGTCGTCCGCGAAGAGGACTATCAGAAGCTCTACGAATTGGACCTCCAGCGCAAGAAACTTGCCGCCCAATTGGAAACGCTCGAAACCGACAAGCCGGCCGAGGGCGCGCGGCGGCTGTTGCGCAAAGAAGTTGGCCCCGAGGAGATTGCCGAGGTCGTCAGCGCTTGGACGGGCATCCCCGTCTCGCGGATGATGGAGACCGAGCGGGCGAAGCTCCTGGTGCTCGAAGACCGCATCCACCAGCGGCTGGTGGGCCAGGACGAAGCAGTCGAGGCCGTGGCCAACGCGGTGCGCCGCAATCGTTCCGGCCTGCAAGACCCCAACCGGCCCATCGGCTCGTTCATCTTCCTCGGGCCTACCGGCGTGGGCAAGACGGAACTCTGCAAGGCCCTGGCCGAGGTGATGTTCGACAGCGAAGACGCCATGATCCGCCTGGACATGAGCGAGTTCATGGAGCGACACACCGTCAGCCGGCTGATCGGCGCCCCGCCGGGCTACGTGGGCTACGAAGAGGGGGGCGCGCTCACCGAAGCCGTGCGTCGCCGTCCCTATGCCGTGATCCTGCTGGATGAGATCGAGAAGGCCCATCGGGACGTATTCAACATCCTCTTGCAAGTGCTCGACGACGGCCGGCTGAGCGACAACCAAGGGCACACGGTCGACTTCACCAACACGATCGTGGTGATGACCAGCAACATCGGCAGCCAACTGATCCAGGAGATCGGCAAGGAAGGCGGCAGCGAGCAGCAGATGCGCGAGGCGGTGATGGAGACGCTGCAAACCCGCTTCCTGCCGGAGTTCTTGAACCGCATCGACGAGATCATGATCTTCCACCCCTTGGGCCCGGATCAAATCCGCAAGATCGTCGACTTGCAGGTCTCGCGGCTGCGGAAGCAGTTGGAGGAGAAGGGGATCCACCTGGACGTGATCAACGCGGCCCTCAGCGCAATCGCCACCGAAGGCTACGACCCGACCTACGGCGCCCGGCCGCTGAAGCGAGTGATCCAGCAGCGGATCCAAAACCCGCTGGCGGTGGAACTTTTGAAGCGCGAGTTCGAAGCGGGCAGCCGCGTGAAGATCGACTACCGGGACGGGGAATTTACGTTTGAGCGGAGCGGGTGACACTGGGAAGCCATCTTCCCGAAGGCCATATACCGGCCCGCCGGACGATGCTATAATGATCTTGTTGGGATCGAATCACAGGGAGAAGCCGCGTGACGATCAGCATTCAACTTGAGCCGGAGATCGAGACGAGCCTTTTGGCGCGCACACGCGCACGGTATGACGTTGGATGCCTATGTTCAGTCTCTGATCGAGGCCGCAGCGACCGAGCCAGAATCGGCCGCAATGTCCCTAGAGGAGTTTGACACCGCCCTTGACGAATTGTCAGAAGGCTCGGAGAATTGGCCGGTCCTCCCGCCGGAGGCGTACACCCGCGAGGGAATCTACGGAAGCGCCTGATGGCCTATCTGGCCAGCGTTCAAGTTCACGATGCCCGACTGGTTGCCGCGATGCGGGTCCATGGGCTGGACCATCTTCTGACCTTCAACGTTGCCGATTTCAACCGCTACCTGGGAATCGTCGCCGTTGATCCTCAGGACGCCGCTCGACCAGTCGTCCCACAGGAGTAGCCGACTCTCAGTAATCGCTTTGGCCCGACAGGCCATATCGTGTAAGAGCGAAATCCTGCCGCGTCTTTCGCCCTTCGCGTGGAATCGGCCCCAGAAGCCCCCAAGACCCGGACTGTCGACCGTGCCCCCCCACGCGAGGCAACAGACCATTGCGCCGGCTACCTCAACGGTCACGTCGTCAGGAATGAGCGGGGGCACATAACTCCCCCCCATTAGATGATGACAATGGCATTTCCTTGACAACTCGTTCGAGTTCGATCAAGCTGAAATGGTTGAACATAGCGTCTTTCGACAACACCTGCCGTGGCGGTGTGCCAACAGTGGGAGTTTGTTTCTTGGGGGGACCGCTAACGCAGCTAACCGGCCTGATCGCAGTCGTGCCCGTGGTTAGCAGGAGCGCCATTGCCTTTTTGGGCCTGGACGTCCTGCTGGCCGACGGCCAGTTGCAGTCTCACCGTTGGCAGGCCACGTCGAGGGCGGAGATGAGGCGTTTTTGCAGCATGGGTGTTGCCAAGAGGGCGCGTAGCCGGTTGGATGTTCCTTCCCCGAATACCTAACATGCGTTGGAATCGGCGGATGCAGCGGGAAGACCTCTTAGGATGGGATTTGGCACACCTTTTGCTCCCCTTCGGTCCCATCGCCCGCGACTACGGCGGGGTGCGGTAAACCTTGGAAACGGCAACTATGGCAGAAACGTCCCTCCGCGAAGAGCTAGCTCGTCTGCTTCCGGCACGCCGCGTGCAATTGGCTTGGCTCGTGCTGGCGGTGGTCTTCGCGTGGTTCCACTGGTCTTCGATCGAGCCTGTTGGTCAGGACATGGAAGCAAGAGGACTACCAGCACGGGTTCTTCGTGCCCCTTTTCTCGCTGTTCCTGTTGTGGTTCCGCCGCGACATGATCCCGCAGAGTTTGGGACGTGGGAGTCTGTGGGGACTGCCGTTCTTCGGCCTTTGGGCCCTGATGCGGGGGGCGGCGATCTACTACAACTACGGGACCCTGCCCGAACTGTCGATGCTTCCGTTCTTTGTCGGCGTGGCGCTCTTCGCGGGCGGATGGCAAGGATTGCGTTGGGCATGGCCGGCCATCCTGTTCCTCGTCTTCATGCTGCCATTGCCGGGGGCGGTGCAGGATTTTTCGCGGGAACAGTTGCAGTTACTGGCCACCAAGTCCAGCGAATACGTCATTCAAACGTTGGGTATTCCGGCGATTGCCGAGGGCAATGTAATTCAGTTGTCGGAGCACACGCTGGAAGTAGCGCGGCCTGTAGTGGGCTGCGGATGATGATGTTGTTCTTCGCCATCTGCGTGGGCGCGGCGTTTGTCGTGCAGCGGCCCTTGTGGGAGAAAATCGTGATGGTCGCCAGCGCGGCCCCCATCGCCGTCATGGCGAACGTGGCGCGGATTGTCCTGACGGCAGTGTTTTCCTCGTTGGTCAGCGCCGAGGCGGCCGAGGAAGTCATGCACGACATGGCGGGCCTGCTCATGATGCCCATCGGATTGGGGCTGTTGTGGGCGGAAATGACGCTGCTGTCGAAGTTGATGGTCACGCCCTTGTCGGGCAAGCCTTTGGTCGCGCACCGAGTCGTGGCGGGGGAGACGGTCGAGGCTGCTGCAGAGCGGGGCCTCCCGAGAAAGCGGCTACGTTAGAAAGTGTAACGCCGGCGCCTGAACGCGGCTGCCGGTCTCTTCATCGCAACAGAGGTACGCAATGGCAAACGACGAAACCTTGTCGACCAATGGGCGAGACGATTCACCGTCGGGGGCAATGTTCCCCGTCAACCCCGCCGCACTCGCCGGCGGCGCGTGGAACAGTCCGTCCCTTTTCGCGCCGCCGGCGGGGGCGGCGATGCCCGACCTGACGGCCTTCTTGCACGCCTTCCGGCGTCACTGGGTGCTGTCGTTGTTTTCGGGACTGGCGTTGTCGGCGATTGCCGGCCTGGGGGCCTGGTATTTCTGCGTCGATAAGTACACGGCAACGGCCGCCATCAAGGTGTACATGCAGACCAGCGCGATTCTCCCCAGCAGCGAGAACCTGGCGACCGATCGGGACCGCTTCGAGATCTATCGGAACAGCCAAAGACAATATTTGCTCCAGCCCTCGGTAATGACTGCCGCGCTCCGCGATCCGAAAGTGGCCGAACTTCGTTGGGTCAGGGACCGAGAGGGCAAGGACCCGCCCGGTCAACTAGCGCGACAATTGACCGTCAGTTTTCCCGACCGGGCGGAGGTGATGACGGTGGAATTGACCCTCCCGGATAAAGACGAGGCGGCAAAACTCGTGAACGCCGTGGTCAACGCCTACATGACGAACGTGGTCGACGCCGATCCTTCTTCACAGACTAAGAAGCGGGAACGCCTCAGGGACTTGGAGGACGTCTTCACCGCCAAGGTGACCGCACTCCGCGACAAGCGAAGGGAATTGAGCCAGCGAGCCAAGGACCTGGGGACCACGGAACAGGAAGCACTGACGCTGCGGCAAAAGCTGCTTCTCGATGAACTGGGGCTCTACCGGCAGGAGAAAGCGCGAATCCAGTTCGAGGCGAGAAAAGCGGAGAAGGAATGGGAGGAACAGAATAACCTGTTGGATCACATCGACGAACTCGACATCGCCGACACCGAGGTGGATTCCCTCGTACAGTCCGATCCGGTGGCCAGGCAGCTCTTCATCGAATTGGGCTGGCGAGCGATCAATCAGGCCAACAACAGCAACCGCGTCCGCGAAGGGCACATGTCCAGTTTCCTCGACCGTTATGAGCAGGACCGCAAGATGCTCGAAGAACGGTACTATGCGCGACGTCAAAAGCTCGCGGACGTGGTCCGGGAAAGGAAACGGACGCTCATCAAAGCCGAGGTCGACAAATTGGCGGCTTCCGTGAAGGTCATGAAGGAACAGGAGAGAGACGTTCAGAATCAAGTCGACCGCAAGCAGGAAGAGGCCGACAAGTTCGGCGGCTCAGCCCCCGACGTGGAAATGCTGCGGGCCGAAATCAAGAATCTCGATGCCGCGCTGGCGGCGATCACGGCCGAAAAGGAGAAACTGAGCGTCGAAATCAGTAACCCGAGACAGCGCATCGAAAAGATGCAATCGGAGGTGCTGCCGCCCGAACTGCCGTCGAACACGCTGTGGCGCATGCTAGCGATCGTTGCGGCGGCGTTGGCCGGGTTCTGTTGCCCGGCCGCCGTCGTCACCCTCTGGGACACCCGCGCCAAACGAATCAACAGTTGCGCCGACGTGTCGAAGGGGCTCCGGTTGCCGGTGATCGGCTCGATGCCGCTGATTCCGGCGCGGGTGATTCGTCAGCTGGGATCGCCGTCGAAGCGAACACCAGGCGTGGCACGTGCGGTTGACGGAATCGGTGGACGGAATCGCCGCCCGCGTGCTTCGCAAGGCCGAACCGGAGCAATGCCGCGTGATCATGGTCTCCAGTGCCGACGGGCGGCGAAGGGAAGACCACGCTGGCCACGCAGTTGGCGTTGAGTCTGGCGCGGGCGGGACGGCGCACGGTGCTGGTCGACTTCGATTTGCGGCGCCCGGCCTTCGACGAAGTGTTCGGCTTGCCGCTGGAGCCGGGCGTGTGCGAAGTGTTGCGGCAGCAGAACGCGGTTTCCGACGTGGTGCACCCCACCAGCAACGAGAACTCTGGCCGTGGTTACGGCGGGGCGTTGGGACCGGCCGACCTTGGCCTCGCTGTCCAACGGCTCGGCGGCCGCCATGTTCAAGCAACTCCGCGAGGAGTACGACTTCGTGGTGGTCGACACCAGCCCCATTCTGCCCGTGGCCGATGCCCGCTTCGTCAGCCAGCACGTCGACTCGGTCGTCCTTTCCGTGTTCCGCGACATCAGCCAAGCCCCGAAGATCCAGGCGGCCTGCGAAATCCTGGCGGCCTTCGGCGTGCGCACCGTGGAAGCCGTGGTCACCGGTCCGAACGATCACGTGTACGGCCGACACCGCGGGTACGAGTCCACCATTTCCGCCTAACGGCGGACACGAGCCATGCACGGTGTTGCCCTTCGCATCGTATCTGATTGTCGCGATTGTCGTGGTCGCCTATGGCGTCAGCCGCTGGTTGCAGTTCGCCATCGGAGCCGCCCGAAGTGGAAATGCCCGACTGGACTTGCGCGACATGCCCCTCCAACTCGGCAACTGGCACGGCGAAGAGCGCCGAGATGGATCCGAAGATCGCCGCGGCCACCGGCGCGACGGAGATCGTGAACCGCACCTACCAAGACGAATCGGGGCACGTCGTCCTGACCTTGCACACGGCCATGTTCAAGGACCCTGCCGCCGGCGTATATCACAGTCCTTTGAATTGCTACCGCGCCAACGGATGGAAGAAACTGAGTGAGACGATCGAAAATGTGACGGTTGCCGGGTGCCTTGACGATTGCCGTAAGTATAGTGACTTGGGAGAAGGACGAGGGAGAAAAGTTCCTGGTCGTCTACTGGTATCAGTTGGGGAACCACGTCCTGTACGGCCGGTTCGACTTGGGCAAGATCCGCTGGGCAATGCGGGGCCAGCCGAAATGGCCCGCACTCTGCAAGGTGATGGTGCAGATTCCCTTGGCCGAAGCGGCAAGACGCACGAGCTGGTCTCGTAGCCTTCACGAAGGAGGTCGGCAACTGGTTGAACCAGCCGGAGCATCAGAAGTACCTGGCGCAGTGGAACGATATTTGACGATTTTGTCGCCGTCGGCTAGGATGGGGGGCGGGTGCGAGTACGAGGTTCTCGGACAACCGGCATGACGGCGGGCTGCGTTCGTCTGGATCTAACGCTGTCACAGACAAGGCGAGCACCTTCATGGTTCAACAGCAGGTTTCATCACTTGTCACGCCGTTGGCGACCCCGCGATCCTGGCTGCTGGTGCTGGCGCACGCGCTGGTGTTTGCGCTGGCGTACTGGCTGGCGTTCTGCTTCGGTTTCGGAATCGCAAGACCCGGCTGAGTCGTTGTCCCGATACATGCCCTTGTTCTGGTCCACCCTGGGATGGGTGGTCGGGCTGCAACTGTTGGTCTTCTGCCTGCTGGGGCAGTTCCACGGCTGGTGGCGGTACGTGACGTTCGCCGATCTTGACCGCTTTGCTGCGGGCTGCCGTCGTATCGTTGCTTCTCGTGGCCGCCGTCAACTTCTTCTGTTCGACTGCCGATCAATTCCGCGATTGCGTCGCTCATTCTCGACTGCATCCTGACTATCGGCCATGTTGGGGGCCGTGCGGGCAAGCTGGCGGATGTTCCGCGAAGTGTTCCGGCCGATGCTCGAACGGCAAAGACTGCCGCTGGGCGCTGCTGGTGGGCACCGACCTGTCCAACGGCATTCTCGCCCATCAGATCCAATCGCACTTCCATTTGCCCTACCGCGTCCGCGGCCTGCTGGCCACCGACGAAGTCGCGCAACGGCGCGCGGCTGGGCCAGATCCCCATCCTCGGCAAGCTGGAGGACGTCCGCGAGATCGCCGCCGCCTATCGTGCCACCGACGTGCTGGTGGTCGCCGGCACGCTGCCCGGCCAGCGGCTGCGCGACCTGATGGAGGCCTGCGAGCAGGGCGGCTTGAACCTGAAGATCATCCGCTCCTTGGAGGACCGCTTGGAAGGCGACAACCGCGTCCCCATCCGCGACATCGAAATCAACGACCTCTTGGGACGCGACCCGGTGACCCTCGACACCGAGAACATCGGCAAGTTGCTGGAAGGGCGGCGGGTGATGGTCACCGGGGCGGGCGGCAGCATCGGCTCCGAAATCTGCCGCCAGATCGTCCGGTTCAATCCGCAATCCCTGATCCTGGTCGGCCGCGGCGAGAACCGCATCTTCGCCATCGAGCGGGAACTCCGCGGACCTGCACGCGCCGACCGCGCTGCATCCCTGCATCGGCGACGTCACCAATCGGCGAGCGGATGGAGCAGATCTTCCAGGAGCACCGTCCCGAAGTGGTCTTCCACGCCGCCGCCCACAAGCACGTGCCGCTGATGGAGGCCAACGTCGGCGAGGCGGTCCGGAACAACGTCTTCGGCACCAAGTGCCTGGCCGACCTGGCCGACCAATACGGCGTGCTGAGCTTCGTCATGATCTCCACCGACAAGGCCGTTCATCCCACCAGCGTCATGGGGGCCACCAAGCAGATCGCCGAGCGCTACGTCCACACCCTGTCGCAGGAGTCGGCCACGCGGTTCACCGTGGTCCGCTTCGGCAACGTGCTTGGGCTCGGCCGGCAGCGTGGTGCCGATCTTCCAGGAGCAGATCCGCCGCGGCGGGCCGATCACCGTCACCGATCCGCGCATGACGCGGTTCTTCATGACCATTCCCGAGGCGTCGCAACTGGTGCTGCAGGCGGCCACGATGGGCGCCGGCGGCGAGATCTTCGTGCTGGAGATGGGCGAGCCGGTGAAGATCGTCGATCTCGCCCGCGACCTGATCCGCCTCTCCGGCCTGCCGGAACACGCCATCGAAATCACCTTCACCGGCATTCGCCGCGGCGAAAAACTGTACGAAGAGCTGTACTTCGACGACGAACAGACCCTGCCCACCTCGCATCCGAAGCTCCGGGCGGCCTACCATCGCCCCTACTCGCTGGCCGAAGTGCGCCGCGCCATCGCGCAGCTCGAACGGCTCGCTCAACGAGCCGGAAGACGTGCTCCGCCGAAAGCTGCACGAGATCGTCCCCGAGTTCAACGCCTCGCCGACGGCGCCGGCAAGGACGCAGTCCCCCTGCGCCTGGAGGACCACGGCTGAAAGGCAAGGGCATGATGTCGGTGCTCGCGGCCCGGCACTTTTCGGGTATCGCCCGCATTAACCGCCCGTCTCCTCAATCCGCACAATCCTCTGCAGGGACGGTCGGCGGCTAAGCCAGTGTACAGTTTCGCCGAAAACCGCTGTGGGAGCGACTCCAGTCGCCGATTGTGCGCGACACCGAATCGGCGACTGGATCGCCTCCCGCAAAAAATCACAGCATCCAAGCGGCGGTGAGACGGCACGGTCGCTACCGGCGTGTCCGTGCCGGAAAAAAACGTTATAGTAGACATGATGATAGTGTTCGAGCGAAGTTGACTCGTTAGGATGCCACGTCCTCCCTCTCGTGTCATTACGGGAGATCTGCTCCCGACACGTGGGCCGAGCAGGGCACGCGCAATGAGGCGCACCACGCCTATCGTGTCGAATCGTTTGACGGGGACTCATGTCACCCACGGGGACGGAGTCTGCGCCGAACGGCGTCTTTCCATTCCGCTAAGGGAGATTGCAGGTGACCAACGCGTATCGCCGTGATCGGATGCGGCTATTGGGGCAAGAACCTGGTGCGGGTCTTCTCGCAACTCGGCGCCCTGCGGTGCGTCTGCGACACCGACGCCGCGCGGTTCGGTGCGCTCAGCATCCCCGGCGATCCGCCCAAGTTCACCGACAAGCTGGCCGACGTGCTCGACGATCCCGGCGCTGACGCCGTGGCCGTGGCCACCCCCGCCGCCACGCACTACGACGTCGTCAGGCAATGCCTCGCGGCGGGCAAGGACGTCTTCGTGGAGAAGCCGTTGGCCCTGAACGCCGAGCAGGGGCAAGAACTGGTCGCGCTGGCCGAGCAGGGCTCGCGGATCCTCATGGTCGGGCACATCCTGCTCTACCACCCCGCCGTGGTCAAACTGCGGCAACTCATCGACCAGGGGGCCCTGGGGCGAATCCTCTACTGCTACTCCAACCGCTTGAACATGGGGCTGATCCGCACCGAGGAGAACATCCTCTGGAGCTTCGCCCCGCACGACATCTCCGTGATGCTGCACCTGCTGGGCGAGGAGCCGATTTCCGCCCAGGCCGAAGGGCAAAGCTATCTCACGCCCGGCGTGGTCGACGTGACCCTCAGCCGCCTGCGGTTCCGCAGCGGCGTCACCGGCCACATCTTCGTCAGTTGGCTCCATCCCTCCAAGGAGCAGAAGTTCGTGGTCGTCGGCTCGGAGCAAATGGCCGTCTTCGACGACACGGCCGAGAAGAAGCTGCTGCTCTACCCGCACCGCGTCGATTGGGCCAGCCGCGCGCCCAAGGCCGTCAAGGCCGAGGCCGTCGCCGTCGAACTGGAGAAGGCCGAGCCGCTGAAGGCAGGAGTGCCGGCACTTCCTCGACTGCGTGGCCAACCGCCGCACGCCGCTCTCCGACGGGCGCGAAGGGCTGCGGGTGTTGAAGGTGCTCGACGCCTGCCAGCGGTCGCTGGAAAACGCCGACGACCGCTCGCCGCGCCGCGCCGCCGCCGCGCCGCGCGAACCCGCCGCCGCACGCGACTACTTCGCCCACGAAAGCGCCTACGTCGACCAGCCGTGCACGATCGGCAAGGGCACCAAGATCTGGCACTTCTCCCACGTCATGAAGGGCGCCAAGATCGGCGAGAACTGCTCGATCGGGCAGAACGTGGTGGTCGGCTCGGCCGCCGTGATCGGCAACGGCGTGAAGATTCAGAACAACGTCTCGATCTACGACGCGGTCACCATCGAGGACGGCGTGTTCTGCGGCCCTTCGATGGTCTTCACCAACGTCATCAATCCCCGCAGCGAGATCGTCCGCAAGAACGAGTACCGGCCGACGCTGATCCGCCGCGGGGCCACCTTGGGCGCCAACTCGACGATCGTCTGCGGCCACACGGTGGGCCGTTACGCCTTCATCGC
Source organism: uncultured Planctomycetaceae bacterium (assembly GCA_963759115.1). GTDB lineage: Bacteria > Planctomycetota > Planctomycetia > Pirellulales > Thermoguttaceae > CAVWXT01. The sequence goes on from CAVWXT010000005.1 coordinate 1,379,065, forward strand.
GGCCGGGGCCGTGGTCACCGGCGACGTGCCCGACTTCGCCCTGATGGCCGGCGTGCCCGCCCGGCAGCTCGGCTGGATGTGCCGCTGTGCCGGCGCCGAAACTGCAGTTCGACGCCGCCGGCGGCCGCAAGCTGCTCGGCCTGCGGAAGCGGCTACCGCCTGGAAAATGACACGGTTCGGGAAGTCGGCGATTTGTAGGATGTTGAACGGAAAACAACAGCCGAAACAGACTCCCTCAGAAAAGAAATTAGTGCAACACTCGTTTAGCGGCCGACGGCACGTCGGCCCCGGTTTCACCCTGGCCGCCGTGCCGGCGGCCGCTAAACGCACCGCATTGCCTTCTCGAAAATCAACAGAACCAAGACCGACGACCATGTCCCAACCGATCACCGTTCCGCTTGCTGGACCTGAAGGCCCAATACGCCACCATCCGCGAGGAAATCCGCGCGGCGGTCGACGCCGTGCTGGAGAGCCAGCAGTGCATCCTCGGCCCCGCCGTGGCCGAGTGCGAGGCCAAGCTGGCCCCGTACTGCGGCTGCCCCCACGCCATCACCGTCTCCTCCGGCAGCGACGCCCTGTTGGTGAGCCTGATGGCCGAGAGCATCGGCCCGGGCGACGAAGTGATCACCACGCCGTACACCTTTTTCGCCACCGCCGGCGCCATCGCCCGCACCGGCGCCAAGCCGGTCTTCGTCGACATCGACCCGCGCACCTACAACATCGACCCCGCCGGCGATCGAGCGGCAAGATCACCCAGAACACCAAGGCCATCATGCCGGTCCACCTCTACGGCCAGTGCGCCGAGATGGACCCGATCCTGGACGTTGCCGATCGGCACGGCATCCCGGTGATCGAAGACGCCGCCCAGGCGATCGGCGCGGAGTACAAGGGCCGGCGGGCCGGCTCGATGGGCCGCTACGGCTGCTTCAGCTTCTTCCCCTCGAAGAACCTCGGCGCCGCCGGCGACGGCGGCATGGTCACCACCAACGACGCCGCCGTGGCCGAAAAGCTGCGCGTCCTCCGCGTCCACGGCTCGAAGCCGAAATACTACCACGCCGATGATCGGCGGCAACTTCCGCTTCGACTCGCTCCAGGCGGCCATCGTCGCGCGTCAAGCTGCGCCACCTCGACCGCTGGACGGCCGGCCGGCAGGCCAACGCCGCCCGCTACCGCCGCCTGTTCGAGGCGGCCGGCCTGGTCCCCTCGCCCTCTGGGAGAGGGGCCGGGGGTGAGGGCCTCGTGCAACTGCCCTACGAAGTGCCGGGCAACCGCCACATCTACAACCAGTTCGTGATCCGCGTGCCGCGCCGCGACGAGCTTCAGGCGTATCTCGAAAGAGCAGAAGATCGGCAACGAAGTCTACTATCCGGTTCCGCTGCACGTGCAGCAGTGCTTCGCCTACCTCGGCCACCGCGAGGGCGACTTCCCCGAGAGCGAGGCCGCGGCCCAGCGAGACCCTCGCCCTGCCGATCTATCCCGAGCTGTCCGACCAGCAGGCCGAGTGGGTGGTGGAGTGCATCGGGAAGTTCTTGAAGCAATAAAGAAAGATCAGTCCATCCATTCTTGAACAGGTGGGAACAGAGGAAACAGAGGTGACGGGCGTCTGATTACGTGCCGTCCGCTGATCTCATTCGGCACGGTGTTTCGACCGGTTTTCCGACTCCAATCACCTTCTCTGTTGCCTCCGTTTCCTCCTGTTCCAAACTGAAACAACCAACCATTCTTGAACAGGAGGGAACAGAGGGAACAGAGTTGACGAGCGTCCGGCGATGCGCGGTGTGCTGATCTTGTTCAGTATTGTGTTTCGATAGGGGCTACGACTCCAATCACTTTCTCTGTTGCCTCTGTTTCCTCCTGTTCCAAGCTTTCACCCTGATGCATCCCCTTTACCAACAGGCGGCCGCAATCACGCACGACGTCATTGCGGCGGCCATCGAGGTCCACAAAGACAAAGGACCGGGACTGCTGGAGTCGATCTATCAGTGGTGCCTCACCAAGGAATTGCAGCTTCGGGGCTACGACGTCCGAAGCCAGCAGAGCGTGGTCATTCGCTACAAGGGCTTCGAACGTGAGGATCCGCTCAAGTTCGACCAACTGGTGAATTCCTGCCTCCTGGTGGAAACCAAGGCCGTGGAGAAGACGCACCCGATCCACAAGGCCCAATTGTTGAGTTACATGAAGTTGTTGGATATTCCCATCGGTCTCTTGATCAACTTCAACGTGCAGAAACTCACCGACGGTGTTTCCCGCCTGATCCTCCCACACGCCAACTCACCGGATTGACTCTCCTCTCTGTTGTCTCTGTTTCCTCCTGTTCCCCTTCTTGGAACAGGAGGCAACAGAGGGAACAGAGTGAGCCACAGCATCGGAAGTGATAGATTGATGCCCAGTTGCCGCGGCGTTGAACACTTGACAATCGACGAAGTGCGGAGTCGCCTCGTACCCGTGTTTCGGCGATACAACATCGAAAAGGCGATCGTGTTCGGCTCGGTGGCCCGCGGCGAGCCATCGCCGCACAGCGACGTCGACCTGATCCTGGTGCAACAAACCGAGAAGCGATTCCTGGATCGCTACGAGGGACTGCACTGCGATCTGAACCGGGCGTTTCCCTACGCGGCCATCGAGGCGCTGATCTATACGCCCGCAGAAATGGAGCGGATGCGGAAGCGGCGGTTCATCGCCGCCGCCTTGCGGGAGGGACAGGTGATTTATGAGTCGGGCTAGCGACCGGCATGAGGCCCAGCGATGGCTCGACACCGCGGCGGGTGATCTCGGCGCCGCGCGGGCGCTGAGGGAGGCCCGCTTCCACGCGCATGCCTGTTTCGCCGCCCAACAGTGCGCCGAAAAGGCCGCCAAGGCCCTCTGGTATTTGATTGGCGCCGACCCGTGGGGGCACTCGATTCAAGCGCTAATCGAGGATTTTCCGTTGCGAGACCGCCTCGACAACGTCGAGGCCTTGATCGAAAGAGCGGCCGCTTTGGACCGGTTCTATATCCCCACCCGATACCCCAACGGCCTGCCGGACCTTACGCCGGGCGAGACGTACTTTCCCGCCGACTCGGCACGGGCGATCAATTTGGCCGGCGAGCCTCCGGGAGACCTTCCAGAATTGGATCAATGCGTTTTCGCCCCGAGATGCGGGGTCTGCCGAGTTGCGACCGCCCACTTGAAACCACTTGCCACCATAGACGGGTTCTGGTATGTTGAGGGCTGGGCCGAGGGGTGGGAAAAACCACCAGTAGGACAAGGGCATTCCTACCGCTTGCGAGGCAGTATGCTTGCCGAAAGGGTAGCGATATGAAGACGGTTTCTCTCCTCAACCAGGACCGCCGTAGGGTGCGTGCAACGCACCGCGTATCCGGCTTTACGCTGGTGGAAATGCTGGTGGTGATCGCCATCATCGCCATGCTGGCCAGTCTCATCACCGGGGCCGCCGTCATGGCCCGCGGAGCCGCCAAGCGGGCGGTAATCGTAACCGAAATCGGCCAACTCGAAATGGCGTGTCAGGCCTACAAGGAGAAGTTCGGCGAATACCCGCCGGATGGCACCGACGTACCTACCGTCACACGCCACATTGCGAAGGCATTTCCACGCTTCACGGGCACGCCACCCGCGTATCTGACGGCAGCCACTCGTCTCGGCCCCATGCAGAGTTTGGTATTCTGGTTAGGCGGAATGCCCGACCCGGTTACCGGACAGCCGATTGGCTTCAGCGCCGACCCGACAAATCCGTTTGACGCCACAAACGCGAGTCGTATCAGGCCGTTCTACGATTTCAACCCCGCGCAGTTGGCGACGGGCAGATTGGATGTAAGCAGCACGGCCAACGCCCTAAATACTTACCGGTACTGGCCAACAGGCGTAACGCGCCACCACCACCGTCGCCGGATACAATTACTCCGGGTCCATCGTCTACTTCCGCGCGAGAACAGCAATTATACGCTCGATGGCACGTCCATTGAAGCCGTGCCTACTCCTGGCGTAATAAAATCAGTACAGGACGTGGATGCCGCGAGCACGACAGTTTACCCGGCGTATAATTCCAGCGCCTCGCTACCTCAACCACCCACGCCGCCGACCCCGCCTACCACGACGGTTTGGGTTAATCCGCAATCGTTCCAGATATTCTCGTCCGGCGTGGATTCTAGATATGCCCCGCTGACTGTGGTCACCAAAGGCCTCGCTTTTCCCAGCGGCACGAATATTGGCACTAACCCAGACGGCACTACCTCCCGCGACAACATCACCAACTTTGCCGGCGGTACGCTTGAGAGCCGAATGCCGTAGTGGCCTGCCTTGCCGCGCGGCCGCTGAACGCGCCGTTCATGCGTCAGACTCGAAGACTTGCCGGTTATGCGTCAGCAAAGCGCGACGCCGTTGCAACCAGTGTTTCCTTACGACTCCTCCTCCAAAAGCCGGCCCGATCGTCATGCTGAAGCATGACCTGCTGTTCCGCTTGCACGGGCTGACACCGGCCGCACTACATTCCCCTGCCGTCGTTCTCGGACGGCCGCTTGGTTCTGCACACGACGCCACCGTCGATGTTTGAGTCGCGTTCCGCCAAAGTGATCATTCTCGCCTCCGGCCAGGCCCTGACGGCCCTGGTGGGGATCGTCAGCATGGCCGTGCTGACGCGGGTATTCTCCAAGCTCGATTACGCCACCTACCGGCAAACCCTGCTGGCCTATACGTTCGCCGTGCCGTTTGTCACGCTCGGACTGGATCGGACGCTCTATTTCTTTTTGCCGGGCGAAAAAGAACGGCCTCGGGCCCTGTTGGTCGAGAATCTGTTGTTGCTCACCGTGGCCGGGGGCATTTTGTCGCTGTTCCTCCTGTTGGGCGGCAATCATCTCCTCGCGCGGCGGCTGAACAATCCCGATCTGGCAACCATCTTGCTCCTGCTGATCCCGTATCCCTTACTCATGTTGCCGGCCAGCGCGCTGAACGCCTGCCTGATGGCCCGCGACCGCACGCAGCAAGTGGCCGGTTTCAACGTGGCCAGCCGGCTCGTGATGCTGGTTCTGGTGCTGCTGCCCGTGCTGTTTTGGGCCACGCCCGCCGCGGCGATCGTGGGCACGGTGGTCGGGGCGGCCATCACGACGGCGGCAGCCTTGTTCTGATGTTTCGCGCCTGTCCTACCGGCCCCTGGCGTCCGACGTGGAGCAGTATGAAGGCGCAGACGGCGTTTGCCGTGCCGTTGGGGTTAGCCAGTCTCGTGGGAACCGTCGAGCGCGAGTTTGGACCAGGTGCTGGTTTCGGCTCGGTGCGAGCCCGAAGTGTTCTCCGTCTACTCGATCGGGGCGATGGAGATTCCGCTGGTCGGCATGGTTACCGGCGCGATCACGTCGGTCGTGATGGTCGATTATGCGCGTCACTACCGCGAGAACCACATTGGCGGCATGGTGTCGCTGATCCACCGCGCGATGACCAAGTCGGCAGTCTTCTTGCTGCCGATGATGGTCTTCCTGCTGTGCGTGGCGCCGGACCTGATGTGTTTCTTGTTTGGCGAGCAATATCGGGACAGCTCCCTTCCGTTTCGCGTTTACCTGCTGTTGCTGCCGGTGCGCACGATTACCTTCGGCGCGGTGCTTCAGGCAACCGGGGGCAGCAAGCATATTCTCGCGTCGGCCGTACTGATGTTGGCGGCCAACGCCGTTCTCGGCTGGCTGGCGATCGGCTGGATCGGGCCCGTCGGGGCCGCTCTGGCCTCGGTGATCGCCACCTACCTGGTCTGCGTCCCCTATCTGATCGGCGCGATTCGTTCGACCCTGCGCGTTTCGTTTCGTGAGCTGTTTCCCTGGATGGCGCTTCTGAAGCTGTCGGCGACAACGATTGTCCCCGGGATCGCCACGCTGGCGGTAATGGCTTTTCTGCCCAGTCCGCACTTCGTCCGTTTGGCCGCCGCCAGCGTCGTTTATGGCGGACTGCTGCTGGCCATTCTGCTATGGACTGGATTGATACGGATTCCAGACCTTGTAGAGATGGCAAGGGCGCCCTTCAAGACCAGATCGCAAACGGAGTCGTAAAACCCATCAAATCGGCAATGGTGGTGAATTGAGCATGGCTCGCCATACCACACCTGCATGGCGGAGGGCAGCCATGAGCGTGACTCCGCCCTTGGTATGGAGAGCGGCAGCGGCCGCCGTCCGCGCATTGAGGCCAGGCAGCCGTTCCTTGCCCGAGTCGGGCGAACGGGACGTATCCTACTACAACGACATGTACCGAGACATCGACGAGTACCGAAAGCACTACACGGCGTCTCGATACTATTTCCTTTGGTGCGTGATCGTCGACCGCTTGAAGCGGGCAGGCGTGAAGTCCGTGTTGGAAATCGGCTGCGGGGCCGGCCAGTTCGCCTCGCTGCTGCGCGATGCGGGCGTTCCCAACTACTGCGGCGTCGATCTCAGCGAGACGGCCATCCGGGCGGCCAGAGCGACTTGCACGGAGTACACGTTCGTCGCGGCGAGCGCGTTCGATACGAACCTTCTTGAGCAACTGGATTACGACACGGTGATTTCACTTGAGTTTCTCGAACACGTCAACGAGGATGTCGCCGTACTGGACCGCATTCGACAAGGCAAGAAGTTTTACGGCTCCGTCCCCAATTTTCCCTACGAATCACACGTTCGCCATTTCACGAATTGCCAACAGGTGGCCGAAAGATACGGCTCGCTGTTTACGCAATTCAAGGTGGATGCGTTTCTCGCCGACGAAGAAGGAAGGCAGTACTTCCTGTTCGAGGGCGTGAAGGTCTAGGAGAGGTATCGCCGGTGTCCGACCTGAAACTGGCGTGTGTCGTCGGCGCTCGCCCCAACTTCATGAAGATGGCGCCGTTGTTGAAGGCGTTGGAAGCCTATCCGCGCGTTCAAACGGTGTTGATTCACACCGGACAGCACTACGACGCGACGTTGTCCGACGTGTTCTTTCGCGACTTGGATATGAAACGCCCCGAGATCTCGTTGGAGGTCGGATCGGGGAGTCACGCCGCACAGACCGCCCGCGTACTGGAACGCATGGAAGACGTCCTTCGCACGAGACAACCGGACGCAACGGAGTACCACATGGCGGTGGTGGTCGGCGACGTCAATTCCACGATGGCGGCGGCGCTGGCGGCCGCGAAGCTCGGCATCCCCGTGGCGCACGTCGAGGCCGGCTTGCGGAGCTTTGACCGCACCATGCCCGAGGAAATCAACCGCGTGGTGACCGATTCGATTGCGGAGATCTTGCTGGTGTCGGAGCCGGCGGGGATGCAGAATCTCCGCCGCGAGGGCCATCCGGAGGATCATCTGCACCTGGTGGGCAACGTCATGATCGACACGCTGTTGCGGCTCTTGCCCAAAGCCCGGACGTGCGACACGCTGCAACGCCACGGCCTGCAGCGCGGCAAGTACGGCGTGGTCACGTTGCACCGCCCCTCGAATGTCGACGATCCGGCCATCTTGTCGGCGCTGCTCGGCACGCTGGCGGAGGCGTCGAGCGAGCTGCCGCTGGTATTCGCGATACACCCGCGGACCAAACAGCGCATCGAGCAATTCGGTCTCGGTGGCATCCTGGATGCCGCGAACGGCATACTGCCGTTGCCGCCCCTGGGATACTTCGAGTTCCTGTCGCTGACGTCGCAGGCCCGCGTCATCGTTACCGATTCCGGCGGGCTTCAGGAGGAATCCACGGCGCTGGGAATTCCCTGCGTGACGGCGCGCTTCAATACGGAGCGTCCGATCACCGTGGAGGAAGGAACGAGCACGCTGGTGGGCAACGAGCCGCAAGAGCTGCGGCGGAACCTGCGATTGATCCTCGACGGCCGCTATAAGCGCGGCGGGTGCCCCGAGCTTTGGGACGGCCGGGCAGCCCAACGCATCGCAAGAGTCCTGGTCGAGGCCCTCCGCCGCCCGCGAGACGGCGAGCCCGACGAACGCATCGTCACCGGCACCGGGAGTCGCTCCGGCGTTGAATAGGGCGCCATGAACACACGGGAGAATGATTCGTGCCGAATGACATAACAACGGGGAAGCGAGGGGCAGGCGCAGTCTGCGTGACGCCGCGCGGCAAACACCATTTCTTCGGCTATTACGATCGCTGTCCCTGGGATCGCGACGATCAATACCTGTTGTCGCTGGAAACCGACCTGATGCACCGCGTGCCGTCGGCCGATGACGCCGCCGGCATCGGCATCGTCGACTTTGCCCGCGACAGACTCTACCGGCGGGTCGCCGAGACGTACGCCTGGAATTTCCAGGAAGGGACGAAGTTCCAATGGGTCGATGGATTTGGCGAGCCGGCGTTCGTTCACAACGATCGTCGCGAGGGGAAGTTCGTGGCGGTGGTTCGCAACGTGGAAGGGAGGGAGTTGCGCTGCTTTTCGGAGCCCGTGTACCACGTGGCGGAGCAAGGCCGGAGGGCTTTATCGGTCAACTTCAGCCGGGTGGCGCGCACGGTGGCGGGGTACGGCTATGCCGGCGTGCCCGACGCGACGTGCCACGAGTTGGCCCCCGAGAACGACGGCATCCGGCTCCTGTCGCTCGACGACGGCCGGGCGGACTTGTTGGCCTCGTTCGCGGAGATTGCCAAGTTCGAGCCTTCCGAGCGCATGGCGGGCTGCGAGCACTGGATCATGCACTTGCTCTTCAATCCCAGCGGCACTCGCTTCGTGTTCATCCATCGTTGGGCGTCCCCCTTTCAGGCGGCGAAGCGGCAAGCGATCCGCGTGTCGCTTTCCCAAATCCGGACCCGCGTGCGGAACTGGTGGCCGATGCGCATGGCGCGGCCGCTGCTGCGAATCCTCTATAAAACCATCCAGACGACCGTCTTCCCGGGCTATCAATCGCGTCTGCTGGTGATGGACAGCGAGGGCAAGTCGCTGCGGTGCCTGGCGAACGACAGCATTGTCTCGCATTACAGTTGGCGCGACGACGACCATTTGCTCTGTTGGGCTGCGCGGCCGCCCCTGGGGTTGAGGTATTGGCTGTTCGACGTTCGCTCGGCCGAGGCCGAGGTGGTCGGCGAAGGGATCCTGGACGCCGACGGCCACTGCACGTATCGCCCCGACGGCCGCTGGATTCTGACCGACACCGACGGTCCCAACGAGGCGTCGGAACACACGCTCATCCTCTTCGACACGGCCACGGGGACGCGAATCGACCAGGGGAATTATCATACCCGGCCGGAGCTGGTCGGAGCCCATTATCGCTGCGATCTGCACCCTCGATTCGACCGGCGCGGGCGCCGCGTGTGTTTCGACTCGACGCATGAGGGCGACCGGCAGGTCTACGTGGCGGACGTGGCGGACATTGTGGGACGCCAAGATGGCTAGAAAACCGCGCGTGTTGTTTCTGGCGTTCTATTTTCCGCCGTTGCGGTCGGTGGCGGGCGTGCGCCCGGCGAACATCGCCAAACACCTCTGCCGTGTGGGTTGGGACGTTTCCGTCGTCACGCCGGACCCGTCGCTGTGGCAGTCGGCCGACGACCCGGGGCGCGTCGCGGCCGAGATGGACCGGTGCGGCGTGCGGATGATTTACACGGGCCATCGGTGGCGTTGCCTGTCTTCCGGATTCTTGAAGCGATCGTATCGCCGCGGTCCGCGATGGTTCTTGGAGGCAATTCCGCGTCGGCTCGCCCGAGCCATGCGCGTCGACGAGATGATCGGCTGGTATCCGGAAGCGGAACGCGCCTGCGCCAAGCTCAGACCCGGCGACGTGGACGTCGTCGTAGCCACGGGCTCGCCCTTCGGCTCATTTCGCGTTGCACAGCGGTTGGCCGGCCGTCTGGAATGTCCCTACGTTCTCGATTATCGAGACCCTTGGACGGGAAATCCGCACGACCCGCAGTCGATACGGAATCGCCACGAGCGCGCCGAGCGGCGACTGCTCGAGGGTTGCGCTGCGGTGTCCGTTGTGTCGCCTTCGTGGGCACGACAGATCGGCGAACGCTTCGGAGCAGAAGAGAAAATTCATGTGATCCCCAACGGCTACGATCCGGACGATTTCGCGAGTATCGAGCCGACGACCTTCGACCATTTCGCGATCGTCTACGCGGGACAATTCTTGCCGCCAAAGCGTGCCGCTGGCCCGCTGATGCGGACGTTGCGACAACTGGCGGAACTTGAGCCGGCCAGGCCCTGGCGGTTTCACTACTACGGTACGAGCGACGATCACGTCCGTGAAGCCGCCAGGATCAATGGCGTCGAGCGGTGGCTCACCTTGCACGGCACGGTGCCTCGCCGCGAGTGTCTTGCAGCCATCCGCGGGGCGGGCGTCACAGCCGTCGTGGCTTCCGTGTCTGACGCCGGCGACCCTGCCGACCGAGGCATCGTGACGGGCAAGATCTTCGAGCCCATCGGGTTGGGCACGCCCGCGATGGTGATTGCTCCGCCGGGTTCGGACGTCGAACGCCTGATTGAAACCACCGGCCAAGGCGCCGTGTTCGCCGGCTCGGACATTGACGGGATGGCCGGTTTTCTGGCGGGCCTGATGCAAGGAAGACTCCCGGAAAGCCGTCGGCCGGATGCCTATGCGTGGCCGCACCTGATCCAAGAGTTTGACGTCATGCTTCGACACGCCCAACAAACGGGTACTTCTTATGATACGATCTGAATCGGCGCGCGTTTCGCCCTATTACGCCGGCGCGCCAGCCGCCGTGAACCCCTTGGAACACGGCATGGCGCCGTTCACGCGCTGGGCCTTCTATGCCTGGATGGCCTCGCTTCCGTTCGACATCTTCACTCTGCCCTGGCTGCCTTTGGAGTTTCAAGACAGGCTATCCATACCTCGCATGGCCGGGGTAGTGCTGACGTTGTGCTTTCTGATTGACCCGAAGACGCGCCCCTGGAGGCTGCCGCCGGCCAGCCTGGCGCTGGCCGCCTTCTTCGCAATATTCACGCTCTCAATGTTGCGATCAGACTTCACCGACGTCACGATGGTGTTACAGCAATTCCAGTCGATCGTGCTGTTGCTGATCTGCTACAACCTGTTCTTGGCGGGAAAGGCAACCAAGGGAGCGTTGTTCTCCTTTGTGCTCACCTGCGGAGCGGCGGCGATCATGGTGCTCGCCGGCGTAGCGGAGAGCGAGATTGAGCTAGGGGGAAGACTCTCCACTTTCGGCTCAAATCAGAACGAGTATTCGCAACTGCTCGCCGTAGGCGTGCTCGTTGCCATTGGAGTCGGGCACATCCGCCAAGAGAAGGCTTCTATTCGCGTGCCCATCCTTTGGGCGATCGCGCTGGTCGCGATGGCGGTTATTGCCCAGGCGGGTTCTCGCGGCCAAACGCTTGCTCTGGCCGTCGGTTTGGGGCTGTTCATATTGCGAAAGGGCTCTCTCTGGGTGAAACTGCGCAACCTGGGGCTCATGGTCCTGCTCGCCGGCGTTGCGTTCTACTTCTACACGCACGTGGAGGTGCTCCGAGAAAGGTGGCAAGAGGCGTTGGAGTATGGGACCACGGCGGGACGCGAAAGAATCTGGCCTGAAGCAGTCGCCATGATTGCGGAGAAGCCGATCATCGGGTGGGGGCCGTCCGCCACGCGCGTCCTTGCCCAGCGTCTGTTCTATCGCTGGGGACCGGAACGGGCGACGCATAACAACGTGCTCGCCATGCTGACCTTCACCGGACTCGCAGGGGCCGTTCCCTATTTCTGGGCGTACTTCATGATCCTCTGGTACGCCTGGCGGGCGCGCTGCGGAGTGGAAAACGTACTGCCGCTGGCGATCTTTGTGGCGTTGTTCATTGGGGATTCGGTCAGCGGAGGGTTGCCCGGAAAGCTCCATTGGACTTTCTTTGCTTATATGCTTGCCGCGGGCGCACTGGCGCAGTCTGCCGCTCGGTCGCCGAAACTGGCCGCAACGGCGCCACCCGGCGTCCGTACCGTTCAGCGGTCTGCCCCGTGTTGACAACTCGGAGACCTGCAACCGGCACTTCGGGCAACGTTGCGGCGGAGAGACATCCGTTAAGATAGGCGTTCCAGTTTTCGTCACACCGAATTGTATGCAATTACCGTGAGAGACCCCATCCAGAACAACGATGCACGCATCTTCCTTTCTCCCCCCCACATGTCCGGAGAAGAGCGCGACTTGCTTCTCCAGGCCTACGATTCCAACTGGATTGCGCCCGTGGGGCCCCATCTGAGTGCTTTCGAGCGGGAATTTGCCGACTTGCTGGGCGTCCCGGCGGCCGTGGCCTTGTCGAGCGCTACGGCGGCACTGCATCTCTCCCTGCTGCTTCTGGGGGTTGGCCCGGGCGACGAGGTGCTCACGTCTACTCTGACTTTCGCCGCGTCTGCCAATGCCATCGCCTACGTCGGCGCAGCCGGTGTTTATCGACTGCGACCGGACGAGTTGGTGCATGGACCCCGAACTGCTGGCGGCGGAAGTCGACAGCAGCATTCGTCGGGGCAAACGTCCGAAGGCCGTACTGGTGGTCGATGTCTTTGGGCAATGCGCACATTACGAACCGATCCTGCGCACTCGCGCGCTCCACGACATTCCTGTGATCGAGGACGCCGCCGAAGCGCTCGGCGCCAGCTATGCGGGACGCCCCGCCGGAGTGCTCGGCGACATCGGCTGCTTCTCCTTCAACGGCAACAAGATCATCACCACCAGCGGCGGCGGCATGCTGATCGGTCGGAAGACGGAATGGGTCGAACGGGCGAGGTTTCTGGCGACCCAGGCGCGCGACCCCGCGCCGCATTACGAACACTCGTGCATTGGGTACAACTATCGCCTGAGCAACCTGCTGGCCGGCATAGGCATTGGACAACTGCGCGTGCTTGGGCAACGTGTGGAGCAACGGCGGGCTCTCTTCGAACGTTATCGGCGGGCCTTGGACGATCTGCCCGGCATCGCGTTCATGCCCGAACTGCCGCAAGGGCGATGCAGTCGTTGGCTGACGTGCATCACGGTGGATCCCGAGGCTTTTGGCGCCGACCGAGAGGCGATCCGGCTGGAATTGGATCGCCGCAACATCGAATCGCGTCCCCTCTGGAAGCCCATGCACTTGCAGCCCGTCTTCTCACAGTGCCGTGTTCGCGGCGGCGAGGTGGCGGAGGACTTGTTCCAACGAGGATTGTGCCTTCCCAGCGGATCGAGTCTGACGGAACCCGAACACGATCGAATTCTGGACACGATCCGGCGCATGGCTTGCGGCCGTTCCTAGACGGATGAAACTACTTTTCCTGGGCGACGCTCTGGCCGAACATCTCCAACGATGGTCCAGATATTTTGTGGGCCTGGGACACGAGGTCCACGTCATTACCTGGAATCCGCGCATCCTCGGCGGCTATGAACCAGCGGTCGTACATCAACTGGTGAAGCCGCTGGCGGAGATCGGGATCCTGTCGCGGAGCATCAATCTGGTGCGGCTGCGCGCCCAGGTGCGACGGCTGATCCGGACAATCCGACCGGATTTGATCCACGCACACGGCGCCGGCGCCTATGCGTGGATGGCAATGGCTACAGGCTTCCATCCCTACCTGGTCACGCCTTGGGGAGAAGACGTCCTGAGCTACGTTCACCAGCGCGCGGTCGATCGCTTCTTCACCGCATGGACTCTGCGCCGTGCCGACTGGTTGCACTGTGAAGGAGAGAATACCAAGGAGGCCATGCTGCGTCTCGGCGCGGATCCGCGCAAGATTCTGGTCTTGCCTTTTGGCATCGATCTTGAAAAGTACGTGCCGGGCGAGGCGCCGTGCGCATTCATCGACCAATATGGACTGGCAGGGGCGAAAGTGGTAGTCAGCGCGCGAACGCTCACGCCGGTCCATAACGTCGAGACCCTGATCCGAGCCGCGGCAATCGTGCTCCAGAAGGCCCCGGCCGTGAAATTCCTTGTCGTGGGGGGCGGGGTGGAACGACAAGCGCTTCAAGAACTGGCCGGGGCGTTGGGGATCGGCCGATCCATCATTTTTGTGGGGCACGTGGCCGAGCGGGAAATGATCGTTTGCCTGCAAGCGTCGGACGTCTATGTTTCCACGTCGCTTTCCGAGAGCGGCACCTCGCTGAGCATGGCGGAAGCAATGGGATGCGGGCTGCCGATCATCAACACGGATACCGGCGATATCGGTCTTTGGCTCCGTAACGGCGAGGGCGGATACATAGTTCCCGTGAAGAGTCCCGCTGCCGTCGCCGAAAAGATTCTCCACCTGTTGGAGCATGACGACGAACGGCAACACGCCGGCAAAGTGAATCGGAGACTCATGGAGGAGAGTTACGACGTCTGCGGTTTGATGCGGCGAATCGAGACCGTATATTCTGAGCTTGTCATGCAAGCCAGAATGCGGAGATCGTGGTAATGCCCAAGGTCAGCGTGATCATTCCGGCCTATAATGCGGCAAAGTTCATTTGCCAGACTCTCGACTGCGTTCTCAGCCAGACCTATCGGGATTTCGAGGTGGTCGTCGTAGACGACGGGTCGACCGACGATACGGTCGACGTCTTGAAGACCTACGGCGATCGTATCCGGTGGACGGTCCAGAAGCACCAGGGGCAGGCCTACGCCATCAATTGTGGAATCGGCATGGCTCGGGGCGAGTACCTGGCCTATTTCGATTCTGACGACATGATGTCGCCGACGAAATTGGAAGTGCAGGCCGATTTCCTCGACGCGCATCCCGAAGTGGACGTCGTCTATACCGACATGTACGTCACGAGCCCGCAGGGGGAAACCACCCTTAAGAAATACGCGCCGCTGGATCCGTTTTGCCTGCTCCAGGACTCGTGCATTTCGCGCATTACGATTATGCATCGCCGGGCCTGCCTGGAGAAAGTCGGTCCGTTCGACGGAACGATCACCGGCTCCGACGACTGGGACATGTGGGTGCGCATGTCCGAGTGCTGCAACATGGCCTACATCGACCAGGGTTTGTCGGAATACGTTCTCCGCAGCGAAAGCACTTCCTATCGCCGGGCAAACGGGCTCGACCACTGCCGTCATGCCAGATGGTGGATCCTGCGCAAAGCCTGTCAACGCCGCGGAAATCCGTTCTGGCTCCGCGCCATGACTTTCAGCGCCTGGGCGTACTGGCGAGTGGGGCGGGTTCCATTTTTCCGTGGGCGTTTTCCGCGGTGCTGGATGGGCGCCGCGCGAATCCAGTGGTCGATCGAACGATTGCTGTTGGGCTGGATGGCCAAGCCGCCGCACCCGACAAAGTGTCGAGACTCCGCGCAGCAAGCGACCGGCCAAAGCGGCAGTGCCGGCGTGGCAGAGTCGTCGCCGTGCCCGGAAACGACGATTGGGTCCTGACGATTGCGCCGGCTAAACTCTTAGAGAACCATCGTGAGCTTCGCCGAATATCGGCGTCTCGTTTACGCCGACGGCTATCGCTACTACGGCCGGATGGATTTCCGCACGTTCTGCCGAGCGATGTTCAATTATGGGTTCAAGTACACCTTTTGGATGCGAACGTGTGCGTACCTGCATTCGCGGGCAATAGGGCGGTGGACTCTCTTCCCGCTGGCCTGGCTCGTACAACAGCACTATGTGGTCAAGTGCGGCATCAGCATTTCCCATCGCACTCAGGTCGGCGGCGGGTTGTGTATGGGCCACTACGGCGGCATCTTCGTGGCGCCGGGGGTCGTTATCGGAAAGAACTGCGATCTTTCGCATCAAGTGACGATTGGGATTACTCTGCGCGGCGCGAAGAAGGGGGCCGCCACGATTGGCAACAATGTCTACATCGGTCCTGGCGCCAAGATTATCGGTAGCGTGAAAATCGGCGACAACGTGGCCATCGGCGCGAATTGCGTAGTGACCAAGGACGTGCCCGACCACGCCGTTGTCGTGGGCGTGCCCGGTCGCATCATCTCTTACCGGGGCGCCGCAGGCTACGTCATCCACACGGATTACGAGCGGCAAAGCAGCGACTGATTTCGATCGGACTTAGCCCGTGAAACTGATCTACGTTACCGTCTCGATGCCCTTTGGCCCGGGCGAGGAGTTCGTCATCGAGGAGGCCAAGGAATGGATTCGGCGCGGCCACGACCTCGCGATTGTCCCCCGAAGCCCCGCTCGACAGATCATCAACAAAGACGCCCAATGCCTGGCCGCCGTCAGCGTGCGGAACCGCTCCTGGTGGCCGGAAGTGCTCGCCGCGGCGGCTTGCCGGGCGGTGCGCCACCCCTTCCGATTCGCTAAACTCTTGCGTCTGCTGGGCGGGTCGCGCGACGCCACCACGCTGTGGAAGAACCTCTCGGTGCTGCCGAAAGGGCTTTGGCTGGCCGGCTGGGCGGCGCGACGGCGCGTGGAGCACATCCACGCGCACTGGGCCAGCACGACGGCGACGATGGCCTTGATCGCCAGCGAGTGGTCGGGCATACCGTGGAGTTTCTCGGCGCACCGGGGCGACGTCGCCGGCAACAACCTTCTGGCGTTGAAGTCCGCGAAGGCCCGCTTCGCGCGATATATCTCCCAAGCAACCGTGAAGATGGCAGCCGAGATGGGGGCGGATGTCGGGCCCGGCCGAGCCGTGGTGATCCACATGGGGGTCACACTGCCGGCTCGGAGTGAATTCGCCCGCCGCGGTGACTCGCCGCCCGTACTGCTCTGTCCAGCCGACCTGTACCCCGTGAAGGGACACGGGCATCTGCTTCGCGCGATGGCAATTCTGAAACAGAAGGGCGTCTCCTGCACGCTGCGTCTCGCCGGGGATGGTCACCTGAAAGGAAACTTGCAGGAGTTGGCCCGACAACTGAACCTCGGGCCGATGGTGGAGTTTCTCGGCCGGATACCCCACGATCGCCTCTTGGATTGGTATCGCCGGGGGGAGGCCGCTCTGGTAGTCCTGCCGAGCCTCGACCTGGGAAACCACGAGCACGAGGGCATTCCCGTCTCGCTGATGGAGGCGATGGCGCACGGCGTGCCCGTCGTCTCGACGACCACCGGCGGCATTCCGGAACTGCTCCACGACGGCGCAGGAACCCTCGTGCCCCCGCAGAATCCCGAGGCGCTGGCCGGCGCGCTCGAACGGCTGATCCGCGACGGTGCGTTGCGCGACCGCCTGGGCGCGGCTGGCCGGCAACGCATCGAGGAGCAGTTCTCCGTCGAGCATGTCGTGACGGAATTGGCGGCCCGAATCGAACATGAACATCCTGCTGATTAATCATTACGCGGGTTCGCCGGAGCTGGGCATGGAATATCGCCCCTATTACCTGGCCAGGGAATGGGTGAAGCTGGGGCACGACGTAACCATCGTGGCCGCGTCGTTCTCGCACCTCCGCAGCACGCAGCCCGCCAGCAAGGAAAACGTGACCGAGGAGCGGATCGACGGCATCCGCTATCTCTGGCTGAAGGCGCCCCGCTACCGCGGCAACGGCGCCGCCCGGATCGTGAATATTGCGGCCTTCGTCGCGGCCTTGGCCTGGCATCGCCAACGTCTGTTGCGGACAGGACGGACGGACGTCGTGATCGCCTCCTCGACCTATCGCTTGGAGGCCCCGCCGGCACGATGGATGGCCAGAAAGTGCGGCGCCAAGCTGGTGTACGAAGTGCGCGATCTCTGGCCGTTGACCCAGATCGAAATCGGGGGCATGTCGCGGCGGCATCCCTTCGTGCTCTTGGTGCAGGCCGCGGAGGACTACGCCTATCGCACGGCCGACTGCATCGTGTCGAGCCTGCCCAACGTCGAGGGATACTTGCGCGCACGGCATGGCGGCAGGGCGGTATGCGTACGTTCCCAACGGGATCGACGTTCAAGAGTGGCAGACCCGCCGCGCGCCGCTGCCCGAAGAACACGCCCGCACGCTTCAATCGCACAAGGATCGGCGGCGGTTGGTGGTGGGATACGCGGGCACGCACGGCCTGGCCAATGGCTTGGACACGCTGCTGGAAGCCGCCGCGCGATTGCCGGCGGAATCGACTGCCGTGGTGTTGGTGGGGGACGGACCGGCCAAGGATCGTCTCCGCGCCAAGGCCGCGGAATTGGGTTTGGCCAGCGCGCACTTCCTGCCGCCGGTGCCCAGGGCGGCGATGCCCGCCTTGTTGGCCGAGATGGACGTGCTGTACCTGGGCTGGCCGAACCGGCCGCTCTATCGCTTCGGCATCAGCCCCAACAAGCTGATGGACTACATGATGGCGGCCCGGCCGGTGGTTCACGCCGCCGCCGCCGCGAATGATCCGGTGGCCGCCAGCGGCTGCGGCCGGTGTTGCCCGCCGGAAGACCCGGCCGCCCTGGCCGAGGCGTTGTCGCACGTTCTCGGCCTTGCGCCGGCGGAGCGCGAAGCGATGGGACAGCGGGGCAGGCAATATGTGGTGCAACATCACGATTACGCGGTCTTGGCGCGGGAGTTCTTGGAGGCGATTCGATGAACGCCCGCCCGGAAGACCAGTCGGTCTGCAAGCAAATCGAGGCCTTCTTCGGGCAGGGGCGGTGCTTCCTCTTGGCCAAGGGAAGGGTGGGACTCTATGTCGGGCTGCGGGCGCTGGACTTGCCGCGCGGCGCCAAGGTGCTCATGCCCGGCTACACCTGCGTCGTGGTTCCCTCGGCAGTCCAATACGCCGGGCTCACGCCGGCCTACGTCGACATTGATCCTGAAACCTATAACATCAATCCCCGCTTGCTGGAGACTGCCGTTTCATCGGACGTTGCGGCGCTGATCGTTCAACACACCTACGGCGTTCCGTGCGATATGACGGCCCTGGGCGATTGGGCCCGACGCGGCGGCGTCCCGGTGATCGAAGACTGCTGTCACGCGTTCGGCACAAGGCTCGACGGCCGGTTGTGCGGCACTTTCGGCAGCTTTGCCTTCATGTCGGGGCAATGGAACAAGCCCTTTTCGACCGGCTTGGGCGGCATCCTGCTGGTCAATGAACCGGCATTGGCCGACCGCGTCGCCGCGATCATCCAAGCCGAGGCCTTCGCGGCGGGGTGGTTGCAGAACCAGTTGCTTCACGCGCAGATTCTCGCCCACAAGCTCCTGTTCCGGCCGACCACGGCCCTCAAGATCATGTCGCTGTACCGCGCGCTCAATGGGTGGGGATTGGCGATCGGCAGTTCGTCGGAAGGTGAATTGAGGGGAAAGATGCCGCCGCACTACCTGACGACCATGGCCCCCTGCCAGATGCACCAGGCACGCCGAGAGATGGACCGGATCGAAGAGAACATCCAGCACCGCGTGCGATTGACGGCGTTCTACCACGCGGAGTTGCCTCGCATCGGCTTTTCACCGCTTTCTCCTCCGGCCGCGGATGGGTCGCCGCTGCTGCGATATCCCGTTCGCGTGTCGAACAAGGAGGAGGTCCTTGCGAAGGCGAGCGGAGCGGGAGTGGAAATCGGCTCCTGGTTTGAGGTCCCGCTGCATCCCGCGGGAACCCGCATGGAAGACTTCGGTTACCGCGCGGGAATGTGCCTGGAGGCCGAGGCTGCCAGCCGGGAAGTAATCAACCTGCCGACCCACCGCCGGGTTAGCATGGCGGCGGCCGAGCGAACGATCGAGTTTCTGCGGAAGGAGGCGCGGCCCCGAACGTGATGAAACGGCTCTTCGATATGGCGGGCGCGGCGTTCGGCCTGATTCTCCTCTCGCCGGTGCTGGCCGCGGCGGCGCTGCTGGTGAAGTTCAGTTCCCCGGGCCCGATCCTCTTCCGTCAACAGCGGATCGGCCGCGGCGGACGCCCCTTCTTCATTCTCAAGTTTCGCACCATGGTGCAAGACGCTCCGCGGCTGGGCGGATCGATCACGTTTCGGCGAGGACCCGCGAATTACGCGGATGGGACGGTTGTTGCGGAAGACCAAGATCGACGAAATGCCGCAGCTCTGGAACGTGCTCCGGGGGGAGATGAGCTTCGTCGGCCCGCGCCCGAGGTCCCTCGATACGTCGAGATGTTCCGCGCGGACTACGACGAGATTCTCCGCGTACGGCCGGGAGTCACCGACCTGGCCTCGATCCGATTTCGGGACGAGGCGGCCGTGTTGGGAGCGGCGGCCGACCCGGAACGAGAGTATGTCTGCCGCATCCTGCCGGAAAAGATCCGTTTGGCCAGGCAATACGTCAGCCGGCAATCGTTTCTGCTGGATATGACCATTATCCTGAAGACCATGCTCTGCCTGGCACGGGACCGGACGCCGCGATGGGCGGAAGGCCCCAAACAGCCGGCCGTGAAAGAGGGGCGGCAGTGAGATTTCGCAACCGTTCACAGGGGAAATACCTTGACAAACCCTGATTGTCGGCAGCCGCCGGTCCAAGTGCCGTTCTTCCGCCCTTCGATCACCGAGGCGGAGATCGCGGAGGTCGTGGCCTGCCTCCGCTCCGGCTGGCTGACCACCGGTCCGCGCATCGCGCAGTTCGAGGCGGCGATGGCCGCGCACGTGGGCGGCAAACACGCCGTGGCCGTCAACTCCTGCACCGCCGCGCTCCACCTGGCCGTCGAGGCCCTGGGTCTGTCGCCGGGGCAGGCCGTGCTGGTGCCGACCATGACCTTCGCCGCCACGGCCGAGGTCGTGCGCTACCAGGGCGCCGTTCCTTTGCTGGTCGATTGCGATCCCGTCACGCTGAACATGGACCTTGCCGATGCCCGGCGGAAGATCGAGCAACTGGCCGCCGGCCAGACCCCGCTGGACCCGAGGCTCCGCGTGGTCGGCATCATCCCCGTCCACGTGGGCGGGTTGATGATGGACATGGACGAGGTTCGGGCGCTGGCCGACGAGCACGGGTTGTGGGTCGTCGAGGACGCGGCCCATAGTCTGCCCGCCGCATATCGGACGCAAAGTCTCCCCTCTCCCAACCAACCTTCGGTTGGTGCCCGGAGAGGGGCAGGGAGTGAGGGCTGGTCGAGCGCGGGCGAAACACAGCCAGGCTCCCAAGGCCCTCACCCTGACCCTCTCCCAAAGGGAGAGGGGACGTTCTCCTGGCGGCGCTGCGGCGAGAACACCGCCGCGGTCACCTGCTTTTCCTTCTACGCCAACAAGACCATCACCACCGGCGAGGGCGGCATGGCCGTGACCGACGATCGGCAGTTGGCCGACCGCATGCGGCAGATGTCGCTGCACGGCCTCTCCCACGACGCCTGGAAACGGTATTCCGGGGGCAATGCCTGGGACTATCGAATCGTCGCTCCGGGGTACAAGTACAATCTGACGGACATCGCCGCCGCCATCGGCATCCATCAGCTCGCCCGCGCGGAGGAGATGCGGCAAGAGCGGCAGCGGATTGCCCGGTTCTTCCGGGCGCAACTGGCCGACGTGGAGCAACTCGATCTGCCGCCCGATCCGCCCGACCGCATCCACTCCTGGCACCTCTTTCCGATCCGCCTGCGGCTGGAGAGGCTTTCCATCGACCGCAACACGTTCATCGACCGGCTGCGCGAGCGCGGCGTTGGCTGTTCGGTGCATTGGCGGCCGTTGCACCTGCATCCTTATTACGAGGAGACCTTCGCCTGGCAGCCGCGGCATCTCCCGATCGCCTCGGCGCAGTGGCCCAAGCTCATCAGTCTGCCGTTGTTTCCGGGAATGCGCGAGGACGAGTGCGACCACGTGGTCGAGACGGTTCGCAATCTATGTACGTCGTATGCTCGGTAAACCGCACCGAAGTGGTTCCTCCACATTGATGATTCGATCCTTCGATTCATGACCTTGCGTTGCCCCATCGCATCGACGTCGTTCCATTTCGAGCCCTTTGCCGGAACGCTGGACGACTGGGAAGAGGTGTTGGCCGCGTTTCCCGACCGGGAAATCTTCCAGACGCCGGCCTGGATGCGATTCCTGGCCGAATCCCAGCACGGCCAGCCGGTCATTCTCGCTCTGAAGGAGGGCGGCGAAACGGCCGGCTACTTTGCCGGGATGGTGGTTCGCAAGGCCGGGTTGAAGATTCTCGGCGCGCCGTTTGTCGGCTGGACGACCGAGCGCATGGGCCTCCGTCTTCTGCCGGGCGTGCCCAAGCGCGCCGCCGTCGAAGCCCTGATGCGCCACGCCTTCCAGCATCTGGGGTGCATTCACCTCGAAGTTACCGATGCGAACGTCACGCCCGACAACGTGGCTGGTTTGGGGTTCGAGGGTGTGGCGTACCGAAGCTCCGCGATCGACCTCACGCCGGACGAGAGCCGTCTCTACTCGAACATGAGCGCCAAGTCGTGCCGATACTCCCTCCGCAAGGCCGAGAAACTGGGGGTGGTGGTCGAGGAGGCCCACGACGAGGGCTTCGCCGACGATTACTACCAGCAGTTGTGCGACGTCTTCGCCAAGCAGTCCCTTGTGCCCACCTACGGCAAGCAGCGCGTGCGGTCGTTGATCCGGCACCTGTTGCCCACCGGCAATCTCCTGCTGTTGCGGGCGCGAGAGCCCGGGGGAAAGTGCATCGCCACCGGCATCTTCTTGGGAATGAACAGTTCCGCCTATTTCTGGGGCAATGCAAGCTGGCGCCAAGAGCAGCATTTCTGTCCGAATGAAGCCCTCCACTGGTACGCCATACGCTACTGGAAGCGAAAGGGCATGCGTTGCTACGACTTCTGCGGCGGCGGAGACTACAAGCAAAAATACGGCGGCCATCCCGTCGAATCCTATCGTTTCTGGAAGTCTCGATACCGCTGGATCGGCTGGGCTCGCACGGTGGCCCAAGGCGGTTTCCGTCTCTATCAACGGGTCGCGGGGCGCCGCCGCCCCGGAGGTGGCCATGCTTAGACGACTGCTGACGGCGTTGTGCGTCATTGTGGCCGCCGATCTGTCGTTGCTGGCGGCCCTGTCCTATTTCGTGGGTTGGAGGCTTCCGCTGGGCGGGAGCATCTTCATGGTCCTGGTCGGCTTGGCGGTAATCACCCACTATCAGCCGCGCTGGTCGAAGGCGATTGCGGAGAGCCTGGACGCCGACTGCCTCGATGCCGTTTCGGACCAGCATTGCCTGGCAGAGTTGCTCCTTCTCGCGGCGGGGATACTCCTGTTGATTCCCGGGGTCATCAGCGACGCCCTCGGCTGGCTGCTGTTGGTGCCGTGGGTCCGCAGACAAATCGCGCGTTGTGTGTGGCCACACCATTGATCCTGGACCGATCGTCCCATTTCCGAACTTTCCAAAACAGCCGTGCATGAAATGAAAGTCGCCTGGCCTGACGGCAAGCAGTTTGCTTTCAGTGTCTTCGACGACACCGACCTGATGACCCTCGACGTGGGCCGCCCGGTCTATGATTTCCTGGAACAGTGCGGATTCCGCACGACGAAATCCTGTTGGGCATTCGACGGCGATCCCCGGCAGGGAAGATTTCCGGGCGCCACGTTGGACGACGATCCTTACCGGCAATGGCTCGTGGACCTGGAATCCCGCGGCTTTGAAATCGGCTGGCACGGCGCCACCTGGCAGGGATCTCCTCGCCCACGCGTGGCCGCCGCGCTGGCTCGCTTTGCCGAGGTCTTTCATCACGATCCGGCCACGGCCGCCAATCACACCGACGTCGCCGAGGGGATGTATTGGGGCGACCGGCGCTTGACCGGCTGGCGCCGCGTCCTCTACAACGTCATCACCCGCTATCACAACAGCAAGAAGTATCGCGGGCACATCGAAGCCGACGAACACTTCTGGGGCGACCTCTGCCGGCAAAAGATCAAGTACTACCGGAATTTTTGCTACCGGGACGTCGACACGCTCAAGGCCTGCCCGTTCATGCCGTATCACGATCCCCTCACGCCCTATGTGAACTATTGGTTCGCGTCTTCGGACGGACGCAACGCCGAGGCGTTCAATCGGTGTCTCTCGGAACCGCACCAGGACCGCCTGGAGGCCGCCGGGAGCGCGTGCATCATGTACACCCACTTCTCGACCGGTTTCCGCCAGGGCGGCGTTTTGAACGCCCGGTTCCAAGCTGATGAAAAGGCTGGCGCGGAAGAACGGCTGGTTCGTGCCCGTTGCCACCCTGCTGGACTGGCTGCTGGCGCGCGATGGCCGGCGCGAGATCGGCGATGCCCAGCGACGGCAGTTGGAGCGCAGTTGGCTGCTGGAAAAACTCTTTGTCGGTACCACGTGACGAGCGCTTCCACTGCCGCCGATTGTCGGAGCAAACCGGGGCCCGCCGAATGACCTGGCCGGACGGAAAGCAGTTCGCCTTCACCGTGTTCGACGATACCGACTCGGGAACGGTCGAGAACGTGGCTCCCGTGTACTCGTTTCTTGAGGACTGCGGTTTCCGCACCTCGAGGTCGTGCTGGGCCTTTCGCGGCGATCCGAACAAGGGCAAACACCCCGGACAGACGCTCGACGATGCCGATTACCGTGCCTGGCTTCTCGGCCTGCGCGCCAAGGGCTTTGAGATCGGCTGGCACGGCGCCACCTGGCACGGCTCGCGCCGCGATCGGGTGGCCTTGGCGCTCGAACGCTTTGCGGAGGTCTTCCAGCAGTACCCCGCGGCGGCCACCAATCATTCGGCGCGGAGGAAGCCCTGTACTGGGGCGGCCACCGTCTCAGCGGTTGGCGCCGGTTGCTGTACGTCCTCCTGACGTGTCGTCGCGGCGAAAAATATTCGGGACACCTGGAGGAGAGCGATTACTTCTGGGGCGATCTCTGCCGGCAGAAGATCAAGTATTGCCGCAATTTCGTCTTCCGGGACGTCAATACCCTCAAAGCCTGCCCTTTCATGCCCTACCACGATGCGACGAAGCCTTATGTGAACTGCTGGTTCGCCTCGTCCGACGGCCATGATATCGAGACCTTCAATCGGTGCCTCTCGGAGGCCAACCAGGATCGCCTCGAAGCCGAGGGCGGAGCGTGCATCATGTACACCCATTTCGCGATCGGCTTCCGCGAGTCGCACGGTTTGAACCCGCGATTCCAGCAGTTGATGAAACGCCTGGCGCGAAAGAACGGCTGGTTCGTTCCCGCGGTCGCACTGCTGGACCATCTGCTGGCGGAGCATGGTCCCACGAAAATCACGGACGCGCAGCGGCGACGGCTGGAACAAAAGTGGCTCTTGGAGAAGCTCTTCGTCGGCCCAAACTGACATGCCGATTACGATCCACGAATATGCGGCTGAACGCGTTGAGGCCGTGCGAAGGTTCAACGAGCGCCTGAGCGCCGGCGGGGCGACGATGCGATTCCCCCTTTCGCCGATCCCGGAGTGGCTGCCGAAGATCGCCGGCCGCCGGCTGTTCCAGGAGCTTTATCTCGCGGTGGACGAGTCGGCGGCCGTCCGCGGCGCCTACATCCTCAAGCACCAGGATTTCTGGATCAAGGACCGGGTGGCGGCCATCGCCGATTTTCACCTGCCGATTTCCGAGGGCGCCGTCAACAAGAGCTATCCGCAGGTTGGCGTGCAACTGCTCCGCGACGCACTCCAACGACAGGCGTTGCTGTATGGCTTGGGCATCGGTGGTTACGACGAGGCCCTGGCCCGGCTGCTCATCGCGGCGGGCTGGCACATGTACTCCGTGCCGTTCTTCTTTCGCGTGGTTCATCCCGCGACGTTCCTGCGAAACGTTGCCTACCTGCGGCAGAACGTCGGAGCGAGATGGGCCCTCGATGCCTTGGCGCTGAGCGGGTTGGGATGGCTGGGAATCGGCGGCGCGCAAGCATTTTGTGGCCGGGCGCGCCGGCCGGATCCCACAATTGCCGTCGAGCAGGTCGACGAGTTCGCCGGTTGGGCCGACGAACTTTGGCAGCGGTGCCGGCACCAATACGGCATGTCTGCCGTGCGCGACGCCAAAACCCTGCGCATTCTCTACCCCAAGGGCGACAAGAGATTCATCCGCCTGAAGCTGAGCGATTGGTCGCGAGTCGATGGGGTGGGCCGTACTGCTCGACACGCGGCTCCGCGCATCATAAGCACTTCGGCGACATGCGGCTCGGCTCGATCGTCGACAACTTCGCCGCCCCCGCCGATGCCGCCAAGGTCGTCCGCGCGGCCGCGGCGTTCCTGCAGTCGCAAGGCGTCGATCTGATCGTCTCGAATCAATCCCATGCCGCCTGGTGTCATGGTTTTCGCCAGCGCCGGCTTTCTCCGCGGGCCGTCCAATTTCATCTTCGCCGTCGTCCCCGAAGCTGGCGGCACTGCTCGACCAGGCAGGCGTGCGGAACCAGGACTTGCACTTGAACCGGGGCGACGGCGACGGACCGATCAATCTGTGAAAAGGAGAGCACTGTTATGGCATTGACTGACCGCTTGGCAGCGATCTTCGAGAAGGTCTTCGGCATCGAGGCCGGCGACTTCTCGCTGGACACCGTGCCGGAAGACGTGTTGCGGTGGGATTCGCTGGGCCACATGACTCTGGTCATGGACCTGGAAGACACCTTCGGCGTCCACTTCGAGGTGGACGAGATCACCGAGATGAGTTCCGGCCGGCAAGATCATCGAGATTCTCCGGGCGAAAGGAGTGAAGGATTAGCCGGCACGGCAACGTGGCGGAGGCGATCCTTGCCGGCGGCAGGCCCGACGCCCCCGCCGATCTTCTACGGCCGCCAGCTGGTCACCTACGGCGAGCTTCGCGCCGCGGCGTGCGGCTGGGACGGCCGGCTGCGGGCGCGAGGGCTCGCGCCGCGGCGACCGCGTCGGGCTGTTCGCCGAGAACGGCCCCTTCTTCGTCGCCGCCTATCTGGGCACGATCCGCGCCGGCCTCTGCGTCGTGCCCTTTCCCGGTCGATTGCAGCGAGGCGACGTTCGAGCGGATCGTCGCCTCGACCGGCATGAAGTGCATGCTGCGTCTCCGCCCGCTTCCACGCGCGCATCCGGCCTTGGGCCGAGCGGCTGGGCGTGCGAGCTGCTGGTCGAGACGCCCGACGCCGCCCGCACGCGGACCACGGCGCGCCGCGCCCGCCGAAGTCGATCCCCGCCGCGATCTGGCCGCCATCATGTGTCACCTCCGGCTCCACCGGCGAGTCGAAGGGCGTCATGGTCACGCACCACAACATCCTCGTGAACACCGAGGACATCCTCGGCTACACCGGCATCGGCGCCGGACGACCGCGTGATGACCGTCCTGCCGTTCTACTATTGCTACGGAACGTCGCTGCTGCACACGCACCTGATGGCCGGCGGATCGCTGGTGATCAACAACCGCTTCCTGTTTCCCGAAAAAGTGCTCGACGAAATGGAGGAGAAGCGTTGCACGGGCCTGGCCGGCGTTCCCGCCACCTACCAGATCCTGCTCCGCAAGACGCGCTTCGCCCAGCGGCGGTTTCCCGCGCTGCGCTGGCTTCAGCAGGCGGGCGGCAGGCTGCCCAATCCGCTGATCCGCGAAATCCGCCAGGCGCTGCCCGAGGTGAAGCTCTTCGTGATGTACGGCCAAACGGAGGCCACGGCCCGGCTGAGCTATCTGCCGCCCGGAGCGGCTCGACGACAAGCTGGGCTCGATCGGCCGCGGGCTGCCGCACACGCGGCTGGAGGTGCTGCGGCCCGACGGCACGCCCGTTCACGCCGGGCTCGGACGAGGTCGGCGAGATCGTGGCCTCCGGCGAGAACGTCACCCTGGGCTACTGGGGCGACCCGGAGGAAACCGGCCGCTACTTCCGCGACGGCAAGCTCTACACCGGCGACATGGCCCGCGTCGACGCCGACGGCTTCATTTTCATCGTCGAGCGGGCGCGGGATTTCATCAAGGCGATGGGCTATCGCGTCGGGCCGAAGGAGGTCGAGGAAGTGCTGGCCGAAATGCCCGAGATCGTCGAGGCGGCGGTGATCGGCGTGCCCGACGAATTGTGGGGCGAGGCGATCCGGGCGTTCGTCGTCACCGTCCGGCCGGGCCAACTGACCGCCGACGACGTGCAAAGCCATTGCCTGAAGCGGCTGCCCAACTACAAAGTTCCCCAGCACGTCGAGTTCCTGCCGACGTTGCCCAAGATCGGCAACGGCAAGGTGGACAAGAACGTTGCGCTTACGCACCGAGCTGCGACGTGCCGCTGCGACCGCCGGCACGCGCTGGCGAACTGATCGTGACGCCAGTCCGATGAACGCCACGATCGACGAACAGGTCGACGCCCTGATCCACGGCCCGCAGTACGCCATGACGCAGGCCGAGAAGGACGCCGTGCTGACGCCGCTCCTGCGCGCGCTCTGCCGCGACGTGGCCGAGCGCTGCCCGCCCTACCGCCGCTTCCTCGACAAGCTCGGCGGCGACGCGGACGCCTGGCGGTCGCCGGCCGACGTGCCGCCGCTGCCGGTGTCGATGTTCAAGCACTTTCTGCTCAGCGCCGTTCCGCCGGAAAAGGTCGTCCGCGAGTTGCACTCCTCCTCGACCACCGGCCAGCAGCCCAGCCGGATCGTCGTCGACAAGACCACGGCGTTTCGCCAGTCGCGGGCGCTGGTGTCGATCCTCAAGGAGCACATCGGCAACCACCGGCGGCCGTTCCTGGTGCTCGACGCGGCCGACTCGGTCGACCGAGGGCGACAGCCTCACCGCCCGCGGCGCGGCCATCCGCGGCGTGGGCAATTTCGCCTCGGAAACCGTCTTCGCCATGGACCGCAGACTCCTCCGGCGACCTGGCGCCGCAATGGGACCGCATCGACGGCTTCTTCGCCCAGCACCGCGGCCAGCCGGTGCTGTTGTTCGGCTTCACGTTCGTCGTCTGGACCCGATTCGTCCTGGAGGCCGAGCGCCGCGGCGTGGCCTTCGACGCGCCCGAGGCCGTTCTGCTGCACTCCGGCGGCTGGAAGAAGCTCGCCGCCCAGGCCGTGTCGAAGGACGAGTTCAGCCGGCGCACGGCGGCCGTGCTCGGCACCGAGCCGCGGCCGCATCCTCGATTTCTACGGCATGGTGGAGCAGGTGGGCACGGTGTTCGTCGATTGCGAGGCCGGCAACAAGCACGCCCCCGCCTTCGCCGACGTGATCCTCCGCCGGCCGCTCTCGCTCGCGCCGGTCGACGTGGGCGAGACCGGCATCATCGAGGTCCTCAGCGTCCTGCCGACCAGCTATCCCGGCCACGCGCTGCTGACCGAGGACCAGGGCGATTCTGATGGGCGTGGACGATTGCCCCTGCGGCCGCAAGGGCAAATATTTCCGCTTCACCAGCCGCATCGAGCGGGCGGAGATCCGCGGCTGCGGCGACACCTTCGCCCAATCCAGGGAAATGCGATGAGCGTGACCATCCAGCGCATTACGCCCGGTGGGATCGAGCCGGCCGGCGAGAGCCTCGTCCCGCTGGTGGAATCGCTGCGGTCCAAGCGGGCTTGGCTCGCCGGCGTCCCCGTCGACCGGCTGCTGGCCCTGTTCGACGATTTTGCCGGCCGGCTGCTGCGCGACCCGCGCACCGCGCACCTGGAAGGCGCCATGTTTCCTGTCCGCCTGGCTGGGGCGCCGCAACCTCCAACAGCTCCTGGAGCTGAACCTCAACGGCAACCCGGCCTATCTGGACGGCTTCGTGCCCCAGGGCCGCAACTACCTGGCCGCCAAGCCGCACGGCCTGGTGGCCATGTGGATGCCCGGCAACGTGGCCACGCTGCCGATGTTCTCGCTCGTGCCGGCCCTGCTGGCCAAGAACGTCTGCCTGGTGAAGCTGGCCCTGCCCGACCCCAGCGGCATGGACCAGCTGCTGGCCGTGCTGGCCGAATCGGAAGTCGAAGGGCTGCGCGGGGCCGATCTGCTCGAAGCCGTGGCCGTCGTCTGGTTCGACTATCGCAACCGCGAACTCAACGAGCAGATGTCGCTGGCGGCCGACGCCAAGATCGTCTGGGGCGGCGCCGAGGCCGTTCGGGCCATCTCGCTGCTGCCGCGCCGCGAACATTGCGTGGAAATCGTCTTCGGCCCGAAGTACTCGATCGGCCTGATCGGCCGGAAGCAGGTGGAGGACGACGCCGGCCTGGAATCGGTCGTCGCCTCGTTCGTGCGCGACGTGGCCATCTTCGATCAGCGGGCGTGCTCGGCGCCGCAAACGATCTTCGTCGAGCGCAGCGACCGGCGTTCGCTCCGCCAGATCGGCGAGATGTTCGCCCGGCATTTCGCCCGCTTGCCGCCGAAGCCCGACCTCGACGCCTACACCACCATGCAGATTCTCAACGTCCGGGCCCAATGGGCCATCGACGAGTCGAAGGACGTCATCGCCTCGGCCGACGGCGCCAACTGGACGGTCTGCATGGACCGCGAGTTGTCGTTGAAAGAGGCCGTCCAATCCCGCACCATCTTCCTGACCGAAGTGGACTCGTGGCGGGAGATCATCCCGCTGCTGGGGCCGAAGGTGCAGACGGTCGGCATGGCGCTGGGCGATCTCGACGAGTCGCTCGCCTTTGCCGAGGCGGCCACGGCGGCCGGCGTGGCCCGCTGCGTGCGGCCCGGCATCATGAACAACTACGAGTTCCCCTGGGACGGCAAGATGCTCGTCGGGCAACTCGTCCGCTGGGTCACGCTCAAGCCGTAGGGGACTGTCCCAATTTTCGCGGCGCTTCTGGATCGTGCATTGCCAGCTCGCCTTGCCGCCGCGAAAATGGGACTGTCCCCCTTGCGCCGCGGAAGGGGACAGGTCCATGTTTTCGGACGATAGCTTCTCCGCGAAATACGTTCTCTCGCCGAAAAATGGACCAGTCCCCAGCCCGTCTCATTTTGGGCCGCTGCCCTTGGCCACGGGCGGCAATCCGGCCGCCCAGGCCGTTCCGCGGCGGTACAACTCCTGCACGCCTTCGCCGCTCAAGGCCGGGACGTCGTGCCCCAGCACGCAGTGGAACACCCGGCCCTGGCCGTAGCGGTTGAGGAACGCCATAGGGTAGTCCTTGCCGTCGACCTTCGACTTGGCCTGGGCCAATACCTCGATCTCCTTGTCGCCGGCCAGGCAGGTGTAGAGCTCGTCGACGGTCTCGAACGACTTCATCCCGCGGGTGATGGGGTTTTCGCCGGCGACAATCTCCACCGTGAACTTCCCAAGGGGGTCGTGCGGGCGAAGCTTCGGGTCCCACGTGCGGCCGGCGATCTTCTGGAACTCGGGCCACGCCTGAAAGGCGCCGCAGGCGAAGTGGACCAGCACCAGTCCCTTTCCCTGCTCGACGAACTTCTTGAGGTTCGCCCGGGCCTCATCGCCCGGATCGGGCGACTGCCAGTTCATGTAGTTCAGCACGATCGCGTCGTAGTCGTGCAGCTTGGGCGAGGCCAGGAACTTCGGGTCGTCGTTGACCGTCGTCACCAGACGCGGGTCCTGGGCGAGGAACCTGCCCAGCAACGGGGCCGTCTCCTTCCATGGGTGCCCGGGATACTCGTTGCCGGTGAGGACCAGGACCTTGGCCTGACGGGCCGAGGCGTCCGAGGCCGGCTGTTCCGCGGCCCGCAACGGCAGCGCCGCCAAGACGAGGCACGAAAAGACCGCGATCGCATGCAGTAATCTCTGACGCATGATGTGCAACCTCCTGAGGGAGAGTCTATGCTCGGATTTCACACGTTTTCACTCATGCCGGGCGTGAAACAGACGGGGTAAACTCCCGCCGCGTCCGGCTTGGTGGGAGGTTCCATCTCCCAGGTGCAATCCTCGGGTTTCGGCGGGAGGCCGTAGTCGGAGTCGCTGATCTGATCCCAACTCACCTGCTTGCCGCTGTAGCACGACATTTGCCCCATGATGCCCACCAAGGTGCTCCGGGCCATGTACTCGCCGCAGTTGAGTGGATGGCCCTCGCGGATCGACTTGATGAACGCGCGGTGCTCGGCCACGTAAGGGCTTTCGTCCTTGCCCTGATGCTTCCATGCGTTCTGGCCGGTGATCCGGCAGGCCACGGGGTAGGCGATGCCCTTGGAGCCGAGGATCACGCTGGAGTTTTCGTCGTAACAGTTCAACGTCGTGCGGCAGAAGGCATACAGCCGCACGCCGTTCTCGTAGTGGTAGACGACCGAGTGATGGTCGAAGACGTCGCCCAGCAACGCCTGCGAGGAGGACCGCCCGCCCAGGCCGTGGCATTTCTGCGGCGGCGTTTCCTTCATGGCCCAGGTGGCCCGGTCGAGGTTATGCACCAACGACTGGGTCACGTCGTCGCCGCAGAGCCAGGAGAAGCGGTACTGGTTGCCGTACTGGATCTCCAATTCGCGCAGGTTGCGCGGGCGTCCGGTATAGCCGTAGGGAGCGCGGATGAAGTTCTCCTCGATGGACACGATCTCGCCGATCTGGCCGTCGAGCACGCGCTGGATGGTCTCGCGGATGCCCGACATGAAACCGGCTCTGCAATCCGGAGAGCACGCCCACGTTCTTCTGCTTGGCCAGTTCGCAGGCTTGCCGGACCACCTTGATGCCGGCCGGGTCGATGGCGTGCGGTTTCTCGACGAAGACGTGCTTGCCGGCCTCGACCGCCGCTTTCAGGTACATGGGGTGGAACTTGGCCGCGCAGGCGATCAGCACCACGTCGGCCGATTCGATGACCTTCTTGTAGCCGTCGAGCCCGACGAAGCAGTGGGCCTCGTCCACCACGACCTGATCGGGTTTCTGCCTCTTCAGGGCGGCGAGACTGCGCTGGACGCGATCGGCAAACAGGTCGCTCATGGCCACCAGGCGCACGCCCGGATCGGCGGTCATGGCGTCGCCGGCGGCCCCGGAGCAGCGGCCGCCGCAGCCGACCATGCCGATGCGGATCTGGTCGTTGCCCGCCGCATGGGCCGAGCGGGCCAACGAGAGCCCGGCAATCGCCGCCCCCGCCGCGCTGGCCTTGGTGACGAACTCCCGCCTCGACATCTCCTGGTTCCCGGCAAGTTGTCGCATGGCTTTCCTCCCGATCCTACGTAAAGTTGGCGTTGTGGTTGGTGGGCGTACTGTCGTGCTACGGTCGCTCGGCGGCCGGCAGCAACTCCGCACCCGATACGATAATCCCCTGCGGCCCGCGCGGCAAGATCCGTCAGCCTTGGAAAGGCCGGAATCCGACCGGTTCTAGGGAAGTTGACGAATGGGAGGGCCAGGGCCAATCGGTTTTCCCCAATCCGGCTGATAGGGGTAGGGAAGGCCGGTTAAGTTCCCGGCCTCCCCTCCCTCCGAACCGGACTGGCGGATTTCCCGCATCCGGCTCTCCGGTTAGTGGTGTTACCTCGTAGAGGATTGGTGAACCGAGCGCGGGAAGGAAACAAGGTTCCTTCTCGGGATCGGCAGAAGCGAAAGGCCCTGACCTTCACGGGAAGGCCACCAACATGCAACATCGACGGTGCGGCCAATCTGAGCCAAGTTACGTGTGCCTGACGCAGTCCGTCGTGGCTAGTCGTTGCCGACACTCGCGGTACGGTGTGGTTTTGGCCGTGCGTCATGTTTCATCCCCTTTCCTGCGTCCCTTTGCTCGACGGGCATTGCCCCGCTTCCTCGCTCGTATGGACGCTCTGACTCCTGGGCGGTCGATTCTTCGTATCCTTATCAGGGACAATGAACTTCGTCCTTGTACCCGCCCAGGTCTCCTTGCTTCATGTATCAAACCTTCCGACCGTTCCGCCTCCAACCACCTGTTGCCGCCTCTGGGGCTTGGTTTGGTTTCCCCCCGGAGCTTACCGCGCGGTCTGCCGACCGCATCCCTTGCGAGGACCACAGCGTCACTTGGGCTTCGCCTTTTCCTAGCAGGCTCGCCACGACAACCGGCCGAATCGAGTTCGTCATCCTGCGGACCAGCCGTTCACCTTCAGTTGCTCTCCACCCCCTCTCACGAGGACGCAGTTACTTTCGGTTACGAAGTTCAAACCCAATTTCGACAAGGACTTGCACCTTGCTGATTCGATACACTCACAAGCGCACTAGGAGGCGACTCCAGTCGCCGATTTCCGGTTGTTCTCAAGCAATCGGCAACAGGAGTCGCCTCCCACAGTGAATAACTGATCGGTCCTGAAAGGAGTGCCCGCCGCGTTCGCGCCAGGAGCGATCTATTGTACAATGCGAAGGGGCCTCGGACCCGTAGGACAGGTTGCCAACCTGTCCTGCGAGAACTACATTTTCGGGGGGCCTCGTTGCGTGTTCGCACCGGCAAGGAGCGATCGTTATGCTGCACGGCCAGAAAGTGGTTGTCGTCCTGCCCGCCTACAAGGCCGAGCAGACTCTCGAACGTACGCTGGATGACATGCGGCGCGACGTCGTCGACGATGTCATTCTGGTGGACGATGCGAGCAACGACGCGACGCCGCTCTTGGCCAAGAAGCTGGGTCTGCGGGTGTTCGTCCACGACAAGAACCTGGGCTACGGCGCCAATCAGAAGACCTGTTACCGCGAAGCCCTGAAGGTCGGGGCCGACATCGTGGTGATGCTCCATCCCGACTACCAGTACGATCCGCGCCTGGTGACGGCGATGGCGGCGATGGTGGCCTCGAAGGTGTACGACGTGGTGCTGGCCTCGCGCATCCTGGGCAATTCGACCTTGAAGGGCGGAATGCCCCTCTACAAGTACGTGGCCAACCGCGCCCTGACCTTCTTCCAGAACCTGATGATGGGCGCCAAGTTGTCGGAATACCACACGGGCTACCGGGCGTTTTCCCGCACGGCCCTGGAGACCCTGCCCTTGCTGGCCAATTCGGACGACTTCGTCTTCGACAACCAGATGCTGGCCCAGGCCGTGGCGTTCGGTTTGCAGCTTGGCGAAATCAGTTGCCCCACCCGCTACTTTGCCGAAGCCAGCTCGATCAATTTTCGCCGCTCCGTGATTTACGGGTTGGGGGTGGTCACCACGAGCATCAAGTATCGCCTGTGGAAGTGGCACATGTTGAAGAGCCGTCTCTTCAGCCCCAGTCCCACGTTGCGGCTGT
Source organism: uncultured Planctomycetaceae bacterium (assembly GCA_963759115.1). Taxonomy (GTDB): domain Bacteria; phylum Planctomycetota; class Planctomycetia; order Pirellulales; family Thermoguttaceae; genus CAVWXT01. The sequence goes on from CAVWXT010000005.1 coordinate 1,413,612, forward strand.
TGCCGAGCTACTACGAAGCGCCCGGCGTGAAGACAAGTTGAGTTCCGAGAACCGGCGGCCTTATCCCGCAGGGCGCGGCGAGATTTCTTGGCATCGGTGTGTGCGCCCGAAGGGGCTCAGTTCAACCAGCCCAGGGCAACGCCCTGGGGAAATTGGCCCAAGCGAACCCATGTTGTCGGCCCAACGGGCCAATCGTTCGTCGAGTGATTGGCCCGTTGGGCCAAAGAATGGGCAAAATTGCCTCCCTTCCCCAGGGCGTTGCCCTGGGCTTGGTGAGCGGCAGGGCCTTTGGCCCTCATACCCAAAGCGAACAAATCTTGCCGCGCCTTGCCCCTCCCGGACGGTTGACACGCCGGGGTCCCTCGGATACAAGAAGAGGGGGCTACACAGGGATGCGAACAGCCCGCGTTCGTTGAGGTTTCAACATGGCCAAGCCGAAGGCGAAAGTACCAGCGAAAGTAACCAAGTCTGCCGGTGCCAAGCGTCGCCCTTCTGCTGATGCTGCGGCCCTGGCGTCCAAAATCGCCCGACTCGACGAGGAGTTGGTGCGACTGGTGCAGGAGCGGGCCCGATTGTCGCTCGAGGCGGCCGCGCACGGCGAGTCGCCCGCCCAGGCCCGATTCGCATCCGCGCCGGACGAGGAATCGTTGAAACGGCTGGCGGCCGCCGGCCAGGGGCCATTGCCGCCGCGCTGTTTGACGGCGGTGCTCCGCGAGGTGCAGAGCGGCTGCCGCTCCTTGATCCGCGAGCCGCGCATCGCCTTTCTCGGTCCGCTCTACAGCTTCAGCCACCTGGCGGCAATCCATCGCTTTGGCCAGAGCGTGGAATACGTGCCCGTGGGAACCATCGCCGCGGTGTTCGAGGAAGTCGACCGCAAGCAGTCGGATTTCGGGCTGGTGCCGGTCGAGAATTCCACGGACGGCCGGGTGGCCGACACGCTCGACATGTTCACCCGCATGCGCGTGCGGATCTGCGGGGAAGTCGAGTTGCGAATCCATCACATCCTGCTGGGAAAGTGCCTGCGGACGGAAGTGCGCGAGGTGTACAGCAAGCCGCAGGCCCTCTCGCAGTGCCGCAATTGGCTGGCCAAGCACCTGCCCGCCGCCCGAACCATCGAGGTCACCAGCACCTCGACGGCGGCCCAGTTGGCGGCCGAGAAGCCGGGGGCGGCGGCCATCGCCAGCCTGCAAGCCGGCGTCCACCACGGGCTGGAAGTGCTGGCCGAGAACATCGAAGACAATCCCTCCAACACCACGCGGTTCGTGGTGATCGGCGACCACACGCCGCCGCGGACCGGCAACGATCGCACCGCCATCCTCTTCCAGATGGAACACCGGCCGGGCACCTTGTTCGATGCGTTGGCGATCTTCAAGCGCAACGGACTGAACCTGACTTGGATCGAGTCGTTCCCCACGCCGGGGCCGATTCGGAGTTACCTGTTCTTCGTGGAAATGGAGGCCCACGAGACCGACGCCCGCGTGCGCCGCGCCGTGGCGGCGCTGGGCAAGAAGGCGCTGCGATTGGAGACCCTCGGCTCATTCCCGGCAGGCACGCCGGTGGATTGAGTAGCAGGCACTCTCTGTGTGCCGTCTGCCGCGTCTCCGTGTGCCGTCTGCCGCGTCTTTTCTCTAGCCCAGGCGTTTACGCCTGGGAGAGCGGATGGTTTCCATCGTTCTGTCACGCCCGTTCTACGGGCGTCCTGATCGTCGGCGTGACGGGAGGCCCGTAAAACGGGCCTGACAGTCCAACCATTCCGTCGACATTTCCCCAGGCGTGAACGCCAGGGCTAGGGGAAAAGACTTTCGCCGGAAAAAGGCCCTCCGCCAAAAGATCGGAAGAAATCCAGGACACCTGATCAGCGTAATTCCAGCGGCGTCTTCATCAAGCCGGACGAAGTGCGCCTGCTGCGTTACGTTATTTTGCCCCACTGGCCGTTGTCGAGGCCGTCACTTGGACCACAAAGACCGAGGTGACGTTTTGCACCGGCGGCTACCCGTCAACCGCAACGCGAACCGGTACACGCGCGGCAGGTGCTCGTCCACAGGCGCCGTCCCAGGCTTCTAATACCGATAATTGGGGGGGCCGACTCGTTAGCTCCATTATGTTAGACGCCGCCGCCGGCGCAAAGTCAAAGGAATTCCGCCGAATCGCCTTTCCTCGGGGCGTCTCTTGATAGTCTCCCCTCGCCCGACCAACCTGCGGTCGGTGCGCGGAGAGGGGCCAAGGGTGAGAGCGGCGGTGCGTCCTCCCTGAAAAATGTGCTGCTCTGCCCTCACCCTAACCCTCTCCCACGGGGAGAGGGGACCAATTTGAACCCTCTCCCACGGGGAGAGGGGACCAATTTGCAGGCGCAGCCTTCGCGGCACTGGGCCGCTGCGCCGGAACTCGCTATGCTGATGACATGCTCTTCTCCCCCCGGATGCGAACGAAACCGCTGGCCGCCCTCTGCCGCCGCCTGGGCAACGCAATCCAGGCGGGAATCGACGCCCGGACGCTGTGGAGCCGTGAGGCCCAGCGGGCGCGGGGATCGGTTCGCCCTCGCCTGCTCGCGGTCAGCGAGGCCATCAACCAGGGCCAGTCGCTGGCCGACGCCTTTGCCCAAACCGAGGATTTCTTCCCCCCGTTGTTCCGCGAGATGATCGGGCTGGGCGAAGAGACCGGCCATCTCGACGGCGTGCTGGTGCAACTCGCCGAACACTACGAGAACCAACTCGCCATGCGGCGGATCTTTTGGGCCGCCATCGCCTGGCCGCTCGTGCAATTGGGCCTGGCCATCGTGGTCATCGGATTGCTGATCTGGGTCATGGGCCTCGTTCACGTCGATGTCCTCGGCATTGGACTGGTCGGCGATCGCGGGCTGTCGATCTACGCGACCCTGCTGGCCGGCGTCGGCGTGCTGCTGTTTTTGCTATGGCGGGGCATCAGCCGCGGCCTGGTCTGGACAAAACCCATCCAGCGCCTGGTCTTGCAGGTTCCCGTGTTGGGACAGGCGCTGCAAACGCTGGCCCTTTCGCGGCTGGCCTGGTCGATGCACGTCACGATGAACACCGGCATGGAGGTCCGCCGCGCGTTGAAGCTGAGCCTGGGCAGCACCCAGAACGCACGCTACACCGACCAGATTCCGGTGATCGACGCGGAGATCACCAACGGCAATTCGATCCACTTGGCGTTCTGCCGCGCCGGCGGCTACCCGGCCGACTTCCTCGACACCCTGGCCGTGGGCGAAGAGAGCGGCAAGGTGGTGGAATCAATGGGCCATCTGGCCCGGCAGTACCAAGAGCAGGCCCGCGCGGCCCTGGCCCTCTTGACCCTGGCAGCCGGTTGGGCGGTTTGGGCGGCCATCGCCGCGCTGCTGGTGTTCCTGATCTTCCGGCTGTTCTTCTTCTACCTCGGGCAAATCAACAGCGCCCTGAAGATGTGAGTCGTCGAGATCAAGGCGTCTCCGGCGCCGACTTCTTCTTGTTCAGGCAGCATTTCTTGTACTTCTTGCCGCTGCCGCACGGGCACGGTTCGTTTCGGCCCACGCGATTCTCGTCGTTCCGGATGGGCGTAACCGCGGGAGTTCGTCGTCGGATTCGACTTCGCGGTAGTCTCTCTCTTGAAGACCGATATCCGCAGCCACTATCTCGTCCCACTCCTCGTCTTCGTCTTCAGAGTCGTCGTCTTCGAAGTCCTCCTCATCGAGGTCTTCATCGTCCAAGTCGTCTGCCTCGCCCGCTTCGTCGTCGTCAAACTCGAAATCGTGGGCCTCCCATCGCCAATGCCTGTAGTCTTCCACACACTGAAAGTTGGGATCGTGCTCGTCCAAGAGCAGAGAGGCCAAAGGAAGTTGAAGCGTCTCTTGCCGGCGGCGGATCTCGCAGACGATGCCATGGGCAAGGTCGGCGGGCAATGGCGAGACAAGACCGACCACGGTCACCGGGTCGCTTCCTTGGAATCCCTCTCCCGTTTCACCCGCCTCTTCCGCCTCGCTCGCTTCTTCCGCCTCGCTCGCTTCTTCCGCATCAACCGCCTGCTCTTCCTCGCCGGCCTCTTCCGTGTCATCCGCCTCGTTCATCACGAACCAGTAGTGGGCGGTGATCGGAAAGGCCAAGTGGGCCTTGAGGTAGTCGGAGTATTGCCGCTCGGCATCGTCGCACCTCCGTGGCAGCGGATCGTCGCTGGTAAGGCCGAACACCATGCGGACACGGTCGTCTTCGTCGTCCGGCGAGAGAGGCCGGGTGACGAGGCTCACAGGCTGCTCCAAATCGACGGGCTGCTCGGCAGAAGCCGCTTCAATCTCCCCCTCGACCGCCCAATATTCGTGCGGTTGGACGCGGTCTCGCCGGCATCGCTTGAAGTAGACAGGATGGGCCGCGGCGAGCGTCGCATCGCTCCAGTGGATCTCATAGCCTATCGGAATCAGCCACGCCACGCTGCCTACGGTTCCAACCCAACCGCCCAACGGGAGATCGGGGTACTGAGAATGAAGCACCCCGCGTTTCACCCGAACTTGTGCTCCCTCGGCAAAAGCCGCTCGGGGCATACCCTTGGCCCGACGCTGGCCGATCCAGCGCCGAAGATGCTGAAATCCGTCGTTGACTTCGCCCAAGTCGAACTTCTCCGGATCGAACGCGCCGCCGATCCACTCCAGCCGCTCCTCGCGATCTTCGTGGTCGGGATTCCGAATGGCGTCGAGAAGATCAGAGTAGCCCCAGGGGCCGCCGCAATCTTCGGGGGGGCAGGCCCGCTCGCCCTCCACGCAGTGCGGGTACCGCACGTTCTCCTCGGGTGGCAGCGTCTTCTCGATCTCGATGGTGTGCCGCCAGGAGTCGCCGAAATCGTACTCGTAATCGAAGCAATGCGGGCCTCGCTTGGCCAGTTCGCTGAGCAAGAGGCGACGGGAATCGCGATAATCCAAAGAGCGCCCGATGCGCTCCGGATTCATGTATTGCAAGCCTCTCATCTCGAAGGCGTGCAGGTGGTCATCCTCCCAGCCCATGCAGACCTGGATGATCTCGTGGAGATCGTCCAGTGAGCCGTCGCTCATCTGAAAGCGTCGCCAGATGGGAGGTTCGATGTCCTGAAGGGTAATTTTCAACTGAAAGACCGGAAGGCTGAGATCGAGGGCCTTCGACAAACGTGCTTTCCTTGCCACTTTTGGTTCTCCTCCAATTCGGCGGGGCGGCATCTCGGCTCATTGCACGGAGCGACTCGCCTTCCTGCGTTGTCCAAACCCAGCCACCCGCTGTTGCCCACATTCTCGGCGTAAGACGGCGAGTTGGCAAGGAGGCGATCCACCAATCCAGGAGCACTGCAAAGTCGGGGACTGGTCCATCTTTCGGCTGAAAGACGTTGCGATGGCCTTGGAACACTGCCCGAAAACATGGACCTGTCCCCCTTGCGTTTCGGGTCACGTCCGGAACTGCACGATCCTCACGAGGGCATCGTAGAGAAACATCACGCCGAAGCCGAGCAGAACCACGGCACACACGACGGAAACCACCGTCTGCGCCCGCCTTCCGAAGAACTCCGCGCCCTTGAATCCCGCCTGAGAGAGCACTTCGAGCCAGCCCAGGTCACACAGCCAATGCACAATGGCGAAGATGACTAGCGCCACGACTCCCCACTCGACGGCCTTGCTTGCCAGGGCCAGCCCCACCGTTGCCCACCAGACGAGAAAGTAGGGGTTGGCCCCGGTCAGTACGATGCCCGTTACCAGGGGATGTCGCTGGGCGGGGGCCTCAGCGCCGGCCGCTTCTCGCCGAAGGCTGGCCAGCAGTTGTCCGCCCATGAAGATCAGGACAGCGCCTCCCGCCAGCCCGACGCTGGTTCTGGCTTCAGCGGACGTCAGGAAACCGCCAATCCCGGCGGCCAACAGCAGGATCAGCGGCATCTCGACCGCGGCATGCCCAAGGGCAATCATCGCGCCGGCATGGCGGGATCGTGCGCCCGCCGCCAATGCCGCCGCCGTGATCGGGCCCGGGGCCATCACGCCGGAAAGAGAGATCGCAACGGTGGAAAGAAGGAAGGTGAGCATCTTGGGCACAGGTTACCGACCTCACAACATCATACCCGAACTCGTGCCCAAGAAAAAACGATATTCAACCAAGGCCGCGCGGCAAGGGCCATCGCCGAGAAAAGGCAAGACGCCGCGTGGAAACCCCGCCGCCGAGGTTGTGATTGTTTTGCATGAAACCGTTGTGGGAGGCGACTCCAGTCGCCGATTGTGTGGCGTAACACCGTAAATTCGGCGACTGGAGTCGCCTCCCACTAGAAAAGTCACAACCTCGCCGCGTGCCGGCCAAGGCGGTGGACACGTTGGCCGGGTCTCGAAGAACGCGCCGACCGCGACCGCGCGGACGGCGCCGCCGATGGGCCGCGGACCGCCAGCCCGTCGTCCCCCCACTTGCCTACGGCTGGAATGTGGCCGATGGGGAGGTTAGACTAAAAGGTACGGGCCATGCACCGATCTCTTCGACGGCCGCGCTATGAAGCTCCATTCGATCCCGCAGATTTTCTACCGCCACTTGGGCCGCTGGTATGAAATCGCGGCGGTGCTGAGCAAGTACGAACTGGCGGCGTGGATCGGGCGCTTGGGGCCGGATTTTGCCAAGGACCTGCTGAAGGCCCGCGGCGGCGCCGCCATCGCCCGGCTCCCCTGGGAAACCCGCCTCCGCATGGCCATGGCCGAGTTGGGCCCGACGTTCATCAAGCTGGGCCAACTGGTGAGCACGCGCCCCGACCTGGTAGGCGTGAAGCTGGCCACCGAGTTCGAGCAGCTTCAGGAGAACGTGCCCGCCGACCCGCCGGCCGTCGTCCGCAAGCTCATCGAGGCCGAATTGGGCCGCCCCATCGAGGAGCTCTTCGCCGAGTTCGAGCCGCAGGCGATGGCCTCGGCGTCGATCGGGCAGGTACACCGGGCGCGGCTCTTGACCGGCGAGGCCGTCGTGCTCAAGGTGCTCCATGCCGACATCGAGAAGAAGGTGGCCGTCGACATGGACATCCTGGCCGGGCTGGCCCAACTGGCCGAGATGGTCCCCGAGTTCCGCAACTATCGGCCCGCGGCCATCGTGACCGAATATCAGCGGACGATGCGGCGGGAGTTGGACTTCGGCCGCGAGGAACGCAACATCCAGCAGTTCGCCCACGACTTTCAGGACGACCCGACGGTCCACTTTCCCCGCACCTATCCCGGCCTCTCCACGCGCCGCGTGTTGACGATGGAACGGCTCGACGGGATCAAACTGTCGGAATCGGACCGGCTGAAAGCGGCTGCCATCGACCCCGACGAGGTCGCCCGGCGGGGGGCCGCCATCTGCCTGAAAATGATCTTCGACCACGGCTTCTATCATGCCGATCCCCACCCCGGCAACCTGCTGGTGATGGATCAGTGCCGGATCGGGCTGCTGGATTGCGGCATGGTCGGCCGGATCGACGAACGGCTGCACGAAGCCGTCGGTGAGATACTCGTGGCCCTGAGCGACCTCGACGCCGAACACATGACCACGATGATCGTGCGGCTGGGCAAGACGCCCGCCGACCTCGACCGGGCCGCCTTGAGCCTCGACGTGGCCGACTTCCTCTCCTATTACGGCAGCCAATCGCTGGACAAGTTCGACTTGAGCGGCGCGCTCAACGAAATGATGGAGCAGATTCGCCGCTACCACATCATGATGCCGGCGCGGATCGTGATGCTGCTGAAGGCGCTGGTGACGCTGGAAGGCACCGCCCGGCTGGTCAGCCCGAAGTTCAACCTGGTCGAGGCCATCCGGCCGTACCGCAAGAAGATGCTCTGGCGGCGGTTCTCGCCGCGAAGGCGGCTCCGCAAGCTCCACCGGCTCTATTCCGAGTTGGAGCACCTGGCCGACATCCTGCCGCAGGGAATCATCGACATCCTCGAACAGATGCAGGGCGGAAAGTTCGACATCCACCTCGATCACCGCGGACTGGAGCCTTCGGTCAACCGGCTGGTGTTGGGGCTGCTGGCCAGTTCGATGTTCGTCGGGGCGTCGCTGTTGCTGAGCTTTGCCGTGCCGCCGGTGATCGATCTTCCGCCCTTGCTGCCGAAAGTCTCCGCGATGGGCGCGGCCGCCGGCGTGGTGAGCATCCTGTTGGGAATGCGGCTCTGGCGGGCGATCAACAAGTCCGGGCATCTCGATCAAAGAAGGAAGGACTGATTTTACTGCGTGTTTAGCAGCCGCCGGTACGGCGGCTTGCGGACGGAGCACGGGCCGACGTGCCGTCGGCCGCTAACCAAAACGGCGGCCGCCAACCATACGTCCCGCCGCAGCCCTTACGACTTGCCGCCCGCCTCGGCGCTGCCCTCTTCCACCACCGAGGGAACCACCCAAACCTTCACCTCGGCGTCGATCTCGTGGCCGAGATGTATGTCGATGGTGTAGAGGCCGAGTTCCTTCAGCGGGCCCTTCAGGCGGACCTGGTCGGCGGCAATGTGGAAGTTGGCGCGCTTCAGGGCGTTGGCCACTTCCGGCGCACCGACCGAACCGTAGAGATGCCCCTCGTCGTTGGCGTTGGCCTCGATCGTGATGCTCTGCCGGGCCAATTCGCCGGCCAGGGTTTGCAGGCCGGCCAGGCGGGCCTTCTCGACGGCCGCCAACTGCGCCCGGTGCTTCTCCACCATCCGCTTGTGATGGTCGGTGGCGATGGTGGCCAGGCCCTGCGGGATCAAGTAGTTCACGGCGTAGCCGGGCCGCACTTCCACCACGTCGCCCTGCTTGCCCAGGTGCTCGACCGGCTGCACCAACAACAACTCGACGCCGCCGTGCTGGCCCTTGGGCAGCCGCTTGCTGCGATGCGGAACGGTTGCTTTCTTCTGCGTATTCGTATTGGCCATCAGTAGATCCACTTTCTCGTGCCAGGGGAAAAAGGGGACAGGTCCAATTTGCCGGAACGGCCCGGAGGGTGCTTAGCACAAATTGGACCTGTCCCCTTTTTCCCGCGTTAAAACGGGATATCGTCGCCCCCGGAGGGTTCGGCCGGCGGTGCATCAAAAGCCTCGTCGGGCGGCGCCGCCTGGCTGTATTGGGAATCTTGGCCGCGTTGCGCACTCGGCCGGCCCGCGGGGCGCGCGCGCCTCCCTCGGGTCCGCCTTGGCCGCCTTGCCCCCGGGCGCCAATCAATTGCATTCGCTCGCATATCACCTTCAGTTTCGACCGCTTCTGCCCGGTCTGCTTGTCATCCCACGAATCCATCTTGAGCCGGCCCTCGATAAACACCGGCGAGCCCTTGCTGAGATACTCGCTCATCACTTCGGCGCTACGCCCCCAAACGGTTACGTCGATGAAACTGACCTCTTCAATCCATTCACCGTTGGCGTTCTTGCGGCGATCGTTCACAGCCAAACCGATGTCGGTCACTGCCATGCCGCTGGCGAGGTAGCGCAACTCGATGTCGCGGGTCAAATTGCCGATCAGGATCACGCGGTTGTAGCTGGCCATGCGATCTGCTCCCTACTTTTCATCCTCAGGCTCGACGATCCCTTCCACGGCATCCACGACCGGGAGGGCTTCGTCTTCCAGCCCTTCCACGCGGGGTTTCGCCTCTTCGGTGGCGCTGGGCGCGATGACCGGGGCCGTCTTGGCGTGCGTGACCAGGGCGTCGACGATCCGCGGATCGACCTTCAGGAACAACACGCGGAGGATGTCCTCGGTGATCTGGCATTGCCGCCGCAGATCGACCAACCGGCTGCTGTCCAGCCGGAAGTACGTCAGCCAATAGGTGCCCTTGCGCTGCCCTTTGATGGGGAAGGCGAGGCGGCGTTCCTCCCAGAGGCGGCTGACGAGCATTTCGCCCCCGAACTTCTCGATCATCGCGGGAACCTGGCCCGACACCGCATCGGGATCCCGCCCGAAATGGTTCGATTCCAGAATGAACATGCCTTCGTAGACGTTCGCGGCCAAAGTATGACTCCTAAATGATTCTCAATTGCATCCGTTCGTGCAAAATTGAAACTCTCAATTGTACCGATTCATGCAGAACTCAATGCCCTCGCGGGCCCACACCGCCACGGCCTCGGCGGCCAAACCCACGGCCTGCTCGATGTCGGGAAGTTCCTCCGGCGCGAATCGGCTCAGCACGTAGTCGGCCCAATTCCAGCCTTCCGGCGCCGCCCCGATGCCGACGCGAAGCCGCGAGAACTCGTCCGTCCCCAACCGCTGAATAATGTCCTCCAACCCCTTTTGACCGCCGGACGAGCCTTGCCCTCGAAACCGCAGCTTGCCCACCGGCAAGTTGAGGTCGTCGCAGAGGACCAACAGGTCTTCATTCGGCAGCTTGTAAAAGCTCTTCGCCTCCTGGACACTGGCTCCGCTGAGGTTCATAAACGTCGTCGGGCTCAACAACAAGGCCTTCTCGCCGTTCAAGTCGGCCTCGACAACCTCGCCGTGGAACCGCGTTTTCGCCGGGGGCGTGCCGAACTTCCGGGCCAACTCGGCCAGGACGGCGTAGCCGATGTTGTGTCGCGTCCCCTGGTATCGGCGGCCCGGATTGCCCAGCCCAACCACGAGCTTCATCGTCGTTGCCCATGACATAAAGCCGCGATCGCCGATCGCGCCGAAACCGCGACCGGCCAACCCTCGGTCGGTTCCCGTCGCGGCTTTGTGTTGGACACGCTCAGCTTTCCTCCGATTCTTCTCCCTCCTTCTCCTTGGCGCCGATCACTTCGGGCTCGACCGGGGCGGCCTCGGCAGCCTCTTCCGGCAACTCGACCGGCAACGCACACTGCACCACCACGGCTTCCACGTCGGCGGCGAGGATCTTGGCCCCCTCGGGCAACTCCAAAGCGGCCAGCGTGATCGACTCGTCAAGCTTCAAGTGATTCACGTTCACGGCCAGCCGCTCGGGAATCACCGAGGCCGGGCAGGCGATTTCGACCTCGTGGATCAACTGCGAAACCACGCCGCCTTCCCGCACGCCGGGGGCCTCGCCCCGCAGTTCCACGGGCACGCGGACCTCGACGACCTCGTGCTCGGAAATCCGCGTGAAATCGACGTGGACGATGTGCGTCCCCCACGTGTCCCATTGCAGCTCGCGAATGAAGGCCGACTCGCTGACCGCGCCGGTCAGGCTGACCAGACGGCTGCCGTGCCGAATGGCCGTCGTGATGGCCTCGGCCTCCACGCTCAGCGAGACATTCTCCAGTCCGTGTCCGTACAGGATGGCCGGGATCTTGCCCAAGCGGCGAAGCCGCCGGCTGCGGCGTTTTCCCTGGGTGTCACGCGGTTCAACAGCTAACTGTAGCGCCATGGGCGTCCTCGAAACTGATGCGCAGAACAACTCTCCCGCCTAGGGGCGAATCGCTCATTTTCGCGTAATCCCGGAGAAATGCAACCCCAGGGGCCAGAAAATTTTGTCCGAGCCGGGCGGTCTGTGCCGGCAAACTCCCCTGCCCAACGTCTTGTGCCTCGACCGTGTTGTGGTGACGGCTTGGGTGCCACTGGCCGCTTGCCGGCCAGTGCGGGAACCGGCCTCAACACGGGCTGACAAGCAGCCCGTGGCACCCGTCAATTCAGGCCGGTCGAGGCACTAACATTGTGGCGTGCGACGATTTCGAAATCCTTGTTTCCCTGGACTTTCCCTGGACGGTGCGGCCCTTCATGTTCCGCTACCCCCTCCACTTAGGGAAACGGCCGCTTCTTGTCGGGGCCGGCGTAGTCGCACAGGCTGCGAAGTGGCGGCCGTCCCCGCCGCGCCACGGAGGATTTGGCGAGAGACGTTCAACGTTTCCGGGGCCGCACCTTGTAGTTCCCCCGGCTGTCGTCGTATTCGAGGTCGATCAGCCCCTTGGACTTGATATCCTCCAAGAGATCGGAAAAGCTCCCGTAGCCGTAGTAGCCCTCGTTGAAACCCGGATACACGCGGCGAATGGCCTGCTTGAGCGTCGAGCCCCACAGGGGATCGTAGTCCTGCTCGACGGAATGCACGACCTCCAGGACCCGGTGTACCGCTTCCTGCTTCTTATCCACCTCCGGCGCGTCTTTCTTGACGGCCTTGGGGGTCTTCTTCGCGGTGCGGACCAGGTCGTCGTAGTAGATGAACTCATCGCAGTTGGCGATCAACAGGTCGGAGGTGGAGCTTTTCACGCCGCATCCGATGACCCGGCGGTTGTTCTCCTTTAATTTGGACACCAGCGGCGAGAAGTCGCTATCGCCGGACAACAGGGCGAACGTGTCGATGTGCTGCTTCGAGTAGCAGAGATCGACCGCATCGACAACCATGCGAATGTCGGCGCTGTTCTTGCCGCTCATCTTGCTCTGGGGAATGTCGATCAGTTCCACGCCCTGGGCGTGGAATTCGCGGATCGAATCCTCGTAATGCCGCCAATCGCAGTAGGCCCGCTTGAAGACCAGGCGGCCCTTCTCCAGCAGACGCTTCAGCACCAGTTCGATCTGGAATCGCCCGGCCTTCATGTCGCGGACGCCGATGGCGAGGTTCTCGAAATCCACGAAAACGGCAATTAACGGTTCTTCGGACATTTGGCTCGTCTATCCTTTCGGTCGCACGATGAAGGGGACAGTCCCATTTTCGCGGCGATCGAGCACCCTGGCATAGCAGGTCTGTCACGCCGCGAGAGTCGGGACAGTCCCCTGCGGACGGTTGCCCTGGCTGCCGGAAGCCGGGCCATTCTACCATACCGAGGGCGTGCCTCAAAGCAGAAAAACCTTCGTGTTATCCATCGATCGGTCCCCGGCTTGCGGACAACCCCTTGCGCTGACATAGTAGTGTAGCACGGGAGGCGGTTTCCCGAGAACCCTTCCCGCGGCCCGCGTCACAAGGCGATCGGCACAGACTCGTGATTGCCCGGTTGCCGGTTTACCTGGCGATCGTCACTCAATCGAGGAGCAACGCTCATGAAGATTACCGTGGATGATGTGGTTACGTGGTTGATCGTCGGGGCCGTGGCCGGATGGCTGGCCGGAATGTTGGTCAAACGCCGCAAGGCGGGATTCGGCCGCACGCTCAACCTGGGCATCGGCCTGGTCGGGGCGCTGATCGGCGGGGCCCTGTTCAAAGTCCTCGACATCAAGATCGGGGCCCTGGGATCGATCACCATCAGCCTTCAAGAAGTCGTCGCCGGGGTGATCGGGTCGTTGCTCTTCCTGGTCGCCATTTGGGCCGCCAGAACGTGGTGGGCCAAGCGAAAAGCCGCCCGAGCCACGTCGCCACATCCCGGACAGAAGCAGCCCTGATCGACGGCTGTACTATTTGCCGCCGAAAACGCGATCGCCGTTACCGCGGCGGGCACGGGCCGCAACTGTACTTGACCGGCGATGGCGGCCAGCAGAAGTTCGGCAGCGGCTTCCGGCAGTAGTCGTCGGGGCAGCAATTGGGCGGAGGGCACGGCACGCAGGGCATCGGCTTCCGGCAGTAGTCGTCCGGGCAGCAATTGGGCGGAGGGCATGGCACGCAGGGCATCGGCTTGCGGCAGTAGTCGTCCGGACAGCAGAGCATCAGCCCGCCGTTGCACGGCCGCGCACACTTGCGGCACGGGCCATCGCACGCGGCCATCGCTTGCTGAGCGAAAAGAGCGGTCGCGATGACCGCAAGGCCGCACGTCAGCACGGCCGCAGCGATCCGACCCCGGCGTGTCTTGCGCGGCAACAGCCCGGACTTGGTTTCCAGCATCGCCCACCCTCCCCGATCTTGATGATTCTCGCTTTCCCGCGATCCGTCCTGTTGTTATAGTCGGCAGGCCCGTTGCACGCGGTATGCGAAATCCGGGAATTGCGGCGAGCGTGGCGACAAAGTCTCACACGCTCCCTCGAAGCGAAGTCAAAGCAGGAAACCGTGTGAATCTGTAACGACTGTAACGGCGAGGCGCACCGATCCGTCTCGGGGCCGCGAAAATTCTCCTCCGCCCGAGCCGGTCGTATATTTCAGGACGCGGCAACATGAGCGACAATTCAAACCAGGCAGTCCCATGACTGACAAGATCGGCGGCGACGTGAAAACGACGATGACGATGCGATGGCCGTTGTTGGCCCTGTTGGCGACGGCCGCCGGCACGGTCGGCCTGGCGATTTCCGTCGCGCTTGCCGAAAGACCCTCGGCGCCGTCGCTGGAACCCAAGCCGAATGAGCATCCGCTGGCGCCCGTGCTCCGCTGGGCCCAACAGGGCCTGCCCGCCATCGAGAAACTGAAGGACTACTCCGCGGTGCTCGTGCGGCGCGAACGCATCCGCGACAGGCTGACCGGCTACGAATACGTGTTCATCAAGGTTCGTCACCAGCCGTTCAGCGTATACGCCCTGTTTCAGGCCCCGGCGGCCGTCAAGGGCCAGGAAGTGATCTACGTCGCCGGCCGGAATCAAGGCGACCTCTTGGCCCACAAGGCCCGCATGCCGGTGACGGTGTCGCTGCGCCCGGACGGCCTTTTGGCCATGAACGGCCGGCACTATCCGCTCACCGAAATCGGCCTGGTGAACCTGGTGCAACGTCTGGTCGAGGTCGGTAAGCAGGACCTCAATCACGGCGAGTGCGAAGTGAAGTATTTCGCCGATGCCAAGGTCGACCAGCGCCGCTGCACCGTCATTCAGGTCGTCCATCCCGTGCGTCGCGACGAGTTTCGCTTTCATCTCGCGGATATTTGTCGACGACGAGCTTCAGGTGCCGATCCGTTACGAGTCGCACGACTGGCCCCGCGAGCCGGGCGGCCAGCCCGAGTTGATCGAGGAATACACCTACCGCGATCTGAAGTTGAACAACGGGTTCACCGACGAGGATTTCAGCACGCAGAATCCGGAGTATCACTTCGGGCAAGCGCACGCCGAGTCTGAGCACCGCGCTGACGGGCCCTGAGTCTGCGAGCCGTCATCGCGCCGTCAACGTCTGTTCGCAAATCGTCTGACGAGGACGCTTCGACACTCCGTAAGTCAGTTTCAGTAGTTCCAAATTCGGGAAATTGATATAGGTGAACGCAAGGTTCCTCCAGTAAAGAACTTGGGTCACAAACCAGGTTCACACAAGGAGGAAACCCATGCGTTCACAAACGGAGTATATCATCACCAAGGCGGAGGTCCACGCGTACGCCGAGGACTGGATAGGGACGGCGCTTCGCCTTGAGTATCGGGGTTATAAATGTTCGACTTCCACGCTTCTCCAAATTCTCCTGATTGCCGCGGCACGGGTGGTTTCCGTGTTTGCCGCCTGCCGCGATCTGGCCGATGCACCGTCGGATCAGACGATTCGCAACGCCTTGGCCGTAACGTTGCCGGAAATCGCCGAACTCGAACGTCGTTTGAACCTCGCCTTGGTGACGCATGTGCCCAAGGCGTTGCGACGCAAATCCCGCATGGTGGCGATCGACCTGACGCTGATTCCCTATCACGGGCAGCCGGCGCGGGACAAGAAGGAAATCTTTCGAGGCGAACCGAAGTCGGGCACCACCCATTTCCATGCCTACGCCACGGCTGTGGTACTCCACAAAGGCTACCGTTACACCTTGGCGCTGGTGCGAGTCGAGTACGGCGACTCGATGAAAGAGGTGCTTCAGCGGCTGTTGGCGATTGTTCGTCGCCGAGGCGTAAAAATCCGCTTTTTGCTGCTGGACAAGGGCTTTTTCAGCGTAGAAGTCATTCAGTATCTTCTTCGCGCCCGTCGTGGATTCATCATTCCCGCCGTCGTGCGAGGCCGAAAGCCCAAGGACCCCAAGACTCCGCCGCACGGCTTGCGAGCACTGTTGAAGAAGAAACACGGCTACTATCGGGAGACGATCACCTCGGGCCAAACGAAAGAGAAACCGAAGGCCAGCGTGACCGTGAACATTTGCGTTGCCAGCAAGCATTTCACCGACGAGAAGACCGGCCGGCGGCGGCGCAAGCGGCTTCTCTACGTGGTGTCGAAGGTGCGGCGAACACCTGCGGAGATACGCGAAACCTATCGCAAGCGTTTCGGCATCGAGACGAGCTACCGCCAGATGAACGAGGCGAAGATCAAGACATGCACGCGCGATCCAGCGTTGCGTCTGCTGTTCGTGGGCATTGCTCTGGTGCTGCGCAACGTGTGGGTGTGGATTCATTTTCGCTTCGCCAAAGGAAAATTCACCGAGGAACCGCAACTCTTTCTGGAATTGCTTCGTTTCCAAGAAATGCTCTTGTGGATCACCCAGATCGTTCAACAAGCCCTCGGCGCCAACAAAACCCTCGGACTCGATCGTCATACCTATGAACGACTTACGGCACATCGCCACACATAGCCAAATTTGGAACTACTGAGTTTGAACATGAGGGAACAGAGGGAACAGAGGAGTGGCCTGTCTCTGTTGTCTCTGTTATCTCCTGTTCAAGCCCATCACGGAAGAGTCCTTGAGGTTATCTCCTCAATTCCGAACGCTAATGGTACAATAGGCTCTTCGTCCGCGGTGAGGAGGTGCGATTATGAGAAGCGTGGATTTACGCGATGAGAAGATTGACCTGACGACGATTCTTCATCTTGCGGAAGAGGGAGCCGTGTTGGTGGTCGTGGGCGATGGCCGTCAGTTCGTCGTCGCCGAGGCCGACGACTTTGATTCCGAAGTGGAAGCCTTACGCAACAGCCTGCGATTTCAGTCGTTTCTCGACCAACGCATGCAGAGCGCCACCCGAATTCCGATTGAGGAAATCGAGAGAGAGATCGAACAGGAACTCAGTGGCAGTTGAACGCTGGCCCCGATGGAAACGTCTGACGAGCAAAACGCCGCCCATCGGCAAGAACCGCGGATGAGAATCCTGCGCGGAATCGGGTTCGCTTCGTTGTTCGGCGTAATCGGGTTCCTGGCGCCGATTCTTATCATCGTTTGTTTTACGGTTTGCCGGTGGTTCATCGAAGCTTCCAGTGCCTCTGATCGAGCCGATGACATAGCTCGGCTGCCGGCACAATCGATCAGCGCCGCGATCGTAACGGCGTTGCTGTTCGCAGGGGCTGGCTGGGCAACGTTCGCTCCTAGCGGCACGTATCGCTTCACTCGCACCTTCGTGATTATGTTCGCAATCGGCTTGCCCGCGTGGGCTCTGCTAGGATTTCTCATGGAGCCCAGCCACCTCAAGGGCGCGCGTCCTCAGCCTGGTTATCCCGAAATGGTGATCCGCTTCTTGCTCGGTGTAGGACCGCCCGTCCTGACTTCGATCATCATCTCGCTGGTGCGGAGCCGCCGATCCCGCTGTCGTGTCGACCGGACTACCGAACCGACGTCAACACCCTGACCGGGCTGTCGACCAGAATCGCGGCATCGGGGAATTCTTACCCTTACGGATTCTCCTCGCGCAGGGCCGCCAGCAGCGGGGCGCAGAGCGCGGCACGAACGGCCAACGCGCCGGCAGCCAGTCCGAGGAGCAGCACGGCGGCCAACGTGCCCGCCAAAGAGGCCCAGGGAAGCGACGTGGCGCGGACCAGCATTTGCGGCAGCACGGCCAGCAACGCCGCCAGCACGCCAATGCCCAGCCCGGCCACTAGCAGCACGGCGTGTTCCAGCAGAACCAACCCCGCCAGCGTCCTGCGGCGGAAGCCGGCCGCGCGCAACAGGGCCAACTCGCCCGCGGCGCTCCAGCACGTTTCGCAACTGCACGGCCGCCAGCCCGAAGCGTGCCCAGCAGCAGGCCCAGGCCGCCGAGGCTCTGGAACGTGGAGAGGTACGTGTTCTGCACGGTGAGAAACTCGGCCAGCCGCTGGCCGGTCGTCTCGGCCGAAAGGCCGTAGTCGCCCAGGTTCCTTTCAAGCGCCCTTTGCACGGCGGCCGTTTGTTCCGTCGAGTAGGGTGCGTACGACGCACCAACGTCGCCGGAGGTTTCGACGAGGAAGAACCGATAGCCGCTGATGTCGGGAAAGTGCCGCAGGAAGGCCTCCTCGCTGATGAGCAGATCGCCCTGGAAGATGCTGTCGGCCAGCAGGGCCACGACTTGCAGCCGCAGCGGGCCGGCCGCGGCCGTCGGTGATCTCGAACGTTTCGCCCAGGCCGCCCCACAGGTTCGAGCGAATAGTTGGCCGTATTCTTTTCCAGGATCACCGGCACCGCCTCTTGCGTCGCGTTGGCCCTCACCGCCAGCCCCTGGCCTCACCCCCGACCCCTCTCCGGGCACCGACCGAAGGTTGGTCGGTAGACGGGCGAATAGGAGTTGCCACGGATTGGCGGCGTCGCGCGGCTTGTCGGCCCAGGCAAAACCGTCGCGGTCGATGAACCGCGGCGGAACGCCGAGCACCCGCGGTTGCCGCGGCCGATAGAGGTTCAGGCAACTCGCGTCGTCGCCCGCACGAACGCGGAGCGAGACGATCGTGCTGCCGGCCAAGCAGCTTGTCGTCCGCCGCCGAAAAGCCCAACGCCTGCCGGCCTTCCGGCGTGTTCAGGTTGTGGAAGATCGGCTGATCGCTTTCGGCGACCAGGGCGAAGCCGCCGTTGCCGCTATTGAGCGTGGGCGTCTGCTGGCTGGGGTCGAGGCGAAAGGCGCTGACGGCCACGATCAGGAACGACGCCGCGGCCACCAGTCCGATCGTCAGCGTGCTGCGGCCGGGGTTCCGGGCGGCGTTGCGCAGGGCCATGCGGGCGAGGTTGCCGCCGCCCGCGGCCACGGCCGGGCCCGGTCGTGCCGGCCCGCAGGCGGAGCCAGACCAGCGTCAACAAGCTGCCCAGGGCGATCGCGCCGGCGGCGAAGAACATCCCGGCGCGGACCTCCTCGCTGAAATGTCCCAACAGCAGCCCAGCCGCCGGCACCACGGTGAGCAGGAGCAAGTGCAACCTCGAAGCGAGTTGTGCCAACGCGGAACGCCCCCGCCATTGCGATGGCGAGGCGTTTGGCCGATCCAAGAGCTTTGCGGCGACAGTCTGCCCGGCCAGCAGCCGGCGGGGCGGCAGACGGCCGATCTTCCGCACCGAGAGCCAGATCGCGGCAGACGCCACGACCAGCCCGCTCAGGCAAGCCGATCGCCAGGCTGGCGGCCGTCAGATGGAGCCGCAGGAACGGCGTGACGACGGCGGCCAGCCACCAGGTGCGCAGCCCCAGCAGCATCAGCGCGGCGTAGCCGATCCCGCCGGCACGCCCAGCAGGCTGCCGGCGGCGGCCACGAGCGAGCCCTTCGCCCAGCAGCAGACGCCCCACCTGGCGACGCGGCCAGCCGACGGCCAGCAGCGTGCCGATCTTGGATCGCCCGCTGCTCGATCCCCAGCCGGAACAGCAGGGCCACCAGCATCACGGCGGCGGCAATGATGAAGAAGCTGAAACAGAGAAACAGCACGCCGAAGGGCGTGGTGCCGGCCGAGGCGGCCAGCCCCTGGCGTTTGACCGGCTGGAAGACGAATCCCATCGCGGCCGGATCGAGCCGCTGCTGGAGAATAGTGGCTAGTGGATAGTGGATAGTGGATAGTGACCTGCCTTCCGCCGCTTCCGCCCTTCCCCCTTCCCCCTTTTCCGCACCGCCGTCCCCAACGCGGATCGACGTGGTTTGCCCGAAACGGCTGCCCCACAGCCGCCGGCCGGTCGCCAGCGACACGAACGCCTTGGGCGTCGGTCCGTAGCGGTCCCAATACTGCTCGTCGGCGGGCCGGATGCGCTTGGCGTCGAAGGGGAAGGGCGGATCCCAGTCGGCCATGGTCAATTCGTCGGTCATGCCTTTGACGACGGGCGTCAGGCCGCGGTCGTCGGCCGCGCCGGCGAGCTGCACGATGGCCGCCAGACGCAAGCGCGACGGTCTTTTCGCGGACTTGCCCCTCGACGCTCTCCGGCTCGAAGTACGTCAGCCGCACGGTGTCGCCGATCTTGGCGTGCAAGGTTGCTCGGCCGCCCAGGAGTTCAGGGCGATTTCGTCCGGCCCCAGCGGCGGCAGCGGCTTTCCTTCGGCCGAGAGGAACGGGCCCAGCGGCGGCTCGGCGGCGAAGTCGATGGCCGTGATCGTCGAATAGGGAATCTCGCGGCCGTTGCAGGCCAGCGTGTTGGCCAGGTAGGTCAGCGCCGGTTGAATGGTGGGGTGCGTGAAACGCACCGGCTCCTCGTTCTCGTGGTGCGTTTCACGCACCCTACTCAAGGCATCGAGAATGGCCCGCTCGGCTGCCGGGTCCGAACAACATGCGGTCGGAAGTGATGTTCCAGTAGCCCAGCGGCGTGCGATCCGCACGTCAAGACCGTAGTCGGCCAGTTGGGGATGCCAGGCGAGATCGCTGGGTGGCGACTGGCGCGGCTGCTCGCCCTCGCGGTCGCCGGCGAGGATCGCGTTGGCGCGGCCCGGCTGATCGAGCCGCTCCTGGAGCCAATCCAGCGGCACGTAGGCGTTGAGCGGCAGGTGTTGCGTGGGCCGCAGCCCGAAGCGTCCCAGCCCTTCGGCCGGAATGATTTCGCTGACGGTCAGCCGTTGCGTGCGGATCGTCTCCCGCTTCTTGCCCAAGGCGCTGTCGGCGGGAATCGGCGCCGGGCGGGGCAGGCGGAGCAGCACCGTGTCGCCCACGCGCACGCCCGAGCTGCTCGGCCAGCGGCTGGTTCAGCACGATTTCGCGCGGTTGGGGCAACTGCTCGCGGCCGGCCGGACGCCCAACTGCCAGAAACGATCGTCGCAGCCGATCAATTCGACGCGATTGGCCCGCGCCGGCGACTGCGGATCGGCGATTTTCCAGGCTCGCGCGGAGCAGGATCGCGGGCACGGCAGTGTCAATACGGCTCTGAGGCCCGTTTCCGCCTTTGCCGCTTGCGGGCGGGGGAGTTGCCGGCGGCCAACTCGTCGGCCATTCGCGAAGAAGTGATCGGTCACCAGCGCTTCGTCGATGCGGCCCAGGCGGTCGAGCGTCAGATGCCGCAGGCTTCCGCGCATCGAGTCGCCCACCAGCAGGGCGCCGGTCAGCACGGCCGTGCCCACGGCCACGCCGCACGCCACGGCGAGGTTCGTGCGCCAGTGGTAGAGCAGCGAGACAAGGATCAGGCGGAAGACTGTCATGGCGAAAGCTGACGGGATGACGGGGTGAGGCGGGTGACGGAGTGACGCGGAAGTCACCTTGTCACTCCTTCACCTTCGTCACCTTCGTCATCGTCCTCATCCTCCCTTCAACACCCCGTCATCCAATTCCAACTGCCGGCCCATCATTTCGGCCAGCCGCGGGCTGTGCGTGACGACGATCAGCATCGTCTGCTCCTGCTGCTGAAGCTCCAGCAGCAGTTCGCCGACGCGGGCGGCGGTGGTGCGGTCGAGGTTGCCGGTCGGCTCGTCGGCCAACAGCAGCAGCGGGGCGTTGATCAGCGCCCGGGCCAGGGCCGCCCGCTGCCGCTCGCCGCCGGAAAGCTCCGCCGGGCGATGGTCCAGCCGGTCGCTCAGGCCCACGCGGTCCAGCAGCATCCGGGCCCGCTGGACGGCTTCCGGCGACGTCCGGCCGGCGGCCACCGTCGGCACCAGCACGTTTTCCAGCACCGAGCACTGCGGCAGCAGGTGATGGTCTTGAAAGACGAAGCCGATCTGCCGGTTGCGGAAGGCGGCCAATTCGGGCTCGGGGAGCGTGGCCGGGTCCTGGCCGTCGAGCACGACGCGGCCGCCGCTGGGCGGTTCCAGCGCGCCGATGATGCTCAGCAGCGTGCTCTTGCCCGACCCGCTGGGGCCGAGAATCGCCACGTTTTCGCCCCGCTCCAACTCCAGCGAGACGTCGCGGAGCACCACCAGCGGCTCGCCGCGAGTGGGATACTGCTTGGCGACGTGTTCGACGAGGAGCTTGGTCATCCGCTGTCCCTCATCCTTCCATTCTTGTCCGCTTGCCACACCTGGCCGTTGTGGACGTCCAATGCCGTCAGCCAGCCTTGGCCGTAACACCAGGTGTCGATGCACTTCAGGTAGCCGAGATCGAGGATTTCGCCCCTTCTTCTGCGACGTGTGGCCGACAATGGCCGTGTTGCCCGAACAGTGAGGGCCGGGCAGGCGGTCCTTGAGCGATTCCCAAAGCAGAGTCTCGGCAGGCTGAGCCTCCAGCGGCAACTCGGCGCGGTAGTTGCCGTGAACGTAAAAATGGCGGTCGGCCTCGTAGTACAGCCGGCAACCACGCAAGAACTCGACGTGCGCGGCGGGAAGTTCGCCGGGGTCCATCGTGTCGTAGGATGCCATCGTCGCCTCGCCTCCGAACAATAGCCAATCGACGTACAGTTCCTTCTGCCCGTCGTAGATATTCAGCAGCATTTCGTCGTGGTTGCCCAGCAGGGGCACCAGGCGGCATTGCTCTCGCAACTGCAAGACCCTCTCGATCGTGCCGCGGCTCTGCGGCCCCCGATCGATGTAGTCGCCCAACAGCACCAGCGTATCCTCAGCCCGCGGCCGGATCGCCGCCAGCAGTGTCTCCAAGGCAGCCAGACAACCGTGGATGTCGCCGATAGCGATGGTGCGATGCGTAGCCAGGGCGTGGTTCCTTGTCCGAGCGTTGAACGGCGTTCCTCGATCGCGCAAAAATCATTATAATGCCTCACGGGGCGTTACATAATGCCGCCGTTCTCGCCCGTTGTGATATGATCCGTCGCATTCTCTACATTGGACTGGTGCTTTCGGCCAGGCTGGCGACCTTGGCCGGCCGGTTGGCGGGCCAGGAACCGGTCGCCGGCAAGCCGGACGTCGTCCCCATGCCCACCTTGGGTGGAAAGCAGTTCTGGGCCGACGAGCTGTTCTTCCACCAGTGGCGCATCCAGCGACACGCGTTGACCGACGACTACCGGCTGTTGGATGAGCAAGACCGGCGGCACGCTTCGGGCACCTTCGACGAGTGCCGGGCGGTCCTGGAACGGATCAAACAGGAGCGGCACCTGCCGCCCATGACCGGCAAGGCGGTCGTCGTGCTCCACGGCCTGGGGCGGAGCCGCGCGTCGATGGAGCTCGCTGTGCCGCTACCTGCGGGAGAAGGGGGGCTACCAGGTCTTCAACGTCGGCTACCCGAGCACGCAAGACGACATGGCCGAGCACGCCCGCTCGTTGCGCCGCATCATCGACAATCTCGACGGCATCGAGGAGATCAACTTCGTCGGTCACAGCATGGGCAACATCGTGGTGCGCCACTACCTGGGCGACCTGGCCCGCCAGGAGCCGTGGAAGCAATCGGCCAACGGCGTGGCGGCCGATCGGCGGGCGGTGACGCGATTCCACCGCTTCGTGATGCTGGCGCCGCCCAACCAGGGCTCGCTGGCGGCGACGGTCTTCGCCGACAACGTCTTGTTCAAGGAGATCGCCGGCGAAGCGGGCCAGCAACTCGGCCGCGATTGGCCGGACCTGGAGAAACGCCTGGCCACGCCCCCCTTCGAGTTCGGCATCATTGCCGGCGGAAAAGGCAACGACAAAGGCTACAACCCCCTGCTGCCGGGCGACAACGACGCGACGATCTCCGTCGAGACCACGAAGCTCGCCGGGGCACGCGATTTTATCGTGCTCCCCACCTTGCACTCGTTCATCATGGACAACCCGAAGGTCCAAGAGTGCGTGCTCCGCTTTCTGCAAGAGGGGCATTTTGTCTCCGCAGAACAGAGGCACCCCTTGGAGAAGTCGCCATGAGTGGGGACTGTCCCAATTTCCGCGGCGCGGGCAACGCTGCCCCAAGACGGAAGGTTGTCGCCGCGGAAATGGGACTGTCCCCTTTGCCCACGCCGGAGATACCCGCATGAGCCCGCAATCCTCGGCCAGAGGCCGCGTGGCTGGCATCGACTATGGCGACGTGCGGATCGGCATC
Organism: uncultured Planctomycetaceae bacterium; assembly: GCA_963759115.1. Classification (GTDB taxonomy): domain Bacteria; phylum Planctomycetota; class Planctomycetia; order Pirellulales; family Thermoguttaceae; genus CAVWXT01. Next base: position 1,437,249 of record CAVWXT010000005.1, read on the forward strand.
GCCATCACCGACGCCGATCGGACGATCGCCAGCCCGCTGGAAAACTACACCCGCCGCGGGCCGGAGCAAGACGCCCAGCGGTTCCGCCGGCTGGTGGCCGAGGAGGGCGTAGTGCTGTTCGTGGTCGGGCTGCCGATTCACCTGGACGGCCGGGAGAGTCCGAAGTCGCAGGAGGCCCGGCAGTTTGGCAAGTGGCTTGGCGAAGTGACCGGCGTGCCGGTGGAGTTCTTCGACGAGCGTTTCACCAGCCACGAGGCCGAGCAGGCCCTCTTGGCCGCCGACATGACACGCAAGCGCCGCAAGAGGCGAATCGACATGCTGGCCGCGCAGATCATGCTCAGCGCGTATCTCGAAACGCTGGGTAAGGGCTGAGGTCTTGGGTCTTGGGCCTTGGGGCTTGGGGCTTGGGGCTTGGGTTGCTGACATGTCCGTGTGTCGCTGGGGTAACCAAGACCGAAGACCCAAGACCAAGACCTAAGCCCCGTCACACGGGCGAGCCGTTCCGGCTTGCATGGTAGGCGACGACCCCGTCTAGCCCTACCCCTCTCCCTAATTTGCCGATCCTGCCGCTTATGCGACGTTTGCGGCATATTCGTTCAATGCCGGCGATACTGCCTGCCGATGCTCTTATTAGCCGACCCAGATTGCCGGCACCTGTGTGCCCGCTCAGCTTGACACGTATCAAAGGGGGGAATTCTCATGATCCGCCGGACCATGTTCGTGCTGCTTTGCGCAGCCGTCGTATTGGCCGTGTTCAGCGTCGCCGACGCCCAAGCCCAACAGGCCTTCGATCGCCAGTGGGGCCGCAGCTACAGCACCCAGGACTGGAACCGGATGTACCACTATCCGTACGTCTATTATCCGCAGAACTTCTGGGGCCGCGATTACTATCGCAGCAGCGAGGACATGTACTACCGTTATCCGCCGGAAATGCGAATCCCCGTGTACCACAAGCAGTGGCAGAACTTCTATCCCGAGCACCGCAAGGACCCCGCACGCAAGGAATACCAGTTCTTCCCGTTGTTCTCCGAGAAGGCGAGCGTCACACGGGCGAGCGGTACTACCAGGGCCACCACTTCATCGCTGACGTATTCTAGCGGGCGGATGTGCGAGCGATTCGTCTGCCGCTAACGGGGGTTTCGAGGCAACTGGGTTGGGCCCGAGTATCGCCATCGACTGTCCACGACCGCATTCGGCTGGCGGATAAACGCCGGCCACTCTCCCTCACACACCTAAAGCCCTTCGCAGGTCTGCTGTTAACCTGCGAAGGGCTTTTTTGTCACTCCCGTTTCTCCCGTTGCGGCGGAGGTCTCCAGGGCGGATCAGTTTTTCACTGTGGGAGGCGACTCCTGTCGCCGATTGTCCGAAATCACCCGCAAATCGGCGACAGGAGTCGCCTCCTACAACCTTTTTCTTGAGAATTGATCGGCCCTGCGGAAGTCTCTCCCTGACAATTGACCGTCTGCCGACTCGCCCTTACAATGTGGCGTACGATCGGTCCAAGACCGGGAAAGGACCAGAACGGATGCAGTATGCAGCCCTGCCGATCTTCCTGTTTCTCGTTTGCGTAATCGGGCTGGCGGTCGGCCTGTTGGTCGTCGCCAGTTCGTTCAATCCCGGCCATCCGGGCCGCGTCAAGCGGATGCCGTACGAGAGCGGCATGGACCCGATCCACGACACGCGCCGCCGCTTCGACGTCCGCTTCCATCTGCTGGCGATCGCGTTCCTGGTCTTCGACGTGGAATTGCTGTTCCTGTTTCCCTGGGCCGTTGCGGCGCGACCGGCGGCGGTAGACGGAGCGGAGATGCGGGACGGGAGGGGGATTGGGGAGTGGGGATTGGGGATTGGAACATCGCAGGCTAGCGGAAGCATCGAGTCCGTCCAATCTCAAATCCCTAATCCCCAATCCCTACTCCCTGCCCAAGGCATCGACGCCGCGGTAGCCCACGGACTGGTGGAGAACCGGCACCTGGTGTTTGCCGGCGCGATGACGTTCGTGGCCTTGCTGGTCCTGGGATTCGTGTACGACTGGCGCAAGGGGGTGTTTCAATGGCGGTAGGCGAACTGCCCGACAACGTGGCCGTCACCAAGCTCGACGAGTTGGTGAGTTGGTGCCGCAAGAACAGCCTGTGGCCGATGCCGTTCGCCACGGCCTGTTGCGGGATCGAGTTGATGGCCACCGGGGCCAGCCGGCACGACATCGCCCGGTTCGGGGCCGAGGTGTTCCGCTTCAGCCCGCGGCAGTGCGACTTGATGATCGTGGCCGGCCGGGTCGTGATGAAGATGCTGCCGGTGCTTGCAGCGGATCTGGCAGCAGATGCCCGAGCCGAAGTGGTGCATCTCGATGGGGGCCTGCGCCTCGACCGGCGGCGTGTTCGACACGTACTGCGTGGTGCAGGGGATCGACCGCTTCATGCCGGTCGACATGTACGTGCCCGGCTGTCCGCCGCGGCCCGAGCAACTGATCCAGTCGATCATCGACCTTGCAGGAGAAGATTCAGCGGGAGGGCACGGTTTTCGGCCGCGAGTTCGAGGCCCCCTCGCGGCAGCAACCGAAGCGGGCGTTGCAGGAGAAATGAAGGGAGCAACCGATGCGATACCGACTCTTTGGCAAGACCGGGCTGTACGTCTCGGAACTGTGCCTGGGGACCATGACGTTCGGCGGGAAAGGGATTTTGGGAGCGCCATCGGCCAAGCTCGGCGCCGCGAGGCCGAGCGCTGATCGGCGCCTCGTTCGACGCCGGCGTGAACTTCATCGACACGGCCGACGGCTATTCCGAAGGCGAATCGGAGAAACTCGTCGGCGCGGCCTTGGCCTCGCTCGGCCGCCCGCGCGATCAGGTCGATCGTCGCCACCAAGGTCCATCGCTCGCATGGGCCCGGGCCCGAACAGGTGGGCCTGTCGCGCGGGCACATCTTCGCCGCCGTCGACGCCAGCCTGCGCCGCCTGAAGCTCGACTTCATCGACCTCTACCAGATCCACGGCGTCGATCTCGAAACGCCGATCGAGGAGACGGTGCGGGCGCTGGACGACCTGGTTCACTGCGGCAAGGTGCGCTACGTCGGCTTCTGCAATCTGCCGGCCTGGCTGGCCATGAAGGCGCTGGCCTATGCCGACGCAGCACGGTCTGGCCCGTTTCCAAAGTGCGCAGATGTACTACTCGCTGGCCAGCCGCGACATCGAGCGCGAGGTCGTGCCGCTGGCCGAGGATCAGGGACTGGCGATCCTGCCCTGGAGCCCGCTGGCGGGCGGCTTGCTCTCGGGCAAGTTCGATCTGGACAAGCCGGGGCCGGAAGGGGCGCGGCGCAGCACGTTCGACTTCCCGCCGGTGGATCGAGCCGCGGACGAAGGCGGTGCTCGAAGTGCTGCGCGAGCCGTGTCGCAGGCGACGGGCGTTTCCGTGCCGCGCGTCGCCCTGGCCTGGCTGCTGACGCGCCCGTTTGTCACCAGCGTCATCATCGGGGCCAAGACGCCCGAGCAACTGGCCGACAACCTCGCCGCCAGCGACGTGACAGCTCGACGCCGAGCACGTCGCCCAACTCGACGCCGCCAGCGCATTGCCGCCGGAGTATCCGGGCTGGATGATCGGACATCAGAACCAGAACCGCCGGCCGGCATCGCAGTAGGGATTAGGGATTGGGTATTAGAGATTGGAGGGGCAACGCATGGAAACGGAAGGATCGCCGGACGTCTTCGAGCAATGCCTTCGATCGTTTGCCGCGCATCGGCAGTTGGAGCCTTCGTAGTCGAAATGGTTGCCCTAGCTGCCTATCCGTGGCCGGGTTGTTCGCACCTGGACCTTCGGAACGCCAATTGGACGTATAATGTTTTCTGGCGTAGCTGCTGTGCTTTCGCTTTCTGTGAGTCTAATCCCCTGGCTTGCGAATCCGGGCGGCGGCAGGTCGCGTCCCATGCGTTGGTACAATTGTCTGAACGTTGCTACGATAGCGATTTTTTTATGGATTCCTCCCGTCAGCTAATGTCCAATTCCCTGGCCTGGCCACGAGCGAGTTTCGCGGCCAGACGCGGGTCGTCGTGCCGGTCGAGTCGCTCTACGAGGTGCTCAAGACGCTCAAGGAGGAACACGGCTTCGATCTGCTGGTCGACGTGACGTGCGTCGATTACCTGAACTACCGCGACGCCAAGGACCGCTTCGGCTGGTCTATCTGCTGGCCAACACCGAGACCAACGAGCGGATCACGGTGCGGTGTTTCGTGAACGATCCCGAGCCGACCGTGCCGTCGGTGGTCGGGCTGTGGGAAGGGGCGAATTGGCTGGAGCGCGAGGTGTGGGACATGTTCGGCATCCGCTTCGCCGGCCACCCCGACCTGCGGCGGATCCTGCTGCCCGAGGAGTTCACGGCCCATCCGCTGCGGAAGGATTATCCCTTGCAAGGCCGCGGCGAGCGGCACAATTTCCCGGTGATTACGCGAGCGGAAGGATGAAACGAGAATGATGAATGCTGAATGATGAATGATGAATGCGGAACGACTTCGACGATTCCGCAATTCATCACTGATCATTCATCATTCATCATCTCATCCCAATCCCGACCATGCCCCTGACCCGCTCATCCATCCCGGCGACCTGGCCCACGACGAGCCGCAGCCGTACCTGTGGACGATGAACTTCGGTCCGCAGCACCCGGCCACGCACACCACGTTGCGGCTGGTGCTGAAGCTGGACGGCGAGACGGTCGTCGACGCCATGCCCGACATCGGCTACCTCCACTCCGGCTTCGAGAAACTCGGCGAGCACCTCGACTACAACCAGTACGTGACGATCACCGACCGGATGAACTACGTCTCGCCGATGTCGAACAACGTGGCCTGGCACCTGGCGGTCGAGAAGCTGCTGGGCATCGAGACGCCGCCGCGCTGCCAGTACATCCGCGTCATCATCAGCGAGCTGTCGCGGATCACCGACCACCTGCTGTGCCTGGGGGCGATGGGGCTCGACACGGGGGCCTTCACGCATTTCATCTACGCCTTCAATCCGCGCGAGCAGATCTACGACATCTTCGAGGCCCTCTGCGGCGCCCGGCTCACCAACAGCTACACCCGCGTGGGCGGGCTGATGTACGACGCCTCGCCCAAGGCGATCGCAGATGATCCGCGATTTCCTCAAGCAGATTCCCAAGACGCTCGGCGACATGGAGCGGCTGCTGAACCGCAACCGCATCTTCGTCGACCGCACGCAGGGCGTCGGCGTGCTCGAGCCAAGGCCGAGGCGATCAACCGCAGTTGCACGCGGGCCGGTCGCCCGGGCCAGCGGCGTGACCCGCGACCTCCGCAAGGACGAGCCGTACCTGGCCTACAAGGATTTCGATTTCAACGTCTGCTGCGCCGAGGCCGGCGACTGCTTCGCCCGCTACCTGGTCCGCATGGCCGAGATGCGCGAGAGCATCAAGATCATCCACCAGGCGATCGAGAACCTGCCCGCCGGGCCGGTGAACGTCGGCGACGCGGGGACTGGTCCATTTTTCGGCAGCACTTCCGCAACCGCGAAACATGGACCTGTCCCCTCGCTCGCGTGATTCTGCCCGCAAGGGCGTGGTCTTTTCGACGATCGAAGGGCTGATCTCGCACTTCGAGCTGGTGATGACCAACCGGGGCTTTCAGACGCCGTGCGAGGAGGTATACTGTGCCACCGAGGCGCCGAACGGCGAGTTGGGGTTTTACATCGTCGGCGACGGCACGCCGACGGGCCTATCGCGCCCGCTGCCGCCCGCCGTCGTTCATCCACTTCGCCATGTTTCCCGCACTTGATCCGCGGCCACACGCTGAGCGACGTGGTGGCGGTGCTGGGCAGCTTGAACATCATCGCGGCGGAGTTGGATCGGTGAGCGAAACTGATGAAGGATGACTGATGAACGATGAAGGATGCAGGACAGACCGACATTGCTGGACGCGAGCAGCTGCGGAAGGCGATCGCAGGCGATTCTTCCGCGCTATCCCGACCAGGCAGGCGGTCGACGCTGCCGGCGCTGCACGTGGTCAACGAGCGGCTGGGCTACGTGCCGCCGCAGGCGGTGGTCGAGATCGCCGAGTTGCTCGGACTGGCCCCGGCCCAGGTGCAGGATACGCTGAGCTTCTACGGGTTCTTCAAGCAGGACAAGCCGCAGGGGCGATACCGGGTGTGGGTCTGCCGCTCGATCAGTTGTGCGGCCTGCGGCGGCGAGGAACTGCTGGAGTATCTGTGCGAGAAGCTGGGCATCCGGCCCGGCGAGACCACGCCCGACGGCCGCGTGACGCTGGAGTTCGCCGAGTGTCTCGGCGCCTGCGACGGCGCCCCGGCGATGCTGGTCAACGAGACGCTGCACGAGAACATGACGAAAGAGAAGATCGACGAGTTGGTGAAGGAAATGATGGAACTGACAAGTGCGAAACCGCAAGCGGCCGTTCGACGTCAATCCCTGAATCCCTGAACCCTGAATCCCTGACCCCTATCCCTTCATGCCCTACGAACCCGTCCTACTGGCGAACATCCACAAGCCGGACAGCCACACCCTGGCCGTCTACGAGGCCGGCGGCGGGTATCAGGGGCTGCGCCGCGCGCTGAAGGAAATGAGCCCCAAGGACGTGGTCGAGCTGGTCAAGTCGAGCGGGCTGCGCGGCCGCGGCGGGGCGGGCTTCCCCACCGGCCTGAAATGGTCGTTCCTGCCCGAGAACCATCCCGGGCCCGTCTATTTCTGCGTCAACGCCGACGAGAGCGAGCCGGGCACCTTCGTCAACCGCGTGCAGATGGAACTCGATCCGCACCAGGTGCTCGAAGGCATCATCCTCAGTTGCTACGCCACCCGGGCGACCACCGCCTACATCTACCTCCGCTACGAATATCCGCTTGTGCCTGCAGCGGATGCAGGCGGCCATCGACGAGTGCTACGCCGCCGGCTACTTGGGCAAGAACATCCTCGGCAGCGGCTTCTCGCTGGACGTCTACATCCATCGCGGCGCCGGCGGCCTACGTCTGCGGCGAAGAGACCGGCCTGATCGAGAGCATCGAGGGCCGCCGGGCGTGGCCGCGGATCAAGCCGCCCTTTCCCGGCCGTCGAAGGGCTGTTCCGCAAGCCGACGGTGGTCAACAACGTCGAAACGCTCGCCTGCGTGAAGCACATCGTCGATCGCGGCGTGGCCTGGTTCCGCTCGATGGGCACGCCGCCGGAGCCGGACAATCCCCGCGACCCCGGCAGCTTCGGCCCGAAACTCTACGGCCTGAGCGGCCACGTCAACCGGCCCGGCTGCTACGAGGCCCCGCTGGGCATCACCGTGCCGGCAGCTGATCGACGAGTTCGGCGGCGGCGTGTGGAAGGGCCGCCGGGCGAAGGCCGTCGTCCCCGGCGGACTGAGCACCGGCGTGATGACCGAGGCCGAGTTCGACACGCCGCTGGACTTCTCCGCGCCCGCTGCGGGTCGGCTGCCTGGGGCTGGGCACCGGCCTGCGTCGTGGTGTTCGACGAAACCTATTCGATGGTCGATTTCCTGCACAACAGTTGCCGCTTCTTCGCCCACGAAAGCTGCGGCCAATGCACGCCCTGCCGCGAGGGCACGCACTGGGCCCTGCAAATGCTGGAGCGGATCAAGGCCGGCCGGGGACGGCTGAAGGACCTCGATCTGCTGCTGGAGATCGGCGATTCGATCGGCATCATCCCCGGCACGACGATCTGCGGCCTGGCCGACGGCGCCGCCTGGCCGATCAAGAACGCCATCCGCAAGTTCCGCGGCGAGTTCGAGGAGTACATCAAGCGGACGAATCCGCAAGGATACATGGAGAGCGAACCGGTGCCGGCGTTGGAGACAGTGAGCCGTTTAGCCGCCGCGTCCACGCGGTGTCAGCATGAGCGGATCTTCATGCACGACACGAGCAGAACGAGACTCGAAGTGTATAATCCGACGATTGCAAATCGCGATCCCATCGAGAACTATCAGATTCTTATCATGATATTGCATTGAATCATCATCATCAGATCCTCCACTATACATCTCTCTTGCGGCATGATCTCTCATAACATTGCTCGACATTCTTCATCTTCACGCAACATCTCATACATGCGATCATTACACCGATATCCTCATGGCACGATTGACAATCTCCCCGAGACGCTGCCGCAAACCATCTTCCTGCTGCCGCACTACTCTGCTGCCATTATGCCCACCGTCCTGATCGACAACCGCGAGATCGAGATCCCCGCCGGGCGGCGGCTCAACGGCATCGAGGCCGCCAAGCTGGCCGGCATCGAGATTCCCGCACTACTGCTGGCATCCGGGCCTGTCGGTGGTGGGCAGTTGCCGCATGTGCCTGGTCGAGGTCGGCTCGCGCGATCCGAAGACCGGCAAGATCACCATGCAGCCGAAGCTCGTCGCCGGCCTGCAACACGATCGGTCACCGACAACATGGTGCTGGTGACCAACAGCGAGAAGGTCGCCCGGGCCCGGGCGATGGTCGAAGAGGGACTCCTGCTGCGGCATCCGATCGATTGCCCGATCTGCGACAAGGCGGGCGAGTGCGTCTTGCAGGACTATCATTTCCAGCACGGCCAGGACGAGCGCCGGGCCGACCTGCGCCCGTTCACCAGCCGGCGGCGCGACATGGGCGACGTGACGCTGTTCGTCGACCGCTGCGTGCTGTGCAGCCGGTGCGTGCGTTTCACGGCCGAAATCAGCGGCACCAGCGAGCTGATGGTCACCGGCCGCGGCGCGCACGAGGAAATCGACGTCGTGCCCGGCTTCCCGCTTGCACAACAAGCTCTCGGGCAACGTGGTCGATCTCTGCCCGGTCGGCGCGCTGGGCGACAAGGACTTTCTTGTACAGCAGCGGGTGTGGTTCCTGCGGCGGCACCGCGGCGTCTGCACCGGCTGCGCCACCGGCTGCTCGATCTGGATCGAGGAGAACCAGGACCGCATCTACCGGATCAAGCCGCGCGAGAACCCGTTTGTGAACAAGTGGTGGATCTGCAACGACGGCCGCTACGACTATCCGCACGTCCACGATCCCGGCGGCTGACGCAGCCGCGCATCGCCCCGTCTGCGGAGAGCGGCGACGGCGAGAGCTGCCGGTGGAACGTCGATCTCCGGACGCCGGACCTGCCTCGAGGGAGACGTGGACCGCGTTGACTGGCGAGCTGCCGAGCGACTGCGCAAGGCCGGGCGGCTGGCCGCCGTGATCTCGCCGCATCTGACGGTCGAGGAGGCGTATCTGCTGTGCAAGTTCATCCGCGGCATCGACCCGAGGCGCTGCTGGTCGCTCGGGCCCGTGCCGGCGGTGGGCGAGGACGAGCGATTTCCCAAGGGCTTCACGATCTCCGCCGAGAAGTGTCCCAACCGCCGCGGCGTCGAGGCGGTCATCGCCCATTTCGCCCATCGCGTGACCACGTTCGACGAGTTGCTGCCGGAGTTGGACCGGGGCACGGTGCAGGGCGTTTGGGTGGCCGGCGGATACAAGGGCGATTGGATCGACGAGGCCGACCGCGCGGCGGTTCGAGCGGCTGAAGCTGCTGGTGGTGCAGGACTTGTTCCCCTCGCCGCTCTCCGAGCGGGCGACCTACGTGCTGCCCGGCGCCGCCTATGCCGAGCGCGACGGCTCGTACGTCAACCGGGCCGACCGGCTGCAATCGGCTCCTGGGCGATCCGCCCGCCGGCGGGAGTGCGAACCGAGGGGAGTCTGCTTGTGGGAGTTGCTGGGCCGCAAGGGGCTGTATAATTCCCGGGCGGTGCTGGACGAGATCGCCCGCGAAATCCTCTATTTCTCGGCCGCCGTCGGCCCCGTGCCGGAGACGGGCATTGACTTGCGATCGAACCTGTTAGCGGCAGGCGATGACGAGAACAAGATGACGGGTGTAGGATGATGAGAGTCGAGAGCTATCCTCGTTCCCACGCTCTGCGTGGGAACGCACCATCCGCGACGCTCTGCGTCCCCGTCCCGACGCGGAACGTCGGAGAGAACGGTTCCCACGCACATCGTGGGAACCAGAACCGACTGACCACGAGCCACTAACCACGAGCCGCCATGCAGTTATTCCTCGAACCACTGCTGAAGATCGCCCTGCTGATCGGCGGGCTGATGACCGCCGCGGCGTATCTGGTGCTCGTGGAGCGCTGGATCGCGGCATGGGTGCAGGATCGGCTGGGGCCGAATCGGGTGGGAATGCCGCTTGACCAAGATCCGCCTGTTCGGGCTGGGCCAGCCGCTGGCCGACGGGGTGAAGTTCCTCTTCAAGGCCGAGTTCACGCCCAGCCACGTCGACAAGGCCTTGTTCTTCCTGGCCCCGATGGTGATCTTCATTGCCGCCATGGTGGTGTTCGCGGTGATTCCGTTCGGCAGCGTGATTCCGGCCGAGCGTGTTTCCGGCCTCGTGGGGCATCGAGGAGCCGATCCGCCTGGTGGCCGCCCCCGGCGTGGACGTGGGCATGGTCTACGTCTTTGCCGTCGGCAGCATCGCCGTCTACGGCGTGGTCCTGGGCGGCTGGGCCAGCAACAACAAGTACAGCTTCCTCGGCGGCATGCGGAGCAGCGCCCAGTTGATCTCCTACGAGCTGCCGCTGGGACTGGGCATCCTCGGCGTCGTGCTGGCGGCCGGCTCGCTCCGGCTCGACACGATCATCTCCCACCAGGCCGAGAGCGGCGCGTGGAACGTCTTCACCCAGCCGCTGGGGTTCATGGTTTTCTGCGTGGCCGCCTTCGCCGAGGCCGCCCGGCTCCCCTTCGACCTGCCCGAGGCCGAGCAGGAACTCGTCGGCGGCTACCACACCGAATACTCCGGCATCAAGCTGATGATGTACCTGGTGGCCGAGTTCCTGCACATGGTCACCGCGGCCTTCCTGATCGTGATCCTGTTCCTGGGCGGCTGGCACTTCTGGGGCCTGACCGGCTCGGGCGACCAGGTCACCTGGCCGGTGGCCGTGTTGCGGGTGATCGTACTGCTGGCGAAGGTGATGGGGGTGATTTTGTTCTTCATGCTGGCCCGCTGGAGCTGGCCGCGGTTCCGCTACGATCAATTGATGAACATCGGCTGGAAGGTGATGATCCCCTGGGGCCTGGTGAACGTGGTGGCGGTGGCCGTGTGGATGGAGTACGGCGGCCCGCTGGCGCGATGGCTGGGGTTCTCGCCCCCGGATGGCATGGCCGTGGTCGGCTGGACGCCTTGTTGATCTCCTGGCTGGTGGTCACGCTGGCCGATCCTACCCGGGCGGCAACCGTCCCCGCCGCGGGCTGCGCGGAACCAACGACATCATTGAAGGAACGATCTCGGAATGAACGCCCGGGGACTGCGGTCCTCCGGGGATGCGTGCGATGGAACCATGAAACCGAACGATAAGCATATCGACTGGGTGAAAGAGCCGCAGTTGGGGCTGGCCGGCCGATCGTACCTCTTGTTGTTCGCCCAGGGGTTGACGACCACGCTGAGGCACCTCTTCCGCCGCAAGAAGACGGTGCAATCGCCCGAACAACGGCACGAGATCCCCGATCCGCTCATTTACCGGGGCGTCCATCGGCTCAATCGAGACGAGCAGGGCCGGGTAAAGTGCGTGGCCTGTTTTCTGTGCGCCACGGCCTGCCCGGCCCATTGCATCGACATCGTGGCCGCCGAAAGCCCCTGGCCCGACCGCGAAAAGTACCCCCAGAGTTTCACGATCGACGAGTTGCGGTGTATTTTCTGCGGCATGTGCGAAGAGGCCTGCCCGGTCGACGCCATCGAGCTTGACGAGTCTCTACGACCTGTCGGGCAAGAGCCGCGAAGAGATGATCTTCGACAAGCAGAAGCTGCTGAGCGTGTACGATCGGACCAAAGACACGGAGCCGATGAGGAGCCGCAGATGACCCTCGTTCCCACGCTCTGCGTGGGAACGCACCGTCCGCGACGCTCTGCGTCGCCCGAACCGACGCGGAGCGTCGGAAAGAAGCGGGTTTCCACGCAGAGCGTGGGAACCAGAACATAATCCCTAACCCCCAATCCCTGCCCATGACCGACGTCCACCGCATCCTGACCCTCACCACCCTGCTCGGCGCTGGGCATGTGGCTGATGCTGCCGCGCGGCACCGCGCGGGGCCGCGGCACGGGCATCGTCCTGAGCACCATCGCCTTGGGGTTGGGCGCATCCCAGGTCCCGCGCCTGGGCGACTGGATGGCCGACGCCGTGTTCCTCGTGCTGGCCGCCATCACGATCGTTTCGGCGGCGGCGGCGGTTACGTTTCGCAACCCCGTCTACTGCGCGATCTGGTTCGGGCAGTCGCTGCTGGGCGTTGCCGGCCTGTTCCTGTTCACCGGCGCCCAGTTTCTGGCCGTGGCCACCGTCGTCGTCTACGCCGGGGCCATCCTGGTCACGTTCCTCTTCGTGCTCATGCTCGCCCAGCCCGAGGGCAAGGCGCCCTACGACCGCGTGAGTTGGGAGGCGCTGATCTCGGCCGTCACGGGCATTGTGATCGTGGGCGTCCTGTCGATGACGATCGGCCGGGTGTTTTCGCCCGCCGAGCCGCCTGCCGTCGCGATGGTGCCCCAGACTCAAGAGGCCTTGGCTTCGGGCATCCTCACTCCGCAGCACGTCGCCCGGCTGGGCGGCGAGCTGTTCGGCCGGCACCTGATCGCGGTCGACGTGGTGGGAACGCTGTTGTTGGTCGCGCTGATCGGTGCGGCCGTTATTGCGGCACAAGGTGGAGGAGAGAAGGGTTCAGGGTTCAGGGTTCAGGGTTCAGCACCCGAAGTTGGCCATCGATCAGATCCCGCACCCTGAGAACGCGGGTCGCCGCCAGGCAGGAAGAGACCTCATGCCCCACGAAATCGCCCTGTTGGACAACTACCTGATTGTCGGCGCCATCCTGTTCGGCATCGGCCTGATCGGGTTCTTGAGCCGGCGGAACATGATCGTCATGTTCCTGTCGGTCGAGATCATGTTGCAGGGGGTGTCGTTGAGCCTGGTGGCCTGGAGCCGGTTCCACAACGATTTCGGCGGCCAGATGCTGGTGTTGTTCATTATCGCCATTGCGGCCTGCGAGGCGGCCGTGGCCCTGGCCCTGATCACGACGCTGTTCTACCGCTGCGGCAAGCTCGACGTCGCCGAGTGGCACGTGCTCCGCGAAGCCAACCAGCCGCCGTTTGAGGACGAGCCGCTGCCCCCGGCGCCGGAGGACCAGTTCGAGCCGCTGCCCCACCTGGCCCCCGCCGGCGTGCAGCCGGAGATACCGAGAGAAGAGACGGATTATCGGCCGAAAGTGTAATTGTGAATGATGAATGATGAGTGATGAATGGAGAATGAGCATGAAACGTCGTTTCACATTCATCACTTAGTCGCTGTTCAAAAATAAGTTAGCCGTTTGTATAATCTGCGTATTCCGCTTCCATGGATGGAGAGACGGTCATGGCAGACAAGGATTGCAGGCGCATTTGCCGGTGTCGCTGCCGAGGATGTCGCTCGCGTAGCGATGCGGATTTGGTTGCGTACCATCGGGCCATCAATCGAGTGATGGCCGAGTTGGACGAACGGAGTCGGCGGTTGTTCGCCGGGATCGTGGCCCGGCAACGCGGACACGGGGGCGTCCAGTTGGTGGCGGAAATCACCGGCCTGAGCCGTATGACAATCCGCCGGGGATTGCGCGAAAGCGAACGCGGACAGGTGGCGTCTTCAGAGCGAGTACGGCGTCCCGGCGGCGGACGAAAACGAGTCGAAAAAAAACGCCACGTGTGCGGGAGTTGTTGAAGGGGCTGTTGCGGGATGCGACGGCTGGCGATCCGATGGGTGGTCTGCGGTGGACGCACAAGACCACCCGCAACCTGGCCGCTGCATTGACGCGACGTGGCGTACCGGTCGGGCACGTGACGGTGGCTCGGTTGCTGCGAGCACAGAAGTACTCGTTGCGATCGAACCGCAAGCGGTTGGGTGGGAAGAGAGATCCCTATCGGGATCAGCAATTCCGCCTGTTGGGGCGTCGGCGACGGCGATTCCAACGGCAAGGGTGGCCGGTAATCAGTGTGGATACGAAGAAAAAGGAGTTGGTGGGCAACTTCAAAAATAACGGACGCAGTTGGCGGTGTGAGGACCGCGACGTGCTGGACCACGACTTTCCCACACTGGCCCGCGGCCGCGCCTATCCCTACGGCATCTATGACGAGAATCGCAATGAGGGCTATGTCGTGATCGGCACAACTCATCAGACAGCGACCTTTGCCGTGCGTGCCATTCGCTCGTGGTGGCTGAAGGTTGGGCGGCGTCGGTACTCGGGTGTGTCTCGGTTGGCCATCGAAGCCGACAGCGGAGGTGCCAACGGCAACCGTTGTTGGGCTTGGAAGGTGGGCCTGCAAGAATTGGCTGACGAATTCAGATTGACGATCACGGTCGGGCATTATCCCGCAGGAGCCTCCAAGTGGAACCCGATCGAGCACCGCATGTTCAACCTCATCAGTGCCAATTGGGCCGGCGAGCCACTGACCAGTTACGAAGTCATGCTGAAGAACATCCGCACGACACGGTCGAGCACGGGCTTTCGCTGCCGCGCATCGTTGGACACCAAGCTCTACCCGACCAAAGTCAAGGTGTCCGACGAAGCGAAGGCAACCGTGCGGCTGTTGCGACATACCGTCCTACCCAAATGGAACTACACCATCTGTCCACGAAAACGAAACGGCTAAGTTATTTTTGAACAAGTCCTTATCATTCACCATTCATCATTTCCAACTATGTTTGACATCAAGACGCTGCTGATCCTGATTCCCGCGTTGCCCTTGGCGGCCACGGTGGCGACCGCCGTGTTGGGCCCGCGCGTGCTGCGCGGGCGGAGCCATCTGCCGGTGGTCACCGCGCTGGCGCTGAGTTTCGTGGCCAGCATCTTGCTCATTTTCCAGGTGCAGAAGGGGATCGACGAGAAGAAGGCCGATCCACTACTGGTTGGGCTTAGTTCAACCAGACCCAGCGTCGTGATGTTCGAGAAGGTGGTTACACTATGGAACTGGAGCAATATCGCCGAGGCGCTGCCGCAGCCGGCGCCGGACGACTACAGTCGATTGAGCGGCGGGGGTGATTTTTGTATCGACATCGCCCTGCGTGCCGACCCACTCACCGCCGCCATGCTGGCCATTGTCACTTGCATCTCCACGCTCGTGGCGATCTACTCGATCGGCTACATGCACGGCGACTCGGGTTACTGGCGGTTCTTCACCTACATCGGCCTGTTCGTCTTCTCGATGACAATGCTGGTCTCAGCCAGCAATTTCCTGCTGCTCTACGTGTTCTGGGAAATGGTAGGCCTGTGCAGCTACTTGCTCATTGGATTTTGGTATGAAAAGCCCGCGGCGGCCGCGGCCGGCAAGAAGGCGTTCTTGGTCAATCGCATCGGCGATTTCGGCTTTGCCCTGGGCGTGTTCCTGATCTGGACAACCTACGGCACGTTGAACTTCCACGATTCAGGGACTGGCGACAATGCAGTGGCGGGAGTGCTGGGACAGTGGCAGGGTCGCTTCCACGCCTTCTATCCCGACCGCTGGCAGTCTACGGCGATCTGCCTGCTGCTGATGTTAGGCGTCTGCGGTAAGAGCGCCCAGTTCCCGCTGCACGTCTGGCTGCCCGACGCGATGGAAGGCCCCACGCCGGTGAGCGCCTTGATCCACGCCGCCACGATGGTCACGGCCGGCGTGTACATGGTCGCCCGGTGTATGCCGCTGTTCGCCGCGTCGCCGGAGGCTCAATATGTCGTGGCGGCCATCGGCGGCATCACGGCCCTGCTGGGTGCAATCATCGCCATCACCCAGACCGACCTGAAACGCATCCTGGCCTACTCCACGATCAGCCACCTCGGTTACATGTTCATTGCGATGGGCACCGGCACGCTGCTGGGCGTCACGGCCGGCATGTTCCACCTGCTAACGCATGCCTTCTTCAAGGCCCTGTTGTTCCTGGGGGCCGGCAGCGTCATGCACGCGATGGGCGGGGTGATCGACATCCGCCAGTTGGGCGGCCTCCGCCGCCGTATGCCGGTCACGCATTGGACCTTTCTCGTCGGCTGCCTGGCGATCGCCGGCCTGTGGCCGTTTGCCGGTTTCTTCAGCAAGGACGCGATCCTCGCGGCCGTTTTCGAGCGGGGAAATGCGGCAGGGGGCCTGTATGAGTTTCTCTTCGCCAGCGCACTCCTGGGCGTGTTGCTGATCGACTTCTACATGTTCCGGCCGTTCTTCCTGACGTTCTACGGTCCGGAGCGGATTCCGCCCGAGGCCGGCCATCACGCCCACGAATCGCCCGGCACGATGATCGGCCCGCTGATGGTGCTGGCCTTCGGGGCGCTGACGGTGGGGGCGTATTTCGAGTTGACGCACGGATTCTCCGAGTTTCTCGCCGCCACGCCCTCGCTGGCCTATCTCTCGGCGAGAAAAACCCAGCCGGCGCTGGCGTCCGAGCATGGAAACATCGCCTTGATGAGCACGATCATCACGGTCGTGGGCATCACGCTCGCGGCGATCCTCTACCTCGGCAACCGGAATAAGGCCGCGCGGCTGGCCCGGCTGATGAACGTCTTCGGCCTCTACAGCCTGTCGTACGGCAAGTTCTTCTTCGATCCGATCTATAACCTGTTGGTGGTGTGGCCGTTGTTGGGCATCGCCTGGCTGGCGGCCTGGTTTGACCGCTGGGTGATCGACGGCCTGGTCGACCTCTGCGGCACGGTGCCCAAATTGCTAGGCGCGGCGCTGCGGCCGTCGCAGAACGGCCTGGTCCAGTTCTACGCCCTGGGGATGGTCGTGGGGCTGCTGGTGTTGATTTTCGCGTTGTTGATGTAGTGCAGCCGCGAAGGAGACAAGCGATGCAAAATCGCATTAGGTCTTTGGTCTTGGGTCTTGGGTCTTGGGTCTTCGCAACTAAGACCCAAGACCAAAGGCCCAAAACCCAAGACCAAAGACCCAAGTCTGAACCCTGAACCCTGTTCCTCCAACCTGTGGCGACTCTACTCCTCATCACCCTGTTCCTGCCCTTGCTCGGGGCCTTGCTGCTCCCCGCCGATCGTGCGTCGGCGCGGCGAGGGGCGCTGGCGGCCGCGCTCTTGGTGCTGGGCATGGCGGCCGTGTTGGTGGCCGTGTTTCCCGGCGGAACCGAGCCCTTCGCCGCCACCGATCTCCACTGGCTCGACTGGACCGGCGCCACGATCGACATCCGCTTCAGCGTCGCCCTGGACGGCCTGAGCCTGTGGCTCTTCGCCTTGACAGCCCTCCTGATGGTCGTGGCCGTGCTGGTCGGCTGGGAAGCCATCCGGGAGCAGGCCTGCGCTCTACTATCGCTTGCTGCTGGTCCTGGAGACGGGCATGTTGGGCGTGTTCGTCGCCCGCGACATCATCCTGTTCTACGTCTTCTTCGAGTTCACGCTGATCCCGCTGTTCTTCTTGATCGGCATCTGGGGGAGCGAAGAGCGCCGCTACGCGGCCGTGAAGTTCTTCCTGTTCACGTTGGCCGGCAGCTTGCTGACGTTGCTGGGCCTGTTGACCATCGTGCTCTGGAACTATTACCATCCGGTCGGCGACTCGGCCACGTGGCGGATGACCTTCTCCATTCCGGAATTGACGCGATTGCTGCGCGATCGTCCCGCCGATCAGGCGATGGACCCGGCCCTGCAACTGTGGATATTTCTCGCCCTGTTCGCCGGCTTTGCCATCAAGGTGCCGCTGTTCCCGCTGCACACCTGGCTGCCGCTGGCCCACGTGCAGGCCCCCACGGCGGGCAGCGTGATCCTGGCCGGCGTGCTGTTGAAGATCGGCACCTACGGATTCGCGCGGTTCAACCTGGCCATGCTGCCGGCGGCCACGGCCATGCTGATGCCGTGGCTCTTGTGGATTTCGGTGGCCGGCATCATCTACGGGGCGCTGGTGGCCCTGGCCCAAAGCGACGTCAAGCGGCTGATCGCCTATTCCAGCGTCAGCCACCTGGGCTTCTGCATGTTGGGCCTGTTTGCCCTGAACCGGCTGGGCATCCAAGGCAGCGTGCTGCAAATGGTCAACCACGGGCTTTCCACGGGCGGGCTGTTCGCCGTGGTGGGCATGCTCTACGAGCGGTATCACACCCGGCAAATCGCCGATCTCGGCGGCCTGGCCCGGCGGCTGCCCGTGTTGAGCTTCTTCATGCTCGTGCTGACCCTATCGAGCATCGGATTGCCGGGCCTGAATGGGTTTGTCGGCGAGTTTCTGATCTTGTTGGGCACGTTCCAACGCGGTTGGGCCCAAGCGCCCGCCGGGCACTGGTTGGAGCTTCGCGTGATTGCCGTGCTGGCCACGAGCGGCGTGGTTCTGGGCGCATGGTACATGCTGTGGATGTACCAGCGGGTGTTCTTCGGACCGCTGCGCGAACCGCAACACAATTCCGATGCGACGCCTGTGCAAGACCTTTCCCTCCGCGAGATCGCCTGCCTCGCGCCGCTGCTGGTGTTCATCCTCTGGATCGGCCTGCAACCGCGGTTCTTCCTCGACCGGATGGGGCCGACGCTGGAGGAACTTTCGGCCCCGGCCATGCGCGCGGCAGACGCCGCCGGAGCGGCAGTCGAGCCGCAAGTCGCCCGGCACGACCGAAATGCCGGGTTGGGTGCCACTGCCGGCTTGTCCGGCAGTACACGTAGCACGGGCGGACAAGCCGCCGGTGGCACCCTCTCCGCCGCAAACGCCGCCGGAGCGGTGGCAGAAGCGGGAGATGGCCACTTGAAAAGTGAATATTTGAAATCTCAAATTGACCCCCTGGCCACTAATCACTAGCCACCGGCCACTAACCACTACTCCATGATCACCACCACGACCCTCTACTGCCTGACGCCCGAGATCGTGCTGATCGTAGCCGCGGTGGCGATCTATCTGGGCGGGGCGTTTTCGACGGCCCAACGGTCGTGGCGCTGGATTGCCGCGGTGGCCATTCTGCTGGCGGCGGTCGCTCTGAGGTCGCAAGATGGCCCTGCGGCGGCGGGCGGACCGCTGAACCTCGACGCGCTGGCCTGGCACGGGCGGTGGTTGGCCCTCGGCCTCGGCGCCCTCTTGGTGCTGTTGACCTGGCGGCCGTTGGTGACCGGCGGCACGCCCGAGTATGCCGGCTCGCTGCTGTTGACCGCCGCCGGCTTGATGCTCGTCTCCGGGGCGGGAGACCTGGTGTTGCTGTTCGTGGGGTTGGAACTGATCTCGATCCCGACCTACGTGCTGCTGTGCCTGGGTCGGCGCGACGTCGCCTGCCAGGAGTCGGCCGCCAAGTACTTCTTTCTCAGCGTGCTCTCTTCGGCGATCCTGCTGTACGGGTTCAGTTTCCTCTACGGAGTGGCCGGATCGACCGCGCTGGCTGACGTCAGGACCGCGTTGGACGGCAGCCGCACGCTGCCCGCGGGGTTCGCCGCCCTGGCCAAACTGGCCATGGTGCTCACTTTTGCGGGCCTGTGCTTCAAGATTGCCGCCGTGCCGTTCCATTTCTACGCGCCCGACGTGTACCAGGGAACCACGCATCCCAACGCGGCCGTGCTGTCCGTCGTGCCCAAGGCCGCGGGACTCGTGGCGATCGTGCGGATCCTCTTGATCGGCATGCCGGAGATGGGACCGTACGCGTGGCGCGTCGCGCTGCTGATCTCCGTCTTGACCATGACCCTGGGCAATGCCATGGCGCTTTGGCAAGACGATTTGCGCCGGCTGTTGGCCTATTCGTCGATTGCGCACACGGGCTACATGCTCATCGGCCTGGCCGCGGCCTTGGCTACCGGCAACTCCGCGGGCTCTTGGAACGGATCGGCCGCCCTGTGGTTCTATCTGGCCGTTTACGCGGCGGCCACCATCGGCGCCTTTGCCCTGCTGGAACACCTGGGTCGACCCGACCGCCGCATCGACGGCGTCGAGGAGTTGGCCGGCCTGGGACGGACCCGTCCGCTGGCAGCCGCCGTGTTGGCGGTTTGTCTGTTCAGCCTGGCGGGCGTTCCGCCGTTGGCCGGGTTCTGGGGCAAGCTGTTCCTGTTCGGCAGCGCACTGAGCGTCGATGGCGGGAGCGGCGATCAGGGGGACTTGTGGCCGTGGTTCTTGGGGCTGGCGGTGGTCGGCGTGTTGAATGCGGCGGTGGCCGCGGCCTACTACCTGCGGATCGTGGCCGTGATGTATTTTCGCACCCCGCTGGCCACGCCCCGGGCGCAGGGCGGCGCGGGGGCGTGGTGGGCGGCCGTCGTGTGCGCCCTGCTGGTCGTCGGCGTCGGGGTGTATCCCGGTCCGCTGATGAGCGAATCCAATCAGGCCGTGTCGGTGGACTTCGGCAGAGATAGGCCGCCACGCCAGTCTGCCCCGCGTCCTGGAGTGGCGGCTTCTCGTACGATGCCTACCGAGGAGCACAGCCAAGGCACGGGGGACACGCTGCCATCGGCGGTTCGGTGAGGTTGATCTGGCTGTTGTGGCGATGGCGCTGGCTGGTATTATCGTAGGAGGGGGTGACAACAGTATGTCACCCCGGCGACAAGTAGTCTCGAAATTGTGCAGGCACCGGCCGCGATTCTCTGCATGCCCACTCCACGCCTCCCTGCCACCGAACTGGCCCGGCTGCTCAATTCGGCCAGCCAACCGATTTACGTGCTGGACGAGGACCTGACGATCGTGTTCATCAATCGGGCGTGTCAGGAGTGGCTGGGGCCGGCGGCTGAAGGGCTTTTGGGCCGGCGGTGTGCCTACCATTCCGGCCCCACCGCGATGGGCCCCGGCGGCGTGGCGGCCGGGCTTTGCCCTCCGCCCCGCACAGCCGCGGGCGAAATCGCCGTCGCCGCGATTTCCCGCCTGGCCGAGGATGGGACGTTGGTGGAACGTCGGGCCCGGTTCCTGCCTTTGGGCCGCGGCGGGGAGGACGTGCTGGGAATCATCGCCCTGGTGGAACCGACGGACGAGCCGCCGGCTTCCGTCGTCGGCCATGTTGCAGGTCGCGATGAGTCCGGGGCGGAACATCCGTCCGAGGCGGCCGAGCCGGGAGCGAACGCCCTGCACGAACACATTCGCCGCTTTCGGCAAGAGGCCGCCGTGCGGTATCGGGCCGATCGCCTGATCGGGCGAGGACCGGACATGCAACTGGCGCGGCGGCAGGTCGAATTGGCCGCCGCCAGCCGGTCGAGCGTGCTCCTGGTCGGTCCGCCGGGCAGCGGGCGTCAGCATCTGGCTGCCGTCATCCATTTTGCCGCATCGGGAAAAGGCTCGCTGACGCCGCTCGATTGCTCGCTGCTGGGCGCCGACCTGCTGGGCGCCGTGATCGCGTCGATCGCCCGCGCCAACGTGTTGAGCGAGCCGGCCGCGCCCGGCACGCTGCTCTTGCACCGGGTGGATGAGCTTTCGGCCGACGTGCAGGTGGAGTTGGCCGGCCTGTTGGCGCGGCGGCCGCCGGCCGAGCGGCTGATGGCCACGGCCGCGGAGCCGCTGGCCGAACTGGTGCGGCGTGGGAAGTTCCGCGGCGACCTGGCGGCCGCCCTGAGTACGATCGTGATTCGGCTGCCGCCGCTGGTGCATCGCCGCGACGACTTGCCGCTGTTGGCGCAGTTGTTCTTGGAGGAGTGCAATGCGGCCGGCACGCGGCAGATCGGCGGTTTCACCCCGGCGGCCCTCGACCGGCTCGACGCCTATGCCTGGCCGGGCAACCTGGACGAGCTGGCCGAGGCGGTGGCCGAGGCGCACCGGCGGGCTTCCGGGCCGGAAATCGACGTGGCCGACCTGCCCGAACGGCTCCATCGGGCTGCCCAAGCGGCCGCCCACCCGCGCCGCCCGGAGGAAACCATCGTGCTGGACGAATATCTCAGCCACGTCGAACGCGAGTTGATCCGTCGGGCGTTGGCGCGGGCGAAGGGCAATAAGGCCCGGGCGGCCCGCTTGCTCGGCATGACGCGCCCCCGGCTCTATCGGCGCATGGTGCAACTGGGACTGGAATGACGGGGCAATGATGAATGGTGAGTGATGAGTGATGGATGTGAAGGAAATACGGACCGTTTAGCGGCCGCCGGCACGGCGGCCCAAAATGTTCCCGCTCGGCTGATCGTCTGCGAGCGCACCGGCCGTTGGGCCGTGGCGTTGCGACGCGAACTGGCCGAAGCGGGCGTCCGCGTCTGGGAAACGCGAACCCTGGACGGCTGCTGGAGTGAACTGGCCCAAAGCCCGACGTCGTTTCTGGTCGTCGAGCTGGGCGGCAACGTGGCCGGACTGTTGGGCCGCATGACGCGTCTGCCCCGCGAGTTCCCCGCGGCACGGCTGGCGGTGGTGGCCGACCACGCGCTGGCCGGCTACGAAGGGTTGATGCGCGAGGCGGGGGCGGTCCATTTCGTGTCTTCCCCGCGTCAAACCGGCCCGCTGGCCCAATTGGCTTGCCGCCACCTGGCCCAAGTCCCGCCGCCGCCGCAGAGCCTCACCGAGCGGATTTGGGCGAATTTGCCGTGGGCGGGAGGAGTCGAGAGTCGAGAGCCGAGAGATAAGAGGTGAGGGAAGGGCGGTGAAGGCCATCGCCATGTTCCGCAAGGTCAACGTCGAAGTGCTCGGCATGGTCGAGAACATGAGTTTCTTCCCCATAAACACTTAGGGCCGCCGGAATACATTCTTCCGGCGGCCCTTTCTCGTCGTAGTCGGTGTTCGTGCGAGTTGCCACAGCTCAGGCCGAAGACTGGTTGCGTGCAATGACTAGCAACGGCAACCGGCCATCTTCGACGCCTTCTTGGCTGTCTTCTTCTTGGCGACCTTCTTGGCCGCGGGCGCTTCTTGGCGACTTTCTTGGCTGCTTTCTTCTTGGCCACAGTTACTCCTCCAAGCTTTCCATGCGGGCCTCGGGCTGATCACTCCGACCATCGGACACTCAGCATCATGCCCGCTACAGAATATGTTTTAGCGTTCTTGAAAATCATTACAAGGCCTTTGTCGGAAATTCGTTGTCGTTCTGCCAAAAAACTTCCGCCGATGATCGCAGGGGACTGTCCCAATTTTCGCGGCGCTGTTGGACGTTGCATTGCCGATCCGGTTGCCGCCGCGAAAATGGGACAGTCCCCCTTGCGGCGCACCAATGCGCGGCGACCCTTACCACGGATCGCGACTGCTGTAGGCTTGCAGTGTCGTGTAGCTGGAGTAGGCGAGATAACCGAATAAGGCGGCGGTGAAATACAATTCCCGACTCACCGCGAACGCCGCCACGCCGGCTGCGGCAATGATCGACAGCCACAGCGATTGGCGAATGCCGTCGTGCGGATTGAGTTTCAACGAGAGTTCGCGGGCGATCTGCCCGCCATCCAATGGGTACACGGGTAGCAAGTTTACCAGGCCCCACACCACGCCAATGAGAAACATCCTGTTGAACAAGAGTTCAAGCCGCGCGTTCTGCAGGTCGACACGAGGCAGCAATCCCCAGAGTGCCTGAAAAGACAGGCTGCTGCCATGGCCCGCCAGCACGAGTCCCAGCACCAAGACCGCCACCAGCAGAAAGCCGGCCGCGGGACCGGCGGCGCTGATGAGGATTTGCCCCAGGGTGTCGGAACCCCTTGAGCGGGAGTCGTAGGACGGCTCGTAGCCGGTCAGGCCGCCGAACCCGTGCAAGACGATCCAGGGACGAAGCCCGTAGGCTCGCATCGTCAGGGCGTGCCCCAGTTCGTGGACGAGAATCGACAGAAACACGGCCACGATCCAGGTCAGCACCGAGGCCGCGTCGCCCGACTGGTAGCCCAGCATCAACGTCACCAGCCAGAACATCGGGTGAACCCGGACCGGGAAGCCAAACAGCGAAAAGTGCAGATCGTATTGGCTGGGCGGGGGTTCAACGAGCACGGATGCGACTCCTGGCGGACCATTTTGCGACAATCGACAGCATAAGGGCGGGAGCCGGAGGGGGGAAGGGGGAAAAGGGGAAGGATGGTGGATGGTGGATGGTGGATGAGAGATGAGGGATGGTGTCGCCGCCCCGTAAGCCGCTTGCGGTTTCGCAGCCCGTCATTTCTCCACGACACCAATCATCCTCCGACCGCCGTCCCGTGGCGTTTTTCGCTCTCCTCTCTCCTCGCGTCCTTTTCCCCTCTTCCGTCCAACACGAAGTGTGGTCGCGGCGCCGACGGCCGGCGCTGGCCGAGCGTTTCCAGGATATACTCGGCGGCCCGCTGCGAGGCCCCGCCATGCGCCACCTGGTCCTTCAGCGCGGTCAGGGCCTCGACCCGCGCCGCCCGCTTGGCCGGATTGGTCAGCCACTCGACGACGTGCCCGGCAATCTGGGCCGACTTGTCCTCGCAGGTCAGGTACTCGGGGAACAGCACCCGATCGGCGTCGGCCTGCGACGGATCGAACGGCGCCAGGTCGTCCGAGTCCAGCCCGCCGGCGGCCAGCAGGTTGACCAGCGTGATGTATTTCACCTTGCGAAAGAACCCCTGCACGAAATACGCGAACCGATCGATCCAGTAGAGGATGACCGTGGGCGTGGTGTGGTAGAGCAGTTCGAGGGAGACGGACCCCGAAACCGACATCGCGCAGTCGGCCAGCCGCATCAACTCGGGCGTCTTGCCCACGCAGATTTCGACGGGCAACCCCGCCTCGGCTGCCATCTGTCGCGCGATGTCGGCCTGTTGCGGCCGGAACGAGGCCACGGCGAACCGCACGTCCGGCACCTGTCGGCGAATCAGGGCGGCCGCCTTGAGGAACCAGCGGAGGTTGTGGGTGACTTCCTGGGTCCGCGAGCCGGGCAGAATCGCCACCAGCGGGCCGGGCCGGCCGCGGCGCTGTTCGATGAAACGCTCGTCGTACGGATAGCGGCGGACCTCGTCGAAGAACGGATGGCCCACAAACGTCGCGTTGCAGCCGCGCTGGCGCAACCAGGCTTCCTCGAACGGCAGGCTGCACAGCACGTGATCGACGAAGCGCCGCATCTTATTGACCCGCCAACGCGCCCAGGCCCAAATCTGCGGGGGCGTGTAATAGAACACGGGAATGCCGTGAACCTTGGCCCGCCGGGCGATCCACCAGTTCATGCCCGGATAGTCGATCAGCACCACGGCATCGGGCCGATGATGGCGGAAGTAGCGATCGGCCCGACTCAACAGGCCCAAGAATGTGTGCAGGTTGGCCAGCACGCGGACGAACCACATCACAGCCAGGGCCGTCAGGTCGGCGTGGAGTTGGCAGCCCGCTTCCGCCATCTTGGGGCCGCCGTAGCCGACGGCCTGAAGCCCCGGGCAACGGCTCTGCAACTGCCGGATCAAATTGGCCCCGTGCAGGTCGCCGCTCGGCTCGCCGACCGAGAAGAAGATTGTCAGAGGCCTGCGAGGCTTGGAAGCGCTGCAGAGTCGCATGTCGGTCCCGTCCTTGTTCCAGCCTGCGTCTAACGGCTCGCTTCCCCTGGCCTCATTCGTCATCGTCGGCCAGCATCTCCCGAAGTTGCGAGAACTCGGGGACAGCTACCTCCGTGCCGCAGAATTTGCAGGTCGCCTTTGTGCCCGCCATTCGCGATTCGACGCGCACATGCCTCCCGCATTGGCATGGGATACGCGCAAAACGCACTTTCCCAGGCATCTTCGGCAGCTCTGGTCTGAAAACCAGCCACACGATCAAGCTGATTGGCCAAGCCAGCAGGGCCACCAAGAGCGCGACCAGGCAGCCGGATTTGCCACGCGATCGCGCGTCCCAGAAAGCCCAAGCAATGCTGGCCACGAATAGCAGGCCCAGGAGCACAGCAAGCTTGTCGCCGGCTTGAACGTATATGTCCATACTGCGTCTCAATGCCAGAAGCCGCCGCTAATATACCAAATTGGGGAAGCTAGGGAAAGTGTGATTCTCGCGGCTCTGTAGACATGTGAGGGCGGCAATTCATTGCGTGCTATCTCGCTCCATCAAGAGTTCCAGGTAGCTCCGGCGCTCGCTCTCTTCGAGCCCCAGGGCATTGGCCAGCGACGCGATGCACTGCCTGGCCGCTTCGACGCCGGCCGGCTCGACGATCAGTTCCAGTTCCACGAACGTTCCCAGCCGTTCGACCTCATCGAGCGAGACTTCCACGCTTCGATCCTGCCACACGACCCGGGCCTTGCGGCGCGACTTGCGGACTTCGCCGACCACCGTGAATCCCAACGCCTCCAGAAGCCCCGCCCAGGCCCGGGCGGTCTCCTCACCCGGCGGCAACGGCAGATCGATTTCGTGGCGGGTCTTCGTGGTCGCGTCGATCTTGGGGCCCTTGTACGTGATGTAGCTCTGCGAGCCCTTGCGGCGAATTCGCAGGGCTTCGTCGGTCCGGGCGAAATCGCGGGCCGGATGGGCAAAATACGCGTCCACTTCGGATTGAGCGACGGATGCCGTCGCTCCCAAGCCGGCTAGCCGGCCCTCCAACGCCGCCATGTCAGCCACGGGGAACTTCATCTCGACTTCGTATTGCATGATTGCCTGAGTCTCACGCGTGAGGACTGAAGGCCGGCGGCTGACAGCGCCGGAAGAACCGTTGCCCTGGATTCTCCCCTGTAGCGAGCGTCCGTGCGGCTGTCAAGGGCTTGCCCGGCGGTACGGTTTTGACTAGAGTGGATGCATAAGCTCATTTCTCGTTGGGACGCGGAACATGCAGAGACAATTCACGTTACCTGAAACGAAACGCCGCCGCACTCCCCGCCCGAGAAACCGCACACCGTCGCCGCCGCAGATTCAGCAGATTCAGTCGCTGGTGAACCGCATCGCCCAAGAAATCTCGCCGCAGCGGATTATTCTATTCGGGTCCCATGCCCAAGGAGAAGCAGGCCCCGAAAGCGATGTCGATTTGCTGGTAGTCACGGATCGACCGGCCGGCAGCGACGCGTCATTAGCGCTTCGCCGCAAGGTCGACTATTCGTTTCCTTTGGACCTGATCGTCTGCGACGCCCGAAGGCTTGTGCAACGTATCGAGGCCGGTGATTTCTTCCTTCACGATGCCGTCCGACTCGGCAAGGTGCTTTATGAAAGACCTGACCGCTGAGTGGTTGGCCAAGGCCGAGGAAGATTACTCAGTGGCAACGGGACTGTTGCGTCGTCGCAAAGTGCCCGCTGACTCCATCTGCTTCCATGCGCAGCAAGCGGCCGAGAAGTTCATGAAGGCCGTCTTGCAGGAACGCGGGGTTCATTTCGGCAAGACGCACGATCTTGAAGGACTGCTACGGCTTTGCACGACGGTCTTTCCTCCCTTGACGCTTCTCGTCGGGGATGCCCAGCTACTGAGTGATTATGCGGTGCGCTACCGATATCCCGGGATCGACGCCACGAAGAAGCAAGCAAAGCTAGCCGCACAGGCTGCCGGGCGAGTTCGCCGCGCCATCTTGCCGCTGTTGAAAAGCCCATGAGAATCCTGGTCGTCGACGACGAAAAGATCAAGCGGATCACCCTGGCCGACGATCTGGCCACGCAGGGGCACGAGGTCGTCGTGGCCGCCGATGGCGAGGAAGCCCTCGACCGACTGGCCGCCGGGCGGTTCGACGTGGTGGTGACCGATCTCAAAATGCCCAAGCTCGACGGCATCGAGCTGCTGCGACGGATCAAGCAGGGGCCGCTGGCCGACATGGAGGTCATCATGATGACGGCCTACGGCAGCATTCCCGTGGCGGTCGAGGCGGTCAAGCTCGGCGCGTTCGATTTTCTCACCAAACCCTTTCGCAACGAGGACGTCCTGCCGCTATTGGCTCGCATCGAGCGGCAGCATCAGGCTGCCGCGCCGAGTCGCGCCCCGCGGCGACCTTCTCGGCGGCCGAGGTCGAGGCGTCGATCATCGGCCGCTCGGCCGCCATGGATCGCGTCAAGCGAATGGTCGAAATCTGCGTCAAGACCGATGCCAATGTCCTCTTGTGCGGCGAGACGGGCGTGGGCAAGGACCTGCTGGCCACCACCATCCACCGTAACTCGCACCGCCACGGTTTCCCCTACGTCAAAGTGGGCTGCACGCTCTTCGCTCCGCAACTGATCGAAAGCGAGCTGTACGGCCACGAGAAAGGCTCCTTCACCGGCGCCGAACAGCAGCGCAAGGGCCGCTTCGATCTGGCCGAAGGCGGCAGCCTGTACCTCGACAACGTCGACGACATCCCCCTGGAACAGCAACCCAAGCTGCTGCGGGCGATCGAAGAAAAGGTCTTCGAGCGGGTCGGCGGAACGGCCCTGATCAAGGCCGACGTGCGGATCATCGCCTCGACCAAGCGGAACCTGTTGGAGAAGATCGGCGAGGGCACGTTCCGCGAGGACCTCTACTACCGGCTCGACGTGCTGCGGATCAACATCCCGCCCTTGCGCGAGCGCCTGGAAGACGTGCCCCTGCTGGCCGAACACCTGCTGAAACGCATCGCCGGGGATCGGCCGTGCCGCATCGAGCCGGGCACGCTGGACTTGCTCGGGCGTCACGATTGGCCGGGCAACGTGCGGGAGCTTTACCACACGCTGGAACGCGTCTACCTGATCGGCGGCGGCCGCGTCACGGCCGAGATCCTCGCCACCGAGATCGGCGGGCCCGATCCCAACCAGCGGCTGCCGCTGGGCGGTTTTCAGGCCGCCATCGACCACGCCGAGAAGCAGTTGCTCCAGGAGGCCCTGCGCAATTCCGGTGGCAACAAGACGGCCGCCGCCGCGGCGCTGGGCATGAAGTCCTCCACCTTCCGCGACAAGCTGGCCAAGCACGGGCTGGGGTAGTACCCGCCTCGCCGTGCGCCTCAGACAGCCTTGTAGGGCGTAAGACGCCTGGATAAAATGGGAGGCGAGTCCCGGAGGAACCACGCCATGCAGACCGACTCCCTTTCCACGATGGTTCCACATCCGCCGCCGTCCGCGCCGGGCGAGCCGTCTTGGCCCGTCGCTCTCCTCTTTCCGCTCCAAGGCCAGTGGACTGAAGCGGAATACTTGGCCCTTCAGAACCGGACCAATCGGCCCGTTGAATTGTCCGACGGGTACATTGAGGTGCTGCCCATGCCCAACCCTTTTCATCAGCGGATCGTGCGTTTCCTGTTCCGGCTGTTGGAAAGTTGCGTCGCCGGGCTGGGCGCGGGCGAGGTCTTCTTTGCGCCGCTTCCCATCCGGCTCTGGCCCGGCAAGTTCCGCGATCCGGACATCGTGTATCTGCGGCCGGGGCGAATTTCCGATCCCCACCATCAGCCGCAAGGGGCTGATCTCGTGATGGAAGTCGTCAGCGAGGACGATGAGGACCGGCAGCGAGACCTGGAGACCAAACGCCAGGAATACGCCCGGGCCGGAGTGGCGGAATATTGGATCGTCGATCCCAAGGAACAGAAGATCCTCGTCTTGACTCTTGACGGCGCGGCGTACCGCCTGCACGGGGATTTCGGCCGCGGGGCCGTGGCGTCTTCCGTGCTCTTGCCCGACTTCACGGCCGCGGTCGACGCCGTGCTGGACGCCGCAACTGCGTGAACGTTGCGGCTTCCTCCTCCAGCACGTTTCCGGCGGCAACAAGACGGCCGCCGCCGTCTCGCTGGGCATAAAGTACCTTGCCGTGGTCGAGCGCTTCGCGGATCAGTGGATCGCCCTCGGCGTACCGGCGCTGGGCGTCTTCCGGGCGGTAGACGATCAGGTCGACGGGCAGGCGAATATCAAGCTGGTTGAGGATTTTGAGCGATTGCCGGAAGCCGGTGCCCTCGAACGGGGCGATCACCAGCAGGTCGACGTCGGATTCCGGCCCGGCCGCACCCCGAGCATGCGAGCCAAAAAGAATGACTCGTTGCGGCCGAAACTCGCGGCCGATCCTCCGCCCCACCGCCCGGATGTCCTTCATACTTGCCATGACCGGCCCCGATGAGAACTGTTCCTTCGCACAGAGTATACCACATTGTGGATCAAAGGGTAGCGCGCTCGCACCCTACGATTGGCAGACCGGGATAGGCATGATTGTGCCGCGATAAACGTGCCCACAAAACCGCGAACTATCAGCCACTGGCTCGTACACGTAGGCATGCGCCCAAACAGGACGAAGCACATGAACCCGGCTATTGATTTGGCCGAGCGTCACGTGAACGGGTTTCGGCAGATGATTCGGGCCGATGAACAGACGCAGGTACACAACGGCAACGTCGGTGGTTTCGTTAGCGGCCAGAACGTGGCACCAGTTGGCTGGAACAACCGCGCCAATACCTTTTGACACGGGAGGAAAGGGATCTGCGAAAAACCTACCCGAATCGCGAAAGAGGCGATCTCTGTTCCCGCCGTTCATGATAAAATCGCGGATATCCGCGAACGCTGGTTCGTCTCCGCGACTGCCTCGTTGTGAGTGCGCGAGGTAATAGTGAAATGCGATCTTGGCAAGAGCCTGAAAGTACGGGTCCTTTACTCTGAATTCCCTATGTATCGCTACCTCGTAGACTCCCGGCTCGATTCTGCTCTTGTCTGGACCTTCCATTCGAAGATGTGGCCAGACTGCCTCAAGCAGATTGGAGTAGTCCTTGAGATCGCTCTCATTGGAACAGAAACACCGAATCTCCCTCACCGAGCTAATGGCGAGTTGCTCGACCTGCTGTTGGAGCTGCTTCTTGCGCATTCTTGGAAAAAGGCGAATGGAGTGATCCCGTCCTTGTCCATCACGCACAACGACTTGGTCAAAAGGGGAAACACCCAGCGGATCATCTGAAGAGGGACCGCCCGATATCGACCAACCATCCCATTGGAACTGGGACTTTGGAGCGGATGCCCCCATTGCGCCTCTCTGGCGGCCACCCCCACGCCTTCTGAGCCGCTTTGAGGCTGGCTTCACTATCGTGCGAAAGAAGCCCTCGGGACCAGATTGCATCACCTGTTGCTCGAACGCGCCCACCCTAGAATTGCACAACGGACAAATTCGCCGGAAACGTACGTCGTCTTTGAACTCGCCCAAAGCGGCGGGAAGAACATGGTCCCCTTCCCCCGCGGACGAGTCAAAGGTGGCGGCACAGTAAATGCACTTTTCGACAATCATCGCATCCGTCCTTGGTCTCAGCGAACGCGACATTACTGATTTCCGGCAACGTCAATTTCAGTGATGTCACTCTTGCGCGTCCCAGCACGCTAAACCCGATTCGGCTATCACCTGCCGATTGCTCGCTGTCCCCGCTGTCAAGTCTAAATCGCAACCTTTAGGCGAGAGGCGAGAACTTCGTTAGGAGTTCGATAGCCGAGGCGTTTTCTCGGGCGGTCGTTGAGAAGTTGTTGGACTTTGGTAAAACGATGATTGGGGATGCCGACCAGATCCGTGCCTTTGGGAAAGAACTGCCGGACCAGGCCGTTGGTGTTTTCGTTCGTGCCGCGCTGCCACGCGCAGTACGGCTTCGCAAAGTAGATCTTCAAAGCGGCTTCCTCCGTCAACCGCTCGTGCTCGGCGAACTCCTTGCCGTTGTCCAGCGTCAGCGTCTTCCGCAGCTTCGGAGGCGTGGTCCGATACAACTCGGCGGCGGTCTGACGGACCGTCGCCGCTTGCAAGGTGGGAACCTTGCCCAGCAACAAATAGCCCGACTTCCGCTCGACCAGCGTGACGGCGCCGCCGCGTCGGTTGGCGCCCACGATGGTATCCCCTTCCCAGTCGCCGAAGCGACGGCGGCGATCCACGACCACGGGGCGTCCCTCGATGCTCGTGCCGGTGCGAATCCGCCCGCGTTTTTCCCAGTTGGGCCGCTTTCGGCCCAGACGCCGCAGATAACGCCGCCAGTGCTTCCCGCTGGCTTCCTCGCCGCCGATCCAGGCGTAGATCGTGGGGGGCGAAATCCACCGTCGCCGATCGCCGGGAAAGTCACTGCGCGCACGGCCTGCAATCTGGTCGGGCGACCATCGCTGCCGCAAGCGGTCGGCGACGTAACGCCGCACTGCCGGCCGCTGCATCTTGGCCGTCCACGGCCGCTGGCTCCGACGGCGGTTGGCCTTCCCCTGGGCGGCCACCGCCCAATAGCCGTTGCGGCTGCGATTGCGTCGCAGTTCGCGGGAAATCGTGCTCTTGCTGCGGCCGAGCCGGTCGGCGATCTGCGTTTGCATTTTCCCAGCTCGCTGCATGTGGGCTATGACCTCGCGCTCTTCCAAGGTAAGATGACTTGCCATCGCAGGGACTCCTTTTTGCATGGACCTTCCTCAAAAACGCCCATTCAAACGTCCCTGCGATGTTTTCACCTATACCAGTTTTGCATAAGGTTGCGATTCAATTCTAACAGCGGGGTCAGAATCGTTTTCCAAGTTTCTCCAGAGTTGCTTCGATGCGATCCCTGTCGAGGTTGTATTTGTTCATGAATTCACGGAGAGGCATGTCAGCCTTACGATTGTTGCATCGGTCGCATATTAGGACCATGTTCTCAACCGTGGACTGTCCACCCCTGGAAACCGGATAGATATGGTCAGCATGGGCGGAAACGCTCAACGGGAGACCACAATACGGACAGTCTTGGCTAAATTCAGTTTGTCCAGTTAATGTCGGTTTAATCTTGTCCGCGTGTTCGCGCGTCTTTCCAAGATGGGCGGCTGCTGTGGCGGCTATGCGTTCTTCTCGGTGACGCTTGCGCAACAGTATCTGTTCAGCCTGGTCCATCTTCGCGATTTTATTGAGCGCCTGCCTGCGTGTTTGTGACACTCGCGCCTCATGTTTCTTGAGTTCCTCAAACTCATGGTACTTGAATTTATCTCGAAGTCTGTGGAACCAAAGAAGTTTGTAGCCCGGGAGCCAAGGCAGTGAAGAGCGATATGGCTCAGGTGGGTCGAAATGCGCACAATAATCCTCAAGTATTGCACGAACATTGTTGCACAACTCCCGCAACTCACGTAATCGTTTGGAGTCTTCGGAAGATGGATTCGAATTCCCCGGAGGAACGCCAAACAGCGTGCCAAAAAAGCCTCTCGTGTCTTTCGAGAGAATGGCGTGCTCCTCGTTTTCATAGTCCCTCAGCAAGAATCGTTTGTGCTCGGTTAACGGCTCAACCTCTGCTATCTTCTTTTCCCATTCGTCTGCGGCAAGAGAACCAGTTCTGTAACTCGGCGCATCTTTGCAAGCGCAGCTTGACAACTCTCGGCTTGCTCCACTAGCTGTTCCCTGGCAAACACCACTTTCGGCCGCGACCTCACCGACCTCGATTTCCATCGTTTCCAACCGTGTCGCATGTCACGCTTGCCTTTTTACCGGGATTGCAACTCCACCGCGTCCAAGTTATCACCGCAATTCAGGAGAGAAAATGGGGTGTCACTCATTTCCGGCAACATCAATATCATCGGTGCCCTGTTCTCCTCCGTCCGCGAAACCGAACCACAGAAACCAGCGCGCCCCTTGTTGCCCCCTCTCGCTACCTGTCACTATCGGTCGAATCCGATAAAGTTCTCTCCTTCGGGGGCGGCAACCGTCAACAAAACGCGAGTAATGTACTCGTACGGTACGGCGACCCTGTCGTAGAACACATCCTTGCTCCCGCCCTCTTTCCTTCGCTTCGCCTTGCTCTCCTCAGTAACGCCCTCTTCTGGGAACACTTCAAGAAGGACGTATCCGTCATGGACTCTCTTGGGATTAACACTTTTGGCCGTTAACGACGATCCGTCAGTCAAGTGGATCACAACGGAACAAGATCCAAATCCCAGTTCTTGAATCTGGGTTGTTAGGTGTTCCCTAAAATACTCGGCGTCAAGCATCGCACCTGTTCCTTGTACAAGAAGGCAGAACGGGCTAACATTCACTCCGCTCGAACGTAAACTCCTCGTCGCGGTAGTCGGTCTTCGAGCGGTTGCCGGTCTCGAACTCGCGTTTATTGGACTCGCTCGTTGGCAAGATAATCGTCTCTACCAATCGGTGGCTTCCGCGTCAGCAGACATCGTTTCCGAACGACGTCGCATCTCCTCGCTCAAAGCGCCCCCGTCGCATTCCTGACGCGCTCGCGAACGTGCGATCAGCGAGAGAAACTGCGGATTGGCGCTCAGCGACACCGTTTCCATGTCGGCGTTGGGAATCGGCATGAGAGCAGCGATCGGTTGGCCGTGATCCGTGATGATAATCGGAAAATCCGCCGTGTGTTCGGTGTACTTGGCGAGACTATCGGTAGCGTCGATCCGCTCGATGGTTTTCATAGCTCGATCTCCTCTCCGCCGATTCTGATGACGTTGCGAGTCTTCACTCCCACCGCTCGAACCAACACGCGACATCCGGCGAATACTCGATCGTGAAGGCCAAGCCGTTTCTTCCTTTCCTCGGTCCGGCCACAACGCTGGAATTCTACCATTTTTCTACGAGGGGAACAACCACCTAAAGGCAGCCACCGGCCGCGGCCATCGCCAATTCGCTCGTTGTTGGAGCCGTCCTCCGCCCAGGAAGCTTGAGGTATCGCCCTGCGAAGGTTAGAATCAATGCCGTTGCCGAGAAACACTCCTGGAGAAAATATCATGAAAAGGCGCGACCTTCTCAAGGCGATCGGGCTGGGCACCGCCGGCGCGGCGGGGTTGGGTGGCCTCGTTTCGGATACGGACGCCGAAGAGGCCCACGGCCGGGTGAACACGCGGTCGGAGCCGTCGGCGCTGAAGATCACCGACCTCCGCGTCGTGCCCCTATGCTGCGAGATGACCAGCTACGTGGTGCGAATCGACACCAATCAGGGCATTAGCGGCTACGGCGAGGTCCGCGATGGGGCCAGCCCAACCTACGCGCTGATGCTCAAGAGCCGGCTGCTGGGCGAGAATCCCTGCCACGTCGACAAGATCTTCCGCAAGCTCAAGCAGTTTGGCCACCACGCGCGGCAGGCGGGCGGCGTCGTGGCCGTCGAGATGGCCTGCTGGGACCTGGCCGGGAAGGCTTGGGGGGTCCCTTGCTGGCAGATGTTGGGCGGACAATTCCGCGACCGCGTCCGCATCTATGCCGACACCCGCGAGAGCCCCGATCCGCAGGTGACGGGCCAGCGGCTCAAAGAGCGCCACGCCCAAGGCTATACCTTCCTGAAAATGGATCTCGGCATTTCGTTGCTTCGCGGCATCGAGGGCGCCTTGACCTATCCACAAGGACAAGGCGTCGATCCCGACATTACGGCCCGCACGCCCTTCAACCGGGTTCCGCATCCGTTCACGGGCATCCGCATCACGGAGCGGGGACTCAAGAAGCTGCAAGAGTACGTGCGCACGGTCCGCGACGTCATCGGTTGGGACGTTCCCCTGGCAACCGATCACTTTGGGCATTTCGGCGTCGAGGATGCCATCAAGCTGGCGCAAGCGCTTGACCCCTTCAACCTGGCCTGGCTGGAAGACATGATCCCCTGGTTCTACACCGACGACTACGTGCGGCTGAAGAACTCGTGTACCACGCCGATCCTGACCGGCGAGGACATTTATCTCAAGGAAGGCTTTCTGCCCCTGTTCGAGAAGAAGGCCATCTCGATCTGCCATCCCGATCTGGCCACCTCGGGCGGGCTGCTGGAGACCAAGAAGATCGGCGATCTGGCCATGGAACGCGGCATCGGCATGGCGATGCACATGGCCGGCTCGCCCGTGCTGCTGTTTGCCAGCGCGCATTGCGCCGCGGCCACCGAGAACTTCCTGGTCTTGGAACACCACAACGTCGACACGCCTTACTACGACAACCTCGTCCAGGGAGTGCCCAAGCCGCTGATCAAGGACGGCTTCGTCCGCGTTCCCGACGGCCCGGGCCTGGGCTTCGAACTCAACGGCGAAGCGATCCAGGACGCCCTGCGACGGAAGGGCCGCGATCCCCAGAAGGAATTCTTCCCGCCGAGCGACCAATGGAATCAGGAGCGGGCGAACGATCGGCTGTGGAGCATGTGGGGCGATGGGCAGGTGATGGGGTGACAAGGTGACGGGGTGATGGGGTGATGGGGTGACAAGGTGAAGACGAAGGTCAAGACACACTGCGATTTGGAGGTGTATCGGAAGGCGTTTGATGCGGCGATGCGGATATTTGATCTGTCGAAAAGCTTTCCGAAGGAAGAGACGTATTCGCTGACCGATCAAATCCGGCGGGCGTCGAGAAGCGTGTGCGCAAACCTGGCCGAGGGCTGGCGAAAGCGGCGCTACGAAGGGGCGTTCGTCAGCAAGCTCTCCGATTCTGAGACCGAAGCGGCAGAGACACAGGTGTGGCTCCAATTTGCCGTCAAGTGCGGCTACTTGAATAGGGATAAAGGAAAGGCCATATACGTGACGTACGATGAGATCCTATCGACGCTCGTCGGAATGATCAACCACAAGGACACTTGGCTTCTGCGGCCGACGTGACGGGGTGAGGGGGTGACAAGGTGACGGGGTGACAAGGTGACGAAGAGCCCGACGTCACCGCGCGTGTTCTCACCCCGTCACCTTGTCACCCCTTCACCCCCTCACCTTGTCACCTCATGACCTGGACCCAGAACTACGACCCGTTGAGCGCCTGGCCGCTTTCCACCGCGGTTTCCGCGCTGCCGGTCTTGACGCTCTTCTTCGTGCTGCTGGTCTTGAAGAGGCGGGTCTGGGTGGCGGCGCTCTGCGGCATGGCGATGGCCGTGCTGCTGGCCGCGGTCGTGTTCCACATGCCGGCGATGCTGATCGCCGAGGCGTCTCTCTTGGGTTTCGTGTTTGGCTTTCTGAAAATCGCCTGGATCATCATCGCCTCGATCTTTCTCTACCACGTCGCCGTGGAGACCGGGCAGTTTCAGGTGATGAAGGAGTCGATTGCCGCCCTGTCGTCGGACCGGCGGATTCAGGTCATTCTCATCGCCTTCTGTTTCGGCGCGTTCCTGGAGGGGAGCGGCGGCGGCGGTGCCCCGGTGGCCATCGCCGGATCGTTCCTGATCGGCCTGGGGTTTCCGCCTTTCGAGGCCGCCACGGTCTGCCTGCTGGCGAACACGGCCCCGGTGGCCTGGGGCGGCGTGGGCAATCCGGTCCGCGTGCTGGCGGCCGTCACCAGCCTGCCGGAACCCGCGCTCAGCGCCATGATCGGCCGCATTCTGCCCCCGTTCTCCTTCATCCTTCCCCTCTGGCTCGTTCGCAGCATGGTGAACTGGAAGGCCACCTGGGAGGTGTTTCCGGCATTGTTCGTCAGCGGCGCGGCCTTTGCCGGCATGCAGTTCTTCTGGTCCAATTACGTGGAGAACAGCCTGGTGGACGTGGTGGCGGCCATCTTCTCGCTC
Organism: uncultured Planctomycetaceae bacterium; assembly: GCA_963759115.1. Taxonomy (GTDB): domain Bacteria; phylum Planctomycetota; class Planctomycetia; order Pirellulales; family Thermoguttaceae; genus CAVWXT01. The sequence continues at coordinate 1,474,237 of CAVWXT010000005.1, forward strand.
TTGGTGATGGTGGTCTTTCTAAAGCTTTGGAGACCCCGCCATCTCATGCAAGTCGGCGGCCGCCAGGCGGAACTGAAGCCGCGGCGGCACTCCGCAATCGCCGTCTTGAAGGGATGGTCGCCCTTCATTCTCTCGTCGATCCTCATCTTTGTGTGCGGCATGCCCGCAATAGGCAAGTACCTGAAAGTGCCCGCGCTCAACTTCCCCATGCCCGGCTTGCACAACGTCGTGATGCGGGTTCCCCCGGTCGTCCCCGAGCTGACGCCCGAGGAGGCCAAAATGGACCTGAACGTGCTCTCGCTGCCGGGCACGGCCGTGTTTGCCGGCGCCTTTCTCGCGGCGATGCTCCTGGGGATGCCGCTTCGCAAAACGCTGGCGATCCTGGGCCGAACGTTCCGGCAACTCGTCCCTTCGCTGCTGGCGATCAGCTTCATGGTCGGATTGGCCTACGTCACGCGCTACTCCGGCATGGACACGGTGCTGGGGCTCAGCCTGACTCGCAGCGGCTGGCTCTTCCCCTTCTTCGGGACCCTGTTGGGCTGGTTGGGGGTGGCTTTGACCGGGACCGACGCCGGCTCCAATGCCCTGTTTGGAAATCTGCAAAAAGTCACCGCCGAGCAACTCGGCGTGAGCGCCATCTTGATGGCCTCGGCCAACAGCGCCGGCGGCGTGATGGGCAAGATGATCGACGCCCAATCCATCGTGGTAGCCAGCACCGCCACCAATCAGGAAGGCAAGGAGGCCGCCATTTTCAAGGCCGTTTTCAAACACAGCCTCGTGCTGGCAATCCTGGTCGGCCTGCTCGTCTTGTGCTATGCTTATGTCTGTCCCCAGATCGTCCCCTAGGTCTTGCGTCAAAGTGGGTTGACTATAATTGTAGGACGAGTTTTCCAACTCGTCGGAGACGACGGAACGAGTTGAAAAACTCGTCCTACGTCCGCGGCAAAGGCCGTCGCTGGTTGTTCCGATCTCGCCTTTTCCATGAGCCGGCCATGCGAGCCCTGTGGTCGATCTTCCTGGCAGCCGCGCTCGGCCTGATCGCCGGCCGGCCCGTGGTCTCACCGGCCGCCGAGGGCAAGGCCAATCCCGATGCCATCCGGTCGGCACAGCGGCAACTCCACAATTCGAGCGCGGCGGAACGGGTCAAGGGCGCCCTGGGACTGCGAGACTTGCCGCCGTTGGATGCCGCCAAGCTATTGGTGCCTTCGCGGTTTGCCGATCCCGCGGCGGAAGTGCTGCAGGCGGCCTACGAGGCCCTCTTGGCGGGAAAAGACGACAACGACGCCTGCGTCTTCCTGTTGAAGAACCTCAGCAAAGAAATCCACGCCAAGAAAATCGGGATTCGGCTGGTTGCGCCGCTGATCGCCGTCCTGCTGGCTTCCGATCTGCCCGACACGCAGCGCGACCTGGGCAAGTTTTTGGACCAGTACGTGGTGCCCACGGGCGATGGCGTCCTGGCGATCGCCACGGTGGCCGACGAGTTGGGCAGGCAGGCCGATCGGCAAGCCCTGGCGTCGCTCCAGCGGATGACCGAACTGAAATGCTTTGCGAAGGTGTTCGCCTGCCGCCGCGCCGTGATCCAGGCCATGATCCGGGTCCGCCTGCCGCAGGCCGTCGGGGCGCTGTCGCGCTGATGCCCGGCATCGATGGGGAGTGCCGCGGCGACGTCGCGCAGCACCTCACCGAGGTTACCGGCGAAGCGTTCTGGACCAACAGCGAGGCCTGGCAGACCTGGTGGAAGGGGCACAAGGATCGTTTCGAGTTCCCGCCGAAGCCGGCGAAGGACCCGTCGGCGGCGGCCGCGCGGGCGGGCACGCCCTCGTATTACGGGATGGCCATTCAGGCCCGGCGGATGGTCTTCGTGATCGACATCTCGGGCAGCATGAAGGGCCCGCGGATCACGTCCGCCAAGCGCGAGTTGACCAGTGCCATCGACGGTCTGCCCGCTGAGGCGTCGTTCAACATCGTGGCCTTCAACCACGAGGTGCTGGTTTGGCAGCGGAACCTCATGCCGGCCACGGCGGCCGCCAAGCAGACCGCGAAGCAGTTCGTCTACCTGCTCCGGGCCGGCAGCGACACGGCCGCCTACGACGCCCTGGAAGCGGCCTTCCGCTTCGACGCCGAGGCGGTCTACTTCCTTTCGGACGGCGAGCCGAACGCCGGCAAGATCGCCGCGCCCCAGGCCATTTTGGCGGCCGTCGCCGAAGCGAACTTCACCCGGCGGATTTCCATCTACACGATCGGCATTGCCCCCGGTCCGCCCGGCGGGCCGTTGGACTCGTTCATGAAGTCGCTGGCGGAGCAGAACTACGGTGCCTATCGCCGCGTGGAACAATGAGCATTGAGCCGACTTGCCGGTCCGGGCAGCGAGTGCCACTGTCTCTGCCAGTGCGGTAGGGAGTGCCACTGGCTTTGCCAGTGCCGCCGTCGGGGCGGATTGAGGACCGGGCATTTCCGGCAGGACGTTGAACCGCCGAAAGCACTGGCGTAGCCAGTGGCACTCGCGCGGCGTAATTGTGGATCAACTTGAACATGAGGAAACAGAGTCAACGGAGGAGCGGCCCGTCTCCGTTGCCTCTGTTATCTCCTGTTCAAACCCGTCGCAGAGGGAGAACAGTGGGCAGGACTATTCTTGGGCCCGCAAACCACGATTGACTGAGGAGAAACAGTTCTGACCCGTTTTCCCTCCCGTTTTCCCTCCTGGTCGGCTTGCTCGTGTTGTGCTACGCTTATGTCTGTCCCCAAATCATCCCCACGGTCTTGCCGTGACGCCATCTACAGCATCGGAATTGCCCCCCGCCGCTTTCACGGGCCTGCATCGTGTTATCCTTCACTGCCATCGGGCGGCGCTGGGCAGACTACAAGATTATCAACGAGAGGGCAATGCCCGCGAGAACCACCCACAGAACGTCCACACTGAGAAGCAACGTCGCCAGGGCGGCCCCCGCGAGCAGAGTCCTGGGAACGTCCCAAGAAACGTCCAGGGCGAATTGGATCGTCACCGATAAGAGCAAGCCGACAAACGAGGCAAGTATGCCGGACATGCAACGATTGAAATAGTCTGACGCTCGCAACCGGTCGAAATAGGGTATGACCCCAACGACCATCAGAAACGATGGCAAGAAGACGCTCACGGTGGCAACGATCGCTCCCGCGATGCCGCGCAACAAGTAACCTACAAAGGTTGCCGTAATTACGATGGGGCCTGGTGTGACCTGCCCCAAAGCGATCCCGTTCATCAACGTCTCACCATCCATCCACGCGCGGACATCGACGATTTCGTGGTACATTAGCGGGACCGAAGCGAAACCACCGCCGAAGGCAAATAGGTCGATTCGGAACATGAGGATGCCAAGATCGAATAGCCCTCGGTCTACCATGAAGAGCAGGGCGAACCCCGCGGCTACAACCGCGAGAATCGGCATCAGACGCCATCGAGAACGGGTGTTCACTGCTGGCTCGACCGCCGCTGGGGGCTTGAGTCTAACGCGTCGGTAAAGCGCGAGGCCCAAGAGGGCCGCCAAGAGGATCACAAGAATCGGATTCATCTTGACCGCAAACAGGGCCGCTGCTAGGCAGGCGATGATGATGTCGGCCGGTGCCCGCAAGGACCGCTTCCCGAAAGTGAGGGCCGCATTGGCAACGATGGCCACCATCACGGCGCGGAGGCCCTGGAAGGCCGCCAGCACCAAGGGAAGATCATGCGTGCGGGCGTAAACGGCCGAAAGGCCCGCCATGAAACAAAGCGCCGGCAGGCCAAAGCCCACGAAGCAGGCCGCGGCCCCAGCGATCCCGCGCGACCGCAGCCCCACGTAGGCGGCCGTCTGCATGGCGGTCGCCCCAGGTATCGTTTGGCAGAGCGCGACGCCATCCTGGAAACTCTCGTCGTCGAGCCAATGGTTCTGCTCAACGGCCATCTTGCCGATGTACGCCACCATCGCAGGGCCGCCAAAGGCCGTCGTGCCCAGTCTCAGGAAGGACAGGAACAATCGAGGCAAGGAAGGGGGAATCGCCGCGGCAAGGTCCGAGGAATTCATGAAACCCCTTCTTCGTCTATCCTGCTCCGCTCGAACAGCAACAACCGAGATCAGCGACCGGATTTCGGCTGATCTGTTGCAGCGGCGGGCTTTGCCTGGTGCTCGTGCATGAGCCGCCGAAACTCTGCATAGAAGTTGTCATTGATCGCGGGGGCGTTTTTTACATTGATCTGCTCGAAGCCGGCGGCGATGATCTCCCGAAAGTAGACCTCCTTGGCGGCACGAGCCCGCTTCTTGACGAACTCGCCGCTGTCCTTGCGAAGGTCGAAGTCGACGATGACCAGTCGCCCCTCCGGGCGCAGCGCGCGGTGGATCGATGCCAGCATCTTCTCGGGATGCTCGAAGTGGTGATAGGTGTTGCAGATGAAGGCAACGTTGATCGAGCCGGCGGGCAACTCCGCAGAGTCCGGGGAATTTCAGCATGGTCTTGACAACCTGCTCTTGCTTGCGCTGCTTGGCCTGTTCCGCGAGGTACTTCACGAAAGCCGGTCCGATGTCCACGGCGTAGACGGCACCATTGGGGCCCACTTTTTCGGCAAACAAGAACGTAAACAAGCCCGTGCCGGCGCCGATGTCCGCCACCGAATCGCCGGCTTGCAGCCCGACGGCGCGAGTAATGTCGTGACGTTTGACGTAGACGTCCCGCGACTCGCTCTCGAATTGTTTCACGAACTGCCGGATGTTCGCGTCGGGATCGGTGAAGTTTTTGTTCATCTCGGCCGCATACGTGGATGGCCCCTCGCGTTGGGGCGTATCCTCGGCACGGACAATCCCCGTCGTCATCCCCAGGAGGCCAGCCCCAATGGCAATAACTAGACCTCGACAGATTGCTCTTCGCCTCATAACATGCCTCCTCAAACGGAAGAATTCGTCGGATTGTCTCAAGAGCATACTCCAAGGCGAAATATACTCCCGCCAGAATGAAAATCCAACCCGTAGTCAGGTGTACGTACTTCGAAAGGAACAGTGACACCGCGCGGGTGCCACCGCCAATTCTACTGCGCCGCCTTTAACGGCGGCAATATGACACCCGATCGAGTGGCCCATTTCTTGATCTTGAAATCCCCGGGCCGAGAGCGCATGATACTGGACATGTGTACCAACCACGATCCGAACCGACCATCGGCCGAACACGGCGGCAAGCCGCCCCGGCCACGAAAGAAACACCGGCGCCGCCGCGAAACCGCCACGGCGCGACCCGATCAGGACGTCCCCTACTGGGTGCCCGACGGAAAGGCCTGGCAAGACCTGCCCGACGGCATCCGCCAGGCCGTTTCGCGGGTGCTTACGCCCGCCTACCGCCGCTTCGTCCTCGACGCGCCCGGCGAACTGGAGCGGTCCGTCGGCCTGACGCTCGTCCACCTGATGTGGCTGGAGGTCTGCGACCAGGTCCGCATGGCTGAGGCCGCCGCCGACCCGTCGTCTCTCACCGCCATCCTCGGCGACCCCGAGGCCATGATGGGCCACCACCTCCACCTGGCCGCCTCGAAGTTTCGCGCGGCCGAGTTGCTGGTGAAGCTGCGGATGGTCCGCGAGGCCTTCGAGCCTCCGCCAGCCGCCGCCTTGCCGGCCCCCGTGCATGCGCCCATGCCCACGCTCTATGATTATCCGATTGACATTCCCAGCGCAGCGTCGCCGCAACCAATCACGGCTCACTGTGAACAAGAGGGAACAGAGAGAACAGAGGATGGGCCCGTCTCCGTTGCCTCTGTTATCTCCTGTTCAAACCTGTAGCGGAAGGGGTGAGGGGTGAGGGGAGAGATGCGAGAATTGGAAATGACGCGACGTGTTGACCAACAGGTTTTTCCCTAGCCCAGGCGTTTCACGCCTGGGAAAAGGGAGGGTTCTGCGTCAATATGTCACGCCCGTTTCACGGGCGTCCTGTTGGTCGGCGAGGCAGGAGGCCCGTAGAACGGGCCTGACAAACCGTCGGCTTCGCTGCCATTTCCCCAGGCGTAAACGCCTGGGCTAGAGAAAAAACCCCGTCCCGTAATGGCAATGAGACACGACGGTTGAGAGAAGGGAGAATTGGAAATGGCGCGACCTGTTGATTCTATGAAAGAGCGGTCCTCCCGGTACTATTCACGGTGTGGTTCGTGGTGAACCCACCAAAAGTACAAACAAGAGGACCGAGAGATGTTATACCTTTCCATCGACCAGCACCGCAAGCAGTTGACCGTGAATGTTCGCCAGGAGACCGGTGACGTGATCGACAAACGGCAGGTGAGCACGGAGTGGAAACGGGTGCATGCCTTCTTCACCGAGTTGCGACAGAAGAGCCAACCGGAAGGCGGCTTCATCGCCATTTTGGAGGTCTGCGGCTTTAACGACTGGCTGTTGAAACTGTTGCCGGGATATGGCTGCCGTGAGACGATCCTCATTCAGCCCGAGAAGCAGTCGAAGAAGAAGACCGATCGCCGCGACGCCAATGCCCTGGGCGAGATCCTCTGGGTCAATCGTCATCGGTTGCTGGCGGGCACGAAGGTGCAAGGCATTCGCCGGGTGGTGCCGCCCACGGAGCAAGACGCGCAGGACCGCCAACTCACCGCCCGGCGTCAGCGTCTGGGGCAGTCCCGCACCCGAATCATCAACCGCGTCAAGCGTTTGTTGCGAAAACACAATCTGGAGCAGGAGTGTCCCACCAAGGGGATTGACACCATCGCGGGGAAGAAATGGCTGACCCAGGTGTGCTTCAGTCCGATCGACCGGCGGGAGATGGATCAACTCTTGGGGGAGTGGAAGCTGTGCGACGAGCAGATCGAGCAGATGGGGGCGGAGATTCGCCGGCGGCAGGCGGAGAACGTGGCGGCGGCGGTCATCGCCAGCATTCCGGCGCCGGGGCCTACGGCAGCCTGGCCTTGGCTTCGCGGATCGGCGACATTGATCGGTTCCCGCGATCGAAGAGTCTGGCCAGCTATTGGGGCCTGACGCCCGGATGCCGGAATTCCGGCGAGGCGACCGACCGGCTGGGCTCGATCACCAAGCAAGGCAGTGCCACAGTGCGCTTCATCCTGGCCCAGATCACGCTGCACGTCCTGCGGCGGGATGCGCGCATGAGGGCCTGGTATCAGAGGATCAAGAAGCGTCGGGGAGCGAAAATCGGTCGCGTGGCGGTGATGCGTCGACTGGCGACGATCATCTGGCACATGGTCAAGTACCACGAGGCGTATGCCGTCGGCGGGCTCCGGCAAGAGCAACGCGAGGGAATGGCCGTATCCGGCTGAACACGAAAGGATCGCCCGATGGTGCTTTGCGGCAGCGGATTTTCGGAGGGATGGCAAGGTGTCCAAGGGGTAAGAAAACGGCCCCTGGCGAGAAGCCCTCGTCAGAGGCCCCGCACGCTCTTGCGCACCTTGACTTGGCTATTCCTTGTCGGGTTGCGTCCCCGCAGAGCCCGACTCCGCTTCACCAAGCAGCGGAATTATAGGAAGGAAGAGGTGGGCGGGGAACCTGTTACAGAAAACAAGGGAGGCCAGAAGGGAGAGTAGCGGTTGCATCGGCCCTCCTCGCAGCGAGGAGAGGCCCTCGCGGACACTTGGTCAGTCCGAGTTGGTCAATGGACTCGGCCTTGTTGTCGAGCGTTTTGTTGATTGGGACGGCTGGTGTTCTGCGAGACGGTCGCAAAGCATATTCGGTGTCAGGCCCGTTGGGGTCTGAACGGCTGCCGCTAGCGGCAGACGGATTCACGAAGGAATGGGTAGGGGTGCCGCCGCACGGAAAAGAACGGCGCGAACAACCTCGCATATGACCGTGACAACTGAACTCTGCCATTGATCCCCCCAACCAATTCAAACTACCAAGAAAAGCCCCTTTGTGGCTTTGTCGGGGAATGTACGTGCCCAAAAACAAAATCCAACCACCAACAACTCACCGGAAGGCCCTTGACTCCAGAGGCTCTTTCAGGAATGCCCAAAAACAAAATCCAACCACCAACAACTCACCGGAAGGCCCTTGACTCCAGAGGCTCTTTCAGGAATGACCAACAGACGCATCCGGCGATCCGGCTGATTGCGGCCCGCCGCGACCTTTTCAACCGCCAGGGCACGGTGGTGGCCGCGTGGCGGCAGCGCCCTCAGTCCGTAGGGTGCGTAAAACGCACCACGAGCGGCGGCCCTCACCCTAACCCTCTCCCAAAGGGAGAGGGGACCGTTCGCCCGCAACCTAACCCTCTCCGGGCACCGACCGAAGGTTGGTCGGGCGAGGGAACCATTCGCCCTCACCCTAGCCCTCTCCCAAAGGGAGAGGGGACGAAAGGGTGCGGCCCCTACTATCGCCTGGCCTATCGCGAGGACGGCCGGCAGCGGTCGGTCTACCTGGGCCGCGAGGGACCGTTGGTGGACGAAGTCCGCCGCCTGCTGGCCGACTTGCAGCGGCCCTTGCAGCAGCGGCGGGCCATCAACCGCTTGCGCCGCCAGGTGTCCGCTGCCCTGACGGTGCAAAAGCGCCGGGTCGACGCCCTGTTGCGGCCGTTGGGCCTGCGGCTGAAGGGTCTTGAGGTCCGCGGCTGGCGGACCAGTCTCGTCCGCAGTCTTTGGCCCACGCCTCCGACGATCCAACCGATCAGGCCGCTGCGGCGTCCGCAGTACAGAGTGAGCAGCCTGCGATCGATCCGCCCGCCGAAACTCCCGCGCTACAACGCCCGAAGGCCGACGCCCGCCGCCATCGAAGAGCGTCTTTGGAAAGTGATCGCCGCGAGGGATGGGCACGGCAGCCAGTAGGGACTTGGGTCTTTGGTCTTGGGTCTTGGGGCTTCGGACTTTGGACCTGGATTTTACGTCTCCGGACCAATGGCCCCAGCTAAGCCCTAAGACCCAAGACCAAAGACCAAAGACCAATCAGACTCGGCCATGACGCCGCGGAATCCGGTGCCTCAGCGGCTGGTCGGGGGAACTCCCAACCCCGTCTCGATGGCGATCTGCCGCAACGTCTGCGCGGCGAGGTCTCGGACGCCGGCATCCTGGTCCCGCAGCATCTGCGCGACGGCCGGCACGGCCTTCGAGCCCATCTGTTCCAGGCTGTGGGAAGCCGTGATGCGGACGCAGCGGTCGGGGTCGCGCAGCATCTCCGCCAGCGCCGGAATGGCGGACAGCGACTCGGGCTTCATCTCCCGCAAGGCCATGGCAGCCGTGTCGCGGACCGCCGGATCGCCGTCGCGAAGGGCGTCGGTCAGCGCGGGTATGGCGGCCTTGGCGTCCTGCCCGATCTGCAGCAAGGTCTGTGCGGCGATCTGCCGGACCTTGGGGTTCTCGTCGCGCAGCAGCGGCGTGAGGCTCGGCACGGCCGCCGTGCCCATCAGATCCAAGGTAATGGCGGCCGTGATGCGGACGTATCCGTCCGGGTCGCGGACGACTTCCGCAAGCCCCGGGACCGCGGCCTTCGCCTCCGGCCGTATTTCGCGCAAGGCCGTGGCGGCTGCGTCGCGCACACCCGGATCGCTGTCGCGGAGCGCGTCGCTCAAGGCCGGGATCGCCGCCTTGGCATCCGCTCCGAGCGCCCGCAAGGTCTGCGCGGCGAGCTCCCGGACCTGGGAGTCTTTGTCCCGGAGGAAGGCCGCAACGCTCGGTACGGCGGCCGACCCCATCCGCTGCAACGTGAGCGCGGCCGTGATGCGGACGTACCCGTCCGGGTCGCGCAGCAGTTCGGCGAGCACGGGGATCGCGGCCTTGGACTCCGGCTGCAATTCGCGCAGGGCCGCGGCCGCGGCGTCGCGGACTGCCGGATCGCTGTCGCGAAGCGCGTGGGTGAGGGAAGGCACGGCGCCCACGGCACGGACTCTCGCGTCCTCGTCCCGGAAACCTTGCCCGTTGCCAACCGACGCCGCGAGAGCACCGACGCTCAACGCGAGCAGGAACGCCTGCTTTGCAGTCCTCTGGTAGAGAGCCGGCATAGCTTACCTCACCTTCTGTTTCACCACGATCGGTCTGAATCGGGCAGCCGGAAAAAGGGGAAAAATCGGGAAAGATCGGCGGGGCGCGTCTATCTTGCCTTTCTCCTGGGCGAAACGAGCGGCCACAACTCACGCTATTCTTGCTTTCGGAGGCGGGCACGGCCGGGCATTACACGATTATCCCAAGAAGCTGCGGCAATGCTAATGCAACGGCGGGTCGGGGCGGACTTGAACCTGCAAGGCCCCGAGCATCCGCGTGATGGCCTCTTCCTTCTCCTTGATGAACGGCACGTTATCCAGGATGATCGCACGCCGCTCGTTGCTCGCTTGCAGAATCAACCGTCCGGACCTCAGCAGCATGTACTCGAACACGTCGTTGATTTCCTTGTCGATCCGCAGATTGGGGGCGGAGAGGCGTTCGAGGTTGCTCAGGAATCCGTGGTGGTGGAGCAGTTCGTTCGGCCGGACCTCCCAATAGTCAAAGCGGCTGACGCAAATCACTCCCACGAAAATCAGGCCCAGCAGGCAGGCGAAGGTCCAGTAGAACGTCGCATTGGCCAGGGGGCGAAACCTCGCCAGCACGTCGGTGATCGAGGGGAGAATCTCCGGATTCCAGGTGAACAGAAGCGCCAATCCCGTGGCCACGGCAACCGCGAAGAAGAAGAGCGTCAGCGAGGTCGTGCGGGGAAAATCGAAGGCGAGGATTACGAGGTTGACGGCCAGCAGGCCCAAGAACAGTTTGGAGATCTCCACGGCCGTGGTGTGGGTCGGCTCAAGCGGATGGCCCGCGATGCTGAGGTAGATTGCCGCCACGATCGACGCCAGGAAGACGGGGTAAAGAAACACAACCTTAGGGTAGGAAACGAGAAAGACGTGATCGGGGGCTTTTTCCGCCTGCGCTGGCGGTAGGGGCGCCGGCGGCGGCGCTTGCGTCACTTTCGCGGTGGATGGAGCAGGTTCTGGCATCGGTTCTCACTCCCTTAGTGTAGCGGTGAACGGCAAGCCGCCTTTTGTTGAGAGGTTCGTGCAGCATGTCCCCTGTCAGAGGTCGTCGACAATTCTCTTTCGTGCAAGACTCGGCCGCCGCAGCCCTTTCTTGCTTTCGGAGGCCGGCCCCGCCGGGGATTACACCATTATCATGCCCCCTCCCATGCGAAAAAGGTAGTAGGGGCGTTTCGGCGAGCCTGCGCCGATTCCTACGGCGTGACCGGCCAACTCCGTGCGATGGGAATCGAAGTGAAAGGGTTGGGCAAGCCGCTCTCCGACTTGGTCCAAAGCGGCTGGAACGTTTTGACGTTCTGATGTTTTGGCCCGCCAGAACCGCCTCCGGTTCACTTGGCGGGGTTGGTCAGGCGTCCCATGAACAGGATGCTTCCGGTCGTCGTCTCGCGGATCAAGAACAGGAAGGGATGATCGGCACGGAAGACCGGGGGCTGCACCGTCTGGCGAGCCGCCGTGGCTCTCATCATGATGCCCGTGGCGGCCGCAGCCTCGGTGCCCTCCTCGTTCACGTCCACAAACGCCTTGTGGATCACGGCGGAGATCGAGAGGTCTTTTTGCTCGCTGATGCCGGAGAAATCGGCCTCCGCGGAAAATGCCCGCTTCATGCCCAGCGTCTCCAGCGTCGGCTTGAGGCCGAAGGAGGCTTCCATTTTGAACTTGGGGAGGTAGGTGACGACTTCGCGAGCCCGGAGCTTCGACAGCAGAGAGTCAAGCCGGTCCACAGAGATCGACTTCTCCAGTTCTGCGAGCCCATCCACTTTCTTCGGCAGGAGCACGACCATCGACAGTTCCCGGCCGGCGTAGGGCATCTCCAGCAGTTGGAGCGTGTCTTCTTCCGCGTAGCCCAATTCGGCCTTCTGGTGCATCAACGGCACTTTTACCTTGTCCTGGGCCGAGATCGCGAAGTCCTCCTCTTTGGTCGCCTTCTTGTCGAATGGCTTCACCCAGTCGCCCTTGAAGTACACGGCGTTGGTGAGCACCAGCCGGGTCATCCGATCCAGCGCCCCGCCGGAATGAGGTCCTTGATCTTGTCGCTGGTCTGCTGTTCGACCCACAGGTTGATTTCCCGTCGGGCGGCCTCAGTCTGGGCCACAAAATCCAACAGCGTCATTTCGGCGCCGTACTCTTGGCGGGTCAGCGCGAGAAACTCGGGCCGGATCGCATAGCCCTTCTGCCCCCACAAGCGATTCGCCACGCGGAGCTGATAGGCCCGCTTTTCACCTACGGCGTTCCATCGCTCCAGGAGTTGGCGATAATAGGCGTGCGCTTGCGTCAGGTCCTTGCCAAGATGGAGCACGCCGGCCATCTCCGCTTCGGTCTGGCCGCGAGCCCCGGCCGCCGTCATGGCCAGTGCCAGCGAGATGCTGGGAGGCGAGAAGAAGAGGTTCTTGCCCCGCTGCTCCCGATCCAACTGGGCGAACAAGTCGACGGCGAATTGGTTGTCGGCCCGAACCACCGGGCCGTACTCAGGCGGCTTCGCCTGCTCGGCGGCCACCTCGCGGCACATGGCAAGAGCCAGGCACGACAGCGGAAGTCCAAAGGCAAACTTCATGGCGGTATCTCCTTTTCTTGCGGCAACCGGTCGCGCTCACTTGGGCGCGATCGGCTTGCCGGCGGCATCCAAGGCGTCCTCCACCGTGAGCTTGGCCCCCAAGGCGGCGGCCAGGTTCGGAAGATCGTATTCGAGCAAGGCCCCTTGCACGACATTGACATACTGGTTGAGCGTCACGCGACGTTCAATCACACTTGCCCACGAGACGAGCGTTTTGGAAAGCTTTATCGCTGCAAACAGCCCGACAACCGCACACAACCAGTTGAAACGGCAAAACATGGCGATTTTCTCCTTGAGGATGCTCCCGGATCCGACGCTTCCCAGGCGATCCGTGTCTCGATGCGTTCCGGGCGGCACGTTCATTGTCGTCGAGAGCCGCACGCACGTCAACATGCCGCCGGCCGCGTGCCCGTGCGGATTGTCTTGACAGCCGCGGCCGATGCCAACGACAATGGCGACGCACAACTCTGCAAACGCACCTCGCCAAATGGGCCAAGAATCCAAGAACCACGACTCGCCGACGGACCGCGTCCTGTCAGACGCCGCGCCTCGCGCCGCGGCGCCTTACGCGGGTATCGTGGTTTGCGCCTTTCTGCTGCTGGCAGTCGCTTTGGTATTCGGTCAAACGCTTCGACACGGTTTCGTCAACTACGATGACGAGAAGTACGTGTGTAAGAACCCACAGGTCGACGGTGGCCTGACGATCGAGGGCATCCGATGGGCCTTCGCCAGCCGCCATGCCAGCAATTGGCATCCGCTAACGTGGCTCTCCCATATGCTGGATTGCCAACTCTACGGGCTGGCGCCCTGGGGACATCACCTCACCAGCGTCTTGCTCCATGCGGCCACGGCGATCCTGCTCTTCCTGGTTCTGCGAAGGATGGCCGGTGATCTCTGGCCCAGCACCTTCGTGGCCGTTGTGTTCGCCGTCCATCCGTTGCGGGTCGAATCCGTGGCGTGGGTGGCCGAGCGGAAGGATGTGCTTAGCGGGCTGTTCTTCCTGCTGACCCTGGGCGCGTATCTCGGCTACGTTCGTCATCCCTTCTCTCTCGCCCGGTATCTGGCGGTGGCAGGGCTTTTCGCCCTGGGGTTGATGGCCAAGCCGATGCTGGTGACGCTGCCGTTGGTGTTGCTGTTGTTGGACTACTGGCCGTTGAGGCGGATGGTGCTGCCTTCATGTCCCCCGTGGCAACTGGTGGTCGAAAAGCTCCCGTTGCTTGTGCTGTCGGCCGCATCTTGTGCCGCGACGCTTTGGGCCCAGAGTGAAGCCCTTGCGGCTACGGATCAGGTGCCATTGCCCTGGCGGATCGGCAACGCGGCCGTGTCGTATGTTGTTTACCTGGGTCAGTCGTTTTGGCCCGCCGGCTTGACGGTGCTGTATCCCCATCCCGGCTTGGCTCTGTCGGCGTGGAAGGCGACGGCGGCGATCCTGGCGCTGGGAGCGATCTGCGGGATCGTCGTGGCCCTGCGGCGGCGATGTCCGTACCTGCTGGTGGGCTGGTTTTGGTACTTGGGAATGCTGCTGCCGGTGATCGGGCTCGTGCAGGTGGGACTGCAAGCGAGGGCCGACCGCTACACGTACTTGCCGCAGATCGGGCTCTGCATCGCCATGGCTTGGGGAGCGAATCACGTCACCCAGTCGTGGCCACATCGCGATTTGGTGTGCGGCATTGGAGCGGCGTTGACGGTGACAACTTTGATGGCATGCGCGTGGCAGCAGACGACCCATTGGCTCAACAGCGAGACGCTATGGAACCGCGCCCTGGCCTGCACCACGGGCAATTATACGGCCCATTACAATTTGGGCGTCGCCCTGGCCGACCAAGGCCGACTCGACGCGGCGATCCAGCAGTACCGAGCGGCCGTGCAGGCCAAGCCGGACTACGCCGAGGCCCACTACAACCTGGGCCTGATCCTGGCCAACCGGGGACAAGTCGACGAGGCGATGGAGCACTACCAGGCGGCTGCGGACGTCGCGCCCGACTTCTCGGAGGCGCACAACAAGTTGGGCATCGCGCTGGTCGGCCGCGGGCGCTTCGACGAGGCGATCGCCCATTACCGCGCGGCGATCAAAGCCAAACCCGACTACGCCGAAGCCCACAACAACCTCGGCAGCGCCTTGGCAAGCAAGGGAGAGGTCACGGAGGCGATGGAGCATTTTCTTGCCGCGTTGGAAATCCAGCCGAACTATGCCGAGGCGCACAACAACCTCGGCGCGAGTCTGGAAGCGTGCGGAAATGTCGATGAGGCCATCGCCCAATATGAGCAGGCCATCAAGATCAAGCCCGACTACGCCGAGGCCCACAACAATCTGGGGGCGCTATTGGGCCGGCAGGGAAGTCTTTCGGAAGCGATCGCCCATTTTCGCCGGGCCTTGGAGATTGACCCACAACATGCCGGCGCTCGGCGGAATCTGGGCATTGCCGTGGGCCAGCAGGGAGGAGGGTTGTAGCGGCGCAACGTTGTGCCGTTGGACTACCCATACACGCAGCGCCGCCCTTCGTCGGCGTAAGCGCGAACGAGTTCCACGTCGGCGTCAAAGAAGTGGTCGGACGGGCAAAGGATGTAGCCGCCA
The DNA here is from genome assembly GCA_963759115.1 of uncultured Planctomycetaceae bacterium. Taxonomy (GTDB): domain Bacteria; phylum Planctomycetota; class Planctomycetia; order Pirellulales; family Thermoguttaceae; genus CAVWXT01. The sequence goes on from CAVWXT010000005.1 coordinate 1,489,290, forward strand.
CCTTCCCCGGCCGCCTCAAAACAGCGGCGGACTTCTGCCCGTGTCTGCTCGGGCGTGCAACCTGCCAGAAAATGAAACTGGTCGAACCCGCCGATCAGGCAAACCTTGTCGCCGATGCGGCGTTTGGCCTCCGCCAGATCCACGTCGCCGCCCATGCCGCGCGGAGTGAAGGTCTCCATCGCGTCGGGTTTCATGGCGGCGAGTCGCTCCAGCAAGGGCATCATTCCGCCGCAGGTGTGATAGACCACGCGTTGGCCCGCTTCATGGAGGGCCGCGATGATCGGCGCGTCATAGGGCACCACAAATTCATCGAAGATGGCCGGTGAAATGACGGTCGAGCTGGCGTCGCCGCCGCCGAACTCGATCAGGTCGAAGGCCGCCCCTTTCATCGAACGGACGAACGTCAGCTTGCGGCGTTGGAGGATCTGCAGCAATTGATGTACCCAGGCCGGATCGTCGAACGTGGCCAGGATCAGCCGCTCGATGCCCACCAGGCAGGCCGCGTCCTGCCAGCAGCCCGGCTGGCCGAAGACGTCGAAACAGCAGACGTGGCCCCGCGTGATTCCGCGTTGGCCGAAAGCGTCGACCTGGCGATTGACCGCCGGCACGTCGCACTTGGGGGCCGGGCAGAACTCGCCGATCAACTCGATGTCGGATTTCTGCTTGATTAGCCGCTCCGTGACCCAGGTCGTGTATTGGTTGGACTGGAGCACGGTCGACAGTTCGCCCTTGGGGGTCACAAAGCGGTAGCGGCTGGTGGCATACTCGGCGTGAGCGACGGGTTCCGCCAACGCGCGCCAGCGGTCGCTGGCGATCCAGCGGGCGCCCGAGAAGCCCGGATCGCCCTGAGTCGGCTCGTAGAATTCCCCGGCCGCTTTGTCCGGCCGATGTTCTACGACCCACTGGATCGGGTCCATTTCAAAATGGTCGAAGAACGCCTGCCGCGAAATGCCGCCCATGTACTTCTGCAAGAAGTACTTCATCACGTGATGGGTCGTCACCGGCAGCCGGTCGGGCTGGCTCCGCTCCAAGGCACAAATCAGCCGCTGTTTGGGCGTCATGTCAACCCTCCGGGAAAAAGGGGACAGTCCCCGACCAACCCTCGGTCGGTGCCCGCCGAAACGGCCCGAAGGGTGCTCCGCACAAATGGGGACTGTCCCCTTTTTCCCATGTCAGTCCTCGATGCCGAGCCGCTTCTGCAGTTCTTCCAGCGAGATGCCCATCGTCTCGGGGAGGAACTTCCAGAGCAGGACGAAGAAGATCACCATCATGCAGCCGTAGAAGGCGAAGGCGGCGTAGGCACAGCCTTGGCCGGCGATGACGGGAAACGACCAACTCACAAGCAGATTGAACACCCACATCACGCAGCAGGCCACGGCCGAGCCCGAGGCCCGCACGGCATTGGGGAACAGTTCGTTGATGCACGCCCAGATCACCGCACCCACCGCGTAGGCATGGCTGCTCTGGATGCCCATCAAGGCCACCAGCACGGGCCAGCCTTGGGTGTTGGTGTAGAAGACCCACGCTGCCAGCGCGTGGGAAATGACGAACGTCACGCAGCCGACCAGCAAGAGGGCCTTGCGGCCCACCCGGTCGATAAGCACCAGCCCCACCAAAGTCATAGTCAGGTTCGTCAGGCCAATGATGACCGTTCGCCCTAGCGAGTCGGCCTCGTCATAGCCCGCCATGGCAAAGATGCGGGGCGTGTAGTAGGCGATTGCGTTGATGCCGTCCAACTGCCCGAAGGCGGCGATCATGCAGGCCAACAAGAGCGGCCGGAGATACTTCCGCTGAAAGAGGTGTTGGTGCCCGACGCGGCGCTCCTCGCGGAGCGACTCGACGATCTCGACCGTCTCGCGAGCGGGATCGGCGTTTCCGAAGCGGGCCAGCACCTCTGTGGCCTCCGCCTCGCGTCCCTGCCGGACCAGCCAGCGCGGGCTTTCGGGAATGAAGACGACAGTCAGCAGGAAAGCCACCGAGGGGACAATCATGATACCCAGCATCCACCGCCACACGTCGGCATGACCCGCCCCGAGGAACCAGGCTACCACGTAGTTCGACAGGTACGCGGCCACGAAACCGAGTACGATGTTCAACTGGCTTGTGGCCGTTAGCAGTCCGCGACGCTTGGCCGGCGCAATCTCGGAGATGTACATGGGCGAGGCCACCGAAGCGCCGCCGACGGCCAGCCCGCCCAGGAAGCGGAAGAACAGCAGGGCATACCAGTCCCAGGCCAGCGCGCAGCCGACCGCCGAGATGAGGAACGTGACGGCCAGCACCGCCAATACCTTCCGCCGCCCCCACCAGTCGGATGGGCGGCCCACCATGAACGATCCGAACATCGTCCCGATCAGGGCGATGGAAACGGTGAAGCCCCAGAGGCCGTCGCTCAAGTGGAAAACGCCGACCAGCGACTTTTCGGTGCCCGAAATCACGCCCGTATCGAAGCCGAACAGGAATGAGCCGAGCGCCGCGACGACCGTGCTCGTCCACAACAAAACCTCGCCGTGCCGCGACACCGTCGTCCGATTGGGGGCATCCATCGACATCGTTGTCCTCGCTGGCTTGAAAGGAATGAGAAGGATTGATGATTGCGGCTGATGGGTGAATCTGACCATTATCGGGACAGAGCGTCCGCTAGTCCAGCCGATAGAGGCCCTCGGCCCGGTCTTCGTGGCGGATTTCATCGACCGGGCCGCGCTTGCCGGGGCCGGCGTAGAGACGATTCGGCGCGTTGAACACCCAACCAGGCGACGGGCCGACGTTCTTATAGGCATGAACCACGCCCGGCGGCACGATCACGCTCTGCCGGTTCGACGCGCCAACGGCCGCGCGGATGCGGTGGCCGCGGGTGGGCGAATCGGGCCGCACGTCCCAGAGGTAGAGCAGGAACTCGCCCGGCCCCACGAAGGCGAAGTAATCCGTCTGGTCGACGTGCTCGTGCGGCCCCCGGGCCACCTCGGGCAGCGTTTCGCTCACGTAGGACATCACGGGATGCTGCTCGACGGGCAGGTTGTCCTCGCGATACAGCTCCGTCAACCAGCCGCGTTGGTCCTTGTACAAGGAAAGCGGTCGGAAGATCACCCCGTCGATAGGACCGTCCACGAAACCCGCAGGGTTTGCCGTCGCATCAACTGGCATGGGCTGTTCCTTTCGGCTTTCTTCGGCATCTGTGGCGCACTGCCAGTTTACCAGCCGGTCGAAGCTAGGGACAGATGGATTTGTCGGAGGCCGCCGTCAGGCTCTGTGCCGTAATGGCTATGCAGTTTGACACGTCGTTCCGCGTCATTACAATAGTGGGCGGATGAGTCGGACGGCCGCCAAGAGCCATACCACTGCCTGCCCTCGCGCGAAAGAGATCCCTCAATGAACAAGCCAACATGGCACACACTCATAGCCTGTGCCGCGACCCTGTCGTTGACGCCGCTGGCTGCAACCCGTGCCGCCGACTTCCACGTCGCTCTGGGCGGCAACGATACCAGCCCCGGCGCCCAGGCGTCTCCGCTCCGCACCATCCAGCGGGCTGCCGATCTCGCGCAGCCGGGCGACGTGATCACCGTGCATGAAGGCGTCTACCGCGAACGCATCACGCCGCCGCGCGGAGGCGAGTCCGACCAGAAACGCATTGTCTATCAGGCGGCGCCGGGCGAGAAGGTCGAGATCAAGGGATCGGAAATCGTCAAGACCTGGGTGAAGGTGCAGGACGACATTTGGAAAGTGACGCTGCCGAATTCCTTCTTCGGCGGGTTCAATCCCTACGGCGACCTCATCCACGGCGACTGGTTCAATCCCAAGGGCCGGCAGCATCACACGGGAGCCGTCTACCTGAACGGCGAGTGGCTGACCGAAGCCGCCACGCTGGACGCCGTTCTGCAGCCCGCGGGCGGTACGCCGCATTGGTTTGGGCAAGTCGATAGGGACAACACCACGATCTCGGCGCAGTTTCCCGGCTCCAACCCCAACGAGCAACTCGTTGAGATCAATGTGCGCCGGACCGTGCTCTACCCGGACAGGCCGGGCAGGAACTACATCACCGTGCGCGGCTTCACGCTGCGTCACGCGGCCACGCCGTGGGCGCCGCCCACCGCAGAGCAGATCGGCCTGATCGGCACGCATTGGAGCAAAGGCTGGATCATCGAGAACAACGTAATCAGCCACTCGATTTGTTCCGGAATCGCGCTGGGAAAATACGGCGACCAGTGGGATAACACGTCGGCCGACACGGCTGAGGGCTATGTCAAGACCATCGAGCGCACCTTGCAGAACGGCTGGAACAAGGACACCATCGGCCATCACGTCGTTCGCAACAACACCATCTCGAACTGCGAACAGACGGGCATCGTCGGCAGCCTGGGCGCCGCCTTCAGCGTCGTCAGCGGCAACATCATTCACGATATCCACGTGCGGAAGTTGTTTTCGGGCGCCGAGATGGCGGGCATCAAGTTCCACGCCGCCATCGACGTCACCATCCGCAACAACCACATCTACCGCACCTGCCGCGGACTCTGGCTGGACTGGATGGCGCAAGGCACGCGCATCTCAGGGAACTTGTTCCACGACAACGCCGCGGACGATCTATTTGTCGAAGTGGATCATGGGCCGTTCTTGGTTGACAACAACTTGTTCCTCTCCCGAGTCAACCTGTTCGACAGGTCCGAAGGGGGCGCGTACGTACACAATCTGCTGACCGGGAGAATCGTCAGTTGGCCGGAACTCGGACGCTCTACGCCGTACCATCCGCCGCACTCCACGGCCTTGGCCGGACTGAGCAAGACCAAAGGCGGCGACAACCGTTTCTACAACAACATCCTGGTCGGCAAAGGCGAGTCCTCGTCCGCCGCCGGCACGCCCGCCAGCACCAATCCGCAGCGTACCGAGGGCTATGGGCTGTGGATGTATGACGCCCGCGAGTTTCCGTTGCAAACCGGCGGCAACGTGTTTTACAACGGCGCGAGGCCCTACTCCAAAGAAGCGAGGCCTGTCTTGCAGGCAGCGGTTGACCCCGAGCTGAAACTCGTGGAGGAAGGTCAGCACGTGTATCTCCACGTGACGTTGGGGCAGGCGGTGCAGAACTCGAATGCCACGCTCGTGACCACGGACCTGCTGGGCAAGGCCAAGATTCCGGGACTGCCCTTCGAGAATCCCGATGGCTCGCCGTTGAAGATCGACACCGATTACTTCGGCAAGAGAAGGCACGAAGCGAGCCCAACGCCTGGACCGTTCGAGAATCCCGGGGCCGGCCCACTCGTCTTGAAAGTGTGGTAGCGGCGGACGGACGGCAGGACGTCGCCGTGCATCTGAGGCACGAACCGGCCTGGTCGGCGCCTAGGCCGCCGGCCGTTTGGCGGCGTAGAGGTAGGGGTTCATCGTCGGGTCGTTGTACATCTTGAACTGGCGGTAGACTTTCAGCCGCTTGCGGCCCGTGAAGATGTCGTCGAGCAACTCGCCCAGAGACGTGAGGAGGTCGCGCTGCTGTTCGCGGAGAACATCCAGCCGGACCTTGGCTTTGGCGATGTGATCCTCGGCGGCGCCGATCCGGCAGGACTGCTCCTCCATGTGGTACAAACGCAGCGCCAGGATCGAAAGCCGATCGATCACGCTGCCGGGCGTTTCGGTATTGAGCCGCGCCTCGGGCCGGACTTGCACCCGCGCGGCCGACAAGTCGGCGATCAGCGCGTCGTCCAACCGCTCGATCAGATCGTTCCGCTGTTGGTTGAGCTTGTCGATCGCCCGCTTCACCGCCGCCAGATCGGCGCTGCTGGCGTTGGGACTGCGGGCGGCGTCCTCCCGGTGCCAGAGGCGGAAGTTCTGCTGGTGCTGGAGACAGACGAGGCGGAGAAACCCCTCATAGGGGTTATCGATCTCCTGCTCATGCCACCGCGCAACGGTCGCCTCGTGAAGGTCGCGGATCGTTTCCACAGCGATCATGGGCCTGTCTCCCTTCTCGGAACGGATCGGGGGCTGGTAGAATAGCGATTGAAGGGATTCGCGGCAAGATGAAAAGCGGCACGATAACGAGCTGAAAGGATCGAATTATGGCACAGGCACCAACGTCGGCGCGGCGTCGTTTTCTTCGCTGGCGCACGTTGCTGGCGGCAGCCCTCGTGATCGCCGGCGGCCTGATCGCGGCAGCGTGGGTCTTCTCGGTCGACCACACTCCCAACGGCAACGCGGCCGAGGCCGACTCTCCGCTGAAACACTTCGACGGGGCTCGGGCTTATGAGTCGCTCAAGCAGCTCTGCGCGATCGGGCCGCGTCCCAGCGGCTCGCCCGGCATGGAGGCCCAGCAGAAGCTGCTGGTGGAGCATTTTCAGAAGCTCGGCGGAAAGGTCGAGCTCCAGCGGTTTCGCGTGCCGCATCCGCAGAACGGTTCGGAAGTGCCGATGACGAATATCCTGGTTCACTGGCACCCGGAGAGCACCGCCCGCATCGTCCTGTGCGGCCATTACGACACGTTGCCTTTCCCGATGGAGGACCCGGAGAACCCGCTGGGCACGTTCGTCGGCGCCAACGACAACGCCAGCGGCGTGGCCGTGCTGATGGAGATGGCCCACGACATGCCCACGCTCAAGTGCAAGTACGGCATCGACTTCCTGCTGTTGGACGGCGAGGAGTTCCGCTTCAGCAAACAGGACCGCTTCTTCCTGGGGTCGGAATACTTCGCCCGCGAGTACGCGAAGAAGCAAGCCCCGCTATCACTACCGCTGGGGCGTGCTGCTGGACATGGTGGGCAAGGCCGACCTGCAGATCGGCCAGGAAGGCAACAGCCTGTGGTGGAAGGACACCCGGCCGCTGGTCATGGAGATCTGGGCCACCGCGGCGCGGCTGGGCGTGCGGGAGTTCGTGCCGAAGAAGCTGCACGAAGTCGAGGACGACCACCTCATGCTGCACAACATCGGCCACATCTCCTGCATCGACCTGATCGACTTCGACTACCCTCCCTGGCACACCCAAGGCGACACGCCCGACAAGTGCTCGGCCCTGAGTCTGGCCAAGGTGGGCTGGGTGCTCGAGGAATGGCTGAAAACGGCCAAGTAACCGCCAAGCCGCCGCCACTCTACGCTTCCTCGCGGACAGCGGAAAAGACCTCCAAGTTGCCCGCCAACACGTCGGCCAGCGGCCGCGTAATCGGAATCCGGCCCAACACGATACGCACCACCGCCGTGATCGGGGTTGCCAGAAACGCGCCGATGATGCCCCAGATCATGCCGAAGAAGATCAATGCCAAGAGAATCACCACCGGGTGCAGGTCCAGCGCGTGCCCCTGGACCCTCGGCTGCACGAAACTGCCGATGACGAACTGCATGGCCGCCGGGATGACAATCGCCAACACCTTGGCGGTGACCGAGAGGTCGGGACTCAACAGAATCACCGGCAGGGGCAAGAGCGAGGCGATGATCGCTCCGATGCTGGGCACGAAGTTCAACAGGAAGGCCAGCAGGGCGAACACCCAGGCAAACTCCACACCCAACAGCGCCAGCGTCAGCCCGAGCAGCAGGCCCGTCACCGCCGAAAGAAAGATCGTGCTCACGATGTAGCTTTTCACGCTCGTTTCGATCTGGGCCAGCAGGTCGCCGGAAGGCCGCGGGTCGGGCCTGCGGCCCAGCAGGAGGAAGAGCATGAAAATCATCACCAGCGCCCCGTTGGAGACCACGTTGGTGGCCTCGCTGAGCACGGCCGATACCAGCCCCCAACCGGCGCCCTCTTGGGCGGCCAGAAACGTGCGGATTTGTTCGGCGTCGGTCCTGATTCCCAACCGTTCCAGCGGCTCCGACCAGTTGAGGCGTTCCGTGATCTCCTGGAATTGCTTTTCGTAGTCTTGCAGCTTCCGCGAGGCGCCGCTGATCGACGAGGCCACCACCGAGCCGCAGAGTGCCAAAACCATCAGTGCCAGGACCACGGCCGACACGATCGCCAGCCCCCGCGGCAACCGCAAGTACCGTCGCTGGGCGTCGATCACGGGAGTCAGGCAATAGGTGAGAAGCACCGCCAGCACGAACGGAACCAGCACTGGCCGCAGGAAGTACAGGGCCACTCCCACCGCCATCAGCGTGAGCGCCACGAGGCAGAGGGTCTGCATGCGCTGATAGGTACGGGCCTCATTGCGTTTCGTCATGGCGAGTACCCGCGGCGAATGAGATCGTGTACGGCCGGAGGCTTCTTTATACCCTTTCTTGCCCAGTTGACCATCGCCGCCACCCGAGAGACCGTGACCGTAACATCGGAGCGTTTTTGGAGAGTGTCGCCTCGCCCGACCCCTAACATCTAGGCCCAGAGAGGGGGCTGCGCAGTTCTCTCGTGTGTTGGTCATTCCTGAAAGAGCCTCTGGAGTCAAGGGCCTTCCGGTGAGTTGTTGGTGGTTGGATTTTGTTTTTGGGCACGTACATTCCCCGACAAAGCCACAAAGGGGCTTTTCTTGGTAGTTTGAATTGGTTGGGGGGATCGATGGCAGAGTTCAGTTGTCACGGTCATATGCGAGGTTGTTCGCGCCGTTCTTTTCCGTGCGGCGGCACCCCTACCCATTCCTTCGTGAATCCGTCTGCCGCTAGCGGCAGCCGTTCAGACCCCAACGGGCCTGACACCGAATATGCTTTGCGACCGTCTCGCAGAACACCAGCCGTCCCAATCAACAAAACGCTCGACAACAAGGCCGAGTCCATTGACCAACTCGGACTGACCAAGTGTCCGCGAGGGCCTCTCCTCGCTGCGAGGAGGGCCGATGCAACCGCTACTCTCCCTTCTGGCCTCCCTTGTTTTCTGTAACAGGTTCCCCGCCCACCTCTTCCTTCCTATAATTCCGCTGCTTGGTGAAGCGGAGTCGGGCTCTGCGGGGACGCAACCCGACAAGGAATAGCCAAGTCAAGGTGCGCCAAGAGCGTGCGGGGCCTCTGACGAGGGCTTCTCGCCAGGGGCCGTTTTCTTACCCCTTGGACACCTTGCCATCCCTCCGAAAATCCGCTGCCGCAAAGCACCATCGGGCGATCCTTTCGTGTTCAGCCGGATACGGCCATTCCCTCGCGTTGCTCTTGCCGGAGCCCGCCGACGGCATACGCCTCGTGGTACTTGACCATGTGCCAGATGATCGTCGCCAGTCGACGCATCACCGCCACGCGACCGATTTTCGCTCCCCGACGCTTCTTGATCCTCTGATACCAGGCCCTCATGCGCACATCCCGCCGCAGGACGTGCAGCGTGATCTGGGCCAGGATGAAGCGCACTGTGGCACTGCCTTGCTTGGTGATCGAGCCCAGCCGGTCGGTCGCCTCGCCGGAATTCCGGCATCCGGGCGTCAGGCCCCAATAGCTGGCCAGACTCTTCGATCGCGGGAACCGATCAATGTCGCCGATCCGCGAAGCCAAGGCCAGGCTGCCGTAGGCCCCGGCACCGGAATGCTGGCGATGACCGCCGCCGCCACGTTCTCCGCCTGCCGCCGGCGAATCTCCGCCCCCATCTGCTCGATCTGCTCGTCGCACAGCTTCCACTCCCCCAAGAGTTGATCCATCTCCCGCCGGTCGATCGGACTGAAGCACACCTGGGTCAGCCATTTCTTCCCCGCGATGGTGTCAATCCCCTTGGTGGGACACTCCTGCTCCAGATTGTGTTTTCGCAACAAACGCTTGACGCGGTTGATGATTCGGGTGCGGGACTGCCCCAGACGCTGACGCCGGGCGGTGAGTTGGCGGTCCTGCGCGTCTTGCTCCGTGGGCGGCACCACCCGGCGAATGCCTTGCACCTTCGTGCCCGCCAGCAACCGATGACGATTGACCCAGAGGATCTCGCCCAGGGCATTGGCGTCGCGGCGATCGGTCTTCTTCTTCGACTGCTTCTCGGGCTGAATGAGGATCGTCTCACGGCAGCCATATCCCGGCAACAGTTTCAACAGCCAGTCGTTAAAGCCGCAGACCTCCAAAATGGCGATGAAGCCGCCTTCCGGTTGGCTCTTCTGTCGCAACTCGGTGAAGAAGGCATGCACCCGTTTCCACTCCGTGCTCACCTGCCGTTTGTCGATCACGTCACCGGTCTCCTGGCGAACATTCACGGTCAACTGCTTGCGGTGCTGGTCGATGGAAAGGTATAACATCTCTCGGTCCTCCTGTTTGTACTTTTGGTGGGTTCACCACGAACCACACCGTGAATAGTACCGGGAGGACCGCTCTTTCATAGAATCAACAGGTTGCGCCATTTCCAATTCTCTCCCGTTCCTCTCCCCTCTCCCCGCTCTCATTCGTCAACCGTTGGTCAACAGGTTGCTCCAGTTCCAATGCCAGCGGTCTTCCGAAGACGACGCGGCAAGATGCCGCGTCTACCGGGGCCACGGTTACCGCACGGCGTGAAACGGCACCGACTTGCCAAGGAACGAGCGCCGCCGCGGACTCGCCGCGGCGAGAGGGCGTCACGTTCGGATAGTGTACACAAGTTCCCACCTCGCGTCAACCAGAGAATTTGGCCAGTGTGCCGGTCCGCCAGGCCGCGGGAACCAGAGGCCTTTCTTGCCGACGCGATCGATCCGCAACTGGCCTGTCTCATCAATATCGAACGTATCCCGCTTCGTTTCGCGTTTGACTCATCCGATCCATTGAGCTATCCTGATCGAGTTTCGCGTAAGAGTTTCCCCCAGGATCGCAACCGACGTTCATTTTTCCAATGAAGGTTGACTTTTTTGTCCCCGGCTTCAGCAAGTGCGGCACCACCTCCCTTTGCGCCATGCTCGGCGAGCATCCGGGCATCTTCATTCCGGAGAACAAGGAGCCCTGCTTCTTCGCCCAGTGGTACCATCTTGGCTGGGAGTGGTATGAGAAGGTCTTCGCGAAGGCCCGCGACGGACAGCGCATCGGCGAGGGGAGCACGTTCTATTCGAGCGGCGAGTTCGCCGAGACCGCCTGCCAGAGAATTGTGCAGCATTTCCCCGACGCCCGCTTGATTTTCATTGCCCGAAACCCCGTCACGCGTCTCGAATCGAGCTATCGCGAGCTGCATCACAGCGGCGAAGACTTCGGCGCCCTGGCCCCGTTCTCGATTGGGCAAGCGATGAAGGAGTTTCCCGCCATGATCGACGACTCGCTGTACTGGCAGCGGCTCAGCACGTTCCGCAAGTTCGTGCCGGACGAGCGGATTCTCCTGATTCTGCTGGAGGACTTCCAGCGACAACCGGCCGCCGAGCTGGTACGGTGCTTCGAGTTCCTGGGCGTCGATCCGTCCGTGCGCGTCGAAAACCTCGATCGGCGGCTCAACGCCGGCGCGACGAAACGGTACGATTCCCGGCTGATGCGGTTCATCCGCACGCACCGATGGACGAGCCGGATCTGGAATAAGCTACCGAAGCCGCGGCAAAGGCAACTCGCCGAGGCACTTGGGCTGCGCAAGCCGTTCAAGGGGCCCATCCCGTGGGACGCCGAGGCGCGGGCGTGGTTGATCGAGCGCGTCGGCGACGATGCCCGGCGATTTTTGGCCTTCTGCGGCAAGCCCGCCGACTACTGGGACCTGCACGGAACGTGTCGCCCAGCATGCCGGCAGGGTGGCGATGGCGAGAGGGGCCGGGGGTGACGGCCGCACGAGGCGGCTTGCTTGCGTTGTTGGTCAACAGGTCGCTCCAGTTCCAATTTCGGGCAAAGTCCTCTCTCCCCTCTGGAGATGGGGCAGCGTGAGGGCCGTCTCGGCGCGGCTTGGTCACGTCGTTGGTCAACAGGTTGCGCAGTTCCAATTCTGTCCCGTTCCTCTCCCCCCTCGCTTTCCCCTCTCCTCGTGGGAGAGGGCCAGGGTGAGGGCGTTGCAGGGCGGGTCGCTCGTGCGTTGGTCAACAGGTTGCTCCATTTCCAATTTCAGCGGTCTTCCGAAGACGACCCGGCAAGATGCCGCGTCTACCTGGGCCACGGTTACCGCACGGCGTGAAACGGGACCGAGTTGCCAAGGAGCGAGCGCCGCCGCAGTCTCGCCGCGGCGAGAGGGCGTCACGTTGACGTAGTGTACGTACCATCATGTATCGCGTCAACCCGAGAATTTGGCCACTGCGCCGGGCCAGCAGAACGTGGGAACCAAGAGGCTTTCTGGCCGACGCGATCCATCAACGGCTTGGCGATCGTCTCAATGTCGAACGTATCCCGGTTCTTTACCGTTGTGGAGATCGCGTGGCCGAAGTTCCAATGAAAATTGGTTAGTTTCGGGCACCCTGGGGTGCTTGCTGTCTGTTTACGAAGGAGTAGGATGGCCGCTGACAACAATGTGAGTCGCGAGTATTCATACGAGGGAGGACGCGGACATGGCAGGCAGCGAGGGCGGGGGCGACAGCCCATCGAACGGCAGTGATTCGAAGCCCCGCATCCCCAGACCCAGCGAATACATGAGAGGGAAGCGGCCTGAACTTTTCTCCGACGCGGCCGAGATGACAGAGCCGCTGCTGGAGCGCGCCGTGCTTGAGTACCACCTCGAAACCCTGACCGAGTAGGAAGCAGGAGTTCATTTTCGAGGACTTCTGTCGACGACTCGCTCAGGCCGAGCTTTGCCCAAACCTGAAACCACAGACTGGTCCGGTGGGCGGTGGCGACAGCAAGACCGATGCGTCTACCTATCCAGTTGCGGCCATCCTGGTTGAACGGTCTTACTGGGGCACGCCGACCGCGCCGGCATCCGAACCTTGGGCATTTGCGTTCAGTTGCAAGAAACAATGGCGTCAGAAGGCTCGCGATGACATTGCGAAGATCGCCGGCCTGGAGAAACGCTTCTCGACCGTCTACTTCATAAGCAGCCAATTCATCAGAGACAAAGTCCGCGACGAAGTTGAAAACGAACTGACGAGAGAACATGGATTTGAAGTCCACATTCTGGATCGAAGCTGGATCGTCGACGTTGTCTTTTCGCACGGACGGGAGAACTCGCGATTACGTCGCTTGGAATTCGCGTTGCTCAGACCAGAAAACGGCAACTCGGACCCCGCGACACCGGACGCCAGATTGAGCTCGATGAACTCTTGAAACGGCTACGCACACCTCTCGAATACTACGGAAACGATTACTCCATTGCCGCCGATTACCTGGAGGCCGCGAAGCTTGCGCGTAACCTTGAACGCCCACGCCATGAAGTGACAGGGCTTTTTCATCAGGCGCGGAAAGTCTCGAAGACAACTGGCTATCTCCCCCAGATTATCCGCTGCGCGTATGAACATGCATGGGCTGACAATTGGTGGTTCGACGACGTGTCCACTGCGGTGGATGTCTACTTGGAGATCGAGCCCTTGCTTGAAGGGATCGAGGATTCGGACGATGTTGAAATGTTCGCAAATCTGCAAAGCCTTTTGTGGCAAGGGGTCTTTCGGCAGGAATTGAATGCAGATGACCTCAATCTACGGGGACGGGAGCACCAACTGCGAGAGAAGCTCAAAAGACTTTCTGCGGATAAGCTACAGCCCAACAACGCTTTGTATGCCGAAACGATGCTCGCATTTCTCGATTTTGCGCCGTGGAATCGAGAATCAAATGCGGCAAACGGGATTCACCGTCTTTCGGACTGTTTCCGAAAGTCGCAGGGTCTGGCGACGTACCCGTTAAGACGATTCACGGACACTGTGGTTAGTATGTCGCCTTTCATCGAATCCCTCGAAGGGTACGACGAACTGTTTGACACGGTGCGGGCATTGCTTTCGGAAAGAGAAGGTGAAATCGTGGAGGCAAGACTGCTGCTTCAGCGTGGAGAACAACACTACCACGCAGATCGACCAAAGGAAGCGCTGCGGATGCTCGGTCTGGCGCGGATGAAAGCGGCGAAGGAAGAGGTTCTGGAGACGAGCGTCCGTGCAGCCAATCTCGCCGCAAATTGTTATCTCAAGCTTGGTCTTGTGTGGGCTGCGAGGTTGGAAGCACTCATGGCGGCACATGTCTCTTGTCAGTATGTCGAGGGTGTCTTTCGGTCGGCCTGGCACGGATCCCAGGCGACCAGACTGCTTGCGTGGATTGACATAACTCAAGGCCGTCTTAGTCCCTTCCTCCACTGGATGGGGATTGCGCGGGTCTGCTACGATCAGTTGGCGGACAGTGGTTGTGACGTTTCACAGTTCAAGGATGTCTATCATGATATCGAAACCGCCCTGTGCGATCGACTGATGTTCCTCGACGGCGAAACCGCAGCAAGAATGGCGCCAACAGCGGATGCTTTGCACAACATCGGACTGCCGATGGCTCGATTCGTGTTGCTCTATGTTGCCGGGCGAAGCGGTGAATCGAGTCGGAGTTTACCAGCGTCTTCAAAGAGAACGTCGAATGGATGCACGACTTTTTTGGACGTTGGCGACAACAGGTCAAATCACTTGCCGGCGACGCCAAACCCTTCACTGGGTGGCGAGGACAACTGGTCTCCCTGTCAACAGAGATCATGGGGGTGAAGTATGTTGTTGAAACTTGCCCGGACTTTGGGGCGATCACCTTCGCGGAAAACCTGCTTGGAGTCATCGAAGCCATGCTTGCGGTCGCGGATTGGAGGAACCTAGCTTTCATCGTTGACGAGATGAAAATCAACGTTTGCATTACGAGCGACGGAGCGAGTCCCCCGGAACCAAGGCTGTAATGGGGTCGGGGCACGAAGAGCTTGAACTGAATTGGCAGCCCGGCGTAGCTGACTGGCTCGCGTTGGCCGATCGGCAGGCGGTCATCGAATACCTATTGTGTACATGTTTGACGGTGCTCTTGCGGGCAACGATTGACCCGGTAGAAGACTTGAAAGCTGAAATGGACGAATGGCAGAAAGGCGGCATGCTTGGTAGAGCACTTGGAACGTCGCCGACCGTTCATGCGGTCGCCGACCTGATAGGAAAGGACTGTTATGACCTCGAAAAGTGTATCACCGCCGCTTCATCGGAGACATGAATCATCTGAGGCAAGACAGGCGCTGAGACGTTCGATATCAGGTGTTTCACACGAAACTCAAGCCACAGGTCAAGATTCTCCAGAAGAGCGACTTATTCCGGGCCCAGTGCATGAACTCTACGACGGCGGTTACAAGGACTGGATGATCCTCGGAGCAGTGTACAATCGGTTGCTCCAAACGAAGTTGACGGCGCAGGGCATCAATGTTCTCGACGGCGCGATCGCAGCGGCCGCCGCTCGCGATATCACAAACGATCCCGGACCTATCCGCGAAGTCTGCGACGCGGAGCACTTCTGTGGACGCGAATTCATGTTCTTCTTGCGTCACTTCAACTTCCTGGCATTGTCGAGCTATGGATTTGAGCTCGCAGGCGGGACCCTTCAACCGGAGACCGTTGAAAGATTCTTGCGAGAACGTTTGAATTATTTTGAAATGGACCTGCCTCACAGAGCGTTGTTTGGTAAGAAGCCCGGTACGTGGCCAAGATCGCGTCACGTAGACTCGGGAGGTGACGCGGCTGGGTTGGCTTCGAGGTATTCCGTAACAGGGTTTCCCCGTCGGTGTCTCGATCGTCGCATGCCGCAGACGGCTTGTGGAAGGAATGGCCGTGGCAACGGAGGTCGCCAAAAGCGTGGAAACGGCGCACGGGATCAAGTATGTTGTAGATGGCGGCATAGAAACACCTGGCGGCCAGACGCCGGTCGTCCGCACAATTTGGATCGTTGACCGCGGACTCGATAGGCCGCGGCTGGTCACAGCCTATCGCGCGAAGAATGAGAGGGACCTATGATTAAAGAACACGAACGAATCGTGCTGAGTGTCGCAGTGCCCGCCGAAGGACTGGAAGCTGGCGACGTGGGCACGGTGGTGCATGTTTACCGCGACGGCCTGGCCTATGAAGTGGAGTTCACCACCCTGGACGGGAAGACCGCCGCCGTGGTCACGTTGGAGGCCGCCCAGGTGCGCCCCGTCGGCAAGCGCGAAATCACCCACGCGCGCGAACTGGTTGCCAAGTGATCGTCGAATCCTTGACGGGAAATTCCCGAGACGGACAGCGGGATCGACAACCTTTGATTCGACCGGGGAGTCGCGAGGTGGCGGGTTGGAGCGGGAGATCGACGAGTTGGTCTATGCGCTCTACGGCCTGACCCCGGAGGAAATCCAACTCGTGGAAGGCACGGCCAAATGAGTACGCGAGCTGAGAACGAAAAGAAGTTTGGCCAGTGGGAAGAATTGCCCGGCGGCGGACGGCGCTACCGGCTGGAGGTAACAGGCCGGCTTGGCTGGCTGGCGCGGTACTTCAAGGAAGTCGACGCGAGCGAGACGACGGTGCGTTTCTGGCAGGAGATATACGACAACCAGGGCAAACTGGTCGAGACGCATGAGAAATTCCCGCTGGATAAAGGCCACCAGAAAGTGTAAAATACAATCATGACGATCACAAAGCAAACTGTCGCCGATAAAATCGCCGCGTATCTCCACCACGAGATCACAGTGGCCCAGTTGGTGGACTGGGCCGAGAACACCATGATGGACGGCGAGCTTGCCGAGGGTGATGCCAAGACGCTTTCGCCCGTCATCGCCCGCCTCGGTGTTGCCGACGTGCGGGCCTTCGGTCTGGCGTGGGAAGACTGCGAAGAACTTCTCCGTACACTTGGCTTTTCTCCCCGCGTGGAAGTGGTCGCGGTTTGAGGATACTGCCCGCCACCGCCGCGCGAGACAGAAAACCAGCGGTGGGCGGTGCCCACCCTACTCGCTACAGTGCCCCCGGCGTTGCCCGCATTAGACGAACAGCCGGCTCACGGATTCGTTGCGGTGGATCCGCTTGATGGCCTCGCCCAAGAGGGGTGCCACGCCCAGAACCGTCAGCTTGGCAAGCTGCTTTTCCGGCGGCAAGGGGATGGTGTCGGTGAGGATCAGCCCGTCGATGGGGGCGTTTTGCAGCCGTTCGATGGCCCCGCCCACCAACACGCCATGCGTGGCGGCCAGATAGACCTGCCGCGCACCGTGGCGGTGCATGACTTCGGCCGCCCCGCAGATCGAGCCGGCCGTGCTGATCATGTCGTCGAAGATCAAGGCCACGCGGCCCTCGACCTTGCCGCCGATCACGTTGGCCTGCTTCGTCTTCTCGGCGCTGCTGCGGCGCTTGTCGATGATGGCCAGGTGCCCGCCGAGCCGGGCCATGTGCGCCAACGCCCGCTTGATGCTCCCCTCGTCCGGGCTCACCACCACGAAGTCGTCGTCGGCCAGGTCCATCGACTTGAAGTGCTCGTCGATCACCGGCGCCGCGTAGAGATGGTCCACGGGAATATCGAAAAAGCCCTGGATTTGGGCCGTGTGCAGGTCCATCGCCAACACCCGGTCGGCGCCGGCGCGGGTGATCAGGTTGGCCACCAGCTTGGCCGTGATCGGCACGCGGCCTTCGTCTTTGCGGTCCTGCCGCGCGTAGCCGAAATAGGGCATGACGGCCGTGATCCGATCGGCGCTCGCCCGCTTGAAGCTCTCGATCATGATCAACAGCTCCATGAGGCTCTCGTTGACCGGCGGGCAGGTGGGCTGGACGATGAACACGTCGCGGCCGCGGACGTCCTCGTCGATCTTGCAGGAGATCTCGCCGTCGGGAAAGTTGCCCATCACCGCCCGGCCCAGGGGCAGCCCCAGGTACTCGCAGATTCGCCGGGCGAGGGTGGGATGGGCACGTCCGGTAAAGAGTTTCATGGAGTTCATGGCACGATCTTTCTCAATTCGGCCTCTGCGGCCGCAAGTTCTGCAAGCGTGTTGATGCCCAGGGCTTCGCACGGCTTGAGCACGCAGAGGGCCCGAACCTCCTTGCCTTGCGCGACCAGCAGACCCGGGGCGTCGGTAATGTAGTATTCGCCTTGGCGGTTGTTCGGGCGGATCTGGTCGAGCGCGCCGAGCAGGTCTCGGCTGTCAAACACGTAGTAGCTCATGTTCACTTCGTTGATCTGCCGCTGCTCGGCGGTGGCATCGCGGTGTTCGACGATGCCGACGAAGTTCCCCTGGGCATCGCGGAGGATGCGGCCCAAACCGCCGGGATCGTCTTTGTGCGCGGTGCCCAACACGCAGGCGGCCGGACGGCGTACGAAATCCGTCAGCAGGGCGGCCACCGATTCGGCCTGCATCAGCGGCGCATCGCCGGTGACCACCAACACCGGCCCGCGGCAATCGGTCAGCAGATCGCGGCAGGCCATTACGGCGTGCCCGGTGCCGAGTTGCTCGGTTTGCAGGGCGAACTCCACGCCGGGGCGGCCGTCGATGGCCGCGCGAACCAGGTCGGCCCGATAACCGACCACGGCGATGATCCGCTGCATCCCCCCGGCGGCGAGGGCGTCGAGCACGTATTCGATCATCGGCCGTCCGCGGACCGGCACCAGGACCTTGGGCAGTTCGGACTGCATGCGGGTGCCCTTCCCGGCGGCCAATACGATAGCGGTGTTCTCGCTCATGCCCCCATCTTGCCACGAACGGGCGGGATGTTCCAGGGGGGGCTCCGACCTCGCGGCTTCGCAAGGGGGACAGTCCCATTTTCGCGGCGGCCGAACCTAATCACGCCGCGATGTTCTCCTCGCCGCGAAAATCGGGACAGTCCCCTGCCCGGCCTCAAATCACGTCCTTACCGAGATGGAGCTTCGTGAGCAGGTCCTGGATCAGATGGACATGCTTGGCTTCCTCGCCTTGGAGTCTCTGCATATTAGGATTTCGGGAAGCGGGACAGTCAAGCCGGCCGAAGACAAATCGCCGCCAGAGTAGGACGTGGTCGAAGGCGAGAAACCGGAGGTCGAAGCTCAATCGCCACAAGAGAGAAAACTCGATGTCAGCGGATGATCACCTGCCAGAATCCGTCGCCGGGCAACAAACAGACCCAACAATCCGCTCACCAGAACGGCGATCATACCGGGCTCGGGGACGGGGCTCATTTCCTGGATCGCATGATACGAGGTGCTGCCCGCAAAGGTGACTTTGTAGCTGAAGTCCAACTCGTTGCCGTTTCCCACCGGGGTGCCGCCCTCAAAGTCGATGTGACCCACGTATTCATATTGGCCAGATCCGTTCACACCGGTGTAGGTAAGCGGCTGGGTGATTGTGGCCGTCCAGTTTCCGGGGTTAGTCACGGCCAGATTGGAGACAGAATAGCTGGTTAAGGGCGTCGCGGCATCTAAGGTGAGGTTGATCAGATATCCGGTCCAAGCGAAAGTCGTATCGTTTTGGACTTGGTTGATGAACGTGATCGTCGGATCGCCAACCGTATCTGTCGTAAAGTCCATCACCATGTGCCCGGGTCCCCAGAATTGGTCTCCCTGTATGTTGAGCTTGTACGTCTGCGTGCCCCCGTCATATTGCCAGCCCGTTTGCACGCAGTTGATAGCCCCATCGTGATCGTTATCGCAGTTCCACGTTATGATGTCCGCCTGAGCAACGGATGCCCATGCCAGAAACACACCGAGAAGTGTCGTTGTTGGGAATCTCATTGCAACTCCTACCCGTTCTTATTTTGGTTCCACATTTCTAACGCGATTTCGAACACGGCGGCAAGACCAAACATCAACACGGGTTATAGTCTAACCGTCCCCCCCTGAGTCTGTCAACCAATTGGCAGCAATTAACTCTCCAGGGGGAGAGTGGCCGGATGGCTCTGTCAGAAGTCCCGCGAACGATGGGCAGCGCTCGTGCAGCCGACAAGTCATGCAAACTCCATCACGACGGTTCGGGCTCCTTTGCCACGACCCGACACGAGTTTGACGGCCTGCCCCCGTTGTGTAACGGACAACTGGTGGGCTGACGGCCGTGTCTCTCGCGTCTTGCATCTAAGGCCGGGAGAGCCCAAATTGCTCAGGCAGGGGCAAGCCCACCAACCGCGGCCTCCTCCGGCACGATCAATGTCATCCGTCCGGGGAGCACTTGGATATCCAGGGGGAGGAAGCCGCCCGGATCGCCGTCGAGTTGGTAGGGCACTTCGCTTTCAGAGGTGATCCGCATCCGCGGAGCGCGTCGCGTGGTGCAATCGGCCATGCGTTGGTGTCGGCCCAACAGCACGGCGGCCACGAATGCGAGCCCGGGCCACAAGTGGCCGCGGCGGAAACTGCACACGTCCAGCAGCCCGTCGGAACCGTCGGCCTGCGGCGCCAGCCGAAACCCGCCGCCGTAACAGGGGAGATTGAACACGAACAGCCAACGCGCCGACAACGCTGGCGACGCGTCGCCGTCTTCCTCCCATCGCACCAGAATTTCCGGGAAGCCGTAGCCGCAGATCGCTTTGACGATCGGCTTGAAGTAGGTGCGGGTGCTGGCGTGGCCCGTCCGGCGCTGGTGGAGCCGGTGGACCACGTCGGCGTCGAACCCGCAACTGGCCATCAGCAGAAAGATGCGGTCGTTGGCCAATCCCGCGTCGACCCGAGCGGCGACGCCCTCGACGATGGTCTGGCAGAGGATCTCGGGATCCTTGCTCAGTTGGAAGTATCGGGCCAGGAGATTGGAGTTGCCCGCGGCCAGCAGGGTCAACGGCACACCGTCATCGGTGCGATTCACGAGTTCGGCGGCCGTGCCATCTCCGCCGACCCCCACGAGCGCTCGCAGACAGCCCGCCACGTGCCACTGGTTGGCCTGCGTCGCGGCCGCGGCGCGGTCGGTGAACAGTTCGGCCTGGAAACCCTGCTTTCGGAGCAGTTCGGCCAGGCGATCGGCGCACGGTTGGGCAGCCGTCGCCCCCGCCTTGGGGTTGACCAGGATTGCCACCCGGTCGGCTTCACGGGGAATCCTCGAAATAGAGACAACCGGCGGCAAACCATGCCTCCTCAGGACCACGCGCTGTGGACGGTTGGTGATGGGGCTTGGCAGGTCCCATGTAGCCGCTCACGGAGCCAGGTTGTAGAAGCGGCATCCTGCCGCTTCATGCCCGTTCCAAGAACAACGCCTCACACCGAGACAACGCGGCAAGATGCCGCGTCTACATGGGCCGTGATCCATTACGGCGCCCATTTTCTCACGCCACCATCCGCATTTCCAGTACCTCGCCGGTAATGCCGGCCACGAATTCCTCGAAGATGCGCAGGTCGAGGGCCGAGGCCGATTCGTTTTCCGGATGGAACTGGGTGCCGATAGCGAACCAATCGTCGCGGGTGCTCTCGATGGCTTCCACCACTCCGTCGGGACAGCGGGCGGTGACGACGAAGCCGGGCGCAACGTCGTCGACGGCCATGTGGTGCATGCTGTTGACGCGAATTTCGCCTTCGCCGTATACCCGCTCCATCAGCGTGCCCATTACAATCTCCAGGGCGTGGCGGTGGTTGGGATCCATCGCGTCGAGATGCGGCAGCGCCCGCGGCATGTCTTCGGCGATGTGCAGAAAAAGGGTTCCTCCTTGCGAGACATTGAGCAACTGCATGCCGCAGCCGACTCCCATCACCGGCATCCGCCGTTCGGCAACGAGGTTCATCAGTTTTCGATCGAACTCCTCGCGGCGCAGTCGAGCAGGCGCATCGAGGGATGAAGCATGTAGCCGTCGTGCCGGCAGTCGAGGTCGGCGCCGCCGACGAAAAGGATTCCGTCGCACAGATTCAAGACCCGCTGCATGTCGGCCTCGTCATCCAGCGGCGGAATCAGCATGGGAACCGCGCCGGCCTTGCTCAAGGCATTGCAGTAGCCGGCGTGAAGAAAGCAGTACGCGGGCGAGTCCTTTCGCGCGGAGCGATAATCCATGTTAACGCCAATCAACGGTTTTACGGCCATCTTAGGTCCCTTCCTAGACACGTCCTGTGTCTGTTCTGTGTGAAACCGGGAATCGCGGCCGAGACATCTTCGGCGATTCGGCTGGCCGGGTCAGGAGGAGGGAAAAGGAAGTCGCCGCAGGTTCGAAAACCCGCGGAACGGACGCGCCGTATCGCAAGGCGGCACGTCACGCCATTCCCTGGCGAGACGCCCGCAGACCTTTCCCACCGGTCCGTCGTGCCCGGCCCGGGCACGCTTCCGGGGCGATGTCCCTATCGAACGGCCTCAAGACTCCTCTGGTTTCGACGTGTCACCGTCGATTGAAGTGCAAGTCGAGTCCGAGTGTAGGTATCCCGAGACTGCATCGCAAGGATTATCAGCATTTTGTGGAGCGTATAGCGTTACACCACAAAGGGTTGTGCTTGCTAGCAACGCTAGCGTGTGGTGTTCCACAATTCCAGCGAGACCTGACGAGACGTAGCAAGTTGCCGCCGACTGTCGCCAAGCCGGGCGTTTGCACCGATCTCAGCGGCCGGCGGGATTGCGACGTGAGAACGCATGGCCGCCGAGAACGGGGCTTGCTGGGGGCAGCTTTTGTGGTATTCTTAGCCATAGGCGCGGCTAGACGGCAGTAGCTCCGCCAGGTTTTTTGTGGTAGATCTTGGAGAGGTGGCTGAGTGGTCGAAAGCGCCGGTTTGCTAAACCGGTAACCGGGAAACTGGTCCGCAGGTTCGAATCCTGTCCTCTCCGCTAATGGTGGGTTGCCAAATAACCCCATTCTCGCCGAAAACGTCACAAACTCTTATCCAGCATGCGAGATGGAGGTTCTCATGACTCGCGTAGATGCGATCTATCAGGGCGGCGTGTTTCGGCCGCTTGAGCCGGTCTGTTTCAAAGAGAACCAGCGAGTCGCCTCAAGCGTCGAGCCTATTCGGAAAGAAGACGCGCTGGCTTGGATCGAGGATGTCAGCCGGTTTCGCGAGCAAGTAGCCGCCCGGTGCGGGGTTCTGCCGGATAGCGCCCTTGATATCGCCGCGGATCGGACAACATAAGAAATAACAATGACTCATTTCGACGCCAGTCAAATCTGCCAGGAATTCGGTGATACCTTGGAGCGTGTGTCGCTCGGCAAGGAACGCGTCGTTCTACAGAGTCATGGCCAAGATGTGGCAGTGCTGGTCCCGCTGGAGGACCTGTCACTCTTAGAGCGATTGGAGGACCTCGCAGACCTCAAGGCTGCCGAGGCTGCGGAAGCCGAGGCCGTCGCCAAAGGTGAACCACCGATCCCTTGGGAAGAAGCCCGTCAACAACTGGGACTCTGAACCTTGGGCGCGGCGCGATACACAGTTACAATCATCCCTTCCGCTCTACGGGCCATTCAATCGCTTCCTCGCGATCTTCGCGAGCGGATCCGCGACAAGATCGACTTCCTGGCTGAAAATCCTCGACCAAACGGGGTCAAGTCGCTCCAAGGCAGCCAGAAGGGCCATCTTCGCCTTCGCGTCGGTGACTATCGCATCATCTATCGTGTTGAGGATGACCGCTTGCTCGTTCTCGTCGTGGCGGTAGGCCATCGGCGCGAAGTCTATCGGTAAGGATCAACGTTCGTCAACCGGACACACGCCACAAGCGGCCCTACCGCAGCACGCGCCATCGGCTACGCGGCCAGTAGATGTGCGTCACCACGCCCACGATGTAGGAGGTGGGGACGGCATAAGGCGGATGGTCCGGTGCGCCGCTTTCCCACAGCCGGGAATCCTTGGCCCTCGCCGAGAAATCTCCCAATACAAAGTGCTCGTCGGGACCAAGTCGAGCGGGGTTGGCGTCAGTTCCCCAAAGCGTGCCGGGCCACGCATCCAGCTTCGCAAGGTATTCCAAGCCGGCACACGAGTCGGGCGGTGACTGCTTCACGCCATTGATCCAAACGGCTCCGTCACGAATGACAACTGTTTCGCCAGGTAGCCCCACCAACCGCATAACGTAGTTGATTTCGGGGTTCTCCGGCCAGCGGAATACAATGACATCCCATCGCTGGGGGCGGATCAGTTTGCTTACCACGAACCGATCGCCCGGCAATTCCACACGCGGGGGATCAGCGACTTCACACGACCGACGTTCCCCGCTACAAATCATCAGGACAGGGCGGTGCGATAAGGGCATTTGCTCAGGTTCGGGGGTTGCATAGGCAGGACTATCACAGCGTGGGCACGGCGCCTCCCAGTGCCGTCCCAGCAACGTGGGAGCCATCGCGTTCGTGGGAGTCTTGAATGCCTCGAACATGTACGGTATGACCACGAAAACCGTCAGCAGAAAAAAACCCGCGGCGGGGATGAGCGTGGCCAACCAAGCTGCAATCGCTCGCCACACCCTCGTCTTCAGCACCCAGGCAATAATCAGCCAAGGCAACCCGAATGACGTTACGAGCAGCAAGACCGGAATAGCGATCCTTTCCGCCAATCCAGAGATTGGAATTCGATCCGACAGCGCCACCATTACCCCGGGCATCCCACTGACGACCCCAGCCGCGATGGTGGCCCACAGCGCACGGCGAAAACTCACGTTGGGTATTTTTGCCCAGCGACTGCCAATCTGGAGGAAAAGGGCGTTGGCTGCCAGCGATGCCAAGAGCAGGGCCGCGAACGTTCCCGTGAAAAGGGCTGTGGTCATGGTGGACCTCTATACGGCCTCGAATAGCACGACTTTCAGATCCCGGCAACGCAGGTAGTCCGCGTCAAGATGCCTGAGTCCGCATAAATCATCTGTCGCCCCACGCCTCGCGCTCCTCGCGAAGCTGTGCGTCAATGTCTTCCGCAGAACGCAATTGCGGAGCCTTGCCGAAGAACTCGAACATTGACCTGCTCGCGCACGCATCTTCAACCGCGCCTCTCGTATAGACGATCAGCTCCGCGGGGCCTTCCACGTCGGGCATCGGCTCATCCGAAATGAACTGCTTCTCGGCGATCTTCCCGTGAATGACAAATGCGGCATCCATGATTCCCCCTCGAATGCGTGGTGTATATCCAATTCTAAGCCGTGGCCAAAGTGCCGTCAAGAAGACCGCCCCATCGTCCGCCGCAGGCTCTTTGCCGCTTCCACCATGTTGCGCAACGAGGCGTGAACCTCGGGCCAGCCGCGCGTCTTCAGGCCGCAGTCGGGGTTGACCCACAGCATCTCGGCCGGGATCGCCTGCAGCGCCTTTCGCAGCCGGCCCATGATCTCTTCGATCTCCGGCACCCGCGGGCTGTGGATGTCGTACACGCCCGGCCCGATCTCGTTGGGATACTTGAACTTTACGAAGGCGTTCAACAACTCCATGTCGGAACGCGAGGCCTCAATCGAGATCACGTCGGCATCCATCGCCGCGATCGACTCGACGATGTCGTTGAAGTCGGCGTAGCACATGTGGGTGTGGATCTGCGTCTCGTCGCGCACGCCGGTCGAAGCCAGGCGGAAGGCCTCGACGGCCCACTTGAGATGTTCCGCCCACTGGGCGCGGCCCAACGGCAGCCCCTCGCGCAACGCCGGCTCGTCGATCTGGATCACGCCGACGCCGGCGGCCTCCAGGTCGGCCACCTCGTCGCGGATGGCCAGGGCGATCTGAAAGGCCGTGTCGCGCCGCGGCTGGTCGTCGCGCACGAACGACCATTGCAGAATTGTGATCGGTCCGGTGAGCATGCCCTTCATCGGGCGCTCCGTGAGCGATTTGGCGTATTGCGACCAGCGAACGGTCATCGGGCTCGGACGCGAGACGTCGCCGAAGATCACGGGCGGCTTCACGCAGCGGGTGCCGAAACTCTGCACCCAGCCGTTCGCGGTGAACGCGAAGCCCTGCAACTGCTCGCCGAAGTACTCGACCATGTCGGCCCGCTCACACTCGCCGTGGACCAGCACGTCGAGGTCGATTTCCTCCTGAAAGCGGACCGTGCGTTTGATTTCTTCCCGGCAGAAAGTCTCGTATTGCTCCGGCGACCACTTGCCCTTCTTGAGCGCCGCCCGCGCTTCGCGCACTTCGCTGGTCTGCGGAAAGGAGCCGATAGTCGTGGTGGGGAGGATCGGCAACGTCAGGTGGCGGCGCTGGGCCTCGCGGCGCTGGGGAAACGGATGCTGGCGGCGGAACATGGTCTCGTTGACGCCGGCCAACCGTTTGTTGACGTCCGGGTTGTGGATGCGCGTGGACGTGCGGCGGCTTTCGACGGCCGCCCGGCTGGCCGCCAACTCGTCGGCGACCGCAGCGGGTCCTTGGTTCACGGCCCGGCAGAGCACGACCACCTCCTGGAGTTTCTGCCTGCTCAGCGCCATCCAGCCCTTCAACTCGGCATCCAGCGCCGGTTCGTCGTCGAGATCCAGCGGGCAGTGCAGCAAGGAGCACGAGGGGGCGACCATGATCCGCTCGGGGCCAAGTCTCGATGCCGCTTTGTCCAAGAGGCCCAGTGTCTGCTCCAGATTGTTCCGCCACACGTTGCGGCCGTCGATCACGCCCAGCGAAAGCATCATGCCTTGGGGCGTCGCGTCCAAGGCGCGGTCCAACTGATCGGGCACGGACCAGGTCGAGATGCACGGCGGCCACCGGCAGCCTCAGCGCCGCCGCCATGTTGTCGCGCAGGTCGCCAAAATAGGTCGCCAGGCAAATCCTGAGCTGCTCCGAAGCCGCGCTCAGGCGCGCGCAGGCCGACTCCAGGGCGTGCAGCGCTTCCTTGGGCAAATCGAGAGCCAGCACGGGCTCGTCGACCTGCACCCAATCGGCCCCGGCATGGGCGAGCCGCCAGAGCACCTCTTCGTAGACGAGCAATATCTTGTCGAGCAGCGAGAGCAGCTTGAGCTTCGGCCCGCGGCACTTGCCCAACAGCAGAAACGTGAGCGGTCCCAGCAGCACGGGCCGGGTGTGGATGCCCAGGGCCGCCGCCTCGCGGAACTGGTCGACGGGCTTGGTCGACGAGAGCTTGAACTTCATGCCCGTTTCGAACTCGGGCACGATGTAGTGATAGTTCGTGTCGAACCACTTGGTCATATCCAGGGGCGGGATCTCCTCGGTGCCTCGCGCCATGGCGAAGTACGTCGACAGGTCGAGCGTCCCGCCCGACCACCCGAACCGCTTCGGCACGGCCCCGAGCATGGCTGCCGTGTCGAGCACGTGGTCGTAGAGAGAGAAGTCGTTGGAGGGCACGTGGTCGATGCCCAGCGATTGTTGCAGTCGCCAGTGCTGCCGGCGGAGGGCAGCGGCCGTCGTCTGAAGTTCCTCGGGATCGAGGTTCCCCTGCCAATACTCTTCGACCGCTCGCTTCAACTCGCGTCGGCCACCGATCCGGGGAAAGCCAAGGTTGACGGCTAGGGCCATGCGGCACCCTCCTGCACTGCACGAACGGGAACGGAATCGTATGCCCGAGAGGGTAATCTGTCAAGGTCGTGCGTTTCGCGGGGCGGGGGTGAGTTCCCCAGCGGCGACGTTCCCACTACAATGGCGCAACCGTCCAACTACCAGGGCCTCAACCGGCCTGAGTTGACGGGTGCCACGGGCTGCTTGTCAGCCCGTGTTGCGGCCGGTTCCCGCACTGGCCGGCAAGCGGCCAGTGGCACCCAAGCGCAACCGTCCAACTACCAGGGCGAAACATGGAGACGATTATGCACCCGACGATCGCCAAGTTGACCGCCGCCGGCCCCGTGGTGACCGATGGCGCTTGGGGCACGCAACTCCAACAACGGGGACTGCCCGTCGGCGCCAGTCCCGACGCTTGGAACCTTACCCAGCCCGCCAAGGTCGAAGAAGTTGCCCGCTCGTACGTCGAGGCGGGCAGCCGCGTGATCCTCACGAACACGTTCGGGGCCAATCGCTTCATCCTCGCGCGGCACAATCTGGCCGACAAGGTGGCCGAGATCAACCGGGCCGGGGTGGACATTTCCCGCCGGGCGGCTGCGGGCCGGGCGGCCGTCTTCGCTTCCGTCGGACCCAGCGGCGTGATGCTGATGATGGGCCAGGTGAGCGAAGAGGCACTAAAAGCCGCCTTCGCCGAACAAGCTCGGGCCATCGCGGCGGCCGGCGCCGATGGGATCGTGGTTGAAACCATGTCCGACCCGGCCGAAGCCGGGCTGGCCGCGGCCGCCGCGCACGAGGCCGGCCTGCCGGTGGTGGCCTGCATGACGTTCGATTCCGGCGCGAAGAAGGACCGCACGATGATGGGCACAACGCCCGAACAGGCCGCCCAGAGTCTCGCCGCCGCGGGCGCCGACGTGATCGGCTCGAACTGCGGCCAAGGCATTGTCGGCATGGTCGAGGTCTGCCGCCGGCTGCGGGCGGCCACCGACCGGCCGATCTGGATCAAGGCCAACGCCGGCCTGCCGGAGATTGTCGACGGCCAGACGATGTATAAGCAGACGCCGGCCGAGTTCGCCGCCTACGTGCCGCAATTGGTCGAAGCCGGCGCGGCCTTCCTCGGCGGCTGCTGCGGCACCACGCCGGAGTTCATCCGCGCGGTGCGAGAGACGCTAGCGAGAACCGCCCCGTAACGGCGATAGTCGATAGCTAGGGGCCTAAAATCTTGTACTTGGGGAGACTTGAGCGTCATTATCGGGCGACAATAAAAAACCTCACGCAAAGGCGTGAGGCGCAAAGGAGTTTCGGGGAAATATCGATTGGGAATGTATCGCGGGAATGGCGGCCGTTGGTTTCTTTTCCGTCTTCTTTGCGCCTTGGCGCCTTTGCGTGAGGTCTTGCCCGACTACCGTGCTAAAGTGTCGATTCGGGATCCATTGCCACAAACGGGGCCCGTGACGCCCGCCTGACGCAAAAAGTTGGGGCGGCAGTTCAACTGCCGCCCCAACAGCGTTTGCAGAACGCGCAAAGTGTCTCCCGCTACTTCTTCGCCTTGATGGCCGCCTGGGCCGCGGCCAGCCGGGCGATCGGCACGCGGTAGGGGCTGCAACTGACGTAGTTCAGCCCCGTGCGGAAGCAGAACTCGACGCTCGCCGGATCGCCCCCCTGCTCGCCGCAGATGCCGATCTTCAGATCGCTCGCGCGTCGAGCGGCCCTTGATGACCGCCATCTGGATCAACTGGCCCACGCCGTTCTGGTCGATCGTCTGGAACGGGTCGGCCTCGAGGATGTTGTCTTCCAGGTAGTCGTGCAGGAAGCCGCCGATGTCGTCCCGGCTGAAGCCGAAGCTCATCTGCGTCAGGTCGTTGGTGCCGAACGAGAAGAACTGGGCCGTCTTGGCCATCTTGTCGGCCAGCAGGCAGGCCCGCGGAATCTCGATCATCGTGCCGTAGAGGCAAGGCACCTCGACGCCCGTCTGCTCCTGCGACTTCCTTCTTCACGCGGTCGAAGATCACCTTGGTGACGTCCAGTTCCTTCACGTCGCAGGTGACCGGGACCATCAGTTCGGGCTTGGGCGACTTGCCGGCCTTCTTCAGTTCGGCGGCCGCCTCGAAGATCGCCCGGACCTGCATCTCGGTCACTTCCGGATAGGTGATGCCCAGCCGCACGCCGCGGTGGCCCATCATGGGGTTGGTCTCGTGCAGGGCCTCGCCGCGTTTCTTGATGTCGAACGGGCGAATGCCCAGCGAGGCGGCCAGTTCCTTCTGCTTGGCCGGGTCCTGCGGCACGAACTCGTGCAGCGGCGGATCCAACAGCCGGATCGTGACCGGCAGGCCGTCCATCGCTTCCAGCGTGCCCTTGATGCTCTGCTTGACGAAGGGGAACAACTCGGCCAAGCGCGGCCTTGCGCTCGTCGACCGTCTTGCTGAGGATCATCTTCCGCAGCAGGAACAGCGGCTGGTCGGAACCCGCGCCGTAGAACATGTGCTCGGTGCGGAACAGTCCGATGCCTTCGGCGCCGAACTGGCGGGCCACCTTGGCGTCTTGCGGCGTGTCGGCGTTGGTGCGGACGCCCAGCGTGCGGAACTTGTCGACCAGCTTCATGAAGCCCTGGAACCGCGGGTTCTCGGTGGCGTCGATCATCTCCAGCGCGCCGGCATAGACCTTGCCCTTGGTGCCGTTCAAGCGTGATCAGGTCGCCTTCCTTGAGCTTCACCTCGCCGACCGAGAGCCGCTTGGCGCCCAGGTCGATCTTCATGTCGCCGGCGCCGACGATGCAGCACTTGCCCCAGCCGCGGGCCACCAGGGCGGCGTGGCTGGTCATGCCGCCGCGGGCGGTCAGAATGCCCTCGGCCGCGCGCATCCCTTCCACGTCCTCGGGGTTGGTCTCTTCGCGGACCAGGATCACCGTTCTCGCCCCGCTTGGCCGCCTCCACCGCGTCGACCGAGGTGAACACGATCTTGCCGCACGCGCCGCCCGGACCGGCCGGAAGACCGGAGAGAAACGCCTCGGCCTTCTTCTCGGCGGCCGGATTGATGATCGGGTGCAACAACTCGTCCAACTGCGCCGGCTGCACGCGCGTCACGGCCGTCTGCTCGTCGATCAGCCCTTCCTCCAGCATGTCCATCGCCATGTTCAAGGCCGCGGTGCCGGTCCGCTTGCCGTTGCGGCACTGGAGCATGTAGAGCTTGCCTTCCTGGATCGTGAACTCGATGTCCTGCATGTCGTGGTAGTGCTTTTCCAGCTTGCTGCGGATGTCGTCGAGTTGCTTGTACAACTCCGGCCACTCGGTCTGGAGCGACGGGAGGTGCTGGTTCTGCGGATTCTTCGTCTCTTCGTTCAAGCGGGTTGGGCGTGCGGATGCCGGCCACCACGTCCTCGCCCTGGGCGTTGACGAGCCACTCGCCGTAGAACTTGTTCTCGCCGGTGGCCGGGTTGCGCGAGAAGGCCACGCCGGTGGCCGAGGTGTTGCCCAGGTTGCCGAACACCATGCTCTGCACGTTGCAGGCGGTGCCCCACTCGCCGGGAATGCCCTCGATCTTGCGATAGGAGACGGCCCGGCGGCCTTCCCAACTCTTGAACACCGCGCCGATGGCGCCCCAAAGCTGCTCGTCGGGATCGTCGGGGAACTCGCGGCCGAGCACTTCCTGGACCTTCTTCTTGAAGTTCCCGCAGAGCCGCTTCAGATCGGCGGCCGTCAGATCGGTGTCGGAGGTGTACTTCTTCGACTTCTTCATCTTGGCCATGAGGTGTTCGAGCTGGACGCGGATGCCCTTGCCCTCGGCCGGCTCGATGTCTTCGGCCTTCTCCATCACCACGTCGGAGTACATCATGATCAAGCCGGCGGTAGGCGTCGTAGACGAACCGCTCGTTGCCCGACTTCTTCACCAGGCCCGGGATCGTCTTCGAGCAGAGGCCCACGTTCAAGCACGGTTTCCATCATGCCGGGCATCGAGGTGCGGGCGCCGCTGCGGCAACTCAACAAGCAGCGGGTTGCTCGGGGTCGCCGAACTTCATGCCCATCGCCTCTTCGGTCTTCTGCAAGGCGGCGGCCACTTCGTCGCGGAGCGACTGCGGGAACTGCCGCCCCTCGGCGAAAAAGACCGTGCAGAACTCGGTGCTGATGGTGAAGCCGGCGGGCACGGGCAGGCCGAGCTTGGCCATTTCGGCCAGGTTGGCCCCCTTGCCGCCGAGCGTGTTCTTCATCGTCGCGTCGCCTTCGGTCCCCTGCGGGCCGAAGAAGTAAACGTACTTCTTGGTCATGTCGTGCTTCCTTCGTGAGATGTCACAAAAAAGTGGCGATTTGTGTTCATTTTCCGTCGCGGCGGCGCCCGTTGCCGATGCGACGGCCTAGCCTCTGCCCGGTGGTAACCGCCAAAAACGAAGCGAGAAAGTCTATCAGCCGGCCGGAAGAGCGTCAAGGATGGGCGGAAAGAGGTAGTGATATAGTCTGGCCAAGGGAATGGCGGAGTAAAAGGAAAAGCGGGCTAGCCCCACTGGCGGCGTATATTTGTGTGCCCCGAAGACGGCACGGGGATTGACATTGTTTGGTTCGGCGACCATGCTAGAATTCTATGGATCAAGAGAATGTTATCGCTGGAAACGCACCGTATGCGCTCGCAATGGTCGTGTGTGACTTTGTTTGGCGCGACCCTGCGACCGGAAAGTTCACGATTCTCGGCACTTTTTCTACGTTAGCGGCATCAATATTTCCGTGCGTACAACCGTTGATGTCAGTGTTCGTGGCGATAACGGACGGGCGCGGAAAGACACCAGTTAAACTCCGGCTTGTTGACGCGGATGAGTCTGTTCCGCCGTTATTTGAAGGGATGTTTGAGGTTGAATGGTCCGATCCACGAATGATTATGGAGATCGCATTTGGCGTACAGGGCGTGGCGTTTCCGTCTGCGGGAGAGTACCGTTTTCAGTTGTTTAGTGGTTCTGAACCGCTTATGGAGCGACGAATTGTAGTTTTAGAGAGTCAACCGAGCGAGGAGTAAACGATCATGTCAACCGCAGAATGCGCAAGCGTCCGAACGTTACCGGCGAGAACTCTTTCACTGCAATTGGGTCGTAGCGCGGCCACTAGCCGGCAGAACTCGACGAATGGGACTTTTGTCATGACATTTAAGGATGTTGAACGCTATCTTTCTGCCAAGCCCCTAAAGCGACCGAGTCGGAGTCGGCCGCGCAAATAGTCACCGTACGCTGCCGTCGCGTAATCACTCCCCCTTACTGTGTCGAACAGGTTCTCAGAGCGCCCGAGGCTACGGAGTTGCACATCCCGGTAACTGCCGAACAAAGGACCCTCGTGAATCACGCCGCCGAACCGGCTGGCAATGAGTCATTCGTCCGTCGCAACCTTCAAGTCCTTCGCGTCTTTGCGTGCGTCCTTTCGCGTTGCCGGCATCCGCCGGGCTTGCATAACGGCCCCAATTAGGGTTATCATGCCGGCATGATCCGCTGGGTCCACGGCGTACGAGGCTCGATCGCCTGTCTCGCCCGAGATGGGTGCCGGCTCCTGTTCCCTCCGCATTGTGCCTGTTGCCATGCAGATCTCTACGACGGCGCCGGCGACTGGCTGCTGTGCGGCGAGTGCCTGGAGCGTTTGGCCCCGGCCGCATGGCCCGGCTGCCGGCGTTGCGGCGCGAAGGCCCCGGACTACGGCCCTCTGCCCGATCGTTGCCCGCTGTGCAAGGATATCCCGCTGCGGTTCGACGCGGTCGTCACGCTGGGCAGTTACCATGCGGGCCTTCGCGAAATTGTCTTGCGCATGAAGCGGCCCGCGCACGGCGCGCTCTCCGTGGCCATGGGCCAACTGCTGGCCGAGCGTCGCCGCGAGCGGCTGATCGAGGTTCAAGCCGACGTCGTAATTCCGATCCCGATGTTTTGGGCCCGCTGGCTGCACCGCGGCACGAACAACCCCGAGGTCCTTGCCTGCTGCGTGGCAAAGTCGCTGAAGATTCCCGTCCGCCGGCGGGTGTTGGTGCGGCATCGGAACACGTTGCCCCAGGCCGACCTGCCCCCCTCGCGCCGGTTTCAGAACGTCCACGGGGCGTTTCGCGTGCGACGCGCTGCGGCGGTGAAAGACGCCCGCGTGTTGTTGGTCGACGACGTCTTGACCACCGGCGCCACCTGTAGCGAGGCCGCCAAGATGCTGAAGCAGGCAGGTGCAGCGTGGGTCGGCGTGGCCGTTGTGGCGAGGGCGCAAGGAAGGTGACGGGGATATTTCCACCTGGGTACAACACGAGACGCTGCCGCATGTTGACAGTGGTCAACACGGCGGCGAAAATGAAGAGCCGCCGGCCGGAGCCCATCCGCATCAGGTCCCGTCTCGACATCCCGCCCCGATGATCGCCAGGAGATCCGCATGAGACGCCAAGGGTCGTTCTTACTCTCCGCCATCGTATGGACCGCCACAGCCGTAACCGCGTGCTTCGGCCAAGACCAACCCGCCGTGCCGTTGCCGGCAGGCGTCAAGGCCGTCTGGGACCTGAACAAGGCGTACCACGAGACACGCCTACCCGCGAGCGCGTCTCGATCAACGGGCTGTGGCGCTGGCAGCCCGCCGAGGCGAAGTCCGACCAACCGCCCACGGCGAACTGGGGCTATTTCAAGGTTCCGGGCGCGTGGCCGGGGGCCACCGATTACCTGCAAAAGGAAAGCCAGACGGTTTACGCCCATCCAAGCTGGAAGGCCGGGAGACTGGGCCAAGTCGCCACGGCCTGGTACCAGCGTGAGATCGGCGTGCCGACGGAGTGGGCCGGCCGCCGCATCGCCGTGACCGTGGAATACCTGAACTCCAACGCGGTGGTCTATGTCGACGGCACGAAGGCGGGCGAAGCGTTCTTCCCGGCAGGCGAAGTGGACCTCACGTCGCTGTGTCCTCCGGGCAGCAAACACGAGCTCAGCATGCGCGTAACCGCTATGCCGCTCCGCGACGTGATGTTGGCCGTCAACGACAGCAATGCGCCCCGATCGGCCCGGGGCCAAGTAGAGCGACGCGGCCTGTGCGGCGACGTGTACCTTGTCGCCACGCCCGCGGGGCCACGGATCGCCGACGTAAAGGTCGACACGTCCGTGCGTAAGGGTGAGATCACGTTCAATACGGCCTTGCAGGACCTCGCTCCCAACACCCCATACACCCTTTGCGCGGCCATCACCGATCAAGGGCGCAAGGTCGGCCAATTCACGAGCAAGGCGTTCACCAGCGGCGACCTCAAGGATGGCCGCGCCGCCTTTACGGAGAAATGGAAGCCCGAGAAGCTTTGGGACATCCACACGCCGCAGAACACTTACGTGGTGGCGGTTTCGTTATGGGAGGGCGAAAAACGCGAACTGGATACGGCCCTGCCCGTGCGGTTCGGCTTTCGCGAGTTCTGGATCGACGGCCGCGACTTCTACCTGAACGGCACCCGCATCTTTCTCTCCGCTCTCCCGCTGGACAATGCCGAGATTGGCGCGGCCGCGGCAACTTATGACGCGGCGAAAGAGAGCATGCGGCGGTTGCAGAGCATGGGGATCAACTGCGTCTACACGCACAACTACGGCTGCGAGCCGGGCACCCACCTGGGCTTTGCTGAAATCCTGAGGGCCGCGGACGACGTGGGGATGCTGATGTCTTTCTCCCAGCCGCATTTTGGCCAATACAACTGGACGGCCCCCGACGCCGATCAGAAGAACGGCTACGCCCACCACGCCGAGTTCTACGTCCGCGCGGCGCAGAATCATCCGGCGGTCGTATTCTACTCCATGAACCACAACGCCACCGGCTACGTGGACGACATGAACCCCGACTTGATCGACGGCATTGCGGACCCCCGCAAACCGTGGGATAAGAACAGCGCGACCTTGGCCCGGCGGGCGGAAGCAATCGTGCATCGCCTGGACCCGACCCGCGTCATTTATCACCATTCTTCGGGCAACCTGGGTTCGATGCACACCAGCAATTTCTATCCCAACTGGGTGCCGGTCCAAGAAATGTCCGATTGGTTCGAACACTGGTCGACCAAGGGAGTGAAGCCGCTGTTTACCTGCGAGTACGCCACGCCAGGCAATGTGGACTGGGGCCTGTACCGCGGCTGGTACAAGGGAAAACGAGAGTTCGGCAGCGCGCCGGTGCCGTGGGAGTTCTGCCTGGCCGAGTGGAACGCACAGTCCCTCGGCGACCAGGCATTCAAGATCAGCGAGGCCGAGAAACGGAACCTCCGCTGGGAGGCCAAGCAGTTTCAGGCGGGCAAGCCTTGGCATCGGTGGGACTACCCTGCTCCTTTCGATTCGCCCGTCCTCGAAGAACGCTATCCCGTGTTTGCCAAGTATGTTGCCGACAACTGGCGGGCCTTCCGCACCTGGGAGATGTCGGCCAACGATTGCTGGGAATATGGCATCTTCTGGACCTTGCGCAAGGGCGTGGACAAGCGGCGGAAGGACCTCAAGGTTGACTGGGAGAACCTCCAGCGGCCGGGGCTGAGCCCGGATTACCTCGATCGGCGTTACGAGCGGGTGGACCTGGCCTTCGAGCGTTCCGACTGGATCCCCACGGTCGCGGGCGAGGCCCTGGTGCGCAATAACGGGCCGCTGTTGGCGTATATCAGCGGCAAAGCGTCGGCCTTCACCAGCAAGGACCACAACTTCCTGCCCGGCCAAACGATCGAAAAACAACTCATCGTCATCAACAACTCGCGGCAAACCGTTACGTGCGAATGCCGATGGTCGTTGGGACTGTCGCCGGCCGTGAGCGGCAAGCAGTCGCTCAGCTTGCCGACGGGCCAGCAGCAGCGCATTCCGCTCCGGTTCGAGGTTCCCGCCGGACAAGCCCCCGGCAAGTATGAACTGGCCGCGACCGTGACGTTCGGCAACGGCCAGACCCAAACCGACTCCTTCGCCGTCCACGTGCTCCCGCCGGCTTCGGCAGCCAAGCCGACCGTCAAGATTGCCCTGTTCGATCCCAAGGGCGAGACGGGCAAGTTGCTCGATGGCATGGGACTCAAGTGCCAGTGCATCGAGGCCGACGGCGACCTGGCCGGCTACGACCTGCTCGTGATCGGCAAGGGAGCGCTCACGTTGGCCGGTCCGGGCCCGGACGCGTCAAGCGTCCGCGACGGCTTGAAGATGATCGTGTTCGAGCAGACCTCGGAGGTGCTCGAAAGGCGTTTCGGCTTCCGCGTGCAGGAATACGGCCTGCGGAACGTCTTCAAGCGAGTGGTGGATCATCCGGCGCTGGCCGGGCTTGACGCGGAGAACCTCCGCGACTGGCGGGGTGAGGCCACGAACACCCCGCCGCGGCTCAAGTACGAAGCGAAGGACAACGTCTTCGCCGGTTCGCCGACGATCAAGTGGTGCGACATTCCGGTAGCGCACGTGTGGCGGTGCGGCAATCGCGGCAACGTGGCCAGCGTGCTGATCGAGAAGCCGGCCCGCGGCGATTTCCTGCCGCTCGTGGACGGCGGCTTCAGCCTCCAGTACAGCCCCTTGATGGAATACCGCGAAGGGAAAGGCATGGTGATGTTCTGCCAGATGGACGTTACCGGCCGGATCGAGGCCGACCCGGCGGCCGAACGCCTGGCCCGGAACATCATCAATTACGCGGCGGAGTGGAAACCATCCGCGATGCGGAAGGCGTTGTACGTCGGCGACTCGGCCGGCAAGAACCACCTGGAGAAGGCCGGCGTGTCGGCCGGTTCGTACCGGGGCGGAAGGCCCTCGCCCGATCAAGTCCTGATCGTCGGTCCCGGCGGCGGGCAAACGCTGTGGTCCAACGCGGCGGCCCTCCGCGAGTGGCTCAAGGCGGGCGGACGCCTGTTGGCGATCGGGCTGGACCAGGGCGACGTCCGCGGTCTGCTGCCCGACGTGACGATGAAGAAGGCGGAACACATCGCGGCCTACTTCGAGCCGTTCGGCACGGCTTCGCCACTGGCCGGGGTTGGTCCGGCGGACGTCCACAACCGCGATCCGAAGGAATTCTCGCTGGTAGCGGCAGGGGCCACGGTCGTCGGCGACGGCGTTCTGGCCAAGGCCGACAACGCCAACGTCGTCATCTGCCAACTCGTGCCCTGGCAGTGCGACTACAGCAAGGAGCGGCACAACGTCAAGCAGACCTTCCGGCACGCCTCCTTCCTGGTGACGCGGTTGCTGGGCAACCTGGGTGTCGAGGTTTCCACGCCCGTGCTCGACCGTTTCAATAGCCCCGTGGATGCCGCGAAGGCCGAGAGGCGGTGGCTGGGCGGCCTGTATCTCGACCAGCCCGAGGAATGGGACGATCCGTACCGGTTCTTCCGCTGGTAAACCTGGTGACGTTTGGATATCGGGTCCATGTTCCATGCGGAGCGTGGGCACGAGGGGTGCCGGTATGGAGACGTCTGCATATTGACACGCCCGCACCGAGTAGTAGAATTATTCGCGTATTCGTGCAGGTTATTCACCCCCCAATCAGACTGGAGCAGCCATGCGAAACGCGAATCGATGGATCGGCGTGATGGTGGGCGGTGTGGTTCTGATCGGTGCGAGCTTTGCCTTCGCACAGGATTGGCCTCAGTGGCGGGGACCGAACCGCGACGGGAAGGCGGCGGGGTTCACCGCCCCGCAGACCTGGCCGAAGTCGCTCGTGCAGAAGTGGAAACAGACGGTGGGCGCGGGCGATGCATCGCCCGCCCTGGTAGGCGATCGGCTGTACGTCTTTGCGCGAGAGGGCGACAACGAAGTCACTCGGTGCCTCAAGGTGGCCGACGGAACGGAAGTGTGGCAGAACAAGTTCCCGGCGGCGCTGATACCGCCGCCGGATGGACGCGACCACCCTGGGCCGCGCAGTTCGCCCGCGGTGGCTGACGGAAAGGTCGTCACGATCGGCGTCTGGGGCAATCTCGGCTGCATCAATGCGGCCGACGGAAAGGACGTGTGGCGGAAGGACGAGTTTCCCAAGATCACGCCCAAGTTCCACGTGGCCACCTCGCCGCTGATCATGGACGGCATGGTCGTGGCACATCTCGGCGGAGCGGGCAACGGCGCGCTGATGGCCTTCGACCTGGCCACAGGCGAGCAAAAGTGGAAATGGGCTGCAGAAGGGCCGGGCTACGCCTCGCCCATCGTGGCGACGCTCGGTGGCGTCAAGCAGATCGTAACGATGACGGAGAAGAGCGTGGTCGGCGTTTCCACCGACGGCAAGCTGTTGTGGCAAGTCCCGTTCGTGCCGCAGGGAATGGCCTACAACGCCGCGACGCCGATCATTGACGGGCAAACGGTGATCTTCACCGGCCAGGGACGCGGCACGAAGGCCGTGAAGATCGAAAGGACCGGCGACGAGTTCAAGGCCCAGGAGGTTTGGAGCGTGTCGCCGGCAGTGCAGTTTTCCACGCCCGTGTTGAAGGACGGCCTGCTGTTCGCCGTCTCTGCCAGTGGCAACCTTTTCTGTCTCAATGCCCAGACCGGTCTGCCGGGTTGGACCGACAAGGCAAAGCTTGGCAGAGGTTACGGCGCCATGGTCGATGCCGGCTCGGTTGTGCTGGCGCTGCCCGACAATTCGGAACTGATCGCCTTCAAACCGGCCGATAAGCAGCTTGAGGAGTTGGCCCGGATCAAGGTGGCCGACACGCCGACCTACGCCTACCCGGTGATCGCGGGCAAGAGTGTGTTCGTGAAGGATAAGGATGCGGTGACGATGTGGACGCTCGAGTAGTCAACCTTGCGGAGCAATTTGGTGCGTGAGAATCTGGCGGGGGGCCCGCTTGTCACGGAGACCTGTGTGTTCGCCCCGTCTGGCCTTTTGTTTTAAGAGGTGATGCGATGCGACGACTCTCAACAGCGGCGTTTGTTTTGGCGATCGTGGCGGTCGCCGGCATGGCCCTGGCGGCCGACAAGTCGGACCCCACCGGGACCTGGAAATGGACCATGACGGGCGGGAGAGGGGGTGGGGGTGGTGGCGGCGGCAAGAAAGGGGGGCAGCCCGCGAACAGACCCTGAAGCTGAAGCTTGAGGGAGACAAGCTTACCGGGGCCCTCCTCGGACGCAACGACGAGGAGACGAAGATCGAGGACGCGAAGTACAAGGATGGCGAGTTTTCGTTCAGCGTGACCCGTGAATTCAACGGCAACAAAATGACCACCAAGTACACGGGCAAGGTGAGCGGCGACACCATCAAGGGCACGATCGAGGCCCCAGGCCGTGGCGGCGGCGACCCCGTGAAGCGTGATTGGGAGGCCAAACGGGCCGACGAAAAGAAGACCTAGCGCTGCATTCAAAGCATCGTTGCCGCCGAGAAACGCCCCACGGTTGCAGTGGGGGGACTCTTGGAAATGGCAAGAACTTCGTGGAATGCACCTGCGATCAATCACCGCGTCTGGGCGGCCGTCGTCCCAGACGCGGCTCGCTTTCTTGCGGGGCGTCAGCCCTCGGCCGATCGGCGCAGCGCCGCGACGGCCACGTCGAACGCCGCCCGCGGCCGTCCCAAGCGCTCTTCGTTGGTATGATTCAAGCTCCCCGTCGGTGCCGGTCCTTCTCTGTCCTAGCTAATTCGGAGAGTTCCGCACTGATCGGACGGAGCGCGTTGTCCCTGACAATTCGCCAGTATCCAATGACCGCTTCAGAGATCACAATTGTAAGGAGAGACACGAAATACGAAACGACGCCAAGGAACTTCGCGCCTGTTAAACTCCATGCACACGCGAAGGCAAGGCCGAACACCAAGAAGACAGCAATCGTGACAAGCCGAATTACCACCGGCCGCCGCAAAAAGTAATGCTCCAAGACGTCGACTGCGCTGCCGTAAAGAAGTGCTTTGGGCCTCAGCGTCGGGTCCTCAAGGTCAGTGTCAAGACAACGCCTGCTTTTCTCGAAATGCTTGAGCGAGTTCGGGGTTCATATAGAGTGTGAGCGGCACCATAACGACACTGTACGTCGTAAAGACAACGCTAAACCACAGCGGATTCCGTGATGCGAACAACAACGAGACGAGTAGTACCGCAACCGTCAGAATGAGCAACGTCTCCTTCACGGTCGAAGGAGGATTGTAGTGCTCGGGATCAAGGTACTCGAAGAGTAGATCCAGCTCGCGTTGCGTGGCCCAAATCCATAGAAAAACCAATATGCCAGTCGCGGCGAACAGCACGAGGTACGCGTAACCCATAAGGTCTGGCTCAATCGAAAGGATGCGTCTTGCCTCCGACGCGAACATTCCGACGCCAAGCAACGCGGTCACGATGCCGACACCCCAGTTTCGCGCGTTGATAATCTCTTTCGCCCGGCGTCGCATATCGTCCGGATCAGGCAGGTAGATCATCATGGAACGTCAACTCCTTCGGCAACCGAGACTTATGGGCAAACACGCTTCCTTTGGCCCAGACTGTCCTTCCGCGAGGCTTTGCTAGAGAAGATACACCAGTACGTTTTACCCCACAAGATCAGTATCGCCCTAAAGTGGCGCGGAACCACCATACGAGGCCATCGCCTGCGACCGAAAACGGCCTTCGCTTCGGCAGCGTTCGCCGGGGGCCGCCTAAACGCGCCGGCAGGGAGGCCGAACCAGAAGGCGCAAGCGACGCACCCAATATTCACTGACTTGTACGGCGGTGATGCTGGTATTACACTCGTAGGCACCCGTGTGGAATATTGACGGCGAGCAACTCCCGCCGGCACGGGTTCGATTCACTTTCAATCCGAGGAGCATACGATGAGACGCTTTCTGCTCTGCACGGCATTGGTTGCAGCACTGGGCTGCGTGGTGGCTGCCTTAGCGCCGGCCGGCGAGGGCGCCGGCGCCAAGAATCCCAACTTGGGCAAGTTGCGGCACGTGGTTCTGTTCAAGTTCAAAGACGGCACGACGCCTGCGCAGATCAAAACGGTCGAGGAGGCCTTCCGCGCCCTGCCGTCGAAGATTCCGGAGATCGTCGACTTCGAGTGGGGCACCAACAACAGCCCGGAGAACAAGGCCCAGGGCTTCACCCACTGCTTCTTCCTCACTTTCCGCGACGAGGCGGGACGGGCAGTGTATCTGCCCCATCCCGCCCACAAGGAATTCGGCAAGGTCGCCGGCCCGTTCTTCGACAAAGTGCTGGTGATCGACTACGTGGCGAAGCCGTAGCGCGGCGTGTAGACTGCGGGTCGCTCGCATTTCAAGCGCTCGGGAAGAACTCGTCGGCCACAAACAGGTGGAGTGCCAGGGCGTATATCGCCAACGCCACCAAGGGGATGATACACCGTCGCCACCTTGGGACGGGCGACGCGGCGAACATCGCGGCGATGGTAGCGACTGGGGTCGCCACGGCGAGCAAAAGGCCCCCGAGGTTAAGAAACAACGCCAGAACTCGTACTTCCATGAAGTCCAGTCCTGCACCCGGCGCGTTGTACCAAAACTGCACTGGTCCGTAAGCCCCGGGGATGCGAAGCCACAAAGCGGCCTTGATGACTGAGGCCATCCAAGTGCCTATGCCCAAGAGCATCAGGGCCAACACCAACCGGGTCGGCGTCCGACATCCGAGCAGATGCTGATCCACGTACAAGCCACTCGCGACGGAAGCACCCGCCACGACAACAGCGATCACAACGGCGTCCATTGTAACGCTCCGATGAAAGAACGGGTGCAACCGGGTAATGAGCGAAAAGACCCCCACGTCGGTGAAGCTGGCCCCGCTGTTGGCCCCTACGCCATTTAGATAGGCTCGCTTCTTTGACAGATACAACGCTGTCAATCCGCGGAAACAGGAAAGACGAAAGCGGTTGTCTTGCAGTCGCAGTTGGAACGGAATCCCGCGACAACCTGCTTGTGGCTGTCGGCTTGCCACCGCCAACGCGACCCGGTAGTATAGGGGAGAGCCGGGGCTGCTTCACCGCCGCTTCGCGTTCACGCCGACACAATTCTTATGATCGCTCGGGACGGAGGATGCACCGATGGACATCGCCGGAATTCGGGAGGCACTGCACAAGCAGCCCTTCGAGCCATTCGCAATCCGACTGGCCGACGGGCGCTCCGTGGCGGTCCGTCACCCTGACTTCGTGGCCGTGCATCGTCGCCGGGTGATCGTGATTGCCGACGACGGAGCATGGTCGGTGGTCGAGCCCTTGCTGATCGTTTCGCTTGATTATGCGCAGCCGAAGCCGCGTCGCAACGGCAAGCAGCGGCCCTCGAAACCCGAGTAGAACCTGAGACGAGCGTCAAGCGGGCTGTAGGACGGATTTCCCAATCCGTCCGTTTCGGGCAACGTTCTCAGGACGGATTGGGAAATCCGTCCTACCGCAGTTGTCGCTCAACAGCGCTCTCATTCCCGGAACTTGGCGAGGACTTCCTCCATCTCCACCGGGCCGTTGAGGCTTTCGGCCAGCTTGCCCAGGGCCTCGGTCTCGATCTGGCGAACCCGCTCGCGGGTCAATCCGAGGCTTTCGCCGATCTCCTTCAGTGTGCGCGGCTCGTTGTCTTCCAGCCCGAACCGCATCCGCAGCACGGTCGCCTCGCGGGGATCCATCAAGTCCAATTGCCGCATGACGTGAACGAGATTGTCGTTTTCGACCATTTCCACGTCAGGCGTCCGCGCCCGCTCGTCCATCACCATCTCGCCCAGCGACCATCCGGCGTCGGTCTGGTCAGTCTGCGGGGTGAGATTGTAGATGCGAATGGCTTTCTTGATGATGGGCAGCTTCTTGCGGGGCAGTCCCAAGACGCGGCCGATTTCTTCCGGCGTGGGAGTGCGGCCCAACTCCTCGGCCAGCCGGCTGCTGGCGCGCCGCCATTTCGAGAGCAGTTCCACCATATAGGCCGGAATGCGGATGGTCTTGGCCGTGTTGATCAGCGCCCGCTTGATCGACTGCTTGATCCAATAGCTGGCGTAGGTGGAGAAGCGGGTGCCGATGGCCGGATCGAAGCCCTCGACGGCCCGCAACAAGCCCAGGTTGCCCTCCTCGATCAGATCTTGCAGGCTCAGGCCCTTGCCGGTGTAGCCGCGGGCGATGTTCACCACCAGGCGCAGATTCGCCCGCACCATGCGGTCGCGGGCCTGGCTGTCGCCGGCGCCGATGGCCACCGCCAGTTCATGCTCGTCGTCGGCCGAGAGCAGCGATGTCTCGTTGATCTCGCGGAGGTAGGTCTCCAGCGGCGATTGTACAGAAGGGGCTTGGCGGCGGCGCATGGTCTTGCTCATCACGGTCGATACCATCAGCGGGGAGTTTGGTGCTGTTCACACACAACTATCGACGCTGAGCACAAGGTTTCTGCAACCAAGCGGCGGCGCGACGAACTGGGGCGAATATAGGCAGGTTTCGGAGTGTGCCGAAAAAAACGACCCCGCCGCAAAAACGCGGCAGGGTCGTTGATATTGACGTTCTAAAGGTAAGGTTTCCACCGATTGTCGGCGGCGAAAAATTCCTATTCGGCAGGATTCTCCGGTTGCGCCGGAGGTGCGGCCTGCGGCTCCGGCCGGACGGGCGCCTTGAAAAGCGGACCGCTGCTATCGCCCACCCCGCCCTTGAGCTCGATCGCCTCGGGCCGTTCGGCCGCATGGCCGCCTTCGGCCTCGGCTTCCTCGGCCCATTCCACCCGCTTGCGCGACAGGCCGATCTTGCGCTCCTCGGCGTCGACCCGCAGCACCTTGACCTCGATTATCTCGCCGACCTTGACCACTTCCTCGGGGTTCTCGACCTTGTGGTCGGCCAACTCGGAGATGTGCAGCAGGCCCTCCAGGCCGTTCTCCAGGCCGACGAAGACGCCGAAGTTGGTGATCTTCGTGACCGGCCCCTTAACGATCTGGCCCGGCTGGTACTTGCCGGGGATGTCGGTCGCCCAGGGGTCGTCGGTCATTTGCTTCAACCCCAGCGCGATGCGGCGGCGGTCCTGATCCACGGAGAGCACTCGGCACTCGATCTCCTGGCCCTTCTCGACCATCTCGTTGGGATGGCTGATCTTGCGGGTCCAGGACATGTCGCTGACGTGCAGGAGGCCGTCGATTCCTTCCTCGATCTCGATGAAGGCGCCGTAGTTGGTAAGGTTGCGGACCGTGCCCTTGACGACGCTGCCCAGCGGATAGCGCCCGGCCACCAGGTCCCAGGGGTTTTCCTGGGTCTGCTTGATGCCCAGCGAGATCTCTTGCTTCTCCTTGTTGATCCCCAAGACGACGACTTCGATTTCGTCGTCGGGCTGGACCAATTCGCTGGGGTGGCTGATGCGGCGGGTCCACGACATTTCGCTGATGTGGACCAGGCCCTCGATCCCCTCTTCCAGCTTGACGAACGCCCCGTAGCTCATCACGTTGACGACCGAACCCTTGATGCGCGAGCCGACGGGATACTTCTGTTCGACGGTCTCCCACGGGCTGGGCGTGCGCTGCTTGAGCCCCAGGGCGATCTTCTCCTTCTCGTGGTCGATGTGCAGGATCTGCACTTCGATCTCCTGGTCGATGGAGACCATTTCCGAGGGATGGTTGATGCGGCCCCAACTCATGTCGGTGATGTGCAGCAGGCCGTCGATGCCGCCGAGGTCGACGAAGGCCCCGAACTCGGCGATATTCTTGACGATGCCCTTGCGGCGCTGCCCGACTTCCAGTTCGGCCAGGAGTTGGGCCTTCTTTTCCGCCCGCTCTGCCTCGATCAGCGCCCGGCGGCTGACGACGATGTTCCGCCGCGCCTCGTCGATCTTCAGCACGAGGCATTGAATGGTCCGGCCGATGTAATCGCCGATGTCGGCCGGGCGTCGAACGTCCACCTGGCTGGCCGGCAAAAAGACGTTGACGCCGATGTCAACCAGCAACCCGCCCTTGATCTTCCGCGTGGCCACGCCGGTGACGACGTCGCCCTCGTGGACGGTTTCCATCACCTTCAGCCAGGCCTCGATCTTCTCGGCCTTGCGTTTGCTCAAGGTGATCATGCCGCGGGAATCGTCCACCAGGCCGTGGATGTCTTCCACGTCTTCGATGAGGACTTTGACCATCGTGCCGGGCTCGGGGAGCAGTTCGCCCTCTTCCCATTCGTTGCGGAAGATGATGCCTTCGCTCTTGTAGCCGACGTCCACGAGCACCACGTCCCCCTCGACGCGGAGCACGCGGCCG
The DNA here is from genome assembly GCA_963759115.1 of uncultured Planctomycetaceae bacterium. Lineage (GTDB taxonomy): Bacteria > Planctomycetota > Planctomycetia > Pirellulales > Thermoguttaceae > CAVWXT01. The sequence continues at coordinate 1,534,198 of CAVWXT010000005.1, forward strand.
GTGACAATTTTGTTGAGCTCCATTTCCTGGGTAGTCCAGGCGATTTCCTCAGGAGCGAGACCCTCAAGTGCGGCGTTCAGTTCGTGCTGCCATTCCTCTTCGCTAAGATCCAGCCCTCGTATCAGGTTGCGGTTGACCATAAAAACGACTCGTAACACACCCACACCACGACCCCGTCCGCCCGGCCCCTCGACACAAGGGACTCTCCGCGGGCCATCGGGGGAATCCGGTAGTTTACCACATCCCCCCGAGGGCTACAACGGTATCGGGGCAAAGCTGTATAGCAATGTGGCAACGTTTTTCTGGCAATCATCACTCCCGCGCCGAGAAAGTCGCACCCCCCACTACCCCCCGATAGCGAACAGGATCGTTTACACTAACTTGCGGGGGTGTTATAATCGACCCAACTTCACCACACACGTGTCTCAGGATCAATTCGTCAGGCAACGAAGTCGTTCGAGCACGACACGCGCTCGGCGGTAACGTAACGCTTGAACACCAACAGCGCACGGGGGTCGTCCATGCACGTTTTTCTAAGGTCCACAATCGCGGCGTTGTTTTTGGTCACTGTTCTTGCGGGAATTGCGTTTTGTGATGACCAAACGATCGGCCCCATTGGACAAATCAGTGACACCTGGCAACTGACAAACCTTGATGTCGGCTGGGGTCCGGTGGGCGGTATTGGCGTAACAATGTATGCAGGCTCGTTCGCTGTCCCGGTAAATGACGTTCGCTCGGGAAACTGGAGTGATCCAACAATGTGGTCACTGTCGAACATCGTTGTAGTCTACGACAGGGTTAGAACATACGAAGACATCCTGGACGGCACCACTTTGGTGAACGTCCCTTTGGGCCAGAGCAACTCACCACCATTCGCTTGGCAGGGCCTCACAGGGGGGCTTGGTCCAACGGAGCAGTCGGTCACGTTTCCGATACCGCTCTTGGATTATTCGCCGGTGGTAAATGTGAGCCTTGGCACGACGCTCCAATACAATGTCACAATATCGAACAGTATCACGCTTGACCAGAACGCAACCCTCAACTCGCTGTCTGTTCAGGCTGGTGGTCAGTTGAGTTTTCAACCTGGATACTCCCTTGTGCTTCGGAGCGGCAATTCTGTAAATGCTGGCACGGTCACAGGGGCCAACCTGACCGTTCAAAGCAGCGCGTCGCTGAACAACCAGGGGAGTTTTCAGTGGACGAGCGGGAACATCCTCGGTAATGGCGGCTTAACGAACCAAGGCAGCCTCGCGATCACGGGGAACGTTTTCACCGGCAGCAATGTTAGCCAGACGATTGGGGCCTGGTACACCGGCGGCTTTACCGCCCCAGGCGTTTTGACCAACGCCGGGACGATCACGCACGCGGCCGGTAACTTGTTGCTTATGTACGGCGGTTCCACGCTGAACAACCTTGCCGGCGCCGTGTACGACATCCAGGGCGATGGGTACGGGAGCCTCGGGAATGTGATTTCCGGTGGCGGTGACACGCCCGGCAATACGATTAACAATGCGGGCCTTTTCCGCAAGTCGGCGGGGAGCGGCACGGCGGCGGTTGTCGGCGCATTTTTCAACAACACGGGTACGGTGGAGGTGGACAGCGGCACGCTGGCGTTCTGAGCGGCGGCAGCAGCACGTCTGCACACTACGAGTTTTCCAATGGTGGTCGGGTCAATGCGTCGTTGACCTGGCAGGGGGCGAACACGGCGAACGGCAACGGCGTGTTGGCTGTCGGAGGTAACGTAGCGGCGGGCACGACGGCGACGTTCGCCAGTTCTCAGTTCACCAACGGGGCGGCGCTGGACGTTGGCACTGGTGCGATTGGCGATCTGAACGTTGGTTCCGGTGCCGTGCTGACCTTGAACATGACGGGTTCTCAGCAGGCGACGATGGTGGGCGGAAACCTCTACGGCGCGGGGACGACGATCAACTTGGGGAACTTCGCCTTCATGGGCGGGCAGCTTGGCGATGCGTCCGGCACGGTGGTCAACCAGGGGAACTTCCAGTGGACGGGCGGGAACGTGATGGGCAGCGGTGGGTTGACGAACCAGGGGAGCCTTGCGGTCACTGGCAGCGTTTTCACTGGCAGTAGTGTTTGCCAGACGATTGGGGCCTGGTACTCTGGCGGCTTTACCGCCCCAGGGGTTTTGACCAACGCGGGGACGATCACGCACGCGGCCGGTAACTTGTTGCTTATGTACGGCGGTTCCACGCTGAACAACCTTGCCGGCGCCGTGTACGACATCCAGGGCGATGGGTACGGGAGCCTCGGGAATGTGATTTCCGGTGGCGGTGACACGCCCGGCAATACGATTAACAATGCGGGCCTTTTCCGCAAGTCGGCGGGGAGCGGCACGGCGGCGGTTGTCGGCGCATCTTTCAACAACACGGGTACGGTGGAGGTGGACAGCGGCACGCTGGCGTTCTTGAGCGGCGGCAGCAGCACGTCTGCACACTACGAGTTTTCCAATGGGGGTCGGGTCAATGCGTCGTTGACCTGGCAGGGGGCGAACACGGCGAACGGCAACGGCGTGTTGGCTGTCGGAGGTAACGTAGCGGCGGGCACGACGGCGACGTTCGCCAGTTCTCAGTTCACCAACGGGGCGGCGCTGGACGTTGGCACTGGTGCGATTGGCGATCTGAACGTTGGTTCCGGTGCCGTGCTGACCTTGAACATGACGGGTTCTCAGCAGGCGACGATGGTGGGCGGAAACCTCTACGGTGCGGGGACGACGATCAACTTGGGGAACTTCGCCTTCATGGGCGGGCAGCTTGGCGATGCGTCCGGCACGGTGGTCAACCAGGGGAACTTCCAGTGGACGGGCGGGAACGTGATGGGCAGCGGTGGGTTGACGAACCAGGGGAGCCTTGCGGTCACTGGCAGCGTTTTCACTGGCAGTAGTGTTTGCCAGACGATTGGGGCCTGGTACTCTGGCGGCTTTACCGCCCCAGGGGTTTTGACCAACGCGGGGACGATCACGCACGCGGCCGGTAACTTGTTGCTTATGTACGGCGGTTCGACGCTGAACAACCTTGCCGGCGCCGTATACGACATCCAGGGTGACGGATACGGAAGCCTCGGGAATGTGATTTCTGGCGATTTGCCCACCGACACGATTAACAATGCGGGCCTGTTTCGCAAGTCGGCAGGGATGGGCACGGCGGCGGTTGTCGGCGCATCTTTCAACAACACGGGTACGGTGGAGGTGGACAGCGGCACGCTGGCGTTCTTGAGCGGCGGCAGCAGCACGTCTGCACACTACGAGTTTTCCAACGGCGGCCGGGTGAATGCGTCGTTGACTTGGCAGGGGGCAAACACGGCCAACGGCAACGGCGTACTGGCTGTCGGTGGCAACGTGGCGACTGGCACGACGGCGACGTTCGCCAGTTCTCAGTTCACCAACGGGGCGGCGCTGGACGTTGGCACTGGTGCGATTGGCGATCTGAACGTTGGTTCCGGTGCCGTGCTGACCTTGAACATGACGGGTTCTCAGCGGGCGACGATGGTGGGCGGAAACCTCTACGGCGCAGGGACGACGATCAACCTAGGGAACTTCGCCTTCATGGGCGGGCAGCTTGGCGATGCGTCCGGCACGGTGGTCAACCAGGGGAACTTCCAGTGGACGGGCGGGAACGTGATGGGCACCGGCGGGTTGACGAACCAGGGGAGCCTCACGATCAGTGGCAGTGGCGCGCAGTCCATTGGGGCCTGGTACACCGGCGGCTTTACCGCCCCAGGAGTTTTGACCAACGCCGGGACGATCACCCACACCGCTGGTAGCTGGTTCTCCATGTGGGGTACTTCCACGCTGAACAACCTTGCGGGGGCCGTTTACGACATCCAGGGCGACGGGGGCAATGGTAATGCAATGGCGATTTGGGGTGACTCTGGATTGGGCACGATCAACAACGCGGGCCTATTCCGCAAGTCAGCGGGGACGGGCACGGCGCTAGTTTATAACGTCTTCTTCAACAATACGGGGACAGTGGAGGTGGACAGCGGCACGCTTAGCTTCGGGAACTTTACTCAAACCGCAGGCATAACTGATCTCAAGGGCGGGAGTCTGGCATTTTCAAGTCCGGCACAGATTCTAGGCGGGCAGCTTCTTGGCTCGGGCACGATCGGTGGCTCCATCGTCAACATTGGCGGCCTGCTCAGCCCTGGCCACTCCGCGGGCTCAATCACCATCAATGGCAACTACACCGAAGGCGCTGCGGGGGCACTTTTGATCGAGCTAGCTGGCCTCACCAGCGGCCAATTTGACTATCTCGATGTCAACGGGACTGCTTCGCTCGGCGGCACTCTTGACATTGCGTTCCTGAACGGCTTTCACCCCGCAGTGGGCGACACATTCCACATAATGGACTTCAACTCCCGAACGGGTGATTTTGACTCGATTCAAGTCTTGGGAGCGTCAGGTTATCAGTTTCTTCCAGAGTACACGAGCGGCGGATTGACCCTCCTAACGCAAGCCGTCCCCGAGCCGTCCACTATAGTCATGGCGGTCGTTGGATTGGTCTGCCTCTTACTCTTGGCCCGGCGGCACCGTCGCCAAAGATGAAGGCGACGGATGCCTGCTCTTCGTGTCTAGAGGACAGTGCTGTGACGGACTTTTGGGACATGACTGCTCGTGTACTCGGCTGGGCATTTAAGAGCATCAGTAGCAGGGTCATCGTCAGGAAAATGGTGATTTCTCACGGTCGGGAACGTGAGTCAGCCCTGCAACTGTTTAGAAACAGATTCCCGGACAACCAGCGCGACAATTTCGAGAACATCGTTCGTTGGCAGCAGGAATGTGAGCGAGAGTGCCAAGGGAATGGCGAAAGATGGTTGGATTATCTGCTGGTTGCCAAGACAGCGGGAAAAGTGTGTGGAATTTTCTACGGACAGTATGGTCGCATAAGCCGTCTGCTCTTTGTCTCCTACATTGCCAGTGACAAGAGACTGGCACACCCTGGCGATGTTATGGATGCTTTCGGCAAGTATCTAAAGCGTCTGTTTCGGCGGGAGTTGAAAAAATGCACTGGACTGATCTTTGAGCTTGAACTCCCCGACGATGGTCACGGTAAGCGTCGAGGACAGGAAAGACAGTTGCAGAGAGGCGATAGGCGCAGCGGATACAAAACGCACTCGCAGGAACGCCACTGGCGATCTGGGCGTGAAGAGCTCTTCCGATCAGTGTTGCGCCACCAGGGCATTATCATTAAGCGCATCGGCATCAAGTACCGCCAACCGCGCCTTTCGTTATGGGATTCCAAGGCCAAAGAAGAGCCTCAGCTGCTCATGTACGGACGCACACAGCCACCTCCAGTGGGTAGCAGTTTGCCCAAGAATGAAGTTGTTAAGATTGTCAATGCTTTGTACAACGAATGGTACGGTGACTCCTACGAGGATGACGCAATACGAGATGTAGAATACCGGGCATACCTGCAAGGTTTGTACAGGGAGATGGTTGCGCCTTTACCGAATGAAGTTCCGACGCTTTAAGTATGATGCGAGGCTGCCGCGGGGTACATGCCCGGAAGCTTGATGACGGCCCAGCACGCCTCGCCGCCGACTACTTCGCCATGTCCTTGAGCGACTTCAACGCCCGCACCTTCACCTTGTTGTAGGCCGGCTTGGCGGCACGATCCATCAGTTCGCCGGGCTTGAACGGGTTGGGCACGCCCTTCTGCGCCGCGCGGGCGGGGATCCGCTTCTTCTCGATCTTCAGCAGGCCCGGGACGGTAATCGCGCCGGCGCCCTTGTTGCTGAGGCTCTTCTTGATCTCGCCCGCCAGGGCTTCCAAAACGGCGGCAACCTGCTTCTTTGGCAGGTCGGTGGTCGCGGCGATGTTGGCGAGCAGTTCGGTCTTGCTGAAGGGTTTCTTGGCAACGACGGCTTTGGCCATGATTCGTAACACTCCTTGAGGGGTCGGAAAACAGAACGTCAATCGCACACTGCGGTGGTAAGCTAAATCGGCTGGGAAGAGTTTGCGGCCCAAGAAATCGACGGAAAACGCCTGAAAAAGCGGGGAAATTTGGGGTACATGCTCGCTTTTTGCCGGTTTTCCGGCGATTTGCGGGCCGCGGAAGGGGACAGGTCCATCTTTTCGGCCGGTCGTTTTCTCGCGGGACACGATTTCTCGCCGAAAAATGGACCAGTCCCCAACACGATTTTCCGGCAATTTGGTCACATGCACGCCGCCACCCGGTCGCTGACGGATGCCCGTCTGGCGGCCCGATCCACACGGACCCGTAGCTCGGCAAGATACTCTATTCGCGACGTTTCATCAAACAGAATTCGGCGATAGCGCGGCAGAAACTCGGGAAACTCCGCCCGAAGCAACTCGGCCACGGCCGGCCACACGCGCGGCCGCCGGTTGAGCGCGTCGACCCAAATCGCGTCGACCCCGAGGTCGGCCGCCCGCCGGAGCAGGGCGTCGAGCGCCTCCTGGCTATCGGAGAAGCCGGGCAGCAGCGGGCCGAACATCACGGACGTTTTCAATCCCGCACGGCGGGCCGACTCGATTACCCGGCACCGCTGGTCCACGCTCGCCGCGCCCGGCTCCCAGAGTTCTCTCAGGTGCTCGTCGAGCGTGGTGAGCGTGATGCCGATTCGCACGGGGCGTCCGCGGAAGAGATCGAGGTCTCGCAAAACCAGCCCGCTCTTGGTGAGCACGTTGACCTGGAAGCCCCGCTCCAGCAAGAGCTCGCAGCAGCGGCGGGTCAAGCCGCATTGGGCCTCGATCGGCTGCCAGCCGTCGCAGGCGCTGCTGACGAACACGTCGCCCGGGACGGCTCGCCGCAATTGCCGCTTGAGCACCTCGACGGCGTTTGCTTTCACGTCGACAAATGCCCCCCAGGGCTCGGCATGGGGGTGGAACCGCTGCATGAACCGGGCGTAGCAGTAGGCGCAGCGATGGGTGCAGCCCGTGTAGCAATTGAGCGAATAGTCGCTCAAGGCGCTGCGATTGAGGATCGTTTTGCAGACGGTCTCGCGGACGATGGCTTCTGTAGGTGTTGTATGCGGAGTTTTCAATCGTATTCCACCCGCGTCAAATGTAGAAGCGGCATCCTGCCGCTTCATGCCGGTTTCCGCAACATCGGCCCGGTCCGAACCGACACGGAAGATGCCGCGTCTACGCATTTTACCCCATTGACATCGGGCTCTCCAGCGGCACATGATGGCATCAACATGCTCACCCTCATCAATACCAATCGCATGACGCCGCCGATCGCGCCGGTGGGGCTGGATTACGTGGCCGACGCCGCACGCAAGGCGGGCATCGAGGTCGATCTGCTCGATCTCTGCCTTGAACCGGCCGATAGCGATCTGTTGACGCCCTACTTCGCCACGCATCAGCCCGAACTGGTTGGGCTTTCCTTTCGCAACGTCGACGATTGTTTCTGGCCCAGTGGGGCATCGTTCGTTCCCGCGCTCGGCGAGGTCGTCGCCGCGGTGCGATCCTCGACCGATGCACCGATTGTGCTCGGGGGCGTCGGCTACTCCATCTTCGCCCGGCAATTGCTCGAACACACCCGCGCCGATTTCGGCATCCACGGCGATGGCGAACAAGCGATCGTCGAATTGATGGGGGAATTGCGGGGCCAGCGGCGATGGGATCGCGCGAGCGGGCTGGTCTGGCGGCAGGATGGCGGAACCCGCGAGAATCCGCCGGCATGGCCGCGCGAGTTGTCGGTGCCCACCACGCGCGGCGCCGTCGACAATGCCGCGTATTTTCGCCGGGGCGGTCAGATGGGCGTCGAAACCAAACGCGGCTGCAATCGCCCGTGCATCTATTGCGCCGATCCGCTGGCAAAGGGGCCGGCCCTCCGGCTGCGATCGCCCGTCGCGGTGGCCGACGAGGTGGGATCGCTGTTGGCCCAGGGCGTGGACGTGCTCCACCTCTGCGACGCGGAATTCAACATTCCGCCGGAGCACGCTCGCGCGGTCTGCGATGAGTTGATCCGCCGCCGCTTGGATCGCCGCGTGCGATGGTACGCCTACCTGGCCGTCGTGCCGTTCGACGCCGACCTGGCCGAGCGGATGGCGCGGGCCGGCTGCGTGGGCATCAACTTCACCAGCGATTCGGCCAGTGCCACGATGTTGGCGACGTATCGCCAGCCGCACCGCGCCGAGCATCTCAGCCAGGCCGTGCGACTCTGCCGCCAGAACGGCATCGCGGTGATGCTCGACCTGCTGTTGGGCGGGCCGGGCGAAACGCCGCAAACCGTCGCCGAGTCGATCCGCTTCTTTCAGCAGGCCGGGCCCGATTGCGTGGGCGCGGCGCTGGGCGTTCGGCTCTATCCGGGCACGGCCGTCACAGCGATGGTCGCCGCCGAAGGACCTTGGGAGACCAACGCGAGCCTCCGCCGCCATTACCGGGGCCCGCTCGATCTGCTGCGTCCCACGTTCTACATTTCGGCCGCGCTGGGCGAGCACCCGGCGCGGCTGGTGCGCGATCTGATTGCGGGCGACCAGCGGTTCTTCGAGCCCGAGGAGGAGATGCCGGCGGCCGCTCGGGCCGACGTGCAGGGCGATCACAACTACAACGCCAACCAGACATTGTCCGACGCCATCGCCGCCGGTGCTCGCGGGGCCTACTGGGACATCCTGCGGAAGCTGCGAACGGGGTGATCGCGTATGCCTATCCTCTTGAAAGACCTCACCGCCGAGCAGTTGCACGCCCGCTTGTCGCACGTCGGCGTGACGCTGCGACAGGCGCGGCAGATTCACGCGGCCGTTGTGCGGCGCGGCGAGCTGCCGGCAGCCGATCAGGGCATCGCAGCCCGAGTGCTCGCGGAGGTCCGCAAGCTGACGGCGATCCCGCATTTGACGGTGCTTGAGAAGACCGTCTCGCCGCAGGATGGATTCGCGAAGTACCTGTTTCGCGGCGACGGCCCGGAGCCGTTCGAGGCGGTCCGAATTCCCCTGCTGCACCGGCCCGACAACCTCAAGTACGTGGTCTGTGTCAGCTCGCAGGTGGGCTGCGCGATGGGCTGCGCAGTTTTGTGCCACGGGCCGGATGGGTTTCCGCCGCAATCTGGCCGCGTGGGAGATCGTCGATCAGGTGATCAAAATTCGGGCCGACTCGCCACATCCCGTCCGCGGCGTCGTCTTCATGGGCATGGGCGAGCCGATGCTCAACTACGACCATGTCATTCAGGCGGCCCGCATCCTCTCCGAATCGTGCGGCATGGCCATCGGCGGCAAGGCCATCACGATCTCCACTGCCGGCATCGTGCCCGGCATCCGCCGTTTCACGGCCGAGGGGCACATCTACCGGCTGGTCGTTTCGCTGAACTCGGCCGACCCCGTGCGGCGCCGCGAGTTGATGCCGGTCGAAAAGGCGTACCCGACGCCGGAACTCGTCGAGGCGATGCGCGAATATCACGCCGCGACGGGCCGCCGCATGGTGCTGGCATGGACGATGATCGCCGGCGTCAATACCCGCGACGAAGACGCCCGGATGCTGGCCGACCTGACGCGGGGCCTGCCGGTGAAGCTCGATCTGATCGACGTGAACGACCCGACGGGCCGATTCCAGCCGCCCTCGGCAGCGGAGCTTCAGCGCGTTTCGCGATGCGCTGAGTGCGAAGCTCGGCGTGCCCGTGGGTCGCCGCTACAGCGGCGGCCGCGACATTCACGCGGCTTGCGGCATGTTGGCCGGCAGATTGGCGTAGAAGCGGCATCCTGCCGCTTCATGCCGAGGGCAAGAACGAGAAACTCGCAAATCACTGTCGCCCCTGCGGGGCTCGTCCAACGACAAATGCCACCTCTCCAGGAGCGAACGCTCCTGGCTATTAACGACCGCCGCTACGCGGCTCCGAAACAAAACACCGCCGTCAGCCCACGGGCTTGAGCCGGCGATAGTCCAGCCGGGCGATGCCGGCGGCGCCGATGTAGCCGGCGTCGCTGCCCAGACTGGCGAAGTCGATGATGGTCTTCTCGACGAGCACGGGAAACGCCTGCCGGGCGATCTCCTCCTTGATCCACGCCAGAAACTGCCGGCCCAGCGGCGTCTCGTGGCCGCCGAAGGTCATGGCCCCGCCCAGCAGAACGCCGTTCGGGTCGACCGTGTGCATGAGGTTGACCACGCCCACGCCCAGATACCGGGCCGTCTCGGCGATGATGTCCAGCGAGAGGCTGTCGCCGGCCTCGGCCTCTTCGGCCAACACCTTGGGCGTCAGTTCATCCTGCTGGGCAAGCCGCTTGTTCAACGAGCTGGGCCGCCCGGACCGCAACGCCTCGCGGGTGCGTTTCACCACGGCGGTGGCGCTGGTGTAGGCCTCGAGGTGGCCGCGCAGGCCGCAGCCGCACGCCCGGGCGTTCTCCGTGCAATCGATAATCATGTGGCCGCATTCCGCTCCGTGGCCGTTCTCGCCGTCGATCGACAGGTCGCCGACGATAATGCCGCAGCCGATGCCGGTGCCCAGCGTGAACAGGACCATGCTGTGGAAGTCGCGGCCCGAGCCCACCCAGAACTCGCCGTAGGCCGCGGCGTTGGCGTCGTTGGCCAACGTGACCGGCAGGCCGCAATGAGCACTGACGCGGTCGCGGATCGGAAAGTTGTCCCAGCCCTCGAAGTTGGCCATCTGCACCAGCACACCGGCGGCCGCGTCGATGCCGCCGGGCGAGCCGAGGCCCACGCGAGCGACCGCCGACGGCTCCAGCCCGGCCTTGCCGATGGCCTCCCGTGCGGCCTCGCCCATGCGGCGGGCGGCGTCTTCCGGGCCCTTTTGGGACTGCGTCGGAATCGTCAGCCGGCACAACGGGCGGCCCAGGTCGTCGACCACGCCCACCTTGACATTGGTTCCCCCCAAATCGATGCCCACGAAGAACGGGGCTTGGGCTTGGTCACGCGCAATGAAATGGTTGTTCTGAGACATGGCTGGCTCATGCAACGAGATGGACGCAGGCCGCCGGCGCCCCTGCGCCGGCACTCATATCCTATCCTCCGCCAGCAGCCCACGCAACCAGCCTCTCGCCTGTGTGCGGCAACGTTTTCTGCCGTTCGTGGTCCGGCATGGTTCATACCTGGGTGGCACGCCCTGAGCAGCGAAGGGCGTGGTCGGGCGGGTCGCCACGCCCTTCGCTGCTCAGGGCGTGCCACCCAAATGCGTTCGGAAATGAACCGTGCTCGTGGTCCCGGTTGTCGGCGGTGCCGAAACTCCGTATACTGTGCTACTTATCGCGGTTGGCGACGAGGAGAAGCAGGTGCGTCATGCCAGAGATACGATCCTTCATCACGGCCAAAGAGGCCCAGTCGCCTTTCTTCGTGGGCATCGATCTCGGCGGCACCAACATCAAGTTCGGCGTAGTTGACAACCTGGGCCGGCCGCTCTCTTGGCTGACCATCCCGACGGAAGTGGAAAAGGGGGCCGAGGATGCCTCGCAGCGGATGGGCGCCGCGCGTGCGCAAGGCGATCGCCGACGCCGGGCTGGAGCCCAAGGCCATCGCCCGCGTGGGCCTGGGCTCGCCGGGCCAGATGGACATCCCGGCCGGGATGCTGCTGACGCCGATCAACCTGAAGGGCTGGAACTACTTCCCAATCCGCGATCGGGTGAGCCAGTATTGCGGCCTGCCCGTGTCGTTCGAGAATGATGCCAATGCCGCGGCCTACGGCGAATTCTGGGTGGGCTCCGGCCGCGACTTCCAGAGCATGGTCCTCTTCACCCTGGGCACCGGCATCGGCTGCGGCATCATCATCGGCGACGTGGTGATCCAGGGCGCCCACAGCAACGGGGGCGAGTCGGGGCACATCATCATCGACATCAGCGACCGGGCCCAACCGTGCGGGTGCGGTCGGCGCGGCCATCTGGAGTCGTACGCCAGCGCCACGGGCATCATCCGGCGGACTCAGGAGACGCTCCGCGCGGGGCGTCCGAGTTCGCTCTCCCAGCGCATGGCAGCCGGCAAGAAGCTCACTCCCAAGCTGATCGCCAAGGAGGCCGAGGCGGGCGACGAACTATCGCTGGAGACGGTGTTCGAGACGGCCCGCTATATGGCCATCGGCACGGTCAACATGATTTGCACGGTGCATCCCGAGGCGGTGCTGTTGGGCGGGGCCATGACCTTCGGCGGCCACGGAACCGATTTGGGCCGCCGCTTCTTCAGCGCGGATCAAGGAAGACGTGCGACACCTCGTGCGGCCGGCATTGGCCGAGAAGACGCACATCGACTTCGCCAGTCTCGGCGGCGACGCCGGTTTCATCGGCGCCGCCGGCGTAGCGCGGTTGGAGCATCTGAAACATAGGCGGTAGGAAAAGGGGCCGAAGGTCCCGCGTTCTCCCAGTCGCGGCAGCGCCTCTCGTTGTCACACACAAGTCGTGGACCGAGCATTGTGATTTGCCCCGGAGGGGCATTTGAGCAAATAGAGGTAGGGAGGCCGCATTGGGTTGCGGCCCCCCTCCCTCCGAACCGGACTGGCGGATTTCCCGCATCCGGCTCTCCAGTTGATGGTGTTACCTCCGAAAGGGTTGAGCGAAACAGACATGGGCGGTTTGCAGGGAATACAGCCCTTGCTCGTCGAAGAAGCGATTGGGCCAACGCTGCTGGTCCCTTCCGCGGCCCCGTCCGCGCCGTTTCTGTCGCCGCCGCAACATGCTACGCAGCCGACCACGAATCCAGCCGTCCAGTTGGCGGAAAACCGACCCGCGACAATGGCGGAAGTAGATGAACCAGCCGCGAAGTTGCCGCGTCAGTCGAGCACACGTGAAGGGCAGGTCATGCCCGTTCGTGCGCTTGGTCTTCGCGCGACCGCCTCCTTGAGTTTCCGCAGGCTCTTTTGCCGCGGCACACGCAAGTCGCCGCGGAAGCGATAGCCCAGAAAATCGAAACCCTCGATGCGGGCGTCCACGATCTTGGTTTTGGTCGGATGCAGGGTCAACTCGTTTTCGTTGACCCAACGTTGCACCATCGCCAAGGCCGCTTCCGCCTCCTCGCGAGTCTTGCACAAGATCACGAAGTCGTCTGCATAACGGACCAGCGCGAAACCGGCGTCGTCCAGCACGTGGTCCAGCGGGTTGAGGTAGATGTTGGCCAGAAGGGGCGAGAGGACTGCTCCTTGGGGCGTGCCCGTTTCGGGCGTCCACTCCCGCAGGTTGTCCATCACGCCTTGCTCCAGGAACATCTCCACCAAACGCAACACCCGGCTGTCCGACACCTTCTCGCGCAGTCGCGTCATCAGCCGTGGCTTCGAGATCGTGTCAAAGTAACTCTTGAGGTCCGCGTCCACCACGTAGACGCGACCAGCGCCGAGCAGTTCCTCGACCCGTTCCAGGGCGTGATGACACCCTCGTCCGTGTCGAAACCCGTAACTGGCTTGCGAAAACGTGGCGTCGAAGATCGGTTCCAGCACGTGCAACAGCGCGGTTTGCACCACGCGGTCACGCACGGTCGGAACCCCCAACGGCCGCTGCTCCTTGCTGCCCGGTTTCGGAATCCAGACTCGCCGCACGGCCTGCGGACGATACGCATTGGTCCGCAGTGCCTCGTGCAGCCTGTCCAGTTCTTTCTGGCCATTGGCCTGAAAGCCCTCGACCGATTGATGGTCCACCCCCGCTGCTCCCCGGTTGCCGATCACATGGCTGCGGGCGGCAAACAGGTTCAGCGGCGCGTACACCTTGTCGATCAGCGTGTGCCATCTTCCTCCTCGCACTCCTTGTTCGAGTGTCGCCAACATGCGGTCCGTCCAGACACACGGGTTCGCCCAGTCGCGAATCGACGGAGGCTCTCCGGCGGGAGTAGCCGCGAACGGCACTGTCACCGGGGGATGGTTTCTTTCCCGTGGCTCGGACATCACGCATCCATCTTCCTGCACCCCTTCGCTCCCCCGGCGTTACCCGGTTTCGTCGCTACTATGGGTGCTCTGACTCCTGGACGGCCGGTTCTTCCTATCCTTATCAGGGACAATGAACTCCGTCCTGCTTCCTTCCAGGTCTCTCTCCTTACGACGTTTGACCTTCCGACCATTCCGTCCTCAACCACCGTGTTGCCATCTCCCCATCACGGCTTTCGCACGTTACCTCAGCCGGATGGGCCGCCGCGTCTATCCCCCGGGCAGATCTGGACGGATCGGAGGGAACGCCGTCACGCGGTCGGAGGTTCGCCATTGGCTAGCAGGCTCCCCGACAGGCTTGGCCGAATCAGGTTCGTTATCCTACGGACTGGTCATTCACCTCCGGTTGCTTCCCACCCCTCCTCGCGGAGACGCGGTTACTTTCGGTTACAGGTTTGTAACGCAAACCTGGTGGGGACTCGCACCCCACCGATCAAACGTTTTCAGAGACGCACTAGCCCAGCGATTCATCGCTGGGGAAAGTGACGGCATTCGCATTTTGTCGTCCCGGAGGGACGGTTGATTTCGTGGCAATGGCATTTCGGTCGTCCCTACGGGACTTGCCGGGCCGGACGTAGGTGTTTCCTCTCCCAGCAGTGAACTGCTGGGCTACTGTCACATGTCCCTACGGGACAAAATGTGGACAAGGACAAAGCGTTTATCGCGGCTCCGCCTCCCACAGGCACGTCGTGATCGAGATGGCCGGGAGCTTCACTCGCAACGTGCGTCCCCGCCAGGAAAGCGAAACCTCCGTGTCCTCATTGCGGCTGTTGAGCGATTGGACCACCAGCCCCTTCTCCGGCGTTTGGAAGGCGACGCAACGCACGCCGTCGGGCGAGCCCGCGGTCTTCAGGCGAACGGCGCCCGGCCGGACGTACTTGCTGAAATGGGCCAGATAGTAGTAGCACCCGGTGTAGGTGACCTGCTTGGTCTGGCGGTTGATGACAACCACGGAGTGCTGCACGTTCGGGTCGGGATTTCCATGGACCGGCGAGATGGCCCAGGGCCCGCCCTTCTCGTCGAGGATCATGTTCCAGTAGATCCAGGCCGAGGCCCCGTTTTCCAGGTCCGCGACGATCTGGTTCCCCCAGAAGTCGCCGTCCTCGAAGTCGTATCGCGGCAGCGGCATCGTCTTGGGCGTGCCCGCCTGGTAGGCGTAACAGACTTCCGTCATCCAGAGCGGCACGTCGGGATAGCGGCGGTGCAACTCGCCGATGCTCTTGCGCTCGGCAAAGTCGTAGGCGTGATACGAGAGCACGGAAACGTATTTCCGCGCCTCGGGGTCGTCCATCACGGTAGGAAAGTTCGCCAGCGCGCTCCGCCGGTTCAGGGTCTCGCACGGCATGAACTTCGTCTTGATGCCGTGCTTGGCCAGCAACGGGCCGACGTGGTTTTTCAGAAGGTCGCGAATCTTCGTGAAGGGAATCTTGGTATACACGCCCGGCTCGTTGAACAGGCTCAAGTAGTCGATGAACACGCCCTGCTTCTCGTACTCTTGCAGATACCGCAGATAGTAAAGCGCCAAAGCGTCGAAATACTTTGGATCGACGTCTTGCTTCGCCCGGTCGGTGGCGTTGGTCAACATCCAGTCGGGCGGATAATCCATCGACGCCTGGAGCACGAAGTTGCCGTACTTGCGGGCCCGCTTGATGAACGTCACCTGGCCGTTGGGCCCCAGGTCGCGCTCGATCGAGAAGTGTTTCATTTCCACGTCGCCGGGCGTGTCGTCGTAGTTGTACCAGGGTCCGGCCGACATGAAATCGCTGCACCCCAGGTCGGTCTTCATGGCCGAGAAGCCCGCGCCCTTGACCGGATCGAACAGGGCCCGCAAGACCGACTCCTGCTGGTCGGCCGGCAGATCGTTGAGGCAGATCAACCCGGCCTCCAGCAGCGAGGCGCCGAACCCGGCGATCTTCTGGTCGGTGGCCGTCTCGTCAATGCGAACCGCACCCGTCTTGCTCGCGCCTTGCTCCTCGAACCGCAGCGAAGGCTTGGCCGTCAGCCGGTCGCCCGCCTTCGACGAAACCACGAGCTTGACCTCCTGGCCGAACGCCAAGCTGCCCATGCCGAGCATGATCGCCACAACGAGCGACAACCCCCTGCGCATACGATCCCAACGCCAAGAGCCGCGAACCCTACCCGTGTGTCTCATAGCGGAACCTCCTTTGTTGAAACGCTCTCCCCTTCACGCTGTCACGATAATCACCGCGCCGGCCGCGGCATCGCCACGCACACCGGCGCGGTCACTTCCACGGAGTTCCCGGTCGCACGAAGACCGCCCGTTTCGCTGTTGATCTCCAGCACCACGACGTTGTTTCCATCCTGGTTGGCCACCAGCAAGAACTTGCCCGTGGGGTCGATGGCGAAATGGCGGGGCGTCTTGCCCAGCGTGGGCTCGTGGCCGATCAAAGTGAGCTTGCCGGTAGCGGCGTCGATGGCGAACGCCGCGATGCTGTCGTGGCCGCGGTTCGAGCCATAGACGAACTTGCCCGAGCGATGGACCTCGACCTCGGCGGCCGTGTTCGAGCCGCTGAAGCCGGCCGGCAGCGTGGTGACGGTTTCCAGCGTCTGAAACGTCCCCCGCTGGGCATCGTAACCGAGCGCGGTCAGCGTCGAGTTCAGTTCGTTGATCAGATAGGCGTAGCGGCCGTTGGGATGGAAGGCGAAATGCCGCGGGCCGGCTCCCGCAGCGGTCGCAAGCGACGGCGGGTCATTCGCGGTCAGCTTCCCTTGGGCTGGGTCGAAGCGGTAGATCATGAGCTTGTCGAGGCCCAAATCGGCCACGAAGGCGAAGCGGTTTCCCGCGTCCAGGTAGACGCCGTGGGCGTGCGGGCCTTGCTGGCGCTGCGGATTGACGCTGGAACCGGCGTGCTGCACGAAGGACGTCGCTTCGCCCAACCGGCCGTCCTCTTGGATGGGCAAGCAAACGACGCTGCCGCCGCTATAGTTGGCCACCAGGACGCACTTGCCGCTGCGGTCGACCGCCAGATGGCAAGGGCCAGGCCCTTGCGACAACTGCTGATTGAGCAACGTCAGTTTGCCGCTAATCGGATCGATGGCAAAGGCATCGACGGCGCCCCCCTTCTTTCCGGCAAAGCTGCCGACCTCGCCCACCGCGTACAGCAGCGGGCGGCTCGGATGGAAAGCGAGAAACGAGGGATTCGCCACTTCCGCAGCGCAGCCGGCCGGCTTCAGCGCACCGCTGATGAGATCCAGATGATAGAGATAGATCCCCTTGCTGCTGCCGCGCGTGTACGTGCCGACGTAGACCGGCACAGGCTCGGGAGCAATTAGCACAGGGACGACGGGTTTGTGAGTCTCGGCTCCCATCGAAACGGCCGTCCCGCAACCGACAACGATGCCGAAAACAAGAGACTGAAGAATGCCGCGGCGTTTCATGGATCTCACTCCCTTGGCTGCTCGAACCGGTCGGCCCGCCGTCGCCTCTCGCGGAGCGATCCACGTTGGGCCGTCGCCTGATTCTACCACTCCCCGCCCGCCTGCACCACACCCGGCGGCGACTCGCGTCGGGTGCCACGGGCAGCTTGTCTGCCCGTGTGGGGAAAGCGGTCAACTTGTCAGCCGCGCGGGAAACACGGGCGGGCAAGCCGCCCATGGCACCCCCGCCCGCAATGCCACTCAGTCGGCCCGCTTGATCCGCAGTGCGATGTCCACCGTGTATTGCGGCGTCGTCAGAGTTTGCTCACTGTTCTGGCTCGCCACTCGATCGGCGCGAATCACCTTGCCCGAGGCCGGATCGACCCACTCGGCCTGATACGTGCCCACCGGAAGCCGCAGCACCAGGTCGTGTTGGTACTGGCCGGGCCGGACCACGTAGTTCTCACCCTGGCGAAGGATGCTGTGGTGCAGGTAGATGGCGTACTGCTTGCCGGGCTCGCTCATGGCTCGCCAGATGGCGTCTTTCGGCATGCCGCGCACGACCATACTCCGATCGGGCTTCATTTTGACGAAATCGAAGCCGTAAATGAAGTCTTTCAAGTTCCGCAGCGCGGCCAGAATCTGGTGGTTGTCGGGCGTGTTGCCGGCCGGGTCGGCCACGGTGAAGACGCCGTTGAGCTGATTGAAACCGGCCCCGCCGCCCACGACGAACTCCCAGGCCTCGACGCGGGAGTCGGCCACCTTGTCGCCCGCATACCACACGGGATAGTAGCTGGTTTCATTGAACTCGATCGGCTTGTTGCAGTCGTACTTCCAATCGAGTCCCATCATGCCGCCGATCTGATCGAAACTGGCGTAGTAGACATATTGCGTCGTGATCAGCGTAATGCCCGGATCGTTCGACAGGTCGCACGGCCCGTTGAGCCCTTCTACCTGCTGTGCAACGAGGTGCCGCTTCGGCAGACCTTCTTCGGTGTGGCGGATCGTGGCGAGGTTGTGCTTGATCCACTCGCCGGCCAGTTCGGGAGGCGTGCCGGTCAGGAAAGGCTCGTCGCAGATTTCCAGGATAACGTTGTCGAACGGATTGACCGCGGTGGTGATCTCGCGAACGTACTCGTCGAGGCGTTTCACGAGATCGGGATTCTTGAGGGTCTGGGCATCCTTGAAGCCGTAACCGCCGATCCCCTGGATGTTGTTTTCGGGAAACAGCGGCGAGATGGGCCAGGTGTCCTTGTATTGGGCATTGTAGAAACAGACCTCGACCACGACGCCCCGTTGGCCGGCCTTCGCCACGAAGTCTTTCAGCCGCGTGAAGAACGCCGGGTCCCAGCGGTCCACGTCGAACAGGTTGCCGCCCGAGCGGTAGCCGGGCCGATCGCTGCGGGCCCACGGCAGGATGAGTCCCTCGGGCGTGGGCGCCAGCGTATTGCCCTTGATGTACTTGTCCTTGAGCTCGATCAAATAGCCGGGATAGATCCGCGTATAGTTCAGCCCGTAGGCGCGTAGCGCGTCCAGATAGGCGACGTAATCGAACTCCTTGTTGATCACCGCCCCGTAGTGCTCGGCCGAAGTGATCAGGATCGTCGGCCGCCCCTGGAACTGGAAGTAATGCGGGTTGTCGGGGTGCTGGGCGATCGGTTGCCCGGAAACCGCCGCCGCAGAGCAGAGAGCGATCATTAGCGCCAGGCAGGGGCCACGATGGCAGTTCATGCGATATTCCTTTCATTGTGGGGCAGTCAGCGTAGAGCGGATTTCAATCCGCTCGAACGGAATCAATTCCCGTTCTACGGGGCCGCCGCCGCAATTCTATCACGGGCGGCCATGCCGTGGCCAGTCCCCGAGGCGTCCCCGTGCGACACGTCCCCAACCTGTCCCACTTGACGTTCCTGCCTTCACCGGTGAACATGGGGGTGTCCATGATTCGGAGCCCGGCCGAAAGGAGCATGACCGTGAGTCCCAGGGAACGCGTGCTCGCCGCCTTGAATCACCGGCAACCCGACAAGGTGGCGATCGACTTCGGCGGGCACCGATCTTCGGGCATTGCGGCCCTGGCCTACGGCAAGCTGCGGAGGTCCTTGGGGCTGGAGTCCCGGCCGATCCGCGTGTACGATCCCATCCAGCAATTGGCGATCATCGACGACGACGTGCTCGATCGCTTCCAAGTGGACGCGATCGAACTGGGCGCGGCTTCGCCCACGAGGAGCGGCACTGGGGCGATTGGACGTTGCCCGACGGCACGCCCTGCAAGATGCCGGCGTGGGCCGTGCCGGAGCGACAGCAGCGGCAATGGGTCTTGCGGTCCGGCAGCGGCCGCATTCTCGCCAAGATGCCCGACCGCGCGATCTACTTCGAGCAATGCTACTGGCCATTTCTGGAGAACGACGACCTCGACGCGCTGCCCGAGGCGCTGGTGGAGAACATGTGGTGCGGCATCGCCTCTCCGCCCGGTCCGTTGGCTGCCGGCCCCGATGGCCAGCATGTTTTGGCCGAAGGCGCCCGAAAACTCCGCGAGCAAACCGATCGGGCGATCCTCGGCCTCTTTGGCGGCAATCTGCTGGAGACCGGCCAGTTTCTTTACCGCAACGACAACTTCTTGATGCTGTTGGCTGGCAATCCGCCGCGGGCCCACAAGTTCCTCGACCGGCTTGTAGAGATTCACCTCGCCAACCTTGAGCAATATCTGGCGGCCGTCGGCCCGTACATCGACGTGGTGTGCTTCGGCGACGATTTGGGCATGCAAAATGGGCCGCAAATGTCGCGGGCCATGTACCAGGAGTTCTTCAAGCCCCGGCACGCCAAGATGTGGCGCCGGGCCAAGGAACTGGCCGGCGTCATGGTCATGCTGCACTGTTGCGGCGGCATTCGTCCCCTGCTGCCCGACCTGATCGAAGCCGGTCTGGACGCGATCAACCCGGTGCAGATTTCCTGCGCCGGCATGGACGCCGCCGCGCTGAAGCGAGATTTCGGCGATCGCATCACCTTTTGGGGCGGCGGCTGCGACACGCGGTTCATTCTCTCGCAAGGCACGCCCGACGAAATCCGCCGGCACGTGCGCCAGCAGGCGTCGATCCTTGCCCCAGGCGGCGGATTCGTCTTCCAGCAGGTACACAACGTTCTGGCCGACGTGCCGCCGGAAAACATCGTCGCCATGTTCGACGCGGCCAACGAAATCGGCTAGCCATTTTTGTAGGACGAGTTTTCCAACTCGTCTCGGAAGACTGGACGAGTTGGAAAACTCGTCCTACGATGAGTTGTGCAGTTGATGTGTTTGTCCGTTGAGGGACTCATTCCATGATCCGACACATGACTCTCATGGCCGGAGCGCTGCTGGCCTCCGCCGCGCTTGGCGCCGATGCCGGCGCCGCCAGCCGTGGCAAGGCCCCGGGTCGAGGAGATCGTCATTGTCTTCAAGACCCATTTCGACATCGGTTATACGGGACTGGCCCGCGAGATTGTCGAGCGCTATCGCACGAGCATGATCGACCATGCGCTGGAGGTCGTGGAGCAGAACCGCAATCTGCCGGCCGACCAGCAGTTTACCTGGACCATCCCCGGCTGGGTAATGACGAAGATTCTGGAAGATTGGCCGGGGCAGACGCCAGAGCGCAAGCAGAGGGTATGGCAGGCATTCAAGGACGGCCGGTTTGCCACGCACGCGCTGCCGTTTACCATGCAGACCGACATGCTGGAGCCGGAGGCGATCGTTCGCGGGCTGGGCTTCGCATCCCGGCTGGCGCGCGAGGTGGGGCACCCCTTGCCGCGCAGCGCAAAGATGACCGACGTGCCCTGCCACTCGTGGATCCTGCCGACGCTGCTAAAGCACGCTGGGGTGAACTTCCTCCACTTGGGCTGCAATCCGGCCAGCAGTTCGCCGAAGGTGCCCGAGCTGTTTTGGTGGGAAGGGCCCGACGGCTCGCGGCTCTTGACGATGTACTCCGCCTCCGGCTACGGTTCGGGGCTCCTGCCGCCGGCCGACTGGCCGCACAAGACGTGGTTGGCGCTGGTCATGACGCACGACAACCAGGGACCGCCCAGCCCCGGCCAGGTGAAGGAACTGATCGAGCAGGCGGCCCGAAAACTCCCCGGCGTCAAGGTGCAGATCGGCCAGCTTTCCGACTTTTCCGACCGCTTGATCGCCGAGAAGCCGGACCTCCCCGTCGTCCGCGGCGACATGCCCGACACCTGGATTCACGGGCCGATGTGCGATCCAAGGGGCGCCATCCTATTGCGCAATACGGTTCCCGCCATCGCTGCGGCCGAATCGCTGGCGACGCTGAATGGCGTTTGGAAGGTGAGCACGCCGGACGCCTCCGCCGCGATCGCCGGCGCTTACGAAAACAATCTGCTCTACTGCGAACACACCTGGGGCGGCTCGATGTCGTGGATCACCGGCTACATCGGCCCCGGACCGACAGGAACCGGCGCGGCCGACAATTGGGCCTACGGCGACAAGTGGAAGGCCGATCTGGCGGCGGGCCGATTCAAGCGATTGCAGGAGTCGTGGGACGAGCACAGCAAGTACGCCACGAACGCGCATGACCTCATTGAGCCAGTGCTCGACAACGAGCTAGCCAAGCTCGCGCAGGCGACCGGCGGCGACGGAAAACGCATCGTTGTCTACAATCCCCTGCCGTGGACTCGCGACGGGCTGGTCACGGCCAGACTTCCGGGAACCTCCGTTGCCGCCCTCAAGCCGGCGGACGGCGACCCGATTGTCGCCGTAAGGGCCGATGCGGAGACCGTGCAGTTTCTGGCCCGCGATATTCCGTCGTTTGGATACCGCGTGTACGCGCCCGTCACCCGGGCCGGCGTAGCGCGGGCCGGCGACGCACGGGCCGGCACGCTCGAAAACCGCTGGCTCAAGGTCACGCTCGACCCGGCCCGCGGCGCCATCCGCTCGCTGGTCGACAAGCGAAGCGGGCGCGAACTGGTGGACACTTCGGCGCCTCACGGCTTCGGCCAGTACCTCTACGAGCGGTTCGACGCCAGCCAGGTTGCGGCCTTCGTGAAGTCGTACGTCAAGGGCACGCAAGCATGGGGCTTTGTCGAGCTTGGCAAGCCGAACATGCCGCCGTCGTCGCAGGTTCCGTATCGCGCCGCGTCGCCGGCCAACTGCGCGCTGGCGGTTGAGCGATCTGCCGTCTCCTCCGTCGGCGTCATGCATTCCGCGCCGAATGCCGACCTGCCGCACGATGTCATGACGCGAGTCATCCTCGCGGCCGATGCACCGTATGTCGACATCGAAGTGAGCGTCGAAAAGCCGGCCGATCCTTGGCCCGAGGCCGGCTGGGTCTGCCTGCCGTTCAACGTGAAGGAGCCGCAGTTCCGCCTGGGCCGCGCCGGTTCGATCATCGACCCGGCAAAGGACATCGTGCCCGGCGCCAACCGCCACCTCTACGCGGTCAGCACGGGCGTGGCGGTCTTCGACGCCGAGGGCCGCGGCGCCGGGGTCTGCGGCTTGGATACGCCGCTGGTCAGCCTCGGCGAGCCCGGCTGCTGGAAGTATTCGCTCGATTATGTGCCGAAGAAGCCGACCGTGTACTTTAACCTGTTCAACAACCAGTGGACCACCAACTACCGCCTCTGGAACTCGGGCAAGTGGACCTACCGGTTCCGCGTCTGGGCGTTCGACCACTACGCTGCGGAGGCGGCGCTAATCACGCCGTCGCTGGAAGCCCGGCATCCACTGTTGGCCGCGGTTGCCGACGGTCCGGGCGGCCCGCTGCCCCCGTCGCAAGCCGGCCTGGCGCTATTGCGCAAGGGCGTGCAGGTGACGGCGTTCGGCAAGAATCCGGATGGCGCCGGAACCGTACTCCGCGTCTGGGAGCTCTCGGGCGTCGGCGGCCAACTCTCGGTCACTCTGCCCGCGGGGGCGATGTTCTCGAAGGCCACGCCGGTGGACCTGCGCGGCGAAAAGCTCGGCGAGCCGTTGACAATCGCGGGCGGCAAGTTCGAGTTCAATCTCGGCGCCTACGCCCCCGCCAGCTTCGTTTTGGAGTGAGGGCCGGCCTCCGAGGGTCGCGGGGCCTTGCAAGTCCGGAACATCCGGGTAGACTCAAGGGCGCAGTGAATCTCGACGGGCGTCGCGGTGGCCGTCGCTCGAAGACGCCCAATCCGTTCCCACCTCGCCACAGCACCAGAAAGGATGAACTCGCCATGAAACGCGCAGCAATTACACCGATCGCGATCCTCATGCTTGCCTCGCTCGGTTTGGCCGCGGAACCGTACGCCCCCGGGTTCGTGAGCATTTTTGACGGCCAAACCTTGAAAGGCTGGCACGTCAACGCGCAGACCGGCCACAGCAAGAAGAGCGGCAACAAGACCGGCGGGCGATGGGTGGTGGAAAACGGCGTTATCGTCGGCAGCCAGGACATCCCCGGCAACGGCGGCCTGCTGATGAGCGACCAGCAGTTCGGCAACTTCGAGATCGTGCTGGAGATGAACAATGATTTCGGCCCCGACAGCGGCCTGTTCCTCCGCAGCGACGAAAAGGGCACCGCCTATCAGGCCATGATCGACTATCACAAGGGCGGCAACCTGATGGGGCTCTACGGCGAAGGCGGGCTGAAGGCCAATCCGAGCGTGATCAACTTCAGCTTCATCGACGCCCCCGACAAGATCAGGATCGTGACTCAAAGCAAAGGGGGCGTGCCGGTGCCCGTGCCGTTCCCCATGCCGTTGGAGGAGTGGCCCAAGTTCTGGCGGCACGGCCAATGGAACGAACTGCGGGCCCGCATCGTCGGCAACCCACCCCACATCACCACCTGGATCAAGGACGTAAAGTTCATGGACTGGACCGAGACCGAGAAGCGGCATCCCGACCAGGGCATGATCGGATTGCAGGTCCACGCCGGCGGCGACTACACGAAGCAATACGTCCGCTTCCGAAACATCCAGATCAAGCGGCTGGACGATACGGCCCGGTAAAGTGTCCGTCCGCCTGTCCGCATCTTTGGAGTGCGGCGATTCATCAGCCTTTTTCTAGGGCTTATTGATTGGCCCCTATCATAGCAAGCCGTCCGGTTCTTGTCGCGATACTGGCCACGCCGGGCACTTGATAGACTAATTAAAATGGCGGATAATGTAAGTCTATACGCAGCAAATGGTTAGGTAATGAGGCATAATCCGCCATATTTAATTAGCCTTTTGTGCCCCTTCCTGTTATCATCTTGGCAGAAGAACCGGCCGCGCGGCCGGGCAAGCCCACTGCGTTTATGGAGGAGGCAGACATGGCACAGTTCGATCGGAAGAAACACGTCCTGGTCGGCCTCGCCGGTCAATTGAAGGTCCCCGACGACGACCATATCACCCCAAAACTGCTGATGCTCACGGAAGGGGAATGCGACGGCCTGGGGCCACTCCAGGCCGCCCGCAAGTTCGGCTATAGCCGCCAGCGCTACTTCCAACTCCGCACCGCCTTCGCCAAACAGGGCGCGCGGGCGCTGGACAATCAGAAGCGCGGCCCGAAAACCCATTACCGCCGCACGGCGGAAGTTGTCCGCCAAGTGGTGCGGCACCGCTTCCTGGATCCCGAGGCTTCGCCGCAGGTGATCGCCCAAAAGCTCGTGCAGAGCGGTTGGACGATCAGCATCCGCAGCGTGGAAAGGGTGCTGGCCGAGTACGGCCTGCAAAAAAAAACTCCACAGGTTCCGCCCCAGGCCGGAAAGCGAACCCGTCGAGGCGCGGCTCACTCACAAACTGGTCCAGCACGTCGAAGGCGATCCGAGGAGCATTGAACGCGGCGTCCGCCAGCGGCTGGCCGATAAGATCAGCGACAACATGGCGGGCCTCTGGCTGTTGGTCGCAGAACACCTGCGGCTGGGGACGTGGGACCTGCTCCGCGCCTGGACGCAACAGCCCGCCGAGCGGATCGAACCGCGCCTGGCGCTGCAACTGGTGCATGAAGCGGCGCTGTGCAGCAACGGGCTCCGCGCGGGGCGTTGCTTGACGCTCCGCGGCTTCGAGACCCTCAACGGACTGCCCTTCCTGGCGGAGGACACTACGGTGCATGAGGTGCTGGGCGGCGCGAGCGTGGCCCACACCCAGGAACTGCAGGTGGCCTTGGGGAAACTCCGCCGTGCCTCCGGGCATTACCAAGGAAAACTGCTGCTGATCGACCCGCACCGTGCGCCGAGCTACAGCCAGCGGCACATGCGCAGCGCCAGAAGGAGAGCGGCTCCCGGCCCATCAAGACGGCGCAGACCTTCTTCTGCCTGGATGGCGACAGTGCGCAGCCGCTGTGTTTCACGGTGGCCAATTCCGCCCGGACCGTGAGCCAGGCGACGCCTGAGTTGCTGCGCATGGCCGGGGAAATCCTCGCGCCGCTGCCGGAGCACACGTTGGTGGCCGCCGACACGGAGCACTTCGCCGTGGAACTGGTAGACTACGTCCATACGGAGACCTCCTTCGACCTCATCACGCCCATCCCCAACCGGCAGAGCGACCGGAAGCGCTGGCGGCAGATTCCGGCCGCGGTATTTAAGCCCCATTGGGCGGGCTACGCCACGGCAGTCCTGCGCTACACGCCCCACCATAGCCGCGGCGGCCCGTACTACGAACTCGTGCAACGCCAGGGAGAGCGCCCCGAGGATTGGCAGTTCAACGGCTTCTTCTCCACCACCAACCGCGATCCGCTCGACGCCCTCACCCGCGATTATCCCCATCGCTGGCACATCGAGGAGTTCTTCAACTTCGACCAGTCGTTAGGTTGGAGACGGGCGGGCACGATGAACACCAACATCCGTTACGGCCAAATGACGACGGCCTTGGTGGCGCAGACCGTGATCCATCAGTTCCGCAAGCGACTTGGAGAGCCCTTCGCACACTGGGATGCCAGACACTTGGCGTCCGATATCTTCCGCGGACTGGACGGCGACATCCGCGTGAAGGACAATACCATCCTCGTTACCTACTACAATGCTCCTAACGCGGAACGCCTGCGGGCCGAGTACGAAGACTTGCCGGCCAAGCTCAGGGCCGAAGGCGTCGCGCCAGGCATCCCCTGGCTCTATGGATTCGAACTCGACTTCCGCTTCCGGTAGCCTGCCCCCGCCGACAGAAGGTAAAATTAATAAGCCCTAGAAAAAGGCTGATAAATCGCCGCACTCCAAAGATGCGGAAAGGCGAACGGACTCTTGGCGGGCGGCAGTAGGTTCTCGCCTGCCGGGCGAGACTGAGTGTGCTTTCCTCACCTCCGCCCTGCGGTCCCGCCCGGCAGGCGGGAGCTACTGCCAGAGGCGCCGAGTCCCTTCTGTCAACCGATGCCGATGGCCTTGTACCACCCGCTATGGCGATTGCGACGCCCGCAACGCCTGATCCAGGTCGGCCAGGATGTCGGCGATGTCTTCCAGCCCAACACTCACGCGGATGTAGTCGTCGGTGATGCCGGCGGCTTGGAGTTCTTCGGGCGTCTGCTGGCTGTGGGTGGTGCTGGCAGGGTGGATCACCAGGGTCTTGGCGTCGCCGACGTTGGCCAGGTGCGAGGCGAGCTTGACGGCCTCGATGAACTTTCGGGCCGCATCGCCTCCGCCTCTGATGCCGAAGCCGAGGATCGACCCGCACCCCTTGGGCAAGTATTGCTGGGCCAGTTTGTAGCCCGGATGCGACGGCAGCCCGGGGTAATTCACCCAGTTGACCAAGGGATGGGATTCAAGGAACTTGGCCACGGCCATGCCGTTCTCGCAGTGGCGCGGCATCCGCAGGTGAAGCGTTTCCAGCCCTTGCAGGAAGAGGAACGCGCTCAGCGGGCTCATCGTTCCGCCGAGGTCGCGCAGCCAGTGCGTCCGGCAGGTGATAATGTAGCACAGTTGGCCCACCGCCTCGTGAAACACCGTGCCGTGATAGGACGGATCGGGGGCGGTGAACTGCGGCCACTTCTGCGGCTCCTTGGTCCAATCGAAATGCCCGCTATCGACGATCACGCCGCCGATGCTCGTTCCGTGCCCGCCGATGAACTTGGTTGCGCTGTACACGGCGATGTCGATGCCGTGGTCGAAGGGGCAAAACAGGATGGGCGTCAGCACCGTGTTGTCGCACACCACCGGCAGACCGTGGGCGTGGACCACGTCGGCAATCGCGCGATAGTCGAGCACGTCGTTTTTCGGGTTGGCCACCGATTCGAGGTACACCGCGCGGGTGTTCGGCCGAATGGCCTGGGCGATGTTCTTCGGATTGGTGGCGTCGACAAACGTCACGTCGATGCCCAGCCGCTTGAAGGTTTGGCCCAGCAGGGTGATCGTGCCGCCGTAGAGCGCTGCCGCAGAAACGACGTGTCCGCCGGCATGGACGAGGTTCAACAGGGCCACGGAAATCGCTTGCTGCCCGCTGCTAAGGGCCAGTGCCCCGACGCCGCCGTCGAGCGCGGCCATCCGCTGCTCGAACACGTCGGTCGTGGGATTCATCAAGCGAGTGTAGATCCACCCCATTTCCTTCAGGGCGAACAGGTTTGCCGCATGTTCCGTGCTCTTGAAGACATAACTGGTCGTCTGGTGGATGGGCACCGCCCGCGAACCCGTGACGGGGTCGGGCACCTGCCCGGCGTGCAACGCCAGCGTTCCCAGTCCACGCGGTGCTTGTGCTTGAGAATCCATGGATCGAGGCTCCTTTCGCTCGGAATTGTCATCCTACGGTAGCGACGTTAGGGTTAGCGCTCAAGTGGTGAACCATGTCGTGAAGTCGGTGCTTTGCATAGATTATAATGTTGACAAACAAAGAAACCACTGTGGATTGGGCATTTTTTCGTGAAATTTTGGTTTTCGGCACGGAAAGCCCCCTGCCGCGGCACTAATACAGGTAGGAGGTGACCTCATGCGACTGACCTTGCGAACCATGCTGGCGTATCTGGATGGCATTCTCGAGCCGAACGACGCCCAAGACGTCGGGAAGAAGGTGGAAGAGAGTGATTTCGCCACGAGTTTGATGCACCGAATTCGGGACGTGATGCGGCGACTGCGGCTCGGTGCGCCGAGCCTGACGGACCGCGGCCCGAGGCTCGATCCCAACACCGTGGCCGAGTATCTCGACAATACCCTCCCCGTGGAGCAAGTGACCGATTTCGAGAAGGTGTGCCTCGACTCGGACGTGCATCTCGCGGAGGTCGCTTCCTGCCACCAGATTCTTACTTTGGTGTTGGGCGAGCCGGCAGAGGTTGATCCGGCCAGCCGGCAGAGGATGTATCAACTCAAGGACGCCCCGGCGGAGGCCAAACCGGCGGCGCCGCCCGTGCAGGCTCGGCCTGTGACTGCCGCGAGCACCACTCCGCCCCCCTTGCACGTGGCGGCCTTGGATGACGAATCGGAGACGCGAAAGCATCGGCCTAAGCCGACCGTGCCGGAGTATCTCCGCGAACGGCCAAAGCGATCGCATTTGTTCCCGGCGATCGCTCTGGCAGTGGTGGTCGTCTGCGTCGTCGTGGTCACGTTGAAGATGTTTGGACAGTTGGAGGACAACACTCCTCTCGGCAACTTCTTGGTGAGTCTGGGACTGCGTTCGGCGCCGACCGACGTGGCTGGCGGTCCCGCTGCGCCGCGGGCGGAAAAGGGAGCGGCCAGGAGCCGCAAAGAGGCTCCCCCCGCCGAGGACGTCGACAAGAAGGCCACCGACGAGGCGACCACGGAAGCGCCTAAGGAGGCAACGAAGGAACCGGCCGATCAGGCAATGAAATCGCCGGCCAACGAACCGGCGGCCAACACTACGGCTCCGCCCCCGCCGCCGGTCAATGCGACGGAGGCGCCCCCGCCCGGCCCAGCAGCGCCGAGACACCGCCGGGCATCGCGCCCAAGGCAGGCGTCGAATCGCCCGCCAAAGCAAACGTCGGCCCGGAAGAGGCGTTGGGCAAGGAAGCGGCGGCGAAAAAGGCCGAAAAGTCTGCCGTGCTCCCTCCGGAACCGATAGGGGGGTTCATGACGGGCGACCAAGTGCTCTTGAGGTATGATGCGGAGTTGGGATGGGTACGCGTCGCCGCAAACCAGCGACTGTTCCCCGGAGTCGTCCTGGCGCTGCCCACCTATCGCGCCAAGGTGGCGCTGAGCATTGGCGTCACCGTCGACATCCTCGGCGGCACGCAGGTCGAATTGTTGGGAAGCACTCCCCAAGAGCCGCCGGGCATCCGTGTCCGGTTCGGCCGCGTGGTGATGATGCCCCTGGCCAAGGCCGGCTCGCGGTTGCGGCTGCGGTTCGGCGACCGCGGGGGCGAGATCGCATTCAACGACGCCGAGTCGGTCGCCGCGATGGAAGTGCGACGGGTCCACCTTCCCGGCACGAACCCCGAGATGCTCCGGAGGACGTCGTGGCCAATCTCTACGCAGTCACGGGCGGAATCTCGTGGGCTGAGACCGTCGCCGGGCAGGCCGGGGAGGCGCTGAAGCTGATGCCGCTGCAACGGGTCACCTTCGATGGGCAGGTGACCTCTCCGCCGGCGACCGCCAAGGAACTGCCCAAGTGGGTCGCGGCCGAGCCGATCAAGCAATTGGACCGCATGGGGTCGACCGCGATCGCGGCAGCTCTCCAAGCCGACCGTCCGGCGCGGGTGGGGTTGATGGAGCTGACCTCGCGGCCGCAGAGTGAAGTGAGATGGCTGGTGCAGCGTTCGCTGGGCTATGTGGGCCAATTCCGCGACATGGTGGTGGC
The DNA here is from genome assembly GCA_963759115.1 of uncultured Planctomycetaceae bacterium. Taxonomy (GTDB): domain Bacteria; phylum Planctomycetota; class Planctomycetia; order Pirellulales; family Thermoguttaceae; genus CAVWXT01. The sequence continues at coordinate 1,564,047 of CAVWXT010000005.1, forward strand.
ATTAAACGATCCTGCGCGGAGGGTCGCCTGGCCGGCTTGGGCCGACGATATCGAGCAACTCCGCGACGCGATCGCCCGCGATGCGCAGACGGCCGCGGCCGTTCACCAGACGCTGGAGCAGCAGTATCCGCAGCAGGCCGCCGATTTGTACCGCATGCTCTGGGGCTACAGCGACAAAGACCTCCAAAGCGGCGCCGACAAGGATCTCGTCAACGCTCTGGACGATGACCTGCTCGCCGTCCGCGTGTTGGCCATCGCAAACCTCAAGGAGATCACGGGCGTAAGCCACGGCTACAATCCGTGGGAGACGGTGGCCAAGCGTAAACTGGCAACGCGGAATTGGCGGGACCTGCTGGACAAGAAGAAGATTCGGCTGAAGTCGGTCGAGGAGAAGGAGAAGGCGGCAGTGCCCGCCCGCGAGACTCCGCCCCCGACCGCCCCGGAAACGGAACTCTAGCGATCTGCCCCGGCGCGATTGTGAATGCGGTTGTGAATTTTTGATAGGGGTAGGGAAGGCCGGTTAAGTTCCCGGCCTCCCCTCCCTCCGAACCGGACTGGCGGATTTCCCGCATCCGGCTCTCCGGTTAGTGGTGTTACCTCGTAGAGGATTGGTGAACCGAGCGCGGGAAGGAAACAAGGTTCCTTCTCGGGATCGGCAGAAGCGAAAGGCCCTGACCTTCACGGGAAGGCCACCAACATGCAACATCGACGGTGCGGCCAATCTGAGCCAAGTTACGTGTGCCTGACGCAGTCCGTCGTGGCTAGTCGTTGCCGACACTCGCGGTACGGTGTGGTTTTGGCCGTGCGTCATGTTTCATCCCCTTTCCTGCGTCCCTTTGCTCGACGGGCATTGCCCCGCTTCCTCGCTCGTATGGACGCTCTGACTCCTGGGCGGTCGATTCTTCGTATCCTTATCAGGGACAATGAACTTCGTCCTTGTACCCGCCCAGGTCTCCTTGCTTCATGTATCAAACCTTCCGACCGTTCCGCCTCCAACCACCTGTTGCCGCCTCTGGGGCTTGGTTTGGTTTCCCCCCGGAGCTTACCGCGCGGTCTGCCGACCGCATCCCTTGCGAGGACCACAGCGTCACTTGGGCTTCGCCTTTTCCTAGCAGGCTCGCCACGACAACCGGCCGAATCGAGTTCGTCATCCTGCGGACCAGCCGTTCACCTTCAGTTGCTCTCCACCCCCTCTCACGAGGACGCAGTTACTTTCGGTTACGAAGTTCAAACCCAACTTCGACAAGGACTTGCACCTTGCTGATTCGATACACTCACAAGCGCACTAGGAGGCGACTCCAGTCGCCGATTTGCGGCTGATTTCGGGCAATCGGCGACTGGAGTCGCCTCCTGCAGTGAAAAGCTGATCGGCCCTGGCCCGGTAGGCGGCAGGCTTGTAAGCCGCGTCGCTGGCGTTAGACTGAGTCAGACAATGCGACAGGGAGGGTGCAATGGCCATCCACGTCGTCTGTAGCCACTGCCAGAATCGCTGTGCTCTGCCCGAAGGCATGGGCGGCAAGGCGGTGAAGTGCCCGGCCTGCGGTCATCTCCTTGCCATCCCAGGGGGCGTGAAGGGAAAGGCCGCGCCGCCGCCCCTTGGGGCCGGTGCGCTCCTGGACATGGTGGAAAGTGAACTGGCAGCCAGCCGGTCGGCGCCGGCTTTGTCGGCGTCCCGGCAAAGAAAGCGGGCCCCCCCGACCGTGATTTGGACTGTCCTGGGAGGGCTGTCGCTCTTGCTCCTCGTCATCATCTTTGCGGCGATCTTCAAGAGCGGCTGTGCGTCGGAGGCCCCCCGCGAAGGGTCGACGACGACCGTCACGGCGGACAGGCCGTGGCGCGGCCCTGTTTGAGCAAGGTGCGCTCCGCCTCTTCGGGCGAGATCCACAACGTGCTGTCGCTGTTCACTCTGCCGTTTCCAGCTTTAGTGGGACTCGCTGGGGTTGGCCGGCGCGGATCACGGTGATCTCAACCTGCTCACCCGGCTTCTTGGCCTCGACGGCATCGAGGAAATCGTCGGCCGTCTTGACCGGCTTGCCGTCGACGGCGACGATCAGGTCGGCGACCGCGAGGTTGACGGTCTGCTCATTGTAGACAAAGGGCCCCTGCCGTTTCTGTTTCTTCTCGATCCGCGGCCCTTGCAGTCCGGCACGCTCGGCGGGTCCGCCCTTTGCGAGCATCAGGATCAGCAGCCCGCGGTCCGTCTCCCTCACTCGTACGATGCCCGACTCGGGCCGGCGCACGTGGCCGTTTTGGATTAGTTGCGGCACGATGCGAGCAATCGTGTTGATGGGAATGGCAAACCCCACCCCGACGCTCTCGCCCGTTCTGCTGGCGATGGCCGTGTTCATGCCGATCATGCGGCTATGGCTGTCCAAGAGCGGCCCCCCGGAATTGCCGGGGTTGATGGCGGCATCGATCTGGATGATCGACTTGATGACGCGCCGGCCGCGTTTGCTGGGCAGCGAACGGTCCAAACTGGAGATAATGCCCGTGCTCAGGGTCCGTTCCAACCCGAACGGATTGCCGATGGCAAAGACTCGCTGGCCGACCAGCAGGCCCGTCGAACTGCCGAATACCACCGGAAAGAGCGCATCGGCCGGGGCCTCGATCTTGAGCACGGCCACGTCGGTATCGGGATCGCCTCCCACCAGTTGGGCGCCATAGGTATTCCCATCGTAAAGCGTTACGTCGATTTTGCGGGCGCCGTCCACCACGTGGAAGTTGGTTAAGACGTGGCCCGCGCGATCGATCACGATGCCACTCCCTTCGCCCTCCGATTCAATCTCGAACATCAGGAAGCGGTCGCCGGACAACCCCCGAGTGTTGATGTTCACCACGCTTCGGTTCACCTGCTGGTAGACAAACACGTTGACGCGTTCCTCGGGCGTGAGCGAGTCCAAAGGAGGGGCGCCCTCTGGAGCTGTCATGGGGATGCCGCTTGGCGATTGCGCGGGCACCGCAGTCCGTTGCTCCGGCCAAGGCCCTGCCTCCTGCGCGGCAGACTGGCTTTCGGCCACAGGCACGTCGCGCAACGCGATGGCCGCCCATGCGCCCACAAATGCCGACAACACGCAGAGCAAGACCATTTTCTTCATGGCCAGTGATATCCCCCCACATCCGTTCAACCGGTGGGCGACACCCATCGAACTGTTTGCGCGACTCTTCCCGTGACAGTCGGCCACCGCGTCCGACGTCCTCGACCGACTGACAGCGCGCCATTGCGTCACGACATCAAGGAGTATAACCGCCCAAGGCGCGAATTTCGAGACGCTCGTTCGAACGAGAGCCGAGTTTGCGGGCGATGGCCGTCCCATCGACATTCCCCCGGCAAGTGTCACACCTTAACAGCCAGCGCGAGCAAAACCGTTGCAGGTTCAACGGGAGAATCGGTAACGGCGTCAGGACTCGCGCGATGCTTACTGCGATTTTGCTATGCTGCAAATTTTCTGCGACGCGCAGATTGACCAAGTCGCCGGCCATACGCCCTTTGCCTAATGACCCCAGACTCCGCACTCCGATACCTCTAACGAATCGCTCTCAACACGACGTCCATTTTCCCGGGAGGAACGTGAAACATGAAGTGCTCTCGCGTTGCCTTGTTCCTGATGCTGACGGCTCTGGGCCGGGCGACGATGGCTCTGGCAGCCAACGACGCCACGACAGACCTTCCTGCCAAGACGGCGTTGCCGCCCGCGTCTTGCTTGGACGTCTCGCAGCAGGCAGACGTGTTCGCGAGCGCTATGGACTGGCGCGATGGTGAATTGGCCACGGAGGCCGACATTGACGGTCTCGATGGTGTAGCCGAGGGCCAGGCTGCCGACAAAGAAGAAGATGTGGCCCGGACGCAGGACAATTCGATTGATTCCGATTACGACCACTATTACGGCAGTGACGCTTACAGGGCCGCAGCCGTGGGGGTCCATGACGAAGAGGAGAGCGAAGAGCAGGCTCTCGCGGCTCCAGTCGATGGGCCGGTGGACACCGCCATCGCTGACGACGCCGGTATGTCAACCACCTCCGAGCAGACTGCTGTCGGAAGCGAATCCGATCAGACGGACGCCACCGAGCAACCAAACTCCGACGATGCCCGCGAGGTTGACGACGCCGAGCAAGTCAACGTCGAAGGCAAGGCCGACGATTACATTACTGCGCCGCAAGCCGCTGCCGCGGTCAACCCCGATGAGTCGAACACCGCCGATCAATTCGTGTCGGGCGACGCCGGCAAGTCCAACGACGCTGAGCGCGGCAACGCCAAGGATGCCCTCGCCGGAACGAGCAGCACTGAACAGTCGAGGTCCGATGGCAGCGCAGGCGAGATCCGCACGTTCGGACAATCCAACGTTGAGAACGACGATTCGGAATCCGACATGGGCGAGGAACTCAACCGCGACGGTGACGCCGACCCGTCTGACTCTGCCGAGCAACCCAGCGTTGAAGGCAGCGCCCTCGAGACGGACGCCCCGATGAGGTCCGACTCCGAAAGTGATGCCGGTGAACCCAGTGCGAGCGAACGATCCGACGTCGAAGACAGTCGTGATGAGCCGAACGCCGCGGAACAACCGGACGCCAAAGCCCAGGCCGGTGAAATGTGGGAGTACCTGACCAGTTGTACAGGTTTGCCGACAGACGAGTTGTCCGGGGCCTTCCGAAGCGTCTCGCGGCAAATCCGCCGGATCGATTGGAATGCCCTTTTGGGAGGGGTTCACGTGGAGTGCCTGTTTCAGCAAGTGGAGCCGGGAGTGGAGGATGCTCAGCGTTGATGGGGTTCAGCGAAAACTCGCTGAACGTAGGGGCGGCATCTAAATGCTTGTCTGCGAACGACTTATGGCCCGGCGGCCGCAAAGTGGCCCCGGGCCTTTCTCGTTTCGGAGGGGGGGTATCATCACTCCACCGTGTTCGGGCCGTTCGCGATGCGGCGATCACCTTGCAGGGGACCCGCTCGAGGAAGGTGTTTTTTGATTGGCAAATCCCTCCTCTGTTGGCTAGAATAGTGCTAGGTGCCCCTAGTCTTTGCGGGAATTAGGTAATTTTGCGTGCCGAGGAAGCCGCTTCGGAACGCGGTGTAGTCCAGGCTCGCGCCTTATTGGTTCGCCGGAGATGCCAAACCATGCTTAAGAGAAATTTCGTCCGATGGGCCGTCTTGCCGCTGGCGATGATCGCCGCAGTTGGGTTGATCAATCAACTTGTCATGGGGGCGGGCCCGAGTTCCGTTTCCGCCCACATGGATACGTTCACCAGCCCGGACGGGGTCACCGATTTCGCCTTGAGCTTGAAGCTGGGCGAGACCGCGTCCGCGGGCCCGCACGACGTGGTCATTCTGTTCAACACGTCGGCGGGTCAGACGGGCGATTTCCGCACCAAGGCAATCGAGACGCTCAAGGGTGTCCTGGCTGGCCTGCCCGCCGGTGATCGGGTTCATCTGCTGGCAGTCGATCTCAATGCCGTTCCCCTGACGAAGACCTTTGTGGCGCCCAACAGTAAAGAGATGGCCGATGCCTTGGCGGCGCTCGATGCCCGTGCTCCGCTTGGCGCTGCCGACATGGAGAAAGCCATCAACGCGGTGGCCGGCAGTTTTGCGGCGGACGCGAAGAATGCGCGGCGCCGCCGTGTACATTGGCGACGGCCGCAGCGCCGCCAATCTCTTGGACCTGGAAACGTTCCGAAGCCTGGCCGGCAAGTTGGCCGGCGCACATCCCTTTGAACTCCTATATTCTCGGAGCCCGAGTGGACATGCAGTTGCCCGGCGCGTTGGCGGTTCAGTCGGGCGGCACAATGATTGCGGATAACGAGGCGCTCAACGGCGACGAGGCCGGACGCCGGTTGGCGGCGGCCGCCAGCGCGCCCGTTCTCTGGCCAACGACGGTCGCTTGGCCGGCAGAAATGGCCGAGGTCTTGCCGAAGCAGACACCGCCCTTGCGCGGCGATCGCGAGACCGTGTTGATCGGCACCCTGAAAGGCAAGGCGCCGTCGAACGTCGAGGTGACCGTCGAGAGCGCGGCGGGACCGCAGAAGCTGGCCTTTGCCATTCCGCCCAGCACCTCCGACGAGAACAACAGCTATCTGGTCAAGCTGATCGAGCAGGCGCGGACCGACGGTGGAGTTACCCTGCCGCTGGTCGGCTCGGCCAGTCTTGCCGAAGCGCGACAGGAGATCAACGCGGGCGTACACAACCTGGTTCGCCTGGCCCGCGAGGCCCTCTCAGCCGGGAACGTCGCCGGCGCAGAACGGCTGGCGGGCGAGGCCCTGCGCGGCGATCCGAACGACAGCGAAGCGCTGGATCTCAAGGCGGTGCTGGCAAAGCGCCCATTGGGCGGCGCTCCGGCGGTTGCTGCCGCGCCCGTGGCCGGCGGCGCGGCCGCCAAGGCGCGCGCAGCGCGCCGGGCAACGACCCGCCGGCGCCCGGCGGCGCCACGGACTTGAACCTTGTTGGTCCCGCGGGCGAACCACCCGCAGGCGCCCTGGCCGAGAGCTTCCAGCGCGACCGGAGAATTATCGCCCAGATAATTAACGCCGAAGTGCAAAACACACTCAACAGGGCGCGATCCCCGATGAGCACGGAGCCGGACGCGGCGACGCAGGAATTGAAGCTCACCTTGGAGAAGGTTCGGCAGACGGCCGAGTTGAATCCCGACGTGCGCGACCAGTTGGTCGACGTGCTGCAGTCGGCGTTGCGCCAGGCGGCGAAGCGAAAGATTGAAGTTGACGCCGCCCATCAGCAACAGTTGGAAAACGCGGCCGCTGCTCAGGAACGGCTGGTGGTCACGGAGAATTTGCTCCGGAATCAGCAGAAGGTGCAGCAATTGATGCAGCGGTTCAATTCCCTGATGAACGAAGGGCGATACGTTCTGGCCGAAGAAGCCGCCGCCGTCGAGGCGAAGAAGCTCGTACCGGATTCGCCCGTTCCCCGCTTGGCGGAATTGGAGGCGCGACAGGTGGGCTACTATGTGGATTTCATGAAATTGCGCGATCAGCGGTGGAAGGGTGTTGTCGACGTGTTGTACCAAGTCGAGAGGGCGCACATCCCCTTCTCCGACAACCCGCCGATTGTCTATCCCGACGCCGAGACGTGGCAAGCGCTCACGGCCCGGCGCAAGGAGAAATGGAGCTCCGTCGATTTGGCCAATCCCAAGCCGGCTGAGAGGAAAATCCGCGAGGAATTGAAGAAGCCGACGCAGATGGAGTTCATCGAGATGCCGCTGAGCGACGTCATCGACTACTTGAAGGACTACCACGGGATTGAAATCCAGCTCGACAAGAAGGCATTGGACGACGTGGGCATCGGCTCGGACACGCCGATCACGAAGAACCTCAAGGGCATTTCACTGCGGTCCGCACTGCGATTGCTGCTCAAAGAGCATAGCCTGACCTATGTGATTGAGAATGAAATGCTGCTGATCACGACGCCCGAAGAGGCCGACAACCGACTGGTTACCAAGGTCTATCCGGTGGCCGACCTGGTCATTCCCGTGACGAGTAACATGATGGGCGGCATGGGCGGCGGAATGATGGGCGGCATGGGCGGCGGAATGATGGGCGGCATGGGCGGCGGAATGATGGGCGGCATGGGCGGCGGAATGATGGGTGGCATGGGTGGAGGCATGGGTGGAGGAATGATGGGTGGCATGGGCGGCGGTATGGGCATGTTCAATCTACCCCGCGATCTGCTGCCGAAGGTGCCGCCCGGAGGTTTCCAAGCCTTCGCCGTCCAGGACAACCTCGAGGCAACTCCTAAGGCCGCGGCCCCCGTCGCCGCCAAGTCGGCTTTGCCTGCCGCCGCGGAGGCCCCCGCCACGATCGACAACCGGCCGGCAAAGATCCAGATCGACATGAAGGAAGGCGCGAAGCCGGAGACCGTCTGGAACGAGTATTTCGCAAAGAACCAACCGCAACCGGCGGCCGTTCGCGACGCCGTCCGTCGGTTGATGAACGAGCGGAAGTTCGATCAGGTCATCGCGCTGATCAACGCCGCTCTTCGGCAGCACCAAGCACAGCCCTGGATGTATGAGGCGTTGGCTTTGGCGTTGGATGCCGCGGGCCGCCCGAAGGAGGACGTGGAGCGGGCGGTGATGTCCGCCGTCGATTTCGTCGACAACACGGCTGACCTGATGTACATCGGGGCGTACCTCGCCCAGATCGGGCTGAACCAGCGGGCTTTGCAGGTCTACCGCCAAGCCGCCGCAATTGATCCCGTTCGGCCCGAGCCCTACATGTTGGGGTTGCGGGCGGCCAGGGCCCTGGACGATCTGAACGGATTGAAGTGGGCAAGCCTCGGCATTCTTGGCCAGGCCTGGCCCAAGGAACAAGCCCACGTCTGGCAGGCAGGAGTTGGCGTGGCCAACGAAGTGCTCGCCAGGCTCAAGTCCGAGAATCGAACGAAGGAAGCGGATGCCTTCAAGGCCGCGTTGGACGAGGCCGTCCAACGTGACTGCGCGGTAATTGTCAAGTGGACGGGCGATGCCGACTTTGACCTGCTCGTCGAGGAGCCCAGCGGCACGGTGTGCTCGTTGCGAAGTCCGCGGACTACCGCTGGCGGCATCATGGTCGGTGATCTCGTCTCGCAGGCCGGCGGCGACAGCTTCGGCGGCCACAGTGAAGCCTATGTCTGCCCGAAGGGATTTGACGGCAGCTACCAAGTGCTGGTGCGCCGGGTGTGGGGCAATGCCACTGCGGGACGGGTGAACGTGACGGTGGGCACGCACTACCTCGGTTCGAATGCGTTTGAAATGAGCAAGTGGATTCCGTTGGAAAAGGACCAGGTCCTCGTGACATTTGATCTCAAGGACGGTCGCCGCAAGGAGCCGCTCCGCGACCAGCAAGTGGCGAATGCCGCCATCGGCCAACTGGCGATGAACCGGCAGATTCTGGCTCAACAGATCGCGGCCGCCATTGATCCGGGAACGCTGCAAAGCCTGGCGGTGTCGCGGTCTATGGATGCCAGCGTGAACGGCGGTGTCGGCAGATTTCCCTTTGCCATCGGTGGCGCCGTGGGCTACCAGCCAGTGATTACGGTCCTCCCCGAGGGCGCCATGTTGGAGGCCCAGGCCGTGATCTCCGCCGACCGCCGGTACGTCCGCATCACCCCTATGCCGTTCTTCTCCGGGGTGTCGCAGGTCAACACGTTCAATATGGCAACGGGCGCGAGTGGCACGACTTCAGGCGGCACGGGCAACCAAGGCTACAGCGGCTCCAGCTTCGGCAGTTCCGGCACCAGCGGAATCGGCAGCAGCGGCTTCTGAGTTACCGCAATGCGTTGCGATCACGGCCCTCGTTGGCGTGGCAGTTGTCTGTCACGCCAACGAGGGCGTTCTTATTACGCCGGGGAAGACATCGAGATCAAGCTTCTCGACGAGCCCGGCCTTCCAACGCTCGACGGCGATTGCGCCCATGACGGCGTTGTCGGTGCAGAGCCGCAGGGGGGCAATGTGCAGATCGACCTTCAGGCGGGCGGCCGCCGCCTGCAATCGCTGGCGGAGCCGGGAGTTGGCGGCCACGCCGCCGCCGACGCACAAGATCCGCAGGCCCGTCCGCTGCAACGCCGTCGCTGCCTTGCCGACCAGGCAATCGACCACGGCCTCCTGGAAACTGGCGGCCACGTCGGCCACCTGCTGGCCACTCAGGTGGACGCTGGCCGGGTCGGGCCGGCTGGGCCCGGCGATCGTGTAACGCACGGCCGTCTTCAGTCCGCTGAAACTGAAATCCAAACGGTCATGGTCGTGAAGGAACGTGCGGGGGAATGTGTACGCGCGGGGTTGCCGTTTGCAGCGGTGCGCTCGATCGCGGGCCCGCCCGGATACGGAAGCCCCAACATGGCGGCCACCTTGTCGAAGGCCTCGCCCGCCGCATCGTCAATGGTCCCTCCCAAGAACTCGAAGTCCAGCGGGCCGCGACATCGGTACAAGCTGCTATGGCCGCCGCTGACGATCAGGCCCACGCATGGAAACACGTCGCAGCCGGCGGCCAGACGGCAGGCGTACACGTGCGCCTGCAGGTGATTGACGGCGATCAGCGGCACTTGGCGAGCGAGGCAGATTGCCTTGGCGGCCGCCAGTCCCACCAAGAGCGAGCCGGCCAGCCCCGGCGTGTTTGCCACGGCCACGGCGTCGATGTCCCGTAGCGAAAGCCGGGCCTGGCGGAGGGCCTCGTCAACCACCGGCAGGATCTGCTCTACGTGCGCCCGGGCGGCGATCTCCGGCACTACGCCGCCAAAGCGGCGGTGCAGATCGTCTTGCGAGGCCACCACGGAAGCGAGTACCTCCCGCTGGTCCGTCACGATGGCCGCCGCCGTCTCGTCGCAGGTGGTTTCCAGAGTGAGAATATTCACCGCGCCTTCGCCAGTTCCGTGTCCAGGTACTTGAGGGCCGCCTGCAACTGGCGATCTACCAAAGCCGATTCAGCACCCTTGGCCGGCTCGGTGGCCTTCGTCGTGGAATCTTCGCCGGCCGGCCGTTGCAGAACGTCGCGGACGCGGCGGTCCTCGAATAGCGCGAGCATTTCGCGGTCACCGAGCTTGAACTCGAAACCCTTGTCCGGCACGACGCCCCACTCGTCGCTTTCCTTGGCATTGGGAAAACGGTGAATGTTCTTGCCGCTGGGGCGAAGATAGCTGGAGGTGGTGAGCTTCAACGCGCTCCGGCCGTTCTCCAACTCGATCACGTTCTGCACGCTGCCCTTGCCCCAGGTCCGTTCACCGACCACCACCGCCCGCTTGTGGTCTTGCAGGCAGGCGGCGACGATCTCGCTGGCACTGGCGGTATAGCGGTTGACCAGCACGACCACGGGAAAGCCCTCGAAGGTGCCTTCCTTGTGGGCGTCCCACGCCCGCTCGGGGCTATTGCGGCCCTGGGTGCTGACAATCCGGCCCTCCGAAACGAACAAGTCACTGACTTCGATGGCCGAATTGAGCAGTCCGCCCGGATTGAATCGCAAGTCCAGGATCAAGCCCCGCAACTGCTCCGCCTGAAGCTGGGTCAAGACCTGCTGCAGCCGCGCGGCCGTGTCGCGGCTGAACGCCGTCAACCGCACGTAGCCGACGTGCTGTTTCGCGTCGAACATAAACTCCCAACTGCCGTCGGCCTTGCGACGGTCGCCGAGCACCGTATCGACGTGGATTTTCTCCCGCTTCAGCGTGATCTTCTCCTTGGCTTCCTTGTGCGGATGCGCCACGGTCACTGTCACCGTGGTCCCTTCGTTGCCCTTCAGCTTCCCCACGGCCTCGCTTAGCGTAAGGCTATCGGTGCTCTTGCCGTCGATCTCCAGAATGCGGTCGCCGGCCGAGATTCCCGCACGGTAGGCGGGCGTGCCGTAGATCGGGCTGAGAATGCGCAGTTGGCCCTCCTCTTCGGCGATCTGAATCCCGATGCCTCCGAACTCGCTCTCCACGCTGGTGCGAAAACGCGCCAGTTCTTCCGGTCCAATGTAGTTCGAATAGGGATCGAGCTTGCTCAGTGCCCCGCGGATCGCCGCCTCGATCAAGTCCCGCCGATTGACTTCGGTGACGTAGTTCCGCTCGACCTCGTCGATCGTGTCGACGAGACTCCTATACAGATCGTAGTCGCTCTCCTTCGCCGTTTGGGCGGCGCCCTGCGGAGGCTTTGCGGCGGGCTCCGGCGCGGCGGCATTGGCCGCCGACGTGCAGCAAAATAGGATCAACCACAAGAGATGACGAACGCTTCGCCTCATAAGAATCTGCTCCGGCTACGAGAGTCTGGCCGCTGAAGTATAGGAGCCGGCGCCCGTCCGAGCAAGGTTTCGGCCCCACTACAGATGAACGTGATGCACCCAGGCGGGCGGGACGTTGAGCCACACGGCGTCACGGCGGACCTCGCGGCCGTCGAGCACGGCGTGCAGGGCTTGCCCGACTCCCCGCAACCTGGCCCGTTCCGCCCGGCCGCTAACGATCGCCCGGGCCGGACGCACCGCAATGTACTCGAAGAAGGAGAGCGTTCCGCCCGGCGCCAGCAACTCCGTAAGCGCCGCCAGAATGCCCTGCACGCCGGCCACGGAAAAGTTATTCAGCGGCAACCCCGAGACGATCACCTGGTAGCCCTGATCGCGCGGCAATTCTTCCACTGGGCAGTGCAACACGCGGGCGCGGTGGGAAACCGCCTGGAATGCCGGCTCGGTCTGAAATCGCCCCTCCAGCTTCCGCACAAAGGCCTCATTGAGTTCGACAAGGTCGAGCTGGTCTGAGGGGCCCATGCGGTCGATGATCCGCCCGGTGACGGCGCCCGTACCGGGACCAACTTCGAGAATTTTCCGGGCATCGGCAGCCGCTGGCCGACGAAGCGTGCCAGCGCGGCCGCCAAATATCGCCCGCTGGGCAGAATGGCCCCCGTCGTGTGGAAATTCCGCACGAACTCTCGAAAGAACAGCACATTTTCGGCAATTCGACGGCGCATCACGCGGATTCTACCGCGCATCCGTCGACGACGCTATCCGGTCTGGCAGAATCGCGCCCGCGGGAATGGTGGGCTGCGACGAGGCCGCCGCCACCGGCGGGGTCCGGTGCAACGCTGTTCGCGGCGACCCGTTCGAGGCAACTTGGGCGGAACGCTTGGCAGCGGATGGCATGGGCGGCGACACCCGCTCCATCGCCCGCTTCAACCCCTCGTATTCCTCGGGCTTGAGAATGGTCTTGGCATGGGCAAGGATGGAATAACGCTCGGCGGGACTGATGTGGCCGTCAGCCATGGCAACACAGACCTCGTCGCGCAATCCCTGTCGGGCGGTCAAGGCTGCCAGGCGGCCCGGTTCCCCCGCCGGCGCCCATTGCGGACCGCTGGCAAGGATTGTCATCAGCACCGCCGCAACGCCCATTGGCAATCGGATTCGCACGGCACACCCCCTTCAGACAGGACCGCTATGATCGACAAATCTAGAAGTGTCATCGGAACCGGTTTTCCCGGAACTTGATGCACAGAGCGCGCAGGCGGAAGAGTTTATCACTGCGACGGCAACAGAACCGGCATAAGCGGCATGAATTACCAAGATGCCCCAAATTCACAATTTGCCAGACGCCGCGCCCGCGATGGACGCGGAGAGGCTGTGAATCTTTGCAGGAAGCCGCTGATAGGGGTAGGGAAGGCCGGTTAAGTTCCCGGCCTCCCCTCCCTCCGAACCGGACTGGCGGATTTCCCGCATCCGGCTCTCCGGTTAGTGGTGTTACCTCGTAGAGGATTGGTGAACCGAGCGCGGGAAGGAAACAAGGTTCCTTCTCGGGATCGGCAGAAGCGAAAGGCCCTGACCTTCACGGGAAGGCCACCAACATGCAACATCGACGGTGCGGCCAATCTGAGCCAAGTTACGTGTGCCTGACGCAGTCCGTCGTGGCTAGTCGTTGCCGACACTCGCGGTACGGTGTGGTTTTGGCCGTGCGTCATGTTTCATCCACTTTCCTGCGTCCCTTTGCTCGACGGGCATTGCCCCGCTTCCTCGCTCGTATGGACGCTCTGACTCCTGGGCGGTCGATTCTTCGTATCCTTATCAGGGACAATGAACTTCGTCCTTGTACCCGCCCAGGTCTCCTTGCTTCATGTATCAAACCTTCCGACCGTTCCGCCTCCAACCACCTGTTGCCGCCTCTGGGGCTTGGTTTGGTTTCCCCCCGGAGCTTACCGCGCGGTCTGCCGACCGCATCCCTTGCGAGGACCACAGCGTCACTTGGGCTTCGCCTTTTCCTAGCAGGCTCGCCACGACAACCGGCCGAATCGAGTTCGTCATCCTGCGGACCAGCCGTTCACCTTCAGTTGCTCTCCACCCCCTCTCACGAGGACGCAGTTACTTTCGGTTACGAAGTTCAAACCCAATTTCGACAAGGACTTGCACCTTGCTGATTCGATACACTCACAAGCGCACTAGGAGGCGACTCCAGTCGCCGATTGTGCGGCGAGACAACGTAAAATTCGGCGACTGGAGTCGCCTCCCACAGTTAACTCACACGCTCGGAGCGTCAGGCCGCGACGCTGCGATGCCGGGCGCTGCAACAAGTTTGCCGGATGAGCTACCGGCCGGGGCCGCCCGACATTTCATCGGCTAGCGGGCCCGCACCGTAGATTTTCCGCAAGGCTTCGAGGATTGAGCTGCCGTGGACGGCAATTGCCCGGCCGTCGTCCGCGGTATACTCGTAATCCCAAACCAGCCCTTGCAGGTTGCCGTCGAAGATGATTCCCACCAGTTCTCCGGCTCGATTCACGACCGGGCTGCCCGAGTTACCGCCGATGATGTCGGCCGTCAAGACGAAGTTCATCGGCGTGTCGAGATTCAAGCGGTCCTTATGGTCGAGCCAGCTTTTCGGCAGGGCGAACGGCTCCTGGCCGCCGTGATCGTCGGCCCGCTGGTATGCCCCGGCCAACGTCGTCCAGGCGGGCACTTGCCGGCCGTTTTCGCGATAGCCTATGACCAGGCCGAACGCGAGCCGCAGGGTAAACGTGGCATCGGGGTAGGTTTCCGTGCCCAGCAACGCGAAACGCAGGTTGGCCAGCTTTCCGTAGGCCCAGCGTTGCGGTTCCTCGACCCGCTGCTCGAAGGTCGCGCGGACTTTTCGGGCCGGCTCGTCGACCAGCCGCGCTAACCGGATCATGGGATCGTCCGAGGCTTCGATGGCCTTGATGCCTCCCTCGGCCAGGCGACGGCGCACGGCGACGTCGGCCAGCTTGGTGCCGCCGATCAACTCGGCGGCCCGCCGCTGGGGCGACTTGCCCGCCATCACCTTCTGGGCTAGTTCATCGGCGAAGCCCTTGTGCTCCAGATACATGCTCAGCGAATCGGCCAGCAGTACGGTTTCCAGGTCACCGTAGATCGGCGCTTCGGAGAACAGCCCTTGTTTGAGCGAATCGAGGTTCGATTCGCGATACTCGCGGAGCCGGTCGGCGTTGGGCTTGGCGGCTTCCGTGGCCAGTCGGACCAACATACGGGCGATGCCAAACAACTCGCCGTCGAAGGCCATGCCCCTCTCCAGCAGATTGTAGTCGTCGCGAATCGCCGCCAACACGACCAGCGACTGGTCGATCGTCTTGAAGGCCGTTTCACAGGTGGCGGCCTGCGACGGATTTTGGGCGGCCGAGCGGCGGAAGGCCTCTTCCTCGGTCCGTTTGCCATCCATTACGGCGGGGTCCTGCAAGCCGTCCAGCCCGCCCAGCCGAGCCTTGCGGGAGTTTTGATAGCCCAACAGCAGGTCCCTGGCCCGGCGAGCATTCTCGGCGCTGCGCTCGCTGAACGATTCCAGCAGCACCTCGCGCCGCCGCAAGAGGTCGAGCGTATTGGGGAGCACGCGGTCGCGGAGGAACTCCAGGTGCCGCACGGTGTTCAGGCGATCGGTCTTGCCGGGATGCCCGGCGACGAACACCAGGTCGTCCTCCTTCATCGTGGCCGGGTTCCAGGTGAGATAGTGCGGCGGCTTGACCGGCCTGCCGTTCTCGTACACGCGGAAGAAGCAGATGTCGAGATCGTAGCGGGGATACTCGAAGTTGTCGGGATCGCCGCCGAAAAAGGCGATGGCTTCCTCCGGCGCAAAGACCAGCCGCACGTCGGTGTACTTCTTGTAGCGGTAGAGGTGATACATTCCGCCTTGGTAGAGCGTGACCACGTCGCTGCGCAGGCCGGTCTGGTCGAGCGATTCCTTTTCGATGGTATTCATGATGGCCCGTCGTTGCTTCTCCGCATCCGCCGAATCGGCGGCCGACTTCACCGCGGCATTGACCCGCTCGGTGACGTCCTCGATGCTCATCAACACGTTCAGTTCGAGGTCGAGGCACTTGAGTTCTTCGTCCTGCGTGCGGGCGTAGAAACTCGACCGCATGAGGTCGCGCTGCTTGGTGCTGAGCTTCTGCAAGGCGTCGGCGCCGACGTGATGGTTTGTCATCACCAGGCCGTCGGCCGAGACGAACGACCCTGAACCCCCGTTATTGAAACGCACGGCCGCTTGCTGCAAATGGGTCAGCCAGGCGTCGGTCGGCTCGAAGTGGTGCTTCTCTTTGAGGAGCTTCTTGGGCGGATAATTGAACAGCCACATGCCTTCGTCGGCAAGCGCGAGTGTCGCATGGGCAATCAGTGCCGTCGCCAGGAAAGCAGAAACCAGCAGAATCCCTCGGGAACGCATTGTTCAGGCTCCTTGTGAAGAAGATCAGACAATGACGATGGTAGATCGAAACCCTCGCATTGGCAAGAGACCGGGATCAGGCGGCAGGGCCGATCAGTTTTCCCAAATAGGACTTGTGGGAGGCGGCTCCCGTCGCCGATTTGCGGCTGTTTTTGGGCAATCGGCGACGGGAGTCGCCTCCTACAACCACAAACCGACTTTTTCAACAGACTGTTAGGCCGCCCCATCGCCCTTAGGCTTGAGCTTCGATTCCGCCACCGGCGGCTCGTAATCGAACTCCCGCCACACCATGGGCCGGCGGAGATAGGGCTCGATCCGCAGCACGACTTCGCCGTTCTGAAAGATGCGGACCGTGCCGTTGCTCTGGCTGACGGTTACGGCCACGGCGTTGGTGGCCCGGCTGATGGCGGCGGCGGCCCAGTGCCGGGCGCCGAGGCCCTTGGAGAGCGTCACGTCGGCGGCGGAACAGTCGAGGTAACGGCAGGATGCTTCCACCACGCCGTCGGACGAGACGATGATGGCGCCGTCCATCTGGGCGATTTCCTTGATGCCCTCCCGCACGCGGAGGTCGTCGAGGTTGCGTTCCTTGCGGCTATAGCCCCGCACCGGATCGAAGCCGGCCGGCCGGCTGGAGGCCATCACCTTTCGGGAATCGCCCACCACGAACAGCGTGCCTACGGGCTTCCCTTCGCGACCTTCCCGGCCGATCTCAACGGCCAGGTCGACGACGATCTTCAGCGTATCCAACGGAACGCGGGTCTCCAGTTGCCGGAGATCGCGGCCGGTGAGCCGGTTCAGGTGCTCGTCCAGGTTGATTACGCTCAGGGAATCGATCGTATCCGTGTCGAAGCCGCTATAGAGGGCGACCACGCTGGAGCCTGGGGTAAGGATGTCGTCGGCCACCGCCTCCAGCACCGACTGGGTCAGCCGTTCGTAGATGGGGCTGTCGGGCATGTCGAGGCGAACCGTCTCCAGCCCGGCCTCCTTGGCCCCCGACAAATCGTCGGCCGTGTTGGCCGCCACCACGATCTTCCCCTTGCCGGTAGAAAACCCCTTCAGCCGCGACCACTCGGTAGGCCCCTCAAGAAGCAGGAGGATGGCTTCGGCCTCGGCCGATTCGGTCATCTGCCGGGCGACGGTCAGGAGCGTCTTGAACTGCTCGGTGAAACGTATCGGCTGCACTGGTTCGTCGCCTCTGCTGGGGCCTTCACCGCGCGCGGACGGCCCGAACGGCGGGTGGCCCGCCTGGGGATCGCAAATCCGTAATCGGCCCTGCGCGATCCGCACAAGGCCAATATTACGGCTTTTCACGTTTTGGGGCAACGGCAACGCACACATGTTTCGTGGTGTCGATCGAGTAGCGCGAGTTGGCCGGGCACGCCGGTCAGAACAGGTGGCGGAGACGCTCGGCGAACGACGGGCTCGGCTCGGGCTGCTCGCCCTTGACGTACCGCTGCCAGCGGTCGACGCTATCGCCCAGGTCCTTGCCGGTGGCCTTTTTGAGCGACAAAACGGCGCGATATTGCATGGCGGGGTTCTCGTCGGCAAGTGCCTCGCCCAGAGCGGCCACTGCTGCCGCGTTCTTGGTCTCGCCCAATGCCTTGGCGGCGGCCAAACGCACGTCGATATCCACGTCGCTTCGCAGCATGTCGGAGAGGAGCTTCACGGCCTGGGCGTCACTGTGTCTTCCCCACGCCTCGCAGGCAGCCACGCGGACATGAGTGTCGTCATCGGTCAGCGCTGCCTTGAGGATCACTTCCGCGTCAGGGCCCGGATACCGCCCCAGAGCCCGAATGATTTCCAGGCGAATCAGCGGGTCCTTCTCGGTCTGGATCGACGCCGCCAACTGCTTCGAAATCTGTTGCTTCTCGGCCGGGCTGGCAGACGAGGCCTTCTCCGAGAGCTTCCGCAGTTCGGTAATTCGCTCGGCCGGCGTTACTATCCCCGGCATTTTGTCGGACGCCGGCCCTTGGAAGGGCACCCAGGACGGCAGTTCCAATTCGGCGCATCCGGCTGATGCCATGACTGCCAAACCGCAGAGTACCCAGAGAATCCGCTGGCCGCTAGCACCGATCATGGATGGACTCGCTCCAGCATGGGCCGGGACGACGAAACGCGACGAGAACAAGAGGGCGAGACTATAGCATCGGACTCCGGTTCCGCCAAGACGAATCATGGCGAATATCGCGTCAAATGGGGGCGTTTGGGGGGAGTGGCTGGCGGCCCGGGGTTCGGCGGATCGTGGGAAGGATCGCGCTTCGGCTGGCCACGCGCGGCCCTTGGCCGCGGTGGTCGCCCTCGTCCACCGATCAGCCCGCCTCATATCCTGTCGGCCGCTACGCACAAAGTAAAGGCACGGTTGAGAAGCTCGGCCCACAAGAGACTGTGACGGCAAAATGCCGTACTGCCGCCTGATGGACGAATTGCGTTGTCCTTGCGTTCACGCATTGACGAGGCAATAATCGAAGATGTTGAGGTGGCTGCCGTGGGTGGCCGGAGGCCTAAGAACATGGATAAGCTAATCCTGCAGGACGTCCGCTGTTTCCGCGGACGCCACGAACTGCCGCTTGCACCCCTGACGATTCTCGTCGGCGAGAACAGCACCGGAAAATCTACCGTGCTGTCCGCCGCTCGGCTTGCATGGGACATCGGCAACGGCGTTGCATCTCCCGATTTCAACGAGGAGCCGTTTGACTGGGGCGCGTACGACCAGATCGCGTATACCGGTGGTGGTCGTAGCGGCCGAGCTAAGACGTTTGTTATCGGTTTTGAGGCTTCCCCGCCAGCCGGCGTTGCCTTCGAAGATGGTCGGACCGTGCGAGTGGAAGCAAGTTTCGAGGAAAGGGATGCGCAACCGAGAGGCACCAAGTGGCACGTGTCGACCGGGCCATATTCGATCGTTGTTGACGGGACAGACGACAAAGCGGCAGTGATCACCGTGAACAATGGCGAGGGAATCCGTGAGTTGCGTCGGGAATGGGAGTCCGCGTATGCCGGACAATTCGATTTCCGTGATCTGGCGATTGCCGCCGTTCACTCGTCCAAAATGGCCAGCGATGACGAAGGACTCCGACTGCGAGCCATGTTGTACCAGTTGCTCGAGCGCGAGCCTCCCTACGCCTTCGCGCCGATTCGCACGAGACCCAGGCGAACCTACGACCCAAGGCCGGACATGCCTGGTCCCGAAGGCGAGCACGTTCTTATGGTGTTGGCGAAACTCCGATCATCCAGTCCAATGGAATGGGGTGAACTGACTCGCGACCTCTCACGGTTTGGAGCCCAAAGCGGTCTGTTCAAGAGCGTTAATGTCAAGCCGCTCGGCGCGCTGAGCGATCCGTTCCAGGTGCAAATCACGGTCAACGGTGCCCCGTCGAACCTCATCGACGTTGGCTACGGAGTGAGTCAAGTCCTCCCCATTCTGGTCGAATGTCTAGGTGGGCAACCGCGCCGGATGTTCTTGATGCAGCAGCCGGAAGTGCATCTGCATCCGAAGGCGCAGGCCCAAATAGGCTCGCTCCTAGGATACCTTGCGGTCAAGCACAAGAAGCAGTTCCTCGTGGAGACCCATAGCGACTACTTGGTCGATCGCGTACGCATCGATGTTCAGGACGGTAAGTTTGGCCTTCAACCGAAGGACGTACGCATCCTGTATTTCGAGCGAAAGGGCGCTAAAGTGGTAGTGCATGCGATGCACCTCGACGAGTGCGGGAACCTTATCGGGGTTCCGTCGGGCTACCGACGATTCTTTCTCGAAGAAGAGAAGAGACTCCTCGGAGGATAGCGGACTTGTGCGCGATCATTGATGCATCCGTGGCCGGGAAAGCGTTTGCGAAGCCCTGTCATGCCGATTTCAAGCCGTTATGGCATTGGGTTGAACATCGAGACGGCCGAATCATCCTTGGAGGACTTCTTTCCGACGAACTCGATCGCTTGCCGAACGTTCGCCAGCGTCTCGCAGAACTCCGCAGGGCGGGGCTGGCTCTGCGCGTGAGGAAAGAGGCGGTTGACGAGCAGGAAAAGGAAGTACGCAGGTCGGGACTTTGTCGGTCAGATGACCCGCATGTCATCGCACTGGCACGTGTGAGTGGGGCGAGAGTGTTATGCACAAACGACCGAAATCTGGAAATCGACTTCACAAACCGCCAATTGCTGCCCGCGCCGAAGGGCAAAATCTACAAGAAAGCCAGCCATAAAGGGCTGCTGAAACACAACGAAATATGTATCGGAAGACTCAGATAGCGGATCTTTCGTTTGCGACGATGATGCTGTGCACCGTCTGCCTCGCGTTGGCGGCGCCGACTCTGGCCATGGACGAAGTGACCATCCGCCGCGGCAGCAAGGAGACAGAGGTCAAGGGCCGTGTGCTGGTGACCGCGCAGGACGGCGGTCTGCTGCTGCTGGCCCGGGATGGCGTGCTTTGGCTGATTCCACCGGATGAGCAAGTCCGGCACAGCAGCGACGCCGCGCCCTTTAGACCGTTCACTCGCGACGAGATGTCCAAAGAGGTCTTGGCGCAACTGCCAAAGGGATTCGACGTTCATTCGACCAAGCACTACTTGATCTTCTACGACACGTCGCCGGCCTACGCGCAATGGGCCGGATCGCTGTTCGAGCAACTCTACAAGACATTCACCAATTTCTGGACCCGCAACCGGTTTGAGCTGAGCGAACCTGAGTTTCCGCTGGCCGCCGTCGTGTTTGCCGACAGGCAATCGTACCTGAAGTTCTCCCGGCCGGAATTGGGTGAGGCCGGCGAGTCGATCATCGGCTACTTCGCCCTGGAGTCCAACCGGATGACGATGTACGACCTGACGGGCGTCGAATCCCAAGGACGCGGCCGCGGCCGGGGCAAGACGGCTGCCCAAATCAACGATGTTCTGTCCCAGCCCGAGGCCCTGCGAACCGTCTCGACGATCGTCCACGAGGCTACCCACCAGATCGCGTTCAACTGCGGGTTGCACGCCCGCTTGAGCGACTGCCCGCTGTGGTTCAGCGAAGGGATCGCCGAGTACTTTGAAACGCCCGACCTGCGCAGGACCAAGGGCTGGGGCGGCATCAACGGCATGAATCCGGCGCGGCTGGAACAATTTCAGCAATACCTTGCGGCCCGGCCGGCCAATTCGCTGGAAACCTTGATTTGCGACAACAAGCGTTTCCGCGACCCCAAGCAAGCCCTCGACGCCTACGCCGAGGCGTGGGCGCTCACCAGCTTCCTAATCAAACAGCACCAGAAAGAGTATGTCGGGTACCTGAGCATGCTGTCGAAGAAGAAGCCGCTGATGATGGACGGCCCCGACAAGCGAATCGACGAGTTCCGCCGAACGTTCGGCGAGCTGAAGACGCTGGATACCGAGTTCCTGCGGTACATGGCAAAGGTTCGCTAGCGCTAGACTAGTGGACGCGCGACGGGATTTTCAATTCCGCGCCGATGGGCAGCAATTCCGAGTTCGCCAGCACGTTGCGGTTGGCCTCGTAAATATCCTTGGCCCGGTCGGCCGAGCCGAGGTAGCGCTCGGCTAGTGCGGCCAACGTGTCGCCGTCGACAATCTTGTGCGAGCGGGTCGCCTCGTCGGCCGGCGCGACCGCCGGCAACACCATGTCCATCGACATCCCCCAGCGCGAGCTGACCGGGCGATCGGTTTTCGGATAGCTGTCGGCCAAGGTGGGGGGCGGCTCTCGACGATCAAACGGCGTGACAATCGTCGTCGCCCGCCCTCGAGCGGAAGCGCCGCCCGAACTTCGCCCCGCGGCCGTGGCCCGGCCGGTTCCAATCGGCGGCTGGACCTCGGCGGGCACGTCGGCATGAGGGCGGATGAGAAGCGGCTCGGCCGCGTCAGGGACAGCCGGCGCCGGATCGCGGCGAAAGAGCATGGCCGCGCAGACACCTGCCAGCAGCACGCAAAACGCCATGGCGGTCTTTACGGCCGGATCCATCATCGCGGGTGCGATCTCCAGTTGAAAGACGCGTCCATAATCTATATCGGGCTTGCCGGGCCAGTGTTTCAGCGAACCTGGGGCAAGTTGCCCGGCAGCCGGCGCCCGTGGTGGGCGCCTGCCGAGTCTGGCGAAGATGCAGCGTGGCGGGCTGTGAGGACTGTGCCGGATGGATCGGTTGCGTCTATGCGAAAAAAAGGGCCCACGGGTTTCCCACCCGTGGGCCCATGAGAGATCGGTCGCGGCCGAAGCGAGGGTTCTAGGCCGGCGTCTCCGGCATTTCCAGTTTTCTGCTTTGCAGGCCCGCCGAGGCGAGAATCAAGTAGAGCACGAAGCCGACCACAAAAGCCGCCACGGGCGGGCACGGCACTTTGACCATGCCGGGAATGAAGTCCGCGGCCCCCACAACGAAACCGAGTGCCCAGGAGATCCAACCGGCCGGGTTGAAGCCGGCGCGGGGACCGGCCCATTTCCTGCCTGCCAGGAGATAATCGGCAGCCATGGCGCCGCAGACCGGCCCGAACGAGGCTCCGATGATCGTGAACACCCCCGCGGCGTTTCCCGCCCAACCGCTCAGGGCCAACACGATCGCCGCAAGGATGCCAATTCCGCACGAGATCGAAGGATTCACCTTTGGGAGGGTGGTCTTGAAGCTGTTGGCGGCGATAAACGAGGAGAAGCATGCCGGCGGGAAGGCGGCAATGGCCAACAGATACATCATCACCGACGAACCCGTCTTTCCGACGATGCCATCCATCAAGGCCGGGGCCTTCAGCATGGCCGGGTCGGTTGCCGTTCCACCCCCGTGTGCTCCGGCAACGATCAGCAGGGCGAGTCCTCCCGCAAAGATTGTCGAGCCCGCCACTCCAACCAAGCCGCCCAATTGCACATCCTTCGCGTCACGGTTGTTCATCCCGAAGTCGCAACCAGCCGCTCCGGCAGTCGCGAAGAACCCAACGACGTAGGTGCATATCAGCGCAATCACACCCCAGGTTGGTAGTGCCGGTTGGGGATGAATTGTCGTGGCCGGAGCGCCTTCGACACCTTTCAGTTCGACAGCGACCTTCGCACCGGCCTCGACCGCGGTCTCGGGGTTGAACTTTCCAACGCCGCTGACGGAACTGAAGAATAGCACTAGAAGGATTACGAGGGGGATCACGGGGAAGAAGGTGGCGACACGCGCCACGTACTGGATGCCTTTGAGTCCGAGGATGCCTGCCGCCACCGCCCAAATCGTGGTTACGACACTATGAACCACGGTGCCTGCCCCATGCCCGAACGGTTCGCAGAGTGCGAGTGCGGCGAAATACGAGTTTACCGCCAGCCAGCCGAACTGCAGTACCCCCATCAGGAAACCGGGCATCAGGAAGCCGCCTTGCACGCCGTACGTAGAGGTTCCAACGATATAGAGTGGCAGTCCGGTTTTCATGCCGAGCATTCCCGGCACAACGTAGAACAGAAAATGGCAAATCAACGCCGCCAAGATGAGCCCGATCAAAGCCACTCCCAGGCCCTGAGCCAACGTGCCGCCAGCAAACTTACTATAGGGGGAGCCGGGCACGAGTGCGGCGCCTACAGGGACTTCCTGCCAGAACACAAACCAGAGCATAATGCCCGCATACGTCTGCGCCGTGTTCTTGTACCACGGGGCGCGATTCGCCGCCGGCACCGGTTTGGCCGCGGCCACATAGGACGGTAGATTCGACATAGGTTCCCTCCTCCAAATCGGGTTCGTCCGGTTTCAGCGGACCGGGGGTTGAAAGAATACGCTATGGCGCGAAACGATGGCGTCGATTATAGCCCGGCCCCGTGCGGCTGCCTACTCCGCCTTGGGCAGTTCTTTCCACCGCTTCGAGTCCTGCGTTATCTCTTTCCCGTCGACAGTGCGTACAATGAAGGCCGCCGTGCCGGGCGTGTTCTCGATGAGTTTCAGCCCTTTTTCGGGCCCCAGGATCGCCGCGGCCGATGAAAGGCCGTCGGTGCTCAGGCCATCGGGACCGACCACCGTCACCTGGCAATGATCCGTGAGCGCCATGCCCGTCTTGGGATCGATCAGGTGGGAATAGCGCATGCCCTGGATGACGACGTACTGCCACATGTCGCCCGAAGTGGATACGGCCACGCGCGAGATCCAAAGATACTCTCGCGGCGGGCTATTGGGCTCGGGCGGGGCTATGCCGATCCGCCAGCCCGGCTTGCCCGGCGGAGGATCGCCGAGGCCGATGTTTCCGCCTGCCTCAACCATCATGCGGGTGATGCCGTGTTTTCGGATCGCGGCCATCGCTTCGTCCACGGCGTAGCCTTTGGCGATTCCCCCCAGGTCCAGTCGCATCTTCGGCCGCAGCAACTCAACCGTGTGTTGCGTTGGATCGAGGCGGACCCAACGATACCCAACCCGAGATCGCGCCGCCTCCAGCGATTCGGGCGGCGGCAGTTCCTTCGTGCGGCGGGCGGCCCGCCAGAGCCGAACCACCGGTCCGATGGTCACATCGAATGCCCCGTCCGATCGTTCCGAGAGGCTCTGGGCCCGCTCCAGCACCCGCCACAAGTTGTCGCTGACTCGAACCGCATTCCCCACAGAAGAGGTATCGCAGAGGCGTCGCAGTTCGCTCTCGGGGTCGTAATCGCTGAGGATCGCGTTGAGCCGGTGGAATCGGCCGAACGCCGCCCGAGCAGCCTCGTCGGCGGTTGTGTTGTCGGCCGCATACAGTACAATCTTGATCGGGATGGCCATCTCGGTCTGAGTGAACTCGAACCGCTCCGGCGTCGGTTCGGCCGATGTAGCAGCCGACACACTCAGGGCCATCAGGCAGGTAATCAAGAATCGTCCCATACAACTCTCTAGCGTAACTCAACGCCGGTACAGGATGCAACGGGGCCGTCTCCTGTCCATGCCCCCGGTCCCCCGTCAGTAATCATGTACTTCATCGACCCGCACATTCATATCGCGTCCCGAACTACCGACGACCTGGCGGCGATGGCTAAGATGGGTTGCGTGGCGGTGGGCGAACCGGCCTTCTGGATGGGCTACGACCGCAGCAGCCCGGGCAGCTTCTACGACTACTTTCGCCAACTCACCGAGTGGGAGCCCAAACGCACGGCCAACTGCGGCATTCGCCACTACGCCTGGGTAGGCATCAACGCCAAGGAGGCCGAAAACGTCGCCTTCTCCCGCGAGGTGATCGCCCTGCTGCCGGAGTTTCTCGACAAACCGGCCGTACTGGGCATTGGCGAAATCGGCCTGCACAAGTGTACCAACAACGAGGTGGCCACGTTGCTGGAGTTGATCGAGTTGGGCATGCAACGCAACGAGCAACTCCTCTTCCACACGCCGCACCTGGAAGACAAGCACAAGGGCACGCGGATCATCCTCGACCTCCTCCGGGCCGACCGCCGCGTGGACCGGAACCGCGTGTGCATCGATCACTGCGAGGAGCACACCGTCCGCCCAGTCTTGGAGGAGGGCTATTGGGCAGGCATCACACTCTACCCGACCACCAAGGCCACGCCGGAACGTGCCGCCGACATGGTGGAAATGTATGGCCCCGAACGCATCCTGGTCAATTCTTCGGCCGACTGGGGGCCTTCCGACCCGCTGGCGGTGCCCGCGTTCATGTTCGCCATGCGTCGCCGCGGCCATCCCGAGTCGCTGGTACGCCGCATCGTCTATGAGAACCCGCTGGCGTTCATGAACCAAAGCCGCGGCTTCAGTTTCATTTCGCCGGACCACGCATAACACCGCGACGCTGAGATCAGCGACTTCCGGCCTGACGGCCTCGGGTCAGCCATTCGAGGGCGTCGGCCCTGTTCCAACGGCGGTCGATCAGGTAGGCGACGGCCTGGCGGACATCGTTACCGCAGCGGTTGACAAGCTCCGACGCGATGTAGGCGCGATACTCGTCCCCTTCTTCCTTGGCAGGTTTGCCCGGAGCATCCGCGTCGAGCGGTGCGGGGCCGTCCGTCACTCCGGATTCACGTGCATTGTCGCCGGCTCGGGCCGGGTGGTGGATCTTCTCCACAGACTGCCATGTAAAGATTCGCGGTGCCGTCTTCGGCCTGGGCAATTTCGGCCACGACAGCCTTGATGGCCTTGATGTCCTTCGCCGTGGCGGCGAAGCCGTCGTCTGGTTCACGCTGGTTCTGACTCATCTTGCCTATCCTCCTGTTCGTTCGGTTGCCGACTGAGCGACAAGATGGGCAAACTGCCTCGCTGATGCTCAGTAGGTTTTTCTGTCCCGTGACTTCTTCCTAGCAGATCGCTCCCAAAGAATTCAAGGCAGTTCCGGACTTCCGTCCAGGGTTCTTCTGCGCGGCGCTAGCACTGATAACACTGTCAGCACTTTTCGCAAGCCGTACGGGCGGACCGGCGCTTCGACCGAGACCCCGGGCGGCTTTCCCGCCAGCGACTCGTGACGAATTGCTTGCCAGTGCAGACGGTCGTCGGAGGCACGGGACGAAGCCGTCGAAACGGCCAGCGGGGTTCTTCTGGTTTTCTGCAAAAGAACAAGGACGGCGACACTATATATAGACGAGGAGGGCGAACATGAAGAAACGACATTTTCTGTTGCGCGACGTAGCGAAGCGGCTGCCCGGCACGTAGCCGAAGCGGTCGAGCGCGGCGTCAACTACTTCGACGTAGCCCCAAGTTACGGCAACGCCCAGGAACGTCTCGGGCCGGCATTACGGCCATATCGGGAGAAGTGCTTCCTGGCGTGCAAGACGCAGAAGCGGGACGCGGTCGGCGCCCGACAAGAACTGGAGACGTCGCTGAAGCTGCTTGAGACCGACCGTTTCGACCTCTATCAGCTTCACGGCTTGACCGGAATGGAGGAAATCGAACGGGTTTTCGCGACGGGCGGGGCCATCGAGAACCCTGGTGAAGGCGAAGGAGGAAGGGAAAGTCCGCCATCTGGGATTTTCCGCCCATAGCGAGGAGGCCGCCGTGGCCGCCCTGGAGAAGTTCGATTTCGACTCGGTGCTCTTCCCTCTAGGGTTTCCTTCGTGGATCAAGGGAAAGTTCGGTCCCGCGATCCATCAGAAGGTCAGGGAGTCGGGCGCGTGATCCTGGCTCTGAAGGCGATGGCCCATCAGAAATGGCCAGCGGCGTGCAAACCCGAGGAGCGGCGCTGGAAGAAGGCATGGTACGAACCGTTCGACGAGAACCGACAAGGCGGCCCTTGGCCTCCGCTTTACCCTTCACCTGCCGGTTACGGCGATGATCCCGCCAAGCCACTGGGAGCTGTTCAAGATCGCCCTGGAGCTGGCCCGGTCCGGAGCCCTTACCCCGTTGAATGACAACGAGCGGAGGCTGGCCGAGGAGATCGCCAGCAACAGCGAGCCGCTCTTTTCCCGGACTTCGTGAATTTCGCGACTTGTGCTCGCTCCTGGCATCCTAGAGGGGTCTTGACGACGACCGCCTGCGCTGAAGATGGCGTTCGCGCGAGAGATCGCGACTGGACGTGGGTTTTATGCAAACAGCGACGCGCTGGTATCACCTTGTCGCCTGGTTCTTCGGTGGGGCTTTCCTCGCGAACGCGATCCCGCATCTGGTGAACGGCATTTCGGGCAGCCCGTTCCAGAGCCCGTTCGCCTCGCCACCCGGCCAGGGGTTGTCGTCCTCGACGACCAACGTCCTGTGGGGAATGTTCAACCTGGCGGTGGCTTACGTGCTGGTCGTCCGCCTTGGCCGGTTCGAGCTGCGCCAGACGAGGCACGTGGTCGCGGTCGGACTGGGGGCGCTGCTCACGGCGATCATGCTGGCACGGGCGTTCGGAAGGTTTCACGGGGGCAACCTTTGACCGAGAGGCTGCGGTGCGACGAAAACCCACTGTGACCGATCGTTGTGCCCGAGGTACGACGGTTCCATGAAAGGGCGATTTCATGTTCGGAGAACTTGTCCCTGTCGGCGCTGCCATGCGAAGCCGCAAAACGGTATTGGGCGCATGGCTGCTGGCCGCGTCGGTTTGTAGTTCCGCTTGCGCCGAGATCATCCCCGCCGATCGCAAGACGGACTGGACTCCCGGAGTGACGGTCGGCGTGCCGGGAGGAATTCCGGATCGACAGACCATTGGGACGACGGTTGACGCGGCGAAGTATGGAACCGGATCGGTTGACGCTTCCGATGGCATCGGGGCAGCCATTGACGCATGCCCGTCAGGGAGGGTGGTCTTCATCCCCGCCGGGACCTACCGGCTTGACAAGCGCGTTTTTCGCGTGCCGAAGGGCAGGATAACCATTCGTGGCGAGGGAGTGGGGAAGACCGTCCTGAAAGCCAATTCCAAGGCGGAAGTTCTGCTGTTGGGAACGTCAGACTGGCCCAGGCCCGCCAGAGGGATTGCCATCACGGGTGGCGCGGCGAAAGGAAGCGCGGTTCTCACGACGGCTGACGCTTCCACGATTACGGTCGGCAACCTGGTCAGAGTCGAGCAGGATAACCCGAGCTATGTCATTTCAGGCACCAAACCGACGGCGAATAGCAAGGTGATGAGTGCGGTCTTCAAGGTCGCGGCCAAGACCGCGACCACGGTTACGGTCGCGCCCTCCTTGCCGATCGGTTTCACTCGGTCTCCAACGCTTGTCCAATACAAGATCCCGCCCCTGACCAATACGGGCGTGGAGGATTTGACGATCGACTGCAACGCGATGTCGGGCATCGGGATCTCGTTTGAGCAATCGTGGGGATGCTGGATCAAGAACGTGGAAATCAAGAACTCCCGGAGTCGCCAGATGTTGCTCGTCCGTTTTGTCAGTGGAGAAATCCGTCACTGCTACACGCATGATTGCGTAGGCGGCGGTCCCAACCACGAGGGCATCGACTTCTTTGAAGATGGATGCTTCAATTTGATTGAAGACAACATCACCTATAACGGCGGCTTTCCCGGAATCATCCTCGGTGATTCGAAGGGCGGCTGCGCAGGAAACGTGATCGCCTATAACTTCGCCTATAACGGCAATGTCGGCGCGAGCACGATGGCCGGGATCGACATCAGCGTCAGTCATGGACCGCACAACATGATGAATCTGGTGGAAGGGAATATCGCGGGCGGCGTGGGCAGCGACGGATATTTCGGATCGACAAGCCATATCACCATCGCTCGCAACTGGTGTACGGCGACGCATCCCACGGCTGTCGAGAACCTGCTGGCTCTTAACGTGGGCAGGTGGAACACCTACTTCAATGTCGTCGGCAATATCCTCGGGACGAGTTCGTTCAGCAGCAAGGGACTATTTCAGCCGGAGACTCCTTTCGGGTACGGAACACCGGTCATCTATAAGCTCGGTTTTCCGAACATGGGCAATAATGGCTTCTCCAAGACATGGGGCCCGACCACGCCGCCTGATTACACGAAGCAATCGGCCAGCCAGCCGGGCGGTAACAGCCACGGCGAGGGAGGCAAGTCGCTCCAGGAACTCGATCTCAATGTCAAGAACACGATCATGCAGCATGGAAACTACGATTATCTGAACCGCGCCGTGGCGTGGGATGCAGCGATCTCCGACCACGCCATTCCGAACAGCTACTTCCGAACGAGCAAACCCACATTCTTCGGGAACCTCGCTTGGCCACCGTTCGATCCTGCGGCACCGCCGGGTGCCTTCAACGAGTCGAACCTTTCCAGGCTTCCCGCGGGCTTTCGGTTCGTCCACGGCACCGATCCGGTCGGCGCCGCCAGTCCTGACATGCCGACCTTCCGAGCAACGCCGGCGAAGACAAACCTCCCGGCATCGGTTGTGGAGACGACGCGCGAGCGGTAGAACCCCAGCTCGCCGACCCGACCGGGAGGAAACTCCGCACGACGGCGAAAAGAACCCTGCACCAGAACCTCCCTTGCTCACCTGCCCGACGATGTCTTCTCGAACGGCGCGGTCGGGAGTAGGAACATTGTCAAACGTCTCGCCACCGACAACAACTACAATCGCGCGAATCGGATTCTCATCGCTAAGGCCCCTCCACAATGCGGTGCAGAAACCAATTCACGGTTTACTCGCAGGAGTCGCTGTCGTCGAGCTGCCGGAGGCGGCAGCCGAGTCGGCGACGGACTTCATCAGCGCTTCCCAGCCCTCTTGCAGCGGATGCGGATAGACGTAGGGCTTGTAGTATTCCTCCGGCGGCTTCTCGTTGAAGAATTCGCGGCCCTCCTTGATTTGACGCCATTTGGTTCGGATCTTTATTCAGGGACACGCCCATCAGCAGCTTCTCGCCGTTCAGCGTGTTGTTCCAGGCGTAGCAGGGCGTCGAATCGAAGATGCGGCCACCGCTGAGGTTGGTTGCCCGGCCCGGCTGGCCCATGCAGGGATAGCCGGCCCCCGCCTGGCCGGCGGGAATCTGGTTGCCGTCAATGGGGTTGGTGCCGTCGGCCTTGCCGAAAGGCGAACCGCGCATGACATAGAATGTCCGATGGTTCTTCAACCCGATCAGGCGGGGGCTGTAGGACGTGCCGGTGACCGTGTTGTTGAACACCATGCCCACCCCCGCGGCAATCTCAACGATGATTTGCGCCGTGTGGTCGTCCAAGGAGAACTGGTTGTCGTAGATCTCGCACTGCTGGCAGCCGTACTGCCCGTTCCGGCCAGGGGCGTAGATTTCGAGTTCCGCATTGACGATCTTGTTGTGGCGGATGACGATGCGGGCGCAGTTGTTGGGCGCGATCCAGGGATTATTGCCCGACCTCTTGCCTTTGGCGCCGGCGGACTCGGCGATATAGACCTCGTTGTCCTCGAAGTACGTCGCCTCCGCGGTGCCCAGCGTCAGCGGCTTGCGATAGTTGGCGCCGCCGGGGCCCGAGAAGTCGACGGGCTGCACGTTGCCGCCGTGCGACTCCGTCCCCTCGAACAAACAGTGGTCCACGAGCCCGTAGGTGTCGCCGCTGATTGTGAGCATGTGGTCGGAATTCTTGAACTTGCAGTGATCGATGCGGAAGTTCTTGCAGGTCCCCTGGATGCTCATCAGCCCGCCCCAGCTTCTCTCGACGTGGTATCCTGTTCCGTCAAGGGTGATCCCCGTGACGCGGAAGGGCTTCCCTTCCACTCCCAGCAGCGAGAAAGGGGCGGCGTCACCCTTGGGCGGATCGTAGCCGATGATGGTCTTGTCGATCCCGCTCCTTGGATGGTGATGGCCTTCATTTTGGCCCCATGGCCGCTGTTCCAGCCCTTCGACCAGACGGCCGTGCCCTCGGGGAGTTGCACGGTGTCGCCATCCTTGGCCGCGTCGATCGCCTCCCAGACCGCCTCCGGCGTCAAGGCGGCGGCCGTGCGGGTCTCGGCATAAACGGCCTCGGGCAAGGAACCGGCGGCGACAACGCAAGACGCCGCCAACAACAACCACGATCGCATGAATCTGATTCTCATCGCTAGGATTCCTGTACAATTCGAGGCAGAAACGAGTTCACGGTCTGCTCGCAGGTGTCGCTGTCGTCGAGCTACCGGAGCCGCCGGCGACCGACTTCATCAGCGCTTCCCAACCCTCCTGGAGCGGATGCGGATAGACGTAGGGCTTGTAGTATTCGGCCGGCGGCTCCTCGTTGAAGAACTCGCGGCCTTCCTTGATCGTCGCCAACACGTTCGGATTGCGGTTGGTCACGGCCATGAGGAACTTTTGCGCCATTGCGGGTGTTGTTCCAGGCGTAGCAGGGCGTCGGCTTGAAGACGCCGTCGACGTTGGTTGCCCAACCAACCTGGCCGAAACAGGGATAGCCCGCCCCAACCTGGCCGGCGGGGATCTGGTTGCCGTCCAACGGATTCTTGCCGTCGGCCTTGCCCCAAGGAGGCATTTCCATGAATGCCCTGTGGTTCGTCAGTTCGATGACGCGGCAATCGTAGCCGGTGACCGTGTTGTTGAAGACGAGGGCCACGCCGGCATTGATGAAGATGGGGCCCCCCGGCTTGCCCCCCTCGACCGTGGCAAACTGGTTGTCGTAGATTTCGGCGCTCTGGCAGCCGCATTTTCTCTGCCCAGGGCCGTAGATCTCGATTTCCGCATTGACGATCTTGTTGTGGCGGATGACGACGCGGGCGGCGTTGATGCCCACAAAAAACGGGTTGTCGCCCCTGGCCACGGCCCCGCTGAGATTGACCTCGTTGTCCTCGAAGTACATCGCCTCGGCGGTGCCCAGCGTGAGCGGCTTGCGATAGTTGGAGAGGCCGGGGCCGGAACAATAGACCGGCTGCAGGCAGCCGCCGTGCGAAAGTTCGCCGTCAAAATGGCAATGGTCGATCAGCCCGTAACTGTCGCCGTCAATCCCGAGCATCACGTCGGAGTTCTTGAACTTGCAGTGATCGATGCGGAAGTTCTTGCAAGTGCCGCCGATGTACATCAGCGCGCCCCAGCTTGCTTCCGTGGGGTGTAACGATCCGTCGAGGGTAATGCCGGTGACACGAAACGACTTGCCTTCCACTCCCTCCAGGTTGAACGACGTAGTGCCGGCCTGGCTCTTGTCGATGGTGATGATCGTCTGGTCGATGCCCGCGCCCTGGATGGTGATGGCCTTCACCTTGGGCGAATGGCCGCTGTTCCAGGTCTTCTTCGACCAGATGGCCGTGCCGGCGGGGAGCAGCACGGTGTCGCCGTCCTGGGCCGCGTCGATCGCCTTCCCGACGGCCTCCGGCGTCAAGTCGGCGGCCGTGCGGGTCTCGGAATAGAGTCGCTCCGGCGACAAACCGGCGACGACGGCAAGGGACAGTGCGAGAACGGCGAGCTTCGTACAGGACATGGGGACCTCCGGCGGGCAGGGAACAGGGGGCAAGGAAGGCGACCTCCATGATGACGCCTGGCGCAGGAAAGAGCAAGAGGATCCCGCTGGCGCTCTGCGTCGCACAACGCGTCGGCCGTGATGGTCGCGTTGCGAGACAAATAGCGCCGCACGACGGTTTCGATGCTCTTGTGTCTCATCAGCGCCGTTAGCGCGATTCGGCCGGTTTGGTCCTGAGGTCCTCGATGGGCGTGGGACAGCCCTCGAACGTATTGCCCTCAACCACGATTCGCCGAGCCTCTTTGCCGACGCGGATGCCCGTCTGCTGCTTGCCGCTTGCGGTGTTCTCCAACTTTGTGTTGCTGACGACGATGTCCTGAGTCTTTCCGCGGATATCGACGCCGACGCCCGGCTTGTCCTTGCCCGTGTCGCGAACGGTGCAACTCTCGATGCGGTTGCGATGGCCGGCGCGGAACTCCCCGCCCTCGTCACGGAAGAGGATTCCCACTTCGCCGTTGCGCTCGATGGTGCAGTTCTTGATGACGCTGTCCGTATCGCGATGCCCGATGCTCACGCCGTATTGCCGGTTCTCCGACAACGTGCAGTTCTCGGCCAGCCCGTCGGAGACGGCCCAGCAGAAGTAGAGCCCCAGGTTGTTGCCCTTGGCGGTGCAGTCGCGGAACACGGGCCGCTGCGAGCCGCTGCCCGGATGGAACCCGAGATTGGCATTCTCCATTGCCCGGCAGCTCTGGAAGCGGATGTCGTCGCAGACCTGGAAGCTGTAGCCGTCGCCGTTGTAGCTCCGCGCGGTGACGTTCTCGAACCGCCAGCGGTTGCAGTGCTGGATGAACACGGCGCCGCTGAAGTTGCCATTGATCTGCTCGTTGTTGGCGCGGTTGCCGTCGAGGACAAGGTCCTTCACGACCACGTCGTCCACGTTCTCGGCCGTAAGCAACGGGAAGATTGTCCCCGCCGTGGCGGCCTTGTCCATCCAGAAATCTTTCATCGTCAGGCGGTCGAGGTAGAGGACGTCGCCTTGGATGGCAGTGACGGTGGCCCGCAACACATCGAATTGCCAATCCCCGGGGCCGTTCTTGGATCGGAGCATGATTCCGCCGCCCGGCGTGAAGCCCGTAACGTCCTTCACTTGCACGCCGTACTCAAACCAATCGGAGTCGCGCACCAGCGGCGTCACAACGCTATCAGCCTTGCGCAGGACTGTCGTCTCCCCTGAGCCTTCGAGGGTGATGTTCGTCCGCAGGTAGACGGCATTGCGCAGCAGGTAGGTACCGGGCCGAAGGCGGAGCGTGCCGCCGCCCAGGCGGCCCAGGTATTCGATGCCCGCCTGGATAGTCTTGTCGTCCTTGCCCTGCAGGTCGCCTTCGGTCTGGCCGACGGTGAGGACAAGGGCTTGCCGATTCCGCATCGGCCGATTGGTCGCCGTTACGGCTTGGCCGGTCGCGGCCGTGCGGGTCTCGGAATAAAGTCGCTCCGGGGATAAACCCGCGACGACGACAATGAAGACGGCGAGAATGTCAATCTTTGTACGGGACATGGGGACCTCCGGCGGGCAGGGAACAGGGGGCAAGGAAGGCGACCTCCATGATGACGCCTGGCACGGGAAAAAACAAGACAATCGCCTCGGTGGTTCGTATTTCGTGGCGTTGTGTGAACGGATGCTGGCAACCATAGATAACTCCATGCCGAGGACATCATTTTCCGACTGGCTCCAAAACCGCTCCGATGAGCCTCCCAAAGCCGACAACCTGGCGTTCCTCATCGCCCAAGCCGGCACGGCGGGCGTATCCCTCGACCGTCTCCGCAGGATCGTCGAGCCAGCGCCGAGGTTCTCCAGGACGTCCTCAAATCCCTGATGGCGACAGGGCAAATTATAATGCTGAAGGTCGGCGGGGAGCTGGTGTATCGGGCAGCGGGCTGAGAGTCGGACAATGGCGCCCCCAGCCTCAACTCGTGCTGGGCACCGCAGGGCGGCAGGAAGCGTCCCGCCCGCCGAGCAGCCGGGCGGGTGGCCGGGCGGACAAAAACGCAGCCGTCTGCGCCTGGAACGGCAGAACGGCACCTGCCGACGGCGGGGGCATGTCGCCGGGAGCTGACCCGTGTTCAGAGTCTGAACATTCGCAAGGACGAGTCGTCGTCGGCCCCGCTTGAGGTCGGCTTCGGCACAAGTCTCGTACGCAAAACGTCGGCATTTCGGAGAGGTCGCCCCGTTCGGGAATCGCCGGTCGCGCCAAATGGCGCAGGCTGTGCCTTTTCCGCCCGTGTTCGAATCCCGAACGCCCGCGGGCGGGAGGCCGTCGCCGGGACGCTCGCCATGCGGGTCGGACAAGACGCCCTGTCGGGGACGCCGCCTCGGCCTTCTTCCCACTGTGGGAAGAAACGGAGGTTCCTGGGGAAGTTCGACAAATGGCCCCGAAAACTGCACAAGTGCCGTGCTGTTCCGCCAACGCAATTCGCAACAGACCATGTAACGCACCGGCCCGTCCACGTAAGGGCAATCATTCAACCGGCTGAATGGACATCAACCATGCCTCGCCCGGCGGCAACCGCGCCCTCCAGCAGCCCTTGAATTCGATCTTCTCAGTCGCCTTTTCCACGGGATAGATGCAGCCGAGTCTGTACGTCTTGGCCGGATCCAAACCCACGGCGGCGTCCAGCGCGAGTTCGGCCTCGGCTTCCGCCTGGTTGCCATTGAAAAGGAAGGCGAACCCGCTGCCTTTGACCAAGCGCAGATAGGCATCGCACTTCCCGTTCCCCGGCCAGTCCGGCAAAAAAATAGACTGGCCTTGCATGTGCTCGGGATGTTCGCGGGCCCAAGTGAGCCACTTCTTCGCGGTCGCGTTGGGCTTGCCAATGAAGAGGTAGGTGCTCGACACCGCCAAGGCACTAAGCATGTCGTAGTCGGTAAATTGGTTCTTTATCAGCGCCTGGTCCATATAACTTGGGAAAAAATGATAATAGTGGCGTATTCGCGACCAATTTCGGATTCTGTCGCCGCCAATGGGAACATCATCATGCAAGGTAAAGATGTTGTTCACCTGGAGACACTCCCAGATGCCCAAGTCCATTTGCGGAC
Source organism: uncultured Planctomycetaceae bacterium (assembly GCA_963759115.1). Classification (GTDB taxonomy): domain Bacteria; phylum Planctomycetota; class Planctomycetia; order Pirellulales; family Thermoguttaceae; genus CAVWXT01. Next base: position 1,599,859 of record CAVWXT010000005.1, read on the forward strand.
GGTAGCCATGAATCGGAAACTCCTTGCCAAACTCTTTGCGAAGCGTCTGATAGAGTTCATGGCGCAGCCGGTACCAACCGTAGTTGCAGTTGCCGGGAAGATGGTCGTGAGCGGTTGAATTGCAGTTGACTTCCCCCTGCAATACAAAGTGTTCGTCTTCGGCATAACTGGAATATCCACGTCGAATTAAGGACGTCACTAAGTTTATGTGCCACCGCATATACTCCCGATTTGCAGGACAGGTTGAAGCCCCGTTTTGCCAGGCGACGTGTTGCGGGCAGAAACTATTCAACTTTGTCCAGGGGTTTGGACCGGAGTGAGTAGTCCACAGATTGACCCCGATGTTCTGACCGCGAGCCCAATCAAGTATGTTCGCGGCGCCAGGTGTTTGGGGTGGGGCAACGTCTTCCGGCATCAACTTGGCGATCTCGTGATCCAAGCCTCCCCAGGTACCTCCCAACGTCACCTCAAAATCCCCAAGCCACTCCTTGGCTGCGGTCAGTATGCCTTTGTCTTGTTCGATTCGCTTCGGGTCTACATCCAGCCCGTAACCGGTTTGGGTAAGTCCACTGTCCCAACCGTTCAGCGTCACATGTATCCCTTGGGGCCCGGGAATCGCGAGCTTTCTGACCATTGCCAGCATCGCTTCAGACTCTCCAATGTCCGGCGGTATCGGTGATTGCCGATCAATACTGCCACCCCGGCCTTTCGACACATTACTCGGTGCGTCAGGAACCAACCTTCCCGTCAAGCGATAGCACCCCCCGAAAACCCTTTCACTGATATACGTTTGTTTGGCCGGAAAACGGAAATTCACATGGTAAGCAATGGAATTCGTACCATCATAATCCAGGTACAATTCTTTCGGCACCGGCAATACTTTTCGATTCTTGCCAAACAACGGCACTTGGGTCGGAACCTGAACGCCGAGGAAGAACCCACTCTTCTCGCCCCTGAGGAAGTGGGTCAAACAACAACCATGGACGAACGGCACATACTCTTTGGGTTTATCGCCAAGGCGAAATCGTTGGGCCTCGACTCGCCACAGCAAATACGGTTCCGGAAACGACGGATCGAAGCGGATCTCCTTCTGAATGAAATGATCGTCGCGGCCCATCGAATAGTTCACCGTGACCCTCCCCTGCGCTCCATCGTAAACGGTGGTTTGTATGATCGCGCCATCAGGAGAGGTTGTCTGCGTGGAGCCGGTGACCTGGCAGTCCCGTGCATCCAGTGCCAGAAGAACGGCCTTCTGTTGTTGGATGTCCTCGGCCAATGTCGCGATGTCTTTGCCGATCCGGTAGAACTCCAGTCGGAACGCGGATTCCGACACCAAGGCCAAACGATCGCCGGTCTCCAGGTTGACCAACTCGGACGGTTCGTGTGTCGTGGCGTCAAACCGCACTTCGAGTTTGGTCGATTTCATCGTTTCCTGCGATGCGTCGGCGATGATCGGTACGCTGGTTATGCTGCATAACAGGCATATCGTCGCTATGATCTTCATGGCGTTTCCTCTTCAACCCGCGCTGAACGGCAGCAAGTCACGGACGCCGGTACGTCCTTGCCCCACGGGCGATGGCGCAGCTTTGCTTTTGCCCCACCACGTTGGTTACCATCGGCTCGATTGCCTCGGCCCAGCTTTTATTCTGCAATGTACAGTCTACGATCGTCAAGAGTCTCGCGTCATAATCCGCCATCGGTTCATCCCGAGAACACGGTGTGCAACAATCTGATTGCAGGTCGTTTGGAACCTGGCTATAAAGGATGCCATGTGTGGAGCCCTTTGTCGAGTGGCTGACGCGGCGGCAGTCGCGGTGATCTGGACCTGGTTGTCGATTTCCCCGGCAGCGGCGGGGGAGACCGCGCGCGTGGCTGTGCTGGATACGTACGGAGTATGGCGGATGCACTGCACGCTGGCGCCGCCGGCGCTCGCCAGCGGGGAGACAGTGCGGCTCAGGTACGCATGGCTGAACTACAAGACGGCCGAACCGGCGCAGGGCTGGCAGAGACCGGACTTCGACGACGGGACGTGGTTGAGGGGGCCGGCGACGCTGGCCTGTAAGACGGCGCTCTTGTCGAAGGTTTGTCTGCGGGGGAAGTTCACGGTGACGGACCTTGCGGCCGTGCAAGGGCTCACGCTCTCGGTGGCGTATCGAGGCGGCCTCGTCGTGTCGGTCAATGGGCAGGAACTGAAACGGGAACACGTCGCGCCTGGAGCCGACTTGGCAGAGGGACCGGCGGGAGAGGAACGAACGCTGCCAAACCTTCCTATCCCGGTGGAACTGCTGCGGAAGGGGATGAACCTGATCGGGCTGGAGGTGGTGCGGGCGGGATATCCCGCGAGGACCGAGGACGACATCTACGAGGACAACTCCTGCGAGATACTCGGGGTGCGACTGACCTCAGAGGGTTCAACGGGGCTGACTCCCAACGCCAAGCGTTCTCAGGGGTTCCAGGTGTGGAATGCCGACGTCATGGCGGCGGACTACACCGTGGACTTCGGCGACGTGGCCGAAGCCCTGCGCCCGGTAAGAATTGTCGGGGCGCGGAACGGTGAGTTCAGCGGGAAAATCGTTGTGGGCTCGACGCGTCCGATCAAGGGACTCAAGGCGACGCCGGGCGAGCTAAAGGGCCAGGGTGGAACGATTTCGGCATCCTGCGTGACCATTCGCTACGGGATGCCTTGGGGCGACCAGTACTTGATTGACATCCAAGGATCGAAGCGCCCGTCGCCCTATCCGGTTTACGCTGAACTGTTGAGTGTGCTTTCGGAGCAGCCCCCTTCGGAGATTGGCGCAACGGCCCCACCGTACCAGTACACGGGGCGGCATGGGCATTTGCCCAAGGACTCGGGGAAAGTGGAGGTTGTGCCCGGCGCCGTGGTGCCGGTATGGATCACGGCGAAGGTGCCGGCCGGCGCGAAGGCGGGAGTCTACACCGGGCAGATCGGGATCGAGGCTGCCGGCGAGAAAAGAGTTGAGGTAGGGGTGGAACTGAAGGTTACAGATTACGTGCTGCCCGACACGCAGGACTACCGAACCTGGGTTGACCTAATACAATCGACGGACACGCCGAGTATCGAGTATGGGTTGCCCCTCTGGTCAGAAGAGCACTGGGAGATGATTGGGCGGTCGTTCCGGCTGATTGGAAAAACGGGAAGCCGGACGGTATACATCCCGTTGATCGCCCACACAAACCTGGGCAACGCCGAGTCGATGGTTCGCTGGGTGAAGAAGGGAAGCGGCTACGAGTATGACTTCTCGCTAATGGAGCGATACCTTGACACGGCCGAGAAGAACCTGGGGCGGCCGAAACTGATCATTCTCAACGTTTGGGACGTCTACATGACGCGCGATGCCCACAGACCTGAGGACGGACGGCAGCAAGCGCTGATTGAAGAAATGGAGAAGAAGGGCGGCGTGTACAGGATGGGGCCGCAAGTGACAGTGCTGGATCCGGCGACAGGCAAGAAAGAAACGGTGTTTCTGCCGAAGCTCTCGGAAGCGGAGAGCGCGGGACTCTGGAGTCCGTTGTTCACCGAACTGCGGGCGCGGCTGCGGAAGCGTGGCCTCGAAGAAACGATGATGCTCGGCATGCACTCCGACGCCTGGGCGAGCGCGGAGGACATGGCGTTCTTCCGGGAAGTAGCCGGCGACGTACCCTGGGTGATGCAATCGCACATGGGACTTCTGGGCAAGAAAATTATGTATGACAAGTACCGACTGGGGTATCAGGCCAGGATGTGGAATACGAGCTTTGCCGACAACGGGGCATGGTTCGGCCAGAAAGAGAAGACGTTGGAGAGCCTGATGGGGTGGAAACGCGACGAACTCGTGGCCGAGTTCGACCGCATCAATTTAGATTATCATCCCAGCACGCGGTGGCGGCATTTTGCCGAACCGAACATCACCGGCGGCCAGCGGGGCGTGGGACGGATCGGCGCAGATTTCTGGCCCGTGCTCAAGGACAAGCGGGGCTCTCGCGTAGGCAGAGTCCATGAGCGTTACCAGGAGGCCAATTGGCGGAACCTGAGCATCGACACCTCGCTGCTGGCCCCGGGGCCAGAGGGGCCGGCGGCGAGCCAGCGTTTCGAGGCCTTTCGCGAGGGCGTTCAAGAGTGCGAGGCGCGGATTGCCATCGAAGCAGCCCTTAGCGACGAGGCGGCGAGGGTCAGGCTGGGCTCGGAACTGGTCCGTCGCTGCCAGGAGTGTCTGGCCGCGCGGCAGAGGATGATGTGGCTCAGCCTCAGCAACTTGCAGCTCTATTTCATAGAGAGTCGAAGGAAGTACGGGGAATACCAGGCCGGGCAATGGCGCGGGCGCCGAATTTCACGGGACACCAGTGGTTCGTAGGGTCGGAGTGGCAGGAACGGACGGCCCAGTTGTATGAACTTGCCGGAGCGGCGAACAAGAAATTGGATGGTCGGTAAGGGGGTGGAGACCGAGAGTGTCCCTTGGCGAGTCGAAAAGGAAACGGTCGAGAGTTGCTTGCTCAGGCAGACGTCGTGGGGCCTACGAGAAGCGAACCCATTCAGCCTGCTGAAGTCCAGGGGCAAGAACTTCAGTATTGGTGGGCGGCCATGGGGTGTCAATCGGCCGAAATGAGCGCCCCTGGCACGTCCCCACGTTCAATGCTGGTTGACAATTGAGGCTCGGCTGAGTGCTTTGACCGCGCCGGATCGCTGGCGGAGGCCGATTCGCCGCAGGCGGCCAGTGCCTCGATGATCTCGCGTGAGGAGAGAGTATAGCTGCCGAACTGTTCCAGACTGGCAATCGTCCCGCGAGTACATGTGGAGTCCTTGCACGTGTCGGCCGTCTCCATCCCCATCGTGCCGTCGCGCACCAGGATCGTTGAATAGCCGCGGTCGTTCATGGCCGGCAGGCCGTAGTCGCGGAACATGATGCAGCAATTGGTGTTGAACCCCACATACACCAGGTGCAGGATCTTGCGTTGGGCACAGAGTCGGTGCAGTTCCTCGCCGTTGAGCACGACGGGCTCATCGCCGACCGGATGAATCAGTGGGTGAAACTCCCGCTTCGTCCAGGTGTGCGTGGACCGCTCAGCGTTCTGTGGCTCGTTAGGACGAGCGTATTTCGCATAAGTCCCAGTCTTCTGGCGGAACTCCGCTGGAGGCCAAGCCGGTGAGTCGGGCCACGCGGGCTGCGGCTTTTTTCCCTCGGTGAGCCGTACCCAGTTGGGATGACGTTGTGCCACCGGATTGGCCGGCGCGTGGATCACCAACACGCCCTTAGCCCGGCAGGCCGCCAACAACGGGACGATGCTCTCTCCCACGACTTTCTCCATCTGTTCGAATGTGTCATGCGAGAAGTGCCAGTTCCAGCAATCGAGACAGACCAAGGCCATCTCGTTAAGCGGAACGTCCCAATCCAGCGTCTTGTACTGGTAGTTGGCTGCGGCCAACTCCACGCCCGTGTCCGTGTAGAGCCGGACGTAGCGAGGACGAAGGTGAACCGTCTTGACCGGGTCGCTTGGCTCCGCTGCCGAGAGAAGCCCGCAACCCATCAGAATCAGAAATGTGACAGCCTTGGAAAAGCAACGGTCTAGTCGGTAGATCATCTTTTTCTCCAGTGTGAACCTAAGCGGCAGGTTCGCTGCAATTGGTTGTTAGGCGATTGAAACTGCTCTGCCCATTACCCTAAAGTGTTACTTGCTCTCCTGGCTGACGCCTAGTAGACGGAGCGTCTTGTGGTCGCGCTCGCCCTGAAAGTACTTGTCGAGCAGTCGCTCGAACACTGACCCTGCGGGTGACACGTACGCGAACAGCGTAGCGCAGGACCGCAACTTCATGTCGTCGGGGGAGCCGAAGATGTCGTTTACGGACCGACCTTCGACACGAGTGGTTGCTTCAGCACACTCAATCAATCGCGGCCCGAGAACAGGATGGTTTAGATATGCCTTGGCCTCCTCGACACTCTTGATAGAGTACCGCTTCGACATCGAGCTAAACGCCAGCCCATCGATTTGTGGGAAAATATACCACATCCAGTGCGTGCGCTTCCGGCCGCTCTTGATCTCCGAGAGTGCTTGTTGGTAGCTATCCTCTTGCGCTCGCAGGAAGCGATTCAAATCGTGCGGGTCGTCAATGTCATGCGGGCCGGCCATGTTCCTCTCCGATCTGCCGAAGGCTCCCTACAAAGGCCGGATCCGCCATTCTCTGACACACCAGCTATCGTTCGTTTTGCGGAATGCCCTGATCTCACCGTTCCCACCAATTTAGCGGGTGGCTCCATGGTGTCAAGAATCGTTCGGAATTCAGGACGCGCCGATCGCCAATTGGGGGATACTTTGCCGTTCTGGCCTCTTTCCCAGAAAGGGGGTGACTTCTCGGCAGGTCGAGAGCCGTGTGATCTATGGGTGGTTAGCCTTGCAGTAAGAGGTCGCCAAGAGGTTTGCGTCGCACGCACCTGGGGGGTAAAATTGATGGCACTAGGGTCTAGACTGTATTCAGAACAAGGTTGTAGGTCTCAAAATGCCTTAGGAGGACGATCATGCAGATGCCGCGATTTGCTTATGTCGGTCTTTGCACACTCGTGGTTGTGGCGGCGTTGCTCGATACACGGGCTGCCGCCGAGGCAGTGCAGACGTCGCTGACCGTTGATGCCAACACCACCGCGCTGTGGCTGTTCAAGGAGGGCACGGGTACGACGTCTGCCAACGCGAAGTCGGGCGGGCCGGTGGCCAACTTGAACGGCACCAACTGGGTTATGGGGCGCCAGGTACTATGCCGTGGCGCTCGATGCGGGGTACGTGTGGGTTGCCGACAGTGCGACGGTCCGCCCGGCCAGCGCCTTTACCTTTGAAGCCTGGATCAAGCTTCAGCAGCCCGGCGGCTACGTGGCCTGCAAGAACGGGAGTTACCTGCTAACTGTGGGCAGGAGCGTCAGCGCGGAGTTCAACGTCGGCACTGGTTGGCAATCGCTCAATGGTTCTCTGCCCATCTCGATGGGGCAGTGGACCCACGTCGCCATCACCTACGATTCGTCCACGAAGGTCGCAAAGATCTACGTCAACGGAACCCTGGACAACTCGATGACGATCTCCGGCGGCGGCAACCTGAGTGGCTACGGCTCGCAACTGCAGTTGGGCCAGAACGACTGGAACTCGATGGGCAGCCAGGTGGACGGGAAGATCGACTCGGTGCGCATCTCCAGTGTGGCCCGCGCCTTCGACCCGATTCCGGTCTCCGGCCCCACCCCTCAAGCGCCGATTACCGCGGGCAACTTGGTGCCCAACGGCGACTTCGAGCTGGGGCTGAACGGTTGGCGCGGGACCAGCTATGGAGACATCGCCCTGTGCTGGGAAACCACCGGTGGCGCGGCCAAGGGCCTGAAATGCTTGCACAGCCTTCCCGCCGCGCTCCCGGATTTCCAGGGGCTTCGGGTCGCAAAGAGTCCGCCGGGCTTGTATTCGCGGCCCATACCGGTGCGCCTCGGCGGGCACTACAAGTTGAGTATGCGGATGAAGGCTAGCTCGCAGATAACCCTGCGCGTCGAGCTCGACCAGGCCGGCGGACCACTCGGCATCGGCTGGGGAATGAGCCCCACACCCCCTTATTTCGCACCCTTTCCCATTTGGCCAACCATCGGCACTGGCTGGACGCTGGTGACGCAGTCGTTCACAGTTCCCACCAACCTTGGTGCTCCCAGCATTTGCGTCCTGTTGGTGTATCCATCCTCGGGGCAGTTGTGGGTCGATGACGTGGAGTTGCTGGCCGACGTCGTGCCAAACGGCCTGACGCTGAAAGACAAGGTTGGCGTGGCTCCGCCGACGATGCCGGTCGGCAGCCTGTATCTCTTCGGCCAAGCGTCACCAATGACGTTGAACGTTGTCAACACCGATACGGTCGCCCACAACGTGACCATTCAGCCGACCATCTTAGATTGGGAGAACAAGAAAATTTCGGGAGTGCCCTCGCTGGGCACGATCAACGTGCCTGCCGGCACCGTCAAGACGACGACGTACAATATCGACACCAGCCGGCGCGGGACCTTCCGGCTCGGCTTCGATCTGACCTCGGAGAACCAGACCTGGCACCAGAGCACGGAGGTCAAGTACGCCGTGGTCGTGAACATGCAGAATGTGGGAAATGCCGACACGTCGTACTTCGCCATGAACACGCACCAGGAGAACGAGCCGAGCGATCACCTCGCCCGCGAGATGCAGGTGCTTTCGACGTGTGGCGTGAAGTGGATCCGCGCCTGGTGGGGCTGGGGCATGTGCGAGAAGACCATAGGCACGTTCGACTTCACCGAATACGACCGGCAGTTCAACGCGACGACCAGCGGCACCGGCATGCGGATTATGCCGATTCTGCTGCGCTACTACGCGCAGTACGAACAGTCGTGGGCTGGCCCTGTCACTTCGGGCGCCATCCAGGAATATCCTTACGCCAACGAGTTGCCCGAGTGGAGCACCTGGGTGGGCAAAGTGGCGCAGCACTACCAGGGCCAGATCAAGGCCTACGAGCTTTGGAATGAGCCCACAATGGGGAGCTCGCCGAACGGCGTATTGACGTCGCTGCAATACGCGAATTTGCTGAACGCGACCACGCCATACCTTCGTCAATACGACGCCAACGCCAAACTCGTCGCCTTCGCCGGCACGCCACTGACTGGAACAACCAATGCGTCCGTGCAAGGCGTCTTGGCCCTCAACACGGCCTCGCAGATGGATGCTATCAGCGAGCATGCCTATAGCCAAACCATGGTGCCGGAGAAAAACTATCCGCTGGAAATCAAGACCGGCAACCCGAACCTGATGAGCATCATGTCGGCCGGCGGCGCCGGCAGCAAGGAGATTTGGCACTCGGAGCAAGGGATCCCGGGCGATGACGATGGTTACGCGGCCCCGGCGTCGTCCGAGCAGGACGTCACCCAACTGTACGTGCGGAACATCATCACGGCGGTCTCGCTGGGCAGCAAGCATTTCTTCTGGTTCAGTTCCGACAACCCCCCGAACGCAACCATGGGCCTCTATTATGAGAACTACGTGCCGCGGCAGCGGCTGGCGGCCCTGAACGCCTGCGCCTCGTTCATCGAGGGCAACGCGTATCAGAAATCGTACACCCTCAGCAACGCCGGCGCCTACGCGCATCTGTTCAAGGGCACCAGCGCGGTGGCCGTCATCTGGAATACGCTCAACGGGATGAACGTGGTCCTGACGGGTCTGTCGCCGGCCAAGGTGCAGGCCTTCGATACGATGGGCAACTCGATCACGGTGGGCGGGACGACGGACGCCACGATCCAGCTTGCGTCAGAACGCCCCGCTTACTTGCAATGCGCCCTGGCAGACTACAGCCTGCTGGATTCGGCACTGGGCGGAATGCAGGTGAATGCATCGTCTCCGGTCGTGATCGCGGCGGGTCCGGTCGTGGGTGGTGTTCAAGTGACGCTAACGGGCGCATCGTCCAGCCCGGTGGATGGCACGGTGGGCTTGGTTTGGGCGGCGCCGTCACAACCGACGGGTTGGCCGGCGGCCCAGCGTTTCCAGTCGTTGGCGTCGGGGCAGAGTCAGGCCTTCAAGTTCGTGCTGCCCAACAAGGCGGCTGTCAAACAAGTGAGCGTGGTCTGCGGCAACCGGCGGCTGCAAACAGTGACGGTGCCATACTCCGGCCGTTAGTGCGAAGGACAGGTCGCCCGGGGCGACTGGACGCCAGTAGAACTTTTTCGACGCGGTGCCGCGTCCATCGAAGCCCATATCCGACGCCTCGTTCTTGCCTTCGTCCAAGGCACCCCACCCCAGAATTAGGGTTCGTCAGCAGAATTCGTGGGTAAGAACAGGGCTGGTTAGCACCGTTGAGGTGCGTTTTCTGAGGCATGACAGAGCAAATGAATGAGGGGATGAGGGGAAAGAAGAGGCCCTGGCGGTGGAAGCCGCCGGGGCCTGCGAGTCATTCACCCGCCCTGGTCTGGTTATCCCTTGTCGGGTTGCTCGCCAGCAGAGCCCAACTCCGTTTCGCCAGACAGGGATAGTATAGCGGAGAGAGGAGGCAGGAAAACAGGTGCATCCTGTAGCGTTTCCGGTTAAAGATGGAGTTGCAAAACGAACCATCTCGCCGGGAGCCACCACAGGATGCAACTGAAGACTATCCTCAATCGGGTCGAACCTTTCAAGTCCTTTGTGTACGGAAAAGCCAGATGGGTGGAAGGCACGGAACGGCCAACGCTGGAAGTGGAAGTGCTTGCCCGGAAGAATGGTCGGCCGATCTGCTCGGGCTGCGGCCGCCCCGGGCCGGGTTACGATCGTCTTCCGGAGCGGCGGTTCGAGTTCGTGCCCCTCTGGGCCATTACCGTGTATTTCGTGTATGCCCTGCGGCGTGTGGCGTGTCGAAGTTGCGGGGTGACGGTGGAGCGAGTGCCTTGGGCCGTGGGAAAAAGCCATCTTACAACCAGTTACCGCTGGTTCCTGGCACGCTGGGCCAAGCATTTGTCCTGGCAAGAGGTGGCCTCGATCTTCCACACTACCTGGCGAAACGTGTTCGAGTCGGTGAAACAGGCGGTATTTTGGGGCCTGTTCCATCAGGACCTCGATGGGATCGAGGCCATCGGCGTGGACGAGATCCAGTGGCAGCGGGGACAGCATTACCTGACGTTGGTGTACCAGATCGAGGATGGCATGAAGCGGCTGTTGTGGGTGGCCGAAGAGCGAACGGAGGAGAGTCTGCGGCGGTTCTTCCAGACGCTGAGCGCCGAGGCCCGTCAATCCATCCGCTTTGTCTGTAGCGATATGTGGCAGCCCTACTTGAATGTGGTTGCCGAACAACTGAAGCAGGCCATCCACGTCTTGGACCGTTTCCACATCATGAAGAAGATGAACGAGGCGATTGACGAGGTTCGCCGCACCGAGGCCGCTCGCCTGAAGCGTGACGGTTACGAGCCGGTGCTGAAGCACTCCCGCTGGTGCCTGCTGAAACGACCCGAGAACCGCACCGAGAAGGAGAACCGTGAAACTGTCGGAGCTGTTGCAGTACAACCTTCAAAGCGTTCGCAGCCACCTGTTGCGGGAGGACTTCCAAAGGTTCTGGGAATATACCAGTCCGGGCTGGGCGGTGAAGTTCTTGGAAGAGTGGTGTACCCGCACGATGCGGAGCAAGATCGAGCCGATGAAGAAGGTTGCCCAAAGCCTGCGTGAACATCGAGAACCTGATCCTCAACTGGTTTCGTGCCAAGGGGATGGTTTCGGCGGGCTCCGTCGAGGGCCTGAACAACAAAGCCAAATTGACTACCAGAAAAGCCTACGGCTTCCGCACCTACGAGGCCATCGAAATTGCCCTATATCACACGCTCGGCAACCTTCCCGAGCCGGAATTTACCCACGAATTCTGTTGACGAGGCAGAATTAGAGCCGGTCTTGGCTCGCTGGTCAAGGCCGTCGGCCCGGTCCCACCAATTCTCTGATTTTGGGAGACTTTTGCGGGGCTCTTCAGCTTCCCGACTCAAATAGGCGATTCATCAATGCGTCAATCCGCTCCTGCACAACCAGCACATCGCTTCCCTGCTGTGTCGCCTGCCGGGCAAGGTTTCCTATCATCTCGCACAGTCGCTGCCGCTCTTCTGTCATCGGCGAAGGGATTGGAAATCGTCGAACATCCGACAGCCGTAGAACCTGACGACCACAACCCATATACGGGGTCGTGTGGCAGACGAACCGCCAGAAAACACTGCTATTGAGAATGCCCAAGAGGCAGTAGGGGTCGATTTTGGAGGCATCCGGCGCGATCATTACGACGCTGTTGTGGCAAACCGTAGCTGGATCGTCGATGAGGGTGAAACTTAGCCGGGAGGATATTTTGTTGCTTATGAGCCTGCATTGGAAGAGACCAGAGACATCGCGCGATGTCGCATACCAGGGCACGCCGACCTTCGTCGGGCGCGGTGAGGCGTGGGCGGCAGCGCATCAAGTATTGATAAGTATGTGGGAAGTTCGTTTTCAAGTTGCCTTCCGGCAGCACGTGACCTGCCGAATCATACGTGAAGACGCATAAATCGCGCGACTCGGGAACCCGACAACCTTTGATGTGCCGTCCCCGGATGATCGTGCGAGTTACATCTGCTTCTAGCCGATAGGTCTTGCCATCGACCCGTGATCGGCCGAAGACCACTCGCTTGAAGGTCCGCCCCGCCTCACGCATCAAAAACACATCGTCTGCGCCGGTGCTGAGCCCCTGACCAATTCCGATGAAAAACTGCTCAAGAGGGCGGCCAACAAAGCGAATATGCGCCAGCCGCGCGGCATCGTCGTGGGAGAGCAGATGCCAATCCGGCCAGTCGAAAGCGTGGCTTGGCATGTCACACACTTCGATATTGGAAGCCGAGGTCATGTCGCCGCGAAGCACTCTGTTGAGCTTTGCTCGTATGCCCCCAACACCTCTGACGAGAACGTGGCGGGATCGGTCGAGATCGGCCCTCTTTGTCAGCGATAAGATGGCGATCTGAGTGACGGCCTCGGGGTACACCTCTTTATCCTCGAATTCGACGATCTCGACAACCCGACTTTGCTGCGCAATGATTCGACGTATTCTGTCACCACCCAGCGTGCGAATGAAGGAACGCACCCCGGATCGAGTAGGCGCGGCATGTCCTGAAGACTGTTCTGGTCGAGGATCATTTCTTGCCGAGTCCTCAAAGCACGCAGTTGCAGTTCCCCATGCTCCTCTGCAAGCCGAGCGACGTGAACATCGCTTCGTCTTCCAAGCACAGGCCAATCTCCAAATCGGGACGGATCCGCCGGATACACTCAATCAATTGCCGGTAAACGTCTTCGCGCGTGGAACGACTGAAGCGAAGCCGCCCATCATCTGACTTGGCGGGTCCGCGATCAAGCAGCGATGATATGACGTTCTCTTTGCCAAGTTTGAATTCCATCAGCCGTTGGGCCTGCGGGTAGGAACAGATCGAACCGAGCGTAATCCGCGATAAGGGGACCGATTCGAGCAGCGTGGTCACAAATCGTCCGTAGACGGCTGGCCAACCGGCCACGGGTATGATCGGCATCAACACTGCTCGCACGGGATAGCCCACCCGGGCGCATTGCCGCATGGCGTCGATTCGAGCCATGACCGCAGGCGTGTTGCTCTCGAAATCACGCACGACCTCCGGCGCGTTGACCGTCCAGGAAAGAATCGTATGGCCAGCGTGGTTGAGGTCCAATAGGTTTTCGACATCGGCACTCTTCGTCAATATCACCATGCGAGCAAACGGATGCCGGGCGAAGAACGGGATCATCCTGCGTGCGTAGCCGGTCAATGGCTCCAGGGCCAGTCCGTCCTGAAGTTTTCCAAGATAGAAGGCTGTGGGCTGAGCAAGCTGGCTTGCCGTGCGGTCTACCTCCCGAAGGATTTCCTCCAGATTGAGAAACACCTTCACGGTAGGTGAGAACCAGACTCCCGGCGTTGCGGCCAAGTAACAGTAGTGGCAGCCATAGGGGCAGAAACCGTATGGCGAGAAGTGCCCATAGTTCGGGCAGGCGTTGCCACCCTCCTCACTGAAACGCACCGCGCTGCGATGCTCGCCCAGCACGAGCGTTTGCTTCCCACGATCATGCAGCCGCAATGGATCGGTTGCGCCCAGATCGACTCGATTATGCGGAACGCCGAACGCTTCAGCAACTTCCGCGTCCGGGTATGCCGCACAAATCATCGCAGCCAAACGACGATGGCCCTCTGTGCGGTTGCTCCCCTTTGCCAACACGATCCTTGCAGGCCGAAACAGCCGCACAGGCCGTGGGAGATAGTCGTCCAAGGCTTCATTGACCGAAAACATGACGCTACCCCACCCCGTCAACAAATAGCTGGTTCGCCATAACATGGATGCACGCATACATTAGCAGCCCGTTTCGGTTTCTTCAAGTGTGCTTTTTGGGCCACCCACATCCGCAACTGACCGTTCAACCTCTGGGCGACCGGCAAGCCTGTTAACCGAAAAGGCGGTCGTGTGAGGCGAGAGCCCATACGTCTGCCGTCCGAAGCATTTGCGTATACATTCCTACTGGACTGCAATCGACAAATCGCTGTAATCGTTCGGCCCTCTGCGTGCCGGGGCGTGCTTCATGCACCCGACTTCAGCGTGGCCGTCAACTCGACCAGCCGCTCGCGGAAGCTGGCCACATGCTTCGTGATCGTCGGTGTACGTAGAAGTTGCGAGATGACGGGCTGTGAGCACGCTTGGTACTTCGCCATGATCCAAACGAATTCGACGGTATAGTCCGGGATGAGCTTCAACAGCGACTTGCGTGCGTCATTGATTTCCGACGTGTCTTTCGGCACCCACCGTGCGCCGTGCTTCACGAGAAGATGGATCAGTTTGATTTTCTCTCGACAGTTCTGAGAATCGCCTTCCTTGCTGAAGTAGTCCCGGTGATGCAGGGAAGCGTCGAAGGCCATGCGGTTGAGCAGTCCCAGGATCGCCGAGCAGCCGCCCGTCTCCTGGTCGTTGGGGTCCATGCCCTTTTCCAGCAGGCCATGCAAGACTTCAAAACCCTCCTCACAGCCGATGCACTGCACGACTTCTTGGGCCACCGGATGCTTTGGGTCGAGACGAATCTTTTTGATGCGAAACACCTCGAAGTGCCTCCACAGCGCTGCATAGCCGAGCGCAGAAAGACCGCCATCCTCATCATCTAGCGCCGCCTGATAGTCGTCCGAGCCTGGGGCGTAGGGGTCTGCCCCGGCCCACAGCAACAACGACACCCACTTCATGTTGCCCTCCTTGCAGTTGTGCCGCAGTGCGATGTTGGCCTGCTCCTGGAAACTTGGAAAACGGTCTTTGTACTGCTTGAATATCGGCAGGGCGGTGCGAAGGTGACTGCACAACGCCCAAGCCAGCGGGTTGCCATCCTCGACATCCGCCCCTTTCTCGATGAAGTATTCCATGATTCTGGGGTCCCAAGTGGCAAACACACGTTCCATGCTGACTGACTTCGCATCGTAGCCGTGCCCGACGAACAGTTGGATCAAGTCGAGTCGCCGCATGTCCAGGGCCTTCTCCACCGGCCCGTCATAGCCGGTTGACTCGATGGCGGCCCCACCCTCCAGAAGCACTTTCACCAGACTGTGGAAGCCGCGTTCCACCGCAATCTCCAGTGGGCTCCGGCGACTTGCCCGGTGATTCGGGTAGATGGGCGGGTTGACGACCTTGCCCGCCGCAATCCACTCCTGGACCTCGAATAGTTGGCCTGCCTTACATAGCTCGATGAGAGGCTGGATTTCCGCCTGCGTTTCCGCTCGACGAATTCCTGTGGAAGCAACCGGCATGGTTATCGCTCCGACCAGTTGCGGGGCTTCGGCTCCTCGGGCACAGGTTCATCAAGGATGGAAGGTGGGCTTTCGGTGAGTGGATCAAGACGGTCGGCCTGTTGCGTCGCCCAGGTAAGCCAAATCGCAAAGCCGCCCTCTGGCTCGATCTCGCCGTGGATTGCCAAGTGCGTTTGCTTCCTGGCCTCGATGTACTTTCGTAGATTCTGGCTTGCCGTCCAGCAGTTTGCCTGCTGCATCAGCAAGTCAACTCGCTTCTGCTCAGCTTGAATCAGTTGCCGCTTCTCGGCACGACGCCGGGCTTTTTCCTCTCGGCGGCGCTGTTCTTGGCGTTCCTGCTCGGCTCGCCGCTCCTGCTCTGCATCGTGCTCCCTTTTGCGAGCAGCAAAGCTGACCAAGCCTGCCACAAACTGGTTCAAGCGATCTTCGATTCGCTGCTTTTGAGCGTCGCGCCAAGACTTCCGGCAGCCACAGGCCCAGTACGCATCCGCATCATTGATGTGCAGCGCCAAGCGGCCAGAGGGAATTCGCTTCGTATTGAACCGGCTATGGCCAAACTCATAGCGGCCGTCCAGATCGTGGTCCTTGGGCTGCTCCCGTTGCGTATCGAGCGCCTCGATAATGCTGAAATGCACGCGGACATCGAGAATCTGGACAACTGGGCCTGATGCAACTTCGTACCCTCGCTGCTCCAGGGCTTTCAGCAAGGCATCCATAATCAGCAGGGCGCGCCGCAAGCTGGCCTTGGACGTGCGGGTGTCAAGCGGCGTCCCCTTTGGCGGAATAACCAGGTGGTTCTCGTCGGTCTCAGCAATCTGCAATTCCTGGTTCGCCTGGCTCACGAGGGTGTGCGATCCTCGAAGGCTCTCCGCCACTTCGATCTTTGCTTCCCGCTTCTCCTCCTCTGCCTTCTTCTGCTCGACTACCTCTCGCAGGATGGGGGACGAGATGCGGCATTCTTCTGGGTCCCGCAAGACAATTTTGCAGTCGTCGCTTGGATTGGGCAGCGTAACCTGAAGCGGAGCCCTGCCAAACTCCTTCTGTGCCCAATACCCTCGTGGTGGCCGTGGAATGTTGCGCTTGCGGCATATCTTCGCCAGACCGACATCCGAGATGCCGTAACGCATCGCAAGGCGGCGCATAGGCTCCGACCACACCAGTTCGTACAATTGTCTCCGGGTAACGGTGGTTGTCTTCATCGGAAAACCTATAGGACGGAGTTGCAGTCCCCCATGCTCCACAAAAATCGAGGCGTTGTAAACATGGCCTCATCTTCCAGACACAGCCCCAATCTCCACATCGGGTCCGAGCCGCCCAATCCGCTCGATCAAGTCTCGGCAAGCGTCTTCGTGTGTCAGACGATTGAACCACCATTGGCCGCCGGGTAATCTCCTGCTGCCCTCGCTCCCGGTATCTCTCCCGCTTCGGGCGAGGGGAGCTTCTCCACGGCCGCCGTGAAACAACCCCGATATGACTCTCTCTCCGCCGCGTCCGATTTCCGTCAGCCGTTGGGCTTGCGGGTGAATAGGACGATAGACTCACGGGAGGGAAGGCGGCCGAACTTGCCCATTTGCTGAGCGCTGTTGCCTTGCTCACGGGCCAACCGGATTTCATCGCATACCAATCCGCATTGTTCACCGATGGCGGCCGTTGCCTGGTCCACTTCAATTACCTTCCCGTGGTATTGGGTTGTTTCCAACCACGAAGGCGGCGCGCCCTCCGGGTTTCAGAATTCGGCGAACCTCTTTGAGAGACAAGTGCAGGTCGAGAAAGTAACCTCGCAACATCTTGGGCACTTTCTCTTCTTCCGACTGCTTGGCCACCTGTTTGATCGCGCATGTTACAAAGGCTGGTTCCTTGTATCCGCGGGTCCTTGGTCTGCTAGGGCGGGCCTCCGGGTGGGAGTGAAATAAACAGCCGTGGCTACTCGGCATCGCGATCACCTTCCTCCGCCGGACAACAACTCCCCGGTCGACCACTCTCCGCCGGGCGCAGAACCACCGATTCTATCAGCTTTTGTGCCTTGCCGCACAGCTTATAGTACCGTTGGGGGAAATGCGCCTGCTTGACGCCTGCGGAGTAAGGTAACTATACTAGAGGCAGCAAGCGGTAGAATCTGCGCGGACTGGGCATTCTCACGCCCCCGTCGTACTCCGAAACATCAGAGAGCTTTCCCATGAATCGTTCCATCTTTGCTGGGGCGTGTCTGACCGCCTTGATTTGGGTCTTGGCCGGTTCTCAAGGATACGGTCAGGATGCTGCCGCCCCTAAGGCGTCCGAGAAGCCGGCGGCCGATCAAGCCGCTCCGCAGAAGCCCGCCGCCACGCTGCCCTCGACCAGGTCGCCCTACCGTCCGCTCGCGCCTGGGGTGATGCAGACGATCGACCCCATGCAGTCGCTCGACGAATCGGAAGGTCGCCACGACGTGGTGGAACTGACGGCCGTTGATGCGAAGTTCGATTGGGCAAAGGACATTGCGTTTCGTCGCGACGTTTGGGCGCTGGAGTTCAAGTTCAAGCCGATGCGCATGATTTGGGTCGACATTCCGCAATCCGACGGCTTCATGCAGCGGAAACTGATCTGGTATATGGTGTACTCCGTGAGGAACCCCGGCAAGATCATGCACCCGGTCGATGACGTCCCGCTGCCTTACGCCACCGTAGACAAGAAGATGCTGTACGAGGTGAAGACGGTCGATCGTCCCGTCCGCTTCTTGCCCGAGTTCCTCTTGGTCGGCTATCCACACATGAAGATCGACCCCAAAGCCGCCAAGGCCTATCCAGACCGGGTGATTCCGGTGGCCATGGGACCGATCCGGACGCGCGAGGACCCCAACCGGAAGTTCCTCAACTCCGTGCAGATGTGCCGCGACATCGACGTGGGCGAGACCTTCTGGGGCGTGGCCACCTGGGAAGACATCGATCCGAAGACGGTGCGTTTCTCGGTGTATGTTTCCGGGCTGACCAACGCCTATCAATGGAAAGACGAGCCGGGCGCGTACAAACCGGGCGCCCCGATCCTCACGGGCCGCGCACTCTACCGAAAGATCCTCAAGCTCAACTTCTGGCGGCCCGCCGACGAATACTTCGAGCACGAGGAAGAAATTCGCTACGGCATCCCCGGAGAGGTTGACTACGAGTGGGTTTACCGCTAAAAAGAGAGATTCGGGGCGGACTGCCGGTGGTTAACAACCGCAGGCGCTCGCCGCGGCGGCGTCCGGCGCGTGTTGGACGCCGGCCAGCCGTACTGGCGTAAACCCATTGCCTGCAATACGTTCCGCCTCCGTCTCAGAGATGTTTCGGCGGGCCGTTCTTGTGGAGAGGTGATTTCCATGGCACACAAAAAAGGACAAGGCTCCAGCCGAAACGGACGTGACAGCAATGCCCAGCGTCGCGGCGTGAAGCGATATGGCGGCGAGGCCGTGCGATCCGGCAACATTCTCATCCGCCAAGTAGGCAACAGGTTCCACCCCGGCAAGGGAGTCGGTCAAGGTTCCGATTTCACGCTCTATGCCCTGGTGGACGGCTACGTGAAGTTCGATCGCGGCGGACGCCGCGTCCAGGTGGTCGAAGCGTTGTAGTCCTCTGCTCGTCGTGCCCGTCGGCAGTCGCTTCCGCGCATCCGTGGTCACGTCGTCTCGGCAGCCATTGCCTCTTCCGGCCCTGTGCAGCGGTGTGTCTCCCGATAGGAAGTCCACACCAGGATGATGCCTACCAGCAGGTTCATCCAAAGCGTGGCGCCACACACGCGAGCCACCGGCCAAGCCATCAACGCCAGCGAAATCAGCCACAGTGCGGCGACCGTTTGGGCCGCTCGCGGCTGCCGAGGGCGCAGCCAAACACGACGGCCAGGGCCGGCAAGGCGGCCGTAAGGTGATAGCTCCACACCAACGGCGAGAACCACAACGTGGCCAGCACCACAAGAGCGATCTCCGTCGCCCATTGCCCGGGCCGAAGGTCGCGGCCGGGTCGCCGGCAGTAGATCACGATGGCCAGCGCCAGCAGCGACATGACGGTTGCGTAGGCCGCCTGCAATTGGCCGGCATTGAGATTCGCCATTGCCACGTTGGGCCTTTGACCGCCGCGCCCTGCCAGGCCCACCTGCCCGGGATGAACCGTGACGCCGTGCAGCGCCGCCGACACGTCGCGATCTGCCGGGAGCCCCTCGCCCATGTGCGTCAACAAGTGCCGCATCACGACCGCGATCGACTGGTTGGTGATGCGATCTTCGTCGATGGGATCGACCTCGGTGAGCATGTGGTTCTGCACGCCGCATACCTCGCCCTCCAGCCACAGGCGATGCGACTGCCAGGCCGATTCCGGGCCGAGCACTGCCAGCGAAATCGCCAGATCGATCGCCACGGCGGCGGCCACGGCCACGGCGGCGGGCAGCCATTTGCGTTTCAGCACCAGATAACCGACTCCGCCCAACGGCAGCAGCTTGATCCAAATTGCCAGTCCCAGCATCAGACCGCCCGACCACGGCCGATTCCGGCTGACTCGCCCCAGGCCCGCCACCATGAACCAGACCATGAGGACGTGAAAGGCGCCTATGCAAAGATGGTCCACGAAGAGGGGCATCACGAGGAGCCCCGCCGCAAGAACGGACTGGCGGGCCTGGGTAGCGTCGCAATCGGATAGCAGATAACGCCGGACGGCGGCCAGCAGACACAGCCAGGCCAGGGTCATGATCGCAAGCCAGGCTACGGCCGCCCACGACTCGGGCAGCCACGCCACCAGCCCGAATGCAACATCCAGCGACGGCAAGTAGTGCAGGAACTTCGACTGCGGCATGCGGACGCCGTGTTCCCAGATGTACCGAGCCGAACTGTAGAACCCCCAGAAGTCGCTGCTGGTGTGCCGCGTCGTGCGATAGATCACCCAGGGGGAAGAACCCACGAGCAAGGCGGCAAAAAGAACCCAGCCCGCGGCCTCCCAACGGTTCTGCCACCAGCGGGTCGCGGCGATCGGCGACGCCGGCCGCAGCCGGTCGTCGCTCCGGCCGGCCGGCTCTGAAACCAATCTGACGTCGGGGGGACCGCCGGGGTTTTCCATACGCGTCGGCGTGTTGGCGATTGGGCTATTCCACGCAGACGAAGGGTAGCCAAACCAAGGCTGTTTGGCAATATCGGAGTTGCCGAGTTGCCCGGCGGGACGGTCACCGCCAGAGAGCGGGGGGAATTGAGAGCCTGTTTGCCAAGCCCGTCGCGCTGGTCCCCTCTCCTTCCGGGAGAGGGTCAGGGTGAGGGCCGGCGTGTGAGAGAGTGTGATCGCTGTTCCGCGGTGGAACGCTCGCGGCCCTCACCCCCTGCCCCTCTCCCAAAGGGCGAGGGGAGACTCTGAACACGCGCTCTGAGACCGCGACGGCCGGCGCCACGCAGGGCGGCGCCTCGTGCCAGATCAGCACGTGACGTGCATCAGCGCGGCCTTGCGCTGTTTCGACTTGTTGTAGCTCTCTACGGCCTTGACGGTCGGCAGGATTTCGCACCTGATCGAACGCTGGTCGAGGAACCGGCGGGCGTCGTCGGTCAGTTCGACCTTGCTCGCCTTGCCGGCCCCGACAAACAGCACTTCCGGCCCGCCCTTGCAGACCTTTTCCAGTTCTTTGGGGCCGATCTGGTGGGCCGAGCCGTAGAGTTCCTTGGCCAGACTGTCGTCGCGTTTTTTCACTTTGCCGCTGACGGCGATGTAGACGTCGCGGCTGAAGGTTTCGGTGCCTACGGTAATTTCGCCGAAGCCGACGCGAGTGATCTCGGGATATCGCGGCTTGACGAAGAACCGTTTCTTGAAGGGGCTGCGGCCGGCGACTTTTCGGGCGGCGGCCACCGCCCCCAGCACCACGGCGTCGTCGCCCAAGGCCGACAACAGCACGCGGCCGCCCTCGCGGGCGCCGGGCAGCGGGTCGCGCCCGACAATGTTGTCGACGATGGGCATAATGAAGTCGCTACAGGCCTCGATGACGCCGCCGCCAAAGACAATGGCCTCCGGGTCGATCAGGTGGCGAACGTTCACGCAGGCGTAGCCCAGCACTTCGGCCGCGCGGCGCATGACGCCGGTGACCAGTTCGTCTTCCACGTCGAGGGCCTTGCGGATCATGCCGCTGCGAATGACCGAGAGGTCGCCCCCGGCCAGTTCCACCAGCACGCTGGGCCGGCCGGCGGCGATGGCCAAACGGATGTCGCGCTCGATGGCGGTGCGGCTGGCCAGGGCCTCGAAGCAGCCGCGGTTGCCGCAGCCGCACTTGGGGCCGTCGATCTGCATGATCATGTGGCCGATCTCGCCGGCCGACTCGCGATCGCCCCGCCACAGCTTGCCGCGCTGCACCAGGCCGGCGCCGATGCCCGTGCCCACGCAGATGTACATCGCGCTCTGGGCATTGCGGGCCGAGCCCAGCCAGGTCTCGCCCAGCGCCCGAAATTGCCGTCGTTGCCGATGACGATGGGGGCCTTGAAGCGGGCCTCCAGCAGCGAACCCAGGGCCACGCCCGTCAACGGCATATTGGGGGCCACGACCACGATGCCCCGGTCGGGATCGACCACGCCCGGCACGGCCAAGCCGATGGCCGTCAGGTCGTCAGGCGAGATGCCTCCCTTCTGAACGATGTCGTCCATGGCCTTTTCCAGGGTGGCCACCACACGTTCCGGCCCGCCCTTGCGAGGCGTGGGGCGCCGCTCGCGGCCGATGATTTCGCCCGATTCCCGCACCAACGCGGCCAGGACCTTCGTGCCGCCGACGTCCACCCCCAGATACAACCGTTGATCGTCGCTGCGCTCGGTGTTCTTCTTCATGGCGACCTCCTACGCCGGATTCAATCGGAGAATCGTATCACTTCACCACGATCCCTTCCAGTCCCTCTTCGGCCGGGGGATACTGGGGCGCCATCTTCTCCAACGTCTTGCGCAGAATGCGGCTGATCGTCAGGTTGCGGTGCCACTTGCAGTTCGCCGGCACGATGTACCACGGGGCATACTCGGTGTTGCAGCGGGTAAGCACCGCTTCGTACGCCCGCTGATAGTCGTCCCAATAGCGCCGCTCCTGAATGTCGGCCATGCTGAACTTCCACCGCTTCTTGGGATCGTCCAACCGCGATTGCAGCCGTCGGCGCTGCTCCTCCTTGTTGATGTGCAAGAACACCTTCACCAACGTCGTGCCGCCTTCGCTGAGGATTTTCTCGAACTGGTTGATCCGTTCGTAGCGGCTCTGCCATTCCTTCTTGGGCACGAGATTGTGAACGCGGACCACCAGCACGTCTTCGTAGTGCGAGCGGTTGAAGATGCCGATGAATCCTTTGCGCGGGCAGGCCCGGCTGATCCGCCAGAGGAAGTCGTGGGCCAGTTCGTCCACGCCGGGTTGCTTGAACGATGTGACCTGGCAGCTTTGCGGATTGAAGCCCCGCATGACGTGGCGGATGGTGCCGTCCTTGCCGGCGGTGTCCATGCCCTGGAGCACCAGCAAGAGCGAGCGGCGGTTCTCGGCATAGAGCCGGTACCCGAGGTCGGCCAGCACGGCGATGTTCTCGTCGAGAGCGGCTTGGGCCTGCTTCTTGTTCTTGATGCCGGCGGTGTAGTCGGCGTCGAAATCGGCCAGCCGGACCTTTTTGCCCGGTGCCATACTGAGTGGTTGTTTCATGACGGCAAATCTTTCCCGGGATAGAGCCACTGGAAGGATAGGTTATGGGCCATGCGGGGGCAAGTCATCGCAGACTCGTTTGTCCGGTTGGTTTGGCGGGTTCTCTCGCAGACAAATACATGAACAGTGACAGCATACCCATGAAGATCGCGGTAGTTTGCACTGCAATGCGTGTGCAGTCCACCCTTCCGCCGATTCCTATTTCGTTGCCGAGTGACTCGAATATGGGCTGGACGGACATCATCTCCTCTGAGGCGAACACAAAATGGTAGCCGACGTGGGCTCCGAAGTTCGATTTGTAGGGGACGTAGAGAAAGTTCACTGTCAGGAGAGCAAGGCCGATTATGATGGGCAGCCTCAGGGGCTTTGATATCGCTTCGTCCTTTCTGCTTACCGGTCTAGCCCGGTCTCTTGCAGATAGATACATGATCGACAACAGAGTGGCGATGATGATGGCGCCCGTTTGCTCTGCAATGCACGTGTAGTCTAGTTCTACGACCACTTCTACCGTGTCCCCAAACAGCCCATCCCGTGCGGCGCGCGGGTGCGGGATGAACGTCGCCACAGCACTTGGTGTAAAGATATAACTGTAGCCAAGACGCGTGCCGTCAAAGGCCCGGTAAGGAACATAAAGAAGGTTCGCCGCGACTAGAGCCAAGCCGATAGCGATGGTGAGTCTCACATTTCTCGACATGGCTTCATCCCTTCCATCAGACCGGATCAGCCGTCAGCAAGCAAAGGGCGTTCTCCCACCAACTCGCGCGCGTACCCGCCGCCTTCGGCAGTGCCCGACGCCATTTGGCCGCCGGCGCTTACTACTGTTTCGTTTGCGGCGTCGGGTTCTGCGGAGACGGCTTATTCTCGGTCGCTGGGACAAGCACGATCCGAATCGGGTACCGGTAGTTAATCGTCAATTTCGTGAGTGGGTCTCCCTGTTGACCGCTGTCGATCCGCCCTTCGATCGCGTCAGGCGGCAGTTGGCTCACATCGATCTGGAACTGCCCAATGTAGGTCCCCGTGGCCTGCATTTGATGTATCGTCAGAGTGCGGTCCGCAGCGCGATCTCCTATGCAGCCGCCCAGCGAGAGAGCAACTACTGCGGTTGCGAGGCATATCGTAGTACGTGTCATGGAACACCCCCTTAGGTGTTCCTTCATTTTCCCGGCTGCCGCCTTGGCCCGCAATAAGCCTGAGGTGGGGGGCAGGCGAGTCGGTGGGAGATTTGGGGTCAGAGCGCACTTAGTCGTTAGGCGAATTCCGTTAGTGACTAAGTGCGCTCTGACCCCAGATTCTGTTCGGGGGCAAGTCGCGGCATCGATTCTCTTGGCCAAATTGGTTCCTGGTGCCCTTTCACTTTCTGGACGGCGGAAAGGAAAATGGCAGAAAGGAACATTTTCCTTTCCCTTCATATTCCTTTCCCGCCGAACTGAATCAGCAGCGCCAGCCGAAGTCGGAAGGTAAATTCCGGGATGGCCATACGCAACTGCTGAGGCCCTTGCTAGGTCGCGCCCGCGGAGCCGTCCGTCAGACGCACGCCCAACGACTGCAATTGGTCCCGAATCGCGTCGGCCGTCGGAAAGTCCTTCGCCCGGCGGGCCCGTTCACGAGCTTCGATAAGCCTCGCCACGTCGGCATCGGGCTCTTCGCGCTGGAAGTCGGCCACGTCGAGGACGCCATTGACCTGGCGCAGGAAGTCGAGCACGTGACCGACCTGCTCGCCGTCCGGCTCCCCGCGGTCCAGCAGCCGGTTGACATGGCGAATGAAAGCGAAGAGCCGCCCCAATGCCTTGGGCACATTGAGATCGTTGTCCAGGGCCTCCTGCCATCCGGCGCGGGTGGCATAGAGGGCCTGATCCAGGTCGGGGCTGTGCGCCGGGAAGGGGACAGGTCCATGTTTTCGGCCGACGGTGTTGTGGCGGAAGGCGTTCTCTCGCCGAAAAATGGACCAGTCCCCCGCGCTGCGAAATGCGTCAGCCGGGCGACGAACTGGTTGAGCCGCGACACGCACTGCCGAGCCCGCTGAAGCTCGCCGAGCGAGTAGTGGAGCACGGTGCGGTAATGCGTGGCCAGCAGCCAGTAGCGGACCGTCGGCCCGTCGAAACCCTGTTCCATGAGGTGTTCCAGCGTGAGGTCGTTGCCGGCGGCCCGGCTCACTTTCTTTCCCTCCGCCATGACCACTTCGGAGTGCATCCAGAGCTTGGCCAAGGGCTTGTCCTTCAGCCCGCAGGCGATGGCGATCTCGTTATCGCCGTGAGGAAAGGTCAGGTCGGTGCTGGCGGTGTGGATGTCGATGGGCTGACCCAGGCACTGCACCGCCATGCAGGCGCACTCGACGTGCCAGCCCGGCCTGGCGTTGCCCCAGGGAGTCGGCCAGAAGATGCCCGCCTTCAGCTCGGCCAGCGAAGGCCGCTTGAAGAGGGCAAAGTCGCCGGGGTGGTCTTTTTCGTAATAATCGTAGGTCGTGGAGGCCTCGCTCCGCATCCGCTCCGGTGCGATCCCCGAGAGCTTGCCGTAGCCGGGGAAACGGCTGATGCGGAAGTAGACCGACCGCAGCTTCTCGTAGGCCAAGCCCTTTTCCAGAAGGGTGCGAGTCTCTTCCACCATGTCGTTGACGTGCTCGCTGGCGCGGGGATAGTAATGGGCGCGTTTGACGCGCAGCGTCTCCAGGCTGTCGAAGAAAACCGTCTCCCAGCGCGCCGTGAAGTCCCGCAGCTTGGCGCCGCTCTTGAGGCATTCCCTAACCGTGCGGTCGTCGATGTCGCCCAGGTTCATGGCGTGCTTGACTTGATAGCCGCGACATTCGAGGTGGCGTCGCAGCACGTCGGCGAAGACCACCCTTCGGCAGAGTCCCAGGTCGGGAGGGCCATCCAAGCTCGGTCCGCAGGAGTAGATCGTGATCTTGCCGGGAGAGAGGGGCTGCAGTTGTTCCGTCTTGCCCAGCAGCGTGTTGTAGAATCGCAGCGGCTCGGGGGTGGTCTCGGAAACGAAGAGCGACGTAGACAGGTATCGCTCTCCCCCGTCGGGCAGCAGGGCGACCACCGTGCCCTGGCCCAGAGCCAGGGCTTCGTCCAGGGCCACCTTCATGGCCGCTCCGGCGCTCATTCCCACGAAGATCCCCTCTTCCCGCGCCAGCGCCGGGCGGTCTCATAGGCCGAATCGTCGTCCACGTTGACGATCGCGGTCAGCTCGTCCGGCTTGAAGATCCCCGGCGGGTAGCTTTCCTTCATGTTCTTCAAGCCCTGGATCTTGTGCCCTTTGTAGGGCTCGACGCCGACGACGCGGACGGCCGGGTTGAGGTTCTCGCAGCGCGCGGGTCGTGCCCATCAACGTTCCGCTGGTGCCCATCGCCAGCACCACGACGTTCACTTTCCCGCCGGTGGCCTCCCAAATCTCCTTGCCCGTGGTATGGTAGTGGGCCTGCCAGTTGGCCTCGTTGTTGAACTGATCGACCAGTACGTATTTTTCCGGCTCGTCGTGCGCCAGGCGATAGGCCTCTTCGATGGCCCCATCCGTGCCCCGGTAGCCGGGCGTTAAGAGGATTTGTGCCCCGTAGGCCCGGAGAATCCGCTTGCGTTCTTCGCTGGCCGATTCGCTCATCGTGACCAAGAGATGGTAACCCTTGACCGCACAAACCATGGCCAGGCCGATGGCCGTGTTGCCGCTGCTGGCCTCCAACACGATTTTGCCGGCGGTGAGCTCGCCCGCCGCCTCGGCCTGTTCGATCATCCGCAAGGCGATGCGATCCTTCACTGAGCCGCCGGGATTCAACTGCTCCAGCTTCGCATAAACCTCGACGCCAGGCACCTGGTTCATGCGGTTGATGCGCACCAGCGGGGTGTTTCCCACCAATTCGAGAACGGAATCGACTTTGCGGAGCACCATCGCAGAATCCTTGCACATCCGTGTTCGGCGGCGTCTTGGTTTCAATGGCTTGGGACGCCCACACTATAACGGATGCCGCACGTTCTTCCAAGCATGGGCGGGGATGCGTTAGGGCCGATCAGTTCTCAAGGAAAAGGTTGATAGGGGTAGGGAAGGCCGGTTAAGTTCCCGGCCTCCCCTCCCTCCGAACCGGACTGGCGGATTTCCCGCATCCGGCTCTCCGGTTAGTGGTGTTACCTCGTAGAGGATTGGTGAACCGAGCGCGGGAAGGAAACAAGGTTCCTTCTCGGGATCGGCAGAAGCGAAAGGCCCTGACCTTCACGGGAAGGCCACCAACATGCAACATCGACGGTGCGGCCAATCTGAGCCAAGTTACGTGTGCCTGACGCAGTCCGTCGTGGCTAGTCGTTGCCGACACTCGCGGTACGGTGTGGTTTTGGCCGTGCGTCATGTTTCATCCCCTTTCCTGCGTCCCTTTGCTCGACGGGCATTGCCCCGCTTCCTCGCTCGTATGGACGCTCTGACTCCTGGGCGGTCGATTCTTCGTATCCTTATCAGGGACAATGAACTTCGTCCTTGTACCCGCCCAGGTCTCCTTGCTTCATGTATCAAACCTTCCGACCGTTCCGCCTCCAACCACCTGTTGCCGCCTCTGGGGCTTGGTTTGGTTTCCCCCCGGAGCTTACCGCGCGGTCTGCCGACCGCATCCCTTGCGAGGACCACAGCGTCACTTGGGCTTCGCCTTTTCCTAGCAGGCTCGCCACGACAACCGGCCGAATCGAGTTCGTCATCCTGCGGACCAGCCGTTCACCTTCAGTTGCTCTCCACCCCCTCTCACGAGGACGCAGTTACTTTCGGTTACGAAGTTCAAACCCAATTTCGACAAGGACTTGCACCTTGCTGATTCGATACACTCACAAGCGCACTAGGAGGCGACTCCTGTCGCCGATTTGTGGTTGGTTTCGGACAATCGGCGACAGGAGTCGCCTCCTACAGTGAAAAACTGGTCCGCCCTGGAGGATGCGTGCCGACGCCTCGCAGCGTTCCTTGCGGCGCGGTTGCCCGGCGCGGGGGGCGGTGGTAAGCTGGTTTCATGCCGCCCGAACTCCCCTGCGACTCCGTCGCTCCGAAAAGCCCCGAGCCGCGACACTGGTTCGCCAGGGCCGTATCGGCGTGCACTTGGCTGTACGTCGCGGCCGTGTTGGCGGTCTGGCTATTGCTGTGGGTGGGCGGAGACCGCTGGTGGTTCGCAACGCTCATGCTCTTTGGCCCTCGATGGCTGTATGGCCTGCCGCTGCTGGTGCTGGCGCCGGCAGCCATGTTGACGCGTCGCCGCCTGCTCTGGGCATTGGGGGCCGCGACGGTCGTTGTTGTCGGCCCCCTGATGGGATTCTGTGTTCCCTGGGCGCGGTTGGCTGTTCCGTCGGGTCCCTCTCTTCGAGTTCTCACCTGCAACGTGAAGGGGAAATGCCACAATAACGAGGCGCTCGACAACCTGATCAATGCGACCTTGCCCGATATCGTGGCCTTGCAAGGCTGCTGGGGGGAACTTCAGGTTGACTCGCTGGCAGGATGGCACGTCTGGAAGGAAGGTAGCCTCGTGGTCGCATCGCGATTCCCGCTGCGTCACGAGGGAAAGGACCACGTTTGGCGCCGGCCGGGACATTGGCCGCGGACCGACGTGCTCCGTTGCGCGATCCAGACGCCCGAACGCGAGATTGACGTCTGCAGCGTGCATCTGATGAGTCCGCACGAAGGGATCGACGCGGTTATCGATCGAGAGACGGTGGTCCGGCCGTCCGATGGTCCGATCCTGGACGCGGCGATCGAACAGCGATGGCATGAGTCGGAGAATACCGCCGAATGGGTCAGCCAATTGCCCGATTCCTTCATCCTTGCCGGCGATTTCAATATGCCCACCGATAGCCGGATCTATCGCCGATATTGGGCCGAGCGCCGCAACGCGTTTTCTCAAGCCGGCCTGGGATTCGGGTATACTGAGTGGCCGCGGGTTTGCGGCTTCTCCTGGGGCGCGAGAATCGACCAAGTCTTGACGGGAACCAATTGGCGATGTCGCTCTTGCTGGGTCGGGCCGGACATCGGCTCCGACCACCTCCCCCTCGTTGCGGATTTGGTTTGGGACCCCGACGATGGCCAGCCGTAGTGCGACAGATCTGATGAGCGGCCTTGCACGAATGGCGACGATCGCCGGCCTGGCACTTGCCGCCATGACGCCGCGTGCGGAAGGCGCAGAACGGTTCTCGGCGGTCTTGTTTGACGGCTCCCTCGTTACGGCAGCGAGGTTCGAGAACGACGGCTGGTGGTCCGACAACGCGAGGCTAAGGGGCCGTCTCATCTTTGGGACCGACAATCCCCTGCGGATGCTTCACGACACCACGCGAAGCCTGTCTCGGAAGGCGGCCCGCGTCGTCATGGCCAACGGCGACGTGCTCCCCGGCGAAGTCGCGGCGTTTCTGCCGCCGTCGCCCGAGGAGAACTTGCCGGCCCGCTTGTTGGTTTCGCTGGCCCCGCCGCTGGTGACGGCCGATCCGCGCGGACTGGCAGTCCGGGCCGATCGCGTGCTCGGTCTGACCTCCACTGCGGATGATAGTCTGAGCAGCGAACCGGGGACCTTGCGGCCGGCCCATCGCGGCAACGTGCTCGCGTCCGCCGTCCGTTGGACCGACGTGGGCGTGAAGGCGCTGACGCCGGACGGGGTCGTAACCGTTCCGTTTCGCGAAATTGCACACCTGCACGTTCCCAAAGTCGACGTGCTGGGGGCCGTGCTCGATGACGGTGTTTACCCGCCGCTGGGACCTGGCGCCGTGGTGGCAAGGCTGGAGACGGCCGATGGGGCCATACTGACCTACCATCGCGAAATGACGCTCCTGGCGGCAAGTCGAACGCCTTCGGCGGGCGGCCCCGGCGGCGCGGCTACGAGCTACTTGCACCTTCAGCCGAGTTGGGCGCTCGAGGCGATTCTGGCGCCGGTCGAATCAATGTGGCGGCAGAGCTTCCGCGCGGCCCGCGAGGTGCCGCTCTCGCTGCTGCCGGCCACGGTGCTCAAGCAGAAGGCCGGCTTGCACCAATGGCCCTGGCGGCGGAACCAGAACGTCGAGGGCGGCCCCTTGTGGAGCGGGCGTTTCACCGTGGACTTGGGTGTAGGAACCCATTCCTACTGCGAGATTGCCTTCCAATTGCCGCCCCGCGCCCGCGATTTCACCACGCTGCTGGGCCTCGACCGGTCGGTCGATCGCGGCGCCTGCGCC
Organism: uncultured Planctomycetaceae bacterium; assembly: GCA_963759115.1. Taxonomy (GTDB): domain Bacteria; phylum Planctomycetota; class Planctomycetia; order Pirellulales; family Thermoguttaceae; genus CAVWXT01. Next base: position 1,629,909 of record CAVWXT010000005.1, read on the forward strand.
GTGTGCAAAATCTACCAGGATCAGGTTGCCGGCAAGCCCCTGTTCACCAGCGGGTTCCTGCGCGGCATGGAGGAGCCGATCCCCGTCGGCCCGCTGCGGGTGGACGGCGCAAAGCGCCTGGTGTTGGTGACCGAGTTCGGCGACGAAGGCCGTCCGCCGGGGGCCTATCCGCTGGATATGGGCGACCACGTCGACTGGCTGATGCCGTTTGTCACCTTCGAGGAGAATGCGAACGACCGGCGGGAGTCGCTGAAACGCTTTCTGCCCGGCTGCGAAGCATGGGACGTCGATGCGGCGGACGTGGGCCGGCTCAGCGTTGGCCTATCTTGGGATACTCTCCGCGAACGCTGGTTGCCGTTGATCCGCACCTTGGACGGGAAGCCGCTCAAGCTCACTCGCACGGTTTCCGGCGTCTCTGGGGCAAATCAGTTTGTGGAGTTGGTGTTCGCCAATGCCGAGCAATTGCCCCTGCCGAAAGTCGAACTGCGTGCCGACGGAATCCAGTTAGAGCCTGCCCAAGAAAAGCGGGCGGCCAACTCCAGCGGCAGGGATCAAAGCCTCGCGGAGAGCGATCCTAAGCAAAACCCCACGTCGTATGAGATCAGGACGGTACGCTGGGATCTTCCGACATTTCGGGAGCAGACGGTGCAACTGGCGTTGACCATCTCGTTCGACAAGAATCCGTTGGGCTTGCGATGGCACGGGTTGACGGTGAAGTCGGCAACCGGGACTCGGTCGTCCGACAGTCAATCCATCCCACCAGACGGTCGCTGACATCCCGCATGGCAAGCGTCGGGAGGTGCCTGTCCCCATTTCAACATGTTGGGGTGGCAGTTGTCGATGTAGGTAATCTGAGCGCGGTTCACGCCTAATCGCGTTTTGTCAGATTTTCCCAGAATATACAGGAACATCGGGCGTTTCTCCCTCTTAGGGTAATCGGATGGAAATTGACACAACAAACGCTATGCTATCCTCTCTGTTCACTTCACTTGACCCGCGTTTGTCTCTTCTTTAGTGCCCCACTTCATAACCATACGGCAATACTTCGAGCGAAACAATGGTCGGTGGGGCGTCTGTGAAGAACGTAATGTCAAGGTAGCCTGCGGGGCCGAGAGTTTTCGTCAAGCATACCAATCCGTGTTTGTCGGCGTCCGATGCGCTCGCTTTGCAGTTGTCAGGAAACTGCGAAAATCCATGCACATGGACTTCGGCTTCGAGAAACGGACGGGCGAATGTGATTTTCACCATGACGTTTCCAATCGCAGCATATGGCGGCGAACAAAAGGTGTAGAGAGTCTTATAACGCCCCTTCTTTTGATCATCTCCTGTTGTCTCTTCTGTTTTACTATCGTCTTTGTGAAAAATCAGTTTAGGATGTATCAGAGAATCATCTATCTTACTGAGTTTCTCGCCTTGCGTTTTGATGTCTGTTTTCAGAACGTTCGCCTGTGCCTTTATGTCGGTAATCTGCGTCCCTGTTCCTCTCCCGTCAGTTAGCGCGACTTCGGCGAGATACCAAGCCCGCATCGCAATAGCCAGACTTACTATTCCGATGACTAGGCCAAGGGCTGTATACTTGCTTGGTAGCGACCATCCGCCATATTGCTTCTTGCCAGGTATCAGGTGCCACAACCCGACCACCAGCCGCCGAAGATAGGTCAGTATGCGCATCAGCCAGTCACCCCGCCACAACAGAAACGAGGCCCCCACATTCATACCAGTTTCATCGGGCCGCACAATGCCCCAGCAGTAGGCCATAATTCCACCCGCCCGCGACACGACTGCGGCAACGTCAATCCGTATCGCCGTCGCCATCGGCTGCCCGTTTCCGGGCGTCATTCCCCTTTTTCGGACGGGGCTCCGGGCTGGAAAATCCGCGCCGAACGGTGACTTTCGCTCGGAATCCAAGCATTGCGCAAGTCTGGTAAGTTATGATTGTTATGATCGTGTGGTGCGGAAGCAACGTACGCCCCCCCGGAATGCGCTGAAGGAGACCTCGCGTGGCCGAGAATGGCGGAATCCCCGAGCAGACGATGGTCGTCCTCCTGGCCGCCGGCAAAGGCACCCGGATGGGCCGCAGCGACCTGGTCAAGGTCTGCTTCGAGATCGATTCGGTCCCGGCCATCAATCGCCAGATCGCCGTCTTCAAGCGGCAGCGGTTCAGCCGCTTTCTGGTGGTCGTCGGCGCGCGGGCCGACCAGGTGCTGGAGACCGTCAGCAAGGAACATTCCGGCGTCCTCTACGTCCACCAGGAGCCGCAACTGGGCACCGGACACGCCGCCAAGATCGCCGCCGAGGCCCTGCAGGCGATCGGCTATCAGGGCTACGTGCTGGTGACGATGGGCGACAAGTACTGGAAGAGCGACGCCCTGGAAGCCCTGGTCGAGCGGCTACGTGAAGCAGCGGGCCGACATGGCCTTGCTGACCATTCCCAAGACCAAGTACACCGAAGCCTCGGCCGGCCGGGTGTTCGTCGACGAGGACGGCCAGGCGCTGGACATCATCGAACAGGTCGATCTGGCCCGGCAGATGATCGCCGACGAACTGCGCGCCATGCTGGCCAAGGCGAAGACCGTGACCGGCGGCGACGTGCTGGCCGTCGTCGAGCGGCACATCCCCCGGCCGGAGAAGCAGGCAGTGGCCGTCGCCGAACTGCTGGCCCTGGCCAAGTCGCGACGAGGCCGATCGAACGGGCGAAGCTGGAGAAGGTCCTCCAGGCCGACAAGTACAACCTGGAGATCGGCGGAAAGCGATACCCGGGCCAGCAGATCGACCGGCTCTCCGCCGGCGTGAATCCCAGCCTGTACCTGATGCGGGCCGACGGTCTTCTACCAGGGCGTCGGCATGATCCGCAACGACAACGCCCAGGGCGAATACTACATCACCGACATGGTGCGGCTGTTGTCCGGCGTCCGCGACGCCCAGGGCGAGCCCCGCTATCGCGTCCGCGCCGTGCCGGTCGACCATCCCGAGTGGGTGCAGGGCTTCAATTCGCCCGACGAACTGCTGGCGATTCAGGACTACGTGCGGCAGCAAGCGGCTCGCAGCGGCCGGAGACGGCCGAAGTCGTCCAGCCGGCCGCAACTCAAGCCCACCCAGTACGCCACCGTCCGCCAATGGCTGGCCAAGATCGAGGCCGGCCGGCCGGCCCTGAAGCGCTGGCTGCGCAAAGATCTACGGCCAGCACGAGGACCTGCACCAGCAGAAGTGCAAGGACCTCGCGCGGCGTGCTGGAGTGTTACGGAAAACGCTTCGGCATGGACGAGAAGGTGTGCATCGTCCGGGCGCCGGGCCGGGTCAACCTGATGGGCCGCCACGTCGATCACCGCGGCGGAATGACCAATTTCCTGGCCATCGACCGCGAGACCATGGCCGTGGTCGGCCTGCGCGAGCGACGACGAAGTCGTGGCCGTCAACACCCAGCCGGGCAAGTACAAGCCCGTCCACTTCAAGATCTCCGAACTCATGGGCCGGATGGGCTGGAGCGACTGGCTCGACTTCGTCAACAGCGACTGGGTGCGGAACATCGTCTACGTCTCCGCCGGCCACTGGGGCAACTACATCAAGGCCGCCATGCTGCGGCTCCAGCACCGCTATCAGGACGTGCGCGTGCGCGGCCTCAACATGGCCCTGTGCGGGCAACATCCCCATGGCCGCCGGACTGAGCAGCAGCTCGACCATCGTGGTGGCCACGCTGCAGTCGGCCATCGCGCTGAACAACTTCGACCTGACCAGCCAGCAGTTCATCGACCTCTGCGGCGAGGGGGAATGGTTCGTCGGCTCGCGGGGCGGGGCCGGCGATCACGCGGCCATCTACCTCGGCCAGCGGGCGAAGATCGCCCAGGTCGGCTATCTGCCCTTCCGCGTCGAGAAGATGATCGACGCCCCGGCCGACTACCAGGTGGTGATCGCCAACAGCCACGTCAAGGCGGCCAAGAGCGCATCGGCCCGCGACGAGTTCAATTCCCGCATCGCCGGCTACAACCTGGGCCTGGCCCTGCTCAAGCAGCGCTGCCCCGAGATCGCCGGCACGGTCGAGCACCTCCGCGACATCGATCCGGCCAAGCTGGGCTATCCCACCAGCGACGTCTACCGCTGGCTGCTGCGGGTGCCCGAGACCATGACGCGCAACGATTTCCGCACCATGCTCTCCAAGGAGCACCAGCGAGCTGATGGAGAGCAACTTCGCCACGCACGCCGAGCCGGCGCCGTATCATCCCCGCGGCGTGCTGCTGTACGGCATCGCCGAAATCCTCCGCAGCCGGATGTGCGTCGATCTGCTGGAGGCCGGGCGGGTCGAGGAGTTCGGCCGCCTGATGAAGATCAGCCACGACGGCGACCGCGTCAGCCGGCCGGGCCCCGACGGCAGCTACCAGCGCATCGCCGACGAGTGCGGCGACGAATACCTGCAGCGGCTCGATGGCCGACCTGGGCAGCGAGAACCCGCAACGCGTGCTGCGGGCGCAGCTGTTCATGCAGCCCGGCGCCTATGCGTGCAGCACGCCGGAGATCGACCAGATGGTCGACATCGCCTCGGCGGTGCCGGGCGTGGCCGGCGCGCAGATCGCCGGGGCCGGCCTGGGCGGCTGCATCATGGTCTTGGCGCGCCACGACAGCGTCGCGGCGGTGCGCAAGGCATTGGCCGTCCAGCTATTATCGCCCCCGCGGCTTGGAGCCGGCCGCCATCCCTTGCGTGGCCGTCGAGGGCGCCGGACTGGCGGAGTTTTGACGGGGAAATGGCAACCGTTCACAGGGGACTGTCCCAATTTTCGCGGCGCTTCTGGACATTGCACCGCCAAGTTGTCTTGTCGCCGCGAAAATGGGACTGTCCCCCTTCGCCGCCTCGGCTGGAGGACGACGATCACGTTGGCGTGCTGGGCGTCGTCGTTGAGCCAGGCGACGGACTTGAAGCAGCCGTCAACTTGTGTGCCAGCGTCTTCTCGACGTTGCGTTTCCGTCGTCTCTCTCTCCTCCGCCGATCATCTCTGGATTTGCTATGTCCCGACATGGGTCACCTCCTGATTGTCTTCCTTTGCGGATTGGCGGGGACTGGTCCATTTTTCGGCGAGAAGGCACATTTTTCGGGTAAACGGTTGGCCGAAAAGATGGACCTGTCCCCTTCCGGCAGGCTCATCAGTCGCCGAAGAGCAGCATGGCGACTTCCTGGGCCTGCGGCGGCGCCAGGGAGACGCCGTGCTGTTTGAAGACTCTCCGCACGGCTTGGGAAACCGCCGCCGTCACCGCCTCCTCCAACTCCCGGCACAACTCATCCGAAGAATGGGCCAGTTCCACCGCCCTTGTCTCGGCCGGATCAAGCTCGATCTCAATTCGTTCAACCTTCTTGGCGGGGACCTTCTTCTTGGCCGCCTTGGTCCCGGTTGTCTTCTTCGTCGCCGTCGCCTTCGTCCTTGCAGTCTTCTTCGCCATGATTGCCTCGGGTGCCGGGGATGCTAATGGGCCCAGTATAGCTTCCCAATCGAAGGCGTCAACGGCTGGGCGCGAGCAGCGAGCCGGTTCGGGCGTGGCAACATTTCTTGGCATCGCTCAGTTCGCCCCAAAGGGGCCTGGTTCACCCAGCCCACGGGCAACGCCCTGGGGAAACTCGCCCAATCAAATCCGTGTTGTCGGCCCAACGGGCCAAGTCGAGTGATTGGCCCGTTGGGCCGTAGGGCAAGATCGCCCCCGTTCCCCAGAACGTTGCCCGTGGGCTGGGCGAAGGGCAGGGCCTTTGGCCCTCATAACCAGTGCAAGAAAATCTTGCCGCACACTCCGGTCGCCGCGTTGCATCTGTTCGGGGCTGCGCGGTAGAATCCGCCCATCATTCCGCGGTGGGTGGGACAGAGTCGGAGTCGCGTAACATGGACGCCAGCACGCTTTTGGTCCCGCCGCCGCGAATTTGGCTGCGGGCGACGATCCTGGCCGCCCTGACGGCGCTCATCATGATGGCCGACCGAATTTCGTTTTCCTGTGTGGCATTTTGCCTGACGATGACCGCGCTGCTCGGCACGTTTCCACGAGCGAGGATCGGCGCCAAGACCTTTGAGAAGGAGTGGTTCGTGTGCTTCGTGCCGGTGGGCGTTACGCGGACGCGGCTGGCCGACGTCGTGCAGATCGAAACCGACCTGGAGTCGCGGATGGGAATGGTGGGCGGCTGCCTCCTCGGGCTGGTGTTCGGATTCATGAACGTGCTGTTCATCTGGCTCTTGGACTGGCTCATTCCCTGGGCCGGCGGCGACTACAAGCTTTGGTTGCGGACCGAGTCGGACCAGCGGGTGTTGGCATGGCAGGGCAATGGCGAAGTCCACTTTCGCCGAAACCTGGAAATCCTCAAGAACGCTTCCGGCCTGCCGGTCACGCGAGGGTGAGCGGCGCGGAGGTTGGTCGCGGCGCATCCACGACGAACACCGGCCCGTCTACAAGGTCGATGAAAACGCGGAGGTCATTGCGCAGGCACGATACCACCATTGAACCGATGGCCGCATCGCGGAATCAGAGTGAAACCAGTGATGGCCCCTTTTCTCACTGCTTTTCTCACTCAAGGCGGACCATATGCGCGGTTCAGACCGCAAGGGGAGGGAAACAGTTAGCGGTCCTCAATGCTTCGTGGGGAGTGCGCTAGCCGATCGAGGATGAATCCGGCCACTTCCTGAGGGCCGACGGATCGCGCATCGATGCAGCCATCGATAGAGAAAAATCCGTCGACCGGGGCATCGTCGAAACGAACGAACATGACTTGGTCATCCTTCTTGGACTTGATGATGTCTCGGATGGCACGCCACTCTAGCCCACACCACTGCTTCTTGGCGTACTCTGCGCAAAGGAAGACAACGATCAACTCGCATTGGTTCCGATAGATGTCCTGAAGAAGCGTGTCAAGGTTAGGTCTGGCAAGTTGACCCTGATAGTCGTGGTCGTAAAAGATCGCATCTGGGTCAACCGTAGCTCGGAGGGCATTCACGACCTCTGCCACGTACGCTCGCCTCTCTCCAGCAAAGGACATCCCTATCTTGAACTTGATGTCTGCCAGCCTGCGGGTGGAACGATCGATCTTTCCGATGGTATGATCCTCCGCTAAGCGTTCAAGCGCGAGTAGAGAAAGCGAGAATGGATCGGGTTCAATCTTGTGAGCACGCTCTCGCCCAGGGGTGGTCATGGAAAGGTGGTAGAGAAGGTAGTTGAGCCAAATTGCCAGCGGATTGTCGTTCGTAACCGCAGTCGGCTTAGCGGAGGGGTGTTCGGTTCGCTCGCTCTGTAGGATCTCGTTTACCACGCGAGACTTGATCGTTCTGGCTTCTTCCTCGTCGAATAAGCTACCAGCCCGTTGCGCCATTCTGACGAACAAATCGCACGCCTTGCCCTCAATTAAAGCAAAGGACGAAAGCGCCGCACCCCTGAGCCCCAATTTGAGTTCGCTGTCTTGCAGATTGCCTAGTAGACGGTCAGTGTCCTCATCGCCTCCAATGGGTCCGTAGTACTGCCACAGCATCACCGCGTGATTGGGCGAAATGAACTTGCGGTCGGAGCTCGCTCCGCTCTGGGTGACGAAGAATGTACTCAGTTGAAGGTCATGGAACTTCGATGCCTCGGCCTCAAAGAGCTTGACTAGGCGCTCGATTTCGGCGGATTGTTTGGACAAGGACATTGCCTTACCAACTCCATTTGTAGACGTGTAACGACAAGGATTACCGGGCCGCCGCCGGACGGTTCGCCATTAACTTCGACCGGATCGGCGGCTCCGGTTCACCCGCCAGTTACGCGACATTCATCAGCCGGCAAAGTCTGATTCACGTGCCGCGATTGCACCGAAAAACTCGATGTGCTTCGAAAACCGAATTAACCAAAATGAGTGAAGGTTATCGTCACCGACGATTGTGTAGCCATACCGGCAGAAATCCGGTGCGATTTCATTCCAGGTAAAGTCGGGCTGAAATGCCTTCGGCACCCTGAATCGCATGACGTCGCATAGTACGCGGGCATCACCAATCGCGGAATCGAGTCCGTGGAAGTAACAGAGACCGCGGACTATCCGCCGCAAAATCAGGTTGAACCTGCGATCCTTCGCCGGGTAGATCATCTCACGTTCGCCGTTCGGGGTATCCACCGAAACAAGTCGATCGGTAAAGTCTCTTAACCGGCGCGCTCCATCGCATTTCAAGAGGCTCCGCCGCATGCTCTCGTAGCGAATATCTTTGACAATCCGATCGGGATTCCAGATGGCGATCATTATGTTTCGGAAGTGGGGCTCCGCGTCTTCCCAAAGAGCTTTGCAGTCGGTGCATTCGGGTACGGTGATACGCTGCGCTTGCGGTAATGTGTCGGGGTAGAGTGACCGCGGGACCACGTGACCCTTGGTCCGACGTGGCGCGTGTCGTCCCGCAGTAGGCACATGGATGGCTTCGGAGCGTCACTGCGTATGCCTCCAAGAGACTCGCGTTCTGTCTCCTAACTTACCCTCTAACCTGGTTTCCACTTCTGTGGGAAACCGTAAAGCGGTCGGAAGTCTCTATTCTTCACAGAACCGGGGCCGACGGACAGTTCCAGCAAATCAAAGACTCCCTCTATTCGTCTTGTTCGCGATCAAGAATATTGGTTTGTCTCTCTACAGGCTTGCGGCTTGCCCGTGGGGCTTTCTTGAACGTACGAATATCTCGGCTTGGCGGAGCGTCAATCGTCTTGCCTTCCAACAATTCGCCTACGGTGAGAATCTGTAGTTTGGGGTGTTTGGTGTTCCACGCAACACAGTCATAGAACCCGGCGCTTGCCGCCTCTTTTCGCATCAGGGCCGTAGGGTCTTCCATCGTGATGAGCAGCCCCATTGCAGCTTTTTCCCGGTCAACGACCCCGCGCAAGTCCCTTACGTGCGCGGGGCCGGTGTTCCCCGCCTTCACTGAGATAATGATTTGCTTAGTCTTGCCTGACTCCGCCTCATCGTGAAAGAAGATTCGGCCGTCAATTCCCCGGTCTGCGCCTTTCTTCTGTTCCACGGGTCGGGCGTTGACAAGTCCTAGTGCCCACCACTGGAATTGATACGGGTCTTCTGCCGCTAGGGTCTGTGCATCGGCAACCGTTGTCGGTTCCCCGATTACCTGATAGTCCAGTTTGCCAAAAGCGGTCTGTAGCCGATGCTTCATTAGCGTTACGGCAAGGTGCGTAACGTCAATTCCGATCCATCCGCGGTTAATTTTCTGCGCCACAGCAATGGCCGTGCCGCAACCGCAGAACGGATCAAGCACCGTGTCACCCTCATTGCTGCTTGCGGATATGATCCGTTCAAGCAAGGCTTCCGGTTTCTGTGTGGGATAGCCTAGGAACTCAGCGGCCCGGTTGTTGATTAGTGGAACGTCGCCCCAAAATGCTTGTAGGGCCACACCGGGCATTTCGTCCAGATACCGTTTGTAATATGGGTAGCCAGAAGATGAAAAACCGATGCGACCTTGTGCTAGTAAATGCTCTCGCTCCTCATGTGTCCCCGATGCCCAATGGCGACCGTGGGCAGTAGGATCATACCCATGCCAAGGTTCGCCAGACGCGCCGTTCCGTACCCCAGCGCCGGTAAGGTTGTCTCGCCTCCATCGCCGACCGTCAGAATCTTGATGCCTGTAATTCTCGGCAACGTAATCAGGATCGTAGGGGGTGTACTGGGGGTTCCATGTGTACGAATCGCCTTTCGTATAAAAGAGGATGGTGTCGAAATTGGGGCCGAATCTCTTGGAAGCGCTATGCGCGCCGGTTCTTTTCCAAGCAATCTCATTCTTGAAGGTCTTCGGAGAAAAGACAGCATCCATTAGCACCTTGAGGTAGTGGCACGCCGTGGGGTCGCAATGCAAGTAGATGCTGCCGGTTGGTTTCAAGACCCGATGCAATTCCCTCAACCGCGGCGCCATCATCGACAAGTAGGCCAGCATATCGCTTTCGCCCAACACGGTGCGGAAAGCTTGCATCGCGAGAGAGACTTGCCCACCCGCCTCTACGACTTCCTCAAAGGCGGCAGCGGCGGATTGGTCCCATTGCCAAGTATCCTCAAAGGCGCGAATCTGCGCAGCCGACCGGCTGCCGTCTTGCTCTTGAAAGAGGACGTTGTAGTTCTGGTCCGACTTGAATGGCGGGTCCAAGTAAACCAGGTCAACCGATTCGTCGGCAACGTGCCGGCGCAGAACGTCCAAGTTGTCGCCATAGTAGAGAGTGTTTTTCATGGCGCAATTCTACCACGATACCCGAAAGACACCATGTTAGTTTACCCACTCGGCACACGGTATCGGGTCGCTGGTGCGCGGGGTTGCAATCGGCCTGCGGGCCCCTGGTCCTAAAAACGCTGTTGACGGCCGGCTGGAAATAGTGTATACGTGTGTATATGTTTTGGCGGCGATCGGCCATTCACCCCCAATGCCGCGGCTCTAGAGGACGAAAAAAAGGCGCCAGTAAGCCACCTCGCAGAGACGCCCCTTGGGCGAAGGGGCGGCCGCTTGTTGTTTGGCAACTTGGTCCCTTTTCGAGACCGTGCGTCTTTCCGCATCCGTGGAGTGCGGCGATTCATCAGCCTTTTTCTAGGGCTTATTAATTTTACCTTCTGTCGGCGGGGGCAGGCTACCGGAAGCGGAAGTCGAGTTCGAATCCATAGAGCCAGGGGATGCCTGGCGCGACGCCTTCGGCCCTGAGCTTGGCCGGCAAGTCTTCGTACTCGGCCCGCAGGCGTTCCGCGTTAGGAGCATTGTAGTAGGTAACGAGGATGGTATTGTCCTTCACGCGGATGTCGCCGTCCAGTCCGCGGAAGATATCGGACGCCAAGTGTCTGGCATCCCAGTGTGCGAAGGGCTCTCCAAGTCGCTTGCGGAACTGATGGATCACGGTCTGCGCCACCAAGGCCGTCGTCATTTGGCCGTAACGGATGTTGGTGTTCATCGTGCCCGCCCGTCTCCAACCTAACGACTGGTCGAAGTTGAAGAACTCCTCGATGTGCCAGCGATGGGGATAATCGCGGGTGAGGGCGTCGAGCGGATCGCGGTTGGTGGTGGAGAAGAAGCCGTTGAACTGCCAATCCTCGGGTGCTCTCCCTGGCGTTGCACGAGTTCGTAGTACGGGCCGCCGCGGCTATGGTGGGGCGTGTAGCGCAGGACTGCCGTGGCGTAGCCCGCCCAATGGGGCTTAAATACCGCGGCCGGAATCTGCCGCCAGCGCTTCCGGTCGCTCTGCCGGTTGGGGATGGGCGTGATGAGGTCGAAGGAGGTCTCCGTATGGACGTAGTCTACCAGTTCCACGGCGAAGTGCTCCGTGTCGGCGGCCACCAACGTGTGCTCCGGCAGCGGCGCGAGGATTTCCCCGGCCATGCGCAGCAACTCAGGCGTCGCCTGGCTCACGGTCCGGGCGGAATTGGCCACCGTGAAACACAGCGGCTGCGCGCTGTCGCCATCCAGGCAGAAGAAGGTCTGCGCCGTCTTGATGGGCCGGGAGCCGCTCTCCTTCTGTGCCTGCGCATGTGCCGCTGGCTGTAGCTCGGGCGCGGTGCGGGTCGATCAGCAGCAGTTTTCCTTGGTAATGCCCGGAGGCACGGCGGAGTTTCCCCAAGGCCACCTGCAGTTCCTGGGTGTGGGCCACGCTCGCGCCGCCCAGCACCTCATGCACCGTAGTGTCCTCCGCCAGGAAGGGCAGTCCGTTGAGGGTCTCGAAGCCGCGGAGCGTCAAGCAACGCCCCGCGCGGAGCCCGTTGCTGCACAGCGCCGCTTCATGCACCAGTTGCAGCGCCAGGCGCGGTTCGATCCGCTCGGCGGGCTGTTGCGTCCAGGCGCGGAGCAGGTCCCACGTCCCCAGCCGCAGGTGTTCTGCGACCAACAGCCAGAGGCCCGCCATGTTGTCGCTGATCTTATCGGCCAGCCGCTGGCGGACGCCGCGTTCAATGCTCCTCGGATCGCCTTCGACGTGCTGGACCAGTTTGTGAGTGAGCCGCGCCTCGACGGGTTCGCTTTCCGGCCTGGGGCGGAACCTGTGGAGTTTTTTTTTGCAGGCCGTACTCGGCCAGCACCCTTTCCACGCTGCGGATGCTGATCGTCCAACCGCTCTGCACGAGCTTTTGGGCGATCACCTGCGGCGAAGCCTCGGGATCCAGGAAGCGGTGCCGCACCACTTGGCGGACAACTTCCGCCGTGCGGCGGTAATGGGTTTTCGGGCCGCGCTTCTGATTGTCCAGCGCCCGTGCGCCCTGTTTGGCGAAGGCGGTGCGGAGTTGGAAGTAGCGCTGGCGGCTATAGCCGAACTTGCGGGCGGCCTGGAGTGGCCCCAGGCCGTCGCATTCCCCTTCCGTGAGCATCAGCAGTTTTGGGGTGATATGGTCGTCGTCGGGGACCTTCAATTGACCGGCGAGGCCGACCAGGACGTGTTTCTTCCGATCGAACTGTGCCATGTCTGCCTCCTCCATAAACGCAGTGGGCTTGCCCGGCCGCGCGGCCGGTTCTTCTGCCAAGATGATAACAGGAAGGGGCACAAAAGGCTAATTAAATATGGCGGATTATGCCTCATTACCTAACCATTTGCTGCGTATAGACTTACATTATCCGCCATTTTAATTAGTCTATCAAGTGCCCGGCGTGGCCAGTATCGCGACAAGAACCGGACGGCTTGCTATGATAGGGGCCAATCAATAAGCCCTAGAAAAAGGCTGATAAGTCGCCGCTTTTTCTGTGTGGCCGCGTTGTGTGACACTCCGGACCGTTCCACGAAAAGCGGCGATCAATCGCCGCAGTCCAAAAAACGCAGGGACTCTACGCCCCGGCCTTGTGGGGCGTCCCGCGGTCAGAGAGAATGGGCCAATGGACTGGCAAAATGGGTGTTTGCTGTTTGTCGCGGCGGTGCTCGGCGGCGCGGTCAATGCCGTGGCCGGCGGAGGGACGCTGCTGACGTTCCCCGCCCTCCTTTGGGCGCAGCAGGTGGCGAAGGTGGCCAACGCCACCAGCACGGTGGCCCTGTGGCCGGGGGCACTGAGCAGTTTCTGGACCTACCGATCCGAGTTGCGGAGCAGTTGGCGCGAGTTGGCTGTGTTGGCCATTCCCAGCTTCGCGGGCGGCATTCTCGGCGCCGTGCTGCTGCTGAAGACCGACAACGCCACCTTCGACACGATCGTGCCCTACTTGATCCTCTTGGCGACACTGTTGTTCATCGCCCAAACACCGCTGGCTCGATGGCGGGCCCGCCGCTCCGCGCAACTCGGGATCGACAACGGGTCCGGGCCGGCTGCCGCTCCCGAATACGGCAACCCCACGTCGTTGCTGCGCTGGGCTTTCGTGCTGGTGTTTCAGTTCATGGTGGGAGTGTACGGCGGGTATTTCGGCGCGGGCATCGGCATCCTCATGCTGGCCGCCTTCGGATACCTGGGCTTCACCAACATCCACCACATGAATGCGCTCAAGAACCTCAATGCCATGTGCATCAACGGCATTGCGGCGGCGATGTTCATCGGCAAGGGGCTGGTCGATGGCAAGGCGCTGGTCGATTGGCGTCTGGCCGTGTTGATGGCGGCCGGCGCCATTTTCGGCGGCTATGCGGGGGCCGGCACGGCACGCCGCGTGGGTCAAACCGCCGTGCGGCGGGTCATCATTCTCATCGGCTTTTCCCTCACAATCTGGCTGCTGCTGCGGCAGATGGGAGTGACTTTGCCCTGTTGATCCTCCAGCGGCGGATTGATCTGGGGCGCCACACCTGATACAACGAAGGCAAGAAGGAGAACCTATGAATACGACCACGTACCAATCAAACGGCGACTGTCGCCGCCGGGATTTCCTCAAGCTCAGTGCGATCGGCGGACTGGGGCTGGCGATGGGCAACCTGGCTCTCGCGGGAAGCGCCGCCGCAAGTGCGCCCGGCACGCCCTTCGGCCTCCCGAAGGTCCCGCCCATCGATCCGGTGCGAATCGGCTTCGTCGGCGTCGGCGGCATGGGCACCAATCACGTGGGCAACATGCTCAGGATCGAAGGGGTCGAGATCCGCGCGGTCTGCGACATCGTCGAGAGCAAGGCGGCGCGGGTGCAAGCGATGGTCGTGAAAGCCGGCCAGCGGAAGCCCGAGGCCTATACCCGCGGAGAAACCGATTTCCAGCGTCTCTGCCAGCAGGAGGACCTGGACCTGGTATTCACCGCCACGCCCTGGGAGTGGCACGTGCCGGTTTGCCTGGCGGCCATGATCAACGGCAAGCACGCGGCCACGGAGGTGCCCGCGGCGGTGACGCTTGGAACAGTGCTGGCAGTTGGTGGAAACGGCGGAGAAGACCGCCCGGCACTGCGTCATGATGGAGAACTGCTGCTACGACCGGACGGAACTGATGATCTTGAACATGGTCCGGAAAGGTCTCTTGGGCGAGTTGACTCACGCGGAATGCGGCTACCTGCACGATCTGCGCGCGCTCAAGCTCAGCGACGCCGGCGAAGGGCTGTGGCGGCTCGCGCATGCCGATGAAGCGCAACGGCGATCTCTATCCCACGCACGGACTGGGACCGATTGCACAGTGCATGAACATCAACCGGGGTAACCAGTTCGTCCGCCTCGTCTCGATGGGCAGCCAATCGCGGGGACTGCAACTGTTCGCGGCCCAAGCCTTCGGGCCGGATAGCCCGAAGGCCCGGCAGCAGTATGTCTTGAGCGACGTGGTCACCACGTTGATCCAGACCGCTGCGGGGCAGACCATTACGATCAACCACGACACCGACTCGCCGCGCCCCTACAGCCGCGGCATTCTCGTGCAAGGCACCAAGGGAATTGTCCGCAAGTATCCCGAAGAGAAGATCCACGTCGAAGGGAAGACCAAGGGACACGACTGGGAATCGCTGGCCTCCTATCGCGAAGAGTACGAGCATCCGTTGTGGAAGACCATTGCCGAGCGCTCAAAGGGGGCGGGCCACGGCGGCATGGACTTCATCGAAGACTTCCGCTTGATCCAGTGCCTGCGTACGGGCACGGCCACCGACTGGGACGTCTACGACGCGGCGGCGTGGAGCGCGGTTTCGGCCTTGAGCGAACGCTCGATCCGCGAGAACAGCACGTCGGTCGACTTCCCCGACTTCACCCGCGGCAACTGGAAGACGCGGCCGCCGCTGGGCATCGTTTCGGGGTGAAGGTTGTTCCGGCTTGTGTAGGGTGGGTCGAGCGAAGCGAGCCCCACCAACCGCGCGTCTGAGATTGCGTCTAAGCATCGTTGGTGGGGCTCGCTTCGCTCGACCCACCCTACATCCCTTCTCGACAATTCCTTGCTGCAACTTGCCCTTGCCCTCTCCCGGCGGGAGAGGCAACAATGCACTGATGGCACTGATTTCGCTTCGCGACGTTTCTTTGGGCTTCCGCGGTCCGCTGGTATTGGATCAAGCCAACCTCATACTGGAGCCCGGCGAACGGGTTTGCCTTTTGGGCCGCAACGGAACGGGCAAGACCACGCTCTTGCGGCTGATCCAGGGCGAAATCGATGCGCCGCAGGGTGAGATCGCCCGGCAACAGGGGCTGGTGACCGCGATGCTCGCACAGGAAGTGCCCCAAGGGCTCACCGGCACGGTGTTCGACGAGGTGGCCCGCGGATTGGGACCCCGGGCCGAACTCCTGGCCGAGTACCACCATCTGGCGCACCAATTGGCGCTTCACGGGAGCGACGAATTGCGGGCCCGGCTCGACCGCGTCCAACACGCCCTGGAGATCGACGGCGGTTGGTCGATGCACCAGGAGGTCGAGGCCATTCTCTCTCGCATGGCCCTGGAACCGGACGCCGACGTGGGCAGTCTCTCGGCCGGCGTGAAGCGCCGCGTGCTGCTGGCCAAGGCCCTGGTGCGCAGCCCCGACGTCCTCCTTCTCGACGAGCCCACCAACCACCTCGACGTGGACGCGATCCGCTGGCTCGAAGAGTTTCTGCTCCGCTACCGGGGAACGATTCTATTCGTCACGCACGACCGGGCGCTGTTGCGGAGGCTGGCAACCCGCATCATCGAGCTCGATCGCGGCCAGTTGACGAGTTGGTCGTGCGACTACGAGACGTATCTGCAGCGGAAAGAGGCGGCGTTGGAGGCCGAGGCCCGGCAGCGGGCCGAGTTCGACAAGAAGCTGGCCAGGGAGGAGGTCTGGATTCGCACGGGAATTCAGGCTCGCCGTACTCGCAATGAAGGCCGGGTGCGTGCCCTGGAGAAGCTGCGGAGCGTCCACAGCGCCCGCCGCGATCAGCCGGGCGAGGTCCGCATGGAGATCCAGGAAGCCGAGCGGTCGGGGCGGCTGGTGATCGAGGCCAGGAACGTCAGCGCCGGCTATGGCGGGCCGGCGATCATCCGCGATTTCTCCACGATGATCATGCGCGGCGACCGGGTCGGGCTGATCGGCCCGAACGGATCGGGCAAAACGACCTTGTTGCGTCTGCTGCTGGGCCAGTTGCCGCCGCAGGGCGGGACTGTCCGCCACGGCACGAATCTCGACGTGGCCTACTTCGATCAACTCCACGCCCAGTTGGACAACGCGAGATCCGTGCGCGACAATGTCCGCGACGGGGCCGACACGATCGAGATCAACGGCCGGCGACGGCACATCATCGGCTACCTGGAGGCTTTCCTCTTCACACCGGAGCAGGCCGCTGGCCCCGTGTCGCGTCTGTCGGGCGGCGAGCGCAACCGCTTGCTGCTGGCCCGGCTGTTGACCAAACCGTCCAACGTGCTGGTGATGGACGAGCCCACCAACGACCTCGACATCGAAACCCTGGAACTGCTGGAAGAATTGCTTGTCGAGTATCCGGGCACGCTGCTGCTGGTGAGCCACGACCGCGAGTTCGTCAACAACGTGGTCACCAGCACACTGGTTCTGGAGGGCGAGGGCCGGGTCAAGGAATACGCCGGCGGATACGACGATTGGCTCCGGCAGCGGCAAGTCGAGCTGGCCACGGAGAAGACCGAAAAGACCGAGCCGGCCAAAGAGCGAGCAAGGCTGGCAGCGCCGCCGAAGGAACGTCCCCGGCGGTTGACCTACGCGGAACAACGGGAGCTGGAGGCGCTGCCCGAGCGAATCGAGGTGCTTGAAACGCAAATCGGCGAACTGCACCAGGCGATGGCCGATCCGGCGTTCTATCGCCAGGATTCGAGCGAGATCGTGAAGACGAACACCCGCCTGCAATCCCTGGAGAAGGAACTGGCCGAAGTGTACGAGCGGTGGGACGTTTTGGAGACGCTGCGAGCGCAGAGCCAGTAATTGCGGCGTTCGTGCAGGTTCTCACCCGCCAACGGCGGGCGGGCTCGCCGCTGACTTATCCACCGCCGCCCTCCGCCGGCAACCGCGCAGGAATCGGCAGCTTGATGGTGACTTGCGTGCCGCGGCCCAGTTCGCGCTGCAGGGCGATTCGACTCTAACCATTCGGCGGCCTCGGCCGGTAATCGCGCGGGTCAATGCAGGCTTCGTACATGGCCCGGTCGATGGTAATCCAGTCGGTGCGGTTGATGCCGCGCCGGTTGTGGGAGGTGGGACTGAGGGGGAATGCCGAGGCCATCTTGATCCAGCGGTCCTGCTCGCTGGCGATGACGCGAATTTCCGCCGCCACCTCCGAAAGATCCTGGCCCTGGCTGAAGACCAGGGCCACGTCAAACTCGCCCTTGTGCGCCATACGAACCACGTCCAACGCAATCCGCACGTCGATACCCTTTTCTTCACCAACCAGCACGGTGCGACTGCCGCCATCGGGAAGAAGCACTTTGTGGTTGCGATACCGAAGGGAGCGGGAGAAAACCTGCACGCCAGCTCGTGACATTGCCAGCAGCTTCGCCGCCCAGAATCGGTTCCACCTCGCATCGTCCGCGATGTCTGGTACACCCGTATAGAAACAAGTCTTGTGCAGGTTCCAGCCTCGCACTGAACAGATACGGGATGCCAGACGTTGTGGTTCGTAATTCGGGTAGCTGTGTCCGAATGCCTCCCGAGCCGCGTGAAAGAGGTTCTGGCCGTCAAAGAAAGCCACGGCTTGCTTGATGGCAGGTTCGGTGGCCATGAAAGGCCTCCCCAAACAGAACAATCCCGCCCGAGGACGTTACGACACAATCGGCGCAGAGCGCAAAAATAACCCCGCCGGGGCCTTACGGCAAGTCCAGCGGGGAGCAATTTCTACAACTAGCTTCGGCTATTTCGCGGTTCAAGTCAAGGTATGTGGCGGTGCATTTCTGGAGCGGGGACTTCACCCGTCGACCCTAAGGACTTGTTCAAAAATAACTTAGCCGTTTCGTTTTCGTGGACAGATGGTGTAGTTCCATTTGGGTAGGACGGTATGTCGCAACAGCCGCACGGTTGCCTTCGCTTCGTCGGACACCTTGACTTTGGTCGGGTAGAGCTTGGTGTCCAACGATGCGCGGCAGCGAAAGCCCGTGCTCGACCGTGTCGTGCGGATGTTCTTCAGCATGACTTCGTAACTGGTCAGTGGCTCGCCGGCCCAATTGGCACTGATGAGGTTGAACATGCGGTGCTCGATCGGGTTCCACTTGGAGGCTCCTGCGGGATAATGCCCGACCGTGATCGTCAATCTGAATTCGTCAGCCAATTCTTGCAGGCCCACCTTCCAAGCCCAACAACGGTTGCCGTTGGCACCTCCGCTGTCGGCTTCGATGGCCAACCAAGACACACCCGAGTACCGACGCCGCCCAACCTTCAGCCACCACGAGCGAATGGCACGCACGGCAAAGGTCGCTGTCTGATGAGTTGTGCCGATCACGACATAGCCCTCATTGCGATTCTCGTCATAGATGCCGTAGGGATAGGCGCGGCCGCGGGCCAGTGTGGGAAAGTCGTGGTCCAGCACGTCGCGGTCCTCACACCGCCAACTGCGTCCGTTATTTTTGAAGTTGCCCACCAACTCCTTTTTCTTCGTATCCACACTGATTACCGGCCACCCTTGCCGTTGGAATCGCCGTCGCCGACGCCCCAACAGGCGGAATTGCTGATCCCGATAGGGATCTCTCTTCCCACCCAACCGCTTGCGGTTCGATCGCAACGAGTACTTCTGTGCTCGCAGCAACCGAGCCACCGTCACGTGCCCGACCGGTACGCCACGTCGCGTCAATGCAGCGGCCAGGTTGCGGGTGGTCTTGTGCGTCCACCGCAGACCACCCATCGGATCGCCAGCCGTCGCATCCCGCAACAGCCCCTTCAACAACTCCCGCACACGTGGCGTTTTTTTTCGACTCGTTTTCGTCCGCCGCCGGGACGCCGTACTCGCTCTGAAGACGCCACCTGTCCGCGTTCGCTTTCGCGCAATCCCCGGCGGATTGTCATACGGCTCAGGCCGGTGATTTCCGCCACCAACTGGACGCCCCCGTGTCCGCGTTGCCGGGCCACGATCCCGGCGAACAACCGCCGACTCCGTTCGTCCAACTCGGCCATCACTCGATTGATGGCCCGATGGTACGCAACCAAATCCGCATCGCTACGCGAGCGACATCCTCGGCAGCGACACCGGCAAATGCGCCTGCAATCCTTGTCTGCCATGACCGTCTCTCCATCCATGGAAGCGGAATACGCAGATTATACAAACGGCTAACTTATTTTTGAACAGCGACTAAGTTGCTTGGCCACAATAGGTTCGGAAGTTCCTTTGCCGACAGGAATGTTCGCCCCACGCATGACAACGCCACCGTCAAGTGACAATTCTACTACCCAATGCCCTCCGCCGGCAGCCGCGCCGGGATGGGCAGCTTGATGGTGACTTGCGTGCCACGGCCCACCTCGCTCTGCAGGGCAATTCGGCCGCCGTGGGCCTCGATGATCTTCCGCGTGGTGGGCAGCCCCAGGCCCGATCCGCCGCGCTTCGTGGAAAAGAAGGTCTCGAACACCCGCGCCCGCGTGTCTTCGTCCATGCCGCAACCGGTGTCGATCAGGTCCAGGGCCACCCCGTCGGCCGTGCCGTAGGTCCGCACCACGAGTTGCCCGCCGCCGGGCATCGCCTGTTCGGCGTTGAGCACCAGGTTCAAGAGCGCCCCGTGGAACGCCTCGCGGTCCAACAACACCGTGGGCAGGTTGCCGGGCAGATAGTCGATGATCTCCACCCCGGCTTCCTTCGCCTTGGGCCGATAGAAGTCCAACACCTGGCGGACTTGCGCGTTCAGGTCGCTGGGCTGGAGATTCAGCCGATGGGCCCTAGCGAATTGGAGGAAGTTGTCCAACAGGTCTTGCAGCCGCTGGCACTCCCGCTGCACCAGTTCGACCTTTTTGAGCGCCCGGCGGTCGCGGGGCGCTTCGGAGTCGCGGAAGTCCTCCGCCAGCAACTCCATGTTCATGCGGATGGTCGATAGCGGGTTCTTGATTTCGTGGGCCAGCCCGCCGGCCAGCCGGGCGATCTCCGCGTACTGATCGATCAGCCACTGGTTCAGTTCGTCGTTGCGGGGCATAAGGAGAATTGTAATGGGCGGAGGCGAAAGCACAACCCGGTTGTGGCGAGGGATTGGCAGCGGCGGCTGTCGCCCCTTCTTTCCTATTGGCAGCAGATTGACAATTATTGTCAACAAGTGTATGATTCATTGTGGATGATGACGGCCTTATGCAGGCTTCGCGATTGGAGTAGAAACGGTATGAGCGCCAACGCTATGGAAACGATGAACATCGCTTTGCCCAAGCCGATGAAGGTCTTTGTTCAATCGCAAGTGGCCCAGCGGGGCTACAGCAGCGCCAGCGAATATATTCGGGCGCTGATTCGCGCGGCTCAGGATGAGCGTGCGTGGACCGCACTGGAATCGGAGATTCTCAAGGGTCTGCAAAGTGGCAAGCCCACGCCTATGACTCGGGAGGATTGGAAGGCGATACGCCAAGAGGTTCGTAGAC
Organism: uncultured Planctomycetaceae bacterium; assembly: GCA_963759115.1. GTDB lineage: Bacteria > Planctomycetota > Planctomycetia > Pirellulales > Thermoguttaceae > CAVWXT01. The sequence goes on from CAVWXT010000005.1 coordinate 1,650,705, forward strand.
GTCACGTCAAGCGATAAGGCCGCGTGTTTTCCATCCCTTGAGGCCGGGCATGAACAAGGCGATCACGAAAAGTCCGCAGGCGTATCGGGATCTCGTGGACATTGCCTCTTACATCGCTCACGACAGCATTGAGGCGGCGGAGCGTTTCCTCCGGGCGGTGGAAACAACCTTTGATCGCTTGGCGGAAACGCCGGAGATCGGTAGTCTTTGCCCCTTCGAGAATCCGCTGGCTGCGAACATTCGCGTCTGGTCTGTGCGGCGATTCAATAGCTACCTGGTCTTCTACCGTCCTGAGTCGAACGGCATCCACGTGGCGCGGGTGATGCATGGGGCTCGTGACTGGCAGTCTCTCTTCGAGGATTTCTCTGCTGACTGAAGGCCGCACAGTCAAGCCCATCCATTTCTTTCCCGAACGGGCCATGCTAAAATTGACACATCCCTCATTACCGGAGGCAACCATGAATTACCAGTTTGACTTGATCTTGAAAGAAGGCACCGAGATCACCGAGGCGTTGGCCGACGCGCTATTTGAGGCGGGCTGCGACGACGGCACGCCGGGAAAGTGCTGCGGCACGCCCTACATCAGTTTTCACCGCGAGGCCGGCAGTCTGGAGTCCGCGACCCGCAGCGCCGTGGCCGATGTTCAGAAGGCCGGCTGCGTTGTCGAGCGGTTCCAAATCGAGCACGACTCGCCGCTACTGTTGTCGGGGGCAGGGTAATCCAAACAAGGACTTCCGACCCCCGTTTGCATGCCCGCACAAAAGGAAATGCAAAAATTAGGCGATGTGTCCCCCGAGCCCAGCGCGCTCGCGATCTCAAAGATCGCACCGGTCCGCGTCTGGGATCACCGCGACGGTGGCGGCACGTGGCTCTTGCCCTCGCTATCGCACACCGAAATCATTCCGACACTGTGGCAAATTCTTTATTTGATCCAGTCCGATTGGGGGCAGGCTGCCGCGTGCTTTGCCGTTCCCCATGAGGCGGTTGATGATTCAGAAATGGCGTTCAGCCAAATGAATGCCCTTGAATCCCTCAAGCCTCGCTACATCCACTGCTTGTTTTCCTACATCAATTTTTTCTTCACACTCGAAAACGGATTCCAGGTTTTGCTAACAGAACTTGGCCAACTCAACAACGAACTCCAGTTGCGTTTGGATGTCCCAAAACGCCCGAAACAACCTGCGTACGTCGAGAAGCTGCGTCGCGTGAGGAACAATACTGTCGTCCATTGGGGCGGTCCTGCGAAGAAGAACGAATTGGACTCCCGTGCGGGCCGTTTTTGGGGGTTCTCGTGGCCAGGAGGCTCGTCTGATTTGACAGATCTGGCGTTCGGCAACGAATCGCTTCAAGGCGCAAACGACCGCGTGTTGCATCCAATTCCCAAGACCCATTCCATTTGCGTGGAGTACTTGAAACAATACGATGAGAAGTGTGCCGATTTACTCGGGCGTATCGTCACGCGCCTTCCGATCACTCTTGGCACAAGACAGTACGAACACGTGCGACGGCGCGGATAAGCCTATCACGGCTTCAACCAAGCCATGAGACTCCGATTTGAGCTGAAAACAAGGGCAAAACATCATGGGAATACTGGCTAGATTCTTCAGCAAGCCGTTGAGAGCAGAAGTCGAGAACTCTATCAGTGCAGCGGGCAAGGTAGTTGTTCTCTGGCTCATGCAGAGATATACCCCGCAGTTTGGTGAGCAGATGGCAGTTTCATTGGCAGCGGCCGTCACCAACGGGCTTTTCGGAAGGCCGCCGGGTAACGAGGCTGGCCGACAGTTCTTAACCGCGAATAGTGAGCTTGTTGAGACTCATTTGTGCAGAGTGAAGAACGAAGCTCGAATATGTCAGATGGTCAGCGTGTTAGCCCACACACAGTTCAATATCGCAGGAAACGCGGGCACTATCACGCCTGAAATGATAATGTGGATCGCCAAGCTGCGTGACCTCGGCGTTCTCCTTCCCGTGGAGTCGGTCACTCTGCCATCGTCACCGGATGAAATGCGACGACAGGTTCGGGAGTTCGAGCTTTGGTCACTACAATCACGGTCGGAGAACTGAAACTGAGCCAAGTAGGTCAGGCGTGCGAGCCTGTCTACCGAATTGAGGCCGCGACCGAAAAAACAACATGCCCACGACAAGCGTGGGCATGGCACCTTTTTTCAATCGTCCGCAATAGGAACTACTTCCCTTCGCCCTTTTCGGCGGCGGCCATCTCGCGGAGCACCGCCTTGCGGCTGAGCTTCACCCGATCCTGGTCGTCGATGGCGATCACCTTGACCTTCATCTCGTCGCCGACCTTGCAGACGTCGGCCACGCTGTTGACGTAGCCTTCGGCCAGCTCGCTGATGTGGCACAGGCCATCCTTGCCGGGCAGGATCTCGATGAAGGCGCCAAAGTCCTTGACGCTGGTCACCCGGCCGTCGTAGATCCGTCCGACCTCCACCGAGGCGGTGAGGGCCTCGACGCGGCGCAGGCACTCCTGGCGCCTTCGGCGTTGAACGAGGCAATGCTTACCGTGCCGTCGTCCTCGACCTCGATCTGCGCCGGTGGCCTCCTGGATGGAGCGGATCATCTTGCCGCCCGGACCGATCAGCAGACCGATCTTCTCGGGGTCGATGTGGGTGCGCAGCAGCCGCGGCGCCCACGGCGAGATTTCCGGCCGCGGCCGCGGGATGGCCGAAAGCATGGCGCGAAGAATCTCGATCCGGGCCTCGCGCGATTGCTTGAGCGCGTCGCGAATGACCTCCTCGCTGATGCCGTCGATCTTCAGGTCCAACTGGATGCCGGTGATGCCCTTCTGCGTGCCGGACACTTTGAAGTCCATGTCGCCGAAGTGGTCTTCGTCGCCGATGATGTCGGTCAACAGCACGTAACGGCCGGGCTCTTTCACCAGCCCTACGGAGATGCCGGCCACGGGATTGCTGATCGGCACGCCGGCGGCCATGAGCCCCAGCGTCGCCCCGCACACGCTGGCCATCGAGCTGGAACCGTTGCTCTCCAGGATGTCGGAGATGATGCGGATGGTGTAGGGGAAGGCGTCGGGGTCGGGCAGGACGGGCTTGACGCTCCGTTCGGCCAGGGCCCCGTGGCCGATTTCCCGGCGGCCCGGTCCGCGAATCGGCCGGCACTCGCCCACCGAGAACGAGGGAAAGTAGTAGTGCAGCATGAACTTCTGCGAGTATTCCTCGACCAGGCCGTCCACGCGCTGCTCGTCGCGGCCGGTGCCCAGCGTGACGGTCACCAGGGCCTGCGTCTCGCCCCGCTGGAAGAGCGCCGAGCCGTGTACCCGCGGCAGCAAGTCGACCTTGCAGGTGAGCGGCCGCAATTTCTTGTAGTCACGGCCGTCGGGACGGGTGCCGGAGAGAATCTGGTCGCGGACCACGCGCGTTTCCAAGGCTTCCCACGCCGCCGCGAAGGCATCGGCGGTGATCGCGCCGTCGGCCTTCGGATCGGGAATCAACTCGGCAATGGCCTGCTTCTTGAGCGTCGCACAGGCCTCGGCGCGGACCAGCTTGCCCTCGGTCTGCTTGGCGGCGCGGAAGGCATCGTAGTACCTCGCCCGCACGGTCTCGACCAGCGGATCGGCCGGCGGGACTTCGTATTGCTTCTTCACGGTCCCCGCTTTTTGGGCTAACTCCTCCTGCATCTCGCAGATCTGGCGAATGTACTGGTGGGCCGTCATGACCGCTTCGGCCATGCGGTCTTCGGGCATTTCGCGGGCAAAGCCCTCGATCATCAGGATCGACTCCTTGTTGCCCGAGACGATCAGGTCGAGTTCGCTCTCCTCCAAGGCGTCGTGGGTGGGAAAGGGCACGAACTGGCCGTCGATGCAACCCAGCCGCACCGAGCCGATCGGGCCCTGGAACGGCAAAGGCGAGACCTCCAAGGAGGCCGAGGCCCCGTTCATGCCCAGCACGTCGCCGTCGTTCTGCCGGTCGCTGGCCATCACGAAGGCCTGCACCTGCACCTCGTCGCGGAACCACTCCGGGAACAGCGGCCGGATGGGCCGGTCCATCAGCCGGGCGGTGAGGGTTTCCTTGGTAGTGGGCCGGCCTTCGCGCTTGAGGAAGCCGCCGGGGAACTTGCCCGCCGCGGCCACGCGCTCGCGATAGTCGCAGGTCAAGGGGAAGAAATCACCCGGCCGGGCGCCGCCCGAGGCGCTTGCCACCAACACCACCGTCTCGCCGTACTGCACAAGACAACTGCCGGCAGCCTGCTTGGCCAGTTCGCCGGTCTCCATGGAAAGAATCGACGCTCCGATTTGTCGCTCAACACGTACTTTCACTGTTCGTTCCTACCTTCATCTGGATTTGAGTTGTCGGCGCGAAATGGGAGAGGGAACCGGCAAGATCGCCGTGCGCACTGGCGGCGCAGCACAGAAGAGAGCTTGACGCCGCCCGTGATGACCACGAGCCAACCGCCACGGGGCAAGAAAAACCGCCTCGACTACTTGCGAATGTCGAGACGGCGAATGATGTCGAGGTAACGCTGCGGATCGACCTTCTTGAGGTAATCCAGCAGTCGCCGCCGGCGACTGACCAGCATCAACAAGCCCCGCCGACAAGCGAAATCCCGCTTGTGACCCTGCAGGTGCTCGGTCAGACTGTTGACCCGCGACGTCAGAATGGCAATTTGGACTTCCGGGGAGCCCGTATCGTTGCTGCCCCGCTGATACGTCCCGATCAGTTCCGTCTTCCGCTCTCTGGTAATAGTCATCAGGTTACCACGACTGCTCCACGTCGGATGGCTCGGGATGCTTCTACAGGAAGCACGTTCCTTCCACCGCGTCTCTGTACAACTCGGCCTACAAAATGTGTTACCAATGGAACTACTAAGCCCCTCAGTGTAGCAAAGCCCCAGGGGAATGCAAAGGGAGGCTGGACGAAGAAAGCAGAAATCGGTCAATTTTCCTCGTTCGGGTGGTTTGTACGCGAGCCGCCGAGATCGCCCCGTCCGTTTCCACCCTTGATCGCGTGCAGGCATTGGCGTTTGTTGAACGGTCTAACATATTGATAACACGGTACTTAGGGCGATTACAGTCTCTTGCCGCCGCCGTCGAGTTCGAGGACGGCCGACCCGGTGCGAACTGGCTTCCGACCGCAATGGCGTTTTGTTGGGGGGCCTGCCCCAATTGTGCTATAATGGCCGCTATTTCCGGCAGAAAGATTGGTGAAGGCGGCATCGCTCGTGGCGGCGCCGCAGTGGTTCTGCACCGTGCACGTTTCACGGCAGCTTGGTGAGGAGATGATCCGATGAGAATGCTCAGTGCCGCAGTGCTTCTGGTCTTGCTGGCAGGTCCCTGCTATGCCCAACAAATCTGCGCCAGCTATGCCAAGGAAGACATCACGCCTACCGAGCCCGTGGAAATGGGCGGCTACAACTTGCGAGGCGCGCCCTCCGAAGGGGTTCACGAAGGCGACCGGCTGTTTGTGCGGGCCCTTTGCTTCAACGACGGCACTGCCTCCGTGCTCTTCGTCGAGAGCGATCTGATCGACACGCAGGAGAGCCCGGTGTTTCGCGAGCGAATTGCGGCCGCGGTCGGCATTCCGAAAGATCACGTCCTTTGCGGCGACGCCCACAACCACTCCTCGCCGATGCCCAAGCCCGACGGCCCGACGGCCTTCGATCGCCGCTACAACGAAGCGCTGATCGCGGTGGCGAAGAAGGCCGTGGCCGGCCTCCAGCCGGTGCGGATCGCGGCCGGTGAAGGCCGGTCGAGAGTGGCAATGAACCGGCGCCAGGTCCGCCCGGCCGACGTTTCTTCGGAACTGACTTTCGACGAGAACGACGTCAGCCAGAGTTTCGGCAAGGCGAAGACCGACAAGCCCGTGAAAGTAAAGGAGTTCGGCGGAGTGATCCGGTTGGGCGCCAATCCCACCGGTCCGATCGATGATGCCGTGCAACTCGTGCGGATCGACGACGCGGCCGGCAAACCGCTGGCCCTGATGGTCCACTACGCCTGCCACGGCACGTCGCTGGGCGGCCGCAATGGCAAGATTTCGGGCGAATGGATGGGCCGGATGCTGGCCTATGCCGAGAAACAGATACCGGGGTTGGGCACGATGTTCGTGCAGGGGGCTGCGGGCGATATCAACCCCCGCGTGGTCGGCGGATTGGACGGCCACAAAGACGACATCCGCCACACCCACGCGCTGGGCGATGAGATCGGCGCCGAAGTCGTGCGCGTCTACCGGCGGCTCGATCCGCAGCCCATCGAGGCCCGCATCGAACTGGTGACCAAGGAGATCGAATTGCCGCGGACCTACCGCGAGTTGTTCCAGGACTTCCGCAAGACGGCCGTGAGCGCGCCGACGACCGCGGTCCGCATCGGGCCGCTGATGTGGGTCTCGTTTCCGGGCGAGATGTTCAGCGCGATCGGCAAGCGGGTGAAGGCGGCCTGCCCCGCGCAATACGCCCACTTGATGGGCTACACCAACGGCAGCGTCGGCTACTTTCCCACGCAAGAGTCGTTCTCCCAGGGCGGGTACGAGCCGGCCGTCAGCGACCTCGATCCGACCGCCGAGCCGGTCTACCTTCGCGAACTTGCGGCGTTGCTGAAGAGCTTCCCCTGACGGGCGCTCGAACGGACGGCAGGAAGTCGTGCGCGATCGAGCAATACGCCCCCCATTGCGAGCCAGCCAGGAGAACGCTAATCGTCGCCAATCTCCGCTGATAGAAGCGATTAGCGAGAATTAGCGAAGATTAGTGTTCCCTCTTTGTTCGTCCAGAATGTTACTGAGGAACCGAAACGCCTTCAGGGCGGCTTGCGGCCCCTCGTGGCTGTGGCGGCTGAGTTCCACATAGACGCCGCCCGTGTAGCCCACGTCGGCCAGCGCCTGCAAAATGGCGGGAAGTCGATCTCGCCCTCGCCGAACATCAAGTGCTCGTGCGTGCCGGTCCGCGCGTCGTCGAGGTGTACGTTCACCAACTGGGACGCCCACCGGCGGATCACGTCGGCAATGGGCGTTTCGCCCTGGCACTGGAGATGACCGACGTCGAGCGTCAGACGCAGGTTGGGCGCGTCGATCGGCCCGAGCAGTTCCTCAAACGCCTTAAGCGAATCGACCAGCATCCCCGGCTCGGGCTCGAAAGCGACCAACACATTTTGCACGGCTGCGTAGTCGAGCACTTCGCGCAGCCCCTCCAGCAACCGTTGCGTGGCTTGTTCGCGGGAGATCGGCTCGCGAACGGCACCCGACCATAGCGATACGCAATCGCTGCCCAACTGGACGGCGCAGTCAACGGCATACTTGTAGAAGTCGATCCGCGCACGGCGATTTTCGGAGAGCAGCGTCGGTTCGTGCTTAACCTTTGGATCCAGCAGAAATCGGGCGCCGGTCTCGATGACCGACCGCATGCCCAGCCGTTCAAGGAGCCGCCGCAGATGGAGGATTTGCTGCCTGACGGGCCTGCCGAATCCCGGACGCGGCAGGATGCCGCGTCTACTTGGCGGCAGGGCGTTGTGGTCGATCGTGATCGCCACGCCGCGATAACCGATCTCGGCCAACAATTCGACCGCGTCGAACAGGTCGTGATGGGCAAGGCCGTTGGTGTTGTAGCCGAGAAACATGGGAGGAAATGATGAATGATGAATGGTGAGTGATGAATGGAACGAAGTCGTTCACCGATCAGGATCTAAGGCCCTCAACTGCTGTCATTCATCATTCATCATTCATCATTCATCACACACATCATTCATACTATGTCATCTCGATCCACCGCCCGAGAAACATGGCGGGGGCCAACAGCAACAGGATCAGCACCGCCCAGTACGGGCCGCGGATCGCATAGCAGGCCACGGCGTCGAGCATGACGATGGAGAGCACGCACTGGGCCACGGCCATCCGCACTCGCGCCGGCGCCGGCTCGACGATCGCCAACAGGCACCTCCAAACGATCAGCACGCCCAAGATACAGGTCAACAGGTACCAGTGCCGCGGATCAAGTTGCACCTCGGGGATAACGCGGTCCGACCAGTTGGGGACGCCGACCACCATAGCGATGCCCACAGCGATCGCAACGGTGGCCAGCGCCAGTTGCCGGCGGTCGCTATCGTCGGATTCCTTGCGGGCGAACCAGGTTATGCCGGCCACGTAGACCCCGATGCCGCCGGCCACCAGCCAGCAGTCGGCGGGCAGTTTCACGCCCGCGGCGCTCATGCCCAACAGCACGTTGAACGTGCGGCAGCCGCCCATCGCCAGGGGGCCGATCGGGGTTCGCTTCAGCCAAGCGTCGTAAATCAGAATGCAGGCAGCCAGCAGGGCGCAACGGCGACAGAACCAAGATGGCCGGCCAGGAACCCGCCGCCGGTGCCCACCGACACGCCGGCAATGCCCAGCAACATGCCGACAACCAGCAGTTTCCAGCCGAGCAGACGCGCCGCCCAGAGCGGGACCCGGCCCGAGGGCAGCGGCCGCTCGGGCCGTTCCTTTCGGTCGATCTCCAGGTCGAACACGTCGTTGAGCACGACGCCGGCGATGTAGAGCAAGCTCGACGCCGCGATCAACAGGGCCAGCGTCCACGAGTCGTGCCAGGGGTCCCACCGCCAGTCGCTCGACTGCACGAAGAGGAACCCCATCGCCACATCGGCCACGGCCGTGAAGACGTTCGGCAGCCGCATCAGTTCGAGGTAGCTGCGGAAGGCAGAACCGCTGCGAAGCCGCAAGCGGGAGCCATCGTCGCTCGCACTCGATTCATCATTCATCATTCATCATTCGTGACGCGCTCGATGATCGTTTCCAGAAAAGCCTTCGCTTCTCGTCCCGCCCCGTCCGGGTCGTCGAGATAGGGGTACAGCTCGACGGTGAGCCAGCCCTGGTAGCCGCTTCGGGCAATTTCCCGCAAGACGGCCGGAAAGTCAATCACCCCGCGGCCGGGTACCAGGTGGGCGTGTTTTCGCGTGGCGGCAATGTCCTCGACGTGGTAATGCTTGGTGTGGGGGGCCAGCCGGGCGATCCACTGCTGCGGGTCCTGCCCCGTGCAGAACGCATGGCCGATGTCGAAGTTCAACCCCACCCAAGGCGAGTCGATCCGCCCGGCGAACTCCAGATATTGCTCGAAGGTCTCGATCATCAGGTCCGGCTCCGGCTCGATCAAAAGGAGCACCTGCAACTCTTCGGCCAACTCGACGCAGGGCATGATCTCGTCGTAGAACACGTCGGCGGCCGAATGCCAGGACTGGCCGGACTGCAGCGGTCCGCCCGGCTCGGTCTGGATCGACGGCGCGCCGAGTTCCGCGGCCAGGCACAGGGTGGCGCTTAGTGTGTTCGCGGCGGATCGCCCGATAGTGCCGGTCGGGCTCGATCCACGACGGGTGCCAGTAGGGCTGCCGCGGATCGGCCACGGCGTTCATCATGAAGGCGTTGATATTGGCGATGCCGAGTTGGCGTTGCTCTAAGCACGCGCGAATCGCCCGCTTCCGCTCCGCCAGCAAGCCCGCGGGCCAGGCGTGCGGCACGTCGGCCAGAAGCTCCAACCCTCGATACCCGAGCCCGGCGATCCGGGCGATGGTTTCCTCGATCGAAAAGTTTAGATAGGCGTTAGAACTGTAGGCGAGGCGCATGGCGGTCGTTGGATCGCGGATGCCGAGCGACATTCACGACCCGCTGGAAAGAGCATCGTTCGAAAAAGTGGGCGGCGCACGTTTGGCCGCGCCCTACGCCGGCGGCAGGAATTGATACTGGCCGGGCCGAGCGATCTCGGGCATCGGGCAGGGACCAAACTCGTATTTCTCCGGCCCCAGCCGTTTGGTGGATTGCACGGCCGCGTCCCATTCAATCGCCGTGCCGCTATAGGCTGCCTCGCGGCCGATGATCCCGGTCATGGTGCTTTCCGCCACGGCCTGGGCGTCGTTGATCGGCTTGCCGGCCCGGATGCTGGCGATCAGGTCGTCGTGTTCCTGGCGATAGGCGTTGGGGTCTTGGCCACGGAAACGCCATACGTCGCCGTTTCTGGGCTTGATAAACTTGCAGCAGTCGCTGGTGCCGCGGGTGCCCACCACGACCTCGCCCACAAGATTGTCGCTGCCGTTGATCTGGCGGGCCTGGCTGAACATGCGAACGTCGTTGGGGTACTCGAACTCCACGGCGAAATGGTCGAAGATGTGGCCGCATTCCGGGCCGATGCGCGACTTGCCGCCCGCCCACCGCCGCGACCGCCCGGATCGGATGCGTTCCCAGCACCCAGTTCATCACGTCGAGGTTGTGGACGTGTTGCTCCACGTAGTGATCGCCGGAGAGCCAGGTAAAGTAGTTCCAGTTGCGGAGTTGCCACTCCATGTCGCTCCAGCCGGGCTCGCGTTTGATCACCCAAATCTCGCCGCCATCCCAGTAGCAGCGGCCGTAGACGATCTCGCCGATCGCGCCGTCTTGCAGGCGTTTGATGGTTTCCTGGTAGCTCTTGGCGTGGCGGCGCTGCGTGCCGGCGGCGATGCCCAGGCCCTTCTGCGTGGCGAGCCGGCCGGCGTCCATCACCATTTTCACGCCCGGCACGTCCACGGCCACCGGCTTCTCCATGAAGACGTGCTTGCCGGCCTCGATGGCCGCCTTCAGGTGCATGGGCCGGAAGTGCGGCGGCGTGGTCAGAATCGCGTAATTGATCTCCGGCACGGCCAACAACTGCTTGTAGGCGTCGAAGCCGGTGAAACACTGCTCCTTGGGGATCGTGATGCCGAGCTTGGCAAGTTGCCCGGCGCAACGGGTCAAACGATCCTCGAAGAGGTCGGCCAGGGCCACTACCTTGATGTCTCGTCTTTGCAGGGTCGGCGCTTGAACGACGTCCTCGGTGTGATAGCCGGTGGAGGGATAGATGGCCCGGCTGGCGGCGCCCAAGGCGTCGAGAACCGCGCCGGTTCCGCGGCCGCCGCAGCCGATCAGTCCGATCTTGATCTCGGTCTCGGGACCCGCCGCATGCACGGCCCGAGCGAAAGGAAACTCGCTTGCGGCGGCGCCGGCGAGCGCCAGCGAGGAATGCTGGATGAAACGTCGCCGCGACAAATTGACCGTGTCTTTTCCCTCTTGTTGGCTCATCTCAGTGCTCCTTTTTCAGGTAACCGGCGCTCGACTGGAAATACTTGCGGCGGCGGCTGTGGGCGATCGGTTCCCGGCCAGCCTGTTGCGATTGTAAGTCGATCAAGTTCGCCTGGCAATAGCGGCAACCGATCACCTTGGCGTGGAAGGTGACGTAATTGGCGAATGCCTCCGGCACGGCGCCCAGCAGAGAAGCTGCCCAACTGTTCGCGCGACGGACAACTGAGCCGGTGCTGCCGCCAGATTTCGCCCAGCGAGTGGACGCCCGTGTTGCGGCGGGCATGGACCTTGGCCAATTGCTCGGCCAGCCCGCGGTCGTCCCGGACGGCCTTTTCGATCCGGGCCATCTCCTCCGGCGGCAAGGCCTCGTCGAGGTACGCTTCCAGGTCGGACGGGCGGAACATGGTGGATGGTGGATGGCGTATGGTGCTGAGTACTGACAACTAACCACTACTGATACAACTCGGGAAAAACCTCTCTCGGCAATCCCTGCGAACGGATTGTCGAACGCAGCTTGGCAACGAACTCGAACTTGTAGTTGGCCACGGTCTGCTCGCCGATGCCCAGCCAGTTGGCCGTTTCCTTGTTCGACCAGCCGCGGACGAACAGGAGTTCGACGCATTCCAGTCTCTCCCATTGCCCGTGACGGCGGAGATGATCGACCTGCGCGGCAATGGCGGCGGCCAGCGCGGCTTCTTCCAAATGGCGGCGTTCGCCGCTGCGGGCGATGCTGCTGGCCGGCCGGGCGCTGCCGGCCGGTTCCCAACTGCCGGCGGCGCTGCTATCGGGCATCAGCGGCAAGGTAGGCCGCCGCCCCTCTCGCCGCAGATGGTCGGTCAGTTTGTGGGCGGCAATCGAGAACAGGTATCCTTCCAACGGCCGATGCTCGTCGAAGTTCGGCAGGCTGGTCAGGAAGCCGATGAACGTCTCCTGCACGAGGTCCTCGGCCGCCGACTGCTGGCGCGTGCGGCTCTCGACATAGGCCAGCAGCCGGCCCTCGAACCGGGCGATCAATTCGTTCCACGCCTCCGCGTCACCCTCGCGGATGCGGCGAACCAACAGAGCGTCGACTTCCGGGGGCCGAGACATCAACTCGTCCATAATACGATGGCGACCGCAACCACCCCCAGTATGGCGGTTGCGGCGGCCAAACGCAAGCCGCCCCGACGCCGCCCGCCGGTCGCCAAGTCGGCCCGGAGATAGCCGTAGAACACGGCTAAGAGCGCCAGTCCGGCGCCGAGCCCGGCTCCCGTAATCCAGAGCCGCCGGGCGATGATGGCCCGCTGGTTCTCCTCGAGAATGCGGTCCTTCATCTTTCGGTCGAATTGGAGCAAGACGTGGAGCGAGATCATGGGGCCGAGGGAGAATTGCTGGTGCTCTTCCCACTGCTCTTTGACGAGATGCTCGCGAAGATAGCTGGCCGGCAGCCGGATTCTGCCGGCGGCCTGCCCATCGAGGACCACGTCGACGTAGCGGTCGACGGCTTTCTCCAGTTCCTCGGGCAATTTGGCGTCGCATTCCAGCCGCGTGGTGTACGGGCCGATGGCAATGCTCATTTGGTAGGCGTCGCCGACCATGTGCGACGGACTGTTGAGCCACGCGGGCGGCGCGGGAGCGGGCCTGGCGGGGTCTTTCTCGACAGTCTCGGCGGCGGCTTCGGCCAATACGGCCTTCGAAGGCACCGAGTTCGGCTCAGAAGTGAGCGTCACGGGCACGTGCCCCGGCGGCAAGTCGGCCTCCGCCCTCAGAGCCGCGGCCTTCGTCGAGCTGACCGTCGCAACTAACGGTGCGGGTGCGAGCATCCGTACGCCAACAGCGACAACAACCAAGAAGATCGGCACAGCTAATACGACGAGCCCGGCCTTCCGCGTTCGTGAGATGGACAGCAACACGATAATCACTGCCAGCCAAAGATAATGCATAGGACCAAGAGCCCCCATTGTCATGTTCTCCGATTACCGTCGGCGGCTGTCGGCCGCTGCCTCATGTCCCTCGTAGAACGGAGTTCATTACGTTCGTTCTTCACGAGGGATGGAGTTCATTCCGTTCGACTTTCGGGAAGATCGGAACCAATTCCGTTTCACGTCTACACGTCCGCGTGTCGCCCTCGCTTGCTCGGGTGCCGCCACGGGCTGGCCAATTGCACCGACGCGGAGATCGTGACGGCGACCATCGGCAGCCACGGCTGCGGAAACTGCCACACCTGGGCCACGATCCCCGCCACTACGCCCGTGACGATCAGCGTCCACAAGCTCAGCCGCGCCGGCCGCAACGGATCGGCCTGCCGCCACCAGCGCATCAGCAGAAACAGCGTGCCGAAACAGGCCGCGTGGGCCATCATCATCGGCCGGCCGTCGAGGGCGTAAAAGCTCAGCGGCAAATCGTAGTCGGGCGGCTTGGGGTAGCCGGCGGCCGGCGGCAGACTGACCATCAACAACTCCGCCGCGGCAAACGCTAATGCACCGACCCCCATGCCAATCACCATCATGATGAACCGGCGGAGCATCGGCTCGCCGCGGGCGCCCTCCCACAATTTCGCTGGGATCAGCACCGCCCACGTGCCGGCCATGCTCACCAACAGCAGCCACGCGAATTGCTCCGGCCTGGGGATGCTCGCCGCGCCGGCCCAATAGCTTTCGATCAACACTATGACCGCACACATCGCCAAGGCCACCAGCGAACTGCCCAACAGCGAGCCGATCAGTTCGGCGAGGCGTTCGCGCGGCGGCTTGACAACCATCGCCGGAGCGGGCTTGTCGCCCCAGCGCCGCCAGCCGTGCTGCCGGCGGGCGGCTTCTGCGGTGGATGAGGCATTTGGCGGCGACGTGCTTGAAACCGGCGGTGCCGTGTCGGCCCGGAACGACCTGCCGCCGATCCCCTGCATCAATGCCCACGCCAACCGATAGACACCGTACAGCACGCAGAGCGCAAACACGAAGGGCACGAGCAGAATACTGAGCACGAACGCGAACGGCGCGGCCGACGGCCCGAACGCAATCAGTACGATCACCAGCGCGATCATGAAGAAGGCTTTGCGTCGGTGCTCCCAACTGTCTTCCCTCTGCTCCTGGCGAAACCGTCGCAAGCGTTCGCGCAGGGCGCGGAGAATCGGCTCTTCGGGAACGACGCTGGCCATGGGAATGGTCTCGCCGAGTTGATCGCCGGCCCGTGGGCGACGCTCGCCGCGACCATCGGCCGCAGGTTTCTCGTCGGCAACGGATTTCTCGGCCGTAGCTTCAGGGGCTGCGGGCCGCCAGGTGAAGGCGAAGTCATGGTCCGGCGCGGGCAGCGCGGCCAGCATCTCGGCCGCCGAGGGGAACCGCAGCGCCGGGTCCTTCTCCAACGCCCGGGCGACCACGCTGCGATACGGCTCGGCGAGCATCGACACGTCGGGCTTGGCCGTCAGGTGCTTCATCAGCACCTCGCCGACGCTCTCGCCCTCGAACGGCACGCGGCCGGTGAGCAACTCGTAGAGGATCACGCCCAGGGCGTAGACGTCGATTTCCTTGCCGTAGCGGCCGTTGGCCACCTCGGGCGCCATGTAGTGGACGGTGCCGATGCTCTCGGTGTGTCCGCTGCGGCGGCTGCACGAGATGAACTTCGACAGGCCGTAGTCGCCGACCTTGACCACGCCTTCGTCGCAGAAGATGTTGCCCGGCTTCAGGTCGCGGTGGACGATGCCGCGGTCGTGCAGATAGGCCACGCCGGCGCCGATGCCGTGGATCCAGGCCAGCGCCTCCGGCGGCGGCAGGCCGCTGGGCTGCGCGGCCAGGACGTCTTCCAGGCTCTGGTCGGCGACGTATTCCATCACCACCCAGGTGTCGCCCTGGTCGTCCTGGCGGATGTCGTAGAGGTCCAGCAGGTTGGGGTGTTTCAGGTTGAGGCACTGGCGGATGCCGCGGAGCTCGACGTCGAGGTTGCGGCGGATCAGCTTCAGGGCGACTTCCTTGCCGGCGTCGCTGATGGCGTAGTAGATTTCGCCGAAGCCGCCCTGGCCGACGCCCCGCTTGATCGTGTAGCCGGCCAGGGGGCGGGCGCCGCTGGCGTAGAGGAACCGGCCCGCGGCCGCGCCGGCGGAGCCGGCGGCGGTGCGGCCGCCGGGGCGCTGGGATGCGGCAGCGTGTCGTGGTCGTTGGGTTCCAAGGTTGCCACCCGCTTTTGCATGGGTCAACCCCTTATTGTAACCGCACTCAACAGCGGTGAATATCCACCGGCTGGTCCGCAATCTCGGGCGTCACGGAAGGCGACAGGTCCATGTTTTCGGCCGGCGCATCTCCGCAAAAAACGGTCTCTCGCCGAAAAATGGACCAGTCCCCGACTGGCCATATACCGTTACAGTCAACCGATCGCCTCCAGATTGAACGAAAATCCCTCGCCTGCGACGCGGGAGTTCCTGGTGATCCGGCCGCGCTCCCGGCACGCGACGCCGTCGATCTCGAATCGCGCCCGCCGTGCGGCAATACAACTCCTCCTCGTGCCGATAGAGGATCACCTCCCGCGTCCAGTCGCGGCAGACGACGTGGCTGTGCGCGCTTCGGGCCGAGGATGCACGTGTCGGCCATCAGCAGCACGGCGTCGGCCGACGGCTGCGTGCGGTGCCGGCTGACGAAATCCAGCCGGGCCGTGCCGCTCAGCGGGTGCGGCCGGCGAAACAGCAACCGCACCGACTCGCCCAACTCGAATCCGGCTGCCGTCGCGGCAGCCAGCCGAAGTCGCTGCACCGGCCGGCCGTCGACGCGGACCTCGCGCAGGGCCTCGATCAAGATATCCTTCGCCGTCGCGGCGGATGCGGGCGTGCCGGCTCGAAGGTCGCCCAGGATCGGCACGTCGGCCGTGCCCTGCCGGTCCGGCTGGCCGATCGTCACCTCGTCGCCCAGGCAGACCCAGTATCCGCCCACGGCGTCGATCCACAGCATGAACCGATCGGCAATGTGCGCATCGCCGCGAGCCGCTCCATGCGCGCATCTGATGTCCCAGGAAGACTGACTGCGATTCGAATCATGATACCAGGATCACTGACTGTCCTGCGCTCACCATTTCTTCGCGCCGCCGCGGGCGTCTTGGCGGCGAAGTGCTCGGTCACCTGCTCGACGATGTTCTCCGGCGCGGCCTTGTCCAGCGGAATCTCGTCGTGGTAGTAGACCTCGGCATTGACCAGCTTCTCGGCCACTTCCAGCCGACTGCGCAGGTTCGACACCAGTTCCTTGACGCGGCCCAGCTGGCTGTCGTCGAACTGGTAGTTGCTGGTGGTCTTGGCGGCGGCGACCATCTGCAAGCGGGCCTCGAGGTTCTCCACCTCGACCTGCAACTGCCGCTTCGAGGCCAACATGCCTTCGAGCTTCTGCCGGGCGGCCGACGAGGCTCTTCTGCCGGGCGTTGCGGATCTCCTTCAGGCTGGCCAGCGTCGCCTCGCCGGTCTTGTAGCGCTCGAACCGGTTGGCCAGATCGGTCCGCACCTCGTCGGCCGTGTAGCTGCGGCCGCCGTACTGTAAGCTCGTCCTTGCCGGAGGCCAGGTCGGTCTTCAGCCGCAGCAGTTGCTCCTTCTCCTTGGCCAGCCGCGTCTGCGTCTCGGCGATCTGCTCGTCGAGCCGCTGCACCTCGACCTCCTCCTTGGCGATCACGTGCATGTTCTTGCGGACCTCGGGCACCAGGTCCTGGATCATGCCCCGGGCACGATCGATCTGGAACTCGATGGGCACCGACTCCTGCACGGCGTCGGTCACGTATCCGGCCGACGTGCGGAGGTAGCTCAGCGCGTCGCGCCCGGCAAACACCATGCTCACCAGGACCGCGCCGCCGCCAATCACCAACATCTTTCTTGATCATGACCCATACCTCCACTGCGAAGAATGTGAAAACGGCGTCTCGCTGGAGGTAGTTCGCCGGCGAAGGCCGAACATTGTGGGAATCTCTTCGATTTGGTCCCGATATTCGGCCGCCGCCGGCGAACTACTATCAGTGAACGGGTCGGCCATCCCGGCTCCAGCGCGACGCAGGAAACGGGATTGGCCAGCGTGAGGATCCCGCGGGCGTCTTTTTTCACCTAGAATTGCTGGGGGATTCTTCGCAACCTCACACACATGGGGGGAGTGGGGTGGTTGACTTGGGGCGACGCTTCGCCCATCATGCACGGAGGCGTGATCGTTTGCCACATCCTGGGGGGACCACGCAATGACCGGTGTATTCATCCTCTGTGCCGCAGCGGGCGGAACCGTTCTGGTCATTCAGTTCTTGCTCGCTCTCGTGGGGCTTGGGGGCGAGGCGTTCGACATCGACGTGCCCCATGACATCGGCCACGACTTCGGTGGCGATTTCCACGGCGACGCAGGCACTGATTTCCACGGTGATAGCGATTTCCACGTCGATCATGGCGGCGACACAGGCGCCGCCGACCAGGCCGCTCACCACGGCTCGTCGTGGCTCTTCGGCGTCCTTTCCTTCCGTGCCATTGTAGCCGCGCTAGCCTTCTTCGGGCTGGGCGGCCTGGCCGCCGGGTCGGCCGGGGCTTCCGCCTCAACCACACTATTGACGGCCCTCGCCGCTGGGGCCGCCGCCATCACCGCCGTCTATTGGATGATGCAGGGTCTGCGACACCTGCGAGCAGAAGGCACCGTGCGAATCCAACGGGCGCTAGGCCAGTGCGGCACCGTGTATCTCACCGTGCCCACTAATGGCGCGGGCAGCGGGAAAATCCAGCTTAACCTGCAAAATCGGACCATGGAGTATTTGGCCGTTACGTCGGGCCCAGAACTCCCTACAGGAACTAAAGTTGTAGTAGTAAGCGTGGTCGACCCGACCACCTTGGCGGTGGAACGTGAAGCCTAGCCGCGACAGAAGGGGTCTTAGGTCTTGGGCCTTTGGTCTTAGTGTCGAAGACCCAAGCCCCAAGACCGAAGACCAAAATAGCAGCAGTACCGGAGATCAATTCCCATGACTAACTTCGTCTTGTTTGCAGCAGGGGTCAGTGAAGCCCAACAATGGTTTGGCATCGCCGTGGTGCTGACCGTGATGATGCTGTTTACTGTCCTCATACTGTTGTTGAAGTTCTATAAGCGATGCCCCAGCAACCGCGTCTTGGTGATCTACGGCAAGTCGAGCCGCACACACGAAGCGGCAGTCTGCATCCACGGTGGGGCTCGCTTCGTCAAGCCGCTGCTCGAGGACTTCGCTTGGCTCAATCTGGAGCCGATGCAGATCGAAATCCCGCTCCGCGGGGCGTTGTCGATGGAAAACATCCGCGTCAACGTGCCCAGCGTATTTACCGTGGCCATCGGCGTTGCGCCCGAATTGATGCAGAATGCTGCCATCCGTCTGCTGGGGCTGAACCGCGTGCAAATCTCGAAACAGGCCGAAGACATGATCTTCGGCCAACTCCGCCAGGTGATCGCCTCGATGCAAATCGAGGACATCAACCGCGACCGCGACAAGTTCCTGGCCGCCGTGCAGAGCTCGCTGGAGCCGGAGTTGCGGAAGATCGGCCTGGTGCTGCTGAACGTCAACATCACCGACATCACCGACGAGTCGGGCTACATCGAGGCCATCGGCCGGAAGGCGGCGACGCAGGCGATCCAGAAGGCCCGCGGCGACGTGGCCGATAACGAAAAGATGGGCGAAGTCCGCGTGGCCGAGGCCGAGCGCGAGAAATCGGTCCAAGTGGCCAACGCCCACAAGGTCCGCGAGATCGGCACCCGCGACGCCATGCGCGAGCAAGCGGTCCGCGTGGCGGAACTGGAAAAGGCCCAGAAGATCGGCGAGCAAACGGCCGGCTTCGAGCGCGATTCCCAGGTGAAGGCCGCTGAGCGCGACATGCGTATCAAGCTGGCCCAGGCCGACGCTCAAGCGGTCGAGGGCGAGAACCTGGCCAAGGCCGACATCGTCGCCTCCCAGGCCGCCTTGCAGGTGAAGAAGGCCGAAGCCTACCAACTGGGTGAATCCCGCAAGGTCCAGGCCGAGGCCGCCGTGCTGGAGACCGAGCACCTCGCCCGCGCCAAGGCCGCCCTGGCCGAGGCGCAGCGGATCGAGGCCGAGCGTCGGGCGGAGCTTGAGGCCCCTGCCAAGGCGGCGAGGGCCCGCGTCGAGGTCGACGCCGCCGCCGAAGCCGCCAAACGCCGCATCGAGGCCGAGGGCGAGGCGTCGGCCATCTTCGCCCGGCTCGAAGCCGAGGCCCGCGGCCAGTTCGAAATCCTGGCCAAGAAGGGCGAAGGTTTGCAGCGGATCATCGAGGCCTGCGGCGGCTCGGAGCAGGCCTTCAAAATGCTCATGCTCGAACACTTCGACCATCTGGTCGAGGCTTCGGCCAAGGCCATCTCGAACATCAAGTTCGACAAGGTGGTGGTCTGGGAGGGCAACAGTCAGAACGGGGCCAGCGCCACGTCGAACTGGCTGCACAACATGGCCCGCACCCTGCCGCCGATGATGCAAGTGATGAAAGACATCGGCGGGGTGGAGTTCCCCGAGCGGTTCGTCAACTTAGGCGACGCGGAGAAGAAGCCGGTCCACGACGGCGACGCCAAGCCGCAGGCGGCCGAGGCGTAAGCAAGGGCGTGGCACGATTCCTTGGCGGCGCGTTGTTTGCCCTGAAGGGGCTCAGTTCACTCAGCCCAGGGCAACGCCCTGGGGAAATTGGTCCAATCGAACCGGTGCTGTCGGCCCAACGGGCCAACCGTTCGTCGAGTGATTGGCCCGTTGGGCCAACGGATGGACAATATCTTCTTCGTTCCCTGGGGCATTGCCCTGGGCTGGGTGAACGGCAGGGCCTTCGGCCCTCATCGCCAGTACCGAGAAATCATGCCGTGAGCAATGGCGTGGCAGCTTGGCGACGTTCCGCACCCGATGGCCTTCGGCGAAGAAGGCTCCTTGAGGAACCCGCCTACTCGTACCGCAGTGCCTCGATCGGGTCCAACCGCGAGGCCTTCCAGGCGGGATAGAAACCGAACACGATCCCGACCCCGGCCGAAACCGCCACGGCAACGAGGATCGCCGGCAACGAGGCCTGCGTGGGCCAGTGCTTGATCGATCGCACCATGATCGAGGCGGCCCGGCCCGCCAGGATGCCCATCGCGCCGCCGGCCAGGCACAGCAGCACGGCCTCGACCAGGAACTGCCGCAGGATGTGATGGCTGCGGGCGCCGACGGCCATCCGCAGGCCGATCTCCCGCGTCCGCTCCGTGACCGAGACCAGCATGATGTTCATGATGCCCACGCCGCCGACCACGAGCGAGATGGCGGCCACCACCAACAACAGGGCGCCCATGAGTTCCGAAGCCGAGCGACATCGTCTTCGTGACTTCGGTCATGTCGCGGATGTCGAAGTCGTTGTCGCGATCGGCCCCGAGATGGTGCCGCTCGCGCAAGAGCCCGGTGATCTGCTCGATCGCTTGCGGGATCTCCTCGGCGCTGGCCGCCTTGGCGAGGATTTGGTCGACGTTGACGCGGCGCACCGCCATGGGCGCATCGACGAGTTGCACTGCGGAAGGCAAAGCGTAGAGCGGCGTTCCGGCCGGGTACAGATTGTTCAGGGTGTTCATCGTATTCAAGGCCGCCTGCGCCACAGCGTTGGTACTGCCCGCCCCGGTGCCGTTGACGCGGAACTTGACGGTGGTCCAGGGGGCCAGCACGATGTCGTCCTGGTCTTGGCCCATCATGTTGGCGCCCTTGGGACTCAACACGCCGATAACCCGGAACGGGACGTTTTGGATGCGGACTTCCTTGCCCGCCGCCGACTCGCCCTGGAAGAGCTCGCGCTTCAAGGTGGCGCCGATCAGGCAGACCTTGGCGGCGTTGGTAACGTCGCTATCGGAGAAGCAGTCGCCCTCGTCCATGTTCTGCCAATCGCGGACCGCCAGGTAGCCGGGCGTGGTGCCCGTCATCGTCCGCGGAATCCAGTTGCGGTTGCCGTAGACCACCTGCGCCGGGCCCAGACGATGGGGGCCACGTCGCTGACGGCCGGGCACTGGTTCAAAATCTCCTCCATGTCGGACGGCTTGAGCGTCTGGATGCTGCCGGAGCCCAGATTGACGCTGCCGGTGACGGCCCAACCGGGCATGATCAGGATGTTGTTCGCGCCCATGCTGGAGATGGTCTTCTGGAGCGCGATCTTCGAGCCCTCGCCGATCTCCGACATGGCGATGACCGCCCCCACGCCGATGATTACCCCGAGGGCGGTCAGGGCCGCCCGCATCTTGTTGCGCCGCAGCGCGCCGAAGGCCGTGCGGAACGTGGACGGCAGCAGCGAAGTGGCGGACGAGCGTCGCGGCTTTGATTCGGCATCGCCATATAGAGAGCTTGCCGGCTGGGCAGTCGCTTTCGGTTGCGGTCTCGGGTGGCTGTCATCGGCAATTGTCGTGGCCGTCCTCGCGTCCGTTGCCGTGGCCACGGCGGCGCCGTTGCCGGCCGCTGCCGGCCGCCGCGACGTCGTACGGACGGTCGCTGTCGCAGTGCCGCCGTTGCCGTTGCCGTGCGCCACGTGCGACGAAGGCACGGCCGCCCGCCCGCGACGGGTCTCAGGAGCCGGATGGTCGTCGTGCGCGATGGGCACGTGGGTCTCGTCGCCCTCGATCAGACCGTCGGCAATGCAGATCGTGCGGTGGGCGTAAGCGGCCACCTTGGCATCGTGCGTCACGAGGATGACGGTGATGCCCTCGGCATTGAGTTGCTGGAACATCTTCAGGATTTCGACGCTGGTGTGCGAATCGAGGTTGCCGGTCGGCTCGTCGGCCAGCAGCAGCGAGGGGTGATTGACCAGCGACCGTGCAATGGCCACGCGCTGCTGCTGGCCGCCCGACATCTGCGACGGCTCGTGGTCCGAGCGATCGGCGAGCCCGACCCGCTTCAAGAGCACCTGGGCCAGCCGTCGGGCATCGCCGCCGCCGGTGTGCCGCGGCGCGTAGTCCAGCGGCATGGTCACGTTCTGCGTCGCGGTGGTCCGCGGTAGAAGGTTGAAGCTCTGGAAGACGAAGCCCAGCTTGGCCGTCCGCACCAGCGCCCGCTGATTGGGCGTCAGCCGGCTCATCTCCTGGCCGTCGAACCAATACTCGCCGGAACTCGGCCGGTCGAGGCAGCCGAGGATGTTCATCAACGTGGTCTTGCCGGAGCCCGAGGCGCCCATCAGCGCCACCATCTCGCCGTGTGCGATCGAGAGCGAGACGCCCTTGAGTACCGGAACGTCAACGTCGCCCAGGTGATAGGTCTTGGTGATGTTTTCCAGCCGGAGCAGTTCCATGGATGACTACCGTCCGTCTCGCGGTGCGCGAAGAAACCAGCAGCGTGAAGCAATCCGTAATCGGTCCCGGCCATCACCGCTCGCCGTCAAGGCGGTCTGCTTAGACCGTCGTCTCGAATCGTTCGATGGTCACGGCCCGATGGGTGTTGTCGGGGGACGGGACCGGCAGGCGGGGTATGGCAGGCGGGAATCAACAGGGCATGTTGAACTGGAATCTAGTCTAGCCGAAGAGGGAGGCTTCTGCAACTACGGCGGCTTGGACGAACACGATCTTGATGTCCGGGAGCCCGGTGCGACCCCGGAATCGTCGCGGAAACCACCTGACTGTGTATCCCGGAATTGCCATGAAGTGTGGCCCGGGCGATGAACCAGCGACCGGCGTCGGCGGTTGATGCGACTCGTGGCGCCGGGTAAGATGGGCATCGAAGGATGCCGGATGTGACCTAGTGGTCTGTCCAACTAGAGTTTACTAATGATAGACCTTTGACAAATCGCAGGGATCGGCGTGTTCATCTTGGCGAACGAACTCGGGGTACAGACAACGCAGTTTGACGCGCGCGTCATTGGTCGTGAACTGCCAGTTGACCTGGGTAGCGCGAAGGTTGCGATCGCCTTCCCAAGCGGCAGCCTCGTCCGCCAGACGTTGCCCGTCGTCGATCCGGCGTGCCAAGCATTGCCGTCCGAGCACGCTCAATTCGCATTCAGCAATGTTCAACCAGCTTCCGTGTTTGGGTGTGTAATGAATCTCCAGGCGTTGCGTCAGCCGCCGGGCTTCGGCCGGAGCAAACGCTTCGTAGAACGACGCGGGCGAATGGGTGTTCAAGTTGTCCATGACCAGTACGACCCGCTCCGCAGCCTGGTACTTTTCGTCCAAGAGGTCTCGCAGCGCGAAGGCCCAATCCACACGAGTCCGCCGCTCTGTTACCCGAACATGCCGGTAGCCGCGAAGCGGCTCGACGAACATGAAGATGTTGCATGTGCCGAGGCGTTCGTATTCCGAGTCGTACCGCAACGGTTGGCCGGGACGCAATGGCAACGGCTGGCGAGCTTCGCCCACAAGTTGTTTGCTGGCTTCATCCATGCAAATCACGGGAAAGCGGGGGTTATAGGGCCTGTGGTAGACTTCGAGGACATCTTCCATCCGCCAGACAAACTCCCCGTCGTGTTTCTTCGGAAGGCACCATTGCTGTTTCAGCCAAGCCTTAACCGCATTTTTTTTAGCGTGCGGCGCACCGTTTCCGCGCTGATGGAAGGCACCACTTCCAATTCGACGAGCTTGCCGGCGAGCATCCGCAATGTCCATCGTGCCCGCCCTTGGGGAACGGGGCCGCAACAGGTGGCCACAAGTTTTGCCTCGGCTACGCCGTCGAGTTTACGTAAACGAGACGGGCAATCCTGTTTCTTCCGGCGGAGTGCGGCTTCCAGTCCTTCTTCCACCCACCGTCGGCGAACATTGAAAACCGTCTTCGCAGCGACGCTGAGGGCTTCCGCGACTTGGGCATCGGTCTGCGCCTCGCCGTCTTTGCCCTGGTCCGCCTTGAGCAAAATCCGGGCACGTGCAATGGACAGCGCCGATCCCTTTCCCTTGCGCACCAAGGCGTCAAGTTCCAACCGTTCCCCCTCCGTCAAACGAACAACAAACACCTTTTTCATGGCTACATCCTTGTACTGCCGAGGCGACAAACGATCCATCCGCCCGGTTAAATACCAGAATGTAGCGAATTAGTAAAGTCAAATTGGACAGACCACTAGGAGAAAACCTGATTCCCCGGCCCAACCCGAGGACAAGCAGAAAGAAGGAGCGGTCCCATGAGATTGGCAATCACTGTGGCGGCAAGTCTATTGGTAGGTCTCGTCGCGAGGTTCCCGGCCGCACTCCGCGGCCGACGAGAAGGGCGACTCAGGCCAGCCGAATTGGGAGCGGGTCTGGGCCGGCCCGGGAGTCGACGCCGACATTCGCCGCCTCATCCAGGCCGTTGACGCCCCACGGATGTCGAAGCACCTCTTCTATCTGGCGAAGGCCCCGCTCCCCTATCGCAAGCTCAACTTCACCCTGCCCGGCCACGACAAGAACACCCTTTACGAAGCCGACGACTTTCTCACCGGAAAATTGGAGTCGTGGGGCTATCGCGTCGAGCGCGAGGCGGTTCAGGTGCAAGCCTTTCGCCGGGACAGCAGCAAACCGAAATCGGCGCAGTACTCTCGTCCCATGCCCGACGACCCCTGGTATACGGCCTACAATCTCTACGCGGAGAAGAAGGGCCGGTCGCAGGCAGACAAGATTATCGTCGTAGTGGCCCACAAAGACTCGCAAAGCTGGGTCGATTCGCCCGGCGCTAACGACAACGCCATTGGGACAGTCGGGGTCTTGGAGTTGGCCTGCGTGCTGGCCAAGTACGACTCCGAGCGCACCATCCGGTTCCTCTTCTGCAATGAAGAACACACGCCCTGGACGAGCGTGACGGCGGCGCAGAACGCGAAGAAACGCGGCGACAAGATCGTGGCCGTCTTCAACATCGACAGCATCGCCTCGAAGTCGCCCGAGCAAACCGCGGCGGGAAAGCCGCTCAACGTCACGCTCTACACGGCGTCGGAGGGCGAGCGTTTGGCCCAGTTGATGAGCGCGGTCAACACGCGGTTCGCCATCGGCCTGGAGCAGCGGGCCGCCAAGCGGACGGCGCCCGGCGATGACGACGGCTCGTTCGTCAACGCCGGTTACCCGGCCGCGATCCTCAATATCGGTTCCTATCCCTACGCCGACCCCAATTACCACGCCGAGGGAGACATCCCGGAGCGGAGCGACGTCCCCAACGCCGCCAAAGCCGTGCAGGCGACCCTGGCGGCCATTCTGACGGTCGATCGCGAGCATTGAGCGAACGTGAGACATGCCGGACGTCGACGCGATTGAATCCGGCATGACTACCACGGTGACAGGGCCGTTTCTCCCCATGCACCGATTGCCCCGCCGCACTCGCACCGGTCACCGGGCATGAGGCACAACGATTCTTGACTTACCCATTTGTCTGCCATATTATGTGTATAGATGGGAGGGTGACACCGATGAGCCGGACGAACATTGTTCTCGATGACACACTGGTGGCCAAGTGTCAGAAGACCACCGGCATCAAGACGCGGCGGGCACTGGTTCATTACGCGCTCGAAGAGTTGCTGCGGCACGAGCGCCAGAAGAAAGTCCTCGAACTCAAGGGCACAATCCGGTGGGAGGGCGACTTGGCCGGCTGGCGCAGGAAGCGGAGTTGACCATGGTGCTGGTGGATACCACGGTATGGATCGACTTTTTCGTCGGCAAGTCGACGCGCGAAGTCGGCGAACTTGAGCGGTTGCTCATCGCGGAAGAGGACCTCTGCACGTGCGGCGTCGTCTTAACGGAAGTTCTACAGGGCATTCGCGAGGACGATGATTATCGACGGACGTTGTCGAGGTTCGACGCGTTCCTGTTCCTCCCCATGAAGCGTCCCACATTCTTGCGGGCGGCCGAACTGTACCGCTCGCTCCGCCGCCGGGGAATCACCATACGCAAACCAGTTGATTGCATGATCGCCGCAGTCGCCATAGAGCATGACCTGGCGCTGCTCCATCACGATCGGGACTTCGAGCCGCTGGAGGCCCATTGCGGACTGAAGATCGTGAAGATTGTGAGCTAGCCCACGCGTGGTGCAGGCGTCCCGCCTACGGCGAAAATGCAGGCGAGACGCCTGCGCCAAAGAGAATAGTTGCCCAAGTCATTTTGCGCGGGTTCTACTTCCCCTTGGCGCTCGGTCCCGCCGCGGGCAGATACTTCTCGAACCAAGCGACCATCTCGGTTTTCATTTCCGGCAGATACTCGTGGCCGGTCTTCGCGTACACTACGCTGCGGAACTGGTCCGGCTTGCCATAGAGACGGTAGAGCTGCCCCAGCTTGCTTTCCAGGACTTCGACGCCGTCGGTCGGCGCGCTGCCGTCCTGATCGCCGGAGAGCATCAGCATGGGCCGCGGCGCCACCAGGCCATAGATCGCTTCGGTGTCGAAATGGGCGAACACGCCGGGCACGAAGTAATAGATGCCGTGCTTGCGCAGGTTGCCGTGGGCGATCAACTCGGTATAGCGGGTGAAGCAGGCCACGCCGACGATGGCCTTCACCCGTTCGTCGATCGCCGCCAGCCACCAACTGCGGGTGCAGCCCATGCTCATCCCGGTCGCCCCGATCCGTTGGCGATCCACCTCAGGCCGGGTGGCCAGGTAGTCGATCAGGCACTGTTCATCGCGGAGCATCATGCCCCACAGGGTCCGTCCTTGCCAGAGATAGAGCTTCGTCAGGCTAAGCTCCTGGCCGGTCGATCCCTCGTCGAGCTTGCCCGCCGGGCCGCGGCCGATCCGCTCGCCGTTCAAGTAGGCGTCGATGGCCGCCACCACGTAACCCTTCTCGGCCAACATCGGGCCGACGCACTGGCTGTTCTTGGCGTCGATGCACACGCTCTCTTTCGAGCTGCCGCGACCGTGCAGGGCGACGATCGCCGGCGCCGGCCCCGTCCGCTTCTTGGGAATCAGCAGAACCCCCGGCACGACCATATCCACGCCGTTGTGGAATTGAAACCGTTCGAGTACGTACGTGCCGTGGTCTTCCGAGGAAACCACCTTGACCGCGGCCGGATCGGGGCGCGGGGGCATCTCGCCCAACAACTTCAACAGGGTCTCGCGCGTCTCGGCGCGATCGGTCGTCTGCCATCGGCCCAGATCGGCGGGCATCGGCCAGTCGGGCAGCTTGAGGTGCCGAAAGCTTTCCGGCATGTCGGCCCAGGGCTCCCCTTGCGGCTGGCCGCCTTCGGCCTGCTTGGGAACGGCACGCACTTGGGCGATGCCCGGTCGCGCCGGCAACCAGAACCAGGCAACCAGGATCAGAACCAAACACAGGCTACGGCGCATGAGAGTCTCCCTTGCGATTGGCGGTAATCAGGGGCCGAACACGAACGCCATCACGCGGCACGACCGTCGGACATGCCGGAAGTTGTCGCGACTCAATTTAGCGTGGTCACGGCGGCAAGACAATCTCCCCGTAGACACAGGACGGGGGCCTCCACCCCCAAAGAACGAGTGTGTGTTGACATCGCGTAATCTGCCAACTACGGTAGAGACAATAGTGCCGCCTCTACCTACCCGACTTCCACCACAAGTGCATCCACATGAGTCCACAACTATTCCGACGCCAGGTCCAACGATCAGTATGCCTGTCCCTATTATCAGCCCCTGCGCGTTGCACTGCGTTGCTCGTGGGTTGCGGCGTGTTGGCTCTGGGTCTTGGCGGTCACGTGCGAGGGCAAGAAGGTGCTGCAACCAAGCCCGTTCCGCCGTGGCCGGCCCAGTATAAGGCAGGAGGCACGGCGGCCGACGTGATGGGGCCCGACGGGCGGACGTGGTTCCCCAACTGGACCGCGGTCGGCGTCCAGGGGGGCATTCCTCACGTCAAGCCTTTCGCTCCGATCGAGCAGTTCGGCGGCCGTGCGGACGACGACGCCGATGATTCCCAGGCCCTGCAAGACGCCTGCAACGCGGCGGGCCGTGCCGGCGGCGGCGCGGTCTTGCTGGGCGAAGGCACCTATCATCTGGACCACAAAGTCCTCATCAACCACAGCGGCGTAGTCATCCGGGGGCAAGGGCGCGACAAGACGAAAGTCGTCGTCCGCTACAACGGCTCCGACAACCGCATCACGGACGGGGTCATTGTCTTTGCCGGAGGTCCCGGCGGACAACAACATCCGCTGACCGCCGACGCCAAACGCGGCGACATGAGCCTCGGCCTGGACGACGCGACGGGCCTGGCCAAGGGCGACTGGCTCATGGTCGAGGCCCGCGGCACGCCGCGATGGAGGTCTCTGATCGAGAGCACCTGCCGGCTCAACCCGCGGATGGCGATGGTCCGCGTTGAGGCAATCCGCGGAAACACCGTGGCCATCAACCAACCGCTGCGCATCGATTTCCCGCTGATCGACCAGTCCTACGTCTACAAGCTCGCGCCCATCGAGCGCTGCGGTGTAGAAGACCTGTACTTCACGCAGGTGCAGAAGAGGCCGAAGATCTGCACCGTGTTGTTCCTGCGCGGCGTCAACTGCTGGGGCCGGCGCGTGACCGTGGAATGGACCGGGCGGATGCCGCTTTACGGTTCCCACGTCAAGTGGATGGAGATCCGCGATTGCGAATTCAACAACTCGCACGACATCGGCGGCAGCGGGACCGCCTACGTGGGATGGCAGGTACTCGTTCGACTGCCTGATGGAGAACGTCACTACGCGCAACATGCGGCACGCGCCCAACCTGGACTGGTCGTGCAGCGGCAACGTGTTCCGCAACTCCACGTTCTACTACAGCGACGCGCAGACGCATTCGGGATGGTGTCACGAAAACCTGTTCGAGAACTGCGTGATCGTCGGTCCCAAGGGCAGGCCCAGCGGCGGCGGCTCCTATGGCCACGGGTTCTGGGGCACTCCCGCTTCCGACCGCAGCCACGGCCCGATCGGTCCACGCAACGTATTCTACAACTGCGACTTCCAGAACTCCGGCGAGGGGCTCGTCTTCGAGGAAGGCATGCAGAAGTACGGCCCCAGCGGATTGGTGCTGGGAGGAATGAACGAGAACTGGCTCTTCTTCTACAACCGGATCCTGAGCCACGGACCCGCGGTTCTCCTGCGGAGCGCCCAGTTCGATCACGTCCTCAAGGGCAACGTGTTCGTCGTGGACGGCGACTTCGCGGCGGTGGTGGTTGAGGATCCCAAGCGGAGCAGCGGGCTGGAATTGGCCGACAACACCGTCTACGGCGGCCACGGCACTCTCATCGCGGGTGGCGAGGCGGCTTTGGCGCGCAACCAAAACAACAAAGTGCGGGCGCTGACCGATACGGTGCCGCCCCGTCCCCAGCCCCCGGTTCCGTCGATCTACGAGTGGCAGCAAACGCCAACCTGGAAGAAATGGTGACCCAGAGCAGGATAAGGCCGTCCCTGGGGCGTGGGAATCGCCGCCGGATGAGACGCTTGCCGAACGAGGCGATGAGAAGCGGTGCCTCAGAACAGCCGTCTCTGGCTCGGCCGGCCCAGCGGTCGGGCGTCATACCCGGCGTCGTTAAGCCGGTCGACAAAACTCTCCGGCCCGTGCGTGCAATAAACTACCCGCGGCGCGACGCGGGCAACGGCCTCGAACAGTTCATCGTAGTCGGCATGGTCGGAAAGCGGCACCGCGTAGTCCACGCCCAGCCGATACTTTGCCCGCGGATCGGCCGCCCATCCGGTCACCGCGATGTGGACCTGGCGGCCGAGCGACTCGATCCGGCCCGTGCCCGGCGGCACGACGACGGCCCAGCCGGGCTCCGCCCCGCCCGCAAAAAGCTCGTGCCGGCCCAAACTCACCCCGCAGGCTTCGTAGACCCGGCTGACGGCGAAGATGTCGCGTTGCTGCAACACGGGAATACCTTCGGAGGTGAGTAGCCGCGTGACCTCCTGCCCCTTGCCCAGCAAGTATGCTTGAATCACGGGCACCGCGCCGTCGGCGAAGGTCTGGCGGACGATGGCAACGAGTTGTTCGATCGCTTGTTGGCGGGGCGGCAGGCGGTAGTCGGGATGTCCGAAGGTGCTCTCGATCACGAGGATCTCGGCGTGCGGCAGTTGGGCCCGCACGGCCGTGGCCGACTCGCCCAGCTTGAAATCGCCGGTGTACAAGAGCGACTGCCGTCCGTCTTCGGCCAACAGCATGGCGGAGCCCAGGCAGTGTCCGGCGGGAAAGGTCGTTAGCCGCAGCCCGCCCCACTCGATGGGCTGGCCGTAGGGCATCGCCAAGGTCGGTCGCGGTCCGAGTCGATGCCGATAGAGCGCGGCGGTTTCGGGCGTGCAGAGGGCGTACTCGTGCCGCGCGATATGATCGCTGTGCGCGTGCGATATGAAGGCCCGCGGCTGCCGCCGGCGGAAGTCGACCGCCAGCCCGGCCTTGGTCAGCATCAGCCCGTTGTCCCAGTGGAACAAGGAAGTGGTTAGCGGCTAGTGGCCTGTGGCTAGTAAAATCGACATTTAACGATTCGGCTCTGCCGGCGTTGTCCTTCCTTCTCCACTCTATACTGACCATTGACCACTGGCCACTAATCGCGGGCGGCTGCCAGTACGGGCCGAGGGGTGGGGGCCAATCCGGCGGCCCGCCACACCTTGTCCAGCGCCTCGGCGGTCTGCTTGACGACCACGTCGCGGCGGCGGCTCTGGAACGCGGTCCGCGAAGGCTTCACCGTGACGGGGCCATCGTAACCCATCTCCCGCAGCGCCGTCAGAAACGCGGCTACGTCGATCCGGCCGTTCTCCGCGCCCGGCAGCAAGCGGGATTTCTCGTCCAGTTCGGCAGGCGGCACGGCGGCGGGCATGTCGGCCACCTGGACGGCTACGATCTGTTGCAGCGGCAGCTTGCGGATGTTCTCCAGCGAGCCGCCGCAAGCCACAACTTCCCAAATATCCAGCAGCAGCCCCAGATTCGGCGCCGCTACCATGTTCAGGAGCAAGGTCATCGCGTCGACGTCGTGGATGAACTGAAACGTCTGATTGCGGCGGAGGTGCTCGGCCGCCTGAAAACCCACCGCAAGATGAACTCCCGCGGGCTTCAAGGCCGCGCAAATATCCTGAAAGCGATGGCGGTGGAACTCGAAGTTCTCGTGGTACGGGAGTTTGTCGCCGGCCGGCACCAACAGGGCCGTGCATCGCGTGCAACCCAGCTCGGCCGCACAATCGGCGTACTCCGGCAGCTTCTTGAGATCCCGCTGGAAGCTCTCGTCGTCGGTGTCCCATTCCAGGGGCAGCGGAAAGGTGCCCACGCGAAGCTTCGCACTATCCAGCAGTCGCCGCGCGTACGGCATGCCTTTCAGGCGGACGCGCGTGGCGAACTCGGCCATGTTCAAGTCGACCCCCGCGAAACCGTACGTCAGGGCCAGTTCGATGATCTCACTCTGGTGCCCGGATACACCCAGCGCGGACGCGTTGAAGTTCTTGAACATGACGACACTCCGTGAAACTGAAAGATATGCCCACCCCCACCATCGGTCGGCATGGCCCTGGTGGGGAATCCCTAATTATGGCAGTTTGTCGGAAGGGGCGGAAGGGGGGCCGCCACGACGCCGCGGCGTCGTCCAACCTCTCATTGCAGGAGGCGACTCCCGCCGCCGATGGAGTCAGTTCGGCGACGGGGGTCGCCTCCGACGACCTAACGGCCCTGCCACGAGGCCGCCGGCACGTGCTCCGCCATTGGCCCTGGCCGCCGCCGCCGGATGACTGTACAATAGGCAGTTGTCGGCCCGGCGTTCGACCGAGGAAGAGCCGATTTGGGGGCGAACTGGATTCGACCGGGCAGTTCGAAGTGCAGGTGGCGTGCCGTGGTTGGTCAGCGGGCCACGTTAAAAGCCGACCGATAAACTTAATTGCCGAGTCTAATCTCGCAATGGCCGCCTAGAGATAGGTTGCCCCGGCTGAGGGCCTTCGCCGGAGAGGTCCGACTGCCGGCCGCAATTCCGGATCGTCTCGGGTCACCGTCGGGTACGCCCGGGATTAAAAACCGTTCCTGACTAGCTGCTTTTCCACCCCGTCGGTTGGGGGCTAGAGCGGCGAAGGCGGAAATCATCCGACTACGCATGTAGAGGCCTGCACGGAGATGTCGCGGGACGCGGGTTCGATCCCCGCCGCCTCCACAAGAGCCGATTTACGAGAAATCGTAACTCGGCTTTTTTCATGGAAATACGCATTTTGCGGCCTTTTTCGAGGTTTTGCGTCTGGGGAATGGGTGCCACAGCGGGTGCCACAAGGGTGCCACAGCGTTGCTTTTTGGTTGCCACAAGAGCATACTGAACCCGTTGGCAAAGTCAATCAGAACGGACTCTCGGAACCCTCCCTGTGGCAAGGAGAACGCCGACGAACCCAACACTGAGCAGGACGGCTGAACTTCGCAAGTTCCCGGTCCGTGCGACACTGTGTTTAGCCCCAATACCGTTCAACGGATTAGAACGATGGCAGGTCGAAACTCTTTGGCTGGCTGGGGGTAATGACGATGCTCGGCCCTTTTTTTCGCCCAGCAGCTCATCTTTCGTTTGATCACGCGTGGGTTGATTCGGTTACGGCGAGCGGGAAGTATTTCCTCGGCAATTTCCTCCAGCAGCGCCTGATACCACTGCCGCAGGGCACAAGCGCTTTTCGGGCACTCGGGCAAGCGACATCGCAAGATGTTCAAGGTGGCGGTGAAAGAAATCCGTTGCGGATCAACGCGCTTCTGCAAGGCCGCTTCGTACATCAGGACGCGCACAACGTAATGGCCCAAGAGGAGCCCGTAAATCTCTTGCAATACGCCGATGGTCGTTTGGCTCCGCAAGACCGGCCGCTCTCGTTGGTGGGTCTTCAACTCATCAATGGTCAGTTCCTCTTCCCAACGCTCGTGGTAAAGCTCGATCAGGGTCACGGCTGGGTCCAAGGTTTCATCCAGGAAGGTCGTCAGCAAACGGTGCATAACCTTGTTTCCGGGGCGGCCAGGATCATCGAAGGTGTACTCGATGATCCGCACCTCGATCCCGCCTTCGTCCTTTCGTCGATGACGAGCCGAGCGATACACCTTGGCCAGGTACGATCCATCGGAAAGACGGCGAATAGGCTGGAAAATAAGGCCGGTTTTGACTCGTGCCAGCAAATGCGCATGGCGATCCAACACCTCCTGAATGGTCTGATAACTGAAGAAACCGCGATCCCACAGCAGCAACATACCTTCCTTCAGGTGACGCAGCAGATCGTGGGCCATGGTGACCTCGCCGATGCGAATGGATTTGATCAGACACCGCCACAACACATGGGTTCCCGTTTCGCACAACGCCAAAACCCGTGCCTGCGGATACGCGCCAGGAGCACGACCGCTGCCCGGTCTGCCGAAGACCCGTTCGTTCTCCGGCGTATCGGGAAGATCCAGGATGAACCCATCCAGCGCCATCAGACGCAATCCGCGGTAGAACGCTCCTGGGGTGTCAGGTTTGGCAAGCAACCGAACGACTGCATTAGCCAGCGCACGAAACGGTGCCAAGCCGATGCGTTTTCGGGCCTCACACAATGTCGATCGGCCGGGAGTGCCGTTCCGCCGAAACGGCTGCAACCAGCGAAAAACCTGCCGATAACAATCGCAGCAAAACAACCCCAGGGCAACCACGAACCAGACCATGAACCACCCTGGAAGGCGACGGCAGAAGCCCTTCGCTTTGCCGCATCGCTCCAAGATGGCTTCCACCTTGGCCCGCGGGACGATACGCTTCAGAGCACGGATTCGTTCTCGCGTCGGCCAAGACGCGAACTGGGCGACTTCCTTGTCGACCGAAATCATCGTAGCCTCCTTGCCAGAAAGGATTTGTGACAACCCAATCTTGGCGGGAGGCTACTTTTATTGAAAGATCAATTGAACGGTATTGTGTTTAGCCCAAGTTCGCCAGTTGTTGACCTAAGTCGCTGTTCAAAAATAAGTTAGCCGTTTGTATAATCTGCGTATTCCGCTTCCATGGATGGAGAGACGGTCATGGCAGACAAGGATTGCAGGCGCATTCGCCGGTGTCGCTGCCGAGGATGTCGCTCGCGTAGCGATGCGGATTTGGTTGCGTACCATCGGGCCATCAATCGAGTGATGGCCGAGTTGGACGAACGGAGTCGGCGGTTGTTCGCCGGGATCGTGGCCCGGCAACGCGGACACGGGGGCGTCCAGTTGGTGGCGGAAATCACCGGCCTGAGCCGTATGACAATCCGCCGGGGATTGCGCGAAAGCGAACGCGGACAGGTGGCGTCTTCAGAGCGAGTACGGCGTCCCGGCGGCGGACGAAAACGAGTCGAAAAAAAACGCCACGTGTGCGGGAGTTGTTGAAGGGGCTGTTGCGGGATGCGACGGCTGGCGATCCGATGGGTGGTCTGCGGTGGACGCACAAGACCACCCGCAACCTGGCCGCTGCATTGACGCGACGTGGCGTACCGGTCGGGCACGTGACGGTGGCTCGGTTGCTGCGAGCACAGAAGTACTCGTTGCGATCGAACCGCAAGCGGTTGGGTGGGAAGAGAGATCCCTATCGGGATCAGCAATTCCGCCTGTTGGGGCGTCGGCGACGGCGATTCCAACGGCAAGGGTGGCCGGTAATCAGTGTGGATACGAAGAAAAAGGAGTTGGTGGGCAACTTCAAAAATAACGGACGCAGTTGGCGGTGTGAGGACCGCGACGTGCTGGACCACGACTTTCCCACACTGGCCCGCGGCCGCGCCTATCCCTACGGCATCTATGACGAGAATCGCAATGAGGGCTATGTCGTGATCGGCACAACTCATCAGACAGCGACCTTTGCCGTGCGTGCCATTCGCTCGTGGTGGCTGAAGGTTGGGCGGCGTCGGTACTCGGGTGTGTCTCGGTTGGCCATCGAAGCCGACAGCGGAGGTGCCAACGGCAACCGTTGTTGGGCTTGGAAGGTGGGCCTGCAAGAATTGGCTGACGAATTCAGATTGACGATCACGGTCGGGCATTATCCCGCAGGAGCCTCCAAGTGGAACCCGATCGAGCACCGCATGTTCAACCTCATCAGTGCCAATTGGGCCGGCGAGCCACTGACCAGTTACGAAGTCATGCTGAAGAACATCCGCACGACACGGTCGAGCACGGGCTTTCGCTGCCGCGCATCGTTGGACACCAAGCTCTACCCGACCAAAGTCAAGGTGTCCGACGAAGCGAAGGCAACCGTGCGGCTGTTGCGACATACCGTCCTACCCAAATGGAACTACACCATCTGTCCACGAAAACGAAACGGCTAAGTTATTTTTGAACAAGTCCTAAGGCAGCCCGCAGAAAATGATCTACTGTAGAATGGGCGGTTTTGGTAGAAGGCATCTTTTCGGGGGAGAAATTGCGGGCTTTGTGTCTCAGGGACGAGACGATGCTGGCAGAATTGACAGAATCGGTGCGAGAGACGATCAGGTCAGCCGCCCGGAAACTGACGGGATTTCGGCGGCGGCCGTTTCAAGCGGAGACGGCAATCAAGTATTGCCGGGGTAATCCGCGTCGAGCCGAACAGGTCTTCGGTTGGGGGCGGGATGCGGTCAATACCGGGCTGAACGAACTTCGCACCGGGATTCGTTGCGTGGACGGTTTTTCGACTCGCGGCCGGCGCAGGACCGAAGCGCAACAACCGGAACTGGTACGGGAAATCCACGCGCTAGTCGATTCGCACAGCCAAGCCGATCCGAAGTTCCCAACGCCGCTGGCCTCTACGCGGATGACCGCCAAGGCGGTGCGCGAGCGATTGGCGGCCAACACTGCGGAGAAGGATCGGCATGTGCCGGCCGAACGCACCGTGTACGACATCTTGAATCGCTTGGGCTATCGGCTGCGGCGCGTCCGCAAGACCAAGCCTCAAAAAAACTTCCCGAAACCGACGCCATCTTCGACCACCTGCGGCAAGTCCACGCCGAAGCCACGCAAGACCGGGAAACGCTCCGCATCTCGCTCGACACCAAGGCCAAGGTGAAGATCGGCGAGTTTTCGCGTGGTGGTGTGACCCGCGGCCAGCAGTCCGTGCGTGCTGCCGACCATGACATGCATCCCGACGCCGTGCTCGTGCCGGCCGGTATTCTGGAGGTCAACAACGGTCAACTGAATGTGGTCTTCGGGACTTCGCGGGACACAAGCGACTTCGTGGCGGATTGTCTGGAACTGTGGTGGAGCAACCGCCAGGCCGCGCATCCCGGTGTGCGTCGGCTGTTGATCGACCTGGACAACGGCCCGGAGATCGCCAGTTTGCGAACGCAGTTTATGAAGCGTTTGGTGGAGTTCTCGGATCGGCACCAACTGATGCTCGAACTGGCGTACTACCCGCCGTATCACAGCAAGTATAACCTCATCGAACGCTGTTGGGGCATTCGGGAAAACCACTGGAACGGCACGCTGCTGAAATCCATCGAGACAGTTCTGCGATGGGCCAAGACCATGACGTGGCGCGGGGCGGCTCCGATTGTACATCTACTGGACCGAGTGTACGAGACCGGCGTCCGTCTCTCACCCCGCGATTTCCGTCCCATTGCTACCCGTCTCGTACGCTCAAAATTGCTCCCAAAATGGAGCCTCGTAATTCATCCCAAACCTGGGTAGATTATTTCCGGCGGGCTGCCTAAGTCCTTACGCACCAATACTCGGCCGAAAAAAGTCTTCACTACAAGTCTTCACTACATACCTTTGGGTGGCATTGCAAGAAAATGACGCAACCAATTGTCATCTCACAACTTGAGGTCCTGCTAGCATTGCATTGCTGGCAATGAAAGTGGCGAACTTGGGCCAACCGGCTCTGCCACCTCAATTGGGAAACGGACAGCGAGGCGTGGCAACGCGGCATGAGCAACGCCTTGTCATTCCCCCAGCCGAACTTCGTGCCTCTGCCGACGATTGGGAGAAGCATATCGGCCGGAACACCGCCCTGGTCGGCGCATTTCCACAAGCACAAGCCGGGGCTGCTGGAAGCCTATCCCAAGGATCAGGCCAAAACATCCGGCCCGTGGCCTTCGATGCGATCCTGGACCAACGCGGCCATCTGTGCGGCGGCCGTGGAAACCATCGACGCCGAGCCGCTGCTGCGCTACCGGGCCGTCGCCGGCTGTGTGGGCGAAGAGGCGGCCTTGCAGTTCCAGACTTGGGCGCAATCCCTCGACCTGCCCGACCCCGAAGAGTGGCTCTTGAAGGCGCAGATGTCGAGGAGCCTGCCCGTTCCCCTTGGCCCGCAACTGAACATCCCGCCGCGTTGCGACCAGATCATGGCTGCACTGGCAGCCGTGGTGGACAGGGTGAAGAACCACAGCCTTGGCCCCAATGGCAAGCCCACGGAAGCCCGCTGGTTGGCGGCGGTGGATTGTTTTGCCGAAGTGGCCAAGTGCTGGCTGGAGCCGGCGATTGCCGCGGCCGGCCCGCTCTACTTCGCCGTGCCCCACGCCTCGGTGTTGGTCAAGGCGCCCGTGGACTTCAGCAATCGGGTACTGGACGTGCATCGGAATATCTCGGCAGCGGCATAGGGAGGATACTCCATGAACAATCAGAAGCTGGCCGCGGCGCGGATTCTGGCCGCCCGGAAGATGCCCTACATGACGCATCAAGTCTTGTCGCTCATCCCGGTCGAGCGGCCAG
Organism: uncultured Planctomycetaceae bacterium; assembly: GCA_963759115.1. Lineage (GTDB taxonomy): Bacteria > Planctomycetota > Planctomycetia > Pirellulales > Thermoguttaceae > CAVWXT01. The sequence goes on from CAVWXT010000005.1 coordinate 1,688,137, forward strand.
GGCTGGGGACAATGGCCGTCGATGAATATTGCCGGCTGTACTTCGACTCGGCGTTCCTGGAGAGCCGAGACTTGAAGCATCTGGCGTTCGTGGTGTTGCATGAGGCGATCCACGTCTGGAGTAGGCACTGCAAGCGTTGCCGGCGACTGCTGGGCGAGAAACCCCCCCATGATCGGCTGGCGCTATGGCGGCAAGCCGTCGATGCCGCGGTGAATGACGTTCTGGAGCAATCCAGCCTGCGCTGCCCGGAAGAGGGAATCACGCCGGCCAAGCTGGGCCTGCCACGAAACAAGTCAGCGGAGGAATACTTCGCGCTGCTACTGGAGCGGGCCAAGCAAGAGGAAGAGCAACAGCAAGCCCAGCAGAAACGACAGGCCGAGAGCGGCGAGCAGAGCCAACAGGACCAACAGCCCGGCGAAGGCCAAGAGGATCAGGACGATCAGAGCGAGGAACAGGAAGGCCAGGACGAAAGCCAAGAGCCCGGCGACCAGGACGGTGAAGGGCAGGATGCCGATGACGATCAGCCCGGCGAGGATGAGCGCGAGGGGCAACAAAACAGTGAAGGGGACGGCCAGGACGGCGGAGGAGAAGCCTCAGACGAAGACGGCCAAGGCGACGAGCAACAAGCTGGCGACGGGGATGGAGAAGGCCAGGCTGGAGGTGGTGAAGGTAAGCCGACCGCTGCCGAGATCGGCGGGAGCGCCGCTGATGGTCAGCCCCGGCCGTGGGAAGATGGCCCGCCGTCCGCAGAGCATCCCGGCATGGCGGAGCATGAGCAGAACATCGTTGAGGCAGCCGTGGCCAAGGCCATCGAACAGTACCAGCAACAACGGGGCCGCGGTAGTGTGCCCGGCGGTCTGGCCCGCAGCGCAGCCGAGCTGCTCCACCCAAAGGTCGATCCAGCCAGGGAACTGCTTGCCAAGGTCAAGTACGCCGTGGGCTGCACCTCGGGTTTCAGGGACTTCACCTACCGACGGCCCAACCGCCGACAGCCCCAAAACGGTGCGCTGCTGCCGGCCCACATCAAGCCAATCCCTCGCGTTACCGTAATCGTCGATACCAGCGGCAGCATGGAAGAGTCGGACCTTGCCCTGGCGCTGGGCGTGATTGGCAACGCGTTGCGGTCCCTGCCCGATCCCCGCGGCTTGCGGGTACTGGCCGGCGATACCGCCGTGGCCTGTGCCAAGAACGTTTTCCGGCCTGAGCAGGTGGAACTGGCCGGCAGCGGCGGGACTGATATGGCCGCCATGATTGTGGCGGCGACCGAAGAGAGGCCCGCGCCGAAAGCCATCCTGGTGGTGACTGATGGTTACACCGGCTGGCCGCGTGAGCCAGTCAGGCCACGGGTGGTTGCCTGCCTCACGCAAGCCCGGACTGCCGAGAGTGTGCCGAAGTGGATTGATGCCGTGGTCCTGAACCCGGAGGAAAGGCCATGAAAACCTTGGCTTTTCCATTTCTGGGTGCGAACACCGCACTCTTGCGCCCGGTACAAGGCTGCCGAAAGGCGCATGAAGAACCCACGCCGAAGATGGCGTGGGCATTATGGTTTGACAATTTGGAATTGGGCTAAACGACCTTCCTACGCCGCCAGACCAGGATAAGTCCGAACAATCCCGAGGTCACAAGGCCCACGATGGTCGACGGTTCGGGAACACACTTCGTGGCAATGTCGATTCCGGTGACGTCGGCCCACGGAAACGACGCGGGAATTTGGAAGACTTCCGCGCCTGGCTGAGGAGTAATGGTCCATTCCCAGACGTAAGTATTATCCACGTGAGTGGGATTTGTGCCGCCCGCGACCGTGAAGCCTTGAGCCGTCCATACAATGGGGTTGGGCGGAACCGTAGAACCGGCTCCCCACTGCACCTGCAACCATAACTCTTTCACTTTGTTCGGCTGTTCCTGATTCGGAACGGCAATCCACTGATCCGGGCTGAAAGGAATCGTGAACCACTCGGGAGCACCGTAACCGGGGTCGCTCACGTCGGTCCAAGTCCCACCCTGCGCGGTCGCATGGTACTGATAGTCGACGGCTCCCACGCCGATAATGTCGGCCAACGCAGAATTGCACGGTGCCAGGACCGCGATAGCCCACATTGCCAGGAAGATCGGTACTGCTCGTTTCATGTTATGCCTCAATGATGTTCGACCGAGGTATGCGAAAGAAAGATCTCCCAAGAGCCACATCATACTCCTCTTTATGACTGATTGCGAACGGATGTCAATCGACATGTGGTATGGGTTAGGCAATTTCTTCCGATTATGTGGCTCGGGAGGGCTTTGGCCCACCCCCTCATTCACCCATAGACCGCCAAACCCCGATTCCTGACAACGATTCTTGACCGAACCAAGAATTCGACACTCTCCTCAAGAGGTTCTTGTCCAGTAGTGCATCTAGTATGGGAAAGAAGTCCTCGCTATCCAATCAGGAAAATCCCGGCGATCCTATCAGGAAAATCCCTATCTTCTCTTGGCTCACCGTGGATTGAAGAACACAGGGGTCGTGTCCGGCCCCCAATTTCTTCCGGCCGTTGCCGCCAGAAGCCGGGTGATCGCGCCGCGTTGACAAACCCAGACCCAAGGGAAAATCCCATGCTGACCGTGCAAATCACGATGGAGGGCGGAGTGATCCAAGACATGCAATGCCCCGCCGGTGTCCGCGTCGTCGTCCACGATTACGACGTGGACGGTTCCGAGGAAGACCTGCGCGAGGACGAAGAGGGGCACAAGTACGTCGAGGGCACCATCGACCCCAAGATTCGCGTCTGCCGCCCTTGCTGGCAGAACATCAAGCGCGCCCCCGTGTCGGCCTTTGCCGCCGTTGGCCGGGCGCTGGCCAAGTACAATTCCTACTAACCCCAAGGAGCCTTTCGATGCGACTCTCCCAACAGTATCAACCCCTGACCCTGGATGACGTGGTGGGGCAGCCTGCCATTGTCCGGCGGCTCATCAAGCGGCTGGTGGCTTGGCCCCAGCCCTGTCGTCTGCTGTTCGAGGGCCTGGGAGGGGTTGGCAAGAGCGCAACCGCCAAAGCCCTGATTGCCGACCTGGGCGTATCGGAGTTCGGCGTCCAGTCGCTCTCGGGGGCCAAGCTGCGGATGGAGGAAGTCGAGCGGCTATTCAACACGACCTTCCGCTACCGGCCGATGGCCGGCAATCCGTGGAATATCCTCTTGGTCGAGGAGATGGAACTGCTGCCGAGCCGCAACGTAGTGGCGGAGTTGAAGGACCAACTCTCCGAGCAGAACCATCCCGAGCGGCTGATCGTCATTGCCACCAGCAACGATGTCAGCACGCTCGACGAAGCCCTCTTGCAGCGGTTCGAGGTATTCCCCTTCTCTGCCGGGCCGACCTTCGCCGAGGCGTGCCAAGAGCGATTAGCGTGGATTTGGGAGCAAGAGGTCGGCGTGGACGTGCCGCTGCCTCTCGGCGTGGAGCAACTGGGCTGGCGGAATGACAGTTTCTCGATGCGCCGGGCACTGGCAGCCTTGAGTGGGGCTATTGAGTTGCACCGAGCAAAGGAGGTGGCCGCATGACGACCGGCGAAGCTGAATATTGCCTGTCACGTTCCCTCTTGGGAATGTCTTACCACGATCTGCTTCGGGAGACCCGGCGGCTGAAGCGAGCGAACCGCCGTCTGGCAAAGACGGTCCGCGCCCTGGCCGAAGGCAATCCCGATAATGCCGAGTTTGCCTTGCACAATTCCCCGGCGACGAAAAAGCCGTGGCGCGGGCGTGACTCCCAAAAACGTCCGGCAAACCGTGCTCCTGTCAGGCATGGATTGCCTGCCAGGACAACAGGACCTTTTTTGAGACGAATGATCGGAACGCACCTGATCCGAGGACAACAAATTCCTCATTGCTGGCAACTCCTCGCCATTAATGCGAGGAGCAAAAGGGCAACTCCCAGCGTCACGACAGCCAGGCCAGCGATCATTCCGCCCACGTAGTCGTGGCCGGGCCGCACCGGGCGTAGCACGTCGGGCGGCAAGCCCGAGAGATGCGCGAGCCGCCGCTGATCCTCTTCGGCGACGGGATGTTCCGCCGCTTCGTGTCCCGCGTGCTCACGAACAGGCCGCGCTGATGCATGGGGAGCGTTCGCGGGCTTCCCAAGTGGATGAACGTGCTCATCGGCCGGATAAGACCAACCGGCAATTTTCGGAGGCAGGAGCCTTCCATAAAGGGGCTCCTCGGGTGTGGCGGAGGGGCCTGAGTCCTCGCTCGCACGCTTGAGGGGGTCGGTGGACATGACCGCTCCTTTCCTCGTTCTTTGGTCCATTATAGGGACTTTCCCCGCGAACGTGAAAGCGGAATTGCCGGATGGCGGAGCCGCCCACGAAGCGTGAGAATCGAAACCTGTGCCGTGCGTGGGCTGGGCGTAGGGGTACGCCGATCGCCCGCTCGCCCGGACTCCTACCCGGTCGGGGGCTGCCCGCGCACGGCCATTTCGTTTTCAGGAGACAACGATGCCTAACCAACTTCCCATCGGCACCGAATACGACGAAGCCTACCTCGGCCTGCGGGTGCGAGTCGTGGGCCACCACAAAGACCAGTTCGGGCAGGTGGTCAATGATGTCGTCAAGGTAAGTGATTTGCCGCGGAAGGGCCGGTCAGTGAAACGCGTCGCGCCGAGCCGGGCAAGACGGCCGCAACGCCGGAGGTACAGGAGGCGCTCTGTGCGTGCCATCGTGCCTGTTGCCCCACCGCGAGAACCCAGCAAGCCATCGACCGCTTGGGCCGTGCTGGTCTGGTGCCTGATTGGCTTGGGCATCGTGAGTTGCTGCGAACTCTCTCAACGCAAGATACCTAACCTCTACACACATGGGAACCGACGATGACAGTCTACGGAATTACCCGCGCCAGTACGCGAAAACAGCAGGCATCGCCCGAAGTCCAGGCGGAGATGATCCGCAAGCATTGCGCCGCCGTGCCACTGCCCGAGCCCAGAATCCTCGACGAGCCGCTGGGCACTTCCGGCCGGAGCACGGACTTTCGGCACCGGCCCCGAGGCCGCTGGCTGCTGCTGAACACGCAACCCGGCGACGTTGTAGTGGTGACGAAGCTGGACCGGCTGGGCCGGACGGCACGGGATATCCTCGACACGCTGGAGAAGTTCGCCAAGCGAGGCGTGCGCGTGATCGTGATCCAATTCCTGGGCGGCCAGATTATCGACATGGACAGCACGATGGGGCGGCTGGTGGTGATCTTCTTCGCCGGGCTGGCCCAATTCGAGGCCGACATGATCGGCGAGCGGACCTCCGAGTCGCTTCAGTGGCGGCGGAAGCAGGGGCTAGGCTATAACCATGTCAGTTTCGGCAAGAAGAAGGTCGGCAAGGGCAGCGAGTGGGACATGCAGCAGTTGGCCTACATTGCCGAGATCGCCGAGCGGCTGGGCAAAGGCGAGGACGTGCTCTTTGTGGTGGCCGACTTCTGGGGGCGGGGGATCAAGGACCATCGCGGGCTGCCGTGGGGCCAGGTCCAGCACAAGCCCGGCAAAGGGGCCGGAAATGGTTTCGAGTGGTACTGGCGGGCTACGCGCTGGTTTCACCGCATGAAGCACGCCGGCAAGTTGCCCCCGCCCTACTGCGACACCGCCCACACGATCCGCGAGCCCGTGCGGTTCACGGTGGAAAAGCGCCGCAAGCGTCCGAACGCCAAACCCGTCATCGACGAAAAGGCCGGTTGGTCGGCCGAGCAGTGGCGGGAGTGGTTTGCGCTGGAGTTCCCGAAGAACTGACGTCTTACACGCCCGAGTCTTCAATGGGGCCGCGCTCAGTTGACCGCGGAAATCCATCGAACGGATGACCGGCAAGCCGCCGGCCGTCGAGCTTCAATGGGGCCACGGTCAGTTGACCGCGGAAATTCGAATCACGTCCCAAGAGAATACCGCGAGAATCTCCGGCTTCAATGGGGCCGCGGTCAGTTCAGCAGTTCCGCAACGGAAGATCGGTGGGGGTAACGCGGGAGGTGAAATGACCGGAGGACAGCGACATTTGCGGTGTGCGCACCGGGATGACGGTAAGCGGGGCATTTTCCAAGAGGGGTCAAGGACCAGACGGGGCGCGCCACGTGGGAGTCCCCGGAACAGCCGTAGCTGTCAGGTTGGGACAGGCGCGAGGGGCCGCTTCTACGGCAGGTACCGCACGAGGAGAGGCAGAACGGTCATGGCCGGCACGTGGACCGAGCTATGGTCCTCGGGCGTATTGTCCGCCGCACCGCCGGGAGTGGACCAAAGCCGCGTAGAGTTCGGCGGCCAAGCCGATCAGCGTGAAACGATCACGAAAGGGCGGCTTGAGGTTCCGTCGCCAGAAGCATTGCAGGAGAATGAAGGCCAGAAACAGCGTGAGCACGAAATTGACGATTGCCGTCGGTTCGTGCTTGAAGACATGATCCAGGCCCCAATGGGTCGAGGTGCTGTTGAAGCAGCCATTCTCGATGTCCCAACGCCAGTGGCCTGTCGCCAGAACGACCGCGCGGATAACTGCCGACGGCTGAATGTCGTGGCCCAGTACCACGAGGAGATCTGCTCGGTGTTCTTCCCTTGAGCGGCGATCCGTTCTCGTCGTTGTTCGGTCTCTTTGGTGTGCAATACCCGCAAGGGCTTGGTGACGCCTTCGGCAGAGGTAAAACCCTCGTCGTCCCAGTATTGGACGGTTCGCCGACCCTCGGTCCACTGGCCGTCGGCGGTGCGTTGGGAGAACAATCCTTGGGCGTCTTGAAGCAAGAGGCGGTGGTCGCCCTGGACAACCACGATCACCTGCTTGTGGTGCTCCTGGCAGAAGTTGAGGAAGGGGGCCTCGAAGTACAAGCCGTCGCCGACCACGGCGTCGAAGTAGCGGGGGTAGTTGGCGAAAATCCGCTCCCGCAGGCGCTGGGCGGCCGCCACTTCTCCCTCGCCGGGTCGCTGGAACTCTATGTCCAGGGGAATGGCCAAGTCCTGCCCAATCCAATGGCAGACCACGCCACGGTGATCGTATTCGGTGACCTCTTGGTCATCCACTGTCAAGGTGCGGGTGAGGCATTGGTCGCAGCAGCGTTTGCGGCTGGCGAAAAAACTCATGCCCATCCACAGCCGCAAACATCCAGTCGCCGCCGCCGTGGAGCACCTTGTTGCGTTTGATGCGGAGGTGGACATCGCGGAGCACCTCGCGCAACAAGCTGCTGTCCCACTGCGCGTACACCCGGCCCACGCTGTCGCCGCTGGGGACGCGGGGTCCGACAAAGTTCCGCAGTCGTCCGGGGAAGTGGCGCTCCTTGTCGATGCCGTTGAGACTGCCGCGGCCCGTGGCGAACATGGCAAACGCGGTGCCAAAAATGGCTGCGGTGGGAATCACCGCCGCGGAGCGCGAATCGCTAAGCAGAGCCGTCAGCCTGCGGAAGTCGAACACTTTGTCGAGGTAACCATAGAATCGTGCCATCATGGCGGTTTCTCCTTCCCTTGGCGCGCCAGGGCCTCCTTTTTCTTGGCCAGGAATGTTTCCAGGCACTGTTGTGAGATCGCATCCAGCAATCCGTCCACCTCTTGGCCGGTCTGGACCCAGCGGCGGACGGTTTCTTCCAGGGCATGGGGAACATAGATCATTTTCCGCTGTCCGCCCCAACGGATCGCCAGACAAAGAGCCGGGTGTTTCTGCCCCTGTTGGCAGCGGCAGCCTTTCTTGCCGCAGGTTCGTTGCATTGCGACCAGGCTGCCGCGAAGCAGCGCGCGATCGGCGACCCGTTGGACCGCCTGGGAACGGGCCTCGCGTTCTTGGGCGGAGCGATGAGTCCGCGAGGCCGGCCGCGGCATTCGTCGCGTCATCGGAGGGCTCTCCTGTCTGTTATATATAATTATAACAGAATACGCGACGCCACGCAAGAGATTCTTGGATGCGAATTTGCCCTGCGCCAGGCCGGGAGCTACAAAACGGGGCCTGGCGAGCGGTTACGGCATCAGAAACGCCTTAGTTGCGGAACTGCTGTTGCGCGACGCCATGCGGAGAATGATCAAGTTCCGTTGAGCAGGTCCACGACCCATTGCGGCGGCCGGATTGGCTTGCCCGTGGTGTCGGTAATGGCGTGGATCGTGTAGCCCCGGCAAACCGGCCGGCCGCTGTCGGCCTGTTCGATGCTGACGTCGAATCGGACTCGTGCCCGGCCCGTCATCACGGCGGCGGCGGTTATCTTCAAGAGATCGTCGTAGGCGGCCTTACCGAGGTATTCCACGTGCGCCTGGGTCACCGGCAGCATGACCCCGCGCTCTTCCCACTGCGTATAAGGCGTCCCCGTGGCGCGACAGAGTTCCGTTCGGCCGCACTCGAACCACTCCAGCGCGTGGGAGTTGTAGTACGTTCCCATAACGTCGATCTCGCTATAGCGAACGCGGATGGTGTGAGTGTGGTGCATCGATGGCGGGCGGTGGAGAGTGGAGAGTTGATCGTGGGTGATGTTTCGTTTAGCGGCCGCCGGCACGGCGGCCATGCCGGCGAAATCCGCAATATCCGATGCACGTCAGTGCCGGAGCAAGTTTCGCACACCCAGGGCGAGAATGATCCGCAGGGCCGCCATGGCTTCGCCGGCGTCGATCTTGGAGACGCCGCGCTGCCGCTCGACAAACACGATGGGCGTTTCGCCGAACCGCGCGCCCAGCCGCTTCAGACGCCAAAGTATTTCTTCCTGAAACGAGTAGCCGCGGCTCTCGATGGCGTCGAAATCGAGGCGGGCGAGCGCCGCGCTGCGGTAGCAGCGGAACGCCCCGCTGCAATCCTTGGGCCGAAGCCCCAGTAGCCAGCGAGCGTAAAGGTTCACGGCCCGGCTCATCAGCCGGCGTTTCAGCGGCCAGCCCTCGACGCCGCCGCCCGGGACGTAACGCGATCCGATCATCACGTCGATGGGCGGTTGGTTCGGCGGGTCCATGCCGGCCAGCAACGCCGGCAGGTATTTCGGCGGATGGCTGAAATCGGCGTCCATGTTCAGCATGAATTGGTAGCCGCGCTCGAGGGCGTATTTCATGCCGGCGATGGTGGCCGTGCCCAGGCCGAGTTTGCCCGGCCGGTGCAGGCAGGCAATCCGCGGATTGTTCACCTGCTGCTCTTGGCACCATCGGCCGGTGCCGTCGGGCGAGTTGTCGTCGATCACCAGCACGTCCGCGTCCGGCACAAAATGGAATATCTCCTCGACCAGACGAGGCAGATTTTCCATCTCGTTGTAGGTGGCCACCGTGACCAGGGTTGTGCCGTTCTTGGACATCGCGCCTCGGTGAATTGCGGCATGGTTCATACCTGGGTGGCACGCCCTGAGGAACGAAGGGCGTGGCCGGCGGGTCGCCACGCCCTTCGTTCCTCAGGACGTGCCACCCAAATGCGTTCGGAAATGTACCGTGCCTGAATTGCCATCGGGCCGGCAAGCGTGGCGGCCGCACAGGATGTCGGGATTCTAGCAGAACCGGGGGCAAGTGTGTAGAATAGGCCGAGAGAGAGCGAATCTATGGACAAAGTCGTGCATGGAGTGATCCACGGCAAGACCATTGAACTGACGGAGCCTGTCGGGATAGCCGACGGCCAGGAAGTCGAGGTTGTGCTCCGGTGCTCGATGTCTTCCCGCCCCTGGGGCGAGGGCATCCGCAACTCGGCTGGTGGATGGGCGGACTATTGGACAGACGAAGACGATCGGATCTTGGAAGAAATCCGTCACGGCCGAAAATGCGAGACTCGCCCAGAGACTCCCCGTTGTGATTTTCCTGTTTGATACCCGCCTGCAATGCCGTCGCTTGGAAGACTGGCTCACACCGTAGAATTGCCGCGATGACGCGCCCCGCCTCCACTCTGCTCCGTCCGCCGCGTTCCCGCCGCTTGCGGCAGCGTCGCACGGGCGCCGAAGGCCGCCCGACCGAGCCGCCCTTCACCTACGGCCGGCCGTTCTGGCTGGCCTACGCGTCGAACGCGCTGCTGATGATGGCCGTGTCGCTGCTGTTCCGCTACGCCGATTTCGTTACGCTGCTGGGTGGAAGCGAATTTCACCTGGGCTGGATCGTGGGCGTGGGCATGGTCGGAAGCCTGGTCACGCGAGTAGCGATCGGTTCGTATATCGACCGTCACGGGTCGCGGCAGGTGTGGCTGGGCTCGACGGTGTTGTTCGTCGCCACCTGCCTGGCCCATTTGGCCATCGTCAGCCATACGGGCATAGCCATCTACTTGCTGCGAATCTCCTATTGCTGCGGCATTGCCGGCATCTATGGGGCCTCGATTACCTTTATTTCTGCACGGGGGCCCAGCGAGCGCATGGCCGAGTTGGTCGGCATGTTGGGAACCGCCGGCTTCTTGGGCACAGTCGTCGGCACCCTGTTGGGCGACCTCCTGTTGGGCTCCGCAACCGTGGGGCACGCCCAAGTCGAGCGGATGTTCGTGGTGGCCGCCGGGTTGGGAGTGCTCTCGTTCCCGTTTGCCTGGGCCGCCACCAGGACCGAAATGCGGCCGAATACGGCCGCCGGCGCCTCGATCCTGACCGTGCTGCGGCGGCATTACCCCGGCGGCGTGTTGCTGATTGGCGTGGCGATGGGGTTCGGCCTGGGGCTGCCCAACACGTTCCTGCGAACTTACGCCGCCGAACTCGACATCCCGCGGATCGGGCTGTTCTTCCTGGTTTATGCGGCCGCGGCCATTGTGACCCGGGTGGCTACCCGCCGTTGGCCCGAGCGTTTCGGCAGCCGGCCCATGATCTTGTTGGGCACCGCCGGCATGGTGCTGGGCCTGCTGCTGTTTCTGCCGGTGAGGGCCGAATGGCAACTGGCCTTCCCGGCCCTGGGGTGTGGTTGTTCCCACGCGATCTTGTTTCCCTCGGTGGTGGCCGCCGGCAGCATCACGTTTCCGGACAGGTATCGCGGATTGGCAATTATTCTGGTGCTGGCCGCGTGGGACGTGGGCCAGGTGCTGGGCGCCCTGTCGGTCGGCGCCCTGCTGGAGTACAGCGAGTCGGCGGGGCTGCCCCCGTATCCGACGATGTTCCTCACGATGGCCGGCGTGCTGGCCCTAGTGGGTGCGTGGTACGCGGCCGCCAGCCGCGGCGCGGCCGGTTCGACGGTTGTCGTGGTCAAATCGGAATAAGCCGGTTTGCTTGGAACATGAGGAAACGGAGAAAACGGAGGATTTTCCGGCCTCCGTTGCCTCTGTTATCTCCTGTTCAAACCCAGGGAGGAGAGGGGCGTGCAGACGCAAAGGTGCGAAGCATTTCTTTGGACATCGAGATGCGCACACCGCGCAACAACACAAAACCAGTTGACTTTTCCCACATCCTGGGGTCGAATATACTGTAGTCGAGTTGGCGGGCTGGTCGTCGAGGGCAAGGTGGCGTCGCCCCAATCCCTCCGGGAGAGGGTGAGCCGGCAGTTCCCTCTCCTTCCGGGAGAGGGTTAGGGTGAGGGCTTTTGAAGAAATCGGATTTCTTCACAATGTCCGGCACGAGGGGAGAACTCTTATGAAACGGCCCTTTTTCCGTCCCTCCGGCTATACCTTGGTGGAAATTCTGGTGGCCACCACCTTGTCGCTGATCCTGCTGGGCGCGGTGGTGCAGATGTTCGGCAACGTAGGCCGGAGCATCACCGACTCGCGGTCGATGTTGGAGATGTCCGATCATTTGCGGCTGGCCGCCACCCGCTTGCAGCAGGACTTGGCCGGGGTGACGGTGACGATGAATCCGCCCCGAAGGCCAGAGAATAATGAGGGCTATTTCGAGTATATCGAGGGGCCGGTCGGCGCGACAATCATGACAAAGGGAGGGGTGTCCTCACCGTTGACGCCAGCCGTAAACGGCGATCTTACTACTCCCGACGTTGATACGACGGCGGGTGATTTTGACGACATTCTCATGTTCACCACCCGTAGCACCGGCCGACCTTTTGTGGGACGGTGTTTCGGATCGGCAAGTGGCACAGTGACCTCAGATATAGCCGAGGTGGCGTGGTTCGTCCGCGGACGCACACTTTACCGCCGCGTACTGCTGGTCGCGCCTTCTGCGCCCTTGACAACTCCTGCGGGACGCTCATTTTACGAAGTCAACGACATTTCCGTTCATCCGAATGGGGCTGGCACGCCGGTGGCGAACACGCTCGGCGATCTGACTCGCCGAGAATGTCGGTTCGCGCATCCGACGGATACCTTCCCCTATGACGTTACTCGCTGGAATTGGGTGGCATCACTGCCGACGGGATATACTACGTCACTGTCACCGATCGCAATCCCGACGCTGCCGACGTTGCGGGAGTGTTCGTCGTCCACGTGGACTGTGAACCGGCTACCGCCGACCCCAGCGCCGACGCTTGGCACACTCGATTTGTGGACCAACGACACCAGCCGCCGTCTATCGGACCAGGCCTTCGCAACAAGCAACCTTCGGATTGCGGACGACGTAATTCTCACCAACGTGATTGGCTTCGACGTTAAGGCATGGGACCCGAGTGCTGGTGGTACTGGCCAGTATGTTGACATGGGAAATCCGTCAGGGATCGGCCAATTTACGGGAAATGGTGCAATCGTTGGCTATATCCAAAGCGGGGCAGGCTACGCACCGCAGTCTCTTCCGCGGGTGTACGACACGTGGTCGACACACTACGAAGACGTGGGAACGTGGGCTGGTGACCCACGTGCCGGGCGTGCGACGAATGGCTTCGACAACGCAATCTTGGAGACTGGCGCCGCGACGAATGGGCTTGTAGATGATGACCAGGAGAAGCTAACCCATCCGCCCTATCCCTATCCTCTGCGCGGCATTCAAGTGAAGATTCGCGTGTTTGAGCCCGACAGCCGGCAGATCCGCGAATGGACCGTGGTGCAGGATTTTCTGGCCCAGTGAACCCGCGACCGACCATGTTTGGGTGAAAGTCGAACTGCCGCCCAATCGGCAATAGAACGCGGCCACTCGCCGAAAGTCACTCCCGGTTTTGCGCGACCGGGCCCACGTGCGGCGAGTTCAGGGCGGTGCCGTCCAGTCTTCAACCTTCAGTCCCGGAACTTTGCCAAAGTCCACAAGATTGCGGGATAGCAGCGTAGCGCCGCGCGACAAGACCACGGCGGCAATCTTCAGGTCCATTGTGCCGATCCGTATTCCGGCATGGCGCAAACGTTGGAATTCGCTGACCGCCCCTTCGTCAAAATCCAAAACCGGGATTTGCCGGTAGTTCTCCAGATGCCGCCGCAGCCGCCGGTAGGCATCCAATTGCTGCGTCATCGATCTCGCCCGAGCGATAATAAGCCATCCAGCCTCGCACCTGTTCCTCGTAGCTGATAATCGTCGTGGCGGCTTGGTCTGGGGGGATGTCGGCCAGCCGCTCTCGCAAGGCGGCCGAATCTTCGCCTCCCCATTCCAGCAGGCTCATGTGGTCCGTGTCGAGAACCAGCATCGCACGGCTACCCTCGTTTACGGGATGGCGTAACCGGTCTTAGCGACTTTCGATACGCCCGGCCCAGTTTCATGGCCTGTTCATAGACGGGGTCCTTCTCAAACGTACCCGCAATCCGCTCCCACCAGGATTTGGCGGTCTCGACCCCTTCGACCTTCTTCTTCAGGTCGGCCACGTTCTCTTCCAGAACCGCAACGCGTTTTTCAAGGTCGATTGCTGACACGAGAACCTCCTTGGCAGTCCGTCGCCCCTAGCACGCCGGCGTTATTCACCCTCGCCAGCATCAGCTTATTCTAGTGATCTTGGGCGGTCGGTGTCTATGGTCGATGTTCCGCGGATTTCGTGCTTTTCGGCCGTTGAAGTTGCCGGGAACAATCTGGTAGAATACTAGACAATACAGCGCTTTCAGCGCCAGCGGGGACGCTGTTCCTTCAGTTTGGTATCCAAGGGGATTCGCGTTGTCATTCACCGATTCGGGCGACCAGCTTCATCCGACCGAGGCCCTTGAGGGCGCGGCCGAAAACCAATCCGCCACCACGTCTGCGCCGGCCGGCGAAGTTGCTGAGCCTGCCGGTCCGCCGGCCGATCAAGCCGCGGGGCAACTACCACCCGAAGGTGGCTCCGGTTCGTCCCGCCGCATCCTGATCGGCTCGCAACGCGACCCGGCCGCTTATCGAGCGCGGATCCGCCGCGACTGGGCGCCGGTCGACGAAGGCGAGGGGCGGAAAGAGGAAGGCGGAGGACGGAGGAAAAAGAGGGGAGAGAGGAGAGGGGAGAGAGGAGAGGGCCGAGGGACCGGCGGTTTATCGACCGTTGGACCCGCCGCCGACATTGTTGCCGGGCAACCTCGCGCCGAAGCAGCAGTCGAACTGCCGCCTCAACAGGAGCCGCAGTCAGAAGTTCCCCCTTCTGCGTTCCCCCTTCCTCCTCCCGGCCTCTCACCGCTCCCGGCACAACTGCCGGGGCTAGACGAACCTCCCCTATCCCCGCTCTCTTCGCTTCCGCCGCCGAACCTCCGCGATCGGCTCCCGGCCGACCTCGAGGACGAGTTGAACCGGGCGATGGGCGATGCCTCGATGGACGAACTGCTCGGCGGCTCGCAGACCGACCAGGAGGTGTTCGAGCCCGACTCGCTGCAGACGGGTCGCGTGGTGGGAATCCGCCGCGACGACGTGTTCGTCGAGTTCAGCGGCCGCCAGCAGGGCATTGTCTCGATGCGGCAGTTCGACGTCCCGCCGCAGCCCGGCACGATGGTGCAAGTGGTCGTGCAGCGGTTCAATCCCGAAGAGGAAATGTACGAGCTGTCGGTCCCCAACAAGGCGGTGCAGGTCGACGACTGGTCCGACCTCGTCGAGGGCGCGATGATCGAGGTCCGCGTGACCGGCCACAACACGGGCGGGCTGGAGTGCGAAGTCAACCACATCCGCGGCTTCATCCCCATCAGCCAGGTGGCCCTCTATCGCGTCGAAGACTGTGCCCAGTTCGTCGATCAGCGGCTTACGTGCGTAATCACCGAGTCCGATCCCGATCGGCGGAACCTGGTCTTGAGTCGCCGGGCCGTGCTGGAGCGCGAGCGCGAGCAACTCCGCGAGCAAATGCTCAATTCGCTGCAACCCGGCCAGGTCCGCGACGGCGTGGTGCGAAAGCTCATGGATTTCGGGGCCTTCGTCGACCTCGGCGGCGTCGACGGCCTGCTGCACGTCAGCCAACTGGCGTGGGGCCGGGTCAAACATCCCAGCGACGTGCTCCACGAGGGGCAAGCGATCAAGGTGCGGATCGACAAGGTTGACCCGGCCACCGGCAAGATCAGCCTGGCGTATCGCGACCTGATGGAAAGCCCTTGGACCGCGGCGGCGCAGAAATATCCGCCCCACAGCGTGGTTCGCGGCACCGTCACCAAGCTGATGGAGTTCGGGGCGTTCGTCGAATTGGAGCCGGGCATCGAGGGGCTGATCCACATTTCCGAACTGTCGCACAAGCGGGTGTGGCGGGCGTCCGACGTCGTACACGAAGGCGATCAGGTCGAGGTGTTCGTTCTCTCCGTCGATCCGGAGGCGCAGCGGATGAGCCTGTCGATGAAGGCCCTGGCCGCTCCGCCCGAACCGGTCAAGAAAGAAGAAGCGGGCGAGGCGGCGCCGGCCAAGGCGTCGAAGAGAAGCCAGAAGCCCACCGGCCCGCTGTTGGGCGGAATCAGCCGGCGGACGGGCGACCGTTTCGGGCTGAAGTGGTAGGCACAAAGCCGCGCGTTGCATTGAATATTGACGATCGCCGCGTGCGTGCTACAATGTAGTACATGAACACGCTTACCATCCGAATTCCCGACGAACTGCGGGCCGATCTGCGAGAGATCAGTTCGCGGCAGAGCGTGCCTGTGAGCGACTTGGTGCGAGAATCGATCCGCCGCTATGTGGCCGTCGAGCGGTTCCGAGCACTTCGCAAGAGAACGCTGCCCTTTGCCGAGCGCAAGGGCTATTGACCGACGAGGACGTCTTTCGGGCCATCTCATGAGGGTCGTGCTGGACGCCAACGTCGTGGTCGCGGCGTTTGCGGCGCGAGGTCTGTGCGAGTCGCTCTTCGAGCTTTGTCTGGGCAGCCACGAAATCCTGTTGAGTGAGCCGCTATTGGACGAGATTTGCCGAAATCTCGCCAAAAAAGCGAAATTGGAGCGGCAGACAGCGGCAGGCATCGAACGGTTGCTTCGTGAAAATGGATCGTTGATGGAGCCAGCCGCAGTTGCCGCCGACGCCTGCCGCGATGCCGACGATTTGCACGTTCTGGGGTTGGCAAAAGCTGGGCAGGCCAATTGCCTCGTCACGGGCGACGACGATCTGCTCGTGTTGAAGCGTTTTGGACGATGCCGGATTGTTACCCCCCGGCAATTCTGGTCGCTCATGCATGGGCAGTAGGTTGAGGGGCTATTGTCGGACGCCCTGGGGGCAGGCGGCTCGAGCCAATGCGGATATAATTCATCAAGAGGTCTTCCCACATGAGCACCGCTTCCTGCGCCGCCCCGACTTTTGAATTGGCCCCCTACAAGTCGTTGGAAAACGACGTGCTGGCCCGGCGCATCCAGCAGGTGCGGGCCGAAATGGGCTCGCGTCTGCTGATCCTCGGCCACCACTACCAGCAGGACGAAGTGATCGAGCTTTCCGACCTGCGCGGCGACAGCTACAAGCTGGCTGAATTGGCGGCCGCTCACGAGGAGTGCCGGGCGATCGCCTTCTGCGGCGTCCACTTCATGGCCGAAACGGCCGACGTTTTCGCCAACCGGCCCGAACGGCTCGCTCAGCGCGACGGCGAGCGCGTGGCCGTGGTTCTGCCCGACATGGGGGCCGGCTGCTCGCTGGCCGACATGGCCGACAGCGACCAGGTCGAGGATTGCTGGGACCAGTTGGGCGAAGCGATCGACACCGGCGACGTGACGCCCATCACCTACGTCAATTCGACGGCTGCGTTGAAGGCCTTCTGCGGCCGGCGCGGCGGGATCGTCTGCACGTCGGCCAACGCCCGCGCGGTGCTGGATTGGGCCTTCCAGCGCCGCAGCCGCGTGTTGTTCTTCCCCGATCAGCACCTGGGCCGGAACACGGCCCGCGCCATGGGCATCCCGCTGGAACGGATGCCGCTCTGGGACCCGCACCAGGACCAACTCGGCGGCAATACGCCGGAGGCCATCCGCGGCAGCCGCGTGATTCTGTGGCGAGGGCATTGCAGCGTTCACCAGATGTTCCTGCCCCAGCACGTCGCCCAATTCCGCGCGAAGTATCCCGGCATCAAGATTCTGGTCCACCCGGAGTGCATGATGCAGGTGGTCGATCAGGCCGACGTGGTGGGATCGACCGGGCGGATCATCCGCGCGGTGGAAGAAGCCCCGGCGGGCACGAAATGGGCCATCGGCACCGAGTTGCACCTGGTGAACCGCCTGAAGCACCAGCATCCCGAGCAAGAGATTCACTTCCTCTCGCCGGTGGTGTGCATGTGCGCCACGATGTATCGCATCGACCTGGCGCACCTCTGCTGGGCGTTGGAAAACCTGGCGGCAGGCACGCCCGTCAACGTGATCGAGGTCGAGCCCGAAACCGCCCGCTGGGCGCTGGAAGCGTTGCAGCGGATGCTGGAAGTGAAGTGACGTTTTGACCTCGTGCGGCAGTTTGTGATACAATACTAAGAGGGGCAGACCTTGGATATTCTGGTAAGAATCAAACGTTTGGTGATTGCACGACGGGTAATTTTCAGCGCGAAAGCCCGCGAAGAACGTCTGGCTTGTGATCTGACGGTTGAGGACATACTGGAATCGATTCTAAACGCGCCGACAATCAACAAGATACTCCGGTCCACGAGCCAATTCCGAAAATCCCAAAGAGAGAAGTTGTACGTCATCATCAGTTCTACCTACGATGGCAGGCTAATTTGCACGAAGGGGACTATTCGAAGAGTCGGTGACGTAGAGGAATTCTACATTCTCATTTCAGCCAAGTGGAGTTCGTATGAGTAACGCGATCGCGCACTGCATTTCTTGCCAAAGCGAAAAGATCAGGAAGAAACGCGGCGCGTTCCCGGTAACCGTTCATGGCAAGGCGGTCAAGATTCCGAACGTCGAGTGGTATGAGTGCGCCCAGTGTGGCGAGACGTTTCTCGACCTCGACAACGAAAGCAAGATCGACGTGTATCTGGAGCGGCATCGAGCCGGCACGGTATCGGCCAGTTCGCCCTGAAATGCAGAAGAGCCGGCGTATCGAGTAACGGCGGTGCCCCGATCACTTCCCTCCCGGCATGTCGGCGGGCGGCGTGGGCAGATTGATCTCTGGGGCGGGGGCGTTACTTTCCGGCTTCTTGTCCCCGGGCTTCGGCGGCACCCACTTTGGCGACTCGTCGCCGCCTTCATCTGCCGCAAGGAAAACCTTCTTGCCATTGGCCAGCACGACTTCCAAGGTCACGGTCTCCCAGCGTTGCCCCATCAACCGCGACTTGAGGTGCGCTTTGGCGCGGCCCTTGGGACCCTCGATATCCCACCGAACGTCGATCTCACGTTCCTCGGGCTGGAAAGCGGGAGGCGGCCAGTGAATCGGCTTGATCGGTTCACCCAGTTCCCGCCGCAAAGTCTCGTCCGCCTCGATCTTCTGCATAGCCACCTGGAACACCTCCAGGTTGAACACCTGACCGTAGAACCAGAGGCCGATCGCCACCGGACAGCCGCAGCAGAGTAGGACCATTCCCAGCAGCAGCGTCGGCACGAACCACAACCAGTTCCGCGACCACCAACCGCGCCGCTTGGGCTGGCCGAACTCCTGCACGTTCTGGTCGAGTGTCCCCGGGTCGAGGTTGTCCATGTTCATGACGATGGCTCCAGTTTGAGAAACTCGGGGTCGATGTCGTACCAACCCGAAGCGGGCCCCTCGAACTGCACCAGGGCCCGGCCGTTGCTGTTGATCGTGATCACGCGGCCCGGCACGTTGGCCAGCCGCGCCAACTCCGGCCGCCGGGCATCCACCAACACCCGCTTGCCCGCGTACTGCTGCTTCAGACGTTCAATTTCTGCGGGCGACATGACAGTAACGCTTTGGTTCATCGCCGTGAGTGCGGATGTGGGGCAGGTTGCCAACCTGCCGGGACTGCGGCAGGTTGGCAACCTGCCCCACGTTCCCCTCTAAGGGCTAAGAATCTACCACTTTCGCCGCGCCGGGGCAATGCCTCATTCTTTCCCCGCCCGGTGCCGCAGATAGGCGTCGAGAAAGTCCTGAATGTGGCCGTCCAAAACGTCGTGGAAGTTGGTCTCGGTGTGGCCCGTCCTGGAATCCTTCACGCGCTGGTCGGGGTGCAGAAAATAGCTGCGAATCTGCGAGCCGAAGCCGACCTTGGGCATCTGATTGTACTTGGCCAACTGTTCGGCCTCCCGCTTCTCTTCCTCGATTCGGGCCAACCGGGCGCGGAGCATCTTCATCGCCGTCGCCCGATTCTTGTGCTGGCTCCGCTCGCTCTGGCAGGCCACGGCGATTCCCGTCGGCTTATGGATCAGCCGCACGGCGCTGGAGGTCTTGTTGACGTGCTGGCCGCCGGGGCCGCTCGCGCGAAACACCTGCTCCTCGATGTCGTCCGGGAGAATCTCGATGTCGGCCTGTTCAGACACCTCGGGCGAGACGTCGATGGCGGCGAAACTTGTCTGCCGCTTGCCTTCGGCGTTGAAGGGGCTGATGCGGACCAGCCGGTGAATGCCGCTCTCCCCTTTGAGAAACCCGTAGGCCATCGGCCCGCGAACCGCCACCGTAGCGCTGTTGATGCCCGCCTGCTCGTTATCCTGGCGGTCAAGGAGCTCGGTGTCGTAATCGTGGTCCTTTGCCCAGGCAAGGTACATTCGCAGGAGCATTTCCGCCCAATCGTTGGCGTCGGTGCCGCCATCGCGGGCGTTGATCGTCAGCAACGCCGGGTTGGCGTCCAACGGACCGCTCAACAGGGCCTTGGTCTCTAACTCTTCGATGGTCCGTTCCAGCCGCGTCAGTTCGCCGGGCACTTCGCCGGCCAGATCGTCGTCCTCGCGGGCCATCTCCACGAGCGTCGCCAAGTCGTCGGCCGCTTTAATGGCCTCGTCCAGGGGCTTGAGCACGGCCTTCAAACCCTTGAGTGCGGTGACGACTTCGCGGGCCTTCTCCTGGTTGGCCCAAAAATTGGGCCCGGCCATTTGCTGCTCGATCGCCTCGGTCTGCTTCCGCTTGCCCTCATAGTCAAAGGGAGTCCCGCAACTGGAGTATCCGCCGCTGAATGACCTCGGCCCGATCGATTAACTCACGTTCCATCATACGCTCCGGTTGAAGAAACACCTATCAAGGTATGACATTATATGGGCCCCCGATAAGTATGGGAAGGTGAGATAAAGCGCCGGCTCTCCCGGCCCTTGTGGACGGCGGGGCAGAGGCAGTCTAATGGTTTTGTGGAGCACGACACTGATAGCCGTTTGAGCAACCATGGCGCGAGTCGTACTGGCGATGTCCGGCGGGGTGGATAGCAGCGTGGCGGCGTGGCTGTTGCGCGAGCGAGGGCACGACGTGATTGGACTGTTCATGCGGCACGGACAAGGCCAGCCGCCTTCCGCCGATGCGTCCCACCCGTGCGCGGCAAGTGAAAAAATTGAACGGGCCTGCGAGCCCCCCGCCGAGATTTCCGCGGCGGTTGGCCGCAAGCAGGGCTGTTGCACCGCCGCCGACGCCGCCGATGCCCGCCGCGTGGCCGACATGCTCGGCATCCCCTTCTACGCGGTGAACTTCGAGCAAGAGTTCGCCCGGATCGTCGACTACTTTGTCGCTCAGTACACGTCGGGCCGCACGCCCAATCCGTGCATCGTCTGCAACACCTGGCTGAAGTTCGGCAAGCTGTTCGATTATGCCGGCAGCGTCGGCGCCGAGTTCGTGGCCACGGGCCACTACGCGAGATTGGTGTGTCAGCCGGACGGCCAAATCGCGCTGTGCCGCGGCCGGGACGAATCGAAAGACCAGTCGTACGTGCTATTTGGCATCCAGCGGCGACTGCTTCCGCGACTGATGTTTCCCGTTGGAGAGCATCGCAAGGAAGACATCCGCCGGATCGCCGGGCGGCTCGGGCTGAGCGTGGCGGCGAAGCGCGACAGCCAGGAAATCTGCTTCGTTCCCGACCAGGACCACACGCGATTCGTCCGCAAGCGCCGGGGCAACGTCGACACGTCCGGCGAGATCGTCACGACCGATGGCACGGTGGTCGGCCATCACGCCGGGTTCGAGCAGTACACCATCGGTCAGCGCAAGGGCTTGCGACTGGCGTTCGGCGAGCCTCGCTACGTGGTGCGGATCGAGCCGGACTCGCGCCGCGTAGTGATTGGAACTCACGCCGAGCTCGCTCGGAGGGAACTGTTTGCCGCCGAGGCCAACTGGCTGGTGGAGGAGCCTATCGCCGCTCCCTTTCGCGCGCAAGTGAAGATTCGCTATCGCAGCCGTCCGGTCGATGCCGCCGTAGACTTGCTGCCGGGAAATCGATTCCGCGTCCGCTTCGATGAGGCGTGTTACGGCGTGGCGCCCGGCCAGGCCGCCGTGTGCTACCAGCGGGATCGCGTGCTCGGCGGGGGCTGGATTGAGGGGCCCTAGTGCCTGATGATTTGCCGCAGCAGGAGGACGGCCGGAATGAAGAGGACCACGTCGGCCATCCAGAAGAAGACCGGCCACACCCGGCCGCTGGTCGCCAGGTGTTCGCTGAGCATCAACAGCGGATAATACACGACCAGGATCGGCAGAAAGCAGGAGAAGAAGTTCGTCAGCACGTCGGCATGGCGCCGGAGCATGGCCACCGGCGTGCCGATCATGGCGAAGCACAGGCACGTGAACCCGTTCGCCCAGCGGCGATAGGGTTCGGCCCTCAAGCGGAAGATTCTTTCGCGGAGATCGTCGATTTCGCGGGTCTTGGCGGTGATCTTTGCGGCGTCTTCGGGCAATTCGGGCACGTCGAGCACCTTCTTCGCGTCTCGCAGCCCTTCCAACTGCCGCAAGGCCGATTCGCCCTCCGCCACTTTGACCTGAAGCTCGGCGATCGAATCGGGGATCTCGCGCATCGCCACCCAGTCGCGGTGCGTTCGGTCCGGGGGCGGCACATTGATCGGAATGGAATATTTGGCTTCCTTGGGGTCCGCGAAATGCACTCCCTCGACTTCCAGGTCGCTGTCGGTGTAAATGATTTTCAGCACGGGAGGCGATTGCGTCCAGTCGGTCTTGAGTTCCGCCTCGGCCGCATGGAGCGTGGCTTTGGGCTGACCCGATGGCCCATTGATGATGATCCTCGGTTCGATCAGTTTCCGGCCGTCGACGCGTTTGACGGTGATGGAGAACTGCTCGCACTTGTAGCTATGACTATTTTTCTGCAACATGCTGTAGGCGATCTCCTCGATCGACTCGCAGCCGATTCTCGCCACGCTGGGTCTGCACCACGTGGCGGCAATCTCGTACATCCAAACCGTGCCCAGGCTGAGAAACGCGGCCAGCACCAAGCGCCGGCCAGACGACGGCCATGGGGCTGATGCCCAGCGATTTCAGCGCCACGACCTCGTTCGCCCCGGTCATCCGCCCAAAAACGCTGCTGACCGCAAAGAGCATGGCCACGGGAATGGTGATGCCCAACATCTCCGGCAGCATGAAGGGCATGAGCCGCAGCATCACCAGGCGGTGGCGCCCCTTTGCTGAGCCCCTCCTTCACGCCCATGCCGAGGGTGACAATCAGCGTCAGAACCAGCCACCGCCGCCAGAAAGAACTTCAGCACCTCCCAGACCACGTACCGCGTCAGGATATACATGGGCTGAATTGTGGGGACGTGAACGAGGCGGGTCAAGCTCAGTTGGCCGTGGTGACGGCGGATTCCTGGCCATCTTGCCCAGCCTCTCGGGGCCATTGACCTTGATCCATTTTCGTGGAACGAGTATCTTTTTCGTCCGTGGTCGCCCGATGGTCGCCGTGACGACGGCCGCCAGATGACTCGCGCCTCCGGGTGGGCGAGCCTGCGGGCCAAACGATGCGCCGAATGTCGGTGAACGCATGGATGCGTATTGGCTCACGGTCTATCTGATTCTGGCGGGGCTGGTGATCGTCGAGTCGCTGCTGCTGGCGCTGCAGACGTGGGAGCACCGCCGCTACGTGCGGAGTTGCATGCGCGAGCTCGATCGCGGCACCAGCCGACCGGCCGCGTGGCCCTGTTCGCGCCGTGCAAGGGCCTCGATCTCGACCTGGAGGCGAACCTCCGCGCGCTGCTGCGGCAGGACTACGACAATTATGAAGTGACGTTCATCGTCGAGAACACCGACGATCCGGCCTATCCGGCGATCCGCCGCGCCATGGCGGAACATCCCTGGGTGCCGGCGCGCGTGGTGGTGGCCGGCCGCGCCACCGACAGCGGCCAGAAGGTCCACAATCTGCCGCGTGGCCACGCAGCACCTTTCGCCGCGGGTCAAGTACCTGGCGTTCGTCGATTCCGACGCCCGGCCCAGGCCCGAGTGGCTGCGGACTGCTCGTCTCGCGGTTGGACGAGCCGGGGCTGGGCGCGGTCACCGGCTACCGCTGGTTCACGCCCGGCCGGCCCACGGTGGCCAACGCCTTGGTCTACAGCATGAACTGCGACGTGATCTCGCTTGTTGACCGCGCAGCAGCCACTACCTGATCTGGGGCGGCTCGTGGGCGATCCGCCGCGACGTGTTCGACGCCATCGGCCTGCGCGACGCCTGGAAGGGAACGCTCAGCGACGACCTGGTGGCCAGCCGGCTGATGCGGCGGTCGCGGCTGGAGGTCCGCTTCGAGCCGGCCTGCGTGGTGGCCTCGCCGTTGGACGCATCGCTGGGCCAGGCCATGTCGTTCATCCGCCGCCAGTACCTCGATCGCGCGGCTCTACACCTTCGACTGGTGGCTCTTCTCCTTCGTGGCGGCCACGTTCTCCAACCTGATCTGGTTGGGCAATCTGGGCGTGTTGATCGTGGAGCCTGTTGACCGGCTCGCCGTCGCCGTGGATTCCCATCGCCGTCAGCGCCGTGCTGTACTGCGGTGACGGTCTACCGCGGCTCGCTGCGGCAGGACCTGGTGAAGACCTACTTCCCGCATTGGGAGAAGGCCTCGCGCCGCATCCGGCGGTTCGACATTTGGGCCAACCCGCTGGTGGAATTGGCCCATTGGATCGGCGTGGCCAGCGCGGCGGTCGGCCGTCGCATTAACTGGCGCGGCATCCGCTACCACGTGCTCCCCGGCGGGCAGGTGAAGGAGATCATCCGCAACGACGGCCGCGCGGAAGAGTCGAGCGAAGATCGCACGTTCTACCGCCAAGCGGGCTGACCGCGATCATGGCCCCAGCGTCTTCTCGTACACGCGGTAGGTCTTGTAGCGCCGGCCGCCGACGGCCTCGATGGTGCGATTGACCAAGTCGTTGTCGTCGAGCGTCCAACCGAGTTCCGCCCCGGTATAACCGATGACATTCTTGCCGTATTCGAGCGTGCGCAGGATCAGCAACTCGGCCACGCCGCGACGGCGATACTCCTGGAGCACGTCGAGCACGGCCATCCGCGCGGTCTTGATGTGCCGCTTGCGACGGAGAAACTGCAACAGTCCCAAGGGCAGGCCGAAACGGGTCAATCGACCGTTCAGCGGACGGATCGCCTCGTTGATGTCGGGCAGGGTGATGGAAAACCCGACCGTTCGGCCGTCGACCTCCGCCAACAACACTTGTTCCGCCATGGCCAATTGCTTGAGCCGCCTGGCCAGATACTGGAATTCGGCTTCCGTCAGCTTGGCAAATCCCCAAAGTTCCCCCATGGCCGCGTTGTAGACCGTCTGGCAGCGGGCCACGTCGCCAGCGAAATCGCGGGCGTTGAAGGGGCGGACCGTAATGCCGCCACGCCGGGCCAACCGCTCGGCCTTAGCCTTCCACTTGGACACCAAGTCCAGCCGATCGACGAACCACCACGCGTAGAGATCGCGCGCCTTCCGCAGGCCCCACGACTCTAACAGATCGGCGTAGTAGCGGCGGTGATGGTTCATCATGATCCGCGGCGGCGTGTCGAAGCCCTCCACCAACAAACCGCAGGGGTAATTCATGGAGTAGTCGATCGGGCCCCGGATGCTCGATCGGCCGCGGGCACGAATCCAGCCGGCGGCGGCGTCCAACAGGGCATGGGCCGCCGTGGGATCGTTGACGCACTCGAACATGCCGAAACAGCCCAGGTTCTCGCCTCGCTGCTGGTTGCAGGGCGGATCATCGCTCACGAGGATTCGGCCCAGGGTCTCGTCGCCGCGGACCGCAATGTACTGCGTGGCGTCGCCGTGCTGGTAGAAAGGATGCTTGCGGCGATCGAGGAACTCCTTGACGTCCGTCATCAACGGCGGGACCCAGTGGGGATCCTCCGCGTAGATTCTCCACGGCAGGCGGATGAACCGATCGAGATCGCTCCGGCTGCGGACTTCGCGGACTTCCAGCGGGCGGGACGAAACGGGACAAACGGAAGGCGGAGCCGCGTCCACCCTACCCTCTGCCCTGACTTCTGAGCCCTGACCTCCGGCCGCTGCCCCCTGTCCCCTGACCTTCGGGCTCTTCCCAGTCGTAGACCCGATAGGTCTTGGTGATTTTTGCCCCGCCCTTCTTGAGGCTGCCGTACGAGAGCGAATTGGATTCGAGGACCCAGGAGAATTCGGCCTCTTGGAGGCCCCATTCGATGGCCTTGGGCACCAGGCCGTGCATCAGCACCAGGCCGACGCCCATTCGCTGATACTCGGGCAGCACGTTGGTGCTGATCAGGCGGATGCGCTTGATCGCCCGCCGGTTCCGCAACAGGTGCAGGAAACCGAAGGGGAACAGCCGGCCGTCGATCTCCTTGATGCGCGGGTTGTAGTCGGGCAGGCCGAAGGAGGCGCCGACGGCCCGCCCGTCAATCTCCGCGACGATGGCCATTTCGGGCACGATGATGTACTTCAGCCCGTTGGCCATGTGGCGCAGCTCGTCCGGCGACATCGGCACGAACCCCCACGTGTTCGCCAGCGAACGGTTGTAGATCGACAGGAACATCTCCACGTCTTCCTGGAACCGCGACGTATCCAACGACCGCAGCTTGACGTTGTATCGCTCGATGATCTGCTCGGCGATCGGCGCGAGTTTCTGGCCGATCTTCGGCAGCATGTCGATGTGGCCCCAGAAGGCGTACAGATCCTGGGTCTTGCGGAAGCCGTAGTTCTCGATCAACCGCGCGTAATACGGCGGGTTGTAGGTCATCATGAACGTCGGCGGCGAATCGAATCCATCGATCAGCAGGCCCAACTCGTAGTTCAACGAGGGGTTGGTCGGGCCGCGCAGACGGTGGATGTCCTGGTCGGCGAACCACCGGCGCACGGCGTCGAACAGGCCGTTGGCCGCCTCTTGGTCGTCGATGCAGTCGAAGAAGCCGAAGAAACCGCGGCGATCGTTGTGCTGGACGATGTGTCCCTGGTTCAAGATCGCGGCGATCCGACCGCAGACCTCCGAGCCCCGGCAGGCCAGGAACGTCTGCGCCGAGTTCCGCGCGTAGAAGGGATGCGGTTTGTAGCCGACCAACTCCTTCTGGTCGCCGCGCAGCGGCGGAATCCAGTTCGGATCGCCCCGGTACAACGTCCACGGAAATTGGAGAAACTGCTTCTTTTGCCGGGCAGTGGCCACGCGCTGAATGACGAGATTGGACATGAAGGAAGATTCTAGCGGCAGGCAGTTGGAGCGGTCAAGGCAGAGCCCGCGCCGGAACCATGCCGGATGGCGAATGTTGGATGTTGGATGGTGGATGGCTAAGACCCAGTTGACTGAACAAATCGGAAATCCACCATCCAAAATCCACTATCCGCCATCCTACATGCCCTCGGCCATTTTCGCACCGATGCTCCCCGTCTCCCCGTCACCGGTTCGTCGCGCGGCCGCGTCGGCCGTGCCCGGCACGAGCACCGCGCTGGGCGAATTGGCTTCGATGATCTGCTTGAGTTCCTCGGTGTCGATCACTTCCTTCTCGATCAACCGCTCGGCCAGCGCCTCGAGAGCCTTGCGACGGGTTTGGAGGATGTCGCGGACCCGCTTGAGAGACTCGTCGACGATGCGGGCGATTTCCTCGTCGATCTCCCGGCTGGTCTCTTCGCTGTGGGCCCGTTCGCGGGGAAAGTCGTCGCCTCCCGCCAGAAACGCCGCACGGCGGCTCTCGCGGAAGTTCACCTTGCCCATCCGGCTCATGCCGAAATCCATGACCATGCTGCGGGCGAACTCGGTGGCGCGTTCCAGGTCGTTCTGGGCGCCGGTGGAGACGTCGCCGAAGACGATTTCCTCGGCCACCGTGCCCGCCAGGAGCACCTGGATGCGGCTTTCCAGCTCGCTTTGGGTCATCAGATAGCGATCGCCCTCGGGCCGCTGCATGGTGTAGCCCAGCGCAGCCAGCCCGCGAGGAATGATGGAGACCTTGTGGACCGGATCGGTGTTGGGCAGGCTGTACGCCACCAAGGCGTGGGCGCTTTCGTGGTAGGCCACGCGCTGCTTCTCTTCGGCGTGCATCACCCGCTGCTTCTTCTCCAGCCCCGCCGTGACGCGCTCCACGCCCTCGTTGAACTCGTCCATCGTGACGGCCGGCTTGCTCTTGCGGGCGGCCAATAAGGCGGCCTCGTTGACGAGATTCGCCAGGTCGGCCCCCACAAAGCCGGACGTGATCCGCGCCACCGATTCCAGGTTGACCGACTCGTCGAGCTTCACTTTGGCCACGTGGACCTTGAGAATCTGCTCGCGCCCGCGCACGTCGGGCCGATCGACCAACACGTGGCGGTCGAATCGCCCGGGCCGCAGCAGCGCCGGATCGAGCGTTTCCGGCCGGTTGGTGGCCGCCATCACGATCACGCCGCTGTTGGAGCTGAAGCCGTCCATCTCCACGAGCAACGCGTTGAGGGTTTGCTCGCGCTCGTCGTGGCCGCCGACGATGCTCGTGCCGCGGGTCTTGCCCAGGGCGTCCAACTCGTCGATGAACACGATGCAGGGCGACTTGGCCTGGGCCTGCTGGAACATGTCGCGCACCGCGCGGCGCCCACGCCCACGAACATCTCGACGAAGTCGGAGCCGGAAAGGCTGAAGAAGGGCACGCCCGCCTCGCCGGCAATCGCCTTGGCCAGCAGGGTCTTGCCCGTGCCCGGCGGCCCGACCAGCAGCACGCCCTTGGGAATCCGCCCGCCGAGAACCTGGTACTTCTCGGGCGTGCGGAGGAAGTCGACCACCTCGCGGAGCTCATCGACGGCCTCGTCGATCCCGGCCACGTCGTTGAAAGTGATGCCGATGTCTTCCTGGGCGTAGAGCTTGCCGCGGCTGCGGCCAAAGGCCATCGCCGATCCCGCGCCCCCCAACTTCCGCATCATGATGAAAAAGACCCCCAAGAGCAATGCCGTCAACAAAATCATCGGCATCAGGCTTCGCCAGGGGCTGGCGGCCTTTTCTCCATCGAGATTGGAGAAGCCTTGTTTCTTCGCCAGGCTGTACAACACATTGTTGTTGTTTTCCAGACCTCCACAGGGCGTGTGGAAAAGGACCTTCTCTTCCGTCTTGCCTGCCTCACCCTCCGGCGCGATCACCTGTCGGGCCACCGTGCCGGTGATTTCGTGCGGCCCAAACGTCAGCTTGTCCAACTTGGAATAACGGACGACTTGCTCCTTGCCCGACGACGCGTCCTTGATTTCGATCTCCCCTTTCGGCCCCTTCTCGATCAACCTGTTCAGGTCCAGGTAACGCAATTCAACCTGGTTGCCGTTTTCCATCAAGCTGACCAGGAAAAGCGTGCCCACTCCCAGAGCGAGCAGGTACCAAATGACGTTTCCACCCAACGGGGGAACTTTTCGGTCGGGCAGAGGGCGTTTCGACTCGGGTTGATGATCCGACATTTACGGGTTCCCTTGGGGCGATCGTTTCACCATAATTGTACCACGTTGGCGAATCCAGGGGGGACGGACCAAATTGCACCGATGGAGTAAAACGACCCCCCCTCTTGTTTGCCGCTACGTCGAACGCGATAATCATTTTGGGAGAAGGCTGTTTCGCGGTTGTGGGCGGGATCTGGCTGCGGGGACTGCCAAATGGCTACGCTGGTAATTGATCCACCCTTGGAACAGCGGCTGCGGGAAGAACGCCAGGCGCGGGCGCCGACCATCACGATGAGGTTTGGGACGGAGTCTACGTCATGACGCCATTGCCCAACAACGAGCATCAGGAGATCGTCTCGCGGCTGATATTCGTGTTCGAGTCCGTAGTGGGTGTGCCGGGGCTCGGCCGAGTGACGCCGGGGGTGAATCTGGCGGAACCGACGGGCGACTGGGAACAGAATTACCGCTGTCCCGATGTGGCCGTGTTCCTCCGCGACACCGTGGCCGAGGATTGTGGCACGTTCTGGCGCGGCGCGGCGGATTTCCTCGTCGAGATCGCTAGCCCCGGCGACCGCTCCCACGACAAGCTTGGTTTCTATGAAAAGATCGGCGTGCGGGAATTGCTCCTGGTCAACCGGGATCCGTGGGGACTGGAACTCTATCGCACCCGAGAACGTGAAATGACGCTCGTCGGCCGCTCCAACCTCGCCTCTGGTGAGACTTTAGCCAGCAATGTACTTCCATTGTCTTTTCAAGTCGTGTCGGCTGGGCCGCGACCGAAGATCAAAGTGACGCACTTGCCAACCGGACGGCAGTGGACAGTCTGATGCATCAAACGCAATTCGGCGACTGGAGTCGCCTCCGATAACCCCCTTCATGAGCAACTGCGCGACCAATGTGGCCGTACT
Source organism: uncultured Planctomycetaceae bacterium (assembly GCA_963759115.1). Lineage (GTDB taxonomy): Bacteria > Planctomycetota > Planctomycetia > Pirellulales > Thermoguttaceae > CAVWXT01. The sequence continues at coordinate 1,717,797 of CAVWXT010000005.1, forward strand.
CGGTTCGACCGGGAGCATCGGTCGCAGCACCCTGGAGGTGATCGCCGCTTCCGGGGGGATGCTGCGGGCGGTGGCCCTTTCTGCCCGCGGCAACACCGGCCTGCTGCTCCGCCAGGCTCAGGCCGTTCGGCCTCGCCGAATTGTGGCGGCCGACGCGGCGGCGGCGGCGCGACAAGACTGGTCTGAGTTGCCGGCGGACGTGGAATTGCTCGTAGGCCCCGAAGCCGTGGCCCAACTGGCGACCGGCCCGGAAGTCGACGTCGTGGTCTCGGCTATCGTCGGCAGCGCTGGATTGCGGGGAACGTGGGCCGCCTTGGAGGCCGGCAAGACGGTGGCCTTGGCCAACAAGGAGAGTCTGGTGATGGGGGGGCCGCTGGTAACAGAGCTGGCCCGCCGCAAGAACGCCAAAATCCTTCCCGTCGACAGCGAACACAGTGCCGTGTTTCAGGCGTTGCAGGCGGGACGTCGCGACGAGGTTCGGCGGGTAATACTCACCGCCAGCGGGGGTCCATTCCGTACCTATACCACGGAGAAGCTGGCCGAAGTCACCGTCGCCGACGCACTGGCCCACCCCACTTGGGCCATGGGTCCGAAGATCACGGTCGATTCGGCCACGCTGATGAACAAGGCCCTGGAGATTATTGAGGCCCGGTGGCTCTTCGAGCTTTCGGCCGAACAGATTGCCGTGGTGATTCACCCGCAGTCGATCGTCCATTCGATGGTAGAATACAAAGACGGTTCGGTGATTGCCCAGCTTAGCCCGCCGGACATGAAGCTGCCGATCCAATATGCCTTGACGTGGCCGGAGCGGCGTGAGGGGGTGGCGGCAAAGCTGGATTGGAGCCGGGCGATGGAGTTGCGTTTCGAGCCGCCCGACTTCGAGCGGTTCGGCGCCTTGCGGTTGGGGTTGGAGGTGGCCGCGGCCGGCGGCACGGCCGGCGCGGTTCTCAACGGCGCCAACGAGGCCGCGGTGGCGGCGTTCCTCGCAGGACGGCTGCCGTTCCGCGACATCGTTCCCGCTTGCCGGAGCATACTGCAAAATCACAACTTTGACCCCGACCCGAGCTTGGAGCAGGTGCTCGAGGCCGACCGTTGGGCGCGCCAGGAGGTATTGCGTTGTTACAGCTCGTAATTGGCTATTCGGTGGTCGGTCTCAAGGTGGCCGTCGGCTTGGGGTTCGTGATCTTCGTACACGAGTTGGGCCATTTCATCGTCGCCAAGCTCTGCGGCGTGAAATGCGAGAAGTTCTACCTGGGTTTCGACATCGCCGGCCTGAAGTTCTGCAAGTTCCGCCGCGGCGAGACGGAGTATGGCATCGGCATCCTTCCCCTGGGCGGCTATGTAAAGATGCTCGGCCAGGAAGATAATCCCGCCCGGCTGCGCGAGGAAATGGAGCGAGCCAAGGCCGTTGCGGGGGACGAGGGACCAGGGCTGGGCACCTCCGGGCCCAGTGAAGCCGCCGAGAGTTCAGGGTTCAGTGTTCAGAACTCTTCCCCGACCCCTCCATCCAACATCCAACATCCAACATCCGACATCTCCGCTTCCCAATCCCCAACCCCCAATTCTCCCCTGTTCGATCCGCGCAGCTTCTTGGCCAAGAGTGTGCCACAACGCATGGCCATCATATCGGCGGGCGTGATCATGAACGTGTTTTTCGCCTTCGTGCTGGCCGTGGCGGCGTTCTCGCTGGGTGTCGAAGAGTTGCCCTGCGTGATTGGCGGGGTTTTCCCCGGCGAGGCCGCCTGGCAGGCCGATCTCCGCGTCGGTGACGAGATCCTGGAGATCGCCGGCAAGAAAATGAAGAAATTCCGCGACCTGCAAACCGCCATCACGCTGGGCGACATCGACGCCGAACATCCGGAAGTGCCGTTGCTGGTGAGCCGCCCCGGAGTGGAACAGCCGTTTACGGTGGTCGTCAAGCCGGACCGAAGCCGCGGGGCGTTCTTCATCGGCGTGGACCACCCGTACACCACTCGGCTGATCGAGACGCGCAAGACCTGGCTGGTTCAAAAGCGCGAGCCTGTGATGCCCGGCTCGGTTGCCGATCTGGCGCAGCCACCCTTCCGCAACGGCGATAAGCTCGTGAAAATCGACGACGTGCCCGTAGAAGACTGCGCCCAACTCGGTTTCCAGTTGGCGCGGAAGACAGACGACGAAATCACGGTGACGGTGGAACGTGCGGCGGACGAGAGCGATGGGGCATCGACGGCCGAGACACGACCGGTGTCGACGGCCGTCGCCCGGAACCACATGCGTTCTCTGGGTTTGGTGATGCAGATGGGTCCGGTCACGGCCGTGCAGGTCGGTTCGCCCGCCGCTGCCGCGGGAATCGTCCCCGGCGACGTGATCCGCAAGATCGACGGCGAACCGGTCGCCGACGCCATGACCCTGCCTGGCGAACTCCGCCGCCGGGCCCTCCGCCGCGCCGGGGAGGCGGTCGAAGTGACCATCGAGCGAGCGGGTGCGCCGGTGACGGTGCCCGTGCGGCTGCGCGAGCCCAGGGGGTTCTTTGCACCGGAGATCATCCTCTACGACCGTCCGGAGGAAGCTGCCGCTTTGGGGGTCACCTATCGCGTTTTGAATCGGGTCCAGAACGTGATCGAGGGGAGCCCCGCCGCCAAGGCCGGCGTGCGGCCCAATGACGTGATTGTAACGGCCACCTTGCTCCCGCCGGACAAGGAAATCCTTCGCAAGCTCGAAGTGCGTCAACCGGAGGTCTTGATCCCGTTCACGGAGAAGGATCACAACTGGCCGGCGCTGGTGTGTGCGCTTCAGAAAACGTTGCCTGGCACGGACGTGCAGTTGACTCTGCTGCGGGACAAGACGGAACTTCCACCGGTTCGATTGCAGCCGGTGGAAGATGCCAACTGGTCGAACCCGGATCGCGGACTCCTGTTCGAGCCAATGTTGTTCGAACAGAAGGCGGAGAACGTCGACGAGGCGTTGGCGCTCGGCGGCCGGGCGACGCTTGACGAGATGACGGTTGTCTTTCGCAGCGTCAAGAAGCTCAGCACGAACCAGGTCTCGATGCGAGGTCTGGCCGGGCCGTGGGAGATCATCAAGATGGCCTTTTACTCCGCCGATCAAGGCACTGCCCGGCTCCTGCTGTTCCTTACCCTGCTTAGCGCCAACCTGGCGGTAATCAACTTCCTGCCCATTCCGGTGTTGGACGGCGGGCACATGGTGTTTCTGTTGTACGAGGGCGTCCGCGGCAAGCCGGCCGACGAGCGCGTCCAAGTAGTGCTCACCTACCTCGGCCTGATCTTCATTCTCGCCTTGATGGTCTGGGTTTTTGGGCTCGATTTGGGCCTGATCTCGCGGCGGTAGGCGGACATGAGCAAAGTGCTATTTGCTCCCTTGTACGGAGAATGAACGATCCCTATCAGCGACCGGGGCCGCGTCCGTCCATCGCCGCGGTGGGTTGGGTTTGGGGTTTGCGTTCAATTCGCCGAAACGCGGCGTAGAAATTGTCCGCGATCGCGGGGGCATTCTCCGTTTCGATCGGTTCAAAACCGGCTGCCGAAATCTCTTGGAAGTAAACCTCTTTGGGGGCCCGGGCCCGCTGCTTGATGAACTCGCCGCTCTGTTCGTGAAGGTCGAAGTCGATGACGACCAGCCGCCCGCCGGGACGCAACTGCGCGATGGATCGAGGCCAGCATCTTCTCCGGGTGCTCGAAGTGGTGATAGGTGTCGCAGATGAAGGCAACGTCGATCGACCCCGAGGGCAACTCCGCCGAGTCGGCTGTGTTCAACACGGTTTTGACGACGCGCTCCTGCCCGTGCTGCTTGGCCCGCTCGGCAATGTACTTTACGAACGCCGGTCCGATGTCGACGGCATACACGGTGCCCTTCGGCCCGACCTCCTCGGCGAACAGTTCGGTGAACAGGCCGGTGCCGGCGCCGATGTCCGCCACGGCATCGCCGGGCCGCAGCCCGACGGCGCGGGTGATGTCCTTTCGCTTGGCGTAGATGTCGCGGGACTCGCTCTCGAAGCGTTTCACGAACTGCTGGACGTCCACGTTGGGGTCGGCAAATTGTCTGTTCATTTCGGCGGCGTGCGGGGCCAGCCCTTTCGTCCGGGTTGCCTCCTCGGCCCCCGCGGACGCCAACACAAGAAACGGGCTCACGCCCAGGCAAATGGTGGTCCGGAGAACTCGATGCACGGGAATTGTCCTTTCAAATTCGTACGAAAGTTCATCGCCAAAACCGAACGCTCAAGTGGAGCAAGTTCCCTTCTCGGGAAATCGTCAGATCGAAGATGTGGACCAGCGTAAAGTACACCCCCAGCGCCAGAAACAGGATCCCCGTAATCTGCCGCACCCACCACTCGATCTGCGTCAGGCGATGGAACGCCTTGCCGAGCGACTGGGCGCTGAAGGCCAGAATCACGGCGAAGGCCACGACCGGCAGCGCAGTGCCCAGGCCAAACAGCGAGGGCATGGCCACCGGCGAGCGAAGACTGGTCGCGTCTTGGATCAGCTTCAGGAAGAGCGCGGCCGAGGTGGGGCAGAAGGCCAGGGCGAAGAGGATCCCCAGCAACAGCGCGCCCCACACGCCCATCGCGTCGACCCGCTTCTGCGTTCTCTCGCTCACGCCCGAGCCGGCGAAGCTGATTTCGACGAGCCCCAACAGGAACATGGCGATCAGAATGAGGATGGGCCCCAGCAGATCATTCATGAACCCGCGCAGGAACGACGACACCTGGTTGCTGGCCAGCAGGCTCTCGACGAGAATCACGCCCAGGACGAGGTAGACCGCCGTGCGGCCCAGGGCATAGAGCAGGCCCGTCAGCAGCACCTGGCGGGGGTTGCTCACGCGGCGGCCGATGTACGAGATGGCCGCCACGTTGGTGGCCAGGGGACAGGGATTGATCGAGGTGAAGATCCCCAGCCACAAGGCCCAGCCCAATCCCAGGGCGAACTCCACATTCATCACTTCTTCTCCAGGTAGCCGCGGACTTCGTCCTGTACATACTTGAAGAAATCGTCCTTATCCCGCACCAGAGTCCACACCTTGGGGGCCGGCTTCCAGGCCGTCACCTTGCCGTCGCGGACGTCGGCCAACACCAACGTCGGGCCGGTAATCTTGTAGGCCGTGGTATACGCCTTGTTCTTGGCGTCCTGGAAGTCGATCATCGACACGGTCACCCGGCCATCCTTGACGTCCTGGGCGAACCCGGCCTGGACGGACTCTTCGATGTAGGCGCTGATCTTGCGGCAGGTGGGGCAACGCTCGGTGCGGTGAAAGTAGATCGCGGCCACCCGATGGGCAGGCGCGGCAGCAGGCTTCGCCTCGGTGCTGCTCGGCTTCGCATCCTCGCCAAGAACGGCGGCGGCCAACGCCGCGACGACAACCGTTGCTGTCAACATCATCCGCCGGCCAACGATCGAACTGGTTCCCATGTTTCCGTACTCCCGTTTACTGGTTGAGAAAGGCGCGGATCTCCCGCTGGAGATACTCGACAACTTGTTCCTTGGTTCCCGTGGCCACCAGCATGAAGCCCTCGTCCAGGACTCTGCCGCGCACTTCGGCGCCGTCGCGGACTTCGCTGACCACAACCGCCGGTACGCCCCCGAGTTTGTAGTCCTGGTCGTAGTGGGCGTCCTGGGGACGGTCAAAATCGACAATCCGCCACTCCATCTGTCCGGCCGCGAGCTTTTCGGCGAAAGCCGTCTGGACGGCCTCCTTGGCATCGGCTTCCAGGTTGCGGCAGGTCTCGCAGCGCTCCCGGCCGTGAAAGTAGGTGACGATCACGCGATGGCCCGCAAGTCGCGGCGGGCTGCCGTCCGCCGACATGTCAGAGACGCCGGCCATGGCGGCCTGTTCCGGCAAGGCGGACGTGTCAGACTCCCGGCCAAATCGTTTCACCGCCAGCAAGACCAGGCTATAGGCCACGAACAGCAGGAGAACCGTCCGCAGCACGTCTTTCACGGTCATGGGGCTGCTCTCCACTACTTCAAGAGACAGGTAGCTAGCCGCTTCTTGCCCTCGTCGACAACCTTCGAGATGGCTTCCTCCGTGGCCGGGGTCTTGCCTTTTTCCATCCCCAGGTTGTGCAGGGCGAGATGCTCGAATTTCGTGAAGCCCGCCTGCTTCAACGTCCGGCGAGCGCAGTGCTGTAAGCAGCCGTCAATGACCAGAATGCCCTGGGCCGCCTTGGTGGCGTCCATGATCAGGCTCACGCGGCCGCCGATTCCAGCCAGGCACGACATCTTGCCGTCGCCGTCCTCGGTCAGTTTTCTGGCGGCCAGGTCGGCGATCTTGCCCACGTCGGCCGAGCCGGAGCAGGTAAAGATCATTTTCGCTGCCCCGCAGCAACACGCCGGTTGAGATTCAGTGCCGGCCGCGGCCGGCGGCGACTGAGAATCGGCGTCCGGCAAGGGAGGTGGCGCCGACGCAGTTTCGGCCGCCCGGACCGACATCGCGACCGTGGCAGCCGCCCCCGCAGCAATCCCCATTCCTGCGCTGGTCAGGAACCGACGACGATTTACTTCCGAGGCCATGACAACTCCTCCATTTCTCGATCACCGCTGACAATACTCGCTAAAAGCCGTCATCAAAGCCTTTCGGTAGGCGGCTTCTTCACCGGGTCCCATCGCATGATAGATTCGCACCGTCTCCAGCAAGGCATCTTCGCTGCCGGTGCCCGGTTGCAGCCCCTTCTGCCGGAGATGCTGAAAGATCAACGGCAACCCGTTGATTGTCACCGATTCGCCGTTGACCTGCAAGATTGCCGCGGGCGGCGGGCTTCCACACGAACAGCAGGCGGCGCCCGGCGCCGCGGGTTCACTCGCTTCCGAGTCACAGCCATTCGTCGTCAGGGCGTCTACTTCGGCGGCGATGCGCTCGGCGACGATCCACACGGCCTCCTCGTTGGCCTTGCCCGCCTCACGGCTCGATCGCCGGCAAGCGGCCAGCCGCTCGCCCAGGATATCGGCCACCACCAGGGAGGCGCTAACCCGGCCGCTGTACGTCTCCGTTCCACGTTTGGCGCACAGTTTGGAACAACCATCGACCGTGATCGTCGGGTGTTGGCGGGCGAACCGCTGCTCACCCTCCTCGCCAGCCAGGAACAACGGCAGGCACAACGTCACCGTGCTCCGCGGGCGCAAAGCCTCCAGTACGCGCCGGGTCGCCAGCCGCGAAATCGTGCCGGCGGCGATTTCCTCGCCGCTGCAGGAGATGATTCCGATCTTGGACGCCGCCTCAGTCATGGCTGCTCCTCAACTCGCCGTGGGGTGCTGGAAGGCCTGAACGATCTCTGCGGCGATCTCGTCTACCACGCCCCAGCCTTCTTCGCCGAGCGCGGTGGCAGAGCCGAAATCGCCGCCGCGGTGACGCTTCATCGCATCATACACGCGGACGCTGCCGGCCACTTTGCCGCCGCAGAGTTCGACGTTCTTGTACGCACAAAGCTTCGGGCAACCGTCCACCGTCACGCATGGGCTCTCTTGAATTCTTCGCCGCGCGTCGGGATCGGCCGTAACCAACAGGGCCAGGCAAACCGTGTCGGCGCGATCGGGCAGCAGTGTGTCGACCACTCGGTAGGCCACCTCGCGGCCGATCAAGCCGTGTACCTTCCCAATGCCGCTGCAAGGGATCACGAGGAGCCGCTGCGTGGAATTGTCGCCGTCCATCCCGAAGTTCCTTTCGACGCGCCGGATGTCAGTTTCCACCAGCCGCGAGGATCAGCGTCTTGATTTCCTCCACGCTTGGCACTCGCCCGGCCGCCTTGACCTCGCCATTGATGACCAGCCCCGGCGGCATCAGGATCTCAAAGGCCATGATCTGCTGGATGTCTTCGATCTTCTCGACCAGGGCATCGATGCCGCATTCTTGGACCGCCTTCTTGGCGTTCTCCGACAGCGTCTTGCACCTCGCGCATCCCGTTCCCAGAACTTGAATCAGCATGTCGATTCCTCAATCACAATTTCGGGTTCCATGACGATTTCCGATTTCACCGAATTGGCGATCAGGCTGTACTTCTGTGCGGCCTGGAGCGCCCGCCGCACCCTTGCCTCGACAGTGGGCGGGGCCTCGCCGCCGGCGGCCACGCGAATCGCCGGGCGAAATTGCAGCCGGCGAAAGATCTCCGTCCGATCGAGCTCGATCACCTTGACGCCCTCGGTGCGGCACTCGTAAGAGAGCAGCTTGAGCTTGAACCGCTCGGCCGCCCAAATGAACATCAGCATCACGCAGGTGTTGGCCGCCGCCACAAAGGCATCTTCCGGCGTGAAGACGTCGGCGTGGCCTTGGGCGTCGGGCGGGGCCGAGAACTTCATCTCGGGACCGTTTCCCATGGTGAGATGGCCCCAGTGGTCGCCCGTCCAACGCACGGTCGCGTGATACGTTGCCGTTTGGCTCATCCGGCGGCCTCCTCTTCCGCTTGGGACCGGATCAGAGCAAGGTACGCGTGCGGATCGAGCAGCTTCGCGCGATCCGCCTCCCAGTCCGTTGCTTCGACCGCCGCCAGCCACCCCTCGCCGTACGGATCCTGGTTGACCAGTTCGGGAGTCGACTCCAGGGCCGCATTGACCTCGACAAGCGTTCCGCCCAACGGCGAGACGAGGCCCTGATTCACCTTGATCGTCTCGATTTCGGCAAACTCGTCTCCCGCCGAAAGCTTCGTTCCGACGGACTTGACGTGAACGAAAGCCACGTCGCCGCCGCGCTGTTGCACATAGTCGCTCAGTCCGACCCGAGCATTCTTCCCTCGTGCCTGCACCCAGACTCCATCCCGACTGTACAGACGATCCACAGCCACGCGAAAGACAAACTTGTCGATACTCGTTTCGAGATACTCGGGCACGGTTCGCTTCCTATGACACGAGCAGCCGTTGCTGGTCCTTGACGTTGCACTTCATCACCGACTCCACGCACTCGAAGAAGTCGAGCACGCAACGCACCCGCAGACGGTAGTACACCTGGGCGCCTCGTTTTTCGTCCTCGACGATGCCGGCGCCCTTGAGCAACGCCAGGTGGCGCGACACCGTCGACATGTCCACGCCGACCATCTCCGTCAATTCGCGCACGCAGCGCTCACCGCGGCGCGACAACTCGTCGACAATGAACAGCCGCGTGGGGTGGGCCATCGCCTTCAGGATGTTGGCCCGAGCTTCGTATTTGGCTAGGCTTTTGGCGTCCATCGGGTCCTTTCGTCGTCTTTCATCGGCAAAGACTATTTGGCAGTTTAGCCAAATACGCATGTTTTGTCAACCACATTTCCGCTACTCGACGGAAGATTGCGGCTAGCGGCCACAATAGAGTCACGACGAGGCACAGCACCCGCCGGATTCCCGGAGCTTCGCGGCCCGCGCGGCGTCGGCCTTGATCTCGGGCACTTCACCGAAGCACTTTCCCAAACACTCGAGCAGCTTTCGGTGAAAAGCGCTCTTTGCGGGGGCCAGCGAATAATGGCTCCATTGGCCCGCCTTGCGGACCACGACCAGGTTCGCCTTTCGCAAATAGGCGAGGTGACGGGAAATTCGCGGCTGGGGGGCACGAAGACTCTCGACGATATCTCCGACGCATAGTTCGCCGTGCTGCAACAGATGGAGAATCCTCAGCCGTGTTCGGTCGGAAAACGCCCGAAACATCAAGTCGATGCCGCCCCGTTCCCCGGTTTGCGTGGTGCCGGCCATGTTGGTGAGTAGAGAGCCGCCGTCCGTCGACAACGTGCCTGGCATTCCTGAAGCCAGGACGCACGCCATACTCTTAACAGGGGAGCGTCGTGCCGTCAAGACCCCGATGCCGTCGGACCGCCGCGTTTGACAATCTTGGCGGGCCATGTTGTGTCGCTCCGTTATATGGACATTCAGGCTGCGCGAAACGCTTCTTCGGCAGCTTCCTGGCCGGCGATGGTGCCGCCCTGCAATCTCAGGATTCGCTTGGCGCGTTTGGCGGCACGGGGATCGTGCGTCACCATCACGATGGTCCGACCTTCCTGGTTGAACTCCGCCAGAAAGCCGATGATCTGTTCGCTGGTCTCGGGGTCGAGGTTGCCGGTCGGCTCATCGGCCAGAATGACGGCCGGATCGTTGGCCAGCATCCGGGCCAAGGCGACCCGCTGCTGCTGGCCCACGCTCAACTCGCACGGTTTGTGGTGAAGCCGGTCGCCCAAACCGACTCGTTCCAGGAGAGCCACCGCACGCTGCTCTTGGGCATCTTCGGCCATCTTGGCAAGGAACAAGGGTATTTGGACGTTCTCCAACGCCGAAAGGTACGTCACCAAGTTGAACGTCTGAAACACGAAGCCCACCTTCTCTCGCCGTAATCGGGCACGGTCGTTCGGGTTCATGTCGTAGACCGATTGATCTTCCAGGAGAACCCGGCCCTGGGTGGGCGAGAGCATCCCGCCTAGCATCAACAGCAGCGTGCTTTTCCCGCTGCCGCTCGGGCCTACCACCGAAACGAAATCGCCTCGCGGGATGTGGATGGTAGCGTTATCGAGAGCCGTGACCAGTTGGCCGCGGTGTTTATAGGCTTTGCTGACGTTTTCCATCTTGAGCATGTATCAAACCTCCTGGAAGGTGGCGCAAGGGTCGAGCCGGGCGGCACGCCGAGCCGGGAAGTAGCTGGCAACGAGCGTGAGGCCGATCGAAATGCCGATCGCCGCAATCGACAGTTCCCACATCGGCCACACCCGTATGCCGGCCAACTGTGGGCCTAACACGAAGGCGAAAATCGAGCCAAGCACGTAACCGCCGACTCCGCCCGCGCCCCCGAGCAACAGGGCCTTCAGCAGAAACACTTTTAAGACTAGCCGCGAGTCGGCCCCGAGTGCCATCAGCGTGCCGATTTCCCGTCGCCGCTCGAACACGTCGGCATACATGTAGTTGGCGATGCTCGCTCCGCCCACGAAGACGATAATCACCAAGAACATGAGCGACAGATTCGACATCATGCGATTGACGTTTTGTTGCGATTTGACGATTTGCGCGACGGTGACCACTTTAGCGTCGGGAAGCGCGGCATTGAGTTTGTCCACCAAGCCCGCAGAAATCTCCTGGCAGCATCCGATGATCTCGATCACGTTGACCACCGGTCCCTTGTTAGTCAAGTCCTGAACCGTGTGCAGGTGGGCGAAAATGCGAGCGTCGTCCACTGTTCCGGTTTCCGGCAAGACCGCCGTGACGGTGAACTCCTTGCCGAGCACTTCGAGCGTGTCGGCGTCCTTCAGCTTGAGATTGGCGGCAACATCCGCCCCGACGAGGACTTCGTTGTCTTCGAGCGTCTCAATAATCTTTTTGCGAGAAAGCGTCTTCTTGTCGTCCGATCCCATCATTCCAACGGATGCTCCGCAGCCCACGGGACGCGAAAACACTCCCGCGCCGCTCCAGGCCGCTTTTGCCTGAAACTCATTTTTCGGCAGAATGCCCGTGAGCGTGAAGTTCCTCCCCTGTAGTGTGATAGGCACGGACAGCTTGGGAGAGATGTTGTCGAGTCCCGCAAGATTCGCCATCGCCAGTTGCGTGACGTATTCCTCGGGAATCGTCTCGCTTTGCAGGTCGGCGTTATAGTAATCCTGCAAGGTGGCCGTCTTCGGCAGCACCAGGACATTGGCCCCCAGGGAGTCCATCTCCTGCGCGACGGCCCCTTCGGAGTAGTGGGTGATGTTCTTGATCGAAACGATCACCGTGATTCCCAGCAGGATCGCCAGAAAACTGGTGAACAATTGGCTCTTCCGCTCGAAGACTTCGCGGAATACAAGGGTTCGCAATCGCATGGCCTGTAAACCTCCTATTTTGCAGGGCAACAACCGCCGGGTCCGCAGGTGCCGCCAGGGCAACAACTCGACTGCGCCGCCTTGAGCTTGGCAACGAGTTGAGCTTTGGTAACATCGCCAACAAACGCGCCGACAACGGAGCCGGGTGGCGCCATCAGAACCGTGACCCGCGGGGCTGTTTTCGGATCAACGCGGAGGTCTTTGAGGAAGTCGCCTTCCGCAGGATCATCCGCATTGAGGATTACGACCTTGCTGTTCTCGGCATACTGCTTGTCTGCCGTGAACTCCTCCACGCCCTTCTGCAGCGACACCTGCTGGACCTGTGGTGACGGATGTTCGACGCACAGCAGCACGAGTTTGCGGTCCTGGAGGGCCTTCATGCACTCGGCCGTGCAAGGGCTGACCAACGCCTGTCGAAGTTGGCTTTCGTCGAAGCGGGTGGGCAAGCCCTTGGTGATCGCACCGTTGGGAGCAATGGCCAGCACCAGCGGCATCGGCGAGCGGCTGACGCCGTAACGTGCCACGAGTTGTTTTTCGGCCGGGTCTACGGTCCGAACTTCGACGGAATCGGCCGCATCGGTCATCTTCGCCATTGCCGATTGGAACACACCCCGCATCACGCGGCTTGGTTGCGTGTCATCTTTCCAAAAGAAGATGAACAGGTATTTGTTGTTCTTGGCCGCCGTTTCCAGGGCCGTGGCCGCCGGGCTGGCGGCTGCCGCCACAGATTTTTCGGTGGGCGAGACTGCGTTAGCCGTGTCCGTGGTCATTGCAAGTCCCAGCATTGCCACCAGAAACAATCCCCCGACGAAGCGAGCCAGTGGTACTCTTCTCGACATGTCTTGTTCTCCTTGAACTAGATTTGGGTTATCGCCACAGATTCGGAGAGGCGAATATAGCAGATATGCGCGTGGGCGTATATGGTTGGTTTTGGCCAGGGCGAAAATTTGTCTGGTATCGACAGGGCTGGCAAAGTCACCTTGAGGGGGTCATCTTTTTCCCGTCCAAAAGTCCCCTTGGAGAATCTGAACAAAGAAGGTGATGCTATGCAGACCTCCACGCCGATTGTGACGCTATTTCTTCGGTCCGCAGCCCGCCGGTCCACATCCGCCGGGGCCGCAGCCCGTGTTGGCTTTGCTCAACAGTTCGACCAGGGTATCCTTGTTGGTCGCCCCCTCAAACTTGCCGATGGCCCGTCCCGGCGGGACAACGAACACGGTAACGGCCTCCGCCGTCTCGGCGGAAACCTGGAGATCGGTCAAGAAGCTGGCTTCTTTCTTGTCGGTCGGGTCTAGGGTAACGATCTCGGTCGCGCCGGCGAACCGGGTGTCCGTCTTGAAATCGCGGACGCCTTGCATCGCGGCATCGTTGGCTTTCGTCTTGTCATTCTGGACGCACACGAACACGAGTTTGCCATCCTGGAGCGGTTTCATTACTCTTTCCGTGCCTGGCGTGGCGAAGGCGTCCAGGAGTTGCTGTTCCTCGAACTTGGTGGGAAAGCCGCCGGTGATGGCGCCATTGGGGGCCATAGCCAAGACCAGCGGCATGGGAGCACGGCTGAGATCGAACTTGGCAACAATGGCCTTCTCCGACGAGTCCGTTGTGCTCACCGCGATCCACTGAGCGCGGTCGGCCACCTTCTCCATCGCCTTGTCAAACACCTTACGCATGGCAAGCGTTTGCTCGTCGTCGGTTTTCGAGAAGAACATGAAGAGGTATTTGCCGGCATCCGCCGCCTGCTTGATGGCGGCCATGCCTTTGCCCGATCCTTCCAGGGAATCACCCGACGACGTGCTTGGCCGGCCCCTTGCTGCGCTGACTTGAGCAGTTTCAGTCTGTGCCGTACTGTTGCCGCAGCCAGTCAGAGCGACTGCCACGAGGCTGCCGGCAACCAGCGCCAATCTAAAGCCACCAAGAATCGAACGCCCCACGGGATCATCCTCCGGTTACGCTATATGCGATAAGGCATATATATACCAGATATTCGGGTTCGCGTATATGGTGACTTGAACCATCTGGTCCGTTTTTCATTATCGACGGGGGGGTACGCGGGCGAAACCTGCGAAGGATGGACCAATGGCCTGCTTTCACCGACGCAAATCACCGTGCTGACTTCCATTAGTCTGACGTAGATATGCGGCCATCAGCCCGCGATAGCACCCTCCAGGGTCACCCTCCCCAGACTGAGCTTATAGCAGTCCTCGAATTCTCGACACGAAAGGCAGTCGTCCCACTCCTCCATGTTGACCGCAACTCTTCGATCCGAGACGAGCATTCCTCCGGCCCGCCTCAATTCAAACGAAAACACCTTCCCCGATACCACTCTGTCGGCCTCGGGGCGCAGGGTGGAAGGGAACATCCTCCCGTAGCATTTCTTGTGATCGTGCTGAGACACTGGGATTATCCTTGCCGAAGCTTCTCATCCTCGTCCAGACCGCGCAACCACTCGCGCAGGCGTGCGTCGATCTGGTCCCGCACCCGTCGGAACGCCTCCAGTTGCACTTCCTCGGTTCCCTCGATGGTCGCTGGGTCATCGAAAGGCCAGAACAGTCGCTCGCCCGGCCCAGGAAATATCTTCGGGCAACTCCTCTCCGCGTTCGCGCAAACGACGATGAGGTGATGAGCGGTGAGCCGGCCGAGATACTCTTTCACACTCTTGGATCGCTGCCCGGACACGTCGAGTCCAATCTCCCTCATAACCGGCTCGACCATCGGATGGATGCGGTCGGGATTCAAACCGGCGCTATACACGTTGAATCGGTCGCCGGCATGTTTCCGAAGAAGGGCCTCGGCCATCTGGCTTCGCGCTGAGTTGCTCGTACAAAGGATCAAAACATTTCTCCGTTGATCCATTTTCATCATCCTCCAAGGCGGGAACCATTCCAGCGGGGTTGTGCTACCATCATGTTCTCAACCGCAGCAGGACGATCCAGCCGAGCAACCACAATCGGGTTGCGTGCCGCGGAGCGAGCCGATGACAATGGCGTAGGCGCAACCCACACCTGCCCGCACGTGAATCGCTTCGGCCGGGCAATTCTTCGCACAAGCACCACACTCCATACAGGCGTCAAGGTCGGCAATGCGCACGGTTGGGCCATCCTTGGCGAACACTGCGTGCGGACACACGGTCATGCACGTCTCGCAGCCCGTGCAACGCTTGCGATCGAGCTTGAGCGTGACTACGCCCGATAGGTAACGCAAAGTGGCCATGATCGTTCGATCTCCAAGAGCCTCAATGCACTTACAGGAAGCGGCTGACGATCCACAGGACAAGTCCGGCCACGGCTGCGGCGGCTTGCAGCGGCACGGCCACCCGCATCTCGCGGCAAACGCCCGACAGCGAAGTATACGTGGTCGCGCCCGTAAAGTTCATGGCCAGGAAACTGGTGGTGGCGAGGATCAATAGCGCCCAAGCCAGGATCGAGGTCAAACCGGCCAGCGGCCCGCCGAGTACCCAAGTCGATGCCACCAGTGCAATCCACAACCCTGCGCCGACCCAGGCCCCCTTGGCTGCCAGTGCCCGGCCGGGAAGCCAAGGCAACAACAGCGGCGCGACGATCGTGCCGCCGGCGCAGGCCAGCAGGAACCAGATTGCCGAAGGGATGCCCACGTTGATGACCCGCGCCAACTCGTAGCCGTTTCTTCCCAACCCGGCCAGCAAGATCAACCCGGCGGTGATCGCCGCAGCGTACTTGGCCGATTGCACCAGTTCCACGGGCACCACCGCCAACCGCTCATGCAACGGGAACTCGACGTGCCGCATGTCGGCCGTGGCCTTCATGCCGGCGGCCAGAAAGGCGGGGACGTCGGCGGTGCGCACCGGCCCGTACACAACGCGAAAGCCGCTGCGTTTTCGCACCTCGTGAGCAGCCACCCCAGGCGCGCCGAGTTGCGGCACAATCAGCGTGCGATGGGCCACCACTTCCGCCAGCCGGCAGGACTCGACGCGACCGGCCAGTTCATCGGTCCCAAAGGTCCCCTTGCCCGCCGCACACCAGACGTTCACCCCCTTCGTATCGAGCACGAGAATCCAGGCGTCCATTCCGCCCAACTCGCGGCGCAGCCGGTCGAAGCTCAGTTTGTAGTTGGCCGACACCAGTGCGGGCGATTGCGGGTCCGGGCGTCCCACGGCATACAGCCCCGGCTCCACGCGATACCGCATGCGCCCGATACCCCAACGCACCTTCCAAGCGCCCAGCCGGTCCGATGCCCGCAAGACGGTGCCGACCACCGGAACGTCGCCGACGGGAGTTGTCACCAGACCCGTGATCCACGGGGGGCGCCCCGGCGGATAAGAGAACTCCGGCGGATCAGGTCCGCAACAAGGGCTTCCGCCTGACGCCGTCTGCGGCGGGTGGCAGCAACATCCGACGTGTGGCAATTCCGACATCGGCACGTCTCCTTACGCGGGCATTCCGGCCGGCGCGAAATAGCGGCGGCGGAAATACAGGGCCACGTTCACCAGTCCGATCATCACCGGCACCTCGACCAGCGGGCCGATCACCGCCGCAAACGCCGCCCCATGATGGATCGTGAATACGGCTACGGCCACGGCGATGGCCAACTCGAAATTGTTGCTGGCCGCGGTGAAGGAAAGCGTCGCCGTCTTGGCGTAGCCGGCCCGCAGCTTCCAGCCCATGTAGAAACTTACCAGGAACATCACGACAAAGTAGATCAGCAACGGCGCCGCAATGCCCAGCACGTCGAGCGGCCGCTCGACAATCTTCTCGCCTTGCAGGCTGAACATCACGACGATCGTAAACAGCAGCGCGATCAGCGTGACGGGGCTGATCTTGGGGATGAACTTCTGTTGGTACCACGTCCGCCCCTTGGCCTTCACCAGCGTGAAGCGGGTGATGATGCCGGCCAGAAACGGAATGCCCAAATAGATGAACACGCTCTTGGCGATCTGGCCGATGGTAACCTCGACCACGACCCCCTTCAACCCCAGCAGCGGCGGCAGCAGAGTGATGAAGACGTAGGCGTAGAGGCTGTAGAACAGGACTTGAAAAATGCTGTTGAACGCCACCAGCCCGGCGGCATATTCCGTATCGCCCTTGGCCAGGTCGTTCCACACGATCACCATGGCGATGCAGCGGGCCAGCCCGATGAGGATCAACCCGACGAGGTACTCCATGTACTTCGGCTCGTTGGGCTGCAAAGCGGGAAAGAGCAGCCCCATGAAGCCGATCGCCAGCACGAACATCAGCACCGGGCCGATGATCCAGTTCTGCACCAGCGACAGGCCCAGCACCTTCCAGTCGCGGAACACGTCGCCCAGTTCCTCATACTTCACCTTGGCCAGCGGCGGGTACATCATGAGGATCAGCCCCAAGGCGATGGGGATGCTGGTGGTGGCGTCCAGTTTGAAGTTGTCCACCAGCGCCGCCACACCCGGGGCGAACCGCCCGAGCCCCACGCCGACCGCCATCGCCAGGAATATCCAGAGGGTCAGATAGCGATCGAGAAAGGACAATCGTCCGCTGGGGCCTGCCGCGTCGTTCACCGGTAGCTCCTATGATCGTAGATCTTGATGGGCGGAAGCAGGCAATGTTTCGACAAACGCCCGGATCTCATCCCGCACGCGGCGATAGGGGGCCAAACGCTCTTCCTCGGTCGCGGCGCCGGCGGCCAGTCGCGGCGGATCGTCGAACCCGACGTGCATCATCTTGGCCGTGCCCGGAAACACCGGGCAGTGTTCCTGGGCATGGCCGCAAACCGTTACCACGCAATCGAAGTCCATGCCGCGCAGTTCGCCGACCGTCTTCGACCGCTGGCCAGAAATGTCGACGCCCGCCTCCGCCATGACCCGGACGGCATCGGGGTTCAAACCGTGGGCCTCGATGCCGGCGGAGTAGGGCTCGATAAGGCCGCTCTTCAGGTGGCGCGCCCAGCCCTCGGCCATCTGGCTGCGGCAGGAGTTGCCGGTGCAAAGGAAAAGTATTTTCAACATCGGTTCTGTTTCCGGCACAACACCTCGGGGTCGATCTTGAGAATCTGCTTCAGCCGCCTGGCGTCCTCGCTCGTTTGCGGGTCATCGGCGAGCAACCGGGCCAAGAGGGCGGCGGTCTGCCGGGCCTCGACCGATGCGTCATCCCCGGCGAGGCGATAGAACATCCAGCGCCCCTCCTTGCGGCTATTGACCAGGCGGGCGTGTTTGAGGATCGCCATGTGTTTCGATACGGTGGAAGGGGCCAACCCGAGCAACTCGACGAGTTGGCACACGCAGATTTCGCCCGGGCCGAGCGCCACGAGGGCCCGCACGCGATTTTCGTCCGCCAGGGCCTTGAGCACCGCCATCAAGTCGCGCATCGGCCGCCTCCCCTTAGCCTGGTACATTTCGCCATATAACGAAATGATACCGCGGCGGCGTTAAGCTGTCAACAGCACTTCACTTGCGGACTGTCACCCGTTGGGTTCTTGCGTCGTTTGACCGCCGCCGGAGGACTGGCCGGCCTGGAGCGACTGTTGCAGCGAGTCGAACTGTTCCGAAAGGGCCAACAGGCTCGCCTGGATCTGACGCAGAGTTGCAGCGCGGGTAGCCCTGATGAGCAAAACCGTGCAAAAGGCAGCCGCCAACATGACCGCGAGCAACACCAGGATTCCCCCGACGGTTGCAATCAAGATCATATACAGTACGTGGCATTGCGATGCCGCTACCAGTGCGGTCGAGGCCACCGGATTCGTCTCGTAGAGTGGAGGTTGCTCATCCGGCTTGGAGATTTTCGGTGCCAGTTCCAAGATTGCTCGATGCAACCCGTTCATTTCGGGCACGACCTTAATGGAGTACCAATAGACAGATCCACAGAGCCCGATGACCGTTAACAGGAACAATCCGCTCGTCGCCCACGTAAGGATGCGGACTCGCCGCCGATCGCGACGTAAGACCTCCTTGGCAACTTTCCGCCCCTCGGCTGACGAAGCCGGCATCCGACTGTCGATGGCCAGCAGAGTATCTACAAGTGCCTTTTTCTCCGCCGATGGTTCGTGCTTGGCGTTCATGTCGATCTCCTGTGTTCGATCGCCTGGCGCAGGGCCGCCTTGGCGTAGTACAGCCGCGACCGGACTGTGCCGATCGGACAGCCTGTAACCTTGGCGATTTGCTCGTAGGTCATGTCTTCCAAAAACCGCAGCACCAGGACTTCCCGCTGCTCCGGGGCGAGCTGGTCGAGGCTCGCGTGAATTTCCTGGGCGTCTTCCTGGCGGAACTCGTTGTCTTGCGACGGCTCCTCGACGAGATCCGAAACATCCACAAGAAGCTCCGGCGGCCGCACTCGCCACTGCACCGACGCCTTGTCTCTGGCGATGCGGTAGAGCCACGCCGCCAGTGCGGCCGGATCGGCCAGTCGCGGCAGCGCCCGGAACACGGCCAGCCAGACCTCTTGGAGCACGTCGTCCGCATGGTCCGCACGCGGCAAAATGCGGCGGAGATAGTATCGCAGCCGTGGATGGTAGCGCGCGACCAGTTCTTCGAACGCATCTTCATCGCCGGCCTGACAGCGCAGGACCAGGAGCTGCTCGTGCAGTCGTTCGGCAGCATCGGTCATCGAGCGACCTGAACCTGGAAAACCCGACACTGCCCGTATATCAGGTTGGCGCCGCGGGCAAGAAGTTCAGGCAATTCCGCGGACACAATGCTTGATTCACTGAACAACAGAAGGAGCCGATTTAAGGCTCCTGAGCCCTTTTCTCGCTCTTGGCGCTGCACCGGCAGGCCTGATGACGATTTGCCCCTGGTCCGGGACAGCCTCAATGTACGCGCATGACCGACCGGCTTCTTGGACCAACTCAACGCGTGTCGTGCGTCCCTTCTGCGTGACAGTGAGCGGCGACTCCCACTCCGAACGTGTCAGTATCCTGAGAGTCAGGGGAGCATCGAACACGGCGTCATCCATCTTGTCCGTCAGATGGACGACAAGTTCGTCCGCGCGGTCAGCGGCGATCTCCACCGAGACGCTGTCCCGCTCCCGAATGTACTTGGCAATCTCGGCAACGGTGTCGATCCACAACTCGTCGCGCTTGCCCGCCACATATCTGACATGGTCCTCGAAGGTCTTGAGCGGCGTCGATTCCCAAGCGTTCCCCACTCCCTGGATGCCGTGATAGGTTCTCAACCTGCCAGCCACCGTTCTTGAGTACCTCATCGACCCAGCCGTTGTATTCGGCCAGCGGCGTGGCTGTCCGGGCCCCTCCACCGCCCAGAGTGTACAGTTCTGACGATACTCCCTTGGTGCGCGGGCCGGCGCGCTTGGCCGCGATATAGTGTTTCCTGACGATCTCCAGGGAGGCCTCGTCCACATCAGCGAAGCCCAGGGGAACGCAGAACGTCAGGCATTGGTAGTCCGGCACGTGCTTGCGGATTTCCCTCTCCAAAATGGTCTTGGACTCGACGATCTCGGACATCTTCTGGGCGTCAGTGCAGTCCTTCAATTTGGGATGCGTCCTGGTGTGTGAGCCCACCTCATGTCCGGCCTTGACCTGTTCTGCCCACAACTTCCAGTCAGTCCAGTCTCTGACCACCGGGTACCAGGTGACCTTGATCTTGTTTTCGTTAAAGACCTTGGCCATGACGGGCGTGGGTTCGGCGATGCCGTCGTCAACGCTCAAGGTGTATGCCGCCTTCTTGTTCCCGCGCCACGTGCAGACGGTCACCCTCCCCTGCATTGCCCCCGACCCGGACGGGCCCGAAGCTCCGGGCGTGACCGAGGGATCGGCCCGCACTTCCGACAGTCTGTATTCGTGCGCCAGGGCGATCAGAATGCTGATGACGGCAATCACCGCCAGGACCTCCACCCACGTGAAGCCATGCCGCTCGACACGAGCGCCAGCAGACGCTCGAACCACGGGAACGAACATGAGAGACCTCCTCTACGATACGGGAGATGGAAATAGAGAACCGGCCAGCCAACAATCGGCTTGCCGGGGTCGGAACGGGGACGCAGCTAGTTTACAGTCGCCCAATTTTCCAATACTAGCTGCGTCCCCGTTTCGACTCCCCCCCGTTTCGACTCCCTGTTCTTTCTGCCGGGCATCTGCGTTGTTAACGCAAAGCCCGGCCAGGTCCGGGGCCGACTATCCGGCCCTAGGCCGCTCTAGTAACGCTAACAGGAAGTTCGCATTGAAATCGAGCATCCATTTCTGTTCCTCAAGCACTTCTGGCTCTGTGTCCCACGCCTCGGCAACCATGCGAAGGGCGGCCGACAGCAGAACCATTCTCTTCGGTTCCAGCTTTGTGGTATGGCACACATCAGCAAGAAGCCCGCAAATGCGGCAATCCTTGTGCTCGTGTTCCAGGTCCTTTTCGATCTCGTATTGTACGTCGAACTCATTTGCAGAGATCGTGATCAACGGCGTGTTGCACGCCTCCTTCGCGATCATCTCATGGAGAATCGAGTACGCGGTCTTCGGTCCGATCCCGATACAACACATAACTCGGTGTTCATTCCTCAGCTTAGCGACAACTTCAGCCTCGTGATCGGTGAACGGTATTGCCCGGTGGCTCAACCGTAGACACCCAAGGGAGACTTGTTTCGAGCAAGACCTCAATACCATAGAGGGTCGCCATTAAGCGTAGAAACATCAATCGGGAAGGCAACATTCCGTAGCGTTCCATGTCATCTATTTTGCCAACAATCTCGGTCTTCATGCACTCCCGCAGCGTTACAACCGGCGAGTCGGTCTCATGGTCATATTTCATTTCGTCGAAGACAAAGTCATGACTGCTGCGATTGCCCAGTGACGCATGGACGGGACCGCTTCGCGCGGCGCTAAGTTCCATGTCACCGACTTCTAGAACGCCGTAAAGGTCTTCGGAGCGTATCAGATCCACAGCGATCCCCTTTGAACATCGCAGTATCCCAGGTGCCGGTATGCCTCCACTGCTAAGAATATGTCGATCATCGGAGACAACCCTTGGCTTCAACCCGGGCCAGTCCATTAGGTCATATTTACCGCCACGCCCAAGGCCCACGAACAAACCGTAGTGATCGGCCCTAGAAAACCTCCGGTCAGAATCTAGTATCACGCCGCCGCGCCAGGCGTCCACAGTCCAGTTCGCGACGAACTGTTCCATTCGATCATCAGCCAAGTGTCTCCACCAGCCAGGCACGATACGAGCCTCTCTCGGGCTACCCTCGTCCGTCCACTTTACCACGAGTGGAACCTCCAACATGGGAGCACGAGCTCGCACGACAGCTTCCAGTCGTGATAATTCTTTCACTTTCTCTGGAGCCAACTTGATGCTCACGATGGTGCCCCGATTCCCTGTCGTGGGCTTCTCAACCAATTCGCCTCGACGGCCAACACCGCGCAACCGCAGCAGGTATGCGCCGCTTGGGCCTTCGGTCTCAACGCGGATATGATCGCCGAGCATGAAGACTGAGAGGAATCCAATGCCAAATCGACCAATGGGGCTGAAGCCTTTCTCTATGGCGCGCCCGTAATCGCGAAAAAACTCCGCCGAGTGCCAGTAATCAGATGCGATGCCAATAAGGTGCTTTGTTATAACAGATCGGCTCATGCCGACGCCGTTGTCTCTGACGCTGAGCCACACTTGCTGCTCTTGAGTTGACAGGCCCACTTCGATCAATCCCGGTGCACACGGAACCCCATCGGCTTCATTCATTTTTTGGCGCAGTGCGACCGCATCACGAGCATTCTGTAGTAGCTCGCGAACGGGCGCAAGGGCGTCATTGCCGTAAAGGGCTTTACCCCCGAGAAGATCAACCAGTCGATCCATTGACTCTGGCTGGATACGAATGTCGATTGGGACGATCTGCCCCCCAAGTTGGACAATTTCCGCGAAGTGAGCGGCTGAATCAACCCCGCGCACGCCGCGAAGTGACAGCCGCCCCTTCGAGGACGGGCGTTCGTCGACGTAATCGCGTACGGCTCGTATCTCTGCATCCAGGCCACGTGCTATGTCGTAAATTAGCCACCATGCGTCAACATCATTGATCGGCGCGGTAGAACCGTAAACGAGCCACTCATCGCTTCTAGATGGGCCAACAATATACCCTTGCGCGTTCCAGTGGATGATGCTCTCCGAACTGACCTCCGAGCGAAGGACGCGATCCAGGTACGAAGCTCGTTCGTGGTTTACGTGAGCGTAGTCGATCAACCTCAGAGCACACGCCATGAACGCAAGATCGAGTTGACCGAAAGCGTCCGTTGGCACAACGCGCTTACCCAGTTTGGCATGGAGTTCTGCTATGGTCCAATGGTGGCTTGCCGCGACTTCGCCAATGTATGTAGCCCAAGATCGCCGAACTTCAGTGTTATCGATCAGGTATGTGCCAATCCCCGGCAGTGGATTCGTAACGAGGTCGACTGCGCATTTTGCGTGCAGATCCCTCACAGCCGCACGAACAGCCAAGAGGTCCGCACGGGCAGGAAGCAGACCTGGGTCTTGCGCAAGCCGCAATCTCGCAGTTGTGTACTCCGCCTCTCCTTGACCTTAGTCAGCCCCTCGGGCGTCGCGGCCAGGGCCATCCCCAAATCATGGACGTAGAACGCGCATGCAAGCACAAATGCTTCGGCAACGCTGAACTGGTTGATCTCGTCGTTCAGAAACACGCTTCCACATACCCGCCAAAGTGCATCCATGTGCTCGATGGAGTGGTCCGTGTAGTCGGGAACTAACTCGGCAACTTTGGCTCCGATCTTGGCCGCCACCTTGCGGAGGTCAAGAAGGGCGTTCGCAAGCGTTGTGTCGTTGCCGAGCACGCTCCATAGCTGAGTCCGCTCGATGTGCGTGGGGATTTCCATGATCAGTCCACTCTTGCTTTGTGACAAACGCGGGAGGAACAACGGGGTCGGGAGTCTTTAATTCATGACTCGGGCACCGTGTTGGGACGTCTCGGTTCCGATCTGGCGAAATCGCGACCTCCCCTACCTGTTGCACCCAACGCCGATTTGCCCGATTCTACCGCGCCGCCCGGAATGGCAACAATATGCCCGCCATTCGGGTGGCACAGTTCTTGACCTTGAAAACCCCCGGACGAAAACGCATGATGGTCTGGAGCAGAGGGCCACAGAGTCGAGAGGCCGGAGTCGAGGGTCGAGGGTCGAGAGCGGAGAGAGGGAATGAGGGAGACGAAAAAGGAAATGCAATTGGAAATGACGCGAGTTGTTGACCAAGGAAACGGGGTCGAGATTCCGGGGTCAAGAATCGAGAGCGGTAGGGGCGGGGCGGAAATATTGGAAATGACACGAGTTGTTGACCAATTCAGCGTGGCGGCGAGTCGAGACTTGAGGGTCGAGAGGCGATGGAAAGCGGACGCAATTGCCCATTTTACCTATGCAAGATTCCACCCGAAAGTACGAGTCGACTTACGACGTTGCCGCCCGGCGCAACTCGCATCGCCGCATCGACTTCGCGCGACCCGCAACA
Organism: uncultured Planctomycetaceae bacterium; assembly: GCA_963759115.1. Taxonomy (GTDB): domain Bacteria; phylum Planctomycetota; class Planctomycetia; order Pirellulales; family Thermoguttaceae; genus CAVWXT01. The sequence goes on from CAVWXT010000005.1 coordinate 1,741,913, forward strand.
CCCAAGTACATGCAACGCATCTCCGTAGTGTTGCATGGTCGCACGGGGAGAGTTCCCGAGATCGGATGCCCTGCCCTGCCTGCAAGTGAGCAATCACGGCCAAGGCTGCACCAACCCCGTTTCTCATCAGTCGAACCCATTTAGGAGCAACTCGCTCAACGGCGGCAGCTCGGAGACCCGGCCGGCGGAAAGGGCCAATTCGTACTGCACGAGGGCGTCTTGCAGACACTCGACCACTTCCTGGCAGCGGTTGGCGACGTTGTTGATCTCCCAGCGGTCGGCCGGCTTGGCAAACAACTCGGGCTCGGCGGCCGCGCGGAGATACCAGGCGGGAGTGCGGATCGCCCGCTGGCTGCCCTCGCCCAGAATGCAGAGCCGATCGCGGAGCACGACGGATTGCTGGCGCACCAGCGGCAGCAGGCTGCCCGCGGTGGGCGATGCCGGCGCGGCGTCGACGCCCCACCAATCCAACAGCGTCGCCCAGAGGTCGGCCGGCTCGACCAGCGACTGGCTTCGCGCGGCGGCGCCGGCGGCATCGGGAAACCGCATCATCCACGGCACGTGGACCAGTTCGCCGAAGAGGGCGCCGTCGCACGGCCCCACGCGACGATGCTCGCCCAGCGGAAAACCTCGCGCCGAAGTCAGCGTCAACAGGGTTTCCCGACCGGCGGGCAGCCCGTCGAGAAACTCCAGGAATGCGCCCAGGCACGTGTCCAACAGCGCCACCTGGCCGGCAGTACGACTGCGTAATGCCCAGCAGTTCGTCGGGGTCGTAGTCGGCCGGGAGCATCCGGTCGGGCACGTCGGCCGCGGTGGGCGGCGGCGGATCGCCCTGTTCGCAATAGGCCTGGCGGAACTCCAGCGGGGCGTCCCACGTCGTGCCCAAGCCGCCCAAGTGACACCACAGCAGGAAAGGGCCCTCTGCCGCCTCCAGCCAGTCGATGATCTGCACGAAGCAGCGGCCAAATGCGTCTGCTCGATCTTGTCGGCGGTCTGCGGCTGCCAGGGCGGGTCGATCTCGATCAGCTCGTCGAAATCCACCGCCAACGGATGCCGGGCGACTTGTGGCTCGTCGGTCAACAGGGCCGTCGTCACGCCGGCGTCGCGCAACAGAGCGGCCAGCGACGGCCGCGGCTCCGGCGGCGCCGCCGGACACATCGCGTGCCACCCCTGCCAGTACGAACGATACAAACGCTCCAACTGGGGCGAATCGATCAGCGCCTGGTCGAACACAAACGACTGGCTGGCCAGCCGGTCGAGCGAGCGGCGTCTCGATCCACGAGTTTCCGTACGCGCCCAGGTATCCCGCGTGCAGCCGGTCGACGACCAGGCAGATGGCATTCATGCAGCGATTGTAGCGGAGGGGTGGCCTGTCCGGAAGGGTGAGGCGGTTCGCCGGCACTTGGCCTGAGGCCGTTGCCGCCGCCGGTGGAAGCGAGTCGGCTTGGGCCCCGTGTTGCCAAAACACAACATACTGCCTTTTCGACTTGCCGAGCGAGGGACGCATCGCCCGACGTCGCCGACCGTGACTTAGGCTTGTTAGTGGAGCCCAAGCGAACTGTTCATGGAAGCCATCGCCGTCATTGCCGGAATTGTGGTCTTGATCTGGGGGGCGGTTGCTGTTCCTGCGCGGCGGACTGCTGGGCGGCTGTCTGGCCGTGTTGCTGGCCGGCACGTGCTTCAGCGTGCCGTTCTACAAGATCGAGCTTGGGCCGCTGCCGCTGACGGCCGACCGCGCTGCTGCTGGTGCTGCTTGGTCGGGCAATACGTCGTCTGGCGCCGCTGGGGCTTGGCCGACCCGAAACCGCTGGGCAAGCCGGAGATCCTCCTGTTGGCGTTCCTGGCGACGCTGGTGGTGAGCACCTTCTCGTCCGATTGGGAGGCATCCAACTATCAGCCGGTGTCTTGGCTGATCCTCTATTATCTGATGCCCGCGGTCGTGTACTGGATCGCCCGGCAGGCGAAGCTTTCGGAACGGGCGGTGCTGGCGCTGTTCGGCTGCCTCGCCATCTTCGGCGTCTATCTGGCCGTCACTTCGCTGGCCGAGTATTTCCAGGCGTGGTGGCTGGTGTTTCCCAAGTACATCGCCACGACGGCCGCGGACGCCAACGCCGAGTTCGTCGGCCGGGGGCGTGGGCCGCTGTTGCACCCGATCGGCAACGGCGTGCTGCTGGCCGTCTGCCTGGGCAGCGCGCTGATGTGGTGGCCGCGGCTCAACCGCGTGGGCCAATTGCTGTTGGTGCCGATCACGCTCTTGTTCTTGGCCGCCATCTACTGCACTCTGACCCGCAGCGTGTGGATGGGCGGGATGCTGACGTTGGCGCTGGCCGTCGGGCTGGCCCTGCCGTGGAACTGGCGGTTGCCGCTGTTGGGCGGCGGGCTGCTGGCCGCCGCGGCTGCGTGGCGCAACGCAGTGGGACAAACTGCTGGCGTTCAAGCGCGACAAGGCCCTGGCGGCCGAGAAGACGGCCGAATCGGTCGAGCTGCGCCCGATCATGGCCGTGGTCGCCTGGCACATGTTCCTCGATCGGCCGCTGTTCGGCTGCGGCTATTCGCAGTACAAGACCGAGCACCTGAACTATGTTTCCGACCGCTCGACCGATCTGCCGTTGGAGCGGGCCCGCGACTACATCCCCCACAACGTGGTCTTCTCGCTGTTGACCGAGACGGGGCTGGTCGGGCTGGGGTTGTTTGTCGCGATGCTGCTCTATTGGGCGCGCGACGCCTGGCGGCTGTGGCGCAACGCCGCCGCTGCCGCTCTGGGCCCGGCAGCAAGGCCTGCTGTTGCTGGTCGCCCTGGGCGTCTACCTCATCAACGGCATGTTCCACGACGTGTCGGTGGTGCCGATGGCGAACATGACGCTCTTCTTTCTGGCCGGAGTGACGGCCGGCTTACGGCCGAGCGACCCATCGCCGGTCGTCGTAGTGGGCTAAGCGGGTCTCAATGAGTATCGCCATTCATCGCATTCTACCCATTTAGACAGTCGCTTGCTGTCGCTCCGCGGTGGCCGGAGGCCGGCAACGGCATTCAATGGCAAACTGTGGAAAATTGCCGGAAAAATGTGGAATTCCGTCTGGACGCAGCTTGTCTAAAGTGGGTAGACTCCCGCCTTCACTGCTTTCCGGATTTGCCATCTTGCCCAGCGAGGTTCAAGGAGGAACGCGCGATGCAGTGCAAATGCCCACAAAATATCGCTCTGGCCGCGGCGATCTTCGCCGCGCTGGCCGCTGGATTAGCAGCGGCCGACGACACTCGGCAAACAAGCGCAGGGCTCCCGCCCGCGGGAGAAATACGCGTTGTCGGATCGGACGAGGTTGAAGTAACGGACAAAGATGACAAGGACGTCGTCGAAAGTCCGGCGAAGCCGAAGACCGCCGTTCCCACGCCTGCAAAACGCAAATCGGACTCCGGCCCCCCGCCCGTCGAAGCCGCGGCAAAGGCCGAGCCCGCCGGCCAGTCCGCGCGTAAGGCGGAGCCGGCCATCGAGCAACCGAAGGGCGTTGTCGCCAACGAATCGCTCCAGCCGGTGCCCGACTCGCTCGATACGGGGTCGGTGACCGTCGAAGCGGCGAGCTTCAAGGGCATTACACCCGGTGCGACAACCAAGGAAGACGTCGAAAAGGCTTGGGGCAAACCCAAGAATTCCTCGCGGCAAGACGACACGCTCGTGCAGCTCTACTCCGTCGAGCCGTTCAAGATGGTGGAGGTGAACTATGCCGGAAGCAAGGTCTCCTCGATCGTCATTCGCTTTGAGCAAGCCTTCCCGGCCGACGTCGTTGCCAGGCAACTCGAACTGGCGGCGATCCGGCCCGTCCCCGTCTCCAATGAATTGGGCGAGATCCTCGGCCAGTCCTATCCCGAGCGCGGCGTGCTGTTTGCGTTCGAGCCGAGCGACGAGTCGGGCAAGGTCTCGACGAAGGTCCAACAAATCGTCTTGGAGCCGATCACGGCCGAACCGTTCGTGCTCCGCGCCGAGACCACCCTCGACGTTCGCTCGGATCTCAGTCTGCGCGACTTGGAACAGGCACTGACGCTGGAGCCCGAAAATGCTCGCGCCCATTGGCTTCGCAGCCGCGCGCTGGCGGCCGCGGAGCAGCACGAGAAGGCCGCGACGGCCGCCGCCGAAGCGGTCCGCCTGGAACCCGGCAATGCCCAGTTTCGCGTCACCCTCGCTCAGGCCCTTGCCCAGACGGGTCGTCTGACCGAGGCCCTCGACCATGCCCAGAAGGCCGTCGAGGCGGCTGCGAAGCGGCCACACGTGAAGGCCCGGGCGTTGTGCATTGTCGGCGACCTGCTGGCCTCCGGCCCGAAGCCCGACTACAAAAAGGCCGTTTCGTTCCATACCCAGGCCATCCAAACCGCCGATCCGCTTTCGACCGATCCGCACCCGGCGATCCGTTTGGCGGCGAAGGAAGTGCTCATCGACGCCCACTTCGGCGCCGCCCACGACATCGCCTGGGGCGAATGGAAAGACAAAGACAAGGCAGTGGCCCGCTGGCTGGAGCGTGCCGTGGCCGTGGCCGACGACATGGTGAAGAACGAGGGCGGCAGCCGGGATTTGCTGTTTCGCGTCCACTCCCGAGCGCTGGCCGCCTACGTGGGCGTGCGCGGCGGGATCGATCCGGAGCCCTCGGCGAAGGCCCTGATCGCCACGGGCGATGAGCTGATTGCCGCTGCCGGCGATCCGCTGCGGAAGGCCCAACTCCAGTCGGACTTGGGCACGGCCTCTACGACGCCGTACAGATTTGCCAGATTCGTTCCGACCGCGACAACGCTCAAAAATATGGCGAGGCGGCCGTCCAATACCTCGCCAAGGCCTGCAAGACCAAGCCGTCGACGGCCTCGACCTTCCTGTTGGGGCGGTTGTATTTCCGCTTGGGCGCCATTCACTCGATCCAGGATCGCGACCACCGCGCCGCCGTCGGTTGGTTCGACAAGGCCGTTCCGTTGTTGGATCGTCCGGCATCCGAGGACGTGGTCGCCGATCTGGGCCGCCACGGCGAGGCCTTCATCAGCATGGGCGTGTCGTACTGGGAGGTCGGCCAGCGGCAGAAGGCGGTCGAACTGACCCAGAAGGGCATCAAGTGGATGGAGCAGGCCGTCAAGCAGGGCACGCTCGACAACTCGGCCCTGGCCATCCCCTACAACAACCTTGCCGCCATGCACCGCCAGCTTGGCTCCACCGACCAGGCCGACCGCTTCCAGGAAATGGCCAGCCGGGCGAAGAAGGAAAAGCTCAAGTAGTGGATAATGGTCAGTGGATAGTGGTTAGTGAACAAGCCGTAGCCTACACTGCTGATGTCCCCCTCATCCCTCTCCCCTCTCCGCCAGTTGCCGCCGTAGCCCTTCTACGTCCTGACGAATGACATCCAACTCTTGGCGAAATTGTTCTACGCGGCGGCAGTCAGCTTCGACGCGAGCAAGGATGCCGGCGGCTGAAGAACCGTCTTGCCAGCCCGTGGCGAGCTGGTCGAGCTGGCCACGCAGTCCGCGCCGTAATCGGCTACAAAACGCCCAGAGCAGCACCAGACACCAAAGCACCAGCCAGAACCCGGCCGACACGTAGAACTCCAACCCGTACACCGGCAGCGGCTTCTCCGCCAGCCAGGAATCGTAGAAGAAGTTCTTGCCCAATCGGTACAGCAACATGCCGAGCATCGCCAGCAGCAGGATCTCGTAACGCCAGCGGGTAAACCAGCCGGTGTGGCGCTGAGCGAGTTGGGCCACCAGCGACTCCAGTTCGGCCGACACGCGGGCGACAAAGCCGGTCGCCGCAGCCTCCGCCTCGGCGGCGACCGTGTTCCATTGGGCCGCGCTGCGATCCAGTCCGGCCTCGGCGACGTAACCCTCGACGATGATCGCCGCCTTGCGCAGCTCGGCTGCGTCCCAGCCGCCGGCCGCCACGCGGTCGACGCCCCGATCGGCCTGCCGGGTCTGCCGAGTCTTGCGCCAGCGTGCGCATGCCTTCCAGCGCGCCCCAGAGGGCCATTTGAGCGGGCGTGCGGGCTCGATAGAGCAGAGCCCCGGCCAGCAGCCCGCCGATGCCCTGGTACACCCGCAGCACGAGCGAGAACGGACTGAGGCCCCAACGCGAGGCGGTCTTGGCCAGCAGCCGGTTCTCCCATTGGCGGCGGCTGGCCACCAGTTCGGCCCGCATTTCGCCGGCAATTTGGCCGGCCAGTCGACCGCGCTCCTGGTCAATCGCGTCTTGAACCTGCCGCACGCTCGGCAACGCTTCGTCGAGGCGGACGCGGCACGAGTCGAGCGTGTCGGCCGCCAGATCGAGGAAGTTCGCCCGGCGGATGCGGGTGCCCGCCGCGCCGGCCATTTGACGCGTGAGCAGATCGAGCAGTTCGGCAAACTCGCCCCGCGGCTGCAAACCGGCCTGGGCATCATCCAGCGCCCGCAACGAATCGATGCGGAAGATGTGCCCGGTATCGCGTTCTGGTCCCCTCTCCCTTTGGGAGAGGGTTAGGGTGAGGGCGTTCGGCGCCGGTTCAGTGAGGCCCTCACCCCCAGCCCCTCTCCCAGACTGAGAGGGGAGTTTATCGGACACTTCTCCTGCCGCCAGCACGTGCCGCCAATCGTCGCGGATGTCGTCGTCCAGGTCGGCGTGGGTTTGCACGAAGATCAAGTGGGCGCCCTGCGCCGCCGCGGCCAACTCGTCGGCCACGCGGGCGCTGCGATACTTCTGCTGCGTGGCCGTGACCAGCAGCACGTCGCACTTCGGCAGGATCGCCCGCAAGCGCGCCAAGTTGCTCCCGGCCGGCCGAGGGGCGAGGGGCGAGGGGCGAGGGGCGTCAGTCTCCGATGTGGCGTCTTCTTCCGTCGTGTCCGGATCGGGGCAATCGACCACGACCAGGTCGCGCAGCGCCGGCAAGTCGCGCTCAATCGACTCCACCGTCGACGGGTCGATGCCAAGCATCTCGGGCGTCAGGCCGGGACGACACACAAGCGTGGGCCGCGTGGTGGTGGGCCGCGATCGGCCGGTCTGCACGACTTCGGCCCCGACGATCGCATTCACCAGCGCGCTCTTGCCGGTGCCGGTGCCGCCGAGGGTGGCCACGACCAGCGGCGCCTCGAGCCGCACCCGCAACGACGCCGCTCGATCCGTGAGCCGCCGCACCAACGCCCGGCATTTCTCGGCCGGTTGCCACGCCGGCGCATCGCCGGCCCACCGGTTGAGCCGGTCGACCAGGGCGTCGACCTCGGCCAGCAATTCCAAGTGGGCCAGTTCCGATCGCGTCATCGCCCGGCAATCTCCCGATAATAGTCGATCGACCGCCGCAGGCCGTCTTCAAAGGCAACTTGCGGCTCGTAGCCCAGCAGCGAGCGGGCCAGCGTGATGTCGGCCTGGCTCTCGCGCACGTCGCCCGGCCGCGGCGGGGCGAATTGCGGCTTGACGCTGGTTCCCAGCAGCCGATTGAGCAGGTCCAACAACGTGAGCAGATCAATCGACCGGCCGTCGGCCGCATTGATCGTGCGCCCGGCCACGCCGGGAGCGTCGGCCGCCAAGAGGTTCGCGTGGACGACGTTGGCCACGAACGAGAAATCTCGCGACTGCCGCCCATCGCCATAGATCACCGGTTGCCGCCCGGCGAGCATGGCCGTAATGAACAGCGGGATCACGGCGGAGTATTGGCTGTGGGGGTCTTGCCGCGGCCCAAACACGTTGAAGTAGCGAATGGCCACGGTCTCCAGGCCGAAACTCGACCAAAACGCCTGACAGTACAACTCGCCGGCCAACTTGCCGGCCGCATAGGGCGAAAGCGGGGCGGGCAAGTCGGTCTCGCGCTTGCTGCTGGTGGGCTGGTCGCCATAGGCGGCGCTCGAGGCGGCATAGACCACGCGGCGCACTCCGCCGCGGCGCGCGGCGTCCAGCAGCGTCACGGTCCCCGTGGCGCAGGCCGCATGACTATCCAACGGCCGCTCGACGCTCAACGGCACCGAGGCCAGGGCGGCTTCGTGAAAGACGCAATCCACGCCCTCGACGGCCTTGGCCACGATCCGGGCGTCGGTCACGTCGCCTTCGACAAACTCGATCCGGCCTCCAAAGCCGTCCAGGTTCGAGCGGTGGCCGGTGCTGAGGTTGTCGAGCACGCGGACGCGATCGCCGCGACGGACGAGTGTTTCGGCGATGTTCGAGCCGATGAACCCGGCCCCGCCGGTAACCAGAAACGTGCGCATACGTATTCCCCGCGTGTGTTTCGAGCGCCCGTCCAAGTATAGCTTCCGCGGCGAAGCCGGTCGAGCGTCCCTGTGAAGGTGCATTGCAGGACGGGCACGGTTCTATGCCGGCTTCTCTTGCTCCGCCTCGTGCATGACCTCGGCCATCTCCCGGCGGTTACGGAAGTAGTAGAACACGCCGAGGCCGGCGATAAGCAACGTGATAATCCGATAGGCTAGCGCAACGACCAACCCTTGGTCGGGGGCAATCGGCGGTGGCGCAGCGACGGGTACGTGAGCGTAGAAGAAGTTGACGGCGATCTCCAGCGGACCCATCGCCAACGGGATTACGCCCGTGGCGCTGCTCAAAGGCATCACGACCAAATGGTCCGCCAGGGAAAGATGATTGCCGGGCAATCCGCAGGCAATCAGATAGCAACCGCAGGCGAACAGGACGTGTACGCCCACAGTCATCACCGACGAAAGCACCAGCACCAACGGTTTGCGGTTGTACATGCGTACGGCGTTAATGAAGCTTTCCAAGGACGGGCCAATGCGGGGAATTCGGCCCACCGCGCGGATCACGCGGCCCTCGGTCATGTCAGGGCCCATGACTACGCCCAATCCGACGGTGCCGGCGATCGTCACGATGAACGTCAGCGTGCAGATCCACCACATATCGGGTATCTTCCAAAACTGGGTGAGCAGGATCGCCGTGGAAGCCACGATGAACAGGATGTACAGCCCGATTACGCGATCAACCACGACCGAGGCCAGGGCCTTGGCGCGGTGCTGCGGGTGTTCGTGGTCGAGCATCAACGCTTTGGTCAGATCGCCGCTGACGATACCACCCAGGGGAGCCAGATTCAACAGATAGCCCCAGAAGCTGATGCGAACGGCATCGCGGAAAAGGCAAGGGATGTCCAAAGCGCGGACCAAATACCACCAGCGGACGAAGGTCAGCAGTGCCGCGGCTGTACAGCACGCCCAGGCGGCAGCCAGCGGGCCCCATTGCTTCGGCTGATTGCGGAGGTTGACGAAGACGTTGCCGTGTTCTTTGCTTTGGGTAGCGTCGTACACCAGGTAGCCGATGATCGCCGCGGAGATGCCGACTTTCAACAGGGTGATGAGGAGCTTTTTCAACGTGATGGTTCCCGACTCTACGGCGGACTCATCGCCGCTTTCGTGCTTCGCACAACACCAGTTGGTCGATCGCGGGAGGTCCCCGTCGGAAAATTTGGACAAGAATGCCTGCCGCCGCATCGGCACAACTTGTGAAGTCCGGGCAGCGTAGCTACCGACTGCATGGCTGTCAAGACCGCAATGACTCCCCGGGCTTCGCTCAGATGCTGAACTGCTATTGGCACTAACAGCCGTCCTGGGGTATCTTGCAGTCGCTCTGAAGCATGGAAGGCAGGGCTGCCGCGCGCTGCCGGTGCCGATGCAGGGTGGGTATTGAACGACCGCCTTAATCGAAGGGATTCGCGACCTCCCCCCGCACGCGAAACGCTCCATGAGACTGGGCATCTTTCTGCCGAACTGGCTGGGCGACCTGGTCATGGCCACGCCTACGTTACGCGCCCTTCGGCGGCACTTCGGCGCTGAAGCCCACGTCGTGGGAATCCTGCGGCCGCAACTGGCTGAACTGCTGGCCGGCACCGGCTGGCTCGACGAGCAGTGGTGTTTCGATCCTCGCGGGCGAGAGCGGTCGCAGCGAAGCGCGGCCCTGGTCCGGCGGATGCGGCAAGAGCGTTTCGACATGGTTGTGCTGCTGACGAACTCCCTGCGCACGGCCGTCTTGGCGTGGTTGGGCGGCGCCAGGGAGCGAATCGGCTACGTCCGCTACGGACGCGGGCCGCTGTTGACGGGGAAGCTCTATCCCCGCCGCTCCGGTCGCCGCGTGCTGCCGGCGCCCATGGTGGAGAGCTACCTTGCCATTGCCGAGGCTCTCGGCTGCCGATCCGAAACGGCGGGAAAAGGGGACAGCCCCCGACCAACCTCCGGTCGGTGCCCGCCGGAACGGCCCAAAAGGTGCTTCGCACAAATGGGGACTGTCCCCCTTTCCCCCCGCCTGGAACTGGCCACGACCGACGCGGAAGAAAGCTTAGGCGACCGGATTTGGCGCGACCTGGGATTGAGGACCGATGGCCGGGTAATCGCCCTGAATTGCAGCGGGGCCTACGGAGTGGCCAAACGCTGGCCGCTGGAGCACTGCGGTACCCTGGCGCGACGCATTGCCACGGAGTTGGACCACGACGTGCTGGCGATCTGCGGGCCGGGCGAGGCGCCGGTAGCCCGCGAAATCGTCGGCCACGCCCAAACTCCCCGCGTCTTCTCGCTGGCCGATCAGCCGTTGGGGCTTGCGGCCACCAAGGTCTGTTTGCGGCGGAGCCGGCTGTTGGTATCTACCGACAGCGGCCCGCGTCACATCGCGGCCGCCTTCGGCAAGCCGGTGATTACCCTGATGGGGCCGACGCTGCCGATCTGGATCGAAAACCCGACTGTCCGCGGCGCGTTTGTCCGCCTGAATCTCGAATGTCTCGGCTGCGCCAAGCGGGTTTGTCCCTTGGGCCACCATCGCTGCATGAAGGAATTGTCGCCGGAGATTGTGCTGGAGGCGGTAGTCCAATTGATAAAACAGGAGGAGACGACGCGCTCCTGCCGTGCCTGAAGAGACGCCACTACCCATCAATCGTCCATCACCAACACGCCCGTGCCGCTGATGCGGTCTGCCTTGAGGTCCTGAAGGGCCCGGTTCGCGTCGGCCAGGGGATACACGGTCGTGTGCGGTCTGATGGGAATGGCGGCGGCCTCGGCCAATAGCTCGCGGCCGTCTTCCCGCGTATTGCAGGTCACCGAGTGGACGTCGCGCTCATAGAACAGATAGCGTTCGTACTCCATCGCCGGGATGGGCGTCATGTAGATGCCGGCCAGCGAGAGCGTGCCCCCCTTCTTCAAGGACTCCAGTGCAGGCAGAACCAACTCGCCCGCCGGCGCAAACATGATCGCGCTATCGACTTTGACCGGCAAGTCGCGGGCGTTCTCACCCACCCAAACCGCGCCCATCCGGCGGGCCAACTCGCGGTGATTCTCGCCTCGCGTGACCACGTACGCCTCGCAGCCGCGATGCAGCGCGAGCTGGATTACCACGTGGGCCGATGAACCGAAGCCGTAGAGCGCCAGCTTCCCGCCCGGCGGCAGATGGCACCGCCGCAGGGCCCAATAGCCGATGATGCCCGAACATAAGAGCGGCGCGGCCTCGACGTCGCTGTGAGAAAAGGGGACTGGCTCCGAGCCGAACGGTTGTTGCGGCTCCGAACAGGGTCCGCCGCTAGGCGCCTGTCCCCTTTTCTCACGCGGGGTGGGCAATTCATAGACGAATGCTGCCGGCGCGACCGCATACTCGGCGTAGCCGCCGTCGGCATGGTAGCCGGTGAAACGGGCCGACTCGCAGAGATTCTCGCGCCCGGTCGTACAGAACCCGCACGAGCCGCAGGTATGCCTCAACCAAGCCACGCCCACCCGCTGGCCCAGTTGCAGCTCTGCTGATTGTCCTCCGCCCTCCGCCTTTCCCACTTTGTCCACTATGCCAACGATCTGGTGACCGGGAATGATGGGCGATTTCTGCTGCGGCAGATCGCCCTCGATTACGTGCAGATCGGTCCGGCAGAGGCGCAGCAACTTACGCGAATCCGCACCTCGCCTGGCCCCGGCTCGGGAATCGGCAGGTCGACTAACTCCAGCGGCGAGGATTTGATCGGGGCAATGCCGCGAAGCAGCATGGCTTTCATACCGTCATCATAAGCGGGTCGTACGTGGGGACAAGTGGGCCGGGCAGCGGGCCGATCCGGCACCGCGAGGCATTCTGAGATTACGTGCATGCAGGTCAAAGCCATCATTTAGGGTGGTCTGACTACGTATCTCCTTCGGGTTCCATTGTCGGGGTCGCCGGATGAGGTAGAATAGATTTCGTGCAGCCGAATCCTTCACCGCCGGGTGTGGGAACGGGGGACCCAACGAGCCGGTGGGTGCCGGCTCCGGGGCGCAGGCCGAGGACTCTCGGCCGGGGCACTTTCAAGCCCTAGCCCGACAGCTAACCTCGTAGGCCGGTCGAGGCGACGGGGCCTCGATCGAGTTGAAAGGGCATCCACGTCTGATGCACCGACGTTGCCCCGGTCTCACTGGCGTGCCTCGCAAGGCACGTGAACGTCGATGTCGAATCTCCCTCCCGCATCCACGGCTAGCGGCGTCTCGTCGACCGTCTGCGCCGGCCGGTCGAAGTGATCGTCGTCAGCAGCGTGATGTTCACGTTCATTTCCTACTGGCGCACGGCGGCGGTGGTGCTTGTGCGATCTGGCCAGCACGGCCTACTACATCGGCGGCATCGTCGAGAACGCCATCGGGCCGGCCGCGCCGTGGTTCATCCTGGCCGTGATGTTGTTCAGCTACGCCGTCCGATCGATCTACATCGAGAGTTGCTCGCTGTTCGTCCGCGGCGGCGTGTATCGCGTGGTGAAGGAGGCGCTGGGCGGCTTTCTCGCCAAGCTCTCCGTCTCGGCCTTGATGTTCGACTACATCCTCACCGGGCCGATCAGCGGCATGTCGGCCGGCCAATACATCATGGGGCTGGTGCTCGATTCGCTGGCAATCCTCAGTCCCGCATCTGGCCCTCAGTCACGACGCGGCCGAAACCGTTCGCCGCTGGGGCGCGGTGGCCATCGCCTGCGTCATCACGCTGTATTTCTTCCGCCAGAACATCCTGGGCATTCACGAATCGAGCAGCAAGGCGCTGAAGATCATGATCGCCACGACCGTCATGGCGGTTGTGATGCTCGTCTGGTGCGGAGCGACTTTGATCGTGCAGGGGCCGGTCAATCGACGTGCCGCTGGCGCCCGATCTCCGTCCGAAGGTCGAATACGTGTCGGTGCGAGGGACCGATCCGCGTGACGGGCGAAGAGCAGGAGATGTGGCAGCGCGACCCGGCCACCAGGCGAGCTTGTCCCGAAAATGGAGCCCGACGGGCGGGGCGGTCTGCGCGCCGTGCCGAAGATCAACGAGGCCACCGGGAGACAGGAAGACCCGCTGGGCTTCATCCGTCGGTTGTCGCCCGGCTTGGCCCAGAAACTCCGCCAGCCGGGCAATTGGTGGAGCATCATCGGCGTGATCGGACTGCTGATCGCCTTCGGCCACTCGATCCTGGCCATGAGCGGCGAAGAGACGCTGGCCCAGGTGTACCGCGAAGTCGAGTCGCCCAAACTGCCCAATTTCAAGAAGGCGGCGTTCATCGTCTTCGTCTACAGCCTGCTGCTGACGGCGAGCATTTCGTTCCTGGCCGTGCTGCTGATTCCCGACGAGATCCGCATGAAGGTCTACTCCGACAACCTGATCGGCGGGCTGGCGATGCACGTCATCGGCCCGCCGTTGGCCCGGCTGCTGCTGAACGGGTTCGTCGTCGTGGTGGGATTTCTGATCCTGGCCGGCGCGGTCAATACGGCGATGATCGGCTCGAACGGCGTGCTTGAACCGGGTGGCCGAGGACGGCGTGTTGCCCGACTGGTTCCTGAAGCCCCACCGCCGCTACGGCACCACGCACCGGCTTGCTCTATCTGATCGTCGGCCTGCAACTGATCACGATCGTTGCCAGCCGCGGCAACATGTACGTGCTGGGCGAGGCGTATGCCTTCGGCGTGGTGTGGAGTTTCGTGTTCAAGGCGCTGGCGATGGTGGTGCTGCGATTCAAGGACCGCAGTCCCCGCGAGTTCAAGGTGCCGCTGAACATCCGCATTCGCGGCGTCGAAGTGCCCATCGGCCTGATGTTGGTGTTTCTGATCCTGTTGGCCACGGCCATGCTGAACTTCCTCACCAAGGAAGTGGCCACCATCGGCGGCATGGCCTTTACGGCCGTGTTCCTCACCACCTTCATGGCTGTCGGAGTATTATCACGAGAAGAAGCGGGGCGACGGCCGCCCATCGCCACCTGGAACAGTTCAACCAGCGGACGGCCGATGAATTCGATCCCGCGCCTGCTGGGGCTGAGCAAGCCCTATCGAAAGCTCGTGGCCATCCGCTCGTCGCAAAACCTCTTCATGCTGGAAAAGGCCCTACTGGAAACCGATCCCGAGACCACCGACGTGGTGGTGATGACGGCGAAGCTGATCCTGCCCGGCAACACGACGGTCGGTCAGCAGGACTTCGACCACTACGATCGGGAGTTGATGACGGCGGTGGTCACGCGTGCCGAGACGATCGGCAAGGAGGTGAAGCCGCTGATCCTGCCGACCAACAACCCGTTGTTCGCCATCGTCAACACGGCCAAGATCCTCGACGCCCAGGAGTTGATCCTGGGGGCCTCGAACAAGTACACGGCCGACGAGCAGTTGGAGCAGATCGCCTTCTACTGGATGAACGTCGACGAGGGCCAGATGCGGCCGCTGACGGTGCGCATTCTGAGCCAGCAAGCTGGACGTGTGCCTCGATCTCGGCGGCGGCAATCGCATTCCGAAGATCAGCGAACGCCAGGCCCGCTCGGTCGAAGAGCTGCGTTCGGCGGGCGTGGGCGTCAGCCGCGCCCTGTTGGTCCACCCCGGCACGGCCGAGGGCAGCGACCTGTTCAAGGCCGTGATTACGATGCTCGATCCGCACGTGGCGATGAGCGTGGTTCCGTTGCCCGTCAAGGAGAAGCCGACCGGCAACGGCGTCTCCTGGCTCCAGCAAGACGTGGAACGCGCCGAACAACTTCGGCGGGAAGTGGACATACAAACGCTCCCCGAGGGCGACCCGGCTTCGGGAATCGTGCAGTTGGCCGAACAGGGGCAGTACGACGTCGTGATCATCGGGCGCCCATCGGATTCGTCGCCCTACGAGGCGCCGCCGTTGGACGTGGACTACGTGGTTCGTCATGCCCCGTGCTGGGTTTGCCTGGTCGCGCCGACCCCCATCCCGCGGTAGGAAGGACTCTCGCGCCATGCCCCGCCGCAACTTGCTCGTCCTGCTGGCCATGACGCTGGTGGCACTGCTCTGCTATCAGCGGGTGCAGAAGAACATTTACGGCCGCGTGCTGGCCAACGCCATGTCCAAGATCGAGAACCGATACCTGGAGCCGATCCAGGCATCGCAGTTGTTCGAAGGGGCCATGGAGGGGATGCTCGGCAAACTGGACGACTACTCGGCCTATATCAGCCCCGCCGACCTGCAGAACTTCCACGAAACCATCGACCAGGAGTTCGGCGGCGTAGGCGTCGAAGTAGCGCTCGACTCCGAAACCAAACAGATCACGGTCCTTTGCCCGCTGCTGGGATCGCCGGCATACAAGGCGGGAATTCGGGCCGGCGACCGGATCCTGCGGATCCGCGAGACCAGCACCCAGGGGATGTCGTTGAGCGACGCCGCCGCTCTGCTGCGCGGCAAGCCTGGCGACACCGTCACTCTCACGGTACTGCACGAAGGCGAAGAGAAACCGGCGGAGGTCGCCATCGTCCGCGAAGTCATCCAGGCCAATACCGTGCGGGGCGACACCCGCAACGCCGACGGCTCCTGGAACTTCTTCCTCGCCGGACGCAACCGGATCGGCTACGTCCGCATCAGCAGCTTCACCGACAACACCACCGCCGAACTGAGCCGGGCGCTCGATTGGCTGGCCGAACACGACCTGCGCGGCCTGGTGCTGGATCTTCGCGACGATCCGGGCGGGTACCTGACGGCGGCCGTCGCCGTCTGCAAATTGCTGATCCCTCCCGGCGTAATCGTCACGACTCGCGGCCGCGACGGCCGCGTCAGCCGCACGTTCGGGACCAACCGCAGAGGACCGTTTGCCGATTTCCCCCTCGCCGTGCTGGTCAACCAGAACAGCGCCAGCGCGGCCGAGATCGTTGCCGCCTGTCTGCAAGATCACGATCGGGCCGTGATCGTCGGCCAGCGCACGTATGGCAAAGGAACCATCCAGGAAATCATCGACCTGGAGAACGGTTGCGGAGCGATGAAAGTGACCTCGGCCAGCTATTGGCGACCCAGCGGCAAGCGCATCGCCCGCCCGCGCAACCCCAGCCCCAACGACACCTGGGGCGTAATGCCCGACGCGGGCTATGAGGTGACCGTCAAGGACGAGGAACTCAACCGTTGGCGGCAGTGGCGATTCCACCGCGACATGTACCAGTCGGCCGCCAACGGCGGCCCGTCGAAAGACGGCGCAGAACCGTTCACCGACCGGCCGTTGGTGCGGGCCGTCGAGTATCTGGAGATGCAAGCGGGCAGCGACAAGAAGGCGGAGAGTTGAGAGTTGAGAGTCGCGGGAGGAGGATTATACGTTCTCCCCATTCCCCATTCATCATTCCCCCAGTCCAACCGCCAACCCCTGATCTTTCCCTCTTATGGACGCCGCCGTAGTCCTGTTTTCGCTGTTCCTGCTGGCTTCGGCCGTCGGGCTCATGCTCTTGCACGCGCGGACCTGGCGGGAGTTTCGGGAACGGGATCACGATGTCGAGGATTTCGACTACCGCAGGCGACAATACCGCCGGCGAATGCAAGTCAGCGCCATGATCGGCTTGCTGGCCATTGCGTTGTTCGTGGGGTGGATGCTGATGAACACGTCGCTCTTCTCCGTCACGTTCTTCGCCGTATACTGGATCGTGGTGATGCTGGTGACCTGCTGGGTCCTCCTCTTGGCCTTGGTGGACATCTGGGCCACCAAGTACCACTACGGCCGCCTCCGCGATCGCTGCCTCATCGAGCAGGCCAGACTCCGAGCCGAAGCCGTCCGCATCCGGTCCATCCGCGGCAACGGAAAAGGCGAGACTTCACCGCGGAAAATCGGCGAGAAAGGAAAGGAGGCAGGGGATGAAGGATAAGGGATTGGGCATCGACACGCCCGGCGTTCATTTCCGCGCAGCAAACCGCTGCAACACCTCCTTGGCGGCGGCGAGCTGATCCTGGAGGTCTTTCAGACTGTCTCGCTCCTTCTGAACCACCTCGGCCGGAGCACGCTGGACGAAGTTCGCATTGGTGAGCTTCTTCTCCTTGGCCGCGATGAAGCCGGAGAGCTTTTCGACTTCCTGCTGCTTCCGGGCGATCTCGGCCGGCACGTCGATCAACTCGGCCAGGTCAACATACACGTCCATGCCGGCCAGCGCCACGTGGGCACTCAGCGGCGGCGCCGCCACATCCGGCCCGAACGCCGTGGGCCGGGCGTTGGCCATCGAAGTGAAGTACGGCTCCATGGGGCCGAGCAGTTCGGCCACCGGGGCGTCACACCGCACGCAAAACGCGATCGGCGTCTTCGGCGCCACGCCCCGCCCGGCGCGGATGTCGCGCACCGCCCGCAGCACGTCCTGAAATCGCGCAAATTGGGCCTCGATGGTCGGGTCTTGCCGGGCCGGATCGCTCTTCGGCCAAGGAGCCAACATGATGCTTTCGGCCGCTGGGGAAAAAGGGGACTGTCCCCCTTTGTGCGAAGCACCCTCCGGGCCGTTCCGGCGGGCACCGACCGGAGGTTGGTCGGGGACTGTCCCCTTTTTCCCTCCGTCGAGCCCGCGTTGCGGCGCCACCTCGCCCAACCGCTGCCACACGTCCTCGGTGAGGAAGGGGATGATCGGGTGCAAGAGCCGCAGCAGCGTGTCGAGCGTGTGGGCCAGCACCCGTTGGGCGACCGTTCTTTGCGACGGGTCCTGGAGCCGCCCTTTGACCATCTCCACGTAGAAACTGCAAAACTCGTCCCAGGCAAAATCGTAGAGCACGCGGGCGGCGTCGGCGAAGCGATATTCGGCCAGGGCGTCGGTCACCTGCTGCGTCACGGTGGCCAGCCGGCTCAAGACCCATCGGTCCTCGACCATCAGCTCGTCATCGGCCACCCTGCCCGGATCGAAGCCGTCGAGGTTCATCAACGAGAACCGCGAGGCGTTCCACAGCTTGTTGCAGAAATTGCGGGCCAACTCGAAGCGGTCGCTCACCACGGCCCCGCGGGGCAGGGCCTTGTCTTCGGGCTTTTCGGCCCACTGCGTGGAGAACTGTTGGCCGCATTCCTTGCACTTGATCCGCGGCCGGATGCGGTTCTCCTTGGTCTGCTCGATCAGCTTTTGGCAGTGCGGGCACTCGAACTCGACCGGCATGCGGATGTCTTGGGTCTCGGTCGTGAGGTAGGCCAGGCCAAACCGCAGCGAGTCGGCCCCGAACTTCTCGATCACGTCCAACGGATCGACGCCGTTGCCCTTGCTCTTCGACATGCCTTCGCCGTAGCCGTCGAGAATCTTGGGATGGATGAAGACGTCGTGGAAAGGCACTTCACCCACGTTGTGCAGGCCGGTAAGCACCATCCGCGCGACCCAGAGCGTGATGATGTCGCGGCTGGTGATGAGCACGTTGGTGGGATAGTAGTATTTCAGTTCGGCGGTTTGCTCCGGCCAGCCGAGCGTGGAATGCGGCCAAAGGGCGGAGCTGAACCAGGTGTCGAGAACGTCTTCCTCTCTCTTGATAAGACTGAACTGATCGAGGGCCCTTTCGACTTCCTCATCCTCGCCGCGGACGCAAATATGATAGGTGCGTTCCGCTTGGATGGAGAACTTTCCGTCATCCACAATTTTCTCAATGAGGGTTTCGGCGTCTGCGTCCTCGATAGCGTCCCAATCGATCGCCTGCACGTCACGATCGATCCAGGCAGACGGGAAACTCTCGGATGTGACGCACACGCGTCCCTCCTCCTTCCACTTTTCCAGCAGGGGTCGAAGTGCCTCCTCTTCCTTGTCGAATTTCTCGATCTCGTCAACTGCGATACGCTTGGTCGTTAACGTCCACACCGGAATTCGATGTCCCCACCAAAGCTGCCGGCCGATGGGCCAATCCCGCTTCTCGCTGAGCCAATCGAGATAGCTCTTGCCATAGCGATCGGGGATGATTTTGACGCGGCCATCCGTTACGGTGTCCATCGCCGATTGGGCCAGCTCGTCCATCTTGACGAACCACTGGTCGGTCAGGTACGGCTCGATGGGCGTCTTCGAGCGGTCGCTGTGGGCCAACTCGACCTCGCGATCCTCTTTCTCGGCAATCAAACCGGCCGCGTTCAGGTCGGCCTCTACTGCGTCGCGGGCCTTTTTCACCGTCAGGCCGCAATAACTCTGCGGCACATTATCGTTGAGCGTGCCGTCCGGATTGAGAATGTTGATGGCGCCAATCTCAAGGTGCCGCTGCCACACGTCGTAGTCGTTCGGATCGTGCGCCGGAGTGATTTTTACGCAGCCGGAACCCAATTCGGGCTTCGCCCAAGCGTCGGCAATCAGCGGAATCTGCCGGCCCGTTAGCGGCAGTTCCAACAGGGCGCCGCTGTTGGCCATGTCGCGAAGCTTTTCCAGTTGCGGCAGCATCTCGCGCTGCCGGCGCTCGACCTCTTCGATTTGGGCCTGAAGGTCCGGCTTCTCCTTGGCCGGGGCGTCGGCCAGCCGTTGGCGGAGTTCGCTTTCCGCTTGTTCTAGCGCGGCGGCCGGGTCGGGGTGGACCGCCACGGCCGTATCGCCGAGCATCGTTTCGGGCCGCGTCGTGGCCACCGTGACGTGCGTCGGCTGGCCCGGCTTAGGATCGACCACCGGATACGTAATGTGCCAAAAGTGCCCTTTCACCGGCTCGTGGAACACCTCATCATCGCTCACGGCCGTTTGCAGGAACGTGTCCCAATTCACTAGCCGCTTGCCCCGATAGATTTTGCCCTCCTTGAACAGGGTGAAGAACGTCTCGCGGACCGCGCGGCGCACACCGGATCGAGCGTGAACCGAGTGCGCTCCCAGTCGCAGCTACAGCCCATCTGCTTCAATTGGCCGATGATGCGGGCCTCGTAGTCCTTCTTCCACTGCCAGATGCGCTCGACGAGCCCTTCGCGGCCCAAGTCGTGCCGGCTGAGCTTCTCCTCGCTCAATAGCCGCCGCTCGACCACCGCCTGCGTGGCGATGCCGGCATGGTCGGTGCCCGGCATCCAAAGGGTCTCGAATCCCTGCATCCGTTTCTGGCGGATGAGGATGTCTTGCAGCGTGTTGTTGAGCGCGTGGCCCAAGTGCAGGGCGCCGGTGACGTTCGGCGGCGGAATGACGATAGTGTACGGCTTCCGCAGCGGACTGGGCTCGCTATGGAAGTAGCCTCGCTCCTCCCAGAACGGATACCAACGCGATTGGGCGGCCGCGTGATCGTATTGTTTAGGAAGATCGTCGTTGTTGTTCTTCATCTTTACACAGCTTGTACTCAAAACTATCCAGCAAGGCAATCCAGCTTGCCTCGATGATATTTTCATCGACGCCGACGGTGCCCCACACGTCGTCTTCGTCCTGGCTCTGGATCAAGACGCGAACCCCGGCGGCCGTGGCGGCCTGGGAGTTGATGACTCGCACTTTGTAGTCGACCAAGTGCAGCTTGTTCAGCGCGGGAAACTTGCCGTTGAGGGCCTTCCGCAGGGCCGCATTGAGCGCGTCGACGGGGCCGTGTCCCTCGGCCGCCTCGAAATACTCTTTGCCGTCGACGCGGACCTTGACGATGGCCTCCGCCCGAACCTCGCCGCCCGCTTTGTTGTCGATGGTCACGTCGTAGTGAAGCGTCTCAAAATGCGGCTGGAACTTGTTCAGGGACCGGCGGACCAACAGATCGAACGAGGCGTCGGCCGCCTCGAACTGGTAGCCGGCGTTTTCCATCGACACGACCTTGGCCAGAATCTGGTCCATCAACTTCGAGTCTTGCGGGATGTTGTGGCGGGCCGTCGTGGCGGCGATGTTCGATCGGCCCGACAGCTCGCTCACCAGCACTCGGCGTTCGTTGCCCACCAGTTGCGGGTCGATGTGCTCGTAGCTGTCGGGGTTGCGGGCGACGCCGCTGACATGCATGCCGCCCTTGTGGGCGAACGCGCTCTTGCCCACAAACGGCTGGTTCGCCCGAAAGTTCATGTTCACCGTCTCATAAACGTAGCGCGACAATTCGGTGAGACGGCCGATGCCGCCGGGCTGGAGCAACTCATAACCCTGCTTCTTCACGGCCAGGTTGGCAATGACTGAAATCAAGTCGGCGTTGCCGCAACGCTCGCCGAAGCCGTTGATGGTGCCTTGGACTTGCACCGCTCCCGCCTCGACGCCGGCCAGCGAGTTCGCCACCGCCAGATCACAGTCGTTATGGAAATGCACGCCCACCGGCGCCGGCAGGCCGGCAATCGCGGCGGCGGTGATCGCGGCCACCTCGTCCGGCATGCTGCCGCCGTTGGTGTCGCACAGCGTGACGAGTCGGGCGCCGGCCTCGGCGGCGGCGAGAACGGCGCATAGCGCGTAGTTGCGGTCCTCCTTCCAACCGTCGTAGAAGTGCTCGGCATCGAAGATCACCTCGCGGCCGGCGCGGACCAGGTACGTCACACTGTCGCGGATCATGGCCAGGTTCTCTTCGAAACTGGTTCGAAGCACGTCCGTAACTTGAAAGGCCGAGGTTTTGCCGACGAGCGCGATCACGGCCGCGCCGGAGTCGAGCAGGGCCTTCAGGCCGGAATCGGTCTCTGCTTTCCCGCCCTTGCGGCGGGTCATGCCGAAGGCACAGACCTTGGTCCGCTTGAGGCTTAGTTGGCCGATCCGCTGGAAATACTGGAAGTCCTTCTCGTTGGATGCCGGGTAGCCGCCCTCCACGTAATCGAAGCCGATGTCGTCCAGCCGCTGGCTGAGCGCGAGCTTGTCGGTAAGCGAGAAGCTGATGCCCTCGCCCTGGGCGCCGTCGCGGAGCGTCGTGTCGTAGATTTCGATGCGTCGCATAAACAAAAAAACCCCGAAGCCGTTTCGGCCTCAGGGCTCCTTATGACCGGTGTCGTGCCGGAAGCCCTAAGGCCGAGCCTTCCCAATAATGACCGCTACGACCGCACCGGCTATCGCCGGGATCGCAAGGCGCGTCAGACTGGGAAGTTGGAGATACATCGCTCGGCTGGGGCTTTCCAAGCAGAAACAAACAACCACACAAATGTACCGCGGCTGGGTGGCCGTGTCAATCGCACGTTGCTCTTCACCAATAGGGGGGGTAATTGCGTCTTTGGCGGGCGGAAAATGGCAGCAAGATGTAGGGTCCGCCGTGCGGACCACGGACAGCGTGACCGAAAACCGGCAAGGTCCGCACGGCGGACCCTGCCGACTACTCAGAGGTTGTGAATTTTTCCAGAAACACCATTGATAGGGGTAGGGAAGGCCGGTTAAGTTCCCGGCCTCCCCTCCCTCCGAACCGGACTGGCGGATTTCCCGCATCCGGCTCTCCGGTTAGTGGTGTTACCTCGTAGAGGATTGGTGAACCGAGCGCGGGAAGGAAACAAGGTTCCTTCTCGGGATCGGCAGAAGCGAAAGGCCCTGACCTTCACGGGAAGGCCACCAACATGCAACATCGACGGTGCGGCCAATCTGAGCCAAGTTACGTGTGCCTGACGCAGTCCGTCGTGGCTAGTCGTTGCCGACACTCGCGGTACGGTGTGGTTTTGGCCGTGCGTCATGTTTCATCCCCTTTCCTGCGTCCCTTTGCTCGACGGGCATTGCCCCGCTTCCTCGCTCGTATGGACGCTCTGACTCCTGGGCGGTCGATTCTTCGTATCCTTATCAGGGACAATGAACTTCGTCCTTGTACCCGCCCAGGTCTCCTTGCTTCATGTATCAAACCTTCCGACCGTTCCGCCTCCAACCACCTGTTGCCGCCTCTGGGGCTTGGTTTGGTTTCCCCCCGGAGCTTACCGCGCGGTCTGCCGACCGCATCCCTTGCGAGGACCACAGCGTCACTTGGGCTTCGCCTTTTCCTAGCAGGCTCGCCACGACAACCGGCCGAATCGAGTTCGTCATCCTGCGGACCAGCCGTTCACCTTCAGTTGCTCTCCACCCCCTCTCACGAGGACGCAGTTACTTTCGGTTACGAAGTTCAAACCCAATTTCGACAAGGACTTGCACCTTGCTGATTCGATACACTCACAAGCGCACTAGGAGGCGACTCCAGTCGCCGATTGTGCGGCGCAACACTGGAAATTCGGCGACTGGAGTCGCCTCCTGCAATAAATTCACAAGCTCTCACTGCTCCCGCATCATTTGCCGCAATTCGTCGGTGGTTTTCATGGAGCAGAACTTAGGGCCGCACATGCTGCAATAGTGCGAGGTCTTGTGCTCGGCCGCGGGCAGCGACTCGTCGTGCATCCGCTGGGCCGTCTCCGGGTCGAGCGACAGGCGGAACTGCGCCGCCCAGTCAAAGCCGAAGCGGGCCTTGCTGAGGGCATCGTCGCGCTCTCGGCGCCCGCCCGGCGCCGCGCCAAGTCGGCGGCATGGGCAGCGATCTTGTAGGCAATCACCCCCTGCCGCACGTCTTCGAGGTTCGGCAGTCCAAGGTGCTCCTTCGGCGTGACGTAGCAGAGCATGGCCGCTCCGTACCAGGCCGCCAATGCCGCGCCGATCGCGCTGGTGATGTGGTCGTAGCCGGGCGCAATGTCGGTCACGATCGGTCCGAGCACGTAGAACGGCGCCTCGTCGCACCACTCCTGCTGCAGCCGCACGTTTCGCTCGATCTGGTCCATGGGCACGTGGCCCGGCCCCTCGATCATCACCTGGCAGTTCCGCTCTCGGGCGCGGCGGCCCAGTTCGCCCATCACCTTCAGCTCGGCAAACTGTGCTTCGTCGCTGGCGTCGGCGATCGATCCCGGCCGCAGCCCATCGCCGAGACTCCAGGTCACGTCGTGCTGGTGCATGATGTCGCACAACTCGTCGAAGTGGGTGTAGAACGGGTTCTCTTGCTTATGGGCCATCATCCACTTGGCGACCAGCGAGCCGCCGCGGCTGACGATCCCGGTCAAACGCCGCTGGGTCAAAGGGAGGTGCTCGCGGAGCACGCGCGCAGTGGACCGTCATGTAGTCCACGCCCTGCCGCGCCTGCTGCTCCACGACGTCGAGGAAGTCTTGCGGCCGCAGGTCGGCGATGTCGTCGAGTTGTTGGGCCACCTGGTAGATCGGCACCGTGCCGACCGGCACCGCGGCCGCTTCGATGATCCGGCTCCGCACCGCGTCGATCTGATCGCCGGTGGAAAGGTCCATCACGGTGTCGGCCCCGTAGCGAACGGCCAGAATCAGTTTCTCCAGTTCACACTCGGGCTGGCTGGAGACCGCCGACTTGCCGATGTTGGCATTGATCTTGGTCCGCGCGGCGATGCCAATGCCGATTGGATCAAGGCCCTTCTCCAGATGGGTCTTATTGGCCGGAATCACCATCCGCCCCAGCGCCACTTCCGCCCGGACAAGCTCCGGATCAAGCTGCTCGGCACGAGCGACCGCCTCCATCTGGGGCGTTACTTGGCCGGCACGTGCGTGCTCGATCTGGGTCATTCCGGGCTCCGTTGCATGGTGCGATGGTCCAGTATAGGCGCGGTGGCCAAGCCGGTCAAAGGCAGCGGCTGGATCTTGCGTCCTGACTGAATTCCGAGCCCCGGCTTGGGAGCGAGGTCCGTCGCATCCCATGGCCGCTGTGTTCCCCATTTTTCCTATACGACAAACTCTTGCTAATACTCAAGATTGATACAATCGGAACCGATACCTTGTCTGCAACAGGAACCTCTAGTTGTTCCGTGCGCCCTGTAGGACGAACTACCACCCCGCAGACAGGGGACCAAAGCATGCAGCACAACGAAGCGAGGCTTATGGTCATTGCCCGCGTCCCAAACCTCGCTGCCAAGGGGCGGGAGAGCGAAAGCGGCGCAACATCGCCGGCAGAATACGGTCGTTTGATAAATCAGGTAGTCTCTTTTAGACTGCTGGCGGCCACTGCGCTACTATTGCTGCTGGTGGCGATCATCCCACTCTCGTTACGCGACAAGCCGTCAAAGCCCGCAACGACTCCGACAACGTCCTCGCCGGGCCTCTCGGAGGCTCCCCGCCCACAACCCGATTTCAGCGTTGCGCCAACGACGGCCAGCGCGCCCCAACGGCGCTGGGCACGCCCCTGGCGGCAACGAACGAAGTTCCCCAAATGTCTCCTTGGCCCGCCGATCCGGTCCAATCAGCCGCCCCTCAGACCGTGGCCGGCGTCGAAAGGCCGCAGTCCGGCGTGAATCAACCGATGACGATTCCTCCGCCGCTCTACCAGGCCGACGCCCGCAACGCCTACAACGAGCCGGCACCGGGCGTGTCACAGTTTGAGGGCCCCCTTCAGAAACCCTCCAGCCAGAACACTTATGACCGCACTCGACCAAGCCTTCATTAAGGCGTTCACGCAACAGAGCACCCCAACGGTGACGGCATTGCCGCAGCCGGCTGCGCCGGTAGCGGAACGTTTGCCCGTCCGCTCAGAACAGCGGCGCATTGACGGAGCAACATCAAAGAAGGAATGTCCGCCGGAGAACGCCTACCGGGCGGAGGAGAAAGGCGACGACCGCGAATCGATCGTCGCGGCATCGGCCACGCTGGACGGCGTATTGGCCGCGTTCGAAAGGCCGCCCCGCGCAACCGCGAGCCTGAACGCGGGAGGTCCCGCCGAAGGCATCCGACGCAGGGCAGAAGAAGATGCCCTCGGGCAATGGACCGTTGACAGCGAGCAATGGACCGTTGGCGCCGAGCAGTGGGTATTGGGTACTCAACAGTGGGCGGTAGGCAGCGAGCCATGGGCCGTCGGCGCCGAACAGCATTACCCGGCTCCCGAACCGCGAGTCCCCAGCCAAGTTGGTGCCGCCAGTGCCGTCGCTGCAACCATTGCGCCGCCGCAGCCGCTTGAAAACCCGATGCCCGATGCGCGTACCACCGTCAAGCCGGCCCATGCGGAGATTCCATTGCCGCAACAGCTCGAAAGTCCGCCACAGCAGCTTGAGATGGCGTCACAGCACATCGAGACGATGCCGCAACTTGGAGACCTTGCCGCAGCACGTCAAGAAGGCGCCGCAGCCGCAAGCCAGTCCGGCCGCTGACACGTGCCGGCCCACGCTCAAGCTGGCCGACGACGAGACAGGACAACCGCTAGTCTCATTTCCGACGGAAGAAACGGAAGGAGTTGTATCCTCCGTTCCGCCGTGTTCTGACCGCTCGCCCACCCCCGATCCGTCGTGTACCATCCCTCTGTACCCCGACAAAACGCCACCCGCCGAGCTATTCCAGCCGGCGTGGCGGGTCGACCATTTCACCTGGCCGAAGGTCTGCCGCCGGCTCATCGCGCGGGCGGCCAAGGAACTCGACCGGTTGGCCGACGCCCTGGCAGCAGCCAGTGCGCGGGGGCAGAAGGTCTTGGCGATTGCGGGCTATCGCCGCGGTGAAGGCGCCACAACGCTGTTGCTGTGCGCCGCCCGCCGCCTGGCGGAGCGGGGCATCAGACTGGCGTTGGTCGATGCCGATCTGACGCGCCCGCGCCTTGCCAGTCGGCTGGGCGTACAGCCGCAGGTCGGTTGGGATGAGGGTGCCGCGGACGAAGAAGGCTCGCTGGCTCAGGCTATTGTCGAGGCGGCCGCCAACAACATGGCACTGCTTCCGGCCCGCGAGCGGCCCGCGGTAAACAGCCGGCCGGCCGACCTTTCGTCGCGCCTGGCGCGGTGCGTCGAACTCCTGCGCGGGCAGTACGACCTGGTGTTGGTGGATCTGGGACCGCTGGAAGATGCGGGGCTGGCCAACGGCCGCCCGGCGTGGGCAGTGCCGGGCACCATCAATGGCGTCGTTCTCACCCACGACCAGCGCATCACGTCAGAGGAGGAACTGATCGACATCGAACGGCAATTGGCGGCAGCCGACGTCACGGCGGTGGGAATTGTCGAGAACTTTGTGGCCGAGGGTTAGCGATCAGCCGACCCGAGACTGACTGGATCGTTGGAGTGGCAGTTGTACTGCCACCCTAACAACGAACTTTGTGGCCGACGGCTAAGCGGCTTCGACGCCGATCCGTGGGAGTGACGGCGGGGCCGTCGCTCCGTCCATCCGGGAGCGATGAGAATGTACGAAACCTATTGGCATTTGAACCAGAAGCCGTTTGAAAATACTGCCGACCCGCGTTACTACTACCCCAGCGAGCCACATCAGGCGGCGCTCCTGAAGCTGCGTTACGCCATTGAGAACCGTCGCGGGGCGCCCTTCCTGGCGGGCCCAACCGGCTCCGGAAAGACCCTTCTAACGACCATGTTGCGCGATATCCTGGGCGAACGGTTCAGGCCCTTCGTCCACCTCGTGTTTCCCCAGATGTCGGCCCGAATTGCTGGCCTACCTGGCCGACGAGTTGGACGGCGGCGATCTCACGTCGGAGACAGGCGACGTGCGGGCGAGCATTCGCCGCATCGAGCGGTTCCTGGCTGTCAATACCAAGGAGGGCCGTCACGCGGTCATCGCCGTGGACGAGGCTCACTTGCTGGACGGCCTGCCTGCGCTGGAAACCTTGCGGTTGCTGATGAATTTCGAGCCCGGCGGCGTGCCGGCCCTGACGCTGATGTTGGTCGGCCCGCCGGCCCTCTTGCCCACCCTGGACCGCCTGCCGCAATGGGAAGAGCGTCTGGGCCTGAAGTGTCTCCTCCGCCCCTTCACCGAGTTGGAGACAGCCGGCTATGTGGAGCATCGGTTGAAGGTGGCCGGGGCGCCGTGCTCCATTGTCGACCCCGAAGCCCTGCCCACGCTCCACGCCTTAACGCACGGCATCGCTCGGCAGATCAACCGGCTTTGCGACTTGGCGCTGCTGACCGGCTATGCCAAGGAGCAGCCACAAATCAGCGCCGAACATTTCGAGGCCGTCTGCCGCGATCTCGTGGCGGTTGCCGCAGCGTAGCGGGCACTGCCGCAGCGGACTGTTCGAGTCCGGCCGTCGACGGTCCATTAGTGGTCTGACACGGAGAAGTCGTAGGGTTGGGTGCCAGGGGCAGCTTGTCTGCCCGTGGGGGGACACGGGCAGACAAGCTGCCCGCGGCACTCGACAATTCCAGCGTGTCAACGACTGGCCTTGCAGTGGCGACTTCAGGCGGCAGCATGTTCTCGGGGGTCCGCCGCTACGCGCAGAAGGCGTATCTGGAATTGCCGCCCCACCCGTGCTATTATGAATACTGGCGCGTTAGCATCACGGGTTGGGGTCGGCATGGCCAAGCGGACGGCGGAGGAATTTCTCGATCTGTTGCGTCGGAGTGGGCTGGTCGAAAAGGGCCAGCTCAACGCCGTTCTCGGCGATTTACAGACGGAAGCCGGCGAGGAGGGCGTCGCTGACCCCGATTGTGTCGCCAACCGGCTCGTCGGATATGGCTTGATCACCCGCTGGCAGGCCGACAAACTGATGGAGGGCCGCCACAAGGGCTTCTTCCTCGGCAAGTACAAGCTCATCGATCATTTGGGTTCCGGCGGGATGAGCGCCGTTTACCTCGCCGAACACGTGCTCATGCAGCGGCGGGTGGCAATCAAGGTCTTACCGAAGAATCGCGTCGCCGACACTTCCTATCTCGCCCGCTTTCACCGCGAGGCCCAGGCCGCCGCCACGCTCGATCACCGCAACATCGTTCGCGCGTACGACGTGGATCACGACGAGCGCGGCCGCGTCCACTACCTTGTGATGGAGTACATCGAGGGCCGCGACCTTCAGCACGTCGTCCAGCAAGATGGTCCGCTGAATTACGTCACCGCGGCGGAGTACGTCCGCCAAGCGGCCGAAGGGCTCGCCCACGCGCATCAAGCCGGCCTGGTTCACCGCGACGTGAAGCCGGCCAACCTCTTAGTCGATCAGAAAAACGTCGTCAAAGTGCTGGACCTGGGACTGGCTCGTTTTGCCGACGAGAACAAGGCCTCGCTCACGGTGGCCTTCGACGAAAACGTGCTGGGCACCGCCGACTACCTGGCGCCGGAGCAGGCACTGGACAGTCACGCAGCCGACGCCCGCGCAGACATTTATGGTCTGGGCTGCTCGTTCTACTTTCTCCTGACCGGCCATCCGCCCTTCCAAGGCGGCACGTTGCCGCAACGGTTGATGATGCACCAGAAGCAGGCGCCGCCGAGCATCTCAATCGACCGTCCTGACGCTCCCTTGGATTTGGTTGACATCTGCCTGAAAATGATGGCCAAGCGGCCCGATCAGCGATATTTCTCGATGACCGAGGTCGCCATGGTTTTGGCCCAGTGGCTGGTGGCGCACGGCCAAGTCGTCGAGGGTGGCGGCATGGGATCGTCCGGCCGGCTAGTCGGAGCGATGTCTGGCGGAGCCTCTGTCTATGCCGAGAGCCGGTCGCCCCAACGCAAGTTGCTTGGAGATCCGCCGCCGGGGCCCCCAGCCTCGACGAAGATCAGTCGTCCTGCGGGCATGCCCCCGCTTCCAAGCAACCCGTCGTCTCTGACGGAGACCTCCACCGATTTGGGGCGTTCGGCCGTGAAGGCAGCAGTCCCCGAAAGGGCTGCTGTCGCGCGGAACCCAGTCCTCGCCCCGTCCCGAAGAAATCCCTACCCGTTGCACAACCGCTGAAAGAATTGACCGCCACGGAGCCCGTCGCCAGGAACTTACCGGCGAGGTCGCTGTTGGATGAGCCCGATCCATTGCAGGGTTGGGTGCCGCCGGCCTCCTTCACGCGACGCAGGCGAGTCCCCCCCGTATGGATTTGGTTGGCCGCTGCCGGCGGCGCCGTCGTGGCACTCATCATCATCATGATTGCGACGCTCATGCGGGGATAAGAACCGCTCCAGGAACGTCGCCGCAGAACGGAATTCATTCCGTTCGAGCGGGTTGAAATCGGCTCTACCGCCCCCCTCCTTCGGATTGCACGTGATTTTTCATGTGCCGTCACAGACTATGTAACCGATATATTCAACCACATTTTGCGTCAGACACTACGCAATCATCGATCCGTTTGGGTAGCTCAGTGAAACTGCGAAGCTCATGGCTGATTCGGATTGTTGCATGGCTGGCCGCCATGATCTTGCGCATGGCTGCGAACGCTGCGAACCCAGGTAAGATCGCACGATCCAAGAGTTTACCCGCCCCGACTTGATGCCGAGCGGTTCATCTACGCCTTTTGGCATGAATCACTCTTGGCGCCTGCCAAGATAAAGACCCGAGTCAAGATCATGGTGAGCCAGAGCGCGACGGTGAGCTCATCGCCCAAGTCTGCAGTCATTTGGGCATCGGCGTAGTTCGGGGCTCCACAACGCGCGGCGGCGCGATGGGTCTGTTGGACCTGTTGCGAGAGGGCGAAGGCTCTCACCTGGCCCTGACCCCCGACGGTCCTCGCGGTCCGCGGCGGCGTCTCCAGCCTGGATTGATCTTCCTGGCGTCGCACGCGGGGTTTCCCATCGTGCCCGTGGGAATTGGCTTCACCCGGGCATGGCGGGCGAAGAGTTGGGATCGGTTTGCCATTCCCCGGCCGTTCAGCACGATCACCGCTGTGTTGGCCGACCCGATCGTCATACCTCGTGACCTGGACAACCAGGGTCTGGAACGCTGCCGGATACAGGTTGAAGAATCGCTGCTAGGGGCGACCCAGGCCGCCGAGCGTTGGGCGGAAGCCATCGTGAAAGGCTCGCAACGCGCCGATTCGGTCGCTGCTTCCGCGGGCGCCGAGGCGGCCCCACTATAGATACAGATACGTACACATAGTCCGGCAGGCCAACCGATGGCCTGTCCTTCCGTCAAGCAGGGAGAATGAGCGATGGAACGCCATGAGTTGAGTGAAGTCTTGCGGGAATTGGTGGAACTCGAAACCGGGGAGACGTGCCCCGACCTGGACGATGCGACCGACCTGCGACATGGCCTGAATCTCGACTCGCTGGACATGGTCACGCTGGTGTTCCGAATCGAGAATCGACTTCGCATCGAAATCAAGGGCGAAGAATTGGGCCAACTCGCCAATGTGGGAGATTTCCTCGATCTCTTGCAGGCAAAGCTGGCATCCGCCGCGGCGCGCAAGGCGGCCTGATCGCGAACCTCGCACATTCCGGTGACTGCTAGCCGCCGGCTACTGGACTTTGATTTCCCGACGGTCAATAGCCGGCTGAAAGTGACGCTTATGGCTCTCTCCTCGTCTTGGGCACACGGTTCTCGACCTTCGACATTTGCCTGTTCCGTGGCCGCGTACGGCGTCGTCGAGGCCACGCCGACCGATGTGTCGGCGTTGCGCGAGCAGCCCGGTTCGTCCTTGACACATCGCGTCCCTCCGCGGTTCCTGCGATATGCCGACGAGCAGACCGTGGTAGGGCTGGCGGCCGTACTGCGAGCCATCGACTCGCATCCCTTGCGCCACACGTGCTTCGACGACTGGGGAGTGCTGGCTGCACCGCAGTTTCTCGGCCGAGTCCTGGGTGCAGCGACCTTGGCCAACTTCCAGCGAACCTGCCAGGCGGCCGTTTCACCGCATTTCATCCCTCAACACTCCCTGCACTCGGTCTCCGGGGCGATCAGCATCGCACTGGGCATGAGCGGGCCGAACTTCGGCGTGGGCGGGGGACCCGAGGCGCTGGCGGAAGGACTGACGGTCGCTCTGACGTTCCTCGACAATCAGGCCGTGCCGGGGCTATGGTTGGTGCTCACCCAATGGGTGCCCGAGTTGACGCCCGACCCCCAGGGCTCTGCCCCCAATGACGCCGTGTGCTGGGGCGTGGCGCTGGCGCTGGTCCCCGGCGACCATCTGGATTGCGTACTGCGACTCA
Organism: uncultured Planctomycetaceae bacterium; assembly: GCA_963759115.1. Taxonomy (GTDB): domain Bacteria; phylum Planctomycetota; class Planctomycetia; order Pirellulales; family Thermoguttaceae; genus CAVWXT01. The sequence continues at coordinate 1,773,654 of CAVWXT010000005.1, forward strand.
ACCGCGAGTCGCCCCTTCGTCTCATCGGGTTAGCCCAGCACGCAAGCGGCTCGAAATTAGTGGAACTGGCGACTGTCCTGGCGATGCCGCCCGGAGCCAGGCAACGCTGGGGGTGGTCGTGCCCGATGCCCGGCGGCGGAGACATCGAGTTGACATTGCAGGCACAACGGCAATTGAAGGCGGCCTGACCATGAGCCAAGACGTGTGGGTTACCGGCGTCGGAGCGGTCACTCCGCTCGGCCACAGCTTTTCGACCTTTGCGGAAAGACTCCTGGCCGGAGAGTCGGGCGTTGCTTCCCGACAACTGCTGGGCACGGATCCGGCCGACTGTCAGTGCATTGGGGCGGTCGAGGAGATTCCCCCGCCGTCGACATGGGACCCGCAGGCGTTCCGTGAACTCAATCGGCTGGAACAACTGGCCTTGAGTTGCACGGCGAACGCCTTGGAGGATTCCGGCCTGTGGCCCGAGCGCGGCCAACGACGGACGGGACTCGTTCTGGGATTAGGCGCCGAGTATCTCCGCGTCTGGGAGTTAGATCTTAAGAACGGTGGACATCGCGTGTACGATCCCAGCCAAGACACGCAGTCGCTCGTACACTTCCTTCAAGGCACGTTGGACTTGGAAGGGCCTGCGGTTGCCGTAGCCGCCGCTTGTGCCAGCGGCGGGTTTGCCCTGGAACTGGCGCGGCGTTGGGTGGAATCGGGATGGGTCGACGTCTGCCTGGCCGGGAGTTGCGATCTGGCCACGCCGATGGCCTATGCCGGTTTCCACAACCTGCGAGCCCTCAGCCGCCGCAAAGACTGTGCGGCAACCGCCTCGCGTCCCTTCGACCGCGCCCGCGACGGCTTTGTGATGGGCGAGGGCGGCGCCGTGTTCGTGTTGGAGGCAGCCGACAACGCTCGGCGACGCGGCGCGACGGCCTACGGCCAAATCGCCGGATTCGGCGCCACCAGCGATGCCTCGCACATGGTGATTCCCAGCGCCGACTCGAAGGCCACGAGCCGGGCAATCTGTCGGGCCCTTGAAGACGCCGCAGTCAATCCCGAAGACGTGGATTACGTCAACGCTCATGCCGCGGGCACGCCGGTCGGCGATCGCGCCGAGGCCGGGGCCTTGCAACTGGCCCTGGGTCCCGCCGTCGCAGACGTCCCCGTAAGCTCCACCAAGAGCATGACCGGCCATCTTCTCAGCGGCGCGGCGGCCGTCGAAGCCATGGCCTGCCTGGTGGCCCTGCGACATCAAGCCATCCCGCCGACGATCAACCTGGACGATCCCGACCCCGAGTGTTCTCTCCACCACGTGCCGCACCACGCCCGGCCCCAGAGGGTTCGCGTGGCAATCTCCAATTCGCTCGGCTTCGGCGGCAGCAATACCTGCCTCGTTCTCCGCCAGGTCGCCTGATGCCTCCCTGCGGACTGCTCAACCTGAACAAGCCGGCCGGCATGACCTCGCGTCAGGCGGTGGACACGGTGCAACGGTTGTCGCGGCCGGCCAAGGCGGGCCACGCCGGCACGCTCGACCCCCTGGCCCGCGGCGTGCTGGTGGTCTGCGTCGGATCGGCGACGCGGTTGATCGAATACGTGCAACGCATGAAGAAGCAATACGTGGGCACGTTTCTCCTGGGTCGGCAGAGCCCTACCGAGGATATCGAGGGCGCCGTGACCGAACTGCCCGGGGCGCCCGTGCCGACGCGGCAGCAGATCGAGTCGGCGGCGGGGCATTTCGTGGGCCAAATCGAGCAGCGGCCGCCGGTCTTTTCGGCGTTGAAGATCCGCGGTCGCCCGGCCTACAAGCTCGCCCGCCAAGGCAAACCGGTCGAGCTTGAGTCGCGGCCGGTGGATATCTATCGCATCGAAATCAGGGCCTACCAGTATCCCGAACTGGTCTTGGAGATCGACTGTGGCGGCGGCACGTACGTCCGCTCGCTCGGCCGCGACCTGGCCGAATCGCTGGGCACGGCAGCCGTGATGTCGGCGCTGGAGCGGACCTCCATCGGCAGCCTTCGCATCGAGGAGGCCATCGACCCCCGAGAGCTCACCCGCGAGAACTGGCTCACGTTTCTCCAGCCGCCGCTTCGGGCCGTCGAATATCTGCCCCGCGTGCGGCTTTCGGCCGAGGAGGCCACCCGTCTCCGCAACGGACTCACGATCGAACGAAACCGGGAAAGCCCGCCGCTCGCGGCTTCACAAGCCGAGGAACTTGCCGCAGTTGATCCCGCTGGCCAACTTGTGGGGATTGTCGTCCTCGGCGCTCCCGGCCAATGGCGTTCCGTGCGAATCCTGCCGATTGTGACTCCCAGCTTGACGCCATGAGGGTTCTGTCGTACCCTATATTCAGGTGGATTGGTGCCGTTATGAAAACGCCCCAAGCGAGTCGCTCGACCCCGGTCCTTCATCCCTGCGTGATCGAATTGCGCAAGATGCTCCAGTCGGTGCTGGGCGATGATTTCGTCCGGCTGTACCATTACGGCTCGCGCATCGAGGGCGGCGCAAATGCCGATTCGGACTACGATTTGCTGTGCGTGACCAGGAACCCACTGAACCGTCAGCACAGAGACGAGATTCTGGACCAGCGAATGGACATCGAGTTGGCGCACGATGTCGTATTCGATCTTCATTTCTACTCGGAAGAGGAACTTCGCACACCTCCCGTCTCTTTCACTCCCTACGTACAGCACGTGACGGCCGATGGCGTTGTAGTATGATTCTTTCCGACGATGAGCGGAGGCAACTGGTGGCGATGCGCGTGGCCCGCGCGGACGACGCTTTGGCCGACGCGGCAACGCTGGTTGATCGCGGCTCGTGTTACGGCACCGTGAACAGGTGCTACTATGCGATGTTCCACGCGGCGTCCGCCCTGGCGATTCGAGACAATTGTGCGTTTCACAAGCACCGCGCAGGGATCTCCTGGTTCAGCCGCGAGTATGTCAAGACCCGACGGCTTTCGCGCGACTCCGGCAAGTGGCTCCGCGTGGCGTTTGACCAGCGGTGTGACGCCGATTACAGCGACGCCGCCACGTTCACCGCCGAGCAGGTCGAGGCCACGCTCGACCAGGCCCGCCGGTTTGTGGCCGAGGTGAAAGTGCTCCTCCAGCCAACCTGACGACGGTCGCCGGCCCGCCGTCGCTTTCCGACATTCTCACCTTGGCACTTGGTACTTCGTACTCGGCGCACCGCCCCCGCCGGCCCGAGCCGATGCACCAATTGGTGATGTAGTAGTAGACGGAACGGCAAAACCCAGAGCAGAACGGGCCAGCCGCGTGGCGGGCCGTTTTGCTTGCTGGTCGATTGCGTTGGATGTCCTACGACACTCGCTTCCGCCGCCACCATGCGTAGCCTAACAGGCTGACGGCGCCAATACCGAGGAGGACGAAGGTGGAAGGTTCGGGAGCGGCAGCCCAATGGGAGGCTACCTGCTCTGCACTGAGCGGCTTGTTGTAGAAGGCGACATCGTCCAGCGTGAAATCATTATAGTCCCCCGGCTGGCGGTTATCCGGTCCGAAAAAGAACGGACTGTCCGTGTAGCTCTGGTCAGCGGTGGTGACGAACGCCGATGCGTCCAGCATGCCGTTTATGTAGATATAACCCATTCCTGGTGGCCCCACGACGCCGGTCTTGGACTGCGTCTGCGTGAGTTGGTGCGGGAAGTGTGTCGGACGAATGAGATTGAAATCTTGCAGGGGGCCGTGTCAAGGGACCATGTACACCTTCTGCTGTCGTGTCCGCCGAACCTGTCGCCCAGCCAGATCATGCAGTACATCAAGGGCAAGAGTTCGCGTAAGCTGATGATGGAGTTCAAGCCTATCCAAAAACAGTTCTGGGGCCGCCACCTGTGGGCACGTGGGTACTTCGTAGCGAGCAGCGGAAACGTAACCGATGAAGTAATCATGGAATACCTGAAACACCAAGACGGCACCGAGCCGGATGACGGGGGCAACAATTTTCAAATCACCAAATCGTGAGCGAAGGACTTCAGTCCGTAGCCACGATTTCGCATCGAACCTACCGGCTTCCAGCCGGTAGTCATTCAGTTCCGCGGTCAACTGACCGCGGCCCCATTGAAGCTAGTAGGTGTTGCCGTTGCTGCTGCTGATCGTCGCGCCATTTCCGCGGTCAACTGACCGCAGCAGTTCCGCAACTAAGGCGTTTCTGATGCCGTAACCGCTCGCCAGGCCCCGTTTTGTAGCTCCCGGCCTGGCGCAGGGCAAATTCGCATCCAAGAATCTCTTGCGTGGCGTCGCGTATTCTGTTATAATTATATATAACAGACAGGAGAGCCCTCCGATGACGCGACGAATGCCGCGGCCGGCCTCGCGGACTCATCGCTCCGCCCAAGAACGCGAGGCCCGTTCCCAGGCGGTCCAACGGGTCGCCGATCGCGCACTGCTTCGCGGCAGCCTGGTCGCAATGCAACGAACCTGCGGCAAGAAAGGCTGCCGCTGCCAACAGGGGCAGAAACACCCGGCTCTTTGTCTGGCGATCCGTTGGGGCGGACAGCGGAAAATGATCTATGTTCCCCATGCCCTGGAAGAAACCGTCCGCCGCTGGGTCCAGACCGGCCAAGAGGTGGACGGATTGCTGGATGCGATCTCACAACAGTGCCTGGAAACATTCCTGGCCAAGAAAAAGGCCTCGTCAACAGAATTCGTGGGTAAATTCCGGCTCGGGAAGGTTGCCGAGCGTGTGATATAGGGCAATTTCGATGGCCTCGTAGGTGCGGAAGCCGTAGGCTTTTCTGGTAGTCAATTTGGCTTTGTTGTTCAGGCCCTCGACGGAGCCCGCCGAAACCATCCCCTTGGCACGAAACCAGTTGAGGATCAGGTCTCGATGTTCACGCAGGCTTTGGGCAACCTTCTTCATCGGCTCGATCTTGCTCCGCATCGTGCGGGTACACCACTCTTCCAAGAACTTCACCGCCCAGCCCGGACTGGTATATTCCCAGAACCTTTGGAAGTCCTCCCGCAACAGGTGGCTGCGAACGCTTTGAAGGTTGTACTGCAACAGCTCCGACAGTTTCACGGTCTCCTTCTCGGTGCGGTTCTCGGGTCGTTTCAGCAGGCACCAGCGGGAGTGCTTCAGCACCGGCTCGTAACCGTCACGCTTCAGGCGAGCGGCCTCGGTGCGGCGAACCTCGTCAATCGCCTCGTTCATCTTCTTCATGATGTGGAAACGGTCCAAGACGTGGATGGCCTGCTTCAGTTGTTCGGCAACCACATTCAAGTAGGGCTGCCACATATCGCTACAGACAAAGCGGATGGATTGACGGGCCTCGGCGCTCAGCGTCTGGAAGAACCGCCGCAGACTCTCCTCCGTTCGCTCTTCGGCCACCCACAACAGCCGCTTCATGCCATCCTCGATCTGGTACACCAACGTCAGGTAATGCTGTCCCCGCTGCCACTGGATCTCGTCCACGCCGATGGCCTCGATCCCATCGAGGTCCTGATGGAACAGGCCCCAAAATACCGCCTGTTTCACCGACTCGAACACGTTTCGCCAGGTAGTGTGGAAGATCGAGGCCACCTCTTGCCAGGACAAATGCTTGGCCCAGCGTGCCAGGAACCAGCGGTAACTGGTTGTAAGATGGCTTTTTCCCACGGCCCAAGGCACTCGCTCCACCGTCACCCCGCAACTTCGACACGCCACACGCCGCAGGGCATACACGAAATACACGGTAATGGCCCAGAGGGGCACGAACTCGAACCGCCGCTCCGGAAGACGATCGTAACCCGGCCCGGGGCGGCCGCAGCCCGAGCAGATCGGCCGACCATTCTTCCGGGCAAGCACTTCCACTTCCAGCGTTGGCCGTTCCGTGCCTTCCACCCATCTGGCTTTTCCGTACACAAAGGACTTGAAAGGTTCGACCCGATTGAGGATAGTCTTCAGTTGCATCCTGTGGTGGCTCCCGGCGAGATGGTTCGTTTTGCAACTCCATCTTTAACCGGAAACGCTACAGGATGCACCTGTTTTCCTGCCTCCTCTCTCCGCTATACTATCCCTGTCTGGCGAAACGGAGTTGGGCTCTGCTGGCGAGCAACCCGACAAGGGATAACCAGACCAGGGCGGGTGAATGACTCGCAGGCCCCGGCGGCTTCCACCGCCAGGGCCTCTTCTTTCCCCTCATCCCCTCATTCATTTGCTCTGTCATGCCTCAGAAAACGCACCTCAACGGTGCTAACCAGCCCTGTTCTTACCCACGAATTCTGCTGACGAACCAGAAAAAGGAGGCCCTGGCGCGCCCAGGGAAGGAGAAACCGCCATGATGGCACGATTCTATGGTTACCTCGACAAAGTGTTCGACTTCCGCAGGCTGACGGCTCTGCTTAGCGATTCGCGCTCCGCGGCGGTGATTCCCACCGCAGCCATTTTTGGCACCGCGTTTGCCATGTTCGCCACGGGCCGCGGCAGTCTCAACGGCATCGACAAGGAGCGCCACTTCCCCGGACGACTGCGGAACTTTGTCGGACCCCGCGTCCCCAGCGGCGACAGCGTGGGCCGGGTGTACGCGCAGTGGGACAGCAGCTTGTTGCGCGAGGTGCTCCGCGATGTCCACCTCCGCATCAAACGCAACAAGGTGCTCCACGGCGGCGGCGACTGGATGTTTGCGGCTGGCTTCAAGACGCCCAAGGATTGTTCTCCCAACGCACCGCCGACGGCCAGTGGACCGAGGGTCGGCGAACCGTCCAATACTGGGACGACGAGGGTTTTACCTCTGCCGAAGGCGTCACCAAGCCCTTGCGGGTATTGCACACCAAAGAGACCGAACAACGACGAGAACGGATCGCCGCTCAAGGGAAGAACACCGAGCAGATCTCCTCGTGGTACTGGGCCACGACATTCAGCCGTCGGCAGTTATCCGCGCGGTCGTTCTGCGCGCAGGCCACTGGCGTTGGGACATCGAGAATGGCTGCTTCAACAGCACCTCGACCCATTGGGGCCTGGATCATGTCTTCAAGCACGAACCGACGGCAATCGTCAATTTCGTGCTCACGCTGTTTCTGGCCTTCATTCTCCTGCAATGCTTCTGGCGACGGAACCTCAAGCCGCCCTTTCGTGATCGTTTCACGCTGATCGGCTTGGCCGCCGAACTCTACGCGGCTTTGGTCCACTCCCGGCGGTGCGGCGGACAATACGCCCGAGGACCATAGCTCGGTCCACGTGCCGGCCATGACCGTTCTGCCTCTCCTCGTGCGGTACCTGCCGTAGAAGCGGCCCCTCGCGCCTGTCCCAACCTGACAGCTACGGCTGTTCCGGGGACTCCCACGTGGTGCGCACCCGTCTGGTCCTTGACCCCTCTTGGAAAATGCCCCGCTTACCGTCATCCCGGTACGCACACCGCAAATGTCGCTGTCCTCCGGTCATTTCACCTCCCGCGTTACCCCCACCGATCTTCCGTTGCGGAACTGCTGGTCGCGCAATCGGGGTTTCGGCGTTATGCCACGAATATGCTATACTTGGGGGTGGCTAGCGAAGCTATACCGCCGGACTGGAACTGCCGGTCCGGCCCTCTGCCCCCTGCCGAGTTCAGGGCCGATCAGTTATTCAATGTGGGAGGCGACTCCAGTCGCCGATTGCCCGAAAACTACTGCAAATCGGCGACTGGAGTCGCCTCCTACAAGTCCTATTCGGGAAAACTGATCGGCCCTGCTGTCGAGTTGACATTCCTTCACGTGGTCGCTAGTCTAGGTAGATGTAGGGGTTTGTGCCGATTTCGCACGTTTTAGCACGAACAGGGCGCTTGGCTGGCCTTCTCTTGCCGGGCGCGATCAGCGCACCGTTCGCCAGCATGCCACTCGGAGCCGCTCATGGCTGCCAAACGTAAGAGCGATTACTCGGAAATCCTCGTCCGCCGGGGCGTCATCAGCCCGGAACAGTTGGCTGAGGCCCAGCAATTGGTCAAGGAATCCGGCACGAAGTTGCCGGATGCCCTCACGCGGCTGGGCTACGCCTCTGGTGAAGACACGATGCGGGCCATGGCCGAGCAGCACGACCTGGACTACGTCAACCTCAGTGAAGTCGTTATCCCCCCTTCTGTGGTGGAGCTGGTGCCGGAGTCGGTGGCGCGGGAAAACGTGACGATCCCCCTGTCCGAATCCGACGGCAAGCTCACGGTGATCGTCAGCGATCCGATGGACTACGAGACGTTCGACAAGCTGCGGTTCATTCTGAACCGCCAGATCGAGATTGCCTTGGCCCCGCGGGATGCAATTCTTGAGGCCATCAACCGGCACTACGGCCAAACGGTCGGCGAAAGCGCCGACTCCATGCTCCAAGAATTCACCGACACGGCCATTGATTTTACGGAAACCATGCTGGAGACGGAGGGGGGCGACGAGGAGGTCGACGAGGCCAGCGCCCCCATCGTCCGCTTGGTGCAGTTGATCATCACCGAAGCCGTGCAATTGAGGGCGTCCGATATCCACATCGAGCCATTTGAGGACCGGATCCGCGTTCGCTACCGGATCGACGGTGTTCTGGTGGAGCGTGACAGCCCCCCAAAGCGACTGCTTGGCGCCATCCTTTCACGCGTCAAGATTCTTTCTCGCCTCGACATCGCCGAACGACGCCGGACCCAGGACGGTCGAATCAAGGTCACGGTGGGCGAGAAGGAGTTGGACCTCCGCGTCAGCGTGATCCCCACCAATCACGGGCAGTCGGTGGTGATGCGTATCTTGGACAAAGAGAGCATCAAGGTGGGGTTGCGCCAGTTGGGCTTCTCGGAGACAGACTACGTAAAGGTCAAGGGACTGATCCAAAGGCCGAACGGCATCATCCTGGTGACCGGTCCGACGGGGTCCGGCAAGACAACTTCTCTGTACGCCGCCTTGAACGAGCTGAACACACCGGACCGGAAGATCATCACGGCGGAAGACCCGGTTGAATACTACTTGCAGGGGGTAAACCAAGTCGAGATTCGCCATGAGATCGGCTTGGATTTTGCGCGTGTGATTCGCGCGATGTTGCGACAGGCGCCGAACGTCATTCTGGTGGGAGAGATGCGCGACCTCGAGACGGCGCAGATGGGCATACAGGCGTCTCTGACTGGACACTTGGTTTTCAGTACACTACATACGAACGATGCGCCCAGTGCTATTACTCGTCTGATCGACATGGGTGTGCCTTCGTATCTCGTCTCCAGCGCTATCGTGGCGATCATGGCCCAGCGATTGGTGCGAATCGTCTGCCAGAAATGTAAGCAGCCATATACCCCAAATGAGACGTTGATAGACGCCGCCGGCATTACGCCGGAGATGCGCGCCAACGCTACGTTTCTCAGGGGACGCGGTTGCGCCAACTGCCAGGGAAGCGGTTTCCGCGGGCGGCTGGGCATCTTCGAACTAATGCTGATGTCATCCAAGATCCGCGAACTGACGTTTAACTCGGCGCCCACTGAGATCATCCGACGAACGGCCATCGGCGAGGGCATGAAGACGCTCTATTGGGACGGCATCGACAAGGTCTTACGGGGTGTCACCACGCTAGAAGAGGTGCTCAAGACCGCGAAGCGCGCGGAAGCCGATTAGACGCTCATATTTGGCAGCCACCCATCGGCGGCGAATAATCATGCGGCGGCTCCTGCGGCCACGGAACAGAGCCAGGGAAATGAGTTTTTTCGTCCAGGCTCCGGATGCGGGGGCCCTCAACGGGGGAACAGGCGACCAATGGCAACCTCAGTTCTTATCGACAAGCTGCTCCACACGGTAGTCAACCGTAACGCGAGCGATCTGCACATTACAGTGGGGCAGCCGCCCGTTATCCGCGTTGACGGCCACCTCATCCGAGTGGAGACGAAGGTGTTGGATCCGGAAGACACGATGGCGCTGATGAAGAGCGTCACGCCCGAGCGCTGCCAGCAGGAACTGCAAGAGGTGGGCGGGTCCGACTTCGGCTTCGCCTTCGGCGACCTGGCCCGATTTCGCGTCTCCATCTTTAAGGAGCGCGGCCACGTAGCCATGTCGCTGCGGCTGATTCCCTTGAAACTGATGGACTTCAAGGAATTGGGCACGCCGCCGGTGTTGGCCGATTTGTGCAAGCGCCCTCGCGGATTGGTGTTGGTCACCGGCCCGACGGGTTCCGGCAAGACAACTACCCTGGCGGCGATGATCGACTACCTCAATCAGCAGTTCGATCATCACATCATCACCATTGAAGACCCGATCGAGTTCTACCACACCCACAAGAAGTCGACGATTGCCCAGCGGGAACTCGGGGTGGACGTGCCCACGTTTGCCGAGGCCATTCGCCGCGGGTTGCGGCAGGACCCGGACGTGATCCTGGTCGGCGAAATGCGCGACCTGGAGACCATCGAGGCGGCGATCACGGCGGCCGAGACCGGCCACATCGTTTTCGGCACGCTGCACACCACCGGCGCCCAGGGCACGGTCAACCGCATCATCGACGTCTTCCCCACCAGTCAGCAGGAGCAGATCCGCACGCAGTTGTCGGTGGCCGTGATCGGCGTGCTCTCGCAGGCGCTGCTGCCGAAGATCGGCGGCGGCCGGGTGGCGGCCTTCGAGATGCTCGTCGTCACCCCGGCCATCGGCAACCTCATCCGCGAGAACAAGACGTTCCGCATCACCTCTTCCATTCAAACGGGCCAGAGGTTGGGCATGCAGTTGCTCGACGACGACATGTTCCGCCTCTGGAAAGAGGGCCAGGTGGAAAAGAGAGAGATCCTCCTGAGGGCCAATGCGCCGGACGAATTGGCCATCAAGATTGCCCGGGCCGAACGCGGGCTGTTCGAAGACGAGGAAGAAGCCCGCAGCCGGGCGGAACGGGAGTAATCATGGCGATTCGGCGAATCGGTCAGATTCTGGTGGACCTCGGCTTTCTCCGCGAAGACCGCTTGGAGATGCTGTTGGAGGAGCAGCAGCAACGCCCCGGCGAATTGCTCGGGCAGATCGCCATCGGCATGGGGTTGATCAATGACGACCAATTGGCGCAGGCCCTGGCCGAACAAATGGGGATGCAGGTCGTCAGTCTCTACGAGGCCGACATCCCGCCCGACGTGCTGACGCACATCACGGAGCCGATGGCCCAGCTCTACCGGGTGATTCCGCTGAGTTTCGACGGCGAAACGTTGACCATCGCCATGTGCGATCCGCAGAAGCTCTCGATCATCGACGAATTGCGGAGTTTCCTGGGCTGCAACGTCAAGCCCATGATCTGCACTGAGAAGGAGATGCTCAAGGCCCTGGAGCGCATCTATTCGGCGGGCGGCGAGAGCGTGGAGACGCTGATCGCCGACATGGAGCAGGACGTGGAGTTGGCCGCGGCGGCGAAGGCCGTGGAAAAGAGTTCCTCGGTCGACCTCACCAACGTCGAGGCCTTGGCCGACAGCGCCCCCGTGCGAAAGCTGCTGAACATGGTGTTGCTGCTGGCCATCCGCGAGCACGCCAGCGACTTGCACTTCGAGCCGTTTGAGACCGAGTTCAAGATCCGCATCCGTTCCGACGGGGTGTTGTACGAAATGGTGCCTCCGCCGCGGCACCTGGCCTTTGCGATCACCACGCGGATCAAGGTCATGGCCGACCTGGACATTGCCGAACGCCGCATGCCGCAAGACGGCCGCATCCGGCTGACCGTGGGCGGCCACCCCGTCGATTTGCGTGTCAGCGTGCTGCCCACCATGTTCGGCGAAAGCGTGGTCATGCGGATCCTCGACCGCTCGGTGGTCATGCTCGACTTGGACGTGGTGGGCATGCCCGAGGGCATCCTCAATTCGTTCCGCGAGATCATCCGCAAGCCCAACGGCATCGTCCTGGTCACCGGGCCGACGGGCTGCGGCAAGACCACCACGCTGTACGGGGCCTTGAACGAGTTGAACGCCATCGAGGACAAGCTGATCACCACCGAGGACCCGGTGGAGTACGACATCGACGGCATCGTGCAGATGCCCATCGACGCCTCGATCGGCAACACCTTCGCGCAGTGCTTGCGCTCGATTCTGCGGCAAGACCCGGACAAGATCCTGGTAGGTGAGATCCGCGACCTGGAGACGGCGGAGATCGCCGTGCAAGCCTCGCTGACCGGGCACATGGTGTTCAGCACGCTGCACACCAACGACGCGCCGAGCACGGTCACGCGCCTCCGCGACATGGGCGTGCCGCCGTTCTTGATCACCGCCACGCTGGAGGCGGTGCTGGCCCAGCGGCTCGTGCGCAAGATCTGCAAGGAATGCCGCGAGCCGACCTCGCCCAGCACGGAAACGCTGGCCGAGTTGGACCTTACTCCGGACAACGTCGTCGACAAGAAGTTCTTTCGCGGCCGCGGCTGCGCGGCCTGCAACAATACGGGTTTCAAGGGACGCACGGGCCTGTTCGAGTACATGCCGATCAACGACCAAATCCGCGACATCATCAACCGCGGGGCGTCGGGCCAGCAGCTTCGCGACGTGGCGATGCAGACGGGCATGGTCCCGCTCCGCGAATCCGGCCTGGAAAAGGTCTACAGCGGCATCACGACCATCGAAGAAGTCATTCGGGAGACGATTTCCGAATCATAAGCGGGAAGTACCGGGCAATTCGGGACTGGGGAGTGTTCGGGACCGGGATGAAGGAAGTAGGGTGGGCGCCGCCCGCCGAACCGCAGCAGCCTGTGGCGGGCCGTGCCCGCCCTACAAGGATGGATGAGGGGTGGGCCGTGCATCGCCCACTAACACAGTTCACCGTTCGATAGCCCCTAAGGAGCGGAGCTATGCCAACCTATCAATTCGAGGCGATGGACCAGACCGGCCAGGAGATCAAGGACGTCGTCGAGGCCCCCAGCCAGGACGAGGCGCAGGCCACGATCCGGCAGATGGGCTACTTCGTCACGAAGATCTCCGTCAAGAAGGCCCGCAAATCGGGGGCCGAAAAGAAGGCCGGCAAGCGCGGCAAAAGCTTCGCCATCGGCGGCGTCAAGCAGAAAGCCCTCACCACCTTCACCCGCCAGCTCTCCATTCTGCAAGACGCCGGCCTGCCCATCTTGCGGAGCCTGAAGATTCTCGAACAGCAATCGAAGCCCGGCGCGCTGAAGAACGCCCTGATCGACGTCTGCGACGAAATCGAGGCCGGGGCCACGCTCTCCGAAGCCATGTCCAAGTCGCCCAAGGCCTTCGACCGCCTCTACGTCAACATGGTCAAGGCCGGCGAGGCGGGCGGTGCCCTGGAAATCATCCTCAAACGCCTGGCCGAGTTCCAGGAGCGGTCGCAGGCCCTGCGCCGCAAGGTGAAAGGCGCCTTGGTCTACCCGATCACCGTCATCTGCTTCGCCGTCGGCATCCTCTGCTTCATCATGATGAAGATCGTGCCGGCGTTCCAGAAGATCTTCGAGGACTTCAAGACCAAGCTGCCCGACATGACGCTGGCGCTGATCACCATCGCCAACTGGATCCGCGATTACTGGTATCTGATCCCCGCCATTCCCATCTCGATTTGGCTGTTCATCAAGTTGGTGCGCAAGTTCTCGGCGGGGCGATTGGGGTGGGACATGTACATCCTCAAGCTGCCGGTCTTCGGCCAACTGGCCGAGAAGAACATCGTCGCCCGCACCACGCGGACCCTCGGCACGCTGGTGGCCAGCGGCGTGCCCATCCTCGAAGCCCTGCACATCACCAAGGAGACCTCGGGCAACGCCGTCTTCGAGAACCTCTACCAGAAGGTCTACGAGTCGATCCGCGAGGGAGAATCGATCGCCGCGCCGCTGAAGGAACATTCCCGCACGCGCTTCCACCCCGTGGCCTTGTTCTTCTGGATCTGCTTCCCCCCGCTGGCCGGCGCGCTGATGTACGTCTTGCGCATGAACCAGCGCATCGTCGACGACATGGTCGTGAACATGGTCGACGTGGGCGAGGAAACCGGCGAGCTCGACACCATGCTCTACAAGGTGGCCGACACCTACGACGAAGAAGTCGCCGTGATCACCGATAGCTTGATGAGCCTGATGGAACCGCTGTTGATCATCTTCTTGGGCGGCGCCGTCGGCTTCATCGTCATCTCGTTGTTCTTGCCGCTGATTTCGCTGATCCAGAACCTGTCCGGGCCGGGCGCAAAGTAGCCGGTGGGGTTAGTGGAGAGTGGAGAGTCGAGAGTCGAGAGTTGAGGGTCGAGAGTGAGGAGTGGAGAACGCCCGCCGACTGCGGTCGGCGGGGGGGGTTCGTCCGGCAAGTTTCGGCCGGATGCAACCAGCCGGTTGCGATTTTGCCAAGAGAACCGCGGGCACGAATCTCCTGGAAAACTTACGATCGGCGCAGTGAGTCGTGAAGGGGCCACCGAGGGCAAGGAACCCTTCGAGCGAGCAAAAAGCCATGAAAACCGTTCGATGCCAGGGCGAGGGTGTGGAATTCCGGGATGGCCACTCATCATTCATCACTCATCATTCATCATTTTCTCGCCGTTCCGCTTTCACCCTCATCGAGTTGTTGGTGGTGATTACGGTCATAGCCATCCTGGCGGGTGTGGCGCTGGGGGCGTTGCAGATGTCGCGCCAAGCCGGCCGTGAGGCCGCCACCAAGGCCACCATCGCCAAGCTCAACGACATCATCATGCAGCGGTACGAGTCGTACATGACGCGACGCGTGCCGATCAGCACGCAGGGATTGACGCCGTTGCAGGCCGCCCAGGTGCGGCTTGCGGGCATTCGCGACCTTATGCGGATGGAAATGCCCGAACGGTGGAACGACGTGAGCGACGGACCAGGTGTGCTCCCTTATCTTGTTGCCCCAAATAACAGGCTGCCTGAACCTGCTCTCCATCACCTTTACTTCAGCAAAAGCACGACGACACTGCCGAACACTAACTACGCCCACGCAAAATGCCTCTACATGATAATCAGCATTGGAAGTCCAGAGGCAATGGAACAGTTCAGCGAGTCGGAGATCCGAGTCGACACCGATGGATGGCCCTACTTTGTCGATGGTTGGGGCAGGCCGATCTACTTTCTGCGATGGGCGCCAGGCTGTTCGTCGTACTCAGGGATTCAGACGGGCAATGTCACCACCGATCATGACCCTTTCGATACGCGGCAAGTGGACCCAAACGGATTCAAGCTGATTCCGTTGATCTACTCGTTCGGCCGTAGTGGGGAAACAGATGGGAACCTTATTGTATGCCCCAATCAGATAGCAAGCACGGGCGTTCACTTCTACGATCCAAGCACCGGCATGGTTCCCGCCAGCATATGTGGCCTCCACATTACGACCCCGGCGGATTGTTACCCCTACAGAGACAATGGTGCCCCCATCACGACAAGCGCCGCGGGCCTTGGCAACATCACCAATCATCAGATTGAGCAGCGGTAACATGGGATTCTCGACCCCGAACAATCCGACGTGTTTGCCGGCCAAGGGTCAGGCCGAAGGCCCGGCGGTTCGCCCAGCCCAGGGCATCGCGATGGGGACTCGGGCAGACTTGGGTCCGCGGGCGGAAATCGTGAGGGCCGTTTACGGCCCTTGCCGCGCAGCGGTATTCGGCCCGGCGTTTACGCCGGGTATACGAACGGCCGACTTGACGCCTTGTGTCCAGCCCCGTTCACGGGGCTCCTCTGGGCGGGCTGACACGCCGCGGAGGCCCGTAAACGGGCCTGACGTGCGTCCCTGCACACCGCGGGACAACCCGGCGTAAACGCCGGGCCGAATACCGCTGCGCGGGAACGCCCATCAATGGGCGTAACGAATCCCCAATCCCCAATTCCCAATCCCCGATCCCTACACCCTCTTCCCCCTTCCCCCTTCCCCCTTCCCCCTCGCGGTTTCACCCTGATCGAGATGTTGATCGTGATTACGATCACCTTGGTCCTGGTGGCGGCGGCCGCCACGCACATGCAGCCGGCCATGGAGTCGCGGCGAGTTCGCGAGACCGCCCGACAGATCAACGTCTACCTCGGTTCGGCGCGGAATCGGGCGATGGAAACCGGCCGCCCCTGTGGCGTCACGCTCCACCGCTTTGTCATTACCCCTGGCCCGCCCGCCGTCGCTTGCGTTATGAGCCTCGACATTTGCGAAGTTCCACCCTGTTACTGCGGCGATACCGAAACATCGATGGCCAATATAACGTGGACTGGCGTTGGCAACACGCTCTCGGTGACATTCACCGACGGTGCGTTGTCGACCGGCTTGGTTCGCCCCGGCGACCTCATCCAGTTCAACGGTCAGGGTCTATTCTACAGGGTTGCCGACACCGTCGGTACCACAACGAATCCAGTGGACACAAACGGATACTTGACTGGCGTGGGCACAATATCACTGCCGTTGACAATCACGTTTGACAACACTCAGGGCCAATTGATACCCTGGAACACGACGGCAAGAACTGTCCCCTACCGTATTCTCCGCGCCGATGAAAGGGGCTGCCTCGCCCATGCAGTTGCCCGCCGGCGGCGTAATCGACATTTCCCAATATTTCTCGGGATGTGATGACGGTACGACGGCTACCGTGCCTGATTTTAGCACGTCGACCGATGACCCCAAGATTGTGTTTGCTCCCAACGGGTCAGTTGATAGCGTGTACATTAACGGCGTGGCTACCCCCGTTACTCAGCCGATCTTCCTGTTGGTGGGCAAGCGAGAGCGTATTCCGGCAAACCCGGCGGCGTATGTCGCCAGCAACCCGACGACGTTCGCCAATTGGCAAGACCTGACCAACCTCTGGATTGTCATCATTCCGCAGACCGGCCTGGTCTCGACGGTGGACATGGCGGCGACCGCGATTACGACTCCGCAGACCGGCGTACCGCAGGCCCGCCAACTCGCCCGTGACGCTCAAAGCATGGGAGGACGGTAGCATGAGACGGATCGTGGATGGCCACAAAATGGTGGATGGTGGACGGTGGATGGTGGATATCGAATCCAAAATCCAAAATCCAAAATCCAAAATCCGACATCCCTCCCGTCGCGGGGAAAAAGGGGACGGCCCCCATTTGCCGGAACGGCCCGGAGGGTGCTGCGCACAAATGGGGACTGTCCCCTTTTTCCCCGCCCGCCGCGGCGTCAGCTTGATGGAAGTGCTGATCTCGATCGGCATCCTTTCGGTCGGCCTGTTGGGCGTGGCAGCGATCATTCCGCTGGGGGCCCTTTCGCTGAGAGAAACGGCCAAGTCGGACTACACCGGCGCCTGCGGCCGGGCGGGCATCCACGAAGCCAAAGTGCGGAGCATGCTCGATTACCGGTACTGGGCTCCGCCCATATCGCCTCCCGCGTGGTGGTCGGACGTTACAACCCCCACAAATGTTCCGCCCCCGCCGCTCCAGCCGTTCGCCATTGATCCTCTGGGCGTAACGAAAGGGCTTACCGCAAACCTCGGTGCCATCCCGCGGATCAACTTGTATACCCTGCCGTTGAGCGGTATCCAGCTAACGCTCCCTCAGGCCGACTCAACCTTCCGCTGGCGGGATGACCTGCTGTTCGCGCGGCCGGAGGAAATCAAGTCAGCCACGCCGCCCCCAGCCGGCAGCCGGCCACAGGCCGTGCAGGACGCCAGCGGCAATCAACAGTACATGGGCACCTTCTCCTGGTTTCTGACCGTCAGACCGGCGAGCAGCGAAGCGGCCCTTGCCGTGGTTCAGAAGCAACAGTTTTTGGTATCCGTGGTGGTGTGTTCCTCGCGGAGCTTTACCAACGAGCAGACGTGCATGACCGGTGACCCGGCTGTCCCAGCCAACCCGCCCACAATCGCCTACGGCGGCGGCGCGGTGCTGCTGACGCCGGTCGCGCCCGCCACAACCGTGAACGTGCGAGAAAACACTTGGATCATGTTGTGCGATACGGGCGGGACGACGGCTATCTGGTACCGCGTGGTCAATGCGGGCCCGGGTGGCTCGACGCAGACTCTGTGCGTTGTCGGCCCCGACTGGCCCACCGGCACTGCGGCCACGGCCGTCATCATCGACACCGTTACCGGCGTGTACACCACCACGGTGCAACTCAACTGAGAATGCCCGTGGTCGCAGCCAGTGTATAGGGCGAGGGCCAAGTGAGCGACGAAGGGCAAGGAGACGCTTCACGAAGGAATCGAACCATGATGGACATATTGAGTGGTCAGTGGTCAGTGGTCAGTGGTCAGTCTAATCCCCAATCCCGAATCCACCATCCACTATCCACCATCCACCATTCCTCTCGCCGCGGCGTGTTGCTGCTGATGATCCTCGCCTTGCTGGCGATGTTCGGACTGATTGCCGTGGCCTTCGTGGTGTTGACGGGCCATGCCAAGCGCGACGCCCGAACGGTGCAGCGGATCGACCTCGTGACCGACCCGCCGCAAAAGACCCTGCAACAGGCCGCCATGCAAATCCTCCGCGGCAGCAACAACACCGCCTCGGTGATCGGGGCCCACAGTCTGCTGGAGGATATGTACGGGAACAACGCGGCCACCGGAACGATCACCATCGTCAGCAACACGGTGTGCGGCGGGCAGTTGATCGAGTTCACATTTGCCTGGTCTGCCGGCGCAACAACCCCGGCGGTGCGAACGGGATGCGTGATCACCATCACTGGTCCAACAACGAGCCCGGCCTATGGCCAGAGTTCTCGGATTGTCGGCTTCAATCCCACCGGCGATCTTAGCGGGACGGCCACGGGCCCGTGGCAGATGCTCGCCTTCGACGGCGGAGGCCAGCCGCAGACGGGCGATACAGTCATTATCAGCGGCGTGCCCTTCAGCGGCACGGGGTTTGGTTACAATCCGACCACCGCCAAGATGGACCTTGCGTTCGATCCGACTGCGTCGCCTCCGGACATCACGGCCATTCCGTCAGCATTGACTTGGCCCGTCGCCTTGCTCCCGAACATGCCGCTGGCGACATATTATTCGGCCGTTCCAAGCGCTCTGAAGAATCCTTTTAGTAACCCGCCCGGCGGCGTTAACTCTGACTATACGGCTGCCGACTTCCAACACATGTTGCTGGCGGCGCAGATTCCTCCTACCATTCCTGGTGGCCCGGTGCAAACATTGCCTTCGCTGCACCGGCCTGCACTGGTGAACTACTGGATGAACCAACCACAATGGGCGACCAGTCCCGACTTGCCCCGCAAGGTGATCATGCGGCCCATCGGCCCGATAACCGGCCTCACTCTCCCCACTGGTTTTGTCGCAGATCATCCCAACTTTACCGGCAGCAACTCGAACCCGGCGGGATTCAATCCGCTGCTGGGTCCGTGGGACGTGGACAACGACGGCGACGGCGTGCCGGACAGCGTGTGGGTTGATCCGGGTTTGCCGGTCCGCTCCACCAGCGATGGCCGTTTGTACAAGCCGCTGATCGCCGTGCTCTGCGTCGATCTCGACGGCCGGTTGAACCTCAACGCCCACGGCTCGCTGGTCCAGGCCGACTCCAACTACGGGACCCTTCAGTTTGCCGGCCAGTTTGCCGGCGGCGTAACGCCCACTCTTGCCCGCGGGCAGGGTCTGGGGCCAGCCGAAATCAATCTCAGCGGCATCCTCACCGGCGCGACGTATCAGCAACTCCTGGCGGGCAACGGGGGGACGTACGAAGGCCGCTACGGTACGGACGGCACACCCGCTTCTGCTGCACTTGCACCTGACCCGCTCACGGCCAACAAGTGGTTCGAATATGGCCGCAACTATTGGGACTTCAGCAACGCCAACAATGCAGGTTCTTACGGCACGCCGCCCGACCCATTCGGCGTCGGCGCCGTGGGGTTGGATGTGGGCGGCCGGCCGATCTATGCAGGCATGAATTACCGCGGATCGGTCTATCTCGGCATGGGCAGCGATTTCGTCGATACGATGACTCCGATGAACTCGCCCTATGCGATGAACCTCGGCCCCCGAGCGAGTCGTGGGCTGTCGAGCCTCAGCGGCGCGCCCGACAACCCCTTCAGCGTGGCCGAGTTGGAGCGGGTGTTGCGGCCATACGACCGCGACGCCACGACGTTGCCCGCCCGGCTGGCCAGCCTGACCTCGACGACGGGCCTTCCGCAGAACTCGCTGTTGATTCCCCAGCGGCTTAACGTCACCACCGAGAGTTGGGATGTGCCAGTCCCGGCCACCACCGTGCCCGCCGGGGCTGCTGCCGGCCATATAACGGAGACCCTTCTTTCCCTTCTCGTCCAAAAAGGCATACCGAGAGCAACGGCCGTGACCTTGCTGCCGACTTTGTTGCCGCCGGACCTGCTGGCCGGGCTGAAGATGAACATCAATCGCCCCTTCGGCAACGGCCGCGACTACATCGCAACTGCCGGCGACGACGCCACAAACGCCGGCTCGATTGACGCCCCCGGCACGCAGCACCAGTTGACGCTGTATAAGTCGCCCACTGCCACTGCGGCGGTCAACGTCAGCTATGATCCTACCGGGACGGTCGCAACCAACTCGCAGCAGGCCCGTGAGTCTCGAAGCCCGGTACCTGTACGTTTTGGCTACACTGTTGGCTGACCCGGTTGGCTTGACCAATTACGTGACCCAATTGCGGGCGCTGCGGGGCCTTGCCACCACACCCGACAACGTCGCCCGCTTCTTGGCCCAGTGGGCGATCAACGTCGTCAGTTTCCGCGATCGCGACTCGATTATGATTCGATTCCGCTACGATCCCAATCCGATTAAGCCAGGAGGTTGGTTGGTGCCTCTGGACCCGAGCCAGCCGGACCCGATTCCTACGCCGCACACGGTTTGGAGTTGCAAGCGGCCCGAGTTGCTCATCAGCGAGACGCTGGCGCTTCACGACCGGCGGACTGAGGACACCAACTTGGAGGTGCCGGTCCCTACCAACACCACAAGCGGCCTCGACAACGGCACACACGCGAACCCCGGATACATTGGGGACTCACCTCCGGGGCACGATCCCAATTTCGACTCGCGGTTCAAGCCGCAGGGGTCGCTGTTCGTGGAGATCTACAATCCCTGGTCGGCGCAGGAGCCCGTGCCGGGCGAGTTGAAGGACGCAGCCGGTACCGGCATCAGCTTGACGAGGTTAAGCACGCAACCCGATAGCTCGGGCAATTACAATCCGGTGTGGCGGCTGGTTACTGTAGACGGGAGCCAAGGGGCCCTAGACCCGGACGACCCCAATGTAGCGCAGCAGCCGTTGATCGAACGGGGCGTTTACTTTGTGGGGCCCACGAGGGCATCCGTGTTGCCGCCCGCGTTGCCGCCCGCAGTTAACCAGGTTGTTTTCCGCCCCGAAGATACTGAAGAGGCTCGGATCGCGCCGATCCTGCCAGGCCGCTATGCGGTGATCGGTCCCGGTGAGTCGGGCGACAGCGGGGCAAGCGTCACCTATCTGGGGTTCATCCAGAATAAAGATCCTAGCACCGTCGACCCCAACAATACGCGGCGGATTGTCTTGAATCCGAGTTCGAATCCTGCCGCGTCCGGGCAGGTCGCCGTTTTCAATGGAGACATCAACGGCGACGGTATCCCTGATAATGATCTTGACCCAACACGAGTCACCATTCAGCCACCCACGGCCGTTGTAATCAATACGACGACCGCGGTCGGGCAGCCGCAGCGGCTTAGCATCTCGGAGCCGCGCGGCGGATATCCGCCAGCCGATCCAAATGGCGGACAATACACCACGACCGGCTACCCGAGAGCTTACGACATACCGTTGGACCAGCAGCTTTGGGGTGTCTCGACTATGGCCGCCGCCATCGCCGATAACGCCCGGAGTGACAACATTAAGGTCATTCACTTGCAGCGGTTGGCCAATCCGCTGCTGCCCTACGACCCCAACGTCGGCAGCGCGACCTATAACCCGTATCTCACGATCGACTCGATGCCGGTGGACCTGGCGGCCTTCAATGGCATCACCGCCGCCAACGATCCGCAAGCGAAGACGGCCCCTGCGGTACCGCCGGCTTCCTATCTCTACGCCCGGCAGCGTGGCCAGCACAACAGCGCGGCGGGAACGAACAACCTTTGGCGGCAAGAGCCGCTCGGCTTGGCTCCAACGGCCAACACGGCGCTGGTGCCCGCCAACACGCGTAATCACGTGATGAACATCGCGTTGAACCACAGCCTGGGCTTCTTGAACGATCCGTTTGGCGTGCCCGGCTTGGTTGCCGGTTACCCGGGCGACCCTTCCACGCCGTTCCCCTGGCTGACCTGGAACAACCGGCCGTTCGTGAGTCAGTTGGAGTTGCTGCTGGTTCCGCCGTTCAAGTCGCGCGACCTGCTGTACTATTACGACCTCGCGGCTGGCGCATCTAACCCCTACAATAACGTACTCCAGCCATATCCTCATCTGTTGGACCTGTTTTCCTCGGGGACAGCGGGCACTTCCACACAGTTGCACCGGTTGCTGGAATATGTGGGCGTTGCGTCGCCATTCGTCGGCGCGGAGACGCAGGCCAGCCCGAGTCTGGCGGCCGGCAGCGCCGGCCACGCCTTTCATCCGCCATTCAATCGCATCTCGGCCTACCGCGAGCCGGGGCGGATCAATCTGAACACGATCTATAGTCTCGACGTGTTTTACGGACTAATGATGGGGTTTCCCGCTATGAATTCGCCCGGTTTCTGGCAGACGTTCGTCGCGAGTCGGCAGGGTAACACCGCCCCCACGGCCAATGTTTTGGGTTGCATTACAGGTTCTCCAACGGAGTTTGCCCGGCCTTTCCGTTCGTACGCTGGGGGGCAGTTGGTGCCGCTGCCCACTTTGACGCCGAATCCGGAGATCAATGCCACGCTGCTTCGGACAGACCCCACTAGTGCCACTCGCCCACTGTTTCAGTTCGATGCGACGATCGGCGGCTCAATCGGCGACTACAATAACCCTGATCGCAATCCCTTCTTCCGCTACCAGGGCCTGGAGCGGTTGGGCAACCTCGTGACCACGCGATCGAACGTCTACGCCGTGTGGATCACGGTGGGGTATTTTGAAGTCACACCGGCGTCGTCGTTGCCGGGTTATGCGGCGTTGACGCCGGCGCAACGGCAAGCCATCTATCCTGACGGCTATACTTTGGGCCGCGAGTTGGGCGTCGACACGGGCGAGATCGAACGCCATCGGGCGTTCTACATTATCGATCGCACCATTCCGGTCGGCTTCCAACGCGGCCAAGACCTCAATGCCGACAAGGCCATCCTGGTGAATCGGTTTATTGAGTAGGGATTCGGGATGGGAGAGTCGGTAACCGGCGCGAGAGGGAATTTATGCACCGTGATGGCGGTCTTATGCCATCGTTTTCACCGGGGATCGTCAACCGTCCCGTGTTGGTAAGGCGAAGGCCGGCCGCGCAAAAACGCACCCCGATAGCGACGAGGGCCATGTGCGTTCGCAGTTGGCATCGGGCTAAGCGGCCGTCTGCCGCCGCCAAACGTAGCCGAGCAGGCTCAAACCGCCGATCCCGAGCAGAATCAATGTGGAGGGTTCGGGGACGTCATTGACTCGCACATTGTCGAGACCCATTGTGCTGGAGCTTGCGTTGTCGTCGCAGTTCTCAACAGCGGCTTCAATCTTGTAGGTCCCTGCGGCGTCAATCGTGTACGAGTAGCTTTTCCATCCGGTAGTCCCAAAGGCCCCCACGGCCCTGACATCCGAATAGAAGAGTTGGGTCAAGCAGTTACCGGAATTATCAAGCAAGTCGACATAGGCGTTGTCGTTATATTCGTCGCCAAAGAGGCTGTCGTATGCCTTGAAGTAGGCATCGAACTCGATTGTCGCGCCGGCGCCCGCCGTAAATGCCTGGGAAACGAGGGTGTAGACGTTGGCGCCCTTACCCGCCGACAAATGGGCGAAGTAATTTCCATCTGTAGAGGTATATCCGTCAGCGGCCGCGACCACCGCCGAGTAGCCGGGGGTGTTGGTCCAACCGGTGAAGTTCCCGGTTTCAAATCCGCCGTTCGTCAGGACTTCTGCGTGTGCCTGCACGCCGACGCTGACTGCCAAGATCACAAGCAGCAAGGTTCCAAAACGTCGCATTTCACACCCCCTCTTTCCGGTGTCAATAACTTACTAACCTAGAGTCCTCCAAAACCCTATTAACCGCAGAACCCCGATTCCTGACAAAGAAAATTTCTATTTTGTCAAAATCAGTTCTGCAGAGGGGTTTATGCCAGGCACAACTGGCGCAAATGACCCCCAAATTAAGTAGATCATGACCAAGAGCAAACAAACCGGCCGCAAGACGAAGAGTGTGGTCCGTATGCCCGCTACCAAGTGCGCCCATCTGCGGAAACGCATGCAGCAGCGGAAGTACGGCCGCACTACGGGACGGTAGACCAGTGGCTAGCGGTTAGTGGTCAGTGGCTGGTGGACAGGGGAGAGCGAATAGGGGATAGTGGATAGTGGAGAGCCCAAGGGGAAGGGGGATGGGGCGAAAATGTTGGATGTTGGATGTTGGATGGGACATCCGGCATCCGCCATCCGCCATCCGCCATCCGTCAATCCCCAATCCCTAATCCCTTCGTCCCTCATGGAAATCGAACGGCTTGGCCCATATCGGATCGTCGGCAAGCTCGGTCGGGGCGGTATGGGGACGGTCTATAAGGCGGTCCACGACGAGACGGGCGACTCGGCCGCCGTCAAACTGCTGGCCTCCGGACTGGCCCAGGAAGAGGATTTCCGCATCCGCTTCGAGGCGGAGATTGAGGCCCTGCGCAAGCTCAACCACCCGAACATCGTCCGGCTCTTCGGCTTCGGCGAGCAGGACGGGCACCTGTTCTACGCCATGGAACTGGTCGACGGCAGCAGCCTGGAGGAAGAGTTGCGGCGGGGAAGGCGGTTCGAGTGGCGCGAGGTCACGCGGATCGGCATCGACACCTGCCGCGCCCTGCGTCATGCCCACGATCGCGGCATCATCCACCGCGACATCAAGCCGGGCAACCTGCTGTTGACCGCCGACGGCAGCGTGAAACTCTCAGACTTCGGCATCGCTCGGCTCTTTGGCTACAGCCGGTTGACCAGCGCCGGCAACGTGTTGGGGACGGCGGAGTACATGGCGCCGGAGCAGGCGGACGGGCGGCCGGTGGACACGCGGGCCGACTTGTACAGCTTGGGGGCGCTGATGTACGCGCTGATGGCCCGGCGGCCGGTGTTTCGCGGCAAGTCGCTGCCCGAAGTGCTGCACAAGCAGCGGTTTGAAACGCCCGATCTCCTCCGCAAACATGCACCCGACGCGCCCGAGGAACTGGAGTGCATCGTCGCTCAACTTCTGGAGAAGGAGCCCGGCCGGCGGATTTCCAATGCGAACCTGCTCGCCCGGCGGCTCGAAGCCATGCTGCAAGCGCTGAGCGCCGGTCCCAACACGGTGGAGGCCGACCCGAGTTGGTTCCTGGGAAACGACGCGACGTCGGTGCCCGGCGTGGTCCTGTCGTCCGACGACATGCCGCCTACGCGGGTGCTTGACGAGGATGAGAAGCGGCTCCAGGAATCGTCTCGGCAGGCGTCTTCCTTTTCGTTGCCACGCGAGGAGACGAAAGAATCGCCCGCCGACACGGCTTCGCGCTTTGTGCCGGTTGCCGAGCACGAACTGGACCAGGTGGCGGCCGAACCTTCGCGGCCGATATTCTCGTGGCACACGGGGGCCCTGGCCGCGGCGCTGGTGTTGGTGGGGCTGACGGTGCGATGGTTCCTTCAGCCGCCGACGGCCGACGCGCTCTACCAGCAGATCGAGGCCAAGAAGGCCGACAAATCAATCAATTCGCTCCGAGAGGCGAAGGGCGACATCCGCAAGTTCCTGGATCGCTTTCCCAACGATTCCCGCGCCGCCACACTCCGGAAAGATGAAGAAGACATCGAGTTGGATCGGCTGGAACGGGAGTTCACTTTGCGGCTCCGAGGAATGGCCGACACCAGTAACCTCCTGCCGGTCGAGCGCGCCTATCTGGAGGCGATCAACGATGACCACCTCAATCCCGAACGGGCGGTGACCAAGCTTCAGGCCCTGGTGGACCTGTACGCGCAGCCGAAGAGCGACACGGGCCCGACCGGAGAGTGCATTACCCTGCGCGACGCCGGCTCGCGCAGTTGAGCAAGGAAGTCAAGGAACTGGCCGCATCGCAACTAGGGCTGCTCGAACAACGTCTCAAGGCGGCCGATGAATTGGCGACGAGCGATCCCGAGGGGGCTCGCAAGATGTATCGTGCCGTCGTCGAACTCTTTGCCGGCAAACCCTGGGCCGCCGACGCGGTGCGTCGCGCCCGCGAGGCCCTGGAGCGAAAGGCCGAGCCCGCCGTCGCGACGCCGTAGGATGGCCATAGGATGGCCGGCCAACCTCGGACTGATTCGCCGACGTTACATCTCCAGGTCTTTCCTCTGCGATCGAAGGCCTGCGGACTTTGGTCCGGGGTTAGGTGTTCTCAAGAAATTGCGTGCGTGGCTACCAGGCGCACAAGCAGTGCGTTTCGTCGTAACGTTTTCTGAGGCAATCCCTTCGGGCGCAAACCTGGTATGCGAAAAATCGCCATAAGAAGCAAGAAAAAGCAGAAAATAACAACAGCCAGCCTTGACATTATAATGCGAGGCGAGACAATGATATCAGAGTGAGCGTCCCGTGGCGGCCGCGTAGTGTGTGGCGCGGTTGCCGAAGTGGGACGCAGTTGCTTGCTCCCCCGGTAGCGACCGCACCTTGGCAAGACGTTAAGGTGCGGCTCGCTCTTTCTTGGGCACTCAATATCGCCTCCTCAACGCTGCGTGGTTCTTGTTGAAACCGGGCCCGGCAGCCACAATGGGGCGTCATGGCAACTCAACCCACACGCCCAGGTCCAATCGTCGACAAATGGCTGACGCCCGCCGTGCTCCAAAGCAATTTTGGCGGCCGAGCGAGCGTAACGCGCGACGGCGTTCGGGTGCTCTGTGACGCGTTAGCGTCGGCGCAACACCCGGCGGTGGCACGATGGAGGGCCCGTTTCGGCGGGTGGGCAGGACATGCTCTCGACAAGATACCGCAAGCGCTGGCCAAACTGTCCCGCCGGTACGGAATCAGCCGTTTCGCAGAGGCCCCTGAAGCATTCTTGCTGGCTTTGCAGACCTACTACGCCCTGCTGGTGACGCTTGTGGCCCGGCGGCTCGGACGCGGCCGCATCGACGAACTCCTGCCCGACAATCCATTCTCCTGGCACGTTTCGGCAAGCTCGGATCAGGTCGATCGCTTGGTTGAGCGGTTGACCCGTGCGTTGGCGGGCTATCGGCCGGCGGGGCCGGCATCGTCGGAGGGCGATGGCGACGGAGACATGTTCAAGCCGCTCTATCAGGACCTCTTTCCGCGGCCGCTGCGGCACCAATTGGGCGAATACTACACGCCCGACTGGCTCGCCGAGCACGTGCTCGACCAGGTCGGCTACACGGGCCAGCCCGGCCAGCGGCTGCTCGATCCGGCCTGCGGCTCGGGCACGTTCCTGGTGATGGCCCTGCGGCGGCTGCGGAGACGGCATGTTGCCCGTCTGCATCGGCTTCGCCCCTCCATTCACTCGCCAATTCGTCGGCTTCGACCTGAACCCGCTGGCCGTGATGACCGCCCGGGCGAACTACTTGATCGCCATCGCCGATCTGCTGCCGGAGACGGGCCGCGTGGAGATTCCGGTCTACCTTTACGATTCGATTCTCGGCGATCCCGGCGACCGCGCGTGCGCCGCGGCGCCGTTCGATTACGTCGTGGGCAATCCGCCCTGGATCGCCTGGGACAACCTGCCGGACGAGGATCGGCAGGCCACCAAGCCGCTGTGGGAGCAATATGGGTTGTTCTCTCTCTCCGGCAACGAGGCCCGGCACGGCGGCGGCAAGAAAGACCTGTCGATGCTGATGCTCTACGCCGCGGCCGATCGCTACCTGAAGCCGGGCGGGCGGCTGGGCATGGTCATCACGCAGACGCTCTTTCAGACCAAGGGGGCCGGCGACGGCTTCCGCCGCTTCCGGCTCGGACGCGACGGCCCGCCGCTGAGGGTGCTGCGCGTGGACGACATGGTGGCCCTGCGGCCCTTCGGCGACGCCGCCAACTGGACCAGCACCATCGTGCTCGAAAAGGGCGCCGCCACGGAGTATCCCGTGCCGTATTTCAAGTGGGAAGCGAGGGAATGATGAATGCGGAATGATGAATGATGAATGCTCGACTGCCGCAGCGGCCGGCAGTGCAAAGCCCTCTGTTCATCATTCATCATTCATCATTCATCATTCCTGTCTGGCCCGCCCGATCGATCCCGCGCTGCCCCACGTCGCCGTGGCTGGTCGTGCCGAATGGGAATTCCGCGCTTCCGCTGGAGCGGCAAGTCGGACTACACCGCCCACCTCGGCGCCAACAGCGGCGGGGCCAACGGCGTGTATTGGGTCGAAGTGCTGGACGCGGCCGAGGGCGGCGTGCTGGTCCGCAACATCGCCGCCCGGGGCAAGCACGCCATCGACACGGTCGAGCACGTGATCGAGCCCGACCTGCTCTATCCGCTGCTGCGATGGTCCGACGTGCGACGCTACTCGGCCACTCCCCGCGGCTCACATCCTGTTGACCCAGGACCCGGCCACGCGGACCGGCATCGACGAGGACGTGATGCGGCGAGCGATATCCTCGCACGCTGGCCTATCTGGAGCGGTTCCGCGATCTGCTGACGGCTCGGGCGGCCTACCGGCGCTATCAGCAGGGCGGCCCGTTCTACTCGATGTACAACGTCGGGCCGTACACCGTCGCGCCGATCAAGGTGGTTTGGCGGCGGATGGATCGGCAGATCAACGCGGCCGTGGTGGAGGAGACCGCCGACCCCGCGCTGGGCCGCCGGCCGGTGATCCCGCAGGAGACGTGCGTGCTGGTGGCCTGCGATTCGGCCGACGAGGCCCATTACGCCTGTGCGGTCCTCAACAGTGCCGTGGTCAACGATTTGGTCGTCGGCGCACAGCGTGCGCGGCGGCAAGGGTTTCGGCACGCCGGGCATGTTGGACTACGTCCCGCTTCGCCGCTTCGAGCCCGACGATCCGCGGCACGCGGAATTGGCAGCCCTGAGCCGGCTGGCCCACGCGGCATCGCTCCGTCTTCCGCAGATCGAGAGCCGCGCCGAAAAGGCACGGGCCGCAGCGGCAGCGACGGCGGAGATCCAGCAGCAGATCGACCGGTTGACCGCCGATCTCTGGGCCTCGTCCGTGGCGTCTGTGTAACGCACCGCGAGCCGAAGTTGACGGCGCGTCTCACACATCCTACGGAAATGGGCTGGGCAACGTGTGCCCCATCGGGGCAATCATCGAGCCGCCCCGAAGACCGAAAACCCGGCCGCGCTCGCACGGAATCCCGCGGAACCCCGCGTATTGACAAGGCGACTACGCCCACTGACAATGACGGTTGTCTTGCCTGGCGCAACGGTTCCGCGAGACTCAGGGAACCTCACTCGCCATCTCAAGTCGCTGGGAGTGCTCGTGGGTATCTCTCGGGTTTGCTCGATAGGTTACAGACCATGAAGACGCGCAGAGCACAGGCGGCTGTCCTCTGGGCCGCCGTGGTGTCGATCCCGTTGGCCGGCGCGGGGGATGGAGCGGCCCGCGCGGCCGATCCTCCCGGCGGTCCGCCCAAGTTGACCGCGCAAATCCACAACTCCGCATTCGAACTGGCCCGCGACACGTTCAACGGCCTTTCCGCGGCCAGCGACGGGAAGATCTACTACGTGCTCGGCTCGCAATCGGTCGACATCGGCGCGCAGATGTACTGTTATGATCCGGCGGCGAAGAAGATCCGGCACTTGGGCGACGTCACCGAGGCCTGCGGCGAGAAGGGCATGAAAACCATTGTGCAGGGCACCAGCCACGTGAACTTCGTGGAGTCGCAGGGCAAGCTCTATTTCGCCACGCACGTCGGCCATTACAGCTACGTCGACGGCATGAAGAAAATGCCCGAGCCGCCGCCGGGCTACAAGCCGTACCCGGGCGGGCACCTGCTGGCCTACGACATGGCGGCGGCGAAGTTCGACGACCTGGCCATCGCGCCCTTGAAAGAGGGCATCCTCACCATGAACATGGACGTTCGCCGCGGCCGCCTCTTCGGCCTTACCTGGCCCACCGGTCATTTCTTTCGCTACGACCTGACAAAGAACGAGATGAAGGATTTTGGGCCCACCGCCGGGCAGGGCGAAGACGGCCAGGGCCCCACCTACCGCACGATTTGCCGCTCGATCGCCGTCAACCCCGAAGACGGCTCGGCCTACTTTACGTTGGCCGCGGGAACCATTCTCCGCTACGTCGCCGAGCGCGACGCCTTGGAGACGGTCGCCGGCGATGACCTCAGGAAGGACTATTTCGGCCAGTACGACGTCACCTCTCCCGCCACAATGGCGTACAACTGGCGGCAAACGATCTGGTATCCGGCCGAGAAGATGATCTACGGCGTACACGGCAACTCCGGTTATCTCTTCCGGTTTGATCCGCGGGCCGGCCGCATAGACGTGCTCGACCGTATCACGTCGGAATCCTCCAAGCGAAGCGGGATGTTCGATCAGTTCAACTACGGATATCTGGGCTTCACGCTGGGGCCGGACAATCGCACGCTGTACTACCTTACCGGCGGCCCGGTCTACGTGGCCGGAAAAAGGGTGACGGGCAAAGGCAGTGCCGGCACGGGCGAAGCGAAAGGAATCGAGGACCTGCACCTGGTGACCTACGCAATCCCCGCCGCCAAGTGGGTTGACCACGGCGCGATCTACTTTCCCAACGGGGAGCGGCCGAACCACGTCAACTCGATTGCCGTCGGCAAGGACGGAACCGTATACCCTGTCGCGGGTTTCCGAAAAGAGCAACGCGCGAACCGACCTGATCAATATTGCCCCGCCGAAGTGACGCGTATGTCAGACGCGGGCTGTGACGCGTTTCACGCACCCTACAAGATCGAAGCGAGAAGTACGGGTAAGATCGTATGCGGACCGCAGCGGTGGTCGTTGCGGCAATACACAACACGCTCACAAGGGGAGAAACACCATGCGCGGGATTCTTGCTCGATTGGTCGCTGCGGCGATCGCCGTGACAATTGTGACCTGGTCGGCCGTCCCTTCGGCGGAGGCGGCGGAACTCCGCGTCACCACGTTCAAGTGCGACATGACGACGCCGCTGGGACATCCGAGTTTCCCCAGCGGCAAGCCCCTGGAGAACATCGAGCATCCCCTGATGGCCAAGGGAATCGTGCTCGATGACGGCGGGCAGCGGTACGTCTTCTGCTGCATCGACTGGTGCTCGCTCTGCAACTCGACGCACCTCCTCTACCGCCAGAAGATCGCCGATGCCGCCGGCACCGATCCGTCGCGGGTAGCATTGCACACCGGGCATCAGCACACGGCCCCGACGGTCAATCTCGACGCTACGCGATTACGGGCAAAGGCCGACGATCCCGCCGCGCAGGCGGAGATCCGGTTCTTCGAGCTCGCGGCCGATTGGCTGGCCGTGGCCGTGAAGGCGTCGCTGGCGCGATTGCAGCCGTTCGATCGCATCGGCGCCGGCGAGCGCCCGTGGAACGCGTCGGTTCCACGCGCCGGGTCATCGACCCCGACGGAAAGGTCCACACTCCACGCTGGAGCTACATCGACGATCTCGCCGTGCGGAACCGGCCGGAAGGGATCATCGACCCCATGCT
Source organism: uncultured Planctomycetaceae bacterium (assembly GCA_963759115.1). Classification (GTDB taxonomy): domain Bacteria; phylum Planctomycetota; class Planctomycetia; order Pirellulales; family Thermoguttaceae; genus CAVWXT01. The sequence continues at coordinate 1,805,113 of CAVWXT010000005.1, forward strand.
GAAGACGATCACCTTCGCCAAAGGCGACAAGCCGCTGGTGCGGTTGCACTACTACGCCTGTCATCCGAACAGCTTCTACAGCGATCCGCGGGTGACGTACGACTTTACAGGCATGGCCCGCGAGGAACTGGAGAAGAAGGAAAACGTCTTCCAGGTCTATTTCACCGGCTGCGGGGGCGACGTCTTGACGGGCAAGTACAACGACCACACCGTGGCCGCCCGGGACGAATTCCGGGCCCGGCTGCTGCGGGCCATGGAAGCGTCGATTGTCGCCACGAAATTTCGCCGGCCGAGTCGCTCCAGTGGCGCACCGTCGATCTCAAGCTGCCGCTCTATGCTCCTCCCGCCGGCGCGACGGAGAAGGAACGGGCAAAGCTGAAAACGGACCCGGGACGGGCTTCGTTTGCCAATCGCATCGACCGCCCGCTGTTATTGAACAGTCTCCAGATTGGCAATATCCACATTCTTGATCTTCCGGGGGAATGCCTGGTGGAGTACCAGTTGTTTGCCCAGCGTTCGGCACCGCGGGAATTCGTGGCCGTGGCCGCCTACAGCGACCTGGGCACGGGCTACATCTGCACCGACAAGGCGTTCGAGGAGGGCGGATACGAACCGACCGTCACCAAGGTCGGCATCGGGTCCGAAGCGTTATTGAAAGACGCGATCATCAAGCTGCTGGGCAAGTAGGCGGCAGGGTGGGCACCGCACATCGCGCCAAAGAATACCTGGGGAATGGGTGCCGCCAACCGTACCAAAGCGTATCATGGCGGGCTCCGCCCGCCCTACATGGACTGACCGACATCACGTGCAACACCGGAGAGTGACATGCGTAGAATCCTCCCTCAATTCGTTTGTGCGGCGGCCGCGGCGCTGGCTTGGACCTGGCTGCCGCCCTCCGCGGCGGAAGCGGCGGGGCTTCGCGTCGCCACGTTTTGCTGCGACGTAAGCCCTCCGCTGGGACAGGCGATCTATTCGAGCTACAAGCCGCTGGAGACCATCGAGTTCCCCTTGCTGGCCAAGGGGATCGTGCTCGACGACGGCGCCCGGCGCTATGTCCTCTGCGCCATTGACTGGTGCGAGCTCCAGGATTCGTCGCATGCCATGTTTCGCACCAAGATGGCCGAAGCGGCGGGCACCGTGTCGACCCGAGTGGCCGTACACACGGTCCATCAGCACACGGCGCCGATGGTCAATGCCGGCGCATCCCGCTTGCTGGCCCGCGTCGCCAATCCGCCCCCCTACCCGAACGAAACGTACTTCGAGAAGGTGGCCGACCGGGTGGCCGCCGCCGTGAAGGAGTCGCTCGGCCGCCTCCAGCCGTTCGATCGGATCGGCACGGGCGAGGGAAAAGTCGAAAAGGTGGGATCGACCCGGCGAATCATCGCCCCGGACGGAAAGGTCCACCGTCCCCGCTGGAGCAACCTCAAGGGCGACGAGGCCTCTCTGAAGGATGAGCCGGAAGGGCTGATCGATCCGATGCTGAAAACCATCACCTTGGCCCAGGGCGACAAACCGGTGGTGCGACTGCACTTCTACGCCTGCCATCCCCAGAGCTTCTACGGCGATCCGCGGGCGAGCTACGATTTTCCGGGCATGGCCCGCGAGGCGCTCGAAAAGCAGGAAGGTGTGTTCCAGATCTATTTCACGGGTTGCGCGGGCGACGTCCTGGTGGGCAAGTACAACGACGGCACGCCGGCCTGCCGGGAGCAATTCGCCCAGCGGCTGCGGGCCGGCATGGACGCCGCGATTGCCGCCACGCAGTGGGCGCCGGCCGAGTCGATCCAGTGGCGGTCGCTCAAGCTGACGCTGCCGCTGTACGCCCCGGAAGGCCGCACGGAGGCCCAAAATCGCCAGCAGATGGCCAACACCGAATTGAAGGCCGAACCGCGCATCGGCGCCGCGATGCGGTTGGCTTTCGCCCAGCGAATCTCACTGCCGCTGGCCTTGAGCAGCCTGCAGATCGGCCGGGCCCATATCGTCGATTTGCCGGGTGAATGCATGGTGGCGTATCAATTGTTCGCCCAGCATGCGGCGCCGGGCGAGTTCGTGGCCGTGGCGGCCTATACCGATACCGGCACGGGCTACATTTGCACCGACAAGGCGTTCGAGGAGGGCGGATACGAGCCGGGCGCCACCAATGTCGGCCCCGGTTCCGAGGCCCTGTTGAAAGCGGCAATCGTCGAGCTTCTCGGCGTCAAATAACGCGACAATCATAAGCTCCGGAACCAAGTGTGCAACCCGGCAAAACGCTTTCTGACAATCGGAGGGTGAGATGCGTAGTATTCTGTCTCGACTGGTTTGGGCGGCCGTGGCCGCTTCGGCTTGGATCTGGTTGCCGCTCTCCCCGGCGGAGGCGGCCGAACTCCGCGTCGCCACGTTCCGCTGCGACGTGACGCCGCCCTTGGGAAAGGCAATCCCCAGTCTTAAACCGATGGAGGTCATCGATTTCCCCTTGCTGGCCAAGGGGATCGTGCTCGACGACGGCCAACGGCGATACGTCTTGTGTGCGATAGACTGGTGCGAGTTGTGCAATTCGACGTATACCCTCTTTTGCCGGAAGATCGCGGAAGGCGCAGGAACCGAGCCAACGCGGGTCGCCGTACATACGAATCACCAGCAGGCCACGCCGGTCGTCGACATCGACGCCATGAAGCTGCTCCAGCAGACCAAGAGCCCGCCGCCGCTGCCCGATCCGAAGTTCTTTGAGGAGACGGCCCAGCGCGTGGGGGCGGCCGTGAAGGACTCGCTGACGCGTCTGCAACCGTTCGATCGCATCGGCACGGGCGAGGGCAAGGTGGATCGCGTGGCCTCGACGCGGCGGGTGATCGGCACCGACGGCAAACTCCGCCCGCGCTATAGCTATATCAACGATCTCGCCCTGCGGGCCGAGCCGGAAGGGACGATCGATCCGATGCTCAAGACGATCACGCTGGCCCGCGGCGACAAGCCGCTGGTGCGACTGCACTTCTACGCCTGCCACCCGCAGAATTTGGCCGACAATCGGAACGTGGGCTACGATTTTCCGGGCATCGCGCGCGAGACGTTCGAAAAGAAGGAGGGCGTGTTCCAGGTTTATTTCCCTGGCTGCGGCGGCGACGTCCTGGTGGGCAAGTACAACGACGGCACGCCGGCCGCCCGCGACCAATTCGCCCAGCGGCTTCTTGCCGGCATGGAGGCAGCGGTTGCCGCCACGCGCCTGGTCCCCGCCGAGACCCTTGAGTGGCGCTCGACCGAGTTGAAGTTGCCGCTCTACGCTCCGCCGGGTCGCACGCTGGCCGAGAGCCGGGCGCGGATCGCCGACGCGAAATTGAACGCCGCCAGACGGATCGATGCCGCCATGCGGATCGCCTTTGCCGAGCGGATTGAACGGCCCTTGCCGGCCAGCAGCCTGCAAATCGGCCGCGTCCACATTCTCGATCTGCCGGGCGAGTGTTTGGTCGATTTTCAACTGTTTGCCCAGCGTGCGGCGCCGGGCGAGTTCGTGGCCGTGGCCGCCAATGCCGATTTTGGACCGGCCAGCGTCTGCACCGACAAGCAGTACCCGGAGGGTGGCCCCGAGCCGGAGGACGCCAACGTGGGCCCCGGCTCCGAAGCCCTGATGAAGGCCACGATCGTCAAGCTCCTCGGCGGCAAGTGAAGAAGCTATCCCACTGCCGAGCCCAACAACCGCATCGCGTGGTAGAGCACGGCGATCACGCCAATCGCTGCGAGGATGGTCTTGATCTGGTCGGCGCCGGGCAGCGGTCCCGCCGGCGGTCCGGGCAGGGCGGCCGTCGGGGCCGAATGCGCCACTGTGTTCCCCGCAGCCAACACTGGCGTCTCCGCCCTTGCGGGCCACGCCGAGACGGTCGCCGACGGCGCCGGCAACGAGGGAACGGGTGACAACCGTGCCGCACTGGGCGGCGCTTCAGCCACGGGTGTCGCCGGGATGGCGGCAATCGCCGCCGCGGGCGGCCGTTCGCCCCGCGATTGCTGGGCCAACAGCGCCTGCGCCGAGACCCGCTGGAAGTCGCCGTCCGCCGAGGCGAGGAACCAGCGGAGCCGGCCGCAATAGCTGCCCGTGGTCCGTCCGAAGGCCGAGCCGAACAACACGCCGGCCAGTTCGCCGCGGCTGTTGAGGATCGGCCCGCCCGAGTCGCCGTTCCGCGCCGGCGCCGACAGCTCGATCATCTCGAAGGGCTGATTGCCGCCGGGCGAGACGTATTGCGTGCATCGGCCGGTCACGGCGCGATACGAGCCGCTGCCGTAGCCGGCGATGGTCAGCGGCTCGCCGGGCCGGGGCGCCTGGTTCGACAGCGACGATCGGGCTGCACGTTCGGCCGCCGGATGGCCAAGGCCGCCAGGTCCCAGTCGCGGTCGGTCCGCAGCAGGACGGCCGCCGAGCGGAAGCCGTCGGGAAAGAAGACGGTGATCGGCCCGGCGGCGTCGCGCACCACGTGCCAGTTGGTGACGACCAGGCCGGAGGATTCGTTGACGGCCACCAGCGTGCCGGAGCCGTAGGCGGTGCCGTCGCGTTCGGGCGCGACCACCCGCACCACGGCCGGATGCGGCGCCGAGAACGAGGGCGCCGGCGTGAAGTCGGATTGCGCCGAGGCGGTCGAAGCGGCGCATAGCGCAATCGGCAGCAGCACCAAGAGCCGTGTCACGGTGGGTCGGTCCCGAGGTGATCCAAGCAGCGCAGCAACCCGTCTAGCGGCCAATGCGGCGTCGGCCGCTACACGCCAATGGCATTCGTCCGTGAGTGCCAACAGACGGAACTCCCCGTCCTCGCTCTTTCTTCGGCCGCCGCGCCGAACCGCCGATTCAGCGTTTCTCGATGGGGACGTAGTCGGTTTCGTTCGGGCCGGTGTAGATTTGCCGGGGGCGCAAGATTTTCGTGGTCGGATCGTCGTGCTGCTCCTTCCACTGGGCGATCCAGCCCGGCAGCCGGCCGATGGCGAAACAGACGGTGAACATGTTGGTGGGGATGCCCATCGCCCGCAGCAGGATGCCGCTGTAGAAGTCCACGTTCGGATAGAGCCGCCGCTCGACGAAGTAGGGGTCGGCCAGGGCCAGCTCTTCGAGCTTGCGGGCGATGTCCAGCAGCGGGTCCTTCCGCTTCAGTTGGGCGAAGACCTTGTCGCAGGCCTCCTTGAGGATCTTCGCCCGCGGATCGTAGTTCCGATAGATGCGGTGGCCGAAGCCGTAGAGGCGGAAGGGGTTGGTCTTGTCCTTGGCGTCGCGGATGCAATCTTCGGGCGAGAGTCCGCCGCGGTGGATGCGGTCGAGCATTTCCATGACTTCGACGTTGGCCCCGCCGTGCAGCGGGCCCCACAGGGCGCAGACGGCCGCCGCGCAGGAGGCGAACAGGTTGGCCTTCGCCGAGCCCACCACCCGCACCGTCGACGTGCTGCAATTCTGCTCGTGGTCGCCGTGGAGGATGAAGATCAGGTTCAGGGCGTCCTCCACTTCCCGCGTCACGATGTACTGCTGGTGCGGAAGCGAGAACATCATGTGCAGGAAGTTGGCGCAGTAGCGGAGGTGCGGGTCGGGATAGTTGAACGGCAGGCCCAGCGAGCGGCGGTAGGAAAAGGCGGCGATGGTGCGGACCTTGCTGATCAGCCGCGCGGCCGCCTCTTCCAGCGATTCCTCGTCCTCCAGGGCCAGGAACGGCTGGTGGTAGCAGGCCAGGTTGCTCAACGTGGCCGAGAGGATGGCCATCGGCGGGGCGTCGGGCGGGATGTGCTGGAACTGGTGCTTCACGCCCTCGTGCAGCAGCTCGTTGGCCGTCAACAGGTCGCTGAACCGGGCCAGTTCCTCCCGCTTGCGGCAGCCGCCCGAAGATCAGCATCCACGCCACCTCGACGAAGTTGGGCTTGGCGGTGAACTGCTCGATGGGGATGCCGCGATAGCGGAGGATGCCCTTGTCGCCGTCGATGAAGGTGATGGCGCTGCGGCAGACGCCCGTGTTGCCCAGCGACGGATCGTAGGTGATCAGGCCGGTCTGATCGCGCAGCTTCGTGATGTCGACGGCCCGCTCGCCCTCCGTTCCCTCGAGGACGGGCAGTTCGATCCGCTGGTCGCCGATGGTCAGAATCGCCTTGTCCGGCATAGCCAAAACTCCCCGTTCGTTCAGATCACCGCCAGCACGCCCTGGACATAACCGACCGATTCGGCCAGGCCCGGCAGCGGGTCTTTGCCGTCTTTCTCGTATTCGAAGGACGTGACGCCCGCGTAAGTGGATCTTCTCCAGCGTGCGAAGGAACTTGGGCATGTCGATCACCCCGCGGCCGGCCTCGACCGTCTTGCCCTCGCCGGTCATCGCCGAAACGTCCTTGATGTGGATGTCGAACAGCCGGTCGGCGAACTGCTCGGCCGCCTGGCTCGGATCGATGCCGCAATAAGCGGCGTGGCCGATGTCGATGCACAGCCCGATGCGGCGGTCGAGATTCTTGATCTTCTCGTATGCCACGTCGGGCGTGCGATAGAGCTTGTCGACCGGCCCGTGATTGTGGATCGCCACGCGGATGTCGTACTGCTGAACCTTCTCATTGACCAGCGGGAGCAGTTCGTGGACGGGCACGCCGACAATCACCTTCATCCCGGCGCCCTTGGCATACTCGAAGGCCCGATCAACCTCCGCGGCCTTGTTCATGTAGACGACCCCGCAGCCGTAAAGGTCGAGGCCGGCCGCTTTCGCCTTCGCCGCGGCCTCGGCCAGTTTCTCGGGCGAACTGCTCATCGGCAGGTGGGTGTCCTTCAGGCAGATGTATCTCAGTCCCACCCGCTTGGCCATGGCCAGCGTCTGGTCGAGAGAGAACTCGCGGCACGTATAGGAAGCCAGCCCCAACTTCAGGGCCTGGCCGGCGTGCGGCTGGACGGCCGGCCGATCGGCAGCGGCGCCCCGGGCAAGACCGCGGTGAGCTGCCAGCGAGGCTGCGGCCCCGATGCCGGCCCATTGCAGGAAGTGTCGTCTGGTTGGCATGATCTTCTCCTGATTGTAGGTACACCGCGTGGTCGGTTGGGGACTGACCCATTTTTCGGCGAGAAATTGTCTTTTGCGAGAAAAACATCGGCCGAAAATATGGACCTGTCCCCTTCCGCGACGCAAAGGGGACAGTCCCATTTTCGCGGCGGTCAGGCCTATTCGCGCCGCAACGTTCTCCTTGCCGCAAAAATCGGGACAGTCCCCGGCAAACGGTCTCATTTCCAAAGGGTTCTATCGTAGACAGCCGACAGGCGATTGTCAATCCTAGCGTGACAGGCGTACACCATTCCGACACCGTGCCGACAATGACATCCCGAGAAAAAGGCCACCGTTCCGACGTGCGGCCGTCGGGGTGCCAAGAGTGTGCCGAGGGCGGTTCTGGCAACACTTGCGGCAACAGTGCGGAGTTTCTGACGGTGTGATAGAATGAGCAAAGCCGGGAAGGCCCTCGACGGAGGGCCAAGTGCCCGGGCGGGTGTCTGTGGGAAATCTCCAATCGCCCACGACATCCGCCCGGCGACCTGGCTGGAAAGGATTGGAGATCATGGCGAAGTCAAAGAAGGGCGAGCGACCCAACACGCCGGTACAAGAGCCCGACCAATTCGACGCGGCGTGGCAGCGATACGTGGTACGGGTCAAAGTGCTTGGGCTCGATCCCGACAACTGCTACTTGCCGGCAGACGACCCGCGGTCGAAAGAGTTGTACAAGGCCCTGCGCGATTATGACGCCGACCTGGCTGAGTTGCGGGCCGCCGCTTTGCCGACTATCGCGGGGAAGACCCAACCGCAGCCATCTTTAGTCGGGAAGGGTGTTTCCCCGCGTGATGCGTGGTTTCTAGCCCAGTACGAAGCCCGCGGGACGGACACCTGTCACAAGCCCGCGAAGATTCACGCGATGTGGGATGCGATGAAGACAACGGAACGGGCGGCAATCTGCCCCGACGCCACCAACAAGATTGCGAAGTCCACAATCGACAAAATCATTAAACGTGCCAAGCGGAAGACATAGCCGGGGAAAATACCCCCAGTTGCCCCCAGTTACCCCCAGCGTTGCCCCACGTTTTCCGCTTTGACGTGCCCCCCGTGCCCCTGATTCAATTAGGGGCATGACAAAACTACTCACCGAATCCGAAGCGGCTGACTTTCTACAGTTGACGCCGCGGCAAGTGTTGCGACTCGCAAACCGCGGGGAACTGCCCCGTGTGGTCTTTCCTAACAGGGAAGTCCGATTCGATCAAGGCGACCTTGTAGCGTTTGTCGAATTGCATAAGCAGCCTGTGGCCGAAAGGGGTGCAACGTGAACCCCCGCCCCCTCAACACCCCGCCCCCGAGGCCCAAAAGGCGGAACGGGGCTGACGCCGGCTGGCGCGGAATTGTTTGCTCCCTGATGTCGATTTGGGGTATTGTTTGGGTAACTTTTCTGTTTGCGTCGCTCGCCCCGTGGGACAATCGGGGCATGCTTACTCAGTCACCACTTCTGCAAGCCGGCCCAATGGCCCGGCGTCTTCGCGTGCCTGTGCGATGGCTTCGCAGCGAAGCCGAAGCCGGCCGAATCCCGCATATCAAAGCCGAGCGGGTCTTGCTGTTTGACCCGTCGACGGTCGAGCGGGTGCTTGTCGAGCGTGCCCAACAAGGAACGGAGGTCGCGCGATGAAACGCCCCCTCGACACTCCCGCCCCGCGTGCCCTTGGTTCGATTCACCGTGACGAAGTGCTGCCCTTTGCCGTGGCCGCGGCCCGGCTTGGGTGGTGCGCGAAGTCCAGAAGGTTCGCACAACGCGACGGGCTTAGGGTCATTCCCTATGGTCGCTATCAATACGTCAGAGGTTCGGACGTTCTCGCGTTTTTCGACCGGCTGGTCGACCAGGCCGGCCAGGCCGGCGACCAGGGAGGGCCGAGTAGTCAACAAAAAACCCCGCGTGGCGACGGGCGTGCTACACGGGGTTAGGAGTCTGTTCCCATGTATGCTACAACATTCTGCGAGAGACGGCAAGGCCCTTCCCGGCGAAACGGGCGGCCGAAAACCTCAGGGCGCGGCAAAGTAGGACTAGTCCTACTTTCGCAAGTTCCGCTCGACAAAATCTGCCCGTCGCCCGAAAATGAGGCCCTCTATCGCCCCGTCGATCCCGCCGACCCCGAGATCATCGCTCTGGCCCAGAGTATCCGCGAGCGTGGCGTCCGCGAGCCGTTGGTGGTCACGGTCGACGGGTACATTCTCAGCGGCCACCGTCGCTATGCCGCGGCCAAGCTGGCAGGTCTAACCGCGGTGCCCTGCCGGACGGAAAATGTCCGCCGGGAGCTAAAGGGCAAGGTGAACCCGGAATTCTTGCGGCTGCTATGCGAGTACAACCGGCAGCGCGTGAAGTCGTTTGACGAAAAGTTCCGGGAGGAGGCGGTATCGGCTAATCCCGAAGTCGCCTACCAATCGCTGATTGAACATCGGGAGGAGCGGTCCCGGCTGGACCTCGACACCCTCGACATCCGGGAAGAAAAGCCGCGGAAGGAAATCAGCAAGGCCAAATGGCCGTTCTTGGAAGCCATCAGGCGGGTTATCGTGGACCGCCAAAAGTTTTGGCCCCTATCTGACCGCCAGATTCACTACGCCCTGTTGAACGATCCGCCGCTGATTCATGCCAGCAAACCGGATTCGACCTATCGCAACAATGCCACGAGCTACAAGGCGCTGACGGAGTTGCTGACGCGCGCCCGCGTGGCCACCCTCATTCCGATGCGCGTCATTCAGGACGCCACGCGGCCCGTGGTGGTGTGGAACGTGCATCGTGACGTGCAAGGTTTCATCCGCGGCCAAGTAGATGGATTCTGCAAAGGGTATTGGCGCGACCTTGATGCAATCGCAGCCGAACCATATCGAGATCATCGGCGAGAAAAACACCGTCGATTCGATCATCCGGCCCGTGGCGGAGCGATATTGCATCCCCTACACCATCGGCCGCGGCTATTGCTCCCTGCGCCCGCGCTACGACATTGCGCAGCGGTTCAAGAAAAGCGGCAAGAACCAACTCGTCCTGTTGATGCTTTCTGACTTCGATCCCGATGGCGAAGAAATCGCGCACTCGTTCGCCCGGTCGCTACGCGACGACTTCTTGATCGACGAAATCGAACCGGTCAAGGTGGCGCTGACTGCCGACCAGGTGGAAGAGTTTGACTTGCCGCCGATGATGAAGCGCTAAGACGGGTTCCGCCAACTATCAGCGTTTCTCCGACGAACACGGCGACGATGTATGGGAACTGGAGGCGTTGCCGCCCGAAACGCTCCAGCGCGTGCTACAAGAGGCGATAGATCAAGTTATCGACGTGGAGGCGTTCAACCACGAGATCGACCAGGAGAAGGCCGACGCCGCCAAGCTGGAGGCCGTGCGGAAGATCATGCTGGACACGTTCAAGGGCTGGAGGGGCGACGATGAATAGGGCCATAGCGATACGTCGGGGTTCGCGTCCCGACTGGCCACTGAGGGAGTCTGTTGCGCGGGATGGGTTACGTTGTGCCGATGCTTTCTCCCTGAAAAAAGAATCGGAGCGATGGGAGCCGGGTACAAAACTCCCCGGCGGTTGTAACCTTTAGGACAGCGCGAGCAGTCGCGCCAAACGGTAGAGGTGAACTGACAAACCGAAAGAGCGGTTCCCGCATATCCGCGGGTTTTCCCCAGGCAACGGCGTGCTAGTGGATGCACGATACCCCCCTACGTCCTGGTCCACAAGTGACGAAAGAAAAACCGCTCGTATAAGGCCAGTCAGACAACAGGGTAACTCCCTTGACAGAGCACAACAGACGCATACAGCAGACAGTCATACGCCGTCACCGGGGAAGGCCGGGGCTGCGCACAGCGTGCATCACTTTTTCAGGAGGTAAGCCATAGTGCCGGATTCTTTCGCAAACCCCGGACTCGTTGAGTACGACAGTGGACAGCCTGCCACACTTGGCCCCGGACGGCCCGCTATGCCGGCACAGAAACGCGCCACGACCGTCAAGGCAAAGAAACCCACCTCTCGCGCCGCGACGCAAGGGCTTGGCAAGCCGCCCATCGTCTGCGTTGACCACTTGGACAATCCGGTCTGCCCGAACTGCGGACCTCCACCTATCGTTTGTTGACCCTATCCCCTTTTTTCTGAGGAATCCCATGAGCGAATCGAAACAGAATCGTGAACATCCGCGCGAATTCGCCGGGTTGCAATCCTATGACCCGAACGCGAAGCTGTACTCGTTTGCCGACCTTGGCCGGATTTTGACAACCGTGCTAAAGATTGTTGAATTGAACGCGCGGTTGCGCGAGCGGGGCGTGGCAATGAGCATCGTCGGCGGTGACAACGCCAGCGGCGAACTGAGCGAGGAGCGGATTGCGGAATTAGTCGGCCAAGCGCTCAGACAGATCAACGGCTAACCATCAACTCCGAAAGGTTCCTATCGTGTCCACAACCATCGAATCTCTGACCTCCCGTGCGGACGAACGGCGGGAACAGGCCGAAGCCGGGTATGACGCCCTGGTCGGTAAGCTGACTGTCGGCGAGCAGCCCGCGCTACCGGAAGCGGAAAAAGTCTTGGCCGCAGTTGGACGAACGCCGCAAGACCTGGCGGCGGAAGTCGCCCGTCGACAACGCATCTTGGCACTTGAGGCGACGATTGCCGAGCAGAACGCCACCATCGAAAAGGCGACTTCCGAAATGGAGCACTTGGCCGCAGAACGCGACTCGCTGGAAAAAGCGTATCTGGACGCCTACCGGACGTTCGGCTCCTCGACAAATGCCTTCACTCAGGCCAACGCATCGCGCCGGTTTGCCCAGGGTCGGCGGAGTGCGGCACAACAGGAATTGACCACACTGCGGGGGGGATTGCGGGGACGGTCGTGACGAAGGCGAACCGCGGCCGGAAACCTCGATTGACTCCGCTGCTGACAAAACGAGTCTGCGCGGCGGTTCGCAAGGGCGTGTTCCTTCGCGCCGCCGCGGCCGCCGGCCCGATTGCCTACTCTACCCTGACGCACTGGCTGGCCGAAGGACAGCGACCGGACGGCCGGACAGTCTATCGGCAATTTCGGCAACGGATAATCACCGCCCAGGCGGCCGCGCTTGGACGGGCAGAGGCGGAAGTCTACAGGACCGACCCGAGATTTTGGTTGACCCACTCTGTGCATCGCCATCGGTGGCACCGATGGAAGGAAGGCGAAATGGAGCTACGCGGCCGGATGCAAGTCGAACCGGTTGGGCCCGTCGCGTGCCCGTCGCCAATCGAGCACCTTCTCCAAGCATTTGCGATTCTTGACGAACTTGGGGTCCGCGATTATGTGGCACGGCAGCCGGAAGCCCAACAACTCTTGGCGGCGCCCGACGTGCCCACGTCCCCGCCGGCTGCCGACCTGGCATCGACGGCGGGGCCGCCCGCGCTGCCGAATGAGCGTCGGCCGCCGAGTCTGAGGAGGGCAAAGGCGGCGCTTCAGAAAAAACAGCAGAACGAAGCCGAAACCAGGGTAGCACATAGGAACAACGGCAAGAACAACGGCAATCGGAGGAAGCAATGAGCCTATCCCCAACTATCGGTCACTGGCGATGGTATGCGGTCATGTTGCCCGACGCCGCGAAACTGACCGCCGCGCTAAGAGCGGTCGAAATCATCGGCCACGAAGTTTTCAGCGTGTCGTATGGCCCCGGCGGCATCCTGTTGACTTCGCGCATCTTAGTCACAAGCGCGAACAAAGAGCAGATTGAACGGCTTGAACGTGGGCAGGGCGTGAAAGCGGTCGCCCCACCGACCAAGCGCCGGAAGAGGCCAGCGAACGCCTAGCGTCGATTCTGAGGGGCACTTGGCCGGAAGGTATAGAACATCATGCAAGCGCCTCAGAACGCATCAGCAAGGCCGGCAGCGAACCAGCCGATTAGTTTTCGGTCCGTCCGTCCGCGATGGTGCGATGGCTGTCACCGGGCTGTGAACGTCTGGCCGTGTGTCGCGTGCATAGCCAGAAAGCGACTGGCCGAAAGGCGGAAAACTGGTTGACAGTTTCGGCGTTTTCGCCGATAATACAGGTGTTGAAAGTCAGTCGGCCGACTTGGGGCCGGCGATAGAATAAGGTTCTCTCCCATGCTGTGGATTCTGAACAGCACACGGCAAACCCCTTCCGGCCCGAGCCGACCAGCAATGCCGGCCGCGCGGTCTTATTCCCGCGTCAACAGGACCGGGAGGGGCTCGCCGTTTCTTGGGAGGTTCTCACGATGGGCGACGAAATCAGCGTAACCGTTGCCAGCTATGGCGACGGCCGAAACCTGATGATGACATACCGCAGCCCGACCACCGGCAAGAAGGTGGCCAAGAGTAGCGGCACCACCGACCGCGGCGAGGCAATCAAGGCCGCTGGAAAGTGGGAAGATGAATTGCGAACTGGCCGCTATCAGGCCCCGAGCCGGTTGACGTGGGCAGAGTTTCGACAGCGGTACGAAGCTGAGAAGCTGGCGAGCCTGTCGGCCGCAACGCAAGTATCTACCGCAAGCGCTCTAAACCACCTGGAGCGCGTCGTCAATCCCGACCGACTGGTCAAGCTGACATCGGCGACGATGAGCCGTTTTCAGAGCGAGTTGCGCAAGCAGGGCTTGCGAGATACTACCGTCGCCCATTACTTGCGGCATATTCGGGCCGCGTTGTCGTGGGGCGTTTCGATGGGGATGCTGGCCAAGGTGCCTAACATGCACTCGCCCAAGAGGCCCAAGGGCCAAGCCCTGATGCGTGGTCGGCCGATTACGGCGGAAGAGTTTGACCGGCTGCTTGCCGCAGTCCCCAAGGTACGGCCGCATGATGCCCCGGCGTGGATTCGACTGTTGCGGGCCCTGTGGCTTTCTGGCCTGCGCCTGTCCGAAGCCCTGGTCTTGTCGTGGGATTCTGATGCACCGTTCGCGGTCGACCTCTCCGGGCGACGGCCGGCGTTGCGAATCTTCGCCGAAGCGCAGAAGGCCCGGCGGGATGAGGTTCTGCCCATGACGCCCGACTTCGCCCACTTCTTGGCAGAGACACCGGAAGCCGAGCGACACGACCGCGTGTTCACAGTGAGCCGAACATGCGATGGGCACCCTATGAGTGTCGGAAAGGTGGGAGAGATACTTTCCGCAATCGGCAAGAAGGCCGGCGTGGTGGTCAACAAGACCGATGGCAAGTTTGCCTCTGCCCACGACCTCCGAAGGGCTTTCGGCACGCGATGGGCCCGGCGGGTTATGCCGGCCGTCCTAAAGCGGCTGATGCGTCATTCCAGCATCGCCACGACGATGGGCTATTACGTGGATTTGGACGCGGCCGAAGTAGCCGACCAGCTATGGGCCGGATGGGGGGATTCGACCGGCAACAAGCCGGAAATTGACAACACTCTTGGCAACACTCGCCCGCAAGAGGCCCATGCCGATGGCAAGAGAAATTGACGTAAAGCCTTATATGGCAAGGTGCTGCGTGTGTCTATTAGACCGCCGCGGGGATGGAACGGGGTTGGATTGTCAATTATTCCCCGATCACCTTCACCAGCACCCGTTTGGGCCGGCGGCCGTCGAACTCGCCGTAGAAGACCTGCTCCCAGGGGCCGAAATCGAGCTTGCCCTTGGTCACGGCCACCACCACCTCCCGTCCCATGACCTGCCGTTTGTGATGGGCATCGCCGTTGTCCTCGCCGGTGCGGTTGTGGTGATACGTCTGCGGCGAAGGGTCGTAGGGGGCCAGCTTCTCCAGCCACCGCTTGTAGTCCTCGTGCAATCCGGGCTCATCGTCGTTGATGAATACGCTGGCGGTGATGTGCATCGCGTTTACCAAGCACATCTAGTAACAATATCCCATTCACCCTTACCGGTACCACTGAAACGGGAGACGGCCATGCTACTCGCCGATGATCTTCACCAGCACCCGTTTGGGCCGGCGGCCGTCGAACTCGCCGTAGAATATCTGTTCCCAGGGGCCGAAGTCGAGCTTGCCCTTGGTCACGGCCACCACGACCTCCCGGCCCATGATCTGCCGCTTGTGATGGGCGTCGCCGTTGTCCTCGCCGGTGCGGTTGTGGTGGTAGGTTTGCGGCGAAGGGTCGTAGGGGGCCAGCTTCTCCAGCCAGCGCTTGTAGTCCTCGTGCAGCCCCGGCTCGTCGTCGTTGATGAACACGCTGGCGGTGATGTGCATGGCGTTTACCAGTGCCAAGCCTTCTCGAACACCGCTCTTGCTGACCGCCGTTTCGACCTGCGGCGTGATGTTGATGAAGTCCATCCGCTTCGGCACGTTCAATGTGAGATATTCCGTGTGCGATCGCATGATAATAGACGGTTGGTTCACCCTCGTTATTCAAAGAACCACCCGCCGGCCAGCACCAGCGGGTGGCGTGTCTCTTGACCGGCGGCCGGATCGGCCTACCGCGATCAACAGTTCGAACAACCAAACGAAGGTTCGGCACGAGGCCGTCCCACACCAGATTATACCCTCTTCGACGCGACGGACCAAGTCGAATAGGGTGTGAGGTTTCGCATGAGAGAAACTCGATATAGCGGAAGTCGGGTGCGTTCCGTGGTAGCAGCCATAATCACCAACGACACAGTCCTAGCGAAACTCGCTGATAAGTGGCCGCCGGAGGGTCGATTCGGTTCTCCCGGTGAGAACTGGATCGGTGGGCAGTGCGTGGACTATTTCAAACGTTTCGGCAAGGCACCGGGCCGCGCCATCGAAAACATGTTCGAGGAGTGGGACACGAAGCGAGGGACTGGGAAGGAAGAAGATGCGCAATCGAAGATTATGGAGAAGATTCTTCGCTCGGCTTCTGCCGAATACGAGCGGACCGAGAAGATCGACGCCGACTTCGCACTCCAGATGGCCGAGCAGGTGTTCAACGAGGTGCGACTGCGTCAACTCGCTGACCAAGAGGAGATTGACCTCGACACCGGCGATGTAGCCAAGGCCCTGGAACGGCGGGCCGCATTCGTGCCGTTCAGTCTGAACGGCAGGACGGAATACCCGCTGCACGGCATGGAGGACCTGCTGACGGGGCCATACGCCCGTGAAGAATATCTGATCGACAAGACGCTGGTGGCGGGCCAGCCGTGCATCGTGGCGGGGCCGGAGAAATCCATGAAGACCTCGATCATGCTCGACCTAGCGGTGTCGCTGGCGTCGGGCGATAGTTTTCTAAACGAATTGGAGGTGTTGCGGCCCGCGAACGTGCTGTTGATGTCCGGCGAGTCGGGCTTGGCCACGCTCAAGAAGAATTTAAGAACCATCTATCGTTGCCGATGCGGCCGAGGCGGGCGGGATCGGGGGCTGGCATCCCTGCCCAAGCGGTTCACGCTCTCCGATGCTGTGCCGCAGATCGCCGACCACGGACACCTCAAGCGCATGCAGAAGTTGATGCAGCAAGAGGCGACCGAGGTGCTGATCGTCGACCCGGCCTCGATGGCGATGCCCGGCAAGGACGCTTCGAATCTGATCATCATGCAGGGTATGCTCCACGGCATGGCCGACGTCTGCCGCGAGTTGGGCGTGACGTTTATCCTCGTCCACCACACGCACGCTCGGCAGGATCAATACAAGCCCCCGACCTTACAAGACATTGCCTTCGCCGGCTTCAAGGAGTTTGCACGGCAGTGGATTCTGGTCTGCCGTAGCGAGCCCTACGAGCCGCCGGAGGCCGACCAGCACCGTGTACACGCTCTGTGGCTCAACTGCGGCGGGTCAGCGGGTCATTCATCGTTGTGGGGCCTCAAGGTGGATGAGGGTACGTCACGCCGGCCGCGTTGGGAGGTGACGTTGACCGGTGCCACCGTGGCGAGGGTTGAGGGACAGAGTCGCGAACGCGCAAGGAACTTGGATCTCGATAAGCCGCTGGTGCTCGATGCGTTGCGGCAATTCCCCGAAGGTGAAACCAGCAGGGAATTGCAGAAACCGACCCACCTCAACTGGCCGCGATTGAAGGCCGCAATCAATTCGCTGGTAGAGGAAGGCAAGGCTGAGGCGTGCGAGATCCGGCGGGGCAATAAGCAAATTTACCGAGGATTCAAGGTGATAACATGATGGTCAAATCCATGCCGGAAACCAGTGCTACTCACTGCTACAACCAGTGCTACAAGCAGTGAGTAGCAGTGCCCCCAACATCCACCACACATACACCGCTACTCCCTTAGTAGCGGTGTGTGTGTGTGGGTGAGTCGGCTTTTCTTGTGTGTAGCAGTAGCAGTGGCCAAATCCTGGCCAAAGCAAGCCCCAAGCCTCCGGTAAAGAAATAAAAAGCAATGAGCCAATCATGACCACACACAGTGCCCCAATTGCAGGTTTTTGCACCAGACCGATTTTGAACAGATCGCAAAAGCCATTGCCATCGAGGCTGGCGTAGAGACATACGAATTGCTGGGCTACGGGTTCGGGCTAGTGCCGCTGCGGAGGAAAGAACTCCATCTCGGCCGATACGCAGGAGAAGCCTACCCACTGCGGAAGCATATCTTGGTCCCACGGCCAAATTGTGAGTGGAACCTGCTTGTGTGGGCACATGAAATGCGCTCACGTGGGCCAGGGACATAATGACGGGGATGGGAAGCCCCTGTACGTGAAGGAGTATGAGGCTAGTGTGTGGACCCTGGCGCAACTAAAGCGACTGGGCATCTGTGTCTCCGACTGCTGTTTACGGTCAGACAAAGACAATGTTGCCGACTGGTGTGTTGGTCCAATCAGGCAGGACATCTGGGTCTGGCTACAAACGCCGCCATGCAGTAGGCGGGCGAAACGGATAGGAGAACGAAGCAGAAAGCAAAAGTGCTCGGTCCCGCCGGTCCCCTACCCGGCCCCAGCGCCCCGGAATCAACATCAGCGCGGTCTGTGGCGCCCACGGCCGCATCCGTTGCGTCCGGCGGGGGTCGTTGGCCAGGAATAGTCGGTAGGCATATCACAATAAGAGATGGGCAGAGAAAAGTGCATGATGTTCATGGCCGGAACAGCCATTCTTCTAAACTCCCCACCCCCCGAGGTCCTTGCGTCGTCAGCGATGGAGTCAGTGTGGTGGTTTTTGGTGGAGGTCTAAGCGATTTGGCCCTGCAAGAGAGATTGAGAAACCGAAAATGACCGCCAGCGAGGACCACTACATCGGGGGATTAGCGGTATAAAGGAATATATGGAACTGGCGACGAAAAAACGGCGACGTTCCGTGCAATCGACCGTGAACAAGCTCTATCTGCCACCGGGTGCCCGGTACTTCGGCTGCCGGCATTGCCACGGGCTGGTCTACCGGCGGGAGCCCGACCCGTTGGAACATGCGGACCATGAGATCCAAGTGATACAAATGCGACTGAACCGGCTGAACAAGAAGCACGGCTGGTAGGCAATACCTCAACTCGCCAGATCAATCCAGCCAATGGCTAAAGTGGGCGCACGAATTGCCGGCTACCGGTCAGGACCGCGACGTTCGCGAGGACGCCGACTTTACGAGAGAAGGGCCATGTCGCGGCCAGTTGTTGTGCTCGGAGAAAGGGCAGTCTCGAACGGGAACAGGGCGAGGCTGGAGCCTACCTCGCCGTGCTTGTGGGACAAGCGAACTAGTCCGTATACTAACGAAACTCGTTGCATGAGGGGTCGGAGATGAACAAATGCTGATTTACCTCGACGCGAACATCGTCCAGTATTGCGCGGACTACGGCGATTTCATCTTCCACTGCAAGGGCGCCGTGCAACCGCCAAATCGCGACCTCAAGAAGGAACTGCGCGCATTAGGCGAGATCATTGGACAGGCTGTTCGTGCTGAAGTGCAGGATCTCGACCACCGGTGGGACGTTGCAGTGCCATGCCATCTTCTCGCAGAGCTCTCTCGTGGCAACCCATCACAAGAGCAGCTCGACACCTACCGTTGGTTGCGCGAGGCGTGGCAGGACCTTGGAATTGAGCAACATGGGTGTCCAGATGTGGAGGCGGTCAATAGAGCCGACGAGACACTTCGGCGGCTGAACCTCCGAGACCCACCGGACCGGCGTCACTTGGCGGAAGCTGTCGCGATAGGCGCGTCATGGTTCATCACACTGGACAAGGACATCATAAGAAAAACGCGAAAGGAGCTGGGCAAGCCAGGGATCATCGAAGGCGTCGTCGTCGGTCGCCCATCGGAACTCCGTGCGAGGATGACCTTCGACCCAGTTTTTGGCCTTCTACTGTTGGCGACGCACCAGACCAAGGCATCCGCGGCACGGCTACGCGGCCCAAGACGCTCATCGTAAGGCGTGTGATGAGACTCGTGTCGTGACTTGCTTCGGCCAATGCCATCCCCTGCCCCATCGCTACGCAAACAAGATAGATTCAAGAAAACCAGTACCGACTTTCAAGCTGAAATGCGGCGGATGATTGCCAGACGCAGCCAAGGGCGAGATGAGGACAACCCGACCAATCTTCCGGACGACGCCGGCAAGAGCCCCCCTCTTGCGACGCCCTGCGGAGGCGGCTATGCTTGCAAAGGTGGAAACCGATTTAATGGATAAGTTGGCTGCCACGAAAGGAGCGCCACAATGAGCGGAGTTCTGTGTTCCCTTCTGGGGCTTGGCTTCCTTCTGAGCCTCTGCCAGGGATACCGTGGTTTCATGTTTCAGTGGCTTCGTACAGACGCACCCTTCGAGGATTGGTCGAAACCCCGAAAAGTTTTCCTTCTTGCGCTACCGGATGGCTTCACCTACTTCGTAACCTCCGCGTCTGGTTTTGGATCCTTAATGCTCTGCTGGGAGCTCTCGGTCCGGATCTCGGACCCAGCCAAGATTGAAGTCGGTACTGCCACACTTCTCGGTTTCCTGGCAGTGTATGGAATTTTGGGAGTGACAGGGAAAATGCCGGACCTAATTGATAGGGGAAAACTGTCTCCTCCATCACTTGGCGGCCACTCATAGGCGCACATGAATTCGCAACCTGGCTGCCCTCACTAAACCTCCGAATTACTAAGCTTGTTGTAGATGTCCGTGCCGAGTTTAGTCAGTTTCTCCCGTATCTCAGGCCAGTGATCGCGGTCCTTTATCCCCTTGTCGAAAACAGAGAAGCGAACGAGGGCACACTTGTCAGAATCGTGGAGTTCATGTGGATACTCGGTTGTCGGGAAAAGCTCCAAGGCTTTATCTCTGCGTTTCGCCTTGTCTTCCTTGTAGAACCCGAGCTCGACGCGGCACGCGTGGTTGTGGACCACGAGGACGAGGCCGATGCCCCGAATCTGTTTGTTAATCCACGACCCGCCGGCTGGCTTCCCTGCGAACAGTCCATTCGGTTCAGTTCGGATCGGGTCCCAGAAGTCACGGTATTCCACCTCGGGTTCGCCGGTATGCTGTTGATCTTCATCCTGAGTGTCGATGGCATGGTCCAATGCCGCAGTCAACCTCTGCTGTTGCGCCCATTCGTGGATAGCACTGGCCAGGATCGGCTTCCATTCCTGTATCACCTTTGCGTTCAAGTTGCGGTTCTCGAAAAGCATTTCCTTGTTCTGAATAGCGAATTTGACAAACTCGTCCGAAGGCTCCAAGAGCCGGGTCAATTCCGCCACTAGGACGCTTTGGCGACGCTTCCCTTTTGCGAAAGCCTCGATGTGTTCGGGGTTGAACTTCTCCCGCTGAAGGACGGTCAGGAAGTCGTAAGGAATCGCGTCCTTGAGAACATCCCACTCAAGGAATGGCTCGTTGTCCATCAAGTTTTCTGCAACCAAATCGGTGAAGAAACGCCACAGCACCCCGGTTGTTAGGATACCCAGCTTCACGCCCTGCCCTTCGGTGTAATAAATGCGAAGCTGTTCATCGTGAGCACGAATCTTCTGTCCAACCGCTTTTGCTTCGACCAAGAATGCCAGCGAGTCATTGACGAAAAACGCCCAATCCACAGCCTTGCGAGCCTTATTATTCTTGCCGAAATTAGCCTTGTATTCCGGTGTGCATTGAGCGGGATTGGCCACGTCGTAGCCGAGAGTTGTGAACAAGGGCACAATCAATCTCGCCTTTGTGGCAGCTTCGTTATCCCGACACGATTCGTACCGCTGCTTAACGTCTTGGACATACTTTTCGACTTGCTCTTTCAAATTACCGGCCAGCGACATGTTTTGGTCCTCCCAAGCTGATACATCGGAACAAAAAAAGAGGAGCCACCGTCCGTGCCTCTGGGGAGCCCTGCCACGGGCTGAGCAGAAAACAGCGTCCGGCGGCTCCCTTGCGGGAGCCAGCCCAGACGCCGATCTGCTCGTGGAAGGTGTGGCAGTTTCCCCCAGACGGCGAAATGGTACGGCTATTTGGTTGTCGTGTTGGTGAGGTCGGCACCTCCGGTTTTTTGGGTCGTGAGCGGGGTCGGAAATGATCCCGCAATGGTTAGTTTAGCTACCGCGCCTTCGCCCCACAACCGGAGCGCCATGCCCCCACGCGGAAACAACCCCCAACATGGTGAACGCCCCGTTTGCGCCCAGCCCCCGGCAATCCCGGCCAGCAACCCCGCCCCAAACCCCGCACACGGGCCCACACGGCCCCAACGTGGGCGTCCGGCGGGGTCGTTTGGCCCAGAATACCCCAGATACCCTCCGGCGAAAACGCCCGCCCAGGCTGGCCTATAGGGCGGCTACGAGGGATGTTAGACTGGGGCGTTTACGGGGCCATAATCCATAACACAACCGTTGACGACCGTTGTCGGTTAGGTATAATGGGGGCATGAACGCAATTACTTATCCAGGAACAGGTTACATTTGTTAGAGGCGTGCCATCATCGGCCGTTCGTACACATCGTATCCCCAATAGGTGCTTCTCATGAAAATCGTCAGCTACATCCGCGTTTCCACCAAGGCGCAAGGCAACTCGGGGCTGGGTTTGGAGGGTCAACGGTCGGCGGTGGAGGCGTTCGCCAAGGAACGTCATGCCACGATCCTGGCGGAATACCGGGAGGTGGAAACAGGCAAGCGAAGGGATCGCCCCGAACTCGCCAAGGCCCTGGCCCACTGCCGCCGGTCGAAGGCTACGTTGGTGGTGGCGAAGTTGGACCGGCTGGCCCGGAACGTGGCTTTCACGTCGGCACTGATGGAATCCGGCGTCGATTTCGTCTGCTGTGACAACCCCCACGCCAACCGCCTGACGATTCACATTCTGGCCGCTGTGGCGGAAGCCGAGGCCGTGGCCATCTCCGAGAGGACAAGGGCGGCGCTGGCTGCGGCAAAGGCTCGGGGGGTGAAGCTGGGTTCTGCCCGGCCGGGACATTGGGCAGGCCGCGAAGACCGAAGGCTGGCGGGTACGAAGCTTGCCGCCAGTGCCGCCGCTCAAGCCCATCGCCGAAGGGCGCGAGAAGCCTATGCCGACCTGCTGCCGATCATCGGCACAATGCGAAAAAAGGGACAAACCCTACAGCAGATCGCCGATTGGCTGAACACGATGGGGCACACCACGAGGCGCGATAAACAGTGGAGTCCGACTCAGGTAGGGCGAGTATTGCAGCACGTACTGACCTGAAGGGGCCTCTATCGCGCCTCCCCAATCGGTCGAAGTCTCACGCGACTGATCTTCTCGTCTCATGTTCATACTTTCCAGTCCCTCCAACCGGAATGGGCACGGGGAAGGGGCGTGGACTGGCCCGTGCGTCAGCAGAAACTTCACGCCGCGGGTCAGGTGCCGGACCAACAAACGCGTGCGAGGTATGACGGTAAGTGGCTGCTCATTGGGATAACCTTCGCCAATATTGGCGAAGGTTGCAGGTCTGTTCGTCGGCCCGCCCTGACCTTGATGAGCAACTGGTATTGGTAGGCGAGTGGCGGGCCAACCTCAATGCCCCTGGGGATTGCGTTCCTGCCGATGATCCGGTTGGAGCAGATCGAAGCGTTGACTGGCGAAACACAGTTCTCACAGTGTGGAATACTCGGCCGCCAAGAAAACGAAGAAGCCTGCAAAGAACATGCAGGCTCCCCAAACCAGGTTGTCGCTGGGAGAGGCACTGCACCGACCTCAATCGGTGTGTCGGCCCGTCCTCGTCGCTGACTCAGCTACTTCTATCGTAGCAGAGTTTCGACGATCGGCTATGCCCCGGTTGGGCACGGGGGACGACCTCAGGCAAGTTTTTGCCTAAGGTGCTGTACCGCTACCCTGTCGAGCGTCACAGTTCCCTGCATCTCACCGCTTGCTTGAACTCTACGAATCCGGCCTTCTTGTATAACGTCAAGGCGGTGGGATGATCCAACGAGCACGTGTGCAACCAGAAGCGTCTCGGCTGGTAGCTCCACACCGTGTCGATAGTCTGTTGCAGGAACCACGTGCCGAGCCCTTTGCCGATGAATTCCGCCATCAGGCCGAACTGGACCATTTCAACTTCGTCGGCTTGGCGACGGTCTAGCTCGGCAAACCCAGCGGGAGAACCATCGACATGCAGGACATATAACTCGTTGCGTGGATCTTGAATGACAGCAGCTAGTTCTGTGTCGGAGAGCTTTCGGCGACTGAGCCAGTGATAGTCCTTACCCACGGCATCGTACAGGACTCGGTAATACGGCACGGACGGCGTGCGAACCTGCAAGATCGTCAGTCCATCTCGTGGGGCTGGGACAGACTGATGCGACGGAGCACGCATTTCAAGATAGTACACGACGACATCGACAAGCTCCGGCGAACTGCTTGCCCTCTCCACCACCTCTAGCATCTTCTTGAGCGGCTCTTCGTCGGCCAGTCGGTGATCATCCCCGACAGCAATCAGCGCCGACTCGGGAAGCCCGCTGTTGCGGAGAAGCTCCTGGCTGTCGGCGAAGGGGACTGTCTCGTCGGCCTGGGAGTGCAGGATGACCGTGCCGGGCTTGACCGTCTTCGCCGCTCCCCAACTCTTCCAGGCCGGACAGAGCAGCACGAGGGGCACATCGATCTTCAGGTTCATGGCGACGGCCCACCTCGACTGGAGCCGACAACAACATCGGGATGATGGAAGTCGAATTCGGCCTGGGCGATGCGAACGGCGGCGTCGAAATCATCATCGGGCAGGGCTGGGTTCAAGACCTCGTGGCCGTGGTTCTTGAGATAGGTTGGCTTGATGCCGCCTGGGGTCGAGTTCCAGCCGTGGAGGTAGAGGATCTTCATGAAGCCGCCTCGGGTTGACCATATATTACTGTCTCGAACCGGCCAATGCCTATCGGGTGCTGCGGCGGCTCGTCCGAAAAATCGTGGGGGGTTCCCCTGGTCTGACCGACCCCGCTGCTATGCTGGGGGGCGGGTGTGCGGACGGCAGGGTTTGCGGAGGCCGTTCAAGCGACACCGATACCACGGGGGGGATAGCGTGGGGATCGGGAAAACCCTTGTAGACACAACCCAGGGGGGGTAGAATCGGGGGCTGCGGGGGAGAGTACAAGGCCGGTTCAGCAGTGCAAGATCCGGGATCACCTACGGGTGGCTGCGCAGAGGCGGTTGCCTGTCGGGTGAGGATTGGATCGCTGAACTGCGACTGACGCCAAATTTTTGCTCACCGGCCTGAATAGAGGATGGCTGCACTTTCTCATGAAGGAGATTGGATCATGGCTAGACGTGTTTTCTTCAGCTTTCACTATGACAATGACATTTGGAGAGCCAATCAGGTGCGGAACTCCAATGTCGTTGCCGGTGCCGATGTGGCGGGCTTCTTTGACCATTCCGAGTATGAGGTGGCCAAGAAGAAGGGTGCTGAGGCAATCAAAAAAATGATCCTGCATCACCTTGATGGTACGAGTGTGACGGTAGTTCTAATTGGCAACCAGACAGCAAATCGACCTTGGGTGAAGTACGAGATTGAACAGTCAATCGCCCGTAACAACGGACTACTCGGCATCCAAATCCATCACTTGAAGAACCAACAGGGGCAAACGTCGTTGATGGGTTCTACTCCAACCGTTCCCTGGAACGTGAACTTTACCGTGTATCCGTGGGACGGTGACCTTGACAGGTTTCGCCTGGCAATCGAGACGGCTGGCAAGCGGGCAGACGCTCTCCGTAAGAAGTAGCCATTTTTGCGTTCTCTGTTCTTCGGTGAGTCACCATGTCCACGGCACAGCTTGAGTCGTTCTACAAGCACTTTGTCAGTGCTATGCACGAAGGCAACGCCGCCATATTCGCTGGTGCCGGGCTATCGAAGGCAAGTGGATACGTGGACTGGCGAGCTTTACTGAAGGAGATCGCTGAGGATCTCGGCCTCGACATAGATCAAGAGTCTGACCTGATTGCGGTGGCACAATATCATGCGACCAAACACATGAATCGTGCCACGCTCGACCGCCTTATCATCAAGGAGTTCACCAAGGACATAGAACTTTCTGAGAATCACCGGCTGTTGGCGAATCTCCCAATCGATACTGTCTGGACCACAAATTACGACAAGCTGATTGAGGACGCTTTCGAGGAAGCCCACCGCCAAGTCGATGTGAAGAAGACGCCTGACAGCCTTCAGCACCCACTGCCGGGGCGAGGCGTCACGGTTTACAAGATGCACGGCGATGTGGACAATCCGGCACAGGCGGTCCTTACCAAAGAGGACTATGAGACCTACGATCTGTATCGAGAACTGTTCTCGATCAAGCTCAAAGGCGACCTAGTTGGCAAAACCTTCCTGTTCCTCGGATTCAGTTTCACCGATCCGAACATCGATTACATTCTGAGCCGTATTCGAGCGTTGCTCGGCAAGGACAAAGGGCAACACTACGCCGTCATGCGATGGCCGAGCAAACCAACGAAGAAGGATTTCAGAAGCGGGAAGAAGTATTTGGCAGCGAACGCCCAATACGACTACGACCGCATCAAGTTGGATTTGCGAATCGCCGACCTCAAACGATATGGCATCGAAGCTTTGATGATCGATGAATACAGCGAGCTTTCCAAGATTCTGTCTGAGCTAAATCGGCGAGTCCATTTGCAAGATGTATTCGTATCTGGCAGTGCTTACTCGTTCGAGCCATTGGGCGAGGCTCGAATTGATGACCTGTGTCGGCAGCTTGGCAGAAGAATCATTGATGAGGGGCTGAATCTTGTCTCTGGCGTGGGCATTGGCATCGGAGATAGGGTGGTCATCGGGGCAATGGAGTCGCTATATCGAAAACATTACTGTGATGCGAGTGACCGTCTGTTTCTCCGACCGTTCCCGCAACAGCCGCCCAACGGTCTGTCGCTGAAGGACTTTTGGACGAGGTATCGCAAGGACATGATCGGGAAGGCCGGTGCGTGTGTTTTTATTGTTGGAAACAAGCTGGATGCGGCGACAGGCAGCGTCGTGGAGGCGGAAGGCGTTCTGGAAGAATTTGAGATTGCCGCAGCTTTGGGAAAGTATCCGATCCCCGTGGGTGCGACGGGGTATGCTGCTCGAAATGTGTATCAAGAGGTGCAGACTTCCCTGGATCGCTATTTTCCAGACGGAGGCGTTAAGGGTCACTTCAAGACTCTTGGCCGTGAAACAAGCACGAACGAAGAAATCGTTGACGCCGTGGTCGGCATCTTGAGGCAGGTGAAGGCCGTCTAGTTTGTAGCCATCGTCGCCGAGAACGAACAGGCTTTTGATGTTGGAGGAGTGAAGCCGATACATGATAACCCCTTACCACGCCCGATATTTCGCCTACGAACTGACCCGGCGACGGCAACCAGAGGGCGTGGATCGTCTGTCGATGGCCCTGTTCGATGCCTGTGTGGATCTGAACCCGCACCAGATCGAAGCGGCCCTGTTCGCCCTGCGTAGCCCACTGTCCAAAGGCGTGATCCTGGCCGACGAGGTGGGTTTGGGTAAGACCATCGAAGCCGGGCTAGTCCTCTGCCAAAACTGGGCGGAACGCAAACGGCGGTTGTTGGTGATCTGTCCCGCCAGTCTCCGCAAGCAGTGGAGCTTGGAAATTCAAGAGAAGTTCAACCTTCCCACGGTGATCCTGGACGCACGTTCCTACCGACTTGCCCAGCAGGAAGGAAAGCGGCATCCTCGGGACGAAGGAAAGCACGGCTACCGATCCCGGTATTGAGGAGCAGGATATGAAGCCACAGCCACCCAAAGGAGAGTACCTGCTCTTGTTCGAGGAGCCAGAACTGTTTCTATATCCAAGGGCTCAGAATATCCTGTTCGATGCCCTTCGGGTGTTTTCTGCCAAGCATCACGTTGTCGTTACAACACATTCTCCGATGTTTTTCGGCCCGCAAGCCACAGGCACCTTCATTAAGCTCTATAAGCAGTCGGACCCGACCGTCACACCACGGCCGTTCGCATTGGCTCACCCAGTTGACCTGTCCGACGTGAACGCATGGGATCAGTTTCAAATCATTTGCTTCGAAAACAATAATGCGGCCTTCTTTGCAGAAACCGTGGTGCTTGTCGAGGGAGACAGCGATTATCTCGTTCTTCCGCACGTTGCAAGAACGCTGAATCCCGACTGGGACGCCGCCCGGTGCCCGACATGCTTTGCTAGGATCACGGGGAAGGGAAACCGAAGAAGGAGAACACAGCGTGAGAATCCTTGTTATTGAGGGTGATGGAGGAAAGATGGTCTACTGTGAAGTCTGCGGAGCTGTGGCTGGGACGCCAACGACATGCCCAGACCGCAGCAAACATACGTTTGCGTCTACGACACGCCCGGTCTATTGTCGGGCGTGTGGGGCAATTCCAGGAGAGCCCACGCAATGCCCTGATCGGGCAAGGCACGCTTTTGTCCGTGTTGATTAGTGGATACAGCGTCCTGCTGCCGTGAGAGCGGACGAGCAAGGAGATGGGGGCAATGGGCAACGAACTGGAGACACCACGCAAGTTCAAGCATCGTGGACTTCCACACCTACGCTACGATTCGTGACTGGGCTACCGTTGGCCCAGGAGATTGTGGACGACATGCAGACGGCGTTGGATCAGTTCGGTGCGGTGGTGGAGGGGCTGAGGGGGTAGCGATGTTCTGGTCAAAGTGCAGAAGACATTACAGGAGGCAACCAACACCATCGGCCCGGCGATAACTCGATCAAGGGCCATCCAGCGGAAGCTGCGCTGCGGGATGTGCAGGAGCTTTTATGGCTGTAACCTATTCCTTATCATGTGGAGGAGATTATGTCGCTGATAACGCCGCACAGAGAGGGCTTGCTCTGCCTTGTAGTTGCACTGAACAGCACATTTGGCTATCTTCTTGCAACGCTTCCACCCACAATGATCGACCCCTTGCTGCCGCATCGTGCTAGCCTCGGGGCACTGAGCTATTCTTATGGATGGCTGATCTGGCCGATTGCTCTCGTTCTTTTTGTGGCAACGCTCTTGCTTATGTACTCGGCCCCCGCCAACCTTTACCGTCTCGTGGCGACGGTGGTCCCGCTGGGAGTGGCGTGTATTGCGTCCTTGTTCATCCTTCGCCCACCATTTCCTCATCCGAATCTTTTGTTCATGGGGACAGTATGGACCTCGATTACAGCGGCCTGGATTCTGATTCGGTATTCCCTGTTCCACGACAACGCTGACATGCTCGTCGGCGTTGACAAGGAAGCCTGTCTCCAATTCATACGAGAGCAGCTTGAGTTCTCAAGGCTGTTTTTGTTGGGGCTAGTAGGTGCATATATCGGGTTGATTGTGACGGCATTAAATGACGTTATGGCAGCCAACACGGCACTTTTTACAAAACCGGTCAACGCAGCCGATGCTAAAGCGATTGCGAACGAATTGCTCTTGGTAAACAATAACTCTTTCGTCCAGTTCTCCGTCATCTCATTGTTTGTCCTATTCGGCCCCATTGTCGAACTGGCGAGAAGAAGACGCCAACTGTCATTACTATTCCTAAGTATCCGAAGTTCCTCCGAGGGGCGAAATTGATTGCAGAAGGCCACACGGCACATTCATTGACGAATTGCGGTAGCGGGATAGCATACAGCCACCCGAATGGGCTCTGCAAATACCGCCACCCCTCCCTCAGCACCCTCCTACGCATCACCAACGCCCTTCAAGCGGGTCGAGAAGGAACGGGGCATCACGGCGGCTCCGCTGGTGGGCGAAGACGAAGGGGCGGATCATGCGGGTAATCGGCTGTCAAATGGAGGGCGGGCGATTAGGCATGGGGCGGGGGGCCGGGAGGGTGTTTGGTGATGGCGGGAATGGTGGTCGCAATGGAGGTGGTGTGGTGTTCGACTTGAACAAGGGTAAAAGGCGAGGTGATGGCATGGATGTGGATACAATCACTCTTCAGCAGCTTGGCGCTGCCCGTCAGGAGTTCGCAACAAACGAGCCCCGTGACCTTTTCTATTATGTGGCGATAGAGCTTATAGAACTGTCTTTGCAGGGAAAAACAAAGGTAAAGGTGGCTGAGGCACTGGCCGTGCTTCTGCAAACGTGGAACATGGCATTTTACAGGTTTCACCCGTTCACCAGTCAGCACCTATGCGACATCGAACGGGTTGTGGTTGCCCACGAGGGCACGCTCGCCGGTTGTCGGCAACGGTCCATCGAAAGCTTTTGTGAAGAAGATCGGGTCGCCGTCAATGGGTTATTCGTTGATTTTGAGCAGGTTCTCGGTCCCGTGGGTGCCGTAAAGTCCCTGCACCTTCTTGCACCCCGTTTTTTTCCCCTCTGGGACCGAGCCATAGCCAAAGCGTATGGCGTTCACTTGAAGGAGAAGGGTAGGAATGCGGCAGGATATATCCAGTTCATGGCGAGAACGAAGAAGCAGGTCGAGCAACTCGGCGGTGAATCGGGAGTCGGATGCAATCCGCTGAAGGCTATAGATGAGTACAACTATTGCGAGTATACCAAGAAGCATTGGAAACGCAGCTAAACGTCGTCGAGTGCCGGGCGTGTTGCCACCCTCATGGACTTCCACACCTACATCACGATGCGTGACTGGACACGGCGGGCAGACCCCGAAGACCGTTTCGCCCAGGACATCGACCAGTTCTACAAGCGAACCCTGGCCGATGCTGTAGGAATGGGGTCGGCCCAGTTCTACAGCCAGATGCTCAACGAGCAGGACTGGGAGAAAAACAGACGCCCATACTACAACCTCTGGCCCTCCATCGTGCCGATGCTCACCCGGCTGGACCTGGACCTTGATTCCAACCTGATCCAACTGCCCCTAGCCGCCCTGTGCATCCGCCTGCCCAAGAACCACAACCCCCTGCGCTTCGACTGGAAGGGGGAGGAAGTTTCCGTCCGCTGCATTATGATGGGCGAGATCAACCAGGGGACGGGCATTTCGGTGCTGATCGACATTGGCGAGTTGATGGGCGAGATCGGCGTGCCGATCTACACGTACCGCAACTTTCCCTGCAGACCCGGCCTGACCGTGGAACAATCGTTGGCGAGCCTGGGCACGAAGGGGCTGTTTGCCGAAATCGGTGTTCAAGTCCCCGATTCCCTGGTGATGGATTGCGTTCGGCTCTGTTGTTCCCTGTGCCTGCTGGAGAACGATCCCTCGATCATTTCCCCTGACGTGTTGGCCGACGACCGGGCGAAGTATGAGGTCAGCGGCGACGAGAAGTATGTTGAAAAGGCCCATCGCCGGGGGAAGGTCGGCTGGGATGTGGGGCGGCACATCGAAGTCATTCCCCATTACCGGCGTCCGCACATGGCCCTGGTGTGGACGGGGCGGGGGCGGGCGGTGCCTCGGGTCGTGCCTCGGCGTGGGGCTATCGTGCATCGGGAAGTGGTTGAGAAGGTGCCGATGGGGTTTGGGGGAGGGCAAGGTTAGGAAGGCTTGTCAAAAGCGGAGGCGTGGGATGTCACTATCATTCTACTTCTATGGTACAACCAAGTATACCGTTGATGATGCTCCACCCAAGACCTTCAGTTTTGCTGTTGGAGATCATACAACAATTATTTATCCCGCATGTCTTATTTGGATCTACCCGGACAGTGATAGCGAGGTCTTGCTCTGCAAAATACGGCGAACGAGAAAACCAACCGATCTTGGAATGGCTGTTTATGTCTATGATGCGGTCAAGATACAGTTGATAACTCACGGGATTCTCAAGTCAGTGGCCCCGCTTCCCAAATCGATTCCTGGTCGAGATATACGTGATTCACTGCTCTGGTTCTCATGGCATCGTGCCTGTACCGACCGACAAAGTTGACTTGGTTAAGAACGCAATTCTCAAGAGCAACCCGAGACGAGTGGACGAGTCGTACTTCGTGTTTCACGACGAGCCGCCAGAAACGGAGGTGGATCTCCAGGCCAACGACGCCCTTCAAACGGCACTACGACTTTTTGGCGTCAAACCTGAAAACATGCCGCCGCCCCTGCTAGAACATCAGATACTAGACTTCGATCTCACCACACTTTTCAGTGATGCCTTGAAGATCGGCACAACGCCAGACGGCAAGCACTTCTTCGACTACAATAAGCGGCGACTTTACTTGCACAAGGTAGACCGGACTTCCATCGAGCGTTGCCTTGGGGTCGATCTCATCTACAACTTTCTGGATGAGAAGCGACTCGTGTTCGTGCAGTACAAGTGCCAGAAGGCCGAGGGGAAATATCATCGTTCCAGTGACTCCAGTCATGATAGTGAAGTCCAAAGAATGCGAGCCATCCCTGGGTTGGATACTTGTCCGAACCTTGATATTGCGGATGAAAGGTCTGCGAGATTGTGCCAATGCCCGGTCTTCATCAAACTGTGCAAACGAGAGAGGTCACATTCCCATGCCGTCCCCATCGGGGTGTACTATCCGCTGTGCGTATGGCAATGTATTGTTCGCTCTCATCAAGGCGTTTCTGTCAAGAATGAGCCTCACTTCAACAACGATCAGTTCCAAGAGTTGGTTAGGAACGGATTGATTGGATCTACTCCGATTCAGTCTCAGAATATCGACGCACACCTGATCCGAGAGGCGAATGACAATCGGCTCAAGTTGATCTTCGAGGAAGGCAAGTCATAGCTGACCATCCCGCCATTGGCTGGTGAAAGATTCGCATGAAACGTGCAACGAGTCCCCTCATCCTGTTCCTCCTCCTCTTCGCCCCCGCCTGCCAAGCCCAGGAGCCGAAGGCCCCCACCACGCTCCCACCCATCGAAGTTTACTTTTCCCCGAAGGGCGGCTGCACGCAAGCCGTGGTGAAGGAAATCAACGCCGCCCAAAGCGTGATCTTGGTCCAGGCTTACAGCTTCACGTCGGCTCCCATCGCCAAGGCCCTCGTCGAGGCCGATCAAGAAGAGGTCCAAGTCCAGGTCATCCTGGACAGGTCCCAACTGGGCGAGAAATGCTCTTTAGCGGATTTCCTCCTTCACGCTGACATCCCGGTCTCCATCGACGCCAAGCACCAGATCGCCCACAACACAACCATAATTATCGACGGTGCGACGGTCATCACCGGGTCGTTCAATTTCACAAAGGCCGCCGAGGAGAACAACGCCGAAAACCTGCTGGTCATTCGCTCGCCGGAACTGGCGGCCAAGTACACGGCCAACTGGACGGCGCATGCCGAGCATTCGGAGAAGTATGAGGGCAAGGAGAGGGGGTACTCGGAGACTCGCCCGCCAGATCCCGCCCCGGCCGCCGAAGTCTCGGAAGGATACGTGGCTTCCAAGAACTCGGCGGTCTTTCACAAGGCCGACTGCAAATCGGCGGCGAAGATTTCGGCGAAGAATGTGGTGCGGTATGCCACGAGGGAAGAGGCGATTGGGGCGGGTAAGAAGCCGTGTGCGGAGTGTCAGCCGTAGTTCGCACCGTAGCGTTCGTTCGTTGTCAATCTGCCTTTCAGAAACAACAGGGAGAAAGAGATGGGAAAAGCCCAGGCAAAGAAGAACAAGGGGAAGACGGCAACGAAGAAAGACGGCCTCCTCGGCAGAATCTGTGGGTTGATTTGGGCCGTGAAACTCAGTTTGAATCTGGATTTTCAGGGGTTTTCGTGATTTCGGGAGCCTCAACGATCTGATTCATAGATTCCATCCCCGTTTTTCCGTGGCAAAGGTCCGTGCGTTGCAGATGTGGGAGACCCGACGAGGGCCGTTACACAACAAGAAAACCCCGGTTTTGCGGCTGTTTCCACCGTCATTTATTTGCCCTGCCATCCCTCAGAAAATCCACCTTGCCAGGACGAATCCCCCGTAGGCCCATTTTTCACCCACAGATTTTGCCGAAGACCCAAAAGACGAGCACCTCGTGAACGGCATTCCCATGAAGGGGGTCGTCCTCCTGCAAGAGAAAAAGGAACCGCTAATTGCCGAATTGGAGCCATACTTGGCAGACTCTCCTGTGAAAGGCTGTTTGGCGATCAACCATCCATTGCTTATTGACCTATGTATCGGTCCGGGCTGTTTTGCGGCGGTGAATCGCCGCTATAGGTTGGTGAAACAAGAACTCGAAGAAGCAAGGGCTGCACGCAATTGGGGCCGATACTTCATGTTGATCGAAAAACCTTATCGCCTCGCCGAACTCTCCGAGTTGTCGGGGGAACTCACTGACAGCGAGTATTGGAAACATCTTGGCGAGATATACACGCTGACCGAAGTTGTTTGTTTTCAAGAACAAGCAGTGCGTGATTTGTTTTCGTCGAGCCGCCCAGGTCGGGAGAATCTGATGAACGCCGACGAACGAAAGATTCTCGATTCCCTGCCTGAGGAAGTGACTATCTACCGAGGTTATGACCTTTCCAACTCGAAAGGGTGGTCGTGGACGCTTGACGAAGTGAAAGCCGAATGGTTTGCCAACCGATGGCGGGAAGCAAATCCAGGACGGAAACGGCGTATTGCCACAGGTAAAGTGCGTAAGCGAGACATAATCGCCTATTTCGACGGGCGAAACGAAACGGAAATAGTTGTCAATCCGCAGCACGTGAGAGTTGTCAATACCCGAACGGTTGATTAGGGAGTTGTAGTACACGCCGACACAATCTTGCCTTTGAGCACGATGATCTGGAGATGACGCATGAGCACGGAATCTTGGCGGGATCACTATGCGAAGATCGCATCCGGTAGGGAACTGGATGACCCAATTCAACAGGCGCTAGCCAAAGGTTACTCCTTGGAGGAACTGGGCAGCGTCCCAGAAGGGATTCCGTTGGGGCTGGGCTGTGGAAACCCTACCGCACTTGCTAAGTTGCAGGAAGGGGAGACGTGTCTGGATCTCGGTTGCGGAGGCGGATTGGACGCCTTTCTCGCCGCACGAAAAGTCGGCAAGGCGGGAAAGGTGATCGGGGTAGACCTGACGCCCGAGATGGTCGAACGGGCCAGGGCGAATGCCAGGAAGGGTGATTACGGCAACATCGAGTTCCTGGTTGGCGACATGGTGAAGTTGCCCGTTGTGGCTGACTCCGTCGATGTCGTCATCAGCAATTGTGTCGTCAGTCACGCCGCTGACAAACCGGCCGTCTTCAAGGAAGTGCTTCGGGTCTTGAAGCCAAACGGCCGAATGCACGTAGCCGATTTGACCTTTGAGGGCGTGCTCACCGACGAGATGCGGAGCCGAGTCAACAAGATATGGGTCGATTGGATTGCTGGGGCCTCGTCAAAGAGGCACTACTTGCAGGCGATAGAGGATGCGGGCTTCAAGGATGTCAGGATCGTTGCCGAGGGCTTGTTCGGCATGGCGGAAAGGGACGAAGCCCTCACAGGCAAGATCCTCAGCCTTCAAGTGAGGGCATACAAGCGGAAGGATGGACGAAGGTGACCAAAGGAAGTCCCAACAAACCCTCTGAACCACCCACTCAGGACAAGTTTGCCCAGTGGATGACGGACGGCATTCGCAAGGCCGGGGCGACGGCCGACATCGTTTATGATCGTGAGCGGTTCTGCCTCTCCCAAGGCGACAAGGACGGCCCCGTGCTGTTCCTGGCGAACGCTTATCAAGAGTATTGCTCTGCACCCGAGCCCGAGCGACCCCAAGTGCTTCGGAACTATGTGCGGAGTTGGTTTTTGGGGTTCGTCAGCAGAATTCGTGGGTAAGAACAGGGCTGGTTAGCACCGTTGAGGTGCGTTTTCTGAGGCATGACAGAGCAAATGAATGAGGGGATGAGGGGAAAGAAGAGGCCCTGGCGGTGGAAGCCGCCGGGGCCTGCGAGTCATTCACCCGCCCTGGTCTGGTTATCCCTTGTCGGGTTGCTCGCCAGCAGAGCCCAACTCCGTTTCGCCAGACAGGGATAGTATAGCGGAGAGAGGAGGCAGGAAAACAGGTGCATCCTGTAGCGTTTCCGGTTAAAGATGGAGTTGCAAAACGAACCATCTCGCCGGGAGCCACCACAGGATGCAACTGAAGACTATCCTCAATCGGGTCGAACCTTTCAAGTCCTTTGTGTACGGAAAAGCCAGATGGGTGGAAGGCACGGAACGGCCAACGCTGGAAGTGGAAGTGCTTGCCCGGAAGAATGGTCGGCCGATCTGCTCGGGCTGCGGCCGCCCCGGGCCGGGTTACGATCGTCTTCCGGAGCGGCGGTTCGAGTTCGTGCCCCTCTGGGCCATTACCGTGTATTTCGTGTATGCCCTGCGGCGTGTGGCGTGTCGAAGTTGCGGGGTGACGGTGGAGCGAGTGCCTTGGGCCGTGGGAAAAAGCCATCTTACAACCAGTTACCGCTGGTTCCTGGCACGCTGGGCCAAGCATTTGTCCTGGCAAGAGGTGGCCTCGATCTTCCACACTACCTGGCGAAACGTGTTCGAGTCGGTGAAACAGGCGGTATTTTGGGGCCTGTTCCATCAGGACCTCGATGGGATCGAGGCCATCGGCGTGGACGAGATCCAGTGGCAGCGGGGACAGCATTACCTGACGTTGGTGTACCAGATCGAGGATGGCATGAAGCGGCTGTTGTGGGTGGCCGAAGAGCGAACGGAGGAGAGTCTGCGGCGGTTCTTCCAGACGCTGAGCGCCGAGGCCCGTCAATCCATCCGCTTTGTCTGTAGCGATATGTGGCAGCCCTACTTGAATGTGGTTGCCGAACAACTGAAGCAGGCCATCCACGTCTTGGACCGTTTCCACATCATGAAGAAGATGAACGAGGCGATTGACGAGGTTCGCCGCACCGAGGCCGCTCGCCTGAAGCGTGACGGTTACGAGCCGGTGCTGAAGCACTCCCGCTGGTGCCTGCTGAAACGACCCGAGAACCGCACCGAGAAGGAGACCGTGAAACTGTCGGAGCTGTTGCAGTACAACCTTCAAAGCGTTCGCAGCCACCTGTTGCGGGAGGACTTCCAAAGGTTCTGGGAATATACCAGTCCGGGCTGGGCGGTGAAGTTCTTGGAAGAGTGGTGTACCCGCACGATGCGGAGCAAGATCGAGCCGATGAAGAAGGTTGCCCAAAGCCTGCGTGAACATCGAGACCTGATCCTCAACTGGTTTCGTGCCAAGGGGATGGTTTCGGCGGGCTCCGTCGAGGGCCTGAACAACAAAGCCAAATTGACTACCAGAAAAGCCTACGGCTTCCGCACCTACGAGGCCATCGAAATTGCCCTATATCACACGCTCGGCAACCTTCCCGAGCCGGAATTTACCCACGAATTCTGTTGACGAGGCGTTTTTGGGGGCAACCAAACTGCCTGACAATTTCGACAACCTACAGCCTGACCTGCTTCCTATCGTGCGAACACGATTTTGCTTCGACTTGACCCGGATGAACACGGGGAAGGGTGCGGTGTTGCCACATCAAGTCCTGGGCGAACACTTAGGTGTCGGTCTGGCTTACGACCTGCCCCACGCCATGCGTTCCGTTTCTCAAGATGATCTGGACGGCTGGGGCGTGACGTTCTATGAAGCAATGGAAGCTGCCTGCCACAACCTAACCCAGTTGGAACACGCATTCATTGGCCCTGTAGAGGGAGAGGGAGTCTATCTTTGTGCCGCTGGCGACGGTTACGCTTCATCCCGACTGATTCTTCTTGATTTGATTCGGCGGCTTCGGGTAGCGGGGGACTGCGTGGCAATGGTGCCCAACCCCGACACGCTGATCGTGACCGGATCGGAAGACATGGATGGCTTGAAAGGGATGTTGGGATTGGCAACGAACGCATTGCAGCAGCCTCGCCCTATCTCGGGCATTGCAGTCAGGCTCGATGGCGACAACTGGGTGCCGTGGTTGCCCGATCCATCCCATCCCCTTTTCGGCGAGTTCCGGGGATTGCAGTTGCAGTCCCTCGGTCGGGACTACGCTACACAGAAGCAACAGCTTGATGGGACAACGGACAAAGACACCTTTGTGGCTTCGTTCTCCATTGTCCAACGTCCCGACACCGGGCATCTCTTGACCTACTGCGTGTGGCCGAGGGATGTGCTGGCCCTGTTGCCTCGCACTGACCAAATCGCCTTCATGCAGGAAGGGAGCCAACCGATGATGGCCACCTGGGATCGGGCGGTCGAAGTGGTCGGTGATCTGATGACGCCGTTGGGCATCTACCCCGAACGGTTTCGGGTAAGCGAGTTCCCCACCGAAGAACAACTGGCAACGATGGGGGCTTAGGCACTGTGAAAGTTCCCATCGGTGAATTCGCTATTGTCGATCTGGAGGCCCCCGTGCTTCCCGCCTACGAAGCCGTCATCAAGGGTGTCAGCCGTTATGTGGTGTGGTGCAAGTTCTGTAAGAAATGGCACCGGCACGGGGCCGTCGAAGGCCATCGGGAGGCACAATCCTGCAACGGCAAAGTGAGTGACCATCTTCGATCCGCCTGCTATAATCGAAGAATTCCATGATCTGGACGATGTGAAAGGCAGGTCTCGATATGAACAACCAATGTCACGTTTGGCAGCGACAGGATTTGGCAAAGTTATTCTTGGAAGACGTGCGAGGTGGAATCCCCCTGGCGTCAGAGCAAATCGACGTGCTGTTGCGAATCGTCCGTCATGCCACCGCCACAGTTGACCGACTCCTGGATCTCGGATGCGGCGACGGCATTCTCGGTCGGGCGGTGCTGGCTGAATACGCCCAAGCCTCGGGCGTGTTCGTGGATTTTTCTGAATCCATGATCGAGGCTGCCGAGAAGAAGGCGGTCAATCTCCGGGCGACCTTCATCGTCCAAGACCTCGCAACGACAGCATGGACGCAATCGGTCAGCAACCACGCCCCCTTCGATCTTGTGCTGTCGGGCTTGGCGATCCATCATCTGCCTGACGAGCGAAAGCGTGAATTGTACGACGAAATATTCCATCTGCTAAAGCCGGGCGGACTGTTTCTGAACTTGGAACATGTGGCTCCACACTCGGAATGGGCCAAGCAAGCCTTTGATGACTTGTTCGTGGATTCGCTCTGGTCACACCAGCAGAAGCGAGGTGGTACGAGAACCAGGGAGGATATCGCCAAAGAGTGGGATCATCGCCCTGACAAGACCGAGAACATTCTGGCTCCGGTGGAATTGCAATGCCAGTGGCTCGGAGAGATTGGTTTCCAAGACGTGGACTGTTTCTTCAAGCTGTTCCAGTTGGCATTGTTCGGCGGGACAAAACCGGGGTAAGGTCGGGCGTTGCGACCATGAATAGCCGTAAGGCGTAAAATCGGGGTCTCAGAGAGCCAGCCGTTGTTTGCTGGGAGTACCGATGCCTGAATCCGCCGTCCGTAACACCCACCAGATCCGCCAGCGGTGCAACCACAAGCTGCGTGCAGCAGGAGTTGATGGGGCCGTTGTTCCCCTGTTGTGTTTCTTGCTCGATCAATCGTTGCCCTGGCTGCGACGAGGTAATTCCGATGTCCGAACTCGCCAAGCAAGTTGTGGCGATCTATCCTCCGCACGGCAACTTGCAGTTGGTAAGGCTGGAATCCCCAGCGGAGTTCCATTGTTCCCGGTGCCAGACCATGAAGAAGGCGAAACTGATGGCGGTGGTGTTGGGAAACTGGAACCGGCTGTTGTGCAACGAGTGTTATGGGAAACTACTGTCGGAGCAATAGCGGAAGTTGAAGCTGACCCCTAGCTAGACAGGAGAATCCTCACATGAAGGTCAAGCTGTTCTGGAAGAAGAATCCGGTATTCGACGCCTGGGGGCGTGTTTCCAACGACAAGGCGATTTCCTTGGAGAACGAAATCAATGCTTGGCTGCGGGAGCACCCGCACATCAAGATTGCGGACATCAGGCAATCGGCAACTGGCGGCAGTTGGGGGCCGATGCTGTGGTCGATTTCAGTTTGGTATGAGGGAGGCGAAGCCTAGGTGTGACCACCCACAAGGCTCCTCGGCTACCGGAAGTATATGGCCGAGGTGAACGAGTTGTCCCGAGGGTCGAGGGAAGGGCTGAACCTTGACGGAGAGATGACATGGAAATCACGCCCGCCACGGTCGATGATGCCCAGGACATCCTCACGCTGCAACATCTCGCCTATCAGACCGAGGCGGCGATCTACGACAACTTCACGTTGCCTCCCTTGCTCGAAAGACTCGAAGACCTGACCGTCCGGTTTGGTGATAGGCGATTTCTGAAGGCGGTTGACAGCAACCAGATTGTCGGCTCCGTGAGAGCCGTCCAGGATGGAGTGACATGCTACGTTGAACGATTGATCGTCCATCCCGAGTACCGACGCCGGGGCATCGGCACGGCCCTGCTCAACCGGATCGCAACGCTATTCCCCACCGCCCGCCGTTTCGAGCTATTCACCGGCCACAAGAGCGAACGCAACATCCGGCTGTACAAGCGGCTCGGCTATCGGGAGTTTCGCCAGGAACGAGTCAACGAGAAGGTCAGCCTCATCTTCATGGAGATGACGGTTCACGGTTTGGCCCCTCGCCTTACGGCACAAACCACGGATCGCTCCGAATGGTTTTCACGCACTCATCCACAGAGAGGACATCGTATAGACTGAAGGTGCCCGGCGGCCCCCGAACAGAGACCTCACCTCGTGAGGATGGAAAGCTCCTCGGGTGAGCACAGCAGTCTCTCTTCGAGGATCACCGAGAAGTCCCCGGATTCCCGTAGAGCCGTCAAGGTGTGAGTCATGGCCCGAATTGCCGAGAAGACAACGATTACTGGCAGGCTCACCCTGGCAACGCCACATGCTTTCAGTTCCGCAATGGACATGCTGCTGATGTTGTTGGGCAATCCCGCAGCGATGCTGACTGGCCCGTGAACGTGATCCACTAACGTCTTGGCCTCTGAGAGCGTCGTGACTCCAGTGACGAATGCCAGATCGGCACCCGCATCAAGGTAGAGGTTGGCCCGTTCCACAGCTTCCTCCAACCCCTCGCTGCGGATCGAGGCCACAGCCAACGCATCGGTTCGGCCGTTGATAACAAGATCGGGGATGCCTTCCTGCTGGGCCGCTTTGCGTGCGGCCTTGACCTTCTCAACCATCACTCCCCGATCAACGACCCGCCTCGGGGCCGGTTCTCCAAGAGCTTGATCTTCGATGTTGATCCCCGCAACCCCGACTCGAACGAAGGCACGAACGGTCTCGGCTACGATTGAAGGATCGCCAAAGCCGTCCTCCCCATCTGCCATGATGGGCACATCGACCGCTTCTACGATGGCCTTGGTTACTGCCAGATTCCGTTCGAGACCGAGTGCGGCCTCCGATGAACAACCTGAAGCCAGGGCGAAGCTGTAGCCTGAGCACTGGACCGCCTTGAAGCCAACGCTCTCGACGAGTCGAGCACTCAACGAGTCGTAGGCATCCGGCATGACCAGAGTCTCGGGCGATAAGATGAGTCCTCGCAGCAATGTGCTCTTGCTCATAACGATTGCTCGGTGAAGTGCTCGGATCACTCCAGCGGCCGCACTATGATGTCCTTGAAACGGATCAGCAACTCGCCACCGGGATGAATCTGGAGTCCAATTTGTCCTTTGATGCCGACGTTGTGGCTCCGGTGGGCTTTGTCATCGAGCCGTCCCGCTCCATCATAGTCAGCGATAGTTACCCCATTGATGACCGATTTGATTTTGGTCCCTCGGCAGAGGATGTAGACATCGTTCCACACGTCCTTGCCATCGGCGTGAAACCACTTCCAACCGGGCGCATGTTCCGGTTTCAGATTGGCGGTGATTCCCACGTCGGGCCATAACCAGACCCTCACGTCCCTCGTCTCGTCATAGATGAAGCCAGACCGCCAGGGGCCGGGAGGGTGGATATCGACCTGGGGGCCATCGAGGCAACCTGCAACGTCATCGTAGCGACTGCGAACCTGGACGCCGCTGTTGCCCGTGGTCTTGCTGTAGGTCTGGACCTTCAACTTCAACTCAAAGTCACCATATTCGTTTTCCGCCAACAGCCAAATGTAGTTGTGCTTGCTGCCGGGAGGCGTTTCAGCGGTGATCGTGCCGTCAACGACCTTCCAGTAGCCGGTCTTGTCCTTGTCCTCGGGCCTGCACTTGACGACCCACCCATCGAGGTTCTTGCCGTTGAACAGACTCGTCCAGCCAGTGTCATCGGCGGCGACCGCATGCAGTGCAGTGGCCAACGTGAAAATGAGGCACGCTAGAATGGCGATGTGTCTTGGCATTTTTCAGTTCTCCCTATCGGGTCTGCCAGTAATTCCCCACCCGGCTCACAATGTCAGAAATCACCTGAAAGCACGTTCGCCCATCGGCCTGAGGACTTCGGGGAGTTTGGCATTTTACACCTAATCCCTTTCGATCTGCAAGGATATGCGCCCTACGACTGGCAGGTGTTCCTCGACGAGTTGGCGAGGTTGAAGAGGGTGGCCGCTACCACTGTCAACGTCAATACGGTATCTTGAATCAATTGGAGGAGATCACCATGAACCAGATCACCCCTTATCGACTTTGGGTCGGTCATGCTGGGGATGGTCGTGCTTTTCGGGAAGTCTTCGATAGGGGCATCAAAGTCATCGTCCAATTGGCACTCGAAGAACCGCCGCTGCAACCTCCCCGTGAACTGGTCTACTGCCGCTATCCCTTGCTTGATGGAAGTGGCAATAGTCCCGCCATGCTTCACCTTGCCGTCAGTTGCGTGGCGACCGTGATGCAGCGAGGGATGCCGACGCTGGTGTGCTGTGGAGCCGGGATGAGTCGTTCCCCGGCAATTGTTGCCGCCGCATTGTCAACGGTCGAGCACACCGATGTGGAAGAGTGCTTGAGGCGGGTGATCCAATCGCACCCAGCCGATTTATCGCCGGGGCTGTGGGAAGAGGTTCGCCAGTGTTTGATGCTGTAGGACATCGGCAGCGCACTCACCGTTACCGGAAGTACAAGGCCGAGGTGAACGAGTTGTTCCCGTTCCCGAGGGTCGAGGGAAGGGGCTGATACTAGCGAAAAAGCCCTTCGCAGGTTTCCCTGTGAAGGGCTTTCTCTTAGTATCGGCATGACTGTCAATAGTATCGGCACCGTGCGGAGGCAGTCCGTGCTTTTTCGGTTGAGATACCGGAAATCACATCTGGGGATGATGGGCAACTCAGAACGGGATTGCGTCCGTTGCGGGAACTGTCATCGCTTCGACCAAATCCTTGAACTTCTTCAAGCCGCCGACTTCCTTGATGAGGCCGAGGAGTTCATTGAGTCGAGTGACGCCGCCAATGGCCTTGATCTGTACCGGAGGGAACTGTCTTGCGTATCTGCAATCCTGTGAAGAGATCGAGCCGTCGTTCCAATTGGGGGGAGAAACTTAACGGCGTGGCCGGGGTTAGAGAATGGGGCGGCCCCTCACTGGCAGGCAATCCCCTATGGACCACTGGAGTCCCAGGATGATTTCTTGCCTCGAAAATACTACCAGCGAACACCATTTTCCTGTCATCCCAGTGGTGACGCTGTAATCGGAAGAGTGTCCGAGCCAACCGCACCGAAAGGCAGAGCGACTCCTCCGCTCGCAATGGAGAGCACCGGCTGATGAACTCCCTGGCAGGA
This sequence comes from uncultured Planctomycetaceae bacterium, assembly GCA_963759115.1. Lineage (GTDB taxonomy): Bacteria > Planctomycetota > Planctomycetia > Pirellulales > Thermoguttaceae > CAVWXT01. The sequence goes on from CAVWXT010000005.1 coordinate 1,847,696, forward strand.
CATCTGCTGATCGCTCCTCCGCATGAGCGTGACCTGGACTTCATCAGGACGGTGATCCTGTTGATTCAGCACTCGGAAGAACAGGCGGTGGGGGTAGTGCTGAATCGCCCAACGACCACGACGGTCAGGGTGGCATGGCAAGGCCAGGGCCGGTGCAAATGCGAGGGGTACCTGTACTCGGGCGGCCCAGTGTCAGGCCCGCTCATGGCTCTCCATACCGACCAGTCCGTTGGCGAAATCGAGATCGTGCCGGGCGTCTATTATTCGGTGCAGATCAAGCATCTTGAATACTTGATTTGCCGCCCGACACAACCCTTCAAGCTGTTTCGTAGCCATGTCGGTTGGGGACCAGAGCAACTGGAGCGATTTCTGGCGGCCGAGCCTTGGCAGGTGTTGCCCGCAACGGCGAACCACGTTTTCCACGCTGGGCCCGGCCTTTGGGAAGAGGTCTCGAACGTCGCATAGCCCGGCTGATGCGGGAGACAACGACAATGAAGGCACAAAGTCTCTTCGACGGTAATGCGAGGTCAGCATGAACGCCATAAGACGCTCTACTGGATTGGGAATGATGCTCGTGGCGTCGGCCGGTCTGATGCTGTGCCTCGCAGGGATCGTTGGCGTCTGGGTTGCGAAGGACCATGTGGACGCAACTGGGGAAAAGCTATTCGAGGCGGCTGAGGACTCGCTTGCCTTCATGGACAAGAAGTTGGATCGGGTCGAAACAGTGTTCGGAAATGTTCGCCAGAGGATCGGAAAGCTGTCGAAGGCCGTGGATCGCTTCCCGCAGAACGAGGCCGAGGCCGAAGCCACATCGCTGTTGAAGACTCTTGATGAGGAGGTCTTCGAGCCGCTGAAGTCCGCTCAGACGTGGCTCGAATCAACCCATGCTGTTGCCGTGGGTGTAGGGAAGGTTTCGGAGGCTGTGGTCTCATCCAAATATGCGGCCTCCCACGAGGACTCCGTTGGTGTGGCGATCGCCGAGCGACTTGAAGACGTTTCGGATTCAGTCGTCGAAATACTGACGACCCTCAAGGACGCCCGGCAGGGGCTCGTTGACCTTCGTGATAACGTGCTCTCAGCCCGCAGGATCGCCGTGACGATTGTGGCTCACCTCACCCAAGCCGAAACCAGAATGGCGAACCTCCGTGAACGGACTGAAAGACTCCATGCCGGGGTGGTGGAAATGAGAGAGGGAATTGCTGACGTGAGGACAAGCTTTCATTGGTGGACGATGCTGGCTGCGGCCATGCTCACCCTGCTTCTTGCTTGGTTTGCCGCATCGCAGATCGGCATGATGCTGCACGGAAGGTCGTTGGGCCGTCGTTGACGCCGTTCGCAATTCGCAGATCCCCGTGGCGTCCCTTTATGCCGAAAGTGTGGGCAACGCTCTATTTGGACATGCGGCGACCAGACGGCGACGAGATTGGCTGCCCGCTATCTCCTATTACCTGCATGGTACGCCAGATCATTCCCACCTTGTTGCGACTGTCATAGCTGAAAGTGCGTTCCCCATAGGGGATAATGGCGCAGTCCTTTAGCTCGTTCCCGCCGATGGACACCGTGACTAACGCCCATCGACCAGGACTCTACCTGCTCGCTGCGACTCCACTTGCTCACACAAATGGAACTCCCGCCCGTCACGCAAGCGGTAATGCTCGCCATTGCTTAGACGTTGACTCATCGTCGTTCTCCGAGACTAGAGGAAGAAGCGACCGATCCCGCCTCGGTGTTGTGGGGCCCAATGTCCTACCTCGCTTGAGGTTGTGCTTGTGCCCGCCGAATCGCACGATTCCTGGCCTTCCGCTTCACGTCCGAGGGCTTCTCGTAGTATTCCCGACGCCGCATCTCACGCTTTAGCCCCGAACGTTCGACGATCTTCCGAAACCGACGCACTGCCTCCTGAACCGACTCCCGCTCCCGCAACTTGATCATAACCATGAACTTGCTTTCTTGTAACGACCCTGCCATGCCACCAACGGGCACACCTCCCCACTATACCAGCAACGACGAAGAAGCGATACGCCCACAGCGGGTAGAAAGTGGGTATAATGCACTACATCACCGTCGCCCACTAACCCGAGGAAATAATGGAAAAGGTCAAGAAACACCCGACGAACAAGGGCGAATCAGCGCCGGTGGAACAGCCTCAGGAGCCGAACCACACGGAGCAGATCAAGTCCCAGGTGTTGGCGAAAATCGGCTGGCCACCCGGTCTGGACCACGTGGAGGTGTCCCGGCACCACAACGGCAACTACCGTGTCAACATTTGGGAGCAGCCCGAGCCGAACAAGCATGTCATCATCACGATTGCTCCCCACATTCGGTCGTCTTATTACTTGAAGGTGTCGGACACGGGCGAGATTATTCACAGCAACCCGCCGCTCGAAAAATTGTGCTCTTCGGCATGAGCTTGCTCTCGTAATGGTAGCCCGTTCCATCCATCCGCTCATCTCTCATCAAGACCACGTACCGAACTCAAGGCTTCACAGGATGACGAAACCGGACTTCACGCTGCATCGGGAAAGACTCTTGGCGCTCCGTGCGAGACTCCAGGGCGACATGACGCAGATGGAAGATAACGCCCTGAACAAGGACCACAACAATACCACCAGCATGCCGAACCACATGGCCGAGCTTGGCAGCGGCAACTTCGATCAGGAACTCACGCTGAGCCTGCTGGGGAGCGAAAAGGGACGCTCGACCAGATTCAAGCGGCAATCGAGCGGATTGAAGAGGGCACCTACGGTCAATGCGTGGAATGCGGCGTGAAGATCCCTCGGGCTCGTCTGGAAGCTATCCCGTATGCGGCGCTATGCGTCCGGTGTGCTTCGCAACAGGAAGAAGGCCACGGAGCTTGAAACGGGGTGGCCGTTGGAACCGGCCCGTCAGCAGTGGGATTGCCGACGTTGATTCCGTCAATAAGAAAAGCCTGGGAGCAACCAGGCTTTTTCAATCCTCAGGAAACCGTCACTCTACGACATGGCGTCGAGCAAATCCTTGAAGCGTCGCAGCCCGCCAACTTCCTTGATCAGCCCCAGCAATTCATTGAGGCGATCAGATCCACTAATGGTCTTGACGGTTTGGGCGACCGCCCGAACCTGATCAACAGTGACGGTGTTTGCCGCTTTCTCAACGGGTGCCGCTTCGGGAGTGGGCGCTGCCTGCTTGCCCGTGAAGTCGTGGCCGCAGGAAGGGCACGCCCTGGTTCGTGTGCCCTTGACCCACTTCTTGCATGCTGGGCATTGCTTCTGGCCCTGTCGATTTGTCTTGGCCATTTATCGTACTCCGATCTTGAGTCCACGAATGGAACCGCCCCACAACCATAGGTTTTGCAGTCCTCGGGGCAACCGACGATCCGTGGCCAAGATGCTGCTTTCGTGCGGAGCATGCCGAATAGTCGGAAAATGCAGGCGATCTTGTGCCCGTCGCCCTAGAACGTCAGCACTTTCCACGGACCCTTGAGTCGGTCGCTGAGGGGCTCGCCCATCGGTTTTACGTCGATGTCGAGTTTCTTCAGGGCATCGACAACGCCGTAGTTCCGTGCGCACGCCACACACGCCTCGACCACAACGCCATCCTTCTGCATGGTCTTGATCTCGTTCTGAAGCTCGTCGTTCTCTGCCAGCAGTTTGGCGGATGGTCCCCAGATGACGAGATGGACGACGCCAAACCAGCCTCGCCGCTTGGCGTTGTGCGTGTACATGAAGCAGACATTCTTGGCTACACCTGGGTCACCGCTCGACCAGAGCACGCAAAGTCGAGAAGGGGCCTCGCCCTCGCTTGCTTGCGATGGGGCCGACCACCGCCCAACGCCAACCATGATCAACAACACGCAGACCGCCGTGAGAACCACAATCAAGCCTGTTCTTCGCATTTCCCGTCTCCTATCGCTATGGACAGCCAACACATCAGTTCTCGCCATTCTATCTGGCAGGGTTGGTCGCAGCCAGGACTCCGAGGAGCTTCAGGCCGGTGGGCACAAAGTCGCAACCCGCCCGTGATCGTTGCGATCTTGTAGATCGGCTGCGAAACGCAATTCGAGAAAAGGGCAGACGGGCTCCGTCCCGAGATCAGACCATTGCCGCAATCCTTGATGTGGTTGGGCAGTCGGAAGCGTGTCTGAGTCAGGCCCGGAGCTTGGCCGATCTGAAATCGCTGCTGCCCGAGATCACGCCACACAGCAAGGTGGCTGGCCGAAATCGCTGACACGCTGGTTCGGTTGGATTTGGCACTTGCTAGCAGTGATAGCAGGTTTTGAACCTTCTTTGCTGAGATTCATTCTCAAATTGCCGTTGACGCCATCGGGCCAGTTGCTATCATGTTATTTATGCCAGCTACCGCTGGTTAAAATGTGGGGTCACTGGTTCCCGACGAACATCGGGAGACGTTTTCGGGGAGGATGAACAAATGCTGGTCCTTAGTCGTAGACCTGGAGAGTGCATTCGCATTGGACGGGAAATGGAAGTCACCGTTTTGGAAGTCCGGGGCAATCACGTAAAGCTCGGCTTCAGCGCACCTTCTGAGATTCCGATCCACCGGGGCGAAGTCTATCAGAGGATCGAGGAGCGGATTCCCGCCTTGGAACAGGCTGAATGTGCATGAAGCTCTTCTGGGCCCCATCTCCAAAGGAATTGATGTATGCCAACCTACACCGAAGCGAACTGGAACGGACTCCGACTCGTTATGGCACCACGCACACGGGAGCAACCCGAAGATCGCATTCGAGCGGCGCTTGGCTTGAAGCGAAAAGGCGAACTGCCTGGCGTCGGTAAGGAGATGCTTCAAGCCTACTACGAGTACCTGTCCACCAACCTTTCCTTCCCGTTCGAGGCTCGGTATCCCGAACCCGTTGGTCTTCACGACGAAATCATCCGCACGGTGACCGTCGTTGGCCTGCTCGATCCGGCAAAGAATCTCGACTGCGAATCGCTCGGCCTCGTTGCCATCGCCCGGCGAGGGAAACAGGAGATCGAATTATCGCTGGCCGACCTGGAAGTGGACGAAGGCGACCCGAACCACGAACTCGTGGAAGACCACTGGTACTGGTTCTGGAATTGGCGGTGACGCCGAAACGGAAAAGCCCTCAGCAGACGGGGCAGAGTCCGCAGAGGGCCGAGGCAAAGGCAAGCCTTCGCACTCATCTCTACGCCGCTACACCCCGGTCGCCTTCGACAGCAGCGGTCTTCAGCAGCTTTCCCTGGTCGTCATGGAACTCGATGGTGTTGCCGCCCGCTTGCAAAATGGCGCAGCCGCCGTCGTAGCGGAACTTGTAGCCGACGAAGTAGCCGTCCTTCATCAGCATCGTCTGAATGATGTCGGCCGGGACAGGTATCCCGAGTTCGGTCAGGGTTGGCGCTAGCAAGTCGTGGATCGAAGCGGATACGCCCATGACAGCTATAGTTCGACCTCCTGCGAGGTCAGCAATTCGACGCTGACGACGGAGAGGTTGGGCGCATCCTCTTCGGCAATGGCCTGAGCAAGTTCCGGCGTCCACGCCTCGATCTCCACCACCTCGCCATTGATATACGTCACTTGATACTCGTTCATGGCCTCATCCTCCAAGCAAAGGCGGTTGCCGCCTCGGGGCGAGTGATCCGGGCAAGGCAAAGTATCGGCCGTTCCGTAGCGACCCATTGGCTTGGACCGACCTGCCGCCTGATCCTTTTCAGATTACCCATTTTGCCACGAACCCGATACAGTTGACATACGTATAGTATTTGGTAGAATTGAACGAAACCGAGGAGCAAGAGCCATGAACAGAATCACAACCCTTGGCAGAGATGAGCGGGAGCAGGAAGGCGAGCCTCAGCCGGTTGGAGAAATCCTGCAAGAACTGCTGGCGCAGTACGAGGCTCGGTTCCCTGGGATCAATATCGTTGTCGTGGAGACGGCGGTGACAGCGGCGTAATTCAAGGAGGATTGGAGATGCTGGTTTTGACTCGAAGGCTGGATGAAAGCATTGTGATCGACGGTGGCATCACCGTGACGATCCTCAGAGTTCAGGGTGACAAGGTTCGACTGGGGATCGAGGCCCCGAAGGAAATCCCGATCAAGCGGGGGGAACTCGTTGAAGCGGCAGTAGCGGTCACTGCGGCTTGAGTGGCCACTGTTCTTCCTTCAATGCGTCAATGAAGGCAAGATCCAACGAGCCTGCGAGCTTGGGCATCTTTCTGAGCGATGCTCTCTTGCTTTGATCAGGTCTGCTACCGCAACGATCTGGCCTTGGGCTTGGGCAACGAGTTCCATATCCGGTGCTCTCTTGGCTTCTGCAAGTGCCAGTTTGCCAAGCTGAGTGGCAACCATGAACTGGTCTTGGCTAACAGCTTGATCCACCAGCTTCAACGCTTGCTCGGCGATGGACTTGTGCTGTGCTGGGTCTTGGGCGGCAGAGGCGAACTTGTTCAGCACCGCCATCTTCATCGTGTTGGCATCGACATGGAACGTCTCGGCCATTGCATCAATCGCCTGAAACGCCGTCTCCCCATCGCTTCCCTGGGTGGCAATGTCCTTGGCGAGCCGTAGCAAAGCAATCTGGCTAGCCGGATCGTCCTTCGTCTCGCTGGCCTTTCCGATCAGCTTCCTGGCCAGGGCTTGCTTCTCCGATTTCAGAGAAAACGCTTGCCAGAGTCGGACGTGATCTCTTGGCGAATCTTTGGCCATTGAGGGTTCCGGGCGAGGCTCTGGATGCTGACCCTCTTGGCGGCAGACGACGGTGTCCTCGACCGGCAATGCGAACGTCGTTTGGTGATTCTCATGCGTGCGCAAGTATTGGGACAGACACACGGCGATCAAGGGAGAAATCAGCATTGTCAAAATAGACAGCCCGTTGCCGCTGGAAGCCTTAGCGGACCTCGCATCATAATTCGGGGACAGTTCAAAGCTCATGGGTGACCTCCCAAGCTTCGAATCATCGCCCCCCACCGGATTCAATTATCACCGTCAGCACGAAGAAGGGCAAATCGACGCCCCTTGGTGGTCAATCTTGCCCGTCCCAACGCAAGCCGCCAAGTTCATCAGGCATCGCACGTTACCCAGTTTGCAGGCAAAATGGCGATGGGAAGGGGTCTGGATTTGCCCGGAAGGTCGAAAATGGCGGGGAACTGCTGCCGACTAATTGCAGGACTCCTGGTTGCAGGCAGTGGAAGCTGTTCAGACACCGGAGGGACAGCCTGTTTGGCCATTGGCTGCGAACCCGGTATTATTGACATGCGTATAGTAGTTGACCGAACAGATACAATAGTACGAAACCGAGGGGCAAGAGCCATGAACAGAATCACAACGATCTGCGGCGACGGGCGGGAGCGGGATGGCGAGCCTCAGCCCGTTGGAGAGATCCTGCAAGAACTGCTGGCGCAGTACGAGGCTCGGTTCCCTGAGATCAATATCGTTGTCGTGGCGACGGCGGCGACAGCGGCGTAATGCAAGGAGGATGGGAGATGCTTGTTCTCGCTCGAAAGCCAGACGAAAGCATTGTAATCGATGGCCGTATCACCGTGACGATTCTCAGAGTTCAGGGTGACAAGGTTCGCCTGGGAATCGAAGCCCCGAAGGATGTGGGCGTGCGCCGTTCCGAACTGGAACGGTCGGCGGCTAAGCGGTCCCTGGCCATTGCCTGAATTGCGTCCGGGTTGCTCGTGTGGCAGATTTGGCTATACTGTGGGGTGTCACCCCGTTTCTTGAAAGGAGGTGTCCCATAGTCACCGACATCTTCCACGACCTGCCATTTTTTTCGAGCCGATGAGCAAGCGTCGGCGGGGATTCCCCTCCGAGACGCAAGTCAAACGGGGCGTGCGGATCGTCCACGGCGACAAGGAACTCGCCGAGAAGCTCGGCAGAAACGACCTCTGCCCGTGCGGTTCGGGCAGGCAATTCAAGAAGTGCTGTCTGAAAAAGGGCCGCTTTTGACGGCGTAAATCGAGACGACTACTTTTAGAGAATGAAGAGAGGCCCATCCTAGCTTTTGCCGGGGTGGGCCTTTTCTCGTTAAATGCAAGCCGGAAAAGGCTCACTTCATCGGATGCCGCTTGAAGAAGTCCCACATCAGGTCATTGGCCGAAATGTTCTCGGTCGTCTTGCCCAACCACGGCACGGGCCAAGTCCTTCCGGGCCAAGTGTGGCCGCCATCCTGGATCGTGAACAGAATGACTTCAGCGCCGTCCTTCCCCGGTCCATAGACTCGCTGCGTGACCGTTGTCCCATCATGTGCCGTGTCCGGTAGGTCGGTGGTCTTTGGCTTGCTCGGACATCCATTAACCTTTGCCCAGATGCGGATTGTTTCCTCCACGGACTTGAAGGCTACGACCTTCGCCATTCGTTCGTCAGGGCCATTGAAAGGGACAAGCTTATCGGCAGTCCCGTGGAAGTGCATCACCGGCACAGGAGTAAACGTCAATGAATCGCCAGCCTTGCGGGCCGTGGTAGGCTGAATGCCTGGGTAGGATTCACCCCGGAGCATTCGGAGGACCAAGCGATGGCGAAGACCAGGAGCGCGGATCGGCAGCGGTATTGGCGGGAGGTGATCGAGCGTCAACAGGCCAGCGGGCAGAGCATTGTGGGGTTCTGCGCCAAGGAAGGGCTGTCCCCGGCGTCGTTTCATGCCTGGAAACGGCGATTGCGGCAGCCCAAGCGTGTAATCCGGCGAAAGGGGGCAAAGGAGCCCTCGTTCCCGTGCAGATCGTCAGCGACCAAGCGGGTGGCGTGGGACACTTGGAAGTCCAGTGGCCTGGCGGCGTCGTGCTGCGGGTTCAGGGCTGTGACGTGCAGACGATCGGCGCGGTGGTGGCTGCTCTCTCGGCTTCTCCATCGACACGAAGGGCGCGACGATGTTGACGTTCCCTACGTCACTCCGTGTTTTCGCCAAGACCGGCCCCACCGATATGCGAAAGTCATTCGAGGGGCTGGTTGGAGTGGTGGAGCGAGAACTGGGCCAGCAGGTGGAATCGGGCGACCTGTTCCTCTTCTTCAATCGGCGTGGCGATCGCGTGAAGGTACTTTGGTTTGCGGGCGACGGCCTAGTCATTTGGTACAAGCGATTGGAAGGCGGAACCTTTGAAGTGCCGAAAGCAGCGCGGGCTGTGCGGGAGGATGGTTCGACTTCGCCCGCCGGAATCGAGATGCGCCTGAGCGATTTGACGCTGATCTTGGAAGGCATCGACTTGGCCAGCGTGCGGCGTCGTCCGCGATGGCGGCGTGCATGACGCCGATTCTGCTGCTCCGAAAAAAATCTCTGTGCCAGCAGAACCAAATGGCAGTGTCGAGCGTTTAATAAGGCATGGAGCACGGAAGTCCATCTCTTGCCGATCAACTGGTGGCCTGCCAGCAACGGATTCGTGAGCTGGAGCAGAGGGACTCCGACCAGCAGGCGGTCATCGCGCAGCAGCAGGAAGTCATCGCCGCTTACCAGGAGCAACTGGCGAAGGCCGCCGAGCAACTGCGGTTCTTTAAGCGGGCGATGTTCGGCCAACGTCGCGAGCGGTATGCACCCTCGCCCGATCAGAAGCTGCTCTTCGTGCCCGAAGCCGTCGAGGGGTTGGATGCCAAGCAGCAGAACTCCCAGGACGCCAATGCGGACTCGCCGCCGCCTCGGACTCGACGAAAGCCACGACGACCCAGGATCGAGTTCCCGCAATTCTGGGAACATCGGCGGATCGAGTATCCGTTGCCTCCCGAGGAATTGCCTTGCGGCTGCTGTGGAGCCCAGCGGATCATCACCCGCACCCACGTCACGAAGCGGGTGGAGATGGAAGAGGCGAAGCTGTACGTGGTCGAAGAAGTGCGGTACACCTACGGCTGTTCGCATGTCACGACGGCTCGCAGATGCTGACCACGCAGAGGCCGCCGCAGGCCGTGGAGAAGAGCCCCTTCGGGCCGAGTATCCTGGCTTGGCTGGTGACCTGGAAGTTCCTGCACCACTTGCCGGTCTATCGGCAGCAGGAACTGCTCCTGGGTCCGCTGAAGCGATGGCTGTCGCGGGCGCTGTTGTGCGGGCTGTTGGGTCGGACGGCCCTGGCCTTGCGGCCTCTGGAACGACTGATCCGCCAGCGGGTGCTCGCCAGCATCGTCATCAACGCCGACGAAACGGAGGTGCGGATGCTCAAGCCGGGACACGGCAAGGCGATCACCGGCTACCTCAGCGGTTATGCGGGCGATGCCGACCATCGCTACGTGTTCTACGACTTCCGCCCCAGCCGCAGTCGGGACGGGCCGGCAGAAATGTTGGCCGATTATCGTGGTTATTTGCAGACCGACGGCTACGTGGTCTACACCTCGCTGGTGCGCCATTCGGCGGGCCGCCTGGTGGATGTGGCGTGCTGGGCTCACGGTCGGAGGGGCTTCGAGGAAGCGATTCCGGCGACCAGCCATCCGCTGGTCCACGAAGCCATGATCTGGACGCAGCAGCTTTACGACATCGAGGACCGTGCGAAGGAGATGTCGGCGGAAGATCGCCGGGCGTTGCGTCAGGCGGAGGCGTTGCCGATCCTGGCGCGGATGAAGGCCCGATTCGATGAGGTGCGGCCCACGTTGCGTCCCACGGCGAAGCTGGCCGAGGCGATCGACTACGTGCTGAACCGCTGGGATGCCTTCGTCCGATACACCAGTGACGGAAGGATTCCAATAGATAACAACGTGATTGAGCGGCTTCTGCGGCCCGTCGCTATCGGCAGAAAAAACTACCTCTTCTTCGGAAGCGAGAAGGGCGGCCAGACGGCGGCGACGCTCTACACGCTGGTGCAGAGTGCCCGGCGGAACTGCGTGGACGTGTGGCCGTACCTGACCGACGTGCTGCGTCGGATTGCGGCCATTGCCCCCGGCGACACGGCTGCCCTGGAAGCCCTGCTGCCGGATCGCTGGGTGGCCGCCCATCCCGAGCATCGGCTGGAGCAGCGGGAAGAAGAATCCCGCGAAGCCCAGGCCCGTCGCCGCCGGAAACGGGCCGCCCGCCGGATCGCTGTCGGGTCTTAGTGGGGCGACCATTTCCGGCCATTACGCGGAATATCGGTGTCGGGCGTTGGTCCGTCGACCCCGTGATAGTGACCGGCGTTCGCTTCACAGTTGTCAAGTTTCTAGCACTTCTCCTGATACTCTTGTAGAATCACTGTGCTGGAGAAGCGTTGTGCGACCAGCTCGCGGTGGCGTCATCGCTGCCATGACGTGACAAACGCAATCCGGAAAAAAGGAGTTTCAAGGGTGAAGACGGCATGTTTATGCGTCGTGGCCTGCTTCGTTTTCGCCGCATCCCTCCCGAGCTATGGCACGGAAGCGAAGAAGGCAGGCGACCGCTCGCCTAGCGTTACCTCCGCGGCTCCGCCGGTCTATAAGTTCGTGGAATTGGAGTTGTACAGCCGCCGAATCGATGCCGGCGACGACGCCGTGAAACTGAACTTGCCGCTGCCAGCGGGCGGTAACGTTCTCCAGTACGAAATGAGTCCGGATAGCGAGCGGGTGGTGTATCGGGTCGCCGGCCCGGACGAACCTGGCGATATTTACGGCGATATCTACGTCGCGAGCCTCGATGGTCGCGGCCGGCCAGTCAAGATCAATGGCCGCGACAGCGCCAAGTCGTGGACCATCAGCCCAGATAGCCGTCGCGTTATTTGGCTCGATTACGAGGCGCATTGTACAGCCGGAACCTTGCTGGAGATGCGGAGTCTGTCAAGCTGGATCTTCCGGGCCACCTCTGCTCGTGGCTCTGGGTCAGTCCCGACAGCAAGAGAGTATTCTTCAACCGGGCGGGAGACTTCGTTCATCTGCACGGCCCGGTGCGACGCGCTGTCGATCTCTACAGTACGATGATCGACGGGCGGGCAGCGCCGGTCAAGATGAACGGTCCTCGGCAAACGGACGTGCAGCGGTTCCAGCTAAGCGCCGACGGCAAGTGGGTCGTTTACCTGGATGGATTCAACATGCCCCACTCGCTGTACAGTCAGCCGATCGAGGGTGTCGGCCCGATCGCATTGAACGGGGCAATCACGGTCTATACCAACCTTGCCGTGAGCCGCGACAGCCGACAGGTCGTTTTCCGAGGAAAGTCGGGCAGCGCCTATTCTCTCTACAGCGTTCCGATCGACGGATCACGCCCGCCCGTCGACCTCAGCGGCTCGATCGGCGACATCGGCGCAGGTTTCCCCTACGCGTGCAAAATCAGCCCGGACAGCCGGCGGGTTGTCTTCCAAATTGGTGAAAATAACGCCCTATGGAGTCGGCCGATTGGGCGAGGAGGCGAGCCGGTCATGCTGTGCAGCGCGACTTACATCCGTTACTTCGCCGTCAGTCCCGACGGGAAACGCGCCGTTTATCTGGCTCGTTCCGGGGGGGATGGCGTCCCGACGTATCACCTGTGCAGTCGCTCCCTCGACGGCAGCGATGCGCCGGCCGAACTCTACTCGCCGTCTCGCCGTGGGGAATTCGTCTACGTCGACTTCCAAATCAGCCCCGATAGCCGCCGAGTCGTGTTCCGCGTACCGCAGGACGTTCGCACCGGCCTATACGGTTTGTACAGCCGGCCAATCGACGGCAACGGCAGTTTGGCAAGGCTGAGCGATTCGCCCAAGACCGAGGGCAACCTCTACGCTTTCGACATCACGCCCGACAGCAGGCAGGTGATCTACCTTGCCGGGCCGTCGAAGCTCACGCGGCAGGTCCATGCGCGGCCGATCGACGGTAGCGGAAAGTCTGTCAGGATCAGCGAGCCATTGGGCGAGGGCGGCGGGGTCTGCAACTTTCAGATCAGCCCCGACGGCCGGCGGATCTTGTATCTCGCCTACCGCAACACCAAGGCATTGCGGGAGAACGATAGCAACGAAGGGCCCGGAATTCACTGGCCATTTCGCGACACACCGTATAAAGCTTCAACCTACTGACAGTCATTGCGAGCAAAACTGCTGCCAACACGCCACGGCTGCAAAGTCGCTGCGCGACCGCCGCTTGGTGGTGCGGGCCGTGGCAAAGTGGTAGGGAACTCCATCGGGCATTGCCGAATTGCGAGATCGGACCGTTTTTTTGGGGCCGCTTCTGAAAACAGGACTCTCGGCAAATGCCGCCTTGCCACGCGGGTACGGCCGCGGCCAGCCCCCGCCGTGTAAGTAATCGACCACGCAGATCAACCCGCCTCGGGCCGATCAAGACGCTCGGCCCTGGCTGGCGATTTATTGACGCTTACGTACAATGTCACTACTGGACAAGCCAGTAGTGACACGCGACGCGAAGGCGTTGTTCACTTCTTCGGATGGCTGTAGAGGTAATGATCGATATTGACAGAGGCGTCAGGCGGCAGGTTCGTGGCCGCCCCGATCAGCGGTTTCAGCCGGTCGTACAGGCTCAGGCCGGTCTCCGGCGTTCCGGGGCCGTTTGCGGGAGCCACAATCTCCGCGCGCACCTCCGCCCCGTCCGGCAGCACCACCGAGTCCGGCGAGCGGATCACGCCGTTCTCTACGTGACCTCGATACACCATCACGTTTTGCTCCGCGGGGAAACACCTTCGCGTTGTCGCGTCCCACGCGCCCTACATTATATGTTCGCCCGACATCGGCGGAAACGGTCCCTTGGGCATCATCGGGACGGGCAATTCGTCATCGCAAAGACTCCCGACCCCGTTGTTTCGTCCCCTACCTCACCTCTTCTTCTGCACCCGCTCCCTCACTTTCCAGAGGAAATAGAACTGGTCGTTGCGAATCGTATCTTCCTTGTCCCCTGCCGCCATAAGTTCCTTGATTAGGTCGCTGCCGAACTTGGCTACGCCCACAGTTGTAGCGAGAACTGAAACATCCACTGGTATGAGCCCGGTCAGCATGCCGAATGAGATTGCTCCAACAAGTCCGGCGGCGGATCGAAACGGCTTCTCGATTAGGTCACGCTTGCTTCGCTTCACTCTGCGGTCCAATTCCGCCAGTTTGGGCGCGATGACGTCGGCGTGCAGAGCGCTGCGCATCAGAAATCGTGAAATCTTTGCCAGACCTGCCAAACTGATCAATCGCTTCACGAAGCGCATGACGGTAGGCAATGAACGCTTCACTTTCCCGTTCCCGGAGCCTGACGATATCACGGATAGCGACATCTTCCACAAACGGCACAATGGACGTGAGGTGCTCAAACGCGATGTTGTTCTTATTCCGCATTTTCGGCGTCCGCTGCAGCATGTTAAGAAAAGAGATATGAAGTTCGCTCTCGGTCACAAACGTCGTGTTGAGACATGCCGATGTCACAATACCGAGCACGGCATTGCTTGCAACGTCGTGTGCGAAGCGGGTGTGGAGCCCAAGATCCCTCACAAGGGCTTTCGACAGGGGAACCGCTCTGCCCTCTTCTGCTCTCTTACTGACCCGTGGCCTGCAAGCCAGCGCGTTAGGGATTTTGTTTTGCATCACGACTACATCGTGCTCGAAGAACGGAGCCGGTCCATTGCAGTGGAAACACCACTCCTTCGAGAGCTTGCGACAATCGACGCATATTATGTCGAGGTACTGCTCCCCAAGCTTTCGGTATTGGGGTCTTCGGCAAAATCTGTGGGTGAAAAATGGGCCTACGGGGGATTCGTCCTGGCAAGGTGGATTTTCTGAGGGATGGCAGGGCAAATAAATGACGGTGGAAACAGCCGCAAAACCGGGGTTTTCTTGTTGTGTAACGGCCCTCGTCGGGTCTCCCACATCTGCAACGCACGGACCTTTGCCACGGAAAAACGGGGATGGAATCTATGAATCAGATCGTTGAGGCTCCCGAAATCACGAAAACCCCTGAAAATCCAGATTCAAACTGAGTTTCACGGCCCAAATCAACCCACAGATTCTGCCGAGGAGGCCGGTATTGGGTCATGAAGCGTCTGGCAGCAGTCTCACCAAGAAGCTCCTGGACTTGACATGCGAAACACACATTGCGTACCGGTGCATAGAGTTCGATATATCCGTGATCGATAAGGGCCTGAACCTGAGCAAGGACCGATATGTCGTCGAGAAGATACTCCCGTGCCTCCGACACGTCTTTGCGGGATGTCCAACTATCGTACTTGTCGAAGAAACTCGCAATGTAGGCCTTATCGCTGTACATGAGCGCGAACCTGGCCAGTTTTTGTACGCGTGATATGCGGCATTTGTGCGCGACGCACTCGCGATCGCTGCCCCCAAGGCCCAGCGAGGCGGTATGTGCAAATGGTGAGCGTGGAGTACATGCCGTAGTGGAGCGAATACAGTTCTGAATGTTGTCGGCCAATTCTCTAATTCTTGCCAAGGACAAACGCGAAATCACTGACGAATTCACTCTGCTTCGACCCAAGAGGTTCCGACTGCGAAGAATGTCGAGTGGCGTCATGTGAATGGTCCGTCGAGTGAGAAAGTGGCGGCGGGGCGGAGATACGCTCAGACTCCAAAACGGGTAGTTTGCGGACAATTCCGCACGCGACGCCTAATTCGCGTTTGCTTTCATCTTCCGACGCCACAATGAGCGCACCGCTGTGATTACGCGTCCGCGCCAACGGTGATATGTTGCACTATCGCGGTTTGCGTCGCTGCTTCCCTCTCTGACATCAAGTACTCCGCCTCGTCCAGCATGTGACGCAGATACTCAAGCGGCGAGAGCGGCATACTCCACCTCCTTGAGAATATGCGGACCGAGATGGGGGCTCAACGACTCCAGCGTGACCAACTCGACGCGGCGCTGCAGGATTTCCTCCAGGAAGAAGGACAGTTCCATGAAGGCATCGAACGTCTTTCGGTCCGGCTCGAACTCGACGAGGAGATCGACGTCGCTCTCGGGGCTCTGCTCTTGACGCACGAAGGAACCGAATAGGCCAATCCGCTTTACGCCCAAGGCGATCAAACGGGATCGGTTTTGACGGAGCGCGCCAAGAATGTCCTGTTTGTTGTTGACCATAGCACGCCGGCCATAGCTTCGTCCGTCCGAGCCCTCACCCCCTGCCCCTCTCCCAAAAGGGAGACGGGAGACTTCTCGCACACGTTCTTGCTCACAAGCCTACTTCCCGCCCAACCACAAATCAATCGGCCGCTTCACGCCCTTCGGCCGGAACGGCAGTTCGACCTTGGCCCCGCGGCGGGCCGACTCGTAGCCGGCGTAAAGCACTTCTTGCACCACGCGGCCGTCCTCGCCCGTGGCGATCGGCGTCTCCTTGCCGCGGACGCAGCGGGCGAAATGGTGCATCTCCTGCGGCAGGCCGTAGTTCCAAAACTCCTCGAACACCGGATAGGTCCAGCCCTTCGTGGTCGGGGCCTTTTCGACCGCGTAGCCGTAGCCGTATTCGCTATAGGTGGGCATGGCGTTGCCCATGTGCAGGTCGGCATAGCTCACGCCGCCTTCGCCGTAGACCTCGATGCAGTCGTCCATGCCGCCGCGGCGGGCCCAACTGTTCTCGATGATGCCCACCTGCGTTGCCCTCGAACTCGACGATGCAGAAGCTGTTGTCTTCGCACTTCGTCTTGTCGCCGTGCACGTAGGTGCCCATCTGGCAGTAGACGCTCTTGATCGTCGGGCCGGTTGAGGAACCAATAGCAGAAGGCGATGCCGTGGCAGCCCAGGTCCATCAGGGCCCCGCCGCCCGATCTGTTGGCGTCCCAGAACCAGGGCGAGTGCGGGCCGAAGTGCTTTTCACTCTGTTTGACGAGGTACACCTTGCCGAAGGCCCCCTCGTCGGCCATCCGCTTGGCGCGGACGTACTTGGGCGTGAAGAACAGCTCCTCGCCGTACATCAGCAGCACGCCTTTCTGGCGGCAGGTGTCGATCATGATGTCGGCCTCTTCGAGGGTCATGCACAGCGGCTTTTCGCAGACCACGTGCTTGCCGGCATTGGCGATGTCGACGGTCATCTGGCAGTGCAGGGCGTTGGGGGCCGCGATGGTGACCATCTCGATGTCCGACTCCTTGAGCATCTCGCGATAGTCGTGGAACACCCGCGGGATGCCGAACTTCTTGGCGAACTCCTCGGCATGGCCCGCGCGTGGGCGAGGACACGGCCACCACCTCGGCCTCTTCCGGCATCAAGCGGAACGACTCGGCCTGGATGTCGGCCTCGAACTGCGAACCGATAATGCCGACTTTCACTTTGCCTTTCGCGGTCATGTGTGATCCTTTCTTCCTTTGAGCCCCGCAGAAATAGTTCGTGAAATATGCTTGCTCGCAGCAACGTCTTAGTCCGCCCGCGGCTGGCGGTAGTTGACCTTTTGGGCCTTGAGCCGCTGAAGGTGCGTGTCGAGCCGTTTCTGGAAATCTGCCCAGTTCTTCTGCTTCGCTTCGGTCCAGGTCAATTCGGCCATCGCGCACGCCCGCGGATAGGCCATGTATTGCACCTGGGCGTAGTTGGGGAAATACTCGCTCCACAGGTTGCCGTCGGCGCCGAGGATGTACTTGGCCTTCTCGGCGGGAAGCTCCGCGGGAACCGGCTCGAAGGCGTAGACCTTCTCGGTAGACAGGATTCGGCCGGGGCCCGGTTTGTCGCCGCCGATGGCCCGCGGCTCGCCGGTGGCCGCCTGGCGGTAGTCGAAATAGCAGTTCGAGGTGGGCGTCATCACCACCTCGTGATCGGAGTTGGCCGCGGCGATGCCCCCCTTGATGCCGCGCCAGCTCATCACCGTGGCGTTCGGCGCCAGTCCACCTTCGAGGATCTCGTCCCAGCCGATCAACGTGCGGTCGTGGGCGTTCAGGAACTTCTCGATCCGCCGGATGAAGTAGCTTTGCAGTTCCTTTTCGTCCTTGAGTCCCTCTTTCTGAATGCGGGCCTGGCACTTTTCGCAACGTTTCCAGGTGTCCTTCTTGACCTCGTCGCCGCCGACGTGGATGCGCTTGCTCGGGAACAGGTCCATCACTTCCAGCAGGACGTTTTGGAGGAACTCGAAGGCGGCGTCGTTGCCGGCACAATAGACGCCCAGAAAGATTCCAGCCTGGGCATCGGTGCTGAACGGCACCAACTTCCCCGCCTTGTCGATCTGCCCGCCGTTGCAGCTCGAGCTCGGGATAGGCCGCCAGCGCGGCCACCGAATGGCCGGGCATCTCGATCTCCGGCACGATGGTGATGTAGCGGTCCTTCGCGTAAGCCACGATTTCGCGGACGTCGTCCTGCGTGAAGAAGCCGCCGTAACGCCCGTCGGGGCCGTAGGCGGTGCTCTCCTTGGGATCGAAACCGAAGCCGATGTCCTTCCGCCATGCGCCAACCTCGGTGAGCTTGGGATAGCGTTTGATCTCGATCCGCCAGCCCTGGTCGTCGACCAGGTGCCAGTGGAACGTATTCATCTTGTGCTGGGCCATCAGGTCGAGAAAGTTCTTGATCTCGTCCTTGTTGAAGAAGTGGCGGCTGACGTCCAGCATCAGGCCCCGCCAGGGGAACCGCGGCTGATCTTCGATCTTCACCACCGGCACCGTCCACGCCACTCCCTCGTCAACCTTCGTCGGGCTGAAAATCTGCGGCGGCAACAGTTGCAGCAGCGTTTGCGTGCCGTAGAATAGCCCGGCCCCGTCGGTGGCGGTGATTGTGATGCGGCAGGGCGTAACCTCCAATTGATAGCCCTCAGCGCTGATGGTAGGATTGCCGCTCGGGGCAACCAGCGCCAGGATAATGTGGTTATCGTAACTCGGGCTCCATTCCTCCAGCCGCGATAGCCGCAATACAGCCAACTTGTAGCCCGTGCTGCGATTGACGCGATCTGCCCATTGTTCTCCAACGTGGGCAACGTCCTTCGTGACGACAATACTGGTATCCTTGTTCAACGTAAACGCGCCCTCCTTGCGTTCCAGCTTTAGCGGCTGCGGCACCAGCGCGATCGTCGCGTCGGCGGCAAGGCCGATGCCGGAGAGCAGGCCGAGGATCATCCCGCAAGCGCCCGTCGCCGCGAACAAGCATTTCTTCATCATGTCAACTCCTGTCATTGCGCGGAAAGTACGCGGATCAGCATGGCCCGGATACGTCGCGGGCCGAACGCTCCCATTATTGCCGTTCGGCGGGGCGTCCACAAGCATTGGGGAGGGCCATTTTGGGGGAAATTTCCCCTGCCGAGGCCCATCGCGACGCGGCACGCGAGACTCTCGCTCCGCCTGAACTCAGAGACGCCGCGACGGGCTGTTGTCGACCACGATCACGTCCACGCCGGGAATCGTCTGCAGCAGATTGTCGAGGATGGATCGGCCGAACCAACGGCGGTACCAGGGCTGCCGGCTCCGCCCCAAGATGATGTGCGTGATGCCGTACTCCTCGACGAAAGAGGCAATCGTGCCGACGAGGCCCGTCCCTTTGAACGACAGAGACGTTCCGCCCAACTGCCGGGCAAGGTCCAAGTTGTTGCCGATCTCCCGTTGCGTCGCGGCATCGATGTTCTCCAGGGCTTCGCGGGGAGTCTGCACGTAGACCGCGTACCACGGGGCGCCCAAGCGGTCGGCGATGCGGGCGGCCTTGCGCAACAGGGCGGCGGCGTGCGGACTTCGCGAGCTCAGGCAGACCATCACGCGTTCGGAGCCCGAGGTGGCATCGCCGCTTCGCTGCGACTCTTCGCGGCGATGCCGATCGAGCCGGAAGGCGATTTCCTCCATCGCCAGCTCGCGGAGTTGCGTCAGTTTCTCCGGCACGAAGAAGTTCTCCAGGGCCGTCTGGATTCGCTCGGGCGGATAGATTTTTCCGGTCTGAAGCCGCTCGCGGAGGTCCTCGGCGGAGAGGTCGACGTTGACGATCTGATCGGCCATCGCCACTAGGTAGTCGGGAATGCGCTCTTTGACCCGCACGCCCGTGGCCCGTTCGACGATGTCGTGCAGGCTCTCCAGGTGTTGGATGTTGAGCGTGGTGATGACGCTCGTGCCGGCGCGGAGGATTTCTTCGACGTCCTGGTAGCGTTTCGCATTGCGGCTGCCGGGGGCGTTGGTATGGGCCAATTCGTCCACCAGCGCGATCGTTGGCCTTCGCGCGAGCACCGCGTCGACGTCCATCTCCTCCAGCACGATGCCGCGATAGTCGATCCGGCGGCGAGGCACCTGCTCCAGATCGCCGACCTGGGCGAGCGTCTCCGCCCGGCCGTGGGTTTCGACAAAGCCGATCGCCACGTCGATGCCTTGCCGTCGCAGCCGGTTGCCTTCCTGGAGCATGTCGTAGGTCTTGCCGACCCCGGCGGCAAAGCCCAGGTAGATCTTCAGCCGGCCGCGCTGCTGGCGGCGGATGAGATCGAGAAAAAGCTCGGGCTTGGGCTGCAATTCGTCGCCGGCCATCGCTCGTGCCTCTGTTCGTGCCTTCGTTAATCGTGATTGTGAGTCGATCCCTGAGCCTCTGGCCCGGAGGACTCCTCGGCGCCGCCCGAGGACCAGATCGGCAACGACATGCGGAATACGGTGTTCTCTCCCGGCTGGCTCTGGCATTCGACCGTGCCGCCGTGGGCGTTCGCGATCTCGCGGACGATCGCCAGCCCCAGCCCGCTGCCGCCGCGGGCAGTCTCCCCCGGCACGCGGAAGTATCTCTCGAACACCAGCGGCAGATACTCGGCGGGGATTCCGGAGCCGGTATCGGCGACGGCGAAGGCGACCTTGCCGCCGGCCGGCCGGGCGGAAAGCGTGATGCGCCCGCCCTGGGGCGTGTGGGCCAAGGCGTTGTCCAACAGGTTCTGCAAGGCGTGTTGGAACTGGTCGGCATCGACGGCCACGGGCGGCAAGTCGCCGGACGCCTCGACCGAGAGCTCGACGCCCTGATCCGCCGCGCGAGGCCGGAAGTCATCGGCCGCCGCTTGCAGCAGCGCGGCCGGCCGCTCCGGCCGCACGCGGAGTTGGGTCCGTCCCTGTTCCAGCCGCGCCAGGTCCAGCAAGTTGTTGATCATCACCAAGAGCCGCTCAGCGTTGTCGCGGGCGTCCACCAGCAATTCCACTTGCTTCGGCAGCAACGGCCCCACGTTCTCCTCCAACAGAAGGTGCAGCACGAGCCGGATGCTGGTCAACGGCGTCTTCAGTTCGTGGCTCACGGTGGCCACGAGGTTGGTCTTCACCTCGTCGAGCAAGCGGAACCGGGTAATGTCTTCGAGGATCGCCGCCGCGCCGAGCGTCGCCCCCGCGGAGTCCCGGATCGGCAGAATCCGCGGCAGGAACGAATGCGTTTCCTCGCCGATGGACAACACAACGGCCTTGTCGAAACCCTGCGGCACGTACTCGCGCTGATGCTGCAAGACATCGGCCAGCGGCTGGCGCAACGGCTCGGGCGGCTCCCAAACCGCCAGCGAGCTTTTTCCGTCCTCCCGCGGCCAAACGCCGAACAGGCGGCGGGCGGCCGGATTGGCCATCTCCACGTGCTGCTGCGGATCGATCACCAGCACCGGATTGGGAAAGGCGTCGATCGTCGCCTGGCTGGTCTGCTGCGCCCGAATCAACTGGGCCTTGTGCGATTGGCGAAACTCGCGGAGCTGGCGCGTCATCGCGTTGAAGGCGGCGGCCAATTGGCCCAGTTCATCCTCGGACGTGATGGGCACGAGCTGATCGAGATTGCCCGCGCCGATGGCCATCGCCGATTCGGTGACGGCCCGCACCGGATTGATGATCGTGCGAATCGTGTGGCCGACCAGCACCAGGGCCAAGGCGATGCCGAACGCCAAACCGCCGCCGTACCAGAAAAACGAGGAGCTGGCCAAACGCAGCGCTTCGGCGTTGGCCTCCTCCATATTATCCTGGTTGATCTGCAGAATCTCGCCGGAGACAGCCTTGATCGCGCGGAAGTCGCCGTAAAGGCCCCCCTGATTCCCCGAGTCAAAGTAGAGCCGATCGCGCTGCGGGCCGGGCTGGGCGAAGAACTCGTCTCCCCGCCGGCGATAGTCATCGCTGAGCTTCCTCAGCTTGTCGGCCAGTTCTCCTTCGCCGGGCAGGGTGATGTTGCCCTGCTCTTTCGCCAGGCTGACTTCGTAGAGTTTCCAATTGACCTGGTATTGTTCGCGGGATTCCTTTTCCCGCCCGGCCAGCGCGAACTGGAACGACGAGTCGATGCGTTCCAGGGCCTCGTTGAGGTTCCGCATGTAGATCACGCTGTCGTAATTCTCGCGCAGGATCTGGTCAATCTGATTGCCGAGGTGATAGATCAGGACGGTTCCCGTGCCGCCCAGCGCCACGAGCAGGACAAACAAAGGAACCATCGCCAGGATGATTCGCCGGCGAAACGTCATGTGGACCCTTTCTGGACGTTGTGCCATGCCCATCATATTCCGTATTTCTTCCGTTTTCGGTACAAGGTGCTCGGGTCGATGCCCAACTGGGCCGCCGCTTCTTCCGCGGTCGCGGCGTCGGCCAGAACGCGCCGGATATGGTCGGCCTCCATCTGTTCGAGCGTTTGAGGTCCGCCCGCGGCCGCCAGCGCACTCTCCGTGCCGGCCGTCTGCGACGGCAGGTCGCTCAGTTCGACGCGATTTCCGGACGCGAGGATCACGCCCCGCTCGATCGCGTTGCGCAGCTCGCGGATGTTGCCGGGCCACGGATAGCGGAGGAGGGCATCTCGCGCCGGCACGGAAAAACCCGCGATGGCCTTGCCGTTCTGGCGAGCGAAGAAACGCAGCAGGTGTTCCGCCAACGGGAGAATATCCTCGGGTCGCTGCCGCAATGGCGGCACGGTTATCTCAATCACGTTCAGGCGGTAGAAGAGGTCTTCGCGAAAACGGCCGGCCGCAATCTCGGCCTCCAGGTTGTGATTGGTGGCAGCCAGGATCCGCACGTCGCCGGCTCGCGTCCGCGTTTCTCCCACCCGCTCGTAGCATCGCTCCTGGAGCAGGCGGAGGAGTTTGGGCTGGAGGGCCAGCGGCAGGTCGCCGATTTCGTCGAGAAACAGCGTGCCGCCCTCGGCGGTGGTCACCTTGCCGATCGTGTCGCGCACGGCGCCGGTGAACGCCCCCTCCGCGTGCCCGAACAACTCGCTCTCCAGCAACTCGGCCGAGAGACTGGGGCAATGAACCGTGACGAAGGGACCGCCCGCGCGCGGACTGCGGGCGTGGATCGCGCGGGCGAGCACGCCCTTGCCGGTGCCGCTTTCGCCGCGCAGCAGGATCGTGGCCTCGCTGGCGGCGGTCTTGAAGGCCACCTCCAGGGCCTCGCGCATGGCCGGCTCACTGGTTTGCAGGTCAACCTCCGGCACCACCCAACGGACCTGCTCCTCCAACTCGTCCACGTGGGATTGCAGCCGCCGCATCTGGGCGATCCGTTCGAGCACGACGCGAAGCTGATCGGGGGTGAACGGCTTGGGCAGATAATCGAACGCGCCGCGCCGCATGGCCTCCACCGCCGTTTCGATCGTCGCGTAGGCCGTAACGATCACCACCCGGAGCAGCGGGGCCAGGCTCAACAGCCGCGGCAGCAGGTCGAGCCCCTGCTCTTGAGCAAGACGCAAGTCCAACAGAACCACGTCGAAGGGCCGATGCCCCAGAACGTCCAATGCCTGGGCGCCATCGCGGGCCTCGACCGCCTGGTGTCCGAGCACTTCCAGCGACATCCGCAGGGTGCGTCGGAGGCTCGCGTCGTCGTCGATCACGAGGATGTTCATCAGTCGTGTCCCGGGTCTGGTCCACCGCCGTGCAGTGTGCATTTTGCACGACTGATCGTGCAAGATGCAATCCCAAGGCCGTGATTCCACAAACGCCGTTGTTCGCAACTCTTTACAAAGATAGCACTTATATCTTCTGTTCCAGGACGGCACGCAGAATGCGAAAGACCTTGTGCAGCTACGGTGCCGCGGCCTCGGATGATCGGGGATTGTATCGCGGCAGCTTCCGCGGCGAAAGCGGCTGCCGAAGACTTCCCGCATGGGAGGACAAGCCATGTGGCGACACGCGTGGAAAAACACCTTGGCGATCAGTTCCATCCTTGCGGCGGGCGGAATTCTGTCGTGTCTCGGCGCCCTCCTCGAGATCTTCATGCCGAAGGGCTCGCCGGTAGCTTTTTTGGGCACGATGATCCTGTTGGGCCTGGCGGTGGCAGCCGTCTTGGTCGGCTTCGCCTGGGTCTGCGAGAAGTTCGAGGGTCACTTCGATGGACGGCCCGACCGACTCCCTAGCAGGAGCAAGCTGAATGGCAACGATGCGGTGGATCCCAGGGCTGCGATGCGTTCGCGATCGGCGGAATCAAAAATCGTTCGTGGCACCCGGCCTCCGCCTGACGCACCGCAACTTTTTTCCCGCGGTCAATACGTCTCGACGTTTCGCGGCTCGATTGCTCCCAAGAACGCCGGCAATCGAACCGCGACTCGTACCTGGCACGGACAATGACCTTTCACGATTGACCAAACCGATATAATCCCCGCGTTCCCGCCGAGAAGGAGCAAGAGCTATGGACCTGACAATTTGGCTGCCGGCCATGTTTTTTTTGGGCGTGGCGACGTTGGGCCTGCTGACGGCCTTCGTTGTCGCATGTGACAAGATTTGAGGGATGTCTCATGGATGCTTTACAGATTCTCACCGCTGCCGCCACCGTGCTGCTGTTGGTTTACCTCACCGCCGCTCTGCTGCGGCCCGAGTGGTTCTAAAAGGAAAGGGTCTCGCCCATGTGGCAGGTCTGGGTTCTTCCACTTCTTGTCTACAGCGTGACGTTTGCGCTGGCGGTCCCGATCGGCCTGTTCATGGCCCGGGTGTTCGACGGTCGTCTTCACACGCCGAAGTGGCTTCGATGGATCGAATCGCGGCTGGACACGGGGCCGCAGAACTGGAAGCAGTATGCGCTGGCGTTCATGGCCTTCAACGTCGTGACGTTCCTGGTCGGGTTCGCGGTCCTGGCTCTGCAACCCTATCTGCCGCTGAACCCAGATGGCAAAAAGATGCTCGCTCCGACCACGATCTTCCACACCGTCGTTTCGTTCTTGACCAATACCAATCAACAGCACTACTCGGGCGAGGTACACCTGTCGTACTTCAGCCAGTTGTTCTTCGTCTGCTGGAAGCAGGCGCTCTCCCCCATCATCGGAATGGCGGCCCTGCTGGCGATCATCCGCGGCCTTCGCGGCGACAAGCACATGGGCAACTTCTACGTCGACCTATGGCGTGGCGTGGCGTATGTCTTCACGCCGCTCTGCTTCGTCGTTGGCGTTCTGCTCATGGCCAGCGGCGTGCCGATGACGCTCGAAGGGCACGTGGATGCCGTCACGCTGGAGCCCGGCGCGATGGGGACCGACGCCGGCGGTCAGCCGAACCTTGTTCAACAGATCGCCCGCGGCCCGGTGGCGGCCATCATCGCGGTCAAGCAGTTCGGCACCAACGGCGGCGGCTATTTTGGGGCCAATAGCGCGCATCCCTTCGAGAACCCCAACGCGCTGAGCAATCTCTTGAGTTGCGTCGGCATTTTCCTGCTGCCGCTGGCGACGCTCGTGACTTTCGGCAAGATGCTCCGCCGCTTCCGGGATGCGGCGGTGATCTTCGGCGTCATGCTGTTGCTCTCGGCGGGAACCGTCGCCTGCGCGATCTATTGCGACACGCTCCAGCCAAACCCGGCTTTAGCCGGCCTTCCGGTGCATCAGTCGCTGGGCAATCTGGAAGGAAAGGAGCTTCGCTTTGGAAGCTCCGCGGCGCTACGTGGGCGGCGCTCACCACGAACACCTCGAACGGCTCGGTCAACTGCATGCACGACAGCCTCAATCCGCTGGCCGGGATTGTCCCGTTGACGGGCATGTGGCTCAATTGCATCTGGGGTGGCGTGGGCGTGGGGTTCATCAACTTTTTGGTGTACCTGGTGGTCGGCGTATTCCTGGCAGGGCTGATGGTCGGGCGCACGCCTGAGTACCTGGGCAAGAAGGTGGAGGCGCGGGAGATGAAGCTCGCCTCTCTGGCGCTGTTGATTCACCCGTTGATGGTTTTGGGGCCGACGGGACTGTTCGCCGCCACCGACTGGGGCATCAAGGCGGAGAACAATCCGGGGGCACATGGCTTCTCCGAAGTTCTTTACGAGTTCAGTTCGGCCTCGGCCAACAACGGCTCGGGCTTTGAGGGCTTGGGAGACACCTGGGGATTCAACAAGCCCGAGGATAACCCCACTCCGCCCGCCCCTTATAGTGTTCCGTGGGACATCGCGTGCGGCCTGGTAATGCTGATCAGCCGGTTCGTGCCGATCATCGCTCCGATGGCTTTGGCCGCGAGTCTGGCGGGCAAAAAGCCCACGCCCATGACGGTGGGCACGATGCGGACCGACACGTTCACTTTCGGTTGTGTCTTGTTGGGAACGATCATTCTGATCGGGGCTTTGCTGTTCCTTCCCGCTGCCGTGCTCGGGCCCGTGGCGGAGCACTTGGGGCCGATTCCTTTCGGAGGTTGATACACTATGTCGAACGCAACGCTCACGGAACCTCGCGTGACTGGCCCCGCGCCGGATGATCTGAAGGTCGCACGTCGGCACAGTCGAAGAGCCGGCCTCTTTGAACCTAAGCTGCTCAAGACGGCCTTCAAGCAGTCGCTAGTGATGCTCCGTCCCGACATCCAGTGGAAGAACCCGGTGATGTTCGTGGTCGAGGTCGGAACGGCGCTGACCATCATCTACACGATTGCCAAGCTCGCGGGTTACCAGAGCGCGGCGGGTGTCGGCTATCTGTTGGCCCTGGACTTCTGGCTCGTGCTGACCTTGCTGTTTGCGAACTTCGCCTCGGCCATCGCCGAGGCGCGGGGCAAGGCCCAGGCCGATGCCCTGCGGAAGACGCGGCGCGAAACGTCCGCCCGCCGACTCCAACACTACTCCAAGAACGGTGTGTTCGGCCTGGAAGGACGCGGCTGGAAGGTGGAAGAGACCACGTCCTCGCGGTTGCAGAGCGGCGACATTATCCTCGTCGAGGCCGGGCAGGTGATCTCCAGCGATGGCGAGATCATCGAGGGCGTGGCTTCCATCGACGAATCGGCGATCACCGGCGAATCGGCCCCGGTCATCCGCGAGGCGGGCGGGGACCGCTCCGGCGTGACCGGCGGCACGCGCGTCCTTTCCGACTGGATCATCGTCGAGATCACCGCCTCGCCGGGCAAGACCTTCCTCGATCGCATGATTGCCCTGGTCGAGGGCGCCATTCGGCAACGCACGCCGAATGAAATAGCCCTGTCGCTGGTGCTGGCCGCTTTCACGTTGATCTTCCTCATCGTTGTGGCGACCCTCTGGCCCATGGCGCTGAATGCCGAGCAGTATATGTCGGCCTTCAGCGGCCAGCCGGTGAAGAGCCTGGGCACCGACGTGCCGACGCTCGTGGCACTGCTGGTCTGCCTGATTCCCACCACGATTGGCGCACTCTTGGCCGCCATCGGCATTGCCGGGATGGACCGGGCCCTGCGGGCGAACATCCTGGCCAAGAGCGGCAAGGCGGTGGAGGTCGCCGGCGACGTGGACACTCTGCTCTTGGACAAGACGGGGACCATCACGTTGGGCAACCGCCATGCCACGCGGTTCGTGCCCTTTGGCGAATACTCGCCCATGCAACTGGCCTATCTCGCCGCGTTGGCCTCGGGCGCCGACGAGACGCCCGAAGGCAAAAGCATCGTCAGCGTGTATCACAAGCTCAACGACGCGCAGCGGGCGGACGGCGAAGGCCGGGGCGGTGGTTTGCTCATCCCGCGGGACGCGAAGTTCATTCCTTTCTCGGCGCAGACCCGCATGAGCGGCGTTGACCTTCCCGACGGACAACGCATCCGCAAAGGCGCGCCCGACGCGGTGAAACGTCTGATCGAGCAGCAGCGGGGCGCCCTCCCCTCGGGACTCGATGCACAAATTCATTCGATCGCCGTCAAGGGAGCGACCCCCTTGCTCGTGGCCGAGGGAAACCGCCTGGCGGGTCTCGTGGTGTTGGAAGACGTGCTCAAACCCGGCATGCGGGACCGCTTCCAGCGGCTCCGCCAGATGGGGCTGCGGACCGTGATGATCACGGGCGACAATCCGCTGACGGCCTCGGCCATCGCGGCCTCGGCCGGGGTGGATGATTTCCTCGCCGAAGCCACCCCCGAGGCCAAGCTGGCCTACATCCGCAAGGAACAGTCGGAAGGCAAGTTGGTGGCGATGATGGGCGACGGCACCAACGACGCCCCCGCCCTGGCCCAGGCCGACGTCGGCGTGGCCATGAACTCTGGCACCCAGGCCGCCAAGGAAGCGGGCAACATGGTGGATCTCGACAGCGACCCCACCAAGCTCATCGAAACGGTGGAAATCGGCAAGCAATTGCTGATGACTCGCGGGGCTCTGACAACGTTTTCCATCGCCAACGACGTGGCCAAGTACTTTGCCATCGTGCCGGCCATGTTCGCCGGCACGCTGCCGTGGCTGAAGGCCTGCGACGTGATGAACCTGCACTCGCCCACGTCGGCGATACTCTCGGCCGTGATCTTCAACGCCATCATTATTCCGCTGCTGATTCCGATCGCGTTGAAGGGAGTGAAGTATCGGCCGATCGGCGCCGACGCCCTCTTGCGGCGCAATCTGCTCATTTGGGGTTTGGGCGGCGTGGTCGCGCCGTTTGTGGGCATCAAGTTGATTGACATGCTCTTGGTGGCCATCAACCTCGCCTAGATTGGGAAAGATATCTCGGAGTCAAAACATGAACGCCCATCTGCGTGCCAACCTCTGGCTGTTGGTTCTCACGGTACTGCTCTGTTCGGTCCTGTATCCGCTGGTGCTCTGGGGCATTGGACAAACGCTGTTCCACGACAAGGCCCAGGGGAGCCTGCTGACGGATGCCGGGGGCAAACCGGTCGGCTCGCGGCTCGTGGCCCAGCCGTTTACGGCCGACGAATACTTCCAGCCGCGGCCCTCGGCGGCCTCCTATAACGCGGCCGCCTCGGGCGCCTCGAACTCGGGCGCGAACAACTACTTGCTCCGCGACCGCGTGGCGCGGCAGCTCGGGCCGATCGTGAAGTATCGAAGCGGTCCGAAAAAGGGCCAGCTTGTCGCCCCCGACGTTGAAAACTGGTTTCAGAAGGATCAGTTTGACGGCAAGCCCGGAATCGTGGCGCAATGGGCGGCGCTGCACTCCGGGGTCGCCCAGAACTGGGTCAAAGCCGACAAGTTGAATGCCGCGTATGTGTCCGATTGGCAGAAGGCGCATCCGGAGGACGTGGCCGCGTGGATCAAGGCCAATCCAGACACGCCGGAGCCAAAGCCCGAAGACCTGGCGGTGCCGTTCTTCACCGACTTTTCCAAGACCTACCCAGGCACTTTCCCCAGCACCGTCGAGCACAAGACGCCGGACGGCAAGGCGGAAAAGACAATCGAGCCGGTAAAGGAAGGCACAGACATTCAGGCTGGATTCTTCGATATGTGGCTGCACGAACACGCTGATGCGGACCTGGAGCGCGTGCCTGCGGACATGGTGATGGCCTCCGGCTCGGGCCTCGATCCCGACATCACACTCGACAACGCGCTCTGGCAATTGGATCGCGTCGCCGCCGCTTGGGCCAAGAAGACGGGCGGCGACGAAGCCAAGCTGCACGAGCAGATCGAACGGTTGCTCCGGGAGCAAAGCCACGCACCGTTGGGCGGACTTGTCGGCGTGCCCTTGGTGAACGTTCTGGAGGTCAACCTGGCAGTTCGGGGTCGTTACCAAGCCCAATAGGGCATCAAGGTCTTCCTGGACGTTAAAGTCTCTCTTCCTGATCTGCCGTTTTGACCGCTTCTGCCCAATTTTCCCGCCTTCGTGTAAATCGGGGTTAATTCACGGTCCGATAGCATGACTGTGACGATCGGAAGCGGCCTGCGACTGGTGCCATGCGCGGCCTGTCTTGCTCGATGTTGTGGGCGAAGCTGCCGGGTCTCGGCTACGCACATCTTTCTCTCAAGACCCGCTTTGTGGAGCACCAGCACATGAAGACTTTGCCACGGACGGCTCTCGGCGTCGTACTCGCACTCCTCTTGTTGGCCAAAACGACATTTGGCGATGGCTACTACGCCGTGGCGCAAAACGGCGCCAGCAACGTGCCTGCCGACAAAGCGGCGCCGCCCGCGCCGGAGACGGCGGGCGAAGCCAAGGCCAGCGACTCGGACTCCAGCAATGGCGAAGAAAAACCCTCCTGTCTCTGGTGCATGGGCGGCAAGTTGGCCGATCCCTGGACGCTGCCGCAGCCCGATTGCCTGAAAGAACACAACATCACGGTGGGCGGCTGGCTGGAAGGGGGCATCTATGGCAACCAGTACGGTGCGCCGAGCAACGGTCCGATCGGCCTGCGCAACATCGGTGACGGCTTTACGGCCGACCAGGTCTGGGGCTATGCCGAGCGGAAGACCGACACCAAGGGCTGTGGCTGGGACATCGGCGGCCGCGTCGACTATCTGTTCGGCGTCGACGGCCCTCAGACCCAAAGCTTCGGCGACCGCAGTTTCGACTTCGACTGGAACACTTCCGCCCAGTACGGCTTTGCCATGCCGCAGATTTACGCGGAAGTGGCCTACAACGATCTGAAAGTCAAGATCGGCCACTTCTACACGCCGATCGGGTATGAAGTGGTCCAGTCGCCGCAAAACTTCTTTTACTCGCATTCCTATTCGCACACCTTCGGCGAGCCCTTCACCCACACCGGCTTCTTGGGCGACTACGCCTATAACGAGAAGGTCCATCTGTACGGCGGCTGGGTCGACGGCTGGGACGAAGGCTTCGCGGACAGGGACAACGGCTCGATGTTCCTTGGCGGCTTCTCCTCGAACCTTTCCGAGAAGGCGACGTTCGCATGGTACGTGTCTGCCGGAAGGCTGGGCGACGGCACGGCGTTCGCCGGCGCTGCTTCGGGCGATCTCTACTACAACTGCTTCATCTTCACGTACAAGCTCACGGAGAAGTGGACCTACATTTTCGAGCACGATCTTGGCTCTAACTCCAACGTGAACCCGCGCACCGGCGTCGACAACCAGTGGTACGAGGTCGACAACTATCTGACCTACAAGATCAACGACTGTTGGTCGCTCGGCGGTCGTGCCGAGTGGTTCCAGGACCCGCAGGGCGCCCGCGTCTCGGCCGGCAGCCGGGGCAACTACTTCGCCATTACCGGCGGCGTGAACTACAAACCGCATGCCAACATCACCATCCGTCCGGAACTTCGTTACGACTGGTTTGACGGCTTTGCCGGAACCACCGTGCAGCCGTTCAACAACGGCGCCGCCAGCACGCAGCTTTCCGGCGGCTTCGACATGATCTTCACGTTCTGAGTTGCCGCCAATCGGCCCGGCAATCGCAACCCCACGACACCATCGAAGGGTTGCCGCCAAACCGTTAGTATGCGGGCATCGTTCCCACAATCGGCCGGCACCGTCGCAATCCTAGGCTCGTATCGGAAGTTGCGGCCACGGAATGCATATATACGAGGCATTGCGTGCCTATATAAGCCGCACGCGCCGCGAATCGTGCTGACGATTTCTTGCAATACGTAAATCTCCTACCCCGATGATGTGCTCCGGTTGTGCCATGATTCGTTCTTGTCCGTAAGCCATTTGCGTCGCTTGGAACCGGGCCGACGGACTTCGGGCCGTGAGCGGCGATCGAACAATGCCTAGCGATAGTGGCATGGATATTGCATGCGCTGGGCTGGCACAGCGAACACTAATTTCATCCTTCCGCTAATCGAGGTTGCCGAGATGGCCATCTGGACCAAACGCTACCTTTATGCGCTTACGGTGATGACCGGAATGATCGCGGCGTCGACGAGCGTGGCGGCAGACACTGCCGTTGCGCCGGCCGCAGCCGACGTCGCCAAGGCTGCCGCTCCCGCCGCTTCGGCCGCGCCGGAACTCCCCCCGTACTTCTCCGGCGTCAGCGCCGACAAGAGCAAGCCCGCTTGGCCCGATCCGACGGGCGGCGCGGCGGGCGCGTGGGCCACGCCTGCCGGCGATGGTAAGGGCGACATCCCTTCCAAGCTGACCGCCACCGATCTGTACGACCGCATCGCCCACAACCTGTTCTCGATCAACATGGTCTGGGCGTTGATCGCCGGCTTCCTGGTGATGTTCATGCAGGCCGGGTTTGCGATGGTCGAAACCGGTTTGTGCCGGGCAAAGAACTCCGCCCATACCATGAGCATGAATTTCATGATTTACGCCTTGGGGTGCATGAGCTTCTGGGCCTACGGGTTCGCCATCGGCTGGGGAAACTGGATCAATGGGCCGGTGGGGCCGGGCTGGTACTCGACGCTCGGGCCGGGCACGTCCGTGCTCAATAGCGGCTGGGGCCTCGATGTCGTCGATGCGGCCGCCGGCTCCTTCAAATACGGCTTGATCGGCCTGAAGGGCTTCTTCCTCAACGGCGTGGACGACGTGAGCGTCATGGCCCTGTTCTTCTTCATGATGGTGTTCATGGACACCACGGCCACGATCCCCACCGGCGCGATGGCCGAGCGCTGGAGTTGGAAAAACTTCTGCCTTTACGGACTTTGGGTGGCACTGCCGTACTGCATTTATGCCAACTGGGTTTGGGGCGGCGGATGGCTGGCTCAAATGGGCGTGAATTGGAAGTTCGGACACGGGGCGGTCGATTTCGCCGGCTCCGGCGTCGTTCATGCCATGGGCGGCATCATCGCACTGGCCGGCGCCGTGGTCCTCGGCCCGCGACTAGGAAAATTCGACAAGAACGGCAAGCCGCTGCCGCTGCCCGGCCATCACGTGCCGATGGTTGTCGTGGGCACGTTCATCCTGGCTTTCGGCTGGTTCGGCTTCAACCCCGGCTCCACCTTGGCGGGCACCGACCTGCGAATCAGCATGGTGGTGGTCAACACCATGCTGGCCAGCATTGGCGGCGCGATCGCCGCGATGCTCACCTTGAACCTCAAAGGTCTGAAACCCGACCCTACGATGATGTGCAACGGCATGTTGGCAGGCCTGGTGGCCATCACCGCGCCGTGTGCCTTTGTCAGTAGCTGGGCGGCCGTCCTGATCGGCGCAATCGCCGGCGTGCTGGTCGTCTTCAGCGTCTTCTTCTGGGAGCGACGCGGTGTTGACGACCCGGTGGGAGCCGTCTCGGTCCACGGCGTCAACGGCCTGTGGGGCGTGATCTCGGTGGGTATCTTCGCCAACGGCAAATACGGCGCGGGCTGGAACGGCGTCGCCCGCGACGCCTTCAGCAAGGATCTCGGCTATGACGGCGTCCGCGGCATCCTTTACGGCGACGCCTCGCAACTCGTGGCCCAACTGCTCGATGCGGCGGTCGTGGCCGTCTTCGGTTTCCTCATGGCTTATGCCTGGTTCAAGCTGAGCAACGTAATCACTCCCATTCGCGTCAGCCGCGAGACCGAGATCGAAGGGCTGGACAGCCCGGAGATGGGCGCCTTGGGATATCCCGACTTCACGGTAGCAAGCCGGGGCTGACACAACGATCGGAACGCACGACTATGAAAAAGATCGAAGCGATGATCCGCCACTTCAAGCTCGATGAGGTCAAAGAGGCGCTGGTGCAGTGCGGAGTCCACGGCATCACGGTCACGGAGGTCCGGGGATTCGGCCGCCAAAAAGGCCACACCGAAGTCTACCGCGGCGCCGAATATGCGATCGACTTTCTGCCCAAGATCAAGGTCGAGGTCGTCGTGACGGATGCCGCCCTGCCCGGCGCGGTCGAAGCAATCACCCGGGCGGCCAAGACGGGCCAGGTTGGCGACGGCAAGATCTTCGTCACCAATCTGGAAAACGCGGTCCGCATCCGCACCGGCGAGGCGGGCGATCAGGCCATTTGAAGACCGGCTGCGCCGGCGACACACCGTGGCAAGCATGGGCGGCTACCGGATCAGGCACGCTTCCTACCACCCAACCAGAATCCCCCACAAAAGCTGCGCCACGCCGACCACGCCGAAAGCCAAGGACGCAAACCAGAAGCTCTTCCGTTTGGTCAAGACCGAGATCGCCCCGACGGCAATGCCCACCTGGAACAGCGTGACGCTCCGAGACAGGATCGAATGTCGACGCAAGTGCGCCTCGGACGCCCGTTCCTTCCCCTCGGCCTCTTCCCTGACCGTCTCCTGCTCCTTCCGGTAGGTCTCTACTTTGCCCAGGTCTTTCTCGTCGACGGTCTTGTCCAGCGCCCTTCAGCAATTCGATTTTCGTCGTGAACAAATTGGCCTTGATGCTCTTGGCCTGATAGAAGGCCCACTTGTCGGAACTGCGAATCTGGTCGAGCATGGCCTCATTAGCTTGATGCTCGGCCAGCAACGCCGTGATCGCTGCCAAGACGGCCAGCAAGGCGGCCGTCAAAGCGACGCCCAATATCCATTTCTCCGTGGCGTGATGGGCGTGATGGGCAATCTCCTCCTGCGATTGCTCCAACGGCACCTCGGGATGTTCCATGATCGGGCTCCCTGATTTGGCGGTCTGTGTCAGCCGAAATCGGCAATCCCTTGCGAAGCGATGTCTCGCCTTCTGAATTGTATCCTCGTCGTCCTTTTCGCTGAGCTCCCGGCGGAACTTGTGTAGGAATCGGTGATGCAGCGGAACCATGAGGACGGCGATCCTCGTCAGCAAGGCGATTCCATTATACAGAACGCAGAAGGCGGCAAAAACGCTTGGCCGACGCGATCCTGAGCGGATCAGTTCCTCGTCCCCAGGGCCGATGCGATCCCGCGTCGTTGTGCCGAATCGGCCGTGGGAACCAGAACCCAACCTATCACCCCATGCCGTGTTGAGTATATGCAAAGTTCGTTGCGGAAAGCGTCTGAAACCCGCGCCACGCCCATACTGGCCGTGGGAATGTTGAGAACCCCGGAGAACCACTACATGCCCACGAGAGGTGTGGGCATGATACCCGACCATTCCGTAACATAGAGAGCGCGCACGGATAACTTGAACAAATTGCTATTGTGGCGTTCATTGCATTGTGTGATAACGTGTGCATGCAGGATGCACAGGTAATTGCACGGATTGAAGCCAAGTATCGGTTGCTGGAGCCGGAGTTGGATGAACGCCGACGGCGACAGTGGGCGGCAGCGGAAGCCTGTGATATCGGCTGGGGTGGGATTACAGCGGTTTCGCAGGCCAGCGGAATGTCTCGTACCACGATCACCGCCGCGCTTCATGAGTTGGAACTGCCTGAAAAAGAGCGTGCGGTTGCGGCCTGTCGCGTGCGACGACCGGGTGGCGGTGACAAGTCCTTGACAGAGACCGATCCGGGTCTGATGGCTGCACTCGAAACGTTGATTGAACCAACGACCCGTGGCGACCCCAAGTCGCCGTTGCGCTGGACGTGTAAGAGCACGCGCAACTTGGCCGAGGAACTGACGCGTCAAAGCCATCCGGTCGGCGCACGGACCGTGGCCAAATTGTTGCACCGTGCGGACTATAGCTTGCAGGCAAACCGCAAGACTCGGGAGGGATCGTCGCATCCGGATCGCAATGCCCAGTTCGAGTACATCAATGCGAGCGTCCAGCGGTTCTTGAAACGCGGCCAACCGGCGGTTTCCGTGGATGCCAAAAAGAAGGAAAACGTGGGCGATTTCAAGAATGGCGGGAGGGAATGGTTCCCCCAGGGAACGCCCGAAGAAGTGCGCGTTTACGACTTCCTGATCAAGTCGTTGGGGAAGGCGGCTCTCTACGGCGTGTACGATCTGCTGCGGAACGAAGGGTGGGTAAGCGTCGGCATCGATCACGATACAGCGCAGTTTGCCGTCCCCAGTATCCGTCGATGGTGGAATGAAATGGGGCAGCAGCGATTTCCGCGCGCCCGCGAACTTTTGATCACAGCGGATGGCGGAGGCAGCAACGGGAGTCGCAACCGGTTGTGGAAGGTGTCGCTGCAAGAGTTGGCTGACGAATTGGGCATCAAGCTGTTCGTTTGTCATTTCCCACCCGGCACCAGCAAATGGAACAAGATCGAGCATCGCCTGTTCAGCTTCATCACGAAGAACTGGCGTGCCCGCCCCCTGGTCAGCCTTGAGGTCATCGTGAATCTCATCGCCAACACGAAGACGCGAACGGGATTGACTGTGAAAGCGGCCATTGACACAAACCATTATCCGACCAAAATCAAAGTCACTGACGAGCAACTGAGAAAGCTGCGTCTCAAACATCACAAGTTCCACGGCGAATGGAACTACACGCTCTCACCACGTAAGTACACTTGTTCAAGTTATCCGTGCGCGGCCGCATAGACTACATAACACCCCACATCCGGCAGGGGACGCTGTTTGACCCGGTCGCTTTCCCGCCGTAGACTTCTAATGTACTCGGCAGCAATAGCTGGGAGGGGGCGCTCGGTCTTTGCCTCGTCACACGCGATCGGTTGGGCCGGTTGTTTTCCGGGGGTTCGCCATGTCTGTCTCAGGGCTTCGTCCCGCTGGGCACGAGAGACGCAACCGGCGATCCGCCCATGACAAGACCAACCGTGGGCGACCGCGCGGCTGTCGCACGTTGCGCGTCGAGTCGCTGGAGAACCGCCATCTGCTGTCGCTGACGATCGCCGAGCATGCGGCGTCGGACATTGTGGCCTACCCCGTTCCCAATGGCATAGCGCCCTTGTCGAGCGCCGGTCCCACGGGCTACACGCCGGCGCAGATCCGCCAGGCCTACGGCTTCGACAAGATCACCTTCAACAACGGGACGGTGGTCGGCGACGGCAGCGGCACGACCATCGCCATCGTCGATGCCTACGACGATCCCAGGATTGCCAATGACCTGCACCAATTCGACTTGAAGTTCGGGCTGGCCGATCCGGTGTTCACGAAGGTTGGTCAGACCGGGAGCACCACGGCCCTGCCGGCGGCCAACGCCGGCTGGATCAGCGAAATCGCGCTCGACGTGGAGTGGGCTCATGCCATCGCGCCGGGGGCCAACATTCTGCTGGTCGAGGCCAACAGCGCCTCGTTCGGCGATCTGCTCACGGCCGTCGATTACGCCCGTCACGCCTCCGGCGTGGTGGCCGTGTCGATGAGCTGGGGCGGCAGTGAATTCTCCAGCGAGAGCATGTACGACAGCCATTTCACGACCCCCAGCGGTCACGGCGGGGTGACGTTCGTGGCCTCTTCCGGCGACACCGGGCGCCGGTCGGCTATCCGTCGATCTCGCCCAACGTGCTGTCCGTCGGCGGCACGACGCTGAACCTGAACAGTCAGGGATACCTGAGCGAGTCGGGCTGGAGCGGCAGCGGCGGCGGCATCAGCGCCTACGAAGCGCAGCCGAGTTATCAGAGAGGTCTGGTCACGCAGAGCACGACGCGCCGCACGAATCCCGACGTGGCCTATGACGCCAATCCGAGCACGGGGTTCCCGGTCTATGACTCGTACAACAATCCGGTTTCGGCGCCGTGGAGCCAGTGGGGCGGGACCAGTGCGGGGGCCCCGCAGTGGGCGGCCCTCGTGGCCATTGCCGACCAAGGGCGGGCACTGGCCGGCAAGACGGCGCTGGACGGCGCGACGCAGACCTTGCCCATGCTCTACGCCCTGGCCGCCGGCGACTTCCACGACGTCACCAGCGGCACGAGCACCGGCAGCCCCCGTTACTCGGCGGGGGCAGGGTATGATCTCGTCGCCGGCCGCGGCTCGCCCTATGCCAACCTGGTGGTCGGCGACCTGGTGGGCGTGTCCACGGCGACGTCGGTGGCGGCAGCGGTGACCACGCCGTCGGGTCCGCAGACCGGCGACGTAGCGATCAGCTACAGCCTGACGGACCCGATGTCGGGGACCTGGAGCATTCAAGTGCAATACAGCGCCGACGGGGGCGCCACCTGGAACAATGCCACGCCCGGCGACGGCGGAGATGGCGCCACGGGCCTGACCTCCAGCCCCGGCGGAACCCCGCACACGTTCGTGTGGGCCAGCGGCAGCGATCTCGGCAACACCAGCAACACCAACGTGAAGGTCCGCATCACGCCCATCGGCGCCACGGCCGGGGCGACGGGCACCAGCGGCGTCTTCACGGTCAACAACGCCATCACGAGTACGGCGGATTGGTCGATCGTCGGGACCGGGGATTTCAACGGCGACGGCACCGCGGACGTGTTGTGGCAGAACCAATCCACCGGAGCGTTAGGCGCTTGGATCATTAAGAATGGCGCGTACAGCCGCTGGGTGAGCTTGGGCACGGCCGATCCCACCGTGTGGAAAGTGGCCGGCGTGGGAGACTTCAACGCCGACGGCACGGCGGACGTGCTCTGGCAGGCTCAAACCACGGGCACCGTGGTCGCCTGGTTCATCAAGAACGGGGCCGTGAGTTCTTACGCGAGCCTCGGCGGGGCCGACCCCTCGGTGTGGAAGCTGGCCGGCGTCGGCGACTTCAACGGCGACGGCGCCGCCGACGTGTTATGGCAGAATCAATCCACCGGAGCCGTGGGCGCCTGGATTATCAAGAAGGGGGCATACGGCGGCTGGGCGAGCCTCGGCACGGCCGACCCCACGGCGTGGGAGATAGCGGGCGTCGGCGACTTCAACGGCGATCGCACCTCCGACGTGTTGTGGTACAACCAAACCACGGGCACCGTGGGCGCCTGGATCATCAAGAACGGGGCATATAGCTCCTGGGCGAGCCTCGGCACGGCCGACCCCACGACGTGGATGGTGGCCGGCGTCGGAGACTTCAACGGCGACGGCACCTCGGACGTGTTGTGGTACAGCCAGTCCACGGGAAACGTAGTCGATTGGCTCATCAAGAAGGGGGCAGTCAGCGGCTGGGCAAGCCTCGGCGCGGCCGACCCCACGGTGTGGCAGTTGGCCGGCGTCGGCGACTTCAACGCGGATCACGCGGCGGACGTGTTGTGGTACGACCAGTCCGATGGAACCGTGGGCGCCTGGATCGTCAAGAACGGAACGTCGAGCACCTGGGCGGGCCTCGGCGTGGCCAGCCAATTGACGCCGCACGCGGCCGCCGCCGGCGACCTCGCGTCCGATGCGGCGCCGCTTTCGCAAGTCGATCTGCAACCGGTGATCGCCGAGGCCATCGCGCGGTGGAATGTCGCGGGCCCGGCTGTTTCTGCCGTCGAGACGCTCGCTCGCGTCCCGTCTGTTCTCAGCGATTTGCCGGACTCCGATCTGGGAGAGGCCACACCGGCCGCCCGTCGCGTCGATCGCGATGTCAATGCGGCAGGTCAGGGCTGGTCGGTCGACCCCGCCCTGGCGTTGGCGGAAGACTCGGCATCGCCGCGAACTGACCTGCTATCGCAGGCCGTCGATCCGCGCCGTAGATCGGATTGATCTGCCGGCCGTCGTGGAGCACGGACTCGGGCGCGTCGCGGGGTTCGACGATCTTGACGCTCTGGCCAACAGCCTGGCCGCCGTCCAGGATTGACTTCACGTGGCGCACTCTGTACGGCGGGCACCGCCCGCCACTCTGTAGCGCGGGCACCATCCAGGACATGACGCTGTACTCCGGTGGGCAGTGTCCACCCTACCTGCTGCTGTAGGACGAGTTCTCCAACTCGTGCCGGAAAATCGGACGAGTTGGAGAACTTGTCCTACGGCAAGTAGTGCCGTGTACTCTGCCGTGGCCGCTCACGGACAATGTTTACCTAGTTTGCGCAGATCACACAATCCGACGGAAGAACGCGACCACGAGGCCCGTTTTGCTGCCGATCCCGGCAACTCGGAGGGGCCGAGCGTCTTTTCGTCGATTGATTTCTTCGCCGGGAACGAGGAAACTAGGGGATTGTGACTTTTCTTACCGCCGCAACCGGCGTGTTGGGAAATCCCTGGGTTGTCAATCTGGCACGCGGACACGACGTTCGCGACGAAAGAAGGAAGTCCTTTATGGCCGTTGGTTCTCAGACGCACGAAGGCCCGTCCCGTGAGATCGCCGAGGCGGTGTTCGAGCGGGTGCGGCGCGCCCTTCCGCCCAATGTGGATTGTGCGATCACGCTCGAAAGTCCGCTGGATGAAATCGGCCTCGACTCGCTTGCCAGAATGGACGTGCTCAACCGCCTGGAGGAATCCTTCGGCCTGCGGTTCTCCGAACAATCGTTGTACGACATGGCGACCTGCCGCGACGTAGTCGAGTACATCGAGGCGAACGCCGCCGGCGGGACGCCGCGGCAGCCAACGGCGCCCGCTTCGGCATCGCCGCCGGCCGAGAGAACCGTGGTTCCGCAGTGCGACGTCACGCAATTCCCCGAGTGCGTGGCATTTCAACAACGCCTGGCAGGCTCGGCGGCAGCCGGATTGGAGAACCCGTTCTTCCGCGTAAAACAGCGCGTCAGCAAGGCAACCGCAACCATCGCCGGCCGCGAGGTGGTGAGCTACACGAGTTTCGACTACCTGGGAATGGCCGGCGACCCCCGCGTGATTGCGGCCGCCAAGCAGGCCATGGACGAATTGGGGACCAGTGCCTCGGCAAGCCGGCTGGTGGGGGGCAACCACGCCATCGTCCAGCAATTGGACGAAGCGATCGCTCGCTTCCTGGGGACCGAGGCGGCCGTAGCGTTCCCCAGCGGTTACGGCACGAACGCCTCAGCCCTGGGGCACCTGTTCGGCCCGGAAGACCTGATCCTGTACGACGAATTGGCCCACAACAGCATCGTTCAGGGCACAATGTTGTCGAAGGCCCAGCGACGGGCGTTCCCGCACAACGATTTCGAATTCCTCGACAAGTTGCTGGGCGACGTCCGCAGCAGTTTCCGCCGCGCGGTCGTGGCCCTGGAAGGCGTCTACAGCATGGACGGCGACTACCCGAACTTGCCGCGGTTCATCGAAGTCAAGCGGCGGCACGGGGCACTGCTCTATGTCGACGAGGCGCACTCGCTGGGCGTCATGGGCCACACGGGCCGGGGCATCTGCGAACATTACGGCGTCGATCCCGCCGACGGCGACCTGTGGATGGGCACCATCAGCAAGGCCCTGGGAAGCACCGGAGGATACCTGGCCGGCCGCGGCCTGCTCATTCAATACTTGAAATACACCACACCCTCGTTCGTCTTCGCCACTGGGCTCTCTCCCGCCAATGCCGCCGCGGCACTGACATCCCTCCGCGTGCTGCAAGCAGAGCCGGATCGCGTGACGCGGCTCCGCGATCGTTCGCGATTGCTGCTGAACCTGGCCCGGGAAAACGGGCTGAACACCGGCCACAGCGGCGACACGCCGGTGATTCCCATCATCGTGGGCGACTCGGCACGCTGCGTACAACTGGCCTCGGACTTGCTCCGGCGGGGCATCGACGTGCAGCCAATCCTCTATCCGGCGGTGCCGGAGAGCCTGTCGCGGTTGCGATTCTTCGTCACGGCCGAGCATTCCGAAGAGCAAATTCGCCGCACGGTGCAGGTGCTCGCCGAGTGCCTCGCGGCGGCGCCGCGGTGAATCTGGTGCGGATTCCACAGAATCCGTGCGTCTAGCAAAAGCCCCCCCATTGCAATGGGAGGGCGCTGGTGCAATGCCGTATTAGTACCTATTCGCAGGGTCGGTAGACGCGGGAATGGGGACTGGCTCCGTCGCCTTGATCGGCCGGACTTGCCGAAACGGCCCGCGGCGACGGTGCCTGTCCCCTTTCCCGCGACGGGCGGCGCCGCGCCAGGCGGAAAAAAGGGGACAGGCACCGTGGCGGCAACGTTTCTCCCAATGCCAAACCGACTTGCACCACGGAGCCAGTCCCCCTTTTTCCGCCGACCCTGCGCAGCAGTATTAGTTGAACCCGAACAGGCCGCCGAGCCCATCCATCAGCGTGCTGTTGACGGCGTACGGTTCCGACCAGCCCCACATGGTCCGCATCAGGTCGAAGGCCATCATGCCGCAGAGCAACAACAGCACCGCGCAGGTCGCCAGACCGGCAATTTGCAGGCCGCTGTAAGGCGCCTCGGGCAGCGCCTCGGCCTGCACCAGCGGGGCGCCTTCCATCAGCACGGCGGGCTGGGCGGCGAGCACCGGCGCCGCCCATGCCTAACGGCGCCACCCGCGGCGCGGAAACGTCCTCGTCGAGCATCGCGGCCATCGTCCCTCCGACGCCGGACGAAAGGCCGATCATCGTCGCCGAGTCGGATTCGCTGTCCAAGGCAATCACCTGCGAACCGCTCTCCGAGGAGTCTTGCGTCTCGGTGGTCTCTTCCAGCGGCGTCAAGAGAAACTCCTCGTCGGTCTTCACCGGCACGGGCGCCATGGCATCGGAGCCTTCACCCGTGCCGAGCATGTCGTCCTCGCCCAGTTCGAGCGACTCTTCGCCGGCGCCGGCCAGCACCGGTTCTTCCAGCGACAGGCCGCTATCGGACGGATCCACCAGCGAGATGCCGCTATCGCTGCTGCTGAGGGTCACGTCGCTGCCCGGCTTGCTGCCGCTCAAGACCAGGTTGTCGTCGGATTTCGCTTCGCCGCCGAGGTCGATGTCGGAGGCGCCGGGCCCCGTCTTGGCGCGGGCGGGTTGGCTGGCCAGCCCTACCGAGCTGTCTTTCAGCGAAAGGTCGCTGTCGGAAGCCAGGCTGAGATCCTCGAATTTTCCGACCTTGGGGCCCGAATCGCCCTTCTTGGCGGCCGCCGGGGCCTTGGAGTCGCCGGCGAGCTTGATGTCGCTGCTGGCCAATTGAATGTCGCTGTCGGTAGCGCCGCGTTCGCCCCAATTCATGGCGATGACCGTGCCGGAGGTGCCGGGGTCGGAATGGCCCAACTCCACTTCGCTCAGCAACACGTCGCCTTCGCCGCCGGGCGTGGCAGCCTGCGGTTGCCCGCGCTCCTTGGCCAGAAGATCAATGTCTTCCGCCTTGAACTTCCAGTCGGAGCCGTCACGGTAACCGTGCAACTCGCGGCGCTCCAGCATCTGCCTGACCTCGTCCACGCTGATGCTGAGAGCCTTCGCGGCATCTTGGGAATTGTAATACTTCTGGGCCATAAAGATCTCGCTTACGTTATCGCTGTTGATCCAACCACGAGCGTATCTCCTGCGGGAAAGGAGGCTCGTTGTTATAGTACGGCACCTTCAAATCCAACTCGATGTTCCGAACGCCCTTCAACGCGATCTTGCCCGTAACCGCGTCAATGTGATACACGCTCAGCACGCGCTGCCGCGCGTCGATGACCGTCAACATCTGGCCTTTCTCTCCCAAGGCCGTCGGCACGACGATCAACTCCGTGCCGCTGACAGCCGCCGGGGCCGCTGTGGCACGTTGACTCAAAACCTCGCCGCGTTGATCGCCCGCGGCGATCGCCGCCATCACAAGCGCCAAAACCAAGAGACCTCCCAGCACTGCGCAGTTTCATAGCTCACCTTTCGACTGTGATGTCTGGGCAAGCTGGAGTCTCTTACTTTTATTGTAGAAGCCCCAGTCTGCGTTGCAAGCAAAATGTTCCACAAGAGGGGGCAAAAGGCGGGTTCTGCCCGCCAATTGTCCCGACGCAATCCGGCGGGGGGCGAGTTTAGCCGGCTGCCTGGGCAGAAGCAAGGTCAACAGGTCCATAGATAACTCGCAAGAGGGGGTTCCGAGCCGAATGCCCATCGCCTTGACGGCCCGCATCAACTCGCGGTATTGTGCCAGCGGATATTGTTGTTGAGAACACCTGGAGGCTGTAGCATCTGCACGAAATCGCTGTGGGAGGCGATTATCGCTGTGGGAGGCGACTCCAGTCGCCGATTCTGAGGCGAACCGCCAGGAATTCGGCGACTGGAGTCGCCTCCCACAAGGAACTCACAAGCTACTGGCGTGTGATCATCGACTGTGGTTCGGCCGGAGAGGCATTTCCCCATGACCGACGCTGACCTTCAAGCCGCCCGCAACGACATGCTCCGCCGGCAACTACGGCAGCGGGGGATCCGCGACCGGCGGGTATTGGAGGCGATGGCCGCAGTGCCGCGAGAACGCTTCGTCCCCGCAGAAATCCGCCGTGATGCCTTCGCCGACCGCGCCCTGCCGATCGACTGCGGCCAGACCATCAGCCAACCGTACATCGTGGGCCTGATGACCCAGGCGCTGAAATTGTCGGGCAACGAATTGGTGCTGGAGATCGGCACCGGCAGCGGCTACCAGACGGCCATCCTGGCAAGACTGGCCCGCGAGGTCGTGAGCATCGAGCGGCATGCCGCCCTGACGGTGCAGGCGAAAGCCGTGCTGGCCGAGTTGGGCTATGCCAACGTGACGCTGCTGACCGGCGACGGCACGCTGGGCTGGCCGGACCGCGCCCCGTACGATCGCATCATGGTCACGGCCATGGCGGCCGCGTGCCCCCCGCCGCTGTTCGCGCAGCTTTCCGATGGCGGGGCCATCGTGATTCCGCTGGGCGGGAGAGACTCCCAAACGCTTCAGGTCATCCGCAAAGAGGTGGGGCAGCCTCGCGTAGTGAACCTTTCCCCCTGCCGATTCGTACCGTTGATCGGCGCGGAAGGTTGGGCCGAGGAGTAAAAATGGCTTCCGAAAAGGCCACTGCCATCGTCATCCGCACCGTGGAGTTCAGCGAGACCAGCCTCGTGGTCACGCTGTTCACCCGCGAGTTTGGCAAGATAGGTGCTTTGGCAAAAGGAGCAAGGCGGCTCAAAGGTCCTTTCGAGTCTGCTCTTGACCTGCTGGCCCTTTGTCGAATAGTCTTCCTCCACAAATCGTCGGAAGCCCTCGACTTGCTGACGGAGGCAAAGCTCCTGCGGCGGTTCCGGCCGGCCGGCCGCGACCTGTCGGGACTGTACGCCGCCTACTACGTGGCCGAGTTGTTGGACGGCTTGACCGACGACGACGACCCTCATCCTGAATTGTTCGATCTGGCGGACGAGACGCTCGCGGCGCTCGCCGCCGGAGAATCGGCGGTGAAACGGGTAGTGCGTTTTGAGTTGATCGCGCTACGGCTGCTGGGCCATATTCCGTCGCTCGACACCTGCGTCGGGTGCGGCGCCCCGGTGGCTGCGGCGGGACGAGTGGCCTTTGGGCAACTCGACGGCGGCGTGTTGTGTCCGGCGT
The DNA here is from genome assembly GCA_963759115.1 of uncultured Planctomycetaceae bacterium. GTDB lineage: Bacteria > Planctomycetota > Planctomycetia > Pirellulales > Thermoguttaceae > CAVWXT01. The sequence goes on from CAVWXT010000005.1 coordinate 1,892,370, forward strand.
GCCGCGGCGGCAAGAAGCAAGTGGTCATGGTGAGCGCGGGCACGCTGAAAGTGATGGGCCAATTGGCCGACGCGGACGGCCATCCTTGGCGACGCATGGAGATCGACGCCCGCTGCCTCGGAGAATTGCGGGGCCTGTTGAACCACTACTTCACGCAGTTGCTGGGGCGAAAACCGAAACTGCACGAGTACCTGGGACTGTTGGGAAATTAGTAGGGTGCGTGAAACGCACCTGCCGGCAAACGTTCGCGTGCAGACGGCGCGGAAATCGGTGCGGCGCCCGCACCCAACGGTGGACAAGGATGTCCTTTATGTCAAACTCGGGATCGCGACTTCTCCTGACGTTGGCGTGTGTTCTGGGCATCCTTGCCGGGTGCAAGAGCGTCCCGCCTGTCCCCGAGGGGGCCAAGACGGGTCCCGTGGCCGAGAGCAACGAGCACGAGGGCTGGCTGTGGAAGTCGGCCACCGGCGGCAACAAGCCCGCCGACACGCCGCCGGCCGCGCCGCGATCTGTCGCGGGGCCTGCGACCTCGGCCAGTGCGCCCACGGGCGCCGTGGTGGCGGCTTCGGCCAATCTATCCGGGCCGCAGATTCCGGGGATGCCCAACGTTTCGGCGACGGGCACGTCTCAGCCGCCGGCTGGCCCGGCCCTCAACCCCGCCGCGCCGGACGTGTCGAGCGCCGGTCCGCCGCCGACGATTCCCGCGGAATTGCCTGCCGTGACGCGTCGCGGCGTCAGCATCGACAAGAAGGAAAAGGAAAAGGAAGAAGAGGAGAAGAAGGGCTTTCAGTTGTCGGACCTGGCGCCGGAAAACATTTACAAGAATGTCAAGAAGGCCGCCGGCTATGGTCCCGACGAGAAGATCGCCCACGCGGCCAAGGAGGAAGGCAATGCCCTCTTCGGCGCGAAGAAGTACAAGGAGGCCGCGGCCAAGTATGCCGTGGCGGCCGATCGCTGGCCCGATTCGCCTTTGGAAGAGGACGCCCTGTTCCTGAAGGGCGAGAGCGAGTTCTTTTCCGACCAGTATCCCAAGGCCCACGACACCTTCGGCGGCCTGTTGAAGAAATACGCGAACACCCGGCACCTCGACACGGTGATCGTCCGCGAGTTCGACCTGGGCCGCTACTGGGAGCAATTGCACGACGCCAAGCCGATGTGGCCGGTCACGCCCAACGTGACCGACGGCAGCCGGCCGATGTTCGACACCTTCGGTTACGCGGTCCAGGCCTACGAGCGGGTGCGGCAATACGACCCCACCGGTCCGTGGGCCGACGCCAGCCTGATGGCCTTGGGCAACGCCTATCTCCTCCGCGGCCAATTCGAGGACGCCGCGCGCCATTACGACATGCTGCGAAAGGAGTATCCCAACAGCAAGTACCAGATGTGGGCCCACGTGTTCGGACTTCAAGCGCACATGCGCAAGTACCAGGGGACGTGGTACGACGGCGCGCCGCTGAACGACGCCACCAAAATCGCCGATCAAGCGCTCGCCCAATTCGGCGACAGGCTGGGCGACGAACGCGAGCGCGTGATCCAGGCACGGGCGCAAATCGTCGAAGAGAAAGCCAACCGCGAGTTCACCGTCGCCCAGTATTACGACAACCTGAAGAAGTATCGCGCCGCGCGAATCTACTACACGAGCCTGGTCAACGAGTATCCCAGCACGCAGAGGGCCAAGGAGGCCAAAACGCGGCTGGAGCAGATCCGCAACGAGCCCGACTTGCCTCCCAACCACTTCAAGTGGCTCACCGGGATCTTCGAGTCGGAGAAGAAGTAGCATGACACGGTTCAGGGTTCAGAGTTCAGGGTTCAGCCGTAGGGTGGGCATCGCCCACCGAATGCCGGAATACGCTGCGTCGTGGCGGGCAGCGCCCGCCCTGCTACTGTTGCTTTCCTTGCCGGGTTGCGCAGGCTACCAGATCGGCAACCAGTCGCTCTATCCGCTGGAGATTCGCACCGTCTACGTGCCGATGTTCGAATCGAACAGCTTCCGCCGGGGCCTCGGCGAACGGCTGACCGAAGCGGTGGTCAAGGAGATCGAGGCGAAAACGCCCTATAAGGTCGTCAGCGACCCGAACGCCGACAGCGTTCTTTCGGGCCGCATCGTGGGAGAGAATAAGAAAGTCCTGGTCCCCAGTCTCACCGGCGACGCCCGCGAGGTGCAAGTCAACCTGCGCGTCGAGGTCAGTTGGCTCGACCGCAAGGGCGGGCCGCTCCGCCCCACCGACTCGCTGCCGTGTCCGGCCGAAATCGCCAGTGTTTCCGGTTCGGGCAACGTCGTTCCCGAGGTCGGCCAGTCCATCGCCACCGCCCAGCAGCAGGCCATCTGCCGCCTGGCCGAACAGATTGTCGGCCTGATGGAGAAGCCGTGGTGAGCGGTGGGAGAGTGCTCAGTGGCCAGTGGTTAGTGGCCAGTGGATAGTGGATAATGGTGTGTGATCCGCTTGGATGCCACGAGTAGTCTGACACACCGAAATTGTCGGGTGCCACGGGCAGCTTGTCTGCCCGTGTCTCCTGCACGGGCAGACAAGCTGCCCGTGGCACCCAACCCGACATCTTATATGTGTCAGACTACAAGCCGCTTGCCGTTTCGCCACTGCCGATCATGTCGCTATCCACTCTCCACCCCGCCTCGCACTGGAAACTTCGCACTCGCACGCTCAGAGCGTGTGAGCTTATTGTGGGAGGCGACTCCAGTCGCCGAATTTCCGGTGTTTCGCCGCACGATCGGCGACTGGAGTCGCCTCCTACAGCGGTTTCCTCCAAAAATTCACAGCCTCTCAGCGTGGGCAAGCTGCCGCTGCTGATGGGCATCATCAACGTCACGCCGGACAGCTTCTCCGACGGCGGGCACTTCTTCGACGCCGAAGCGGCCGTGGCGCACGGCTTGCAGTTGGCGGCCGAGGGCGCCGATATCCTCGACGTCGGCGGCGAGAGCACCCGCCCCCGGTCCATGCCGGTCGACGTGCGGGAGGAACTCCGCCGCGTGATGCCGGTGGTCGAAGCGTTGTGCCGGCAGACCGGCGTGCCGGTTTCCATCGACACCACGAAAGCCCTGGTGGCCCGTCGCGCGATCGAGGCCGGCGCGGAAATCATCAACGACGTGACGGCCATGACGAGCGATCCGGCCATGTTGCCGCTGGCCGTGGAAACCGGCTGTGCGGTCTGTGTCATGCACATGCGGGGCACGCCGCGAACCATGCAGGACAATCCGGTCTACGCGGACGTCGTCGCCGAAGTGCGGGAATATCTCGCGGAGTGCCGCGACGCCCTGCTGGCCGCCGGAATCGACCGCGAGCGGATCGCGGTGGATCCGGGCATCGGCTTCGGCAAAACGACCCAACACAATCTCCAGCTTCTGGCTAACGCCTGGCAATTCCACGCGCTCGGCTGCCCCGTGCTCGTCGGCCCGTCGCGGAAGCGATTCATCAGCGACGCGGCAGCGCAGCCGTCGGCGGATCGCACGGCCGGCACGATCGGCGCGGCCCTTTCGCTGGCTCGACAGGGCGTGCAAATCCTGCGCATCCACGACGTGGCGGCCGTACGCCAGGCCCTCTTGCTCTTCCAAGCCGCCGGCGGTCTCGCGTAGACCTGCGTTGTATGGCATAATACCGAGTGTGGTCGGACTGACGGCGCATCGCGGCCCGACGGCTCTGCATTGCGGGTAGGTGCCGGACGTCGGCGGAAGCGTCGCAACACCTTGACGTGCTGAGCATTAGTGCATGCACCACTCGTTTTTGCTAATCACGACACTGCCGGCGTGGCACCGAATTTGCTACATAGACCTGTGCAACCGGTCGCTCTACTCGCCGCCCAGAAATGGAGATCTGACATGACCCAGACGCGAAGCTATGCACTGTCACGAGTCCCGGCTGTGGCCGCGGGAATTCTTGCGTTGGCCGCTTGGTGGGGACAGAACCTGCCGGCGCTCGGCGCCGAAGCGGTCCCGCCTCCGCCCGCACCCGATACAGCCCTCGCCGCCGACCCAAACGTGGAAGTCATGACGCGGGGCCCGGTTCACGAGGCGTACGCCATGCCGGTCACGAGCGGCCGCACGGCGGGCCTCACGGTGCCCAAAGGCCCGCCCGAGCCGATCGAAGAGGCCCCGCCCGAGGTTAAGCCCGCGGATGAAAACGCGACGTGGATCTCGGGTTACTGGAGTTGGGACGACGATCGGAAGGACTACATCTGGGTGAGCGGCGTCTGGCGGGTGTCGCCGCCCGGCTATCGTTGGGTTCCGGGCTACTGGCAAAATGCCGTGGGCTCGTGGCAATGGGTGTCGGGCTTCTGGATGACCAACGCCGCACAGGAGATCGAGTACCTGCCCCAGCCTCCCGAGAGCCTGGAACAGGGGCCGACCAGCGCCGCGCCGTCTACGGACTACTTCTGGGTTCCCGGTCATTGGCGCTGGCGCGGACTGCGCTACGTCTGGAGTCCGGGCTATTGGGCCGCGAGCCGGCCGGAGTGGGTCTGGGTGTCGCCGTCGTACTACTGGTCTCCGCGCGGATGGGTCTATTGCACCGGTTACTGGGACTACCCCCTGACGCGGCGCGGGCTGCTGTTCGTGCCCGTGTATTTCGCGCGGCCGGTCGCCTACTATCGGCCCGCGGTGTGCGTCGATTTTGGCCCCTTGACGTTCTCGCTGTTCTGCCGGCCGGCGTACTGCCATTACTACTTTGGCGACTACTACGCGTCGAGCTACGTAGACTTGGGAATCCGCCCCTGGTTCGATTTCTACGGTCCGCGGTACGGCTATGATCCGCTGTTCTGCTACTACCGGTCGTACTATCAGCAACACGGGCATCCGGACTGGGAACACAACCTGCGGGGATGGCACGACTACTATCGCGATCATCCCGACATGCGTCTGCCGCACACGCTGGCGGAACAGCAGAAGCTCCTCGCCGATCCCGCGGCCCGTAAGCGGGCCGATATCGGACAAATCGCCATCTCGCAGCCGGTGGCTAATCTCAAGACCGGCGCCAACGCCTTCGTGAAGGTCCAGCCGGTCACGGCGAATCAGCAGATTGCCATCCAGCAGACGGCCAAAGAGGCCGCGAAATTCAAGAGTGAGCGTCATAACCTGGAGACGCTGCCGTTGGGCGGATCGGGCAAACCGATCGGAGCCGCGGTGACGGGGCCGAAGCAGCCGGAAAAAGTCGACCTCAGCAAGCTGCCGGGCTTCCAAGCCACGCGCCGCGTCGGGGTTGCCGAGACTCATGGTCCAACGGGGACCGGGGTGCCATCGGGGCAGGCAATCCAGACGCCGCCCGTTTTGCGCGGGCCGAGCGAAAAGCGCGTGATCGAGTCCGGCAAGTCCTCGCCAACAATCGTCCCCGGCAAGCCGCCGAGCGAGAAACGCGTGATCGAGCCCGGCAAGTCTCTGCCAACAATCGTCCCCGACAAGCCGCCGAGCGACAAACGCGTGATCGAGTCGGGCAAGGCATTACGCGAGAATCCGCCAGACCCGCAGCCGCGTGGGCGAGACAGTAGCTCCACGCGCTCGCGCTCCGACAACAAGAACGCCGATCAGGACCGCGACAAGAAGTGATCGCCGGGGTGGTGACAGGCCAACTCGAGCTCCGTCTGCAAACGCTGTGGATCGTCGACCGGCATGGTCAGGGTCCGGGCGTCGCCGAGTCATTTCTTGGCCTGCTCGAAGACCCCGCAGGCATAACGCATCTACGACAACCCGACTGTACTCCACGAGGGGGGCCCAAGAGTTCGCCAGGGCCGATCAGTTTTCCCGAATAGGACTTGTAGGAGGCGACTCCCGTCGCCGATTTGCGGTAGTTTTCGGGCAATCGGCGACTGGAGTCGCCTCCTACAGTGAAGAGCTCGATCGGCCCTGAAGGGTTCGCGGCACCGTATGGCACCCGCTCGGCGGGAGAGTACAATGGCGTCGTCGTCCGGTCAGCGGGCCAAAAGCCTTGAAGAAAGGAGCAACTGCCCATGTTCAAAGAAGAGCGCGAGGAGTCCGCTTTTGAATGGACCATGCTTGGGCAAATCGATCTGGGCCGGCCCAATCTTGGTTTCAAGACAGACGTCGCCGTTTACCGGCTGATGCAGTTCACGCTTCGCGACGTGCTCATCAGGCAGTATGGCGTGGAGGCGGCGGACCACGTTTTCTACGCGGCCGGCGAGACGGCCGGAAGGCATTTCTACGAGAATCTCATCACGAAGCGGGATTCTTTCGGCGATTTCGTCGCCGAACTTCAGGACGTGCTGAAAGATCGGGGCATCGGCATCCTGCGGGTCGAGAAAGGGGACTTGGAGAAGCTGACCTTCACCTTGACGGTCGCCGAAGATCTCGATTGTTCCGGCCTGCCCGCGTGCGGCGAGCAGATCTGCACCTACGACGAAGGGTTCATCAGCGGCCTCCTTTCTGCCCACACCGGCAAGCGATTCGTGGTCAAGGAGGTGGACTGCTGGTGTTCGGGCGACAGGGTATGCCGCTTCGACGTGAAGCCTGTTTCGTAAAGCGCCTAACAAAAAGGGGACAGGCACCTCGCAAATACCTTCGTTGGCGGGAACCGGCGACGCGTGCTCGGAGCCAGTCCCCTTTTTGTTGGACAGTTTTCGAGGCCATCGCATGCTGGAAGTACGCGAAGAGGACATCGACAGGATCACGGCGCTGTTCCACCGGGTTCTGAAGGGCGAGTTGCCTCGGCCGTTGGACTTGCCGCCGGACTATCCGGAGAACGAGGTCCGGCAGGTCGTGGAATATGCCAATCGCTTCGTCGCCGAGTATCAGACTCTGGCCGGCGCGATGTCCGCCCTGTCGCGCGGCGACCTCGATCTCAACGTCCCCGCCGGCAAGATGCACGTCCTGCAATCATTCAAGAATCTCCACGCGAATCTTCGCCACCTGACCTGGAAGACCCAGCAGATCGCCGGGGGCGACCTGAGCCAGCACATCGATTTCATGGGCGACTTCTCCAATGCCTTCAACAGCATGACGCGCCAGTTGCGGGAAGCCTTCGCGAAGATCGAGCAGCAGAACCAGGACCTTTCCCGCGCGAATCGGCGTATGAAGCAAGACCTGGATGCCGCCGCCCGCGTGCAGCGGACGCTTCTACCGGAAGGCTTCCCTGAAGTTGAGGGATTGAACTTCGCCTGGACGTACCGGCCCTGCGACGAATTGGCCGGAGACGCGCTGAACATTGTCCGGATCAACGAGGACCTGATCGGCCTTTACCTGCTGGACGTCAGCGGGCACGGCGTGCCGGCCGCCCTGCTTTCGGTGACGGCCACGCGGAGCCTGCACCCGCGTGCGGGGGGCGCACCGTCCGTCGTGGCGGGTCCCGGCGCGAACCCCGATGCCGTGGGCCCGGCACGGGTGGCCGCCAGCCTGAACGCACTCTACCCCATGGAGTCGAACGGAGACCACTACTTTACGATGATCTACGGACTCTTGGACGTCCATACGCGGCGGCTTCGTTTCACGGTTGCCGGTCATCCCGCGCCCATCCTGGTCCGCGAGGGAAGTCCCCCCAAACGTCTCGACGTGACGGGCTTCGCGATTGGCATGTTCGACGAGGCCGACTATGACGAGTCGGCGATCGATCTCCAGCCTGGCGACCGCTTGTATCTCCATTCCGACGGCCTGAACGAGGAGGTGAACGCCCAGGATGAGCAGTTCGGCGATGAGCGGTTGCTCGGCGCTATTGCCGACGGGCAGGCACTCAGCTTGCAGGACACCGTCGAATCCCTGGTGCAGAGGGTCGTTGCCTGGCGAGGCGAAGAGCACCTCAGGGACGACGTATCGATTCTGGCCGTATCCGTCGCGTAAGTTGCGGATTGGCGTAACGAGAAGTCATGCCATTTCAAAGGAAGACACCCATGCAACCGCAGTGGAGATCGAGAACCATGTTCGGGACCTTGGCCATGATACTGCCGATGGCGGGAGGGCTGATGGCGCTCAGTTCGGCCGCCGAACTTCCGCCGGAGATCGAAAATCCCGAATGCCTCGGCATCAATAAGCAGCCCTATCACGCGACGCTGATGCCTTACGCCACGCTGGAGCAGGCGTTGGCGGCCAACCGGCATGCGTCGCCCTACTGCCGGCTGTTGAACGGCACGTGGAAGTTCCACTGGGTGAAACGGCCGGAGTTGCGCCCGGCGGATTTCTACAAGCCGGACTTCGACGATTCGGGCTGGAAGGACATCCCGGTGCCGTCGAACTGGGAGGTGCTCGGTTACGGCACGCCATACTACCGCAACAACGGCTACGTCTTCAAGAAGGACTTCCCGCACGTCATGAGCGAGCCGCCGCGGAACTGGACGGCCTACGACGAGCGCAACCCGGTGGGGAGCTACCGCCGCGAGTTCGAGGTGCCGGCGAGTTGGAACGGCCGGCGCGTGTTCCTCACGTTCGACGGCGTGGACTCGGCGCTGTTTCTCTGGATCAACGGCCAGCAGGTCGGCTACAGCGTCAACAGCCGCAACGCCGCCGAGTTCGACATCACGAAGTACGTGAAACCGGGCAAGAACATGGTCGCGGCGGAAGTCTATCGGTTCAGCGCCGGCAGCTTCCTCGAAGACCAGGACATGTGGCGGCTCTCGGGCATCTTCCGCAACGTCACGCTCTGGAGTGCGCCGGTGGTCCACGTCCGCGACTTCTTCGTGAAGACCGAGCTGGACGCGCAGTACAAGGACGCCACGGTCGAGGTGACGGCGAAAGTGAAGAATTACGGATCGCAAGCGACGCCCGGACCCCTTCAGCTAGAGGTATGGCTTGCCGACAAAGGTGGGCTGATGGGCAAGGCAAACCGGGGCGAAGCCTTGGTGCCCGCGCTCGGGTCGGGCGATGAGACAACCGTCAAACTTAGTTTCAACGTCACGAATCCTGCCAAATGGACAGCAGAGACGCCCGACCTCTACACTCTCGTGTTCGATCTATCAGAGGTCTCAGCACGATCCCAACCGGGATTTGAAGCGCGACAAACCGCGACACCTACTTACACGAAATCCGTGGAACTCCTTTCCAGTCGCATCGGTTTCCGCAAGGTCGAAATCAAGGGCCGGCAACTCCTTGTCAACGGCACGCCCATCAAGCTCAAGGGCGTGAACCGGCACGAGCATTGGCCCGAGGTCGGCCACGCCGTCACCGAGGCGCAGATGGTCCGCGATCTCGAAGTCCTCAAGCAGGGCAACTGCAACCACGTCCGCACCTGCCATTACTCGGATGACCCGCGCTGGTACGAACTGTGCGACCAGTGGGGCATCTGGCTGGTGGCCGAGGCCAACTGCGAGTCGCACGGTTACGACCGGCCGCTTCGACAACGAGCCGCGGATGCGCGACGCGATCATCGACCGTAACGTCGCCAACGTGGAGAACTTCAAGAACCATCCGTCGGTCATCATCTGGTCGTTGGGCAACGAATGCGGCAGGCGGGGCCAGAACTTCATCGACGCCATGACCACGATCAAGGCGATCGACCCGACGCGGCCGGTGCATTACGAGCGGTTCGGCATGGACCCCGGCAATCCGGCCGACTTCGACGGCAAGATGTACGGCACGCCGGCCGATTTCGCGCGCATCGCCGCCGATAAGAGCCTCACCAAGCCGTTCTACATCTGCGAGTTCGCCCACGCCATGTTCAACTCGATGGGATCGCTTGCCGAGTACAGCGATCTGTTCGACCGCTGCCCCGAGATCGTCGGCGGCGCGATTTGGGAATGGCAGGACCAGGGCCTTTGGAACCGGCGCGACCCGAAGCATCCCATCCTCGCTTACGGCGGCGGCTTTGGCGAAGTGCCCAACGACCATTACTTCATCCACAAGGGCGTCGTTGCCGCCGACCGCTCGCCCAAGCCGCACTACCCCGAGATGAAGCGCGCCTACCAATGGATCGGAATCGAGCCCGCGGACCTCGCCGCCGGCACGGTCAAGATCAAGAACAAGTATCAGTTCATCCCGCTTGCCGGTTTCGACGGCGCATGGACGCTCAGCGAAGACGGCGTCGAAATCCAACGCGGCGCGTTGGCCCTGCCGACCATCGCGCCGGGAGCCGAAGCTACTGTCGCTGTCCCGTTCCGGCCATTCCAACCCCAACCCGGCCGGGAGTATTTCCTCCGCGTCGCCTTCACCCTCGCCAAGGATCAACTCTGGGCGAAGCAAGGTTATGAAGTCGCTGCCGCTCAGTTCCAGTTGCCGGTCTCGGCGCCGGCCGCCGTGGCGACCGCCGCCAAACCGGTCAACCTCACGCGAGACGACAAGGCCGTCACGGTCACCGGCGACGGCTTCACGGTCATCTTCGACAAGGCCACCGGCACGATCTCCGCCCTGGAACGTGACGGAATCAACCTCCTCGCGGCCGGAGGCGGACCGCGCCTGCATCTGTGGCGGGCGCCGCACCGCAACGACGACATGTGGGCGTACGGCGAGTGGCGGAAGTACGGGATCGACGACTTCACATTCAAGATCCTCAACCTTACGGCGACGCAGGCCGGTCCGAACGCCGCGCGGGTCGTCGCGGAAATCAAGGCCGAAGGCAAGAACGGATTCAGCGCCGTACACACCGCGGCGTATACGATCACGGGCGACGGCGCCATCGCCGTGGATAACGACGTGACGTTTGACGGCCCGCGCATTGCGCTGGCGCGGCTGGGCGTCCGGCTGTTGCTCGACAAGCGGCTCGACCGGCTCGATTTCCTCGGTCGTGGCCCGATGGAGAATTACGCGGACCGCAAACGCGGATTCGACGTCGGCCTCTACAGTGCCAATGTGAACGAACAATATGCCTACGAGAAACCGATGGAGCGCGCCAACCACGAAGATATCCGGTGGGCTGCGCTCAGCGGCGCGGGCCTGCCGGGCTTGCTCGCGCAAGCCGACGGCCATCTGCTCCAAGTATCCGCGTTGCCGCACACCGATGAACAGATGACGCCGGTCGAGTACAAGATCGACTTGCCGGCCAGCGAAGCGACGGTGTTCTGCCTCAGCGCCAAGACGCTGGGCGTCGGCTCGAACGGTTGCGGCCCGCGTCCGTTGGAACAGTACATCGTCTGGTCCACGCCGGCCAGGTTCTCCTACGTTTTGCGGCTGTTGCCCGTCGATCGGAAACCAACGCCGGAAGTTGGCCGGCTTCCGTCGCCGGTGCGCGAACGCCCGGCCGCAGGCAGTTGACACGCTGTACTGACCGCAGTCGGTGCCCTTCTCGCCGACTCATCAAAATCGTCTCCATTCTGGCGCTGAAGCACGTGGCTCGCTTCGTGTCGCGCTACGGCGCCGGCCGTGACCGATGTGTCCGGCCTTCACCGGTCGAATCCTACGGGGTGATGACGATGACAAACGACTGCGTGGCGCTGCCGACTCTCTCGGTGGCAACCGAGACAAACTTCTCTTGGCCCCATTTGAGCGTACCCTCGTCGAGCTTGCGCACCACGCGGTCGATGGTGGCGGTGACCGTCACCTCCGCATTTCCCGCAGCGTCCGGGGTGCCCGAGAGCGCCCCCGTGGCCGCGTCCATCGTAAGCCATTTTGGCCCCCGATCGAGCACGAACTTGGGCTTTTCGATGTCCCAGAAACTGGCCTCCGTGCGGCCATTGTTTCGGAGGTCGCCCAGGCAGCGGTTCGTCAGCACTTGATACCGGTAACCGTTCCCGATCTTGGCCGCCACGACCGGCTTGCTATAAATGATTGGACGCGGGGCAGTGGCGTAGTCCGAAGGCCCGCTGCGCTTCCCTTCTTGGTCGACGGCCACGACTCGATAGTAGGTCTTCGTGGCATTCGGCAGATCAACCTGGTTGCCGATTACCGCCAGTTCCGTGGCTGTCGTCTCCGCAATGAAGTTCGCCGGAAACACCCGGGGCAACTCCTTGGAGGCTCCCACGTTGACCTTGTACGGCGCGTCGCTGGCAGAGAAGCCTTTCTCATCGCTACCGTACACTCGGTACTTGTCGGGGCGGCGTCCCGCGGGATTGGGTTTCCAACGGAGCGTGCCCGTCCCGCGGTCTGGATCGTAGCTCAAAGCCACTTCCAGGGGATACGCCGCTCCGCGGGGCGTAAAGCTCCAAGTGTTGCTCCACGGGCCCCAGATGCCCTTCTCGTCCTTTGCCCGCACCCGCCAATAGTACGGCCGGTCGGGCGTCAGTAGGCCGGGCTCTGGCAGCGAGTACTGCGGCTTGCCGCGGTCGGCGGTCTTCGAAATCAGCTTATAGAAGCTCATCGACAGCGGCCACCGCATGTCGGAACGGTTCGAGAGGCTCGAAGTGATAGTCCGCGATCCGGTCGCCATCGGGATCGGACGGGACCTGCCACCGGAACACAACGTCGGTGCCGTTCGCTTCGCCGCCGTCGGTCGGGTAGACCGCTGCGGGCGGCGCCAGCGGCGGTTTCGAGGCCGAACGCTCGACCCAATCATGCGTAATCCGCACTTTTCGCTCCCCCGTTGATTGGTCGGAGTAGGCGAAGGAATTCTGGCCGACGACCATGCCCGGCAGGAGGAACGGGGCCATCTGCAGGTCGTTGACGATACCCAGCCGCTGGAGCCGCGCCTCGCCGTTCAATTGGCAGCGGAGCCGGTACTGGTAGTGCGCTGGGGGAGTGGGTGGAAAAAACTTATCCAGGTTCTCCCCGGCATCCTCCCAAGTCTTGCCGTCGCGGCAGACGGCGAACTTGGCCCCGTGCCCGTCGACCTCAAGCCGGCCTCCCACGAAGACGTACGGGCTGCGGATGGTCCAAACGATCTGGCCGGTCTTACCCTCCTCGGCGGCCAGACCGTCGGGGCCCGAGCGGATCGCCTCCACCGTGTCCGCGCCCGCCCGCCAGGTTTCAGTGGAGAAGTTCGGGCGGTACTCCCACAGACCGTTGCAGAACGTGTCCGGGTACAGGAGCTTGTCGCCGCCGTGACACTTCACCGGATCCAGGTGTCCCCAGCGCCACGTGATCGCCTCGTTGGGGCGGAGGACCATATTCATGGTGGTATCGCCCTTGCAGTTGCGATCTCCGCTGATCTCGCCGTCAAAGACGTAATAGGCCGCCTGCACCTCGCTCTTGGAGCGGTCGGGCAGAAGGATGCCCTCCACGTGGGTCCGCTTCAGGAGGTCATGGTCTCGGGCGAGATCCCGATCGTTGGCGATGGTTTCGTTGTCTCGGAGGAGGTAAAAGACGTGCTGGTCGCCGTCCAGCAGATTCCAGCGGCCATCGAAGAATGCCTGTGAAATGCAGTGCCCCAAGGCCCGCGCCGGTGCAACTTTTTGGAAGCCCGCCTTGTGCCACAGCCCGGCCAGACAAATGGAATCATTTCCGCACGTATTGTGGCCATAGACGTTGAAGACTTTCACGGGATCGCCGACTTCGAGGTTGTTTCCCCCGTGGTGGTAGCGAAACCGCATTTCCTGAAACCAGAGGGCGAGCGCTTTCTCCTTGTCGCTCATACCCGGAGTTATCGCAGCAGCTACAATCTCGTCGATGTTGCGGAAGTTGTTTCGTCCGTTGGAAAGCCAGGGATTCAGTACGTTGCTGCTGCCGATGTTCTCCATCCGCACGGCGCGGTTCGACTCCCAGGTCTGCTCGCAAGCCCCTTCCCCCGACATCCCGCAACCCATGGGCGAGCGGCAGTTCTGGCCATCCATAGTGCCGCCCTGGACGAGCGTGTACTTGAATTCCGCGGAGGTGATTTCCTCCGCCTGTCGCTTTGGCACGTCGGTGGGATGGTGGTTTGAGGCCCACGGCTTCAATTCGTCAGACGCACCGGCCGTCAACGCAATGGCCAGCGAAAAGACTACGAACGATGGTGACATGCGGATTACCCCCTGCCATCTAGACCGAACCCATTCCTTGCCAGCAAGCCGGAAGCCCTTCCAGGCCCACGATACGATCCATCTTACCAGATTCCTTCCTCGTGTCCATCGCCGCAACGGATTCTCTCGGCATGGTGGCCGGCTCCTTTCGCCCTCGCACTTCGTTTCACACTCCGGCCCAGGCATCGACCCCGAGTCGCGGTTGCCGCTGATAACCTGGGAACGCATTGGATCAATGAACTCATGGCCAAAGTGCTGTTCCGACACCGTTCTCCTTCTTGTATGATAACCGTTGACGCGGACCAACGGTTTCTCGGCAAGGATTGGAGCCCATCATGCGTTCCTTGATGAAACTGCTGATTGTGCTGCTGATTTGTCTGGTTGGGATTGGGTTCTACCGCGGATGGTTCAGCATGTCGCGTTCCAGCCCCGACGCGGAGAGCGACAAGGTCAACGTCAACGTGTCGGTGGACAAGGGCAAGATAAAATCCGATGTCAAGAAGGCAAAAGAGAAGATCAAGGAAGAGGTCCAAGAACTTGAGGGGGAACTGAAGGCCGACAAGGCAAAGTGAGCTCTGGTCTTCAACGTGGTGCAGACCGTCATCGCCCGCAGCGGTCCTTGCAGGAATGTTAGCGGACGGTTAGATTGCCAATTCTGCCGTCGACACCGAGGTCCTGCATGTTCAACTTTCTGCCCCGCAACACCAAGTTCTTCGACTACTTCGATCGCGATACCGAGGTGCTGGTCCGCACCGCCGAGGAGTTCTGCCGATTTCTCGAGTCGTCGGGCGATCCCAAGGAGCACTCCAAACGGCTGAAGGAGTTGGAGCACGAGGCCGACCGGCTCACCCACGAGGCGATGGAACTGCTGCACCGCTCGTTCATCACGCCGCTGGAGCGGGGCGATTTGCGGCGGCTGATCCTGGCGCTGGACGAGGTGGTCGATTATCTCGACGACGCCGCCCGGCGAATCGCCCTCTACGAAGTGGGCCCCATCCTGCCCGAGGTCTGCGCCATGGGCAAGATGGTGGTCGACCTGGCCCGCGCCGTGCAGGCCGCGGTCCACGATCTGCGCAACCTCCGCAACAAGAACAACCGCGTGCTGGAACACTGCATCGAAATCCAGCGGCTGGAGAACCTCGGCGACCACCTGCACCACATCGCCCTGGCCTCGATCTTCAAGACCGGCATGGACCCGCTGCTGGTGATGAAGTGGAAGGAGATCATCGACCTGATCGAATTGGCGATGGACGCCGCGGAAGAAGTCGCCCACGTGATCGAAGGCATCGTGCTGGAGAACGCCTGAACGTATGAATCGCCAATTGATTTGGGGTTTCCTGGCAATCGGGTTCGCCGTTTGGGGAATCTGGCTACACGTGCTACCACGTCGGCACAGTGGCCCTGGTGGCCCCGCCGCTTGGTCACGTTCGTTGTCGTGCTGGCGTTGGCGTTCGACTTCACCAACGGCATCCACGACGCAGCCAACTCGATCGCCACGGTGGTTTCCACGCGCGTTCTGTCGCCGTTGCAGGCGGTGGTCTGGGCGGCGTTCTTCAACTTCGTGGCCGCCTACGTGTTCGGCACCCACGTGGCGATGACGATCGGAAAGGGCGTCGTGCAACCGGACGTCGTCGACACCTACGTGGTGCTCAGCGGGCTGTTGGGCGCCATTCTCTGGAACCTCACCACCTGGTACTTGGGACTCCCCACCAGCTCGTCGCACGCCCTGATCGGCGGGCTGGCGGGAGCGGCCATCGCCAAGGCGGGCCTCGGAGCGGTCATCGCCACCGGAATTCTCAAGATCGCCGCCTTCATCGTCCTCTCGCCGCTGATCGGGCTGGTGCTGGGCTTTCGTGATGGGCGTCGGCATGACCTGGCTCTTCCGCAACGCCACGCCCCGCCGGGTCGATTCCCTGTTCCGAAAGGGGCAACTCTGCTCCGCCGCGCTCTACAGCCTGGGCCACGGCACGAACGACGCCCAGAAGACCATGGGCATCATTGCCCTGTTGTTCTATTCGAGCATCTGGAAAGAACAGACGTTTACGGAGGATTTCCCGTTTTGGATCGTGCTTGTCTGCCACACCGCCATGGGCCTGGGAACCTTGATCGGCGGCTGGCGAATCGTGAAGACGATGGGCTCGAAGATCACCAAGCTGGACCCCTTCGGCGGCTTCTGCGCCGAATCGGGCGCCGCCGTCACGCTCTTTGCCACCGCGGCCGCCGGCATTCCCGTCAGCACGACCCACACCATCGCCGGCTCGATCGTCGGATTCGGCGCCATGCAGCGGCTGAGCGCCGTTCGCTGGGGTGTAACGGTGAATATCGTCTGGGCGTGGGTCCTTACGATTCCGATCGCCGGCGCCATCGGGGCCCTCACTCAGTTGGCCGTATCTGCCGTGGTCGCAATGTCGTCGTGAGACGCCGCAAACAGGCGGACAGCGCCTGCTGGAGTGCTCCGACTACGTGAGGAATCGCAAGACAATGGCGGAAGAGTCGGCGTCAATCCATCGGATTAGGGGGGAACGCCCGCTTGTAACGCTACGATCCCCCCTCTTCTCGGCCATCTTCTCCAGGTGCAGGGCCGATCAGCTATTCACTGTGGGAGGCGACTCCAGTCGCCGATTGCCCGAAAACTACTGCAAATCGGCGACTGGAGTCGCCTCCTAGTGCGCTTGTGAGTGTATCGAATCAGCAAGGTGCAAGTCCTTGTCGAAATTGGGTTTGAACTTCGTAACCGAAAGTAACTGCGTCCTCGTGAGAGGGGGTGGAGAGCAACTGAAGGTGAACGGCTGGTCCGCAGGATGACGAACTCGATTCGGCCGGTTGTCGTGGCGAGCCTGCTAGGAAAAGGCGAAGCCCAAGTGACGCTGTGGTCCTCGCAAGGGATGCGGTCGGCAGACCGCGCGGTAAGCTCCGGGGGGAAACCAAACCAAGCCCCAGAGGCGGCAACAGGTGGTTGGAGGCGGAACGGTCGGAAGGTTTGATACATGAAGCAAGGAGACCTGGGCGGGTACAAGGACGAAGTTCATTGTCCCTGATAAGGATACGAAGAATCGACCGCCCAGGAGTCAGAGCGTCCATACGAGCGAGGAAGCGGGGCAATGCCCGTCGAGCAAAGGGACGCAGGAAAGTGGATGAAACATGACGCACGGCCAAAACCACACCGTACCGCGAGTGTCGGCAACGACTAGCCACGACGGACTGCGTCAGGCACACGTAACTTGGCTCAGATTGGCCGCACCGTCGATGTTGCATGTTGGTGGCCTTCCCGTGAAGGTCAGGGCCTTTCGCTTCTGCCGATCCCGAGAAGGAACCTTGTTTCCTTCCCGCGCTCGGTTCACCAATCCTCTACGAGGTAACACCACTAACCGGAGAGCCGGATGCGGGAAATCCGCCAGTCCGGTTCGGAGGGAGGGGAGGCCGGGAACTTAACCGGCCTTCCCTACCCCTATCAAGTCCTGTTCGGGAAAACTGATCGGCCCTGTCTCCAGGTGGCGGCCGATTGACGTTTCCAGCGCATAATTGGTATGCTGGCAGATGTGCCGCCCGCCCGCGCCTGGCAGCCGCAGGCCGCTCAATCGCCGAGGGGAACCGGGATGAAGCTCGAATTGGTCAGCTTGGATCGACAAAAGCCTCCGATCGTTCTCCAGCAATTTCCGGTGATCGTAGGTCTTGATCCGGGCGCCGACGTCTGTCTGGACAACTCGGCGATCGGCCACTACCAGTGCATGATCGACCATGCCGACGGCGTGTTGATGGTGTGGGACCTGGGCACCAAGGCCGGCACGTTCATCAACGGCGAGCGGATCGTGCAGAAGGGGCCCTTGATGCCTGGCGACGAGATTGCGATGGGCAAGAGCCGGTTCATGGCGCAATATACTAATGGGGCCGTCGCGCCGTCCAAGCGTACCCCGCACGAGGCCGCGGGCGGTGCCTGTCATCCCACCGCCGCCCATCGCCGCCGCCGGTCGGCCGCCCAGGCTTGAGCCCGTAGGTCGTGCTTTGGCATGACTGGCGCGACTGGCGTTTGCCGTAGCTGCGGGATCGAATTCCCATGGCAACCAACATCCCGGCGACGAAGAACCGAAACTACGTTCTCATTCCGGCCGCCTTGGTGTTTACTGCCGTCGGAGTGGGGACGGGCGTGTGGTTGCTCTTGGGGATTGTTTCCCACTGGCGGATGCAGAGTTGGGAAGAGGCGCCCGCCACCATCGTCTGGGCGAAACTGGAAGAAAATGGGGATTCCGAAGGTGGCACCACCTACAGGGCGACTGCCGAGTACACGTATCAATACGGCGGTCGGCAGTATACGGGCAACCGGGTTGGTATTCAGGGCGGGGGCGACAACGTCGGATCGTTTCAGCAGGACGCCCATCGCCAGTTGTGCGAACACCAGAAATCGGGCCGCCCGTTCCGCTGCTACGTCAATCCCGCTCGACCGGACGAGGCGATTCTGTTTCGCGATCTGCGATGGGAGATGGTCGTGTTTGATATGGTGTTCGCCACGCTGTTTGGCTCGGCGGGTTTCGGACTGTTGACGTTTGCCGTTCTCAGCTACCGCAAGGCGAAAGGCAGCAGCGCGCTGGCCGCAATTCACCCGGACGAACCCTGGTTGTACAAGACGGACTGGGCCGACGGGAAGATCAAGTCCTCCACCGGCGCGACCACGCTACTGTTGTTCGTGATCGCCTTCGTCTGGAACTTGATGTCAGCGCCGGCGTTTTTGGTCATCCGCGATGAGGCGCTCGCCAAAGGCAATCGCTGGGCTCTGTTGGTGTTGTTCTTTCCCGCCATCGGTCTGATCCTGATTCTCTGCCTGATCGTCTCCCTGCTGCGTTGGCGCAAGTACGGCCGATCGGTATTCGAGATGGCCGCCGTGCCGGGAGTGATTGGCGGGCAGCTCGCCGGCGTGATTCGCACCTCGGCAAAGGTCCAACCGGAAGACGGATTTCGCCTTGCGCTCAACTGTTTTCAGAAGGTCACCCACGGCGACAACACTACGGTAACCACTTTGTGGCAGGACGAGCAGGTCATCGCGCACGATTTGCTGCAGAGTGACTCCCAACAATCGGCGATTCCGGTGCTGTTTCAGATTCCCTACGACTGTCGTCCCACCGACGAAACAAACGCCGACGGCAAGACGAATTGGCGGCTCGACGTATCGGCAAAGACGCCGGGCCTCGATTACTCGACGAACTTTGAAGTGCCCGTGTTCAAGACGTCGCAGAGCGACCCCAATTTCGTCGTCGATCGCAGCCTGATCGCCGAGTACGCAGCCCCGGAAGACCCCGATCGTGATCTCCGCGATGCGGGCGTGGTCAGAGCGGAGTCGTCCACGGGCGAGGGCTGCCGGCTGGTTTTTCCGATGGTTCGCGCTCCCATCATGGCGGCCGTGGTCACTCTGTCGGGGTTTCTCTTTGGCGGAGTGCCGTTTTTTGTTTGCTGCACGGCGCCGGCAGAGTTCTGGTTTGCTAAGGTCGCTTGCACCGTCCTCTTCGGGGGATTCGGATTGCTTCTCCTGATCGTCGCTGCGGATGTCTGGTTCTATCGCAGCGTGGTCGACGTGTCGGCCTCCGGTCTGACGGTGACCGGCGGTTGGTTCGGCCTCGGCCGCCAGCGCCGCATCGAGGCGGCCGACGTCGAGAAGATCACGCCCGTCAGCCGGATGAGCGCCGGCGGAGGACAGGGCAAGAAGATGTATTACGACATCGACATTCTTCGCACGACGGGGAAGAAGGTCACGGCCGGCAAGCGACTGCCGAGCAAGCGTCTGGCCGATTCCGTGATCCGCCAGATCGAGCAAGCACTGGGCAGGCAATAACAATGTAGGACGGATTTCCCAAACCGTCCCCGAGGATTGGACGGATTGGGAAATCCGTCCTACGCAGAGCACAATGCCGAAACAAGCATCCACACCCGGACGATCCGATGCCGCGGGCTTTGCCGCCACGCGGTGGACGCTGGTGCTGGCGGCCGCGCGCGGCACGCCCTCGCCCCGCGCGGCCGAGGCGATGGCCGAACTCTGCCGCGTCTATTGGTATCCGCTCTATGCCTACGTCCGCCGCCGCGGATACGAAACGCACGAGGCCGAAGACCTGACCCAGGAGTTCTTCCTCCGGCTGCTGGCGAAGGACTATTTGGCGGGCGTCAATCGCGAGAAAGGCAAGTTCCGGGCCTTTCTGCTGGCCGCGCTGAAACATTTTCTCGCCAACGAGTGGGACCGCCGCCAGGCCCAGAAACGCGGCGGCGGGCACGCCGTCATCCCCCTGGACACGCTGAGCGCGGAGACCCGCTATCGCCTCGAACCGTCCCACAACCTGACGCCCGAAAAGCTCTTCGAGCGGCAATGGGCAATTACCGTCCTGGACCAGGTTCTGGCCCGGTTGAAGGCGGAATCGACGGTCCTCGAAGGCGCGCCCGCCGTGTTCGACGCGCTCAAGCAGTTCCTCACCGGCAGCGGAGCGGCCGCCACCTACGCCCAAGTGGCCGCCGACCTGAGCATGACCGAGGGCGCGGTGAAGGTGGCCGTCCACCGTCTCCGCCGGCGATACCGCCAACTGCTGCGGGAGGAGATCGCCCAGACGGTTGCCGACCCGGAAGAGGTCGACAACGAAATCCGTTACCTCTTGTCGTGTTTGTAGTTACAAGAAGCGTCTCTTCTTTGCGTCTTTGCGCCTTTGCGTGAGGTTGGCCTTGGCCGCTCAAACCAAAGGATCACGCAAAGGCGCAGAGCGCAAAGGGTCGATGGGCACCATCTGGTTTTCCGTGTAACCTTTCCGCTGGATTGCTTCTGTAATAAGTAGAAGCGGCACCCTGACTAAGTAGAAGCGGCATCCTGTCGCTTCCGGGTGTTCCGCAGCAACGTTCCGCATTATGTTGACGCGGCAAGATGCCGCGTCTACTTTGGAATATCGCCATGAGCAACGAAAACCGCTGCGCCCAGTGCGGGGCCGAATTGGCCGCCGACGCGCCCCAAGGGCTGTGTCCCGGCTGCCTGCTGAAACGCGGGTTAGAGTCCATAACCGGCGCCACGGGGGCAACGGCCGGACGGGCCGCTGACACGGACTACGTTTCTCCCACGCCGGCCGAACTGGCATCCTTCTTCCCCGACCTGGAGATTTTGGAATTGGTGGGCCGGGGCGGGATGGGCGTGGTCTATAAGGCCCGCCAAAAACGGCTCGACCGGCTCGTGGCGCTCAAAATCCTCTCCCCAGGACTCGGAAAAGGGGACAGTCCCCATTTGTGCGAAGCACCCGGAGGGCCGTTCCGGCAAATGGGGGCTGTCCCCTTTTCCGAGTCCTTTGCCGCGCGGTTTGAGCGGGAGGCGCGGGCGATGGCCATGCTCAGCCATCCGCACATCGTGGCGGTCTACGATTTCGGGCAGACAAGTATGAGGAGAGAGGGCGAGCCAATGTCCCCTCTCCCGCCGGGAGAGGGCCAGGGTGAGGGCAGCGAATCTTTGGCCCCTCATCTCTCGTCCCCGGCCTCTCGTCCCCTGTACTACTTCCTCATGGAGTTCATCGACGGCGTGAACCTGCGGCGGCTGCTGGACACGGGCAAACTCGCGCCGCAGGAAGCCCTGGCCATCGTGCCGCAAATCTGCGAGGCCCTGCAATACGCCCACGATCACGGCGTGGTCCACCGCGACATCAAGCCGGAGAACATCCTGTTGGATAAGAACGGCCAGGTGAAAATCGCCGACTTCGGGCTGGCAAAGCTCATGGGCAGAAGAGTCGCGAGTGGCCAGTGGTCAGTGGACAGTGGACAACAAATGTCCCCTCTCCCGCCGGGAGAGGGCCAGGGTGAGGGCGAGTCTTCTAATCTCCAATCCCCAATCCCTAATCCCTCGCAACTCACCGCTGCCGGCCAGGTGATGGGCACGCCCCAATACATGGCCCCCGAACAATTCGAGCACCCCAAGGACGTGGACCACCGGGCCGACATCTATTCCTTGGGCGTGGTCTTCTACCAGATGCTCACGGGCGAGTTGCCGATCGGCCGTTTTGCCCCGCCCTCGCGGAAGGTGCAGATCGACGTGCGGCTTGATGAAGTCGTGCTCCGCGCGCTCGAAAAAGAGCCCGAGCGACGCTACCAACAGGCCAGCCAGTTGAAAACGGTGGTCGAAACTATCGCGACAACTCCCCCCCCACAAAGCGGGCCAGCTTCGGATGCAAAGGCAAGTGCCTCGTCACCGGCCGGCGTAACAGGGCTTGGGAGCCGTTTCAGCGGCAATAGGATCTTCGGGCCGCATGGTTTGATCACTGTCGGACGCCGCGGCAATCAAGTAGTCATCAACTGGCCGGGCGTCGCGTTGTTCTTCCTGCTGATATTTGCCTTCATGGAAGTCGTATCGTCAGCATTGACAACCCCGTCGTCACTCACCAAAGTAACTGCCTTCCTCTTCATCGTCGCGGTGATGTCCACGGCTATGCTCATCCGTCGTGGGTTTGCCACGCCGTTGGACAAGTTGGTTTCTCTGGACGAGCCTCCGCGCTCGGGTGCCACTGTTGGCGTGTCCAGCAGTGCATCCGGCACGGGCGGACAAACTGCCCGTGGCATCCGTGAGCAGGTCCCCGAAGACAACGCCACCATCGAGCAGGCCCGGCTCCAGGTCCAAGGCCCGGCCATCGGGCTGCTCGTTACGGGCATCTTCAATTGGGTTCTGTCGGTCCCCTTGTTGCTCCACATCCTCTACATGGCCTCCAGTTATTCGCCGCCGTCGATCGGCGGCGTGCAACTGAATACGTGGGCGTTTGCCACTCCACCGCTGATGATCGTGCCCATATTGGCGATTCTCATCGTCAGCAGCCTGGTGATTTTCGCCGCACTGAAGATGAAACGGCTGCAAGCCTACGGCCTGGCCATCGCCGCCAGCATCCTGGCCATCATTGTTTCACCGAGCAATCTGATCGGCCTGCCGATCGGCATCTGGGCGTTGGTGGTGTTGAGCCAGCGCGACGTGCGAGCGGCGTTTGCGTGTCAGAACCGACCCGCCGTTACGAGCCTCCAGCGGACATTGGGGATTGTGGCGCTATTGTTGTGTCTGGCCACTCCTGCATTTATGATTCTCGTTTGCCGTTTTGCTCCTCCCGGCTCGCTTTCCGGGGCTTTCCTGCTCCTGTTCCCGGCTCTTGAGGCCATCGCCTTGATTCTCGGAATCCTTGGCCGCAAATCTTTTGCGGGCAAGTTCACCGTGGTTGTCACATGCATCAGCTTCTTGGTACTCGGCCCGGTGGTGTTGACAGCCTGGCTGGCAAGAACCAACGAGGATTTCGGCGGTTGGCCGAGCGTTGTGCAAATTCTTCCCGGAGTGTCCACTAAGCCAGCGGGGCCGATCCTGCTCTACGAGGTCGATTCCCCATCGACGCCGTCGAACGAGGAGACGCTCAAGGCGTTGGGCACGGCGTGGAGCGCGGCCCGGCGTCGCGTCGGCGAAGGACCAGAGAAACTTGCCGACGTTATGCCTCCGCCCGACGGGCGGCGGCTTCGGGTTGCGTTGTATGGTCGGAATGAAGCGGACCGGGAGCGGGTCGAACGGCTGTTGACCAGCCCTGGAATATTGGAGTTTCGCATCCTTGCCGACACACGCCGCGACAAGGCACTTGTCGACAACGCCCTGAAAGAGCCGGAGAAGAGGGACGTGCTCGACGCGTCGGGCAAGAAGCTCGCATGGTGGGTGCCGGTGCCGGCGGTGCGCGGACAAGGGCTATTGCACGGCGGAATTCCGGGAATCGCCCATCGCACCCGACAAACGGACAAGGGAGAAATCGGCGAGGTGCTCGTCATGGCCGACCCCTACAATCTTACGGGCGGATATCTGAGCCACAGCGAGGTTGCCACGGACAACAATGGCCAGCCGTGCCTGAGGCTCACGTTCGCCCAAATCGGTGGGCAGCTTCTCGCCAAGCTGACGGGAGAGCATCTGCCCGATGAGGCGACCGGTTCTTATTATAAGTTAGGCGTCATTCTTGACGGTGAAATGTTGTTCGCGTCGGGGATCATGTCTGTGCTCTCGGACCGCTGTGAGTTGATTGGTTCTTTCAAGCAACAGGAGTTGTCGGACCTGGCAAGGATCCTGAATGCTGGTCCGCTGCCTTATCGGCTTCGCTTGGTGCAAGTCGTTCCGTCCGGCACAGCGCTCTCGCCAATTGCGGAGCGGCATCCGGAACTCGCGGAGCGTGCCAGTGACTCCGCCAGTGTTCCGCCGCCGCACGATGCGCAAGACCACAACACGCCTCTCCCCGGCACTGGCGGAGCCAGTGGCACACCCGCGGAGATCTTCGGCCCGGTGATCGAGCGGACCGTGGAGGGTGCCGTCAGCGGCAAATCGGCCATCGATTTTGAAACAGGCAAACTCTATGTCGGCCCACAAGTCATCAACGAGTTCAAGGAGCTTGACGATTGGATGAAGACCACAGGGGTGGATGCCTTGGGTATGATTGGCCCGGCCGTTCGCGGCTTGGGTGGATTCGACATGATAGCGCTGGCGGTAGAAAACGACCGGTGGGACATATCTGTCGCCGAACTGAAGGCGACGCTCGCAATGGGCAAGCCCGGCACGCCTCAGATGATTGGCAAGGGCGCACTTCCTGCAACCTATCTGTTCAAGACCCGCGAAGGAAGCATCGGCGTGCTGCAAATCGTCGGTTTTTCTGAGAAGCCAAGCGCCGTGCGTATCCGTTACAAGCTGGTGCGGAAGCCGGTACCTGCCGCGGCGGTTGCGATGTTCGACGCCGGAAAGGCTCAGAGGGATCAGTTCCGCCAGTCGCTGGCCAAAGCACTCGAAGCGGGAAGGCACGGCGACACACAGGCAATTCAACGAGTGCGAAGCGAAATGGTCGCTAAGCGCACGGAATTCGAGGCGATGCTCAAAGGCACGGTGGCCGAAATACCCATGATCGAGCAGCACGAGCGATTGGAAGCCTACGACAGAGCGCTTGGCGAGAAAGACGAAAAGGAGATGGAAAGGCTGAGACGCGAAATGGAATCTGCGAACGCAGCCTTCGATGATCTCATTCACAGAACGGCCGAAACCACCCTTGCTCCGGCCCCAGCGGAAGGCAAGCCGGCCGAGTAATTGTAGTCAGGCACACCTGTGCCTGACACCGTCGCCGGCCCGCCTCAGGGCGTCAGGCACGGGGTGCCGAACCTACGGGATACACCGCCCGTCCCCAAGCCGGCAACCAAGGCATCCGACCCGCCATTTCAGGCTTACATGAAACACTCCAACGTGGGGTAGTAATTGTACGGCCCGACTCGCTTTCCCAGTTGTGGACGGCGTGGGAGCGACCGATTACAATGAAAAAAGCCTGCCCGTGCATATCCCGCCCGAATCCCATTGCTGGGGAAAAGGAACCGCATGTTTCGGCGTCGTCGGTTGTCTGTCGTTTTCGGTGTCGGTTTCCTCTTGGCGTCGATGAGCGCCGCTCTTGCCGCGGATTGGCCGCAGTGGGGCGGGAGCAACGCCCGCAACATGGCGTCCGACGAAAGGGGCCTGCCCGTCCGCTTCGAGCCCGGCAAGAAGGCCAGCGATGGTTCGGGCATCGACTTGAAGACCACGGCCAACGTCAAGTGGGTGGCGAAACTCGGCTCGGAAAACTATTCGTGTCCGGTGGTGGCCAACGGCAAGGTGTTCATCGGCACCAATGACGCCGATCTCGACGACCCCCGCTACAAGCCGACCGGCGGCGGCCTGCTGTTGTGCCTGGACGAGACGACCGGCAAACGGCTCTGGCAGTTGGTGTCTCCGAAACTCCTGGAGGGAAAGCGGAGCGTCGATTTCGACGAGATGAACCTGGGCATCTGTTCCACGCCCACGGTCGAAGGCGACCGCGTTTACGTGGTGACCAATCGCTGCGACGTGTTGTGCCTGGACGCGGGCGGCATGGCCAACGGCAACGACGGACCGTTCGCCGACGAAGGGCGTTACACGGTCGAGCCTGGTCAGCGGCCGGTGGAGCCCAAGCCCGGCGACGGCGACATCATCTGGCAGTTCGACATGCTCAACAAGCTGCCGGTGTTCCCGCACGACGCCGCCTGCTGCTCGCCGCTGGTCTATGGCGATTGCGTATATGTGTCTACGGCCAACGGCACGGACCATGGGAAGCCGGCCATGCCGCTCTCTCCCAGCTTCATCGCGCTGGATAGGCGCGACGGCCACCTGGTGGCTCGAGAGAATGAACAGATCAGTTCGCGGGTGTTCCACGGCCAGTGGTCGTCGCCCTCGCTGGGGCAAGTCGACGGGAAGCCGTTGGTCTTCTTCGGCGCCGGCGATGGCGTGTGCTATGCTTTCGACGCCATCACCCGGCCCAAGGGGGACAGTCTCATTTTCGCGGCAGCCGGGTCGTCCTTGCCGAGCGATGTTGATGGCGCCGCGAAAATTGGGACAGTCCCCGCGCCCGTCGCGGGCTTCTCGCGATGTGCCTGGCGGTTCGACTGCAACACGCCCGAACACAAGTTCCGCGACGGCAAGCCCGTCGACTACGACGACGGCGACAAGCGCGAGGGTCGCGGCAACCACAACGATGGGAAGTACCTTGGCTTGAACGAAATCATCGGCACGCCGGTGTTCTATAAGAATCGCGTTTATGTTGCGGTAGGCCGGGACCCCATGCACGGCCCCAACAGCAAGGGCGGCCTATTCTGCATCGACGCCACCCGCAGCGGCGACATCACAGCCGGCGGCGCGCTCTGGTCCTACGCCGACGTGGGCCGAAGCCTCTCCACGGTTTCCATCGCCGACGGACTGCTGTACCTGGCCGACAACGCCGGGCGGGTCCATTGCCTCGACGCCGAGACGGGAAAGCTCTACTGGATGTACGACACGCATGCGGATATCTGGAGCTCCACGCTGGTGGCCGATGGGAAGGTGTACGTCGGCACGCGAAGGAACTTCTGCGTGCTGGCGGCCGGCAAGGAGAAGAAGCTGTTGGCCGAGATTCGGCTCGGCTCGCAGGTCCGCTCCACGCCGACGGTTTCCGACGGCGTGCTCTATGTCGCATCGCAGCGTTACCTTTGGGCCGTGCAACTCGACAAGCCGCACGGTCTTGCCGAGGGCCCCGCCAACGGCCGCACGCCGCAAAAGGGCGGCTGAGTCTGGTCGGTGGCAATGCCTTTCGCGCCGGCCGCGATGAGAAACGAGGCAAACGGCCGAAACCAATCTTCGAGAGTTCTTGTGAGGCAACTTGGCGAGGCAATCGCATGAGACAAACCGTTCGATGTCGAGTGTGGGCAATCGCGTGGCTGATAGTCGCCGCGGCGGGAGGCCCCGTGCAGCACGCGGCGCCCGCGGCTGAAGCGAACAATTCGCAGAACGTCGGCGAGTCGCAGGAGCAGGCAGTCGCCCGGATCGAGCGACTGGGCGGCAAGCTGGTTCGCGACGAAACGAGCCCTGGCCGGCCGATCGTGGCCGTGGACTTCAATTCCGACCGACTGACCGACGCCGACATCAAGCACATTCAGGCACTTCCCAAGCTGCGAGAGCTGAGCCTCGACAACACGCCGGTCACCGACGCCGGTTTGGAGGAACTGGAGGGGTCACGTTGCCTTCAGTCTCTCAGCGTTTGCCGTACCCGAGTGAGTGGCGAGGGCTTTGAGCACCTGCGGGGATTGTCCCAACTTAAAGACTTGGACCTCAGCCGGACCTCCATCGGCGACGCCGGGTTGGTTCACCTCAGGGATTTGACGCGGCTCGAGCATCTCGACCTCGGCCATACCGCGGTGAGCGACGAGGGACTGGCCTGCCTGCAAGGGCTTGCCAACCTGCGGACGTTGAGACTGTCGTGGGACGACATTACCGATGAAGGACTGGTCCATCTGCGAAAACTGACGAACCTCCGGCTGCTGGATCTTCGCGAAACGGCCGTTTCCGATGCCGGGCTGGCGAGTTTGGAGGGCCTGACCCAACTCGAAGATCTGCACCTTGGCCATACGGCGGTGAGCGACGACGGGATGAAGCACCTAAAGACCATGACTCACTTGCGGATACTTCACATCCAAGACGACGGCATCAGCGACGGCGTAATCAAAGAGCTGCGCACGTTGATGCCAAAATTGGAAATACGCAACTAACCGGGAAATGCCCGGAAAGCCCGGACGAGTTGACCGACCAGAAGTGGAATTGAAGTATCATGGATACGCACAAGAAAGAAACGGCGGTCGGAGAGGTTTCGCGTCGCACGTGGTTGAAGGGCTCTTTGACCACGGTCGCAGCCGGCTCGGTCTTGGCGGGGCTCGACGTGGCGCGCTTCGCCCACGCCGCCGGAAGCGAACTGATCAGGATCGGCTTTGTGGGCTGCGGCAACCGGGGGCGCGGGGCCTGCCTCGAAGCCCTGAGCACGCCCGCCCCGGTCAAACTGGTGGCCGTCGGCGATCTCTTCGCGGAGGCCGTCGAATTGAGCCTGAAGCTCTACGCCAAGCGCGAGCAACTGCGGCCGCGGATCGATGTGCCGCCCGAGCGGCGGTTCGCCGGTTTCGACGCCTATCAGCAGGTGATCGACTCGGGCGTGGACGTGGTGTTGCTGTGTGCGCCGCCGCACTTCCGGCCCATCCACTACGCCGCCGCGGTGAAGGCGGGCAAGCACGTTTTCATGGAAAAGCCCTTTTGCGTCGATGCCCCCGGCTACCGCATGATGGTGGCCGCCAACGACGAGGCCAAGCAGAAGAAGCTCTCGGTCGTGGCCGGATTGCAACGCCGCCACCAGAAGAACTACCTGGAGGGCATTCAGAAGATTCGCGACGGCGCGGTGGGCGACATCGTGTATATTCGCACCTACTACAATGCGTTGGGCGGACGCGAAGGCGGCCCCAAGCCGGCCAAGATGAACGAGATGGAATACCAGATTCGCCACTGGAATCTCTTCTGCTGGCTCTGCGGCGATCACATCGTCGAGCAGGCGTGCCATGAGATCGACGTGGCCAATTGGGTCATGAACGGACCGCCCGAAAAGGCCAACGGCATGGGCGGGCGCCAGGTCCGCACGGGTCCCAACACGGGCGACATCTTCGATCACCACGCGGTGGAGTTCGAGTATAAGGGGGGCGTGCGCAACTTCTGCCAGGCCCGGCAACAGCCCGACACGTGGGAGCACGTCTCCGACAACATCCACGGCACCAAGGGCACGATGACCATCGGCAAGGGCGCTTGGGGCTGGGGCGACAAGGTCGATTCGCGGGCCGTGCGCGCCGACCCGGGAATGAACTCCTACCAGCAGGAACACAACGATCTACAGGCCAGCATCCTCGGCACGGGCCCGTATCACTTCGAAGGCGACTACGCGGCCACGAGCGGCATGACGGCCGTGATGGGCCGGATGGCGACGTATTCCGGCCAGTTGATCACCTGGGAAGAGGCCACGAAGTCGGAACTGGCCCTGGCCCCGCAGCGCTACGCGTTCGATGCCGATCCGCCCACCAAGCCGGACTCCGCGGGGCTCTACCCGGTGGCCATGCCCGGCGCGGCTAAGGCTTATTGATCGCCCGCTTTGCCTAACGCAGCGCCGTTGGGGTCGCAGTCGAACTGCGTCCCCAACGGCGTTACATGCTCAATCAAACGTAGTCGCCGCGCGCTCGCGAAGCCTTACCCCGCCGGTTGCCGGGCCTGAAAGGCAAGGCTCTCCAGGAACCGCTTTGCCTCGACATACTTGTCGCTAGGCAGGTCGCGAACCTGCGACTTCAAACTGGCCAACATGCTGTTGGTCGTTTGGGTGACCTTGACGAACTCGGCGGCGCCGAGAACGCCGTGATAGGCGCGATCGGCAAACGCCTTCTCCAACTCGGCCCGCTGTTGGCTGAAGTCGGCCGAAGTCAACAGGATCGGCCAACTGATCTTGCCGGTGGTCGCGTCCAATGCCTGGTTGCTCAGGGGTTTCGGTCTGTCGGCCTGCGCGTAGCGGACCCAATCGTCCATCGTGCCGCGCCGCCGCTTCAAGTCTGCTTCCCGCGCCTGCCAGTTGATGTCGCGAGTC
Source organism: uncultured Planctomycetaceae bacterium (assembly GCA_963759115.1). Lineage (GTDB taxonomy): Bacteria > Planctomycetota > Planctomycetia > Pirellulales > Thermoguttaceae > CAVWXT01. Next base: position 1,922,084 of record CAVWXT010000005.1, read on the forward strand.
TCAAAATAGGTTTGCACCCACGCCTTGTTGTTCTCGATCTCCCGCCGGCGTGCCTCGGCGTACTTGACCGCGGCATCGGCGCTCAACGAGTTGTACTCGCCGGCGCTACGGATGATGTCGCCCACTCCGCGGCCGAATCCCTCGGCGGCTGTGGAGGAATACGTGTAATAAGGCAGGTCAGCCTTGTTCCCGCCGTACATCGACGCGGTGGTGCCGGCCAAAACGGTGCCCGCCGTTTGCGCCTGGGCTATCGCGGCGCTCAGAAAAACCACCAGCGGCAACACAAAAAACGATTTGGCATTCATGGCAATGCTCCTCTCTCTCGCAATCCCACACCGATAGAAACTCGACTATTTCGAAGGGCCAATGTCCGTTATTTTCTTAGCTCGATTGGGCGCATTTACGGATGCTCACCAGCCACGAATCCGTTCCTTTTTGTCCAGCACCATTAGTATCCTAGGCGCGGTCCGCGGCGGGTCAAGGGTGCCGCAGCCAGCGACGTGATTCCCCAACAATCGCAGATCGCAGACGGCTCGGCAGCACGAAGCGGATCGATAAGTGAGCAGAGATCGTTGAAGGGAGACGGGCTGGCTGCCGGCTCTAGACACTTGGGACAATGAGAACCAATCCCTTCCCGACTCCGGCCGGTTGATCGCCCCGGCCGCCGCGGTGCTACGGTGGGCTTTTCGTGCCGGACGCGGACGGGCCGCCGGCGGCCGATTCCTTCGGCATGGGGGATTCCTTCGGCGCCTCCTTTTCCCGGGTCGCGTTCGTCCCGGCGGGCGTTTCCTTGGAATGATCCCACCGGCGGATGCGGACGTTGCTCAGGCGGATCGGCATGTCGGGCCACAGGTACGTGAAGCATCCGAGGTTGAGCACGTTCGACGGCTGGCAGTCCTCCTCGCTATGGTCGATGCAGAGTTGGTCGTTGACGTAGAGTACGACGCGGCCCTCGGAGAGTTGAACGCGGAGGCGATTGACCCGCTCAAGTCGGACCGCCGTTGTCATCGCATCCTCTCCCAGGTTTGCGTCAGGCCTTCTGACGCAAGCCTGGTCCTGGGGCGGCAAGATGCAAAACTGGTAATCGGCCTCCGTGAGAAAAGGCGCGCCGGGGGACGACGGCACGAACAGTCCCAGAATCATCTCCCACGGCGGGACAGACACGGACTCTATGCCGAACTCGACCTCCAGCGGCAGCGGCGGAACCAGGGCGGGTCGCAGGCACACCCGGCCGCCGTCAGGGCGGGCCACGCCGATGGCCGAGTGCTCGCTCTCTGCCGACCATACTCCTTCTCCCATCGTCCATCGCAGCAGGCCGGCGTCGAATTTCTTCTCCACCCACTTGCCCGCGCTAAATGCCAGGTAATCGTCGATCTCGTCGATGCGGCTTTGACAGAACGCCCTCGACCGCTCGTGCCGGTCGGCCTCAAGGGCCTGTCGATAGAGAGTTCGCGCCTCCTGAAGCGCGGCGTTGGAAAGCAGTTCCTTCGACTGGTCGATGATCTTCGCGGCCTTCTTGGCGTCCTCGCCGCCGGCGCCGCTGAAGGCGTATGTCTTCGCGATCGACAACTCCGGGTGAACGCACCAATCGCCATAGGCTTCGCGGTCCAGGCGATCGCCCAATTCGTCGAGCAATCGCCGGGCGTCGGCGTACTCGCCGGCGCGCTGGGCCACGGCTGCATGAATGCTCATCACGCTGGACCTGGCCAGGCGCAACCGCCGGCCGTCGGCGCGGGACGGATCGCCGGCCATGCCTTCCAGCACCCGCTTGATCTTGGCATAGACCTCGCTTCGCGCCGACATCTCGTTGCCCGAACGGCCCTCGCTGTTGTTGACGCTGTCCACGACCCGCAGCAGCACGAAGGGGACGTCGGTGTCGTAGCGCTCGGTGTCGGCGCACTCGCAGCCGAAGCGATACATTTCGTCGGGGCCGCCGCCGACCCAGCCCGGCTGAAGCGCCATCTTGAGCTTGTCGTAGGCGGGCAGATAATCCATTTGTGCGGCCACGGCCTCGTCGAACCACTGCCGCGACGTGCGATCGCCGACGCCGGCCCCCGCCGGCTCGATCAGGTTGGCCGCGGCCTCGGGGAACTCGGGGTGCAGCTTGAACGCGGCGGCGTAGTGATCGGCGGCTTTTCGCATGTTCTCCAGAAAGGGTTCCGCGGCCTCGATATCGGCCAAATCCCTCATGTCCCCGCCCCATTGATCGACATGATGATGCCAAGCCAGCATGCGATAGTAGTGGCCCGCAATTATATGGAGGGTCCAGGGGTCGGCCTTGGGCTGCTTCTGGCAGGCCTCGTGCAGGGCCTCGGCGTCTTGCCATTGGTCCGGCAAGATCTCGGCGGGAAGGAAGATCGACAATTCATAGAGCACGATTCGCTGCTTCTCTGGACCGATCGTCTCGTCGCCCACGCGTGCCGCGGCGAGTTCGATGGCCTCCCTGCGGCGCTCGGGCCATTGGGGCAGCCGCTGGCCACTGGCCCCGTACGCGTAGAGGGTATACAGCATCAACCGCTGGCATGAAGACGGGTAATCGGATTGCCGCAGGGCATCGAGCGCCAGCGACAAGTTCCTCATCTCCGCGTGGCCCCCCCGGCTTTTCGTGCCGGCGATCGCCGCATAGTACGCCCTCACCAGCGGGTCGCGGTAACCGCGGGCAAACGCCTTCTTGCCCAGGTCCATCGTCCCGGCCAGCCCCGGCCCGCGCGGGCAAGGCAACGCGCCAAGTTGCACGGCGCGGAGGAATTCCTCGGCCTGCGGGAGAACGGCCTCGGGGTCTTTCGTATGACGGCGATACTGGTCGATATCGCGGTGCCACAGGCCCAACACGTCGTCGGAGAACACGGCTTCGCTGGGCGATTTCTTGTCCGCGGGGATGGGATTTTGAGCGGCCGCGCGCAGGGCGTCTCCCCACAGAACGAGGCACGTCAGCAGCCACAAACCACGCGCCGCGCGTCGTCCCACGACAACACCTCCAGGGTGATGGAAAGACCGCCGATTGCTGCCAGCGAAACGGACACCCGATGGAATCGAGCAGCGTTCGGCCTCGGCGGTCCAACAACTATCTTATCTTAGACAGAGTGCCGGGAGGTTGGTACCCGTAGGACGGGTAGCTGACCTGTCGCGACAGGCTGGCAACTTGTCCTATGCGTAGTTCATTTCCGGCCCGGCAGTTCATCTTCCCCGAAAAGGGGAGCTTGGAGGTGAGCTTCCGGCTGCGGGTAGCGTTGCAGTTTGGCGGCCCTATTAAAAGGAACTGTCCGTTTAGCACGAGAAAAGTGCCCGCGAGAGCCGAAAATACCCATTGACGTGTACTATTTAATGGTATAATATCATAGGTTCGGAACGAAGATGGCCGTTCTGCCGGGGTATCTGATGGAGGAGTTGGTGTGCCAAAACCACACAAACGTGGGAGGCAACATGTTACGTTGCGGTATCCGCAACATGTCGTGTCCCCCGAGGACTTGCTAAATTTCATCGAGTCAACCGCCTTTACAAGAGCATGGGATGATCTGGGGCTTGATGACGAAGATGATTTGATGGCGCTGCAGTTACTGATAATGTCACAGCCGAAGGCAGCCCCGGTCATATCCGGTACTGGCGGCGTGAGAAAACTCAGATTTGCACCCGTACGCTGGAAAACGGGAGCAAGTGGCGCTGCAAGGGTTTGCTATGTTTACTTTGAGGAATACGGAATCGTCTATCTGGTTTACGTGTACGACAAACACACAAAGGATGACCTGTCTAACGAAGAGAAGAAGCTGATTCGCAGCCATATTCGGCGTGAGAAACAAGCGCTCGACCGGAGACGGGCCATCTAAGAAAGGGAAAGATTCTTTTGGCATCGCACAGGAAGGAAACCTCAATCGTGAAAGACTCAGTAGGCAACAAACTTATTGAGGGGTTGCGCGAGTTCACCGAAGCCCTTGAGGGTGACGAGAGAATCGCGGACAAGTTCACGTGCCGCAAGGTCACGCTCGATTTGCTTCCGGTGCCATACGGCCCCAAGGCGGTGAAAGCCACCCGCAGACTTTTGCGCGTGAGCCAAGCTATCTTTGCCCAGTTTCTCGGTGTCTCGGTCAAGACCGTTCACGCATGGGAGTTGGGAAAAACTCCAGGTGACATGGCGTGCCGCTTTATGGACGAAATCCAGCGGAATCCCGATTACTGGCGCAATCGCTTGCGAGAGTCGATTAAGGTCAAGGAGACGTGCTAAGTCCTGATCCTCCCGCCCAGCCGATACATCCCGCCGGAAATGGTTGGTACGGAGCGGAAGGGCATCTTTGGGATACTACAACTTCGTCTGGCGGACCCGCAAGCCGGATGAGGGCAAGTGGTGCTTGCCGCCTGCGTACCCCCTTGGCGGCCAGGGCTGGTGCTCTTATACTTGATGGTTTGCCCAGAATGCCCTGTCGGTTAGCCGGCCGCCCACGGCATCCCGGGAGGTTTTTTCTGCGGCGGGCACGCCCGCCGGCTCAACCAAACCGTCCTACGACCCGAATGCCATGACACGGATCGCCATTCTCGGAGCCACCGGCTACACCGCCCTGGAACTGATCAAGATCCTGCTCCGCCACCCCGAGGCGGAGATCGTGGCCGTCACCAGCCGGCAGGAAGGCCAGCCGCACATCGCCATGATCCACCCCTCGCTGACCGGCCGGCTGGACCTGCGGCTGGAGGACCTCAGCCCCGCCGAGGTCGCCGCCCGGGCCGAGTGCGTCTTCAGTTGCCTGCCCCACGGGGCCAGCGCGGCGGTCATTCCCGCTCTGCTGGACGCCGGCAGCCGGGTCGTCGATTTCAGCGCCGACTACCGGCTGAACGACCCCGAGGTCTACGCCCAATGGTACGGCCAGAAGCATGCCGATCCCGCAGCGGCTGGGCAAGGTGGTCTACGGGCTGCCGGAGCTGTTCCGCGAGCAGATTCCGCCGTCGCCACTGGTGGCCAATCCGGGCTGCTATCCCACCTCGGCGATTCTTGCCGCTGGCGCCGCTGCTGAAGGCCGGGCTGATCGATCCGAAGACGATCATCGTCGACTCGAAGAGCGGCGTCTCCGGGGCCGGCCGCACGCTGAAGCTCACCACCCACTATCCCGAGTGCAACGAGAGCATCTCGGCCTACAACGTCGGCCGGCACCGCCACACGCCGGAGATCGAGCAGGTGCTGGGCATGGCCGCCGGCACGGCCGGTGGAGGTGGTCTTCACGCCGCACTTGGTGCCGATGGATCGCGGCATCCTCACCACGACCTACTCGCAGCCGACCGCCGAGGTGAGCGAAGAGAAGGTGCTGCAGACGATCCGCGATTTCTACGCCGACGAGCCGTTTGTCCGCGTGGTCGATCATTTCCCGGGCACGAAGGATTCGCTGGGCACGAACTTCTGCGACATCACGGCCCGGGTGGTCCGCGGCCGCGTGCTGACGTTCAGTTGCCTGGACAACCTGATCAAGGGCGCCGCCGGGGCCGCCGTGCAGAACTTCAACCTGATGTACGGCTACCCGGAAACCACGGCGCTGTGACAGTCGGTTGCCTCACCTTTGGGAGAGGGACCATCTTCGGAGACCCATTTGATGGCCATTTGCGTTCCCAAGGGTTACTTGCTGGCCGGCGTTCACTGCCGGATCAAGCGCGATCCGCACAAGCAAGACTTGACGCTGGTGATGTCGGAGACGCCGGCCAGCGCGGCGGGCGTGTACACGCAGAACCTCGTCTTCGCCGCCCCCGTGGCGCTGGACCGCAGCCGCACGCCCAGCGACCGGATTCGCGCCGTGGTGATTTGCTCGGGCGTGGCCAACGCCTGCACGGGCGAGCGGGGCCTGCGCGACGCCGAGGAGATGGCCCGGCTGGCCGCCGCGGCCTGCGGGGCCGAGCCCGACCAGGCGCTGGTGCTCTCCACCGGCGTGATCGGCGCGTTCCTGCCGATGGACCGGGTCGCGCAAGGGATCGCGGCCGCGGCCGTGAAACTGGGCCGGAGCGAGTCGTCGCTGATCGCCGCCGCCCGCGGCATGTTGACCACCGACACGATCCACAAGCTGGCCGGGCGGACCGTCACCATCGGCGGCCGCGACATTCAGATCACCGGCATGGCCAAGGGGGCGGCCATGATGGGCCCCAACATGGCCACCATGCTGGCGCTGATCATGACCGACGCCGCCGCTCGACGCCGGCCGCGGCCCAGGCCGCGCTGCGCGGCCGCCACCAACGAGAGCTTCAACTGCATGAGCGTCGACGGCCACATGAGCACCAACGACACGGTGCTGCTGCTGGCCAACGGGGCGGCGGGCGGCGAGCCGCTGGCCGGCGACGACCTGGCGGCTTTCCAGACCGCCTTGGACGAGGTGTGCGTCGACCTGGCCAAGGCCATCGCCGGCGACGGCGAGGGCGCCACGCACCTGGTCACCATCGAAATCAGCGGCTGCGCCGACCGGCCAGTCCGCCCTGGAGATCGCCAAGACCGTGGCCAACAGCCCGCTGGTGAAGACGGCCCTGCACGGGGCCGATCCGAACTGGGGGCGAATCGTCTCGGCGGCCGGCTATGCCGGCGTGCCGTTCGATCCCAGCGGCGTCACGCTGCGGCTCAACGGCTTCCTGCTCTACCAGAAGGGGGCGCCGGTGGAGTTCGACGGCAAGGCGGTCTCCGACTCGATCCGCGACAACCGCGACACGCTGATCCAGCTCGAATTCAGCGAAGGCACGGCCCAGCGGCGGTTCTGGACCGCCGACCTGACGGCCGAATACGTGCGGCTCAACGCCGACTATCACACGTAGTCTCCTGCCAGTTGACAGGGTCTGCTGCCAGTTGACAGGGGCTGGCGGGGTAACGATAATCGCATTCGTTGGGCCACCCCCCGAAGGGTGCCGTTGCCCACGATTTGGGGCGAGACGCTCGTGAACCCTTTCTGACAGGAGAACCGAAATGTCACGGCTCTGGATCGGTCTGGCGGTCGCGTTGTGGGTAAGTACGTGTGCATTGGGGGCGGACTCGCCCGGCCAAGGCCCGCGGCGTTCTGCAGCGGCCCCCCCGGCTCCGCCGGTTTCGGCCGCGATGTCTTCCGCGGAGAAGGCTACGGAGTCTGGCACGGCGGCCGGAACGCGTGGATCCGCGGGGTTTCCTGGCACGACGGCGCCGGGAACGGTCGAACCGATGCGCATCGCGCCGGTCCCCGTCGTCCCGGAGAAGGACGGCGAGCACCGGCACACTCGGGTCGTGCTTCCATTGAGCAATGTCCCCGCCCTTCAACTTGCCAACACGATGACGAGTCTGCTCCGCGCCGAGGGACAAGCGGAGGGGCGAGCCGCCCAAGCTCCCCCGCCCAGCGTGGTGATCGTGCCGGACACGGTCAGCAATTGTCTCGTTATTGGAGGCCCGAACGAGGCCGTCGACGAGGTACGGAAACTGGTGGCCCAGTTGGATCGTCCTGCGGCGGTAATTCGCCTGGAGGTGGCCCTTGGCGACGTGCCTGCGGCCAGAGTCGGAAGCGGCGCCCCTGTCGCCGAGGCTGAGGGCAAGGCGGATCCGGCCAAAGTGCAGGCCATCCTTGCGGACCCCGAAGAACTCCGAAAGCAGATGGACATTCTCATCGAGGCCCAATTGACCACGCTCGACAACCAGCCGGCTCATCTGCAAGTGGGGCGGCGCGAGCCCACGATCAACTCCGTCACGATGACCCAAGCGGGCCGGACGAACTCGCTCACCGTGCAGAACCTGGGCACAATGATCAACCTTACGCCGCGAGTGAGTCCGGACGGGACGGTAACCATGCTGATTGACGTCGAGGACTCTCGGTTCGCTCCCGCGGAGGAGGGCGTGGCGATCTATTCGCCCAGCCAAGGCGAGCCAATCCGTGCTCCGGCCATGGACTCAGTCACGGCAAAGACCACGCTCCGGCTTCGCAACGGGAAGACGGCCGTTTTGGCCGGAATGGTCCGACAGCCGAAAAGCGGCAAGCAACGGGTGATCCTGGTCACCCCGCACGTTTCGCCGATCGGCGGCGAGGCGAAGCCGGCAAGATGACCGAACGCGCAAGGGGGACAGTCCCATTTTCGCGGCGGTCAAACCGATTCGCGTCACAACGTTTTCCGCGCCGCGAAAATCGGGACAGTGCCCTGCGAACGGGCTACCTTGTGTCGCTGGGACGCAAGCTTTCGATCACCGCATGACCGTCCGCATACCTTCGCGAAGTGATGCGCGTGCCGTGACGGTCGTAGTCGTCGACGAAATCCACGACGGGGCCGTGTTGAGGATCGGCAGCCAGGTAGTCGGACGGCAGATCGGCCGGGGCCCTGAGGAGAACGCGATCGGGCGCCCGATCGCGGGCGAGAAAATACTGGTTCCCCCGAGAATCGCGTCCGCCCCAGCCCGGGCTTGGCGAGCTGCCCTGCGCTGGCTGCTGCGACGCCCCACTGCGGGCGTCCGCCCAAGGGATGAATTGATCGTTCGGAACCAATGCGCCGCACTGCCGACAATCGGGCGCCGGGAAGTACACGGGCGGGCAGTCGTACACCGGGAAACCGTTGACGAAACACACGACGGTGACCTTGGCGGTGCCCTTTTCGCCCTCCTCGCTGATCTGCGAGACCGTCCTCTTCGCGCCGACCACGTCGCCGACTTCCGCTTGGATTACGGCAATCTGGTTCATGGCCGACGTCTTGGCCATCTCCCGGTTCTCCCCAACCCAGTCCTGCGCACATGCAGTGCCGCTCAACAGAACGGCCAACAACGAGAGCGTTGCCGGCAAGGCGAATCGCGGCAAATTGCCGTGATGGGCCGCAACGAAACGACAATGCGATCGAGCTGCAAGCATCGTCTTGATCCTGTGGCGAGTGCCGTGGAAGAGTATACAAGCTATGCTACCCAGCCCGCGCCGCCCTTGTCAACAAGCCGCCACGACGGGTAGCGATACAGTTTGGCCGAAAAAGAGGCGGAGTATAGACAGTTTTCCCGGTTGCCAAGATGAAGAGATGGTCTATGATGAGGGCTAGCTCCTTCGGGCTTGCGAGGATTCAGTAGCACCACCCATGTGTGGTATGTTTATGGCGCGATTGGGTGATGTGTAGCGCTTGTGATGAGGAGTTTTCCGGTCTTTGGAGATTCCTATGCCAAAAGACTTGACGGGCAATACCGCCGGCGGTAGCATGACAGAAAAGAGGCTCAAGAAGCTAGCGGTAACCATTCGATCCTTACGTGCAGGATCGGCGAACGTTCGTCTGCATGACCTTGAGACACTGGCCGGAAAATTGGGCAGGCGGCTTGATGGTGATCGCGGGAAGCATTTGACTTATATCAATACTGTTTTCCCGCGTTTGCGACCGCTACCGATTCCATCTCATCCACGCGCGCTTAATCCGATTACGGCTGAAAATATCCTGGATCAACTTGAAGAGGACTGGCTTTGTTGGGAAGAGGTTCTGGTCAAGTCTCGGGACGAGAAGGTACAAAAGCCGTGAAGAAGACGACGCAATCGGCGCGAGATGTTCTGAAAAAGCCGTACGCTCGCGTCCTCATCCCAAGCGGAGATGGAACGTACGCTGCGGAACTACTTGAGTTTCCGGGGTGTTTTTCTCAGGGTGGTACGCCACAGGAAGCGATGGACAATCTCGACGACGCCGCCATCTGCTGGATTGAATCTGCCCTTAAACAGAAGCAAGACATTCCCGAGCCACTCGCCGTCTACGGATATTCCGGCAAACTCAGCCTCCGCATACCAAGATCAATCCACAAGAAAGCTGCTCGCTTCGCTCAAAAGGACGACGTGAGTCTGAATCAATATTTGGCTACTGCCATTGCCGCCAGAGTTGGTGCCGAAGAGTTGTACGATCATTTGGCGCAGAAACTAGAGTCGCGGTTGACGCACTGCATTTCCGCCACAATGTTCCAGCAGAATAATTCTTACAACGTATTTCTTGCAGACACGTCCATCATTTTTCACGCTCTGTCGTACGCCGCTCCTTCGCTATCCTGGACATCCACTCGCCAAATGGCAACTCATGAGCCATTCGTTCCCGTATTGCCCATCGTTGCAGAACTGAAGTCATAGAGGATCTTTGACGATGCCCGAGACAAAACAAATTGTGTTTTCTCATAAGGAAATCACGTCACTACTACTCAAAGACCAGCATATTCACGAGGGTTCGTGGGCGCTTGTCTTCGAGTTTGGGCTTGTAGGAGGAGTGATTCCTTTCCCGCCCGGCAGCAACACCTTTAGTCCAGCGGCCATTGTTGGAATTCAAAAAATTGGTATTCAACGGTTTGACACAGAGAACCCGATTGCCGTTGACGCCGCAGAGGTCAATCCCCCAGATTCACCCGGTTCCGGCGATTCCTAAGCTGCCATCGCGCATTTTCCGCCCATCACGGCGTCAGACAAGTTCTCAAAGCTCCACAGGCTATCGACCATGCCCGCCATCATCGCGGCAGGCAATCGGCACTTGCCCTCATCCGGCTTGCGTGTCCGCCAGACGAAGGGTTGATGCTCAGGTGGGGGGATCGCTTGCGTGGCGGTCGGAGAGCCGTAGCAGGCACATTCCATGTGCCGTCCGCTGGCGCGGCATCAGGCGCAACATCGATCTCTTGCTGAAGATCGCTGGGCCGCAAGGACAGCTCCAGCAAACGGCAGACGGCGTCTGCCTGATACTTGCCTACGCGATCTGGTACCGCTCCAACTTCGCTCGATCGACCTCTACGCCTAGGCCGCGCGACTCCGGCACCGACATCATGCCGTCGGTGATTTCGAGGCGATCGGCCAGCACCGTGTCGCGGAGTTGGCCGGGCGTAATGTCGTTGCCGGTGGAGAAGGCCGGAATGGCGGCCGCCAGGTGAAGCATGGCCGCCGTGGCAATTCCCAGCGAGGGACGGCCGCCCAGGATCGGCACGACGCCGGCCGCGGCGGCGATGGCGGCGCACGCCCGCGCCGGCACGATTCCGCCCACCTGCTCCAGGTCGACGACCAGGAACGGGGCCGCGTTGCAGCGGACGGCGGCCAGCACGTCGGCCGGTCCGCGGATCGCCCGCCACACCGCCAGCGGAACGCTCGTCTGCCGTCGCCAGCGAGGCCACGGGATGAAGCTCCCGCGTACTGAGCGGATCGAGAAAGAACTGGAGGTTCTGGAACTCCAGGCCGGCGCAGATGTCGCGGGCCGTCTCCAGGTCGTAACGGCCCATCCCGTCGAATCGCAACTCGACCGATCGCCCACCATCTCGCGGATCGCCGCCAGCGCCTTGAGATCCTCCTCGGGCCGGCCGCCGCTGGCCAGCGTCTGCGTGTGGAAGCCCTGCTCGGCCAGTTCGCGCGAGACCTGGGCCGCCATCTCCGCTCGGCGCCAGGGCAGCCGGATCGACACGGGGACCCGCCGCCGATAGTATCCGCCCAACAGGTTGCAGAGCGGTTGCCGCAGCACCCGGCCCAGCAGGTCCCACACGGCCATTTCCACGGCCGATCGCAGCGGCGGCGGCGCGAGCGCTTCCATGGTGTGCAGCTCTTCGATGTCGTAGACGCTCCGGCCGGCCAAGACCGCCAACAGGGCCTCCCGCCGTGCGGCCAACTCGCCCACGCGCCACGCCAGCCCCGATTCGCCCCAACCTTCCAGTCCCGACGTGGTCGTGATCCGCACCAGCAACGAGCGGACCGGCGCGGCCGACTCGGTCTGCCCGACGGCAACCAGGTAGAACTCCAGATCGTTGATCTTCATGACTTCTTCCGCAACGGCTTGGGCAGGGCAAAACGCAGTTGTTCCTGGCGGACGACGCGGGTCTCGACCGACGCGCCGAACCGCTCCCGCAGCAACGCCACGCACTCCTGCACCAGGGCCTCGGGGGCGCTGGCCCCGGCGGTAATCATGACCGTTTCCTCGCCGGAAAACCACCCCAGGTCGATGTCGGCCGGACCGTCGATCAAATGGGCCGCGACGCCGCACGCGCGGGCCAGTTCCGCCAGCCGCTGGCTATTGGAACTGTTCTGGCTGCCGACGACCAGCACCACGTCGACCTCCCCGGCGAGAACGCGAACCGCCTCTTGCCGGTTCTGCGTGGCATAACAGATGTCATCCCGCGGCGGCCCCACGATCTGCGGGAACCGCTGCCGCAAGCGGTCGATGATCTGCACCAGCGTCGTCCACCGATAGAGTGGTCTGCGTGAGATACGCCACTTTGGACGGGTCGGGCACTTCGACCCGATCGACGTCCGCGGCCGAGTGAATCAGGCGGATCGATTGCGACGCCTCGCCCATCGTTCCGACCACTTCATCGTGGCCGGCATGGCCGATCGAGGATAATCGTATAGCCTTGCCGGGCGAACCGGACGGCTTCGAGATGAACCTTCGTCACCAAGGGGCAGGTGGCGTCGATGGTGTCCAGCCGCCGTTCGGCCGCTTGCCGGCGAACCGCCGGCGGCACGCCGTGGGCCGAATAGAGCAGGTGGGCCCCCTCGGGCACTTCGGCCAGATCGTTGACGAACACCACGCCCTGTCGCCGGAACCAATCCACCACCCACCTGTTATGGACGATCTCGTGGTACACGTACAACGGCGTGCCGTAGGCCCCGATCGCCCATTGCAGGGCCTCGATGGCCATGTTGACGCCGGCGCAGAACCCCCGCGGGGCAGCCAGAATGATCCGCATAGTTCCCTCGTTCACCAAAAGACATCATAATAGGGCCGACGGCGAGCGGCCAGGGGCTTCGCGGCCGCTCCATGAGCTATCGTCGTGGGAGGAATTGCCATGTTCGATCGCATCTTCCATCTCCAAGAGAACCGTACCAACGTCCGCACCGAACTGCTGGCCGGCCTGACGACGTTCCTGACGATGGCCTACATCATCGTCGTCCAGCCGATGGTGCTCTCGGGCCGGATGTTCAATACGGATACGGGCATGGATTTTGGCGCCGTCACCACGGCCACCTGCATCTCGGCCGCTCTGGCCTCGGCCATCATGGGCCTGTACGGCCGCTACCCGATCGCCCAGGCACCCGGCATGGGCGAGAACTTCTTCTTCGTGTTCGGCATGTTGCCCGCCGCCGGGGCCATGATCGCCGAACAGGTCAAGGCCGGGCAGATCGCCGACGGCTCGACCACTCCCTGGCAGATCGGGCTCGGCGTGGTGTTCTACTCGGGCCTGCTGTTTCTGCTGCTCTCCATGCTGGGCGTGCGGGAGAAACTGATGGACGCCATCAGCCCCAGCATGCGAAACGGCATCGCCATCGGCATCGGGCTGTTCATCGTGCTGATCGGCTTGAGCAGCACGAAGCTGTTGCTGACCGACGCGGCGACGGGCTGGAAACTGAATCCACAGTTCGGCTCGCCCGACCTGATCGTGTTCTTTTTCGGACTGATGGTCACGGCGGCGCTGCACGCCCGGCGCGTCCGCGGCTCGATTATCTGGGGCATCGTCGCAGCCACGCTGTTCTCGGTGGCGCTCAAGCTCGGATTGCCCTACTTGGGCGAAACGCGTAATGGCGTCGCCGCTTGGTAAAAGACTCGATGCTCACAACAAACTTCACGATCGCCAATCGGTCGTTGCTCGCTCCGCCGTCGATCATGCCGACGCTAGGGAAGCTGGACCTGGTCGGGGCCCTCGCGTGGCCGATGCTGCCGTTCATCCTCGATCTTTCTGTTCATGGTGTTGTTCGACACGCTGGGCACGCTGATCGGCGTGGCCGAGCAGGCGGGCTTGATCCGCGACAACCGCCTGCCGCGGGCCCGACAGGCCCTGATGTCCGACGCGCTGGGCACCGTGACCGGCGCCGCCCTGGGCACCAGCACCGTGACCAGTTTCATCGAGAGCGCCTCGGGCGTGGAGCAAGGAGGGCGGACCGGCCTGACGGCCGTGTGCGCGGCAGTCCTGTTTCTGCTGGCCCTGTTCTTCAGCCCGATCATCGACATGATCGGCAGCTATCGCCCCATTACGGCCCCGGCGCTGATCGTCGTCGGCTCGATGATGATGCGGAACGTCACGAAGATCGACTGGGACAACTACGCCGAGAGCCTGCCCACGTTCCTCATCATCGCCGGCATTCCGTTGACGTTTTCCATTGCCGACGGCTTGGCGTTGGGGTTCATCACCTACCCGATCGTCAAGCTCCTGGCCGGCCAGGGCCGCGACGTGAAATGGCTGATGTACGTGATGGCCGTGGTGCTGGTGGCGTATTTCGTCCTCGTCCGGGTGCGGACGCTGTAGGAACGTCGAGATTTGCCGCGCTAGAAATCTTCTCCATCTTACCCCGCCCAATTGCCCATAGCGCCCGTCTCGCCTGTATTATCGGCAAGCCATCAGGAAACTCCCGATGGGCCATTCAGCACTGTCCTGGTTGGGGAATTCGCCGACAGGCGTACAATGCCGCCGTTCTGAAACCACCGTTCTCAGGATCTCGCGTTCAGGGAGGATAAAACATGTTAGTTCTCAGTCGCAAGAGTGGAGAGGCGATCGTCATCGGCGACCGCATCACGATTACGATTTTGGCCACCAACGGCGGCCGGGTGAAACTCGGCGTGACCGCCCCCGCGGAAGTGCCCATCCATCGAGAGGAGGTCTTCCAACGAATCGAGAGTTGCTCGCCTTCCTATCGATTTGCCGAGTGTGCGTAGGACGTTCCTCGTGGAATGTCGCGGCTGGTTTCCATGACCCAGATTGCAGGAGACACGTCCATGACCCTTTCTACCATTGCCGAAATGAATTGGAGCGAGCCGCAACTTGCCGCCGGCTTCTCTTTCGAGACAGGCCAGACGGAGCGGATCAAGGCGGCTCTCGGCGTGACGACGGGCGAGTTGCCGAAGGTTGACGAGGAGACGCTAGCCCGCTACTACGCGTACCTGTCGGCGAGACTGCCGCTGCCGCTGACGGCTTACTACCCGCAGCCGCGGACCGCCCAGGAAAAGGCCGAGTTTCGTTGCACCGTCGTGGAATTGCTCGACCCAACCCGATACCTGGGCGACGAGTTTGACGGCATTTTCTGCAAGGTCCGCAAGGGCGCGTTCGAAGTGAACTTGCCGTTGCTGGAACTCCACGTGCCGGAGGGCAGTGCCAGCTTTCAACTGATCGAGGACTATTGGTACTGGTTCTGGAACTGGCGGTGAGAGACGGATTCCTTCGCCCGGCCGTCACGCCGCCCGCCGCACCCGCAGACCGATCAGCCCGGCCAGCCCGCAGGCCAGCAGCGCGGTCACGGCATAGGCGCCGGCGTTCGGTGAGCCGGGCACGAGGCAGAGGCTCAGCGCGCCCACCGCCGGCCCCAGGCAGATGCCCGAGCCGATCATCGCTTCGTGCAGTCCGCCGTGTTCGCCCTTGGTCTCGCCGACGTCCATCGAGTAGAACAGCGAGGAGTAGTACATCAGGCCGATGGAGACGCCGAAGACGGCTTGAGCGGCCACCAGCACTCCGAGGTTGTGCGAGAGCAACAGGAGGCTGAAGCTGGCCGTCAGCCCGACGAAGGCCCCCAGGAGCCAGCGGAAGCGATAGTGCCAGCCGGTCCATTGCCAAAGGGCGACGAAGGTCGCTAACCGGGCGAACATCCAGATGGAGCAGAACAGGCCCGCCTGCGCCGTAGAGAGCCCCAGCGTCTTCGCCAGGCCCGGCACGATGGCGACGACCGTGGTGATCCCGACATAGGAGAAGGGAATCGCCAGCCACACCATGCGCAGGAAGGTCCGCGGGCTGACCGACCGGGCCAAGACCGCCGAGTCCAGGGGATGAGGCCCCATCGCGGGCGGAGCGGCCGGCGCCGCGTGGACGGGATTCTTGCCCAGCCGCAGAACGATCAGGCATTGGCCACCGTGGATGATCGCCGGCAGCCAGAAGATGCTGTCGTGGCCGAGCACTTCGTAGAGCGTGCCGCCGACGAAATACATCGCCGACGACGACGCGGCCCAGACGACATTGTAAATGCCGATGTTCTTGGGCAGCACGTCATCGCGAACGCCATCGCTCACCAGGGCTTCGAGCGTCGGCCAGGTGAAACACATCGACGCCGTCCAACCGACCAACACCAGCAGGACCGCCGGCAACGAGGGAAAGACCGCGCCCATCGCCAGGCAGGCCGCCATGCCGCCGAAGCCCGTCTTGAGCGCCGTGAAGTAGCCGAAGCGCTGGGCGAAACGCCCCCCCTGCCACGCCGCAAACATGAAGACGAAGCCGCCCAGGGCCGAGGCCGCGAGATTGCCGAGGTTGCCGAAGCCGAAGCGGTCGCGCAGCAGGAAGAAGACGTAGTTGTTGAAGTACGACGTGGCCAGCGCGTTCGACCCTTCGAGCGCGAAGAAGATAGTTTTGGACTTCCAGGTATGCACGGAACGGCGGTTCAGGCAGACAGGGACAGCGGGGCGAGCCGCGAAATCTCGGCGATGACCTGGAGGCTCTGCCGCTTCCTCTCGCTGTTCTCGGCGGCGGACATGCGCGGCCGGAGTTCGTCGAGGTCGGCTGTAGAACACCCGCGGAGGGGATCGGCGATTGTACGCAATGCCCCTGATCTTAGCGTGGATGCCGCTGCGTTTCAAGAAGCCCGAGCCCGTTCGCTTCTTCATTGTGGGAGGCAACTCCTGTCGCCGATTGCCTCGAATTGCGCCCGTTATCGGCGACTGGAGTCGCCTCCCACAGTCTTCTATCCTGAAAAACCGAACGGCCCTGGCAAGACGCGATCCTCGGCTTGACTTCCCGGCGTCGCCAAGCCAGACTCATGGCAGCAAGGACCAAAGCATCAACGGCCACCTTCCCCGAACTGGAGGATATGGCATGAGACCCCACGATCAAATCCGATGCCGGAACATCGCGGCCGGCTGTGCTTGCTGCGGCGTGAGCCGACGGCAGTTTCTGGCGGGCTGTGCAGCTTGTGCGGCCGGCGCCGCGGGGCTTTCAACGCTGGGCATCGCCCGCGCCGTAGCCGCCGACCCCGCGGACAAGGCTCGAATCGGCCTGGTCTTCAGTCACCGGTCGACCAGCGCCGCCACCTGGCCGCACGCCGGCTATGACCATGCGGGGCTCATCAAACAGTTGACCGCCAAGCTGATCGCCGGTTGCCCCGAGGTTGAGTTCCGGCCCGCCACCGTGGAAGGACCCGACGAAGCCAAACAACTGCTCGGCCGCAACGAACCGGTCGACGGCTACCTGGTCTATTTGACCGGCAGCGGCGGCGGCGCGGCGAGCCTCTTGGCTGCCACGGGACGACCGGTGCTCTTGGCCACCGACATCTACGGCGGGACGAACGAGTTTCTGCGCGCGGTCGATGCCGCCCGGCGGAAGAACCTCAAGGTGGCCGCCGTCTCATCGTCGCGTTTCGACGACGTGATCGAGGCGGCCCGATGTTTCGGGCTGCTGAAGAAGCCCGGCGGATCGGCGGAAGGTTTTCTGGCCGCCTGCGACGCCCTGCGGCGGAAGGACGCCAAGCCGGCCGGAGAACTGTCCGGCACGGCGGATCCGCTACGCTGCCGGGACGTCCGCGACTGCCTCGAAAAGCTCCGCCAATCGACGATTCTCGTGGTGGGCCGGGAGCCCGGCCGGCAAGGCAAGGCGATCGAAACCCGCTACGGCGCCAAGGTCCTGCCCATCGACTTCAAGACGCTGCAAGAGGCCTACCTGAAGGCCGACCGCGACCAGGCTGCCGATTGGGCCGGCCGGTGGATGCGGAATGCCGAAAAGGTTGTCGAGCCGTCGGCCGACGAAATCCGCAAGTCGGGGGCGATGTACCTGGCCATGTTGGCCCTAATGAAGCAGCACAACGCCCAGGCCATCACCGTCAACTGCCTCGAGGGCTTCTACGGCGGCCATATCGAGGCCTATCCGTGCCTGGGCTTCTCACAACTCAATAACGACGGGTTGGTCGGCGGTTGCGAGGCCGACATCCTTTCAACCTTCACGATGCTGACGGTGGGGTATCTGACGGGCCGGCCGGGATTCATTTCGGACCCGGTGATCGACACCTCAAAGTACCAGATCGTCTATCCGCACTGCGTGGCCCCCACCAAGGTCTTCGGCCCCAGCGGAACGGCCAACGCCTACCGCATTCGCACTCACGCGGAAGACCACAAGGGCGCGGCCATGCAATCGCTGCTGCCCGCCGGCTACGTGCTCACCACGTTGAAGATGAATCCGGCTTTGCAGGAGGTGGTGTTGCACCAGGCCAAGTCCGTCGGCAACGTCGACGACGAGAAGGCCTGCCGCACCAAGTTGGCGGCCGACCTCCACGGCGACATCGAGAAGCTCATGAATCATTGGTTCCGCTGGGACGAGTCGTGGCACCGCGTGACGTTCTACGGCGATGTAAAGGGTCCCGTAAAGCAACTCGGCGAAGCGATGGGCATGACGGTGATCGAAGAGGCGTGAGATCATCCCACCAGGCAATACACCCCGCCTGCCGACGGCAGAAGAGGGCCTACCCGCTGGTCGCCGTGCGCCACAGCATGATCCCGCCGGATGTCCAGAAGTAGCGGATGAGGGCCAAAGGCGAAGTTGGGTAGATGAACTGATTGGAGTTGTTCCAGGACGTGCCGCTGGTAGTGGCGGTGGGGTCCCAGGCGGCTACTGGCTGCACGGTCACCTGGATGCTGCTGTGGCCCGAGCATGATCAGAATATCATCGAAGCCGCCGGAGACACTGCCGTGGCCCGTGCCAAGAACATTTTCCGGCCCGAACAGATCGAATTGAGTGGCGGCGGGGGCACGGACATGGCGGCCCTGATTGTGGCGGCGGCCGAAGAGCGGCCTGCCCCCAAGGCAATCCTGGTTGTGACTGACGGTTACACCGACTGGCCCTGTGAGCCTGTTGGCCCGCGGGTAGTGGCGTGCCTTACGCAAGCCAGAACCGCCGAGCACGTGCCGGAGTGGATTGATACTGTCGTCTTGAGTCCGGAGAAGTGAGAGAGCATGGGTTGCCGTATCAGCAAGGATGCCGACCGCGCATGAAGAACCCACGCCGGATTCGACGTGGGCTTTGTTGTTTGACAACCTGGAATCAGACTAAGCGGCCTTCCGCCGTCGCAAATGGGCAACAGCAATGCCGAGGCCGCCGAAGAGCATGACGAGGGTGGAGGGTTCGGGGACTTCGTTCAATACAAAGTGATCCAACGGCACCGCACCTATCCCAGTAAAACCTTCCCCATTTGAGTAGATGGTCAGCGAAGTTATTCCGTCGCCCGACAGCGTGAAAGTCTGAGCCGGGGAACCGTAGCCCCAGCTTCCATAAGCCTCGCCTACCACACCCACAGCTTCTGTTCCAACATAAGCGGTGGCTGACCATACCGGCGTCGTCTGCAGGTTGTTGGCGGCGGTGATGCGGGTAAAACTGATGCTCTGTAACGGCGTGCTGAAGTTCATCGTGTAGGAGCACGGAGGCGCGTTCCACCCAAGTTGCATAAGCGCATTTTCATCCTGCCAACCGTTTGGTGCACCCACGCCCATGTTGATGATTCGAACCTCGCCGGATTCGTTGTTCGGGCTGATATTGTCCAGAGTAATTCCATATTGCGCCAGGTAGGGCGCTGCGTCAGCACCAACACCGTTGCCTTGCAGGTCTGTTGCTTGTGCTTGGTCTTTAGTGACAATATTATCAAAGTTCAGCGTTACTACGTCGGCGCCGCGTAGGGCGCGGCCAGCCACGTCAGAGCGGCCGCAACTACCGCCACAGTGCAGATCTTGAATGCAGTCATTTTCATTCTCCTTTTCTGATCTGGCGCGGTTATTGTTGGCTCACGTCTCTGCACCGGAACATAAGCCCGGCCGCAGTCGTGTCGCCGCCGAAGATGTTCACTGACACTTCCCATACCACACACAGCCAAGCTTGACGCTCACAACCCACTTTCATATACCTATAGACTGCCGAACCCCGATTCCTGACAAACAAAATGGAAAGATTCCCAAATCAACTCTCCAGAGGGATAATAGGCAATTCGTCCTGTCAGAAGTGCCACTAACGATTGGCAGGAATCCCGTAGCGGATGACGCATCTAAACCCCGTCACGACGGCCAAGTTCCGCGTATGAAAAGCCCACGGATTCGACGCGGGCTCTGTTGATTGACAATTTGGAATGGGACTAAGCGGCCTTCCGCCGTCGCCACCAGCCGATGCTGATCGCAAGGGTGGCGAGTAGTGCAAGAGATGACGGTTCGGGAACCAAGGCAGCCCGCAGGAAATAATCTACCAAGGTTTGGGATGAATTACGAGGCTCCATTTCGGGAGCAATTTTGAGCGTTCGAGACGGGTAGCAATGGGACGGAAATCGCGGGGTGAGAGACGGACGCCGGTCTCGTACACGCGGTCCAGTAGATGCACAATCGGAGCCACGCCGCGCCACGTCATGGTCTTGGCCCATCGCAGAACTGTCTCGATGGATTTCAGCAGCGTGCCGTTCCAGTGGTTTTCCAGAATGCCCCAACAGCGTTCGATGAGGTTATACTTGCTGTGATACGGCGGGTAGTACGCCAGTTCGAGCATCAGTTGGTGCCGATCCGAGAACTCCACCAGACGCTTCATAAACTGCGTTCGCGAACTGGCGATTTCCGGGCCGTTGTCCAGGTCGATCAACAGCCGACGCACGCCGGGATGCGCGGCCTGGCGGTTGCTCCACCACAGTTCCAGACAATCCGCCACGAAGTCGCTGGTGTCCCGCGAAGTCCCGAAGACCACATTCAGTTGACCGCTGTCGACCTCCAGAATACCGGCCGGCGCGAGCACGGCGTCGGGATGCATGTCATGGTCGGCAGCACGCACGGACTGCTGGCCGCGGGCCACGCCGCCACGCGAAAACTCGCCGATCTTCACCTTGGCCTTGGTGTCGAGCGAGATGCGGAGCGTTTCCCGGTCTTGCGCGGCTTCGGCGTGGACTTGCCGCAGGTGGTCGAAGATGGCGTCGGTTTCGGGAAGTTTTTTTGAGGCTTGGTCTTGCGGACCCGCCGCAGCCGATAGCCCAAGCGATTCAAGATGTCATGCACGGTGCGTTCGGCCGGCACATGCCGATCCTTCTCCGCCGTGTTGGCCGCCAATCGCTCGCGCACCGCCTTGGCGGTCATCCGCGTATAGGCCAGCGGCGTTTGGAACTTCGGATCGGCTTGGCTGTGCGGATCGACTAGCGCGTGGATTTCCTGCACCAGTTCCGGTTGTTGCTCTTCGGTCTTGTGCCGGCCGCGAGTCGAGAAATCGTCCACGCAACGAATCCCGGTGCGGAGTTCGTTCAGCCCGGTATTGACCGCATCCCGCCCCCAGCCAAAGACCTGTTCGGCTCGACGCGGATTGCCCCGGCAATACTTGATCGCCGTCTCCGCTTGAAACTGCCGCCGCCGAAATCCCGTCAGTTTCCGGGCCGCCGACTTGATCGTCTCTCGCACCGATTCCGTCAATTCTGTCAGCATCGTCTCGTCCCTGAGACACAAAGCCCACAATTTCTCCCCCGAAAAGATGCCTTCTACCAAAACCGCCCATTCTACGGTAGATCATTTTCTGCGGGCTGCCTTAGGTCTTTGCCACTAAGGCCAAAGGCCAAAGACCTAAGGCCCACGGGCTGAAGCATAACCTACATCCGCGTTGGCTATTGCCCCGGCCGGACGCTGGTCTGCCCCACGGGGCGAACGTCGCGGACGCGAATCGTGGGGCGCGATTGATCGATCGATACCGCCTCCGACGTCTCGTGTACGCCCACGTTGCCGGCCTCGTCGCGCACCTCTAATCGCAAGTAGAGCTGCGGCCGGCGTGCGGTTGTCGATCGGCCAGGCGTAGCGGCCGGTGTTCTCCAGTCCGCTGGCGATCGGCAGCCACGGCCCACCCAAGGTCTGACTGAACGCGAGCGAGACGGGCCGGGCCGCCAACATCTTGTCGTCGGCCTGCCAGGAGATGATCAGACGCCCCGCTTCCGAGTCGGTCCCTTGCTGGGCGGAGACGATCCGCGCGGTGGGCTTGGTGAGGTCCACGCCGATCCAGAGGTCGGGCAGATCGCCACTCTGCGGCGGCGCGCCGCCCAGGCCCGCGCCGTTGCTCACCACGACGCGGAAGCCGTAGATGCCCTCCTCGTCGACGCTGACCAGCAGGGGACTGCGGTTGTTGTTGTCGACGGCGAAGCGGCGCCACGTCTTGCCGGCGTCGCGGGTGCCCCACAACTCCACCCGCCCGATGCCCGAGGGACCGATTGAGTCGACGTCGTACTCCAGTTCGAAGAGCCGCGAGTTGACCATCCGCGGGCGTTCGCCGGGAGGCAGGCCGGGGATCGCCGCGGCGCCGCCCCGCCGTGAGTCGGCGCCGGCAAAATTGTTGCCGATCGCCGGATTGATGGCGATGGCTACGGAACCTCTCGGCTCGGCGGCCGTCGAAGAATCGACGTTGGTCAGCGGCCTGTCGGAGGACGGCCCCGAGGCACGCGTTTGCGGCCGGGTGGCCGCATCGGCCGATGCGGTCGCCGACCCGGTCTGACCGCGCGGCGGTGTGGGCTTCAGGCCGGCAGTCCGCGTATCTACCAGCACCCGCATCTGCGGGCCGCTGATCGTTTCAGGCTGCACCTGGCCGGCACGATCCACCGTGCGAATGGCAAACCAATACTCGCCATCGGCGCCGGCGCGGAAGAGGAAGTGTTCCTGCGTGGGAGGCGCCTTGGCGTACAGGTTCCAATGCGCCCCGCGGTCGCCCGAAACGTACAGTTGCACGCTCACGGGTTGTCGGGCGGGGTCGTTGACGGGACGCACCTGGAACGGAAGCTTGAACAGGGATTGCCGAGCGACGACGGGCTCCGGCAGCGCCGGCGCGGAGGCAGGCGTCGGGCTGGCGCCCAACTGCGAGGCCAACGTCAGTGCGACCAGCCAATGTGACAGCGACATACCCGAGACCTCGCGCATCGGAAGCCGACAATCCCGCGGAAATCGTATCGGTTATAGCGGTCGCGTCACTTGAGAAAGAAGTGCCGACAAGTGCGGCGGGGTAAAAGGCGCAAGATAAAGAAAGGTGTAGGGTGGGCAGCGCCCACCGAACGACAGCGTGTTTGGTGTTGGGGGTGACAGTACAACTGCCGTCCCAACCGAACGCCCCGGCAGCGTTTCGCGGCCGGCAGTGCCCGCCCTACGGCTCGCCGCGCCCCTTTTCGCCTGCCAGTCTCTTGGCGGCGGCCTGGTCGACGCAGATCCGACGGATTCCCGTCGCCCGGCCGGTCTCCGGGTCCACGTCGACGATCGTGCCGTTGAGACGCACGTCGCCGCTGGCAACGTCGAAATGGGTGGGACGAAAGGTGCGGGTCGTCTCCATCACGCGCTCGATCTGCCGGCCGAGAATGCTCTCGTGAGGACCGGTCATGCCGACGTCGCACTGAAAGGCCGTTCCCTTGGGGAGGATCTGCTCGTCGGCGGTCGGCACGTGGGTATGTGTGCCCAGCACGGCGCTCACGCGGCCGTCAAGGTGCCGCCCCATCAGTTGCTTGTCGCTGGTGGCCTCGGCGTGGAAATCGACCAGGACTACGTGTACGTCGGAGGGCAGGGCGGCCAGCACGCGGTCGGCCGCCTGAAAGGGACAATCGACCGGCGGCATGAACACCCGGCCCAGGAGCACCAGAATGGCCACGTTGACCTGTTGCCGGGTACGCAGCACGGCGAAGTCGCGTCCCGGGGCCAGCGCGGGATAGTTTGCCGGGCGGACGATCTTGCGCTCCGTTTGCAGGATCGAGAAGACCTCGCGGCGGCGAAAGGCATGATCGCCCAAGGTGATGCCATCGACGCCGGCGGCCAACAGTTCGTGGTAGATGTCCGGCGTCAAGCCCGAGCCGCCGGCGGCGTTTTCGGCGTTGGCCACCACCAGATCGAGGTTCTCCTCGGCGCGCAGCCCGCGAAGGGCCTGCGTGCAGATGTGCCGGCCGGGCTTGCCTACGATGTCGCCGATCAGGAGGATGCGCATGCTATCGGGCCATCTCCACGTGCCTCGTTTCGCGGAGCACGGTGACTTTGATTTCGCCGGGATACGTCAGTTGCTGCTCGAAGGCCGTGACGATGTCGTGGCAGATCTTGGCGGCCGTTTCGTCGGTGGTTTCCTTGGCGCTGACGATCACGCGCAGTTCGCGGCCGGCCTGGATGGCATACGCCTGCTCGACGCCGGTGAACTTGTTGGCGATCGATTCCAGTTCTTCCATCCGCTTGACGTAGCGTTCGAGGGTCTCGCGCCGGGCGCCCGGCCGCGAGGCGCTGCAGGCGTCGGCGGCCGAAACCAGCACCGTGTAGGGATTCTCGATGCGGAGGTCGTCGTGGTGCCCCATCGCGGCCTGGATCACTTCGGGCCGCTCGCCGTAGCGCTTCAGCAGTTCGCCGCCGATCTTGGGGTGGCCGCCCTCGGCCTCGTGGTCGGCCGCCTTGCCGATGTCGTGGAGCAAGCCGCATCGCCGGGCCAGTCGGCCGTCCAGGCCCATTTCGTCGGCAAGCATGCTGGCGATGAAGGCCACCTCGATGCAATGCCGCAGCACGTTCTGGCTGTAGCTGGTGCGGAAGTGGAGGCGGCCCAGCAGGTTGACCAGCCGCTCGTGCAGCCCGTGGACCTCGGCCTCCAGACAGGCTTGTTCGCCCAATTTTTGGATGTGCCGCTCCAGTTCGCGCTGCGTGCCGGCGACGATTTCCTCGATCCGCGTGGGATGGATGCGGCCGTCGGCGATGAGCTTTTCCAGGGAGAGGCGGGCCACTTCGCGGCGGATCGTGTCGAAAGCGCTGACGATGACCACGCCCGGCGTGTCGTCGATGATGACGTCCACGCCGGTGGCCTTCTCGAAGGCGCGGATGTTCCGGCCTTCGCGGCCGATAATGCGCCCTTTCATTTCGTCGTTGGGAATGCCCACCGTGCTGGTGGTGGTCTCGGCGGTGTGGGCGGCGGCGTAGCGCTGGATCGAGGTCAGCAGCACCTCGCGGGTCTTCTGCTCGCAGATCTCCGCAATCTTCTTTTCGTGGGCGACGATCAACGCGCCCGTCTCCTTCTGGAGTTGGCCGTCGAGGATCTCCAACAGGCGTTGGGTGGCCTCCTGCTGGCTCAGGCCGCTTAGCTCGTGCAGGGTCTGCCGCTGCAAGTCCAACAGCTTGGAGAGCTCTTCCTTGCGGCGATTGGTGTCCTGAATGCGCTCGGTCAGCTTGCGCTGCGTGCTCTCCACCATCTTATCCCGCTTTTGGAGCACGTCGGCCTGCTCCTCGAGCGCGTCCTGGCGCTTGTCCAGCAGCCGTTCGCGTTCGTGCAGCTCGCCGCGGAGGCGGCGGAGTTCCTTTTCGCTTTCGGCCTGCTGCTGGAGCGCCGCCTCCTTGATTTCCAGTTCGGCCTCGCGGCGGCGGTTGTCCACCTCGACGTTGGCCTTCCGCACAATCTCGCGGGCCTCCGACTCGGCGTCGCGACGCCGCAAGCGGTCCAGCAGCTTGTTGATGAGAAACGTCATCGCCGCCGCGATGACGGCCGTCAATATGATGTAGAAAGCACCTAGCCAACCCACGATAATGGTCCTTTGGCAAATCGGCGGGACCAAGTGCGTCTGACCCAACGCCAACGGCGTCGATCGACCAACTACCGTCGGCCGACAGACCGTCAGCGGCCAGAGCGTGCAAAACGGCACAGAAGCCGGAAGAACAGCCGATTATGCCCCATCGCGAGGCACGGATCGCGGACATGTCGCCGAAGCTCTGCGCAGGCGCAGCTTCCGGCCACACGTGTACCCAAGGGACTGGATCAAGCCGCATCGTCATCCAGCCGACGCCGGGAGAGCGGGCCGGGCCGTATTCGCCCGGGCGCGGACCGCGACCCGCACGCAACAGGACCGGTGAATACTCCATCCGAGCGGATTGGTCTCCGCCCGCAAAGAGCACCACCAGCCACCGCACGATGATCATCAGTACGTCGAACATCGTTTTGGTCCCGTGCATCGGATGGTTCTAGCTGCCTAATTCACCGTTGATGAAAAACACTCTGTATGCTGTTCGTCGGCTTCGGCCGCCTGTCAGGCCCACCGAAGACACTATGTTTTCATTCATCCCAATCTTAACAGAGTTGCGGGAAACTGCAACCGGCAATTCTCGCGGCGGCGCGAGATCGCCTGGTGGACGGGCGTGTATTATGGCGATCGTGCCACGTGTAGGACGGAATATCCCATCCGTCCCGAACCTTGGGGTGGATTGGGGCGTTTGTGACGGCTGCACGCCCTCGCCGGCCCCAAGTCCGGCGGATCGGCCCGTCATGGAACCCGCCATTAGTGGGGTGGCGTTCGGCCGCGTTCGGTGGCATATAAGTAGTGGCTAGTGGTTGGTGGCTAGTGGCTGGCGGCGAGAGAATTGAAACGGGCCAACACGACCACTGAGAGGCTGTGAATCTTTCAAAACCATCGCCGTAAGTCCTTATTTCTCGTAGCGAGTTTCACCGAGAAATAAGGACTTACGTCGCAAAAATCGTTTTTCGGTCGATAGATTCACGTCCTCTGACCACTAGCCACTGACCACTAGCGGCGAAGTGTCAGTACGTTAAGGTCACTTAGATGTCAGTACGTTAAGGTCATTTGTGGAGTAAAACAGGGCATGGCCGGGGGCGGAACGGAAGGAGGGCGTAGCCCGACTGGAGTTCCGCCCCCGGCCATGCCGGACGCCGAGCCAAGGGGTGGGCTTGTGGTTGAATCGCATTGCTGCGATACCAACCCAGAAACCCCTGGAGTTACTTGTGATGGTTCAAAAACAGTCCCACCGAACGACGACGTCAGATCGTGGCTGCGGTGCGGCGCGGAGCGTCTCAGCGTACCGTAGCGGTTCGCTTCGGCGTTGCGCTTTGTACCGTGCAACGATGGTTTCAACGTGCTCAGGGTCAAAGGCTGAATCGTGTCGATTGGAACGGTCTTTCCTCGGCTCCCCATCGAACGCGACGTACGAAGGGTTCCCGCGAGCAGGAGGTGTTGACCATCCGTCGTCGGCTGAAGGACCACAGCCCGCTGGGAGAGTTTGGCGCTGCGGCCATTCGACGCGAAATGGAAACCCGCGGGATCGCGCCGTTGCTCTCGATTTCCACGATCGGCCGGATTCTGCGGCGTCATGGTGTCCTGGATGGCCGCCGACGAGTTCGTCGTCCATCGCCGCCACGAGGTTGGTATCTTCCCGCGGTTGCAGCGGCAAAGGCCGAATTGGACAGTTTCGACACGATCGAAGGTCTGGCAATTCGTGGTGGGCCCCATGTGGCCGTTTTGACGGGAATATCGCTGCATGGCGGTCTGCCCGCAACCTGGATCGCCCAGGCCGTCAGCGCCAAGATGGTGGTGAACGCCCTGGTGGAACACTGGCGTTCGGTAGGGCTTCCCGCCTACGCGCAGTTCGACAACGACAATCGGTTTCACGGTCCTCGGCAGTACGCCGACACCGTGGGACGCGTGATCCGGTTGTGCTTGAGCCTGGGCGTAACGCCTGTCTTTGCGCCGCCGAACGAGACCGGTTTTCAGGCGGCCATCGAGAGCTACAACGGCCGGTGGCAAGCCAAGGTCTGGTCGCGATTCACACACGCTTCGATCCGCGGCCTGAGCCAGCGATCGGCCAAGTACATCGCGGCGGCGCGAAGCGCAGCAGCGCCCGTATCGAAGCCTCGCCGCGCCGTCGGCCGTTTCCAAAACATTGGCGTCTGGACCTGCAACGTGCTCCGCGCGGAATGATCGTCTTCTTGCGACGTACCGACAACCACGGTCGGGCCAGCCTTCTCGGTCATGCGTTTGCGGTCGATCGACATTGGCTGCACCGCCTCGTTCGTGTGGAGGTCAATTTGGACGACAACACTATCCGCTTCTCTGCCTTGCGACGCCGCGAGCCAACCGATCAGCCACTCTTGAACAAGGTGTCCTACACCCTGCCAAAACGTCCCTTCCAAGAGTGACCTTAACCTATTGACACTTGCCATTGTTTCAACAAAAAAGTGACCTTAACGTACTGACACTCGCCCACTAGCCACTAGCCACCCCATGCCCCATCCCCTGGAACTCAAGCTCGCTGAGGCCTGGCCGCCGTCGGATTGGGCCGACGTGACGGTCCTGGTGGCCGTTTCCGGCGGGGGCGATAGCGTGGCCCTGTTGCGGGCGATCGCCGCGCTGGGGACCGCCGGCGAGGGACGCGTCTGCGCGGCGCACCTCAACCACCAATTGCGGCCCGACTCGAACGACGATGAGCGGTTCGTCGTGGAACTGAGCCAACGGCTGGGCATGCCGTGCGAGGTGGAGCGGGTCGCCGTGGGTCGTCTGGCGGCGCAGTCGGGCGACGGCGTGGAAGCGGCCGCCCGATCTGCGCGATACCGGTTTCTGGAACAAGCCGCCGGCCGGCTGGGGGCCCGATTCGTGGCCACCGCCCACACGGCCGACGATCAGGCCGAGACGATCTTGCACCGCATCATCCGCGGCACGGGCGTGCGGGGACTGGCCGGCATGGCGCGGGTCCGCCCGCTGGGGCATGCCACGCTCATCCGGCCCTTGCTGGACATCCGCCGCACCGAGTTGCGGGCGTACCTCGAAGCCCTCGGCCAGCCCTATCGCCACGACCCGAGCAACGCCGACCGGCGTTTCACGCGCAACCGCATCCGGCACGATTTGCTGCCGCGGTTATGCCGGCGGTTCAATCCCGGCGCCGTGGAGGCCCTGTTGCGGCTGGGAACGCTCGCCGGCGAAGCCCAATCCGTCGTCGACGTCCTGGTCGACCAGTGGTTCGATCGCTGCGTGACGGTGGAAAGTCCGGCCGCGGCATCCATCGAGATGGCGGAGTTGATGCACGAGCCGGCCTACCTCGTCCGCGAGTTGTTGACGCTGGTATGGCGGCGTCAGGGCTGGCCCATGCAGTCGATGGGCTGGCAGAAGTGGGACGAGCTTGGCGAACTCGCCCGGTCAACGGATTCTCCCGCGCGACGAGTCTTTCCGGGCGGCGTAATGGTGGAAGTCGCCCAAGGGCGGATGCGATTGAGCAGGTGTGTCGATTGATTGTCGGAAAGACGATCTGGCTCTTCCGGGTCTGGTGCAGGAGCGTCTCTTGCCCCGGAGGGGCATTTGACAGATAGAGGTAGGGAGGCCGCATTGGGTTGCGGCCCCCCTCCCTCCGAACCGGACTGGCGGATTTCCCGCATCCGGCTCTCCAGTTGATGGTGTTACCTCCGAAAGGGTTGAGCGAAACAGACATGGGCGGTTTGCAGGGAATACAGCCCTTGCTCGTCGAAGAAGCGATTGGGCCAACGCTGCTGGTCCCTTCCGCGGCCCCGTCCGCGCCGTTTCTGTCGCCGCCGCAACATGCTACGCAGCCGACCACGAATCCAGCCGTCCAGTTGGCGGAAAACCGACCCGCGACAATGGCGAAAGTAGGTGAACCAGCCGCGAAGTTGCCGCGTCAGTCGAGCACACGTGAAGGGCAGGTCATGCCCGTTCGTGCGCTTGGTCTTCGCGCGGACCGCCTCCTTGAGTTTCCGCAGGCTCTTTTGCCGCGGCACACGCAAGTCGCCGCGGAAGCGATAGCCCAGAAAATCGGCCTCCTCGGCAGAATCTGTGGGTTGATTTGGGCCGTGAAACTCAGTTTGAATCTGGATTTTCAGGGGTTTTCGTGATTTCGGGAGCCTCAACGATCTGATTCATAGATTCCATCCCCGTTTTTTCCGTGGCAAAGGTCCGTGCGTTGCAGATGTGGGAGACCCGACGAGGGCCGTTACACAACAAGAAAACCCCGGTTTTGCGGCTGTTTCCACCGTCATTTATTTGCCCTGCCATCCCTCAGAAAATCCACCTTGCCAGGACGAATCCCCCGTAGGCCCATTTTTCACCCACAGATTTTGCCGAAGACCAGAAAATCGAAACCCTCGATGCGGGCGTCCACGATCTTGGTTTTGGTCGGATGCAGGGTCAACTCGTTTTCGTTGACCCAACGTTGCACCATCGCCAAGGCCGCTTCCGCCTCCTCGCGAGTCTTGCACAAGATCACGAAGTCGTCTGCATAACGGACCAGCGCGAAACCGGCGTCGTCCAGCACGTGGTCCAGCGGGTTGAGGTAGATGTTGGCCAGAAGGGGCGAGAGGACTGCTCCTTGGGGCGTGCCCGTTTCGGGCGTCCACTCCCGCAGGTTGTCCATCACGCCTTGCTCCAGGAACATCTCCACCAAACGCAACACCCGGCTGTCCGACACCTTCTCGCGCAGTCGCGTCATCAGCCGTGGCTTCGAGATCGTGTCAAAGTAACTCTTGAGGTCCGCGTCCACCACGTAGACGCGACCAGCGCCGAGCAGTTCCTCGACCCGTTCCAGGGCGTGATGACACCCTCGTCCGTGTCGAAACCCGTAACTGGCTTGCGAAAACGTGGCGTCGAAGATCGGTTCCAGCACGTGCAACAGCGCGGTTTGCACCACGCGGTCACGCACGGTCGGAACCCCCAACGGCCGCTGCTCCTTGCTGCCCGGTTTCGGAATCCAGACTCGCCGCACGGCCTGCGGACGATACGCATTGGTCCGCAGTGCCTCGTGCAGCCTGTCCAGTTCTTTCTGGCCATTGGCCTGAAAGCCCTCGACCGATTGATGGTCCACCCCCGCTGCTCCCCGGTTGCCGATCACATGGCTGCGGGCGGCAAACAGGTTCAGCGGCGCGTACACCTTGTCGATCAGCGTGTGCCATCTTCCTCCTCGCACTCCTTGTTCGAGTGTCGCCAACATGCGGTCCGTCCAGACACACGGGTTCGCCCAGTCGCGAATCGACGGAGGCTCTCCGGCGGGAGTAGCCGCGAACGGCACTGTCACCGGGGGATGGTTTCTTTCCCGTGGCTCGGACATCACGCATCCATCTTCCTGCACCCCTTCGCTCCCCCGGCGTTACCCGGTTTCGTCGCTACTATGGGTGCTCTGACTCCTGGACGGCCGGTTCTTTCTATCCTTATCAGGGACAATGAACTCCGTCCTGCTTCCTTCCAGGTCTCTCTCCTTACGACGTTTGACCTTCCGACCATTCCGTCCTCAACCACCGTGTTGCCATCTCCCCATCACGGCTTTCGCACGTTACCTCAGCCGGATGGGCCGCCGCGTCTATCCCCCGGGCAGATCTGGACGGATCGGAGGGAACGCCGTCACGCGGTCGGAGGTTCGCCATTGGCTAGCAGGCTCCCCGACAGGCTTGGCCGAATCAGGTTCGTTATCCTACGGACTGGTCATTCACCTCCGGTTGCTTCCCACCCCTCCTCGCGGAGACGCGGTTACTTTCGGTTACAGGTTTGTAACGCAAACCTGGTGGGGACTCGCACCCCACCGATCAAACGTTTTCAGAGACGCACTAACCCAGCAGTTCACTGCTGGGGATACGAATGCCACTGCACTCCGCAAGTCCCGTAGGGACAACCGAAATCGGCATCAACGATTCAACCGTCCCGATGGGACGGAGGGCGGCTCAGGGCATAACCGGATACCCAGCGATGAATCGCTGGGCTATTGTCAAACGACCCTCCGGGTCGAGCTGCAGACAGCCGCTTTGTCGCGTTTTGCACCTGAATGTCCGATCACACCGCGTGCTCCTTGTGCCTGCCGACCAGCCAGAGGAGGATGGGAGCGGCCACGTAGATCGAACTGTAGGTGCCGGTAAGGACGCCCGCGATCAGTGCATAGGCGAACCCGTGGATGGCCGGTCCGCCGAAGAAATAGAGCACCACCACCACCAGCAAGACGGTGAACGAGGTCAACAGGGTCCGGCTCATGGTTTGGTTGGTGCTGTCGTTGACCATCTTCCGCGTGAGGCTGGGGTCTTTCCCGCGGACCTCACGGATCCGGTCGAAGACCACGATCGTGTCGTTGACCGAGTAGCCGATGATCGTCAGAAAGGCGGCCACGATTTGCAGGTTGATCTTGAAGGGCTCAACCATCAGAAAGCCGAGAAACGGCGCTATGTAAATGCTGATGGCGATGGCCCCGAGCATCACGAAGACGTCGTGGATCAAGGCAATCACGGCCGCCACGCCGAACGCCACGCCCTGAAACCGCACCCAAAGGTAGATGATCATGCAGATCCAGCTTGCCACCAGGGCGTAAATCGCCACCAATTGGGTGTTGCCGGCCACAGCGGCGCCGATCTGGCTGGACGACGGGAAGATGGGGTTGTCGGCAATGTGTTGCTGCAACGCGGTCAGCAGCGTTTTGGCCGTTTTCGGCGGCAACATGACCTTCAGGTCCCATTCCTTGTAGGCCGTCGCGTCGCCCTCGACGTAGCCCGGGTTCGACAGGCGGAAGGAAGTCGTTTCGGATGGGAGCTTGGCCGCTTCGATCGCCGAGGTGATCAATTGTTCGGCGGCCTGGTAGTTCAGCGGCAACTTGAAAGTCAAGTGGGCCAGCGAGCCGCCCACATAGGGATCGGGGCCGGTCACCACCGGTTTCTCTGCCACGGGGGCCTTGCCCTTCTCAAGGGCCTCCAGCGGCGAAGGTTTCCGCGGTCCGGTCTTGGACTGCGGCACGGCGACCGGCTCCGCCTTGGCGGGCGCAGGCGCTTCCGCCGCCTTCTCTTTGGCGGCAGCCTGATCCTTGGCCGGCTCCTTGGATGCCGACTTCTCGGCGGCTGCCGGCTCGGATGCCGGCTTGTCGTCGGCCAGCGCCAGCACTACGGATTCGGGGTTAGCCGCCGCCAGCAGTGTGTGCGCCGGCAGATCGAGGCGAGATTGGTCTTTCTTCCGCGGCTCGGCCGGTTCTTTCTTCGGCGGCTCCGTGGCGGGCGGCGTTTCCTTGGCGGGCGCCGCTTCCTTGGCCGCCGGCGTCTCCTTGTCAGGGGTTTTCTCCTTGGGCGGCGGCACTTTCTTGGCAACGGCCTCGATGGTCGCCGGCTCGGTGAAGTTCACCGTATTGCGAGCCAACTTGTCGCCAAAGGCATCCGACAGGGCTCGCTTGACGTTTGCCAAGTCGCGTTCCGAAGTATTGATCTCAAAGCGAAGCCCCGCATCCTCGCCGGTGACCCGCACGTCGCTGATGGCCAGGTCGGGCAGGCGGTCGGCCTGGGGGCCCTCGCTCAGCAGCCTTCGCACCTCGCCGGTATCCTGCGGTTGATTGAACATTGCCTGCACCGATACGCCGCCGGTGAAGTCGATGTCGAACAGCCCCTGGCCGCGGATCACCGACACCACGATGGCCATTACCGTGACCGCCGTGGACAGCGTGGCGCAGAGGGGGAACCAGCCCATGAAGTCGATGTTCGTATGCCCGATCATGTGCAGCATCTTCAGCCGCGTGATCCATTGCCGCTTGTCGGCGATCTCGAAGATCACGCGGGCGACGAACACCGAGGTGAACATACTGATGGTCACGCCCAACCAGAGGGTCACGGCGAAGCCGCGCAACTGGTCCGATCCCACCATGTAAAGCACGGTGGCCGCAATCAAGTGGGTGACGTTGCAGTCGATAATCGTGGCGCCGGCCCTCTGGAAGGCGTTGCGGATGGCCATCCGCACCGTGGCGCCGCGGGCCATTTCTTCGCGCAACCGCTCATACACCAGCACGTTGTTGTCGACCGCCATGCCGACCGTCAGGGCCAAGGCGGCGAAGCCCGTCAGGGTGAAGGCCGCCTTGATCGACAGCATGATGGCCACCAACATCAGCATGTTCAGCACCAGCGCGATGTTGGCCACCACGCCGCAGAAACGGTAGTACCACAGCATGAACAGCGGCACGAGGATCACGGCGATCAACATCGCGCGGGTGCTCTGTTCGATCGTGTCGCGCCCCAGCGTGGGGCCGGTATACAGCTTGCTGATCGGCTCCTTGGCCAGCGCCGCCGGCAGGCTGCCGGCGTTGAGCACGTTCACCAGGTCCTGCACTTCCTGCTTGGTGAACGAGCCCGTGATTTGCCCATTGTCGGTGATCGTGCTTTGAATGGAGGGGGCCGAGTAGATCTCGTTGTCGAGAATGATCGCCAGCTTGTAGGTGAAATCGGTCATCTTGTCGGGCAGGTGGGAACTGGTCAACTGGCCGAAGAGTTGCCCGCCGTCGCTTCTGAAGCTGAAGTTCACGCAGGGCTGCCCCTTCTGGTCGGTGCCCACGTCCGAATGCGTGAGATACGCGCCGGTAACGTCAAACGTGTCTTTGAGGACGAGGATTTCCGTGATTTCCTTGTCCCCTTTGGGCCTGGTGCGGCGGGCGATCTCGGGATAACTGGCGAAACTGTGCTTTTCGGTGTCCTTCACCGGCACCCACCACGCCTGCAAATTGCCCTCGGCGTCGGTAAGTTGGATCTTCGAGGGATCGGCATTGGCCCGCTCGATGAGGCCCTTGTCGTCGCGATTATTCGCCAGGATGCGGAACTGGAGGTTGCCCGTGGTGCTGATGATGTGCTCCATCCGCTGCACTTCGGCGTCATCGACCTCGGGGACGATGATTTCGACTTGCTCGACGCCCTTCTTGCGGATCGTCACTTCCTTTTGTCCGCCGGGGTTCACGCGCCGAGACACGGCCACCACCAGCTTGTCCATGTCGACGGCCTGGTCCGTTGTCTTCTGCGTCTGGTCGACTTCGTAGACCAGGATCACGCCGCCGCTGAGGTCGACGCCCAGTTTGAACGGCGGGCCCATCAACACGATCGCCGTGCTCGCCAGCAGGCTGAACAGGCAGACGCCGATCTTCCAGCCGTGATCGGGCATGCGGAGCTTCTTGGCCAGATACTCGCCGAGGAAGAACGACACGACCAGCGTGCCCAAAGCCACCAGCAGGTGGACGTACCACGGGATCGAAGATTGCCCCGCCTGCGCGGCCTGAGCAAACAGCGGACTAACAAGCCAAGACATGAGAGTTGGTTTCCTGTAGGGCGGGTCGAGCGAAGCGACGGCCTGCCGAAATACATGAATGGCGCGTGTATTGGTTCTTCTCGATGGTGGGGCACCGCTTCGCTCGACCCACCCGGCAACTAGGTGTTGGGGGTCTGCTCCGACGGCTCGTCGCCCAATACGCGGGCAATGGAACTGAGCGTCACGCGGAGCTTCGTATTGGTGGCTTCGTCGACCTTGAGCGTCACTTCGTCGGCCTCACGGCGGACATTGGTGACCACGCCGTAGATGCCGGCGGCCGTGACCACCCGGTCGTTCTTCTTGATGTCGGCCAGCATGGACTGTCGCCGGGACTGTTCCCGCCGCTGGGGGCGAATCAACAAAAAGTAAAAGAGCACGAAAATCGCGACAAAGGGTAGCAGGGACGGCAAGAGCGACGAAGCACCGCCTCCCTCCGGCGGGGCCTCCTCGGCGAACAACGCCACCGCGCCGGCCAGTCTCAAAAGTGTCGCTTCCACGGTAACCTCCCCATGCCCGAACTATCGTAAGCTTGCTATCTTAGACTTTTGCCGGGCAAGCGACAAGGGGAAGAGGCGGGCGAGAAGGGCGATGGGCGAGAAAGGGGGCAAGGGGGCAAGGGGGGGCAAAGGGAATGTCAGGGAGTGGGCACTGGGGCGGCCTCGGGTGGCAACTGCCGCATTCCACCTTCGACGCGATTGCCATCGACGTACAGGCGTCCGCCACGGTCAACCCAGCCGGGCGCCGTGTTCCCCAGCAGAGTCGTCGTGCGAACAAACGTCTCCGAAAGCGGCAGCGTCAGGAGTTGGGCCTCGCCATTGTCGCCCAAGCCCGATTGGTCGAGATCCGCCAGCGACGCCCCACCCACGACGAGCCCGCTGCGGCCGTTGCCACGGCACGTGACACCCACCATCGACACGTGCCGAGCGCTGTTGAACAGGTTTATGCCATCCACCTGGAAGCCCTGCACGGTCAGATCGGCGATCACGACGCAATCGACGTGCAACAGCGTGATGCCGGTCTGGAGGCTCGCGTAGCTCAGCCGGTAATCGGCAGGCAATTTGGTCGGTTCGACGCAGAAGTAGATTTGGCCTGCCAGCGAGCACCACTGTCGGGGCTGAAGCTCCGGCGGATCAAGTACCCCGCGGCCGACGAGCACCCGCACCGCCGGCCGATCATCGAGAAACAACTGCGGGTAGCCCATCCGGGGCGGGCGGAAGCAAAACGTCGCTCCGCGATAGTGTTCCCAGGCTTGCGGCGGCACGGGGGCCGAGCCGTCCAGAATCGCCCCGTTGCCGCGGATCACAAAAGGCTCCTTGGGCAGTCCGCTGTGCCGGCTGCCCACCAGACTGATGCTCTCGCGGTACGGCACATCCGATTTGGCCAGCACGATGGTGTCGCCGTTGCCGGCCACCCGCAGGGCCCTGGCGATCGTCCGCACGGGGCCGTTCTGGTAGATCGAGTTGACTGGCTGCCCACCGCTGGATCGGTCGTCGCCGGCCGTGTTGTCAACGAAGATGTCACGCCCGGCGGCAGTGGTCGACCACAGGGCCAGCGCGATGCAAAAGCTGCCGAGAATTCGCATGGAAACACTCCGGAAGGGTTTTCTGGTGGGCTCATCAATTGTACCATACGCTGGGCCGCCGACACGGTACGTTTAGCGGCCGCCGACACGGTACGTTTAGCGGCCGCCGACCACCGCTTCGCGGCGGTGCCCGCGGCGGCCAGAGGAGATCTGCCATGCAGGTCC
Organism: uncultured Planctomycetaceae bacterium; assembly: GCA_963759115.1. GTDB lineage: Bacteria > Planctomycetota > Planctomycetia > Pirellulales > Thermoguttaceae > CAVWXT01. Next base: position 1,958,513 of record CAVWXT010000005.1, read on the forward strand.
AATTCCGCGGTCAAACGCTCGAACTACTCCAGGGCGACATCACCCAACAGCAGGTCGACGCCATCGTCAACGCGGCCAATAGCCGGTTAGCGGGCGGCGGCGGGGTTGACGGGGCAATCCACCGCCGCGGGGGACCGGAAATCATGGCCGACACGGACGCCCGATATCCCGACGGCTGTCCGACCGGTTCGGCCGTCATCTCTGTCGCCGGCAGACTGCCGGTAAAATGCGTAATTCATGCCGTGGGACCGGTTTGGAGCGGTGGGCAACGCGGCGAGGCCAGCCTCTTGGAGGGGGCCTACCGCCGCTGCCTGGAACTCGCGGTCGAAAACGGCTGCCGGAGCATCGCCTTTCCAGCCCTAAGCACCGGCGCCTATCGCTATCCCATGGACCAAGCCGCGCGAATCGCCCTTTCTACGGCGATCGACTTCCTTCGGCAGCACGGCCAACCGGACTTGATCCGGTTCGTGTTGTTTGACGGCGGCGCGTACGGGGCCTTTGCCGCGGCCCTGGAGGGATTGTCGAGGGAAGCCGAGTGAGGTTGACCTGCCTCGGGCCATCGCTGCCGGGCCGTCATTCCTTCGCCGTTCGGTGGGGAGGTTGCGTCTTCACGGACGCCCCCCACATCGGCTGGGAATGATATTCACTCATCTCGACGCCTTCACGGAGCAAATGGGCGTGCAACCCGTGAGGCATCTGGGGCATTGCCGTCGAAGAAGAGACAGTTTGACTGGAAATACATTGCTTAGTAGCCCATTACTATTGACTTCTATGTCGATATACTGTAGTATGAGTCAGGCACAAGGAGACGATGACGATGGCAGAGACGACGCAGCCAGTAATCGACTACAAAACTATGGAGTTGGACGGCATCCGCTATGTCATTCTACGGGAAACCGCGTTTGAACTGCTTTGTCAGCGGCGCAGATCAAGCAGCAGATTGCCGCGGCGGGTGAAGATCCGTCGCAGCCCGGTCTGGAACTGGATCGGGCATCTCTCGCCGACAAGCTCGTGCGAAGGCGGCGGGCATCGGGCCTGTCCCAGGCGAAGTTGGCACGCCTCGCCGGGGTCCGCCCGGAAACCCTCAACCGCATCGAGCGTGGGCGAACCACGCCCGACTTCGCCACAATCCGCAAGCTTGTGATCGCGATCAACGCGGCCGAGCGGGAAGATGCCGCTCTGCCGGCCCTCACACCATCCTGCAAGGAGACCGAAAATGTCGACCAAGAGTAGCTCGTGTTGCGACGTTGCCCCCTCGCGCGATCAAGTGTTGCGTGAGGTGATTGAGATCGTGGCGGAATCCTGCGGCGTGACGCCGGACGAGATCCACGAGGACCATACGCTCCTGAGCGACGTGCCTTGGGACAGTCTGGACCAGGTGGAATGCGCCATGGAGATTGAGGAGCATTTTGGGATCTCCGTTCCCGATGAACTGATGGAACAGGCAAAGACCGTAGGCGACGTGGCGGACGGAGTGCTCGCGCTGCTGGTTCAGCAAGCGAGTGGTTGACACCTCGCCGCCGGCGTCCTATCATCGCCTGCAGTAATTGCTATCAACGAGGCCAAGAGTGCAATACGAACACACCCAACGCGGTTGGTTGCTGCCGATCTTCATTGCCGTGGCGGCGGCGATGCTGGGGGGCGCTTTTCTGCGCGGGGCAGCGTTGCCGTCGCGATCTTTAACGTGAGCATCGCGGCCGTGTTCGTGATCGGCGGCCTGATGTTCGGCTCGCTCCGCGTACGGGATGAAGGGGAGTGGCTGGCCCTGCGCTATGGACCGCTGCCGGTCTTCCGCAAGCGAATCCTTTACGCCGACATCACGGCGGTCGAGCCGGGCCAAACGTCCATCATCGACGGCTGGGGCATTCATTACGTCATTGGCCGCGGCTGTACGTACAACCTTTGGGGCTTCGGCTGCGTCAAGCTCACGCTGGGGACGAAAGTGATCCGCGTCGGCTCCGACGACGTCAATGGGCTTGCCGACTTCCTGTGCGAGAAGATCGTCGCTACGCCGTCTCCGGCATGAAGCTCGGCAGGTTGACCCCGCGCCAGGGCGACGAAGGGCCGCGGGTCGAACTGAAGTGCATCTCGCAGTTCCGCGCGCCCCACTGATACGCCTGCCGCACCAGTTCCCCGCAATCGACCGGCGCCAGAAAGACCGGCCGGCGGCCCCGGTGGCGGTTCAATTCGGCCAGCATCAGCGCCGCGGCCTGATCCTCGGTGCGGGCCACGCCGGGTCCGATCAGGTTGCAGCCGCAATGGCCGCAGGAGGCCATGAATCCGTCCAGACCGCCGCCTTCGGCCTCGCACACCGAAACGTGCCAGAAGCCCTCGCGGTTCTCGATCATGTAGCGATAGTCGATCGTGCGGCGGATGCCGGAAAGTTCCATTTCCACCGCGGCCATGGCTTCCACATCGGCCGGCGTGGCCTCGCGGACGCGGTCGCTGGCCGCCGTGCGGAAGTTCAGCCCCGTCTCGGGCACCGGCAGGAACATGTCTTGATAGGCCCGGTTGGGCACGAACCCCAGCCGCGTATAGAGCGAGAACGAATCGAGGTTGATCGCGCTGGAGACCAGCCGGACCGGCTTATTGTGGCGTTCGGCATAGTCGATGATGTGTTGGATCAGCGCCCGGGCCACGCCGGAGCCGAAATAGTTGGGATGGACGCCGGTGATGCCCAGCGAGACGTGCGTTTCGCGGTCGTGGAGGAAACACGAGCCCATCAGGCGGCCGGTCCGCGTGTGTTCGGCCACGATGCCACAACCCGGTTCGAGGTTCTCGTAGACGTCGAAGTACACTTCGGCGCCGCTCGGGCCGTCGGGGAAGCGGTCCGGCCGGCGATTGAGGCGGAAGTATTCGTTCATGGCCACGCAAATCAGATCGGCCACTTCCCAGCGGTCGTCGGCCGTCATGGTGCGCAAGCGAAATTCGTCCACGTGAGTCTCCCTTGTCGTCATTCCTGCGCAGCTTTCGGCGCCGCCGCAAGTGTGATAGACTATAAGAGGTCAGCATATTTTACAAGACGGGGCCGCCCAAATGGGCAACAAAGCGACGATGGCAACGACCGAAGCGGTCCTTCCCGCGAGCATACGGCGGGTTGTGGAACTCGGTATTTGCGCCGTCGATCCCACTAAGGTGATTCTCTATGGTTCTCGCGCCCGCGGGGATGCACGCCGGGATTCCGACTATGATTTGGCGTTTGTTTTCCCCAAGGATCGGCACGGCCGTTGGGTGCGATTCGTCGTCGACCTGGATGATGCCGCGGTGACGCTGTTGCCCGTCGATCTAGTAGACTGGAACGAGGCGCCCGGTGCGTTGCGTGAGCGCATTTGCAGCGAAGGGATCGTAGTATATGAGCGGTCTGCCGCCGGTTGACAGTTTCGGCAAAGCATTGTCGAAGCTGCGCGAGTTCGCAGCCATGCCCATCGCCAATGACCGCGATCGAGCCGGTGTGATTCAGGCCTTTGAGTTCACGTTCGAGCAGTGTTGGAAAGCCTTCCAGCGGATAGCCGCATCACAGGGGATTGCCGCGGCCAGTCCGCGTCAAGCACTGGAGGCTGCCGTGCGACTCAACCTGGTCCGTGCGGATGATGAAGACGCGTGGCTGGAAATGCTGCGCGATCGGAACATGACCTCCCACCTGTACCAAGAAGCAATTGCCGTTGAAATCGCCCAACGGGTGGTGGATCGCTATCTGGGCTTGCTGGACGAGGCACATCGCAACTGTTAACCGGCTTCCGTGGCGCGGCGGATGCGATCGGCTAGTTCCTCGACTCTGACCCCGCGCACGAAAAATCGCTTCTGCTGCGATGTTTCGCCGGCGATCAACTCGATCTGCGATTTCTTCAGCGAAAGCTTCTTGCTCAGCAGTTCGACGATGGCCTTGTTGGCCTTGCCCTTCTCGGGCGATTGGGTGACGCAAACCTTCAACATGCCATCTTGCACGCCGCGAATTTCGTTGCGGCGAGCGCCGGGCTGCGCACGAACGGGGAGGATGGTGCCGTCTGAATGAGATTCGAGCAGAAGCATGGCCGAATGCCGCAACCCTCGTGTTCTTCAACCGCCCAACGCCGCGTTGACGCGGCGTTCAATGTAGCTGTGTCCCTGATCAAAGCCGAAGAGCAGCTTGCATCCTTTGTTCGCCAGGCTTTCCTGAATGTCGGGATCGTCGAAACCCGCTCGGTCGCGGTTGATGAAGCAACCTTCCCTCCCGCCTGCCGACGCGAGATGATGCAATACCGACGCGCAGACTACAGCATCCTGCTGTTCCAGATTGTGCCTTTCTCGGCAGGATGCGGCCTCGGAAATGACGTCCGCGTCCAACGGAATGACCTCCGCAACCTTCAGCATCCTCTTCAGGACCTCTGGTAACCGGCGGTCTGCCTCTTCGCTGCTGCGGACGAGCAAGCCCATCATGTTTCGCAGGGCCCCGATTTCGTCTTCGTAGGGCTTAGATCGTCCAAGTTGGGCAAGCTCCCGATCAAGGTCCTCGCTGATCTGTTTTCTCTTCTTCCCTCGACGGATAAGCGTCTCGTACGACTCCGCAACACAGAACACGGGGACGACAAGGGCGGCCCGGCGGTCCTCGCATAACCCGAGAATACGGCCGCAACTTTCGTGTTGTTGCTGAACAAATGCGAGTTCGAGGATGAAGTTCGTCTCAACGTAGACGTTCATACGGACACTTCAACGGCGACGCTTCCGCCTTTGATTGCCTCGAGCAGCCCCGATTCTTGAAGCTCCTTCGCCCCCGGCATACCAGATGGGATGCCCCAATTCACAAGCTCGTGCAACCAAGATGTTACGATCAATTCGAAGCTCTCGTGAGTCAACTGGCCAGGCGAAGACATTGCACTGTCGAAGTATGGTTGGAAGAAGGGCGCTGCGTCGATCTCGTAGGTCGGCTCGACCATCTCAGGCGTGTTGCCGGCGTCTTTCCATAGGTATAGCCGATCAGGCATCGCGAGCAAGAAAAATCGCGTATTGGGAAGCGCGCCGCGCTCGATCATGTTGCGACGCACCTGCATTGCCCACGACCGCGTCCTGTCCGTCCTGCCCTTGACCTCAACGATCAGTGTAAGCTGGCCGGTAGGATCGTACGCTGCCAAGTCTGCTCTTAGTGACACGTTCACACCTCGTTATCCTGGTTCGGGTCGACTTTTCATGTCTCCATTCCCGCCGATATTCTATCGGTTCCCCTGAGCCATGTAAATCGCGAACGTTGAGTTTGAGTAGCCTCTAATGCATCGCATGGACTCTACGGCACGCCCTCGAACAGCGCCGTGCCGACGCGGACGATCGTGGCGCCTTCTTCGATCGCCACTTCGAAATCGCCGCTCATGCCCATCGAAAGATCGTCTAGCGTGTGGCCCGGCGGACAACGGCCGCGCAGACGGTCGCGAAGTTCGCGGAGGGCGGCGAAATCGCGGCGGGCGGCGTCCAGCCCGCCCTCCAAACTGGCCATGCACATCAGCCCGCGGACCGCAACGTTCCGGTACTCTGGCAACTCCCTCAAGAGCGGCTCAACCGCATCCGGCGCCAGCCCGTATTTCGCCGCTTCGCCGGACGTGTTGACCTCCAGCAGAACCGGCAGGCGACCATCGCTCTCATCCCGGCCCTCTCCAGGTACCGACTGAAGGTTTGTCGGGAGAGATGACTTGCCGCTGCCCTCACCCTGATCCTCTCCGGGCACCGACCGAAGGTTGGTCGGGAGAGGGGACTTTCGCTCTTCATCCAGGGCGGCCAGCAGCCGCAGACTGTCGACCGAATGGATCATCGCCACCAGCGGCAGGGTGCGGCGGACCTTGTTCCGCTGCAAGTGGCCTACGAGGTGCCAGCGGATCGGCAGCTCGGCCAGAGCGGCCGCTTTTTCCCAAAGCTGCTGCGGCCGGCTTTCACCCAGGTCATGGCACCCCGCCTCGATCAGCGGGCGAACCAGTTTGGCCGACACGTACTTGGTCACGGCCACCAGCGTGACGTCGGCTGCCGTGCGGCCCGAGCGGGCAGCCGCTTCGGCAATTTGCCCGCGCACCTGCGCCACGTTTTCGGCGATTCGCGCCGCGATGTCAGGCATGGTGTTCTTCCACGGCCGTCACGTGCGGCGCGTTGGCCAGAAGGATGCACGACTGGTGCCGGCGGACGAGTCGCGCCAACTCGTCCGGATCGGCGATCGGGATCATCTCCAGGTCCTCGACCACCGCGGCGTCCAAGCGGCTCAACAGGTAGACCCTGTTCCGCTCCAGGGCGTACGCGAGTTGGGCGGCCGGCACGGCGTCGACGGGCCGTTGCTTGCCCACCTGTCGCAGTGCCTCGTCGTGCGACGACGCGCCGGCGATATGCTGCAGGGCCGGGCCGGGCGGGATGACCAGTTCGCAGCAGACGGCAATCGAGCCGCCGTCTTCCACGAAGTGGCCTGCCACCTGCACCGCCCTGCCGACGTTCTCCCAGGTCTGTTGGCCGGCGCCGCCTTCGATGGCGGCGACGACCAGGCTGGCCTGCCGCGGGACGGGCCAGTTCCAAGCCGCGCGATACAGTTCCCTTCCCTGCCGGCGCACCGCGTTGCTCTCGCCAGCCAGCACGTGCAGCACCTGATCGCCGCCGGCCGGAACGACCTGGACCGTGAAGTTGACGCCCAACAGCCAGGCGACGTGGTCCACCTCGGCCATCAATTCACGACGCCGCTTCCCCCGCCCGTTCAGCGATCCGGAACCGCGGAACCGCTGGATCGTCTTGGCGTCGGAAAACGTCGGGAAGATGCCGCTATGGATGCCGAAGTAACCGGCTGTCTCGTCGCCCCGCAGGCAGCCGATCGGCAGCACCAGATCGGCCTCGTGCAGCGCTCGGTTGATCAGGATGGCCTCGCCCGCCTCGCTGGCCGCCAGATAGGCCAACTGCCGGCGGTCGCTGGCATCGTGCTGCAGCAAAGTGACGTGCTCCGGAAGCGAAGAAGCGTCCGTCGGGCACGGATCGCCGGGCCGGGCGACGCCCTCAGTCGGACTCCGCAGCACGCTGATGCCGTCCGGGGCAATGCCAGCCTCGACGAGCGCGCGAACGACGGCCGCCGTGAGCTCGGCGGCCTGGGGCACCTCGTGGTCCAAGGCCAACACGACCCGATCAACGGGCGTCGTACACTGGGCGAGCGGGGGATAATCGATCGGCGCCCGCAGCATGGCCGTCATGGCAGCCGCGGGATCGGCCAGCGGCAGACCACGCGGCGTGCATGATTCGCCCGACGTTACGCCATCGGCGAAGTCTAACTGCACGCTCGAACTGCTTCCGTAACGCAAAAAGGCCATGAAACGCGAAGGAACTGGCGAAAATGAGGCGGTTGGGAAAGAAACCTGCAAACATCGCTTTCATTATCCCGCCATTTCGGAGAGCGGTCAAGAAGTCGAGCTTTACGCCGCGGGCCGGTTTGCCGATAATGCCGCCGCGAATGGTTTGTTCCGAGGATCGGCGTTCACCGACCTGCACAGACTCTACCCAACACGGACTTCACGAATCGGGATTTGACGATGAAGCGATTCTTGACTGCCGCTCCGGCGTGGATATTCTGGCGTCGCTTGGCGATGATGGCGGCCTGCCTGGGATTGGCCGTTGGGATTGGGTGCAAACAAGAAGCGCCTCCCAAGTCCACGGGCCCGGCGCCTCCGAATCGGCGGCGAAGCCCACCGAGGAAAGAGCCAAGAGCGACGCGAAGACGCCTTCGGGCCGCGAAGTGCTCGACCGCATGGTCGCAGCCTACCGCAAGGCCTCCACCTATGCCGACGCCGGCACGGTTCGCCTGTTGGCCGAGGCCGGCGAAAAAAAGATCGACAACACCGCCGACTTCTCGACCGCGCTGGTTCGACCGAACAAACTGCGTGTGCAAGCCTACGCCGCTACGCTCGTTTGCGACGGCCAGAAGCTGTGCGCCAAGGTCTCGGACGTACCGGGAGGTGTTGGTCAAAGGGCGCCGGCCCGTTTGACGCTGAAATCGCTCGACATGGATATGGTCGTGCGAATGGCCATGAATGAAGGATTCGGCGGCGCGACGCCGCAACCCTTGTTGCTCCTGGCAGACCAACCACTCGACGCGTTGCTGCGCGATTCCGAGGAACCGGTGCTGTCGCAATCGGGCCAGATCGACGGCCGCGACTGTTATCGAGTTCAAGTCAAGACGTCGTACGGCATGGCCACGTTCTGGATTGACCAGGAAACATACGTGTTGCGGCGACTTGTCTTGCCCACCGATCAGATTCGCCAGGAACTGAGCCAGGAGCAGCTGGTCGAACGGCTCTCGCTGGTGGCCGACTTTGCCGGCGCTCAGATCGACGGCAAAGTGGAACCCAAGGCGTTCGAGTTCGAGATGCCGAAAGGCGACGAGGTGGTGAAGTTCTTGATTCCGCCGCAGACCGCCCAACTGCTTGGCAAGAAGGTGCCGGCACTTGAAGTTCTTCGACCTCGACGGCAAGCCCGTCACGCCCGCGTCGCTGGCCGGCAAGATCGTCGTGCTCGATTTTTGGGCCACGTGGTGTGGGCCGTGCAAGCAGAGCCTGCCGAACCTGGAGAAGGTGCGGCAACACTACCAAGACAACCCCAAAGTGGCGTTCTACGCCGTGAGCGTCGATGAGCCGAATGAGGAGAACAAGAAACTCGCCGAAATGTTCCGGGACCTGAAGGTCAACGTGCCGATCCTTCGCGACACCGAGCGCACGGCCGTGGGATTGATGTTCACGGGCATTCCCACCATGTTCCTCATCGACGGGAAGGGGATCGTGCAGGATTTTGAGTCCGGTGGCAACCCGAAACTCGCGGAAGTGCTTTCGGCGAAGATCGACAAGCTGCTGGCCGGCGAGAACATCTACGAGGCCGTTGCGGCAGCAGTATTTGGACCAAGTCGAGCAACTAAAACAGTATGCGGAGAAAGCGGCGGCGGCCTCGGCCGAGCCGCCCGGAGGCGGGGCGGCGCCCGCGGCGGGAGAGACGAAGATTCCCATTCCCGAGGCCAAAATAGCCCCGCGGAGCGAGCCGGCCACCTTCAAGCTCACGCCCCTCTGGAAATGTTCGGAGGTGAAATCGCCCGGCAACGTCCTGGTGGTCGGCGGAAAGAATGGTCCCGCGCGGCTGTTGGTGGTCGAGAATTGGGACTCCGTGGCTGAAGTGGGGCTCGACGGCCGGCTGATCGCAATGCACAAGTTGAATCTGGCCGAAGACGAACACGTCGGCCGGCTCCGCGCCGCCGCCGGCGCCGACGGCAAACGCTGCGTCGTCGCTTTCCTGACCGGGGAGCAACGCTGCCACGTACTCGATGAGAACTGGAAACTCGTGGCGAACTATCCCGAAGACGCGCTCAAGAGCCCGCACAGCGGCATCGCCGACGTGGAACTGGGCGATCTCGACGCCGACGGGAAACTCAAAATCTACGTCAGCTATTGGGGCGGGGTCGGCGTGCAGGCCGCGTCGCTCGACGGCAAACGCCTCTGGGTCGAACCGCTCCCTTTCGAACGTCATCAGCATGGCGATCGGCGGGCCCGACCCGAAGGGGCGCCGTCAGCTCTTCTGCACGAACGATCAGGGGTCGCTGGTGGTGCTGGATGCGGAATTGCAGCGCCTGGGAGAGATCCAAGTTCCCGCGAGGATGCTGTACTGGATCGTTGCTGCCGATCTCGGCGGCGACGGGCGAACGCTGTGGTGCGGCTTGACCGCCCCCAAACTGGGCGAAAATGTGGCGATCGGTCTGTCGTTGGGTGGCGCGGAGCTGTGGAACTACTCGCTACCGCAGGGGGTTCAGCCCCGGCCCATCGAACCGATCATTGCCGGACAAATCACGCGGCAGGGCCCCGGCCAGTGGGTTCTGCCGGGCCCCGACGGCTCGATCCACTTCCTTTCCGCCGACGGCAAGCCGCTCGACAAGTTCAACTACGGCACCGCCCTGCAAGGCCTGGCCGCGGTCCGCGTCGACGGCCAGCCGGTGCTGGTGGTGTCGTCGAGCAACGGCTTGGAGGCGTGGAAGGTGGAGCAAGGCAATGCCAAGTGACAGGCATATCGGGCGTCGCAGATGACGCCGCTACGGCTCGATCAAGCCTTGATCGATCAACACTTGCTTGCAGCTAAACGCGATTTGATCCGTCACTGCCGCCCCTTGTCGTATGCGTTCTAAGACTTCCTCCGACACTCGCTCCTGCAACCTGATCGTGTTCGATGAGACGTGCCGCTCCAATTCCGCGTTGGTGACAATGTGCGCCATGCTATACGACATGCACGTGGGATGGTTGACAAAGGGATGATCGCCGGGGTTGAGGATGCACGAGCGGTCGATGCCGCGATCCGTCGTCATGTTGATGATGACAACATGGAGCGGATCTAGTTTGGGATTGGAGACAACAACCCACAGGTGTGTCGTGCGGCCATACTTAAAGGTATCGCCTGCCTCCATGTGCCGCGATGTCCCCTTGGCTAGCAACAGGAAAAGAGGCGATCCATTCGAGCCGTCTCCTGAAGGTCGTCCAGGATGGCTGCCTTTTCTTTCTGAAGACCGATCGCGTTAAGAAGGCTATCGAACGGAATGGTGCGAGAGGTGTTCGCGGAAACGTCTGGATAGTTCTCAATCCACTCTGGAAAATCGTGCGTGACTTCCACCAAATCCCATTCGCTCAGAGGCCGATAATGATCGGAGGTTTTCGTGAGCGTCCGGACCTCAGCAGCAGACAATTCCGAAACGCCGGGGTCCTTCAGTAATTCGACTTCGTGTCCTTCTCGCTGGATGTATTCAGACCAAACCGGCTCGGCCACATGCTCACCCTTCACAAGGTCATACACCTCGCTGTGGACGGGACCGTTTTTCATGGCAACGAGGCGAGTTCCAACTATCGGACGCTGAAAGTCTCGAAGGTGCTCGCGGTCTGCAATGTACAGGAGCTTCAAGAGACGGAGATGCTCCATCCGGCCCCGAGCTTGTCGCAGCAGCACGCCAACAGCCTGTATCGTTTTCCGCGTCGAAAACCGGAAAAACATTGGAACCTCGTCTTGGACTAACATCAATCGACAGTACGTTTTATCGTCTGTTTTCGCCGGACCAAGTGCCCTCCTCTTTATTAGTTTAGCAGGCCAAATGAGGAAATCTACCCGCCAAGAACGGGGGGGATGGCAATCTGATAGCCTTAGCTAACGGTATCAGACCGGAATACGCTTATCAACCAGAGAAACCGGGCCATCCGCTCGCTTTGGCACGCCACGCGCTGACGTGGATTGCCAGTTAACACCACCCACAGGAGTGGTGTTTTCGGAATACCGACCTAAATGCTTCCGCGGTGAGTCACGATGCATTCCGCACCTGGTTCTTTGTCTCTCCTCCCCTAGTCGTGCCTTCAGCGATTTGCTATCCTCGCCGAGTCGTCAGCCACAAGAAAGACCTATCAGAAGTCTAAGGGAACGGAGCCTGTTCATGCCAATCACAACCGAATTGATGGCGGCCTGGTGCCGCAAACTGTTGGGGGCCGATCCGAAAACGCCGCGTCTGAGCTTGGAGCAATATCTGGCGGGCATTCCGCGCATGGAATGCCTGAACAAGTTGCCCAGCGGCACGACGGTGCTGATCCGCGGCGACGTGGACGCCAAGCCCGGCCCCAAAGTGGGCGATGGCGACATCCGCCTGCGATCGATGAAAGACACGCTGAAGTTCGGCCAGGAGCGAGGCTGGAAGCAGGTAATCTTCGGGCACGTCGGCCGGGAGCCGGAGAAATCGCTCGGCAAGGTTGCCGCCCGGCTGGGCGAGATTCTGGGTTGCCAGGTCACGTTCATCGAAGACTGGCTCGATCCGGCCACCGTGACCATCAAGGACGAGGCGGCCAAGACAATCGCCCAGAGCGCCCCGGGCAGCGTCATCATGCTGCAAAACACGCGGAAGTACGACGTCGAGCGGGTTCTGTGGAAGGCCAAACCGGCGGACGTCGACAAGCTGGCCGAAAGACTCGCCAGGCTGGCCAACGAATTCGCCCAAAAGGTCGCCAAGGTCTACCTGCACGAGGCGTTTTCGGCCGGCAGCCTGGACGCTTCCAGCGTAGTGGTTCCCGCCGCGATGGAGAAGGTGGCGCTGGGCCAGTACGAGGCCGAGCAGTTCGACGGCCACTTGAAGGAATGCCTCAACGCCCAGATGGTCATTTTCAGCGGTCTCAAGATCGACAAGCTCGACGACCTTGAGGCGATGATCGCGCGCGGCAAGATTCGCAAGGTGATCGCGGCGGGCTCGCTGGCGGCGGGACTGAAAAAGGCCGACGCCGACCTGAGCGGCAAGCCGTTTGATCTTGGACTCTCGCAAGATCCGGCCCACAAGGACAAGCCGTACTATATTCCGCAGGACCGCATCGAACAGGCGAAGAAGATGCTCACCGAGGGCCGCGCCAAGGGCATCGAGTTCGTCCTGCCGGTCGATTTCGTGCTCCAGGACGGCAAGGTTTCCACGGCCATCGGGCCGGGCAATCAGCAGTTCGACGTTGGCCCTGCGTCCAGCGCGCTCTATGAAAAGACCGTGAGCGAGTTCATTGCGGCGCACAAGTCTGATCGGCCGGCGGCGGTGGCCTTCCATAATGGCGTGTTTGGCATGTTCGAAGACCCGCGATTTGAGGAAGGCACGCGGAAGTTCGTCGCCCAGTTGAAACGCATGACCGACGCGGGGATCAAGGTGTACGTCGGCGGCGGCGAGGGGGGCACGGCCCTGGAAAAGTACGGCCAGCCGAACTGGGTCACTTACTGCTTCACCGCCGGCGGCACGGTGCTCAATGCCCTGGGTAGCGAGCCGGTGCCGTACCTGGTGGCGTTGAAGATGGCGGCCGAGAGCATGGGCCCGGCGCCGCATAACGTTCCGCAGTAGCCGCGAGCCGCGCGACCACGTCATGTGCGTTGGCGGAGCGTTGCCGTCACCGGCGGGTGGGGCTATAATGCCCTTGGATGGGCTGGACAGCGATTCCGCTCTTGGGAGGGCAACGCCATGGAGACGCAGACGATGGGCCGGGTGTTGACGGAAGCAACGTTGGAGAGCCTTACGGATCTTGTGGACGCCGAGCGGGGTTTGCTGCCCGCCGACCAAGTGCGTCGAATTACCGTTTCCGACGCCCTGGTCGATACGGGCGCCACGATGCTGTCGCTTCCCACCCGCATGATCCGGCAACTGGGATTGCGCAAGGTCGATACCCGGCGGGTTACCAGCAGCAATGGGCTCGTCGAAGTCGATCTCTACTCGGCCGTCCGGCTCACGATCAAAGATCGTTTCTGCACGATGGACGTGATGGAAGTGCCCGACACAGTCCCCGTGCTGATTGGCCAGTTGCCGCTGGGGCAGCTCGATTTCGTAGTCCACCTGCAAAGCCGCTCGCTGATCGGCAATCCGGCCCACGGCGGCGAACAGGTGCTTGAACTGTACTGATCCGAGCTGCCCGCTCTTGATCCCGGGGGGGACGTATCCTAGCGGCTTGCGGAAGCAACTCATTGCCCCACAATCAGTTACGTCGTAGAAAAACCGGTCTGCCACTAAAAAGCGGAAATCGCTACACTACCGGCCCTTTTCTTGTCGCTCGGGGTTGGAGGATTTCCGCATGCCTGCTTGTCGTCCTCTCGTGGTCATCTTGGCCGGATTGGTCTGCGGAGGATTTTGGAATCGGCCCGTTCCCGTGTATGCCCAATCGCTGTCGGCGGACACCGGCCCGCAGCAGATGGTCCCCTCGGGGGTGCCAGCGACCTATCCGTCCACCAGCCCATCCTCGTATCCATCGACGAATCCTGCGAACTATCCTTCCACCGCAGAGCCCGCGCCTGGATCGCCTGCGCTGACTCCCTATAGCGGCGCCCCGACGGCCGGACTCACGGGGACGATCCCCAGCGGCGGCGATGGCAGTTCGTCGCCTGCCGTTTCGGGACAGTCGGACGTGCTCGCCCCGCGTCGCAACTCCCGCGATCCCGGTCCTTTGTACGCGCCCTATGGCAGCCCCGACGCCATGACCGCCGCCCGGTCGCCTGACGCCAACGCGTACGAGGAACGCACGCTCTCCAGCTACGAGCCTTGGACGTGGCAGGTCGAGCCCGAAGGGCTGATGTTCAAGTCGTACCTGGCTGGCGGCCGCGAGCCGCGCATGGGCAGTGATTTGGTACACGAACGCACTCTCGGTTGGCTCTGGGACGCCACGGTGGGCGGCCGTGTGGGCATCCTGCGTTACGGCACCGACAACGAACTGAGGCCGCAAGGCTGGCAGTTGGATATCGAAGGCGCGGCCTTCCCGCGTCTCGACCTCGAACACAACGAGGACCTCATGGCGGTCGATTTTCGCGGCGGCGTTCTGGAAACGACCCGCCAAGGCGCATGGGAGGCCAAGTTCGGCTTCTACCACATCAGTTCCCACATCGGCGACGAGTTCTTGCTCAAGAATCCCGGTTTTCCGCGAATCAACTACGTCCGCGAATCGCTGGTGTTCGGCCTGGCGGTGTATCTCAATCCGAGCTTGCGGCTCTACTCGGAGGCGGGTTGGTCGTTCCAGGAGGACGGCGGCGCCAAGCCCTGGGAATTCCAGTTTGGCGCCGACTTCAGCCCCACGGAGCCGACCGGCCTCTGCGGCTCACCGTTCTTTGCCATCAATGGCCATCTTCGCCAAGAGAACGACTTCGGCGGCAACCTCAACGTGCAGACCGGCTGGCAGTGGCGCGGCCGCACCGGCCATCTTCTCCGCGTCGGCATGGAGTACTTCAACGGCATGAGCGACCAGGGCCAATTCTTCGACCGGTTCGAGGAGCAGATCGGCGGCGGGGTCTGGTACGATTACTAGCCGACGAACGGGCTCTCCGCTGCCGCCAGTCGCGGGCCAGAAGCCGTCTCGTGGCGGTCAGTCCCGCCGCAAGCGATGTCTCGCCCGGTCCGGCAATGGTCGCTTCGCCAGCCCGCCTTACGCTTTGCAGTCGGGTCTCGCAATTGCTTGACGCCGGGCAAGAACGACGTTATTAGTGGGAATTGGCATTTTTTCAGACTGCGATCGCCGCGATGAAACTCTACGCCGATCGCATCGTAAACGACTTGGAGGGTCTGGGCATGAAGAGAGTGGCAGCGAGCGTAATCTGTCTGCTTTCCGCCGAGCTTTTGTGGAGCGCCGAGCCGCCGCGGACGGAGATCGCCAAATGGCAGGACGGGAAGCAGGCCTGCGTCTCGATCACCTACGATGACTCCTCGCTCAATCAGTTCCGGATTGCGGTGCCGCTGATGAACGAACGGCGCTTGCCCGGCACGTTCTTCGTCATCACGGGCGGCATCCAGGGGTCCAAGAATGGGCCGACCTTCGTGGGACGGCCGATCATGGACATCATCCACGAAAGCGAAAACGTGCCGACGACCAGCGAGAACCTGCTGGAGCGGATATCGATGCTCAACTATCTTCAGACGATCCGGCGGGTGCCCGAGCTGAAGGGCTTCAGCGCACAGAGTCTCTCGCGCTTCCTTCAGCAGGGCAATGTCGCCGAGGTGGCCAAGGTCATCGACCCGCGGCTGGCGGCGCTGCGTCAGACCGGCGCCACGTACGTGGCCGGCTCGGGCAAGTTGTCCGCCGAAGGGAGGAGCCGCGCCCGCACCTGGGATGACCTGCGGCGGTGCGCCGCCGAGGGGCACGAGATCGCCAATCATACGATCAGTCATCCCTTCATGCCGGCCCTGGATGAAGCCAACATCGTCTACGAGCTCGAAAAGGCCAATGAGGACATTCTGGAGCAGATGGGGCCGAAACACACGTTCACGGCCGAGATACCCTACGGCATCGACGACAAACGCGTTTCTCAGATCATCACGTCACGGTTCCCCGTGGCTCGCAATTGGGTCACGGATGATTTCGTGGAGGGTTTCATGCGCGGCAACTGGCGCGATCCGACGCAATCCAAGAAGGAATACGTGCAGTGGCAGCGCGGCATCGCTTCGCGTACGACCAGGGAGATGATCAAGGGATGGATCGATACGTCGAACGAACACGGCATCTGGCTGGTGCTGGTCATTCACGGAATCGAGGGCATCGGCTACGAGCCGGTTACGACGGACACGCTGAGAAACTGTTTCGACGACATCGTGGACCATCAAAGGACGATGTGGGCGGCGACCTACCAGGACGGCGTGAAGTACACCCGCGAAAGGATGAACAGCAGCGTAAAGACGAATCTGTCCGGCGACGCCATCGAAGTGACGGTGACCCACTCGCTCGACAAGAAGCTGTACGATCTGCCGCTGACGGCGCGGACGGCCCTGCCCGCCGACTGGAAGCTGGTGCGGTTCAAGCAGGGCAGCGACGTGCGCTGGCTCCCCATTCACCGCGAGGGAGATTCGACCTACGTGACCTATCGAATCGCGCCGGACGGAACGGCGGCCACGCTCGAAAAAGGGCAGAATTGAGACGCTACGTGCGGCCGGGCTCCGCCTCGGCAGATGATTCGGCGCGATTCTGTTTCAGCAGGTCGCGGATTTCCATCAGCAGTTGCTGATCCTTGGTCGGCGGCGGCGGGGCGGCCGCTTCTTCCTTCTGGGACTTCATGATCCAGCCCAGAAACTTGACGATGAAGACGTACAGCACGAGGGCAACGATCAGGAAGTTGACCACCGCCCCAAGGAACTTGCCGTAGGGAATGATCTTGTCGCCGACTTGCCAGAACCAGCCCTCGTAGCCCTTGTTGCCGGGCAGCATCAGGCCGACCAGCGGCATGATGACGTTGTCCACCAGCGACTTGACGATCGCGCCGAAGGCGGCGCCGATGATGACGCCGATCGCCAGGTCGACGACGTTCCCCTTGAAGGCGAAGTTCTTGAACTCGTCGAAGAGCGAACGCGCCTTCTTCGTGGCGTCGAGCGCCGCCAATTCCTTCAGGGGATCCATTGGGTTGTCCTCCTGGTAGCGAGAACCGTGTGCCCGCTCGCGCCGCCAGCCTATCATGGCCCCGCGGCCTGTCAACGGTCCCGCGCACGAAAGCCTTGCGCCGAAGCCCCGAAACGAATCATCCGGTCATTCGGAAAGGCCGTGCCGCGGTCGAAATCGTGCCGCAGGTCAACGCTTGCGGAACTTTCCCGCAATCCGCCGCGTCCAAGGTGAGAGCAGAGAAGCCAGCGGGGAGCCGGGGGATGGCTTTTTCGGCCACGATCTCCTACCCTTTGAGCTAGACTTCTTTATCATTCCCCCCGTTGCCGGTATATTGAGATGGAATTGCCAACCCCATCGCGTGGGTGGTATGTCATTGCCGTTCGCGCGTCTCTGCCGGACGAACGGTTTCCCGGAACATCGCCTTTCACCCGTACAAGGACCGTGAAATGAACCCCAGCCCTCGATTCCTGCTGTCTGCGACGGCCTTCTTGGGCGTCGCCGCGTTGTTCTGGCGCCGCCGGCCTCTCCGCCCAGGAGCCGCCGAAGGACGCCGAGAAAGCCGAGCGATCCATCCTCGAACAGGACATCTACATCCCCTACGAGAAGCTGCGGCAGGTCTTCGAGAAGCACGGCCGCGGGGTGTTCCTGCCCTACGAGAAGTTCCAGGAGTTGTGGCAGGCGGCCCAGGACAAGACCCGGCCCGCCGCCGAGCCGAAGCCGCCCGTCGGCGCGCTGATTACCGAGATCGACAACGAGGCGACCGTCGAGAAGGACGTGGTCCGCGTGAAGGCCAAGGTGAAGATCGAGGTGTTGGCCGAGGGCTGGAACGAGATCCCGCTGCGGCTGGCCGACGCCGCCATCACCGGCGCCACGCTGGACGGCAAGCCCGCGCGGATCGTCGGCGCGCCCGGCCAGGACTACCGGCTGCTGGTCGAGAAGAAGGGCAAGCAGCCCGAGCAGATCGAGTTGGCCTTGGAGTATGCCAAGGCGATCACGCGGACGCCCGGGCCAGAACAGCGTGTCGTTCCAGGCCCCGCAGGCGCCGGTGAGCCGCTGGCGGGTGACGATTCCGCAGGCGGGCGTGAAGGTGAACCTCCATCCGCTGATTGCCGCCACGGAAGTGCCGGCCGAGAAGAAGCCTGAAGGCGACGCGGCGAAGAAGGCCGACGAGACGGTCGTGCTGGCGTTCGTCGGCGCCGCGCCGACGGTTCGCATCGACTGGACGCCCAAGGCCGAGGGCGCCACCGGCCTGGCGGCCGTGGCCAGCGTCCAGGCCGAACAGCAGGTCTGGATCAACGAGGGCGTCGACCCGCACGCCGAACCACGCTGACCTACTCGATCAGCCGGGCCGAGTTGGCCCAATTGACGATCGACGTGCCGGCCGACCAGAAGGTGGTCAACGTCTTCGACGCCAACGTGCGCCAGTGGTCGGTCGAGCCGGTCGAAGGCCGGCAGCGGATCACCGCCCAGTTGTTCGAGCCGGCCAAGACCTCGCAGCAGGTGACGGTCGAGTTGGAGAAGTTCGCCGGCGAGAAGGCCAAGGACACGGTCGACGTGCCGGTGGTCAAGGCCGTGGGCGTGGGCCGCCAGCAGGGCGTGGTGGTGGTCCAGGTGGCCGAAAGCCTGCGGGCCGAGGCCGCCAAGACCAGCGGCCTGTTGCAGGTCGACGCCGGCGAGCTGCCCGGCCGCGCTGCGACCGGGCAAATGGGCGTTCTCCTACCGCTACGCCACGGTCCCCTATCGAGTTGGCGCTCGAGCATCGAGAAGGTGCAGCCGCAGATCACCGTCGATTCGCTGGTCGAGGCCGTATCTCGAGCCCGAGCGGCTGACGTTGGACCTGACGGCGATCTACACGATCGAGAAGGCGGGCGTGTTCCGCCTGGAGCTCGACGTCCCGGCCGGCTACGACGTGCAGCAGGTCCGCGGCGCGGCAGTCGCCGGCGCGACGCCCGTCCAGGTCGATACGCCATCATCTCGAAGGCGACGAAGAAGACGCGGCTGGTGGTGAACCTGTCGCGCAAGGCCATCGGCCGGGTCGGCCCTGGCCGTGCAGTTGCAGAAGGACCTGCACCAGCCCGAGCTGCTCGACGCCGACCGGCAAGGCGGCCGACATCGCGCTGCCGCTTCCGCTGGTGGCGCCGGGCACGGTCGAGCGGGCCACCGGACGGCTGGTGATCTACGCCCCCGAGAGCCTGCGGGTCAACCCCGGCAAGACGGCCGGCCTGCGGAGCATCTCGTTCAAGGAGGCGTTCGAGGGCATGCAGTCGGCCCGCGCCGCAGAAGCCCGGCCGACCTGCGGCCCGTGCTGGCCTTCGCCTACACCCAGGAGCCGGTCGAGCTGACGCTGGCCGCCGAGCGCCGCAAGCCGCAGGTCACGGTCCGGCAACTGCTGGTGGCCCGGGTCGAGGAGGGCGTGGTCAAGTACGACTTCACCTTCTTCTACAACGTGCTCTACAGCGGCGTGAAGTCGCTGCGGATCGACGTGCCGGCCGAAGTGGCCGACGGGCTGCGCGTCGCCACGCCCGGCGTGCACGAGAAGACGATCGATCCGCCGCCCGCCGACCTGGCCAAGGACGGACGTCGCCTGGAGCCTGACCGGCGAGTCGGAGCTGATGGGCGACGGCAAGATCGAGCTGCAACTGGGAGAAGAAGATCGAGAAGCTCGACATCGGCAAGACCGTCGAGCTCGCCGTGCCGTATCTGAAGCCGCAGGGACGTCGACCGGGCCTGGGGCCAGATCGTGCTGGTCAAGTCGGAAACGATCGACGTCCACGAGTCGGGCGAGCCGAAGTCGCTGCGGCCCATCGACCCGCAGCACGACCTGATGAGCCCCGGTGGCCTCGGCCGCCCGGGCCTTCGAGTTCCACGACGACTGGACGCTCGACGATCGCCGCCACGCGCTACCAGTTGGAGGAGGTCAAGCGGACGAGCATCGAGCGGGCGGTGGTGCGGATGGTGGTCACGCCGGCCGACGAGCATCTCGGTGCAGGCGTTGTACCGCATGCGCAGCGCCCGGCAGCGGCTGGCGGTCGAACTGCCCGACGGGGCCGCGTTCGACACCCAGCCGCTGCGGATCAACGGCCGGCCGGTGACGCTGGAAAAGGGCGAGCAGAACGAGTACTTCGTGCCGCTGGCGGCCGCCAACGCCGACAAGCCGTTTGTGCTGGAGCTTCGCTACACGCTCCCGGCGACGGCAGCCGGCTCGACTCTGCCGGCGTTTCCCGAGGAGCCGGCCGTCGTCAAGGCCTACCTCTGCGTCTATCTGCCCGAGACGCGGACGCTGCTGGGCGTGCGCGGCCCGTGGACCGAGGAGTTTTCCTGGTCGTGCGATTCGTCGCTGCGGTGGCAACCGTCGCCGACGCCGATGCCCGAGCACCTGGTCGACTGGGTCCGCGAAGGCGTGAATCTGTCCGAGCGGTCCGGCCGAGGATTTCCCGACCGACGGCCGGCTCTACGTCTATTCGACGCTTCGGCCGGCCGCGCGGCCCGGGCGGCTCGCTGGAAATGACCACGATCGACGACCGCGTGGCTCAACGGGCTGGTGTTCGGCGTCACGGTGCTGTTGGGGCTGTTGCTGTTGCCGGCCCGGCTGCCCGCCCGCGCGTTGGTGGTCGGCGCGGCGGTCATCGCCTTGGTGCTGGCCGGCGTGTTCCTGCCGACCTTCTCGATGCAGATCTCAACGGCGTGCTGGCCTCGGCGGTCTTCGTCGTGGCGGTGATGTGGAGCGTGGCGTCGTGGCGCGCTCGCCGGCGAGTGCCGCGGACGGCCGCCGGCGACAGCCAGCGGCCGTGAGCACGGCGTCGATCTGTCGCAGTACCAGCCCGACTCCGCCACCTGCCGGAGCCGCCCGCTCCGCCGCCTTCGCCGAGCGAGCCGGCCAAGCCGGAGGCGCAGGAAGGAGGGCCGACCCATGCGTAGGAAACATTCATCATTGAAAAATGCCCAATTGCACGATCATCGTGCGAATTGCACGATCGCGACGCTCTGCGTCGTCACGACCGATCGCGATTGTCGCAATTTGCGATTCATGCAATTTGCAATCTGCATCGCGTCTCTAGTCGGTCACTGGTCTGCCTCGCCGTCTTCGCCGCTACGTCGGTGCTTTGGCCGCCGAGGCATCGGCCCCGCCGCGCGAGCGCCCCGCGGGAAATCTACGTGCCCTTCTCCGACCTGCACGTCCTGCTGGAGCAGCAGCCGAAGCGGGTGCTGCTGAGCCGCGAGGAATACGACGACCTGGTGAAGAAGGCCAAGAAGTCGCCCGAGACCCACGCCCCGCA
Organism: uncultured Planctomycetaceae bacterium; assembly: GCA_963759115.1. Taxonomy (GTDB): domain Bacteria; phylum Planctomycetota; class Planctomycetia; order Pirellulales; family Thermoguttaceae; genus CAVWXT01. The sequence continues at coordinate 1,979,640 of CAVWXT010000005.1, forward strand.
GCCGGCCGCTGATCGTCGCGGCCGACTACGCCGTCACGGCCGCGGCAGCAGCGGGCCGAAATCCAAGGCACGCTGACCATCGACGTGCTCGAAGACGGCCTGCACGCCCTGCCGCTGGACCTCGGCGGCGTGGGCCTGCAAAACGCCACGCTCGACGACCGCAACGCCGCGATCGGCCGCGACGCCGGCGGCCGGCTCGTGCTGTTCGTCGAAGGCATCGGGCGGCACGAGTTGACGCTGGAAATGGTCGCGCCGCTGGAAACGACCGCCGCCCGGCAGGTGCTCAACTTCCGCCTGCCGCGTCCCGCCGCCGCCAAGCTCCGCCTGACCGTCGCCCGGCGACGTGGAAATCAAGGGCGGGGCCGACGTCGTCAGCCGCGCGGTCGATGAGGCGGCCAAGCTGACGCGCTTCGAGCTGCTGCCCCGCGAAGGCGACACGTCGCTGGTGATGACGCTCAACAGCCACCTCCAGCGGCAGCAGCGGGCGGTGGTGGCCCGCAGCGTGCTGGTCGACGAAGTCACCCAGGCCTACGAAAAGCTCCACGCCACGGTTTCGCTGGAGATTCTCTATCGGGCGGTCGATCAGTTCCGCTTCGTCGTGCCCGAAGGGTTCGAGATCACCGAGGTCGACTCGCCGCTGCTGGCCCGCTGGGACGTGCAGGCAAGAGGGCGGCCGCAAGCTGCTGGGCGTGCAGCTGCGCGAGCAGACCACCGAGACGGTGGTGCTGAAGCATCGCGGCGATCCGCACGCCCGGCCGGCTCGACGACTGGCACGCCCCGCGGCTGGAGCCGCTGGACGTGGTCGGCAGCGTGGCCGTGTTCGGCCTGCTGGTCGAGGACCGGCTGAAGGCCGAATCGCTGGCTCGGCGGAAGGGCTGATCCCCATCGACACGTCGGCGCTCGAGCGAGGTGTTGCCGGCCATCTTGCTGGAAGGCGGGCCGGGCGCGCCGGCGCTGCGCGCGGTGGCGGCCTGGTACGCCCCGCAAAGCGATTTCGGGCTGACCGCACGTTACATCAAGCCGCCGGCCGAGATGGCCGTCACCACCAGCCTGCTGCTGGTCGCTGGCCGACAAGGGCCAGGAGGTGCTCGGCGGGCTGTCGTTGCTGCCGCAGGTGGAAAAGCGGTTCTCGCTTCGACATCTCCGTGCCCGCCGGCTGGCAGGTCACCAGCGTGACCGACGGCCGACGGCCAGCCGCTGCCGTTCGAGCGTTACGCCGACGCCCTCCGGGCGACGCGCTCCGCAAGCCGACGCCGCCGGCCGCATCCGCGTCAGCGTGGCCGCGCGGCATGCCCGTCGGCGAGGAGTTCAAGGTCAACTTCCGCGCCGTGCGCACGCCGCCGGGCTGGCTGGCCGAGTGGCCAGTGCGAAGCGGTCGAGTTTCCCCGGTTCGCCGTGCTCGGGGCCACGCGCGACGAAGGGGCCATGGCCGTCGACGTCCGCGACGACATGACCGTCCGGCCCGACAAGCTCGTGCAACTCACGCCGCTGGATGCCGCCGAAAAGCCGAAGTACGGCCTGGCCGACGTGACCACCACGCTGGCCTATCGCTACGAGAGCCCGAAGTACGCGGCCTCGCTGGTGGTCGAGCGGACCCGGCCGCGGCTGACCGCCCGGACGTTCTCCTTCTTCCGCGTCGAGCCGGACGCGCTTGAGTTGCCACTACGAATTGATCTACACGATCGAAGAGGCCCGCACGCAGCGGCTGGCGTTGCTGCTGCCGGAGGACACGCCGGCGTCGCTGTCGATCGCGGCGCTCGACGGCGTGAAGCTCAAGGAGTTCACGCCCGAGATCGTCGGCGACCAGCGCCGCTGGAACGTGTTGCTGGCCGAAGCCCAGCGCGGTCGGGTTCGCCTGGCCGTCGATTTCCAGCAGCCGTTGAACGGGGACTGCTCCGACCGACAACGAGCCCCGCGAACACGGTCGTGAGGCTGCCCTTCCAGCGAGCCCAGGGGTTCGCCCTGCCGATCGTGGTGGCCGACGGCGTGGCCTATCAGTCGGGCCTGGTGGCCGTCGAGGGCTGCGCGGAGCTGGAGGTGCAGGTCGATACGTCGGCCCGGCCGGGTCGACGTGGGCGAGCTGGCCGAGGCCGACTATCAGCCCGGCCGCCGGTTGTTGGGGGCGTTCGGCTTCGTCGGCGATCCGCCGGCGGTGAAGATCGACGTGCTGCGCCATCCCGGCTATCGCATCTACTCCGGCGATCGTCGAGCAGTGCGAGCTCGACACGAACCTTTCGCCCGAGGGCCAGAGCCAGACGCAGGCGCGGTTCAAGCTGCGCACCAAGGCGGTGTACCTGCAAGTGAAGCTGCCGCCGCAGGCCGAATTGTGGTCGGCCGAGTTGGACGGCGTCGCCGCTGAAGCCGCAGCGGCAGGGCGACAGCGTGCTGATCGACGTGCCGGCCGGCACGGCCGATGCGGCCCAGACGTTGCAGATCGTCTATGCGGCGCCGGTCGAGGCGGTGGCGTTGCGCGGCACGGTGCACGTGCCGGCCCCCAAGCTGCTCCTGCGCCGAGCGGGAAGAACGAGCCGGTCGAAGTGCCGCTGGCCGATCTGGTGTGGCGGCTGCACTTGCCCAGCGGATATGAGGTCGTCCGAGCCGGCGGCACGGTCGTGACCACGAGATTCAGCGCCCCGTGCCGGCGGCCGTGGAAGTGGCCGGCATTCTCTACTATTTGACGGGCGGCATGTCGGGGCCGTGGCTCCAAATGCCGGGCGGATGTTCCGCCCGTAGCCCTGCGGCGAAATCGGCCGCGCCCCGCTCATCAGATGAAGTCGCTAAGTCTGAAGTCGCCGCCGACTTCGCAATGCCTGCGGCCAAATTTAACGCCGTCGACCTGGCCAAGCGGGGCGAAGCCGAAAAGAAGATCGAAGCGGCGCTCGACGCGCCGACGCAATTGGAGTTCGTCAACACGCCGTTAAGCGACGTGGTCGATTACTTGAAGAAGCGCCACGGGATCGAAATCCAGCTTGATAAGAGGGCTTTGGACGACGTGGGCATTGGTTCGGATACGCCGATTACGAAGAGCCTGAAGGGCATTTCGCTAAAGTCAGCGCTGCGATTGATTCTCAAGGAGCATGGCCTGACGTACGCAGTTTCTGATGAAGTGCTACAGATCACTACCCCGGAAGAAGCCGACGCACGGTTGGAAACCAAGGTATACCCCGTGGCCGATCTTCTCCTGCCGGCGCACTCAACGAACGCGGCAGATGCCGACTTCGACTCGCTGATCAACTTACTCAAGGAGACGATCAAGCCAACCACGTGGGACGATGCGGGCGGCGTAGGCTCGATTTCGACCATCGATGGCAACGGCAGTCTCCTGGTCAGCCAAACGCAAGAGGTGCATGAGGATGTCGCCAATGTGCTGGAAAAACTTCGCACGCTCAACCGGCAACAGGGCAAAGAAGGACAACCGATGTGGAAGCCGCTGTCCGCGGAAGAACGCCGTGCTCGGCGTGCGGCCGCCGAGGCGAAGGGCACGGGCGCAGGCGGCGGCATGATGGGCGGCATGGGCGGCATGGGCCCCAAGGGAAGGCCTTCCGAGTTGAGAACCGAGACACTGTCCCAAGCGACCGCGGCCCCCGCTCCTTCAGAGCCTGCGAGGACGCGATTGGCTGAATTGGGTGCGGAAAAATCGCCGAAACCGGCTACGCTGGGCGAGAAATCGGCAGCCGCGGTGCGATCCCTTCCGCCTTCAGAGCGCGGGCCGAAGGGCGGGGAGGCTATCCCCGCGGAGCCGCCGATCGCCTATCCCGATGCCGAATTGTGGGGGAAGTTGACCGCAGCACGCAAGCGATTGGATTTCGATCGCAGCTTGGCCGGCGTGCGGAGCCTGAAGATCGACGTGGTGCAGGCCCCGTCCGACACCGACCGGGTGACGACCTTCCGGAGTCTGGGCGTCGAGCCGCTGTTGGTCGTCACCTTGGCCAACCGGTCGCGATTCGACGCCCTGGCCTGGGGATTGGCCCTGCTGGTGGGATTGGCGGGCCTGGCCATGACCTGTCGGCCGGCGGGCAAGAAGACGTGCTTCGTTTTCAGCGTGGGCCTGCTGGCCACGCTCGTGCCGCTGGCGACCGAGAGCATCGAGGTCGCGCAGGTGTGCAACATGGTGTTCTATGCGGCTGCGCTGCTGGTGCCGTACTACCTGGTGGTCGGTTTGGTGCGGTGGTTGTTTGGAGCGTGCTGCCGTGCGTGCGCGAAGAGAACCGCTCGGACTCCGACCGTCCCGCTAAGTCCGGTAGCTTCCGCGGTGATCCTGATGGTTATCTTGTTCGCTGCGACTGTTTGCGCTCAATCACCGGCTACGAAGCCGCAAGCGGCCGCGAACGGGCCGTACGTGATTCAGGTGGTTGAGCCGGCGGCGCCGGTCAACGTGCCCGAGGATGCGATCATTCTGCCCTACGATCCCGAGTCGACGAACGGCATCAAGGACGCCGACAAGCTGCTGGTGCCCTACGACAGGTACGTCGAGCTTTGGAACCGGGCGCACCCGGACAAGAAGATCGAGACGAAGGCCCGCGCCCGCGCCCTATGCGCTGGCCGGGGCGGCGTACAAGACGCTGCTGGAAGGCGACGAGTATCTGCTGTTGACCGGCCAGATGGAGATCGACGTTTTCGTCGACGGCTTTGTGCAGGTGCCGCTGGGGCTGGGCGGCGGCGTGTTGGCCCAGGCCGAACTCGACGGCAAGCCGGCCCGGCTGAGCGTGGCGGCGGCAACCGACGATCCGTTTCCGCCGGAGGCGAAGCAGCAAGCGGCCAAGCGCCGGCGGTGGACCGGTCGCTCGTGGTGCTGCACGTCTCCGGCAAGGGCCGGCACAAGCTGGAACTGGCCGTGCGGCTGAAGCTCTCGCGGCAAGGCGGCTGGCGCGTGGCCGAGGGCGTGCTGCCGGCGGCCCCGGCCACCGCGCTGGCGATCATCGTGCCGAAGCCGCAGACCGAGCTCCGCCTGGGCCAAGTCGCCGACCGCCGCAGCTACGAAACCGAGAAGGCCGGACGAAACGATCCGCACCGCCCTGGGCCCCGGCGGCGCGGTGAGCATCCAGTGGCGGCCGAAGGTGGCCGAGGGCCAGGTCGACCGCAGCCTGACGGCCGCCTCCGACGCCGTGCTCGACGTGCAGGAGGACGGCCTGCGGCTGGCGTGGCAGCTTGGCCTGGAGTTCCGCCGCAGCCAGCGGGAGCAGTTCAGCGTGGACCTGCCGGCCGGCTATCTGCTGGAAAAGGTCGAGGGCAACAACGTCCGCGGCTGGGAAATCCGCAAGACCGACCGGGGGCAGACCGGTCGAGGTCACGCTGCTTGCAGCCCGCCAAGGACCGCGAGCAGTTCACGCTGCGGCTGTGGCGGGCGGGCACGGTCGGCCAAGGCCGAGCCTGGCGCAGTTCGACGTGCCGCTGGTCGTCGGTGGCCGACGCCGCGCTGCACAACGGGCAATTGACGATCCGCCGCAGCCCGCTTGCTGGAACTGCGGACGCTCGGACCGCTCGGGCGTGACGCGGACCGATCTGCCGGCGGACGCGGCCGAACGCTGGCGGGCGTCGAGGAAAGCCCGCTGGGCATCCGGCCGTTCGAGGCCTACACGTTTCGCCGCCGTGCCGTTTACGGTGCGGCTGGCGGCCGCGCCGGTGGCCGGCCCGGGTGTCGGCCACGGTGCAGACGGTGCTGAAGCTGGCCGAGTACGAGCGCAGCCTGGAGAGCCACGTCATGTTCGACGTGCAGGGCCGGCCGGTCTACCAGTTGCGGATGTTCCTGCCCGAGGACTTCCGGCTCGATCGCGTCTCGGTCCCCGGCGAGTTCCAGTATGCGGTGACGCAGCAGGACAAGCGGCCGCTGCTGACGATCTATCTGGCCGCGGGCCAGCAGGGCGACGTGCCGGTGCTGCTTCGCGGCAAGCTCGGCCGCGAGGGCGAGCTCAAGGAACTGCCGCTGCCGCGGCTGGACGTGCTGGGCGTGGACCGGCAGCAAGGCGACGTGGCCGTGCAGGTCGATCCGGCGTTCGACGTCGAAGCCGTCGACTTGACGAACTGCGAGCCGGTGCTGTTGGGCCAGCTGTACGGCTGGCTCAATCCCGCAGCAGCAGCGGGTCACGCGGCTGGGGCTGCACTACACGCAAGGCGACTACGCCGGCCGCTGCGGCTTGCGCCCCGCAAGCCCGACGTGACCTGCGACACGATCAGCAACGTCCGCGTGACCGACCGGGCGATCGAAGAGACGATCCTGCTGGACTTCACGATCCAGCAACGCGGGCATCCGCAAGTTGTCGTTCCTGCTGCCCGCCTGGATGGCCGACAGCCGGATCAGCGTGCCCATGCTGCGGCAGAAGACGGTCGAGCCGGTCGAGCAAGGAAGCCGGCGCGCCGCTGCGCGTGACGATCGAGTTGCAGGACGAGGTGATGGACCAGCTGCGCGTGCTGGTGGAGAACGACCGGCTGTTGACGCCCGGCTCGCACGAGGCGCCGATTCCCGATCGTGGAGACTCGGCCGCACCAATCGCCGCTACGTGGCCATCGAAAACGCCGGCCGCGACGAAGTGGTGGTCGAGCAGGACAAGCTGCGGGAGATGGACGCCGCTGGGCGCGGCAGCAGAAGGAATGGGAGATGCTCAAGGGCATTCTGGGCCGGGAGATGACGATGGCCTACCTGGTGGCGCCCGACGCCCGGCAGCCGCGGCTTGCGTTCCACACCGAGATCGCACGCGGCCGTGGCGACGGTGAAGGCCCGCATCGGCCTGGCCGAAACCACGCTGGTGCTCGACGCCAACGGGGCCTATCGGGCCCAACTGGTGCTGCACATCGACAACGCCACCGAGCAGTTCCTGGAGATCCGGCTGCCCGAGGGGGCCGAGCTGTGGACGGCCCGCGTGGCCGGCGAGCCGGTCAAGCCGACCAAGGTGCCCGGCGCGGCCGACCCGCGCGGCGTGCGGATTCCGCTTGATCAAGACCGCCCCCGGCGATTTGTACTACGAGGTGGTGCTGAAGTACGGCGGCAAGATGCCGGCGCTCGGGCGCGCTGGGCAGCGTCGACGTTCCCGCTGATCCACTGCGAGAACATCCGGCCCGACCTGAGCCAGGTGCGGCTGCTACGTGCCCGAGCAGTACCGCTGGTTCGACTTCGGCGGCACGATGCGGCGGGTGGACGAGGAGGCCGACCTGCAGGCCGGCTACGTCAAGTTCCAGACGAAGCAGACCGAGCAACTTCTCGGCACGCTTCAGCACGGCGACAAGTTCGCCAAGGCCCGCGCTACGAACAATCTTAAGCAAATCGGCCTGGGCGTGCAAAACTATAAAGCTGCGGCGGCAGAGTGGGGCCGGTCCAATCCCGCGTTGCAGTCGGAGTTGGCCGCCAACGCCAGTATTTCGCAACAGGCGCAGCAGGAGGTAGCACACCAAGAAAAGGCCCCCGAGCAAGCGCAGCCGCTGAGCAATCGTGAACAACTGGGCAACGTGTTTCGAGGACAGAACTTCAAGCAGGCCCGAAACGTGGTGAACGAGTTGGGAGCAAACTTTTCCGAGGCCGCCGAACAGAAGCCCGCCGGCGAGCAGGCCGAGGGCCGGCGGTTCAATAGCGACTGGTTCTATCAGAACTCACTTGTGGCAGGCGATCAATCGGGCAAGGATGAGAAAGCGGCCGGCAAAGAGCTGGCATTGGAGTTGAGACAGAGGGGGGAGGCCAGGGGGCCATCCTCGTCGCCCTCTCGAACCGCCACGCCGGGTTTCGGCGGCCGACAATTGCAGTCCAACAAGACGGGCGAAAAGGCGACCCAGCCGTCCGCCGTCCAGGTCGTTCAGCCACGCGTCATCATCCAAGAGGAGGAATCGGAGAAGCCCCGCATTCAAGCTCCGGGCCAGCAAGCCGGTTCCCAATACGGCGGCAAGCAGGACGATTCGGTGGAACGCTACAAGCAGCGGCTCGAACAGCAGACGCAGAATCTGTTCTCCTCCGACGTATCGGGTATTCCCAATGCGCCGGCAGAGCCAGGCTCTCAACTGCAAGCCGGCCTTTCCCTCGGGCGCGTGCGGGTCGCGCCCTCGACAACGGCAACGGACACGCAAAGAGAGGCTCTGCAAAGGAAGGCCGGCGAGGTTACCCACTACGACCTTTCCCGCGCGTACCAAGGCGCGATGTCCGATCGCGACAACGCGGTGAGATTCGGCGTGACGAATGACAAATCGCGCGGCGGCCTCGTGAACCCCGCGCAAATCGAGATGCTTGAAGGTCTCGACGTGCTCGTGCTCCGCGGTTCGCCGGAAGACGTGGACCAGGTACAGAAGATCATCAAGCAGGTCGAAGAGCTCGGCAAGAAAGAGACGCTCGCTGCCACCGGCCTGGCAAGTCTCGATTTCCAACTGCCCGAGCGGGGCACGCTTTATTGTCTGACGACCCCGCAGGACAAAGTGGAGATCACGGCCCGAGAGGTCTCCGACGATCTCCTTCGGCGGCTGGCGGGCATCGCCATCGTGGCCGTTGCGGCCCTGATCGCCTGGTTCCTTATCAGCCTGGTGCGCCGCGGCAGTCTTGCCAGGCTGACCGGCCCGACCGGCTCCACGCTGCTGATTTGCCTGGGCCTGTTGTCGCTCTTCTGCGGCGTCCTGCCGGTGGTGGGGCTGGCGGCCGTCGTGGCCGGCTGCGGGGCGAAAATCGGCCGCAAACTGTGCCGTTCGTAGCGCCGCTTTGAGGCGGGTCTTGGGCCAACTGCCGGCCGGAGCCGCCACTGCGGACGCGCACCATTTCATTCTGCGCACAACAGAGTCTTCCCAGACGGCAAAGTCTCTTGCCGCGTGCGGCCGCCTCTTCGGTTTGTGGCAAGTCGGGCCGGTTTCCCGTCAATCGCGGCGGCGGCCAATTCCGATAGCAGAATCGAGGAGCGTGGAACTATGCGTACTCTAGAGTTGGCAATTGCCGTGGTGGTCGTCGGACTATTGGCAGCCGCGAGAGCGGCGGCACAGGAAGCCCCGGAGGCATCATCTCCTTTGACGAGCCAACTGCCTGCGTATGAAGACCCGCCCTGCCGCTGGTGTTTCCACGGGAAGCTGGCCGATCCGTGGACCTTGCCCCAGCCCGACGTCTTGAAAGACCACAGCATCACTGTAAGCGGCTGGCTCGAAGGCGGCATCTACGGCAACCAGTGGGGCGCCGTGAGCAATGGCCCGATCGGCCTCCGCGGCATCGGCGACGGCTTCACCGAGGATCAACTGTGGGTCTATGCCGAGCGGAAGACCGACACCAAGGGTTGCGGTTGGGACTTCGGCGGCCGCGTCGATTACGTGTTCGGCGTCGACGGCCCGCAGACTCAGGCTTTTGGCGACCGCACGTGGGATTTCGGCTGGAACACCAGCCGCGACTACGGCTCGGCCATCCCGCAGATCTATGGCGAGGTGGCCTATAACGACCTGAAAGTCAAGATCGGCCGGTTCTACACGCCCTGCGGGTATGAACTGATCGAAGCCCCGCAGAACTTCTTCTACTCGCACTGTTACTCGTGCGTCTTCGGCCAGCCGTTCACCCACACCGGCTTCCTGGGCGACTACGCCTATAACGAGAAGCTCCACCTGTACGGCGGCTGGGTCAACGGTTGGGACGAGGGATTCGCGGGCGCGGACGGCGGCTCGATGTTCCTCGGCGGCACGGCTTTGACCCTCACGGAGAAGACCACGCTGGCCTGGTATTGCTCCGCCGGCCGGCTGGGCACGGGCGACGCCTTTGCCGGCGCGGCCTCGGGCGATCTCTACTACAACTGCCTGGTGCTGACCTGCAAGATCACCGAGAAGTGGATGTACGTCCTGGAACACGACTTGGGGACCAACATCAACGTGAGCCCGCGCACGGGCGTCGACAACCAGTGGTACGAAGTCAACAACTACCTGACCTACAAGGTCAACGACTGCTGGTCGTACGGCGGGCGGTTCGAGTGGTTCCAGGATCCGCAGGGCGCCCGCGTCGTGGCGGGCGACCGCGGAAACTACTTCGCCATGACCGGCGGATTGAACTACCGGCCGCACGCCAACGTCACGATTCGTCCGGAACTCCGCTACGACTGGTTCGACGGGGTAGCGGGTCCCGGCGGCCTGCCGTTCAACAGCGGCGCTCGCAGCACGCAACTTTCGGGCGGTTGCGACGCGATCTTCACGTTCTGATGCGGCCTACTTGTATCTCAACCGAGCCGAATTGGCGGGTGCCACGGGCTGCTTGTCAGCCCGTGCGACAGCCGACCCGCGCACTGGCCGACAAGCGGCCAGTGGCACCCGAGCGTGCAAGCACGAACCCTACCGATCGTTCGGCAACGAGAACTACTTGAGCGGCCTCGCGTGCATCCGGTGGAGCGTTCTCGTGACCGGATCGACGCTCACGCCGACGTTCTCCAAAGCCACGACGCCGAGGATCGGCACGGTATCGAGCGGGCCAAAGACGATCTGCGCCACGGTTTCGGCGCCCAGAAACGCCACCCGCGCAAAACCGTATTCGTACTCCACCGGCTGGCCATTGGCCAGCTCGTACACGGACTTGCCCTCGGGGCGAATGCCCGCTCGGATCAGCCGATCACGAGGGCCCATACAGTCAATGGCGCCCGTATCGACCAGGAATTCAGCTTCCCAAGGCTCGGCGTCTTGGGCAAGGTTCGTGATGCGCGTGGTCACGTGGGTTACGCCCATGTCGACTCCTCGGCAGATGAGTGCCCTATTGAAGCGTAGCCGGGTAATTGCCATGCGTCAAGGCACGCAATCTCCAGGGCCGATCAGTTATTCACTGTGGGAGGCGACTCCAGTCGCCGATTGCCCGAAAACTACTGCAGATCGGCGACTGGAGTCGCCTCCTAGTGCGCTTGTGAGTGTATCGAATCAGCAAGGTGCAAGTCCTTGTCGAAATTGGGTTTGAACTTCGTAACCGAAAGTAACTGCGTCCTCGTGAGAGGGGGTGGAGAGCAACTGAAGGTGAACGGCTGGTCCGCAGGATGACGAACTCGATTCGGCCGGTTGTCGTGGCGAGCCTGCTAGGAAAAGGCGAAGCCCAAGTGACGCTGTGGTCCTCGCAAGGGATGCGGTCGGCAGACCGCGCGGTAAGCTCCGGGGGGAAACCAAACCAAGCCCCAGAGGCGGCAACAGGTGGTTGGAGGCGGAACGGTCGGAAGGTTTGATACATGAAGCAAGGAGACCTGGGCGGGTACAAGGACGAAGTTCATTGTCCCTGATAAGGATACGAAGAATCGACCGCCCAGGAGTCAGAGCGTCCATACGAGCGAGGAAGCGGGGCAATGCCCGTCGAGCAAAGGGACGCAGGAAAGTGGATGAAACATGACGCACGGCCAAAACCACACCGTACCGCGAGTGTCGGCAACGACTAGCCACGACGGACTGCGTCAGGCACACGTAACTTGGCTCAGATTGGCCGCACCGTCGATGTTGCATGTTGGTGGCCTTCCCGTGAAGGTCAGGGCCTTTCGCTTCTGCCGATCCCGAGAAGGAACCTTGTTTCCTTCCCGCGCTCGGTTCACCAATCCTCTACGAGGTAACACCACTAACCGGAGAGCCGGATGCGGGAAATCCGCCAGTCCGGTTCGGAGGGAGGGGAGGCCGGGAACTTAACCGGCCTTCCCTACCCCTATCAACTCGGATTTGGGAAAACTGATCGGCCCTGACGCAATCTCGACACGTTGCCCCAGCCTACTTGTTCTTCGCGCAGAACTCCTGCATGAACTCCGCCAGCAACTTCACGCCTTCGACGGGCATGGCATTGTAGATCGAGGCGCGGCAGCCGCCCACGGAGCGATGGCCCTTGAGCTCGCACAGCCCGCGCTCGGCCGCTTGCTTCAGGAACGGCTCGTCCTGGGCCGGATTGGCCAGCCGGAAAGCGACGTTCATCGCCGAGCGGCTGCCCGGCTCGGCATGTCCCTGATAGAAGCCGTTGGAACCGTCGATCACGTCGTAGAGCATCTTCGCCTTGCCCTGGTTGATGCCGGCCATCTTCTCCAGGCCGCCGATCTCGTTCAGCAGCCAGTCGGTCACCAGCTTGACCATGTAGATGGCGAAGGTGGGCGGGGTGTTCAGCAGCGACTTGCCCTCGGCCAAGATTTTGTAGTTCACCAGCGAGGGCAGATCGGCGGGCGAACGCTCCACCAGGTCGTCGCGGATGATGACGATCGTCACGCCCGCCGGACCGGCGTTCTTCTGAGCGCAGGCGAAGAGGATGCCGTACTTTTCGACCGGCACGGGCCGCGAAAGGAAATCGGACGAGGCGTCGCAGACCAAGGGTACGCCGCCCACTTCCGGCTCTTTGGGATATTGCACGCCCTGGATCGTTTCGTTGGAGGCGAAATAGGCGTACGCCGCGTTGGGATCGAGTTTGAGTTCGTTGGCCGGCGGCACGCGGTTGTAGTTGCCGGCCTTTCCGTCCCAGGCCACGTGAACGCCGCCTTGGGTCTTGGCTTCGTCGTGGGCCTTCTTGCTCCAGGTGCCGTTGACGATGTAGTCGGCCGACTTCCCCGTGCCGTGCAACAGGTTCATGGCCACCATGCCGAATTGCAGCAGGGCCCCGCCTTGCAGGAACAGCACCCGATAGTTGTTCGGAATGCCCAGCAGCGTGCGGAGATTGGCTTCGGCCTGGTTGATGATTTTCTCAAAGGCCTTCGAGCGGTGGCTGATTTCGAGGATCGAGATGCCGGTGCCCGGCAGGGCCAGCAGGTCGCGTTGGGCCTCTTGGAGCGCCGGCAGGGGAAGCATGGCCGGCCCGGGCGAAAAGTTGTACACGCGTTTTTCCATGATCGCCTCCTTCATTCGGCCAGAGCGTTTGGGAAACACTTGCCCTTCAGTCTAGCGAGTGCAGCGCGGGCGTCCAGTACCCCCGGCGATGCTCGTTGACAAGGCAGTGGCGCGCCAACTCGGGTCAGGGCCGGTCATAGCCGCGAAACGTCTCACTTCCACAGTATGACGCATAGGATTGACGCCGTCATGCTTGCTTGCGAAAATGTGGCAAAGCTCTGCCGCACTTCGGCGGTCGAATACCTGGTAGGCAATAGAGAAAGTATGATCGGCTTTGAAATTATTCGTAACGGCAAGAAGGCGTTGGTAGCCGGCGGGGAGAGTCTTCTTTCGCTAAGCGCCGTGATTGCCGCCTATGGCAAGCTCGGAGTGAATGCATCGAGCAGTGCAGATCCATTTGGAAATCTGACGGTGCTTGGTGTATCAAAAGTGTCGGAACAAAACGCACAGCAGGTGCTGACGTGGGAGGATGATGTTCCTCTGGCAGTCGGAGACGTGATTACGGTTCGGTTCATTCAGGTCGATCACGTGTCAGCACCAAGGAAAGTCGAAGACGTCTCCGAAGAACAATAGAGAGCCGAACGAGATCGGCGGGCGGCGCTGGTGGCTTGCCCACCGGTGCTGCGCACGGTAGAAGGCACTGGTCGACAAGCGACCAGTGGCACTCGGCGCGTGTTCTCGCGCCGCACTGTGCGGCAGAACACTCGGCACGGTTCAAGGGCACTCCTGGCAGGTGGTTCGGTCTCTGACGGGCGGCGTCTTCTCCCACCCGCAGAAGACACTGCCCCATTTTAGGGGATGTGGCCGCAAGTGCTTGACTGGTTCATAGTTCAGCGCGAAAATGCCTTTTGTTTCGATGCGCATTATGCCGCCGGTATTGCCACCATAACTAATTACGGCGGCGCCGGGCCGGCGGCAAAATTCGAACTTCGGCTTTATGATGCTTCCCGAGATTCCAAGCCAGTACACGCTTCCGGTTTCCCGTCCTGACTGGCCCGAACTCCTGGCCGATTGGCGGTCGCTGGTCCCGGCGGGTTCCTCGCCCTGGCTGTTGACGAAGTTCGGCGACCTTTTCGTGACGCAGCCCGACGGCAAAATCGGCATGCTCCAGGTCAGTAGCTTTCAATATGCCGTTGTCGCAAAAGACCAGACAGATTTCCGGGAGTGGCTGGTGGATCCAGACAAGCTGTCCGAGTGGTTCTTCGCCCCGCTCGTAGATAAGCTCGAGGCGTCTGGAAAGCCGCTGGGTGCCGGGCAGTGCTACTCCTTCACCCAAGCACTCGGCCTTGGCGGCACCCCGTCCGTCGCGAACATAGCCGCGATTCCGGTCGAGAATCATTTTCGAGGCTGGGGCAAAGTATTTCGCCAAGTTGGGGGCTTGCCTCCGGGCACTCAGATCGTCGTGAAGCCATGAAGAAGCCGAACCGATGCGTGGAGCGGACGGGGACCAGCCGTTCAGCTCACTCACATATCGGACGTCAGTGGCGGCTGGTCCCCGCCGCTCCGCGCACCTCGTTGGGCTGCTCGTTTGCAGTCGTGGTAGCATGTCACCCTCGGCATGCGCAACATCTCGATAAGCGGAAATGTATCGGTTGTATCTTGACACCTGCATACTCAACGACACGTTCCCTCTCATGCAACGTGAACAGGGCGACAGTGTACGCCATCAAGATGTAAAAATGCCGCTGTCTCGTTGGGCGGCAGAGTATGTTGCTCTCTATCACTTGCTTGACTTGGATGATCAATGGGAATTAGAGTTTGGCACTTCCGAAGTAACTTTGCAGGAGATTGCCAAATTTCGGGCCGCAGCATCACACGCTCTTGAAAGGAAGGCTTTTCTTGAAGATATTTCCGATACGCTGTATACGAACTACTTAGAGAAATGCCAGATTGAGTCTGGGCCAATTGCACCTAACCTTTTTCAACGAGCACGCGAGTTGCTTGGACACGAAAGCGACACAAGGCAAATCTGCCAAGCAATTCAAGGGAGATGGGAGTTTTTCATAACGACTGACTTTCGCACCATACTGTTGCACCAGGAATCACTCGAAGAGTTGGTATTGAAAACTCATGGGTATCAAGGGAAGCTCTGGCCTCAAGGTGCATGGGAACCAGTGGTAGAAATACTTGGCATCAAAGCAAGAAGTCCGCTTCAATTTCTAGAGCACTACTTGTTGCCTTTGCCGACTCTAATCCGAACGCTATATGGTTCTTGGACTGACCCCGATGAATTTGTCGCGCAAACGGGCCAGAGTTTGCTCGCGTTGATTAGACAACGAAGCTGAAAGGCACACAACACGTCGCAGGACGCAGCGCAACCAGCACATGCACCCGACCCGGCTAACGCCTCGTAAGACTGCCGGGTGTTCGTCGCACAAGTTTGGGCAAGGCCAATGAGCCTTTCTTTACCCGCCGGGCGGGTGATACGTGGTGTTATGACACTCATAGGCTGCCGCAACGCAGCCTGGCAAGACCGCGCGGAGGATCAGGATGAGAGAGTACGAGATTGTCGATACCAATGCGGACAACATCGGCGCATGCAGTATCTGCGGCCGCAAGCCTGGCAGGACCGAGGGACATCGCCGCAAGTGTGATTGGCTCAAGAAGCGCTACGCTGAAGGCCTGAGGTTCAAGGTGCTCCGCTCACGCGAATTCGGCGATATCGGGGTGATCGAGTATGCCCCTGGCAGTCATGCCTGGAGACCCGTCGAGGCGGAGGGTTACCTTGTCATCCATTGCTTGATGGTCAATCGCAAGCACAAGGGGAAAGGACTCGGCGCTCTCTTGCTGGAAGATTGTCTGAGGGACGCGAGGAAGAACAAGTGCCGAGGGGTCGCAGTGGTCACAAGTTCAGATAGTTTCATGGCAGGAAGCGGTTTGTTCATCAAGGCGGGTTTTGTCTCGGTGGAGAGCATCCCTCCGTACGAGCTGCTCGTCAAGAAATTCAAGGCAACAGCGGCTGATCCTCGTTTCATCGTCGACCGGGAGCGAGTATTGAAGAGACACACGAAGGGCCTCACGATCCTGGCTGCCGATCAGTGCCCTTATGTCGTCAAGTCGGTGGAGAGGATTTCGCAGGCGGCCCGAGCCCTGGGGCTGGAGCCGAAAGTGGTTCGAATCAGGAGCGCCAAGGCATCAAGGGAGCTTCCGACGCCCTATGGCATCTTCAGCATTATCTACGATGGAAGGCTGATTGTGGAGCGTCCGGTCAGCGGAACGAGATTCAAGAACATCATGAGTAAGCTGACATAAGGGCTACATGGACATCGAGATGCTCGGATGACTTCTGCCATAACAAGCCAATGCACCGGATCCCGCGACAGGCTCGGGACCGGTGATGGGTGACGTTAGGCTCCGTGGCGTCCCCTCAAGTCGTTTTCTGGGATGCCGCACAAAACCACACAAAACCACGCTTTTTCGAGGCGTCCGACACGGCGGGCACGCGTCCAACCCAAGGTTGCCGCCGTCATCCGCGCTGCAGCCGAATAGCACGTCGGATGTCTTGTTGACGAGATCCCCGCCAGCACCCCGCAGACCAATCACTCGCCGACTGCTTGGCCGGCCGGCTTTGCCGCCGTCCTGACTGTTTCCGGCAGGAGTTGCTCGGAGAAGCGGTTGAGGTAATGGATGCTGCTGGCGTCGCCGCGGAAGCCGACAACGTGCTTGTCGATGTCCATTTGCTGGCTGATGATGCGGCCGGCATCGATGTCGAACCGCACCTTGCCGGCCGTCTCGCGCTGGACCAACTGCGATTCGATGGCGGGATCGGTGATCGGCGAGAGGATATCCGTGGAGACCCGGATGGTGGCCACGCCCGTCTTGACTTCCTCCAGGGTGAACTGCTGCACGGCCCGGACCTTTTTGACGGTGCCGCCTTCCAGCGGGATTTCGAGGTCCAAGGGCAACGACCAGACGTGGCCGACGGGAACGGCCTCTTCGGGCAGCGGAATGGTCATCCAGCCCTCGTTCTGCGGCGTGGCGTCCTTGGACGCGGCCGCCGGTCGCGGCTTGGCGCCTTGACGGTTCAACACCTTCCCCTTGGCGTCCATGGTCACCGTCATCAGCGTGACGCCCACCGACTTGGCGGCGTCCTCGAACCCGGCAGGCGGCTTGGCGTCGGTCTGGCTGTTGTAGCGGACTTCGTCGCGGCCGGTCAGTTTTTGCCGCATGTCGACCCGCTCGACGCTGTGTTGAAATGTGGCCGTGCCGTCGGGCCGCGCCTCGGTCACTCGCCACACCTTCACCAAGGTGCTCACCGTCTCGGTCGATTGGGTCGTGCCGGAAACGGTGGCGCGGACGTTCGAGCGGTGTTCCACCTCCCAGCGGACGGTTTCGCCGGGCTTGAACTTGTAGCGAAGGGTGTACTTCTGAACGTCGTCGTCGGCCACCAACGACGCGGCGGCCACAGCAAACATCCATGCCGCAAAACAGCAAAGGGCTCGGTTCATACTCGCTTCCTTTCGAGTGTAGGGTGCGTGGAACGCACCATGACTATTGATTGGCCCTAACCGCGGGGACTTCGGTCTTGGGGCTTGGGTCTTTGCCCGGAGATCGCAAGTCGCGGCAAAGCCCCCATCCCATACCTAAGGCCGAAAACCCAAGGCCCAAGGCCGAGAACGTTTTGCGCCCCCTACGTTCCGTCGTTGAGCTTCAAACGTCCGCCCCAGCCGAGCTTTTCTCGCAAAGTGCGATAGTAGGTGCGGCTGGGATCGCTAACCAGCTTGAACTGTGGAACGGCCCGCTCCACGCGGACGCGGTCGCCGGGCTGCAATTGGCCCAACACCCGGCCGTCCACCACGACCGACGTACCGACATTCGGACGCTCCACCACCATCTCGTAAACGCAATCGGCCGAATCGACAACCGGACGCACGGTGAGCGTGTGCGGGCTCATCGGCAGAACCACGAACGCCTGCAAGTGCTTCCGCAGGATCGGCCCGCCGGCCGACAGGCAGTGTGCCGTCGAACCGACCGGCGTGCTCACGATCAAACCGTCACAACTATAAGTAGTTACCAAATCTGAGTCAACGTAAAGATCGACGTTAATCAGCGTGAAGGGCGTGCCGGCCTGAACGACCACTTCGTTGAGCCCGAGTTGCCGGCCGCAGGTTTTTCCGCCGCGGAGCAAGGAGCATTCGAACATGAGGTGCTCGCGGATTTGCAGCTTGCCGGCCACAAAGGCTTGCAGCACGTCGGGCAATTCGGCGGGCGACATATTGGCCAAAAACCCCAGCTTTCCCAGGTTGACGGCCAACACGGGCACCTGCCGATGGCCCATCTGGCGTGCCGCGCGGAGGATCGAACCATCGCCCCCCAACACGATCGCCAGATCGGCCTCAACGTTCGAGAGGTCTTCCGCGCCCGTGAAGTCGGTGCAGACGACTCGGGCGTGCTGCTCGACAACGGGGCGAAGCCGCTCGGCCTCGGCGAGCACGTCGGGCCGCTGGCCGGCACCCAGGAGCATGATTCGCAGCGGTTTGGGCCGGGGTGAACGTGCGGGGTTCTTGGTCATGGCAGTTGGCGTAGGTGTAATGGGATGGGACCAGCGCAGCGCAGTCCCACCACAGACATTTGCTCCGCATTTCGGTGGGACTGCGCTCTGCTGGTCCCACCCTACCTTCGCACCGTTTAGCCCGTCACCCCGGCCCTCGGCCGGCGGGCGAGGAAACCAACTCGGGAACACGACCGGCGGTCACGGCTGGTTTCGGTCGGTCGATCCACTGGTGGCAGGCCCGCACGATGCCTGCCACGTCCAGCCCCAAATCGGCCAAGAGCTCGCTCCGGCTGCCGTGTTCGATGAATCGGTCGGGGATGCCGAGGCGGCGGACGCGGCTGGCGTCCAAGCCGGCCTCCGAAGCGGCCTCCAACACCGCGCTGCCGAAACCGCCCATCAACACGCCTTCCTCGACGGTGACCACCAGTGGGCAGTCCCGCACGGCGGGGAGGATCGTCGCCCCGTCGAGCGGCTTGACGAACCGGGCGTTGATCGCCCCGAAATCAATTCCTTCCTCCGCCAGCCGATCGACCGCTTGGACGCACGCGCCGAGCAGCGTGCCACAGGCGATGAAAATGCCGTCAACGCCCCAATGGAGCACCTCGGCTTCGCCCAACTGCAAGCCGCGTGTATCGCGGTCGCGAACTGTTGTAGGAGGCGACTCCAGTCGCCGATTGTCCAGCGAAACTGCTACTGATCGGCGACTGGAGTCGCCTCCTACAGGGGCCGCGGGCCGGGCGATGGTTTCCGCAGGCGTTTTGGGATAGCGCATGGCCACCGGCCCCTGGTGGCGCAAGGCCCAGTCGATCATCGGGGCCACGTCGGTGGCGTCGCCCGGCGCCATGACCACAAGGTTTGGGAAGGGCCGCAGGTAGGCCAGATCGAAGACGCCGTGGTGCGTGGGCCCATCGGGGCCGACCAGCCCGGCCCGGTCCAGAAGCAGCGTCACCGGCAGGTTCTGCAGGGCCACCTCCTGGAAGATCTGGTCGTAACTCCGCTGCATGAAGGTGCTGTAGATGTCGACGACCGGGCGGAGACCGGCCTTGGCCAGCCCGGCGGCGAAGGCCACCGCGTGCGATTCGCAGATGCCGACGTCGAAGAACCGATCGGGGAACTCGTCGCGCACCGGTTCGAGCATGTTGCCCTGGCACATGGCGGCGGTGATCGTCACGACCTTGGGGTTCGCCCGCATTTGTTCGAGCAGCGCGTTGCGGACCAACTCGGTATAGGGCGGTCGGGAGCAAACCCTCTTCACGGGCACGACCGAACCGTTTTCGCGTTGGAAGGGCGCCGGGGCGTGGAAGGTGGTGGGGTCTTTGGCGGCGGGCGGAAAGCCGTGCCCCTTCTCCGTCACCACGTGCAACAGCACCGGCCCCTGAACCTCCCGCACCATACTCAGATACTTCTGCAATTGGCGGATGTTGTGTCCATCGACCGGCCCGATGTAGTGGAAGCCAAGGTCCTCGAAGATCATTCCGCCCAACAACCCGGCCTTGACGGCGTCCTTAACCTGCGACAGGAATCGTTCTACCGGGTCGCCGAGCACCGGCACGCGGTTGAGCATCTTCTGGACCTCAACCTTCAGGCCGGTGTAGAAGGGGGCCGTCCGCAGCCGGTCGAGCGACTCGGCCAGCCCACCCACGCGCGGGCAGATCGACATCTTGTTGTCGTTCAGAACGACGATGAGATTCGATTTCAGACCGCCGGCGTTGTTCATGGCCTCGAAGACCGCGCCGCTGGGGAAGGCGCCGTCGCCGACGACGGCCACGGCGTGGCGATTCTCTTCCGGCCGCAGCAATCCGTCGCCGCACTTCAACCCGAGGGCCGTGCCCACGCTGCACCCGGCGTGACCGGTCATGAAGAGGTCGTATTCGCTCTCAGCCGGGTTGGGATAGCCCATCAGCCCGCCCTTGGCCCGCATGGTGTGGAACTCGTCGTACCGGCCGGTGACCATCTTGTGCGGGTAGACCTGGTGGCCGGTGTCCCAAATCAGTCGGTCGCGGCTGAAATCGAAGGTCGTGTGCAGGGCCAGCGTCAACTCGATGACGCCCAGATTCGAGGCAAAGTGGGCCGTCCGCGTCGAGGCCAACCGGCATAGGGCCTCGCGCATCTCGCCCGCCAACTGCTCAAGCTGCTTGTGCGAAAGCTTCTTGAGGTCTTCGGGCGAGTTGATCGTGGAAAGCAGCTTGTCCATCAGCGATTCCTTTCCAGGACATACCGGGCGAGCGTTCGCAGTCCGTCGGCCCGCGCCCCGAAGGGCGTTAGGGCGTCGCACGCCTCGGAGATCAATTGTTCAGCATGTTGGGTACTTTGGTCAAGACCAAGTAGGCCGGGAAAGGTGAATTTTCCGCGTTGTGCGTCCTTGCCGACTCGCTTGCCCGTGGCTGCCTCATTACTCTGTACGTCCAACAGGTCATCAATGATCTGGAAGGCCAGGCCAATTTGCCGGCCATAGGTGGCCAACGCGGCCAGTTCGCCGTCGTCGGCCCCGGCAACCATCGCCCCCAGCCGCAGCGAAACCCGGATCATGGCCCCCGTCTTGCGGTGGTGGATGGATTCGAGGGCCGCCAACGTCCCCTCTCCCGCCGGGAGAGGGTTAGGGTGAGGGCGGCCCGAAGGATGAACGATGAATGATGAGTGATGAGTTGAACATTCATCATTCATCATTCCGCAATCATCATTTCCTTTCACGTCGTCCGCTTGCCCACCGACCATGTTGCAGGCCCCCGCGGCCTCGGCCAATGCGGCACAACATGCGGCGGCCGTGGCCGGCGGTTCAACTTCTTTCGCCAGCACCTCGAAGGCCAGCGTCAACAGGGCATCGCCCGCCAGAATCGCCACCGCCTCGTCGAACGCCTTGTGACAGGTGGGCCGCCCACGGCGGAGATCGTCGTCGTCCATGGCCGGCAGGTCGTCGTGGATCAACGAGTAGGCGTGAACCATTTCGACGGCACAGGCCGCCGGCATGGCCGCCTCGATCGACCCGTCGCAGGCTTCCGCGGCCAGCAGAACCAGCATCGGCCGCAGCCGCTTGCCGGGGGCCAGCAGGCTATACCGCATCGCCTCGCGGAGCCGCGGTGGGCAACTCTCGCCAAGTAGGACAGGTTGCCAACCTGTTCCACCACTGGTGCGGGCGTCCAGGGCCGCATCAATCTGCGGACCGAGCGACCGGGCAAGTTCGGCAAACGAGGGGGATAGCTGATTCATGCGACGGGTCGTGTAGCAGTCGCTGGCCCGGCTCGGGTGGCACGCCCTGAAAGGGCGTGATGGGTCGCCGAAATTTACCCTTCACGCCCTTTCAGGGCGTGCCACCCAGTTTACGAACTTGTTTCTGCGCGGGCCCTAAACGGCCGTGCGTGCAACACTCCCCCCAGTTTACGATGATCGCTACGGCTCGTCCATGCCGATCTCCCCGCTTTGCGGATCACTCACCCCATAATCAGGTGGCTGGCTTGGAGAGGAACGGCGACGGCTGCGGCGTTTGGCGGGATCTTTCTGGTCGAACGTGGCCGTATCGTCAAAGGGCTGGGTGACGGGGTTGCCCTCGGCGTCGACACCGCTCAAGAGTTCGATTCGCCGTTCGGCCCGATTGAGCAACTCATACGACTGCCGCAGCAGCTTGACGCCCTCTTCGTACCGCTCCAGCGCTTGGTTCAGGCCAAGATCACCCTCCTCCAATAGGTGGACAATCTCTTCAAGCCGCTTCAGAGCGTCTTCGAAGGTGGGCTGGTCAGACGCGACTTCGCCGCTTGGATTCTCTTCATCGTTCATCATTCATCACTCATCACTGCGTCATTCCCACTCAATCGTCGCCGGCGGCTTGCTGCTGATGTCGTACACCACCCGGTTGACGCCCTTCACTTCGTTGATGATGCGGGTCGAGATGCGGGCCAACAACTCGTAGGGCAGGTGGCTCCAGTCGGCCGTCATGAAGTCCTCGGTGTCGATCGAGCGGACGGCCACCACGTCGGCGTAGGTCCGGGCGTCGCCCATCACGCCCACGCTCTGCACCGGCAACAGCACGGCGAAGGCCTGGGCCGTCTGGCGATAGAGTCCGGCCTGCTTGATCTCGGCCACCACGATGGCGTCGGCCTCGCGGAGGATGTCGAGCCGCTTCTTGCTGACCTCGCCCACGCAGCGGACGGCCAGGCCCGGCCCCGGGAAGGGATGCCGCCACACGATGTCTTCCGGCACGCCGAGCTGCGAGCCCAGTTTGCGGAACCTCATCCTTGAACAGATCGCGCAACGGCTCGATCAGTTCGAAGGCCAGGTCCTCGGGTAATCCGCCCACGTTGTGGTGCAGCTTGATCGTGGCGGCCGGCCCGTCGCGGGCGCCGCCGCTTTCGATCACGTCGGGATAGAGCGTGCCCTGGGCGAGAAACCGGGCATCCTCGATCTTGGCCGCTTCGTCGGCAAAACACTCGATGAAGGCATGGCCGATCCGCCGCCGCTTGTCTTGCGGATCAACCACGCCCGAGAGGGCCGCCAGGAACTTCTCCTCCGCCTTGACCACGTGCAGGTCGGTCTTGAAGTGGTCGCTGAACTCGCGAATGACCGATTCCTCTTCGTCCTTGCGCAAGAGCCCATTGTCGACGAGGATGCAAGAGAGTCGCGGGCCGATGGCCTGGGCCAATAGCGCCGCCACCACCGACGAATCGACGCCGCCCGACAGCCCGCAAATCACCCGCGCGTCGCCCACGCGGCGGCGAATCCCCTCGATCGTTTCGCGGGCGAAGTCGCCCAGCTTCCACGTGCCGGAGCAGTGGCACACGGAACGTGAGAAAGTTGCCGAGGATCTTGCGCCTTCAGGCGTGTGAGTCACTTCGGGATGGAATTGCAGACCGTAGATCGGCAACTGCCGGTGTTTGACTGCCGCCACCGGGCAGGTGTCGGTGGCGGCCAGGGGCAGGAAGTCGCCCGAAGCCTGCGACACTTGATCTCCGTGGCTCATCCAGACGTCGATCTCGTCGGGAATGCCCGCGAACAGTCCATCGCGCTGGGTGACCCGGCAGCGGGCGCGGCCGTATTCTCGGGTGGGCGTGCCTTGCACCTGGCCCCCCAGTGCCTGACAGGCCAGGTGCAGCCCGTAGCAGATGCCCAAGACCGGCAGCCCAAGGCGGAAAATTTCGGGGTCGCATTGGGGCGCGCCCGGCTCGTACACGCTGGCCGGGCCGCCCGAAAGGATAATCCCCCGCGGGGCCAGTTCGCGGATCCGCTGGGCCGTGATGTCGTGGCGGACGATCTCGCAATAGACCTGTTGTTGCCGCACCCGCCGGGCGATCAGTTGCGCATATTGCGAGCCAAAATCCAGGACCAGGACTTTTTCATCCGCCAGCCGTGTCATTGTCTGCCTCTCAGGGAAAGCCGGTTATTATAGCCCCCGCGGGCAGGACCGAACAGGGTGTGCAGGCAATCGCAATGTTGTCAACCAATAGAAATGTCCCCTGTTTTGCGCCAATAGAAATGTCCCGTTACTGTTATGGTTTTCGTCTACCCTAAAGTGGCGTGCTCCGCGAGGCGAGCGCAGCGAGCCGAAGCGGAGCACGCCACTTTTTCCGCCGGCGGCGGGAGGGGGGCGGAAGGCTCTGGTCGGGCCGCAGCCACTCGCCGGCCGCGCCAGGGATGGTTCGCGGCAGGCTTGTGCCCCTGACTCGAACCCGTCGGGCCGGTACGCTTGGCCGGCTTTGGCAGCGGTGGGGCCAAGATCGGCGACCAACACACTTCGCGCTGGCCAGCGAACACCCGCAGCACGCCGTCCAGCGGTTCGCAGACCGTCACGCGCTGACCGCTCCGAATGAACTCGGCCGTCTCACGCGGCAATTGCAAGATGCGATTCCGCCAACGCAATGTCCAGTCCTTGGCCACCACCCGCGATTCTTGAATCGACACGATGCGCGCCAGGTCCGTGCCGGCCGATAGCGGGCGATGCCAGTCCTCCGCCGCCGCCGCCGCCACCGCGAAGCGCGCGTTGAATCCCACCAGAAACGTCTCCTCCAGGAATCGGTTCGCCGACTCCAAGTCGGAGATCTTCGCGCGCCGCAACGCCTTGACCAGCCGATCCTGAAGCGTTCCGTTCATACGCTCCACACGCCCCTTCGCTTGCGGACTCCGCGCCAGAATCAGCTCCACGTCCAGTTCGCGCATGGCTCGCCCAAACTGCGTTTCTGGCGGGCAATTGTCGAGCAATTCCGCATCCGTCGGCTCACCCTCCGGCCGATAAATACTGTGCTGATCCACGTACAGACCGCGCGGCAAGCCGTGCCGCCGGGCGTAACGCTGAAACAAGTCCGACAACGATGCCCATGATTCTTTCTCGTAGAACCGCGCCGTCACCCTGCCTGTGGCATCGTCGATCATGACCATCAGCACCGCCCAGCCACGCCGCCCCTCGAACCAGTCGTGAAACGAACCGTCCATCTGCACCAACTCGCCAAGGTGCTCGCGCCGCGTTCGACGACGACGATGCAGTCGCCGCTTGCGCCGGCGATCCAACAAGCCCGCCTGCAACAGCCACCGCCGCAGCGTGGTCACCGAGACCTTCACGCCGTCTTCCTTCTCCAGGCATTCCGCCGCCAACGTCGCCCCGTAATCGGCGTACCGCTCGCGATACAACGCCAGCGACCGCTGTTTGGTCTTCTCCGGCGAATGCCGATTGGGGGCTCGGCCACGCAGCCGATGTACCAGGCCGGCATCGCCTTCGCTCTGATACCGAGACCACGCCCGCTTCGTTTGGCGATAACTCAGCCTCAGCAGTTCGCTCGCCTCGACCAGGGTCATCCCCCCCGTTTTCACCCGACTGAACGCCTCCAGCCGCTTTCGTTCTTTCCGACTCATCGAAATCGTCCCCATTCTCTCGTTTCCTTTCGGAAACGATCTTAGGGGACATTTCTATTGGTCGCTAATGGGGACAATTCTAATGGCGCACGACAGTGTGCAGGCAATCGCAACCCGCCGCCGAATTGCCGAATTCCGATCGAGCCGACAACCACAGGAGATAGCCGTCCGGAGACAACCATCCCGTGGTAGGGCTCGCTCTGCTTGGTCCGCCCTGCCGCTGCTACAACGTCTTGTGGAACCGCCGCACGGCCAGGAACAACAACGTCGCGCCGATCGCAAACAGCGGCAGCATCTGCGGCCAGAGCACCTCGATCCCCACGCCCTTCAGGAAAATGCTCCGCACCAATCACCAGGAAATACCGCAGCGGATTCACCAGCGTCAGCCATTGCACCGCCTCGGGCATGTTGGCGATCGGGAACGCGAAGCCCGACAGCAGCATCGCCGGAAAGAACGCAAAGAACGTGGTCATCATCGCCTGCTGCTGCGTCTGGCTGACGGTCGAAATCAGCAAGCCGCCGCCGAGCGTGTTCATCAGAAACAGCGCCGTAGCCAGGAACAGCAGCAGCACGTCGCCGCGGATCGGCACCTCGAACCAGAACACGCCGATCAGCGTCACCAACGTCACGTCGGCGAAACCGATCAGCGCGAACGGCACCGTCTTGCCCAGGATGAACTCGGCGGGCGTGATCGGCGTAACCATGATCTGCTCGATGGTGCCGATCTCCTTCTCGCGCACCACCGCCATGCTCGTCAGCAGCAGCGTGCCAGCGCGACCACGATCACCAACACGCCGGGCACGAAGAAATTGCGGCTCTCCAGGTTCTCGTTGAACCACGCCCGGGTGCGCAACTCGGGGCGGCCGACGATGCCTGCCGGTCCCAGCGCCGCGCTCGACGCGCTCCGTGAGAATCTGTTCCGAATAGGCGGTGGCGATGCTCTGAGCGTAGCTGGCCGCGATGGCGGCCGTGTTCGAGTCGGTGCCGTCGACCAAAATCTGCAACTGGGCGGTGCGGCCGGCGTCGAGATCGTCGGCGAACCCGTGGTTGAACTGCAGCACGGCCGTGACGTCGTTGCGGTCGAGCACCGCGCCGGCGCCGGCCTCGTTTTCGAGTCGCGTGACCACGTCGAAATAGCCGGAACGAACGAACCGCGCCGTCAGGTCGCGGCTGGCCTGGCTGTTGTCGAGATCGTAAACGGCCGTCCGCACGTGCTTCACGTCGGTGGAGACGGCGTAGCCGATCACCAGCACCTGCACGCACGGAATCACGAAAATCACGATCCTCATCCGCGGGTCGCGAAAGACCTGGATGAACTCCTTGATCAGCATGTGCTTGACGCGTTCGAACATCGGCAATCATCGGTTGTGCGGGATGTTGTGCTTCTTGCGGAGTCTCTCGAACGCCTTTTCCGCCGGAATTCCTTCCCCTCGCCCCATCGACGCAAGTCCCTTGCGGATTCCCACTACCGCCTCCGCCCGATCGACCAACTCAAGCAACCGTTGATACGACTTGGCGTCTTGAATCACGACCTCGGCCTTGCCATTAATGGTCAGCACGACCGGTCTGCCCGTGTGCTTCAACTGGCCAATCAACGTCACCGAATCCCGCTTGAAACTCGACAACGGCTTGATGTCGCTGCTAATGTCCAACATGGGAATATCCTCCTGCTTGTCTTGCACTATATTTGCATCTTATCGAATGCTCATGCGAGTGTCAAATGGGAGGATGGCGGGCATTGACGGACAGTCATTTCTTAACGGTGGACGACATTTTCCCATCATCCAGGAACGCCAGGCCGTCGCCCAGCGGCTTCGCCGCGCATATTGTATGTTCCATGCCGGGCACGTCCAGCAGTCGCGCCTCGTAGCCGTCCTTGCGGAAGCCGCCCTTGTAGAGGTCGAGGATGTTTCCGTAACGGAAGTCCTTCGCGCCGGTCACCAGCACGAACCGCACCTTCTGCTTGGCTTCGTCGGCCCGCCGCTGCTCCAGAGGGAAGTAGCCGTATGGATCGTTTCGCGTGGCTTCGACGCGGGGAACCTGGCGGCAATACTCGGCGCCGCAGATGGCCAACACGCCGGAGAACATGGAGGGCCGCAGAAACGCGACGTAGCAGGCCACGCGGGCGCCGCCGGAGAAGCCGACCGCGTAGATGCGGCGGGGATCGATCTTGGCGAGCTCCGTCAGTTTGGCGGCGGCCAACACGGCCATGCCGGCCCTGCGGGCGATGGGCTGGTTGTTGCCGATGTTCTGCGGGGCGACGAAGATCAGCTTTCGCTGTTCGAGGACGCCGGCCCAGTCCGGCGGCAGAGCGGCAATCTGGTCGATCGGATGGAGGAAGACCAGCAGGCCGAACGGCTGGCTGCCCGTGTAGTTCTTCGGCACGGCAATGAAGAACTTTTCGCGGGCGAGGTCGAAGTCCCGTGCGAGCGCCGGGTCCTGCGGGCCGAGGTTGGGCAGCGGTCCGGGAAGGGATTGCAGCCCGGTCTTCAACAGGTCGTCGGCAAACGCGGGGGTTTGCAGGGCCAGGGCGAGCGATAACAGGGCGGCGAGTCGCATCGGCTTCGTGAAATGGTTGGCGTCCCGCATGGCAGTACTCCCCGGTAGCTCCTATCGCACAATTCGTTGGCGTTGTTGGTCAACGGGATCGCGATTTTCCAATTCTACCTTGCGTGGTTCGTCCGGCCTGATGCAGGGCCGCCGAGGTGCTTTGTCGCGTTGCGTGTACGCGGTCTGTTGCGGTGGCCGGCCTTGGGTTTTGCGCCGCACCTCTCATCCGTCGCGAGGGTCAGGGTCGGCGACCAGGACGGAACCCGTTGTGCGACATCGGTTTGCGGCGACGGTTTGGGCGCCGCGTCTAATACCTCCCAAGACTTGATTGGTGCAAAACCCCTCCCTGACGAGGGAACTCGCCGGGTGCGGCTGTAGAAGCGGCATCCTGCCGTCGCATGCCCAAAGCAGAGCAACCGCTCTTTGCCGAGAGGACGCGGCAAGATGCCGCGTCTACTTCGGCCGTAAACGGCTACCTCGGCAGCGCGCGAGATGATCGACTTTCCAAGGAACAGCCGCCGCGTGGCTCGACGCGGCGAGAGAGCGTCACGTTGGGATAGTGTACATACATTCGTGTATAGCGTCAACGAGAAAATTGTGCCGGCGTGGCTGGGTGGCTGGGCACCAGCACGCGGAAGACACGAACCTTGCTTGGCGGCGCGATCCGTCAACGAGTTGCCTACGTTCTCAATGTCGAATCTGCTCCGGCCCTTCCCAAACGAAGACGAGAGTAGGTCTGAGCCCTTTTCCGCTCGGTCCCCGCGACTCTTTTCACCAGGTAGTAACATTTCCCTTTCCTTGGGCGACGATATTGACCGCCTTCTGGCCCTTGCTTCCGTTCATGAAAATCTGCGCACCACCACCGTGCGTTTCCGCGATGCAGCCGATTGAGATCTGTGGGGTCGTTCTGTCGGAGTGCGTATCCCAGAGGTCTATCTGTGCACAGCCATTCGGCGCGTGAACCTTAATAGCGGACTTTCCGTCAGCGGTCACAATTTCCAGGGAGTTGGCCTTAACTTCGTTCGGTTGCTTTTCGGCCGCGGCCACAAAGAAGACTACGGCAATTACAGTAGCGGCAACAATGCCAACACGTTTCAACCAGCGGTTCTGTCGCTCTAGCCGATCAATTTGCCTCTCCAACAATTCGAACTCGCTCATAACGATCCCCTTTCCAAGAGAGATTGTGGCAGTCAACCGTCCGACATTTTACAACTCGTGATTGCAGGTCGATGCGCCCATGCCTCGTTAACAGGCCGGGCAACGACCATGAGGATTAGAGCGGACAGACGCATATATTGGGATATCTGCGTTACACAACACTACGAGCAGCACCCAAACACCCCAGACTATGCGCCTGTCCCCTTTTTCTACCTATGGGCAGTCTGCCGTTGAGTTGCAGAACCGTAAACGCGTCCGCGCGTGCAGCGATTCTGCGAGGAAACGCCGCGCGTACCGGCATGATGGGATGACGTTTTGTCCTATGCCTTGTCTGCCAAGCGTTCTCCCGAGCGTCATGCCAAGCCCCCCCATTGGCCTATTCCCGTCGGCGCACGGTGAAAACGGCTGTCGTGCGCCATTAGAATTGTCCCCATTAGCGACCAATAGAAATGTCCCCTAAGATCGTTTCCGAAAGGAAACGAGAGAATGGGGACGATTTCGATGAGTCGGAAAGAACGAAAGCGGCTGGAGGCGTTCAGTCGGGTGAAAACGGGGGGGATGACCCTGGTCGAGGCGAGCGAACTGCTGAGGCTGAGTTATCGCCAAACGAAGCGGGCGTGGTCTCGGTATCAGAGCGAAGGCGATGCCGGCCTGGTACATCGGCTGCGTGGCCGAGCCCCCAATCGGCATTCGCCGGAGAAGACCAAACAGCGGTCGCTGGCGTTGTATCGCGAGCGGTACGCCGATTACGGGGCGACGTTGGCGGCGGAATGCCTGGAGAAGGAAGACGGCGTGAAGGTCTCGGTGACCACGCTGCGGCGGTGGCTGTTGCAGGCGGGCTTGTTGGATCGCCGGCGCAAGCGGCGACTGCATCGTCGTCGTCGAACGCGGCGCGAGCACCTTGGCGAGTTGGTGCAGATGGACGGTTCGTTTCACGACTGGTTCGAGGGGCGGCGTGGCTGGGCGGTGCTGATGGTCATGATCGACGATGCCACAGGCAGGGTGACGGCGCGGTTCTACGAGAAAGAATCATGGGCATCGTCGTCGGACTTGTTTCAGCGTTACGCCCGGCGGCACGGCTTGCCGCGCGGTCTGTACGTGGATCAGCACAGTATTTATCGGCCGGAGGGTGAGCCGACGGATGCGGAATTGCTCGACAATTGCCCGCCAGAAACGCAGTTTGGGCGAGCCATGCGCGAACTGGACGTGGAGTCGATTCTGGCGCGGAGTCCGCAAGCGAAGGGGCGTGTGGAGCGTATGAACGGAACGCTTCAGGATCGGCTGGTCAAGGCGTTGCGGCGCGCGAAGATCTCCGACTTGGAGTCGGCGAACCGATTCCTGGAGGAGACGTTTCTGGTGGGATTCAACGCGCGCTTCGCGGTGGCGGCGGCGGCGGCGGAGGACTGGCATCGCCCGCTATCGGCCGGCACGGACCTGGCGCGCATCGTGTCGATTCAAGAATCGCGGGTGGTGGCCAAGGACTGGACATTGCGTTGGCGGAATCGCATCTTGCAATTGCCGCGTGAGACGGCCGAGTTCATTCGGAGCGGTCAGCGCGTGACGGTCTGCGAACCGCTGGACGGCGTGCTGCGGGTGTTCGCTGGCCAGCGCGAAGTGTGTTGGTCGCCGATCTTGGCCCCACCGCTGCCAAAGCCGGCCAAGCGTACCGGCCCGACGGGTTCGAGTCAGGGGCACAAGCCTGCCGCGAACCATCCCTGGCGCGGCCGGCGAGTGGCTGCGGCCCGACCAGAGCCTTCCGCCCCCCTCCCGCCGCCGGCGGAAAAAGTGGCGTGCTCCGCTTCGGCTCGCTGCGCTCGCCTCGCGGAGCACGCCACTTTAGGGTAGACGAAAACCATAACAGTAACGGGACATTTCTATTGGCGCAAAACAGGGGACATTTCTATTGGTTGACAACACGCACGGTGAAAACGGCGGTTGACATCCACCAGAGTTGGGCTAAAATGGGGGGTTTTCCTGGTGTGGACACTTCCCCCGGAAACCATCGCTTGCCCGCGATGCCGCCCTGCTCGGGAGTTTGTCGTTGGAAGAAGCTATCCAGAAAGCCGACGTCCTCATCGAAGCCCTCCAATGGATTCGCCAATTCCGCGGCAAGATCACCGTGATCAAGCTGGGGGGGAGCGTGATGGAAGACAATCGGGCGATGATCCATCTGCTGTTGGACGTCGTCTTCATGGAGACCGTGGGCATGCGGCCGGTGGTGGTCCACGGCGGCGGGGCGGCCATCAGCCGCGCCATGGCCGAAACCGGCATCGAGCCGCGATTCGTCCAGGGCCGCCGCTATACCGACGAAGCCACGTTGGCCATCGTGGAGAAAGTATTGGCCGGCGACGTCAACGAGCAGTTGGCCCATCGCATCGAGGAACTGGGCGGCCAGGCCAAGCCGTTGAACTTCCGCACCCAGAACGTCCTCTTTGGCCAGCGCATTCTGCTACCCGACGAGAACGGCGCCCCGGTGGACTTGGGCTACGTGGGAACCGTCACCCGCGTCGATCGGACCGCGATCGAGCGGCTCTGCCACGCCGGCATCGTGCCCGTCATCCCTTCCATGTGCGTCACCGAAGAGGGGCAGAAGCTCAACGTCAATGCCGACACGGCCGCGACGGCCGTGGCCCAGGCGCTCGAGGCCGAGAAGCTGGTGTACCTGAGCGACATCAACGGCGTCCGCCGCGACAAGAACGACGCCGACTCGCTGATCCATTCGTTAACGGCCCGCGAGGCCCATCAGTTGATCGCCGACGGGGCGATCAACTCGGGCATGATTCCCAAAGTCGAGGCCTGTCTGGAAACGCTGGACCGCGGCGTGAATAAGGTCCACATCATCGACGGCCGCATCCGCCACTCGCTGCTGTTGGAGGTGTATACCAGCAAGGGCGTGGGCACGCAGATCGTGCGGGGCGAATGATGAATGATGAATGATGAATGATGAATGATGAATGATGAATGATGAATAGCCGCCGGCGGGAGCCGGCGGTTCGAAGTGTCGCGTGTTGTCTGCGATCGCCAGGAGACAGATCAAGTGCCCGCTAGTCACATGAGTTCTGAAGAAACGCTGAAACTTTTCGAGCGCTACGTGATTCCCAATTACGGCCGCTTTCCGGTCACACTGACACGGGGCGAAGGATCGTACGTCTGGGACGCCGAGGGAAACCGCTATCTCGATCTGTTCTGCGGTTGGGGCTGCAATCTGCTGGGCCATTGCCCTCCCGCTCTGGTCGAGGCCGTCCGCGAGCAACTGGGCCAACTGATCCACGTGCCCAACACGTGGCACACCGAGCTTCAGGGCCAGTGGGCGAAGGCGCTCTCGGAACGCAGCTTCGGCGGCCAGGCCTTCTTCTGCAACTCGGGCACGGAGGCCAACGAGGCCGCGATCAAGCTCGCCCGGCTCCACGCCACGAAGCCCCGCTACAAGATCATCACGTTCGAAGGCGGTTTCCACGGCCGCACGCTGGGCTCGACCTCGGCCACCGCTCAGCCCAAGTATCACGCGGGGCTCGGGCCGCTGATGGCCGGCTTCGTCTACGCCCCCTTCGGCGACCTGGACGCGGTGGCCCGGCTAATCGACAACGAAACGGCGGCGATCATGATCGAGCCCATCCAGGGCGAGGGCGGCGTCCGCATTCCGCCAGATGGTTTTCTCGCCGGGCTCCGCGCCCTGGCCGACCGGCACAAGCTGCTGCTGATGTTCGACGAAGTGCAGAGCGGCTGCGGACGCACCGGCGATTGGTTTGCCTATCAGGGGTTCGGCGTGACGCCCGACGTGATGACGCTCTCGAAGGCCCTCTGCGGCGGGCTGGCCGGCGGCGCCCTGTTGACCACGGCCGAGATCGCCCCCAGCCTGCGTCCGGGCATGCATGCCTGCACCTTCGGCGGGAACCCGATCGCCGCCCGCGCGGGCCTGGCCTTTATCGAGACGGTCGATCGCGAGCAATTGCTGCCGCACGTGAAGCGACTGGGCGAGTTGTTCCAGCAGCGTTTGCAGCAGTTGCAGCAGGAGTGCAGTCTGGTGCGCGAGGTCCGCGTCCGCGGCGTGATGGTCGGCATCGAACTATCCATCGAGGGCGCCGCCACCGTCAAGGCGTGCTTGGAGCGGCGGCTGCTGGTCAACTGCACGCACGGGACGGTGATCCGGCTGTTGCCCGCCATGAATCTTTCCGAGGAGCAGGCTCACGAAGGCTGCGACGTCCTCGCCGAGGTGTTGAAGAAGCAAGCCGGCAACCACTTGCCGGTGCAGTAAGAAGGGATTGGGGACTGCGAATCGACCTGTAGGGTGGGCATTGCCCACCGAAGCATAGCGCATTGTGGCGGGCCGTGCCCGCCCTACGACGGCTGATCGCTGCCCCGGCCAGGAGCCACATGATGCGACATCTGCTTACGTTGGCCGACTTGACCACCGCGGAACTCGAACGCATCTTCTCGATCACCGAGGATCTGAAGAACAAGTGCCAGCAGGGGCTCCGCGAACCGCTGTTGCCGGGCCGAGTGATGGCCCTGCTGTTCGAGAAGCCGTCGCTGCGGACCCGCGTGAGCTTCGAGGCCGGCATGGCCCACCTCGGCGGCAGCTCAATGTTTCTGGGCAACGAGGTCGGTTTCGGCCGCCGCGAGAGCATTGCCGACTTCGCCCGCGTGCTGGGCGAGTATGCCGACGTGGTCGTCGTTCGCGCCAACCTCCATCAGACGGTCGTCGAAATGGCCCGGTATTGCACCTGCTCGGTCATCAACGGGCTGACCGACTTCGGCCACCCCTGCCAGGCGCTGGCCGATCTGTACACGGTCCGCGAGATGGTGGGTAAAGTGGCGGGGCACACGATCGGCTGGATCGGCGACGCCAATAACGTCGCCCGCAGTCTGGCCGTCGGCTGCGGCAAGCTGGGCATCCGCCTGGTCATGGCCACGCCGCGGAAATACCAGTTCGACCAGAAATCGCTGGCCTGGATCAAGCAGCAATCGCCGGACCTGGACTTTACCGTCACGACCGATCCGATTGAGGCGGTGCGCGACGCCGTGGCCGTCTATACCGACGTTTGGGCGAGCATGGGGCAGGAAAGCGAAAAGGAGGCCCGGCGGCACGAGTTCGCCGCCTACCAGGTGAATGCCAAGGTGATGGCCCACGCTCCCAAAGGGGCGTTCTTCCTGCACTGTCTGCCGGCCCATCGCGGCGAGGAAGTCACCGACGACGTGATCGACGGCCCCCAGAGCGCCGTCATCCAACAGGCCGCCAATCGCATGCACGCCCAGAAAGGCATTTTGGCGTGGATGCTGGGGGCGAAGGGATAATGATGGATGATCAATGAGGAGTGATGAATGGGACAGAACCAATCGCCTTCATTCATCATTCATCACTCAACATTCATCATTCTGTGCCATGCGTCACGACCATCGCCAACCCGACGAGCTTCGCCCGCTGAAAATCAAGCGGCACTACACCCGCGCTACGCCGGGCAGCGTGCTGATCCAGGCGGGCCGAACCACCGTGCTCTGCACGGCCAGCCTGGACGAAAAAGTCCCGGCATGGATGGCCGGCAAGGGGCGGGGCTGGGTCACGGCCGAGTACGGCATGTTGCCCGGCAGCACCAGTCCGCGGAAGGATCGCGATCGGGGCGCCAAGCTCGACGGCCGGACCACCGAAAT
Organism: uncultured Planctomycetaceae bacterium; assembly: GCA_963759115.1. Classification (GTDB taxonomy): domain Bacteria; phylum Planctomycetota; class Planctomycetia; order Pirellulales; family Thermoguttaceae; genus CAVWXT01. The sequence continues at coordinate 2,014,075 of CAVWXT010000005.1, forward strand.
CCAGCGCCTGGTGGGCCGCAGCCTTCGCGCCGTGATCGATCTCGACGCCCTAGGCGAGCGGACCGTGACGCTCGATTGCGACGTGCTGGAGGCCGACGGCGGCACCCGCACCCTGAGCATCACGGGGGCCTTCATCGCCCTGGTGGACAGTCTGCACGCGGTGTTTCCGAAAGGCGTGAAAAAGGGGACTGGCTCCGAACGGGCAGATGCGAACATCGCGAAAAACGCTGGCTGTGAGGTGCCTGTCCCCCTTTTTCCGCTCCGCGACAGTGTGGCAGCGGTGAGCGTGGGCATTCTCGATGGCCAACCGATTCTCGACCTCGACTATGCGGAAGACTCGGCCGCCGCAGTCGACATGAACGTCGTGATGACCGGCAGCGGGCGTTTTGTCGAAGTGCAAGGCACCGGCGAAGAGGCCACGTTCACCGAAGACGAGCTTACCGCCATGCTCCAACTGGCCCGCCGCGGCATCCGCGAACTTGTGGCCGCCCAGCGAACGGCGCTCGGTAAGTCCTGGCCCATTGCGGACTGAGGTGTACAGCCATGCTGGACGGTTGGTGTGGCCGTTCTACTGCCACCGCGGATGGCGACGGTGCAACGTTCGCCCCCGTTCCCTCCGATTCGTTTTTCCCCCCACAGCCGCATTGCGGGTCAAGGGTGGGGTAACTATGATTAGAGCCAGGAAGACGGATAGGCGACGACGGGTTCCGTTCATCATGAGGACCGGTCTGCGGGTTTCCTGGTCTACTTGTGGACGCGTTGATGGCTGATAAGCATGCTGGCTGTACGTCATCGAACACGCCGAGGAGTGACAGCATGAACCGACCGTTCTTGCCTTTATTGCCTTGCGTCGTGATTTCGTTCTGCCTTGCTGCTTGCCCAATGGTTCTTGCCGCCGAGGGAATGTCGCCGGGCGGCAACTCAAACCGCGAGTTAGTCGTTCGACTGGTAGACGTGGATGGCAAGCCCATCGAAGGCGCTCATGTAGGTCGCTCCGCTACCCTTCCGATCGACCAGGCAGTCGCGGATGACGCCGATGAGTCAGGCTGGCGCTATGAGCCGCATGCCGTCACGGATGGCAACGGATTGGCTCGCATCCTTGAAGAAGAGGAAATACCGTTGGTCTGTCTTGTCGCGCGGCACGTCGGCAGGAAGCTCGTTGCAATCCAGAGTGTCACCCCGGAACAGTTGAAGGGGACGATTACCGTCACGATGCGTCCGCAGTGCCGCGTCTTCGGCCGGTTGGTCTCAAAGGAGTTGGAAGCCCGTAACCGGAAGATCACTTGGAGCATCGTTAATCTATATGCGGACGGCAAGCGTCCGCTGGAATTTCAATCGAAACAGGCCGACTTCCACTTCTACGTACCGCCGGGCACCTACAAGCTCCGTGCGTATAGTGCAGAGACACACGAAGTTGAAAGAACCGTGACCGTGCAACCGGGCCAACAGGAATTGGAGATCGAACCGATCGACATGCCGGCAACACGGCTGGTGTTGCTCGAAGGCCAGCCAGCCCCCGAACTTCGGGATATCGTAGGCTGGAAGAACAGTGGGCCGCTGGAACTTGCCAACCTGCGAGGAAAGGTGGTCATTTTGCAGTTTTGGGCCTATTGGTGTGGGCCGTGCGTGACGAGAATGCCGCGTCTGTTCGCGGATTACGACAAGTATCGCGACCAGGGGCTTGTCGTAATTGGAATTCACGTCGACGCGGACGATGGCATCGACTCGGCCGCCAAGCTCGACGAGAAGCTGGCTGAAGTCAAGCACCGTGTTTGGAAGGATCGCGACATTCCGTTTCCCGTCGCCTTGGTTCTTCGGCACAGGGTTCCGCATCAGGCAGATGTGCAAGCGAAGGCGAGTTGTGCCCTGGCGGCGGAATACGGGATTACTGGCTATCCGACCGGCCTGCTCATCAATCGACTAGGCAGTGTAGTGGGTGAATTCAGCGCTGGCGCCAAGTCCGATGAGGCGATCCTCGAAAAAGTGCTCAAAGAAAAATGAGCGGTCATCATGGCATGACGGCAGAGTGTCTGGCTGTGTACCACCCGGCGTCCCACACGTTACGGCGCCACGACTGCAAAGCAGCCAAACACATCAAAGTCGGAGCGATTGAGTGTCACGACCGAGCGAATCCTCACCGACCAGTACGTGGCGGCAAGCAGGGTGTCAAGCCCGTGAATCATCGAGCATCTCCCCCAACAAATCGTCCTCGGCAGTCAATTCATGGAACTCGCCGACGTCGAGCGGCAGCAGCGAGAGCCAATTCACCCGCCGCTGGCCAGCGGTGATCGGAGTCACTTCGACCTCCGTCCCGTCCGGCCAATCCACCGCTTCGGCCAGTTCGAGCCGCCCGTTGCGAAATGTTGCCGTTATACTTCCCATACCGCAATCCTCAGCCCTCAGCATTCGCTCTTCGTTTAACGTTGTTGCCCAGTGTATTCTACTGTTTTCCTCTGTTGCCGACAAAGGGGCAGCAAAGAGGCGTTAACGCATGTCAGAAATCCACCGCCGAAGCCGTCGCCACGCTAACTTTCGCCTTCCGCGCGGCGGGCGTGTTCCTCGATCACCTCGCGGCTGAGGCCGCGAATGGCCGCACACTCCTCCACCGTGAAGCCGGCTAATAACAGCCGCTGCGTCCAGTAGCGGGAAGGAAGAGGGGAGAGAGGAGAGGGGGGAGGGGCGAGGGATGCGGAAGGCGGCGCGTCGGTGTTGCTCTCGACTCGTCGCTCTCTAACCTTCGCTTCCGCCTTCCACCATTCGCCTTCCTCTGCTCCCTCGTCCCCCGTCCCTCGTCCCTCGCCCCTCTGATCTCTCCCCTCTCCCCTCTCCTCTATCCCGCCCACGATCTCCAGCAACGTCTTCCCATACCGTTCGGCCTTGACGGGCCCGATGCCCTTGATGGTGAGCAGTTCCTCGGTGGTTTGCGGTCGAGAGCGGGCCAACTCGGTGAGCGTCTCGTTGCCGAGGATGTAGTGCCAGGGCACGCCCGCCTCGTCGGCAATTTCGCTCCGCCAATTCTTGAGTTCCTTCAGTATCTCGGGGTCCGGCGGCGGAGCGTCGGAAGGGGGAAGCGGGAGGGCGGAAGGCGGAGAAGAAGTTCCAGGTTGGTGCGGCAGTTCAACTGCCGCACCAGCAGCCGATGCCGGCAGCGGCTTCTCCCCCCGCAGCTTCCACAGTAACTCCAACGGCACCGGCAGCTCGCCGCGCAGCGATTCCTTGCCCTTCATCACCTCCCGGCCGAAGTCCGTAAGCTCCAACACCGGCCGGAACCGATCCAGGTCGACCTGTTGCAGGCAACGCAGGGCGATCAGGGCGTCGATCATCACGCCTACCTCGACCTGCTTCAGGTGCTTCAGCAGTCCGAAGGTGCTGAGCTTATCGAGTTTCAACTTCGTCACCTTGGCGTTGCTGGAGCCGCAGAGCATTTGCGCGATGAGATTCTTGCCGCAGGGGAACCGGGCCTGAGTACGGGCAACTCCGCTCAAGACCATTCGCACGGCCTCCAGGACCTTGCCGTCGACTTTCGCATCGTCGGGCGTGTCCTGGTGACTGGCGGTGGTTGGCGATGGGGAGTCTGTTGCCACACCGGCCGCCCTCACCCCCTGCCCCTCTCCCAAAGAGAGAGGGGAGAGACCTTTCACCCCCTGCCCCTCTCCGGGCACCGACCGAAGGTTGGTCGGGAGAGGGGAGAGACTGGCCGGCGGCCGGTGCCCCTGCTGCCGGCAATTGTCGCAGTGCCCGCAGTACGTCGCGTCTGTTTCGCCGAAATAGCGGAGGATCTCCCGCTGCCGGCACGAACCGCCCTGGGCGAAGCAAATCACCCGGTCGAGCTTCTCGTATTCCAGGGCCTTGCGCCTTTCAAGGGCCTCGAAGTCGATCTCCAGCTTCTCGAACGGCTGGTCGCGGCTGATGATGCGAATCGCCCGGCCGCGGAACGGCGGCACATAAGTGAAGGCTTGCAGCTTGTTCAACTCGCGGAGCGCGCGGGTGATGGATTCCTGGTCGAACTCGTTCTGGGCCGTCAGATCGCGGAAGTTGAACTGCACCAGTTCCTGCCGCCGCGGGCCCACCAGCCGCTCCACCGATTGCAGCACCTTTCGCTGCGTCTTGGCCTGTTTCGGCAGCAGGTCCACGAGCGTGGGCAGATCGCTGTCGATCCGCACGGTGGCCATGTTCTGCGAGGCGATCAGGCGTTCCAGCACGCCGGCGCTTTCCAGCAGTTGCTCGCAATTGCCCACGCCGTCGGCGCCGATGGGCAGGTTCAGCGTCTGCTTGATTTCATCCTGTGTCAGTTCGATGGGGTTTTCATCGCGGCCGCAAAGAAACTCGTAGACGGCCTGGACGTTTTCCCGCCCGGGGTAGGCGCTCTCGATGAAGAACTCCTGGATGTAGCGGTCGGAGGCGTGGTAGAGCATCAGGCAGCGGGAGGGTTGGCCGTCGCGTCCCGCTCGGCCCGCCTCCTGATAATAGGCTTCCAGGCTGCCGGGGATGTTGTAGTGGACGACGAACCGCACGTCGGCCTTGTCGATGCCCATGCCGAAGGCGTTGGTGGCTACGACGATCTGGCAGCGGCCCTCCATGAAGTCGTCTTGGGCGGCGCGGCGCTGGTCGGGCAGCAGGCCGGCATGGTAGACCGTCGTGCGGCGTTTGGTCTCTTCGGCCACCGCCGAGGCCACCTCCTCCGCCCGCTTGCGCGTCGAGGTGTAGATAATCCCCGAACCGGGCGTCTTCCGCAGGAACTCGATCAGCGTCTCCGGCTTCTGCCGCTCGCGCTGGGGCGACTGGACTTCGTAGAACAGGTTGGGCCGCGCGAACCCGGTGATGAAGGTCTTCGGCTCGCGGAGCGCCAATTGCTCGATGATGTCGCGGCGCACTCGGTCGGTGGCCGTGGCCGTCAGGGCCAGCGTCGCCGGGTTGCCCAGCACGCGGCGGAAGTAGCCCAGCTTGGCGTAGTCGGGCCGAAAATCGTGCCCCCACTCGCTGATGCAGTGGGCCTCGTCGACCGCCAGCAGCTTGATCCCCACCGCGCGGACCGCCTCCAGAAACCGACCGCTGCGGAACCGCTCCGGCGCCACGTAGACCAGCCGGAACTCGCCGGCCGCCAGCCGATCGAGCCGGGCCGACTGCTCGCCCAACGGCAGGGCGCTATTGACGAAGCTCACCGGCAAACCCAACGCCAGCAATTGATCGACCTGGTCTTTCATCAACGCGATCAAGGGCGAGACCACCAGCGTCAGCCCGTCCAAGGCGACGGCGGGCAGTTGGTAGCAGAGGCTCTTTCCGCCGCCGGTGGGCATGACGCACAGGCAATCTTGCCCGGCCATGACCGTGGCGATGACCTCCTTCTGGCCGTGGCGGAACGAACTGAGCCCGAATTGCGGCAGATAGGATTCCGGCGTGAGCGTTCCAGGGTTCGACATCGTGCAGACCTCGCCAATCCCGCATTATAGGGGACCGCGACGCACGCGCGAATATGGAGTGCGAATCTGAGAGGGCGGAGTCATTTTGCTGCGGGTGCAACCGGGGACATTGTTGTGCTCTGAAAGCCCGGGTGAGGCCGTAAAGGCCCCATGAAGAACAGCACAATGGCCAGCGCCAACAAAGGCATCAGGCCGTAGCCGAGAAACACCGGGGCGTAGCCGTAGCGGTCGATGATCCGGCCGCTCAACCAACTGAAGAGCATGCCCCCGAAGCCCGACCCCATGCTGGCCAAGCCCCAAATCGAGCCCACCACGTTCTTCGGAAACACATCGGCGGGAAATGCCAGGGAGTTGGCGTTGTAGCTGGTATAGCCGAAGGCCGCTATCGAGATCAGAGCGATGACGACGCCCACGTGGGGCGTAAACGCCGCCGGGATCGCCGCCGTCATCAGCAGAGCGGACCAGGTGACCGACGCCTTGCGGGCGAAGTTGAGGGACCAGCCCCGCTGGATCATGCGTCCCGTCAGCCACCCGCCCACAATGTTCCCCAGGTCGGCCGACAGGAACGGAATCCACGCCGTCATGCCGATCTGCGCCAGATTGAAACCGTGAACGTCGCTGAGGTACTTGGGAATCCAGAAGATGTAGAAGTACCACACCGGGTCCAGGAAGATCTTCGAGATCGTCAGACTCAAGAGGAAGCGGGTGCGCAACAACCGCCAGGGAGTGGCGGGCCGAGCCGTGACTTCCTCCTGCACGTGGGGCGGAGTGTAGTAGACAAGCCACCAACCGATCAGCCAGAAGTAGCCCAGCACGCCGACGACGATGAAGGCCGAAGGCCAGCCGAGGCAGAGCACCAGCCACGCCACCAAGGGCGGGGCGATGATGGCGCCCAGCGCGGCCCCGCAGTTGAAGATGCCCGAGGCCAGCGCGCGCTCGTGTCTGGGGAACCATTCGGCGACCACCTTGATGGCGGCCGGCCAGTTGCCCGACTCGCCCATGCCCAGCAGGAACCGAAACACGCCCAACGTCACGGGCCCCACGGCCAGGGCGTGCAAGATGCCGGCGGTGGACCACCAGGCCATGCACAGGCCATAGCCGAGTCGCGTGCCCAGCCGATCCAACAGTGGGCCGGAGACGCCGTTCATGATCGTGTACGCCAGCATAAAGGCGGAGAGGATCAGACCGTACGTCTCGTCGCTCATCTCGAACTGCTTGGTCAGTTGAGAGGCGACCACAGAGAGCGTCTGCCGATCGAGGTAGTTGATGAGCGTGGCCAGGAAGGCCAGTCCGATCATCACCCAGCGCAGACGCGAGGCCGGCCCCGGATCGGCGGCCGGCGATTCGTCGACGGAGGAGAGAGTTGTCATTGCCGGTCTGCCACGAAAGGACGCAGAGAACGCAAGGGAAGGAAATGATGGCAACGCACAAGGGCAACGAACAGGGGGGAGACTATGGTCACGCGCCGGTTCTTCGTTTCGTTGTCATGACTCTTGCGTTCCTTGCGTTCCTTCGCGGCTAAGAATGTATTTCCTGATCTGAAACGTGAAGCTGCCAAAGTTGATCAGCAGCCCGTGCTCGATCCGCGCGGATTTCAAATATCCGAGGATTTGTGCCGTGTGTTCGTCGGCCAGGGCGCGGCAGGCCTTCAACTCGACGATCAAGCGGCCATCTACCAGCAAATCGGCGAAGTACTCGCCGAGAAGCGTCCCATCTTCGTCCTAGACGGTCAACGGGTGTTGCTGGGCGACTTCAACGCCGGCCTTCCGCAACCGGTGCGCCAGGGCATTTTCATACACCTTTTCCAAGTGGCCGTGGCCGTGATACAAGTGAATGGCGTAAGCCGTTTCGCGCACGACGTCGCAAAGCTCCATCACCGTCATCATTTTGGCAATCCTCCCGAAATAGCCGCGAAAGAACGCAGAGAACGCAAAGGGGAAACTTAGACGAGGACGGCCGCCGCTGCAAGTGGTGCGCGAGCGGCGGGACGTCCTTGCCCCAGCCTCATAGTCCCTCTTTGTGTTCCTTGCGTTCTTTCGCGGCTACGTGGAATGTGGATCGCCTTTTTATCGCCGCGGCTTGAAGACGCAAACGCCCAACGGCGGGTAGGTGATGCGGATCGAGGATGGCCGGCCATGCGCCTGATGCGGCTCGGCCATCACGCCCGGACCGTTGCCCAGGTTGCTGCCGGCGTAGAACGACGAGTCGCTGTTGAAGACCTCTTCATACCAGCACTGCTCCGGCACGCCAAGGCGGTAGCCCACGCGCGGCACGGGCGTAAAGTTGCAGGCGACCACCAGATAGTCGCGCGGGTCCTTCGCGCGGCGAATGTAGCTCAACGTGCTGTCGTCGTGGTTGTGGCAATCGATCCACTCGAAACCGTGGTAATCGAAATCCACCTGGTGCAGTGCGGGCTCGCCGCGGTAGAGGCGGTTCAGATCGGCGACGCACTTCGCCAGGCCCTTGTGCGAGTCCCACTGCATGAGGTCCCATTGCAGGCTGGTGTCGAAGTTCCACTCGTTCCACTGGCCGAAGTCGCTGCCCATGAACAACAGCTTCTTGCCGGGGTGCGTCCATAGATAGCTGTACAGCAGCCGCAAGTTGGCGAACTTCTGCCACAGGTCGCCGGGCATCTGGTCGAGCATCGAGCCCTTGCAGTGAACCACTTCGTCGTGCGACATGGGCAGCACGAAGTTCTCGTGAAAGGCGTATATCAAGCTGAAGGTCAGCTCGTCGTGGTGGTATCGGCGGTGGATCGGATCGTGCCGCATGTAGGTGCGGGTGTCGTTCATCCAGCCCATGTTCCACTTCAGGCTGAACCCCAAGCCGCCGAGGTAGGTGGGCCGCGACACGCCCGGCCAGGCCGTCGACTCTTCGGCGATGGTCAACACGCCGGGGTGCTGGAAGTGGACCTGCTCGTTCAATTCCTTGAGGAAGCCGATCGCATCGATGTTCTCCCGCCCGCCGTATTGGTTGGGCAGCCAGTCGCCGTCTTGACGGCTGTAGTCGAGATACAGCATCGAGGCCACGGCGTCCACGCGAATGCCGTCGACGTGGTACTTGTCCATCCAGAACAGGGCGTTGGAGGTGAGATAGTTGCGCACCTCGTGCCGGCCGTAGTTGAAAATCTGCGTGCCCCAGTCGCGGTGTTCGCCGCGGCGCGGATCGGCGTGCTCGTAGAGCGCGGTGCCGTCGAACTGCCGCAGGCCGTGACCATCGCGGGGGAAATGGGCCGGCACCCAGTCCAAAATCACGCCGACGCCGCCCTGGTGCAGAACGTCGACGAAGTAGGCGAAATCCTGGGGCGAGCCGTAACGGCTGGTGGCCGCGTAGTAGCCCACCGTCTGATATCCCCAACTGGCCGACAGGGGATGTTCGCTCACCGGCAGCAATTCGACGTGCGTGTAGCCCATCTCCTTGCAGTAGTCGCTCAACTGATGGGCCAGTTCCCGGTAGCTGAGCCATCGCGAGGGATCGTCGCCCGGCCGCTTCCAACTTCCCAAATGGACCTCGTAGAACGAAAGGGGCTGCTCCAGCCAGTTCGTCTTTTCCCGGCGGCCTATCCACTCCGAATCGTGCCAGCCATAGCGGTTCAGGTCGGACACTTTCGAGGCGGTCCGCGGCGGCACCTCGGCGGCAAACCCGAACGGGTCGGACTTCTCGAAGACCCAGTTGTGACGGCGAATCTGGTACTTGTAGAGCGTTCCCTCGCCCAACCCCGGCACGAACAGTTCCCAGAAGCCGCTCGGAATGTGCTTGCGCATGGGGTGCCGGCGGCCGTCCCAATTGTTGAAGTCGCCGATCAGCGACACGCCCGTGGCATTGGGCGCCCAGACGGCGAAGTTCACACCCTCGATGCCGTCGATCTTCCGCAACTGGGCCCCCAGCCGGTTGTAACACTGCCAGTGCCGGCCTTCGTTCAGCAGGTAGCGGTCGTAGTCGGTCAGTAGGGGCGGAAACGAATAGGGATCGTGCATGGTCATGGTCTTCTTGCCCCCGTCATCGGCCACCCGAAGCAGGTAGCGCGGCGACCCGTCACCGTTGGGCAGCGGGCAGATCGCTTCGAACAGGCCGGCCGGATGAATTCGCCGCATGGGCAACGACCGGTCGTTATGGGCCGGATCGACTACCCACGCTTGCGTCGAGGTCGGCAGGAAGGCCCGCACCGCCAACGCCCGACGCCCGGACTCGTCTATCTCGTGCGGACCGAGCAGTTCGAATGGGTTCTCATGCCTTCCTTCAATCAATTGACTGATCGTCTCCAGAGACACCGTCGTTCGCACGCGCACCTCCTTGCAGGATTCAGGGGGCAAGAGTCAGGCAATGGGAATCAGAAACGCAAGGCCGCGCTTGGCCAGGCTCTGATCCCTGTTCCCGGTTTGACCCCTGGAAGCTTTTGCCAACACCACGACGCCATTTCCATCCAAAACCCGCACACGACGGCCAGGAGCGGGACATGATATTTTATCCAATTGCTCCCGGCGATGCGATCCACCCAACTTCCTGGCTTCTTGACGTGGTCCCAATGGGGTCCGTCCGGCAGGCCATGTCCGCCGTCGAACCGACGCTGACCACACTGGACTCGATGGAATTGCAGTACGTGTTCCATCCGCTGCCAGAGGTCAGAATCCCGTACCGGCACCATTTGTCCGAAGTACTCCCATCTCCAGCCGTTATCGCGCCACTCCGGCAGGCCATAGAGGATGCCCTGCTCGACGTAGCGGGTGCAGCCGATTAGCGTAACCCGCGACGGCCGATCCAGCGATTCCAGGGCGCGGACGACCGTCAGCAGATCAAGCCGCTCCCCCCACACGTATGGCTCAACGTCGGCCACCTCAAGGCCAGCCGAGCCATCCACCGGTCGCAACACGAACCGCCAACGCCCCAGCCCTTCGGCTCCGCTCGCCTCCGACTTCAACAGGTAATGCGGGGTTGGATCATTCATCGAGCTTTGGGTGCCAACACTATGGGGAACTTGGATAAGCCTGCGCAATCAACAAAGATGGTATGTCAGTCTGCGTCAAGATCTGTCGTTCGTAATCCCTTCTTCAGTGGTTTTCTCGAAAGGGGTGCCGCCTGGAGCCGGAACTGCAAACTCGCCAGTTGTCAAGAATTAGCTTAACGTCCTTGTTTTGCTTATCGGAAGCAACATCGCAACTTCTCTAGTTTATCGCATCGAATCGTTTTCTGAGCATTCGGCAATTCCGCTCGTGTCGCTACGCCCGTCAGGATTTCACACGCCGGGGATGTTGTCAACCAATAGAAATGTCCCCTGTTTTGCGCCAATAGAAATGTCCCGTTACTGTTATGGTTTTCGTCTACCCTAAAGTGGCGTGCTCCGCGAGGCGAGCGCAGCGAGCCGAAGCGGAGCACGCCACTTTTTCCGCCGGCGGCGGGAGGGGGGCGGAAGGCTCTGGTCGGGCCGCAGCCACTCGCCGGCCGCGCCAGGGATGGTTCGCGGCAGGCTTGTGCCCCTGACTCGAACCCGTCGGGCCGGTACGCTTGGCCGGCTTTGGCAGCGGTGGGGCCAAGATCGGCGACCAACACACTTCGCGCTGGCCAGCGAACACCCGCAGCACGCCGTCCAGCGGTTCGCAGACCGTCACGCGCTGACCGCTCCGAATGAACTCGGCCGTCTCACGCGGCAATTGCAAGATGCGATTCCGCCAACGCAATGTCCAGTCCTTGGCCACCACCCGCGATTCTTGAATCGACACGATGCGCGCCAGGTCCGTGCCGGCCGATAGCGGGCGATGCCAGTCCTCCGCCGCCGCCGCCGCCACCGCGAAGCGCGCGTTGAATCCCACCAGAAACGTCTCCTCCAGGAATCGGTTCGCCGACTCCAAGTCGGAGATCTTCGCGCGCCGCAACGCCTTGACCAGCCGATCCTGAAGCGTTCCGTTCATACGCTCCACACGCCCCTTCGCTTGCGGACTCCGCGCCAGAATCAGCTCCACGTCCAGTTCGCGCATGGCTCGCCCAAACTGCGTTTCTGGCGGGCAATTGTCGAGCAATTCCGCATCCGTCGGCTCACCCTCCGGCCGATAAATACTGTGCTGATCCACGTACAGACCGCGCGGCAAGCCGTGCCGCCGGGCGTAACGCTGAAACAAGTCCGACGACGATGCCCATGATTCTTTCTCGTAGAACCGCGCCGTCACCCTGCCTGTGGCATCGTCGATCATGACCATCAGCACCGCCCAGCCACGCCGCCCCTCGAACCAGTCGTGAAACGAACCGTCCATCTGCACCAACTCGCCAAGGTGCTCGCGCCGCGTTCGACGACGACGATGCAGTCGCCGCTTGCGCCGGCGATCCAACAAGCCCGCCTGCAACAGCCACCGCCGCAGCGTGGTCACCGAGACCTTCACGCCGTCTTCCTTCTCCAGGCATTCCGCCGCCAACGTCGCCCCGTAATCGGCGTACCGCTCGCGATACAACGCCAGCGACCGCTGTTTGGTCTTCTCCGGCGAATGCCGATTGGGGGCTCGGCCACGCAGCCGATGTACCAGGCCGGCATCGCCTTCGCTCTGATACCGAGACCACGCCCGCTTCGTTTGGCGATAACTCAGCCTCAGCAGTTCGCTCGCCTCGACCAGGGTCATCCCCCCCGTTTTCACCCGACTGAACGCCTCCAGCCGCTTTCGTTCTTTCCGACTCATCGAAATCGTCCCCATTCTCTCGTTTCCTTTCGGAAACGATCTTAGGGGACATTTCTATTGGTCGCTAATGGGGACAATTCTAATGGCGCACGACAATTTCACACGCCGGGGACCTTGACGCGTGCGTGACGTACGAGGGAGAATGGCCTGTTTTGGCAGGACCGAAGGCGTGGCAGACTATTTCGCCGTGAAAGCCGAGGCAACCGTGGTGGCTCCTATGGCCTCTCATCGCGGCGTTCTTTACGGCATCTCCGCCTATGGCCTCTGGGGGCTCATCCCACTCTATTTCAAGGCAGTTGCCGACGTCTCACCGCCCGAGGTGTTGGCCCATCGGGCCTTGTGGTCGTTCGTCCTGCTGGCTGTCCTGGTCCGGCTGCTGGGACGATGGGGTGAACTGTGGCGGGAACTGCACGACCCCAAGCTGATGGGCATCTTGGCGCTGAATTCCGTACTGATCGGGGGCAACTGGCTGACGTTCATCTATGCCGTTGGGACGGGCCAGACGGTTCAGGCCAGCCTGGGCTACTTCATCAATCCGCTGGTGAACGTGCTCTTGGGCGTCGCGTTTCTGCACGAACGCTTGCGGCCCTATCAGATGCTGAGCATCGCTTTGGCGGCCGTAGGGGTGGTGGTGTTGACATGGTGGGTTGGACACGTGCCCTGGATCGCCCTGATACTGGTGACAACCTTTGCCTTCTACGCCCTGATGCGGAAGATGACGCCGGTGGACGGGCTCGCCAGTGTCACCGTGGAAACACTCCTTATGACGCCGCTGGCCCTGGGCTATCTTGGCTACCTGGCCGCAACCGACCGAATGACGGGCAGCGGCGCGCCGACCGTCGGCCTGCTGATGCTCAGCGGTTTGGTTACCACCGTGCCGCTATTGTTCTTCGCCGCGGCGGCCAGAAGGTTGCCGCTTTCCACCCTGGGAATCCTTCAGTACCTCACCCCCACGCTGCAATTTCTCGTGGCCGTGGTGGTATTCGGGGAGCCGTTTTCGCGGGCCCAACTGGCGAGCTTCTGCTGCATCTGGGCGGCGCTGGGCATCTACACGGCCGACTCGTTTCGCGCGGCCCGGCAGGCACGGATCGACACGGACGGACTTGCCGTCGAGCCCCCGTAGGCCCATTTTTCACCCACAGATTTTGCCGAAGACCCATTTTTCCCCAGCCTTCCGCGATCTCCTGGATTTCCTTCAGCTTTCGCTCCCGAGCTTCCTTGCTCGCCATCTCCCGATCCTCCTTGAACTTGTGACGATATGACGATTCAGAATCCGGATCGGTAGCTTAAAACATCCTCGCCAGCACTGCAAACCCGTTCCTGCGCCCGTTTCGGCCATCGGGCCGTTGCCCGATTGACGTCCGTGGGCGGGACGGCTATGCTATACTGTGAACGGGCAAGAAACGAACCATTCTTGCCGAAAGAACGGCTCATATCAGCCCGTTCACAGTATAAATGAGTTGGCCGGGTGGTGCGGCGGAGCCGCGAACGTGCGGCTGAGAGAAAAGCTGGCGGCCAGAGAACGGATGTAAGTGGCTGCCAGGTAAGGAAATTGCATAAGGCACGGGGCGTGGCGCAGTCTGGCTAGCGCGTCTGAATGGGGTTCAGAAGGTCGCAAGTTCAAATCTTGTCGCCCCGACATCGGAAAGCCTTACGCAGCAATGAGTTGCGTAAGGCTTTCTGTAAAGCTTCGTCCAACCCGTCCGCGTAGGGGATTGGCCGGGTGCCAAGGTGCTTCGACGAGGGGATGGCCTTGGGCAATGTTATGAACTGTCGGGGGCGGCCGGGATCGCGGTTGGCATCGTCAATGTAGCGCGCCGTTCGGAAGAGAGATTCCAGGGCAGAAAGGGGTGGATGTCGTCGGGCGCCTTCCCGCCAGCCGCTGCACAATTCTCCAAGTACCACGTCAGCCACGGGCGAGGATTGATTTTCCCGTGAGCCAGCGTGGCCAATAGCGAGAACATGGTCGCTGCCAGCCGGCCACTCCAGAGGGAACCCGAGCCGTAGAAGTTCTTTCGCGCCACGGCCGGACCGCGACCAGCTCGTTCCGAAGCGTTGTTGTCCAGCGGGATGCGCGGATCATCGACGAACCGAACCAGTCCCGTCCAATGCTCTTGCAGACTTTCCAGAACTTTGCGGCACGGCTGGCGGAGTTTGGCATCGGAGAGTTCTGTCACGGCTTCAGCACGCATCGTTTCCACCGCACGACGCAAGAGAACATCCTGTTCTTGAAACTTCACCGAATCGAACGGATGTTGTAGGCGTTCTCGATTGACGTGATAAACGTGTCGGATGCGGCGCAGCCACTCCAAGGCCCAAGGCGTCAACTCCGTCCAACTCTTGCCCACTGCGACAAAGTCGCGCCGCACATGCACCCAACAGAACGCCAACAACAGCAACCCTGAATGGCACGTGAACTTCTGTAAGTCGTTTTATGGGAAGATGATATGGACACAAAAGGCCTCTCTTGTCAAAAGGGGGTTGTGAAAGACCAAGTCCCTCATGGCAAGGAGGCCAAAGATGTTTCAGTCGTTTCATGCCGCCGTGGCAAGAGCTCGCCGTCACAACACGTTGTACTTCGCGGCGTTGCTCTGCGAGGATCGGATCGAAGAAGCTTTTGGAACCGCAAGATGGCTTTGGCAAGGGTGGATTTACACCCCAGCCGTGACGGTCTGGGTTTTCCTTTCGCAATGCCTCAGCGCCGATCATTCGTGCCGCGATGCGGTAGCCCGTTTGATGGCTTGGCGAGTGGCTTGCGGTTTGAAACCATGTTCCGCCGATACCGGAGCGTATTGTACGGCGCGAAACGATTTGCCGGAAGACGTCCTGCACGAATTGATGCGCGGCACGGGCAGGCAGGTCGAGGACGAATCGTCAGAGACCTGGCTTTGGCATCGGCGAAGGGTCCGCGTGGTGGACGGCTCGACGATCACTATGCCCGACACACCCGCGAACCAGGCGGCCTATCCGCAGCAAAAATCGCAGAAGCCCGGCTGCGGCTTTCCTCTCGCCCGAATCCTGGTGATCTTTTCGCTCTCGGTAGGAACAGTGTTGGAGGCGACGATTGGCAAGTACAAGGGGAAGCAGACGGGCGAGAACAGCTTGTTCCGCGAGCTTCACGCGACGCTTGCCGAAGGCACGGTTGTCCTGGCGGACCGCTATTTCAGCGGTTGGTGCGACATTGCGTTGCTCTTGCAGCGCCGCGTCGACATCGTCGTTCGCAAGCATCAACTCCGGCGAACAGACTTCCGCACGGGCCAGCGATTGGGCAAGGAAGATCATCTCGTGGCGTGGTCTCGGCCCGAACGACCAACATGGATGTCGGCCGAACAATACGCCACACTGCCCGGAGAGTTGACCTTGCGAGAACTCCGCATCCGTGTCACACAACCCGGCATGCGTACGCGATCGCTGGTGGTGGTGACGACGTTGTTGGACGCGGAGCAGTATCCGGCCAAGGAGATCGCCTTGTTGTACCGGCGTCGATGGCAGGCGGAGCTTTATCTGAGAAGCATCAAGATCGTCTTGCAAATGGACCATCTGCGGTGCAAAACTCCCGAGCGCGTCCGCAACGAATTCTACATGCATCTGGTCGGTTACAATCTGATTCGCGGTGTCATGGCGACGGCCGCTCAGCAGGCCGACAAGTCGCCGTGGGAAATCAGCTTCAAGGGAACACTTCAAACGCTCAGCCAGTACCTTCCGCTGCTTCTGGCCAACGCCACGACCGACGCCTGGTGCGAGGCGTTGTTGACGGCCGTGGCTACGCACATCGTCGGCGATCGGCCCGACCGTTTCGAGCCGCGGCGCAGTCAAACGTCGCCCCAAACACTACCTGCGTTTACAAAAGCACCGCCGCCTCTACACAAGTCGTGAGGAGCCAACTCGTTAGGAAAGTTCACGTGCCATTCGGTGATTCTCTTTTCAAGGCAGTGGATTGCAATTAACCGGAAGTTCCTTGCGATTATGCATCAGGACCGTGCAATTTCACTCAATGACCGGTTTCTTTCCGTGGCCATAGTCAGGTCTTTAGCGGTTGTAGGCGCCCTGATAACTTTTATAGCGCACGTGTTATTAATAATGAATTGGTAGCATAGTTCAGTTCCGACCCGACAGGTCTCAAAATTATGGTCTGGTGGGATGGACGGACGGCACGCTTCACCTGTCTTTCAAGTGAATAGTAGGTCGGATTTATGTCAGGCACAGGATGCCTGACGGGACTTTTGGCCGACGCTAGAGCAGAAATCCGTAATCCGTAATCCCAAATGATGGCAATGCGGTTTGTGCCTGTTCGTCCTCGAACCGCCTGGAGAAGTCGTCGTGAGAACCTATAACGTCGGCATTCTCGGCTTCGGCATGATTGGCAAGGTTCACGCCTACGGCTATTTGAACCTGCCGCTCTGCTACGATCCGGTGCCGCTCCGCGCGCGGATCACACACGTCGTCACCAGCCGCGAAGAGACGGCCGAAAAGGCCCGGCAGACGATCGGGGCCGACGTGGCCGGAACCGACTTCCGCGCCGTCACCGAGAACCCGCAGATCAATATCGTCCACATCTGCACGCCGAACCATCTCCACAAGGCGGCCCTGCTGTCGGCCATCGCCCACGAGAAGCACATCTACTGCGACAAGCCGCTAGTGGCCACGATGACCGAGGCCGAGGAAATCCGCGCGTCCCTCGGCGGCACTCGTGTGTGTGCCACTGCTGGCTTGTCCAGCAGTGCCCGTGACACCACTGGGTTGTCTGGCAGTGCCGCCAACACTGCCGGACAAGCCGGCAGTGGCACCCAGCCCGGCTACCGGGGCACCGCGCAAATGGTCTTCCAGAACCGCTTCTTTCCGGCCACGATGCGGGCCAAGCAACTCGTTGCCGAAGGGGCGTTGGGCGAGGTGCTGGGCTTTCGGGCCTGCTACCTGCACGGCGGCAGCGCCGCGCCAACGCGCCCTTGAAGTGGAAACTCACGGCGGCGGCCGGCGGCGGTGTGATCGCCGACCTGGCCTCACACGTGTTGGATTTGGTCGACTGGCTCATTGGCCCGTTGAGTTCGGTCATGGCGGCCACGCAGATTGCCTACCCCCAGCGGCCGTTGCCGGCCGATCCGATGCAAGAACTGTCGGTTGACGCCGAGGACTGCGTGATGTGCTTGGCGAAGCTGCCGTCCGGCGCGTTGGGCACGATCGAGGCCACGAAGATCGCCACCGGCGCCGAGGACGAGATTCGGCTGGAGATCCACGGTTCCCGCGGCGCACTGCGATTCAATGGAATGGACCCGCACCATCTGGAATGGCACGACGCCGCCGCGCCCGATCGGCCGTTGGGCGGTCTGCGGGGTTGGCAGCGGATCGACGCCGGCCAGCGCTACGAGCTGCCGGCGACCAGCTTCCCCAACCCCAAGGCGGCCATCGGCTGGGTTCGCAGTCACATGGCCTGTCTGGCCAACTTTCTGCAGGCCGTGGCCGAGGGCCGGCCCGCCCAGCCCGACCTTTGGCAAGGGATTCGCGTTCAGTATCTGATGGACTGCCTGCGACGTTCGGCAGCGGAGAATCGCTGGGTGGACGTGTGACAACCGGCGTGAGAGAACCGATCGCTATTCCTCGGCGGGGCGTACACAGCCCTCACCCCCTGCCCCTCTCCCAAAGGGCGAGGGGAGTCGCGTAGGGTGCATGCTTGCGCGCACGCGCGGCGTGGTCCGGCGAGATGCGGTGCGTGCAAGCACACACCCTACGGTTACATGCTGTGCCGCTTCCGCAGCCGGGTGACGAGGGTCACCAGCAGATACGCCGCGCCGGCGATGAGAATGATCACCGGGCCGCTGGGCAGGTTCGACGGATAGCTGACGGCGATGCCCGCCGTGACGAACGCCATGCAGCAGAGCACGGCCACGGCCATCATCTGCCAGAGTTGCCGGGCGAAATGGCCCGCCACCGCCGCCGGCAGCGTCAGCAGGGCGATCACCAACACAATGCCCACCACGCGGACCAACAGCACCACCGTCAGCGCCGTCAGACACAACAGCAGCAGGTAGTAGAGCTTCACCCGCACGCCGCGCAGCTCGGCGAACTCCTCGTCGAAACACAGCGCCAGCAGCTTCGGATAGAAGCCCAGCCCGAGGGCCACGACCACCACGTCCATCGCGGCCACCAGCCACACGTCGTGCGCGGAGATCAGCAGGATGTTGCCGAACAGGTAGCTCATCGGGTCGACGTAGCCGGGCGTTTTGGCGAAGAACACCAGCCCGATGGCCATGCCCACCGCCCAAACGGCGCTGATGACGGTGTCTTCGCGCTGCCGGGCGTAGAGGCTCACCAGGCCGATGATGAGCGCCGAGAGCAGCGGCCGCGGCCAGCGCGCCGTACATCGGGTTGCACCAGCTCAAGCCCATCGCCACGTTGAGATACAGCGCCGCGCCGATGCCGCCCAGCACGCAATGCGAGATGGCGGCGGCGATGTAGGTGATCCGCCGCGTGACGACGTACGAGCCGACGATCCCCAGCGACACGCTCGCCAGCAGCCCCACCACCAGCGCATAGCGCAGGAAGGGGATGGCCGGATCGTTCAGGGCTCGCAGGAACTCAATCATGCGACATGTCCCGAGGGCGAGAACTCGTCGTGACGGACCATGCGGACCTCGCCGCCGTAAATGTCGCGGATCGCCGCGCCGGTCATCTGGCTGGTGGGATGGACCACCACCCGGCGATTCACGCAGATCACGCTCTCGACCAACCCGGAGACGAACCCCAGATCGTGGGAAACCATGAGGATCGTCATCTGCCGGTTCAACGTCCCGCAGCAAATCCAGCAGCCGGGCCTCGACCAGCGAGTCGACGTTCGAGGTGGGCTCGTCCAGCAGCAGCAGGTCGGGTTTGCAGCACAGCGCCCGGGCGATCAGCACCCGCTGCCGCTGCCCGCCGGAAAGCGCGGCGAACGGCCGCCGCCCGAAATCCTCCATGCCGACCTGGCCGAGGGCGTCGAGCGCGGCGCGGCGGTCGGCACGTCCGTGCCAGCCCAGCACGCCCGCCAGTCCTCCGTGGCCCAGCCGGCCCATCAGCACGATGTCCATCACCGTGACGGGAAACTGCGGGTCGTGCTGCACGTGCTGCGGCATGTAGCCGGCGCGGAGCCGGGCCCGGTGCGGGCGGCTGGCCGAACACGCGCACCTCGCCCCGCTGCGGCGTGAGCAGGCCGAGGATCAGCTTCACCAGCGTCGTCTTCCCGCCGCCGTTGGGCCCGACGATGCACACCGCCTCGCGCTCGTCCACCGACAGATTCACGTCCTCCAACGCCGGCTCGCCGCCGTAGGAGAAGGTAACGTCGCGAAGTGAAATGACGGGCTCGGTCGACATAGTCCCAAACTCAGATCGGGCAGAAGCACCACGGAAACACGGAATACAAAGAGAGAGGCAGCGCTATCGACAAAACCGCAGAGGACACGGAGGACGCAGAGGAACGACAGGGAAGATCGTCGATAAATTTCCATTTTCGATCGACATGCATCAAACAATAGTCTCTCATGATTCTTCTCTCGGCGTCCTCCGCGTCCTCGGCGGTTACCCTCTCACTTTGTTGAATCACGGTGTTCTCCGTGTCTCTGTGGTGAACTTTCCTGGAACGCTTGTTCGATCTTCTTCCGCAATGTCTTCAAGATTTCTCACTACGTCTTTGCCCAATCCGTTGATCGGCACCACCTTGCCGCCGATCGCCTCGGCAACGACTTGGGCGCTCTGCGGGGCAAACTGCGGCTGCACGAAGATGGTCTTCACGCCGTCGGCCTGGACTTGCTCGATCAGGACGCGAAGCTGCTTGGGCGTGGGCGACCGGCCGCCCGCTTCGACCGCCTCCTGCTTCAGTCCGTAGGCGTCGGCGAAATAGCCGAAGCCCGGATGAAACACGTAGAACGACCGGCCTCGATAGGGTTCCAGCATCTTCTGGATGCGACGATGCGACGGCGTCGAGACGATCGACCAGCGCGGCCAGGTTCTGCTGGTAATCGCGCTCATGGCTCGGGATCGATCTCGCCGAGCGCCGCCGCGATGTTTTGGGCCTGGATCTTCAGCAGCGGCGGCGAGAGCCAGACGTGCGGGTCGGGCTCGCCGCCCGGCGTTTCCTGAGCGTGGTCGTGTCCGCCAGCAGCTTCGCAGCAGGGGGCGTCCATCTTGCGTTTCTTGATGCCGCGAGTCGTGTCGACCACCTTCAGCCGCCGGTTGCCCTCCAGAACTTTCTCCAACAGCACGCTCTCGAACGGCATGTCGATCTTGAAGAAGATGGCCGCCCTGCTCAGGGCGAGAATCTGTTGCGGCGTGGGCTCGAAGGTGTGCGGGTCTTGGCCCGGCTGCACCAGCACGTCGACCTTCACGTGGTCGCCGCCGATCTGCTCCACCAGATACGCCAGCGGCGGAATGCCGGCGAATACCGGCAAGCGGCCGTCCGCCGGGCGATCCACCGCGGTCGCACCGCAACCGGCCAGCAGAAGCAAGGACACAGAAGCAGCAAACACAACGGTGCTGCCGCCGGTGACTGCCGTTCCGAACACCAATCTGGATGTCGCGCAAGTCATCCGGTTACTTCCCTTGTTTCACGTCCGCCTGAGTGCCCGCCTCGCACACCAGATGCACGGCGTGGCAATCTTCGCACTCCGCCAGGGCGTGATGCTCGGCGAACTCGACCCAGTGCTTTCGCTGATCGGGGGTGAGGATGCCGCTGCCCTTGCACAGGGGGCATACGCTGTCCAAGGCGGCGAGGATCGCGGCCCGGATGAACTCCGAACGGTTGGGGATGCCGCGCATCGCCTCCCGGAGGGGCTCGTCCGCCTTGAACGTGATGATCTCTTGCTTTCGTCTTGGACTGGTCATGGGTCAATGCGCCTCCGACATTGGGCACGTTTATTACATCGTATTACTCGGTTTCGGATTCGTCTACCCCAGGCCGGGCAAATCGGCTAAAAATAGGCCGCACAATGTCCATCAAACCTGTCATGGAGGACGCATCGGATGGCCCAGGCCGCCCCGAAACTGCGAGTTCGCTCGACGAGCCAAATCGTTATTCCCGCCCGACTTGCTTCCACGCGGCTGCCGCGAAAGCTGCTGCTGCGGGAGACGGGCAAGTCGCTGATCCAGCACACGTACGAGGCCGCCCAGCGGCCGACCCGGCCGGCGGGCATTTGCGTGGCCACCGACCATGCCGAGATTTTCGACGAGGTCCGCTCGTTCGGCGGCGACGTGGAGATGACCAGTCCCGCGGCCCCCAGCGGCACCGATCGGGTGGCCGAGGTCGCCCGGCGGATGACCGACGTCGACATTATCGTCAACGTGCAAGGGGACGAGCCGGAGATCGCCGGCCAGTTCGATCGACTTGGCCATTCGAACTGTTGGAGGAGAACCCGACGCGCCGTGATGAGTACGCTGGCCACGCCCATCCGCCGCCGGCGGCAGTTGGAAGACCCGGCCTGCGTGAAGGTGGTGTTCGACCACCAGGGCCGGGCGATGTACTTCAGCCGCAGCGTGATCCCGTTGCCCCGGCACTGGGACGACGCCCTGCTACAATCCGACCCGCCCACGTTCTACCAGCACGTCGGGCTATACGCCTATCGCCGCGACTTCCTGCTGCAACTGGCCGCGATGCGGCCCTCGCAGCTGGAGCAGATCGAGAAACTGGAGCAGCTTCGCGTGCTGGAGGCGGGCTATTCGATTCTCGTTGGCGTCGTCGACGAGCCCACCTTCGGCATCGACACGCCGGAGGACTATCGGGCGTTCGTGGAAAAGCAGCAATTGACGGGGCCAAGGCAGTTGTGAAGCTCCCAGGTTATGCGCTGGCGGTTGTTCCGCGTGAGAAGGTGGCGGGCTACCTTCTCTCGCCGACTCACCGCTGGGGTCGGCACAAGGCGGCCTTCTTCGATACGCTCGGCTTCTCGGACCAGCGCTGGGAGCAACTGGCCGCCGCCTTGAAACGGCACGTAGCGGAGCATCCGTGGCGAAAGTCGAGGCAACGCCCTTCGGGACAAGGTACGTCGTAGAGGGTATAATGGAAGGGGCCGGTGGAAGGTTTGCCAAGGTGCGGAGCGTTTAGTTTGTGGGTGATGGCCAAGAGGCACCCCGTCTCGTGACGGCGTACCCCATCAAAGGCGTATCATAATGCTCAAAGAACTGGATACGGTCGTCCTGGCTGTCGATTTGCCGGAGCACGGCCTCAGCCGAGGCGATCTTGGCACGGTCGTGCTTGTACACGGGGATCAGGGTTACGACGTTGAGTTCATGGCCCTGGACGGAGAGACCTTGGCGGTAGTCTCGTTGTTTGCCGATCAGGTACGATCGGTGGGGCGCGGCGAGATCGCTCACGCGCGGACCGTGACTGCGGTTTGACGGTCCCCAGAGTTGCCCCGTACAGCGCGTATGGCGACGGCTCAAGTCTCTTTCGTTCGCGCCGATATTCTGCCGCCATCCGCCAACGCAAGAGACATCGTCGGAAGAACCCGGCCTCGGCAATTTCGACGGCATGACGCGCTCGAATCGATTCCTTCAGCGCCCGCAGGCGATCCTGAAAATCCCTGCTCGCGTGCAATCGCAACCGGCCATCGGCTACGAACGGCAATCTCATGGTTCACCTGAACGGCGTCAAAATCTCCGCGTTGTCGACCCACAAGGCGAAGTAGGGCTGCGCCGCGTCGCCGCGCTCCAGAAGAATCAGGAATGGCTTGTCGAAAACCAGTTGGCGAGGTGCTTCCGGTTCCCCGGCACTCAAGGCCATTGCCGCCTCGGATTTCAAGATCGCGCCCCGCTCGTCAAGCCGGAACCGGATCGTCTGTAGCGCCAAGACAATCGGCGATCCTTGTAGAGGCCCGGGCGTGACTATGCTCTTGCCGCAGAGTTCGGCATACTCTTGCCACAAGTCGAAGTTAAGAACTGGCACCACGATCGACTCCTGCGGTATCATGCCTTGACGCCATCGATCGAGGCCGGACGAAGCGATGCGGGCGCGAACGGCCTCAATGGTCTTCTGTAGCGTCTCCGCTGGAGCGATCTTGGCCAACACGATCCGCTCGCTCGTGTCCTTCGGCTGGCAGCTTCACGATGAAATCTTCGTCATTCTTGTAGTCCAAGATTGCGACCTGGCCGGCCTTGTGCGACTCGTCCATGCGCGAAGTAAGATGTCGCACGCCGAACGACGCCACTTTCGCTGGGCCAAACACGAGCGGTTCCTCGAATCGCTTGAACGGGTACTCGAAGGGCAGGTCTCGGAACAGATAGGCATAGGCTAACCAGCCGTCGGGCGGCAATCGAGCCTCGACGCTGTTGAGCAACTCGGGTTTGGCTTGCCCGGCAAACTTCCGCTCGAGTTCCCGGCGGATCTTGCCCACAATGCCGTCTTGGACCAGTCCCGACATGACGAGGCAACCTGCCGGATCGACGTCCGTTTCCTTAGCCGCTTTTTTGTTGAGGATCGCTACCATCTCCGGCTCGTTTTGCAGGTGGATATCACCGCCCGCGTAGGTGCAACCTTCGTTCCACACAAGCTGGAACGTGGAGCACCAGAGCACACTCTTGCCGGGCTCGATCTTGGTTCTCAAGGTGCGGGGTAATGTCCGTGCGATTGAGTTGCTTCGCGCTCGCTTTGAGCACAGGCGGATCGACAGCCCGAAGAACGTCAGTCGTGATGAGGACCGCCGCCATCGCAATGCCCGCCAGCACTGCGGCGGCAGTTCCCACAAGCATCCAGCGGCTATGCCGCCAAGGTCGACGTTCGCCGACTTGTTGCTCGGGCAGAGGAGCAGTCATGGCGCACCTGATATAGGGAGCGAATCCAACAGGCGGCACACACCTGTGCCCATCTCACTCGATCTTGATGGCTTCCGCCGGGCACTGTTCGGCCGCATCGCGGCAGGCGTCCTCCGCTTCGGCCGGGACCTCATCGACCTTGGCGACGGCCTTGTCGCCGTCCATCCGAAAGACCTCGGGGCAAAGTTCCGGGCAAAGGCCGCATCCGACGCACAAATCCTGGTCTACCGTGGCTTTCATGGTTGTCCTCCTGCACAATTGTCGTTCTGTGGTTGCGTTCAGGCAAGCTTGTTGCGGACGGCCCACACCGCGGCCTGCGTCCGGTCGGAGACGCCGATCTTTTGCAGCACGTGCTGGACGTGCTCCTTGACGGTTTCATAGCTGATGTGCAGCGCTTCGGCAATCTGCTTGTTGGTCAAGCCGGCGGCCAGTTGTTGCAGCACGTCGTTCTCGCGCTTGGTCAGCGGGGCCTCGACGTCGGCGTTGATGCGCGGCGTCGCCAGAGCGCCGGCCACGCGGCGAAGCTCTTGGCGCGTCCAGAGGTTCTCGCCCGTGGCCGCGGTCTTGATCGCGGTGAGCAGCTCGTCACGGGTGCAACCCTTGAGGAGATAGCCGTTGGCTCCCAAGGCGACCGCGCGAGCGACATAGGTGGGGTCATCGTAGTTCGAGAACATCAGGATGGGCAGATCCGGCTTATCCAACTTGATGCGGCCCAGTGCGGTCAAGCCATCGCCGTCGGGCATGCGGACGTCCATCAACACGACGTCCACCGCGTTGTCTACGGCATACTTGACGGCCGCTTGCCCGGTGACCACTTCGGCGACAACCTTGACCTCGGTGCCGGCGAGCATGCTCTTTAGCCCGCTGCGAGCCACCTCGTGGTCGTCAGCAATCAACAACTGAATCTTGCTCTGCTGAGACATTGGGAACTCCTCGCGTGAGAGAAAATTCGGCAGGAGTGTCGGGAACGACTCGCACCGCGACACCCCACAGATGGCCCCTACATGCCACGTGGGTTATCATAGCATAGCAATTGGGGGAGGGGGAGCGGTCTGCGAAAATTTAGGGGGAAATCCGAAACAACGAACCCGGCAGGCCGGCCATGCAATTATGGATTGAGTGTCGGTGTCGGAACGCGTACGCAATCGGAATCGGGGAGGGACGGGCGGGGAGCGACCCGCGAACCCCACTATATTGTGCTAGTATGCCAGTCATCGGTGGCGGTCAACGTGCGACTGGCTCTCGAACCTCGTCGAAATCCCCTCGTTGCCCGCTCCGTGGGGGCAGAGACGGCCTTGATTTCTACGGGCCCGCCGACGCAAACTGAGATTGTTCGCGCGATGCCTGGGGCAAAAAAACTGGGCTTGCGTGAGAAGACAAGATGTCTTAGAATCCCAAGACACTAAGTCTTAGATCGCCGCGAGGACTGCCGTGAGCCAACGTTGTCAAAAAGTTGCCGAAGCAGAACTTGGTGTCCTCGAATTCCTTTGGGATCACGGCGAGACGACCACTCGCGAAATCACCGACGCGCTATATCCGCGCGGGGCGGCCTCGGATATTGCCACGGTCCAGAAGCTTTTGCACCGCCTTGAGGCGAAGGGATATGTCCGTCGGGACCGATCGCCTTTCGCGCATCGCGTCCAAGCCGCGGTTTCGCGCACGCATTTTGCCGGCCAGCAGCTTCAAGCCGTGGCCGAACGTCTTTCGGGCGGATCGCTGGTGCCGCTGTTGATGAACCTGGTCGAGCGGCATGCACTAAGTGCGGCGGAACGTGAGAAGATTCGCCGTCTGCTGGAAGAACGCGCACCGGAGCAACCTGCCACGGAGGGGACTAAACCCAATACCGTTCAACGGATTAGAACGATGGCAGGTCGAAACTCTTTGGCTGGCTGGGGGTAATGACGATGCTCGGCCCTTTTTTTCGCCCAGCAGCTCATCTTTCGTTTGATCACGCGTGGGTTGATTCGGTTACGGCGAGCGGGAAGTATTTCCTCGGCAATTTCCTCCAGCAGCGCCTGATACCACTGCCGCAGGGCACAAGCGCTTTTCGGGCACTCGGGCAAGCGACATCGCAAGATGTTCAAGGTGGCGGTGAAAGAAATCCGTTGCGGATCAACGCGCTTCTGCAAGGCCGCTTCGTACATCAGGACGCGCACAACGTAATGGCCCAAGAGGAGCCCGTAAATCTCTTGCAATACGCCGATGGTCGTTTGGCTCCGCAAGACCGGCCGCTCTCGTTGGTGGGTCTTCAACTCATCAATGGTCAGTTCCTCTTCCCAACGCTCGTGGTAAAGCTCGATCAGGGTCACGGCTGGGTCCAAGGTTTCATCCAGGAAGGTCGTCAGCAAACGGTGCATAACCTTGTTTCCGGGGCGGCCAGGATCATCGAAGGTGTACTCGATGATCCGCACCTCGATCCCGCCTTCGTCCTTTCGTCGATGACGAGCCGAGCGATACACCTTGGCCAGGTACGATCCATCGGAAAGACGGCGAATAGGCTGGAAAATAAGGCCGGTTTTGACTCGTGCCAGCAAATGCGCATGGCGATCCAACACCTCCTGAATGGTCTGATAACTGAAGAAACCGCGATCCCACAGCAGCAACATACCTTCCTTCAGGTGACGCAGCAGATCGTGGGCCATGGTGACCTCGCCGATGCGAATGGATTTGATCAGACACCGCCACAACACATGGGTTCCCGTTTCGCACAACGCCAAAACCCGTGCCTGCGAATACGCGCCAGGAGCACGACCGCTGCCCGGTCTGCCGAAGACCCGTTCGTTCTCCGGCGTATCGGGAAGATCCAGGATGAACCCGTCCAGCGCCATCAGACGCAATCCGCGGTAGAACGCTCCTGGGGTGTCAGGTTTGGCAAGCAACCGAACGACTGCATTAGCCAGCGCACGAAACGGTGCCAAGCCGATGCGTTTTCGGGCCTCACACAATGTCGATCGGCCGGGAGTGCCGTTCCGCCGAAACGGCTGCAACCAGCGAAAAACCTGCCGATAACAATCGCAGCAAAACAACCCCAGGGCAACCACGAACCAGACCATGAACCACCCTGGAAGGCGACGGCAGAAGCCCTTCGCTTTGCCGCATCGCTCCAAGATGGCTTCCACCTTGGCCCGCGGGATGATACGCTTCAGAGCACGGATTCGTTCTCGCGTCGGCCAAGACGCGAACTGGGCGACTTCCTTGTCGACCGAAATCATCGTAGCCTCCTTGCCAGAAAGGATTTGTGACAACCCAATCTTGGCGGGAGGCTACTTTTATTGAAAGATCAATTGAACGGTATTGGGACTAAACCGTGAACGAATTGTTGGAGGTTGGATTGACAAACGCCGCCATCGCGGCCGGATTGACAATCGTCGCCGCGGTTGTGGCAAAGTTTGGTGCCCGGCCAACGGTGGTCCACGGGCTGTGGTTGCTCGTCCTTCTGAAATTGATTACCCCACCGATAGTTTCGTTGCCGGTCGCGGCGCTGCCAGCCACCAATGAAGCGGCGGGGCGTCAATCCACGTTCGCTCCCATCACTGGCGGGCATAAGGAATCGTCATTTCGAGAGTCGCCGCACGCCGCCCAAGCGCCGGCCAGCGAAACTTCGTCAGCCCATCCGCGGTTCGTTGGGCCCCCTCCCGCAACCTGCGAGCAACGGCCGGGGTACAACTGGACGTTGCTTGTCTTCTGGGTATGGCTTGCGGGGTCGATCTGTTGGTTTGTGGTTTCGGCGACCCGCGTGGTCCGTTTTCACCACTTGGTAAGTCAAACCGAAAGTGCCCCCGACGAATGGATTCGGCAGATTGACAGTCTGGCGACCCGCTTTGGCCTGCGGCATTTCCCGACGTGCGCGTGACCGAAGCGGCCATACCGCCCATGGTCTGGACCCTGGGAAGCCGGACCACGCTGCTGCTCCCCAGAATGCTGCTCATGCGTCTTGGGATTAGGGAGCAGGCCACGCTGTTGAGCCACGAACTGGCTCACATGCGGCGTGGCGATCAATACGTGCGGTGGTTTGAAGCAGTGGTCTTGGGGCTCTATTGGTGGAATCCCATCACGTGGATTGCCTGCCGCGCCCTCCAAGACGCCGCGGAGCGGTGCTGCGATGACTGGGTGCTGCGCATGTTGCCCGGCAGCGGCCACTCGTACGCGAAGACGTTGTTCGAAGCCGCGGACTTTCTTACAGAACCTCCGTGCGCCCTGCCTCTCGGCGCGAGCGGATTCGGGCGTGCTTACCCCCTGTCAAGGAGAATCGAGATGATTATGGAAGGTCGAACGTATCGTCGGTTGTCGAGACGCACGCGCGTCGTGGCGGCGCTGGCCGTGGTGGCGGTTCTCAGCGTTTCACCGGTATTCATGCAAGGTGGCGAGTCCACGATGTCGCCGGATGCAGAAAGCAAGCCTCGTTCATCAGAAACCGCGCCCGTGTCGGCGGAAACGAGTGCGAGGACGTCTGCAGCGCGGAACATGGCGGTTGATGAAGAAAGCAAGCCGCGTGCATCAGAAACGGCAGCAACGCCCGCGGCAGCGACCGCCAAGACGTCTGTGGCGAGGCATGTCGCGGTTGTCGATATGAATTACCTCTTCAAACATCACGATGGATTTCGTCGGTCCATGGAATCGTTCAAGCAGCGCGTCATGTCATGGGAAGACAACGTCCGGCGGCATCGCGCGGCGATCGTTGACTTGCAGAAGCAGATTGAAGAGGCCCAACGTGGCACGGCGCAGCGGCGCTGGAGGAGAAAGCAAGTGTGCTGCAACGTGAATTGGAGGCCTCTGTTAAGGCGAGGAAGAAGGAAGCACTCGAGCAAGAGAAAAACATCTACGGGGATGCATGGAATGACATCAACGCGGCGATTACCCAGTATGCCAAGCAGCATGACATCAACTTGGTGCTGCGCCGCGAGAATTTGGGAAGCATTCTCGACCAACCGCCAATCCAGGGGCACCTCACGACGCATGATGAGGACGCAGCGACGGTACTCAAACGTATCAGCGCGGTGGTGGTCTACCGAAGCCATGCCGCCGACAGCGATGCAGTCGATATCACCCAGGAAGTTCTTGCCGGGCTCAACCACGCGGCCTCCGGCCCTGAGAAGTCGGCCAAATAGCAGGACGACCGCGCGGGCGCCGCTGCTGACCAAAGCGGCAGCGGCACGCGCGTGCGAGGCACGCTTAAATTGGTCGCCCTTACTCCCGTTCCTCCATGTGATACTCGGCGGTTTGGCACGCCACTGCCGACACGGCGAAGACCTGCCCGACGCATTGCAGCGGCGCTCGCTCGACGAAGATGTCGTCTGCCGACACCGTCAACGTCTTGCCGAGGGCCGTGAAAACGTCGGCCACGGTGCGCAGCGTCAGGTTGGTCTCTCCGTTGAGAATCTGGCTGATGCGCCCTTTGCTCTTGTGCAGTTGCTTTGCCAGTTGTCCGCGCCTGATGCCGCGCTCCTTCATGGCCTTGCACATCAAATCGGTGATCTCGACCACTAACCGCTCCTGCTGAAAAACCCGCATCTCTTCGGAGTCGTTGGTCAACCGGGACACATCGCTGTCTGTCATGAGATCGTTCCTCCCCGCTAAGTCGTTCGCTTCTCGCGAGCTAAGACTTCCTGCCGAATCTGCTCGGCCAACGTAAACTCACGCTCCGGCCATTTCGATTGCGGAGGCTTCCAAAAACCGTGGGTGAGAATCCACCGATTGTCGACGCGAAAACAGGGCATCCGAATCATGCCGTCGCCGCCCTTGGGACTCTTCTTGCTCCTCCGCTTGAATGTCCAAAAGGGCGGTCTCTCGGCCTTGAACACCTGGTCGTTGTTCATCTCCTGCTCGCCGCCATCGGCCAGATGAACGAACCACGCCTTCAAATGATTGCGGTCGCGGATGTCGAGGCCGTCGAGAAACTCTTTGGCCGGCATGCGGCCGTCCGCACGGATCGCGTACTCGACGATCCGCCTGTGGCCCCTGGCGGCAATACGTGTTACATCGTCACCCGCCATCAGTTAGTTTAGGTTTACCTAAACCTCCTGTCAAGGGCAGCCTGCAAAATAATTCTACAGAGGGGGCTATGGACGCCGGAGTTCTGAGTTTAGCATAGGTGGCTCGACTGCACCAGCCATAGACCTGGCCTTGCTCATCCCCGTGCGCGGAGCGGCAGCCACGCGGCCGATGGCCTTCCGCTCCGGCTCGTGCTCATCCCCGTGGCGCGGGGCGGCAGTGTCAAGATGTCAGCGGCCGGTTGCACTCCCAACCTCATCCCCGTGCGCGGGGCGGCAGTGCCCCCCGACCGACTTCTCTCTCAAGCCGGACTCGCTCATCCCCGTGCGCGGGGCGGCAGTGCTTGGCGCCGAACCAGGGGGCCAGGGCGGTGATCTCATCCCCGTGCGCGCGGGGCGGCAGTGCCGACACTGGCCAAACCGGCAGTCGGCCCAACGGGCCGATCATTCATCGAGCGATTGGCCCCTTGGGCCGACGGATGGGCCTGATCGCCACGATTCCCTGGGGCGCTGCCCTGGTCTGAGCGAACGGCAGGGCCTTTGGCCCTCATGGCCAGTGCCACGAGATTTGGCCGCGCCCTTGGCCAATTCTACGGTTGACGCAATACATGACTATCTGTATACTATCCAACGTGACGCTCCCTCGTCGCGTCGAGGCGCGGCGTCA
Organism: uncultured Planctomycetaceae bacterium; assembly: GCA_963759115.1. Taxonomy (GTDB): domain Bacteria; phylum Planctomycetota; class Planctomycetia; order Pirellulales; family Thermoguttaceae; genus CAVWXT01. Next base: position 2,044,583 of record CAVWXT010000005.1, read on the forward strand.
ATCGTTCGTTCGCGACTCGCAGCGCTAACCGTTTGAGGGAGTCGGAAATTGGAAGTTAGCAACGCCGTTGACCAACAACATCCGAGAGGACGGAGGGCGTCCACGATAGTCCACGCGATCGACGCGGAGCGTCGCACGAGGGCCGTTTCCCGCGCAGAGTCGTTATGAAGTGGGCTTCGCCCTGACGGATGAAAATAGGGATATTTTCATAGGAGCGTGGGAACTAGAATCGTTCGCGCAATAGCGGCTATCGCGCCGCGAAGATTGGGGCAGTCCTCTGTAAACAAGCAAGCCCGGCTTGCCCACCAGCCACGGCAAGCTAGAATGCACAGGATGGATAACCCAATGCATGAGGAAGCGGAATCTGAGCCGGAGATTATCCGGGCTGAAGTTGTCGAAGTATTGCCGGGGACGCCGCGGGAGCGGGAGGAGGCCAGCACCGAGCGGCCGCGCCGACGTTGGCGGCTGGCCGTGCTGCTTTTCATCGCCACGTGCCTGACCACGCTCTGGGCCGGCGCCGAGCTTGACGACCCGAGGAATGATTGGTGGCAAGGCCTGCTGACCGGCCTATGGTATGCAGTGCCGGTGATGACGATTCTGCTTTGCCACGAGATGGGTCATTTTCTTCAGGCCTATCGCTACGGAGTGTTTGCCGAGCCGCCGTTCTTCATCCCCATGCCGCTATCGCCCTTTGGCACGTTTGGAGCGGTGATCCTCATGGAGCCGCGCGTGGGGGGCCGCCGCGCCCTGTTCGACATCGGCATCAGCGGCCCGTTGGCCGGATTGATACCGACGATTATCTTCGTAGTGATCGGCTTGCACCAAGCAAAGCTGGGGGTGATACATCCTCACGGTCATCAGTACGGCGACCCTCTGCTGCTACAGCTTCTCGCCTATCACATTTTTGGCCCGATCCCCAAAGAGATGGACGTAGTTCTCACGCCGATGTTGTTTGCCGGTTGGGTCGGGCTGTTCATCACGTCGTTGAACCTGATCCCCATCGGTCAACTCGACGGCGGGCACGTGCTGTACGCGCTGTTGCGAAAGAAGGCGCACAAGGTTGCCAGCTTCCTGCTGTTCGCCGCCGTCTTCCTCGTGATCTGGCAATACAAGATTCTCTGGCAGTGGACGGTGATGCTCTTTCTGTTGCTGCTGATGGGCCCGATCCACCCGCCCACGGCCAACGACGAGGAGCCGTTGGGGATCAGTCGCACCATCCTCGGTTGGCTGACGCTGGCGTTCATCGTGGTGGGTTTCACGCCGATGCCGCTGGTGCGTTGACTCCCGCCCGTTGCGGAGAGATCAGCAAGTGGGGTGCGTGTCGGCATGCGCGCGGCGTTTTCGCGCGGACTCGCCCCCATGCGAGCAGGCATGCCCAGGGACGCCCCCTTGCCGGCCTCGACCAGCCCGTGCTATGATTTCACTGTTTGGAGATGGTTACGAGTGCATGAAACGCCGAACGGCTGATCGCACGTCGGGTGCCGGGGCAATTCGAGCGGCTGCCGTGGAATCACGGGGTTTGAAGGGTAAAGTCGTATTCCGCGCGAATTATGTTGGATCCACTTGGTAGTAAAGCTTCGTCCAACCCGTCCTTTGGGGTGGGTTGGCGAAGATATTGATCTGGCCTGAGGGGGGCAATCTGGATATAGCGTGGCCTTATGAATGCCACGCTTCTGGTCCCGCCGACCGAGACGACGAAGACGTTGGTCTCTTGTGCGAACTGCCCGGCCGTCGAACGTCTGGAACTGCGCACTGGAGCAGTTGCAGAGAGATTTCCGCCGGGAAGTCGGCTATTGGAAAAGCCAACATGCCAAGGCCCTAAGACGCCTTGAACAGTTGACCGAGGAGCTTGAACAATCTCGCGGTCAGGTCCTGCGCCCTGCAAGACAAGCTCTTTGGTCGCAAGTCGGAGAAGTCGGCCCAAGGCAATCGGGCCAACGATTTGTTCGATCCCCAAGAGGTCGAAACGACTCCCAAGAAACGCGGTGCGCAGCCCGGTCATGCCGGCCACGGTCGGCGCGACTATTCCCATCTGCCAGTCGAGGAAGAGTTTGTCGCGCTGCCGGAAGAATCGTTGATCTGTCCGATCTGCGGAAGGTTGCCCGCGATGATGTCAGACACGGAAGATTCGGAGGTGTTGGAGATCGACGTGCGGGCGCATTGGCGGCGCATTCGACGGCGACGCTATCGGGCGGCGTGCGATTGCGATCCCGCGAGGCGAACGCTTACGGCCCCGCCGCCGCCGAAATTGATTCCCAAAGGCAACTACGGCGTTTCGATCTGGGTGTTTGTCTTGTTGGATAAGTATTCGTCGTATCGGCCCACGGAACGGCTGCTCGGGCAACTCGAACAGTATGATTTGGACTTGCCGGGTGGCACGATCAACGACGGGCTGCAACGGATGGGGCCGATGTTGCAGCCGATCTACGAGGCATTGTGCGAGCGAAATCGGCAAGGCGACTTCCATCAAGCCGACGAAACCCGATGGCTGGTTTTCGCCGTTTTGGACGGGAAAAAGGGCTATGGCTGGTGGTTGTGGGTCATTCTCGGCACGGATACGGTGGTCTATCTGCTCGATCCCAGTCGCGGCCACGAAGTGCCGCAGTCGCACTTGGGGCTAAAGGCTTCCGGGGTGTTGGCAGTGGATCGGTACTCAGGCTACAAGGCCATGACGCCGGTGAAAAGAGGGTTGCTGTGAATGGCACGTGAACTTTCCTAACGAGTTGGCTCCTCACGACTTGTGTAGAGGCGGCGGTGCTTTTGTAAACGCAGGTAGTGTTTGGGGCGACGTTTGACGCGCCGCGGCTCGAAACGGTCGGGCCGATCGCCGACGATGTGCGTAGCCACGGCCGTCAACAACGCCTCGCACCAGGCGTCGGTCGTGGCGTTGGCCAGAAGCAGCGGAAGGTACTGGCTGAGCGTTTGAAGTGTTCCCTTGAAGCTGATTTCCCACGGCGACTTGTCGGCCTGCTGAGCGGCCGTCGCCATGACACCGCGAATCAGATTGTAACCGACCAGATGCATGTAGAATTCGTTGCGGACGCGCTCGGGAGTTTTGCACCGCAGATGGTCCATTTGCAAGACGATCTTGATGCTTCTCAGATAAAGCTCCGCCTGCCATCGACGCCGGTACAACAAGGCGATCTCCTCGGCCGGATACTGCTCCGCGTCCAACAACGTCGTCACCACCACCAGCGATCGCGTACGCATGCCGGGTTGTGTGACACGGATGCGGAGTTCTCGCAAGGTCAACTCTCCGGGCAGTGTGGCGTATTGTTCGGCCGACATCCATGTTGGTCGTTCGGGCCGAGACCACGCCACGAGATGATCTTCCTTGCCCAATCGCTGGCCCGTGCGGAAGTCTGTTCGCCGGAGTTGATGCTTGCGAACGACGATGTCGACGCGGCGCTGCAAGAGCAACGCAATGTCGCACCAACCGCTGAAATAGCGGTCCGCCAGGACAACCGTGCCTTCGGCAAGCGTCGCGTGAAGCTCGCGGAACAAGCTGTTCTCGCCCGTCTGCTTCCCCTTGTACTTGCCAATCGTCGCCTCCAACACTGTTCCTACCGAGAGCGAAAAGATCACCAGGATTCGGGCGAGAGGAAAGCCGCAGCCGGGCTTCTGCGATTTCTGCTGCGGATAGGCCGCCTGGTTCGCGGGTGTGTCGGGCATAGTGATCGTCGAGCCGTCCACCACGCGGACCCTTCGCCGATGCCAAAGCCAGGTCTCTGACGATTCGTCCTCGACCTGCCTGCCCGTGCCGCGCATCAATTCGTGCAGGACGTCTTCCGGCAAATCGTTTCGCGCCGTACAATACGCTCCGGTATCGGCGGAACATGGTTTCAAACCGCAAGCCACTCGCCAAGCCATCAAACGGGCTACCGCATCGCGGCACGAATGATCGGCGCTGAGGCATTGCGAAAGGAAAACCCAGACCGTCACGGCTGGGGTGTAAATCCACCCTTGCCAAAGCCATCTTGCGGTTCCAAAAGCTTCTTCGATCCGATCCTCGCAGAGCAACGCCGCGAAGTACAACGTGTTGTGACGGCGAGCTCTTGCCACGGCGGCATGAAACGACTGAAACATCTTTGGCCTCCTTGCCATGAGGGACTTGGTCTTTCACAACCCCCTTTTGACAAGAGAGGCCTTTTGTGTCCATATCATCTTCCCATAAAACGACTTACAGAAGTTCACGTGCCATTCAGAGAATCACCAATATACAGGCGACAATGATAATGGTCGGGCTCAATATCATCATAATCGGGATATCATGCTTGTCCATTTCCGCCTCCGAGCCCTGCTCGCCCAAAATGTGTAACAAAGTCCCGTAGCCCGTAGCCCGTAGGTCAGGCACCCCGTGCCTGACCTACTTGCTGCAAGGTCGCTTCGACCTCTCGAAACGCCGCTCCCTGCGGCACTTCAGCGCCGCGGCGGAGATCGACCAACAAATCGCCGAGCAACTCGCGCTCGAGCCACTCGGCCAGCCAACGGGCCCGCTGCTGGGCGTAGCGGGATTGCAGCCGACCGAAGAGCCGGCCCGCCGCCTGGCGGACGCCTTCGCTGGTGCCGCTTACCAGGGCCTCGCCGCCGCCGGTGATGCCGCCGGCGATGGCCGCCTCGGTGGCCACGTGCGCGGCCGTGGTGCTGGCGGCATGGGCCGCCGCCTGGCCCACCAGATCGCCGGCAAAATGCAGGCCCGTGAAGAACAGCCCCACCGTGATGGCCGGCCGCGCAAGCGCCGCCGCATGGTCCAGCGATTGCAGGAATCGCACGGCCCGCGGGTTCGAGTGCCGCCAGGCGTCGAGTTCGGCCTGCAAGAATGCCCGGTAATAGTCGTCCACCGCGGCCAGGCTTTCGTGGGCCGCTTCGACGCGGGCCAAGAGCGTCGCCCGGGCGTGGCCGCCCAGCAATTGCCGCAGCCGGGGACGCAGCGTATTGTTGCCTACCTGGGCGAGCCGCTCCAACTCGTCCAGCAGTTTTTCCACGGCCAGGATCACGGCCGCCCGTTCCTGCTGCTGAAAGGCGCCGATCGGATCGAGAGGCGGCCCAGCGAGGGCATTCCACGCGGCCCGGACGGGCCAGGTCGCGCCGCGCCCAAAGTGCGATAGAAGCCGTGAATCTGCCGCGACCAGGGCTGCCGCGAAATGTCCCACCACGTGCGGATTTCGTCGACCAGGATGCTGGTGGGCAGCGTCGGCCAGCCTACCCGCACCATCTCCCGGGCCGAAAGCGCGCCCGCTGCTGCGGAGAAATCACCGGCCGCCGTGCGGATCGACTCCAGATACGCCGGCACGCCCTGCCGCGGATCGAGCACGCGGCGGAGCGCGCCGCGGAATGTGCGAATCTTGATGGCGTCGAAGTTGAGCGCGGCCAGATCGTCGCGGAGATTGGCGGCCGAAGGATGAAGGATGACGGATGAAGGATGACCAGCGGCATCTGACTCTTGAGTTGCGCCCTCTGAACCCTGAACCCTGAACCCTGAACCTTCGTCCGCCCTCACCCCCTGCCCCTCTCCGGGCACCGACCGAAGGTTGGTCGGGAGAGGGGAGTCATGAAACGGCCCCGTCCCCTCTCCGGGCACCGACCGAAGGTTGGTCGGGAGAGGGGAGTTTGTGGTGGCAACGGCGAAGAACGGCAACCGCAGTTCCTCGGCGGCCCGGCGATCGTACGGAACCACGTAGACCAATTCCGGCCGTGCCCCGGTCTCTTGGCAGAAGGTTGCCAGCCAGCGCGGCCAATACTCGCGATCGGCCTCCAGTTCGCACTGGTTGAAGAGCACGATGATCGGTTTGTCGGCCTCGACCGCCGCACGGAAGAACTGCTTCACCGCCGCGTCGTTGTATTTTTGCTGGGTCAAGACGGCCACCAGCACGTCGGCCGCCTGGCGGATCGCCCGGGCCCGATGCCAGTTGACGGCCAGATCGGAATCCACGTCGGGCGCGTCGAGGAGCAAGAGCCGCGGCGGCATCGTCGGCCCCAATCGCCAGAAGAGGCGATTTTCGGACGTGTCCAAGAGCGGATCGTCGGGCGAATGCCAGGAGCAGAGCACGAACGGCTCGAACAGCCGCTGGAGCAAAGCCGGGTCGTCGAGGCCCGGCGGCACGAGGCACACGGGGTGTTTCGTGCCGGCGGCCAGCGGACTGGACGTGCTGGCCACTTCGCCGGCCAGGTGGTTGAAGATCACCGACTTGCCGATGTTCGTGCCGCCGACGATCGCCACGACCAGCAGCGGCGGCAAGTCCAACTGCGGCAGCAGCTTGTTCCGCAAGAGGTCGAACCATTCTGCACCCGCGGGCGGCGCCACCCCCGCCGCAGCCGCCTCGGGCTCCAACGCGGCCAGGGCTCGGTCGAGCCGGAGAACCGCAGCAGAAAATGAGGCGTAATCGACAGGCATCGGTCAGGAAACAGCCCGTTCCAAGTCCGCGATCAGCGGCGGTAGATCGTCAACAACAGTGTCCCACACAAGATCGAGATTGATGTCGTAGTAGGCGTGGATCAGACGATTTCGCATCGCGACGACGTCCGGCCACGGGATCGAGGAGGTTTCAGAGCGGCCCAGGGGGGAGACCCGCGTAGCAGCTTCGCCGATGATCTCGATACAACGAACGACGGAATGGACCAGCATACGATCATGGTCCAGGTCGGCGCGTTTCCTTCCGACGAGGTACGATTGGGCTTCCTTCGCCGACTCCAGCATGTGACGCAGCCGGATGCGGTCATCGTTGGTCATACAGTACCTCGGCCGTACGAACTACCTCGTCGCGGAAGTAGCAGCTCAGATCGGCCGGCGTGCGCAGGTCGGCCTTGCGGCCAAGGATTTCCGACAACTCGCGTTCGATTCCCGCCAGCCGAATCAATCCCATGACCTGGCGCGGCTCAAACTCCACCAGCACGTCGACATCGCTCTCTGCGCGAAAATCAGACCGCAAGACCGAACCGAACAACGCCAATCGGCAAATGCGGTGGCGCCGGCAGAATGCGGCAATCGCACCACGATCGACGGCTATGACGGCAGGCATTGGCAGCGATCCTCCGATTTCAACTCTCCTCTACTGTAATGATAGGCCACGCAGCCGCAAGCTGCTACTCCGCCCCGCCCAGCACCAGCGCCACCGCCTGGCCGCACGGGGAATGGCTGAGAATCAGGGCGGTCGGGCGACCGAGCGGCAACGGCCGGCCATGAACGACGTTGATCGGGCACTCCGGATCGGGATGCTCGTAATTGAGCGTGGGCGGAACCACTCCGTGCTGAAACGCCAACACGCTCAAGGCCGTCTCCAACGCGCCAGACGCCGCGCCGAGATAGCCGAAGTAGCTCTTGGGCGCGGTCACCGGCACGTCGCCCAGCGTTGCGCGGATGGCCTGCGCCTCGCGGCGATCGCTGTCGATCGTGCTGATGCCGTGGGCCACGACGTGTCCGATCTCGGTTGGCTTCAATCCGGCGGCCCCGAGTGCGGCGACGATGGCCCGGCGGATGGCCGTGCCCTGGCAAGGCTGACCGTTGCCATGCGGCTCGAAAACGCTGGCAAAGCCGAGGATGCGGGCGAGGACTCTCGCGCCGCGGGCTTGGGCGTGCGGCTGCGTTTCCAGTATGAACGCTCCCGCCCCCTCGCCGTTCACGAGGCCGTCGCGGAGGGCGTCGAAGGGACGCGAGGCCGTGGCCGGATCGCCGCGCCGCCGCGACTGCCCAATGATCTGGCCCCGTATCCACATCGCGGGATGAATCCGCGAGCCGACCCCGCCGGCGATGATGACGTCGGCCTGCCCCCGCGCCACCACCCGGGTGGCCTCGGCCAGGGCCGAAAGCGTCGATACGTCGCCCAACGTAATGGTGTTGTTGGGGCCGCGGGCGTCTTGGGCAATGCCGATGTGGCAGGCCGGCATGTTGGGCAGATACTTCAGCATCCACAGGGGGAACAACTCCGCGGTAACCGCCGCGCCCCAGCGGTTGAAGTCGAACCGGCCGTCGATGGTGCAACTCCGAAACGCGCCCGCCAACTCATCCAACTCGCAGGGGATCAGGTCGGCCCCGAGCATCACCCCCAGCCGCTCGGGGTCGACGGGGCGTTCGCGCAGGCCGGCGTCGACATACGCCAGATCGGCCGCCGCGAAGCCCAGTTGGATGTCGCGGCTCATCACTTTCAGGCTCTTCCGCGGCCGGACGTACTGCTTGGCGTCGAAATCGGCCACCACTCCGCCGAAGGGCGCAGCCAACGCCGGATCGTCAAACGGAGGCAGCAACCGAACGCCGCTCCGCCCCTCGCACAGCGCGGTCCAAAAGGGCTCGTTCCCGATGCCGATCGGACTGATCGTACCCACCCCCGTAACAACGATGTCTGGACTGGACGCCATGCCGTCAGAAATCCCTGCGGTGACAAGTGTGCAAACTCTTCATCCTAGCCGTGGAATATCGCGGCGGCAAGAGGAGTTCCGGGGACGCCTTACTTAACTCCCGCGAAAGCGCCAGGCGACATGGAAGCGCGCGATCCTGAAGACCAAGGGTGTGGAGGCAGTCCTCCTGCCGCCGAGGAGCCCGAACCTGAACGCCCATCTGGAACGCTTTTTTCGATCCCTGAAGGAAGAGTGTCTCGATCGCATGATCTTCTTTGGCGAGAAGTCCCTGCAACGTGCGGCGCACGAGTTCCTCACCCACTATCATCAAGAACGGAATCATCAAGGGTTGGACAACCGGTTGCTTGAGCCGGGCATAGAAGTCGGACAAACTACCGGCCAGATCGAGTGTCGCAAGCGACTTGGCGGATTGCTTCGACACTACTGCCGGAAGGCCGCGTGAACCGGAGCGCAACAACGCGTTCAATCATGGTGGGCATCCGGCCGACCTTGCGCCGGCACCAACAAATCAGCTCGCCACCGAGTCCCCGCCATCCAAACCTGGTCCCGTTGGAGCAAACAAAGCATCCGATCGACTAACCCCCGTTTGTCACGCACTGACTAGGTTCGGACGTAGTTCCATGATAATCCGACCTGCCATTCTCCGGTGCCCCGCAACAGGGATGGCTGCAGCTCTCGGCGGTGCAATCGCAGGAATCGCACCTGGAAAATGAGTACCATTGTCTCTCTTGCCAAGTGGCCACTTGCTGATCTTGTGAGGCAGGATCGTTAAGCGGTTGCCAGGCTACCGGACCCCCTTTGAAGTAATCGTAGTCGTCCCAGTCATGGCATACACCGATGCCATTTGCGGTTACAAGGCAACCCTGCGGGCAGGTCTGAGCTTTGGTAACTGAGATAGCAGGCCAAAGCACGAACGCGCCCCACGCCAGCGACATTGCAACAGAACACAACTGCCGCGATCTCACAATTGCCTTCATGTTTGTGCTCCCCTAAAAAGGTCTCTTTTGTCTTCACTCCACCATACAAAGCCATGCTCTTCAAACGAGATTACTTCCTTCTCTATGCCTTCGTCGCCACAAAAGCGCAAAAACTAGCACGATGATAATCGCAGTTACACTTATTGCGAAAAGAACGCGAGATGTCGCACCGCTTGGCGCTTCATGCGGCGACATCCCATATTCGCGCTCCGAGATGTACCGTCGTTCCCCCCCGCCAAGGGCTACGTAGTATTTGTTGCTATCCACTTCGTGGACACGCGTGCTGTTCGGAAACTCAAACGTAAATACTTTGTCTTCAAGCGGCTCGTTGACGGAACAACGTTTTACCTCACAGGATAGTGATTCAGCCAAGGATCCGGCATTAGTAAACCTTTTGTCTTTCCACGCAGACACGTGCCAGCCGACTTTTCCATCGGAGACATACTGGATTGAAATATTGTCCCTTACGATGCCGCTTTGTTGTTCAACATATTGCAGAGGCAGGTAATCGCGTGACGGATCCGCGTATACCAAGCTTCGCCAAGCTGACGCCCTTTTCTTGGGAAGCGACAATTCGTAACAAGCATGGCCCTCGCAAAAAGTGCGAAGCCGGCTTGCCTCCATATTGCCGGGAGAGTACCCCAGCCGCTCCAACGATGCAACCGGAGAAAACCAAAGCCAGAGTGCCGCTTGATCAGCACTGTTTGTGAGCATATCAGCAAGGACTCGGAAATCGATATTATGCGGATCGGCGTTATTCTTGGCTGCCTCTGAACCACGGAACAATTCACCACCTTTCTCGATTGACCTGTAACGGTTGCCGTCAAAAGCAGTTGTGTACTTGATAAGCCGGCGCCTGTCCGGGTGGTCATCCCATTGCTGTCCTTCTCGCCACAGAGCCATTTTGTCGCCGGACAAGCTATATGTGAACGTATCCCGAAGGAGAAGGTCTTCTGGAGGAATGTCCTTCTGGGATTTGCGATCAGACGTACCTGCCACCTTACGCAGCGATCCCTTTACCAGGAATCGCTCCAACGCGCACTCATACTGAAAAGAATTGATACTTTCCGTGCGCTTCTGCCACGCGGTAAGAACCTGTTTGACCACGTCATCGTCCGCGCCGCGAGCGGGTTGATCTGCGATTGCAAAAGGCAGAAACGTTAGCCAAAGAGGTGTAGTCCACGTCCATCGCAGTATGTCGTTCACTGTTGATGTCCGCATAAGTGGGGTACTCCGCTAGTCCTTGTCCGTATGGCAAGTTCCGGCAAGTTCCGGGGACGCCATACCTAATTATTAGCGGGCTAGACCTTGCTTGGGACCGGGTTTTTGCCGGCGCAAGACGCGCCCCAAGTTCTTCTCCAATCGCCTCTGAAACTCGTCATCTCCGAGGACCCGACCCGTGCGCTCGTGTTGGCGGAACGTCTCGATCTCTTCTTCGGTTGCCGTGCTGGTCAAGAGCCGCCGCCAATCCCCCGCGATCTTCAACAAGGGAGAAACTTTCACCAGGCCGTCGTCTCTACCCTTCAAGTGTGCGCGGGCACTGCTCCAGCGATAATCGCTCGGCGCGACAACCAATCCCGCGCGAAGCGGATTGAGTTCCACGTATCGCGCGGCCGCCAGCAGATAGGGCTCGTCCATGACGAATGATGCGAAGCGACCTTGCCAAAGGTGCCCCCGCCAATTTTCCCGGAAGTTCACGCGCCGCGAGTAACGCCGGTGCGCCTCGCCGATCGCCCGCCGCAACCCGTCCTCGGTCTTGGGCACGGCAATCAAGTGAACATGATTGGGCATCAGGCAGTAGCTCCAGATCTCGACGGCGAGTTCATTGCACCACTGGCCCATCAACTCCAGGTACGCCGCATAGTCTCCGTCATTGAAGAATGTCTGCTGTCGGCGGTTGCCCCGCTGAGTGACGTGATGCGGCATCCCAGGAATCACCACCCGTGCCAGTCGAGCCATGACCGAGAATGTAGCAAGATCGTCTCCTCGAATCAATAGTTATGTATGGTGTCCCCGGAACTGGGAACTGGGCACGGAACTGGGCAAGGGCCGCTGGCAAATGCGATCCATCCCTTGACAATCCGACCTCCCGTGAGATACTAGCGGGTTCTCACACCTGCGGGTGGTCCCCGTGGCGACGCGTTATCTCAGGAGAACAGCCTCGATGGCCTCGGTAATGGCCGTTCCTCAGCCGCACGCGACGGGGGGAATCGCCGCCTCTCAACCGCTCGATGCCGTCTTCAGTCCGAAGAGCGTCGCCGTCCTTGGGGTGACCGCGACGCCCGAGACTGTGCCTTACGACATCTTCCACAACATCCTGGCCAGCGGCTACCGAGGCACGGTCTACCCGGTGGCGCCGGGAAAGCGGAGCATCTGCGCGGTCCGCGCCTACCGCTACGTGCTCGACATCGAGGATGAAATCGACCAGGCGGTCATCGTCTTCCCCGCCAACGTGGTGGATCGTGCGTTGGAAGAGTGCGGCCGGAAGGGCGTCAAGTCGGCGGTGGTCATTTCCGCCGGCTTCCGCGAGGTGGGGCCCAAGGGGGTCCAACGCGAGCAGCGCCTCAAGGAGATCTGCACCGAATACGGTATCGCCATGATCGGGCCGAACTGCTTGGGCGTGATCAACACCGATCCCCAAGTGCAATTGAACGCCTCCTTCGCCCGCAAGATGCCGGCGGCCGGGCGGATCGCGTTTCTTGAGCCAGTCGGGCGCGTTGTGTACGGCCGTGCTCGACTACGCCCGCGAGAAGCAGATCGGCTTTTCCAAGTTCGTCAGCTTCGGCAACAAGGCCGGAGTGACGGAGATCGAGCTGTTCGACTATCTGCACCAGGACCCGCACACCGACGTGATCCTGCTGTATCTTGAGGAGCTTCGCGACGGGCGGGGGCTGATCGAGGCCGCCCGCCGCGTCACCCGCGGAGACAACGCCAAACCGATCCTGGCGATCAAGTCGGGCCGCACGCCCCAAGGCGCCGCCGCCGCCGCCAGCCACACCGGTTCGCTGGCGGGCGAAGACGCCATCTGCGATGCCGTATTCCGCGAGGCGGGCATCATCCGCACGGGCAGTATCGAAGAGATGTTCAACACGGCCGTCCTCTATACCTATCAACCCTTGCCGGCCGGCAACCGCCTGGCGATCGTCACTAACGCCGGCGGGCCGGGCGTGATGGCCACCGACGCGGCGGTTCGCTGCGGGCTGTCGGTGCCGAGGCTCTCGCCGGAGACCATGGACAAAATGCGCGGCGCGCTGCCCGCCACGGCCAACCTGAAGAACCCCGTCGACGTGATCGGCGATGCCCGGGCCGACCGCTACATCACCGCGTTGGAAGCCGTGTTCGAGGACCCCAATATCGACCAGACGCTGGTCATCCTCACGCCGCAGTCGATGACCGACATCGAATCGATCGCTCGCGGCATCTGCGCTTTCCACGGGACGGCCGCCAAGCCGATCGCCTGCTCGTTCATGGGGGCGGCCGACGTGGGAGCGGGCATCCGGCTCCTGCAGGCAGCCCACATTCCCCACTACATCCTGCCCGAGTGGGCCTGCGAGGCGATGGCCTACGTGCAGCGCATCCGCCAGTGGCGCGAGCGGCCGATGGTGAACTTCGAGCCTCTGCCGGTCGATCGAGCGGCCGCCCGCGCGATCATCGAGGGGGCCGAAGGCGGCTACCTCGACGAGGATCGCGCCTTAGCGGTGCTCGAGGCCTACGGCATGCCGGTGCCGCAATACAAGCTTTGTCGGACGCCCGACGAGGCCGCGGTCTTTGCCGAAAAGATCGGCTGCCCGGTCGTGCTCCGCGTCGTGAGCCCGCAGATCATCCACAAGTCGGAGGTGCAGGGAATCGCCCTCAACCTTACCGACGGCCAGGCGGTGCGCAGCGCGTTCGAGCGGATGCGGCGGCATCTGGCCGAAGTCGTTCCGGAGGCCGAAATCCGCGGCATGCTGGTCCGCCGCATGATCCCGCCAGGATACGAGCTGATCCTCGGCGTGAAGAGGGACCCGACCTTCGGGCCGACCTTGATGTTCGGCCTCGGCGGGATCTACGTGGAGCTCTTCAGCGACGTGACGTTCGGGCTGGCGCCCTTGGACGTGGCCACGGCGGGACGGATGATCCGCCAGGTGAAGGCATTTCAACTGCTGCAGGGCGCCCGCGGCCAGCCGCCGGCCGACGTCGCCAGCATCGAAGAGTTCGTGGTGCGGTTGGGCCAGTTGGCGGCCGACTTCGACCGCATCGCCGAATTGGACATCAACCCCTTGATCGCCGGACCGGCGCCGCGGCAATTTTGTCGCCGACGTGCGCATCCGGCTGGAGTGAACGAAAGACAAGACATACCCAACCATTCTGGAGAAACCTCATGGATTGCAATGAAGTCGAACAACGTGTGGTGAAAGTCGTGTGCCAGGTGCTGGGCGTGGACGCGGAAATGGTCAAGCCCGAGAGCCATTTCGTCTACGACCTCGGCGCCGAGAGCACGCAATCGATCGAGTTGGTGGCGGCCTTCGAGCACGAGTTCGGCATCGAGATGGACGAAGACGCCGCGCTGGAAGTGCAGACGGTCGGCGATGCCGTGGACTTCATCGCCAAGAGTATGTAGAGAGGAAACAGGACGCCGCCGGCCGGTTCCCGGCGCGACCACCGGTCGCGGCTTTGTCTGGGCGACCGCCGGTCGCGGCTTTATCCGACAACATCTTTGCCTAGGAGAATATCACATGGAAATCATCGTTCGCGAAACCGTCGAGGAAATGAGCAAGAGCGCCGCCCGCGTCGTCGCCCGGACGCTCAACGCCAAGCCCAACGCCGTGATCGGCCTGGCTACCGGCTCCACGCCGCTGGGACTCTACAAGGAACTGGTGCGGATGCACAAAGACGAGGGCCTGGATTTCTCCCAAGTCACGACCTTCAATCTCGACGAGTACGTGGGCCTGACGCAGAACCATCCGCAGAGCTACCACTACTTCATGCACGAGAACCTCTTCAAACACATCAACATTCCCAAGCAGAACATCTACATTCCCTCGGGCACCACCGACAACTACGCGGCCTTCTGCCAATGGTACGAGCAGCGAATGCGGGAGTGCGGCGGCGTCGACCTGCAAATCCTGGGAATCGGCTCCGACGGCCACATCGCCTTCAACGAACCGACCAGTTCGTTGGGCTCGCGGACCCGCATCAAGACCCTCGCCCGGCAAACCATCGAAGACAACGCCCGCTTCTTCGACACGCTCGACCAGGTGCCGATCTACGCCATCACGATGGGCGTGGGCACGATCCTCGAAGCCCGCAAGATCATCCTTCTGGCCAACGGCGACAAGAAGGCCGACGCCGTGGCCGCCGCCATCGAAGGTCCCGTCACGAGCATGATTACCGCCAGCGCCTTGCAGTTGCACCGCGACACGATGTTCATCGTCGACCGCCCCGCGGCCAGCAAGTTGAAAATGCTCGATTACTACGAATGGATTCAGGCCAAGATGCCCGACGCGCCGTAAGAAGAAATGATGAAGGATGAGTGATGAACGATGAATGGAGCACATTCATCGTTCGTTGTGGCACTCATCATTCATCGTTCAGCATTCATCATTCCAAAGGAAACGCCCCATGCGACTGGTTCTTCTTGACGTTACGAGTGAGAAGCGGATCAACTTCTACCCTCTGGCCCTGAGCCGGCCGATCTTCGAGTTGCGATGCGGCATGAGTTCCCTGGGCGACAAATTGATCGCCAAAGTGGGGGCGAAGGACGTGGCGTGCTTCGTGCCGCCCTACCTGGCCGACGTGTACCGAACGAAGACCAGCCGGCCGGTCAATGACCTCGCCACGCTCAAAGGCGACGACCTGCTGCTGGTCAACTCCCGGCTGAAAGCGGCGGATTTCGGCGTCTCGCCCGTCGGGCCGAGCGAGGTGGCGGTCGATGCCGACGGCGAGGTCCTTTACGCCCGCATCGCCAAGGGTGATCTGGGCAAGCTCAAGGCCGACTCGATTGAGGCCCTGCTCGATTCGGCCAAGGCGGCCCTGCCCGCGGCCCGCGAGCGGCCCGCCGCGTGGAGCTACACGTGGGACCTGGTGCTGGCCAATCCGGCCCAACTGGTGGTCGACTTCGTCGCCGCGGGGCGAAGCGGCATCGAGGGGAAGGTCGAGGAGCCCAGCGCGCTGCGCGGCAGCAAGAAGGACGTGTACGTCGCCGCCGGCGCCATCGTCCACCCGATGGTCGTGATCGACGCCGAGCACGGTCCGGTGTATCTCGACGAAGGGGTCGAAGTCCACCCCTTCACCCGCATCGAAGGGCCGTGCTACGTGGGCAAGAAGTCGATCCTCCTGGGCACCAAGTGCCGCGAAGGCAACTCGATCGGCCCGATGTGCCGCCTGGGCGGCGAAGTCGAGGAGTCGATCATCCACGGCTATTCCAACAAGTACCACGACGGATTCCTGGGCCATGCCTACGTCGGCGAGTGGGTGAACCTGGGGGCGCTGACGACCAACAGCGACCTGAAGAACGACTACTCCAGCGTTACCGTCGTTCTCGATGGCCGAACGCCCATCAGCACCGGCTCGACCAAGGTGGGGTCGTTGATCGGCGACCACACGAAGACCTCGATTGGCACGCTATTCAACACGGGGGCCTACGTGGGCGCGATGGCCCTGATCGCCGCCACCGGCAAACCGCTGCCGAAGTTCATTCCCTCGTTCGCCTGGTATCTCGAAGGGGCCGTAACCAAGGGTTTCGGCAAGAAAAAGCTCTACGAGACGGCCAAGGTCGCCATGAGCCGCCGCAAGTGTACCTGGACGCCGGCCGACGAGGCGATGTGGGAGACGATCTACGAGATGACGTCCCCCGCCCGCGACGAGGCCATCCGCAAGGGCCGCAAGCAGTTGGGCGGCGGGTAGCTTTGGGCAATGGAAGGGGGGGCCAGGGGTGATCGGTACGCGCTGTGTAATCGTTGCTGGGCTTATCATCTTCATGACAAACATTGCGTTGTCGGGACAGATTGCCCTTCCGCCAGGTATGGTGCAGCCGACGAAGGAGAAATTCAGCTACAAAGATGAAATAACCGGCAACCTTTCGACTCTCGGAGCTTGGTTTCAGAAATTCGAGCCGAAAACCGGCCGCGTTGTTGTCGGTGGCGTCGATCTTTCACGTCCTGGTCGCCCGTACACGTTCGAGTGGGGAGATGGACAGGAGTCTAAAGGCGAGTGGCCGCAGGAACACACGTACAACAGCCGAGACCAAAACTATGTCATCCGCGTGATATCGAACCGTCCCCACCTTGGCAGAACGACTGTGGAACTACCGGTTCGATTTGCGGCACCGCAACTCAAGAAAAGAGAACTGCCAGGGGCATTGCGAGTCACAATTCTTCGCCAAAAAGACATCAAGTTCGCATCTCACGCGGAAGGGCTTTCTCCACCAAAACAAGTGAACGTATTCGGAGATGACATCTCCAGTGTGATTCCGCGAGTTGATCTGGAGTACATCCTGCACGCGGGCGCATGTATTCAGTACGATCTGCTGAACGGCGACGTCTTCTGCCCCAACGGTCAGTTCGAACAAGTCCTGTTCCGCGACGCCGATGCTCGTGGAATGTACAGCCTTTGGTTCACAACGCCCGTTTCCTTCGGTGTAGCAGATTACGGATTCAAGCCACCCATCCAGTACAGTTCGTTCTTCCACGAAATGGGACACAACTTCAATCTAAACAGCCCAGCCTCATATACATATGGCGGCAGAGCGACCGGATGCGCCAGCGACATATACACCGAAACGCTTGCGCAAATCCTCCAACATGCGACATGTTACGAACTCATCAACCACGGCGACTTCTTTGGCCTTGACGATTTCACGCGGACGGAATTGCAGATCAGCGCCCTCCATTCAATGCGGCTCTTGCGCAACGCGCACGAGGAGTGGGTGTCGGGTGAAGAGACTCTCTTTTCCCACGGTTATGGTGATTCTATTAAACATCGTAAATTCTCTAGTTGGAACGATCCGTCAACCAAACAAAACACAACAGTCGGAACGTTCATGACTATTGCGTACAAGTTTCTTCAGCATTCGATCGAGAAGGGTGATGGCTTTCGTCGGCCTGTCAAGCGGATGATGTGCCTCCTCCAATGTTTCAACCCCACCCTTCGGAGCCGGTACAGCCAGGACGCGAATTCCGACAACGCCGAAATGTTCCGTTCGACCCTGATGGTAGCCGCGATTTGCTACGGCCTTCAAGAGTATCTCCGAGCGGAGTTCCGGCGTTTGGGGTTCCCCATAGACAACGTCGCCTATCGCGATCTCTGGAGACTTGCAAAGAAACGTAGCTCACTCACAAAAATGCCTCGTCAACAGAATTCGTGGGTAAATTCCGGCTCGGGAAGGTTGCCGAGCGTGTGATATAGGGCAATTTCGATGGCCTCGTAGGTGCGGAAGCCGTAGGCTTTTCTGGTAGTCAATTTGGCTTTGTTGTTCAGGCCCTCGACGGAGCCCGCCGAAACCATCCCCTTGGCACGAAACCAGTTGAGGATCAGGTCTCGATGTTCACGCAGGCTTTGGGCAACCTTCTTCATCGGCTCGATCTTGCTCCGCATCGTGCGGGTACACCACTCTTCCAAGAACTTCACCGCCCAGCCCGGACTGGTATATTCCCAGAACCTTTGGAAGTCCTCCCGCAACAGGTGGCTGCGAACGCTTTGAAGGTTGTACTGCAACAGCTCCGACAGTTTCACGGTCTCCTTCTCGGTGCGGTTCTCGGGTCGTTTCAGCAGGCACCAGCGGGAGTGCTTCAGCACCGGCTCGTAACCGTCACGCTTCAGGCGAGCGGCCTCGGTGCGGCGAACCTCGTCAATCGCCTCGTTCATCTTCTTCATGATGTGGAAACGGTCCAAGACGTGGATGGCCTGCTTCAGTTGTTCGGCAACCACATTCAAGTAGGGCTGCCACATATCGCTACAGACAAAGCGGATGGATTGACGGGCCTCGGCGCTCAGCGTCTGGAAGAACCGCCGCAGACTCTCCTCCGTTCGCTCTTCGGCCACCCACAACAGCCGCTTCATGCCATCCTCGATCTGGTACACCAACGTCAGGTAATGCTGTCCCCGCTGCCACTGGATCTCGTCCACGCCGATGGCCTCGATCCCATCGAGGTCCTGATGGAACAGGCCCCAAAATACCGCCTGTTTCACCGACTCGAACACGTTTCGCCAGGTAGTGTGGAAGATCGAGGCCACCTCTTGCCAGGACAAATGCTTGGCCCAGCGTGCCAGGAACCAGCGGTAACTGGTTGTAAGATGGCTTTTTCCCACGGCCCAAGGCACTCGCTCCACCGTCACCCCGCAACTTCGACACGCCACACGCCGCAGGGCATACACGAAATACACGGTAATGGCCCAGAGGGGCACGAACTCGAACCGCCGCTCCGGAAGACGATCGTAACCCGGCCCGGGGCGGCCGCAGCCCGAGCAGATCGGCCGACCATTCTTCCGGGCAAGCACTTCCACTTCCAGCGTTGGCCGTTCCGTGCCTTCCACCCATCTGGCTTTTCCGTACACAAAGGACTTGAAAGGTTCGACCCGATTGAGGATAGTCTTCAGTTGCATCCTGTGGTGGCTCCCGGCGAGATGGTTCGTTTTGCAACTCCATCTTTAACCGGAAACGCTACAGGATGCACCTGTTTTCCTGCCTCCTCTCTCCGCTATACTATCCCTGTCTGGCGAAACGGAGTTGGGCTCTGCTGGCGAGCAACCCGACAAGGGATAACCAGACCAGGGCGGGTGAATGACTCGCAGGCCCCGGCGGCTTCCACCGCCAGGGCCTCTTCTTTCCCCTCATCCCCTCATTCATTTGCCCCGCTGTTAGAATTGAATCGCAACCGTATGGAAGACTGGTATAGGTAAAAACATCGCAGGGACGTTTGAATGGGCGTTTTTGAGGAAGGTCCATTCAAAAAGGAGTCCCCGCGATGGCAGGTCATCTTACCCTGGAAGAACGTGAAATCATAGCCCACGAGCACAGGGCGGGAAAAATGCAGACGCAGATCGCCGACCGGCTCGGCCGCAGCAAGAGCACGATTTCCCGCGAACTGCGACGCAATCGCAGCCGCAACGGCTATTGGGCGGTGGCGGCCGAGGGAAAGGCTCGGCGGCGGCGGAGTGAACGTCCGTGGGTCGCCAAGATGCAACGGCCGGAAGTGCGGCGTTATGTCCGGGATCGCCTGCGGCGGCGATGGTCGCCCGACCAGATCGCCGGTCCGCGCAGCGACTTTCCCGGCGATCGGCGACAGTGGATTTCGCCCCCAACGATCTACGCCTGGATCGGCGGCGAGGAGGCCACCGGGAAGCACTGGCGGCGTTATCTGCGGCGTCTGGGCCGACAGCGGCCCAACTGGGAAAAACGCGGGCGGATTCGCACCGGCACGAGCATCGAGGGACGCCCCGTGGTCGTGGATCGCCGCCGTCGCTTCGGCGACTGGGAAGGGGACACCATCGTGGGCGCCAACCGACGCGGCGGCGCCGTCACGCTGGTCGAGCGGAAGTCGGGCTATTTGTTGCTGGGCAAGGTTCCCACCTTGCAGGCGGCGACGGTCCGTCAGACCGCCGCCGAGTTGTATCGGACCACGCCTCCGAAGCTGCGGAAGACGCTGACGCTGGACAACGGCAAGGAGTTCGCCGAGCACGAGCGGTTGACGGAGGAAGCCGCTTTGAAGATCTACTTTGCGAAGCCGTACTGCGCGTGGCAGCGCGGCACGAACGAAAACACCAACGGCCTGGTCCGGCAGTTCTTTCCCAAAGGTACGGATCTGGTCGGCATCCCCAATCATCGTTTTACCAAAGTCCAACAACTTCTCAACGACCGTCCGAGAAAACGCCTCGGCTATCGAACTCCCAACGAAGTTCTCGCCTCTCGCCTAAAGGTTGCGATTGAGACTTGACAGCGGGTGCTCTGTCATGCCTCAGAAAACGCACCTCAACGGTGCTAACCAGCCCTGTTCTTACCCACGAATTCTGCTGACGAACCACAAAAATGTAGCCGGCGGGGTCGCCCGAGAATAAGAGAAGGTGCTTATAGAGGCGGCCGGACAAGCTACGCAGGAACAATAGCCATGATTGCGAAGTCGAAGCGTAAGCAGTTGGGCGGGGGGTGAGAGGAGGGGCGATCGGCGAGGGGTGAGGCAATGGCTGGCCGGCAACGCCTGCCGGAACGGGTTGACGCGGGGGGACTCACGCCGATTCAAGGCTCCCGACCGCGTTGCCGCTCCGTCTTATCACTCGGAACGCCTTTCTGAGTGAAACTCTTTCAATCCCCGATACTCTTGCTCGGCGTCGGGGTTTAATCGTCTTAGCTGCGGGGATGCTACGGGAGGTTTATTGGAGCAAGCCCGTGCGAAAGAGGCATGTGCCGATAGTTGCCTTCTTCGTAACTGGGGATGGACAAATAGAGCTCGCCGTTGTCTAATAGTGCTTGGAACAGTCATCTCGCGTAGGGTTTCCTGAGGAGAGGCGTCTGCGCAGGGTTGCGGCGCTTCCGATGCAATTGTCGGACGCGACGTTCTCCCATCTGCCTGCGCCTCCGATCACAGGAAATGTCGCCTCGCGCGCGTTGGTCTGTGCAGCCCTCACGGGTAATCCATGATCTGCAAAGACTCCCGATGTTCCTCCGTTTGATTCCCCCTCTCCGAATGAGCGTATCTTGCCAGTTGGCGGCCGAGGCCGAGTACCTCCGAAGTTTGGGCGCTAGGACCCCGAGTTCGCAGTGCTGTGAGCCCGACTTCCTGATCATTTCGCCCGCAAAGACGGGAACCACCTGGCTGGCCCAGAACCTGAGTTGCCACCCTGAAATCTATATTCCGCGAATCAAAGAGATCCATTACTTCAACATCTACTGGACACAGTTTGGCTTCGATTGGTATCTGAAGCACTTTCAGAACGCCGGCAATCGAAAGAAGGGAGAGGCGACCCCTTACGCCGGATTGTCTCTTTACGCGATCCGGGGCATGCAGCGCCGGCTGCCGCATCTGCGACTGGTCTTCCTGATGCGTGACCCGATGGAGCGAGCCTGGTCGCATGCCAAACACGACTACAAGTATCGCCAAGGCATTTTCGCCTCCTTCGAGGGGAGTTTTGCCGAGATCCCGGACCAGAAGTTCATCGAACATTTCACCGACCTGCGCAGCATCAATACCGGCGACTATCTTCTGTGTCTGAATCGGTGGCTCTCTTGTTTTCGGCGCGATCAGGTCTATTTCGGATTCTCCGAGTCCATCAAGACGGCTCCGCGGGAACTGCTCCGCCAAGTATTCGATCACCTGGGTGTGAGAAGCGACGTCGACTTGTCGACGTTCCCGATTTTCGAGCGGATATTGCCGGGCATCGAGCAAGAGGTGCCCGCCCGCCTGAAGCCCTATTTGCAGGCCATCTATGGCGAGACAACGCGAGAACTCCGTGCATTCTTGAAAGAACAACTCCAGGTAACCCCTCCGCCGACTTGGGCTCCTGCGCAAGCGCCAAGGTGGTTCATCCGCTCCTGTTGGAAAAGGGTTACCACGGGTATGACTTGTTCGTGTACCGGAGCAGATTCTATGCGTTGTCCCCAGAACTCGATTCCCGTAGCGTCCTGACGGACGACGGATTGCGGAAGAAGTGCCAAGGGAATCGCAAGTGTCTCGTCGGCTACTCATTGGATGAATTGAAGTACTATGCGGATCGAGCCATCAGCCGGCCGGATCGCGAAGAGTACCTGGTACGCTGCCTGATGCAAATCATCGCAGGCCGCTTTTCGCAGCCGGTGACCTCGGTGGAACGCTACCTGGGATTCCACGTGATTCTATGCCGGCAGAGGTTCTACGCTCTGCGCAGGCTTGGACGGCCTGGATTGGGCCCATCTCGATGAGGACGCGTTGCGCGAATATCAGCGGGACGGACAATGCTATGCGGGCGACACGCTGGAGGAACTGCACGAACTGATAGAGCGGGACCTCGTGCCCGTCCTGGTCGTGGAGGGCCATGAACAATTCAACATCGTGCGGTACTTGGGAAAATACTATGGTGTTGCCCAATCTCTAGGTCCCGTAGATCTTGCGCAGCTAGACCAACGTGTTCTGGACGGTTATCAGGCCAGCGGTCAGTGTGTCGTCGCCCATTCCTTGGACGAAGCCAAACAACGAATCCGGGGGCGGCAACCCTAAGAAGTGCCTCCCTGCCGGGCAACCGCCCCTGGCCAGCGGTGCTTTTCATGCCCCCGTTGCGTGTTGCAGGGCGGAGAGGCTACTCTGAAGCCGGGCGAGGACACGAGTGTTTGCGGTAGCTTGGCTCTCCTGCCGGAAGGCGCCGCTGAATGAGTCGACTCCTACAAGGTGACGTTCTACGAATTTGAGAAACCGCTCCAGAAGGCGTCGCCGGGCGATTCAGGACCGGCAGTGGGGACGGCCTCGCCGTAAGGACCGGCGAATCAATAACTGTCGGGATTATTGGGGTTTGGCGACGTAGTTCCATTTTGGCAGCAAGTCGTCAAAGAGAATGGTCATGGCGGCTTTGAAGCTGTCGGCGACCTTGCGACCGGTTTCATAGATGCGGTGGATAACATTGACTGTCGTTTGCAGGCCGGTGGTGGTCGAGGCTTTGCGCATCAGGCGGACCACGGTGTCGAGCGTGTCGAACAGCATTCCTTGGCAGGCGCGACCGACATGGGGAAAGAAACGGCGTTCAATCGGGTTGAACTTCGAGCAATAGCTTGGGTAGTGGGCCACTCGGATTTCTACTCCCAATTCGTTGACGAGGTGTTGCAAGTCCTGTTTGAAAAGATACTGAGCCGCCGAATTGCTTCCGCCACAGTCGCACAACAAGAGGATGGACTTGGCGTGCGGGTAGCATCGTTGGCCGATACGGTTCCAGTACCAGCGGAAGCTGTCGCACGCGAATTGGCTCGTGTCGTGGCTCAGGCCGATGTTGAGATGGCCGCGATTGCGAAGGAGGTCGTAGATGCCGTGCGGAATAATGACGCCGGTAGCCCAACTGGGAAAGTCGTGGTCGAACGCCCGGAAGGCCTGCTGGGTCCACACGCGGCCCTCCCGAAAGAGTTGCCCGAGATGTTCTTTTGCCTTGGTATCGAGGGAAAACACGGGGTCGCCCGCCGCCAAGTACTTGGCCTTCAGTTCGGCGATGCGGAGGAACTGGGCATCCCGATCAGGGCTGTGTCCGCCTGCCAAAACCTTGGCGATCTTGTGTCGCCCCAACTTCTGCTCTTTCATCCAGTCTCGCACGACCGGTGGACTGACGGGAGTTCCCATGTCCGTCACGGTGTCCGCGAGTTGCCGCGACGAGAGGTCCGTCCACAGCACGCCGGCGTCATCGGGATTGCCCGCTGTGCGGACTTCCAGCACCGACTTCAAGTTCTCCACAAGTTCGGGCTGGGTCTCGACCATTTTTTTTTCGCCCGCCGCCAATTCGTCGCACTCGTCCCGCTGCCGGATCGTGTGGCAACTCGTCCAACTCGGCCAGTCCGCGTTCAATGGTTCGCTGCGAGCATCCGAACACCTCGGCCACATACTCGATCCCGCCATGCCCCAGCCGCCGAGCCTCGACGGCAGCATACCGTCGTCCATCTTTCTCGGACAACGTTTGATAAAAGGCCCGAACCTGTTCCACCACTTCCGGATCGTACTGCAACTGAAATACGAAGGCCATCCTTGGCTCCATTCAAAAGGACCATGAGAAACTCCATACACTAGCCCCCAGTCTATCAGATATGCCACAAAACTCCGACACCTATTGATTCGCCGGTCCTAAGCTACTCGCTGCGCGTGGTCGGTGAAAAACACGGCCCTCCCCGGCATTGGCGTCTCTACGGCCTGAGCATCCGGTGCGATTGATTTCTCTCTTGTGATGCTGTAGAGTGTTCCCTGGCGGCGGGGGGCGACTCGGCGGACATCTGCGCATGGCGCCGTCGTTGTTTGGGGAGCGCTGACATGGGTGCATTTGGCCCGCTGCATTGGCTGATCCTCGCGGCGATCGTCTTTCTGTTGTTCGGCAACCGCTTGCCGGACGTGATGCAGCAATTGACCGAATGGGATCGGCTGCGACAACGTGATCCGATTCGATGGCGGCGTCTCGTACTCCAGGAGACGATCAACCAGAGCGAACGGGAACGGCGAGTGCGTGCCGCTGCTCGATGGCTTCTGTCATGGCGAGGCGCTGACGATGGCACTATTGCTCCTGCTAGCGCTGATATTGATCCGGCACGTGTAGGAACGACACTATCGCCTCGACCATCCGTCATGGCCCGGCTTCGTCTTGCTTCGCTTTGTCGCGTCTACCGAACAGCAGAGCGTCGAACGAGAAT
This sequence comes from uncultured Planctomycetaceae bacterium, assembly GCA_963759115.1. GTDB lineage: Bacteria > Planctomycetota > Planctomycetia > Pirellulales > Thermoguttaceae > CAVWXT01. The sequence continues at coordinate 2,069,231 of CAVWXT010000005.1, forward strand.
CGTCCCGGCCCCAAGAGAAGGAACAATAGGGCGCAGGCAAGGTAGACGGCGGCCAACTCATGAGATCCCCCCTTGCCCACGAAGGGGTCTCCATGCGGCAGGTGGACCACGGCGATTGCCACGACCATATTCGTCGCAATTCCCAGGGATGCAAGTCGGGTAAGAAGCCCCGCGATCAACGCCATACCCCCGCCAAACTCGGCGAGCGCCGCCAAAGCCAGGAGAAGCCCAGGGATGTGAGCTTCCGGTCCCATCCAGCCCATCGGGTTCTGGATCTTCGGCCACCCGTGGAAGACAAACGCCACCCCCATCACCAGCCGGAGCAAGAGGAGGCCCACGGAACCCAGCCATCCAACCGTGTCGCAGTAGAACAAGTGTCGCATGAATGTTCGCCTCGGTGGCCAGAATGATCGGTCTCTGGAAAATCGGCGGCTGCCTCCGTCGATAGAGAACTCTATGTGTCAGCCCACAACGGATCAATTGTCGGATCAGCGTTTTCTTGGTCGCCACGGCTGCGATGGGTTCACCGAGCGGGAGAACGGGAAGCCTCCGAAGGGACACTCTGGCGGCAGCGAGCGCCCGCCATTGCCGAGACCCTCAATCCGCCCCGTCCCAGCAGCCGATCAGTCGCTCGATCGTCCGTTACAGTTCTTCGATGGGTCTCGGCCCTGCGCCGATCTCGCCGGCGCTCTTGAGGTTCTTCGCGAACCACGATCGGAGCAATTATTCGCGGTCGGTGGGCGGCTGGACACGGCCGTGGTCCTTGGGGTCGCTGCCGTGTTCCACACTCCAGCCGTCCCATTCCCGAAAGGCGTGGTAACTCCAATCCCGATCATGGGCCTCGAAAATGTCGATCAGATCCTTGAGGTAGCGATAGGCGCTATCGTCCGGCGCCCAGCGGATCGCGCTAAACTCGCCGATGTAAATGTGGGTCTTCGGCAAAATCTGTGGGTGAAAAATGGGCCTACGGGGGATTCGTCCTGGCAAGGTGGATTTTCTGAGGGATGGCAGGGCAAATAAATGACGGTGGAAACAGCCGCAAAACCGGGGTTTTCTTGTTGTGTAACGGCCCTCGTCGGGTCTCCCACATCTGCAACGCACGGACCTTTGCCACGGAAAAACGGGGATGGAATCTATGAATCAGATCGTTGAGGCTCCCGAAATCACGAAAACCCCTGAAAATCCAGATTCAAACTGAGTTTCACGGCCCAAATCAACCCACAGATTCTGCCGAGGAGGCGTAAATGTGAACGCCATACTTCTGCTGGAACTCAACCACCGGCTTGAGCGCCGCTTCGAGTTGGGCCTTGTCCCATTGCTTGCCGTCTTTCTCGCCGGGGTAGCTGTACGCCTTGCCGGACCCGTCAACTCCCTGATGCGCGAAGCGTATCAACGCCAACCGTGGATGGGCCATCATGCCGTTTGCCAATCCTCGATGGTCAGACCCGGAACGCGGCCAAACTCATCGCCGTTATGGGTGACGAGCGTAAGGTTATGCACCCGCGCAATCGATGCAATGAGCAGATCGTTCGGCCCGATCATCAGTCCGCGATCGGACAAGTCCGCACGGATTCGGCCGTACGCCTCGGCGGCATCATCGTCAAATGGAAGAGACAAGAAACGAGAGATGAACTGGTTGACCTTGAAGAGATTTGCGGCAGCGTCACGGCTTCGGAGGGCGCCAAAAACCAGTTCGGCCCTCACGACAGAACACAGCACTGCGTCTTCGGCATTCGTTTGAGCTAATCGGCTGGCGATGCGCGAACTGCTTCCCGAACGGAGGTAATCAACGCAGGCGTTGGTATCCAGAAGCCAAGTCACGGGAAAGCCTCAGTCCGCCGCTCATACTGCCCTTGTTCCGGCCGTTGAAAGGTCGGATCGGATATGCAGCCGGCCATGCTCTTGACGAACTCTCGCCAGTCCTCTCGATTCGGTGGCGATGGCGGCATGGAAGGGGTTGTCGGCTCCACAATGACCTTGACTTCTCGATTGGCCTCGTCCAGTCCGAGTGGCAGGGAAATCGTCAAAACACCGTCCGCGCCGACTCGCGACTTGATCTCAACGTGGGTCATAGGGTCACTCCTCGAAAGGCGAACGATCTCCACCACCATTCTAGCTCTTGGCGCCCAGTGGGGCCAGATGGCCACACCGACGCTACTTGACGCGATCCTTCGCCCGCTGCAATTCCAGGCAACGTTCCCGCGTGTTGCGCCGCACGGCAGCCCGCGAGTCGGCCCAGAGGATCATCTCCTGGATCACCCGCCAGCGCTCGGTCGGGTCCCAATGCCGCTCGCGCTTCTCTTCCTCGTACCGCTTCAGATCATGATCCGGTGGGGCGTTCATCGCGGGCCTTTCGCAGGCCCTTCCAAGCGTCCCATTGTATGTTCCACCGCCTGGAACTGCCAAGAGCAGGTGGTATACTGGAGCCCATGACCACCAAAATTGCCCAGCAGTTCGATGCCCTGGCCCAAAAGGCCGCGGAAATCCTCCGTAATCGGTCGGCCGACGACCGGATTCGCATCCAGGTCGGCTCGGCCACCTGCGAACAGGCCGCCGGCAGCCGCGACGTGCTCGACGAGTTCCGCAAACTCATCGGCGCCTCGGGCCGCGACGACATCATCCTCCACCAGACCGGCTGCACCGGCCGTTGCAGCCGCGAGCCGATCGTCGGCGTGCTCGCCCCCGGCCAATTGCCGGTCAAGTATGAGCGGGTCGATCGGAAGTTGGCCCACGCGATCTTTACCCAACACATCCAGCAGGGCCAGCCCGTGCTGAATCGCATGCTCGACGGACCGATCGAGAAGCTCGCCCGCTACGAAATCCTCATCTGCGGCAGCGTCCGTTGCGGGTGGAAGGGCGAAAAGCCGTTTAGCGAAGTCGTGGCCATAAAACTCCGCGCCGCCGGCCTGAGCGCCGAGCAGGTCCGCGTCACCCACGCAAGCTGCTTCGGCGCCTGCAGCACGGCCGAGGCCGGCAAGTTCTCCCACCTGCTGGTCCGGCCCGACAAGGTGCTCTACCGCGTCAAGAGCGAGGCCGATCTGGACGAGATCGTCCGCGAGCACCTCGTCGGCGGCCGGCCCGTGGAGCACCTGAAGGTGCCGGGCAAGACCGTCGGCCGAAAATTCTTGGAACTGTACGGCGACGTGGCCTTCTTCAACCGCCAGAGCCGCGTGGCCCTGCGCCACAACGGCGTCATTGATCCCGACAGCATCGAAGAGTATTTCCACTACCGCGGCTTCCAGGCCCTGGCCAAGGTGCTGGAGAAGGGCGACCCGCAGTGGGTGATCGCCGAGATCACCAGGTCGAAGCTCCGCGGCCGCGGCGGCGGCGGGTATCCCACTGGGCAGAAGTGGAAAATGGGGTCCGAGGCCGCCGACCCCGTCCGCTACCTCATCTGCAACGCCGACGAAGGCGACCCCGGCGCGTTCATGGACCGCAGCATGTTGGAAAGCGATCCGCTGAACGTGGTCGAGGGCATGCTCATCGGCGGCTTCGCCATCGGCGCCCATCGCGGCTTCTTCTACGTCCGCGCCGAATATCCGATGGCCATCCAGCGGATCCAACGGGCCATCGAGCAGTGCCGCCAATGGGGCCTGCTGGGCAAAGACATTTTGGGCTCGGGCTTCGATTTCGACCTGGAAATCCGCCTGGGTGCCGGGGCGTTCGTCTGCGGCGAAGAGACCGCGCTCATTCATTCGATCGAGGGCGAGCGCGGCCAGCCCCGCGTCCGGCCGCCCTATCCCACGCAAAGCGGTCTGTGGGGCAAGCCTACCGTGATCAACAACGTCGAGACCTTCGCCAACGTGCCGGCCGTGATCAACTACGGGGCCGACTGGTTCGCCCGGCTGGGCACCGAAAAGAGCGGCGGCACCAAGGTCTTCGCCCTGGCCGGCAAGGTGCAGCACACCGGGTTGGTCGAGGTGCCGATGGGCACCACGCTCCGCACGGTGGTCTACGAGATCGGCGGCGGCGTGGCCGGCGGCCGGCAGCTCAAGGCCATCCAGACCGGTGGCCCGGCCGGCGGCTGCATTCCCGCCAAGTGGGTCGACCTGGCGGTCGATTTCGACAGCCTCGCCAAGGCCGGCTCGATCATGGGCAGCGGCGGCATGATCATCCTCGACGAAGACGACTGCATGGTCGACATCGCCAAGTTCTTCATGACCTTCTCGCAGGACGAGTCGTGCGGCAAGTGTACGCCCTGCCGCGAGGGCACGACGCGGATGCTGGAAATCCTCGAACGCCTCACCGCCGGCAACGGGACCCTGGAAGACCTCGACAAGCTCAAGCGGCTGGGGCTGTTGATGCGTCGGGCGTCGCTTTGCGGCCTGGGCCGCGCGGCCGCCAACCCGGTGCTCAGCACGCTGGAGCATTTCCGCGACGAGTATCTGGCCCACGTGACCGAGCACCGCTGCCCGGCCCACAAGTGCAAGTCGCTCGTCCACTACGAGATCGACGCGGAGAAGTGCGTCGGCTGCACGGTCTGCGCGGAACTGCCCGGTCACTTGCATTTCCGGCGTCCGCAAGGAGGCGCACCTGATCGACCAGCTTCGTTGCATCAAGTGCGGAAAGTGTTTTGAGGTATGCCGGTTTGAGGCGGTGAAGAAGATGTGACCGCCTCCAGCCGCTGGAGGTGAGGATCCGCACCGGTAAGAGACAACGGATTAGGGAGGAACATTGAATGTCGCCACTCCCGTTTTGTCCGCCGGCTGAGTATTCTTTCGAGCCGGAACTTCGGGGACCCGCGCCGAGAGAACTACCGGATTCGATCCGCGAAGGCTACTTCGAGAAATTCCGCCGAACGGCGTGCCGCCGCTGTTTCGTAACGGCGAGTGTGTTTGTAGTGATCTGGTCACTCTCGGTTTGGCTTCAATGGGCACAACGTTTTCCTCCGTTGAGATATCTGTGTTGGGGCAGCGTACCGTTCTTCTCGCTGGGAACCTGGCACGTCACACGACGCATTTTGTCGTTAGGGCCATACCGCTACATCCAGGAAGGTATGCCGCTGGTTGCTCGCGTAAGGGAACTAGTCAGGTTGCCGACGCTCTTTCACAACGGCGAGCCAACGGCATACGCGTTTCAAGCACTGATCGAATGCCACGATCCACAGAGCGGCAAACTATGCACTTCCTCGGTCAAGTCGCGGGACTTCTCGTCTCCACAACAGTACACAACGTCGTTCAAGGTGGATGACTACGTAACGGCAGTCTACCTACCCAATAACTTTCCGGCATCGCTGCGGTTGTATGCGTTTCTGGACCTGAGCCCTGAACTGGGCATTGTCGCTTCATCGACGGCAATACCCGTTGGTCGACGGTGGCTCAAGCGACTCGTGACGGTGGTGGCTACAGTGTTGTTGTTCGCTGTGCTTCTATGGAATTTGCTTGCCTTTCAATTGTACCTACCGATTGACCTCTCGCTTACAATGCTCGTGCCAATCATCCTCGGCAGCATCGTACTTGGCGGCAGCATTGGGGCGGCCGTGATGTGGGAGCACCGCAAGCGCGGCCGTCTTCGCGACGAAGCCAACCGCGTGGCGTTGGCGTCGGGCGCGGCGATTAGTATCGGTCCACTGGACGCGTTGGATCAACCGGGCGTCGGTGGCTGGGCTCGCAGCGGTGGGCATTCTGGGACTCGGGGGACTGACGGCCTTGTGCTGGGCTATGAGTATCAACACGATCTTCGACAACTCAGCTCCACAGCTAATGAACGTAGTCGTGACCCAAGCCCGCCTGCCGGCGAAGGGTGCCACGCTTCCACACTGCTTCATCAAGTACACGTTGCCGGGATCGAATCAGTCGCACGATTTCCATGCGTTCACCGAACCTTTCGGAAACGTGCGCATCGGTCCTGCTGTGGCAGAAGTGTATCCTGGGGCATTGGGCTGGACATGGGTCAAGGCAATCCGATCCCCAGCCAATCCGGGTGCAAACGTGCCCGTGGGTGGAGGCGCGGCCGCTGGGCCAAGGGGTCGCTGAGCCGTGCGGTCGGCACTCGCGAGCGAGGTGAGACTACAGACCGCGGCGGACTCCAATAGCGATCGTCAGATGTCGTTGCGGTGTGTCGGTCTCACTCATTATCAAACCCAAATGTCCTTCTTGAAAAAGTTCCTGAAGCGAATTGCTGTAAGTCTCCTGCGGATTCTGGCGGGCGTGCCGATCGTCAGCCTGGTTGCGGTTGGTCTGCTCTTTCTCGTCCTCGGCGCAACCTGGAAAGGAGAATGCGTCGGGCTGAGTGCGACGATGCTTGGGGGCGTTCTGTACTGCTCCGTCGGCTATTGGAACCACGAATGGTTTAAGAGGATACGCCGGCCCTTCTACGCGGTGCTGCTGCCGGTAAGCCTGCTGCTGTACCTCGTTCCCATGATTCTCGCGCCCAGCGGCGGAACGGCCGACGGACGCGTTCGCAACTGCTTCGTGCGCGGCGAGGGCACATTCTCCCGATTCTCGCCCTGGAACGTCGTGCCCGAGGTCGATCAACTCCACGTGGGCTTATGTCTCCTCCCGTTGGGCGAGCGGGAAGTGGATTGGGCCGAGGCCGCGCGAATGCGGTCGCTCACGTTGCCGATCTACGAAGAAATGGACCGGGACGCCGACTTCCATGCCGCCGGTTCGGTGATGGACATGGCCTACTGTGATCTGTTCCACCTGGAGTTTCGCACCGGCCACTATTTCGTCTTCCTGCCGGAAACGGCCCGCGATGAGCGGCTCCCATGTCTCATGTTTCTGCACGGCATGGGAGGCAACATCAAGGCGTGCCTCTGGGTGCTGTCGAAGCTGTCGCAGCAGACCAGGTGCGCGGTGATCGCGCCGACGTTTGGGTTCGGCAACTGGGACAATCCGGGCGGCGCGGAGTTCGTCGTCGATGTTGCGCACGAAGCGATCGCGACTCTTCCGCTCGATCCAGCGAGAATCTTCCTGATGGGCTACTCGAACGGAGCGATGGGCGTCACGCGGGCCGCCGTCCAAGAGCCGCGTCTCTTCAAGGGCCTCATCTACCTCTCGCCGGTGACGGAGGACGAGTTCTTCTCGACGCCCGCGTTCTTGTCGCGTGCCCGAGACCGCAAGATTCTCTTCCTGCAAGGCGGCCGCGACAAGCGGATTCCGCGGACCCTGGTCGAGGGGACGGCGGCTTCCCTCAAACGGCTCGGCTGCAACGTCCGGCTGAAGGTCTACGACGAAGAGGACCACTACCTGCTGTTCTCGCAGCAAGAGGCCGTGCTCAGCGAAATCCGGGAGTGTATGTGCGAGTGATGCCGCGCGCGGACCGTTTTGACCGTAGTGAAACGCACGAGCCCTAACCCTCTCCCAAAGAGAGAGGGGACCGGTCGGTCACCGTTCCACCAACAACACCCGCACGTCGCAGACGTTCGTGTGCGTGGGGCCGGTCTTGATAAGCCCCTCCAGCGGGGCGAAGAAATGATAGGCGTCGTTGCGGGCCAGGTACTCGGCCGGATCCAAATTGAGTTGCTTGGACGCAGCTAGCACGTCGGCATCGAGAAATGCGCCCGCGGCGTCGGTCGGACCGTCTTCGCCATCCGTCCCGCCGGAGACTAGCGCGATGCCTCGGGCACCGTCTGCGGCTAGGTACAGCAGCGCCGCCAGTACCAGTTGCTGGTTCCGCCCACCGAGGCCGCGACGCGACGATTCAATCAGCTTCACGACCGGCTCGCCGCCGCTGATCAAGCACTTCGGCCCGCAGCCGCGACCCTCGTCTAGCGGCCGACGGCACGTCGGCCCACGACCGGCACGCATTTCCAGCGCGGTTTTGGCCAATTGGCGGCCAATCTCTTCGGCGGGGCCCTCGGATCGTGCGGCGCTTTGCGTGGCAACCGTATAGCCGAGTCGCTCGGCCTCCTTGCCGGCCGCGGCCACGGCTGTCGCATTGTTGCCGATGACAAGGTTGACGGCGCGGCTGCTGAGTATTGCAGTGTCACTAGGGTCGAACGCCTTGTGCGCTGAGCCGGCGGCGCGCTGCAAGTAGTCGAATACCGCAGGAGAAATGCCAGCCGCGCGGGCGTCAAATTTCTCCAGCACGTCCAGGGCCGCCGCCGGGGTAGACGAATCGGGCACGGTCGGCCCGGAGGCGATCACATCCAGCGGATCGCCCAGCACGTCGGAGATAATCAGCGACGCCAAACGGCCGGCGCGGCACGCCCGCAACAACCCGCCCCCCTTGATGCGGCTGAGTTGCTTGCGGACCGTGTTGAGCTGCTCGATATTTGCCCCGGCCGCGCTCAAGTGGCGGGTGACGGCCAGCTTGTCGGCCAGCGTGATGCCTTCCACCGGGGCCGGCATCAGGGCCGAGCCGCCGCCGGAGATCAGGCACAGGCAGAGGTCTTCCGGGCCAAGCGATTCGACGAGCCGCAAGATTTCCAGTGCGCCGGCGACGCCCTCGGGCGTGGGCTCATTGACGCCGGCCGCTCGGGCGGCGTGCAGATGGATGCGCTGTAACGGGGAAAAGGGGGACAGTCCCCCTTTGCCGGAACGGCGCGCGACCAACCTTCGGTCGGTGCCCGGCTTCGCACAAAGGGGGGCTGTCCCCCTTTTTCCCTGAGCGGGCGGACGCAGTCGGCCGGCACGTTGACCCAGCCGGTCAACTGCTTTTCGGCCATGAGTTGCGGACCGAGCACATTTTCCACGGCTTCGGCCATTCCCGCGCCCGCCTTGCCGGCGCCGACGACGACGATACGGCGGATGCTATCGAGCGAAAGCCGGTAGGGTGGGACAAGCGAAGCGCAGTCCCACCGGCCTGATTGGGCGTTCGCCGATGGTGGGACTTCGCTGCGCTTGTCCCACCCTACACTCTCCTCGTTTCCGATTAGGAGCGTTCGCCCTTCTACGCGGAGCGCCTGCCGCACCAATTTGTCCGAGCGCACGCTGGCGACGCCGGCCTGCCAGACTTTCAGGGCGTCGCGGCGGAGTTCGGTGGCAGAGCGATTCATGTTTCCGACTCCGCGGATTGTTTGGCCGGCATCATTGATCTCTCAACAATTCCGTGACCACGGCGGACAATCGCTGGTCGAGTTCGGACTGGAGGTTCTCGATACCATGCCGCCTTCTCGAAGTCCGCGGCAGTCACCGCGTGTTCTTTGGCCAGTTGCCACTGCCACTCCTGCGTTGCCAGGCGGTGAACCTCGGACCAACCGGGCGCACAGTCGAGGCAGACCCACGCCGGCCCCGTTCTGCCATGCCGCGCGGCGAGGATTGCTTTGCCCGATCGAACATCCTCCTCCTTCTGGCCCCACAAGTGGACCCAGCCCCAGAGAACGCGAACGATTCGCGCTTGGCCGCACTTCGGGCACACGGTGGGTGGTTCAGCAATCGCATTCTTGGGTTCTTCCGCCCTTCCGATGCCGCCGCCTTCACCATGAGCAAGAATTGCCATGAGTTCACCTCGCACATCCTCCAACCTAACGTCGTTGTTCATCAGGATCTGGGCGGCCACGCCTTCGTCCTCACGCAACAGCCCCAAGAGAATATGTTCCGTGCCGACGTGGCTGTGATTAAGGCAACGGGACTCTTCCATCGCATACTCGATGACTTTCCTGGCGCGGGGCGTCTGGGGCAGCTTGCCCATCGTGACTAGGTCTGGCCCGCTCAGTATGAGCTTCTCGACATCGAGTCGGATTTTGTGGAGGTCGACGGCGAGATTCCTCAGGACGTTCGCCGCTATCCCGTTGCCCTCTTTGATCAGCCCCAGCAGGATATGCTCGGTGCCAAGGTACTCGTGGTTGAATCGCTGGGCCTCTTGGTTGGCCAGTTGCATGACTTTCCGTGCGCGGTCGGTGAAACGTTCATACATCGCCAGGACTCCCGTTGCCCAGAAAGAGCCTTGTGTGATGGGACTCTACCGCAAGTAAACGTCTGGGCTAGACCGATCCGACCAACTCGTATACCGCGCCGCGCTGTTGAATCCACTGGCGGTCGCCGCGTGCAGCGTGTTCAGCCACCTCGCGGAGTAGCTGAATCGTCTCGGCTTCATAGCACGGCTCGCTGGGATCATCGGGAGGAATCACCATCTCGACCTCGACGGCCACCACGAATCGGCCCCCCCGGATCAAACGGGTTCGTTTCAGTCGTTTTCCTTGGATTCGCATGGGATTTGACTCAATCGAAGAAGTGAACTGTTACAAGCTTTGCCACTCCGCTTTGCCGCAGATACGACCAAACGGCCTTCACTGCGGTGCCATCCGGCAGCGATTCCGCCAGTTCCACCGTGGGATTTGGCGTGGCTTTCGGATGATCGGCAATCAGGGCGGCGTCAGCCACGCCGACAACGACTTGCCACTCCAGAACATCTCGCTCTTCAAGGCGTTCTGCGGCATGTTGGCCGACAACATACCGCTCGTTGGCCACGAGGTCGCGGATGATGTTGAAGAGATTCTCCATCCATTCCCACCCACGTGAGGTGCAACTGACGCACCCCACAATTATATCGGCTGACAGGTGATTTGACACCCGTGCGCCAACCTCGCCTCAACGTTGCGTGAGCGTGGCCGGACGTTCGAGCACCTGGATGGCCACGTCGTCGAGCCGCGCTTCGCCGAGGCCGGAGAGGGCAAAGGTGACGCACATCGGTCCGGATTGCGGCGCGACGCGATAGAGGGCGAACTGCCGCCAGTCGGTCGGCCCGATGCGATCGGCCAGCGCCTCGCCGGAAAGCGAGTCGACAACCAACAAGCCATCGGTGCTATCGGCACGGCCGGCGGCGGGCGCGGGCACTTTCACCCAGCCGTGAATGCACACGATCTGTCCGGCCTCCACGTACACCGCCGGGCTGCTGAACAAGATGGGCGGCGATTCCACGACGACGGGCGGGTTCTCCGGGTGGACGGCGGTCACGGCCAAGTGCAGGCCCAACCGGCCGCTATGTGCCGCGTCGGGCGTCAGGTTCACGCTCGGCACCACCGTTTGCGGGCCGGGCGGGAAATGTTGGACGTATTGCCAACCCGCCCGCAGCATCGTGTCCATGTTCTCGAAATCGCCGCCGGCAATGCGGTTCGGGCCGAGGCCGCCGGCCTTGAGCCGATCGTACAGCCGCCAATGCGCAGGCAGCGTCTCGAAGCTGACCGTCGCGGGGCTGGTCACCGGCGAGACGAGTCCCTTGCCGGGGACCGGTCGAACGGCGTCCTCCCAGTAGGCGCGTTCCACCAGCCGCAGCGATCGCATCGCGCCTCGGCGCTCAGCGTAGCTTGGGAGGCGTCGCCGGAGGCCAGTTGGCGGTCGCATGTTTGCAGGTGCTGGCGAGCCGCAGCGAACCAACCGGCCGCCGCCACCACGGTTGTACGCCGGGCAAGCTGGCCGGTCACCGCCTGCACCGTGCGGAGTTCGTCGAAGGCCAGGTCGTGGTGCAATTGGGCCGCACGACGCCCATCTTCGGCCGACCGGCCGTTCACGGCGCCGACGATCGACGGGTCGTGGGCCAACAGCACCTCCGCGGTCAGGCCGAACTCGTCGAGCACGACCTGCATCCCGCCGGTGACCCGTTTGGGCTGCTGCATCGGCTGCACGCCGCCGGGAGTAAGCTCGTAGGCGTTGGTGGCTTCCGGGACGCCCGGCACCACCAGCGACAGGGCGTTGGCCGCCGATTGCGGCGGCACGCACTGGGCTTGCGGCGCCAACCAGATCGGCAGTAGCAGGTGGGCATACTGTGTGTACAGCACCGCGCCCAGCACTTCGGGGGCACTGGATCTCTTGGGGTCGGTCATGGGGGCCAAGCTTCCGGCGGCGGCCCAGGGGTCGATCCGTTTCAGTTCCAGGTTGAGCAATTCGAGGGCCATCGCCCGCTGCCGCGTTTCCGGATCGGGCGCGTCGAGTGGTGAATCGGAGAGGAACACCAACCCGCGGCTCCCCGAGGCCACCGCCGTGTAGGCCAGCAGGCGGATTTGCTCGGGCGGCACAGTAAGCGGCGGCGGCGTGCCGGGTTCCAGGGCCACAAGCTGTTGCCGTAGCGCCTCGTTGGGCTGCGTCTGCACCGTGATCCAGACCGGCGTGCCCGGCTTGGCCAGCAACGGCTGCCGGCGGACCCACTTCGCCCAGTCAGTCAGTTCCAGGCTCGTGCCCAAGGGCCGGCGGTCGAGTAGCAACAGGTCGGCTGCCCCGCTGTAGCCCCGCAAATCGGCTCGCGGACGGCAGATCAGCGGCCGGTTGCCGCGACGATCGGCCGTCCGAACCTGGTCGGCCCAGCGTTGCGTGGCGTCCAACTCGACTTCGGTCAGTTCGCTGCCCAAGTCCCAAACCAGCACCGAATCGAACAGCGGACCGATCTCGGCCAGGGACGACGCGGCGCGAGGCGGCGGGCAGATCAACCACAACCCCAGACGGTCCGCCTCCTCCAAGATTTCGGGCGCGGGCAGACGTTGCAGCCAGACGGTGTTGAATCCGAGCTGTTTCAGCACCTTTAGCGGTTCGCCCCGATGCTCGACTACCCGCGGGAACATGGGCCGATTGTCGACCCGCAGGTTTGAGCCCACCAGTTTCACGGCGTGCCGCGGCTGGGCCGGAGGAGCAGCCGGGGCCATTCCTGCGGCCGACGAATCTGTGGCCGGTCTTCGACCTTGAGGTTGAACCGGAGGAAGCCTGACGGGCACGAGTGGGGAGATTCCATTGGGGTTCCACGATGCGGTTGCAGCCGGCCGATTCGCGGGCTCCCTCTCCAGGGGCGCGCTTCTTTCGGTGGCCACGTGGCCGGCAATGTCGAGATCGTCGATCCACACGTTGGTCACGCCGGGTCCGCCGTAGACGTTCAGCAGCACGGCATCGAGGAACGCTTCGCGGCCGTCGACTTGCGGCCCGTACTGCGCCGCAAGAGATGGATTTGGCGGGTCAGCAATCGAGGGAGGTCGGCAAGCTGCAACTGTTGCCAGCCGCCGACTTGGGTGTAACTCGCGCCGGCGAGAACCGTCGTCAATGGTCCGCCGGATCGTGGGTCGACAGTCCGCGGCAATACGACCCGAGCGGCAACCTGCACCCCGGGACGGTCCGATTTGACCCAGACGCTGAGCGTCAACTCGTTGATGATCCGCGGCCGGCCGGCCTCGTGGGCGAAGTAGACGTAGGAGCCGCCTGCCCCTTCGATCTGAAGCCACTCACAGGCCGTGCCGGAGTGAGACTCGCCCTGGACGCGCTGATGCTGCAGGAGGCGATATCGGGCGTCACCGCCCGCATCACGCCACGATGGCTGGGCCGCCTCAGACCCTTCATGCCACGTCGTCTGCGCATGCGCACCCGCCGGAGCCAGCAGGAGGGCTGCCAGCAGGGCGACCAGCATGTGCGATCGAACCGAAGCGGTCATGTTGGCGTCTGAGTCTCGTGACCTATGGGATGGAGTGCGGGTAGGGCGGGCGTCGCCCGCCGCTGGACTTTGTGGTTCGGTGGGCAGTGCCCACCCGGCCGTCTGCTATCTGGTTCGGTGGGCAGTGCCCAGCCTGCCGGTTGCTCTCCGACCTGTAGCGAAATCTCGACATTGCCGCGCGGTAAGCCACCTCGACGTAACTGGTGCTTGTATCAGGATTTGCGGATAGTATCCAGATCAAACGTGGCAAATTATCCCCAGGATGCGGGCGACCGGGAATGGATGTCGCTCCGTAAAGAATTGCTGCAAAAAGGTTTACGGCGTTTCACCCGGCTATCGAGGCGATCTGGCATACGGTGTGCTTTCTAGCTCCGACATTCTCATCTTTGAAGGAGCTACCCATGAGCGATCAGGCCCGTATCGTCAAGCCCAAAACCGACGACATCCCTCGCGAAGTCCTGGATCTGGCCGAGGCCATCCATTCGCTGCCCATCGAGCACCGCCAGACGATCGAGCCGTTCCTCGCGCGAGTGATCGACAGCAATCGCCGCCGCCGGCGGATTCTGGTGCTGGTCCAGGATGCCCTGAGCCAGTTGCGGCTGGACATGAAGTACCTCGCGTTCGATCTCGAAGCCACTCGGCGCGAGCGCGACGAGTTCCGGCGGAAGTTAGGAGAAACCGCCTGAAATTGGACTTTTGGGGGGTTGCAGCCAGTTTTGCGCCGTCGTACCATAGAGAATGAGCGGGCTGCCGCTGAAATTCGCGATTCACGGGGCAGCCTGCCTTCTGCATCATTCATAGTCTTCTGACGATTTTTTCTCCGAGCGGAAACGAGATCGGCATGGGACATCGAACGGCCGACGAGATTGCGCAACGTGCCCAAGACGTGGGATTGCTGACCGAGCGGCAACTGCAAGAGGTGTGGGGCTCGTTTCGCAGCCGCAACGTCCCACCGGAAGAGTTCGTGCAGGCCCTGGTGCGGCGGGAGCTGCTGACCAACTACCAGGTGGAGCGCCTGCTGAAGGGGGAGCGGACCGGCTTCTTCTTCGGCAGCTATCGCGCGCTGTACATGGTGGGCGCCGGCACTTTTGCGCGGGTCTATCGCGCGGTGAACCCGGAGACCGGCCAGGTCGTGGCCCTGAAGGTGCTGCGGAAGCGCTATAGCGACAATGCCGTCCACGCGGGCCGGTTCGTGCGCGAGGGGCGGGTAGGGTGCAACCTGCGCCACCCCAACATCGTACCCACCTACGAGGTCGTCTCCGAGGGCAAGATCCACTTCATCGTGATGGAGTTCATCGAGGGCTGGAATCTCCGCGAGTTCGTGCGCATCCGCAAGAAGTTCGACCCGGTCGAGGCCACCCGGCTGATGATTGGAATCACCGACGGCCTGCGTTACGCCTTTGAACACGGCATGACCCACCGCGACCTGAAATTGAGCAATATCCTGGTTTCCAGTCGCGGGGAGCCCAAGCTCGTCGACTTCGGCCTGGCCGCGATGGATGAGGCGCTTTCGGACGATGCGCTGGCAAATCTGCCGAACACGCGAACCGTCGACTACGCCGCTCTGGAACGCGCCACCGGCGTGCGGAAGGACGATACCCGCAGCGACATCTTCTTCCTTGGCTGCATCTACTACCACCTGGTCACGGGCCAACCGCCGTTGCGTGAAACCCGCGCCCGCATCCAGCGGCTCAGCAAGCAGCGGTTCTTGGACATGGTCCCCATCCAGAAGGCCGCCAAGTCGCTTCCGGCCTGCGTCACGCTGGTGGTCAACCGGGCCACGTCGCTCGATCCGTCGCGCCGCTATCAGTCGCCCAACATGATGTTGAGCGACCTGCGGATTGCGGAAAAACGCCTGGCCGAAGAGCCCTACGAAGACCTCGACGTGGTGGTGGACGAGGCTTCGTCCGACACCACGGTGATTCGCCAGCGGGCCCCCGCCACCGCCTCGCGGGCGCTGGATACCGGACGCACGGTGATGGTCGTCGAGGCGAGTGCGCCGATGCAGGACCTCTTCCGCGATACCCTCAAGCGGGCGGGCTACCGGGTGCTGATCATCGCCGACGCGGCCCGCGCGGTAACGCGCTGCGTCCAGGACCCGACCGCGGCCGATTGCGTGGTGTTCGACGCCCAACTCATCGGGCAGGCCGCCCTGGACAGTTACAATCAGTTGGGCGAGGAGCCGGAGAGCCAGGCGGTTCCGGCCATCCTGCTGCTGGGCGAGAAGCAGTCGGCGTGGCAGCCGCAGGCCCATATCGCCCCGCACCGCCTGGTGCTGAACATGCCGCTGAACATGAAGCAGCTTCGGGCCACGTTGGAGCAACTGGCCCCCGCCCGGACGAAAGCGGCGCCCAGGCGCAAGCTGACGGTTGCCGCGCAGCGGCCCTTCCTGTCCTTCCTTCGCATTGTTGGGATTCGCATCGGACTGCTTACGAGCCGTCGTCTCGGGCGGCGATCACTTTCCAAAGACGTTCTTCGATGGCGGCGGGAGTCGGCCTCCGCGAGCTGTACCGCGGCAGTCTTGGCGGGCGAATGGGTTGCAGGCGACTCACCTTGTATTGCGGACGCCGTAGCGGCTCGATGGGGCGGATCGTCGGAGGCGTGGGCGAAAGGCCGCGGAAGAGACTGTTCCGCCAGCCGCGGACCTCAAACCCCTTCAACCGCAGGCCCAACGGCCGCAACAGGGCGTCGACCCGGCGCTCTTGCGCCGTGAGGGCAGCGGACACCTGGCGACGCACACGGTTGATGGCCCGCCGCTGCTGCAAGGGCCGCTGCAAGTCGGCCAGCAGGCGGCGGACTTCGTCCACCAGCGGGCCCTCGCGGCCCAAGTAGACCGACCGCTGGCGGCCGTCGTCGCGGTACGTCAGGCAATAGTACGGGCCGTAACGTCTCGTCCCCTCTCCCGAAGAGCCTTCGGTCGGTGCCCGGAGAGGGTTAGGGTGAGGGCGGCCATGAGGTTGCGCCGCACCGCCGCCCGGTCGTTGCCGCCAGAAGGCCGCCACCAAGCCTTGCCGGGCGAACAGGTCCGGCCGGGCCGCGATCAGGCGGATGGCCGCGTGATCTTGTTGTCTAACAACTCGCGCCATTTCCAATTCCGTGCTCACTTGCCCCTCCCCTTACGTCATTCCCCTCTCGACTCTCAACTCTGGACTCTCGACTCTATCCCTTCTCCCGCATCATGCACTTTCGCTCGGGGGGTTTTCAAGGTCAAAAAATGTGCCACCCGAATGGCTAGCATATTGCGGCCACTCCGGGAGGCACGGTAGAATCCGTCAAGCGAGAGTTGAGACTGCGGAACATCTCACTCGATACATGGCGACTGTCGCCGTGATCTTTCTCCCGTGGTGTTCACACGCCGCAGACGCGTGGTCCGCAAGCCCAAGAGGCACGCCCGTCAGGTTTCGCGTCCCCAGAACTCCCGAAAGGGCTGATCCATGACAAAACGCACTCGTCGTGGCCTCGTGTTCGGAGCCGTCCTGGTTGGGATTGCGCTGGTCTGTCTGTGGATGATTCACACGCGCATCACGTCTTGGGATTCGTCGGAGATGCTCGCCCTGCAGGAGGAGTGGGAATCCGTGGAGGGAAGACTCCACGGGGACGTAGGAGACAAGAACGAGAAGCTGTACGCGGCCCGCAAGGACGTTATCCGCAGACGGTTGTCGACAACTGACATGCGCAACCTGGCTGCGACTTGTGACAGCCTCCCAATCAATGGTGGCGGCCGGAGTGAATTCGCCGATGACGTGATGACGGTCTTGTTTTTTTCCTTCATGGAGTCGGGGGACCGCGAGAGCCTCGTCACGTTGCTTTCCAGGAGATTTCCACGGGCATGGCCCGCGGACGTTGAGGCCTACTTGGCTCGTCGTGCGAGGCTTTCGGAGCCGCTATTGGTGCTCGGCGAGGCCTATTCCCGGTGCAAAGAGCCGCAGCAACGCCACATCATCGCGAACGCGGTTCGCCGTGGCTTCTGGGGGTTGGGCATTCAGGGGAAGGACGACGCCGAGTTCGTCAAGAATGCGATGGAATGGTACAAGAGAGAGAACTGGCATCTCGCTGGCAATGCGGGCTACTATCAGAACTACGACCACGGTCGCATGGTCCAATATAAGGAACACCCGGAGTATTACGAAAACTGGCCCAAAAGCGTCCGGGAGTATCGGCAACCACTCTTTGTAGAGAAGTCTCAGGTCCCAAAATGATGCCACGCGAACGCTTAGCGTATTGCGGCCAGTCCGGGAGGCACAGTAGAATCCGTCAAGCGAGAATTGAGACTGCGGAACATAACCAACGATTGACGGCACTGGTGAAATCGAGCGATCTTTCCTTTGTGCCGCCGTGGCACGAAATGGTCTCTTGGGTGGTCCGCTGCCCTGGTGCAATCACGACCTCAGAACCGCGGGAACAAGTCGATCTCCGGCCAGTCCTTGATCTCATCCGCCGGCTTGTGCAGGAGCGGATCGATCAGGCCCGCGAACTCCTTGCCGTCCTTGCCGGCATCGCTGTTGAACAGGACCGCCCAGTTGATGCCGTCGGCGCGGCAGACCAGCAGCGTGGAACTGCCGGCCAGCAAACCGGCGTGCCATTTGGTGTACTTGCCCGGTTGCCGCACGGCCGGCCGAACGTCCCAGCCACAGGCGTAGTACGTCGGCTTCGGCTGCCCCTTGGGTCCGTGGCCTACTGCTCCTGGCGGCGGCGCGAGCATGGTCCGAATGCTGTCCTCGCTCAGGATCGGACATCGTTTCGGGTCGTCCAGAGCGGCGGCGAAGCGGACCAGGTCCACCGCCGAGGCGATCCAACCGCCGTTGGCATCCATCGTCTCGATGCATTCGACGCCGTAGGGCAGGGGCACCTCCTCGCCGATCTTCGGTCCGGAGATGGCCCGGCCGGTGCGTTGGCGGCTGTCGTAGTATTTCACTTCGCCGGGGGCGCGGTCGCTGAGGAGGTTCTTGCCCAACTGCATGTCGCGGATGCCCAGGGGGGCGAGAATCTTCTGCCGCACCAACTCGTGGTAGGGCTTCCCCGAAACGGCCTCGATGACCCGGCCCAACACGCAGTAGCCAAAGTTGGAATAGACGTAGGCCGTGCCCGGATCGAAATCCAACGGCTTGCCCATCGTGTAGCGGATGATTTGCTTGGGGTGAATGGGCAGCGGGACTCTCAGCGCCTTGGCGACCTGTTCGGCGGTCTCGGCGGCCATCGGGTCGAACGATTTGTCGCGGTTCCATCCGGCCGTGTGCTGCAAGCAGTGCCGCACGGTAATCTCGTGCCAGCGCGGGTCCAAGCGCGCTCCCCGTTCGAGATGCGGTTGGAGCTTCAGAATCGGAAACACCCGGTCGTCAAGTTGGAGTTTGCCTTGTTCGACCAGGTGCATCACGGCCGTGGCGGTGAAGGGCTTGCTCACGCTGGCGATGCGAAACAGCGAAGCGGGCCGCACCGGTTCGTGCTTTTCCAGGTTGGCATGGCCGAAGCCGCGGGCGTAGACCAGGCGACCGTGATAGGTGACGGCCAAGGCGGCGCCGGGCGGCTTGTGCTCGCGCATGAAGCTGGTCATCAGATCGTCATAGGCGGCCAGCTTCGGCATGACGAGCCCCGTGACCTGGCCGCAGGCCCGCTCGGCCGCACTGCCACAAGGCCAACCCCGCGGCGGCCGTGGTCAGGAACCGGCGGCGCGTCGGACGCGGCAACAGCGGATCGGTGATTGGTAAGGTCATCGGCTGGGATTCTCACTTGTGCATCGGCCCTGGCTTGACGAGAGCCTCGACCCAGAATACGTCGCCCACGTTGGTCTTCACGAACCGGTACGTCACCTCTTCGTACTTGCCGCTGCCCGAATCGTCGGCGAAAAACATTCCGCCGCCTGGCTGCTGGGGATCGTCGCGATACCCGACCAGCAACCGGCTGTGTTCTGCCCCAGCGGCGACCGGCCAACCGATCGCCAGCACCGCTTTGATTTCGTGCATCTGGGCGTCGGTCAATCCGGCCTTCGGCTTCAACGGGTTGATCCAGTGCGGCCGGATGACTTTCGCCGCCATCGTGCGGAGTTTGCGAGCATTCGACACTGCCTTCTCGGACGGTGCGAGGCTTGCGTCAAACTTCGTGGCGTACGGCATGTCGGCGGCGTAGCAGACGCCGAACTTGGCGAAGCCGGCAAGGCAGTCGTGGAAGAATTGCCCGTCCGTAGGGTGTCCCGTTACCTGGTTGGCAGCCCAGTTGAGGTACTCCACGCTCAATCGGACGCTCTTTCCCATATACCGAGAGAAGGCGAACTCCAACGCCGAGTTTGTGGTGAAGACCGAACACGTCCCCCGGTCGCCCTGACGCACGGGTTCCAGCCCCCATTTCTTGAATTCGGGACGCAGGTCTGCGTCCGTCGTCCAGGCTCCGGACCACAGCGGCGCCCATTTCCCTCGGGTTTCTTCGTTGGTTCTCCATTCCGACCTGTCGGCGAAGAGCCGGACGCCGACTCCCCCTCGGCTCTTATCGAAGAGTTCAATCGAGCCGTCCTGGCGACCTACCTCCTTGAAAGAGAACCTGTCCCCACTGCCGGTCAACTCCACCCAATCCTTGGCGACGCAGGTGAAAGAAACATCCTCTTCTGTTCTCGGCGTCACGGTAGGAAAACACCGTCCGTTCTTGCGCGATTGCGGGCGCTCCGGTACAGAGGCAAACGACAACACACGCAATCGCCCATCTCATCGTGAGATCTCCTTCCTCCATTGTTACGTCCTCCGCAGCCCGACCATAAGCCTGCCACGGGCAAGAAACCCGAATTCGGGATAAGGAAGTCGCGTAACCGATTGGTCAATAACGGCTTATGAAGTCAGCTTGTCGATGATGCGGAGAAGTTGCTTGGGAATCTGGTGGAGGCAGGACACGGAAGACCTTTGGAATTCAGGGTGCGCAGCTTTCGCACAATTCACCTAGGCGGGTAGCGCCGTCCCAAATCGTCAACGGCCTTACAGATCCCAAACGATCTTGCTAGGCAGTTGGGCAAAGATGCTGTCGAGCGACAAGTCCAAAGACTGTGTGAACGTTGGGTTGGCCGCCGGCGATTCAACTGCGAACGCCGCAAACCAGGCCTCCAACGCATCCTTCTCGGAATCAGGTAATTGTGCCGGCACGGCAGCAGGCAGATGAGCAGCAGGCAGCCCGGCGACAGCGTCAGGCAAAGTGACGGCGTTGGCAATTACCGGCGGGGAAGCGGCCGCCGGCTGAACAAACTGGTTCACCCCGGGGGTCACGGTGACCGTATCCCAGAACTTGTTGTAGTTGCCGGTCGCCCTGAAGGCTATTCCGCCCGAGGTAATCACCGAGGTCGAGGCGGTGACGGTCTGCAGCAGCGTGGTGCCATTGCTGTCGAACAGCTTGCCGACGATCTTGCCGCTGGTTCCCCAATCAACTTCCAGGCGATACCAGTGATTGGCTTGCCAGGTCTGGTTGACGGCGCCGATGTTGGTGTAGCCCCATCCGCTATTGTTCTGGATCAGGAACTGTCCGGTATTCGGGGCCGCTACCAACGATAGCGTGCCGGCAGAACTAGCCCCAAAACCGAAATACGCGCGGCCGTCGGCGGCGCCGGAGAACTGCAACCATACCGAGATCGAATCGCCCTGTTTGACCTGAACCGCGGCGTCGTTGCGATAGATCCAATTATCGCTCGGAGGGGTGACCAGTCCATAGGCGCCGTCGTGCCGGGCTGTCGTCGAGAGGTAGTCCGGTGTGGACCGACCGCCGACGATGTAGTACGTGCTGCTGCTCTCGAAGCCTTCAATGATCGTGCTTGTTGCCGTCGCCACGTTGAAGCTCGACGAGGAGGCCGTCCTGCTGCCAAGCGAGGCGACCAACGTATATCCGGAGCCCGGCTGATTGATCGACAGGTTGGCGAAGCTGGCCACGCCGCCGCTTAGCGTCGCGGTAGTCGTGCCGCTTAGCGTTCCGCGGCCCGGATTGCTGCCGATACCGATCGTCACTCGATCCGTGCTGTCGCTGGTGACCAAGTTGTTGAAACGGTCGAGCACGTTCACCGTCACGGCGGGGTTGATCGCGGCACTGGGGGCGACGCTGGTGGGCTGCTGGCCAAACGCGAGGTGGTCGACCGCGCCGGGAACGACCGTGACCGCCGCGCTGCCCAAGATCGCGGCATTGGCCTTGTCGGTGGCCGTGATGCTTTCATTGCCGGCGGTCACCAAGGTCACGGTAAAGGTATGGACTCCGCTGTCGCCGGCCACAAAGGTGTAGTCGGCCGGCAAGTACCCACCGGCGACCGCCGCGCTGTCGGAACTGGAGAAGTGGACCGTGCCCGTGTAGCCCTTGAAGACGTTGTTCGAGGCGTCGAGGGCCGTCACCGTGATGTGCAGCGCGCTGCCGGCCGTATCGGTGCTCGGCGCGGCGGTGATGCTAAAATGCGTGGCCGCAGACGTCGAGGTGGACGTGCCCACGAGGCCCGCTACGACCAGGTTGGCGATGGGGGTGCCGCGCCCAGTGACCAGGTCATATCCGGCCCCGGCCGTGTATTTCGGGCTGCCGCTGCTCGTGCCGCTGGTGACGTCGTGGAAGTCGCTGGCGGGCAGGGCGTAGAGCGCGGGCAATGTCTGCGTGGCGCCGTCCAGCGCCGCCTTGCCGGCCAAAGCGCGTCCCTGGTCGGCGATGGCCACGAGGGCCGCCCATTGCGGCGCGGCGTCGCTGGTTCCGCCCCACTGGCCCCACGGCGCCGACGCCGAGTTGTTGTACGAGTCGTAGACCGGGAAGCCCGTGCTCGGGTTGGCATCGTACGCCACGTCGGGATTGGTGCGGCGGGTGGTGCTTTGCGTCACCACGCCCTTCTGGTAACTCGGCTGCGATTCGTAGGCGCTGATGCCGCCGCCGCTGCCGCTCCAGCCCGACTCGCTGGAGTACGCCGAACCGTTCAGGTTCAGCGTCGTGCCGCCGACGGACAACACGTTGGGCGAGATGGCCGGATAGCCCACCGGCGCCCCGCTGTCGCCCGAAGACGCCACGAACGTCACTCCACTGTGACCGGTAGGCGTCGTGAAATAGCTGTCGTAACTGCTTTCGCCGGAAAACTCGCCTCCGCCCCAACTCATCGACACGGCCACCACGCCGCTGGCGCGCCGAGCGTAGTCCACCGCCGTCAACAGATCGCTCATCGAGGCGCTATTGGCCTCGACCAGCAGGATGTTGGCCTTCGGGGCGATGGCGTGGGCCCACTCCACGTCGAGCGCGATTTCGGTGGCCCAGCCCTTATTGGCGGTGGGCAACGCCACGGCGATCCCCGTCTCGCTTACCTTGGTGAACGCGGGATCGGGCAGCCCGAATGCCAGATCGAACTGGTGCAGGTCGTTGGCAATCTTGGGGTCATCGTAGGCATCGACGATGGCGATGGTCGTGCCGCTGCCATCGCCGGCCACCGTCCCGTTGTTGAAGGCAATCTGGCCAAAGCCATAAGCCGCGCGGATCTGCGCCGGCGTATAGCCCGTGGGACCGGCTGTCGACAAAGGCGCAACGGCACCCGGGGCAACATAGGCCACATAGTCCGGGATTGCGTAACCCGGTATCGTCAGCGACAGCAGATTGCGGTTCTCAAGGGGCTCGACACGCAACGGTCGGCCGCTGATGGGATGCCGGCGGTTCGCGGATTGACAACCTGACGGCCTGTTCCGCCTCGTCCACGAGGTGCGGGACTGTGAAAAAGCCATGTCGCAACCCCTCTTTCAAACGGTAGTCTGAGCCGATCGGCCCGTAGCCAAGGGTTCATCTTACGCTATCCTCGCACAGTTCGGCAACGGTGCAATTCTCAAAACCAACGATTCCCGCATAGCGAGATTTGCTACCCACTTTGGACGGTGGAGAACGACCCAGCCATACCTCGATTTCAGAAATGGCACGCCCGTTTCCGGATTGGCAAGGCGGGGTAGTTTGCTTACGGCCAAGACGTGCCTATGATAGACTCACGAGCGTTGATGTCGTCGGATGACTTGCGGCGCGTCAGTAGCGGACGCCGAATGTGGAGCATGGGCGTATGAATTGGTCGATCGGCAGAGGGCCGACAATCGCTTTCGTGCTGGTCTTCACGGTCTTGGTGGCCAATGGCGTTGTCGACTACTGGAATACCGCCCGTCTTCACCAGCAGGGCGACACGTTCGCCCGCATGCGCGAACTTCGCCGGGAACTGGAGGGCGTGTTCTCCACGCTCAAGGACGCGGAAATCGGGCAGCGGGACTACGTTCTCAGTGGAGATGATCGAGACCTGGAGGCTTACCGCGAAGCGATTGACGGCGTCTCCGCGCGATTGGAACCGCTGCGCGAACTGATCGCGGACGAACCTGCCCAGACCGAGCGTCTTGCCTCCCTGGAAAGAGCAGTAAGCACCGTGCTGCGCGAACTTCAAGCGACCGTTGCGCTCCGCCAGACAAGGGGCTTTGATGCCGCCCGCCGCTATCTTCTGACGGATGAGGGCAAGAAAGCGACGGAGCGGATACGAGTGATGGTAGACCAGTTCCACAATGAAGAGGCGGTGCAGTTGGCCGCCCGGCGGCAGGCTGCGGCCGCCAACTACACCATCACGCTGATTACCAACGGTGCGGCACTGCTTCTGGGCGTTACCATCATCGGTCTGGCGCACTATCTGACGGGTCGCGAGTTGGCGGCGCGCAAGCGTGTGGAAGACGTCTTGCGGATGAGCGGAGAGCGGTTGCGGCTGGCTTTGGAGTCGGCCAACCAGGGGACGTGGGACTGCAACTTGATCGCGGGCGAGGTGTTCTTGGACGAGCGATGCGGCGACATTCTCGGCTTATCGAAAAGCAGCAAGGTCGATTTCGACGCCGCCATCGCGAGCATCCATCCCCACGACCGACTCGCCTTCGACAAGGCGCGTAAAACAGGCTGTGGCCGGAGCCGATGCCGGGGCTTTCCACCAGGAAGTCCGCATCGTCGGACCCAATGGATCGACATACTGGGTGGCGATGCACGGCCGCGTGTATTTCGAGGGCGAAGAAATTGGCCGCCGGGCCGTGCGATTTATCGGCGTGAATCTGGACATCACCGA
The DNA here is from genome assembly GCA_963759115.1 of uncultured Planctomycetaceae bacterium. Taxonomy (GTDB): domain Bacteria; phylum Planctomycetota; class Planctomycetia; order Pirellulales; family Thermoguttaceae; genus CAVWXT01. The sequence goes on from CAVWXT010000005.1 coordinate 2,093,568, forward strand.
GCACAAGCAGGCCGAGGAGCAACTCCGGCAACTCAATGAAACGCTGGAACAGCGCGTGGCCGAGCGGACGAAGGCCCTGGCGATGCTCCACGACACCGCCTCCATGGCCAATCGGGCCCAGAACTCCGAAAAAGCCATCGAGTACCGTCTCCAGCGTGCGTTGCGGCACAATGGCTGGTGTTTTGGACACGTGATGTTGCCGGCAGTGGACGATCCGGAAGAGTTGGCGTCCACCTACGTCTGTTACCTCGAGCAGGCGGATCGGTTTCGCCGGCTCTACGAGTCGGCGCTCCGGATGCGGCTTCGTCAAGGGCAGGGCCTGCCGGGCCGCGTTTTCGCCGGCGGCAAGGCGGAGTGGACCTCGGATCTCCGTCGCGACCTCGCCGAGCGCGGCGCGGTTGTGGCCGACGAAACGGGCATCAAGACCGCCGTGGCGTTCCCCGTGCTCGTGGGTGAGAGAGCGGTAGGCGTGCTGGAGTTCTTCTCCGATCGGGTGGTCGATCCCGATGAAAGAATCGTCGACGCGATGGTTGGGGTCGGCATACAATTGGGTCGGGTCATCGAGCGTGCCGAGTTCGAGGAGCACCTGTTGACGATCGCCGAAGACACGCAACGCCGCATCGCGCAGGACCTTCATGACGACGTCGGCCAGGAGCTGACCGGGCTGGCGTTGAAGGCGGAAACGCTGGCGGAAATGCTCGCCTCAGCCGAAAAGCCGGCGGGACCGATCGCCAACGACGTCGTAGCTACTTTGGAGCGCACGCGCAGCAAGGTCCGCGATCTCTGTCGCGGCGTGTTGCCGGCGGAACTGGAGGACGGGGCGCTGGAAAGCGCACTGTGGCAGCTTGCCGCTACGACCAGCACGGGCTCGCACGTCACTTGCACGTGTGACTGCCCTACCCCGATCTGGTTTTCGAGAGCCGCATCGCGGTACACCTCTATCGCATCGCCCAAGAGGCCGTCTCGAACGCCGTACGACACGGCAGGGCGCGTAACATCCTCATCACTTTGGAACGGGAAGCCGGCGCGATCGCTTTGAGGATTCGAGATGACGGCAGCGGATTGCCGGCCGAAGGCGTGCAAGCCGGCGGCATGGGCTTGCGCACGATGCGATATCGCGCCGGACTAATCGGCGGAGTGCTTGAGGCCCGGCCTGTCCCGGCCGGCGGAACGGAAATCGAATGCCGCCTCGCAAGCGGCTGTTCGGAACTATAAAAGCGCAACGCAGTCTCCTGCTCCGTCGCAAGAAGGAGCAGGAAGTGCAGGGAGCACAAGGCCGATGGGCACCAAAATCTTGATCGTGGACGACCATCCTGCCGTACGCGAGGGGCTGGCAGTGCGGATTGCCGCCCAACCCGACCTTGTGGTTTGCGGCCAAGCCGCGGACGTCGCCGAGGCGATCACGCTGATTGAGGCCGACCGCCCCGACGTCGTGGTCGTGGACGTCCAGCTAAAATCCGGCAACGGGCTGGACCTGATCGCACGGATCAAGTCCTATGACAAGTCGATCGGGATCTTGGTGTGGTCGATGTATCCCGACCAGCTTTATGCCGAGCGTGCCCTGCGTGCCGGGCGCTGGGCTATATCAACAAGGAACACACTACCGGCCGAATCGTGGAAGCGATTCGTCGCGTTCGCGACGGCAAGACTTACCTTTGCGAGGAGACCACCGAGGAGTTGCTAGGTCAAGCCGTCGGCCGGGGAGCGCAGGGGAGAACATCGGGGGTCGAGTCCCTCTCCGATTGCGAGCTGGAGGTCTTTCGGCTCATCGGTCAGGGCCTCTCCACGTCTCAAATTGCGCAACGCCTCTACCGCAGCATTCACACCGTGGAAGCCCATCGGCAGAAGATCAAAGGCAAGTTGCACTTGAAGAGTGCCAGCGAGCTGAACCGTGCCGCCGTACAATGGACGCTGGAGACCAACCGAGAATCGTAGTGCCCAAGACCAACAGGATGTTCCCGATGCCCACTCGGCTTATAGTGGTCGTCGAGCCGGATCAGTTCCCAGGGAGGGCACGCCCATGGCGCTAGCGTTTTTGACCGCCGGCCTTGAACAACTTCGGAGCGAAGGGATTTGTCGTATCGCCGCTGTCCTGGGTAGCGTCGATCTCGCCGATCACCACGGCCATCCCTTCTTTCACCTTGTCGCCGTCGACCTCCGTTGTGGAACCATCCGTGATGCCGACCTTCACGTCGACAGGCCGCACGTGGGCCCCGTCGTCGTCTATCGCCCAGACGCGGCCGCTCTCTTCGTGATCCTTGACGGGCATGGCGGGTTTCGCATCGTCGGAAGGCTCGACGGGGGGTTGTGCTCCTTTGCCGTCCTTCTTGCGGGATGAATCGCGGGAAGCCTCCTCGCGCACCTCGGCAGCGATCTGCTGATTTCCCGGTTTCCATCGCAGAGCCGCGTTGGGCACAAGCAGCACGTGGGATCGCCGTTCGAGCTCAAACTGGAGGTTTGCCGTCAGATAGGGAAGCAGCCTGCCGTCGGAGTTGTCGGTCACGACCACGACCGTGTAGGTGACAACGTTCTGTGTCATCGTGGCGTTCAGCCGGACTTGCAGCACCTTGCCGCGGAAGACCTCACCCGGATAGGCATCGACCGTAAATCGCACCGGCATGTCGGGATAGATGCGTCCGATGTCCGCCTCGTTGACCGAGGCCCATACCTGGATCTGTCCCAAGTCCTTGGCAATGAGGAACAGGCTGGGAGCGCTAAGGCTGGCAAGCACCGTTTCGCCGACATTGACGCGACGGTCGACGATCACCCCCTGGACCGGCGACTTGATGACGGTGTAATCGAGATTGGTCTGCGCCAGTTCCAACGCGGCCTCGTTCTGTTTGATGGTGGCTTCGGCGACGGCCACGTTGGCCTCAGCGGTCCTGTAATTGGCCTCGGCCAGATCATAGTCGCTGTCGGAGATGGCCTTGGCGGGATGCAGGCTCCGGGCCCGCTTCCAGTCATTCTCCGCCTCCTTGAGCGTCGCCTTGCACAGCAAGAGATTGGCTTTGGCCCTATCGAGCGAGGCTTTGGCCTGGTCGCGCTGGGCCTTGTAGATGGTGGGATCGATCACGGCCAGCACCTGGTTCTCCTGCACGACGGCGCAGTAGTCGACGGTTTTCTTCCCCTTCGGATCGCTGCGGTCGATGCCGAGCTCGCTGACGATCCCCGCGACCTGGGCCCCCACGTCGACAACCTCCTTCGGTTCCAGCGTTCCGGTGGAGCTAATCGTAGGCAGGAGATCGCCCCGCATCACTTCCGCCGTGCGGAACTTCCCCGGTTGCTCAGCGGCCACGTGCTTGAAGTAGTACGCCCCGCCGCCCGCCGCAAGTGATGCCATCGCCATAAGAACAAGTGTGGTTCTCATTGTAGCACCTGGGATGGATCGTCGCAGTTGCCGCGCGCTCTCGTCCGCGCCGGCGCCGCGATGCACACCAACAGACCGCTGCCCCCAACCGGCCGGTGCTGTTGTCAGCGATCACGCACACTGCTACGGACTTGTGCAAGAGGGCTCGGCCGCATCGTGTTCATTGCGATCGACGTGTTGCAGTATCTCTGCACGCCAAATCGGAAGATCGGTCGGAGCGTCAATCCCCAATTTGACGTGCCGCTTATGAATCGCCAACACCCTGATGGTGATGTCTGATCCAATGTGAACTTCAGTGTCGCAATTGCGTGATAGCACCAACATGCCGATCCTCCCTGATTGCCCTCTGCCCGCACATTCGAGCCGGACGGTCTCAATTGCCGCCGGTGTCATCCGCGCAGAGGTGGTAAATATGGACACTTATATCGCAACGTGCTTCGTCATTTCGATCGCGGGCATTCCCTCCAGCGACCATCGGGAATGTCCACGGCCTCAAAGTACCTCGGGCCCGAACCGAAACGTCAGTGCTTCCAAAGCGGTCACCCGCTCCTCCTCATTGGCAAACGCAAAGCAACAGTCCCGGACCTCAACGCCGCCATAAGCGCGCGCGGCTTGGCACAGGTCCCAGGCATCCTCGCGATTTACCGCAGATATTTTCAGGTGGATCCAACAGTCGCCGTGCTTCAAGAGCGGACTCATCGCGATTCCTCCCATCGCCGACGCAGCCAACTGGCTCGTCATCAACGTTCAGAGAGTGCTTCCATCTTCCGCTAGGAAGCCGCTGCCAAGAAGAAGTCGCCGCAGTGCATCGCGGCAGTGGGCATCCGCATCGGCGACGAGTGCAGTGACTTCCCTAGTAGGCCCGCACTTTCGAGGTTGATGATCCGCAGGGACTGAAGAATCATATACTCCCGACGCGGCCGTGTTGCTGCCTCGGCTAGCAACCTAATAGTATCATGGCACGGCTCGGCGCGGGTGCAATTCCCAAAATCAACGATTCTCGCATAGCGGAATCCGTTACCCATTGTGGCCGGTGGGCGGACGAAACGGCTCTTCTCCAGGTCGCTCGCGGCCGCCGGTACGGCCAAGTGTCCAGCGGTCGAATCCCCGTCGTTCTCGCAGATTCCGGCGTTTGCCGAAACTTCGTCGGTACAATGTGGTCAGGTTGAGCACGAATCCTCTGGGGAGGTTTCGCAATGTATAAGTATCCAGTCGTTTACATCGCGACTGCATTGGCAGGAGGAGTACTCATGTTTGGCGTAGCAACGGCGGAAGAATTGAAGGTGGGCGACGTGGCGCCCGATTTCAGCTTGCCGGGCAGCGACGGCAAGACGTACAAGCTTTCGGACTACCGCGGCAAACAGGCGGTGGTGCTGGCGTGGTTTCCCAAGGCGTTTACGCCCGGCTGCACCACCGAGTGCAAGGTCATGGCCGAGCATGGCTCGAAACTGAAGAAGTTCGACGTGGCCTACTTCACGGCCAGCGTCGACACGCCGGAGAAGAACAAGGACTTCGCCAAGTCGGTGGGGGCCGACTATCCGATCCTCAGCGATCACGGCGGCGAGGTGGCCCGCGAGTACGGCGTGACCGGCGCGATCCAGAAATGGGCCAGCCGCTGGACGTTCTACATCGGCAAGGACGGCAAGATCCTGTTCATCGACAAGGACGTACACCCGCAGACGCACGCCGACGACGTAGCGGCGAAGCTCAAGGAATTGGGCGTGGCGGAGAAGAAGTGACGCCGCACGCAGCCGCTTGGCCCGGCCACCTGTGATCGGCGAACTCCCGGACGGCGGCCGCCATGCGTTGCGCCTCGCGGTCCGGCAGTTCCGGGTAGAACGGCAGAAAGACGATTTGTTTCAAGATGCCTTCGGCGATGCTCGGGCGTGGGACGGGCCGATCCGCCGGCGCGGCAACGACGCAGAGGCTGCGCCCCTGGGTCGCATCGAAACCGTTGCGGGCCAGTTGCTCAATCAGCCGATTCGGCTGATTGACAAGAACCGGGAATACCCAGTACGCGTGGGGAACGACGGCGGCCCCAGGACAACAAACGGCTTCGCGAAGCATCCCGGCCAAAGCTCTTCCTTTGGCCGCGTGCCGTTCTGAGCGGTGGGGAGCATAGCGTCGCAATCGACGTGCCAGCACGGCCAACAGCGGTGAGGAAGGCTGCCGCCGTATCTGAGCAAGGAAATCATCCCCCGGAAAGCCGCGAGCTGCCTGGTTGACCCAGCGGTCGTAATTGCAGCCCATCGCCCGGCACGTGTGCGCGACAACCGCGCTGATCGGCCGCGAGGCAAGCAGTTTCAACACCGCACACTTCGCCAAACGCTTGAGGTAAGCGAAGCGACCTTGCACGGGATAGGCGGCTTGGGCGGCCCGCATCCGCGCCAGCAACTCGCGGTCTCGCACCCGCAGAACGGCCCCGCCCAGGGCCGTACTGCTCTTGATCGTGCCGAAACTGAACATGCTGGCATCGGCCCGCGGATGGCCCTGGTATCTTGTACCGGCGAAGGCCTGGGCACAGTCTTCGATCACCAGCAGGTGGTGCTCGCGGGCCAGATCGAGAAGCGGCTCCATGTCCACGCGGCCACCGAATAGGTGCGCCATGAGGATGAGCTTCGTGGACGGGGTGATGGCTCGACGCCACCGGTCCACATGGGGCGCCATGCGTTGGGGATCGAGGTCGACAGGCGCCGGCACGAGTCCGTGATGTTCGATGATCCGGACCATGTCGGGAACGGTAATTGCCGAGACGAGCACCTCGCTGCCGCGCGGCAAAGCGAGCGCGCCGAGCACGAGATCGAAGCCGCTCCGCACCGACAGGCAGGCGAGCGTTTGTTCAGCGGCCGGCCAAAGCCCTTCTACGCGCCGGGCAACCGCAGCGCGGTCTGGCGGGAGACCGACGCGGAAGACGCCGAACAGCAGGTCGGACCAGCCGATGTCGAGCCTCTTTCGCGACCACATGGCGCAGCCCTCGGGTGTTACCACATTCAGGGCGTTGGCTGGCCGGTTTTATAACGCTCGACGTTCTTGGCGGCAATATCCCCCCCTCCGCCCCGCGCTTCCCCAGGCGGGTGCAACAACGCGATTGACATTCCGTTCTCGCCCGTGCTAGCATTAGGAGATGGAGTTCGACCTGTCGGGGCATTTTGAAGACATGTATGAGAATCAAAGTCGATAGGAACAGCGATGCCCTCTACTTCCGTCTCGACGAAAACAAGATCGTCGAATCGGAAGAAGTCCGTCCAGGCGTGATTCTCGACTTTGACGAGAATGACCGCGTCGTCGGGGTAGAGTTTCTGGACATTTCTTCGCGAGCCACTGTGGAAGAACTGTCCAATCTGCAGTTCCAGACGGTGTGAGCGTGAGAGGTTACGCGTCCAGATTCTCTAGAAGCGCCTCGAACTCCTGCGCGCTTATGACTCTCACACCTAACTCCTTCGCCTTCGCTAGCTTACTGCCGGCCTTCTCGCCGGCCACAAGGTAATCGGTGTTCTTCGACACGCTCGAAGCCGGGGGACAGCATGGGGTCAGAGCGCCATTAGTCAATAGGTATTGCGGAAGTCGCCCAGATCAGCTACACTTCACCGCATGGCCAGGCCATTGCGGATCGATTTCCCCGGGCGCTGCACCACGTCATGTCGCGCGGCAATGAGCGACAGCCCATCGTACGCGACGACGCCGACCGCCAACGCCGGCTCGATTGGCTCCGGCGAACCGTCGAAACCTACGGCTGGCGGTTGCACTCTTTTGTGCTGATGACGAATCACGACCACCTCTTCGTGGAAACGCCCGAGGCCAATCTCTGCGCCGGCATGCAGTACCTCAACGGCAGCTACACGAGCTATTTCAACCGCCGCCATCGTCGTGCGGGGCACCTGTTTCAGGGCCGGTTTCGCGGACACTTGATCGAGGAAGAGGGTTATTTTCTGGAGGTCAGCCGGTATATCCACCTGAATCCGGTGCGGGCGAAGTTGGTCGAGCGGCCCGAGCAGTGGCCCTGGAGCAGCTATCCCGGCTACCATCTGGAGCGACGCGCCTTGGACTGGGTAACCTATGCCGCCGTGCTGGGCGAGTTTGGCCGGGGCGATGCCGGACGTCGCGAGTACGCCCGATTTGTCCATGCCGGGATGGACGAGCCGCCCCGCTCGCCATTTGGCAAGGCCGTGGGCGGACTGCTGGTGGGCTCCGTGGGCTTCGTCGAACGGGTGCGGGCGCTGGTGGGCGATCGGCCGCCCGACGTGGCCCTGCCGCAGTTGAAATCGCTGCGTCGTCGGCCGCCACTTGCCGAAATCCTGGCCGTCGTCGCAAGGCATTTTGGCAGCGATCCAATTCGCTGGACGACCGGCCGTCGAAGTGACGATGCGGGGCGAGCGGTCGCCGCCTACCTTGGCCGCCGTTTTGGCTATGCGGCCAGCGAAGTGGCTCAGGCGCTGGGTTATCGCAGTCACGGCAGCGTTCGCAACGCGGTGGCGCGAGTTGAGTCGGGCGGTCGAGAACTCCAAGATTCTATGGCGACGCTTGACGGAAAGCTCCGCTAATGACTAAGTGCGCTCTGACCCCATTACATTCCGGCGGTTGATGACAGAGGCGTGCGACGCCGGCGCGACCGGTCTGAGCGAGTTCCGGGGCGAGAATGATGACCCCCGACCCGTTTACGCTCCCGACCCGTTCACGCTCCCCCGCTCCCCGACCCCTTTACGCTTCCTCCTGCGAAGCCGTGCTATCCTGGCGAAGCCCGTGGTACGTACACACCGCGGCAGGCAACGCCTGCCGCGGTGTGCGCGCAGGAGAAAACTAGCGCGGTTTGGTCGTAAATCGCGGCCCCCGGAAAGACCGCCCCAGGCGAGGCAGGCCGCCAGTACGGACCTTATCCTTCCGGATTCGCTCCAGTTCGGACGCGACATCCTCAGAGCTGAACGATTCACGCACCCGCGAGTTTAGCTCGTCGGTGAATCCGGACAGCGCCCCCTGATTCTTGAACAGGCGATCCGAGGGATAGTCGTTCTCCTCGTAGAGAGACTTCACAGCATCAACGTAGTCACGCACTGAACTCATAAAACGACCTTTTCTGCCTGCGGTTTTGTTGGATGGCGGCTTAGCCGGAGAACCGAGGCAAAAACTCGGCAAGCGCCAGTCATCGGGGCGGTCACATAGGCCGCCACGCGCGTAGTCGCGTCAGTTCGGCACATTGATAGCAACTCTGCCACACCAAGAGAGACTTTCCAGTTTTGGAAGGATTCTGCGCATCCAGCGCGAAGTCTCCGATCGTCTGAACCAAGTCTTGGCCGAGCTCGCCACGGAGGAGATCACATGGGTCGCTTCCGTTTGCCCAGGAATACTGGCCTTTCCGTTCCTCCAGGAGAGCCCTGAACGCTCCAAGAATTGGATACTTCAAGCCGGCCGGGATAACATATCGTGAGGTATCATCCAGGAAGTACAGTTGCTGGTCGTTCGAATCCGTAACCGAGACACCGGTCAACTTTCCGAACTTGCCGCCAGACACGCCACCCCGATCGCCCCGCACCTTGTTGTACAGATTCGGTAGTTCACGGTGAATCGTGTCCCATAGGCGAAGGACATCTTTCGCGATCGGGTAGATCGGCTCGAAGTCCTTTGCGTGCTCCGAGAAGTGCTTGAGGCAGGCTGCCTTGCTCCGGTAGGAGTTGATGGGATGCGAAGCTCTCGAGAAATTTCGCATGTCCATTGTGATCAAGTAAGAAATGATCTCGCGGACTGAGATAGGTTTCGGCTCTCCGTTGGATGACATCTCATATTCCTTGTAAGCGATTAACTCGGAATACGGCATGCCGTCAAGCACAGCCTTGATCTTTTCAAACTCCCCGGCCAAGTTCATCAGGCTTTCATCGCGGACTTGGTTTGAACTGTTGCGAGCATCTACGAGCTTCACGAGTTCCAGCGGGTCGAATCCTTCGATAATCTCGATCTTCACATATTGCTTCTCGCCGGTTGCAAGGGAGTTCCTGTTTCGTTTAATGATCTCATACGTGTGGCCTCCGTCCAACAGTCCGTGCAATTCCGGGTCCGTAAGCGTCAATTGTGCAGTGCCCGCCACATTATCGAACCTTGCCTCGGCAACCGATATGACGAGGCCGCGGTTCAAGAAAAGGAACATGTCGATGTTTTCCAAAAAACTCTGACAGATTTCGCGGGTGAGCGAACCCGTCAGTTTTGGATCCCTCACGTTGATCTGCCGCCACTGGCTCAGGTCAGGCAGGTTAGAGACGTCCACAACGGCCAAGTAATTCCTGTAGCCGGGACGTTTATCGAAAGGAGTCTCAATGCGCCGGAAAGAGAAAACTGGAATCTTCAGCGCAATGCGAGTCATGTTCTGGTCCTGCAAGAGAGGCTCTGTGCGGGATCGCCGAGGGTCCAATCTGCGGCATGTTCTGGCCATTATCGCAGAATTCGCGACACAGTCAAGGGCCAAGTCGGGCAATTCACCCCCCCTCTGGCGAAAACAAACCAAATCCCCACCCCTGACCCCACTTCCTCCATTCCCCCCAAGAAAACTCCGAACCATCCGCGGGCTGGCAACGTATGGGGTATGATTACGTCTAGGGGCGCGATGCGCTCGCCGATTCCCACGCCGCGACGGCACTCCCTTTCCCGGCTATTTTCCCGATGTTGCACCTGAAGGACCTCAAGAAATCGTTCCGACAGCCGGACGGCACCGAGTTGCCGGTGCTGGATATTCCCGACTTTCGGTTGGCGGCGGGCGAACAGGCGGTCTTGGTTGGCCACAGCGGCTGCGGCAAGACAACGTTGCTGCACGTTATCGCCGGAATCAGCCGGCCCGACGCCGGCAAGGTGCGGATCGACGACTGGGACATCAACTTGATGCCGGAGAGCGAGTGCGACCGTTTTCGGGCGGAGCGGATCGGCTACGTATTCCAGACGTTCAATCTGTTGGCCGGTTTCACGGCCTTGGAGAACGTGCTGCTGTCGATGCGTTTTGCGAGGGGACGGCCCGACAAGGCCCGCGCCCGACATTTGCTCGACCGCGTGGGGCTCAGCCACCGCGTCACCCATCGCCCGGCGCAGCTTTCGGTGGGCGAACAGCAGCGCGTGGCGGTGGCGCGGGCCCTCGCCAACAAGCCTCGGCTGCTGCTGGCCGACGAACCGACCGCCAACGTCGATGCCGGCCATCAGCAGCAAATCCTCGATCTGGTGCGCGAGACGTGCCAAGAAGAGAACGTGGCCCTGATCCTGGTGACGCACTCCCGCGAGGTGGCTACCCAGTTCTCGCGCGTTGACCATTTGGATGAATTCAACCTGGTGGCGAGCCGACTGAAGGGTTCCGAGGTCGCGAAAACATCATGAGTCTTTGGAAAGTTGCCTGGCGAAGCATTCGGCAGCGGGCCCTGGTTTCCGCGTTGACGATCACGTCGATGGGCCTGGGCGTCGCGCTCGTCGTGGCCGTGTTGGTCGTCTACGGCGTAGTCTCCCAGTCGTTCCACCGCGGCGGTGAAGGCTACGACCTGATTATCGGCGCCAAGGGCGGCAAAGAGCAACTGGTCTTGAACACGGTCTTCTACCTCAGCCAGCCGATCGGCAACATCCCCTACAGCTTCTACGAGGAGTTGACCGAGGGGGAAAAATTCGCCGCCGACGTGGAGGTGGCCATTCCCGTTTGCATGGGCCACAAGTACCAAGGCTTCCAAGTGGTCGGCACCGTGCCCGAGATGTTCACCGATCTGACGTACCGCGGCGATCAAACCTATGAGTTCGCTCAAGGCGAGAACTTCAAGGCGGAGAACCACTTTGACGCCGTGATGGGGGCTGTGGCTGCTCGGAGGACCAGTCTTCAGATCGGCGAGAAGTTTCGGGCGGTCCACGGAGGCGAAGGCGGACGCACCCACGAGGAACAATTCCACGTCGTGGGAATCCTTGCTCCGACCGGCACGCCCGTCGATAGGGCCATCTTCGTCAATATGGAGGGTTTCAACGAAAGCCATCACCATGAAGCAGTCGCCGCGCACGGAGAACATGAAGAACACGCCGCGGACCATGACGACGAAAAGCAGGTCACTGCCGTGCTGGTGTGCATCCGGCAGCGGAGGGCCGTGCAGGGACGGACCGACGTCGTGGCCAAGCTCATTAACGACGGCAAAGTGGCCCAAGCCGTCGTGCCCGTCCGGGTCATTACCGACCTGTTCGAGGGCATCGTGGGCAAGCTCCAGTGGATTCTGCTGGGCATGGCCGTGCTGACCGTGATCGAGGCCGGCATCGGCATCATGGTCAGCATCTACAACTCGATGAGCGATCGGCGGCACGAGATCGCCGTCATGCGGGCGCTGGGGGCCAGCCGGTTTACGGTAATGGTCATCATCTTGATGGAGTCGATCCTGTTGTCGCTGATGGGCGGCGCGATGGGCTTGCTGCTCGGACACGGAACGACCTGGGTGTTGTCGCCGTGGATCGTCGACTGGACGGGCGTGGTGGTCGGGTTGATGCAGCTCCAGTGGATGGAGTTGATCCTCGTCCCCGGCCTGATCGTGCTGGCCTCGGCCGTAGGTTATCTGCCGGCAATGGCGGCTTATCGCACCGACGTGGCCAAGTCGCTGATTACCACGCCGTAGCGGGGTGGACTGGGCGGGGTAACCGGGATAGAAGATAAGTAAGGGAAGTGAATTCCGATTGCGTCGGTTGCCGTAGCACCGACTCCGGAACCAGACCTGTGTGGCGCGATCACCAAATAAACGCGATCAGGAGCAATCTATGCCCGTGATTAGCATGGCTTGCCCAAAATGTGGGAAACAAGCGACCGAGTACGCTGAAAACAAATGGCAATGTCTGCATTGCGGGAGGAAGTTTCTCTACGAGGAATCCAAAGCGCCCATTATAATCACGTCCGCTGCGCCCGCGTACCTGCCCTCTCCGGAGTCTTCCTCTGGCGCTGATTCCCTATCAATCGCCTCCCAAACGCCAGCGATGCGGTATCGGGCGCTTTGCCCGCCTGCCGTGGCCAGCGTGGCGCTGGGCGCATTGTCGATCACGACGGCTCTGCATTGGGCATTGGCGGCAATTCCGTTGGCGGGAATTGTGTTGGGGTGGCAGGCAAGAAAACGGATTCGCCGGGCGCCCGACGAATGGACGGGCCTGAGACTGGCCCAAGTCGGCATGGGACTTTCGGTCGGCCTCTGGGTGGTGGGATACGGCTGGCTGTTGTTTGCCGGCGCCAAGGAAGTGCCGTTCGGCTATTCCCGGGTCACGTACGAGATGCTTCAGCCCGATCCCAACATGCCCACGGCGCTGATTCCGCCGTCGGCCACGGACATGAACGACAAGAAGGTGTACATTAAGGGTTATATGCAACCCCGCCGGAAGCAGTCGGGGATCAAGGAGTTTATTCTTTGCCCCAACAACGGCGATTGTCCGTTCTGCATTCCCAATCCGCTGCCGACGGAGAAGATCCGCGTCGTACTTCAGGGGGACATGGAGACCGTCTATACCAACCGCTTGATCGGCGTGGCCGGCAAGTTCCAGGTCAATCCTGGCGACTCCAGCGGAGTCCCTTACGGCCTGGACGCGGACTATCTCCGCTGACCGCTCGTACGTCGCCGTTTCTCTTCCGGCGGTCCGGCGTTTCGGGTAAACTCAAGAGACTATGCCCGATTACGTCGTTCGTTATGGCGCCATGCGGTTCCTGGGAGTGTTTTCGGCCGGCGCCGACCGGTCGTTTCATCGCGGGACGAGGGTGGTCGCACGGACCGACCGCGGCCTGGAAGCCGGCGAGGTGCTTTGCGAAGCCACGCCCGAAGTGCTGGGCCGCTTGAAGGATCCCAGTGCCGGTCAGATCTTCCGCGAGATGACTCCCGAGGATCGCAACGAGCTCTCCCGCCTGCGGCAACAGTCCCGGGGGGAACTCGACGTCTGCCAGCAGCACATTGAGCGGCTGGCCTTGGCAATGCAACTGGTCGACGTGGAGCACATCTTTGGGGGCGAGCGGATCGTGATCTACTACCTGGCCGAGAGCCGGGTGGATTTCCGCGAACTGGTGAGGTTGCTGGCCGGCGAGTTCCAGACGCGCATCGAGATGCGCCAAATCGGCGTCCGCGACGAAGCCAAGCTGCTGGCCGACTACGGCGATTGCGGTTGCGCGGTCTGCTGCAATACGCACCTGGTGCAGATGCCGCCGGTCTCCATGCGGATGGCGAAACTCCAGAAGGCCACGCTCGACCCGACGAAGATTTCCGGCCGTTGCGGGCGGCTGAAGTGCTGCCTCCGCTACGAGTACGAGACCTACGAGCAGGCGCAGGACGAGCAGAAAGGAGCGGCCCCCGTCGAACCGCCTGCCGGCAGCGACGAAACGCCCATCGCCAACGGGGAGAATTCAACCCAGGAAGCCTAGCGCAACGACCGGGAGTTTCGGAGATCGGGAGCCGTATTCAACGACTGAAAGAATGTTATCGCCGGCCCCCACACCCCGAACTCTACCCCCAACACGCGTCCCCTGAACCCTGAACCATGCTCGACCCGGCCCATTCGATCGCCAAACTCCTCCGCGAGGATCAACGCTACACGCTCGATGCGTACGTGTTCATCTTCGAGGCGCTTCAATATGCGCAGAATGAGTTGGGGATGGGCGCGGAGGGCCCGAGCGAGCCGGCTCCGGAAAGAGAGGAGCCATCGCCCGAACGCCACGTCACCGGCCAGGAGCTTTGCGAGGCCATTCGCCGTTACGCCTTGGAACAGTACGGCTACATGGCCAAAACGGTGCTGAACCGGTGGGGCATCCACGGCACGAGCGACTTTGGCGAGATCGTCTTCAACATGATCCGCATCGGGCACATGCGCAAGACTCCGTCGGACGCCCGCGTCGATTTCGACAACCTCTACGACTTCGAGACGGCCTTCCGGCAGGACTTCAAGATCACGCCGCCCGGCCGAACTTCCACCTCTGGTTAGAGGCGGGAGCGGTTCGCCGGAAACCGGTCCTGGCCCCCAACGGGTTCAGGTGAGAAGCCGAAGATTATCAATGATGTAGACCGGGAATGGTCCAGACCATGAACTCCCACAGCCCGCCGTCTGCCGAATCGTCTCGTGGGCGCCGCTGGCTTCTCGTGGCCGCGGTCATTCTGGAGGCAGCTTGGATGATGCTTCTGGCCGCCCTGGCAATCCTGAGGTAAGCGGCCGCAGGTCAGGGCCGATCAATTCTCAAGGAAAAGGTTGATAGGGGTAGGGAAGGCCGGTTAAGTTCCCGGCCTCCCCTCCCTCCGAACCGGACTGGCGGATTTCCCGCATCCGGCTCTCCGGTTAGTGGTGTTACCTCGTAGAGGATTGGTGAACCGAGCGCGGGAAGGAAACAAGGTTCCTTCTCGGGATCGGCAGAAGCGAAAGGCCCTGACCTTCACGGGAAGGCCACCAACATGCAACATCGACGGTGCGGCCAATCTGAGCCAAGTTACGTGTGCCTGACGCAGTCCGTCGTGGCTAGTCGTTGCCGACACTCGCGGTACGGTGTGGTTTTGGCCGTGCGTCATGTTTCATCCACTTTCCTGCGTCCCTTTGCTCGACGGGCATTGCCCCGCTTCCTCGCTCGTATGGACGCTCTGACTCCTGGGCGGTCGATTCTTCGTATCCTTATCAGGGACAATGAACTTCGTCCTTGTACCCGCCCAGGTCTCCTTGCTTCATGTATCAAACCTTCCGACCGTTCCGCCTCCAACCACCTGTTGCCGCCTCTGGGGCTTGGTTTGGTTTCCCCCCGGAGCTTACCGCGCGGTCTGCCGACCGCATCCCTTGCGAGGACCACAGCGTCACTTGGGCTTCGCCTTTTCCTAGCAGGCTCGCCACGACAACCGGCCGAATCGAGTTCGTCATCCTGCGGACCAGCCGTTCACCTTCAGTTGCTCTCCACCCCCTCTCACGAGGACGCAGTTACTTTCGGTTACGAAGTTCAAACCCAATTTCGACAAGGACTTGCACCTTGCTGATTCGATACACTCACAAGCGCACTAGGAGGCGACTCCAGTCGCCGAAACGTCTGACTCCAGCGGCGACAGGAGTCGCCTCCTACAGTGAAAAACTGATCCGCCCTGGGCCGCTGGTCGAGCTTCTTTGACCCTCGCTACGTGGTATACTAACGGGTGGTGGGAAAGTCGGAGCGACATCGATGTACCACACGTCCTATGGGGATGTCTCCTGGGAAAGGATGGAACGGGCCGTGGAGAAGGTTCGCCAGCGGTTGTTGCGGGCGGCGTCGGCACTGGGCCAGGCTGGCGTTCCCTACGCGGTTGTGGGGGGGAATGCCGTGGCGGCTTGGGTTTCGCGCGTGGATGAGGCGGCGGTGCGCAATACCCAAGACGTGGACATCTTGATCCGGCGGCAGGACCTGCCGGCCGCCGTCGAGGCCATGTCGAAGGCCGGATTCATTCACCGCCACGCGGCCGGAATCGACATGCTGCTGGACGGTCCAGCGGCCAAAGCCCGCGATGCCGTACATCTGGTGTTTGCGGGAGAGAAAGTGCGGCCGGAGTACGTGCTGCCCGCCCCCGACGTTCAGGAAAGCGAAGAGACGGCCCACATTCGCGTTCTGTCGCTGGAATCGCTGGTGCGGATGAAACTCACGTCTTTCCGCGATAAGGACCGCACGCACCTCCGCGATTTCATCGAAGTTGGTCTGCTCGACGCGACATGGCCCCCGCGGTTCCCGCCCGAATTGGCCGCCCGGCTGCAAGACCTGCTCGATCATCCGGAAGGGTGATCGACGACGGCGGCGCCATTCAGGTTCCGCTTTTCGGAACGAGCTGTCGACTGCCCGACACGGCCTCCCCGATCGCGACGAAAAGATTCTGGAAAAATTCTCGATATGGGTACTTGTCAGATTCTACGCAGCCGCTAAACTCTCGCTATCGTTGATTGTGGGTTTCTTACCCAATATTGAATCTGATCTGCGATGCTTGCGGGAAATCATCCCAATTGCTAGAATAGGGCCGTCCCGAATGTCCTGTCCCCGTTCGAGAGCACGGAAACTCACCAGCCCCGGCAGTACCAGCCATGCCCGGCACCCAAGAGTTCCTCCTCGGCGAGTTCCAGCGGACGCTCGACGACCGCTATCGCCTCTCGATCCCCAGCGAGTTGGGAGATGCCCTGGCGGCCGAATCGACCGACTGCATTTTGGCCAAGGAACGGCCGGGCTGCTTGAGCCTGTGGAGCGCCCCCGTCTGGCAGTCGCGGCTCGACGAGGGAGTGGAACTGGTCAAGCAGAAGATGCGGGCGGGCAAGCTGCAAGAGCGGATTGGGCAGGTGCAACTCTTCGGCCGGCTACTCTCCACGCGGCATCGGGCCATTCAACTGGCCGGCCGTGGACGGCTGGTGATTCCGGAAGGGTTCCGCGAGTTTCTGGGGGTCGAGCCGGGCGGCGAGGTGCAGATCATTGGAGCGGCGGTGTGCGTCGAGATCTGGAGCCCGGCGGCCTGGTTGAAGTATCTCGAAGGCCGCATGCCCCGGTTTCGTCGCTTGTTCGATCAGTTGTCCCGTTGAAGGGAGTCAAAGGCCCCTGCCGACCACAGTCGGCGGGCGCTTTGCAGAATCACATATCACTGGCCCCCGCCAACGGTAGTTGGCGGGCGTTTTCCAGAACCGCATTTCAAAGCGAACGTTTCCATGCCTGGTCCGCGGGATTTCCTACCAAGAGAACCCGGCGGTGTCACCCGGTTGGAGTTGCAAGTCACAGGGATGGGTCTTTTTTCGGGCGTACGACGCGCCCGCCCATTATTCCCCGGACCGGGCATGGACGTGATACAAGGGGACTGTCCCGATTTTCGCGGCGAGGAGAGCGTGGCAGCGCCAATGGGCTTGACCGCCGCGAAAATGGGACTGTCCCCCTTGCGCTGCGAACAGTTGCTCTACACGGGGGGCTAGGAACGGTGAAACGGAAGGCCCGTTCCTAGCTCTTCGCTCCTGATGCTTCGGTGATCGAGACGTACGCCAGGCGCAATTCGTGCAGGGCGGCCTCGAGCCCATCGCTCTCCTCCGCTGTACGGTTGCCCTCGGTCTTCTGCTCGAGCATCGCCAGCATGTCGATGACGTGCTTGGCCTGGTCGAGATGTACGTCGGCCTTGTTGGTCGCGGGGTTGGGCAGCACGCCCAGGGCCATCGTGCCTTGCAGATAGAGAGAACTCACCAGAAACGTGAGGTCGGCCGGCGGCAGCGGGCCGTGCTCGCCGGATGACGGCTCGGTCTCGGTCGGCCTCTCCGCCGCGCTCTCCTGGCGCGGCGGGCCGCCTCTTTCTCCGCCTCCACCTGACTCTTCCAATCCTCGTCGACAAAGAGCTTCTTCTCGGGGTTCTTTGCTTCGTCGGTCATGGCGGCGCCTCGTTACTTGTCCGGTGGGCAGTAGTGGCGGCGAATCTCCAGACCGGTCCCGTGCAGGCGATTCACTCTTGGGCTCCTGGTTTGGCGATCACTTCCAGTTCCTTGCTCATGAGTTCCTCGCGCATGATCGGCAGGTTCTCGGGCGCCTCGACGCCCAGCCGGACAACCCCCTGGTCCGCTCGCACGACAGTGACACAGATGTCTTCTCCGATGAAGATCTTTTCGCCCACTTTTCGCGAGAGAACGAGCATCGTGCGGCTCCCTCTGCAAGAAGAATTACGTTGGAGAGCAGACGTCCGAAAGGGCGGAGGGCGCAATCGCCAACGGCCTGCGCCGACACACCCCATTCCAACCTAGCAGCGACCTCGACGGTCGGCAAGTAGGGGGCGCTAGTCCGCCGCCTGGGAGATCGCCCGCCCGTCCGCGGCCTTTGGAGTGCGGCGATTTATCGCCGCTTTTCTTTGTGGGGGGCAGCGCATGAGAGACGGTTTCGGCCGTTCCACGGAAAGCGGCGATAAATCAGCCTTTTTCTAGGGCTTATTAATTTTACCTTCTGTCGGCGGGGGCAGGCTACCGGAAGCGGAAGTCGAGTTCGAATCCATAGAGCCAGGGGATGCCTGGCGCGACGCCTTCGGCCCTGAGCTTGGCCGGCAAGTCTTCGTACTCGGCCCGCAGGCGTTCCGCGTTAGGAGCATTGTAGTAGGTAACGAGGATGGTATTGTCCTTCACGCGGATGTCGCCGTCCAGTCCGCGGAAGATATCGGACGCCAAGTGTCTGGCATCCCAGTGTGCGAAGGGCTCTCCAAGTCGCTTGCGGAACTGATGGATCACGGTCTGCGCCACCAAGGCCGTCGTCATTTGGCCGTAACGGATGTTGGTGTTCATCGTGCCCGCCCGTCTCCAACCTAACGACTGGTCGAAGTTGAAGAACTCCTCGATGTGCCAGCGATGGGGATAATCGCGGGTGAGGGCGTCGAGCGGATCGCGGTTGGTGGTGGAGAAGAAGCCGTTGAACTGCCAATCCTCGGGCGCTCTCCCTGGCGTTGCACGAGTTCGTAGTACGGGCCGCCGCGGCTATGGTGGGGCGTGTAGCGCAGGACTGCCGTGGCGTAGCCCGCCCAATGGGGCTTAAATACCGCGGCCGGAATCTGCCGCCAGCGCTTCCGGTCGCTCTGCCGGTTGGGGATGGGCGTGATGAGGTCGAAGGAGGTCTCCGTATGGACGTAGTCTACCAGTTCCACGGCGAAGTGCTCCGTGTCGGCGGCCACCAACGTGTGCTCCGGCAGCGGCGCGAGGATTTCCCCGGCCATGCGCAGCAACTCAGGCGTCGCCTGGCTCACGGTCCGGGCGGAATTGGCCACCGTGAAACACAGCGGCTGCGCGCTGTCGCCATCCAGGCAGAAGAAGGTCTGCGCCGTCTTGATGGGCCGGGAGCCGCTCTCCTTCTGGCGCTCGCATGTGCCGCTGGCTGTAGCTCGGCGCGCGGTGCGGGTCGATCAGCAGCAGTTTTCCTTGGTAATGCCCGGAGGCACGGCGGAGTTTCCCCAAGGCCACCTGCAGTTCCTGGGTGTGGGCCACGCTCGCGCCGCCCAGCACCTCATGCACCGTAGTGTCCTCCGCCAGGAAGGGCAGTCCGTTGAGGGTCTCGAAGCCGCGGAGCGTCAAGCAACGCCCCGCGCGGAGCCCGTTGCTGCACAGCGCCGCTTCATGCACCAGTTGCAGCGCCAGGCGCGGTTCGATCCGCTCGGCGGGCTGTTGCGTCCAGGCGCGGAGCAGGTCCCACGTCCCCAGCCGCAGGTGTTCTGCGACCAACAGCCAGAGGCCCGCCATGTTGTCGCTGATCTTATCGGCCAGCCGCTGGCGGACGCCGCGTTCAATGCTCCTCGGATCGCCTTCGACGTGCTGGACCAGTTTGTGAGTGAGCCGCGCCTCGACGGGTTCGCTTTCCGGCCTGGGGCGGAACCTGTGGAGTTTTTTTTTGCAGGCCGTACTCGGCCAGCACCCTTTCCACGCTGCGGATGCTGATCGTCCAACCGCTCTGCACGAGCTTTTGGGCGATCACCTGCGGCGAAGCCTCGGGATCCAGGAAGCGGTGCCGCACCACTTGGCGGACAACTTCCGCCGTGCGGCGGTAATGGGTTTTCGGGCCGCGCTTCTGATTGTCCAGCGCCCGCGCGCCCTGTTTGGCGAAGGCGGTGCGGAGTTGGAAGTAGCGCTGGCGGCTATAGCCGAACTTGCGGGCGGCCTGGAGTGGCCCCAGGCCGTCGCATTCCCCTTCCGTGAGCATCAGCAGTTTTGGGGTGATATGGTCGTCGTCGGGGACCTTCAATTGACCGGCGAGGCCGACCAGGACGTGTTTCTTCCGATCGAACTGTGCCATGTCTGCCTCCTCCATAAACGCAGTGGGCTTGCCCGGCCGCGCGGCCGGTTCTTCTGCCAAGATGATAACAGGAAGGGGCACAAAAGGCTAATTAAATATGGCGGATTATGCCTCATTACCTAACCATTTGCTGCGTATAGACTTACATTATCCGCCATTTTAATTAGTCTATCAAGTGCCCGGCGTGGCCAGTATCGCGACAAGAACCGGACGGCTTGCTATGATAGGGGCCAATCAATAAGCCCTAGAAAAAGGCTGATAAATCGCCGCTCTTCTTGCGTTTGGCAGCCGGTAAGAGATAGTCGCCGTCCTCCGCGGAAAGCGGCGATGAATCGCCGCACTCCAAAAAACACGCGGAAAAGCGGGGACACTCCTAAGAACACCCGATCATCCACTTTTCGGTGGGGTTGGCCGTGTCTCTGGTGGTTACCCGCCAGTCCTCACGTCCCATCGCGCGGGTAGCCGAGGATTGCATCGCCGACTGAAAATCGGAAGCTGAACCGTGGAGTTTTGCCGGATTGGGGGATATATTGTCCCCAGTTGATCTGATCTGGCCGGGCCGGAAAAATAGGACATATTCAGGACGTGCAGGTAACAAAACGGTAACACCAGGGTGGCAGAATATTAGGCACAAGAGCGGGGCAAACTGTACAGCCCGCTCAATGCCACAAGCCCTGGGAGGTGAAGTCATGCAGTACAAAGCTCTAGGTTCTGGCGCGGTCCTCGGAACGCTGTTCGCGGCCCTGGCGTTGGCGGCAACTGCGGAGGGGGCCGAATCGCCGTCGGCCCTGCTGGAAAAAGGCATTTACACCGAGGAGACGGTGGGCGATCTGCCCAAGGCTATCGAAATCTACCAGAAGGTGGTCGTCGAGGCAAAGAGCGTTGAGCCCTATGCCGCCAAGGCCCAATATCGGTTGGGGCAGTGCCTGCTGAAGCAGAAGAAGAATGACGAGGCTGAGGCCGCGTTCAAGAAGCTGATCGAGACGTATCCCGACCAAAAGGACTGGGTCGCCAAGGCGAAAAAACACCTGCCCGGCCAGGCGGAATTGACGCTTGGGGAAATCCCGTGGAAGGACGGCGAGTTCATGCAATTGGGCATAACGCTTGGCGGAGGAATGAAGATCGGCACATTTGTCTGGTCGGTCGAATCGGCCAAACTCGACGGGCGCGACATCTGGCGGATGAACACCCACCGCTTTGTTCTCGCTGGCGGCGACAACAAGGGCATCAGCCATGTTTACGTGGATAAGAACACGTTTCGGCCGATTCGAAGCACATTCCAGCATACTCTGCTGGGCGATACGGACGCCGACTATATGCCCGACGAAGTGGTCGTGACTATGCACACCAAGGGCAAGACCTCGACCCGCAAGGAAAAGCTTGACAAGACCTACTACGACAATGAACAAGGCGTTGAATTGTTCCGCCGGCTGCCTTTGACGGAGGGCTACAAGGCCATTACGCCGATCTACGCATCCTTCGGCGGCGGCAAGATTCCGATTGAAGTGGAAGTTACAGCTAAGGAGACGGTTGAGGTGCCGGCCGGAAAGTTCGAGTGCTATAAACTGCATCTCGGCCTCGTCAATCAAGATTTCTGGTTCTCGACCGACGCCAACCGCTATTTTGTCAAAATGGAGGCCGGCGGCGTCACGGGCGAGCTGGAGCAAATCGGGCTGAACAAGCCGGATGGGATGAAAACCTACAACGACAAAGAATGGGGGTTTTCATTCTCCGCCCCGGCGGGGTGGTACTTCTACGCGTCCGATAAGCCCGAAAAAGATGACTCTAGAGATTTCTACCTGCTCGATCCCGAAGAACGAGCTACTAACTTTGTCGGCGTCTGGAAGGTGAAGAATGATAAAGCCAAGGATGACAAAGCCGGCACCAAGAAGTCGGCGCGGGCCTTTGCCGAAGAGGCGGTTGCCGCAAGAATCAGAGAACTGAAGGACTATAAAATCCGCCCCGACAGTTGGAAGGAATTCACGGTGGGCGGTCTGCCGGCCGTGAGCGTCATCGGCGATTACGTTCTGGTCCAACAAAAGAAGACCGACTATAGCGTACACGTGCTCGGTCAAACAACCAAAGCGCAACTGCGGGTAAGCTCGTGCGCCCCGAGAAACTCGACGGCCTCCGCGCCGAGTTTGACAAGATCGTGGACACGCTCAAAATCCAATGAGGACGTGAACCGTTGGGCATATTCCAAACGGGCATGGGCCGCGACCCTCGGTTGTGGCCCATGCTTTCATCATTACTGATCGTGGTGTTGGTTCCCACGGCTGGCCTATTGTGGTTTATGAGCCGCGCCATCGAGAACGAACGCCTGGCCGTGCGGCAGATTTTGGCCGAGGCGTGTCGCGGGCAACTCGTACGGCTCCGCGGCCACTGGGATGAGCATTGGCAAGCACGGACAGCACAACTCGACGCCGTGGCGGCCGAAAATTCTCCGCAGGGCGCCTTCGCGGCCATTCTCCGCCAGCGGTTGGCCGATAGCGCGGTGTGCTGCGACGATCGGGGCCGGCCGACCTATCCGGTGCCGCCCTCACCGCCCACGGAAGAGACGATCGACGAGGCTGCCTGGGTTAGCGCCGGCGAGTTGGAGCACGTGGCCCAAAAGCCCCGGGAGGCCGCGCAAGCCTACGCCGCTATCGCCAAGGGAGCCTCAAACGCGAATGTGGTGGCCCGGGCACTCTTGGCCGAGGCCCGCTGTATCGCCCGAGCGGGCCAAGGTGACGAGGCGATCGACATCCTGGCAAACACTCTCGCGGAAGAGCGATTCCGCCGGGCCGTCGACGGTGAGGGCCGCCTGATCGTCGCCGACGCCGAGTTGCGGTCCTTGGAGTTGCTCGGCGATCGCTCGGCCCCGCGATTCCAAGAGCTCGCCGAGCGCCTCGCCAAACGCCTCTGCGATTACTCCAACCCCTTGTTGGGTTCCTCGCAGCGCCGCTTCCTGATGAAGTCGCTCGGGCAACTTGCCGGAGAGACCGTCCGTTTGCCAACGCTCGATGGCGAGGAGTTGGCGGCCGCGTTTCTCGAATCGGGCGCCGGACTTTCCGGCAAGTCGGTCTTGCTGCCCACCGGCATGACCGGAGTCTGGCAGTTCTCGTCGGCTGAGGGTCCTAATGCCTCCCCTCTACCTTTGGGAGAGGGGGCGGGGGTGAGGGCAGCAGCAGTGGTATCGCGGAACATGTCCGAGCAGCGAGACACTCGCCCTCACCCTAACCCTCTCCCGGCGGGAGAGGGGACCAAACAAGTCGTCGCCCTGTTTCGTACGGAAACGCTCAGTGGCGAGTTTCAGTCGTTGGTCGCCAATGAGGGCCTGCCACCGGGTGTCAGTATCGAATTGCTGCCGCCGGAACCAACGCCTGCCAGCGAACCCGCCGGCTTCCTTGATGTGCTGCCGGTCGGCGCTCGGCAGCCGGGCTGGCAACTGGCCTTGGCCCGGAATGACGAGGAGTTGGTCAACGCCACGGCCCAGGGAAAGATCGCGGCCTACGTGCTCACGGGCATTCTCGCCATTGTTGCCGCGTCGCTGCTGGCACTGTGGATCGCCTTGGCCCTGGGGCGGCAGATGCGGCTGGCACGGCTGAAGAACGATCTGGTGGCCACGGTCTCCCACGAACTGAAGACGCCGCTGACTTCGATCCGCGTTCTGGTCGACACGCTTCTGGCAGCCGCCGAGCCCGATCGGCAGCGAGATCGCGAGTATCTGGAATTGGTGGCCAAGGAAAATACCCGGTTGGGCCGGTTGATCGACAACTTCCTGACGTTCTCCCGCATGGAGCGTAACAAGCGCGCCTTTGATTTCCGCGAAGTCGAACCGGCTGCCATCGTGGCGGCGGCGGCCGAGGCGGTCGACGAGCGTTTCCAGCAGGCCGGCTGCCGGTTCGAGGTGCAGGTGCGCACCGACCTGCCGCCGATCGCGGCCGATCCGGACGCCATGGTGACCGCACTGGCGAACCTGTTGGACAACGCCTGCAAGTATACCGACGACGACAAACGGATTGCCTTGCGGGCCTCGTGCGACCGGGGGCAGGTCTGCTTCGAGGTATCGGATAACGGCATCGGGCTCTCCCGGGCGGCCTGCAAGAAGGTCTTTCAGCGGTTCTATCAGGTCGACCGCGAATTGTCGCGGAGTCGAGGCGGTTGCGGGTTGGGATTGAGCATCGTGGAATTCATCGTCCAGGGCCACGGCGGCAGCGTGAGCGTCCGCAGCCAACCGAACAAGGGGAGCACATTTACGATCGCGGTTCCCTGCTGCGGGAAACCAAGCATGGAAAGGAGCGCCATCCCATGAAAACGACGTACGTCCCGCCGATCGTTTTCAGCCTGAGTTGCCTTGCTTTTCTGGCCTATTTGGCCTTCTCGGCCGCACAGTTGCCAGATCGCGTGGCGACGCATTTCGACTTGGCGGGCCAGCCCAACGGTTGGATGACTCGGACGCAGTGCGTAGCATTGATGGCGGCAATGGGTTTGGGATTGCCTCTGCTCATCGTGGGTCTGTTCTTCGCCATGCGGTTCTTTCCCAACAGCGTAATCAATTTTCCTGGCGACCGCGATTATTGGCTTGCCCCCGAGCGGCGAGCCGCTACAGTCGCCTACGTGTTTCGCCAGTCCTTCTGGTTTGCAAGCATGATGATTGGATTTGTCGCCGGACTTCACTACCTGACGCTTCAGGCGAACCGCCAAGGCGTCGCATTCGCCCACGTGTCCACGCCCCTGGTGTTCGCCTTGGCCGGTTGTTTTGTGATCGGCATCCTGGTGTGGATTGCCTGCCTGTATCGCCATTTCAGACGACGGTAATTGAGCACCATGCCAAGCCAAACCGTCCTCATCATCGAAGACGACTCGACCCTGCTGCGGGGGCTGAAGGATAACTTCCAGGCCCACGATTACACGGTCGTTACTGCAGCCGACGGGCAGCAGGGCCTCGACGCCGTCACGCGGCACTCGCCCGACCTGGTGATCCTCGACATCATGCTCCCGAAGGTCAACGGCTACGAGGTGTGCCGCCTGATCCGCCAATGCGATTTGGAAATGCCGATCATCATGCTCACGGCCAAGGGGGAGGAGGAAGACGTCGTTCGCGGCCTGGAACTGGGCGCCGACGACTACGTGACCAAGCCTTTCAGCGTCCGCGAGCTGTTGGCCCGTGCCGGCGCTTTTCTTCGCCGCCGCGATGCCGGCCAGACCCAAGTCTACAGCTTCGGCCGGTGCCAACTCGACCTGGTGGCGCGAAAGCTTTTTTGCCGCGGGACCGAGGCGCCGCTGACGGCCAAGGAATTCCGTCTGTTGGAGCACTTCGTCAAACGGCCCGGCCGGGCCATGACCCGCAAGGAAATCCTCAACGCCGTTTGGGGCCATTCGGTGATCGTCACCGCCCGGAGCGTAGATCGCTGCGTGACGACGCTGCGGAGCAAGATCGAAAGCGATACCCGAGCCCCCAAGCACATCGTCACGATTCGAGACATCGGCTATCGCTTTGAACCGGGCGACGAGGAGATCATTTGACGGCTGTCGGAAACGCGGCGGTGCTCGATTATCCCGCGCCGGATGATAGGAGTGGTGAGTCGTGGTCGATCTGGACCCGCTCCACCACGCACCCCGCCTTCTGAACGTCGGCTACGGCCGAACGGATGGCCGATTCGAGGGAGTCCGCTTCCCGGTGAAAATCGATCAATACAACATCGCAGCACGTCCCGGGTGAGCCGTCGTCGCATCCGGCCTCAAACAATCGATCGGCCAATTCCGCGCTGAACTCAGTTCCCTTCGCAAGCACCAGCGTGAATTCGTGCAGTTTCATGAGTCCTCTCCACCTGAGTGCGGGCAATTGTCAACCGCCCGCCGGATATCTTTCGCATGCCCCTCCGGGACGCGCGGCGTGCCGTACACGGCCTTCTGACAGCCCCCGCGGTGCCCCAGCGAGCAATACAGCACGCCCCAAGCATGAGCGTGTGGACCGCGAATCTCAAGCCGCCAACCACTTTTTAACGCGTAATCTATCGCGGCCCGGATATGCTTGTTCTTGTGGTTATTCATCCCGTCACACCATTATACCACAGCCGCCCATCGGTGGCAGAGATCGCTGTTTATTGGCGCGTCATCGCGATTCCCGCACCGCTTCGTACAACGCCACGAGATTCTCGGCCGGGGTACCCGCCTGCACGTTGTGGACCGTGTTGAACACGAACCCCCCGCCGCGGCCGAAGATGTCGATCCGCTCGCGCACCTGCCGGCAGATTTCCTCGGGCGTGCCGAAGGGTAGCGTCTTCTGAGTGTCGATTCCGCCGCCCCAGAACGCGATCCTATCGCCGAACTTCTCCTTGAGCGTCCGCGGGTCCATTCCGGTGGCCGAACACTGGACCGGATTGAGGATGTCGAACCCCGCTGTCACGATGTCGGGCAGCAGGACCGTCACCGACCCGCAACTGTGGATGAACGTCTTCCACGGCGTGTGGCCGTGAATCCAGTCGTTCACGCGGCGGTGGAACGGCTGAAACAGCTTTCGGTAGGCGTTGGGACTGATGAAGGGCCCCTGCTGCGTGCCGAAATCCGTGCCCGTGATGAACACCGCTGACACGCGATCGCCCACGGCGTCATAAAGCTTCGCCAGGTTGGCCAGCGCAATGTCGCACTGGCGGCGAAAAATCTCGTACACATAGTCGAACCGGATCACCGTGCTCATGTACCACTCGGCCACGTCGCGAATCCCCTTAGGGTGTTTCAGCCAAGGGGCGGGCACCAGGGCGATGTCGCCGAAGGCCATCCCGCCGAAATTGGCCAGAATGGCCCGATCGCTTTGCCGGTGCAACTGATCGGCGCCGCGGGCGAAGTGTTCGAGCGTCTTGTCGGAGATCGGCCCGAACTCCTGCAGGTTGTCCTCGACGTTGAGTTTGTCGTCGTCGATCGGGTCTTGACGCACGATAGTGTCGAAATAGAACCCGCCCTTGGGCATGCGGCCGCTGGGCGGTGCGGTGCGATCGCCCTCGGGATACATGAGGATCTCGCCGGTGGGCTCGGGCTGCGTGTTGAAGCCGCCGGGCACCAGCACCGGCGTACCGTCGAAGAGCGTCCACGGCTTCCAATCCTTGTTTTCGAAGCCGAACATGTTGGTCGGGCCGCCCAGGCCGACCACGTCAACGCCCAAGGCGTCCAGCAGATCGGGGGCAATCTCGCCGAGCATCTGGTACGGCTCCACGACCTTGACCGGCGTGCCCGGCTTATCCAGCCCCAACGACTGGCGGAGCTTGTAAACGCCGCTGACGTGCATGCCGGTGACGGCGCTGGCGCCGAGGTCCAGGGGGACGCGGTCGGGCTGTTGATGGTTCAGGGCGGCGTCGAGGCGTTGACGGGAGTTCATGGGATAGGGGAGTGCGGATTTTGGATGGTGGATGACCGGCGGACAACGTCCGCCGGAAAGGGCCGGATCCCAGCAGCCTTTGTGTAATTCTTTGCCCCCCGCTTGTCAAGCATGGCCGGCCGCCGATAGTATGGCGGCTGCACCGTCACGCTGGCTGCTGGTTTGGGGAGACACTATGAGCCATACCGTGGAAGACGACCGCGGCAGCACCATCTACGTGTTCCTCTTGACGCTGATCGCCGCGCTCGGCGGGCTGTTGTTCGGTTACGATACGGCCGTCATCTCCGGGGCCATCGGTTTTCTCGAGACGCACTTCAATCTCGACCCGCAGTGGGGGAAAGGTTGGGCGGCAGCCTGCACATTGCTCGGCTGCGCGATGGGCGCTGCCATGGCCGGCATGTTGAGCGACCGCTTCGGACGCAAGGGCATGTTGATCGTCTCGGCGGTGCTGTTCTTGATCTCGGCGATGGGAACCGCCTTTCCACGCACGTTCACCGAGTTCATCGTATTCCGCATTATCGGCGGGCTGGGCATCGGCGCCGCATCCATGACCTCGCCTATGTATATCGCCGAAATCGCCCCCGCGCGGATGCGCGGACGCATGGTTTCGGTCAATCAGTTTGCCATCGTGTCGGGAATCCTGGTTGTCTATTTCGTCAACTATTTCATCGCCGAGTACGGCGCGGGCGTGGATCGGGCCAGCGGAGCGGCCGACGGCTCGTGGAACGCGATCTTCGGCTGGCGGTGGATGTTCGGTTTGGGCGTTCTTCCCTCGGGCCTGTTCCTGGTGCTCCTATTCTTCGTGCCCGAAAGCCCGCGATGGCTCGCGAAACAGGATCGCCCGAGCGAGGCCCTGGCCGTTCTTGCCAAGGTCGGCGGCGGTCAACACGCCCACGACGAGATGGCCGAAATCCAGGCCGCGCTGGCCCAAGAGACCGGTACGCTAAGGACCGGCGAATCAATAGGTGTCGGAGTTTTGTGGCATATCTGATAGACTGGGGGCTAGTGTCAATACCGTTCAATGGATCGACGTAAGTCGTTATTTCCCAACGGGACACAACAAAACACCCGGTACGCGGCGCAATGAAACTAAACGGCTAGCCGGTAAGCAGTTATGCGTGCTAGCACGATCTCTCCGTTGAACGGTATTGGGGCTAGTGTATGGAGTTTCTCATGGTCTTATTGAATGGAGCCAAGGATGGCCTTCGTATTTCAGTCGCAGTACGAACCGGAAGTGGTGGAACAGGTTCGGGCCTTTTATGCAAACGTTGTCTGAGAAGGATCGACGACGGTATGTCGCCGTCGAGGCTCGGCGGCTGGGGCATGGCGGGATCGAGTATGTGGCCAAGGTGTTCGGATGTTCGCAGCGAACAATTGAACGCGGACTGGCCGACTTGGATAAGCTGCCACACGATCCGGCGGCGGGACGGGTGCGGCGTCCTGGTGGCGGGTCGAAAAAAAAGATCGAGTCCGAGCCCGAACTCGAACAGAATCTGAAAGTCGGTTCTGGAGGTCCGCACCGCCGGGCGATCCCGACGAGGAGGACGTGCTGTGGACGGACCTCTCGCCGCGGCAGATTCGCGGACGCGGTGACGGACATGGGAACGCCCGTCAGTCCGCCGGTCGTGCAAGACTGGATGAAAGACGCAAAAGCTGGGGCGACACAAGATCGAGAAGGTTCTGGCAGGCGGACACAGCCCTGATCGGGATACCCAGTTCCTGCGGATCGCCGAACTGAAGGCCAAGTACTTTGCGGCGGGCAACCCCGTGTTTTCCCTCGATACCAAGGCAAAAGAACATCTCGGGCAACTCTTTCGCGAGGGCCGCGTGTGGACGCAGCAGGCCATTCCGGGCGTTCGACCATGACTTTCCCAGTTGGGCTACCGGCGTCATTATTCCGCACGGCATCTACGACCTCCTTCGCAATCGCGGCCATATCAACATCGGCCTGAGCCACGACACGAGCCAATTCGCATGCGACAGCTTCCGCTGGTACTGGAACCGTATCGGCCAACGATGCTACCCGCACGCCAAGTCCATCCTCTTGTTGTGCGACTGTGGCGGAAGCAATTCGGCGGCACAGTATCTTTTCAAACAGGACTTGCAACACCTCGTCAACGAATTGGGAATCGAAATCCGAGTGGCCCACTACCCAAGCTACTGCTCGAAGTTCAACCCGATCGAACGCCGTTTCTTTCCCCATGTCGGTCGCGCCTGCCAAGGAATGCTGTTCGACACCCTCGACACCGTGGTCCGCCTGATGCGCAAAGCCTCGACCACCACCGGCCTGCAAACCACAGTCAACATTATCCACCGCGTCTATGAAACCGGTCGCAAGGTCGCCGACAGCTTCAAAGCCACCATGACCATTCTCTTCGACGACTTGCTGCCAAAATGGAACTACGTCGCCAAACCCCAATAATCCCGACAGTTATTGATTCGCCGGTCCTAAGCCAGCTTTTCAGTCCCGGCATGCGCATCGTGCTGTTGATCGGCGTTTGCCTGGCCGTGCTCCAGCAAATCACCGGCATCAACGTCTTCCTCTATTTCGCGCCCGAGATTTTCAAGAAACTCGGCTCGGGCACCAACGTCGCGTTGCTGCAAACCGTGCTGGTGGGCGCGGTGAATATGAGCTTCACCATCCTGGCCATCTGGACGGTCGATCGGCTTGGACGCAAGCCGCTGATGCTCGTGGGCGCGGCGGGCATGGGCCTCTGCCTACTGGGTATGGGCCTGGCCGCCTATTGGCAACAAAAGCCACTGGACGCCGATGAGGCGGAGCGACTGCTGGGCATGGGCCTGATCCCCTTTTGGCAACGCCCCGAAATCTGGATGCTAGGATTGATTATTGGCTACATCGCTTGTTTCGCGCTGTCCGTCGGCCCGGTCACGTGGGTGATCCTGTCGGAAATCTTCCCCACCGGCATCCGCGGCCGGGCGATGTCGATTGCCACGGTCTCTCTCTGGATCGCCAATTATTTCGTGACCCAAACGTTCACCTATATGGACGAGAGCCCCTGGCTGATCGAACGGTTTCACCACGGCTTTCCGTTCTGGGTGTATGCCGCCTTCTGCGCCGTCACGGTGATCTTCGTCTGGCGCTGGGTCCCCGAGACCAAGGGCAAGACGCTCGAACAAATCGAGCGAAGCTGGATCAAGGGCGGGCAGTGATTCACGGACTGCCTGTGTGGCGCTGCAGGACGGATTTCCCGATCCGTCCCCGGAAACTGGACGGATTGGGAAATCCGTCCTACGCGCCCACCGCCGACTTATTGTTTCGCTTGACGGGTGCCACGGGCTGCTTGTCAGCCCGTGTTGCGGCCAATTGACGCACTGGCCGGCAAGCGGCCAGTGGCACCCGAGCTGTCAACACAACACGGTCGGGGCACTACGCGCCCACCGCCGACTTGTTGTTTCGCACGCACTTTCCCACCACGCTCTCAACTGCGCCCGCTCGTCATCGTATCTCGAAGGGGACCGTGACGCCTTCGATATGATAGTCGTAGACCAGCCAACGCTGGCCTTCCAGACGAAACTGGACCGTGACCGCGCGAGTATAGCTCCGGTACGGCACCTCGATCCTGCGAAAGCGCCCCTGGCCGATGGCCTGGAATCGGGCCGTGGCCGTGGCGGGGCTGCTGCGGTGGTTGATCGTGATTTCCAGGTTGTGGAGGTAGATCGAAGTGACCTCGACCTGGCCGAAGACCCAGCGGGCGTCGGAACGGGTCTTTTCGGCCGTCGGAGAGATGCAGTCCAACAGTCGGTCGAGGTCGTTGGCCAGCACGGCGTCGGCGGCCGCATCGAGGGTCTGCTCCACCGCCTCCCCTTCCGTCACGACCAGCCGCTCCACGATCAGGCCCGCAATCGTGAACAGGGCCACCCCGATCATGGCCCACAACAAGTGGCCGCGTCCCGTCCGCAGCAGGGCGACCGCCAGCACGGCCTCGACGGCAATGCCGATGAACAGAATAGGCCAGGGGCTTTCGAGGAAGATCATGGGCAACTCCCGTGGAAACTGGGGCGATTGGCCGTCGCCAGAACAATGTAACACACGGGGCGGCTGTTGGAACAGCGGCACGAAAGGCTATTGGGCCGCCGACTTGCTTCCATCCGGCGAGCCGCTGATGGGCGTGCCGGGGGGCAGCGGCCTGGCGGCAATCGTGTAGCCCAGCCGGTACAGTTCCTTGCGAATCTGGCGAAAGGCGTCGAAACCGTCGGGATAGACCCAGATGGTGATGGTCGTCCGGCCCGGCAGGATCTTCGCCAGGGCGTGGCGAAAGTCGGAGCCCGTCCTCCAACGCCAATCGCACCGGCTCGCCCAGATCGTCCGACTCGGGAATCAGCGTCCACTTCTGTAGCCGGGCGTAGCTGCCGCCGCGGCTGCCTCCTCGGGCAAGCTCCGGCGCGACGTCGTAACGCTCCATCGTGTAGCGGAGCCGAAAACCGCCCACCGGCCCGACGGTGTCGGTCAACTCCGGCTGATCGAGAAGCTTGGAGACCTGCCGCTCTGGCTTGCGTTTGGAACTGTTCCAGGAGCGGCTCGATGGGCACGAACACCACGCGGCCGTTGGTGATCAGGAAATGGGCCTCGGGACCGTCGACCGCCCGGCTGATCGGCGTGGGATAACTCTCGACGACGACCGGCGCGGCCGGCGTGTTTTCCACCTGCTGCCGTTGGCCGACGAGTTGCTCCAGTTGCGATCCGCGATTCCGAGAGATTGCGGGCGAGATCGAAGTTCGGCCCGCTTGGCGCCGTCGAGCTGTTGCCGCCGCTCCTGAATCTTCTGTTCCACGGCCGAAACCACTGTCGCCAGCAAGTCGCGTTGCGTGCCGCGGGCAGCGGTTTCCCGCTCCAAGTCGCTGATCTCGTCGGCCGACTTCAACACGTCGTTCCGGAGCGATTGCTCGGCGGCCAGGTCCTTTTCCAGTCGCGACGGCGGCCGGGCTGGCCGGGATCGCCAGGTTCACCGGCGCGTTCTTGATTCGTGAGCCTTCCATGACCACCATGATAATCATGATGCTCACGACGCTGGCCACGATGTCCAGAAAGGAATCGCCGTTGACCGGTTCGGAATGTTCGGAAACGGGGCGACGCATCGGGGATAATGACGAATTGGAGATCAGAGATTGAAGTTTTCAGAGTAGAGTCGCTTGCCGCCTCACATCGACTGTATCAGCCACTATCTGCCGCCAACTGCTTCACTTCTTTTCGACCATCAGCCCGCTGCCTTCCAGACTGGCCGACAACTCGCGCGAAACGTTGCTCGGCGTCCGGGGCCACATAGACCTGCAGCAGCGGACGCCAATACATGCCGCGGCCGGCAATCCCCCACGCTTCCATCTGCTCCCAGACGGCCGAGATCGAACGCATCGACCGACGCATCGGTGCGCGGCCCCAACGGAATGACCTTGTTGCCGGCCGGGCCGCGGTCGGAGACCACCACCAAACGGTCGGCGTAGCACTCGACGCGGATCGGCCGGGTGACGCCCACGGAACCGCGGGCAGCGTCGCGCAGGCCCCAATCCGCTCCCTTCGCCCTGGCAACGCTCTTGCCGTGTCTTGCCGCCGCGCTTGTCGTCGGGCTTGTCGTCAGGTTTCGGTCGGGGGCCGGTCGGGCGTCGGCTCCCACTCGCCGGGCCGCAGCGGCTGGCTTGGCCGAGCCATCGCCGAGGCGGCCGAAGAGGCCGATGCGAGCGTCGGATCGCGCTCCCGTGCCGGCTGACCCGCGATATAGCCGTCGGGCCGCTCTGTCGCCTGTCCTCGCGGGGCCGGATTCCCACCCTGGCTGCCTTCCGGCGATGCCGCCGCGTCGGCCGATGATCCATAGCCCACGGTTCTTTGCCCGTCACCGCTCGCGGTTCCGCCAACCCGGGCGCCACGAAGAACGTTCTCGGAACTGCCGTCGCCAGCCAGTTGTGATCCGTTGGCCGACGTGTTCCTGCCAAGATATCCACCGGGCGCGTAGGGAGAACCGCCGCCGCTTGCCCCATTGCCCGCGGGCATCGTGCCATCGCCGCCGCCGCCGTCGCCTGAACCGCCGGCCATGCCTCCGCCCGTGCCGCCTCCGCCCACACCGCCTCCGCCGCCACCGCCTGAACCGCCGGCCATGCCTCCGCCCACACCGCCGCCACCCGTGCCGCCGCCACCTTGGCCGCCACCCACGCCGTTGCCCGCGCCGCCGCCATCACCACTGCCCCAGGAGTTTCGCGCCGCCGCAAGATACGGATTGCCCGGCGCCTCTCGCCTCTCGTCCCTGGCCCTGCGCCCCGGAGTCCACCTTCATTTCGGCCCACGGGACCGGCCGTGTCGGCCGGAGCGTAGCCACGGTCGTCGTCATCCGGCGAGCCGCCCTCGCGCACGAAGCCGCCGCTGCTGGTCGAGGCCCGATACGATGCTCTTCGACCGCGTGTCGTACTGTCGCGGCGCGGCCGCGATCAGCCGGGCCTGGCTCACGCGGGCCGAGGCGATCGCCTGCCGCACGACGTCGGCCAGCCGCGGATCGGGCGGCGGGTAGGCCAGCTTCCAGTCGTCGCCGACCAATTCGTAGCCGAAGTCGCCTCCCCACGACTTCATCGCCGCCCGGGCCGCGTAGTAGGCACTGATGCCCTCGGGCCGAACCAGCAGCATCGGATACGGCTCGCCGGCCTGCGGATCGAAGTCGCGCTGGGCCAGCATGTACTCGCGGGCGGCCCGCAACGCGGCGGCCAGCGGGTTGCCGGGCCCCAGCGGACCCTCGAAATCGGCCTCCGTCAGCTCGATCCCTTCGGGCTGCAGCACGACGGCGTCGGCGCGGCATTCGAGGTAGATCGGCCGGCGATGCGTTTGGTTCGGCCCTTCGTACGGAACCACGGCATACGAGCGGCTGCGGCCCGGCGGCGGCCTGATGCGCCTCGGCGAGTTGCTGCTGGGCAGCGCCGATCTGCGTGCGGACCTGCTCGAGTTCCGCCTGCGACTGGGCCCGCTGCTGCTGATCGGCGTTTTCCAGGTTCTCGAGCTCGGCCGCGGTTTTCTCGTATTGGGCAAGTTGGTCCCGCAGCCGCCGCGAGTGGTCTTCGAGGTGGCCCAATTCGAGCCGGGCGTCGGCCAATCTGCGACTCGGTCTGCTCGCGCGATTGCTTCAGTTGCTCGATGCGCCACTGCACGTCTTCCCGCTGCGTCTGCAATTCGGCGCCCTGCTGGTTGGCCTTGGCCAAGGCGGCGGCTTCGGCCTGGAGGCGGGCGGTGCGGCTGATGGCCAGCAGCAACGGCACCAGCGCCCCCATCGTGCAGATCAACACCGCCAGGAACGGGAACAGCGAAATGCCGGGACCCGTCTGCGAAGGGCGTCGGCGTTGGGTTCGTCGAGTGGCTTTCATGCCGCGTGGGCCGTGCGTCGCATGGGTTCCAGCCTGATCGGCGCGGCGGCGTTGGGCGTTTCGGCCAGCCGGGCACTGAGCATGTTGACCGCCGCCGCCAGGCTCAAGACGGTCTGCTCGAAGTGCTTCGCGCCGGCCAGGGCGGCGAGATTGCGGTTCAGCGCGTCTTCCAGCCGCGTGACTTCGCCGGCGGCCTCGACGGCCCGCTCGAGCACCTCGGCCCGCCGTGCCAGTTCGCCGCCGGCGGCCGACATGGCCGTCTTGCACCTGTTCGCTCGCCGCCTCGGCCATCTGCGCCCATTGCTGGGCGGCCGAATCGACCGACGCCTGCCACAGTTCGGCCTGCCGCCGCATGAGCGTCTCGGTGGCCTGCAGCATCGTCTCGGCCATTCGACCGGCGGCGACAAGCTGGCCGTCGCCGCCGGAAGGAACGACGGCGAACCGGCCGGCCAACTCCTCCTGCACGCGCCGGTCCACTTGCTCCAGCAGCGAGTTCTCCGCCTGCTCCACGGCAGAAGTGGACGAACATCAGCACCATCGAGAGCGTCAGGGCCAGGGCGGTGGTGTCGAACTTCAAGCCCAGGCCCTCGAAGATCTTGAACATCGCCGATTGGTCCGCGCTGCTGGCGATTTCCGCGGCCCCGGTGAGCATCATCGTGATGCCGATCACCGTGCCCAAGAAGCCGAGGATCGGGATCGCCCAGACGATCACGCGGAACAGGCCGTAGCCGGCGTGCAGCCGGGCGGCGTCCAGGTCGGAAAGGTACTTCAGTTCGTCGTCCAGCGATTCGGCCGAGCCGCGGTGGCGAACGTGCTCCAACGCCGCCCGCAGCCGGCAGACGTAATATTCGTTCTGCCGCCGCGCCGGGCAAGCGATCGAGCCGCGCCAGCAGGGCGTTGCACTCCTCGGCCGGCTGCAGCCGACCGCGGTACCGCGGCCAGCGACGAATCGCCGAGCCCGGCCCGTTGGGCCACGATGTCGAACGCCTTGATGATCAAGGCCGCCAGGCCGACCGAGAACATCACCGTCTCCATGTACTCGACCGGATGGTTGGTGAAGTACCGTCTGACTTTCTCGAAGTCCAGCGGACCGCCGTGGATGAGGGCGTAAAACCCTGCGGCGCCCAACAGACCCCACAGGAACGGTGATTTGGCAAAGGCTTGAATGAGCCGGTTCGTTCTGTTCATTTCGGATCGGATCCTTCTGATGTCGTGAGACGAGGGCTGTAATATCCGCGCACGGCTCACGGGTCAACGTGGCCTCCTCAAAATCGACCTAATCGGCACAATTTATGAGTCGAACCCGGCACCCGCAACAAGCTGGATAGAATCGGCGAGTCAGGAAAAATGGGACTGAGTACGGTATCTATCGATCGGCGGGCCGACGGCCGTCACCGACAACGGCTCGTCGGCCCCGAGTAGTCCGTATATGGACCCGGCATACTACCCGGCGACAGGGTAAACTCACGTGTGCCCTGCGGCAACCGGGGGAATGTGGACAGGGCCAATCAGTTTCCCCAAACCCGGCTGTAGGAGGCGACTCCTGTCGCTGATTTCCGGTTGATTTCAAGCGATCGGCGACTGGAGTCGCCTCCTAGTGCGCTTGTGAGTGTATCGAATCAGCAAGGTGCAAGTCCTTGTCGAAATTGGGTTTGAACTTCGTAACCGAAAGTAACTGCGTCCTCGTGAGAGGGGGTGGAGAGCAACTGAAGGTGAACGGCTGGTCCGCAGGATGACGAACTCGATTCGGCCGGTTGTCGTGGCGAGCCTGCTAGGAAAAGGCGAAGCCCAAGTGACGCTGTGGTCCTCGCAAGGGATGCGGTCGGCAGACCGCGCGGTAAGCTCCGGGGGGAAACCAAACCAAGCCCCAGAGGCGGCAACAGGTGGTTGGAGGCGGAACGGTCGGAAGGTTTGATACATGAAGCAAGGAGACCTGGGCGGGTACAAGGACGAAGTTCATTGTCCCTGATAAGGATACGAAGAATCGACCGCCCAGGAGTCAGAGCGTCCATACGAGCGAGGAAGCGGGGCAATGCCCGTCGAGCAAAGGGACGCAGGAAAGTGGATGAAACATGACGCACGGCCAAAACCACACCGTACCGCGAGTGTCGGCAACGACTAGCCACGACGGACTGCGTCAGGCACACGTAACTTGGCTCAGATTGGCCGCACCGTCGATGTTGCATGTTGGTGGCCTTCCCGTGAAGGTCAGGGCCTTTCGCTTCTGCCGATCCCGAGAAGGAACCTTGTTTCCTTCCCGCGCTCGGTTCACCAATCCTCTACGAGGTAACACCACTAACCGGAGAGCCGGATGCGGGAAATCCGCCAGTCCGGTTCGGAGGGAGGGGAGGCCGGGAACTTAACCGGCCTTCCCTACCCCTATCATTGAATAACATTGGCCCTGGGAATGCGGACGGAATGCTTGCCTTGGGCTTTCCAAGCTGTTACGATCAGAAGTCCTGCCGTAAGCGGGCTGACGCGAGCCGTTACCCCCCTGAAAAGAATGCGTTCTTGCCCGCCTAGACTATCTATCATGAGACGCGACTTTCCCTAAGTACCACGTTGAGAAGGTGATCCATGAAGCGAAGTGCGACCTACCCTGCGATGGCGTTGGCTATTCTCTCGTTAGCGGTCTTTGCGAGAGCCGATTGGACTCGGTTCCTCGGCCCCAACGGCGACAACGTTTCCGACGAGAAGGGACTGCCCGACACATGGAGCGCCACGTCGAACGTGGTTTGGAAGACGGCCTTACCCGGTTTCGGGTCTTCCAGCCCGATTACTCTCGGCGACAAAGTTTTTGTGACTGCCTACAGCGGCTACGGGCTGAGCAAGGATGACGTTGGCAAGCAGGAAGACCTGGCTCGCCACCTGGTCTGCCTCGAACGAGCGACCGGAAAAATCGTCTGGGACAAGAGCGTCAAAGCGGCCCTTCCCGAGCAGAATTTTCCGCCGAGCCAGATCAACTTGCACGGCTACGCCTCCAGCACGCCCGTCACCGACGGCAAATTGGTCTACGTCTTCTACGGCCGCTCAGGGGTCTATGCCTACAACCTGAAAGGCGAGGTGGCGTGGCACAAGGAGGTCGGCTCGAAACTCCATGCGTGGGGATCTGGGGCTTCGCCGATCCTGGTTGGCGACCTGCTGGTGGTCAACGCCAGCGTCGAAAGCCAGTCGCTGGTGGCGCTGAACAAGACCACCGGCGACGAAGTGTGGCGGGCCAAGGGGATCAATTCCTCGTGGTGTACGCCCGCCTTGCTGCAGACTAAGGATGGCAAGCAAGAACTGCTGGTCAGCGTCGAGAAGAAAGTCCTGGGGATTGATCCGGCCACGGGCAAAGAGCTTTGGACTTGCGTCGGAGTCCAAGACTACATCTGCCCCTCCGTGACCACACACGGCGACGTGGCTTACGTCACCGGCGCCCGCAAGAGCGTCACCATGGCCATCCGCGGCGGCGGCCGGGGCGACGTGACGAAGACCCACAAGCTGTGGGAGATCAACAAGGGCTCCCTGGTTTCAACACCCGTCTATCAGGACGGACTGCTCTATTTGGTGAACCATGCAGGGATCGCCTACTGCCTGAAGGCCGATAGCGGAGAGATCGTCTACGAATCGCGGGTGCAGGGGCTGGGAACCGTCTACGCCTCGCTCTTGCTGGCCGACGGCAAGCTGTATACCGTGAGCCGCGATAAGGGCGCCGTGGTGCTGGCCGTGGGCACCGAGTTCAAGGAATTGAGCCGGCCTAACCTGGACGACAAGAGCATCTTCGACGCCACGCCCGTCGCCAGCAACGGCCAACTGCTTCTGCGATCCGACAAGTTCTTGTATTGCATCGGGAAGTAGCGGACGGCCGTTTTCCGTTCTGCTACCAACCTTCCGGCGGCGTGCCGCCGCCGAGATGAAGGATGCGCCAATCGGCCGTGCCGTTGGGTTGTTTCGTCCGCGTCAGTTCCATGCGTACGAAGAACGACTTCCGTTCGCCCTTCTCGTCGTAGGTCACCGCGTACCACAGGTCGACCGCATCGGCGTCTTTTTCGCGTTGCTGGGCCTCGATTTGATAGAATCGCGCGAGGGCGCCCGGCCCGAGGACCAGCATCGTCCGAATCATCGGGTTCGCCACGTTGCGTTCCAGACCCTTCCTCGCATCGGGATTGCCGCGGTAATAGTCCCATAGCCCGTCGTCCAACGGCTGACGTTCTTTGGGATCCGTCAACAACTGAAAGGCCTTCTGCGGCTCGTCCTGGGCGAGATACTTGAACCACTGGGCGCAGAATTGCCGGGCCTCGTTGCGAATCATCGCGCGGTAGGCGTACCAATGGGTGGGCGCGGCAATTAGAAACACCAGGGAGAACACCAAGCCCGTCAACGCCATCTTTCGCCCCGTCATCGCCGGGACGTTGCTGCGGATTCGGCGCAGGGCCCAACGGCAGAAGATCAGGCCCAGCAGGGGCACTGCCCACAGCGCCGGATCGACCAGCGCCAACGGGCTCAAGAGGCCGAAGATCAGGCCCACCACGGCTTGTCCGGGCAACAGCCGATAGGCAGCCAACTCGGTATCATGCGCGTCAGTGATGTGGACGTCGGGAACGCCGGGACGCATGGTTTGTCTCTAAGAGGCGACTCGCTGGGAGAATCATGGCGGCGACCGGCGTCGGTCGCTAACTGCGCCGGGCCGCTTTCCGGTCCTTCCTCGCAGGCGCGGCCGGCTTGGCGTTCTCCGGCGCCGGCCCGCCTGCTTTCTGTTCGCCCGGCGGCGGCCCGCCCGCCTTCCGTTCGCCCGGCGGTGGCCCGCCCGGCCGTCGCACCGCCGCCGGGGCCCCGAATATCGTGTCTCGGGACGAGACCAAATCGGCTACTTGCGTGCGACGAGTAACGTATTTCTGCACGAACTCGTTCTTGGGGTCGAACTCGGCCACGGGCGACCAGCAGAATGCGCCACACGACTCCATCTGCATGAATCCTAACCATTTCCGGTCCGGCGCCGAGCCGAGAAACATCTTCGATTCCGGCGTGAATCCGCCAAAGAGGAAATTGCGGCTCAAGGGGGCCGTGTGCAGCGACATCAGCGTGAAACAGACCACCACCCAGCCGATCAGAAAAGCGATGATCCCGCCGCCGACCTGATCGGCGATCTTCAAAAATCGTACTTTCACCCGGGAAACCCGATTGGTCAGCTCACCCAAGCTGACTATGCCCAGCAGGAACAATACCCACAGGGACACGAAGTCCAATATGTAGGTCCACGTCGTGAGATAGTTCTCCAACCATTGGGCCATAGGTTCGTAGAAATTCGTGGCCAACAGCGCCGCCGTCACCACGTTGATCAACCGCACGGAATTGCTCCAGATCCCCTCCGTGTACAACGACCCCACGCATGCGGCGAGGATGAGCAGGAGCAGGAGAGTTAGGATGTAGCTCATGGGACGGGCAAGGGCCAGGGATAGGGGGATTAGCGGCTGCCCGATGGCTGACCGCCGATCACTCTGCTTACTGTTTCAATACCCGGATCAACTCCGGCAACGAGGTGGTTCCTTTGACGACCAGCAGGGCGCCTTCCTCCTGGAGGCTTTTCATTCCGTCTTTGCGGGCCGCCTGACGGAGGAGGTCGAGCCGGGGACTGGCGGCCAACACCTTGCGGACGGCGTCGCCGACCACCAGCAACTCGAAGATCGCCGTTCGGCCGAAGTAGCCGATCGCGCCGCACTTTTCGCACGGTTCCTTGGGAGCGTCGGCCCGCGGCTGCGGCGGGCGGTAGAATGCCTTGACGCGGCCTTCGGGAA
This sequence comes from uncultured Planctomycetaceae bacterium, assembly GCA_963759115.1. GTDB lineage: Bacteria > Planctomycetota > Planctomycetia > Pirellulales > Thermoguttaceae > CAVWXT01. The sequence goes on from CAVWXT010000005.1 coordinate 2,134,148, forward strand.
TGCCCAACTGTCCGAGGATTTCCGGGGTGGGCGCATAGGCATCCTTGCAGGCGTCGCAGAGCTTGCGCACCAGCCGCTGGTTGAGCACGGCGGTGACCGCCTTGGCGAATTCGGCCGGCGGCACGCCCAGCGACAGCACCCGCATCAACGCTTCCGCGCAATCCACCGCCCGCGCGGAGGTGACGACCATCCGCTCCCCGACTGCTTCCCGGCACAACAGACTGACCGTCTGCGCGTTGACCAGATCGCGGACCACCACCACGTTCGGCTGCGAGCGGATGAGCCTGGGCAACAGGTCGACGGGCGACTCGCCGTTGGCGGTGCTGTAGGTCGTCACGGGGACGTTCTCCACGTCGGCGTAGCGGTTGGTCTCGTCTTCCACGGCGATGAACTCGCGCGTATAGCGGTCGCAGGCGCAGCGTCACGTCCATGGTGCTGCGCAGGCCGCCCTCGGGAATGGCCGAAAAGACGACCAAACCTCTCGGCGCGCCGAGCAGTTCGAGAAGCTGTTCCTGCAGCTTGCTCCTCATGCCCAACTCGTCGAGGGTCTTCAGGCCGACCTTCTTGTCTTGAAACTGGAGCAGCACCCGCTCGCCGGTGGAGATTCCCTGCGCGGCGAAGGTGGCCGAATAGCGGGCCGATTTGAATTCCGCGTTGAACGCCCCCTCTTGCCGGCTCTGGCGATCCTGCGGGTTTCAGCCCGCAGAGCACCTTGAGCGATTCCAGGGCGGGGTCGGCCATTTCACGCGGTCTGGGCTCGCGGGGAATCCACGTGCCGTCGATCAACATGCGTATCGCCACGTTCTGCTGGCCGCAATCGAGCATGATCGCCGCGGCACGGCTGGCCAGCCCTTCCGTGACGATATCCCGCGCCGCGCAGGCCGGGCGACTGCCGCGCCATGATGGTTCGGGCCGTGTTCGTCCGCTCGTCCGGCCCCCCTTCTCCCGTGAGCTTCGCCACCAGGCCGGCTGCCTCGGGATCGACCCTCGCGCCCGCGATCTTCACTCCGACCTTGGCAAGTTGCACCGAAACCCAGTAGCGGAGATGCTCGCGCGTGAGCACCTTTTCGTCGTCGCCGACTTCGGCGTTCCGGTAGACGACGTACGTCGCCAAGGGCGCCACGTAAGCCGCGACCAACAGCGGGAAACCTACCCAGAAGTACGGGATCAACCATACCAACACGAACGCCGCCATGAACGTGCCGACGACAATCGGGTTCCAACGAAGATAATTCATCTTCTTCAGTTCCACGCAGTCGGTGCTGAGCCAGTCCGTGGTGTACACCCAACACAGGAAGACGAGCCAGCAGGCCAGGATTTTGATCCAGTTGAGGTAGAAGCCCGGTCCGCGGTAGTCCTTCCCCAACTCCATGACAGGCGAATCGCCGTCGGCGGCGAACAGCGCGCCGCGCCCGCGGTCGCCAAGGCGGCGAAGACAACTACGATCAGCGCAATACGGGACGCTTTGGTCATGAATTCTTCTCCGAATCACCGATTACAGCATCGCCGATTCCTTCAGGGAGATTCCCTTCAGCGCCATCTTCAGCGCCTCGGGGTTGGGGGCCACCTCGAACGCCGTCGGCGCGGTCGATCATGTCCCGCTCGACCAAGTCGCGCAGACTCATGGTGAAGTCCTGCATGCCCTCCTCCTTGCCGATGCGGATGGCGTCGGGCAACTTGTCGTCGTTGCCGTCCAGCAGGAGCTTGCGGACGGTGGGCGTGAAGGTCATGATCTCGCACGTCGGGAACGCGCCCCACGCCCGGCATGATCGACGGCAGCAACTTCTGGGCGATGATGGCCCTCATGTTGAAGGCCATCGCGCTGCGCAGCGCGGCGTGCATGCTCTGGGGGAACAGGTCGAGGATGCGGCCGACCGTGCTCGGCGAGGTCGAGGCGTGGATCGTGCCGAACACCAGGTGGCCCGTCTCGGCCGCCTGCAATCGCCGTTTCGAACGTCTCGCGGTCGCGCATCTCGCCCACCAGCATCACGTCCGGGTCCTCGCGCACGGCGTGCTTCATGCCGATCGCGAAGTTCTTCACGTCCATGCCGATCTCGCGCTGGTTGATCAGGCACTTGTCGTCGGTAAAGGTGAACTCGATCGGGTCTTCCAGCGTGAGGATGTGTTTGCGGTAGCGATGGTTGATCCAGTCGAGCATCGAGGCGATGGTGGTGCTCTTGCCCGAACCGGTGATCCCCGCCAAAAGGATCATTCCCTGGGCGAAAGTACACAATTCGGCCAGGGAGGGGGGAGAAAGAGGCCTTCGAAGTCGGGGACGGTGTTCTTCACGCACCGGGCGACCAGTCCGATGTGCCCCAGTTGCTGCAAAACATTCACGCGATATCGCCAGCGTTTCTCGTCGTATTCGATCGTGTGGGCGAAGTCGACCCCGCCGTCCTCCTCAAAGATCACCTTTCGCCGCTCTTGCATGTTGATCATGGGGAAGATCAGCCGCGCCATTTCCTCGTCGTCGATGGGGTCGCGGTTCAGCGGCCGCAGCGTGCCGTGGACGCGGACGAAGGGGGGCAGGCCGACCTTCAAGTGCAGATCGCTTCCTTCAAGCTTCACCACGACCCGGAAGAGCTTGTCGATCTCGAATTCTTGGCGCTTGCCCAGGAACCGCTGGTCGAGTGTACTGGTAGACATCGTCGGGATATGAACCTCTTGTTACGAATTGGCGGCCGCGAAGCGCGGGCCGCGGGACTTGGTCATTCTAACGGGGATTCCTCGTTCTTGCATCACTGCGCTTCGTCTCTTCGATCGTGTATTGGCCGTAGTGGAAGATACTGGCCGCCAAAGCGGCGTCGGCGCCGCCCAAAAGGATGGCGTCGGCGAGGTGCTCGGGACATCCCGCGCCCCCGCTGGCCACTACCGGAATCGAAACCACGTCGGTCACCGCCCGGGTAATCTCCAAGTCATAGCCGTTCTTCGTGCCGTCGGCATCCATCGACGTCAGCACGATTTCGCCCGCCCCCAGGCGTTCGACCTCGCGGGCCCAGGCCACGGCCTCCAGGCCGGTGCCGATGCGCCCGCCGTTAATGTGTACCTCCCAAAACTCGCGGCCGTCGCGGATCACCCGTTTCGGGTCGATGTTGACAACGATGCACTGACTGCCGAAACGGCGAGCGGCCCGGCGAACGAAGTCGGGATCGCGACAAGCGGCCGAATTGATCGACACCTTATCGCACCCCGCCTTCAGCAGGGCGCGGATATCGTCGATCGTACGAATACCCCCGCCCACGGTCAGGGGCATGAAAATCACCTCGGCGGTGCGGCGCACCACGTCGAGAATGATGTCGCGCCCTTCGTGGCTGGCGGTGATGTCCAGAAACACCAGCTCGTCGGCCCCTTCTCCTTCGTACCGTTCCGCAACCTCTACCGGATCCCCCGCATCGCGGAGGTTCAGGAAGTTGGTTCCTTTGACGACCCGGCCTCGATTCACATCGAGGCATGGAATGACCCTCTTCGCAAACATCCACTATACTGTAATGTGACTTTTCGGCCGGGTCAACACCACCCCCATAAGAGATATACGCGGTTTTCACAATACGGGGGGGCACACGCTCGCGGCACGGGCGGCATCGGCCCAGCATACGCTGCCCACCGTCGAAACTGCGACGTTTGGCGGCCCACGCAACATCGGCCTGCGGCTCCACGCGCGGTAGAGCCATCGCCGTGCCGCGATGGTCGCCAAGTCAAGCCGGTTCTCACGGGCGATCGAAGCGGTGGGCCACGTTCTCGGCGAATTGGGCGGCCGCCGCGTCGAAATCCGCCAACATCTCGGCCACGGACTTGCCTGCCGTGGCCCGGCCCGCCGCAATCACCGTTTGACACTCGTTCTGGTCCATGAATCGGGCGGCGTCCAAGAGCCCCGGCTCGTCCTCCGGCGGCACCACCAAGAACCCGTGCTTGTCGGCATGAATCAAGTGGCCGGGCGCGACCTTGCGGCCGAACACCTCAACGTCGCACCCCCAGCGCACGGGCGTGGCATAGGCGTGGCCCACGCAAAGCCGCCGAGCCAGCGCCTTGAAGCCCACGCTGTTCATCTCGTCCAGATCGCGGATGCCCCCGTCGATGATCGTTCCTACGCAGCCCAGCGCCCGGTGGACGCCGCTGACGACCTCGCCCCAGAAGGCGCCGATCACTCGCGGCTTGTCGAGGTCCTGCACCACGACAATCTTCGGCCCCGCCACGCTGCCCACGTAGGCGCGAAACTCGCTCCAGGCATTGGGGTTGTTCTGGCGGTGCGCCCGGTTGCTCGGCTCGAAAACCACGGTCACGGCGTAACCGACCATGGGGCCCATGTGCGGCATGAAGTCGCGGGCCTCTTCGATGTTGAAGCCGTCCCGGCCGGGATCGTGCCGAGTGATCTGTTCCCAACCGTTATAGATCGTCGGCGTGTTCCAGCGTTTCAGTTGCAGCAAGTCGGCATCGCTCAAGCGCATCTGTCACCCCGTGAACAGTCTGTTGAAAAAGGGGACTGGCTCCGAACGGACTAGCGAAAACTCTGCGAGAAACAATGGTCGTGAGGTGCCTGTCCCCTTTTTCAACGCGGATCCAGCGGTCACTCTACCTTCGCTCGCCCGAAAAGCGTCAGGCACATGTCATCGCTTTGCGGTCGGGCGCCGATAAAACGTTTCACGTCGTCGAGAATGTATCGGCCCAACAGGTCGACGCGATCGCCGCCGGCGCCCAACAGCGTCAGGAGCCGCTGCTGGCCGTACAACTCGTCGTTGGCGTTCATCGCTTCGGTGATCCCGTCGGTATACAGGACCAGCGAGTCGCCGGGGACCAGTAGCAGCTTGTACTGGGCGTAATCCACCTCGTAGTCGACGCCCAGCGGCAGGCCGGCCTCGGCCTGAGCCACCGGCTGCACGCTCCCCGGCCCGCGATGCAGCAAAGGGGGCAGGTGGCCGGCGTTCACGATCGCCACTTCGTGCCGCCGCGGATCGAGCACGGCCAGCACCATCGTGACGAAACGATCTTCCCAGCCGCTGTCGCAGAAGGCGCGGTTCAGCCGGCCGATGGCCTCGGCGGGGGAAGGCTCGCTGGCCAGGCAGAAACGAGTCTCGGCCGAGAGCTTGGCCATCAGCAACGAGGCGGATATGCCCTTGCCGGAAACGTCGGCCACCACCACGGCCAACCGGCCGCCGGGCAACTCGACATAGTCATAGTAGTCGCCGCCCAGTTGGCTGGCCGGCTGGTAGAACTCGAAAAATTCATACTCGGGGATCCGCGGCGCGGCGGCCGGAAGGAATCCCCGCTGCACCTCGTGGGCCACCGCCAGCTCGCGCTTCAACGACTGGTCGCGCAACGCCGTCTCGTGCAATTGGGCGTTCTCCACCACGAACGCCACCTGGCAGGCCACGCTCGCCAGCACGTCCAGGTCGTCCTGCTTGAAGCGGTTCCGCTGATCGAGCGTGTCGAGTTGGATCACCCCCAGCGATTCGCCGTCGCGGGTGATCAGCGGCGCACACATCATCGAGCGGATGTTGAAATCGACGATGCTGTCGGCCATGTCGAAACGCGCGTCCGCGGCGGCATCGGCCGAGAGCAAGGCCTCCTTGGTCTCCATCACGCTGTTGATGATCGTGCGGCTGATGCGCACGGTCTGCGTGTCGTCGCGGCGGCGGTACTTGATGGCCTTGGGCGCCAGCGCCGCGTCTGCGCGTCGCGGAGCACGATGAAACCCCGGTCGGCCTGCGAAAAGATCGCGAACAGGCTGTCCAGCAGCTTGGGCAACACTTCCGCCAACCCCAGGGCCTTCCCCAAGTGCTGGCTGATCTCGATCAGGGCCTTCAGCTTCGCTTCGGTGTTCAACTCCAATCGCAGGCCGGTGGAACTCGAGGGGACGTTCAGTTTCGACATCAGCGACGAGATGTCCGACGCCTGCCGCTCGTCGTCCACCATCACGGCCTCGGTGGGCGAGTCGCCGTGGCGGGTCGGCGGGGCGGCGTTCGGCTCCGGCGAACCGAGATGAAACGTGAACGAGAGGTCGCAGATGCCGACCTCGTCGCCCTCGTTGAGCGCCTGGCGCTGCGTGACGGGCCGGCCGTTGAGGAACGTGCCGTTGCGGCTGTGCAAGTCCTCCAGATAGAAGACGCCGTCGCTATTGAGAATCCGCGCGTGTTGCCGGCTGACGGAGGCCGATTCCAAAACGATCTCGCATGCCGGATGCCGGCCGAGAACCATCGATGCCCCTTCCAGTGGAAACAATTGGCCCGGAGGGAGACCTTGCAGCGCCCGGAGTACAGCCATACGAATGCCCGTGAGACGACCGTCGGAACGAAGCCAATGCGATTGTAGCGCCGGAGGGACCAGGCCGTCAACCACCCGGCCACACGCTCTTGACACCGATGGATTGCACCTCTAAGGTAGTGTGGTGCCTTGGAGCACGTTGGGGAATGGTGTAACGGTAGCACGAGTGACTCTGGATCACTTAGTCAAGGTTCGAATCCTTGTTCCCCAGCTAATGATTCTGGCAGGCTCTGGCCGCCCTTGCCATCCGGGGCGACGAACAGAATCCGCCGCTTGCCGCCGGAATCCGTGGATATGCTTGCCACGATCTACTTGATCGACTTGCGTTTCCGCGTCCGCTCTCTGTCCCGCGTTCGCACCCTTTCGCAAGTCCGCCTTGCCCAGTTTCACGACCCCGCAAAGCCCCCTGGCATCGCCTGCAACGGCTTGCGGACTTGCCGCACAATTGGCCCCGCCCTTGCCCTGCCTGAGCGTTCCTCGGACCCCTTGAACGTGTTCGGATACCTCGGGCGTAGAATCGAGCCGTAGGCGTTTGGGGCACTGCTACTCGCTGTCGTGGCAAACTGCGACTCCCGGACTTACTTGACCGTCTCTCCAGGGTACTTGGCTCGAATGACTGAATCATGATCCTGGCCATTTCTTCGCCTGGATGGAAACGCCACGGAAGCCCACGGCACTGGCAAATCCAGTGGCACACCGCCTCTTGTCAGTGCCACCCCGCCAACCACGAAGCTCAGTCAGTTCGCCGTTGCATCGAAACGATTCTCAGCCGGTCCGACATGCTGCTGATCGGCAGGCCCTGAACTAGCTCGGTTGCGCCCTGACGGCTGATGCCGAGGGCCATGTACTGGAACATCCGATGTTTTGTGGCGGCCTCATCTCCGGTCGATGACTTGAAGTCGCTCTTCCCTTTGAGCACGATGACCTTGCCGCCGACCCCCACGGTCTGGCCGCCGGGATTGCCGGGCGAGTTCTGGTACATATTTGGGTACGGTATCGGAACCGGGCCGGAGGGCGAAGGCGGCAGAGGTGTTCCACACTCGAGAAACACTGCTTTTGCCCTCACCCATTGAGCTAGCGACATTGCAGCCGCTTCTTCGACCTTTCCCATGATTACCCCCTTGGAGAGCATCTCCCAAATTGTATTATGTGGCCGTTCGGCGTCAAACACCGAACGGCACATTGCAGCCGTCAACCGCCAGCGCAAGCCGAAGAATCAAGTCAAGCGGCAAGAACGTGATTGTAGCTTGCCCCTGCGACAGAGGAAATCGTCCCCCGCAAGAGAACAGCAGGTTCTTCAGGAACCGCCCCAAACCCAATTTGGAAATCATTGTTTTGTCGGGGCGAAATGTACTGGCCGAATAGTTATCCGCCTGACAATGGTGTTTCCCTGCCTTCCCGACGAGCCAAGGCATTGTGGAGTCCCATTCGCCTGCGGCAACTAGCCCACGTTCACCGTGGCTAACCCATTAGCGCTAACTCTGTAGAGTTGACTTTCCCGCTGTCAAGTCTCAATCGCAACCTTTAGGCGAGAGGCGAGAACTTCGTTGGGAGTTCGATAGCCGAGGCGTTTTCTCGGACGGTCGTTGAGAAGTTGTTGGACTTTGGTAAAACGATGATTGGGGATGCCGACCAGATCCGTACCTTTGGGAAAGAACTGTCGGACCAGGCCGTTGGTGTTTTCGTTCGTGCCGCGCTGCCACGCGCAGTACGGCTTCGCAAAGTAGATCTTCAAAGCGGCTTCCTCCGTCAACTGCTCGTGCTCGGCGAACTCCTTGCCGTTGTCCAGCGTCAGCGTCTTCCGCAGCTTCGGAGGCGTGGTCCGATACAACTCGGCGGCGGTCTGACGGACCGTCGCCGCCTGCAAGGTGGGAACCTTGCCCAGCAACAAATAGCCCGACTTCCGCTCGACCAGCGTGACGGCGCCGCCGCGTCGGTTGGCGCCCACGATGGTGTCCCCTTCCCAGTCGCCGAAGCGACGGCGGCGATCCACGACCACGGGGCGTCCCTCGATGCTCGTGCCGGTGCGAATCCGCCCGCGTTTTTCCCAGTTGGGCCGCTGTCGGCCCAGACGCCGCAGATAACGCCGCCAGTGCTTCCCGGTGGCCTCCTCGCCGCCGATCCAGGCGTAGATCGTTGGGGGCGAAATCCACTGTCGCCGATCGCCGGGAAAGTCGCTGCGCGCGCGACCGGCGATCTGGTCGGGCGACCATCGCCGCCGCAGGCGATCCCGGACATAACGCCGCACTTCCGGCCGTTGCATCTTGGCGACCCACGGACGTTCACTCCGCCGCCGCCGAGCCTTTCCCTCGGCCGCCACCGCCCAATAGCCGTTGCGGCTGCGATTGCGTCGCAGTTCGCGGGAAATCGTGCTCTTGCTGCGGCCGAGCCGGTCGGCGATCTGCGTCTGCATTTTTCCCGCCCTGTGCTCGTGGGCTATGATTTCACGTTCTTCCAGGGTAAGATGACCTGCCATCGCGGGGACTCCTTTTTGCATGGACCTTCCTCAAAAACGCCCATTCAAACGTCCCTGCGATGTTTTCACCTATACCAGTCTTCCATACGGTTGCGATTCAATTCTAACAGCGGGTTTGGAAAAATGGTTTTTTTCTCTGTCAGGAATCGGGGTTCGGCGGTCTATACGGGTGTAGACGGTGGAGGGTAACCTTGACCAAATTCGTGGTTGGTACGGCGAGCAACTTAGGGTGTTTACTCAGAGGGCGCACCACAGGTTGAAAGAGTGTGGAAGTCGGTAGGTTGCGGACTTGCCACATAATGGGCCCCCGCCCTTGCCCCGCCTGTGCGTTCCTCGGGCCCCTTGAACGTGTTCGGATACCTCGGGCGTAGAATCGAGCCGTTATCTCCAGAGGAAACGCGCAAAGGCGTCGCTGGTTGTCGTAATGCCATCGTGATATCGGGTCGGATTGTCGTTTCTATTCGCTTCTGCGGCAAACCAAAACTTCCGACCACTATAATCGTCTCGTGCAGGGGGTGCCCCCCTTTAACCTCCGCGGCCATATTTGCATATCAACTAAGATACCCGCCACCAAGTAACAACCCTTCAAGTCCGATCCCCTCCTTCTCCTCCAATCGCGTTGTTGCCAAATGTCTCATCTCGTTACGGCTTAGATGTCGAAGAAGGCATTCACTTTCCCCTAGATAAGACCACCGTCTAATGGCGTCTCCTTCTTGCTGACCTCCGCCGCGACAGATGTTTACTAGCATGCGGCTCCCCGGAAAGAGCGGCGCTAGCAGTTCGTTTGAAATGTCTACCGAGAAATGAAGGGCCAAAGCTGCGACACTCTCCGCAACGGCCCGGTCAACCGCATAGGGCAATTTCGATTTGATCTTGATCTCGAGATGTGAATCCGCCAACTCACAAAAAGTGGCAACAACACGTCCCGGCATCTGCAAAACGCCAGTGACATCACCGGTCTGCAATGCGCCAAGCAATGCCCGATACTCGCCAAACTCATCCCCGGCTGGGAGGCTTTTCATTAGATCCGAATAGGTTGTAGAATCAAGCAAGTATAGCAGCCTGCTGATGCGATACCGGCATTTCTGGACATACCATCGCCGCCGCATTCCACTTTGGGGAATATCCTGTTCTCTTTGCTCGCAAAGCTCCTTGTGAAGCCGAACCCGCAACTCCCTGGCACGGTCGATAAACCACCTTTCAGATTTTAGCAAGACGCCAAACAGCCGGCGGAATCCGTACTTTCTGACAAATCGCCGATATGGAGCATATCGGCTCTGTGTGGTAAGTCGCTGTATCGGCAAAGAGAACCCTTCGCTTACTAGAGCCTCACGCAAGACGTTGGCTCGCTTTGGATATACCACAAGATAAGAAGACAGGTCGTCGATGAATGACTCAAATGACGCCGCATTTTCCCGTCCGGACATTTCTGGCATTTCCTTCATCCACACATCGGCAGATACGGTGTCTCGCTTTCCAGGGTGGAACTTCAAGTCGATCCGGCGTATTTGCTCCTCCAATTTCGCGTATGCCGATTCCACCATATCAGGCGGGCAGAGAACGATAATGTCGTCAACGTATCGGAAGTAGCGATCGCCGAATTGCTGCTCCATCGCAACATCGACATCCTCCAATGCAATGTTGCCCAGAAGGTGCCCCAGTTCAGGGCCGATTGGAATTCCCGTGGGTGACGCTTGTCGAAGGTTGCCTAGGAGATTGTGGGCCACGCGCTTGGTTGGGACGGAATCAACTTTCGCTAAGCGAGAGTTAAGTCGCGGCTCAAGGGCATTCCAAGTGACACTAGGATAGAAATGTCTTATGTCCGTGACGAGAGCCACATTGTTGGGGAAAGATTGGAAGAATGCCCTTATGCCAGAGTTTCTCGAAACATATCCACGCTGATAGAACACGAAGGTTCTGCCAGCCTCAGCGTACCGTGGCCACAGGTAGCTAAAGACGCGGGAACTGGTCTGAAACGACGCTTCTCTCGACAGCAGATCAAGAAGGTATGCCTCGGCGAGGATTGTCGTCGGGCTCCCGATCATGAAATCGCGATATCGAGGGTCCTTTCCATTCTCCAACTCCTTAAGAACCTTGAAACGATAATAGTACCATTGTTCCCTAAATTGCGTCTTATGGAGAACACTCACCGTGGCCCAGTCCGGCCGATTGCGATTCACCTCGTGATCAACAAGGGCCCGTAGCGCAACATACGTCGGCTTATGTACAAGCCGACAAGCATTTAATGCACGAGCCACGAGGGCATGTGGGGTCACTGTGTGGGCACTCCTCGGGTATACCGTAGTACCTGCACTTTGCCCCTAGGTTGTAGATCGTTGAACGGATGTTGCCAGAGGAAGTCTGCCTGAAGGCCATCATTCAACTCAAACCACTTTCCGACAGTTTTGGCGAACAGGCGACGCACTTGTGCGAAGAACGAATCACCAGCGGTCGATTGTGGTTCTATCCAGAGCATAGTGGCCACGTGATTATATAGCCTACTTCTGACTTGTTCAAACGAACTTGAGAACTGGTCGAAGTGCTTTGACGCGTCGCCACTGAACGCGGCAACGAGAACGAGGTGTTCCTCACAATCTGCGGTATGGGCAAACCACCGATCCACGATGCGTGCGGTGGTTTCCAGATCTGCGGCGTCCCAATCTTCAGTATGCCACGATGCCCTGATACCCTGCTCGTCGAGCCACGAAAGTGCGTTGCGCAACATCCGATTGTAGAGGTCAAGAGCGTGGTGGGAGTAATCACCTGCGGTAATTGCAACATCCAAGGGAAGGCACCCAACTAGCTTAGCCTTTCGTAGAAAAGCAAATATTGCGAGCAATCCAAGAATGCCGCCTCCCGTTCCGCACGGAATATCCAAGACAGCAATTCGTCCACCGCTAAACGTCTTGAGAATATCCGATGAGATCTCTCCCAATAGATTCTCAGGGTTCAGAACCACATACTCCGTACGCACCGACAACGCAGCAAATCAATGGGTAAAGTGTTTGATGGTGTCTTCCTCGCTTGCACCGCCTTTCAGTTTTTTCGGGGATGGGCCAATGGCTTCGGCAAATAGCCCCAGCCGTTGGAGTTCCTGCCGATAATCATCAATCAACATGGGTGGCATGTGTAATATGGCGTCCGACCAGATTGTCGATGGGACGCCTGCCAAGCTTATAGTAGACATACATCACGGCTTTTGAGTGTGAAAGGTGATAGGACTACGATGCGGCGCGAATATAGAATATTGGGGAGTCGGGAATTGGCTCGCTGGCGGCAACTCGAAAAGTAGGTGTAGCTTGTTTCCGCCGCACTTTTCGCGTGCTTCGCGGAAAAGGCTCGTCCCCACACCGGTCATCTTACCCCTACCGGCACGGGGTAGCAAGTAGCCCAGGCTCGCCGATGGCCATTTTGTGTTAGTGGCTGGTGGTTCGTGGCTGGTCGATGGTGGAAAACGGACAACGTCGGCGACTTCTCCCCGCCGCCCGCCTTGGATCCTGGCCCCGACCATCCCCCCTGGCACAAAAAGTTAGCTTGAAGTCACAAGGGTACAGGTGTATATTTCCGGACGCTCGGCCCCCCGTAGGCAGTCGAGAGCGGAGAGTCGAGAGCGCCGGTCGAAAAGGGGACAGGCACCGTCGCCAAGGACGCTGTTTTGCGAGTCGGAACTTGATCGAGGCGACGGAGCCAGTCCCCATTTTCGACTGCTGAACCCTGAACCCCGAACCCCTGCCCCTATGTCCAACCCTGACCCCAAACCGCCCGAACCCGACCCGTCCGAGACGGACGCCGTTTCGCTGGAGGGCGGCTTCGACGAACGAAAACGGCAGAAAGTCCTCGCCCTGCTGGCCAACGGCAGCAGTCGCCGCATGGCGGCCCGCTTCGTCGGCGTCGCGGCCAGCACCATCACCCGTGCCGGCGTCCGCGATCCCGAATACGGCCGGCAAGGCGACGTGCCGTCGGATGTCGGCGGACCGTGGGACGACGAGGAGGAACCGACGGGGAGCGGCGGCTTTTCGGATCAAGCCGCATCATTTTCTGAACTGCCCATCTTGCCGATCCCGAACGACAACGCAACACCCCTCTTGTGAGCGTATCGATTTTACGATTTCGATGAGCGACGTAACGCGTTGAAAAATAAAGCCTTCGGACGTGCAACAGCGACGTAAAAAAAAAGGCACTAGCGCGATGCGTTGCGTGGGTTCCGATTACGGGCGGCGTGCCTGTTGGCTGGCGTGTTGAAAAAGGGGACAGGCACCTCACGACCATTGTCTATCGCGGGGTTTTCGCTTGTCCGTTCGGAGCCAGTCCCCTTTTTCAACCGAAGAAGTCCTTTTCTGAACGGCGAATGGACCGTTTGTGAGGGTTACGCAGACTATAGCAGCACGTCGTGTTCGACACGCAGATTACGGAAGTCGAAAGGAAACTAGGTGTCGGCGCAGGGTGTCAAGAAACTTGAGATTTTCTTGCTATCGCTAACTCACGGTGCCCGCGGAAGTTGGGATCGAATCGCGCGCCGCCGCGCCGCCGAGCATTTGCGGCGTCGCCAATTATCTGGCAAACTCACTTGAAGGGGCATACTATGTTTCTAGGGGGTGGTGTGTATTGCCAGCGGCCCGAGGAGTGGAGGTGAAATCGCCATGCACGCAAACGTACGTTTCCTGTTGACCATGTCGATCTTGGCAGCGTCGGCGGCGCCGGCCGCGGCCCAGGGTGTCTGTGCATGCGGCCCGACGTATCGCATCGTCTACAAGACCGTGTGCGAGCAGCGGCAGTATACGGCCTATCGCATCGAATACGAGACGGTATGCGAGGAGCGTCAGGTAACCACCTACAAGCCCGTCTGGGAAACCGCGGTGCATGAGAACCGGTACACGGTCGCCCGTCCCGTCATGGAGACCGCGGAACGCGAAGAGGCCTATACCGTGCAGCGTCCGGTGTACGAGACGGCCGAGCGCGAGGAAAGCTACACGGTGATGAAACCGGTGTACGAGACGGCCTATCGGACCGAGTGCCAAACGGTTCTTCAGCCCGTGACCACGTGCCGGACCCAGTATGTCGATCAGGGATGTTACGTGGAGCAGACGGTGCTGAAGCCGGGCCTGCCGATCACGCGGCTCAGTTGGCAGTCGGGCACGTGCGCCGTCGATCCGGCCACCGGGCAGACAGTGTACCAGCGGCCGGGTCTGTACTGGACGCAGACGCCGCACGGCCAGTACGAGGTTCAGCGGGTGTGGAAACCGAACGTCGTTGCCCAGCAGGTGCAGCAGACGAGCTACGTGCCGCAGACGGTCACGCAGCAGGTGCCGATGCAGGTCTGCAAGTACGTGCCCGAGCAGGTCGTTCGCAAAGTGCCGGTGCAGGTGTGCAAGATCGTCACGGAGCAGTGCGTGCGAAAAGTGCCGGTCACGACGTGCAAGATGGTCTACGAAGAACGCGTCGAGCAGGTGCCCTACCAGGTGTGCAAGATGGTGGCCCAACAGCAGGCGATCCGCGTGCCGCACGTCGTGGAGAAGCGAATTCCGGTGACCTATACGTGCAACGTGCCGCGGCTGGTCTGCTACCGCGAGTTGCTGGATGCCTGCGGCGAGCCGGTGGCTTCGTCGAGCGGCGAGCCGGCGATGATGCCGTCGCCGTCGCAGCAGCCGACGCCGGCCAAGCGGGCCAGCGACGCCGACAAGCAGCCGGCGCTTCCTCCCGACTCCGCCATACCGGGTCCGGCCCCGGACGACAATCCGCCTCCAAAGAAGATGGTGCCCGTCACCCCCAACAGCCCCGCGCCGTCGTCGGGAGGCTACTTGCCGCCGAAGACTACGTAGCGAGACGGAATCTGGCGAAAGCGAGCGCGAGATGCAGAAGGAAAAGTTGCAGCAAGTGGTCGGCGAATTGCCCGACGAAGTTGATGTCGACAAGCTGGTCGAGCGGTTGTACCTCCTCGATAAGATCGAACTGGGGGAACAGCAGCTTGCTCGGGGCGAAGGCGTGGCGCACGAGGAGGCCAAGCGGCGACTGGAAAAATGGCTCAGGTAATCTGGACGCCCAAGGCTCTGGATGACTTGGAGAGCCTCCTAAAGTACATTGCCGAGGACGCCGGCTGCCGCCCGACGCTTTGCGCAGAAAGTCGTTACCCGGGTCGAATTGCTTGCCGACCACCCTCTGTTGGGCAGCTTTGTGGCGGAGGACGCTACCCGAACATATCGGGAAATTCGGCAAGGCAGCTACCGGATTGTCTATCGCAGTGACGCCCACACGGTGTATATTGTGGCGATTCATCACGCGGCGCGCCTGCTGGATGCGGGCGATCTTGCATAATCCTCTGCCTTGGTGGGTCTCATGGCTGTCGGCGACGACAGTGTCGAAGCGTTCCAGAATCAGCGATTGGCGTTTGTGGGCAAGTTGGCCAGCATGGCCAAGCGGGACGCCGCGCAACTGGTCCGCCAGCAGGGGGCCACGGTGCTGGAGAAGCCCGACGCCACAGTCCACCTGATCGTCGTCGGCGAAGAGGAATTTCCGCCGGCCGAGGTCCTGGATCAGGAAGGATGGTTCGACGAAGCTACGCGACGGCAGGTCGAGCGGGGGGCGATCGAAGTCATCACGGAAACGCAACTCTGGCAACGCCTGGGGCTGGTCGACGCGCAACAGGAGATCCACCGGCTGTATACGCCGGCCATGCTGGCGGAGTTGCTGGGCGTGCCGGTGGCGGTGATCCGCCGCTGGCACCGCCGGGGACTGATCGTGCCGGTGCGCGAGGTGCGGCGGCTGCCATATTTCGATTTTCAGGAAGTCGCCACGGCGCGGCGGCTGGCGGAACTGCTGGCGGCGGGCGTCTCGCCGCGAGCGATCGAGAAGCAACTCGAATCGCTGGCCCGCCTCCTTCCCGACGTCACCCGGCCGCTGGCTCAACTCTCGGTGATCGTGCAGGGCAAGGAGATCTTGCTGCGGCAAGGGGATGGGCTGCTCGAGCCGGGCGGGCAACTGCGATTCGATTTCGACGCTTGGGAGGGCGAGCCCACGCCCCCGATGACGCCTGTCGCCGCCGAGCAGATGTGCCGACTGGCCGCCGAACTGGAGGAAGACGGCCAGTTGGCCGCGGCGGCGGAGATGTATCGCGCGGCGCTGGCCGCTGCCGGTCCCAAGGCCGAAATCTGCTTCCAGGTGGCCGAATTGCTCTATCGCCAGGGCGATTTGGGCGGGGCGCGCGAGCGCTACTACATGGCCATCGAGTTGGACGAGGACTACGTCGAGGCCCGCGCCAACCTCGGCTGCGTGCTGGCCGAGACGGGCCAACGCGACTTGGCGGTGGCCGCCTTTGAAGGGGCCCTGCGATATCACCCCGACTATGCCGACGTCCACTATCACCTCGCCCGCACGCTGGACGAAATGAACCATCGCGGTCGTGCCGAAGAGCATTGGCGGGCGTTCGTGGCCCAATCGCCGGATACGCCCTGGGCCGAGGAGGCCCGCTGCCGGCTGGGAATCTGACCGCGAGAAGAATGGTGGATGTTGGATTTTGGATGGCGAATTGGCAAATCCAAAATCCACCATCCACGATCCGCCCTCCGCCGGTCGCGGCTTTGTATTCCGCAGAACCGCCGCATCCTTCCCGGCTTGCCGCGCTGCGTGCAGGGGGGTTGCAAACTCCCGCTAGCCATGTATCTTGGAAACCATGCAGGAGATTCTTTTCGACTATAGACTGAATCCGACCACCTGGGCCTATATCTCGGCGCTGATGATGATCGGCATCTACTTCAAGTTCCATCGCTTCTGGAGCGTGCGGAACTTGGACCTCGTGGCGTTGATCGCCTTCTCGCCGGCGCTGCTGCTGGTGTACTACGGGCTTTGGCCGCAGAGGCCGGATTTGATGCGGGCCGGCTACGTCTGGCTGTTCGCCGTCGAGCGCGCTGTTCCTGGTGCGCCTGCTGCTGGACCCCGTGATGGTCCGCCGGCCGCTGCTGGAGCCGAACCTTTCGGCCAGCGGTTTGACGTTCACCGGCATATCGCTGCTTGGTGTTCTTGATGGCCAACGTGATCACCAGTCCGCCGGAGCGGTTGGAGAGCCGACTGGCCATGCATGGATACCGGCACAGCCCAATCCGGAATTGGCCAAGCACGAGACGCCGGCATGGCCCAACCCGGGATACGCCTTGTTCTACAAGTTGTCCGGCTTCTCCAACCAGGCGATCATCTCCGCCGATCCGTCGCAGCCCGAGGCCTACTCGCCAGACGATACACGTGTGGCAACCACACGCTCGGCGGCGATCTTGGCGCATCTGGCCGTGGTGGCGGGCATGGTGTGGATCGGCTTCCGGCATTTCGACAACATCCACACCGGCGTGGCAGCGGCCACGCTCTACCTGCTGACCTTCTACACCAGCCAGTTCACCAGCCAGGTGGATCACGTGGTGCCGGCGATGCTGTTGGTGTGGGCGGTGGCGGCCTATCGCCGGCCGATGCTCGCCGGCGTTCTGTTGGGCTTGGCCGGCGGGCATGATCTACTATCCGTTGTTCCTGCTGCCGCTGTGGTGCGGCTTTTATTGGCGGCGCGGGCGTGGTCCGATTCGTCTTCGGCGTCGATCGTTGCGATCGGGCTGCTGGTGGCCTCGTTGGCGTTGACGTCGCCCGACCTGGCCTCTTTCGCGGACAACGTGCAGCTGATGTTCGGCTGGCGAAATCCGCTGGCTGCGCCGCCGTCGGGCTTCTGGCAATTCTACGATGCGGGCCTATCGGATTCCGGTGTTGGCGGCGTTCGTGGCCATGAGTTGCGGCTTGGCGATTTGGCCCGCCCAAAAGAATCTCGGCACGCTGCTGAGTTGCTCGGCGGCGGTGATGCTGGCGACGCCAGTTCTGGCACGCCCACCAAGGCGGGCTGTACATGGCCTGGTATCTGCCGCTGTTGATCCTGACGGTCTTTCGCCCGAATCTGGAAGACCGCGTCGCCCTGTCGGCCGTGCGGCCGTTGTGGCGGAGAAAGGGATGAGCGTGGATCGGTAGAGGTGGCAGGAGGGCTGACAGCCTCTCACCGGTGGGCAATCGCCTTGTCGGCAATATCCTTCCGGCACCATGCGCCGGGCCAGCGAATGCACTTGACGGCTCGATAGGCGTTGAGCTTGGCCTTGGCGATGCTGTCGCCCAGGGCGGTGACGTTCAGCACGCGGCCGCCGGCGGTGACCACGTGGCCGTTGGCCAAGGCCGTGCCGGCGTGAAAGACCTTGACGTCGGGCAAGACGTCGGCATTGGCCAGGCCGCGGATGGGATGCCCCTTGGTGTACTCGTTGGGATAGCCCTGACTGGCCATCACCACGCAGACGGCCGGGCGGGGGTCCCATTCCAACGGGCCGATCTGGTCGAGCCGCCCCGCCGCCGTCGCTTCCAAGACGTCGAGCAGATCGGTCTTCAGCCGCATCAGCAGCGGCTGGCACTCGGGATCGCCGAACCGCACGTTGAACTCCAGCACCTTGGGCCCCTGCTTGGTCATCATCAGGCCGGCGTAGAGCACGCCGCGAAACGGCCGGCGGGCGCGCTTCATGGCATGCACCGTGGGCACGAGGATGTGCTCTTCGATCCAGTGAAGCTTGTCGTCGTCGATCAGCGGCGCGGGACAATACGCCCCCATGCCGCCGGTGTTCGGTCCGGTGTCGCCGTCGTAGGCCGGCTTGTGATCCTGGGCGGGCTGCAGCGTGACGATCGTCTGGCCGTCGGTAATCGCCAACACGCTGACTTCGTGACCGTCGAGCCGCTCCTCGATCACCAGGCGATCGCCGGCTGGGCCGAAGACCTTTTCGCGGGCGATCTGGGTGACGGCGCGGATCGCCTCCTCGCGGCCGGGGCAAACCACGACCCCTTTGCCGGCGGCCAGCCCGTCGGCCTTGACCACGATCGGCACGTCCTCGCGATCTTGGAGGAACCGGATGGCGTCGTCGGCATTGGTGAAGGACTGATAATCGGCCGACGGGACATCGGCATGGCGAAGCAGGTCTTTGCAGAAGACCTTGCTGGCCTCCAATTCGGCGGCCGCGCGGCGGGGGCCGAAGATCCGCAGCCCGGATTGCTCGAAGGCGTCAACGATGCCGGCGGCCAGCGGGGCCTCCGGGCCCACGACCGTAAACTCCACCTCGTTTTCCTGGGCGAACCGGATCAAGGCGGGAAAATCGCTGGCGCTCAGGTCTACGTTCTCGCCGTCGATATCGGTGCCGGCGTTGCCGGGGGCCACGAAGACACGATCCGCCCGCGGGCTCTGCGCGATCTTCCAGGCCAGGGCGTGCTCCCGCCCTCCACTGCCGATGATCAGGATATTCATGGCGCGATCCCTCCCGGACTGGCTGCCGGAACAAGTGTGATTGTAGTGGGAAAACTGACCGCAGGAAAGGGGGGACATTCACGGTCCGCAAAGTCGCGGCCGCCAATGGAGTGTTGCTGCTGTTCATGGCGGCATTGCCGCCGTAGATGCCGCGGCTTTGGACCGTGCATATCCGACCTATCGTCGCCCTGCCGGCAAGCGGTCGCCCAACTCGGGGTTTCCGTGACGGCCACGGCCAGTCTTGGCGTGGCGGATGCCGCGAATGTATCCTCGCCGGAAGCCCTCATCAAAAAAGCCGACGAGGTCATGTACCATGCCAAGCAGGCGGGACGCAACGCGGTGCAGGGTTGTGACGCGGACGTGGCAGAACAGCGGAAATCGCGGGCAGCCGTTTCAGAGCGGTTCCGTGCCACGCTATCGCGTTTCGCGCCCCTTGAAAGGTCCCATGTTGCGGCCTAGGATGGGAGTGTCGCCGAGTCGCGGGAAAACCAAGCCATGAGTCAAAGCAGCGCGGCCGAAACTGACGGCCGTTCGATCCCCAGGAAGAGACCAGTGGCATGAAGCTTCAAGTGCAACTCGATCAGAAGACTCTAGAAGAGTTCTGCCGCAAGTGGCGTATTCGCGAGCTCTCGATTTTTGGCTCCGCGCTACGGGAGGATTTCGGCCCGGAGAGCGACCTGGACTTTCTGGTCAGCTTTGATCCCGAAGCTCCCTGGAGCCTATTTGACCTGATGGAGATGAGAGAGGATTTGGAATTCCGTCTCGGGCATGCGGTAGACCTGATCGAAAAGGAAGCCCTGCGCAACCCCTGGCGCAAGCGGGAAATACTAGATACGCGCGAGGTCGTCTATGCGTCCTGACGTACGGCGAGATACTGTACGAGCGCGTTTGGATGATTTGCACCGACAAATTGCCGGACCTCGTCGCCAGACTTGAAGCGTTAGGAGTGGAGGAACTTCCCGGGGACACTCGCTGATGTTCCATGCGGGCCTTGCACTCGGCTGCTCCGCCACGCTCTGCGCGTTCAACGCCAAACGTCATGCCGCGGTGCAGCGACTCGTGACACTGCAACCATGCAAGGCAGGCGGATCGTCTGCGATGTCGATCAGGCTTCCGCGGCTACTTGAAAAATGTGATCGACAGCGGGTACTTCCACGCCTCGCCGTTGTTCGCTTTGATCCCGCCGACGATGGGGAAGATGATCGCAATAATCCCCAAGGCTACCAGCATCGGAATCCCAATCAGCAGGAAGAACAGGATGAAGCACCCGATCCCATACAGGAGTGCACTGATGATCCAGTTTACCACGATCTTCCCATGCACATCGATGCCCGGCAACTCCGTTTTCTTGACTTGCCAGATTACAATGGGGACGATCAGTCCGCCCAACGGCACCAAAAAGTTCGCCAACTGAGACAAATGGAGCAACATGGCCCACAGCCTGGTCTGCTCTTCCAAGTTCGCTGAGCCGCCTGGAGCGACCGGGCTGCTCGGCGACGGCGGATTGAGCACGTTGGCCTTCGCCTTGGCGTACTCCTCGTCGGACAGGCGCCGGACTGGTGCAGTTGCTGCAACCTCTGCAATTCATCAGCACTGTTCATCGGAAAGACTCCTTGAGTTAGCGCTACAACGGATCGAGAGATGAGACAAAACCGGACTAGCCGCTAGCCAGGGTATTAGCCTATCAGAACACGCCGGGGGGGCACAATAGTCGAAACGGCTCCCAGGGCAAGTTTCGCAGGACGAAAAAGACCGTGACAACCACTGCGATGGCGAGCCAGAACCACGCTGGCCGGGCCGGTTTGCCAGGCAGGGCCCGATGGCCCGCCAGGACCCGCAGTTCCGAAACCGCCACGTACGCCACCAGCGGCAGCGAGAGCACCCACAGGGCATTGCAGCGCAGAGCCGCCAACAACCGGCCGTGGAGCAGTTCGTGGGTCGCCCGCGTTGCCCCGCAGCCGGGACACTCCAGCCCGGTCCACGCGTGAAACGAACAAAGTGGCAGGCTGATTTCCGCCGGGTCAAACCACCAGAGCAGCGCCGCCGTCGTCGCAAGCATGATGAGCAGCACCGGCATGGTTGGGTTCAGAGTTCGGGGTCCAGGGTTCAGGACACGTGAGGCACGGACCGCTGGATTCCGAACCCTTATGCCTGGACCCTTCTCTTCCCGCGGCAGGCCGGTCCATGAGCGGAACACCGGATGGTTCATTTTGAGCCCTCAGCTTCGGAATGCGGCTTTCACCGAGTCTGTCATTGAGCACCACCAATGCCCAGATGCCGAACGGCATCCCCAGCAGACAGCAGCACGGCGAAGTACACGGAATCGTGGCAAGAACCGCCGCCGTCATGGCGAAGGCGTAGTTGTCGAGGTTCTTCATCTTGATGGCGCCAAGCAGAACCACCAGCGCCGCCGCCAGTTGGACGGTTCCTCCCGTCACATACAGGGCGCCGAACACGTGCGGATCCCACGGCGGAGCCTGAAACGGCAGCCGGCCACCGACGACCATGTGGATCGCGTTCGACACGACGGATATCGCTGCCGTGACCGTGCCCAGGATCGCGATCACCATCAGCGCCGTGGCTGGCCCCGACACCCGTTGGGCCGGCGGCGTCGAATAGGCATACGCGTAGTCGTACGGTTTGCCCGAGCCGGCCGTTCCCCGCGTCTCAGGGCCCTCAGGAAAGGGCCCGCCCGAAGCAGGACCTGTCGCGGTGGGAGCCTCCGCGCCGAGCGGCGCCAGCGGGGCGACTTGGGGTCCCGGCGTCGCGCCCGGCGTGGGAACGGTGGTCAATGCCCCGCACTCGGGACACTGGGCCGGTCGGCCAGCCGTATCGTCGGCGGTCCGCAGCAGCTTGCCACATCCATTGCACCGGAAGTCGATCGGCATCGGGGAACCCTCCTTGGCCATGAGTATAGCAGAGGGGAGTGGAGTGTGGGGAGCAGGGGTGACAAGGTGACAAGGTGACGGGGTGACAAGGTGACGAGCAAATCGACACGTCACCCCGTCACCTTGTCACCCAGTCAACTCCCCTGGCCCCTTACCTCTGGCCCCTGTACCCTATACTCTATGCTCACCCCCTCCGAAATTCTCGGCCCAGGCGGGCGGATCGCCGCGCGGCTGCCCAACTACGAACACCGCCGCCAACAACTGGCCATGGCCGAGGCCGTCGACCGGGCCATCCACCAGCGCCACCGCCTGGTGGTCGAAGCGGGCACCGGCGTCGGAAAGAGCTTCGCCTACCTGGTGCCGGCCATCCTCGCCGCGGCGGGCGAGCAAGACAAACCTGGGGAAAAGGGGACAGGTCCAATTTGCCGGAACGGCCCGCATGGTGCTTCGCACAAATTGGACCTGTCCCCTTTTCCTGCCATTGTTGCGGCGAAGGGGGTGGTTGACGCGGCGACGTCTCGGCAACCGCAAAAATCCGGACAGTCCCCGCCTTCCCGCCGGGTGGTCATTTCGACGCACACCATCAGCCTCCAGGAGCAGTTGATCGAGAAGGACCTGCCGCTGCTGCGGAGCGTGATTCCGCTGGAGTTCTCGGCCGTGCTGGTGAAGGGGCGGGGGAACTATCTCAGCCTGCGGCGATTGAACAACGCGTTGGGCCGCGCTGCCAGCCTCTTCAACAGCGAGGAGGAGTTCGAGCACTTGCGGCGGCTCCGCGCCTGGTCGGAAGAAACGGCCGACGGCTCGCTGTCGGAACTCGATTTCCGCCCGCTGCCCGCCGTGTGGGACGAAGTGGCCAGCGATCACGGCAACTGCATGGGCCGTTCGTGCCCGATGTATGCCAAGTGCTTCTACTACAAGGCGCGGCGGCGGATGCAGAATGCCCAGATCCTGGTGGTCAACCACGCCTTGTTCTTCACCGACTTGGCGCTGCGGCGGGAGAAGGTGAGCATCCTGCCGAAGTACGACGTGGTGGTTCTCGACGAGGCGCACACGATCGAGGCCGTCGCCGGCGACCACCTGGGCTTGAGCGTTACCAACGGCCAGGTGGAATACACCCTGCGAAGGCTCTACAACGACCGGACCAACCGCGGGCTGCTGGTGCATCACAAGCTTCGCGACGCCCAAAAGCAGGTGTGGGAGTGCCGCGACCGGGCGAGCGCCTTCTTTGAGAGCATCGCCGCATGGTTGACGGAACAGCCCAACGGCAACGGCCGTGTGCGTCGCCCCGGCATCGTCGCCAACCCGTTGAGCGAGGGGCTGAGACAACTCGTCACCACCGTGCGGCATCATGCCAAACAGATCGACGAGCCGGAGCAGCGGCAAGACTTCACGGCCGCGGCCAATCGGTTGGAGGCGATTGCCAAGGGCGTCGAGGACTGGCTCGGGCAGCAATTGCCAGACTCGGTGTACTGGATCAATCGGGCGCTGAGCCGCAGCCGGCCGCGGATCACGCTGGCGGCGGCCCCGATCGACGTGGGACCGGTCCTCCGCGAGCACCTCTTCGCCCAAGTGCCCACCGTCATCATGACCAGCGCCACGTTGGCCACCGGCGGTGGCGGTGATGCAAAACCTTCGTTCGAGTTCTTTCAATCGCGGATCGGGCTGAAATGTACTTCTCCGTGTGCGGAAACCAGCACACGGCGTGTGCCAACTACAATGCCCGGCACACAGAGTGTGCCGAGTACGACGACCCTCTGGCTGGGCAGCCCTTTCGATTACCGCCGCCAGGCGCAAATCGTGCTCCCCGAAGGCATGCCGGACCCGACAAACGACGGCCCGCGTTACGAGCGCGTGGCGATCGACATGATCCGCCGCTACGTGGCCCGCAGCGACGGCCGGGCCTTCGTGCTGTTTACCAGCTACCAGATGATGAAGCAGGCGGCGGCGGCCCTCACCACGTGGCTGGCCGAGCAGAATCTGGCGCTCTACTCCCAGGCCGACGGACTACCGCGCAGCCGCATGCTGCAATTGTTCAAAGACAATCCGCGGTCGGTGCTCTTCGGCGTGGACAGTTTCTGGCAGGGTGTGGACGTGCCGGGCGACGCGCTGCAGAACGTGATCATCACGCGGCTGCCCTTTAGCGTGCCCGATCGCCCGCTGTTGGAGGCCCGCCTGGAGGCCATCCGTCAGGCCGGCGGCAACCCTTTTCGCGACTATCAATTGCCCGAGGCCATTCTGAAACTCAAACAGGGCTTCGGCCGGCTGATCCGCACGCAGCAGGATACGGGCATGGTAGTGATCCTCGATCCCCGCGTGCGGACGAAGCCCTACGGGAAGCTGTTTCTCGCGTCGCTGCCCGATTGCCGGCAGGTGGTGGAGGCGGTGTAATGGGATGCGTGAAACGCACCACAACGGAGCACGCTGGTGCGTTTCACGCACCCTACGAACGTTCCCGGGTCACTTCGGCGAGATCTTGAACGCCACATCGTGGCCGATGTTCGCGGCGAGGCCGCCGGTGGTCTTCAACTCGGGAATGGTCACGGTCAAGCTTCCGTCGCGGCATTCCACCGTCTGCTCTTCCAGATAAACGCCGCGCCACGTGCGATAGAGCCGCACGGCGTATCGGCCGTCGCGGAGACCCGAAATCGTACACGACTCGTTGGCCACGCTGGTCCGCGGATTGACCACCCAACCGAAGATCAGTTTGTCACTCTTCATCGCCCAGGCATCGCAGGGGCCGGCCGCGATCTGGGCGGGCTCCAACGCCAGGTTCGCAAAGTCGATGTCGGCCACGAACCGCGAGAAATAGAGCATCTGGTTGGTCACCACGCTGTCGTTCAGCCGGTCGTCGTGGGCCCACCAGAACGGCGTCGTGCAAAGCCCGTTCGTCAGGCCGACCCAGAGGGCGTTGTGATACATGGCCAGATACTCGGGCATGCCCGCCTCGTAATACGTGTGCTCATACCCGCACTCGCCGATCATGGCCGGCTTGGCGAAGCCGGACCAAAGCTTCTGGGTCTGCGTGGCGTAGTTCTGGTAGCTGAACTGCAACGGGTTCTCGTCTTCCGGGCCGAGCTTGCCGCTCTTGGGCATCGGGTGGCCTTGCGCTTCATAAATCTCGCGGGCCGCGATGTCGAAGATGCGGTAGCCGCCCGGCCACCATTGGCCGATTCCGCCGCTCTGCGTGCCGGTCGTGGGCCGACCGTAGGGGTCGTGTTCGCGGAAGAACTGGTGCATCTTGCGGCACCACTGCTCGGCTGCCGCCTGATCGCCCTTCACCCAGCCCTCGGTGCCGTTGATCTCGTCGATGACGAACCAGAGCATCAACGCGCGGCTGTAGCCCCAGCGGGCGATGATGTAGCGGTGCAACTTCTCCTCGTACTTCCAGGCCTCGTCGCTCTTGAAGAAATCGACCGCCTCGGCCACCGAGCGATAGGGGTTGTTCCGGTAGCGCGAGTTGCCGCCGCCCCAGACGGCCTCGGAAATGAAAGAGTGGAACCAGAGGTTCCAACTTATGTGGATGTCGCGATCTTCGCACCACTGGAAGAGTTGGTCGAGTCGGCCGCAGAGGTTCTGATCGTAGCGGCCCAGCCCGGTGCCCATCGTCTCCAGCGGCGTCGGATAACAACTGATGAAGTTGGCCCCGCGTTTCTTCAACTCGTCCAGGCCGGCTGTGGTAATCGTGCCCTGATTGAACCGCTGATAGTAATCGTTGTACCACAGGCCCACGCCGTAAAACGAGCCGCTGTCGCTGTAGCGAAGGTATCGCTGGTTCGGGGCGATGGTCACAAATCCGTGATGGGGCGACGCCGCGGCCTCGAACGACCCGCCGCCGCTCTGCGCGGTGCCCTTGGCGTCCTTCACTTTGACGACGTAGCGCCAAGTGCCGATCTCGGTGGGCGCGAACCGCACCATCCACTGGGTCGACCAGTTCGACGGATTGTAGAATCCCCACACCCGCGACGGCTTGCCCGAAGGCGCGGTGAACTCGGCCCAGAGATCGATCTGGTCGGGATCGTACGGGTTGGTGTAGGTCGCCTTGAAGTCGACGCACAGTTCGAGTTTTTCGTACAGGCCGACCGTGTTGGGGCGAGGTCGAGCCGAGGGTTCGGAACGCGGCGGAGATTCGCGGCGGACCGAGAGGATGGAAGGTCCCTCGTCCGCGGCCCGAACGATCGCCGCACTCAGAAGCATCACAAAGACGGCCGCCAGCGGCACGGCACGGCTACTCATGGTAGTCTCCTCCTCTTTGCGCCTGAAATGATCTTGGCCCACGATGGCGGCCCATCGTACCATCGGTTTTGGTCGCCGGCAATTGGCTTGCGGTAGGACGAGTTTTCTAACTCGTTCGGTCTTTCGGGACGAGTTAGAAAACTCGTCCTACAAGTAGCTACGCCTTGTCGGTCTTGATGGCCGCGACTGGGATCGATCCCGCCTTCACTTCGAGGAAAGGTGCCCCGCCCTTCATTCCCACTGTGCCGTAACCGGCCGCCGTCGCCAGGAAACAGCGGAAATCCCCCGGCATGCCGGGTCGAAGATAGAGGATCTTGTCGACCGCGTCGTAGCGCGCCCCGCTGAGGCCCTGCAGGAGCGCGTAGCTGGCCATGGCGCGGGCGTACCAATGGCCGCATTCATATTCGTTGAATGGGTTGCGGACGCGGCCGTCGTAGCGGTCGCGGCAGGTGCGGACGATCTGAAGGCCCTCGTCCACCAGGCCCATCAGCATCAGGTGCGAAGCCACCTGGTACTCGATGCCGGTCCAGACCTCGTTCGAGTACACGAATGGCAGGGATAGCTCGCCCCCTTTGGGCCAGGTACACAAGAGCAAGCCCCCTTCCGCGCCGCACGCGTAACTGGGCCGCTGCGGATTGGCGTGGGCGCTGAGGTCGCGTTTCAGGTTATGCTTGTGGACGGCTCGAAGGTGGCTCGCGGTCTTCTTGGCGTCGAGCACCTGTCCCACGCCGCAGACCAGCGCCAGCCAGGCCCCGAGCACGCCGTCGGCCAGGCAGCCTGAGCCGTACTGGTACTTCGGGCCCTCCTTCTCCATCAGCGTTCGGGCCTCCGGCGAGTAGGCCCCCACCATGCTCTTGACTTCGGACGGGTCGGCCGCGCAGGCCCTTCCACTGAATCTTCTGGATGAAATATTCCCCGTCGTATAGCTCGTGCTCCATGCGGCGAATGCCCGCTTCCAAGAGCGTGGAATACTCCGAAACGTCCTCGCCCAGGGCCTTTCCCATGCGGACGGCGGCCGCCAGGGCGCCGACGTAGAAGCTCGTACACATGCCGTCCGGGCCCCAGAATTCGATGTCGTAGGTGTTGTGGTGCGGCTCCTCCAACCAGCCCTTGCGGCCGGGGTCCCATTGCCGGATGCAATAGTCGAGGCTTGTCTTCACCTTGGGCCACAGGCGGCGCAGCCACGGCGTGTCGCCGCTGATCATCCAATCGCGATGGACTTTCATGATCCCGCCGAGTTGGCCGTCGGCGGCCGCGTGGAAGTCGTGGGCCACGGGCCGGATGGGCAGCGCGCTGCGGAACTGCTGGTGTCCGTGCTCGTCCTGCGATGGGCCAAACTCCGTCTCTCGCAGCGTGCGTTCCAGCGCCGGAAAGAGATGCGGAATGGCCTGGGCATAGTTCCAGACGTGGGTACACGAGCCGTGGCAACAGCCGGCGTTGTCGTTGCACCCTTCCCAGGCCCAAAGCCGGCCGTCGGTTTGCCGCAGAACGGTCGGCGACTTGAGGATGGTCAAGTTGGCGGCGACGGCCTCCAGCACTTCCGGCGGCAACGTCGAGTCGTGGAAGCAGTCGCTGAAGCGTTGCGAATTGGCCCGCAGTTCGCCGTAGTGGTCGCGCCAGTATTTGGTGAGCTCCTGAATGTCGGCAAAACGCCCGGCATACCAGGGCTTGTATGTTCCTTCGACGGTCGGGGCCTTGACCGCGTCGTTTCCCACCCGCAACGTCGTTGGGCCCGAGTACCAGGCGAACCGCACGACGATGGTCTTCGATTCCTGTCGGGCGAGCTTGAACCGCACGAACAGGCTCGCGCCGGGGCTTGGGCTGCCTTCCGTAAGCGGCGGCCGGTCGAAGCATGCCGCCGGCGGCAATGTCGCTCCACGCCATCGTAAGCGGGTCAAACCAACCCCCACGAAACCAGGCGTGGTTCACCTTGGCCGCCGGATCGTCCACGGTAGCCGAGAACGCGCCCTCTTCATGCGGACGGCCCTTGCCCGGTCCACCCCAAAGCACGAAACCGCCGGGTACGGACCGGACGGCTTCGGGGTTGCCGCGGATGGCCATGAAGTTCCGGGCGTTCCAGGAAAACACGGCCTCGATCATCGAGGATGACATGTTGGTAAGTCGATACTCCAGGGCTGCCACGGGCAAGCTGGCGTTGTCGGCGTCGCCCGGCTCGAACGGGCTCCAGCCGACGATTTCGACCGCTAACGGCAGGTCGTTGTCGTGCAACACGACCGTGGCAAACGGGAATCGTGCGCGGAAGCGGGCCTTGCGAAAACGCGGCAGCCCGAACGAACTTCCTCCGGCGCCGTTGCCCGTGCCGGGCTGGCCGAAGAGTTTCCAGCCGGGGACCGGTCCCTCCAGCACGCGGGCCACGTGGGGTTGGCCTTTCACGCAAACGGCCGCGAAGGTGCAGGGCTCGTTGAATACCTCCGGCTTGTTGTGCAGCGAGAAATGCGACAAGGCGCCCGTACCCTCCAGGCAGATCATCCCTGCGCCCATGCCGCCCAGGGGGAACGCGATGCGGTTGAGCCGCTCGCCCGAATACTCGCCCAGATAGCGGGGCGATTCGCCCGGAGGCGCTGGCCGATTGCCCGGCCCGAGCGGCGGCAACGTTACCGGTCAAAGCCGGGGGAAGGGCCGCGCCGATAGTGGTCGCGGCGCAGGTCTTCAAGACTTCGCGGCGCGAGACGTGGGCGGGGTGTTCAGAGGGCAAGCTGTCTTCCGGATTCATGGTTCACTGCTCACTGTGAGGTGCGGTGTTCCGCGAGTGACGATCGGTATTCTGGTCCTTGGCGGCGTAGTCACTTCATCGCGTCCTCAACAATCGCGATTTCCTCCGCGGTGAGGCCGTACAGGTCGTACACCAACCGGTCGATCTCCGCGTCGGTCGCGTCAATCTGCCGCTGGATAACGGTCTTCTGCGATTCTGACTTGGCGGACACCAATTTCCTGTTCAAGTCCAAGATTGCCTTCACGAGTCTTGCGACGCGATTGTGGGTCTGGTTTGACGGCGGAATGGGAATGGGTATCCGCAGCAGTTGATTTGATGGGATGTGGTTATTACCAGGGAACCGACAGCGGAAGAACCAGTTGACCGCCGTGCTGTTTAGAACACCAAGCAAGTACGTGATGTCAAGCTTCACACCCGGCTTTAGGTTGACAACGTTCGTCGATTGCAAACAAAAGGTCTTGGCGGTGTCCAGGGTTGCCACAAGACGTCGATTCAATGAGATGTTCCGAACCTCTTGGACGACGACCTTCGCCTCGACCGTAAATATCTCCGGTCGCCTTGGCGCATCGAGTAGTGTCGGTTCATATCGGACAAAGAGCCCCTTGGGGATGGGGCAGTATCGCCCGACCTCCTTTCCACCAGCAGCGGGTTCCCACGTCTTGCCTCGTTTGGTATCGGAAAGGAATCTCTCGTTGTCGCCGGTGCGGAGCCCTTGGTTCGCCGTGCAAAAATCGCCAAGCAGTTTCGTATGCTTCGTCATGCGATTCAGGACTGCGATGTTGCCACTTGACGCCCGCACAAGCCATGCTTGCCCGTCGCGAGATGCCCACGTTCTCTGCAATGCGACAAACCGCTGCGCTCGCCTGCAGAAGTCCTTTGGTGTTGTGCGGACGACTTCGGTCTTGCTCCCGGCGTTGGGCGCGGAGTTCTCGAAAAAAAGCATCATCGTTTCGTTCTTGGCGTCTTGAAACGCACCTGGCCCCAAGTCCACGATGTGGTATAGCCGTGCCTTGGTCGCCAAGAGTGACCGTAGAGCCTGAAAGGAATCGTTGCTTAGCAGTGTGTGTGGGATTATGAAACCGAATAGCCCTTTGCGCCGCAGAAGGTGTGTCAGCGCCTTCTCAACGAAAACCCCGTACAGGTCAAACCGATAGGCAACAGTCCTGTACTTGTCCTGATAGTACATCCGATCCTGCTCGGGTACTTCCGTAATGAACAGATAGGGCGGGTTACCGATGATGCAGTCAAAGCCCCCCGCCTCCATTGTGTTGGGAAAGCTCCGTTTCCAGTCAAACGGGTTGACACGTTTGATTTCCTGGGGATCGAGATTCAGCTTGCCGCTGAAGTAGTCGTGACCGATCAGGGAATTGCCGCACTTGATGTTGTCGGCCAAGTTCGGCAGCGCCCGGTCTTCGAACAATTCCCGCTGTTGCTGCTTCGTAAGGGACTCGTCCGTTTCACCCTCCAGCACCTTCAGCAACAAGCTGAGCTTCGAGACCTCGACCGCCTGCGCGTCGATGTCCACGCCATAAATGTGGGTGCTTAGGATGCGTTTTTTCTCGCCGATCGTCAGCCGCCACTGGGGTTCGCCGGGGCTGCGGCCATTGCCGTTCCAGACCGCCGCCTTGTGTTTCTCGGGCGAGTGTTCGGCGTACCATTTCAAGCAGTGTTCCAGCAGGCAGCGATAGGCCCCCAACAGGAAAGACCCCGATCCGCACGCCATGTCGAGAACACGGAAGGGCGGTTTGTTCCTGCCACCAGCGAGTTGGACGGGACTCTTGCCCTCGATCTGCCGGCCAACCGTCTGTTCGACGATGTAATCGACGATATAGGTCGGCGTGTAGTACACGCCGCCGGCCTTGCGGACCTCGGGCTTTTCCTCGACCTTGGCCTGGTGGCCGGCGGTGAGCCGGATCACCCTGCCCAAGAACCGCTCGTAGATGGTTCCCAGGATTTCGACGGGCAGGAGGCCGAAGTGATAGGGCGAACCGTGGACGAAGTACAGGCTTTGCAGGATTGTCCCAAAGACCTTGTCATCGACCGTCAGCGTGGGCGTGATGCGGTCGGGGGCCTCATCGGTTTCGTGCTCCTTATGGAAGTGAAACAGACCCGAGTTGTACTTGTCATCGGCCTTGCGGCACAGGTCGCGCATGAAGCGCGGATAAATGTCGTCTTGCTCGCACAGCTTCAGAAGTTGCTCGTAAGGTTCAAGCCGCCGATCTTCCGCCATGCGAAGGAATACCACTCGATCAATCGTCGATTGCACGGCGGCATTTAGGTCATCCGAAGAAAGGTCCTTGTTCCGCAGGGCGATGTTTCGGGCCAACGCGTCCCGCCAGCCCTCGATTTCCTTCAGAAATTCCGCGTCCACTTCCGACGCGCCGCGCTTCCGCTTGGACGCGGCATACTGGTCGAATGCGCCGGACCAGACGGCTTCGCGGGAGAAAAGGTCCCACAATTCCCGCCAGCGGTCGGGGTACTCCTGGTAGCCGAAGTACAGGACTCTTGCACGATTGGCCTTGTCGCTTTGTTTGGGGCGAATCGTGCAGTCGTATACAGCCAGCTCTTCAAAGTCGGTCAGAATGGACAGGGCAAGCTTGGCGCTCCATCCGTACCGGCGAAGCTGGTACGCCGGGTCGGGATTTGTGCTGATGTTGATGCCGCACTTCTTGGCTTCGGCATAAAACTTGGACAAGGTCCCAACGCGAAAGGTGTAATCCGGGGCCTTCTGCTGGCCTTCCACGTCAAGGCTGTCTTCGAAAATGACTTCCTGGTATTGAGGTGCGACCATCGCCGCACTTTGCACGTCCCAGCCCAACGCCTCAAAGAAGGGGTTGATGAGCATCTTACGAATGTGAGCTTCTTTGATGCCAGGGGCGAAGAACGCTTGGCGATTGGTCGTGAAGTGCTGGCACAACTTCACAACTTCCTCTTTGCCTTGTTCAAAGGTTTGGCTCATGCTTCGCCTTTCATCTCTTGACTCGTTTCATCTCCACGTGGTCGGCCAGCACATCGGCCTTGTCGAGCTATGCTGTTCGCGGTCCGGTTCAATACTAACCCGAAGCGCAAGCGAGGGACACGTAATCCGCTCCCTCGCTTGCGCTTCGGGTTAGTGTGGGCCGTCCGAGAAAAGTGCCATTCTTGACCGCGAGCAGTATAAAGGGAATTTTCGCCCCCACATGAATCGGATGATCGACGTTGCCTTGATGCCCGGCAGGGCTAATTCTACCTTGGCGTCGGAGGGCCACAATACACCCCCGATGGCCACGGCCTTTCTTGGAAGAATCCCGCACCATCCAACCCCCTCGCGCCCGTTGCCGCGGTTCGTGGTTGGACCGGTCAGAGGTTGTGAATTTTTCCAGAAACACCATTGTAGGAGGCGACTCCAGTCGCCGATTGTGCGGCGCAACACTGGAAATTCGGCGACTGGAGTCGCCTCCTAGTGCGCTTGTGAGTGTATCGAATCAGCAAGGTGCAAGTCCTTGTCGAAATTGGGTTTGAACTTCGTAACCGAAAGTAACTGCGTCCTCGTGAGAGGGGGTGGAGAGCAACTGAAGGTGAACGGCTGGTCCGCAGGATGACGAACTCGATTCGGCCGGTTGTCGTGGCGAGCCTGCTAGGAAAAGGCGAAGCCCAAGTGACGCTGTGGTCCTCGCAAGGGATGCGGTCGGCAGACCGCGCGGTAAGCTCCGGGGGGAAACCAAACCAAGCCCCAGAGGCGGCAACAGGTGGTTGGAGGCGGAACGGTCGGAAGGTTTGATACATGAAGCAAGGAGACCTGGGCGGGTACAAGGACGAAGTTCATTGTCCCTGATAAGGATACGAAGAATCGACCGCCCAGGAGTCAGAGCGTCCATACGAGCGAGGAAGCGGGGCAATGCCCGTCGAGCAAAGGGACGCAGGAAAGTGGATGAAACATGACGCACGGCCAAAACCACACCGTACCGCGAGTGTCGGCAACGACTAGCCACGACGGACTGCGTCAGGCACACGTAACTTGGCTCAGATTGGCCGCACCGTCGATGTTGCATGTTGGTGGCCTTCCCGTGAAGGTCAGGGCCTTTCGCTTCTGCCGATCCCGAGAAGGAACCTTGTTTCCTTCCCGCGCTCGGTTCACCAATCCTCTACGAGGTAACACCACTAACCGGAGAGCCGGATGCGGGAAATCCGCCAGTCCGGTTCGGAGGGAGGGGAGGCCGGGAACTTAACCGGCCTTCCCTACCCCTATCAATAAATTCACAAGCTCTCAGCGGTCCTTCTTCCCCATGACAGAAGGAACGGTCCTTGACACACGGCGCTCACCCACTAAATTGTGGGGAACTTGCGAGTGTCGGACGTTCCTGAAAACGCCTCGTCAACAGAATTCGCGGGTAAATTCCGGCTCGGGAAGGTTGCCGAGCGTGTGATATAGGGCAATTTCGATGGCCTCGTAGGTGCGGAAGCCGTAGGCTTTTCTGGTAGTCAATTTGGCTTTGTTGTTCAGGCCCTCGACGGAGCCCGCCGAAACCATCCCCTTGGCACGAAACCAGTTGAGGATCAGGTCTCGATGTTCACGCAGGCTTTGGGCAACCTTCTTCATCGGCTCGATCTTGCTCCGCATCGTGCGGGTACACCACTCTTCCAAGAACTTCACCGCCCAGCCCGGACTGGTATATTCCCAGAACCTTTGGAAGTCCTCCCGCAACAGGTGGCTGCGAACGCTTTGAAGGTTGTACTGCAACAGCTCCGACAGTTTCACGGTCTCCTTCTCGGTGCGGTTCTCGGGTCGTTTCAGCAGGCACCAGCGGGAGTGCTTCAGCACCGGCTCGTAACCGTCACGCTTCAGGCGAGCGGCCTCGGTGCGGCGAACCTCGTCAATCGCCTCGTTCATCTTCTTCATGATGTGGAAACGGTCCAAGACGTGGATGGCCTGCTTCAGTTGTTCGGCAACCACATTCAAGTAGGGCTGCCACATATCGCTACAGACAAAGCGGATGGATTGACGGGCCTCGGCGCTCAGCGTCTGGAAGAACCGCCGCAGACTCTCCTCCGTTCGCTCTTCGGCCACCCACAACAGCCGCTTCATGCCATCCTCGATCTGGTACACCAACGTCAGGTAATGCTGTCCCCGCTGCCACTGGATCTCGTCCACGCCGATGGCCTCGATCCCATCGAGGTCCTGATGGAACAGGCCCCAAAATACCGCCTGTTTCACCGACTCGAACACGTTTCGCCAGGTAGTGTGGAAGATCGAGGCCACCTCTTGCCAGGACAAATGCTTGGCCCAGCGTGCCAGGAACCAGCGGTAACTGGTTGTAAGATGGCTTTTTCCCACGGCCCAAGGCACTCGCTCCACCGTCACCCCGCAACTTCGACACGCCACACGCCGCAGGGCATACACGAAATACACGGTAATGGCCCAGAGGGGCACGAACTCGAACCGCCGCTCCGGAAGACGATCGTAACCCGGCCCGGGGCGGCCGCAGCCCGAGCAGATCGGCCGACCATTCTTCCGGGCAAGCACTTCCACTTCCAGCGTTGGCCGTTCCGTGCCTTCCACCCATCTGGCTTTTCCGTACACAAAGGACTTGAAAGGTTCGACCCGATTGAGGATAGTCTTCAGTTGCATCCTGTGGTGGCTCCCGGCGAGATGGTTCGTTTTGCAACTCCATCTTTAACCGGAAACGCTACAGGATGCACCTGTTTTCCTGCCTCCTCTCTCCGCTATACTATCCCTGTCTGGCGAAACGGAGTTGGGCTCTGCTGGCGAGCAACCCGACAAGGGATAACCAGACCAGGGCGGGTGAATGACTCGCAGGCCCCGGCGGCTTCCACCGCCAGGGCCTCTTCTTTCCCCTCATCCCCTCATTCATTTGCTCTGTCATGCCTCAGAAAACGCACCTCAACGGTGCTAACCAGCCCTGTTCTTACCCACGAATTCTGCTGACGAACCCTGAAAACGAACTCCAGCCGAGTCGTC
Source organism: uncultured Planctomycetaceae bacterium (assembly GCA_963759115.1). Classification (GTDB taxonomy): domain Bacteria; phylum Planctomycetota; class Planctomycetia; order Pirellulales; family Thermoguttaceae; genus CAVWXT01. The sequence continues at coordinate 2,168,993 of CAVWXT010000005.1, forward strand.
GCCGTTCGTCTTCAAGAAAAGGAGAATCCCGTGCCTTTCACAAAAGTTTGCTCAGTGAGTTTGGCAATTGTGGCCGCGAATCTTGCCATTGGTGTTTGCGGGTATGCCCAGTCGCCGCCGGCCCAGGGCGGTTTTTCCGGCCTGGACGTGGGCCTGGGCAATCTCTACCGCATGTCCAACGCTCAAACGCGATCGATCAGCCCGGAGAACTTCACGGGTGAGAAAGGCAAGGCGGGGATGTCTACCGACGGCCCTGCCCGCGGCGCCGCCCAGGACCTCGGCCGAGGTTGGAAGGTGTCGCCCTTCGTCCAAGTTGCGGCCAAGGGCACGTTCACGCTGGCCGAGATCCACGGTTCGGGGGCGATCCAGCAGATATGGATGACGCCCGCGCCCATCGACAAGACCCGCTATTACATCCTTCGTTTCTACTGGGATGGCGAGGAGGAGCCGTCGGTGGAAGTCCCCCTGGGCGACTTCTTCGGCTGCGGCTGGGGAAAATACTGCCAGATCAATTCCCTGCCGGTGTGCGTCAATCCGGGCAGCGCCTTCAACTGCTACTGGCCGATGCCCTTCCGCAAGAGCCAAGATCACGCTGGAGAACTTGGACGAGAAAGGCATGGTGATCTACTACCAGATCAACTACACGCTGACCAAGACGCCCGCTGACGCCGGTTACTTCCACGCCCAATTCCGCCGCGTCAATCCCCTGCCGGCCAAGTCGGTGTACACGATCCTCGACGGCGTGCGCGGCCGCGGGCAGTACGTGGGCACGTACATGGCTTGGGAGGCCCGCAGTCCCGGCTGGTGGGGCGAGGGCGAGATCAAGTTCTTCCTCGACGGCGACCAGGAGTTCCCCACCATCTGCGGCACGGGCACCGAAGACTATTTCTGCGGCTCGTACAACTTCGAGAACCGGGAGAAGCGGCTCTACCAGACGTTCAGCACGCCCTACACGGGCCTGGCCCAGGTGCTGCCGCCCGACGTGGCTTACGTGCCGGGCCAGCGATTCGGATTGTACCGATGGCACATCGCCGATCCCATTCGCTTCGAGAAGGATCTGAGAGTGACGATGCAGGCCCTCGGTTGGACGCAGAGCGGGCCGCACCGCTACTTGCCGCTGCAGGACAACATTGCGTCGGTGGCCTACTGGTATCAGGCCGAGCCCCACGCCAAGTTTCCCGCGCTGCCGTCGAAGGAGGCCCTCACGGTTGGGCCGCTGAAGGTTCAGACGCCCGCCGCAAAAGAGAAGGAAGCACGCTGAGGCGGCCGCATCGGGCAAATGGTGACCGGCGGGCCGACCTTACGGGCATACGGCGATTCCTGATGCGTGCGTCAGGCTTCTCTCGATTGCGGCTCCGGCGATCAACGGCCATACTCTTGATTGGGTATCATTGCGTGGACTGGATTCTCGCGATTCACGACGGCGGCAACCGACACCGGAAGAGGTGACAACGGCGATTGAGGGCATAGGCGGAAGGAACGGTCCAGGCCGTGGATCGACGGCAAGGTTCTCGCCCCGTTGTCCCTTCCCGATTCGCACTGGCACGGGCCGAGTGCGACCTCCGTCTCTCCCCCTACGCTTTTCCCTCTCTCCCGGCATAGTGTTCGGCAGCCGTTGTGCCTTGCTGTTGCTTGCCAAGAGGTCGCATCATGGCCAAGACGTTGACAGTTGTCGTTTCCGAGGACCGCGGGAAGGACTCCTCGCGGCGGACGCTGGAGCGAACATTGGCGGCGACGCTGTCGCACCTCTCGGGCGTGTGTCTGGCCGTCATCCCTCCTCTGTGCGATCTCGCCCCCAAGGGGCCGGCCGTGCAGTTCCTCCGCAGCGTGCGCGGCGACATGATCGTGCTGGGGTGGCTGTATCCCCGCGCCGCCTACTGGCTACTCAGCGCCAGGCCACGTGCGCGGCCGCATGGGCCACACGTCGTTCGTTCCCGACGAGGAGTTGGATGCCCTGCCGCCGCTTCCGTCGGTCATGCCGGACCAACAGTGTCGCCTGCCCACTTTGCCCGACCGCACCCTCTGGTCCATCGACCTCCGCAACCATGATCGGCCCGAACCGGTGTTGGCCGAAGTGGAGCGGATCGCGGCCGCGGCGTTTAGCGCGCCGAGCGACGAACCGGCCAGCGCCGCGAGCGGCGTGACCCGCGTCGAGGAAACGACGCAGCCGCGCTGGCATCCCGTGATTGACTTCAGCCGCTGCAATGGCTGCCAGGATTGCGTGCAGTTCTGCGTGTTCAAGGTACTAGGAGTGGACAACGCGGGCACGCTGCTGGTGCTGCGGCCGGACAACTGCCACAAAGTTTGCGCGGCATGTGCGCGGATTTGCCCCACCGGGGCAATCCAGCTTCCCCGTCACTGTTACCCGGCGCTCGCCGGCGATCCTTCCGCGCCGCGGGAAGGCATGAAGAACAATCCGAGTCCGTCGCCCGGCGCGACAAGTCCGGAAGACCTCGGCCGCATGGAACTGTCGCGCACGAAGGCACTGGGGAGAAGTTCCAAGGTCGACAGGCCGCAGTGTCAGGAGCACAGCGTTGGTAGAGCCCCCACCAGGCCGCCACACGCTCGGCAAGAGCTCAGCCTGGACGGTCCTGGCACACCGGCTGGCTAGGCAGAGAAGAAAGGGCAGCATCGCGGCTGGGTACATCCAGCACCACCGACGGGGCAGTACCTTGCCCGCAAATACGGCACGGTCCAATCTTCCTCGCGGCTCGTGGAATCGGTGGTAGCGAAGTTGGCTGTGGCGCCTGATCTGCCGGTTCTTGGGAATGCCGCTGCTGTGTCGCCGCTTCGAAATTGTTTTGGCTGAACGACTTAGGGCTGCCGATACACCCGCTGGGAGCAAGATTAGCGTGATTGTCGGCTATCGTGACGTGCATGAGGACGAGTATCAGTTTCACATGGGGGCGGCGGGGAACACAAGCCATGGATAAAGACACCTTTCGCGTTGTTACTCGGGGGGCCGACGGACAAATTCGCACCCGCGATTATGACTCCCAAGAGGCCCTGTTGAAGCGGCATTCGCAAGTGGGTGTCGATGATTGCAGCACCGATCTGGGCCTGCGCGGCCTGCCGGTGTTTCGCGGCCTGATTGGCCCCATGCCCGAAGGCAAGAGCATCATTCGCTACGAATCGCCGGAGGTCTTCGAGACTTTGACCAAGGATTGGAGCACCATCAAACCCGCACGCCGGCGCTCCCGCACGCCGGCGCCTGTGACGGGCTAGGCACTTCACGACGGGGCTTTGGACTTCGTTGGGGCGGCACTTGCACGGCCGCCCCCGTTTTTGCCTGTTCTGCGGCGGCGCCACCATTGCCACCGCAATGCAGCAAGAGCGGGCCGAATCCACCGCAAAGTCCGTAGACCAAAGGCCAAAGACCAGAAGGGAACCCTTGCAAACTCCGGACGAATCCATCATCCTGATGGCATAGGCTGGCAGTCCAGCCTGGCTCACGAGGGCTTCTGTCGATGCTTGGCAAGGAGATGCTGACGATCCTTGTTTGCCCCATCGAGCGCACGCCCCTGACGATCGCTGACGATCAACTCATCGCGCGGCTCAACCGGGCAATCGCCGCCGGACGCATGAAAAACCAGGCAGGGCGGCCCGTGGAGCAACCACTGTCCGGCGGTTTGGTTCGAGCCGATAACGCCTTTCTCTATCCCGTCCGCGACAACATTCCCGTCCTCCTGGCCGACGAAGCCATCCCCCTGGCGCAGATCCGCGGACCTGAAAGAGGTTAGGGCGTGCGTCTCAACGGCCGCCGTGATCGCCGCGGAAGAGCGAGGCCGCTCGAATTGGGGGCACCCGAACGTGGGGAGGATTGACGGACGTGCTACCATTGAATGATGGCGGTGCAGGAAAAGGCCGTCGAATCTGATAGAACCGGCCCGGATTGGACGATAAGGGGTGGACAGACCACCGGCGCAAGTGTAAAGTAAAGAGCTCTGTCCGATGGATGGAATTGTGGGGTCGTTGGTCCGGTCGAGAAGGCGGTAGTTTCAACCCGAAGGAGAAATGAGTGGTCAAATTGACGTTGCGCGAGCGTGAGTCGATTCAAGAGGCGGTGCGTCGCTTCCGCAAGTTGGTGGAGCGGAGCGGGATCAAGAAGGAGATGCGTCGCCGCGAGTATTACGAGAAGCCCAGCGAAATCAAGCGGCGTGCCCGCCTGCGTGCCGAGCGCCGATCCAGGCGCGGCAGCACGATGAGCCGCGGACTCTGAAACCGGTCCAAGGCGTTTCTTTCTCTCCTGTAGTGAGTGCCGGCCATGCTTAGTAGAGAAAGCCTGGAGCAGTACCGCCGCATGACGCCAGCGGAGCGGTTCCGGCTGACCCTACGCATGATTGAGGACGAGATTCCCTACCTGCTCCGCGGCACGCCCCAGCAGATCGACCGACGGTTCGAGTTGCTCCGCCGGCAGAACGACGAGCGAAACCGCCGCATGCTCGCGGGGATTGCGCGAACACGAGACAACCGATGAGCGAGCTTGTCCGCGCTCTCCATGATTTCGCGGCACTCTTCGAAAGGCTCGAATTGCCCTATGTGGTAATGGGAGGCATTGCGGTCATTCTTCGGTCTGCGCACGACCGGCTTGGCAAATCCCATTCCCGCCGCCGGCTCAGGCGCCGGCGACTCGGTCTTGAACAGCGGCAGGTAGCGGTAATACACCTCGAGGGTCAAGGCGTTGAAGCTGGTCATCATCAGCCGGCCGCCCTTTTGCCCCTGCACGTCGATGGTGGGCCGTTCCGGATCCCAGCTTCCCTCCGCGCAGCCTTCCCTCTCCTGCGAATCGATCAACACGCGCCGCATCTGGCGGTTCCAAGTGTCCCACTCGGCATCTGCAAAATTGTGCATCGCCAGCGTGGCGTAGTACCAATAGTAGCAGTTTCGCGTCATGCTGCTGTTGGGTGGATTCTCCATCAAACACTCTTTGCTCTCCAACATGCCTGCATCTCGGGCATCTTGGCCCATGTACTGGCGGCAGAGCATGCCGACCGCGGTCATGGTGGGCGTCACAGGCGCAACGGGTTGATAGCGGTACAACCCGCCGTAGTGACCGGCGGCCACGATGTCCAACCACTTCTTAGCCCTCTCGAGAACCAGGGTGCTCACCGGCAGGCCAGCTAGCTGGGCACTCTTCAGGGCCATGATCTGCCAACCGTACACGGACGTGTCGCCATACTCCTTGGGCCGGTACCGCCAACTGCCGCTCTCATCGTTTTGGGCCAGTTCGATGAACGCCACGGCCTTTCGCGGCATTGCCGATTTGCTCGTCCTTCGTGATGCCGTAGGCCTCGCAGAGAGCAATGGTGGCCAATCCGTGGGAATACATCTGATGATCCCCGCGGTCGGAGAGATCGCCGGTGTTGTAGGATTGGTGCGCAACGAGCCAGGCGAGCCCCTTGGCAATCGTCTGCTGGTAAGGGCCCTTCGACTTGTGCGTCTGGCCGGCGGCGAGGAACGGCAACAGGGCCATGGCCGTGGCCGCACTGTCGGACCGAATCGCGCTGGCGCCGGAACACGTGCCGCTCCGGCACTGGCGGCGGAAATCGAGGCTCCAATGACCGGCGGCGGTTTGGTGCCGGGCCAACCAGTTCAAGGCGGCGCCGACGGCGCACTCCGAGGCCGGCGTTCCGCCGATGGCGCCCGCCCACGCCTTGCGTTGCCCTCGGTTGCGGAGGCCGTAGCCATCGCCGGGACCACCCAATCCGGCGTGCGTGCCCACGCCGACGCCCACTCCCACGCCGCCGTGCCCGGCCGGCCCGGTGAGGCCGAGGACGAACGGTCCGCCCAGCCCGCCGAACTTTGGTTCCTTCCTGTCGGTGATGCTTCCGCTGCCGCCGGCCTCCTCAAACTCCTTCGAGTCATCGTACTTGCGGGCCTCTTGGACTGCTTGCGGCAGAGCCCTGGTCATCGCCAGCGTGTCGGCGTTCAACTCGGTGGGGTCCAATGGGGCATCGCCCAATTCAAAGCGGTCGATCTCGCCGGGCGGCGTTGCCTCTGCCTCCGCCGCTTCGAACGAAGCGGTATCCTCCCGCACCATCTCCGGCGGAATGCCGGCCGTGATCAGGCCCAGGCTGACGATGGCCACCGCGTGAAACGCGGCGCTCCCGAGATACCAGCGTCCGTCGCCGCAGAACCAATCGTCGAGCCGCCGTAGCATCACCCCCAAGAAAGTCTGCTGCTCGGCAACTTGCGATGGTGTCTCGGCGGGCATGGCCTCGACGTCCGCCGATGGCAGAACCGCCGCAGACGCTGCCATCGGCAGGGGCGGCGGACCAGCCGGCGTGCTGACCGCCAGCGGTGCTGCGAGAGGCAGGGTATTCGCGCTCGGCTCAGACATATCTCTATTTTAGTCGACTATCCACCAGCGCACAAAGCAGGGGGACTACATAATGGGGGGTTCGCCGGACTGTGGGACAGGTTGCCGACCTGTCCCGAGGGGTAGCAACCTGTCCTTCGGGCCGTCCATGTTCCGCAGGCTGCCAAGTGCGTTCACCCGAGGCGCAGACACCTGAGAACTATAGGCTGGCCCAGAACTCAGTCAAACAAGATGCAAACCGTGTTGACAAAACGCCACGCGCGACGCACGACGGCCACGTGAGGCATCAGCCACGCCAATCAAGCCCAAAATCCAACGCGACAGCCGAGTGCGTCAATGCGCCCACGCTGATCCGATCCATGCCCGTCTCGGCGATGGGGCGGACGGTGGCCAGGGTGACCCCGCCAGAGGCCTCCAATTCGATTGTCCGATCAAAGGCGTCGCGCCGCGCCACCGCGTCGCGGAGTTGCGAGAGACTCATGTTGTCCAAGAGCACGATGTCCGGCTGGGCGGGCAGCACGGCGTCGAGTTGCTCGAGCGTGTCGACTTCAACCTCGATTACCAATTCGGGATCGGCGGCGTGTTCCCGCACGAAGCGCCTCGCCCGCACCACCGCCTCCGCCGGCGAAAATCGCTCGTGGTCGGACGACTGGCCGCCCAGGGCCAAATGATTGTCCTTAATGAGCACCGCTTCGTACAGGCCGCCGCGGTGGTTCCAGCCGCCGCCACAACGCACAGCATACTTCTCCAGCCTTCGCCAGCCGGGCGTGGTCTTGCGGGTGTCATAGATGCGGGCCTTCGTGCCGGCCACGGTGTCGACATACTGCCGCGTCAACGTAGCGATACCCGAAAGACGCCCCAGCAAGTTCAGCAGGATCCGCTCGGCGGCCAGCAGCCCGCGGGCGGGACCTTCGACGGCGCCGATACAACCGCGCTCCACCCGTTGGCCGTCGTCGATCAGCGGCTGCGGTAGCCAGCGGAGACGCGGATCAATCGCCGCCAACGTCATTTCCACCGCCGGCAGACCCGCCACGACGCCCGCCTGCCGCGACTCGACAGTCGCCGATCCCTCCGCATCCGCGGCCACCAGGGCCTTGCTGGTCCAGTCGCCAACCTCGCCCAAGTCTTCCTCGATCGCCAGCCGAAGGAGCTTCTCCCAGTCCTGCCGCAGATGATCGTCCCACACGGTTTGATGAAACTCTTTGGCCATGGCACATAGGATACCATTTCGCTGGCCGATCAGAAAGCCGCGACCGGCGGTCGCGCCCTTGGCGATGTGAGGGGAACGGTCCATTTTTCGGGAGGAAGACCCGCCAATTGCCGTTGCTCCGGCCAATCGGCACAGTGCCCTGACGCACCGCTGCCCCTACGTGACAGCCCGGCCAGAATTGGCAATAATGGTCGTATCCATGTCCGATCCTGCTCGTCACCCTCACTGGTTGCTCCGTCGGGCCGATCAGGCCGCCGTGGCGGCGCTGGTCGTGACCGCGCTCCTGGCGATGGCCGGGTGGTGGGTTTCGCAGGGCGGGTGGCAGGGACGGCTGATCGAGATCGATCGAACGCCGCCGTTGGCGGCGCGATACGAGGTGGATGTCAACTCGGCCGATTGGCCCGAGCTGCTGCAACTGCCGGGCATCGGCGAAACGCTGGCCCATCGGATCGTGGAATCGCGCCAGACCCGCGGCCCGTTCGTCGACCACGACGACTTGCGGCGGGTCCGCGGCATCGGCCCGAAGACGCTGGAGCAGATTCGCCCCTATCTGCGCCCCATGCCCGGCAGCGGAAACGTGGCGAAGAAGTAAGAGCCGGTCGTGTCGCGCTCTTCTCCTGACGCAGGCAGCGGGATGACGTTGTCCCGCGAGATAGCGATCACGAAAGGTAGCTTGCAGAAGCCATCGACGGTGCGGCCAAACAGGTACGAGTGAAGACTCAACGTTTCCCCAGCATCTTCTTCAACTGCGGCCAGGTGCGGGTGTTGGCCACGTCGGCCTTGGTCAGGCCGCCGCGGCGGGCCTGCTGCACGCCGCAACGCATCGCGTCCAGCCCCTCGGGCCGATGCGCGTCGGTGCGAAATCACGATCGGAATGCCGTAGACTCTTCGCCGCCGCACAGGCCACGTCGTCCAGGTCGAGCCGCGAGGGATGGGCGTTCAGCTCCAGCATCTTGCCGTGCTCCCGGGCGGCCTTCATCACCGCCTCCAGGTCGATCTCGTAGGGCTTCCGCTTCAAGCAGCATCCGGCCGGTGGGATGGGCGATCGCCGCGACGTGCGGATTCTCCAGGGCCTCGATCACCCGGCGGGTGATCTGCTCGCGCGACTGCTGCTGGCCGTAGTGGACGCTGGCCACGACCCAATCGGCCTCGGCCAGCACGTCGTCGGGCAGGTCCAGCCCGCCGCGTTCGAGAATGTCGACCTCGACGCCCTTGAGCACGGTGATGCCGCTGAGCCGCTCGTTGAGCTTGTCGATTTCGGCCCATTGCTGCCGCAGCTGCTCGGCGTCCAGCCCGTCGACCATCGTCACCCGCTTCGAGTGGTCGGTGATGGCGATGTATTTCAGGCCGCGGCTCTTGGCGGCGGCGGCCATTTCCTCGATGCGTCGCCGTGCCGTCGGTCCACGTGCTGTGCATGTGCAGGTCGCCGCGGATGTCGCCGAGCTCGACCAGCTCGGGCAACTGGCCGGCGTCGGCCCACTCGAACTCGCGCCGGGCCTCGCGCAGCTCGGGCGGAAAGCAGGGCAAGATCCAGCGTGGCGTAGACCTCCTCCTCCGTGCGGCCGGCGATCTGCTTCTCGCCGCGGAAGACGCCGTACTCGTTGATCTTCAGCCCCCGCGCCTTCGCCCGGCCGCGGAGCACGATGTTGTGCTCCTTCGAGCCGGTGAAGTATTGCAGGGCGGCGCCGAACGACTCGGCCGGCACCGCCCGCAGATCGACCTGCACGCCGGCCGTCAGGCGGAGCGACATTTTCGTGTCGCCGCGGGCGAGGATCGAGGCCACGCCGCCGAAGGCCGGCCAGGTGGTCCATCACGGCGTCGACGTTGCGGGTGACGACGAGGAAATCGAGGTCGCCGACGGTCTCCTTGCCGCGGCGATAGCTGCCGGCGGCGGCGATTTGCTCGACGGCCTTGCAGCCGTCTGCATGTGGGCGAGGATTTCCTGCACGTGCTGGTCGGCCTCGATCCAGAGGATTCGCTGCTCGGCCTCGGAGGCGATGTCCAGCCCTTGCAGGATGGCCGCCTCGGTCTTGGCGCCAAAGCCCTTGAGCTCCTGAACCTTGTGCGACTCGCAGGCCGCGCGGAGGTCGTCGAGCGTGGCGATCTTCAGCTCGTGGTAGAGTTGCGCCGCCCGCTTGGGCCCCAGGCCCGGCACGCGGAGAATCGCCAGCACGCTCTCGGGAATCTCGGCCAGCAGCTCTTCGAGCATCGGCAGCGAGCCGGTCTCGACCAGCGTGGCCACCTTCTCGGCCAGGTCCTTGCCGATGCCCTCGATGTCGGTCAGCGACCGCTCGGGATCGGCCACGATGTCGGCCGCCGACTCGGGCAGGTCGTGGATCGTCCGGGCGGCGTTGCGATAGGCCCGGACGCGGAACGGGTTGGCGCCCTGGAACTCCAGCAGGTCGGCGATCTGCTCGAAAACGGCGGCGATTTCGTGGTTGGTCATGGATCGGGATTCGTTCATCGAACCTCACTCCCCCTATCCCTAATCCCTTCTTCACATGTGCAACTCCACCACGTCCTTGATCGTGCAACACGTAGTCGCCCTTGACCTGCGGTGCCGTCGTGGACGGCGGAGCCCCAGACGCGGGCGAACTTCAGCCCCTCGAGGAAATCCTTGTGGACCATGCCGGCCATCTCCAGCAACTGGCTGCCGCGGCGGAGCGTGAAGGGGCGATCGCGGTCGGGCTCCTTGGCCGACGGCAGCTTCGAGTAGACGCGGATCACGTCCATCGCCCGGTAGATCGCCGTCCGCAGCGCCTCCAGGCCCGTGCCGTGCTGGGCCGAGATGACGTACTCGGGGAAGTCCAGCGGCAGAAGCTCGTGCAGCAACTCCAGCCGCTCGGCGGCGCCGGGGGCGTCGATCTTGTTCGGCACCAGGAACGTCTGCGTGTACGACAGGCCGACGTCCTGCTCGTCGAGCGACGACTTCGCCGCCAGCCGGGTCTTGGTCTGCGCGAGCCGATCGAGCACCTCCTGGCACTGCTCGATGCCGTTGTCGCTCTCCAGATCGACCATCAGCAGGGCCAGGTCGGCCGCGCGGATCAGCCCGTGCAGGTGCGAATCCATGTAGTCGGCGGTGATCGGCGGCGTGTCGATCAACTGCACGGTCACGTCTTCCCAGGGCATCATGGCCGGGGCGGGCACGGTGGTGGTGAACGGATACGGCGCCACCTCGGGCGTGGCCCGGGTCAGGCTGGCGACCAACTGGCTCTTGCCGGCGTTCGGGCCGCCCAGCAGGATCGCCGTGCCCGCGCCTTGCCGCGGGATGCGCAGGCCGCGGGTCTTCTTGCCGCTGCTCTTCTCGGCGGCCATCTCCTTCTTGATCTTGGCGATCTTCGACTTCAGGTCCGCCTGAAGGTGGTCGGTCCCCTTGTGCTTGGGGATTTCCTTCAGCATCACCTGGAGGCACTGCAACTCCTCTTCCAGGGTCGCCGCCCGGCGGTAGTTCTCTTCGGCCTTGAGATATTGTTGGGTGAGATTGGCAGGCATTGTGCAGCCAGGCGACGTGGAATGCTACGATTCAAACCACCTAATCTAACCCACTAACAATAGGAGACCAACCCCTGCCGACGGCACAACCGGACCACTAGATCCCACCGGTGGTGTCTATTTTTCCACTAGCAATCGTGGTGTCGGAAGTCCGTCGTTCGGGTGCCGTTTTGTGAAAGGCGACGGCCGACAGTCTCCTGTGCCCCCACGGCGGGTGGTATACATGCCAGAATCAAGATACAGGCGTATGGTATGAGGGGTCCAGTACACTAACGGTCAAACACCCATAGGATCAAGCGGTACGGCGTCGGGGACGGCCCCTTGATACCGTGCCGAGTGGGGCAACTAATCTGGCGTGCCATGTTGAAACCGGAAACCGACTAGCAAAAATGACGAATCCAGTATAGTGGTTATGACATCTGGACGCCACAATTGGCGAAAGCCCCAGACGAAAGGAGGTGAGAATTATGGCTTGGTTAACCAAGCGCATAGTGTAGGCGGCCGGGGAAAACAGCCCAGCAATTGCAGGGATCACCACAGCTCGACCGGCGCATAGATACCAATGGACAGGATTGGGATCGAGGAATTACCCGAAAGGTGATGTGGGGGTACAAAATGTTTTGGTCATAGGTATAAGCCGCATCGCGGCATCGAAGGCCCATGATCCTGTTCATCATGGGCCAGCTTTTTTGCGCTTCCAACACAATAACTTGCCAATTCCCGACAGGGCCGTCAGACTATACAGCTAGGCTGACACAAGATTCCTTACAAACCCGTTACGCACAAAGTCTGCGAGAAATCACCTCTTCTCCAATTTCCGAAGAATCTTATCTTGCTCCTTCTTTACCTCTTTGCTGTTTTCCTCAAGAAGCCTTTCATTCCTTTCCTTATCAGTCTGAAGCTTTTTTCCGAGGAGTTTTAGTCCCTGGATCAACTCGGCAGTTTCTTTCCTAGCGACTTCCTTTTTGCGAGCGTCGCTCAACTCTTCCAGGGCCTTGGCAGCTTCTTTCCTAACACCTTCATCCTCGTGCTGGAGTAGTTTGGTGAGGTCCGGTATGGCCGCGTTCGCATCGGAACCCATTTCCACTAGCGCCTGTCGAGCAGCCTCTCGCACATTCTTGTCCTCGTCCGCCACTGCTTTCACAAGCGCTGGGACGGCCTCAAACGCCCTAAGCTCCATTGCCAAGCGATTGTACTTCCCATAGAGTTTCTGGTGTTTCCATATTTCGCCGATGTTGTACATCGCACGGATTCGGACATGCTTGTCCTTTTCATGTAACGATTCTGTGAGGGCCGGCAGTGCGTTGGGGCCTATCTCCTCCACAACCTTCTCCACAGCGCTGGAGTCGGCCCGCAGTACCTCGATGAAGGCCGGTTGCGCGGCAGAGCCTATCGCCACCAAGGCTCGAACAGCGGCCACGCGAAATGTTGGGGACTTATCCTTTGTTTGGGCTACCCATTGGCTCAGCGGTTTTCCTTCATACGTCGGCTCCGAGTCCTGCCCTGAAATCACAGTGATCGCTGCGTCAACAGTCCGACCACCGCCAGCGCGAAAGGCAAGAATTGCAAGCACGATAATGAGCAGCGTCCCACTGCCAAAGACCAACCAAACCCAAACGGGCGGTATGTGCTGTCGGTACGACAAGTCAGGCGGCTGAACGGATCGCTGCGTGGGGCAACTGTGCTGAATCGTCGCTGGTTGTTCGGCGAACTCGCTATTTGGGATCGGTGGCAGTCCGGCGTGACCGAGGCGCTTGTTGGTGGCAACGGACTCAGCCACTTCGCCCTCGCTCGCTCTCGCACCATCGGCTTGTTCCCCAGACTTGACCGCCACCGCCGTTTGTGCCGTTTCTGGGAATAGCCCCCGAACGTGTTGGGCGGTCGTCCAGTTTGCGTCCGCGCCCGCCTAACCGGGGTTTCGTGAGACACAACACCGTCGTTGGCAAGCTGCCTTAGAGCAGATGGGGGAACCGGCCCAACGTCTTTACCATTGATTCGGTAATACCATTCGGTTGCCATCCCACCACCCCCGATTGGCCCACTCCGATACCGAAGAATACTGCCATTTACGATACCCCCGCGCATGGTGGTTGTCAATTGCCAAGGCGGTAGCGTTTCCGAGAGTGGGATTGCAGCCGAGCTACAGAAGCCACCTCTCAAGTATCGGGCATTCATCGGTTCACTGATTCTGCGGGCCTTGGGGCCGGCACCATCCCGGCACTAGACCAGTGCAAAAGAGGGCAACAGAGGGGCAGATTTAGCGACTATTTTCGGCAAATTCAGCATACAACATGCCAGCATAAGTCATTACCGCATAAGGGATTACAGTAACTGGTAAGCTGATAAAGATAGGTTATCTAGCCTAATTGCTGAGATTAGGGTAGCCGTAACCGTTCACGGGGACTGTCCCCTTGCACCGCACATCGCCGTTTTCGGCGGCACAGTGCGGAATCGGTTTGGAGCAGGTCGCCGCTTCGTCGAACGCGGCCCTAGATATTCACTTCCGGCACCAGGTATGGCGCGCGATAGGTGCCTTTGACCAAGGCGTTGGCCGCGGCGTTGTCCTTGAAGCGTTCTTCGCCCGGTACGGTCTCCAGCCACGGGCCCAGCGTGATCGTGGGCGCGTCGACGTCGACCTCGTGGGCCTTCAGATGGGCCTCGAACCGATCGAACAGACGGTCCCAAGCAGGGATTTTCTGGGTTACCTCGCGGATCTCGCTGGCCGAGGCCGTCTTGCCGAGCCGGTAAGAAATGTTGCCGGTGTGGCAAATGCCCGCCGAGATATGGCCCTCGACGCTTTCGGCGTGGAGCTTTTCGCGCTGGCCGCTCCGCAGCGCGTCGATGAAGTTCTCGAAGTGGAGCCGATCGGGGTCATCCTCAAACTTCTTGAACTCTTTCCCCTGCTTGTCGAAGACCCGAGCGCCGTGACGCAGCAAAATCGAGCCGCCTTCGCACTGGACGTATGCGCCCACGGTTTCGTTCATGAACTTCGGCACCTGGTTCGAGCCCTTCGCCACGCGCATGTCATACATCTCGTAGAGGACCGGGGCCGTGGGGAAGTCGTAATAGATGATCTGCGTGTTGGGACAATCGGCCACGTCGTTGAAGACGAACCGCCCGCCGATGCTCATCACCCGCCGCGGCAGGTCGTTCTCGCCCAACAGCCAGCGGGCCACGTCCACCTGGTGGGCCCCCTGGTTGACCGCGTCGCCGCCGCCCGTGTTCCAGTCGAAGCAGCAATCGTAGTGCAACTGGTCACGGTAGATCGGCAACTTTTGGGCCGGACCGCACCAGAGGTCGTAGTCGATTTCGGGCGGGATCGCCAGCGGCTCCTTGCGCTTGCCTACGGAAACGCGCGGCTTGTAACAGAAGGCGGTAATGAGCTTGATCTTGCCCAGGTTCCCGGCCCGGACCCAATTCGATGGCCGCGCACGTGCCGCGGATCGAACGCTCCTGGGTGCCGCACTGGACGAGGCGATTGTACTTCCGCGCGGCATTGACCAACTGCCGGCCTTCCCAAATGTAGTGGGACATCGGTTTCTCCACGTACACGTGCTTGCCGGCCTGGCAGGTCCAGATCGTGCCCAAGACGTGCCAGTACGTCTGCGTGGCATGGGAGAGAACGTCGATATCCTTGCGGTCCAACAAAGTTCGCATGTCGGCGCACTGGTCCGGCGTGCGATGATACTTCTTCTCAAATCCCTTGATGCCATCGGCCAACCGGCTACGGTCGGGATCGCAGAGGGCCACAACTTTGACCCTGTCCTGTTCTTCCATGCAGGGAATGTGGAAATCCACACCGCGGTGCCCCAGTCCGACCACGGCAACACGGATCGTGTCGTTGGCGCCAAAGACCCGCGACGAAACCACCAAAGGCGCACTGATCGACGCGGCCGCAACTGACGCCCGCTGCAAGAACTCTCTTCGGGTAATCGACACGACCAAGCTCCTTTCGCCTAAGGACACCAATTGCCAGCATCTCCGATAGTTATCTTAGTGTCCGCGGGCCGGGATCGCAACCAACGAGGGATTCGGGCTGCGACGGGCCTGCTCTGGCCACCAATGATGGGTATTTCTGCCTTCTTGCGAAAACGGGGCAAAGTCCGGCGGCGACTTTGCCGATTATTCCGACGGCGTTGATTGGGATAAGTTTGCGGTAGCATTGCGCAAAACTCGGAAACAACCCAACTTGACAAAGAACAGGGGACTGCGGACCGGCGCAGTGACACCACCTCCATGACCACACTCAGTTCGGTAGCGCGATCGCTGGGACCGGTGCTGCTGGCGGTCGGCGGGATGCTCGGCCTGGCAGGCTGTCATGCCGTCGACTTCTACGACCCGTCGCTGCAAAAGCCGGTGCCGCCGGCCCTGGAGCCGCCCCGCGAACTCTCCATGATGTCGCTGCCGGCCTATCGCATCGAGCCGCCCGACATCCTGCAACTCGAGATGCTCAAACTGGTCCCCTTGCCCCCCTACCGCATCGAAATCTACGACGTGCTGCAAATCCGCGTGCTGGGCACGCCTTCCGATCCGACGCTGGCGATCTACGACTTCTTCCTGGTGGAAGGCGAGGGGATCGTCACCCTCGGGCCGGCCTACGGCACGGTCCGCGTGGCCGGCATGACCGTCGACGAGGCCACCGAGGCCATCCGCCGCAAGCTCACGGACGTGGGGCTGAAAAATTCCGACGTGTCGGTGCAGTTGGCCCGCACCGCCGGCACGCAGCCACTGACGGGCCAGTACCTGATCGCGCCGGACGGCACGATCAATCTGCGTCAATACGGCATGTTGCACGTGGCCGGCAAGACGGTCACCGAGGTGCGGCTGGCCCTGCAAAAACACCTCGCGCAGTATTTTGACTCGCCGGAGGTTTCGGTCGACGTGATCGCCTACAACAGCAAGGTGTTTTACGTGATCACGGAAGGGGCGGGCATGGGCGACAACGTCCGCCGCATTCCGATCACCGGCAACGAGACGGTGTTGGACGCGGTGAGCCTGATCAACGGTTTGTCGCAGGTTTCCAGCGCCCAAGTGTGGGTGGCGCGGCCGGCGCCGGGCGGGTTCGGCTGCGAGCAGATCCTGCCGGTCGACTACCTGGCGATCACGCGGGGCGGCTCGACGGCCACCAACTACCAGATCATGCCGGGCGACCGGGTGTACATTGCCGGCGACAACGCGATTGCGTTGAACAACTGGCTGACGAAGTTGACGGCTCCGGTCGAGCGGCTGTTGGGCGTAGCCTCGCTGGGCACCTCGGCCACGCGTGGTTTCCAGACCCTCGGCCGCGGCTACAACGCGAACCGACAATTTTAGAAACAATAATGGACGTTTAGTGCGGGAATCGCCTAGTGCCCCAACCGTGCTGTGTTGACAGTTTGGGTGCCACTGGCCGCTTGCCGGCCAGTGCAGGAATCGGCCGCAGCACGGGCTGACAAGCAGCCCGTGGCACCCGTCAAGTCAGGTCGGTCGGGGCACTAGACACCGTTTGTGAAAAGAAGAAACTGACGCCAAAGGACGGAATGCTATGGTTCGTTCTCTAACGCTGCTGAGTGGCATCGTGTTGGTTATCGGACTCGGCGCCATCGTTTGGGCCGGACCACGGCCTGACCTTCCGCGTCCCTGCCCGAACGGCTGCGTGCCGAATGCGGGGAATTTTGGCTATTTCACCACGACGTGGCGGCAGTGGCCGGGTGAACGACACCCGGAACAGGATAACCCGATCGGAGTCGGCCGCGAACCTCTTCCCACGCCGGAAGGCCAGGAGCAACTGCCGCTGCCGCCGGTCGGCGCGCCGTCGAAGCCGCCGGCCGCGGCGCCGAACGGCCCAATTCCGCCGCCGCAGGGAGGCATGAACCTGCCGCCCGAACGATCGCCGATGTCGGACCTGCCGGCTGAGCCGGCACCGCCAAGCCATCACAGCCGTCGGCCCAGGACGTGCCGCCGGTCGAACCCATCCCGCCGCTTCCTACTCCGGTTCCCGACGATCAATTGAAGGAATCGCCCAAACCGAAGGAGCAGGCCGCGCCGAACGTCACGCCGCCGTCTCCTCCCAAAGACGATAAGGAGAAGTTGACGCCCGCATGGCGCGAGCCCTATGCACCAAACCACGAGGGTTGCCGAACCTGTGCAGGATCCGGTCGTTTCGCCCCGCGGCGTGGTTTCACTGGTGGTCGGCGCCGAGCCGTTGCGGAACGATTTGCTGCCTGGCGAATCTCATGCCAGCTCGATCGCCGAAACGCCCGCCTCTGCGGCCGCCAAGGTCGAACCGACGTCCTACGCCACGGAAGATCCGGTGGTACAACCGGAGGTTCTCACCAGTATCGTCGTTCCGCCCGTCGTGCTCAACGGCTACTGCGTCGTGGAACTGGCCGCAACGGCCGCTGGACGGCGGGTGACCTTCGCTGGACCGTCGTTTACAAGGGGGGGATTTACCGGTTCTCCGGCCCCACGCAACGGCAGCAGTTCCTGGCCAACCCCGACGCCTTCGCGCCGGTCAACTCGGGCAACGATCCCGTAGTGTCCGTGGATGAGAATCGTTCGTTGCCTGGCCGGCCGGCCTATTGTGCGATGTACGATGGCCGGCTGTACATGTTCTCCAGTGCGGCCACGCAGGCGCGGTTCAACCAGAGCCCGCAACGTTACGCCGCCAGCAAGTGAACGCCTCCCGGCCGGGGTAATTGTCGGCGTTTGCCCCACCGTATAGCGTCAGGCTCCCCAAGCCGGTAGAATGTCGGGCTGTCGAACTGACTTCCGGGGACGCTTGCTGATGGACCCATTTCGATTGTGTTTGGCCTTGGGCCCTGTGGCGATGTACCTGCTGTTGCTGGGGGGCCTCAATCTGTCGCGGCGGCCGTTCTTGATGTCCGGCGTGCGCGACGCGGCTTTCCTGGCGCTGGCCATTTCGGGGTTGGTGATTGTAGGCCCGATCGAGTTGTTCTTTCCGTTTGAAGCGGCATCGCGCTACGGCCCGCCCGTTTGGCTCTTGCTGCTGGTACTGTATGCCTTGTGCGTGCTGCTGGTGCTGTTGCTGTTGAGGCCGCGGCTGGTGATCTACAACATCTCGGTCGACCGACTGCGCCCGATCTTGGCGGAACTGGTCAAGCGACTCGATCCGGAAGCGCGGTGGGCGGGAGACAGCCTGGCGCTGCCGGCATTAGGCGTACAATTATACGTCGACGGCTTTCCGGCGTTCCGCAGCATCTCCTTGGTGTCTGTCGGCGGCAACCAGAGTCAGCCGGGCTGGCGGCGTCTCGACGCGGCCCTCCGTGACGCACTGACTCGGGTGGAAGTCGTCCGCAATCTGAAGGGTCTGAATCTCATCGGCACGGCCCTGCTGCTCATTGCATTGATCGCCTTGGCCGTTGTGCAGAACCCGCAGGCGGTTGTCCAATCGCTATGGGACATCGCCCAGGAACTGCTGAAGCTAACGGGACGGTGAATCCGCATCTTCCCAGACCGCGGGAAACTCGGTACCATAGGGGGGATTCTTTGGCATCCGTTCCCACCGTGGTGTCCGCGGTTCCCCAATCCTGCCGGCCCATGAGCACAACCGAAACCACGCCAACCCGAGCGGAACCGGAGCCGTTGCCGGAGAATTTCGTCTCCGTGCAACCGGGGGGTGGGCGGTGCTATCGCCTGGAGTTGGCTTGGGGCCGGGCGCGGCGGTGGTGGCTGAAGCGGTTTCGGCCCGCTTACGTTCGCCGCATGGTGGCCTTGAGGCAGGGAGAGCCGACCGGCGCCCCGCACGAAATCCTCGATCCCCGCGACTTGAAGTACTGCCGCAATCGCTGCCGATGCCATTGGGCCCCGGCCGACGATCCGTTCCGTTGGCGCAGCCGTCTGCCGTTTGCGCGGTGGGGCCTGGCCGAACTGCAACTGATGGGTTGGCCGCTGTTGGCGCTGAGCATCGTGTTGGCCGCCACAGACTATTGGTACCTGGCTGCGGCGCCGGCGGCGCTCTTGTGCCTGATCGTGTACTTCTTCCGCGATCCGTTGCGGAGCGTCCCGACCGATCGGGGCGTGTTGGTCGCGCCGCGGATGGCAAGGTGGTTGAGATCGCTCAGTTGGCGCACGACGACTTCATCGGCGGTCCGGCCGTGCGGATCGGCATCTTCCTCTCGATATTCAACGTACACTTGAATCGTGCCCCGGCCGAGTCTCGCGTGATCGCCTTGCGTTACTCGCCCGGCGAGTTCCTCAACGCATTGAACCCGCAGAGCGCGTTGCGGAACGAGAATACGTGGATCGGTCTGGAAGAGGAAATGCCTCCGCATCGCCGCCTGATCGTGCGGCAGATTTCCGGGGCCATCGCGCGGCGGATCGTCTGCGACCTCCAGCCCGGCGAGGTGCTTGCGCGGGCAGAAGATCGGCATGATCAAGCTCGGCTCCCGCACCGAGTTGATTATCCCCGACACCGAGGACCTGGCGATCGAGGTATGCATCGGCCAGCGTATTCTGGCGGGAACGACCGTTATGGCGAGATACAAGGGAGAAGGGGGAAGGCGGAAGGCGGAAGGCGGAGTGGACCAACGATAGAGGCGGGTTCTCACGCATCGAGTGCGTTGCATTCATCATTCATCATTCATCGTTGTCTCCCATGCGTCCCATCCGCACGATTTCCGTATTTCCGACGCTCTTGACGCTGGGGAACCTGATTTGTGGGTTCTTTGCCATCGTGGTGGCGGCGCGGATCAACGCGCCGAGGGTGGCCGTGGCGCCGGGGGGCATTGACGAGACGTACGACGTGATGCTCAGCGGATGCCTGATCTTCGTGGCGATGGTGTTCGACGGTCTGGACGGCTATGTCGCTCGGCTGGCGCGGACATCGAGCGATTTTGGGGCACAGTTGGACAGCCTTTGCGACGTGGTGAGCTTCGGCGTGGCGCCCGGCTTTCTGTTGGTGAAGATGTGCCCGCAGTTCACCTTGGTTCACAACCAGGCGATGTGGGTGATTGCGGCCGCATTTGCGGCGTGCGCGGCCCTGCGGTTGGCCCGATTCAACGTCGAGAGCAGCGATGACGACGACCACTTGTACTTCAGCGGATTGCCCAGTCCGGGGGCGGCCGCCGTGGTCGCCGGATTCGCCATCGCGTTCTACACGCTTCGCCAGGACGTCAACCCCGTGAAGGTCCGCATCGACGCCGTTCTGCAGGCCATCCTGCCATATTTTGGGCTTCTTGTGGCGTTGCTGATGGTCTCGCGGATTCGCTATCCGCACATTACGAATCGCTTGCTGCGCGGCCAGCGAAGCTTTGGGCACGTCGTGGCGGTATTGTTTTCCTTCGTGGCGCTCATCATGCTGCGAGGCTATGCCGTGCCGATCGTGGCCAGCGTCTTCGCGCTGTATGGACCGGTACATCTGGCGTGGGAGTTCTGGGTCCAGCGGCGGCATCGAGAAGAGCCGTGGTTTTAGAAAGAAGAGGGTTCAGGGTTCAGAAGACACCATCGCCGTCGCCTCAAGTCCTGAACCCTGAACCCTGAACCCTTGGGTTGCGGCTTCGGCCGCCTTGTGGGAAGAATCAGTATGTTCTCTGGAATCGTAGAAGCGTTGGGCACGATCGTGGAATTGCGATCGGAGCCGCCCGGTTGCCGGTTGATCGTTTGCGAGCCGAAGATCGCCGCCGAAACGCACGTGGCCGACAGTATCTGCGTCAACGGCTGCTGCCTGACGGTCGTCCAGCGCGAGGGCGAGACGATGGACTTCCAGGCCGGGCCGGAAACGCTCGCCCGCACCAACCTCGGCGAACTCAATCCCGGCAGCCGCGTCAACCTGGAGCGGGCCTTGGCCGTCGGCCAGCGGCTGGGCGGGCATTTCGTCAGCGGGCATATCGACGGCGTGGGCACGCTGTTGACCCGCGAGGACTGCGGCGACTGGTCGACGTTCTGGTTTACCGCGCCGCGGGAACTGGCCGTGCAGATGGCCTCCAAAGGCTCGATCGCGGTCGACGGCGTCAGCCTGACCATCGTGGCCAGCGAACCCGAGCGGTTCAGCATCGCGCTGATTCCCTACACCCTGGCCGTCACCACGCTGGGCCCCTTGCAGGTGGGCGGGAAGGTAAATCTCGAAACGGACCTGTTGGCCAAGTACGTCCAGCGGCTGGTCGAAGCGAAGGAGTGGCGATGAGGGACGAGGGACGCGGCCCGGGCGGCGAGGCAGCGGGGGCGGGCAATTCACTCCCCGCGTCGTCCCGGCAGACGCTCTCGTTTCTCCGCCGGCGCTTCGAGGAGGCGGGCATCCGGCCGCACACGAAGTTCGGTCAGAACTTCTTGATCGATCTGAATCTGCTGGGCGTGCTCTTCGACGCGGCCGCCGTGACGCCGCGACGACGTTGTCCTGGAAGTGGGCACCGGCACCGGCTCGCTGACGGCGCTGTTGGCCCAGCGGGCCGCCGCAGTGATCACCGTGGAAGTCGACCCGCAGATGTTCCAACTCGCCAGCGAGGAACTGCACCGTTGCGGCAACGTGGTGATGCTCCAGCTCGACGCCCTGCGGAACAAGAATCACTTCAATCCCGCGGTGTTGGAGGCCGTGCAGGCCCAGTTGGAAGCGGCGCCCGGGCGGCGATGGAAACTGGTGGCCAACCTGCCCTACAACATTGCCACGCCCGTGCTCGGCAACTTGTTGGCCCAAGAGACGCCGCCGCACAGCATGACCGCCACGATCCAAAAAGAGCTTGCCGAACGGATCGTTGCCCGACCGGGCAGCAAGGACTACGGCGCACTGAGCATCTGGATTCAATCGCAGTGCCGGGTAGAGATCCTGCGGGTGTTGCCGCCCGAGGCGTTCTGGCCGCGGCCGAAGGTCTCGTCGGCCTTCGTCCAGGTCATTCTCGACGAAAACCTCCGCGGCCGCGTCCCCGACCGGAAGTTCTTCCACGAGTTCATCCGGGCGATGTTCTGCCATCGCCGCAAGTTCTTGCGATCCGAACTGCTGAGCGTTGTCAAGGGTCGGCTGGGCAAGCCCGAGGTGGACGCTATTTTGGCCCACATGAAGCTCGATGGCGCCGCGAGGGCCGAGCAACTCGACGTGGAGACCATGCTGGCCTTGTGCGAAGCGGTGCGGGCCGCCGGTGCTCATTGACGCTGCCGCCCGGCCAGGGTAGTATCCAAGAAAGGGATTTCGGCCTGCCGGAGGCGGCGAGGACCAACACCATGAAATTCATCGAGATGTCGGGCAAGGCGTTGCGGCGGGTGGTCAGCGACGACGAACTGCACCCCAGGGAGCTCGCCAAGCTCGGCGTGACCGACGAGAGCGTCGTGCGCATCAACCGCCAGGGCGACATCGAACTCCGCCGTGCCGACCGCTGGGACGTCATCGGCGGCCTGTTGGGCGAGTTCGAACAGCGCATCAAGCACCAAACCGGCCTCGATTGGGTGTAGCCCGGCGACGGAAAGCAGTTGTCGCCGGACTACGCTTGCTGCCGGCCGAAACGAACTCGTGTTTCGGTGACGACGACGAATCGGCCCGCCAGCCGGGCGGCGTAACTGTCCAAGAGCCGTCTCAGGGCCTCTATCTTGCACGCCGTCCGTTCATCCTCAAGACGGAGCAGAACGACGCCGCAATGTGCGCATCGCTCGCGGTAGACCTTCTCGCCGAAATCCTTGTCGTTGGTGATGAGAATCCAGTTCTCTGCATGGGCCTTGCGAAGGACTTCGGAGTCTTCCGCTCCTCTTGCCTCGTCAAACACGGAGAATACTGTGTGGCCCTGGGATCGAAGCCATCTCGCCACGCCGGGACCGGCGCATTCGTCCACGAGCATCCGCATCTACGTGCTCTCCGCAACCAGCGGCATGAATGTCGTATCACTGACGGAACGGGTGGCAAACAAAAGGCACGCCTGAACGTCCTCCGCGCTCAGTCCCTGGTACTCTTCCAGAATGTCCGCCACCGTAGAACCGTGGGCCATGAGATTAAGGATGTAATCTACGGTCAGACGCGTTCCCTTGATGACCGGTTTGCCGGCCATGATCTTGGGATCGAGAACAACCCGCTCAAGCAATTGCTCATCTTTCATCGAACGTCCCTTCCACTCTCAGCGGCCACTCGTCATTGTATACCGCTTGCAGACGCCTGCCAACGTGCGAGCGTTCTATTCCGCCGTTCCGGCCGGCTCCAGCATGGACTCCGCGACTGCGGCGGGGGGCTGCTCGGACATGGGAGCGACCGTCTCGGCCGTCCCCTGGCGGAAGCGGCGCCACCAGTGCTTGTAGGCATACAGGGCCGTGCGGCCGGCCAGCCCTCGCGGCGCCAGCGCCACGCGGCCGATCGCGTACGTTTCCGGCCGCCACCGGGAGATCGCCTGTGTCAGGGGGCCCATGAAGTCCAATGCGTGAGCGTCGCCGCTGCGGTGGAGGTGTTCCAGGACGTGGCGGAACAGCAGTTGGCCCGGACTGAAGGCGGCCATCTGAGGGTCATAGCTGATTTTGTGGGCGAAGTACACGCCCTTGGCGCGGAAGCCGTAGACGAAGGCCAACATGCGGCCGTCGAGGTGCAGCGCGGCGGTTTCCAATTGGCCCCAGCGGGCGAGTTGTTCGGCCTGGCGGACGAAGAAGCCGAACATGCTCGGCGTACAGAGCACCGAGCTGCCGGCCTCACCCTTCCAGCCGCGGTCCTCGAGCTCGAAGGCGGTATGGAGCCACGGCTCGACCTCGCCCACTTCGAGTTGCGAGCGCATCTCGTATCGCACGTCGCCCTCGCACGCCAGTCGCTTGGCCGCCCGGTTCATTCCCTGGCGATGGGTCTTCGGCAATCGCTTCTGGTATGCCTCCCAATCTCCGTCGATCGTGACCCGGCCGACGCGAAACCGTTCGTGGCACGCCGCGGGAACGGCGGCTCGATCGCACGCCCGCAGCAGGGCCTGCCAGCGAGGCGTCTCGGGCAGGGCTTCGTTGAGCCACAGCAACTGCCAGGGGAGTTTGCGGGCGGCGGCCAGCAGCAGGTCCATGGCGGCGTCGGCGTCGGCAGCGGGATCCAGCAGCAGTTCTCCGCCGGGTGCCCAGGGATTGTTCGGTAGTCCGCCCGCCGGAATCAGCCAGCCCACTCGGTCCGAAACCAGCGGCAGCGCGGCGACCCATCGCCCTTCGTCCGCGACGGCCAGCACGTGGAGGTCGGCCCGCGGCTGGAATTGCTCGACCCATTGGGCCAGCATTTCCGCACGAACGGTGGGCAGCGACGTCTCGCTCCGCCACCAGAGATCATCCCAATCGGACGCCGCCGCACGCAGGCTCTCCAGGGACGTAAGGTGGATGGAATGAAGGTGACTCATTGGCACGCTCCCTCAGTCATGGGCTCTATGGGAAGGATGGCTTTTTTTGAGAGCGATGCGTCCACAATGGTTGGCGGCCAACGGGCGCCGGGCCGTGGGAGAGAGTCGTGCGGCGGCTGTTAGCCGCCGACATTGCTACCGACAAGGGATGACCGGAAACGCACAACCGTCAGAACCGTCAGAATCCCATCGGTGCGACGAGCGGCACAGAAAAAGCAATACTTGCGCCGGAGCCAGGCGTCGCCGTGCCGGCGACGGTCAAAACGAGATACGCGCCACTCTCGGCTCTCCGCTCTCAACTCTCACCCCTCCGCAAACCACTGTGTTCCGATCGCGCCGAGAACTAATTCCGCTTGCCGACCGCGGTCCGCTGCGGGTGATGTTCGCGATCACGAGCATGCCTGTCGGCGGCGCGGAGACGTTGCTCGTGGAATTGGTCCGCCGCCTGGATCGGGAACGGTTCCTGCCGGAATTGTGCTGTCTGAAGTACTTCGGCCCGTTGGGCGAGGTGCTGGCGCGAGAGATTCCGGCGTTCACCGGTTTGCTGGCGCACAAGTACGACGTCGCGGTGCTGTGGCGGCTGACGCGGCTGATGCACCGGCGGCGGATCGACGCCGTCGTAACCGTGGGCACAGGTGGCGACAAGATGTTTTGGGGACGGTTGGCCGGCTGGTTGGCGGGCGTGCCGGTGATCTGCTCGGCGCTGCACTCGACCGGCCTGCCCGACCACGTGGAGTTGCCGAACCGCGTGTTGGCCCCGCTGACCGACGCGTTCATCGCCGTGGCCGAGTCGCACGGCCGCTACCTGGCGGCACACGAGGGCTGTCCGGCGAAGAAGATCCGCGTCATACCCAACGGCATCGACGTGGAGCGGTTCCATCCTCGCTGGCCCAATCAGGCGCTGCGAACAGAACTGGGTTTGGAGGCGGGGTCGCCCGTTGTGGGCATCGTGGCGGCGCTGCGGCCGGAAAAGAACCACGAACTGTTCCTCTACGCCGCCGCGCTGGTCCGCTTGAAGCTGCCCAACGCCCGGTTTCTGGTGATCGGCGACGGTCCGCAGCGGGCGAAGCTCGAAGCCCTGGCCAAATGCCTGGGAATTGCCGAGGCCGTGCGATTCGTCGGCTCGCGATCCGACGTGCCCGAACTGCTGTCGCTGATCGACGTGCTCGTGCTCAGCTCGCACATGGAGGCCAATCCGATCTGCCTGTTGGAGGCGATGGCCAGCGAGAAGCCGGTGGTGGCCACCCGCGTCGGTTCCGTGGCCGAAACGGTGTTGGAAGGCCGGACGGGGTATCTGGTGGCGGCGAACGATTCTCAGGACATGGTCGGTCGCGTGCTCGAACTATTGACCGATCCCACGCTGGCCGCCGCGATGGGCCGCGCCGGCCGCGAACACGTCATCGCTCACTGGTCTGTCGATCGGATGGTGGAAGGCTATCAGGATCTGATGACCGAGATCTACGCCGCGAAATGCAGAACGCGGGCACGGCTGCGTGGGCCGAGGGACGAAGACCGAATGACGGGCGAAGGTCAAATGACGAGAACCAAATGAGGCCGGAAGCGTTGCGCCGGTCCTTTGAAGTTCGTCATTCTCTCCTTATCTCGTTTTCGACATTCGTCGTTGATTTCGCCTCCGGCTACCCCCATCGCGGTGGGGGTCTTGGCGTAGCCCCTTCTACACGCTACGATAACACACGAACAGGTGATGGCGCATGGATACGAACCTCACGAGGAACTTTCTGGCCTTGTTGGCCCGTTTCTTGAGTGGGGCTAGCGTGCGCTGGATTGAGTCTCAGCCCGACACCTGCCAGCGCGTGTACTTTGCCAATCACACGAGCCACCTGGACGCGATCGTGATCTGGGCGTCGTTGCCGCAAGAGGTGCGGATGATCACGCGGCCGGTTGCCGCCAAGGACTATTGGAGCAAGGGGCCCGTCCGCCGCTACTTTGCCAATCAGTTGTTTCATGCGATCCTGATCGACCGCGAGGAGATCAAGGTGCATCAGAGCCCGGTCGACCTGATGATCCGCGAAATCGGCCACACCAACTCGCTGATCGTCTTTCCGGAAGGAGGACGGGGCGACGGCCGCGAGATCGGGGAGTTCAAGAGCGGCTTATACTACTTGTGCAAGAAGCGGCCGGACCTGGAGTTGATCCCCGTACACGTGGACAACATGAATCGCATCCTGCCCCGCGGCGAGGTGCTGCCGGTGCCGATGTTGAGTTGCATCACCTTCGGCCCGCCGATGTGGCTGGAGGCGGGCGAAGCCAAAGTCAGCTTTCTTACCCGCGCGCGTGAGGCCGTGCGACGGCTGAAGGAACTATGAACATCTCCGACGCGAGAACTCTGTGGCTTGTAGGAGCGGTGCTGACGCTGCTCTTTGCGGCCTGGGGGATCATCAAGATCTTGGAGCGGCGCCCCGAGAGCGGCATCGACGCCGCCATCCTCGAGACGTTCCGGCTTCGCGTCCGCGCCTGGTGGATTTTGTTCGCGGTTCTGGCCGCCGCCTTCTTGCTTGGCAAGTGGGCGACCTTGTTGCTGTTCGGCCTGATCTCGTTCTGGGCGCTCTGCGAGTTCATTACGGTCACACCCACCCGCCCCGGAGACCATCGCACCTTGCGATGGGTGTTCTTCGTGTTCACGCCGCTGCAATTCGTGCTGGTGGGAATGGGGTACAGGTGCTACGGGTTGTACAGCATTGTGATTCCGGTCTACGCCTTCCTGTTCATTCCCGCGGGCATTGCTCTGTCGGGCGACTATAAGCGGTTCTTGGAGCGGACGGCGAAGATTCAAGCGGGGCTGCTGATCTGCGTCTACTGCCTCAGCTACGCCCCGGCGCTCTTGACGCTGAGGCTTCCGCCGGTCGACGACTCTGCCCAAGCCGCGTCGCACAATGACGGGGACGTGCAACCCGAAAAGGCTGCCGGCGTCGCCGCGAACCCTGCGGTTGCGCCGGCCGCCGAGAACGACGCGAAAGAGAATCGGCCCGCAGACGATCTGGATGTCGGCGACACGGGCCCGCTTCGGCTGCTGTTCTTCTTCGTGCTCATCGTGCAACTGAGCGACGCCCTGCAGTACGCTTGGTCGCAAATTTCCAGCAGGCACGTGATCGTGCCTGCGATCAACCCCACGCGGACCTGGGAAGGACTGCTGGGCGGCACGGTCAGCGTGACCATCATCGGCGCCCTGCTGTGGTGGGCCACGCCCTTCCACGGCGCCAGTTGGTGGATGGCGGCGGTCATGTCGGCCGTGATTGCCCTGATGGGTTTCGCCGGCAGCATCACCATGTCGGCCATCAAGCGCGACCGCGGCGTGAAAGACTACGGCACGCTGGTGGAAGGTCATGGCGGCGTGCTCGACCGCATCGATTCGATCTGCTTCGCCGCGCCGATCTTCTTCCATTGCACCCGCTTGTGGCTGGTGTATCACGGCATCATCCTGCCGGCCGGATAGCGGCGCAGGACGCGGGCCTGCACGCACGCGGGGTGTAGCGTGCGCTGAAACGTGCCGTCGCTTGCCGGTTGTGGCGCATTTCACGCACCCTACGAGGCTACGAACTGCCGATGAGGATGCCGGCCAGGAACACCAGCACGCCGCCGACAACCACCTGGAACACGCTGGTGGTGAAGGGGCTCTCCATGTAGCGGTAGCGAATCCAGGCGATCGTGAGCAGTTCGACCACGACCACGATCATGCGCCACGGTGGTGGCCGTCCAGAAGTGCGGAATGAGATAGGGCAGGGTATGACCAAGATGCCGCCCAACATCGTCATCAGTCCGCAAACGACGCCGCGCAGGTAGGGATGTCCGCGGCCGGTGAGGCTGCCGTCGTCGGAGAGGGCCTCGGCGAAGCCCATGCTGATGGCGGCGCCCACCGCGGCCGCCATTCCGACCAGGAACGTCGGCCACGTCTCGCCCGTCTTCTGCGTGGCAAAGGCCGCGGCAAACAACGGCGCCAACGTCGACACCGAACCGTCCATCAGTCCCACCAGCCCCGGCTGAACGATCTGGAGCAGAAAGAGTTGCCGGGCCGTCTCGGCCTCTTCCTGCTGCTCGCTCTGCGGCTGATGGGCCGGATCGAACTGGCCGGAAAGGACCTCGTGCCGCCGCTCCTCTTCGGCCAAATCGCCCAGCAGTTGACGCATCTCGGCATCGCGTCGTCAGCTCGGCCGCCCGGGTGTAGAACCGCTGCGTCTCCAACTCCATCAAGGCCACTTCGCGGCGGACGCGCTGTACGTCCCAAGGCCGCACCGATTGCAGCGGGTCGCGGCGCACGAAGCCGCTGCACGTCCTGCCGCCGCAACAGCGGAATCTCCTCGCCGTACCGCCGCCGGAACAATTCCACCAGCCGGTGCCGGTGCGAGTCTTCCTCCTTGCGCATCGTATCCAGGGCGTCGGCCGCCTTGGGATAGTTCGGCCGCAGCCGACGGGCGAACTCCTGGAAGATGCGGGCGTCTTCCTCTTCCAGCGAGATGGCCAGCGCCAGCACCTCGGCCGCCGACAAGTCTTTGAAACTGCGTTTCATCAGTTTGCTTTCCCCTTTGGCGGTAGCGTGGCGGGGAGCGGTCGCCCAGTACGACATTGCGCCGCGAACGACTCCGCGCGATTCTGAATCGCGCCTGACGGGTTCATCGCCACGAGGTTGGTAACTCCGCCTCAACGCCCGCGATAGGTATGCCCATTACTCCGAAGTCTCTCGACAACTCGTTCGCGACCTGTTGCGGGACGAACAGATTGGGGTTATCGCTGTGAAATGTCGTGAGAAGTTCGGCTAACCGTGTCACGACCCGCCAATTGACGCTATCGGCCGTCTCATCGAGGAATCTCTTAACATACCGCACGTCGTCACCGGTGGGCACGAGAAGCCGCATGGCATCGACGGATTGCCGTGCAAGCAGTCGAAACTTGACGGCGTCGGATTGCGTAACTTGGCCAAGATTGTGTACGATGGTGTGGCGTATCTGCCATAGAAGGCTCATGACTCCATAGCGGAACCGCTGGTCCACAGGGTTCTGTCCCCGCGTCGGAAACAACCAGAACCGACCTCCACTTGAATCAAACGGGTCGGAAAGCAGCCGCCGGAACCGATCATTCGCCGTGTCGCAATCCAACCAAGTGCCGGATTCACAAAGTGCTCGTCCCAATGACTCTGCGCCGAAATGTGCTGCGATCGAGGTGCCTTTCACCTGGCCGAGACTGTCGAACCGATCATCCAACACGCATTTGGCGAGATGGTTCACGCAGACGGAGGCGACTTCCTTCAAAAATCTCTCAAACGCCTCGATGAGATTTACGATGAGCATTCGGTCCAAGGTTGCGACATGCCGCGCGACGACATTCGCATAGAACCGGCTCCCCCGCACTTTCCTTTGAACGTATGATCGCAGATTCCAGAGGTCCGTTACAGAACGCTCGTAGTTTTGATAGGGCGTATCGGCCTCAGGAGGAAGCGAATCGACGTGCTGAAGCATCTCCCGTATCTTGCATTCGAGATCAATTGGGGGCCGCGGCATCCGTAAGCTCCTCACCTCTAGGCATTTCTCGCCATGCTTTCTGAAGTTTCCTCATCCTCGATTAGGAGCCAGTTCAATTCAGACCCCTTCCACTGCAACTGCAAGACGCGAGTTCCCAGTTCCTCACGCTCGACTAGTTCATCCAACTGATGCGCTGACATGTCTACACCCGATGGATGGGATGCTTCAGTCGGCTCAAGCACCAACAACGGTTGTCCGATCTTGCAGAGTCTTGAAGCCAATTCATCACCCGGGCACGGAAAGCTCAACCGTCCTGCCAACAATGGATCGCCGTCGACCGTCCAGTAGACATTGTCGCCCTGTTTATGAAGCCATGCGGCTAGTTCTTTGGCCTGAATTTCCACGCGTCTTTGTTGCAGCAGTCCCATGGCAACGATCCTTTCCGGACGATGGTCGGTACTCATCGACTGTGCTATTCTATGTGCCCTCGCATGATTAGTCTAGTACGGCCTACTCCCTCGGAAGACGACCCTGGCGGCGTGTAATTCCTCCTCCCATGAACTATTTCGCCCACGCACTGCCGTTTCTCGATCGGCCATATTTTCTGGCCGGCAGCGGCGTACCGGACTGGCTTTCGGTCGTCGATCGGCAGACGCGGCTGCGGTCGAAACAGGCCGGCGCGTTCCTGCACGATCCCGACCCTTGTGTGGCGGAGGTGGCCGGCGGAGTCTTGCAGCATCTCCGCGACGATGCCCGCTTTCACGAGTGCCGAACGTTCGTGGAAACGTCACTGCAGTTGAGTGCCCGAGCACGCGATGCCCTCGACGGCGAAACCGGGCTGCGGCCGGCCTTCCTCGGCCATCTCCTCACGGAACTTTTGCTGGATGCGGCGCTCGTGGCCGACGATCCTGAGCGTCTCAGTGAGTATTACCGCGCGTTGGAGAGTGTGGACGCGCGGCAGGTGGAAGCGGCCGTCAACCGCATGGCGTCCCGGCCCACCGAACGACTGGCGACCTTCATCGGTCATTTCTGCCGCGAGCGGATCTTGTGGGATTATCAAGAGGATGGCAGACTGATGGTGCGGCTGAATCAGGTGATGCAGCGGGTGCGGTTGGCGCCGTTGCCCGGAAGCTTCGCCGCCGTACTGCCGGCCGCACGCGTCTTGGTGACGGAGCGAAAAGTGGCGTTGTTGGAAGGGATTCCTGCATGAACGGGCAGCGTTCGTCGCCCGCGACCGGCGAGCCGCCTTGCTGGCCAACGCGTGCGCGTTACAATAGTTGCCGGTGGGGGTGATTGCAGCGGCGCCGAGGATGTAGCAATGAAGGCGATCAAAGCGGTGATCGACAACGGCCAGATCCTGCCGGAAGAACCGTTGAATTTGCCTGGACGGCATGATGCGATCGTAGTCGTGCTGGACATCGATCCGTGGGATGCGATCTTGGAGGATTCGCGCCTGCGCCCGGAGTTGACGAAGGCCGGACAAGAAGCAGAGGCGGATTTTCTCGCCGGGAGGACCACTCCCCTCGATCCGGACGAGATGCCGTGAAGTCCGTTACAGCCAAGGGGTCCCCGCCTAATGTCGCCTTCTCCCGAACCGCCCTTTGAATCGCAGCCGCAAGGCATCTCGCTGGACGAGTTGGCCGAGGCGTTTGCGCAGGTCATGGGGACCGAGCCCCGGCCGGCCGCCGAACCGCCGGCAGCGCACGATGCCGATCCGCCGCGTGCTTCGACGATGATTGCAGCGGAGGCGACGACCGAATCGGCAGCCGGCGTTCAGTTGTCCCAGCCGGCCGAAGTGGACGACTCTTGCCCGATCAGTCCGCGCAGCATCTTGGAAGCGATGCTGTTTGTGGGCAGCGGCGACAACCGGCCGCTTTCGCCCGGCCGGGCGGCCGAATTGATGCGCGACGTGGCGGCCGACGAGATTCCACCGTTGGTGAACGAGTTGAACCGGCGTTACGCGGCTCAGGGCGCCCCGTACCACGTCGTGGGCGAAGGCGATGGCTATCGGTTGACGCTGCACGACGAGTTTCGCCCGCTGCGCGACCGCTTTTACGGGCGCATCCGGGAAGCCCGCCTGTCGCAGGCCGCCATCGACGTGCTGGCGCTGGTGGCCTACCAGCAACCGGTCACGGGCGACAAGATCGGCCGATTGCGGGGCAGACCCAGCAACCACGTGCTCGCGCACCTGGTTCGCCGCGGGTTGCTGCGGATCGAGCGGCCCGACCCGAAGCGGCGCACGCCCCACTACCACACCACCGAGCGTTTCCTGCGGCTGTTCAACCTGCAATCGCTTGACGAGCTGCCGCGGAGCGAAGACGCCAGCCCGCCGTGAGCGTCCTTCACCCTGCATGTTGTTGCACGTCAGCCACTGAGTCCCTCGCCACGCATTTCCCGGAGCGGGTGGCATAGACCGAGCAAAGAAGTTCCACGACCCGCGGTGTTGATTATCGCGCTATTACGCCGCGAACGGCCGGCATCCGCAGGACGGACATTCTACATCGCGTGGGGAGAAGCATATAACCCCTCGGTGCCCGCAGCCGATGTGGACGCCATGGTCGAGTGCTATCCTGGCGTAAAGGCTGAGCGTCGGGCGTGGTAAAGCTTCGTCCAACCCGTCCTTTGGGGTGGGTTGGCGAAGATATTGATCCGGCCTGAGGGGGGCAATCTGGATATAGCGTGGCCTTATGAATGACACGCTTCTGGTCCCGCCGACCGAGACGACGAAGACGTTGGTCTCTTGTGCGAACTGCCCGGCCGTCGAACGTCTGGAACGCGCACTGGAGCAGTTGCAGAGAGATTTCCGCCGGGAAGTCGGCTATTGGAAAAGCCAACATGCCAAGGCCCTAAGACGCCTTGAACAGTTGACCGAGGAGCTTGAACAATCTCGCGGTCAGGTCCGCGCCCTGCAAGACAAGCTCTTTGGTCGCAAGTCGGAGAAGTCGGCCCAAGGCAATCGGGCCAACGATTTGTTCGATCCCCAAGAGGTCGAAACGACTCCCAAGAAACGCGGTGCGCAGCCCGGTCATGCCGGCCACGGTCGGCGCGACTATTCCCATCTGCCAGTCGAGGAAGAGTTTGTCGCGCTGCCGGAAGAATCGTTGATCTGTCCGATCTGCGGAAGGTTGCCCGCGATGATGTCAGACACGGAAGATTCGGAGGTGTTGGAGATCGACGTGCGGGCGCATCGGCGGCGCATTCGACGGCGACGCTATCGGGCGGCGTGCGATTGCGATCCCGCGAGGCGAACGCTTACGGCCCCGCCGCCGCCGAAATTGATTCCCAAAGGCAACTACGGCGTTTCGATCTGGGTGTTTGTCTTGTTGGATAAGTATTCGTCGTATCGGCCCACGGAACGGCTGCTCGGGCAACTCGAACAGTATGATTTGGACTTGCCGGGTGGCACGATCAACGACGGGCTGCAACGGATGGGGCCGATGTTGCAGCCGATCTACGAGGCATTGTGCGAGCGAAATCGGCAAGGCGACTTCCATCAAGCCGACGAAACCCGATGGCTGGTTTTCGCCGTTTTGGACGGGAAAAAGGGCTATGGCTGGTGGTTGTGGGTCATTCTCGGCACGGATACGGTGGTCTATCTGCTCGATCCCAGTCGCGGCCACGAAGTGCCGCAGTCGCACTTGGGGCTAAAGGCTTCCGGGGTGTTGGCAGTGGATCGGTACTCAGGCTACAAGGCCATGACGCCGGTGAAAAGAGGGTTGCTGTTGTTGGCGTTCTGTTGGGCGCATGTGCGGCGCGACTTTGTCGCAGTGGGCAAGAGTTGGACGGAGTTGACGCCTTGGGCCTTGGAGTGGCTGCGCCGCATCCGACACGTTTATCACGTCAATCGAGAACGCCTACAACATTCGTTCGATTCGGTGAAGTTTCAAGAACAGGATGTTCTCTTGCGTCGTGCGGTGGAAACGATGCGTGCTGAAGCCGTGACAGAACTCTCCGATGCCAAACTCCGCCAGCCGTGCCGCAAAGTTCTGGAAAGTCTGCAAGAGCATTGGACGGGACTGGTTCGGTTCGTCGATGATCCGCGCATCCCGCTGGACAACAACGCTTCGGAACGAGCTGGTCGCGGTCCGGCCGTGGCGCGAAAGAACTTCTGCGGCTCGGGTTCCCTCTGGAGTGGCCGGCTGGCAGCGACCATGTTCTCGCTATTGGCCACGCTGGCTCACGGGAAAATCAATCCTCGCCCGTGGCTGACGTGGTACTTGGAGAATTGTGCAGCGGCTGGCGGGAAGGCGCCCGACGACATCCACCCCTTTCTGCCCTGGAATCTCTCTTCCGAACGGCGCACTACATTGACGATGCCAACCGCGATCCCGGCCGCCCCCGACAGTTCATAACATTGCCCAAGGCCATCCCCTCGTCGAAGCACCTTGGCACCCGGCCAATCCCCTACGCGGACGGGTTGGACGAAGCTTTACATCTCCGAGATGTGTAGATACCAATGCCCAGCGCGGGAGGGGAGAAGGCGGCGAATTGGAAATGGCACGAGTTGTTGACCAAGTCGCCCGCACCTCTGTTCGCCCCTTCCCCGGAATGAATGAAAGACGGAAGGGGCTGATCGGCGACGGGAGTCGCCTCCTGGCGAGGCCATTATTGACCACTTTCCCCTTGCGGCCTACAATCGCGGCATCTTGGCCCCCAGGAGAAATGTCATGGCTGCCTCCGCTTCCACCTGCATCTGCGACGACATCACCCAGTGCATCGGCAATACGCCGTTGGTGCGACTCCGCCTGGTGACCGAGGGATGTGTGGCCACCGTGGTGGGGAAAATGGAGAACATGAACCCCCTCGGGAACGTCAAGGACCGCATCGGCCGGGCGATGATCGACGCCGCCGAACGCGACGGGCTGATTGGCAAGGATACGGTCATCATCGAACCCACCAGCGGAAACACCGGTATTGGCTTGGCATTTGTCTGTGCCGCCCGCGGTTATAAGCTGATGGTCACCATGCCGGAGAGCATGAGCGTGGAGCGGCGTCGCTTGCTGAAGGCCCTGGGAGCCGAGATCGTGTTGACGCCTGCCGCCGAAGGCATGCCCGGCGCGGTGCGAGTCGCCGAGGACCTGGTGAAGCGGAACAGCCGTTACTACATGCCGCAGCAGTTCAAGAACCCCGCCAATCCGGAGATTCACCGCAAGACCACGGCCTTTGAGATTTGGCGAGACACCGGCGGAGCGGTAGACGTGGTGGTGGCGGGCGTGGGCACCGGCGGTACGATCACCGGGGTGGGTGAATTTCTGAAGGCCCGCAAGCCGTCCGTGCGTATCGTGGCCGTTGAGCCGGCGGCCAGTCCCGTCATCACCCAGCGACTGGCCGGCGAGCCGCTGAAACCGGGCAAGCACACGATCCAGGGCATCGGCGCCGGTTTCATCCCCGACGTGCTGAACCTCGCCGTGCTCGACGAAGTGCTCCCGGTTCGCGACGAGGACGCCGCCGAGACCACGCGGCACCTGGCCCAGCGGGAGGGCCTGATGTGCGGCATCAGCGGCGGCGCAGCGGCCTGGGCGGCCCTGCAAGTCGCCAAGCGGCGTGAGAACGCCGGCCAGTTGATCGTCGTGATCTTGCCCGACCTGGGCGAACGATATCTTTCCACGAAGCTCTTCCCGGAGTGAGCGCAGGGGTTCGGAAGCGCGCGGAAAGCAAACCACCGTGGGACAGGTTGCCAACCGGTCCCGACAGGTTGGCAACCTGTCCCACGGTGTCTCTTCTTCAAGAAACGTCAAGCGGCCCGATCGACATTCGACCGGGCCGCTCGAATTTATCGTAAAGGAGCCTGCTCAGACTCGGATCGGCGATGAGCTTGAGCGACTCCTCTTACGCGCTCATTTGCAGCAGGCAGGCGCAGCAGGCGGGGCGCAGGCTTTGACTTCACCGCAGCAGGCAACCGCGCCGCAGCACTTCGGCCGGCAGCAGCGGACCTTGTGGCAGCGCTCTTTGCAGCAGCGCTCTTTGCAGCAGCGCTCACGGCAGCAGCGCTCTTTGCAGCAGCGCTCTTTGCAGCAGCGCTCTTTGCAGCAGGTCGCCGGGCGCAGGCCTTCACTTCCTCGCAAGCCTTCGGCGCACAGCAAGCAGGGGCGCAGCAACTGGTCGTGCGGCAGCAGCGAGTCTTGCAGCAGCGCTCGCGGCAGCAGCGCTCTTTGCAGCAGCGCTCACGGCAGCAGCGCTCGCGGCAGCAACGCTCCTTCGGGCAGCAGGTCGCCGGGGCGCAGGCCTTCACTTCCTCGCAAGCCTTCGGCGCACAGCAAGCCTTGGGGGCTTCGCAGCAAGCAGGGGCGCAGCAACTGGTCGTGCGGCAGCAGCGAGCCTTGCGGCAGCGCTCTTTGCAGCAACGCTCACGGCAGCAACGCTCCTTGCAGCAGGTCTTCGCACAGCAGGCCACCGGCTCGCAAGCCTTCGGGCAACATGCGGCGGGTGCACACGCCTGAGGAGCGGCGCAAGCGGCCGCTGCGCGCAACAACCGTTGCCGCAACAGACTCGCCTGGGCGTTGGAGACGCTGACCACCGCCACCAAGGCGGCCACGGCCAACGCCGACAACAGGATACGACGGGACATGGGAGGTACTCCTTTGTTAGGAAAAACCCGGTAGGATACTCACGCAAAATAGCGTAGTTGGCTGGTTTGGGTCCAATCTAGGTTCTGCTATCGACGTGGAATTGCCGGTTTCCTTAGCTGGACATCCCAGCTCCGCCACAACTCGCAAATTATCGAGCGCGGTTGTAATGCCCATAGCGTACGTAGGGACTTTGCCGGGCACGATTCGCCGCTGGCGGACGATGGGGTCGTGCCGTACCGTCGCCCGATGAAAGACAATCGCTTTCCCGACCGATTGGGGGGCAGCGGAAAGTGGCAAATAGGCGTGACCTAAACTTTGATGCTGCCATTCAGCGGCGTTCGGACCGAGAATACTCGACGTCGCGGTCGGATAGAGGGGGGCAGGCAGACATGTTACAAGTGGCGAGCGGGGAATGCATCTACTCACTCTTGGGGGGCGACCCGGACCTCGGCGACATCGTCGAGATGTTCGTCGATGAAATGCCCGGCCGCACGGCCACCCTGTTGGACCAACTGAACGCCGGGGACTGGGAGGGGCTGCAACGAACGGCCCATCAGTTGAAAGGAGCTGCCGGCAGTTACGGCTTCGGCCCGATCTTGCGGTCTGCGGCGCAAGTAGAAAACGCCGTTCGCGACGGCGAACCGGCCGAGCGGGTCGCGCGGCTATCGATGAATTGGTCGTGCTGTGCAGCCGGGCTCGACGCGGCAAGCCGGCATGAGAAACTGCTGGTCCGACACACGCACGAAGCCGGGTTGGGTGCCGCGGGCAGCTTGTCTGCCCGTGTACCCTGCACGGGCAGACAAGCTGCCCGTGGCACCCGAGAATCCTGGTATGTCAGACGACTACTGGGCAGTGGGTGTGTTCCGCGGCGGACTCCGGCGGCCGTCCTGACGTCGGCATCGGCGAACCTCCGCGTGGCACTCGCGCACGCGGCGTTCGACTTCCGCCAACAAGTCGCGCTCGTCCCGGCCGGCGATTTCGGCCGGCATGATCGGCGCCCCGAAATGGACGCGGATCATGCCCAAGCCCGGCCAGGGCCGCCAGCGAGGCCAGGCCTGAAACGCCCCCTCGATCGCCACCGGCAGGATCGCCGCGCCCGAACGGGCGGCCAACGCGGTGAACCCGGGACGGAACGCGCTGATCTCGCCGTTTTGCGTCCGCGTCCCCTCGGGGAAAATCAGCACCATCTCGCCCGCGTTTCAGCCGCCTGAGCGACTCCTTGATCCCGCCCAAGACCGATCCCATCCCGGTCGATCGGAATGGCATCGACCGAGTGAATCAGCCAGCGAAACGGGGCGAAGCGAAAGAGCGTCTCCGGGCCACGTAGTTCATCCGCCGCGGCAGCCGATGCCGACCAACGGCGGATCGAGGTGACTCTGATGATTGGAGACCACCAGCACGCCGCCCTCGCCCGGGATGTTTTGCCGGCCGGAGTAGCGCACGCGATACGTCAGCACTGCCAGAAGCTGCAACGTCCGCTTGCAGAAGTTCATACCACGCGCGACTGAGCAAGGGGCGTTGAGACATGAGCAAGTCGGCAGCGGGTAGTTTAGCGGCGGATCGTTTAGCGGCCGCCGGTACGGCGGCCCGCATCACACGTATCACACGCGAGCAAGTCGCTCGCGAACCAAAGATTCCAGTCTGTCCACCACTTCATCGAGCGTAAGTCCATCCGTGCAGACTTCGACGGCGTCGGGGGCGGGCGCCAACGGGCCGACGGCTCGGTTGGCGTCCTCGCGGTCGCGGCGCTGCTGGGCGGCCAGCACTTGGGCCAGCGTGGCCGGCTCGCCTTGGCGCTTGGAGATCGCGCCAGCGCCGCCGGGCGCGCTCCTCCGGGCTGGCCGTGAGGAAGATTTTGCACTCGGCGTCGGGAAAGGCCACGGTCCCCTGGTCGCGCCCCTCGGTGACGACGATGATCGTCGCCGGCCAACGCCCGCTGAAGCTTCGACCAGGTGAGCCCGCACATCGGGGTTGTCGGCGGCGTAGCGGGTCACGGCGGTCACTTCCGAGGTCCGCACGGCCTCGGTCACATCCTCGCCGTCCAGCAGAATCCGCTCGCCGGCCACTCGGATGATCGAGCTTGCGAGCCAGTCGGGCCAGGTCGTCCGGCACGTCCCAATCCAGTCCGCGTCGCATGCCGGCCAGGGCCACCGCCCGATACATGGCCCCGGTATCGAGGAAGCGGAACCCCAGCCGCCGCGCCAGCGCCCGGGCGACGGTGCTCTTTCCGGCTCCAGCAGGTCCGTCGATGGTGATGATCACAGTGCGTAGCGAGCAGTCAGCAGGGGGAAAACAATCAGGGGCAGAAGTGTGGCTCAAAGAAGACCCAATGGTAGCCCAACGCGACGGGCCTGAGAAGGTCCCACCGTTGCTCCCGGACTGTTTGGGGGTATACTTGTTGGTATGGTCGAACAGCACCAGATCGAGATGGTGGCCGCTCGGCTGGCGGAAGCTGCCGGGGCAGAGCAAGTGATTCTC
Organism: uncultured Planctomycetaceae bacterium; assembly: GCA_963759115.1. Taxonomy (GTDB): domain Bacteria; phylum Planctomycetota; class Planctomycetia; order Pirellulales; family Thermoguttaceae; genus CAVWXT01. The sequence continues at coordinate 2,207,800 of CAVWXT010000005.1, forward strand.
TTTGGGTCTCACGCTCGGGGCGAGGCCCACGATGCCAGCGATGTCGACTTGATGATCGTTGCCGAAAGCGACCTGCCGCGGTTCAAGCGTACCCGCGCCCTCTACGGTTTGCTCCGCCCGTATCCTTTCCCAATGGATCTGGTCGTCTACACGCCGGAGGAGGTGGAGCAGGGGAGACGGTCGCCGCTGTCGTTCGTATCGAAGGTGCTGCGGGAAGGGAAGACCGTCTATGTCCGAGGAGACGTCATCCACGACGCACAGACTACTCCTCGTGCAGTTGGTTCCTGATCCTGTGAACTGTATGCAACGCATCGAACAAGTGTAAACCCCAATGTATTTCGTAACTCGATTTCCACTGCCACACGGCCTCCCGAATCCCATCTTCAGTCCCAAGGCCGTACAGGCAGATGCCTTCACGTAAGTCACGGTAGATATCGGCCAAGTCATCCCAAAACATGCACACCCGGGCCACTGTCTCAGGATTGTCCTTGTCTGCTTCCACGAGGCGATAGATTTCGGGGTTTACGACGCTGCTGATTTGATGGGCAAGCTCGGTCCACTCCTCGTGCGACATGCGGCACCGCTCGTACTTTTCCTCTGTGGAAGAGTATTCTCTCGGAAGCTCATCAATGCTCTTGGCCAACCAAGACATACAGGTGAGAAGCCGCTCGTAGAAGTGGGATGGCTTTCCTTTGGAAAGAGACTCGATCAACTCGCAGTAGGCCCTGGCATCCTCCCAAAACATCGGGACTTGTCGTGGCATGACGGCAACTCTCTTGATGAAATCGTTGACTTGATCTGCGTGGCTAACGTTAATCATGTGTCCGCCGCCGGGAATAACTTTGTCGGCCTCGACGCGGCGGGCGGGGATCAGCGAGTCGCGGCGGCCGTGGATCTGCAACACACGGATTCCTTCCAGCGGCGACGGCGTCCAACCAAGGATCGCTTGAAGCGCCCAGTGCATGAAACGAGAATCCATCTCTTTGAACATGCGGATCGCCAACTCCTTTCGTTCCGACGGCACTCCAAGCCGGATTCGCACTACCGGCCCGGATAGCAACTTGGCGACGCTCCATGCCTGCACGGGAACGAGCGGCAACAGCAGCCGCCCGGCACGGTAGATCGGCCGAAGGCCCTGCCGCGTGCGGCAACTGGCGATCAGCACGACCGCGTCCGGCTTCACGCGGCGGGCCATCTCGTAGGCCAACATGCCGCCGAACGATACGCCGCCGAGGACCAGCGGTTTGTCGCGATCGGGCGTGACGGTTTCCGCCATCCTCGCTGCGTAGTGCGGCAGCGATTCGCTCTTCTGCGGAGGAATCCAAGGGGGAACCACCAGTTGCGGGAACTCCCGGCGTTGTGGCTCCAACAGCCGATGATCGGCGCCAAGCCGGGAAACAGGACTAACTGAAACACAGAGTCCATAGTAGATCGACGCGGTTGGGTGGCACGGGCTGCTTGTCAGCCCGTGTGGGGAACATGGGCCGACAAGCTGCCTGGCACCCAACAATTTCGTTGTGTTGGAATACCAGTGCGGCGCGACTGCTGGTCGCGGCGTTATGGGGACTTGAAGAGGACTTCGACCTCCGTCCATTGGCGCGGGCCCAACGGGACGTCGATGCGGTCGCCCTCTACCATCAGTTCCACCGGCGGCAGGTCGCCCGGATTGAGCTTTTGGGCCGATTCCACTGCGCGGAAGCAACGAAGCCCGAGGCGGACGCCGCAGCCGTCGGTTTCCAACAAGCGGACGCGAAAACCGCGTGCTCCCGCGGCTGCCATCCGCCGGTTTCCAGCGTCGCTCTCTCCCGGAGACGAATCGTCGTCGTTCGTGAGCAGCGGATCCCAATGCGTGGCCAATACGTTGCGGCAATCGAGGTGAAACAGCCAGCCGGTGGGCGTTCTGGGCGGGGGCTGATCGGGCAACGCCAGGGGCGGTGCGATGAATCCCAACGCGGCGCCCAGCGGATGCGGCACGTCGATGCCGATGCCCAGCCGGAACGACCTTGCTGTCTCGCCGCGGACTACCAACAGCGTGTCGAGCTTCCGCGGTCCAAAGCGGCGATGATAGGGCAGCCCGCCGCAGAGCAGCGTCGTTCGCTGTTTGTCGCGGCGGACGTCGAGAAAATGCGGCGACTCGAACTGCGTCAGTTCGGTCGGCAGGCAGGACATGTTCACGCTGCGATAGAGGCCGGCCGCCTCGTCTTTCCAGGCGAACCGGGCGGCGTAGTACGAATCCCAGGGATTTGGGCCGGGCGGTCGGTCGATGTCCAACTCGATCTGAATCTCGATGACGCGACTGCCACGCCGCGCGCGAGTCGTCTGCCGAAACCCGGCCACACGGCGGCCTTCACGATCCATCAGCCGGCCGCGGCTGACGGATCTCCCCCAGCGCCGGTCCGGCGGAAGTCACCGTCACTTCGTCGGCCGACATGATCGAATAGTGGACGTCGCTCTCGGGCGCACCGTCGCCGGGCAGCCGCAAGGCAATTTGTTGGGCCAGCCGGGGATCGCGGCTGTAGTAGTCGGAGATCGAGCGAATGGCGCCCGTGTGCGGATCGAACCAGACTTCGAAGAACTCGTTGCGCAAGACGTGGTCCTCGGCCAACGGCGGCTCTGGCCGCTTGCGCCGGCCAAACCAGCCTCTTCGTTTGGCTGGGGCCGGACCGACTTCGGCGCCGGGGCCGATCCAGGCGAAGCCCATCGCCGGCACGTCGATCGGTCTGTTTGCGCTCGGCGAGAGGGCCGGAAGAGCCGATGTCTGTTGGGGAAACGTCCACGGGTTGACCAACAGGCAGCCACGTGCGGCCGATGCGGCGCCGGCCAGCGAGTGTGCCAAGTCGCCGAGCGATCGCTGCTGCAAGTTGGCGATCCGATCGTCCAGCGCCGCGCAGAGGTCCTCGTCAACGGCAAGCGAATCTTCGACCACTGTAGCGAGTTGGCCCGATGACGAAACGTCGAGGGCAGAGGGCGTCACGGGCGGCGTGCCGCGTGTCCCTCCGCATGCGCCACTCTCTCCCTTACCTCTTTCCCCTTCCACAGTCGATCCACACAGGGCCGCCAGCGTGCGAATTGTCTCCCCTGCGTCCGTCTCGGCACGGCGGCGGAAATAACGGATCCAGCGCGAGATGGGGTCGCGGCGGCCGGCCGCCACGTCTTGCTTCAAGTAGGGCGGGCGATACTGGTCGGACTTATAGTGGTTCCGCTGTCCGGCCAGGGAGGTCTGCTCGAAGTAGTCGGCCACGGTAGTGAACGTGCCGAGAACGGACCCGTAAGCGGCGATGCGCCGCAGATCGTCGTACCAGGGGCTGACTTTGCCGGGCCAATGGGCCAACATGATGGTGGCCGTGGAGTCCACGCTAATGGCATCGCTGAGCTTCTCGGCCAGGCGGAGGAAGGATTCCGTGCGCTCGGCGTCGATCGGCAGACAGCCCAGCGCCTTGATCGTCGTGCCGTCAATTCCTTCCCACTGGATGCGGCTTTGGTTGCCGGCAGGAAAGCGACCGTCGTCGAGCGTGCAATGAAAGGCCGCGGTGAATCCCAGGCGTTCGAGGATTTGCGGCAGGGTGGGCGTCAGTCCGAACCGTCGCCGGCCGAACACGAAGGGACGTTGACCGAGACGTTCTGCATACGCGGCCAGTCCCCGATGGAGATCGAGACGGATAGCCTCCGGCGTGAGCAAGGGCAACGGAAGTTCGGTGTATTCGCCGCCGATCAGGGTGGCGGTGCCGGCGGCCAACGCCCGCTTGAGCGTCTCCAATGTCTCGGGCTCCCGTTGCGCCATTTCCTCGACGACCGCGCCAGAGATCAACAAGTTGCGCGGCAAGGGGCTGCTGAGATCCGTTCGTAACAAGGCGCCCAAGGTGGTAGACGCCACCAACGTCAAGTCGAGCAGGCGGAGTTCGACGTGGTTCGAGTAATCGCGGGCGTCGTGCAGCCGGTCGAAGGCCGATTGCAGGTGACGCCGCGCGGCGGCGGCGTCGCCCTGAAGAGTCGCATCGACCGCCGACAGGGCGGCCGCGTGCAGCGCGGCTTCGTCAAGGTTGCTCGTGTAATGGAGCTTGCGGGTGAGAACTTCCACTTGAAAGTGACAATACCCCAGCGCCAGAAAATCGGCAGCCAAGTCGGGATCGATTGGCGTTGGATCGCCGCCGAGTCGTTCCAGGGCAGCGGCCAGCATGTCGTCGCGGCGCTGCAAATTCCGCAACACACACGCCCCCGCTGCCTCCGCCTGGGAAAGCCAGCCGTCCGGCAAGGAGGACTCACAAAAGTCCGGGATAACAATCAGGTGCCCCGCTGGGTCCAAAGGTGGGGTTGTTGCCGGCAGCCAACTCGGGGCCACTCGGGCGCTTGCCAGCAGCAGGGGATGCCACAAGGTCGACCAGGCCGCAAGCACCTGCTCCGCTTCGTCAGCTCGCCGCTGGAGATCGAAGTCCTCCAAGGTCTGACTCGAGACAAGAACGACCAGTCGATCAAACTTCATGGCTGGTAACGGGTTAGGTGCTGCAGATGGCTGGTTGGCAGAGAGCGGCTGACCCCAATCCATTGGGACTTTGGTCTTCGGGCTTTGGGCTTTGGGCTTTGGGCTTCGGTCTTGGCTGGCAGACCCACAGATTACGAAGAAGCCTCCATCCCATTTCTAAGGCCAAAAACCTAAGGCCCAAGGCCAAGAATGTCGCGAGGTTGATTGAACATTGCTTAAACCATAGCGGCTAAGGGAACCGGGGGCAATTGGTTGACACGTGCCCTGTCGCCACGATACATTGGATGATATGAGGATAGGCAGCCTAAGTCGGTCATTTCTTGGCAGGCCACCCTCGGGCCTTGGGCTGTCAGGAATCGAGATTAGAGAGAGAGCGGGCGGATGTTCGTCTGCCTGAGTTGGGTTTGACGGAGGACTCGCACCATGGCAAGTGGCGCTGTGTGGGGAATTGACATCGGCCAGTGCGCTCTGAAGGCACTGCGGTGCCGGGCCCACGAAGATCCCGGCAAGATCGTCGCCGAGGCTTTCGATTACATCGAGTATCCCAAGATCCTCAGCCAGCCCGGTTCCGATCCGGCCGAGTTGATCGGCGACGCCCTGAAGCAGTTCCTCTCGCGCAACTCGGTGCATGGGCGACCGGGTGGCGATCTCCGTGTCGGGGCAGGCGGGCTTGGCGCGGTTCATCAAGCTCCCGCCGGTGGAGGCCAAGAAGATCCCCGACATCGTCCGCTACGAAGCCCGGCAGCAGATCCCCTTCGACCTGAACGACGTGATCTGGGACTACCAGCGGATGGGCGGCGGCAGCGAGGAAGAGGGTTTCGCGCTGGAGACGGAGATCGGCCTGTTCGCCATGAAGCGCGACGCCGTGTTCCGCGCCTTGGAGCCCTTCCTCAAGGCGGGCATCGAGGTGGACATCGTGCAGCTTACGCCGCTGGCGCTGTACAACTTCGTGCTCTTCGACCAGTTGCGCGACCTGCCGTCCGCCGAAGAGTACGACCCCGAGAATCCGCCCGAGTCGGTGGTGGTCGTCTCGCTGGGGACCGACGCGACGGACCTGGTGGTCACCAACGGCTACCGCGTCTGGCAGCGGAGCATCCCGCTGGGCGGCAGCCATTTCACCAAGGCCCTGACCAAGGAACTGAAGCTCACCTTCGCCAAGGCCGAGCACCTGAAGCGCAACGCCACGGCGGCGACCGATCCCAAGGCGGTGTTCCAGGCGATGCGGCCGGTGTTCAGCGACCTGTTGACCGAGTTGCAGCGGTCGCATCGGCTACTTCTCGAACCTCGACCGGGCAGCGAAGATCGGGCGGGTCGTGGCCCTGGGCAACGCCATGAAGCTGCCCGGCCTGCGCCGCTACCTCTCGCAAAGCCTGGGCTACGAGATCGAGAAGCTGGAGTCGTTCCGCAGGCTGGTCGGTCCTCAGGTCATCGCCGCGCCGGCTTTCAAGGAAAACCTGCTTGTCTTCGGCGTGTGCTACGGCCTGGCCTTGCAGGGTCTCGAACAAGGGCGGGGTGCAGACCAACCTCCTGCCCAAGGAGATCATCCAAGACCGGCTGATCAAACGCAAGAAGCCCTGGGCGGTGGCCGCCGCGGCCGCGCTGATGATCGGCTGCACCGTGAGCTTCGCCGCCTACGCCCTGGCGCTTGGGGCCGTCGACCCGGCCAAATGGGATCAGGCTGAAAAGCAGGCTGCCCAAGTCAGCAAGGAGGCCAGCGGCTTCAAGGCGGAGAACGATGTGGCCCGCGCCAAGTTCAAGACCACCGACGAGATTGGGCAACACCTCATCGCGAATGTGGAAGGGCGCGTGCGCTGGCTGGAGTTGCTCAAGGCGATTAACGTGTGCCTGCCCCCCTATCCGCCCGCACAACCCGAGGATTGGTCCGTCCCCATTGACCAACGTAGCGATCTGCACATTACCAGCGTCGACGGCGTGCGCGTGGACGACGTGGCGGGATGGTTCGCGATAGTGAAGTCTGAGTACAAGCCCGCGACGGAGATCGTCGACAAGTCCGCTCCCGCGGACCCGCCCGCGCCCGGGCCGGTGCCCAGCGGACCGGCGCCGATGCCGGGCAAGGCCCCCCCGGGGCCGCCAGGCGGCGCTTCGGCTGCGCCCGGCGGGCGACCGGCCAGTCCCGTCGCCGCGGTGCCCGCGCCTGGTGCGCCCGGCGATCCGGGCGGCGTGGCTGGACCCAAAGGGCCGGGATGGATCATTCAGCTCGACGGACACCACTATCACAACAAGGAACAACAGAACCAGGGCCGCTATTATGTCCGGGAAACGTTGATCAAGAAATTGCTGACCGGCAAGGTGACGCTCCCCAACGATTCAGGCGGCACCGAAGAAGTCACCTTGCGGGAACTGGGCATCAGCTACCCCGTGATAACGAGTGCCACCAGGCTCGAAGACGAAGACCTGATCGATCCTAGCTCCGCAATGGGCGAGCCGGGTATTGGTGGCCCGCAAGAGGAGGGGCCAACGGGACGTGGCGGAATGGGCCGCGGCGGAATGGGCCGCGGCGGAATGGGACGTGGCGGAATGGGACGTGGCGGAATCGGACCGTCGGCACGTGGCGGAATGGGACGCGGGCCGGCTCCGACGGAGGCGGCTGCGTCGAATGCCATCCATGTGAAACGGGTCGATTTCGTCGTCCAGTTCTGCTGGCAACCAACGACAGCCACGCAACGCGCTCTGGCCAAGAAGGGGGCGGGGCAGAGCAACACCCCAACGCCCTAATTAGTATGGCTTAATCGGCGGCATTGTCTGCCGTGTTTGAGGATTCCCAACATGGAACAGCTCAAGGTATTCCTGACGGTCCTGAAGAAATATCACTTCTGGGTTCTCTGCGGACTCGTATTGGTGGCGACGCTGGTGTGCTGGTGGCTGGCAACCGCCGGTTTGGCAAGCCAGTTCACAACGCGCAAGGACCAGATCTCCAAGGCTTTTGACAGCGTCAACGTGAAGCAGGGCCATCCAAACGAGGCCATCATTAAGAAGGTCCGCGAGCTAGAAGGGGGTCTGGAGGCTGAGGTGTATCGCGCATGGGAGATCCTGTACCGGCAACAGAAGGAGAAGAATCCCATACCTCCGGAGCTTGGCGAGGAATTCAAGAAGCGGTTCGAGAGCTTGGGACCCAAGGGTGAGCTCGATAGCCAGTATCGAGACATCTACATGAATTACATCAAGGCCTATTTTCCCACGCTCCTCCAGAAGGTCAATGTCCGACGGCCGGCTGCGGGTAGCGCGGCCGGCGCGCGGACGGGTGGCAACTCGCCTGCCGAGCGATTTGGCGGCGGGCTTCAGCGGCGGTTAATGCCCGGCGTTGGCGTCCCCGCCGACGACACGATGATCGGGGTAGTGGATTGGGATGACTACGACCGAATTGTGGGCCGTTTTGACTGGCGAGCGCCACCTTCCACGCTGGAGATCGTTATGGCGCAGGAGGAACTTTGGGTGTATGAGGCCCTGTTGCGGGTCATCGTGAACACCAACAAAGAGGCCACCAGCCAAACGAATGCCGCCGTGAAACGCATCCAGGCCCTTGATATCGGCGCCGTTGCCGCATTGGGCCCACCGGCGTCGGCCGCTGCAGGAGCGGCACCAGGGGGAGTTGCGGCAAGGGGCCGTGGGCAGGGTGCCTCAGGCGGTGGGGGCGGCGGCGCGCCTTCCCGAGGGGCAGGAGGACGGGGCGGAGGCCCGCGAGGGCCTGAGGGCGAGACCACCTTGGATCAGTCATCCAAAGGGCTCGATGGGCGTTACGTCGACGCCAACGGCAGTCCCTTGCCCTACGACGCCAACCAGCCCTACGCGGCAAACCATCCCTACGCCGAATTCAAGATGATGCCGATCCACATGTCCCTGGTGATGGATGAGCGCCGGCTGCCAGACCTGTTGGTCGAGTGCGCTAATTCGAACATGCCCATCGAGGTCCAACGTGTCCGCATCACGCGGGTTCCGAGTTCCGTGTCGTTCGGGGTGGGCGGCGCGGCGGTCGGCGAAGGGCGAGGTGGAGGGCCGCGTGGGGGCTCGTCGCTCGCCGCAAGAATGCGAGGGGGCGAGGGCGGCCTTGGCCGCAGGGAGACCCAAGACGTCTCGTCGTACGACGCGCCCGTGGAAATCAACGGCGTGATCTACATTTACAATCCACCCGACCGCGAGAAACTTGGCACGGGTGCGGCGTCGGTGGAAAAGCCCGCTGAGGCTAGCGCTCCTAGCGGAGCGAAGGCCCCGGCGCCTGCCACACCGCCCGCCACGGGCCCGGCGGCTTCGCCCGCCGCGGCGCCGGCCACGGCGCCGACCGCGCCGCCGGCCGCTGCGCCAGGGACGAGTCCGCCGCCTGCGGCAACCTCGCCTGCTCCTGCCGCAGGTGCTTCCGCCAAACCGGCCGCTGGGCCGCCGAGTCCGTAACGTTCCGGGAAGTGAATCATGAAGAAACTCAAACTGCAGTTCGACAAGCAGAGCATCCAAGAATTTCTGCTCCAGAACGCGGAAAAGATCGTCGCTGGGGTGGTGGTCCTTGGAACTCTGGTGATTCTGTACGCCGCCGTGTCGCGAGCGTGGACGGAGCGTTTCGACCGAACGCCCAAGCAACTGGAGGTCGCGGCCGCGAACGGCAAGATCGACCTCGAAAAAACGCCGCCGGACAATATCGGGTTGGAAGTGAAGGACTACGTTAGCCAAGCCAAGCGCAGCCGGGTGCGGATCGAGGAGAAGCCGTACGCACTGGCCAAACTTTTGGACAAATCCAATTTTGAACGGCGGTCCTTGCGCGATGAGCCGCGGCTGTTCGCGGTGGCGAACCTTCAAGGCGCGGCCGAGTTTGGCGCCATCCGTAAGAGGATCGCTCCTCCAACAGGAGGCGATACGGCGAGACCAGCAACTCCGCCACCTACGGGCCGCGGCGGGCCGGGGGGACGCGGCGGTCTCGCCGCCATGGCCGCCAGGACTGAGGAGATCGTCGGACAGCAGTGGGTCGTGGTCACGGGGTTGGTGCCGATGGCGGACCAGGCCGCAGCCTACGCCGACACGTTCCGACCGGCCGTCGGCTATGATCGCAGCCGGGACTATCCGGCGTACGCGGGCTACTGGGTGGAACGTGCTGAGGTAGCCAGCGCTGCTGACGCGGCCAATCCCGCAATTTGGGAGAAGGCTCAGAAAGTCATGTCGAGGGAGGAGGTCGACAAGTGGTCGAAGGATTGGACGGGTTTCTCCCCTGATGTCGTCTTGGGCGAGTACATCGAGGAACGACTCGTGTTCCCCTTGCCGCCTCTGGTGGGTCGGCACTGGAATGAGAACGTGGTCCATGAACCGGACATCCCCTTGATGAAAGAGGAAGTCACGTTGTCGGACAGTGAGGCGGCGCAGGAACGGATGTACGGACGCCAGCCCACGCCTGGCCGGGGGGGCCGTGGCGGTCCAGTCCCCGGCCAGCCACGTGGATTCGGACGAGGCGAAGGTCCATTGGAGGCCGACCCCGACAACCCCTTCGCACCGAAGGGCGAGGCGGTGGCTCAAGTCAACGTGCCTGAACCGGAACGGGCGGCTACGGAAACGAAGGCTCTGAAGTACAAGCTCTTCCGCTACTTCGACTTCGATGTGCAGCCGGGCAAACAGTACGTGTACCGGGTGCGTCTGGCCTTGCGAAACCCCAACAAGGGCCAGAAACCAGGCGTTCTGAAGTCGCCTGATTGGGCAACCAAGTTGCTCTTGGAGACACCGTGGTCTGACCCCAGTCCTGTCATCGCCGTACCGCGTGCCTGGGGCATTTTTGCTAGCGGGGTCAAATTCATGCCGCGTGTCGAGCCGACGGGTGAAATTCTCGTCACCCAGTGGGTGCCGAGCAAGGCTGTGGAAGTCTCGAAGAAGTTCTCCGTCGTGCGCGGCCAGGTGGTCAATTTCACCGAGTCCGTCACGGCCCCGCGTATCGATCTGACTGCCGAGGTGGGTGGGCTCAGATCGGCCTTTGCGAAGCGCGGAGGGGGCGGGGAGGATCGCCGCGCGACGGGAAACGCGCCGATCGAAGTGCATTTTGACACGGGGGCGACCGTGTTGGACCTTCGCGGCGGTGAGCGGCCTTCGCGCGGCCGGGGAACCACTAGCCTGCCTGCAGCCGGCGAAATCCTCTACTTGGATGCCACAGGGACGCTGGTGATGCGCAACGAATTGGACGACTTCCCCGCGTGCGAACGCTACGCCAACCTGAACAGGGAGGTTAGGCCGGAGCCGGGCCCACCCAAGCCTACGCCCGGGCCGCCGCCCAAGGGCGCGCTAGAGCAACTGACGCATTGACGGGACGATCGTACTCGTGCCGCGCAACCTCAAGAAAAAGTTATCCGTCGCGGGGGTCTGTCCGCGACGGGTTAAGTGAATCGGCGACTTATCGTCAGAACCGTGCGGGGTGCGTCCTCGGCAGACGCAGCCCTAAACCAGTTCCTTCTTGGCGCCAACCAGCGTCCGCAGTCGCTCGGCGAGCAACGCGGAGTCGAACGGCTTCTTGAACGTTTCGTTGATGCTCGATCGGTCGAAGCTCAGCGAGCTGCCATCGTCCGGCAACAACGCGATGAGGATCACCTCGGCAAACTCGCTATTGCGGCGTAGATTCTGGCAGATTTGCAGCGCTTCGGTGCGCCCGATCGAGAAATCGACGATAATGCAGTCCGGGTGGAAGCTCTCGGCTTGGATCCCGGCGTCAAAACCGCTTGCGGCCACGGCCGCTTTGAACGAGCGTTCCAAGGGCAGTTCGCGCTTGAGGTTCTCGATCAGGACCTGGTCCTGGGCTACGATCAGGACCTTGGCCATGGCCTCATCTTCCAGGTCGCCCAACGGCATTCCGTGTTCCTTGAGGAACCGAATCAGGTACTCGCGGGGAATGCGTCGGTCTTGCGATCCGGGGATGCGGTATCCTTTCAGCCGGCCCGAGTCAAACCACTTACTAACGGTGCGCGGGGCCACCTTACAAATCTTGGCGACCTGACCAGTTGTGAAGACCTTCATCGCAGGCTCTCCGATATATTATTCACGTTGGTTTGGGTTGGCTCTCGGCCGGACAAGTGTCAGGCCGAGCGGTTGTTCCCCTTTTATGCTCGCGGATCTGCACCCTTCGCACGCTCCGTCGTTCCGACTGCCTCGCGCAGTCGGCGTATCCGCAGGCATCTGGGTCGGGGACTCTCCGTAACGCGATTCACTTTCTTGGCTGTGGTTCAGCTCCATCTGACCCGCGCCGTACTTACTACATCGGCAACCACGGTATTCGGAAGCCAGAGAAAATCCGTAAAATAGGGAAGGCGTGGTTCAAGCCAACCTACTTCGTTTCATTCCGACTCCCGGCACAGTTATCCCGGCGAACTGCGATCGGCAGGGTGGGACGAGCAGGCCGTGCCGCCATAGAGAGTGCGAGGCGGACGGTCAAGGCGATGGCCTTCAAGGCAGGTTCCCCCCTGTTGCCCCGTTCCACGCGCGGCGAAGGTTCGCAGAAGAACCCCGCCGCAGAACAAGGCTTCCGTCTGTTTACTTCGATCCTCGTTGGGGTACGACTTTAGAAAGATTGCTCGGTCGTATCGAGGAAGCCGAAATTGGAGACCCTAACGAATCGGTAGCCTGTTCCGTTTGGCCCGATCGCAACGGTTCGGCAGGCTGTAGCGTCAGCAATGTAGCTTGGGAGGGGAGGCGATCTCGACGAATAAGAAGACTGCGCAGTGGGGGCGAGCCAAGAGGGCTGGGCATTCGAGCGACCGCGATTGATGGCCACCATGGGCTGCTCGTCAGGCCCGTGCCGCGGCCGATCTCTCAGACTGGCCGGCGAGCGGCCAGTACTAACCAAGCTGTCAAGATCGCACGGTCGGCGCACTACCTCCCCTGCGATTCAGTCGTCTTCCGCAGCCACCGGGCGAAATCGGCCAGGTCTGGAGGCAGTGGCGTTTCGAAATGCATCGCCTCACCGGTGACCGGATGCGCAAAACCCAGCTCGACCGCACATAGCGCAATGCGCGGTACGCCGCTGGTATCGGGTTGACGGGGTCGAAAGAGCGGCTGACCGTAGACCTTCTCCCCGCACAACGGGTGGCCGCTCTCGGCCAGGTGAATGCGAATTTGGTGCGTTCGGCCCGTCTCCAGCCGACACTCGATCAGGGTATAGTCGCCGAGCCGCTCGATCGGCCGGACGTGGGTCACCGCAAGTTTGCCCACGTTAGGTAATTGGGTGCTTCCGCGCCGACCGTCGCCCCGATCGCGGACCAGCCGGCTCTCAATGGTCTGCGCCTCCACGGCGCCTTGGACGATCGCCAGATAGCGGCGGCCAATGCTATGAACGCGGAATTGCTGTCCCAAGCTCCGTTCGGCCTGGACAGTTCGGGCGAAGACCATCAGTCCGCTGGTTTCGCGGTCCAAGCGATGCACGGGACGCACCCGCCGCACGTTGACCTTGCCACTCTCCTTGCTTTTCTTGTGGCCGCGATTCTCGGCCTTCGCAATCAACCGCGGCAGCAACTCGTCTAGCGTCGGCTGAAGTTGCCGCTGGCGCGGCGACAACTGACGCTCGTCGGCATGCCGCGTCGAGGTCATGCCGGCCGGCTTCTCGACGACGACAAGGTGTTTGTCGAGATAGCGGATGCGGACGTCTTCTGGCCGGGCCGGCGGGGCCGCGGAGTGCGGCAGGAGCTTGACCACATCCTTCAATCGCAGCCGATAGCCTGCATCCGTGCAGAGATTTCCGCTGACCATGACCTGTCGCGATTTCAGCAGCCGGCGGACTTCCGACCAGGATTTCCCCGGCAGCCATTCGCGCAAGGCGGCGGCGACGGTCTGATCCACTTGCCGGGGAAGGACGCGGAAGACTTCTTCACCAGAATCACGTTTGGGCTTGGCCACTTCGCTGCTTCTCCCAGATCAGCCGTCTCAGGTTCCCCACATGTCAAAAGCGAATGCTGCACTACAGATGCTCGATATTACCAACGCGACGAGGCCAATTGCCGTAGCAAGGATTAACCTGGCCACAAACAATTCTTCCCAGACGCGTCTACTGATGGTGCGATGCGTAAAGGTCCAGCAGCCGGCGGATCATCTTTTGGTACTGGGTTCGACTCCGCCGCGCATGCTCTTTGTAGAATTCGACCGTGGGCTTGCTCAAGCTGATGGTCACCTTCACGGTGTCTTCCTTCCGCACAAGGTCTTCCGGCGGTGGCAGGAAATCGTCGACTACTTCCGCCCGCATCGGTTCATTCGTGTACTTGGTTTGCTTTTTCATGCGGGATAGGCGAGATCAGAACTCGTCTTCATCCTTATCCGCCTTGATTTGCTGGCTGGCGAGATTCTCCCACGCCGCGATGGCCGCCGGCTCTGCGCCGGCGGCCTCGAGGCGATCGCGGACGAGCCCAAAGCTCGTCTTCAATTCGGGAAACGCCAACAGCAACACGGCCAGATCGCGCCAATCGGTCCCGGATTTCGGCGTCCCTTGGCGGCGCTGATACGCGATGAGTTTGCCGGCTATCAGCTCTTCCGGTGCAACCACCAGCACCTCGCCGATCCGCCGTGCCGGCGGCAAGGCGACGACGGACCGCACGTCCACCAAATGGCGGTTCTTCGGTTTCTGAATCTGGTAGAGGCGGTAACCCCGTCCTTCGCCGACATCCCGCACGCGGACGGCAATGTGAAAACGGGTGCTCAGGTGGTTGCGGAGTTGCTCGGCCAACTCGGCGGCGCGGGTGCTGGCAATGTCCACGTCCTGCGTCATGCGCGGCTCATCCACATAGGCATTAACGGCCTGTGCGCCGAACAAGACCGCATCGTCTACGTCCCGCAGAAACTCCAACACGGCACGGTGAATCGTGGCCAGCGGAAGCGGCTCTCGCATAGCAAACTCCCTGAACGTCAGTGCGCCGTCGCCTAACATGAGCGGCTCCTTGGACCTTCACTCCGTTTTCATTATAGCAGGCTGAGCCCGCGGCGCAGTGGGGACCGGCTTCCTGTTCTTCCCCAAGACTCGGAAGGAGTCCCGCGTCTGCCCGGAGGAACACTTACGCGGCCTGCGTTCCCTCGTCGTCCGCCGGCCGTTCCGTGAGGATGTGCCCGTCGTCGCTCACGTCCTCGAAACGGACAGAGACCTGCTTCGACACGCCCGACTCCTGCATCGTCACGCCGTAGATCGTGTTGGCCGAGGTCATCGTCTTCTTCGAGTGCGTGACGATGATGAACTGCGTCCAGGCCAGGAAGTCCTTGAGGACCTGGGTGAAGCGGTCGATGTTGGCCTCGTCCAACGCGGCGTCGACCTCGTCGAGCACGCAGAAGGGACTGGGGCGGCTGCGGAAGATGGCCAGCAGCAGCGCCACGCAGGTGAGCGTCTTCTCGCCGCCGCTCAACAACGAAATGCTCCGCGGCTCCTTGCCCGGCGGCCGGGCGACGATCTCGATGCCGCTGTCGAGAATGTCGACGTTCTCCTCCAGCACGATGTCGGCGTGGCCCCCGCCGAACAGGTCGCGGAAGAGCGTCTGAAAGTGGCCCTTGACGGTGTCGAGCGTCTCGGAGAAGAGCCGCCGGCTGTCGGCATTGATCTTGTCGATGATCTTCTCCAGCGACGTCTTCGCCGCCGCCAGATCGTGGTACTGATCGGAGAGGGTCTTGTAGCGAGTTTCAAGCTGTTCCAGCTCTTCCAGGGCTTCGAGGTTGACGCTGCCTAGATTGTTGATCTTCTGACGCAGCTCTTCGATCTCCTGCTGCACCGCTTCGCGCTGGTGCTGCTCCTCGTCGTCAGGCTGGTGCTCCAACTCGGAAAGCTCGATGCCGTAGTCCTCGCGGAGCCGGTCGGCCAGGCTGCTTCGCTCGTGGCGGATCTCGTTGGCCGACAGATCGGCCGCGTGCATCTTCTCTTCCAGCTTGTGGATCCGGCCGCGAATCTTCTGCGTCTCGGCCGCCAAAGTGGTACGCTGTTCGTGCAGCGCTTCGCGCTGGTTGACCAGGGCGACAGTCTGTCCGGCGAAGGTCTCTTTGCCGAGGTAGAGGTCGGCGACTTCGGCCTCCGCCCGCAAAATCTTCCACCGCGAGTCCTCGGCGCGCTGGGTGCATTCGGCCAGGTGCTCCCGGGCTTCGTCAAGGGCCTTGTGGCGTTCCTGGCGGTTCTCCTCGAATTGGCGCATGCGGGCGCGGAGGTTCCGCAATCGCTCCTCGCACTTGGCTAGTTCCACCTTGATCTCGGTGGTCTCGCGACTGGCGGCCAGTCGTCGGCCCTCCAGTTCGCCGATTTGGTCGCCAAGCCGGGCCAGACTCGACTCCACCTCTTGGAGCCCGGAATCCAGTTGTTTTCGCTTCTCCTGAGCGTCCGCAAGGCGAGAGAAGGCGTCGCTATGTCGCTGGTCGGCGTCGCGCCGCTCTGTCTCCAATGCCAATCGCTGCCTGTCAAACTGACTCCGCCGCTCTTCCGCCGCGGTCATGGCGACCCGGTTCTCGGCCAGGGCGTCCACGGCTCGTTGATGCGCGGCCGAACGATTTTCGAGCTGGCGCTGCTCCGCGGCAATTTGTTCCTCCAATGCGGCGACGGTCGCCTGGGCCGCATCAATGGCGGCCTGCGACTCGCCCAGTTGCGCCTGGAGCGCCCGCAATTGGCTCCGCCGCGAGATCAGGCCCGAGGAGGCGCTGCGGGGTCCGACCACCAGCGTGCCGTCGGGCTGCAAGAGCTCTCCGGCGAGGGTCACGAAACTCAAGCTGCCGTCGGATCGGGCCAACGACAAGGCATGGGCGAGCTTCTCGACAAACCACGTTCGGCCCAGCAGCCGTTGGACCAGCGACGCGAAGCGAGGCTGCGTTTCCACGAAACGATCGGCCCGACCGAGCACGCCGGGCTGCCCTTCGAGGTCGATCTCGACCAGGGCCCCGGTGTCCGAGGTTCGGGGTTCAGGACTTGATGATACTAGGTTGCCCGACGCTGCCCCGCGAATCCTGAATCCTGAACCCTGTACTCTGAACCCTCCTTCGCCGTCGAGCCATACGAATCCGACGCGGCCGCTCAGCCGGCTCGCCTCCGCCGGCAACCGACTCAACAATTCTTCGCTCTGCGCCACGACCACGTGTTGTGCCGTCTGACCCAGCGCGATATCCACGAGCGGCGCAACCTCGACGCTGACCTGGAACGCGTCGGCGACCAGCCCACAGACGCCGCGAAAGACGGGCTCGTCGGGGTTGGCGGCTCGCTCCAGCACTTCCTTCACGCCCGCATCAAGCCCTTCGTTGCGGCGCACGAGTTCGTCCAAGAGCGCCGCGCGTTCGGCGGCCCCGGTGTGGCGCTCGCGCAGCTCGGCCAGCTCGTTTTGGCGTCGGGCGTGCTGCTGCCGGCACTCGGTGAGTCTACTCTTGGCCGCGTCCAGTAGTTGGGCATGCTCCTCCGCTTGTTGTGCCGACTGCGCCCGGCGGCGCCGCAGTTCTTCCAGTTCTTGCTGCAAGGCGTCGAGAGTGCGATCCAACTCGGCAATGCGATCGCCGCAGCGCTGGCGTGCGGCGGCGGCGGACGATACCTGGCTTTCCAGCGCGCTGGTCTCGTTGCCCAGCGCGGCTGCCGCCCGCATCTGCTGCAAATACGTCGCTCGGCGTTGCTCGTTCTCGCCGCGGAGTTGGTCCAGGGCCGACATCGCTTCGGTCAGCCCGCGTTCGGCCTCCACGAGGCGTTTGGCTATCTCGCGATGGCTCTCTTCGGCCGCTTGCAGGGCCTGGGTGGTGTCCTGCAGTTGCTGTTGAACGTCCCCGGCCCGGGCGCTCATGGCCAGGAGTTGGCGGCGATAGCGGGAAATCTCCTGTTCGAGGTCCGCGCCCGGCGGCGCTCGTGTTCGATGGTCGATTCGGCCCCGGCGATCCGTTCGCGATTGGCGGCGATTTGGCCCTCGCCTTGACGAATCTCCTCGCCGACCTGGCCCATGCGGTTGTCGATTTCCAGCAACCGGGCATCGAAATGCTCGGCCTCGGCAACCGCGGCGTCGCGCTCATCGCCGACCGCCCGCAACTCGCCCTCGAAATGCGCGAGGCGTTCGGTCAAACGCCGCCAGTCCACCAGGGCGACCTGGGTCCGCAGTTCCTGAAGGCGGTTGGTGTGTTCCTTATAGCGCCGGGCCTTGCCGGCTTGGGTGCGGACGCTGCGCAGGCGGTTCTCCACCTCGTCGACGATGTCGGACAGCCGCAGGAGGTTTTGCTCGACGCGTTCCAGACGCCGCAGGGCTTCGATCTTGCGGAGCTTGAAGCGACTGATGCCCGCCGCCTCCTCAAAGATCACTCGCCGGTCGCGGGCCGACGATTGCAGCAGCACGTCCACCTTGCCCTGCTCAATGACGCTGTAGGCTTGCGTGCCCATCCCCGTGCCGGAGAGCAAGTCACGAATGTCGCGGAGCCGGGCGGGACTGCGATTGATGAGGTACTCGCCCTCGCCGCTGCGGTAGACGCGGCGGGTGATGTGGACCTCGGGGGCGTCGATCGCCAGGAGGTGCTTGGAGTTGTCGAAGGTGAGCGTGATCTCCGCGGTGTTCATGGCCCGGCGGCTGCCCGAGCCATTGAAGATCACGTCGGCCATCTCCCGGCCGCGGAGGCTCTTGACGCTCTGCTCACCCAGCACCCACTTGATGGCGTCGACGATGTTCGACTTGCCGGACCCGTTGGGGCCCACCACCACGGTAATGCCGGGGGGGAACTCGAACCGGGTGCGGTCGGCGAAACTCTTGAAACCGACGAGTTCGAGGGCCTTGAGCATTGGGGATGCGGAACGGAGGTGGGGGACTATTCGCGCCCAAATATTCTAGCAAAAAAGCCCTTCTTGGTGTTGGATTTCGCGTCGGAATCGGCGTCGTCTTCGGACATTTCGCTGGATTTCCCGCTGTTCACCCCATCTTTGCTACTGTCGGCCTCCACCTTCTTTGAGAACAACTCCGGCACGGGACTGCTCGGGCGGCTCTTCGGCGGCTGCGATTTGGACTTGTCGCCGTTCGGGCTGTTCACGATTAGCTCTCCGTGTGCCACCCGATCGTAGATCCGGCCGGCCTCAGGGAGGGCATCCACCTCTAATCGCGAGGAGAGCGCGCCGGCGTTCTTGGCCTCCTGCAAGGTCTGAACCACGTCGGGGTAGGTGCCCCCCAATTCCACGATGGCGCGAATTACGTCGTCTACCCGAGTTGAGACCGTGCGTTTCTGGTCCCCCTCGCGGACAGAGAACTTGCTCACGAAGACCTGGTCGCCGCCCGTGCTCGTGACCAGAATATCATGGCCGGCGTTGACGGCCAGCGGCGTCAGGAACCGCGGCTCGCGGCCGAAGACAACGATCTCGGCGATGCGGCTGCGGGTGACGTGGATCATGGGCGGATCGGCCACGTCGAGCACGTGGTAGTGGAATTGACCGCCGAAAGACTCTCCCTTCACCAGCGGGTCCTTCTCATTCATCGTCCACAATGCGCGGAACGCGCCGTAGCGGGTCTCGGCACTGGGAACCGAGAGCAGATCGTGAAGTTGCTCGTAGGCGAGCGAGTCCTGCATCACGCTCAGCGCCGTCAGCGCAAACACGCGGAAGGCCGGCTCGTCGCGGGCGATTTGGCTCAACGGCTCGGCCGCCTCGCGGCGATCGAGGTAGGCTAGGGCCTCGGCCGAATAAAACCGCACTTCGGTGTCCTTCGCCTTGATCCCTTTCAGCAGGACTTCCGCGCTATCCGAGCCGATGGCCTCAAGCTGAATGGCGGCTTCGGCCGAGGTGTCTGGATCGAGCAGTTGGCCTTCCAGGGTCGCAAGTCGCTGCATCCGCTCGGGCGACGATTCGGTGACCGCCACGGCGCGGATGACCCTGACGTAGCGATCAATGTTGTCTTTGTAGCGGGGGTGAACCGTCAATTCGACGAAATCGTCGGTCTTGGCCTTGGCCATGCCCGTCTTCAACCCTTTCTGGAAGGTGTTGAAGCGCTTGTTCACGGCATTAGCGATGTTCGCGGTTTTCCGGACATCCTTATGTTCCGGGAGGAGAACGAGTCCCAGGGAGCGCGATTTCAGCGCGACGCCACCCCCAGCACCCGCCCGCGACACATCATGATTCGGTCCTTCTTCGGGTCAGCCGCGGGATCGATCATCACCGGTCCCTCGGCCAGCGCCAGCGGGTCGCCGACACGGCGCCGGTCGCCCAGCACGAGCGATTCCGTGAGCCGCGTCTCCAGCAGGTAGCCGCCTCGCAGGCTGGTCGTCTCGGTCTGGTCTGGGACGTGCAGTTCGACGTCGAAGTGATCGCCTTTCTGAATCCCCGGCCGCAGTATGCCCTGCAACAGCACGAGCGCGACATCGCCGGAAGCCAGCACACTATTGGGATTGGCGACCTTGCGGATCTGCATTTCTTCCAACAGTGCGGCGCGTGCCGGCGAGGGCGTCGGATCGCTGCCGGTGCCGTGCAAGCCGGTCACCAGTCCGACCGCGTCGACGCGCACCGGCTGCACGCCGTAGGGCACGGCGAGATCGCCCACCAACCGCGTGTGCGGTTTCTCCGGCTCGGGCTCGTCGGGGCTTTGCGATCGCATCGTCAGCCCGTTGAACCAAGAACAGCCGCCCAGGCTCAGGATCGTGGTACCGGACGCAAGCAAGAGAAAATGCCGACGTTCCATGCTTCCTTGCACTCCTTCTCGAACGAGAAGAGCTAAACGAGGAGAAAAGGCCGGGCATCCTGCCGGCCGCTTGAAGAGCCACTCGGCCGCGGAGGATAGTGATTTGGCCCAGCGAGGTCAATAGGAAGGATCTCAACGACGACGACAAGGCGGGAAGTGTGGGAGGTTTAGGTGGCGGTGACGGCGAAGGCCGACCGGCAATTGCTCGCCGCCAGTCGTAACCGCCGGGGTTCCAGGGATGGCAGCGGAGGATGCGTGAAATGCCGCGGCCCGGCGTGTTCTGGTGGGACTTGCGATGATGAAGTTCGGTTGACGCAACGCACGTTCGTGACTATAATTCTAGTCAATGACGCACGCGCCGAGATTCCAACTGATCTTCGCTCCCGAAGCACTGGATCATCTCGATGCTATCGAGCGGAAGTATCATGGCCTGATCGAACGAACGCTTGATGGACAACTGGGCTATAGTCCCGAACGCGCGACGCGAAATCGCAAGCTGTTGGAGCAACCCGCCCCATTTGAGGCGACATGGGAGTTGCGATTTGGCCCCGACAATCGATTTCGCGCCTTCTATGAGGTACAGTCCCGGGAGAGGACGGTCACGATATTGGCAATCGGCGTGAAACAGGGAAGTCGACTAGTTGTAGGGGGAGAGGAGTTCAAACCATGAGAATCGCACCATTGGCCGACGTGAAAGCACGGTTGAGCGCTTACGTGGACGAATGCGAGGCCACGGGACCGATTGTCATCACTCGCAACGGCAAGCCCGTAGCCGTGTTGCTTGCGCCATCGGACGAGGACGATTTGGAGCGACTGCTCTTGGCACACTCGCCACGATTTCAGGCGATTCTCAACAAGTCGCGGCAGAGCATTGCGGCCGGCAAGGGGCTGTCGCGGGACGAGTTCTGGAAAGCGGTCAAACGGCGCCATCGCAAGCCCGCGGGGTGAAATGCGCTGGCTGGCGGCGGCCTCAGGGCGGATCGTCGCCGCCGGGGTTCCAGGGATTGCAGCGGAGGACGCGCCAAATGCCGCGCCATGTGCCGCGAATCGTGCCGTATTTCCGCACGGACTCGATGAAATACACGCTGCAACTGGGCTCAAAGCGGCAATGGCGGCCCAACATCGGCCCGATGAACAGTTGGTACAGCCGCACCAGCCCGATCAACAGCCGAGTGGGGAGGCTCACCAGCAGGCGTGCGATGGTCCGCAGACGGTTCGCCATTGTGAAAACATCCACACCGCGGCTTCATGGGCCCATTTTCTTCGCCAGCCGTGCGGCCAACCGGGGCAGCGACTCCGTGAGCGATGCCAACGTCGGCTCCACGTTCGGCCGCGGAATGACGATCAAGTCGATTCCTTCGGGAAGCTGCGGACAACTGAGCCGGAATGCTTCGCGCAGCAGGCGTTTCCAGCGGTTGCGAACCACCGCGCCGCCCAGCCGGCGCGATGCCGAAATGCCGAGCCGGGCGTGCGGCAGACCGTTGCGATATCCAAAGATGACGATTCGCGGGTCGGCCACGCTCAGCCAGCGTCGAAATGCCCGCTGAAAGTCGCCGCCCCGCCGAATGCGGTACTGGGGGAGGAAGCGATGGTCGCTCATGGATCGGCTCCTGCCACAAAGCCGCGACCGGTGGTTGTGCCCCTGCAATGCGCAACCACCGGCCGTAGCCCTGTGATTCACCACCGCAAATCCTTGCGCGGGTCCTGGGCATAGCGCTGGTCGATGTCGCGGATCGCCTGGCGGTCGGCATCGCTGAGTTGCTTGGGCAGCACGATCTGGATTTCCGCCAACAGGTCGCCGGCCGTGCCGTTCTTAGGAGCTACGCCGTGCCCCTTCACGCGGAGTTTGGTGCCGCTCGAGGTCCCGCGGGGAATGCTCAGAGTCACAGTGCCGCGAGGCGTGGGCAAGTCGACCTTGGCGCCCATCACGGCCTCGCCCAATGTCACGGGCACTCTCACCCAGAGCTGATTGCCACGGCGCTGAAAGTAGGGATGGGGCGCGATGCGAATGGTGATCAGAATGTCGCCGGGCGTACCGCCGCGCGGCGCCGGCACGCCGTGGCCGCGGACGCGGATCTTTTTGCCATCCTCGATGCCGGCGGGGATCTTCACAGCCAGCGTTTCCGACTTTCCGGTGGGGTGTTGCACGGAGATCTGCACCTCGCCGCCGGCGATGGCCGTGGCAAAGGGAATTTCCAACTCCTGGAGCAGATCGGCGCCGCCGCGAGCCGCGCCGCTGGCCTTGCCGCGGCCTTTGCCGGCAGCGCGGCGGAACTGGCCGAAGATGTCGCCAAGTCCGCCGGGCATCTCCTGCCCGAAACGCTCGCCGAGGAACTGGCTCAGGTCGATGTCTTCGGCGGAGAAGCCGCCCGGACCAGCAGCCCCCCCGCCCGGCGACCACGACCAGGTGTGGGCCCCTTGCGGCCCGCCGGCGCCCATCGTCTCGAACGAGCTGCCGTAGCGGTCGTACATCTCCCGTTTCTCGGGGTTGTTGAGCACGTCGAAGGCGGCCTGGACCTGCTGGAACTTCTTCTTGGCCGTCTTGTCGTTGGGGTTCATGTCGGGGTGGTACTTTCGTGCCAACTCGCGGTAGGCCTTCTGAATTTCCGCCTGCGAGGCGTTCTTAGGCACCCCCAACGTCTTGTAGTAATCCTCAGCCATGTTGCCGTCATTGTCCTTTCCAAGGGCACTTCTTACTACAGCGCAAGGTGGCAGCCGCGGGAACGGGGACTGGCTCCGTCGCCTCGCTCGGCCAACCTTTCGAAAACGGCCTGCGGCGACGGTGCCTGTCCCCTTTCCCGCGACGGTTGGCGCCACGCAGGGCGAAAAAAGGGGGACAGGCACCGCGGCAGCCGCGTTTCTCCCACTGCCAAAACAACTTGGGCCACGGAGCCTGTCCCCCTTTTTTCGCCCGGTGTCATTGTAGAGGTCGGGGCGGGGTTTCATCAAGCCGACCTCGATCCACCCCAGGGGGGTGCCGTCGCGTGCTAGAGTTGTCGTGGCGTGAAGATCTGAAAGTTGGGACCGAAGAAGCACGTATCAACAGCCGGCGGTTTGAGCATGTACAGTCCGAGCCCTCTCAGAATCCGTCGCGCGATCCAGTTGATGCTCGGTGTGGTCGTCATGGCGGGAGTCCTAGGGCAAACGCGCGTTCGCCGCCAGCGGACAACTGGAACTGACCGTCGTCGATAAGGACAGCGGCCAGCCCATCGCCTGTCGGATGCACCTGCTGGGTCCCAACAAGAAACCCCGCAAGCCCGACAAGGTCCCCTTCTGGAACGACCATTTTGCGGTGCCGGGCAAGATTCTCCTTAAACTGCCCACAGGCACTTATACCTTTGTCCTCGAACGGGGCCTAGAGTATCTCGACCGCGAGGGTCACTTTACCATCGACCCCTTTGCCGACGACGCAAAGCAGGTCGATCTCAAGCGGTTTGTCGACATGGCGGCCGACGGCTGGTGGTCGGGCGACCTGAACGTCCGCCGCCCGACCCGCGACATCGAACTCTTGATGGCGGCGGAAGACCTGCACGTCGCCGAGGTCATTACCTGGCAGAACGAGAAGAACCAATGGGGCGGCCAACTGCCCAAAGAGCCGCTGGTGCGCTTTGACGGCAATCGCTGCTACGACGTCTTGGGCGGCGCGTCGACCCGATCGGGCACCGAGTTGCTGCTGTTCCGGCTGCCGGCGCCGCCGAAGCTGCCGGCCGCGGACGCCGAATACCCACCGGTACCGAAGTATCTGGCCGAAGCCCGCGAGAAGAGCAACGTGTGGGTTGATGCCAGCGCGCCCTACTGGTGGGACCTGCCGATGCTCGTGGCGGCCGGCCAGATCGACTCGATCGAACTCGCCCACGGCCACATCTGCCGCGACGCCACGATCAACGACGAGGCCGATGGGAAGCCACGCGACCGCAAGCGTTATGCGTCGTATCGAGGAAACGCCGAGTGGTCGCAGGACATCTACTTCCGGCTGCTGGAATGCGGCTTGCGGATTCCACCTACTGCGGGCAGCGCGTCGGGCCTGGCGCCCAACCCCGTCGGTCAGAACCGCGTTTACGTCCACGTCGACGGGGAATTCAGTTACGCGGAGTGGTGGAACAACCTACGTGCCGGCCGCGTGTTCATCACGAATGGGCCGCTGATGAAGCCTTCCGTCGAAGGAGAACTGCCGGGTCACGTGTTCCAACTTGACGCGGGAAGGAAACTGGATCTCGAAATCGGCCTGACCCTCTCCACCCGCGATCCGATCACTTATCTGGAGATCATCAAGGACGGCAAAGTCGAGCATGAGGTGCGATTCGACGAGTACGCCAAGAGCGGCAAGCTGCCCAAGCTCACGTTCGATCGCAGCGGCTGGTTCCTGATCCGCGCGGTGACGGACGTGCCGAAGACCTATCGCTTCGCCATGACCGGGCCCTATTACGTTGAGATGGGGTATCAGCGGCGGATCAGCAAGCGGGCGGCCCAGTTCTTCCTGGATTGGGAGTACGAGCGGGCCAGGCAGATCAAGCTCGCCGATCCGCAGCAACAGCAAGACGTGCTGCAATGGCACCGTCAGGCCCGCGATTTCTGGCGGGATTTGGCGTCGAAGGCCAACGCCGAATAGGCGGCGGCCAGCACGCTCAGTAGCGCGATGCCCAGTCCAACAGCGCTCGGCGAAAGCCACAACCACCAGGCCAGTCCCAAGACCGCGACGATGACGTGCGGCCAACGCCGCAGGGTCTCGGCTACTCTCGATCGCGTCAGGCCAACGATGCCCAAGACGAACAACAAGGCCAGAACGACCGCGGCGATCAGCCGGGACGAGAGCGAGTCCGTTCCCACCTGCTGGTAGTCGAGGGTGAGGGAGTCTGAAGGGCCCTCGACGGAACATCGCACCAACGACGGAGTTGCCCCCAGGGAATGCCGGAGGATTTCGTCCGGACGGCTCGCCACCGGCTCCGCCGCCGCAGGTTGAGCCAGGGTGTCGGCGGCCCCCAAGCTTTGGGCCAAGTCCCGGTTCTGCCGCTCGATGGCATCCACTTCCCGCCTTGCCTGAGCGGCTTCGTCGCCTGCGATGGCCGCCGCCAATGCCGGTTGAAGGGCCGCGCGGGAAGCCATCAGCCGGCGGTTCCACGATTGGAACCATGGCGGCGTCTCGTTGGGGGTGTCGTCGGCCGATGTCGCAGCGGCCGATTCGAGGGCGGCGGCGGCACTCTTCAAACGCAACAGATCCGCCTTCCACGCCGCGATTGCCGCCACATCGGGCGACTCGCGGGGCGTCCACGAAGGTGGTCCGAGCACGGTCCAAAGGGTCTGTCGCACCGGCAAGTCGCCGAGTGCTGGAGCCACGAACGTGCGCCGGCCGGTCCGATCTTCAAGGGGCACCTTGTCGCGGAAGATCACCCCGACGCGTTGTGGCAGGCGCTGCGAGGCCAAGGCGAAACGCCAGTCTCCCGCGGCGATCATTTTTGGCGTCACGGGCATCCCTTCGACGGATATCTGGATCAATTCGTGCCCTTTCGGCAGGCGCAGGGGGCACTCGCCGGCCCCGCCCGGCTCGAGGTCGAACGTCGCCGTGCCGCAACAACTGCCATCGGGGCGCCAGAGCACGGTTAGGTCGGCCAGTCGAACGAAGGCCGAGCCGACAGGCGTTTCCGCGGCCATGAGCACTGCATGGACCGGCTCACCCGAAACCATGTAGGCGGCCATACTTGGATCAGAGGAGGCCGCCGCGAAACTTGGCCATGAGGACGGCTTCAACCCGCGTGTCTGCCAACGAATATTGCGGCCCTGGGATTGACCCGGCAAGAGGAACCATCGCTCGCACTGATCAGTCTGCAGCAGGCCGATGTCGGGCACATTGAGCCGCTCACCACGCCCCAACTCAATAGGTCCGTCAATGCTGAACTGAAAGTTGCCGGCAGCGGCGGCTGGCGGCCGGTAGATCAATTCTCGCTCCTCGCCAGGCATCGTGCTGACGCGCACCTGTCCCGGCGGATTCGCCTGGTACGGGCCGTTCCAGGGAGCCGGGGCGCGGAGGTGGATCTCGTCGGCCACGCCGTCACGAACCGAGAGGCGACACTCGGTCTTGATAGTCCACGACCGTCCATTCCATACGGGCTGCACGGACTGCAGCGCGCGGACCTTCGGTCGGTTCGGTTCGGTTGTGACGGCGACGGAAAACGGTTGGGCCGCATCCCATAAGAACGCTTCGACGAAGCGGCACGGATCGGACGCGGCGGCGTCGCCGGTCGGCGTCTCCTCGCCGGCGCCCTGCCTTCCCCCGCGTATGGTCAGCAGGACGCCTGGATAGCGGAACAGCCGAATTGTGGCCGAGCGAAGTTCGCATCGCTGTACCTGCATCCGCGGCACAAACCACTCCTCGCCCAGGCGAATCGGTTCGTGGCCGCGGAGCGTAAGCTTCTGTCGTCCCGACACGGGACCGCTGAGAAACACGGTGACGGCGCCATTGCCGTCCTGCGACCAGCGGCTGGCGCGTTCGACATCCTCCTCCAACAGTGAAACACTCTCGATCGTCAGGTCCGTGGGCGCCGCCAGTCGGTACTGAAAGAGGTACCCCGAGGTCGTCGAGAGCTCGGCCTCAAAGACTTCGTCGACGTGGTCCTCGTCGAAACGCAGCGTGAGCGTCTGGTCGGCCGTGTTTCGCGGCGCGTGCGGCCGGGTGGAGAGGGTCCAGTCGCTTTCCCCGGCGGGAAGGCGATAGGCAGCCTGTGGTTTTGGGTCGGCCGCACCCCAGGCCTTCAGGAAGTCGGTCACCGTCACGGCTTCGAGTTGTTGTTTCTTTTGCTCCTCCCGATCCAGCGACGGATCGACGCTGACGGCCAGCCAACGTTGGGTGGCGCGGGCGTCGAGCACTTCGATCTGCGGCAGGCGGAAGTTGCCTACGCCCAGGGCGCCGCTGAGCAGAAACGTGGCATCGAGCGTGACCTGGTCCGTCACGGGGCGAGTCCAGCGAAGGGTGAAGAGGCGGGATTGGCCCGTATCGGGCCCCACTTGGACGCTGGGCGGGTCGTTGCCCGGCAGGGGCAACAACCGCAGCCGCGGGTCGACGGCCAGTTGCACCTGCTGAACCTGGCCCTCCAGCACGTGCAACTTGAACTTCGCCGCGATGACCACGGAACCCGGTTGGACTTTCAGCCATACGAACTGCTCGACGTCGACGGCCGCCCCAATGTCGCCGGCGGCGCCGCCCTCCTGCCAGTGGACCGTCAGGCGATCGGTGGGGCCCAGATCGGCCAAAAGACGCCGTGGGTCGTCCTCCATGCGGGTTGCGCCGCATGCCGACGGCACGTCCACCGACGGCGATCCCTCGGGCAGGGCCAGTTCGAAACGCGACTCGGCCACACGAGGGATGAGCACGTCGAATCCCGCCGGCGCCGCGGCACTATGGATGATCGGCCGCAACGACAGCTCCAAGCGGTACTCACCCGGCTCGGCCACTTCGAACGCCAGCGTGGTCCCGTCCGGCTCCCACTCGGGCTCAATCGGGTGGCCGTCGAGAAGAGCGCTGTTGGGCAGGAGGTTTGCGCCCTCGGGACGCAGCGGAATCCGCACCCGCGCGGCGCGTCCGAAGACTCGCAGATCGTATTGAGCCCGCAGCGTCTCCACGGCGAGCCGGCCTGAGACGGCCTCTCTGCTGAGCCTGCCTCGATAGGTCGCCGCGAGGATCAGCCAGCCGTGCGGCTTCTCGGCCAGGGCCGCGGCGCGGCGATGCAACTCCTGATAGAGCGGTTCGGGCACATAGACCTTGCCGCTCGTCGGTTTCTGAGCGGCGTCCACGGGGACGAACACGCGGTACAAAGGCGAAGAAGCGGCCCCGTGATTCTCCGGCACTTTGTCGGACTCCTTCGACGGAGCCTCGCCCCGCACCGCGCCAGCGTACAGCAGACTCGAAAACACAACCAAGAGCATTGTCAATCGCGGCGCCGTTGTCGAGAGCATGTTGTCGGGACTCGATCCGACGGCCGGACTTCCCAAGGCCGGGCCTCCTATCGCCGACGGCGGAGTCCGCGGGCGAATCCACCGCCGCAGCAGGCAGAAGATCGCACCGAGCACTCCGCCCGATCCCATCGACACATACGCGCCGGGCAACAGCAGGGCGACGATACCGAATACGCCCAATAGGGAGATAAGAAGCACGGGGCGGGCCAGAAGCTTCCAGCAGCCGATGGCCCCCGTCAGCAAGAACACGATCACGCCCAGCAACCGCATCGAGGCCCCATGCACGAATTCCAACCTGACGGGCGAATCTGCGGGAAGCTCGACATGCCATGCCATCCAACCTCGCGTGTCGGCCGCCTGGGATCGCATCGAACTGCCAAGAAGCCAGGGAAGACTGCGATCGGCCGGCGGGCGAGTGCCAACCTCGCTGCGAACCTGAACGAGATTACTGCTGGCCGCGCCGTACACCGAATCATCGTGGTCAAGCAGCGACGATGTCCAGTCGCTCGCCGAGAAGGGATTGAAACGCCCTGCGCCAGCGGCGCGTCCGAGCGGTCCAAATAGGCGACGACTCCAAGTCAATCCGGCGTCGCTGCTCGATGGCGATACATCGCCTGAACCGACACTTTCATACCCAGGCGGCAACCATACGGTCCAGACGCTCGCAAGTACGGGCAGATCTGGTTCCGGAAGCGGCGGCGACGCCGAGCCAACAATTCCCATCCGTGCGCCGGAAAGCGTCCATTGGACCGCCACGGACGGGAACTTTCGCCCGGTCGGCAATTCCACTACCACACGGCATCCGTCATCCGTCTCGACGACACGGGCCTCGACCGGACCGCCGTCGACCCAGACGCCGTGGAGGTCGCCGCGAGCGACGTGCGGTAGTGCGAGCCGAAGGCAATTCTGCCCGCAGTTCTGCACTTCGTACGCGGCGAGGTGCCTCGATGTTCCGTCGTCCTGGTACCACGATTCCAGAGAACATCGCCATATCCAGGCTCGCAGGTCACCCGGCTCGCCGGCCTTGAGCACGCGTATCGTGACTCCGGCCCCCTCCGCCAAATCCCTCGCGGGATCGTAGCGAAAATTGCCCTGCACGGTTTGCGAGCGATCGCGGGGCACCGGCTCAGGCAGGATCGGCTGCAGGCGGCGATTTTCGATGTGCAGAGCATTTGGGCTGAGGTTGCGAACCACCAGAGTGGCCTGCTGACCGTCGGCCTCGGGCAGCGAGGCCAGGGTGAGTGTCTCGCCTCGCAGATTGGGCACGGGAGTCTCGCGGACGGCCGTAATCTCGAGGGGAACGCTCCGGGGACGACGGAGCAGAAGTTCCCAGGTTTCCAGCGACGTGTCGCGGCCGGCCGCCGCCTGCTCTTTGTCCGACCACTGCCGAACGGAAATCTGCCGATCGTCCTCGCCACTGAGGGTCCAATGGGGAGCGGCGCTGCGGCGCGGGTAGAACTGGACGATCACGCGATCCACCTGCCCCGATTCGGGAACGCACCGCAGGAGGCACTTTTCGCGCAGCATACCATCGCCCACGGCGGAGTCCACCTGGATCGTGCCGGCGTACTTGGCCCTCTGACCGGCTAGCGAGACCTCCAGTCCCTTTGCCCTGGCGTCGCACTCGAACAGCAGATCTCCGGGCGGTTCGGCGAACAGCTTCAATTCCGCGGGCGTGAGACCATCGGCGCTGAGTCGGGCAAGATGTTCGGCACCGGTCGTGTGGATCGCGTAGGCGCCGGCGGATCGTAGGGAAACCAATCGCTTGACGTCGGTGACCTCCCGAAAGTGAAGCGGCCAAAGATCGTCGATGCCCAACTTTTCGACCGTGGGCGAGAAGGGCCGGCGAGCGGTAATTACCAGCCCTATGGGCCGTGCCGCCGACAGGGCATCCGTGAGACGGATGGCCAGCGTATGGTTGCCGTTCGGCGCTGGTTCGAGCGTCCAGTCGGCGACCTTGCCCGCCGGAGCCGATTCCACGGCGTCGATGATCCAAGGTTTCGCCACGTCGACGTCGATTGCGGGGCACGCCCCCTCAGCAGTCTGAAGGTCGATGGCCACCCGCGCGGTCGCCTCTTCTCGGGCGAGTCCGATCGCCGCGGCCCCTAGCATCCGCACGGTGGCCGGGCGACGCGACAACAACAGTTCCACCGTGGCATCTGGCGCAAAAGACTGGAACTGCTCCGACTCGCCGGTCCGCGGCGACGCGAGCGGTCCGGTCCCCGTCTGCTCGCAGCCGAACGGCGTAATCCGCTTGGCCACCAGCGGATCGGGCGTCAACAGCGTGATGTTGCCCTCCTGCCAGAACAGGCCCTCGGCGCGGATCCGCGGCAGCCGCCACGGCCGGTCGAGCACGGTGCGGCCGAGCGCACCCAGCCGAATCACGCGCTCGGCGTCGCGGATCGGTTCGGGAAGCGGCAGCACGATCCGCGTTCCCCGGCCGTCGGGCGCGGGCGCTGCCGACCACGAGATCGCCGTGTCGCCCAAGCGGGCCGATGCCAATTGCAGATCGGGATCCAGGAGCACCGTAACCTGCTGGAGCGGCTCGTTGTGGACCTGAATTCGCCACTGCGCGGAGACTTCCAGCCCCCGGAGCGAAAAGTCGTACGTCCGCGACTCGCGCAACAGCGCCAATTGCGGACGGTGGCCGGTCACGCCGGCTGGAACGATGCGCAACCGGAAACGATGGCTGCCCCCCAACTCAATCTGCCACCGGCGCGACTGCTCGCCCGCCGGCTCGCTGCCCACCACCATGCCGCGATCGATCGCGGGAGCGACGTTCTTGGGCAATTCCAGGAACAACTGGTTTGCCGGCGCGTCCGGAATCTCAAACAAGAAGCTGAGGATGTCGCCGGGATCGCGGCGTCCGTCCAGCGACCACTCGAAGGACAAACGGCCCGATTGCTCGACCATCAACTCTTGCTTGCCGTCGCCACCGAGGCCCAAGTTAGCGCGGCCGGCGGCCTCTGGCCGCTTCCCTGCCGCCGCGGTCCAAGCGGCCGACCTGAGGGCCAGGTTGCAGGGTTCGAAGGGCAGCACGGCCGGCGCTGAGCCGGCCAGAAGCACGCTAAGGGTCGCCTCGCCGACTAGTTGGTCCTCTACGATTTTCGCGTCGTACCGGCCGGAGGTGGCTGCGGCCGCCGGTGGCGCCGGGGCCTTCGACGTGCGCGACTGCGCGGCCGCCGCCAGCCGATCAAACTCCGCCGCGTCCAACGGGAGATACTTGCCCTCGCCAAGAGGCCAGTCGTTGATCCGGTCTTCGGGCGCCTCAATCCGGAGAAAGCGGATCGCTGCCGCCGCGTCGTCTTTGGGGGCGGGGGCCGCGTGCCCGGGAACAGCCCCCAGCAGCATCCACGCCAACGACGGAAGCAAGACCGTTCGGGCGCTCATCACTCGACCTTCCTCGGGGACTCCGGCGGAATGACCGGTGCAGTTGCGGTGAGCGTCTGACTGGCCGCCAACGACGGGCGATAAGCCGTGTGAGTGGAGGCCACTTCGACCAAGGAACTGGACGGCTCCCGTTGGACCAGAATCTTGCGCCGACCGCTCACGCCGCGTTCCAAGAGCCCTGCCAGCAACGTCAGCACCAATCCCAGACTCGCGCCTTGTCCCAGCAGCAACGTCGGTTCGGGGGCAATCAGGCCGGCGGCCAACAAGGCGATGGCCACCGCCAGCAGGGCTGCCGGGTGACGGCTGGCGGGGACATAGATCAGTAACAGGCCGGCCACCAGTGCCGCGCCCGAGGCCCAAAGCACGATCCACGTCCGGCTGGCGGTGCGCAGTTCGGCCTGCTCCACGTTGCCCAGCGTACTGAACAGGTAGACATTGGCGCGGTCGGGCAGGGGAGGGCGCGGTGCGGCGCCCGACCACGACTCCAATTGCGTCTGATCCAGTAGCGGCTGCCGCCCCCAATAATACCCTTGCCAGCCCCACGTGAACTCACCCGTGAAGCCGCTTGGATCGGCAATCAGATGCTCGTTGGCGGGCAGAACGAGTTGCCAGTACATCCGCCGCACCCACACGTCATGGCCGAGGTTGGGAAACTCCAGGTCCAACGCTCCGCGTGGAGGTCGAGGTCCGAGGAAGCGGTACCGCAGTTCCACCACGAAGCGGTGTGGCTCGCCCTGGCCGGGCAACGGAATCGAGAGTCGTTGGTCCCCGAGGACCCGAGGCTCAGCCGGCTTCCCGTTCACCGACACCGCCGTTTGACCGGCCACGGCGCCTGTAGGCAGAGTCACTTCCCATTCCTTCCGGCCGGTTGTGAATTGGTACACGGCCAGGTCTTGCCGCTCGGGCGAAGTCAACCAGCACTGGATCCACGCCCGATCCACGGTGGTGGTCTCCCCCGTGTCGTCTCCTCCCCAGCGCAGGTCCAACGCGACCCGATCAGTGCGATCGGCCGCGGTCAGTTGCAGTATGCCGCGGCTGCCGAAAGCGGTACTGTCGCGATCGACGACCGTCCAGCCGCCTTCCCTCGGCGATACGCTGGTGTTCCTGGCGGCCCTTACCAGAAGACCGTTGCTCACGAGCTGTCCATCCAGAGGCATGGGGAGCGGGATGGAAATCGGTGCTGGCTCGTCGGGCCTTGGCTCGGCAGCCGGCACCGAGTACTGCAATGTCAGATCGAACGATCCGATGTGCGGATCGGGGAGAGTGACTCGCATGGATACCGGCGCCGTGGCGTCCTTTCCGACCGAATCGTCGGCGGCTACGACCGGCACAATCGCCTTGCCGTCGTAGAGAACTCGAATCCGTCGGCCGGAAGCGAGCGTTCGCGGAACAGCAAGCGTCAGCCGGCCTACCGGTTCGTAGGCGACCGAATAGGAGAACTTCTGCTCGACGGCAGCCGCCTGCTCGGCCAGCGTCACTTGCGTCGACGCGTCCACTGTGATCTGTTGAGCGCACGCGCGGAAGTCGGCGGCGAAGAGGGCCACACCCCCGGTGCCATGATAATACAACGGTTCCTGCTGCCGCTCGGGCAGCCTCATGGGCGGGGCACTTCGCTGGCGCACCAGTCCTTCGATGGCCTGATTGTTGGGCGTCAGCTCCACGTTGTCGGCCGCGACCACCGCCACCGACGCCGCTCCCACGGTG
Organism: uncultured Planctomycetaceae bacterium; assembly: GCA_963759115.1. Classification (GTDB taxonomy): domain Bacteria; phylum Planctomycetota; class Planctomycetia; order Pirellulales; family Thermoguttaceae; genus CAVWXT01. The sequence goes on from CAVWXT010000005.1 coordinate 2,240,917, forward strand.
CTCGTTCGCGGCTGTGGCAACGGAACCGCAAGCGAGGTCGCTCCCGCTTCGATGGCGCGATGCGCCCGCAATTGCAATTCCATCGATCCGGAAGACGGCTGCACCAGCGGGATGGAAAGCGTGCCCGAGTTAACCGTTACGCCGTCGACGGCTACCAGGCTGTCGGGCCCGACTTCATCCAACTCCCAGCCAGGAATCGCCACCTCCAAGGCTGTCACGCGTGCGCCGCGAACCGTGTATCCCAGTCTGCCTTCCAAGCGAACCTGGTCACGGTCGACCAGCAGCACGTACTTCGGATCGACGCTGATGCGTGTCTTTCGCGGCACCAGCCGGGCGGGCAACGAGAAGGGCTCGGCGACGTACTCGAAACCGGCCACCACGTTTTCCTTGCGCAAGGCATCGGGCAACTGGTCGATTTGGCGCGTGCCTCGGCTGGTCCCCCACAGCACTTGCCACTCGTCGCCGGCCGCTACGGCCACGGTGCCCCACTGCCGCGCCGCGCCGACGACCTCAAAACCGGCCAGTTCACTCCATGCTTGGCTCTTGACCGGATCGTAGTCGCGGCGGCATGCCAGACGGACCTCGACCGGCCCGGCCGTCTTCTTGGGAAATCGCACCTCAACCAGACGCCGGCGATCAGACGGCGCGGCGCTTGCCTCCAGAGGCGTGATTAGATAGCCGTTCGGGTTGCCGGCCACAAGTTCCATCTCTGGCGGCAGCCGTACGGAAAACCGCTCGAACGGCGCCCCATAGCTGCGCACCGAGAGCGTGGCCTCGGCGGTAATCGAATGGCCGTCCAGACGTGCGAGCACTGTCGCGGCCGCCTCCAGCACAACGGGCGTTTCCACCGCGCGCGGGTTCACTTTGTGCCACGTCAACTGGAAGTCCCCGCCGAGACCGACGACGTCGAACTCCGTCGCGCCGCTGTTATTGGCCGCCGGCGGCAAGAGCGTGGCGCCCTCCGAAACCGTGCCCACGGCATCGGGCATCGGCACCGAGAGTTTCAATTCCGACGCCAAGGCCCGCGGCGTGGCGAGTTTCAATCTAGTTTCATCGCCCGCGATGGATAACGGCACGAACATCGTCAGCGTGAGGTCGTGCTGAGAGTCGGGTTTTCCGCGGACCCAGCAGACGTAGCCCTGGCCTTCTCCCTCGTAGTGCAGGAATTGCTCTCCCGCACCCCTGTATTGACCGACTCCACGCAGCACTCCTTGGTCGAGCCGCAAAGGAATCCGCACCCAGTCCTCGTCGTGAACCAACACCTGAATCTGGATGGTCAGCAGGGCGTGCTCCGCCCCAGCCGTGCCGGTGACCGTAATCCGCTGGATGCTGTAGCTTGGTGGTTGGTCGCGCTGCTCAAGCTGGTTCTTGAGCTTGTAGAGATCGACGAAATCCTGGTACTTGAAGTGGAGCACGGGCTGGAGATTGCCCTGCTTGTCCGGGAGATAGTACAAGGAGGGACGGGATTCCTCGATGCGAGCGGGCGTCTGTTCCGAAGCCGGGGAAAACGGGACAGGTCCAATTTGCCGAAACGGCCCGGAGGGTACTTCGTACAAATTGGACCTGTCCGCTCTTCCCCCTCGATCCGCCTCGGCGCAGTCGTGGCTCCCCCCTGCTGGGCAGCGGCGACGCACGACCAGAGCAACAGGTGGCCGAACGCCGCTGCGATAGGCCGCGTCCATTTCGACAAAATCACGTCTCCCGACTGACGATGGCGACAGACTGGGAAATAATGCCTGCCTTGCCAGACACAATGGCTCATCGAGCGAGCCTGAGAAGAAGCCGCTTCTACTCTCCAGTTTACCCAAATAGGCGCATTGAAGAAAGCACCGAACCTTGAGAATCAACGGCGGGTACCCTCAAACACGCGGTGGCCGCCTATCTCCGGATACCGACAGCAATTTCGCTCAGTTGGGCATGGAGCGGCCTGTTGGCAGCGGCCAGGAAATATGCCTCCTCAAGGCAGAAATCCCCTCCGGCGGTGGATGTAATCCAGCCGCCGGCCTCTCGCAAAAGCAATATCCCGGCGGCGACGTCCCAGATGTTCGTCGAATACGACCAAGCGAGGTCGAACCGTCCAGCGGCCAGGTAGCACAAGTTCAGGGCTGCCGACCCGGTGCGGCGGATGGCCTGGCAGCGGCTGACCATTTGCAGGAACATCCGCAGATCGGGCGAGTCCGCGGCTCACTTTTGGCGGAAACCCCACAGCGGCCAGCGCCTCCGACAATACGTCCACTTCGCTGGTGTGGATTGGCTGTCCGTTCAACCAAGCTCCCCGACCCGTGGCCGCGGTAAAGCACTCGTCGAGGACCGGGTCATAGACGGCACCCACCAGCAGGTCGCCGTTACGCTCCAACGCCAACGATACGCTATAGTGGGGAACACCATGCACGTAGTTGGTGGTACCATCCAAAGGATCGACGATCCAGCGGTATTCGGCACGTTCGGCAACCACCTCCCCCGGTTTTTTCTCCTCGCCGAGCAAGCAGTGCTCGGGAAACCTGCCGAGCACGATCTGGCGGACAGCCTCCTGGGAGGCCAGATCGGCCTGCGTCACCAAGTCGGCGTGGCCTTTCTTACGAACCTCGATCCGCCCGACCCAGTCTTGGACCACAGCTCCTCCGGTCCGAACGGCTGATTCGCACACCCGAAGATATTCGTCAATGTCGTTCATGTCAGGGGTAACCGAGGTCGCGTAAATCCGCAAGACGCTGCTAAGCAGCGACCGGCCATGGACCGACGGTGTATCTTCCTCTACGAGAACCTTCATGTCCACCGGTCCCCCGTCCCCGCCAGAGTCAAACGGCTTCCGTCCCTGCCATCGGGAAAAGTCGGAGCCAAGGCCATGCCCCCATATCTGGTTATTCCGCGCGTAGGATGCCGGTCCAAGAAAATGGAGATTTTTCTGTAAGGACTATGGACACGGGTGTGAAAATTGGTATCATCAACATATTGGCCTCTTCTCTGTTCCGGCCCCGCCGTTTCGCTTCGCCGCGATCGGCGGGGTTTTTTTGTTCAGGACAAGTGCGCCCCATGCATTTCGTGCCCTGGCAACTGAGAGAACATGCCGCCACGTTGCAGCTTGACGGGCTCTCGGCGGAAGTGGCTGCGTGGCGGCCGTGCCAGGGGCTGGTGAACGTCGTGGCTGCGGGAAGCTCCGTTGCCGCCGCGCGATTGCTCGGCGTCGCCACCGGCCCGACCGTCGAGCTTCGGAACGCCGCACCCGTGGAGTGTTACGTGCGCGGCGCTGATTTGGTCGTGGCCTACGAGAGCTCGAGAGAATGTCCCGTGCGCGTCGACGCCGTTTGGCGGGCCATCGCTCCCGCCGCCGCCGACAGATTTCTCGCGGCCGTCGACCTGATCGTTTCAGTGCGGACTCATTTGCTCGACGCCCATCCTGACCTGGCCGTCGAGAGCGTCCTTCCGGCAGGCGACGTGTTTCGTTTGCGGAGCGTCGATTCGACTGCCGGCGAGCCGCCCGCCGTGGCTACCGCGGCGCCCGCGATCATGGAACCACAGAGCGGCAGCGGATGCCTGCTGTTCCGGTTGCCGAACGTGGGACTGACGTACGTCGAGATGGTCCATCCGGTTGACTTTCAGCACGATCAGTTGAGCCACGGACCACCGGGTAGCGGCGAACTGCGCGTCGCTCACCGGTTGTTTCGCTCTAGTCTGGAAAAAGGAGTCATACTTCGCGCCCGGGTGCGAGGCGCGTTTGTAGAACGGCGGGACGACGTGGAGACGGGCGCCGAATGCTACGCCGCGTTCGCCTCGGTGGAACCGCCGCTGGGCGCGTAACATGGCCACGCCGGATTGCTGAAAATCACTTGGTTGAAGAGCACGTGACTTCGCACGGCGGGCGAGCCCGCCGGCCGAACGAACCACGTTGCAGCATCTGCTCGCATACCTGCGTCACAAGTACCATGACTGACATCTTCATTACCGAGAACTTCTTGTTACAGAATGATCGTGCGGTAGAACTCTACCATCGCTACGCCCGCGACTTGCCGATCATCGACTATCACTGCCATCTTCCGCCTTCCCAAATTGCCGCGGACCGTCGCTTCGAGAACCTGACGCAGATTTGGCTCTGCGGCGACCACTACAAGTGGCGGGCGATGCGAGCAGCCGGCGTGGCCGAACGCTATTGCACCGGCAACGCCTCGGATCGGGAGAAGTTTCAGAAATGGGCGGAAACCGTGCCGCAAACGCTTCGCAATCCCCTCTACCACTGGACCCATCTGGAGCTGAAACGGCCGCTGGGCATCGGCGACCGGCTGCTCGGCCCCGACACGGCTGAGGGCGTTTGGCAAGAATGCAACGCCACGCTCGCACGGCCCGAGTTCTCTGCCCGCGGCATCATGCGGCAGATGAACGTCGTGCTGGTGTGCACGACCGACGATCCGGTCGATACGCTGGAGCATCACCGGGCGATCGCCGCCGCCGGGTCGTTTCCGGTCCAGGTGTTGCCCACCTTTCGTCCCGACAAGGCCCTGGCCGTGGAAGTGCCCAGCGTGCTGAATGCCTGGGCCGACCGGCTCGCCGAGGTCACGGGTATCGACGTGAGTGACAGTTTCGATCGGTACCTGGACGCTTTGCGGCAGCGGCACGATTTCTTCCACTCGGTCGGCTGCCGGCTCTCCGATCACGGCCTGGATACGTTCTACGGCGCGGAGTATACGCCGTCGGAAGCAGCGGCCGCGTTCCGCCGGGTCCGCAGCGGCCAGGAACTTTCGGCCGATCACTCGGCCAAGTTCAAGTCGGCCGTGCTCTACGAATTGGCCGCGATGAATTGCGCGAAGGGCTGGGTGCAGCAGTTTCACTTTGGCGTGCTGCGGAACAACAATTCGCGGATGTTTCGGGCGATTGGGCCGGACACGGGTTTCGACTCGATCGACGATCCGCAGGTCGCGCGGCCGATGGCCCGATTCTTCGATCGGCTGGATCGCGACGGCCGGCTGGCCAAGACGATCGTCTACAACCTCAACCCGACGCACACCGAGCTGGCGGCTACGATGTTGGGCAATTTCCAGGACGGCGTCACGCCCGGCAAAATGCAGTACGGCAGCGCGTGGTGGTTCCTCGATCAGAAGGACGGCATGGAGCGGCAACTCAATGCGCTCTCGAATCAAGGGTTGCTGAGCCGGTTTGTGGGCATGCTGACCGACAGTCGCTCGCTGCTCTCCTACACCCGGCACGAGTATTTTCGCCGCATCCTCTGCAATCTGCTGGGCGCTGAGATGGAGCAGGGGATTCTACCCAACGACGTCACGTTGATTGGGGCGATGGTCCGCGACATCTGCTACGGCAACGCAGCCAGCTACTTCGGGTTCAAAGTGGCACGGCTGTAGGCGGGGACGAGGGGGCGAGGGCGTGGCGCGTCCCTGAAGGAGATGGAAGGAAATCGAGGCGGGCCTCATGTTGGTTTGCGGCAGTTTGCTCGGACTTCGTTTCTCTTTCTCACTCCAAGAAAGAAAGCGGCCGTCGCCAGCTTGGGGGGGTAAGCCGGCGACGGCACAGGGAGGGCGTTCGCCCTTGATTTGGTTCGCGGGGCCTCCGCTACGGAGTGGTAATGCCCAGCTTTTCTTCCTCCTCTTCCTGGATGATGATTCGCGGCGTGACCATCATCATCAGGCTTTGCGTTTCCCGGCCGATGCTGGCGTTCTTGAACAAGCGATTGAGGTACGGGATCTTGTCGAGCATCGGCACACCGAACTCGTTGCGTCCTTCACTGAGACGCTTGATGCCGCCCAACAGCACCGTGCCGCCGTCGGGCACGCTGACCGTCGTGGTCACCGTGACGAACGAGAAGGTAGGCAACTGGACCGTCGTGCCGGAGTTCGTGTTGGTCGTATTGGTGGCCGTGTTGTTCCACAATTTGGTCGGATCGGTGGCGGCCGCTTGAAGACCGCTATTTGCCGTGTCGGTCGTGGTGGTCTGAGAACCGGTGAACGTGAAGGTGTTCACGTCGCCGATCTTGCTGAAGAACGGCACCACCGTGAGACGCACGAAGCGGCGGTCGCTGGAGACCACGGCCTGAACCGTCATGAACGTGCCTTCCGAGAGGACGACGATGACCGGCTGTTGGGCGGCGGCAAACTCGCCCACCACGGGGATCACGCTGATGACGAACGGGCTTTGCGAGGTGTCGGAGACGAATGCCTGCTGGCCGTTGAAGAGCGTGACCTTGGGGGCCTGGAGCACGTTGCTCCGTTTGTCGCCCTGGGCCGCGCTGATGAAGAAGTAGGCCTCGATGTCGCTGAGGATGGCAAAGCCCAACTGCGCGCCGGCGGTAGCGTCAAAGCCGCCGAACTGGGGCACGGCCAGGCCGAAACTGTTCTGCGTGAAGGGCACGTCGAGATTGGCGTTGAACAGGTTCGGCGAGCTCATACCGACCGTAACCGTCCGGTTGTTGATGAGGTCGCTGTTGAAGTTGCGGGCCCCGCTCTGATTGGTGGCAGCGCTCGTGGAACTCGAGGCAATCGTTGTCGCGGCGGGAGCCAGGAGTTGGCCGAAGGTCGTCTTGCCGTCGATGTTGTCCTGGATGTTGAAGTCGAAGCTCAGACCGACGCGTTCGAAGAAGTTGTCGTTGAGCGTGATGAAGCGGACCTCGATCGTGACCTGCAGGTCCTGCAACCGCCGCAACTGCTCCAACAGATCGGCAATCTCCTCGTGTACCTCTTGGGTTTGACTGATAATCAAGCTCAGGTTGATGTCGAACTGAGAAATCGAGCCCACCCCGCCGGCGTCGTCCCAGGTGGTAGGCTTGATGGTTTCCTTGATGAGGTTGATGAGGCTATCGAAGTCGGCGTTCGAGGCGCCGCCGAGTCCGCCCGGTCCGGAGCCCACGGGCGCGTTCTTGGGGGCGCTCGGCATGCCGGCGTGCGGATTACCGGTGATTTGGGCCAGCACGCCCGCGTTGACCGCGCCGCTGCCCTTGCTTTCGTGGTTGGCCACTACGGCCATCGGCGTGGTTGTCGAAGAGCTGAACGGCGAGCCGGCGCCAAAGCCCATGTTGACGTTGGCCATGGCGCCCTGATAGGCGCTGGCCAGTCCCATCGGCGTGGGCACGAAGTTGGGAATCGGCATCACCAGGTCGGCGACGTTGTAGGTCTTGGTAATGACTTGGCCTTCGCGGGCCTGCTCGCTGGTGATCTTCAGCACGTCGTCCTTGACGACGTAGCTCAGGTGCAGCGGCTCCAGGATCAAGTTCAAGGCGCTCTTGAGCATGATGTCGTTCCGCAGATTGATGGTGACCGGCGTATCGCTGGCCACGCCTTCTTCCGCCAAACCTTGCGGGTCGATGTACAGGTTGACCGCCGTCACGTTAGCCAGATAGTCCAGCACCTTGCTCAGCGGGGCCGCGGTGAACTGCATCGAGACGGGCGTTTGCAGCTTTTTCTTGATCTCGATTTCGCGCTCCGTGTCGCGGCCTTTGCGATCGGCCAGCAATTTCTGGCGGTTTTTCGAGAGCTTGTCCCATGTCTTGGCATCGGGCATAACCATCGGATGCCTGTCGTCGAAGGGAGTGCTGGAATCGTCAACGGCCTTCAAGGCGTCGATAAACCCTTGCTCCTTATTGGCGATCAGTTCTTCGTTGTCCTTGAAGCGGTGGACGAACTTCGTCTGCCACAAGAGTTGCGTCACCACCTCGTTATTCGGATCCAACTCGGCGGCGCGCTTGGCCACTACCTCGGCCTTCGCGTATTCCTGCTGGTCCATGTACTTGTTGCACTCGTCGACCAGCAAGGCGACCTTTTCCTGAACTTCGAGCTTCACTCGCTGTTGGCGCTCCACGTCTTGGCGCGTGCGGTTGTTCTGTTCGGCCAGTTGGATACGCGGCTGGTTGCGATCAATAAGCTGCCTGGTCTCGCCGATGGCGCGATCGACGCTGCGCAGCATCTGGTCGCGGGCGGGGGGATCCAGGTTCGCCGCGACAACCTTTGCCCGCGCCTGTTCCAATTGCGCTAAAGCCGCCTTGGGATCGGAGTCGCGGAGGGCGCGGGCGTTGGATTCCGTGTGGGCCAGTTCGGCGGCCATCTGTCGGACCAGCACCTGCTGTTGGGCCACCGCGGCGTCGGCCATCGACGGCGCTTGCCCCGGCTGTTGGGGCCTGGCGCGCGACGGAGCCGACAACATTTGGAGGTAGTCTTGCAGGCGTTGCGCCGTGGCAGGATCCATTTCATTCGTGTAGTTGGCCGCCTGGCGGAACAAATCGTACGCCCGGGCGGTATCGCGGGCCCTCAACGCGGCTTCACCCTGATCGATCGAGCGCCATGCCCGGCGTCTTGCCGGCATCGGCGCCGTTCGGCGGCGGGGGCGCCAGCGTCGGAGCCTGTTGGCCCGGCGCGGAGTTCTGCGCGATCCGCAGGTCGGGACCATAGAACGGCTGCTGAGCGGCAGCAGGCACGTTTCGCGTTCGATCGGTGGCGGGATCATACAGGGCGCGTGTTGCCGTGCGGTCGGGTTCACCGCCGCCGCCGGCCGGAACGACGTACTGTCCGCCGGCAGGCATGACGCCGGACGGCGTCCGCTGGCGCAGTTGCGCGAGGTCCAGCAAAAGCAACCCCGGGCGATCCTCGCCCGGCGCAAAGGCCGAGTCGGGCAACCGCAGTTGTTCGGCTTGGCGGGCCAGCATTTCGGCCCGATCCAATTGTCCCGCGGCCATTGCTTCGCGGGCCTGGCGGACCAGATCCACGGCCATCTGCCGCGAGGCTACCGTGGGCGCCGGCGGCGCGGAAACAGCGGCGAATCCGGGCGCCGACGTGGCAGTGGATCCGGGCACCGTACCAGCGGCTCCGGTCATCGTGGCGGCCAATCCGGGGGCCGAGGCGGCCGCATATCCCGGCACCGACGGCGGGGTCATCGTCCGGCCCGTGTCGAGCCGGCGCATGGCGGCAATCCGTTGGAGCAGGTCTTGCGGCTTCTGCTCAAACGGCCCGTAAGTAATCTGCAAGCGGGCGGCCTGGCTGGCGAGCCGCTCGGCTTCGTCCTGTTCGTTCCACCGCAACAGGCCATCGGCCTGGTCCATCAGGTTCCTCGCGTAAGCGTGGCGGTAGGCTTCGCTGTTCTTGTCGAGCCCCGACAGCTCCTGGTACTTACGCATCGCGGCTTCGACCTTCTCGGGGGTGTCGTCCAGCGGCTGGTAGGTCACCCGTCGGGCCCTCTCTTGTTGCAGCAACTCGGTGGCGTGGCGAATGTCGCCCACGGCCAGGGCACGACGCGCCGCACGCAACAGGTTGTCGTTGGCGGCCGGAATGCCGGGCGGCGTTTGGGCGGCAAGCGTGCGTGCCGGGTTGGAAGAGTTCACCGCCGGCAACGGCATCACTTGCTGGGCCGGAGTCGCTCCACCGGGGGAATTGGCCAGACGGCCGGCAAAGGGATCGGTCGTCGGGGGAGTCTTGTCCTTGCCAAGTCCCAACGGCGAGAGGACCTGGCCGGGCTTGACGCCTGAGGCCGCAATCTTTTTGTCCAGGTCGCTGCGGGCCTTCTTCGGCGTGTCGCCTTGGTACAGCCAGTTGTACTGTACCCCCAAGGCGTCCGCTCGGGAGATCAGCGAGTCGGCCGTGCTCAGGTCATTTTCGGCCATGGCTTGCCGTGCGCGACGCAGCAGATCGGCGGCCTGCTGATTCTTGTCGTCCGTGGGCTTGTCGGCCGTGGCTGACTGTCCCAAGACTGCCGCGCCAAGCCAAGCTTGGGCCGTGCAGGGTATGGGCCCGGCCGCTGCAATTCTCGCCGAAAGAACGATCGCCAAGGCGATCCACCCAACCAGTGCATTCGTGGTCGTTTTCAACAGAGCTCTCCTTTTGAGACTCGGCGTGTCCCGGCGGTGATTTTCCGCCTGCCAGACATCGAAGAAGGCAAGTTCCCGCGATCAGTTTCTGGAAATCCGGTAGATGAGAGCGGGTTAAATACCTAAGGGCGCATGATGGGTCAAGGGCAATTTGCAGAAATTCTTCGCCTGCGGAAGAATTCTCGCCCCGGACCATGGCCGTTCTTCCCGTGCGCCAGCCTCGTTGCGACGCTCCGCTGCGCAACACCGTGCCTGGGCGTCCCCTGCCCTTGGCAGGCGCAACATACTGCGGCAAGGCAAGTTCCGCCTGAGAATGCCCAGCGTCCCGGTCATTTCCGTTCTCGCTCAGAGCAGAGATGGACACCGCAGCCAGGGATGAGAGGCGCGCGCCGCGATCCCGGTTACAGGGCTTCTTCGATGAAAGCGTAGCAGAGGATGTGCGTGATGGCGAAGAAACTGTCTTCCAATCGGCCCATGTGGCCCGACGGAACCAACAGCGGCAATTGGGCGATCTCCTTCAGCCGGCCGCCGGCGGCGGTGGTGAGGCCAATCGTCCGGCAGCCGATCTGGTTGGCGTACTCGACGGCGCGGAGCACGTTGGGGCTGTTGCCGCTGCCGCTGATGGCGATCAGCACGTCGTCTTTGACGGCGAAGTTGCGCAGCGGTTCGACGAACACCGACTCGTAACTCACGTCGTTGGCATACGCCGTTACGGTGCCCACGTTGTCGCTGAGACAGAGCATCTTCAACCGCGACGCCCGCTGCCACGAGGCCCCTTTGACGATGTCGCACACCATTTGAGAGGCGATCAGGGCGCTGCCGCCGTTGCCGCACGAGTAGATCGTGCGACGGGCGTCGCGGGCCTCGCGAAGCCACTGCACGGCCTTGGCGATGGCGCCGGCGTCAGTCTCGAGCAACAGGCGGGACAGGTCTTCCAGATAGTGCCGTGCGAAAGATTGCGGTTCCATGATGTCTTGAGGAATGTCCTTTCTTGCTGTCTTCTTTCGGGCTAGGCGCGACGTTGCGCGAGCCACATCTCCAGACGCGGTGGCAACTGCTCGGGACTTGCGGTCCCGGTCGTTGCCAATTGCTGAACGGTGATCGAGGCCACGAGGTTGCCCATCAACGCCGCCTCGGCCAACGTGGCGCCGGCCGCCAGCGCGAGCACCGCTCCCGCCGTGGCGCTGTCGCCGGCGCCCGTCGGATCGGTGGGACCGTCGATTCGCACACCGGGCACCAACGTCGGTTCCGGGTCGCTCACCAGCATTCCCGCCGCCCCGCGGGTGGCGCAGATCGGTGCGCCGATCTCCCGTCGCAATTGGCGAACCGCCTCGCAAAGCCGCTCCAACGCGATCTCCTGGCCAGGCAGTTGCGTGAGCATGCCCACGGCTTCAAGCTGGTTGGGCTTGATGACCACGCTGCGGAAACGACGGATGCGGCGGCGGCTGTCGGCCCAGAAGATCACCTTCGGATAGCGCACGGCGCGGTCGGCGAGGGCTTCCACGATCGTCGGCGTCACCACTCCGCAACCTTCCTCCTCGACCTGATCCAGGGCAATGACGGCGTCCACCTGCGGCAGCAGGGCGTCCAAGGCGGCGACGATCCGCTCCTGGGCGGCCGCGCTCGTGGGCGTGCGGTTCTTCGTGTCGTAGCGATTGTGTTCGCCGCTTAGCCCGGGATCGGTCACGTCGCGCGGTTTCAGATAGGTGGGCGTCATCCGCTGCGGATCGCAGTCGAGTTGATTGGTCGTGCAGCCCAGAGCGGCCAGGTCGCGGCGCAGATCGTACGACTCGCCGTCGTCGCCGGTGAAGCCCACGGCGTGAAGCGCGCCCGCTCCCAGGGCCGCCAGGTTGCTGACCACTGTCCCTGCCGCGCCCGGGCTGTGGCGGATGGCCACGACCTGGTGCGCCGTCTTGCCGGTCTCGATGCTCACCTCGGCCAGCGCCGGATCGATGTCGAGATACTTGTCGAGGAAGAAATCGCCGACCACGGCGATCCGCAACCGGCGAAACCGGCCGACCAGTTCCTCCAACCGTTCCGGCGACATGTCGACGTGAGTTCGTTCATCGCTTGGCCCTTGCCAGGATGGGGCGTTGCTCGGAAGGGCACTCAACGGGTCAATGCCCAACCGCCGCAGCAGTTCGACGAGGAACACGCGGTTGTCGCAGCGGATGTAGTCCAACGTTCCGCCCATGCGGTAAAAACTCTTGCAGAAGCGGAGATAATAGGCGGGATTCGTGCTGGGCGGCTCGCCGCGCGACCAGTCCCAACCGCCGCCGTCTTGAAGATCGACAATCGCCAAGTAATGGTCCGTCAGCAGCGGCCGCCCTTCGGCCGTCGCGGAGGTTATTGGCCGCGCTGAAGGCCTTCTCGAACACCTGCGGACTCATGATGGCGGAGCCGACGGACATGAAGACTCCGCCGTCGAGCCGGTCGACCGATGCCGCGAAGATTCGCACGTCGGTCGTGGCGGCCCGCCCGATCGCGCCGCCGTGGTACAGCGGATGGTTGACGATGATGTCGTAGCCGATGCCCGGATGCACAGTAAACGGCACCCGGTGGCGATAGGCCGCGGCGGGAACGGAGTATTCCTTGTGGGGGTGCTCGACGCGGAGCATGCCGGTGGGCAGTCGATGCGTTTCGATCGTCCAGAGCAGGTCGGCCTTGGCGGCCGCCAGCGGATGGCCCGGATCGGCGGCAATCTCCGTGACGGAGTTGCTCCGCGGTGGGCAGCACGAGTTGGTCTTCGGCGATCAGCCGGCCGATGGCCTCGCCCATGCCCAAGCCTTCGGCGGCCCCGGCGAGGATGGCCAGATTGAGCCATCGGCCGGTTTCGTCCCACGAGCCGAACGTGCCGGCGGGGGCGTTTTCGCGGACCGATTCGCCGGACTCTCCCTGGAAGGCGAATTCCCAGTCGTGGATGATGCCCGCTCCTTGCGTGGCCAGGTGCGTGACCAGTCCGGCCTCGATCAGGCGATTCAGCAGCGGCCCGGCACCGTTCTTGATCAGATGGGCGCCGTAGGTCGAGCATGACGGCGGCTCCCCGTTGCCGCGCGGCGAGAATCCGCTGGGCGAGGCGGCCGATCTGCTCGTCGACCGCGGCGTCGGCAGGGGGGGCGGCGGCCAGGGTCTTGCCCGCTTCGTCGGCGAATCGCAGCAGATTCCGCCGCTGCGACAGCGGAAAGACCTGCAATCGTCGCGGGTCAATGGCAGGATAAGGCATGTCGTCTGCACCCGCTCACGTTCCACAGATAGGCCAATAGCGGCTGGTAGTCGCGGTAGTCGGGGATGACGATGTCGGCGCCGGCGCCGATCAGGCGGTCGCGTTTCCAGGGATCGGGCCGGCCGCTGCGAGCCGCCTCGTCGCTGGCCACGGCCACAGCCGTGCCGCCGACTGCTTTGACGTTCTGGATTTCCACGTAACCATCGCCAAAGCCCAAGCAGCGATGCCCCCTCCAACCCGATTCTCGCGAAGAATCCGCTCGATCACCTGGGCCTTGGAGAACGACTTGTAGTCGTCGCGGGCCCCGTAGACGTGCGGGCCGAAGTACCGGTCCAGACCCAACATAGCGACCTCTTCGATCACGTAGGGCTCGTCCGTGCCGCTGGCCACATAGAGTGCGGCGCCTCGTTGCTGCAAGGCGTCGAGCAATTCCAGGGAATGTGGTACCACCATGTCCCGTGCGGGGATTTGCCCCGAACTCAACCCCTCGCGGCGGTGGGTAATGCGATCCATAAGCCGGTCCAGGTACTGCTGTTTATACACCAGCGGATCCTCGGCGTGCCCGCCCCGTTTGGTCACCTCCTCGGCCAGCCGGATCATCTGATAGATGGTTTGCTTGCCGGTCAGGGCCGTGACGAAACCGACGCACAGGCTGTTGAGCGCCGCTGGCGTTTCGCTCGTGCCCGTCGCCAAGAGCGTCTCGACCATCAGCGGAATCATTACTTCGGGCCAGCCCTCCCGAATCAGGCTCAACGTGCCGTCGAAGTCGAATAGAACGTGCTGCGGCGGGCGTGCCAAGTTGAGCGGGCGGACAATCTCGATGCCCGTGCCGGGAAGCGTTTGCGTCGGTCCGATGTCGTGAACGACACGGCAATAATCTTCTTCGTGACTCTCAGGAACCATGAACGGGGCCTCTCCAGTTGCTGGCAAGCCCCCATGTTAGCGGTCGACGATTTGGAACGCAAGTGGCTGGAAATTGCCGCGGTGGCTGACCCATTCTGCATCATGCTCCACCCAACGGTGGGATTGCGAGCGTCGGGAAATCTTGCCGCCCACCCTTGCATTCAGTGCTAGCTTTGGTATCTTCTCGGCACTCACCGGAAAACTTTCCGCAGGATGCCCAGTTTGTTGCAGGATGCGTTGCGGGCGTGTGGAACCTGAAACGAACCGGATTGCGGAACTCCAAGTGTGGCCCGGCCGCGGCGGTGTGATTTCCACCCGATCGCCGTTAGTCGCACGGGCCCTGACTATCTGCCATTTCTTCAGCGAATAGGAGATCACATCGTGATCACAAAGATGATTCTGTGCGCGTCGATGCTCGTAATCGGGGCACCCCAGGAAAGTAAGACCGATGCAGACGCGAAGGAGGGGGCAAAGGCCAAACAGACGGCTACAGCGGAGGCTGGCAAACCGCAGCCGCAAACCGCGGAAGCCGCCGACAAGGCCCAACAGGCGGCAAAATCGCAGCCGGAACTGGAAGAGAAAGAGGTTAACGGGGTGAAACTGCTGCCCATTGAGGCGAACATCGTGTCGTACACGAATCAAGAGAGGGCCCGGTACGGGCTGCCGCCGTTGGAAGTCGACAAGGAACTGATGGAGACCGCCCGCGAGCATTGCTCCTGGATGACCCGCAACCATTCAATGGTTCACACCCGGCGGCCGGTGGCCGAGAACATTGCCATGGGCCAGCCAGATAGCAGCGAGGTCGTCCGTGCGTGGATGAATTCGCCCGGCCACCGAGCGAACATCCTCAATGGTGGCAATTTACGCATTGGCGTGGCCGCATTCCGCACCGAGAGCGGGACGATTTTCTGGTGTCAGCAGTTCCGGCGGTAAGAAAAGGTGACAAGGTGACGGGGTGACAGGGTGACGGGGTGACTGATAGCAATCGCCCCTTCACCCTGTCACCCCGTCACCTTGTCACCCCCGTCAGCCCTCATCGGGCTTGTAGAAGCGTCCGGCCAACTGGGGCTCGAAGTCAACGTGGCCCCCCAGCCGTGCGATCTCACGCAATGCCCGCTGCGTCACTTCCTCCAAGACCTCGCGCTCGCCATCGCGGTCGTAGTAGGGCGATAGGTCAATGGGCTGGCCGATGACCAACCGCACGCGCGCCGGCATGAGCAGGCAGCCGACCGTCGTGCCGTCGTAGGGGGCGCCATGAATGTAGCAGGGAACCAGGGGTGCCCGTGCCTTCAGAGCGATCATCGCCGCGCCCGGCCGGCCGGACAACAACGTCTTTTCCGTGGTGTTGATGCGTCCTTCGGGAAACACGCCGACCAACTCACCATTCTGGACCAAACGAATGGCTGCCTTTGTCGCAGCCGTGTCGACACCCCCACGGCTGACGGAAATTACTCCACACTCGCGCAGCAGCCAGCGGAACGCCGGATCCTCGCAGTATTCCTTGGCCACCATCCAATGGACGACTCGGCGCACGGTGATGGCGATGAACGAGGGATCCAACGGGCAGCGGTGATTGCAGACGATCACTGCGCCCTGACCGGGCGGAATGGGAAAGCTGCCGTGAACCCGCACACGCCAAACGATGCGCGTCACGGCATAATTAAAGGAATAGAGGGCCGATTGAACGGGCGAGAACGGCCATCGCCGCAACTTCACCACAATCCAAACGGATAATGTCCCCCCGAGGGCCGCCAGTGTGCAAACTGCAAGAATATCTCCACTCCCGGCCGATAACATGGGTGCCTACCGCCTTTCCTAGCCTACTACTCTACCGTCCTGATTCTTCTCCCGCGAGAGCAACCACCCGGATTTGAGCACCCAGGGGATGTTTGATGAAGATCGGCGTACTAAGCGACACGCACGGCGAAATACAGCGCGTCGAGCAGGCTCGTCGTGTCGTTGAAAAGCGCCACGTGTCACTGTTGATTCACTGCGGTGACGTCGGGGTGGAGATTATTCCCCTTCTGAAGGGCCTGAGAACCCATTTCGTCCGCGGGAACGTGGACGCTCCCGATCAACTCCGTGAGGCCATCACGGCGCCGCGAACACACGTACCACGGGGAATTTGGGACGCTGGAAATCGAAGGCCGCCGCGTGGCTTTCCTACACGGCCACGACGTGAAGCTGCTGCGCGATACGATTCACTCGGGCCAGTGGGATTTGGTGTGCTGCGGGCACAGCCACGTCTACTCCAGCCACTTCGAGGGCCGGACGTTGGTGCTCAACCCGGGCGCGTTAGCCCGCACGAGTCACCCGTCGCTGGCCGTGGTGGAGATGCCGTCGCTGGAGGTGACGCCAATTCTGCTGCGGCAGACAATGGCGTAAGGGAGCCGAAACGGGGCGCAGTGTCCGGCCTTATAGCCCGCAGGGCTTGCGATAAGATAGCCCCGGGTTCGCAAAGATGTGTCACGATCAACCGTTCCCATTATGTATGAGAGTGTACTGCTGGAGAAGCCGGCCGCGGCGCCGCGCGGGTTGGGTGGCACGTCGCTGAACTCCAACGAGAGGCTAGATTTTCCCCCGGCCCACCACGCCCTTCGTGCCTCAGGGCCGGCTACCCGCCGACTTTGAAAGGCGGGGCCAGGCAAACCAGGTCGGCTGATTCGTCGGCAACGTGCCGCCGCTCCGCGTACGGCGTGTTCCAGTTGTTTTCTGGCACACCTTTACCCGCAAGGGTCCATCACGGACATCTACGCGGGCGCAAGTTGCCATTGTTTGGCTTGCGCGGCGAAAGCCTCCGCGTACCGTGGCCAATCGTATAGCGTAGCCGGGTCGAAGTCGGCGCCGTTCGGCCAGACGAGCGTTTGTGCCTCCTCATCAAGCCGCACTTGCTGGAAAAGTAAACCATTGCGCAACGGACCAAACAGTTCGCCGGCAAGCACGGGCGAAAAATCAATCGTCCGTTCCAAACCGTCCTCAAACCGCACGCGGAGCGAATAGGGTCCAACGATCTGAAAGGCCGCAACCTGATGGATAGGATGGTTCATGCTTCACCTTGGTTCGAGCGGTTCGATGGGGAGCGGCTTCCGGCCCGATTGCAGCAATTCCCAATCTGCGAGCAATTCTTCTTCATGAAGTTCCGCCCAGGCTTCGACAAATCGCTGTTGTCGTCTGGGCAATCCTCCCTCCATCAGTTCAATCGGTCTCAGCCGGTAAACGGCAACATCCTTGCCATAATAGGCATGAAAGTGCGGCAGATGGTGCGGCATGCCGAACTCGACAAACATCCGAATCACGATCCCCAAAAAACGACTGAGTTCGGGCATGACGTTTTTCTCCGCCCACTGCAATTGTAGCAGGTGCAAGTCCAGCAATCAAAGGGTCGAAAAACGGCTGATTTCCTCGATGCTATTGTCCCGCCAGGTGGAACAAAACGGGCGGCGGCTTGGCGTCAGAATGTGACCGGCAGGTCGACGGCCTCGGCTAGCCGGGCAAGATACTCGGCAGCGGAATGGCGATGGCGCCCAGTCGGGCCGTATGGGGCGTAAGCTGCTGGATGTCCAGCAGCCTGTAACGGCAGTGGGCAAGGTGCTCGACCAGGTGCACCAGCGCCACCTTCGAGGCGTCGCGGACGCGGTAGAACTTCGACTCGGCGGCAAACAGCCCGCCGATCGCCACGCCGTACACCCCGCCGGCCAGCTCGCCCTGGTACCACACCTCGACGCTATGGGCGTGGCCCAACTCGTGCAGTCGGATGTAGGCGTCGATCATTTCGGGCGTCAGCCAGGTCTGGTTGAGCCGGCCGGGCGCCATGGCGCAGCCGCGGATCACGCCGGCGAAATCGCGGTCGCGCGTCACCTCGAACTTGCCGCTGCGGCAGGTCCGCCGCAGCCGCCGCGACACGTGGAACCGGTCGAACTCGATCACCGCCCGCGGATCGGGCGACCACCAGGCCAGCGGGGCCTCGAAATCGGTGATCGGCCAGGGAAAGATGCCGTGCCGGTAGGCGTCCAGCAGCCACTCGGGCGACAACTCCCCGCCGAAACCGACCAGCCCCTCGGGGTCGGCGTCCTCGGCCGGCGGAAAGTGCTCGGAGGGCGGGAGCAGCGGCATGGGCAGACTGACTCGAAGGAAGGACGAATGACGAAATTCAAATGACGAAGGAATGACGAATGTCGAAATTCAAATGACGGAAAGCGATTCGCCGACGCCTTTTCGACATTCGGTCTTCGTCATTCTCGCGACATTTGGCTTTCGTCATTCGTCATTGTCGCTCAAGCCGCCCTTTCGGTCGGCCTCGTTCTCGCCGTGGGCGGCCACGGCGCACGCCTGGCCCGTTGCCGCCGGCTGGAGAACGGGCAACGGCACGTCGATCGATCGCACGTGAACGTCCTGTTGCGGGAAGGGCATTTCGATGCCCGCCTCGCGGAACTCCCGGTCGATGGCCATGTGCAACTCGTGGATCACCGTGCCCCGGTTGTCCAGGTTCGGCAGGAAGCATCGCAGCACAAAATTGAGCGAGCTGTCGCCAAACGACTCCAGCGACACCCCCGGCGGCGGGTCGTCGAGCACGTGGGGGTGGTCCTGGGCGAGTTTCAGGAGGATTTCGGCCGCCCGCTGGGTATCCGAGCCGTAGGCGACGCCCACGTTGATCACCACCCGGTTGACCGGGTCGGTGAGCGTCCAATTCAGCACCCGGCCGGTGATGAACTCCTTGTTGGGAATGATCAGTTCCTTGCGGTCGCCGTCGGTGATGGTGGTGGCCCGCATGCGAATCCGCGAGACCACGCCGGTGACGCCGTCGATGGTGACGACGTCGCCCACGCGCACCGGCCGCTCGAAGAGGATAATCAGGCCGGAGACGAAATTGGCGAAAATTTCCTGCAAGCCGAAGCCCAATCCCAAGCCCATGGCGGCCACGAGCCATTGCACCTTCGACCAGCCCACGCCCAAGCATGCCGCAAGCAGAGCAGCAGCCCGACGATCGGTGATCAGGTAGCGGCAGACCGTGGCCACGGCGTAGCGTGCGCCGGCATCGAGCGGCAGGTGCTGCAAGCACGGCCATTTCCAGCAGGCCGGGGATGTTCTTGGCGGCGATCACCGTGGTGGCCAGGATGATCGACGGCCAGACAAAGGTCGGCCAGCCGTGATCGCAGCCGGGGACTTCGGTGGTGACTCCATCGCGTGCCCGCCGCTTGGGACGTGCTCTTCCTCGGTCACGCTGACCGTCGTCGTGCCAGACCTTCACGTTGAGGATTGCCCAAGGCCGGCAGCACGTCGACCCACGCGCACCATACGGCCAAGCACGCAGGCCACGGCCAGCGAGTATTCGACCAGGCGGCGGGTCTGGATGTTGATGGTGGCCAGATCGCGTTCCGGCGTGGCCGAGGCCGGCAGGTCGGGCCGCCGGAGGCCTCTTCGCCGGAATTGCTCTCGCTCTGGGCGGCCGCACGGCGTTGCCGGGCCTGCTCGATGGCCAGCTTGCGCTGGTTCACCAACGTCCATCGCAGCAGCAGCGCGCGGCACACGACCCCGCCCACCAGCACGTAGGTGGTCAGGATCAGCCGCATGACGAGTTGCCGGGCCGTATAGTGGTAGCCGACCGCGGCCAGAATGGCCAGCGCCGCGGGCGTCAGCATGCACAGCGGATACCAGACGTAGCGGAAGCGCTCCAGCCAGCCGCCGCGCCGGGCGGCGATCATCGCCTGGAACACCACGCTCCGCGGGCGAAGAACCCGGTGCAGAGCCAGCGAGAAGCACAGCAGCGCCGCCACGAAACACATTCGCCCCAGCGAGGCGTCCCAGCGATCGTTCTCCTGCCAGGCCATGGCCACCGCCACGCACATCAGCGGCAGCGCCGGCAGGCTGAACCAGCGGATGTTCTGCCGCAGCAGTTTCAACGCCGCGGCCGACCAGCCGAAATGCGACTCGCCCAGCCCCCGATGGCAGCAGATGTGCCGCAGCAGTTCCAGCGCGAGAAACACGCGGGCCGTTTCGGTCAGTCCGGCGCCCAACGGCCTTGCACAATTCCGAGGCGTCGGCGGCCGCGGTCAGCCGCCAGCCGAGATACCACATCAGCCCCGGCCAGCCGACGGCGGCCAAGACCGTCAGCACGGCGGTTTCGAGCGTCGGCAGGAAGCGGTAGCAGCTGCCTCGCGCCGCCTTCTCGCCGATCTCCTGGATGCGGGCCCGGAAACCGCAGCCGCCAGTAGAACAGCAGCACGAAAACGCACAATGCCAGGGCCGAAATGGCCGGGTTTCGCCCGGCGTCGGCCGCCAGCGTCCGGCCGATGTCGAGCCAGGCGTTCGGGCCGGCCAGCCACCACAACGCGTCGCCGGCGCAAGCGAACGTCGCTCGCGCTGAAGCGGCGCGGCGCTGGCGATCCACAGCACCCGCTCGTCGATGTACCGGGCACAATCCTCCGTTTCCTCGATCAGTTGCTGCTCGGCGATCGTCAGGTCGCCAGCTTCTCGTAGTACGTGTCGTGGTCGACGATCAGGGCGTCGAGGTAATCCTTCGCGGTCTTGAGGGCCTCGCGGACCGCCGCCTCCAATTCGGCTCGATTGCCGCTCTGTTGCGTTCACGTCCAGGCTCTGCAGCACGAGCCTGGGTTTGCTGGTCGAGATTCGCCAGGGCCTTGCGTTCGTTCGACAATTGCAGCCACGCCAGTTCGCCCTCGCCGATCGTCTGCTGCCGGACGCGCGATGTTGCGGCGGTATACGCGAAGGTTGGGAAGCGACTCGCGTTGTTTCCGCAGCAATAGGCCGATGGTGTTGGTGGCGTTGGTTTTTCCGGCTGCCTCGACCTTTTCGCGGACGGGCTTGAATTGCTCCTTCAGCTCGGTCAAGTTGCTGGTTGACCTGTTCCAACTGGCGGGTGGCATCGACGATGCGCTTCGGCCAACGGTTTCCGCATCTCGGCCAGTGCGGCGTTCTTCTTGACCAACTCGCGTACGGCCGGATTGGCCTGGCCCGGCCTCCCAGGCGGCCTGCCGCGCCTGCTGCTCGGCCTCTTGCTGCCGCCGCCGGTTGACAATCTCCTGCCACTGCTTGATTTCCTGCTCGGCCAGGGCAACCCGCCGCGCGTTGAGGTCGCGGCTCAGCGGCAGCAACTCGGTCCGCGCCTCGTAGGCCGCCAGTTCCTTCTCGCAGCACAGGATTTCTTGCTCCGCCGTCCGTCGCTGGGCCACCAGCATCATCCGCCGGGCGGAATTTGCCGGGGATACCTCCTCGCTGGGCAACGGCGTTTGAAGTTGGGCTGTTAGTTCAGCCAGCCGCTTCTTTGCCGCGCTGACCTGCTCGGGTATCTTCGCCCGGCGAGCTGGCGCGATCCTTCAGTTCGCCCTCGTCGCTCTCCAACGCCTTCCGCCACGCGTCCAGTTCGGTCTCGCGCTTCGAGATCTGTTGTTCGAGTGACTTGGTGTCGCCGGGGATCTCGGCAATGGGTTGGGCCGATAGGGTGGCCAGGGCGGCTGTTCGTCTGTTGGAGGTCCGCGGGTGCGTTGCTGGCCTTTTTCTCAAAATCCGCAGCCTTCTCAGTCCACCGCTTCACGCTCGCCATTTCCCCCAATGCCTGCTGGTACAGATCCTTGACCTTCCCCTTCTCGGCTTCGTCCAGATCGCGCAGATCATCGACCTGTTTGAGACGGGACTGCACCAGCGCAATGAAGTCCTCGTCCGAGAGCGGTTTTGGGGGTTGCGCTTGGCCGTAGGTCGTGGCTGCCAATGACAGCCAGGCAATAGCTTGCAGAAGCAGGATCAGGCAATTTTTGGCGTATGACATGGGCAGATGGATTGAATCGCTCAAAATAGGCAAGAAATGGCAAATGGGTCCGCGAAGAGCGGCCGGCGGGCGTGACTTTTACCGGCATCGGCGGTGCGCGGCAAGATCAAATCTCGGCTTGTCAATGACATTACTCTACGCGCAATCTTGCCCCGTGGATGTTCGCCTCAGTCAAAGGTGGTATAATTGTCTGTGGTTGGTCCCGGTTGGCGTCATGCGTGGGTGCGTTTGACGAAGGGCTTCGTATAAGCGGTTGGAGCAGGGCGGAAATGATTACAGTCAAAGAAGCGATCAAAGCGGCTATGCAGTTCGTCGCCGAGAATTTCGGTGAGGGAGACTTGTCGAGCTTACGGTTGGAGGAGGTTGAACCATCGAAAAGCGGCAACGAATGGCTCATAACCTTGAGCTTGGTCGCGGCGTAGGTCCCGGCGCCATCGCAGCCACTTTGGGCGTCGATTCTAAGGCACGAGACTACAAGAGCGTCACTGTTGACGCGAAGACGGGAGCGGTCCGGTCGGTGAAGATAAGACAGATCGCATGAACGATCATGTCATCTGTTTGTTGAAACGCTACAAATCGCGAGGGGTCCTCGTTGATGCGAATATTCTCCTTCTTTACTTCGTAGGGAACTATGACCGGTCAAAGATCACGCAGTTCAAGCGGACCCGCGATCGGTACTCAGCAGAAGACTTTGACCGCTTGAAGTGGATTCTCTCACGGTTTGATCGCGTCGTGACTACTCCGAATATTCTTTCGGAGGTCAGTAATCTCTCGCCGAATTGGACTGAGCCAGCGAGAGCCCAATACTTCGACATGTTCGCGATGAGAATGACCGATCTGTCCGAGCACTATGTTGTCAGCGCGGATGCTGCTAACCTGAGTTGTTTTCGGAGTGTCGGGTTGACTGATGCGGGTATCATGCACTTGGCGATGAACGACTACTTGGTTCTGACGGACGACTTCGAACTGTACAACCACCTAAGTAAGGCCGGAATTGACGTGCTTAACTTCAGCCATCTTCGGCCGATCAATTAACACGTCAACGAGAGATGCTCACGGTCTTTGTCGTTTCCGACGCTACCGGCGACACGGCCCAGCGCATGGTGCAGGCGGCGCTGGCCCAGTTTCAGGACGCCCCCGTGCGGCTGGTTCGGCGGGCCCACGTCCGCACGCCGCGGCAAGTTCACGCCCTGGTCCGCGAAGCCAGCGACATTGAAGCCGCCCTGATCATCCATACGCTGGTCTCCGACGACCTGCGGCGAGTGATGCGGAGCGAAACGCGGGCTCACAGCGTCGACGCCCTCGACCTGATGGGCCCGATCCTCGAACGGCTCGCCACCGGACTGAATCTCGCCCCGCAAGAGAAGCCGGGGCTCCTCCAATCGCTGGCGGAAGCCAAGAGCCGGGAAATTGAGGCCGTCGCCTTCGCCTTCCGCCACGACGACGGGCAGAACTCGGACAGCCTCGCACGGGCCGAAGTGGTATTGGTGGGCATCTCGCGCACTATGAAGACGCCCACCATGCTCTACCTGGCCTATCGAGGTTGGTTCGCGGCCAACGTGCCGCTGGTGCCGGGCGTGCCGCTGCCGAAATCCCTGCTCGGAGTGCCGTCCGAGCGGGTATTCTGTCTGGCGATAACCCCCGACCGACTCCGGCAACTCCGCCGCGCCCGAGCCCAAGAGGAGGCGATTCCGCTGCAACCCTACGCCTCGCTCGATCACATCCACGCCGAATTGCGCCACATGGACAACCTCTGCCGCCAACACCAATGGCAGCGCGTCGACGTGACCGGCAAATCCGTCGAAGAGGTGGCGCGGGAAATCATCGGGATGCTTGAGGAGGAGTGACGCGGATCTCGATGAGCGTGAGATCATCTTCCGGCCGGATGGCGTTCGAGTATTTCAGCAGCGCCTCTTCGATGGCTGCCAGCCGCACCTCCGATTGCAGATAGTCGAGGCCCTTCAAGATGCCGATCAGGCCGTCCACGCCCAGGAGTTTGTTGTCGGCATTGTGGATGTCGACGACGCCGTCGCTGAAGAGCATGAGGCGGTCGCCGGGGTGGAGAGCGAAGCGAGTGTCGTTGTACGAGTCGTCCGGCATCAGTCCCAGCGGATGGCCCGGACACTCCACTTGCCGGTACTTGCCGCTGGCACGCAAGAGCAGCGCGGGCGGGTTGCCGGCCCCGGCCAGAGTGCATTCCTGGCGGCCCAGATCAATCAGCCCGCAAATCCCCGCGGCAAAGGCCTCGCCCCCCCTGACGAGCCGGTTTAGCTCGTTACTGATCTTGGCGGCAAACGCCGAAGGGGTAGCCAACAATCAATGGTATCTGTCCCACAGGGCGCTGAGGTGCATCGTGTAGAGGGCCGCCGCGATGCCATGCCCCATCACGTCGGCCAAGAACACGCCGTAGTGCTCGCTGTCAAGCTGCCGGATGCCGTAGAAATCGCCGCCCACGATGTCGTGTGGCATGTAATGCGAGGAGAACCGGATGCGCGGGTCTTGGGGCAGATCGTGTTGCAGGGAAGCGAATTGGATTGCCTGCGCCTTCTGCAGGTCTCGGATCACCGGCGACAGATCGCGGAAGACTTCCACCCCGCCGACAACCGTACCCGATGCATCTCGAATGGGCGCCACGGTGATTTCCACGGGAATGCGCTGACCGTTGCGTTTCCGTGCGAACGCCAGCGGGCAGACGTTGCTGGTGCCCGTAACGATCGAACGGTGCAGGAGACAGTGCTCCTTGCCACACATGCGGTGGCCGTCCTTGTCGACGTGGGACAGAATGTTGTCGAAGCACGACCGCCCCAACAGGTCTTCTGCCCGCCAGCCGGTAGCCCGCTCCGCGGCCCGATTCCAGTAGAGGAAGCGGCGGTCAACGTCCGTCACGTAGACGGCATCGCCCAGCGAGTCGAGAATCAGTGCGGCGTCGAGGTGTAGTGGTTGACCCATGAGGCTCGCTCACCGTTGGGCGGCGTGATTCGTCAGCATTGTATCACCTTCGGCAAGGCATCGCCACGTCCAAAGAGCCGGTTGTGGCGGGTTGGCGGGCAGCGCGTCGGGGTTAAGATCGGCTGGATCGGCAAGCTGGTATCCGGCGGATCCAACGTCGGCAGCTATTCCGCCCAAGACTTCTCCTCTCCCCCCGGCGAACGGCAGGTTCGGCGTTGCCCAGCTTGCCGCCCAGCGGCGTAAAGCTTCGTCCAACCCGTCCAATTCCTTGCCTAAGTTCACCAGAGTGAATTCGCGGTTTGTCGTAATGTGTTTCTGGTAAAGTAGTTACTGATAAGTTGCCCAAATACCCCAACGGGTTGGACGAAGCTTTACCCAGCGGCCGTCCCAAGTCCTATTGCCATCGCCAGTTACCGTTTTCCGTTTCTCGTCTTGACGTGACGGCCTGTCTTTGCGACACTCCTTCGCCCCTGGAGACGGGGTCAGGAAGTCAACTGGGGGATTCCCGTGACAAGGAGGTCGGTATCATGCGGAAGATGCATGGGATAGTCATGTTGGCCATCGTGGCCGCGCTCGCGGCCGGTTGTGGGAAGTCGGACGGGACGAAGCCAACCTCAAGCTCGACGGGAGGCAACTCGGCGACATCCGCAGCTACCACCGTTGCCGACGCCAATGTGAAACTCGAACCACCAGCAGCCGCAACCCAAGAATTCTTGGAGGCCGTGCGGACGGGCAGCGACAACAAAGCGATCCGGCTGCTGAGCACGGTGGCCCGCGAAAAGACCGCTTCACTGAACAGAGAACGTCACGCCCGCCGCCAGCGATACCGCCCATTTTACCGTGGGCAAGGTGGACTACGTCGGCGATTACGGGCGCGAGTCGCCTGCACTTGGACCGACCTCGATGAAGAAGGAAAACCGATTACCGACACGGCCGTCTGGGTGCTCCGTCGCGAGTCCGAAGGCTGGCGGATTGCCGGCGTGGCCGCCAAGGTCTTCCCCGATCATGACCCGATCATACTGAACTTTGAAGACCCGGAAGACTTGCTCAAGCAGCAGCAATGGGTCCGCACGGAGATGCAGCGGCGGATGGAGGAAAGCGGTCTACAGGCCAAAGAAACAGGAAAAACAGATTCTCCGGCGACCAGATAAATTGGGCAATCTTTCCGATTTTTTCTGGCTTCCACCTTTCTGGGTTACCGCGTATTGCACGTCGGCACCGGAAATCATCGCGAGGGCGGCGATTTCGAGAAGAAAAGTATAAGTTGTTTTATTACAACAACTTGCGACATGCACGTTGAGGGGATTCTCCGCTGGAATCCCCTCTTTTCTTTTGCGCGGCCGCCCATAGGCGAATTCCTGAGCTAGTTTTTTCTATCCATTCCATGCATCACTCCTAGAATGCCGAGGGGCCCCAGGACGAACATTTTCGCGCCCCCTGGTTGACAAGCGAACCAACTATGCTAGCTTATCGTCCTAAGCTGTGCATTCGTTACGATCGCGTGCAGCCGGCGAAGCTTGAACAGGGGAAGTGATTCGGCTGTCGGATTGCGTGGTGCAGGCACAGTGGAACTGTGAGGCGTGGCTTTCCGGTTGGTGGCCGTCAGGCCGGAAGGCGTCAAGTGTGCGACGGCGCATGTATGAGTTTTAACGCTACGGTACCTGTTTAGTTGGAGGTTTCTCGAATGAATCGCATCTATTTGTGGGGCATCGCGCTGGGTGTCGCGGTGCTGGGAATCGCCCTGTTGGGCAATGAGAGCCGTGCGGTGGCAAGCGATGCTTGCGCCCCTGCGGCTTGTGCAGCGGCTTGCGACACGTGCGCTCCGGCCACGTGCCATCCCAAGCGTTGCCATGCTCGGACCTGCCGTCCGAAGACCTGTGAACCGAAGACTTGCTGCGCTCCGGCGGCTTGCTGCGAAGTGAAGGCCTGTGCTCCGGCTACCTGTGAGCCGAAGACCTGCTGCCCGAAGCGCTGCAGGAAGGTCCGGACCTGCCGTCCGAAGACCTGCGAACCGAAGACTTGCTGCGCTCCGGCGGCTTGCTGCGAAGTGAAGGCTTGCGCTCCGGCGGCCTGCGCCGAAGTGAAGCCTTGCGCTCCGGCGGCTTGCTGCGAAGTGAAGGCTTGCGCTCCGGCCACCTGCGCGCCGAAGTCTTGCTGTGCGAATACCTGCCGGCCGAAGCGTTGCCACGCTCGGCGCTGCCGTGCGGGATCGTGCTGCGAGACGTCGTGCTGCGCTCCGGCTGGCTGCGGCTGCACGGGTGGTGCGGCCCCCAAGACGGCACCGGCCCCCACGATGGCTCCTCCGGCTCCGGCACCCGCTCCGGCGGCCCCGGCCCCGAAGACAACCTAAGCGTTCCGGACTTGTCGGGGGTCGGCCCCAGGATGTGCTCGATCATTGGAAGCATCCTGGCGGGGGCTGACCACCGAACGTGTCGGGACCTGCCCTGTTGGTCTCGGTAATCCGAGTCCGAGAAAGCCAAGCCGGACCTGTTCGCAGGTCCGGCTCTTTTTTTTCCGCTCAGGAGCGGCGCCAGCCTCACCTGTGGCGCGTCTGCCATCACGGCGGTGCGGCGTCTCCTCGCCTCCCCCCGTTCTACGGAGAATCTGCCAGCGAGTCGCCCATTCTCGCCTTGCGCGAATTGCATACTATCCTTGAGAGACGGCATTGATTGCCAATCCTCCCCATTTTACGCGAAGAAAGAGAAGGGACGCGGATCATGAACGCTGAAACAGGCAAGGGCTTTGGTCAACCCGTACAAGGTGCAAACGTCGTCGCGTGCAGCACACAACTGCAGCGGGAGTTCCAGCATCTCCAATCGAACTGGCGTTGGCTCCTAATCCTTGGCATCCTGCTGGCGGTATGCGGGACTCTCGCGATCATCTCACCGGCCATGACCGTGATGGCCACGCTGGTGGCCACGATACTCTTGGGGGCGACGCTGATCGTTGCCGGCATAGCCACGATCGCCGCGTCGTTCTGGGTAGGGAAATGGGGCGGCCTGTTGGTCCAATTGCTCGTCGGCCTGCTTTACGTGGTCGTAGGGTGGATCATTATCGACACGCCCCTTCGCTCGGCCGGAGCATTGACCTTGTTCATGGCCGTCTTCTTCATCATCACCGGACTGTTTCGCATCGTGGCCGCGACGGTGATGCAGTTCACCTACTGGGGCTGGGCGCTCTTGAACGGCATCGTCACGTTTCTGCTCGGCGTGATCATCTATCACCACTACCCGCAAAGCACCTTATGGGCCCTCGGATTGCTCGTGGGCCTGGAAATGCTCTTCCACGGCTGGACCTGGATCATGCTGGCATTGGCCGTGCGACGGCTGCCGACCAAGGCGGACTGACGTACTACTTCTCCGGCAGCGCTTCGCCGCCGCTGATCTTGAAGGTGTAGGCGTAGAGGCAGGGAACCTCCTCCACGCCGAGCGCCGGCACGTCGATTACCAGGTTTGGGCCGTCCACCCTGAAACTGAGCTTCCCCTCGCGCCCTAGCATCGTGACGGTGCTATCCGCGGGGACGCGGACCTTCCGCAGCACGAGTTGCCTGCCAGGCCACCCGGCCGTGATGGCGTACAGGGCCTCCGGCTTCTTTGTGAACCAGACCTGCTTGACGGCCTGCTGGCCGCGGGGCGATTGCCCTACCATGTCCAACAGCTTGTAGGGGATCTGCTTGTAGGCCGTCTCCTGGCCGCCGAAGGTCTGTTGCGGGCGTTTGCCCTCCGTCCATTGGCAATCCCGGCCGGCGCACCGCGTGCCGTAGATCGCCTCGCCATTGACCTTCAGCCACGCGCCCATGGCCAGCAGCCGCTCCTGCATGATGACGGGGATCGTGCCGTCGGCGGCCGGACCGATGTCCAGGTTCAGGTTGCCGCCGCGACTGACCAGATCGCATAGCGACAACACCAGTTCGCGGGGGCTCTGATAGTCGTCGAGGCCCTCGGCCCGGCTATAGCCGAAGGAGTAGCCCATGCCCCGGCACTCCTCCCACGGGTGGGAATCGTCCTTCATGCCCGTGCCATACTCGGTGCAATAGTAGCCCCCATGCTTGAAGCGGCAGTCCTTGCCCCAGCGATCGTTCACCACCACCTCGTCTTTGCAGGGCGACTCATTGAAGAGCCAGGCCAGCAGTTCCGGGCTCTTCCACTCTTGGGACGTCATGTCCCACTCGCCGTCGCAAAAGACAATCGAAGGCCGGTAACGGGTCACGACGTCCTTGAACTGCGGGTGCATGTGCTCGGTCACATAACGGCTGCGGTCCTTCAGCCAGAGCGGATTGAACCATTCGTAGAACGAGTAGTAGAACCCCATCCGCATGCCTTCCTTCTTTCGCACGGCCTCGGTCAGTTCGCCCAGTAGGTCCCGCTTGGGGCCCGCACTCACGCTGTTCCAAGGGCGCCCCCAGTCGCGGTCCGCCTCGGCGCTCGGCCACAGGCAGAAGCCGTCGTGGTGCTTCGAGGTGGGGATGATGTATTTGGCCCCGGAACGGTAGAAGAGGTCCGCCCACTGATCGGGGTTATACAGCTCGGCCTTGAACATCGGCACAAAGTCGGTGTACTCGAACGTCGGGCCATAGACGCGCTCGTGGAACTGCCACCACAGGTCCTTGGGGTTGTTCTTCTGCCGGCCGAGGTTGAATCCGTACCATTCGGAGTATTGTTTGGGCGGGCCCCAGGCCGGTACGGAATAGACGCCCCAGTGGATGAAGATGCCGAACTTGGCGTCGCGGAACCACGCCGGGCAGGGCCGGGCGTCCAACGACTGCCAGTTGGGTTCGTACTTGACCGATTGGGCCCGCGCCGCTGGAAGGCACGGCAATCCGATTGCCAGGGCCATGATGACCGCAATGACTTGACGCCGCATCGTGTTCTCCTTCGCTCCCAAGTATCGAGTCATCCGCAGCGGGGGCCGACGATTGGCTCGATTGTAGCCGTCCATAGAGCTTCACACAGTTCCTCGGGTTGCCTGACGCAGGGCCTGATTATCAATTTTCGCGCACGACCCCTGGGGCGCCGCATTTGCGCTGATGAAAGATGTTGTCGCAACCCATTGCAGCACAGAGACTTGTGTTTGTTATGCTTCGCCGATAACCCATTGCGGGGGGCTGTGCATAATTACCGTCCGCCGCCGTAACCTCTTTCACCACAGTGTCTTGCACTTCTGAAATTATCGGGCTCGCGCCGTCGCCAGGCTCGCGCAGAAATCGGTCTGGCGCTGCCCCGACGTCGCCGGAAGGGCTCGCTAAATCGGCGCTCCGGGTCGGTAAGGCGCGAACCGTGGGCCACCACCGCGCCGTGCCGGGCGAACAGTTCCGGCCGAGCCGCCGACAGGCGGATTGCCGCACGATCCTGTTGTTCAACAACTCGCGCCGTTTCCAATTCTCGTCTTCCCTCCCGTCTCCGCTCTCGACTCTTGACTCTCGACCTCTCCCCTGTCGACTCTCGATTATCGACCCTCGACCCTCGACCCTCGACCCTCAACCCTCCGACACCCTGTTGTTCAACAACTCGCGCCGTTTCCAATTTCTGTCTTCCCTCCCCTCTCCCTCTCTGCGTTTGGCTCTCGACTCTACACTCTCAACTCTCGACTTCCGACGTCGACTCTCCGCCCACGACGATCATGCGCTTTTGATCGGGGGGTTTTCAAGATCAAGAAGTGTTCCACCCGAATGGACGGCATGTTGCAGCCATTCCGCGCGGCGCGGTAGAATCGGGCAAATCGGGCGTGCTATGCCGCAGAATGGCAATGCCGCGATGGCAAGTGTCCGAAACTGTGGACGCTTCGGCCGCGTGAGCGACCGAAGAAAGACTTGCATAGTCGCCGCATATTTGGTGGCTGTCACCTTTCTTCTTCTCCTTCTTCTCCGGTAGAATCGAGCCCATCGGTGTGCGGCGCTGCGGGACAGCGTTTCCGACTGTGAAAACAAGAATTACGTATGGTGTCCCCGGAACTCCCGCCGAATATCGCAACCTATTGCATTATAGCAAGCCAATGCTATAATGAGAGAGTTCGATTGAGAGAGGATGATGAGGTTCGTGCAAGTAATCTGGGACGATGACGATCTGGCCGAAGGTAACGTCCAACACGTCGCTGAACACGGGCTGACGATGGAGGATGTCGAGTACGTTCTCGAGAATCCAACGAAGGAGGGGATTAGCAGCAGTACCGGGCGGCCTTGTTGCTTTGGATACACGCCGAGCGGGGAATTCATCATCGTTGTGTATGAGCAAGTCAACGAGGATGCCATCTACCCCGTCACCGCTTACGAGGTGCCGGAAATGTGAGGACCAAGAGTCATGAGCAAAAAGATCATTAGTCGCATCCGCCGTCACGGGCCACAGAGCCAGGAAGAACGTAAACGGCTGCAAGAAATCCGAGAGAAGGTGCGGCAGGAGTTCCCGCCGCGGAACCCGCCGCGGCTTGCACCGATGACGGAAGGTGTCGCTGCACAAATCCGTGCGGCGCGCGAGGCGCAGGGGCTTACGTGGTATGCGGTGGCGAAGCGGGCTGGCGTTCCGAACCCGAACACTGTTCGCGATATCGAGTATGGTCGCGACACAAAGCTTTCGAGTGTGCAGGCGGTTGCCGAAGCGCTTGGGCTACGACTGGAGTTGGTTGAGGTATGAGTACTGCGAGGCCATTCCCGTGCTGGCCTGCGTCATCGGTTTCGATGTCGTCAGTAGCGATCACGCGCCGGAAAATGCGCGGAAGTCGGCGCCGATGGCCTTGAGACGTGCGGACTGGGCGGCCTTGACGGCGTCCAGATCGGTGAGAGCGGCGGCCGGATCGTAGGCGAACAGATAGATCTTCACCTTGGGCTCCGTGCCGGACGGTCGCACCGCCAGATAGTTGCCTTCCGCCTCCAGATCGAGGATCACCAGGTCGCCGGTCGGACCATCGAGCGGGGTGATGGTCCACGCGTTCCCTACGGGGACAGTCCCCTCGGTGCCGTTCAAGTAATCGCGCACCCTTAATACCTTTAGGCCGCCGAGGCTCTCCGGCGGGGCGGTGCGGACCCGCGCCATCAGCGCCCTCATGTCTTCCATTCCCTTCTCGCCGGGCATTTGGACGTTGATCTGCCCCTCCGAAAAGCAGCCGTACTGCCGGAACAGTTCGTCGAGCCGCTGGTAGAGCGTCTTGCCTTCAGCCTTGAGTTGGACGGCCAGTTCGGCCGTCAGCAGCGAAGCCACGGCGGCGTCTTTGTCGCGGACGTGGTCGCCAGCCAGGAAACCGTACGATTCCTCGGCGCCAAAGACGAACTCCTTGGGGCCGCGACGGTCGATCTCGGCGCCGATCCACTTGAATCCGACGTGCAGATTGCCGGCCGTCTGCACGCCGTAATGGTCGGCAATGCGACGCATCAGTTCCGTGGTCACCAGTGTCTTGACCACGAAGAGCTTGGGCGTAACAGCCTGTTGAAAAAGGGGGACAGGCACCTCACCACCACCGTTTCTTGCGGCATTCACATCGGCCGGTTCGGAGCCAGTCCCCTTTTTCACGAAGTGCCTGGGCGTAAGCGTGCCGGCCGCTTGCTGGGTGCGCAGCAGGAAATCGACCAGCAACGAGCCGAGTTGGTTGCCGGTTAGCGTAACCCACGGAGCGTCGGCGGCCGGCGACTTCCGCACTGCACAGCCCAGCCGGTCGCAATCGGGATCGGTGGCCAGGATCAGGTCGGCCCCGGACTCACGCGCCGCGCGATCATGGCGTCGAACACGGCGGCGTTCTCCGGGTTGGCGACGTGATTGGGCACGTTGGGGAAGTCGCCATCCGGCTGGGAGTGCGGCCCGAAGATCTCCACCTCGTGAAAGCCGGCCCCGCTCAGGACCGGGAGCACGGCCGACGCGCCCACGCCGTGCAGGGGGGAATACAGGATGCCGAGGTTCCGCGGGCCGGGCACGCTCTGCTTGAGCACGGCCTCGATGAACGCGGCGTCCACCTCCTCCTGGCAATAAACCACCTTGCCGGCGGCCAACGCCTCGGCGAACCCCACCCGCTTGATCCACGTCACCCGCTGCATCTGGTCGATCGAGTCGGCGTCGTGGGGCGGCACATACTGCCCACCGCTCGGGCCGTAGACCTTCACCGCGTTGTCGGAGGGCGGATTGTGGCTGGCGGTGATCATGACCCCGCAGTCGCACTTTTTGTGTCGCACCGTGAACGACAGTTCGGGTGTGCTCCGGAAACCGTCGAGGAAGTAAACCGTGAAGCCGGCGGCGGCCATGATCTCGCTGCAAAGCTCGGCAAAGTGACGCGATCGGTGGCGGGTGTCGTAGGCGATGGCGCAGGAGAGCGGCCGGCCGGCGTCGCGCGGCGCAGGGCCACTGCTGTCTGCCGCGACTTGGCCCTTCACGTAGTCGGCCAAGCCCTGGGCGCTCTCGCCGATCGTGCGGTCGTTGATGGCGTTGCAGCCGATCGGGTACATGCGGCCGCGGCGTCCCCCCGTGCCGAAGGGGATGGTGGTCCAAAAGGCCTCTTCCAAGTCCTGCCACTTTTCTTCCGCCAGATGCTCGGCCACCTGGGCGGCATAATCCTCATAATACGGCTCGGTCAGCCAGGTGCGGATGTTGTCGGCGGCCGACGCCGAGAGCTTCTTGGCCGTTCGGGCGGTTTCCAACTGGGCAAGTGTGGATTTGATGGAGCTCATGCAGGTAATTGTGTCTCTGTAGACGAAAGAAAAAAAGGGGGGGGCGCTTCCAGTCCGAAGATTGGTTCACTACAATTGGTTGTAGGGTTCAAGGGGGGAGTGTGCAATTATGGGCCTAATCGTCTTACGCTGCGTGTTTGTGCTGGTGGCGGCCGGCCTGGGCATTTCCGTTCTCAATGCCCCCGGCCTGATCGACCTGGATGCCCCCTGGAAATCTTGGGCGGTGTTCGGCGGGATGATGTCCGTTGCCCTGGGCGTAATCGCCTTGGACGTTTCGGTTCGCCGGAAACACCTCGACACGATGACGTCGGTGTACTTCGGCATGATCGTCGGCCTGTTCCTGACCTACGTCGTGGGCCTGGCGCTGATTCCCCTCACGCAGACTGCGATAGGGGATCGCATCCGCAATCCTCTGCTGCTGGTGCTGGGACTCATCCTCTGCTATGCGTGCATCAGTCTGCTGATGCAGACCAGGAACGATTTTCGCTTCATCATTCCCTACGTCGAATTCGTCAAGGAAGTGAAAGGGCTCAAGCCTTGCATTCTCGATACCAGCGTGGTGATCGACGGGCGGATCGCCGACGTCGTGGAAACGCAGATTTTCGACGGGCAATTCATCATGCCCAAGTTCGTGATCAGCGAATTGCAGGGGATTGCCGACAGCTCCGACCGGATGCGCCGCAGCCGCGGCCGGCGGGGGCTCGACATCCTGAACCGGCTCCGCACCAACCCCAACATCGAGCTGGTGATCCACGAGCACGACTTGCCCGAGTATGCCGGCCAGTCGGTCGATCTGAAGCTGGTCGCGTTAGCCAAGCACCTGCAAGGGAAGCTGATCACCAACGACTACAACCTCAACAAGATCGCCCGCTTGCAGGACGTGACCGTCATCAACCTGAACGACCTGGCCAACGCCCTCAAGCCCGTGTTCTTGCCGGGCGAGCGCATCGAGGTCCGCATCGTCAAGGCCGGCGAAGAGGCCGGGCAGGGCGTGGGCTATCTCGAAGATGGCACGATGGTGGTGGTCGAAGCCGGCCGCGATCACGTCAACCAGACCGTTCCGATCGCCGTCACCAGCGTGTTGCAAACCAGCGCCGGGCGGATGGTGTTTGGGAAGCTGGATAATGGGAGGTAGCGAATTCGGGATCGAAAAGGCGCGTGCAAAGCTTCTCCGGCGATGGGTTTGAACAGGAGGCAACAGAGGCAACTGAGCCAGGGAGTCTGTGCCGATGGAGAAAAGCACCATCAGGTCGGCCACGGCAGTCTGCCTAATCTTGATGATGGCGGCTTGGGCCGCCCATGAATATCAAGCTAACAACGCGGCCGATTATTACTCTTCTCACCCCGAACGAGTCCTGTACGCGTTGGCCATCACGGCGTTAGTCGTTGCTGCGGGCGGAACCGCGGTTGTGGTCTTCCGCCGTCTGTCGCCACAGGGACAGCACATCGCTACGTTGATGGCCTTGGGCAGCACTGCCACGCTGATCTCGGCTTTTTCGGTCCACGCGTGTTACATGTGCCTCGTTTTGAGCCGCTCTGTATTCGTCGTGGTCTCT
This sequence comes from uncultured Planctomycetaceae bacterium, assembly GCA_963759115.1. Classification (GTDB taxonomy): domain Bacteria; phylum Planctomycetota; class Planctomycetia; order Pirellulales; family Thermoguttaceae; genus CAVWXT01. Next base: position 2,275,768 of record CAVWXT010000005.1, read on the forward strand.
GGCACCGATGTCGACGTGACGCCGCTGTTTATGACACCGGCTGTACTAGGTCTGGCACTCGTTTCTGCCATGATGGTGGCCGCGGCGGCAGTGTCTTGGTACTGGTTCTGCCGGGTTCTGAGGAAAGGAAAGGCAAAGTCCCCATGACCACGCGGACGACGGACAGCAGCGACGAAACCGATTCGGCAGATGACGGTGGTCAGAAGGAGGTCTGTCCGCGATGTCGATCGGCTGCCGTGCATGAGAAATTGAGCCGTGCGGCGCTTTTGGATTCGTGACGATATGGCCTTTCTTACCAGTGAGACGGCGATACTCGTGCGAGAGGTGTGGACATTCCTGGAAGCGATTTAGGTGGTGATGACGCGGACATTAGCACCTCGATCCAACTCCCAGAACAAATCGTCGACCGCCAGAGGCTTGGAGAGCACGGTGGCGGCGCCGGCCCAGAGGGCTCGCTGCTGGTCCTCGACGCGAGGGAACGCCAGCAGGGCGATGACCGGCGCGGGACGCATTGCGGCGGCCAGATGGTGCAGTTCGTCGTATTCGCCGTCGCAGAGGTTCGCGGCGTCGTAGATGGCCGCCGTCGCTCCCTCGACTCGGGCCGTGGCGGGTGAGCGTTGCCGGACTGTGGCGAGCCCGCGGCTCCGGCATGCGGCCGACAGCCAATCGGCCGTCTCCTGCGACCGCGATTGGATCACCACCACGCCCTCGCACCGCGGCCAACGCTCAGAGATGTTGGCCAGCAGCCGCTCTTCCTCGGTCGCGGTGGGCGGCAGCGCCCACGAGGTGGATTGCCCCGCGGCCAGGCGGTCGAGTTGCCGGGTACAGCGGGCCGTCCACTGGTGCCAGTAGGTTCGCACGACGCCCGGCCAAGGCGAGCCGGTGCGCATCTCGCCCTCGCACCAACTCCCCATCAGCCCCACCACTCGGGCCAACGGGGCCAACCGGCGCAAGCCGTCTATCGCTTCATGCGAAAACTGGCCGGGAAAGCTTTGGGCGATGACGATCACGTCGGGCACGACATGGGCCTCGGCCAACGCGGCCGCCGCCGAGGCCACGTCGGCAAACTCCCTCACGGCGCCGCATGAATTGGCGACGGTGCGTGCCCGCTCAAACTCGGTCCGACGCGTGTCGCCCAACAGCAGGATTGAGAGTTCGTTCATAGGCAATGCCACAGTGTAGGACGGATTTCCTAATCCGACCCGGATGACTGGACGGATTAGGAAATCCGTCCCACTTTCAACTGCCGTTACAGGTTCTTTTCCGTCTCGACGATCAGGTCGTGTGCCGCTCGGGCGTCGGCCGCTTGCCGCAGGGCGTCGAGAAAGCCGGCCGACGCCAGGATGCGGCTCAACCGAGCCAGGACCTGCAGGTGGCCGCGGTCCTCGATCGAACAGATCAGGAAGAACACGTCGGTCAGCGGGGCGGCCCCGCCGAATGGCACGCCGGCCCCCGTGCAGCCCAACGCCAGAAACGGCTGGCCCAAGATCTTCGCCATCGGCCGGCGGGGGTGCAACAGTGCCACGCCGTTCTCCAACGCGGTGGGGTAGATGTCTTCGCGGGCCTTTACCGCCTCGGCCATCTCCTTGGCGTCCCAAAGCCAGCCGGTTCGACCGGCCAGTTCCACCATCGAATCGATCACCGAGTTGCGGGTGCGGGCGCGGAGCGGCACGGCGATGGCCTCGACCGGCAGCATCTCCGCGATGCGAACGTCCTGCCGGTTCTCCGGCGACGCCGCTCGCTGCAACACGGCCTCGACCTCGATCAACTCCGATTCGTCGGAGAGCCCGATGCGATGCTCGAACCAGTGATGGATATCCGGCTTGGCGAACCGCCACTGGCCGGCCACCTTTCGGCCGGGCAGCTTGCCGCGCTCCGCCAGCTTGGCCACCTGTTGGGGGGCCAAGTGCAGATAGCGGGCCAGGCTGTCGACGTCAAAATCGCTGTACGGCATGGCCGACATATTCGCCGATTGCCGCCTGTTTGTCCAGACGAGCCACAGGGCCAATCAGTTTTCCCAAATCCGGCTGTAGGAGGCGACTCCAGTCGCCGATTTCCGGTTGTTTTCAAGCAATCGGCGACAGGAGTCGCCTCCCACAGTGAATAACTGATCGGCCCTGAGACGAGCCGTCCGATCCGCGCCTCATTCCGCGTCCTTTGCCATTTCCGCCATCAGCATCTGAATATCGTCCCACACGGGGCGTTTGGCCTGCGGATTCCGCAACAGATAGGCCGGGTGGTAGGTACATACGACCTTGACACCGTGGTAGTCGTGAATGCGGCCGCGGAGTTGTCCGATCGAACTCTCCGTGCCCAGCAGATTTTGGGCCGCCACGGCCCCCAGACAGCAGATGAACTTCGGCTGGATAATCGCCAATTGGCGGTCGAGGTACTCGCGGCAATTGGCGGCCTCGACCGGCAGGGGAGTGCGGTTTCCCGGCGGCCGGCAGCGAAGGATGTTGAGGATGTAGACGTCCTCGCGGCGCATCTTCATCCCCTTGACGATGATGTCGGTCAGCAGTTGGCCGGCCCGGCCCACGAACGGCTCGCCGAGCCGGTCTTCGTCGGCGCCGGGGGCCTCGCCGCAGAAGACCAGCCGGGCATACGGGTTCCCCACGCCGAAGACCGTCTGGGTCCGCGTTCGGGCCAGTTCCTTGCAGCGTGTGCATGCCGCCACGTCCCGCGCCACGGCGGCCAGGGCCTCGCACCGGGGATCGGCGGACCCTGCCGGCACCGCGGGCGGACTGGCAACCTGCCCCACGACGCGGGCAGCCGCTTTGAGCCCGGCGGCGACGCGGCCACGCTCGGCCGCGCCCGTCGCTGGCGTGGCTTCAGAGGGCTGACTCACGTTCGACGGCGGCCGTTTGGCCATGCTTTCCTCCACGCGGGGGGGTGAAACGCCTTTCCGACCCCGTTTTACGTGGGTTACTCCCGCTCGCTGCAGGCTTTCCAACCGCTGAACCACGGCTTTGACGCTTCTCTTTGGCATGGCCATGTTGCTCTGGCGTCCAGTAGTCCTGTAGGACGGTCGACTCTCCCGCCGACTGGCACCCGCCGTGCCGCGTAACTATTATAGGAGGTTATGGGTATTCCACAAGTTGTCATTGTCGGCCGTCCCAACGTGGGCAAGTCGAGCATCTTCAATTGGCTTGCCGGGAAGCGGCTTACCGTCGTCGATCCGACGGCCGGGGTGACCCGCGACCGCGTCACGCACTTGATCGAGATCCAGGGCCGGTTTGCCGAACTGGTCGACACCGGCGGGATGGGCATCGAGGACGCCGATAACCTGACCGAGCAGGTCGAGAGCCAGATCCAGACCGCGGTCGACACGGCGCACGTGGTGCTGTTCGTGGTGGATTGCCGCGACGGGCCGGTGCCTTTGGACCAGGAGGTGGCCAAGCGTCTTCGTTACGTCACCGCGCCGGTGTTCCTGGTGGCGAACAAGGCCGATACGCCGGTCTTGGAAAGCCAGGCCGACGAGTTCTATAAATTCGGGCGGAAGATCGTCCGCTGTCAGCGCCCTGGAGAACCGGGGCAAGGCCGATCTCTTGGACGCCATCTACGAGCGCCTGCCCGAGCCCTCGCTTGAAGACCGAGCGCCCGAAGAGCCCCTGATGAAGCTGGCCATCGTGGGGCGGCGGAACGTCGGCAAGAGCACGCTGGTGAACACGCTGGTGCAGGCCGAACGGATGATCGTCAGCGAAGTGCCCGGCACGACCCGCGACAGCGTGGACGTGCGGTTCGAGCTGGACGGCAAGGCCTTCCTGGCCATCGACACGCCCGGCTTTCGCCGCGCCAAGAGCATCGGCACCGACGTGGAGTTCTACAGCACGCACCGCGCCCAGCGGAGCATCCGCCGCGCCGACGTCGTGCTGCTGTTCTTCGACGCCAGCCAGCGGATCGGCAAGGTCGACCGGCAATTGTGCGACTATATCGCCCAGCAGTACAAGCCCTGCATGTTCGTCATCAACAAGTGGGACCTGATGGCCGGCGCCATGCCCACCGAGAAATGGGTCGGTTACCTCCGCGACAACTTCCGCACGATGTTGTACGCGCCGATCGCGTTCATCACGGGCCAGACCGGCAAGAACGTCAAGGCGATGTTGAACCACTCCCAGATGCTCTTTCGGCAGTCGCTCCAGCGGGTGCCGACGGCGCAGTTGAACAAGACGGTGCAGGCCGCCTTCGAGCGCAATCCGCCGCCCGTGCATCAAACCCACCGGCCGAAAGTCTATTACGCCACGCAGGTGGCCGTGCAGCCGCCCACGGTCGTCCTCTTCTGCAACGATCCGCGGGCGATCTCCGCGCAATACCAGCGCTACCTGTTGCGGGCCTTCCGCGACGAGTTGAAGTTCGGCGAGGTGCCCATCAAGCTCTACCTCCGCAAGCGCGAGCACACCGATCAGCGCGACGAAGTCGGAGCGGAGCCGGGCCGGTAGTGGTTCATCTCCGTGGATTTCGTTCGGTGCCACGATGGCGGCTCTTTCCGTAGCGGGTGCAGAATCGGAGAATAATGCCTGCTTTTCCGTAGCCCAGACGTTCACGTCTGGGGCAGGAAACGACCATCCCCTTTGTTCTTCAGCTCCTTTAGGGGCGGAATAATCGGCTCCGCGGAAGTTGTGTGCCACTGGCTCTGCCAGTGCAGTGATTGGGTTGACGTTCCACGGAGAGCAACATCCCCGCTGGCCGATGATATACGGTTTACCGAATCAGGCCGTCGTCTGAGAACTTCCCGAGAAGGCGCTGGCAGTGCCAGTGGCACACTTCAACAGTGCCACCCAGCCGGTGCGTTTCACGCACCCTACGAGCTGTCGTGCCTCGCGGCGATCACCTGCCACAGACGTTCCTCGATCGCGGCGGGGGCCAGGCTGCGAGGTTTGTACCGCGGAACTCTCAGCGGACGGATGGGTTTCGGGCCGCGGAGCGTCAGGTTCGGCGGCCGGATCGGTTCCAGCGGCCGGATGGTGGGCGGCTTGGGCCTCGTCAAGGCCCGCAAGAGACTTGTCCGCCAGCCGCGGACCTCAAAGCCTTGCAGCCGCAGGCCGTAGGCCCGCAATTGGACGTCGAGCCGGCCCTTTTGGATCCGCAACGCCGAACCGACCTGGCGCCGGAGCCGCTCGATTGCCCGCCACTGCCGCCGCGGTTGCTGCAAGCCGGCCAGAGTGCGGCGGACGGCTTCGACCAGCGGGCCTTCCCGGCCCAGATAGATCGACCGCTGCCGGCCCTCGTTGCGGTAGCTCAGGCAATAGTAGGGGCCGTAGCGCACGGTCCCCTCTCCCATTGAGGGAGGCAGGGTGTGTGAAACGCACCGGGCGCTCCTGGTGCGTTTCACGCACCCTACGAGCCGCCAGGTGGCCACGACCGTGCCCTGCCGAGCAAACAACTCCGGCCGCGTTGCCATCAGGTGGAGGGCCGCATGATCCATTTGTTCAACAACTCGCTCCATTTCCATTCCTCCGTTCTTCTCTCCCCGTTCCCTCGGGACTCTCGCCTCTCCCTTGTTCAACAACTCTCAAAATTTCCAATCCCGGCCGGCCCCACCACATGGCCGTGTACGATTTTTTGTGTCAATTGGCAGGGCCAAAGGGGACAGTCCCATTTTCGCTGACACGAAAATTGGGACAGTCCCCGACATGGCTGCCGTCATGGGGGATCACCGGGGGCAGAAGGATCGCGTCGGGGTCGTCGGCCGGCGGCGGGGCCGGCAGGGCGATGACGGTCGACCGCTTCATGGCGTCGCCCACCAGCCGCAGCTTGACCAAGAACTCGGCCGTCTGGCACTTGGCGGTCGCCAGGTTCATGTAGCGGTCCATCATCTGGTTGGGATCGCCCAGCACGGCCGTGAGCGAGCCGGGGTTGGCGGCCGCCTCGGCCAGATTGACCTGGGCGCAGACCTCCAGCCACATGAAATGCACCAGCGTCAGGCCGATCGAGCGTTCGATTTCGCCGGCGACGTCGAGCACGAAGCGGCGGTAGGCGGGGGCCAGCACCTGCGAGACGGCCCGCTTGACGCCGTCGGGCAGATTCTGCCAGTTTTCTCCGGTGGGCACCCAATACGGCAGGCCCGGATCGCTAACAGCCTGTTGAAAAATGGGGACAGGCACCTCACCACCACGGTTCTTTGCGGCATTTACATCGGCCGGTTCGGAGCCAGTCCCCTTTTTCAACCGGCGGCAAGGTGCCGGGCCTTCTGGTTTCGGCTTTCGCCTGGTTTGTCTCCGCGAAGCCGGCTTGGGCGTGTTTTCGCGGCATGGGTCCTGCGGGCCGGGCTCGTCGCCGGGCCGCGCAGGCGGTTCGGTTGGTTCGATAGGGTTGCGCATGCCCAGTATCATGCGTTTTGGGTCGGGGGGTTTTCAAGACCAAGAATTATACCACCCGAACGGCCGGCACGCCGTGACTACTTCGGGCCTTGCGGCTGAATGAGGCAGCCTCGGTTTGGGACTGCGCGCGACAGCGACGTCGAGAAGAAGCAGAGTTTCCGCTTTCGCCTCTCACAAAAGTTGCTCAACCTATCCTCTTCTATTCCGTCCCCGCAACCGTTGTCTCAGGAATCGCTGGTGGAATTGCCGGCGTCGTCCTGGAGTGATCCGCTATTGCACAGGCACCGCGACCCCTGGATAATAAGAGAAAAGGGAAGACGACTGCTAGTCCCAAACAACGGGCTATCGTCAGTCGTCTTCCCCCTGCGGGCTCCACCTACAACGTAGGGCCTCCTTGGTCCTCTCTCAACGTCGGCCAAGGGGTCGTTGCGACCTCGCATTCTTGCGCACCCCATCGAAGATCGCCATCTTCGTTGGGGCGCGTCGTGTCGTTCTCAGAATGGGATGTCATCACCAGTATTGTCGTCCCCCTTCTTTAGGTGGGCAACAATGCGCTTCCATTCTTCTTGCGTTGGCCTACTGCATAGCGGAGCACCACACGTGAAGCAGAATCGGGGCCTGTCGCTCTCAAATCGTCGCCTGCAATTTGGGCACTCCTTCACCAACTCCTCCCCGCAGGAAGCGCAGTAGTTAACCTCTTCAAACCGGTCCGCGGAATACGTTCGCGAGGAACTCCACGACACGCACGCGCTTCCGTCGTCATCAAGCAGCAATTTATTCGTGGCGCAGAAGGGATTTGGGCAGAAGACAACGAACTTCTCCCCGGCAGTTCGTCCCAAGAGTCTTTTTGACGATTTCGTTCGGAAGGAGGGAATGGAGCGGTTGTTCCAATGCCCTGGCAACCTTGGAAAGCAGTCGAAGATCGACGTCTGCTCCGTCCAGAGCTTCCAGTCTTGAGATCGTGGCTTGCGAGACCCCTGCGGCGTTCGCCAAGGCAAGCTGTGATAGCTCGCGTTCTTTGCGGAGATCAGCGATATTCTTCCCGATTGATTCCATGGTGCATAATATAACAAACCGCTGGCTGCGACTCAACAGAGAATATTCAGAAGAGAATATTCCTGTTCGTTTCGTGCGTCTTCTTGTGACGCAAAGTATGTGTCTGCAAGATGTTATAACGCTATGGATCGCAATGTCGCCGTAAGTCGGGTGTCTCGTGCCTGAGTGTTCTCCGCCTTTTGTCAGCTTGATGTCGGGTACGGGGTAGCCGACCTGCTCGAATGATGTCGAAGACTGCGACACCGCAATTGACTCCTGGCCCGGCGCGTTGTATCTTGGTACAATACCGAAGGAGCGGCGAGATGGCGTGGCTTCACATCTTCTGGGACCTGGAACCGGGCGGCAACGCGGAGCACGTGGCCGACCACGGGCTGGATATGGACGAAGTCGAGCACGTGTTGAGGAATCCCAGACAGCACGGCGTCAGCCGCCGCACCGGACGCCCCATGATCTTCGGATACACCCCCGCGGGCGAATACATCGCCGTTGTCTATGAAGAGTTGGACGAGCACACGGTGTATCCGTTGACCGCCTTTCCGATCGAGGATTGACCATGGCCCAACAAGACGCACGGAAACGATTGACGGAGCAAGCCACGCGTACCATCGGCCGGCTGCGGAACGAGAAGCGCGCCGAACTCGGCCGGGTCGCCGCGGAGGTGGAAGAGGAGTTTGGCGACCGCATCAAGAGGGCGAGCCCGTCGCGAGTTGCCCTGGCGAAACTGAAGGTGGCTCGGCTGCGCGAGGGGCTCAGCCTGGGCGAGATCGCCGCGAAGACGGGGATCGACCGCGGCAACCTCAGCAAGCTGGAAAACAACGTCGACAACGTCGAACTCAACACGCTCGCGCGGTTGGCCGACGCCCTGGGGTACGATGTCGTCGTGGACCTTCGCAGACGGCCGTAGCACGGGGAAGAGAGCCAATCGTGGCTCAGTTTGAACATGAGGAAACAGAGGGAACGGAGGATTGGCAGATCTCTGTTGCCTCTGTCATCTCCTGTTCAAGGGAGAATTCTGGTTTTGGGTCTTGGGTCTTTGGTCTTGGCGGCGAAGACCGAAGACCGAAGACCAAAGGCCCAAGACCTGTCTCGTCGTGGGCCATGTGCCGCTTAAGTGCCCGGCTTCTTCATGGCCCAACTGTGCAGCACCAGCACGCTGCCCAGCGAAATCAGCGACCAGCCGAGCCAGTCGGGCGGCCGGACCGTCGTCTTCACGATGGGCTTGTCGGATTGCGTCAACGCTTGCGTGGTGGCGCTCACCGAGGCCATCGGGTGGCCGGTCCGGGTGGCCAGAAACTGCGTGAACTCGGCGGTGAACTGCACCGATTCGATCGCCGGAACTGGCCTCCCAACAACAAGCAAAGCAGGCCCGCGAAGAAGTACTGGTTTCGAGTGACGTCCATCATCCGACCATCCTTCCGCTCTCTCGCCAACGCCTCTGGTGCCTTGTATCGAGTTTCGCCTGGGGTGGGCTTCAGGCGCGGCCCGCGGGTGACAGATATAGCGGGCCGCCTGCAACGGTTGACGCGATCGTCGCGGCTGCAACGAATGAAGCGGCCGGCGACCGGCCGTTTCATTCCCCGCCGGAACCGGTCGTTCCCGAAGGGGACAGTCCCATTTTTGGCCTCGTCAACAGAATTCGTGGGTAAATTCCGGCTCGGGAAGGTTGCCGAGCGTGTGATATAGGGCAATTTCGATGGCCTCGTAGGTGCGGAAGCCGTAGGCTTTTCTGGTAGTCAATTTGGCTTTGTTGTTCAGGCCCTCGACGGAGCCCGCCGAAACCATCCCCTTGGCACGAAACCAGTTGAGGATCAGGTCTCGATGTTCACGCAGGCTTTGGGCAACCTTCTTCATCGGCTCGATCTTGCTCCGCATCGTGCGGGTACACCACTCTTCCAAGAACTTCACCGCCCAGCCCGGACTGGTATATTCCCAGAACCTTTGGAAGTCCTCCCGCAACAGGTGGCTGCGAACGCTTTGAAGGTTGTACTGCAACAGCTCCGACAGTTTCACGGTCTCCTTCTCGGTGCGGTTCTCGGGTCGTTTCAGCAGGCACCAGCGGGAGTGCTTCAGCACCGGCTCGTAACCGTCACGCTTCAGGCGAGCGGCCTCGGTGCGGCGAACCTCGTCAATCGCCTCGTTCATCTTCTTCATGATGTGGAAACGGTCCAAGACGTGGATGGCCTGCTTCAGTTGTTCGGCAACCACATTCAAGTAGGGCTGCCACATATCGCTACAGACAAAGCGGATGGATTGACGGGCCTCGGCGCTCAGCGTCTGGAAGAACCGCCGCAGACTCTCCTCCGTTCGCTCTTCGGCCACCCACAACAGCCGCTTCATGCCATCCTCGATCTGGTACACCAACGTCAGGTAATGCTGTCCCCGCTGCCACTGGATCTCGTCCACGCCGATGGCCTCGATCCCATCGAGGTCCTGATGGAACAGGCCCCAAAATACCGCCTGTTTCACCGACTCGAACACGTTTCGCCAGGTAGTGTGGAAGATCGAGGCCACCTCTTGCCAGGACAAATGCTTGGCCCAGCGTGCCAGGAACCAGCGGTAACTGGTTGTAAGATGGCTTTTTCCCACGGCCCAAGGCACTCGCTCCACCGTCACCCCGCAACTTCGACACGCCACACGCCGCAGGGCATACACGAAATACACGGTAATGGCCCAGAGGGGCACGAACTCGAACCGCCGCTCCGGAAGACGATCGTAACCCGGCCCGGGGCGGCCGCAGCCCGAGCAGATCGGCCGACCATTCTTCCGGGCAAGCACTTCCACTTCCAGCGTTGGCCGTTCCGTGCCTTCCACCCATCTGGCTTTTCCGTACACAAAGGACTTGAAAGGTTCGACCCGATTGAGGATAGTCTTCAGTTGCATCCTGTGGTGGCTCCCGGCGAGATGGTTCGTTTTGCAACTCCATCTTTAACCGGAAACGCTACAGGATGCACCTGTTTTCCTGCCTCCTCTCTCCGCTATACTATCCCTGTCTGGCGAAACGGAGTTGGGCTCTGCTGGCGAGCAACCCGACAAGGGATAACCAGACCAGGGCGGGTGAATGACTCGCAGGCCCCGGCGGCTTCCACCGCCAGGGCCTCTTCTTTCCCCTCATCCCCTCATTCATTTGCTCTGTCATGCCTCAGAAAACGCACCTCAACGGTGCTAACCAGCCCTGTTCTTACCCACGAATTCTGCTGACGAACCCATTTTTGTGGCGTCCTGCCACAAAAATCGGGACAGTCCCCCCGCCGGCAGGAAACCTATCCTATGTTTCTGTAGACAGGAGGAGGCCCGACATGTCCAAAACGGTGTTGGTGGTCGACGATTCGATGCTCATGCGCCGCATGGTGCGAGAGACCCTCACATTTGACGGCTGGGTGGTGGTCGGCGAGGCTTCCAACGGCGAGGAAGCGGTGGAGAAGTACCAGCAGCTCCGGCCCGACGCCGTGACGTTGGACATCATCATGCCCGGGGTGACGGGCATCGAGACCCTGAAAACGATCCGGCGGATGGATCCCGATGCCCGGGTCGTGGTGGTGAGCGCGCTGAATCAAACCAAGTTGATCTCCGAGGCGATCCGCTCGGGCGCCCAGGACTTTATCGCCAAGCCGTTCCTGCCCGAACAGTTGCAGGAAACGATGCGGGCGTGCGTGGACAACATGGCCGCCGTCTGAGCGACGCAACGGATACCGACGGGTCGAGTCCCGGTTCCCACGCGGAGACTGTGTGAGCCTTTTGTGGGAGGCGACTCCAGTCGCCGAAGTCCCGATGTTTCGCCGCACAATCGGCGACTGGAGTCGCCTCCCACAACTGGAGTCGCCTCCCACAACGGTCTCCTGCAAAGTAGTCACAACATCAGAGCGCGGGAACGAGGGTTTTTGCCGTCCATTTTTCGCGGGAATAATTCTTACCCCACGACTGGGTAAGGCTCCCGATCTTGTCGCGTGCGCTGGTTTTTGATACCGTCGTGCGCATGAAGCGAAGAGACTGCGCCGCGAGATACGCCCTGCTGAAACGACGGTCCGTGCTCGGACTGTTGAGCGTGCTGTTGGGATCGGTATGGGCGTTCGCCCAGCCGGACGCGACCACGCCGCCTTTGCCGGAACCCTCGCCCGCCCAACCGGCCGCGCAGCCCGGCGCGATTCCCTCGCTGCTGCCGCCCGCGCAAACACCGAGCCATACGCAGCCGGCGGTGAAGTCGGCCGCCGACGAACTGGACAAATTGCTCTTCGGGCAGGAGATTTGGCGGCTGCCCCCGGTCAGCGGAAACGGAGGCGGCAGCGGGACCGCGAGTGAGAGCGGAGGTGCGCCGGCCGCGCTCGCCATGCCTCCAGCCGAGACGTTTCCCGCGGCGCCTGCTTTGGCCTCTCCCCCGGCGTCGAACGCGCCCTTTTCGCTGTCGGGAAAGCTTTCCAACAGCCTGTCGGACAATCAGCCCCTGGAAGTGAAACCGCCGGGCCCCAACCCGGACAAAGTTTGGGACGGCAGTCTCGATTTGGGGGTGGACGGCTCCCAGGGCAACAGCGACACCTTCAACTTGCACCTGGGGTTTCACGCCAAACGCAAGACCGAAGACAACATCCTTTCATTGAGTCTGGACTACAACAAACGCTCCGCTCAGACGGTGACCACGGCCGATCGGCTGTTCTTCGAGGGCCGCTGGGAATGGCTCGTGGCCGATACGCCCCGGTCGTGGTTCGTCCACGAGACGGTCGAGTACGACCAGTTCCAACCGTTCGACGTGCGCGACACGTCGGACGCCGGCATGGGCTACCGGCTGATCAAGAACGATCAGACCACTTTCATCGGGCGGCTCGGCGCCGGTTTTTCGCACGAATACGGCGGGCCGGAGAACGGACTCTACGTGCCCGAAATCGTCTTCGGCGTGCAACTGGAACACCAGATCAGCAAGCGGCAGAAGCTCCTCGGGCTGGTGGAATACGCGCCGGACGTGGGCGATTTCCCCCGTTACCGCATCCGCACGCAAGCCGCCTTGGAGGTGATGCTGGACGACGAAAAGAATCTCAGCCTACGAATGGGGGTGCTGGAGATATACAATAGCGTGCCGAATGGGGCCCTGCGAAACGACTTGGATTACGCCCTGATGCTGATGTGGAAGTTCTGAGCGGAAAGGCGTTGCACTGGCCGGGAGAAGTCGCCTGTGGAGTTAGGAGGGCATTTTGCAGGGCGGGCCCGGCCCGCCACGATCGGTTGCGGTTCGGTGGGCGACATTTCGGTGGGCGATGGCCACCCACCACGTTGTTGCCCGCCGCGAGCGAGACGACGATGCGTTGCCAGGAGAAACCGTTTTCCAGGAGCCCGTTGATGTCAACTGCCCGTGAAGACCCCGGCACGAGCGGCGCTGGCCACGGCGGCGCGGCCCGAGGCGCAGCCGGCGGAGAACGGCCGCGGCGGGGTCTTCTCGCTCAGTTTCCTGGCGCTGGTGGCCACCCAGTTCTTCGTGTCGTTGAACGACAACATGTTTCGCTGGCTGGTCGTGCCCATCGGCAAGGAATTGATCGGCAAGTCGTGGGGCGAGATGCCGGAGATCGTTCAGCAGTGGATGAAGCCGGAGACGCTGGCGCTGTCGTTGGGGCTGGCGTGTTTCACGTTGCCGTTCCTGGTGTTCGCCGCGCCGGCCGGCTTCCTGGCCGATCGCTTCAGCAAACGCAACGTGATGGTCGCCTGCAAGGCGGCCGAAATCGTGGTGATCTGCGCTGGGCGTCGCGGCGATCCTCATCGGCAGCGTGCCCTTGATGTTCGTCATGCTGTTCATCCTCGGCGGCCAGGCGATGATGTTCATCACCTCCAAGCTGGGCGCGATCCCCGAGATCGTTCGTTCCGACAAGATTGCGGCGGCCAACGGGCTGATCAACATGGTCTCGATGGCGGCCATCATCATCGGCTGCGTGGCCGGCAACTGGCTGTACGACCAGACCAAGCCCGCCGGCCAGGAGCGCTGGTGGCTCTTCGCCGCGGCGCTGTTGGGCGTGGCCACGTGCGGACTGATCACCAGCCTGTTCATCGGGCGGCTGCGCGCGGCCAATCCCGCCCGGCCGATTCCCTGGAATCCGGCCGGGCAGACCGTCCGCGACCTCGCGCGTGCTGTGCTCGAAGCGGCCGCTGTTCCTGGCGGCCTTGGGAAGCGCCTACTTCTGGGCGCTCGGCGCGCTTTCGCAAATCAACATCGATCAGTTCGCCACGAAGCACCTGTGCGTGGACCAGACAGTACGTCGGCCCGCTGTTGGCCGTGCTGACCCTCGGCATCGGCGGCGGCGCGCTGTTGGCGGGCATCGTCTCGCGCGGCAAAGTGGAACTGGGGCTCGTGCCGCTGGGCGGACTGGGAATCGCCCTGACGTCGATGCTGTTGGCGACCGTGCCGGGCGGCGCCGCCGGACATCCCGCCGACGCCGGCTACTACACGAGCTGCGTTCTTGCTGCTGGCGATGGGCGTCACCGCCGGGCTGTACGACATTCCCTTGCAGGCGTTTCTCCAAGACCGCAGCCCGCCGGAATCGCGCGGCTCGATCATGGCGGCCTACAACTTCCTCGCGTTTGCCGGCATGTTGGCGGCCTCGGGCGTCTACTGGCTGCTGTCCGGCCCGTTGGGGCTTTCCGCCCGGCGATCTTCCTCGTCGGCGGGATCGTCACCGTGCCGGTCACGATCTTCATCGTCCGGCTGCTGCCGTTCCAGACCACGCGGCTGGCCGTGCGGTTGCTGACCAACTGCATGTATCGCGTGCGGGTGGAGGGGCTGGAGAACGTGCCCGAGCACGGCGGCGCGCTGGTGGTGGCCAACCACGTCAGTTGGGCCGACGGCGTCCTGCTGGGCCTGGCCTGCCCGCGGCACCCGCGCATGGTCGCCTACGCCAAGTATTTCGAGAGTCCGTGGCTGGGCTGGTTCGGCCGGCTGGGCCGGATCATCCCCATCGGCACGACCCGCAAGTCGATGGTCGAATCGATCCGCGCCGCCCGCGAGGCTTTGCAGCAGGGCGAGATTGGTGTGTATCTTTCCCGAAGGCGGCATCAGCCGCGACGGGCAAATCGCAGGAGTTCCGGCCGGGCTTCCTGTCGATCTTGAAGGATACCGGACGCCCCGGTGGTGCCGGTCTACTTGGGCGGGCTGTGGGGAAGCATCTTCAGCTACGAGGGCGGCAAGTTCTTCTGGAAATGGCCCAAACGCTGGCGCTATCCCGTGTCGATCCGCTTCGGCCGGCCGATCCGCGAACCGGCGAGCGTGGAGGAGGTGCGCCGGGCGGTGGAAGAATTGCAGGGAAGCCATGGTACGACGAATATCGGCCAACGGAGATGGAAAATTGCAGATTGCAAATTGAAAATTTGAAATTTGCAATTTGCAATTTGCAATTTGTGACTTGAACCAAGCCTCCATGACAAACTGCCTCGCCCCACGACCTGATCCTGCCGCGGCAGTTCCTCCGCATGTGCCGCCGGCGGATGCGGCGGCCGAAGGTGGCCGACTCCACCGGCGTGGAGCTTACCGGCGCGGGCCTGCTGATGCGGACGCTGATCGTCCGCCGGCTGCTGCGCCGCGAGGTGCTGGCCGCCGACGAGCAACACGTGGGCCTGCTGCTGCCGCCCAGCGTCGGCGGGCGTGGTGGTCAACGCGGCCCTGGCGATCGACTGCCGCATCGCGGTCAATCTGAACTACACCGTCTCCTCCGAGGTGATGAACGACTGCATCGCCCAGTGCGGCATCCGCCACGTGCTGACCAGCCGCCGCGTCATGGAGCGGTTCAACCTGAAGCTCAACGCCGAGGTGGTCTACCTGGAGGACTTCATAGGCCAAATCACGCTGGGCGACAAGCTGGCCGCCGCGGCGGCGACCTGGCTGGCGCCGGTGGCGTGGCTGGAACGCCGGCTCGGGCTGACGAAGATCCGCGACGACGACCTGCTGACGATCATCTTCACCTCCGGCTCGACCGGCCGGCCCAAGGGCGTGATGCTCACGCACCGCAACGTCGGCTCGAACGTCGCGGCGGTCGAACGAGATCATCCGGCTTGGCGAGACGACGTGTTGCTGGGCATTCTGCCGATCTTCCACTCCTTCGGCTACACGACCACGCTGTGGACCGTGCTGACGCTGCCGCCTAAGGGCATCTACCACTACAGCCCGCTGGAAGCCCGCGAGGTCGGCAAGCTCTGCCGCAAACACGGCGCCACGATCATGATCACCACGCCCACGTTCGTGCGATCGTACCTGCGGCGGTGCGAGCCGGAGGATTTTGCGAAGCTGGACGTGGTCTTCACCGGGGCCGAGAAGCTCTCGCCCGAAGTGGCCGACGCCTTCGAGCAGCGTTTCGGCGTGCGGCCGGTGGAAGGCTACGGCGCCACGGAGCTTTCGCCCGTGGTCTGCGCCAACATGCCGCCCAGCCGCGCCACCAGCCGGGAACACGCCGGAGTGAAGGCGGGCACCGTCGGCCGGCCGCTGCCCGGCATCTCGGTGAAGGTCGTCGATCTCGAAACGGGCGAAGACCTGGGGCCGAACAAGTCGGGCATGTTGCTGGTGACCGGCCCCAACGTGATGAAGGGCTACTACGGCCGGCCCGACCTGACCGCCGAAGTGATCCGCGAGGAAGCAGGAAAAGGGGACAGCCCCCATTTGCCGGAACGGCCCGAAGGGTGCTGCGCACAAATGGGGACTGTCCCCTTTTCCCGCTGGTACATCACGGGCGACGTGGCCGTGATCGACGACGAGGGCTTCATCCACATCACCGGCCGCATCAGCCGCTTCTCGAAGATTGCCGGCGAGATGGTGCCGCACATTCGCGTGGAAGAGGCCATCGGCCAGGTCTTGCGGCTCGACGAGGACGACCTGAAAATTGCGGTCACGTCGGTGCCCGACGCGAAGAAGGGCGAGCGGCTGGTGGTGCTGTACACCGATCCGGCGCAGAACCCGGCGGAGATCTGCCGCGCTCGGCGCCACGGGCCTGCCGCCGCTTTGGATTCCCTCGCCCGACAGTTTCCGCCGCGTCGATGCCATCCCGTTGCTCGGCACGGGCAAGCTGGACCTGAAGCGGCTCAAGGACGTGGCCCTGGCGGAGTTCTCTGCTGCACCGTAAATGATTTCGCCAAAACTGGTATTGTGTCCCTGGAATACTCTCTGACTCCGATTCGATGGGTAGAGTATCAATGCGTAGGGAAGAAACCCCGCTGTCAAGTCTAAATCGCAACCTTTAGGCGAGAGGCGAGAACTTCGTTAGGAGTTCGATAGCCGAGGCGTTTTCTCGGGCGGTCGTTGAGAAGTTGTTGGACTTTGGTAAAACGATGATTGGGGATGCCGACCAGATCCGTGCCTTTGGGAAAGAACTGCCGGACCAGGCCGTTGGTGTTTTCGTTCGTGCCGCGCTGCCACGCGCAGTACGGCTTCGCAAAGTAGATCTTCAAAGCGGCTTCCTCCGTCAACCGCTCGTGCTCGGCGAACTCCTTGCCGTTGTCCAGCGTCAGCGTCTTCCGCAGCTTCGGAGGCGTGGTCCGATACAACTCGGCGGCGGTCTGACGGACCGTCGCCGCTTGCAAGGTGGGAACCTTGCCCAGCAACAAATAGCCCGACTTCCGCTCGACCAGCGTGACGGCGCCGCCGCGTCGGTTGGCGCCCACGATGGTATCCCCTTCCCAGTCGCCGAAGCGACGGCGGCGATCCACGACCACGGGGCGTCCCTCGATGCTCGTGCCGGTGCGAATCCGCCCGCGTTTTTCCCAGTTGGGCCGCTTTCGGCCCAGACGCCGCAGATAACGCCGCCAGTGCTTCCCGCTGGCTTCCTCGCCGCCGATCCAGGCGTAGATCGTGGGGGGCGAAATCCACCGTCGCCGATCGCCGGGAAAGTCACTTGCGGCGGGGGACGGCTGGCTTCCTCGCCGCCGATCCAGGCGTAGATCGTGGGGGGGCGAAATCCACCGTCGCCGATCGCCGGGAAAGTCACTGCGCGGGGACGGTTGGGGTGGAGCGCACTTAGTCATTAGTGATAACTGGCTAATGACTGAAGTGCGTTCTGACCCCAGGGTGCGCCCTGACCCCAGGGTTCGCCAGGGTGCGTGCGCCCCTGACCCCAGGGTGCCCAGGGTGCGTGATTATTGACAGGACAGCCTGGCTATTATCCCCCTGGAGAGTTGATTTTGGGAATCTCTCCAGAATGCTTGTCAGGAATCGGGGTTCGGCGGCTAATAGGTGGGTAGAGGGAATTGCCTTGCAGGGTCGTGGTACGCACTCAGGAGGGCGGAAACATGAGACGTTCAGCGGTTCTCGGGTCGAACATCGCGTCCCACTTTTTGTCCCGCCGTCGTTCCGCACTGGCTGCTGCCCTTCTGTTGTGTTCCCTCGCATCCGTGTCCAACGCATGGGCGAACACTATTACCTACGACATTCCCAACTATCCATCCTCCCAGTATGACCCTTGGGATTCTGTATATGTCACTGTATCCGGTTCGTTCTCCATTGACACCACCACTATGCAGGTCACCGGTGGCTTTCTTAGTAGGGGAGGGCCTGGGGTCAGAGCGCACTTAGTCATTAGGGAAATTGGGCCTAATGACTGAGCTGCTCTGACCCCAAGCTGCCCTGACCCCAAGCTGCCCCCAGCTGACCCCCGGTGCCTGCCCCCCCTTCTTCCGCTTGTACGCGGCCCAAAGGGGACAGTCCCGTTTTTCATGCGCAGATACTGTGCATAGTTCGGATAGGGGGGATTGCCTTCCTGGGCCAAAGCGCGGTATGATGAGTTGTCGTACTAGGAGGCATTCGCGATGGCAACCACTGCTCAAGAAGTCTTCGCCGCGAACGTCCATAATCTATCCGTGCCCGAGCGACTCCGTTTGGCCTCGATGATTCTCCAGGATCTAACCCACGTTGTCGACCAGGCCGACGCCTGCCAGAGAAACGGTGTCAGGAACCATTTCTAGCGGCGCAAAGTGAAAACGATACAAGAAATCGCGGTTTGTGACACTTCTTCTCCACCTTGCTTCTGCCCTGCGGTCTGCATCATCCGGGCGACGCGGAGCGTCGCGGACGGTGCGTTCCCACGGGGAGAGCCTGTGATTTTTTCCCGAATCCCCCTGGTGATTATGGCAAGGGGGCGCTAATATGTTTTTCCATCGGTAGTGGCAACGTGGTTCCGTTTCGTTTCGGCATGAGGACCAGCATGACGCAAACCCTGTTCGATAAAGGCGAGGCTCCCCCTCCATCCCCGGGCGATGTGGCCGCCGCGCAAATGGCAGGAGCGGATCCGAGGCTGCGCGTGCCCCAGCGAAATCAGGTGGAAATGCACTGGGTATCGCTCGACGAATTGCTGGAACCGGAGCATCCCGCACGCACGGTCTGGGCGGCCGTAGGCGGGCTGGATCTCAGCCGCTGGTTGACCACGATCAAGGCGGTCGCAGGGGCCGCGGGACGCGATGCCACGGATCCGCGACTGCTGGTGTCGTTGTGGATTTATGCGACGCTGGAGGGAGTCGGAAGTGCCCGTGGGCTGGCGCGGCTCTGCGAAAAACACCTTGCCTACCAGTGGCTTTGCGGGGGCGTGAGCGTGAACCACCACCTGCTGTCGGACTTCCGCTCGCAGGGGGGCGACCATTGGGATGACCTGCTCACACAGATCGTCGGCTCGTTGTTGGCGGAAAATCTGGTCACGATGAATCGCGTGGCGCAAGACGGCATGCGGGTGCGGGCCAGCGCTGGCAAGGCGTCGTTTCGTCGCCGGCCCCGTCTGGAGCAATTCCTGGAGGAGGCCCGCCAGCAGGTCGAGGCCCTGAAGCAGTTGGTGGACGAGTCGCCCGAGGACGCCACGCGGCGTCAGCGAGCGGCACGTCAACGTGTGGCCCGGGAACGGCAACAACACTTGGAGGAGGCCCTTCGTCATTGCGAGCAGTTGCAGCAGCAGCGCGAAGAGACCGCGAAAACGAGCGGCCGGAAAGCGACCGAAGCGCGGGCCTCGACCACCGATCCTGAAGCCCGCACCATGAAATTCGCGGACGGCGGGTATCGGCCTGGCTACAACGTCCAATTCAGCACCGACACGGCCAGCGGCATCATTGTGGGCGTGGATGTGACCAACCACGGTACGGACCAGGAAGAGTTGCCGCCGATGTTGGATCAACTGGAGGAACGTTATGATCGTCAGCCGGAGGAAGCCCTGGTGGATGGGGGCTTCGCTTCTTTGGAGACGATCGACAATGCGGCCGCACGAGGTTGCACCGTGTATGCCCCCCTGAAAGACGAAGAGAAGCAGTTGGCGGCAGGCAAAGACCCCTACATTCCGAAGAAGGGTGACAGTGCTGCGATCGCCGCTTGGCGAGAGCGGATGGGCATGGCCGCGGCGAAGTTGGTTTACCGTTTGCGGTGCCAAACGGCCGAATGGGTCAATGCCATGTGCCGTAACCGAGGCTTTCAGCAGATGCCGGTGCGTGGCCGGCCCAAGTGTCGCACGGTGGCGGTGTTGTATGCGATCACCCATGACATCGTTCGAGCAGTGACACTGCGCGCCAAGGCGGCTGAGATGAGCGGATAAAGTAGAAACTGTGCAAGGGAGGAAAGCTCGGCAATCGATCGTTGGCTGCCAGCCGTGAACTCTCGGTCGAGAACAAGTTCGACTCGATAGTCGCGACTCGCAGAAAACCTTCCGATGTCCGACCATGTCTACCTTCCGTTGCGCATATCCGCGTTACCAGCGTCAAAAAATCACGGCCTCGGAGCGTGGGAACGAGGGGACGAAGGGGATTCTGCCCCGTGCTATAGCATATCTACCGGATCCACGTCCACGATCCACTGCACGTTTTCCGGCGGCTCCAGGCCGGTGGTGGCCTGCGAGACGGCGGCCCGAAGCGGGTCGCCGTCCGGGCCTTGAACCTGTATCTGGAAGCGATAGCGGCCTTTCAGCCGGGCAAAGGGGCACGGGGCCGGACCGAGCACCCGGATCTCCGTAGCAGGCACACTCCGTGTGCCGTCCGTCATGCCGATCCCCGCGGGCTTGCCCCGGGTGTTGGGTCCGACGGCACACGGAGTGTGCCTACTACTTATGCCGATCCCCGCGGGCTCGCCCCGGGCGTTGGGGCCAACGGCACACGGAGTGTGCCTGCTACTGTCGGGTCCAACGGCACACGGAGTGTGCCTGCTACTTTGGTTCAGCGCTGCGCCGAGCCGCTCGGCAACGTACCGCGCAAACTCCGCCGTGACCGGCTCGATCGGGCCGCGGATGACCAGCCGGACCATGCGGGCGAACGGAGGGTAACGCAGCATCTGGCGCATCGGCAGTTCGCCGGCGGCAAACGCGGCATAGTCGTGCCGCACGGCTGCCTGGATGGCCGGGTGATCGGGGCTGAAGGTCTGCACCAGCACGCGGCCACCCTTCGGTCCGCGTCCGGTCCGGCCGGCCACCTGCGTGACGAGTTGAAACGTGCGTTCGGCGGCGCGGAAGTCGGGCAGGTGCAGGGCCGTGTCGGCGTTGATCACGCCCACTAGGGTCACGTTGGGGAAGTCGAGTCCCTTGGCGATCATCTGCGTGCCCAGCAGGATGCGGACCTTGCCCGAACGGAAGGCCGCCAGCGCCCGCTCGTGGCTTCCGTGGGCCTGCATCGCGTCGGCGTCCATCCGCAGGCAGAGCACGTTGGGGAAGCGGGCGCGGACCTCGGCCTCCAGCCGCTGCGTGCCGAGGCCGGAATAGCGTATGCCGGCAAAGCCGCATTCGGGGCATTTCGCGGGTGCCGGCACCTCGTAGTCGCAGTAGTGGCACAGGGCGATCTGTTGGGTGCGGTGGTGCGTCAGCGCGATGTCGCACTCGGGGCAACGCACTACGTGGCCGCACGCCGGGCACTGGATGTGCGTGGAAAAACCCCGCCGGTTCAAGAGCAGAATCACCTGCCCGCCTTCCTCCAGCGCCGTGGCGATGGCGGCCTGCATCTGCCGGCTGATCGCGCCGCGGGAATAGGCGCCGCGGGTCATCTGGCCGCGGAGATCGATCGTGCCCACCGCCGGCATGGGCCGGTCGAGCACCCGCCGCGGCATCTCCACGAGTTTGTACTCGCCGGTCTGCGCCCGGTGCCAGCTCTCCAGCGACGGCGTGGCCGAGCCGAGCACCAGCGGAATCGCTTCGGCCGCGGCGCGGGCCAGCGCCACGTCGCGGGCGTGATACCGCGGCACGCTCTCCTGCTTGAACGACGTCTCGTGCTCCTCGTCCAACACGATCAGGCCGAGATTCGGCGTGGGGGCGAAGATTGCGCTGCGGCGCCCACCACCACCGACACGGCGCCGTCGGCAATCTGCTGCCAATGCCAATGCCGCTCGGCGTCGCTCAAGTGGCTGTGCAGCACGGCCACCGCGCCGAACCGCTGGCGAAACCGCTCGACGGTCTGCGGCGTCAGGCTGATCTCCGGCACCAGCACGATCGCCTGCCGGCCGAAATGGATCACCTCCTGGATGGCCTGGATGTAGACCTCGGTCTTGCCGCTGCCGGTTACGCCATGAACGAGGATCGTCTGGTGTTGCTGCGAGTTCAGGGCGTCGAGGATCGTCCGCAGCGCCCGCTCTTGATCGGGATTGAGTACGAGGTGCTTTTCGCGGGCGGCGGTCGTTTCTTCCAGCCGGAGCGTGGCCACGCGGCCGGTGCGTGCGTGAATCAATCCTTTGCGCCGCAGTGCCACGATGGGGGCCTGCGTGCAACGCACGGCCCGCGCCAACTCACCCGGACCCATCGGCTGCTGGGCCGAGGCCAGGATCTTCAATACGTCAAGTTGCTTGGGGGAGAGCTTCAGAGTCCCCCTCTCCCGACCGAAGGTTGGTCGGGAGAGGGGAGATCGGTTGCGGCAATTGCTTGAGAACGTTCGGATCGATCGACAACAGCGTGGCCATCCGCGTGCCGGCGCCGCCGCGGACGCCCGCCGGGACCACGGCGTCGAGCACGGCGGCCCAATCGCAGAGGTAATAGTCGGCGATCCATCGCGTCAAACGCAACATGGCCGGCGAGAGCAGGCTGCACCGATCCAGCACGGAGTGCAGCGGTTTCAGCCGTCGCCGGCCGGCCGGGCGATTTTCCAGCCGCACGCAGTAGCCCACGACCAATCGGTTGCTGGGGCCAAAGGGGGCTTTCACACGCCGCCCGGGCTCCACCGTATCGCGGAGCGCGTCGGGCACGACGTAGTCGAACTCCTGCGTCGGCCCGGCCGAGAGCACCACCGAGGCTACCAGTTGTTGCGACTGGTCGTCCGCCTCCCACGGCTCGGGCTCGGTCTCGAAGAGTTGACGTTGTTCAGCCGACATTATTGAGAGTTGCGGTGGGGTGGGACGGCACGCTGCGAACCGGCGCCCAGCCCCACGCCGGGCACGATCGACGCGGCCGTGCCGGGCTCAAAGTTGAAGATCGTGAAACCGGCGGCCCCCAGCGTTCGGGCGTGGTGAATCTGCCCGACGACGCGGTCCGGCGCCAGGCCCATGCCGGTGGCCGTGGCCCCGATGCCCGGGTAGAGCGGCACGCGCCCCTCGATCAGTTTCAACTGGTTGCTGACAAGCGAGACGAACTCGCTGTCGCTGGCGGTGTAGTCCATCGGGCAGACGAAATCGAGGTAGCCCGCCTTGATCCACGCCGGCCAGTCCTGGGCGACCGATTCGCGGCAACCGGGATATGCGCCGAACACGGCCGCCGAGATTTTCAGTCCCGGCCGAAGCGACCGCGCCTCGCGGCTCACGGCGGCCACCAGCGCCGTAATCTGCCGGCATCGCCAATCGTTGTACTCGCTCTTCCGCGTCCCCGAGTGGCAGTCCTTGGGCCAATCGGCAACCTTCCGTCCGCTATCGGCCTCGAACCGGCTGCGGCAGCCGTCGCAATAGCAGCAGTCGGCGTGCGGATAGCGGATGTAATCGAAGTGCAGACCATCGACCGGATACTTGCGGGCCACCTCCAGCAGGCTCTCCAGCTCCAGCTTCTGGTTGGCGGGATGCGAGGGGCAGAGCCAGTCCGTCGGCTCGCCCTTGGCCGTCACCTGGGTGCGGCCTTCCCGGTGGAGCTTCTCGATAAAGTCCTTCGGCGCGGACCCGAGGTTGAAGTCCACCTTCCACACGTGGACCTCCATTCCGTGCTTCTTCGCCGCCGCGCAGCACTGCTCGATCTGGTCGCCGTATTGCTTGAACGTGGCGCTGCGCGGCAACACGTCGCTGGCATAATGGGCCACTCCGCCCCAGAGCATGTTGGGGAAGATCATGTTGAAACCATTATCGGCCAGCAGCTTCGCCGATCGCTCCCAATTGCCCGGATAGGCGCCGGTGCCGGAGTGGTTCCACATCGCCCGGCCCTCGCGCCGGGGACTCGGCGTGGCCATCAGATAGGCCTTTGCGAACGAGTTGTGGGCAGAATGTGCCAGTTCGGCCGCGTCTGCGTACGCGCCCTGAGCAAGCTGCCACTTGGCGCCGTCGAGTTCCGCCTGAGCGTGATCCAAATATGCAGTCCGGAGTGCCTGCTGAGCGCGCCCGATTGATCTGCGCCCGCCGAGGCGGCCTTCTTCACGTAGGCGGTAATTTCATCCCGGCTGGCGCAGTGACCGACATGCTCCGCGCGATCGAGTTCGGCTTGGACTATTTGTCTCCACAGCGCCGACTCGAAATGCCCCAGCAGGGCCGCCACGAGCCGCTTCTTCCCGTCGCGGTCGTCAGACAGCACGACGTGGCTGAGAAACGCGCCGCGATCGCTCAGCAGCAGGGCCGGCTGGCCGGTCGGCTTGCCGGCATCGTCGTACCAACGGCCGATTACGCGGGCGTTGTGCCCGGCCGGCTCGGCCGCCGTGATGTTCCAGGAGGCCTGGCGGACGGATTTCGGCAGGCCGGCGACGTCGGCGGCGTCGAACCGCATTTCGGCGAATTGCCCCGGTCGTTGCTGCCCCATCCATTTCGGATTGCCGAAGCCGAGGGTCGAACCAAGCCGCGGGTGCAGCGTATAGCACACGATCAGCTTGCCGCCGGCGCCAACGAACTGCGTGAGCACCTCGGCACACTCGTTGCTCAGCATGGGGTTGTGGGGCAGAATGGCCAGCCGGCGTTGTCCCAGTGCCTCGATGCTGACCGCGTCTTCGTCGATCTCGTCGGCCTTCAGTCCGAGTTCTTCCATTGCCGCAGCGAAGGTCTGAGCCGCACTGCGGACTGCCCGATAATCGCTCTCCTGCTTGAAAGCCTTCTTCGCGGGCAAGATGAGCACCGTCTGCTCCGATACGGCCGACAGCCGGCGAAATCGCACGGCCGTATCGCGGGCATCAGTGCCGGCCGCTCGCCAGCACGACAATCGGATCCCGTCGATCTTGCTCCACCCCGCAGGATTTCCTTCTTTCTGGAACAAGCCCTTCGTGAAGCGATACGTGTGCGACCCTTTCGTTCGGACGGGCAGGCCCGAGAAGTACCAGCCATCGCCGCTGCGGAAGTAGAGCGTCAGGCCGCTGAAGCATTGCGGATCGTCGATGGCCGCTTCCAGCAGGAATCCGCCGGCAGCGGCCAGATCGAGCGGTACGCGGCGGTCGGCAACCGCCCGCCGCAACTGCGGCTGAGCGGCAAAGGGGGCGGCCAGCCTCATTACCGGCCGGTCCTCGTCGACAATCGTGACCGGCGGCGTGCCCTCGCCGGCCACCCAAGCGGCCTGGGCGGACGGCGTGGCGACATAGCGGAAATCGTCGATGACCGGCTCACCGCCGAGCAGCGACGCGAACATCAGGGAGAGAATGTGCATGGCGAAGACTCCTTACAGTTGACGTCATTGTGGGCCGCGGATGGCCGGCTCGCAAGATGGCAACCGCTCATCTACCCCACCGGCGGCCGAAACCGCGACGTTTAGCAGCCGAAGGAGCGTCGGCCTGCGTTTGCGCGGATACGGCTAGACGTTCCATATTGTCCCGCTTGTCCCGCGAGCCGATTCGCGCGGACTACAGCGCGATAATATGGGCACAGTACGAAAGATCGCTAAAGTGCGCCGTGTTGACTGTTCCGCATATTTCGGATGTTCCGACTGTAGCGGTTTTGCCGATTACGAAAAACGATAGGTCCATTCAAGGGGGATAACGATGCTAGGAATATCTCGACGGGGAGCGGTCTGTTTGGCGGCTGTTGCAGCCCTGATGGCTTCCGCGACCGGTTGTACGAGTTTCAGGGACTACATCCACAATGGCTTCAAGGTGGGGCCCAACTACTGTAAGCCCGCCGCACCCGTGGCCGAGCACTGGATCGATGCCCCCGACGTCAACTCGACGCGGGGGGAAGACCTGAGCAAATGGTGGGCGACGATCGAGGACCCCGTGCTGAAGGGCCCCGACCCGGTCTTGAATCACCTGATTCAAACCGCCTACCGGCAGAACCTCACGCTGCGCGAGGCCGGCATGCGCGTGCTTCAGGCACGTGCGACTTTGGCGATTGCCAAGGGCAATTTCTTCCCGCAGTCGCAGACGGCTTTTGGAAATTACACTCGTAGCGGCGGCACTGGGGTGGCGTTTGCCGACAACTGGGACTTCGGCTTCGGGCTCCAATGGGAACTCGATTTCTGGGGCCGCTTCCGCCGCGCCATCTTGGCGGCGGACGACCAGTTGGACGCCTCGGTGGAGGGCTATGATTTCGCGCTGGTCACGTTGCTGGGCGACGTGGCCGCCAACTACGTGCAGGTCCGCCTCGACCAGGAACAGATTCGGCTGACGCAAGAGAACGTGGCGTTGCAGCGGAACATCGTGGAGTATCTCCAGGCGCGATCCGCGAAGGGCTATGGCCCGGACGTCGACCTGAACAAATACCAGGGCGAGAGCGTCCTGGCGCAGACGGAAGCCGGGATTCCGGCATTCGAAATCGACCTCCGGCAGGCCAACGACCAGTTGTGCATCTTGCTGGGCATTCCCTCGGTAGACTTGCGCGAGGCGATCCCCGTGTGGAAGGCGGTGGACGAGCGAAAGGCCGTCGAGTTGGAGAGGGTGAGGAGCCAGTTGCAGCAATTGCTGACCCAGGAGGGGCAGGTAACGGCGGAAGACCTGCATCGAATGACGAGCGTCGTTCGTCCCATCTACATCCCCTCGGTGCCTCATCCGAAGGATGTGGCCATCGGCATTCCGGCGGACCTGCTCCGCAACCGCCCGGACGTCCGCCAGGCCGAGCGACTGGCCGCCGCGCAAGGCGAGCAGATCGGCATCGCCCAGTCCGACCTCTATCCGGCCTTC
Organism: uncultured Planctomycetaceae bacterium; assembly: GCA_963759115.1. GTDB lineage: Bacteria > Planctomycetota > Planctomycetia > Pirellulales > Thermoguttaceae > CAVWXT01. Next base: position 2,302,317 of record CAVWXT010000005.1, read on the forward strand.
ACGCTGAGCGGCCAGTTGGGTTATAGCGCTCGGACGTTTCAGGCCCTCTTCACTCCCGAGGCGTTCAACGGCAGTTTCAGCCCGGGGTTCCAGTGGAACGTCCTCAACTACGGCCGCATCGTCAACAATGTGCGGTTCCAGGACGCCAAATTTCAGGAGCTCGTGCTTGCGTATCAGAACTCAGTGCTCGTGGCAAACCAAGAAGTGGAAGACGGCCTGGTCACCTTCGCACGGTCCGATCAGCGTCGAGAACTCCTCGGCGCCAGCGTGCGGGCCTCGCTGGGCGCCGTGCGATATGTGTCTCTTCAGAAGGCGAAAGGGCAGATCGACGTAAACCGATATTCGACGATCGCCCAAAACCTCGTGCAGCAGGAAGTATCGTGGGCCCAGGCCTACGCTCAGATTGTCCAAGGCTTGATCACCGTCTACCGCTCGCTGGGAGGCGGCTGGGAGATTCGTCTCAGCGAAGAAACGCCGGAACCGCCGACGCTCGACGCGTTGCCGAGCACTCCCCCGGATCAGCGTGCGCTGCCGAAAACTGCGAAGGACAAGGAGGCTGAAGAAGTCCCGTCTCCTGCGCCAAACGCTCCCCGTGAGATCGCGGAACCTATGGCGGCGCCGCAGCCGATCCCGGATGTGCCCAGTGCCGAAAAGCCGGCCGAAAAGCCGGCGGAACCTGAAGCGAAGCCGTAGGGGCCTGCCGTTCCGAACGCGGCCCTGTACCATTTTTTGTGTCAATTGCGGGGCCAAAGGGGACAGTCCCATTTTTGTGGCGTCCTGCCGCAAAAATCGGGACAGTCCCCGAACGCCGGACGGATCTCCTGGTCCGTCCGGCGGTCGGGGACGGGTTGGGGGCAACTCGCCCTACGCAATCGCGTAGCCTTTTCTTCCTCCCGCCCTGCGAGTCGCACGGTTTCTGCCCTCCCTCCGGTATCTCTCCACCCGGCCGCTGGGGTCTGGCCGCGGCTTTCGGCCGACGCCCCGCCCTGACTGCGATCGCACGGTGGCGGACTCTTGACCGGCCCAGATGATTCATTTACATTAACAATACAGGCCCGTTAATGAAATGAGCGGCGGGCGGACTGTGCACCGCGGACGATCGAGTGCGATGAACCATCACCAGTCGCGATTGACGGCTGAGAAGGCCCCCGTGGCGGAGGCCCGGTCGATTGCGTCCCTCCTGCCGGCGCTGCTGGGGCAGCTCTTCGCGGCCGACGACCACCTGGCCGTGGAATTGCCGCTGGCGCAATTGCGGGTATGCGGCATGCTGTTCGACGGGCCCCACCCGATGTCCGTGCTCAGCCGCGAGACGGGCGTTTCCCTCAGTGCGATGACGCAGATTGCCGACCGGCTGGAGCGGGCGCGGATGGTGAAGCGCGTGGGGCAAGGCGACGATCGACGCGTGCGCTATCTGCAGTTGACGCCGCGAGGCAAGAAGATCATGCAGCTTCGTGAAGACGGCCGCGTCCAGCGGGTGTCGGCCGTCTTGGAACGCTTGTCTCCCAAATCGAGAGACGCGGTGCTGGATGCGCTGCGTGCGTTGATCCGCGCCTGCGCGGCCACCAGACAACAAGACGGACATTTCAAGCCACACAATAGTCATTCCTAGGCATTCAGGACGCTACGATGAGAACTGTACTCGTTCTATTGGTTGTGATCGGGCTCGCGGCAGGCGGCGGGGCATACTACTTCAGATACATGTCCGCCGATCAGGCCGTCAATTTCCGCACGGCGATCGTCAAGCGGGGCGACTTGCAGCCGACCATCAGCGCCACCGGGACGCTGGAGCCGGAGGAAGTGGTCGACGTGGGCGCTCAAGTCGCGGGGAGGATTGTCAAGTTTGGCCTCGACCAGAGCGATCCGGAGGGGAAGAAGCCCGTCGACTACCGTTCCGCGGTGAAGAAGGACCAGTTGCTGGCCGAGATCGACCCGATTATGTACAGGGCCCAACGCGATCAGGCCCAGGCCTCGCTCGAGAGCGCCAAAGCCAATCTCTTGCTGTGCAAGGCCAAACGCGACCAGGCGGAAAAGGACTGGAATCGGGCCCAGGGCTTGCGTCCCGCGAAGGCCATTGCCGACACCGACTATGACCTGGCGGAGGCCAATTACCGGACGGCCGAGGCGAGCGTGGCCGTGGGCGAGGCCACCATCAAGCAAGACGAGGCTGCCCTGGAAATGGCGGAAGCCAACCTCGACTACACGACCATTCCCGTCGCCGGTCGACGGAGTGATCGTCGACCGCCGCGTCAATATCGGCCAGACCGTGGTCTCCAGCTTGAGCGCATCCAGCTTGTTCCTGATCGCCAAAGACTTGAGGCGGATGCAGGTGTGGGCGGCCGGTCAACGAGGCCGACATCGGCCGCATCTACCCGAACATGCCCGTGCGGTTCACCGTCGACGCCTATCCGGGCGACGTCTTCCGGGGCAAGGTGCTGCAAGTCCGCTTGAACGCCACCATGACGCAAAACGTCGTCACCTACACGGTCGTGGTCGTAACCGACAACTCCGACGGCAAACTGCTGCCCTACCTGACGGCGAATCTCCAGTTCGAGCTCGAACAGCGGGACAGTGTCTTGCAGGTGCCCAACGCGGCGCTGCGATGGAAACCGTCGCGGCCGCAGTTGGTGGCTCCCGACGCCCGCGACGCCGTGGCGAAGGAAGGTTCGGGCGAAAAGGCCGCAAGGCGGGTGGGCAAGAAGGCGCTCCGCCGGCGAGGCAAAACCGGTGAAAGCCGCCAAGGAACGCGACGAACGCGGCCGCATCTGGGTGAAGGACGAGGAAGGCGATCACGTGCGGCCCATCGACGTGAAGTGCGGCGTCAGCGACGGGTCTCTCACGGAGATCAGCGGCGAAAACCTGAAGGAAGGCATGGAGGTCGTGGTGGGCGAGGCCGTCGCCAGTCAAGACAGCAGCGATACCACAAATCCCTTCGCCCCCAAACTGTTCAAGGGCGGAAAGCGGTAGCTTTCACGAGGTTGCCTGCGATGGAACTGATCCGAATCGAAGACCTCTACAAGACGTATCACCTCGGCGAGGTGGACGTCCCGGTGCTCCGCGGCATCTCGCTTTCCATCGCCCGCGGCGAAATGGTGGCCCTGATGGGGGCTTCCGGGCTCCGGCAAGACCACCTTGATGAACATCCTCGGCTGCTTGGACCGCCCAGTCGTCGGGCCAGTACTGGTTCGACGGCCAGGAGATGAGCCGTCTGACGCCGAACCAGCGGGCGCTGGTGCGCACCGAGAAACTCGGTTTCGTCTTCCAGAGCTTCAATCTCCTGGCGCGCACCACGGCGTTGCACAACGTCGTCATGCCGCTGGACTATGCGCCGCGCCGGCCCGCCAGCGGAGAGTCCGCCCGACTGGGCAACGTCCTCCTGGAGCGGGTCGGACTGGCCGATCGGGCCGAGCACGAGCCGTCGCAGATGTCGGGCGGGCAGCAGCAGCGGGTGGCCATCGCCCGATCACTGGTCAACCGGCCCGCGCTGGTGTTGGCCGACGAGCCGACCGGCAACCTCGACTCGCACACCAGCGTCGAAATCTTGGAGATGTTCCAGCAACTCAACGCCGAGGGAATCACTGTCATTCTGGTGACGCACGATCCCAAGGTGGCCGCTTATGCCCATCGGACGATCCGCATCGCCGACGGCCGGATCGAGGGCGACGAGACCAACCCCCGGCCGATGCACGTCGATGGCACCAGCTTGGCCACGGCCACGAAGGCCGCCGCCGTGGACGTGGCCGTCGATGACCACCCGTCGCCGCAGCCCGAAACGAGGCCGGCCTCCGCGCCGCGAGGCTCGTTGTACGGCGATGCGGCGGCAAAGCCGCGCAGCCGAACTTTGCCCTCGCTGATGCCGGCGACGTTCGTCACGGCGTTCGGCGCCTTGCGGCGGAACAAGATGCGGTCGGCCCTGTCGGCCTTGGGCGTGATCATCGCCGTGGGCGCGGTCATCGCCATGATGGAAATCGGCCAGGGCTCGAAGGCCGCGCTGCAGAAAACGATCGCCAGCATGGGGGCCAACAACCTCCTGGTTTTGCCGGGGGCGGCGACCAGCGGCGGCATCAGTTGGGGCGCCGGCACCACGCAGAAACTCACGCCGCAAGACGGCGACGAGATGTTGCAGCAATGCCCGGCCGTCTGCGCGGTGGCCCCGATCGTGCGGGCCCGTTCGCAGGTGGTGTATGGCAACCGCAATTGGAACCCCAGCAGCTTGCTCGGCACCTCGCCTTCCTACTTGACGGTGCGCGACTGGGAAGCACATGGACGAGGGCGACGTGTTCAGCGACCGCGACGTGCGCAACCGCAGCAAGGTCTGCATCATCGGCCAAACCCTGCAAGCGCGAACTGTTTCAGGGCGAATCGCCCCTCGGCAAGGACGTGCGCATCAAGAATGTGACGTTTCGGGTGATCGGCGTCTTGAGCCGCAAGGGCGCCAACATGATGGGCATGGACCAGGACGACATCGTGCTGGCCCCCTGGACCTCGATCAAGTACCTCATCAGCTCGGAAGCCGCCGGTTCCACGCAAACGGCGGCTGGCGCAGCGACGGCAGCGGCCAGCACGGTGAACACCCTGAACAATCTCTACCCCAGCACCGTGGCCCTGTATTCCGCGCCGTCGGCCACGCAACTGGCCGACACGCCGCAGCCGGTCCGCTTCTCCACCGTCGACCAGATCCTCGTCAAGGCGGCGACCGGCGATCAGATCCCGTCGGCGATCGCCCAAATCACCGCGCTGCTCCACGAGCGCCACCGCATTCAGCCCGGCTGAAGACGATGACTTCAACATCCGCGACATGACCGAAATCACCAAGACCTTGGCCTCCACCACCGAGTTGATGGGCATGTTGCTGCTGTTCGTGGCGGCCATCTCGCTGATCGTCGGCGGCGTGGGCATCATGAACATCATGCTGGTCTCGGTCACCGAGCGGACGCGCGAGATCGGTCTCCGCATGGCCGTCGGCGCCCGCAGCCATCACATCCTCCGGCAGTTCCTCGTCGAGGCGGTTGTGTTGTGCCTGGTTGGCGGCGCGATGGGCATTCTGCTCGGCCGGGGAGCGTCGATCCTGGTTCGATACAACATGCACTGGCCCACCCAAGCCTCGCTGCCGGCGATCATTGCCGCGGTGGCGGTCTCCGCCGGCGGTTGGCATGGTCTTCGGCTTCTATCCCGCCTGGAAAGCTTCCCGTCTCGATCCCATCGAAGCCCTGCGCTACGAATAGCGGGTGAGCGTCGCGTAGACGCGGCATCTTGCCGCGTTATCTCGGCACGAGTCGCCGCTGTTCATGGAACACGCACAAAGCGGCAAGATGCCGCTTCTACGACCTGCAAAAGAAGTAGGGCGGGCCGAGCCATCTGCCGACGCGCCCTACGTGCCTGTCGAACGTGACATGTGGGGTGCCACCGGCTGCTTGTCAGCCCGTGCTAGCCGATTCATGCACTGGCCGACAAGCGGCCAGTGGCACCCGAGTGCTTTGCTTCGACCCGCCCTACGTGTCTTTCCGACCACTCACGCCTTGGCCGCGGCCTTGGCTATGTCGCCCGCGTTGCGCGGATCTTCCGCACCGCGTCGGCAATCTGGTCCATGTCGCTCCGCGGTCCCAGGAACATGAACTGGAAGAGCCACACGGAGCCCTTGCAGAGCTTGTCGTTCTCGGGCAGCTCGCAACGCTTGGCCCAGTCGGCGATCGCGTCCTTCGAGTACACCCGCAGGCGGCCGCCCACGGTCAGCACACCCGGCACGAACGTCCGCCAATCGGTCGGCGTATAGCCGCCAAAGCACGGAATCCCCTCGGCATTGAGGGCGTCGAGGAACTTGTCTCGCGACAGGCCGGCGAACTCTTCGGGCTTGTAGCGGAGCATGTAGAGATGGTACGAGTTGCGCGTGCAACCTTCGTACATCTTGGCGGGCATGATGCCGGGGATCTCCCGCAACAGACTGCTGAGATACAAGGCGTTCTCGGTGCGGGTGCGGGCCTGCTCTTCGATGCGGGCCATCTGGGTCGTCAGCACCGTGCCTTGGAATTCCGTCATGCGGAAGTTGCCCGCACGCGTGTTCTGCGTCGTGGCCGTAAAGCTGCCGACGTTGCGGGGCCGGCAATTGTTGTGGAAGGCGTAGAGCTTCTGGGCCAAGTCGTCGTCGTTGGTCAGAATCGCGCCGCCTTCGCCCGACGGCAGGTTCTTCGTCACCTGGAAGCTGAAGCAGCCGACCTTACCCAAGGTTCCGGCCTTGCTCTTCCGCCATTCGGCCAGGTGGGCCTGGCAGGCGTCCTCGATCACCGGCACGTTGCGCTTCTTGGCAATGGCGAGAATGGCGTCCAGGTCGGCGCAGTTGCCGCCGATGTGGACGGGAATGATGGCCGCCGTGCGCTCGGTGATCGCTGCCTCGACCTTCTTGGCGTCGATCTGGAACGTTTCGGGGTCAACGTCCACAAAGACCGGCAGCGCGTAGTTCATCAGGATCGAGTTGATCGTGGCGATGAACGTGTAGGGGGTGGTAATCACCTCGTCTCCCGGACCGATCCCCATCGCGCCCATCGAAGTCACCAACGCGCTGGTGCCGCTGTTGGTGGCGATGCAATGCTTGGCCCCCGTCAACTTCGCGTAATCATCTTCGAATTTCTTGACGTTGAGCGCCTTCGGATCGCCGCGGAACCACCGCGTGCTCTTGAGCGTGGCGGCCATCGCCTTTTCGTCGTTTTCCTTCACCAGCGGCCAGGAGGAAAACAAATCTTTCTTTGTCTTCTCGCCACCCAAAATGGCTGGCTTGCCAAGGGCCGGCTTGCCGGCAGCCGAGGCCGACTTTGCCTGCAATGCCACCGCGCCAAGGCCGGCCGCGGCCGTAGCGGCCATGAAACGTCGACGACTAAAGAAACCACTCATGTTGATCTCCTCCGAGGCTTGCATGAAACGGTATGGGAGCGTGCGTCGGGCGCCCGACGGGCCGAACGACACGTGAAACAAACGGCCTTTAGGATAGCCCAGGACCGGGCGCCGGTCAATGGACGGCGGACGTCGCGCAGGGCCGATCAGTTTTCCCGAATAGGACGTGTAGGAGGCGACTCCAGTCGCCGATTTGCAGTAGTTTTCGGGCAATCGGCGACTGGAGTCGCCTCCCACAGTGAATAACTGATCGGCCCTGGGACGTCCCGGATGGCACGGCCGTAGCAATGCGTGTGGTGCGGTCGCCCCGCGTTCAACTGTACAACTGTCGCCTGAACTATCGGATGACTTGCCTTGACGAACGCGGCGTGATAACTTGGGCAATGCTCTGCGGCCGGCGCCACAGGTGCGGGGGCCGAATAGGGCGGGCACTGCCCGCCACAAGACGCTTGGTGTTTGGTGGGCAGTGCCCACCCTACGACTGTGGCTGGCACTGTAAGCGCGGGGGTCGCCGCAGGAATCCCCTGGAATTGGCTGTGTTTTTGAACGAGTCCTCTCTGGTCGCGGCCTAGCCGCAGAAGGGTTTGAACATGCATCCGACGGACTCCCTATCGCGGCGTCAGTTCGTGGCGGGCACTCTGGTTTGGCCTCTGGTTTACTGATGGCCGGTGCGCTGCCGGGCGCGGCGGCCGAAAAAGCCGCCACCCCCGCGTCAACCGCCAAATTGGCCATCGACGGGGGCGAGAAGACCATCAAGACGCCGGCCGTGCTCAAGGATCGCTGGGGGGAACCGGAGCGAGAACGGCTCGAGGCCATGCTCCGTCAGGACAGCCTCTTCTTCTGGAAAGGGCCGCAGACCGAGTTGATGACCGAGCGGTTTCGCAAGGTCTGTCCGTCGAAGTACGTGCAAACCTGTTCTTCCGGCACCGCCGCCGTCCATATCGCCGTGGGGGCCTGCGGCATCGGACTGGGCGACGAGGTCATCACCTCGCCCATCACCGACGCGGGCACCGTCATCGGCGTTATCTACCAGCAGGGGGTTCCGGTGTTCGCCGACATGCTGCCCGGCAGTTATGGTCTGGACCCGGCCGACGTGGAGCGGAAGATCACTCCCCGAAACCAAGGCGATCGTAGCCGTACACCTGTTCGGCAACCCGTGCGACATGGCCGCCTTGAGGACGCTGGCCGACCGCCACAAGCTGGCGCTGATTGAAGACTGCTGCCAGTCCTGGGGCGCGCGGTATCGCGGCAAGCCCATCGGCACCATCGGCGACTTCTCCTGCTACTCGTTTCAGATCTCAAAGATGATTACCTGCGGCGACGGCGGCATCGTGGGCTCGAACCACGACCGTTTCGGACCGCTGTTGCTCCGGTATGCCGATAAGGGGTTCGACCGGCGCGACCCGCCCGAGTCGCTGAAACTGTTCTCCACCAATTATCGGATGAGCGAGACGCAGGCGGCGGTGGCCGCAGCCCAGTTGGACCGGCTGGAGGGGATCGTGTCGAAACGGGCCCGCCTCGGCAAGCTGCTGAGCGAGAAGGTCAGCGCCATCCCCGGCATCCTGCCGCAGGAGGTCCATCCGGAAGATCGCTGCACCTATTGGTTCTACAGTTTCCGCGTCAAGCCGGCCGCCTTCCGCTGCACTCGCGACGAGTTGGTCAAGGCGCTGGCAGCCGAAGGGCTAGGCGCCACCGGCGGCTATTGGCGGGGACCGCTCTATACCGAAGCCGTCTTCAAGTCGCATGGATTCTTCGGCGGCCGGTGGCCCGTCAAGGAAATGGGCCTGACCACCATGGACTACACCAAATGCCGGTGTCCGGGCGCCGAGGAGATCCACGCCACGTCGATCATCCTGCCGCTGCACGAAGGCATGACCGAGGAGTACGTGTTGGCCGTGGCGTCGGGCATCGAGAAGGTAGCCCGCCACTACGCCGCGTGATCTCAACCACCTCAAGCGCCCGCGTCAGAACAAACTGCACAACTTGCGGTAGGACGAGTTTTCCAACTCGTCCAGTATTCCGGGACGAGTTGGAAAACTCGTCCTACAAATGTAATCAACTTATCCTGACGCACACCTAGGCGGCGGCGGACTCCAACAGGGGCGATGCGTGCAACTGGGTCTTGAGGAAACGCTCGCCGCGCGAGCCGTAGAACAGGACCTGGTTCCGCTCGGTCTCCCAAATGGCGATGAACTTGGTCGCGCGGGGGCCGTGCAGGCAGAAGTAGATGCCGCAGGGTTTGTCGCCCCGCACCAGAACCCGCTCCGTCATCTGGAACGCTCCCGCCTTGAGTTGGTAATGGGTGCAAATGGTTGCGTTGACGTATTCTCGAAGATCGTTGATATTCTCAAGTTGCTGAAAACGGGTCAACATTGCTGGCAAGTATCTCCGGAATGCGTGCGAAGCATAGGGAGGGGATGGCTTCGCCCAGGTGAGATAAAATGGGGTAGATGCCGACAAAGAAACCTATCGGCAAAACCTTCCGAGAAATTCGCCCCGTGGTTGCCAGGCTCACTTATCTTACTTCCTTGGCGTAAGCAGAAAACGCCTCCGCAACCTTGCCGTCCTTCTCGTCGCCACGGTGCAATAGCACGCGATAGCGGAATATCACGGTTTTTCCTGATGAAAGCGTATAGGCGCCGCTGCCGGACTTGGCGCGCGTGAAGTCGTGCAACCCGAACGGGTTGGCGGCAAACAGTCCGTACGTTCTCACGTGCCAATACGTGGGGAAGCGAAAACTGCTGGGGTGATTCAAGATGGCAATGCCCACCGTTTGGCCGTCGATCGGGCCGTGGTAATCGACCCAGGGAGCGGCCTGCCCCCAAGCGGCCGCGTCGACTTGTTGCCGGCTGTTGACGATCTGGCCGCCGCGTTTGGCGTCGACGCTCATCGTCTCGGCCACGCGCACGCCGAACGTGCCCTCCTTGGTGTCGCCGAAAGTCACCGCGCCGCCGGTGGCCCTGATGGTGATGTCGAAGTCGATCCAGCGGGCGTCGCCATCCGAGTCGAAGCGCAGCGTCCGCTCGTCTTCGCAAAGCTTCGTGCCGTTGGCGGCGAGCCAATCGTTGCGCGTGGCGACAACGGCCGGTTTTCCGCCGGCGATTTTGAGAAACTCGCGGTGTGCGATCGTGCCCGCCTTGTCCCCCTCGACCCACAGGTTGGCGTCGTTCACTTCTCCATGCGTGAACCACAGCGAGCGTTGGTGCGGGTGATCCTTCGTCTCGCCGGGATGATCGAGCATGGGGTAGTCGCGGGTCATCGGCTTGCCCGTCGGCCCGATGATCGGCCACAGCACGGGCTTGCTCCCCGACCGCACCAGGTACTCCGTAAACAGTTGGCCGTCGATCTTCACCACGACGCCGTTGGGCGAGCGCTCGGCCGTGATCTCGGCCGCGAATCCGGCGACGTGCGAAATGGCACACGCGATAGCCAAGGCGGGCAGCAAACGGACGCACGAGGGCATGGCAGGCTCCGGCGGGACGGGCATAGGGGCTTGATCCTCTCGCATCCTACCGCCGGTCCAGCCCGCGTGCAACCATCGCCGCTACGATTCGTAGAACGGAATTTATTCCGTTCGAGCGGATTGAAAGCTGTGCTACGACGAGGTCGGGCGTATTGCGCCCAGCCTTGCGGTATTGCTCGAAGGTCACCAGTTTGAAACTGCCCATCGCCTTGCGGGCTTGCGCCACCTGGTCGAGATCGGCCGGTTTCAGCGGGCTGATGATGCGGTGCTGGCTGCGGATGGTGGTGCGCTGATCTTCCACGCCCGGTCCGGTGGAGACCGTCAGGAATACCTGTGATGCCACCGCCTGCCGCTTGGCAATCGCCGCGTTTTTCACCAGGCGTCCGAAGGGCGGGCCGCGCCCGGCGACAGCAGGGCGTTCAGCCGCGCGTACCAGTCGCAGAAGTCGTGGTACTGCTCGACAACGCCCGGACTCGCTTCGTGCGATAGCACCAGTCGGTAGCTGACGAAAGAACTGCTGAGCGTCAACTCGCCCGCCGATTCGCTGTATTGCTCCTCGAACTTCGGCTCGGCGAGAAACTTCAGCAGCGGCGTGGCGCTCTTGGCCGCCAACGGCTGCAATCGATCGAGATAGCCGGTGACTTCACGGGTCGTCAGTTCCGCGCGCACGCGATGCGAGAGGTCCAGCAAGACAAACCGGCCGGCGCTCTTGTCGAACACGACCGTTTCGTCGGGGGTCTTCATGAAGTCGTAGACCACGCCGTCGCGGAAGATCGTCGTGCTCTGCGACGACGGCTCCTTCTGGCCGCCGGCGTAGGTCGAATTGTCGACGCGGAAATCCTCGGCGAGCGTAAGGCCGGGCTGGCCCGCGGCAACGCCGAACACCCCGGCTGCGAGCCAGATGATGCAGTGGTGGAGACGGTGCATTTCGTAAGACCTCGAAAAGTTGGGGCCGCCGCGGAATAGAGAACTCCATCTTGGGCGGCGAAGGATACCCAAAGAGGCCGATGCGTGTAAAGCCGGGAAAAGGGCAAAACGAACCAACAACCACTCCACTCACCATCCGGTAGAGGGGGCGGGGGTGAGGGCAACGACGAGACGCAGACAATCGGCGAATGCACGCCCTCTCCTCCACGTAACGCGGCGTAGCTGCAACCGATCACGGTTCACTCTGAACATGAGGGAACGGAGAAAACGGAGGATTGGCCTTCTCTGTTGCCTCTGTTATCTCCTGTTCGGATTCCCTGGATCACGAGGGGCCAACGCCATGACATTACCGTTCCCTCATTTGGGTGGATCATGCCGCGATTATCTCTACAGCAAGACTTTGCCCAAACAACTACCAGCTATTGCGATGCTGGCAAAGCTGCCAATACAACGCCTGGTAGCCAATAGCCGAAAGTCTTGCTGTAGAGTTATTGATCTCGGTTCGGCCTATCGCATGTTGCCTTCGGGTTCCCCTCCTTGACACCCGGCCGGCGACCGATAATGTACGAGTCTGCGACCGGTCCAGGCCGGTTTGCGGGGGATTAGCTCAGTTGGGAGAGCGCGACAATGGCATTGTCGAGGTCAGGGGTTCGAGCCCCCTATCCTCCACTGGTTGTAAACCCAGCCGAAATCAAGAGTTAGATTACCTGCCGACGGTCGGCAGCGCGGCCTGAAAGTCAACGGGAAAAGGGGTAGTAACTACCCCCGTGACTGAAAGGACGTGTTGCAATGTCTGCTACGACCGTTTCCGTGCCAAAATATCGGCACCACAAAGGCAGCAGCCAAGCCTTCGTGCAAGTTCAGGGCCGGCGTCACTACCTGGGGAAGTGGGATTCGCCACAGAGCAAAGAGCGGTACGCCCGCTTCGTTGCCGAGCTGGCAGTCAGCCCGGTCCCGACGCCGCTACCCCTCACAACCCCCGAGGTTCAGTTGACCGTGGTGGAATTGTGCGCCGCCTACGCGGACTTCGCCGCGGGGTACTATCGGAAGGACGGCCGCCCGAGTGGCCACTTGCCCCAGGTCAAGAGTTCTCTCAAGTTGATCCGCGACCTGTACGGCCATACGGAGGCAGCAAAGTTTGGCCCTCTGGCACTTCGGGCCATCCAACACAAGCTGATTGCCGCGGGGGTCAGCCGTGGCTACATCAACGCGAAAGCCGACCACATCAAACGAATGTTCCGGTGGGCCGTCTCTCACGAGTTGCTCCCCCCGACAGTGTATCAGGCCCTTGCCGCCGTTCCCGGCCTGAGGCGCGGCCGGACCGAGGCCCGTGACACGGAGCCGGTCCTGCCGGTGGCCGACGAGACGGTCAACGTCACGCTCCCCCACCTGCCCGTGGTCGTCCGTGACATGGTGAGGTTCCAGCGGTTGACCGGAGCCCGGCCCGGCGAAGTCTGTCAGATTCGCCCGATGGACGTGGACCGCAGCGGCGAGGTCTGGCTGTACCGGCTGGAATCCCACAAGACGGAGCACCACGGCCGTCGGCGGATCATTTACATCGGTCCCCAAGCCCAGGACGTGCTGTTCCCGTACCTGTTGAGGGATGCCCAGGCGAAATGCTTCTCCCCCGCTGAGAGCGAAGAGAAACGGCACGAGGAACAACGGGCGCAGCGTCGTACGCGCGTACAGCCCACCGTACTACAGGCCCCCGGGTATGATCTGCCAACCGGCGTCTTCTTTCGACCGCATTGTGTTTTTTCAGAGATCGTTGACGGGCCCGCCCACTCCGATGCCATCCGCGCCAGGGATGCGCTCTTGGAAGTGGTGGACGATTTTCCGTTTGGCAACGATGCTCACAAAGCCGCGTGGCTTGCCGGCGTACTTACACCGTTTGCCCGCTACACCTTCTACGGCCCCGCCCCCCTGTTTCTGTACGACGCCAATGTCGCCGGCTGCGGGAAGAGTCTGCTGACCGACGTGACCTCGATAATCACCGCCGGCCGATGGCCAGAATGAGCTTGCCGCGAGACGATGATGAAACCCGGAAGCGAATTACAGCGATTGCGCTGGCAGGCGAGCCGGAAATCCTGATTGATAACGTGAGCGGGCCTTTCGGCAGTCCGAGCCTGGATGCCGCATTGACTTGCACCTTGTGGACGGATCGGATTCTTGGCCGGACCGCGATGGCTTCCAACATCCCACTTTACGCCACATGGTACGCGACCGGTAACAATGTGATCTTGGTCGGCGACACTGCACGTCGCGTGGTGCATATCCGGTTGGAATCGCCGGAAGAGAAACCGGAGGAGCGTGCCGACTTTCACCATCCGGACCTCTTGGCGTGGGTAATGCAAGAACATCCCAGATTGACCGCCGCGGCCGTGACCATTCTGGCCGCCTACCACGCCGCTGGCCAGTCGGATATGCGGTTAACGCCGTGGGGGAGCTTTGAGCCGTGGTCTGCTCTTGTCCGTCAGGCGATTGTGTGGGTGGAGTTGCCCGATCCCGCGGCGACCCGGACTGAGTTGACCAGCCAGTCTGACCACGAGGCCGCTGCGCTACGCGGACTGATGGCGGGATGGGAGGAAATTGACCCCAACCGCACCGGTTTGACCGTAGGTACCGTCCTAGAGGAACTGGCAGAGCATCCCCAGCAATATGCCACCCTACGGGCCGCCCTTTGGGAATTGGCGCCGCCGCGGGATGGCAAGAGCTTAAATCCCCGGAGCATCGGCATGAAACTGTACCACCTACGCCGCCGGGTTATCGGCGGAAAGTTTCTCGACAGCCGTGACAACCGGGGCACAGCAGTTTGGTTTATGAGTGGTCAAGCCGACTTCGCCCCGTGCGGGACTAGAGGGACTAGAGAGACTGGTTCAGCCCCTACGCGCGAGCCCACACGCGCACACTCGCATGTGCAGGGGAAACCTACAGCGACTGGAAATAGTCCCGCTAGTCCCGTTAGTCCCGCAGTTTGCCCCCACGCCAACGTGGAGGAAACACCGACTCACGATGGCTTTCTCAACCGTCAGTGTCGAGATTGTGGTACACCGCTTCAATGCCGCCCACAGGACCAGTCAGCATGAGCAAGGAGGTCCGATAGATCGAGCGCCGAGCCCTTGCCCACCGAGCGCCCATAGACCATCGGAGCCATCGCCCTCAGTGGCGCGGTCCCGCGGCGCACGCGGCCCCCAGGAACTTTGTAAAGTCTTTGACGCTAACAAGTTATGTGGACCGATCAACCATCCTCAATTTCGGAACCGGAGCCCCAGCCCGGCTGTGATGTTCCTACATCAAGCCCAGAATGCCCCGCCAAGGATCCGGTCCAATGGAAGCCGTGCTCCGGCTGCCACCGCTGGCTGCCCCTGACCCGGTACCGACACCGCCAGCGAGGAACTGAGGCACGGGAATCGCGGTGTAACGCGTGTCACGCCGACGACATGAGGAGGCTCAGGCAGGGTCGCAGGGCGCGAAGATTGCAGCATTTCACAGCAGAGGTGGGCGGGGCTGAGAGTCTCAGCCAAGTCGCGGCGTTGATTGCGGCCATGGCGGCTCGTTCTGGCGGTATCAACGGCCTCGCCAGCGTCTGGGGCTACCACCTGAGAGCCGTTCGGGGCACCAGGACCTTGCGAGGCTTTGCCAGCCTGGCCAAATTCGTTGATGAGGCCAGCCGACAGCCGATCGACGTCTCCCTGTTGACTTGGGATGAGCTTAGGGAGGCGGTGAGAAGGTTTGTGACGGAATCGCGAGATGACGGTGCGGCCGAACCGCGAACGGTTCCGGACAAGATGGGAGAATTGGGGTAGACTGGGGCTGGTGGCCAGGATGAGGTTGTGGAACCTGTTGCCCGCCTGGTGTGGGGTCGAAGGTGTCTTGGGGTGATCGGCAGCCCTTTTCCGTAGGGAGAAGGCTATAATCGCTCCCATACCGTTTGATTTGGTTCTCCAGCGTGCATTGGAAGTTGAACGGCCATAACAACTCGACTGATCTTCTCCATCGGGATCGCGTCATGCTGGCCCGCCTTCTGCCTGTTGTTATTGGCCTCTGGCTGCTTGCCGATTTCGCCGTGGCACAGACGGACGTCCGTTTGCCGCCGCATGGTCATTTGCCAGCCAGCGTCGACTTGATGCCGGAGTTCGCGCGGCTGGGTCTGACGGCCCGCCAGCAGGGCGACCGCGGCGACTGTTCGTTGTTCGCTGTTACGGGGGTCGCCGAGTTCGAAGTGGGCCGCGAGGCGCATCACCAGCCGTCGCGGCTCTCGGAGGAATTCCTGATCTGGGCGGCCCACGAAGCGACGGGCACGACCGGCGACCAGGCGATGTTCTACGAGGCAGTCCACGGCCTCAACGTGCTGGGCATTTGCTCCGAGGAACTGATGCCCTACAGGAGCACCAGGGACGCCATCCGCCGACCATCTTCGGCCGCCTCGGCCAATGCCAAGGAAGAGAGCCAGCGATGGCGAGTGCATTGGATCAAGCATTGGGACGTGCAATGCCTGTTGAGCCCGCCGCAGATGTTGGCCATCCGGCAGGCGCTGGCCGCCCGTCATCCCGTGGCCTGTGGGCTGCGGTGGCCCAAGCAGCTTGACGGCTATCAACTTCTGGAGGTGCCTCCGCCGGAGAAGGTCTCCGATGGCCACAGCATCATGTTCACCGGCTATACCGACAACGTCCAACGGCCGGGCGGCGGGGTATTCCTTTTCCGCAACAGCTTCGGCCCGAAGTGGGGCAAGGACGGTTACGGCGTGATGTCGTTTGCGTATGCCGAGCGGTATGCCAACGACGCCCTTTGGCTGGAACGCGAACCGCCCCATGCCGAAGTGCCTGTCGTGCGCTACGAGGCCGAGAAACTGCCGGTCCTCGCCAACCAGCACTGTTCGACCAGCCCACAGGACATGAAACCCTGGGGCGGCCTGATGTGGAGCCGTGGCCGACAGCTCTTCTGTGGGGCCCAGCGAGGCGGCTTCGTGGAACTGGACTTTTCCGTGCCGAAAGCCGGCCGCTACCGGCTGCGGGTGTTGGCCACGGCAGCCCCCGATTACGGCATCGTCCGTACGGCGCTCGATGGCGAGTTCTTGGGTGCGGCGTTCGACCTCTACGCCGGTCGCGTCTGCCCGGCCGGCAGCCTGGAATTGGGTACGTTGGAAATCCCGGCCGGCCCGCATCGGCTGCGAGTCACAGTCGTGGGCAAGAATGCCGCCTCGCAGGGGTTCTCGTTCGGGTTGGACGCCGTGGACCTGTTATCGCCCGCGAAGTGACGCGGGCGGCCCGGCGGAGGGGTGGCGGAACCAGGCGAAACAGCGAAGGAAGCTCTCTTGAGAACCTCAATCCGCCACGGCTTCTCGGGGCTTTGATTTCCAACATGGCACTCTCGGACTCTTCTGGCGGGGAAGTCAGCCGAGACGCAAGGTGATCGGGCGGTTGCCGGAAAAGGAACGATTCTCGACACCGGCGCGAACTGTGTGCCTAACTGTGCTGCGCCGAACGACCTCGATTTTGGCGGTTGCACTCCACCCATTGCCCGGAGGGTATTCAGGTATTGTGCCGCTCGTGCCTTGATGATACGACGCTGGGCTACGAACAAAGGGGTTGACTCTGTAGTATAGTACGGACCCGATAATACATATAGCAAGGAGACTCGTTCGTGAAATCCATGAAGACGAGAGCACTGACTATCGGACTGGTTGCCCGCCGTGCAGGCGTCGGCGTGGAGACCGTGCGGTTCTACGAACGGCAAGGGCTGATTGAGGAACCGCCTCGCCGCCTGTCCGGATACCGAGAGTATGATGAGGAGGTTGCGTCCCGGCTGGGGTTCATTCGACGGGCCAAGGATCTCGGGTTCACTCTCAAGGAAATCAAGGAGTTGCTCTCTTTGCGGCGTGATCCGGCCACGTCAGCCGCCGACGTGAGGCGGCGGGCGGAGGCCAAGATCACCGACATCGAGAGCAAGATCCGCAGCCTCCAGAAGATGAAGAGAGCCTTGGCAAAACTGACGGCCGCGTGCGGTTGCCGTGGCACCAGCGCCGAATGTCCCCTGCTGCACGCTTTGGACGGGGACGAGAGAGCAACCGAAGCCGGGCGAACGTGAAATCCACAGGCATCCTAGTGAATCGTTACGACACATGACCTAGAAGAAAGGTAAATAGCATGTCAATCCAAACAGACGGCAAGACAACGGTTCGGGAACTCGTTGGCCGCTACCCCCAGACCCGAAAGGTGTTCGAACAGCATGGCATCGACTATTGCTGTGGCGGTGGGAAATGCCTAGCCGAGGCGGCACAAGAGAGTCGAGCAGCATTCCCTGACCTGGTGCGCGACATCGAAGCAGCCCTCCTGGCCGCAGCGGCCAAGCCAGTGATTGCTGAGAAGAACTGGTACGAGGCGCCGCTCCATGAGTTGATCGACCACATTCTCCAATCGCATCACGCTTACATGCACGAGGCATTGCCGCGGATCAAGGAGTTGCTGCGGAAGGTATTGCACGCCCACGGGGCGCGCCACGGTGTTATGCTCCGCCAGTTACATGATCTGTACAACTCGCTGGATACGGAACTCACCAGCCACTTACGGAAGGAAGAGGAGGTTCTTTTTCCCTATATTGTGAATGCCGAAGCACATCGCCAGGGCGGCTCGGAGAAACCATCGGCATGTTTCGGATCGGTCGGGAATCCTATCCGGCAGATGGAGAGCGAACACGAGAGTGCGGGGGCGGTATTGGTGCAAATCCGCAAGGTGACCGGCGACTACACCCTGCCCGATGACGCCTGCCCGACCTTCCGCGCTCTTTACGAGGAACTGGAGCGAATGGAGGAAGACCTCCACCAGCACATCCACCTCGAAAACAATATCTTGTTCCCGAAGGCGATTGCTGTGGAGCCGGCCCCGTCCTCCGGTTTCGTGAATCTCCATGCATGAAGACCAGCATGAGTTCCTTTGACATGGAAACGAGCGTCATCTGGACCGTGGGGCACTCGAATCGGCTGATGGCCGAGTTGATCGGCCTGCTTACAGAGCAGTCGATCTCTGTGCTGGCCGACGTGCGCCGGTTCCCTGGCTCGAAGCGTCAGCCCCAATTTGCGAAGGATAGCCTCGAATCGTCACTTCGCGCGGCCGGCATCGGTTATCGGCACTTTGAGGCTCTTGGCGGACGGCGTAGCCGCAGCCGGGAGGACTCACCAAACACGGCGTGGCGCAGCGCGTCCTTCAGTGCTTACGCCGACCACATGCAGACCGCCGAGTTCCAGGCCGCACTGGCGGAACTGATGGTCCTGGCGGCATCTTCCCAAACTGCCATACTTTGTGCCGAGGTGCTCCCCTGGCGATGCCATCGGCAAGCTCACCGCCGACGCCCTAGTCGCCCGCGGATGCGACGTGCGGCACATCTTGGGAGCGAGAAGCGTGCGACCACACCGTTTGACGGAATTTGCCAGGGTTGTTCAGGAGCAGGTGACTTACCCCGGCCAAACGAATGAGTAAAATAGGGATCGTGTAGAAAACTCCTCGGACGTGGAGAAAGCAATCCCGCAGGTAAGGAGGTGTTGTGATGGGCGCGTCTCCCAACGGTGCCAATCGGCGTATGGTCATTTCATCCTTGTGGCTGCAAGTCGCCATCCTGACGTTTCTTGCGGGATTCGCGGTACTGCTCTACCTGGCCTACCGTATCCACGCGGAACCGCCTCCGATTCCCAGTCGCGTGGTTACCGAAGACGGGAGCACGCTCTTCACCGGCGACGACATCATGGCCGGTCAGCACATCTTTCAGAAGTACGGACTCATGCAATACGGCACGATCTTCGGTCATGGTGCCTACCTGGGGCCGGATTTCACGGCCCAGTATCTGCATGAAGCAGCCAACGCGATGGTCGATTTTCACCGTGGCCAAGGGACTGCCGAGGCCGAGGCCCACAAGCTGACTAGCAACGAACTGAAGCAGAATCGCTTCGATCCGCAGTCCGATGTCCTCCCTTACACGACCAGCCAGACTTACGCTTTTCATCAGCTTGCCACGTTCTATGCGCACTACTTCGGTCCAGTGGCGGAGCAGACCGGATTGCGGCGACCGGCCATTACGGATCGGGACGAAATCCATCAGTTGACAGCCTACTTCGCCTGGTCGGCATGGGCGGCAGCCGCCACACGGCCGGGCACCGACTATTCTTATACCAACAACTGGCCGTCCGAACCGATGGCCGCCAACACGCCGACCGCGGAAGCGATCCTCTGGAGCACACTGAGCCTAATCACGCTGTTGGGCGGAACGGGGTTGATGCTCTTCGTCGTCGGACGCTGGGATTTGTTGGGCTGGCATCGGGCCGATGAAGAGCGGCCCGGCCAACGCTTGCGGTTTCGCCCGCCGGAGGAAGTCCGCCTCGCGCCAGCCCAGCGAGCTACGGCCTGGTATTTTCTGGTGATTGCCGGGCTGTTCCTCTTGCAAGGGATGTTGGGAGCGGCCAACGCCCATTATCATGTCGAGCCGGGCGGTTTCTACGGTCTGAACCTGGGCGAGTTGCTGCCTTATAACCTATCGCGCATGTGGCACGTTCAGTTGGCGCTGTTCTTTGTCGCTGCAAGTTACCTGGCTATGGGGATTTTCCTGGCCCCGATGATCGCCCGACGCGAGCCCAAGCACCAGGAGAAACTGGCGCTGATCCTGTTCGGCGCAGTGGTGGTTGTTGTCGTCGGGAGTCTCCTGGGCGAGGCGGCCAGCCTCAAGGGTGTCATCCCCACCAGCGGCCCTTGGTTCTGGATCGGCACTCAGGGCTGGGAGTACCTTGATCTCGGGCGGCTTTGGCAGATACTGCTGACCATCGGCATGTTTTTCTGGGTCGTCATTCTCGTGCGCGGGCTGTGGAGCCGTTTGCGGGAAGAACATCCGGGCAATCTGCCGTACCTGTTCCTCTACAGTGCGCTGTCGATCCCGCTTTTCTATGCCGTAGGCATGGTCTTCGGCAAGAACGTCAATTTCGCCGTGATGGACTTCTGGCGGTTTTGGGTGGTTCACCTCTGGGTCGAGGATTTCCTGGAACTGTTCACGACCATCATGGTGGCGTACATCTACGTTCTCTTGGGCGTGGTTCGTCCCGCCACGGCCACCCGAGTCGTCTATCTCGACATCATCCTCTATTCCATCGGCGGCGTGATCGGCACGATGCACCATCTCTACTTCAGCGGCGCGCCGGCGATTCACATGGCGATGGGGGCCGTCTTCTCGGCTATGGAAGTGATCCCGCTGGTGCTCCTGACCTTTGAGGCTTGGCGGTTCATGCGGCTGAGCGCCCAGGAGAAATCAAGCTCGGTCATCGGCACCACAAGCGCTGCCTTCCCGCACAAATGGGCCGTGATGTTCCTCATCGCCGTGGGCTTCTGGAACTTCTTGGGCGCGGGGGTGTTCGGTTTCCTCATCAACCTGCCCATCGTAAGCTACTACGAGATCGGCACCGCCTTCACGGCCAATCACGCCCACGGGGCGCTGATGGGCGTGTATGGCATGTTGGCGATAGGCTTCTTCATGTTCATCGCCCGACATTTCATTCCACCCGACCGAGGTTCCGAGAGGGCGATGAAGCTCTCGTTCTGGGGCCTGAACGTCGGCCTGGGATTGATGCTGTGCGCGAACCTGATTCCGATGGGTGGGTTACAGCTTTACGATGCTGTCCAGAATGGCTATTGGCACGCCAGGCAACCGGAGTTCTTTTCCGCAGCCGTGGCCCCGCATCATCGAGTGGTTGCGGATGCCGGGCGACCTGATCTTCCTCTTCGTCGGTATTCTGCCGGTGGTCTACCTGGCGCTTCGCATGTTCGCCGCGCGACGCCGCTACGCGAGACTTCCGGCTGAGACCACTACCGAAGAGTTCACGCAGTGGTACGAGGAGGAATGAACCCGAGCATCGAGCGGGTGGAGTCAGCCGGGTAACGTCAAACGGTTGGCCTTATCGATCAACTCCGGTGGCCGGCACTGAAATTCCCGCCCCTGCTCCATCTACTCAACCCTTTCTTCGGACTCCGAGAATACCACCGATTTCTAGGAACGGTGGCACCCCAACCAGCGTGCCTCGGTCACATCGCCCGCGTCGGGTTCCGCCCCAATATCTCAACCGAGAGGTCATGCGAAGCCCAACCGCGATACATTGATCCGCAAAGGCGCTGCCCTATGAATAAATGCCAGTTCTCCGAGATTGCCAGTCGGACAGCTTAACGATCGTTCCAAGATCGCTCGTCACTGCTTCGGCTTATCGCGCTTCTGCCATGCGCCGGCGTTCAGGTTGGCGGCCTTGTCCATGAGCAGGGCCGGCGAGTCCGGCTTGAGAGAGAAGTCGGTCGGGGGGCTTGACAACAGCGGATCAGCCACGACGCTGTTCTTGTCGTTCTCTACCGACCCGCCACCGGGATAGGTCTTGCCCCACTGCGCGCGGACCGCGGCGATCCCGCCTTTTTGCGGAACGCTGGCGCGCGGCAGTCTCATCACATCCCCTCCCGCCATGTTCCAGTAGACGTTCCTGTCGCAGCGGGTGTTCCATGTGTTGGAGTGGTGGGTGCGCCATTCCTCCTGGCTCAAGGTGAGGCCGTCGGCCGAGATGAGGATGTTGTCTTCCACCACGTTGTCTCTCGACTGCCCGTAGGTGCCCTCCGGCGGCACAACTTCCTCCTGGTTCGGGCAGATCGCCAAGGCGACGCCTTTGGAGGCGTAGATGGTGTTGTGCCGCAGCTTGTTCCGGGACGAGCCGGCGAGAATGAAGCAGTAATCGCCCCCGTACACGATGTTGGACTCGAACAGGTTGTTGTCGGACTTGACCACAATGCCGTACTGTTTGCCGTTGTTCATGATCAGGACATTGTCGACGACCTGCGAGTTGTCCGCGCCTTTGCTAAGGAAGATGGCATGGCTCGTCCCGTCAGGGAATTGAAACTCGTTGTGCGCGATGACGATCTTCTCGAAAGGGGCCGGATCGACGAGCGGAGCTTTCTGGTTCCAACTGATCTCGGGCCCCGCCCCAATCACGCGGCCGGTATACTTCCATTGGATCTTGTTGCCCGTGACCAGCAGTTGCCGGATCCCTCCGTGCTCCCACAGTAAGACGCCGCAGGTGCCCTCGCAGTCGGAGACCTGCAGCAGATCGACACGCTTGTCGCCACGGTCGGCCGCGCTCGTGGCGACACGCTTGTCGCTACGGTCGCGGCCGAAGGAAAAGAAGTGAGCCGCCACGGGCCCGTCCACGGAACAGCCGTCGAAGATGATCGACCCGGCAGGGCCCTGGACGAATGACCCATTGTTCCATGCGAGAGCGCACTTTTTGAACGAGACAGCCTTGGCCGATTTGACGATCACGCCCTGGGCTTCCGACTTGATCTTGCAGCCCAGAAAGTCGATCTGGACGTCGGAGGCTCGCTCGGTCGTCTCCAGGAGCGCGGTATTGGCGCTGAGCGAGCAGTGATCGAATGCCAGTTTCACGCCCTGGACGTCGATACTGGCCAGATGGGTCGCTTTTGAGGGGACAAGCGATACGCCGTTGAAGGTTAACGATTTGATGCCAGTCTCGCCGGCGAGGCGAAAAACGTGCTTGTCGTCGGTGGAGGTGATGACGGCGGGATTGGCGGCATCCTTCGATTTGAGGGTCAGGTTCCCAAGATGCGCCTTCGAGAAATCCAGGCTGCCCTTCTCCGAATAGGTACCGGCAGACAGCTCGATCGTGTGATCTCCGGCCGGCAGAGCGCCAATCGCATGCTGTATGGTCAGCCACGGCGAACTTACGCCGTTGTTATCGTCATTGCCACTTGGGCTGACAAGATACGTTCCGGCAAAAGCGTGCGATGAGACGAGCAAGGCGACCGCCAGGGAAATGGTTCTGTCGACCATTCTTTCTCCTCCTCTACGATGGTGTATGACGTGGGCTGTCGACGTGACTTCCAGCCTACACGCCGGCTGCCGGATGTCAAGGCTGGTGTTGTTGGCGCCGCCGCGCATCCCTCGGCCGCTGGTCGGGTTGATGACACCAGACAAGTCCAGGCCGTAGCACCCGTGTAGAACGTATGGTGAAGGCGAAACGTGTCAGAAATGGACCCGTTTTTCGAGACTCGAAGGCCCGCGCATCACGAGTCGCATTGTGATTGCGCAGGCCCCGCGCTCAACGAAATGTCATGCGGCATGGCCCCGAAAAACGGCGTTGTGCAACGCGGTTTTTTACCGCGCCGATGAGGGGCGCAAATCAGCCGTTATCGCGTTGCGAATGCGTAGTGCGCGTGGCCTTCTCTGCTCACAAGTGTACTTGTGTATCCTTATGGCGATGTCCACGTAGAGTGGGGCGATTTCGCGTTTAACGCCCCTAATCTGGTCAGTATCCGGGATGGCTTGGACCTATCTACGGCAGCCGGCCGCCTCATGGCCCACGTTCTCGCCAGTGTTGCCCAGTATGAGACCGAGGTACGGGCCGAACGTATTCTAGCCGGGCAGGCCGCCGCCCGTGCCGCCGGCAAGGTCTGGGGTGGCGGCAAACCTGGCCGCCGCGTTCGCTTGTCCGAAGAGAAGGAACAGGCAATCAAGCAACTCAGCCGACAGGGCAAGGGCATAGCGGAGATTGCCCGCGTAGTCGGCTTGTCCAGACCCACGATCTACAAGGCTCTTGGTTGACCTGTGTGCCGTGACACTCGCCGCTGGTGATGAATGCCCACGGCAGGGACCAGGTGGGGTCATCATCGACACCAGCGGCAGCATGGCATAGTCCGGCCTTGCCTTGGCACTGGGCGTGATCGGCAATGCACTGCGTTCCCTGCCCGATCCCCGCGGCCTGCGCGTGCTGGCCGGTGATACTGCCGTGGCCTGCGCCAAGAACGTATTCCGGCCAGAGCAGATCGAATTGAGCGGCGGCGGTGGAACCGACATGGCCGCCCTGATCGTGGCAGCGGCCGAAGAGCGGCCCGCGCCGAAGGCCATCCTGGTCGTGACCGATGGCTACACCGGTTGGCCGCCTGAGCCTGTTGGGCCGCGAGTGGTAGCGTGCCTCACACAGGCGCGGACTGCCGAGAGTGTGCCGAAGTGGATTGATGCCGTGGTCCTGAACCCAGATCCTGAACCCAGAGGAGTAGCGCATGAAATGCTTGAACAAACGCACAGAGCAGGTCTTTCGCCCGCGTAGGGCCACCCGCCGTGACGCCATCGCCTCGCAAGTGATGGCGACTCTTTGACCGGTGGACAGCAGGTGCTTGCTGGCGAACAGGGAAAGATGTAATGCAATCGGACACTAACTACGGATCAAGCTTAGGCAGGGCCGACTCGCTAGCAGAGGTCTGTCGCGTTTCCCGAAAGGGAGTTCCCGCTTCGTACAGCGGAATCCTGGCCTTGATAGATTCCGCGAGCACCTGCTTGTTCTGCTGCGTGGCCAGTTCTACGGCCCTGCGCGCCGTCTCGACGGCCTCGGCAAACTGGCCCACCTCGGCCTCGGCGGCGGCCAAGGTGTCGAGAAAGTTCGGCTCCTGACCGTCGCTGAGCTTCACGGCATGCTGGGCCATCTCGACGGCCTTCGCTCCGTTGCGAACCGAAGCCTCAGGGGCGGTCGCCAACACCCAAGCCACCTGGTTCAGCGTCTCCGCGTACTCCGGATGCATACTGAGCACTTTCGACCATTGGTCCATCGCTTCGGATAATCTTCCCTGCTGGTACAATACAAGGCCTAGATTGTAACGAGCATCGGGTTGATCGGGTTTGAGTTCCAATGCCTTGCGAAGCAGGTCGATCGACTGGTCGGCTTGGCCGCGCTCGGCCAGCATCCGGGCAAGGGTGCCGTAGATCGGTAGCATAGTGGGATCGAGTGCCAAGGTCGTACGGTATTCTGCGATGGCTTCGTCGATTTGTCCCAATTTGTCCAACGCGCGAGCCAGATTAGAGTGCGCCAACGCATAGGTGGGCTGGATTTTCAGGGCCGTGCGGAAACAGGCGATGGCATCGTCGAGCCGCTCACTGCGGGCTAAGACCATGCCGATACTGTTGTAGGCGTCCACACGGTAGGGCTTCGCCTCCAAGGCCTTGTAGTAACAGGCCATCGCCTCGTCAGTTTGACCGCGCCCGGCCAGAGTAACGCCGAGGTTGTAGTAGGCGTCCGAATAGTCAGGCTTGATTTCCAGCGCCCGACGGAAAAGGGCCATGGCTTCGTTCGCCTCTCCGCGCAAGCATACGGTTGCCGAGGTTGTTATAAGCCATCCAGCAATTCGGGTTTCTGTCAATCGTCGTTCGATAGAGCGTCTCGGCGTCAGCGTACATTCGGCTTTGTTGCCAGGTCAAGCCGGCCAAGACAGCCAACAACGCGATACACCACACATAGCCAGCCGGCCGATGCCAAAGCCGCCGATGGCCTAGCGTAGCCGCCACGGCGGCGAACATGGCGCACGGCACGATCATGGCTGCGTACTGCCAATGATCTGCCACCAGAGAGTGTTCCATGAAGCTGATGTTTACGAAGCCCAGCGCCGGTAGCAACAGCGCCACGTAGCAAACGATCAGCATCACCACTGGCCGGCCCCAGGAACGCCGCTGCCACCACGCTAACGCCAGAACGATCACCAGCAACACTCCGGGCAGATACGAGACGACGTCTCGTTCATCAATGCTCCATCGAGGATACACGAAAATCAGGTTGACCGGCCAGATCAGCTTCCAGAGATAGAACCACACCGCGCAGCCGGCGACGGCGGCTCGGCTCAACAAGCCGTCGGAACGCACCGTCGTTTCTGCGGCCCCCAGTAGGCGTTGACTCCACACTTCCATGCCGGCCATGAACAGGCCGATCAGCAAGTAAGGAAGGACTCGCAGCAAGTCTCGCCGTCCGATGCGGCCTCGTTGCCACCACGCACACGCCAGCAACACCACCGGAAGAGTTAGCGCGATGCCCTTGGCCAAAGCCGACAGCCAAAAAACGCCGATCGACAGCACAAGGCGCCACCACTTGCCGCGCTCTTCGTAAAGCAGGTAAAGGAGCACCGAGAGCAGCGCCAGCAGCAGCGATAGGATGTTCTTGAGCTGCGCGATCCACGCCACGCTCTCAACGTTGACAGGATGGAGCGCGAAGAGGGCCGCGGCGAACATCGCCCCCGGCGCCTCTAGGTGGACGAGTATCCGCCACACCAATATGGCCGAGATGGCATGCAGCACAATGTTCACGATGTGGAAGCCGACCGGATTGAGACCCCAAATCTCGAACTGGAGCCGGTAAGCCGTAAACGTGAGTGGCCAGTAATTGATGTACGTGCCAGGCACCCATGCCTTGAGCAGTCCCCCGGGTTTGAGTACCGGATTGTTCAGCAGGTGCTCACGATCGTCCAAAAGGAGTCCGCCATGCCAAGCGGGCTGGTAGACCAGGATGACGCCAGCCAACAATGCGACAACGAACAACCAGTCTTTGGGCCCGAAAGCCCACGCCGTGCTTATGGAGGCTCCGTGGGGTTCTGGCGATCGGGCCGATGAGGATGGACGGTTGCAACTTTTCAATGATCGAATTCTCATCCTTTACGCGAGCCGTACTAGGGTCGGCTGGACTTGGGGATAGACGGTGGTTGAGTATCGCGATAGGGGGAACCGGCTTGGTAGTGCTTGGTCCGGGTCCGAAGGACGTCGGCCAGGGCTGCATTGTTTTGGCTGGCGGCCAAGTCCATCGCCATCTTGGCCGTTTGCACGGCCTCGGAGAACTTCCCAGCCTCCGCATAGGCGGCGGCCAAGGTGCCGAGAACTGCCGGTTCTCGCTCGGCGGAGAGCTGTACGGCCCGCTGAGCCAGTTCGATGGCTTCGGCGCCGCTGCGTACCGAGGCGTTTGGATTGGTGGCCAACACCCAGGCGGTGTCGTTCAGTAGGGTGAGGTCATCGGGACGTGAGCGGAGCAATTCTCGTAGTTTGGCCAGGTCCTTCAGGATTCCCTCCCGCCGGGACTGGGCGACACCGAGATTGTTGTGGGCATCCACATAGTCGGGCTTGATTGCCAGCGCGCTACTGAACTGGGTGATGGCCTCGTCGAGCCGTCCGCACTCCGTCAGAGCTACGCCGAGATTGTTGCGGGCCTCCGCATAGTTAGGCTTGATTGCCAGCGTCCAGTAGTATTGGGCAATGGCGTCATCGAGCCGTCCGCACCCCCGGAGAGCTATGGCGAGGTTGTTGCGGGCCTCCGCGAAGTCGGGCTTGATCGCCAACGCCTTGCTGAACTGGGTGACGGCCTCGTCGAGCCGTCCGCACCCCGTCAGAGCTACGCCGAGGTTGTAGGATGCCTGCACGTAGTCAGGTTTAAATTCCAACGCCTTCTGATAATGGGCGATGGCCTCGTCCCGTTGACCGCGGCTAGCCAGTGCTGCGCCAAGGTTGTAGTAGATCTCTGCGTAGTCAGGTTTAAGTTCCAGTGCCCGCCGATAATGGGCCAGGGCCTCGTCGGACCGTCCGCAATCGATCAGGGCGTTACCAAGGTTGAGGTGGGCACGCTCGTTGTCGGGGGCCTTGTCAATGGTGTCCTGCCAAATCGAAAGATCGCTCCGGTAATCCGCGTTGCGAGAAACGGTGAGGATTGCGAGCGCGACCCCGGCGAACACTGCCAGGGAGCCGCCCACCGCCTGCATCGCCGGCAGCGAAATCAGCCCACGGCAGACCAGCCACTCACCCGCAAACCATCCACCAGCCACTAGGCTCGTCACCACCGCTGCCAGCGACAAATACATGCGGTGCTCGAAGGCCACGTCCTGGATGGGCACGAAACTCGACGTCGGCGCAAGGATCACAAAGAACCAAGCCCCCAGAAACCCCCAGGCCGGCCGCTTCATCAACGCCCAGACGGTCAGACCGAGCAAGCCCGTCACGAGTACGCCCGGAACGACAACTTCGCCTACGGTTTGCGGCGCGGGCCAACCATAGTCGAAACACAGCCCTGCCGGCCAGAACGTCAGCCGAAGGTAATGCACAATCACGCCCGGCTGCGTGAGGAGATACGACCACCAGGTGAACTTCTGCAGCTCGAAGCCGGTCGTGCCGCCGTGGAAACCCGTCGAGATGAGTAACCCCGCGACCACGCTCCAAGTGGCGGCCAGCGCCAGGTACAGGCCGTAACGTCGCCGCAAAGCCTCTCGAAACGAATCGGTCAAAAAAGTCCGGTCGTAGAGCAGCACGATTACCGGCGCCGTGGCCATCACTTCCTTGGTGGCCATTCCTACCAGGCACGCCGCGGTGGCCGCCACGTACCAGAGTGCTGCCTTGCCCGAAGTCGCGCCGCGAATGACGCAGTAGAGCGTCAGCAGATAGAAGAGCCCCACCAGGGCCTCGGTGCGCTGGATCACGTAGGTTACGGCCTCCGTTTGGAGGGGATGGACCGTCCAGAGTGTCGCTACAATCAAGGCCAGCGGCGTGGCGGCCGAGCCGAACCGTTCCTGGAGGCGAGGCGAGATCAACGTCCGCCGCGTGACGCCGAACAGCGCCCAGGCCGCCAGGATATGGATAGCAAGGTTCACGGCGTGGTAGCCCCAGACATTCGTTCCGCCCAAGGCGTAATTGACGGCCAGCGTCAGGCTAACCACAGGACGGCCGCCAATCTTTCCTGCGTTCGGTGGGCAGAGCACCCGCCAGATCGGCCAGAGACGCTGAATACTCGGGTTCTCCACAATCCAAATGCTGTCATCGAAGATGAACGCTCCAGCGAAACTGTTGTGGTAGGCCGCGATCGCCGCTAGCGCGATGAGAGCCAAAGCCAGCACGACCGCTCGTGCAGACGATGCTTTTGCGGAACGAGTTGGAGATGGCGCGGAATGCTCGCCGCCAGCAGACACGCCCTTCCCAGGCAAAGCTGCGGAGGCCTTCCGAGTCAACTTGGATCGGTTGCGACGTTTCATTAGCTTCAGACTAGCTTGGCTGACTCCCCAAGCATACCACGAATTGCCCACCCCCGAGGGTCCTCCCGCCCCGGTAATCGCTGAAGAATGCACAACGTCTACTGCCAATCCGCATGGGGCGACATCGAGGTCTGTCAGAACACGTTGGACGAGATCGCAGCCCTGGCGGCGGAAGCGATCTGCGAGATTTGCAGCGAAGCCTGCGAGGTTCTGGAGACGCAAGGCTACGCCGAGATCGAATACCACGACTCGGATGAGTGGATCGCCCAAGAGTGCGATGCCAACGAATGGCTCTTTCGTCGGAACGGCACGCCGAGCAAGGCACGTTGGGGAGCAACACCGTGAGACGGCACCATTGCCAGCCCGCCTGTCGCCGCGTCCCCTCCGCTACCTGTTGGTGTTGCGGTGAGACGAAGCCGCTGGGCGAGACGGAGAACACCATCGACCCGGCGATTCGCGTCTGCCGCCGATGCTGGGACAACATCAAACGCGCCCCCGTGTCGGCGTTCGCCGCCATCGGCCGGGCGCTGGCAAAGTACAATTCCCACTAACCCCAAGGAGTTCCGCTATGCGACTCTCCCAACAGTATCAACCCCCGACCCTGGACGACGTGGTCGGCCAGCCCGCCATTGTGCGGCGGCTCAAGCGACTCGTGGCCGCGCCCGCCTCCTGCTGTTTGCTCTTTGAAGGGAAGGGAGGCACGGGAAAATCGGCCACCGCCAAGGCCCTGATCCACGACTTGGGCGTCTGCCCGTTCTCGGGGCTGCTGGTGTATTCCGCCGCCAACCTGAACATCGAAGAGGTCCGCCGGCTGTTTGGCCAGACCTTTCGGTTGCGGCCCTTGACCGGCAGCCCGTGGCACATCCTCCTGGTGGAGGAACTGGAGCTTATCGTCAGCCGACACGTCAACGCCGCGCTGAAGGATGAGCTGGGCGAGCAGCACATGCCCGAGCGACTGATCGTGGTGGCCACGTCCAATGATGTCAGCACGCTCGACGAGGCCCTGTTGCAGCGGTTCGAGGTCTTTCCCTTCTCTGCCGGGCCGACCTTCGCCGGCAACAGTTTCAACAGCCAGTCGTTAAAGCCGCAGACCTCCAAAATGGCGATGAAGCCGCCTTCCGGTTGGCTCTTCTGTCGCAACTCAGTGAAGAAGGCATGCACCCGTTTCCACTCCGTGCTCACCTGCCGTTTGTCGATCACGTCACCTGTCTCCTGGCGAACATTCACGGTCAACTGCTTGCGGTGCTGGTCGATGGAAAGGTATAACATCTCTCGGTCCTCCTGTTTGTACTTTTGGTGGGTTCACCACGAACCACACCGTGAATAGTACCGGGAGGACCGCTCTTTCATAGAATCAACAGCCGTCTGAATTTCCAATTTCACGCCCGTCTCCCCTCTCCCTCTGGTGGGGTCCCAGCGTGAGGGCCGTGCCCCGCGACCGCTCGTCGCCGTCAGCATGGTTCCGCCCGCCAACCGACAGCCGCATGGCCGCGCGGGCTGTTGTCTAACAACTCGCTCCATTTCCAATTCGATCCATCTTTCCCCGCTCCCGCCGCCGGGCTCTCGACCCTCGACTCAAGACTCTCGACTCTGTGGACGCTCCGCTCTTAACCATCATGCGTTTTCGCTTGGGGGGTTGTCGAGGCCAAAGTTGTGCCACCGGTTTGGGCGGTGACTTGCCATCAAAGCGAACCGCATGGTAGAATCTGCGGATCGGAGTGCGGCGTCGAAAGACCGGGACAGCCGTCGGCGCAAGAACACAGTCAACTACCAGTACCCAATCTGCCAATTCTAGCCACATCCCCGCGTCGATTCCCCAGCGTTTGACGCTATCGGATCGGAGATCGTGCGGAAAAGAGCGCCCCCCTTTCCACTATTTCACCCAAGAATCATGACCGACTGCGAACTGTGTTTGGCGTTGTTGAAATGCGACACCGAAGATGGCGTAATCGCCTTACTGTTGGAGGCCGGTTATTGGGCCGACCGAGACGCATGGCGATATTTCGGTGATCTCGAAAATAATTGGAGTACTATTGGCAACCAGCAAAGCAGCCCACACGCAGCGCTGGTAGAGAAACTCGTAAACGCGGTTGATGCGACTCTTATGGGTTGCTGCTACGCT
Source organism: uncultured Planctomycetaceae bacterium (assembly GCA_963759115.1). Lineage (GTDB taxonomy): Bacteria > Planctomycetota > Planctomycetia > Pirellulales > Thermoguttaceae > CAVWXT01. Next base: position 2,333,554 of record CAVWXT010000005.1, read on the forward strand.
GCTGGGATCGAGCCAACCGCCGTGGAAGCTCCAAGAACAATGCGAGCGGCGGTAGCACAGTTCTTCGAGAACACGACTCTCGAACAAAACCCACACGCTGGGTTGATTCGGACCTGGCCCGCCAGCAAACGAACGCAGGTTGCTCAGACTATCACTCTGGTCGCTACTGGACCAAAGGGCAAGCCCTGCTTCACGATCGCGGATGCCGGGGAGGGGCAAACGCCGGATGAAATGCCGAATACTCTGCTATCCTTGACTCGAACAAACAAGCTCCGAATACCGTTTGTTCAAGGGAAGTTTAACATGGGCGGTACCGGCGTGTTCAAATTCTGCGGAAGGCAGAATCTCCAACTGGTGATCAGTCGCCGACATCCAAAGGCGTTGAAAGGGTACAGCAGAGATTCTCAGCTATGGGGCTTCACGGTTATTCGGCGTGAAGACCCTGAACGCGGCCGACGTAGCTCCGTGTTCACATATCTCGCTCCCCTCGGGAAGGACGTGCAGCCCGGAAACGGCGGCGTTCTTAGATTTGCGGCGGATGAGTTCCCCCTCTTTCCACTTTTTGAACGTGAGGACGGCCGTAATCCGTATGGGCGGAACGCGCGATGGGGAACAGCAATCAAGCTCTATGAATACTCGTTGCCCGCTGGCGGCAGGTCAAACATCTTGATGGCGGACGGCCTGATGAGGCGTACCGACTTGCTTTTGCCCGACACGGCGTTGCCGATCCGCTTCTGTGAGGCTAGGGACTTCAAAGGCCACGCTGGCAGCTTTGAGAATACCTTAACAGGCTTGAGCGTTCGCCTTGAGGATGACAAGACGGACAATCTCGAGGATGGATTCCCGACTTCTTGCCCGCTTGCGGCCGGCGGTGAGTCGATGAAAGCTACAATTTATGCCTTCAAGAAGGGCAAGGCGAAGACCTACCGCAATGATGAAGGCATTGTGTTCACCTTGAATGGGCAGACACATGGACATCTCACGCCTGACTTTTTTCATCGTAAGAATGTAGGGTTAAGCTATTTGTCTGACTCCCTGCTCGTGGTTGTCGATTGCAGCTTGTTCACAGGGCGTGCTCGTGAAGATCTATTTATGAACAGCCGCGATCGGCTCAGCAAAGGGGAGTTGCGAAGCTCTATCGAGTCCGAGCTTGAGGATATGCTCAAGAATCACCAGGGACTTCGTAACTTAAAGGAACGCCGCCGTCGGGAGGAGACACAAGCCCGCCTTGCCGACTCGAAGCCGCTCGAAGATGTCCTTGAAACGATCCTCAAGCACTCCCCCAGTTTGGCCAACCTGTTCCTGCTTGGCAAGCGAGCAGTGAATCCGTTCAAGACCAGAGAAGTTCAAGAAAACGAACAGCCATACCACGGCAACAGGTTCCCCACATATTTCAAGTTCAAGGGCAAGGACTACGGTCTTGTCCTCGAACGAGAAACCCATCGAAACATGCGGTGCAGAATTAGCTTCGAGACTGATGCCGATAACGACTATTTCAGCCGGACGCTAGAGACAGGAGAGTTCTCTCTTACTAGCATTGCCGAGGGGAACAGGCTGCCGGTGTCCAATTTTACGGGACCAAACCTGCACAATGGCATCGCAACTCTAAGTGTGAGGTTGCCGGAGGACGCAGCCATCGACAGCAGGTTAGATTTTGTGGCTACGGTCACTGATCCATACCGCGTTGAGCCATTTGAGAACCGATTTGTCGTGCTCGTGAAACCTGAAGCTCAGCCAAATGGCGGCAACGGGTCCCGCCGAAAACCACCAAGCGAAAGACAACGGCAAGGGCCGAGAGCAAGCCGCGGGAATTACTTTGCCGAATATCATCGAAGTGACCGAGGAGCAGTGGCCGACTCACGAGTTTGACCGATTTACTGCCCTGAAAATCAAGGATGCCGGTGACGGCGAGCAGGACGAGAGCGGTGAGCAAAGCGTGACTCGGTACGACTTCTTCATCAATGTCGATAATCTGTACCTCAAGACGGAGATGAAATCCACAAAAGCCGACGTGTCGCTCCTGAAGGCGCGTTTCATGTACGGAATGGTGCTTGTCGGGCTTGGTATGCTGCAACAGGATATAGCCGATCAGTCCGGTAGGAGCGACGAAGCCGAGGAAAACGATGGGTGCGGGAACATCGAAGAGCGGGTCGAGGGGGTTACAAAAGCATTGGCCCCCATCATGCTGCCGATGATCGACTCACTTGGCGCACTCGACGTAGCAGAAGTGGAATCGAGTTCATCGAGCGGTGAGTCCACATGATCGTTCAACGTGGACACCTTGAGCAGCGTGCGATCGGCACACGTGGATCAGACAGCGCGGTGGATAAGCACTACCTCGCGCGAAGAAGGGATGTCACCCTTGAAAGTTGCGTGCCATTTCCTGTTTGGAACGCTACGCCAAATCCGTCTGGCGCCGTCGGTGATCTCCTCGAAACCGGCCGCTGCCATGCTGTTCAGATACCGATTTAGTTGCCTTCGCGTTTCGCTGAATGCAACCATCTGAACCATGTGTGCGCCCTTCTTCATCGTTTTGCGGATGCTCTTCAATGTCGCAAGCAGAGAGTTGAAATAAAAGTCGAAATCTTCCCGGCGGCGATCGCCAAAAGTGTAGTATGCGGAGCCATGACCGTCCTGACAATTGGCGATCCAGAAGGGCGCGGCACTTTCGCGCCGTCCATCAACTTGCCAGCGATGGTAAAGGATGTGAACGCCTGGATATGGCGGGCTGGCGATTACCAAGTCAACCTGCTGCCGAGACCTTGTGAAGATCGGCGCGGCTTCGATCTGTGCCGCATTGCACTCCATCAAGATCGGTGATCGTGATTCCCGACCATGTTGCCGCAGAACATCGGCAAATTCTCCGATCGCAATCAGCATCTCCTCAACATTGGCTTTCAGTCGGCCCCGAAACTCCGCCAGTCCTGTACGACGCTTACGGTTGTCCAGTGCCCACTGCGCTGTCCTGAGCACGATGCATCGAGCGAAATCTTGACTGCGTGGCGTCGGGAGGTCATTTATCGTGCTTAGGGCGATTGCCACGGCCTTCTTGATTGCCCGCGCACGCGGGAGACTGAGATTCCCTGTTCTTGAATCATCCAGGATGTCTGCTATCGCATTCCTGGTGTACCGATAGCTGATCTGCTTGATAGAAGCATCAGCCCACGCTCGCACTGCTGCAAAATCGTCGCGTGACAGTGGGGTAGTCTTGACTCTCGTGATGAAGACCGCTAGCGAGTTAATGTCGGAACCGACCACCCGCCGCCCCGCAGCCACCGCCTCCACAACCGTCGTGCCACCCCCCATGTATGGGTCAAGCACCAGTTGGCCTGGCTCAGAGAAGCAACGTATTGCCGCTGCCGCAAACGTGGGAGAGAACCGTGCTGGATAGCGATAAAATTGGTGTGTCAATCCCTCGACATTGTTCAGATCGAGCGCAGCACTCCTTAGCTCTGCCACGTTCATGGTCAGGCTCCTTCCTTGGTGCCGGTTGCGGCAAGCAACGTGCCGAAGGCTCCGCCTCGGCGACCGGGTTGCGGCTTGTACTGTATTTTACCCAAGTTGACAAGGCGAGTTTTTTCGGTTGGTTCTGACCATCACACGATCCGTTCCGACAGGGCGAAGCGCCGTCTCACCGCGATCTGGCCCCGATTGCGTTCCCGCTCTTGCGGGCTACAATCACGAGCATCCTGCGTTCGTCGTTTCCGGATTCCTGCCTAGCTATGGTGTGGTTTCAATTCCCAGACGACAGCAGCGGCGAGTCGTGCTCGATCTGGACCCGCTCGACAACGCAGCCCGCTTTCTGGACATCGCCCACGGCGCTGCGGATGGCGGATTCGAGACTGTCGGCCTCGCGGCTGAAGCCGATAACCGGCACGCCACAGCACATCCCTGGCGTACCGTCGTCGCATCCCGCCTCAAAGAGTTCGTCGGCCAACTCCTCGGTCATGTCTGTGCGCGCTGCCAGAATGATCTCAAAGTCATAGGTCTTCATGGGGTTGCCTCTGTAACGTGTGGGCAATGATCCACGCCGTTTCGCAGCCACCGGGCGTGATTCTCAGGAACTCGGGGCGTGCTGAAAACCCTCCGGAAACACCCGTCGTGCCCTGTATGCGGACAGTACAGCGTGCCCCAGATATGCGCCCGCGGACCTGCCAGTACTAGCCGCCAGCCACGAGAAATTGCGTACTCTACCGCCGCGCGGATATGCTTGTTCTTGTGGTTGTTCATCCTCCTACCTATTCTACCACGGCCAGTTCGGGGAAAAAGGGAGAGTGCCGCAATTATTCAGAGCCACCGCCGGCACCAATCCACCCCGATTGCGTTGCCGCTCTTGCGGGGTACAATCACGGGCATCCTGCGTCCGTCGTTTCCAGAGTTTCCGTGAGAAAGGGGACAGGCACCTCACGGCCGTTGTTTCTCACAGGTTTTTGCTTGTCCGTTCGGTGCCTGTCCCCTTTTTCAACGGCCTGCTAACACGGCGAAGAGCCAATCTTGAGCCGGGACCCGGCCATCCGTAAATCGCCCCCCTCTCCCTTTTTTGTGAGGAATCATTGGTCATGCGCGGAAAATCGATGCTGAAGATTCTGGCGGGGATGCTGCTGCTGAGCCTTGTGGCTGCGATCGCCGCGGCCGATGTCCGGCTGCCGGGCGTCTTCGCCAATCACCTGGTGCTCCAGCGCGACGTGCCGCTGCCCGTGTGGGGGTGGGCCGACCCGGGTGAAAACGTGACGGTCACCCTCGCCGGGCAATCCCAATCGGCCGCGGCCGACAGTGCCGGCAAGTGGTCGGTGAAGTTTGCCCCCGTGCAAGCGGGCGGCCCTTACGTGTTGCGAGTGCAGGGCAAAAACGCGCTGGAACGGAGCGACCTGCTGGTGGGCGAGGTGTGGCTGTGCTCGGGCCAATCCAACATGGCCATGACCGTCAGCGGCGTGCGCGACAAGGATGCCGAGATCGCTGCCGCCAATTATCCGCAAATCCGCCTGTGTACGGTGGCAAGGAAGACTGCCAAAGAGCCGCAAGACAACTGCGAAGCCGTCTGGAGAACTTGCAGCCCGGGCACCGTCGGCGGTTTTTCGGCCGCCGCGTATTTCTTCGGCCGAGAGCTGCACAAGGAGTTGGGCGTGCCGGTGGGCCTGATCGATTCCTCGTGGGGCGGCACGCCCGTGCAGGCCTGGACCAGTGTGAAGGCCCAAGAGTCGGCGCCGGAGCTTCGGCCGACGATCGAAAACTTCAAGCAATCGCTGGTCGGCTACGATCCGGCCGCGGCGCAGCAACGCTTCGAAAAGGCGTTGGCCGCGTGGCCGCAGGCCGTCGAGAAGGCGAAGGCCGAGGGGAAGCCGGCGCCTGGCAAGCCGCAATTGCTGGACCCGGCCACCTCGCAATATAGCCCCGGTCGGCTGTACAACGGCATGATCGCCCCGCTGGCCCCGTTCGCGTTGCGCGGCGCCATCTGGTACCAAGGCGAAGCGAACGCCAGCGTGCGGACGGCCGGCCTCTACGGCCTGCAGCTCCGAACCATGATCGCCAACTGGCGGCAGGATTGGGCGCTGGGCGATTTCCCCTTCATCTACGTGCAGTTGCCAAATTACAAGGCCCCGCAGCAACTGCCCTTCGAGACCGACGGTTGGCCCCTTGTCCGCGAACAGATGCTCCAAACGCTGGCGATGAACAACACGGGCATGGCCGTGACCATCGACATCGGCGAAGAACTCGACATTCATCCGAAGAACAAGCAGGACGTCGGCAAGCGGCTGGCCCAGTGGGCCCTCGCCAAGACCTACGGCAAGGACGTGGTCGCCTGCGGCCCGCTGATGAAGTCGATGAGCAAGCAGGGCCAGGAGATCGTGATCCGGTTCGACCACGTCGGCGGCGGACTGATGACCAAGGGCGGCGAGCCGCTGAAGGGCTTTGCCATCGCGGGCAACCGTAAGATATTCGTGTGGGCCGAGGCAAAGATCGTCGGCGACACGGTCGTGGTCTCCAACCCCGACATCGAGACGCCCACGGCGGTCCGTTACGCCTGGGCAAACAACCCCGTCGGCAACCTGTTCAACCGGGCCGGCATGCCGGCCTCCCCCTTCCGCACCGACGTCTGGGCGGCGGAGGACGTGCCCGTGAGGAAGCCCGATTCGAGGTATCAGCCCACCAGACGCCCGGTAGTGAAGGCGATGCTGGAACTGGCGGAGGTCAAGAAGGACGATGTCGTATTCGACCTCGGCTGCGGCGACGGCCGCATTGTAATCGCGGCCGCGAAGGACTACGGCGCGAAGGGAGTCGGCATCGATATTGATCCGGCATGCGTCAAGGAGGCCCGCGAAAACGCGCGAGCGGCGGGAGTGGCCGACAAGACCGAGTTTATCGTCGCCGACATTTTCGACTCCGATCTCCGCCGTGCCACGGTGGTTACCCTCTTCCTGCAACCCTGGGTGAACGAGAAGCTCAGGCCGAAGTTGCTGCGCGAGGCTCAAGCCGGGCTCGCGGATCGTGTCGAACCAGCACGACATGGGAGACTGGAAGCCCGACAAGAAGATCGGACCGGTCGACGAGTGTGACATCATGCTCTGGACCGTCCCGGCGGCGAAGCCCTAGCCGCAGGCGGCGCGCGGGTCGCGCCGGCACAGCCGCCGCCGGCACTAACCCAGGGCCGATCGATTCTCAAGGAAAAGGTTGTAGGAGGCGACTCCTGTCGCCGATTTGTGGCTGGTTTCGGACAATCGGCGACAGGAGTCGCCTCCTAGTGCGCTTGTGAGTGTATCGAATCAGCAAGGTGCAAGTCCTTGTCGAAATTGGGTTTGAACTTCGTAACCGAAAGTAACTGCGTCCTCGTGAGAGGGGGTGGAGAGCAACTGAAGGTGAACGGCTGGTCCGCAGGATGACGAACTCGATTCGGCCGGTTGTCGTGGCGAGCCTGCTAGGAAAAGGCGAAGCCCAAGTGACGCTGTGGTCCTCGCAAGGGATGCGGTCGGCAGACCGCGCGGTAAGCTCCGGGGGGAAACCAAACCAAGCCCCAGAGGCGGCAACAGGTGGTTGGAGGCGGAACGGTCGGAAGGTTTGATACATGAAGCAAGGAGACCTGGGCGGGTACAAGGACGAAGTTCATTGTCCCTGATAAGGATACGAAGAATCGACCGCCCAGGAGTCAGAGCGTCCATACGAGCGAGGAAGCGGGGCAATGCCCGTCGAGCAAAGGGACGCAGGAAAGTGGATGAAACATGACGCACGGCCAAAACCACACCGTACCGCGAGTGTCGGCAACGACTAGCCACGACGGACTGCGTCAGGCACACGTAACTTGGCTCAGATTGGCCGCACCGTCGATGTTGCATGTTGGTGGCCTTCCCGTGAAGGTCAGGGCCTTTCGCTTCTGCCGATCCCGAGAAGGAACCTTGTTTCCTTCCCGCGCTCGGTTCACCAATCCTCTACGAGGTAACACCACTAACCGGAGAGCCGGATGCGGGAAATCCGCCAGTCCGGTTCGGAGGGAGGGGAGGCCGGGAACTTAACCGGCCTTCCCTACCCCTATCAGTGAAAAACTGATCCGGCCTGGGCACTGCCCCACCCCGATTGCGTTCCGGCCCTTGCGGGGTACAATCACGGGCATCCTGCGTTTGTCGTTTCCGGATTCCTGCCTAGCACAGCGAGGAACCAATCGTGAACTGGGACGTGAAATGGGACCTGTACATCCGTTTGAGTGCCTTGATGGCCCTGGAGTATGCGGTATGGGGCGCCTGGATGCCCGTGCTGGCGGTCCGGCTGCTGGGCCCGCTGAAGATGACCGGCAAGCAGACGGGCTGGATCTACGCCACGCTGCCGCTGGCCTGCATCTTCGCTCCGCTGGCCTCGGGCTACCTGGCCGACAGATGGTTCAACGCCGAATGGATCATTCTGGTTTCGCACGCGATCGGGGCCGTGCTGCTGTTCGTCGCGGCGAGGCAGACGAAGTTCTGGGGCATGTTCTGGGTGATGCTGGTTTACTCGATCTTCTACACGGCCACGCTGCCGCTGGTCAACAAGCATGCTGTTCGCGGCAGTACCCCGAGCGAAGCCAACGTGGGTCTTCTTTTGGGCGCCGGTGGCCTGGGCTCTGGTCGGCTACTTACTGACCGGCATTCGCCAGGTCCGCAAGACCGGCGGCGACGGCCCCGACAGCCTCTATCTGGCCGCCATTCTGTCGGTCGTCATGGTCGTCGCCTGTTTCTTCCAAACGCCTCTGAAGCCGGCTGCTCTGGGCAATCCGATCGATCGAGGCGATGGGTATGCTGAAGAACGCCAGCTACTGATCTTCATTCTGGTACAGTTGGTCGTCTCGGGCATGATGCAGTTCTATTTCCTCGGCACGGGCCAATTCCTGCAGGATCGCGGCGTCAGCGGCAAGTACATCTCCGGCGTCATGGGGATTGCCCAGGCCGTGCAGGCCGCCGCCACCATTCTGCTGCTGGGATTGCTGATCGAGCAAGACCGGCTTTCAGTGGACCTTGGCCATCGGCGCCCTGTGCTGGACGGTGCTCTTCGCCGACGTACGTCGTGAGCAAGCAGACCCTGTGGATCATCCTGATTCAGGCGTTTCACGGCCTGGCCTACGTGTTCTTCATGATCGGCGGGCAGAAGTTCGTCGGCGCGATGGCGCCGAAGGAGATCGGCGCCTCGGCCCAGTCGCTGATCTTCATCGCCACCAACGGCATCGGGCTGTTCCTGGGGACGCAACTTGCCGGCTTACGTGATGGAAAAGAACTCGGTCGGCGGCAAGTTCCAATGGTCGAAGATTTGGACGGTCCCGCTGGGCATTACCCTGGCGGGGGCCATCGTCTTTGCCGTGGCTTTCAAGGTGCCCGATCCGGCGAAGTTCCGCAAGGCGATGCCGCAACAAGAGAAGGCCCTGGCCGCGGCGAATCGCTAAGAGCGGGTTTGCTGAAGGGACTGGCGGTTGGTCTTGGGACTTGGGACTTGGGTCTTTGAATCAAGAACGATAGCGAAGCCCTAAGACCGAAGCCCTAAGACCCAAGTCCCTTATGTGCTACGGGCCTGCGCAGGGCGCGGCTTCTTTTTCCCAGCCGCAATTGACAGCCTACCCCCAACGGGTACAATGTCGGGATTCTCACGGGCTGGCACTGTCGCCAAGTCGAGCCAGTTACCGGTCCATTCGACCTTCTACCCCACTCGTTCGGAGGACGCTACTGATGGCAGAGGCAAAATCTGGGCAGATCGTCAACGTGATGAAGGAAGAACGGTTGTTCCCGCCGCCCAAGGAGTTCGCCGCCAAGGCCCACATCGGCTCGATGGAGCAGTACGAGAAGCTGTGGAAGGAGGCCGCCGCCGACCTCGAGGGCTTTTGGGGCAAGATGGGCCACGAAATCCACTGGTTCAAGCCCTACACGAAGGTCCTCGAGTGGAACGAGCCGTTCGCCAAGTGGTTCGTCGGCGGGCAGACCAACGTCTCCTACAACTGCCTCGACGCCCATCTGAACACGCCCCGGCGGAACAAGGCCGCCTTCATCTGGGAGGGCGAGCCGGGCGACGTCCGCGTCTACACCTACGAAATGCTGCACCGCGAAGTGTGCAAGTTCGCCAACGTGCTGAAGAAGCTGGGCATCAAGCAAGGGCGACGTGGTGGCCATGTACATGCCGATGGTGCCCGAGCTGGCCATCGCCATGCTGGCCTGCGCCCGGATCGGCGCCGTCCATTCGGTGGTCTTCGGCGGGTTCGCGGCCGAGGCCATCGCCGACCGCAACAACGACGCCAAGGCCAAGCTGATGATCACGGCCGACGCCGGCTGGCGCCGCGGCAAGCAGATCCCGCTGAAGGCCAACGTCGACGCCGCCTTGGCCAAGTCGCCCGACGGTCAAGAAGTGCGTCGTCTACAAGCGGACCGGCTGCGACGGTGACGATGCAGGAGGGCCGCGACTTCTGGTGGCACGACCTGATGGCCAAGGCCTCGGCCGATTGCCCCGCCGAGCCGCTGGACAGCGAGACCCCGCTGTTCATCCTCTACACCAGCGGCTCGACCGGCAAGCCCAAGGGCATCAAGCACACCACCGCCGGCTACAACCTCTTCGCCAAGAAGACGATGGAGTGGGTGTTCGACATCCGCGACGAGGACGTCTACTGGTGTACGGCCGACATCGGCTGGATCACCGGCCACACCTACATCGTCTACGGCCCGCTGACGGCCGGGGCGACGACCTTCATGTACGAAGGCTCGCCCGACACGCCGCACCAGGGCCGCTGGTGGGAGATGATCGAGAAGTACAAGATCAACATCCTCTACACCGCCCCGACGGCCATCCGCACCTTCATCAAGTGGGGCGACGAGTGGGTCGACAAGTACGACCTCTCCAGCCTGCGCCTGCTGGGCACGGTGGGCGAGGGGATCAACCCCGAGGCCTGGATGTGGTATCACCGCAAGATCGGCGGCGAGCGCTGCCCGATCGTCGATACGTGGTGGCAGACCGAGACGGGCGGGATCATGATGACCCCGCTGCCCGGCGCCATTCCCACCAAGCCCGGCAGTTGCACCAAGCCGCTGCCCGGCATCGTGCCCGAGATCGTCGGCGAGGACCGCAAGCCGGTGCCCGTCGGGGCCGGCGGCTGGCTGACCATCACCAAGCCCTGGCCGGCCATGCTCCGCGGCATCTGGGGCGACGACGAGCGGTACAAGATCCAGTACTGGACCGACGTGCCCGGCAAGTACCTCTGCGGCGACAACGCCCGCTGCGACGAGGACGGCTACTACTGGATCATGGGCCGGATCGACGACGTGCTGAACGTCTCGGGCCACCGGCTGAGCACGATCGAGATCGAGAGCGCGCTGGTGAGCCACGAGGCGGTGGCCGAGGCGGCGGCGGTCGGCCGGCCGCACGACATCAAGGGCGAGGCCGTGGCGGTGTTCGTCACGCTTGGCCAGCGGGTTCGATCCGTCCGAGGAGTTGCGGAAGGAGTTGAAGAACCACGTCCGCAAGGAGATCGGCGCGTTGGCCGTGCCCGACGACATCCACTTCACCGCCTCGTTGCCGAAGACCCGCAGCGGCAAGATCATGCGCCGCTTGCTGCGCGACATCGCCGCCGGCCGCGAGACCGTCGGCGACACCTCGACGCTGGAAGACTACAGCGTGCTGGCCCGGCTGCGGACGGAAGACGAGTAGGCGGCGCCGTGACTCCCCTCTCCCCGTTTGCGGGAGAGGGGCAGGGAGAGTCTGCCAATCCCATTGGTTTCCTGCGTTGTCCTTGCTATGTATAATGGTAGGGTCATATGAGGAACGAGGATGGCGGTACGTCTACCGTCGCGCCAAGGAAAGCTGCGGGGTTGATCATGCCTGTTGATGTCGCCCGTACGATCGACGAGTTGTGTGCCCTACCGGTCGATGATCGACTGAAAGTTGTCGCGGCCGTTTGGGATAGTCTTCCCGAAGAAGCCTCCGTGCCGATTTCCCCTGAACAGCGGGCGGAGTTGAATCGGCGGTTGGATGCGTACGAGGCGAACCCCGAACACGTGCTCACATGGGACCAGGTGCTTGAACAACTGCGGGGGCGGATGTGACGCATCCCCTCTGTTTCCGACCGGAAATCCCTGACGATGTCGCTGAAGCGTGTCGTTGGTACGAAAGCTGCCGGCCCGGACTTGGCGAGAGGTTCGTTCGCGAGTTGAAAGCAACACTTTCACGAATCGCCTTCGCGCCGGAGGCATACGCCCTGGGCGAACGTGACGTGCGCTCGGCGCGGATGCACCGATTTCCCTACGTCGTCCACTTCCGGCTCACGGGCGCGGGGGTGATCGTCTTAGCGGTGATGTATGGAGGCAGAGATTCAGCGACCTGGCGAAATCGAACGTAAGCAGCGGAGGGAATCATTGGGCGAACTCTGCTATTGACTGAGTGCGCTCTGACCCCCGTGCCCCCGCAGCGGCAAGATCATGCGTCGTTTGCTCCGCGACATCGCGGCGGGCCGCCAGACGGTGGGCGACACCTCGACGCTGGAAGACTACAGCGTGCTGGCGCGGTTGCGGACGGACGACGAATAGGGCGGCCACTACTCCCCTCTCCCGACCAACCTTCGGTCGGTGCCCGGAGAGGGGCAGGGGGTGAGGGCGGGGCGATAATCAACAGGGGCCGTCGCGGGTGCCACTGCTGGCTTGCCCAGCAGTGTTCGCCGGGCACCTACACACGTCCACGTATTTGCGATAGACCGCGGACGGCCGAACGTCCGTACCACACACAAGTGCATACTGCCGGGCAACCCAGCATTGGTGCCCGGCATCGGGTGTACAATCTGCTTCACCAAATCGGCGGAGATTTGTCATGAACGGGCATCTGGACTCAATGAACCTCTTTAGAGGCTACTCGCAAGAGGAAAACGCGCAGACGCATGCTTTCCTGGCGTTTCTCAACTTCCTGCTTCACGCGAACGCCAAAGTGTTCCAAAAGTATTGCGGTTCGCTGCGCCTCGGGCTTCACGGCGCCACTCCCGCAGATGTCGAGATTGGCTGCCTCACGCAGGCGGATGGTGGCACGTGGGACGGGCAGATATTGTCTCGCAAGAGCGGTTGGTTCATCGCGGTCGAATCCAAGGTCACCAAGACCGCGTTCAGCCGTATCCAACTCAGCAGACATAAGGCGCGTATAAAGGACCTGGCAAGGACGTACGCCCGCGCGAAGCTTGTTCTGCTGACGCCATTCGACACGGACTGGATAGTCAAAGAGTACCTCTGCGGAAAACGCGAGCCGGCAATTACCTTTCTAAGTTGGGGAGACGTTTACAAGTCAACGCTCGAGATCCGTGGAATGGTTGGCAGTCGCGGCCACGAATTTGTCGTTGAGCAGTACGGAGCGTACCTTGAGGCCGCGAACGGCGATCGATCTGGCATCGTCCAAATTCTTAACAGAAAGCATATCAGTGACGAGGTGACCGCCCGCTTCCAATCCGGCGAGTACGATGACTTCCACATTCCGAGCAAGAAGATCGGCTTTGACCTGCCGAAGTTCAAGGTGTTCTGCTACGACCACGAGAAGGGCGGCATATCGTGGTACTTCACGTCCAACGGTATGCATCTCGACCGAATCCGCCTGCACGGTGTGGACTTCAAACACTATTTTGAAGTTGACAGCCCCGTCACGCTTAAGACGCCCATCACCGCGGGGACGATTCGGAGGTTGCTGGGGAGGAGAGAGATGGGCGGCAACTATCTAGTTTACCGGGATTTCAAGAAGAGAAAATGCCCCGCTCCCTATTACCTACTAAATCGCAAGATGGTCGATGCCTTGGTGCATGAGGCGAGGGCGAAAGTGGGACATCACTGATTTCGCGAGAGAAACGCCTGGCTCCCCGGGAGAAATCGAATGGCGGAAAAGCTGACTTTCCAGTACGACCGCGACGCGGATATCCTTTACATAGGGAAGCGGGAACCTTATGCGGACCAGGAATCCGAAGAGCTTGGCGACGAAGTCATCGCGCGCTTGAATCCGGCCACCGGCGAGGTGGAGAACGTGGAGGTGTTGTTCTTTTCTACCCGCCTGCTGCGAAACGACATTCTTGAGTTGCCGATAGCCGCCGAGTTGCACTTGGCTGCTCGCTGAGGCCGTGGCGCCACTGGCGAAAACCGGCGAACAGATGTATAATTTGGTGAGGAGGCGTTGCCATGTTCAGCTACGAATCCTTGCTCGCCGACGCCAGTCGCTTGCCGGTGGTCGATCGAATCCAATTGATCGAGGCCCTGTGGGACACCGTGCCGGCCGATTCGCTGCCGCCCCTGACCGACGAATGGCGCGAAGAAATCAAACGGCGATCCGCGGAATACGAATCCGGCTCGGTCCAAACCGTGCCTTGGGAGCAAATCCGAGCGGATGCTTTGCGCCGCGTTGGAGTAATGGAGTCGCATGCTGCCAGTTGATTATCTTCCGGGAGCCCGTCGCGACTTTGACGAATCGTTTGACTGGTATGCCGAACGAAGCGCGCTGGCAGCGGTGCGATTCGCAAGTGCCATCGATGGGGCACTGTCTGCGATTGCGGTCGATCCGAGGCGATTCGCGGCCATCGACGAGGTTCATCGGGAGTGTCCGGTAGGACGGTTTCCCTTTCGCATCGTGTACCGAATCGCGGCAGACCGCATTGTGGTCGCGGCCATCGCCCACGCGAAACGACGTCCCGGCTACTGGAAAGGCCGAAACTGACTTGCGGGAGTTGAAACGGAGACGCGGCAAGCATTGGCAAGACAGGGGACGGTGTCTTTTTTCAAGACTTCCCATATTCCTCAGATTTGGTGGCTGTCACCTTTTCCTCCTGAAGACGGAGTCTCAAAGCGGCAGGTACTGCACGTAACCTTCCCATTCTTCTTGCGACGTGCATTCGATTGTCAGGAGGAGGTCTTCAATGGCGATCCCGACGGGAAGAGATTGCGGGACTAGGATCACTCCCGCCACTGGCTCACCCAGCCGGACCCGTTGGTAGGCAAGGCCAATCAGAGTGTTGACGTCATGCGTGAGGACAACGCGGCCAGACGAAGCGGCATGCGCCAATACTTCGCCATCGTCCGCTTCGGAAAGCCCAATGTCCCGCACGCGGACGATATCAACTTCCCGATTGCGCAGGAGAAGCCCCCGCAGAATTCGTTCGTCAAAGTCTTGGTCCGCCAGCAATCGGATCATCGCCGCCTATTTCCCCGCGCGCCTTGCTAGCAATTGATCGCGGGAGAATTTCGGTGGGATGTCGGCCTCGATCTCCTGGCGGAGGGCCGCGGCCGCCTGCCTGCGCATCGAGATACGCTTCGACCTCCCGTGGATAGCGGAGATAGTACCCAATCACGGCGTACGTGTCAGGTAGCGAGATGCCCGGAAACCGCCTGGCGATTTCCTCGGGCGGCGCACCGTCGCGATAGGCCGTCACAATCGTATCCAGCGTCAATCGCGTGCCGACCACGCGGATCGTGCCGTCCGGATCGGCCCGCAATGGAACGGGATTGGCATCAATGACCATTGTCATCGTTTCCACCTCCATTTTCGATATTATACCTTGGTCCGGCATGGTGTACCAGCCTCATGGGGAGTTACGGTGTTCCAATAGCCCGATGGGCTTGAACATGATAGGCCAGGGTTGCCGCGCAGCGGCTACCCTGGAAAAGCGGCTACAAAATCTGGCCGTCCGCGGCGTTGGGAGACAATTGCCGTCGTTCCCCGGTGGGCGTAGAATCAATTTTTCTCGCACGGCCTTCATCCCCGCTTGACCAGGCGATCGTATTGGGCACGCGGGCCAATCCAGAACCAGAGGATGCCGTTTTCGCTGCCGGGAGCGTCCATTCCCAATGCCCGATAATGCCGCCCGGCCCTGACGGACCACAGTTCCCCGACCTTCTTGAAATGAAGGGAAGGATGCTTCGGATCCGACTTCAGGAGCGCGAAACATTTATCGGCGGTTTCGCGCACCTCAGCAGGCAGGCGGTTATAGAGCGGCCAGTAGTCGGCGCTGGCGAAGTGCTTCAAAGGGGGGTGCATTTGCCCGCCTCGAAATCAGAGCGTGCCTTCTCCATCAGAGATCGCAACGGCCCCGACTTCTGGTCCCGCTCGATCTGGCGATCCCAACGTTCCTCTTCGTACTGCTCGAACCAGGAAGCGAAGGTCTGGAACTCTTCCTCGGGAAGGGCCCGCACGGCCTCTTGGATTTCGATGATAGTGCTCATAGGCGAGTCTCCGCCGTCACATCCAGATGGTCTCCCCTTTCAGCATCCTACGCTGCACGATGCTGCCGAGCCGTTTCTGTACTCTGGATCGTTTTCATCTCCTCCGTGATATTATACCCTGGGGCCGGCACGCTGTACCAGCCTCATGGGGAGTTACGGTGTTCCAATAGCCCGAAGCGCTTGAACATGATAGGCCAGGGTTGCCGCGCAGCGGCTACCCTGGAAAGGCGGTCGCAATCATCAATTCAACCCTGAGAGGGTTGCGTAATGCCGCGACGCGCTACGAAACCCCGTTGGGGTAAATGTCTTCTCGTCCTTCTTCCCTGGGTAGCCGCTGCGCGGCAACCCAGGGCTATCATACACAATCCCTTCGGGATAGTTGATTGAACGGGCTTGAGTCCCTCGGCCACAAAATCCGGCTGCCCGGTCGTTCGCAGACAATTGCCATCGTTCCATTCCGGGCGTAAGATCAGCTTTCTTGGTTCGTGGGCACTTTGCAAAGGAATGACATTCTCATGAAGGCGAGTCTACCACGCGGCCTGTTCCTGGTTTCTACCTTGTTAACCGCATACGGCACGCTGGCTGCCGTCGGCTATCCCGCCACGCAGACGGCCAAAACCTGCTCCCAGCAGGACGTGCAGGCGGCCATCGACGCGGCGCAGGACGGCGACACCGTGGCCGTGCCGGCCGGCACGAGCGAGTACAAGACCATCACCCGGGGCGTGCCTGCCCTGAAAATCAACAACAAGGGCATCACCCTGATCGGCGCCGGCATCGGCCGGACGGTCCTCAAGGACGCTACCTACAGCGCCGAAAAGAACCAGTGGTCCGATGGCCTGCTGGTGGCCCAAGGCGGCAAGGGCAAGGCAATTCGCATTGCGGGATTCACGTTTGACGGTTCGGGCATCAAGAATGCCGGCAAGCCCGCCATCATCTGCATCAGCGGCGCGTACGACAACCTCCGCATCGACCATTGCCGGTTCTTGAACGTCAACGGCGCCATCAAGACGATCGGACTGATGCGGGGAGTCGTCGACCACTGCCGGTACGAGTTGATGGAAGACCACGCCCTGGGCAATCCCTATTTCTATTGGATGGAAGGAAACGGCGCCGCGGCCTGGAAAACCCCCACGCCGCTGGGCAGCGCGGATGCCATCTACGTCGAAGATTGCCATATCGAGTTTCATAATCCCCGCTCCAACGATTCGCCGGCCCTGCCCACGATGGACGGCGCGCGGGCCGTGTTCCGCCACAACACGGTCTATGATGGATTCCTGGAGTTCTTTGGCGTCGATTCGCGGCCTCGCGGAACGGCCAGTTTTGAAGTTTACGAGAATGAGTTCACCGGCAAGTGCTTCTGCGCGATCGGCCTGAAGGGCGGAACCGGCGTGGTGTTCAACAACTCGATCCGGGGCCAGTTCGACAAGCAGCCCCTCTGGGCGACGGAATACCGAACCGGCGGACCAAGACAAAAGTATGGCCAATGCGACGGCACGAGCCGCTTCGACGGCAACGAGTTGGCCAACGGTGACAAGCAGGCATACGCCGGCTCGCATTCGGGCAGCGACGGCGCCTCGACCTTGACGTGCTCCGGCAAGAACTGGAGGCCCAACGGATTGGTCGGCTATGCGGTATGGAACGTCGCCGACAACAGCGTGGGCAAGATCACCGCCAACACGGAAAACACGATCACCGCGGTTCTGAAGGGGGGCAAGCGGAACACTTGGAACGCGGGCGACGCCTTCAAAGTGACCAACGGCTATCCGGCGATCGACCAGATCGGCCGCGGTCGCGATGCAGGCTTGAGCGCCATCCAACCCCAACCGCTGGAACCCGTCTATGCCTGGGGAAATACCTACAACGACAAACCTTGTGAGCTGAAGGTCAGGCGGTTCTATCCCAAGGAAGAGGAGTATATCCAGGATGGCCGGGACTTCTTCAATGCAAAGAAGCCGGGCTATACTCCGCTGCCATACCCGCATCCCGTTGTGGCAGCCGACACGACTGCCGTTGCATCGCTTAGCGACGGCCGGAGTGGCGCCACGTCGGCGAAACGGGAGAAGTAGCCGAACCAACGGGGCTGGCGGTTGCTTTCGCCGCGTCGCGATTCACGTTGCCCCCGCGATCCCGTTGCTCAAGGACTGGTGAATCAATTACTGTCGTACTCCTCACGCTCCGCGTGAGGCCGAGTCGCCGCAAAACCTCACGCGGAGCGTGAGGAGTACATCCCGAAACGCAACACTTGTTGATTTGCCGATCCCAAGCGCGGCGCAGTCTGATTCCGAACCAGGCAAGTCAGGCCAGTACCTGCTCCTCCTCTTCCGGTTCTTGGCAGAGGACGCGGTCGCGGCCGAGACGCTTGGACTCGTACATGGCCTTGTCGGCGCGATCGAAGATGGACTCGTCCGTGTCGCCCTCGCGGGGAGCGGCGATTCCGAGGCTGGCCGAGACGGCAACCTCGCCGCCCCGCACGGCGACGTGGCACGCCTTGTCGGCAATCCGGCAACGGAGGGACTCGGCCGCTTCCATGCCGGCGTCCAGGTCGGTCTGAGGAAGCAGGATCGCGAACTCATCCCCGCCATGCCGGCCGACAAAATCCCCCGGCCGCACCGACTGTTTCAGCCGCTCTCCGACCGTTTTCAGCACGCAATCGCCGACGGCGTGGCCGTGGGAGTCGTTGATCCACTTCAACTTGTCCAAGTCGACCAGGATCAGGACGAAGGGCTCCTGCCGCCGCCGCCACGCGTCCAGCAGCACGTGCAATTTCTCATCGAAGGCCCTGCGGTTGTCGACGCTGGTCAGGGTGTCGGTGCGCGCCTCCTTTCGTGCGTGGTCGATCTCGACAGCCTGCTCCTCCAAGCGGTAGCGCGTGCAGAGCAGGTCCTCCTGCATCCGCTGATTTGAGTTCAGCAGGGACGTCATCTCCCCCAACAGGGCCCGCTTCACGGCTTCCATCTCGCCGGTGGCGTGCAGGCGGTCGACCTGTTGGGCGTTCTCCCGAATCTCCGAATTGTGGTTATCGACGCGGCTGGAGATCTGTTCGGCCGCGCCGAGCAGATCGGCCAGCATCTTCAGCGTGGCCTGACGCTCCCTCTGAACTACGGTATCCACCTCGCCCCCGGCGCGGCTGCGGCGCAGGAGCAGGCCCGTCAGCAGGCCCGCAACCAGGCTGGCGAAAACCCACGGCGAAACGTGCCACAATGCATCGATCATTTGTCTATGACTCGCCCCTGACCCTACTACAAATATATCCTGTTCCCCCGCCGCGGAGCCCGGCGCGACGCTCGAAATTCGGCCGGGGGGGTACGCGTCGGATCGTAACGGCTGGCACCGGCCAAAAACGGTCTAAGTCGCGGCGTCGCCCATGCTTGCGTACGCTACGGTAGCAGTAGCGGTAGAAAATTTGGCTCTTCCGGTTTTAGGTGCAGAACGCGAGAAATTCAGCCTTCAGGCCACGGACGATCTCGCGTAGCTCGGCGATGGTCCGCCCGGCGGCTTCCGACGCCCGGTTCAAGTCCAGGAGCAGCCGGTTCCAGAGCGTGTCGGCTGACTTCACGCCGTAGCAGCGTTTGGTGATGACGCGGGCCTTGTTGTTGATACCTTCAACCGCCGCGCTGGTGTACCGCCCGTCGAAGTCGTTCAGGATGCCCGTCTTCCAGTTGTCGTAGGTCGTCCAGAACTTGGCGAAGTCCAGCCCCAGCGCTTCGGTCCGCGCCGGAGTTCGGCCAACTGCTGTTCCGCTGTGGCGCGATCCGGCGCAGTGTCGAAGATCTCCTTGAACCGCACGCGCACGTCATACACGTCCTTCAACACAGGCAACTCGACGAACAGCCGATCCAGCGACTCGCGTTCCTCGGGCTTCAGGTCCTTCGGGTCGCGGCGGAACTCCCACATCAGCGAGCGGAACCGTTTCTGCTCGGCTTTGGACAACTGGGCCTTGTGCTTCCGCGTGCTTTTTTTTTCGCAACTCATCCACCACCTCGTTGAACTGCTTGGCCACGTGGAACCGGTCCACCACCAACCGGCTGTTGCGAAGTTGCTCGTTGCAGACCGGGCCGTAGACCTTCCCCATGTCCACGCGGTGCGTTTCCACCGCGGCGCGCTGCTCGGGCGTCAATTTCCCCAGGCATTCGAGGGCCGCTGCCGTGTCGCGCCCGCGGGCCACCGCCAGCACCTTCGGCGACTCCGGGTCGGTCAAGTCCGTCATCACCGTCACGTACAACTTGTGCCGCTTCTTGAGGCTGATTTCGTCCATGCCCACGTGCTTGATGACCCGTGCCGGGTCGATCCGCTTGTCGTCCTTCAACTGGTTCTCGACGATCAGTTCCACGGTCTCCGCCGAGATGCCCAGCCGCGCGGCCACCTCTTCTTCGTTGCTGCCGATGAGCATCCGCAGCACGTATTCCTCGAAGCGGTACGTGTACAGCACCTTCTTCCGCTTGAAGGGGGCGAAATGCTCCTGGCGATGCCCACAGCGCGAGCAACGATGGAAGCAAGGCTGGAAGATCAGGAAGCTCGGCTGACCCCACAGGTCCAGGTCGCGGACCACATAGACGGTGTTCTTGTACTCGTAGGTGGACGGCTCTTCGTGGCCGCACTGCTCACAACGGCAAGAGTCGGGCAGGGGGAACTTGACCTCGAAGCCGTGCCCGTCGCGCAAGCGCTCGTATCCCAACAGTTCCACACCCGGCGGCAAATCCAACTTCACTTTGACCTCGACCTGAGCCATCCGTGGCCTCCTTGGTTGGCGGTGTCTTCTGCGACGGGGCGAAGGCAACAACCGCGTTGGTCCGACCGCCGCCGCTTGAGCAAGGTAACGCCGCGGGCGACCTCGGGCCAACAGCAACCTTCCCAACTCGCGAAATCGGCGCCCGCAGGGAGGAGGCGGCGGAACATGTTCCCGGACAAGCACTTACGCTCGCAATCCCTGTTGCACTATATTCTTGTGGGGGGGGGCTAATATGGCGAGAATTACGTGCCTGGGGCGTTCAAGCAACCGTCGCGCGTAGTATAACGGCCGCTATTGTTGAGCCTCGGGTTTGTGCGGCGTTCGCACCCAGAACCGGAAGAGCCGAAAATTTCCACCGTCCCGCACAGCCTGCAAGGGCAATGCGATCAGTCTCGGGTTGGGGGACCACTACACCGTCGTCAACAGCCTGGCTGCCGCTTCGCACAACGACGAAGCATCCGCCGCCGTCGGGGCCTCGGCAATCGCGCGGACGATCGGTTCGGTGTTGCTGCCCCGCACCAGGAGCCAGCAGTCGGGCCAATCGAGCCGCAAGCCGTCCAGCCGGTCGGCCGCGGCGTCGGAGAACCGCGTCTCCAAGGCGTCGAGCGCGGCAGGCAGCTTTTCCGGCGGGAGAGACATCTTGGTCTTGACGATCTCGTATCGCGGCAGTTCGTCGGCCAATTGGCCGATCGACATCTGGCGGGCGGCCATCGCGTCCAGCAACAGGGCCATGCCCACGAAGCTGTCGCGAACGTAGCCCACGCGGGGGTCGATCGGTCCGCCGTTGCCTTCGCCGCCGAAGACGGCGTTGTGGGCCAGCATGGCGTCGACCACGTTCGCCTCGCCCACGGCCGAGCGGAAATAGGGCACGCCGTACCGTTGGGCCAGGTCTTCCGACATCCGGCTCGTGGCGCAGTTGGCTGCGATTGCGGGGACTGTCCCAATTTTCGCGGCGGTGAAAACGTCCTTTTGCGGGCCCGCTCCTTCGCCGCGAAAATGGGACTGTCCCCCTTGCGCCACTTGCCGCAGCACGTGATCGACGCACATCGCCAGCGTGTACTCCTCGCCCAGGTAGCGGCCCGACTGGTCGATCACGGCCAGCCGGTCGGCGTCGGGGTCTTGGCAGAAGCCGATCTCCGCGCCGCACTGCCTCACGGTTTGCAGTACGCCGGCCAGATTTTCGGCGGTCGGTTCCGCCGGATGGGCGAACTGGCCGTCAGGCTCTTCGCCCAAGACGGTCACCCGGCAGCCAAGTTCGCTGAGCAGGAGGCGGCCCAAGATGCTCCCGGCGCCGTGATTCGAATCCAGCAACACGCGGAAACGGCGTTGGCGAATTCGCGGGGCGTCGACGGTCGCCAGAACGGCCGACAGTTGGGAGGTTGTCGTGTCTTCGCAACATCGGCCAAGACCCAAGCGGTCGTGCGGCAGCCAGGTGGGCGAGCCGGTGCGATACTGATCGAGGACCTCGCGGCCCGGTCCGGCGGGAATGACTCGCCCCTCGGCGGAGAACAACTTCAGGCCGTTGTAGGGCAGCGGGTTGTGGCTGGCGGTGATCTGGATGGCCCCGGCCGCCTTGTAGTGACGCAGCAGCACTCCGGCCGTGGGCGTGGCAATGATGCCGGCGTCGATCGTCGTGCGTCCCACTGCCTGCAAGGCCGCATGAATTGCCAGCGAGAGCATCTGGCCCGAGGGCCGGCTATCGCGGCCGACGAGCATCTCGCCCGGCGGGGCGGTGGCGGCAAACGCCGCCACGTAACGCATGGCCACTTCCGGCGTGAGAGTCTCTCCCACAATGCCCCTCAGTCCGGAGACGCTGATAATCGGTTCGGCCAAGATCATTCGTCCTTTCGCGTGGGAATGGCTACGCAAGTCTAGGCGCGCGGCGCAAAGTCGCAAGCAGCGTCTTGGCCCACCCAGGGCCGATCAGTTTTCCCAAATCTGGCTGTAGGAGGCGACTCCTGTCGCCGAGAGGGGGCGGAATCTAAGGCACTCGGCGACAGGAGTCGCCTCCCACAATGAAAACCGTGCGGCCTCGTGATTCCCGCCTGTTGTCAACCAATAGAAATGTCCCCTGTTTTGCGCCAATAGAAATGTCCCGTTACTGTTATGGTTTTCGTCTACCCTAAAGTGGCGTGCTCCGCGAGGCGAGCGCAGCGAGCCGAAGCGGAGCACGCCACTTTTTCCGCCGGCGGCGGGAGGGGGGCGGAAGGCTCTGGTCGGGCCGCAGCCACTCGCCGGCCGCGCCAGGGATGGTTCGCGGCAGGCTTGTGCCCCTGACTCGAACCCGTCGGGCCGGTACGCTTGGCCGGCTTTGGCAGCGGTGGGGCCAAGATCGGCGACCAACACACTTCGCGCTGGCCAGCGAACACCCGCAGCACGCCGTCCAGCGGTTCGCAGACCGTCACGCGCTGACCGCTCCGAATGAACTCGGCCGTCTCACGCGGCAATTGCAAGATGCGATTCCGCCAACGCAATGTCCAGTCCTTGGCCACCACCCGCGATTCTTGAATCGACACGATGCGCACCAGGTCCGTGCCGGCCGATAGCGGGCGATGCCAGTCCTCCGCCGCCGCCGCCGCCACCGCGAAGCGCGCGTTGAATCCCACCAGAAACGTCTCCTCCAGGAATCGGTTCGCCGACTCCAAGTCGGAGATCTTCGCGCGCCGCAACGCCTTGACCAGCCGATCCTGAAGCGTTCCGTTCATACGCTCCACACGCCCCTTCGCTTGCGGACTCCGCGCCAGAATCGACTCCACGTCCAGTTCGCGCATGGCTCGCCCAAACTGCGTTTCTGGCGGGCAATTGTCGAGCAATTCCGCATCCGTCGGCTCACCCTCCGGCCGATAAATACTGTGCTGATCCACGTACAGACCGCGCGGCAAGCCGTGCCGCCGGGCGTAACGCTGAAACAAGTCCGACAACGATGCCCATGATTCTTTCTCGTAGAACCGCGCCGTCACCCTGCCTGTGGCATCGTCGATCATGACCATCAGCACCGCCCAGCCACGCCGCCCCTCGAACCAGTCGTGAAACGAACCGTCCATCTGCACCAACTCGCCAAGGTGCTCGCGCCGCGTTCGACGACGACGATGCAGTCGCCGCTTGCGCCGGCGATCCAACAAGCCCGCCTGCAACAGCCACCGCCGCAGCGTGGTCACCGAGACCTTCACGCCGTCTTCCTTCTCCAGGCATTCCGCCGCCAACGTCGCCCCGTAATCGGCGTACCGCTCGCGATACAACGCCAGCGACCGCTGTTTGGTCTTCTCCGGCGAATGCCGATTGGGGGCTCGGCCACGCAGCCGATGTACCAGGCCGGCATCGCCTTCGCTCTGATACCGAGACCACGCCCGCTTCGTTTGGCGATAACTCAGCCTCAGCAGTTCGCTCGCCTCGACCAGGGTCATCCCCCCCGTTTTCACCCGACTGAACGCCTCCAGCCGCTTTCGTTCTTTCCGACTCATCGAAATCGTCCCCATTCTCTCGTTTCCTTTCGGAAACGATCTTAGGGGACATTTCTATTGGTCGCTAATGGGGACAATTCTAATGGCGCACGACAGCCTCGTGATTCCCGCCCCCCCTCCAAATCGACGGCGATCTGGTACAATGGGTCGCTTTAGCGGCGTCGGGCTGGTGATTGAGGCCGTTGCTGTAGCGGTAATGTCATGAAAACATGGGACACGATCGCCATTGTGGGGGTAGGCCTGATCGGTGGGTCGATCGGGATGGCCTTGCGCCAACGGAACTTGGCCAGGAGCGTCGTGGGCATCGGCCGCCGGCAGGCCAGTCTGCGGGTGGCTCGCCGCGTCGGGGCCGTGACCCACACCACGATCGACCTCAACAAGGGCGTGGCCGAGGCCGAGTTGGTGATCGTCTGCACCCCCGTGGGCCGGATCGTCGAGCATGCCCGCCAGGCGGCCCAGCATTGCCCCGAACGGAGTCTGATTACCGACGCCGGCAGCACCAAGCTTTCGATCGTGGCCGCGTTGGACGCCGGGCTGGCACGCGGTTGCCGCTTTCTGGGCGGCCATCCCCTGGCGGGCAGCGAGAAGACCGGCGCCACCTCCGCCTCGGCCGACTTGTTCGAAGGCCGGGTGGCAATCCTCACGCCGACGAAGAACACGCGGGCGGAGGATTTCGATCTGCTGGAAGAGTTCTGGCAGTCGCTCGGCTCGGTCGTGGTGCAGATGACGCCCGACGAGCACGATCAGGCGCTGGCGCTGACGAGTCACCTGCCGCACGCGGCCGCGGCCGCCCTGGCCATGACCGTGCCCGAAAAGTACTTCCGCTTAAGCGGCCCGGGCCTGCTCGACACGACTCGGGTGGCCGCCGGCGATCCCGAGCTTTGGCGGCAAATCCTGTTATTCAATCGTGACAACGTGTTGGCGGCGCTCGAACAGTTCGGGGCCAAGCTGACCGCGCTGCACGCCGCCATCC
This sequence comes from uncultured Planctomycetaceae bacterium, assembly GCA_963759115.1. GTDB lineage: Bacteria > Planctomycetota > Planctomycetia > Pirellulales > Thermoguttaceae > CAVWXT01. Next base: position 2,358,382 of record CAVWXT010000005.1, read on the forward strand.
GCGACAACAATGCCGTCGAAATCGCACGCCTGCTCACCCTCGCGAAGAAGAACCGTGATGCTTTGGGAAGTTGACATCTACGCCGCCGAGGGACAGCCGGACCTCGCGGCCCGCGACGTGGTCGCCGCCGTCGCCGAATTGCACCTGGCCGGCAACCTGGCCGTGATCTCTGCACGGGGCTACTTGATCCAGGGCGACCTCGATCGCCGCCAGGTTACGCGGATCGCCGACGAGTTGCTGGCCGATCGCGTCGTCGAGCGAACCGTCGTGGCCCCGACGGGCGATCCCGTGCTCTGCCAACTGCCCGAAGGTGAAAAAGGGGACATCACTGATGTGTGCGAAGCACCCGGAGGGCCGTTCCGGAAAATGAGTGATGTCCCCTTTTTCCCACTTGGATTCACGTGCTGCCCAAGCCCGGCGTGATGGACCCCGTGGCCCAGAGTGCCATGGAGGCCATCGCCGACTTCCGTCTCCGGGCGGAGGCCGTCCGCACGCTCAAAAAATACGCGGTTGGACCGCTCCCCGACGATCGCCTGGCGCTGCTGTGCTCCAAGGTCCTGGCCAACGACGCCATCGAGCAGGTGATCGTGGGGCCGTTGGGTTTCGAGCGGCTCCAGGTGGGCTCGCCCTACGAGTTTCGACTGGTGACCGTGCCGATCCGCCCGATGGACGACGCCGCCTTGCAGCGGCTGAGCAGCGAGGGGCAACTTTACCTGTCGTTGGTGGAGATGCAGACGATCCAGGCCCATTTCCGCACGCTGGGCCGCGACCCGACCGACGTGGAATTGGAAACGGTCGCCCAGACGTGGAGCGAGCATTGCAGCCACAAGACGCTGGCCGGGCGGATCCACTACCGCGACGAAAACGGCGAACGGCACTTCCAAAACATGCTCAAGGAGACGATCTTCGCCGCCACGCAGAAGATTCGCCAGGAGGCGGGCCAAGAGGATTGGTGCGTGAGCGTTTTTTCCGACAACGCCGGCGTGATCCGCTTCGACGAGCAATACAACGTGGTTTTCAAGGTCGAAACGCACAACCATCCCTCGGCCTTGGAACCGTACGGCGGGGCCAACACGGGCATCGGCGGCGTGATCCGCGACCCGATGGGCACCGGCATGGGCGCCAAGCCGATCTGCAACACCGACGTGTTCTGCTTTGCCCCGCCCGACACGCCGGCCGACTCGCTGCCGCCGGGCGTGCTCCATCCCCGCCGCGTGATGAAAGGCGTGGTCTCGGGCGTCCGCGATTACGGCAACCGCATGGGCATTCCCACCGTCAACGGCGCGCTCTACTTCGACCCGCGCTATCTGGGCAATCCGCTGGTCTATTGCGGCAACATCGGACTATTGCCCCGCGACAAATCGTTCAAGCACCCGCAGGCCGGCGATCTGGCCGTGGCCGTGGGCGGGCGGACCGGCCGCGACGGCATCCACGGCGCCACCTTCAGCTCGGCCGAGTTGACCAGCCACAGCGAAACCCTCTCCGGCGGCGCCGTGCAGATCGGCAACGCCATCACCGAGAAGATGCTCCTGGACGTGCTGCTGGTGGCCCGCGACCGCGGGCCTGTACAACGCTGTTACCGATTGCGGCGCCGGCGGCTTTTCCAGTGCCGTGGGCGAAATGGGCGAGAAGATCGGCGCCGAGGTCTGGCTGGAACGCGTGCCGCTGAAATACGAGGGGCTTTCTTACACCGAAATCTGGATTTCCGAGGCCCAGGAACGCATGGTCTTCTCGGTGCCGCCGGAGAAGTGGGACGAGCTTTCGGCGCTGTGTGCTTCCGAGGGTGTCGAGGCCACGGTGATCGGCCAGTTCGTCCCCACCGGCCGGCTTGTGCTGAAATATGCCGGGCAGCAGGTGGCCGATATGGCGATGGAGTTTTTGCACGATGGCCGCCCGCCGGTGGTGCGCGACGCGGTGTACGAGCCTGTCCCTGCTGGCCCGCTTGCGTACGACGGGCCGAGGGTGGCGCACATGAGGTAGCGTACTCGCTTTCAGTGACGGCGTTGCGCCATTTACAAGACGCTTTGCCGCCGCCGGCACACCGTCGAAATCTGCCGGCGCAGTTTCGCCATTTGCAAAAGATAGCCGACGCGGTGGGGGAAACGGACGTCCAAATCACGGAGATGAATGTGATGCCCGTTGATTTTGCCGGCACCCTACTCAACATCCTTGGCTCGTTGAACGTATGCAGCAAAGAGTGGGTGATTCGCCAGTACGATCACGAAGTGCAGGGCGGCAGCGTGCTGAAACCGCTGGTCGGTTTGGCCAACGACGGCCCCGGCGACGCGGCCGTTCTGCGGCCTGTGCTCTCCAGCCGCCGCGGCATTGTCATCGCCTGCGGCATGAACCCCCGCTACGGCGATTTCGACACCTACTGGATGGCCGCCAGCGCGATCGACGAGGCGGTGCGCAACTGCGTAGCGGTGGGCGCCGACCCCAGCCGCATCGCCATCCTCGACAACTTCTGCTGGGGCGCCACCGACCGGCCGGAAACGCTGGGCTCGCTGGTCCGCGCCGCGTTGGCCTGCTACGACGTGGCCACCGCGTTGGGCACGCCCTTCATCAGCGGCAAGGACAGCCTCAACAACGAGTTCCGCCCGCTCCGCAGAAAAGGGGACAGTCCCCATTTGTGCGAAGCACCCGGAGGGCCGTTCCGGCAAATGGGGACTGTCCCCTTTTCTGCCGCCGAGGAACCGATTTCGATCCCCCCGTCGTTGCTCATCAGTGCTTTGGGACAGGTCGACGACGTGAGCCGCTGCGTGTCGATGGACCTGAAGGAGCCGGGAAATCTGCTCTATCTCGTCGGCCTGACGAAGAACGAGTTGGGCGGGTCGCACTTCGCACTGGTCGAAGGGCTTACCGGCGGCGAAGCGCCCAAGGTCGATCCGCAGTTGGCCAAGACCACATTTGCAGCGCTCTACAAGGCAATCCATTCCGGGCTGGTCTGTGCCTGTCACGACTTGAGCGAGGGCGGGCTGGCGGTGGCGGCGGCGGAGATGGCCTTTGCCGGCGGCCTGGGGGCGAAAATCTCGTTGGTCGAGGTGCCCTGCGATCCGGCCGCAGACGGCGGTCGGAGCCACTGCGATATGCCCCCGGCGGCCTTGCTCTTCAGCGAGTCGAACACGCGATTTCTCTGTGAAGTCCGTCCGGGCCGTGCCGCGGACTTCGAGGCGGCGTTGTACGGCGTGCCCCACGCCCGCGTCGGCGAGGTCATGGCCCAGGGCCGGCTGGAAATTCTTGACGCCAACGACATCGTCATCTCGGCCGACGTTGCGGCGTTGAAGGAAGCCTGGCAGAAGCCGTTGCGGTGGTGAGAGGCCGCGGCAGGACGGATTTCCTAATCCGTCCGGTTTTTCGGACAACGGACTTGGAAATCCGTCCTACAATTCCATCCTCCCCTTGCGATCTGCATCCATGTCCGTCGAATACAGCGAATTCGCCCGCAACATTTCCGTCGAGATGGCTTTCAACGTGTTGGCCAAGGCCCGCCAATTGGCGGCCGCGGGCAAGCGGGTGATCGAGTTGGAGATTGGCGATAGCCCCTTTCCCAGCACAGCGTCGGCCAAAGAGGCGGGCATCGCGGCGATCCGCGGCGATCAGAGCCATTACTGCCCTTCGGCCGGACTGCCCGAGTTCCGCCAGGCCGCGGCGGAGTACGTCAGCCGCGAGTACGGGCTGCCCGTCACCGCGGCGAACGTCGTGGTAGGGCCTGGGGCCAAGGTTTTCGAACTGTTCTTCTGCGAAGTGTTCTTGGATCCGGGCGACGGGGTGCTCGTGTTCAGCCCCTATTTCCCCACGTATCTGCCGAACATCGCGCGGCGCGGCGCGCGGGTGCAGCTTTCGGAACTCAAGCAGGATCGCCAGTTCCGGCCGAACCTGGACGACGTGGCGCGGTTCCTGGCCGAAGACCCCCGCCCCAAGGCGATCTTCTTGAACAGCCCTCACAATCCGACGGGCGGCGTGGCCGAGCCGGAAGATCTGGAGGGCGTCGCTGCCATGATCCGCGGCCGCAACGTGGCCGTGTTCAGCGACGAGCCGTACGACCGGATGGTCTGGCGCGGCCGCCATCATTCGATCGCCGCCATTCCCGGAATGCTCGACCAGTGCGTGGCCGCCTACACGCTGAGCAAGTCGTACAGTATGAGCGGCTGGCGATTGGGCTATGCGGTGGCCAGCCCCGAGATCGCCGACATGCTCGGCAAGCTCATCAACACGTCGCTCTCCTGCACGCCGCCGTTGACACAACTGGCCGGCATGGCCGCCTTCGCCAACGACAACGCGGAGAGCCGCCGCACGATGCGGCTGTTTCGCGAGAAGGTGGAAATCCTCGTCCGCGGCCTCAACCGGATCGGAGGCGTCCGTTGCCTCGATCCGGGCGGGACTTTTTACGCCTTCCCGTCGGTGGCGGCAGTCTGCAATCGGCTGGGGATCACTTCGCACGGGCTGGCCATGTATCTGTTGGAAGGCACCGACAACCGTCTCGGCATCGCCTGCCTGGGCGGAGAGTCCTTCGGCGAGGCCGGTCACGGCTTCCTGCGCTTCAGTTGCGCCGAACCCAATGATCGCCTCCACGAAGCGATCGAGTTTCTGCCGCTGGCGTTTTCGCGGCAAGATCGCGTAGATCGGTTCCTTGGCCAGTACCCTCATTTCCGCCTCGCCGCGCCGTACGAAACCTAGCGAATGGGTGGTCGTGGGGCAGAGGCGCCGGCGAACGCGCTAGTGCCCCGACCGACGTGACGGGTGCCACGGGCTGCTTGTCAGCCCGTGCTGCGGCCGATTCCTGCACTGGCCGGCAAGCGGCCAGTGGCACCCAAGCTGTCAACACAGCACGGTTGGGGCGCTAGCCCGCGGCGGTTGGCCCCGGCCGTGCAAGAGCCATTCCGTAGTGGTAGGGCGGGAGGTCGATGATTCCTGGGGCCAGCAGAGAGAACCCTGCGGATTCGGCCCAATCGCGGCACTGCTCAGGACGCGGGCGGATGGCCATCGCCGGGCCGCGCGGCGTGGCGGGGTCGTAATTCCAGTGGATGATGCCCAGTTTGCCGCCGGCTGCCAGTAAGCGAAACGCCTCTCGCAACAGTGCGTCGGGGCACTCCGCATGGAGGATGTTGAACAGCATCACGTAGTGGACGCTCGCGTCCGGCAGCCCGGCCCCATCGGCAACGAAGTCCCGCACGCAGGTTCGCACGTTGCCGAGTCCGGCGGCGTCGGCCTTCTCTCTGGTGATTGCCACCATGGCCGGGTCGATATCCAGGGCATGGACCGTGCCCCGCGTGATTTTCGCGGCCGGAATGGTGAACGTGCCATACCCGCAACCGAAGTCAACCGCGTCGCCCGAGGATGGCAACCCCAGTTTGTGCAGGACTTCTTCGGGGGTGAAGAAAGTCGTCCATAGGCTTTCCTCGGGCATGCCGCTCTCACGGGTTTTCATGTAGACCACCTGCTTCGCCGCTCATACGGCTAGCAGCCTGTTGAAAAAGGGGGACAGGCACCTCACCACCACCGTTTTTTGCGGCATTCACATCGGCCGGTTCGGAGCCAGTCCCCTTTTTCAACAGGCTGCCAGCGAAGACGGACGATTCTTAGGCCTTCGGGTTGGACTTCAACCCTTCTGAATACGCCGCTCCCGCGTGGCATCGCGCAGCGATTCGGGCCGGCCGGGTTTCTCGGCGGCGGCGTCGGGCGGCAGCGGCGGCAGCCGGCCGGCCCGAAAGCCGGGCGTCCCGCCCACCGGCGCGTCTTCGAGAGTATAATCGGCCGGGACCTGGGCGTGCAACGGCCGCCCGGCGTCCGGCGGCTTCTTCCAGGTCAGCCGCTCGGTGCTCGGCTGGTTTTCGCGCGACGGCTCCCAATATCGCTTCCAAGCCTCAAAGTTCATCACGTCCGGCGGGGTCTCGAAATCGCCGTTCCGCACCGTCCAGAACGTGTCGACGTCCTCGTAGTAGTTGTGATCGCCGGCCCAAATGAATCGCTGGCGGGGGTTGTCGGCGGCGGATGTCCCGTCTTGCTCGATCAGCGGCACGCCGGGGGCCGCCAAGAGGATGCTATCGCTGCACGTGAACTGCACCGTCAGTTGAAACGGGGCCGACGAGGCGCTGGTCAGCCGGCACAGGCCGCCGCGCACCGCCGCCGTCACGTGCCGCAACTCGACGTGCAGCATCTCGTCCGGTTTGGGAACCGCCTGCACGCCGGGCGCGGAGAGCAGTTGCTCGGTCGTGGCCAGCAATCCGTTCTCCCAACGCAATTGGACCGGTTGCAGGTCCTCGACGCGGAGGAAAACGGCCTCGCCCCGCGCGATGCAGTCGACGAGTCCGACGGTGGCCAACGGCGTCGACGCCGGGGCGCTTCCCACGGCCGCCTCGGCGTCCGGCGCCGAGCGCGTGCGGAAGAAGGCCACGTCCTCATGATACGCAGACCGTTGGTCGGACTCGTTGAAAACCGTCAGCACGCATCGTTCGAGGCGAACCGCCTGCCCGCCCCAAGTCTCGAACAGCGACCAGTTGTCGGTCAGCACCTGCCGCGGCACGTGAAACTCCAACGCCAGATTGCTCAACGTCAACCGGCCGGCCGTGAGGCTGAACATGCTGCGCGGGTACTTGACGGGGTTGCCCTGGCTCGGGCTGAAGACGATCGCCGGATGATACCGTTCGCCGCCGCGAATGGTAAGCGCGAGGTTGGATATCTTCAGCGGCTGTTCTTTGTGCGGACCGTTGAATTGCAGTTCGATGACGTCGCCGTTGTGGGCAGCGGCACACGCCGCTCCGAGGGTTGAGAACACGTTCTCTCCGCCGGCCGATTCGCTGACGATCAACACGGGCCGCTTGGCCGGCGTTTCGCTTGACGCGGCGTTTTCAGCGGGGGCGTCTGGATGGTGCGGCCCGGCGATCGGTTGCGGAGGGGAATTGTCGGCGGGCGCGGCATTGCCGGCCGGCGTGGCGTCTCCCTCAGCCGCCGACAAGCCCCGTCGGCCCGGTTCGAGCCCCGCGTCGGTCCCGGCCGTCATCCCCGCGGCACTTTGCCCTGGGGGGCCCTCGCTCGGCTCTTCGGGGGCCGAATCGGAAGGCACGGCCATCAGATCGTCTGGATCGTCTGGCTCGCCAGCAGAGGCGGACGCCGGTTTCTGCTCGTCAGGCGTGCCGGCTTTGGCCCCGGGTTCGCTGCGATTGCCGGGCGGCTGCGTCGACGCGGCCGTTTGTGGCCCGCCGGGCGACGGTGCAGCCGTCGGCGACACGTGGCGACTCGTCCGTCGCGGCCGGCGGCACGGGCTGTGGGCTCGGCAGCGCGTCGGCGCCCTTGGCGACCTCGCGGGCCTTCGCCTTGCCGGCGCGGGGGCTCGCCGCCACTGTCCGATCATTCGCCAACCTCTCCAACGACGGCGGCCGCACGTCGTCCCGCCGGCCAGAGAATTCCAACAGCAACACGATGCCGACCAAGGCCGCCACCGGCGCCATCCACGGCAGGTGCCGCCGAAAGAACGACACGGACGGCTCGCGCGGCACCAGCCAGATCCGGCTGGTCGGGCTCATGGGCCGCAAGCCGGTCTGCTCGGCCAAGGCCAGCAGGTCCGCCACCAGGTCGGCCGCGTTGGCATAGCGGTGTCGCGGGTCCTTGGCCATCATCTTCCGCAAGACGCGGCTCGACTCTTCCGGCAGCTCCGGCCGGAACTGGCGAACGTCGGGCGCCTGGTCGCCCTGGTGCTGGAGCAACTTCTGCAACACCGTTCCTTCCGGGAAGGGCGGCTGCCCGACGAGCATGAAGAACACCGTGCAGCCCAGCGAGTAGATGTCGCTGCGGATATCGGCGTTGCGGGGATCGCGGGCCTGTTCGGGCGAAATGTAGTCGAACGTGCCCAGCGTCACGCCGCTGGCCGTCAGGTCGGCGACGGCCGGATCGGGTTGCCGCACCCGCGCCAGCCCCATGTCGATCAGCTTCACCCGACCCTCCGGTGTGATCAGCACGTTCGAGGGCTTGATGTCGCGGTGGACCACCGCGCGGGCGTCGGCGTGGGCCAGGGCGTCGGCCACCTGGAGCGTGAAGCTGATCACGTCGGCCAGGGGCAGCGGCCCGTTCTGCTCGACCAACCGGCGGACGTTCACGCCCTCGACGAACTCAAAGGCGATGTAGTGCAGCCCGCGGTCTTCGCCCACATAGTGGGCCCGCGCGATGTTGTCGTGGTCCAGGCGGGCCGCCGATTGGGCCTCGTTGTGGAACCGCTGCAGCGCGTCGGGGTCCAGCGCCTGCTCGGGCGGGAGGACCTTCAGAGCGACCGTGCGCCCCAGCCGGGTGTCGATGGCCCGAAAGACCCGTCCCATGCCGCCGCCGCCCACGTATTCGACCAGCTCGAAGTGCCCGAGTGTGTCGCCCGGCATCACGCGGCCTTCAAGGATGCGATGGCACGAGTCGGAAACGGCCGGCGCGGCAATGGGCGGGCGATTGGAGACGATGGTCGGCTGGTCTTTCAAGAGTTTGACGGCCCGAGCGACCGACGAGCCGGTTCTCTGGGCGCGAACGCCACCCCCATCGTCGGAATTTGGCGACGATTGGACGCTCCCAGCATCTGGTGCGGTATCGCTCATCAAGTCACTGCCGAGAAATCGATACCGCGGCACAGCCGCAGTCTAGCAACCCGTTTTCGACGCCGTGTACGCACAAACGGCGACCGCTATCTGATCCTTAGACGAATGCCTGACAGAGAGAAGTTCCACACGGGATCGAGCAGCCTTCATTGTAGCGGAAGCCGGGAGGAAGGTCAATTTGGCGTCGTGGCCGATCCGCGGCAGCGGATTTTGGACACGCGGCCGGGGCTACGGCCGAACGTAGGGCGGAACCGCCAAACGTAGGGTGGGCGAGCGGAGTGAAGTCCCACCAGCGGGGACAAGACGTGGGACAATACGGGGCCGGGGCTCATGGTTCGGCGGCTCGCCCGGACTTCCTCGATTTGGGGCGCGCATGGCCGCGCAGCGTGAATGCGAAGCAATAGATATGAGCCCCGACCCCAGTTGTCCATTCCCGCTTGTCCAGTTTTTCTCAAGCTATCGGGGCCGCCAGCAGCGTCGCTTCAGTTGTCCGTCAAGTACCACGCCCGGAGCAGTACGCTCGCCGCAATGCAAATTGCCGTTGTTAGACAGAACACCAACTCCCCCTTCGGCCTTTTCCACTCCCAATATGGCAACGCGCACAGCATCGCGATGCTGAGGTATGCAAGACCGAGGCTCGCGGTGGAGACTGCCCACGCCCCTGGCTTGTACGTCATGAATCCATAACCTTCTGTGCGAAAGTTGTGAGTCTTGAGGAGGAACACCCCATAACCTACCCCAAACGATAAGAAGGCCGTTATTGGAATCCAGAGGCCCAGATACCACGCCCGATGTTTTCGTAGGCTACGAAGAAGCCAGACCAGAAGTGGATCGACCAGCAAGAAAGCTACCACCAGGTTCACAGCAACAAAACTGGCGGGACTTTCGCTTATAAGGGCGTATTTGGCGGGTTGACGTTCCGCGATTTCTCTCGCATAGCCATCGTAGACAGTCAAGACACCCCCAATACTTCCAGGGTGCGTGGCAGACTTGTCGAACGCCCTGCCTGAATACAGCGGAACTCCGCAAACGATGACTTGTTCCCCCAAATAGAGAACACCGTGGTTGAGATCGTGATAGCAGGTGAACGTAACCCGTCGTCCAACGTACAGGCTTAGATCGTCCTTTTCCGTCAAGGCCACTACGACAAAGGCGCGTTGGTAGCCAAGCCACCACCATCGCCCGACACCTAACAATGCCGCAAACAATGAGATGGCCATCACGAGCCGCCACCGCGACCACTGCCATTTCTGCCTTTCTTGCTTCTGGGTTTGGTTTGCCATTGTTTCGTCACCGTTGCAAGCTCGCCCGAATAGCAGGCGACTTTCGATGGCAATTATAACGGCGATAGTCGGGCCTTACACGACTTGGCCCCATGAGGATCCTGAGAATATGGACGGACAGAACGGGGGCGTGGACGAACAGAAGGGGCGAGGGGCTCATTTCTTCTCATTTTATGGCTGGCCGCGCAACGTGGATGCCAGGCTGCCCCATGCCTTCAGTGAACGCAGCACCCGTCGCCCCGACGCGAGCGTCCGATCGCTGCGATCCCGCTACGGATCGCGGCGGATGCCCGTCCCCAGCACGCGGCTCATCAGGTTGTCGGCCAAGGCGTCCAGGTCGTCCAACCCGGCGATGTGCCCGAGCTCGTGCTCCACGACGGTCAGCAGATCGATCCGATCGACGGCCCGCGGATCGACGGCCCGCAACGATCGGCTGCCGTCGGCGGCCGCGAATTCCTCGTCCTTAGCCGGCGTGGAATCGACGAACCAGCCGTGACCCGCCGCGTTGACGTCGAGGTAGATGCGATTGGCCGCGGGCATGGCCTGTCCCAGGTCCGCGCCCACCAGGTCGGTGATGACGAACTGCACGTGGGCCAGTTTGTCGATGGTGGCGGCGTCCAAGCCGGTATTGGCCCATCGGGCGATGGCCTCGCTGACGATTGCCTGCAAATCGCTCTGCTTGAGGGAAGCGACGTTGGAGGCGGCCGCGACGATGCTGGCGGCCTGCAAGCCCAGCATCTGTCCATAGGAGGTCCCGCCCACGTGCCAGACCGCGGCGTCTTGCGATGGAAAGCCCATCCAGGAACTGTACGCGCCCTTCTTGACGACCCAGGCGCCACTTGTCCCGTGGCCAGGTTCTGCCACAACACGTCGGAGGTACCGTCGGCGTTGAAATCTCCGACGGCGGCCGTCTTCCAAACGCTCGGGTCCGCCGCACTGACGGTTGCCCAGCGGCAGCCGGGGGCCGCGTTCTGCATGATCCACGCGCCCACTACGGAGGTCGACTGATTCTGCATCAACACATCCGCGGATCGGTCGCCGTTGAGGTCTGCGACGCCCGTCACCCGCCACACCGCGGGATCGACGGCGCCGAAGCCCGCCCAGCGATTGTACGCGGCGTTCTTGACGATCCAAGCGCCCACGAGCCCCGTGGCCTGGTTCTGCCACAGCACGTCGGAGGTCTTGTCGCCGTTGAAGTCGCCGACGCCGGCCACCCGCCATACCTTGGGGTCAACGGTGCCCAAGCCCGCCCACGAACTCAGCGTGCTTCGCTTGATAATCCAGGCGCCCACCAGTCCGGTCGACTGGTTGTACCACAACACGTCCGAGGTCTTATCGCCGTTGAAGTCGCCAACCCCGGCCAGTCGCCAGGTGGAATCGGCCGAGCCAAGGTTCGGCGTGCCGGTGACCACGCCGTTCTTATTAACGAGCCACGCGACAACGCTTCCGGTGGATTGATTATGCCACAACACATCCGGCGTCCCGTCGCCATTGAAGTCGCCGATGCCGGCCACCTGCCACGCCGCCGGATCGACCACGCCAAGGGTCTGGGCGCCAAGGAGCCCGCCCGTCTTATTGACGAGCCAGAGGACGACGCTTCCGGTGGATTGATTGTGCCACAGCACGTCCGAAGTCCCGTCGCCGTTGAAGTCGGCCATCACGGCCACCCTCGTGTCGACGAGGACCGTGAACACTCCGGTCGTGCCGGCCGTTCCCACCGCCGTGTCGCTGGGCGTGATGCGGACCATCACGTTGGGATTGCTCGCACTGAGGACGTCGGCGCCGCTGGCCCATACGTACGTGTGCGACACGCCGGCGGGACTGGTGGCCAGGCCCGTCGTGCCGTCTCCGCCGGCGCCGGCCGTGGCCGTCTTCCAGGTGACGCCCCCGTCGGCGCTGCACTCGACCAGAATGCTGGAAACGTCCGAGCCGGGGTCGCTCAGGCGGTAGTTGATCGTCACGCTGCCACTCTGCGGACTCGGCGGCGTGCTCACCAACGCCGTCGGCGCCGAGTTGGCGTACATCACCGTGTTGTCCAGACTGGTGGAGGCCACGTTGGCATTGCCCGCCAAATCATGGGCCTTGCCCGCGGTGATGGTTGCCACCACCGTCCCGGCGTTTGTCATGCCGCTGACGGCCACGTTGTAGGTGGCGCCGCTGCCGGTGACCGTTCCCGCCAGCATGCCCGGCGCGGTGCCGCTGAAGGTCACGTCGCCGGCGGTAAAGTCGCTCACCGGCTCGCTGAAGATCACCGTGAAGTTGATGGGCGAAGCGACCGTGGGATCGGCCTGGCCCGAGGCCTGGTTGATCGTCACGCTGGGCGGGGTCACGTCATAGACAACGCTGTTGTCGGTGCTGGAGGAGGCCGTGTTGGGATTCCCCGCCGCATCGTGGGCCTTGCCCGCGATAATCGTTGCCACCACCGTCCCGCTGCCCGTCATGCCGCTTACCGCCACGTTGTAGGTGGCGCCGCTGCCGGTGACGGTTCCCACCAGCATGCCCGGCGCGGTGCCGGTGAAGGTCACGTCGCCGGTCGTGAAGTCGCTCACCGTTTCGCTGAAGATCACCGTGAAATTGATGGGCGACCCGTTCGTCGGGTCGGCCTGGACGGTCGCCTGATCAATGGTCACGGTCGGCGCGATGATGTCATAAGTGACGGTGTGGTCGGTACTGGTGGAGGCAAGATTTGCATTGCCTGCAGCATCATGGGCGATGCCCGCGGCAATGGTTGCGATCACCGTCCCGCTGCCGGTCATGCCGCTGACCGCCACGTTGTAGGTGGCGCCGCTGCCGGTGACCGTTCCCATCAGCGTGCCCGGCGCCGTGCCGCTGAAGGTCACGTCGCCGGCGGCGAAGTCGCTGACCGGTTCACTGAAGACCACCGTAAAATTGATCGGCGAAGCACCGGTCGGGTCGGCTTGCCCCGATGCCTGGTTGATGGTCACGGTCGGCGGGGTCACGTCGTACGTAACGGTGTGGTCCGTACTGGTGGAGCCAAGATTTGCGTTGCCCGCACTATCGTGGGCAATGCCCGCCGCGATGGTCGCCACGACCGTCCCGCTGCCGGTCATGCCGTTGACGGCCACGTTGTAGGTAGTGCCGCTGCCGGTGACCGTTCCCATCAGCGTGCCCGGCGCCGTGCCGCTGAAGGTCACGTCGCCGGCGGCGAAGTCGCTGACCGGTTCACTGAAGACCACCGTAAAATTGATCGGCGAAGCACCGGTCGGGTCGGCTTGCCCCGATGCCTGGTTGATGGTCACGGTCGGCGGGGTCACGTCGTACGTAACGGTGTGGTCCGTACTGGTAGAGCCCAAGTTGGGATCGCCGTCGGCGTCCTGGGCGACGCCCGCCGCGATGGTCGCCACGACCGTCCCGCTGCCGGTCATGCCAGTGACCGCCACGTTGTAGGTGGCGCCGCTGCCGGTGACCGTTCCCACCAGCGTGCCCGGGGCCGTACCGCTAAAGGTCACGTCGCCGGTGGTGAAGCCGCTCACCGCTTCGCTGAAGACAACCGTGAAGTTGATCGGCGAGGCGTTCGTCGGGTCGGCTTGCCCCGTTGCCTGGTCGATGGTCACGGTGGGCGGGGTGAGGGTGTCGGTCACCGTGTTGTCGGTGCTGGTGGAGGCATCGTTAGGATTCCCCGCCGCATCGTGGGCCGTGCCCGCGGCTATGGTCGCAGTCACGGTGCCCGGACCGCTCATCCCGCTAACCGCCACGTTGTAGGTCGTTCCCGAGCCGGTCACCGCTACCACCAAGGTTCCCGGGGCCGTGCCGCTGAGGGTCACGTCGCCGGCGACAAAGTCGCCCACCGGCTCGCTGAAGACGACCGTGAAGTTGATCGGCGAGACATTCGTCGGGTCGGGCTGAGTGGCTGCCTGATCGATGGTGACCGTAGGCGGGGTGACGTCGTAGTTCACGCTGTTGTCGGTGCTGGTCGAAGCCAGGTTGGAATCGCCCGCCGCATTGTGTGCCACGCCGGCGTTGATCTGCGCCACGATGGTCCCGCTGCCCGTCATGCCGCTGACCGCCACGTTGTAGGTGGTGCCGCTGCCGGTGACCGTTCCCACCAACGTGCCCGGGGCCGTGCCGCTGAGGGTCACGTCGCCGGTGTCGAAGTCGCTCACCGGCTCGTTGAAGACGACCGTGAAGTTGACGGGCGACGCATTCGTCGGATCGGCTTGAGTGGACGCCTGGTTGATCGTCACTGCCGGCGGCCCGACCTGCACCGAGCTGTTGAGGAAGTACTCTCCGGTGGTGCCGCTGTTGGCCAAGACGTGGACGCGATAGACTCCCGCCGCCGGAGCGGTGTATTGGAGCGTCTGGTTCCGGCCGTCAACGGCGGTTACGCCGCTGGCGACGAGGGTCCCGGAGGGGTTGTAGAGTTCGATCTTCGGCATCAGGTTGTTGACGAACTCGCCCGCCCCATCGCCGGGCGTGCTGGTGGCCAGGCTCACGTGGCTCGACGGGTTGTTCACGGTAATCGAATACCAGTCATCGACGTATGGCGACAACAACGTGGTGAAGGACAGGTTGTCGATGAGGAAAGCTCCCGCGGCGTTGCTGTTGAAGCTGATGACGGCACGGCTCACCGGCGTTGCCCCGTTGTAGACGAACTGGCCGGAAGCGAACAGGAAGCCGTTCGGATCAGTCGGGACGGTGAAGGTGCCGATGAGGATCGACGTCGCGGTGTACAGGGAGACGGTCGCCGCGTCCGGCACGGCCACCGTGCTGGAGACCGCCAGGCCGAACTGGAGCGCGGCCACCGGCTGGGCGAGGTTCAGGGTCAGGACGCCGTCGGTGTACCCCTCGAGCCCCGGGTCCTGAGTGTAGGCCGTGACGCCCGGCCCGTAGTCGCCGTAGTAGGCCTCGCTGGACGCAAAGCCGCCGACCGTGTAGCCGAACGTGACTCCGCGGAAACTCAGCCCGTTGGCCGGCTGGAGGGGGAGCTCGTCGAAGGTCAACGTGGTGTGGGAGACCGTGGGCGTAACGGCGCCCAAGGCGCCTTGCGTGCCGTCGAGGCTCTGCGCCGCGGCCGATGTGTCGTTGGGTTCCGTATCGAAGGCGGCATTTCGCGTTACGACGAGGCTATAAGGGACGTCGCTGCCGCCCGTGACGCGGGCGTAGTACGTGCCGGCGGTGGCGAGGTGAAAGTTGCTGATGATTTGGCTGACGGTCGTCGAGCCGCCAACCCCTGTGGCGATCGCCGTTCCGCTGCTGTCGAGCAGTTCCACCCTGACGGTTTGTTCCGGGCTGAGGTTCGTGACGGCCAACGAGTCGGTCTCGGCCGCTGCCACCGTAAAGGCGTAGTCATCCGGCAGGATCGACGGCGGCGCGAGTCGCAGGCTCTTGAGGGAGTCGATCAGCGAGGTCGGCCCGTTCTGATACATCAGCAGGTTGCGACTCGGCCCCTGAACGCCCACATTCTTGATGCCCGCGGTGGCAAAAGCGCCGTGGTCGTCAAAGCCGTAGTTGTGGCCGGTGACGAGGCTCTTGTAATTGAAGCGGACGGAGCCGTCGATGCCGAGCACCGCCTCGAAGGTGAGTCCGCCCGTCGTAGGATAATCCCAGTAGAACGAGATGTCGTTCCACTGGATCACCAGGTGCGTGCTCGCCCCCGAGCCCAACACCTGATAGACAACCTTCGAGTCGGCCGCGCCGGCAACGTACAGATCCTCCCAGAAGGGAGCGATCGCGGCCTGGAACGGCGAGTTGGTCAGGTCCGTATTCCAGTAGTCGGAATCGCCGTATCCGAAGGTGATCAGGCCATTGGTGCTCACGTACAGGTTGCTGTAGTTGTTGCCGTAGAACGAGAAGGTGAACCCGACGGGAATCTGCGTGGCAGCATCATCCACGTTCGAGAAATTGATCGTGGTCCCCGTAGTGTGAATGTCTTCAAAAGCGTAGGGCACCGCGCTGGCCGTGTAATCCATCACGTCCGTTCGTCCGAGGAGGGCGCCGCGCAGCGCACTTGGCACGGCCCCCGCGGGAGCGACGAACGAACCGTCGATGTTTTGCGCCGTGGCGGTGGTGTTGTTAGTGCCGGCGGTCGTGCCTTCGAGTTCCTGACCCGCATTGAGGATGACCTGCACCGTGTAGTCGCCGATAGTGGCGCCTCCGCCGACAACGATCTTGTACGTGCCGGTAGTCGTGCCCACGGTGGGCGTCGCCTGAATCAGGGCGTTCTGGCCTGCCGCCGCCGCTGTCGCCGTGCCGATCACCGAATTGGTCGCGTCGAGCAACTGCACGGTGGGCTGCAATCCCGCCGTGGTCGGCGTCACCAGCACGGTAATCGTCTGGCCGGGATCGACGTTGAGCGTGAAGGCGTCGGTGTCGCCGGCCGGGTTGATGATGCCCGACGTGGTTTGGTCGTAGACCAGGGAACCCAACGGCGCCACGGGGGTTAGCGGCGCGGGGAACGCCACCGTGCCGACGTCCACGATGAAGCTGGCCGAATAGGCCGCGCCCGAGTTGCCAAACTGATCGGTGACGGCGCCGACGGGGATGCTGGCAGCGAGGGCCCCCTCCGCGGTGACGTCGATCGTAAACCGTGCGACTGTGTTGCCTGGCAACACCGAGGCGCCGGTGACGCGCGCCCCGAAATGCCGGAGAGAACCAGCGAATAGGTGGTCACCGAGGCCGGATCAACCGGCTCGTTGAACGTGACGTCGTAGGTGAATGGTCCAGGCAGGGTCAGCACGCTGTTGGCAGGCGGCGTGGTCGCGGTCACCTGCAAGGTCACGATGTCGTAGCGAAACGTGCCATTGAACGTTTTGAGGGTGGAAGTCGGATCGCCGAGCTTGGCGACGGCGCCGGCGGTCATGACCATCGTTTGGAGGCCCTGCGTCGTCACTGGATTCGTACTGAAGGTGAACGTCGCCGTCATATCGTCCGGGCTAAGCGTGACGCCCGTCGCGGCGATCGAGTTGACCGTCAGGTCGCTGGGAGCGAGGCTGGCAGGGTCAATGGCATTGGAAAAGGTGATTACGTAATTGGCCGGCGGCGTGGACACCACCGCGCCGATGGCCGGCGTGCTCGTGGTCACCCTCAGGGTGACGCCCGCCAGGTCGGGAATCAGCATCTCGGCCCGAGGGGTGCCGATGCCCGTAACCAAGTCATAGCCCACGCCGGCCGAGTATCCGTTGTAGCCGTCCGTGACGTCGTGGAAGTCGCTGGCATACTGGGCGCTGTGGTAGAGGCTGTACAGTGTCGGCAAGGTGTCGTTCAGGCCGTCGAGCGAGCGCAGGCCGTGATTGGCGCGGATTCCGTCGGCGATGGCGATGAGTCCGGCCCAGGCAGGGGAAGAGAAACTGGTGCCCCCGACCACGAGCCAAGGGGCCGCGCTTCCCTGCGAATAGGAGTCGTACACGGCCACGCCGCTATTGGGGTCGGCATCGAATGAGATATCCGGGTTCGATCGCATGCCGTTCGGGCTGATGATGCTGCTGCCGTCATGGATCACGAGGCCCTGCTGATAGCCCGGCTGCGTCTCGTACACGCTGATGCCGCCGCCGCTGCCGCTCCAACCGCTCTCCGATCCATACACGCCCCCTGGGGCGGTCAAGGTGGTCCCCCCGACGCCCACGACGTTGGGCGAATAGGCCGGGTAGCCGCTGGGCTCGCCCCAGTCGCCCGTCGACGCCAGCCAGGTAATCCCGTGATCTACGGGACTGTGGAAGACGGCGTCCAACCCAGTCATGCCGGCAAATTCCCCGCCGCCAAAACTCATCGACACGACCGAAGCCCCGGAGTGATCGCGGGCCCACACGCCAGCGCCGCTAAGGAGATTGTCGTAGGAGTTGTCGGTGGCCTCGATGAGGATGATCTTCGCCAACGGCGCGATCGCGTGCGCCCACTCGACGTCCAAGGCGATTTCCGTCCCCCAGCCTGTGTCGCCGGTAGGGTAATTCGTGCCGCCGTTCTGATCGACCTTGGTGAAGAAGTTGGCCGGTTCCGGTAATCCATACTGCACGTCAAATTGGTGCAAGTCGCTGGCGAGGAACGCCGCATCCTGGTTCACGTTCGCATTGCCGTTGCGGCTGACGAACATGGGGTTGTCGTACGCGTCGATGATGGCGATCGTCACTCCAGCGCCTTGCTGAAGGCTCCCGCCATCCAGAATCTGGTCGATCCCGTACGCCTGCTTGATCTGCGACGGGTTGAAAGCGAACGACGGCGGCGATGCGAAGTCGGCGGGGGTGGCGGATGACCCGGAATTGAAGAGTACGTAGGTAGGGTGCGCGAAGGGACCAGCGTCACTCGCATGAGGGTTGGTCGACTTGCTGAGGTCCATCGACGTGGGAAGCACGGAGAGCAGCGAACGGTCTTCCAACGGCTCGAAACGCAATCGGGTTTGGTAGATTGCGCGGGCGCTCTGACGGCGACGTCGCTCGCCCGACCATTTGACATGCTCCCGTCGAATACGTTGGCGAATCCCTAATGCGACCATGGTTGACTCCTGCGCTTCTGGCACGGTCTTCGGGCGGAACGACGAGATGTCCCTCGCTGCAACAGGCTGCACCTCCGTCTCACGAGGAATCCATTTGACCCCGCGAGACACCCGTCTGACCCGTGCCGATGGGCTGTGAACGTGTGTGGTTTGGTTGGCGAAATCGGACCGCAAGCAGCGCGCCGAATCGCGACGGCTACCGACAATGAGCGGCTAAAACCTAGTCCGTTATAGCGGCATCCGTGGGTGCGCGTCAATCGTTTCGCAGAGTTAACGTCCTCGACCGCGATTAGCTAACTCTATTGAGGGAGAAAATGCCGATTGCGTTGGCACAAAAGGAGGGGGAGACGGCATGAAGTCGGGAAATCGAGGCCGGCCGCGGCCGTTGCCGCAAGTGCGCAGCCAGCCAATAGAAAAGACCCGCTGACAACGGCTGTCAACGGGTCTGGTGAAGTGGAGCGGAGGAGGGTCGAACTCCCGACCTCTGCATTGCGAATGTAATTTCACGCTTCTCGTGTTTCTGTAAGGTGTTGCTATTGTTTGTGTTACTGCGTTGCAATGTAAAGGCAATCCACCCTCTGGAACTACTTTTCCTTTACAAATCCCTTTACAAATCGCCGATAGTGGGGTATGCTGTCAGCCGGGTTCACATCGTGCCGGGGACAGCCGCAATGCCAGCCGCCGAGTTGATGACCTGGAACAAGCGCCAACGGCGATGGTTCAAGTGGTTCAAGGGTCGGATGTTCGCCGTTTCTGCCAGACAACTGGGCTGTCCGCCAAGCCAGGAACACAGCCGGGAGGCGGCGAATACTTGGTGGCGAGCCAAGCAAGACGAACTCCAAGCCCCTGCCGAGCCAAAACCCAATGAGCAAGCGTATCGGCGGATCATCGACCAACGGCGGCGTATGGCTCAATGGTTCCGGGAACATCTTGGACAACACCCACTCCACCAAGACGGCATGGCGAGCAATGAGGCAGAGGCGGCACGCCTTCAGGACATCCTGGACACGGAAGAAAACCCGCCACCCTTGACCCGTTGGGACGAACCTTTGATAGGCATATCGCCGGAAGGTCAAGCGGTTTGGCATGATCGGCTGAAGCATGACCAAAAAGACCCCGCACCTGCCGACCGCACGATACGCTACTGGGTCGGACGATGGGTCGAGAACCAGAAGGCACGAGCGCAGGCAAAGGAAATTGCTCCCGACCGCTATTCGTCCTACCGCTATGCCATCGAACACGTCAGGGACTTTGCAGGAGCAGAGAACGACATCGAGACGCTGACCGCCGACCTTGTGGAACGATACTTCAACCACCTGCTAGACCTTATCGCCAAGCGGGACAACGACCCGGAAGGCAAGGCAGGGTGCGCCCGAACCTATGCTAAGGCACGCCTTGATGCCGTCAAGCAATTCTGCCAATGGCTTGACGAGCGAGACCTCGTTCCCCTCCCCAAGAACCTCCGCAACCGCAAGGCGTTGAGGATCAAACTGGGGATCGGCAAGCGCGAGATCTACCCCGTCAAGGACATAAAAGCCGTCCTCGCCGATGAGGAGACTCCAGAAAGGGACAAGTTCAGTAGTTCCAAATTTGGCTATGTGTGGCGATGTGCCGTAAGTCGTTCATAGGTATGACGATCGAGTCCGAGGGTTTTGTTGGCGCCGAGGGCTTGTTGAACGATCTGGGTGATCCACAAGAGCATTTCTTGGAAACGAAGCAATTCCAGAAAGAGTTGCGGTTCCTCGGCGAATTTTCCTTTGGCGAAGCGAAAATGAATCCACACCCACACGTTGCGCAGCACCAGAGCAATGCCCACGAACAGCAGACGCAACGCTGGATCGCGCGTGCATGTCTTGATCTTCGCCTCGTTCATCTGGCGGTAGCTCGTCTCGATGCCGAAACGCTTGCGATAGGTTT
Organism: uncultured Planctomycetaceae bacterium; assembly: GCA_963759115.1. Classification (GTDB taxonomy): domain Bacteria; phylum Planctomycetota; class Planctomycetia; order Pirellulales; family Thermoguttaceae; genus CAVWXT01. The sequence continues at coordinate 2,378,601 of CAVWXT010000005.1, forward strand.
CGCGTATCTCCGCAGGTGTTCGCCGCACCTTCGACACCACGTAGAGAAGCCGCTTGCGCCGCCGCCGGCCGGTCTTCTCGTCGGTGAAATGCTTGCTGGCAACGCAAATGTTCACGGTCACGCTGGCCTTCGGTTTCTCTTTCGTTTGGCCCGAGGTGATCGTCTCCCGATAGTAGCCGTGTTTCTTCTTCAACAGTGCTCGCAAGCCGTGCGGCGGAGTCTTGGGGTCCTTGGGCTTTCGGCCTCGCACGACGGCGGGAATGATGAATCCACGACGGGCGCGAAGAAGATACTGAATGACTTCTACGCTGAAAAAGCCCTTGTCCAGCAGCAAAAAGCGGATTTTTACGCCTCGGCGACGAACAATCGCCAACAGCCGCTGAAGCACCTCTTTCATCGAGTCGCCGTACTCGACTCGCACCAGCGCCAAGGTGTAACGGTAGCCTTTGTGGAGTACCACAGCCGTGGCGTAGGCATGGAAATGGGTGGTGCCCGACTTCGGTTCGCCTCGAAAGATTTCCTTCTTGTCCCGCGCCGGCTGCCCGTGATAGGGAATCAGCGTCAGGTCGATCGCCACCATGCGGGATTTGCGTCGCAACGCCTTGGGCACATGCGTCACCAAGGCGAGGTTCAAACGACGTTCGAGTTCGGCGATTTCCGGCAACGTTACGGCCAAGGCGTTGCGAATCGTCTGATCCGACGGTGCATCGGCCAGATCGCGGCAGGCGGCAAACACGGAAACCACCCGTGCCGCGGCAATCAGGAGAATTTGGAGAAGCGTGGAAGTCGAACATTTATAACCCCGATACTCAAGGCGAAGCGCCGTCCCTATCCAGTCCTCGGCGTACGCGTGGACCTCCGCCTTGGTGATGATATACTCCGTTTGTGAACGCATGGGTTTCCTCCTTGTGTGAACCTGGTTTGTGACCCAAGTTCTTTACTGGAGGAACCTTGCGTTCACCTATATCAATTTCCCGAATTTGGAACTACTGAAGTTGTTTGTCCTGCTCATGTTGAACATCGGGGCTTACCAGGTGGACATAGCACGGCTGACCCGTGACCAGGTGGACTTGAAGAAGGGGAGAATCGAGCGGAAGCGGAGCAAGACCGAGAACTGCCCCAACGTCCCCGTAGTGAACTACCGCCTATGGAAAAAGACGGCGGGGTTGTTGGAGAAATTTTTGAACACCGACAAGAGCAACCCCTTTGCCTTGCTGAACGGGAACGGGCAAGCCCTGCAACAAAAGTTCATTGGGGAAGACGACAAGGGGAAGAAGGTTTGCAACATCACGACCACCTACAAGCGACTCAAGGCACGGCTGAAGTTGCACCACTCCCTCGGACAACTCCGCAAAACGTCCGCCGATCTGCTCTACAACAACCCCAAGTTCCGTCCCCTTCATGTCCTCTTTTTGGGACACGCCCCCCGCACCATCGCCGAGCGGTTCTATGTGAACGACGACCCCAAGACCCTCGACGCAGCGATAAAGTGGCTTGGCACGCAATATGGGGTTGAATGAACTGGTGTTGGTCTGTCGTGCGAGGCACGTTAGACGATGCTTCCCCATTGACGGAGTCGGGAAGGAAGGGGACGATGATGTTCTGATGGTGGTATTCAAGCGAGAGGTCGGGAGACCAAGTTGTGGCAAAGCACATTCCCCCAGAGTTTCAGAAGCAGGAGTTCCACTGCCCCTTTTGTGGCGTGTATTCGGCGCAAGTATGGAGCCGGACGGTTCGTCTGACGGGCAGTGTCTTGTCGCGCAAATCGAAGGTCTGTGGTTATGCGAGTGCGTGCATTGTCAAGAGGCATCTGTTTGGCATGGTGCGGAAATGATCTATCCGAGTTCGGGTTCCGCTCCTTTCCCCCATGACGAGTTGCCCGACGACCTAAAGGGCGACTACGAAGAGGCGAGGCGCATCGTTTCTGCTTCACCTAGGGGTGCGGCGGCGTTACTGCGGCTCGTGATCCAGAAATTGTTGGTTCACCTGGGGGAGAAGGGAAAGGACATCAACGCCGACATTGGGAACCTCGTAAAGAAGGGGCTGCCCGTCGAGTTGCAGCAAGCCCTGGATACCGTGCGGGTCATCGGCAACGAGTCCGTCCATCCCGGAGAGATCGACCTGAACGACACGCCCGAAATCGCCCATGCGTTGTTCGAGGTCGTCAATTTCATCGTGGACGACAGGATCGCCCAGCCGAAGAAACGGGCTGCCCTGTATGCCTCTCTTCCGGCAGCAAAGCGAAAAGGGATTGCGGACAGGGACAAATGACTTCGTGACCAGAGACCTCCTTCCACATCGTCCGCAAGAAAACGCCGACCGCATGACCACCATGCAACCGCACCCAGATGGAACCAACCCCCAGGTTTCTCGGAGATAACTCTTGAGATTCCGGTTTCTAAGGTCGCTCATCCCACCAGGTAACGCTGAACCGTCCTCTGGGTTGTCCCCATCGCCTGGGCAATCTCGGCGGTCGTCAGCCCCTTCGCCCGGAGTTCCTTGGCCCGGGCCGGCTCGGCTTTGGTCGTCCCCCGCTTCCGCCCCTTGTAAACGCCATTCTTCTTCGCCACCTCGATTCCCGCCGCCTGTCTCTCGGCACGAAACTCCAACTCGATCTCCGACAGACCGAGCATGACGGCGGCGATCATGCGTCCGACTGCCCCACCGAGGTCGAGTTGTTGGGTGACCACGACGATCCGCAGCCCCTTCTCGCACCAGTCGGCAAGGATGTTCACCCCGTCCTTGAGGCGGCGACTCAAGCGGTCAAGTTTCCAAGCGACGACCATGCTGACCTTGCCTGCGAAGATGTCCCGTTGGAGACGCTCGAACTCTGGGCGTTTCAAGGTCTTGCCGGTCTCCTTGTCGAGAAACCACTCAACCTGCTGGTTATCGTAGTCGTGGGCATGGAGCCACTTGCCGATCTCCGCAACCTGGCTGTCGGTTCGTTGGTGACGGCTGCTCACCCTGCAATAACAGGCGATGGTCACGGCAGTGTCCTTTGCGTGGTTGGAGGCGAAAGATAGGTTAAAGTCGTCTTGTCGCTTGGTCGTCCTGCCCGAAGGTGTCGGAAGCACGGGGATTTCTGGGGGTCGTTTTCCGAAGCCCTATTTGTCGCCACTTCGGAGCCGGCGTTTCAGTAGTCGCACATCCTGGCGGACGACCTCGGTCTGCGCATACAGCAGGGCATCGCTGCGGCGGTCGCTCCAACCACTGCCTGTCCACACCTGCTGCCGGTCGTCGGCGATGGCGAACCGCAGGAAGCGTGTGCCGACGATCTGGACTCCTATCTGGGGTCGTTTTCTCGGCATGGCGGGCTGGCTCCATCGGACACAGACCGCCCGCCGCCATCGGAGGACGGCGAATGGGAGCGGGCGGGGATAAATACCCCGATGATCCCGACCTTCCGGCTCTGGCTGCTGCTGCACGAACAATTCGACCCTGCCGCCTACGACCGGCTGTTCGACGACCAGTTGGCTGCGCTGCTGCCGACGCTCCACGATCCCGAAGCGAAGGAACGGCTGGCAGCCATGCAGGGGCGTGGTTGGACGCACTACATCGCCGCCTGTCTCCGCAACGCCGGCTTCCGTGAGCAAGGGCAAGTCGAAGAACTGATCCACGATGTCGTGGTCAGGTTGCTGGTGTCGCCAGGCGGGTTGTTCGGGGGCTACGACGAGCGGTGGCATGGCCCGCTCGACCTCCGCTTCAAGAGGTCGGTCGCCAACGCAGTCAAGAACATCGCCGAGAAGGAAAAGAACCGCAGGAAGTATCTCCCGACCATTTCAGGCGGCACGACGACGGAAGACCTGCCCGCAAGCCACGAGCCGACCGACTCGATGCTGGTGGAGCGGTTCAGGAGGTTGCTCCAGACCCGGCTCGGCGACCTGGCTGTGGCGATCCTTGATGCTCGGCTGGAGGGGCGGCAGACCAAGAGCATCGTCGGGCTGCCCGAACTGGACAGCCCCGGTCGTTTCGTCGTGAAGAGGGTCGTGCAGCAGATCAAGGCCCTCGCTCGTGAGTTCGCCCACGAGTTGGGCGACCCGGACTTCCTTCGGCGGGTGGAGCGGTTGATGGATGCCGAGGCGACGACCATCGCCAAGCGGACAGCGACGACCCAACGGCGGCGGGCAGGGGCGGGCTAATACAACTTAACCGCTACAGCCGTTCCAAGCAGGGCTGTCTCAAATTGGACTTTGTGCGCCCCTGGTGAGACCGCAACGCCCTGCTACTTCGGGGAACTCCCCTTGACGATGCCGAACCATTCAAGGATGGTCTTGAGCATCCCGATCCATGTAACCAGTGCAGGTAGCCCTACGAACACGACCAGGACGGGCAACGACCACCGCTTGCTCCAGAACCACTTGGTCACTTTGTCTCGGTAGTCGGGCAGGGGCGGGTTGTCCCATGCGTGGACGAGTTCGACGCAGGCGGGCAGGACTTTGACCTGTGAACGGGTGAAGAGGTCGATCAACCCGGCTTCGTCAATCCGGTTGAGGGCTACCGCCTCTGTGTGATCATCCACTTCGTGATGCCGAGGCAATTCCTCCCGGCTCACGACTTCCTGATGCTCACGATCTCGTTGAGCGAAGAACCGCACCAGTTCTTTCTCGTAATCATCAAGGATGGGTTCTGCCATGAGCGTTTTCACTAGGCGTTCTTGACTGTGGCAACCCAATCCTCTTCAGCAAGAAGGGCTATAGGTCGCCCGTCGAGTTTATAGATGAGTGCCTTCTCGATCTTGGTGCCGTATGCCTCATGCGCCCATGCCGGGCTGAGATCGCCACCTACGATAAGACAATTGGTCTCAAGGGTCACATTGTCATGTGCGTAGCCGCCCATGCGCTTGATGGCATCCTGGCACTGCGAGCGGGAACCGAACTTGAACTTGCCGGTAAAGCAGAACCCCTTGCCAGGGTATTCAATCGTTGGAACCGGATCATCAAACGGAACGCCGTCCTTGAGAATATCGGTTGCCATCTCAAGCAGCCGTTCTTTCTCGAACCCACTCTTCTTCTTGATCTTTGAGCCATGCGGCTTCCAGCCATCAGGAACGGCAACGGTTCGCAAGTGAGCAAGGTCGAAAGGCTGAAGATCTGGCGAATCTTGGTTCTCGTCCCCGGTCACGAAAACATACTTCATCCAGAGTTCCCGGTTACTCGGATTCAGGAAGATCTGAGTAATCAGGCGTGAGGCTTCGCCCTTGCTGAAACGATGGGTGCAATCTAGGTTAAAGAACCGCAGCACCTTCATCTGCCGGTTGGTTGCTTCATCCAGATACCACGGATTCATCGGACGTTCTCCGCTTCCGAGATTTAGGATGTCTACCATCCGCCGAGTGTAGCGAATACGCCGGGCATGATCAATGACAGCACGGCACGCCCACACCGCCCTTCACCGATCCCGGATCGACCTGCAAAGCCGCATGGCTTCCTCCGGTTTCATTGGGTGGAGGGTAAGACGGCGGAGACGGGGCTTACGAAAGTCGTTCTGTTTGGTCATTCTGCCCTTCCATCGAGAAGACTAAACGTGGATTCATTTTTTCGGCTTTAGACCAAGTTCCTTTGCAGCTTGGGCCAACGAGCTCTTTGTCGATGTCGAATGGTTCGATGACCATCAGAGTCTTTGATCCTCCGAGAGCGGTGGCATATTGTCTGGTGCCGGTGACCTGAACAAACCTCCCGATTGTCATGGTCTTACCATCGGCAAGGCCAGTCGTTGAGAAGCCCTTGAGCCAAACGAGCGTCATGTCTCCGAGACTGCTGTCCGACCACTTTACAAGCGCATTGTCCTTGTCGATGATTTGGAAGACCTCCATTGGCCGAGAGCGTTCGGTATCGAAAGTTTCCACGTCTTTCGAGCGTCCCTTCCGAATCAGTCCAATACTGCCGTTATCAAGCGTAAGGGAGGGAATAAACGAACCTCGCATGGCCTTCACTTTATTGATCGTCGCCACGTAACTTTTCACAAAAGTCTTAGCTCTAATTTTCGACTCTTGCAAACCTCGTTCGAGGTCGGCGACCCAGGCCAATCGTTCCTCCTCGCCTTGTTTAAGGAGACGTTTTGCCAAATCGAGATCGACTTGGGGTTGATCGGCGTAAAGAGAAGTCGAAGCGAGCAGGGAAAGAGCAAGAAAAAAGCAAAAATCGCATTGGAAATGCTCCCAGAGTAATAGATTGCCTGTAGTCTCCTATTCCGCTAGCCGGAAATCAAGCCCCTGGACTGACGTAAGGACGGAAAAACTGCGTCCAATGCGTCCAAGCGTCCAACCCCAGTTCGTTTTTGGACGGGCTGTCGCCAACCGCGCCCCCGTGCCGCCTTTTCGTCGCCCTAAGTCATTGTGCCGAGACACCTTCGGCGCAGGCAGTTATTCTTTCATGTGGATCCATTGCTGATCCACTGGCGGCGATACGGGAAGGAATATGGACTGGACGGGAAGGATGCCTTCCTGCCGTAGTCGGCCCTGATGACGAAGACGGGCTACGCCCGCCATGCCCTGCTCTCCTCCGCCACCCTCATTCGCCGCAGGCAAGTCGTTGCCTGCCACGCATTTCGCCCTACGCACTGGTAAGCGAGCATCACCACCCCCTCTTGGAACATTCGCCCCAAGATGCCCTGCCTATGCCCTCCCGATGCCCGACCCCTGACGGCATCCTGGCGGCGTGCGGACGGCATCCCCGGCCGCCCCGACATCTCGCCAGAAAACTTCCTGATGATCGGCGGATTTCTTGCGGCGAACTGATCTCTGGCCACAGCCGCCCCATCTGGCGTGCGCTATGCCGGATGCCCATGAAGACCAGCAGCAACGGCAGTTGGAAAAACTTTCCAACAACGCCACCGGAAGGTGAGTCCCATTCCCTGTTCATTTCCGTTCCATCCGCCGTCGTCCATAACCTGGCATCACTGACATCATTGACAGCGCTGACATCACTGACCGCACGGAAAATCCTCCCAAACGCTCTCGCCGAGCCGTCCTTGACCTTCAATTTGCGGAAATCGCAGCAAGTCATCGTAATCCCGTCCGCCGGCGTGTAGGTCTGCCCGTTTGACTGCGAACTGACGACCAGTTCCCGTCTCGTCCGCTTCCGCCCTTTGGCACCGATACGCAACGCCCGATCCACGGGGACTTGCCGCAACTGGTCGGGGCTGCTGTAGGTCTCGGCAAGTCGTTTCGCCCGCATCCACCGGGACTGCGACACTCCCCACCGCCGCAGCCATCCTTCCCACTTGCCATGCGCCCCGTAGCGCGGCAGGTCTTGGAGGTGAAGCAGTGCCTTCCCCAGCATCCAACAAAGTTGGGCCAAGGTTGCCCCCGCTTCGTCGATCCTGCGGTTGGCTTCACGCACGAACCCGACGACCTGCTCCTCGGTCGGCTTCCGCCCTGCGGGGACGAGGGGGAAGGGAAAAGAATCAACTTGGTTCTTTTGGAGGTTGCCGTTGCCGTTCTTCATGGCGGTCGCTCCTTCGTCCGCCATGATAGTGCGGTCGTCGCCGCATGGGAACCCATCTTTTTGCCCGGTTCGGGGTGGAACGCGATCCTGTTCGCCGTCCCGCACAGAGCAATCCAGGATGCGTCCAAGCCCCCGGATGTATCCGGGGCGGCGGCTCGGTCGCACGGGAGGGTCTTGCGAGGCGTGGCGCGGAAGTTGTGGGGCGAGGCAAGGCGGCGTGCTGGCGGCAGTGGCAGGCGATTGGGGGCATCGTGAGACGGCACGATGTTGTCCAGGGAAACCCACCCGTGTGACCCACCTTCCCTTTACAAGTCCCTTTACAAATGGCTACCTTTACAGACCACCCAAAAGAAAAGCCAGTCGTAACTTATTGCTACAACTGGCTTTACGATGTGGAGCGGAGGAGGGTCGAACTCCCGACCTCTGCATTGCGAACGCAGCGCTCTCCCAACTGAGCTACCGCCCCAACGGCCACGACGAAGGGAACGGCCTCCGTCATGACCGGCATCCATTTTACGAACCAAGGCCCGGCTAATCAAGCGGGGCCCCCGCGTGGCCGACCCAACAGATCGCGTTGAGCAACAGACGGACAAAATCGGGCTGACGGAAGTTTACGCCGAAATCCAGCGAGGTGCAAAATACCCCGCCCCGGTGGCCTCGCCATGACCAGGCCAACGGCCGACAGATCGCCGGCTGAACCGCATCGGTCATCTTGCCCACGAGCAAACAAGTCGCGCCGGCTGGCACGCCGGAATATTGCCCGGCGCCGCCGCGAGCGACGAATGGATGAACCCCATCGAGCACCGCATGGCCACTCGCCGCAGCGGCAGGCTCGACTCGTATCGGCTCGCCGTCGTTCACGTCAGGGCGGGGTCCAGCAACACGGCTGGCACTAGCATCGGACCAATCGCCTGCAATGTGCAGGCCTTCGCCCAACGCAACCACGCAATCGGCCGCGGCGAAGTCCTTTTGCATCACGCCGCTGGCCTCGAAGGCGACGTATTGGCACTGCACGTCGCAACGCCCTCGGAGATGTTGCTCAAGCCACGCCAGCGCCGCCCGCGAGTCCGCGTCCAGTCCGCAGTCAACCAACAACACGCGCATCGGCCAAACGTGGCTACGGCCGGCCGGGCCGTCCGCCAGTCGGCAGTAGGGGCGAAACGCCGCGGGGCTGCCCGAAACGCCGACCGTGGCGTGGGCCGGGTGTACCTGCAATCGGCGTCGAACGGGGGACGAGCTAGGCATGGACTCCATTATCCCGAACGGACTGGGCGATGTCCACCTTGCGGTCGCATCGGCGCCCCAAGTTCTGAAAAAGGCGGTCGTTTTGTGCCGGATGGGCGAACCTGACCGTCGCAGCCGGTTCCACGCGGGAAAGCCGATCCGCCTCTCGCAACTGGGGCAGAAAGCGTCGGGTTTTCCGTTTGGAAGCAGCGAGGAATTGGCGTTTACACAGTCTGCCGAATCCGGTATGGTTCCGCGCATTCCTTCACCTTCCCCAGCGAGGCGACCGACACGCATGAGCACCTCCGGCGTGATGCCCCATTGCAACGACATGCCTGACGGCCGGCTCGCGGAGTCTCCGTTGATGGTCTTGCCGGCCGACCATGACCTAACGGTCATCATTCCGGCCTACAACGAAGAGAAACGCCTGCCTTGGACGCTGGCTCAACTGGCGGTGTTCTTGAGCGAGTGGGGCCTCGACTATCGGATCTTGGTGGCCGACGACGGCAGCACCGACCGAACGGCCGCGCTGACGCGAGAGCTTGGGCCGCGCTGTGCGACGCTTCGCCTCGTGCCCCAGGGCGGCAAGGGGCGAGCGGTGCGGACCGCCATGCTCCATGCCACCGGCCGCGTGTTGTGCTTCACCGACGCCGATCTCCCCTTCCAACTCACGGCTCTGCGGCAAGGCTACGAGTGGATCCACGACGGCGAGTGCGACGTGGTCTTCGGCGCCCGCGATATCGAGGGCGCCGAAAACATCGCGCGGCGGCGGCTGCTGCGACGTCTGGCCACCTTTGCGTTTCGCGAGGTTGTGCGGCGCATGGTGTCGCGCGAGGTGACCGACACGCAGTGCGGGCTGAAATTGTTCCGCCGCCAGGCCGCCTTGGAGATCTTTGCGCGGACGACCATCGACGGGTTCGCCTTTGACGCCGAGGTAGTCATGCTGACGCACCGGCTGGGCCTGCCGTTCCGCCGCGTTCCGGTCACGCTCGTGAACGAGTTCAGTTCCACGTTGTCGTTGCGTCGCAACGCGCTGCCGATGCTCATGGACGTGATGCGCGTGTGGTTGCGGCAACGGGCCGGCGGAGAGATGCCGGCGCCGCAGTTCATCTTCGCCCCGGCGGAAGCCACATCCGAGGACAAACGCCGGAAGATCGCGGCGTAGAAACGCATTGGTCCAAGCAGCGTTGCCGCGGGACGCAGGGCATTGTCGCGGTCGAGGCTTCGTGATGCCACGTGACTGCTGTGCTGAAGCATAACCTGCGCGACTTCCGTCTTGTCCTCCACGCCGACGACCTGGGTATGAACCGGGCGGTGACCGACGGCATTCTGCGGGGATTTCGCCTCGGTTTGCTGACGAGCACTTCGCTCCTGGCCAATGCCCCGGATGCCGCTCGGCGCTGAAGGGAATGGAAGCGACTGGAAGAGGATCGCGCGGCCGGCCGCCTCGCTTCGCAAGCAGCGCGCGAAACGCTGGGCGATCCACAATGCGCCTTTGACCTTGGCGTTCACCTGAATCTCACGCAGGGCCGGCCGCTCACCGGCGGCCGCTATCCGGCGGAGTTGTTGGACTCGGAAGGCCGCTTTCCGGGCGTTCTCGCGCTCTTTGCGCGATTGCGGCGGTTCGGCGACAGCTTCCAGGCCGCAGTCCGCACGGAACTGGAACAGCAGGTGCAAGTCGTCTGCAACCACGGCCTGCGGCCGACGCACGTCAACGGCCATCAATATGTTGAAATGATCCCGGCCGTGACGGCAATCATTCCGGAACTGCTCGCCCGATTCGGCATTCAGACGGTGCGGGTGGCATGGGAGCGATCGCTGCTGAGATCGACCGTATTCCGCGGCCGCCCGTGGAATTGGCCGATGGGGTGCGTGAAACACGTATTTGCCGGGCGTTTTCGCGCGCATGGATGCATTGGGAGTAGCCCATCCGGACGTATTTTTCGGCACGGCCCATGCCGGAGGAGTTAGTCTGCAACTGTTGCACGTCTTCCTGGCGGCCGCTCGCAACGATCGACTCGTGGAGATGGGACTTCATCCGGGCGAAGAACCAGGCGAGCCGCCGCCGGAAGATCGCCTCAACGGTTGGATCGATCCGTTGGCCAAGCGCGGCCGAACGAACTAGGGATGCTTTTATCCGCAGGACTTCTTGATTGCGTGAAATCAAACGGGCGGCAGTTGGGGCGGCTCGCATGATTTTGTAGGGTGCGCGCAACGCACCTCGGCCAACCATGACCGGTGCGTTTCACGCACCCTACGTCGACTTGTCGTCGGTATGTCGCGGATCGCGGTCCGCTACGGGTCTTCGCCCGAACCTAGCCGTCCGCGAGCGGGATCGCCACTTGCTGGCTGCGATTGAGCGCGGCCATGCGGTTGCGCAACGCCGGCTGGTGATTCAACAGACTGGCGATCCCCCGCCAATCCAGCCGCTCCGGGCCCAACGCCTCATAGATGGCCAGGGCGTGGTCCCAATCCTCTTCGATGTCGATCGTCAGACGCACGTCTTCGCGATCGATCTCGGCCGGGGCCGGGATCAGGCGAAGATTGAACTTCTCGGGATGCGAGTACAGGTAGCGCGTCACCTGTTCGCGATCGAGGGGACTGCGGGCCAGCCGGTTCGCCTTCCACAGCGCACTGGTGCGGAACCATTCGGCATACACGCTTACCGGCGAGAGAATCGCCGGCCGGCCGTCGCGCGAACAGTAACTCACGTAGTCGCAGTTCGGATGCTCTTCGGCCGTAGTCACCAGGCGGTCGATCAGGCCGGGATCGATGAACAAATTGTCGCCGCCGACGCGGACCACGCCTTCGGCCGGATACTGCTCCAGGGCGTGGGCAAATCGAGCCAGGGCATCGGTCCCTTCGCCAAAGAAGACGGGCACGTCGCTGGGCACCAGCCGACTTACCGAACACTGCTCCTCGGCCTGGCAAGCCACTACGATCACGCCGTCCAGACGCATCGAATCGGTGACGCGGCGGATCACCCACTCCAAGACAGAACAGCCCCCCAGCTTCCGCATGACATTCGAGCAGAAGCGCGGCGAATGAAAGCACGCTTGCACGATCCCGAGGGTCTTGAGCATCCAGCTCCGCCTTTCGCCGAATCCGTCGGTCTGGGCGGCTCTTCCGCGAAAAAGGGGACTGTCCCCTTTTCCCTCCAGCCGATGAAGAGCGTATCCATCAATCTAGCAGTAACGCCGACAATTCGTCAAGGGGAACCCACCTTGCCTGCGTCTCAAGCTTTACCGCGACAGAGGGATGCGGCGCTTGCCAACTTGCCGCCGATGGGCCAAGATGAATGCAACGCTAGCAAGACTCGGCAGACGAACGTGTTCCAAGTCAAGATCTGCGGCATCACGAACGTGGACGACGCCCTGGCTGTGGCCCGGGCGGGGGCCGATGCCCTGGGACTGAACTTCTATGGCCGCAGTCCGCGCTGCATCTCCGCCCAAGTCGCGCGTGACATCATTGCTAGCATTCCGACGGGCATTGTCAAAGTCGGCCTGTTCGTCAACTCACCTGCGGACGAGGTCTGCCGGCAGTTCGACGACCTGCAACTCGACCTGATCCAACTCCACGGCGACGAGCCGCCGGAGTTTCTCCCGCAATTGGGCCACCGCCCGGTGATGCGGGCGTTCCGCATGGGGCCCAATGGACTCGACAGTGTCATCGCGTATCTGCGCCGCTCCGAAGAACTAAAAGCGCGGCCTGCCTTGACTCTCCTTGATTCGTCCGTTCCGGGAATGTATGGCGGAACCGGGGAAGCCGGAAGCTGGGAGATGGCCGCCGAGTATGTCAGACAACCTGGCCTGCCGCCGCTGGTCTTGGCAGGTGGGCTGACTTGCGACAATGTGGCGATGGCCATCGCGGCAGTCCGTCCGGCGGCAGTCGATGTGGCCAGCGGAGTGGAATCGCGGCCGGGCCGCAAGGACGCCGTTTTGGCCGAGACCTTCGTCCGCGCCGCCCGTGCCGCATTTCGTCCATAAAGCCGCGACTAGTGGTCGCGCCCCGGCGAAGCCGCAAGCGGCAATGGTTGCGGCTTTATGCCACACCGGGCTTGCCAACTTGGGCCGAAGCCCCCTATGATGAGCGTTCTTGGATTCGGAGTCTCGTCCCACGTTTCAGTCAAGGAGCCGGCGGTGTCACAGGTTGATGTCAAGTTACCCTACAAGGTTGCTGATCTTTCGTTGGCCGATTGGGGCCGCAAAGAGATCCAGCTCGCCGAACGCGAAATGCCCGGCCTCATGGCCCTACGGCGGAAGTACGGCAAGTCGAAGCCGTTGGCCGGCGCCCGGGTGGCCGGCTGTCTGCACATGACGATCCAGACGGCCGTGCTGATCGAGACGCTCAAGGAATTGGGCGCCGAGGTGCAGTGGAGCAGTTGCAACAAGTTCTCGACGCAGGACCACGCCGCCGCGGCCATTGCCGCCGCCGGCTTCCCCGTCTACGCCTGGAAGGGCGAGACCGACGCCGAGTACGACTGGTGCATCGAGCAGACGCTGTACTTCCCCGACGGCCAAGCGCTCAACATGATCGTCGACGACGGCGGCGACCTCACGGCCATCGTCCACAACGAGAAGTACCGCCACCTGCTCTCCGGCATCCGCGGCCTGTCGGAAGAAACCACCACGGGCGTCCACCGGCTGTACCAGATGCACGAGCGGGGTGAACTGGCCGTGCCGGCGATGAACGTCAACGACTCGGTCACCAAGAGCAAGTTCGACAACCTCTACGGCTGCCGCGAGTCGCTGGCCGACGGCATCAAGCGGGCGACCGACATCATGGTGGCCGGCAAGGTCGTGGTGATCTGCGGCTACGGCGATGTGGGCAAGGGCTGCGCCCACTCGATGCGATCGTACGGCGCCCGGGTGCTCATCACGGAGATCGACCCGATCTGCGCGTTGCAGGCGGCGATGGAGGGATACGAAGTGACCACGATGGACGAGGCCGCCTCGCGGGGCAACATCTTCGTCACCGCCACCGGCTGCCGCGACATCATCCTGCTGAAGCACATTCAGCAAATGCCCGAGGACGCCATCGTCTGCAACATCGGCCACTTCGACCTGGAGATCGACGTGGCCGGACTGAACAAGGCGCCGGGCGTAAAGAAGGTCAACATCAAGCCGCTGGTCGACCGCTATACGTTCTCCAACGGGCGTTCGATTCTGCTTCTTGCCGAAGGCCGGCTGGTGAACCTTGGTTGCGCCACGGGCCATCCCTCGTTCGTCATGTCGAACTCGTTCACCAACCAGGTGATCGCGCAGATCGCCCTGTGGACAGAGCCGGAGAAATATCCCGTCGGCGTCTACACCCTGCCCAAGCATCTTGACGAAGAGGTCGCCCGGCTGCACCTGGAACAGCTCGGCGTGAAGCTCACGAAGCTCACGTCGCAACAGGCTGAGTATCTGGGCATCCCCGTGGGCGGCCCGTTCAAGCCGGAGTATTATCGGTATTGAGGGATTCGGGACTGGGGATTGGGGATTAGAAGCGGATGCCCAGGCAAGACACCAAGCTCGAAGCGGAAGGGGCCGAGTTCCTCGTTCTCGGCCAGCTCTCTGCTTCGAGGCATCCCGACGTACAAAGGTTATACCAATACGCCGGGGTACGACCTCCTTGCCACCAATCCACGAACCGGGAAGTCGGCCAGGATACAAGTCAAGAGCCTGTGGAAGAAACGTCCCTTCTTTCTGATCAAGAAATTAACCCACGCTGAGAGTAAGGTTGAATTCGACTTCGAATTCGTTGTGGCCGTTTGCCAAGGCCGCCGGAAGGGCGACACTGGTCTGATGCATCCGCCTGAATGCTTCATCATTCCGCGGGACATTGTGAAGTCGGTTTTCCGGCCCGGCCCATGGTCGAAGGTCGTCTTTCGGGACATCACGGGCTTGGATGAAAAGTACAAGGACAACTGGTCTCTAATCGCCGAGTCCCTTGATCTCTGACCTCGCCGGTTAGGGCGTAGTGCTCCTCCAATCCCGAAGCCCGAATCCCCAATCCCTCTTCCCATGCCCGAAATTCAAGCCTTCCGCGGAATCCGCTACAACCTTGGCCGCGTCGGCGCGCTGAGCGACGTTGTTACGCCGCCGTACGATGTGATCGGTCCTGAACTGCAGGAACACTTCTACCAGAAGCATCCCCACAGCTTCATCCGCATCGATCTGAACCGCATCGACCCAGCCAATGACGATCCGACCGACAACCGCTATACCCGCGCCGCGAGGTTCTACAAGCAGTGGCGCGACGAGGGCGTGTTGGTGGCCGAGGCCGACCCGGCCATCTACGTCTACCACCAGGAGTTCACCTCCGCCGGCACGACGTACGTCCGCCGCGGCTTCTTGGGCCGGCAGCGGCTCACGCGGTTCGGCGAGGGCCAGGTCTTCCCGCACGAGGAAACCCTGCCGGCGGCGAAGGTCGATCGGCTGATGCTCACCGTGGTGACCAAGGCCAACCTGAGCCCGATCTTCGGCCTCTACCCCGATCCCGAGTGCGAGGCCCAGAACCTGCTGGATGCCGCCGTGGCGGGCAAGACGCCGCTGGTGGCCACCGATCACCTGGGCGTGGTCCATCGCCTCTGGCCGGTGACCGACGTGGCAGTGATTTCCAAGCTTTCGGCCATCATGGGGCCCAAGCCGATCTTCATCGCCGACGGCCACCACCGCTACGAGACGGCCTGCAACTACCGCGACCAGATCTACGACAGCGGCTTCCTCTCGGCCCAACATCCGGCCAACTATACGTTGATGATGTGCGTGGCGATGGACGATCCGGGCCTGATCGTCATGCCCACGCACCGGCTGTTTCGTCCAGCCGCGACCGGCGGCCAGGCCGCAAGCACTGGCGAGGCCAGTGCTGCGGCGGCAGTTGAACTGCCATCCCAACAACTGACGGCCAGCCGCGAGCCGGACCGGTTGCCGCCCCAGCCCGGCGCCAATGGTCGGGCTGTCGACCTGTCGACCCTGACCAGCGACAAGCTGGCCGCGCAAGCTGTCGCCCTGTTTCACGACCCGGCCGGCGGGCGAAGGGCCCGACGCGGCGGCAACCGTCTGGGAGGACATCGAGACCGGCGGCGATCAGGGCGCCATCGGGCTCTACACGCAGAAGGACGGCCGCTGGCTGATCGCCTCGCTCACCGACGCCGGCAAGGGCCCGGATGGCCGACGTGGCGAAGGATCACACCCCGGCATGGCAATCGCTGGGCGTCAGCCTGTTGCACCGGCTGGTGGTCGAGGACCTGTTGGGCTGCAAGGAACTGCCCAAGCCGACCTACGTCCATCTGATCGAAGAGGTGGCCGAGGGGCTGCGGAGCGGCGAATATCCGCTGGCCGCGGTGGTCATGCCGGCTACCGTCGAAGACGTCCGCACGATCAGCATGGGCGGCGAACGCATGCCGGCCAAGAGCACGTATTTCTATCCCAAGCTGTTGAGCGGGCTGGTCATCAATCCGCTGGAATGACGCCGGTCGTTCCACGTGAAACGGCCCACATCCTCGCGATTTCATGCAAAAGCCGCCGCCCCTGACCGCCTGCCTGCGCTACCCGATCACCACTGGCATCGCGGCGCTGTCCATTGCGGCGACGCTGCGATGGCAGAGCGGGGCCGACATCGACCGGTTCATGATCGGGTACGACAACTGGTGGTCGCAGCCGTGGCGGCTGCTCACCCCGGCGTTGTTCCACGCCGGGCCACTGCACTTGATCTTCAACCTGTGTTGGCTATGGGTGTTCGGCGCCGAACTGAAGAACAACTGGGTTCCGGCCGGACGCTCGGCATCTACGCCCTGCTCGCCGTTGGTTCCATCACGGCTGAACAGGCGCTCTTTCACGGTGCCGTTGGCCTCTCTGGAGTGGTCTACGGACTGTTCGGTCTGCTTTGGGTTCTTGGCCGGAGCGATCCACGCTTCTTGGGAACGATTGATCGCCAGACTGCCCAGTTGCTCGTGGGCTGGTTCTTCCTATGCATTGTGCTGACCGTCACCAATGTGATGGGGGTCGCCAACGTGGCGCACGGTGCGGGGTTTGTGCTCGGGGCTCTGTTGGGTTGCACGATGGCGGCCCGGAGCATCCCAAAGCGGCTGCGGAATGCGGCGATCTTGGCCGTGGTGTTGCTTCTCTGCATAGCCGGCGGCACGGTTGCACGCCCGTACGTGAACCTGACCGATGACGTCGGCCACGAACTTGCGTACATGGGCTACAAAGCCTTGGATGGGGGGGATCCGAAAAAAGCGGCCGACCTCTATGAGAGAGCGGTCGCCGTCGACGCGAATGTCTCTGACTGGTGGATCAACCTGGGGATCGCCTACGAGCGGCTGGGCCGAACGGAGGACGCCATCGGCGCCTTCACGCACGCCGCCGCGCTCAAACCGCAAGATGCGGATATGCAGCGTCACGTGCGTTGGCTGAAACTGCGGCAGCTCACCGAGCCGCAACCGGCCGTTGAGCCGAGTGACGGTTCTGTCGCATTCACAAGATGCGCGTTTCACGTGAAACGGGCAATTCACGGTGGCTGGTAGTTTCACGTGAAACGTAACGGCCAACGGGCGAGTCGACGAATTCGGACGCCCCGTACTTCGTACTCCACACTCGATGCCGAGGTGCAAGTACGGAGTACGGAGTGCGGAGTGCGGAGCACCAGGTGCGATGCCTCTCACTCCGCCCTCCGCCTTTCCTCCAAACTGGCATTTCCTCCCGCGCCGACTCCTTGCTAGAATCCGCGTCGAAATGTAGCCGGCAAGGAGGCCTGACGTGGCTCGGATCTTTTGCGTGGCCAATCAGAAAGGCGGCGTGGGCAAGACGACCACCGCCGTGAATCTGGCCGCCGCGCTGGCCCGATCCGGCGCACAGACGCTGCTGGTCGACCTCGACCCCCAGTGCAACGCCACCACCGGCCTGGGCCGACAGCCGACCGACAGCCATCCGCTGGTCCAGCTGCGCCCCGATCCGCCAGGGGGTGTTGCCAACCGACGTGCCGAGGCTCGACCTGCTGCCCGGCAGCCGGAGTTTCCGCGACGTGGAACTGCTGACCCGCGACGACCCGCAGCAATCGGCCCGGCTGCGCGAACACCTGATGACCGGCTTCAACGCCTACGACTTCGTGCTGATCGACTGTCCGCCGTCGCTGGGGCCGCTGACGAAGACGGCCCTGAGCAGCTCGACAGAGGTATTCATGCCCATCCAATGCGAGTATTTCGCTATGGAAGGGCTGACGCAAATGATCGAAGTCATTCGAGACGTGATGCAGCGCGAAACCAGCCAGCTCCAGTTCGGCGGGATCGTGCTGACGATGTACGACCACACGCTGGAACTGACCCACGAGGTGGACGAGGAGGTGCGCGATTTTTTCGGCGAGATCGTGTTTCAGACGGTCATCCCGCGCGACGTGGCGGTTTCCGAGGCGCCCAGCCACGGGAAGCCGGTGATCGACTACGCACCCCGCTCCAGGGGTGCAAGGGCATACGTAGAACTTTGCATGGAGGTACTCGAACGTGACTAAGGAACGACGACTTGGACGCGGCCTGGAGGCCCTGTTGGGACAGCTTCCCGTCCGCAACGAACCGGCCCTGCCGGCCCAACAACGTCGCCCGCCGGCAGCACTGGCGGCTCGGCCGACGCCGCGGCCATCGCCTGCCGCCGATCAGCCGCCAGCCGCCGCCGCGGCGCCGTCGGCCGAAGCGCTGTTCCGGCTGGACGTGCCGCACGCGGCGCCGGGCCAGTTCTGTCGCCCAGCCGCACCATCCGCCGGTCGCAGGCGTCGGCCGACGCAGCCGCCGCCGGCTGCAACCTGCCGCCGGCAGGATGGCCGACTCGACCGCCGGCCGACCTCGCACGTCCGGCGCGGGTCAACGTCCGCCAGATCGACAGCAACCCGGCCCAGCCGCGCCAGGACTTCGACCCCGACGAAATGCAGTCGCTGGCCGAGAGCATTTCGGCCCACGGGCTGTTGCAGCCGGTGGTCGTGCGGCGGGTCGCATGATCGCTACCAATTGGTCGCCGGCGAGCGGCGGCTGCGGGCGGCAATCCAGGCCGGCTGGGTCGACGTGCCGGTCAACGTGGTCGAGGCCGACGACCGCCAGATGGCCGAATTGGCGATCGTCGAAAACCTCCAACGCAAGGACCTCAATCCGCTGGAAAAGGCCGCCTCGTTCCAAAAATACCTCGACCAGTACGGCTGCACGCAGGAGGAGTTGGCCGGCCGGCTGAAGCTCGACCGCTCGACCATCGCCAACCTGATCCGGCTGTTGGAATTGCCCGAGCCGGTGCAAGAGGCGATTCGCCGCGGCAAGATCACCCAGGGCCACGCCCGGGCGCTGCTGCCGCTGGGCGACGAGCGCGAGCAGATCGAGTTCTGCCGGCGGATTCAGCGGGAAGGGCTGAACGTCCGGCAGACGGAGGCGCTCGTGCAGGAGACGATCGACGCGGCCGACCGCGAGCCGCTGGCCGCCGTCGAAACGCCGGCGAAGCCGACGCCGCCCGTCGCGGGCGAAGAACGAGCACATCGCCGCCTTGGAGCAGGAATTCCGCACGGCGTTGGGCATGAAGGTGAAGATCACCCACAACGCCCGCGGCCGCGGCAAGCTGGTGGTCCAGTTCCGCAATCACGAGGAGTTCGAGCGGCTGAAGAAGCACGTTTGCGGCGGATAGGGGCTTGGGTCTTCGGTTCTAAGGCTTGGGCCAACGATCCAAGACCAAAGAGAGAAGATCAAGGCAGCCCGCTACATCCTCTTGAATCACGCCTCGAAACCTGATAACATAGACAACATACGGGGCGTGGCGCAGCCTGGCTAGCGCGTCTGGTTTGGGACCAGAAAGTCGGAGGTTCAAATCCTGTCGCCCCGACTTGATGATCGCCATCATGTCTGATTCGACCGCTGCCGCCTGGTCCGATCCGGTCGTTGAGGCCTACAAGCGGGACGTGGACCGGACGCTGCTGCGGGAGAACCTGAAACTCACGCCGGAAGAGCGGCTGCTCAAACTTGAGGATTTTGTGCGTTTTCTGTCGGAAGTGCGGGCTTCCGGAAGGAAGGCGGGGCTGGGCCGTTGACCGACTTCGCCGGGGTTATTCGCGCTTTGGCGGGCGCTGTGAGACGAAAAAGGGGATCCATCCAATTACCCGTCATTCGTCGCCTCCAAAATTGCACTTATCCCCTTTTCTCACCAGCTAGCGGCGATGCCGGCGCCGCCACGCGTAAACCAGCAGCCCGAGAGCGCCGGTTCCCAGAAGGACAAACGTAGAAGGCTCGGGGGTACTTATAGCAGCGCCAACCGAACGCCCCGGCGAATCCCAGGAAGAGTATGCCGACGAACCCCAAGAGGATGACGCTGGGGATGGCGGGGACGAAGACGGTGAAGATGACGGGGATGGAGGCGCAATAGGCGTCGTTTTGCGGTTGGACCAACGTCGGCTTTGCCACCTGGGCGACGTACGTCGTGCCCGCGACAAGAGTGCTGCCCATGAAGAGCGTTACCAGGATAATCATCGTATCGCCGACCAATCGTCGCGAACGCCCGGGAATCACGGCCGCAATTCGTCGGCGCAGCGGTTCCGTATAGGCTTCGGGAGCAAGACGCACAAACAACATCAGCGCGCCGACAAAGATCAGAAGCAGCGGCACATACACGCCCCACCAGGCCGCCTGCTCCAAGTCGTACATGGCGCCTTCGGGGCCTACAACCGTGCGGAACAGGCTCCCCGCGTGGACGAAACCGATCAGTTCATTGTCATAATGGGTCCGCACGTGGCTGTGTGACCACGGAGAATACTCCCATCGCGGCAATCGCCAATCGCAGCACGCGAAGTGCAAGGCAATGGCTACCGCAATCAACAGCCCTCCAAAAACAAGTTCAACAGCTTCTTTGCCGCCGCTCTCCCACCAATGGGACAACGTAGTGCTACGGGCACGCCTCAACCCACAAATGCGACGGAACACGCAAGCACTGAGATCTTGGCGATCAGACATGGCCTTGCTCCCCTACGCAGACCCAACAGCGCGAAAATAACCGCTCGCACCACGGACTCTTCCCTACCGGCCAATGCCATAAGCGGGCAACGCAAGATTTCCAATCAGGCCGAACGTCGTAGAGGATTCTTCGGGAAGCATTTCAGCCCGGACAACTCGCCCGCCAAGCATGTCGAAAACCGATTCTGGCATTTCGAGCGACTAAAGTAAATACCTACCCCCCAGAAATTTTCTAGCCCATTTTGGCCACCAATTTCCACCCACATCCATCAGATCGGTTCTCGCCAGCTTTCCCCAATCGCCCATTGTGACCAATCACATTGTGGAAACTGGATATGCGGAAAATAGTTTTGTTCCTCTGTCAGGAATCGGGGCTCAGCGGCTAATAGTGTATGGAGGGAATACCGGCCGGCAGGAAGGGACTACCGGCCGGAACGATTGGCCGCCGATCCGTATGCTACACGAAATCACCGAACGGGCGTTGGAGCAGGCCCGCACGTACTCGGATCGTGTCGAGGCGATTCGGTCCGCGCTTTCTTTGGGCGAGCCTCTTAGCGAGATTGAGGAGTATCTCGACTGGCTTGATGCGACCAAGCGGTCTGAGAGGATCCACGCCAATCACGACGGGCATGGGGCCGACGGGGGATGATCGCCCGCGGGAGGAACGGAAGCGACATTACGTCGTGGCGACGATCTTCTCGAAGAAGATAGGCACTTTGGTGCAGGTCGAAGATGGCCGCGGCATCTTCAATCGTGGCAAGGGCAATGCTCGCGAACATGGGCCGCGTTCTCGACTCCCAGCTTCTGCATCAACCCGAAGGACAACCGACGGCGACAGCGCCGGCAGGCACAAAGCGGGGCAAACACGGCGAGCCTGACCTACAGGACTTTGACAATGACAATCGTCATGTCGTCGTCTTGCGCCACGTTTCCCGCATAATCACGAGTCGTTTGGTAGATCGCCTCAGCAATCTCCTGCACCGGCTTCTGCCGATGAACCTTTACGGTTTCGAGAACGCGAGCCAGACCGAACTGCTCGCCGCCCGCCGATCGCGTTTCGAGTATCCCGTCACTAATCAGCAGAAGAATCTGCTCGTGCTCGAGGATTATTGACGGCCCCCGGCCGATTTCCCCTTCTTCCAGGATGCCCAGGGGCAGGCCGGTGCTGGACAATGTAGTAACCTTTCCGCACGCATCGATCAAATGGGCTTCGTGCCCGGCGCCGGCATAGACGAGAGCACGGGTGCTCGGGTCGAGCCTCGCAAAGAACAGCGTGATGAAACGACCGTCTTCCATGTCGTCATGGACGAGCCTGCTCGCCTTGGTAAGGATCTCAGCCGGATCGACGTACGTGCGTGCCAACGCTCGGAGGTAAGAATGAACCAGAGCGACCAGCAAAGCCGGCCCGATTCCGTGACCGCTGACGTCCCCGCAGACGATTCCCATGCAGCCATCGGGCATTGCGAATGTAGTCGAAAATATCCCCACCGGTGGAATCGGCGGGAAAGCATGCCCCGCCAATCTCAAAACCCGCTAGCGCCGGTGGGCCGGAGGGCAACATCCGCTGTTGAATCTGTCGTGCAGTTTCCATGTCGTGTTCCATCGCGACAAGCTTGTGGTGGGATTGCCGCCAGCGATGTTGCAGGGTAGTCATGAGCCAAGTCGCCGCGGCGAACGCGACGAAATCCGTCCCGTCTTCGACAACCTCCAGCGGCCACAGCGAATAGATCGGCTCAATGAAGAAGAAATCCAAGGCCAGCATCGACAGAATCGAGGCCAGGAATCCGGCGGCCCGCCCCGCCGTACCAACTCGTAAGGATCACGGCCGCGAAGAACAAGAGCACCGGCGGTTGTTGGCGCAACGGCCATACGCCGTGAGTCACCAAGAGGGCTAGAGCCACACTGGCGGTGGCGATCGCGTAACACGTCAGCCTGCCAAAGCGAAGAAGGGAAGGCTGATCCGCGGATGAAGGCTCGGCATCCGAAAGCCCAGCCAAACGTCGGGCGTTTTGCCAAGTTCCGAACACGTGCCCCTCACTTCAAGCGTTTCCGTCTGCCCAATGCCCTATCGGTCCAACAACTGACGGATGGCGTCCGGCACGCTGTCGGCCATGTCGAAGAACCGGTTCAGTTTGCAGTGATCCAAGGTAATCGATATGAACGGCGAGCAAGCGGCGAGAACGACGTGGCCGCCGTTGGTATTCGCATGGGCTACCAAGGACACCAATTGGCCGATCCCGTTCGACGTGATGAGGTTGGATTGGGAGAGGTCGATCACGACTTTTGTGCCGCGTTCAGCCACCAGGGGATGAAGATACTCGGCAAACAGCGGCTTTGCAGAATCGTCAATCGGCCCCGTCGTGGCCGCCAGAACGTAGCCATCTTCGTGAGAGACGTTCAGTTCCATCGCGCCACCTTTCATCGAACGGTCGGTTCCACGAACACCATGCGATTTCCAACCCAGGATTCTGCCCCAAAACAGCGCTAAAGTCAACTCCCGTTATCTCTCCCAACTCGCTAACTCCAAGCGGCGGCAATTCCAAGTGCCGATGAACCGGAACGCACTCATGCCGCGCTTCCTCCTGCATCGGGCAACGTAAAGTAGAACGTCGTGCCTTCCCCGACGCTCGATTCAACCCAAATCCTTCCGCCATGACGCTCGACGATCTTCCTGCAGATCGCCAAGCCAATGCCCGTGCCCGGATATTTCTCCTGGCCGTGCAATCGCTCAAAGACCTCGAAGATGCGTTCGTACTGGTCGGGTGGGATGCCGATGCCGTTGTCCTTGACCCACAGGACCCATTGGTCGCTTTGGCGCCGAGCGCCCACGTGAATCTCCGGCGGCACGTCGTCGCGGCGAAACTTGACGGCGTTGCCGATCAAGTTCTGGAAGAGTTGCGCCAGTTGCGCGGCGTCGGCCATGACGACGGGCAACGGGTCATACGTGATTTTGGCGTTCTGTTTCGAGATGCTCGTTTGAAGATTAGCCAGAGCATTCTCCAGCGATTGTCCACAAGGCGTCGGCTCGGGTTGCTTGCCATGAGTCCCCACGCGGGAATACGCCAGGAGGTCCTGGATCAACTGGGACATCCGACTTATGCCGTCCACGGCGAAGTCGATGAACTTATCCGCCTCGCTGTCGAGTTTTCCCTGGTATCGGTTCCGAAGCAGCGTCACAAAACCGGCTACCGCCCGCAGCGGCTCCTGAAGGTCATGGCTGGCGATGCAGGCGAACTGTTCCAAGTCTTGATTGGAGCGTTTCAGTTCACCGGACGCTCGCTGTAGCGACTCGTGTGCCTGCTTGCGAGCAGCCATTTCCTTTTTCAGGGCACGGTTTGTATCCGCGAGTTGAACGCTCATGGCTTCGGCTCGGCGTCGGCCCGCCTTCAGTGATTCGGTCAGGATTGCCACGACGACACCCACAAGTGCGTACAACACCAGGCTGACCCAATGCTCCCGATCATAAGCGACCCAGTCAAAGAGAATAATTGAACCACGGGGCTCGATGAAGAAGTAGTCCGCCGCCACGGCACCGAGAATCATGGCCAACACGGTCGCGCCGAGGCCGCCAAACCAGGCGGAAAACATGAGGGCCAAGAAATAGGTGGCAAAGGGAGAGCTGTCGTGCAGGAGTGGGTCGATCGCCAACCGCGCCAGCGTTGCTGCGACAACGGCCACGACCGCACTACCGTAACGCAAAAAGGCACCTCGTCTTTGCGTCGTTGCTTCCATTCCCATGCCGCCGCTCCCTCAATAGCGCCACCCCCAAGCGCTCAACCCGCGAAACGCCGGACCCCTCTGAGGCTGTGAATTTTTGCAGGAAACCGCTGTAGGAGGCGACTCCAGTCGCCGATTGTGCGGCGCAACACTGAAAATTCGGCGACTGGAGTCGCCTCCTAGTGCGCTTGTGAGTGTATCGAATCAGCAAGGTGCAAGTCCTTGTCGAAATTGGGTTTGAACTTCGTAACCGAAAGTAACTGCGTCCTCGTGAGAGGGGGTGGAGAGCAACTGAAGGTGAACGGCTGGTCCGCAGGATGACGAACTCGATTCGGCCGGTTGTCGTGGCGAGCCTGCTAGGAAAAGGCGAAGCCCAAGTGACGCTGTGGTCCTCGCAAGGGATGCGGTCGGCAGACCCGCGGTAAGCTCCGGGGGGAAACCAAACCAAGCCCCAGAGGCGGCAACAGGTGGTTGGAGGCGGAACGGTCGGAAGGTTTGATACATGAAGCAAGGAGACCTGGGCGGGTACAAGGACGAAGTTCAATGTCCCTGATAAGGATACGAAGAATCGACCGCCCAGGAGTCAGAGCGTCCATACGAGCGAGGAAGCGGGGCAATGCCCGTCGAGCAAAGGGACGCAGGAAAGTGGATGAAACATGACGCACGGCCAAAACCACACCGTACCGCGAGTGTCGGCAACGACTAGCCACGACGGACTGCGTCAGGCACACGTAACTTGGCTCAGATTGGCCGCACCGTCGATGTTGCATGTTGGTGGCCTTCCCGTGAAGGTCAGGGCCTTTCGCTTCTGCCGATCCCGAGAAGGAACCTTGTTTCCTTCCCGCGCCTCGGTTCACCAATCCTCTACGAGGTAACACCACTAACCGGAGAGCCGGATGCGGGAAATCCGCCAGTCCGGTTCGGAGGGAGGGGGAGGCCGGGAACTTAACCGGCCTTCCCTACCCCTATCAACCACAAACCGACTTTTTCAACGGGCTGCTAGATCAGATTTCATCTCAATCAGGAGACCTATGGTGCTACGCACTTCGTTCCCAGCATTAGCTGTTGTTCTGCTATGATTCAAGCGCACGGGCGAGCCAACTCCTGTTCGACAACACGTAGGAGTTCTGCCCCATCGACGGGCTTGGCAAGGACATGATCCGCCCCGGCTTGCATGGCGGGGTACACAGCATCAATCGTGGGGAAGCCCGTGAGCAAGACCCCTCGAACGTCAGGCTGCAATTCACGAATGCGCCGACACAGTTCTGCCCCGTTCATGCCTGGCATTCGGTAATCGAGGACGACTACGTCATACGGTTGCTGTTCGACCAGCGCCAACGCCGATGGCCCATCCTCAGCGGTATCCACCTGCCAGTTTCTTGACGAGAAAATCTCTGTCACGCGGGCACGGACCGCTCCATCGTCGTCAACGACCAGGATACTGATGGTTTTGGTCTCCATTGGCACAACCTTTGCTGCTACAACGTCATGGTTTGATCGGCTTCGCACAACAACGCCACAGGCTGCCAGTCGTGGACAATCTTATAAAACACTTGACGGGCCCAATTGTTCTGCTAGCAAACCGGGCTTCTGCCTTTTTCCACAAAAGCCCTTCCGTTCAAAGCGCCAACCGCTCCGAAAGACATTGCCTGACAACTTATCGGCATCGCGTTCTCTATACGGAGTGGTGTCTAGCCCCAATTTTAGACATACCCCGGTCTAGGATGAACCCACGGCCGGCGGTACGGCCGCTGCAAGAGACGGTTCGCCTCGTCGTCGCCGACGACCTGCTGCTGGCTCGGCGTCCCAGGTCAGCGTCCGGCCGAGCTGCATGGCGAGATTCGCCAGGATGCAACTGGCGGTCGAGATGTGGCCCTCCTCGATGTCGGCCACCGGCTTGCCGCGGGTCGCAATCGCCGCCAGGAAGTCCTGCATGTGGTACCGGATGGCCGGCGCCACGTGCCGCTCCAGGTCCTTTTCCGTCTTGTCTTCGGGGTATTGCTCCAACTCGTAGGTGACGTCGCGATGGATCGGCTTGCCCTGGCCGCCCGAGGGGATGAAATCGTAGCCGAACACGCTGGCCTTCAGCGTGCCCTTGTCGCCGTAGAAGGTCGCGCCCCAGGGGTATTTCGGGTCGGGCGCGTCGCCCCAGGTGCGATGCTGCCAGACGATGTTCAGGTCGCCGTAGTCGAAGGTGGCGGTCTGCGTGTCGGCGATGTTGGCCTTGCCGCCGTTGTCGACCAGGATGCCGCCCGACGAGGCGATCCGCTTCGGCCAGCCCAGGCCGAGCATCCAGCGGACCATGTCGAACATGTGGACGCACATGTCGCCGACGATCCCGTTGCCGTACTCCATGAAGGACCGCCACGTCCGCGGATGGACCACTGGGTTGTACGGCCGCATGGGGGCCGGCCCGGTCCACATCTCGTAGTCGAGATAGTCGGGCGGGGCGGTGTCCGGCGGATTGCCGCGGGCACGCATGTGATAGTAGCAGTAGATCTCGACCAGCCCGATGCGGCCGAGCTTGCCCTCGTTGATGATCTGGTCGCGGGCCTCGATGAGGTGCGGCGTGCTGCGGCGCTGCGTGCCCACCTGCACGACCCGCTTGTGCTTGCGGGCGGCCGCGAGCATCGCCTGGCCCTCGACCACGTCCACGCTGATCGGCTTCTGCACGTAGACGTCGGCCCCGGCCTCGCACGGCGGCGATCATCGGCAGGGCGTGCCAATGGTCGGGCGTGGCGATCAGCACGATGTCGAGGTCCTTCTCCTTGAGCATCTCGCGGTAGTCGCCGTAGGGCCGGGGCTTCTTGTGCGATGCCTGCCGCGCCGCCACCATCTCGGCGGCCTCGGCGAGCATCCGCTTGTCGACGTCGCAGAGCGAGACGACCTCGACCGGCGCCACCTGGAGCAGGCGGAACAGGTCGCATTTGCCGTACCAGCCGCAGCCGATCAGGCCGACGCGTTTCGACGTTTCGCCGGCCAGCGCCCCGGCATAGTTGTTGACGGCCGATAGAGCCAGCGCCGCCGCGCCGGCCTGAAGGAACTCGCGCCGATTCATGACATCTCTCCCAAACCAGAGGAGAAGAGGAGAAGAGGACCAGGGCAACGTACGGGGACAGTATACCGGAGCGGGACGGGCTTCGCTACGGGGCGGGACCGATCGGGTCCGGCGTCTCGTTCCAGCGGAATACCTCTTCGACGCCCACATCGAACGCCCGAGCGAGCCGGAATGCCAGTTCCAGCGATGGGGTATATTTGCCGCCTTCAATGGCAATGATGGTTTGACGAGTCACACCGGCCCGTACAGCCAGTTCCTGTTGGGTCAATTCGCCGTGCTCGAAACGCAGGCGACGAAGTTGGTTGGTGATCGTGGGCATCTATTCCCCCTTGCCTGAGTCTTGCAGATGATACTGGACCACGATGGCCACGGATCGGGTCGTAACGAAGATAATCGTGCCGCCAAACACGATTGAGGGGAGGACGTGAACGGGAATCATTTCCTGTCCGCCGAAGAAAAAAACGCTCCATAGGCTCATGACACCCAACGTGAAGGCCAGCCAGAAGACGGAGTAGCCTGCGATAAGGGCGTTCCGGCTGATCTGTGTGTCGCGTTCATCCCAGACCACCGCTTGCCGTCGCTTTCGGTAGAGCAACGGCTGAAGGCCGCCCAGGCCGAGCAAGCCGAACGTCCCCGCCGCCGGGACCGGCCCGACGAAGACCGCGGCAACGGCGTATGCCAGCGTCGTTCCCGCAAGGAGAATCAGCCAGTAAAGCCCTTCTTTGTAGAGTGGAGACATCGCCTTGCACCTTTCTGACACCTGCGAGTGTCGACATGGAAAATGTAATCTGTACATGACAGATAGTATTGTGTAGAGTACACTATGTCAAGTAAGAGTTACCTTATTTCTACAAGATTCATCGCGATATCGCTGGGCGTCGCCGCCTTTGGAGCACGCAAAGGGGTGCATTTTCGCTATTGCAGCCGGTCCCACACGCCGCAACAATGCCGCCTCAAGGCTTGGCAGGCGCTGAAGCTACTCGTTAGTGTGTACTGCTCTTGCCCAATATGGTGTACCGTCTTGGATCGATTTGACACGGATCGGGCCGTATGCTAGAGCTACCGCCGCCACAATTGGTTGAGATGCTCGAACGCCTCGGCTTGGCCTCGGCCGCGCAGGTGGCGCGGATGGGGCGCCGCGTGCGGCGGTTGGCCAGGGATTTGCCGCAGTTCGAGTCGGTTTGGGTCGATGCCCTGGCTCAGGCCCGCATTCTCACGCCCTATCAGGCTGCCGAACTGAACGCCGGGCGGGGACAGTCGCTGCGAGTCGGACCGTACGTGCTCTGCGAACGGTTGCCGCATCCGCACTACGTCGCAACGTATCGCGCACGACAAGTCGATTCGCGGGAGATCGTGCGGCTGGCGATCATCGACAACGTCGGCCCGCGCGCCGGGGAAATTCTTCAACAGTTGGAGTCGCTCGTAGGGTGCGTGAAACGCACCAGCGAAGACCACGACTATCACGGTGCGTTTCACGCACCCTACCAACTGGCCCCGATCAGCCGCGTCGGCGCTGACGGCGACCGCATCTTCGCCGCCGCACCGTGGACCGAGGGCCGAACGGCTGCCCAGTGGATGATCCATCACGGAAGGTTCCCGGCGGACGTCGTGCTGGAAATCGCCCGTGCCATGTTGGCCGGCCTACTGGAGTTGGAGAAGATCGGCGTTTGCCACGGCGACGTGAGCACGTCGAGCCTGATTCTGACCGACACGGGGGGCGTGGCGCTTTCGATGCCCGGTCTGCGGGGCATTCTGCGGCCGGAAGAGGGCTACGCCCACGCCGACCTGCTGCCCGAGGCCTACGACAGCCTGGCCCCGGAACGGATCTCGGCGGGCACGCCGCCGAACGTGCGGAGCGACATCTACGCATGCGGTTGCGTGTGGTGGCACTTGCTTTGCGGACGGCCGCCGCTTCTAGGCGGAAGCAGCCTGGCGAAACTTCGTGCGGCCCAAGCAGCCGAGATTTGCGACGTGCGGCGTCACGCGCCCGACATGCCTGCTCCGCTGGCGGCAGCGATTTCCGCGTGTCTGGAGCGCGAGCCAAACCGCCGGCCGGAATCGATGGCCCGACTTGCCTCCGTGCTCGGTTCGCCCACTCGCAACGGGAAGGAGGCGTTGGCGGATTGCCTCGCCCAGGCCGGCCGCAATACGGTTCGCTGGACAACCACGGTGCGGTCGATTCGCAAGTCCCGCCGGACGCCGTTCTGGCTGGCGGGCGCGGCGTGTTGCCTCGTGGCGGCCATCGCGATTATCTGGCCCATTTGGCACGGCAGCGCTCGTCCCTCGGCAGCAGCCAGTCCGCAGTTGGCAGCCAAGCATCCAGGGGGCAGGGTCCCGGGTTCAGAGGTCCCGCATCGGAAATCGGGAACCAGCGGTCAGAGCGCCGACATCCCTCGTCCGCCGTCCCCAAACCGCGATCCCTCGCCGCCGGTGGTTCAGGCCGCCTATCAACAGACCGAAACCAGGCTGCAAGACCTCGTGCTCGCGGCCGAACGACCGCAACTGCTTGCGTCGCTCGACTTGCGCCCCGGCCAGTGTGTGCGCGGGCCAACCGGCAAGCGGGCCACGGCGGTCGTTCCCCGCAGTGGGCTGGTGATCGACAAAGAAGGCGTCCGTTTCGAGAACATCGACTTCGTGGGAAGCCCGACCGCCGCGCAAAACGAGGCCGGCGCCACAGAGAGCGCGCTCGTGCAGTTGTACGTCAGCCGGGCGGAATTCCGCGGCTGCTCGTTCCAAGGCGGGGCCGCGGTAACCGGGCGGGCGGAAAGAGGGCATCTCGCCACGTTCGCCCCGGCTGCCATCCGCTGGGTGCATCCGGCCGGCGCCGACGATGCGGACATCTCGCTGCCCAGTGGCCGCCTCCAATTGGCCGATTGTGTGTTTTACCGCGTTTGCGCAGGGGTGGACTGCCGCACGGCGGGCGCACGAGCCATCGAATTGGGCAACACGCTGCACCTCGACGCCGGGCCGCTGGTGCGTTTGGACCACTGGCCACGGTTGGACGAGCCGGTGTCGATTGCCTTGTCGCAAGTCACCTTGCGGGGCGGCGGGCCGCTGCTAGACCTCCCGGCGCCGCACGTCGAAGAACAACCGGGCGAGATCGCTATTCTGTCGATTGCCTGCGCGTTCGTGCCCGAGACCGGAGAACCATTGGTGCGTTTCCGCGGATCGGCGCCGACCGGGCGGTTGTTAGCCGGCGTGCGATGGACCGGGCAGGGCTCGCTGGTGGCTCCCCGCGTGCCGGTCTTCGCCTGGCGCGAGCCGGACGGCCGTCAGCAGACCGCCGACGAATCCGCGCTTTCCATTGCCGGGTTGGTGCGGAGCGAAGTGGCATTTGCCGGCAGGTCGTCTGGCGACCCGGCGGCCAGCCGGCTGGTCCGGTGGCAGGCCCCCCTACAGTCCCCCAACCCCCCCGGCATTGATCCCGCGCCGCTGCCGAACGTGCAATCCGGCAGCGCGCACCGGAGCGACCGCCCGCAGGACCGGTTGCCGGCCCATGCTGCGGGCAGGGCATTTCGTGCGGACTGAACCAGGGCCGGTCAGTTATTCACTGTGGGAGGCGACTCCTGTCGCCGATTTTCGGTCGTTTTCAGGCAATCGGCGACAGGAGTCGCCTCCTACAGCCGGATTTAGGGAAACCGATCGGTCCGTGGACTGATCCTGCGGATTTGACAAATCCCACCCGCGCCATAAGCTTTTTGTGGGGACTCCCCCAATCACGCGCATTTCACCGCATGCGAAATCTCGAGGGACGAGCAGCGCCGGTTGACTTCTCTCCAATTTCAGTGCGGTTGCTTCATATTCAGGAGATTACTGCCATGCGGCCTTTAGCGAGATTTCTCCGAGACGAAGAGGCAGCTACCGCGGTTGAGTATGCCGTCATGCTGGCCCTGATCATCATGGCGGTGCTGGGAGCAATTGGCTCCGTGGGCAGCAAGACCGGCGGACTATGGGCCGGAATTGTCAATAGCATGGATGCGTCGATTACGCCGTAGCACGAAACGCGCTGTAGTACAGCAGAGCGACCAACGTCTTGGCATCGCTGATCTCGCCCCGCCGGGCCATCTCCAGGGCCTTTTTCCACGTACATTCCAGGGGCTGAATGTCTTCGCCGGCCTCCAAAGCCATCGGCCCGGGCTGCAATGAACCGGCCAGGAACAAGTGCATCCGCTCGTCGAGGATGCCGGGCGACATGCAGAACGTGATGAGGTGCTCGATGCGGCCCGCGCGGTAGCCGGTCTCCTCGGCCAGCTCGCGCAGGGCAGCCTCGGCCGGATCTTCACCCGGTTCCAGGGTGCCGGCCGGCAATTCGATCAACGTCTGCCCCACCGCCACGCGGAAGTTTCGCACGAAACACACCCCACCGTCGTCCAGCAACGGCAAGATCACGACGGCGCCAGGGTGCCGCACGACTTCGCGGACGTGCCGGCTGCCGTCGGGCATGACTTGGATGGCCCGCTCGATCCGGAATCGGCGGCCCTCGAAGAGAATTTCGGGGTTGCTCATGGCGTAGAACCTAGCAAGCCGGGGGGGAACCGTAAAGAGGCCGTATCGCCCGCGGCCCAATCGTCATGACCGGGCCAAATGTGCCACCGCAGAGCGGCGGCTGTGGTAATTATCCACCTCCCCACTGGCATTCCCCCCCACATAGCCTAAGGTTTATTCGGTGGCCACCGATGGTCTGCGGCGGCCCGCAGGACACGTCAAGCGCGGCGCGGGATGCCATGCCGATCTCCCCAGAGTTGTTACTGTCGCCCAACGCCGACGAAACCACGAGCCGCAGGCACGGCAATGAGCTTGGCGGCGTCGGCACCGACCGGTTGAGCCCATTCAGTTCGCTCCTCGGCATCGATGGCGAAGTCGAGTCGTCTTGGCAGCAGCCTGATCTGTCGGCGGGGCTGGTCCAGGCGCTGACCTCCGTCATCGATGCCAAGGACCCGGGGACTTGTGGCCATAGCGACCGCGTCGCCCGCGTTGCCGTCCGCCTGGCTGTGGAACTTGGCTGCGACGTCAAGATGCTCGACACGCTGTATCTTGCCGGACTGCTGCACGACATTGGCAAGATCGGCGTCGACGACCGCGTGCTCCACAAGGCGGGGAGCCTGTCCGTCGAAGAATACGAACACGTCAAGCAGCACGTGGAAATCGGACATTACATCCTCCGCGATTTGGCCAAACTGGAGGACATCTTACCCGCGGTGCTGCACCATCACGAGGCGTGGAACGGCGGTGGCTACCCGTTGGGCCTCGGTCTGGACGACATCCCGCTGGCGGCCCGGATTGTGGCGGTAGCCGACGCCTTCGATGCCATGAGCAGCGACCGGCCTTATCGCTGTCGGCTGCCGGACAATCGGGTCGAACTGATTCTACGGGCGGGTGCGGGCCGACAATGGGATCCGGCGATCATCGACGCCTTCTTCTGCGCCCGCGACGACATCCGGGAGATTTGCCGCGACGAGATGCGTGCGGTGGAAGTCGGCCGGACCGGTCCGAGATTGCGGGTTCTCTGAGGCCAGAGGGCAGGGACGGGGAGTGGACGGCACGCGGCTCCACAAATTGTGGATTTACCGCTTGCGGTTTCGTCCCGCGCCCGTAGAATCATCGCCATGAGTTCTGACCCATCCCCTCCTCGGCGTGTTGCCGTGATCGGCGGCGGAATTGCCGGCTTGGCCGCTGCGCATCGGTTGGTGGAACTCGATCCCAACTGCCAGGTCGCACTGTTCGAGGCCGGACCGCGGCTGGGCGGCGTGATCGGCACCGTCCATGACGAGGGGTTCCAGGTCGAGCAGAGCGCCGACAACTTCATCACCACGATTCCCTGGGGCGTGGATCTCTGCAAGCGGCTGGGGCTGGGCGATCAGCTCGTGCAGACCAACCCGGCCTACCGGCGGACGTTGGTCGTGCGCCGCGGGCGTTTGCACCCGCTGCCGGACGGCTTTCTGATGATGGCCCCCACACAGCTCTGGCCGCTGGCCGTCACCCCGATCCTCAGCCCGCTAGGCAAACTCCGGGCGGCGCTGGAATATTTCATCCCGCCGCGGGCGGATGAGGGTGACGAGAGCATGGCCGGGTTCGTCCGCCGCCGGCTGGGACGCGAGGTCTTCGACCGGCTGGTCGAGCCGCTGGTGGGCGCCGTCTACGCGGCCGACATGGAAAAGCTCAGCGTGTTGGCCACGCTCTCCCGCTTTCGAGAGATGGAGCGCCAGTACGGCAGCCTGATCCGCGCCATGCGCCACCAGATGAAGAACCGGCCGAAGGGCGCGTCGGAGAGCGGTGCGCGATACAGCATGTTCGTGACGCTGCGCGACGGGCTGAGCAGCCTCGTCGAGGCCCTTGCCGCGCGGTTGCCGGCGGGCGCCGTGCGGCTGGGCACGCCCGTCACTCGAATCGAACGCGCGGGCCAGCAGTGGTGGGTGAGAACGGCAGGGAAGGATGAATGCGGAATGATGAATGATGAATGCACGACGACCGAAACGGCCGTTATGACTGAACATCAAGCCGATCATTCATCATTCATCACTCATCATTCATCATTTGATGCACTGGTTCTGGCCGCGCCGTCGCCCGTCGCCGCTGGACTGCTGCAACCGCTTGACGCGTCCTTGGCGGCCGACTTGGCTTCCATTGTCCACTCCGGCACGGCCATCGTTTCGCTCGGCTACGACGCCCAACAAATTGGCTACCCCATCAACGGCATGGGCGCCGTCGTGCCGGCGATCGAGCAGAGTCCCATCTTGGCGTGCAGCTTCAGCAGCCGGAAGTATCCCCATCGAGCGCCGGCGGGCAAAGAATTGTTGCGGGTGTTCGTGGGCGGGGCGCGGCGGCCGGGACTGGCCGAAATGGACGACAGCCGGTTGAAGCCGCTGGTCTTGGGCGAAGTGGCCCGGCTGCTGCGGATTCGCGGCGAGCCGTGCTACTGCAACATCGCGCATTGGCCCGGCACCATGCCCCAATACCACGTCGGCCACAAAGACTTGGTGGCGCGGATCGAGGCCCGCGCGGCCGCAATACCCCATCTGCAATTGGCAGGCAACGCCTATCACGGCGTGGGCCTGCCCGATTGCATCCACGGCGGCGAACTGGCGGCAGAACGGATTCTCGGGTCTGGTTGACGTAGCGGGGCGTGGCGTCTCTGCCAGGGCCGATCAGTTTTCCCAAATCCGGCTGTAGGAGGCGACTCCAGTCGCCGATTTCCGGTTGTTTTCAAGGAATCGGCGACAGGAGTCGCCTCCCACAGTGAATAACTGATCGGCCCTGGCGTCTCTGCCGCGATCCTTGACAGCATATCCGCGATGCTCTAGCTTGAGTTCGCGGGAAGGAGACATCCGCATGTCCGTCGTCTTGCAGCCGTTCTCGTGGGAAAGGATGATTGCCGCCGTGGAAGACGTTCGCCAACGGGCGTGTCGCGCCGCCGGTGCGCTGCAACGGGCGGAAATCCCGTGCGTTGTGGCCGGGGGCAACGCCGTGGCCGCGTGGGTCGTGCGCGTGGACCGGGAAGCGGTGCGAAATACCAAGGACGTGGACCTGCTGGTTCGGCGCCAGGACCTGCGCGAGTGATCGAAGTGCTTCGAGCGGTCGGATTCGTGTACCAGGAAGTGGCGGGTGTCGACATGTTCCTCGACGGTCCCCAAGGATCCGTGCGGAGCGCCATCCACGTGATTTTCGCCGGCGAAAAGGTGCGTCCGGATTATGTCCTGCCTGCTCCCGAGGTCGGCGAGTCGGAAGCGGGGCCGGACTTCCGCGTTCTTACGCTCGACGCCCTGGTGCGAATGAAACTGACTTCATTTCGATTGAAGGACAAGGTTCATTTGCTGGATCTGTTGGACGTGGGACTGATCGACCAGGGTTGGTGCGGGCGGCTGCCTCAGGAGCTTGCCGTCCGGCTGACCGAGATGATCGACCAGCGGGCGCGGGAGGCGTGAGAGGTTGTGAATTTTTCCAGAAACATCCCTGTAGGAGGCGACTCCAGTCGCCGATTGTGCGGCGCAACACTGAAAATTCGGCGACTGGAGTCGCCTCCTAGTGCGCTTGTGAGTGTATCGAATCAGCAAGGTGCAAGTCCTTGTCGAAATTGGGTTTGAACTTCGTAACCGAAAGTAACTGCGTCCTCGTGAGAGGGGGTGGAGAGCAACTGAAGGTGAACGGCTGGTCCGCAGGATGACGAACTCGATTCGGCCGGTTGTCGTGGCGAGCCTGCTAGGAAAAGGCGAAGCCCAAGTGACGCTGTGGTCCTCGCAAGGGATGCGGTCGGCAGACCGCGCGGTAAGCTCCGGGGGGAAACCAAACCAAGCCCCAGAGGCGGCAACAGGTGGTTGGAGGCGGAACGGTCGGAAGGTTTGATACATGAAGCAAGGAGACCTGGGCGGGTACAAGGACGAAGTTCATTGTCCCTGATAAGGATACGAAGAATCGACCGCCCAGGAGTCAGAGCGTCCATACGAGCGAGGAAGCGGGGCAATGCCCGTCGAGCAAAGGGACGCAGGAAAGGGGATGAAACATGACGCACGGCCAAAACCACACCGTACCGCGAGTGTCGGCAACGACTAGCCACGACGGACTGCGTCAGGCACACGTAACTTGGCTCAGATTGGCCGCACCGTCGATGTTGCATGTTGGTGGCCTTCCCGTGAAGGTCAGGGCCTTTCGCTTCTGCCGATCCCGAGAAGGAACCTTGTTTCCTTCCCGCGCTCGGTTCACCAATCCTCTACGAGGTAACACCACTAACCGGAGAGCCGGATGCGGGAAATCCGCCAGTCCGGTTCGGAGGGAGGGGAGGCCGGGAACTTAACCGGCCTTCCCTACCCCTATCAATAAATTCACAAGCTCTGAGCGGCTAATCAGCGCTCAACTCCGCCAAACGCTTCTCGGTCTTGCTGCGGGTGAGCCCCGTCAGCTTCGGCAGGGCCCGCTGATACCAATAGATGGCGCGGTGCGGGCCAGATAGCGATTGGACTCCTCCGGTCCCCGGGCGACCTCCAGCCAACGATCGCCCAGCGCCGCCATTTCCGCCGGTGAGTCGGGCGAATGGGCCATCTCCGCCTCGACCGCTTCCTTCAACTCCGCATCGTTGTTGGGCAGCAGCAAGGGCAGGCCGCGCGGCCAGTCGTCTTTCACCAGGCAATAGTATCGGGCGGCGACTTGCTTGGAGGGGAGATCGTCCGGGTTCTCGGCCAACATCTTCTCCGCCTCGCCGAACGACGCCCGCAATTGCCGCAGTTCCTCCAGGTCTTTTAGTGTGGCGGCGGTCTGCTTCATGGTGCGGACGTCGCGGGCCTTGGCGCCATCTCGCGGCTGGCCTCGACCAGCGTCTTGGCCCGATCGTACTCTTCCTTCTGGAGGTCCGACTTGGCCATCTCCAGCGCCAACCGGGCGAGCGACTGGTTGCCGGCGGGGTCGCGGGCCTTCTTGGCCGCCTTCACGAGCGTGTCGGTGGCCATCGCCTTCAAGTCGATGCGATATTCCCGCCCCATCGCCGTGATGATGGCGACCAGCAGTCTTCCATCGCCGGCCGCCGCGGCCATGTCGCGGGCCTCGCCGTACAACACGAACCGCGCCGTGGGGTTGTCGCGGGTTTCCGCCGCTTGCCGCAAGAGCAACTGTGCAAATTCCTGTTTCTGGTCGCGATCCTTGGCGACGAAGTAGCGATCTCGGAACAATTCCCGGACTTCCTTCATCGCGACGGCCTGCGCCTCGGCATCCGGGGCCTCCAATTTCTTCTCATCGACGGGCTTGGCGGCTTCCGGCTTCGGCTTCTGCGGTTCCGGCTTGGGCTGCTCGGGCTTTGATGCTTCTGGTGGCGGCGACTTCGATGGCGACACCGGTGGCGGTGGTGACTCCTGCCTTACTAACTCACGTTGCGGCGGCCCTGGCGGAGGTTCCGGCGGCACTTCCCGTTTCGGCTTTGATTCCGGCTGCCGCGCCGGCTCAGGTTCGGGCGAAGCGGAATAAGGGGCCACGGACGCTACGCCTCCGGGCGACTCGGCTCGCGAATTGTAGAAGTACACGACGGCAACGATCACCCCTGCCAGCATTAGCGCCACGACAGCCAGCAGCGATGCAGCAAACCACGCCATCGAGGAGTAGCCCGGGGCGGCTGCGGTCGATCCAGGCAAATCGGGCGGCGTGTGAGCGGCCAGTTCGGCGGCCTGCTTCGCCCGCAATTGGGCGTCGTACGCCGCCTTCTTGTCCGGATTCAGCAAGCAGACTTTGGCTGCCGCCAGTTCGTTCAAGAGCTTCTGCGACTCGGCCGAATGTTTCCCGGCCTGGAACGTCCGCACGTGCGACATCTGCCGATCGGCGGCGTTGATCAGCACCTCGGCGTCACTTTCGTAGTAGGCCACGCCCAGCAGGCGGTAATGGTTGGGCGGGCGCTCCGGATCGCGTATGCCAAGCCAGCGAAGGTACGGGTCGAAAGGCTTCGTCATGCCGACAGCTCAGGTCGTCTTGGGCCGCATCAGCGGTCGGAACTGCGGGATCGCGTGGGCCGCGTCGCGGACGGCGTCCACCGCGTCCTTATAGAACTTTTGCTGCGCGCGCACCCGCGGCCCCTTGCGGCCAACCCGCTCATACGTGCCGTCGCTCGACAGCCGCCAAGCCTTGACGTTGTCGGCAAAGTAGGTTTCCAGGGCGTCGATCAGCCGCCGCCGATGCTTCGGGTCGATTACGGGGAACAGCAGTTCCAGCCGCTTGCTCAGGTTCCGCCGCATCCAATCGGCGCTGCTCAGATACACCTCTTCGTGGCCGCCGTTGCGGAAGTAGAACACGCGGGCGTGCTCCAGAAAACGGTCGACGATCGAGCGCACCTCGATGTTCTCCGACACGCCGCTCACGCCCGGCCGCAGGCAGCAGATGCCGCGGACGTTCAGGAGCACTTTCACTCCGGCCTGGCTGGCGCGGTACAAGGCGCGGCAGATTTCCGGGTCTTGCAGCGAGTTGGTTTTGGCCATGATCAGGCCCGGCCGATCGGGCGTAGACGCCTGGATCTCCCGCTCGATCAGGTCGACGAACTTCTGCCGCAGGCCGATCGGCGCCACGGCCAGCTTCGACCAGCCGACGGCTTCCGAATGGCCGGTCAGCAGGTTGAAGAACGCGGCCACGTCGGAGGCGATTTCCCGATCGCAGGTCAACAGCCCGATGTCGGAATACAGGCGGGCCGTGCGGTCGTTGTAGTTGCCCGTGGCCAGGTGGACGTAGCGCTGGATGCGCTGCGATTGGCGGCGCACGATCAAGAGGGCCTTGGCGTGCGTCTTGAAGCCCGCGATGCCGTAGATCACGTGAACGCCGGCGTCTTCCAGCCGCCGCGCCCAGTTGACGTTCCGCCACTCGTCGAAGCGGGCCTTCAACTCCACCAGCACCGTCACTTCCTTGCCGTTCTGGGCGGCCCGGGCCAGGCGCGGACGATCGGCGAATCGCCGCTGGTGCGGTAGAGCGTCTGCTTGATCGCCAGCACCTGCGGGTCCTCGGCGGCCTGCTCCACCAGCTTCACCACCGGATCGAAACTCTCGTAGGGATGAAACAGCAGCACGTCGTGATCCTCGATCGCCTCCCACGAGTCCTCGGCGCCGATCAGGTCGCGCGGCGCCTGCGGCGGCCAATCGTCGATCTTCAGCTCGTCGAACCCCTGCCGGTTGACGATCTCCATCAGCGCCGAGGCCTCTTGCGGGCCGTCGACTTCGTACACGTCGTCGTCGCTGAAGCTTGAGCCAATCGGTCAGCCACTTCTGCAGCCGCGGATCGGGGCGGGCGGAGATCGTCAGCCGCACGGGCACCCGGCGACGCCGCGACAACACGACCTCCTCCATCGCGTGCAGCAGATCCTCGATCTCTTCGTCGTCTTGCAGCACGACGTCGGCGTCGCGGGTGATGCGGAAGGCGGCCGTGGCCGCCACGTCGCAGCCGGGGAACACCGCCGCGAGGTTCGCCGCGATCACGTCTTCCACCCGCGCCAAGTGTACGTCCTTCTCCGCGGGCAAGGCTCACCAGCCGCGGCAACTGGGCGGGCACGGGCACGATCACCACGCGATCTTCCCCTGTAGCAGGCACACTCCGAGGCTGTGCCGTTCGCAGGACACCGCTGTGGAGGCGACTCAGTCGCGATCTGCTCGACACCGATTGCGACGGAGTGCTGCAGTTCAACGTCCGTGCCGTCCGCACTCACCAATTGGCACTTCCCGCTGGAGCACTCACCAACAGCGCCGCCACGTTCAGTTGCAGGTTCGGCAGCAGCGGCCCCGGCGTCAACTCCTGGATCGCCAGCGGCGTAAGGATCGGCTGGATTTCGCGGCCGAAGTAGGATCGCAGGAATTCGCGTTGCACTTCGGTCCATTGGTCCCGCTGCCACACGTGCAGGCCGTGTTCGGCCAGCCGTGCAAACACCTCGCGGACGCCGGCCGCCTGCTCGTCGACCATGCGGTGGACGCGGCGGCTGATGGCGGCGAGTTGTTCGGCGGGAGTCATGCCGGCGAGGTCGCGGCGGCGGACCTTGGCCGCCCGGCGCTCGCATCAGCCACGCCACCCGCACCAGAAAGAACTCGTCGAGGTTCGAGCTGACGATGGCCAGGAACTTCAGCCGCTCCAGCAGCGGCAAGTCGGCATCGAGCCCTTCCTGCAACACGCGATGGTTGAACTCCAGCCAGCTCAACTCGCGGTTGATGTAGAGATGGGGAGATTTCAGAGGGTTCTTGGGCATGGCAATCCCCCAAGCAGCACCTGGTTCATGAATCCAGGCCGAGGGTATGACGGAGAGCGGCATTGATCGAACGCAATTCATCACAGCGACCGATCGTGCGGTCGATCTCGGAATCCATAACCGTCGCCAGATTGTCGGTCATGACAACGGAATCCGATAGCAATCCCATGTCGCGGCCTTGCGGGGAGGACCGCGACACGGTAACCCTGCTCGGATGCCCGCGATCGGGCCAGGTTACTGGCGATCATCGCGACAATGGTTTGTGGAAGCCCCGTGTGTAGTTGATCCGCCTGCACGACCAACGCCGGCCACCGCTTCGCGGTCACCGGGTTGGAGTCGGAAAGAGCACCAAAACCACGTCACCGCGATTACAGGGCATCGTAGGCGTCCATTTCAGGCCGTTGCCAATCCTCGGCGAACGTCGTCAGCCGGTGACGCAAATCGGCGGCTTGCGCGCGATTCACGCCGCGCTCGGCGAGACCAACGGCAGCGATTGGAGAAGAAATGAACGTCACAATCACACGTCCTGCCGCATCGGGCGGCGGCGCCTCGATCAGTTCCACCTTGCCGTCTCGATATACTCCTTCGATGGTTCTTAGCATGACCAACCCTCCAGCCTTTGATTCTATCCGAGAGCCGATCCATTGGCTACACGCACGTTCACGCCTCTTCCAGCCGGATCTTCACGCCGTAGATGTCCTCGAACAGATCGCCCTTGGTTTCCAGGGCGCGCTCTTCCAGCAGGTGATCGCGGCCGCTGGGCATGCGAGATCGATCAATTCGTCGCCCTGCCGCTGGAATTGGATGTCGGCGGTCCGGCGGCGATGGCCGCGGACCAGGGCGTCGGCCACGCGCAGCAGGGCCGCCAACTTGTTGACCACCACCCGCGACTCCCGCGTCAACGCCATGTACGCCAGGTGCGACGCCCGCGGAACGCTGCGGCGATGGTAGCGGGCGATCTGCGAAACCAACGCGATCTCGTTGCGGTTCAGGCCGAAGATCTCCGAATTGGCGATCAGGTACTCGCTGTGCTTGTGGTGGGCGCGGCTGCTGACAAACCCGCCGACCTCGTGCAGCAGACCCGCCACGCGCAGCAACAGCCGATGCCGCGGGCTCAGCCCGTGATCGGCCTGGAACAAGTCGAACAGCCGCACGGCCACCTCGGCCACGTTGCGCGAATGATCGAGGTCGACGCGATACTTCTCGGCAATCGCCGTGGCCGAATGGATCACCCCGGTCAGCAGCGCCTCGTCCTCCTTGCCGGTCACCTCGCGGGCCAATTCCAGCAGCAGGCCGTCGCGCATGGAGACGTGCGAGACGATCATCTGCCCGGCCTTGGTCTTGTGCAAAAGGATCTGGTAGACCAGCAGGGCCGGATTGAGCGTCTCGGCCTCGGCAAACGGCAGGCCGTAGCGTTTGGAAAGCTCCTCGGCCGTATGCCGCTCGCAGCGATCCACCAGCTTGTCGAACGCGGCCGGGTCGATGACCGCCAGGTCGGCCGATTCGGTGGGCGTGCCGATTTCGCGGGCGGCAAAGCGGGCGTCGCCGCCGACGGCCACGAACGAGTCGATCTCCGCCAGCGGCAGGCTTTGCAGCGTGGCGACGGCGTTGGAGATGTGCTGCCGCAGCAGATCGGCCGAACGCCGCGGCGATTCTTCGCTGGTCGAGAACATCTCTTGCAGCCGGATCGAACCCAGCCGCAGGCTCTGCGAAGTGGCGATCTCGCCGTCTTCCAGCAGCGTCAGCAGGGTGCTCCCGCCGCCCACGTCGGCGATCAGGGTCTGCCGCTGATTGACGCCCAGGGCGTCGCCCACCGCCTGGCGCACGGCGGAAACCGTCAGCCGGCTCTCCTCCGAGGTGTCGATCACCTCGACGTTCAGCCGGGTGGCCATGAAGACGCGGTCGAGGAAGGTGTCGCCGTTGGCGGCCTCGCGGACGGCGGTGGTGGCCACGGCGCGGACCTTCTCGACCTTGTAGAGATCGAGCAATTGGCGGTAGTCGCGGAGCACTTGGACGGCGGCCCGCATGCTCTCGCCGCCCAAGCGGCCGCGGCGGAAGGTGTCTTGCCCCAGGCGGACCGCCCGCTGCAGCCGTTCCAGCAGTTCGATCCGGCCGTCGGGGAAGACCTCGGCGATGACCATCCGCAGGGCGTTGGCGCCGACGTCGATGGCGGCCACGGTCTTGGCCGGCGCCACGCCGCCCGGCTTCGCTTGATTGGGCTCCATGGGAACTATTGTTTCCATCAGGAGCCGGCGGTCAAGAGCGATTTGTCGGGCGACTGGCGGGCGTTGCCATTGCCGTTGCCCCGCGTCGACGCCTCCGCTGGAGAGACCGCCGCAGCGGCTGGTTCGGGCGGCGGCGCGGCCGCGGGCGGTTCGCCAGGGGATTGCACCACGCCTTTGAGCTTCTCCCAGAACTGACGCCGGCCCAATTCGGCCCAATATTCCACGAGCTGCCGAAAGACCTCCTCGCGGTGGCGGCGCCGATCACCCCGCAGATGCTCGATTCCGGCCTGCAATCGCACCAGCCGGCCGGCATGTCCGAACAGGGCCAGGATGCGGTCGCGCTCCTCCCTGGCGAACGCATCGAGATGCTCTGCCCAAACGTCGCAGTCATGAACGTCGCCCAGCAGCGATTGCACCTTCTTGGTCGCCTCCACGGCCTCGTCGAGCCGCGCCGGATACACCGGCCGGGCGATTTCCAGCGTGTACCGCAGCCGCTTGGCGGCAATCCGCATGGCGTGGTGACCTTGGCGATCGTCCGGATCGGCCAGGCTGGCCTGGTGAACGAGAAGCTCGTCCAACTGCTGAACGACGTGCCGTTGGGTGTGGCATAGGCCGCAGGACTCGGCGAGTCGGCAGGCTCGGCCGAGACATCCCGCAGGGTCTGCTTGGTCGCTCGCCGCATGTCTCGCAAGGTCCCCTTGGCCTCCAGGCGGTCCACCGCTTTGACGACCTTCCGCTGCGGCCGCTCGCGGTCGCGTTCGAGTTGAACCAGGATACGGGCGATCCCCGGAAAACACTCTTTCGCGCTGAGCGCCGACAGGGTGCCGCAGAGGAGTTCGATCTGCACGTCGCGGTCGCGGGCGTTGCCCAGCTTGGTCGTGGTCTGGCGAATGGCCTTCCGCCATCGCTTGACTCGCCTGGGCGAGAAGCACTTGCCGAACATCCGCAAGGCCGCCCGAAGCCGCCGCGTGGCCACCCTCGCCCGGTGGACGAACTCGATGTCTTCCGCCGCGCGTACGCCATCGAGTTGCTCGGCAAGCTGTCTTGCCTGCCGGCGAATGTACCTGGCGGCGAGGAGTCGGTACCCTGAGTCGATCATAATAAGATTATATCTGGCAACAACATAGCGCACCATCGGGGGGACTTTTCGCAAGGACATGTGTTTCGCCAAAATCGCTGCCTGACGCGGGCGCGGGACGTTTGGTTCGCGTATTGACACACATAGCATCAGTGGATGTAGTGAAGGAACTTTCGACTCAGCTTCGGCCGTAAACCGTTACGCGACCAAGGGCAACAGCGGCTGCTTAGAGCCGATCAGAACGCCGTTTGTCTTCGTTGTCTGATGCCTGGCGCGCTTCCCCCAGATGCTCGGAAGAGGGGGGGTAAAGGGGGGTTGCTCCTAGGAAAGCGAGGGCCCACGGGCGGAGACTTTTTCCTGATTCGTGGAAAAACTGTCGATGGCCGGCTCCTTGTCAGGGCCGATCAGTTATTCACTGTGGGAGGCGACTCCTGTCGCCGATTGCTTGAAAAGAGCCGGAAATCGGCGACTGGAGTCGCCTACTACAGCCGGATTTGGGAAAACTGATTGGCCCTGGGCTCCTTGTGGGGCAGTGTCCGTTTCCGGTAAGATGAGGAGCCGATGCGTCCCATTCCTCTGGGAAGAGGCATTCACTCATCGTCCCAGGAGCACAAGTATGAAGAAGGAAGAGATTCTCGCCCAGGTGGCCGCGGGGCAACTCTCAGTCGACGAGGCCTCGAAACTCTTGGCCGAACAGGAGCAATCGAGAAAGGGATCGCTCTACTGCAAGGTCAGCCCGAAGGGCGCGCTGAGCCTCTACGGTCTGCAACGGATGCCGGTCACCCTCTACGTCGACCAATGGGAGCGGCTCTTGAACTTCTCCGACGAGCTTCGCGCGTTCAGCGCGGAGCACAACGCCGAGTTGAAGCGGAAGTAGCGCCCTTGCCCGCCGCCGATTTCACTCACGGACGGCCACA
Organism: uncultured Planctomycetaceae bacterium; assembly: GCA_963759115.1. Classification (GTDB taxonomy): domain Bacteria; phylum Planctomycetota; class Planctomycetia; order Pirellulales; family Thermoguttaceae; genus CAVWXT01. The sequence goes on from CAVWXT010000005.1 coordinate 2,422,906, forward strand.
CGCTCGGCCGGCAAGCCGGCGACATGGCTGAGCACGCGGCGCGGATTGTCGCAAACGAGCTGCCGGATTTCGTCCTCCGACAACCCCACCCTTTCGCGCAGCAACGCGGCGATTTGGGGCATAGTGGCCGTCGATCCGGCCAGGAGTTGGCTCTGGGGCATCCGCGCGATCCGGTCCTCGCCCACGTTGATCTCCCGCCCGCGGAACGAATAGCGTCCGGGTCCCTGCCGCGCCGCAGAAATGGCCGCGGTGACCACGATCGAACGCTCGATGCCGGCCAAACGCAGGTAATTCTTCAACTCCGGCGGCGGCACGTGAACGCCGTCGGCGATGAAGGTAATCATCAACCGGTCGCGCAGGCTCAGCACCCGCTCGATGATGTTGTCGTGGCGGGGGAGCAGTGCCGGGCAACCGTTGCCCAAATGCGTGAACATCGACAGGCCGGCGTCAATGGCGGCCAACAGTTCGTCGAGGCTTGCGTCGCAGTAGCCGGCCGAAACGAGCACCTTCTCGCCGACGAGATAACGGGTCACGTTCAGGCCCGGATCGCATTCCGGGGCGAGCGTAACCATGCGGATCAGCCCCTCGGCGGCCTCCAGCAATCGCTTGGCCGTGTCGAGGTCGGCGGGACGCACGGCCTGTCGCGCGCACGCCCCACGTAGCCCGGTACGTTGTGGATGAAAGGGCCATCGAGATGGATGCCGCAAACCACCTCGCGCACCAACGGGTCCTGCCGGCAAATCGCCGCAATCCGCTTGAGCCGGCGCAACATCCGGGGCAGATCGTCGGTGACGACGCCCGCCAGGATGCCGGCCACGCCGTCCTGGCGAAGCCGCTGGCAGGCCACGTGCAGGTCTTCGGCCGAGAGGTTGTCTTCGTTGAAATCGACGCCCGCATAGCCGTTCACGGCCAGATCGACATACTGCGGTTCATTGGCCCCATCGGACGTTGCGGCGGGCACGTCCGGCGAGCCGGCAGACTGCACGAGCAATCGGTAGGGATTCTGCGAAACCAGCCGGTGGACTTCATCGTCGGTCAGTCCGATCTTCTCGCGCAGCAACGCAGCCATCCTGGGCATCGTGGCGGTGGAACCCATCAACAGCGGGCTTCCCGGCAAGTGGGCCACCAGGTCCTCGCCGATCACAACCTGCTGGCCTCCAAGGGTGTAGCGGCCCGGCCCCAGCCGCGCGGGCGAAATGGCGTCGGTCACCACGATGGATCGCTCGATGCCGACCAGCCGCAGGTAGTTCTTCAGTTCCGGCAGCGGAACGTGGACGCCGTCGGCGATGAAGCAGATCATCAATTGATCCCGCAAGCTCAGCACGCGCTGGATAATGTTGTCGTTTCGAGGGAGCATCGCCGGGCAGCCGTTGCCCAGATGGGTGACCAGCGACAGCCCGGCATCGATGGCCGACAGCAGTTCGTCCATGCTCGGGTCGCAATGCCCGGCGGAAACCAGGATCTTCTGCTTGGCGAGATAGCGGGTCACCTTCTGACCCGGATCCCGCTCCGGGGCCAGGGTGACCACGCGGGTAAGCCCGTCGGCGGCCTCCAGCAAGCGTTTCGCATTGTCCAGATCGGCGGGGCGCACGGCGTGCGGTGGATGCGCCCCGACGTAACCGGGGGTCTCGTTGATGAAGGGACCCTCGATGTGGATGCCCCAGACAACGTCCCGCACGAGCGGATCCTGCTGCCGGAGGGCGGCGATCCGCCCAGCCGGGCCGTCATCCGCGGGATCTCGTCCGTGATGATCGTCGTCAGCACGCCCGCGACACCATCTTCGCGCAGCCGCTCGCAGGCCTGGTGCAAATCCTCCGCGGCAAGGTCGTCTTGGTTGAAATCGACCCCCGCGTAGCCGTTGATTTGCAGGTCGACGTAGTGCGGTTCGGTAGTCATATTTGTCTATCATCCCTGATATGGCGTGCGATTCAAGGCCCCCGTGAGCTAGGAGCACTGCAAACTCGGGGACCGGTCCATTTTTCGGCCGAAAGACGTTGCGATGGCCTTGGATCACTGCCCGAAAACATGGACCTGTCCCCCTTGCGTCTGACTTTGCATTCCTCCTGCCCCGTGAGCCGGAATTGCCGTCCCCTAGTCGCCCGACAGGGTCGACGCTTTGCCGGCCTCGCGGAGTTCGATCACTCGGATCAGGTGGTTGTTGGTGTCGGCGACGTAGAGCTTGCCTCCCGCGGCGGCAATTCCCGCCGGCTGGTTGAAGGCCGGCGGGACATCGGTTCGGCCGGGCGTGGCGGTTCCGGCCAGCGTTCGCGTCTCGCCCGTGGCCGGGTCGATCGCCTTGATCTTGTTGTTGTACGTGTCGGCCACATAGAGCTTGCCCTCGTAGTACACGATGCCCAGCGGGTGCTGCAGCCGCACCGTCTCGCCGCGACCGTCGACGTCGCCGAAGGTGAACAACCGGGCCGACGGGAGATGGGCCGTCCCCACGACGGTCCGCACTTCCTGCTTGGCATCGAACGGCACGGCGCGGATCGAACTTCCTTCGCTGTCGGCCACGTACAGCCACCGGCCGTCCGAGGCCAGTCCACTCGGTTGGGCGAACGAGGCGGCGCCGGGCTGCGATGGCCGCCGCGGCGCGATCGAGCCATCCACGAATGTCTTCGTTTCCGTTGCCCGCATACACGCCAATCCCCGATCCATCGAGTTTCATGCTCCAAATCTGGTGCCATCCGGCCATGGCGATGAACAGGTTGCCGCCGTGGATCCACAAATCCCAGGGGCTGCTCAGGGCCGTTTTGAGCGGCTGCTCCAGCCGGCCGAACGGCGGCGTGTCGCGGCCCTGGCGACCCACGCCCGCAATTGTCGTCACGCGCCGTTGGGCCAGGTCGACTTTGCGGATCAAATGGTTCTCGGTATCGGCCACATAGAGCGTTTCGCCCGCCAACACCATGCCTTGGGGCGCGTTGAACTCGGCCGTGGCGTAGTCGCCGTCGGTCCGGCCCACGGCGCCGGAGCCGATCGTGGCGATCCGAGCGCCGTCGAGACGCATGACGACAATGCGATTGTGGCCGCTATCGGCGACGAAAAGCCGCCCGCCCGCCTCGTCCGCCAGGACCTTGCCGGGGAATCGCAGCGGCGTTTGGGCGACCTTTGCCGATTCGAGGTCGAACGAGATCGGCCGGTCGTTAAGCGACCCATTGCGGCGGTAGTAGGGCGCCGCCTTCTTCAGCACGGCGTCGAGTTGCTCGAAGGTCGTCTCCCCGCTGTGCGCCCAGACGGCGTATCCCTCGGGGTCGATCAGCGCCAGACTGGGCCAGGCCTGCACGCCGAACTGTTTCCAGATGACGAAATCCGAGTCGTTGACCACGGGGTGCTCGATCCGGTAACGGAGCACGGCCTCCTTGATGTTCTGGCTGTCCTTTTCGCTGGCGAACTTGGCGGAGTGGACGCCGATCACTACCAACTCTTTCGGCCAGGCGTGCTCCAGTTTCCGCAGTTCGGGAATGATGTGCATGCAATTGATGCAGCCGAGGGTCCAGAAGTCCAAGAGGACGAACTTGCCGTGAAGGTCGCGAAGTTCGATCGGCCGCGCCGCATTGAGCCACGGAAGATTCGCCGGAAAGGGACGCACCTCCAACCGGCGGGAGAACGGCGGTTCCGATGGCTCTTTGGCAGCCATAGGCCGCACGTCGGCAAACCCGCCGACGGCGACCATGACGCCGACCAGCGCCACCGTGGGCCGGCATTCTGACCATGTGAAGGACATCGACGCTTCCCTTCGAACTGTGATGAGCATCGTCACTTGGGACAGTCGATCACATCGGGTATAATCGCCCGTCGTGAAGCGCGCCCCACTAGAATTGTAGCAGCCGTTGGGTGGCCGCCAATGGTGGTGCGACTTTCTCAACGGCTTGCCGAACAGAGTGGCGCGCCTATCGCACGATTTAGCGTTTTGCGCGGTGGAGGCGATGGCTGTGAGCAGTCCATACGCAGCGATCTTCGACATGGACGGCGTGCTGGTCGATACGTACCAGGCGCACTATCGCAGTTGGCTGGAGATGGCCGCGCCGGAAGGGCTCCACTTTTCCGAGGCCGAGTTCGCCGCCACCTTCGGCCGCACCAGCCGCGAGATCATCGCCCATTTCTGGGGCCAGAACCGCTACGACGACGCCCAGATCGCCGCCTTGGACGCCCGCAAGGAAGCCGCTTTCCGCCGCATCCTCGAAACCGACTTTCCCGCCATGCCGGGCGCCGAGGCCTTGCTTCGCCGCCTGCACCAGGCCGGTTTCCGGCTCGCCGTGGGCTCTTCCGGCCCGCCGGAAAATGTCGACCTCGTGCTTCAGAAGCTCGGCTCAGGCGGGCTCTGTTCGACGGCGGTCGTCACGGGAAAGGACGTCATCCGCGGAAAGCCGGATCCCCAAGTGTTCCTGGTCGCGGCCGAGCGTTTGGGCGTGCCGCCGGCGCGATGCGCGGTGATCGAAGATGCCCCGGTGGGCGTGGCCGCCGCCCATGCCGCCGGCATGGCCAGCGTCGGCCTGCTGAGCACCGGCCGCACTGTCGAAGACCTGGCCGCCGCCCGCGCCGTCGTCCGCTCGCTCGGCGAAGTCACGCCGCCAATGCTCCGCGACCTGATCGATCAAAACCTCTCACCATCTGCACAAGGAAGATCGTCATGAAGAAATCTCTGGGAGCGAAAACGATCATCTATCCGACGCCCGTGCTGGTCGTGGGCACCTACGACAAGGAGGGCAGCCGAACGTCATGACGGCGGCCTGGGGCGGCATCTGCTGTTCCGTGCCGCCGTGCGTCGCCGTTTCCCTGCGGAAGGCCACCTATTCGTACGCAAGCATCGCCAGCCGCAAGGCGTTCACCATCAGCGTGCCCTCGGAACGCTACGTCAAGGAGGCCGACTATTTCGGCATGGCCTCCGGCAGGAGCGGGGACAAGTTCGCTGCCACCGGCCTGACGCCGGTCCGCAGCGAGTTGGTCGACGCCCCCTACGTGGGGGAGTTCCCGCTGGTGCTGGAATGCCGCCTGGTGCACACGCTCGAATTGGGGCTGCACACGGAGTTCGTCGGCGAGATTCTCGACGTGAAGATCGACGAAGACGTGCTCACCAAGTCCGGCGTGCCCAACATTGAGAAGCTGCTGCCGATGCTCTTCGCCACGGAGAGCCGCACGTACTACGGCGTGGGGCGGTTCTTGGGCAAGGCGTTTTCGATTGGCAATACGCGGTAGGGGTCGGGGGAAGGGCAAGAGATAGTGCCGCCACTCTCCCACGAGAACCATCGTGAATCGACTGGGGCATCCGATGGATGCGACCGCCTTCTTTGTGCACCGTATCTGCATCTGCGGTCCAATTGCTCAACCGCGATCACAGTCGGCGAAACGCCGTCGCCTCGTCACCGCTAATATGGCGGGGTATCAATCCGCTGCTGTGTCCCCAGTTTTCGTGCAAAGCCGATTGACATATTGGTGGGGGCAGGGTAGTCTGCGATGTTGTGCCCATAGACATCGTGGGGGGCATACAACCATCTGTTCACTTCCTTTCCCTTTCTGCGGGAGGGCGTCATGTTACTTCGTCGTGCAACGGCCTTGGCAATTCTGACTCTTCTGTTCTGCAGCGCAGGAGCGACCCGGGCGGCATCTTACGGCCTGACCGACCTGGGCACTTTCGGTGCATTCGACGCCACCGGTATCAACAACAACGGACAGGTTGTGGGGAGCGCTTCCGACGGCGAGAACGCATACGCCTTCGTCTACAGCGGCACTGTTCCGCCGCAGAACCTCGGCAACCTACCTGGCAGAAACTGGACGTACGGCATTGCCATTAACGACCGCGGGCAGGTTGTAGGGGATTCCCTAAAGTCGGGTGTGTCTTATTCCATGCACCACGCCTTCCTTTACACCGGCAGCGGTCCGATTCAAGATCTTGGCACATTGGCCGGATCAACCAGCCACGCCGGCGGCATCAACGATAGCGGGCAGGTTGTGGGGTACGCCAGTAGCTATATCTATGGCACACCTTTCTCGAACACACGGGCCTTTCTCTATAGCGGCAACGGTCCGATGCAGGACCTCGGCGCGCTACCCACAGGACAGTCCAGCGGCGCTACCGGCATCAACAACCTTGGGCAGATCGCGGGCTGGGCCGAAGTCAATGGCTACGCCGACATGGACTATCACTACGGCCACAACCACGCTTTTCTTTACAGCGCCGGTGGTCCAATGCAGGACCTTGGCACGCTAGGCGGATTGTCCAGTTGCGCCTACGGCATCAACGATAGCGGGCAAGTTGTGGGTTATGCGACCAACGCGGCCGGGTACAGCCACGCCTTCCTCTTCACCGGCAGTGGCCCGATGCAGGACCTTGGCACACTCGGAGGCCTAGGCAGCCTCTGCCAACGCCATCAACAAATGGGGACAGGTTGTGGGGGTTGCCGCTACAGCTAGCGGCGGCCAAGATGCCTTTCTTTACACCAACGGCACCATGATCGACCTGAATTCCCTGATTGACCCGACTTCTGGATTTAGACTGGTGGAAGCCAAAGACATCAACGACGTCGGGCAGATCGTAGGATACGGGTACGACTCGGCTGGGGCAACTCGCGCCTTTCTGCTGACACCGACGCCCGAACCTGCCACATGTGTCCTTTTGGCGAATGGCGCGGCGATTCTGATCTTCATGGCATGGCGACGACGGACACGCAGTCGGTAGCGATAGGGCAAGCCTGCCATCCGGACACGTGGGTGTCATCTCCGGCGAGTGCGGAATGGGGTCGCATTTCGGTTTGGCCTCGCCCTACGTTCGGCCGTAGCCCTGGCATTATGTTCAAAACGTGCTGTCGCAGACGGACAGAAGTGCATTCCGCAATTTGCAGGGTCGTGCGCGAGCCTTTCCGCCGAACGCGGCGCTAGCACTTGACGGGGTACTCGATGCCGTCGCCCAACGGAAGGCAAACCGACACGAATCCGTGGGCCGGGTCACGGACATAGGCCAGATACGACGCCAACTGCTCGGGAAAGAGAGCCACGTCATCGGCCAGGACGACCGAACCCGGATTGAGGTTGGCCGCCACCAGGTGCAACACGTCCAGATACAGTTCTTTCCAGCCGTCAAGAAACAGCAAGTCGACGGCGCCGCCCGGGTCTTGCAACGTCTCCCTGGCGTCGCCGGCACGAATTTCGGCGTACTCGGAAAGGCCGGCCTCGACGAGATGCCGAGTCGCCCGGGCCACCTTGCTCGGCTCGAGTTCTGAGCCGATGACAACCCCGCCGCCGTTGTCGCGCAGGGCGGCGGCGAAGTAGATCGTCGAAATGCCGGAGGGAAAAAGGTGACAGCCACCAAATCTGGGACGACGGAGAAGTCTGAGTAAAATACGCGACTTTCGGGGATACAATACGTTATTTGTCGGATGAGGCGACAATTATGTATTGTCTCCCCGGCTCCGGCTGTCCCCGGCTCCGGCGGTCCGGCACGGGGTTGCAGGGCCTTGGCTGCTCGGTGTAAGATGGTGGCGTCGTTACCCGGTGGTGTAATGGTAACACAAGGGATTTTGGTTCCCTCGTTCAAGGTTCGAATCCTTGCCGGGTAGCTTGCTTTCAGGAATGAGCACTTTGGTGACCGAGCGTGACGTCTTTGCCGAATCGGTCGATTTCTCGGAAGACGCCTTAATCGTGCGGCTGGACAACGGACGCTCGTTGTCCGTCCCTCTGGCGTGGTATCCAAGGTTGCTGCACGGCGCCAAGGCAGAACGAGAGCACTACGAGTTGATCGGCGATGGCGAGGGGATTCACTGGCCCGATCTCGATGAGGATATTAGCGCCGAGGGACTACTGGCCGGCCGGCGGTCGGCCGAGTCTGCCGCTTCGTTGGCCAAGTGGAAGCAGAACAGGAAATAGCTGCCGCGGCCGTCGCCGTGTGAAGATTCCGTGGCGGGAACTCGGGCCGCCTCAGCCCCAATAGCCGGCGTCGCTTCGGCCGGACGGCGGGCTGTAGTGGCCGTGCCGGAGCACCTCGATCACCTCTTCGACCCGCTTGGCCTTCTTGCCGGTAACCTTGAAACGGCGGCTGCAGAAGGGACAGGTGACAGTGCCCTTCGGATCGGTACAACTTACGTCCCTGTGACAGTCGGGGCACTTGCAGAGCATGACATGCACTCCCGTAAGGTGACGAGTGGGGGCCGCAACCACCTAAGCATAACGCGCGGCGACATCGTTGTCAATCGGGGTTCGGCCCCCCCCTTGGCGGCTGAGCCGCTCCAGGGCCGATCAGTTCTTCGCAAACAGGGCTTGTAGGAGGCGACTCCAGTCGCCGATTTGCGGCGGTCTTCGGGCAATCGGCGACTGGAGTCGCCTCCCACATTGAAGAACTAATCGACCTTGTGAGCCGCGCGCTCCCTATTGACTACGGGTGGCCCGCCTGCTAAATTGCAGGGTTTAGCGCCTTGAACGGTCCAGGGCGGTAGAATGTTCAACTCGACCGAATATGAGTGTCTAACGCCGGACGCGGAAAAAGGGGACAGGCCCAATTTGCCGGAACGGCTCGACCAACCTTCGGTCGGTGCCCGGTGCTTCGCCCAAATTGGACCTTTCCCCCTTTTTCCGACATCGCCGGTGTGCCTTTGTGAAGGAGTCCTTGCTTGGCCACTGTTCTGGTAAAAGACTTGATCGAGGCGGGGGTCCATTTCGGCCATCGCGCCAGCCGCTGGAACCCGAAGATGCGGCCGTACATCTACGCCCGCCGCAACCTGATCCATATCATTGACGTCCGCGAGACGATTCGCGGCCTGCTGCGGGCGCGTCGCTACCTGCAGAAAGTCGCCGCCCAGGGGAGTCTGGTGTTGTTGGTGGGCACGAAGCGGCAGGCCTGCGACGTCATCGAGCAGCAAGGCAGCCGCTCTGGCATGCCCTACGTGAGCGACCGCTGGTTGGGCGGCACGCTGACCAACTTCCGCACGATCCGCAGCCGGCTCACGCGGTTGGAAGAGCTCGAAGCCATCCGCAGTTCCGACCAGCTCGGCACCTACTCGAAGAAGATGCAGTCGGCCCTGACGCGCGAGTACCGCAAGATGTATCGCAACCTCAACGGCATTCGCAGCATGAACCGGCTGCCCGAGTGTTTGGTGGTGATCGACCCGCGGAAAGAGAAGAACGCCATCAGCGAGGCCCGCAAGTTGGGCATCACTACGGTGGCGTTGATCGACACCGATTGCGATCCCGACGTGGTCGACCTGCCCATCCCCGGCAACGACGACAGCATCCGCTCGATCGAGTTGATCGTAGCGCTGTTGGCCGACGCCGTGCTGGCCGGCAAGGTCTCCGCCGGAGCGATGAAGCAGGAGCAGGCCGAAGGGGCCGTGGCGGTCTCGGGCTAAGCGCCGCGCGCACAGGGCTTCGGGCTTGGGTCTTGGGCCTTCGGTCTTAGGCCTTGGTGGCGAAGACCTAAGGCCAAAGACCCAAGGCCAAGACTCGCCTTTCCCAATCCAACAAGCAATAGCGAACGATATTCCGACAAGGGAGACAGAATCCATGGCAGAGATTTCCGCGGCGGCCGTCAAGATGCTTCGCGAACGGACCGGCCTGCCCATGATGGACTGTAAGAAGGCCCTCCAGGACGCCGGCGGCGACGCCGAGAAGGCCGTCGAGGTGCTCCGCAAGGGCGGGGCCAAGCTGATGGAGAAACGCGCGGGCCGAACCACCTCGTGCGGACGCATCGCCGTATACCTGGCGCCGCAGGGAGGAGTCGGCACGATGATCGATCTGCGGTGCGAGAGCGCCCCGGTGTCGGCCAACCAGGAGTTTGTGCAACTGGCCAACGACCTGGCGCAACAACTGGCCACCGGGCCCGGCGCCGCGACGCCGGAAGAACTTCTGGAGCAGCCGTCGCCCAGCAAGAAGGCGGCGACGCTGAAGCAGCAGTTTGAGGACCTGAACCATCGCATCCGCGAGGTGTTCAAGCTGGAGCGGATCGTGCGGATTGACGGCCAGTGCGGCGGCTATGCCCATCACAATGCGGCGGCCGGCGTGCTCTTGCAGTTTGAAGGGGGCAACGGCGAGGTGGTGCGCGACATCTGCATGCACGTGGCCGCCATGCGTCCGGTGGTCGTGTACAAGGAAGAGTTGGACCCGGCGGCCGTGGCGAAGGAGCGGGAGATTCTCGCGGCCCAGGCGCGGCAAGAAGGCAAGCCCGAGAAGATCATCGACAAGATGGTCGAAGGCCGGATGCGCGATTTCTACGCCAAGAGTTGCCTGGCCGAGCAGCCGATTGCCAACGAGATGAAGTTCGGCAAGAAGACCGTGGCCGAGGTGGCCAAGGCGGCCGGCATGAAACTGGTCCGGTTCGTCCACTGGGAGTTGCCCAAGGAATAGGGTTGACTATGGCCGATCAAACGCAAGCGGAGGCGGCTCCCAAGTATCGCCGCGTGGTGTTGAAGGTTTCGGGCGAGGGATTTGTTCATCCGGGCGAGCGGGGCATCGCCATGGATGCCGTGTTGCACATCGCCCGGCAGACCTACGACGCCGCCCAGCACGGGGTGCAAATCGCCATCGTCATCGGCGGCGGCAACATCCTTCGCGGGGCCCAGTTCACCTCGGGCAACTCCTGCGTCCACGAGGCCACGGCCCACTACATGGGCATGCTGGCCACGGTGATCAACGGCCTGGCCTTGCAGGACGCCCTGGAGTCGCTGGGCTGCGACACGCGGCTGATGACCGCCATTCGCACCGACGGCGTCGCCGAGCCGTACATCCGCCGCCGGGCGCGGCGCCACCTGGAAAAGAGCCGCATCGTCATTCTGGCGGGCGGCACGGGCAGCCCCTTTGTCACCACCGACACCGCGGCCGCCCAGCGGGCGCTGGAACTGGAGGCCGAAATCCTCCTGAAGGCAACTCGCGTCGACGGCGTCTTCAGCGATGACCCGGAGAAGAATCCCCACGCCGTTCTCTATAGCCACTTGAGCTACGACGACGTACGGCGGCAAAACCTGCGCGTGATGGACCACGAAGCGATCACGAAGTGCGCCGAATACGACATGCCGATCCTGGTGTTCAACTTCCGCAAGGACGGAAACATCGAAGACGCCGTGTTGGGCAAGCAGATCGGGACGTTGATACACGAGTAGAAGAAACCACCATGACCACCGACGAAATCCTGCTGGATGTCGAAGAACGCATGGAGAAGGCGATTCGCAAGCTCAAGGGCGACCTGGCGGGGATTCGCACCGGCCGGGCGAACCCGGGGCTGGTCGATTCGCTGCGAGTGGAGGTCTATGGTTCGGCCGTTCCCATCAAGCAGGTGGCCTCGGTGGCGCGCCGGAGCCGAACCAGATCGTCATTCGCCCCTACGACCCCGGCACGATCAAGGACATCGAAAAGGCCATCCAGACGAGCGATTTGGGCTTCAATCCGCAGAGCGACGGCCGCGTGATCCGGCTGAACGTTCCGCCGCTGTCGACGGAGGTCCGCCGCAAGATGGTCGGCCGGGTGAAGGAGTTGGCCGAGGAATCCAAGGTGGCCATCCGCAACATCCGCCGCGACGGCAACAAGTCGGCCGACCAGGGCGAAAAAGACAAAGACTTTTCCGAGGACGACCGCGACCACGTCAAGGAAGAGATCCAGGACCTCACCAAGACCTACGAGGCGCAGGCGACCGATTTGGCGAAGGCGCGGGAGAAAGAGGTCATGGAAGAGTGACTTTTGCCACGTGCCGACGAGCGCACGCTATATTCCGGCGCTCCTATTGGACTACGGAGTGAATAGAAGTATGTACATAAGATCAGTGCGCATCGAGAACTATCGCGCGATCTCGGAACTCCAAATTTCGTTTACGGACTCATCCGGGGTGCCAAGGCCGGTTTCAGTGATAGTTGGACCGAACGGCTGTGGCAAGACGAGCATCCTGTTTGGGATCATGCAAGCCCTACGAGGCGTCATGGGCTACCGGACCACGGATGTGCCCGAGCCTACGAGAGACGACATTCGACTTCCCGCATCCACACAGACGGGCTGGACCGACCGGCCTCCTGAGAGCACGGTTGAGGTCGAATTGCAGTTCTCGGCTGAAGAACAAGAGATCATTCCCGAGGTAATGAAACGCCTGGGAAAGAAGCCGCCTCCGGCGCTACCAGACAGCCGCGTTGTGGTCACGTGGAAGCACCCGCCCGGTTTCGATGCAGAGGGGAAAAAACGAAACTGGTCGAGCGCGGATGTGAGCCCCCACATTGATGAAGTGCGTTCTTGGCTGCTGGCAAAGGCGTGGGCCATCGGAGCAGCGAAGGAGTTGGGCCAGGACCTCGTGGCCAAGGTTGGCGGCTTTGAGTTCTTTCCCCAGGACAGAAACTTGTTGCTTCGTGTGGTTGGTGGAGCCGATCGGGAAGTCGCTCCGCCACGAAATGCCGTGGAATCCGAGGATGCTCAAGAAGACGAAAATACCGAAAGGCGCGGACGCCATGATCGGCCAGTCTCCGACATTTTGGAGTCTCTCGCCGCATATGCCCTCAGCCGGCACGGCACGCTTCCGGATGAGTGGAATCGGGAGAAGCAGGTCCAACATATCTTTGATCGTGTGTGCTCCCCCAAGAAATACCTGGGGATCAAGTATCGAGAGGGGGTTCCCTCTCCCGTGCTACAGGATGGTCCGCATCTATATCCGCTCAGCAATGCCGCGTCGGGCGAACAGGTTATCCTGGAGTATATTACTCGGCTGGTCTACCGCGGACAGATCCAGCGGAGCATTATTCTCATTGACGAACCAGAAATTCATCTCCATCCCAAGTGGATACGCCAGTTGTACCTGGCTCTCCCGCACATCGGAGTTGAGAACCAGTTTATCCTTACTACCCACTCCGACGAACTAAGGAGGAGGGCGTCGGCGGACAACGCTATGATCGAGTTGGGATCGCTGGGGGTCGACGAATGAACGCCCTATCGGTTCAGAATCGTTATCCTCGTGCCGGTGACGTCGCGATTCTCTGCGAAGGCGACGTGGCAGGCTTCGAGGTCGATTTGATTGAGAAATGGATTGCTATTCGTGCTCCCGAGGTTCTGGCGGACGTATGGGCCTGCGGAACGCAGGAGTCCATCTTCGGCTTGGCTGATGCCATTGGCCGCTCACGTCCGCTTGTTGTCGTAGAGGATCGAGACTATCGAACTCCAGAGCAGGCGAGGGCAGATTGCGAAGGAAAGAAGGAGGACAGGGTTGAGCGCCGTTGGAGTGCGGGTGTGGCAGACGTGGGCAAGGAATGAGATTGAGAACTACTTGATCGAGCCTGAGGTTCTTGTTCCCGTGTTCATGGAGGTACTTTCAGACCGGCGATCACGAATTCGTACAAGGGCGACTGAAATCGGTCCTAAAATGCCTACGGGTTGACCAGGCGGCGCAGTTCGCGCTGTACCAGTTCTGGCAAAGTTTCCAACATAGCGCCCCATTCAAGTCCAAATACATCGGCGGATTGCCGAGGCCGACAGCGCGCCCGCGTTGGAGTGCGGACAAATGCGAAATGATTGCGCCCGAGACATGTGTAGTGAAGAGCGCGCTGGAGAGAGTGTTAAGGGAAAAGGCCAGCTTGCATCATCGAGACAGTGCGTCAATTGACTGTCAGAACTTTTTGGATCAGTTTGACCTGAAATGCCGCGAGTGGGACGCTGTGACGGTCACTTCGCGCGAATGGCGGATTGAATGGGCAGGCAAGGATATACTGCTTTGCCTATCGAGGTGGCTAGCCGCGGAGGTTGGAGTCTGCCTGCCACCCAATTCGGCTCGGACTCGGATCAACTGGGATGCGCTTGCGGCGGAGAGAGCCACCCGTGGCAAGCGCACAAAGAAAGACCAGGAGATCGAGAGGCTGATCACGCACGAGCTGCAGCCGAAGTTGGTGAAGACCTTCTTGGAGTACTTGCCGCATGCGGACGATGATGTGAAGGACGAATGGGAATCGCTCGCGAACATAATGACGCAGGCTGCTGCAACGGCTCGGGGCTGAGACAGGGTGGGGTTGCGCCGAACGACGTCAGAACATATTGATCATCTGCTTGCCGCCGTGTTCCGGGTTGCCGATCAGGCGTTGGCCGACGGGATCGACCACGAAATCCAACATATCCAGGGGGATTTGACCGATCAGTACCGGGCAATCGTCGGGAATTTCGGCCGCTTCCAGAATACAGTCTCGCTCCAGTACGGTCAGCCGGACGACTCCGTAAATGTCGAACGAGACAATGCCCGCGGGTGTTCGGGCAGTCTTGCTGCGAGTGCGCTTCAGTCCGAGTTGGGCGATCAGACGCCGCGGAAGAGAGAGCATCGTGGCGCCGGTGTCCACCAGCGCATCGGAGACTTCCACCGTGCGAATCGCCCCGGCCGACAACCCCGTCTTCTCGGCCTCGTAGGCGTCCTGCAAGTTCTCGATGCGAGCCGGCACGACCACTTTGCCCATCGTCATGATCTCCATGATACGCCTCCTCCGCCAGAGCGCTACGCAGATTTTCCTGACGGGACAATTTCAGTCCCGCCAGTGCGGGCCAGCAATCTATCGCTCGTTCGACTCCGTTCCCGCGACCGCAGTCGCCGGGCGTTCTTGCGTCTCCCCGCTCGTCTCTTTCCTCTCAACTCTCCCCTACTCCGGCATCTTTTTCGGCACGTACTCGTGCGGTCGCTTGCGGATCACCTTGGCCTCGATGATCTTGTCGGGCCGGGCGGGCTCCTTGTCCTTGTCGGGGTCGCGGCGCTGAATCTTGGCCAAGACGTCCATGCCGCCCACCACGCGACCGAACACCGTGTGTACGCCGTCGAGTTGCTTGGTCGGCACAAAGGTGATGAAGAACTGCGACCCGCCGGAATCGGGGTCTCTCGACTTGGCCATGCTCAGGCTGCCGCGGAAGTGCAGGCGGTGGTCTGGTCTTTGGCATTCGTCGGGAATCGTGTAGCCCGGCCCGCCCGCGCCGGTTCCCAGCGGATCGCCGCCCTGGGCCATGAAACCGGGGAGCACGCGGTGGAACGTCAGTCCGTCATAGCGTCCCCGCTCGATGAGGTAGATGAAGTTCTTGACGGTGTTGGGGGCCTCGTTCTCGAACAGTTCCAGCTCGATATCGCCCTTGGGTCGCCCTTGGTTGTCTCCGATCTTCAACAAGACCCGGGGAAGGTCGTCCTGCTTGGCCTCACGCTCGCGGATTGCCTTCTCGGCGTCCCATGCCTTGCGGTAGTATTCCAGACTCTCCCGGTAGAGTTGGCCAACGGGGGCGAACTTGTCTTCCTTGGGCGGCGAATCATAGTATCCGTCCTTCTTCGCCTGGCCGAGGTACTTCTCGGCGGCGTCGATATCGGAGACCGCAAAGGCGGCAATACCTGCCCAATTGGCCAAGGCCTCCCCTCACATTTGTTCTCCATCAGCAACTTGCCGATCTCGGCGGCCGTGTCGAAATCGTCGTGCTGCATCTTCTGTCCCAACAACGGGACCAAGAAGTCGGACCAAGAACCTGTCGGCGTTGGGGGCCTCGGCGTATGCCTTCTTGGCCGCCTCAAGGAACTGCGGCTCCAGCTTCTCGCCTTTGGCCATCAATTCCTTCCATTGCAGTTGGATCTCCGCCCGCTTTTCGTCGTCGGCCAGGCGATACTTCACCTGCAAGGCGGCCAATTCACCCAACACGGCATTCAATTCCGCATGCACGCGGTAGAACTTCTCGGCTTCGGGGCCAAGCTTGGGCGGTGCGGGCGGCGCCTGCTCGGCCGCCAAGGCCACCACCGGCAAGTGCAGCAGCAGAATCGTCAGGATCGCCACAATTCGGAGACGCATCGTTGAGTTCCTTGGGTCCTGTGAGGGGGCATCAGACCTTTCCGGCCCACGAAATCTACGGTACCATATTCCACGGCTTCGGGCAATTCGCAAGGTGGAGCACTGGTCCGTGGGGGGAAAACGTCATCCGACATCGTCCAGGGTCAAGGGCACGCCGCGTCAGCCCCCCCAAACCATTGCCGGGCTGCGGATCATCGGGGGGCAATATCGCGGCCGGCGGCTGCACTATAGCGGCGAGATCCGCACGCGCCCCATGAAGGACCGTCTCCGCGAGACCGTCTTCAACCTCATCGGTCCCAGCATTCGGGGCAAACACGCGATCGACCTCTTCGCGGGCACCGGGGCACTGGCGCTGGAGTCGCTGAGCCGTGGGGCCGATCGGGCCACCCTGATCGAACAGCACCACCCCACCGCCAACATCATTCGCCAGAACGCGGCCGTGCTCGGCGTCGAGCGGCAAACCGAAATCGTCGCCGGCAACGTGTTCATCTGGTTCCAGCGCAAGCCGGTGCTTGGCCCAACGCCGTGGGCCGTGTTCTGCTCGCCGCCGTACGATTTCTACGTCAATCGCGCCGACGAAATGATGGAAATGATCGCCGGGCTGATCCAGACCGCCCCCGTCGAGAGCGTCTTCGTGGTCGAGGCCGATGCGCGGTTTGATTTTCAGACATTGCCCGATCCGTCGGCGTGGGACGTCCGCTCGTACTTGCCGGCGGTGGTGGGAATCTACCGCAAGAGGTAACGGCCATGGACATCCGCAATGTCAACCACGTGCCGGCTTTTGCCACCAAAGACGGCTCGGAGATTCGCGAGCTCCTGGCCCATCGCAACTCCTGCATCTGCCATCAGACGTTGGCCGAGGCGCGCCTGCCGGCCGGCGGTCACACGACACCCCATCATCACGTCCAGACCGAGGAGATCTACTACATCCTCGAAGGCCGCGGCCTGATGCGGGTGGGCGATGAAGTGGCGGCGGTGGGGCCCGGCGACGCCATTGCCATCCCGCCGGGCGTGTCGCACCAGATCACCAATGCGGGCAATGGCGTGCTCGAGTTCTTGTGCTGTTGCGCCCCCGGCTATGAGCACGACGATACTGCGCTGGATGGCGGGTTAGTGGCGAATGGCTAGTGGTTAGTGGTCGGCCACATTTCGCATTCACCCCAGATTTCCTCGCCGTCCGTGTTTTACTAGCCACTAACCACTAGCCACTAACCACTATTCACTCTCCGTGGACTTCCTCCTTCCCGCGAACCGATCTTACTCGATACCGGACGTTACGGATTTCCGGGCCGTACCAGATCGAGGGGATGAGCGATGGACCAGCCGCGACGTGGATCTGCGTGGACCGTTCTGTGCATTCTGGCGTTCTTCGTGGTGTTGGGCATCGCCGCCCCCCGAATGTGGGAATCTGAGCCGCAGCACTCGACATGCACGGACCTTGCCGGAACTGCCCCGATTCCTCCCCCGAAATGCGCTCTGAGCGAGACGGCCCACCCGGTGTTCCCCGACGAAACCGCAGACGAAAAGGCGCCGTCGCTCCTTTCGCGCGCGGGGAAGAGGAGGATGAAGCGGTCGAGGGCATAAGCCCAGACAGCCGCACGGCTGCCTTGGCTGTTCCCCCGCAACCTGACCTTCCGCCAGCCAGCGATGATCGGGACTCGCGGTCTCCATCGCCAGGAAGTGAAACCGGGAATCCGGTTGAAAGTCCTGCGGCCATCCAAGAGGCGGCGGCACGACCGTTGCCCCAGCAAGCGGAAGACGCTCACGCGAGTCTCCGTCGTCCCAACGGTGGAGATGATTTCGTCGGTGGTCGATGGCCCCCAACCGGTCGTCCCGGAGGGCAAAGTGGCCGCCGATGCGTCTGGGCGAATCGAGCCTGCGGCGGCGCCGATCGAACAACCGGCCGCCCCGCCCGAGTCGCCACAGCGGGTTCCGGAACGGGTGGCCAACATTCCCTCGGCGGCCCGTGCGGTTCCACACGATGAACTCCAGCCGGCGGAAGCAGTTGTCGCACCCGACGCGACGCGCTCTCGTTCCAGCGTGTCCCCTTCCGAGAGTGCGTCGGCTCCGCGCCGCGCCGATGACTCATGGCGGGAGCCGGCAGCGCTGTTGGAGAGCCTGAAGGACTTGACCGCCGCAAAACCGACGAGCCAATGGGCGGCGGAGGTGGTGCGGCAGATTCGGGCGCTGGGACCTGCGCTCACCGGTGGGACGGCCGAGGCGGAGGATATTCTCGGGCGTCTTAAGGAGTTGGACCGCCAGGCGCCGGAACTGGCGAAGAAGGTCAGAGAAACGAACAAGGAACTTGCCCACAAGCTCGGTCAGGCCGGGTTCGCCTTGGGACGCCGGCTCGACGT
The DNA here is from genome assembly GCA_963759115.1 of uncultured Planctomycetaceae bacterium. Classification (GTDB taxonomy): domain Bacteria; phylum Planctomycetota; class Planctomycetia; order Pirellulales; family Thermoguttaceae; genus CAVWXT01. The sequence continues at coordinate 2,441,006 of CAVWXT010000005.1, forward strand.
GTGGCAGGAAGTTGTCCGGCTCGGCGCGCCGCAGTCGGCCGAGGCCAAGCCGCTGGCCGTCGATCGCGAGCGGCTCGCACTATGCCTGGCCGAGATCGACGCGGCTACGGGCGATTCGGCCGAAGGCCAGGCCTGGCGCAATTACCTGCTGATCGACGCCCTGAAGGAGTCGTCCAGGCTGCCGTCAGCCGCGGAGGACGCCGTGGCGCGGCAAGTGGCCCGTGAGGCGTTGGTTCGGCTCACGCAGACTCCGCTGACGTCGCACCAACAGAAGTTCGTTTCCAGCGGGCCGGTGGCGGCGTTGCGGGCCGAGTTGCGGCGATGGGCGGCCGAACCCGTCGGCGCCGCGGCGGTGCTCCGCGACATCGAGGCGTACGAACGCATGGGCCTGCCCAGCGACGCCCGCAAATTGGCCCTCGATTGTCAATACCTCGCGATGGCGCCGGTCGAGGCGCGGCGTCAATTGGCCAATAGCGTCGACATGCACTATCGCAACGCGAACCTTCGCATCGCGGTGACCGAGGAACTGCTCAACAAGCTCATTCCCGAGCGGAACCTGGAGTATGCCCCCGTGCGCGAGACGGTGCTGGGGCGTCCCGTGTGGGGCGAAAGCCTGATGGCCTCGGAAGTGGCGGTGCGGATGCTGCCCGATCCCACGCGCGTGCTGATGGCGCTGGTGGTCACCGGCGAGATCGCGGCCATGACCACCGCCGATGCCGGCCCGGCCCGCTTCCACAACGACAGCGAGTCGTCGTACACCGCCTGGAAGCCGCATCGAAATCGACATGGATGCCATCCATCTGTGGCAGGCCGAGGCGGAGGTGTACAACGAGACCCGGCTGCGCGGCGTGGAGACTCCCTTGGACGGCGTTCCCGTGCTCGGCGGGTTCGCCAAGAGTCTGGCCAAATCGCAGTTGGAGCAGAGCAAGGCGGCGGCTACCCGCGAGTTGAAGGAGAAGATCGCGTCCCAGGCGCGCGAACGTCTCGACACCGAGGCCCGCGAGCGTTTTGCCGAAGTCGTGAAACGCGTGAACGAACGGGTGTTCGATCCGTTGAACACCTTGTCGCTCGACCCCCAAATGATTGCGGCCGAAACCACCGAAAAACGGTTCACGATGCGGTTGCGGGTAGCCGGGCGAAGATCAGTTGGGCGGCCACACGGCCCGGCCAGAAGCGCCTGCCGACAGCCTGGCGAGCGTGCAGATCCACGAATCGGTGATCAACAACGGCATCCAGCGGCTGTAGTTGAACGGCCGCACGTTCACCGTGCCCGAACTATCGGCGCACGTCGCGGAACGGCTGAATCGCCCCGCCACGTGGTCGGTCGACCCCGACCAGGCCGACGTGAAGATCACCTTCGCCGAAAAGGACGCCGTGGTGGTCCGCTGCCAGGGCGGCCGCGTGGCGATCGACGCTGTCGATCGCGCGGCTCGGCAAAGGCCGGCAAAGCTGGAAGAAGTTCCAGATTCGCGCGTTCTATCGGCCGGAGGTCAAGGGACGCTCGGCCGAACTGGTCCGCGACGGCGTGATCCAGTTGCTCGGTCCCGCGGGCGCAGATCGCCTTGCGGGGGATCTTCTCGCACGTCTTCTCGGAGAACAAGCCCTGGGCACTCATCCCGGAGCAGATCGTCAAGGAGAAGAAACTCGGCGAGGCGGCGATCACGCAATTCGTGATCGACGACGGCTGGATCGGCCTTGCGTTGGGTCCGCGACCGGTGGTCACCAGCGAGGCCCGCCGGCAACGCTGGGGAATGTGAATCGGGGTGAGGGCAGCCCGGGGCGACGTTCTCGTGTTGTTGGTCAACAAGCTTGGAATTTTCCAAAGCGGCCAACGAGTAAGACGCGGCGGGAGAAATGACGGACGCCTCCCGGCAAAGCTCACGCAAAGGCACAAAGGCGCAAAGACGCAAAAGACAAGCAAGAACCGTGTGCGACGGGGGCCTATTCGACACGAAATGGCGGCCCTGTGGAAATGCGTCATGGTTGCCAAGCCTTCAAATCTCCGCGCCTTTGCGACTTTGCGTGCGTCCTTTCCTCCCTATTAACCGCATTCTGCCGTTTCGACCGCGTCTCGTGCGGATCTCGCGGCGGGAGCGTGTCACGTTGAGATAGTGTACATAAGTCCTTGCTTCGCGTCAACGGGAGAATTGTGCCAGTGTGCCGGGCCACCGGAACGTGGGAACCAAGGGCCTTTCTCGCCAACGCGATCCATCGACAACTTGCCGATCTTCTCAATACAACCTACAGATCCCCCTTGAAGGCTTTGTCGAGCACGGAGGGCAGCAGGGCGTCGAGTTCGGCGGCAGAGTGGGCCTGCAATGCCTTCAGCGCGTCCACCTTCGCCTGCAAGGTGGCAATGGTTGCCACAAGCCGACGTTGTTCTGGTTTCGGTGGGACGGGGAGCCGCGCCGCGTTGAGGCGGCCGATACTCACGTTGTACTGCCCGGCCGTTGTTCGTGCGAAATCAAACAGTTGACCACTTGCCCGCAGATGTCGAAGGGCAAGTTGAAGGTAGTCGGGTTCGACTTGCTCTCGGTCGCAGCGCAGGCGTATTAGATACGAGGCGAACGCATGGGACTCGGGCAGAGGCGGGACAACGGCGCAACGACCGACAAGGCCGGCACTGCCATTCGTCCTCACGACGAGAATGTCGCCCTCTTTGAGGTTCACTTTTGCGGCTTCTGGGTCGGGAAGCACTGCGTACTTGAGGCCAGTGAGGTCGACCTTCTCCGAGACGACATTTGGGATTCGCAGAACTGGAATGGCATCATGGCGACGGTCAGCATGGCACTTCTCGGACGTGCCGTAACCTGCGTCGGTCAACACGGACTCCAGTTGTCGAGCCCCGTAGCGGGTTTCAAGGCTGGCGAGAGCGTATCGCAATTCACTGCTGACTACAGAGTCTGCTTCCTGGCCGCTGTTCCGCCGTAGCCTCCGCGCCTCTTCGATCTTCGCCGCCAGTTCTTCGACCTTCGCCACAATCCGGCGCTGTTCGGGAAGCGGGGGAAGGGGAATCGCCATTCTGAGCAACATCGCCTCTTTGAGCCGGTTCCGGCTCGTCGGAGTTCCGCCCGAGCTTAATCCGAGTGCTTCGGTCCAGGCCGAGGTCCGGCTGAAGTTGTGAAGGATAAAACCGGGCTCCAGTCGTTCCCGATCAATCGCGAAGCATGGGAACTCGTTGGACACGTAGCAGCCGTGGTTCGCCGCCGTAGCCAATGCAAATGAACCCTTCCATGCAAACAGGCGGTTGTAAACGAAATCACCTTCCTCCACCCGGTACACCTTGGAGGCCGCAATCTCTGAACCGTACTTGGTTTCCTTGGTGTAGAGACCCTTCGCGTACCAGTGGGCACCCAAGATGTCGTACCGCCGATCGGGGGCAACCGACTCTGCCCGGCTGACCGGCAAGAGCAAATCCCCCAGCGGCACCATCGGCCAACCTTGGCTCATTTTCGGCCCTCCGGCTTGGTGTGAAAGCCGATCGGGCGTTGCGGCGGGCGCGGCGGGGGGGACGTCAATTGGCGAATGGCGTCGAAGACAATTCGGAACTGGGCATCGTACTTGCCTTCCAGGGCCTCAAGTTTCCGCGCCAGGTCGCTGTGAGACGCCAAAATCTGCCGCAGACGCACGAACGACCGCATGATCTCGATATTCACGGCCACCGCGCGGGCACTGCGCAACACACTCGACAGCATGGCCACGCCCTCCTCGGTAAAGGCGTAAGGTTTTCGGCGGACCCCCATTTTGGCCGCTGGATTGGATGTCACAATTTGTGACCTCCAATTCTCGAATTCCTCGTCCGTAAGCTGGAACATGAAATCTCTGGGGAAGCGGTCGCGGTTTCGCCTGACAGCCTGGTTGAGAATCTTGGTTTCCACCTCGTATAAGGCGGCCAGATCCCGATCCAATATGACCTTTTGGCCGCGAAGAAGCAGAATTGCCCGCTCAATCCGTTGGGTGGGAATCAGGGAGGTCTTCTTGCTCACATTGCCACCCCCTTCCTCAGCACGGCCCGCACTTGGCCCATGATCTCGATGATCCGCCGTCTCCTTCGCCAAAATGTCCTCGACCAGTTGCTCCGGCGGCAGGTGTTCCAGGGCCTCGGCTGCGTTGGGGTTCTTGATGTCGAGATTGACCGACAACAGGTTCCCGTCGTCATCCCGCTTGATGACCTCGGAAGCCTTGACCTTCCACGCCCGGCCGTTCTCCTTCCGCTTCTTCCACCACGCCAGGCACTCGGCGAACTCCTCGTACTGGATGGGCTTGGTCTTGCTGTAGTTCTTCCGCCCCTCGGGCAGCGGCATCTCGTAGTACCAGATGCACTTGGTCGGGCCCGAGCGGTCGAAGAACAGCAGGTTCGTCGGGATGCTCGTGTAGGGGGCGAAGACGCCGTTGGGCAGGCGGACGATCGTGTGCAGGTTGAACTCTTCGAGCAATTGGGCCTTGATGCGGGCACACACGCCGTCGCCGAACAGCGTGCCGTTGGGCACGACCACGGCAGCGCGGCCGGGACGCAGTCAAGCCCTCAGCCCCTCTCCCGATTGGACGACGGGAGGTTGGGACGCCGGAGCTTTCGCATGATGAGTTGCAGGAACAGCAGCGCGGTTTCGGCCGTCTGCTTGTCCTCGGGGAAGTTGCCCAGGATGCCGCGTTCCTCCTCGCCGCCGAAGGGCGGATTGGTCAGGATCACGTCCACCCGGTCGCGGTCGCCGATCTCGTTGAGCGGGAACCGCAGGCTGTTCTCGGGGTCGATCTGCGGGCTTTCCAGCCCGTGCAGCAGCAGGTTCATCTGGCCCAGCAGGTAGGGCAGCGGCTTCGCCTCGCCGCCGAAGATGCTCTGCTCCTGAAGAACCTTGCGGTCCTGGACCGTCTTGCACTGCTTGGCCAGGTGGTTGTACGTCTCGACCAGGAAGCCGGCCGTGCCGCAGGCGGGGTCCAAGACGGTCTCGCCCAGCTGCGGGTCGATCACGTCGACCATGAACCGCACCACGGCCCGGGGCGTGTAGAACTCGCCGTTGTCGCCGGCCGCGTCGCGCATCTCCTTGAGCATCGACTCGTAGAGCGAGCCAAGCGTAAAGAGTTCCTCCTGGGCGGTGAAGTGGATGCCGTCGACCTTGTTGATGACATCGCGGAGAAGGTAGCCGGAGGTCATGCGGTTGATGACGCCCTGAAAGACCGTGGCGATGACGGTGCGCCGGTCGCCGCGTCCGTTGGCGGCCCGCAGCGAGCGGAGGTAGGCGAAGAGGCCCGGCCCCTTTTTGCCATCGGGCCGGGCGGCCTCTTCCTGGTTGATGAAGGCCAGCAGTTCCGGGCCGGTGATGCCCTCTTCGTTGGCGGCCCAATCGCGCCAGCGGTACGGCGGCTCGATGGCCGGGCGGTACTTCTTGCGTCCCAGCTTGGCCCGGCTCTCCTCGATCTGTTCCATGTCGTCGAGGAACTTGAGGAACATGATCCAGGTGAGCATCGGCAGCCGGTCCAAGTCGCCGGAGAGCCCCTTATCCTTCCGCATAATGTCGCGGGCGGACTTTATCAGGCTGCCGAGTTGCTGGGTGGTAGTTGGGGCAGTGGGAGCGGCCTTTTCGTTCTTGCGCATAGCATCCTGCCTTATGAAAATCACCACGTACTGAGCGTCCGGCGCAGCCTCTTCAGGTGGCTCTTCCGAGCGGACGATGTGCAGGTTGATGTTGTTCAGATTTGCCAAAAGCCAATCCACTCCAGCATCAGTAATCTTGCATACTGTGAAGGGGTCCCCATTGGGGTCCGATTGTACGTCGAGCGTCACGAACCCTTTTCGACGAAGGGACTGGATTGCCAGCCCGGCCGCAAGTTCGGTGAAGCCAGCCTTTTTCATGGCCTGTTTTGCTTGCCACTCGGAGACGCCGCCAGGGTCGAGTTCGCTGCCAATGAGGGCAAGGGTGGTATATTCATGCGGCGAGAGCCCTTCTGTTGTCGTAACAGGCTCCAGGGAGTCGATGGTGGCGATTGACCGTTCCCTTGCCAATGTCGCTTGCAGACGTTCGGTGATAGCCTCCCCAAGCTTCTTAAAATCCTACTGGAACCGACCTTATATTCGATGATTGTCCGGTGCCTAACGTCAAACGGAAACGCGGTCGTGCGCTCCTCCGAACAAACGAGGCAGACAGGTTTCCCACTGGCAATGGCGTATCCAAGCTCGAACCACACGTTCGGGTTGTCAGTTGTGATTTCGGCAAAACAGATGTCGGCGCCCGCTATCCCTTTCTCGATTTCTTCGACGGGAATGGTGACCCCTGGATCACGGTCGACCCGGTAGGGCTCCAATTCTGCGGCTTTGATCGCCGGCCCAAACACGTCATCAAACCGCTTGTCGAATTTGTCACGGTCGAATGGCTGCATGACAAAGCATAAGGCCATAGGTAACGCCTTTCAGGATACGTATAACAATGTCTGTAACTGGCTCACGGCTTCAGCAAGTCTTTCTTCTCCCCCAAACTTCTCGGCAATCTCCATCACGTTGCCGTGCTCGGAGATTGGCGGCACTGCCAGCACATCGGGCATGACGAACTGTGCCGCGCCATAGGCCGCGTACTTCTCCAATAGCTCGTCCAGGATCGCGCGGGCCTCGGGGCTGTACTGGTCCCAGAAGTCCTTACGTTCGGTTCGCAGACGCCGGGCCCGTTCCCGCCGGGTTCGCAGCGGGGCGTTGAACGCGATATGGCAGAGCAGGTCGAAGGGGTCGGCGTCGGGCTGGTTGGCCGACTCGGCCAGCTCGTCGAAGTCGATGCCGCGCTCGGCCAGCGCTTCGATGACCGCGGCGCGGTCTTCCGGGTCGGCCCAGGCGTCGCGGAGATCGGCGGCGCTGGTGTAGAGCGTGCGGACCTGTTCGGCCGTGTAGTCGGTGAACTGCACCACGCGAAGCTGCCGGCCGTTGGCGTCCAACTCGTAAACCAGGTGGGCGACAATCGCCACCTGCCCGCCGTCGAAGTAGAACTTTCGGCGGCGGTTCGTCGGGACGGCATCGGGCGGCAGCGGGCTGTGGCCCGGTTCGGTAGGCTCTCCCTCCGGCGGCTCCTCTTCCGGCGGTTCGGGCTGGTCGATGTCCGTCTTCGGTCTCCGCCTCCGGGTCGCCGTCGAACGTCGGGGTCGGCAAACAGGCGGGTGGCCGAACCGGTGTAGTCGAGGATGTTGAAGAACAGCTTGCCGTAGTCGTCCCGGACCCGCGTGCCCCGGCCGATGATCTGCTTGAACTCGGTCATGGCGTTGATGATCCGCAGCAACACCACGTTCTTGCAGGTCGGCATGTCAACGCCGGTGGTGAGCATCTGCGACGTGGTGAGGATGACGGGCGTGGCGCGCTCCACGTCCTGGAACCGGCTCAAGTGGCCGCGGCCGATGCTGCCTTCGTCGGAAACGACCCGGCAAACGTAGTCGGGATACTGCTGAACCAGGTCGGCGTTGAGGTTGTTCAGGGCCCGGCGCATCTCGTCGGCGTGTTCCTGGTCCACGCAGAAGACAATCGTCTTGGCGAACCGGTCGGTCTTCTTGAGGAACGCGGTCAGGTGCTTGGCGACCGCTTCGGTACGGGCCTTGAGCGAGATGATCCGCTCGAAGTCGGGCGTCTCGTACACTTCGTCGGGAATCTCCCGGCCGTAGCGGTCGATGTCGCCCTGGCTGGGCCGCCAGCCGGCCGCGTCCCATTGGGTGATGATCCGATGCACGCGGTACGGGGCCAGGAAGCCGTCGTCGATGCCCTGCCGCAGGCTGTAGGTGTAGATGGGATTGCCGAAGTAGCGGTAGGTGTCGATGTTGTCCTGCCGCTTCGGCGTGGCCGTCATGCCGAGCTGGTAGGCCGGCTCGAAGTATTCCAGGATTTCCCGCCAGTTGCTATCGTCGCGGGCGCTGCCGCGGTGGCACTCATCGACCACGATGAGGTCGAAGAAGTCGCGGGGGAACTCCCGGTAGAGCCCCGGCCGGCGCTCGTCCTTGGCGATGGCCTGATAGATGGCGAAGTACATTTCGCGGCCGTAGCTCAACTCGCCTTCGCCGATCTTGATGCGGGCGTCGCCGAAAGGCGTGAAGGTCTTGTCCTTGGGGTCATCGACCAGCACGTTGCGGTCGGCCAGGTAGAGAATCTTGGGCCGGCGATGCTCGCCCGTGCGGTTCCAGCGGGAAGACCAGAGCTTCCAGCAGATTTGGAAGGCCACGAAGGTCTTGCCCGTGCCGGTGGCCATCGTCAGCAGCACGCGACGGTCGCCCAGCAGGATCGCCCGGACGGTGCGGTTGATGGCGATTTCCTGGTAGTACCGCGGGTGCTTGCCGCTGAGGTTGTAGGTGGGCGTCAGCAGCCGGTCGGCCACCTCGGGGGCGAGTTGCTCTTGGCCGGCCAGCCGGCGCCACAACTCATCGGGCGTGGGGAAGGTGTCGATCTCGCGCTCCAAGCCCGGTCAGTGTAGTCGAACTCGACGATGCCGTGGCCGTTGGTCGCGTAGGCGAACTTGAGGTCGAGGATTTCGGCGTATTCCTTCGCCTGCTGGAGCCCGTCGCCGGGGGTGTTGTAGGTGGGCTTCGCCTCGACGACGGCGATGGGGAAGTCGGGGCGGATAGCGGAGGATGTAGTCGGCCCGCTTGCCCGGGCGCCGCCGGCCCTGCCGACCCGTCACCACGATCCGCCCGTCGGTGAACGTGACCTGCTCGTTGATGCGGTGCGGTTCGTCCTCCCAGCCCGCGGCCTGGAGCTTGGGCACAACGTAGCGGCGGCAAGTATCGGCTTCGTTTGGCATCCCGGTCGGCGAATCTCGCGTGTACCACGAGGGGCTATTGGCAAAGCGGGACATCTACCCCGCCGGAAGGATAGGATAACCTTTGCGGCAGTAGTCGTCTAGCGGTGGAACGGACAGAGTAAGGTGTCGAGCCGAGAGGTGGCGCGGTCGGACAGGCTTCGACATATTCTGTATCAGGGTTTCCCGTCGGTATCTCAATCGTCGCGTGCCGTGCTCCGTATCAACCCGGCGCTTAGGCTACTCACTCCACCGCGACTTCTTCGTTGAGAATTGCTTCGAGGCCGCGGGCGATCAGCTTCGTGCGTTGGGTGCGGAGCTTTTTGGCCAACTGGTCGGTCTTCCGCAGAAGTCCCTTTTCAATGCTGACGGAAATGATTTGCACGCCTTGCCCTTGCGTTGACCGCAACGCTTCGTGCCTATGGCAGCAGGGGGCGCAGAGCCTTCGCGAACACATCGGCCTGCCGCATCATGCCCAGGTCAGTCAGATGGACGCCGTCCACCGTCCCCTCGCCGTCGTCGCCGAGCATTCCCTCGTTCCATAGGAAGTGCAGGTTCTTCACGCCGTCCTTCGTCAATTTCTCGTAGGCGTCGCGGAGAATCCGCCCTTTCGCCGTCGGCGACTGGCCGCGGACGCTGGAGTCTTCGGCCAGCACGATGGGCGTGTCGGGATGGGCCGCACGCAGCTTCTTCACGAACGGCTCGATGCGCTCCGACACGTCGGCCGGCCCCATGTTCCACAGGCAATCGAGCACGTAAACCGTCGGATTGAGTTCGGCCAGCAGGTCGGCCATTGCCGGCTCCATCCGCCCGCTGCCGCTGAAGCCCAAGTTGATGATCGTGGCATCCAGTTTTCGGCCCGCGATGGCGGTGGAGTTCATGCCCGGCCGCGAGGCACAGCCGCCCTGGGTGATCGAGGTGCCATAGAACACGATGGTCTTGCGCTGTTTGAGCGAGGCCGCGTCGGGCCTCGAAATGGTCCGGCCCGGCGGAATGCCGATCTCGATCGACTTGACGCCGTTATAGAGAGGCAGATATAGCAAGAGTTCCTCGCCGGCCGGCGGCTTGAAAGTGGCCGTGTTCGTCATGGCGGTGGGCCGGCCGTTGCCGACGAATCGCCATCGCCCGTCCTTGGCTTTGGCATAGAGGTCCACGCCGCTGACGCCCGTGGCCGGCATGTGCGGCTTGGCGATCTCGTCGAATGCGAGGCTCCAGCGAACTTGAAGCGACGGCGCGTCGGTCGTAAAGCGAACGCAGAATCCCGTGGTCTGATGGCTCAGCTTCCACACCGCCTCCGTGGCTTTCCCCTCGGCGTGGGCCGGCAGCCGGTCGTAGAACGACTGCGTGTCGGTCCAGCCCTTGCCCTCTACACCGATATCCTTGCAGTCATACCAGAGCGTCTTGCCGTCGTCGCTCGCCTTGGCTTTTTGGGGGTCCAGGCTCTCAGCCCGTAATGAACCCTGCGTCGTAAGGATTGCCAGAGTTGAGACAAGAAGGACGAATTTGTGCTCAAGATGTCTCATCGCGACGTATCTCCCATGATTTTGGCGTGCCGACAAAGTCGTGAATCGCTACTTCGCGGCCTGCAAGATCGGGCGCAGGCCGTTGGTGAACGCATCGGCGTGGCGCATCATTCCCAGGTCGTTGGGATGGCCGCCGTCCACGGTGCCCTCGCCGTCGTCCCCCAGCATTCCTTGGTTGGACAGGAAATACAGGTTCTTGTCGCCTTGCGCGGCCAATTTCGTACGAAGCTCCTGCAACAGGCGGCCCTTGCTCGTCGGCTTGTTGGCCGCCTGAGCGTCCTCGACCAAGACGATGGGCGTGTCGGGGTGGGCCGCGCGCAGCTTCTTGACGAACGGCTCGGCACGCTCGGATACCTCTTTGTCGGACATGTTTCCCATGGTGTCGAGGACGTACACCGCCGGATTGAGTTCCGCCAACAGGCCGGCCAGTTCCGGCTCCATCCGTCCGCTGCCGCTGAAGCCCAAATTGATCACCGTGGCATCGAGCCGCCGGCCCATAATCGCCGGAAAGGCCATCCCCGGCCGCGACGCGCACCCGCCCTGCGTAATCGAGGTGCCGTAGATGACAATGGTCTTTCGCGGCTTGCTCGCCGCCGTCGCGGGCGTGGAAATCGTTCGGTCTTTCGGCACGCCAATCTCGACCGACTTCACGCCGTTGTAGAGGGGCAAATAGAGCAGCAGTTCGGCGCCGGGCGCCGGCTTGAATGTGGCCGTGTTCGTCACTTTGGCCGGCCGGCCGTTCTGGACGAAACGCCACTCGGCGCCCTTTTCCCTGGCGTACAGGTCAACGCCGCTGACCCCCGTCGCCGGCATGTGGGGCATGGCCAGGTCCTTCTTGTTCAGGGTCCAGCGGACCTGAAACGACGGCGCGTCGGTCGAAAATCGCACGCACAACCCCGCACTGTCGTGGCTGAGTCCCCAGTCCTTTTGCGACACGGTGCCCTCGGCCTTCGCCGGCAGGCGATCGTAGAACGACTGGGTGTCGGTCCAGCCCTTACCCTCCACGCCGATGTCCTTGCAGTCATACCAAAGCATCTTGTCGTCGTCGCTCGCCTTCGCCTTCTGGGGATCGACGGTCTCAGCACACAGCAAACCCCGAGCGGCGAATATCACCAGACCCACAAGAAAGAATACGAACGGGCGATCGAGCGGTCTCATTCGGGCATACCTCCTGCGCGGCAGCCGCCGGCGCGTCCGGAAGAGTTCCGAGAGACGTCCGCCCCCGCGGCATAGCCGCCATTCTCGGGGGGCGATGCGCCACTGTCAACCGCTCGAGCCGCCGGGAATCCGCCGCCAGTAGTCTGTTGAAGAAGTCGGTTCGTGGTTGTAGGAGGCGACTCCAGTCGCCGATCGTCCGCGGATTTACATCGCCATCGGCGACTGGAGTCGCCTCCTAGTGCGCTTGTGAGTGTATCGAATCAGCAAGGTGCAAGTCCTTGTCGAAATTGGGTTTGAACTTCGTAACCGAAAGTAACTGCGTCCTCGTGAGAGGGGGTGGAGAGCAACTGAAGGTGAACGGCTGGTCCGCAGGATGACGAACTCGATTCGGCCGGTTGTCGTGGCGAGCCTGCTAGGAAAAGGCGAAGCCCAAGTGACGCTGTGGTCCTCGCAAGGGATGCGGTCGGCAGACCGCGCGGTAAGCTCCGGGGGGAAACCAAACCAAGCCCCAGAGGCGGCAACAGGTGGTTGGAGGCGGAACGGTCGGAAGGTTTGATACATGAAGCAAGGAGACCTGGGCGGGTACAAGGACGAAGTTCATTGTCCCTGATAAGGATACGAAGAATCGACCGCCCAGGAGTCAGAGCGTCCATACGAGCGAGGAAGCGGGGCAATGCCCGTCGAGCAAAGGGACGCAGGAAAGGGGATGAAACATGACGCACGGCCAAAACCACACCGTACCGCGAGTGTCGGCAACGACTAGCCACGACGGACTGCGTCAGGCACACGTAAGTCGCTGTTCAAAAATAAGTTAGCCGTTTGTATAATCTGCGTATTCCGCTTCCATGGATGGAGAGACGGTCATGGCAGACAAGGATTGCAGGCGCATTCGCCGGTGTCGCTGCCGAGGATGTCGCTCGCGTAGCGATGCGGATTTGGTTGCGTACCATCGGGCCATCAATCGAGTGATGGCCGAGTTGGACGAACGGAGTCGGCGGTTGTTCGCCGGGATCGTGGCCCGGCAACGCGGACACGGGGGCGTCCAGTTGGTGGCGGAAATCACCGGCCTGAGCCGTATGACAATCCGCCGGGGATTGCGCGAAAGCGAACGCGGACAGGTGGCGTCTTCAGAGCGAGTACGGCGTCCCGGCGGCGGACGAAAACGAGTCGAAAAAAAACGCCACGTGTGCGGGAGTTGTTGAAGGGGCTGTTGCGGGATGCGACGGCTGGCGATCCGATGGGTGGTCTGCGGTGGACGCACAAGACCACCCGCAACCTGGCCGCTGCATTGACGCGACGTGGCGTACCGGTCGGGCACGTGACGGTGGCTCGGTTGCTGCGAGCACAGAAGGTACTCGTTGCGATCGAACCGCAAGCGGTTGGGTGGGAAGAGAGATCCCTATCGGGATCAGCAATTCCGCCTGTTGGGGCGTCGGCGACGGCGATTCCAACGGCAAGGGTGGCCGGTAATCAGTGTGGATACGAAGAAAAAGGAGTTGGTGGGCAACTTCAAAAATAACGGACGCAGTTGGCGGTGTGAGGACCGCGACGTGCTGGACCACGACTTTCCCACACTGGCCCGCGGCCGCGCCTATCCCTACGGCATCTATGACGAGAATCGCAATGAGGGCTATGTCGTGATCGGCACAACTCATCAGACAGCGACCTTTGCCGTGCGTGCCATTCGCTCGTGGTGGCTGAAGGTTGGGCGGCGTCGGTACTCGGGTGTGTCTTGGTTGGCCATCGAAGCCGACAGCGGAGGTGCCAACGGCAACCGTTGTTGGGCTTGGAAGGTGGGCCTGCAAGAATTGGCTGACGAATTCAGATTGACGATCACGGTCGGGCATTATCCCGCAGGAGCCTCCAAGTGGAACCCGATCGAGCACCGCATGTTCAACCTCATCAGTGCCAATTGGGCCGGCGAGCCACTGACCAGTTACGAAGTCATGCTGAAGAACATCCGCACGACACGGTCGAGCACGGGCTTTCGCTGCCGCGCATCGTTGGACACCAAGCTCTACCCGACCAAAGTCAAGGTGTCCGACGAAGCGAAGGCAACCGTGCGGCTGTTGCGACATACCGTCCTACCCAAATGGAACTACACCATCTGTCCACGAAAACGAAACGGCTAAGTTATTTTTGAACAAGTCCTAACTTGGCTCAGATTGGCCGCACCGTCGATGTTGCATGTTGGTGGCCTTCCCGTGAAGGTCAGGGCCTTTCGCTTCTGCCGATCCCGAGAAGGAACCTTGTTTCCTTCCCGCGCTCGGTTCACCAATCCTCTACGAGGTAACACCACTAACCGGAGAGCCGGATGCGGGAAATCCGCCAGTCCGGTTCGGAGGGAGGGGAGGCCGGGAACTTAACCGGCCTTCCCTACCCCTATCAGCTTTTTCAACGGGCCGCTAGGCGTCGCAGCGGATTCCGAGGATCTCGAACTTCAGCGTGCCCTGCGGGCACGGCGATCTCGACCCGATCGCCGACCTTCTTGCCTACCAACCCCTGGGCCAGCGGGCTGGTAATGAGAATCTTGCCGCTGTCGTAATCCTCCTCGCCGGCGCCGACAAGTGTGAACTCCTCTTCATCGCCGAAGTTGAGGTCCTTCACCCGGACCGTGGAGCCGAAGGCCGCCTCGTCCTTGGGAAACTGCGAGGGGTCGATCAGCACGGCCCGCGAGAGCTTGTCGCGGAGCACGTCGATACGGGCCTGCAACAAGCCCTGGCTTTCGCGGGCGCCGTGGTACTCGGCGTTCTCGCTTAGGTCGCCCTCCGCGCGGGCAGTGCCCAGCCGTTCCAGGATTTTCGGCATCTCGACCGTGTGGAGATGGTCGAGGTCGGCCTTGAGTTTGTCGTATCCGGTGCGAGTCATCGGGATGCGATCGGACATGTTTCACCCTGACGAAAAAAAACGCGACTCCCTGCTTTCGCGGGGGGCCGCTCGAATCTGTTAACCCCTCAAGCGGCCGAAGCCGCCACCAACAAAGGAAAGGGGGAAACGGAGATGTGAGGCGACGATGCCGGCCAACTCCTCTCTCCTCACCCTTCTCCCTGCAATTACGACAACAACACGAAGAAGTTCCAACGCAACCGCCAACCGGCGTGACGGCCTGCCGCAGGCCCGACGCACCATCTCAAGTATTTTACACGCGGAGCGCCGTCGCCGCCAGCCCACGCCCCAGATGAAAACGGGGACAGGCACCGCAAGTAATAGTGGTTCAAATCAAGCGACAATACAACCTATTGCGGAGCCAGTCCCCGTTTTCATCAGGCCACCCCAGGGCCGTCCCAAGTAGGACTTGTAGGAGGCGACTCCAGTCGCCGATTTGCGGCTGTCTTCGGGCAATCGGCGACTGGAGTCGCCTCCCACAGTGAAAAACTGATTGGCCCTTCCCAGGCCGCCGTTGGCAGTTCTTCGGCCGCGATCGGCGAGACCGGTCTCTGCCGCGCCCTGGGCGCGAGTCTCTGTTCCATTCTCGTGAGCAACGCGTGCGGCGGCCATCCGGAATATCCCGCAAAAACGGTACAAAACGATTGTCTGTTTAGTCTGCCCACAAGACGTGTAATTTCCATAGGTCCCATACGATCCATATCAAGCAATCGGCACAAGCGGACGATAGGCACTGGTATGGGGGCCAGAAGTGGCCAAACTGCGTCGTTTACGTCGAGCCTTGAGGCTTGGCAAGATGGCGCACTATGGGCAACAGGGCTAATGTACGCGATGTGAATGATCCGAAAAGGCTAAAGGCGGAGTGCGCCTATAGACCAAGCCCTATCCGGTTTCGACGCTTCAAGGAGGCATGCAATGAGAAGGTTACTGGGAGTACCGCTGATGGCGGTGGTACTGCTAGCGATCGCGGCGAGCACGGCCAGTGCGTGCTACTGCGGTGCCGCGCGGTACCGATGCTGCAAGCGCGACTGCTGCTGCCCGGCCGATTACGCCGAGTGCAAACAGCAGTGCTACACGGTCATGAAGACCTGTAAGGAGGTCGTGTACGAGAAGCGGCAGTACACCTGCTATAAGACCTGCTATGAGCGGGTGTGCGAGCAGAAGACCATCAATTGTGTGAAGTACGTTCCCGAGACCCGCTACCGGGAGTGCTGCTACACGGTGTGCAAGCCCGTGTGGGAAACCCGCACCAAGGAGATCTGCTACACGGTGTGCAAGCCGGTGTGGGAGACACGCTCGAAGGAGATCTGCTACACGGTGTGCAAGCCGGTGTGGGAGACCAAGAGCAAGGAGGTCTGCTACACGGTGTGCAAGCCCGTGTGGGAAACGCGCACCAAGGAGATCTGCTATACGGTGTGCAAGCCCGTGTGGGAAACCCGCACCAAGGAGATCTGCTACACGGTGTGCAAGCCCGTTTGGGAAACCCGCACCAAGGAGATCTGCTATACGGTGTGCAAGCCCGTGTGGGAGACCAAGAGCAAGGAGATCTGCTACACGGTGTGCAAGCCCGTCTGGGAAACCTGCACCAAGGAGATCTGCTATACGGTGTGCAAGCCCGTCTGGGAAACCCGCACCAAGGAGATCTGCTACACGGTGTGCAAGCCGGTCTACGAGAACCTGCACCAAGGAAATCCCCTACACGGTGTGCAAGCCGGTGTGGGAAACCAAGTCCAAGGAGATCTGCTATACGGTGTGCAAGCCCGTCTGGGAAACCTGCACCAAGGAGATCTGCTATACGGTGTGCAAGCCGGTGTATGAGACTCGGGAGAAGGTCTGCCAGTATACGGTGTGCAAGCCGGTGTGGGAGACCAAGACCAAGGAGATCTGCTACACGGTGTGCAAGCCGGTCTATGAGACCCGCGAGCGCGAGGTGTGCTACAACGTGTGCAAGCCGGTGAACTACACCAAGACCGTCAAGGTCTGCTGCGGCCACTGGGAAACCCGCGACGTTGCCTGCTGCGAGCCGGCCAAGACCTGCGCCCGGCGGGCTGCTGCGAACCTATCAAGCAGTGCCGAGTGTGGGTGCCCGAGGTGCAAGAGCGGCAGATCGAGTGCACCAAGTACGTGAGTGAGACCTGCGTGAAGAAGGTTCCGTACACCGTCTGCAAGATGGTGCCGGAGCAGCGCGTCAAGACCTGCACCTACCAGGAATGCCATACAGTCAAGGAGCTCTGCGAGAAGCGGACCCCCTATACCGTGTGCAAGATGGTGCCCGAGCAGCGCGTCAAGACCTGCACCTACCAGGTCTGCAAGATGGTGCCCGAGCAGCGCGTCAAGACCGTGTGCTGGAAAGAATGCCACATGGTCAAGGAGAACTGCGTCAAGACCTGCACCTACCAGGTCTGCAAGATGGTGCCCGAGCAGCGCGTCAAGACCTGCACCTACCAGGTCTGCAAGATGGTGCCCGAGCAGCGCGTCAAGACCTGCACCTATCAGGTCTGCAAGATGGTGCCGGAGCAGCGCGTCAAGACCGTGTGCTGGAAAGAGTGCCACATGGTCAAGGAGAACTGCGTCAAGACCTGCACCTACCAGGTCTGCAAGATGGTGCCCGAGCAGCGCGTCAAGACCTGCACTTACCAGGTCTGCAAGATGGTGCCCGAGCAGCGCGTCAAGACTTGCTGCTACAAGGTCTGCACGATGGTGCCCGAACAGCGGGTGAAGACCGTGTGCTGGAAAGAATGCCACATGGTCAAGGAGAACTGCGTGAAGACTTGCTGCTATAAGGTCTGCACGATGGTTCCCGAGCAGCGGGTGAAGACCTGCTGCTACAAGGTGTGCAAGATGGTCCAGGAGCAGTGCGTCAAGCAAGTGCCGTACACGGTGTGCAAGCCGGTGTGCTACACGAAGACGATCAACTGCACGAAGCTGGTGCCGACCCAGGTGCCGTACACGGTAACGCGGTGCGTCCCGACGGTGGTGTGCAAGCAGGTTCCGGTGCAGGTCTGCTGCCCGGCGCCCGCCTGCTGCGAGGCCCCGAAGGCGTGCGCTCGCGGCCGGTTGCGGCAGCTAAGCTGCGTCACGCGTCGCCTGCCTTCCGACGACCGGTGGAAGGCTTGGTCTAGCCAATCGGCGGCCGAACCCCTCCAAAAGGTTCGGCCGCCGTCGTTTCTTGGAACTGAAATCTGCCTCCGGGGGTGACAATTTTGGACGACGCGGGTACACTGACGCCTGATTGGGGGGAAGCCCGCGAGACTCCGCATAGGATGACCACGGAATGGCGAAGAAGAAAGAGCCGGTAGGAAACGGGGACCTTGCCCCCGCGCTGTTCGTGCGATCGCGGGGCCGCCGGCGGTCGGGGCTATTTCTTGCCGATTCCTGGCCGATGAGGCGGGCAAGGTCCTCTATCGCACGAAGGCCCGCGACGAAGCCCAGCAAATCCTGAAGCATTGGGCGGACCTTGAGCAGAAGGGATATCTGGTCAAGAAGGAAACCGCGTTGGACAACGGTTTCCTGGAGAAGGTCTTCGGCGACGCCCTGGGATACCGGTCGCATCCCGAGAACCCGGAAGAGTATCAGCTTGAAGTCAAGTTCTCCGTGCCCGGCGTGGGCACGGCCGATGCCGCGCTGGGCAACTTCCGCCACGGCACGCCGCTCTCGCCGCTGGTGGTGATGGAGTTGAAGGACTCCGGCGTGAACCTCGACCGCGACCGCTTCAACGGCCGGACCGCCGTGCAGCAATGCTGGGACTACCTCAACGCCCTGCCCGATTGCCCTTGGGGAATCGTCAGCAACTTCGTCACGTTCCGTCTGTATCACAAGGCCAAGGGGTCGCAGGCCTACGAGGAGTTTACGCTCCAGGAGCTTCGCGGCGACAAGCGGTTTGCGGAGTTCTACTGCATTTTCGAGCGCGGCGGACTGGTCTACTCGTGGGCGGGCCGGCCGCTGCGGGCGGTAGAGTTGCTCGAACGCACCGAGAACCGCCAACGCGAGGTTGACGACAAGCTGTACGACGAATACAGCTCGGAGCGGAGGCGGCTCATCGAGCACCTGCACTACAAACTGGGGAACGATCTCGAAACGTCGATCTATATCGCCCAGCGAATCCTCGACCGCATCATCTTCGTCGCCTTCTGCGAAGACCGCGACCTGCTGCGAGAAAAGACGATCTGCGAAACGTATCGCACCGTGCCGCCGTTCGCCAAGGCGACCAATCCCCGCTGGCAGAATTTCCTGGAATTGTTCCGCGCCATGGACCAGGGGCACAAGAACATGCCCTACCTGGAAGTCGGCTTCAACGGCGGACTGTTCAAGGAAGACCCCCGCGTCGACGACCTGCAACTTGACGACGATTGGACCGAGTTCTTCAAGCGCGTGGGCGACTACGACTTCCGCGATGAAGTCAACGTCGAGGTGCTGGGCCACCTGTTCGAGAAGTCGGTGGCCGAGATCGAGAAGTTGCGGACCGGCGGGCTGTATTCGCTCACCGACGAGCGTGAGCCGGAGTCCGCCATGCCGAAATCGGCCGAACGCAAGCGGTTCGGCACCTACTACACGCCGTCGGACTTCACCAAGTTGATCGTCGAGGAAACCGTCAGGGCGGTCATCCGGGAGCGGTTCGACGCGTTGTTGGCAGCGCACGGTCTGACGCGCGAGCAGAGCGAGTCGGAGAAGCCATCGCCCAAGTTGGCGGCCTATTGGCGCGACTGTCTGGCGGCCTTGCGCGACATCAAGGTCTGCGACCCGGCCTGCGGCAGCGGCGCGTTCCTGATCGCCGCCTACGACGTTTTGGAGGAAGAATACACCGAGGTGGTGGACCGCCTGGTGTTGCACGAAGGCCCGGACGCCGACGACCTGGCCGATGAAATCCCCAACATGATTCTGGCCGACAACCTCTACGGGGCGGACGTATCGCAGCAGGCGGTCGAGATCACGCAGTTGGCCCTGTGGCTGCGGTCAGCCCAGCGGGGCAAACGGCTGGCCGACCTGTCGGAGAACGTGGTTTGGGCGAACAGCCTGGTGACCGACCCGGCCGTCCACGACAAGGCGATGGAATGGAAGTCGCGGTTTCCCGAAGTGTTTTCGGGTAAGATCGCGTCCCAAAATGTCTCCCCTCTCCCGACAGCCTCGGTTGTGCGGAGAGGGGCAGGGGGTGAGGGCTGGGCCGACCGCACCACAAAGCCCTCACCCTAACCCTCTCCCAAAGGGAGAGGGGACTGTTTTTGGGAGTCGGGCTTCGATTGCGTCATCGGCAATCCGCCCTGGGAACGGATGAAATTGCAGGAGCGGGAGTTCTTCGCGTTCTCCGCGCCGAAGATCGCCGGCGCGGTCAAGGCGGCCGACCGCCGAAAACTCATCGAACAACTCAAGACGGCCAAGCCGGAACTCTACGCCGCCTACGTCCAGGCGGGAGAGCTTGCCGAGCGCACGCTGGCCCACGTGCGCGAGGCGGGCAATTTCCCCCTGACCGCCAAGGGCGACGTCAACACCTACATGGTCTTCGCCGAACTGGCCCACCGCATCGTGGCCCCGCATGGCCGCGTGGGGTTGCTGGTTCCCTCGGGCATCGCCACCGACCACACCACCCGCGAGTTCTTCGGCGAACTGATGAAGTCGGAATCGCTCATCCGGCTCTATGACTTCGAGAACAAGGCGCCCTTCTTTCCGGACGTGCATCGCTCGTTCAAGTTCACGCGTGCTGGTGTTTGGGGGCAAGGAGGTGAAGACGCCGGCGGCCGATTTCGCCTTCTTCTTGCACGACATGGAGGAACTGGACGACAAGAAGCGGCACATCCCGCTCTCGGGCAAGGACATGGCGCTGTTGAACCCGAACACGCACACCTGCCCGGTGTTTCGCTCGCGCCGCGACGCCGAGTTGACCAAGGCCATCTACCGCCGCGTGCCCGTGCTGATCGACAGGAACCGCAAAGAGGGCGGCAACCCGTGGGGCATCAAGTTCGTAACGATGTTCCACCAGACCAACGACGCGGAGCTGTTCCGCACCCGCGAGGACTTGGTGGAACTGGGGGCCAAGCAGGACGGCAACCGCTGGAAGAAGGGCAAACAGGTCTTCCTGCCGCTCTATGAGGCGAAGATGGTTCAGGCCTACGATCACCGTGCGGCCGGCGTCGTGATCGAGAAGGAAAACTGGATGCGCCAGGGCCAGACCGAGCCGACCAGCCTTGTGTTCCACCAGAATCCGGAGTTCGTCGTCCAACCGCGATGGTGGGTGGAAGAGAAGGCCGTTGTTGACTGCTTTGGAAAAGCAGATTCCAGAAGGGTTCATCGGGTTCAAGGACATTACCAGCCCGACGAACCAGCGGACCATGATTGCGGCAGCGATTCCGCTGGTCGGCGGTGACAAACCACTTCCCGCTGATTGTGACAGATGTCCAGCCAACGACTCCGTCTCTGTCTGTTGGCAAACCTGAACTCGCATGTGCTGGATTACGTGGCGCGTCAAAAGATCGGCGGGGTGACGCTGAACTTCTTCCTCGTCGAGCAGTTTCCGATCTTTTCCCCCGACCGTTATGCCGAGCGTTGCCCGTGGAACAAGCGGCAGACGCTGGAGAAATGGATTTCCGACCGGGTGTTGAAGCTCAGTTGCACGGCCGACGATCTGCGGCCGCTGGGCGAGGCGGCGGGCTTCGATCCGCCGGTCCACAAATGGAACCCCCGCGAGCGGGCAGAACTGATGGACGAACTCGACGCCGCTTTCTTCCTCCTCTATGGCATCGACCGCGAACGACGCGGAGTACATTCTCGGCACCTTCAGCGGCACGGCCCGCGACACTGGCAGTGCCAGTGGCACGCGCGAGCAGGGCGGCCTTTTCGGCGCCGCGGGCGGGGTGTTGGAGGCTTACGATCGGCTGGCAACGGCTAGGTGAACTTCGACCGCTATGCCTCGACGTGGGTCCCCAACGACGGGATGGAGGTTTCCTGTGTCAGCGCCGCGCGGGCAGCCGGCACGCCGAAATAGACGCGGAGATATCGGTCCATCGCGCGAGTCTGCGTCAAGACGCCGTTCTCCCAGCGTGAGATCGTCTCCACGGCCACGCCCATCTGTTGGGCCATGTCGCGCTGACTCAGCCCCAACTGTTCGCGGTTCGCGAATCTGCGCCGTGGAGAGCAAGCCGAGCTGCTCTCGCAACGCGGCGGCGATCTGCTCGTCTGCATCATTATCGAATACGATCTCGCCGCATGCCCCACACCGGGGGACGCGAAGCCGGGGGACTTCCAAGGTGTACAGCCGGCCGTCGTGTTTGACCTGCGACGTGTGACGCACGGTCGCCCGCCGCACTTCGTTCTTGCCGCACTCAGGGCATCGCCAGGGAAATGGCTTGCCATGGGAAGGTGACTCATCGCTCATAATCGGCCCTCATGCGTCATGAATGCTCACGACGTGGACGGTGGGATCATTCGCCTCGTCGACGAGAATCGTTTCGATGTACAGCAACCGCCCGCCGATCTCCATGCGGAAGTCGTAATGGAACCGCTCGTGACTCCACTCCGGTCGGCTCTCGGGCGTTTCGTCGATCTTGCCGCCGCCTACGAGGAAGGAGAACATCTCCTCGCCGATCGCCCGCGTCGTCCAACCCTCCAGGTTCTGCTCAACCCACTGGCGAGCAACCGGTTTCCAGGTGAGGTAACCTGCAAACCTCCACTGGCTTAATGCGTGCCGGAACTTCGCCAGGAGTGCTGGATCGGTCAACCGCGCCATCGTGGCTCCTCCGGCGACAGCGGCCGGTCTTCTACGCCACAATCAATTATGCCCCGCGAGTTGACTTACGTCAATGGCTCGACGGAGACAGTGGTCGTGGAGCAGCATTTTCTTGGGCTAAAGCCCGGTTTTCCTGCGGCATTCAGCAGGTTACAGCAGGCGTCCGAAAAATTGCGTTAAATCTATTGCATACCCCCCCGAGGTCGGTGTATAATGGCCTCTTGGAGAAAGGGCTAACGCGCTCGCAGGGCGTGTGTGGAAAGCGGCTGCCCTTGATGCCAATGGTTCGGCAGCCGGGGTGTTTTGGGATTCCACGTCGGCCCACGGCGGGCGCTCAATAATGGCGAACGGATTCGGGAGGTACAGTTTAGAGGCAAACGGACCGGAACAGAGAACTCGCGCAGCTTCGACGACGTCGTTGCCGCAATGCGGTTGACTTGTGAGTCGGTAGAACTCCAGTCACAAGGTTCGAGGTCCCGACAATGTCTTCTAACGGCCAGCCTCAGCATGCGTCTCTCGACAAGCATCCCGATCTGGAGATCGACGCCCTCCTCCGGACCGTGGTGAAACTTGAGGCCAGCCACTTTCACCTGAAGGTCGGTCGCCCTCCGTTCGTACGCATCAACGGCGCCCTGCGCCCGCTGAACCGCGATCCGGTCGGCGACGAGGAGATGGCGCGGCTGATCCTCCCCTTGCTCAACTTGCAGGAGCGGCTGAAAAGGATATTCGAGGACGAAGGCGGGATCGACTTCGCCTACACGATCAAGATCGACGGCCAGAGTTGGCGGTTCCGCGTCAACGTGATGCAGCAGTTGGGGCACATCGGGTTGGTGGCCCGCCGCGTGAACATCGACATCCCGGACTTCGAACACCTTCACCTCCCGGCGTCGCTGGCCGATTTGTGTACCTTCGCCCAGGGGATGATCCTCCTGTCGGGCACGACCGGTTCGGGCAAGAGCACCACCATCGCCTCGATGCTCGATTGGATCAACCACCACTACCGCCGGCACATCCTCACGTTGGAAGATCCGATCGAGTTCACCTTCACCGCCGACAAGTGCCTGGTCAACCAGCGGGAGATCGGCATGGACGTGCGGACCTTCGGGGTCGGCATGAAGCACGCCGTGCGCGAGGACCCGGACGTGATGCTGGTGGGCGAGATGCGCGACCGCGAGACCTTCGAGACGGCCATTCAAGCGGCCGAGACCGGGCACCTGGTGTTCGGCACGGTCCACGCCTCGACCGCGCCGAGCACGATCGGCCGCATCCTGGACCTGTTCCCGCAGGACATGCACTCGGCGTTGCGCAGCGCGATGGTTTTCAACATGAAGGCCATCGTCGCCCAAAAATTGCTGCCGTCGACCAAGCCCGACGTGCCGCGTGTGCCGTGCTGCGAGATCATGACTTTCTCACCCATGATCCGCAAGCTCTTGCTGGAAGGGCAGGACGACAAGCTCCCCGACGCCATCCGCATCGGCAAGGACGAGGGCATGCAGGACTTCGCCTGGGCCTTGTGCGACCTGGTCGAGCGCGACATGATCGACCGGGCCACGGCGTTCGAGGTGGCCCCCAATGCCGAAGCCCTCAAGATGGCCCTGAAGGGGATCAAGATCAAGGAATCGGCCATGCTGTAAGCCGGCGACCGGGCTGTAGAAGCGGCATCCTGCCGCTTCCTGCCCGTATCCGCCGCCTCACGACCGTCTCCGAAGACGGTTCTTTCCAAGAGGACGCGGCAGGATGCCGCGTCTACAATCAATGGGCCACCGGCTCGGCGATCATCGGCAGCATGACGTCGCGGGCGAACTCGGCCAGCGTGGTCGCGGTGGTCGTCTCGGACGTCCGCGGCTGCATGGGCCGCAGCTTGCCCGTCTCAATCGCGTCGTACATCTCGATCATCAAGTCGGCGGCGTTCTCGCTTACGGCGTTGTCGATCAGGACCTGTCGCATCTCGCGCCGGTCGCACTTCATGTAGGCGATCTGTCGGCCCAGGGCCTCCGAGAGGATCGTGGCCACCTCGTCGTAACTCAGGTCGACCGGTCCGTGCAACTCCCGGACGTAGCGGCCGGTCCAATTCTGGTCGCACAGCCGCTGGGCCGCGGCACGGCCGATGTCGCGGGTGGCAATCATCGGATAGCGCGTCGTACCGTAGAGCGGCAGCGAGATTCGGCCCCATTTCCTGATCGGGTCCAGTTGCCACAGCAAGTTCTCGAAGAAGAAGCCGGGCCGCAAGTGCGTGACGTTGGCGGCCACTTCATCCAACAGCTCTTCGACGTCGTGCAGGCCGTTGATCGGCCCGACGCCCGAAGACTGGTTGGCGCCGATCGACGACAGGTTGACCACCCGCGGGATCTTGTTGGTGCGGACGGCCGTCGCCGCGGACTTGCCGAGTCGATCCTGAAAGGCCCGCACGTTGTCGGAGCCGTAGCCTGGCGGCGTGGCCCAGAAAAAGGCGTCTGCGTCCTGGGTTGCCTTGACCAGGAAGTCGGCGTCGTCTTGGGAACCGACCGAGACCTGCGCGCCCCGTTCGAAGAAGTTCTTGACCTTTTCGGGACGCCGGCACAACAGCTTCACGCTGATGTCGCCGCCGAAGTTCAAGAGGAAGTCGACCACGGCGCTTCCTACGTGCCCGGTGGGCGTGGTAATGGCGATTTTCATCGCTTTCTCCTTTCGCAAAGACACTTTGCCGGCGGAGGAGGGCGAGAGCCGCAACCACGTTCCCTTGCTACTTTCGGCCGATCTCCTCCACGAATCGTTTGTGCTGAATTATATGCGCCGGGAGGAGGCGCGGTCAGAGTATTCTTTTTTTCGGCGCCGGCAGGCGAGACGGGCGCGAACGCGGCAATTTCGCAGTGCATGAATAGACGAATTTGTCGCATGCCCCGACGGACGCAGGCGTCACGTTCCCCACTCGACGTGGAACAGGCACATCTGGGCCGCATCCGGCCCGGCGTGGCGAAGTCCTACTTGGCCGACTCAGCAATTTGCTGATAGGCCGCTCGTGTTTTTCTCGATTCTCAAGGACCGCCTGCGGACGCTACATTCAAATTGGCAGGCACAAGGGGGCGCGGTGGCAAAGACGCCACATTCTCCTCATCTTTGCGACATTTTCCGTTTCCCCGACACGTCCCCCCAAGAAGCGTCGTTGCGTAGCAAAAGGAGTTGCCATGGTTGTTCTCACCCGAAGATCTGGTGAAGGCGTCCGCCTGGACCCTGCGGTCGAGGTCACGGTGCTCGGGGTTCAAGCCGATCGCGTGACGCTCGGCGTCTCCGACGGCCGGCGGCCGCCCGCAGCGCGAACCGCCAGCGGGCGGGGCTATTACGTCTTTCGAAAAGGCACAGGCCGTCTGTTGGTCTTGCACCGAAGGGCCGGGGAGAAGGTTCGCGTCAACCCCGTGGTGCAACTCGCCATGTTGGCCATCCGCGATGGCCTGGTAACCCTTGGCGTCGACGCGGGGCTGCCCTCTGGTTGAAGTTGGTCTTGGGACTTGGGTCTTCGGTCTTGGGTGCCAGCCCCAGAATCTGCAACGAGTCTTCCCGTCCCCTCTTCAAGGCCGAAGAGCCAAGACCAAAGGCCCACCGCACGCCCCCGCTTGCAGAGTGTTCTGTTATCGCCTACAATGCGGGCAATGTATTGCCCCAGATGCCGTGCTGTCTTGGACCGCCAGACAACCCCGCAAGGCGTGTACTTTCGCTGTCCGCAATGCGATGGCCGCGCGGTCGCCATGTCGGTGTTGCGGCGGGTAAGGGCGAAGGAGTGTGTCCAACAACTCTGGAACCTTGCGCGGCAACGCGGCGGGACGCGGGCGCACCCTGCCCCGAGTGTCGCCGGGCGATGGTCGAAGTGGCCGTTGCCGCCCGCAGTTCGTCGCTGCCGTTGCGGCTCGATGTTTGCAGCGGCTGCCAGTTCGTGTGGTTCGATCCCCGCGAGTTCGAACAGCTTCCCCCGGCCGCCAAAGAAACGCCGAGTCGCCTGCCCGACAAGGCTCGGGAGGCCATTGCCTTGGAGGAAGTCCGCCGCGTGGGCGAAGCGGCGGAAAAGGGCGGCTACGACGACCCGGGGCCGGTCGAGCCGTGGCACTGGATCCCCGCGCTCTTGGGCATGCCCGTGGAAGAGGATGCCCCGGCTGTCCGCTGCTGGCCCTGGCTGACCTGGGGACTGGCCGCCGCGTTGGTGGCCGTGTATGCCTTGACAGCCGCCAATCTGGAAGCGGTGATCGAGGACCTCGGTCTGGTGCCCGCGCAGCTATGGCGGCACCGCGGCCTCACGTTGGTCACAAGCTTCTTCCTCCACGGGGGCCTCCTGCACCTCGTGGGCAACGTGTACTTCCTGCTGATCTTCGGCGACAACGTCGAGGACGATCTGGGGCCCTGGCGGTACGTCGGGCTATTGGCGATGGCCGCGCTGGTGGGCGATCTGCTCCACATTCTCGGCAATTCCGCCAGCGTGATTCCTTGCGTCGGCGCCAGCGGCGGAATCTCGGGCGTCATCACGTATTATGCCCTGCGATACCCGCGGGCCCGGTTGGGGATCATGATCCGCTACTGGTTCTATTTCCAGTGGGTGCATCTGCCGGCTTACGTGGCCCTGCTGTTCTGGTTTGCGTTCCAGCTCCTGTTCGTCATCGAGCAGGAAATGGGGATTGGCAACGTCGCGGCGTTGGCCCATCTCGGCGGCGCGGCCGTGGGCGCGTTGGCCTGGATCGTTTGGCGGAGCGAAGACATGCGCGAGGTACTTGCGGTGGGCGCAGACCGTGACTCTTGACTGCTGAAAATCGTCGAGAGCAACGCAATGTTCGCCTTCAACACCGCCGCCGTCCGGGTTCACTTTGGCGGAAGAGCCGCGCACAATTGCCTCACCACCGCGCGAACGGTTACTCCTTCTTCCTTAAATCATAGCGGTCCTGGGCAACTGTCCAAAACCCAAAGAAGGGGAGCGAAGCACACAAACCAGAGCAAAACCAGCGCGAGGCCGGCGAACAACGCAGCTTTCCATCTGGCCTTATAGATGAAGTAACCAACCGCGAACGCATCCGTGCCCACTGGCAGGCACCAGGCAATCATGGCTGTTGCGAATAGCGGTCCCCATCGCTCCATCGGGTCAGGCGACTCCAATACACTGCCAAGAATTTCTAAGACAACGGAACCGATTCCGAGGATGGCAGCAAGTAACAGGGAACCGCTGAAAGCCCACAAGATGGTTGCCGGAATGAGTCGTAGCGGGAATTTGCGCATTGTCATTTGTACGAGGTCATTATCGCAGACCGTTCTTCATTATTTCCACGACAAGCCGGTTGCAGTCGTCGGGCGTTTGGGGATTGATCTGCTGAAAGTCCGGCCAGTGGGAATTCCGAAGGGTGACCAGGACCCAATCGCCTTTGCGGTCGCAGAGAATCAACTGGGCGCCGGCGACCCCTGGCTTGCCGTCGGACGTGCGGCCGATGCCGTAATCGGCCAGCAGGGCATAGTCGGCCGACGGTGGATTCTTGCGCAGGAAGTCTTGGAACGCCCGGGCAATGTCACATAGGATCCTCGCCTGGTTAGTGCTGGGTTTGATGTCGAGTTTCAGTTCGGTGCTGACCGCGTCCGCTCGCCCGAGAGCGTCTTTGGCGAGCATCTCCGCCAGCCGCACGGCGAGCCTGCCCGTCGCTCTTCCCTGAGACGCGAACCGGAAACACGGCAATCGTGCTCGTCTTGACGGCTTCTTTCAGGGCATTCAACCGCGAGTGCATGGCTTCTTGCTCGCTCTTGGACGGAGCCCCGGCCCTCTCGGCCCAAAGCCGGGCCATCTTGCCCTCGGGAGCGTCTTTGCGGTTTGGATCGGCCAATCCCCAGGGCCCTTGCAGCCGGAGGACCAACTGAAAGCTGGCGGTCATCGGATCGACTTTCGGCTCTCCGGACTGCGCAAGTTGCTGCTGGTCCCTGCGTTCCGACAGAATGACCTTTCCTTGCCGATCGACGGCCACCAGCCGGATTTCGTCCACGCCCTTTCCCGGCGTTCCGAGGAACTGTCCGAAGAGTGCGTACTCGGTGCTGAGATTCTGCGACCGCACGAACTGGCCGAATGCCTCGGTCACCCGGGGCAGATCGTCCTTTTCAGGCGGGGTGAATTGGGCGTCGGCGATCTCGATCTCCTGCACTCCCCCGCGCTCCAACAATCCGCCGACAATCTCGGCCAGATTCTTTGACATGTCGGCCGGCACGCCAGCGATCGGCTTTCCGGAGTTCAAGACGATAGGAAAGACGGTCACCGATTTCGGAGTTGTCGCGGCTTCTGAACGATTCGGGGCCGCCGGCTCCGCCCCATAGACCGGGAATGTGGCGACGCAAGTGGCAACAGCCAGCGCGACGAGGGAGAACAGACAGAGTTTCATCGCTTCGCTCCTTGAAAAAGGGCTGTAGGAACGGGGGAACGACCCCTCGCATACGATAAAGGCTCGCTCTGCGGCCAGATATAACGCGGCAAATCAGCAAGAATTCGGGAAGACCCCGAATCGCGT
This sequence comes from uncultured Planctomycetaceae bacterium, assembly GCA_963759115.1. GTDB lineage: Bacteria > Planctomycetota > Planctomycetia > Pirellulales > Thermoguttaceae > CAVWXT01. Next base: position 2,469,543 of record CAVWXT010000005.1, read on the forward strand.
CTGGAGTGGTATACAGTTCGTCCTTGCAGCCGTCCGAAGCAGCCGCAACGCGGAAGCGCGGTAATTCTGCCGACCTTTCTTCCAGGCGGCAGTTCTTGCCGCTTCGTCGCGGGGATGCGCGCGGTAGGTCCCGCCTGCCGGGCGGGACTCTGCGTGCCTTCGAGCGCACCGCCTCGGCACCGTCCCGCCCGGCAGGCGGGACCTACTGCCCACCGACGCCTCGCACGAACGCCAAAGAATGGGGCTGCTTGCAGAGCGGCCGCGCAAACGCGAAAATGGGAATGATCCTCCCACTTGACCCCCGCAGAACAAGGACCCAACGATGAAAGACCGATGTTTGTTCTTCAGTGCGGCGATGTTCGGAGTCCTGCTGGCGGCAAGTGCCAGCGCCCAGGAATCATTGAATACGATGATCGATCGGGAGCTTCCAAACCTGCTGGCCACCTACAAAATGCTCCACGCGGCCCCGGAACTCTCACACCATGAGGCGAAGACAGGGGCCTTTTTGGCCAAGGAGCTCAAGTCGCTGGGCTGCGAAGTGACCGACCACGTCGGCAAGTATGAGAACCCGAAATTGACCGCCTATGGCGTAGTCGGCGTGCTCCGCAACGGCGATGGCCCCACCGTGCTGGTGCGCACCGAACTGGATGCCTTGCCGGTCGAAGAGAAGACCGGCCTGCCTTACGCCAGCAAGGTGAAGGCCATCAACGACGCCGGCAAGGAGGTCTGCGTGATGCACGCCTGTGGGCACGACATTCACATCACGTCGTTGTTGGGCACCGCCAAGATGCTCGCGCAGCTCAAGGGCCAATGGCGCGGGACGCTCGTGTTCATTGGTCAGCCCGCCGAAGAAACCGTCGACGGCGCCCGGGCGATGCTCAGGGACGGCTTGTATACGCGGTTCCCCAAGCCGGACTATGCCCTGGCGCAGCACGACTGGAGCAACTTGGAGGCGGGCAAGGTCGGGACCTGCCCGGATTATACGATGGCCAGTGCGACTTCCGTCGAGGTGACCATTCGCGGCCTGGGCGGGCACGGCTCGGCGCCGGAGACGACGAAGGACCCCGTGGTGGTGGCGGCCCAGTTCATTCTGGCGCTGCAAACCATCGTCAGCCGCGAGAACTCGCCGCAGGACCCGGCGGTCGTCACGGTCGGTTCGATCCACGGCGGCACGCGGCCCAACATCATCCCGGACGAGGTCGAGCTGCAGTTGACCGTGCGGGCCTACAAGGAAGACGTCCGGCAGAAGATTCTGGCCTCGATCGAACGCATCGCCAAGGCTACGGCCTTGGCCGCGGGAATTCCCGAGGGCGCGCGCCGATCGTGAAGGTGGTCGAGGCCACTCCGGCCACCTACAACGACCCGGTCCTGACGCAGCGCGTCGCCGAGGCGATCGGAAAAGCGATTGGCGCCGAGAACGTGCTGAAGCTGCCCCCGACGATGGGGAGCGAAGATTTCTGCGAGTACGCGCTGGAAGGGAGGCAGATTCCGATTTGCATGTTTCGGCTCGGGGCGGTGGACCCGGCGAAGATCGCGGAAAGCAAGCAAACCGGGACTCGCTTGCCGTCGCTCCATTCGAGCCTGTTCGCGCCCGTGCCCGAGCCTACCATCCGCACGGGCGTCAAGGCGATGACCTCGGCCGTGCTGGAACTGATGAAGTAGCGGCACGGGCCGCACCGATTGGGAAATCTCGGCAGGGCCGATCAGTCTTTCGCTGGGGGAGGCGACTCCCGTCGCCGATTGCCCGAAGACGGCCGCAAATCGGCGACGGGAGTCGCCTCCTAGTGCGCTTGTGAGTGTATCGAATCAGCAAGGTGCAAGTCCTTGTCGAAATTGGGTTTGAACTTCGTAACCGAAAGTAACTGCGTCCTCGTGAGAGGGGGTGGAGAGCAACTGAAGGTGAACGGCTGGTCCGCAGGATGACGAACTCGATTCGGCCGGTTGTCGTGGCGAGCCTGCTAGGAAAAGGCGAAGCCCAAGTGACGCTGTGGTCCTCGCAAGGGATGCGGTCGGCAGACCGCGCGGTAAGCTCCGGGGGGAAACCAAACCAAGCCCCAGAGGCGGCAACAGGTGGTTGGAGGCGGAACGGTCGGAAGGTTTGATACATGAAGCAAGGAGACCTGGGCGGGTACAAGGACGAAGTTCATTGTCCCTGATAAGGATACGAAGAATCGACCGCCCAGGAGTCAGAGCGTCCATACGAGCGAGGAAGCGGGGCAATGCCCGTCGAGCAAAGGGACGCAGGAAAGTGGATGAAACATGACGCACGGCCAAAACCACACCGTACCGCGAGTGTCGGCAACGACTAGCCACGACGGACTGCGTCAGGCACACGTAACTTGGCTCAGATTGGCCGCACCGTCGATGTTGCATGTTGGTGGCCTTCCCGTGAAGGTCAGGGCCTTTCGCTTCTGCCGATCCCGAGAAGGAACCTTGTTTCCTTCCCGCGCTCGGTTCACCAATCCTCTACGAGGTAACACCACTAACCGGAGAGCCGGATGCGGGAAATCCGCCAGTCCGGTTCGGAGGGAGGGGAGGCCGGGAACTTAACCGGCCTTCCCTACCCCTATCAAGTCCTATTTGGGAAAACTGATCGGCCCTGGAAATCCCGGTTGGCGGCTTGCCGGCGCGGCGGGGCGGGGTTACAATGGGCCCCGATGGCGCGGACGGCAAGTCGTACGTAGGACGGACTTCCTAGTCCGTCTACCGAGCGGCCGTTTGGTGGACGGACTAGGAAGTCCGTCCTACGGCTTGCCCGTCGACAACGTGGACGGACTGAAAAGTCCGTCCTACGGCTAGCCCAATAGCGGGAAGGTCCGCGAGGCGGACCTTCCCACGTGCCCTCCCCAGTCCGAAATCCACCCTTGATCCCTCTATCTCGCTTGGAGCAAGACCGATGAAACACGAGGCACCAGCAACGACACGTCGCGAGTTCCTGAAGCACACGGGCCGGATTGCCGCCGTATCGGCATTGGCGGGGATGGCCGTCCCGCACGTCCACGCCGCGGAGAACAACACCATCCAGGTGGCCTTGATCGGCTGCGGCGGCCGCGGCACCGGCGCGGCGGCCGACGCCCTGGCCGTCAAGAATGGCCCGATCAAGCTGGTGGCCATGGCCGACGCTCTTCGAAGAGAAGCTCAAGAGCGGCTGCGAGTACCTGAAGAAGAATCTGAAGGAAAGCTTCGACAGCAAGGTCGACGTGCCGCAGGATCGCCAATTCTTCGGCTTCGACGCCTACCAGAAGGCGATGGATTGCCTGAAGCCGGGAGACATCGCGATCTTCGCCACGCCGCTGGCGTTCCGCTGGGTGCATTTCGCCTATGCCATCCAGAAGGGGCTGAACGTCTTCATGGAAAAGCCGCTGACGGCCGATGGCCCGACGTCCCGCAAGATGCTCAAGCTCGCCGAAGAGGCGACGGCGAAGAACCTCAAGGTGGGCGTGGGATTGATGTCCCGTCACAGCCGCGCGCTCGAGCAACTGGCCCAGCGCATCCAGCGACGGCGAGATCGGCGACCTCGTGCTGATGCGCGGCTACCGCATGCACGGCGCCGTCGGTTCGATGCAGTCGCTGCCGAAGCCGGCCTGACGTCAGCGAGTTGCCCTGCCAGATCCGCAGGTTCCACAGCTTCCTCTGGGCGAGCGGCGGATGTTTCAGCGACTTCTACATCCACATCATCGACCATTGCTGCTGGATGAAGGGCGCCTGGCCGGTCAAGGCCCAGGCGCTGGGCGGCCGCCACTTATCGACAGAACCCCGAAGGCCTCCCCTACGTCGACCAGAACTTCGACACCTACAGCGTGGAATACACCTTCCCCGACGAAACCAAGTTCCTCATGGACGGGCGCTGCATGGCGGGCTGCACCGAGATCTACAACAGCTTCGCACACGGCACCAAGGGCACGGCCATCATCTCGAAGCAGCGGCGACTGCGGCGGCCCTTCCGCCACGTTCAAGGGCCTGGGGGCGTCGAAAGACGAACATGCTCTGGGAGTCCAAAGTCCCTGCCGGCGAGGACAATCCCTACCAGAACGAATGGAACGATCTGGTGGACGCCATCCGCAACGACAAGCCCTACAACGAGGTGAAACGGGGCGTCGAAGCCAGCCTGGTGACCTCGATGGGCCGCATGGCGGCGCATACCGGCAAGGAAGTCACCTTCGAGCAGATGCTCAACTGCGAGCACGAGATGGCCCCCGGCGTCGACAAGTTCACCGTGGATTCGCCCGCCCCCGTCCAGGCCGACGCCAACGGCAAATATCCCGTCCCACAGCCGGGCATCGTCACGGACCGCGAGTATTGAGCTCGCGAAAACCGTGCCAACGGGAAACCTGTTAGCACTACAGCGCTAGATCGGCAGTCGAAAATGGGGACTGGCTCCGTCGCCTCGATCAAGTTCCGACTCGCAAAACAGCGTCCCTGGCGACGGTGCCTGTCCCCTTTTCGACGGGATCTGCTGGCGACGCCCGCGGAAAAAGGGGACAGGCACCGTGGCGGCGGCGTTTCTGCTTACGCTATACCGGGCGCCACGGAGCCAGTCCCCATTTTCCGCGAACGTAGCGCTGTAGTATTAGCCAACGGGAGACCTGTCATGCGGATGCTGTCTTTGACCTTCGTCTGCTCGTGCTGCCTTGCCGCTGCGGCCGCGATGACCGCGGGGCCAGCGGTGGCCGAGCCGGTGCAAACCACGTTCTCGGCGGATGCCGCCACCACGGGCCTATGGCTCTTCCGTGAAGGCCAGGGCGACACCTCGGCCGCGGTGAAGGGGCCGGCGGCCGCCGTGCTCGGCGCCACCTGGGTTCCGGGGCGAGACGGCTTCGCCTTGGCCACGCACTCCGGCTATGCGGCCATCCCCGACGGCCCGGCGGTCCGCCCGACGAATGCCTTTACCGCAGAGGTCTGGGTGAAGCTCCATCGGCCTGGGGGTTACGTGCTGTGCAAGAACGGGAGTTACCTGCTCACCGTGGAGAGCACGGTCAACGCCCGCTTCAGCGTTGACAAGGGTTGGCAAGCGGTCAATGGGGTTTTGCCGGTGCCGATGGGGCAGTGGACCCACATCGCCATAACGTACGATTCGGCCACCGCGCAGGGGGCGATCTACGTCAACGGCGCCCTCGATACGAAAGCAACGCTTAAGGGCGGTGGTAAGCTGCTGGTGTATGGCTCGCAACTGCGGCTAGGACTGAACGACTGGAACATGATGGGCAACGAGATGGACGGCAAGATCGACTCGCTGCGCATCTCCAACGTGGCCCGCACCTTCGAGCCGATTCCGCAGCCGGCCCGCGAAGTGGTCGTGGCCAAGGGCAATCTGGTCCCCAACGGCGACTTCGAGTTGGGGCTGACGGGTTGGCGCATGGTGGGCGAGGGCGACGCCAACCTGGTCTGGGGCACCGATGCCAAAGATCCGGCCAGCGGCCGGCTCTGCTTGCACAACATTCCGGGCAGCGAGGGCAGTTCGGCTTTACTCTCGCGGCCTATCCCCGTGAGCCCCGGCGGACACTATACGTTTAGCGCCCGCCTGCGCGGCGACCGCAGGACCTACCCGCGCATCGAGGTCGTCTCGGCCGGCGCGGGAAGCGGTTTTGCCTCGGTGGCTCCTTTCCCCCTTTACCCCACGATAGACGTCAAGTGGGTCGAGGTGAAACAATCGTTCGTGATTCCCAAGGATTTTGCCGCGCCAGCGGTGTGTATCTCGCTGCCCTTCGCGTCGCCCGGCGAGCTTTGGATCGACGACGTGCGTCTGATGGCCGGCGAGACGGCCAGCGAGTTGGCGTTGAAGGATAACATTGCCGTGGGCCCGCAAACGCTGCCGGTGGGCAATCTGTATCCCTACACCGCGGGCAGCACGACGCCGACGGCGCTGAACGTCGTCAACACGGATAGCGCCGCCCACAAAGTGACCGTCCAGGCGATCGCCGTGGACTGCGAGGGCCAGCCGCTTCCCGCGGTGGCCGTGGGCACGTTCGACGTGCCTGCCGGCGGCGTGAAGACGGCAACGTTTGGCCTGAACACCGGCCGGCGGGGAACCTTCCGCCTGGGCTTCGATCTGACGTGCGAGGGCCAGACCTGGCGTCAGAGCGCCGAGTGCAAGTACGCCGTGGTCGTTCCGTTGAAAGGCGTGGGAAACGCCGATGACTCCGTCTTCGCCATGAACACGCACATGGAGCGCGAGCCGACGCCGCACCTGTTGCGGAGCATGGAAGTGCTCTCGCAGTGCGGCGTGAAGTGGATCCGTGCCTGGTGGGGCTGGGGCATGTGCGAAAAGACTCAAGGGACCTTCGACTTCGCCGAATTCGATCGGCAGTTCAACACGGTCACCAACGGCACCGGCATGCGGATCATGCCGATTCTGTTGCGGTACTACTCGGAGCACGAGCAGAAGTGGGCGGGCCCCGTGACTCCCGGCGCCATCCAGGAATACCCCGACCCGAAAATGTTGCCCGAGTGGAAGGTCTTCTGCGGCAAAGTCGCCGAGCGTTACCAGGGCCGCATCACCGCCTACGAGGTTTGGAACGAGCCCACGATGGGCAGTTCGCCCAACGGCGTTCTGACGCCCCAGCAGTATGCGGATTTGCTGAACAACACCACGCCGGCCATCCGCCAGCACGATCCGAAGGCCAAGATCGTCGGTTTCGCCGGCGTGCCGCTGGACTACCTCAAGAACACGTTGAAACTGGGCGTGGCGCCGTTGATGGACGTGGTCGCCGAGCATTCCTACAGCCAACTGGCGTTGCCGGAGATCAATCTTCCCAAGCAGACGAAAGACGTGCGGGCCATTCTGGCCGCCGATGGCGGCGACAAACCGCTCTGGCACACGGAGCAAGGGCTGACCGGAGACGACGACGGTTACTCGCCGATGACGATCTCTGAGGCCGACGTGGCGTCGCTTTACACCAGGAACCTTGTGCTGCTGCGATCGCTGGGCATCGAGAAATACTTCTGGTTCTCGGCGCAAACCAGCCCCGCGTACGGAATGGCTGTCTACTACGAGAACTACATCCCCCGGCCGCGGTTGGCGGCGCTGAACGCCTGCGCGTCGTTCATCGAGGGAGCGGCGTTTCGAAAGGCGTATCGGCCGAGCAAGAACGCCTACGCCTTCCTCTTCCAGGGCGACAAGCCGGTGTGCGTCGCCTGGAACATGAGCCTGCCGACGCGGCTGAGCCTGCCGCTGCCTGCCGGCTCGCTCCAGGCGTTCGACCTGATGGGCAACACCCTGCCGATGTCTGCCGAAAAGGGCCGCCTTACGGTGCTCATACCGGCGGAACGCCCGGTCTACCTGTGCGGCGCCGCCGCGGATTATGCGGCGTTGGAGAAGGCCCTGGCCGAGGCGCGGGTGGCCGACGTGGATGCGGTGCTGGTCAAGGTGAGTCCCGCGGCCGGCGGAATGCGGGTGACGGTCACCGGCGCATCGCCCGTCGCTCAGGATGGCGTGGTCGAGATGGCGCCGCCGGCCGGTTCGCGGCCGGCAGGTTGGCCGGTCCCGCAGCACTTCAGTTCGCTGGCGTCGGGCGAAGCCCGCTCGTTCACGTTCGCCCTTCCCGCCGGAGCGGGTGAAAGCCGCGTGCGGGTCCGCGTCGGCGATCGGGACATGCAGGAGGTGAGAGCATCCGCAGGCAGGTAAGGGCCCGTAAAAAGATTAGTTGACCAATTGGGTGGCACGCCCTGAGCAGCGAAGGGCGTGGCGAACTGCGGAATCACGCCCTTCGCTGCGCTCAGGGACGTGCCACACTTGGCTCACGTACCACACTTCGCGGAATGTGAACAGGTTATCGTTTTGCCTGCCCTAATCGGGCGCGTTGGGCTAACCAAATAGAAGGGAGATGTTTCATGCACGCAATCAGAATGCTACTGGCGATCTTGGCAATCTCGACGGCCGCTCGCATGGCTGCGGCCCAATCCGTTAAGTATGTGGGCGTAACGGAGCGGTCGGGCAGCGCCCAGGCCGCCGTCGTGGAAGGGTACGCCCTGGCGCACACGGGCCAGATGCTGCCGCTGGACAAGGAGGGCAGCGTCGTCGGCGTGGGGATTCCCAGCGCCCAGTTGCCGCAGGTGTTCTTCAACCTGGAGTCGGCGCTGGCGGCCGCCGGCTCGGACCTCCAGCACCTCGTGAAGATGAACGTGTACGTCGACAGTGCCCGCACCGCCGACGAGGTCCGCAAGCTGGTAGGCTCGCGTTTCCACGGGCCGGCGCACCCCGCCGTGTCCTACGTCTGCACGCCGCTGGTGCATCCCAGGGCCCAGGTTGCCCTGGACGCCGTGGCCGTCGTGCCGGGCGATGGTCCAACCGCGGTGGTCCGCAAGCGGTGTGAAAACATCATCGGCGAGCCTTGGCAGTCGGACGTGGCCATCCTGCCTCGCGGCGACGTGGTGTACGTCTCGGGAGTGGCCGAAAAAGGCGATCCGGCCACCGCTGCGGCCAAGGATCTGGAAAGCCTGCTGGCCACCATCGGGCAGATGGGGCTCGACCGCAGCCAGGTTGTGCAAGTGAAGGCCTTCATCCGGTCGATCGGCGACGGCGAGGTAGTCAAGCAACAAATGGTCAAAGCGTTTCCCGGCGGACCGATTCCGCCGCTGGTCCTGGTGGAGTGGAAGTCCGACCTGCCCGCCGAGATCGAGATGATCGTCGCCGCGCCGGCGGCCAGGTCGGCTCCGGCCGCGGACAGCGTGACCTATTTCAATCCGTCGGGCGTCACGCCCTCGCCCGTCTTCAGCCGGGTGGCGCGCGTGCAAGGGGGCAAGCAGATTTACATCGGCGGCCTGTACGCCGAAGGGTCGGGCGACAACCAGGCCCAGGTCCGCAGCGTCTTCGCCGCGCTCGAGAAGATCGCCAAGGAGACGGGCACCGACTTGCGGCACCTGGCGAAAGCGACGTACTACATTACCGACAACGACGGCGCCGACGTGATCACCAAACTGCGAAGCGAATACTACGATCCCAAGCGGCCGCCGGCCGCCTCGAAGGCCATGGTCAAAAGCGTCGGGATGTCGAACCGCACGATCACGTTGGACATGATCGCCGTTCCGGCGAAGTAGTTTCTGTTGCGGAAAACCCGTAGGGTCCGCCTTGCGGACCGTGATGGACGAAATACCCGCGAAAAGGTCCGCACGGCGGACCCTACTTGTTTTGACGCGACGCCCTAGCGTTCCGGCACGTACGGCGGCGGCTTGAGCGGCCGTTCGGCGGCGTCGTAAAACTCCTTGGCCAGCTTGGCCGAAACGTCGTCGTCCTTGACCCGCTTGATCTGGGCGGCAAGGCTCTTGGCCTGTGCCTCCAGGTAGAAGGCGCCTTTTTCGGCAGTGGCCGAGCGGGGATCGCCGCCCAAGTGCGTGGGAAAGTCGGAGTACCAGGAGAAGGAATTGCCCACGCCGAGGCCCTTCAGGTGGCCCCGCCGCGCGCCGTCGCCCGGATCGCGGAGGTCTTCCATGTGGACGGTTTCCGGGCGGAGGTGCATGATGAGACTGGTTTCCGAGGTGCCGGCGTGGCCGTCGCCGCTGGGCGACATCTCGTTCCAGCGCCGGCGGTCCTCGGCCGACATCGCCACGCTGGCGATGCCGTAAAGGACGTAGGGCTTTCGCTCCTGGAGCATGCACATCTCCAAGTAGCCCAACAGCGACGAGTTGCCGCCGTGGTAGTTGACGATCACGATCTTGGTGAAGCCGTTGCGTCCGATCTCGTCCAAAATGGCCCGGAAAAGGCGGAGCAGCAACTCGTGGTCCAGCGAGATCGTGCCGGGGCACTGCCGGGCCTCGGCGATCTGCCCGAAGTAGATCGAGGGAAAGACCACGGCCGGCTCGATCTGCGAGGCCCGCGTGGCCAGGGCCTCGGCCTCGAAGGTGTCGGTGCCGACGGGCAGGTGGGGGCCGTGCCGCTCGATGCAGCCCCACGGCACCAGGCACACCCCCTTGACGTCCTTGATGATCTGCGGCATCCGCTCGGAGGTGATGTTGAGCCATTGGAGGCCGGCGTTGTTGGTGGCCGATGTCTCGGTGGCCGCCGGGGCCGCGGCGCCGCCGGCCGCTGCCATTCCGGTGGCCGCCACGCTGCCCAGAAAGACGCGCCGGCTCAAGGCATCCGCTTCTTGTTTCTCTTGGCTCATGGTTGGTCTCTCCTGTCGAGGGATGGATTCGGGTTCCGCGATGGAGAGATTCTAACCCGAGGCGGTGGCGGGAGGCAAGACGCGGGGGGGCTGACAAGAGTTTTTGGCACTGGCTATGAGGGCCAAAGCGAAGTAGTTTGTGCTTCAGCACAACACGCTTCGACTGGACGCCCTGGCTATGAGGGCCAAAGGCCCTGCCGTTCGCTCAGCCCACGGTTAACGCCCTCGTTGTTATGCACAACTTCGCGCCGTGCCGACCCGTAGGGTCGTTTGACAGTAGCCCAGCGATTCATCGCTGGGTCATGTGGGAAGAAAGATGTCCGTTCGTCCCGGAGGGACGGTTGAAATCATGCGTCGAACGGCCGCATTCATGCGTCCCTACGGGACGCAAGATCGCTCGATTGCCGATATCCCCAGCAGTGAACTGCTGGGCTAGTGCGTCTCTGAAAACGTTTGATCGGTGGGGTGCGAGTCCCCACCAGGTTTGCGTTACAAACCTGTAACCGAAAGTAACCGCGTCTCCGCGAGGAGGGGTGGGAAGCAACCGGAGGTGAATGACCAGTCCGTAGGATAACGAACCTGATTCGGCCAAGCCTGTCGGGGAGCCTGCTAGCCAATGGCGAACCTCCGACCGCGTGACGGCGTTCCCTCCGATCCGTCCAGATCTGCCCGGGGGATAGACGCGGCGGCCCATCCGGCTGAGGTAACGTGCGAAAGCCGTGATGGGGAGATGGCAACACGGTGGTTGAGGACGGAATGGTCGGAAGGTCAAACGTCGTAAGGAGAGAGACCTGGAAGGAAGCAGGACGGAGTTCATTGTCCCTGATAAGGATAGGAAGAACCGGCCGTCCAGGAGTCAGAGCACCCATAGTAGCGACGAAACCGGGTAACGCCGGGGGAGCGAAGGGGTGCAGGAAGATGGATGCGTGATGTCCGAGCCACGGGAAAGAAACCATCCCCCGGTGACAGTGCCGTTCGCGGCTACTCCCGCCGGAGAGCCTCCGTCGATTCGCGACTGGGCGAACCCGTGTGTCTGGACGGACCGCATGTTGGCGACACTCGAACAAGGAGTGCGAGGAGGAAGATGGCACACGCTGATCGACAAGGTGTACGCGCCGCTGAACCTGTTTGCCGCCCGCAGCCATGTGATCGGCAACCGGGGAGCAGCGGGGGTGGACCATCAATCGGTCGAGGGCTTTCAGGCCAATGGCCAGAAAGAACTGGACAGGCTGCACGAGGCACTGCGGACCAATGCGTATCGTCCGCAGGCCGTGCGGCGAGTCTGGATTCCGAAACCGGGCAGCAAGGAGCAGCGGCCGTTGGGGGTTCCGACCGTGCGTGACCGCGTGGTGCAAACCGCGCTGTTGCACGTGCTGGAACCGATCTTCGACGCCACGTTTTCGCAAGCCAGTTACGGGTTTCGACACGGACGAGGGTGTCATCACGCCCTGGAACGGGTCGAGGAACTGCTCGGCGCTGGTCGCGTCTACGTGGTGGACGCGGACCTCAAGAGTTACTTTGACACGATCTCGAAGCCACGGCTGATGACGCGACTGCGCGAGAAGGTGTCGGACAGCCGGGTGTTGCGTTTGGTGGAGATGTTCCTGGAGCAAGGCGTGATGGACAACCTGCGGGAGTGGACGCCCGAAACGGGCACGCCCCAAGGAGCAGTCCTCTCGCCCCTTCTGGCCAACATCTACCTCAACCCGCTGGACCACGTGCTGGACGACGCCGGTTTCGCGCTGGTCCGTTATGCAGACGACTTCGTGATCTTGTGCAAGACTCGCGAGGAGGCGGAAGCGGCCTTGGCGATGGTGCAACGTTGGGTCAACGAAAACGAGTTGACCCTGCATCCGACCAAAACCAAGATCGTGGACGCCCGCATCGAGGGTTTCGATTTTCTGGGCTATCGCTTCCGCGGCGACTTGCGTGTGCCGCGGCAAAAGAGCCTGCGGAAACTCAAGGAGGCGGTCCGCGCGAAGACCAAGCGCACGAACGGGCATGACCTGCCCTTCACGTGTGCTCGACTGACGCGGCAACTTCGCGGCTGGTTCATCTACTTCCGCCATTGTCGCGGGTCGGTTTTCCGCCAACTGGACGGCTGGATTCGTGGTCGGCTGCGTAGCATGTTGCGGCGGCGACAGAAACGGCGCGGACGGGGCCGCGGAAGGGACCAGCAGCGTTGGCCCAATCGCTTCTTCGACGAGCAAGGGCTGTATTCCCTGCAAACCGCCCATGTCTGTTTCGCTCAACCCTTTCGGAGGTAACACCATCAACTGGAGAGCCGGATGCGGGAAATCCGCCAGTCCGGTTCGAAGGGAGGGGGGCCGCAACCCAATGCGGCCTCCCTACCTCTATCTGTCGAACGTCCCTACGGGACGGACAACTGTGAGCAGTCAAGTAGGCCATGCTTGAGCATAACGCTTCTTGGTGGGCTGCGGTCGCAATGTTATCAGCCTTCCGGATCGGAGAGTGCTTCCGCAAGAGTCTTGCCGTGAAGGGGCTGAACAGGAGGTAACAGAGGCAACGGAGAAAGGCCAATCCTCCGTTGCCTCTGTTTCCTCATGTTCAAGATGAACCAGGATTCGTTGCGACTATCCTGCGCTGGGCTTGAGCACAACGCTTCTCGGTCGGACTCCGATCGTCATGCTAGAGCATGGCCTACGGAGCTACCGGGCTGGAAGAAACTGCGCCGGCTTCTCGGGAGCGGTTTCCTGCACGGGTGCTTTCTTGGTCGCGTCCGTTACGCGCTTCAGCACGACCAACACCGTGTCGGGGGCGGCGGCGAGTTTCGATGGCGGAGGTGGTGGCCCTAGGAGGTTCGGAAGACTCAGGCATATCGTAATTTGATCGCCCTTTACTTCATATATGCCCGAGAAGTAGTCGCTTCCGAGCGAGCCGAGTCCGAGCCTTTTGGGGCGACTCGTCGGATCGAGCGTGTACCACACCCACTCGTCTTCCCCGCCACCTCCCATGCCCGAAGAGGGCACGGTGATTTGGTTTGCGGATATCGTCGTTTTCCTGCCCCGACTGAACCATTGCCCAATCGTCCTCGATAGATATTCCGTCCGCTTTTTCCCTATTTGGGCATCAGTTGGCATTGATAAGCCTTCGACTTGCCAACTCCCTTGACTTGCTCTTTCGTCTTCCGAGATAGCAGCGTCCCCAACACGCCGCAGGACGAGCAACTCCTTGTCAGACCCGAATTCGGCAAAGAACTCGGGAGGTCGCTGGCCCCAGTGGTTGTCGGCACAGATCTTCAATTGGTTTCCTTCTAGCTTGTAAATGCCCCAATATGAAGAACGGCACTTGAGGTCGATCATCTTGGGCGTCGATTCGGGATTCAACTGGTATTTGTAGACCTGAATCGCCACATGATCGCCCACAATTTTGAATGTGTCGCCTACGATGACGACTCTTGTGGTCTTCAGTACTTTGTCAGGAGAGGTTTGCGGTTCGTTGTGCAGCACTCGAACGACTTTGAACGTACTGCTGACGATTTCCCAAGTTCCTTGGAGTGCCTGTTCGTCCGGCACGGCAGGTGCGGCGGTCGCTTCGTCACCGATGTACGCCGTCACCTCAAGCACCACTTGTGCGGGCACCGGAGCATCGATATCCACAATGATATGGCCCGATCTTCGGCCGACGAAGTTCGTCGTGTCCATCGTGACCACGATCTCTGCCGTGGCAAGCTTCGATTTTACAAGCTTCTCGGTCGCTCGCGCCTTGAAGCAACCGTAGCCGCTGCTATCGACCGTGACGGACTTGATGTGTACGTCCTCGTTAAAGCCGTTTCCAACGACAAAGCGATACTCGGCCTTCGCGCCTCGGGCCACCGTTCCGAAGTCATGGGAGGTTGTTCTGAACAGTCTCTCGGCCCAACCCGTGTCGCCGAGCGCCGCCTGCGCCGCTGCCGATGGGTAGCCGGAAGTGGAGGCCGTGGCAGTAGGCTGCGCCAGCTTGTAGCGGATTCTCATGCCGCGTGGCTCTTCGGTGAAGCGGATCACTTGCAGGATGCCGAGGTCGCCCTTGCGGGTCCGGAAGGCGAAGGTCGCGGGAAGTTCCGCGAGTTCAAAGTACGTGACGCCACCACGCTCGTTCACAAACGCGGTTGGGCCGAAAGGCCCCTGACCCCCGATCACGGGCGTTCCGGGCGTGGCAGATGCGAGCGCCGATCGCAGTTCTTCACCGGTGATATGATCCCATGCGAACAGAGATGTCTGGGTGGCTCGTTCCCACGGGTCGGCAATGGCCCCCAGCGTCAGCCCTTGCGGCAGCAACGACCAGCGATCACCGCCTTCCGTGTTGAAGGGGCCGCCACCGTGGTCGGCAAAATCGACGAAGAGGTCAATGTTGTTGTCCGTGAGCCATTTCTGTCGCTCCTCCGGCTTCCATATTTGTGCCGCGTCCGGCAGGTCGAGCACTCTGCCGCCTGCCAAATCGAGCGCACACTGTCTGCCCGAATTCCGCTCGTTCACCACCCGCTCGATGACTGGGCCGAATTGCAGTTCAGTTCGTGGCTCCCTCCCTTCCAGCATCCCCATCCGTTTGAGCAGGTTGTCGCGGACGTGCCGCACGCGGCCGGCTTCGTCGATGACTGTCAGTTCCCGTGACGTGGAGTTGTACGCGCCCTGTGGTCCGAGGAGCCGCTGCACTTCGGCCAGCATTTCCTTGGAGGCCCCCTTGGTCAACGGAAACGCGACACTGACAAACTCGTCGGCGCCCTTGCTGTCCAAGGCGTCGAGCGTGGTCATCGACACCCGGCGCTGCGCCGTGCCGTCTTTCTTGCTCGGGATGCTCACGGTGGGACTGCCGCTTTCGTCGATTGCCACGGTGGAGCCCGCGGGAATGTCGATTGTCGTCTCCCGGCCGTCTCGCTTGATCGTGACCAGGATGCCCAACGCGAAGCCGATCCCGCCGGTCATAAGCAGGAGGAGGCAGAGGAGCACGATGGTACGCGTGCGAACTCCCCGCCATTGCAATGGCGGGGCGTTTGATGATGGCAAGACCCGATTTACGCCACCCTCACCCTGACCCTCTCCCGGCGGGAGAGGGGACACTGGAGCGCTGATGGCTCGTTGCAGCAGCGCCGGCAGGTCGGCGGCGGCACACCAGGGCTCAATGGCCTCGGCCACGTCGGCCGGCGTGGCAAAACGCTCGGCCGGATCTTTGGCCAGCATCCGGTTGAGGATGGCGGCCACCTGGTCCGGCACCTCGGGGGCGAACTGGTGAACGGGCGGCGGCGCCTGGTGGACGTGGGCGTTGAGCTTGTCGAGCGTGCCGCGATACTCCGCGCCGCTGAACGGCGCCCGGCCGCAGAGCAACTTGTAGAGCGTGCAGCCCAGGCTGTAGATGTCGGCCCGGATGTCCACCGTGCGGCTATCCGAGGCCTGCTCCGGGGCCATGTAGTCGGCCGTGCCCATTGCCTGGCCCGTGCCGGTCATATCCTCGCTGGCGTGGGAAAGGGGGACAGTCCTCATTTGTGCGCAGCACCCTTCGGGCCGTTCCGGCAAATGGGGGCTGTCCCCCTTTCCCGTGGCAACAGAAGGGGACAGTCCCATTTTCGCGGCGGGCGAGTCAGTTGGAGACAGAACGTCACTGGGCCGCGAAAATTGGGACAGTCCCCCCTCGTAGAACCGGGCCAGGCCGAGGTCGAGCAATTTCACTTCGCCCGCGCGGCTGAGCATGATGTTCGAGGGCTTGATGTCGCGGTGTACCAGCCCATGTTCGTCGGGCGCATTGCAGGGCCAAGGCGGTCTGCCGGACCAGTTCGCAGGCTTCGGCCGCGGGGAGGGGGAGAAAGGGGGACAGGCGCGCTTCGTGCGCAGCACCCTTCGGGCCGTTCCGGCAAAGCGCGCCTGTCCCCCTTTCTCGGCTCCGGGAAGGGGACAGTCCCATTTTCGCGGCGGGCGAGTCAGTTGGCGAAGGAACGTCACCGGGCCGCGAGAATTGGGACAGTCCCCCTTTGCCGGCCAAGCGCCGCACGATTTCGGCCAGATCCAGCCCATCGACGTACTCCATAATCAGCACGGGCGTGCCGTCGATCTCGCGGGCATCGAAAGCCTGGACGATGTTCGGGTGGGCGAGCCGGCCGACGGCCTTCATCTCGCGTTCGAAGCGGCTGATGGCCTGGCGGTCGCCCACGCGGCCACGGGGCAGCACCTTGACGGCCACAATGCGATCGAGTTTCATGTGCAGTGCCTTATAGACCCGGCCCATGCCGCCGCGGCCCAATTCTTCGAGGACTTGGTATTCGCCCAGGGTTTGCGGAATGGCAGGCGATGAAGGGGACAGGTCCATGTTTTCGGCCACGGCGTTACTCGCCAAACGCGCTGGCTCGCCGAAAAATGGACCAGTCCCCTGTGGTGCCGCCGGCATGGCCAAGGCCTCGGCCAGCGCGGCCTGGAACGGCGGCTCGGCCGAATACGACTCGCCGCCGGCCGGCATCCGCAGACGGCCGATCAGCGTGTCGTCGGGCTCCTCCAGGGTCATGATCGTGGCTTGGCACTCGGGGCACGAGTCGAGGTGGCCGGCCAGTTCGTTCGACTGCTCGTCGGAGAGCATACCGATGGAGAATTGGAGCAGGGTTTTCCGAGCGGGGCAGGTTATGGCGAGCCATGGTGAAGTCTCGCCTTTGGTTGACGGCGTGTTCCGATACGCTCTACAAGAAAGAACGCGGGCGTCTAACAGCATTTTGGGACCAACGGCCGAAGCTGTTGGCCGGCAAGGACTTAGAACCTGCCCGCGAGCAGATCCGCGGGCACGGTTCATTTCCGAACGCACTTGAGTGGCACGCCCTGAGGAACGAAGGGCGTGGCGACCCGCCCGACCACGCCCTTCGTTCCTCAGGGCGTGCCACCCAGGTGTGAACCATGCCGCTCCGCGATTTCGTCGTAGAGCGGATTTCAATCCGGTTGAACGGAATGAGTCCCGCCGCGTGAACGGAATGAATTTCGTTCTACGAGGTTGCCTTTGCGTGAGTTCTTACGGCGGCAACTCGCCCAGTGCTCGCCGCAGCCGGCGAAGGACCCGCGACTTGGCCATGTAGACGGCCGGAACGCTCATCGTCAGGTCGGCGGCGACGTGGGCCGGCGACCGGCCATCGATGGCCGTTCGCCAGAAGGCGTCCCAGGTCCGCGGCTCGAATTCCCCCCGAATCATCTCCAACACCCGCCGCGATAGCCAGGCTTCCGACTCGGCATCGGGCCGGATCGACTCTTCCGACGGCTCCGGGGGCTGCGGGATGTCGGCCATCTGGCGTTGGGCCGTGCTGCCGCCGCGGGCCTCGGCCCTGCCCAGCCGGCGGCGATAGTGGTCGCGGACCTTGTTCCGTGTGATCGAGGCCAGCCAGGCGTGGAAACTGTCCTGCGGCCCCTCGCGGTGGAAGCCGGGCAAATGGCGCATCACGGCCGCGAGCACCTCTTGCAGCACGTCGGCCGCGTCTTCGGCGTTCAGGCCCGCGCGGCGGCACCAGCGATGGATCAGGCTCTTCCGGTTTTAGGTGCAGAACGCGAGAAATTCAGCCTTCAGGCCACGGACGATCTCGCGTAGCTCGGCGATGGTCCGCCCGGCGGCTTCCGACGCCCGGTTCAAGTCCAGGAGCAGCCGGTTCCAGAGCGTGTCGGCTGACTTCACGCCGTAGCAGCGTTTGGTGATGACGCGGGCCTTGTTGTTGATACCTTCAACCGCCGCGCTGGTGTACCGCCCGTCGAAGTAGTTCAGGATGCCCGTCTTCCAGTTGTCGTAGGTCGTCCAGAACTTGGCGAAGTCCAGCCCCAGCGCTTCGGTCCGCGCGCGGAGTTCGGCCAACTGCTGTTCGGCCGTGGCGCGGTCCGGCGCTGTATCGAAGATCTCCTTGAACCGCACCCGCACGTCATACACGTCCTTCAACGCGGGCAACCTGGCGAACAACTCCTCCAAGGCTGCGCGCTCTTCGGGCTTCAGATCCTTCGGGTCGCGGCGGAACTCCCACATCAGCGAGCGGAACCGTTTCTGCTCGGCTTTGGACAACTGGGCCTTGTGCTTCCGCGTGCTTTTTTTTTCGCAACTCATCCACCACCTCGTTGAACTGCTTGGCCACGTGGAACCGGTCCACCACCAACCGGCTGTTGCGAAGTTGCTCGTTGCAGACCGGGCCGTAGACCTTCCCCATGTCCACGCGGTGCGTTTCCACCGCGGCGCGCTGCTCGGGCGTCAATTTCCCCAGGCATTCGAGGGCCGCTGCCGTGTCGCGCCCGCGGGCCACCGCCAGCACCTTCGGCGACTCCGGGTCGGTCAAGTCCGTCATCACCGTCACGTACAACTTGTGCCGCTTCTTGAGGCTGATTTCGTCCATGCCCACGTGCTTGATGACCCGTGCCGGGTCGATCCGCTTGTCGTCCTTCAACTGGTTCTCGACGATCAGTTCCACGGTCTCCGCCGAGATGCCCAGCCGCGCGGCCACCTCTTCTTCGTTGCTGCCGATGAGCATCCGCAGCACGTATTCCTCGAAGCGGTACGTGTACAGCACCTTCTTCCGCTTGAAGGGGGCGAAATGCTCCTGGCGATGCCCACAGCGCGAGCAACGATGGAAGCAAGGCTGGAAGATCAGGAAGCTCGGCTGACCCCACAGGTCCAGGTCGCGGACCACATAGACGGTGTTCTTGTACTCGTAGGTGGACGGCTCTTCGTGGCCGCACTGCTCACAACGGCAAGAGTCGGGCAGGGGGAACTTGACCTCGAAGCCGTGCCCGTCGCGCGAGCGCTCGTATCCCAACAGTTCCACACCCGGCGGCAAATCCAACTTCACTTTGACCTCGACCTGAGCCATCCGTGGCCTCCTTGGTTGGCGGTGTCTTCTGCGACGGGGCGAAGGCAACAACCGCGTTGGTCCGACCGCCGCCGCTTGAGCAAGGTAACGCCGCGGGCGACCTCGGGCCAACAGCAACCTTCCCAACTCGCGAAATCGGCGCCCGCAGGGAGGAGGCGGCGGAACATGTTCCCGGACAAGCACTTACGCTCGCAATCCCTGTTGCACTATATTCTTGTGGGGGGGCTAATATGGCGAGAATTACGTGCCTGGGGCGTTCAAGCAACCGTCGCGCGTAGTATAACGGCCGCTATTGTTGAGCCTCGGGTTTGTGCGGCGTTCGCACCCAGAACCGGAAGAGCCATGGATCACCGCAGCGTAGAGCTTCACGAACCGTTCCCACGCCTCCGGCCGGCCCGCCCGAAGCTGATCGAGGAGCGTCGACGAAACGGAACTCGGTTTGGAAGACGTGGCTTCGTTTGTGCCCATCGCACTACCTGTTCGCGTCAGCGCTGAGATGAGCGACTGCGACTTCTGCTGACGTTGTAACGCAGTGGCCGCCAAAAGGAAAGCCCGCCACCCCAAACGCGAACGGGGCCGGCGGGTCTTGCTTGTTTCTGAAGGACTTCGTGTTCGCCTGGGGCGAAACCGCGCTCAACTCGCGCCCTTCTGGGCGAGCATCTGACGGATGGCGGGCATGAATTCGATGGGCACGACCACGGTTGTTTGATCGGGCTGCTCATGGGCGGCTTCGTCCTCGGCGACTTGCTGCTCTTCGTCCAGGGCGTCGTAATGGGCGATCAGTCGCCGAACGCGTTCTGCATCCCAACCTTGTGGAAACTTCTCCGAATTCATCGGTTCCTCCCATCAGCGGGGATTCAATCTTGACAGGCCACCTGACGGCTTCAACAATACTATACATGCCCAGAGAAGACTTGTCTCGTAGCTCTCTCGCCGAGACCTTCCCGGCTGTCCCCGACCTGACGCTTGAGCTTCGCCGACTGGTGGCCCAGGTCTCGACAGGTCATGTCACCACGTGCGGCGATCTGGCCGAGGCGTTGGGCAATCGGATCGCCGCGCGATGGATCGGCCATTTCGCCTTGCACCACGAGCACGACGCCCGCTGCACGTGTCATCGCATCCTTCGGGCCGGCGGCGAACTGGGGGCGTACGTTGCGGGCTCGATGGCCGTCAAGGCGAAGAGGCTGGTCGACGAGGGCGTCGTCGTGCGGCAGGGCGTAGTCGATCTGGAGCGGTTCGGGTTCCGCGAGTTCGTTTCCGACCGTCCTCTGGAACGCTTGCGAAAGGTGCAAGAGGCGATTCAGGGCCGGGTATTGCTGCGGCCGCGGCGGCAAGTGCCGAAACTCGTGGGCGGCGTCGACGTGGCCTACCCCGGCCCGAACCTTGGCGCCGCCGCTTACGCCTTGGTGGAGACTGCCACCGGTACGCTCGTGTGGTCCACAACCATTCGCCGCCGCGTCAGCTTCCCCTACATCAGCACGTACCTGAGCTTCCGCGAGATCCCCATTCTCTTGGCTCTGCTCGACGAGGTCCGCGCGGCCGGCCGATTGGCCCCTGTGCTGATGGTCGATGGCAGCGGCATCCTTCACCATCGCCGCGCCGGCATCGCCTCGCACTTGGGCGTCGTAGCCTCGCTGCCCACAGTGGGAGTGACCAAGAAGCTGCTCTGCGGCCAGATACTCGGAGAAAAGGGGACAGTCCCCATTTGTGCGCAGCACCCTTCGGGCCGTTCCGGCGGGCACCGAGCGAAGCTTGGTCGGGGACTGCCCCCTTTTCTACCGGGCGAGTCGCGGCCTGTGGTCCACGAAGATCGACTGACCGGCGTGGCGATCCGGCCGACGGCCGGCAGCCTGCGGCCGATCTTCATTTCGCCGGGGCATCGGGTGGACGTGGCGTTCTGCGAGGAGTTGGTTCGCCGGCTGCTGGTCGGGCACCGCTTGCCCGAACCGGTTTACTGGGCGGATCGCCTCAGCCGGAAGGGATGAGGACTAGATTGCAGATCTCAGATTTCAGAGTTGACATCCTCGTTCCCACGGTCCTCCGTGGGAACGCACCGTACGCGACGCTCTGCGTCGCCGCCACGGACGCAGAGAGCTTGTGAATTCATTGTAGGAGGCGACTCCAGTCGCCGAATTTCCGGTGTTTCGCCGCATGATCGGCGACTGGAGTCGCCTCCTAGTGCGCTTGTGAGTGTATCGAATCAGCAAGGTGCAAGTCCTTGTCGAAATTGGGTTTGAACTTCGTAACCGAAAGTAACTGCGTCCTCGTGAGAGGGGGTGGAGAGCAACTGAAGGTGAACGGCTGGTCCGCAGGATGACGAACTCGATTCGGCCGGTTGTCGTGGCGAGCCTGCTAGGAAAAGGCGAAGCCCAAGTGACGCTGTGGTCCTCGCAAGGGATGCGGTCGGCAGACCGCGCGGTAAGCTCCGGGGGGAAACCAAACCAAGCCCCAGAGGCGGCAACAGGTGGTTGGAGGCGGAACGGTCGGAAGGTTTGATACATGAAGCAAGGAGACCTGGGCGGGTACAAGGACGAAGTTCATTGTCCCTGATAAGGATACGAAGAATCGACCGCCCAGGAGTCAGAGCGTCCATACGAGCGAGGAAGCGGGGCAATGCCCGTCGAGCAAAGGGACGCAGGAAAGGGGATGAAACATGACGCACGGCCAAAACCACACCGTACCGCGAGTGTCGGCAACGACTAGCCACGACGGACTGCGTCAGGCACACGTAACTTGGCTCAGATTGGCCGCACCGTCGATGTTGCATGTTGGTGGCCTTCCCGTGAAGGTCAGGGCCTTTCGCTTCTGCCGATCCCGAGAAGGAACCTTGTTTCCTTCCCGCGCTCGGTTCACCAATCCTCTACGAGGTAACACCACTAACCGGAGAGCCGGATGCGGGAAATCCGCCAGTCCGGTTCGGAGGGAGGGGAGGCCGGGAACTTAACCGGCCTTCCCTACCCCTATCAGCGGTTTGCTGCGAGAATTCACAGCCTCAGAGCGTCGAAAGGAGTGGGTTCCCACGCAGAGCGTGGGAACCAGGCGTCCAACCCTGACCCCTGACCTCTGAACTCCCCGGCAGTTCCGGTCGTACCGGTGGTAGCGATTCTTCCGCCGCGTTTTCTTCTGGCATCGTTCCATGTTGCGAAAAATCCCCATGTTGCCAAAAAACATGGTACGTTTCTAGAGTGGGATATAGTGGAGGGAAGTCGCGGACGAGGACAGGCCGTGTGGCGTTCAAGGAAGAGTGGCCGGCTGACGATCGTGGCCGGGGTGCTAGGCGCCTTGATGCTCTCCGGCTGCGCCAGTGTGTCGGGCATCGATCCGTCCGGCGAGCACGTCTTTGTGCCCCCGCCCTCGCCGCCGCCGCCCACCAACCTGGCCAACGAACGCTATTTTGACGATCCCCAGGGCCGGCTCCCCTGGGACGATGCGTCTGTTGAACTCCAGCCCCGCGAAACCGTGGCCGCCGTGGGCAGCGAGGTCGTGCTGATTGCCGGCGTGTGCGGGCCGGACGGCTACCTGCGAACCAATCGCCGCCTGGAATGGTCGATCGACGCCGGCAGCGTCGGCCAGTTCGTCGCGGTGGGCGATACCGGACTCGTCGATCTGCTGCTGGGCGATTTCAACCGGCCGCGGAAGATCACCAACACCTTCGCCATCGGCAGCACGTTGCGGGCCAACACGCGGCTCAACCGCGGCGCCTGCAAGCCCGAGGATTTTGCCTACGTGCTCCGCGGTCAGGGCTGGATCACCCTCACGTCGGCCACGGAGGGCACGAGCCACGTCACCGTCTTTGCGCCGAGGTCTACACGTGGGACGCCCGGATCAAGTCGGCGATGGTGCATTGGGTGGACGCCCAGTGGCAATTCCCGCCGCCGGCCATCAATCCGGCCGGCACCAGGCACGTTTTCACCACCACGGTGACGCGGCAGTCGAACCATACGCCGTGCGAAGGTTGGCGGGTGCGGTACGAGATTGCCGGCGGGCCGCCGGCCGGCTTTGCCCCGGACGGCGCCGCGGCGGTCGAAGTGCCCACCAACTCCGCGGGTCAGGCCAATGCCGAGATCTTCCAGAAGCAGCCGGCGCACGGCACGAATAACGTCAAGCATTCAGGTGATTCGACCGGCCGAATTGCCCGGCGCCGTCGGCCGCCGACTGGTCGTTGGCAGCGGCACGACGACGAAGACGTGGACGGCCGCCGATCTGGCCGTGAAGACGACGGGACCGGCCGTGGCGAGCGTCGGCGCCACGCTGACCTACCGCATCGACGTGTCGAACCCCGGCGATCTGCCGGCCAAGGAGGTCGTGGCGACCGACGTGGTGCCGGACGGGCTGGCGTACTTGAGCAGCAACCCGCCCGCCGACGGTGGCCGGCCGTCAACTCCAATGGCGGTTGGGCGACCTCGGTGCCCGGCAGCACCGGCCGATCGAGGTCAGCTTCCGCGCCGAGCGGCCCGGCAGCGTGACCAACTGTTGCGAAGTCACGGCGGCCGGCGGACTGAAAGTGAGCGACTGCGTCACGACAACCATCACGGCGGCTGGGGCCTCGGCGCCGCCTTCCGGGCCCACGACGCCCGGGGCGAGCCCGCTGGATGTTCGCGTTGTTGCCCCTGCGCAGGCGACGGTCGGCGACCGCGTCACGTTCGAGATCGACGTCACGAATCGGGGCCAGACCCTGGTCACGAACCCGCAGCTCAAGGTCCGCTTCGACCCGGGCCTGGAACACGCGGACGCGCCTGGGTACAACGTCATCAACAAGTCGCTGGGCAACCTGTCGCCAGGGGAACGGAAACTGGTTGCCGCGACGTTTCGCGTGACGAAGCCCGGCAAGCTATCGGTGTCGGTCGAGATTTCAGGACCGGGCATCGCGACGGCCACGGCCCAGGGCTACGTGATGGCCACGGGCGGCGCTGCGCCGCCCGGACCTGGAGCGGGCGGCGGACTTCCGCCGCCGGGCGGCCCGGAACGGCCGCGGCCCGAACCGGCCGCACCGCCGTCGCTTTCGGTGACAAAGACTGGCCCCACACGACACGTCGTGGACGAATCGGCCCATTTCACCATCGAGGTGAAGAACACGGGGGCGGCGCCGCTGCGAAATGTCAAGGTGGTTGACAGCTACGACGCGGCCTTGAAACCGACGGACGCCACGGAAGGCTTCCACCTCGAAGGCTTCAACTTGGTGTGGACGATCGACGTGCCCGCCGGCAAGTCCAGCAAGCTCGAAGTCCTCTGCCTCTGTCAGTCGGCCGCTCCCAAGGCGTGCAATCGCGTGACCGTCACGACGGCGGACGGCGGCCTGGCGAATGCGGAGGCCTGCCTCGAAATCGTCGCATCGAACCCGCCGCCTGCCGCGAAACCGTCTCCTCCGCCGGCCACCGACAACCTGAAGCTGTCGGTCGTGGGCACGACGTATCCCGTGACGGCCGGCAGGGAATTGACCTACGTGATCACCGTGACCAACGGCGGGTCGGCTTCCTATCGGCAGGTGAGCGTGACGGCGACGGTGCCGGAGGGCATGGTGCCGAATCCCTTGGGCACGACCGGTCCCGAGGGAACGACGTCTTCACCCGATGGCCAGGTGATCCGTTTCAGGCCGGTGGCCGAGTTGCCGCCGAACGGATCTTTGACCTACCACGTGCGCGTGCTCGCGAAGCAGCCGGGCAAATCCTACCGCTTCCGCGCCGAAGTGAACGCCGACGGCCTGCCCCAGCCGGTCTGGAAGGAAGAGAATACCGAAGTCTCGGAAAAGCGGGGATGACGGACGTTCTTCCGAGGAACGCTGATCTTCACGAATCGACGCTAACAGCCCGTTGAAAAAGCTGTAGGAGGCGACTCCAGTCGCCGATGGCGATGTAAAATCCGCGGAAGATCGGCGACGGGAGTCGCCTCCTCGTGCGCTTGTGAGTGTATCGAATCAGCAAGGTGCAAGTCCTTGTCGAAATTGGGTTTGAACTTCGTAACCGAAAGTAACTGCGTCCTCGTGAGAGGGGGTGGAGAGCAACTGAAGGTGAACGGCTGGTCCGCAGGATGACGAACTCGATTCGGCCGGTTGTCGTGGCGAGCCTGCTAGGAAAAGGCGAAGCCCAAGTGACGCTGTGGTCCTCGCAAGGGATGCGGTCGGCAGACCGCGCGGTAAGCTCCGGGGGGAAACCAAACCAAGCCCCAGAGGCGGCAACAGGTGGTTGGAGGCGGAACGGTCGGAAGGTTTGATACATGAAGCAAGGAGACCTGGGCGGGTACAAGGACGAAGTTCATTGTCCCTGATAAGGATACGAAGAATCGACCGCCCAGGAGTCAGAGCGTCCATACGAGCGAGGAAGCGGGGCAATGCCCGTCGAGCAAAGGGACGCAGGAAAGTGGATGAAACATGACGCACGGCCAAAACCACACCGTACCGCGAGTGTCGGCAACGACTAGCCACGACGGACTGCGTCAGGCACACGTAACTTGGCTCAGATTGGCCGCACCGTCGATGTTGCATGTTGGTGGCCTTCCCGTGAAGGTCAGGGCCTTTCGCTTCTGCCGATCCCGAGAAGGAACCTTGTTTCCTTCCCGCGCTCGGTTCACCAATCCTCTACGAGGTAACACCACTAACCGGAGAGCCGGATGCGGGAAATCCGCCAGTCCGGTTCGGAGGGAGGGGAGGCCGGGAACTTAACCGGCCTTCCCTACCCCTATCAACCACGAACCGACTTTTTCAACAGACTGCTAATGGATACTATTAGTGCACATTCGCAATGGATAGTATTAGCGCGGATTAGCGAAGATCAGTGTTCCATCTCCTGACTGCTCACAGTATTGACGGTCGCCATGCCACGATTCGTGATCCTTCGCCACGACAGCCCGCGGGGCGTGCATTTTGATTTCATGCTGGAATGGGGCGACGCGCTCAAGACGTGGGCGTTGCCGCAGCCGCCCGATTCCGCCGTGGAAATGGAGTGCGAGGCCCTGCCGGATCATCGCTTGGCCTATCTCGATCACCAAGGGCCGGTCTCGGGCGATCGAGGGTCGGTGGCCCGCTGGGACTGGGGAGAATATACCGTGCAACGGCAGACCGAGACAGAATGGGTCGTTGAATTGGGCGGCCGGCAGATCAACGGACTGGCAACGCTTCGCCGCATTGCCGACGTTCCCGGCCGGTGGGTCTTCTCATTCCAGCCGAGGCAGCAGGAATGACACGCCCGAAGCGCCGGTTTGCCGCAGACCGGGCAGTTGCCAGAGTGACGCCGCCTGCGGCGCCCGCCGTTCACAAGGCGTACACGGGCACAAGGACCTCTCGCTCCGCCGGGCGGCGCCCGCGCACGCTTTCCTCGATCATCTTCAACACGTTCGCGGCGTAGTAGCGGGTGCCGCATTTCTTACACACGCCGGCAGGCACGTGCTCGATCAGCACGTACTTTCCCTTCACCTTTCGATGGAGGCTGACGTGCTTCTCGACAATCGTCCCACCGCAATACTCGCACGTCTCACCGTCCCAGAAACCCATACTTCTCTCCACTTTCCGCTAGGGATTGTCTTGGTAGACCGTTATCACATGCACCTTGATCCCCTTGGTCAGGCAACACACGATGCCCAAGCGGCGGCCATCCAGCGATCGGCCCACCACTTCCATTATACCCTTTCTCGGCCACGTCCGCCTCATTCGGCCGGTCAACAGGCCGTTCTCCACATCAAGCACGTCAAAGCCGTCGGCGAGCGCTTCTTGATAAGCATGTTCAGTGAGGTAATAGAGGCCGTTCTGGACCAGCCTTTGAATCAAGTTGATCTTGCTCAACGCTGCGTCCTCACGTGCGCATAGCGGCCTTCTGGACATTCCCCCGGGCAGACAGTATCCCGTTCGCTGGATTCTGTCAAGTATTCCTATGGTTTCCGCCGTTGCGTGCTGCCCGCCACGTAGATTTCGCCGTCGTCGAGCCGCAGCGTGTCGATCCGCACGGTTTGATCGCCCTCGGTTTCGGGAAGCGAGAGCACGGCCACGGGATCGCTGCCGGCGTGCCGCCATTCCAGCCGGAGGTTCATGTTGCGAGCGGCCTGGCTGAGCCAATCGACGATCGAGCCCAGCGGCAGCGGCAGCAGGCCCGCCCGGGCCTTGACGATCCGCAGCGCCAGCACGTTCGGTTCGGGCACGGCCGGTTCGATGGTCAGGCTGGCCACGGAGTTGAGCCACCCGCCGTGGTAGCGGCAGGCGAAGGTGACTTGCTTCGAGTCGATGGCCACCCGCGGGTCGCTCATCATCGGCGGCAGGCTGTTGGGATGGTTCTTGGCCCGATCGACGGCCAGCCAGCCGTTGATTTGTTCGGCGGTGAAGAGGGCTTCCCAGCGGCCTTCCTTCTGCACGGCGCTTTGCAAGGCGGCGGTCTGACGGAGCATGCGGTCGCTCCCTTTGTCCAGTACGGCTTGGTCGATCGCGATCGCCTTCTGGTAGAAGTCCGGTTCCTGCCGGGCCGCCAGATAGAGTCCCACGAGCGCCAGCACGATCAGCACCGCAACGCCGGCGGCGATCCAGAGCGATAGGCGAGGCCTGCGGCTCATGCCGTGTGCACTCCGGTGACTGTGGCGATTATAGCCGCTACCGGGGGTTGGGTCGTGGAACGTGACCGTCGGTTGCGGCATGGTTGTGTTCCTGGCGTAGGGATTTGATCGGACGGGGATTCAGCGTGAAGGATGTTCGTCACGGGCAGCGCGAACGCGGAAGGCAACGTAGCGAACATCCCGTGTTGGATGGCTTACCTCAGATTACAACAATTGCCCAGTTGCCCACCGTTCCAAGTATTGCCTCAGGGACGACGCTGCCCACTCGCGGCCGTCATTTTCGTGACTCCAACGATACACGTCGTCGCGCCGAATCGCACCATCGAGTATGGCGTATCCGAATTGATCTCCGTCTCCCGCATCCCCGAAGAAGAGCAAGCAGTCAAAAGGCATATAAAGCGCTCGGAAGTCCGGGTTTGAGCGGAATTGGAGGTTGTCCTCTCGGATTCGAGCAAGCGGCCATACTACCCCCAGTCCGTACGCACCGTTTACGCCGTCAGATTCGCTCAGCAACTCGCGGAGTTCATCAGGGAATACGATACAAAGGTCCTTCTCGGCTTCAGCCAAATGCCGAGAAGAGGCCGGACCGGCAAAGGTCGCAACGTTTGTCAGGCTAGTGATAAGGTCACGCCACATGCTCTCCTCGGCTGATCGAACGGACCTGACATCGCACGGATTGTCAACCAATCGGAATATGTGGGAGGTTGTGCAACTCCGGCAGCGGCGCACCACCTGATTTTACTTCGTTTGCCGTGGGAACGGCAATCGCGGTTGGGGCTCACTCCCACAAATCCTTGCAACCCTGAATCACTACGCCAAAACCCATGTGAGCGTCAAGATTTTGGGTAGCCCGGCAAGAACCAAGCCCCGGAAGGGCGTTAGTCAGTAGCTAGGGGCGTCAGCCCCTAGGACCAGTCGCGTTCTTGCCGTTGTGAGCCCCGGCGGGGCGGGAGAAGTTTCTGTCGCCCCTCTGGGGCTTTGAACGCGAAAATGCCTGGCGATTCCAGGGGCTGACGCCCCCTGGCTATTGACTGACGCCGCTCTGCGGCTATTTTCCACGTTCAAACCTGACGCTCATCGGGGCCAAAAGGTTGATGCTCGCAGGGGTAAGAAAACGGCAGCATGACCGGCCGGTGCCTTGCTTGCCAGCGGCCGTGGTGTTACAATACCTTCGTTAGTATTACGCTACCGCGACGGGGGGATCGGCGTGAAGAAACTCTGCACCGTTGGCCTGTCTCTGGTCATCAGCCTCGGCCTGTGCGCCGAGGGCTGGTCGCACTTCCAGGTGCTGTTGCCTTCCACCGACGTGGTTGCGGCCGCGGATGGTCAGACCGTCCACCTGGATCTGCTGTTTACGCATCCGATGGAGCAGAGGCCGGTGATGGAGATGAGTCTGCCGCGACAGTTCGGCGTGCTCGTGGGCGGACAGAAACGCGATCTGCTCTCTACGCTCAAGCCCCGCAAGGTCGACGGCAAGACGGCTTACACTTGTACGGCGAAGGTCGACGCGCCGGGCGATTACGTCTTCTTCGTCGAGCCGGCGCCCTATTGGGAGGCCGCCGAAAAGAAGTGGATCATTCATTACACCAAGGTGGTCGTGGACGTGCTCGACGCCGAAGAGGGCTGGGACGCCATGGTCGGGCTGCCGGTCGAGATCGAGCCACTGGTCCGGCCGTTCGGCCTGTGGGCGGGCAACACCTTCCGCGGCATCGTCAAACGCAACGGCAAGCCCGTGCCGTCGGCCACCGTCGAGGTGGAGTACTACAACGAAGGCCGGCGCGTGAAGACGCCCAATGACGCCTTCATCACCCAAGTAGTGAAGACCGATGCCAACGGTGTGTTCAGCTACAGCATGCCGCGGGCCGGGTGGTGGGGCTTTGCCGCGCTCGTGGACGGCGAGGAGAAACTCAAGGGCCCCGACGGCCGCCCGGCCAACGTGGAACTCGGCGGGCTGATGTGGGTCAAGACGGTGGAAATGAGATGAGGGTTCAGGGTTCAGGGGTCAGTTGTAGTTGTAGGGTGGGCATCGCCCACCGAATCAGAGCGTATTGTGGCGGGCTGTGCTCGCCCTACAAAGGTACTGAGGGTCCATCATGCACCTCTATGAAGGAGTCTTCGCCGGGACGCCACACGGGCAGTTGTTGCTGTTGGCGGGCGCCGCGGCAACCGTGGCGGGAACGGCGGTCGGGCTGCGCAAGCTCGACTACCAACGTATGCCGCAGGCAGCCGTGTTGAGCGCCGCCTTCTTCGTCGCTTCGCTGA
This sequence comes from uncultured Planctomycetaceae bacterium, assembly GCA_963759115.1. Taxonomy (GTDB): domain Bacteria; phylum Planctomycetota; class Planctomycetia; order Pirellulales; family Thermoguttaceae; genus CAVWXT01. The sequence goes on from CAVWXT010000005.1 coordinate 2,499,246, forward strand.
TCCACGTCCCGCTCGGGCCCACGTCGGCGCATTTGGTGCTCAACGGACTGCTGGGGTTGGTGTTGGGTTGGGCGGCCTTTCCGGCCGTGCTGATCGCCTTGATCTTGCAGGCGGCGTTCTTCTCGTTTGGCGGACCGACCACCTTGGGCCTCAACACGCTGGTCATGGCGCTGCCGGCCGTGGTGTGCTACTACTTGTTTCACGCGGCGGTGCGCAACGGCCGAGAGTGGCTGGTGTTTTGGGCCGGCTTCGCCGCGGGCGCCACGGGGATTCTTCTGGGCGCCCTGCTGACCGCCGCCGCGCTGGCGTTGGCCGGAAAGTCCTTCGAGCTCATCGGCCAATTTTTTCTGGCGGCTCACCTGCCCTTGGCCATGATCGAAGGCATGGTGACCGGCAGCGTCGTGGTACTGGTGCGGAAGGTGCGGCCGGAATTGCTCGACGCCCTTCGGCTGGAGCCGGCCGGTCCGGAGGTGCTCGATGCGTAGGAAAAAGGGGGACAGGCGCGCTTTGTGCGAAGCACCCGTGGGGCCGTTCCGGCAAAGCGCCTGTCCCCCTTTTTCTGCGGGGCATTATGTTGGCCGTGCTCGTCGTTGTTGGGCCGGCACCGCCTACGCCCACAAGCTCAACGTATTTGCCTCGGCGGAGGGCAAGACCATTCGCGGCAAGGCCTATTTCGGGGGGGGCACGCCGGCCCAGAACGTCGCCGTGACGGCGCTGAGTCCCACGGGCCAACAGATCGGACAGACCACAACGGACGAGGAAGGCCGCTTTGCGCTGGAGGCCCGATTCCGTTGCGACTATCGATTGCTGGTCGAAACGGGCGACGGGCATGGGGGCGAGTACACCGTGCCGGCCTCCGTGCTGCCCAAGGATCTTCCGCTGCTGTCGGCGGACCTTGGCGATGGAAAGGTGGCAGGGGACGTGGGACGCTCGCCGAACCCGAGCATCCCAATCGCCCCGGCAGAGCCAACGGCCGCCGTCCCCCTTTCTTCCGACCAGCTTGAATTGCTGCACGCCAAAATCGATCACTTGGAGGAGCAATTGATGGCCTATGAAGATCGCTTGCGAGTCACCGACGTTCTCGGCGGCATCGGCTACATCGTCGGCATCACCGGTGCGGCGTACTACTACTTCGGCTCGCGGCGCAAACGGGCCGGCAGTTGAGGGCGATAGGGGAATTGCATATTGCAAATTGCAAGTTGCAAATTTGAAAGTTTCAATTTGCAATCCGCCTTTAGACTACCAATCATGTCCACGGTACTCCCCACCGCCACCCTTGATCGCCGCGCCTCGTATCTCGGCGCGGTTGATCCGCGGGCGCGGCTGGTGGCCGCCCTGGCATTGTCTCTGCTGGTCGTGGTCGCCGCGCGATTGAGCGTTGCGGGCCTGGTGCTGGCCGCGGCGGTTGGCGGATGGCCGCTGAGCGGACTGCCGCTGGCGGTCGTCGTGAAACGCCTGTTGCCATTGAACGCCATCATGCTGGCGCTGGTCGTGTTGCTGCCGATGACCACGCCGGGCGCCGCGGCCTGGCGGCTTGGCCCGCTGAGTTTCTCCCGCGAGGGATGGCAGTTGGCGTCGGCCATTGCGATCAAGGGAAATGCCGTGGTCTTGACGCTGGTGGTGTTGCTGGGCACGATGGACGCCGTGACGCTCGGACACGCCCTGCACCATCTCCGCGTCCCGGAGAAGCTAACGCATCTCTGCTGTTTACGGTCCGCTACGTGGACGTGCTGCACCGCGAGTATCTGCGGTTGCGGGCGGCGATGAAGGCCCGCGGTTTCCGCCCGCGGCTCGACCGGCACACCTATCGTTCGTTCGGGTACCTGGTGGGGATGTTGCTGGTTCGCAGCCTCGACCGGGCCGAGCGGATCGCGGCCGCCATGAAGTGCCGCGGATTCCGGGGGCACTTTTTCATGCTGGATCATTTCGCCTTCTCGCGGCGCGACGTGTCCTTCTGCATCGCGTCGCTGGCGTTCTTGCTGCTATTGATTTTCGTGGAAGGGGGCCTGCTGTAGCGCCACGAAAGGGGACAGGTCCATGTTTTCGGCCCGGCGCGTAGGGGCAAGAGGTGGTTTCCCGCCGAAAAATGGACCAGTCCCCGACTGGCCGTGAACCGTTACGATGTAGGAAACGACATGAGCGAGCCGCTGGTGTGCCTTCACGACGTGGATTTCGGCTACGACGCCCTGCGGCCCGTGCTCCGGCAGTGCAACTTTCGTTTGGAAGCGGGCCAACGGATCGCCCTGCGCGGGGCCAATGGCAGCGGCAAGACCACGCTCTTGCACCTGATCGTCGGCCTGCTGCGGCCCAAGGCCGGCCGGGTCGAGGTCTTCGGCGTGCCGCGGGCGGCGGAACGCGATTTTCACGAGGTCCGCCGCCGCGTGGGGCTGCTGTTTCAGGACGCCGACGATCAGCTTTTTTGCCCTACGGTGGCCGAGGACGTGGCCTTCGGCCCGTTGAATCTCGGCGTGCCGCGCGACCGCGTTCGCCAGGTCGTGAGCGAAACCCTGGATGCCGTGGGCCTGGCCGGCTACGAGCACCGCATCACCTACAAGCTGTCCGGCGGCGAGAAGCGATTGGTGGCCCTGGCCACGGTGCTGGCCATGCAGCCGGAGGTTTTGTTGTTGGACGAGCCGACCAGCGGGCTGGACGAGCAGGCCACCCAACGGCTGACCGAGTTGTTCGCCCTGCTGCCGCACGCCATGCTCGTAGCTTCCCACCAGCAAGAATTCTGCCGCCGCGTGACCAACAGCGCCGTGACGCTGGTCGAGGGGCGGATTGCTTGACCAGACCGGGCATGCACCCGGCTGGCGGGAACACTTCGGCGAAACTATGATTGAGAACACGTTGTGGCACCCTGCTGCCAAGCCTGGGAGAGAACTATGCCCCCGTTTCGCACCGAGCGTGATTCGATGGGCGAGGTGCGCCTGCCCGCCAAGGCATACTACGGCGCGCAGACGCAACGCGCCGTGGAGAACTTCCCCATTGCCGGCCGCCTGCTGCCCGCCGAGTTGATCCACGCCTTGGGCTTGGTGAAGTGGGCGGCGGCCAGCGTCAATCGCGATCTCGGCCGGCTGACGGGCTTCGGCAAGCGGCCGTTGGACCAACGGCAGGTCGAGGCCCTGCTGGCCGCCTGCCGTGAGGTGGCCGACGGCCGGTTCGACGACCAGTTTCCCGTCGACGTTTTTCAGACGGGCTCCGGCACGTCCACGAACATGAACGCCAACGAGGTCATCGCCAACCGGGCGATCGAGCTTTCCGGCGGCGACCGCTTCCAGCCGGAAAAGCCGATCCATCCGAATGACCACGTCAACCAGGGCCAAAGCACCAACGATATTTTTCCCACGGCAATCCATGTGGCCGTGGCGACGGCGATCCACGAACGGTTGATTCCCGCCCTGGCTCGCTGTGGCAAAGTCATGGCCGAAAAGGCCGGGCAATGGAAGGACATTCTGAAGATCGGACGGACGCACCTGACCGACGCCACGCCGCTTTCGCTCGGTCAGGAGATCGGCGGGCTGGCGCGGCAGTTGGAGCGGTCGGTGGGCCGGGCGAGCGTGGCGCTGGAATCGCTCTTCGAGCTGCCCGTCGGCGGCACGGCCGTCGGCACGGGCATCAACACGCATCCCGAGTTCGGCCGCCGCGTGTGCGAAGCCTTGGCGCGTGAGACGGGCCTTCCCCTGGCCGAGGCGGCCGACCACTTCGAGGCCAACGCTCAGCGCGACGCACTGGTCGAGTGCCACGGCGAGCTGCGCACGATTGCCGCCACGCTCTTCAACGTGGCCAACAACGTCCGCTGGCTGGCCTCCGGGCCCCGCTGCGGCTTCTACGAGATCAAGCTCCCCGACCGCCAGCCGGGCAGCTCAATCATGCCGGGAAAGGTCAACCCGGTGCTTTGCGAGAGCGTGATGCAGGTGGCGGCCCGAGTGCTGGGCAACGACCAAACCATCACCTTTTCTGGGGCTGCCGGCGGGCAGTTCCAACTGAACGTGATGATGCCGGTCATGGCCGACACGGCGTTGGAGAGTGTGCGGCTGCTGGCCAACGCTGCCAATGCCTTTGCCGACCTGTGTCTGGCCGACATGGAGCCCAACCCGGCGGCGTGCGAGGCGGCGGTGGAAAAGAGCCTTGCCCTGGCCACGGGCTTGAACCCGTACCTCGGCTACGAGCAGGCCGCCGCACTAGCGAAGGAGGCGTTGGCCACGGGCAAGACCATCCGCGAGTTGTGCCGCGAGAAGGAGATCCTCTCCGAAGAGAAGCTCGACACGGCCCTCGATCCTTGGCGGATGACCCGGCCGCAGCCGTAGCGGTTTGAAACGGTGAGATTGTTGGGTGCCGCCGGGTGCCACGGGCAGCTTGTCTGCCCGTGGCGTGTGCCGCGTGATTCCTCTTCAGTGCTGCTCACAGGGGCAGACAAGCTGCCCATGCCACCCAACGTGGACGTCTCGCTGGCGCGTGCACGGGCAGACAAGCTGCCCATGCCACCCAACCATCGCCTTCGCGGCGTCAGCGTTCTTTTCGCTCGTCCGGCTGGTTTGCGACTTCGGTCCGTGCGGCTTCCTCCGGAGTGGCCGAAGCGGCCGATTTCTCCGCCAGGTCCGCGGCCAATTCCGCGAATCGGGCGCGAACTTCGGGCTGGACGCCGCGTCAGTTGCGCGGCAAGACGCCGCACGCCGCGCTGGTTCGTCTCGGCCGTGTGGGAAAGGCTGCTGACGAAGCCCACCGTCTGGGAGAAGTTGTTGTCCACCGTCTTTCCGAACAACGGAGACACGGTCTTGGTCAGCAGTTCGGCGCCGATCGGCTCGATGGCCAGAAAGCAATCCAGGCGGCTGGTGATGTAGTACCGGCCGTTGGTTTCTCGGACATAGCCGGTCTTCAGGACCAGGACGCCGCGGCCCTTCACCGGTCGGGCCAACAGGGGGCCTTGATAGGTCCCTTCGCCAAAGATCACATGGGTATCGTGGCTTTGGTAGACGAATCGAGCGGTCGCCGAGCCCGATGGCTCGGTGACCTGGAATTGGCCGCCTTCAACTTCGCGCAACTGTAGCTTACTGAGCTTGAGCACTTCCCAGATATTGACTACCACGTCGGGATGACGCACCAGGAAAAGGTACATGTCCGGGTCGCAATCGACGACTTTGACCGGCATGCGGCGGAAGATGCTGACGTTGGTCAAGACCGAAGTGACCTTTGCCCGATCTTCGGGCGCGAGCCGCTCGAGTGGAATCGACCTGATCGCATCCTGGCGGGCCGCATCGCTTGTGCTGGCCTCGAAGGAACTGGGGCGGGTCGAGGCGGGTGCGGCCGCCGACGCCGGCCGGTCGAGCGATAGCAAGAGCCCCAGCGCCGTGGCGACGGCCAAGGCCACCCGGCGCGCGGCTCTTTTCCACCAGCAGGGCGAAGTCTGGCTGGGCATCCTGCCTCGATCTAGCATTTCCGTCAGACTCCCCCAAAAGGTGCATTTTCCAGGTGACGAGTTGACACTCCTGATTATTCGGTTTGCGGAGGGTTAACCGGTCAGTCAAATTGTGCGGGGCGAGGCAATAGGGCCCTATAGAGTTATCGCATTCCCACCCATCAATGCACTGGGCACCGTCGCCACCTACACAAGTTGGGGTCGCAGTCGTCCGGCTGTTTCAGCGGGCGCATTAAAACGCCCCCGGTGGTTTGGCACTCCGGGGGCCTGATTGTCGCTCTTGTCAACGACAGGTCAGCGCTCAGATGAGCTTGATGTTCTCGGCGCGAGGCCCTTTCGGACCGCGGCCTTCCTCGAACTCGACTCGCTGCCCTTCGCGCAGCTCTTCGATGGCGACCCCATCCAAAGCGGAGTGGTGGAAGAACAACTCCCCGCGCTCTCCTTGAATGAAGCCGAAACCCTTGTCCATGATCAACTTCTTGATCGTACCCTGCGGCATGTTTGCCACTCCTCACAAAAGACAGAAACGAACGCACCACCAAGCCACCGCCTTCGTTCACCCTCCCCTTCCGCAAACGAAGGTTGCAGCTAAACAAATGAGGGGAGCAGATCAACCGCAATCGAAAAGCCGCATCGCAAAACGCCGCTCGCCGAAACGCAGTATGACGTCATAGCGCCCCGGAAGGAGTTGGGGGCCATGCTCCACCATCTCATACCCCAGCAATTTTACCACATACTGGAGACCCAGGGAAGCGATCTCGGGTGGTTTTCTTGCTGCCGACGGGTGGCCCTGTCCAAGCCAGCACAACCGATCAGAACACCCGGCTGGGGCGACAGTTGAACTGTCGCCCCAGCGAAAGGTGAACTCGATCGCCCGGGAAAGGTCTTGATCCCAGCCAGACACATCGCCGGCCGGGCGCAGAGCCGAAGTCGGCTTCTAGGCGCTGCCGCGCTGGTTACCCCCCACCGCCGCGACGTCCGCCCCGACCACCACGTCCGCCTTGTCCCAAGGTGGAGAAGTCAAAGTTCAGCTTCTTGCCCTTCGCCTTCTCGATGGTCTCTCGCTGCTGGGGAGTAAGGATCTGGGCGACCTTCTCCGACGCTTCCTTTGTCGCTTTCTGCATTTCGCCGCGTTTAGCGGTTTGCTCTTCCTGCGACAAATCCCTCATGCCCTGCATCATCTCCCTCCGCTTCGCCGCCAGCGGCTCGTCGATAGCCTTGATCTTCTCTTCCTGCGCGGAAGTGATCGCCAGAGTCTTGGCCAACTCGGGATTGCGAATTACGGCGATTGTGCCCCCCGTCGCGTCAGCGAACTGCAGGGAGATTTCGTCCAACCGCTTGAGTTGCGCGGGCTTGAGGATGTCGGCGAGTTGCTTCTTGGTCTTCTCCTGCGCCTCTGCCATTTTGGTACGGCGTTCTTCCGGCGAGAGATCCTGCATGCCTTGCATCATTCCACGACCGCCTTGGCCCATTTCTTGCAGTTTGTCCTTCTGATCGGCGGTGAGTTGCAGATCGTCTTGGACATCCTGGACGCGCAGCAGCATGAGCATGCCGGCTGGTCCGCCGCCCATCATTCCCATCCCACCGCGCCCCCCCCGCCGCCGCGTTGGGCTTGCGCTCGGGCGCGATGGCCACCAGCATTGCGCCCACGAGCGCACACACGAGAACACCACTGCGTCGAGTCATCACGAGCTCCTTTCAAGAAAGAAAACGAACAGAACGGCCTACATGGCCGACGCCGACTATTAAACCCCGAAATTCCGCCTGGGTTTCGCTGCTATTTCCACATTGATTCAGCCAACCACACGGCGGTGGGGCCGAAAATCATCAGCGGGGCCCAAGCCGCTAACGGTGGTGGGATCCAAAGGTAGCTGTCTCCCAACACCTGGAACCCGGACACGACCAGCATGAACGCGGCACTCAGCGCGAGGCACATGCCCATGGCGACGAACACGTTGCGGCTCTCCCGAGTCACCACCAGCGGCAGGCCGAGAAACAACAGGGTAATGTCCAGCAGCGGCCGTACGATCCGGGCGTGGATTGCCACCTGCACGTCGGGGCCATAGCCCAGGCTCGGGTTCTGTAATGCGGCGATCAGTTGGGCCGTCGAGGCGAGCTTCTTGAAATCCGAGACCGACCTCAATTGCTCGAAATCCAGGTTGCTCTTGAGAAAGCACTGGTCGGGCTGGAGCCATTCGGGGTCGTTACACGGCGTGATCAGCACCGGCCGACCATCGAGCGACAGCGAGGGCCGGGTGTCGAGGTTCTTCGGCTCGCGCACGCCCGTCAGCAGGTATCCCCCCGAGCGATCCTTGTTCCCGCTGGGGGGGATGTAATAGGCGTTTTCGGCGCATCAGATGCGTGCCGTAGTCGCTCAACGTCGATCGCGTCGGCATCAGGAAGCTCGGTTCCACGATCCGCCGGTCCTTGGCAACCGCACGCGTGCCACCCAGCAGCACGCCCGTTTGATTGTCGATACGCGGGTCGAACTTCTCGGGACGGTCGCCCAACGGGTCTTGCGATTTTCGCGACAGTTCGTTGACGTAGCGCGGCATCACCAGTTCTCGATTGACCGTCGAGAGCACGCTGACTACCGCCACGGCGACGATAATCGGCAGCACGATGCGGATGCGGGCGATGCCGGCGGCCATGAGCGCGGTCATCTCGTTGTGACGCTGGATCCAGGATGCCGTGAACATGGCCGACACCAGGGCCAAGACCCCGCTGGTGACGTCGAAGACCTGAATCGACTGGTACCCGTAGTGCTGCGCGATGAAGGGGAGCACCGCGCCCGATTCCGTTCCGCCGTGAACAAATGCCTGCAGGTTCGTGGAGACGTCGATGACGACGATCAGGCCCATCAGGCTCAAGAAACAGATCACGAACGTTTGCACGAAGTGCCGCAGCAAGTAGCGGTCAATGATGCACATGTCTGGAAATCCGTCGTGCGGCGCCCGTGGGGCAGGTTGGCAGCCTGTCCTACAGTCGGCTTCCACGCGAGTTGGCAGCATAGGGCAATCGGGCAGGTCCGGTCAAGGTGGATCGCTGCTGGCTTGCCCCTCTCCCGGGGCCGTTCGGTTCGACAAGACGGAAGACTGTGAGAGGCCACTCCCGTCGCCGAAACCGGCGGATTTCACGGCAATCGGCGACAGGAGTCGCCTCCCACAGGCGACAGGAGTCGCCTCCCACAATGAACTACCAAACGGCCGTCGCCGCTCACTCATACCCGTTGCGTTGGCCGAGTTTGAGGGATAGATTCACGTCCTATGGCCAAGTACATTCTCGCCCTGGATCAGGGCACCACGTCGAGCCGGGCGATTGTCTTCGGCCGCGACGGCCGGGTCGTGGCCAAGGCCCAGGAGGAGTTCGAGCAAATCCTGCCCGGCGCCGGGCCTGGTCGAGCACGACCCCGAGGCGATCTGGGCCACGCAGCTTGGCGTGGCCCGGCGGGCTATGGCCGCCGCGTCGCTCTCGGCCGCCGACGATCGCCGCCATCGGCGTGACCAACCAGCGCGAAACGACCATCCTCTGGGACCGCCGCACCGGCCGGCCGGTGGCCAACGCCGTGGTCTGGCAGAGCCGCGTCAGTGCCGGCATCTGCGATCGGCTGAAGGCCGACGGCTGCGAGCCGACGTTCCGCGCCAAGACCGGCCTGCTGCTTGGACCCCTATTTCTCCGGCACGAAGATCAAGCACCTGCTGGATACGCACGACGGCCTCCGCGGCCGGGCCGCGCAAGGGCGAAATCCTCTTCGGCACCGTCGATACCTGGCTCATCTGGCGGCTGACCGGCGGCCGGCGGCACGTCACCGACTACAGCAACGCCAGCCGCACGCTGATCTTCAACATCCACACGCTCGATTGGGACGACGAACTGCTGGGCATCCTCGACATTCCCCGCGCCATGCTGCCCGAGGTGCGCTCGTCGAGCGAAGTCTACGGCCAGACGGCCGACGAGTGGTTCGGCGGGCCGATCCCGATTGCCGGCGACGCGGGCGACCAGCAGGCGGCCACCTTCGGCCAGGCCTGCTTCACGCCGGGCAGCGCCAAGAACACCTACGGCACCGGCTGCTTCCTGCTGATGAACACCGGCCAGCAGCCCGTGCCGTCGCAGAACAACCTGCTGACCACGATCGGCTGGGGGCTCGGCGGGCAGGTGACGTATTGCCTGGAAGGCTCGGTGTTCGTCGCCGGGGCGGTGGTGCAGTGGCTCCGCGACGGGCTGGGCATCATCCAGACCTCGGCCGACGTCGAGCGGCTGGCCGCCACGCGTGCCGGATAGCGGCGGCGTCTATTTCGTGCCGGCGTTGGTCGGCCTGGGCGCGCCGCATTGGGACCCCTACGCCCGCGGCACGATCCTCGGCCTGACCCGCGGCACCACGGCCGCGCCACCTGGCCCGGGCGGCCGTGGAATCGATGGCCTATCAGACCTGCGACGTGCTCGACGCCATGCAGAAGGACGCCGGCATCCGGCTGACGGAGCTGAAGGTCGACGGCGGGGCGTCGGTCAACGACCTGCTGATGCAGTTTCAGGCCGACATGCTGGGCGTGCGGGTGCGCCGGCCGGTGGTGGCCGAGACCACCGCCCTGGGCGCGGCCTACCTGGCCGGGCTGGCGGTCGGCTACTGGCACGACCCGGCCGACATCGCCCGCAACTGGGCGCTCGACCGCGAGTATCAGCCGGCCATGCCGCCGGCCGAGCGCGACGCGCGTTACGCCCGCTGGCAGGAAGCCGTGCGGCGGGCCAAGGGATGGGCAAAGTAGAAACCAGGAAGTGGACAAGGGCCCTGGAACCCGGCAGCGCCAAGATGCCGCTACGAGCCCGACACCGAAAGCGGGCGGCCGTTGTCCTTCGCACCGAGCTTGAGCAGCATCGGCACGGCGCGGGTCGCCCAGGCGGCGGCATCGGGATAGCTGTTGGCGCCGTCGCCCCAGCAGGTTTGCAGCATGTCGGTGTTGATGATGCCGGGATTCAGCGGCACGGCCGCCATTCCCGGCGGGAGCTCCTCGGCCAGCGCCCTGGTAAGCCCTTCGACGGCCCACTTCGTTCCGCAGTACGCCGCCACCTGCGGCGCGACGGAGCGTCCCCAGCCGGAGCTGATGTTGACGATCACGCCCGCGGCCGCGCTCGACCATCGCCGGCATGAAGTGACGCAGCACGTTCACCACGCCTTTGACGTTGACGTCGACCACGCGGGAGAACTCGTCCTCCGGCACCTTCCACAAGGGCGCGTTGCGGTTGATCAGGCCGGCGTTGTTCAGCAACAGATCGGGCGGACCGCCGGCCAGCACGCGCTCGGCCCAGAGGCGGACCTCGGCGTCATGGCTGACGTCGACCACGGCGAAGTCGTGCGGCGCGGGATGCCGGCCGGCAAGATCGGCCACGGCGTCGGCGGAGCGTGCGCAGCCGCACACCACGTGCCCGCGCACTATGAATCCTTCCACCATGGCCCGGCCCAGCCCGCGGCTGACGCCGGTGATGACGATTCGCTTGGAACCCGGCTCTCTGGTCATCGCAAACTCCTGTTTGGTGCGTCCGGCACAACGTTGCGGGCGGTGGTCGCACGGGGCGGCGCGAGGACCGCCGCGGCGTTGTGTCAGACGCTCTCGGCGATTACTCGGTAAGCTGACGTTTCGGTAACGATGATGTCCATGGCGATATCGTGCGGCAACGCCGGAATTTCGGAAAAGAGCTGGCACTCGAAACATAGGGCCGCTTTCGTCGCGTCGCCGCGGATTCGTTGCAGCAGCTTGTCGTAGTAGCCCTTGCCGTACCCCAGCCGGGCGCCGCGGCGGTCGAACGCCACACCGGGCGCGACGACCAGATCGAGCTCCGCCGGCGCAACGCTCCGATCGGCGCGGCTGCGCCATTCGGGCTTTGGCTCCAGGATTCCCATCGTGCCCGGGGCCAACTCGTCGAAGCTGTCGAGCCGGAACAGCCCGAGTCCGGCTTTCTCGCACCAGGGCACGACAACTTGCTTCCCCTCGGCCCAGGCGGTGGGTACGAACCAGCGCGTGCGGACCTCGCTGCCAACGTCGAGATAGAGCATTACGGTGTGCGCCTTGGCGTACTCGGGCAAGGCCACGACGTGCTGGAAGATTCGCCGGCTCAGCAGGTCGGCGTCGGCCTGCTGCGCTCGACGCCCCAATGCCTCGGCGCGAATCTGCTGCTTCAAGTGCCGCGTCTGGTCGGTATTGTTCTGGGTCATACCCGCATTGCTCGTCACGATGGAAGTCTGGCAGTGAGCAATCCCTGCCGCATTGGGAACAATTTTCGCAAGTCAAGGCGAATCATACCGGGACAGCGTTTGCAGCGTCAACCGAGGCGATGGAGGCATAATTTCTGCCAAAGGTGTTATTCCCCGTGCGGGGGATTTTTCGTACAATAGGTAAACTTACCCCCTCTTTAGAATAATGGACGGGGCGGGTATACTGTGTTTCTCTGAGTTAGATTCCTGTCAGTTCCGGGAGGGATCGAGCGTGAAAGCTGCCTACATCGAACAACCGGGGCCGCCCGAAAAGATCATCTACGGCGATCTGCCCAAGCCAAAACCCACCGGCAGCCAGGTGCTGGTGAAGGTCGAGGTGGTGGCCGTCAACCCGGTTGACACGTACGTCCGCGCGGGCATGTATCCGATGGAACTGCCCAAGCCGTTTATTATCGGTTGCGATTTGGCGGGCGTGGTCGAGGCCGTCGGGCCGATGGCGACGAAGTACCAGGTGGGCGACCGGGTTTGGGGCAGCAACCAGGGACTGCTGGGCCGGCAGGGGACGTTCGCCGACTACGCCGCGGTGGAGGAACGCTGGCTCTACCCGACGCCCGAGGAAGTCTCCGACAAGGACGCCGCCGCCGTGGCGCTGGTGGGCATCACGGCCCACCTCGGCCTCTTCCGCGAGGCGCAGTTGAAGGTGGGCGACAACGTGTTCGTCAATGGCGGAACCGGCGGGGTCGGCTCGTGCGTCATCCAGATGGCCCGGGCCATCGGCGCCCGCGTGGCGACCACGGCCGGCAGCGACGAGAAGGTGCGAATCTGCCGCGAGTACGGGGCCAACATGGCGATCAACTACCAGACCGACGACGTCGACGCGGCGTTGCGGAAGTTCGGCGCCATCGACGTGTGGTTCGAGACGTTGCGCGAACAGAATTTCGATCGCACGCTCAGCCACATGGCGATGCGCGGACGGATCATCGTGATGGCCGGGCGCGATGCGCGGCCGCCGTTTCCGGTCGGGCCGTTTTACGTGAAGGACTGCAAGCTCCTCGGATTCGCCATGTTCAACGCCTCGCCCGACGACCAGCGGAAATCCGCCGCCGAAATCAACCGTTGGCTGGCCAAAGGAAAGCTGCGGCCGCGGATCGGCCGGACGATGAGGCTTTCGGAGGCCGCCGCCGCCCATCGCCTTCAGGAAGACAACACCCTCCGCCATGCCGGCACGTTGGCGGGCAAGATCGTGCTGACGCCGTGATGGCGGAGTTCTTGTGGGAGGCGACTCTTGTGGGAGGCGACTCCAGTCGCCGATGGTTCGGCGAAACACCAGAACTTCGGCGACTGGAGTCGCCTCCCACAGCGGTTTCCGGCAAAATAGTCACAGCCTCAGCGCGTGGGAACGAGAGAATCATTCCGTTTTCGCGCCGTTCTCCGCGCGTTTCTCCACCTTGCAGCGGATCAGCCAGTTGCCCTTCGCAAAGGGCTTCGGTTCGCTTTCTTCGGGAACGCCGACCATCGAGGTTTCGCTCTTCTGGCCGTCGTAACTCACGTAGACTCCTTTGGTCGCCTGGGGATTGAAACCGAAGCAGACAATGAAGTCCTCCGGCACGCGCGTGGCGCGAATGCGGAACGACTTCCACACGGGATCGGCGCGAGTAAAGGAACTGTAGGGGAAGCTGAAGGTGGCGATAGGCTTGAACTGCGCGTCGCAAATCCACACCTTGAAGTTCTCCTTCGGCGGCCGCGGCTCGCCGTAGCGCGACCCGTGCAGGCTCACGGAGGTGACGTACCACGAGTCGCCGTCCACCTTGAACTTGACGGCGTGCCCGCCGCCGGCGATGCTCGACTTGCTGGCCATCGAGCCGTTGTCGTGCGAGAGTTCGCGGGCCTCGGGCGGCGCCGGGCTTTGCGGCCCCCGGCTTGGCGCCGGCTTGCCTGGCCACGAAATCCTGGTCTTCCTTGGAGAGCCGGTCCAAGGGGACACCGACGATCTTGCCGTCGGCCTTCTTGAGCATGACCTTGCCTTGCTCGACGCCGGCGAACTGCGCTTCCACGCTGAACGCTCCGGTCGCGTCGTTCCAAGTCCGCGTCGGCATCGCCTCGGTGCTTTCCGTGTCGGCGGCCTTCTCGTCTTCATAGGTGGTCACCTTCGGATGCGTAGGCTGCTTGCCGCTCTCGGAAGAAACCACCGCGCGGATCATCCATTCGTAGGATTGATCGACTTTCTGAAAGCCCTTGTCGGGCAATCCGGTGTAGGAATGCGATGGTTGGCCGTTCTTGTCCATGCCCAGGTAAACGCCTTTTGTCCGCTCGGCGTTGAACCACACAGCCACGAGGAACTTCTCGGGCACTTCGACGGCGGGGAACTCGATGGTGTACCAGCGGAGATCGCCCTTTTCGATCTTGCGGTAGGGGACGGACACGTGTTCGAGCAATTTCTGGTTCTGATCGAGCAGATAGACGTGAAAGTCCTCGTCGGGCGGCTGGTCGTAGCCATAGCGGGCAGCGAAGAGCTTCACGGCCGCAATCGACTTCATTTCAGCCGGCCGCTGGAAGGCCACGGCATGGCCGCTGTCGGCGAAGCTGCGCATCGCCTCGCTGGAATCGCCCACGTAGCTGAGCACGGCCTGCCGGTCCGATCGTATCTTCAATTCGATTTCGATGCGAGTGATTTCGCCCTCCCGCACGTCGACCGAATGTTCTTCCGGACTATGGCCCTCCAGTTGGAGCGTCAGTTTGTGGCGTCCCGACGTCACCCCGAACAGTCCGTCCGACTTGCCGAGCGTCTTGCCGTCCAATTGGACTTCGGCTCCGGTCGGCACCGTTTTGACGTACAACTGCGTCGAAGGTTGCGACGTCGTCTGGACATTCTGCGCGCCGACAATAAACATGGCCGCAGCGAAGAAAAGGGCGTTCATCATTGTGCTCCTGTAGTTGGCCTGTGGGCAAGCCTCGGAGAAACAGCGTATCACCGGCCGGAATCGGTGACCAGTAGTCTGCCACGGCGTGAAATGAGGGTGCCACGGGGCTGCTTGTCAGCCCGTGCGCGACCGAATCACGCACTGGCCGACGAGCGGCCAGTGGCACCCGGCCGGTTGCCGGTAGGCACGGTCCTTGCGCCGATGCGGCTCTCTAACTGATATTTGCGCGAGAGGCCGCAAATCTGTCTGCGATTTCTTGACAATCGGCCGGTTGGCGGGGTAAGATGCGGCCGCGCATCACGTTACGTGAATTGGCCGATCGCAAGAGGGGCATGGTTCATACCTGGGTGGCACGCCCTGAGGAACGAAGGGCGTGGTCGGGCGGGTCGCCACGCCCTTCGTTCCTCAGGGCGTGCCACCCAAATGCGTTCGGAAATGAACCGTGCCGCAAAAGGCGCCGCTACGGCGACGACTGCAAACCGATGGTCTCTGCCACGCACACCCGCTTGAGCCTGCTGGAGCGACTCCACGACGGCTCCGATCCGGTGGCCTGGAACGACTTCTTTCATCGTTATTGGCCGTTCGTGTTCTCGATCGCTCGGCAGCGCGGCTGCACGGAACACACGGCCGAGGAAATCGTTCAGGACGTCATGCTGGCCATCTTCGAAGAAAAGGCCGTCTTCCGCCACGATCCGTCGCGAGGGCGTTTTCGCGACTGGCTCGGCGGCGTGGTGCGAAACAAGGTGATCGCCCGGCGGCGGGCGCCGGCCGAGCGCTGTCGGGCGCAGGGCGGCAGCGGGAATGAGCTTTTCGAGATCGAGGCCGCGGGCGACTCGCCGGACGCGTTGGCGGAGGCCGCCTTCGACCAGGCGATGCTCATGTTTCTCCTCGACCTGGTTCGCCGCGAAGTCCATCCCCGCACCTATCAGGCGTTCGAGGCATTCGCGCTCGGCGGGTGCTCGGGCGACGAGGCGGCGCGGTTGACGGGCCTGTCGCGCAACGCCGTCTACCAGGCACGTAAGAACGTGCTGCGGCGGCTTCGCCAGTTGGGGGCCGAGTACGGCCGGCGGGGACCGCCCGACGAAATGATCCGAGCCGCGGCCGCCGCTCGCCCCAGCCGCGCGATCGAGCGGTCGCTGCTCACGCGGGTCGAAGGAGTCTGCGACACGTGATTCCATCTCGCGAACTTACCAGCGCCGCCGCGACCCTGCCGCAAGTGCCCGACTTCGACTTCGTCCGCCCGATCGGCGAAGGCGGATTTGGCCAGGTGTGGCTGGCGATCAATCGGACCACGGGTCAGCCGCGGGCGGTGAAACTGATTCCGCGCCGTCGCGTCGGTGGCCGCGATCCGGCCGGAAGGGAAATCGCTTCCCTGGTGCGGCTCGAAGCGAACCGCCGCTGCCGTCATCCCAATCTGCTGGTGATCCATCACGTGGGCGAGACGGCCGAGCACCTGTTCTACGTCATGGACCTGGCCGACGACCTCTCGGGCGGCAAGGACGTGACCAGTCCGAACTACCGCCCTGCGACGCTGGAAAACTGGCTGGCAGCCGGGCCGCTGGAGCCGGCCGAGTGCGAGCGGTTCACGCAACAGTTGCTGGCCGCGCTGGCCTGCCTGCACGAGGCGGGCATGGTACATCGCGACGTGAAGCCGGCCAATTGTCTTTTTCTCGGCGGCGAGTTGAAGTTGGGCGATTTCGGCCTGTTGACCGCGGCCGACCCGGACATTTCGCGCTCGGCACGCTGCGCTACATGCCGCCCGACGGCTGCATGGACGCCCGGGCCGACGTCTACGCCGCCGGACTGGTGATCTACGAGATGTTGACCGGGTTGCCGGCCGAGCGGTTCCCCAGTCTCGGCGACCGGGCCGCGTCAGATTGCCGAAGATGGCCAGCTCGCTCGCCTCAACCGGCTGGCCCTGCGGGCGTGCGATCCCGACCCCAGCCGGCGCTTCCGCGATGCCCGGGAAATGCTGGCGAGCTGGCCGACGAAGCAGCCGGCCCGGCCGCGCCGGCGGCTGATGGCCGGCGCTGGCGGCAGGCGTGCTCATGGTCGCCATGTTGGCCTATTTCTGGATGCACCAGGCCGCGCCGGTCGGCGTGAACTTCGTCACCGAGCCGTTCGAAGCAACGATCTATCTCGACGGCCAGTTGCTCCGTGGCCCCGACGGCACTCCCTGTCGCACGCCTTGCACGGTCCACGGGCTTTCCGCCGGCCCGCATCGCGTGGTCTTTCAATGGGACCCGTTCGATCCGGCCGTGATCGAGGGCAAGTTGGATGCGGGCATCGTCGATTTGACCGAGAATCGGCAGATCACGGCGCGGCCGCAGGGCAAGTAGCCCGGAACGCGGAGGTCCGAAATTCAGGGGCGTCTGGTGATCTTGGCCTTGGGGACTTCACGCTGCAACAAATTTCTCGAGCGCAATCGCCACATCCGGGAATTGCGACAAGACTTGTTTGTCCACCGTCACCAGCGGAACATGGAGGTCCTGAGCCAGGGCGACGAACTCACAGTCGTAGGCCGAGCATCCGCTTTCTGCCGCCAGGCGAAGAACGTGCGCGGAACTCACGTCACGCTCTCGGCCGGACATGAGACGCAGCGACCTGTCCATGCTCTCTTGCGCTCGGCCATCGTCATCCACCGTTTCCGGACGTATAAGACCAAGGCATTGCAAAACTCGCTGCGCCAGAGCCAGGGCGCGACCCAACTCGGATCCCTCTGCAATGCTCTCTTTACCTGCTCCAACCGCTCGCTGGGGAAATACAGGCCGCCGATGACATTGGTATCGACAACGATCATGGGCGTCCGGCGCGCTTCGCCTCCGTTAGCTCGGCGTCGGTAATCAATGGTCCTTTCCACTTCTCGCGTAACCTACGAGCCTCCTCCAGGACCGCTTCGACATCGATCTTTGGGCTCGCCACCACCCGCTCGATACAGGCGATGATCTCGCCGTTGATACTGCGGTGATTGGCGCCGGCCGACGCTTTCAAATGCTCGTAGAGGTCTGCGGGGATATTCTTGACCGTGATGTTTGCCATGGTCGGCTCCTTGGGGCTTGGAACCATTACAATACCATTATGCAACCATCAGACCTCGCGGTCAAGGTGGCCCGTTCTACTCAGAACACGAACACGGCGGCCGCGACCACGGTGGTCCAGAGGCCGTCCTTGTCGCCCTCGGCCGTCTGCACGCAGGCGCGGGTGTGAATGATCTTGCCCGACATGTGGTAGATCTCTTTCCGCTTGTCGTAGGCCGTCTCGGGATCGAACTCGATGCCCAGCGTGGTGGCCAGCATGGTGGCGGCCATGTCTTCCACCAGGTCGCGCATCCTCGGCTCGGTGATGCCGAAGTCGTGGTGCTCGGAGATGTAGCCGTACTGCTCGCCCTGGGCGGGGACGGCCAGGCCGATGCCCGCCCCCACCATCCGCGACGGCTCGTTGGTCGAGGCCTCGGCCAGCACGACGTGGACGATCTGGCCGGGCTTGCAGCTTCGGCAGGCCGCGGGTCTTCGGAGATGACCTTGCAGTGCGGCGGAAAGATGCTGGAGACGCGGACGAGGTTGAACACCTCGATGCCGGCGTCGCGCAAGGCCAACTCGAAGCTCTGCAGCCGGGTGCGATGCTTGCCGACGCCCTTGGTGAAGAAGACTTCCTTGGGCACGAACGCTTCGCTCACGTCGATTTCCTCCGGGCCAAGAAGGGAAAGCACGCTAAAGTTACCCGATTCTCACTATCTTCGCAAGTCGATTTCAGGCAGGCTCGACCGGCGTTGTCGTTCTCTCCCTTGCGGGGCCAATCAGTTTTCCCAAATCCGGCTGTAGGAGGCGACTCCAGTCGCCGATTTCCGGTTGTTTTCAAGCAATCGGCGACAGGAGTCGCCTCCCACAGTGAACAACTGATCTGCCTTGCTCTGACCCTTGACAGGCCGCGGCGAATACCCTGAAATAGGGCCATGAGCGAGAACTGCACGACGGCCGCCAAGACGGCCTCCAGCCGCTGGAATCGCTCGACGTTCGGGCCGCGTCACGGGCTTGGCCGACCTGCTGCGGCGGATGGTCCGGACGGCCTTCGGCGGCCGCGAACTGGGCGAGGCCTTCGAGGTCCTCTCGGCCATGGCCGCCGACCCGGACTGCACCATCGTGGTGACGGTTTCCGGCGCCATGACCGTGGCCAAGATGGGCCGCGTGCTGTGCGAGATGATCGACGCAGGGCTGGCCCACGTGGTCGTCAGCACCGGCGCGATCATGGCCCACGGCCTCTCCGAGGCCACCGGCGGCGTCCACTACAAGCACGATCCCGAGCATCTCCGACGAGCAGCTCTACCACTGGGGCTACAACCGGGTCTACGACACGGTGGAGATGGAGGCCAACCTGCACCGCGGGCAGGACTTGATCGCCCAGGTGGTCGACGATTGGGACTGGTCGCAGCCGATGTGCTCGTGGGAGTTGAACCGGGAGATCGGCCGCCGGCTTGTTCGAAGAGGGCCAGATGCCCAGCATCCTCGGCTGCGCCTACCGGCAGGGCGTGCCGGTCTACGTGCCGGCCTTCACCGATTCGGACATCGGCCTGAGCGTGGCGCAAGGAGGTGCTGGGCCGGCGAGACTGCCCGCCGGGCGGCGCAGGTGCGACCTGGACGCCTTCTTCGCCCCCGTGCCCGTCGCTACAATCCGTTCCTCGATCTGCACGACTACACGCGGCGGATCCTGGCGGCCAAGCGGCTGGGCATCTTCACCGTCGGCGGCGGCGTGCCGCGGAACTGGGCCCAGCAGGTCGGGCCCGTTCGTCGACATCCTCAACATGCGGCTGGGCATGAAACTGCCCGACGCCGCGCTTCCAATACGCCGTGCGGCTTTGCCCCGAGCCCGTCCACTGGGGCGGACTGAGCGGCTGCACCTACACGCGAAGGCGTCTCCTGGGGCAAGTTCGTCAGCCGCGAGGAAGGCGGCCGCTTCGCCGAGGTCCACTGCGACGCCACCATCGCCTGGCCGCTGCTGGTGCGGGCGATGATCGAAGAGAAGGGGGAAGGCGGAAGGGGGAAGGGGGACAACGTTTAGCCGGCGGATTGCCCGCCGTGCCGGATAACGCGTTGCTCTCGCAAATTCATGCGTTTCCTGACTCCAAACGAGTGCGTCACATGGTGCCTGCAACGCGGCTATCCGGCTGGAGCCTGTGAGGGCAGCACCATTCCCGTCGCCGACAAGCATCCGGCGGGCTTCCATTTCGCCGAGTTCTCGCATCCAACCGATTCTGGTAGGAAGGTCTGGCTGGCACGGTTCCTCTACTCACTGATCGATCCGGCGCCGGAATTGTTGCTTTGGATCGGCGATTGGGCGGTGTGGCCGTCCAGTCAGCATGTGCCGCTGTTTGCGCGGTTTCGGCAGGCGTTTGGCGAGCAGCGACCTCTGATTGATGCACCGGGGCATTTGGTTGCTCTAACGGAGGCGGACGACGCCGTCTCGATCATCACCGTTTCGTTGCAGTTCATTTGGGATTGCCACGTCATCACGGCATCGGGACGCGATGCGGTCTTCGTCTCTCACGACGAGTATGGTTGGTTTGGCAGCCGCGACGCATCCGTAGCGGACGCGGTCCGCCAGCAGATAGAGAAGGGGGAAGGCGGAAGGAGGAAGGGGAGAAAGTTAGCCGGCGGGCTTGCCCACCGTGCCGGAAAATCGAGCGTCTCCACCCGTTGCGGCGGGTAAGCTCGCCGCCTAAACGGGATGGTATACTTGATGAAGCTCCCTTGCCGCGTCGTTGCCGCCCATGCCACTTGATCCCACCCAGTTTCTCGGACTGCCCTCGCCCGGCCAATCGCGGGCCGACGCCCTGCTGCTGCCGCTGCCGATCGAGAAGACCGTTTCTTACGGGACCGGCACCGCCGGCGGGCCGCAGGCGATCCTCGATGCCAGTCTGAAGATCGAAACCTTCGATGAAGAGACTCTGGTGGAGTTCGCCGAAGCCCCGCGCGTACACACGTTGCCGCCCGTTTCCGCCGAAGGCTCGATCGAGGAATGCCTGGATCGAATTCGCGATTGCGTTCGGCCGCTCCGCGGCAAGTTCGTATTGGCCCTCGGCGGCGAACATACGGTGACAGGGTCATGGCCGGGTTAATGGTGCCACAAACGCACCGGCCTGCGTGGCGACGCATCCGGCTTGTTGACGATCGGGAGGTGACGGTGGTGCAGATCGACGCCCATGCCGACCTGGCCGACGAGTTGGACGGCCGGCGGTGGTCGCACGGCACCGTGATGCGGCGGCTCTGGGAGCAAGGGGTGCCGGCTGGTGCAGATCGGCATCCGCAGCCTGACGCGCGACGAATACGAGGTGGCAACCGCCGGCCCGCGCATCGCCACCTATTACGCCCACAGGCTGGAGGAGCAGTGGGGCGAGGTTCTCGAAACGCTCCGCGCGCATCGAGGGAAAGGTCTATCTCGACCATCGACGTCGACGGGCTGGATCCCGTCGATCATTCCCAGCACGGGCACGCCATTGCCCGGCGGACTTGTCGTGGCGGCAGACGATCGAGCGTGATCCGCGTGCTTGACGACCGAGTCGCACGGCCGGCTTGATCGGGGCCGACATCGTGGAGTTCGTCCCCTCGCCGGTGCCGCCCGGCTGTGATCCGGCGGCCGCCCGGCTGGCGGCCAAGCTGCTGGCGTGGTGGTGGCTGGGCAGTCAGGGTGACAAGGTGACAAGGTGACAAGGTGACAAGGTGACAAGGTGACAAGGTGACAAGGTGAGTTCACCCCGTCACCCCTTCACCTTGTCACCTGACCCGTCACTCTCAAAGCAGCATCAGCAGGGCGACTCCGGCCACGGCGATGATGGCCCCGCCCACGGCGCGGAGGCTGACGTGCTCGTGGTGCAGGAAAACGCTGAAGGGCAGGATCAGCACCGGCGAGGTGGCAATGATCGTGGCCACGACGCCGGCGGGGGAGTGACGCAGCGCGATCATGCTAGAGGACGACGCCCACGAAAGGCCCCACGATGGCCCCGAATGTCACGATGAGCATGACTCGTCGATGCTGCACGGCGGCGAGCATGGCCGGCCAGCGATGCCACACCGTAACTAACAGGGCATAGAAGGGCAAGGCCACCAAGACGCGGATCAGCGTGGCGGCGACAGCGTCATAGTCGCCCAGGCCGTCTTTCGCGAGCACGTAGCCGACGGCCATCACGGCGGAGGCGGCCGCGGCCAGCAGCACGCCGCGGCCCCGGTGCCTGGCGTGGGGATGATCGCCGTTGGGCTGTTCGGCCACCACCCAGACCACGCCCGCCAGGGTCACGCCCATCGCCACCCAATCGCACCAGCCCAGCTTGTCGCCGATCCAGATCCAGGACAGTATGGCAGTCAGGGGAGGCGTGAGCGATCCGACCAGCAGCGACAGCCGCGGCCCGATCAACAGAAAGGCCTTCACCATGCAGAGATCGGCCAAAAAGAAGCCGAAGACGCCCGAGGCCCCCAGCACGAGCCACGTTCGCAGATCGGCGTCGGTCGGCAGCCACAGTCCCCGGTCCGCCCGGCTGTAGACCATCAACAGGCCCGCGGCGATGACCAGGCGGATGAACATGACCGCCACAGCGCCGACGTGTTTCCCGGCGGCGGTCCAGGCCAGCGCCGAAAAGGTCCACAACACGGCGGTGGCCAGTGCCGCGAGTTCGCCGACGTGCGGCCCGGACATGGAGTGGATCCCTGGGTTGGTAACCGTTCACGGGTCGTGGACCGTAGAAGCGGCATCTTGCCGCTTCCTGCCGCGGTGCGAGGTTGTCGCTCTACCGAACAACGCGGCAAGATGCCGCGTCTACAGGGCCCGTGAACGCTTACCTGGGGTGCGGCTGCTTCCGCATGATCGTACAACGCGTAGACGCGGCGTGCAACCGGCAGGGAGGCGAATCGCGGTCTCGCGGGGCGGAGTTGGACGCAGGAGCGGCGGCCGGTGCGGCGCCGATGGCCCGTCGCCGCCGGCTCACGCGGAACCGACCGAGACTTTTTCGGCGGCGACCCGTTCCATGCCCGCATCAGACTGGCAGAACACGCAATTCCGTCCGGCCGATTTCGCGGCGTAGAGGGCGGCATCGGCTCGGGCGATCAACATTTCCCGCGTATCGCCTTCCTGGGCCGAAGCCACGCCGCCGCTGACGGTGATGTGCAGCCGGTTTGCGACGTTCGACCGCATTCGGTTGGCGAACGTGCAGGCCCCCCTCAGATCAGTGTGCGGCATGACGACCACGAACTCCTCGCCGCCGTAGCGGGCGATGATGTCCGTATCCCGAACGGATGCGTCGAGCAGTTGGGCAAGCTCCGCCAAGACGCGGTCTCCACGCAAGTGCCCCTCCTTGTCGTTCACCTGCTTGAAATGATCGATGTCGAAGATGGCCAGCGAGAACAGGGAGTGGTAGCGATGCAACAAGGCGAACTGGGTGCTCAGGGCATCGTCCAGCCCGCGGCGGTTGTTGATGCCCGTCAACGGATCGGTCCGCACCTCGGTGAAGGTCATCAGATTGGCGCTCTGCTGCCGGATCTGATCGTAGGCCTGGGAGATTTGTGCGGCCAGTTGGAGGGTGGGCGTGAGGATCTCCTCGATCTCCCCGCCGAACTCCTTCCAGGCGGCATCTTGCTGTTGATCGCTCAGGCGACTCGCCCGATCTTTGAAACGCGCCACGCTGGTCTGATGCCTGGCCAGACTCTGGCGGATGGTCGAGGCGATCTTCTCCAACTCCACCGCCACGGCTTGGGCCCGTTTCCAGTCGCGGCGAGAGCGGACCGCCATGTCGCCGGCGGCGGCGCGGCTTCGGCAACTGATGAGGTAGCCCAGCGCAGCGACGAGAGCCAACGCCACGGGAGCAGGTATCTGCAAGTCCCACCCAAGCCACCCAAGCATCGTCGTGAGGCGCTCCTGATTATCTGTCTTCTACCGCGGATTCGTCCTAATACCCCGATCGGGATCCAAAGCCACGCAGGCACACGCCGCCGATGATGATCACGGCCACCAACATCCAGAAGCACTCTTGTGGTCCCATCCGATCGACATGGCAGGAGATATATTGCACAACCTGTTGATAGACGTGGCCCACGGCAGATCCTCCGCGATGCGGCATCAGCCTCTCCCCGCTCCCTTAACTCTAGGTCAGGAAATCGGGGTCGGCGATCTACGCACGGCGCAAATAGGGATGGCGTGCCACCTATTGGGCGTATTGTGCGGGGCTTGGCGTCTCTCCGCTGTGACGCCGATCAGGGCGCATGGCGCACCGCCAGCCGATTGGCTGCCTGTGTCGGCGCGAGAGAGAGCGAGAGTCTGCTACGCCCTTGGAGAAGTCATTCTAGGCGCGCGGCCGCACCGCACCGGTCAGGCCGCTATAATCAGACCGGTCACTGGGGTGCCACAAGGGCTCGCCCCGCAATACCCGGTCCGCCAGAGTGTCGATCTTCGCCCGCGAACCGGCGGGTGCGTCGGTAGCGGCGAAGTCATCTGTCTCTGCGGGCGTGAAATCCTCGTCGTGACCGCACTCCAGAATTGCGTCAAACACATTCCTCATCGCAGACTCCCTCGTAGAGATCAATGTCTGTTCCCAGACTATTAGGTTCCGGTTGCGAAAATGTTAAACACACCATTATCCTCGAAAAACGGGGGCTGTCAAGGAGAATCGCCAAGAATTTTGCCCGAGTCGCCCGAATCGAGGAGCTATTTTGCCGCCCTGCCCGATCACTCGCGGCCGGCGCATGGCCCACTTCGTCGTGGTGTCGCGCCTCGTACTCGTCCGCCAATACCGACGGGCAGACCTCCTCGACCCCGCACTGCCGACACACAATCCGGATGAGATCGCTGCTGCTGAGCTTCAGTCGGTGGGTCTCACATATCTCGTAAAGCTCTTTCAAGTGCTTGCAGGTCATTCCGGCACAATAACAGATTTTTCAGACTTTAGCAAAAAAATGCGGTACGCGTCAGAATTCGCTTGTTGGGGGCGACGATTCTGCCGCCCAGGCACGCCTGACTAACCTAACCCCATAACTCTGCTACGGTCTTTACGGCCATGAGCGTTCTTTTTCGGTAGAGGACTTCGCGGGATCTTCTTCGCTAATGAGCGTTCGCCGGTTCGGCAGAGGACTTCCGCGGATGAAGAATTTGGGGTAATTTGGGTAGATTGCGCGGCGCGACAGCTAGCCAAGACTATTGCAGGAGCGTGCTTGGATGTGGATTCAGCGCGAGATCCAGTTGCCTTCGTTCTCGCGTGGCTTCCACGCCATCACTCACGTCGTTCTCAGTGCGATGCCGGAGATCGCCCAGGTCCGCGTCGGACTGCTCCATCTGTTCCTCCAACACACGTCCGCCTCGCTCTCGATCAATGAGAACGCCGACCCCGACGTGCTGGTGGATCTCGACCGGCTGCTCGACACCTTGGCGCCCGAGGATTTTCCCTATCAACACACCCTGGAAGGGCCGGACGACATGCCGGGCCACGTCAAGTCGGCGCTGCTGGGTTGTTCGCTCACCGTGCCGATCCGCGACGGTGGCCTTTGCCTGGGCACGTGGCAGGGCATCTGTCTCTGCGAACACCGCCGCCGGGCGGGCCGCCGACACCTCGTGCTCACCATCCACGGCGAAACGAAGTGAGAGCGATGAAGTCCGTGTAGCGACGAGTTCACGCGGCAGCTAGTGCCGGTTGTTCCCCATGCCTATCCTGCCGCCGCGAGATCATCCATCCAGCACTCGATCAACGTGGCCTGATTCGCGTTGCGGTCGATTTGAGCGGCCGCGTCCAGACAACGATCGAGCCGCCCGGCCGTCGCGTCGCGATTGTTCGCCCCGCGCTCGACGGCCTGGGCGACGTGCGTCTGCAATTCTTTGTCGTCCGAGAGCGCCGTGCCGCACTGGGCGTGCAACAACTGGCGGTAGAACTCGGCCGCAAAGGCCACCACTTGCCGCAGTCGGGCGCGGCGGGCCGGGGCCTCTTTGCCGGCCTCATCCACAAACGACGCTACGCTTTGGGCCAGCCGCACGCTGTCGAGCGTCGCTTGGGCCAGCCGCTCGAAAAGCGTGTTGCGGAACGACCACAGCGCGGGATCGGCCAATTCGATCGCCCGCTGAATGCTCCCCTCGCTATACCGGGCGAGTCGCCGGGCCTCGGCCGGATCGGCCACAAACTCCTTCGACACCAACAACTCGGCGACCGTCTTGGATCGGCAGCGGCCGAAACCGGATCAGTTGACAACGCGAGCGGATCGTAGGAAGCTGTTTGGCCGGGCTGGTGCCGATCAAGATGAGCACGGAGCGCGGCGGCGGCTCTTCCAGGGTCTTCAGCAGCGAATTGGCCCCCTCGGCGTTCAGGTAGTCGGCGTCGTCGATCATGGCGATCTTGCGTCCGCCGAGGTAGGGTTTCAGGCCGATGTTGTGGCAGAGCCCCTCGCGCCGCCGGTGTTCCCGGTCGCCGATCAACAGTTCCAGCGGAATGAACGACTTATCCTCGGGCTTGCCGACCAAGTGAAGGTCGGGGTGCGTGCCGGCCGCCACCTGCACGCACGAGGGGCACGTGCCGCAAGGGTCCAACGTTTCCTCCGGCCGCGTCGTGCAGAGCATGGCCTGGGCGAGCTTCAGGGCAAACGTGCGTTTGCCGATGCCTTCCGGCCCGGCAAACAGGAAGCTGCTGGCCAGCCGCCCGCGCGCCAGCGCCCGGCGAAACTGCTCGACCACGTCGTCGTGCTGCTCAATTCCGTGCCAAGACATTTTCTTATTGCGAAACCGCAAGCGGTCTGCCGACTTTCCACTAACCACTAACCACCAGCCACTAACCACTATCCACGAACCTGCAATCTACGATCCTCCGTATCTCCGCCTGCACTTCTTCGATCGAGCGCGCGGCATTGACGACGACGATCTTGTCGGGCGCGCGGGCGGCTTCGGTCAGAGAAACCCTCGCGCACCCGGGCATGAAACGCCGCGCCCTGCCGCTCCATGCGGTCCAACGGCCGGGCGATCCGCGCGGCCGCCACCTCGGCCGGCACATCCAACACGATCGTCAGATCGGGCATCAGTCCGCCGGTGGCCACGCGGCCGACTTCCCACAGCGTGGGCACCTTTAACCCGCCGCCGTAGCCCTGGTAGGCCACGTTGGCCAGCAGGTAGCGATCGCTGACCACGGTCTTGCCCTGCTCGAGGGCGGGCCGGATCAGTTCCTCGACCATCTGCGTTCGGGCAGCCATGTACAGCAGCATCTCGCTGCGGCGGTGGATGTGCAAGTCGTGGCGATCCAGCAGGATGTGGCGGACCGCCTCACCCAGCGGCGTACTGCCGGGGTCACGACACAGCACCACGTCATGTCCCCGCTGGCGGAGCCATTGGCAGAACAAATCCGCCTGCGTTGATTTTCCCGAGCCGTCGCCGCCGTCGAACGAGAAGAACATGAGCGGTGGTTAGCGGTTAGTGGTTGATGGCTAGTGGCTAGTTGAGAGTGAACAGTGTAAACGACAGGACACCGATGGCCAACCACCCGGCCCCGGCGTTTTTCGTTGCGGAGCGGCGACGAGGATCGACCCGGCTACAGGGCTGCACGTAACTGTCAATTTGCCAAGATGTTAGGGCTCCGGCCCTCCATAACGTAAGCTTTACCATGGCCCAAATGTTGGAAATCAACGAAATTGAGCGGCTGGCCGAGTTCCGCCGCGAGTGGGGGGAACTGCTGCGGCAGACTGCCGGGGCGTCGTTCTTTCAGTCGTTGGAATGGCTGGAGGTCTATTGGCGGCATTTTGGCGACGGGCAACGTCTCCGCACGATGATCGTTTTGGACGAAGGCCGCCCGACGGGCATCCTGCCGTTGGTGGTGCGGAGTGAGGCAACCAAAGTTGGCCACCTCCGCGTGCTCACGTTTCCGTTGCACGACTGGGGCTCGTTCTACGGACCCATCGGCGCCGACCCGGGACTTACGCTGGCTGCCGGGCTGGAGCACATCCACCGCGCGCCCCGCGACTGGGACATTCTCGAACTCCGCTGGCAGGGCGCCGTCGGCACCGACCCGACACTGGTCCAGCGAGCCATGCTCGCCGCCGGTTTTCAGGCTTATCCAACCGTGTGGGATCGGGCTGCCCTTGTCGATTTCGCCGGCACGTGGCAGTCGTACTGGGCGGCCCGCAAAGGCGCATGGCTGCGGCGTTTCCGCCATGCCGAACGACGACTCGCCCAACAAGGAGAGATTTCTCACGTGCGTTACCGGCCGCTGGGAGAGTTGCACGACGACGGCTCACCTCGCTGGGATCTCTACGACGCTTGCGAGGAGCTTGCCCGGCGAAGCTGGCAGGGCGGAGCGACCGACGGCACGACGTTGTCGCACGACGCGGTGCGCGGGTTCCTCCGCGAGGCGCACGAGGCGGCCGCCGCAGCGGGCGCCGCCGACCTCAACCTGCTGCTCCTCGACGGGATGCCGGCGGCGTTCGTGTATGGCTATCACTACGGTGGCTACGTGTATGGCCTGCGGCGCGGATACGATGCCGCGCAGCCGCGAGGGGGCGGGCAACGTGCTCTTGGCCCGCGTCCTCCGCGACGGCTTCGCCGCGGCGACCGGATCTACGACATGGGCGTCGGCTCGCGGGAGAGCAAGCGGCACTTTGAGACCCGCGCGGTTCCCGATCCTGCGCTACAGCCACTTTCCCGCGCTGGCGTTGCGCGGCGCAGTGCTGCGGGTCAAGCGTTGGTGGCAGGGTCGGCGGCTGCCGGCGTCCACCGCGGTCGGCCGTGTTCAGGATGGCACGGCCGACGCGCGATGAACTTGAGTTGGCCGGTAAACGTGCTAGCGCGGTATCAGCGTAGGGTGCCACGGGCTGCTTGTCAGCCCGTGCTGCGGCTGATTCACGCACTGGCCGGCAAGCGGCCAGTGGCACCCAAGCCGTCAACACAACACGGTCGGGGTGCTACCGCGGTATCGGCGCCATCGAGGGCGCGGCGTTGCACGGGCTGCCGCAAGGACTGGCGCACGAGTCGCTCACAACCACGGGCTCCGACACGACCACAGGTTGCGGTCGTTGTTGCGGGCAGTGGGAGCACCAAGCCTCGTGCCAGCACTCGCCGATGCGGCATCCGGCCGCACCGCTCAACAACACTGTCAGCACCACAAGGGCAAGTAATCTTTTCATCGTTGGCATCCTTCCACTCACGGCGTGGTAACGGGCCCCGGCATGAGCGTGGCGGACGAACCGCCGCACGGGTCGCAGGGGCTGTAGGTCGGGCAAGGGGTACCGTAGGTGACCGGTGGGGCCGTGGTCTGATGGCAGGCCGGCCCGCGGAACAAGCACTCCATGAACCGGCATCCAGCGGCGCCGGCCAGCAGGGTCCCTAAGACCGTCAGTATTAGTAGCCTCTTCATTCCTGGAATCTCCCATCCAAACGGTAACGTTCGATCGCGAAGCTGTCGTCATGGAAACTCTACACCACGATTGCTGATGTGCAAATGCAACGACTGCGTTTTCTGGGAAACGTCGCTGTTGCCGTTTTCCTACCCCAAAGGCGAATCTTGGGTTACACTTGGTGTGAGACGGGGCAAAGTATGCGCTTCGTCGCGGATTGAGCGATCCCGAAGACTTATCAGTGTTGGCTCCCATCATGATGAAGGCGTTTGCGAACCGGCCATTCTCTCCAGGCCTTTCCCCACGGGAGAGCAGGCTCCTTGCCATGCTGTCGGCCCTGGCACTGTGCTGTGCCTCGCTGGCACGCGCCGCCGACGCCTTGCCACAGGTCTGGCTCGTCAGCACGCGCGGCGCACCGCACTGCGGCGATCTGGATACGAAGTTGGAAGACGTCTGCTATTGGCGGATGGATGAAGAGTGCCAGTGGTCGTCGGCCGATACCGAGGCTTTCCAGGCGACCGACGACGCCAGCGTGCCCACGGTCGTCTTTATCCACGGCAACCGCACCGACGCGAATGAAGCCATCACGAAGGCGTGGTACGTCTACGAACTCATTCGTGTACAGACTGGTGACCGACCCTTCCGCTACGTGATCTGGTCGTGGCCGGCGGAACACGTAATTCGTCCCAACCGCGAAGACGCTCGTCTGAAGGCCGCGTATAGCGACGTGGAAAGCTACTACCTGGCCCAATGGCTCGACCGCCTGAAGCCGGGGACGCCGGTGAGTCTCATCGGGCACAGTTTTGGACCGCGGATCATCACGGGGGCCTTGCACTTGCTGGCCGGCGGCGAAGTGGCCGGCCGGAGTCTGCCGGAGTCCACGGCGGCCGCGTGGAGCGGGGGCAAGCGAAACCCCGTCCGCGCCGTGCTGATGGCCGCTGCCCTCGATGCCGATTGGCTTGCCCCCGGCCACTGTCATGGCCGGGCCCTCTCGCTGATCGATCAAATGCTCGTCGCCTGTAGCCCTGGCGATTGGGTATTGCGGCGATATCCGCGTCTGGGCGGCCGCGGCGGACCGCAGTCAATGGGCGCCATCGGCCCCTGCCTTGGTGATGACGCCGACAAGGTCGAAGTGGTTGAGGTCGGCGGCGTGGCCCACAATTGGCGGCGCTATAGTTCGGCGCCCGACGTTTGTTGCCGATGGGCGCACTACACGTTCCTGGACGAACCGCCGGATCAGCCCTGACTATCGCATTCTGCCGCGATCGCGGATAATACGGGGATGGACGCACCCGTTGCTTATCTTAACGGCTCGTGGATTCCGGCCGCCGCGGCCGTCGTACCGGTGGGCGATGCGGGCTTCGTGCTGGGGACCACCGTTGCCGAGCAATTGCGGACTTTCGCCGGCCAGCTTTTCCGCCTGGACGACCACCTGGCCCGATTGGCGCAGTCGCTGGACATCATCGGCTTGGATCCGGGCATCGAGCCTGGCTCAGCTTGCGGAGATCGCCCGCGAACTGGTCGCTCGAAATCACCCGTGTTTGGCTTCGGGCGACGACTTGCGGCTGTCGGTGGTTGTGACCCCCGGCAGCCATCCCGCGTATGAGCCGGCGGTTTCCGGGCGGCCCACCGTCTGCCTGCACACGCATCCGCTGGCCTTTTCGCTTTGGGCCGAGAAATACCGGGAAGGCCAGGCGTTGGTCACGACGGCCGTCCAGCAGGTCCCTTCGCAGTGCTGGCCGGCGGCGTTGAAGTGCCGCAGCCGGATGCACTATTATCTGGCCGACAAGCAGGCTGCCGCGATCGACCCGCAAGCCAGGGCGCTGCTGTTGGACGCCCAGGGCTTCGTCACCGAGGCATCGACGGCCAACGTGCTGATCTACAACGCCCGCGAGGGCCTGGTTTCTCCCCCGTACAACAAGATCCTCCGCGGGATCAGTCTCTCGGTGGCGATGGAGTTGGCCGGACAACTCGGCATCCCGTGTACGCAGCGCGAGCTGACGGATCGGCGACGTGGCGGCCGCCGACGAAGTGCTGCTGACGAGCACTTCGATGTGCGTTCTGCCGGTCACGCGTTTCAACGGCCGGCCGATCGGCGCGGGGCGTCCCGGCAAGGTGTTCGGCGATCTCCTGGCCGCGTGGAGCCGGTTGGCGGGGGTGGATATCGCTGGCGCAGGCGGAACGGTTTTCGCGCAGGGATGAGGGTTGAAGGATGAAGGAATGAATCCTCGTCTGTAATTCCTGCTGGTCTTGTCGAATGACTATGACCGCTTGCGGTTTTGCAGGCGAAACGGTCCGCACGCCGGTCCCTACTTGCTCGTCGTCCCGAATTCCTACTTGACCACCAGGCAACCCAGCAGTCGGCCGCCGCAGGCCCGGACCACGTGGGCGGCCTCGGCCACGGCACGCCGCGCGGTGTGCCCCAGACGCACCACCAGGTACACGCCGTCGCAGCGTCGCGTCATCCATG
Source organism: uncultured Planctomycetaceae bacterium (assembly GCA_963759115.1). Classification (GTDB taxonomy): domain Bacteria; phylum Planctomycetota; class Planctomycetia; order Pirellulales; family Thermoguttaceae; genus CAVWXT01. The sequence continues at coordinate 2,530,594 of CAVWXT010000005.1, forward strand.
CGGCCTCGGGGTACGCCAGCGAAGGCGTATCGAGCAGGACCAGCGACCAGCCCTGCCGCAACTCCTCGCAACGGAACGGATCGAAGCCGCGGGATTGCGCTCTTGCAGCGGCAGGGGCCGGCAGGAAGCTCAGCCGCGGCAGATTGGTCGGGTAGATCAGGGCCTGGCAATCGGCCGTGTTGTCGGCCGGCACTCTCAATCGCGCCGTAAGGTCCGGCTTGCGGAAGTTGGCGTCGACCACCAAGATGCTGTTTGCCGTTCGTGCGGCCAATTCCGGCGCCAAGGCGATCAACACGCCGGTCTTCCCGTCGCCGTCGCCGGGACTGGTCAGCGCGATCATCCGCGTGCGCTCCAGCGACAACTGGCGAAGAATGTCCTCGGCCGCCTCGGCGCAGGCGTGCCTCGTCGCCGCGGCGGCGCATTCGGGCCAAGTCACCAGCGGCGCGGCCGTTGCCGACGTGTCTCCGTCGGCCGCCGGCAAGTTGGGCAGCGTAAATCGCTCGACCGCCGACGCCTCTCTCGCCCTCCGGCAGAGAGCGGGGGTGAGGGACAAGGCGGAAGGGGCCGTCGTTGGGGTGGCAGTTGTACTGCCACCCCCGAATGTCGGCGGTTCCAGGGGCGGCAGTACAACTGCCACCCCAACATCGGCCTCGATCTGCTTGGCGGCGTCTGGCATCCGGCTCATGGCACTAGCCTCGGCGGAGTCGGGCGAACAACTGCCGATACTCGCGACGTGCGCGGGCGCCGACCGGCGGCTGCGGCGGAGAGCACTTGTCTTGGATGTCGTCCGCCACCAGCGAATCGGGGGCCGGGATCGGAAACGGGTGCAGAGACGAGCATGGTTTCCGACTCCGGTCCCCGCCTTCGTTCCGGCTGCCCTTCCGGGTCTGCAACCTTTTTCGGCGTCGCCGCCGGGGCGACCGCCGCCGCATAGCGGTCGGCCACGACCTCTTCGTGCTCGAACTCCTCCTGGAACGGATGGGCCGACTCCTCGAAGCACAGTTCGATCTCGGGACCGATCGAGCCGGCGGGCTGGAAGTCGTCGTCGGCCTCGGCCAAGAGGCGTTCGATGCGGCGGATCTGCTGGCCCGGCTCGGCGTCGTCGGCCTCGTGCTCTTCCGCCGGCAACGAGATCCGCAACGCGCGGCGTCGATGGCCCTTGTTCGCTGGCCGACGAGCTCGGCGCCGCGTCGGCCTGGTCGTCCAGCGAGCCGAACTCGATCACGCCGCCGCTCCGGCCTGATCGCTCTTCGGCTCGCCGGTCCAAGGCGTGGGCAACTGCTGGAGATCGGCCCAGGCCTCTTCGATGTTGGCCGGCTCGATCCGTCTTCCGCCCGGCCACGTAGGCCAGCAGCAGGGCGTGGTCGCACACCTGGTTGATCAGCCGGGGCACGCCGCCGGTGGCTTGAAACACGCTTTGGCACGTCTCCTCCGGGAAGACCTGTTCGCCGCGTCCGCCCGCCGCGTTGATCTGCGACTGAATGTAGTCCTGGGTCTCGGTGCGGTTGAGGGCTTCGAGGTAGCAGCGGGCGGCCAGGCGCTGGCTGAACGAGTCGAGCTTGGGGCTGGCGAAACGTTCCTCCAACACGGGCCCGCCGGCCAGCACCAGCCGCACCAGCGGCTGGCCGCCGCGAGCGAGATTGGTCAACAGGCGGATTTCTTCCAGCAGGCGAAGCGGCAGCGTATGGGCCTCGTCGACCAGCAGCACCAGGCCGTGCGAGCGGTCGTCGCCGGCCATCAGGTAGTCGACCACGGCCAGTCGCAGTCTCGCCTTCGTCCATGCCGCGATAGGGCCGGCCCAATTCGTACAGGATCGCCTGAAACAGGGCGCGGCGGGTGCTCAGCCGCCCGCTGGCGAGCATGGCCACCTGGAACGACCGCCGGAACTGCTCCGCCAGGAGCAGGCACAGCAGCGTCTTGCCGGTGCCCGAGGGGCCGATCACCAGCCCCGCCCCCTCGCCGCGTTGGATGCAGCGAGCCAGAGTGGTCCGCGCGCCCTCGATGGCGGTGGCGGGGAAGTAGTGATCGATCTGGGGGACCGACGGCGAAGGGCCGCCGGTTCAGGCCGAAACAGCCGTCATACATTGCCCATGCATCCTACGTTACCGTCGATGCCCGCCGAGTTCTGGGGTGCCGAACTGAGTCTATACTCTTCCATTCCATCAATTCGGCAACCGGCGGATGAATGATAAGCGGTCCGGCCGAAACTTCTTTCGCCGGACGAGGATGCGTTCTCTAAATCCCGATTACGCCCCAGACTGCCACCAAGGGACATGCGACAATCAGGAGCAGCCCGATCGTGAGCAACACGCGGCGGATGCGCGACTGGCGGCGACTGGCGACGGCGGGATTCGGCAGGGGATTGTCGGCCGGAATCGTGGCGACCACCGGCGCATCGGCGTCAGCCTGGACGCCCGCGGCGCTGGCCGCCAGCGGCTCGATGTTCGCCCCCACCGCCAGCGAGCCGACCCCCAGGGCCATGACCGCGCTGACCACGAAGGTCGTCGCCAGCAAGCGTTGCCAATCATCGCTCGGCAGCGGCCGGTTCTCGACTACCTGGGCCTGCTCGACGGCGAACTGCGGTTCGGCCTGCTGGCCGGCCAGGGCCTTCTTTTCGGCGGCTGCGGCTTCGTCGCGGGCCTGCCGGGTTCGCTCCACGGCCGCCGTCAGTTCGTCCAACGTGGCCTGGTCGGCCTGGGAAATAGCCGGCGCGTCCGGCACGATGGGCGCGACCGCCGGTCGCGGCTTTGTGTCGGGGACTTGTCGCGGCGTGGCCGCCAATTGTTCCTTGATGGCCGTGATGCGTTCCGCCAGGTCCTGCACCGCCGGGTGCAGCGGCGTACGATCGGTCAGCAATTGGTCGTGACGCTGCTGAAGCGTCGCAAGCTGGCGGTCCAGATCGACCCACTGCGGATTGTCGGTCATCGGCGGTGCGGACGGCTTCTGCACCTCGGCGGCCGCTCGCGCCGGGCCGCTTCCGCCGCGTCGGCCAACTGCCGGCGAAACGCCTCCAAGCGGTTGGCATTCTCGGCGTACGCTCGCTGCGCCCTTTCCAGGGCTTCATGGGCGAGCAAACGTGGCCCTTCCGTGCAGCGTTTCCATTCTGCACGGCGGTCGCGGACGTACCGCTCGGCCGATTCGTTGGCGAACTGGGCGGCGCGCTGCGGGTCGCTGTCCGTATAGCGTAGGGGGACGCGGGCAGCCACGCTGTCTGCGGTGGGGGCGGCGTCGTCCGATGACGCGACCGTGGGACGGGGAATGACGTAGGCCGTGGCCGTGTAGGTTGGGTCTGGGCGGCCGGGGGCGCGTTCCTCTGGCCCCAGCCATACACGACGAACGCCGTCAAGCCGAATGTCAGCAGGCAAAGCAATATGGGCGCCCGGCCGGATGATTGCGGCCGGACGGTGCGTGGCACACGCTTCCAAATCCTTGACATCGTGCGTCCCCGATAGGCCGCCGGCGCAGACCGACCCCTTAGTTCGACATCGACCCAACCGCGGCTGGAACTTGAATGCGCAGGGTATGCTTTCGCATGGTTGAATTCGGAGAACCGCAAAGCGGTTCAATAAGAAAGCCCAGGGCAAGCGCAGCGCCGCCCTGGGTTGGCTCAATACTAACCCGAAGCGCAAGCGAGGGATGCGTATCCCGCTCCCTCGCTTGCGCTTCGGGTTGGCGTGGGCCGTCGGAGAAAAGTGACATTCTTGACCGCGAGCGGTATATGCGACCCTTTCAGGGTCGTAACGGCCTCGTTGGACCGATTCCCAAGGCGGCGCTGCGCTTGCCTTGCCGCCCCGAGAAGGTGTAGGATTGGTCTATGGAGCATGACGGGATTTGGCCATGGCACCCCGTCTATCCAGGTTGACCGGTTTAGTTGACACACTGTGCGCTAGAGAACCGTTGGCCGGGCTGGAGTAGCCAATGAAACTCAGCAGGCGTTCGTTCGTCTTGGCGATCTTTTTCCCCGGCACGGTCGTCGTCGGTGTCGTGCTGGCACTGGCGATTTGCGTATTCAGCCAACGTTGGTCCTACCGTTCAACGGACTACGATCCGGCGCTCACAGCCCAGGCACATTCCCTGGTTCCGATTTTGAGAGCTATCGAACGTTATCGCAAGAAAGAGGGAAAGCTGCCAAGGAGCTACGACGACTTCCGTAGTTACATTCCAGATGATGCGAGCGCTCCGCCGAATGAGGGCGGACTTTTCGAAATCTACCACGCGACGTACGGGACTAACGGTTCAACCTACTGGGTTTGGCTCAAGCTCGGATGGGATCCATCCTTGACCTACGACTCCGCGGATGACAGTTGGACGTTTGACCCCGGGGATGGCTCGGCTACCAAGAAAGTGAAACTGGACGTAATGTGGCAAGAGGAGGAAGCGGGAGGAAGTGACAGCCGGGACGGTCCGACAAGCCACTAGGATTAACGTCAAGTACGAGTGCAACACAGAATGGGCCAACAACGCGCGTTCGCAAAGCCGCTTCACGGTCGCCTGTGGCGACAACAGGGCGTCCCGTTGCACAGTCGATTCCCCATCCGATCGAATCACCACGCTATCGCGGCGCAATGCCCAGCGCGGCGTAGAGCCGCGGGTCGGCCAGACTATCGACGATCAGCGACGCGGCGGCAAAGTCCTGCCCGCGGCTGTGTTCGCCCGGCACGGCCACGGTGAAGGCCCCCGCCGCGGCGGCCGCCAGGCAGCCGTTCTGGCTGTCCTCCAACACGGCCATCTCGGCCGGCGGCACGCCAAAACGCCGGGCCGCGGTCAGATAAATCTCCGGGTGCGGCTTGCCGCGGGTGATGTCTTCGGCCGTGAGGATGAACTGGAACCGCCGGTGCATGTCGAACGGCTTCAGGCAGGCGTCGACCAGTTCGCGGGCGCTGCTGGTGCCGATCGCCTTGGGGATGCCGGCCCGCTCCAAGGCGTCGAGCAACTCCAACAGGCCGGGCATGGGGGCCAATCGGCCCTCCAGCACGCCGATGAACAACCGGTTGGATTCGGCGGCCAACTCCTGCCAGGTCTCGCTAAGGTTGCAGCAGCGGATCATGATCTCGAAGCTCGGCTGCGGCTGCAGGCCCATCATCTCGTGCTTCAGTTCCTCGGTGAACTTGTGCCCTCGCCGCCGCAGCAACTCGGTGCCCGGCCAAGGTGTACAACGTCCTCCGTGTTGAACATCAGGCCGTCCATGTCGAAAACAACAACGCGCATGCATTCGACATCTCCTCCAACAGCGTCACCAGTTCCCCCAAGATCATGCACGTCGCGCCCCAGAACCTGGTGCGATCTGGAAGAGGAAGTGCGGGGCGACGTAACTGCGGCCCTCGTGCTGCCGAGTGTGGCTGCCGAAATGGGCCGGGTCGAGCAGGTGCGCCAGCGGCACTTCCAACACTTCTTCGACTTCCGCCGGGTTGGGCGACGAACCGCGGCCGCGCGGCGGACCGCCGCAACCCAGGGCGTAACCAGGTAGTTGCTCGCCTGGACGTACAGCGGCGAGAGCGTGCCCAGCAGGTCGATCGGCTGGCCGTCGTCGCCCAGTTCTTCGTGGAACTCGCGGAGCGCGGCCTCGGCGGTGGTTTCGCCCGGCTCGACGGCCCCGCCCGGCAGGCTCACTTGTCCGGCGTGGGCGGCCAGATGTGCGACGGCCGCAACGTCAGCGGCAGGTGCCACTGGGCCTTCGTGCGGATAGAGCAACAGCAGCACGGCGGCCGGCCGGGCATCCGGCGGCGCCACGTCGTAGTGCCGCCACGGCCGCGGATGGGGCTCGAACCGCGAGCCCACCATCGGGCCCGGCAAGCGGTTGGGCCAAGTCGCCCGGCCAGCCATTGCGGCAGTTTCTCGTTCATCGCAAGCGATAGATGACGTACGTGCGGTTGTCGTAGACCGCGTCGAGTTCCAGCGGCGGGTCGGTACGTTCCGTGATCACGTAGTCGGCGTCGTACTCCTGCGCCCAGTTGCTTGAGCCGCTCCGCGCCGAGTTCGGCCAGCGATTCGTGCCAGCGCGGATCGGGCGGTCTGTTGGCCGGTGGCGTAAATGTCCTGGATGCGATCGCCACCACTCGACAATCGCGGCGGCATCCTGCGGCACGTCTTTCCAGTCGGCCACGTCGCGGTGGCCGGTGTACCACTTGAACGTCTGCGCCAGCCGCGGCGTGAGAAACCTCGCGCCCGGCGGAATCTTGCCCGAATCGGCCACCCACCGCAAGCGTCGTGCCAGCGGTCGAAATCGTCGACTAGCTGCGACCGCGGCGGCGGCGGACCGACGCGGTCAATGGCCCCGTACGACCGCGGCGGCAGCAGGACAATGCGATCGCCAACCCGGTCGACCTTGATGTGCAGCATGGCCAGCCGCGTGCAGCATCGCCACCGCCAGCCAGCGCATAGACCAGCCACCGCTGGCCGGCCCACCGCCACTCGGCCAGCGCCCAGGCCGGCGAAGGCCGTCGCCTCCAGCGCAACGCCCAGCGGCAGGGCCACGTCGGTCAATCGGAACCAGTAGTAGCGGAGCAGGTCGGCGGCCAAGGCACGGTCCACGAACACCAGCGATTGGATGGCCACTCCGACCCAGGTGATCGACGACGGCCCCGGTCACAAACGCCCGCAACCGGCGCGACGCCTCGCTGCCGGGCCACGATCGGGCCAGCACCAGCCAGAAGACCCAGAGCAACCCATGCGCAGGATGAACGAGGCCCTTGATCCCGCTGAGGGTCAGATGGTGGGGCAACCGGTCGAAGACGTAGATTTGATGGGCCTGCCGTGATCGTCTCGCGGTCGACGCCCCAATCGAGCGTGAGCACGGGGATCAAGCCCGGGCAGCGCCAGCAGCAATCCGCCCAAGATTCCCGGCCAGAGCGAGCGAAGCGGCGGCGCACGAGTCGCTCCCCACAAAGCCGCGACCGGTGGTCGCGCCCGCCATTGGTCCCCCTGCGGTTGCGCGACGGCCGGTCGCTGCACAATGAGCCAAAGCCAAGCCACGCCCGCCGCCACGGCCGCCCATCCGCCCACCAACACGTGGAACGCCGAGGCCGCGCCGAGCAGCCACAGGGCCCGATTCCAGCGGTTGCGCACCAGCGATTCCAGCCCCAGGAAGACCAGCACGTAGGCAAACCCCTTGGCCTCGACGCCGCCGATGACCCATTCGCCCGCCATGTGGCAGCGATCCATCAGGCAGGCGAACAGGGCCGCGGTGAGCACCGAGTACCAGGGCCGCGGCACCACGGCCACGCTCAGCCGCCGCCACGCCCAGGCCAGCAGGAGCCACGTCACAATGCGTCCGGTCCACGCCAGCGCGACCGGCGACAGGCATAGCGACAGCCACCCGAACGTGAAATAGAAGACCTTGTGCGTGTCGGCCGACTCCATGAAGAAGTCGCCGCGAAGCCAGTCGGGGTTCCAGTAGTGGATGGCCTTGCCGAGGTAGTACGGCTCGTTCACGTCGGGCACGGGCCACGCGCCCTGAAGGCAGAAAACGGCGAAGATCAGGGCGATCTCGACGAGTGCCCGGCGGCGGGATGTCGGAGGGGGATTCGGCACGATGGTCAGTTTCCGGCGGTCAGCAATACGCAACCTTCAATCCACAATTCGGAACATACCCCGCAACCATCCGTGTTCCGCCATCCCCCGCGGCCGGTCCGAGGTTGTGAATCTTTGCAGGAAACCGCTGTGGGAGGCGACTCCAGTCGCCGATTGTGCGGCGAGACACCGGAAATTCGGCGACTGGAGTCGCCTCCCACAATCGATTCACACGCTCTCAGCCTGCCGGGCGGCGCCAAACCATCGATTGTAATCTTGCCGGCGGCATTCCGGCAACCGGTCCATTGACCGCACCACCCGATTTGCTCTAAGTTGAATGCTTCACCGCAGAACCCGTGGGACAGATTGCCAACCTGTCCCGATGCGCGGTGATCTGTCCCGACAGGTTAGCGACCTGTCCGCTGTCAATACGCTGTCAATACGCTGTTACACGAGTCAATTCATGAAGCACACGCTGAATGCCGATCTCACAACCCCGTCGCAAGTGGGGCATCCCGCCATCGTCCGCGCATCGGAACGCGGACGCGAATTGCCACCTGCTCTTGACCCTCCGCTCTCCACTCTCCGCAATCGGTTGCCTGCTTCTTCTTCTGGCCGGGTGCCCGCGTCACGAGACCGACGCGGATCGCCAGCCCGTCAAGAAACCGCTGGAGGGCGTGAAGCTGCGGCTGGCTGTGGCCGACGACCCCGTGCTGGCGGCCGCGGTGATTCGCGTGCGGGGCGAATGGAGTTCGCAGACCGGCTCGGAACTGGAGGTGGAAGAAACGACCGAGAAGGACTTGACCCGGGCCGAGTCGCTCTCGACCGACGCCGTGCTTTGCCCGTCACATCTGCTGGGGGTCTTGGCCGAACGCGGGCTGCTTGCCGCCATCCCGCCGGCAGTCGTGAAGGGCAAGCAGTGGGCCGGCATCTTCGAACTGCTGAAGCTCCGCGAAGCCGTGTGGGGCAAAGACGTAATGGCCGTGCCGTTTGGCTCGCCGGTCTTCACCTGTTACTATCGCGCTGACCTCTTGGATAAGTTGGGCCGCCGGCCGCCGCGGACCTGGGCCGAATACGAGGAGTTGGCCGGGCTGCTGGCCAAGAACGCCGCCGGTTCGCAGTCGGAAAAGGGGCAGGGGGTGAGGGCCTGGTGCGGCACAATCGAGCCGCTGGCGCCCGGTTGGGCAGGGCTGCTCCTGCTGGCCCGCGCCGCGCCGTTGGCCAAGCATCGCGACAACTACTCCACGCTCTTCAACGTCGCCACGATGGAGCCGCTGGTGGCGGAAGCGGCCATGGTCGAGGCCCTGAAAGGACTCGTCGCAGTGGCCAAGCTGGGACCGGCCGATCCGTTCGGCTACGATCCGGCGGCGGCCCGCGCGGCGTTCTGGAACGGCGAGTGCGGCATGGCGCTCACGTGGCCCACAGCGGCCGAGCCACAAGACGCTGCGAAGGAAAAAGCTGGAAAGGAAGAAGGAGGAAAGGAAAATGGGAAGGGCGGCAGAGAGCGCATCCCCGCGAAACTTGACCCGCAGATTCGCGTGGGCTTTGTGGAACTGCCCGGGTCGGGCCGCGTCTTCAACCTTACCAGCCACGACTGGGACAATCGGGCGGAAGAGGACGACCCGCACGTGCCGTTGTTGGCGGCTTCCGGCCGATTGGGCGTGGTCAGCAAGAAATCGGCCCACGTCGATGCGGCCCTGCAATTGCTCCTATGGCTCAGCGACGACTCGATGAGCCAGCAGATCAGTGCGGCCAGTCCGGCGACGACGATGTTCCGCCAATCACACCTGAAATCGCCCGGCCGCTGGGTGGAAAAGCCGGTTTCGGCCGCGTCCGCGGCGCAATACGGCGACGCGGCCGAGGCGACGTTCCGCCACGAGCAATGGCTCGGCGCGCTCCGGCTGCCGGGCCGGGACGAATATCTGGCGGCCCTGGACGAGGCTGTTGTGGCGGCCATCCGCGGCGACAAGTTGGCGATTGACGCCCTGCTGGACGCCGACAAGAAATGGCGCGAAATCACCGAAGGGCTTGGCATCGAGAAGCAGAAGGCCGCCTATCGGCATAGCTTGGGGCTGGAATAGCTCCCACTCCCGGCAACCGTAATGCGACGGTGCCGATGTTCTGCCGATCTCTGATTGTGACTCATAGTACGTGGACCGATAATCCACCCCCCGTTACTTTCTGTGCATGAGTCCTCGCGCCAGCATCCTCGAACGATTCGGAAACCGAGTCCGGCAATTGCGCAAGGCCCGTGGGTTCTCCCAAGAGGCTTTTGCCGACAAGTGCCACCTGGACCGGACGTACATTAGTGGAATCGAACGGGGCCAGCGCAACGTGGCGATCCGGAACATCGAGGCAATCGCGCAAGCGTTGGCGGTTTCAATTTCTGAGTTGACCGAAGGGTTGTAACGCCACGCATAGCCAGGGGAAGGTGAGGCATGGCAACCCGGGCGGTCAAAGCCATATCGTCATCAGGACTGACGATCTACGATTCCCTCGAAACGAGGCCGGGCTTGCACATTGAGACTCGCGCGCTCGAACGCATCTTGAACCGGGCGCTGGTCGGCCTCGATCTGAACTACCCGATCCGAACACGATCCAAGGTTCTCAAGTCACGAGTCTGCGAGGCGCTGGGATACCCGGTTCCCAGTTCGTTTCGCCGAACTCAGCCGCGCTTCCCCGGCCAAAACTTCGACACCTACGTCCAGAAGTCCGACAACCTGCAAATCTGGAACCAAGAAGTGGCGTCGTCGAGGCGGTACGTTTTGGTCCGAGTCGATGGCAATCAAGTCGTCACTCGCGTTAAGGTGGTGACGGGTGATGTCATCGCGAAGCTCGATCCCACCGGAACGTTGACCACGAAGTACCAGGCGAGGAGCCGCGATCCCGTAACAGAGTCGCACTTGGTGTCAAGTGCCGACACGCTCCATTTTGCGAAAAAGTCGCGCGGGCCGATGCTGCCCATCGGAGAGTTGTATGCCTGTCTGCACTCGCTCGTCGGATCGGTGATCGTCAATCCTGGAATCGACCAGGAGCGCAATCGCGGGGCCGCACTCCATGAGGCGATCTGCAAGTGCCTGAGCACACGATGGTCGGATTGTGGGCGGTTTCCCGATGTTCCGGATCAATTGCTCGAGATCAAACTGCAGACCGCATCTACCATTGACCTCGGCCTGGTCTGCCCCGACAGCACCGAGGGCATCGCCAGCATGCCCGATTACAGGCATTGCGACGTTCGTTACGCGGTCTTCTACGGCACGATCGGCGCATCGGCAGTCAGGCTGGATCACCTGGTAGTGACGACAGGCGCCGCCTTCTTCACCTTCTTTCGCAGATTTGAGGGGAAGGTGCGGAATGCGAAGCTGCAAATACCATTACCTAGCGGTTTCTTTGACTAGGCCAAAGCTTTCCCACACGAGCCGGTTCACATCCGATTCGCGTGCTCCGTCGTCTGAGTAGCCGGCAATTTGTTCGCTGACAAGTTGAACGATCGTCTGAGCGACGGGCGATTCCAGGTCCGGCAGCGGAAACTTCTTGACGTACTGCGTCATGAACCGCCGCCTGCCCGCGTAAAGCTTGTTGTGGAAGGCAAGGTCGTAGTAGTTCGTCACGAACGAAGAATTGGCGATTGCCAACAGCAGAAGGAGCCAGTCGGACGCGACCCCCGGGCGCAACGTGATCCAGTAGCAATCGCCATTCACGACAGCGCCGCTGGCGTCGAAACAGAACCGCGGCTCTTCTGAAATGTCTGGGGCGACGATTTTCGGCTTTCTCCAGTCGATGGGGCTCTGAGGCACCCAAATCTCGTACCATTCCCTGCCTGCCTCGATAACGTAGCTGCGGCTCGACAACTGCTCTCGGTGGGATTCCAAGTATGCGCTGGCGCGGGGAAAATCCTTCAATTTGACGGCAACGCGTTTGCCATTCTCGATGGCGTGCGTGTAAAGAACCGATCGTTTGGGACTGCTGGGAATCCATCGCTGCGTCTCGACGTGCGTGAGCAGCGGGCGAAGCAACTGGGCCTCGGGCTGCAATCCGGCAGGGAGAGACCCCCAGTCGTCTCGAATGAACACGTTATCCGCGGTCGTCTTGATACCGACACGAATGCTCGCCACGTCGTCGAAAAAACAGCGCCGCTGTGCCTCGACGCGATTCAGCCATCGCCGGTAAGCGGGCGTCAATAACGACCAGGTTTCATCGCTCTTTGCGGCCGCAAGGATTCCCCGTTCGATCTTGAACGTGCCCATTCTCGTGCGTACCAATCCCTGGACGCGGCGATCTCGAAAAGCGTCCAAAATGCCGGCCCGCGCAGCAACAAGTGCCGGCGTTTCGCCATTCGGTCGAAGTTCATAAACCCGGTCATACACAGGCGACGCGCCGGTGGCGACCTGCTTGCGAGCAACCACGATCGCAGGCAGTACGGCTGCGGCGAACAGCTTGGTGTCACCAAGATCGTAGATTGCCTCAAGCTGGAACTCGGTGCGCAAAAGATGACGAAGCGACGCACCGGATTTGACCGTTAGAAAACGATTCGAAGTGAGCAACCCCAGAACACCGCCGGACTTCAGCACGTTTGCCATTGCCTGCGTGAAGGCATGGTAAAGATCAACTCGCCCCGTCAATCCAAACCGCCGAGCCAATCCCTGAGCGGCGGCTGCTCCTAGAACTTGGGTCCTTACATAGGGCGGATTCGCAATCACCGCATCGAATCGTTTCAAGACCGTGCGATCGAGATCGTCGAGCAGCGACAATTGCTCGCGTCGGGGCCCGCGGTCAATTCCTTCAATCGCCAGGAAGTCTTGCTGTCGTAGAACTACGTCACCCACGTCGGCCTTCGCAAGCAACCCAGCGGCTTGCTGCAATGCGTCCCCATCCGTCTCGTACCCAGACAATATCATGTTCTTCCGCACCTGGGACGGCACGGCTTGAGCAAGCGCAAACAAGAGCGCGCCACCGCCGCATGCGGGATCGAGCACCTCGATCGCATTCTCGCCGACTGATAGATGCTCGGCCACTACCTCGGCCAGGAACTTCGCAAGCTCAGGCGGCGTATAGTGTACCCCGTTTGCCTTAATGCGGTCTGCCTTCATCAACCCCGTTAGTCCTCCCGATCAGACGATATCTCATTCCTGGAACACGCCTCGTTGCGTAGACTATAAGTAACACATGTGTGCGGGCGAAGCAAGCCCTCCTTCTGAGGGAACATACGAACTTACACGATTCTCGCCAATCATACCTGCCCTTGCTCAATACTCCCCAAATATATGGGTGCGTCTACTTGCTCCCCAACTGAATCACCCCGTCCCAATCGGCCGGCGGCCGGCGGTTGTGCTCGGCGATGTAGACGACGAGGAAGTCTTTGACCTGGTCTTCCGCCGGAATGCGGTGCAACAACTCGAACGCGGCCGACCAGGATCGTTTCAGGAACGCGTCGACCGCCGCCTCGTAGTATTCCAGGTGTTGGTCGGTCAGCTCGGGATATTGCGACGCCGGCGGCAGCAGCTCGCTCACCTCCAGCGGCGTGTCGAGGCCGTAGGGCCGGACGATCGCCAGCCGCCGCACTCGGGCCACCTCGCGCGGCACTTGCCGGCGGACGATCCGGGCGGTGGTCTGCGTCCAGCAGGATCGGGGCGCGGAGGATCTTGGTCATCCCTTCCAGCCGCGAGGCAAGGTTCACCACCGGGCCGAAGACCGTGACTTTCACCTGGTCGACGGTGCCGATCTTGCCGGCCACGGCCTTGCCCGTGGCCACGCCGATGCCGGCGTGAAAGCCGGTGGTGGCCTCGAACTCGGCCCGCACGGCCAGGGCGGCGCGGCAGGTGCGCAGCACGGCGTCTTTCTGCGGCAGGGGCCAGCCCCAAAAGCCCATCGCGGCGTCGCCCTGGAAATCGCCCACCACGCCGCCCTGCTTCGCGGATGTGATGGGTCATCACGCCCAAGGCCCGGCTCACCCGCTGCAGCAGCCCCAGCAGGTCGCCCGCCTGGCGCTCCGACTCGCGCGAGAAGCCGCGCAGGTCGCAGAAGAGGACGGAAACCTCGGTTTCGCGCGGGGCCAGCACGACTTCAGGGTCTTCGACGGCCAGCGTGTCGAGCACCACGGGCGAGAAGAACTGGCTGAGCGTGGCGTGGCGATGTTCCAGGAGCCGCATCTGCCGCAGCGAGCTGAGCATGGCGGCCACCAGTTCGGTGAACTTCACGTCCTCGCGGAGGTCGGTCGGGTCGGAGGAGGGCGTCAGGCCGGTCCGCTCGACGTTGAACCGCCCGGCCACGTAGAGCCCCCAGCCGCGGCACGACTTGCCCGAGCACGGGCGTGCAAAAGGCCCAATCGAAGGTGTCGCTGGCGGTGAACGATTCCGGAGTGGCCGCGTCGGCGCCGCGCCAGACGTGCAAGCATGCTCTGCCGCTGCCGCACCGATTCGAGGATCAGCCCCTGGCTGGGCCGGAAATCGGTGGTGATGGCCAGCCGCTGGTCCCAGTGCAGCACGCGGGCCGTGGGGCGGGAAGCGGAGGAAGAGGAGCGAACTTCGGACGGGGACGAGCCGCTTGTGGCTTCGCCCGGCGTCGCTTTATTGTGCTCTTTCTCTTCTTGTTGTCCGCGTAGCTCGGCTTGTTCTTCTCCTTCCTCCTCCGATTCGACGGCCACCACCGCCGCGGCGTCGGCCCGGGGCACGCCGGCCAGCAACATGCTCACCAGCCGCACGAAGAGTTCCTGATCGCCGGTGGCCCCGGAGATCACGTCGGGCAGCCGGCTGAGCACCTCGATGCGGTGGTCGGGATTGCGGAACTGGACCTGCTTGAGGTACTGCGAACTGAACGATTGCTGCTGCAACGGCACGGGGGCGTCGGCGCTGACGTTGACCTGCTGATCGGCCAGCGTGAAGGTGGTTTGCCCGATGACAAAATGCTCGCCGGGGGCCAGCCGGAAGCGGTCGACTCTCCTGGCCGCGGAGGAAGATGGGGTTTTGGGCGTCGGCCAGCCGGGCAACCTCCAGGCGGTTGCCGTTCCAGAGCAGGCGGGCATGGCGGCGGGAGACCTGGTGGTCCCAGGGCACGGCCCAGATCGCCGCCCAGCCGGCCCACCACGATCGCTTCCCCTTCCGGCAGCGTCCGCCGCCACCGCTGTTGCGCTTCAATGCCTTGGGCGATCAGGTCGGGCATGGGGGGGTCAGGGACTGGGGGATTAGGGATTAGGGATTAGGGGGCGAGTGTCAGTACGTTAAGGTCACTTTTTTGTTGAAACAATGGCAAGTGTCAATAGGTTAAGGTCACTCTTGGAAGGGACGTTTTGGCAGGGTGTAGGACACCTTGTTCAAGAGTGGCTGATCGGTTGGCTCGCGGCGTCGCAAGGCAGAGAAGCGGATAGTGTTGTCGTCCAAATTGACCTCCGCACGAACGAGGCGGTGCAGCCAATGTCGATCGACCGCAAACGCATGACCGAGAAGGCTGGCCCGACCGTGGTCGTCGGTACGTCGCAAGAAGACGATCATTCCGCGCGGAGCACGTTGCAGGTCCAGACGCCAATGTTTTGGAAACGGCCGACGGCGCGGCGAGGCTTCGATACGGGCGCTGCTGCGCTTCGCGCCGCCGCGATGTACTTGGCCGATCGCTGGCTCAGGCCGCGGATCGAAGCGTGTGTGAATCGCGACCAGACCTTGGCTTGCCACCGGCCGTTGTAGCTCTCGATGGCCGCCTGAAAACCGGTCTCGTTCGGCGGCGCAAAGACAGGCGTTACGCCCAGGCTCAAGCATAACCGGATCACGCGTCCCACGGTGTCGGCGTACTGCCGAGGACCGTGAAACCGATTGTCGTTGTCGAACTGCGCGTAGGCGGGAAGCCCTACCGAACGCCAGTGTTCCACCAGGGCGTTCACCACCATCTTGGCGCTGACGGCCTGGGCGATCCAGGTTGCGGGCAGACCGCCATGCAGCGATATTCCCGTCAAAACGGCCACATGGGGCCCACCACGAATTGCCAGACCTTCGATCGTGTCGAAACTGTCCAATTCGGCCTTTGCCGCTGCAACCGCGGGAAGATACCAACCTCGTGGCGGCGATGGACGACGAACTCGTCGGCGGCCATCCAGGACACCATGACGCCGCAGAATCCGGCCGATCGTGGAAATCGAGAGCAACGGCGCGATCCCGCGGGTTTCCATTTCGCGTCGAATGGCCGCAGCGCCAAACTCTCCCAGCGGGCTGTGGTCCTTCAGCCGACAACGGATGGTCAACACCTCCTGCTCGCGGGAACCCTTCGTACGTCGCGTTCGATGGGGAGCCGAGGAAAGACCGTTCCAATCGACACGATTCAGCCTTTGCCCCTGAGCACGTTGAAACCATCGTTGCACGGTACAAAGCGCAACGCCGAAGCGAACCGCTACGGTACGCTGAGACGCTCCGCGCCGCACCGCAGCCACGATCTGACGTCGTCGTTCGGTGGGACTGTTTTTGAACCATCACAAGTAACTCCAGGGGTTTCTGGGTTGGTATCGCAGCAATGCGATTCAACCACAAGCCCACCCCTCGGCTCGGCGTCCGGCATGGCCGGGGGCGGAACTCCAGTCGGGCTACGCCCTCCTTCCGTTCCGCCCCCGGCCATGCCCTGTTTTACTCCACAAATGACCTTAACGTACTGACATCTAAGTGACCTTAACGTACTGACACTTCGCCATTAGGGATTAGACAGTAGGAGCCACTAAATTGGTCAGTCTCTTTCCATTGGTCAGTCTCTTACGATTCTGTAGTCGTTAACCACCTTGTCGTCGTCGAGCCGGAAGACTAGCCACTCCGAGTCGATTCCCATAAAGCCTCGTTCCGGTCCTAACCAGTAGACCATATCCCAATCCTTGAAATACGGCGTGTCATCAGGCTCACCTATGAGGGCAACGACCTCCACTCGTGTCATTCCGCGAAATTGGTGTCGTCGCAGCAAATCATCGACCATCCGAATTCTGACGGGATCGGTCTGATTGTGCAGGGCTTGCTGCCAAGCGACCGGGTCGAACGGCTGACGGGCCAGATACTCTCGGACATTTTCGCCGAAGAAGACCCACCCGGCGAGGGCGAGACAAGTTGCGATCACTGTCGACGCGATCCCGATCAACAGGAGCCTGATCAGCATACTTGTCCGCTTCGTCATGGTATGCGCTCAATTCGATTGTGTGAGAACCGCCCACCGCGCGCCCTGCCGCGTTGACACGCCGAGACTAATCCCCAATCCCTCGCCCCCGTCCCTCGCCCCTCATTGCTTCATACTCAGCCGCTTGGCCATCCCCCACAATCCGGCCATCACCAGGGCGATCAGGCACAAGGCGATCGTGGCGGAACGGAGCAGGCCGCGGCTGAGCGTGTCTAGAGTGTCGCCGATGGCCGTGTCGTAGGCCTCTTGCACGATCACGATCCAGCCGGTGTCGTGGTCGCCGACGCAAACGGGCTGCATGCAAGCCAACCACTTCCGCCGGAAATCGCCGCCGTCGGGGTCCACTGCCAGCGGATCGGCATAATTCTCCTGCCGTGGCTGAATGTCGGGCAGATCGTCGCCGTTGACGCGATAGCTCTTGAATCGGTCGGGGAGCTTCTTGTCGTCGCTGGCCTCCACCAGCTTGTCGAACAACGGATGTTGCAGCACGACTCCCTTGTTGTCGCCCTCGCGGTTGTTCACGAGCACGGCAAACTGGTTCTCGCCGCGTTTGAGTTCGATGAACTTGCCGACCTCGGCCGTGACGGCCACCACGCCCAGGAAGTTTCTCTCGGGCGTGTTGTCGAAGATCGGCGCGGAGATGGCCACGATCCAGCGCGACGTGGCCTTCGAGCGATAGACGTCGGAGAGCGTCGTGGCCTGGATATGCTCGCGCGGTTCCGGCCGCCAGGTTTCATCGCGGTCGCTCTGCCCGCCGTGAAAGTAGCTTCGCCAGGCGAAGTTCCGGCCGATGGTGGTGTCCTTCTCCGGTGCGCGGGCGAGTTGCACGCCGCGGGCGTCGCAGAGGAACCACGAGGCTACCCCGTCGCGCTCCTGCGGTTGCAGGGAGGGCGGGATCGACGCCGTGAACTCCTCTTGCAGATCCTGCCGATCGGGACGTTTCAGGAATTGCTCTTGGAGCGAGGCTTGCTCCTCGGCCGGAAGCCCCGGATCGCTGAGCCGCACCAGCAACTCGTGAAAGTCGCGCTTGTCCAGTGCCTTCAAGAGAAGCCTACGAAGCTGGGGGAACCCGCTACCCGCTCGACGGCCCGGTAGCGGCGTTCCAACTCGTAGGCGGCGGCACGGGCGACGTATTGGGCCGCGAAGCCGTTGGCCGCCAAGGCCCGCTCCGTCAACGCCGCGTCCGATTCTCGCAACGTGGCGCGGAACCCCTGCCACGCGAACCATGCCACGACGGCCAGCAACAGCGCCGGCCCGATCGCGCCCAAGACCATCATCGGCCGCCGGGCCAAACGCGACGCCCGATCGTCCAGCGCATCGAGCACCGCCTGCACGTTGGCAAACCGTTTGTTGGGATCGGCGGCCAGGCAGCGGTCGACGATCGCCGCCAGCAGCTTGTCGACCCCGCGCACCTTCCGATGCGCCGATGGAGGTGGCGACTGCTCGATCGATTGCCGGTATCGCGACAGCCGCTCGGCCAGATCGGGCGTCCGCTCGAACTCGTCGACCGTCTTGCCCGTGCGGTGCGGCGGCCCGCCGGTCAACATGCAATACAAGAGCGACCCCAGGGCGTACACGTCCCAGCGGGCATCGGGCATGGCGTCGAGGTCAGCCTGCTCGGGGGCCATGTAGAACAGCGTCCCCAACGCCGGCGCCTGCTCGTGCGAAAGCCGCGACTGTCCAAAATCGGCCAGCCGCGGTTTGCCGTCCTGGTCCAGCAGGATGTTGGCCGGCTTGAGGTCGCAGTGCAGCACGCCCTTGCCGTGGGCGTGGACCAGTCCCGTGGCCACGTCGCGAAACAGCCGCACGGCCTCGTCGACCGGCATCGGGCCCTGGGCGATGCGATCGGCCAACGAGCCATGTTCCAGATACTCCATGATGTAGTAGGGCGGGTCGGCGTCCCAACCGACGCCGAGAAGCTGCACCACGTAACGGTCGGCGAAGAGGAACGCAAGTTTCTCGACCTCGCGGCTGAGGAGCGACCAGTCGAGGCCCCCTTGATGAGCGTAGAACTTGATTGCCACGCGGCGGCCCGTGTTGCGTTCGACGGCCACCCACACTTCGCCATAGGCGCCGACGCCCAGAAACTGCTGCGTCTCGTAGCCGGGCACCTGGGCGGGCGGATGGCCCCGTTTGAGGCTCATGTCTCTCGCCCGCCGCCGCTCCGCGCCACCCTGGATTTCGGTGGGATCGATGCTCATGCTGGTAGTATATCGAGAGGAGCGTCGGGGGGCGAGAGGCGGGCAACGATGGGATGCGGGAGCGGCGCGCGGCAGAGAAACACCGGTCGGGTCGCAGCAACTGGTTCCTGGGCGCCGCTCCTCACGGCCGCAGCGAGGGCGGCATGGTGCGGACGTCAAGTTCCTGCCGCTGCCCTTGGGGGCCGTCGAACGAGTCGTCGTGTGCGGCCCAGTATTGTCGCAGCCGAGCGACCTTCTCGGCGGTGGGCACCTCGCCGGGCGCGTTGGTCGCGCCCGTCGCATAGCCCCAGGAGATTCGCGTGCCGCCTCGCGTCGTGTCGCCGCGGGTAACGAGCAGGAAGGTCGGCTCGTGACGCCCCGGCCCACCCGCCGGCGCCTTCATCGCAATAATGCGATCCAACTTCATGGCGTCCCACACGGGGACCAGGGCGGCGGCAATTTCCGCTCCGCCCACCACCGCGGCGTCGCCCCAGCGTTGCCCTGGCCCGCCGGCCGGCTCTCGCTCGGCGCCCGCCAGATGCGGATAGCGGCTGGCCTCATTGGGCGTAAAATCGACCCCCGGGACCGACGGCAATAGCACTCCCTCGGCGTCTACCGGCAATACTCCGCCGCGTACCTCCACCATGCACGCCGGCTTGCGGTACTCGACCTCCACCGTCACCGACACCGGATGCTGCGACCCCGGATGTTGCTTCGTGACGCGGGCCACTTTGGCCACCCACGCGCATTGCGCGAATGCCTTGGAAATCCGCTCCGTCAGGTCGGCGTCCAGGAGCGACAGGGGACCATCGCGCGTCAAGGTGCGGAGGGCCTCGACGCGGATGTCGCTGTGAATCCAAGCAGGCGGCGGCGTGATCTCGACCTGCTCGGGGCCGCTGATGTGGTACTCGGGCGAGCCAAGAATCCGCGGACCGATCTTCTTCCAGACGTAATACCACCCACCGCCGAACAGCCCGGCCAGCACGGCCACGATGAGTACCGGCCGGCCGGCGCCGAGCAGCCAGGAGAACAGGCATCGCAGCCAGATGGGAGCCGATGACGGAGATGCTTGTTTCTTGGCGGCGCTCATAACATATCACTCGGCTCAGAACCGGAGCGACTCGGGCAACATGTCCTTCACGCGGTTCAACATGCCGCTGCGTTCGGGCGGTTTCTCCTCGGCGGCTCGTGATGCCGCGGGCTTGGTGGCGATCGCCTCCGCGGGAGTCGCGCCGGGTTGCAACGGCACGTTCTCTTCGAGAAAGCGCGGCCAGTAGCCTTCCAGCAGGCGAAGGCAGTCGCCGATTTTTCCATTCTGAAGCTTCACTTGGGCCAGCGTAACGAGTCTCCCCAACTCCCGAACCTCGGAATCCCGGAATGCCAGCCCGAAAACCTGCACGTCGTCGACCCACACTTCGCCGGCGCCCATCAGGTCGAACCGCACGCGGAGCGAGGTAAGACCTTCCAGCGGCAGGTCGTCGACGGGGAGAACGTACTTGCTCCATTCCGTCAGGATGGGTTTCGCGGGTTGCCCGGCGTCCGCCGCTGAGCCGACGGGGCCAAAGCGATAATAATCGCGCCCGTGAAACTTCCCCTCCAACGACAGCCGCAGAGGTGGTTGCCGGGCGGCGTCCGATACGCGGAGCCAAACCGCCATCGTGAGCCGGCCCGTGGGGGGCACCGAGAACGGACGGCTCTTCAGAGAGGCTACAGGGCCGGTGCTGCTGATCTTCACCGATTGATTGCCGCCGTGCTTCTGCGATTTGTCCAACTGAATGCTGACGCCGCTTCTGGCCATAACGGTCCAATCGGCGATTTGGCCGTCGCCAGCCGCCGGGCGCTCGAAGCCGGTGTTGGCCAGCACGTCCAACGGCGGTGGATTGCGGAGCGCGGCCGCCCGAGCGCCGAGCTTGTTGATTTGCGAGCCCAGGGCGGCCTCGACGGCCTCGGGCCAGGTGGCCTGCGGATTGGAAAACTGTACGCTCGGCTCCGACAACTGCGCCGCCACCAGGTCGTACGGCTCTAGCCGCACCTCCCAACACAGGCCCGAGCCTGCATCCGGCTTCAGCGCCGAGATCTTCCGCGCGCCAGAGAGTTCCTCGATGCGGCAGGCGGGGCTGGCCTCCACGTGGACCCGCGCCGTGGTGGGAAACGGGGCGTCGTTGACGGCATACAGGTAGGTTCGGCCGCCGAAGGCGCCGCTGCGGAAGGTGACCGGCTGTGCGGCGTCGGAGGCCTGGCGGTTGCTCACCAACTGGAAGCGAATCGACGGCAACGAGCGATAGGCGGCCACAAGGTCGCGGACCGAATCTTCCTGCCCCATCGGCAGCAGCCAGCCGCCGTCGGCCATCACCTGGGAATCGAGCGTGGCCAGACTGTGGACGAATCGCTGCCGGTTCTGCTCGCCCGAAGGCACCGGCTGGGAAACCAGCAACGCGTGGCTGGGCTTGAAGGGGCTCTTCTGGTCGAACGATTCGATGTGGAGTTCCCGCGGCTGGTGAAAGAAGAGGCTGCCGGAGGTGGCGCCAGTCTGAAAGCAGCGGTCGACGTCGGCCATTTGGCCGATTTCGAGGTCTGCGGCGCGGGCGGCGAGGCTGCCTTGGGGCTGGAGTCGTTCCGGCCGCAACAAGACGATGCGCTGCTGGTCGTCCTGATAATGGCGGGCGTCGATGCCCACTCGGAGCAACGCCGCCGCCATCGTGGTTTGCTGCGGCAGTGCGGGCCGCAGTTCGGCCTCTGATTCCGGTCCGCCGATCATGCCGGCCCCGGCCAGATACAGCCGGCTGCCGGGGCGGATCGCGGCGAGCTCCTCGCAGACACGGCGGTAGAACTTGTTGAGTTGGGCCGCACGCCAGTCCAGCCAAGCCTTGCGGTGCGGTTCCTGGGCAAGCAGCGCCGACCGTTCGGCGAAGCGCTGCGGACCGTCGCCCGGCAGGTGCAGTTTCGCATAACGCTCGAATTGGGCGATCGTCGTGTCGTCCAGTCCCCAGTCGGGCCCGGGAAGCTGTGCGTAGCCGTCGGCCGACAGTTGCACGGCCAGGCCGGTGAAGGACGGATGTTGTGCGTAGCGTTGGGCCAACTCCCGCAGTACGTCGAGCATGGCCTGCTGCACGCGCGGGTGGAGCACGTTGTAATATGGGGCCAGGCCGCGTTGGGCCGGCCAAGTAGCGCACCAGGAGGCGCCGTCGGCGCCGATCCACTCGATCCCCTGCGCGTCGGCCCCGCCGGCGCGGCGGATCGCCTCCAACTCGGGCAAAGGGGCCGCAAACGCGAGGGTGGGAATCAGTTGCAGGTCCTCGCGATCGCACAGCCGGAAAAGCATCTCCAGGACGTCCTTGCGAACCGGGTCCTGGGCCGAGGCAAAGAACGCGCCCGTGTCGTAGCGCGGCGTCGGCTCCAGGAGCGTGCTGGGATAGATCGTGCTGCCGTCGGCCAGCACGGTCAGCATCAATCCGTTGTAGCCGGCGTGATTCAGGTATTCGACCAACCGCGTGCCCCCCTCGTAGAACGTCCACCAGTCGTCCAGGCTGCGGCCGCTCCAGGAGTCGAGACATTCGTTGGCCGAGAAGTTCTCGGGGAACATGGGGCGATCGAGGTACGCCGCCAGCAGCCGGCGGTTCGGCACGGCACGCTCCGGCAGAGTGCGCGGCAACCGCTCGCCGCCGGCCAACACGCGAATCTTGCCGTATACCGCGGGCGCGTGCTCGCGGCCGTTCGTGACCAACAGCAGCGGCGTGGTGGTGCGCGGCCAGAAGACCAGGCGATGCCGCTGCCAGCGCGGGGCCGCGGCCGGGCCGATCGCCTCCGCGCCGTTGTCCACGCCCGAATCCAAGCCGAGGGGCGTCATCGCGCCGGAGGCGTTCGGCTCGACGATGCTGATCCCCAGGGTCTGCGGTACGTCGCTGGGGTACTCCACCTCCAAGACGTGCGGCCGGCCGGGCTGGCTGATGGGCAACCAATAGGCCTCCCAACTCGTGTCGGGCGAGTCGGCGTTGGCGGCCAATTGCACCAACTCCCCGAGGGCGTGGCGGCGCGGTTGCAGGCAGTCGTTGCCCAACGGCCCCTTCAAGAACTGCGGCAGGCGGGCCCTGGTCAGTTGCAGTTGCGGCAGCTTGTTGAGTTTGTCGAACCACCGCGGGTTGGCCGGATCGATCTCCACCACCGGAGCGAACTCGCGATCCGCCCGCGACACCGGCGGCCGCTGGGGGCTGAGCACGAGCAGTTGCACGCGCCGCTCGGCGATCGTGCGTTTCCAATTCAACGGCTGCCGGACCCGTTGCGACCAGTTCGGACTGTTCGCCGCCGCAATCGCGACGTCGTACACGCCCTCCTCGCCGGGGAGCGGGACTTCGACGGGGATTCGCGCCTCTTGGCCGGCCTGTATGTCCTGCTGCTGCGACCAAAGCTCCTTGCCGCCGGCGTTGAGGAGTTGAACCTTGATCCTCGCCCTGCCCCCCGCGGCCAGCGGCAGGGCGTGCGCTTCGAGGTCGAACTTGAAAACCTCGCCGGACGCGAACACCAGGCTTTCGCGCGAGTGACTCACGCGGAGCGAATCGCCCGGCGCACGCATCACCAGCAACCGGTTGCCTTGGCTGTCGATGCCCCTGTTGACAAACTCGCCGGAGAGATCGGCCAGCGGAACCGCGACGGCCGCCGCCCGCTCCGAGTCGTCGGCAGGCGAGAGTTGGATGAGCAACTTGGCGGAGATCGGGGCGACAACCAGCAACTCGACTCCGTCGTAGCCGCGCGGACTGCGCTGTCGAATCACGAGATGCTGCTCACCGCCGTTCGGGTTGCCTTCGAGCCACATCGAGCCGGGCTCATCGGCCTCGATGCCCATCGGGCGCGGTTCCGAGAGCGATCCCTCGCTTACCGAGATCGTGCCTTGCCAGGCGCGGTCTGGTCCGCCTCCCCAGGCAATCCGTACCCGGTGGTCATCGGCCTGCAGGGCGCCAGACGGGATCGTCCACAAAACCAACCACGCCAGTAGCGCAGCGCGGCAACGTCCCGCGGCGAGCACCGCCGGAACTCTCGGCAGAATACGTCCCTGCGATGTCCTCGGACTTCCCTGTCCGGCCATCGTCGATCCCGTGGGCAAAGGGCAACGTGCACAATCCGAGCGGATTATAATGAAAACCCTCGCCTTCCCACTATCCCGATTGGGCGGAAAAAAACGCAGGTTGACGCGGAAACGGCGGGGGAATGGGGTGCCTGTAAATACTGGTGAAAATTGCCAATGTGGGTCGTAGGCAGCGGGGTGCCTGAAATGCACCACGGACTCCGAATGCAAAATGGGTAATTTGGCGAATATGCGTGTATTAGCTACAAACGCTTATGCACTAGCTACTTACGGAGATTACGCTACGCTGAAGCAACGCCATTTTGACCCAACAGGCGTTGGTTGGAAGCGTAGCTACGCATGGCGTATTTGGGTCGAACGGGCGCAACCAACTCGGTGGCCCGAAAACCGCTAATTTGGCGTCGGGAATTCCTCGTTCTCGCGGGGGCACCTCCATGAGTCGGCCGTTAAACGCAATCGGCGAGCCGAATCCAGAGGTGGCCAAAACGCCGACTTGAATAATGCGTCTTGCTGCGGTATTGTATACCGATGTTCATGTACGGCTTGCGTTGCGCGTACGGGAGCCAGGCTGACATTCGGCGTCGAAGACCCCTCTCTGCAACGGCGTGCGCCGCCGTTCCAGTCCCCGGATCGTGCTGTCGAAGGTCTCACGGCGTCGTCTGGATGCGTCACCATTTTCCCCGCAGGTCGGGCTAAGCACCGTGACTCAAGTAATCCCTACGGAGCGAAAATCGGCGGTGCTCACGCCCTCCAGCTTGGCCTGCCTGGCACACGTTCCCACGGTCAACTTGACGGCAGGCTGCGCGCATGAGTGCCGCTACTGTTATGCCCGCGGCTACCTGACGCACCCTGGTGAGGGCAAGGTCAGATTTTACACGAATACGCTTGTGAAGTTGCAGGAGGAGTTGCCGCGCAAACGCGAGAAGCCGACCACGGTGTATTTCAGTCCGTCGAGCGATCCCTTCCAGCCGGTGCCCGAGGTCCTGAATATGGCTTATGACGTGTTCAGGGTCCTCTTGGAATCGGGAGATCGGCGTAGCGTTCGTCACTAAGGGGCGGATTCCCGAACGGCATCGCAAGCTGTTGGCGGCCCATGCGCCACTGGTCCAGGGGCGGATCGGACTGATTACTCTTGATCCAGCAGTCGCCGCCGCATTTGAACCGGGCGCGGCGACCCCCGAAGTTCGCCTGGCGCAAGCGGCGGAACTGATCGGCGCACACGTCCCAATCGAGGCTAGGCTCGACCCGATCTTGCCCAGCGTAAGCGACGGTGCGGACTGCCTGGAGCCGCTCTGTGTGGCGTTGGCGCACGTCGGCGTTCGCAAAATTGCCGCCAGCGCCCTCTTTCTTCGGCCGGCAGTGATCGGATCACTGCGGCGGCATGTGGCGGACAAGGTGATGCTCGGTAGGATGTTGGACCATTTCGCAAGCGCCGAAAGTTTGGCGATCCACGCGGACAACAGCCGAGTGCGAGCGCTGCCAACCGAGGCGCATCTTGAGATCATGGAGCGTCTGAGAGCCATTGCACAACATCACGGCCTGGAGGTCCTTGTCTGTGCCTGCAGAACCCCGACATTTCCCGTGGTTCCTGCCACATATCTGGCTGCTGGCCGCCTGCGGCCCGCAGCGGCAGCCAATTGGGACTATTCCAACCGTAGCAGCCGTGCGCAAGACACGCGGTATATCTCCTGAGTAAACTGGCAAGACCTAACGCACCAGAGAACCCCAAGTACCTGCCGGTGATATGCCCATGCGGGGCTTTGCCTGAGACAGGGGCTCTTTACTGGCACTATCAAGTCACCTCTCGTAGGTCCCCATCAACTCGCTCTCGGCCAGGATGTGGGTGCTGATCTCGTCCATAATGGTCCTCTTATCCAGCCCCGGCTCGACCACCATGTGCGCTTCGACGGCGTAAAGCTTGAAGTAGTAATGATGCACGCCGTGATTCGGCGGGGGCATCGGGCCGCGGTAGCCGATCAAGTCGCCATTGGGCCACGAATTCCTGCCCTGGAGGGCGCCGCTCGGATCCCTCAGCCGCGGCCTGCGAGGCACGCCTTCCGGCAACCTCTTCGCAGTGGCGGGAATCTTGTAGATCACCCAGTGGACCCACGGCTCGGTCGTGGGAGAATCGGGGTCCTCGCAGGTGAGCACCAATTCCTTGGTGCCTTCCGGCAGCCCCGTCCAAGACAGCGGGGGGGAAACGTTCGCGCCTTCGCTCGCGTATTTCATGGGAATCGGCTGTCCCGCGGCAAAGGCCGAACTCATGAGTTGGAGAGTCATCCGCGTTCCTCCTTCGGACTGGCCGCTTGCCCTCCGGCCAGTCTTCCTACCAGTAATCGCCGCTTCGTCTGACAAGTATTGCCGACCACAGAGTCAGCCGAACGCAGGGCGACACCGATCAATGAAATGGAGCGTACGCCAATTCTTTATATCCTCGATCGTATGACTATGCAAGCCCACACGCTGGGGCGGGGTAAAGCGACCGCGGCTATGGCTTTACATGGAGGGCGTTTCAATTCGGCTCAGCCTTTCACGACGCCTACGGGCCGCAGCCGGGCGACCTTGCGGGCCAGTCCCGCCTTGTGGACCACGTCGACCACCAGGCTGACGTCCTTGTAGGCGGCGGGCTGTTCCTCGGCGAGCCCCTTCCAGCTTCGGCACTTGGCGATAATGCCCTTCTCGGCCAGTTCGCGGTCGATCCGGCGACCCTGGGCGTTCTGGACGGC
The DNA here is from genome assembly GCA_963759115.1 of uncultured Planctomycetaceae bacterium. Taxonomy (GTDB): domain Bacteria; phylum Planctomycetota; class Planctomycetia; order Pirellulales; family Thermoguttaceae; genus CAVWXT01. Next base: position 2,557,224 of record CAVWXT010000005.1, read on the forward strand.
CGCGGTGCGGCTCATCACGCGGCCGGCGCCGTGGCAGGTCGTGCCGAAGGTCCGCTCCATGCTGCCGGGCTGGCCCACCAAGACCCAACTCGCCCGGCCCATGTCGCCGGGGATGATCACCGGCTGGCCGATCGGACGGTAGCGCTGGGGCAGCTCGCGGTGCCCGGCCGGAAACGCCCGCGTCGCGCCCTTGCGATGCACGCACACCAGCCGGCGGCGGCCTTCGATCTCGTGTTCCTCCATCTTGGCGATGTTGTGGGCCACGTCGTAGACGAGATTCATTTGCATGGATTCCCAAGTCCGGTCGAAGAACTCGGCAAAGACCTCGCGGGTCTGCCACATCAGCAACTGGCGGTTCGCCCAGGCGTAGTTCGCCGCACAACGCATGGCGCCGAGATACTCCTGCCCTTCGCTGCTGTGGACGGGGGCGCACGCCAGTTGGCGGTCGGGCAGTTCGATGCCGTACTTGGCCGGGGCCTTGCGAAGCATCAGCAGCGCGTCGTCGCACACCTGATACCCCAGCCCGCGGGAGCCGGAGTGGATCATCACGCAAACGCCGTTCTTCTCCAATCCCATCGTGCGGGCGGCGGCTTCGTCGACCACTTCGTCGACCACTTGCACTTCGAGAAAATGGTTGCCCGAGCCGAGCGTGCCGCACTGGTCGCCGCCGCGCGACAAGGCCCGCTGGCTCACGCTATCGGGTTCGGCGCCGGGCAGGCAGCCGCCGGCCTCGGTGTGCTCGATGTCGCCGGGCGTGGCCCAACCGCGAGAAACGAGGTAGGGCGCTCCCTCGGCCAGCAAGCGGCGGAGTTCCTTACCGCCGAAGAGATACGGCCCGCCCGTGCCCACGCCGGCGGGGATGCGGCGGAAGAGGGCCTCCATCAATGGGCCCATCCGCGGTTGGACGTCGGTGATGCTGAGATTGGTGCGCATCAGCCGCACGCCGCAGTTGATGTCGTAGCCCACGCCGCCCGGCGAGATCACGCCCCCTTCGGCCGGATCGGTGGCCGACACGCCGCCGATGCAGAAGCCGTAGCCCCAGTGGATGTCGGGCATGGCCAGACTGGCCATCTGGATGCCCGGCAGAAAGGCCACGTTGGCCACCTGCTCCGGCGCCTGGTCGCCGCGGATCTGCTGGATCAGCCGCTCGTCGGCGAAGATCCGGCCCTCGACCAGCATTCCCATCTTGTAGCTCTTGGGAATCCGCCAGCAGCACTCGTCGATCTGCTCCAGCGGGCCGTTGTAGCCGGGTTTTGACATGGTTGAAACTCCGAAGAAAGGGATTAGGTCTTTGGTCTTGGGTCTTTGGACTTCGGTTTTGGGTCTTCATCGTGGCCACAACGGAGAAGCTAAGACCTAAGTCCCAAGACCAAAGACCCTCATATATCGACAATCACCTCCGCCATCCAGCCCTCGGCCTGCCGCACGACCTTTAGTCCATGCCACGTGACCGCTTTGACCTCGGCGCCGATCTCGTGTACGTCGGGATTGATCGGTTGGCCTCGGGCCGTGGCCGCCAACTCGGCCGCGGCGGCGGCGATTCGTATCCGCACCTGAAAATCGGACAGCACGACTCGCCGGGCGTAAAACGTATAGAGCAGTTCGCCGAGCCAGTCGTGCAGCAATTCTTCCAAGTTTTCGGTGCGGAGCTGAAACGTCTTCTCTTCCGTCACGTGGACCAGGTCGGGATTGGCGACCAACAACGAAAACAGGCCCTGCGCGGCGTCGGCGAACAACTCCTCGACGTTGTCCGCACGAATCCGAATGCCCACGTCGGCCGTATGCTCGAAGATCTCGTACATCCAGGCAAATTGTAGCGGGCGATTTACGAAGATCAATCGGACAGGGGACTGTCCCAATTTTCGTGGCGCGAGTGATGCAACGTTAGAAACCGACGTGGCCGCCACGAAAATGGGACTGTCCCCCTCGCGTCGCGGAAAGGGGACAGGTCCATGTTTTCGGCCCGGCGCGTATTGGCAAAATGTGGTTTCCCGCCGAAAAATGGACCAGTCCCCAGTCCGGGATGATTACGGCGTTCGTGCCGAGAACTGAATCAGCACGGCGGTCGGCTCCTCGGCCGGGGCAACCAGTTTCAAGTCGAGCCGCACGCCGTAGGGCAGGATTTGGGGCATCTTGATCCGCACCTCCGGGCCGCCCAATTGCTCCACGGTCAACTCGGGCGTGGTCGCGAACGGCGGACAAAAGGCCACGTGCAGATTGCCGGAGCGCTGGCCGGCCGCAAACGGCATCCGCAGCCAGCCGGAGATTTGCTCGACGCCGTCGGCCGCCAGGCTGCGGGTGAGTTGCTGGGTCACTTGTTCGGCGCAGTAGGGCTCTCTGGGGTGGCACGCCCTGAAAGGGCGTCGGTAACCACTACATTCAACCCTTCGCGCCGGCCACGCCCTTTCAGGGCGTGCCACCCGGCGTTGGGAGAGCCCGCGTCAAACCAGCGCCGGACGTGCCGTGCCCAGGCCCAGCTCTCCTCGGCCAGCAAGAGCGTGCAGAACACGAACGTGCCGAGCGCCGGCGTGCCGGGCAGGCACAGACTGGCGCCAAGACCGCCGACCGACAGCGACGTCAGCAGCATCACGGCCCAATCGAATGGTCCACCATGGGCGGTCGGCGACGCGGGCCAGCCCAAGCGAATGGCCGCGGCTGCCGCCGCCACCAACAGGCCCGTCGCCGCCAGCACGGCCGGTTCCAAGGAGTGTTCCAGCGCCCCGGCCGCCCGCCGCATGACGACGAGCAGCGCGAACGCGCCGAGCAGGCCGAGCAAGCCCGACGCAGCGCAGCGAGCGAGACTAGCCGGGAAGTCTCCGACCGCGCGGGTAGGCAGGTCTATCGAGCGTTCACCGGCCATGATCGATTCTCTCGTAAGGTGCCACTGGCTCCGCCAGTGCTTTCTCTGGAACCCATCAAGAGACGGCTCTCTTGAACAATCCCTAACTTATCGGCAAGCGGGCATAGCGCCGCCGGCCCTATCCCAATTCTACCCACCGTAACACCATCGAACGTCACGGAAGCCCGCAGCACTGGCAGAGCCAGTGGCACGCAGCCTTAGCCCTTTCCGTCAGTGCCACCCCGCTGGTGTTGGCGGTATCTCTCCTGCACTGTCTGACCAATAGCCCGGCTCTCCCATTCATCCAAGAGTTGATCCAAACTCTTGCCATCAGTCTTCGAATAGCCTTCGTCCAGCACAATATCCCATTGGCTGAAGACCAAGCCCTCGATTCGCCAGAGTGCCCCCGAGCGGAAGACTAATTGGATCGAAATATCATGGAGGCGGTAGCACACCACCAAGTCGTCTGGACGTGGTGTTGAGCCATATTGGCTTGGTGCCGCCTGTTCGGGCTTGACACCGTAAAAGGCTCCTCCCGATACGGCGTAGCGCGGTGGCCCCAGCAACCGATCTAGTTCAGCGTTATCTCGGCACTCGGGGATTCTTCGCAACATTAGGTCCAATCGCCTTTCAGACCTCTCGCGGAAACCATTGCGAACCTTCGTGGCGATTGGGTGGAACCATCGGCTCGAAAATCGCGCAAACCGGCTGATGGTGAATGGAAGGTACTGGGTGATCCAACATTCGTATGTTCGTCGGTGGCTTTATCATGGTGCAAACTTACCACCGTACATTGTCGGTTGGCTCCAGCCATGGCGGCTTCATGGTATGCACCCGCGCTAACAGCCGCCGGAGTGGTGGAGGGCTCAGTCCGGCGTCTGTTAGCCGCCGGCCATTCCAATTCCACACCATCCACGATCCACGATCCGCCCACTATCGTGCCGCGGCGGCCAATTCGGCGGCGCGGTCGGTCTTCTCCCAGGTGAAATCCGGGTCGTTGCGGCCGAAATGCCCGCCGGAGGCCGTCTTGCGATAGATGGGCCGGCGGAGGTCGAGATACTTGATGATGCCGCTGGGCGTCAAGGGGAATACCTTGCGAACCAGTTCGCAGAGCCGCTCGTCGTCGATCTTGCCCGTCCCGTCGGTATCCACCAATACGCTGACCGGCTCGGAGACGCCGATGGCGTAGGCGATTTGCACCTCGCAGCGCTCGGCCAAACCGGCGGCCACGATGTTCTTGGCGACGTGCCGGGCCATGTAGGCCGCGCTGCGATCGACCTTGGTGGGGTCCTTGCCGCTAAAGGCGCCGCCACCGTGGCGGGCCCAGCCGCCGTAGGTGTCGACGATGATCTTGCGTCCGGTCAGCCCGCAATCGCCGTGCGGCCCGCCCACCTCGAACCGGCCCGTGGGATTGACGTGGTAGACGATCTTGCCGTTGACCAGCTTCTTGGGCAAGAGCGGATTGACGATCTTGTCGATGACGAACCGGCGAATCTCCGCCTGGCTCACTTCGGGCGCGTGCTGGGTGGAGACCACCACCGTGTCGATCCGCGCGGGCTTGTGCCCTTCGTACTGCACGGTAACCTGGCTCTTGCTGTCGGGCCGCAGCCAGTCAACCTCGCCATTCTTGCGGGCCTCAGTAAGCCGGTCGAGGATCTGATGGGCCAACTGGATGGGCAGCGGCATCAGTTCGGGCGTGTCGTTGCAGGCGTAGCCGAACATCAGGCCCTGGTCGCCCGCGCCGATCTCCTTGCCCTTGGCGGCGTCTTCGTTGACGCCCATGGCGATGTCGGGACTCTGCCGGTCGATCGAGAGCATGACGGCGCAGGTGTCGGCGCAGATGCCCATCTTGTCGTCGGTGTAGCCAACGTCGCGGATGACCTGCCGCACGACGTCGGCGTAGTCGACCACCGCCTTGGTGGTGATTTCGCCGGCGACGATGGCGATGCCCGTGGTGACCATCGTTTCGCAGGCCACGCGGCTGTAGGGGTCCTTGGCGAAGAGGGCATCGAGGACGCCATCGGAGATCTGATCGGCCAGCTTATCGGGATGGCCCATGCTGACTGATTCGCTGGTAAACAAAAAATTGCCCTGTCCCACGGAAATCCCTCCTGCTGGACTAATGATTCTCAGGTACGCACCGAGAGCGACAATACAGAACGCTGATTATAGGCCATTGTGGGAAGGATTTGCAACGGGTAACATCCCCGAGGTGTTGTCAACCAATAGAAATGTCCCCTGTTTTGCGCCAATAGAAATGTCCCGTTACTGTTATGGTTTTCGTCTACCCTAAAGTGGCGTGCTCCGCGAGGCGAGCGCAGCGAGCCGAAGCGGAGCACGCCACTTTTTCCGCCGGCGGCGGGAGGGGGGCGGAAGGCTCTGGTCGGGCCGCAGCCACTCGCCGGCCGCGCCAGGGATGGTTCGCGGCAGGCTTGTGCCCCTGACTCGAACCCGTCGGGCCGGTACGCTTGGCCGGCTTTGGCAGCGGTGGGGCCAAGATCGGCGACCAACACACTTCGCGCTGGCCAGCGAACACCCGCAGCACGCCGTCCAGCGGTTCGCAGACCGTCACGCGCTGACCGCTCCGAATGAACTCGGCCGTCTCACGCGGCAATTGCAAGATGCGATTCCGCCAACGCAATGTCCAGTCCTTGGCCACCACCCGCGATTCTTGAATCGACACGATGTGCGCCAGGTCCGTGCCGGCCGATAGCGGGCGATGCCAGTCCTCCGCCGCCGCCGCCGCCACCGCGAAGCGCGCGTTGAATCCCACCAGAAACGTCTCCTCCAGGAATCGGTTCGCCGACTCCAAGTCGGAGATCTTCGCGCGCCGCAACGCCTTGACCAGCCGATCCTGAAGCGTTCCGTTCATACGCTCCACACGCCCCTTCGCTTGCGGACTCCGCGCCAGAATCGAGCTCCACGTCCAGTTCGCGCATGGCTCGCCCAAACTGCGTTTCTGGCGGGCAATTGTCGAGCAATTCCGCATCCGTCGGCTCACCCTCCGGCCGATAAATACTGTGCTGATCCACGTACAGACCGCGCGGCAAGCCGTGCCGCCGGGCGTAACGCTGAAACAAGTCCGACGACGATGCCCATGATTCTTTCTCGTAGAACCGCGCCGTCACCCTGCCTGTGGCATCGTCGATCATGACCATCAGCACCGCCCAGCCACGCCGCCCCTCGAACCAGTCGTGAAACGAACCGTCCATCTGCACCAACTCGCCAAGGTGCTCGCGCCGCGTTCGACGACGACGATGCAGTCGCCGCTTGCGCCGGCGATCCAACAAGCCCGCCTGCAACAGCCACCGCCGCAGCGTGGTCACCGAGACCTTCACGCCGTCTTCCTTCTCCAGGCATTCCGCCGCCAACGTCGCCCCGTAATCGGCGTACCGCTCGCGATACAACGCCAGCGACCGCTGTTTGGTCTTCTCCGGCGAATGCCGATTGGGGGCTCGGCCACGCAGCCGATGTACCAGGCCGGCATCGCCTTCGCTCTGATACCGAGACCACGCCCGCTTCGTTTGGCGATAACTCAGCCTCAGCAGTTCGCTCGCCTCGACCAGGGTCATCCCCCCCGTTTTCACCCGACTGAACGCCTCCAGCCGCTTTCGTTCTTTCCGACTCATCGAAATCGTCCCCATTCTCTCGTTTCCTTTCGGAAACGATCTTAGGGGACATTTCTATTGGTCGCTAATGGGGACAATTCTAATGGCGCACGACAGGGTAACATCCCCGAGGCGTTCGCTGGAGGCCCCGCTGTTGGGGCGTAGGCGGATGGGGGATCTGGGACGGATCGGGTGTGAAGGTGTGAAGGGTGTGAAAGTGTGAAAGGTCACTCGCCGGGCACTTGTGCCCCTTCGTCCCTCGCCTGCTGCGACGAGATGTTGGTAAGCTGGGCGGCTCGCAAGGCTTCCATGCTCTTTTGCCGGGCCGTATCGGCTTGGCGGCGGGGTCGAGCAGTCTTCTCGCCGCGATAGTCAGAACGCTGCAAGTGGGCGATGAAATTGGAGATCATCCCGCTCGTGAGGCGACAGAGAGCCTGCAATGGCTCGAACTCCTCCCCGACCATGTACTGCTGATCGAATGCGATCTGCAGTTGGGCGCGAACCTCTCCGCACGAGCCCTTGGCGATGTACAAGAACTGGATAAACTCCGGCGTTGTGCCGCGCTCGAAACCCTCTGCGATGTTCGACATGATCGATACCGCCGCTCGGCGAACCTGATCCACCAAGCCGCGATCCGAGGTGAAGGCGCCCTTACGAGTCAATGCGTAGACTCGATTGGTCAGTTCCCGAGCGCGTTGGTAGATGTGCAGTTCCTCGAATGTTCTGGCCACATTGTCATTCACGCCGTTCACCTCCTTCACACCCTTCATACCTTTCACACCCTCCTCACCATCCTCTCACACCGCCAACGTTCCTCGCCAAACATCACACCCGAATCCTGCCATCGGCAGCAATCTCACGCCGGGCTACTCTTCGAGCGGACGAACATCCACCGCCGATCCGTCGAGCTTCAGTTCGACGATCGTGTCGAGATCTTGCCGCGCGGCTGGCGGGATGGAAATCGCAATGCCGTCACCGGTCTGTTTCACGTCCACCGATCCGCCGCCGAGGAGCCGGCTGGCAACGATTTTCTTGGGCAGCGGCGGCAGGTTCAGCAGCCCGTCGAACGGATAGTGCAGGACGTGGACGAAGATTCGTGTCGTCCTTGCACGTGCTGACGCCCCACCAGGTCGGGCCGAACGGTCCGCCGCGCGTGCCGTAGATGCTCTGGCCGTACTGCCGCATCCAGCGGCCGATCTCCCGCAGCCGTTCGACCTGGCGCGGCTCGATCTCGCCCGTGGGCATGGGGCCGACGTTGAGCATGAAGTTGCCGTCGTAGCCGGCGTTGGTCACCAGCAGATCGATGCACTCCTTGAGGCTCTTGACACGATCGTTGGGCTTCCAGGCCCATTGCTGCCGATCGTCATGTTGCTCTCCCAGTACAGGTTGCGGTCGCCGGAGAAGCGGCCGGTCTCTTGCTCGGGCGTGCCGAAGTCGCCGACGGTGGTCTCCGGCGGGGTCATGCCGCAAGTGTGGAAGAGCCGCGCCGCCCCTTGCCCAGCCGGTTGTTGATGATGATCGCCGGGTCGAGTCGGCGGAGCATGGCGTAGACGTCGCGCCCGCGTTCCACAGTCCAGTGGTCTTCCCATTCGCCGTCGAACCACATCACGGCCGGATGGTAGTTCTCCACGATTTCCCGAAGCTGGCCCTTCATGAAGGCATAGTAATTGCTCGAAGTTGGCGTCCTTGGGCGGCCGCTTGTCGCCGGCGCCGCGCGGCAGATAGTCGGGGTGATACCAGTCGATGATCGAGTAGTAGGTGCAGAAGCGGAGGCCCTGCTTCCGGCATTCGTCGGCCAGCTCCTTGGCGATGTCCCGCTTGAACGGCGTGTTCATGATGTTGTAGTCGCTCAGCTTCGTGGCGTACATCGAGAACCCGTCGTGGTGCTTGCGTCACCAGCGTGATGTACTTCATGCCCGCTTCCTTGGCGATGGAGACGTACTCCTTGGCGTCGAACTTCACCGGGTTGAACTCCTTGTAGAGGTTGTCATAGACGGGGATGGGAACTGCCGCGGCCGCGCGACCAGCCGATCTCGGTGCCCTTCAAGCTCACCGGCCCCCAGTGGATGAACATGCCGAAGCGGGCATCGACCCACCACTTCATCCGCTCGGCCTTTTGGGCAGGCGTCTCGGCATTCGCGGCCAAAGACACTGCGGGCGACAGAAGAACAGCCAACGCAACCAGCGAGAAACGGATTTTGGCAAGACCCGAGAAGCACATGGCAAAACTCCCGGCAGAGTGCGACGGTTGAACCTTGCGAACCGACCGTTACGCTAGCCGACGTCACGGCGGGTGTCAATCAGCCGGTCCAAGAGCCGCAACGTCTTCTCGCTGGCGCCAAGTTGCGAAAGCACGAGTGCCAAGGCCCGCCTGCCGAGAGCGGCCGCGTAATCGGGTTGCTCCAAGCAGCGGCGGACGAACTGGGTGAACTGGGGGCCGTCGTCGACCACTGCCGCGGCGTCGTGGGCGAGCATCGCGGCGACGATGTCGCGGAAGTTCCAGGTGTTGGGGCCAAAGGAAATCGCCGCGCCATAGGCGGCCGGCTCGATCATGTTCTGCCCGCCGCGGCTGCCCATGCTGCCGCCGACAAACGCGATCCGAGCCGTCCCCCACCATGCGCCGAGCTCGCCGACCAAGTCAACCAGGAGGACACGAGGGGAGAGGGGAGAGAGGAGAGGAATGAGGGGTGAAGAACCGCGTGCGGTATCGGCGCGTTGTTGGGGTGGCAGTTGATCTGCCACCCCATCGGCACCACTGCCGCTTGCGGCTTCGCCCGTCAGGACCGTGCGTCGTTGCCAGGCAATGCCGGAGGAGTCCAATAGCCGCGCCACGGTCTCGAAACGATCAGGATGACGCGGCACTAAGACCAACCGTAGCTCTGGCCATTCTTGGCAAAGCAGGCGATAAGTCTCCAGTGCCATGGCCTCTTCCGGCTCTTGCGTGCTGCCGGCCAGCAGGACGAGGTCGTCGGCTGAGAAGCCAGCCAGCGCGGCGAGCCGTCGCGTGGCGGGATTGTTGCGATCGGTTTGGGCCCCGTCGTATTTCATCGAGCCGGTGACCGCAACCGACTCGGATCGGGCGCCGAGAACCCGAAACCGCTCGGCATAAGTTTCGTCCTGCACGGCCAAGAGATCGATTTGCCGCAGCAGCCCCGCCACAAGCGGTCGGATGCGGCGATAGCCCCGAAAGCTCTTCTCGCCCAAGCGGCCGTTGATGACGGCGACCTTTGCATTATGCCGTTTCGCGGCCCGAATCAGGTTCGGCCACAACTCCAACTCGGCCAGCACGAGCGCGTCCGGCCGAATCCGCCGCATGGCCGCCGATACGGCCCACGAAAAGTCGAGCGGGCAATAGAAGACGGTATGTTTCGCGTATTTCTTTTTCGCCAGTTCCATGCCGGTGGCGGTGGTGGTCGAAATGACGCACTCCCACTCCGGCCGCTGCTGTTCGATCATTTTCAGCAGCGGGGCCAGCAGAGTGACCTCGCCCACGCTCACCGCGTGCAGCCAGAGGCAGGTCTTGTTGGACGCTCTTTGCGGCACCCGTCCCAGGAACTTGGCGGCATAACCTTCGCGATACTTGCCTTTTCGCGCGGCCGACCACAGTAGCCACGGCAGGCTAACGAGAATCAGAAGCAGATAGACAAGATCGAGCAGATACCGCACCAGCGGGGTCCTTTTCTGAGCATTGCGAAGTCATCGGCTGCTCGCAGCCCCCTTCGATGGCGTCTGTCGTGTGTCGGCCCTGGGGCTGCTGTCTATCTGGACGTCGTGCATTTCGCGGTCAAAGCCGTACCGCATCAACAGAGATTCCAAACGATCACGATCGGATCGCGACGCCACGGTGCCGCGAATGTGAAAGGGGTTCTTGGAACCAAGTTGGTCCACGGAAAACTCAACATCGCCGAATGCGGGGTCGTTATGCACACGTTGAGTGAGCACGGCGAACCGGAAGTACGCAGGATATAGACTGGCGACGAAAACACAGCTACCCCATGCCAAGACGAATAATATGAATAGCGTTACGAGTTCGCTTCCTCGCAATGCGCACTTCCGAAAACGCATTCGTAACGCGATAGCGAACGGGATGCACAGTATTAGGGAAAAGCCAATAGCAAGACCACCCGACACATAATATACGATCGCAAGGCCCGCCGCGCACACGGCCAAATGAGCGGCAATTCCGACTGATAACAACCTGCGAGTCGCTGACGGAACTGCTGGGAGATCGGTGCCACTCACGGTGTCCTGGCCTTCTTTCTGCCCGATGCGACTCATACAACTGCCCCCGCGGGGGAAAAGCGGTGTTGGTATCGAGCAGAAATTCACCATTCACTGGGATCAATCCGTTCGCAATCCTCCTCGATACCGCGGAGAAACTCGTCCGCTTCTGCAGGGGTCATTGTTCCGGCGAAGCGGAGCAACTCCCTGCCAGGCGTGCCGGGAAGCCTAGATTCTCTCAGTGCCCGAGCGAAATCGAGCACTCGTCGCTGCATCGCCGGCGAAAGACGATCTAACGCTTTCAACAATTCTTCCTGAAGCGAACTTTCGAGCATGTTTGCCTCGCATCAAGAATCACTGCCCTGAACCAGCCCTGAAACCGTTCCTCCGGCTCACACCGCCACTTCTTCCATGCGCGAACAGAGCCGATCGGCTGGCGTTGCTTTGCGCACGGCATTGGCGGGCACGGACGACACGGCCAACGTATGACCGTCAGCCGAGAACAGTTCCAATTCATAACCGACAATCAATCCCTGAGCATCGCGATACTCTTCCACGACTGTGCCAACATCGCCCGCAAATAGGTTCTCTTCAGGGATTCGCTTGGTCAGAATAACCCGGTTGTATAACGCAATCATGTTTGTTTCTCCGGAATGAGCGTAATCAAACGCGGAACGCGCTCTCCGTGCCGAACAATCCATATCGAACGAACCATCACGCGGCCTGCTGGGCCTCTCAGCGGGCCGACGATTTCGTACTTCTCTCCGTATTCCGAAGGTTTGCCCCGCGTCGCGGCTAAGGAAAGGTGCTGCGTTCGTAAAGCCTCTTCAAGCTCCTCCGGCCGACCTGCTGAAAAGCCGGCGTGCGCCAACACGGCCGCTTTCGATCCGCCATCGGGATGATCGACATTCAAAAGGTACTGAACGATCTTCTCGCGGGAGATTGTTGCATGCTCCGCGCCAGGAATACGCATGTCACCTACCTCGTTCCCCTCACCCCTTCTTCATGCAGCACTGCTTGAACTTCTTCCCGCTCCCGCAGGGGCAGGGATCGTTTCGCCCCACGCGCTGCTGGCGGTTGCGGATGGGCTGCGGCTTGTGGTCGGTTTCCGTACCTTCAATGGCCGCCTGTTGCTGCTGGGCGATCTCGCCGGCCGATTGGGCGTCCTGGTGAATGGCCTCCGACTCCTTCCAGGTCGAGCCCACAAAACTCTCGTCGAGCTGCTCCATCTTGAAAATCAGGTCGGTGACCCGCTCGCCCACCGCGGTCCACATCTGCTCGAAGATCTTCATGCCCTCGCGTTTGTATTCCACCTTGGGATCGATCTGGGCGTAGCCGCGGAGCCCCACGCTGCTGCGGAGGTGGTCCATCGAGAGCAGATGGTCTTTCCAGGCCGTGTCGAGCAGTTGCAGCACCAGGGCCCGCTCCATCTTCCGCATTTCCGGGCGGTAGAGGTCCTCGACCGCGGCCGTGAGGTGGCGTTCGAGGCGCTCGGGCGTGCAGCGGAGCATCTCCTCGGGCGACAGTTCGTACTTGTATCTTTCCGCCAACCAAGTGGATAGCTCCTGCAGCCGCCCGTTGTCGCGAGCCGTTCGGAGCGCCGCCTCGGCGGGGGCATCGGGCGTGAAGATGCGGCCGAGCCAGGCGTGGGCCTCGGTCATGGCCGACTGCTGGCCCTCGGCGAATCGCCGACTTTCCTCCACCAGGAACGCGCGGATCTCGTCGCGCTGCTTGTTCTCGAGGTCCTCGATGCTCAACTCGACGTGGAACCGCTGGGCCGCCCAATGGGCCAGCTCGTCGCGCTCGTAGCGTTTGTGTCCGGTGGCGTCGCGGGTGGTGAAGTGGTACAGCCCGGCCATCACCGGGTAGCCAGTCTCTTTCTCCTCGTAGGTGGCCTGGGCTTTTCCCCGCACCAACTGCTTGAACGCCGGCACGTCCAGGGCGGCGACCTCGCCGGGCGCCAGTTCGATGCCGAACTTGTGCCGCACCCAGCGCACGCCGTCTGCACGCTGAACTCCGGTTGCAGGAAGCGTTGGCCCTCGCTGAGGTCGATCTTCTGCAGGGCCGCCCGGGCGCGCTCGATCAAGAAGTCGCCCACCTGGTCGCGGCCGAGCTGTTTCAGGTCGCGATCGCGGAGGCTGAGGTGCCAGCGGGTGTTGACCATCTTCGCCAACGCCTCCCAGTTCCACTCCGACGCCTCTTCCTCCGAGGGCAGGTTCTCTTCCAGGGCTTCCAACACCTGGCCTTCCGCCATCCGCTCGGCCTGATCGCGGGCAAAGACCTCGGCCGTCGCAAAGTCCATGCCGCGGAAGTCCTTCGCCTCGAACTCGACGGCCAACTGCTTGGCCGCCCACTGGGCAAACGTTTCCGTGCCGTAGTCCTTATCGAGAAACTGGTCGATGAAGTGGTCGATCTGCTGGTCGATCATATCCATGATCAACTGCTTGCAGTTGGCGCCGTTGAGAATGTTCTGGCGGTAGCCGTAGACGCGTTTCCGCTGTTCGTCCATCACCTCGTCGTATTCGAGCAGGTTCTTGCGGACCTCGAAATTGCGTTCCTCGACCTTCTTCTGCGCGCCTCGATGCGCCGCGAAACCATGCGGCTTTCGATGGCCTCGCCTTCCTTCATGCCCAGCCGGGTGAGGATGTTCTTGACCCACTCGCCGGCGAAGATCCGCATCAGGTCGTCTTCCAGCGAGAGGTAGAAACGGCTGCTGCCGGGGTCGCCCTGACGGCCGCAACGGCCGCGGAGCTGGAGGTCGATGCGGCGGGCCTCATGGCGTTCGGTGCCGAGGATGTGCAATCCGCCCATGCCGGCCACGATCCGGCCTTCGGCCTTCATCTGCTCGCGTTGTTCGATTTCGCGGACCAGGGCGTCCCATTCCTCCTGGGGCACTTCCAGCCGCGTGGGGTATTTCTCTTGGAGCTTCGCCCAGGCCATGGCCTCGGGATTGCCGCCGAGGATGATGTCGGTGCCGCGGCCCGCCATGTTCGTGGCGATGGTGACGGCGCCCAACCGGCCGGCCTGGGCGACGATCTCGGCCTCGCGCTGATGATGCTTGGCATTCAAGACCTGGTGGGGAATCCCCCGCTTCTCCAGCAGGCCGGAGATCAGTTCGCTCCGCTCGATCGACACCGTGCCCACCAGAACCGGCCGGCCGCGGTGTTCCATCTCCTTGATCTTGCTCTTGGCGATGGTCTCGCGGTCCTTGCTGCCGCGGGGTTGGAACTCGACCGTCTGGTCGGTCTCGTGGATGATCTTGCCCAGATACTCCTCGCCCTTGTCGTTCTCCAGCACGTCCCACTTGTTCATCCGCTCGATCTCTTCGGCAATGGCGCCGAACTTTTCGTGCTCGCTGCGGTAGATCACGTCGGGGGAATTTGTGCGCTTTAACGGCTTGTTGGTGGGCACGGCGATCACGTCGAGCTTGTAGATCTTCCAGAACTCGCCGGCCTCGGTCATGGCCGTGCCGGTCATGCCGCAAATCTTGTCGTAGAGCTTGAAGAAGTTTTGCAGCGTGATGGTGGCCAGGGTCTGGTTCTCTTCCTTGATGCGGACGCCCTCCTTGGCCTCGACGGCCTGGTGCAGGCCGTCGCTCCAGTTGCGGCCCGGCATCAAGCGGCCCGTGAACTCGTCGACGATGACCACCTCCTCGCCATTGACCACGTAGTTCACGTCGCGCTTGTAGAGGTGGTGGGCCTTGAGGCTGTTGTCGATCAGGTGCGGCCACTCCATGTGGCCGGCCGTGTAAAAGCTCTCCACGCCGGCCAGTTGCTCGGCCGCACGCACGCCGTCGTCGGTCAGGTGGGCCGTGTGCTCCTTCTCGTTGACCTCGAAGTGTCCCCCCTTCTTCAACTGCCGGGCGATGCGGTCGGCCCTGGCATAGCGGGTCACGTCGTCGTGCGCCGGGCCGGAGATAATCAGCGGCGTCCGCGCCTCGTCGATCAAGATGTTGTCGACCTCGTCGATGATGGCGTAGTGCAGCGGACCCTGCGATTGCTGGTACCACTTCGGATAGCGGTTGTCGCCCTTGGCCGCCGGCCGCATGTTGTCGCGGAGATAGTCGAAGCCGAACTCGTTGTTCGTGCCGTAGGTGATGTCGCAGTCGTAGGCCTTCTGTCGGTCGGCCGTCTCCATGTTGCTCTGGATCGTGCCGACGGTGAGCCCGAGCGACATGTAGAGCGGCCCCATCCATTCCATGTCGCGGCGGGCCAGGTAGTCGTTGACGGTGACCACGTGGACGCCCCTGCCCTCCAAGGCGTTGAGATAGGCCGGCAGCGTGGCCACCAGGGTCTTTCCTTCGCCGGTGACCATTTCGGCGATGTTGCCGCGGTGGAGCACCATGCCGCCCATCAACTGGACGTCGTAATGGCGCATGGCCAACACGCGGCGGCCGGCCTCGCGGCAGACCGCAAACGCTTCGACCAGCAGGTCCTCGAGCGTTTCGCCGGCCGCCAACCGTTTACGGAACTTGACCGTTTGCTCCCGCAACTCGGCATCGGTCATCGCCTGGTACGTCGGCTCCAGGGCGTTGATGGCGTCCACGGTGGGTTGGAGCTTTTTCAGGTATCGGGCGTTGGAAGAACCGAACAGGCTAGTAATGCCCCGTTCGATCCCCCGCGATCCCACTAAAGAAGTAGCTGAGAACGTCCCAAATCTGCGATAAGAATTCTTCCATGGTCACCCGAACTCAAAAGGCCGCGACCGTTGATCGCGTGCTCAAGAAACCGCGACCGGCGGCCGCAAAACGGGGCGCGACCACCGGTCGCGGCTTGATAGAACTGCACTCGTGGCCGCCCACCACCCCACTATGGCAATCTATCCGCATTGCCCGGTCGGGTCAAGAACGATTCATCCCCCGACTGAGCGGTGTCCGGCATGCGAATTCCCTCGATTCCGGCCCATTTGTAGTTCGCCCGCCGCTCTGCTACGATGCGAGGCGGCGCCGTGCCGCGGACACACCCCCACCTCGCTATTCGCCCCTTGGACAACCTTCTTGGGAGCCACCATGTCGAAACGAATCATCCCGCATCCCCATTCCCGAAAGTGCCTTGCCACGCCCATCACGGTTCTTGGGCTTGCCGTGGGCGCTGCGCTGTGCTTTGCGACGGTGGTTTGGGCCGCCGATCACGCCGCCGTCAAGCCGGGCGTGACCAACCCCTTCTTCGCCTTCAACAACGGCACGGGCCGCGGCCGCATCCCGTTGGAAGATCAGGCCCAGATGCTCAAGGACATCGGCTATGCCGGAATCGGCTACACCGGCACCCAGCAGATCCCCGAGATGCTCAAGTTGCTCAACGCGCGGGGACTGAAGATGTTCAGCAACTTTGTCGGCGCGTGCGTCGATCCCGATAAGCCGCCCTACGACCCCGAGCTGAAAACGGCCATCGAGCAACTCAAGGGCCGCGACACGCTGATCTGGCTCACCGTCACGGGCGGAACGCCGTCGTCCGATGCCCTGGACGATCGGGCCGTGGCCATCGTCCGCGAGATTGCCGGCATGGCGGCGAAATCCGGCCTGCGCGTCGTGTTCTATCCGCACCGGGGGATGTACGTCGCCCGCGTCGAGGACGCCCTGCGGCTGATCGAGAAGATCGACCGCCCGAACGTGGGCACGAGTTTCACGCTCTGCCACTTCTTGAAGCTCGACAACGAAAAGAACCTGGAGCAGTGCCTGAAGGCGGCCATGCCGCATCTTTGGCTGGTGAGCATCAACGGGACTGACGGCGGCGACACGAACAACATGGAATGGGACCGCCTGATCCAGACCCTCGACCGCGGCAATTTCGACGTCGGCCGCGTGATGCGGGCGCTCAAGCACTTGGGCTATACGGGCCCGGTCTGCCTCCAGGGCTACGCCATCCCCGGCGACGTCCGCGACAATCTCGCCCGCTCGATGGCCGCGTGGCGCAAGCTCACCGCCCGAATGGCGGCGGAGCCGTGAAAAAGCGGTCTTGACACCGATACGAACGCAGGCGACACTCCTGCCCGAGTGGGCCATCGGGCCAGCCCTGTTTGGACCGGGAAATCAGCATTCGCCCGTTTCGGCGTTTCCCGGCGTTCGTGCGATCGAGGTCACTCAAGGAAGATTGGAGCGGATCATGAAGATCGGACAAGGAGGTTACCGGCGGACTCCGTGGTGGTGTTGGGCCGTGGCACTCGTGGCGGCGGTTGCCGTGTTGCCCGGCGCGGCGCTGGTCATCTCGGCCGGCGAACCCAAGGATTCCCAGCCCGCCCCGCTTCGGCCCGATGCTTATGCCGTGCCCGCCAATTCGGCACCGGTCAGCTCTGCCCCCGGCGGCAGCATCGTGGCTGGCGGCGACAAGACGCCATCGGACACGATCTATCAGACCTATTCCGTGGAAAACGTGCTTTCCAAAATCCGCGAGGAACGCGGTCTGAGCGAGCCAGCAGCCAAGAATTTCCTGAAAGAACAGGCGGAAAACCCCTGGGTCCCGCCGGTGCCGGGACGTAACCAACGCCGCGATCCGAGCAATGTGGATTGGTACGGAGACCAATTGGTGGTCGGAGCTACGGCCGAGGGACACAAGCGGCTTGCGAAGACGCTCGATGCCTTCCGCAAATTCGGCATTACGGAGATTGTCGTTGATGTGCGGTTTCTGACGATTGGCGACAAGGTGTTCCAAGAGGTGTTGCCGGAATCGACGATTTCGTCTCTGAATGTAGGTGAAGCCGGCCTGGCCAACTCCGACGCCGTTGAGCCGGCCTCGTTCGATCGCCCTTTGGGTAGCCACGAAGGCGCGCATGTGGCTCGGGCGCAATTGTTGATAGAGAAAGACTCACCCATGCGCTTTCGAGTCGTGGACAAGGAACAGGGCGAGAAATTGATCGATCGCTGTCAGGCGGACAAACGGTCGAACATGATTCAGGCCCCCAAGGTCACCCTCTTCAATGGGCAAACGGCCTTCGTATACGATACTTCCCAGAGTCCGTTCGTCGTCGGTTTGACAACGCCCGTTGAGCCAAATGTACAACAGCCGCAAATCCGCGTCGTGACCGAGGGAACGAGGTTGCAATTGCGGGCGATCGCGGATCAATCGGGTGCAGTCCACTTGGATTTCGCGGCCACGTTCTCGGTGATCCAAAAAGTGGAAACCATGAGCGTCCCACGTAATGCCGGCGGCATGGAAACCGCGAGCTTCGCCCGCAATGCCGGCGGCAAGGCCGACACGACCATCCAGATTCCTAAGGTGGCAACTATCCGCCTGGAAGGCGGCGCCGCGCTGAAGCCCGGGCAATGGCTGTTGCTGAGTGGATCGGACATCACGGATCAGATGACAGCGACCAGTGTTGAGGCAGATTGGCCCATCTCGTGGATATATGGGCTCGTGGATGGATGGAAGCATCCGAAGCCGCACGAGACGTATTCGCTGGTCATGATGTTGCAGGCCGAGAAGATTGACACGCCGAATCCCAAACGAATAGAATAGTTGAGAGTTGGGGCCGCTTGGGCTGCTGTCACTTCTTGCCCGTTCCAAGTGGCGGAAGGGAACTGCTGCTATGGATGAACAAACTACACGGCTTATTGGACAAGCTGCCGCTGTGCTCAAGGATGCCGGCGCGCACGAAGTGCATCTCTTCGGGTCCGCGGCACACGGGGCGGTTCAAGCGGATTCCGACATCGACTTGGCAGTAAGTGGGCTTCCGCCCCAATGTTTTTTTTCGGCGATGGCTCGCGCCGCGGCGATTCTCCAACGTCCGCTGGATCTCGTCGATCTCGACCAGCCCACGCCGTTCACGCGGTATCTCCAAGAAGAAGGAGAATTGTGCCGTGTTGTCTAGGCTGCGGAAGCAGATCGAAGTGGAGCGAGAGCAGTTGCGGCGGTTGTTCGACGGCATCTCCCATTCCGAATAGCCGATTCGCCACGATGCCGTACGTGGCACTATGGCGTGCGGGCTTTCAACGGCTTTTCAGCAGCCATCCCTTCCCGACCAGCACCAGAAAGAGCGCTAGTAGCAGGAAGGTCACCAGCGCCGTGGCCGTTTGATAGGGCGCATTTTGGCCGACGGCGGCCAGTAGTTTGGGGAGCGTATCGCTGAAGTTACTAAACCCGATAAGGACGCCGGCGATCGTGGCGCCTGCGATGTAGCCGGTCGAGAGGAGTACGCCGGGACTCATCTCCGATTCCAATTCGGAGGCCGGCTGGTCGGATTGCCGGCGACCAAACCGCTCGACAATGTAGCGGACCATGCCTCCAACGAAGATGGGTGACAACGACAACAGCGGCAGATACATACCCACCGCAAACGGTAACGCAGACACGCCGCTCAGTTCCATGACTATCGCGATGAGCACTCCCAGCATCACCAGTGTCCAGGGCAGCTTTTGGTTGAGAATGCCGTGCGTGATCAGGGCGAACAACCGGGCCTGGGGCTGGGGATACTTTTCCACCTCGGTGCCGTCATCGCGGTGCTTGAGTCTGCCATTGATGCCCGGATCGACCAGCCAGCAAATCTGCCCTTGGTCATTGACGAGGTACTTTCCCGGCCGCACTCCCTCGACGTTTCCCTCGGTGGCGTGCCACACGTAATACGTGTTCGGATCCTCGGGTGCAGTTTCTTGTCGCGCGGTCGCTCGCAGCGCGACCATATCAAACGGTTGCTTCGGCTGCGGAAGGTCCTTCTTCGAGTAGACGGTTCCTTCGGCGTTCATGGCCAGGAGAATCACGCCGATCACCAGAGCCGAGGAGACCGTGCCGACGAGGATGCTTAACTGTTGCCACTTGGGCGTGGCGCCGACGAGGAAGCCGGTTTTGAGGTCCTGCGAGGTAGTGCCGCCGTTGGAGGAGGCGATGCACACCACCGCCGCTATGGAAAGGGCGACCAGCCGGTATTGCGGCGCGGTCCAGCCCAGGATCAGGAAAATCAAGCAAGTCAACAGCAACGTTGCTATCGTCATGCCCGAGATTGGATTGGACGAAGAACCGATTTCTCCGGTCAATCGCGAGGAAACCGTGACGAACAAGAAACCGAAGAGGACGATCAACACGGCAGCCAGCAGGTTCACCCAATTGAACACGGCGGCCAACGATAGGCTACCGTCGATTTGGGGATCGAGCCCGAGAAAAACCCAAATCGCGACCACCAACGCCAACGATCCGAACAGTACGATGCGCATCGATAGGTCGCGGTCGGTGCGATGGGTCTGCTCGTCGGCAGTGTGAACTGAAGATCGCATGTCGCGTAAGCCGGCGCCAATCGACGCCAAGATCAGCGGTAGGGTACGGCACATGCTGATGATCCCGCCCGCTGCTACGGCCCCAGCCCCGATGTAGACGACGTACGCATCGCGGATGTCCTCGGCGGTCATGTCGCGGATCAAGATCGTGGCTTGGCCCAGAGGCTCGTGGAGCGCCGCCCCAAAGTACATGATGGCCGGGCAGAACACCAGCCAAGCGAGCACTCCGCCCGCAACCATGATGCAAGAGATGCGCGTGCCGATGATGTAGCCAACGCCCAGTAAGGCGGGATTCGTTTCCAGAGCGGGCGTGGCGCCTTTGAACCACTCCAAGGGTCGGCTGATCGTTTCGCTCCAGAGCTTGAGGCCCTGCATGAGGAATTGGTAAGTAAAGGCGATGCCGAAGCCGGTGAAGACGGTCTTGGCGGTCGCGCCGCCCGTTTCCCCGATGATCAGCACGTCGGCACAGGCGGTGCCTTCGGGATAGACCAAGGTTCCATGCTGTTTCACAATGAACGCCCGGCGCAGCGGAATCATCATCAGGATGCCTAACAATCCGCCCAGGACGGAAACTACCATGATGCGGGTGATTTCCATCTCGAATCCCAGGAGCATTACAGCCGGCATACTGACGCCCACGCCGAAGGCGATCGACTCGCCCGCCGAGCCGGTCGTCTGGACGATGTTGTTCTCCAGGATCGTCGCCCGGCGAACGCCAAAGACGCGGGAGAACACGCGGAACAGCGTGATCGAGAGCACGGCCACGGGGATCGAGGCCGACACGGTCATGCCCACCTTCAACACGAGGTAGAGCGAGGAAGCCCCGAAGACGATTCCCAGCACGGCGCCCACCAACACTGCCGGCCAGGTGAACTCGGGAATGATGACGTCGTCGGGAACGTACGGTTGATGCGCCGTCGGCGAAGTGGCTGCTTCACGGGATGGTTCTGACATGACAGTCCTTCCTCAGAATGGCTGTGTCGTTTGCGTTTCACTTACACAAAGGTCGTTGGGCAAAAACTTACGCAAAGCCGCGAAGGCGCGAAAATGACAGAAAGAGACGAACAGTCGCGATTCCCGCAACACGTTCCCAATCGCTTGTCCCAAGAACTCCTTTGCGCTTCGCGCCTTTGCGTGAGGTTTCTGAGTGTCTCAGGATAATGACGCGCCGGCCGGATTGTACCACGACCGGGGCAAATCTTGCACTGCCACTACTAGGCGATTCGCAATCCCTTGGGCAGCGACTCGCCGAAGACCAGCCCCTGCTCTTCGCTGTCCAGTGTGCCGCCCGTCGCGGACCAACTCGACGAAATGCCGCGGCGCGTCGTGCAGCGTGAGCCAATCGACGGCCTCGCGGCGCGCAGCTTGTCGGGCAGGTCGCGGTAGCGGTCGTCGGTTCGCCGGGCAAGCTGCATCACCGCCAGTTGACGATCGGGATCGGCCGTTCGCAACGCCGATGAGCCTGCGCGAGCCAGTCGGCGGCCGTCTCGGCCGGGACGACCGCGTTCAGCGGCCCGTAGAGCGGCACGCGTGCCCCCAGCCGCCCGATCGCCCAGATCATGGCCGGCCGCACCGGCTCCATCTTTCGCTTGGGCAGCAGGTCCAGCAGCATCTCGCCCAGTTCGCTCTTCGCGGCCGGCGGAAGCAGTTCCAAGCGAGCCCAGCAGCCGCCACATCTCGGCCGTTTCGTGGATGGCGAAACCGAAATCGCTGCGGCCCTTGCCGGTGGTCAGTTGGCGGTGCAGGCTGCGGACCGGCCCCAGCAGCGGCTCGGCCAGGGCCTGCTGCTGGCCGGCGGCCAGCCCGCCGCCGATCCGCCGCCAGAGGATCCAGCCTTCCACGCGGACATCGGCCGCGGCGTGGGCGAACTTGCCTTGCAGGGTGGTCCACGTCTGGGCCACGCGCCAGTCGTCGACCGCCAGCCCGTAGCCCGGCCGCAAGGCGAAGCCCAGCAGGTTCAGCCAGCGGGCCTCGTGGACGGCGCTGCGGCGCCGGCCCGGCCTCGACTTCCATCAGCGCCTCCCAGATCCGCCGGCACAGCGACGTGGGCCAGGCGTTGCGGCTCATGCCCGTGGCGGCCGCCAGCCGCTTGACCAGGCCTTCGGGCTTGTCGCACGGCGGCGGGGCCGAACGTGCCTTCGATCAGCGTCTGGCACTCCCGCCAGACGGCCTCGTCGACGAACCCTTCGCCCTCGGCCTGCGACTGGTGGGCCGCGACGTCGGTCTGCGTGGCCGAGCGAACGTCGAACTGGAGCCGCCAACTCCGCCGGCCGCCGATCTCGCTGCACCACAGGTCGAGCGTGCCGATCTCCGTCAGCCGGGCGTGGAGATTGACGGAAACCGTTTCGGCCTCGCCCTTCTTCCGCGTCCGCAGCACGGTGCGGATCGGCGGCAGCGGCGTCATCCGCTCGCGGTCGATCGGCACCAGCTCGCCCGGCTTGTCGGTCAGCCGCGTGCTGGAGACGAACAGCGGGAACTCCGCCGGCTCGGAAACCAACAGGTCGAAACGCCGCTGGGTCAGTTCCACGTCGTGGCCCGGCTCGATTCCCGCCGGCAGAAGACAGACGCGCAAGGGGTGCGGGAGGCCGCAGAGCCGCTTGCAGCTTCGGCCGCCGGTTCCGCCGACGGTCCAGCCGTTTCGACGCCGATGTAATACGTCCGGGCCAGTCCGGCGGCGATCCGCACCCCTTGCCCGCGCCGCACCATGCCGTAGTACGCCGCCCCGCGGGCCACGGCCAGATCGAGCCGGTCGTTGTCCAGCACAATCGGGCCGCCAGGGAGTACCAGCCGCCGTGCCGGTGGCTGCTAAACGATTGCACTGTCATTCTCGGCCGGGGAACCACCTTTCGAGCACCTCCAACAGCCGCTCGCGCAGCAGCGGCGACTCGAACACGCCGCCGTTGAACAGCACGACGTCGGGCCGGGCCGGGTCGTGGTCCGACGGCGCCTCGCGTCTCGTCCGATCGCCACGTGCCGATGCGCGGTCAAGAACGCCGCCAGGTAGCGCGTGATCGCCGCGTCGGGCGCGAACGGCAGGCCGAACTCCTGGAAGCCCGATCGCCGGCTGATCGGCTTCTCGTCCAGCCCACGCGCGGAAAGAACCCTTCGACCAGCAGGTCGCACACTTCCTCGCGCGTGACTTCGACGTGCATGCCGCCGCCGATCAGCCGCGTGCCCGAGCCGGGCAGATTGACCGTCAGCCGCTCGGGGGCGTCGGGCCCGAGCAGCGTTTCCTTGACGCGCGGCAGGTCCGCACGAGCACGGCCCATTGCCGCGGCTCCAAACCCTCGCCGGCGATCTTCTGCTCGATATGCTGGGCCAGGGCCAGGTCGAGATTGTCGCCGCCGAGGATCAGGTGGTCGCCGACGGCCACGCGGTGGAACTGCACCTTGCCTCCTTCGCCGCGGCGGACGCGGATCAGCGTGAAATCGGAGGTGCCGCCGCCGATGTCGCAAACGAGGATCTTCTGGCCGGGCGCGACCAGCCGCTCCCAGTCGTCGCGTGTGGGCGTAGATCCAGGCGTAGAAGGCCGCCTGCGGCTCCTCGATCAGCACCACCCGCGGCAGGCCCGCCAGGGCCGCCGCCTTGACCGTCAACTCCCGGGCCACTTCGTCGAACGAGGCCGGCAGCGTCAGCACGAAGTCCTGCTCGGCCAGCGGATGGCGCGGAAAGCGGGCGTCCCAGGCGTCGCGCACGTGGGCCGAGATACCGGGCACTGACCTCGACCGGCGAGAGCCGCTCCACGTCGGCGGCCCCGTGCCACGGCAGCAGCGGCGCCGTCCGATCCACGCCCGAGTGACACAGCCACGACTTGGCCGAGTTGATCAGCCGGCCCGGGCACCAGCGCGCCCGTGGTCGCGGGCGAAGAAGCCGACGGCGAACGCCGGTTCCTCCTTGTGCCACGGACACCGCAGCGCCGCCGGCGGCCAGCTCGCCCGGCGCCGGCTGATAGTGGAACGAGGGGAGCGTCTCGCGGGCCTCGACCTGGCCCGGCGCGACCAACTGCGGCACGGCGAAGGTCCTGATCCGCCACGGCTCCTCCGCCGTATCGACGTAGGTCACGGCCGAGTTGGTCGTGCCCAGGTCGAACCCGACCACGTAGCGGCTGGCGTCAGGGGATGTCGAATCACGGCGTTTCATAAAGCGGCGACCGGCGGTCGTGCCCCGAGACCGCGACCACCGGCCGCGGCTTGCAGCAAGGCATACCTATTCTTACTGCGATCGGTTGCCGGAGAAAGGGGGACTGGCTCCGCGGCATTGAAAGGAAGTCGGTCCCCTTGCCACGGCTACCGACCCCGCTCACTCGAATTAGTTTCTGTTGCGGAAAAGTAGGGTGGGACGAGCAAACCGGAATCTTGGTGGGACTTCGGTCGCGGATCAGGCCGGTTTGCGAAGTCCCACCAACCCTCCGCGACCTCGTCCCACCCTACCCCACCGCCGACCCCGCGCAGTCGAATTAGAACCGCTTGGAGAATCCGGCCAGGAGCAAGTCGGCCGAGACACTGCTGGTGACCGTCCCGACCGGAATCGGGACGCCCGCCGGTTGAAGCGGTCCCGTCACGGAGTTCTCGAAGGCATGCGTGTAGGCGATGGAGCAGAGCCAGTTGTCGGCAAACACGTAGGACGCGCCCATGTGAATGGTGTGCTGACTGATTAGCGGCGAAGCGACGTTGAATTGCGCGGATTCCGACGTGATGGGATTGTCGTTGTAGCAGTAGCCCATCCTGAGGAAGAGCCGTTCGCCGACCCGGCGTTGGACGCCCAGTGCGACGGAGAACACGTCTCTCCAGTCCAGCCCGAGCATCGCGCCGTTCGCGTCGAAGCCGCCCGAGCCGAAGCCCGCGGTGCCCGCGTAGTTGAAGTAACGCACGTCGGAGGCAAATATCCATTTCTCAAAGCCGGTGTACGATGCACCGAGTGAAACAATCAGGGGATAGTCAAGATGGAAGGTGACCTCCTCCGGGGCGCCCGAGGCGTCTTGCGTGCGGAAACGAAATGGCTCCATCCACTGCGGGCTCTTGACCGAGGCGCCGAAATGCCAATCGGTGTCGGTCGAGTAGTAGAGGCCCGCCTGGAAGCCGCCGCCCCAGGTATACCGCGTGCCAACGCCTTCGGGGTACGCCCTGGTCCTGCGGAGCGAACATCACAGGGCTGGTGACGAGATTGGCCAGCGTGATCGTCGGGGCAAAACCAATCGAGAGGTGATCCGTCAGCTCATAAGAAACAGTGGGATCGATTTGCAGGATGTCTACCGACGCCGATAGACGCCCCAATCCCAGCGGCTGTGGGAACAGGATGGCGTTGTTCGTTCCGCCCAGGACACTGGCCGGGTAGTTTACGTGCGATCCGCCCACGCCAAAAACCCCGAGTCCGAACGCCCAGGGGGATCCCTCCTCCTTGTGTACGAAAGCCATGGTCGGAATGGCGCTCACGCCCGGTTCGCTTCCGTCGGTGCCGGAAAACGGGCCGACCTGCGAGGACAATTCGGTGGTGGGCAGGAGCAGTCCCACGCCAAACGACATCTCGGAGCTTGGCAACCCGCTGATCGACGCGGGGTTCCAATGCACCGCGCCGATCGCATCGACCGGACAACCGGCTGCCACGCCGCCCATCGACTCGTTGATAGGTCCGACGCCGCGTAAGGCGATTCCCTGGCCTTCAGCCGGCAGGGCCCGCGCCAGCAGCGCAACCATGACGACAGCCACCCCGAGAAGGGGCCGATTGCGGCGTGTGGAGACCTCGTAAGGCACCGACGACCGGGAATTTGCGGTCCATTGTAGCACGTTAGTCCCCCCTGAAAGGCGAGGCCGTGGCCTGCCTGAAAATACCATCCCGCGCCACGTGTGGGGCGATGATGGACGTTTAGAAGCGAATCCCCGAGCACGACTTTTCGGGTTCTAACGCTTTTATCGGATAGAACGCGCCCTGATCTCGCCCTTCATGGCTATTGACGCCGAGTTTTCTCCGTGCCACCGCCCATCGGAAGTGAAACTGGGCCAAATGGCGAAAGATTGTCGTGCGGCGACAGGAAACGCCGGTGGGATTGCCATTCGATCGAGCGGGGAGTCTACATGCACGCGCATGCGCGTTCCCGTGAAATCGCGTGCGCAAGCACGCTAGTGCCCCGCCCGACCTGATGACGGGTACCACGGGCTGCTTGTCAGCCCGTGCTGTGGCCGATTCCTGCACTGGCCGGCAAGCGGCCAGTGGCACCCAAGCTGTCAACGCAGCACGGCTGGGGCACTAGATTCACGCAACGGAGACTAATGTGTCATGACGAGCTGGATAAGCTCCGCCAGCGTGCTTGCACCCATCTTCTTCATGATCTTGGCGCGGCGGTCCTCGATGCTGCGGTTACTCAGATGGAGTTGGTCGGCGATCTCCTTGTTCCGCTTGCCTTCAAGAATCAAGTCGAGCACCTCGCGCTCACCCGGAGTGAGCTGGGCGAGTCGCTCCTCGGCGCGCTGCCGACGGGCGCGGCGGCTTCGATTCTGCGCGTCTACCTCCAGGGCCCTGCGGATGCTGTCCCACAGTTCTTGCTCATGCACGGGTTTTTCCAGGAAGTTGACGGCCTTCATTTGCATGGCTTCGACGGCCATCTGCACGTTCCCGTGTCCCGTGACGTAAATCACCGGCAGCGCGATCTTGTCGCGAATCAGCTTTCGGTGCAGTTCCAACCCGTTCATGCCCGGCATCGCCGCGTCGAGCACCAGGCAACCCGGCTGCTGGGGACGAAGGGCAGCCAGAAACTCGGCGGCCGACGAGTACGCCTCGACGCGGGGAAAGACCACCTTGACTAGGGCCGTCAGCGCGCGCAGCGCTGCCGCATCGTCGTCCACCAGGAAAATCGTGGCTTCATCACTCAAGGTGCATATCCTCCGCGTGGCGGTGGGATGCAGTCCTTACCGGGGCGCGAACTCGCCTGCGAAAAGCCAGTCGGAGAGAAGCAAGCCCCCTGATTGGCGAACACAATCATTCCGGCATGGTTTCGGTGTACCACAAATGTGGATTGTCCACAACGTTAAATGCGCTCCTGGAGACGTGGCTAACCACATTCAGTGGACAAAATCGCCGTGCCACCCGGCCGGACTTGCCAAATGCCCGGGCAACCGGTGTGATAGAGGTGTGGTAGGATTGGATAGCCCTTGTCGCACGCAGGAATCACACACGTGTCGTCGCTAAAACGAATTCTGGTCACTGGCGGGGCGGGCTTCCTCGGTTCCCACCTCTGCGAGCGGCTGCTGGAAAGCGGCCACGACGTGATCTGCCTGGACAACTTCTTCACCAGCCAGAAGTCGAACATCGCCCATTTGTTGAGCCGGGCCAATTTTGAATTGGTGCGCCACGACATCACCCTGCCGATCTTTCTCGAGGTCGACGAGATCTACAACCTGGCCTGCCCCGCCGCGCCGGGGCACTACCAGTACAACCCGATCAAGACCTTGAAGACCTCCGTGATGGGGGCGATCAACGTGCTGGGCATGGCCAAGCGATGCCGGGCCAAGGTGCTGCAAGCCTCGACCAGCGAGGTCTACGGCGACCCGGACGTCCATCCCCAACCGGAAACCTATCGCGGAGTGGTGAACACCATTGGTCCGCGGGCGTGCTACGACGAGGGCAAGCGAGCGGCCGAGACCCTCTTCATGGACTACCGCCGCCAGAATCGCGTGAACGTCCGCATCGTGCGGATTTTCAATACCTACGGCCCGCGCATGCACCCCTACGACGGCCGCGTGGTGTCGAACTTCATCCGCCAGGCACTGGCCGGCGACGACATCACGATCTTCGGCGACGGCTCGCAGACCCGCTCGTTCTGCTACCGCGACGATCTCATCGAAGGCATGATCCGCATGATGAACGGCCCGGACGACTTCGTGGGGCCGGTGAATCTCGGCAACGCCGAGGAATTCACGATTCTGGAACTGGCCAGACTGGTCATCGAGTTGACCGGCTCGCCGTCGAGACTGATCCACGGACCTCTCCCGGTCGACGATCCAACCCAGCGTCAACCGGACGTTGCGTTGGCCAGGAAGCATCTCCAGTGGAGTCCCACCGTTCCGCTTCGCGAAGGGCTCGTGAAGACCATCGAGTGGTTCCGCTCGATCGATCTGAGTCACTACCGGCCGCCAACGCCGAACTACTAGGGGCAGGTAGCGAGGGAGAAGGGGCCAGGTTGTCCGAAGCGAGGCGCCAAGGATTGGTTCGAGAACAACCTAATCGAGACGGATTCCTTTCGTTCGAGCGGATGGAGATCCGCTCTACCGCGAAATCGCGGAGCCGTGTTGGGACACGATCTGACGTACGATTGCCGTAACTGCGGTGGCGGCGGTACAATGTAGGGGAACTTGTCGCACAACGCGGTACGCGGCACTCCACACCAGAGATGCGGTCATGAAGAGTCCGTTTCCGGGAATGGATCCGTATTTGGAGCAGTCTTGGCACGACGTGCATTCGCGGCTGGTGCTGTATTCCTGCGACTGGCTGCAGCCGCGGCTGCCCGCGGAACTCCGCGCCCGCGTTGAAGAACGGGTGTTCGTCGAATCGGAGGAGGGCTCGTATCGGGCGATCTACCCCGACGTACACGTCGCGGAACGTTCCCGACCTCGCCCGTCGCAAACGCCGACGGCGATAGGGGAGACCGAAGCCGCCCTCGACGAGCCCCTCGTGCTCCAGATCGACGACGAGCCCGTCACGCAGGGATACGTTGAGATCATTGACGCGGCCTCGGGCAACCGTGTCGTGACGGTGATCGAGTTTCTCAGCCCCTCGAACAAAACACCGGGCGAGGGACAAAACCTATACCGGAGAAAGCAGCGGGAGGTCGCTCGAACTAAAGCCAGTCTCGTGGAAATCGACCTGACCCGGTCCGGACACCGCGAGCTAATGGTTCCTACGGCCCGGATTCCCCTCTCGCACCGCACCACCTATCAGGCCTGCGTTTGGCGGTCGTGCAAGCCATCGCTGTACGAGATGTACCGCGCGCCGTTGGCGCAGCGGTTGCCGGCCATCCGCATTCCCTTGCGTGAAACGGACAGCGACGTGCCGCTGGACTTGCAGGCGCTGGTGGACCAGTGCTACCAGAACGGACGCTACGATTCGCTAGACTACCGGGCGGCCCCCGATCCGCCGCTCGATCCCTTGGATGCCGTCTGGGCGGACGAGTTGCTGCGGTCCCGCGGGCTCCGCTAGTCCGACAGGTTCTCGGCTGCTATCACAGTCCCGCCGCCGCCAGCCGGCGCATGCCTTCGGCGATGGAAATCTTGGGTTCGTAGCCGAAATCGCGGCGGGCGCGGCTGATGTCGAAGTAGTGCGAAGTGGCCAGTTCGGCCGCCAGGAACCGGCTGATCGGCGGCTCGCCGCGGCACTGCAAAAGCCAGTAGGCCGCTTCGTACGCGACGCCGATGGTCCAAGCCCCCCGCCGCGAGAGCGATTTGTCCACCGGCGGCAGGCCGGCCAGGGCCAGGATCGCGTCGATCCACGCCCAACAATTCACCGGCTCTCCCTGGCTGATGAAATAGGCGCGGCCCGCCACGGCAGAGCCCGGCCGCAGGGCGTCGGCGGCCAGCCAATGTGCAGCCGCGGCGTTCTCGACATAGACCGTGTCGATCAGGTTCCGGCCGTCGCCAATGCGCCACAGTCGGCCGTTGCGGGCGCGCTCCAGCAATCCGGGAATCAGGTGCCGGTCGCGAGGCCCCCAGATCAGGTGCGGCCGCAAGGCGCAGGTGAGCAGGCCGTTTTTGCCGTTGGCAGCCAGCACGTGCTGCTCGGCCAGGGCCTTGGAGTGCGCATAATGACAAAGCCAGCGGCGGGGATACGGGGCCGACTCGTCGATGCCCTCCTGGCTCCGCCCGTCAAAAATGACGCTGGGGCTGCTGGTGTACACCAACCGGCCCACGCCGTGCGCAAGGCAGCCCTCGACGATGTGCCGGGTGCCCAGCGCGTTGACCTCGTAAAAACGTTTCCACGGGTCGCTCATGCCCGCCATGCCGCCGACGTGAAATACCGCGTCGATGCCCTGGCAGGCGGCGATCACGGCGGGGCGGTCGCGGAGATCGGCGCGGACGGTCTCTACGCCCAGCCTTTCAAGCCGCGGATGGCCCCCGCGGCATACGCGCGGACGCGGTCGCCGCGGCCGACAAGTTGTTCGACGACGTACAGCCCCAGAAAGCCGTTGCCGCCGGTGACCAAAACGTTCACAAAGATCCCTTCCCCATCACCAGGAGCCTATAGTGTTCCATTACCGCCGACGAATTGCAACCGGCACGCGTCTATGCCATTGTCGACACGTCCGTCACGTCCCGCAAACCTTGTTCCTTCGTTACCCCCCCGCCTAGTTGTGGGCTCGCAGGAATTGCTGCCGCAGGCGGCTTTGTTTGCCCTGCGCCGAGCGATTCGCACGAGCGCGCTCCCAGTGATGGTCGCCAAATTCGCATCCGATGACCGCGACGGCAATTTTGTACTAAGGTTAACTTGGTATTGGTAGCGCAATGACAATTCCTTAGGGGGCCGAAATGCAATCCCATCGCTCGAATGCCGTACACATCCTGATCGTCGACGACGACCCGATTGCGGTCGACATGTTGCGTAGCGCGATCGAAACTTTCGGCTATCAGGTCACCTCGGCCAACAGCGGCGAGGAGGCCCTGGAATTGATGCGGAGCGGCATGTATCGGCTGGTGGTCTCCGACTGGGAAATGCCCGGCATGGACGGTTTGGAATTGTGCCGGCAAATTCGCCGCCGCTACTCCAGCAGCTACGTGTACGTCATCCTCTTGACGGTGCATCGCGGGACGGAACGGATCATCGACGGTCTGAACGCCGGCGCCGACGAGTTCATCAGCAAGCCGTTCGACCCGGAAGAACTTTGCGTCCGTATCCGCGCCGGGGAGCGGATCCTGTCGTACGGAAGCCACAACGTGACCTTCCTCAGCCTGGCGATCATTGCCGAGTCGCGCGACGAAGAAACCGGCGCCCACGTGGATCGCATGCGCGAGTATTGCCGGGTGATGGCCGAGTATCTGTCGGGGGAGGAAAAGTTCCGGGATGAGGTGGACGGCGACTTCGTCCACTTGATTTGCATGGCAAGTCCCTTGCACGACATCGGCAAAGTGGGGATCCCCGATCGCGTTCTGCTCAAACCCGGCCGGATCACGGAAGAGAACCTGGAGATCATGCAGCAACACACGGTGATGGGCGGCATGATGCTGGATTCGGTGATCTATGCCCATCCCGAGGCGGGGTTCCTGAGCATGGCGCGGGACATCGCCCGCAGCCATCACGAGCGCTTCGACGGCAGCGGGTATCCCGACGGGCTGGGGGGAACTGCGATTCCGCTGGCGGCCAGGATTGTCAGCCTGGCGGACGCCTACGACGAGTTGACCACCAAGCACGCCCGCCAAACGGGCATCAGTCACGAAGAGGCCCGCCGGATCATCCGTGAGGGGACGGGAACGCATTTCGATCCCGACGTCGTGCAGGCCTTCCTCGCCAACGAAGAGCGTTTTGTGGAGATTCACAAGCAATTCGCGGCCCGCGAAGAGAAAGAGGCCAGGGCGTTGTTGCAGGTGCAGCCCGAGTTGTCGTTCAGTTGTCTCTGATCGTTGGCCCGCCCTGACGCAGCCGAGTGTCCGCTCTACGTCCTGCGTTGGCAAGATGAAGTGATATTGCCGCTGTCCCGACGCGTGTCTGCCCCAATTGACCCATTTCAGTTCGTGTACGGCATCGTGCCGGTGGCATCGGTCCGGTAGCCCCACTTCTTCAGGTACTCTCCGCCGGGGCGGAAGTTGTCTTTGCGACGTTTCAGCTCCTCGCTCAGCCGAGCCTCCAGGTCGCGCTGCAACAACGCCTGCTTGGCGTCGCCGATCAAATTGTGCTGCTGATACGGGTCCTGTTGATTGTCGTAGAGCAGCCAGGGGCCGTCGAGGGAACGGACGTACGTGTAGCGGATCGTGCGCACGCCGCGATACTCGCGCCCTCCGCGGGCGCGGGTCCACTGGCCGAAGGGCGTCGGGCATTCGATCAGGGCGGCCCGGTCCGCATCCGGCTCGTCTCCCCGCAGCCATGCGGCGCGATTCTCTCCTTCCACCGTGGCGGGAATGGGAATTCCACACAATCCCAACAGCGTTGGCATGATGTCCGGTGAACTCAAGGGCGTCGAGAGCCTTCGCGCGGTGCGTCCCAAGCCGCCGGGCCAGCGAACCAGAAAGGGCACTCGGATGGATTCGTCCCACGGGCGCTGTTTATCGACTTCGCCGTGCGAGCGGAGCATGTCGCCATGGTCGGAGGTGAAGACCAGGACCGCGTTGTCGGTCAGGCCGCATTGCGTCAGGGTCTCGACGATTTTCTCCACGCACTCGTCCAGTGCCGCGCAGTGCGCATAATACCCGGCCAGGTCACGACGGGCATCGACCTGGGACTTCGGGGGCACGTTCGGACGCAACTGCATCTCCTCCGGCTTAAACAATCGCCGAGAGCGCTCCGGGGCCGTCTGATAGGGAGCGTGCGGCGGTCCCCGGGAAAGGACGAGCAGGAATGGCTCCTGCCGATGGGCGCGAATGTAGGCCGCGGCCTCCTCGGTCTCCGCCTCCGCGTCATAGCCCTTCCAATATCGTTTCTCGTCGGTGTCGGCATAGTAGATGGAATGATTGTAGTCGTGCGTGCATTCGCCGGCCCGCCAGAATTCAAATCCGTGCCGTCGTTCCGGCGGAATGAAGTTCGATCGGCCATGCCCGTCAAGGTGCCACTTGCCGATCAAGGCCGTCTGGTAGCCCGCCTGCTTGAACGCCTGCGCGAGCGAAACGGCTTCTTGGTTCAGGCACACGTCGTTGAGAAATACGCCGTTCGTCAAGGGATATTGTCCGGTCATCAGGCTGCCTCGATAGGGCGAGCACACCGGGCAAGTCGACACGGCGGTGGTCAGGACCACGCCTTGGGTCGATAGCCGATCGAGCGCGGGCGTTCGCGCGTTGGGATCGCCGGCATAACCTGTCGCCTGGGCCCGCCACTGGTCGGCTAGGATGAAAACGACGCTGGGCCGGTGCGGCGGGCCATTCACAGGCAACTCGGCCGCCAGGAGCCAGCACGGCAGTGTGCACACGACCACCGAGACTGCGATGATTCGGAATGACCTGGTAAGGACGGCTGAGACACCCATGAAACTCAATCCCCTGAAGCTTGTTTGCACGTCTTACGCCACTTCCACCGGTCACGGCGGCGTGCATGAAAAGGTGTGGCCTTGCGTGCAACAGTTACACCCGCTCGCGCGGCGTGTACCGCGTGTGCAGCAAGTGGTGCGACTTCTCGCCCAACGGATGGCCGAGGAACTCGGCATAGAGCTGGGCGATCTCGGGGTTCTCGTGCGACTTGCGGAGCTTCTTGCCCTCGTCCTCGCGGTAGATGGCGCCGATGCGGGCCTGGCGGACCTGGTTGTTGGTGTAGCGCGGCTGGCCGCCGCCGCCGATGCACCCGCCGGGACAGGTCATCACTTCGACGAAGTGATAGGCCTTCTCGCCCGAACGGATCGCCGCGATGACCCGCTGGGCATTGCCCAGGCCGTGGGCCACGGCCACGTTGAGCGTCTGGCCTTCGAGGAACTTCCACTCGGGCTTCGTGCCTTCGATCTTCAGCGACGCCTCCTTCACGCCTTGCAGGCCCTCGATCGCAACGACGTGCAGGCCGTCGAACGGCAACTCCCGGCCGGTGACGACTTCGTAGGCCGTGCGCAGGGCCGCTTCCATCACGCCGCCCGTGTTGGCGAAGATGTCGGCCGCACCCGAGGAAAGGCCCAGGGGGGCGTCCATCTCCTCGTCGGGCAGGCTCTGGAAGTCGATGCCCGCGGCCCGGATCATCTTGCCCAATTCGCGCGTGGTCAGCACGACGTCCACGTCGCGCGTGCCGCTGATGTCCATCTCCGGCCGCTGGCACTCGAACTTCTTCGCCGTGCACGGCATGATCGAAACGACGACGATCTGTTCGGGCCGCTTGCCCAGCTTGGCGGCGTAATAGGTCTTGGCCACGGCCCCGAACATCTGCTGCGGCGACTTGCAGGTGGAGAGGTTCGGCAGCAGGTCGGGATGGAAGTACTCCATGAACTTGATCCAGCCCGGCGAGCAACTGGTGAACATCGGCAGCGGAGAGGGGTTGGGGATTGGGGATTGGGGATTAGAGGAACCTGAACTCTCGTCCCTCGTCCCCCGCTCCTCGTCCCCCGACAGCGCCGCCTTCAGCCGCCCCAGCAACTCGTTGCCCTCTTCGAGGATCGTCAGGTCGGCGGCGAAGTTGGTGTCGAAGACGGCGCGGAAGCCCAGGCGTCGCAAGGCCGCCACCATCTTGCCCGTCACCAGCGTGCCCGGCGGATAGCCGAAACACTCGCCCAGGGCGGCCCGAATCGCGGGGGCCGTCTGCACGATCACGTGGTTGTCGGGCTTGTCCAACGCCTTCCAAACCTCTTCGATCTGGTCCTT
The DNA here is from genome assembly GCA_963759115.1 of uncultured Planctomycetaceae bacterium. Taxonomy (GTDB): domain Bacteria; phylum Planctomycetota; class Planctomycetia; order Pirellulales; family Thermoguttaceae; genus CAVWXT01. The sequence goes on from CAVWXT010000005.1 coordinate 2,591,553, forward strand.
TTCGGTGATGGCCCCCACGGGGCAAACCGCCGCGCACTGGCCGCACTGCACGCAGGCCACGGTCTTGAGGTCGTGGTTGAAGGCCGGGCCGATCACCGTTTCGAAGCCGCGGTTCTGGGGAAACAGGGCCCCCACGTGCTGCGTCTCCAGGCAAACGCTCACGCAGCGGCGGCACTTGATGCACTTGCCGTTGTCGCGCAGCAGCGCCGGCGTCGAGGCGTCGATCCGCCTGCGGGTCTTCTCGCCGGCGTAGGCCACTTCGCGGATGCCCAGCTCGGCCGCCAGCGCCTGCAACTCGCAGTCTTCGTTGCGGTCGCACGTCTGGCACTCGCCGTTATGTTCGGAGAGCAGCAATTCGACCACGGCGCGGCGGGCCTCGCGGACCCGCCGGCTGTTGGTAAAGACCTTCATCCCTGGGCCCGCCGGCATCGAGCAGGAGGCCACCAGGTTTCGCGCCCCCTCCAGTTCGACCAGGCACACGCGGCAGGCCCCGATCGCTTGCAGTCCTTCCATGAAGCACAGCGTGGGGATGCGGATGCCCGCCTTCTTCGAGGCCGCTAGGATCGTGGTTCCCTCGGGCACTTCAACCGGGATGTTGTTGATCGAAAGTCGGATCATGGGAGTTTTCAGTGGTCAGTTGTCAGGTTTCAGTTGTCGGACACGGTTTCTGGGCCGGATGAAGAGACGCACCCTTCGTAGGTCTCACCCTCTTCATGAGTGATGCCAGCATCTGCTTAACCTCACATACGGCAGCAGATAGCTCTTGCCAACTCGGATCGTTAAGCAACCGAAGATCATGCGCAAGCAAGAGGTGGTATTCCAACTCCGACGCAGAACCGGCGGCAATTTGCAGGAACCTGGCGAGGTTCGCCCCTCCGTCTCGCCCGCACCCTTCGGCAATGTTGGCCGGTATGGAAGCAGCCGCACGGCGCGTCTGGCTCGTCAAGCCGAATAGTTCGTCCTTGGGGAAAGCACGAGTCGCCATGTAAACATCGAGCGTCAATCGGTGCGCCTTGCGCCAGACGTTGAGCTTCCGAAAGTCTTGCATGGCGATATTCTCTATCCCCGCCGACTCTGCACAATCACCAAGAACTGAGAACTGATGACTGACAACTGACAACTTCTAGCGGCTTGTCGCTCCTTCCGCATAGTTCGCGGCGCCGCGTTTGCCGTAGTCGCAGCGCAGGCAGCGGCCGGCCTGGCGGACGGCCACCGACTCGCACCAGGGCTGCTCCACTTCGGCGAAGTTGTTCCGCCGCCGCTCGACGGAGATCAAGTTCAGCTTCTCGCGCGCGGCGTCGGAGGGCTCGGCGTCCGGGTCGAAGGCCGTGTCGACCTCGTGGGCCTCGCGCCAGAAGGCGTGGTTCTTGCCGGTCAGGTAGAGGTCGATGCCCACGGCCGCGCGTTCGCCCGCCGCCACGGCCTCGACGACCGACGAGGGGCCGGTGACCGCGTCGCCGCCGGAGAAAATCCACTTTTCCGAGGTCTGGCCGGTGACGGGATTGACCTGGATGAACGTCTGGTTGCGCGACTCCAGCTGCACGCTGTTGGAGATTCTTTGCAGATCGAGCGTCTGGCCGATGGCCACCAGCACGTGGTCGGCCTGGAGGATGAAGGCGTCGCCGCCTTCTTCCGGCCGGCGGCGGCCGGAGCGGTCGAACTCGCCGAGCCGCATGGGCATGCACTTGATGCCGGCCACGCGCTTGCCGTCGAGCACCACTTCCACCGGCGCGGTCAGCAGCCGCAGCACCACGCCCTCGTGCTCGGCCTCTTCGATTTCCTCTTCGTAGGCGGGCATGGCCTCGCGGCTGCGGCGGTAGACGACCGTGACGTTTTCGGCGCCGAGCCGCAGGGCGGTTCGGGCGGCGTCGATGGCCGAATTGCCGCCGCCGATCACCACCACGTTCTTGCCCACCGGCACCGAGCCGCGGAGGTTGTAGGTGCGGAGGAAGGAGAGGGCGTCGGTGATGCCTTCGGCCTCGGCGCCGGGCATCCCCAGTCCCACGCCAGCCGGGCGCCCGACGCCCAGGAACACGGCGTCGTACCCTTCGGCCCGCAACGCCTTGAGCGTCACGTCTTCGCCCGAGCACCATGTTGGTGAAGATTTCCACGCCCATGTGCTCGATCATGCGGACTTCGCGGGCGACGATTTCGCGCGGCAGCCGGTAGGCGGGAATCGCCTGCACGAGCATTCCGCCGGGCCGCGGCTCCGCCTCGAACACCTTCGGCCGGTATCCCAGCCGGGCGAGGAAGTAGGCGCAGGAGAGCCCCGCCGGCCCCGCCCCGACGATGGCGATCTTCCGCTTGGCGTTCTGGGCGTTCTCGCGGACCTCGGGCAGTTGGATCGTCACTTCCTGGTCGACCATGAACCGCTTGATGCCGCGGATCGAGACCGGCGCGTCGACCGTCGAGCGCCGGCACTTGTCCTCGCAGGTGTGGAAGCACACGCGCGAGCAGACCGCGGCAAAGGGGTTCCGCTCGCGGTGCAGCCGCAGCGCCTCGGCATAACGCTTCTCGGCCACCAGCGACACGTAGCCGGGGATGTCGACGTTGGCCGGGCAGGCGCTGGAGCAAGGGGCGTAGACCAGCGCCGGGCACACGCCCGCCCGGCAGTGCTTGTCGCGGATGTGCTCGACGTACTCCTGGCCGAAGTGGCGGATCGTCGAGAGCACGGGGTTCGGGGCGGTTTGCCCCAGGCCGCACAGCGACGTGTCCTTGATCATTTCGCCCAGGTCGATCAGCCGCTCGACGTCGGCCTCTTCGCCGCGGCCCTCGCAGATGCGGTTGAGGATCTCCAGCATCCGCTTGGTGCCCACGCGGCAGGGAACGCACTTGCCGCACGATTCTTCCTGGACGAATTCGAGGAAGAAGCGGGCCACGTCGACCATGCAGCTATCCTCGTCCATGACGATCAGGCCGCCGGAGCCCATGATCGCGCCGAGCTCGGAGAGCGACTCGTAGTCCAAGCGGCACGTTGAGGTGCTGCTTGGGGATGCAGCCGCCGGAGGGGCCGCCGATCTGCGCCGCCTTGAACTCCTTGCCGCTGGGGATGCCGCCGCCGATGTCGTAGATCAGATCGCCCAGCGGCATGCCGACGGGCACCTCGACCAGGCCGGAGTTCTTGATCGTGCCGGCCAGGGCGAAGACCTTCGTGCCCTTGCTTCGCTCGGTGCCGTGGGCGGCGTACCACGGGCCGCCGTTGAGGATGATCGCCGGCACGTTGGCGTAGGTCTCGACGTTGTTCAGCACGGTGGGCTTGCCCCAAAGGCCCTGCACGGCGGGGAACGGCGGGCGGGGACGCGGCTCGCCCCGGTTGCCCTCGATCGAGGTCAACAGCGCGGTCTCTTCGCCGCACACGAACGCCCCGGAGCCCATGCGGATTTCCACGTCGAAATCGAAGCCCGTGCCCAGAATGTTCTTGCCCAGCAGGCCGCACTCCTTGGCCTGGGCCAAGGCGATCTTCAGCCGCTCGACGGCCAGCGGATACTCGGCCCGGACGTAGATGTAGCCCATCTGGGCCCCGACCGTGTGGGCGGCGATGGCCATGCCCTCGATCACGCTGTGCGGATCGCCTTCCAGCACGCTGCGGTCCATGAACGCGCCGGGATCGCCTTCGTCGGCGTTGCAGACGACGTATTTCTTGTCGCCGGCGGCCTCGCGGGTGAACTTCCACTTCCGCCAGGTGGGAAAACCGGCGCCGCCGCGGCCGCGCAGCCCCGAGACGTGCATCGTCTCGATCACCGCCTCGGCGTCGTTCTGCGTCAGCACGCTTGGCCAGGGCCTGGTAGCCGTCGCGGGCGATGTAGTCTTCGATCCGCTGCGGGTCGATCGAGCCGCAGTTGCGCAGCACGATCTTTCTTCTGCCGCTTGAAGAAGTCCATGTCGGCGGCGTTGGCCACGGCGCGGCCGTCGGGACGCTTGTGGGTGAGCCGCTCCACGACCCGCCCGCGACCGAGGTGCTCGGTGACGATGTCCTTGGCGTCCTGCGGGCTGAGCTTCTCGTAGAAGACGTCGTCGATCATCAGGGCCGGCCCGCCGGAGCAGGGGCCGAGGCAGCCGGTGCCGACGATCGACACCCGCTGCTGCATGTCGCGGTCGGCCAAGCTCCTTCTCCAGGGCCGCCTTCACCTTCAGGGCGCCCGAGGCGATGCAACTGGCGCCCAAGCAGATGCGGATTTGCTTGTGGCCGTCGGCCGACTGCTTGGCCTTTTCCGCCCGAACGGCGTCGCGCAGGGCCGTCAGTTCCTTCACGTTGGCGATGATCTGCGTCATTCTTCGCTCTCTCCGTTGCCGTCGCCGGCCGGCGTTTCGGTTTCGCGGTACTGGTCGAGGATTTTGGCCAGCCGGGCCGGCTTGACCCGCTGGTGAACGTCGTCGTCGATCATGATCACCGGCGCCAGGCCGCAGGCGCCGAAGCAGCGGCCCACGTCCAGCGAGAACAGCCGGTCGGAGGTGGTTTCGCCCACTTCGATCCGCAGCACGTCCTTCAGGGCCGCCAGCACCTGCTTGCCGCCGCGGACGTAACAGGCGGTGCCCAGGCACACCCGCACCAGGTGCTTGCCGCGGGGAACGGTGGTGAAGAACGAGTAGAACCCCACCACGCCCGCCACTTCGCTGTAGGGCTTGTCCAGCGCCACGGCGATCTTCTTCAGCGCCGTTTCCGGCAGATAGCCGAACATGGCCTGGGCGATCTGCAGCACGGGGATCAATGCCCCAGGCACGTGGACGTACTCCTTCAGCACGTCGTCGAGCTGCGCCAGGAGTTCCTCCTCGGTGGCCTCCTGGCAGCCGGGGCACTTGTCGCCTTCCACCGGAATTCGCATTTTTGCCTTTCTCAACTGTCAATGCCGCCTTGCCTAGCCTAAACTTACCAATCATAACACGTAGCCGACTGGCAGAACAAGGGTGCGAGGCTTGGAGACAGGGCCGATCAGTTATTCACTGTGGGAGGCGACTCCTGTCGCCGATTGCTTGAAAACAACCGGAAATCGGCGACTGGAGTCGCCTCCTGCAGCCGGATTTGGGAAAACTGATTGGCTTGGAGAGCCGCCCCACGCAGCCGATCGGTCTTGTAGGGCTCGGGCACGGCCGCAATAATGGGCCACACGCCGGCCCTTCAGCCGCGACGTCTTCCTGCCCTAGCGGCGCGAGCGCCCATGACCAAGCACTTTGCCCTCACAGCCGCCGCCTTCGAGGGCAGTTTGACGGTCGTAGCGATTGTGCTGGGCTGGCTGTTGGGGCAGCCCCCGTCGCGAACCTTCCACTTCAATCTGCATCATGCGGCCGTGGGCGTTGTGGCCACGCTGCCGCCGTTGGGGCTGCTCTGGCTGTGCCTGAAGCTGCCGCTGCCGCCGCTGAAGACCATCACGCAGATCCTCGACGAGATGCTCGTGCCGCTGTTCCGCGGTTGCCAGTTGATGCATCTGGCGATCATCGCGGCGCTGGCGGGGCTGGGCGAAGAGATGCTGTTTCGAGGCGTGATCCAGGCCGCGATCCAGGCGGAGGCGGCCAACGAGTTCGGCGGATTGCCCGGCATGTGGCTCGGCCTGTTGATCGCGGCAGCCCTGTTCGGGCTGCTGCACTCCATTACGCCGACCTACGCGCTATTGGCCGGGCTGATCGGATTGTACCTCGGGTGGCTTTGGCTGGAGTACGATAATCTCCTGGTGCCGATCACGGTTCACGCCTTGTACGACTTTGTCGTGCTAGTGTATTTAGTGAAGGTGAGAGGCAAGCGAGCCGCCGTGCGCAGCGAAGGACCCGGCAGCGCCGATGGTAGCGGTTGAGCCGAGTAAACTGTCTGGCAAAACTTTGACAAGTGGCCGATTCCTGGCGGTCGAAAGAGAAATAGGGCGGGAAGGAAAAAGGGGGACTGGCCCAGTTTGTGCGAAGCACCGGGCACCGACCGAAGGTTGGTCAGGCCGCTGTGCGGCAAACTGGGCCTGTCCCCCTTTTTTCAAGATGCACATCGAGGTAGACCACGTGACGAAGAACTTCGGACAAGAGCAACCGCGGATCCTGGTGATCGATGATGAGAAGGACTTGTTGGAGAAGGTGACGACTCTTCTGTCGGCGCAGAATTTTGCGTGTTGCTGTTGCACCAACGGCGAAGAGGCCGTTGCGGCCGTCCAAGAGAACCCGCCCGACCTGATCGTCTGCGACGTACATCTGCAAGGCGAGAGCGGCCTGGAGACGTGCCAGCGGATCAAGCAGTTGCCGGGGCTGGAAGACGTGCCGGTGATGTTCCTTTCGGGGGCCCAACTGCCCGACATCATCCGCCGCAGCCATGAAGCCGGCGGCATCTATTGCCTCCGCAAGCCGTTCGACCCCCAGGTGCTGCTGGAGTTGATCGACCAGGCCCTCAGCGTGCCGGGCGTAATGCCGGGCAGGTGACCGTTCTCCGGGGACTGTCCCGATTTTCGCGGCGGGGAGAACGTCTCCGCGCGAATTGGCCTGACCGCCGCGAAAATGGGACTGTCCCCCTGACGCCGCAAGCATTGACTCTGGCCGCCCCATTGCAAGAATTCCTGTATGGCGAGTCAGGCGGCCGAGCAACTGGCGAGAAAACACTGCCGTGCCTGTGAAGGGGGGGGCGACAAGTTCACCCCCGCCCAAGCCGAGGCCCAACTCGGGGCACTCTCCGGCTGGCATCTGACCGGCGGCGGAGACCGCATCCGCAAGGATTGGCAGATGAAGGACTTCCTGGCCGGCATCGAGTTCCTCAATCGCGTGGCCGAGTTGGCCGGGAGCGAGGGCCACCACCCCGATCTGCACTTGGAAGGCTACCGCCACGCCTGGATCGAGTTGTGGACCCACGCCGTGGGCGGCCTGTCCGAAAACGACTTCATTCTGGCCGCCAAGATCGACGCCATTCCGGCTTTGGTGCGGGGGTAGCAGCCTGTTGAAAAAGGGGGACTGGCTCCGAGCCGGCATGTGCAAACACCGCAAGAAACGGATGTCGTGAGGTGCCTGTCCCCCTTTTTCAACAGGCTGCTGGTGGGGTGGGGGTAGATTCAGCCAATGCCGCGAGCAGCCCTAGCGGTTCCTGTTGAGTGTGCGGCAAGTATCTATGGCGCGAAAGGTGGGGAGGTTGTATAACTTGGGGTAATGTCTCGGTTGCAGCACAAAGCGAAGCAGGAGGAAATCGCAATGGCGTTACCCAAGTTGGATCGAAAGGCCTACGAGGAGCAGATGCGGGCGGAGTTCGAGCGTGCGTTGCGGGAGGTGGCCGACGCGGTGGATGGTGCGCCGCAGGGTCGGGTGATTCGCGATAGCGAGGAGAAAGCGAGGGATGCCTTGGATCGCTTTCGCCTGGTCGCCTACGAAAAGGCGATCCAGATGAAGGTCAACGCGGCGGAAGCCGCTTTTCCCCCCTCCCCACAGCGCGACGACGGGAAAGAAGAAACGACATAAAGGAAAGCAGTCCACCAGCGTCCTGACCATCAATGGGCGGATCGACGTATGGCGGATTCGTTGGCACTGTCGGCAGGAAGGAAGCGAAACGCCGGCAGACCGCTGGTTGGACGAAGCCGAAGCCACGATCAGCGAAGGGGTTCGGGAGATGGCATGTCGGTTGAACCAGGATTCCGCCAGTTTTGCGAAGACGGCGGCAAATCTGGCGCGTGCGGCGCATTGGTCCATCAGCAAGGAAGCGTTGCGGCAGTTGATCGAAGGGGAGGGCAAGGCGGTGTTGCGTGCCTTGCAGCGTGGGGAATTACAGCCGGAGTGGACGGCCGAAGAATGCCGCACGGCCGAGGGCGTTTCTCGGCTGTATCTGGGATGTGACGGTGTCAAAGTGCCTCTGGTCACGGAGAAAGAAAAGCAGCAGCGGCGGACGAAGATTCGTGAAAAACGGCGGCAGTGCGGCCGTCGCTGTCGGCCTTTGCCCCGCGCGAAAACGGGAGCCGATCAAGCCTACAAGGAATTCAAGGTGGCCAACTTCTATGACGAAACGATGAAGCATCGCTATGTGGGAGCGACCAGCGGCGATCACGAAGCCGCGGGGCGTTTGATGCGGCGGATGGCGTGCCAACTGGAGTTGCCCAAGGCCGAAGAGAAGGTGGCCAACGTGGACGGGGCTCCCTGGATTCGCAACCAGATCGAGTTTCACGGTTTGGTGGACGCCATTGGATTGGACTTCTATCACCTGCGGGAGAACTTGCAGAAGAGCCGCCGGATTGTGTTTGGCGAAGAGTCCGCGCAAGGCAAGACATGGCTGGAGGGAGTGATGCACACGTTTCGGCACGTAGGCTACGATTCCGCTTGGGACCAATTGGTGGCTTGGCGTTCTCCCCTGCGCTCGCCGACCAAACGGAAGGAAGCCAACCGCCTGCTGCATTATGTGGCGGAGCGCAAGCCGATGATCCACTACCCTGAGTTCCGCCGTCGCGGTTGGCAGATTGGCAGCGGGCCTACCGAAAGCGAGTGCAAAACCACCACGCATCGGGTCAAAGGCCGCGGACGCCGCTGGGATGGAGACAACGCCGAAGCGATGATGGCCCTCGCAACACTGGACGACAGCCGCATGTGGCAAACTTACTGGATAACCTCAAATCCCGCAAAGAATTAAGGGTGCCAGAAAATCTGGCCGCACACCCTGTTGACACGCGGTGTTACAATGGAGAAGATTAGTCGATCGGGGATCAGCACATGGCAATTCGCCTGACCGAAGAACAGTGGGCCAATGTCGTTCAAGAGAGCGAGGTCCCCGTGCGGATCAGCGATCCCGCGGAGAGCGCGACATTCGTGCTCGTTCGAGCAGAAGCCTACGAACGATTCAAGGCGTTGTTTGAAGAGGATCCGGTTACTGAACAGGAACGGCTGTTCCAACTCGAGCAATTCGGGAAGCGCGCCGGCTGGGACGATCCTGAAATGGACGTGTACGACGACCTTGACCCTCGTCGCAGGCCATGACCATCTCTCGTGGCGACATCGTGCTGGTCGATTATCCGTTCAGCGATCGAACTGGCAGCAAAGTCCGGCCCGCATTGGTTGTGCAGGCGGACGCTCTCAACCACCGCATCACCGACACCATTCTGGCTGCCGTTAGCCGTTCGACGCACCGGGCCTCGGCCACACAGTTGTTCATCGACATTTCCACGCGTGATGGGAGTCAGACGGGACTGCGGCAGAACTCGATGATCCAGTGCGAGAACCTGTTGACGCACGATCAGCGCTTGATTCTCGCCAAGATCGGGGGACTCTCCGCCCCGTTGATGCAGCGGGTGAATGACTGCCTCCATGCGGCACTCGATTTGGCTTGACAGGATCGGGACGCCCGCTTCCCATCTTCCTTCCCCAATTTTCTTTTCCCCAATGTTCTTTCCGGGCTCGGGCGCGCGGCCCGCAAGAAGCCGGGGATTCTCGCTTCTCTACGCGGCCGATATAATGCGTTCCTCTCAAGCCTTCGGGGGGAACGTGAACGCCAATGATTCCTGTTGCGTGCTGACTATCAACAGCGGCTCGTCGAGCCTGAAGTTCTCCGTCTACCAGATGGGGCCGGCCGAGACGCTCATGTTCTCGGGCAGCGTCGAGCGGATCGGGCTCAAGGCAAGCCGCTTCCACGTTCGCGGCGCCGACGGCAAGACCCTCGTCGATGAGCATCGCGACCTGCCCGACCACGACGCCGCCTGCGCGATCCTGTTGGACTGGCTGCAAGGCCGGCTGCCCGAGCGGCGGCTGGAAGCGGTGGGACACCGGGTGGTACACGGGGGACCGCAGTACAACCAGCCGCACCCGATCACGCCGGAACTGCTGGCCACGCTCGAAACGCTGGTCCGCCTCGCCCCGGAACACCTGCCGCACGAACTGCTGGCGATCCGGGCGTTGGAGCGGCGCTATCCGGCGCTCCGGCAGGTTGCCTGTTTCGACACGGCCTTCCACCGCCACATGCCCGAGGTGGCCCAGCGTTACCCCATGCCCCGCAGTCTATGGCAAGAGGGCGTCCGCCGCTACGGTTTTCACGGCCTGTCCTATGAGTACATCCTGCAGAAGCTCGCACAAGAGGCCGGCCGAGAGGCCGCCGCCGGCCGGGTGATCGTGGCGCACCTGGGCAACGGGGCGAGCATGGCGGCCATCCGCGGCGGCGTCGGCATCGACACCACGATGGGCCTGACGCCGGCCGGCGGGCTGATGATGGGCACCCGCTCCGGCGACCTCGACCCCGGCGTCCTCCTCTATCTGCTCCGCGAAAAGGGCCGCAGCCCTTCCACCCTGGATTACCTCGTGAACCAGCGGGCCGGGCTGATCGGCGTTTCCGGCACCACCTCCGACATGCGCGACCTGCTGCGCGCAGGAGGCCGGCGATCGCCACGTTGCCGAGGCCATCGAACTATACTGCTACCAGGCGCGAAAACACCTCGGGGCGCTGGCCGCCGTGCTGGGTGGTCTGGATACGTTGGTCTTCACGGCCGGCGTCGGCGAAAATGCCCCCGCGATCCGCGACCGCATCTGCCAAGGGCTGGAGTTCTTGGGCATCCACCTCGACACGGCCCGCAACGAAGCCAATGCGCCGGTCATCAGCCGCGACGGCAGCCCGGCCACGGTCCGCGTGCTGAAGACCGACGAGGAGTTGATGATCGCCCGGCACACGTACAAGGTCGTCCGCGGTTTGCCGCGGCTTGATTCTAGTTCCTGAGGGAAACAGAGACTACCGACCGCTTTACTCGTGCGCCTTTACTCGTGCCGCCTTCCGCCCCCGCGGCCGTCCGGGCAAAGAATCGCAAACCAACGGTTCCTGACACCTTTTCTCTTGCTATCGCGGTCGGATGACATGATGAACCAACCCGGCGCCCGCGAGTGCAATCACATAGGAGATTTGCTCGTTTCGGGCGGCGCCCTCATTGCTGGACCAAGCTGTTGGAACTTCGACACCGGCGAGGCTACGCAGGTTGCGGCGGTAACCTTTTTTTGCCTCAGCAGGCAAGGCAACTGCTGCAATAAAGCCCACCTTCAATCCACCATTGTATGAACTGACGCGGATCAAATTCATCTGCTCATCAATCTCGTTTATGTGAAGGTAACGCCTACCGAAGCGAGCTGCGACATGATGCCATTTCCAGTCCTCAAGGCCCGCCACAAAACCTTCCGCGAAGCCCGCTACCAGGTTCTCGTTTCTCGCCGCTTCCTCAGCTTCCCAATACGGCGCGCCCATGGCCACAAAAATGCTGACATAGGCCACCGCCGGCAATACGATCAGCGCGGGACCAGTGCCGACCGCCGCGTCCGTGTACATTAGGCCCCCTGCCTGTGCGTCGACTAAAGCAAGCACGCTATCCCAGTAGGCTGATAGTACCCCGCTTCGAGCCATGAACGCCATACTATAGAGGCCGCCTACATTCATAATGTTCTTACGAAACTCTTCAAGAGTACCCGTAAAGAACTCTCCTGTTTGGGGATCAAATGGCATGATTCGTCCCTCAAAGGTCCGATCGCGAATACGGACGGAGGAATTTCCGGCCGTGCGAGTCGGCAACGTAATCATAGGTTCTCTGATTGTCACACACCGCCGTACTCAGCAGGCTACCAAGAATATTTGTCGGGTTCGTGAGGCCATTGCAGCGGTAGCAGGGCACGCACTGCCGGTCGCGTGAGGCGAAAATTGTCACCTGGAACATTCTTAGAGCGAGCCGGCAAGAAGGCAAGTGACAAAAGGTGTCAGGAATGTTTCAGGTCAAACAAAGGGGGGTCAGGTGGAACAAAGGGTGGAACAAAGGAAACAAAGGGGGGGGACAAACGGGACATTCTACTTTTCCAAAAAACACTGGGGGGGGACAAAGGGGACAGGGGGGACAAAGGGGACATTCTACTTTTCCAAAAAACACTGGCACCATACGCAAACTGCATCATGTGTCGAAGCAAGACATCACAAAAAGTGGGTGTCCCCTTTGTTCCCCCAACGCGACGTAGCCGCCACCAATCACGGCTCACTATGAACATGAGGGAACAGAGGAAACGGAGAGCTGGTCGGTCTCTGTTGCCTCTGTTACCTCCTGTTCGGGTCCTTTGTTATGCCATTAGCCTTCAGGATTGAGGATTTCTCCACAAAGTTTCATGCGGCTAGTGCGTTAAGTTGTTGAAGTGTTGCGGTTTGTGCAACAAGCAGAGCACTTGCTATTTTTCGACCTTTGGGCGTGACATGGTAACGACGTTGACCCTTAATTTTGCGGATCAAGCCGTGTGCGCAACAATCGCAGTCGATAACTGACACGCGAAGCGATGCGGGAACGTTCGCCTTGGTCCGCACGACGGCCCGGATACAATCGGGTTGCGATGTCACGGTTAGTGAAACCATCGGCGATGTACTCTCCGCGCGTAACCGCCTCCAAGAGTGTGCGGTCTTCATCCGACCAGGGACGAAGGGCGCGACAACGGGTCCCATTACGCCGCACGGGGCGACAAATGGGGGTCACAAGGTCGCTCAAAGACGTAGTGGTGTCCAGTGTCGCCAGCGCCTCGGCATAGCGGCGATTGACCTGTTCCGAAACCTCCGCCCGGCGATGAAGGTCTGCCACGCTCTTGCGCAACGGTCGCCATGCCTTCGCACCTTGTGGATCGCCCTGGGCGGTGCGAAAAACACGAAACTGCTTCGGTTGGCTGATCGTGGTTTCAATCCGCAGGACCGAGCCAGCCTTGTCGTACGCCTTCACCGTATTGCCTCCCAGATGATGTTTGATGCGGACGCCTTCATGTCGGCGGAGATTGGCGTCCACTTCGCCCTGGAAGGAGCGACGCTTGCTCATAAAACGCAAGATGTCGTCGCAACTCAAGGCGGTCATCGCACCGCGAATCAACGGCCGATAGAGGGCCTGCAGGCTGGCCGGCGAATCGAAACAAACGTCGGTCGCCCATTCCGTCTGGAACGCCGTCCAGTACACCTCCGGGCCGTTCAACCGCTGTCGATAGCCGGGACACAACCGCGCCAGAACTCGGTCCAACGAGCGAATCCAGCGATGGCATTGCATCCGGTTCATCAATTTTTGGGCGGAGTCGAAGTCTTCAATCCAGGGGAAACAGTTGTCGTGGCGGCGGTAGGTGATCCCCCGGCGATCCAAACGGCGGGCAAGCCACTCGCGCCCATTGATCCAGACTTGTACGCCGTAGGGCAACCAGGTCTGCAAGCGAGCGCCCATCAGGCCGAACTCGCCGTCCAGCCAGTATTTGTAGAGGTGCAGGCATTTGGTCCGTTCCCGCCGCAGTTCGAGCCTCTTGTTTTGCCGGTTGCCGCGAATCCGGTAGGTGTCGCACGGCTCCAGACACGTCAGTACGCAGACCAAGCCTTCGGATACGGGATTTTCCCGGAGAATGTCGCGGGCCAGTTCGTCTTTGCGAACGCCGGAGGCGCCAAGATAACGGATTGGTCGGCGGCGACGTTCCGCTTCCGCCAAGCAAGCGAGTTTCATCGCCTCACTGGTGGCCAACGCCCATTGCGAAAACTCGGTGAGCCGAATCCCCATGTGCAACAACCACTTGAGCATGCCGTCAACGAACATAAACAACGGACAACAGCCCCGAAACACCAAGCGATCCCAACCTTTCAACACGCCAATGACACGCGATGGGTCTTGTGCTAAAATCAGACTGTTCTTCATGGGTATCCTTGCCTTTCAGTGCGGGTTTTGCCAAAAACCGCAAGGATACCCTTTTTTATCCCCCTTGGCTGCGGCTACGCCGCGCTAGGCTGTAGCATAACCTACGAAAGGATACGTAAGCATGGATCAACCACTCTCCGCCGAACTCATGCGCAAGATGGACGCCTACTGGCGGGCGGCCAACTACTTGTCGGTCGGCCAGATCTACCTCTACGACAACCCGCTCTTGAAGGAGCCGCTGCGGCGCGAGCACATCAAGCCGCGGCTGTTGGGCCACTGGGGCACCACGCCGGGGTTGAACTTCATCTACGTCCACCTGAACCGGGCGATCAAGCAGTTCGACCTGAACGCCATTTTCATTACAGGGCCCGGCCACGGCGCCCCCGGCATCGTGGCCAACACCTACCTGGAAGGGACCTACAGCGAGCTCTATCCCAACGTCTCGCAGGACGAACAGGGCATCAAGCGGCTCTTTACCCAGTTCTCGTTTCCCGGCGGCATTCCCAGCCACACGGCCCCGGAGACGCCCGGCTCGATCCACGAGGGAGGCGAATTGGGCTACTCGCTGTCGCACGCCTACGGGGCCGCGCTCGATAACCCCGATCTGCTGGTGGCGTGCGTGGTCGGCGACGGCGAGGCGGAGACCGGTCCCTTGGCCACCAGTTGGCATTCCAACAAGTTCCTGAACCCGGTCCACGACGGGGCCGTGCTGCCGATCCTGCACCTGAACGGATACAAGATTGCCGGACCCACGGTGCTGGCGCGGATCAGCCACGAGGAGTTGGACGAGCTCTTCCGCGGTTACGGATACACGCCGTACTTCGTCGAAGGCGACCAGCCCGAGGCGATGCACCAATTGATGGCCGCCACGCTCGACAAGGCGATCGCCGAGATCAAGCAAATCCAGGCGACCGCGCGGGCCAAGGGGTTCACCAAGCGCCCGCTCTGGCCGATGATCGTTTTTCGCTCTCCCAAGGGCTGGACCGGGCCGAAGGAGGTCGACGGCAAGCCGGTTGAGGGCACCTTCCGTGCGCACCAGGTGCCGATGGGCGACATGGATCGGCCCGAGCACATCAAGATTCTCTACGACTGGATGAAGGGCTACGAGCCGGAGAAACTATTTGACGCCCAAGGCCAGCTTCGTGCGGAGTTGGCCGAGTTGGCCCCCAAGGGCGCCCGCCGCATGGGCGCGAACCCGGTGGCCAACGGAGGGCTGCTGTTGAAGGAGCTGCGGCTGCCCGACTTCCGCGATTACGCCGTCAAAGTGCCCGCGCCCGGCGCGATCAAGGCCGAGGCGACCCGCGTGCAGGGCGATTTCATCCGCGACGTGCTCAAACTCAACGCCGAGAGCCGCAACTTCCGCGTCTTCAGCCCCGACGAGACGGCCTCGAACCGGTGGGCCGACTGCTTCGAGTACACCGACCGCACGTCGACCGCGGAGATCCTTCCCGGCGACGACCACGTCGGGCCCGACGGCCGCGTGATGGAGATGCTCAGCGAGCACCAATGCCAGGGCTGGCTGGAAGGCTATCTCTTGACGGGCCGCCACGGTTTCTTCTCGTGCTACGAGGCGTTCATCCACATTATCGACGCCATGTTCAATCAGCACGCCAAGTGGCTCAAGACGATCCGCCGCATCCCCTGGCGGCGGCCCGTGGCCTCGCTGAACTACCTGTTGACCTCGCACGTGTGGCGGCAAGACCACAACGGCTTCAGCCACCAGGACCCCGGTTTCATCGACCACGTGGTCAACAAGAAGGCGGAAGTGATCCGCGTCTATCTGCCGCCCGACGCCAACACGCTGCTGAGCGTGACCGACCACTGCCTCCGCAGCCGCAACTACGTCAACGTGATCGTGGCCGGCAAGCAGCCGGAGTTCCAGTGGCTGGGCATGGACGACGCGATCAAGCACTGCACGGCGGGCATCGGCATCTGGCCGTGGGCCAGCAACGACCAGGGCTGCGAGCCGGACGTGGTGATGGCCTGCTGCGGCGACGTGCCCACCCTGGAAACCCTGGCCGCGGTGGATCTGCTGCGGCGCCACGTGCCCGACCTGAAGGTCCGCGTGATCAACGTTCTCGACTTGATGAAGCTCCAGCCGCCCAGCGAGCATCCGCACGGGCTGAGCGACAAGGACTTCGATTCGCTATTTACGACCGACAAGCCGATCATCTTCGCGTTCCACGGCTATCCCTGGCTGATCCATCGCCTGGCCTACCGGCGCACGAATCACAAGAATCTCCACGTGCGCGGCTACAAGGAAGAAGGCTCGACGACGACGCCGTTCGACATGGTGGTGATGAACGATCTGGATCGGTACCACCTGGTGTGCGACGTGATCGACCGCGTGCCGCAGTTGGGCTGCAAGACGGCCTACGTGAAGCAGGCGATGCGCGACAAGCTGATCGAGCACAAGGTGTACATCGCCGAGCACGGCGAAGACATGCCGGAGGTGCAGGAGTGGAAATGGGGGGAAGAGCCGGGCTAGGGTGGCAATTCCGTGTTTAGCAGCCGACGGAACGTCGGCCTTGGTTTTGCCGTTAGCCGCCGTGCCGGCGGCTGCTAAACGCGCTGCATTCCTTTGCTAAGGATCAAAATGATCCATTTTGTCCCGCGAGCAGTCTAACCGGGACACCATCAATACGCGCGACACGCGTCGTTGATCATTCGCCCGCCCGTACTGTACTGGCGACCGCAACCTTCGGCTGGGCAGCCGGCCGTTTCCAGGCGATCACGAGCCAGCCGTCGTGGGCCACGACTTGGATCGGCTGCAACGTGCCCGCTGCCTTCCACTTGCCGGGCAGTTCGAGACCCGCGCCGACGATCTCCGGCTCGAAGATCTTGGCGAACCGCTTTTCCAGCAGTTTGCGAATCACTTGGCGCCGGGCGTCGATCTGTTTGCCCGGCACGAAATCGGGGGGAAACACCTGGATGTCGCCCTGCCGCACGGCTTTGAAGCCGCCGGGCGCCTTCTCGATCTTGTAGGCCGCCGAGACGTTCATCCCCGGATGAATGTCGTCGCCCTTATAGTAGCGGACGCCGTGAATCGCGATCTTGTAGCCGCCGTCGGCGAAGGTGACGGAGATGGGCTGCCGCGTGGCGAACGTGATGCCCCACGGCTTGCCGTCTTCGTCGCCTTTCATCTTGTCCGGGAGGTGGCCGAGCGTGTCGGTGACGGCCTTCTGCAACTTCTCTTCAAACACGGTGCGGCCGGCCAGGGCGTCGAAGGCCAGATTATTGACCATCGATTCGTGAATCCGCAGCGACATGTCGGCCCCTTCGATGACGGGCGGAGGATCGCCCGGCGCCGCCAGCTTGCCGCCGCCCGCTTGCAACCCGAGAATCGAGATCGCCCGCTGCGTAGTGCCAAAGCGAAGCTCTTGCGGAAAGAGCTTTCGCTCGGTGAAGGGGCGGTAGAACTTGTCGAGGTAGGATTGGTTGCGCGCTTGAGCGGTTCGGCGGTGCGCTCGTCGATTCGTTCGTCAAGCCGCTCTTCAGCATGTTGCGAGGCGATGCACTGGGCCTCGCCGACTTGCTTTCCGGCCCGCTTCCAGGCCATCCGCTCGACGAAACGACGCCCCTTGTTCGATTGGATGTCGTGAATGTCGACCTGCGTCACGGCGTTGGCCGTGGCAGGGTAGGAAGACAGGCCGCTGGCGTCGACCCAAATGCGTTTGCGGGCGGCCAGGCCCGTGTTGCCGGTGCTGAAGATCGTCACGGGCCCATGGTAACCGACGTTCTCACTGGTGGTCTGTCCGAAGAAGATCGCGTCGAGCACGCCGAGGTTGGGATGCGGCGAGAGTTCCGTGTGGATCTGCCCCACGGTATGGGCCATGCCGTGGATGTCGGTGCCGAGGATACAGTCGCGGACCGGCATCGAGTCGTCGACCGACTCCGCAACGCCCGCCCCAATTACGTCCACCGATGCCTCTGCCCACAAGTTCGCATGGACGAAGTGGTACTGAATCGCGCGGACCAGTTCCGGGGCCTGCCTGGCCCGCTCCAGGAAACGCACCGACTCGCTGATTGTCAGGGCGTCCTCGGTGGTCGGACTGGATACGTAGGTCTCCAGGCTGCCGGCCAGCTTGTCCATGGTCGCCTCGTAGTCCGTGCGAATCTTGGGATTATCGACCGCCGCGGACGTGGCCAGGAAGTTCTGGAGGGTCTGCTGAACATCGAGGAACCACACCAGGTCCAACCCTTCGTGGCCGGCGATATAACGGGAACGGATGCGGCCGAGCACGGCCAGGTCTGGGCCCTCCGGGCGTCGAAGCTCGTCCTGCAACGCGGCCAGTTCGAGGTACTTCCGCCAATTCTCGCCGTTGGGACCTGCCAGCGACAGGCGCTGATTCAGCCGGTCCAGGGCCTCGATCAGCGCGGTTTTGGCCTGATCGACATCATTTCTGGTGAGCGGGCGAAACTCCGACCGGGCCTTCCGGCAGGCCGCCGGCAGGTTCTTCACTGACGGAATCGCCGGGCGGGACCCGTCGTCAGCGATGCAAATGCTGATAGTGAAACACGTTGCGAAAGTAGCGGCCGTCAAGACAAGACAAACCATCCTGGACTTCATACGCACGCCCTCCCTGTTCACGGAACTGAGTAGTTACATCGGGTTATAGACCGCAGATTGCCCAGTCTGCCATAATCGGGCACTTCGCGCCCGCACAAACGTTCAAGTTTGCGTAGCTTATCAACTATAGCGATCCACAACAACGGGACTTTGGTGAAGGAGTTGCGACTTTGAGATACGCCAACTCACGTTTAGCCGTGTTGATTTGTGGGGCCACAATGGTAATGGTTCTGAGTCGGACGCCCGTCATTGCGGCGACGGACTCCGTGCCGGGCACAGGCCTCGACCGCGCCATCGAAAGTCCGCCGCCCGAGATCGAGTGGTCGAACAAGTACGCCGAGGCCATGACGGCGGCCGAGGACCAGAACAAAATGATGCTGGTCTACTTTTGCGACGATTGCGCCGACGGGACGTGCAACCGCTTTAAGGCAGAAACTCTCAGCGATCCGACCGTGCGGCGCAAGCTTCAGGACTACGTGTGCGTGCAACTCCCGCTGGACGCCAAGATCACCGCGGGCGGCAAGCCGGTGACGCTGCTCGAACACGGGGCATTTCACGAGATGCTCGGCCGGCCGGGCATTGCGATTGTCGATTTCCGCAGCACCGACGCCAAACTGCGCGGCGCGGTGGTCAGCACGTTTCCGATCACGGAAAAGCTGTGGTACACGCCGGAGCGGATGGCGGTGATCCTTGACCTGCCGCCGGGCACGCTGACCCAGCGAACGCTGATCTACGCGGTGCGGATCCATCCCGACAAGCCGGCCAGCACCAGCGGCGAACTCGATGCCAACCTGCTCGAGGAGGCCGAAAGCCACTCGGAATACCAGGCGCGAATCCGATTGCAGGGGCACCATTTTTGGGAGTCGCGGTTCCATCGCATCGTCGCCCGGCTGCCGGGAGGATTGAGCGCCCGCGAGGTGTGCGCCGAGAGTTGGCCGGGCGAGAACCTGGTCGAGGCGGCCATCGAGTGCGTCCGCTGCTGGCGGCTTTCCGACGGGCATTGGAGCGCCGTCCGGGCGGCCAGCCGCTTCTTCGGCTATGACATGAAACGCGGCAGCAACGGCGTGTGGTATGCCACGGGCATCTTCGGGATGAAGTAGAGCGATCTACAGCCGCAAGAACATCCGACCGCGGTAGAGGACGTACAGGAACAGCCACTCCACCACCAGGCCGGCGGAGGGCAGCAGTGCCTTGTGAATGGGAGCATGGCCGAAGAGCAATTTCCCGGCGGCCCCGAAATCGACGAACCGGCACGCCATGTAGATGGTAATGGCGTTGGCGCCGATCACGACGAAGAAGAAGGCCCATTTCCGCCAGCCCCACACGTCGATGACCAGGTAAAAGAGCCCCAGCAGCAGCAGGCTCCAGCCGGCGGTCCACAGGACGAAGGAACTGGTCCAGAGGTTCTTGTTGAAGGGGAACGACAGGTTCCAGAGGGCGCCGAAGCCCAAGCAGATTCCGCCCGCAATCAGCAGCGCCGCGGCCTTCATGCTCCCTCCGCGATGCAACTGGCGGAGCCATTGCCCGGCCAGCACTCCCAACAGCGCGGTGGCGATGGCCGGGATCGTTGAGAAGAGCCCCTCGGGGTTCTCGATCGATGCGATACAGCTTGCCCGGCAACAGGGAGCGGTCGATATAATCGGCCAGGGTCTTGCCCGGCTCAAGGTTTCCCGCGCCGAAGTCGGGCGCCGGGATCCACATCATGGCGGCCCAATAGCCGAGCAAGAGGATGACGATGCCGGCCACGCGGCCGCGGGTTGACGTGTGCAACGTAATGAGCGCGGCGAAGAAATAGGCCAGGCCGATCCGCCCCAGCACGCTGGGGTAGCGCAGGTTCGAGGTGAACCCATCGACCAGCAATCCCTGGTAGATCAGTCCCATCAGCACCAGCAGCACCGCCCGGCGGAGGATTTTCCAGTGCAGCCGGCCCATGCCTTCTCCGCGTTCGAGATGCTTGGAGAACGAGTAGGGCATGGCCACGCCAGCCAAGAAAATGAACAGCGGGAAAATCAGATCGTAGAACGTGAATCCGTTCCAATCGGGATGCTCCATCTGCGCGGCAAGCTTGACGAACCAGGGCGGGGTCTCGCCGCGGGCGATGATCTTGGCCAGACCGAGCACCAAACCGCTCCCGCCCACGATCCAGAACATGTCGAAACCGCGCAAGGCGTCCAGCGACAACAGGCGTTCGCCGCCGGGTTGCGATGCCTTTGGGGACAGCGTGGCCCGATCGGGATTGGTCCATGGGGCGGTGGCCATGCGGAACGACTCCCGGTGAATTTGGACGCAGACTGGCCGACTACAGCCGCAGGAAGATTCGGTTGCGATAGAGGACGTAGAAGAAGAGCCATTCGACGGCAATCGTGGCCAGCGGCAACAACACGAGCTTGTGTACGGGCGCGCGGCCGAAAAGCAACTGCCCCACGGCGCCGAAATCGACCCCGAACTCCTTTAAGGCATAGATCGTGATGGCATTCATGCCGATCACCACGAAGAAGAAGGCCCATTTTCGCCAGCCCCACACGTCGATCAGCAGGTAGAAGAGCCCCAGCAGCAACAGGCTCCAGCCGCCGGTCCAAAGGACGAAGGAGCTGGTCCAGAGGTTCTTTTGGATCGGGAACCACATGTTCCAGAGGAGCGCCAGATCGAGAGAGACCAAGCCCGCCATCAGCAGCGCGGCGGCCTTGACGTGCCCGTTGCGGCGCGACTCGCGCAGCCATTGTCCGGCCAAGACGCCGATCAGCGCCGTGGCCACGGCCGGGATCGTGGAGGTTGGTCCCTCCGGGTCGCGATTGTCGTGGATGAGCTTGCCCGGCGTCACGGCGCGGTCAACGTAATCGGTTAAGGTTGCGCCCGGCGTGCCCAGTTGTCCCGCGCCATAGACGGGAATGGGGATGTACGTCAAAGCGGCCCAGTATCCCAGCAGAATGACGATGATCCAGGCGACGCGGCCGCGGACCGACGTGTGCAGCGTGATGATGGCCGCACAGAAGTAGGCCAGGCCGATCTTCTCCAGCACGCTGACGTAACGAAGCTCCGTGAAATCGAACAGCAGCAGCTTATTGGTGCAGATCATTCCCAGCAGCACCAGCAGCACGGTGCGGCGAACGATCCTCCAATACAGCCGGCCCTTGCTTTCGCCGCGCTCGATGCGTTTGGACAACGAAAACGGCAGGGCCACGCCGACCAAAAAAATGAAGAGCGGGAAGATCAGGTCGTAGAACGAGTAACCGCTCCATTCCGGGTGCGTCAGTTGGGTAGTAAGCTGCCGAACGTGCTCCCGGGTGAGGAACCAGTGTTTGTTGGCGAACAAGGCAGCCAGGCCCAACAGCAGCGGCTTGCCACCGGTGATGATGAACATGTCGAAGCCGCGCAAGGCATCGAGCGACATCAAACGATCGCTGGCGGTCGGCGGGGCGAACGAGGGCAGCGGGGAGGGGACGGGAGCCGTCGATGTGTGGGTAGGCATGCTGATGCCCTCGGGAGGCGGAGCGTCTCAATTCGTGATTATCGTGGATCGGCGGCGGCTCGGCAAGCGTGCGAGCCCCCGTGGCCGAAACATTTCCCCCCGCTGGTCGGGAAATGCGAGTCGCGCGGGGGCGTACAATCCAGGGCCGATCAGTTTTTCGCTGTAGGAGGCGACTCCAGTCGCCGATTGCCCGAAATCAGCCGCAAATCGGCGACTGGAGTCGCCTCCTAGTGCGCTTGTGAGTGTATCGAATCAGCAAGGTGCAAGTCCTTGTCGAAATTGGGTTTGAACTTCGTAACCGAAAGTAACTGCGTCCTCGTGAGAGGGGGTGGAGAGCAACTGAAGGTGAACGGCTGGTCCGCAGGATGACGAACTCGATTCGGCCGGTTGTCGTGGCGAGCCTGCTAGGAAAAGGCGAAGCCCAAGTGACGCTGTGGTCCTCGCAAGGGATGCGGTCGGCAGACCGCGCGGTAAGCTCCGGGGGGAAACCAAACCAAGCCCCAGAGGCGGCAACAGGTGGTTGGAGGCGGAACGGTCGGAAGGTTTGATACATGAAGCAAGGAGACCTGGGCGGGTACAAGGACGAAGTTCATTGTCCCTGATAAGGATACGAAGAATCGACCGCCCAGGAGTCAGAGCGTCCATACGAGCGAGGAAGCGGGGCAATGCCCGTCGAGCAAAGGGACGCAGGAAAGTGGATGAAACATGACGCACGGCCAAAACCACACCGTACCGCGAGTGTCGGCAACGACTAGCCACGACGGACTGCGTCAGGCACACGTAACTTGGCTCAGATTGGCCGCACCGTCGATGTTGCATGTTGGTGGCCTTCCCGTGAAGGTCAGGGCCTTTCGCTTCTGCCGATCCCGAGAAGGAACCTTGTTTCCTTCCCGCGCTCGGTTCACCAATCCTCTACGAGGTAACACCACTAACCGGAGAGCCGGATGCGGGAAATCCGCCAGTCCGGTTCGGAGGGAGGGGAGGCCGGGAACTTAACCGGCCTTCCCTACCCCTATCAACTCGGATTTTGGGAAAACTGATCGGCCCTGGCGCACAATCGGATCGACTTGCAAGTTCCCGTGAATCAGATTATCTTTTAGCAATCAATTCGGCCGAAGGTGACCGATACCCCCGGTGGTTTGAAGTTTCACGTACCCTGGAAGGCAGCCACTTCCAGGGTATTTCTGTTCCGCCAACGTCGCATGCTGACTGAGACCCATGTACTGGATCAGCAAGAGCATTCACTGGATGCACCGACTGAAGCGCCGCGGGCTGATCCTGCTGGCCGTGGTGGGACCCGGCATCATCACGATGGTGGCCGACAATGACGCCGGCGGCATCTCCACCTATTCCCAGACCGGCGCCAAGACGGGGTTCGGCCTCCTCTGGGCCTTCATCATCCTCCTGCCTATGGCATACTATGTGCAGGAGATGACGGTCCGGTTGGGCGCCGTGACGAAGCGAGGCCACGCCGAGGCCATTTTCGACGCCTTTGGCCCCTTCTGGGGCTGGTTCTCCATCTTCGATCTGGCGTTGATCAACTGGCTGACGTTGGTGACCGAGTACATCGGCATGACCCAGGCCATGCGGATTTTTGGGATTCCCGAATGGGTCAGCTTCCTGGGGGTGACCTTACTCATGTTCGGGATCGTGATGTCGGGCAAGTATTGGACGTTCGAGAAGGTCACGCTATTCTTCTGCCTGTTCAACCTGGTCTACATTCCGGCCGCGATTTGGGCCATGCAAACCGGCAACGTGGCCGATGGTTGGGCCGCGGTGGGCCGCGGGTTCTACAACCCCAGCCTGCGGGGCATCCTGCCCGGCGCCGCCCTGATCACGTTGGTCATGGCCAACATCGGCACGACCATTACGCCGTGGCAGATTTTCTTTCAGCAGTCCGCCGTGGTTGACAAGGGGATGGACGTCCGCGACATCGAGGCCGGCAAGATCGACACGTTCTTTGGCTCGTTCCTCACTTGCATGGTGGCGGCGTTCATTGTCATCGCCGCCGCTGGCGTGTTCTACTACAACCCTGCCAATCCTCCTCCCGCGGTTGTGGCCGCAGACAAAGAAGCCAACCTGGCCACCGACGGGCCTTGGCAGAGCGTCGATCCGAAGTTGCACACCTGGCGCGACGTGGATTCGGCCGCCAAGAGCGCCGAGGCCATGCCGGCCGTCATGCCCAACGCCACCTGGGGGCACTGGGCCAAGTTGCTGTTCGCCATCGGACTGTTCGACGCCGGACTACTTGGCGCGCTGTGCATCTCGCTGTCGACAAGCTGGGCCGTCGGCGAGGTCTTTGGCTGGGCCCACTCGTTGAACAAGAGCGTCCGCGAGGCGCCCTGGTTCTATGCCGTCTACTTGGCTATGCTCATGTCGGCGGGCGTCGTGTCGCTGGTGGCCAGCATGGACGTGCAAAACGCGATCACGCTTTTCGTCCAGGTCGTGGCCGTGACCCTGCTGCCGGCCGCCCTGGTGTTCTTGATCCTATTATTGAACGACAAGCCGCTGATGGGAGCGTACGTCAACTCGCGCTGGCAGAACTTCGTCAACTGGGCGATTGTCATCTTTGTGATCGCGGTTTCCACGGTTTTCGGAATCTCCGTGTTGTTCGCCGAATAGGCCCGAGGGTGTCATCATGGCAACGAGTGCCAACATGCCGAAGAACCTCGATCCCGCCGGCCCGGCGAAGGACTATCGCTTCCACTACTTCTCCCAGTTGTTGAACCGCCCCGTCTGCGCGGGCAAGATCAAAAACCGCATCGGTCGGTTGACCGACCTGGTGTTCCGGCTCAGCGATCCTTACCCCGAGGCCGTGGGCATCTATCTGGAACACGGCTGGGGCAAACCCACGGAGTTCGTCGCCTGGGAACGCGTGGTGAAGATCGACGACGATGCCGTCTTCGTCCAACCGCCCCCCGATGGCGGCCAATACCCGCCCTTCGTCGACCATCCCGGCTGGATGCTGTTGAACGAGCACCTGATGGGCAAGACCATCTTGGACATGGACGGACGGCGAACGGAAGTGGTCAACGACGTCCATTTGCTCGAATCCAAAGGACGCATGGTCGTCGTTCACGTCGATATCTCCTTCAACGGCTTCCTGCGCAAATGGGGGCTCGGCTGGATTCACTCGATGAAGGATCAGTTCATCTCCTGGCGCTACGTCCAGCCGTTGTCGCTGGAAGACGCCGTGGCCAGCGACACGGTGTCGCTGTCGATCACGCGGGCCCAGATCAGGGAACTACCCAGCGAAGACCTGGCCGATGCGCTGGAAGAACTCTCCGGCGAAGAACAAACGGCCGTGTTCTCGCTGTTAGATTCGGAAAAGGCGGCCGAAACGCTGATGGAGGCCGAACCGCGGGCCCAGCGTCAGATCATCGCCAACCTCCGCCAGGAGCGGGCCCGCACCATTCTCACCGAGATGTCCACGGCCCAATTGGTCGACCTGTTTGCAGTGCTGCCGCACGACGACAAGATGGAACTGCTCGCCTTGCTCCCCAAGGAGCAGGCGGGCCGGGTCGAGGCGATCCTCTCGGAGCGGGAAGTGACCGCTCGGGCCCTGATGTCGACCGGTTGCGTGACCATGCCCCGGGAAACCACGGTCGGCGACGCCCTGCGGGAACTACGTTCGTCGCAGTTCGATCACGACATGGTTTCCTACATCTACATCACGGCCGAGCCGGACCGCATGTTGATGGGCGTGGTGGATCTGCGCGAGTTGGTACTCGCCGCCGACAACGTCACGCTGGGCGATTTAATGGCCGCCCCCGTGGTCGCGGCCGAAGCCGACGACCTCAAAGACGACCTGGCCGAATTGTTTGCCAAGTACCATTACCGCATGATCCCGGTCGTGAATGAGAAGGACTGCCTGTTGGGCGTGATTCATTACAAGGACATCATGAAGGGCTTCATCCCGCGCACCCGAGTGTAGAGCCACGCCATGCCCCGCATCCAAACAACCCGCACGGTCAAGGTCGCTTTGATCGTTCTCCGCATCTACCTGGTCGTCATGCTGGTGCTGATTCTCATCAAGTTCCTGAAGATTTTGGGATAGACGCCTTCATGTCTCCCCTCTCCCTTTGGGAGAGGGGCAGGGGGTGAGGGTGGCAACGTCTTGGCCGCACGAGGTTCAGAGATCTTCCAGCCACCGCGCTGCGTCTTTGGCCCAATAGGTCAGCACGATGCTCGCCCCGGCGCGACGAATCGCCGTGAGGCATTCCAGAGCGGCCGCCCGCGGGTCGAGCCAGCCGCGCTCGGCCGCCGCCTTGACCATGCTGTACTCGCCGGAGACGTTGTAGGCGGCCAACGGCACGCCGGGAAAGCGATCCCGCGCTCGGTGGATGATGTCGAGATACGCCAGAGCCGGCTTGACCATGACGATGTCGGCCCCTTCGGCCAGGTCTAACTCGATCTCGCGCATCGCCTGGTCCGCCGCCGCGGCGGGGTCCATCTGATAGCTGCGGCGGTCGCCAAATTGCGGGGCGCTCTCGGCCGCCTCGCGGAACGGGCCGTAGAACGCGCTGGCAAATTTCGCGGCGTAGCTCATGATCGGCACGTGCGAGAAACCGGCGGCATCCAACGCCTTGCGAATCGCCCCCACCATGCCGTCCATCATCCCGCTGGGAGCGACCACGTCGGCGCCGGCACGGGCGTGAACCAGGGCCTGCTTGGCCAGCAACTCCAGCGTGGCGTCGTTCTCCACGTCGAGTCGCCCCGTCGAGCGGCCGATGGCGCCGCAATGGCCGTG
Source organism: uncultured Planctomycetaceae bacterium (assembly GCA_963759115.1). Taxonomy (GTDB): domain Bacteria; phylum Planctomycetota; class Planctomycetia; order Pirellulales; family Thermoguttaceae; genus CAVWXT01. The sequence goes on from CAVWXT010000005.1 coordinate 2,617,931, forward strand.
ATCGGTATATTCGCAACAGCAGACGTCGGTGACGACCAGGAAATCTTTGGCCGCCTGTTTGGCGGCGCGGATGGCCTGGGCCACGATGCCCGAGTCGCTGGTGGCGTCGCTGCCAAGAGCATCCTTTTCGTCGGGGATGCCGAAGAGGAGCACGCCGCCCAGCCCGAGTTCTGCGGCCTGGCTGATCTCGTCGGCCAACATATCGGGCGAAAGCTGAGAGTGACCCGGCATCGACGCGATCGGCACGCTCACGCCTTTGCCGGGACGCACGAACAGCGGCAGGATCAGATTGGCCGGCGAGAGCCGCGTCTCGCGAACCAGCTCGCGGACCGCCGGATGATATCGAAGCCGTCGCAATCGGGTGGCGGGAAACATGTCTCAGCTCGGCGACTCTAGTCGCTGCCCGTAAATTGTTGTTCAGGGGCGGTTGGCGGTGCGCATCCACTGGCGGAAGGATCGCACCAGGGCGGTTTCACTGGCGGTGCCCAACTTGTGGAGCACGCCTTCGATCTCGGCAGGCGGGAGACCGGGAAAGCTCGCGCTGGCGGCACGCTGCTGATAATCTCCGTCCTCGCCCAAGACGAACACCCGCAGACTCCGGCCATCGAACCGCCATACCTCGGGCACGCCGAAAGCGGCATAGAGCTTCAGTTTGTCCATCCTCTCACCCGACAGATCGATCTCGACCGCCAAGTCGGGCGGAGGATCGACCAGAAGATCAAGCTCGGTCTTGCTGCGTACCAACAGCTCGTGCGCCACATAATAGCAATTGTCGGGCTCCAAGCCCCGTTGCAGGTCGTCGCGCTTGAAAGTAACCGCGCGGCAACCCTGAATGTCCACGTCGTTCGCGTCTGCCCAGGCGTGAATCAACAGGTCGATCAGGGAAGCATACTGTTCGTGGGTTTTGGACGGCGACATCATCCTCAGGTCCCCCCGGTCGTAAGTCATGCGAACGTGCTCATTCTCCGGCGACGCACGCAGTTGCAGGTAGCTCTCCCAGGAGACCCCGTACAGCCGGAATCGCAATTCCGCCGGAACGTGTTCGACCGTGGCCATGATCGATGTCTCCATCGCGACGGGACGTCGCTCGCTCACTCTCGACAACGCAACAAAGGCAGCCGGCGGCCAACAGCCGCCGGCAGGGTCGCCAACGAGCGTAATTGTAGTCCACGCGACCGATTCGGGCAATCCGAAGGGGCATGGGCACAGAAATGCCCTCGCGCTGCTACGCGTTTCTTCCCTCGGCCAACTCAATGGCTTTCAGCAGTCCACGGGCCTTGTTGAGCGTTTCGTTCCATTCGCTCTCCGGCACGCTGTCGGCCACGATGCCGGCGCCAACCTGCACGTACGCCCTGTCGTCGTGGATGACGATGGTTCGCAAGGCGATGCAGGTGTCCATGTTGCCGGCGAAATCGACGTAGCCCACTGCCCCGGCGTAGGGACCGCGGCGGTGCGGTTCCAACTCGTCGATGATTTCCATCGCCCGGACCTTCGTGCGCCGGAGACGGTGCCGGCCGGCAAGCAGGCTTGCAGGGCGTCGAAGGCGCTTTTGCCGGGGGCCAACTGGCCGCTGACGTTCGAGGTAATGTGCATCACGTGGCTGTAGCGCTCGATCGTCATCACGTCGCTCAGTTGCACCGAACGATAGCGGGCCACCCGCCCCACGTCGTTCCGCCCCAGGTCGACCAGCATCACGTGCTCGGCGCGCTCCTTGGGATCGTCCAATAGTTCTTCGGCCAATCGGTTGTCTTCTTCCTCGGTCGCGCCGCGCCGCCGCGTGCCGGCCAGCGGCCGCACCGTGACTTGCCCGTCGACCACGCGCACCATTACTTCCGGCGAGCTGCCTACCAGCGTGACGCTGGGCGTGCGGACGTAGAACATGAAGGGGCTGGGGTTCACCACCCGCAGCGTGCGATAGATCTCGAAAGGATGGGTCCTTAGCGGCACCTCCAGCCGCTGGCTCGGCACCACCTGGAAAATGTCGCCGGCCCGGATGTACTCGACGCACTTGCGCACGGCGGCCTCAAACTCGGCCTGAGTGAAGTTCGAGCGGTACGGAAGCGTCACCTCGCCGCCCGGGCGGATGTCGAACGGCCGAAGATCGCAGGGTCGCGAGGAAAGCTGCTCGACCAGGGAGTCCACGCGGCGGCAGGCCGCTTGATAGGCCTGCGCGGGGGTGACGCCGGGCTTATCCAGCCGCGCCATCGCCACGACCACGATCGCCTTGGTGACGTTGTCGAACACCACCATCTGATCGTAGAAGGCGAACGCCATGTCGGGCACCTGGCGATCGTCGGGCGGGGCATGGGGCAGCCGCTCAAAATAGCGCACGGTGTCGTAGCCGGCGTATCCGACCGCGCCGCTACAAAAAGGCGGCAACTCCGGCAGATGAACCGCCCGGACCGCCTCCACCCGACGGCGCAGTTCGTCCAGCGGGTTCTCGCAGTCGAACTGGCGGGTGACCAGGGTCGGCGAGCCGCCGGCGGATACCCCCGAGTACGCGCTGGTGGTAACCCGTTTGCCGTAGGCCTCGATTTCAAAGAACGGCTCGGTGGCGAGAAAGCTGTAACGTCCCACCTTCTCGCCGCCCACCACGCTCTCGAACAGGCAAGCGCAACGGCCGGCGTCGATCTTGTGAAACGCGGTTACGGGAGTCAACGCATCGCTCACCAGCCGCCGGTAGACGGGAACAAGGTCGGCGCCGGCGGCGAGCTTGTTGAAGGTCTCGAAATCCGGGTAGTGGAAAGTGGATGTGTTTTCCATAAGGGTATCGTGAGAATCGCGGGCGGCGAACAGCGTCGGAGTGTCCGTTGCCGCGTCCGGTGGCCGTTAGCCGCTGGCTACTGCGGCACGATCTTTCATGGCGGCGGTGTTGGTCTGAGAAACGTTAGCTTAGCAGGCCCTGCGAGTTGCGGCAATCGTGGCGCGACCGACGCAAACGCGGGCGCAACGGGGAATTCCGACTTGCCTTGACACGCGAGGGGGGGCTGCTAGAATCCTTAGGGGAAACCGAGGATGCGTCCTGATTGGCTCGAGGTTCGACGATGAAGTGTCAGCAATGCGACAAGCCGGCGACGTTCCACATCACGGAGTTGACGGGCGGCAAACCGCAAGAATTGCACCTCTGCGAAGAGCATGCCAGGCAGTATCTGACGGCTTCGTCGGACGAACCGACGGGTGTGGGCGGGGTGGCGGCGGCGTTGGCGCAACAGATGGCGATCGGCAAGACCGCAGAGGCCTTGGCCCAACTCGACCAGCAGGCTTGCCCGGTGTGCGGGATCACGTTCTTCGAATTTCGCAGCCAGGGACGGCTGGGTTGTCCGCACGACTACGTCTGCTTCCAGGCCCAACTGGAGCCGCTGATTACCAACATTCACGGCGAGTCGGAGCACGTGGGCAAGCATCCGCGGCGTCCCGCCGGCGGCAGCGAGAAACGCACCCAGTTGATCCGGCTCCGCCGGGAGATGAAGGAAGCCATCGACGAAGAGCGCTACGAGCGGGCCTCCGCCTTACGCGACGAAATTCAACGGACCGAAACGGAAGGAACTTGACGCCGTGCAAATCGACGATCTCACGCAGAGCAACGGCGAGTGGCTGCGGGCGCCGGCCCCGAGGCCGATATCGTCATCAGCAGCCGCATCCGCCTGGCGCGGAACCTGGCCGATTTTCCGTTCATCAGCCGGGCCACGCCCCAGGACCGCGCCCGCATCGAGAAGATTCTGCACGAGCGGGTGCTGGCCATCGCCTCCGAAAAGGACCTGCTCTACGTCAACGTGTCGCAGTTGGAGAAGGTCGATCGCCAATTCCTCGTCGAGCGGCACCTGATCAGCCGCGAGCACGCCGAGGGCCAGGGCACCCGCGCCGTGGCCATCGATCGCCAGGAAAAGTTCAGCCTCATGATCAACGAGGAAGACCACCTGCGGATCCAGGTGATGCAGAGCGGGCTCGATCTGGCCGGGGCGTGGGAGCAAGTCAACCGCATCGACAACCTGATCGAGGAGAAGGTCGCCTATGCCTTCCACGACCGGCTGGGCTATCTGACCGCCTGCCCCACGAACGTCGGCACCGGCATGCGCGTCAGCGTGATGCTTCACCTGCCCGCGCTGGTGATCACGCGGCAGATCGACAAGGTGTTCCGCAGCCTGCAGAAGGTCAGCCTGGCGGTCCGCGGCCTGTACGGCGAGGGCTCGCAGGCGATGGGCGATTTCTACCAGATCAGCAACCAGGTCACGCTGGGACGCACCGAGTCGGAGTTGATCCGCCAGGTGAGCGACATCGTGCCGGTCATCATCGACTACGAGCGCCAGGCGCGGGAGTTTCTCATCAAGGAGAGTCACGAGAGCCTGCACGACCGAGTGAGCCGGGCCTACGGCATTCTCCGCACCGCGCAGACGATCAGTTCCGAGGAGACGATGCACCTGCTGTCCAGCGTGCGAATGGGAGTGAACCTGGGCCTGATCCGCGAGTTGAACATCCCGGCCATCAATGAGATGTTCATCCGCACGCAGCCGGCCCATCTGCAAAAGCTCACCGGCAGCGAACTGGAGACGGCCGACCGCAACATTGAGCGGGCCCGCTACCTGCGCCGCTATCTCAACAAGGAGAATGGCGACAGCAGGACGGCGGAGCACAATTAACGTCCGCGTCGGAAAGCCGCGACCGGCGGTCGCGCCCAGTCTGGGAAGGCCGGAATGGCGGATCAATTGCCGCCTCGATTGGCTCACACAAGTCGCAAAACGGCTTGTGGTCCCCGTCTTCTTGGGGTACAATGGGCTGGTTGTGGAAGGGCATCGACTCTACGCGGCGGATCTTGACCCGGAGCAGGACCATGCAGCCCAAGCCTGTTGAACAGGGCCACACACCTGCATACCCCACTCGCCGCGAAGTGCTCGTGGGCGCGGCGACGTTTGTGTTGGCCAACTTTGCCGGCTGCTGGCGCGACAGCCAACAATCAGCGGCAGGCGCCACGATTGTCGGCCCCGTTTTTGCGCACGGAGAAGGCCGCGGGGCAGCCGGCTGCGTGGTCGTCTCGCCGCCCGTCTTCCTATCGGAAGAAGAGGCGATGCAAGTCATCCGTGAAGAGCTTGGCAAGCATGGGATTCAACTGCAAGAAGCCCAGCCTTTGAAGAGTATTCTGATTCCTCAGCGAACCAAAGAGTGGGAGGTGGTCCGGAAGGCGGACGGCACAGCCGAGCCTGTCGACAAATATGGAAACGTCACGCCGCTGAAACCCAATGGCATTGATCTCAGCAAGAAAATCGCCGTCTTGTACCTCTCGTTCAAACTGTGGCAAGAGGAGGATCCCTTTGGGGCAAGGACGGGGCGTGGCACGGTAGACGAATTCGACTTCAAGGACGCCGCGGTGTATGTGGTGGAGCAAGTGACGAAGCGGGGCAAGGAACCGCTTTACTTCGGCGTTTTCTACGATCCCGCCGTGCCGTTCGCCCATGACACCGGGGTGCCGTGGAAAAAGCTCAAGGAGCAGGGCAAGGCTGAGGCCAGGAAGTTGGTTCATGAGCAAGTCCAGGATTTCGTTACCTGGTTGAAGCAAAATAACGCGATCCCGTAGCAATGCGGCTCGCGCCGTGGCTGACTCAGGAGCAGGAGCATGGAGCCCAAACCGGTCCAGCAAAGTCGATCCCCGGCCTACCCCACTCGCCGTGAAGTGCTCGCGGGCGCCGCCACGTTCGCACTAGCACACGTCGCCGGGAATTGGCGTCTGTGGGCGGCAACCGAGGCGGGAGTCACCATCGTGGCTCCCATTTTCGAGCACGGAAAAGGCCGCGGGTTAACCGGTTGCATCGTCGTTTCACCGCCGGTCTTCCTCTCGGAGGAGGAGGCGATGCAAATCGTCCGCGAGGAGCTTGGTAAGCATGGGATTCAACTGAAAGAAGCCCCGCCTTTTCGCGATGTTCTGATTCCTCGGCGAATCAAGGAGCGGGACGCAGTCATCAAAGCGGATGGCAAGGTCGAGCGTATCGAAAAGACGATCGAAGACCCGCGAAACGCCAAGCCACTAAAACCCGATGGCATCGACCCCAACAAGAGAATCGCCGTGTCGTACCTTTCGGAGCAAGCTGGCGATCCCTTCGGCGCAAGACGCGCTCCGGCACGGTCACCGAATACGACTTCAAGGACGCCGCGGCATTCGTGGCAAACAGGGCCGAGGGACTCGGCAAGGAGCGGATTTACCTCGGTGTTTTTTACGATCCGTTGGTCCCTATGAAGTCTCCGCTCTCGGAGGACGGCGACGAAACCGAATGGCGAAAGCCTTTCAAGAAGCGTTTGGAGGACGCCAGCACTGAGGCGAAGGCCCTGGTCCGCCTACAGGTCCAGGACTTTGCCGCCTGGCTGAAGAAGAAGGCGGTTCCGTAGCGATGCATCTCACGCTTCACCTCACCCGCGCGTGCAATTTGCGGTGCTCGTACTGCTATTCCCTGCCCAAGGCCGGCCCGGCAATGACACTGGAGACCGGCCAGCGCGCCTTGGAGCTCGGTGCCCGGCTGGCTGAGGGTTCGTGCGGAATCGTTTTCTTCGGTGGCGAGCCGCTGCTGCACAAAGACCTAATCCGTACCCTGGTGGCTGAGCGCCGCCGTATGCAAGAGCGGGGCCGGGGACGATTCCATTTCAAGCTCACCACCAACGGACTGTTGCTGGACGACGAGTTTCTGCAATTCGCGGTGGACGAAGATGTCCTTATCGCCATGAGCCTCGACGGCATCCGCGAAGCCCACGACCGCCATCGTCTCCTGCCCGACGGCTCGCCGAGTTTCGACCGCCTCTTGCCCAAGCTGCGGCTGCTCCTCTCCGTGCGGCCTTACGCAAGCGTGCTGATGGTGGTCAACCCCGATACGGCCCCGCTGCTGACCGAATCGGTTGCGTTCCTACTGGATGAGGGCTGCCGTTACCTGATCGTCTCGTTGAACTACGCCGGACCGTGGACGGAGCCCGCCCTTGAGGAATTGCAGCGGCAGTATGACCGGTTGGGGGATCTGTACGTCGAGTGGACCCGTCGAGGCCGGAAGTTCTACCTGAGTCCGTTCGAGGTAAAGCTGTCGTCGCACATCCAAGGCGAGGAGGTCTGCAAGGAACACTGCGAACTGGGGAACCGGCAGATTTCCGTGGACCCGCAGGGGTTCCTCTTCCCCTGTGTACAATTCACCACCGCGGGCCCGGCGAGCCGGTGGTGCATTGGCGACGTGATTTCCGGGATCGACGACGCGAAGCGTGCCAGACTCCACGACGAATCCCAGGACGAAAAAGAGCCCTGCCGCGCGTGTGCCATCCGCCGCCGCTGCCACAATACGTGCGGCTGCCTCAATTGGCAGACCACCGGCAGCGTAGCCCGCGTCTCGCCGGTGCTCTGCCGCCACGAGCAGATGTTGATCCCCATCGCCGATCAGATCGGAGAGACGCTGTACCGCGAGCAGAACTCTCTATTCCTGAACAAGCACTACAATCCTTCGTATTCCGTGTTGTCGTTCATCGAGGATCACGTCCCGCGTGAGCGGTCGGAGAGATAAGCTTTAGACCGGGCACGGCGTTTCGCTGCCAACAGCTACGGCTCCGTCCTTCCCAGCCGCGCCCGCAGCGCGCGAACCACGTTCGGCGGCAAGAACCGGGCAAGCTCCCCGTCGCTGGCCACCGAGGCGATCTGTTTGATCAGCGCACTGGAGACGTGGGCCAACTCCCCGTCGGCGATCATGAACAGCGTCTCCACGTCCGGGTCCAGGCGGCGGTTGGCCATCATCATGGTCAACTCGGCGGCGATGTCGGTAATGGGACGCACGCCCCGCACCATGATCCGTGCCCCGCATTGCTGGACGAAGGCCACCGCCAGACCGGTGAACGTGCGGATTTCGACGTTCTCCAGGTGGGCCGTCGCTCCGCGGATCAATTCGCGCCGTTCCTCGGGCGTGAAGAGGGTTTGCTTCTCGATGTTAACACCCACGCCCACGATCAGCCGGTCGAACAGCCGGCTCGCCCGCTCCATCACGTTGAGGTGGCCGAGGGTGATCGGGTCGAAGGAGCCGGGATAAACGGCGATGCGGGGGGAAGGTTGGGGATTGGTCATTTGGGATCCATCGTCGATCGTTGTCACGCCAAGACACGCATGTTTTCGTACAGGAACTCGGGCGCCAAATCGGCGCCGTTCTCCCAAACGACGGTTTCCAACTCAGGGTCTACGCGAAATCTCTGGAACAACTGCCGGTCCTTCAACGGTCCGAAAACCTCTCCCTCCAACTCTCTCTCCAGATCGATTTCGCCTTCCGCTCCGTCGTTGAAGCGCAGCCACAGTACGTAGTCGTGCAGATACTTGGCGTCTTTGACGTGCAGAAACATGATGATGTTACTCCAGAGGCGGGATCGGCTGCAAGGACCGCCTTTGCTCCGCCAACGACCAGTTGGCCAACAGTTCGGCTTTGTGCAATTGCCGCCATTCCTGAATGAGTGCGAGCGCCTTGGGTCCCATGTTTCCAGTCACATCACCTGTCTCAACCTCGACAGCGATTTCCTGATCCTGGTACTTCGCGTGAAAATGCGGCGGCGCGTGCTCGCGCCAGTGCATATACACCACAATTCCGAAGAAACGGCTGACTACTGGCATTTGCTTTCTCTGGGACCTTCACATGCAGTCTATGTTGTTTCCGCGGGACGATCAAGCTTCCCGACGGACCTATCGCAGCGACTCCATTAGCCGTTCCACGTCCTCGGCGTCGTTGTAAGCGTGCGGGCTGATGCGGAGCCGGCCTGCCCGGCAACTCAATAGCACTTGCCGCTCCACGCACCGCCGCCGCAGGGCTTGGGGATCGCGGCCGGGCAGTTCGAAACTCACGATGCCGCTCTTGGTGGCCGGGCTCCGGTCGCTGTGGATCACGGCCCCGATCTCCGTCAGTCGCTGACACGCGAGGTCGGTGATTTCCAATACTCGGCGCGAGATTGCCTCCATGCCGAAGCCGCTGAGGAGTTCGAGGCTGGCCCCCAGCGCCGACAGCCCCGCCACGTTCTGCGAGCCGCCCTCGTAGCGGGCCGCAGTATCCCTGAAGACCAGTTCGATGCGGCTGAAATCGGCGTGGCCTTGGACGCTGTTCCAGCCGACGCCCACGGGACGGAGCAGGTTCAGGTGTTCCCGCCGGGTGAAGAAAATGCCGGCCCCTTCCGGCCCGAGCAGCCACTTGTGGCCGTCGGCGGCCAGGAAGTCGATGGGCGTGCGGCCGACGTCAACCGGGAAGACACCGAGGCCCTGAATGGCATCGAGAAACAGCAAGGCTCCCCGGCCATGGACCAACTCCGCCAATCGGTCGAGGTCGTGCCGCCAACCGCTGGCGTAGGCCACCCAACTGATCGTGACGATACGGGTCCGATCGTCGCAGGTCGCGGCGAGCCGATCCAGATCGTTGGACCCGCCGGAAGTGGGGATACGGCGGATTTCCACCCCACGGTCAGCCAGGTGCAGCCAGGGATATTGGTTCGAGGGGAACTCGTCGGCCCGGGTGACGACGTTGTCGCCCGGCCTCCAGGGAAACCCCTCCGCCACGAGGTTGATGCCGGCGGTAGTGTTTCCCACCAGGGCGATTTCCTCCTTTTGTGCGCCGATCAGCCGGGCGGCCGAAGTTCGCAAGCGCTCGATGCCGTCCATCCAGGCGGAGTAATTGGCTGCCCCTTGGCGCGAGGCCTCGTCGGCCCACCCCACCAGCGTCTCCTGGGCAGGCCCGCTCAGCGGCGCCACGGCGGCATGGTCGAAGTAGGTCCATTGCCGGGCGCCCGGCATCTGACGGCGAAAAAGGTCCCAATCGACCGCTTGGGAAGTTAAAGGTCCGACCCCAATATTCCATTCCACTCAAAGGTCTCCTTAGAGATAGTGGCAAGCCAAGGAAAGGCCAATTATACTGAAAGGCGCGAAAAGGACCATCAACGGGGAGAGTCTCGATGTCAAAAGCCCTCTGTCTTGTGGGAGGCGTTGTCGCCGCCTTGCTATTACTGGTGTTCGGACTCGATCTGGCCACCCAGTTCCCGTTCCATCGGATCAGCCCGTTGATGGACATCGGAATCCTCGTATGCGCTCTCATGCTGGGTTATGGGAGTTGGAGCACGTTGCGCGAGCAACGGTGATCCCGTCGGATCTTGTTTTGCTGGGCGGGCGCAACCGAATGACGTGCGCCCGCGGCATTCCCTCCTTTCAGCGGGTGTGTGAGAGCGGCGCTCGCCAGGGCCGTTGTGTTGGCGATTCGAGCTGCTTACAATAAGCCTTATGGCATCTGCAGAACTCCCAAAACGAGGCCGCGAACCACTCACCCCCGCCAAGCAAAAGCGGTTGGAGAAGGTTCTGGAGCACGCCACGAAGAAGGCCGCGTCCGACGACTTCGACTACGCCACCGAGTTGTTTGCGCAATGTGTGTTGGGCGAGCCGGGCAATTTCATCTACGTACGCGGGTATCTTGAGAATCTCCAAAAGAAGTACAACCACAATCGCAAGGGCCACCCGCTGGCCCAATTCAAAGAGCGAGGCTCTCGAAGCGCTCTAAAGAAGGCACTGGGCCAGGAGCAGTGGGACGAAGTCATCGCTCACGGTCTGAAAGTGCTGGCGGTCAATCCCTGGGACGTGCCGGCGCTGGACGCGATGGCCACCGCGGCGGGGAAAATGGGCGACTACGACTGCGAGGCGTTCTACCTCAAGTGCGCTCTCTCGGCCAACCCGAAGGATCCGGAGGCGAACAAACGCTTTGCCATCGCCCTGGAAGAGCGGGGAAAGTACGACCTGGCGATCGCGTGCTGGCATCGCGTCGAGGAGGCTCGGCCCACCGACGATGAAGCCAAACGGGCGATTGCCGTGCTCACGGTGCGCAAGCAGCGGGCGAGAGGCGATTTCGACGAGGGGGAAGTCGCCCGGAAACTCCGCGTGAAGGGCGAACAACAGGGGGAAGCCAGCCTCGAACACATACTGCGGCAGAAAATCGAGCAGGAGCCTGCGACCCTCGCGCATTACCTGGAGCTCGTCCAGCATTACCTCAGTGCCGAACGTTTCGCGGAGGCCGAGGAACTGTTGGCCAAAGCCTATGAAGTCTCCGACGGCGACGCGGATATCCGCGAGAAATGGGAAGACGCCCAACTCCGCCATCTGCGTCAGAAAATCAGCCGTGCCAAGGACCCCGCCGCGAAGAAGAAGCTCCAGAGTCAGGTACTTCGAGAGAAACCTGGAGGTCTGCAAGAATCGGGTCGAGCGTTATCCGAGCAATCTCGCGTTCAAGTTCGATCTGGGCTATCAGTACATGTTGACCCACCAATACGAGGAGGCTATTGGGGAACTGCAAGTCGCCAAGAATGATCCGCGCCGCAGGGGGGTGTGCATGATGGTGCTCGGGCAGTGCTTCCAGCACATCAAGCAGTTCCGCTTGGCGATGAACCACTACGAGTCGGCGATTCAAGAGATTCCGGACCGCGACGCCGACAATAAGAAGCGGGCGCTGCATTCGGCCGCTCGCCTCGCCCTGGCCCTAAAGGACATCGAGACCGCCGAAAAGCACCTGACGACCTTGGCGGGCCTGGATTTCACCTACAAAGACGTCTCGGCTCTACTAGACAAGATCGCCAAATTACGCGAGAATCCGGAATCCATTGATGTGAAGGACGCCGAGCATATCGGGCCGGAAGTGCATACCCCGGACGATGAGCCCGCGAGCCCTGCCAGCGGCGCCTGACGCCCGATGGCGCGAGGGAAGGGGACAGTCCCCATTTGTGCGAAGCACCCTTCGGGCCGTTCCGGCAAATGGGGACTGTCCCCTTTTTCCCCCGAGTCTCGAAACCCATTTAACACACCGACACGATGCCAAATATCAAGAGTGCCAAAAAGCGACTCAAGCAGAGCCTTGTTCACCGCGACCGGAACCGGTCTGCCAAGCGTGCGATTCACACGGAGTGCAAGAAGGTGATTGCAGCGGCTACGGCGGGGAACGTCGAACAGGCGGAGACCGAACTCCGCACCGCCGCCAAGAAGCTCGATCAGGCCGCGGCCAAGCACGTCATTCATCGCAATGCGGCCGCCCGCGTCAAGTCGCGCCTTTCGGCCAGAGTGAAGGCGGCCAAGGGCAAGTAGCGGGCGACGAGCCTCATTGCTCCTCGGAAATGCTCTGCCGATCAGATGGGCGGCCCAAGCCGCGGCTAGCGATGAAGGCGGGGCAACCCCCCAGCTTTGCGCAGCCGTATCAACTCGTGAACGAGGCGCTTTCCGGCTACCATCTTCCCGCATCGCACACTGAACTCTTGCGCCAGTTCTTCGATTGCGGCGGGATTCATCAAGAGTTGGCCGGCGGGAATCCCTAGTTTGCTGTAGATACTTGTGAGAACAGAGCGATCGTCCTCCGAGAGTGATGCAAGCCCGCGCTTGATCGATGAAACCACGTCGTCCACGCGCGAAAACGGGTACACGGGGCAATCTGCAAGATAGGTGGGCAGCTTGATGCTTCCACCTGCTGCTTGAATGACGTAGATGGGTTTACGCCATGCCTTGGCGGCTCCAACCTCTACCGCAACGGACGAAGCGAGAGGGCTCTCGGACGGAACAATCGCAATCAATGCAGCACTCTCGGCAAGTGCTCGCCAAATCAGATGTTGTATGTCCTCTCCGCTCTCCAATCTGTCTTGCCAGAACACATCCAGACCGGCTTGCTCCAATGCACGAGCCACCGATTCCGCAAGCCCTGATTCCGTTATGGGGTAGGAAAGAAAAACATCGTAGGTTGTTGCAGTTTGAGTGCTCATGACCGGTGTCCTTCTACTCGCCGTTTCAACTCTTCCAGATACTCGTCGAACGAGTTGATCGACATGGCCTTCTTGGACCCGATAATGTCCGGTATTGTGTCAACTTTCACGTGGCAGAGGACTGCGATGATTCTGGCTCTCTGTCTTCGCCCCCAAGCAGCTCCCACTTCGAGCAGGACCCAGGGGCGATCAACGGAATCTGGGGTCAAGAGAACAACCATCTCGTTCGAACGAACAATCTCCCGACGAATTCTGTCCGGTATGTCGTCGCCGCCATCAATGTCACGATCGTCTCGGAAAGTTGCGGCTCCGACTGCCTCAATTCTCTCACAGAGCACCTTGGCGATCCATTTGTCCGCTGTTGCGTGACTCACGAAAACCAAGTAGGGGCCATCTTTCCCCTTTGGCGTTCCCTTGGCGTGCTTGTCCTTGCCCAGCTTCCCCATACTCAACCTATTCTACGCGTCACTCGCGCGTTGATCAATGGCAGATTCAAGCGTCCGTAGATTTGGAGTCAGGGAGCCAATTTGGCAGCCACTACGTTTTCGCCGCAGTACATACGTCACCCGTGCGATCGCTCCATGCCAAATGGGAGCGTCAACTGGGGATCGTTGGCGCACTCCGGGTTGAGTTCCTTGAACAGCAGGCTCGGCTGAATGTCGGTGTTGTGCTGGTACTTGTCGCTCTGGTATTCGGTGAACGCGCCGTGGATGTCGTGATAGAAGATTTGGCAGATGCCCACGCCCGCGTAGACCCGCACCGGCTGGATCGCGAACATTTCCAGCGTCCAATAGCCGCAAAAGCCCACGTCGCCGAAGCCCGCCGTCACGTGAACGAACAGTCCCAATCGCCCGATCGACGAGCGGCCCTCGATCATCGGCACGAGGTTGTGCGTCTCGGTCCGCTCGACGGTCCGGCCCAGGTAGAGTTGGTTGGGCGGCAGCACGAGTCCGTCGGGCGGGATGGTCATCCGCCGCACGCGATTGGCCTTCCGCATGTCGAGCACGACCTCTTCGTAGACCATCAGCTCGTCGTGCAAGGTGAGGTTGTAGCTGTTGGGGTTCAGGCGCGACTCGTCGAACGGGTCGATGACGATGTCGCCGCCCAACCGCCGCCGGATTTCGTGGCCGGATAGGACCATGGGCTAGGTTCCTTCGACGCCGATTCGGGGGCACAAGGATTCCAACGGGCACTCGTCGCACTTGGGCTTCCGCGCCGTGCAGTAGCGGCGGCCGTGGTGGATCATGCGGTGACTCAAGGCGATCCAGTCTTTCGGCGCAACTGCGCCATCAAGTCGTTCTCGATCTTCTCGGGGACCTTCTCCCGAGTCAGGCCCAGCCGGCGGCTGATCCGGGTGACGTGCGTGTCGACGACCACGCCGGCCGCGATGCCATACGCCGTGCCCAGCACGACGTTCGCCGTCTTTCGCCCGATGCCCGGCAATTCCACGAGCTTCTCGATGTCCTTGGGAACCTGCCCATCGTACCGCTCCAGCAGAGTGCGGCAGCAATTCTGAATGCTCTTGGCCTTGTTGCGGAAGAAGCCGGTGCTCTGGATGTCCCGCTCCAGGTCGGAAAGCTCGGCCTGCGCGTAGTGGGTTGCCGTGGGATACTTGCGGAACAGTGTTTTCGTCACCTGGTTGACGCGTTCGTCGGTACACTGGGCCGAGAGGATCGTGGCCACCAGCAATTCCAGCGGCGACTGAAAGTGGAGCGAGCAGGCGGCGTCGGGATATTGTTCGGCCAGGCGCCGCACGATCTTGTTGGCGTGACGTTTTGCCTCGGCAGTGGCGGCCATGCGGATACCTCGCTGCTATTGTCAGCAGTACGATGGCAAGCAGTATACTGCCGCTCTCGCTATCCGCGTAACCCCCTGCCGACCAGCGGCCCCCCACTACCATGCCCGTCGCCCCTCTCAACCTCGACCTGAAGACTACATCCGCAGCGTGCCCGATTTCCCCAAGCCGGGAATCCTCTTTCGCGACGTGACGCCGCTATTGGCCGCCCCGGCGGCGTTTCGCCTGGCGGTGGTCGACCTGGCCAATCCTTTCCGTCGCGAGAAGATCGACGTGGTGGCCGCGGCCGAGGCCCGCGGGTTCATTTTCGCGGCCCCCGTGGCCTTGGAACTGAATGCCGCGCTGGTGCCGATCCGCAAGCCGGGCAAGCTCCCCTTCAGCACCCGAGGCCCTCACCTACGACCTGGAATATGGCAGCGACACCCTGGAAATCCACACCGACGCCATCGCTCCCGGCGCCAAGGTCCTCGTGGTCGACGATCTGCTGGCCACCGGCGGCACGGTCGAGGCCTGTTGCCGGTTGGTGGAGAAGGCGGGCGGGGTAGTCGTCGGCTGCGCGTTCCTCATCGAGCTGGCCGACCTGAAAGGGGCCGCGCGCATCGCCCAGTACAAGACGATCAGTCTGATCAAGTACGAGTAGAACGGAATGAAGTCCGTTCTACGGCCTTTATCGCCCGAAGCCCACGAAGAAGCTGAACATCTCGTGGCGTGTCGCCCGGCTGCCAGGCGATGGGGAAGGCGAAGTCCAAGGCGATCGGCGCCGGGCCCATGGCCGGCACCACGATTCGCAGTCCGAAGCCGGGCGCGACGCGGTAGTTGTTGTTCCAGTTGTTGATCTTCGGCTCGACCGTGCCCGTGTCGCAGAACACCACGCCGCGCAGCATGTCGTCGGCCGTGATGGGGAACAGGTACTCGGCCGAGGCCAGCAGCATGAAATCGCCGCCCACCATGACGTCTTGTCCGATACTGGGGCCGAATACTGCGGGTGAAACGCCGCGGAACTGGAAACCGCGGATGGTGGAGAAACCGCCGGCGTAGAAGCGATCGTAGATCGGCGTGTTGTCGCCCGTGTAGCCCGCCCGGCTGGCCAGGCTCAACACGTGGCGGCCCGAGCCGTCGGGCCGCTCGTAGAGCGTGAAATACTTCCGCAGGTCGACCGAGGCCTGCGGATAGTCGAACGAGCCCAACACCTGCGAGATCGACAGTTCGATCAGGTGTCCTTCGGTGGCCATGAAGGCGTTGTCGCGCTTGTCGTGGGTGAGCGTCGCTGAGAACTGGTGCAGGGCCAGGTTGCGGCCCGTCACCTCGGCCAGGTCCGGCAAGAGTGGATCGATCGGAGTGGTGATGTTGATCTTGGCCCCGCGGTAGGCCAACGTTCCGGATAGGTCGGGCGTAAACTGGTATCCCAGGGCCACCCGCCCACCAAGCTGCGCTTGCGTGTATTCGTTGAAGATTTGCGGTGTAGTAAAAGCCGCTCAACCCCAAGGCCACGGGCTGACCGAACAAGTACGGCTCCTGGAAGTTGACCGAGTACCGCTGCACCTGGGTGCCGGGCATGGCCTGCAACTGGAAGCGTTGCCCAGCGCCGCGCAAGGCGGTGCCATTGCGGATGTCTTCCCAACTGTTGGGGAAACGGGTCCAATCGAAGTTCTGCTCATCCAGGGTGATCGTGCCCACCAAGCCCGCGTCGGAGTTGACCCCCACGCCAAACATCAGCCGCCCGGTCATTGCCTCTTCGGTCGTGACCGTGAACGGCAGCGGCTGGGCCAGATCGCCGTCGGCCGGACCGCCGCGAAAGGGTGAATTCTCGCTGAAGATCGGACCGGGCAAATACTGCCCCTGCGGCGTATCCACTGGCTTGTCGGGACCGCCGCCCTGCCGCGGCCACATCTGCTGCCCGTAGGCCGGCGCCGGCTGGACCGGCGCGGGCTGCGTGGGGGCGAACGGTGGCGGAGCACGCCGCCCCAGGGGTCGGCTGCGCGAAGACCGGCTCCGGCGCTACCGCTCGCGGCTGTTGCGCGACGAAATACGGCGAATTGGACGGATACGGCGAATTGGACGGTACGGGCGCGCGGCATTGGCCGCACTGGCGGTTGCCGGCGCAGAAGCCGTCGGCGGGGCCGCCGGCGCCCCGCTTAGCCATTGGAGTGCGGGACGCTGACCGGTTGGGTCGGCCTGGCCTGCATCGGTCGTGTACTGCGTGGGGATGAGCCGGTCGAGCGACTGCTGCCCCCTGCGGATTTGTGCAAGGACATCGGTTAGCTCTCGGGCCTTACGCGAGAGGTCGTCGCTGGTCTCGTTGTTGGCCCCGTTGCCCGCGCCTCGGACGGATGCCCTGAGCGGCGGCGGAACGGCCTCGGGAGTCGTAGGGCCGATGTATCGCCCGCAATCCAGGCAATCGACCGTCACGTCGAGTTTGCGCTCGCCCGGAGTGCCGTCGGGGCTCTGGCTGCGGAACCGCCGCCCGCCTTTCGGCCGCTGGCCGTCATCGTTCTTCTTTTCGTCCTTCTTGTCGTCATCCGCGTCCTGATCTCCCTGGCCCGGCGGGTTGAAGGCGATCTTCGGGGCATTGCCTTGGGCGGGGTTGCTCTCGAACAACTGACTGTAGCGCAGCCGCCGCTCGCTGGCGCGAATCTCGCGGATATCCACAATGTCGCCCGGCTGGAACGAAAGACGATTCAGGACCGTGGTGATTTGCGTGTGCGGGTACTCGCCCTTGATCTTGACGTTGATTTTGCCGACCGAGTAGCGGTCGCCTTCCTTGATCTTGTAGAAGAGGTCGAGCTGGTCGCCGTCTTCTTCGAGAACGGGCTTGATGTCGGCGAACACGTAGCCCACGCTGCCGTACTTGTCGGCCATCGCCCGCCGATCGGTTTCCAATTTGGCCTGATTGTAGTACTGGCCCTTGGTCAGCTTCATGTCGGCCATCAACTCGTCGCTGGTGTACTTCGAGTTGCCGAGAACCGAAACGTTGCGAATCTGGGAGCGCGGCCCTTCGTCAATGACAAACGTGATCTTCACCCAGTCTTCCTTCTCGTTGCTGTCGGTCGCGTCGACTCCGATGCGGGCGTGGAAGAAACCCAACGCGCGGTAATAGGCCGTCAGCCGCTCCTTGTCCTCTTCCAGTTGCTTGCGGTCGAACTCGCCCTTGAAAAGCCAAAGGAAGGGGTGATTCGTCTTGATCTGCGTCCGCAGCCGGGCGGCGTCGTCGATCGTGTTGCCGACAAAGTCCACCCATAGCACCTTCTGCTTGACCCCCTCGTTGATCACGAAGATCGCCCGGCGGTCTTCCGGCTTGTTGCCTTCCAACAGCGTGACGCGGGCGCGGTTATAACCGCGCGAGTGATACAACTCTTCGAGCGCACGGCGGGCTTCTTCGATCGCGTACGGGTCGAGCGCGTCGCCCTTTTTCAGCTTGGCTTCCTTTTCAAGCACCTTCTTGTTGATCTCTTTGGAGCCGAGGAACTTGATCTCTTGCAGCAGCGGCCGCTCCACCACGTCGAAGAACACGATCCGGCCGCCGGGGACGACCTGGTAATTGGCCTTCACGTCAACGAACATCCGCAAGCGGTCCAGCCGGCGAACATCTTCCTGAATCAACTCCTGGTCGAAGGGCCTGCCCTTCCGGGTGCGAATCTGCGGCAGAATCTTATCCAGCGGCACCGATTTGTTGCCGCGGATCTGCACGTCCATGACCGTCTCGGCCGGCGCGGGCAGGAACGGCGGCCGCCGGCGCGGGGTCGGGCGAAACGTTGGCGGGAGCGGCGAGGGCCGGTCCGGGTACGTCTTGGCCCCTCGCGGCAGAGAGCCCGATCACGCCGACAAATGCAGCCAGCGCCACCACCCACGTGCAGCCGGCCTGGGTGCGATAATGTGGCCCTGTATCGGTTTGGCGATCGGCCATCCCTGGCCCTTTCCGTTTTGGTCAGTATCGCGCGAGAAGAGAAACGCGTCGCAGCCGCGCCCAGTACGCCGCGCAGGGCATGTTAGTTCTAGCCTGGGGCGTAAGGTCGCGTAGAAATACCGTAAGGCGTCTGCCACGACAAGGGGAGTTAGCGACAATTGGCCGGAACAATCATCAAAGGCGGGGGGCATGGAGCAGACAGGAAATCTAGGGAACCCATCAATGCCCGATTGGCTTGCGGTGTAGCCTTTTACGTGTCAGAATAGGCAAGATGCGGTGACGACATCTCTACAGGACGCCGTCTCCTCACACTGGGGCGATGACCGAGCCATAGGAGCCGATGCCATGAGCCGCTGTCCGGGCCTCTGGTTGCCGCGTTTCGTAGTGTTGTGGGGGATTGTCGGCTCGACCTGGGCCGCCGAACCGGCCGCCAAGAGCAGCGAGGAATCGGCCGGTTCCCCCCAGCCACGTATACGGTGAAGAAATCTCCACTGAAGGTTACGGTGGACCTGGACGGCGTCTTCGAGGCGCAAACGGCCCACGAAATCTCCATAAAGCCCGAAGAATGGTCCATGCTCACCGTCGAGAGCGCCGCGGAGCACGGGGCTCAGGTTCGCCAGGGCGACGTGCTGCTGAGCTTGGAGACCGAGAAGCTCGATCGCGCCATTGCCGACCTCCGCGCCGAATTGGGACTCTCCGAGATCGCCCTGAAGCAGGATGAAGACCACCTGCGGGCCCTCGAAAAGACCACGCCCATGGACCTGGAGACCAGCCAGCGCGCCGCGCGCGTGGCCGAAGAGGATCGCAAGTACTTCTTCGAGGTCGATCGTCCCTTCCGGTTGAAGTCCGCCGAGTTCGGGCTGAAAGTTGCCAAGGAGTTCCTGGAATACGACGAAGAAGAACTGCACCAACTGGAGAAGATGTACAAGGCCGACGACATCACCGAGGAAACCGAGCAGATCGTGCTGAAACGGGCGCGCGACACCGTGGATCCGCGAAGTTCATGGTGGAGCAGATCCAAATCATGCACGACCAATCGCTGAAGTTCAACATTCCGCGTTCCGAGGAACAGGTGACCGAGGCGGCCCGGCGAAAGGCGCTGGAGTGGGAGAAGAACAAGGTCGACCTGCCGTTGGCGTTGCAGAAACGGCGCCTGGATCTGGAGCGGTCGCGCGTGCAGCGATCGCGGTCGGAGGAAAGGCTCAAGAAGCTCCTGGCCGACCGCGAGCTGATGACGGTCAAGTCGCCCGCCGACGGCATCGTGTACTACGGCAAGTGCGCCCGAGGGAAGTTCAGCGATTCCACCGTGCTGGCTGAAAGCCTCCGCCGCCACGGCTCGATCCAGGCGAATCAAGTGGTGATGACGGTGGTCGAGCCGCGGCCGGTGTTCGTCCGGGCAGCCGCACCGGAGGACCAACTGCACCATCTTCGGCCCGGATTGAAGGGCACCGCCGCGCCGGCCGCGTATCCCAACCAGAAACTCGCGGTCACGATCGATCGCGTCAGCGACGTTCCGATCTCGCCCGGCAGCTTCGACATGCGACTGAAGGTGGCGCTCGACAAGCGGGCCAAGTGGCTCATGCCCGGCATGAACTGCAAGGTGAAGATCGTCGCATATCTGAAGAAGGAGGCGATCACCGTGCCGCCGAAGACCGTCGTGCCCGACGAACTGGACGACCAGAAGCACTTCGTTTATGTGTTGGAAAAGGAAGGCAAGCCCGAGAAGCGGGCCGTGACGTTGGGCGAGAAAACCGACAAGCAGGTCGAAATCCTCAAGGGGCTGGCCGAGGGCGACAAGGTCCTGCTGGAGGCCCCCAAGGAGCAGAAGTAGAGCAGTAGGGTTCAGGTGTAGGGCGGGCACTGCCCGCCACAAAACATTGCGGTTCGGTGGGCGGTGCCCACCCTACCGGCTATCCGCCGCGTGAGAGGACCGAACATGCGCGTGCGATGCCATTGGCTGCTGGCGCTGGTGCTGATCTGCCTGCCGGCGTGGGCGGGAGAAGATCCCTCGCAGCCGCCAGACTTGGCCGAGATCGGTCCCAAGCCCAATCCCGTCGTGCCGCCCACTGCCGAGGAAGTCCAACGCTCGATCGATCGGGGGATCGAGTTCCTGTTGAAACGGCAGAACGACGATGGCTCGTGGGGATCGGCCAACATCAGCCGGCCGCAGGAAGTCTACGCGCCCGTGCCCGGGTGCATCAGGCGTTCCGTGCCGCGGTGACGTCGCTGTGCATCTCGGCGCTGATCGAGACCGGCGGCGACCGCGCGGACGTGGCCCAGGCGCTGGATCGCGCCGAGGTCTGGCTGTTCGAGCATCTGCCGGAAGTGCGCCGCGCCACGCCGGAAGTGTTTTACAACTCCTGGACGCACGCCTATGGCATCCAGGCCCTCGTGAAGATGCTCGGCCGCCGGCCCGACGACGCCGAGCGCCGGCGCCGCATTCGTGAGTTGATCGAAAACCAGATCGGCATGCTCGAACGATACGAGGTTGTCGACGGCGGCTGGGCCTACTACGATTTCGTCGCCCACACGCAGAAGCCGAGCGGATCGACACTCAGCTTTCTTACGGCGGCCGTGCTGGTGTCGCTCGACGAGGCCCGCAAGGCGGGCATTGAAGCGCCGCAGCGGCTGATCGACCGGGCCACCGCCTCGATCCGCCGGCAGCGGAAGCCGGATTTTTCCTACCTCTATGGCGAGTACTTGAAGTACCGGCCCATGATGCCGATCAATCGCCCCGGCGGAAGCCTGGGCCGCTCGCAAGCCTGCAACCTGGCGCTGCGGCTCTGGGGCGACAAGGAAGTGACCGACGCCGTGCTGACGACCTGGCTCGATCGGCTCTTCGCCCGCAACCTGTGGCTCGATATGGGCCGCAAACGGCCCATCCCGCACGAGTCGTGGTTCCAGGTGGCGGGCTACTTTTTTTACTTCGGCCACTACTACGCCGCCCGCTGCATCGAGCAGCTTCCCGCGGAAGACCGGAAGCCTTTCCAAGACCAGTTGGCCCACGTGTTGGTGCGTCTACAGGAGCCGGACGGTTCCTGGTGGGACTTCCCGTTGTTCGATTATCACAAGCCGTACGGGACGGCGTTCGCGCTGATGTCGCTGCAGCGCGTGCGGAAGACCGGCCGCTGAAGCCGGCAAGCGACTTCGGTTGCCGTAATTCGGCAGCCGGTCGTTCCCAGGTTGGCGATGCTTGGGCAGGCTCAAAGCTTGCCGGCGAACTGTGGCAGGAGCTTCTGCACGGTTTCTCGATCGGTCCCGTCCGCCATCAGCAACCGCAGGAGCACTACATTGCTCGCGTTTCTTTTCGACAGCAGCCAGGCCGCGACGTGTTCCTCGCCCTTCGGGCCAGTGACGCGGCAATCCACCCAGACAATGGCGTCGGCGATGTTGCGGTCCAACAGGCCGAGACCCTCGAGCAGTTGCGGGTCTTTAGAACCAAGTCCGAAGTGACACTCGGTAACCTCAATTGATACGGGCGAGCCCACCCGCTCGACTATCTGCGCGTCGTCCTTGACATAGGTCGTGGCTGCCCGAATATACGGCTCGATCCTTGCCTGACGGCGGGAATACAGGTGAACGGCCAAGGCGGCGGCCAAGACAAACGAGATCACGGCCCCCGCGATTGCCAGAGCCGATTTACTGATACGGATTCCCTGCGGCACGGCGAACCCCACGGTCTGTCGATCTTCCAACTGCGGCGTCAAGAACGGCTGCCAGCAGCGCGGGCATCGGACGCGTCGGCCGGCAGTGGAAGGAGAGTTGCGGAAGTGTTTTCCGCAACGAGGGCAGGAAACGCTCATGACGATCATTCCAACTCGCGGCTGTTTCTGCGATTGCCGCGCAGTCGCAATAGTGCCTGGATGATGGGCGGTTGCAGCAACGGTCAGGTCAGCCGCGAGGAACGTGTCATCACAATACCGGCCGTTTATTAGCTGATCGTGAGCCGGCCGTTAGAATGTCTCTAGGAGAGTCACCTCTACGGGTGGATTCTCTCGCTGTTCCTAACACTGCTGCGCAGGGTCGGCGGAAAAAGGGGGACTGGCTCCGTGGCGCAAGTCGGTTTGGCATTGGGAGAAACGTTGCCGCCACGGTGCCTGTCCCCTTTTTCCGCCTGGCGCGGCGCCGCCCGTCGCGGGAAAGGGGACAGGCACCGTCGCCGCGGGCCGTTTCGGCAAGTCCGGCCAATCAAGGCGACGGAGCCAGTCCCCATTCCCGCGTCTACCGACCCTGCGCAGCAGTACTAACCCAATTGTAACAATCCGCGCGTTTTTCTTTGGAGACGGGGCCTGCTCAGATCAGGCAGTACACGATGGAAATCGCGGCCGCAGCCTTCGACTCGGCTGACCGTCGATGCGCCCGGGAAATGAGACGAATCCGGCTCCGCGCGTCGCCCGCTATTTCTGGTCGCGCCAAATGCCAAGCTTCTTCTGTTTGGCTTCTTCCTGCCAGGTTTTGTAGAACGGGTTGGCCGTAGTCGCCAAACCTTGGCGCACCAGCGCGTTGTTAAGCGTGAAGCCTTTCCTCACAAGCACGTAACCCGTAACGTAGATGATCTCGCTGCCGGATTCCTTCTTTGCCGACACGCTGCTGCCGGTGCAGATGATCTCATTGTCGGATTCTTTGAGGGTCTTGCTGATGAAATCCAACGCCGCTTTCTTCTGTTGGGCATCGTCGGGAACGGAGATGTCCTCCAGGATGATTACCCTTTTCGCGGGCTTGACCTTCGCTTTCCCCGCGGGCCATCTTGGCCCGTGCAATTTGTCCATCGGCTGCCACACATCGAGAACCGTCACCGTCAGCTTTGTCGGAGAGTTGACTTCATCGACGTGGGCGTAGAACTCGTCCTCGTCCCTATCGACTTCGGGAAGGGACGCCTTTGCGGCGGCCGGGTCGCTTCCTTGGGCGAAACGACCGCCAACCCAAGCCGGTGTCAACCATAAGAGGATTACACATTGGACGACCAGCGCTTTTCTGATTGTTTTCTTCACTTGGGGTGTCGCTTTCAGTTGCCAGGACTTCGATGTCGTCGTCGACCAAAGCAGGCTTCGATGCCAGAAATCGGCGGCAAGTCGACAGTTTCTTCTTCCATCAGGCGCACTCGGCGTGTTCGAGGGCAGGAACTCCGCCTTCGGTGTGGCGATCGAGTTCGCCCCGGCGGATCAACAGGCTGCGGGGGGCGCGGAAGCCGAACTTTACCCGGTCGCCGCGAACCTCAACGACGACGACCTCGATCTCGTCGCCAATGAAGACTCGCTCGCCTGACTTTCGACTGAGAACCAGCACTTGTCAATCCTCCCCGTAAGAGGCGAAGCATACCGTCAACATCCCGTATCGGCCAACTCCATCATTGCCGCTTGCCAGCCATTCCTGGCGGCCTCGGCCAACCACCGCCGCTTTTCGCTGGCGTTTTCGCTCGCCATGCCCAGTTCGTGCATGGCGGGCACGTGGCCCTCTTCGGCCGCCAGCCGCAACCAGCGCTTTCGTTCCTGGGGATCATCGCATTCCAGACCGAGGCGATGCATCGCCGGCAAGTGGCCGTCCTCGGCGGCCCTTCTCAGCCAGTGCCTCCTGAAGTCGGGGTCACGGCACGTCAAGGCGAAGGCATACATGGCGGGGACGTAGCCTTCGTAGGCCGCATCGCGAAGCCATCGCCGGCGATCCGCGTGCGTATCCGATTGAAGACCGAGTTCATACATTGCCGGGACGTGGCCGTCCTCAGCGGCCTGTCTCAAGCGGCGGACACGTTCGCCGGCATCTTCCAGTTGGAAGTCCAGCCGATTGCGGCTTCCCAGTTGGACGACGGCGATCACATTGGCATACCCATTGGCTCGTCTGGCGTTCATATTCCTCCTCCGCGCGGTTTGACGAAAGAATCCTCAGTACCCTGCTCGCACGGCACTTCGATCTTGTTCTCCACCTGCGAGACGCCTGCCAGCCCTCGCAGCGTCTCCTGGGCTAACTGCTTGTAGTAGTAGCTGGGCAGCCGGCCTCGCAGGCAGACCACTCCCCGGTCGCAATCGACCGACACTCGCCGAATGGGCAGATAGGGGCTGCCCGCAAGGCGGTTGCGCACTTCTGCCGCCACGTCGGCATGGCTTAGACTCGTTGGCTGAAACATGCTCATCCTCCCGTTGCAACACCAGCCGTTCGCGTTGCCCGCATCGTTAAGGTAGACCATGCGAGTGAGGGGAAGATTACGGCCGAGTTAGAGTTTGGAGAAAAACTCCGGATGGGGCGGCGTGAGCGTCCCGCGGCTGCCGCCCATTTCTGCGCATCGGTCTTCATTTGGAACGGCGATAGTCCGGACGCAGTCGATGCCTTGCAGGAAGCTTACGGAAGACTTTTGGAATTCTCACAGCCGATTCATCTTTCGCTAACCGTCGCGGGACACGATGCTGCTCGACCGACGCGGCCCGTCGTGGAGCCGCGCAGTCTTTTCCCGTCGAGTGCGGCGTTTGCCGAAACCTGACCGCCCGGCGTCCGCCCCCTACCTTGGGCTCCGCGCGAGCGATCAGGTTGCGCAGACAACCGACACCGACCCAACCTGACGGAGGTTCCGATGTGCAGCTTCACGTGCAAGAGGCAAAGGATCAAGAGGTGGAGAATGGCGTTGTTGGGCCTCGCCGCGGCAATCGCGGCAAGTCTGTTCCTGATGGCAAGAGAAGCCCCAGCACAGCAGTGCCAGACTCGTTACGGCGCCGACACCACCGGATACTCCCCCGAGAGTCCCTTGAGGAACTCGACCAGATCGTTGCGGTCTTGTTCGCTCAGATTCGCTTCGCGAACCGCCTTGATCTGCGCCGACAGGTTGGGGTTGTCCTTGCCGCCGCCAGCCATCAGGGCCACCGCGTCGGCCAGCGTGGCCGCGCTGCCGTCGTGAAAATACGGCGACGTATTGGCTGAGCTTGGAAAGGTCGCCGATCATCACGTCCAGCTTATGCCCCATTTCGATGGGATTCTCGATCGGGCCGAGCACTGCTCTTCGAGGGTGGCGGCCCGGCCGTCCCAGAACTGCGACGTGGCGTAGGCGGCGTTGATCACGGTGGGCGAGTTGCGCGCACCCGACTGGCCGCCGATGCCCGTGCTCGTGGGCTCGTGTTTCGTCCAGGCCGTCTTGGGCTCGTGGCAGGTCGCGCAGGAAACCGTGCCGTCTCGGCTCAGCCGGGTATCGAAGTACAGCATCCTGCCCAATTCGATTTTCTCGGGCGTCATGGGGTTGTCGGCCGGCACCGGCGGCAACCCCAGGGGCACCTTAGGCATACCATCGGCGGGCTCCCCCACGGCCCTGAGCGCCACCAGCCCCAAAACCAATGCCGAAAGACACGCTGATCAGAGCCCACAATTCGCGCGCATGGTATCCTCCTTCTGACCAAGAGTGTTTCGCTACCGTAGGGGAAATCTCAGCGTTGCGGGCGTCGCCCGGCAAGTAGCGGCCCTACCCGCCGTGCCGCAGATATGTCACAATAACGCAAGCTTCCGTCGGTGGTACATCTCAGTTGATTTAATGGGTGCCACGATTGGCGGCGCTTCCGGCCGCGGGTGCAGAGTAGGAGAACAGTGCCTGCTTTTCCGTTGCCCAGACGTTTACGTCTGGGGCCGGGAAACGACCATCCCCTTTTTTCTCCAGCCCCTTCAGGGGCGGAATCGTCGATTCCGCCCCTGAAGGGGCTCAAGGAAAAGGAAAAATGCGGTTGTTCGTTCCTCCGTCCCAGGCGTAAAACGCCTGGGCTAGAGAAAAGGTCCGGTTCCCGCGTTTTTTGTCCTCCGCACTAACGCCCAAAGCATTGAATCGGGTCAGATGAACCGGCAGACGCCGGGGTTACGCACGAGGAGAGAACTCATGAGAATCCGTATGATTGGGGTGTTGGCCGCCTGGTTCCTGGTCGCCCTGCGAGTCGTCTTTGCCGCCGAGGCCGCGGCCGAACCGCCCCGCTACACCAGCGTGCTTCGGCTGCCCGACCAGATCACCCTGGCCGAGCTTTCTAACGGGCTGACGGTGATCGTGCAGGAGAACCACGTGGCCCCGGTAGCCACCGTGCGCTGTTTCGTCAAGAACACGGGCAGCGCATACGAGGGCAAGAATCTGGGCGCTGGCTTGAGCCACGTCTTGGAGCACGTCGTGGCCGGCGGCAGTACGACGCACCGCACCGAAAAGGAAATCGAGAAGATCATCGACACCTTCGGCGGCGCCACCAACGCCTTCACCTCCACCGACATGACGACGTTCTTCATCGATTGCCCCGCCAAGAACACGCTGACGGCCATCGAGCTGATGGCCGACTCCATGCAGCGCGTCACGTTCGAGCCGGCCGAGTTCGCCCGCGAACTGACGGTCGTGCGGCGGGAGTTGGCCGACGGCGAGGTCGATCGCCAGCGGGTGTTGTGGAAGTTGCTCCAGCAGACGGTGTATACCACCCATCCCGCCCGCCACCCGATCATCGGCTATCTGAGCGTGCTGAACCAGACGACGAATCAGACGATCATCGACTTCTACCACGAGCGTTACGTGCCGAACAATCAGGTGTTCGTGGTGGTAGGCGACGTGGAGACGCAGAAAGTGCTCGACGAAGTGGCCAAGCACTACGCGGGCGTGCCGCGGGGGCGGGAGACGTACGTGGCGTTCGAGGACGAGCCCGAGCAGCTTTCGCCGCGCGAGGCGGCGGCCGAGATGGAGGGGGCCACCTACGACATGGCGTTCGCTTGGCCGACGGTGAAGCTTTCGCACCCCGATCTCTACGCCCTGGACGTGGCGGCGTACATTCTCGGCGAAGGGGAGAGCTCGCGGCTGGTGCAGGGGTTGAAGTATGAGAAGCAGCTCGTGCTGGGGGTCAATGCCATGAGCGACACGCCCAGCTACGTGACCGGATATTTCGCCGTGATGGCCATGAGTCGGCCCGAGACTTGGCGGCCGGCCTGCGAAGAAATCCTCCGCGAGGTCTACCGGTTGCGCGACGAGTTGGTGAGCCCCGAGGACCTGGCCAAGGCCAAGAAGCAGAAGGCCGCCGAGCTGGTCTTCGGCCGGCAGACGGTCAAGCAGGCAGCCGACAGCCTGGGACGCAGCTATCTGAGCGCCGCCGATCCGCTGTTCGACAAGAGCTACGTCGACGGCATCCAGAGGGTCACGGCCGAGCAGATTCGCGACGTAGCCCGGCGATATCTCGTGCCGCTGCGGCTCAACCGGGTGATCATCGCCCCGCCGGGCGGCGCACCGAAGTTGGCGGAGAAGGCCGCGAAGGCGGCCGAGGGCGAAATCCGCTCCGTGCGGCTGCCCAACGGGCTGCGCGTGCTCGTGAAGCGGCACAGCCAGTTGCCGCTGGTCAACATCCAGGCGTTTGTACTCTGCGGCTCGCTGGTCGATGGCGAGGACACCGCGGGCCGCGCCGGGCTGGTGGGCGCGATGCTCGACATGGGCACGGCCGACCATTCGGCCCAGCAAATCGCCCAATACTTCGACTCGATCGGCGGGCAACTGGCGATGAGCGCGGGCCGGTTCACGGTGTACGGCGGCGCCTCGACGTTGCGAGAAGATTTTCCGGCGGCGGCCGCCCTATTTGCCGAATGTTTCACGCGGCCGACGTTCCTCCAGGATGAATTCGCCAAGGTGCAGCAGCTCGCTCTCGGCGCGATCGCCCAGCGCGCCGACGATCCCAACCAGGAGATCAACGAATTCTTCTGCGATAATCTGCCGGCTGCCTCGCCCTACCACATCATCCCCGGCGGCAAGGCCGATTCGGTGCGGAAACTCACCGCCAAGGATTTGCAGGAGTTCCATGCCAAGTACTTCGTGCCCAACAACATGATCGTGACGGTCTTCGGCGACATCGATCCCGACGAGGCGCTGGCGCTGGTGAAGAAGCAGTTCGGCGGGCTGAAGCCGGCCCCCGCTTTGCCGCGAATCCCCTTCGATCGCCCCAACGCCGTCGCCAAGACGATCGTCCGCCATAAGCAGATCGGCAAAGAGACGGCCATGGTGTCGTTCGGCTATCCCACGGCGAGCATCCTCGAGAAGGAAGACTACGCCGCCATGACGCTCTTGGGGGCGATCATGGCGGGCTACCATTACCCGGGCGGATGGCTGCACAACGAGCTGCGCGGCGAAGGACTCGTGTATGGCGTACACGCCATGCAGGTGACGGGGCCCGTGCCGGGCTACTTCGAAATCGTCGCCCAGACCCGTCCCGACAAGGTCGAGGAGGTCGTCGGCCGCATCGAGCGCAACGTGGAGCGGGCGAAAGAAGGCCGCATCAGCGAGGACGAGTTCCGCACCGCCGTCGAGCGCGTGATCGCGCTGGAGGCCCAGGAGAATACGACCGCTGCCGACCAGGCCCGGCAGGCGGCCCTCGACGAACTATACGGATTGGGTTACGATTATCACAAGACGTTCGACGCGCGGATCGAGGCGGTGAAACTCAAGGACGTGGTGGAAGCGGCCCGGAAGCATTTCGGCAACCACGTGTTGGTAACCTCTTCGCCGGAGAAGAAGCAACCGTAAGCCATGAAGCCCCGCATCCTCGGCGAGCACCCTTTGGCGAAAGACGCCCACGGGAAATTGAAGTCCCGCATTGCCACGGTGTTTCCCGCCGGAAATTCGATTGTCACCCTGCCGGGCATTCACGCCACGCAGCGCCTGGCGTATCTCGACGTGCTCTCGCGCAAGCGCGCGGAGCGCGGCCAGGACCCCCTGAGCCGGGAGGAGCAGATCGCGGAGTGGCAGAACTCGGTCGACTTGATCATGGAGGACAACACGGTCCTGATCCGGCCCGACCCGGACAACATGGAGTTGATGTTCCGGGCCGACGACCTGCTGCAGGAGTTGGTTCCCAAGCACCAGGTGAAGTTCCTCCTGGTGCGCAACGAGAAGGTCCGTTCCGCGATCAAGCACAGAGGGGAATACTGGCGCATCAGTCCCCTGCCCAAGACGCCCGACGAAATGAAGCGGATGATCGCGGCCTCGATGATCGCCATCCGCGGCGGGGAGGTGTATTACTACAGCAAGGCGACGGGCACGCGATTCCTGACGTACGAGGGGTTCGCGCAATTGGCCGCCTTGGACGAGCCCGCCCTGCGGCAGCACCTGGCGGAAATCCGGGAGTTTTCGGCCGGAGTGAACCGCCACGGCCGTCCGGAAATTGCCTTCTTCATGTCGGGCGACGGGTTCTCGAAGGCCGATCTGGCCGCCCACGACTTCGCCGCCCTGGATGAGCCGACCCTCCGCCACGCTTACGAGTATCTGCGGGAGAAGTTCTGCGACGCGGTTGCGCCCGAGTTTTGGCACGACGACGTCAACGACCTGGAGTGGCGCAACCGGATGTACGCGGCCCTGATCGGCGAAGACGAGAAGACGATCTCCGAAGAGTCGCTGTTGGATCTCAGTTCGGAATTCTTCATGCAGATCAGGTGGCTGCCCGGCGGACGGATCCAAGAAGGGGAACTGATTCTCGATCCCGTGTTCGACCTGGCCGACGAGAGTGACGATCGGGCGCTGCGGGAGCTGTGCGACGAGAAGTGCATGGGTTTCATCTTCAACTTCGTGCGCGAGTACGGCGATTTGGAGTACGTCAACATCGGCCAGGTGGTGGGCTCGCTGTCGCTGCGCGAGCAGACGCCCGGCCGCCGCGGCGTGTACATCGCCCAGGTCAAACAGCGCGACATCAAGGACGAGATCGTTAAGATCATCCGCATGCAACGCTGGGGCATCCGCGAACACCTCGACGAGGGCAAGCGCCTGTTGGATGCCATCATCCAGTCGGAGGCGTATACGGAGTACATTCTCGACCGCCGCCTGGGTTGCCGCCAACTGGGCATGAATCTGCCTCCCCGCACCACCGCCAAACGAATCAGCGAACGCTACTTGGGTGCGCGGAGCGACATGCACGGCGCCATGATCTGGTCGCCCTATTTCGAGCGCGATTACATTCGCGGCATGGCCACCGACAAGATCCCGCCGCCGAAGCTGGCCCGCTGGGCCTTTGCCGCCCGGCTGGCGCCGCTGTTGGGCCAGACGGCCGCCCCGGCCATGATCGTGGGGCGCTGCGACTTGCAGGGCCGCGTGGTCTTCGACGACGGCGACGAAGTCGTGATCGAAGACGAACAGGGCCTGCCAGTGGAAATCGTGGTCGCCGATCAGATGGGCACGTTCCGCGACTACCGCACCGAGCTGGAGCATTTCGCCGCGGAATACGCGGCGCCGGTCAACCGCCGCCTTCCCTTCGTGAGCGACGCCGAGGCGTTCGCCGCCCTCTACGTCGACGCCTTTGTGGCCCGCTTCGCCAAGATTCAGTTGGAATATCAAAAGCGCAAGCGGGCCTTCGACACGCTCTTCAAGCATCGCCCCCGCGACGAGGCGGGAAGCTTCGCCTATCGCTGGGAATGCGTGCTGGACCGTCTGCGGCGCGCCGTGCCGGAGAAACTGGGCGATCTCATCCGCAGCCACATCGGAAGCAATCCCTGACTTCTATCGGCTCTGTTCGCCCGGCTGCAATCCCGAGCGGGCTTGGAGCGTCGGATTGAGGCTGCGGCGGGCCGCATCCAAAGCGGCGGCCAGTACGGGGTCGTTGCCGCCGGGTAGCCGGCCGTCGATGGGCTTCGCCCGCGCCTGTACGACGATGTCCGGTTCGACGCCCTCGTGGCTATAAGGCCGGGCGTTGGGCGAGTAGAACTTGGCGGTCGTCAGCCGCACGCCGGCGCTGCACTCGTCCAGAGGAAAAATGCCCTGGACCGAGCCCTTCCCGAAGCTCCGCACGCCCACGATCGTGCCG
This sequence comes from uncultured Planctomycetaceae bacterium, assembly GCA_963759115.1. Taxonomy (GTDB): domain Bacteria; phylum Planctomycetota; class Planctomycetia; order Pirellulales; family Thermoguttaceae; genus CAVWXT01. The sequence continues at coordinate 2,649,150 of CAVWXT010000005.1, forward strand.
CGGTGGTGGTCGCGGATGGCCCCGGCAAAGATCTCCGCGGCGCTGGCGCTGTCCTGGTCGATCATCACCACCAGCGGCATCTGCCACTTGCCTTGCTCGTGGGCCTTGTAGGTGAAATCTTCCTGGGGATTGCGCCCGCGGGTGGAAACGATGATGCCGCGCTCGACGAAACGGTCCACCACCTCCACGGCCGAAACCAGCAGGCCGCCGGGGTTGCCGCACACGTCGATCACCAGGCACTTCATCCCCTCGCGGTGGAGTTTCCACAAGGCGGCGTCGAGGTCGCGGGCCGTGGTCTTCTGGAAGCACGTCAGCTTGAAGTAGCCGATGCCATACTGGGGATCGATCATGCTCACCTGGTCGATGCTGGGCACCTCGATGCGGCGGCGGCGCATGTTCAGTTGCCGCTGCGGTTGGCCCGGCGTGGCCACGGAGAGCGCCACGACACTGCCCTCGACGCCTTGCAGCAGGTTGGCGGCCTGGTCGGTGGTGAAGTTCTTCGTCGACCGGCCGTCGACGGCGAGGATCTGATCGCCGGCGTGTACGCCGGCCTCTTCGGCCGGACTGCCGGAAATCACCCGCACGATCGCCAGCCCGCCCTCTTGAGCCTTGAGTTCCACCCCCAAGCCGACGAAATTGCCCTCGATCGTGGCGTAGACCTCGTTAAGTTGATCGGGGGTGAGATAGGCGGAATACGGATCCAGCGCGTTGGTCGCGCCGCACAGGTACTCGAGCACCACGGCAGACGAGGCGATCTCCAATTCCTGCTGGGCCATCCGCGCGGCGGCGGCCACGGCGTCGCGTGCGTCGTCGCGGGTGTTGACGATCCTCGGATCAACGAGGCTTCGCAAGTCGCGGCGAAATGCGTCGATCGCCGGCCGGTCGCGCTGCGGCACGTTCCGCTCGACGAACGTTCGTTCGCCCAACGCCACCACCAGGTTGCCCGTCCCCCGATCCACCAACTCTTTCCAGCGGGGCAACTCCACGTAATGCGACTCGATCTTCAACAACACCTGGCCGTAAAGCTCCAACGCCCGCGGAACCGACATCCGCGCGACCGAGTCGCAGAAGCTTCGGTCGGTGTAGCGGCGTTCCAGGTCGTAGTGGAGCCGGGTGGCGTCAAACCGCTGCTGCAATGCGCCGTCGTTGGGATACTGCCGCAGCGCGTTCTCATAATGTGCCAGGGCCTCGCCCCACCGCCGCTGTTGCTCCAACTGCTGGCCTTGCTTGAGCAAAGCACCCACCGGGCCGTCGGACAACGCGGCACTGTCGGCCGCGGGACCGGCAAAGCGGATCTCGGTACGAGGCTGAGCCGCCGCGGGCACGGCGAAGAGCACCGCCCAGGCAGCCAGGAAGGCGCAGAGGCCGAAGGAAGGGACCCGTCGTAGCATGGTGTCGTCCGTCGCAGGTGTGTGTGCGTCGCAGAAAGCCGGTTCCGGCTCCGTGGCAAAACAGGTAGGTAGGAACTGCGGCGAGCAGGCCGGGAAACGGGTCCAATTTCCCGGCCTTAGTAATGTTAGGTCATAACTTGGGGTGAGTCAAATCGCGGTCAGCGAATTTCGGGCGGGGAATCGCTACAGCCCGCACAGCCGGACCGGGACGTTGGCGTGACAAGGGCCATGCCCCACCGCGCCGCAAGCGCGTTTTACGCCGGTTCTGCCGGGAATGAACGCCTGCACGGGAAAGAACACCCTGACCGGGTGGAACCCTTACAGCCCTTATGCCCGGCACAGCCCGAACCGCTTGCCGTATTGTGCCAGACCGTCGGCAAGCCGGCGTTTTTCATCCGGCGAGAGCAGCCGATTGCCCCACAGGGCTGCGGCGGCCACGGCGACTAGTGCCAGCATGGCCGCCCACGGCCCCATGCAGACGACCATCGGCAGCGCCAGCACCAGCGTGGCGCCGTCGTCCAGCCGGAACCCCAGCCTCCGGTTGAAGACGCAGATCAGCCCCAACGAAACGGCGTTGGCGGCGGCGGTCGATAGCACTGCGCCCTCCAGGCCGAGCCGGGGCAGCAGCACGAGATTCAGTAACACGTTTAGCGTCAGACCGCAGGCCAGCGCCAGGCTCGCCAGCCGTGCCTTCTCGCGCAGAGGAGGTAGTTTTGCAGGACCAGCCCAAGGCCGAACCACGTGCAGTAAACCAGCGTCCAGGGGAGAACGGCCTGTCCGTAGGGAAACTTGCCGCAGAATGCCACCTCGAACAACAAGGGCGCGGCCAACAACACGGCCACCGCGCCGGCCGAGAGCGCAAAGCCGAACAGCTTGAAGAACAGTTGCAGCCGGGCCCGCACCTGCTCGCGCTGGCCCGCCTCCCAGTCGTGGCTGAGGTGCGGGGTAATCATGGCCGCCAGCATGCTTGCGATGGAGACCAACAGCAAGGGCACCACGCGCGAACTATGGTAGTTGCCCACCACATCGAGGGCTTCGGCCGATGACGCGCGGGAGAAATGAACGATCATGTACCGATCGACCATTCCGAACAAGTTGGTCAACACGCTGCCCAGCAGGACCCAGGCGGCAAAGGGGGCCACTCGGGTCCATAGCACGGCGCTCGGCACAGGCTGAGCGGTGGAGGGCGCGGACTGCCACGCTCTTCGCAGCGCGCAGCCGGCCCACGCCGCCGCAATCAAGCACGAGAGGCCATAGGAGAGCAGCACGCTCTCGGCGGTGGTCTGCCAGCCCAACAGCAGCCCTACTCCCAACATGGCAAAGGCCGCGCTGTTGACCAGTTGCACGACCGACACCAGCCGAATGTTGCGGAGGGCGGTAAACAGCTCGATGAGAAAATTGTAGGCAATCACGGCCACCAGGCTTCCCGCGGCGACGGCCACTAGGCCGGACTGGTCCTCGCTGCCGAAGACCAGCAAAGAGCACCATCGCCGCATCAGCAGGATGCCCGCGAAGGCTGTCAGGACCAGTCCGCCGCAGGCCAATACGGTCCATCGCAGGAACGCGCGAAGTTGCCCTCGCTGGCGATAATGCTCCACGTAGCGGCCGAACGTGCCGGGGATGGCCAGCACCGAAAGCGGCGCGGCCAGCAGCAGGAAGCTGAACGCCATGTCCCAGATGCCCAACTGCCCGGGATCGAGCCAGCGGCAGAAGAGCACCGCCCGGACGAACCCCACCAACCGCTGCACCACTGCCAGCGCCAGCAGGATCAGTACGCTATCGACCAGGGTGTCGGTCGGCAGCGGCGGCGGCGTGTTGGGGTATTCGGGGTTGTCGAAGGAGAGAGACATGGCCAGGATTTCGGACTGGGGACTCGCGGTTAGTTTTCTCATTCTTCTCGTTCCCACGCTCGGCGTGGGAACGCATGGGCCGGACGCTTCGCGGTCGTGGTTTCGTACAAGAAACCGTTGTGGGAGGCGACTCCAGTCGCCGAAGTTCCAGTGTTTCCCCGCACGATCGGCGACTGGAGTCGCCTCCCACAAAAGACATGTCCCACAGAAGATATACACGCGCTCCGCGTCCGTCGTCGTGCGATTTCCAAGAGCATCGTCGCATCCATCATGGGGGCCCTGCCACCGTGTTCCGGTCCTTGTCGTCGGCCGACGGCGTACCGTCCTCTTGCTTCCGATAAACGAACCGCGGCGTGTGGAGTTTGCGAGGATCCAACGTGACCCGGTGTTTCAGGCGGATCATGTCGTCGTCGATGCCGACACGTTGCAGGTGGAAGGCGTCGTCGCCGGGGAAGTTGAATCCGCCGTAGGCCGAGCACACGCCTGAATATCCTGCTTGCTTTGCCAGCGCAAACGCCGCCGGGCTGAGGTTGGCGTGCTGCCCATAGGGGAAGGCGAAATAACGGACGGGCCGCCCCAGGGATTCCTCCAGGGCCGTTTTGGCCGTCACCACTTCGTTCTGCAAGAGGTACGGGTCGGTGATGGGGCCCAGATCGGTATGAGTGTAGGCGTGGGCGCCGATCTCGATGCCGGCCGCCGCCATCGACCGAAGCTCCTCCAGCGTGTTCGGCGCGAAGCGATGGTCAGTCATCAGGTCGTGCGAGAACGGTTCGCCCGACAGCACGTTTTGCACCGTGACAAAGTAGGTACACGGAATGCGTGCTTCGATCAGCAAGGGAACGGCTTGCCGGCAGTTGTCGGCATAACCGTCGTCGAAGGTAATGCTCACGCACGGCTGCGTGTTCCGCCCGCTACGAATCCGTTGCTGTGTCTCCGCCAGCGAGATGAGGTGGAACCGCTCCCGCAGCCAGCGGATTTGCCGGAGGAACATGGCGTTGGAGACCGTCCAAGGATTCGCCCGGTCGTCGGCGATTCGGTGATACAAGAGTACGGTCACGGGCAGGTGGTCTCTGGAGAGGTGCTGCCGGTAGTTCCACAGGCGCACCGGGTAGGTGCCGTGGTAGTACAGGATCAACAAAAGTCGTTTCCAGAGCGGCATGACTGACTCAGGGATTCCTTGTAGGATGGGCACTGCCTGCCACAAGGGGCTGCGGTTCGGTGGGCGGCGCCACTCTGCGCATTGCGGCGGCGCGACTTCCGTTGCCCCGCGCTCCGCCCCTCTTGCTGCCTCTTTCTTGATCCAATCCTTCACGTTATTTCCTGCCAGCCAGAGGCTGTGCCGCAGTCGGGCGAGCGCGTGGCGGGGGACGACGTGCAGCTCGACCTGCGGCCGCGGTTCGGCGCCGAAGCGGGCCTTATAGGGCTCGTCGCCGCGGAGGAAATCGAAGGCCCGATAGCCCCGTTCGATCGCCCGCCGCAAGATCGCCAGGTTGATCAACTTGCCCGGCTGATGCCCCATCGCATCGGGATCGACGCCCGCCTGATAGGCATACAGCACGCCATCGCCCACTAGCTGGTATTCCGCCGCCGCCGGCTTGCCGTCCAACTCCAGCCAATAGAATTGAACGTGGCCCTGGGCGAGCATTGCCGGCACGACGTCGCGGTAGAAGTCCAAGAAGTGGGCGGAGGCTGAAACAACCGCCTTCGCCCAGCATGGTTCTTCGTCGCTGGTGCAGGTCGACGAGAATGTCCATCGCCTGCGGCAACTCGTCCAACCGCGTCACGGAGTGCAGCACTGCGCGGCCCGTCGCCAGGAGTTCGCGCTCCAAACGCCGCAGGTCGCGGCGGAGATTCTTGCCCAACAAGGCAAGGTAGCCTTCCCAATCGGTGGGCAACTCCAGTCGCCAGCAACTCATGCCCGCCCGCCGATGGACCGTGCAACCCGAGGCGGCCAGACCGTTGACCAATTCGGCCACGGCCTGATCGGCAGCGTCGATGCCATCGAGCTCGAAGCAGGTCCCAACGCAACGCCTCCGGTCCGTCGTCGCAGGCACTGTCGACGAGGTAGTCCGCCAGGGCCGCGATGGCCGCTTCTTCCGCGGCCGGATGGCAGAGCACGCTCGAGTAGTCTGAGCAGACCTCGCCCGATCCCAGCGGCCGTAACACTCGACCGTGCATCGCCGAGCAGTCGAGATACCACGGGGCAATCCCCGCCAGGGCGCCGGCGTCGTCGAAGACGCCCAAGACGGCCAGTCGGCGCGGCCCCTCATCGGCGTCGCCTGGCGGGCCGTAGCATCGCCACCAATGTGAAAGCCACGTCCAACTGCGAAACGGCACGCCCGCCGCCAACTGCTCCCAGTCGTCGGCGTAGGGCACCAGTTGGTTGAGGGTGGTGAAACGAAAAACGCGCATGGCGAGAACCGGATTGGGGGTTGGGCACGCACACTACGTCAACTCTCTGTCACGCGGCGGAATTGGCAAGTCGATTTTTCGCCGGGGGCCGGGACCGATCGGCGTCAGGCGCGGCCGGCATGATGCCGGACGACAACGCGATGCTGCCGGGGGGCAACATGCGATCGGGCACCACCCTCCGGCGGGCCAACATACTGGCGACATAAGTCGTTATAGATCAGTTAGTTGCGGCGTCGTGGCCGCTTTCGTCGGCCCCCGTTGGCACCCGCTTTGCAGCCCGATAGTGCCGTCCCCGTCCTGTCTTCGCGGACACACCCGTCGAGAACCGATCGCCATGCACCTCATACAACCTGCTGCTGTCAGCCCCAGCCAAGTCGCCCATCTGTTGCGGGTTCACCTCGCGCTGTGGCTTGTGCCGGCCGTGATCATCGCCGCGGCCGTAGGAATCTATGCCGCCGTGTACGAGGCGACCTGGGAAGCCTCGCAGGCCCTGATCGTTCGCAACGAGGCATCCAATGCCGAGAGGGCACTGGGCAAGTTCAACTACCCCGAAGAAATGAAGACGATCCAGGAGACCATGCTCGAAGTGGTCAAGAGCCGCAGCGTGTTGGAGGCCGCGCTCAGCGAGGTTGGGCCGCCGGCCGGCTGTGCAGATCGCGAGGCTTGGCCGACCGATCGCGATATCGCCGCTGTGCGCAAGAACGTCAAACTGGCGCCGCCCAAGGGGGCCGAGTTCGGCAAGACCGAGGTCTTCTATCTCAACGTGCGGGCGGAAGACCGCGACCGATCGGTGGCCCTCAACGAAGCCATCTTCAAGCAATTGCAGGATCCAGTTCCAGCAACTCCGCGACGCCAAGGCGCAGAGCATGGTCGGCCGAACTCACCAAGACCGTTCACCTGGCCAAGGCCGACCTGGACGAGGCCACCGCCACGCTGGCCTCGACCGAGAACCGCGTGGGCAGCGACCTGGCCGAACTGCGTTCGATGCAAGACATGGCCTCCAGCGACAGCGCCTTGCGCCGCAGCGGCGAGGACATTCGCGCCAGCTCCGCGAGAACGCCACCGCCGAGAAGGCCAACCAGGAACTGCTGGCCGTATTGGCCCAAGCCGCACGACGATCCCGGCCGGTTTGCGGCCACGCCGAACCGGCTGCTGGAATCGCATCCCTCGCTGCGGCGGCTGAAGGACGGCCTGATCGACGCCCAACTCCGCACGGCCGCGCTGCAAGGGACGATGTCGGCCGATCATCCCCGCGTGCAGGCCGCCAAGGAAGCCGAAGAGGAGATCGGCCGCCAACTTGCACGGCGAACTGGCGCTGGCCCGCCGCGGCGTCGAAGTCGAACTGCAGCTCGTGGCCGACCGCCGCGTGCTCCTGGAAGACCAACTGGCCAAGACCAACCAGCGGCTGCACGGCCTGGCGGAAGTGCGGGCCAGCTATGCCAACCAGGTGACGGAGACCAAGAACCGCGCGGTGCTGTTGGAGCGTGCCGAGCAGAACCTGGCCGAGGCCCGGGCCAGCCGCGCCAGCGCCAAGGCCGCCAGCCTCATCAGCCGCATCGACGCGCCCGACGCCGGCATCCGCCCCCTCGGACCGGGCCGCATCGCGATCGCCCTGTGCGGCGTCCTCGGCGGGCTGCTGGCCGGCTTCGGCATCGTCTTCCTGGCCGTGCCGACGACCGCCGTCAGTGAGCCGCCGAGTGCGGCAAACGGTCACGTAAACACCCGTAGCTCAGAGCTTTGGGCCGCCAAGGCGCCCACGTGCAGCAACGGTCATCTTTCCGTGAATCGCGCGTGGCAGACGCTGGCCGGCGGCCGCGCGGGGTGATCGTCCCAATCTTCAACGAGGCAAGTGTTTCACTTTTTGCCTCGATTTACGCGTATCAACTGCCCATCCAACTGCTGCATAGCCTGAACGGCTGCGTGAATGCGACGAGCCAGCGACTTGGAATCTGGGTCGACGGTGCAGACGATGATTCCACAATGGGCCGGCTGCACCGCGTGCAGACGCACAAAATGCCGGCGATTGTGGGTCAAGACGGCCCTGTGATCGCGGACGGCAAACGCCAGCATGTCGCTATCAGGTAGCCTTTGCTCCGCCCTCTCGCTCTCATGAGTTGTCAGAACGTCGTGTCCCAGGCGCCGAAGTTCCTCAACCGCGGGGAACGGAAAGTTCTCGTTGGCGTAGATGCGAACCACCGCTCACGCCCCTTCGTTCTCGGCAATCAGGCGGTCGATTTCCCCCCCGTGCAACTCTTCGTACGTCCATGCGTTGACCAGGTCTTGAGCCCGAAGCGTCGGATAGCTCTTGAGAATCTCAGCTTCGGACATCCCTAGACGCTTCGATTGCGCCAGAACCCACACGGGTATTCGGGTGCGAACGATGCACGGATCGCCGCCGCAAATCGCCGGATCGCGGTCGATGCCCGGCGACGCGTCACCCATCTCGCGAGCGACAGCGACGATCAGTTGGGCCCGTTCACCGGGCGTCAGCGTATGCAGCAATTGCGCAACTTGTTCGAGGTTAGCCATGGGAGGCGTCCTTGTCGTGTGCCGACACTCTGCCCTTATCTTATTATAGCGTGCAGGAGCACCCTCGGTTCCTCTACGCCAGACTGCTTTCATTGCGCAGACTTTGCTGGCGATCGAAAACCCTCCGGCAGCAGTTGCCGCACGCCCTCGATGATCCGGTCTTCCAGCGGCGGCTGCAAAAGCTCCGGCTTGCCGTACGTCACCATGGCGGCGACGGAACTGGTCACTTCGTAACCGCCCTCGTTCAACAACCGGTTCGACGGCACGTAGTACGACACGTCGTTCGAATAGGCGTTGACCCAAAGGCGGCTGCCGTCGAACTCGCGCTTCATGCGCAGCTCGTAGTCGACCACCACCTCGTCGGCCAGAAAGACCATCGCCAGGTCCTTGCCGAACGCCCACGTGGCGATCTGGTAGCTCTCGGCCGACGGCAGTTTGTCGCCCCGCTCCAGCCTGGCCACGAGCCGCTTGGCCGCCGGCGACTTCTTGGCATCTTCCCGCAGTTGCTCGATGGAGGCGGCCGGTGCGTAGGGGATTTCCAAGAGCGTGCCGCGGGCGGCGACCTTCGGCTCGACCGGCTTGAACGGCCCGACCAGCAGCCGCTTCACCTCGTCGGCCATCGCCCGGCCGTGCAGCCGGCACCACTCGTCGTTATTGCCCTGCTCGTAGCGAGGGTACGGGTTGGCATCGCCCCCGCAACCGATGGTAATCAGGGCCACGGCGCCGGGGTTATCGGCCTCGATATATTCCTGGGCGCATCCGGCCCAGTCGGCGTGGAGCTTGTGATAGTACTCGCCCAACGTGGTGTTGTGGCAGGCGTAGTTGACCACCACGGCCAGCAGCTTGCCCGACTCGTCGGTCGCCCGCAGCAAGGGAAGGCTGCGGTCGACCGGGGCGTCGGCGACGGCGCCGAAGTTCACCCATTTGCCGTCTTTCAACAGCCGCCGATTGTAGGCGAAACCGACGGAGCCCTGCGTCCAATCCAACCGGCCGGGCTTCCGCGCCGCCAGCGCCTGGAGCACGGCCTCTTCCAGCCGGTCGGTCAGGTCCTTCTCGTAGCGCGCGAGATGCTCGCGCTGCTGGCCCGACATGGCGCTGAGCCCTTTCAGGTTCGGGCCCGAATGGATGTGGGCGTTGCAGAGCATGAATCGTTCCGTCTTGAGCGGCGTCTTGGCCTGAACCCGGCGGAGCACCTCCGCACGGATGTTGGCGGGCACGGCGCCGCAATCGACGCCCAAGAGCACGGCCGGGCCATCGCCCTCGTCACCGCCGATGGCCAGGGCCGTGGCCTTCAATCGCTGGGCGACGCCCTCCGACTCGTTCCGTCGGATCTCGTAGCCGTACATCCGCACCGGGTCTTGCGGCGTGACGTCGACCTTGGCCACGCCGATCGGCCCGAGGGCGCGTGCGACGTGGATTGCGCCGCTGGCGCCGCGCTGGTCGGCCGGGGCGTCCGATAACCCTCGGGCAACGCCCGGCACACGCCGTCGACGATTCGCTCCTCCAACGACGGCTGCAAGCGCTCCGGCTGGCCATAGGTCACGGCCGCGTCGAGCGAGTTGTTCACTTCGTAGCCGCCTTCTTTCAACAGCCGATTGGAAGGGATGTAGAACGACACGTCGTTGGTGTAGGCGTTGACCCACAACCGGCTGCCGTCGAACTGGCGTTTGATGCGGAGCGCGTAGTCGACCACGACTTCGTTGTTCAGAAAGACCATCGCCAGGTCGTTGCCGAACGCCCAGGCGGCCACCTCGTACTTTTCCGCCGTCGGCGGTTTTTCGCCCTGCTTGAGTTGCGCCATCAGCGCCTGCCCCGGATACGACTTTTTGGCGAATTCCCGCAGGCGATCCATGGGGATGGGTTGCTCGTAAGCGACTTCAAACGAGTTTACCTGGGCAGTCACTCGCGGCTCGACGGGCTTCATCGGCCCGCCCAACAGCCGCGTCACTTCGTCGGCCAACGCGCGACCGTGCCGCTGGCACAGTTCGACCGTCCCGTTGGGGTACGGGTCTTGATCGGCGCCGCAGCCGATCGTGACCAGGGCGACCGCGCCGGGATGATCGGCCTCGATGAACTCCTGGGCGCATCCGGCCCAGTCGCCGTGGAGTTGCGGGAAGTTCTGCCGGAGCGTGGTGTTGTGGCAGGCGTAATTCAACACCACGGCCACCAGCTTGCCGTCCTGGTCCGTCGCCCGCAGCAGCGGCAGGCCGTGCTCCACGGGCCCGTCGTTGAACTTGCCAAAATTGACCCACTTGCCGTCCTTGAGCGTGCGCCGGTTGCCGGCGAAACCGACCGAGCCTTGCGCCCAATCCAGCCGGCCCGGCTTCCGCGCGGCCAGCGCCTTGAGCACCACTTCTTCCAGCCGGTCGGTCAGCGCTTTCTTATACTGCGCCAAATGCTCGTATTGCTCACCGCTATAGGACGACATCTCGAACAGGTCGGGCCCCGAGTGGATGTGGGCGTTGCAGAGCATCAGCCGTTCGGGCTTGAGCCGCGATTTGGCTTGAAGGCGGCGGAGGACCTCGCTGCGGATCTCCGCGGGCACGGCGCCGTTATCCACCGTCAAGAGCACGGCCGGGCCATCGCCCTCGTCGCCGCCGATGGCCAGCGCGGCGGCCTTCAATCGTCCGGCAACGCCCGTCGACTCGGCCTTGCGGCTTTCGTACCCGTACATCCGCACGGGGGAATCCGGCGTGATGTCAACCTTCGCCGCGCCGATCATCCCGGTTTGGGTCTCCGGGGTCGCCTGGAGCGGCGAGCAAGCCAGCAGGATCAACGCGAGCCAGAACATCAATCGGTGGAGAGACATGGCCGAATCGCCTTTCGTGAGGGTGGGACAGCGTGGTATGCGGGGGACAGCGAAAACGGTATTGTCGCCCGTTTTGGGCAGCGCGGCAAGAGGCCGACGGGCGGGAAGTTGTGCGACCACCGTCCTGATGCGACCGAGGGGATTGCCAGGACGCAAAGTCCTTGCGACAATCTAACGCAAGGGAGGTGTATCATGGAACTCCTGTGTGGCGTCGTACACGGTCGGATGATCGAACTGGAAGACGAGCCGGGACTGCCGGATGGGCAACAGGTAACCGTCGCGGTCCAGTCGGTGGAGGTCGCCGTCGAAAACGTGGGCGGTCTTCCCGCGATTCGAGTCTTCGTCGGGCATTCGGGGCTTGGGCAGATGATGCGAAGGACTTGGACGATTATCTGGCCTGGAATCGCCGGCAACGCAAGATCGGCCATGCACGACCTCACGTTGGTCACGCATAACGTCGGTATAATAATGCGGGAGGGATGAGAGCCAAGGGATGGGGGACGGGGGGTCGGAAATCGGGTGCTGGTGTGGAGGTCGTCGTCATGTCGACTTGGCTTGACACGGAAACCAAGGCCCTCCTGCAACAGGTTCCGCCGGACAAGTTCGCGCCGGCGGATACCGGCATGTATACGCTGGTGTTGGTCAGGGCCGGTCCGGACAAGGTTCGTATGGCCGCGTGCGCGGAACGGATACCGGGTGTGGCGAGTCGCCCGACGCCACCCGGTGGCAAGCAGTTGGCACTCCTCGCCGGATGGCCGCATCCTGGACCGATGGTCAGGGGGCTTTCGCTGTCCGACGCGCTGCTCGGACAGTTCGAGTTGATCTGCTCCGACGCGATTTCCGTCTTCTTGAGAGACGAAGTCGTCTCATCCACTCCACCGGAAGAGTTATTGCCGCTTTGCGCACGATTCTTGCGAAGCAGCGAGTTCGAGGAGGTCGCCGTCGATGTCGCCGCGGTCCCCCACAACCAAGCGGGCAATACGTTTGTCAATCAGTTTCTTGGCGAAAGCGAGTACGTCTGGTTTCGCGTCCGTCAAGACTACACCTATGAAGGACGAATGATGCGCAAGAAGGCGCGCATCATGGCGCACTGGGCAGAGAAGATCGGCGCCAAAGCGACGATTGCCGAAGATCACTGAGCGCTCTTCGGATCGTACCTCGCCGAGGCGATCATCCCGGCAGGAATGCACGAACCCCGACATGGAAGTACCGAGCAAGCTTCTCAATGTGCTCTCGCGTCAGGCGACGGCTGCCGGCCAGCACAGCGGAAATCGTTGATTCGGCAATCCCAGTGGCACGCGCCAGTTGTGCTTGCGTGACATTTCTCGCCTCGATCAGGTGGCGCAACATCACCGCATCCGATACCGGCGGCATGGGATGCCGCTCGCTCTCATACCGCTGCACGGAACCGCTGAGCACGTCGAGATAGTCCCGCTCCTCACGCGCAAGGCGCTTCTGGTCCAGGAGTTGCCCAATCACGGCAAGCGCGGCGTCAAGTTCCTTGTCGGAACGGATCGGACGGAGCGGAAATTGCAGAATCCACTCCAAATATCGATTGCGAGGAGCTCTCTGTGTTGTGGCTCGAGTTGTCATCAGCAGTGCCTCTTCCACCTATTCCCGGCGGGAGGCAGCCCCGGCATGGTGGTAACGCTACTCTTTGAGGGCCAGCTTTCGCAACGCCTCGATCCCCCGCTGGATTACCCGATCGTCGGCCGCGTAGGAAATGCGGAAATGCGTGTCGAGGCGGCTGAAGACGTTGCCGGGAATGATGAGCAATTGGTGCGTCTCGATGGCATGGGTGACGAACTCCGTGGCCGTGCCCCAGGGCGCTTTTGGGAACACGTAAAAGGCCCCGGCGGGTTGCACCACTTCGTAGTCGCCGGCCAGCCCGGCCACGATCAGGTCGCGCTTGCGGCGATAGGCTTCGATCTCGGCCGACATGTCGACGTCCATCGCCACGGCCCCGGCCCATTGCACCGGCTGCGGCGCACAGACGAAGCTGTACTGCTGCAACTTGATCATCTCTTGAATGATCGCCGACGGACCGTGGGCGAATCCCAACCGCCAGCCGGGCATGCCATACGTCTTGCTGAAGCCGTCGATCACCAGCGTTTGGGGATTGTAGCTGGCCGGCGAGACGAACGGCCCGTCGTAACAAAACGCCCGATAGATCTCGTCGCTAATGAGCACCACGTTTCGCCGCGCCGCCAATTCCGCCAGCCCGCGAACTACGTCCTCGTCGGCCACCATGCCCGTAGGATTAGCGGGGCTGTTGAAAATGACGGCCTTGGTGCGCGGCGTGATGGCCGCCGCCACGCGGTCCAGGTCGATGCGGAAGTCCGGATACGTGTCGAGATAGACAACCTTTCCGCCGACCACCGCGGAGAGCGCGTCGTACATCACGAAGTACGGATCGAAGACGATCACCTCGTCGCCCGGATTCAGCAACACCAGGAGTGCCAACATCAGCCCGCCGCTGGTGCCGCTGGTGACGAACACCTCGCGGTCGTCATGGCCGTACTGCTTACGGATTTGCGACTGGAGCTTTTCGCGGAGCACGGGCATGCCCTGCGTCAGCGCATAGCCGTTCTTGCGGCTCTGGATGGCGTCGATCGCCGCCTGACGGACGGGGGCGGGCACGTCGAAATCGGGCTGCCCGATGGAGAGGTTGATGGGGTCCTTGAGTTTCGCCCCCAGGTCGAACACCTTGCGGATGCCCGAGGCGTCGAACAGCCGAGTACGGTCGGCAAGCCAATGAGTGGACATGGTGGATGGTGGATTTTGGATTTCGGATGGTGGATCGTGGATGGTACGTCTAGCCGCCGCGTCCACGCGGCGTACTTGCCACGGTTCCAGGGTCAACGTCGCTATTTTACCCAGCCGCCGGCAGGCCGTCGAGAATAACGGAGAACGGTTGATCGCTGCGGCTCAGCAAGGCCAGGAGCCGCGTGATGGTCATCAGGGCGTCGGGCAGAGGTACGCCGACCACCGCGTGCCACAATCGCCCGCTAGGACCGCCGCCGAACGCCGCACGGTGTTCCCGCATGGCAGCGGCCATGTCGGCCCGCCGGGGATCGCTCAACACGACGTGTACTCCCTTCTGTTCGAGCCGCTCGGCCACCGCTCGGGGAGTTGCACGTTCCAGCACCACGGAGCCCGCATCGGGAGCCAGCAAGAGCAGCAGCCGATCCGTGGGCACCGCTTGTCCGTTTTCGTCGAACACGCGGCAGGTCTCGCCGTCGCCATTGACGCGCACGGCAAGATGGGCCGCCTCGGCGCGAATCTTCTCCGGCCAATCGCGTTGCGATGCCCGGCAGGGGATGATTTGGCACGCGACCGCGGCGGTGAGCTTCGCCAGATACTCCAGCAGCGGTTGCGACGCCGAATCGACCGCCACCCGCAACGGCCGCAAGGCGTGGTAATGTTCGGCCAGTGTGGCCAGGTAAGGGATGTCGGCCTGGTAGCGGTGCAAGACGCCGAAGCTTCGCGACGGGCGGCTGACTCTGGCCTGGTAGCGCGCGACGAGCGGTTCGAGCGATCCGCCGGCCGACAGCGGGCGTGGCCCGGCGACCCAGAATTGCAGTCCGACGCGATGCGGTTCCTCGCCCGGATTGCCGACCATGACGCCGCCAGCCGCTTGAAGATGACTCACCGCTAGCGCCAGACAGGCGGCGGTGGCGGGGCCAATGTCGATCACGTCGCAGCCGCTCCAACGGAGTCCTTCGCCCGCGGCTGCCACGAGTTCGGCCGTGATTGGCCGCCCGTCGCCGGCAAGAAGGACGCAGGGATTGGTGGAGGAAGGATGAATGATGGATGCTGAGTGATGAACTGCAAGAACGTCGGTAAAACCGGCCCGCTGTTCCAGTGCCCGATCCCCAATCCCCAATCCCTCGTCGCTCACTATCATGCCGAAGGCGGCGGCCAAGTCGCGTGCCATGGCGGGCGTGAGGTCGTTCAGGTAGACGCCGCCGGCCCCTTCGTCGTGAAACAGCGATGGCGGCTGGCCTCGCTGACTGGTTTCGGCCAGTTGTTCGACCTGTCGCGGCGAAAGCGAGCCGGTGTCGTCGCGGTGCGGACACTGCCGGCAGGCCGGGTAGAACGCCGCCAGCCGGCCCAGGTGCATCGCCCGCGATATCGCGTGTTGCTGGCCTGGGCAGCAATAGTCGAGGCGTTCAGACGAGGCATCCGTAACGTTCATGGGCTACCCGCTGGGGTCGGCCATGCACTCTATACCGCCGTGCCGGTCGGGGTCAAGATCACGGATTGAGCCGTTTGGTCAGCAGTGCCCTTGTTTCTTCGAGTGCGGTGCGATACTCCTTCGCACAAAACCGGTAATCGGAAGAGGCAAACAATCGTGCCAGCATCCGGCCGACGGGATTACGCGCTCGGCGCAGTTTACTGCGACAAGCGGTCACCTCGGCCTCAGTCGGTGGTTGCATGGACGCAAATTGTTTCGCATCCAAGTATGGACCTAATTCGGCCAATTCGGCCCGCGCTGATTCGGTATGGCCAAGCCCCTCGACCGAGAAATCCGGCTTCAACTGAGCGGGCCAGTATCTCATGCCGCGCGGTTCGCGCCAGAGCCAACGCCAATGAATTCGAAACGCCTGATATCGCAATGAATAGAGAGGATCGAGAATCCGTGGAGTGCGCATGTAATCCAAGCTCTGAACAAACGCCGCGACGAGTTTACCCATGCGTCGCACGGTAGCGATCTTGTCGAAGGGGCAAGGATGCCCGCGAAGGAGTGCGATGATCTGCTCGCGGCGCCAAGTAAGCCGACCATCGGTCGGCGTCACGAACTGCGGGGCGTTTGATTCCGTGGGGCTTATGTATCCGTGAACGTATTCCTTCTCCAAGAGCTGGTCCACAAAATCCTCGAGTTCACGATCTTCCGGAAGCTGATCGAACTTGGGCAAAGCCCAGCAGCAGAGTTCCATCCGCATAGACTGCGCAAGCCCGTCGGACGAGGCAGCGCTGTGTTCGATCGCCGAAAGCAATTCGCCGAGAATTGACCGCGGAATCTCCGCTTGGCCTGCTACGGCCCGAATCCGCGTGATCGCTGCTCTCCTGAACCCGTGCCCGAGGATATAGTCGCTAACCATCCCCTCGCCATTGCAGAGCATTTCCCCCAATCGAAGCAATTGAACGCGAAGTCTCCAGGTTCCGACGTCGTCGCCATCGGCGAGAAGAGCCTTACCTTTGACACCGAGCATTCGGCTCAGATCGTGGATGCCGGACACGAGATCGCCATTCAACTTCATTGCATCGTCGCCATGCCCGACCGGCAATTGCAGTCGGCCGCGACGGATTCCCTCCTCGAAAAGCTCCAACGCTTTTTTGTTTTCGATCCAGCAGAGCCCGCAAGCGTTCACCCTCAGGCCCGCTGGGAAACTCAACCGGCTCCCCCTTCTCGCCCGAGCCGTAGATGAGATCACCCCATAGCGGGTCATCTTCGTCCGGCGGCACGTAATGCTCGATGGCCTCGCGCCAGGGTCCGAGGGCATTTTGATCGTCGGGCAGCGGAACGCGACGATAGACGGCGTCGGGATGAACGTACTGGAGGAGTCCTTCGACGGCCATGCGCGACCTCCAATCCGCCTAGGTTTCGACTTCCTTCCAAGCTCTGTCGAGCAGATCGGCAACGTGGAGTTCCGCCGCCCACTTCTCCATGTACGAGCGATCGAGAGAGTCGCGTCGGATCTTCAAGACACCAACCACATCCCGCCACTGGCGTTCGGAAACCTCGTCGCCCAAACGAAACCACTCCAATTTGCTCAAGACAACGTCCTCAGGCGAGGGAAGAAAGAAACGCGCCGATGGCAGATCGTCGTGCAGTGAATCCTCGCGAATGCGTTTTAGCGACTCGCGATCGTACGGGCGATTCTTGGCGACAAAAACGTCTACCTTGAAGTTCGTTGGCAAGTAAATCACGTTGAAACAGGACTTCCGGGCGATGGCGTCGAGGATCATCCGCTTATCGACATAGTACATTCCCCGAAGCGCTTCAACAAAGGAGTCCACATGCCCAGGGGCCAAATCGGCGACCAAGTCGACGTCCACCGTGGCGCGTACGGTTCCGTAGAAGACGCTGGCGAACGATCCACAGATATAGTATTTGACTCCTTGCCGCCGCAATTCCTCGACAACCGGTATCAGGGCCTCCAAGGCGTCGGATGATTGCACGATTACCTCACCTCCACGTAGCTGCGTAGTCGCGCCGCCAAATCCTTGCCGTAGTTGATCTCTACCCACAACATGTCAACTTCATGGTGATCCAATTGGGGGTTGGCCCGGGCGATTGCCCGCCGGGAAAGCCCGATCACCAGCGACGTGAGCGATCGGAGTTGAGCGATCTTCTGAGCCCCCGTCGCCTGGCGAAGCAATTCGATTTGGACCCGCTCGGCGTCGGGATGGGTGTCGGAGAGCATGACCAACCTTTCAAGGCCAGAAATCAACGTGCCCATTATCCGCGGGAAGCGGCGGATTGACAAGTGCGACGGCGCAGCCCGTCAAAGGATCATCGGCCGGCGGCGCCGAGGTCCAAGGGCAGTGACGCCGCCGTTTCGGCCCAGTGTTTGGAGGCGACGGGCAGGTACAGACCGGCCCAATCGGCCCCGAGCAAACCGGCCCGATAGGAGCGATCGTCCATCTCCGACAGCCCGGCGATCATCGGCCGCGTCAGCAGGGCCACTCGCGGCAGGGCCGACAGCCGTCGGGCGATCCGATCCATCGTGGCGTCGCGCACGAGCCACTCGTGGCGGTCGAAGATCGTCAAGTTCAAGGGGCGCGTGTAGCTCCGCAGGGTCTTCTCGCGGGCGACGTTGAAATAGTGCTCGAAGTACGAGATCACCAGTTCTCGCAAGGTCCGATAAATGGGTTCGCGGAACCGCAGGCCCGTGCAGTTCGACTTGGCGACGGCTCCCCAGGCGCCGCCGCGGCGAAACACGGCCAGCAAGTGTTCGTCGTCGGCGCGGGTCTTCGGGAACAGGTTCACGACCCGTGGCGGATAACCGAGGCGGCCCAGCGCGGCCGCGGCAAACACGGCCCCATCGTAACAATGCGCCGTGCGATCGCGCAATACCCGAAGCGGACAGCGATAAGCGTCCTCATGGCTGTAGGCCAATTCGTCGAGGAAGGCTTGGATCTTGCCCGGCGAGGTGAGCCAGGCCAGCAGGAGCCGCTCGGGCCCGGTCAGAAGCTTCTCAAAGGTGTCGGCGCTGTTCATGGCCCACGTAGCAGGGCTGTCGGCCTGGGACGTCCCCTCAATCCACAGGAATTGTACGGCGGCAGAGAAGCCTATTTCGGCGGCACGGCTGTGGAGTCGCCGGTGGACGGCGCCACGGCGGCCGTTTCCGCGGCGTCGGCGGTCGGCGGGCCGGCATCCTCCTGGGGTGTCTTCTCGGCGCCGTTCTCAACGCTCGGCGCGGGGCGCTTGCCGTAAGGGGAGGAATTCCAGTGGATGTGGCCCGACTTGCTGACGATAAGCCGGCCCGTCAGCACCGCATACTCTGCACCCCAGTAGATCGCCACAACGAGGGCCGCCAGGGACGAAAGGAACGTCAGTTGGCTGGCGTCGAGACTTCTCCACATCCACAATAGCCCGGCACCGACGAGCACTGCTACGACCGCGACCATCAGCTTCGATCGCATGGTGCGAGTCAGAGTTCGGTGGGAGTGTCGGCTGATCGCGCTTTGGGCCGACAAGTTGGCCAATTCCCGCAATGCCGACAGGTCGACGTGCTTCTCCGGGGTCACGGCTTGGCGCAGACGGGTGGTCCAGCCGTGCCCGAGCGTCGCCGTCGGCCGCGACTGCGCTGCGGCGCGGTCGTTCGTGGACCCGTCGTCTCCGGCGCGGGCAGGGTCCGCCGGCGATGGCGTGGGCGAGTCGGGATCTGCCCCCGAGACGGAGCGAATGCGCTGCATGAGCCGTGCCATGTACTGGTCGACCGATTCCTCGTGCTCGTCGTCGTTGGCCGAAGGAGCCGCTGGCGGGGCGGGTACTTGGGCGACCTCATTGGTTGGCCGCTCAATCTTCTCGGAGGATTCGCGTGGTTCGGGCTCGTCGTCGGGCAGGTCCACCGCCGCGCCCAGGCGATGGAGCACGTCGGCCAAATTGACCGGCGCACTTGGAGACATTTCCTGACTATGCACCGCTTGCGGCTGGGACTCTTGCTTTGGCGACATTTCGGCTGGCCTGGGCGATTCCACGCCGTCCCCGGCCGTCGGCGGCAACCCGGCCCGTTCCGCCTCCCACTGCCGGCGCTCTTCCACGAGGGCGTTTCGCTGGGACCCCAGTTCCGCCCGTTCGGCGGCCAGCGCAACGCACTCGTCGCTCAGTCGTTGCTGGGTCGCGGCTTGCTCGGACTGCCATTGCTGGCGTTGCCGATCGAATGTCTGGCACTGGGCTTCCAGTTCCGCCGTTTGGACGGCCAGTTGTTGCCTGTGAGCCGCGTGGCGCGCGGCATCTTCCTCGCGACGCGTTTCCCATCGCCGGCGCTCTTCCAAGAGGGCGTTTCGCTGCGACTCCAGTTCCGCCTGCTCGGCGGCCAGTTCATCGCGATCTGGGTTCGTTCGCTGCTGGGGCTCGGTCTGTTTGGCGTGTGGCTGCTGGCCCTGCGGCGGCAAGGCACTACTTGGTGGGGCGAAGTCCACGGGCTCGACGCCCGTCGACACCACATCGAGTTCGATCGGGCCAATGCTAAGCCGGTCGCCCGGTGAAAGCTGGGCGTCGGTGAATGGCCGCTGGTTCAGGCGGGTATCGGCAGCCCAGCGTCGAACTACCGTTCCGCCTCGACCGCGGAGGATCAGGCAGTGCAACGGCGCCACGCCGACCGCCCGGAGACGCAATGTGCAACGCGACCCGCAACCGATCGTGCATTTGGCCGACCTGAGACGCACGATCTGGCCATCGCGCGGAGGGCCGCAAACACGGAGAACCAAGTCGCCGATAGCGACGTCTAACGGTTGTCGAGTTGCAGACGAGGTGGCCAGCATCGTTTTCCGCCATTGAGAGACGACAAGCTAAGTCCGCTACTGGATTTAGCTTATGCCGCGGGGAAGGTCAAAGCCTTGCCCGGCTTGCGGCTTTGGGGAATGGCGGATCGGCGAAAAACGGCTGTATATCTTTGCCGGATTTGACGATTATCCGATAGCGACGCCGGAAACGTCGTCGCGCCCGACCGAAAATGGGGGTGGGGGAGACGCCTTCGCAGCAAAGTGTCTTAACAAACATCGCCCGAATATTCTTCGCAATTTGACCCGCAAACGGTTCGCGTGCGTAGTATATTTAGGTTGCTGCGAGTGGCGGCGCGAGGGCAGTTGCCACTCGCGGGGGGAGTGACGGGGAAGAGCAGATCCTCAGCAAAGGAGGGGTTCGGTATTGGCCATTTCTAAGGGGGCACTGTGCTCTCAGCACGGCCAGGATCGGACGCCGAGGTGACAATCTTATGAGCCGCAAAGATGCGATCCTGAACATGCGCCAGATTCTCGTCAAGCGACGCGACGCGTTGCGGAAGGCTCTGGCGGGCGACTTAAGCTTGCTTAAAGAGCTCCGCGCGCAGACCTCCGGCGACATGGTCGACGCGGCACTCGACTCGGTCCAGGACGAGATCAGCTCGCAACTGGCGGAGGTCGAGAGCCGCGAGCTCGCCCGCATCGAATATGCCCTGGAGCGGATGCGGGAAGGCCAGTTCGGCATTTGCGAAGGCTGTGGGACCAACATCCCCATGGCGCGCCTGAATGCCCTGCCGTACGCCACGTACTGCATTTCCTGCCAGCGCGAGGCGGAACGCCAGGGCGCCGGTTCGGCTGCCGACGTCGATTGGAGTCGGCTGCTGGATTCGTCGGGCGGCGATGCCGATCTGTCGATCAACGACATCGAGTTGGACGTCTCGTGAGACTTGATTCGGCGCAACGAGGCGGGTACAGTGGGGATATGAGAGACTGCATACCCTCGCACGCCATGAGGGAGGAAGGTGCAAAGCGGAGGGCAGAGAGCTCCGGGTTGCTCGCGTCCGCTGTGTTTTTTCCTCCTTATCTCTCCTCTTGTTCTTCAACGTTTCACATTCGGGCTTCCGCCCTCCGGCTCTGTGCCGCATTCGCGTGTCTTCTGGGGCTGGTTTGCGCTGCGGCCCAGGCCGCTGCGCCGGCCCTGCCTGCCGGTCTCGAACGCCTCGGGGCGTCCCGGCCCGAAGAGCGCGCGGAATTGCAGCGGGAACTGGAGCGGAACGTTCCGCTGTTGGAGGCCCAGTCGGCGGCGGTGAAGATCGTCGCCAAACTGGTGGGGCCCGCCGTGGTTTACGTCGAAGCCGACATTGCCACCGAGCCCAGTTCGCAGCGCGGTCGCGGCCGGCGATTGGAAGAGGCCGGCTCCGGCGTCGTGATCGAACTGAAGGGTCAGCACTACGTGTTGACCAACCGCCACGTGATCCGCGGCGCCGTGCTCGACTCCGCGCGGGCCACTTTGGAGGCGATCCGAATCACCCTGGCGGACGGTCGTCGCATCCACCCGACGAAGGTTCTGGCGGATGAGGCGACCGACGTGGCCGTGATGGCGGTTTCGGCGTCCGATCTGGTCGCGGTCCCCGTGGGCGATAGCGATCGGATGCAGATCGGCGACTTCGTGCTGGCAGTGGGCAGCCCTTTCGGCTTGAGCCATTCGGTCACGTTCGGAATTATCAGCGCCAAGGGCCGCCGCGACCTGAAGACGGCCGAGGCAAAGATCAAATTCAAGGATTTTCTGCAAACCGACGCCGCCATCAACCCGGGCAACAGCGGCGGCCCGCTCGTGAATTTGCACGGCGAAGTCATCGGCATCAACACGGCCATCGCCAGCGTCTCCGGCGTCAACGAAGGGATCGGGTTTTCCATCCCGTCGAACATGTTCATGACCGTAGTGCGGCAGTTGGTCGAGACAGGCAAGGTGAAACGGGCCTTCATGGGCGTGAAGCTCGACGCGAGCTTCGGCCCGGCGATGGCCGCCGAATTGGGTCTGCCACGGCCGATGGGGGCCCACGTCAAGGTCATTGTGCCGAACTCGCCCGCCGATGCCGCCAAGCTGCGTGTCGGCGACGTGATCCTCGAGTTCGATCACACGCCCATCGAAGACAACTCGCACTTGATCAATCTCGTCAGCCTGACCAAGGTCGGGAAGACGGTGCCGGTGCTCATCTTCCGCGACCGCCGGCCGATGACGGTGACGGTCGAAGTGGCCGACGCCAGCAAGTTCCCCGATGAGTAGTGGTTCATCTCAGAGGAAAGGGAGAAATGCGGTTGGTCGTTCCTTCGTCCCAGGCGGCTTTGCCGAGCAAGTCCACGTTGCCCAGTAAATCGAGCGGCTGCGCAAAACCATCGGGCGAGCAGTCGCAGAATTGCGGCCAACACCATTAAGTCAGCGATAGTCCCGATCGCCACGTTTCGACTTACTGCTTGCTACAACCCGGCTGTTAGATCGCTCAGGTCTTGCACGATCCGGTTACGTCTCTGTAGCTCGGTGCGAAGATCGGCCTGCACAACTGGCGCTATAGACACCCGTTCAATCGTCCAAGAGTTGTAGGTGGGGAACGCATCCAAACCGTTGGATATGCCCGTCAAAAACCGCTATATCCTCTACCAGTCTGTCAGCCGAACGCTTGCAGGAGCCGAAGCGAATAATAGAGTCCGATTCATTGAGTGCCACGATGTCGATTTCGGTGCCGCCGCGGTCCCAGTACCCTTCTATACGACGAGTAAGCTTGAAGTCGCCGATCCCCTTGCGGCTGCGTTCTTCGTAGAGGGTTCCGGCTAGTTTCTCCAGTCCGTTGCCTTCGACATCACAAAGGCGTTGGTCTGCGTCGGCAACCAATTCGTCAACCGGCCGAAAGTTCAATGCGGCAACGGGACTGGCCAAAGCCGCCAGCCAACTTCGCAGGAAGTTGTCAGAGAGGTAATATCTGGATTTGCGTGCTTGCGGCCTGGCAAAAATGGGTAGTCTTTTTTCAATTAGTGCATAGCGTTCAATCAAGACCTTGAGGTAACCGCTGACTTGCTCCGAACTCTCTCCGCTGATTTCCTGGATGTCGGCGACAATCGCATTGTGCATGCTTCCGCCGTGGCGCACCACAAATTTGAGAACGACGTCGTAGCGGCCGTGTAATTCTCGCAGGAACCAGTTTTCTGCCTCGGTTCGCAACGGTGACGAACTATCGAAGAAGATCTTTCGGAGTAGCTCGCGACAACTTTTCCCGATGACGCCTTGTTCATAGCAGTCACGATAGAATTTCGGCACGCCCTCAAACAACGTCCAAAGGAAAAGCAGTCGTTCTGGCGTAGGGTCGGCATGTTCCCGTAAGATTTCCAGAATGGATGCGATGTCGAGATGGGTCAAGGATATTTCGTCGGTTACTCGATTGTAGAGGGGCGAGGAGCGGTCTTCCAGAATTGCCATCATCTCGGTGTGAATCGAGCCGAGCACAATCAATCCACCGGGCACTTGCTGGGCCTGTGCTGACAGCGCGTCCACTTCGGCCTGCAAAAATGAGCAAAAGGGCAATATCTGCGCAGATTGAAATACTGAAACTCGTCCAGAACCACGACATAGTTTGCACGCACCAACGAGGCGATGAGTTTGGCAAACTCGCCGAGGGTTCGCGGCCTGGGGAACTGCTCGGCCGGCACGCGAAAACTCGCCAAGGCATCACCAACGGCCGAGAGTACGCCGGCCGGGCCTGAATCTGGAATTTGAACATAATAGACTTGCGCACGCACGGATGCTTGGATAGCGTGCTGAATCAGAGTCGTCTTTCCGATTCGCCGTCGGCCTGTCATTTTTGCAAAGAACCAGCGACGTCGGGAAAGAATCTGCGCGACGTCGCTCAGTTCTCGGTTGCGGCCGTAGAATCCCCAAGGCATGGTAAGTCCTCAAATAACATAAAATGTTTTATGTTATCACATTCTATGCTGTAAGTCGTATCCTGTCAATCGGTTGCCGAATTCGGTTCTTGAGTCATTGCGCTTCTGGAGTCTCTTCGGGCTATACAACGGGGCCGCCTCCCGTGGGCTGGAGAGAAGAGGCCCTCTTCCGACGTTTGTCCCCCAACAGGAACACCTGGACATCAAGTCGCATGAGATGAACCAGTAGCTTGGTCGCCCTCCTGCACCACGTTCCCCCCCGTTGCTAAGCCGCCCGGCGGCGAGAAACAGGCGAGGGGACGGCCGGCGACGGGTGCGGGCCCCATTTGCGCAGCCAGCGCAGGTACGCGCGAAGGTGCGTCCAGGCATCGGCCGAGAGCAGGTTCTTGCTGGCGCGGCTTTCCAGATGCCAGCAGGAGGTGGCCCCGTGATACATCACTTGCCAGCCGGCCCGGGCCATCCGCAGGCAGATGTCCACGTCCTCGAAATACTTGCCGTACTTTTTGTCGAAGCGACCCACCTCGTCGATCGCCTCGCGGCGAGCCAACAGAAAGCAGCCCGAAAGCCAATCGCAAGGCCAGGTTTCCTGCGGGGCGTGTTCGGCGTAGAAGTGGCGATCAACGCTGCCGCGCAACACCCGGCTCAAGCCGCAACGCCGAGCCACGATCAACGGCAGCGTTTGGAACCGCCGGGCGGGGCGGGCGTCCGAACCGTCGGCGTGATAGAGACGGCAGCCGGCAATGCCGCAGCGCGGCTGGCGGTCCATGAAGTCGACCATCTGCCGCAGGCATTGCTCGCGCGGGTCGAAGTACATGTCGGTGTTCATCATCAGCACGTACCGCGCGGCAGAGGCGTCGAGAATGCGGTTGAGATTCGCGGCGTAGGAGAGTCGGCGGTCGTTGTGCAGCACAAGCGTGTCAGCGAAATATCGGCGCCACGGCCGCACGCCGGTCGTCGAAGCGTTGTCGACCAGAATCAGCCGCATCCCCAGCCCTTCGCCCGATCGCGCCATGGTCTCCAGCAATCGCGGCATCAACTCGCGCTCATGCGTGTAGATCACGCCGATGTCGAGGTCGAGGGGAAACATGAGGGGACAGGGTTCAGGGTTCAGCGGTCAGGGGGCAAGTGGGGGCGGAAAGGGATTGTTCTGGCACGGTTCTTACGCCGCATCTCCTCGTTGCGTAGGGCGGTTCGGCAGTACAACGGCCGAACCAACGGTCTCGACTCTCGACTTCTCCCCCTACGCCGCTTGACGTCGGCGACTGGGATGCGCTTCAGCGGGCTCCTGGGGCGCCGTAGGAATACCCAGGAGTTGTTCGGCGTGGGCGGCGAAATGCGTGCCGAGCGTCTTCAGCAGCGACTCCAACGCCGCAAGGTCGTTCTTGTCGGTGATCGGCTCGGCGCCCGCGGCCCGGAGCTCGCAAATTGCGTCATCGCGGCCGGGCAGTGACACCGCGAGCGACCAGCGGCTGTTGTCGCTGACGGGTGCGGCGGCGTTGATCCAGCGGATGCGTCGCGGCCGATGGTTCCGTACCGAAGAGAACTCCACTTCACCGATGTTCCACGTCCGGGCCTTGCGGACGAGGAGGTCCCAAAGTTGAGGGGGCGGGAGGCGGAGTTCGGAGTTCCATGCGGGCAGCAGCGAGTGTTCGAGATTCCGAACCTTGGCCTCGGAACCCAGAACCGCCGGCCTCGCAGCAGAACGCCGGAGAAATCGCAGGCAGGACGCCATCACGCCCGCGGCGGCACGCTTAGCCAGGGCGAACTCTTCGTAGCCGAACAGCCGCATGCGGATCATCAACACCACCAGTGTCATGGCGGTGATCCAGGCGAGGGCCTCGCGGCGGAAGATCATGGCCGCGGAGGCCGCGGCGCCCGTCGTGAGGCAAAGCGCCCCCATCAAGCACAGGACTTGCCACGGGGTCCACCCGCGCGAGCAGGCGATGGTGGATGTGGAGTCGATCGGGGGAGTCGAAGCGCCGGCCGGTCAGTCTCCGCCGCACGAGCGCGGCGACGATGTCAAAGATCGGGAGAGTCATGGCCACGGCGGGGGCCGTGATCGCCAGCGTGGCCGAAGTCTTCAGCGCCCCTTGCATTCCCAGCACGCCGATGGTCAGGCCGATGACCATGCTGCCGGAGTCGCCCAGGAAGATGCTGGCGGGCGGGAGGTTGTACATGAGGAAACCGGCCAGCGAAGCGGCCAGCACGAGGGCCATGGCAGCCACGTGGGGATGTCCTTCTCCGGCGGCGATCACTCCCATCATGACGGCAGTCGAGAGGCCGATGATCGACGCCAGCCCATCCATGCCGTCGATGAGGTTCAGGGCGTTGATGCAGCCCACCAGCCAGAGGATCGTCAGCGGAATGCCCAGCCATCCCAGTTCGAGCGGGCAGCCGAAGAGGACGATGCTGTCGACGTAGTATCCCAACAGGATCAGCGGCAGCACGGAGACGATTTGCAGGGCCAATTTCATCCGCGAAGGGAGATCGAAGCGGTCGTCGATGCCGCCGACAAAACAGACGAAGCCGGCGGCGATCATCCACGCCGTGGACAGCTCGGCGAGGTTCTCGGTGGCGGCGGCGCCGAAATGTGCCGTCAGCAGACCCAGCACCGTGGCGCCGTAGACCGCCATGCCCCCCCAGAGCGGCACGGGCCGGCCGTGGAGCTTGCGCCGGCCGTCGGGCCAGTCGACGATGCCCCAGCGCCACGCAAGCGCCCGGACGGCCGCCGTCAGCAACAGCGACGCCAGGAACGCCACGAGAGCTGCCACCGCCACGGAAAGCATCATTTTGCCGCTCCGCACGCGAAAACCCGTTTCCAGTCCTGCACTCTACAAAAACAAATCCTGCGCCAGCGACTTCCAGCCCCTGGAATAGCGGGCGTAGTGACGCTGGCACAACTCGCCGACGATAATCGGCAACCGCCACGTTGCCGGATCCCGCATGTGGGCCTTGGCCCGAAAGTGCGCGGCCTTCTCTTCCAACAGCCGCAACACCCGCACATCCCGCAGACGCGAGTGATATTTCGACAGGCGTCGGCCGGCGGCCTCGTAGTTGCCCGCAGTCGCCTCAAAATCGCCGCGTTGCTGCCGCATCCCGCGCACGAACTGGCGATAGAGGTTCTCCTTCTTCACACCGATCTGCTGCCCGGGGTGCTGGCGGTACTTCAGCAGCGGCTCGGCAATCGCCTGGCACGGCGCCACCGCCGCGATCAGCAGGGCGAACCAGCCGTCATGCACCCAGCCACGAGGAATCGGCAACAGCATGTCCCGATAGCCAGCGCGGAAGGCCATGCCGGCGCCCGTCACCACGTTCCTGCGAACGAGGACCTCGGCGGCGCGGCTGCCGTTGACGTCCCGCCACGAGCGGGGCGCGAAGGCGAGCGATTCCCACAGGCCGCGCGGCAGCAAATCTCCTTCCTCGTCGATCAGCAGCGCGTCGCTGAAGGCGAACCCGAGGTCGGGATTTGCGGCAAAGGCATGCTCCAGGCGGTTCAGCTTGCCCTGCAGCCACACGTCGTCCTGGTCGCAAAGCGCAATCAGACTCTCCCCGGCAAAGCGCAATGGCTTGGGCAAAGTTGCCGGTCGCGCCGAGATTCTGCCGGTTCTTCTGCCACCGTACCTCGAACGGGCACGCGGCGGCGAATCGGCCAACGATGGCCTCCGTCTCATCCGTCGAGGCGTCGTCGCAAACCACGAGCTCGTCGGGCCGGCGATCCTGCGCGGCCATGCTGTGCAACTGCGCTTCCAAGAAGCGGGCGCCGTTGTACGTGCATAGGGCGACGGAGATCTTCATGGCAAACTGTCGCTGGGGGGCCGTCTCTTGCGATCGGCACGTTGACTCACGACCAGGCTCTTTCAGGGTTACGCCGCTTGACGCTGCGCGTCTCGGCTGACTTGTTGGCTATAGGCCGCAATGACATCCTCCGTGGGACCGTTCAGCCGGATCCGGCCGTGATCGAGCCAGAGCACCCGGTCGCACAGCATCGCCAACGAGTGCAAGTCGTGGCTGACCACGATCACCGCCCGGGCGGAGGAGATCAGGGTCCGCATGCGATCGCGGGCCTTGGCTTGGAAGGCCAGGTCGCCGGCCGACAGGACCTCGTCGACGATCAGGATCTCCGGTTCGATGGCCGTGGCGATGGAGAAGGCCAATCGGACCTTCATGCCCGCCGAGTAATAGCGCACGGGCATGTTGAGGAAGTCGCCCAACTCGCTGAACTCGGCAATGGGCTGTATCTTGGCGCGGATCGAGCGCGGGGTCTCGCCCTGGAGATAGCCGCGGAACATGATGTTGTCCCAGCCGCTGGCCTCGGGCTCGAAACCCAAGGCGATGTCGAACAGCGCACAAACGTGCCCGTCCACCCGGCGACGGCCGGCCGTGGGCGGATAAATGCCGGCCAGCAGCTTCAGCAGCGTGCTCTTGCCCGCCCCGTTGTGGCCGATGATTCCCAGTCGATCTCCCTCTTCCACGCGGAGGTCGATGTTCTCCAGGGCTTGGACCTCGAAGGTGCTCTTTTTGGCGCGGCGGTAGAAGCCTCGCAGGAGATACTCTTTCAGACTGATGCGGCCGAAGCACCGCACGGTGAACCGCAGCCCGACGTCGTCCAGTTGAATCAGGCACATGGGTGGATCACAGGTAGAAAATCATGCGTTTTTCAAATCGCCGCAACGCCAGCGAAGCGGCGACCACGGCCGCCAAACCCGTCAGAGCGCTCATGCCCACCGTCCACGTGGAAGGAACCTGGCCGTACAACAGCGGCTGCCGGATGAGGTCCAGAAGCATGGCGAGAGGATTCAATTCGACAAGCCGTGCCAGACGCGGTTGGTGCTGCAACAGCACCTCGGGCACCCAGAAGATGGGCGTCGCATAGAACAGGATCTGCATGAGCACCTCGATCAGGTGCTGCGAATCCTGAAACATCACGTTGGCGATGCCCGTACACACGGCCGCCGACCAGCCGACGACGAACAACAGTCCCAGCGTGGGTACGAGGCTCAGCAGCGCGGGGAGATTTCCGAATCCCTGCTCGTACCAGACAAACACCACGGCGATGCCCAACCCGAGCAGAAAATGGAAGCCGGCGCCCAACGTCGTCCGCAGCGGATAGATCGCCAGCGGCGCCGGATGTTGGCGGATATAGGATTCGCCCTGGAAGAAACAGTGGCAGCCTTGCGTAACCACGGCGGTAATGAAACCCCAGAACGTCAGTCCGCTCAGCAGAAACGGCGCGAACGTGCGGATCTCGGCGTGGAACATCCGCCCAAAAAAGACGCACAAGACAACCGTCATGGCAATCGGATGCAGCAGCGACCAACCCATGCCGATGACCGAACGGCGGTAGCGGTTCCGCAGATCATTGCGCACCAGGGCCATCCAGAAGTAGCGGAGCCGCCAAATTTCCGAGAAGTACGCGGTCACACAGAGCCTCCCTGCTCGATCGCGGCCAAGGACCGCGGGATGCGACGCTATCCTGTGCATGCGCAAAACGGCATACAACCCTTTGGGGGCGGAAGATACACGGATTTCTTGCCGAGATCAATGTCAAACGATGCGTTTGCCGCGATGGTGGGAAATTGCGTTCTGGGAACGCGGGCGGCCTCGCTATCCATGCTCTCTATTTCTCCCATTCTTCGCATACTGGAACTGAGGACCCCGTGGGACAGGCTGGCAACCTGTCCAGACTGGTTGGCGGTCCGTCCTACAGGGACATTCCCTGCGGATTTGCCTTGGACCCGATCCGAACCAGGGAAGCATGCCTTGCGTACTCTATTCATCCCCATAGACTCGCGGGGCGCCGTTTCGATTGATGCGGAACTCGCCGGGGCAGCCGGGGTTCAATGGAGAGTCCACTGAGGCCGGGGATACCTACAAACCAAGAGAATGCCGCCATGACTGTTTGCCTAGAACACAATGCGCATGAAGCCCAGTTCCCAACTGTCCCCAGCGGAACCGCGGGCGGGAGCGGGTACTCTGCGCGGGCCAGGGGCATCTCAGGTGGTAGAACCGACCTGGAGAGTGGTCCGTATGTGCCTGGAAGCAGGGCCGACTTCACCCGAGCGCTGGAAGTCCTGGGCACGAGGCTGAGCGACGGCGCCAATCATTTCGAGCGCGAGGAACAGCGCGCGAGGACGTGCAGGTGGCCCTCGTCCAATGCCCTTACGAACCTGGCTGCGAGTGTTTGGGGAGCCCAAGAGCGTGGAGAGGCAAAGGACACCCTCGGCCCTTTTCCCTGTGGAAGTCTGGCATTACGACTGCACGGACGGCCCGATCGAGTGCGTCGGCTACCAGGTGAACGACTTGGCCGGCCTGCGGTGGGTCACGTTCGTGCGGGTGTGTTACTTCTAGCCGTTCACGTCTTGGGCATTGCGACGCTGCATGTAATACTTCTGCACGTAAGCCTCGCACGACTGGCCGTTTGCCGCCAGCCGGGTGCAGCGGGCCTCGGGCGACTTGGCCTTTTCCAACATGGCCTTCACCCGGGTCACGACGCCTTCCCGGATATCCTGTTCAATGTCGCGCCGCGTGAAGCCAAAACACGCACAGAGGGGCGCATCGGGGTCCTTGGGATAGACGGGCCGGTTTAGCTCGCCGACCAGCACGACCCGCTCAAAGGCGTCGAAATATGCCACGTCGCATTGCGGCGACGGGCAGAAGTTCGCCGGGTCGGCGACCAATTGGGCCTTCGCCGGGGGCAGATAGGACTCGACCGTTTCCCTGCCTACCGGCTGCCCCTGCGAGCCGCATCGCGGGCAGTAATCGGCAACTTGATCCGGCTCTCGGACGAATGCCTTGTTCATGTCCGCCTGCTCGCCGCGTGACGCTCTGGGAGGCATTTGGGGAATCCGAGCATTGTACCGTTGATATTTGCCGCTCCGCAAGAAAGACGCCGAGTGGCGTTTCCATCTGCCGAGCCCTTCCTGTGTCGGATTCCCGGCCGCGGGCGGTATAATTGAGGGTCAGAACGACCAAGAGCAACTCCGCGATTTCGTCGTCGAGCGGATTTTAATCCGCTCGAAGGGAATGAATTCCGTTCTACGAGGTGGTCCATGTCGTCGGTCAGACGCCCGTTGCTGTGCCGCCTATGCATGCCGATAGAGGGATTGGCCCCCGGCAGACCTCATGCCTTGGTGTCGGCCGCGGTATTGTCGATTCTCGCGGTTGGGGCTGCTGCAACGACGTTCGCGGACGCCGCGGCTGCCAAAGAGAACAACGCCGTCATCTACGCCCCCGATGTCGTGGGCGTCGGTCGCATCTTCCTGGTGGGGCTGCGAGTTCCCCGCGACGCGCCGGATGTCAACGTGACGGCTCCCGAGAGCATCCTGCTATTCGACCAGACGCGGCCGCCGTTTCAGAGCGACGTCCGCCGGTTCTACTTCCGGGCCGTCAAGCCGTCGACGAAGGCAGAGATTCGTTTTGCACTGCCGCGCGGCGAGGTGGCTGTTCCCGTCGAGATCTGGTCTTTCGAGGACCTGCGGCAGTTTCGCATGCTCAAGGGCGTGCAGCTTCCGCGCCGCTGGCCTTTGGGACAACCTTTGCCTGAACTCAAGGGCCGGCAGGTGTTTCCCACCGGCGCTGAGACGAAACACGGCCGGGGCAGTGGCGGATGGCTGGACGTGCCGGATGACGTCATCTGGGACATGCAGCCGGACACGACGATTCCTCGTTGGCACTGGACGAACCTCCGCTTGGGTTGCCCGGTACACGGTGCGGAGATCTACGGAAAACGCGCCTTCTATCCGTGGCTGATGAACGAGAAGCCGCCGTGGGACTGGAAGATTGAGTGCCCGATCGGTCACGAACGCTATCCCTCCAACGATTTCGCCCAGGGCGACATGACCGGCGGCGAGTTCCCCGATGATGGCATTGGCGGCGGGTGTTTGTACAAGGATCACAAGTACGGATTCATTGCCGAGCTGTGCCAGTTCTACTGCCGCCGGATGTTGGCCGTGGCGCCGCAGTGTGCTGACGACTACGCGAGCACCGGAGACGTGCGGTACGTACACAAGGCATTGGTTGCGTTGTGCCGTTTGGCCGAGGAATACGCCTACCTGGCTACGATGACCCAACACCGCCACCGCAACGATGTTGCGCAAGTGGAGCGTTTCGGGCAGGGGCCTTTCGGCGAGGGGCCGTGCTTGTTGCGCAGTGGATTCACCACCTACAACATCGAGCAACCGGACCAGCAGTTTGAGCACGCCATTGCCTATGACCGCATCTTCCCCGCCATCGAGCAGGATCCCGAGATCATCCCCTTCCTGAAAAAGAAGGGTTACGCCGTCGCGAACCACGAGGACGTGCGGCGGTTCATCGAGGAGAACCTGTTCGCCGTTTGGATGCAGGGCACTATGGACGGAGCTTGCGCCTCGAATGAGCCGCGCCACAGCGCGGTTTCGCCAAGATGGCCGAGGTTTTGAATTACCGGCGGGGGGCGGAGTTCATGGACTTCGTGTACGACGGCGCCCAGATCGAGTTCACTCCCATGCACGTTTTTGCGCCCAACACCTATTTTCGCGACGGCGCCCCATTTGAGTCTACCGGCGGCTACAACAACGCGCACGTCGCCGCAATCGGCCCCATCGTCGACTCGATCGAGCATCTGCGGCAGATGCGCCCGGAGGTCTACCCCGAATCCCGTTATCCGTCCCTGAGCCGGTCGCGCCGGTACCACAACATCTTCGACTTCGCTATGGATACGGTTACCATCGACCGTTGGTATCCGAGCGTTGGCGACGACGGCGACTATGACGGCTTCCCGCAGTACAAGAAACTGCCGAAACGCACCTGGCAGAACGGCGGCGCCGCAGCCTTCGAACATGCCTATCGGATGTTCCGGGATCCCAAGTTCGCTTGGGCGCTGGCGCGGATCCGAGTTGGCAGCCGTCAGCCGATTTCCCCTTCACTCGTGCTTCGATCGTGAAGGACGCGGCCCGCTGGCCCGATGACTGGAACGACCGCAGTTCCCTTCACGACGGGTACGGCCTTGCCATTCTCCGCGGCGGCCGCGGGGACGACAAGCGGGCCTTCTGGATGATGTACGGCCGCTACCGGTCCCACGTTCAAGACGACATCATGGACGTCGGCTTGCAGGGCTATCAAGGCATTCTCTTGTCGCACATGGGCTATCCGCGCAATTGGGGCTACTGGGAGCCGTCTTGGACGAGTCACAACGTGGCGCGGCAGTTCCCGTATCACGAGATGACGGCCCAGGCGCAGCTTTTCGCCGATGCCGGGCCAGTCCACCTGGCCGAGGCCCGCGCAGAGCTTGGTGGACCACGTCGACGAAGGCAAGGGCTACGAATTGCTCCCCAACGACTGGCAGAGGCGCATGGTCGCGTTGGTCGACGTCGATTCACAATCGCCAGGACGCGGCGGGGCCAGCGCCTTCTACGGCGTCGACTTCTATCGGATCTCCGGCGGCACAGAACACTGGAGTGCCTTCCATTGTCAGGAAGGCGACTTCACGGCCAACGGCATATCGCTCGCCAAGCAAGAAGGGGGCACTCTCGCCGGGCCCGACGTGCCCTACGGCGATGCAAAGTGGCTGAAGGATAACGGCTGCTCCTACGGCGAAAACGGCTGGCGCGGGTGAAATTCGCCTTTCCGCACCTCTACCATGTCGAGAAAGGCACGAGCGAAGGCGTCTGGTCGGCCGATTGGAGGCTCAAGACGGGCCGCGGTCTCCACGTGCGTCTTACGGTCGCCAGTTCCGAGGGCATGGAGGTGAACGTCTGCGACGGCAAGCCTCCGGCGGGCGGCTCGCCTTATGAGATGAAATGGCTGATGTTGCACAAACAGGGCAACGCGCCGCTGAAGACCCAACTCGTCCAGGTCCTAGAACCCTACCTGGGCAGGCCCCTGATTCAGGAGGTGCGTCCGTTGCGACTGTCGGGCGCCGACGAAAGCGGCTTTGCGGCCGCGGGGTGCATCGTGCGGCTGGCCGACCGGACCGACACGTTGTTGGCGTCGGCTGACCCCGCGGTCGAGCACGTCGCGGCCAGCGCAGGGCAGGCCGGCGCGGCAAAGAGCGATCTGAGCTTTGCCGGCCGATTCGGCTTCTGCTCCGAGCGCGACGGCGCCCCGGTTAGCATGGTGTTGGTCGGCGGCACGAAGCTCGCCAAGGGGCCCTTCGAACTCCATCTGGGAAGCGCCGAATATCGAGCCAAGATCGTCCAGGTCGATCGGGCGACGGAAACGGTGCTGCTCTCGTCGGCGCCGCCCGTCCCACACGCGCTAGTGGGCAACTACGTGTTCATCACCAATCCCTCTCGACGCATTGCTTACAAGGTGATCGAGGCGAAGGTGGTTGGTGACCGGGCCCAACTCCGCCTCGCCCTGGATTCGCGGATCGGCGCCGGCCGCGTAACGGACGTAGAAGACTACCGGGTGCGAACCGAAACGCCCTTCCCGTTGAACGGATTCCGCTACTATCATGGCGCCCGGCTGGTCAACGCCCAGCGAACGGCCGAGTATCGCCTCATCGACGTGCGAACGGAGAAGGCGGCCTTCATCGACCCCCAAATCCATCGGGACGCCAAGGCCGGCAAGCTGGCCAAGGAGTTTCCCAAGGGCGCATGGTTCGACGTGTACGATTACGGGGTGGGCGACGAGATCGTGTTCCCCCACCAGGCCCGTCTCACGCGCACCGGCCCGAACATGTACTTTGTCACGGCGACGGACCGAGTCGAGCGCCGCCGTGCCGGCCGGCTACTACTGGAAGCTGGTCGCCTGGCCGTGAGCAAGAGACTCCCCTCTCCCTTTGGGAGAGGGGCCGGGGGTGAGGGCGCAACGGCTGCACGCAGGGACAATAGCCGGCCACCGGACAACATGGCCCTCACCCTATCCCTCTCCCGACCAACCTTCGGTCGGTGCCCGGAGAGGGGACGGGAGACTTCTACACCCCCGCCAATTCGCGCTGCCGCGCGGGCTTGGGCGAGGCAACGGACTTGGCGGATGCCGGAACCGCCAGCGGCGCGGCCGAGCGGCACAGCGCCACTTCGGGCCGGTCGGAGACCGATGCGTTCCGCTCATAGAACGTGGGCGGCTCGTAGCTGAACCCGGCGGCCAGCCGCTTCTCTTCCTTGCGAATCTGCCGCAGCACCCAGCGGCTGCCCAGCGCCGAGGCCAGCCGCGACTTCCAGCCGAACTCCGCGTGCATTTCCCGCAACAGGGCCGACATCTTGGCGTGCATCATCGGATGGCCGCGGTAGTAGAGTTTCGCCGCGCCCACGACCGCCGAGAACGTGGTGGCCAGTTCGCGGACCTCCCAAGCGTAGCGGTCGCGGACGCGGGGATCGGGATGGTTCTTGTGCCGCCGCCAGCCGGCCAGCGTGGTGCGGACGATCCGCACCGTGCTCGGCCCGTTCACCTGGAAATCGCGATCGAACGCCCGAAGCATGAACTCGGCCGACTGCTGGTCGTTGATGTGCGGGTGGCGGTAGTTGAGGATCAACTGCCCGTGGATGTCGCTGAGGTGGTACTGGCTCTCGTCCTTCATCAGGCCCTTGGCCGAAAGCTCGGCGTGCAGCGGCGTGCCGGGGATCGGCGTGTAGAGCATGAACTGGTGGAAGTCGGTGTCGTGGCGAGCGGCGTGGTCGATCGCCTCGTCGATGTTCTCCGGCGTGTGGTTCTCCAGGCCGATGATCGTCGAGCCGAGCACGCGGATGCCGTTGGATTGCAACTCGCGGACCAGGGCGAACGTGTCGATGCCGGAGAGCTTGGCATATTGGCTGTTGCAGCCTTCGATGCCCATCCACACCCAGGAGATGCCCAGCCGGACGAGTTGGTCGATGGTGTACGAGCGGAGCACGTTGGCCGAGCTGAACACGTAGAGCGACCAGGACTTGCCGTGCTGCTCCATCAGTTCCAGCAGCCGCAAGGCGCGTTTGCGGTGGAAGAGGAAGTTCTCGTCCATCATGAAGAACGAGCGGACCTGCATCTCGCGCTCGATTTGGCACATGACGTGGAACAACTCGTCGCCGGTCTCGTAGAAGTTGACCGACTTTCCCTTGCCGCCGAACATGGCCGAGGTGGAGCAGAAGTTGCAGCCCAGCGGGCAGCCCACCGACGGAACCACAGTGGCGGCCACGTCGCCGCGGTGCTCCTTCGGGTTCACGCCCAGGTTCCGCGTGCCGATGCCCGAAGTGATCAGCGGATGGCGCAGCGGCCGGTCCGTCGTTCTCGCCCAGGAAGCGGCGGAACCAGCGAACGCCCTCGCCTCGGACGACGTGATCGGCGTCGATGCGGTCGTGGAGGTCGGGCACGTTGGCGATGTGCCCGCCGACGACGATCGTCGCGCTGCGGCTGATACTGCCGAATCAGCTCGCACATCTTCTTGACTTTGTACACGTTGGGAATGATCGACGAAATGCCGACCACGTCGTACTGCCGCGTGCGGAGTCTCTTCGATGAAGCGATCGAGCGTGGGGAAGTCCAACAGCGTGCAGGGGGCTTCGATGTTCGCCTGGATCATCATCAGGCCCCAACTGCGGTGGAACATTCGCAGCGAGAAGGCGCCTTGGGTGCGCGTGACCTGGTTATGGTAAAGCTCCATCGGGTTCATCCGCCGGCTGCCGTACTCGTCGTCTTGGCCGTAAGGTCCGAAGACGCTCGACAGAAGCACTCGTGCCTTCGATCCGGCCGGATGCGCGGCGGGCGAGTGATGAAAGGGACGTTTCATTCAGTACGTTGAGGGCCTTCACAGTGGCATTACTCCGCGGGCGTCAGGGTTTTTCCAAGCGTCTTCGTATTATAGGTCTTGTCGCCCTGGCCCCAATGGTGGCTGTGTATCGGTTGTGTAATAGCTGGGTAATAGTTCTGCGGCCCGGCGGAGAGGGAGGGCCGCGGGGACCATGAGGGCCCGAGTGCAGGGTCGGAAGAGCCGGCCTGCGCCCCTCTGCTTGACGGTCTGCTCGTCCGATCTGCTATTTTGCCGTTATGTCCTTGCGCCGTTCCTTAAGCGTGCCGATTGTGCTGGCGGTCGTGATGATCGTCTTGCTGGTGGTGCTGACGGTGGGCTGGGTCATCTTGGCGGTGGTGCTGGCCGTGCAAAACGCCGACAGTTCCGCCGTGTACTGGGCGCTGCTGCCGATCGGATCGACCTTCATCCTGCTGCTGCTGGTCGGCGTCGTGCTCTACCTGATTCTCTCGATCAAGGCCATCAACCTCACCCGCCGCCAATCCAACTTCATCGACAGCGTGACGCACGAGCTGAAGTCGCCGATCGCGTCGATGAAACTCTACCTGCAGACCTTGAGCCGTCACCAGGTGAGCCAGGAGGTGCAGGCCGACTTCCACCGCTTCATGCTCGAAGACCTGGAACGGCTCGACCACCTGATCAATCAGATGCTCGACGCCGGCCGACTGGACGCCGAGCGCCCAAAGGCGAAGACGAAGACGTGGAACTGGCCGACCTGCTGCGGAACTGCGCGGCAGCCGTGTGCATGAACTATCGCGTGGCGGCCGATACGGTCCAACTCGACCTCCAATCGGGCGTCGTCTTGGGACGGCGGGTGGACCTCGACATTATTTTCCGCAATCTGATCGACAACGCCGTGAAGTACGCCGGCGCGCCGCCGCGCGTGGAGGTGAGCCTGCGATCGCCGGTCAACGGCCAGGTGGTAGTGCGGATCGCCGACAACGGCCGCGGCATTCCCCACAACCTGCGGCGGAAGATTTTCGGCCGCTTTGTGCGGCTGGGCCAGGAACTGGAGCGCGACAAACCCGGGACCGGCCTGGGGCTCTACATCGCCCGAACCCTCGTCCGCCGCCACCGCGGCCGGATCCGCGTCCACGATCCCGAGCACGGGCCGGGCAGCGTGTTCGAAGTGCAATTGCCCAGGAGAGCATTGCAAATTGAAAATTGTAAATTGAATATTGCGGATTGAACTACGCACGCACCGGCCCGTCTGCAATTGGCAATCTGCAATTTTCAATTTACAATTTCAGTAGTTCCAAATTTGGCTATGTGTGGCGATGTGCCGTAAGTCGTTCATAGGTATGACGATCGAGTCCGAGGGTTTTGTTGGCGCCGAGGGCTTGTTGAACGATCTGGGTGATCCACAAGAGCATTTCTTGGAAACGAAGCAATTCCAGAAAGAGTTGCGGTTCCTCGGTGAATTTTCCTTTGGCGAAGCGAAAATGAATCCACACCCACACGTTGCGCAGCACCAGAGCAATGCCCACGAACAGCAGACGCAACGCTGGATCGCGCGTGCATGTCTTGATCTTCGCCTCGTTCATCTGGCGGTAGCTCGTCTCGATGCCGAAACGCTTGCGATAGGTTTCGCGTATCTCCGCAGGTGTTCGCCGCACCTTCGACACCACGTAGAGAAGCCGCTTGCGCCGCCGCCGGCCGGTCTTCTCGTCGGTGAAATGCTTGCTGGCAACGCAAATGTTCACGGTCACGCTGGCCTTCGGTTTCTCTTTCGTTTGGCCCGAGGTGATCGTCTCCCGATAGTAGCCGTGTTTCTTCTTCAACAGTGCTCGCAAGCCGTGCGGCGGAGTCTTGGGGTCCTTGGGCTTTCGGCCTCGCACGACGGCGGGAATGATGAATCCACGACGGGCGCGAAGAAGATACTGAATGACTTCTACGCTGAAAAAGCCCTTGTCCAGCAGCAAAAAGCGGATTTTTACGCCTCGGCGACGAACAATCGCCAACAGCCGCTGAAGCACCTCTTTCATCGAGTCGCCGTACTCGACTCGCACCAGCGCCAAGGTGTAACGGTAGCCTTTGTGGAGTACCACAGCCGTGGCGTAGGCATGGAAATGGGTGGTGCCCGACTTCGGTTCGCCTCGAAAGATTTCCTTCTTGTCCCGCGCCGGCTGCCCGTGATAGGGAATCAGCGTCAGGTCGATCGCCACCATGCGGGATTTGCGTCGCAACGCCTTGGGCACATGCGTCACCAAGGCGAGGTTCAAACGACGTTCGAGTTCGGCGATTTCCGGCAACGTTACGGCCAAGGCGTTGCGAATCGTCTGATCCGACGGTGCATCGGCCAGATCGCGGCAGGCGGCAAACACGGAAACCACCCGTGCCGCGGCAATCAGGAGAATTTGGAGAAGCGTGGAAGTCGAACATTTATAACCCCGATACTCAAGGCGAAGCGCCGTCCCTATCCAGTCC
The DNA here is from genome assembly GCA_963759115.1 of uncultured Planctomycetaceae bacterium. Taxonomy (GTDB): domain Bacteria; phylum Planctomycetota; class Planctomycetia; order Pirellulales; family Thermoguttaceae; genus CAVWXT01. The sequence continues at coordinate 2,688,156 of CAVWXT010000005.1, forward strand.
TCGGCGTACGCGTGGACCTCCGCCTTGGTGATGATATACTCCGTTTGTGAACGCATGGGTTTCCTCCTTGTGTGAACCTGGTTTGTGACCCAAGTTCTTTACTGGAGGAACCTTGCGTTCACCTATATCAATTTCCCGAATTTGGAACTACTGAATTTGCAATATATGCCCAACAACGAGCACATCCTGGTCGTCGAAGACGAAGAGCACCTGGCCACGGGCATCAAGTACAACCTCGTAGCCGAGGGCTATCGGGTGACCGCGGTGGGCGACGGCCCCACGGCCTTGAAGGTCATCCAGGAGAATCCCGGCGGCATCGACCTGGTGATCCTCGACCTGATGCTGCCGGGCATGAGCGGCTACGCGGTGTGCGAGGCGTTGCGGGCCTTCGACATGGATACGCCCGTGTTGATCCTCACCGCCCGCACGCTCACCGAAGATCGCACCCGCGGCTTCGACGTGGGCGCCAACCAGTATCTCACCAAGCCCTTCGACCTGGACGAGTTCCTCAGCCGGGTGAAGAACCTCTTGACGTTCCAGAGCCGCGACCGTCGCCAGGGATGGAAGCAGGCGGGCAAGGTGGTGACGTTCGAGTTTGCCGACGCCGCGATCAACTTCGAGACGTTCGAGGCGAAGGTCCACGGCGAGCCGGTCCGCCTGACGCAGCTCGAGATGACCTTGCTCCGCTACTTCGTCGAGAACGAGGGGCGGGTGATTCCGCGTCCCGAGTTGTTGGAGAACGTGTGGGGCATGCCCGGCACGCTCAACACGCGGGCGCCCGACCAGTTCATCCGCCGGCTGCGAAAGACGTTCGAGCCCGACCCCGCCCAGCCGCGGCACTTCTTGACGATTCGGGACGCCGGCTATCGCTTCGTGGCCAAGCCGGAGGCGGAAGAGGCATCCACGTCGGAGCCCGAACCGTCGCCGGAAGCGGAACCGTAGGGGCTGCGTTCAAACAAGCACCAAACGGTTCTCGGGGTCCGGCGGTACTGACCTGCGGGCCAGTATCGGCTCGCTTGCTCATGGTTTCGATTTGCCGTTCGCAGGTGGTGTTGGGCGGTCGGAGGATGCTTTGGGCGGCTCTGGCTTGTATCCCAGTTTTTTGGCCTGCGCGAAGTCCGCTTCAGCCTTCGTCTTGTCGCCTTTCTTGTCGTAGGAAACTCCCCGTTCCTGATACGAATCCGCATGTTTCGGGTCGAGCCGGATGGCCTCCGTGAAGTCGGCGATGGCCCTGTCGTAGTTGCCCGCGCGACCCCACGAAGCGCCCGCGACCACAGTACGCGTCGACGTTCTTTGGATCGAGGCGGATCGCCTGACCGTAATCCGCGATCGCCTTTTCGTAGTCCCCCTTGCTGAAGTACGCAACGCCACGCCCGATGTATGCGTTGACGTTCTTCGGGTCGATGCGGAGGGCCTCGTCGAAATCCTTGATCGCTTTCTCGTGCTCGCCCTTTTCGCCCCATGCACGACCGCGATTGCGATATGCGGCCGAATTCTCGGGGTCAGAACGGATCGCCGCGTCGAAATCCGCGATCGCTCTGTCGTGATCCCCCTTGTTCCCCCATGCACAACCGCGGCCGAGATATGATCTTGCGATCTTCTGCGGATTCAGACGAATCGCCTCGTTGAAATCGGCGATGGCCTTGTCGTACTCGCCCGTGCGGTGGTACTCGTAACCCCTACTGCAAAATGCGTCAGCGTTCTTCGAATCGAGACGTATCGCCGCATCCAAATCGCCCATCGCCTTGTCGTGGTTGCCTTTTTCGCCCCAAACATGGCCGCGATTCTCGTATGCGTTGGAACTCTTGGGATCGAGGCGAATCGCTTCGTCGAAATCTGCAATGCCTTTGTCAAAGTTGCCCTTCTCCCCCCACGCACACCCGCGACTGACGTAGGTCACGGCGTTCTTCGGATCGAGGCGGATCGCTTCGCTGTAGTCCGCGATGGCCTTGTCGTAATTCCCGATGCCGTAGTAGGCGTTTCCGCGACCAACGTACGTGTCGACATCCTGCGGATCAAGACGGATCGCCTCGCTATAATCGGCGATGGCCTTCCCCGGCTCTCCCTTTTGACTTCGCGCATATCCGCGATTGTAGCGTGTGACCGCATCGTTCGGGTCGAGACGGATCGCCTCGCTCAAATCGACAATCGCTTCATCATATTTCTCCATTCCAACGCGCACGTAACCGCGCTCGGCGAGGGCCCAGACGTTCTGCGGGTCAATTCGCAACGCGCAGGTCAATTCCCGGATCGCGATGCCGTACTTCTTTGCTTCACAAGATGCGTGGCCCTTGGTCAAGAATGCATCAACGACATAGTCGCGATCCTCCGCCGTCAGCGTCGAGGCGGCCTTCTCGACGATCTTGCCGCTCTCAAGGCGAAAGCGAATCTTCGGGCCGTCCATAACGTCGAGAAGCCGCGCCCAAATCGCGTTGTCGCTGTCTGTGAACGACCAACTTCTCGCCTCATCTGGCGTCATGTCGTCTTCATCGCCGCCGACCGCAGGTGCATCGGCCCCGTCGAGCAACATGAGGACGAGGAGCACCACTCGCGTGAATGACGCGACACGGCAAAGCGTTGATTTCGCGAGCATCGCAGTTGCCCCCGCCAATTAGGTTGACAATTCCCGTGCCTGTTTCCGCAGTGCCCGCGTTGCGTTCGCCATTAGTGCTTCCTCGGCGCCAGACTCTCGATCACTTTGTCGAAGGCCGGTTTGAGGTCGTTCCATTCCGACTCCGGACACTTGCAGACGACGCGGAAACGATAGTCGAGGCCCAGGGCCGTGACGCGGTAGCCGTGGATCGTGCCGCCGAAGGTCTGCGCCCCCGTAAACTCCGACTTCTGTGATTCGCCAAAGCCGGTTCTCACGGCCGCTGGCTCTTGCTCGGCAACGCCGGTGTCACGTTCAAAGTCGGCCTTCTCGCGCCGATGGACCGCGCCCACCGGCGTCAACGGGACGCCGTCTCCGCTACCGGTCTGGACGCCCACCATCGCCGCCATCGGACCGCCCGTGCGAGCCATGTCGCCGATCGCCGAACCGGCGGTGTTCGTGTCGACGGCGATTTCGGCGCTGCCGGAGGTGAACGAAGCCCAGGCATAACCGGTGCGGCCGCCGCCCTTGGCTTCCCACTGGGCCGGATACTCGATTCGGAAGGGGCTGTCGGTCGATTGGTAGGTGCTGTACGAGGCGGGAACCACCGCCCGATCACCACAACCGCACGTAGCCAGCAGCAGGCCGGCCGCCGCCATCCACGCCAACATTCGTCCGTCGCGGTTACGCATGTTCGTCTCCTTCAGTCAGAGCGTCGGTTGCCCCACGAATGCACCCGGCCAGCCGGCCGATGAGCCGCGCGTAGATCAGGATCAGGAACGCCAAGAGCGGTCCCGCATAGATCGGCGTGAGCCACGGCGACAGGCCGCGGAGCCCGGATAAGGTCAGATTGGTCAAGACGGCGATCAGGGCGCTGGTTTCCAGGAAGAAGAGGTCCCACGCCCACCAGACCAGCAATACGCTGCGCAAGACGGTGACGATCATGAGGGGCACCCATGCGCCTTCAGCCGACAACGCGCCCAGCAACACAAAGGGGAACGCCGCCAGCGTACCCACGACCATCGGCCACGGAGTGGCCGAGAAGCTAACCGCCTGAACGGCCGCCCCCACGACACATGCCTGGATGCCGAGCGCGCCGAGGTGGAGCAGGTTCCACACCCATTCCTTCCAATCGAAATCGGGCGAGATTTCCGGGGCATTCCAGCCCAGGGAGGTTTCCTCCATGATGATCAGGCAGCAGGAGGCCGTGTAGCCCAGCGTGATCGTGCCGGCCAACATCGGCGGCAGCCCGAGGATTCGGGCCGTCGTCCCTCCCATCAAACCTCCGTACTGAATCCAGAACATGGTCAACCAGCCGGTGATGATCAAACCGATCGAGATGGCCAGGAACGGACCCAGCGTGGTCAGGTAGAAGGGGAAGGTGACAATCCCGGTGAGCATGGGCAATCGCGGCCAGGGGGGCGGCTCGGCGCGGCGCTCGCCCGCTTCTGCTCCGCCTTCTCGATGGCCCGTCGCACCCAGTCGGGCTCTGTCTCCGTCTCGACTGGCGGCTGGGGCGCCGGCGGGGGCGTTGAGATTGCGGACAGATCCTCTTCGTCCAAGAGTGGGTTGATGCGCGGTTTCGGCTTCTGTGGATGGCTGCCCATGGCTGGGCTCCGTAAGATCAACGGCTCCGGAACAGCGATGTAGGGCAGGCTGGCAACCGGCCTCACGTTAGAACTGGCTGGGTAGGATGGTAGCCCATTTATCCCGCTACGCGTGCTACATGATGCGTGGACTATGATACACCCACAAAGGTGAGAGAACAAGGGGCACCGACTGGGATTGGGTGTACGTTCCAGCCCTTTCAAGGTGAGCCTAAGTGATGAAACCAACGGGAGTTCAGGCGTTTTCGCGCTTGGTATCGTTTTGGCGACGTGACAGCGCCAAGTTGCTGGCCGTTGCGACACGGAGCGTGCGTTGCGAAACGACTTGCTTCTAGCGTGTTTTCGTTCTCCAGTTTATCCAGGCAACCAAGTCAGCACCTTGAAAGGGCTGGGTGTACGTTCCCACGTCCTGCCTGGCAACCCCGGTTTTTGCCGACGCTCTACGCTAGGCGGGCGACGCGGAGTATCGCAGACCGTACGCTCCCACGTGGAGCGCGGGAACGAGAGTCATTGACAAACCACCGGAACATCGGCGACCGGAGTCCGCCCACAGAAGACGCAACCCCAGGCGGTTCTGGGGTGAGCGGGTCTTGTTCGGTTGCAGCCGCCGACTACAATGGCGGTTTTGGCCAGCGGCATCTGCCATGGGAGGGATTCTATGATCGTCGGCGTACCCAAGGAAACCAAGCGGGATGAGTATCGTGTTGGATTGCTGCCGGTGGGCGCCGAGGAACTCACCCGTTGCGGACATCATGTGCTGGTCGAGGCCGGGGCCGGGTTGGGCTCCGGCATCGCTGATCAGGACTACGTCAAGCAAGGCGCCGAACTGGTCGAGAACCCCAGCGAGCTGTATCGCCGGGCCGAAATGATCATTAAGGTCAAGGAGCCGCAGGCCGGCGAAATGCCCTTGCTGCGGCGCGGTCAGATCATCTTCACCTATTTCCACCTGGCCGCCGACCGGCAACTCACCGAATCGTTGCTGGCCACCGGCTGCATCGCCGTGGCCTACGAGACCCTCAGCGACGAAAAGGGGCGATTGCCGCTCTTGACGCCCATGAGCGAAGTGGCCGGGCGGATGAGCATCCAAGAGGGGGCGAAATACCTCGAACGACCGCAAATGGGACGCGGCATTCTCCTGGCGGGCGTGCCCGGCGTCGAACCGGCCCACGTCACGATTCTTGGCGGCGGCGTGGTCGGGGCCAATGCCGCCCGGATCGCTGCCGGCTTCCGCGCCACGATCGGCCTGCTGGACATCAACATGGACCGCCTTCGCTACCTCGACGACATCATGCCGCCCAACGTCACAGTGCTTTTCAGCGACCGGCACACCGTCCGCGAGCAGCTTCGCCAGGCGGACCTGGTAATCGGCGCGGTGCTGGTCCCCGGCGCCAAGGCGCCCCGGCTGATCGAGCGGGAGGACTTGAAGCTGATGAAGCCGGGCAGCGTGATTATCGACGTGGCAGTGGACCAGGGCGGCTGCGTGGAAACGACGCGGCCCACCACGCACAGCAATCCCACCTTCGTCGTCGACGACGTGCTGCACTACTGCGTGGCCAACATGCCGGGGGCCGTCGGCCGCACCAGCACCTTCGCGCTCTGCAACGTGACCTTGCCCTGGGCCCTGCAAATCGCCAACCGCGGCGTGTTGGCGGCGGCGGAAGCCTTGCCGCCGGTTGCCCGGGCGATCAACCTGTACGAAGGCGAAATCGCCAACCGTGCGGTGGCCGAGACGTTCGGGATGAAGCTCGATCCGCGATTTGCCAAGTGAGTCGGATGGCTCGGGCGGTCGAACCGCTCGGCGCCGCGGGAGGACCTCAATGATCCTGGATCCCGTCGAGACGCTGGAACAACTGGTCGCCATTCCCAGCGTCAATCCGATGGGCCACCCGGTATCCGGCCCTCCGCTGGGCGAGGCGCAGTTGACCGCGCACCTGGTGGAAGTCTTCCAGCGACTGGGGTTGGCCGTAGAGCGGCAAGCGGTAGCGCCCGGCCGTGACAACGTCATCGCGCGGCTCGACGGCGATGCGGCTCCGGCCGGCGAAGGTCCCATCATCTTGTTGGACGCCCATCAAGACACGGTGCCCGTCGAAGGGATGACGATCGAGCCGTTCCGGCCGCTGCGGCGCGAGGGACGGTTGTATGGACGCGGGGCGTGCGACGTGAAAGGGGGCATGGCCGCGATGATCACGGCCCTCTCGCGGCTGGCCGAGGAACGCCCGCGTGGCCGGCCCACGATCGTGGCCGTCTGCACGGTCAATGAAGAGCACGGTTTCAGCGGCGCGGCGGCCGTGACGCAGTCGTGGCACGGCGGACAAGGCCGGATCTGTCCACGCAGGCCGGACGCGGCCGTGGTCCTCGAACCGACGGGGCTGGATGTCGTGGTGGCTCACAAGGGCGTAATTCGCTGGCGGTGCAACACGCGCGGCCGTGCCGCCCACAGCGCGACGCCCGAACTCGGCGACAACGCCATCTACAAGATGGCCAGGGCCGTGGCGGCGATGGAACGCTATGCCGAGCGCGTGCTTCCACGTGCCGCATCGCACCGCCTGTGTGGCCCGCCGACCTTGAGCGTGGGCACGATTCACGGGGGCATCGGCGCAAACGTGGTTCCTGATCGGTGCAGCGTGGAGATCGACCTCCGCGTGCCCGTCGGCAAGGGGCCCGAAGCGGCACGGCGCGAAGTCATCGAGTATTTGGGGCAAGCCGCGGGCCTCGATTTCCCACTGGAGCATGAGCCGCCGGCGATGCAGGGAAACCCGCTGAGCGACGCGAACAACGGCTCGTTGGCCGGACGGCTTTCGGCCGTGGTTCGCGACCTTGTGGGCGACTGCCGGCAGGTGGGTGTTTCTTACGCGACCGACGGAGGAGACTTCTCGGCGGCCGGGGTTCCCACCGTCGTCTTTGGCCCCGGCGCTATCGCACAGGCCCACACGGCTGACGAGTGGATCGCGCTCGATCAGTTGCACCATGCGGCCGACGTGCTCTATCATTTCTGTCGTCAAGCAACTTTCATCAACGCCAACAACCCGGCACTGCGGAAATAGATCAGCCGACGGAGAATGTCATGTCAGATGCAGGATCGCCCCTCGTGGGCATCGTAATGGGCAGCGATAGCGATTGGCCGAAGATCAAGGCGGCGGCGACTGCGCTCGACGAATTCGGGGTGCCTTACGAGGTCCACGTGATGAGCGCCCATCGCACGCCGGAAATCGTCCGCCAGTACGCCACGATGGCGGCGGCGCGGGGACTGAAGGTGATCATTGCCGCGGCTGGCGGGTCTGCCCACCTGGCCGGCGTTGTCGCCTCGCACACCACGTTGCCGGTGATCGGATTGCCGGTGCCCACGGAGTTATCGGGCGGGCTGGATTCGCTGCTGTCGATCGTGCAGATGCCTGGCGACGTGCCGGTGGCCGCGGTCGGCGTCGGCGGCGGCGGACCGCGCAACGCCGGTCTGCTGGCCGTCCAGATCCTGGCCCTCGGCCATGCCGGACTCCAGGACGAGCTCACCGCCTTCAAACACCGGCTCGCCGACAGGGTCCACGACAAAGACGCGGCGTTGCAGGAGAGCTTGCGAGGAACGGGAAAGTGAATGAAGAGGTGCAGAACATTCGCGGCCCCAACGGCTGCCCCACGATCTGGCAGAACCGCGTAGCGGCCATGGTGCTTCCCCCCGCCGTTAGAGTTAGAAGAAGGACGCGACCCCCCTCGCACGAAGAAAGCCAGCCTGTCGATGCCTTTGCGTTAAGGGGCCGGGTGTCCTGGCCGCGAGGGCCGGCGTGATTCCGGTGCCGATGGCGGCCGTGTTTCACGCAGGGGAGTTCCGGCTTCGTAGAGCGGAATCTGGGCCTTGATGGATTCTGCCAGCGGCTGCTTGTTCTGTTGCGTGGCCAGTTCGCAAGCCCTGCGTACCGTTTCCACGGCCTCGGCGAACCGGCCCGCCTCGGCCTGGGCGGCGGCCAAGGTGCCGAGAACGGCCGGCTCTCGGTTATCGGAGAGTTGGACCGCCCGCTGGGCAAGTGCAACCGCTTCTGCACCGTTGCGCATGGAAGCGTTCGGGTTGGTTGCCAACAGCCATGCGGTCTCGTTCAGCAGAGTGAGGTCATCGGGCCGTGCGCGGAGCAATGCACGCCGTTTGGCCAGCGCCTTCAACATGGCTTCCCGCCGGGACAAGCAATGGTCGAGGTTCCCGTGCGCCCCCGCATAATCGGGCTTGAGTTCCAGGGCCCTGCTGAAATGGTCGATGGCCTCGTCAACCTGTCCGCATTGGAACAGGGTCCAGCCGAAGTTGTTGTGGGCTTCCGCGAGGTCGGGCTTCACTTTCAAGGCTTCGCGATGATGGGCCAGGGCCTCGTCGATCTGTCCGTGGTCGCCCAAGACCACGCCAAGGTTGCTGTGCGCCTCGGCATAGTTGGGCCTGATTTTTAGGGCCCTCTTGTAGTGGTCGATGGCCTCGTCAACCTGTCCGCGGCCGGCCAGCACAATGCCCAGGTTGTTGTGGGCTTCCGCGTTGTCCGGCTCGATTCTCAGGGCCGTCTTGTAGTGGTCGATGGCCTCGTCAACCTGTCCGCGGCCGGCCAGCACAATGCCGAGGTTGTTGTGGGCCAGCCAGCAGTCGGGATTGTTCGCGATCGTCGTCCGATAAAGGGCCTCGACGTTGGCGTACATCCGGCTCTGTTGCCAGGTCAAACCGGCCAACACGGCCAGCAGGGCCATGCACGCCGCGTAGCCTGCCGGCCGATGCCAAAACCGGCGGCCTAGCGTTGCCGCCGCGGCGGCAAACACGGCGCAAGGCACGATCATGGCCGCATACTGCCAGTGATCGGCCACCAGGGAGTATTCCATGAAGTAGATGTTGACGAAGCCCAGCACCGGCAGCAACAAGGCCACGTAGCACACGCACAGCATCACCACCGGCCGGCCCCAGGACTGCCGTTGCCACCAGGCCAGCGCGAGAACGATCACCAGCAGCACTCCCGGCAGATACGACAGCACGCTGCGTTCGTCGATGCTCCAGCGCGGGTACACGAAAATCAGGTTGACCGGCCATATCAGCTTCCAGAGATAGAACCACACCGCGCAACCGGCCACGGCGGCCCGGCCCGCAAGACTGTCGGAACGCACGACGCTGCCGCTCGCCGACAGGTGCTGTTGCCATACCTCCACGCCGACCATAAGCAGCCCGATCAGCAGGTAAGGAAGGACTCGCAGCACGTCTCGCCGCCCGATACGGCCGCGCTGCCACCAGGCACAGGCCAGCAACACCACCGGCAGCGTCAGCAGCATGCCTTTGGCCAACGCCGACAGCAAGAACAGGCCGATCGCGAGCACGAAGTGCCACCGCTTGCCGCGCTCGTCGTAAAGCAGGTAAAGGAGCACCGAGAGCAGCGCCAGCAGCAGAGACAAAATGTTTTTGAGTTGCGTGATCCACGCCACGCTCTCGACGTTGACAGGATGCAGCGCGAAGAGAGCCGCCGCTAGCATCGCCCCAGGCACCTTTAGGTGCGCGAGGATCCGCCACACCAATATCGCTGAGACGGCATGTAGGACAATGTTTACAATGTGGAAGCCGACCGGATTGAGACCCCAGATCTCGAACTGGAGCCAATAAGCCGTGGCCGTAACCGGCCAATAGTTGACGTAGCTGCCGGGCACCCAAATTTTGGCCAGCCCCCCGGGTTTGAGAACCGGGTTGTCGAGCAGGTGCAGATCATCGTCCCAGATAAACCCGCCGTGCCACACCGGCTGGTAAGCCAGCACGACGGCTGCCAGCAAGGCAACGACGAACAACCAGTCTTTGGGCCCGAAAGCCCACGCCGTGCTCACGGCAGCCTGGCAGGGTCGCGGCGATCGGGCCGACGAGGATGGATGGTGGCGACGTTTCATGGGCTTCCAAGCAGTATAGCCGTTTGCCTGCGCCTGTCCATTTCGGATAGTGTCCTAATTTGTACCAATGGGGGGCACGTTAAATACCGCGTTGAACAGGTCGTCAAACTTCCAGAGTGACGGCACCACACCAGCCATTACGGCAGCGGGTGGCCGGCGCTTGCCAGGCTTGCCGCTGTAGTCGGGGTAGCGAGTGCGCCAGCAGAAATTGTAGTAGGCAAGGAACATGGCGCAGGCTGCTTCGAGGTTCTCTAGCTTCTTGGAGAATCCCAGGCAAAGGCGGGTGAACCGCTTCATTAGGGTGCGGATCGTCAGGTTGTGCCGTTCAACGTGTGACGTGCATATTGTCCGCTCGTCTTGCTCGGTAAGCCCGAATACCCCCTTGCGCTCGGTGCCGACCATTTCCGGGGGAGCGTAGCGGCCTGGTTGCGTCACGTTGCGATAGTCCTTGATGATCTGGCCGTATTTGACGTAGGGGCCGAAAGCCAGGTCAACCGCTTCCGGGTAGGCCGGGAAGCCATCGGTACTGATCTGCGTGATATGGACGTAGCCACCGGCCTTGTAGGCGTGCGGGTCGCTGTCGTGGGGCTTGGGCATGACGAGCCGCGCGGCAAGGTCAACCATCAGCTTGCGGGCGTTGTCGGCCGACCGCTTGCCGACAAGGAAACTGGCCACCAGCTTGGTGTTCTTGTCCAAACAGGTCCACAGGTACACGTCGCCAATGTCGCATCGCTCGGCCTTCTCTTCTGGGTCAGCCGACCTTGCTTCTTGGCAACGAACGTCCAAATCTCGTCAACCTCGACGTGATCCAAGGTCAATCCGCGTAACTGTCGATCGAGAAACGACTTGCACGCATTGCCGAAGCGTACCACAAGGCGGCAAATCGTATCCCGATGGACGCCGGTAATCCGCTCGGTGGAGCGAATAGAATTGCCCTCTAGGAGCATGTGGAGCACCTGCTTTTGGCGCTCCGGCTTGAGCACGTTGCACATAACAAAGCCTTCCCATTGCTGGGGGCTTTCGCTATAATGCAGGTGTAACGGCTGCAATCAGGCGAAAGCCCGGTTGTGGTTTGCCCAGGGCGACAGTTAGCGCTATCGCCCTGGGTTTTTTGTTGCTACTTCAGCGCCAAGCCTAGCGCAGCCGCTAGCTTCTCGGCAGTCTCTAGCCGTATGTCCCGCTCCCCGCTCATAAAACGGAGTATGACGGGATGGGCAACGCCCGATTCAACGGCGATGCGATAGATGGTCTTGCCGCTCTTCTGTATCGCGGCCCGCAGTTTGTTGGGCAACGTTTCTCGTTTCATGGGTATTGTTCCTTTCTTCGCCTTATTGTATCATTTGCTACATACGTGTCAAGTGCTATACAATCTTTTTTTGGAGAATGCCGAAGATGCCCAAGAAAAATCCCGTCTTTCTCAACATCAACGAGGCAATGTCCCTAGTGGAGAAAGAGACGCAAAGTACGACAAATCGGGGAATCGTATTGGTTTGCGGCGCGATTCTTGACCGTTACCTGGAAAAACTATTGCGATTGAAGTTTACCCAGCTTGCTCCCGACTGTTCTGAAGGCGAAAAGGATTTGTGGCTTGTAAAAGAACCCCTTCCGCCGCTCGGAAGCGCAGCTATGAGAGCACGAATGGCGAGAATGCTCGGGCTAATCGACAAGCCTACCAGCGATGCGCTAGGAACCCTTTTTAGCATTCGCAATGACTTTGCGCATCTGGAGGCACCACCAGAATTGAACGACAGCCTGGTTGGCAAAATACAGGACGCGCTACCAGAAGCACTCAGAGTCGAACGGACGGCCAACCTGTACACCATAGCATACGAACAGCTACGAGAGCCTAGCGCCTACAATTCGCCTCTGCCCACTGAGCGTGCGCCCCTGCCAAGCGGCCGCGCACGGATAACTTGAACAAGTTTACTTGCGTGGTGAGAGCGTGTAGTTCCATTCGCCGTGGAACTTGTGATGTTTGAGACGCAGCTTTCTCAGTTGCTCGTCAGTGACTTTGATTTTGGTCGGATAATGGTTTGTGTCAATGGCCGCTTTCACAGTCAATCCCGTTCGCGTCTTCGTGTTGGCGATGAGATTCACGATGACCTCAAGGCTGACCAGGGGGCGGGCACGCCAGTTCTTCGTGATGAAGCTGAACAGGCGATGCTCGATCTTGTTCCATTTGCTGGTGCCGGGTGGGAAATGACAAACGAACAGCTTGATGCCCAATTCGTCAGCCAACTCTTGCAGCGACACCTTCCACAACCGGTTGCGACTCCCGTTGCTGCCTCCGCCATCCGCTGTGATCAAAAGTTCGCGGGCGCGGAAATCGCTGCTGCCCCATTTCATTCCACCATCGACGGATACTGGGGACGGCAAACTGCGCTGTATCGTGATCGATGCCGACGCTTACCCACCCTTCGTTCCGCAGCAGATCGTACACGCCGTAGAGAGCCGCCTTCCCCAACGACTTGATCAGGAAGTCGTAAACGCGCACTTCTTCGGGCGTTCCCTGGGGGAACCATTCCCTCCCGCCATTCTTGAAATCGCCCACGTTTTCCTTCTTTTTGGCATCCACGGAAACCGCCGGTTGGCCGCGTTTCAAGAACCGCTGGACGCTCGCATTGATGTACTCGAACTGGGCATTGCGATCCGGATGCGACGATCCCTCCCGAGTCTTGCGGTTTGCCTGCAAGCTATAGTCCGCACGGTGCAACAATTTGGCCACGGTCCGTGCGCCGACCGGATGGCTTTGACGCGTCAGTTCCTCGGCCAAGTTGCGCGTGCTCTTACACGTCCAGCGCAACGGCGACTTGGGGTCGCCACGGGTCGTTGGTTCAATCAACGTTTCGAGTGCAGCCATCAGACCCGGATCGGTCTCTGTCAAGGACTTGTCACCGCCACCCGGTCGTCGCACGCGACAGGCCGCAACCGCACGCTCTTTTTCAGGCAGTTCCAACTCATGAAGCGCGGCGGTGATCGTGGTACGAGACATTCCGCTGGCCTGCGAAACCGCTGTAATCCCACCCCAGCCGATATCACAGGCTTCCGCTGCCGCCCACTGTCGCCGTCGGCGTTCATCCAACTCCGGCTCCAGCAACCGATACTTGGCTTCAATCCGTGCAATTACCTGTGCATCCTGCATGCACACGTTATCACACAATGCAATGAACGCCACAATAGCAATTTGTTCAAGTTATCCGTGCGCGCTCTCCAAGCGCCGTGTACTGTCTTCAACACGTTACCGGCAAGTTACTCCAATCGCTCGCCGTGGCAGAAATAAAGATGATGCGCAACTTCGCAGCAACGGCCCTCGTTAGGTCAATCGCCAGACTATCTGACGATGAAATCAGCAAGGCACGAGGAAAACTGAAAGAAATGGATAAGGTGATATCCGAGGTCGAACCCAAGCCTAGCAAGACCGATCAATAGCAAACCGAGCCATTTTAGCCGCAAGAATGTAGGCTGCAACCTTTACTGCTACGGGCATAATATCCCACTCGGAAATCATTGCATCAGGAATCCACCCCTCCCACGTTAACCCCCTTCTATCAGACCAATCGGGCGTAGACACTAAATCTACGAGTTTTTTCCACACAATGTGGGCCGGCCCTCTTAATCCCGAAGAGACTACAAGCGCATTTTGCGCCAGGTCTAAGTCAGATTTTTGGATAGTTGTATCGGTTGACATATATGTTCTAATTGCTACACTAAAAGTACGATCGTTCAGCACCTCGTCGGAACTGACCAACGACTGGCCAAACTCGAATCGCCTACTCAGCCCGCAAGACCGACCTAGAGTTTTCCCAGCCCTTGTATGGCCGATTGAGTATCGCGGTTAGTATCCTCTCCGATCGCGTCAATGGTCTGTTCGGCCGACGCAAGAGTATCACCTGTTTCTTCGGGCTTGCGAGTTTTTTCGTGGCGCGTTTCATGAACTCACCTTGCAAATCATGGGACACGGGGATATAATGGACGCACCACGAGCGCCCGAGCCGTCAGAAGCGGCAGGAAGAAAGAAGGCAGCGGTTGCCACCGCTGCCTTTAATTTTGCGCGTATCTCGGTCTGGAGTCAACCCAAACGAAATTCCAGGTAGTGGGTCAATTTGAATTCTCCCCAGCGGTCAAGCAACCCCAGGTTGTATTTTGTTAGTTGCCGGATTATAGTACCTGCGATGATCGCGAAAAGTTTTGACTACGCTTTCACAATTGCTGGTTACGCTTTTGGTGCAGCGATGGTGGTTTTTTGGTTCTACTTTCCGCACCTCGTGGTCAAAAAAATCGTCGAGGACTGCACCGCAACTCCGCGGCGACACGTCAGTGTCCATGTCAATGCGGTTCTGTTGTTGTGCTGGGCCATCTTCGCTTTGTATGTCTGCCAGATCATTCTCCGCAGGGGTCCGATTTCAAATTGACCCACTACCAAATTCCAAATTAGGACACTATCCCATTTCGACGATTGGGTGAACACCTATCTCCCCTCTCGCGGTGGCTGGAAATGACGCGAAGGCGGAGATGTGCTCCTGTAGGATTCCGATAGAATAGAATAGCGGGGGATAACAGCCTTCGGATGCTGTTGGAGTGGATTACGCACGTTCCGGGGGCTGTAAGCCTCCGGCTATTGGTTTCGGCGTGTGTTCTCTCATTGATGCAACGGCTAAAGGAACTCGCCACGTCCCCTGGAGACCTGCCATGGTCAAGACCCCCAGTACAATGCTTCCGTTGGGCACCGCCGCGCCCGCCTTCTCGCTGCCGGACGCGGGTGGCAAAAGAGTCTCGCTGGCCGAATTCGCCGAGGCGCCGGCCCTGTTGGTCGTCTTCATGTGCAACCATTGCCCCTACGTCAAACACGTTGCCGCCGGCTTGTCCGACCTGGCGAAGGAGTACCAGCAGCGGGGAGTGGCCGTGGTGGGGATCAACGCGAATGACGCGGCCGCCTTTCCCGACGACTCGCCCGCCATGATGGCCGAAGAAGTCAAGCTTCGCGGCTACACTTTCCCGTATCTGTACGACGAAACCCAGGCCGTGGCCAGGGCCTATCGAGCCGCCTGCACGCCCGACTTCTACGTGTTCGATCGGCAGCGGGAGCTTGTGTACCGCGGCCAGATGGATTCGAGCCGGCCCGGTAGCAGCATTCCGGTGACCGGCGGCGACCTTCGCGCGGCGCTCGATGCCGTGTTGGCGGGCCGGCCCGTCTCTGCCGATCAGAGGCCCAGCATCGGCTGCAACATCAAATGGAAGCCGGGCAACGAGCCGGAGTACTTCGGGTAGGCGCCGTTGCCGTCGACGAAGAAGCCGAGTAGACTATACTGTGAACGGGCCGATATGAGCCGTTTTTTCGGCAAGAATGGCTCGTTCTTGCCCGTTCACAGTATAAGCTCATCTGGGGAGGCCCGTGTACAGAGAAGGTCGACTGTCATGGAGACTTCGGCGGATATCCCGCGCGAGTGGTTGGACGAGTTTGAAGCCGCTGCCCGGCGCCCCCTGCCCCTGCGGTTCCGTTACGCTTTCATCCACACCTACAAACCGGTGCTTGACGACGCCCCCTACCGGGCGTTTGACACGACGCAGGACTACCGGCGCTGGTGCGAAGAGAACCTACCTGACTGGCTTGGTTATGGGCGCGTTTGAATACCGTCAGGCTGAGGAAATCCGCGACGCATTCCGCGCGCACGCCGTTCGGTACTTGTTCATCGGCAAGTCGGGAGCGATCCTGTTGGGCTTTCCCGACACGACCCAGGACGCCGACTTGTATGTCGATCGCTCACCCGAAAACGGTCGGGCGCTGGTGGCCGCGCTGCGGAAGGTCGGATTCGCGTTGACCGACGATCAGGTCGCCGAGATCGAGAGGGGCAAGGATTTCGTCCAGTTGAAGAATGGCCCGTTCGACCTGGACTTGGTGTTCGCGCCCGACGGCATCGAGCGGTTCGAAGACGCCTGGCGGCGACATGTCGAAGTGGAAGGCTTCTGTGTCTGCCACATCGACGACATCATTGCCAGCAAGGCGGCCACGAATCGGGCGAAAGACCGCGAGTCACTGCCGCGGCTACGGTCGTTCCGCGAGTATTGGATGAGCAGGCGTCAGAAGTAGACCAGGCAACGAGTCGAACGACATTCGTCAGGCATTAACATGGACCGTTCCGTTCGGCTCGGGCAGGGGAGCATTCCCCGGCTGCTTCTGGAATTCTCGCTGCCGGCCATCGTGGGCCTGATGGCCCAGGCCCTGTACAACATCATCGACCGGGTCTTCGTAGGACAGGCGATGGGGCCGATCGGCATTGCCGGCATCACCGTCGCCTTTCCCTTCATGCTGATCGTGCTGGCGTTTGGCATGCTGATCGGCTTCGGGGCCGCCGCCCTGATTTCCATTCGGCTGGGCGAGCAAAGGAAGGCCGAGGCTGAACACGTGCTGGGCAACGCCGTGGTCCTGCTGATCGTTGCCTCAATCCTGATTACAGCCATCGCGCTGCCGCTAATCGATCAGATCCTCGTGGTCTTCGGGGCGAGCAACGAGGTCTTGCCCTACGCCCGCGACTACTTGGGGATCATCGTGCTGGGGACGATCTTCCAAACGCTCAGTTTCGGCTTGAATGCCGCGATCCGCGGCGAGGGCAACCCGCGGGTCGCCATGCTCTCGATGCTCATCAGCGTGCTGTTGAACGTGATCCTTGCGCCGCTGTTCATCTTCGGCTTTGGTTGGGGAATGAAAGGGGCCGCCCTGGCCACGGTCTTGGCCCAAGCCGTTTCGGCCGTTTGGGTGGTGGCGTATTTTCTCAGCGGCAAGAGTCTCTTGCGGCTCCGCGCCCGCAACCTGCGGCTGGTGGGCGCGATCTGCCTCCCCATTGTGGCGATGGGCTCGCCGCCTTGGGCCATGCAAATAGCCGCCAGCGTGCTTCAGAGCGTCTTGAACAACCAGCTTTTCATCTACGGCGGCGATATGGCCATCTCGGTGATGGGCATCATCTGGGCCGTCATGATGATGATCGCCATGCCGATCTTCGGCATCAATCAGGGGGCCCAACCGATCATCGGCTACAACCACGGGGCCGAACGCTTCGACCGCGTGAAGAAGGCGCTGGAAACGGCCATCCTGGCCGCCAGCGGTTTCACGCTGTTCGGCTTTGCCGTGGCGATGGTCTTTCCCGCGGAAGTCATCCGCCTCTTCGACCGCGACGACGAAGCCCTGATTGCCATGGGAAGCCACGCCATTCGGGTTGCGATGTTGACGCTGCCGATCATCGGCTTCCAAATCGTCAGCGCCAGCTATTTCCAGGCGGTTGGCAAGCCGCGCGAGGCCATTCTGCTGATGCTCTCGCGCAAGTGCTCCTGCTGATTCCCGCCGTCTTGATCCTGCCGCATTTCCTTGGCCTGGACGGCGTTTGGGCCGCGATTCCCACGGCTGACATCCTGTCGTCCATTTTGACCGGCGGCTGCTTGTTCGTCGAGTTGCGACACCTGCGCGACAAACACGAAGCGAGCAGTGCAGCCTGACAGCGACTATTCTACTTCCGGGCAAGGTGGTATACTACTCGGATGCGATATGAGGAAGAAAAATGGTTGCTCTTCACCCGAACATTCTTGAGCGTGACGGTCAAAAGGCTTTCGTGGTTCTGTCTTACGAAGAGTTTTTGATGGTGGAAGAAGAGTTGCAGCAATTTGAAGACTTGAAGCAGTTGCGCGAGGCAAAAGTTGACGAAGCCGGCGCGCCGACCATGTCGCTCGACGCCGTCAAGAAAGAACTCGGGCTGTAATAGCGCGGTAGAAGTGGGGCCCAGGTAAAGCCGGCAGAATTAGTCAGGTTGAGATTCGCTATTCCACGAACTCCGGCACGATCAGCGTCGGAATCACCCCGGCGGCGTGCCCCTCGGCCAACAGTCGGGCGACGGCCTCGCGGCCGACCGGACCAAAGTCGAGTGTCCACTGGTTGACGTACATCTCGATGAACTGGTCGGCCTTGGCGCGATTCAGTCCGCGGCCGTAACTCATGGCGTGGCTCAACGCCTCCTCGCGGTGCTCCAGACCGTACGTGATGCTCTTGCGCAGCAGCCGGTGTACATCGCGAATGGCCTCGCGCCCAGGTCCTTGCGGATTCCATTTGCCCCCAGCGGCAGGGGCAGGCCGGTGTGCTCGAACCACCACTGGCCCGTGTCGACCACCAGTTCCAGCCGTTGGTCGCCATAGGTCAGTTGGCCCTCGTGAATAATCAGGCCGGCGTTGACGGCCTGACCTTCGTGCTGGCCCGCGGCCACAGCATCGAGAATCCGATCGAAGGGCACCACGACGTACTGGAAGTCCACGCCCAAACAAAGCCGCAGCGCCAGGTAGGCCGTGGTGCGCAGCCCCGGCACGGCAATCACGGCGCCGGCCAATTCGTTGAGCGTCATGCCTCGCCGGGCGACGACCATCGGCCCGTAGCGGTCGCCCATGCTCGCCCCGCACGAACAGAGAACGTAGCGGTCGGTCAGATAGGCGTAGGCGTGCAAGCTGAAAGCGGTCAACTCCAACTCGCCTGCCAGGGCGCGGCGGTTGAGAGTTTCGATGTCGACCAACTCGTGCGTGAAGCAATACCGGCCCGTGTCGATCCGGCCCTTGGCCAGGGCATAGAACATGAAGGCGTCGTCCGGATCGGGACTGTGGCCGACGCGAATCGGCTGCACGGGCTCGTGGGGAGGTTTTCGTTGGGCAATCACAACCGCATCACCGGCGACGGGCGTCGCCTCCATCGGCCTTCGCTCAGGGGCGACTGGAGTCGCTTGCCACAACTTTAGCCGCCGGATCGCTAGTCGGCAACTGCCCACTCTTGCGGTTCTCGCGACGGATGGCCTCGAATACCTCCTGGCGGTGGACTGGTATCTCCCCCGGGGCCTGGATTCCCAAGCGAACCTTGTCGCCCCGGATATCGACAATCGTCACCACGACGTTGTCGCCGATCACGATGCTCTCATCGCGTTGTCGGGATAGAACAAGCATCGATGGCTCCTTCCACGTCAGCCAGGTGCCCAAAGACTATACGAGCCAGAACAGAGAATGTATCGGACTGGCGAATCGTGGATAAATAGTAAAAATACACAGACGGGGGTGTCTGATGCAAATACAATGTCTGCCATCGATCGCCATCCGCTCTCGGCCGCCGAAGAACGCCAACGTTCGACCGTGGATTGCGCCACGCACGGACAGGTTGGCAATCGGCGTAACGAACACGTCATTTTCCGCGTGCTATCATCGAAAGCGGGAGTGGCCCGCAGGCCCCGCTTGCAGACGGCCCAAGTATGTCCTAGAAAGATGGGGGTCTTCGGCAAAATCTGTGGGTGAAAAATGGGCCTACGGGGGATTCGTCCTGGCAAGGTGGATTTTCTGAGGGATGGCAGGGCAAATAAATGACGGTGGAAACAGCCGCAAAACCGGGGTTTTCTTGTTGTGTAACGGCCCTCGTCGGGTCTCCCACATCTGCAACGCAC
Organism: uncultured Planctomycetaceae bacterium; assembly: GCA_963759115.1. Lineage (GTDB taxonomy): Bacteria > Planctomycetota > Planctomycetia > Pirellulales > Thermoguttaceae > CAVWXT01. The sequence continues at coordinate 2,707,691 of CAVWXT010000005.1, forward strand.
GGACCTTTGCCACGGAAAAACGGGGATGGAATCTATGAATCAGATCGTTGAGGCTCCCGAAATCACGAAAACCCCTGAAAATCCAGATTCAAACTGAGTTTCACGGCCCAAATCAACCCACAGATTCTGCCGAGGAGGCAAAGATGGGTAGCCTCGTGGACCGTGCGAGTGCTACGACAGAGGAAGCACCTGCTGCCCTTGTCGCAAATACTCGGCGCGAGCCCTCGGCGTTTGCAGGGGAACCCGTGCCGCGAGACGGAGGTTGCCAGCAATGAACCAGGATGTGAATCACGTCGATGGATTTGCCAAGGCAATTGAACGAGAAATCGCCGCGATCGCGGCCGAGCAGCAACGAGCGAGAGAAGCTAAGGCATTGGAGGAGGAGAATCGCGACAAAGCGTGCAGGGCGGCACTGAGAGTCCACGATGAGATCATTGTGCCCTTGCTCAACGGGGTGCGCGACGCGTTTGCGAAAGCGACGCTGCTGCAGCGCTGGGAAGTCAAGTCCGAAGGCAAAATGGACGCCTTCTCCGCAACATGCCGGACTTGTTCCGTGAATCCCGAGGATCCCAGCTTCCAGATCAAGGCCGACGCCGCCGTCCAAGACAAGGCGGGTAACGTGCGGTTCTCCGTGGTGTGCGAATACGCAGGCCCGCTGCAGCCCCCGGCCCCGCCCGTCATTGATCTCCACCGGAGCGAGGACTACAGCATAAACGCGACGGAGTTCGACATGACGGTCATTCGCCGTTGGTTCTACCGCGAACTGGAGGAATTTGTCGTTGCCTGCGCTGCGCCAGCGACGGCAACTGTTGGTGTGAAGCGGCGGCCATGCCACACTTGTGCCATTGGCCGCAAGCAGCACCAAGAACGACGATATGAAGACCACGAGCGAGTCGCGTTGGGTGGCAGTTGCCGGAAACGAGGTTCATCTCCTGGCGTCGGGGCCGGACCGTGGGCAAGCCGTGGTGTTGCTCCACGGCGCCAGTTTTTCGTCGGCCACGTGGCGCGAGATTGGCACGCTCGACGCCCTGGCGTCCGCGGGGTACCAGGCGCTGGCCATCGACCTGCCGGGTTTCGGGCAGTCTCCGTCGGGCCGGCACTCGCCGCAGACGTGGCTGGCTGAACTGCTCGATCAACTCGGCCTCCCGACGCCGGTGATTGTGGCGGCTTCGATGAGCGGGGCCTACGCCTTCCCTCTTGTCGCCGAGCATCCCGAGCGGGCTGCCGGGTTGGTAGCCGTGGCGCCCGTCCGCATTCCCGCCTACGCCGAGCGTTTGGGCCGGTGTACGGCGCCGGTGCTGGCGATTTGGGGTGAAAACGACCGGACCATTCCGCTGGCCGACGGCCAACTGCTGGTGCGTTCGGTGCCGAACGGCCGAATGGTGGTCATTCCCGGCGGCAGCCACGCGCCCTACATGAGCGATCCGCCGCGGTTCCACGCCGAGCTGCTGAAATTCCTGGCCGGGATAACGCGAACCACGACCGAGAGTTCGTAACGTTCACGTGCTCGACCCGCTCAAATCCACAGGTGCAGCCGGCCGTCGAGCATGTCGGGCAGGGCCTTGGTGACGCACTCGCGAACCTGATTGGGGTGATAGCGCGTGCTGAAGTGGCTGGCAATCACCAACTCGTTGCGGAACTGGCCGCGCCGCTCCAGCAGATCGTCGAGGTGCATGTGGCCGAACTTGTGAATCTTGTCCTTGCGGTGCCGCGGCGAGACGAACGTCAACTCCATGATGAGCACTTCGGCTTCGAACATGGCCGGGCAGGCGTCCAACCCGCCGGGCGAACTGTCGCCCAAGTACGCCACCCGCGGAATGCGAACCTCCGTGGTCACGTCCGTGCCGCCGAGGCGCAGATCGCGGATCTTCTCGCCCGGCAGGCCGTGGAACTCGGGCTTGAGTTTCCGCCGCCGCTGCCAGACCACAAAGCCCAGCGACGGCACCGTGTGGGTCGTGGCCGAGACGGTGACCACCTGCTCGCGCGACAACTCGAACTCGTCGCCCGGCTTGGCCGGCAGCATCGTACAAGGCAAACGCCCGCGGTCCATGCGGCTCAGCAATCGCAGCACGCGTTGCATGGGCTCGACGGCCGCCTCCGGCAGGTAGATTACCGGCGGCTCCATCTTCATCATCCGCCGACGGGCCACGTACACCGGCAGGGCGATCAGATGGTCCATGTGGGTGTGCGAAACAAACCACGTGGGCGTGCCCATGAACGACCACGGCTGCGCGCCCAGGTCGAAGCCGAGTTTCAACTCGGGGATTCGCCAATACGTCTGCACCGCTGCCCGCGAGTAGCCCTCGATGGTGAGGTCCTTGTGGACGAGCGTCTTGACGGGCAGGTTGTTGATCATGGGGGATAGTGGCTGGTGGTCAGTGGTTAGTGGCTAGTGGTGAGTAAGCGAAGCAGGGGGAGGTAGCTGTTATGACGTTGATCGTGATGCCGTCCGGTCTTGGCTGCTGGTTTCGAGCCGCTCGTCACTGACCACTGAGAGGCTGTGAATCTTTCAAAACCATCGCCGTAAGTCCTTATTTCTCGTAGCGAGTTTCACCGAGAAATAAGGACTTACGTCGCAAAAATCGTTTTTCGGTCGATAGATTCACGTCCTCTAACCACTGCTTCCCGCGTGCTCATACTCATCCACGTTCGACAAGTCCAGCGGGGCCGTCGATTCGAGGTTCGGCAAGATCCAGACCTCGCCGAACAGCGCGTTCTGCTCCACGTGGACGTGGTGGTGGCGAACAAGCTCCAAAACGGCCAAAAAAATCCCCACCAGGCTGGACTTGTGCATGCTCGGATCGAACAGATCGCGGAACGCCATCCGGCCGTGCTCCAGCAGCCGGGCGTGGATGCGCCCCATGTAAACGTGGATCGGCGTGTCGTCGTACACGATGCTCGACGGCTTGGCGGCCTCGGTCTCGCGCATGATCCGACTGAACGCGCTGACCAGGTCCCAAAGCTCGACCTCCTGAATCGGCTCTCCGGCCGGATCGCGCTCGTGCCGCGGCAAATCGGTCGAAAGCCGCCAGTAGCGTTGTTGCCAACTCCGGCTGCGTTCTTCCAGAATGCTGGCGGCGTCGCGGTACTTCTTGTATTCCAGCAGGCGGACCACCAACTCCTGCCGCGGGTCTTCCATCTCCTCCTGCACCTCGTCGCTTCGCGGCAAAACCTGCTGCGACTTGATCTCGATCAGCAGGCTGGCCACCGCCAGGAAATCGCCGACCGCGTTGACGTCCAACTGCTCCAGCACCGACAGATATTGGAGATACTGGTCGGTAATCGCCGCGATGGGAATGTCGGTGATCTCGACCTCGTGCTTGCGCACCAGGTAGAGCAAGAGGTCCAGCGGGCCCCGGAACAGGTTCAGGTCAACGCGAAAGTCGATCACAGGCGCGGGAAACGGGTGGGGCTTGATGGTGAGTGGGTAGTAAGGCGAGGGTTCAGAGGTCAGGGTTCAGGGTTCAGAACTCGATGGAACGCAACTCTCAAGTCCTGAACCCTGACCCCTTCTTTCACGTCCTCCAGTGTACCGGCCCGACCGGTCGGCAGCGAGTGGCCGCAAAGGCCGCTACACCCCTCCTTAGCGAAAAAGGCCGCCTAGCCGCTATTATCAGTGTCGGCCTTAGCCTCAGCCCAACTTGAAATGCACTATTTGGGGGGAGCACTTGTCCTTGTCGCCAGGCTTCATCCCGGCTAGACTGTCGAATGAGAGGTTTCGCCATCGAACGGGGGGAGCCAGACCGGTGTCGAACGAACAACTTTGGGCCCCGTGGCGGCTGGGCTATATCCTGGGCGAGAAAGACGTCGCGCAGCCCTGCGACTGCCGACAATTGCTGCCCGGCGCCGATACCGAGTGTTTTCTTTGCCGTGCGGCGGCCGAGGGAGACGATCGGCAGCGAATGGTCGTCGATCGGGGGGTACACACGCTCACCCTGTTGAACCGATACCCATACAACAATGGCCATCTGCTGGTGGCCCCGCAGCGTCACTGTGCCCAACTCGACGAATTGGGCGACGAGCTCCAGTTGGAACTTTCGCAGACGATAACCCGCATGGTCGGCCTTTTGGAGAAGGTGCTGCACCCACAGGGGTTCAACGTGGGTTTGAACCTCGGCCGTGCGGCCGGGGCGGGCCTGCCGGGCCATCTCCACTGGCACATCGTTCCCCGCTGGATAGGCGACACGAACTTTATGCCCGCTATCGCCGGCGTTCACACCATCCCGCAGGCGCTGGAAGCGCTTTGGGATCTCCTGGCGGCAGAATTAAAGAATCCATCCGTAGGTCAGGCACCCTGTGCCTGACCAGTCACCGGAAAATGTCAGGCACGGGGTGCCTGACCTACGACTACTGACCTACGACTAATCCCTAATCCCTTTCCATGAGCGACGTTCCTCAAGACGGCGAACCGATCGTCCAGAACCAGCCCTTCACCATTGAAGTGGCCGAGCGGGTTCGCCGGCTGCCGCCGTATTTGTTTGCCCGGATCAACAAGCTGATGTACGAAAAGCGCCGCGCGGGCGCCGACGTGATCGACCTGGGGATGGGCAATCCCAGCGACCCGCCGCAAGACCTGGTGATCGAGAAGCTGGCCGAGGCCGCCCGCGATCCGAAGAACCACGGCTATGCCCCCGCCCAAGGCATCCTCAGCCTGCGGCGCGAAGCGGCGGCCAAGTACTTCAAGCACTACGGCGTCCGGCTCGATCCGCAGCGCGAAGTGATCGCCTGCCTCGGCTCGAAGGAAGGCTTCAGCCATCTATGTCTGGCGCTGGTAGGCCCCGGCGACACGGCCATTGTGCCGGCCCCTTCCTATCCGGCCCACCTCTACGCCGTGGCGATGGCGGCCGCCAATGCCATCCTGCTGGAAGTTGCCGACAGCGCCAAGTTGCTCTCGAACATCGACTACACCTGCCGGCACCTGGTGCCTCGGCCGAAAGTGTTGATCGTCAACTTCCCGCACAATCCGACCACCGTGGTGGTCGAGCCTGAGTTCTATGTCGAGGTGGTGCGGCTGGCGAAGCGGTACGGGTTCATGGTCATCAGCGACCTGGCCTACGCCGACGTGACGTTCGACGGTTACAAGACGCCCAGTTTTCTGGCCGCCCCGGGCGCGATCGACGTGGGCGTGGAACTGACCACGATGAGCAAGGGCTACAACATGGCCGGTTGGCGGATCGGCTTTGCGGCGGGCAATGCCGAGATGCTGCGGGCCCTGTCGACGATCAAGGGCTATTACGACTACGGCATGTTTCGCCCCATCCAGATCGCCGCCATCATGGCCCTGCGGCATACCGACGCGGCCGTCGAGGCCCAAGCCGCCACCTATCAGCGCCGCCGCGACGTGCTCTGCGAGGGGCTCGAACGCATCGGCTGGCCGGTGGAGCGCCCCAAGGCCAGCATGTTCCTTTGGACCAAGATGCCGGAGCCTTGGGCCTCGCAGATGAACTCCTTCGACTTTGCCATGAAGTTGCTTCAAGAGGGGGACGTGGTGGTGAGCCCCGGCGCCGGCTTCGGCCCGGCGGGCGAGGGCTACCTCCGCTTGGCGCTGGTGGAGAATGAGAACCGGCTCCGGCAGGCGGTGCGGCAGATTGGAAGATGTCTCGGGAAATAGGAGATCCTGTCATGGTGAGCGCCAACGACGCAGATCGCTCGTTGTCGGCTGAAAGAGAACGCGCCACGCTGAAAATCAACATGACCATGTCGAAGGGCGGCATGGTTCGTCGTCGGCTGGATAGTGCTCCAGGGTCTTATCATGTGGGCGCAAAGGAACCAATTCCTGGAACACAATGTCTGGTATGAACAACGGGTAGGAGAAGTCGACCGCGTGCGAGAACAGGTCGATTTCCTCGGTTTGCGGGTTGCATATTTCGTCGAGCAAACCGCTGGCTGCGCGTTGGGCAGCCTCCTCATCGCGTTTGTCTACCTTGCCGTCCAGTCGAAGCGTATCGATAAGCGGCTGGCCGAGATTGAGACACGATTGGCCGAGGCCGAAAGGCGTCTCATAGGCGAAAAGCCGACTTAGCCTCTTCGTCCGCACATCAACAGCGTTCTATGCAGCACGAACAGTTCCAACTCCATGCGGATATTGAGGATCGCCACTGGTGGTTCGTGGGCCGGCGGCGGATTCTCTGCCGGCTGGCAGCCGAAGTGCTGCCGCCGTCGCCTCAAACGACCGTTATCGACGTCGGCTGCGGTACGGGCGGCAATATCGCCGCAATGGCCGAGCGATACGCGTGTGTCGGCATCGACACGTCGGAAGAGGCAATCGAGTTTGCCCGGCGACGGTTTCCCCAGGTGCGATTCCTGGCCGGCCGTGCGCCGCGCGACCTGGACGACTCGGCCGGTCAGGCCCGGCTGTTCCTGCTGACCGACGTGCTGGAACACGTGCCCGACGACTACGCCATGCTCTCGGAACTGCTGGCGGCGGCCAGCCCCGGCAGCCACTTCCTGCTGACCGTGCCGGCCGACGAGTCGCTCTGGAGCGAACACGACGAATCGTTCGGGCACTATCGGCGTTACGATCGGGCGCGATTGGAGGGCATTTGGGCCGGTCTACCGGTCACCACGCTGCTGATCTCGTACTTCAACTCCCGGCTCTTGCCGGTGGTGCGGCTGGTGAGGGCGTGGAACCGGCGGCGCGGCCGCGCGGCGGGCCGGGCGGGAACCGATTTCTGGCTGCCCAGCCGGCCGGCCAACGCCATGCTGACGAAGATTTTTGCCGGTGAAGCCGGGCGGCTAATTGCGGCCCACCGCGGCCGTACGCGCGGTTACCGTAACGGCGCTAGCCTGGTGGCTCTGCTACGCCGAGACGCCCGTCCGATCGACATCCGCTGCAAACCGGCCGGGCTGGCTCCCGATCATCCGCAGAGGAACACGTAACGCCGAACCCGGACCAGGCATTCGCTCGAGGTCAATCGAGCGTCTGCCCGTCCGGGTTTTGCTTCCGACGGACCGAGCACGCTCTATTACTTGTCCCAATCATCCGGCTCGTGCGGCGGGCGTGGTCTCGGGCCATCCCGACCCGGCCGATCATCGCCATCCGGCCCACGCCGCTCGCGGCGAGGGGGCATGGCGTGCGGACCCGCCGCTGGCGGCGGCGCCGAGTGGTCCGACGATATGCCGTCCCCATCATGCGGCGGGCGGGGTGGCCGTGGCCGCGATTCGCGTCCGTCCAGCCGCGGCGGAGGAAATTCGCCCTCCGCCCCCGACCGATGACGAAGTTCCGCCTCCAATCGGTGCAGGCATCGCAACGCGTCGTCGAGTTTCGCCTCCAATCGCTCTAGCTGCTCGCGACCGGCTGGTAGTCCATCGTGCCGCCACGCACCAGGCCCACGCGATGGCTCGCGATCATCCCAACCTGTCTCACGATCCCGCAGCGGTCCGCCGGCCATGGGCCGATCTTCCGCTCCGCGCGGCCGGCGTGGTCCATCGGCCTCGGGGCCACGCGGCGCGTCGTGCCGCCGGGTATCAGGCCCACGCGGCCCGTCCCGATCATCCCACCCCTGCTCCCGCTCGCGCGGCGGTCGCGGCCGTTGATCGGACGGGTCGGCACGCAGTGACGTGCTCATCACCGCCAGCACGAGCCACACCGCCACTGCGACGGCGGGGCCAACGTGCCAAAAGGGGAGCCGTTGGCCGAAGAGAATGAATCTTGCCATCTCAACACCTCCTCTGCTTGACTGTGCGCACCCCGACCGCATCTGACGTAGAGCAGTCGCAGGCGTGCGACGGAAATGAAAGACCGAAGTCAGTACAGTCCGGGCCGGACCGAGGCTCAGAAGCCCATATCGTCTTCCTGGCCCAGTAGTTCCGCGACCCGCTTCGTGACAATTTGCTTGCGGGCCTGATTGCGGCGTTCGATGACGTCACGCAGGCGTTGCAGTTCTGCTTCCATGCGTTTCAGTTCCAGTCGGCGGCGATCCTGGCGGACCTCGAATTGCTTGTCGACGACTTCCTCGACTTGTTTCTTGATTTCGTCGCGCTTAGAACCGGAAGCCTCCCTAAAGTCGCCCGTCAACTCTCGCGACCGCCGGTCCAGATCCATCTCCTCCTTGAGGAGCTTGAACATCTCCGGGTCGTTTTTCTCCAAGGACCGCCAATCCGAGATTGGTCCGCGGGGCGGGCCAGGGGGGCCGAACGGATCTGCCGCTCGCCGATCGGGGTGCCGAAACGGATCCGCCGCGTCCGGCCCCAGTCGCGGACCGGCCTCACGATCCGGCGGAAGCGGGCGATCAAAATCGTCGGCTCGTGGTCCTCGGGGCGGCGGCCGTCGATCGCCCCGCGGGCCAACCGGGGCCGGCTGAAGATCATCGTCTTGCGGCGGGGCCAGATCGGCCGATCGCATCGGCGGATTAGCCCGATCCGGCTTGCGGTCCTGGGCCAACGCGGTCCCGCAGGCCATGACCGCTAACGCAGCCGCTAAGATTCCCACGACACGTGTTTTGTTCATAAGCATTTGACTGTTTCCTCGCGCGGCTTAGCGCAATCATGACTCACTTTGAACAGGAGGGAACGGAGAGAACAGAGCATCAACCCATCTCAGTTGCCTCTGTTGCCTCCTGTTCCAACTGATTCTGTAGAACGCGATGAACTCCGTTTGAGCGGATTGAAATCCGCTCCATGTAGAACGGAATTCATTCCGTTCGAGCGGTCGCCTAAAGCGGATTGTTGTCAAGTTCCTTACCAAGGGTTTCCATTTGATACTGGACTCGGTTGGACGCCGGCGCCGAAGCGAACTGATCGCGTTGCGCCAGCGCGATCGCCTGGCTCGCCGCCGCGATCTCCTGGTCCAGCGAGTCGTCCCAGGCCAGCTCGGCATCGCGTGACGCAGCGCCCGCCTGCTTCTTCACCGGCGAGGGTGTCGCGCGGCTATTGTCGGCGATGGCCGCAGGCGATGGCGAGACCGTCGTTGTCGGCTTCGTCCCGCGCACGTACCAGGTGGCCGTCACGACGATCAGCACCGACGCCGCCATCGCGGCCACCGTCGCCGCCAGCCAACGCCTGTATGGCTTGGCAGGCGACGGCAATCGCTTTAGCGGCAGCGCGACCTGTGGCTGAGCGGCTTCCAGCACGTCGCCCAGCGTCAGCCATGCGGCCCGCAAGCCGGCGGTTTCCGGTTCCAGCGAATCCTCCGCCGGGCAGCGCCGCGCTGTGGCAAGCTCCAAGCGGCGTTCGAGTTCTCCCAAGTCGTCGGTCATTTTTCCGTCTCCGCCAGAACTTTCCGCAGCGCCAACAAGCCCCGATGACAGTGGCTCAAGGCCGTGCTGACCGGACACTCCATAATCTTGGCGATCTCGGCAAACGAAAGGTCCCCATAGTACCTCAGCAGCAGCACGCGGCGTTGCGGCGGCGACAAGCTGTCGAGCGTTGCCGCAAGCTGCCCGAACGCTTCCTCCTGATCCAATGCATCGCCGGGGGCAGCGTCCCGCTGGGCCGGCTCGAACTGCCGCCAGCCGTCGTCGCTCAGGTTCACCTCGCGGCCCGATCGGCGTTGGTGGTCCCGCGCCAGGTGGTCGGCGATGCGTAGCAGGTACGCCCGTGCAGCGCCCTGTTCGCGATACCGGTCCCGGGCCTGCCACGCTCGGCAGAAAACCTCTTGCGTCAGGTCGTCGGCCAGGTCGTGGCGGCGAACCAAGGCCAACAGGTAGCCCCTCACGGCTCGCCCGTGGAGGTGTCCCCACTCGGCCCAAAGCGGTGCGTCGTCCGGCGTTTGGCTCAAAGGGCTCATTCTCCTATTGTACTAAACGCACAGATAGGAGGATTATTGCGGCGCCTTTGGCGCGATCGGCTTGCCGGCCCCGTCCATTGGGTCTTCGACCGTGAGCTTGGCGCCCAAGGTGTCGGCCAGGTTGGGGAGATCGTATTCGAGCAAGCGCCCTGAACGACGTTGATGTATTGATTCAACGTCATGCGGCAGTGGATCACGCTATCCCAGGAGACGAGCGTGTGCGAAAGCTTTACGGAACTGAACAAGGACGGTTCGAGAGCGGCGGCGTGGAGGGCGGGCACGCCGAGGTTGCCCACGGCCACCAGGTCGACCGCGGCGACCGGGCCGCCATCAAGTTGGTTTGCGGCGTAGCGGGCCGCCGTCAGAACATCCTCTGCCCGCATCCCAACGTAGGACCGGCCGAGCACGTAGGCATCGGTGACGTCCTGCCAATCGGTGCCGATCAGGGCCCACTTGGTCTGTTTGGTCTGTTGGGTCTCGCCTGAGCCGCGAAGGTCGACCGCCAACACGCGAGCGCCGCCCAGAACAAGTTGTTCGATGCGGCCACCGTCAAAGCCATCGGCCTGTTTCCCGCCCTCGTGAAGGTAGAGGATGACCCGGCCGGCCGGCGGCTGTCGCGTACGAAGAGCAGCGCCGGCAGCACAATGCCTTCCTCGGGCAGGAGATCGACATGCACGATCCGGTAGCCGGAATGTTTGACGGTTTCGCCCTTGGCAATCTGCGGCCGGGGCAACTGATCCAGCTTGCGGATGCCGGCGATTTGGCGGACCCGCTCCAAGAGCGCGGTGCGGTCCTTCTTCGCCCATGACTCGGCACGGCGCGGGGCCAGTTCCTGCTCATAATCTTCGTTGAGATCGTACGCGGAACGCGGCGCCGGGGAGTTGCATCACCTGGCCCTCCGGCGTACATTGGGCCTCCTGCTTGTCCAGGAGCTTGAGCGCCGGCTCGGTGATCGGCTGGTCCCTGTGCAACAGCCAGCGCGACATCCATCGGGCAACGCCCTCGCGCTGGACGCGGTTGTAGTTGTGCGGGGCGTCGTTTTCCAGAATGTCGATCCGCTCGGCAAATCCCAACCGCGTGTAGAGCCGCTTGGCGCAGCGATACGTCTGCCACGAGCCGCCAAAGTCAAAAAAGTAATCGTGAGTGCCCTCGCAGAAGAGGATCGGCACCGGGGCACGCAACATCAACAGATCGGCAGCTTGCGGGCCGGCCGTCATCGACGCCCATACGTGGTGCTCGGCGTCTTGCGGGCCGATCGAGTGCAGGCTTGTGGGCAGCGAGTGGAGATAGCAGCTCGGTCCCGCCGCTTGGACGCGGTCGTCCAGCGCGACCACGTACGCCGTGACGATGCCGCCGCCACTGTTGCCGGTGCAGCCGATCCGTTGCGGGTCGACTTCGGGCCGGGATTGAAGATAGTCGATCCCCCGCATCGTGTCGCAGATCTCGATCCGGGCGGTGTTACGCCCCAAGAGGATGCTGCCGATGCCGACCATCTGATGCCCGTACGTGCCGTGCAGCTTCGTCCCCCAGTTCCTGTCGAAGACGTAGGGGCCGCGCTCGCCGTGGTACTGGATGCGTTCCGACTCCTCGATGGCGTCGAAGACGAGCGCCACCATGCCGTTGAGGGCCAACAGCGCGCCCATCGATTGATACTCGTCGTAGGCCTTGCCGTTGCCGGTATGCCCCACGGGCACGACCACGCCCGGATAGGGCGGCTTGAAGCGGGCCGCGTCGGGCAGGAACAAAAGCCCCGTCACGTAGAACTTCGGCTGGCTCTCGTAGATCACCTTCTCGACGGTGTACCCTTCGCGCTGCACTTTGCCCGTGATTCGGGCGTTGACGGGATTAGGCTCGGGAATGCCGCCGAGAATCTCCCACAACCGCCCTCGGAGTTGCTTCTGATAGGCGGCAATCTGCTCGGGAGTGGTCCGCGCCTCGTAGTCGGCCGTCCATCGCTGGGCGGCCTCGTCTACCTGGCGGAGCAGATAGCGTTTCATCATGTCGCCGTCCGGCCGGGTCGAGGCCGGTTTCGACTCCTCCGCCCGCAAGTCGGAAGAAATGATCGACAACCCGCAGACGAGCAACATCCAAAGGGGACGGCGAAACATGGTGGTTTTCCTCCTGGTTTGAGCGTCACCTTCTGCGCCAGCCGATCACCAGCGATAGTAGCGATAGGGATCGTCCAGGGCCTCGGGTTTGTCGAGATACAGGCCGCTGAGCCACCGCGTGACGCCGGCGCCCCGCCGGGTGAAGACTGTCGCCTTGAGCCCGCCCACCGCGCGGAGGTCGTTGACCTTGACTGCCACCAGGTTTGGCCCGGCCTTCAGCAGCCCCTTTGGCAACCGGTAGGTGCGGATGACGTCGAAATGGTCCCGGGGATTGGTCTTCGCCGTGACGGAACCCACGAACTTGCCGTTGACGTAGGTCCAGTCCTCGTCGTCCGCGCAACCGAGAATCAGAGTCACGTCTTTCTGGGCCATTTCAGCCGGGACGTCGACGACTACGCGATACAGGAACACGTCGTTGGTCTTGGCGAGGTCCTTGAACTGGTCCTGCCACGTTCCGGGCACCTCGATGTCGCGCCACTTGCCGTCGTCGAATCCGACGGTCTCCCAGTCCTTGGGCGGTTCGGCCTTGCCGACCCACTGGCCCTTCCACATCTTGGGCAAGACGAGCGTCTGTTCGCCCGCCTCCAACCAGACCACTTCGGCGGGAAGTTTGTGCCACGCGGTCCGAGAACGGGTCGCTTTGGCCCCGATCTCCGGCGTCGCTTCGAGCACAAGCCGGCTGGGCAACGGGCTCTGGAGGTCCTCCAAGAGCGGCGTGGCGGCGGCAACTCCCATGTTGCCCAGCAGCCGGCTCAGCGCAAAACTGGCATGGCGGAAAGTCGGCTTCAGATTGTAGGTCTTCTGATAGTTGATTTGCCACGGCACGAGCTGGAAGAAGACGACGTTGGCGCTTTTGGCCTTGGCCAACACGCCGTCGCCAACCGTGGCGGCGCCGCCAGAGATGAGCGGCAGTTTCTGCGGCTCGCGGGTGTAGAGATCTGCGGGCGCGATGCCGGCAAATACGCTATCCGCGGCCGCCGGCGGCAAGGGCTTGCCGCAGACATACTCGGCCTTCTTCGTCGCCACCTTGAAAGGCAGGAAGGCGTTGGCCTCGTCTTGGTCCAATCCGACGGCCAACAGCCGGCCGCCAGCCTTGAGCCACGACTCGATCTGTTTGGCACTGGCGGCCAGCTTGGTGCCGCCGCCGGGGCCAACCACCAGGACTTGATCGGCCGCCAGGGGGCCGCCCTGATATTCAGCCGGCGCAAGTTTGGCCAACTCCAGGTACGTCTTGCCCGCGGAATCGCCCGCGTAGAGCAGCTTTCGGCGCGGCGCGGTTTTCCACGCGGCAACGTAATCCAACAAGTTGCTCACCAGGCGGACGGCCGCCGGATCATAGCCGCCGCCAGGCATCCACGGATCGCCTGGCCGCCCGGTCACGTCCATTTGGCAGAACAAGACCATGCCCGAGCCCTCGCGGTACTCCAAGAGGGGCGAATACTGGAGTCCGAAGCCGCCGTCCAGCAGGGGCAGGAAATCGCCCGCGGCCGGCTTTTCGATCAACACCGTGGCCACCGTGCCCTGACAGCCGCATCGCCAGGGCCGGGTAGCGAGGAACCCGCACCACTGCACCTCGGGGTAGTTTCGGAAGTTTTTGGTCGTCGACGAGTCGAGACGCGGCCCAACCGTCGTCCCTTCGCCGCACCAGTCGTGCAGGTTCTCGGGGCCCAGGCCCGCCAATATGCCGGTATTCGGGGCAACCCGCGGAAAGACCTCGCGCAGGCCATATTCCTGCACGCGGAAGCCGAGCCGCTTTTCCAGCACATCGGTGGTCTGCTCAAAGACGACGACCTTGAGCCCCGTGCGGACGCGGGCCAGATTCAGCTTCGGAGTGGCCAGCGTGAGAGCCCGCTTGCCGATGACGAAGATGTCGTATGCGGCAAGGTCGGCATCTGGGGCAACCGTGGTGTAGTTCACGCCAAAACCTTCGAGGAGTTTCTCTGTCTCTCCGTTTGGATCGAAGAGGGCTACCTTGGCGCCCCCGGCTTGTCCCTCGTTCATGTTGTGAGGTGGGAATACGTCAATGGTGAAGGAGTCGGTCTGCGTCTCGCCCGTGTCAAACTTCGCCGTCATCGTTAGTTGGTAGCTGCCCGGCTTGATGCCGTGTTGCATCGGGAGCTTGATTGGTATCCGGGCCTGCTCGCCCGTCTCGACTTCAACGCGCCCCGTGCCGTTCAGAGGCTCGGGAAGGTTGAGCGACCAGGCACAATCGCAGACGACTTTGCGTCGCGAGTTGTTAATCACGATCGCCTGTTTCTCAAAAATTAGCGCCAATTCGGCGGTCACGGTCGCATCACTTGGCCCAAGTGGAGTCTTCTTCCTAACGCTCACCGGCGCCGACCTTACGCCGGCGCTGAAGTTATGGTCTCGGCTGGTGAACTTGTCCGGTCCGCCGGCTATGTAGGCCAGCAACGGCCGGTTATACCGCATCAGGGCCTCACCCACGCGGTTCGGAATCCAATCCGCGTCTTGATAGGAGATGTCCCATCGCGGCCGGCCGTCGAAGGCCGCCGCGGTCAAATCGGCGCTAAAGCCCGGCTTCTGAAGGTTGTCCCAGTCCACTTTGCACGTCAGAGCGACCGCGCCCGGCCGCGGATTCCAGCCGTTGTAGACCTCCCACTTGTTGAACAGACTGACGCCCCAGGTGCGGAAGGCGGGCCAGGTGCGGGCGATGTAGGCCGCCTGCACGCCGCAGGTGTTCTCGGAATCGCGGTAGCGCAGGTCCTTCTTCTCGGCCTCCGAAAGTTGATAGGCCGCGTCGCCGCGGAACTGGGCGCCCCACTCCGCGGGGAACCAGTCGACCGGACGCGTGGCCCGCATTCCCCGCTGGTTCGACCAGGTCATCAGGTAAGGCTCGCCATACTCGACCAGCAGCAAGGGCTTGATGCCCTTCGTGGCCCAGTGCTCAAACCAATCGGACCGCTCCTGCATCGGCACGAAGTCGAGGTAGCAGTTCAACGTATACATCTGGCCCATGTTGCCGGAGGAATGTTGATAGATCGGCCGAGTCTTGTCGAAACGTTGGACGATCGCCACGGCCCGGGCGCAATGCTCCCGTTTCGGTCGGTCCGCTTCTGACTGTCGTTCGGGTCGGGATAAGGGTTGAAGATCCCGTCCATCCGGTCGGGGTCCTGGTCCTGAGCATAACCGGTCGAGTTGTGGCTGGTCGTATACATCACGACCGACGGGTGATTTTGGACCTGGCGGACGTGAATCTCGGCGTCGACAGCGTAACCGTTGGTGCGGTCCGCATCGGGATCGTTCCACCGGTAGGCCGGAAACTCCGGCTGGGCAAAGGAGATCAGCATCCCCATGTCGTCGGCCGCCCGCATGATCTCCTCGAAACTCACGTGCGCCCCGGGGATGCTGCTATAGTTGTGCGTGTAGGCGATGTTGATGCCGGCGTTGCGGAAACGTCGAATCATCGTGCGGGCCGCTTCGTACGTGGCGGCGTAGGCGCTGACTTCGCCGATGTCCAACGGCGCGGCAAAGCAGAAGAACTGCGTCCCGTTCAGACGGAAGTCGCGGCCGTCGACCCAGAACTCGCGGAAACCGAACCGCAGGCTGCGGAACTCGTCCAAGACTTTCCCGGAAGCGTCCAGCAATTTCAGTTTCAGGTCGTATTGGTTCTGCGGGGTATTGGTGTCCCAGAGCTTGTCCGGCTTCCAGGGATTGCCGAACGTGATTCGCCCATCCTGGAGGTTTTCGGCGCGGAAAGGCTGACTGGCGATGGTCTTGACTACTTTGCCGCCATCGACGAGGTCGCCGCGGAGCGTGTACTGCTTGTCGGGTTTGAGGGAGAGGATGGCCGTATCGGCGGCGATCTGCCACTGCCGGACCGACGTGTCGATCTTCACGTCGTCGATGCACTCAGCTTGCGGCGCCCCTTCGAGATACACGTCGCCGCACAGGCCGCGGAAGTTCGTGCCCCCCTTCGGTCGGTGGACGAGCATCGCCAGCACCTGCTTCTCGCCCGGCCGGCACAACGCCGTCAGATCGAGTTTGCCCCCGCGCGGCTTGATTTCGCCGGCCCGCTTGCCATCCAGGAAGACTACGGCCGAGGTATTCACGTACTGGGCCTCGACGACGATGCGTCGTCCGGTCCACTGCTTGGGGAGATTCACCTCGCGCTGATACCAGGCCGTATCGACCCCGGCGAGGTCCACGTCTTTCCAGCTTGGATGCGGGTAGTGATGCTGCGCATCGGCGGCACGCTTCCAGTTCGTCTTTGGCCAAGGCCCGGGGACCTTGAAATAGCCCCAGTTGCCGGTCGGCGGCTGGTCGCTTTTCTCCTTGACCGGCTGCCACTGCCAAAGCCCGTTGATGCAAATCCTCTCGCGGGTAGGAGTGGTCTCGCGGTAGGCCTTGCTCAGGTCCCAGACGGCCTTGACGCCCTCGGGCAAAGCCACCGCAGACTGTTCCTGGCACACCCCCGCACTGGTGGTAACCACCGCATAGAGAACGACTGCGAACGAAACGTACCGGTGGGACTTCATCGTGCGACCTCAGGCAGGTGTAGGTAGGCAGGGCCGGGGGGGATTGCAAATGCGACGTTGAGCTTAACATAGGCGCAGAAGCCTGTCAAACATCGCGGAACGCGCACGAGAAAAGCCCGCGCCTCGAAAGATGCGGGCTTGGTTCTTCGATAATCTGGAACCCGCCAGGCCGACTTCGGTTGCTGCTACCAGACGACTGTGCGGGGCCGGTCTCCGATCACTTGATGCCCAGCAGTTCCACCTCGAAGACGAGAGTGGAATTCGGGCCGATGTCGCGGCCCGATCCCTGCTCTTTGTACGCGAGTTGGGAGGGGACAAAGAGTTGCCACTTGGAGCCTACCGGCATAAGTTGCAGGGCCTCGGTCCAGCCGCCGATGACGCGCGCGACCGGAAAAGTGGCAGTGCCCCCGTGGCGATCCGAATTATCGAACTCGGTGCCATCGATCAGCGTACCCCGGTAGCTGCAGACGACCGTGTCGGCTGCGGTCGGCTTCTTGCCGTTGCCCGCCTTGAGTATCTTGTACTGCAGCCCGCTGGGCAACGTGACCACGCTTTCCTTCTTTTTGTTGGCAGCCAGAAATGCTTCGCCTGCCTTCTTGTTTTCGTCGGCTGCCTTCTGCCTGGCCTGGGCCTGTTTCTGCATCAACTCGGTTCTCATAGGCGGTCATGGTGGCACTGAGCTCCTCCTCGGTCATCAGCAGCTTCTGGCCGGCCAACGCGTCCTTGATGCCTTTCGCCAGGCTGTCCACATTGACTTCGATGCCCTGCTGCTTGAAGCCTTTGGCGATCTCGACGCCGATGCCGTAGCTGATCTTGTCCTTCTGGGTCTTCAGGGCCTGCGCCTCCTCGGCCCGTGCGTGAGCCGCCAAGACTGCCGTTACCAAGAGCGCGATCCATGTCCGTGCCATCAGCGTCTAACCTTTCCAAATGAAGTAGTGTTATGAACCGTCAGAGAATTGTAGCAGATCGCGGGGAAAAGCGAAGGTCCGAAGCGGCGAAAGCGGACCGGTCGCGCAACCCCCGAGACGTGCCGGCAAGGCCGATCAGTCGTCCAGCGGCGCGGGGAGCCTCACGACCGTGACCCAGAACTTCTCGATCGACCTGACAACTTCCATCAGACCGGCGAAATCCACCGGCTTGCAGATGTAGCAGTTCGCGTGGAGGTCGTAGCTCTTTAACACGTCCTGCTCGGCGCTGGAACTGGTCAAGACCACAACAGGGATACTGCTCAACTCGGGGTCGGACTTGACTTCCGCCAGCACCTGGCGGCCGTCCTTGCGCGGGAGATTCAAATCGAGCAGGATGAGGTCGGGCCGGGCGGCGGCGGCGTACTCGCCTTGGCGGCGCAGGTACTCCAGGGCCTTCACGCCGTCATCGACAACGTGGACGAAGTTGGCGATCTTGGCGTCCTTCAGCGCCTCGGTCGCCAAACGCACGTCGGCCTCGTTGTCTTCGACCATCAGGATTTGGATCGGTGTCGCGTCCATCGTTCCCTTAATGCACATAGGGAGTGTGAAATAGAAAGAGAAGCAACTCCCAATCCGGGCTAAGATGCGTTCCAGAACCTGCTCGCCCCAACGGGCAACAGTCTTCCTTCCTGCCAACCGTCAGTGTCCCGTCACGAGCAAGCCATGCGAAGGGACTCGCCCATTATACTACTTCGCACGAATGGGTGTCTGTCCGCTAGATGGCATAAGGGAATTGCCTATAGGGAGCATAGGTAATCGTCCAATTTTCTAACAGGAATTGTTGCGTAAAATACCGTTGGGCGGGGACTTGTCTGCAAGCAATAAACGGCCTGACGAAACCGATAGGTGAATAGGATGTCGCCGGACAGGCTAACTCGCGGGTTTGGCAATCGGCTGATCGACAGCCTGCCTAAAGATGTGGCCAAGCGGCTATCGTTTCTCGAAGACTTCGAGAACTTGGGGGCTGGCGAGATAATCTACCGGCAGAACGCGACCACTTCGTACGTTTACTTTCCCGTCACGGCCGTGTATTCGCACGTCGTCTGGATGGGGGATGGCCAACGAATTGCCGCGGCCACGATCGGCAACGAGGGAATGCTCGGCATACATGTGCTCTTTGGGCTGGATTTCAGCCCAACGATGGCGGTTTCCCTAATTCCCGGCGCAGCCCTCCGCGCCGGTCCCGGCTCTCTTGGAAGCCCTCCGACGGAGCGATTATCTTGACCGCCTGTTGAAGCGGTACGCCTTCTACAGCCTGCGACACGCACACCAGTGCGTCGCCTGTCACTCAACGCACTCCGTTGAGGAGCAGATTTGCCGGTTGCTGTTGATGACCCACGACCGCGTGGGAAAGGACGAGTTTTCACTCACCCACGAGTCCCTCGCCGAAATGCTCGGTATTCGTCGCCAGACGGTTACACTCGTGGCCCGGACACTTCGGGCGTCCGGGTTCATCGCGTATCGGCGGGGTGTGGTAAGGGTTCTCGACCGTCGGGGGCTGAAACGCAACAGTTGTGAGTGCTATGAGGTCGGCAAGGCTGCGTACGAGTCGATCGTGCGGAACCGAGGGGCCGCTCTTCCCTAGGATTGCCGCTGCCCCGGCGCGGCGTGGCTGGTAAAAGCGGCATCTGGCCGCTTCACGTGTGGGCCAAGGCCAACAAATCCTGTCGAGATCGCGCGGCAAGATGCCGCGTCTGTAGGGGCCGCGACGGTTTGCCGAGGCCAAGAGGCCGTCGCTTTGGTGCAACGGCGTAAGCTGAAACGCCTGGGTGCCGTCACAACTCCTACAATCGGCAGCCCCTGCCCAATTATCAGGCTGCCATCCAAATTACGGCGCCAGAATTCTCACCGCATCTTTCGGCGTGAGCAATACTCCTTTAGACGGCAAAGTCGCCGGTGTCCGAAACTTGGCGACAACCGTCGATTGCTTCCTTCCCAGGGCATCCCCGACCCGATCACCGCCACAAACTTGATGGAGCGCTGCGATGACCTTGACCCTCGAAGAAAATGCCAGCCAAGTCGAAGTGCCTGTCGTCCCCGGCATCGACGCCCTGCAACATGAGGACTACGCACCCTGGTCGATGAGCCTCGCGGACGAAGATCGGGCGGATGGCGGAACAGATGATTTCGGGAGCAGAGCCAGCTTCACCCGTTGCTGCTCGGCAAGCTCTTCCGAGCACATGTGGTTGTTCTTTCGGGCCAACGCCGACGTCGTTCGCTCCGAACTTTGGAACGAAATCCGCTAAGGATCACGATGACGGGTGTTGTCGGAGGCGACTCCAGTCGCCGAATTCGCTCGGACTACGCCACCACTCGGCGACTGGAGTCGCCTCCCACAATTGGGTCTTTTCAATCCGCTCCGTTCGAACGAAATGATTTCCGTTCTACGAGGCAGCCTTTCCGCCGGCTTCGATCCGCTCCTTGCCCACGAACGGCCGGAGCACTTCGGGGATGACCACGGAGCCGTCGGCTTGCTGATAGTTCTCCATAATGGCGATCAGCGCGCGGCTGACGGCGATGGCCGTGCCGTTGAGGGTGTGGAGGAAACGGGTGCCCTTGTCGCCCTTCGCTTTGTAGCGGATATTCAGTCGCCGCGCCTGATAGTCGGTGCAATTGCTGGTGCTGGTGACCTCGCCGAATTCGCCGCGGCCGGGCATCCAGGCTTCAAGATCGAACTTGCGGTAGGCCGGGCCGCCCAGATCGCCCGTGGCCGTGTCGACCACGCGGTAGGGCACGCCCAGCCCATCGAACAGCCGGCATTCCAGCCCGCGCAGTTGTTCGAGCATCCCTTCGCTTTCCTCGGGCCGCGTGAAAGCGAACATCTCGATCTTGGTGAACTGGTGGACGCGGAACAGGCCGCGGGTTGCCCGGCCGTGGGCGCCGGCCTCGGTGCGGAAACAATGGCTGATGCCGCAGAGCTTGATCGGCAAGGCCTCGGCATCGATCGTCTGCCCGGCCAGCATTCCGCCGAGGGTGATCTCGGCCGTGGCCACCAGGCTCAAGTCGGTGTTTTCGATGCTGTAGATTTGCGTTTCCGGCCCGCGGGGAATGTACCCGATCCCGGCCAGCACGTCGTTGCGAGCTAAGTCGGGGGTGGTGATCGGCGTGAAGCCCTCGCCCATCAGCACGCCGACCGCGTAGCGCTGCAGGGCCAATTCCAGGAGCACGGCCTCGTTCTTGAGGAAGTAGAAGCCGTGCCCGGCCACGTTGGCCCCGGCCTCGAAGTCGACCAGATCGAGCTTCTCGGCAAGTTGCACGTGGTCCAACGGCGGGAAGTCGAACTTCGGCAGCGGCGTGGGGCCGCGGAACACCTCCAGATTCGATTTGTCGTCCACGCCCACGGGCGCGTCGGGGTGCGAGAGATTGGGAATCTGCCGGTGGAGCGCGTCCAATTCGGCGGCGATCCCATCGACTCCGTTTGCAGGGCCTGCGTCTTCTCACGCAGCAGCCGCCCCTCTTCCTTGCGGGCCTCACGCTCGGCGGGGTCTTTGGCCTTGGCGATCGACTTCGAGACTTCGTTCGCCCTGCGGTTGAGGTCTTCGACTTCGACTTGCCGGGCCTTGCGCTGCTGTTCGAGCTGGACGAACCGCTCGATGTCCACCTTGGCGCCGCGGTTGAGGCAGTTCTGTTTTACCAGTTCGGCATTTTCGACAATGAATCGGCGGTCGAGCATGGGAGGGGGCCGTGCATAGAACACGAGCTAAAGGTGATCGACTTTGTCCTTGCTTGGCCATTTTACGCTAGGTCCCAAACTTGGCCTAGTGGGACCGTCCGGCCAGGTGGATACCGGTGCGGAGCGATGCCATTGAAACTCGAACCAAGCTACAATAGGGAGAGAAAGGCGATTGTGCCTTGCCGGAAAGAGGAACCGCCTATGAATCCGAATCTTGTCACCATCGAAATCTCCGACGAGACATCTTTGCTCAAGGCTTGCGACATTCTGCATGACGCCCGCGTCGATCTGGCTGACGCGACATTTGACGCAAAGGCGGGTTCATGGCGAGGGGTGTTCATCCGCGAGTTCTTCGAGGATGCAAGTCTCATATCCGAGCGCCGCGGCATATTCGGGACGAAGTTCAGCTTTCCGATGGCAGAGTCGGTCTTGGAGCTTGACAACATCAGTAGCTGCGATGTTGTCGACAAGTCCAGCATCGGCAAGTACACGTTCAATGAGTGCCAAGCGACCCAGGGCAAGTACCGGTTTCTCTTCTGCGAGGACATGGAGATAGTCGTTACGTTCCGAGAGAAGCCGAGCGGACAACTTCGGGACATTCGGTTGCTGGATGAGCGCGGATCCTATTTCACACTACGAAACCCGTTCCGAAGGACGGAAGCGGTTCGCCGCGCACGCTAGCCCGACAACTGGGCAGGACACGTTATCCTCACACGCACTTGCTCAGCTCTTCCCATAGCCTCGCGCTGGCCTTGATGCCGCGATGGAAGTCGGCCAGGGAGAATTTCTCGTTGGGGCTGTGGGCGCTGTCGTCGTCTTGGCCCCAACCCAACAGCAGCGTATCGGCTTTCAACTGCTGATGGAAGGTGGTGACGATGGGAATCGAGCCGCCCTCGCGGGTGAAGACGGGCCGCCGGCCGAAGGCATATTGGATCGACCGGGCAGCCGCCTCGATGTAGGGGCTTTCCAGCGGCACCAACACGCCCGGCGCACCGTGATGCTCGATCAGTTCCAGTTCCACGCCCGGCGGACAAAGTTCGGTGAGCCGCCATTTCAGGCCGGCCGTGATCTTGGCCGGGTCCTGGTTGGGCACGAGCCGAAAGCTGAATTTGGCCCCGGCCGTGGCGGGCAGGACGGTTTTGGCGCCTTCGCCCTGGTAGCCGCTCCACAGGCCGGAAACGTCGAAGGTGGGCCGAGCCCAGCGGCGTTCGAGCGTCGTGTAGCCGGCCTCGCCCGTGGCCCCAACCACGCCAATCTGCTCGAAATACCGTTTCTCATCGAAGGGCAGGGCGGCCATTTCCTGGCGTTCACGCTCGGTTAGCGGCACCACCTCGTCGTAGAAACCGGGAATCGTGACCCGCCCCTGCGGGTCGATCAGCCCGGCGAGCACTTGAGCCAGGGCGTTGGCCGGATTGGTCACCGAGCCGCCGAACGAGCCGGAGTGCAGGTCGCGGTTGGGGCCGGTGACGCGCAACTCGTAGTAGGCGATACCCCGAAGACCGTAGGTGATGGCCGGTATGCCGGGGGCAAACTGACCGCCGTCGCTGACCACGACACAATGGCACGCCAGGCGTTCGGCGTGCTCGGCAATATACGCTTCGATGCCCTGACTGCCCACCTCTTCCTCGCCCTCGATCAGGAACTTCAAGTTCAGCGGCAGTCGGCCCTCGACGGTGATCCAGGCCTCGGCGCTCTTCAGGTGGGTGAGCATCTGGCCCTTGTCGTCCGTGGCCCCGCGAGCAAAGAGGTTGCCGTCGCGACGGCTTGGTTCAAAGGGGGGGGTAATCCACTTTTCCAGCGGATCGGCCGGCTGCACGTCGTAGTGGCCGTAGACCAACGCGGTCGGTGCGCCGGGCACAGCCGGCGATTCCGCATACACCAGCGGATGCCCGGACGTGGGGATCACTTCGGCGGTGAACCGCATGCGGCGGAACTGGTCGGCGACCCAGTCGGCTGCCCGGTGCATGTCGTCCTTGCGGCCGGGATCGGCGCTAACGCTGGGAATTCTGAGGAGCTCGCAGAGTTCTTCCTCGAACCGTGCGGCGTGCGATTCCAGGTACTGGTCGATGGCAGACATCGGAGGCGAGCTCCCGGTTTTTTGGACAACGGTTGGATTCGGGCGAGTCTCCCAATATAATGGGTGGGAGTCTTTTCGACCATCGGGCCCCGATGCCGCGCCGGCGAGGAATTTCCGTCATGTCTGAGCACGCCGCTGCCACGGCCGAACCACAGGAGGAGACGGTTGCCCAGCGCCGGCCGCGGACCGGGCAGCAGACCAAACGGCAGCCGCCCTACCAAGTCATCCTTTGGAACGATGACGACCATAGTTATGCGTACGTCATCGCCATGCTGATGGAGTTGTTCGCGTACCCTCCCGAAAAGGGATTCCAGATGGCCAAGGAGGTCGATACACAGGGTCGGGTGGTTGTGTTGACGACCACGCGCGAGCACGCCGAGCTGAAACGCGACCAGATTCACGCCTACGGCAAAGACGTGCTGATCGCCGGCTGCAAAGGCTCGATGTCGGCGACCATCGAACCGGCGGAGTGAAATGCCCACCCTCAAGACCGTCACCCTCGGCTGCAAGGTGAACCAGTACGAGACGGAGTATGTCCGTCAAGGGTTCCAGCAACTGGGGTATCGGGAGGCCAGTGAGGGTGAGGCGGTCGATCTCTGCCTGGTGAACACGTGCACCGTGACGGCCGAGAGCGAAGCCAAGAGCCGCAAGGCCATCCGTCGGCTCGCCAAGGCGCACCCGCGGGCCGAAATCATCGTCATGGGATGCTACGCTGCGCGAGCGGCGGAAGAGGTCGCCGCGCTGCCCGGCGTGGCCGACGTGATCGCCGACAAGCGGGAATTGCCGCACTTCCTGGCACGCCGTGGGTTGGCCGACGTCTCCACGGGCATCGCCCGGTTCGACGGTCGCCGCCGGGCCTATGTCAAAGTGCAGGACGGCTGCCGCATGAATTGCAGCTACTGCATCGTTCCTACCGTCCGCCCGAATCTGGTTAGCCGGCCGGTCGACGAGGTGCTCGATGAAGTCCGCCGGCTGATTGCCCACGGACACCGCGAAATCGTGCTGACCGGAATCCACTTGGGCGACTACGGGAATGATGAACGCGGAATGATGAATGGCGAACGTTCGCCGGTCGCTCCAGGTTCCGTCGTTCATCATTCCGCATCCATCACTCATCCTTCTCCTTCCCGCTCTCTTACAGATTTGGTGCGGCAGGTTGCCGATCTCGACGGCGAGTTTCGGATACGGCTGTCGAGCATCGAGGCCGGCGAGGTGACGGCGGAGTTGATCGCGCTGATGGCTGAACGCCCCGACCGGATTTGCGCTCACCTGCACATCCCGCTGCAAAGCGGCTCGAATGCGGTGCTGCGGCGAATGAACCGCCGCTGGTCCGCGCAGCAGTTCATCGAGCGATGCCGCGAGATTCATCGCATGCTCGATCAGCCGGCCCTGACAACCGACGCGATCGTGGGCTTTCCGGGCGAGACGGACGCGGATTTTGCGGCCACGTGCCGAGCCGTCGAAGAAGTGGGCTTCGCCAAGGTCCACGTGTTCCGGTTCAGCCCCCGCCAGGGCACGCCCGCCGCGATGATGCCCCGGCAAGTCACCAACCGCATCGCCCAACATCGGGCAGCCGAACTGGGAAGGCTCGCGGAAGTTCTGCGAGGGCATTACTTCCAGCGACTCCTCGGCCGTCGGTTACAGGTGCTGGTCGAAACGTCGGTCGCGGACCGCCCGGGATGGATGGTGGGCACCAGCGATCGCCACGCGCCCGTCGCTTTGCCCGGCGGCCGGGAACTGATTGGCCGGTTCGTTTGGGTTACTGCCCAGCGAACCGAGGGCGGTCGAATTTGGGCGGACGATGCCGCAGACTCCCCTATGTTGCCCAGATTTTCTGTCTAGCCAGCGAACGGGCTCTCGGCGTGGGATCGACGGACGCCCGTGACGTAACATCCACTCGGCGAACAAGTTCGCAGACGAAACCGCGTAATCCGGTCTGGAATCGCGTTTCCCATTTTGCTACACTCCCGCCGCTTTTCTCCAGCAAGGAGCGTTGGCGATGAGTGGGAAATGGATTTTCCGGTTGTCGGTGGTCGTGGGGGTTGTTTGGTCCGCGTGGTCGGCCGTCGAAGCTGCCGCGCCTTGGGGCAATCTCATTGCTCTAAAGGGTGTGGATGCCACCCCGGACAAGGCTTATCCGCTGAGCGAGGGCGAGGGCCCGTGGATGATCATGGCCTGCAGCTTTTCGGGAGACGGCGCCGACAAACAGGCCCAAGAGTTGGTCTACGAGTTGCGCAAGCGGTACAAACTGCCGGCCTACACATTTCAAGGCCGATTCGACCTGGGTGAAGCGCAGTGGTTGGGCGTCGACAAGTTCGGCAACCCGCGGAAAGGCACGTACGTGAAGTACAAAGAGAAGTACAAAGACAGCGAAGACAAGGAGAAAGCCCGACATCCCGAGATCACCGAAGTCGCCGTGATGGTGGGCAATTATCAGTCGCCCGAGGATCCCGAGGCCCAGAAGACCCTCCAGAAGATCAAGTATGCCGCGCCGCAATGTCTCGAAGTCAAGGAGGGCAAGGACACCCACCAAGACCTTACCGGCTGGCGAATGCTCCAAAAGCAGGTGTACGAGGCCATCGGCAGCGACAAGAAGAAATTGGGGCCGATGAGCCACGCCTTCGTGACCACCAATCCCACGCTCCCGGCCAATTTCTTCGTTCCCAAGAACGGAGTCGATGACGAAATCCTTGCTCTGAACAGGGGCGTTCCCCATAGCCTGCTGGAATGCCCCGGCAAATTCACCGTGCGGGTAGCCACCTTCAAGGGAGAGGTGATTATCAAGGCGGACCAGATCAGGGCCATTCAGAACGGCAAGGAGATGAAGGGCCGGCTGGCCGAGGCCGCCAAGAAGGCCGACCAACTGACCAAGGCATTGCGAAAGAAGGGCTACGAAGCGTACCAATTCCACGATCGCTACGCCAGCATCGTCACCGTGGGCAGCTTCAATTCGGTGGGAACTCCGGGGGCCGATGGCCAAATGGAAATAAACCCCGAAATCCAGCGGTTCGTCCAGACGTTCACGGCGAACACGGACGCGGCGCCGGGAGTCCAAAATGCCCTAAGGGCAAAGGGGCTCGACCAACGAGCCGTCGGAAGCGCGATGCCGGTGCAGGTAGTAGACGGCATCCCTCTCGACGTCACGCCGGTCCCCATCGAGGTTCCCAAACGGTCGGTGAGCATGGCCATGAGGAGCAGGTAAGACGCAGCCGTTGGCCGTTTTCTCGGGTGTGGTTAGCCGTAGTAGAGGGAAGGTCGCGGAAGTGGTATGATCGTGGGAGCCGGTCCGGCATTTCTCGGCTGACCAGCATCCGCTATCCACTCTTTCCATGCTCGTCCTCGGCACTGCCAATCGCAAGAAAGGCCTGGAATTGGCAGACCTGCTCCGGCCGGTAGGCGTGGAACTACGGACGCTGGCAGATTTCGCAGGCGATTTCCAGGTGGCGGAAGACGGCGATACCTTCGCCGCCAACGCCCGGCTCAAGGCTTCCGGCTACGCCCGGCGACTTGGCCAGTGGGTGTTGGCCGACGACAGCGGGCTGGAGGTCGATGCCCTGGGTGGCCGACCGGGGGTCTTTTCCGCCCGATATTCCGGACCCGACGCCACTGACAAGTCGAACAATCGCTTGCTGCTCGACCAGTTGAGCGACGTCCCGCTGGGCGAACGTACCGCACGCTTCGTCTGTCACATCGCCGTGGCCAATCCCTCCGGCGCGATTCAGGCGGAGAGCGAGGCGGCCTGCCGGGGGCGAATCCTCTGCGAGCCTCGTGGCCGCGAGGGGTTCGGCTACGATCCGCTCTTCGAGATCGTAGAGTATCATCGCACCTTCGCCGAGTTCGGGCTGAGGGTCAAGGCTTGCCTGAGCCACCGCGCCCGCGCCGCCTGCCGACTCATTCCCCGACTGCTGCAACTTGCCGACGCCAAGATGCTCTGAGTCAACTCCGACGATTCTCTCAATATTCAAAGGCCCTACGGCGGGGGAACTGACGGCTGATCTTTTCACGCCGGTGAAAAAGGTGTAGACTTCTAATGGTGCAAGGTGAGCAGTTCTGCTTGCTGCTGTACGACGTGTCTTCAGTCGCGGTTCTGTCTTCCTTCGCCCAGTCGGAGCCGATCTCTCGCCGCCATTTCGGCGGTTTCAGATTCGATTCGACGCTCGCGAAAATTGAACGGGCGATCCAACTGTCGCGCGCGCTTATTCGAGGGCGCGTGCGCAGGTGCCGTAGCGTTTTACGCTACAGGGGGTCAGGAGCGATTTTCGGTCCACCCAACCGAATCCTCTTGGCCCTTTTTCTTTATGACGTAATGAGTTACGTCAATATGGGCGGGTGTAGCCGAGTGTACCCCATTTTAAGCTGGATAAGCTGCCGGAGTCAAGTAAAGTAGCAAGCTGCTTGACGGGAATGCTACGCATCCCCGTAAGATGGTTCACAAGGGCAGGGGCCAAGAATCTGCCAGTCTTGGGCTACCGCACCCACTCAGGTTTCGGCTGCCAGTCAATACCGTGGTCGGCAGCAATAAATTGCATGATTACCAGTTGGTTGCCAACTGCAAGACGTAGTAGCTCTTTCTCTCCTGCATTCTCAGGGTGGCCAAAATGTGTCTTGGCAATTTGAGATTGGAGTTGTACTACAAGCGACTTATCTAAAGCCATAACCCACCCCTTTCGTAATTGAGAATTGACGATGCTCGATTGCGGGCGTGACCACCCGTTGAACTTTTCATTGGCTCTTCTCAAACCTTTCCAGCCACGCATCGTTTGTTTCCACTAGGAGTATTTTTCCGTTGTAGTTTATAACTATTCGCCAGAGGTCTACTATAGGTATGCCACCCTCGTTGCTGGAGTGAATGCGGACCGTGAAGATGGCACCACCGGCGGCCACAAAGTCATCCTTGGCCACAATCTCATAACTCTCCAGAGAAAAGAGACGGGACTTCCAAATACCCTCAAGCCAATACCTATAGCCTGTTTCGCCCTTTCGCTGGCAGTCGAGCCACGCCAGCAAGGTTTCGTCTTCCTTGGCCGTTGGTTTGACTGGTTCCTTGGCCGTTGGTTTGACTGGTTCCTTGGCCGTTGGTTTGACTGGTTCCTTGGCCGTTGGTTTGACTGGTTCCTTGGCCGTTGGTTTGAGTGGTTCCTTGTTTAGATACGCCAAGAAGACCAACCCGATTATTAGCGAAGTCAAAAACGCTGGCATGTATTTGAGCATGATTACCTATTCACCGGGGAACACTCCCACTCTATTGGTAGTCTAGCATCCCTAGATGCCGTCCCACTCGATTCTATTGCCAGCGCCGTAAAGCGCCGAGAATACAGTACGCCTTGCATGCAACCCCAAGGAGGGGGACTACTGAGATTGGCCAGAGCAGCCGGTCGATACGGCAGCCAAATTTGCCGGTTATGATAAGCCGATTGGGTGATTTAGAATAGACCCCACCGGGGGACCGTCGGTCCTAGATTTGGGCGTCGGCGGGGCAGGCGGGCGTCGGCGGTCCTAGATCGGGGCGTCGGCGGGGCAGGCGGGGCGTCGGCGGGGCAGCGGGGCTAGCAGCAAGCGTTTGGTGGTTGATCGGCGCGTCTATCCGCCTCAAGATCAATGCCGCGAACCTCGTCCCTGACAATCGCTCGACACTCTGCTAGCTCAAGAAGCGTCTTGCGCAAGTCGTAATCAACCGGCCGTTGCCGTACGAGTTCGATGAGGCGTATCAGAGGCATTGCTAAGGCTTCCCGTAGTATGTGACGAAATTCATGCTGCGATCAATGTAACGGTCAAGGGACTTGCGCGGGGCGGTCGAACCCTTGACGAACATGCCGGGATAAGGGGGCAGGACGCGGGGGAATCACGATTGTCGGCGGGGCATCGGGTAATGCGTAGTATGCAAGCCACAACACTGTCACGAGGTACTGAATCAGGTAGAACATGATGGTCTCCGATGCCACTAAGACCCGGAGCGGTCTGATTCTGAGTCTCACGCGGGTCTGCGGATACCGACCGGGCAGCCGGGAAGACAACTCAGCAACGCGCCCGTATCACTGAACCGCTGAATACTTGATACTGGCGGACGGGCGGGGCAATATCGGTTGCTCGGCAGCGAATATCCCATTAGAATAACAACGTCGTACGGAGTACCAAGAATGGAAAAAAAACAAGTTGCGGGAATCGGTCGCAAAAGCGGTGCTTCTTGCGGCCGGCGCTGGTATGGTATGGGACCATAAGGGAGGGCTTCCCCTGCGTTGCCCGCCCGATGCTGTTTCGGTTATCGGTTACACCGTGGCAGCAAACACAACAACAACGACAACCTTCGCGCCTACGCTAAACGCGGCTGCCTTACCGTGATTGTCGGGTTCGATGACGCCCGCACGTTATCATCGGGTCGCTTGACAATCCGGGCAATTGCCTCTATACTTTGCTTATCGTCGGTGGAAGCCGATTTCCTATTTCGCCCTTGGCGAACATGTACAAGCCCCGTGTATGGGGAGAAAGATTGGTGTCGTATGGCACTTATTGAACGCGCCCGACAGGCGCGAGAGACTCTCTACGGGCGTTACGATCAGCTTAACGCCCTCTGGCTTCAGGCTGAAGAGGAGTTGGCAAAACTCCACATTCCCCGGCCTGTCAAGTACTCCTATCATTGTACTGATTACGACAATGGTGGGTACGATGGGCAGTATCTGGCGATCCAAAAAATCAAGGGTTCATGGAAGATTTGCCACGGCTCCTTTCGCGGTCATCAGTGTGAAGAGGTTGAGGAGTTTAGTGGCTGGACTCCGATAACCGATTGCTCTGTCGAAACCCGGGTGGAGGCGGCAAACCACTTGGCTAAGTTGCAAAAGGCAATCGTAAAGTCTGCCGAAGATTTCATTCTTGAAGTCGATGAAGCAATCGACGAATTGAAAAAGGCCCTCAGTGTTCCCGATGAACACTTGCGGGCATTGCTTGCCGAGCGCGCCAAGTTGAATGGCAACTCTAACGGCAATCTGAAGTAGTACCTGTTTCTGATTCCACCGACGAAAGGGCTGGCCTCGTAGGTCAGCCCTTGCCTTTTTATACGCAAGGCCGACGATGAATGATTTCATCCAAGAGCGTCATAAGCCGCCCGCCCCTTTGGATCGGCCGCGGGAGTTGATCGTGGCCTGTCCGCCCATGCGGAGCAACGTCAACCTGTCGCGGATAGCCCGCGCGGCCGGCTGCGGCGGCGTGCGGCGGATGATCTGTTGCGGCAACGCCAAGGTGATCGGCAAGATTGCCCGCGACGCCGCCGAGGCCCTGGAGATCGACATTCATCGCACGCTCCCGCCGGTGCTCAAGCGGCTGCGCGACGAAGGGTTTGCCATTGTCGGGCTGGAACAAACGACCAACGCGACGTCGATCTTCGAGTTCAGCTTCCCGCGGCAGACGGTGTTGGTGGTGGGCAACGAGCGAACGGGCATCGAGGAGGAAACGCTGCACCTGTTGGACCAGGCGGTGGAGATTCCCGTCTACGGCAGGCCGTACGCCCACAACGCGGCCACGGCCGCCGCCATGGCCCTTTACGAGTACTGCCGCCAGTATCCGCGGGGATGAAACCACAAAGCCGCGACCGGTGGTCGCGATTCGAATGCGACCACCGGTCGCGGCGTTATGCACCGTGTGACCGGGCGTAGGCCGTCAGCGCTCGCAGGTTGGCCTCGGGCGTGTCGCGGGGCACCTCGCAGCCGGCAGCGACGATGTACCGCGGCCCTGCCTGCCGATGGCATTGGCCAATCGCTGCCGCGATCGATTCGGGCGTGCCGTTGCGGAGCGTCTTCACGGGGTCGATGTTGCCCGCCAGAACCACCTTCGCCCCCATTTCTTGTCGGGCCTGGGAGAGCGGCACCATCGAGTCGATGTCAACCATGTCGCAGCCCAAAGTGCCGATGCCCGGCAGGATGCGGCGGATATTGCCGCAGATGTGCAGCCGCACCTTGGTGCCCATCGCCCGCAATCCGTTGACCATCTTCTGCTCGTAGGGGCGGACGAATTCGTCGTAGATTTGCGGGCCGACCAGCGAAGCCGCCGCATCGCCCACGCCGATCAGGTCGACGCCCGCGTCGACCTGCGCCCGGGCGAACTCCAACTCCAGGGCCAACACAAAATCGAACAGATCGCGGACGAACGCCGGATCATCGTAGAAGTCGGTCATCAAGCGGTTGATGCCCCGCAGGTCGGCGGCCTCGGCGCAGGGCCCCTCGATCCAGCCCTCGATCAATTTCTCACCGCCCACGCGCTGGCGGAACAGGGCTGCGGCTTGGACGCGGTCGTACATCCGCCCACCGGCCAGCGGATTGGGCGCTTCGATCCCGCGGAGCACGCCCTTGTCGGCCAGGAGCGACTTCGTCTCATCCACCGCGGGCGGCTGATTGTCGAAATAATGGATCACGGCCCCGCAGTCGGCCGCCTCGCGGGCCGGATCGGATATGCACGAAACGTAATCGAAATCGAACTTCTCCGCCGTGCGAATCTGGGCTTCGACCAACGTGTGGTAGTCGGCGGCATATTGCCCGTACGGAACGCCGATTTGATCGGCGGCGAACATCATAGTGATGGGCATCAACGCCAACGAATCGACGGGCGACCCGTTGAGCGTGGCAAGAATGCGGTCGTGACCGGTCATGTCGAAGTCCCGATTGAAGTGGCAACCAGTTCGCTCGACCGTTGCCGTTGCCACGCGGCGACGGTGTCGGCGACAACATCAATGAGATGAGTCTCGCCCATCAAGACGAACTCGATCACTGGCGTGTGGGCGTTGCTGAATTTAGGTAGTTCCGGTGCCGCTTCAAATTCGCCAAATAGCATCGGTTGCTGGTTCTTGCCGTGAGTGCCCTTCGCCTGCCGTTCATCTGTTTGCCTGGCGACAAAGTCTCCCATGGGTTGAGTGCCGACGGCGAAACGTTGCAGCGTTGTCTTAATTGCCTCGGGGCTGTTGTCGACGCCGATCCACCTTCGACCAAGTTGGTTGGCAACGGCAAGTGTAGTGCCAGACCCGCAGTAACAGTCGAGAACCAGATCGTCGGAATTCGACGATGCTTCAATAATGCGCGTCAAGAGGTCCGGATTCTTCTCTGTCGGATAACCCGTTACGCAGATGTTCTGGTTATGCGCATCCCTGTAGTCCGTCCAGATGTCTTGCACTCCCACCCCTTCACTTTCGTCGAGATACACCTTTCTTCTAGGGTTGCCGTTTGAAGACCAGAATATCTCGCCACTCGCATCAAACTCGTCGAGCTTGCTTGGTGGGAACTGCCAATGCTTGCCCGGCGGTGGCAACATGCCGCGCCAGGGCTTGCCGGTCTCTCCATGCCGGACGCCAGGCGCATGCAGCGGAACTTTCATAAAGCGACGCCCCGTTTTCGCCTCAACATATTGGTACTCTTTCGCGCGCTCTTTCGTCCATGGCTCTACAGGACGATTCCAGACGTAGTTCTCCGACTTTGTGTAGAACAAGATGTAATCAGAGACGTTGCCGTACTTCTTTCTCGTGTAGTTCTTCGGATTGCACTTCTTCCTCGTGATGCAATTGCGGTAGCTACCCGGCCCGAACACTTCGTCCATAATCACCTTCATGTGAAACACCATCTTTTCATCAAGGTGCAAGTAGATCGAGCCGTCGCTGGCCAGTAGTTCTCGGAGGAGAATCAATCGCCATCGAAGCGATTCGACGAATTCCGCTCCGGCGAGCGTGTCCTCATAGGCATGATCGAGCTTCCGGGAGTGAAAAGTGGTCTGGGTAGCAAAAGGCGGATCAATATATACGAGACGCACCTTGCCGCGCACAGCCGTATCCTTCAGCAGTCGGGCCAGTACGCACAGGTTATCACCGAAATACAGACGGTTTTTATCTTCTGCATCCGGACCGATCCAGAGGGGGGCAAGTTGTGCAGGTGGCGTTGCAAGCACATCAACTTCTGGCGTCTTGCCGAAATACTGCAACTGGGTTACGGAAGCACGCAGCGCCGCCTCTTCTGCCAAATGGGGCATCTTGCCTGATCGTCGCCTCTTAGGCACGCCGGTGGCCATGTTTTCTTCCTTCAGTAGTTCCAAATTTGGCTATGTGTGGCGATGTGCCGTAAGTCGTTCATAGGTATGACGATCGAGTCCGAGGGTTTTGTTGGCGCCGAGGGCTTGTTGAACGATCTGGGTGATCCACAAGAGCATTTCTTGGAAACGAAGCAATTCCAGAAAGAGTTGCGGTTCCTCGGTGAATTTTCCTTTGGCGAAGCGAAAATGAATCCACACCCACACGTTGCGCAGCACCAGAGCAATGCCCACGAACAGCAGACGCAACGCTGGATCGCGCGTGCATGTCTTGATCTTCGCCTCGTTCATCTGGCGGTAGCTCGTCTCGATGCCGAAACGCTTGCGATAGGTTTCGCGTATCTCCGCAGGTGTTCGCCGCACCTTCGACACCACGTAGAGAAGCCGCTTGCGCCGCCGCCGGCCGGTCTTCTCGTCGGTGAAATGCTTGCTGGCAACGCAAATGTTCACGGTCACGCTGGCCTTCGGTTTCTCTTTCGTTTGGCCCGAGGTGATCGTCTCCCGATAGTAGCCGTGTTTCTTCTTCAACAGTGCTCGCAAGCCGTGCGGCGGAGTCTTGGGGTCCTTGGGCTTTCGGCCTCGCACGACGGCGGGAATGATGAATCCACGACGGGCGCGAAGAAGATACTGAATGACTTCTACGCTGAAAAAGCCCTTGTCCAGCAGCAAAAAGCGGATTTTTACGCCTCGGCGACGAACAATCGCCAACAGCCGCTGAAGCACCTCTTTCATCGAGTCGCCGTACTCGACTCGCACCAGCGCCAAGGTGTAACGGTAGCCTTTGTGGAGTACCACAGCCGTGGCGTAGGCATGGAAATGGGTGGTGCCCGACTTCGGTTCGCCTCGAAAGATTTCCTTCTTGTCCCGCGCCGGCTGCCCGTGATAGGGAATCAGCGTCAGGTCGATCGCCACCATGCGGGATTTGCGTCGCAACGCCTTGGGCACATGCGTCACCAAGGCGAGGTTCAAACGACGTTCGAGTTCGGCGATTTCCGGCAACGTTACGGCCAAGGCGTTGCGAATCGTCTGATCCGACGGTGCATCGGCCAGATCGCGGCAGGCGGCAAACACGGAAACCACCCGTGCCGCGGCAATCAGGAGAATTTGGAGAAGCGTGGAAGTCGAACATTTATAACCCCGATACTCAAGGCGAAGCGCCGTCCCTATCCAGTCCTCGGCGTACGCGTGGACCTCCGCCTTGGTGATGATATACTCCGTTTGTGAACGCATGGGTTTCCTCCTTGTGTGAACCTGGTTTGTGACCCAAGTTCTTTACTGGAGGAACCTTGCGTTCACCTATATCAATTTCCCGAATTTGGAACTACTGTCCTTGCTTCTTCGATGAGAACTTGAGCCATTCCATTGTGATGCGTTCGGGCACCATGCGCAGCGTCACGACGATTACCCGGCCCGGCCAGTAGTTCTCAATGTACGCATAGTCATTCCACATGGAGCCGAGGAGAAGGCCGGGGCCGTCGTTGAGAAAAATCACTTTCGTCTGCATCCCCTTGGAGTCTGCATACCGAATGATTTCCTGAGCACAATCACGGTACTGCCCCGTCCGATCATCCTCCTGGGCGCCACCGCGGTCGGAGTCATATCGTGCCAACCCCACGGCCAACGCCTCATCGCCATCGAAAATCACGAAATCGACCGGGCGGTCGGGCTTCGGGTAGTCAGGGAACACCTCACCCATCAGTACGTCTTTTCCCGCGCGTTCGGGCCCGATCACACGCAGCGCCGGTAGCCTCTCGCGAAGTACGGCAAAAAGGCGTTCCGTGAGGTCATAACCCTTCTTGCCTCGATCCTTGTACTCCCAAAGAATGGCGCAGATGGCTTCGTCGGCGGTTGGGCGGCTGCGAAAAGCCCGCTGAACCTCGTTGATAGGCCGAAAACCCGGGCCAAAATGCTCGCAGATATGGGCCGCTGCGGCCTTCTTCTTCAACATCTCAACAGGGGTTTCGGGGCTTACGTACTTGCGAAACACCCGAGACAACTGAATCCTCATCCACTGTTCCTTAACGGCCGAAATCGCCATGAACATGTCCGTAGACGAGTGGCACGTTCAAGCATTTGTCCGAACAACACCAGCACCGGCTTGTATAGCTCACACGCAAGCGGCAAGATGTCGGGATAGTATTCCCCTGTGGCAAGAGTGATCCACAGGTGTCCATCCTCTTTGTAGTCGGCAAATGATTTCTTCACTGCCATGCGGATTTCCTGCAACATGCCCCATTAGGGGTGTTCATAGAGCGTCCTGCCTTCGGCCATGATGGTTGTCAAGAAGCAGTCGTGCAGCGACAACCGCCACGCCACATCCCCTGGAGTCTTAACGATCAAGTCAAGCGGAAAGGAACGTCGGATGTGTTGCCGGATCTCCACCGCCTGTTCGATCGTTTCCTTTTTCGTCGGCATGATCACCAGCAGATCCACGTCGCTGTCGGGCGTGGCGTCGCCGCGGGCGTGGGAGCCGAAGAGTATCACCCGTTGGGGAGAGAACTCCTCCACCACCTTGTTGACGAAATCTTGGATATCGGCTTCACGGACCATGAAATAGAGTATACCCGGTGAGAAACGCCTCGGGCAAGCCCCGCCATGCGGCCGCAATCACTGATAGGACCGCGGAGCGCGACCACCGGTCGCGGCTTTGTGTTACACCGCCTTGATGACCTTCTCGTCAAAACTGGCCGCCACGCGGCCGCCGGGCGGCACGACCAGGAAACGCTCGTCGTCCCAAGGACCGTCAACCAACTGCTGGATCAGGGTCATGTCGCCGGCAAGCTTCTCGAATTTCCAGCCCCGCTCGGCCGCTTGCTGGCGGGCTTGCCGCTCGAACCGGTCGTCGGGCTCGATTCCCATCTCGATGAACGTCATCCCGCTGTAGTTCCGCGTCATGTTGCAGAGCTGCTCGTAGAGATACTTGGCGTTGTCCTCGCCGTACTTTGCCACCAGTTCGTCATAGGTTTGCGTCATGCCCGATTGATGCTGGATCGAGTCCTGGTGATACTGCGTCAGGCCTTCGCCGCGCTCGATCCAGCCGCTGGTCTTGAAGTACACGCCCGTGTGCTTCTGGAAGTAGTCGAGATACCGCTCCTTGCTGCCGAGGAAGAGCGTGATGCAGTCGTGCGCGCGGGGAACGACCAGGGGGATGTGCCGGGCGGCCAGTCCCACCAGGCCGTTGCTGCACAATCCGTAGCCCCACAGCACGGCTTCGTATTTCGACTCATCGACCGCGGCCAGCACCTCGGCCAGCCGCGCCGACATGCCCGCCTGGCCGATGTCGTGCAGCCCCTTGGGCAGGAACTCGATATCCACCTGGTTGATCGAGCGGGCCACCGCGGCGCACAACTCACGGTAGAAGATTTCACAGGCAATCAGCTTCAGGTGCAAGGCGGAACCTCAAGAGGATCATCAACTCGTTGGATTTGCACTTTGCCCGCGCGATCGCGACGGATCAGGGCCGAGCGGCACTCCTCACGATTACCATGATGTGGCCGTCCGTGCAAGAGTGCCACAATCTGCCCCGAGACTGTCTCTTCGGCTAGGAAGACCAATCGTCGGCGTGGCGAATAGCCTGGCGGATCAACAGCAGCAAGGCGTTGGGATCGTACGGCTTGCGGAGGAAGAAATGACAGCCGGCGGCGCGGCAGCGGCGCACGATGCCCGGCTGGTCCAGCCCGCTGAGAATAATCACGGGGACAGAACAGGTCTCGGCCGCGTCGGTCAACTGCTCGCAGATCGCCAACCCGTCCACGTCGGGCAGGCCGAGGTCCAACACAATGGCCGAGGGCGGTTCGGCCTTGGCTCGGGCCAATCCGTCGGCGCCCGAATAGGCCGCCACCGCTCGAAGCCCCTGCTTTTGGAGTCGGTAGGAAAGAACCTCCGACAGAGCATCGTCATCGTCAATGATTAGTACCGAGTGACGTCGAGGGACGGCGACGGGTTTGGTTTGCGGCCGCTCGAGCGTGGCAGAATCGGCTGGCATGGGAAGGAGGATCGGGTGGGCGACTACCGCAGGGTAGTAAACTCTAACGCAATGTTGCGATAAGTCAAATGCAGTCGTTTTTGACGATTCTGCCGATTCTATCGGGTCGTTGACCTGTCGCGCCTAAGAAAACGTCTTGGCCTTGGGCCTTTGGTCTTTGGCCTTCGCCACTAAAGCCTAAGACCTAAGCCCCAAGACCTATTAAACATCGCATTTCCGGCCGCCAAAGAATGCCGGGCGTCATGTGGTATACTACCGCAAAGGACTCTCTCCCGATGCGATCCCTCCTTCGACCTGCGCTTCGTCCGGCTGCGGCCCTGCTGCTCTGCTGCGTGTGGCTCGTCTCCGGCCCGCGCGGTCGAGAAGAGTTCCTCGTATCTGGCGGCGCTGGAGTCGATCAAGGCCGAGGAACTGGGCGAGCACGTGGGCCGCCTGGCCGATGACGCGATGGAAGGCCGCGAGGCCGGCACGCCGCGGCGGCCGGGCCGCCGGCGACTATCTGGCCGAGCAGTATGCCCGGCTCCACGTCCCCGGCGCCGCGGCCGACGGCGGCTATTTCCAGCCCTTCGCCCCCAACTTCCGCAACGTGCTGGCGATCCTGCAGGGCAGCGATCCCCAGCTGCGCGACCAGGTGATCGTGGTCGGCGCCCACTACGACCACATCGGCTACGGCGGCCACGGCCTCAGCCTGGGACCGTACGGCTACATTCATCCCGGCGCCGACGACAACGCCAGCGGCACCTCCGCGGTGCTGGAGTTGGCCAAGGCGTTCACGATCCTTTCCAGCCCGCCCAAGCGTTCGATCCTGTTCGCCGCTTGGGACGCCGAAGAGAAGGGGCTGCTGGGCTCGAAACACTGGGTGGCCCATCCGACGGTTCCGCTGGAACACGTGGCGGCGGCGCTGAACTTGGACATGATCGGCCGGCTCCGCGACGAGCATCTGATCGTGTTCGGCGTGCGCAGCGGCTACGGATGGCGGCGGCTGATCAGCGGACAGAACGACGATTCCGGCCTGCGGCTGGATTTCTCCTGGAGCCTGAAGCCCAATGCCGATTACTAGCCCTTCTTCGATCACGGCATTCCGGTGCTGATGTTCCACACGGGCCTGCACGACGAATATCACCGGCCGAGCGACACGGCGAAGCTCATCAACAGTCCGGGGATGACGCAGGTGACGCGGCTGTTGTTCGGCGTGGTTTACGACCTGGCCGAGCGGCCGGCGGCGCCCGGCATTCCGAGCGGCGGCCCGCCACGAAACGCCGGAGAGCGAGAAGGCCCTCCTCGGCCAGACCGCGAAGCCGGCCGACCGGCTGGGCGTCGGCTGGATCGAAGACGCGGCGGCGACGGGCGGGGTTCGGGTGTCGGTGGTGAGGCCGGCTCGCCGGCCGACCGGGCCGGCCTGCGCGTGGGCGACTGCATCGTGCGTTTCGCCGGCCGGCCGATCCGCAGCGACGACGACTTCTTCGCCGCCGTCTGCGCCGCCGAGAGCCCGGCCTCGCTCACCGTCAAACGGCCGGGCGAGGAGAAACCGCTGGACTTGACCGCGGACCTTTCGGGCAGCCCGCTGCGATGGGGCATCGTATGGCGGGTGGACGACGCCGAGCCGGGCGTGGTGATTCTCACCCACGTCGTCCCCGGCTCGCCTGCCGCTCGTGCCGGTCTTGCCGCCGGCGACCGCATCTACCAGGTTGGCGGCCGCGACTTCGCCGACGAGGCCGGTTTCGCCCAGCTGGCCAAGACCCTCTCCCTGCCGATACAAGTGTTGGTGGAACGCGACGGCCGGTTGCGCATCGTGGTGCTTCAGTTCCGGCAGGCCGAGCCGTCCAGGCGAGCCGCCTGAAGAGTGTGTCCGCGGGGCCGCGCGGTTCACCCTGTTCGCCGTGTTACTGTGGGTCGGCCCGCCGGTGACGATCATCTCGATCTGCTGGGTGTACGCCTCATGAAATCGCATACCGAATATCTGACATTGAACGTTCCCCGGCGGATGGACTTCGTCAACATCACCGCGCAGGTGGCCAACGCCGTGGAGAAAAGCGGCATCCGCGAGGGCCTCTGCCTGGTCAATGCAAAGAAGAACTCGTTGCCGCACTATCCTTGAGCACTCCGCAGGCCTCGAGCCTGCCACGAACCTCGTACCGCCAGCGGCGGTGCTTCTGGTTGGGCTCCGCGTCGATCGGCGATATGTAAATGCCCATCCGCCGACCATCCGGTGTCATGCCGCCGAACACGTCTTCGACGAGCATCCGCTTCTGCTTCCACGTCATCAGGTCGGGGTCTTGGGCACCCCGAATCATGTCCCGCCGATGGGAACCAGCCCGAGGCCGAGCTACCACCACCTGATCGGCGAGGCGTTTTCGATCATCGGGGGATAGCGTGCCGGCCAGCCTTTGTTGGAGGCGGTCGGATTCCTCAGCCAACATTGTCTCCTCGTTGGCGATTGCCGTCAAACGCTTTTCGACCTGTTCGTCGGTGATGGTCCCCTTCACGATCAGTCCGAGTATCCGTTCGCGGCCATTCTTGATCTTCGCTTGCTCGGCTTCGATGGTTTCCAACCGCTTGCGCGCCTTGTCGACCTCGGCCTTGTTCGGTTCGGCGTCGGCTAGGGCCTTCTCCACAGCCTTTGGGTTGCCCCAAAGGTCGGCGAGCTGTTCGAGCACTTCACGCTCCAATAGGTCGGCGGGAACCCACGGGCGGAACTGTAACGGGCAGTTGGCCGCTTCGTTGCGGCTCTGGTGACGATAGTAGCGCCCGCCGTGAGGGGCTGTCTGCCCGCTCATCGCATGCCCACACGCCCCGCAGAACACCGTTCTGGAAAAGAGATACTGCCACTTGAGGTGGCCGTGGGCGAAGGTCTTGTTGGCTGCCGCCCGGCGCAGGACCGCTGCAATGATTTTGGGTTCCAGCATGGCGGGGACCGTGGTGGATACTGTTTCGTCTATGGCCAGCTTGGCAGAGTGGAACCGCTGCTCCCAAAGCGTGCCGCAGCCCGTCATCAACGTCTTGTGTATGAAGGGGTGATTTTTCCCGTACTCACGGGCCAAGTTGCTCATCGACTCCCCTGCAAGATACCTTGCTGCAATGTCCTGGAGCATGGTCTGGACCTTCGGGTCCACGCCCCACTTGCCCGTGTCTTTGTCGGCTCTTCCGGTTTTAGGTGCAGAACGCGAGAAATTCAGCCTTCAGGCCACGGACGATCTCGCGTAGCTCGGCGATGGTCCGCCCGGCGGCTTCCGACGCCCGGTTCAAGTCCAGGAGCAGCCGGTTCCAGAGCGTGTCGGCTGACTTCACGCCGTAGCAGCGTTTGGTGATGACGCGGGCCTTGTTGTTGATACCTTCAA
This sequence comes from uncultured Planctomycetaceae bacterium, assembly GCA_963759115.1. GTDB lineage: Bacteria > Planctomycetota > Planctomycetia > Pirellulales > Thermoguttaceae > CAVWXT01. The sequence goes on from CAVWXT010000005.1 coordinate 2,748,119, forward strand.
CCGCCGCGCTGGTGTACCGCCCGTCGAAGTAGTTCAGGATGCCCGTCTTCCAGTTGTCGTAGGTCGTCCAGAACTTGGCGAAGTCCAGCCCCAGCGCTTCGGTCCGCGCGCGGAGTTCGGCCAACTGCTGTTCCGCTGTGGCGCGATCCGGCGCGGTGTCGAAGATCTCCTTGAACCGCACGCGCACGTCATACACGTCCTTCAACACAGGCAACTCGACGAACAGCCGATCCAGCGACTCGCGTTCCTCGGGCTTCAGGTCCTTCGGGTCGCGGCGGAACTCCCACATCAGCGAGCGGAACCGTTTCTGCTCGGCTTTGGACAACTGGGCCTTGTGCTTCCGCGTGCTTTTTTTTTCGCAACTCATCCACCACCTCGTTGAACTGCTTGGCCACGTGGAACCGGTCCACCACCAACCGGCTGTTGCGAAGTTGCTCGTTGCAGACCGGGCCGTAGACCTTCCCCATGTCCACGCGGTGCGTTTCCACCGCGGCGCGCTGCTCGGGCGTCAATTTCCCCAGGCATTCGAGGGCCGCTGCCGTGTCGCGCCCGCGGGCCACCGCCAGCACCTTCGGCGACTCCGGGTCGGTCAAGTCCGTCATCACCGTCACGTACAACTTGTGCCGCTTCTTGAGGCTGATTTCGTCCATGCCCACGTGCTTGATGACCCGTGCCGGGTCGATCCGCTTGTCGTCCTTCAACTGGTTCTCGACGATCAGTTCCACGGTCTCCGCCGAGATGCCCAGCCGCGCGGCCACCTCTTCTTCGTTGCTGCCGATGAGCATCCGCAGCACGTATTCCTCGAAGCGGTACGTGTACAGCACCTTCTTCCGCTTGAAGGGGGCGAAATGCTCCTGGCGATGCCCACAGCGCGAGCAACGATGGAAGCAAGGCTGGAAGATCAGGAAGCTCGGCTGACCCCACAGGTCCAGGTCGCGGACCACATAGACGGTGTTCTTGTACTCGTAGGTGGACGGCTCTTCGTGGCCGCACTGCTCACAACGGCAAGAGTCGGGCAGGGGGAACTTGACCTCGAAGCCGTGCCCGTCGCGCGAGCGCTCGTATCCCAACAGTTCCACACCCGGCGGCAAATCCAACTTCACTTTGACCTCGACCTGAGCCATCCGTGGCCTCCTTGGTTGGCGGTGTCTTCTGCGACGGGGCGAAGGCAACAACCGCGTTGGTCCGACCGCCGCCGCTTGAGCAAGGTAACGCCGCGGGCGACCTCGGGCCAACAGCAACCTTCCCAACTCGCGAAATCGGCGCCCGCAGGGAGGCGGCGGCGGAACATGTTCCCGGACAAGCACTTACGCTCGCAATCCCTGTTGCACTATATTCTTGTGGGGGGGGCTAATATGGCGAGAATTACGTGCCTGGGGCGTTCAAGCAACCGTCGCGCGTAGTATAACGGCCGCTATTGTTGAGCCTCGGGTTTGTGCGGCGTTCGCACCCAGAACCGGAAGAGCCTCTTTGTCGAACGTTCGGCCGTAGGGCAGCTTGCCGCAGGTGGGCCACCCCCGCTTGGCTTTGTGAATGCGTGTCTCAAGGGATTTCTTAGATTGCAGGCCGGCTTGGTAGCTACCAATAGAGGCGGCCAGGGCGAGCATCAGCCGCGCCGTGGGGTCATAGAGGTCTTGCTCTTGCGTGAGTACGAAGAAGCGGACACCGTTGCCCTGCAACGCTTCCAAGCCAGTCTGGCTCCGCACGTTATCGCGGGACCAGCGGTCGGGATGTGTTACCATGACCGCATCGAAGGGCCGTTGTGGTCGCTCGGCGTCCTCCAGTAGTTGGTCGAGTTGCTTCCGCTCCCATCCAGCGGTGGCGTGCTCCTGCCCGCCGTAGCTGCGGTTGATCGTTCCGCCAAGCTGAGCTACGGCATCCTTGGTCTGCGATTCCTGGGTGCGTAGGGATTCACCCTTCTGCTTCTGCTTCTCCGTAGAAACTCGGATCAGTACCGCGAAGCGAAGCGGTTTGCTCTGGGGCTTCTTTCCGTTAGAATTGTTGGATGCCATAACTGAGTCTCCCGTTTAGGCTTGGTGGTGGTCAGGACCGGCCGGCAGGTTCCAGCCTGCCGCCGGTCCGTTTTTTGTCTCGCAAAACATTAGCTGAATCTTCTTGAGCACATCCCGCTTGAGGCCGTGCCGCCGCAGGCTACCGACGATGCCGGCACAGAATGCATCGGACCAGGAGAACCTGGCCTCCACATCGCCCGTGCCCGAGCCACCGGCGTGGCGGATCGAGGGCGTGAGCACGCCCTTCTCGACGTAGAACCAGCAATTAATGTAGCTCAGGCCCGCGATCGTGGCGATGCTATTAAGGCTGAACTTGCGTTCTTCTTCGCCGACTCCACGGAGCCGAGCGAACCGCTTCAACGCTTCGCCGGCGTTGAGGATCACGGCCGAAGGAAACTCGCCACCCTCACACATCGCCCGCATGGTCGCCGATTGGCTGGCCAGCCGAACTTTGCCGGTCTGTCCGTCGGCGATCAGGTACGGTCGGTCCCGCAACTGCTCTTTGATCCGTTCGTAATCGGTCATTGGTCGTCCTTCGCAAGGTTCTCTTTACTAATGTAAACATACCCCATCGCCGAGGAAGTGTAAACCCCAATTCGGACCCCATTTTTTCCCGCGCTTTCCAGGGGCAGGTTGAACGCTACCAACGAGAAGAGGCCCGTTTCCGGGCCTCGTGGGCGACGTGGGGCGAACCGTCGCGGGGAGTCTACTTCTTGGCGTGGGCGAACAGGCCAGGACCAGTCTTCACGAACCGGGACTTCTCGCCCTTCTTGGCGATCTCGGTAATGATCCCGGCGCTCAAGGTCGCCTTCGGGGTTTTGCCTTCGCCCGGCGTCCACAATCCCTTTGCCAATACTGCATCATAGATTTCCCCGAGCTTCATGGGCTTGCCGGAAGCCTTCAACACCTGGGCACCCGCGCTGAGCAGTCCGAGCTTCCGCTCCTTCTTCTCCTTCGGCGGCTTCGGTGCCTTGGGCTCCTTCTTGGCCTTCGGCGTGGCCGGCTTGGCGGCCTTCTTTGTGGTCTTTTGCTTGGTAGCCATTACTGTTCTCCTGTACATGTTTCCGAGGGGGGAAGTCCCCATCGCATCAACAGACATTTGCATGCTTTTGCAGCAGAAGCAAGCGAATTCCATTGTTTCTCTTGTGGTGTTAGACGTGGTGACATGGGTCGACCCCACACGTTGCCCCGTGCGGGACGAAACTGGCACCTACGTGGCCCAAACGGGCCAAGATCGGGGCCGTGGCATGGAAATGCCAGTGGGAGGCAGGAACGCCACGTGGGGCAACGTCGTTGGCCACGGGCGAGATTCGCGGGGACCGCCAACGACAACTGGGCCGATGCGTGCTATTCGAGTAAGCGTCAATAAATCGCCAGCCAGGGCCGAGCGTCTTGATCGGCCCGAGGCGGGTTGATCTGCGTGGTCGATTACTTACACGGCGGGGGCTGGCCGCGGCCGTACCCGCGTGGCAAGGCGGCATTTGCCGAGAGTCCTGTTTTCAGAAGCGGCCCCAAAAAAACGGTCCGATCTCGCAATTCGGCAATGCCCGATGGAGTTCCCTACCACTTTGCCACGGCCCGCACCACCAAGCGGCGGTCGCGCAGCGACTTTGCAGCCGTGGCGTGTTGGCAGCAGTTTTGCTCGCAATGACTGTCAGTAGGTTGAAGCTTTATACGGTGTGTCGCGAAATGGCCAGTGAATTCCGGGCCCTTCGTTGCTATCGTTCTCCCGCAATGCCTTGGTGTTGCGGTAGGCGAGATACAAGATCCGCCGGCCGTCGGGGCTGATCTGAAAGTTGCAGACCCCGCCGCCCTCGCCCAATGGCTCGCTGATCCTGACAGACTTTCCGCTACCGTCGATCGGCCGCGCATGGACCTGCCGCGTGAGCTTCGACGGCCCGGCAAGGTAGATCACCTGCCTGCTGTCGGGCGTGATGTCGAAAGCGTAGAGGTTGCCCTCGGTCTTGGGCGAATCGCTCAGCCTTGCCAAACTGCCGTTGCCGTCGATTGGCCGGCTGTACAAACCGTATAGGCCGGTGCGAACGTCCTGCGGTACGCGGAACACGACTCGGCGGCTATCGGGGCTGATTTGGAAGTCGACGTAGACGAATTCCCCACGGCGAGACGGCGAGTAGAGTTCGGCCGGCGCATCGCTGCCGTCGAGGGAGCGATGCACAGGTGATACGTCGGGACGCCATCCCCCCCGGAACGAGCCAGATAAACGGCGCGTTTCCCGTCGGGACTGACGGCGAAGTAACGGATGTAAGTCGCGCTGCACAGCATGACCGGCTCGCCTCCTCGCCCAATCGGCCGACTCCATAGGGCGTTATTTTCACCAATTTGGAAGACAACCCGCCGGCTGTCCGGGCTGATTTTGCACGCGTAGGGGAAACCTGCGCCGATGTCGCCGATCGAGCCGCTGAGGTCGACGGGCGGGCGTGATCCGTCGATCGGAACGCTGTAGAGAGATAGGCGCTGCCCGACTTTCCTCGGAAAACGACCTGTCGGCTGTCGCGGCTCACGGCAAGGTTGGTATAGACCGTGATTGCCCCGTTCAATGCGATCGGGCCGACACCCTCGATCGGCTGACTGTACAGCGAGTGGGGCATGTTGAATCCATCCAGGTAAACGACCCACTTGCCGTCGGCGCTTAGCTGGAACCGCTGCACGTCCGTTTGCCGAGGACCGTTCATCTTGACCGGCGCTGCCCGCCCGTCGATCATCGTACTGTAGAGATCGACAGCGCGTCGCACCGGGCCGTGCAGATGAACGAAGTCTCCCGCCCGGTTGAAGAATACTCTCTTGCTGTCGGGACTGACCCAGAGCCACGAGCAGAGGTGGCCCGGAAGATCCAGCTTGACAGACTCCGCATCTCCAGCAAGGTTCCGGCTGTACAATGCGCCTCGTAATCGAGCCAAATAACGCGACGGCTATCTGGGCTGATGGTCCACGACTTGGCGCTGTCGCGGCCATTGATCTTGACTGGCCGGCCGCGACCATCGAGGCTCGCGACGTAGATATCGCCGTAAATATCGCCAGGTTCGTCCGGGCCGGCGACCCGATACACCACCCGCTCGCTATCCGGACTCATTTCGTACTGGAGAACGTTACCGCCCGCTGGCAGCGGCAAGTTCAGTTTCACGGCGTCGTCGCCGGCATCAATTCGGCGGCTGTACAACTCCAATTCCACGAACTTATAGACCGGCGGAGCCGCGGAGGTAACGCTAGGCGAGCGGTCGCCTGCCTTCTTCGCTTCCGTGCCATAGCTCGGGAGGGATGCGGCGAAAACGAAGCAGGCCACGACGCATAAACATGCCGTCTTCACCCTTGAAACTCCTTTTTTCCGGATTGCGTTTGTCACGTCATGGCAGCGATGACGCCACCGCGAGCTGGTCGCACAACGCTTCTCCAGCACAGTGATTCTACAAGAGTATCAGGAGAAGTGCTAGAAACTTGACAACTGTGAAGCGAACGCCGGTCACTATCACGGGGTCGACGGACCAACGCCCGACACCGATATTCCGCGTAATGGCCGGAAATGGTCGCCCCACTAAGACCCGACAGCGATCCGGCGGGCGGCTCGTTTCCGACGACGACGGACCTGGGCTTCGCGAGATTCTTCTTCCCGCTGCTCCAGCCGATGCTCGGGATGGGCAGCGACCCAGCGATCCGGCAGCAGAGCTTCCAGGGCAGCCGTGTTGCTGGGGGCAATGGCTGCAATCCGACGCAGCACGTCGGTCAGGTAGGGCCATACGTCCACGCAGTTCCGCCGGGCACTCTGTACCAGCGTATAGAGCGTTGCCGCCGTCTGGCCGCCCTTCTCACTTCCGAAAAAGAGGTAGTTTTTTCTGCCGATGGTGATTGGACGCAGAAGCCGCTCGATCACGTTGTTATCTATCGCGATTCTTCCGTCACTGGTGTATCGGACGAAGGCATCCCAGCGGTTCAGCACGTAGTCAATCGCCTCGGCAAGCTTCGCTGTGGGACGCAATGTAGGCCGCACTTCATCGAATCGGTTTTTCATCCGCATGAGTATCGGCAACGCCTCCGCCTGACGCAACGCCCGACGATTTTCCGCCGACATCTCCCTCGCACGGTCCTCGATGTCGTAAAGCTGCTGCGTCCAGACCATAACTTCGTGGACCAGCGGATGGCTGGTCGCCGGAATCGCTTCCTCGAAGCCTCTCCGACCGTGAGCCCAGCACGCGACATCTACCAGTCGGCCCTCCGAATGGCGTACCAACGAGGTATAGACCACATAACCATCGGTCTGCAAATAGCCCCCGTAATCAGCCAACATTTCTGCCGGACCATCCCGACTGCGGCTGAGGCGAAAGTCGTAGAACACGTAGCGGTGCTCGGCATCGCCCGCATACCCGCTAAGATAGCCGGTGACCACTTTGCCGTTTCCCGGCTTGAGCATCCGCACCTCCGTCTCGTCGGCGTTGATGACGATGCTGGCAAGCACCTGCTGCCGGATCAGTCGTTCCAGAGGCCGAAGGGCCAAGGCCGTCCGTCCCAACAATCCGCACAACAACGCCCGCGACAACCATCGTTTCAGCGGACCCAGGAGCAGTTCCTGCTGCCGATAGACCGGCAAGTGGTGCAGGAACTTCCAGGTCACCAGCCAGGCCAGGATACTCGGCCCGAACGGGCTCTTCTCCACGGCTTGCGGCGGCCTCTGCGTGGTCAGCATCTGGGAGCCATCGTGACATGCCGAACAGCCGTAGGTATACCGTACTTCTTCGACCACGTATAGCTTTGCCTCTTCCATCTCCGCCCGCTTCGTGACGTGGGTGCGGGTAATGATCCGTTGGGCTCCACAGCAGCCGCAAGGCAATTCCTCGGGAGGCAACGAATACTCGATCCGCCGGTGCTCCCAGAATTGCGGGAACTCGATCCTGGATCGTCGTGGTTTTCGTCGAGTCCGAGGCGGCGGCGAGTCCGCATTGGCCTCCTGGAAGTTCTGCTGTTGAGCATCCAACCCCTCGACGGCTTCGGGCACGAAGAGCAGCTTCTGATCGGGCGAGGGTGCATACCGCTCGCGACGTTGGCCGAACATCGCCCGCTTAAAAAACCGTAACTGCTCGGCGGCTTTCGCCAGTTGCTCCTGGCAAGCAGCGATGACTTCCTGCTGTTGCGCGATGACCGCCTGCTGGTCGGAGTCCCTCTGCTCCAGCTCACGAATCCGTTGCTGGCAGGCCACCAGTTGATCGGCAAGAGAGGGACTTCCGTACTCCATGCCTTATTAAACGCTCGACACTGCCATTTGGTTCTGCTGGCACAGAGATTTTTTTCGGAGCAGCAGAATCGGTGTCATGCATGTCGCCATCGCGGACGACGACGCACGCTGGCCAGGTCGATGCCTTCCAGGATCAGCGTCAAATCGCTCAGGCGCATCTCGATTCCAGCGGGCGAAGTAGAACCATCCTCGCGCATAGCCCGCGCTGCTTTCGGCACTTCAAAGGTTCCGCCTTCCAATCGCTTATACCAAATGACGAGCCCGTCGCCCGCAAACCAAAGTACCTTCACGCGATCGCCACGCCGATTGAAGAAGAGGAACAGGTCGCCTGATTCCACCTGCTGGCCCAGTTCTCGCTCCACCACTCCAACCAGCCCCTCGAATGACTTTCGCATATCTGTGGGGCCAGTCTTGGCGAAAACACGGAGTGACGTAGGGAACGTCAACATCGTCGCGCCCTTCGTGTCGATGGAGAAGCTGACAGGGCAGTGAGCGCCGCGCTGATCGTCTGCACGTCACAGCCCTGAGCCCGCAGCACGATGCCGCTAGGCCACTGGACTTCCAAGTGTCCCACGCCACTCGCTTGGTCGCTGACGATCTGTACGGGAACGAGAGGCTCCTTTGCCCCCTTTCGCCGGATTACATGCTTGGGCTGCCGAAATCGCCGTTTCCAAACATGAAACGACGCTGGGGACAGCCGTTCCTTGGCGCAGAACCCCACAACACTCTCCCCGCTGGCTTGTTGGCGGTCGATCACCTCCCGCCAATATCGCTGTCGATCCGCGCTCCTGGTCTTCGCCATCACTTGGTCCTCCGAATGCTCCGGGGTGAATCCTACCCAGGCATTCAGCCTACCACGGCCCGCAAGGCTGGCGATTCATTGACGTTTACCATTGTACGACAACCTATTTGGTGGCGTTTAGAGTCACTCACGCCCACCCGGAACAGGAAGAAACGGAGAGAACCGAGGTTTGGCTCTCTCTGTTGCCTCTGTTATCTCCTGTTCAGAGCGAATGTCGATAACGGCCGCGATTGCCGCGGCGGAGCATCAACCCGACGGATGGCACAATTCTTGCCCTGGACAACCACCGGCTCAAAGCGCATGATGATCTGCGCGACACTAGCGACAGGGCCGTCGACGGCCGGCAGAGACGAGAGCCCAGCGGGCCGCAGAATTGGAAACGGAGCGAGCCGTTGACCAACAGATGAGGAAGAAGGGACTGCGATAACGACCGTTCTCATGGAGGGGACCTCATGCCGAAAGGACGACAAGAACGCAAGCCGCCCGTTCCCGCCAAGTTCAAGGTCGGGGATCGCGTTTGGGTGCGGCATGGCATACGGGACAACGACCATTCCGATATTCCCCTGGGCGGCTGGGCGGGGATCATCTCCGAGGTCCATAAGCGGAAGATGTACTGCGTCCGTTGGACGCGGGAGACGCTCTCTAGCATTCACCCGATCTACGAGAAACGCTGCGCCATCGAGGGCAAGTTCCCGGACGAATACTGGCTTGGGGAGGATGATTTGGAACCCGACCCGGGTGGCCCGCTCTCGATCGAGCAGCCAACCAAGATTTCGCCCCGACCGCTATCGGCAAAGGACGCGGGCGACCGGGTGCGGATGGTCTTTGGGCTCACGAGCGACGATTTTCTGCCCAAGGTGGACGAGGAATCTCTGGAGACCTACTACGACTACCTTGAGGGGCGACTATCGCTGCCCTTTGAGGCGAGATGGCTCGATGCGGAGGCGGACTTCTTCAGTTCGTCGCCCCTACGCACCGTCAAGGTCGTGGCACTGGACCGTGAACTCGGCTGGGATGGAGAAGAGGGCATCATCTGCGAGGTGCTGACTGCCAAGGGAGAGGAGACCGCCCCTCTGGCGAACGTCGAATTGCGACGCTCCGATCCAAACCGCCAGCTTGTCGAGGACTATGCCGCCTGGTTCTTCGGTGAATTGTCGGAGGAGGAGGTTGACAACGGCGACGACGAGATAGAATCGGTTGACGGCAAAGAGTTCGGCGAGGACGAAGAGGCGGCTGGCATCGAGGGGGAGGCGAGTCTGGGCAGCATAACGCTGGTGCTCTTGGAACTGACGGCCTTTGCCATCTCCTACGGCGCAATAGTGGGATCGGCGGTTGCCACAATGCCGTGGGCAAGATGGACGGCCTGCATCGGGGGCGGCGTGTGGGGCATGCTGGTAGCGGTCGCCAACACGGCATCCGCGCAAGAAGACCTGTCTCCCATTGTGCCCAGGCTCAGGAAACCGTTTGCGGGCATCCTGGGACTGATTGTCGGTGCGATTCAAGGGGCGTTCTTCGGGATCATGGCGGTGGCATTCCTCGGCGCGGCACTAGGCGGCATCGTCGGGTTCGTGCTGAAGAGACTCTTTCAGGGTAAGAGATGGCTGGTCCTGCGGGTATTCCCCAGTGGCGTATTGTTCGCCGCCGCCTGCGGCGTGGCTGCTCAGGCGTTCTACCTGAACCATGCCGACGCCATGACAGGACTTCAGCATGGGAGTCTGATCGGGCTAGGGAGCGCGCTGTTGTTTGGTCTGGTCACCTTGCCCCTGGCGCGTCTTACGGTTAGGAGACGCTGAACACCGTTGCCCGGGATGGCCCCTGGCTCAAGAGCGCTCTCGATGGTCGATCAGAAACAGTGGATAGCTCCGTGCGCCAGTGTTTCCGCGGGGCCCGTGGGACTCGGCGCTCTCCCCGACCTCGTTGTTCCTTCCCCCCGTTGGCCCCGCCGGCTCACGGCTCGTGCCTCGATCCGTCGCCGCCCAGGCTGACTTGGAAGAACTCCACGTCGAACGCGTCTCCGTAGCACCATGCCAGCGAGGCGCCATCGGCGCCGGCGATCGCGAAGGCAACCGGCCGCGGCGTCTGCCGGTCGATCGGCGGGGGCCGCCCCCCAAGCTGCAAGAAGCTTGCCGCGTCGACGATCAGCGGCGACAGGATGAATCCGCCCCGCGCTGCCCGGCAGGAACCGAAACTTCTTCGTCTGCCCGTCGGACAACTCAATGCCAATCATCGACAGGGGCGGCTTGTAGAGTTGGCTGGCCAGGTGGCCGGCGGCGGTCAGTCTCAGATCCACTCGCACCCACAATGCACCGTCCCCGTCGAGATCGGGCAACACGACTCGCGAACCGAGGCGGGCGCGGCCGGCGGCGGCAAGCTGCCGAAACGTCCACGTTCGCGGCGTCGCCGACCGCCGCAGCACCAGGTAACCGGCACTCTCCTCCTGCGCATCGTAAAGCCGCGCCAACTCCAGCCAACTCAACGGGTCCTCCAAGGTCGCCAGCCGCCCGTCCATCGGCGCGACTCGGAAAAACACCTGCTCGGGCGCTGCGGCGCCGCGAAGGTGCTCGGCGTTGGCTGCGGTCAGAAACGGCGTGCCGCACGGATACGACTGCAACGAGGGCCGTGGCCGATAATCCAGCCCTGCCGCCAGCAGCAGGTGCGTGGACGTCGGGTAAAGATCCACCTTGGCCGACGTTGCCGCGAGCGGGTGCGCCGCACGGGCGGCTTTCATGAGCGCCTCCGACGTTTCCGCCACGTCGAGTCGCCCGCCCCCCGCCCATGACGACAACTCCCGCGCCTCATTGGCCATTCCGATAAAGCTCATGACGCTCCGCGATGCCAGGTCCAACCCCGCCCACCGCTCGTAGCTCACCGATGCGCTCATGGCGGCCGTGCCGACGCAGACGATCCACAGCAGCCGGTATGCCCGGCTGGCGGCGGCTCGCCACGTGCCCAACAGGTACAACATCGCCAAGGGCACCAGCAGCCCCGTCGAGATGATCTCGTGCTCATCGTGACGCACGTATCCGGCACGGAACACCAGCAATAGCAAGGCTCCCAACGCGCCGACGTGAACGCACTGCCGCAGAACCTGCCGACGGCCGGCCCAAAACACCAGCGCCAGGAGCAACGATGCCGGCCCAACAAAGCGCAGCACGTCCCACGACTCGGTTGGCGTCCACAGCGCCATCGACTCGGTATAGCCCCCGACAACGTCGATGGACGAGGACAGGTACGGTGCAAGGTCGGCCAATCGCTGACCGGTCAGCAGCCAGCCCAACAGGTACAGGCCGGCCAGCAGCACCAAGGGCGCCGCCGCCCGACCCTTCGCCTGCGGCCACGAATCGGCCGCGACGGCGGCGACGGCCACGCCCGCGGACACCAGGTAGCTGAACTTCACGAGCCCGGCAATCGCCAAAGCGGCCACCAAAACCGCGCTGACGCCCGACAACGGTCGACGATCGACGATGAAGTGGTGGAACAGCAAGAGCATCGGCACGAGGAGGAACCGGCTGTCGTGCATCGAGACGTGCTCGCCGGCCGCGAGCAATACCACACCGAACGCGCCGGCTGCCAAGAGCGCCCGATTGCCGGGGGGCGCCAACCGCCGCACGGCCGACCAGAGCGCCGCCCACGTGGCCACGGCGACCGCCGCCCACAAGGCCAGCAATACGTGGAACGTGGCCGGATGGTAGCCCGCCCACGCAAAGCCCAGCGGCCCATAGGTGAACAGGATTTCTCGCCCAAACCGCAGTCCCTGCTCGTGCGCAACGCTGAGCGCCAGCAGCCAATCAAGGGTCAGGGCCTCCGGCGTCTGCACCAGCGGCACGAAGACGCTCAGCGTGAACGCCAGCAACGCCGCGGCCGCGGACGCTCGAACCAGGCGAGGAAAAGAAGGAGGCAGAGACATTCCTAATTCGCCCGATTCGCCGGCTGCTCAAGGCGGCGGATCATCTCCAGGGCCTTGCGTTCGTAGATTTCCTGCCACTGCGGGGCAAGCTGCGTCAAGGCGTCCTCGTAGGCCGCCTGGGGCCCATAGTCGGCAGCCGTCGGCGCGTAGCCCAACCAGCCGTTCGAGTAGCCCGCCACGAACGTCTTGGGGAACGGCGACAGCTTCTTGATCCGCAGGCCGACTTCGGCGAACATTTCGCCGGGGAACGACACCAGCACGAAATCGCCGATCTTGATGGCCTGGACCTCGGCCGTGACCGGCCCGCTCTCCCGCTTCTCCAGATGCTGCTGCAAATACTGGAGGTTGGTGCGGACCGTAATCAGCTTGTCCATGTTCTCGATGCACAGCCGATACGTCTCGAGCCGCTTCTTGTTGTCGATATCCAGTTGCCGCAGGGCATTTCGGCCGGCGGCCTCGTCCTGCTCGTACGAGTAGGCTGCCTCCAGGGGATGTTCGGAATCGACGTTGTACTTCATGTACAGGGGCAGGAAGCTCTTGTAGTTCAGGGCGACGCCCGCTCCGTGCGACCCACAGCCCACGCCGGTGAAGGCGGCGAGGATCTTCTCCTGCTCGGCCAGGAGCGATTGGATTCGTTCGGCCGTGTCGGTGCGGCGGGGCAACTCGATGGTTTCGCTGAGGACCCGCACGGCGGCCTGGCTGGTGGTGGAAATGTCCTGGGCCGCATGGAGCGCGCTGAGGCCCAAGCGGGTGCCCAGTTGTTCGGTGGGCGCCGGGGCATCAAAATCCTTGTAGCGGACGGGCGTGATGTCGCCGGCGGCCCCCTGCACGAACAGGGCGACGGCGCCGGGCCAGGCCTCCTCGATCACGCGCGACGCAAAGCCGGGAAAATCGGCGCTGACTCCGCCGCCGGGGGCGCCGCAGTACGCGTGACAGGCGAAATTGTAGACCAGCGCCAGCGGCTTGCCCGCCAGGGTGTCCACGCGCAAGAGGCCGATCTGCGTATCCAAGGGGCCGGTTCCGGCCACGTCGCTGTCCTTCGGCAAAGGCGTGGCGCGGCGGATCGTCCACTGCGTTCCGTCCTTCATGCGGAGCCGGCGGTTGATCGTGATTCGCTCTTCGCGTCCCACGCCGACCCCAACCTTCGCCGGGACCATGTTCTGGCTGGCCTGCTTGACGGCCTTGACGATCCGCGGCACCAGGTCCTTGGCCACCGCATCGAGCGTATCGTGATTGTGCGAGGCATTGAGCAGAATGCACGACGGGTCGATGCCGAGTTCCTGCTGCACGCCGCGGCGGACGCCTGTCACCAGCGACTCGGGCACCACGACCAGGTCGAGGGAGATAATCACCGCCCGGTTGCTGCCGTCCTCCAGCACCAGGGCCTTGGCCAGCAGCGGATCGCGGACCGGATCGGCCGGCTTGTCGGCCGTGATGTTGGCGACGGCGACCCCCGCGCAAAGCGCGGCCGACGCCTCCGGCAGGGCGCTTGCCAACAAAACGAGAACCATGACGGCCGTGCTCAAAAGCGATGCTGCCGCCGTACGCGATTGTCCTTGATTCATGGTAACGATGCTCCTGGAAAGTCTCACGATTGGGGTCCGAGTCTTCGTAGGACGCGCACTGCCCGCCACAGCCTGTGGGTTTTTGGTGGCGCTGCCCACCCTACCCACTGCCCACCCGACCCGCCGCTCAAGGCCCGGTCCGTGCCGAACAATCCACCCGAACGGCGCAACCGTGATTCTAAAGGGACGCCGCAGAAGAGTCCAGCGAAGAACCGGCGGCCGGCCCACCGTTCAGACCGCCGAGGAGCGCGGGGCAGGTACGACCATCGCCTCCAGCCACGATTTCCGCAACGACTTCACCACCGCGATGAATTGCTCCCAACTCACTGGCTTGGTCATGAAACCGTCGACCCGCAAGTCTTGGGCCTGGAGAACGGCCTTGTGGACCAGTGAGGCCGTCAGCACGATGACGGGAATGTTCTGCAGCCGCGGGTCGGCGCGGATCTCCGTCAGCAACCCCGGGCCGCTTTTCTTGGGCAACTCCATGTCGAGCAGGATCAGGTCGGGCAAGGGAGCTCGCGCAAACACCCCCTTCTGCTGGAGGAAGTCCAGGGCTTCCTCGCCGTCGCACACCAGTTGCACCTGGCAGCGGACGTCCTTCTGCTTGAGGGCCTCAATCGTCAGCCGGGCATCTTCCAGGTTGTCTTCCACCAAAAGAATCTCCATCACGCCGGTCAACGTCGGGTAAGCCATATTCGTATACTCCACACACAAAAAGCGAATTGCAGGAGACCTCTCCTACACCGCCGCGTGCTCCTTGTACTTTGCCAGCATCCTGGCGAACCGTGTCATTTCCGCTTCGAGGCTGGCCAGCGTGGCCGGGGCAGAGGCCAGATTGCCTTGCTGTCCCAGGCATTCCAATTGACGGGCCAACTCGAAAACACCCGTCGCGCCAAAATACTGAACCGAACCCTTGAGGGTGTGGGCAGCCAGGCGGAGCGCCGTGGGATCGCCCGAGGCAACCGCGTCGCGGATCGCCGCCAGCAGGCAGGGCGATTCCTCGGCGGCCGCATCGACGATCGTCTCGACGGCTTTCCAATCGCCCTTGGCGGCCTTGAGCACTTCGCTCCAGTCCGCGACATCGGGGCCAGGCGGCGGCCCCTGCGATGGCGTCTCGGAAGGGAGCGAGCCCTTTATCAGTCGCTCGATCGTTTCCAGCAAGTACCGTGCATGGATCGGTTTGGAGACATACTCATCCATTCCCGCCTCCAGGCACCGCTCGCGGTCGCCTTTCAGCGCGTGGGCCGTCATCGCGATGACGGGGACGTGGGCGCCGCTCTGCCGTTCCTGCGCGGATCGCGGCCGTCGTCTCCAGTCCGTCCATCTCGGGCATTTGCACGTCCATCAGCACCAGGTCAAACGTCTGCGCACCCAGGGTTGCCAAAGCCGCACGACCGTTGCCGACGACGCTCACCGCGTGCCCTTCCCGTTCCAACAAGGTAACCACCAATTTCTGATTCACCAGGCTGTCTTCGGCCAGCAGGATTCGCAGCGGGCGCAGGCGCCGGCGCGCTTCTCCGCCAGCGACTGAAAGGCTTCATCCTCCGCCGTCGTGACGCCCATCGCCAGCATGATCGCGTCGAACAACTCCGACTGCTTGACCGGCTTGACAAGGTACGCGGCGATTCCCAATTCCTGGCAGCGGGCGACGTCGGCCGGTTGATCGCCGGACGTGAGCATCATGATCAGCGTACTTCCCAGGTTGGGGTCGTCCTTGATCTCCTTGGCCAAGGCGAAGCCGTCCATCACCGGCATGTGTACGTCGCTCAGCACCAGGCGGTAGGGTCGTCCCTCGTCGCGGGCCTGCCGCAACATGGCCAGCGCCTCTTGACCTCCCGCCACGGCGGTGGGTTGCAGCGTCCAGTTGCCCAGCATCTCTTCGAGAATCAGGCGATTCGTGGCGTTATCGTCGACCACCAGCACGCGGGCGCCGCGAACGGCCGCGGGCTGTGCCCGCACGCCGGCCGACGGTTCCGCCGCGCCCAACCGGCAGTGCATGGTGAAGTGGAACGTGCTGCCGCGGCCGACCTGGCTCTCGACCCACATCCGCCCGCCCAGCAGGTGCATCAGCCGCGACGAAATGGCCAGGCCCAGGCCCGTCCCGCCGTAGCGGCGGGAAACGGTGCCGTCGGCCTGCTCGAAGGCCTCGAAGACGGCGGCCTGCTTCTCCGGCGGGATGCCGATTCCCGTGTCAGTCACCTTGAACTCCAGCACGACTTCATCGCCGGCGAGCACTTGATGCTCCAACTCCACGACGACCTCGCCCACGTCCGTGAACTTGATCGCGTTGCCCACCAGATTGATGAGCACCTGCCGCAGGCGGGCGCTGTCGCCCAGCACGACCTCGGGCACTTGGGGATGGATGTGGCACGCCAACTCGATCCCTTTCCGATCCGCCCGCAGGGCCAGCGTCTTCATCGTGTCGCCCAGTTGTTCGCGGACGTCGAAGGGGCGCAATCGAGGACCAGCTTTCCCGCCTCGATCTTGGAGAAGTCCAGGATGTCGTTGATCAGCGCCAACAGCGACTCGGCCGACTCCCCGACAACCGTCAGAAACTCGCGTTGCTGGCGCGACAGCGGCGTATCCAGGACGAGCTCCGTCATGCCGATGATGGCGTTCATCGGCGTGCGGATTTCGTGGCTCATGTTGGCCAGGAAAGTGCTCTTGGCGCGGCTGGCCGCTTCGGCCGCTTCCTTCGCCGCCCGCAATGCTTCGGCCGCTTGCTTGCTCTCGGTGATGTCGCGGGAGATGCCGAAGGTGCCCACAATGCGTCCCGCGGCGTCGTAGAGCGGCATCTTCGTGGTGGAGACCCAGGTGGTGTGGCTGTCCGGCCAGGTTTCCTTTTCTTCCTTGTCGATGATGGGTTGCCCCGTGCGGAGGATCTCCTGCTCGTCGGCGATGGCTTCGAGCGCGTGTTCGGAGGTGAAGAAGTCCGCATCGGTCTTCCCGATCGCCTCGACCGCGTCTTGCAGTCCGAAGGTGGTCGTCAGGGCCCGGTTGATCCGGGTGAACCGGCTGTCTGCGTCTTTGAAATAGATGCTGTGCGGGAGGTAATCCATCAGGGTGTCGAAGAGGAGGCGCTCCTGCATCAACTTGTTGTTGGCCACGATAAGCTGGGCGGTCCGCTCTTGGACACGGACCTCCAGTTCGTCGCGGGCCTTGCGGAGCTCGTCCTCGGCCCGTTTGCGCTCGGTCAGGTCGTGGACCAGCCCCATGAATCTTCTCTGCCCGTTGAAACGAATCTCGCTGATGGCGAGGTCCATCGGGAAGAGGACGCCGTCCTTGCGACGGCCGGTCACCTCGCGTCCGATCCCGATGATCTTGGCCTGGCCCGTGCGCAGGTAGTTGGCGATATAGGCGTCGTGCAGTTCCCGGTGCGGCGAGGGCATCAACATGCTGACGTTCGAGCCGACCATTTCGGCGGCCTCGTAGCCGAACAGCCGCACCGTGGCCGGATTGACCGACTCGATGATCCCGCGCTCGTCGATGGTGATGATGGCGTCCAGCGACGCCTCCAGAATCGCGCGATGCCGCGCCTCGCTGTCGCGCAAACCTTCCTCGGTCCGCGTTCGTTCCGAGATGTCGCGGCAGGCTTCGATGATGTGGATCACCTCGCCGGCTTCATCGAAAACCGGCGCTGCGCTGATCTCCACGAAGATCTCCCGGCCCGCGGCGTCGTAGTGGGTGTGCATCACGGTCATCGGGGCCTTGGTCGCGACGACCTGGTGCAGCGGGCAGGGCTCGCTGCGACCTTCGCAGGGAAGGTTGCGATGGTGGGAGAGTTGATGACAGGTCAGGCAGACGGTGGGGTCGATTCCGCCGGCCATCTCGCGGGCGGCCCGATTGGCCAGCAGGATGCGATAGTCGCGGCCGATCACCAGCATCGTGTCTGGGATCGCGTCGATGACCGTCTGCAAGAAGGCCTGCGATTGGCGGATCTCCTCCTCCATGTTTTTGCGCTGGGTAATGTCGGTAATAGCCGTCTTGCAAAGCGACTCCTCGTGGGAACCGACAATCGGAATGCTGCGAAGCTGAACCGCGATGGACCGACCATCGAGAGTCACCAGCCGCAACTCGGAGGTAACTTCGCGGCGCTCTCCCACGCACTCCCGGAGATGTTCCAGAAAAGCCTTCCGGTCCTCCTCGGCCACGTACTCGGCGAAGGCGTATCCCGTCATGGCGTTGCGATCCACGCCCAGCAGCGCGGCGCCGGCCAGGTTGATTTCCTGGATGTAGCCGTCCTCGTCCAACGAGGCGTAGCCCAGCGGCGCCGAATCATACAGGTCCACGTAGCGGTCGCGATAGTCTTCCAACTGCCGCTTCGTCTCTCGCAGTTCCTGATTCTGGCGATCCAGATCGGTCAGCCGGGCGGTGAGTTCCGCGGCCAGCCGCTGCACTTCCTCGGGCCGCGGGGCAAGAGGGTCGCTAACGTACTTGGACACTAACGGATCCGCCGGCTTTGGTGCATTGGACTCGCCGTTTGGCCGGTTGGAGTTTGCATCGCCCATGGGTACACTGCCTGCTTTCGCCGCTCCCCGTGATCGAAGAGCAGATGCGGGAAAAGCCCCGATTCATCGACAACGCCAACTCTCGCCTGCCGTGGGCGACAACGATTCGCCCCTCGGGAATTTGCGCACGAAGCATTCGTGCCTCGCAACACCTGGTAGCGTCCGGCAACTTGCCTATGGGATTCTATGGCCGACGGCGGCGGCGGTGAATGGAGAGCCCGCGAACTCGTGCGCGGCGGCTATTTTTCAAATGGGGCCGTCGATAACCGAATCGCGGTAAACCCGGGCCCGCCGGGGAGACGCGAACGAAGACTTTTCACACCCCCACGGCGATGCGCGGCTCGCTCGGCCGTCAATTGGCGCTCTCGGGCGGGTAGTACAATGCGCGAGCCGCCATCGTGAGCCATTGGCACCTGTCCCCTGGATTCGCCGTCGCTTGAGTGCTGGACTCAACCGCCTCCTGCACGGTGCGACCGGCGGCAGCCACTTCTCCGGTCTTCGCCTGCGCCACGGCGATCTCGGCGAGCACCAGCACCCTGATGTCGTGCTTACCGATCTGCGCGGCTGTCGCCTTGGCGCCCGCCGCGTCGCCGGCCATCGCCTGGGCCTTGGCGATGGCGCGGTCGGCCCACGCCTTGACACCGTCGTCGCCGATCTTGGCCGCCGTGGCCGCGGCCCCCGTCAGGTCGCCCGCCGCGGCCCGCGCCGAGACGATGCTCAGATACGCCGAGAGCTTCGGCAGTTCGTTGTTGATTTGCCCTGCCGCCGTTTCGGCCAAATCCAGCGTCTGGCGCGCCCCGTCCGATCGGAAGCCCTGGTCTGGGCCGCAGCGATCCTCACCAGGGCCAAGGACTTGGCCCGCGCATCGCCGATCAGGGCCGCCGTCGCCGCGGCACCGTTGGTATCGCCGGCGTCGGTCTGCGCTGCGGCAATCGTGCTGTAGGCCGATGCCTTGACGCCCGGGTCACGAATCTGCGCCGCCGCCGTCGTGGCCAGTTCCAGGCTCTTGTGCATTCCCGCCCGATCGCCGGCCTTGTTTCGGGCGGCGGCGATCCAACTGTAGACCTGTGCCCTGCCGAAACTCCCGTCGCCGAATTGCGCCGCGGTCGCCTCGGCCCCGGTCAGGTCTCCGGCCATCACTTGGGTCTTGGCGATTTCATATTGGGCCGCCTCGTAGTAACCCGATCCGTGCTGCGATGAGCCGCGCATTTTCGCCGCGTTCGCCGCGGCCCCCGCGATGTCGCCGATTTTCGCTTGTGTTGCGACCAGGTCGTAATAGGCCGAGGCCCGGGCGCGTTCCCTGCTAATCTTGTCCGCGACCGCTTGGGCCAGTTCCACGGCGTGGCGCACCTCCGTAATGTCTCCGGTTTTCCCCCGGGCCTCGGCGATTGACAGGTAGGCCGACGTTTTGAGGTCCTCGTCGTCGATCTGCGTGGCGGTCGCCGTCGCCCCCGCCACGTCTCCGACCTGCGCCTGAACTTCGGCAATGTCAGCGCAGATCGACTCCCGATCCGGCGCGGCCTTGATCTGTGCCGCGGCCGCTTTGGCCAGCGCCAGGCTGTCGCGTGCGCCGGCCCGATCGCCGGCCTGCGACTGTCCTTCGGCGATGTCGCAATAGGCCATCGCCCGGTCATCCTCGGCGCTGATCCGCGCCGCCGTTGCTGCGGCCCCGGCCGGGTCTCCGGCCACCACTTGCGTCTTCACGATTTCGTGATAGACCCAGGCCTTGAAATGTTCCTGGGCGATCTCGGCCGCGGCCGCGGCCGCAAGGTCCAGGGTCTTTCGCGCCGCGGCTGCATCGCCGGTCGTCGCCTCGGCGGCAGCGATCTGGCGCAGGGCCGACGCCTTGTGACGCGGGTGAGTAATCTGTGCCACCGTCGCCTTCGCCTCCGCAAGGTCGCCGACCACCGCCTGCGCCTCGGCGATCCGGCGGCAGGCCCAGGACTTGGCATCGGCATCCAGTATGAGCTGCGCATCCTTCAACGCAGCGGCCAAAAGTTGGCGAGCTACGCCTCGCCGGGCAGCGTCCGGAGCGGCTTTCTGTCCGTTTGTTTGGGGCATCTCCGCGCCGCGACTGCTCGCATGGCCGCCAGCCAAGGCAAGCGCCACGATCACGAGGATCGCTGCGGCGGTTGCCCGCGGCGTCGGGTTGCCTTGCCCACTGTCGCCGCCCTTCGCACTCTGCGCCGTTGACAACGGGTGGCTTTTCATCGTTGGTCTCTCCATCGTCCCCCAACACGTCTTCGGTCCACCGTCATTGTCCGGGGACAACATCCGGCCGTCAACCGTCCGCGTTGTCTTGGGGGGCGGGCGTGCCGCGGTTGACGGCGTGTCTGCCCGCGTTCGGGCCGTTGCGGAATCGCAGCCGGCCCGATAAAATCGGCAGAACGCACGGCGAGCGTCGCCCAGGCAGGTCTGCCTCCACCGCAACAGCACGGGGCATCTGGCAATGAGCACGAACCCCATCGACGAGGTCTGTCCCGATCAGATTCGCCGCTGGCTCACGGCGGCCGTCAACGCCGAGGCTTCGGACCTTCACGTCGTATCGGGGTATCCGCCTGTGCTGCGGGTCAACGGCGAGTTGCAGCCGTTGGATTCGGAGTCGCTCGGCGCCGACGCCATCCGTGAAATGCTCGTGCGGCTTTGCCCTCCGCACGCGATGGAGCAATTTCGGGCCGACCCGAACGTCGATTTCGCCCTGGATCTTACGCTGGGCGAGGGGATGCGGCGGTTTCGCGTCAATTATTTCCTCAGCGGACAGCAGATGGGGGCTTGCTTCCGGGTCATCCCGGCAACGATTCCCGACTTTCAGTGGGCGGGATTTCCCGAGGCCTTCGCCCGGCAGCTTTCCCACTACCGCAACGGGCTGGTGCTCGTCTGCGGAGTGGTCGGATCGGGGAAAACCACCTCCCTGGCGATGCTCATCAACCTGTTGAACCAAGAGGGCGGCTACCGCATCATCACGATCGAGGAGCCGGTGGAGTACCTGTTTCCCAAGACCTCCGCGTCGGTGGTCACGCAGCGAGAGGTCGGCCGGGACGTTCAGACGTTCGCCGACGGACTGAAGTACGGCTTGCGGCAGGACCCGGACGTGATCCTGGTCGGCGAGATCCGCGATCGGGAGACCGCCCAGATGGCACTCAGCGCGGCCGAGACGGGCCATCTGGTGTTGTCGACCCTGCACACCCGCGACGCCAAGGGGGCCATCTCGCGCTACGCCGATCTCTTCCCGCAAAACGATCAGCGCGAGGTGCGCGCGCAGCTTGCCTTGAGCCTGCGCGCGGTGGTCAGCCAGCATCTGCTGCCCAACGCGCGGAAGGGGGAACGGCGGGTCTTGGCGATGGAGATCATGTTCAACAATTCGCCCATCGCCGCGGCGATCCGCTTCGGCAAGATCGAGTCGATCGACACCGTCATCCTCACCAGCCGCGCCGAAGGCATGCTGCCCCTGGACGAGTCCATCAAGCGGCTGTTCCGCGAGCACCGCATCACGAAGGAAACGGCCGAGCGTTTCGCCAGCCCCGGAACCAAGCTCTAGGCTGAACGCTTCTTCTCCACCTCCTGCCACCACGCCGCCGCCCGCGATTCGGTCCACTTCCCGGCACACTCGCAGGCGGCAAGGGCCTGCTCCAGGCTTTCCACGTCCTGAAACCTGTTGGCAGGCAGTTTGGCCAGGCAGCGGATGATCACCAACTCCAGGTCGGACGGCACGGCCGGATTGACCTGGGCCGGCGGTTCGATGGGAGTGCGGCAATGAGCCGCAATGATCTCGAACGGATTATCGCCCTCGAATGGCGGCCTGCCCGTGACGAGGTGATAGGCCACGCCGCCGAGCGAATAGATGTCGCTGCGGGCGTCCAGCTTAGCGGACGACTTCACCTGCTCCGGGCACATGTACAGCGGAGAGCCGCAGAAGGCGTTTTCTTGGGTCAACTGCGAATCCTCGCCGCCGAGGGCCTGCTCTTTCACCAAGCCGAAGTCCAAGAGCTTGGCGACGTCATAAACGCCGCCTCGTTCGGCAGCAAAGATGTTGGCCGGCTTGATGTCGCGATGGATGAGCCCTTTGGCATGCGCCTCCCGCAAGGCATTGCAGACTTGCCGCAGAAAATGAATCGCCCGTTCCGGCGGCAGCGGGCCATAATACCTTACCAGCTCCTCCAAGCTGAGCCCGGGGAGGAACTCCATGACGTAGTAGAACGTTCCGTCGTCCGAATGGCCGTAGTCGAAGATTTCGACCGTGTTCCAGTGGGTCAACCGGGCCGTGGCCTGCACCTCCCGCTCAAAGCGCGCCAGGGCGGTGGCGTCGGCCGCCTTGCCGGGCTTGATGAGCTTGATCGCACAGGGGCGTTTCAAGAGTTGGTGCTCGGCCCGATAGACCTCGCCCATGCCGCCCGAACCAAGCTTGGTCTTCAGCACGTACTGTCCCAACTGCTTCGCCTTGAAGGCCTCGCGGCGGACGGCGTTGACCGTGTAGGTGCCAAACACGGCGACCAGAACGGTCACGAACGGCATAGGAATCAGCATGCCCATTTTGTCGGCGTCGAGTGCAGCCTCCACGCCGGGCACTTGCCAACGGAGCCAAAGGAGCAAGCCGAACGGCAAACAGGCCGTGGGAAGCAGGATTGCCAGCGCCCGCTGCCACGTATTCGGCATGAGGATGCTATAGATCAGGATCAAGATGCACCAACTGGCACAGTAGCTGTGCTCGGCGGCAACCACAGACAAGGGATCATCCATCCTGGCAAAGGCGACGATTCGCGTCCCCATCATCAACAGCAATTGCACCACCAGGGCCCCAAACAAGACGCCCTCCGTCCAGCGGAGCTGGCTTAGCGAGAAGGGCCTTGCGCTTCGCAGGGCCAGAAAGCCGCCCAGGAAGGCCAGCAAGACCACGGCCCTGACGCCAACCAGCGGGGCGTACTCGGAGAACAGGTTGAGGACAAACATCAAGGCCAAGAGAAGCAACAATACCAGCGTGATGGCCGTCAACCGGCTTCGCAGCAGCCCGGCCGTCTCATCGGAGAAGCGGGGCCGGGCGCCTTCGACGAACCCCACGTTGGGTCTCGAGGTATCGCTCCGCATCCTCTCCCTTGACAACGGCTGGAGCGGAGAGACCGCATCCCGTGTCGGTCCAGTCCCGATGAAGTCGTTAGGCAGACTCATGGCGGCGTCTTGACTCCTCAGTCAGCGGGCCGGCGGGGCGGTTTCCGGCGAGGTTCGCCTGGCCCGCCACACCAGGTAGAACGGTATTCCCGTCAGCACCAAGGCGGCCCCGATCAGCGTGGCCTGGGGATCGCCCTGAATCACAAAAACCAGGAAAGAGATGCAGATCGCCAGGTAGAGGGCCGGTGTGACCGGGTAGCCCCAACAGCGATAGGGGCGGGGCCGCTCCGGCTGTCTGAATCGCAGCCAATAGACGGCGGCCACCGTCAGGCCGCCGAAGAAGACCGAGGCAAACGTCGTATAGGTCAACAGCTTGGTGTAGGAGCCGGTCAGCACCAGGACCATCGACCAGATGCCTTGGAACACCAGCGCCACGGTGGGCGTTCCCCGCGGACTCAGGCTTGCGCAACTGCGGAAGAAGAGCCCGTCGCGGGCCATGGCAAAGAAGACGCGGGCGCCGCCCAAGATCAGGCCGTTGACCGCGCCGAACGTCGAAACCAGGATGGCAATCGCCACCAGAATGGAGCCGACGTTGCCAAAGAGCACGTCCGCCACGCTCTGCGCCACCCGGCCCTCATCGGCCGCGGCGATCCGATCGACCGGCAGGACGGCCATGTAGGCGACATTCGTCAACAGGTACAAGATCGTTACCAGCAGACAGCCCAGCACCAGCGCACGGGGCATCGTGCGATGGGAGTCGTGAACCTCCTCGGCCACGAAGGTGAGAGTGGACCATCCGTCGAAGGCGAAAAGGGCCTTGGACATCGCCACGGCCACTCCGGCCAAGAAACCCGCCTGAAAGGCCTCCGGGCCGGGAAGGAAGGGGCGAAAGTGCGAAGTTCCCGTTGGCTCGGTCACCCTGCCCGAAAGAGTCAGTCCGGCCACGATCAGGGCCGCCAGGGCAGCCATCTTCAAGACCGTGAACAGGTTTTGCACGAACGCCCCCTCGCGCACGCCTCGTATGTTCACGCCGGTCAGCAGAACGATCACGCCGCAGGCCACCAACTGCGCCGAATTGAGTTCGATACTCCGCAGACAATCGGGACAATGCAGAAAGTCTTGCGCAGCAGTTGGCAGCAAGTCGCCAAGCGGAACGCTCAGCAAGACGTTGGCCTCGCCAAAGACCGGTGCCAGCACGCCGAGGTACTTGGCAAAGGCCAGCGCCACCGCCGCGTTGAAGCCCGTCGCAATGACGAGGAACTGCGTCCAGCCGAACAAGAATCCCCAAAATTCGCTGTAGGCTTCGTTCAGGAACACGTATTGGCCGCCGGTGCGAGGGAACATGGCCGCCAACTCGGAGTAGCAGACTGCCCCGAGCATGGTGAACAGCCCGGCAAACACCCACAGGCCAATCAGGACGCCGGGCGTACTGACCGATTGGGCCATGTACGACAGAGTGAAGAATATCCCCGACCCGATCGTCGAGCCGACCGCCAGCATCGTGGCGTCGAACAGTCCCAAGCGTCGCTGCAATTGGCGGGTCTGGCTCATGGTCTCTGCTCCAGCCTTTGGGCTTGTCGACGAGGGACGCTAGGCCAGTGGTTCGAAAAACCGGCCGAACTGACGGTTGCGATAGTGAAGCACGTCGTCGACCAGACGGATCAGCTTTTCGGTGACAGGTCCGGGCGCCGTGAGATCGCGGCCTTCAAATCGGTCGATCGGCCACACCTTGATCACGCTATTGGAGGCGAAAATCTCGTCGGCCGCAAGGATGTCGTCCGCCTTCAAGGCCGTTTCCTCGACCGGGATGCCGATGGAGGGCGCCATTTCGAGAATCGACATCCGGCTGATGCTCGACAGGATGCGGCCCAGCGGCGGCGTCTTCAGAACCCCGTCCTTTACCAGAAACACGGATTCCGTGGAGCCTTCGGCCAGGAAGCCGTCCGTGCCCAGCATGAATCCCAAATCGTATCCCCGATCGCGGGCGTCTTTGCGGGCCAGATAGGAATTGAGGTAATTCGCGCAGGCCTTGGCTTCAACCTGGGCGGTTTCCGGGTGGATCTTGCGCCACTTCGAGAGACAGGCCGATATGGGCGTCGTGTCGTCGAGGTGCAACTCCTCGCAATCGGCTATGGCAAAAATGGCCACGTCCAGCTTCGAGTTGAGCACCAGGTGAATCACGGCCTCCTCGCTCCAATAGGCCATGATCTTGATGAGTCCCCGCCCCAGGCGATTGGCCTTGACCGTCTGCGCCACGCCCGCGGCGATCTGGGCACGGCTCCAGGCCATCTCCATGCCGAGGAGTTCGGCGCTTTGCTGCAAGCGTTTCAGGTGTTCCTCCATGCGAAACGCCACGGGGCCGTCGGGACCTTGGTGAACGCCGAAGGCGTCAAAGATCGCCGAAGCTCGCGAAAAACCGTGCGACAGCAAAGGCACGGTCGCCTTGCTCCACGGGACCAATTCGCCGTTCAACCAGACCATGCGATCATCGGTCATTTTTCACCTTCCGCAACGGAGACGGTGCCTGCGTGGGACAAATCGGACCGGAGGTTCCCGGCTCACCTTGGGCCGGAGAATGGCCGCGCCATATCTCCCCCATTGTGACGGTTCCGCAGCCCTTTCGCAACATGGCCCCGCACGCCATTGTCCCGGCAGTTGCCACGAAGCATGGTTGGCGCAGGCAACGGGCGGCGAAGCTATCGTACCGGCCCGGATCGGCCTCGGCCAATCAGTTCTTCACCGTGGGAGGCGACTCCAGTCGCCGACTGCCCGAAGACAGCCGCAAATCGGCGACTGGAGTCACCTCCCACAAGTTATATTTCGGAAGAACTGGTCGGCCCTGCGGATCGGCCTCGGCCGATTGACGGCCGACGACGCCCGTGTCATACTAAATCGTGCTTGCCAGCAGGGGACGAGCGGCCGAATCCGGCGCGTTCGGGAGGGCCGTACGTGCTACTTGGCAACAACTTGGTGGCTGTAGCTCAGTTGGTTAGAGTGCCAGATTGTGGATCTGGATGTCGTGGGTTCAAGTCCCATCAGCCACCCACCATAAAGCCTTTCGCAGCAATAAGTTGCGAAAGGCTTCTTTAATTGAAATTCGGATACGATTTTATAAGAGTTGATGATCGGATACGAAAAGGAGGACCGAAGCAATCGTATCCGCCCGAGCCCCGGCAGTGCTGCCCCCACCTCCGCCTTTCGACGTTTTCACTCCATCCGGCCGAACTTCGGTCAAGTCCTCCCAAACGGTCAAGCCGTAGACGGCGATCTCGCCCAGACTCCCGCGGACAGAGCTCCCCAACCGCTCGCCGGGCCGTGCTTCTCCGCCGTCCTCCGTCCGGACTCGCAATCCGAGCCACCGGGCGGCTGCCGTTTCGACCGAGTCTCTTCCTCGCCACTGGGCAACCGACATGGTCTCCTCAGGAGTCCCTTCGCCATCGTCCCCAGGACTCGGCAAGCCGAGACCGCCGGGCAGTGCTTCTTCGGAATCCACTTCCATCGTGCCTTTCTCCGTCTTGGAGTCTCTCGGTTCGCCGTCAGGAGCGCCGACATGGTCCCGCCCACAGTCCCTTGCCGTCCTCGTCCCCTTATGCCCGAGCGACGAGCGCCCAGCCGCCGTCTCCCAGCTGCTCGACATCGGTGGTACAGACCCAGCCCAGATGCCCGTCCTCCCACTGGACTCGGAACATGTATCCGTAGCAGTCTTCGATGTCGCATTCCCGCTCTTCGTCGGTCACTCGCCCGATATGCGCTCGGTCACGGGAGCGGATCGGGGTTCCCGGCACGAAGGCTGCCCGCCATGCCTCGTTTCGTCGGACGAGATCCGTGAAGTATCTCTTCAGGAAATCACTGGTAGTGCCGGGTAGCAGTTCCTTGATCTTTGTAAACTTCTTGACATTCATCGCTCGATCTCCTTTTCCCGCCCCGTCGCCGGTCGGCGGCGGTCGTGTGATGCCTTCGTCCTACCAGATATGCTCCGAAAATTTCAAGCGGATTTCGCGACTCACCTGTAAGCGACCATCGGCGGCCGTTTCGAGGGTTCGGCGCGGCGTGAAGCCCGCCGACCCGCCGCAGCCGACGCTTCGGAGTCCCCTTCGAACCGTCAAGCAGCCGACCGCTATCTCGGCTTGCGAACCCCTTGGACGGCACTCCCCAGGACTCGGCAAGCCAAGACCGCCGGGCAGACTTGGAGTCCCTCCGAACCGTCGAGAAGCAGACGGCGATCTCGCGCAGAGTCCCTCCGGACGGCACTCCGCCCCGTCCTCCGCCGTCGTCCGTCAGGACTCCGCAAACTGAGACCGCCGGGCAGCCTCGGGGTCGCTGTTCGCCTTGAAGAACGGCGACGTGGTGCCTGAGGAGTCCCTTGTGACGGCACCCAGCGCCAGGTTTCTCGGTTCGAGATTTCGGGATTACGGGAAGGGAACATCCCCCGTAGCCCGCTCTTGCGGTCATCCGTGTCCGGAAAGACTGTAACTGGGCTGTTAATGTTGCTGTCATTGTCCGCCTTGCTGCAATGATCCTCTATTGGTGGGCACCGTAGCCTATTTCTCTGGTCGCGGCTGGTGCTCTGATTGTGTCCATCGCAGGCCAACTCACAGGCTGGTAGTAAGCCACCGCATCCCCTATAATGGCGGCGTCATGCAGGTTCCCAAGCCATGCCCATCGAAGTCAAACCGTTATTCCGCCCTGATGTCCTCCGCTCGCACCTTGCCGCCTTCGAGTTGCCGGTCCATGTTGATGAATTGCGTCCCAAGCTGAAACACTGGGCTGATCTGCTGGCGCCGGGCAAGGCCAACACGTTCAAGGAACAGGAAATTCTCCCGGACTTCCTGACCGACTTCTTTTGCGAGCTACTCGGCTATACCCGTCCGGCGGACGGTGGCCCACGCTACACTCTTTCCCGCGAGAAGTACGTCGAAGTGGAGGGCGAGTTTGCCGACGCCGTTCTGGGCGAGTTCGGCACCGGAACCGACAAGTTCATCGTCGCCCTGGAAGGCAAGGGGCCGAAAGACCCATTGGACCGACCCTTTGCAGGCCGACGGATGTCGGCCGTCGATCAGGGCTACCGCTACGCCATTAACTTGCCTTGCGACTGGATCGTCGTTACGTCGATCCGGCAAACGCGGCTTTACTACAAGGGAGCCGACCAGCAAACCTATGAGCGATTCGATACGGAGCAACTTGCCGGGAATGACGCAAGTGACGCACACTTGAGGCGGTTCGTTTTCCTGCTGGGCGCGGCGCGGGTGGTCCCCGAGACGGGCCGGTGCCACTTCCATGAGTTGCGGGCCGAATCCGAGAAGGTCGGCAAGCAACTGACCAAGGAATTCTACCTGCGCTATGCCGACATGCGGCAAGACGCCTTTCAGCGCCTCTGCCGGGACAACCCCGACGTGTCCAGGCATGACGTGCTGAGCTGCGCCCAGAAGCTGCTGGATCGTGTACTGTTCTCTGCCTTCTGCGAGGATCGCGGTTTGCTCCCCACGGAGACGCTTCGCAAGGCGTATGAACACCGCGATCCGTATCACCCGCGCCCGATCTGGGACAATTTCCGTGGGCTGTTTCAGGCAGTCAACCGTGGCAACGCGGCCCTGGGCATCCACGCCTACAACGGCGGGCTGTTTGCCGACGATCCAATCCTGGACCGCCTGAAAGTGTCGGATGAGGTCTGTGCCTACTTTCGGGATTTGGGCGACTACGACTATCGGCCGGCGCACCAGGCAGCCGCCTACGCCCCGACGGCGGGCAACAGTAGCCTAATCGACGTTGACATTCTGGGACAGATTTTCGAGCAGTCGATCACTGACCTGGAGAAGTTGCGCAACGAGTTGGAAGGGCTGGTCGAGCCTGTTAGCACCGAGAACCACAAGAGCCGGCGCAAGAAGGAAGGGGCGTTCTACACCCCGGCGTTTATCACCCGCTGTATCATCGAACAGGCGTTAGGCGGGGTACTTCGGGACCGATTCGAGCGACTCCGACAATCCCACGAAGAGGCTGCCAAGGGTGCGGCACGAGCCGCCCTTACCGATCCATCCGTCTACAATTTGGACAGATTGAAGAAGCCTGAACGGGCCGCCTTGGTTCGATTTTGGGAGGCGTGGCAGGACGAATTGCAGCACATTCGGCTGCTGGACCCGGCTTGCGGCAGCGGTGCTTTTCTCATTGAAGCATTCGATCAGTTGCACGCCGCCTATCAGGAGTCAAATGATCGCCTGGAAGAATTGCGTGGGCATCGCACCCTGTTTGACCTCGACAAGCGGATTCTGGAGAATAACCTCTACGGCGTTGACCTCAACGAAGAAGCCATCGAAATCTGCCGGCTCAGCCTTTGGATCAAGACCGCCGAGCGCGGGAAGATGCTGACCAGCCTCGATCACACGATTCGGGTGGGCAACAGCATTGTTGCCGACCCGGCCGTCCATCCGCGAGCGTTCGATTGGCAGGCGGCGTTTCCCGAAGTCTTCGCCACGGGTGGGTTTGATGTGGTGGTCGCCAACCCGCCTTACGTCCGGCAGGAATGGCTTTCCGCGATCAAGCCGTATCTGGAATCCACCTACCGCACCTATCACGGCATGGCCGATCTCTACGTCTACTTCTACGAACTCGGCCTCCGGTTGCTCAAGCCCGGCGGGCTTCTGTCCTACGTCGTCACGAACAAGTGGATGAAGGCCGGCTACGCGGAGCCATTGCGAAGGCTCTTTCAAGACGATGCGTGGATTCAGTCGGTGGTGGACTTCGGGCACGCCAAGCAGATATTCGAGGAGGCAGACGTATTTCCTTCGATCATCGTTGCCCGTCGCCCGACCGATGCCCCCAAGCCCAGCACCGCCCGGCTTTGCACGATCCCCCGCGAGCAACTCCGCATCGACGATCTCAGCCGGCAGATCGAGCAAGAAGGCGTGGAACTGCCGCTATCGCAGCTCGGGACCGACGCTTGGCAGCTTGAACCCGGAGATGTGAATGATCTTCTGGCGGAGATTCGAGGGAAAGGTGTACCGCTTGCCGAGTTTGCCGGCGTGAAGCCCTGCCGGGGGATTCTAACGGGATACAATGAAGCCTTCCTGATCGACACGGAAACGCGCAACGGACTTGTTGCAGGCGACCCGACCTGCGCAGAAGTCATAAGGCCGTATGTTCGCGGACAAGATGTTGACAGGTGGGCCTCTGATTGGGCAGGGCTATGGATGATCGCCCTAAAATCCAGCGGCGATTACTCATGGCCGTGGTCAGACGCCAGCGGCAAAGCCGAATCCATCTTTCAGATGACCTATCCGAGCATCTACGCTCGATTCAAGCCGATGGAGCACGCGCTGCGCAAGCGGCAAGACAAGGGCCGACATTGGTGGGAATTGCGGTCGTGTGCATACTGGAATGAGTTTGCGAGGTCGAAGATCGTCTATCAGGAAATCCAGTTTCACCCCTGCTATGCCTTCGATTCGGTTGGGCTGTACGGCAACAACAAGACCTTCTTCATCGCCTCTTCGGATCCATACCTGTTGGCCGTTCTCAACTCTCCGCTCATGTGGTGGCACAACTGGCGATACCTGCCCCACATGAAAGACGAAGCTCTTTCGCCCGTGGGATTCCTCATGGAGTCCCTGCCCGTCGCGCGTCCGAGCGATTCGATCCGAAGCAAGGTAGAAACGGCTGTCAAACGGGTTGTTGACATCACCCGCCAGCAACGCGAGACGCGGCGGCCCTGCTCGACTGGCTCCACGTGGAATACGAGATTGCCAAGCCGAGCACGAAGCTGCAATCGCCCACCGACCTGGACTGTGACACGTTCGTTGCGGAAGTCAGAAAGGTTCGCGGGAAGAAAAAGCCGCTATCGGCCGCCGGACTGGCGAACCTCCGGGACGAATACGCCCGATCCATCGACCCCGCCCGCACCGTTGCCACCGAAGCCCTGGCTCTGGAAAACGCGATCAGCAACCTTATCAGCGAAGCCTACGGGCTGACACCCGAAGAAGTCGCCCTAATGTGGCAAACCGCCCCACCACGGATGCCGATTGCCCCTCCAGCATCCTGATCCCTGGCACATCGTTTCAAGTGCCCGAACCCCCGAGCGTGTCTCCTCCATGCCCTTCACGTCGATGAGGATGTCGCCCCGTGTTCAGATTCCGAACACGAACCCGCTGAGCCGCCGGTTCGCAACACATCCCTCGCCATTTCTCACTTTCTCGTGCAGGCGCCACTCGCCCATTGCCGTTTGGCTTCGGCAAAGGGTGTCTCGGACGCGGACGAGATCCCGGCGGTCTGATTGCAGCCCAATAGGTCACGCCGCCCTTGGCCGGTCAACCGCCGATCGCACCCTTGGCTGGAGCGGATCGAGAAGGGGTGACCAGCTTGCGGACGGTGGAGGACGCCCGGCAGATCCTGGCGGCGTGCCGTGCCGGTGCAAAATGCGTGTGCATCGGCGGCGGGTTGCTGGGCTTGGAAACGGCGGGTGGCCTGGTCCGGCAAGGGGCCGATGTGACGCTCCTGGAAGGCCACGGCTGGCTCTTGCCACGACAGTTGAACCAGCGGGCTGGAGAAATCCTCAACCATTACGTTGTCGCCACCGGCATCAAGCTGTGAACCAAGTCGATCACGCGGGAGATCGTCGGCGGGGCACCCGCTTGCGGGTCGCGGGTCCGGGGCGTTCTGCTGGAAGATGGCAGCATCGTTCCGGCCGAACTGGTGGTGGTATCTGTTGGGGTGGCGGTTGCGCTGCCATCCCCTCATATCTCTTGGGGCGGCAGTACAACCGCCGCCCCAACTTGACGGCATCGGGAGGACGTTGGGGCAACCGCCGTCGCACGCCGGCGGTTCGCATTTCGGGTCCGAATTTGTTGACGCTCAGGCGATTGTCGGTCAGAATGCGAATGTGGAAAACGTCGCACGCCAATACCGGCAACACCCACCCGTGCCGGCGACTGAACGCCTCCTCTCTGTCGATGCCCTCCGCGGCTTCGACATGATATGGATCATTGGTGGCGACGGCGTTGCCGCCGCAGGCATTCGATTTTTCGACCCGGCGATTCAACGGGCGCTTTTGCCACAGTTGCAGCACTGCCAGTGGGAAGGTTTTGTTTTTCATGACCTGATTTACCCCGTCTTCCTGTTCTTGATCGGAATGTCATCAGTGTTTTCGTTGAGCAAGACCTTGGCGCAGAGGGGAAACTGGCGGCCCACCGACGGGTTCTGTTGAGATCGCTGGCGTTGTTTCTCTGGGGTTTCGTTTTCTACGGCGGCTTTTCCCACCATTGGCCCGATATCCGGCTGATGGGAGTCTTGCAGCGGATCGCTCTGTGCTATCTTTTCACCGGGATTGCATTTATCCACCTCCGGTCGCGCGGCATTGCTATTGTCGGCATCGCCCTGCTTGTCTCCAATTGGGCGTTGTTCTCCTTCGTGCCCGTGCCCGGCCAGACGGTGATCTCATTTGCCCAGGGCGACCCGACGTGGGCCAGCTACGTGGACGCCCGGTTCCTGCCGGGTGAAAAGTCGGAGGGAGATTGGGATTGTCTCGGTTTGCTGAGCACATTGCCGACGGTCGCCATCTGCCTGCTGGGCGTGTTGGCCGCACAATTGTTGAAGAACCCCCGCGTATCCGAACGCTTCAAGCTTACGGCCTTGATTGGCGGGGGGCTGCTGTTCCTCGTCCTCGGATACGCCTGGAGCGTGAATTATCCGATTATCAAGAAAATCTGCACTTCGTCGTTCGTTCTCGTGGCCAGCGGCTACAGTTGCCTTCTGTTTGGATTGTTCTATGGCATAATCGACGTATGGAAGATTCGGCGGTGGACGGCTCCACTGGTCTGGATTGGCACGAACGCGCTGGCACTTTACTTGGTGCGAAACCTTGTTAACTTCGACCGACTGGCTCCCCGCCTGGCCGGCGGCGACATTCGCGCGGCGGTGGGCGAGCCCGCCGTGCGCTCTTGCTGGCGTTGGTGTCATTGGGTTTGATGCTCCTTCTGGCCCGCTTCCTTCACCGGCAGCGGATATTCTTGCGAGTCTGACGTCCGAGAAATTGTCCCCCCAGAGGTTCGATTCGTGAAGACCGTCGCCCCGGAGTCGCAGCAGCCATCCGCGTCGCCGCCGACGGTGCTGGCGTTACCCACCGAGCGACTGCTCTCGGTCGACGTACTGCGCGGTTTCGACATGTTCTGGATCATTAGCGGCGACAACGTGTTGGCCGCGGCGCTCAAGTTCTTCGGCCCGAATGTTGAACAAGCCCTGCTGCCGCAACTGCGACACTCGGCGTGGGAAGGGTTTGTTTTCCACGACCTGATATTTCCGCTCTTCCTGTTCGTGGTGGGGATGTCGGCCGTGTTCTCGGTCCGGAAAACCCTGGCCCGCGAAGGCACGGGAGCCACCTACTGGCGGATTCTGCGGCGGGTGGTTTTGCTGTTCGTGCTGGGCATTATCTTCAACGGCGGCTTTTCCCATCGCTGGCCGCATATCCGCCTGTTGGGCGTCTTGCAGCGGATTGCCCTCTGCTATTTGCTCACTGCTATTGCGGTGGTTCATTTGCGTTGGCGCGGGCTTGCCGTTACGCTGGTGGCCATCCTCGTAGGCTATTGGGCTTGGCTGTCGCTTGTCCCCTTGCCGGGCCAAGAGATGATATCCTTCGCCCCTGGCCAGAACTGGACCAACTACATCGACGCGGCGGTTCTCCCCGGTGAAAAGGGGGCAGGGCATTGGGAAATCGTCGGCTTGCTGAGCACCCTGCCGGCCGCCTGCTCTTCTCTGTTGGGCGCTTTGGCGGCATACCTTGTGCTCAGTACGAGCCTTTCACAATGTGCCAAGGTTGGCTCTTTGATCGGCGGCGGCATCCTTTGCTTGGCCTTGGGATATGGCTGGGGGAGGCAGTTTCCGATCATCTTGCAGCTTTGGACTTCCTCGTACGTTTTGGTAGCCGGTGGTTACAGTCTCATTCTGTTAGCATTGTTCTACGCGATTATCGACGTCTGGAAAGCGCGGAGCTGGGCCGCCATGTTTCTCTGGATCGGCAGCAACGCCATCACGCTGTTTCTGCTGCACGGAATGATCGAGTTCTCCCGCCTGGCCAACCGCCTGGTCGGCGGCGATGTCCGCGACCTGTTGGGCGAGCCGGCCGGCCAACTGGTCTTGGCCATCGTCACACTGGGGCTGATTGTGGCCCTGGCCCGCTTCTTGTACAAACGGCAGATATTCCTTCGTGTTTAGAGAGTTGAAGTTATGAAATGGCTTGGATACCGCGCGGTTCTCGTGATCGCGATCGTGCTTCTGGCGGCCGCGTCGCTGCACGCTGCCACTGTCATTTTGGTCAACCCGGGACGGTTTGCCTCAGTCGAGGCGGCCGCGCAGGCCGAGGCCGCCATTGACTGGAGCGATCCCGATTCCGCGGACGGGGTGGCCTGTACCGAGTGCTTTGCCGCGATCGAACTTCAGCACTATCTTCGCAAGCTGACCGGCCGGACCGATGACTTCGCGATCTCCCGCGACGCGGCAAACGCGAGCGACTCGATCGCGGTCGGGAAGATGGCCGCGGTGTCGTTCAACCCGGACGAGTTGGCCGCCCTCGGGCCGGAAGGCTACCGCATCAAGACTCGCACGACGCCCAACAACCAACGTGTATGGCTGATTGCCGGCGGTGGCCGTGTCGGCACGCTCTACGGAGTCTACGATCTCTTGCACCGGCTGGGCTGCCGCTGGTTTGCCCCGGGAGAAGTCCACGAGGAGGCGCCGCGGATCGAGAAGATCGGCGATTTCGACGTGACCGAGCGCCCGGCCTTTCTCACCCGTGGATTCCTGGCCTGGGAGGACCGGGGCAATCCCGACTTCCTGCTCTGGATGGCCCGCAACCGGCTCGACTATTGGTGCGACGCCGACAAGCACCATGCCTTGATGCACAAGCTTGGCATCCGCATGGGGGCCGGCCTCCATGACGCCCAGCCGATGTTCCTCAACCCCTCCGCGCCTTATCCTTACGCCCATCCGCTCTTTCCGGCCAGCAGCGACAAGCCCAAGGACCCCTACCCTGTTAGTTCGTTGTACCAGGGCGATGCCGACAAAGACGGCAAGCTCTCTAACTTCGAGGCCCATCCCGAGTGGTTCGCCCTCTGCGACGGCAAGCGGGTGCCGGGCATTCCGGATGCGAAGCAGCACGGGGCGAACTTCTGCGTGTCGAACCCCAACGCCACCGCCGAGTTCATCAAGAACCAGATTCAAGCCCTGATCGACGGGCCATATCGCGACGCCGAAATACTCCGGCTCTGGACGATCGAACACGCCCGATGGTGCGAGTGTGCCGAGTGCAATGCCTTGGGCACGCCAACCGACCAGTACCTGCTCTTGGTCCATCGGCTGGGTCAGGAGATCAAGAAGGCGCGGTGCCGCCGGCACAATCCGCCGGTCGATCGAGATGCGCCTCCTGGCGTATGACGAAACACTGCTGCCGCCCACGCGACCGCTGCCGGCCGATTTCGACTACGCCAGCTGCGCCATGACGTTCTATCCGATCGAGCGCTGTTACGCTCACAATTTTGACGACCCGAATTGCAAGCTGCGCGAGACTGACGCTCCCAACCCCCGCGCGACCAATGCCCACTATGTGGCCGATCTGTACCGCTGGGCTACCGACCCCAATCGGCTCTATCGCGGCCAGATTGCCGTGGGCGAGTATTACAACCTGTCGCGCTACGCAAACCTGCCGTTGTGCTACATGCACACGATGGCTAACGACATCCCGTACTATTATCGCGTCGGCGTCCGGCACTTCGACTATATGCACGTGACCACCGGCAACTGGGGCAACAAGGCGCTGACGAACTACCAGATGGCTCGGCAGACTCTGGGACGTTCGGACCGATTGCGACGAGCTTTGGAAGGACTACTTTGCTGGGCGTTATGGTCCGGCCGCCGCCGTGATGCGGCAGTTCTACGAGTCGCTGGAGCGGATGTTCTCGAACATCAGCGAACTGAAGTGCGGCACTCCCACCCGGTTGGCGCGCCGGTTGGATGCGGGCCAGGAGCGGCTCTTCGTCAGCGCTCACCTGCAATTCCGGCGTGAGCCCGGCGTGGTGTGCGACGGGCCTACGCTCACCGAGATCGTCGGCTCTTCGAACGACTGCCGCAAACTGATCGACGAGGCGATGAAAATGGGCCTTCCGCCGCGGATTCGGGCGCGGATTGCCGAGGACGAGCGAATCTTCACTTACGGAGAGCGCACTATCGCCTATCTGGACGAGTGCGTCGAGGCGTTTCAACTCGGTCGGGCTGGTCACCGCGACGAGGCCCGGCGGCACTTTGCCGAGGCAGCCCGGCTGGCCGAGCTATTGCGGGCCGACACTACTTCGGCCACGCTGTCGTCATCCCATGCCAACGCTCCGGATGCCCTCGTAGCCTCGGGCGCCGCCGGCGCGCTGAAACACCTTGAAAAGTTGCTCGGCCCGTTGAGTCCGTAGTCCCCTCTCCCTCCGGGAGAGGGCTATGGTGAGACCCTGCTCCTTCTGGACATCGACTGCCACAAGTCCGGGTCGCTCGCCGGAGCCAGGCAGTTCGCCGAGTTCCTGAAGGAGAAGTACTTCCCGGACTTGTACTACGAGAACCTCCACCAACGGCCACGGCACCCACGGCTAGCCTACGCGGTAGCGATCGACGGCTTCGAGGACTTCCTCGACCGGGCTGCCCGGCATGCAGACAACCGGCGATCTGCCTCCGAAGATACCATGTAAGAGCCGGGTCGCCGTGTTAAGCTCCAAGTTTTGGTTGTAACCTATTTTCGAGGAGCTCAAACATGTCAACGACCCGGAAGAGTGATTCTACCGTGCAAGAGGCTGTGTTGTACATGGCGTTGGAGTTGAGCGAGAAGACCTGGAAGTTGGGGTTCTCGACGGGCCTGGGGCAGGAGCCGCGGCAGCGGGACATTCCCGCCAGAGCGGTGGTGAGGCTGGAGCAGGAGATCCTCGCAGCGAAGGAGCGATTCGGGCTCCCGCCCGAGACGCCGGTGGCAAGTTGCTACGAGGCCGGCCGCGACGGATTCTGGTTGCACCGCTGTCTGCTGTCGCTGGGAGTGGCAAACGAAGTGGTCGATTCCTCCAGCATCGAGATTGACCGGCGGAAGCGGCGTGCCGCGCGACCTTTGTCGAATTCGACGAAGGTCGGCGACATGGTTGGGATCGAGTGGCAGAGCAAGCGTCGGCTCCCGCCGGTAAGCCGTAACCAGCCGATGGCTCCGGATAGACCTTCCCTCCGCACGCGCCGATGGAGGCATCTCTCATTTACCCCCCGTCTCGCCCCACCGCCTCGTGCCAGCCGAGCAGCGACGGGGAGTCCGGATCGTGGGACTCGAAATTCAGCCGAGCCTGGTCGAAGCTCTTGGTGGCGTAGCAGTACTGGCAGCCGAACAGGCACGATTCGTACATGCCAACGTCCCGGCTGACGACGCATCCACATGCCTTGCGCTGGGCAGGATCCTTCGTCTTCGGGACGTCGATGCCGAACGCCTCGGCGATCACCTGATCGTCCACGCACTTGCCGGGAAGGATGCCGAACGGTTGCAGGTCGATCTCCTCGGCGCAACTGACGATCTTCATCCCGTTCTCTCCCGCCAGTCCTGCCAGCCTGCGCATCAATGCCTCGAAATCCCCGGCATCGCACTGGCGTACTGCCGCCGGCGTCCCTTCCAGCCTGTTCAGCCGGGCTTCCGTCTTCCGGTAGATGTCCACGATGCTGACGACCGCCCTGCGCGTATGCCCCCCGAGCGACTCGGCCAGCCGCCGGAAGTTCGCCTCGTGGAACGCCGGGGGCGTGATCCCGGTGAACACGATAGGGTCGTAGCGCCAAATGGCCCGCCTCGGCCCCAGCCGTTCCGCAAGCTCGCGGAACGCATCGACGGCGGTCGCGGCAGGAGGAGATTTAGGATCGAGTTCCCGCGGGTATCCCAGGATCGTGAACTGGAAGTAGTAGCGGTATCCTCGGGAGTCCAACTCGTCGAGATACGGCATCAGGGGACGGGGGCTGCGGGTCCAGAAGACAATGGCGTCCACGTCCTCCGGCTTGAGGGAGATCCGGGCCACCTGGTCCCGGTTGTACGGGTTCGCGACCGTGCAGTACCCTTCCTTAAGGCGACGGACCATCCACTCCGCGTAGAAAGCGGGGATGTCGGTACGGCGGCTCGCGCTGACAATCATGGACAATGCACCTCACACCACCGACAGCGACGGGTAACATTTCCGGTAGTAATTTCCCTTGCGGCTGCGGAGCAGGTAGTCCAACCAATAGCCCGGCAGGTCGCCCCTCAGCAGGAACGCCGCCTTCGCCGACTCGTCGCCGTACTCCTCCAGCACCCGCCTGACGAACCTCGGGCTGACGGCGGGCGACTCGATGAAGCCCCGGATGACCTCCTGTTCCTCCTCGGTCAAGCCCTCGCCCTTCTTCTTCAGCCCCGCGAGCAGGGTCGTGAAGCCGGACATGATCTCCTTGCCCTCGTCGGGATTGAGAAACACGCCGAGGCCGTCCTTCTCCTCCAGCAAGTCCGGCGGGAGCTTGATCTCGGGGCGACCCGTCTTCAGTCCGTGCCTCTTGACCGCATCCTCCACTTCCTGCTTGGGTTTCTGTTCCCAGTGCCAGCGCAGCTCCTTCTGCCAGTCCGCCGCCATCGCCAATCCGTCCGGGTAGACAGCCAGGTCCTTGCCGCCGTGGTAGGCGAGCGTCTTCTCGTGCATTTCCGCCATCATCCCTCTCACCTGCGTCTCGTACTCCTTCGAGTAGCGGCACACGATGGCGCTGCTCTGGCGTTTCATCTTCTTCTTCAGGTCGTCGGCATCGACCTTCGAGGCGTCGCCCACGAGCCGCTGCTCGCCCGACCAGTACCATTCCCCGCGCCACGGGACGAGGCTGCCGAAGACGACCTGCCCCCGCTTGAACGGATGCCGCCTCATGTCGATCCTGATCCGGTAGGGCTGGTCGTTGATGAGGTTCACCGCTTGCAGCGCCTCGCTGCTGACCGACACGAGCCTGTAGAACGCAGCGTGCCGCTCGTACCAGCTCCGCAAGTCCTTGCGGTCGTCCTCCGGGATGTCGAGGACTCCGGCCAGGATGTCGATCGCCCCCAGTCCCGACCAACGGGTACACTCCTGGCAGACGAAGTCGTCGATGTGCGGGATGTCCGAGCCGCCGGGAGGCTGCTCCTCCATGTAGCGGGTGAACATCGTGCGAAACATGAAGGAGTGCGTGCCGAGCCAGACCAGCTTGCGTTTCACGTCCCAGCCGTGCGTCGTTGGGGCTCTGAAGGAACGCCTTCATGCCCGAGTCCTTGGGGACTTCGGCAAAGGCATCAGACAGGAAGGAGCTGACGGTATCGGCGATGCGATGGAGGTCCTGGTGCGTCGGCGAGATGGTCAGATTGTCGATGAGCGCCGGGTACAAGACCCAAAGGAAGTGGCGGAATCGTTCGGGGCTGAGGTCTGGCCCGAGATCGCCTTGCTTCGAGGTCAGGGAAAGGGTGCTGCCGAAGAACTCGACGTTGTAGCGTTCGTACGCCGCCCATATCCCGATGCCGGCGTGGATGTTCTCGGCGAAATCGACCACGATGCCGGCGAGGTCGTCGAGCACATCGGGAGGCAGGCGGAGGGTGTCGTGGGCGAAATCGCGCTGCACGTCCGCGAGCGCCCGCCGGAGCTGCCGCACGATCTTGGGAAGGTGCGAGTCGCCTCGTCCCTCGTAGCCGTGGGGGCGATGCGCCAAGTAGTCCGCCATGACTTATCCTTTTTGTGAAGTCTCGTGGGCATTGTATCGGAGGTCTGATTGGGTTGGCAATCCAGCTTCTCCCGTGGTAGGCTGGCAAGGGCAGGGCAAGAAACGCAAGCAGGAATTGCTCCCGGCGCGGGAAATACCGGGGAAGGAGAGGATCCATGAAACCGTCCTGGCGGGTCTTCCTTTTGTTCGTCGGCTTGTTGCCGTCTGGGGCTTGGGCTGGCGAAAGCGGGTACGGCTACGATCCCCTGGCGGTCTCCGACCGGCCCAATACCGAGCCGCTGGACCTCACGGTCAAGGACGAAGCGCGAGGACGGGAGATCCCGATCCGCGTGTACCTCCCGGCGCGGACCGAGCGGCAACCGATGGTGCTTTTCAGTCACGGGCTGGGCGGCTCGCGCG
Organism: uncultured Planctomycetaceae bacterium; assembly: GCA_963759115.1. Classification (GTDB taxonomy): domain Bacteria; phylum Planctomycetota; class Planctomycetia; order Pirellulales; family Thermoguttaceae; genus CAVWXT01. The sequence goes on from CAVWXT010000005.1 coordinate 2,788,385, forward strand.
AGGGAAGCGCGTACCTGGGCAAGCACTGGGCCGCTCGCGGGTATGTCGCCGTGTTCCTCCAGCACCCCGGGAGCGACACGTCCGTCTGGCAGGACAAGCCCAAAGCTGACCGCATGGCCGCCATGCGCCAGGCCGCCGGACTGGAGAACTTCCTGTTGCGCGTCAAGGACGTTCCTGCCGTGCTGGACCAGTTGCAACGATGGAACCGAACGGAGAGGCACCCGCTGGCGGGACGGCTTGACCTTGAGCGCGTGGGCATGTCCGGGCATTCGTTCGGCGCGGTGACGACCCAGGCGGTGAGCGGACAGTCCTTCCTGGGCGGAACGACACCGTTCGCCGACCCGCGGATCAAGGCCGCCGTCGTGATGAGCCCGAGCAGCCCACGGCGGGGCGACCCGAAGCAGGCGTTCGCCGCCGTGAAGGTCCCGTGGATGCTGATGACGGGCACGAAGGATGTCTCCCCCATCGGCGACGCCGACATGAAGTCGCGGCTCGGCGTCTTTCCCGCGCTGCCGCCCGGCGGCAAGTACGAGCTGATCCTCGACCGGGCGGAGCACTCCGCATTCACCGACCGCCCCCTGCCGGGCGACACGGAGAAACGGAATCCCAACCACCATCGGGCCGTCCTGGCGTTGAGCACGGCTTTCTGGGACGCATGGCTGCGCGACGATGCCGCCGCCAAGGCTTGGCTTGACGGCGAGGGGCCGCGGTCGCTCCTGGAGAAAAACGACGGCTGGCAAAGGAAGTGAGGGGGGACGCCCCGCCGCCCTCGGTGACCCCCGTCCCATGTCCCCGAAAGCCTCGTATAATGGGCAGTTGAACCGAGTCCACGGTCGAGGTGACACTATGGAAAGCAAGATCGTGTCGGCGATCCGCTTGGAACTGGAGCCCGTGGCCCTGGTCTGGGCCGACGAGAAGCCCGAGGGGGCCGTGGAGTTCGCGCCCGGCAAGTGGGGCTGCGTCCTGTTCCTCCTCGCTGCGGCGGCCAAGGGGAAGACGGCTGTCGCCAGCCGCGAGACCTTCGGCTGTTTCGGCGGCGGAGTGGGACTGGGCTTCGGCGAGCAGTACAAGAGCTTCCCCGGCGGCGAGGAGTGCTTCTGCCGGTTCCTTTCCTGCGGCAACGCCGGCACCGAGCCGGGCCAGACGATCGGTCAGGGGATGGCCGCGTCGGGGGCGACTGCCATGGCCGAGGACTTTCTCCTGGGCGAACGCTATCTCAAGAGCCCGGAGCTGGTCAGAAAGTTTATCGCCTCGCTGCCCATCATGGACATTCCCGCCCGCTGCGTGGTCATGAAGCCGCTCCGTGACGTGGACTTTGCGAGAGACAACGTCCGCAGCATCACCTTCCTGGTCAACCCTGACCAGCTCTCGGCCCTCATTGTCCTGGCCAACTACGACGGCGAGCACAACGAGAACGTGATCGTCCCTTTCGCCGCCGGCTGCCAGAGCGTTGGCATCTGCACGTTCCGGGAGAACGAGCGTGAGCATCCGCGAGCGGTGGTCGGCATGGTCGATCTGTCGGCCCGGAAGAACCTCCGGCGGCAGCTCGGCAAGGACGTGATGTCGCTCTCGGTCACGCCCGGGATGTTCCGGCGGATGGAGGAGAACGTCGAGGGGAGCTTCCTCCAGCGCGAGACGTGGAAGAGCTTGCTGGAGCAGAAGAGCTAAAGCGTGCAGACATTTTTGGCAGCCCAGGAAGCGGCACGAAGATCCAGGTAGTGCCAGACAAGGAATATCTTTTCCATGCTGAGGCCATTATTGACGGAGGAACCCATGCACAGGCGAGATTTCGTATTCAGTTTAGGCGCGGCCGGATCAGCGCTGCTCGCTGGCCAGCAAGTCCCCAGTCCGGCCGAACCGCTTCGCCGGACGACCGCGGGGGCCAAGCCGGCGATCGCCGTCAATCACCTCGGCTTCCTGCCCAAGGGCGGCAAGCGGGTTATCTTCCGGCTCACCGGGTCGGACGTGCCGTCGGCCTTCACTATGCGGGAGATCGGCAGCGTCACTCCGCCGTTCAGTATCACGCGACCCCTGACCCGCGTCCCCTCGGACCTGGGCGAGTGCCTTGTCGGAGACTTTAGCGATGTCGAACGTGTAGGCGTGTATCAGGTCAGCATCGGTGACGAACGATCTGTCCCGTTCTTCATCCGGGAAGACGCCTGGCGGCGCACGTTGCCGAAAGCGTTCAGCTTTTATCCGCAGAAGCGGTGTGGCATCGCTGTGCCCAATGTGCATCTGGTTTGCCACCTGGACGATGCCCGCAGGCGCGACAACGGGCAGTACATCGACATGACCGGCGGCTGGCATGATGCCGGCGACCTTCGCAAGTGGATGACCTCGGCGCTGCTCAGCGGCACGGCCCTGTGCAACCTGGCGCGTAACCTGGGAGAACGGTGGAACCTGGATGGCTCGGGGCTCGCGCCTGTGCTCGACGAGATCAAATGGGGCAACCGCTACTGGCTGAAGATGCAGGATGCCGACGGGCGGGTGTTCAATGACGTTGCCGGTGGCCTCGATGGCGATAACAGTGACAATCACTGGACGGATAACGTCATCGGCAGCGAGGACAACCGCTACATCAACCCTTCCAAGCCCAACCAGGTTCAGGCCCAGTTCATAGCCGTGCAGGCATTGCTCTCGCAGGTGTACCGAAAAACAGACCCCGGCTACGGGCAGCTCTGCCTGCCCACCGCGCTCCGTTGCTGGAACGCCAACACTCCGGGAAGCGGGACCTTGGAGTTGGGGTGGTGGCTCCTGGCGGCGACGGAACTGTATCGCGCGACTGGCGACAAGCGTTGGGCGGAGCAAGCCGCGGGTCTTGCGGAGCGCCTGCTCAAGATGCAGGTGACGGAGTACGCCGGCGGCCAGAAGGTGGTCCGGGGTTTCTGGCGTACTTCGGCGGAGAACTCCGCTCCACTGATCCACCACTGCCTGCCCGGAATCCCGGCCATCGCCTTGCTGGAACTTGCCAGGGGCTTGCCCGAACATCCGGACACGCGGAAGTGGCGGGACGCCGTGCGGCTCCACCTGGACGAGTACGTCGTGCCGATGACTTCCCGCAATGCCTACCGCATCATGCCGTTGGGACTCTTCAAAGGCTCGCCCTCTCCGGAACGCTACCACCCGCTCGGGGGCGAGTTCACCTACCGCTACTTCATGCCCGTCGCGCGGGGTTCGCACGGCCTGACGTCGCACTTCGAGAGCCACGCGGCGCTGCTCGCCCTGGCGGGCAGGGCATTCGGAAGCCGCGACTACACGGAATTGGCTTACCGGCAGTTGGAGTGGATCATGGGGGCGAATCCGTTCGGTGCCTGCTTGATGAGCGGCGAGGGGATGCGCAATCCCTATCCCCACTCTCGGTATGAGGGCCTGACCGTGGGCGCGCTCATGAACGGCTTCGGGGGCAACGAAGAGGACGAGCCGGTGCTTGACATGGAGTACGGCTTTGACTGGCACACCACGGAGTACTGGCAGCCCCACAACGCCTGGTATCTCTGGACACACTCGGTGCTGGAAATGGATCCGGGGACCTAGTTCTTGCCTTTCAGGAGTGACCGGCAGGTTGCCTTCCGCTCCCACGCCAAGTTCACCTTCGCCCAGCTTAGCCAGATTTCCAACGAAGCTCCGGTCGCGGCTGCCGGAAGGAGTTGCCGACAGGAGCGGGTCACTTCAAGCATACTACGACCATCTATCGGCGACGCCGACACGAGGTCGCGGCTCGGCGTCTTTCCCGCGCTGCCGCCCGACGGCAAGTACGAGCTGGTCCTCGACCGGGCGGAGCACTCCGCGTTCACCGACCGCCCCCTGCCGGGCGACGTCGAGAAGCGGAACCCCAATCACCATCTGGCCATCCTGGCGTTGTGCACGGCCTTCTGGGACGCATGGCTGCGCGACGATTCCGCCACCAGGGTTTGGCTCGACGGCGAGGGGCCGCGGTCGATCCTGGAGAAGGACGACGGCCCGGTTTCGGTGAAGCAAAGCGATTCTCACGAGTGCGTGGCCTTGCGATTCGCTGGCCGTGGCGCAATAATGCGGTCTTCATTTCGAGGTGCAAGCCCGTAGGCCAGTCCCAATGATGATTTGTGTCAGCATCGGCCGCGGCCGGCAAGCAGACGTGATGGCGGAGCACCGGCGATTGGCCAGCCAAGGCATCAAGCTGGTCGAGATTCGCTTGGACTGCCTCGACGGCGAAGTGAATCTCCGGCAACTGATGGCCCAGCGGCCCAGTCCGGTGATCGTCGCTTGCCGCCGTACTGCCGACGGCGGGAGGTTCACTGGCAGCGAACCAGAGCGACTTGCGCTGCTGCGGACGGCAATCGAGGAAGGCGCAGACTACGTCGAGATCGAGCACGACGCGGCTGCGTCCGTCCCGCGATCAGGCCGGACGAAGCGGATCGTGAGCTTCTATGATCTTCACAAGACGTTCGGCGATCTTGATGGCATTCACCGTCGGCTCGGCGGGCTTGGCCCCGACATCATCAAGCTCTGTACGATGGCCCGCCAACCGCATGATAACCTCCGGATATTGGAGTTGATACAGCAGAGCAGGACGCCGACGGTGGGCCTCTGCCTGGGAGAGATCGGTACGCCATCGCAGATTTTGGCCGCCAGGTTCGGCGCTCCGTTGGTGTACGCCGCCTCCGACGAAGGGGAGGCTGTCGGTACGCCGGGCCAACTCGCTTACCGGCAGCTGGCCGACATTTACCGCGCCGACCGGATCAATGCGGAAACCGATGTCTACGGAATCATTGCCGACCCCGTCTCCCATAGCATGGGCCCGTTCATCCACAATGCCGGCTTCCACCACTACGGGCTCAACAAGGTCTATGTGCCTTTCCTCGTGCCCCGCGAGCACCTTGCCCAGTTCATGCAGGATGCGCCGGCCTTGGGCGTCAAGGCCCTGAGCGTCACCATGCCGCACAAGGAAGAGGTGATCCAGACGCTGACCCAAGTGGACGATGCCGTTCGCGGCATCGGCGCCACCAATACCATTCTCTTCGACGGTAAGAAGACCACGGGCCACAACACCGACTACCAGGGCGCGATGGACAGCCTGGAGGCGGCCATCGGCGGCCCCGACGGCATGGCGCGCCGCGTCCGCGGAAAGACCGCGCTGGTGCTCGGGTCCGGCGGGGTGGGCAAGGCCATTACTTGCGGGCTGCTCCGCCGTGGCGTGAGCGTCGTAGCCACCGACGGCGTTCCCGAACAGACCGCCCGTTTGTCACAGCGGTTTCACTGCCCTGGCGTGCCGTGGTCCGAGCGGTACAGTGTGCCGGCCGATCTGCTCTTCAACTGCACGCCGGTGGGAATGCACCCCGATGCCGACGCCACGCCGTTCGAGAAAGATCATTTGCGCCCGTCGATGATCGTGTTCGATGCCGTCTACAACCCCGAGCGGACGATGTTCCTCCGCGACGCCGAGGCGTGCGGCTGCACGGTGGTCCGAGGTGTCGATATGTTCGTCCGCCAGGCCTGCCTGCAATTTTCGATGTTTACCGGCCGGGAAGCCCCGGCCGAACTGATGCGAGAGACGATCCGTCGGGTGATCGCCGAGCGCAATGCAGCACCACACCATGCCGCTGACAAGCTGGCCTGAGAACGAGGGGCAGATGCCTGCCGATCCCGCCGACGGGTCGCCGACAACGCGCTCGCGTTACCGCTGGGTAGTGTGCGCGTTGCTGTTCTTGGTGACCACGATCAACTACGTGGACCGCCAGGTCCTCGGAGTCTTGGGGCCGACCCTGACGGAAGAATTTCGTTGGTCGGAGCAGCAATATGCCTTTATCGTCAGCGCCTTCAGCCTGGCGTATGCCCTGGGGCAGACCCTGGCGGGGCGGATGATGGACCGGATCGGCGAGCGCAGGGGGTTTGCCGTGATTGTCGCCGTGTGGAGCGTGGCGGCGATGGCCCACGGTCTGGTGCATCCACTGGTCTACGCGGGGCTGCCGTGGCTGAAGGCCGCGTTTGCCGGGACATTCTTGGGTTCGCTCACTCCCACGGTGTTGTCGGTGGCCGGATTCAGCGCCGGCCGAGTCGCTCTGGGCCTGGCGGAAGGCGGCAACTTTCCCGGCGCGATCAAGACGGTCGGCCAATGGCATCCGATGCGAGAAAGGGCCTTGTCGACGGGTGTTTTCAACGCCGGCACGAACACCGGAATTATCGTCGCCGCCTATGCCGTGCCCATTATGGTTACAGGGATGGGGTGGGGCTGGCCCGCCGCCTTCTATCTGACCGGTGCCCTGGGATTCGCGTGGCTGGCCCTCTGGCTGCTGATGTACGATGTCCCGGAAAGGCATCCCCGGGTGTCGCCCGCGGAGTTGGCCTTGATCCGCAGCGATCCGCCCGATCCGCCGGAAAGAATCTCCTGGCTTAGCCTGCTCGGCTACCGTCAGACGTGGGCCTACACGCTGGGTATGATGCTGATCGTCCCCGTGTGGACGTTCTACCTCAACTGGCTGCCCAAGTTCCTCAAGAACAACCACGGCATCGACTTGCACCAGGTCTTTGGCCCTTTGTTGGTGGTGTACGTGATTGCCGACTTGGGCAGCGTGACGGGCGGCGGGCTGTCGTCGTGGCTGATTCGGCGCGGCGCCAGCATCAACGCGGCCCGAAAGACGGCCTTTCTGGCGTGTGCCGTGTGCGTGATTCCGGTAGCATGCGTGGCGCGTGTTACCAACATGTGGGTGGCGACCGTGCTGGTGGGCGTGGCCGCGGCTGCCCACCAAGGGTACGCCGCCAACATCTTCACCCTCGTTTCCGACACCGTTCCCCGCAAGGCGGTCAGTTCCGTGGTAGGCATCGGGGGAACCGCCGCTTACATAAGCATGATGGTCTTCGCCACGTTGATCGGCTACGTCCTCGATTGGACCGAGGCCGTCTATGGCAAGAAAGACTACTTGATTCCCTTTGTGATCGCGAGCTCCGCTTACCTGGTGGCCACAGCCGCAATCCACTTGCTGTTGCCGCGGCTGGAGCCGATGGAAATCGCGGCTGAGCCGTTGGACACTGAGAGCCGCAAGGATTGACCGCATGTTGCATAGCGCCAGCCATTGCGAGCCGCTGCCAGTGGCCGAGGAAATCAGCCTCAGTGCCCACGACAAGGACATTCTCCGCCACCTCGCCTTCGAGTTGGCCGAAATCGCTGCGATGCCGATCCATCATGAAAAGGCCCGGCTATGGCAAAGACTCAACGATTTGGAGTCGGCACGCCCGATGGTCTGGATCAACGAGGTCTGCTGGCACGAGATGGACGTGGGCGGCGAGTTGACGCTTCAGACCGAGCACCCTTGGGCCCGCGACCAGGAGCGCGACCTGCGGCGGACGCTCTACCAGTGGCGGCACTTGCCCGGCGACATGATCATTAATGATTATCTCGCCTGCCCGTTGGCCGTTCACACCACCGCGTTTGGCATCGTCGAGGACGTGGACGTCGCCAGGACGGACGAGGAGAACGATGTCGTATCCCGGCATTTCAAAATCCAGATTCGCGACTTCTCCGATTTGGAGAAGATCCGGATGCCGCGCGTGACCCACAACGCGGCAGCCACCGAGTTTCGCTACCAGGCTATGTGTGACGTTTACGCCGATATCATGCCGGTGCGGAAGGTCGGGCAGACGCACCTCTGGTACACGCCCTGGGATTTCTTGATCCGCTGGTGGGGCGTCAAGGAGGCAATGCTCGACCTGGTGGAACGCCCCGCGCTGGTCCATGCGGCCGTTGACCGGATGGTCAATGCCTGGATGACCGAGCTCGACCAGTTCGAGGCCCAAAACCTGCTCTCGCTGGACTGCAACAACACCCGGATCGGCTCCGGCGGCTACGGCTACACGGCTCGCCTGCCGGGCAGCGACTACGATCCGGCCCATGTCCGGCCGCACAACATGTGGGGCTGTTCCAACGCGCAGATCTTCGTCCAGGTCTCGCCGCGGATGCACTGGGAGTTCGCCGTCGAGCACGACCTCCGCTGGTTGTCGCGTTGGGGGCTCACGTACTACGGTTGCTGCGAGCCGCTGGACCAGAAGATCGGCGTCTTGCGGCGGATTCCCAATTTGCGGAAGATTTCCATCAGTCCCTGGTGTGATACGCGGCGGGCAATCGACGAGATCGGGGCGGATTACGTCATCAGCCGAAAGCCGAGCCCGGCCATTTTCGCCGAAGACCGATGGCAACCCGAACGGGCCCGGCAAGATCTAACCGATTTCCTGGCGGCCTGCGGCGGCCGCTGCCACGTGGAGTTGATTATGAAAGACATCTCCACCGTCCGCTACCAGCCGCAACGGCTCTGGGAGTGGGCACATATCGCCGACGAAGTGGTGGAGAAGTTCGCGCGATGAATGGTCGAGATGCTTGATGCGAATCGGCTGGTCTGTTATGTTTGCGGTGCCACCCGGCCAACGGGTATGGCGGTTCACAGTGCATGGTCGTATTGCCCGCCGAGAAGATCGTCAGCGGACAGAAAGGTGAGACAAGAATGAGACAGCTTACGACTCGAATCATTACTTGGGCGGTGATTCTTTTGCCGTTGAACACCTACGCCGTTGCGAAGGAAATCCCCGTGGTCGTCGGTGCGGACGCAAGTGATGCGGAAAAGTTCGCGGCCGAAGAACTGACGGCACATCTTCAGCACCTCTACCCGGACGAACGCTTCCCCGTGGCGACTACTGCGCCCGGCGGCGCCACGCATATCCTGCTGGGCACCGTGAAGTCGCAGCCCAAACTGGCCAAGTACCTGCCGGCGGCCGGACTGGCGAAGCCGGAAAGCTTCCTCGTCTGTACGGCCAAGGAGGGCGGCGCCGAGATCGGGGTTATCGCCGGAGCTGACCCGCGGGGAGTCCTTTACGGCGTCTATGGATTGCTGGAAAAGCTGGGATACGGCTTCTACTTGTCGTACAACACGGAACCGCCACCGCGGCCCGGACAGTTGAAGCTGACGGACTGGACGGTGTCCGACGCACCGCTTTTCCCCGACCGGGCCGTCTTTCCCTGGCACAACTTCTTGAGCGGTTCCTCCGCTTGGGACTTGCCCGAATGGCAACGTTGGCTGACCCAAATCGGGCGGATGCGCTACAACACGGTGATGGTCCACTGCTACGGAAACAGCCCCATTTTCACCTTTGACTTCCGCGGCAAGACCAAGCCGGTGGGCTATTTCACGTCCACCGCCAAGGGCCGAGAATGGGGCACTCAGCACGTCAACGACGTCCGCCGCCTGTTCGGCGGCGAGAGTTTCACGGGCCCCGTCTTCGGCGGCAAGATTTCGATGGTCCCGGACGAAAAGCGCACCGAGGCCGCCATCGGTCTGATGCAGCAAGTCTTCAAGTTGGCGCACAGCCGCGGGTTCCATGTCTCCTTCGTGTTGGACGTGGAGACCCCCGAATCGAACCCGCAAGAACTGATTCGCCAACTGCCCCCCGGTGCCCGCTTGGGGAGCGGCGAGTGCCAACTGGCCAATCCCGACACGCCGGAGGGCTACGAGTATTACCGGGCGGAGATCTCGACGCTGATGAAACTGTATCCGGAGATCGACCGCTTGATCTTGTTTTATCGTTTTGAGGAGATACCGTGGCGCGACGTCAAGGTGCAGGATTTTCCGGAGGCATGGCAGGCGCAGTTTGCCGCGGCGGTGCAGAAGAACCCGCGGCTGCGCAACGACCTCAAGGCCGTGCCGATGTTCGTATTGGCGAAAATGATGACGGCAGTCAGCCGCGTGCTCCGCGAGCTGGGCCGCGCCGACGTGGAGCTGTCCGGCTCGGCCTTTGCCCATGAATTCCTCCCCGCCGCCGATCAGTTCCTCCCGCCCGAGGTGAGCCTGGTGATGATGGACCAGACGGAGAGCATCGAAGTCGCGGGGATGGGCGATCTCCTCAAGAGCGTCGGCGACCACCGGAAGCTGTACCCCGTGTTCTGGGCCAACCACGACGGCCGCGGATACCTGATCCGGCCCCACACGCCCTACGCGAACTTCTCCACGTTCCTGCGATCTGCGAACTGCACCGGCCTGAGCATCATCCATTGGAACACCCGCACGATGGATATCTACTTTAAGAGCCTGGGGGCGCAATTGTGGCAAGCGACCCAGGACCAGCCCCTGGCGGAGACCGCGCGGGAAATGGCCGCGCATACCTTTGGCGAGTCTGCCCGGCAGACCGGCGGCGAATATCTCCTCCGCTGGGTCACCGATGCGCCCAACTTTGCCCGCGAGACCTCGGACCGCTTCGTCAGTTCCATCCTCAAGGACCCGCCGGGCGTTGCCGCCAGATGCCAGCAGCGGCTGGATCTGCTGGCCAAGGTTTCGCAAGCTCCGTTGGCTCCCTCAGGACGGCAGTGGGTCGAATACTTCAGCGGCCTGGAGCGGTTCGTCATAGCCTTCTTCCAGTCGCAAACGGCTTTCGAGGAGGCTCAGGCCCTGCGGGAGGAAGGCCGCTTGGAACAGGCCCGGCAGGCGTTGGCCCGTTGCAAGCCGGAGGCCATCATCCGGCAATATGCCGAGGTGTTGTCACCGGCGGCGCTGGGCGGCATCACCAAGGGGGAACAGGGCATTCTCGTCTCGATGAACCTCCGCTGGCTGCCCTATATCGTCAGCGAGCGGCAGGCCGAGGGCCTCGAACTGGTCCGCCTCCGTTTTGAGCCGACTTTCCATGATCCCTTGGCGATGGACAGCGGTGCGAGCACCTTCTTTTTCGACAAGCAGCAACGCCTCTGGAAAGGCTTGGGGGAGAGGGAAACGGGCATGCCGGTGTTCGTGGAAAGCCCGGATACCCCGCCCGACGAGCTTTTAAGTTGTGGCGTGAAGATCGAGCAGAAGATCTTGGGGAAGGGGCTGATATTTGAGCTTGGCCCCGTCATGGGCGATAAGCTGCCGCCGGGACGATATACCGTGCAGTTGATCTTTGCCCCCAAGCCCGCGTTTGCCGACGTCACCTTCCGGGGTTCTCCGACGCTGCTGCCGGCGGTGGAGAAATTGACGATCCCCAGCGGCGGCACGCAGCCCGTCCGGATCACCCGCACCCTGGAAGTCACGCAGGGGGCGGTGAAGGTCATGATCTTCCCGACGTTCGGGACGGTTTACCTCTGCGGCGCCATCCTGGAGCCTGCGGCTGGCGCTTCGGCGGCGATTCCTCATTCGTTGACGCCCTGATTGGGCCAATTTCTTCTATGGACGGTGCGTTCGCTGCTGCGTCAGGGCCTCGGCCAAGGGCCGTTGAACATTCCAGGAGGGCGACACTGTCGCCAGTTCCCAAGCGTATCGTCATCACCGGCGTCAGCCGGGGGCTGGGCCGGGCCCTCGTCGACGGCTTCGTCGCCCGCGGGCATATCGTTTTTGGTTGCGCCCGCTCGGCGGAGGCGATCGCCGAGCTGCACCGCCGCTATCCCTCTCCGAACGGCTTCGCCGTGGTCGACGTGATCGGCTCCGGCAGCGGCGGCGGGAAGCCCGAGCGGGTGCTGGAGATCATGCTGGACGAACTGGCGAAGGTCGAGTTCGACGGGGAGGTGCGTATCGTGCGGTTCAGGAAAGCGACGAAGGGACGCTAGGCAACATGACCGATATCAAGAGTCCTCGACTGCTCTACACCAAGGGTGCCCTGTTCGTGCTTGGGGGCGTCATGGCTTCGGGGTTGATCCTTGCGGAATGCCCCACCGTGAAGGTCGCCCTGTTGCTCGGCATCGCCGTCTGGTGCTTCGCACGAGCCTACTACTTCGCCTTCTACGTCATCGAACACTACATCGACCCGAGCTACAAGTTTGCCGGGATCACCCTCGTTCATCTCGTATCTGCTCCGGAGACGTCGTGGAGGCAAGGACAGGTGAGTGGCATCGCCGCCCAAACGGTAAGGATCCTTACCACGCACCGCCCCCCACGCCACGGCAAGTTTCACGCGCGAGACTCCGGCAAGAAGCCCCCGCAAGCCGCGAAAAGGTTCGCACCGAACATTTTCCCCGCTGTCGGGTTTTTCACTGTGGAATGCCGCCGCCGGCCGGCAGCCGAGATTCTTCCCACTGTGGGAACAAGTGATGATGACCGATGTTCAGATTCAAACACGAGCCTCCGCCGAGGCGCAGATGTCTGCGCCTGGTCAGGCACGGCACCCGTCGGCCAACCGGTCAATTTGACCAGTTCACGGTCTCGTGCGAGGGAACCGGCACTCCTTGCAAAATCGCCGTTTGCAACCAGTCCGTGATGCCGTTCCAGAACCACTTTCGCCCGACTCCCGGATACTCCCAACGACATCGGCAGGCAACAGGGAGTCCGGGAAGGCGTGCAAGTGGAAGCTGGGCGAGAGACTGATGGGGATGATGGAAGAGGTGTTGACTGATACTACTATCCCTTCCCCTTCGAGCATCCTTGTTTGCAACGTCGTTGCCGAATCGCTTCGGGAACGACCGGAACAGGTCGGCTTGCGACCGAAAAGGGTATTCCCTTCGATACTGAGGACGGACTGGGACTCAAAACTGGTCGAGGCGGGGCTAGGATGGCTTTCCCGGACGGCTGCCTGAGGGAACATGACGGGGACGGTGCGCACAGGCGCACGAGGACATGACGAGGAGGCGGACAACATGAGCGAAGACGAAGCGAGGAAGACAACGATCCGGAGCGCCGACGCCGAACGCGGCAGGCGGGCGGCGGTCATGCCCTTCGGCAAGTTCGCCGGACTTACGGTCGCGCTGGTCTACGAGCGGCAACCGTCGTATCTCGCCTGGTTTTACGAGAACCGTGGACGGGTGCGAGGAGGTCAAGGAGGCGATCAGGGCGCTGGACGGCATCGAGGAGCGCCTGGCGACGTTCCGGCAGCGACGGCAGCCTTCGCCGAAGCCTTTGAGTCCCGCGCAGCAGGAGGTCGAGCGGCTGATGGAACGGTTCTCGGCACAGAAGATCGACAAGACGTGCATGGATCTGTTCAGAGAGGGGTGACGAGGACGGGCAGTACAGGACAAGCAAGAACCGCACGTTCGGTCGAGCGTTACCTGCTCGCCATGTTCCCGTGTCCACTGAAACTGGAAGAGGCTTCTTCCAGCCATCCCTTCCACGGAAAGGACAGACAAATAAGCAGCGGGCCTATCATGTGACACCTGCAAGAACTCACGGTTGGCTGATCACATCAGTTCCATGAATTGCCTGTGCAAGGTTGTCACAAAACCGATAGCCGATCTTTGGCGGCTTTCCCAGACCCTTTGGTCGTATTCTGAGTTCTCGCGGCAATTCGATATGGTAAGCCAGCCATCTGCCGCATGTCACGGTCAAAGTTTCGCTTGCTTGCAAGCCCAGCTCAGCAAATTCTCCGCATACAGACAACTGTCGAAGCCCTTTGGCACGGGATTCGGAAAGGCGTTCCCGAAGTCCGTCTGCGAGTGCGATGGAGAACCTGTCATTCTCTGATGTTCCGGATGAAATCTCGATCTTGTGCCTGGCATTCGTTCCTCCATGTCCGTGAATCTCCACCAATACCCTCGGGTTCCAGGCTGCTATCTGCACCGAATAATCGGTCTGAAGGGATTTGTTCGCATCGACAAAGTAGTTGCAGGCAACGACACTGCAACAACCGAGCGTCTCTGCAAGATACCGACCGAGATAGCCAGCATTCTCGTCTGCGGGTCTGCGTTTGGGACATCGTAGAAACTTCGTTCCAGCCGGGGCATGATGAGGAACGCCGACCACGATGTCTTTACGACCGCGTTCCTCAATGATCATTAGCGACACGTCGTTCAGCCCAAGCATCAGTTCCTTTCGCATACCCGCTCTCCTTGTCTTCATAAAAGATAGCTACTTCTCCCGCCCCTCCAGGATCTCGCAGTTGGGATACCGCTCCCGCAGCTTGTGCTTCGCCTCCTCGATGTCCTTCGCCTGGATAACGACGTTCCCGACGATGCCGCCGCCCTTGGTCTTGATCTTGAAGACGAACTTCTTGTACTCGCCTGCCAGCACCGCCGAACAGGACAGCAGCGACAGGCAGACCGTAATGAATGTTCGACGTTTCATGGCGACAGTTCCTTTTCTTCCGCTTCCCGTGGTTCCCGCAGTTGCCAGTCGAACTGGCAGCCGCCGCTGCCCCAGTTGCAATAGCCGTGGACGGCCTTGCCGTCCGGCTCCAGGATCGCCGTCCGGGTCTGCGGCAGCCACTTGTCGGGCGGATGCGGCTGCACGTGGACGAGCTTGGCGGTGATGTGCCCGTCCCTGTCGATCCTCCCCTCCATGCGCCAGCTCACGGCTTCGCCCTCATGTTGGTAGGTGGTAGTTGCCACGAACTCGTCGCCGTACTGGCGCACGTCCACGAACATTCCCTCTCCCTCCGACTCGCACCAGCGTCCGGCAATGAGCGGGTATTCGCTGGTCGTCCGCCAGGTCGGCTTCACGGGCAGATCCAGGGGGTGTTCTTGTTGCTGTCGCTTGGCGACGGGTATCAACTGGGCGGTGATGGCGGTGTCCAATCCGGCCTGCTGTAGTGACAAGGTGACCCACGACTGTCCGTCCCATTCCGGCGGAGCCCATTGCTGCAAGTCCAGTTCGTAGCGGTCGTGCCTGCCGAGATCCACGTATTCGTCCGGCACGTCGTGCTTTCCCCACTGGGGATTCACGTTCACCCTGTTTCTCTCCACTACCCCGAAACCGACCGCGACCCTCTTGGTGTAGCCCGAGCCGACGTGGTAATCGACCATGAGCCCCGCGAGCGAGTTCCTGGCCAGCCGCTCAAGGTTCGGCGAAGCGGTCACCACCGCGTCCAGAAGACGAATCCCCTTGAGTTCCAGTCCCGCGTAACGCGCTCCGGGGCCGGTCGTTCCGTTGTCGCTGACTTCCAGTACGAGGTTGGCGGTGCGGGCGAAACCGTGCGCCTTTCCGGGAAAGACTTGCACGCGGCGGTTCAGCACCTCAAGGTCGGCAGGTTGCCCTTCCAGGTCCTTCAGCCTCTGCTCGATCATCGCCCTTTGCGGCCCCGAAGCCGGGACTGCCTGCCGGTACCAGTGTGCCGCCCGCTGCTGAGCGCCTTTCCAGACCACGCCGACCTCGCCTCCCGCGAAGTCCCACCAGCTGTCGCCAAGCTTCAACTTCTCCTGCGGCGAGGCGATCTCCTTCAACTCTGCCGTCGCCAGCCGTCTCAGCCGGTCGTCGCTGCACTCGGCCAGCAACGGCAACCCTTCCGCCCACTTGTTCTCCTCGAAGCACAGGCGTTTGCCGCGGGCAAGGTTCGTTTCGGCACCTGTCGAGCCGACCTTCGGCTTCGGTTCGTTACCGGGCCGACCCTGGGGTACTATGTCGGGAAGCAGGAATGCGAATCCTGCGACCACCAAAGCTACAACAAGGGTGCCGGCAATCCTACGCCACCGCTTCCTCGTCGGCGCGGCGTGCTGTTCCAGAGCCGAAATCACCTCTGCCATTGACTGGTAGCGGTCTTCCGGCCTCTTGGCGACCATCTTCCGAAACACCCAGTCCAGCCACTTAGGCGCGGCGGGGCATGCCTTCCGCAGCGACGGGGCGGGACGCTCCCGGTGGGCTACCAGCCGCTCCATGACCGTCTCGCCGCCGAAGACCGGCTGTCCGGTCAGGAGGAAGTAATGGGATGAAACGCTGCCTCGCCGAGGCGAAAATGGGTGGTTGTATCGAAACCCCATTTCACCCCAGGAGGCAGCCATGAATCCTTGTGCATTAGGATGGGATAACCATCGCAAGTTCAGTAAGGTCAGTTTAATGGAACAAACGCCCGAAGGCGAGATCCGCGCAGTGGAACGGGCGCGGCTGGAACATGACGACAAACAGGCGATGCGCGCCTGGTTGTCGCACCTGGACCCGGAAATCCCCGTGGCCCTGGAGGCCACCTTCGGCTGGCCCTGGGTGGCCGATCTGCTGGAAGAGTTGGGCCATCCCGTCCACCTGGGCCATCCGCCGGTGATCCGCGCCCTGGCCAAGCACGAGGCCAAGACCGACCGCTGCGACAGCGACCGGCTGGGAAAGTTTCAGCTTCGCGGCATCTTGCCGGAGAGTTATCTCGCGCCGCCGGAAGTCCGCCAGCGACGGGAACGAACCCGTTACCGCATGGCGCTGTCGGCGCTGCGGACGGCCGTGAAGAACCGGGCCCAAGCCGTCCTGCACCGTCACGGAATCCTCCACGACTTCAGCGACTTGTTCGGCAAGGCCGGGCGACGCTTTTTGGACGAGTTGGCTCTGCCCGAGGGCTCGCGGCAAGCCCTGCAAGGATGCCTCCAATTGCTCGATTCGCTGACGTTGTTGATCGGCGAAGTCGAGCAATGGATGATCGAGAACCTGGAAGCAGACGACCTCGTGCGGCTGTTGATGACCATCCCGGGTGTGGGCCTGATTCTGGCCCACGTGATTCGGGCGGAGATTGGCGAGATCGAGCGTTTTCCCACGTTCCGGCACTTGGCCAGCTACGCCGGCCTGGCGCCGGTGAGCGACGACACGGCGGGCCGCGAAGGGCCGCGGCATTGCAGCAGCGCCTGCAATCACGTGCTGCGTTGGGCACTGATCGAGGCCGTGCATGGCGTGCAACGCACCAAAGGCCCGCACGGTTTTCGGCTGCGGCAGTTCTACGCGAGACTGTGCGGCACGGGCCGGCCGAAGGGCCGCAAGAGCTTCGGCGAAAGTGGCCGTGGCCCATGAGCTTTCCAAAGTGGTCCACGTGGTGTGGACCAAGCGTGTGCCGTACGCCGATACGCCGCCGCCACGGCCAGGCAGCCGTCCAGGGCGGCCTGAACCCAAGGAGATCCCGACTGCGAAGACAACATTGCGCTCGGACCAGCCCCGTCACCCTATGGTCCGCCGCCGGGCAACCGTCGGCCAGACCCGTAAGTAATTGGGCCGTTCGATGCCGCATACCCATTTTGTGCCGGGCGGGTCGCCTGGCGGCCGGCACCAAGAATGTTCCGGTCGCAAGCGGCTGCCCCAACACGTAGGGATAGTTGGTTTTACTCAAACCGCGAAATGCTGTCGGACCACACGGGTTTATCGCAGTTGGACCACAAGTTGATGAGGAGGATAACCAAGAGTTGAGACGACGCGAAAAAAGGCCTGTCCCGCGAAGCGAGACAGGCCCATCAACTCGTGGATCCCAGGCGACGCTCGGGTCGCACCCCTGCGTTGCCCTATCCTCCGCCTGAGACAAAATCATTGTAACAACCAAAAAACACGTAAGCCACCCCTTGACCGGCGAAAGCGTTTCAGGGAAGGGTGCATCCCAGGGAATAGATGTCGGCTCGGTGGTCGGCACGCCGGGTGTTCATCGCTTGCTCGGGAGCCATGTAGTCCACGGTTCCCAGGACGCATCCGGTCTTGGTCAGGTCGTCGCCGGCTTGCTCGGGCAGCGGCGTGAACCGGGCGATGCCGAGATCGAGCATCTTCACCGTCCCGTCATGGTCGAGGATGAGGTTCGACGGCTTGATGTCCCGATGGACGACCCCTTGGGCATGGGCGTATTCCAGTCCCCGAGCCGCCTGGAGGATGCAGTCCAGCGCCTGCTCGACCGGGAACGTCCCGTGCTCCTTGACAAGCCGTGCAAGGTCCTCGCCGTCGACCAGGTCCATGACGTAGAAGTGCGTGCCGTCCGCCTCGCCCGCGTCGTGGACGGCGACGACGTTCGGGTGGGAGAGCCGGGCCAGCGCCTGGACTTCGCGGCGGAACCGCTCGACGGACTCCGGCGACCGGACGAGGGACTCGCGGCAGCAGCTTCACGGCGACCGTGCGGTTCATCTTGCGGTGGAGGGCCTTGAAGACCCGCCCCATCCCGCCGCCGCCAAGCTCCTCCAGCAGCGCGTACTCGCCGAGGGTCTGGTGCCTGTCCTTCTCCTCGGCGGTCAGGACGCCGGCTTCGCCGAGGGTCTCGTCCGCCACTTCGTCCGCCCGGCGGTTGAGCCAGTCGCCGCTCTTCAGCACCCGAGTCCACTCCCGTAGCCGTTCGGTGAGGTGCGGGCGCATCCCGGCACAGTCTCCTCCACGCTGGGCTCCTGCCCCTGCTCGCGCAGCTCCTCCCAGCGGTCGAGGAGGTCTCGGAACTGGTCGTCGTGTGGCGGTCATGGTCATTCAGCGGGCAACGGTTCGCCGAGGCGAGCCTTCTGGAGCCGGTAGCGTGCGTCCTGCCATCGTCGGCGGACGGTCCTCGCCGTCACGCCCAGCACCTCGGCTGCCTCCTCTTGCGTCATCTGCTCGTACCAGAGCAAGGTTGAACACTTCCCTCTCCTCCTCGGGCAACACCTCGACCTGCTCGTGGAACTCCGTCCATTCGGCGAGGTTCGAGGGCTCGCCCGACGAGTCCGCCCGTTCGTACCTCGGCGGCGATTCGCCGTCCGGGCTCCTCGCCGCCGTGTCGTGACGGCTGCCCAGCCCTTCGGGTCCGCAGTACCGGCGGGCAAGGTCGATGAGGACTCGCCGGATCTGGGTCGCCGCCAGGTTGTAGAAGTGCCGCGGGGACTCGGGCTGGACGGTCGCCAAGGCTCGGTGGAGCCGGGTGACCGCCTCCACGAACACGTCGTCGGTCTCCTCCCAGCGGTGAACCTTGGGGTAGCGTCGGAGCATCTTCCTCGCCAGACCGCGAAGCCGCTCGCAGGCGTGCTCGACGAGCCGCTGGCGTGCGGTCTGGTCGCCCGACCGCATGAGGTCGAGCAGTCCGTCGAGCTGCGCCGTGTGGTCGAGGGGCTCTTGCATCGGGGCGAAGGAAGAAGGCGGTGACGGACTCGGTTCACCACCATCCTACCTTCCCCACTCGGGTACAGCAATTCGGTGCTGGTTCGCATTCTTCGCCGTCCCCTACTTGTGCCGTCCGTGACCGGATCGTGCCTGGGTGACATGGTGGACGTGGGGCTGTGCGCGGGCGGCGTGCTGTGGATGCGGCGTTGCATGAGCCTTCGCATGGACGTTCGGACGAGCCGCCGGCTTGGGATGGGCGTGCGCTACGGCACGGGGCTGGGAGCGGCTTGCCTTCTTCGCTCCGCCGAACGCATGTGCGGCGGCACGGTTTCTCGCCACGGCTCCGGGGTCGCGGGGCTTCGGGGTGCCGTGCCGGGCAAGGCCGTTCGGAGCATGGTTCGCTACTGGCGAAGGGTTCCGGTGCCCCGACATCGACAGAGGCTTGTGGCTCGTGGTCGCCGCGCCCTTCTGCCCGGCGGCACGCTGCGGATGTCGTGTTCCCGTAACGACTGGGCTGGAGCGAGATCCGTGGTGTCCGATCCGCCCGATGTTGTTGCGGACGTACGCCCTGCTGTTCCAGAAGTTGTAGCGGCTGCCACGGTCGTAGAAGGCGCGGTAGACCGGGACGGCGTACGCGCCGCAGTAGTCCGCCGAGAAGACCGGCCCGACGTAGCAGCCTCCGTCGTAGTACCAGTCGGGGACGGCGTACTGGTTGTAGGCGCACCATCCGGGGACGGAGGCGTAGGCGAACTGGCACAAGGTCTCGCATCCGGGGCTAACGGTCGCCACCTCGGCGTAGGTCTGCTGGATCTGGTCGTTGAGCCGCGTCAGCAGGTCGGCGACTTGCGCCTTCGCCTGGGCGACCGCCTCGTCGCTCTCGGTCTGCTGGACGGCGTAGAGCTTCGCGTCCTGCTCGGTCTTCTCGCGCGTAAGGCAGTAGAAACGGGCGAACAGGACGACCTGGTCGTCGGTCAGGGCGTTGACGAGGGTGACCGTCCGGGCGATGTCGTCGCCCGTGAAGCTGCCGACGCTCTGCATGTCAGTGACGAGGTGGCTGAGCAGCCACGCCCGCTGCTGGGGAGTGGTCTGTGGCGGCTGGTCGATGGCGAGCGCCGTCCCCGCTACGAGGAAGACCGCCAAGAGCAGGAAGGCGACCCGTGCGGGGGTTCTTGGGATTCGGATGGTCGGGTTCATGTCGCATCTCCTTACGTCATGGCAGGTTGTGTTGCGCGTCGGGGGAGGCAGCTTCGTCCCTCCACCTCTTGCTTGCGGAAGCGACGGTACGGTGCGGACAAGGATTCCGGGCTTTTTTCCCGAATCCTTGTCCGCGCCTCGCCCGCAGTTACGCACAGGGTATATGGACAGCGGACGGTGGCGAACGGCTTCCAAGTCGGTCAGCGATGGTGAACCCCTGTCAAAAACGGGGGCTAAGCCTGCCGAGGCAGCTTGATGTCCGGCATGAGTTGAGAAGGCTGAACCCGAAGCGCGACAGCGAGCCGCTCGATCGTCTCCAGCCGCACGGAGCGCTGCCCCCGCTCGATCAAGGAGATATGCGTTCGGTGGAGGTGGGCAGCGTCAGCCAGATCCTCCTGAGACAGCCCTTGCTGCTCTCGAAGGTCTCTTACGACCTTCCCAAATTGTCGTGCGAAGCCAGATGTCATAACTTGACAACAATCTGGCAAAACAGACAATAATGCCACAGACAAAGCGCAACATTACCGCCTGAATCTTCCCGGATCTGCAAGAGCACGTCCTCCAAGAGGCACTCCCGAGAGCGAAGGCTTCCGATGTTCCCGCTCCCATCCCGTCCACGGAACCACTCGCTGTCAGCGCACCGCTGTGACCTGAGGGATTGCTCTGAGGCGACCGCAACAGGCAACCGTTTGTTGTTGCTTACGGGGCTGCTCTTGCTCTCCGCCTCGGCGATGGCTGCCGAGCCGGCGGGACGAAAGACCGGCAAGTATCCCCTGATCGCCGGGACGTGGTGGGAACGGCAGGAGAAGGACATCCTCGTCAACATCGCCCAGCGTCAAGACAAGTTCGTCGCCGCCTGCACCTACCGGAACGAAGCGAACGTCGAAGTTCACTGGCGAGCCGAGGGGACGGTCACCGAGGACGGTGACATCACGGCAAGCCTAGTCCATACGAGACCGGACGGCTACAAGCCCCAGACGCGGACGGCGAAGCTCGGCCCGGACGGCAGGACGATTCGAGGGCACGCTGCGTGGGACGACGGCGGGCACGACTTCGCTTGGACGCTGAAGGAGCCGTCCGGCGCGAGCAGGTCGCTCGACCGCCAAGCCTTCGTCCCGCCGGACGGCAAGTGCCTGCTCGTGGTGGGCCAGGACAACAAGAGCGTCGACGACTACGTCGCAGCGACAGGGGTCGTGCCAGGCGGGGTTATGGTCTACACGGGAGTCCACGACTTCGGCAACGTCGCCGACTTCGACCGCCTGCTCCGCAAGTATCCCCGCTGCGCCTTCCAGGTCGGGCTCTACATGGTCGGTTCGCTCGACCGGGTAATCGGCGGCGAGTGCGACGGAAATATCATACGGCTGGGCGAGTGGATCAAGTCCTCCCGCCGCCCAGTCTACCTCCGCGTCGGCTACGAGTTCGACTTCCCGGCAAACAAGTACGATCCCGGCAAGTACGTCGAGGCGTATCGGCACGTCCACGACAAGCTCGACGACCAAGGCGTCACCGACGTCGCCTACGTCTGGCACTCCTTCGCCGCCGGGTCGGCGCGGATCGAGGACTGGTATCCGGGGGACGAATACGTGGACTGGGTCGCCGTCTCCTTCTTCGCCCAGCCGGTCGAGAGGATAGTCCCGGTCGCCGAGTACGCCAAGCGGCACGGCAAGCCCCTGATGATCGCCGAGTCCACGCCGTACGGCTTGGGGACGGGAAAGGGGCAGGAGTCGTGGGACAAATGGTTCGTCCCGTGCTTCGGCTTCGTCGACAAATACGACGTGAAGGCGTTCTGTTACATCGACTGGGACTGGGAGTCGCAGCCGATGTTCAAGGGACAGGGCTGGGGCGACTGCCGGATCGAGGCGAACGACCTCGTGAAGGCGCGATGGATGGAGACCACGGGTTCCGATCGGTTCCTCAAGAACTCCCGGAGGCTGTACAGGCAACTGGGATACCGGGAGTAGCGGCTGAACAGGTAACGAATTCAAGACACGTCAGGCAGTTATGCACCACTTCCTTGGGAGGATTGACCCATGAATGCGAGGTCTGTCGCCACCTTGCTGGTCGTAGCGTTCCTGCTGGTCAGCGCGTCGTCGTCCGCTGCCGAGATGCGGAAATGGACTCGCGCGAACGGCAGGCAGTTCGATGCGGAGTTCGTCAAAAGGGAGGGGGCGGAAGTCACGCTCCGGAATCCGGACGGCACCAAGATGACCGTGCGGATGAGGAACTTGAGCGACGAGGACCGGAAGTACGTCGAGCAACACACCAAGCCTGGCGAGAAGGGAGGCGGGAACAGGAACGCAGGCAACGAGCAGCCAGGCGTCGAGATGCGGAAATGGACTCGCCCGAACGGCGGGCAGTTCGAGGCTGAGTTCGTCAAGAGGGAGGGACCAGAAGTCACGCTTCGCAAGTCAGACGGCACTGATATGACTGTCCGGATGCCAAGGCTCAGCGACGAGGATCGTGCGTACGTGAGGCAGCTCGTCAGGGGAGCGACATCTCCGGAGATGACCCCGCATACGCCTGTGTCCGAGACTCCCGACCAGCCCCCCGCCGATACCGGCCAGCAACGGGGATGGCTCCGGGACCATCTGCTCGCCGACATGCAGAATCTCGGCACCTTTGACGGTGACGCGACTGCCAAAGTGTCGTCCAGCGTCACGAGCCTGACCGACGACCAAGTCGCCTTGCTCTGCCAGAACTACTTCCTTACGAGAAGCAAGGCTGAGCAGGATGCCTACATCTATTCTCTCCAACAGCAGGGCTACTCCGGCGAGCAACTCAAGGCGGCGAAGGCTGGCGTCGCCGACCTGCTGACGGAAATGCAGAACCAGGGCGATGCCTGCTACAGCCAGATTCAGACCATGGGAGAGCCTGTCCAGTACCTTGCCCAGGTCGCGTATGCGTCGATCCCCGGGTGGTGCGCTTCCGCACAATGCTACGTTCCTGACTGGTATTACGGCAACGGCAGCTTCATCGGCCCCTATTATAACGCCGGGTATTGTGGCGTGTGGGCAGCGCCCGTCTGCCGCGCTTACTACGACCACGGCAGCCGCTTCTACAAGACCTACCACAGATTTGGCGACCGTTTCTACCAGAGACATAGCGCCCAGCTCGCGCTGCGGTCTGCCAAGTACTTCCATGAGCATGATTACCGCCGGTCACTGGCACACGATCGCCTTCTCAGTGCATCCTCCCGCCTGCGTCAAGCAGGGCAGCATGATGCTCGTTTGTCCCATGCCTCCGAGCACAGCAAAGCTGCCCAAAATTTGACGCACGGCAAGGGCGAGGAAAAGGTGGCACGCGGCAAGGCTGGCGAAAATGTGGCGCACGGCAAGGCCGTTGCGAAGCCTGAACACAAGGCACAGGAGAACCAAGAAAGGGAGGACGACGCCTGGCTCGAAAAGCCCAATGAAAGGCAAAGCAACCAAGGGGGCTCGTCCGACCCATCAGGAAAGACAAGTGAAGGCCAAGACGCAGAAGCCTGTCAACAAGGCGACGAAGGCAAGCACGACCAGGGCGAGCGCGGCACGCCATAAACCAGCACAGCAGCCCAAGAGTCAGCCGAAGCCTTCCACGGCAACGCACAAACACTAGAGGGCCGGAAGACGAGACTCGGCCTCAGGGTTATCCTTCTTGCATTGCGACGCGATTGAACCTGAAACGAACCGGAGTTCTGGGAGACCCCATATCATGCAAGTCCTATCCAGATCACTCGGTGGCAGACCGCGGCTGGTAATGGCCGCCCTGCTGATGTTGCCGGTGGCATCGTGCAGTCGCCCCCCGGCGGAGCCCCGCCCGCTTCCTGCCGCCGTCAAGGCTTTCCAAGAGGGGCTTGAACATTACGACAACGGGGAACTCGATGCCGCCATTTCTGCCTTTGCCAAGGCGATCGAACTTGATCCGAACTATCCCGAGGCGCTGCCTTAGCCGTGGCAAGGCGTATTACGACCAGGACAATCTGGAGCAAGCGGTCGAGGATTTAACGGAGGCGATCCGGCTCGATCCGAGCAACGCCGAGGCGTATCGTGTCCGGGGCATGGCTTAGTACGACCAGGACCAACTGGAAGAAGCGGTTGACGACCTGACGAAGGCGATCCGGCTCGATCCGAACGATGCCGAGGCATACCGTGTCCGTGGCAAGGCGTGCTACGACCAGGACGACCTGGAACAAGCGATTGAAGATTTGACGAAGGCGATACAGCTCGATCCCAACAGCGCCGACGCATACCGTGTCCGGGGTATGGCCTACTATGACCAAGGGCAACTGGGGGAGGCGGTTGGCGATTTGACGAAGGTGATTCAGCTTGATCCGGACGGGGCCGAGGCGTATCGTGTCCGGGGCAAGGCTTACTATGACCAATATCAACTGGAACAAGCGGTTGACGATCTAACGAAGGCGATCCAGCCTCGATCCGAACGGCGCGGAGGCGTATCGTGTCCGGGGCAAGGCTTACTACGACCAGGATCGACTGGAGGAAGCGGTCGCCGACTTGACGAAGGTGATCCGGCTCGATCCGAAAAGCGCCGAGGCGTATTGTGTCCGCGGCGAGGCTTACTACTACCAAGGCGAATTGGACAAAGCCGTCGAAGATTTAACCAATGCCGTTCGCCTGGCCCCGAAGAATGCCGGGGCCCATTGCGCTCTTGGCAAGGCTTATTACGACGAGAACGATACGACCAAGGCGATTGCGGAGCTGACCAGCGCGATCGAGCTTGACCGGAACAGCGTGGAGGTTTATTGCGCCCGGGGCAAGGCTTATTACGACCAGGACGATCTCAACGCGGCACTTGAAGACTTCAAGAGGGCACTCGGGGTCGATGAGAATCAGCGCCGAAGCCTGCTTCCTCATCGGCAAGGTCTACTACAAGCAGCACGATTACGATCCGGCAGTCACGAACCTGAGCCGTGCGATCGTGCTTGACCCGGAGAATACCCAGGCTTACTGTGCCCGAGGCAAGGCTTATTACGACCAGAACAAGCTGGACAAGGCGCTCGACGACTTGAACATCGCAATCCAGCTCGATCGGGAAGACGGAGAATCCTGGCGCACTCGGGGTCTCGTTTGGCTCGAACGGGACGAATTCGGGAAAGCCCTCGACGATTGCAACCAGGCGATCCACATAGACGACGAAGACGGCAAGGCGTACGCATGCCGGGGACGAGTGTACCTGGCCAAGGGAGAATTGGATAAGGCATTGGCTGACGGCGAGAAAGCCGTCCAGCTCGACCCCGAGGACGTCGCATCGCTTTGCACCCGCGGTCGGGTCTACGCTGCACAAAAGCAGTGGGAAAAGGCCACCGCCGACTTCTCGGAGGCGATCCGGCTGGATTCGGGCTGTGTTGAAGCGTACGAGTACCGCGCCGCCGCCTACGAGGCTTCCGGGAATGACCGCGAAGCGAAAGCTGACGCCGCCAAAGCCAAGCAACTGAGATCCGACTGACTGGTTCTGAGTGACCGGAACACAGTCCGTCGAACATTGGGGCTCTCGGCAAGGGGGACTTGGGCGTGCCGGAACGTCGTGAACACGTCGATTTCCGTTCGCCGGAGGTCGATGATCCGTTTGCTGCTGCCGGTTGGATGATGAGGTTAGTGGGGCTTGGCGGGAAGCAAGGTCAAATTCGTGTGGAAAGGCTCGCAGCAGAGGGCGGTCTACTGGTACAGGAAGGCATGCCGCACCGGTCGAGCGAAAGAGCGGCAAGGACCCGCTCAAGGCCGCTGGCTGGAGACTGTCGGCTCAGAGCGGTTCCTCAAGAGTTCCGGGAGGCTCTACAAGAAGTTGGGGTACGGGGAGCAGAAGACCGGCGATGAACGAGATTCTCGCATAACCGACTGAACCCGAACGGAGGATACTGAGATGGCGGCAGAATGGCACTACGGTCGAGAGGAGCCGAGCAACGGTCCCGTCTCGCTGGAGGAACTCAAGCATCTCGTGGCATCCGGGCAGGTGCAGCCGACCGACATGGTCTGGAAGTCGGGGATGTCCGAGTGGCTTCCGGCAGGGGAGGTCGAGCAGTTGTACCCGAAGCAGGGAACAGCCGACGAAGCGTCGGCGGCCGGACAGCGGCCATCCGTGCCGCCGGAGCGGCCCTCCGACGCGACTCCTGCCTTACGTCGAAAGTCCTCGTCGTTGCGCACCGCAGCGGTCGGCCTTTCGGCGTTCTGCGTTGTCGGTCTCGTCGTCGCAGGCTCGTTCATGTTCTTCCGTTCCAGGCCCCTGACCGATCGCGTGCCTCCTGTGTCTCCTGAAACAGCGGAGAAGGGGGACGGCAAAAAGGTAACGGACAATCGCTCTGGGGCTGGTCCGGGATCTCCAGCCGTTAGGGCCGGGATTCGGAAGTGGACTCGCGCCACGGATGGGAAAGAGTTTGAAGCGGAGTTCGTGGACATCGAGCGTGAGTCCGCCGGGTACGACAATGTCAGGTTCAGGAAATCCAATGGAACCAAGATGTGGCTGCGGTTATCGAGGCTAAGCGGCCGCGCACGGATAACGTGAACAAGTTTACTTACGTGGTGAGAGCGTGTAGTTCCATTCGCCGTGGAACTTGTGATGTTTGAGACGCAGCTTTCTCAGTTGCTCGTCAGTGACTTTGATTTTGGTCGGATAATGGTTTGTGTCAATGGCCGCTTTCACAGTCAATCCCGTTCGCGTCTTCGTGTTGGCGATGAGATTCACGATGACCTCAAGGCTGACCAGGGGGCGGGCACGCCAGTTCTTCGTGATGAAGCTGAACAGGCGATGCTCGATCTTGTTCCATTTGCTGGTGCCGGGTGGGAAATGACAAACGAACAGCTTGATGCCCAATTCGTCAGCCAACTCTTGCAGCGACACCTTCCACAACCGGTTGCGACTCCCGTTGCTGCCTCCGCCATCCGCTGTGATCAAAAGTTCGCGGGCGCGCGGAAATCGCTGCTGCCCCATTTCATTCCACCATCGACGGATACTGGGGACGGCAAACTGCGCTGTATCGTGATCGATGCCGACGCTTACCCACCCTTCGTTCCGCAGCAGATCGTACACGCCGTAGAGAGCCGCCTTCCCCAACGACTTGATCAGGAAGTCGTAAACGCGCACTTCTTCGGGCGTTCCCTGGGGGAACCATTCCCTCCCGCCATTCTTGAAATCGCCCACGTTTTCCTTCTTTTTGGCATCCACGGAAACCGCCGGTTGGCCGCGTTTCAAGAACCGCTGGACGCTCGCATTGATGTACTCGAACTGGGCATTGCGATCCGGATGCGACGATCCCTCCCGAGTCTTGCGGTTTGCCTGCAAGCTATAGTCCGCACGGTGCAACAATTTGGCCACGGTCCGTGCGCCGACCGGATGGCTTTGACGCGTCAGTTCCTCGGCCAAGTTGCGCGTGCTCTTACACGTCCAGCGCAACGGCGACTTGGGGTCGCCACGGGTCGTTGGTTCAATCAACGTTTCGAGTGCCAGCCATCAGACCCGGATCGGTCTCTGTCAAGGACTTGTCACCGCCACCCGGTCGTCGCACGCGACAGGCCGCAACCGCACGCTCTTTTTCAGGCAGTTCCAACTCATGAAGCGCGGCGGTGATCGTGGTACGAGACATTCCGCTGGCCTGCGAAACCGCTGTAATCCCACCCCAGCCGATATCACAGGCTTCCGCTGCCGCCCACTGTCGCCGTCGGCGTTCATCCAACTCCGGCTCCAGCAACCGATACTTGGCTTCAATCCGTGCAATTACCTGTGCATCCTGCATGCACACGTTATCACACAATGCAATGAACGCCACAATAGCAATTTGTTCAAGTTATCCGTGCGCACTCTCTAAGCGACGACGACCAGAACTACATCAAGCAGACCAAGCCCAAGCCTGAAGACGAGACCGCTAAGTCCGAAACCGTTAAGTCCGAGACCGAAGACGTGACTCCTAATCCCAAGTCTGGCGGCAAAGCCGACGAACAGGACCCTGAAGAACTGCCTGAGAGAGTCCAGCACGCCTTGGCGACCTTGAAGACCAGTCCCGCCGATCCTGAAGCGAACCTGGTCGTCGGGAGGTATCACTGCTTCAAGAGGGACGACTGGGACAAGGGCTTGCCGATGCTCGCGCAAGGGAACGATGCCGACCTCAAGCAGCTCGCAACGACGGAACTGACCAAGCCCACGGTTGCCGCAGAGCAGAAGAAGCTGGGCGATGGCTGGTGGGACCTCGCCGGAAACAGCGTCAGGCTCGCGTGGGAAGGTTCCCAACGGCGGGCGGCGCACTGGTATCGGGAGGCGCTCGCAGGTCTGGACGCGACGGCGAAAGCCGACGCTGAGAAGAAACTGAATATCTTGGACGAGCAGCCCCCGGATTTTGAGGTGCTCACCCGCCGTGCCAACGTCCTTCCCGACGATTCGCACGGGAGCGCCAGCTGCGCGCACCTAGCCTTGGAAGTGAGCAGGAGCGGTCAGCGCGTGGCAGGAGCCAACCCGTCTGTCGCAGGTCTGCAACTCAAGGGGGTTCGTTTCCTGGACGTGTCGCTGAATGCGTCTCCCAACTTCCGGCAGGGAGGTGAGAAGTCGTTCGCAGGCTTCATGGTCGATTACCACGTCGAGTCGGGATACGTGAAACGGCTTGCGCTGAGCATCGGTGTATTTAACAAGGACAGGACGGACAATCGTCCGCGCTGGGGTAAGGCAGACGTCCCCGACGAATACGTCGATCTCGGCAAGCAGGACGACTACGTGATCGACTTGCAGAAGTGGGCTCCGCAGGGGTGGGACGGGCGGGTCTGGTTCGGCTTGGTGCTTCAGAATGCCGGTGCCGACACGTCCATAACCGCACAGTTGGTGCCGCTTGCCCATCAGCCGGCAACGAACAAGGATCCGAAGGGCACACACTGACGCGGCTGCGGATCTGCTCGCTAGAGGGTGAGTTATGCCCGACCTTTGGTACTACGGCAAGAACGGGCAGCGTCACGGTCCGGTGCCGTTGACGGAATTGAAGGCGCTTGTCTCGTCAGGGAGCCTCCACGCGAGCGACCTCGTCTGGTCGCCGGGCATGGCGGACTGGACAGCGGCATCCGAGGTCGATGGCTTGCTGTCCGAACCAGCCTCGATGGTCGCCCCGCCTCCTCCGCCCCCGCCCGAAGCGACATCGCCTCCGCCGCCCTCGCCTGCGACGGAAGCACCGGCGGCGCAAGATCGGTGGCATTACGAGCAGCAGGGCGAGCGATGCGCACCGGTCTCGTTGGACGAACTGAGAAATCTTGCCGCGTCGGGGCAGATCCAGCCTGAGAACCTTGTCTGGAAACGCGGGATGGTGGAATGGACTCCCGCCCGGTACATCGACGGTCTGTTCCCTATCCGTCCGGAGCCTGCCGCTGAACCCGGAGACCGATGGTACTATCGCGACGGTGAGCAACGGCACGGAGCCATACCGTTCGGGGAACTCCAGCATCTTGCCGCGTCCGGACAGGTACAGCCTTCCGACTTGGTCTGGTCGTACGGCTTGGCGGACTGGACGGCGGCTGCTGATGTCGAAGGGCTGTTCCCTGGCGACGATTCAATCGCCATCGGATCCGAGCTCCGCGAGTCTCCGACTTCATTGGAGTCTGCGGAAGTTCCCTCTTCGTCTCCAGTCCCCAAGCCTTCCTTGCAGGAACGATTGCAGAAGTTCCGGGATGCCGCCGCGCCGCACCTGTCACGAGCCGGGAGGGCGATCCGCACGAACTGGGAGCGGTTCCGGAAGTTCATCCATCGCCAGCACCTTGGCACGCGGCTGCGGCTCCTCGTCGCCGCCACGGCTCGCAGCGCGATCCGGTGCTACAACGCCGCCCGTCCCCACGTCGTGCGGGCTTGGGAAAGGAGGCCGTCGAGGCGGGAGGTGCGGGACTGGTCGGCGGCAAGGGCGCAGAAAGTCTCGGAAGCCTGGAAGCGGACGGCACCCCAGAGGACTCGGCTTGCTCAATGGATGTCGGTCGGGCTGCGTGAGGCACGGGAAGGTCTTGGCTGGTGCTGGAAGAACCTGCGGGAGTTTCTAGCATGGTCATGGCGAAAGACACCTTCCCGAAAGGATGTCAGAAGCTGGCTCGCTTCAGGATCGCGCCAGACTTCAGCCTTTCGGAAGAGGACAGCGGCATGGGGGAACCGGGCAGCCGCCTGGTCCTGGCAGCGGGTGAGGAATCTTGGAACTGCATTCGTACGTCCCTTGCGGAGCCGCAAGTCGGCGTCAAAGCCCGAACCGAAGTTTCTTGCACCCCAGGTCACGGCTTCGACATTCAAGACCAAGTCCCTGCCTCCGGATGTCGCGGCTGCCCGGCCTAAGCGAAAGCCCTTGCCTCCGGATGTCGCGGCCGCGGCACCCAAGTGGAAACCGTTGCCTCCGGACGTAGCGGCTGCCGCGCCCAAGCCGGGATCTTCGCCTGCGGCACCTGAAGCCGACCCAGTGACATCGACCGTCCTAGCATTGGACACCTTGCCTGTGACCACACCTACCGACGCACCGCTACCGGAATTGGAATCTCCCGCTTCGATTCCTGGACCCAGGCCCGCATCCTCTCCTGCTGACCAGGAGCGTATCGAACCATGACAGAGCAACCCTTGCCGAAGACGTTCGATGCTGGAGGCAACCAGAAGGCTCCGTCGTCATCTCCAGTCCCCAGTTCGTCAGGCACGCCCGAATGGCATGCAGCCACCGGCGGGAAGAGCCAAGGACCGGTCAGCCTGACGGAACTCACTGTAATGATCTGTAGCGGCAAGATCCCCTTGTCCGCCGTGGTCTGGAAGCAAGGAATGGCGGGATGGGCGCGCCTTTCAGAAGTCCCCGAACTCGCTTCGGCTCTTGAACCGCCACCGCTGCCACCGACCAGGAAGCACGACCAATCCGGCACGACAACGCACCCGGAAGTCCTTTCCGCCGACCGCTTCCATGATCGGCAGGGTGGTTTCGACACGAAGGCGACGAGGATGGTCAGCAGTCCGCCTCCGCAACAAGAACGCCCCATAGCCGCCTCTGCCTTTCCTCAAAGGACGGCAAGCCAGCGATTCCAGACGGACGAACAGGATCAGGTTCAGCAAAAGATCCTGTCGCTCGTTCGTTGCGTCGGCAATAGCATCGACGCGGCTCGAAATGCGACGTTCTTCATGCGACAGCGGCATAGACTCGGGTTTCTGCGGAAGAAGTACGAGGTCGTCCGGGAGCCGGACGGAAGTTATGGCATAGCCCCCAAGAAAGGGCTGTTGGCTGCGAAACCCACGTATGCGGTTGTCGATCCGGCGACAGAGATTCGTACCCTGTTCGCCCTGGCCGCAGAACGCGACGGTGCGCTCACGGACGCTGCAAGGCAGGAGGTGCGCAGCGTCCTCAGGAGCGCACGAGAGTACGCCGCCTACGCCAATCGTTCCATGATGGTCGGCGGACTCATAATCGGTCTTGGCGTGGTGGCGAACATTGTGACGCACTCTCTTCGCCTTCCACGATATACTTCCATTCTCTCGCTGGCTGTGGTGGCTGTTGGATTCCAAATCGCCAACTGCCTGCCTTTCCGAAGGAAACGCTGGAAACAGATAGTGAAGGCCCTGGAAGATATCATGGGAGATCATGTCAGTGTGGAGGCCCCGTCTGGCACTGACACGGCGATTCTTGGAAAGCCACAAGGAGCGCCCGACACGAAGATCTCGATCTCTCATCGCGCCTCACCTATCACGACAGAATGTCGAACACCGCAGGGGAATCCCCTCAGCGGGCTTCCGATGGTCGTCCTTGGCGCATGCGCACTGGTGACGTGCGGCATCATCGGTATCGTGCTGTTGTCGGGAACATCCGGCAGTCCTCCCAAGAAGACAATCCCGCAATGGCGACCCCCTGCGACAACGGACGGCAGTTCGCACCACGATGAACCGTCCGCCACTATTGCTACGATCAAGAATGACGGATCGCACGAAGTCGTAACCATCGACTATTTCCCGCACCGGCCTGGAACTAGGCGGCTGTACACGTGCGATTCTATGCTCGGACCGGATGTTCCCACGATGCGGCAACTGAAGGCAATTGATCATAAGCCCGGGGGGATAATCGAAGAAGTCATTCTACGAATTGGAATCGTGACGGAAGGTAAGACGAGCTGGATGCCAAAAACACTTCCCCCGTCAGGATTCCCTACGCACTATCGCGCCCAAGACGGGTTTATCCAAATCGGGAAGCACCTTACGGACAGCAGCAAGATAACTTGGGAACCAGTGTTGAAGCTTGGGGCAAGTGCCGGGGATTTCTGGACATGCAAGCTCGCGCAGGCATGGAGACTCGGTCCGAAGTGCTGTCGTTCACCACGTACAAGGGGCAACCGTGTGTTACCGTTCGCCACACGATTGAGTTTGCAACTCCCAAAGGGGCAACGTGGGTCGGTCCCGAAGGGAAGATGGAAGACATCACATGGTACGTTAAGGGAGTCGGGATCGTGAAAGTGGAAGGCAAGACGAACATGACGGGTGGTGGCGAGGGCGAGCTGACACCCTGTTTACGGATGGAGCTCCAGGACAATAACTGACCCGACATCAACAATGGGTGCATCGGGGAGATGAACTCATGACAACTTGGTTCTATCGTCGTCGAGGCGAGCAGTTTGGTCCAATGTCATGGGACGAACTCAGGCTGCTCATCAAGCCCCACAGACTTGATGCTGCCGACCCAGTGAGCCAAGACGGCGTGATACCTTCTGCATGCGTCATTTATGGGGAAGATTAGCGGACCTATTACCATCAGGCAATGGACCGACAGCAGAAGGCAGATATAAAGGAGTTCCGTGAGGGTCTGCACAAACGCATGAGAGAAGCCGGCTACGAATGAGTTCCCTCTAACATGCGACAGGACATATTCTGCTCAGGAGTCTGAATACATGGCACAGAAGTGGTATTACACGCGCCACGGCGAACAAGCCGAACCTGTTTCCGACGACCAGCTCCAGACTCTCTTGGCTGCCGGTCAGATCGAGTCCACCGAACACGTCTGGAAGGAAGGGGCTGTCGAGCGGCTGTCGCCTGTGCATGCTTTGGAATTACTGCGCTCTTCCCAAGTCAGTGAGAAAGCCAGCGCCGAAGAGCCGCCGCCGTTCCCGCCGGGCTTCGTCAAAAGGAAAACGTCCGCCCCTGGGAACGTTCGCGATCCAGAGGAGCCGCCGCCTCTTCCGCCAAGGTTTGCAGACAAGCCCAAATCCCCAGACGAAACGGCTTCCTCGGCGATCTGTGGAAAGTCGCAAGGCGGGCCCGATCAAACGGCGTGCAACCGAACAGACACAAGGTTGGAGGGCACGATCGCAACTCCGTTAGGAAGCAATCCGATAAATGCTGGCACCTTTGTTTCCGAACGCCCGAGGGAAGTACCCGGCACTTCGACTTCGACTGGTTGCTGCCCGCCTGTTAGTTCGCCCGACCATCGTGTTCCGAAGAACGAGTCGTCTGGGCTGAAACTGGCCATCGGCGTCTGTGCGATTGTCCTGCTGGTGGGTGTCCTCATCGCATTACTGACAACGTCGGACGGCATCGAGCCAGACGTGGCAGCGGCGCAACGCGCTCTCACGGCAAGCGCTGACCTCTTTCGTTCTTGGCCTGGATCAAAGCCGCGTTGTAGCTTGGAGGACGGCAGCGGCGAAGGGGAGGCCAGAAGCACAATGGCTTTATGGGCTTGCCCTCCTCTACGGAGCACACTGCCAGAAGTCCCCGGAAGAAGCATCGAAATGGTTCCAGCGAGCTGCTGACGAGGGGAACGCTGCGGCGCAAGATCAACTGGGCAGCCTGTATTATGAGGGTCGCGGCGTGCCACAGGACTATGCCGAAGCAGTGACGTGGTTCCGCAAGGCTGCCGAACGTGGCGATGCCGAGGCGCAGTTCAACTTGGGCATCTGCTACGACAAGGGCGACGGCGTGGCACAAGACCATTCGGAGATGGTCAGATGGTACCGCAGGGCAGCCGAGCAGGGGCACGTTGCCGCCCAGCACAATTTGGGATGCTGCTGTGATGAAGGCGACGGCGTACCGAAAGACCACGCCGAAGCGGTGAAGTGGTATCGGAAGGCTGCCGAAGGAGACTATGGGCCTGCACAGCCTAGCGCGGCGTAGCCGCAGCCAAGGGGGATAAAAAAGGGTATCCTTGCGGTTTTTGGCAAAACCCGCACTGAAAGGCAAGGATACCCATGAAGAACAGTCTGATTTTAGCACAAGACCCATCGCGTGTCATTGGCGTGTTGAAAGGTTGGGATCGCTTGGTGTTTCGGGGCTGTTGTCCGTTGTTTATGTTCGTTGACGGCATGCTCAAGTGGTTGTTGCACATGGGGATTCGGCTCACCGAGTTTTCGCAATGGGCGTTGGCCACCAGTGAGGCGATGAAACTCGCTTGCTTGGCGGAAGCGGAACGTCGCCGCCGACCAATCCGTTATCTTGGCGCCTCCGGCGTTCGCAAAGACGAACTGGCCCGCGACATTCTCCGGGAAAATCCCGTATCCGAAGGCTTGGTCTGCGTACTGACGTGTCTGGAGCCGTGCGACACCTACCGGATTCGCGGCAACCGGCAAAACAAGAGGCTCGAACTGCGGCGGGAACGGACCAAATGCCTGCACCTCTACAAATACTGGCTGGACGGCGAGTTCGGCCTGATGGGCGCTCGCTTGCAGACCTGGTTGCCCTACGGCGTACAAGTCTGGATCAATGGGCGCGAGTGGCTTGCCCGCCGTTTGGATCGCCGGGGGATCACCTACCGCCGCCACGACAACTGTTTCCCCTGGATTGAAGACTTCGACTCCGCCCAAAAATTGATGAACCGGATGCAATGCCATCGCTGGATTCGCTCGTTGGACCGAGTTCTGGCGCGGTTGTGTCCCGGCTATCGACAGCGGTTGAACGGCCCGGAGGTGTACTGGACGGCGTTCCAGACGGAATGGGCGACCGACGTTTGTTTCGATTCGCCGGCCAGCCTGCAGGCCCTCTATCGGCCGTTGATTCGCGGTGCGATGACCGCCTTGAGTTGCGACAACATCTTGCGTTTTATGAGCAAGCGTCGCTCCTTCCAGGGCGAAGTGGACGCCAATCTCCGCCGACATGAAGGCGTCCGCATCAAACATCATCTGGGAGGCAATACGGTGAAGGCGTACGACAAGGCTGGCTCGGTCCTGCGGATTGAAACCACGATCAGCCAACCGAAGCAGTTTCGTGTTTTTCGCACCGCCCAGGGCGATCCACAAGGTGCGAAGGCATGGCGACCGTTGCGCAAGAGCGTGGCAGACCTTCATCGCCGGGCGGAGGTTTCGGAACAGGTCAATCGCCGCTATGCCGAGGCGCTGGCGACACTGGACACCACTACGTCTTTGAGCGACCTTGTGACCCCCATTTGTCGCCCCGTGCGGCGTAATGGGACCCGTTGTCGCGCCCTTCGTCCCTGGTCGGATGAAGACCGCACACTCTTGGAGGCGGTTACGCGCGGAGAGTACATCGCCGATGGTTTCACTAACCGTGACATCGCAACCCGATTGTATCCGGGCCGTCGTGCGGACCAAGGCGAACGTTCCCGCATCGCTTCGCGTGTCAGTTATCGACTGCGATTGTTGCGCACACGGCTTGATCCGCAAAATTAAGGGTCAACGTCGTTACCATGTCACGCCCAAAGGTCGAAAAATAGCAAGTGCTCTGCTTGTTGCACAAACCGCAACACTTCAACAACTTAGGACCGGCGAATCAATAACTGTCGGGATTATTGGGGTTTGGCGACGTAGTTCCATTTTGGCAGCAAGTCGTCAAAGAGAATGGTCATGGCGGCTTTGAAGCTGTCGGCGACCTTGCGACCGGTTTCATAGATGCGGTGGATAACATTGACTGTCGTTTGCAGGCCGGTGGTGGTCGAGGCTTTGCGCATCAGGCGGACCACGGTGTCGAGCGTGTCGAACAGCATTCCTTGGCAGGCGCGACCGACATGGGGAAAGAAACGGCGTTCAATCGGGTTGAACTTCGAGCAATAGCTTGGGTAGTGGGCCACTCGGATTTCTACTCCCAATTCGTTGACGAGGTGTTGCAAGTCCTGTTTGAAAAGATACTGAGCCGCCGAATTGCTTCCGCCACAGTCGCACAACAAGAGGATGGAACTTGGCGTGCGGGTAGCATCGTTGGCCGATACGGTTCCAGTACCAGCGGAAGCTGTCGCACGCGAATTGGCTCGTGTCGTGGCTCAGGCCGATGTTGAGATGGCCGCGATTGCGAAGGAGGTCGTAGATGCCGTGCGGAATAATGACGCCGGTAGCCCAACTGGGAAAGTCGTGGTCGAACGCCCGGAAGGCCTGCTGGGTCCACACGCGGCCCTCCCGAAAGAGTTGCCCGAGATGTTCTTTTGCCTTGGTATCGAGGGAAAACACGGGGTCGCCCGCCGCCAAGTACTTGGCCTTCAGTTCGGCGATGCGGAGGAACTGGGCATCCCGATCAGGGCTGTGTCCGCCTGCCAAAACCTTGGCGATCTTGTGTCGCCCCAACTTCTGCTCTTTCATCCAGTCTCGCACGACCGGTGGACTGACGGGAGTTCCCATGTCCGTCACGGTGTCCGCGAGTTGCCGCGACGAGAGGTCCGTCCACAGCACGCCGGCGTCATCGGGATTGCCCGCTGTGCGGACTTCCAGCACCGACTTCAAGTTCTCCACAAGTTCGGGCTGGGTCTCGACCATTTTTTTTCGCCCGCCGCCAATTCGTCGCACTCGTCCCGCTGCCGGATCGTGTGGCAACTCGTCCAACTCGGCCAGTCCGCGTTCAATGGTTCGCTGCGAGCATCCGAACACCTCGGCCACATACTCGATCCCGCCATGCCCCAGCCGCCGAGCCTCGACGGCAGCATACCGTCGTCCATCTTTCTCGGACAACGTTTGATAAAAGGCCCGAACCTGTTCCACCACTTCCGGATCGTACTGCAACTGAAATACGAAGGCCATCCTTGGCTCCATTCAAAAGGACCATGAGAAACTCCATACACTAGCCCCCAGTCTATCAGATATGCCACAAAACTCCGACACCTATTGATTCGCCGGTTGTTGTCAACCAATAGAAATGTCCCCTGTTTTGCGCCAATAGAAATGTCCCGTTACTGTTATGGTTTTCGTCTACCCTAAAGTGGCGTGCTCCGCGAGGCGAGCGCAGCGAGCCGAAGCGGAGCACGCCACTTTTTCCGCCGGCGGCGGGAGGGGGGCGGAAGGCTCTGGTCGGGCCGCAGCCACTCGCCGGCCGCGCCAGGGATGGTTCGCGGCAGGCTTGTGCCCCTGACTCGAACCCGTCGGGCCGGTACGCTTGGCCGGCTTTGGCAGCGGTGGGGCCAAGATCGGCGACCAACACACTTCGCGCTGGCCAGCGAACACCCGCAGCACGCCGTCCAGCGGTTCGCAGACCGTCACGCGCTGACCGCTCCGAATGAACTCGGCCGTCTCACGCGGCAATTGCAAGATGCGATTCCGCCAACGCAATGTCCAGTCCTTGGCCACCACCCGCGATTCTTGAATCGACACGATGCGCGCCAGGTCCGTGCCGGCCGATAGCGGGCGATGCCAGTCCTCCGCCGCCGCCGCCGCCACCGCGAAGCGCGCGTTGAATCCCACCAGAAACGTCTCCTCCAGGAATCGGTTCGCCGACTCCAAGTCGGAGATCTTCGCGCGCCGCAACGCCTTGACCAGCCGATCCTGAAGCGTTCCGTTCATACGCTCCACACGCCCCTTCGCTTGCGGACTCCGCGCCAGAATCGAGCTCCACGTCCAGTTCGCGCATGGCTCGCCCAAACTGCGTTTCTGGCGGGCAATTGTCGAGCAATTCCGCATCCGTCGGCTCACCCTCCGGCCGATAAATACTGTGCTGATCCACGTACAGACCGCGCGGCAAGCCGTGCCGCCGGGCGTAACGCTGAAACAAGTCCGACGACGATGCCCATGATTCTTTCTCGTAGAACCGCGCCGTCACCCTGCCTGTGGCATCGTCGATCATGACCATCAGCACCGCCCAGCCACGCCGCCCCTCGAACCAGTCGTGAAACGAACCGTCCATCTGCACCAACTCGCCAAGGTGCTCGCGCCGCGTTCGACGACGACGATGCAGTCGCCGCTTGCGCCGGCGATCCAACAAGCCCGCCTGCAACAGCCACCGCCGCAGCGTGGTCACCGAGAACCTTCACGCCGTCTTCCTTCTCCAGGCATTCCGCCGCCAACGTCGCCCCGTAATCGGCGTACCGCTCGCGATACAACGCCAGCGACCGCTGTTTGGTCTTCTCCGGCGAATGCCGATTGGGGGCTCGGCCACGCAGCCGATGTACCAGGCCGGCATCGCCTTCGCTCTGATACCGAGACCACGCCCGCTTCGTTTGGCGATAACTCAGCCTCAGCAGTTCGCTCGCCTCGACCAGGGTCATCCCCCCCGTTTTCACCCGACTGAACGCCTCCAGCCGCTTTCGTTCTTTCCGACTCATCGAAATCGTCCCCATTCTCTCGTTTCCTTTCGGAAACGATCTTAGGGGACATTTCTATTGGTCGCTAATGGGGACAATTCTAATGGCGCACGACACCTATTGATTCGCCGGTCCTTAACGCACTAGCCGCATGAAACTTTGTGGAGAAATCCTCAATCCTGAAGGCTAATGGCATAATTTGGGCTGTTCCTATGAGAACGGGCAAGGCGTGCCGCCGAGCCACGAGGAAGCATTGCGCCGGTTCCGCAAAGCTGCGCACCAAGGCTTCGCCCCCGCGCAAGATCGCCTACGCACTCTAGGCGAAATGGTGGCAACCAAGACGAGTTGCGAAAAGTTGGCAAGACGGGTCGCCGTCCTCTGCGGCAGCCCGAACTTCGGAATCGCCTTTCTTCCGCAGAAGCCGGGTTACGATGTCACGTATGTCTATATTGGGTGCGGGCTCATATCGCTTGCCGATGCCTCGGCAACGATCGGCAAGCCTGACGCGGTGTATGACAAGGGAGCGAATCTCGCTTGGATCGAACAGGACTGGATATACGTATGTACGGACGGCGAGGCGTGCGTTGAGGTGAAAAAAGAGCGTCAGCGTAACGCGATCACTATTGACAACAACGGAGTACATTCACGGTCTCGCTAGCCAAAACAACCAACAAGACTGTGGATGAGTGGACAGCGCCGATTCGTATGCCCGTCAGTTCTAGTGCCACCGGACAGGGACTTCGTGCAGTGCTGCCTTCGGAAGGGCCGTGTACGAGCGATCGCGGATTCTGCGGCGTTGCTTGGGGGGCTTCCCCTGCACGCAGGCGAGCGGAGCTTCCGGTCGAGTCTCGTTACTTTTCGGCAGCTGGTCGGTGGGCGTTCGCGAAGACGGACGCAACCGCGGCGGATGGTTCCACGAAGGCGGTGTGCCCCCGAACGATCCCTGTCGCTACCCCCACTCGCCGCGCTAGGAAATACCTCTCCTCAGTTCCTCGCCGG
Organism: uncultured Planctomycetaceae bacterium; assembly: GCA_963759115.1. GTDB lineage: Bacteria > Planctomycetota > Planctomycetia > Pirellulales > Thermoguttaceae > CAVWXT01. Next base: position 2,827,604 of record CAVWXT010000005.1, read on the forward strand.
GAAGGGTACACGGGCGACAGCCACGTTGTCGGAAGTCGTCCGCCAGCCGCCGAGTTCGAGCACAGCCTCGGCTTCCACCCCGACCTCCCGGAAGGCGGCTTCGACCTGTTCGTGAGACAGCTCGGCAGGGACCAGGGCGACGTAGAAACCGCCCTCGAACTTGGCATGGACTATGAGCATTTTCAACTGACGTTCGCCGCTTGCTACCATGTGTCATCCTCCGACAGCCTTATATTGCGTCCTGCGATGTTCCTTCCACGACCTCTGCTGTCCCCTCGGGATGTCGCGCCAAGCCTCGGGGATCATCCTCACGCTCCGCTTGCCCCGGATCCGTATGCGGACTTCACAGGTCTTGCCGCCGACCTCGATCTCGACCCGGCGATGTTCGTGACTGCCGTTGGCCCGCCGCTCCTGCTGGGTGCAGGGGTTGCGATAGAGCCGTCCCATGACCGTTCTCCCTGATGTGAGGAACACGACATGGAAAGACGGCTCGACGGTACTGGGTCTTCATCTGAGGCTCCATATTGAAAGAACGGCGACCGCGTGCAGGAGAGGGCGGCTCCTGGATGGAACCAACCTCCAGGGGATTCGGGGATATTTTACCTGTTGAAGGTTCTTGAGGACGCCCTGTTCCGTCCTTATACGGCCTAACCGACGAAGGGCATCTCCTGGCGCGAACCGGGAAGCTGAAGAGATCCTTGGCGTCCTGCGAGCCGGCATCGGCGGGGTGGCGGGAAAGAGGTGCCGACAGGTCGCATTCGAGACAACGTGCGGGCTGCCTGAGACCACGGCGACACGCCTGCTGCCGAGCGAGGGCATCGCCCACGCCCTCGTCCGCTACGCCACGGCTCCCCCGTCACCGCATGAAGCCGAGCTCTTGGGCCAAGCACCGCAAGGGAGCAGCCCTGAGCCTACAAGGGAGCGCGCGAGCCGCAGGAGGCGGGCAAGAACAGCCGCTTATCAGGGGAGGGCGGGCGTTGCCCAGCGACAGGGCGAGCGAACGAACCAAGCCTCCCTGCTGTTCGGCAACGCACCCTTAGTTCGTTCGCTCGCACTGGCTTCGGCTCAGGCAATCGCCTGACTTAGCTCGTTCGCACGCAGGCCGTGCTTGGCAAAATGCGTTGCCGACCAGTTGGTTGTGGGTGGGGAAGGATGTATTTATTGTGGGCTTACAATATAGGACAAGTTTGCACCAGAGCCAACTCCTGCTTGTCCGCCTCGGGAAGCATGTCGAATGATTCGAGGACGTGGCTCTACGGGGCCTTTTGGAGGTGCCAATCGAGCCCTAGCTGGCCAATCCATTGCTTGCTTTTCGCGTCCCATTTGAAAGGCAAGTCTCCCTGCAAAACCTCCCCGTCCTTCAATTGCAGTTCATAATGGACCGTTGGCCAGCCGCCCGCGTTTGCAAAGACCTTGCCAAACTGGACTTCCGCGATGGGATTCGTTTTGAACTTCTTGCACACCCATCGCACCCAGGCGGATCGGCCGTCGCCGCCGGCGTGGTAGCGCGCGTCCTTCGCCGGAAATTGCTTCCAATCAAGGCTACGTACCCAGTCGCGATCGTAATCGGCGGCACGGATGGCGTCGAAGAGCCGTTGCGCCGCGACGGTCACATCCGCGGCAGCTTTCCCGGCCTTGCTTTCCACGTCCGCGTGTATAGCCTCGCCCAATTCTCCGCCCAGCTTCTGCAAGGCCGCTATCGCTTTGACGTGGTCCTCCTCATCATCGTAGTACCACCCGTCCACAATGGTCCCGTTGCGGTCGATGATGTAATTCATCGGCAAGGAACCTGTGTAACCCTCCTCATAGACCTTCTTCCCGGCGTCCGAAGTGTCGACAATCGCGGGAAACGTCAAGCCCGAGTCACGTATGAAACCCAACGCACGCTGCCTGTCGTCCGTGCCATTGAAGCTCAAGACCACCAAGCCCTTGTCTTTGTATCTCATGTAGAGTTCTTGGAGATGACACATCTCCTGGCAGCAGATCGGTCAGCCACGTCTCCAAAAGTAGAACCACACGACCTTGCCCCGGAAGTCCGAAAGCTTGATCCGCTTTCCGTCGGCCGAAGCCAACTCGAAGTCCGGCGCTTTGGTGCCCGGCGTCAAGAGTCCGGCGTCTTCGGCAGGCTCCTTCAACTGCGTCCAGCCTTCGAACGGCTTCCAGGCGAACAAGGTATCCGGCATTTCACCGTTCAGGGTCACCGAGGACCATTCTTCATTTATGACCCCCTCGCCGGAACTCACCCGCACGGTATCTTTCAACCTTCGTGGAAGGTGATCGGCTTTGGAAACCCAAAGGCGCCAGCTTCGTTGACGCTTCATGAAGCTGACTTCGATCTGGTCGCAGTCTGCGGCGCCAACCTTCTCCGGCGGCAGGATCTTCACACCGTCGAGATATGGTTGAAGCGTATCGGTGTATCCGTGGAACGTACTGGGATCAAGGACCGTCATCCGCACCTCGGTTCCCAGGTTCGCTATCTCGTGGCTAATCGAGTGCTCTGCCACCGCAGCCGGCCGGCTCGTATAGATGTTCAGATGGTTCTTCTCGTACCACTCGCGCAGCCGCACCTCGCTCGCGCCTTGGGGACAGGGCCAGTAGATCCAGAGATCTTCGCCGTCGCCGACGAGTACTCCACCGTACGCAGGGTCTTTAGTGGATGCTGCTTCGACGCGAAAGTAATTCGGTTTTTTCAACCAGATGCGATACGTGCCGTCGCCGACATAGCCCCTCGCTCCTTTGGTTTCATAATGACTAACGTAAGAGAGTGATTTGGCCTTGCGCATCGCCTCGATCATCTGATTGTAGAGCGCATGTGCGGCCGGCTCATCGGGGAAGGGCGCGGCCGCAGCATTCGCTTCCTTGTCTGCCGCTTCGATCGGTTGCTTGGCCGTGCCTCCTGCTGGTTCCTGGGAACTGCACCCGCCAAGGCACAACAACAGAAGCCCGAGGCAGAATGGCAATACTCGATGCGTCATAGGTTTTCCCGCGAAAGTCGGCCGTTCGCTTTGCGCCGATCTTACCTAATCTGGGACAGTCGAGCAAGCGAGACCGCCTGCTGTGGGAAACAAGCGGTCGGCGTTGTCGGTGCTGCCGTTGCGGGTATTCGGTTGTTTGGTGGAGGTTGCGTTCATTGTTGGCTTACAACAATGACAAAGTTACACCAGAGCCCTTTGGGTCTGGCGGGATGCATCCGCCAGACCCTTGCGAGCGAACGAACAAAGGGCAGCACCAGCGAGACAGAAAGCCCTTGCGAACGAACTAAGGGTCGGCTCGCCTGCTCCGACCGCCGCGCCCGGCGACTGCTCCAGCACCTCTAATCATCGTCGCCGTCGCCGCAGACCACACGCAACGCAGGGCGAGCCCTGGCGAGGTCTCGTCCGACCCCGCTCCGCTCCTCGATCGACGGATACTCCTCCCGCAGTCGGCTCACGAGGTAATCGCACAGCAACGCCGAGGTGGTCTGTTCAATCTCCCCATCGGTGAAGCAGGGCATAAGGAGGCACCTGATCTCCGGCGATGGCGGATCGGCTTCGCTGAACCCCCAATGGAGCACCAGGTCGGTCCGCGCCAGATACGCGATCGCCTGCCTCGCCAAGTCCGCCCTCTTTTTCCGGCATCCGCTCATCGTCCGTCCTCCCTGCTTATGTAGATGGCACGATGCCGCTTCTCCAAGCCGTGTCGACGACGATCGTGCGGCACGACCGATGGCTGCCAGGCTGCATCCCCTAACCCAAGCACCGCCAGGCGAGGAAGCGGTTCCGTCCTTTCGCCCTGCGAGGTCGGCGGGTGCCGCTTCGCCTCCATGACCATGTCACCCGTGTCCGGACTCCGAACACGGACCCCCGTGGCGACCCGCCCGGCGAGCGGGACGGCCCGTTCCGGCGACCCGCCCCCTCGTCGTCCGTCCGGATCGGCGACGAAAACGACGCCTTCCCCGGCTCGCCGGCTCACGGCCGAGGCTTCGGACGACCCCGCCCGATGCGGCCAGCCGGTGTCGGGAACCTCGTTTCGGACGGCTTTCCAACGACTTGAATCCGAGATGTCTCCCTGCCGGGAGATCAGGCAAGACGGCGAACGGTTGGTTGGGGGCTGCAATACGAAGGTATTGTCGGACCCGCAACCTAGACACTCTCCGACGAGGCAATACGTGCCCACGCGACAGATTAAGACGTGTCAGAATACCACCGAATTCTGGGAACGCTCAGCGGGAATAGCCGGGGACCCCCGCGCGTGGCACCATCATGATTCTCGTTCGCGCACGGGCGAACAACATGGTCCGGCTGCGGAGTCGAGGCTGCGATAGGTGATGGCGATTCCTTGACGCTTATCGTATTGCCGCAGTCATTCGGCGATGCTACTTCGACGGCATCTCCCCGCGGTAAATCCACCCGGTGTTGTGGGACGCAATCGAATTGCAATCGAAGCCCGCAAAGTAGAACGCGCGTCCCCGATCTTCCGTGAATGGCGACACCGCGATGGCCCGGACGGCAACCAGCGTCGGTTGGCGGGGATCGGTCACTTCCGCCAGTTCATAGCTGATCTCTTGCCCATTGGCGCGGCGGATGAAATACCGTGCCTCTGCGGCGAAATACCGGTGGTAGCCTTCGCGGACAAGCAGCCGCAGCTTGGGCGGCGGCGGCGCTTCCACCACGGCCGGCGGGTAACTCGATTCGCAGCCGAAAAGCCAAACGCCCTCGCCCGTGTCGGGCATGGAGCAGGGCAACAACTCGTCATAGGCCGCCAGCGCAAACCCCACGCGAACACCCAAACTTCGGCTGAGATAGGCCGGGATGCCCAGTTCGACCGTCTCCTTCAATCCCTCGGCCGGATCGAGCCGCCGGACCCTGCTGAGCGCCACGAACCACAGCACCTCGCCGCCGCCCAGCGGGTTGGGCACCGCCGTTAGGCCACGGATGCCGCAGGGTTTCGTTTCCTGGGGGCAAAAGTACACCTCTTGCCAGGACGGCGACGGGCCATCGGTGCGCCGAAAGATGTGGCGCGAGGTCGCACAGTAGGCCACCCCATTGCAGTCGCAAAAGCCCATCACCCGCTCATCCTCGGGGGTCTTCAGTTCCGGCTTGCTGAGCCACTTGATGCGGCTTGCCGCCTCCCGATCGTAAGTCCCGCTCAATACGCCCAGCGTGTCGGTTCCTGCCAGCACATGATCGACCCCGGTGACGCCGTCCCGGTGAAACCCGATTGCCCGCGTCGTGGTGTACCTGGCAACCGACCCGAGGAGATCGGCAATCCATTTTCCCGTCTCGTCGTCACAACGAAAGACCTGCACTGGCCCCCGCGCCACATCGGGGGCCGCCAGCAACATCGGGACGGGGGCGATGCGGTTTCCTTTGCCGTCAGTGCCAAAGGTGATCGCCTTGAGGCTTCCCAACCGGAGGTTATTTTCGGTGAACTGGTAATCTACCCGCCACTGGCCGTGCGGCGAATCCAGCACGAGCACCTGGCACGCCTTGCGGACGCTGGGATCCTTTTCCATCCACAGGCTGTTGCCGGCGTAGAGTCGGCCCCGGTAGGGCACCAAGTGCATGATCTCCGTGCCCGCCACGTAGTTGCCGTTGGCGTCGGTGAAGCCGGCCTGCAACGACGGCTCGAAGGAAAGCCTTGCCAGGGGGGATGTCTCCGCTGCACGAGTGACCGCTGCGATCGCAAAAACGGCCAGACAAACGGAGAAGAAGCTCTTAGAAGACATGAGGATCGTCCTCGGGGCCGGTGGTGCTGATCGCCAACGGCTGTGCATTGTATCGCCTTGTGCAGCGCAGTTCTACGCTAATGCAAGCACGTACCGGCCTGTGGGAGTCCTGGGGCGGCGATGCCCCAGGGCCACCTGGTCTGCAAGCATCCCAGTAAAGGTATGACCGAGGCGAGACGACCCAAAATACGACCCATTTTCGACGCAGACTGACGGCGGGTGCGTACCGACGAGGCGGGCAAGTTCCTCTCCCCTACTTCCGCTTCCGCTCCCCGAAGAGGCTGGGGACGCAGGAGCCGGGCATGGCGAAGCCTCGTCGCGCCGGGGTTCTCGTGTCTGTCGAAGGAAAGGTCGTCGCTGCGCGTTCGGAACAGCCCGCCCAGGAACCCCGGCTTCAGGGAGATTCCTCCGGAATCTTTCCGATTTCAGGGCGGCGGGACACGGCTCGCTGTCGACGGTCACGGTCGAGGAGGGGCTGAGCGACCCGGACACGGGTCGGCGGGAGGGGAACGTGTCCGAGAGGATCCCCAGCTGGCTAAGCGCCGTGTCCTCGGGGACGCCCCGCCGGGGCGGACTTTTCTCGCCCTGCCGCTCGACGAAGCGGGGCTCCGTTCCGGCTGTCGGGCAGGCGAGGAAGCGGTCCCGTCCCTTCGCCCGGCGAGGTCGGCGGGTCCCGCTTCGCCTCCATGTCCATGCCGCCCGTGTTTGGAGTCCGAACACGGGCCCCCGTCAGGAACGGGCAACTTCCCATTGTGGGAAGTTGGGAAGTACCGTCAGGCATGACGGCTCGTGCCGAGAAGCTCCGTCTGCCGCCCATCGCCACAAACCCGTTGGCCACGTCCGTCCACCGGGAGCCCGATCGTAGGAACTCCGTTCCTCCACCCTCAATCGCTCCGAGCCCCGTTCCGGGCGACCCGCCGCCTCGTCGTCCGCCCGGCCCGGCGACGAAACCGACGCCTTCCCCGACTCGCCGGCTCACGGCGGAGGCTTCGGACGACCCCGCCCGATACGGCTAGCCGGCGTCGGGAACCTCTATTCCCACGGCTTTCCGGGGACTTGACATCCGAGCTGTCTCCCTGCCCGGAAACCAGGCAAGACGGCGAACAGTCGGCTGGGTTTCTGCAAAACGAACGATTTTGACACGGTCAGGACGGTGGTTCCCGCAACCTCCAAATGCAATGGAATGCCGTAGCCTCTGATCGTCCATGCAAACAAACGGCGCAAACTGGGATAACTGCATGGGATTCTTGTGGCGAAGAGAAACTGGTCAAACCGCTCTGAACGGATTTGCCGAATATGACGATGCGGCAGTGGTATCGGTTGCGCCGGCTTTGCTGGCGTGCAGACCAGGTTCCTCCGCTTGGCTGGGTAACAAGAAAGGCCCTGCCATGTTCCAGACGTGCATACTCAGACGAATCGTGCTGGCACTGTCGGCCGGGGCCGTTTTTTCGTTGGCCGGCTGTACGAGTCTCTGCAATTACGTCCATAACGGGTTCAAGGTTGGGCCGAACTACTGCCCACCGCCCGCCCCCGTTGCCAAACACTGGATCGACCAAGCCGACATTCACGTCGCCGACGGCCAAGACCTCAGCCGGTGGTGGACGGTCTTCCACGATCCGACGCTTGACCGCCTGATCCTGTGCGCTTATCGGCAGAACTTGACGTTGCGTGAGGCTAGCTTCCGCATTCTCCAAGCGCGTGCCCTGTTGGGAATTGCCAGGGGTGAGATCTTCCCGCAAACACAAAACGCCGCGGGCAGTTTCCAGCGCATCGCCCAGAGCCGGAACACGGGCCAGGGACCTCTAGTCGTGCCCTTTTTCGACCAGTGGAGCTTCGGCTTCAACTTGGCGTGGGAGTTGGACTTCTGGGGCCGGCTCCGCCGTGCCATCGCCGCGGCGGACAACCAGCTCGACGCCTCCGTGGCCGACTACGACCAAGTACTGGTCACGCTGCTTGGCGACGTGGCCACCAACTATGTGCAAATCCGCACCGACCAGGAACGGCTCCGCTACCTGCGTCAGAACGTGACCATCCTGGAACTGGTGTTGAAGTGGACCGAGCGGCGGGAAAAGGTTGGCTTCAAAACGACTCCCTTGGACATTCACCAGACCGAGAGCAATCTGGAGCAGACCGTCTCGGGTATCTCGCAATTGGAGATGGACCTTCGGACGGCGGAAAACCGGTTGTGCGTCCTGATGGGCATGCCGCCGGCGGACCTCGGCAACATGCTTGGCGAGGACCTCATCCCCACCGCTCGGCCGGAACTGGCCATTGGCATTCCCGCCGAGTTGCTCCGCCGCCGCCCGGACGTGCGAAGGGCCGAACGCCAGGCAGCCGCACAGTCGGAGGCGATCGGCATCGCCGAGGCCGATCTCTATCCGGCTTTCTCCATCGGCGGCACCCTGGGATGGCAGTCGAAGGATTTTTCCGATCTATTCTCCGGCAAATCGTTGGACGCTAACGTTGGCCCGTCGTTCCAGTGGAAGATCCTCAACTATGGACGGATCGCCAACAACATCCGTTACCAGGACGCCAAGTTCCAGGAATTGGTGACGATCTACCAGCAGATGGTGCTTCAGGCGGCCGAGGAGACAGAGGACGGGTTGGTTACGTTCCTCCAGGCCCAACGCCGGACGCGGCATCTGGAAAAGAGCGTGGTCGCAGCCAGCGCTGCGGTGAAGGACATGTTCCTGCCCACCGCGCTGGGTCAGCCCGGCTTCGATTTCAACCGGTTCGCCCTGATTGAGCAGAACCGGATCGTGCAGCAAGACCTCCTGGCCCAGTCGCGGGGCGAAATCGCCCAAGGGTTGATCCAAGTTTATCGGGCGTTAGGGGGAGGATGGGAGATTCGTCAGGAGTCTACGCCGGAAGTGCCACCGCCACCCGAAGTCCCGCCCAGCGTCGTACCCGAGGGGGTGGAGGAACTGCAAAGGTTGCGGAACCTGCTGGAGCCGCCGGCCGGCCAACCTGCCCCGATGTCCGAGCCGCTGCCCGCGCCGCCGCCGGAACTGCCGCGGTCCTAGCGGCCTGTTTGAGCGCCGAGAACTGGAACGCAGGCGTCTCGACGACCTCAGAGCACACAGGCAAAACACCCATGCTCCAGTGACCATCGTAAGACAATTTTTCTAACTTGTTCCGGGAGATGACCGAGTTGGAAAACTTGTCCTGAGGGCCAATCCACCGCGCCAGTGGGCAGGTATATACACACAAGCCGATCGTGGGGGTCCAGATGCATGGCCGTGGGCTGTTCCGTCCGGTTTCGGCGGCCGAAGTCGCGTCTTGCGGCTGCTTTCGACCTGAAATGCGTTGGTCTTAGTTGCTACTCCCAGAACACTTCATGTAACTTATACTGTGAACGGGAGTCGTTTCTTCATGGAAAACGTTTCATTTTTGCCCGTTCACAGTATGATCCTATGAGCTAATGAAGCAATTTACCGGCGAGAACAACGCATGTGTCAGAAACGCGGACTGTGGGTGGGGCTTGTTTGCCTGTTGCTAGTTGTAATCGTCGGCTGTTGGCGGCAATCGGCGGCGGGGCCGTCGACGGCCGATGACAAGGCCGTCCCAGAGGTGCTTGTAGGGCAGCCGGTGGTTGAGACCATTACGGACTACGAGGATTTCATCGGTCATACCGAGCCAATGATGGCCGTCGAGATTCGTGCCCGCGTAAGCGGCTATCTCATCGAGGGTCTGAGGGACGGCGGGCCGAACAGGGAAGGGACCGAGGTCAAAAAAGGCGAGTTGCTGTTTGAGATCGATCCGCGGACCTACGAGGCCGACAAGAGCAGGGCTGAGGCCGCGTTGGCGCAGAGCCAAGCCCACCTGGAACGCTTGACCAAGGACCTCAAGCGTGCCCAGGAACTGCTGCCGACTCGCTCGATCGCCCAGGGCGACTACGACCAGATTGCCGGCGACCACAAGGAGGCGGAGTCGGCGGTGAAGACGGCTCAATCCGTGCTGCGGCTGGCCCAGTTGAACGTCGAATTCACCAAAGTCCGGGCGCCGTGCGACGGGCGGGTGAGCAAGCAGTTAATCGATCCGGGCAATATGGTCCAGACCGATCAGACGCCGCTGACGACTATCGTCACGCTGGACCCGATCTATGCCTACTTCGACATTGATGAGCGGACACTGCTACAACTGCGACGCATGGTGCGGGCGGGAAAAATGCAGTCGGCCCGCGAGGCCAAGGTCGAAATCCTATTGGAGCTGACGGATGAGAGCGACTATCCACACATAGGGACGATCGACTTCGCCGACAACCGTGTGGACGTGATGACCGGCAACCTGCAACTCCGCGGCGTGTTTCCTAATCCCAAACGAATTATCTCGCCGGGGATGTTCGCGCGGATCCGATTACCCATCGGCGGGCCGCATCAGGCGATTCTGATTCCAGAGGCGGCGCTGGGTTCCGACCAGGGGCAGAGGTTCCTCTACGTCGTCAACGACAAGAATGACGTGGAGTACCGGAAGGTGCAGATCGGGTCGCTTCACGGCACGTTGCGGGTAATCACGAGTGGACTGGCTGAGGCAGACCGGGTCGTCCTAGAGGGCCTGCAACGAGTCCAGCCGGGAATCAAGGTCCAACCGAAAAACGTCGAAGCGACAAAATGATTCTTACGCTCCGTGTGAGGAGCCCGGTGTCACGCGGAGAGCTTGTGAAAAAATCGATTTGTACGTTGTGGTGCTTTAGCTGGAGCCGTGTTTTTTTGCGACTTTCGCAGTGGCCCAGCGAAGGTTCGCGAACTGTTTACGGAGGCCGTGACTCGCGGGAATGGCAAGGATTGTGGTGCATGCTTTGCGCAGATTCTCCCATGCCGCTGTTTTGTGCTGCACGCCCGCTCGACGGGAGCTTAGGCGGCGGCTTTCGCCGGCTCCGCGCGCAGTGCCACCCAGCGAAACAGGTTGTGGACCAACACGTACCACAGCACCACCGCTTTGACCTTCTGCAGCCCGCGGACCACAAACTGGTAAAGCCCGCGGTTGCGGCACTCGGCGTTGGACCACTCACATTTGCCGCGCTGTTTGTATTTCTGCTGGGCCTCCGGGGTTCCCATCCGCCGGCGCCACTCGGCTACCTTCGGGCTGTCGCCGGGCTTGGCAGCGTACGGGTCTTTCCCTTGCTGCTGCTGTTGCTCCACCTCTTTGGGCGGCGCGAACACCGTTACACCCCGCTGACCCACACTTTCCAGATCTCCCTTGGTAGCAAGGCCGCCGTCCACGTAATACTCGGCGTCCTTCGGCAAGGGCGCTTGTTCGGCTTCGATCTGTTGCACCATCGCTTCCATCTGGCCGGCATCGGCGACGTTCAGCAGGTCGGCCCCCACGATCACCAAGCTGTTCAAGTCGGTGGCAAGTTCGACGTTGTAGGCGGGGCGGGTGCCGCCATCGCCCATTTTCATCCGGCGGGCTTCAGGGTCGGTCGTGCTGGCACGAGCCGAGGCCCCATCTCCCTTCTTCCTTTTCTCGCGGGCTTCGGCCACCTTCTGGACTTCTTCTTGGGCCTGCTTCAGCCGCTCGATTCTCTCCTCCGCCGAGCGCTCCTGCGCCGCTTGTTGGGAGGCCGAGCGGCCCGTCTCCTGCTCAAACTCCTGTTGCAGACGGTCCCATCGCTGTTCGGCTTCTGCCAGCAGTTGTTGCAACGTTTCCTTTCGCTTAAAGGAGTCGTTGCCGGCGTTGGCTCGCACCCGCATGCCGTCTTGCCCGATCCTTTCCAGGTTTACCAGACCTTCGGCCCTCATCACCGCCACGTTGTTGACCACTTGATCCTTCAGCCATTCCAGATGCGCGGTGCGGAAATCGGACAACGTGTGGTAATTGACGTCCACCCCGCCCCGAAGCCACTTGTAGGGATCGCAGTCGTAGCACCGCCGCATCAGTTCGCGGGCGCTGCCCATGCCCTCGTCTGTGGCGTAGGTCCACAAGGCTACGAGGAGCCGGGGATCAGTGGCCGGACGGCCGGCATGGTTTTCCACGGCCTTGATCCCCGCGTACAGGGGAGACAGGTCCAATTGTTGGGTCAACTCCCACACCACGCGTGCTTTGTGGCCGGGCGGAATCAAATCGTCAATCTTCTTCGGGTTGGGGTCAACCCGCGTGCGGTCCGGCGATTTCATGCGAGGCGCCGCTTCCGTGCTAGCATCCTGGGGTTCCATGGCGGTTGCCGAATTTCGAGGGGAAAACGTCTCCGTTCAAGGAAAACGCCCCAGTATGTTCGAATTCAGCAAACGCTCAAATATCGATTTCTTCACACGCTCGGAGCGTGACGAATACAAAGCGGTTGGCCATGTTCTCGCGCTTCTTCATCGACCGGCCAATTTTCGCCACCGTGCTGTCGGTGGTGATTACGCTAGGGGGCGGGATCGCGTACCTCCGGCTCCCGTTGACGCAGTATCCCCGGGTGACGCCGCCGACGGTGCGAATCCGCTGCACCTACCCCGGGGCCAGCGCCGAAGTGGTGGCCCAGAGCGTGGCGGCCCCAATCGAGCAGCAGGTCAACGGCGTCGAGAACATGATCTACATGGAGTCGCAGTCGGCCAACGACGGCTCGTACAATCTCACGGTGACGTTCGAACAAGGGGTGAACCTGAACCTGGCCCAAGTGCTGGTGCAGAATAGGGTGAATCTCGCCTTGCCGATGCTGCCGGACGTGCTCAAGCGAACCGGTGTAGTCACCCGCAAGATGTCCCCCGACATGCTCATGTCGGTCAACCTCTATTCGCCCCACGGCCGCTACGACCAACTGTATCTGAGCAACTTTGCGTTGATGCGGTTATACGATGAGTTACTCCGCGTGCCGGGCGTAAGCGATGTCAATATTATGGGGCAGCGGGACTACAGCATGAGGATTTGGCTGGACCCGGACAAACTTGCCGTGCGAAACCTCACGGCCAACGACGTGGTCAATACTATCCGCGAGCAGAACGTCGCGGTGGCCTCGGGCCGGATTGGGCAAGCGCCGATCCGCCGGGGTCAGGAAACGCAAATTACGCTGTCCACGCTTGGCCGACTGGATAAGCCGGAGCAGTTTGCCAACATGATTCTCCGCACGACCTCGTACGGCCGGGTAACGCGGCTGCGCGACGTCGCTCGCGTCGAGATGGGGGCGTAAACCAAGACGTAAGCTGCAAGCTGGATGGTTATCCGTCGGCGGGGCTGTTTGTCGTCCAGTTGCCGGACGCTAACGCCCTGGACGTGGCCGAGCGGGTCCGCGCGAAAATGGACGAGCTGGCCAAGGACTTTCCGGATGACCTGAAATACGGGATCTTATTCGACACCACACCCTACACCAGCGAGT
>CAVWXT010000006.1:0-1768468 GCA_963759115.1 uncultured Planctomycetaceae bacterium
AGACGGTGGTTTTTCCAATTGGCTTTCCTCAACATGAGGACTGGCTCCGCGGTGCGAATCGGATTGGCACTGACCACTAACCACTGACCACTGGCCACTGCTCTTTCAGCCTTCCCTTCCTACACCAACCGCTGGCCCGATTTCAAGCCCGCGTTTTGTGCCAACGCGCCCTAACAGAGTAGGTTGACTGGCAAAGTGGAAACGAAGGAAGCCGAGCGGCCCGCGGCATCCCGCTCCCGGCCGCTGCCGGCGGGCACAAACAAATGGCCTGTTCTCCCTAAATCGGGGGTCATTGACGCTCATCAGATCAAGTGGGACGATGACGGGCAAAGCTGCGCCGAGGATGGCCGATCGACTGGCCAAGCTAGAAACAAGAACAGAGTGTCGGGAACCCATGCGACAAGTCGTCATTGAAAACCCCGTCATCAACTCCCCCTTCCAAGAACCCCAGCGGCACTTCCGGTTCGACGACGAAGGCATCACCAACGAGATTGTCGAGGCCCGGCGGGTCAGCCAGTACTTCATCCCCATCGCCAAGCCCCGCAAGAAGGGCGCCAAGCAGCTTCAATTTGAGACCGAGTGGACGCAGGACCGTATTGAGGAAAACGAGCTCGTCAACCGGATTCGCGCTCGCGTGAGACTTTGGCGGGAGGGCGGCTACTCTGGCGTCACGCCCACCACGGCCCGACTGCTCGCCTACTGGATCGACCCCAGCCGCGAGAAGAAGCTCTTCTTCTGCCAGATCGAGGCCCTGGAAACGGCAATCTACATCACCGAGGCGGCCCGGAAATACGGGACGCCTGGATTGAGAACAGACTCCGCGAAGCGAACGACACGTCGAACCCGGGTTTGCCCCGGACGGCTCTGAAAATGGCGACCGGCTCGGGCAAGACGGTGGTCATGGCCATGCTCATCGCTTGGCAGACGCTCAACAAGCTGGCCAACTCCCAGGACGCCCGATTCTCGGACACGTTTCTCATCATCACTCCCGGCATCACCATCCGCGACCGGCTGCGCGTGCTCCTGCCCAACGATCCGCAGAATTACTACCGCCAACGCGACATCCTCCCGGCCGAATCGTTGGAGCAGCTTGGCCAGGCCAAGATTCTCATCACCAACTTCCACGTCTTCGTGCTGCGCGAAAAGGTGGCCGCCGGCAAACTCACCAAGGCGATACTGGCGAACGGCCAATCCAACGGGTTCACCGAGACGCCGGACCAAATGGTCCGCCGGGTGTGCCGCGAGTTGGGCAACAAGAAGAACATCCTCGTCATCAACGACGAGGCCCACCACTGCTACCGCCGCAAGCCGGACGGCGAGGACGTGAAGCTCACTGGCGACGAACGTCTCGAAGCCAAGCAGCGCGACGAAGAGGCCCGCGTTTGGATTTCCGGCATCGAGGCGGTCAAGGCCAAGATCGGCGTGAAGGCCATCTACGATCTGTCGGCCACGCCGTTCTTTCTGCGCGGCTCCGGCTACCCGGAAGGGACGCTTTTCCCCTGGGTGGTCTCCGACTTCTCGCTGATCGACGCCATCGAGGCCGGCATAGTCAAGGTGCCCCGCGTGCCCGTGGCCGACGATTCCATGACCGGCGACCAGCCGACCTACCGCGACCTGTGGCTCCGCATTCGGGAAGACCTGCCCAAGAAGGGCCGCAAGACGGAATCGCTGGGCGGCGAGCCGAAGCTCCCGGCGGAACTTCAAGGGGCCTTGCACAGCCTCTACGGCAACTACGAAAAGTATTACCGCCTGTGGGAGCAGAACGCCGACGCCCGGGCCAAGGGCATTACGCCGCCGGTGTTCATCGTCGTCTGCAACAATACCAACGTCTCGAAGATGGTTTTCGACTACATCGCCGGCTGGGAGAAGCCGATCGGGCCGGAAAAAGGGACAGTCCCCATTTGCCGGAACGGCCCGAAGGGTGCTTCGCACAAATGGGGACTGTCCCCTTTTTCCGTGTGCAGGCCGGCCAATTGCCCATCTTCCGAAACGACGACGAGCATGGCGGCTGGCTCCATCGCCCTAACACCATTTTGGTAGACAGCAAGCAGCTTGAATCGGGCGACGCCATGAGCGACGACTTCAAGAAGATCGCCGCACGCGAAATCGAGGAGTTCAAGGCCGAATACCGCGTCCGCTTCCCCGGCCGCGACGCCGAAAGCCTTACCGACGAAGACTTGCTCCGCGAGGTGATGAACACCGTCGGCAAGGCCGGCAAACTCGGCGAACACGTCAAGTGCGTGGTCAGCGTTTCGATGCTCACCGAGGGGTGGGACGCGAACACCGTCACCCACGTGCTGGGCGTCCGGGCCTTCGGCACGCAGCTTCTCTGCGAGCAGGTGGTGGGCCGGGGGCTGCGACGGATGAGCTACGCCGCCAACGCGCAGGGGCGGTTCGAGCCGGAGTATGCCGAAGTGTATGGCGTCCCGTTCTCGTTCATTCCCTGCAGCGGCTCAACCCCCGAGCCCAAGCCCGGCCCGCTGCCCACCCGCGTCCGCGCGTCTGGAAAGCCGCATCGCCTGCGAAATCACATTTCCCCGGCTCGTCGGATACCGCTACGACGTGGCCGGTGAGCGGCTCACAGCCACGTTTACCGAAGATTCCCGGCTCTCGCTCTCGACGGCCGACATCCCGACCAAGACCGAGAACGCCCCCATTGTTGGCGAATCGAGCATCCACACGCTGGACGACCTGAAGCGCCGCCGGCCGAACGAGGTGGCGTTTCTTGCTGGCCAAGCTCACCTTGGAAAAATACTTCCGCAGTGATGGCGAGAAGCGAACGGACCGCGCTGCCGAGCATCACTTCGATAGCGAAGTGCAAACATGGCTCTTCCCGCAACTGCTCGGCATCGCCAAGCGTTGGCTGGCCGAGTGCGTGACGCTCAAGGACCACGCCTTCCCGCAACTGTTGCTCCTAATCGAGTATGCCCACGACGCGGCCGACCATATCTACAAGGCCATCGTCGCATCGACTGACGGCACTGCGGCGCTGAAGCCGATCCTCCGTCCCTACGACACGCTCGGCTCGACGCGCTACGTGGATTTCGACACGACCCGCCCGGTCTACGCCACACGCGAGGACAAGTGTCATATCTCGCACGTCGTGGCCGACACCGATTCCTGGGAACAGAAGCTCGCCCAGACGCTTGAAGACATGGACGAAGTGGTCCGCTACGTCAAGAACCACAATCTCGGTTTCGCCATCCCGTATACCCTCAACGGCGAAGAACACAACTACATCCCCGACTTCATCGCCTGCATCGACGACGGCTGCGGTCCCGACGACCTGTTGAACCTGCTGGTGGAGGTCACGGGCGAGAAGAAGAAGGACAAGGCCGCCAAGGTGGCCACGGCCCGCACGCTTTGGGTGCCCGCGGTGAACAACCACGGCGGCTTCGGCCGCTGGGCGTTTGTGGAAATCGCCGACCCGTGGGATGCGGAAAACACAATCCGATCCGGCCTCCAGAAAGGGACAACACCATGAGTGCGGAGAACCTCCCCGCCGATTCACGCGGCAAGATGGTTGTTTTCGGAAAAGCATATTTCAGTTGTCCACATTCTGTGTATAACTCACACCAACAAGCCCAAACGTCCGCAGATTACTCAGAGTGACGCAGATTTTTGCCAGTCATCTGCGAAAATCTGTGAAATCTGCGGATAGAAAAGGGGAGAACGAACGATGTCTGAGTCAAACGCAGATCAAAGGGACCCGCAGACGCACGCGATCATCGGCGCGGCGATGGAGGTTCATCGTCAACTTGGGCCCGGATTTCTGGAGGCCGTCTATCAGGAGGCGATGGAAATTGAGCTTGCCGATCGAGGCATCTCATTCGTGCGCGAAGCGGAGTTGCCCATCTTCTATAAGAAGAGGCGGTTGAAGTGCTTGTACCGGGCGGATCTTGTCGGTTTTGAAAGCGTGATTGTCGAGCTAAAGGCCCTGCAAGCCCTCACGGGCGTCGAGACGGCGCAGGTGTTGAATTACCTCAAGGCAACGCGCCTGGAGCGAGGGTTGCTGCTGAACTTCGGCTGCCCGAGTCTCGAATTCAAACGTCTCATTTTCTCCAATGCACGCAAGGAATCCACGGAATAGAAATCCACAGAGAAGAGAGTCGCAGAGAAGAAATCCGCAGATTACGCAGATTTTCACAGATTCATGACAACAATCTGCGCAAATCTGTGTAATCTGCGAACCAATCTGCAATCTGTGAAATCTGCGGATTAGTTGAGGAGAACTTATGGCGAAGAAGAAAACCACCACGACGCCGGTCGAAACGATCCGCCACAAGGACAAGCGCAAGAACATCCCCACCGAGGAGCTGCGCGACTTCGTGGCCGAGGAGGAGCAGGCCCCCAAGACCATGCTCTATCCCCGCGACCCGTCGCTCGATCCGCAACTCGTCTGGAAGGGCAAGGACGAGCAGGACCGGGAAGACCTGGCCGTCCCGGTGGTGCCCATCTACATCCAGGAGAAGATCCACCCGCAGGCGATCATCGACGACTTCTGCCTGCAACTCCCCTCTCCTTCCGGGAGAGGGGCCGGGGGTGAGGGCACCCAAGAGACGCAACTCGACCTGTTTGCCGACTTCAACGGCCTGCCGGAAGAGTTCGACCAGCGGGTCGATTTCTACCATCACGACGGCAACTGGTCGAACCGCATGATCCTGGGCGATTCGCTCTGGTGATGACCAGCCTGGCCGAGAAGGAGGGGCTCAAGGGCAAGGTGCAGACGATCTACATCGACCCGCCCTACGGCATCAAGTTCGGCTCGAACTGGCAGGTCTCGCACCCGCAAGCGCGACGTGAAGGACGGCAAGGCCGAGGACGCCACCCGCCAGCCCGAACAGGTCCGCGCCTTCCGCGACACCTGGAAGCTCGGCATCCATTCGTATCTCGCCTACCTCCGCGACCGGCTGGTGGTGGCCCGCGAACTGCTCACCGAAACCGGCGCGATATTTGTGCAGATTGGGGATGAGAATGTGCATCTGGTGCGCATGCGTGATGGATGAGGTGTTTGGGAGTGAGAACTCCGTCTCGCTTATATCGTGTCGCAAAGACGACGACGACAACCGGGAAGTTTCTTCCGGGTACCAATGACTTTCTGCTATGGTATGCGAAAGGATGTCGAGCGAACGAAGTACCGCGCCATTTATCAGACGAAGCAAACGGGTGGCGAGGGCGCAGGAAGTTACACACGAGTCGAGCTTGGCGATGGCACACGCCGATCGATGACAACCGAAGAGAGATCACTCCCTGATCGCTTGCCAACAGGGTCGCGGCCATTTCGTATCGACAACCTAACATCTCCTCGCGTCCGCGAAGCGCGCACCGGTTACTACCAAATTGAATTCGACGGCAAAAAGTATTTTCCGCAAGCGGGTGAGTGGAAAACGCACCGGGAGGGAATCGAGCGATTGCGATTCGCTCGCCGCTTGGCGGTCACTGGAAACGGCATTTATTACGTTCGCTTCATCGACGATTTTCCAGCATATCCGCTCAACAACATCTGGTCAGACACAGTCGTCGCGGGTTTTGCGACAGAGAAGCTCTACGTCGTGCAAACGAATCCTAAGATGATCGAGCGTTGCCTTCTGATGACCACCGACCCCGGCGACCTGGTTCTCGATCCGACCTGCGGCAGCGGCACGACGGCCTACGTCGCCGAGCAGTGGGGCCGGCGGTGGATCACCTGCGACACCAGCCGCGTCGCTCTGGCCCTGGCCCGCACGCGGCTGATGGCCGCCAAGTATCCCTACTACTACCTGGCGGGCAACTATCCGCAGATTGCGCAGATGAACACCGATGAAGAAATCAAAGACTATCTGCGAAAATCGGCGAAATCTGCGGATGATTGTCCCTCCGACATCCGCCAGGGCTTCGTCTACAAGCGCGTGCCGCACGTCACGCTGAAGTCCATCGCCAACAACCCGGACATCCAGGAAGGCATGACGCGGGCGGAGATCGACGCGGCCATCGCCCGGCACGCCGAGAGCGAAACGCTCTACGACCAGCCCTACGAGGACAAGAAGACGGTGCGGGTGAGCGGCCCCTTCACCGTCGAATCCTTGAGCCCGCATCGCACGATCAGCGTCGAGGAGAAGAAGCAGCTTGCCGAGGTGGGCAAGAACGGCTGGAAGATGAAGGTGATCGGCCCGGACTGCTTTGCGACCATGATCCTGGACAACCTGCGCAAGGCGGGCGTGCAGAACACGATCAAGGGCGAGCGGCTGAAGTTCGATTCGCTCGATCCGTTCGCCGGCGAGTGGATTCACGCCCAAGGGCAGGTATACGGAGAAAACAGCGTCTCGCGGCAAAGGCCCTCACCCTAGCCCTCTCCCGGAGGGAGAGGGGACCGAGCGGCGGGCGGCAATCTGCATCGGCCCGGAACATGGCACCGTCGGGGCGGCAATTGGTCAAGGAGGCCGCCAAGGAGGCAGTCCGCGGCGTGGGCTTTGACGTGCTGCTGGTCTGCGGCTTCGCCTTCGACCCCAGCGTGTCGGAGGAGGCCAAACGCTACGGCAGGCTGACCGTGCTGCCCGTGCGGATGAACCCCGATCTGGCGATGGGCGACGAACTGTTGAAGAAGACCGGGGCCGGCAATCTGTTCATGGTGTTCGGCGAGCCCGACGTGGAGATACGGAGAATCAATCCGCAGATTACGCAGATGAACGCAGATGGGAAGAAAGGGGAGGAGAAGAAAAAAGACAAGAAGAAGAAACAATCAGAAAATCTGCGTGAATCTGTGCAATCTGCGGACCAAGTAGTGGTGGAGATCAAGGGCCTGGACGTTTACGACCCGACCACCGGGCAGATTCGCAACTCCTCGACCGACGACATCGCCTGCTGGTTCATCGACACCGACTACAACGGCGAGAGCTTCTTTGTCCGCCATGCCTATTTCACCGGCGCGGAGGAACCGTACGAAAAACTGAAGCGGGCCTTGCGGGCCGAAATCGACGAGGCCGCCTGGTCGGCGCTCTATTCGACCACCAGCCGCCCCTTCGACCCGCCCGAGACGGGCAAGATCGCCGTCAAAGTCATCAACCACTACGGGGACGAGGTGCTGAAGGTGTACGAGGTTGAGCGGCACGCGAGGGAATAGATGAAACAAACGGGGGCGTCCCGTGCTCGTTCATTCCCCCTTCAGCCACCATTGGAAGAACCGATACACCTGCTCGTTGGCTTCTGCGGTGGGTTCGTGCGTCTCGTGCTCCGTCAGGGCCACGCGATCCTCAAAGCCCAGCAGCCGGTTCACGGCGATGGCGTGATTCAGGGCCGGCCAGCGTTCGGGCAGGTCGGCCGTGCCGCCGGACACCAGAAACGGCCGCGGGGCCATCAGGGCGTGCAACTCCACGAGATCGTGCCCCTCCTGGATCAGCCGCTTGTAGGCCCCGGTTCGCGGTTGGCCTTCGCCGGGCAGCTTGCGAAATCCGCCCGCGCGTTGCGGATCGGCCACCTCGCCCAGCTCGAAGCCGAGATACCAAACGTCCCAGTAGTTCACGCTGCCGTTGGGGTTCTGTTGGCGGCGGTCCCGCTCGTCGAAGACCAGTCCGGGGTCGGACCACACCGCACAGGCGAACTTGTCGTAGAGACAGGAGGCGAACATGGCCCACTTGCCGCCGAAGGAATGGCCCACGACGCCGATCCGATCGGGCAGGACGTCGGGCCGCCGGCTGAGCACGGTGTGGGCGTTGGCCGCCGCGTAGGCCAAGGCCGAGAGCGGCTCGACTTGCACCGGCTGGCCGACCGGGCCGAGATAGGTTCCGCCCATCGCCTTGCGGGGGTTAATGACATCAATGGTCGAGGTCGGTTTGCCGAGCGATAGGGTCACGAAGCCGCGCTGGGCGAGTTGCAGGCCGTAATCGCGATGTTCGCCGCCGAAGCCGACGCTCGTCTGGGCCGTGTAGTCGAGCACCAGCACGGCCGGAAACGGGCCGTCGCCGTCGGGCACCAACAGGAGGCCCTCCACCATTTCGCCGCCGAGGGCAATTCCCAGCCGGAGGCGGTGCTGGGTCAGGTTCTCGCGGCGCGTGATCGTCGCGGTTTGCACCCGCGGCGTTTTGATGAGCGGCGGCCAGGGGCCCGTGATTCGCTGCCAGGCATCGAGGATTTCCTGGCGGCGGCGGGGCCAGTCGGCCGCGGTTTTCACCGGCGTGCCGTCGGCGAATTGGAGCGGCGAGCGGAACGCGCCGAGATCCGACCGGTACTTCTCCGGCGGCTGAAAGAACGGGGCCAGTTCGGCCGGCGGTTTTCGGTCGGCACGATTCGCCTTGGATCGCGGCTCGGAGGCATCGGCCGGCCTGGCCGCCGACAGCATGGCGAGCATCAGGCCAACGGCAAGGCAGCAGGGCAGTGTCGCTCGGGCCATCGCTGTATCCTCCCTTTCTGAGACGCTATACTGCTCGCGGTCAAGAATGGCACTTTTCTCCGACGGCCCACACTAACCCGAAGCGCAAGCGAGGGAGCGGATTACGTGTCCCTCGCTTGCGCTTCGGGTTAGTATTGAACCGGACCGCGAACAGCATAGCCCTACAAAAACCACCGCTGCAATCGTGCAGGACGGATTTCCCGATTTGTCCGGCACTTGGGGACGGATTCGGAAATCCGGCCTACGTCGAATCCATCAACACGGGCAGGCGTAAGGCCACGATAACGCACGAACCGTCAACGGGTCAAACCCACCGGGTGAGAACTGGTGCTCGGACCTCATCGCCGCCGCCGTTGCGGGCAAAGGGGGCGTATTCGGCGTCTTGCCCGGCGAAACGGCCTCTCTTGGCCCGATTTGACTTTCCTTTTCGGCAATATACGTTTACGTAGACACAAATCGGCTGGTGGGGTGGTGGTCTGGAACCATCGCCGCGCCACGCAGTGGGGCGGGACAGCAAACGAAAGAGCCCATGAAAGACCAACGCAAATCGTCCCGACGCGCCGCATCGGCCTCGCGCCTGCGTTGCGAGTTGAGGCTCGGCTCGCTGGTTCTGCCGGGGATGCTCCTGGATGAGTCGAACGGCGGATTCGGTGTGCTGGTTGGCGAACTGCCGAACATTTCCAACAATCAGAAGGCCCAACTCCACACCGAGGGAGGTTGGTTCGACTGCCGCATCGTCCATGCCACGGAGACGGTGGCCACCAAGGCCATCTTCACTTCGGCGGATCAGTCTGAGGAATCTGCCTATCTTACCGAGGGTAAGGGCCCGGCGAAGCATGTCACGGTGGGCGACATCGAACGATTCACGGCGGGCCGCACGGGGCCTTGGTTCCGGCTGGGAATCCGCTGTCTTGACCAGATCGCGCCCCGTCGAAGTCCGCCGCCTCACTGCCCGTCGCGGGCGTCGGTTTCGGGCCGACGCAATGGGTCAAGAGCGTGCTGACCTCCGTCTTCAGTCGTTGACGGCCGGCCACCGCACCTAAACTGTCCGCGGTCAGACGCCCTTACCCTAGCCCTCTCCCAAAGGGCGAGGGGACGTTACGTCATCATCTCTTAACCGGGACCAGAGATGGCCGGCCTGTTCCGGGCGGGGAATTCTCGGGCAAATTCTCCGAAATCCGCCGTTTTCTTGCGGGGGGCGCTTTCCTTTATCGCCGGGGCAAGCCACAATCAGGTTCGTGTCGCTCGACTTGATTCCTCGGCGTGCGCCGGGGATTGAACGTGTACCGGGGTACTTCACCGGGAAGTGACGTGTGCTGGGAGGAACGTTTGCATGCGCGCGACGATTGAGAAGGCGGAGCGGTTTCGCAAGCATCGCTGCCCGTCCAATTCGCGAAACCGCGCTGCACGCCGCGAAGTCTACAATCGCCGGCTCCGCTGCGAAATGCTCGAAGAGCGGCAAATGCTCGCGCCGGTCTCTTGGATCGGCGGCACGACCGGCTATTGGGACGTGGCCGCCAACTGGAGCAACGCTGCCGTCCCAAACTCGGCGACCGCCGTTTCGATCGCCACCAGCGGAGCGACGGTCACGATCCGGTCGGGCGATACCGCATCCGCCAGCAGCCTTACGGTGGCTGCCGGCAACACGCTCTCGATCGTCGTCGGCTCGCTGACCACGACCGCCGGATTGACCAATAGTGGAACGATCATCGTCAACCCAGGCTGCGACCTGACTGTGACCGGGAGTTACACCCAAGCCGCCGGGGCAGCGCTTTCGATGCCCGGCGGAGGCGATCCTACCCATCCGACGACGAACTGGATCGTCAATGCGGATTTCGAGTCGCCCGTCCGAAGCAACAGTACGACGCCGCCCGCGACCTGGTGGACCTGGGGTTCGTCCTACCTCAGCAGCCAATATGCCTACACCGGGTCGCAATCGCTCGTCGTCACCGGGGCGAACTCCGGAGTCACCGAGCAGTTTGCGGCAACGCCCGGCAACTCCTACACGGCATCGGTCTACGCGATGACGCCGGCGACTGATCCGCTCACCGGCAACGCGGCGGGCTACTTGCACTTGCAGTTCTTCGATTCGTCGGACAACCTGATCAGCTCCTACAACGCGCCCAATTCGATTACCATTCTCACCGCCTCCAGCGCGACGGGCGGCCCGCTGGCCGGCAGCGTGGGCAATCAGGGGTGGAACCATTTCCATACGACGGCCGTCGCGCCGTCAGGCGCCGCCTATGTTCAGGCGCAAGTGGAAATCTACTCCCCCGGGGGCACTGCGGGCGGCTCGGTCTACTACGACGACGTCGAACTTGGGCCGGCCGCGCCGGGTCCTTCCCAATTCGTTGCCGGCAGTCTTTCCAATAGCGGCACGCTCACCGTAGGACCCACGAACACGGTGACGACGCGGCACGTTGACGCAAACCTCGACGGGCACCCTCGACGTTCAACTGGGCGGCGCACCCTCTACGGGAAGTTTCGGCTTCGTCGCTGCCTCGGGGGCCGCGACGCTCGCCGGCACGCTCAAGTCGGAAATCGTCTACGGCTACTCGCCTTCGACGACCGACACATTCACCCCCATCGAGTTCGCCAGCGAATCGGGGAGCTTCGCCAGCGAAACGCTGCCGAGCGGTCCAGGATACCAGTTCAACGGCGCCGTTACCTTCACGAACGTCCTGATTGCCGCCGCCCCGACCACGCCGCTCAGCGCCACCGTCAACGCGTCGACGAGCCTGCACGCCGTCACGACCAACCTGCTGGGCATCAACATGACCTATTGGGACTCGAACGCCGTGACGGCTCAGACGCAGCAAATGGCGACCGCGGCGGGGCTCAATATGTATCGCTTCCCCGGCGGATCGTCTTCCGACGATTACCACTTCAATGTTGCGAACAATTACTATAACGGCGCCAAGAACTTCGTGCAGTTCGTCCAGTTCATCACCGCGGTCGGCGGTACGGGCCTGGTCACGCTCGACTACGGTTCGGGAAGCCCTCAGGAAGCGGCCGCCGAACTGGCCTACCTGGACGGCTCGCCCGCGGATACGACGCCGATCGGAAACGGAATCGAGTGGAACGATGCCACGGGCCAGTGGCAGACCGTCAATTGGGGAACGGTCGGGTCCTGGGCCGCGCCTGCGCGGGGCATCGCCGCTGGCGCAGGACGACGGCCTCAATTTCCTGCGAATCGCTCATCCGGCCGCTTTCACCGACATCAAGTATTGGGAGGTCGGCAACGAAGACTATGGAAGCTGGGAAATCGATCACCACGGTACGCTGACCCCCGGCGGCGCCAGCACCGGCGCCGCGCACGACCCGGCCACCTACGCGGCCTTCGCCCAGCAATTCGCCGTCGCTGGCCAATGAGATTCAGGCCACGGCCGGACTGCCGCAGGTCTCGATCGGCATCGACAGCGGCGACCCCACCGGCGGAAGCGACAACAATTGGACGAAGAATGTCCTGGCGGATGGGCTGGCCCTCGGACTGGTGCCCGGTTTCATTTCCGACCATAGCTATATGCAGGGGCCGGGCGCCGAGAGCGATTCGTTCCTGCTCCGATAACACCGTGTCGGACAGCGGCAGCATCTTCGATTGGACCACGCGGTATGCCGACTATCAAACCATGCTCCAGCAAACGCTGGGGAGCCAGGCGCCGAACGTGCAGGTTATGGCAACTGAATTCAATTCGGTTTACTCCAACCCCGGCAAGCAGACGACCAGCCTGGTGAATGGATTGTTCGTGGCCGATTCACTGGGAAGCCTCTTGGACAGCGGCTACACCGGCGGCTTCGTCTGGGACCTGCGAAACGCTTGGGACACCGGCGAGAACAACAGCAACCTGCTCTACGGCTGGCGGCAAGGGGGCGACTATGGGCTGTTGGGCGATCCGAACGGAAACAGCCCTCCGGCCACGGGCCCCTACGTTGCGTATCCCGGCTATTATGCGTTGCAATTGGCATCCAAAATCATTCGCAGCGGCGGCCAGGTGGTGTCGGCCACGAGCAACTACAGCGACTTGAAGGTCTACGCGGTCAAGGAATCGTCCGGCGATCTGGCGATTTTGGTGATCAACGTCAATCCGGCCGCCAGTCTGACCGAGCAATTCGATCTGACGGGCTTTCAGCCGGGCGGCTCGGCCCAGGTCTGGCAATATGGCGAGACCCAGGACACGGCCCAGAGCCATAGTGTCACCGGAGCGTCGGCCCTGGCCAGCGCGAGCACGAGCGTGAGCCTCAGCGGGAGCAATTTCAGCTACACCTTTCCTGCCTATTCGATGACCGTTCTGGATCTTTCGCCGCCTCCAAGCCTCAGCGGCCCCTCCGCGGCGTCGGTGGGGCACACGCGGAATCTGGCCTTCAGCGGTGCGACCGCAATCTCGGTGAGCGATGCAGCGGCGACCGGTTCGACGATCGACGCGGTCGCGTTAAGCGTCCATAGCGGCACGCTCGGCGTGAGCCTCGGCGGAGGAGCGACGATCATCGCTGGATCGAGCGGCAGCGCCAGCCTGACGCTCAGCGGGACTTTGACGCAGTTGAACGCGGCCTTGGGCACCTTGGTTTATTCGGCTCCCGCGACCGGCGCTTCGGACACGCTTAGCGCGACCGCGACGGACGGCATCGCGTCGAGCGCGCCGCTGGCCACGACGATCACCCTGACCAACATTGCGCCGACCGTGGTGGTGGGCACGCCGTCGAGTCCGCAGAGTGGGAACGTGACGATCAGCTACACGTTGGCGGACGCGGAGTCGGACCCGTGCAGCATCCTGGCGCAGTACAGTCCGGACGGCGGCAGCACCTGGAACACGGCCACGGCCGGTTCGGGCGGGGATGGAACGACGGGCTTAATCTCCAGTCCCGGCGGGACTTCCCACACGTTCGTGTGGACCAGCGGCAGCGACATCGTCAACGTCAACAACACGAACGTGGAGTTCCGCATCACGCCCAGCGACACGGCGGTGGGGACGGCTGGCACGACGGCGGCCTTTACGGTGAACAACCACCTTTCGACCATTACCGGCCGCCACATCTTCTACAACAACTCGAAGTGGGACGCGGACCCGGCCAACCCCAATGGAGACCCCGCCGCCAACGCCTATGACGACAACGCCATCGCCCCGGAGAACTCCAGCGATCCGCACCTGAGCAAGGCGGCCCTCCTGCCCGGCCAAACCGCCACCTTCAATAACTACACCAGCTACAGCCTGGGCATCAACGGCATCATGGTCGATTTCGACCATCTGCCGGGCGCCGTCACGGCCGCCGATTTCGAGTTCAAGATGGGCAACACCACGACGCCCGACACCTGGGTGCCCGCCCCGGCCCCGCTAAGCGTCACCGTCCGGCAGGTCAACGGCGTGGACCGGGTGACGATCATCTGGGCCGACAACGCCATTCAAAACACCTGGCTCCAAGTGACCGTGAAGGCCACGGCCAATACGGGCCTGGCCCAAAACGACGTGTTCTACTACGGCAGCGCCGTGGGCGAGTCGGGCGACTCCGCCACCAACACGCTGGTCAACAGCGCCGATGACGTCGGGGCCCGGCTGAATCCGTACACGCCGTTCAACCCGGCCGCCATCGACAATCCCTACGACTACAACCGCGACCGGCTGGTGAACTCGGCCGACCAGGTGATTCCGCGATACAATGCCACGACACCGTGGACGATGTTGAAGCTGATCACCGCGCCGGCGGTGGTGGCCACGGACGACGCGGCGGCCACCGACAAGGCCACGGCCGTGCCGATCGCCGTGTTGAGTAACGACCGCAACGTCGGCGGCGGGGCGTTGAGCGTGTCTCGCGCGGATGCCGCCAGCAGCCTGGGGGCGTCGCTTGCGATCAACGCCGATCAGACGATTCGTTACGATCCGAGTGTTTCCACGACCTTGCAGGCGTTGTTGGCCGGCCAATCGCTGTCGGGCGCGTGTACCTACACGATCCAGGACAACAAGGGGCTGGCCGACACGGCGACGGTGAATGTATTGGTCAGCGGCATGAATGAAGCGCCCAGCGCCGAAACTGGCGCTCAACGCGGTTGGCACTCAAAGTGCGGCCGCCTCCACCTATCCGGCCGTGATCATTCGGCCGACAGCCTCGGCTGCCGTTGCCGCCCACGATGCGGCCCTCAACTCAGTCAATCTGGCTGCCGCGTTGGGCTACCTGCGGTGGCTTGATGAGTTCGATCTGCTGGGCAGCGACAGCCGAAAGTCGGAGAAGGACAACTCGATCTTTGAGGCCGTGGATGCGGTACTGAGCGGCTCGGCCCTCTGATTGCCAGTTATCTTGGCCATCGGCGCGCCCTGCATTCCCAACATTAGATGGAACCCCGGAGAAGCGCCGGGCCGGCCTTTCCAGCCCTCGGATAACAGCGGCGCTCTATTTACTCTGCCGCTTCGGGCTGCCCTGCCAATGCAAGTGAATATTGCTTCCCGTGGGGATCGTGTACCACAGCAAGTGGCTGCGTCGCTGGAGCGTGTCAGCTTCAGCGAGCACGGCGAGAGACCGCGTAGCCCAGCCCGCAGGCGGCCAGCGCGGCCAGCAACGCGACCGATGACGGCTCGGGCACGCCCGCGATCGTCAGGCCGTCGATGGCGAAGTTGGCGCTCGCGTCCACATTCTGCAGGTCGGACCAGTTCGTCCCGTTGTCGCTGAAGAAGCTCTCGCCCGGCAAAGCGGTCGTCGTCACCCAGGGGTCAGCGTTGCCCCCCGTCACCACGGAGACGTTGGTGTTGCCGTCGTTGGCCTGCTGGCCGTTGCTGGTTTGCAGTTCGATGTAGAAGTCCTGGCCTTGCGGCAGCGGCACCAGGCTGGGCAGGTCGACCGTGTGAAAGCCCTCGTGGGCTATCGTGCCGGACGTGGTCGTGGCCAACTGCCCCAGCACGCCGTTCTGGAACTGCTTGTAGATGTTGACCGTGTAGCCGACGTTGTCGTCGGTGGTGTAGAAGCTGACGGCCGTGAGCGATCCGTCCTCGTTGGACGTGAAATGGTTGAAGGCGTAGGCGTGAGGCTGCTGACCGGTCCAGCCAAGGTCGTTGTGGTAGTAGATCTCCTGGAAAGTGTTCGGCACGACGTTGTGGAAAGAAACGGCGCCCATGTTTTGTGCGCCCGTATCCGGGCTGTCGTGACCGCAATAGAAGTCGTTGTACGAAATCCCGAAATGTTGAGTGGAGCCGCCCCAACTATTGCGGATGAGCCAGGCGCCGGTGCCCCCGGCGGTCACCCAGTTGTCGTCCCAGCCGACGATGGCCACGGAGTGGTTGGGCTGGCCCGCGCCAGCGGAGACCGACTTGGTAGGTCGAAGAGGCGCCCCAATGGCCGCTCGGCGCCGTACCAGGTGCCGGTGTCGTACGCCCAGCAGGTAGCCACGGCGCCGTAGGTGAGGATCGCGTTCTTGATGTCAGCTGACGCTATGCAACCAATCGATGTCGCGGACGTAATAGGAGGCCGCTGGACGCGATGCGCGGGGAGGAGGGCTGGGAGTGGTCGAATTGGGGTACGGATCGGTCCCGGCCAGGAGCGTGCCGCCGGTGCCACTGGGATCACTCCAATAAGGCGCCTGAGAGTTGAGCAAGGGCCCGTCGCCGCGGGCGAAATAGGCCGACGGACAACATGTAGCTGCCGCCGCCGTTCAAGGGATCGACGGCGCCGCCATACCCGCTGTGCCAGGCCAGATCGCGTTCGGAGAGGCCATCGGTGGACTGGGGCAAGAGGCCCTCCTTGATCAGATTCGATTCCACGGAGGCCATCGTGCCGAACGTCCAGCAGGTGCCGTAACCATCCTGATTGCGATAGTTCGGCTCCAGGCCGTTTTCCTGCAGGCCGTACCAAGTCTGTCCCCACGCGGCGGAGGCCGCCAGCACGAGGAGCACCGCCAGACACCAGGAGCGTTTCATCGGACCTTCTCCCTTGATCAATGTCTTGTGTACTACTCCGCAACGGGCCTGAAACATGCCAACGGCACCTGGCAGCCCTACTTCAGCCCTGCGGAGATCCAGGCCGGCATGCTGGTTGCCGTCACGGCGGTCAAGCTCGCCGAGGATCAGCAGAAGCAGAACACGGGTACGAGCCAGTCCGCGAGCCAGTAGTATTGCAGCGGTCTATGGTGAGCCTTTTGTTTCCTCTTGTTTGTTTCTCTTTGCGTTGGTGCCGGACAAGGAGCGTATCGTCATGCCCTTACTAGGACTCGATGGGCCCTGGAAACTTGATGCTGGCACAATTGACGCTGTTGTTGTCAAGAAACGGCCGGGGAATTTTGCACTCGGCAATACTGACAAAGACCACGTCTTTGAGGTTAGTCGCGTCGGGCGATCCGACTACGATCTCAATGGCCGCCTGCACTTCTACGTTGGAGACTACCAACAGTTTAAGGCAGGATATGCCAGTTCAACCAAGGCCGCCTTTGAGAAAGAGTGCCACAACTACCACGATTTCAGCCCACCGGACAACAAGATTCATCCTGACCGACCGGAAGGGACGAGCTGGAAATGCCCTCGGTGCAATGTGTTTGATCAGCAGTCCGGCACACTTTCACCAAGCGGCAAACAGTCAGGTGCGGCGTGACTGATCGCCGGAAACTGAGCGACGGCATGTCGTTTTGGCCACGAGGCTCAACGATACGCCTCACGAGAAGACGCCTTGGTTGTCAGCAAAGGTTCGGCTCAAGAGCAGCCGGCCGGGATGCTCGAACTTCTTCTGTGGTGGCTGACGCGCCCTCCTGTTCATTACCGCAGCCGCAAGCCTCCCGTCATCCCATAAACTCAACCGTATGCCGAGACGCGTCGAAAATCCGCCCGTTGATGACACAACCGGGTGCGCCCGTCCCTCCATACATATTCTTGGGATCATGCCTGAGCCGAGGACTGCCGAGTCGCCATCTGACGCCGAATGTCAAGACCTGAAATCGCCGGCATCCTCTGTCCAGACCGACCCCTTAAGTTGCAGGAACTCGATCCAGAGGACATACTGTACGCACAGGTTTCCCCGGCTCCACGGATGAAGTGCGTGCGAAGGACAAGTGACGGTGACAGTCTGAGGTCTGGACCATTCTGGAAGGAGATGCCATGAGAACCCTCTTTGTCGTTGCCATTACGTTTCTGTCGGCTTCCCTGGCCTTGGCCGCCGATACGTTGGACGTCTACGTCGTCGATACCGAGGGAGGCAAGGCGATGATCCTGCTGACGCCCGACGGCGAGACGATGCTCGTCGATGCCGGCTATCCGACCCCGGACGACCGGGACACGAAGCGGATTGTCGAGGTCGCCCAGGCCGCCGGAATCAAGCAATTCGACTACATCGTGGCCACCCACTACGATGCCGACCACTGCGGCAACATTCCCCGGGTGGATGCCCGGATACCAGGCAAGGTCTTCGTGGACCACGGCGAGCCCATCCCCACGTTGAATGCCGGGAGCCGAAGGAGCAACTACGAGCCCTATGTGAAGGCGATCGGCGAGCGGAAGCGGATGTCGGTCAAGCCGGGTGACGTGATCCCGATGAAGGGACTTCGGATCACGGTCGTCACGGCGGGAGGCAAGGCGATCTCGAAGCCGCTTCCCGGCGCCGGCCAGCCGAACGAATCGGCCCCCGCCAGCCGCCCCACCTACCAGGACCGCGACGACAATGCCGGCTCGATCGGCCTGTTGTACGAGTTCGGCAAGTTCCGCATGCTCGATCTCGCGGATCTGCTTTCGCCGATCGAGTACGATCTCGTGTGCCCCAAGAACCTCGTCGGCACGGTGGACCTGTTCATGGTGAGCCATCACGGCCTGAAGGTGTCGAACTCGAAGTTTCTGGTACACGCCTTGCGTCCCAAGGTGGCGCTGATGAACAACGGGGCCCGCAAGGGCGGCGACCCTGAGACGCTGGACATCCTGAAGAACTCTCCGGGCCTGCAGGACCTTTGGCAGTTGCACTATTCCAACGCGGGCGGCCAGAAGAATGCCCCAGCAGACTTCATCGCCAACCCGACAGAACCGTGCGAGGGGAAGCTGATCAAGGTGACCGTCCGGCGCGACGGCGCCTTCACCGTCACCAATACTCGGAACAATTTCTCCAAGACGTACAAGCCGCAATAGGGGCCGACAACGGGCAGGATCGACCCCGTTCACCAGGCCGATGGCTTTGTTGTTACACGTAAGTCTCTGCGGTTTCTGACCCGTAGGGTCATTTGACAATAGCCCAGCGATTCATCGCTGGGTAGCCGGGCGCGGCCCCCCGATGCCGTCCCGTAGGGACGGTTGAACCGACAACGTGATTTCGGCCGTCCCTACGGGACTTGTTGAGCCGGATGTGGGCGTTTCCTCACCAGCAGTGAACTGCTGGGCTACTGTCAAATGTCCCTACGGGACAAAGATGTGGGTAGCGACAACTGCTTGAAGTTAGGGCGACGATGTTGGAGCGACAGTTGTACTGTGGCGCGGGGCGGCAGTGCAACTTCCACCCCGACACTCTCTTACCACTGCGACCCTAGCGTCCTCGTTCGAGAATGAACCGGGGCACCGGCCTCGACCGTTACTGAACCCTTCGGCGGCGTGCTCCGTACTGGGGACTGGAGCACGAGGGTCAGGCCATGAGCAACGACAAAATGATCGCCGAGGACGGTGTGTTGATCGGTCGCGACCACTGGGACGTACCGGTCCGGGTCGAGTTGCGGTCCTACCTGCGTTTCAGCCGCCGCTTGGACAGCCAGTTGCGGCGGCTGGTGGTTCGCTGGGGGCACGTTGCATCCCCCAAAGCACGGGGGGCGATTGCCGCAAGAGAGCAGGCAAGTGTTTTCCCCCAACCTAAGTAAAAGCATTGGGGCGACCGGTTGAGGGCCACCCCAACAAAGGCATTGTGCGTCGGTTGCCGCTCCTTCGACGCCACTATTTGCCTTTCTTTTCCAGTTCTTCCAGCTTCGTGAGCCGATGGTCTTGGACGAAGGTGGCCTTGGAGCCATCATCCAGAACCGCTTCATAGGTGTAATACGTGTCGTTTTTCGGACCCAAGAGTTCCCGCCTTCCCTCGCGAATCGCCTTGAGATGGTCTTGCCAACTCATTACCTGCATCTGCTTTGGCTCTTTGGCGGCTTCAACGGTCGCCTGCGCCGTGTCGGAAACGTGCCGAACGTCGAGCTTCTCGTTGGAGCCCACGTCTCGGCAAATCCAGTCGTCGATCGTGTTCACGTCGATCAATCGGAAGTTGCCCGCCACGACGGCCTTGTAGATCTTCTCAGTTTGTTCCTGCTGTTTTTGCCGATAATCGTCCCAAGAAGTCACGGTTTCCAGAGGAAGGTCGACAGTCATTGCTCCCTGGCTGCCGTCAGCGAAAGCAAAGGTGTACACGTAGCATTTTTGGCCGAGGAATTCCCGGATTTTCTCGAACTTGTACTTCTTTTCCGCGATGAGTTTGTTCTGCTCCTCGTGGTGGCGTTTAGCCCTTTCCACAGCGTTGGGACCCAAATCACCGGGATCGCTGGAAATGATTCCCGATGTAGTCTCCCACCCTCCCAGATCCAGAGTTGCGCCGTTTGGCAGCGTGACCGATCGTCCGGGATAGGACTCTAGGGTGATTGACACTCCGTTCCACTTCACGTAGAGCCTCTCGGCTGCCCAGCCGGTGCCGATCAGCACGGCCGCCAGCACGAAGCCCGCGGCCAGCTTCATCATCGGCGGCATTCTCGCAAACCAGGACCTTCTCATGTTCTCTTCCTTTCCCAGCGTGGGTTTTGACTGTTCCGGCCCCTCGCACAGCATGGGAATACCCAGAGTGCGCACGATGACGCCTTCGACGCTGACGTCTTCCGGCTCATCGCGACGGATTTCGTCGATGGCCGCGCGGACAATGCGGGAAAACTCCCCATCGCCATTTGCGGCCAGGCGGTCATGCTTGTCGGTTTTCACTGTCAAGTCTCCGCTCTTCTCAAAAGCCTTGCCATCGAGGCCGTGAGTCGTTCACGGGCCTTGTGCAACGCGGTCGCAACCGCACCCTCTTGAATGCCCAGGGCGTCGGCAATCTGATGGTTCGATCTCCCCGCCAAGTGGCAGAGGCAAAAGACCTCGGACTGCTGACGCGGCAATTTGGTGATCTCGCAGCGGAGGCGATCGGCCAACTCCCGTGCCTCGGCCAACCGCGAAGGATCGTCCGCCGAGCTGGCCGGGCCGGCTTCCGACAGCGACACGGTAGTTTTCCGTGTCCGAAGGTGGTCCAGCGCGCCGTTGAACACGAAACGGTGCAACAGGCCGCCCCAGTTGCGTACTTCCTCCCGCTGCTGATACTCGTAGGCATTCAGAAATGCCTCTTGTACGAGTTCCTCCGCATCGGCCGACGAGCCCACGATGCGCATGGCGAGCCGCAGCATGTCTCGGGCGTGTTCGCGGACAATCTGGTCCCAATCCATTGGGCTACCGCCTGTCGGAGCACCCGCAAAGCTCTGGTCGACCGCCTCTGTAACTTATGACGAATTCACGCGGCCTGAATCACCGAGAAAATTGGCAAATCGGCGTGAAGGGTCGACAATCGCTGAGAATTGGCCGGAATCCCTGGATGGCAGTATACGCCCCGCCGGGGCTTCCCGAATATCCCTGCGACCGCGGCTTATCTATCCCTGCGACCGCGGCTTATCGCTCGACCATCACAAACCATTGAGAACAAACCACTTCCGCTGTGCGCCGGTGACGCGACGGCCGTGCTACAGGTGGCGTGCAAGAGAGTCTTTCGATAAGATGGGGGCCAAAACTCAATCGCCCCTACGATGTCCCGCGGCCATCGTCGGCCGCGTGCTTGTGTCCAACCACCGGGAGCCGTTTTCATGCCACCCTCCACCGCCGATCTCCAGCCGCGACTTGCCCTGGCCATCGAGGCTGCCCGCGAGGCCGGCCGCATCACGCTGGAATTCTTCCGCCGCGACGACCTCGACGTGGAACTGAAGTGCGACGACACGCCGGTGACCGCCGCCGATCGCCGGGCCGAAGAACACCTCCGCCAACGCATCGCCGCGGCCTTTCCCGCCGACGGCATCTTCGGCGAGGAACTTGCCGAGCGGCCGGGCACCAGCGGCTTCCGCTGGATCCTCGACCCCATCGACGGCACCAAGTCGTTCATCCACGGCGTGCCGCTCTACTCGACGCTGGTGGGCGTGGAGTGCGAAGGGCAAAGCGTGTTGGGCGTGATCCGCATTCCCGCCTTGGACGAGTGCGTCTACGCCGCCCGCGGGCTGGGCGCGTGGTATCTGCACGCCGATCAGCCGCCGCGCCGCGCCACGTTTCGACGCAACCGAAGCTCGCGAAGGCCCTGTTTGTCAACAGCGAGGTGATCAATTTCGACAAGACCGGCCGCCGCGTGGCCTACGACCGGCTCCAGGCCGCTGCCCGGCTCACCCGCACGTGGGGCGACGGCTATGGCTATCTGATGGTGGCCACGGGCCGGGCCGACGTGATGGTCGATCCGATCATGGCCCTATGGGACGCCGCCGCTTTGCCGCCCGTGCTGGAAGAGGCTGGCGGCACCTTCACCGATTGGCACGGCAACCGCACGATCCACGGCGGCGAGGGCATCGCCACCAACGGCCTGCTGTTGGAGGAAGTGCTCGCGCTGCATACGACCCGTAAAAGAATCTTGAGGAACCGCCTGGGGAGTGGCTATAATTGCCGCCAGTGGTCGGATTGCGTGCCGGATCTACAAGGTTCAAAACTTGAATCGAGGAACCCTTATGGCAACAACAACGCCTATTCCCTGTGTTTCACGCATCGGCGAGGTGGCCGGTACGGTGTGGCAGGTCCTCTCGGAGAACGGCCCGTTGAGCACGGCCAAGTTGGTCAAGAAGGCCGGCGAGCCGCGTGACCTGGTGCTGTTGGCCCTGGGCTGGCTCGCCCGCGAAGACAAAATCAACATCGACAACGAAGGCCGCCAGCGAATGGTGTCGCTGCGGTAAGGCGTCGCCGCAGGGCAGGTCGATCGCATTTGCGGGACGGATTTCCTGACCGTCCTGCGCGGTACGACTAACCATCCTCACTCGATTCATCGACGCGAACGTTTCGACGCCGCCTTCGCGGCTTTGGGCTCCTTGACGACTTTGCCGGCAATCGAAGCCGAGCCATTGGTCTTCTTCTCTCTGGCCTTGCGTCGCGTCTTGGCGGTCTTCGAGGTTGTGCGCCGCTTGGCCCGCGGCGTGGGACCAGCCGCATTGCCGGCGAGAGGCGTCTGCGAGGAAGTCTCCGCGGCGCCAGACTCTAGTTCGATGCCGAAGATTTCGCCGATTTGAGTCTCTGCCAGCCGTTTGGACTTCCCCCGCGAGGTGGCTGCCGTCACGGCCTGCTCAGCGTCCGCCTCGATCAATTCTTCGTGGTTCACGCCGCGCAGAGCGAAGAGCAGCTCCGGCTTGTTGTCCAGCCGCGCCCCTACGCCGTACAGCACGGCGGCAACATGCTTGCACATGCGGGCCCAATCGGGACAACTACAAGTGAACGACATCTCGCCGGGCAAGGGGAAGAGCCCGTCCTCGCGGTGAGTTACGACCTCCATGACGTGGTCCGACAGCCGCCCCTGGAGCAGTTCCAAGAGCGAGCCGATCTGGCCGCTGCACCGCTGCTTCACGGTGTCCCATTTTCGTCCCGGCAAGGTCTTGATGGTGACCTTGACGTCGTAGAGTTCGGAGCCGGAGACCTTGGCCTCAATGCGGCCCTTGGCCACCGCTAAATGGCAGACCGAGCCGTTGCGGACATAGGTGCGGCCGCGCGGCAAGCGGTTCTCGAAGTCGCTGAACGACTCCAGGTGTTCGCACCACGCCTCTCCCCAAAAGCTCTTGGCGATCTTGCGGCCGTCGATCGTGACGGGCTGGACGTCGACGCCCTTTTTGCGCAGCGATGCCATCTTCTTCGTCGCCCGCTGGCGCCGCACGGCCACCGAAACGTAGGGCCTCCAACCATAGTCGTACCATCCCACGATAATCCTCCTGTGGTTCTTCCGAATGGGGAACAGATCGGTTTTGGACAACTCCTATGCGCACGCCCGCGCTACATCGAGCGACACGAAGCGGACTAATTCGGCATCGGACATTTCCGTCAGCAGCTTCTCCGCACCGCCTTCGATCAGGTCCGCGGCCAACTGGCGTTTCTCGTCGATCAGGGCGTCGATGCGCTCCTCGATCGTGCCTTGGCAGACGAACTTGTGTACCAGGACGTTGCGTTTCTGTCCGATACGGAAGGCCCGATCGCTGGCCTGATTCTCGACGGCCGGGTTCCACCAGCGGTCGAAATGAATCACGTGCGAGGCGGCCGTCAGGTTCAGGCCCGTGCCGCCGGCCTTCAACGACAGGACGAAGAACGGCGGGCCGTCGTCTCGCTGGAACTGATCGATGACCGCCTGGCGTCGTCGCACGGCCGTCTCGCCGTGCAGCACCAGGCCGGGACGGCCAAACACTCGCCCCAGGAAGCCGGCCAGCGGTTCGGTCATCTCGCGGAACTGGGTAAAGACCAGCGCCCGCTCTTGGCGAGAGGCGATTTCCTCGCAGATCTCGGCCAGCCGGGCGAACTTGCCGCTGTCTTCGGGCAGGTAACGGCCGTCGCCCAGCAACTGACTGGGGTGGTTGCAGAGCTGCTTCAACCGCATCAGGTAGGCCAGCACCACGCCGCGGCGCTTCATGCCGTCCGCGTTCTTGAGCGTTTCCGCCAGTTCCGCGACCATTCTCGCATACATGGCCGCTTGGCGCTTGCTCAACCCGCAGAAGGCACGGACCTCAACCTTCTCCGGCAAGTCGTCGATGATGCGGCGATCGGTCTTGAGCCTGCGCAGGATGTACGGCTGCACCAGGCTCCGCAGCGGCGCGTAGCGGTTCTCCTCCCGCTGGCCCAGCCGCTTGATGAACTCCTTGAACTTGCCCTGCGACCCCAGCAGACCCGGGCACAGGAAATCAAACAGCGACCAAAGATCGGACAGGCGGTTTTCCACGGGCGTTCCCGTCAGGGCGATCCGGGCGCCGGCCTGCAATCGCTTGACGGCCTTCGTCTGCCGGGCGCCGGATTCTTGATCGCCTGCGCCTCGTCGAGCATCGCCAACTGCCAGTGCATGTCGAGAAGCCATGCCTGGCGCAGCAACATCCCGTAAGTCGTGATAACCAGGTCGGCCCCCTGCAAAGCTCGCTCCGGATCGGTCGCCATCCGATCAAGCTCTTCCTTGGAGGTTTCGGCCGGATGGACGAACACCGCCCGCAAGGTCGGCGTGAAGCGGGCCATCTCCGCCTTCCAATTGGCCAGAAGAGACGCCGGCAGCACCAAGACCGAAGGCTTCGGCGCACCGCCCTGTTCTTTCAACGCCAGCAAGAGCGCCAGGACCTGCACGGTCTTGCCCAGCCCCATGTCGTCTGCCAGGCACGCTCCCAACCCCAAGCCGGAAAGGAAGCGCAGCCAACCGACGCCCGTCTCCTGATACTTCCGCAGGGTGGCTTTCATGGCGTCGCCCGTGGCGACAGGTTTGAGGTTTTCGGGGCCGCGCATCTTGGCGAGGATCTCCCCGAGCCACTGTCCCGCGTGGACGAACGACCATTGACGCTCTTCGGCCTCGGCTTCCTGGCCGTCGGTCAGATCGGCCGGCACCCCCGCCAGCAGCCGCATTCCCTCGATGAACGACACGCCGCCTTCCGCCTCACGCTGAACCTGTTTCCAGTGGTCGAGCGCCTGTTGCAGCTTCTGGCGGTCGATTTCGACCCATTGGCCGCGCAGCAGCACCAACCCGTCGTCCGCCGCCATCAATTGCCGCCACTCGGCCTCGGTGAGTTGTTGATCGCCCAGGGCAAGCTGCACGTTGAAGTCGAGCATCGAGCCGGCGTCGAACTTCTGCTGCTTCCTGTCGCCGATGGTCACGCCGACGCGCGGCCGGGGACGTTTCTTCCACCAGTCGGGCAGCCGCACCAGAACGCCGCTCGCCTCGAATGCCGGGACGTCCTTCAGGAATCGGTAGGCCTCGCGGGGCGTCCATGCCAGCGGCTGGTAGAGGTCGCCCGTGTCGAGCATGTCCTTGACCAACGCGCTCTGTTGGGACGCCAGGTGGACCGGCGAGAGCAAGTGGATGAGAGCCTTCTTGTTCTTCGCGCCGGCCAGTTCGCGGAGCGCACCGCTGAGCGGCTGGTACTGTATCCGGGCGCCGGACGCCATGCCGGGCGCGTAGGTTGCCAGGAAAGCAAACGGATGGTCCTCGTCCCGCCGATTCTCTGCCAGGTGGAAACAGACTCGCCCCACCTGGTGCCACAGCGGCGCGCGCCGCTTCAAGAAACTCGACAGCCCCTCACCGTCGGCGATCACTTCGCCGCGCACCCAGGAGTCGAACGCCTCCCAGACGCCAGTTAGAGCCGACTGGCTGAGATACTCGGCACCCCGCATTGGTGGAACGCCGAGCAGCAAGGCCGCAAGTTCAGCGGCCTCGGGCGGTTCGACGGACTCCAAGCTGACGCCGGCCGTCTCGGGCGCGTGACATAGCGCGGTCAGGTAGCGGCAAGCGAAGTCCCGCCAATAGGCGAACGACGGCGGCAAGGCGGCATCGAACCGCTCAGTCGCCAGCAGGAACAGCCCGCTCCCCTCGCCCGCCGCAAAGGCCTTGACTACCTTCTTGATCGGGCCATCGACTGCCGCTTCCGACACCAGGCCGTCCGGAACAGCCTCGTCCCCGGATGCTAGCTCGACGGCCTTCACATGGCCGGCAGGGGTGAAGGCGAGATCGACCGCCATCCCGATACTCCGTTGAGGGCAGTGCGCTGCAACACCCCTTGACCGTGCCTCTTGGGCTCTTGCACGGGCAGACAAGCTGCCCGTGCCACCCGAGAATTTTGGTGTGTCCGACTACTAGAGTTGCGACCGCAAGTCGATGCGTCGCCGTTGCTTACTGCCTGCCCTCCTTGGACTTACGACGATTTGAGGTGAAGCGTCCCCGCCGCGATTCGAACGCGGAACCTTCGGCTCCGGAGGCCGACGCTCTATCCAATTGAGCTACGGGGACGTGAATGTAACTACTTTCGCAATAAGACGTTAGTTCCGGCATAAAACGTCGCTGGCAGAAAACCATGGGAGAAATTCGCTGCCATTTTGCTCAGTCCGACCACCAGCACGTAGTCAAGACACCGAAATTATAGCGGATTTTTCGGGCGGCGAATAGTAGTCCCTATATCTCTCACAAAGAGTGCCTCATTCCGAGAAGCGCCCGGTGACAGCTATGAATAGAATAGAACAGACAAGACCGGTGGCGAATTCGCGTGGTCGTCTGGGCTTCCCGCTGAACATTCCCGAAATACGGTGGTATTCCGGCCCGTCTCGGAAAACGGATGAGATTACGGGACGAGGATGAGGACTACTCAGTGCCCGTTCGATTGAGACTTGGGCTGCCTCATGGCTTCAAATCCCATTCCTTTAGTTTCTTCGCCGCCGTGCCGAATTGGCCGAGCTGATAAACCGCCGCGCCCGCAGGCGAGAAGGTGAACGACTCAAACGGTTCGGCCAGCATTGGGTCGAGGTACTCCCGGAGGCCAACGCCGGTGGTGACGTGTGGATTGAAATGTTCGCCGGAAGCCTTCGGCACAAACGTCGAAACATATCCGATCAGCAACGGGTCAATAATCGGATCATCTGGAGTCGTGACGAATGCGGTCGAGTCTCCGGTTTCCACCGTGAACGGAGTCACGGCGGCAATCAGGTCCGCTTGCAGTTTAAGCAATTCCGGCGTCGGCTTCGCAACAATGCCCGCCAAGCCAGTGTCCTTGCTCGGGATGTAATAGTATTTGAAAGCTTCCAGCTTCATGGCGGTCACGTTGGCTTGGGCGAGAACCTTGCCAGCGGCAGCATAGACCTGGTTGAGATCCGCCGTGCGGATGAAACGCTGGATCATCGTGA
Source organism: uncultured Planctomycetaceae bacterium (assembly GCA_963759115.1). Classification (GTDB taxonomy): domain Bacteria; phylum Planctomycetota; class Planctomycetia; order Pirellulales; family Thermoguttaceae; genus CAVWXT01. Next base: position 27,223 of record CAVWXT010000006.1, read on the forward strand.
TGTGCGGACGGTGCGCTGCATCCAGGGCGAAACCTTTCGGGAAGACCTTGAGCAGGCGGGCGTTGTTGGCGGCGGAATGTTGGAGCATCGTGGCGTCCGGCTCCAGCAGGATGTCAATGGCGGTAACCGGGGGTTCGGCCAGGAAGACCTGTTTCCAATCGTTCTTCATGCTGACTACGGTCCAGCCCTCTTTCTGCGCTTGGTCGTAAACGGCCTGCGTGAACGCACCCAGCTTGACGTCCGGCAAGCCTTTGGCCGGACCATAGGCGTACTCTCGCGCCGCATCATCGTGCAGAACCAGAAGCTCGAATCGCGCACCGCTGCCGCCCTGCGTGTATTCCAGCATCTCTTTATCGCCACGGGAGTTGCCGAAGGCGGCGATGGGTCGGCGGCCAATGTGCTGGTTGATGCCGATGGGCTTGTCGGCTTTGTCGTCATTGAAGTTCAACTCCGGCAGACGGACGACCACTGGCTTGCCGTCGCGCATTTCAAACTTCGTCTTGACGCTGCTGCCGACGACCTGTTCCGGCGGAATGCCGTAAAGCTTCTCCGTCCACGGGCGCATGAACTCGATGCCACCACCGGAGATGATGAAGTTTTTGAAACCGTTCGCACGCAGGTAGGCGAGCAGTTCGAGCATCGGCTGATAAGCCATTTCGGTGAAGAGCTTGCCGGTCTTCGGATGTTTCGCGGTGGCGATCCAGTCCTTGACGATCTGCTCAAATTCCACCGTGGTCATGCCCGTGTGCGTAGCCATGATGAGTTCCAGGATCGCATGGTCGCCTCCTGCGAGCGCGGTATTCAAATCACCCTTCAACAGTGGGGTAAACGGTTCCTTGTCCTTCCACTCGGGATGCTGTGGCGCAAGCGCCTTAACGCGGTCGATCGCGAAGTATAATTGAACGGGCACCGGCTGTTCGCACCAGAGTGTGCCGTCGTTGTCGAAGGTGGCGATGCGTTCCGGCATTGGCACAAAATCGGGCGAGCCGGGCTTTGTCACCCTCTCGACGAAGGCGATGATGGATTGCTTGGCCTTGCCTTCGTTCCACGAGGGGAGCGGGTCCGCGGCGCGAGTGATGGTTGAGGTGAAAGCCAGCGCGCAAACGAGTGCAGATGTGATGAGGGCTTGTCCGCTGGTGGTTTTCATATTTGTGGGCTGCGTATGGCTGGGTGATTGAAGGTGGCCGCACCCGCCTGGCGACAGGTGCGGCCCCGTGGTTGAATCGAGCGTTTCCGCCAAATCGGCGTTACTTGCTAACCGCGCCATCCCTCAGCTTGTCCATGACCTGGTCAATGCTGAAGCTGGCCGATTTTTGGCTCGGCGGAAATTCCTTAAACGACTCAAGGAACTTGCCGACAACTGCCTGCGCCGGGACGAATACAAACGCATGGTCGAGCAGCCAATCATAATAGCTGTTCGAGGTGATATCCGCCGCTCGTAGGGGTCGGTGCGCAGGTTGAATATCTTCGGCACACGCAGGGGAGTAAACGGTTCACTCCAAATCTTCATCGTGCCCGTGGCCCGCTGTTCGGCAAAAACGATCTTCCAGTTGTCGTATCGCAGCGCGACCAAGTCGCCGTCGTCGTTGAAGTAGAAGAACTCGTTGCGCGGACTGTGTTTCTCCTGGCCGGTGAGGTAAGGCAGGAGGTTGTAGCCATCGAGATGCACTTTGAAGGTCTTGTCGCCGACTTTCATACCCTTCAGCAGTTGCTCCTTAACATCGGGAATACCCGCTGCCGCGAGGAGCGTGGGCAGGAAGTCAAGGTGCGACACAATGTCGTTGGCGACCATACCGGCCTTGATGTGACCCGGCCAGCGTACCATTGCTGGCACGCGGTAAGCGCCTTCCCAGTTGGAGTTCTTCTCACTGCGGAAGGGCGTCATGGCCGCGTCCGGCCAGGAGTTCATGTGCGGGCCGTTGTCGGTGGAATACATCACAATCGTGTCGTCGGTCATGCCCAGTTCATCGAGCTTGGCCAGCACGGTGCCTACGTTCTTGTCGTGGTCAATCATCGCATCGTGGTATTCGCTCTGCCAGCGGCCGGACTGCTCCAGGCTCTCGGGCTTTACATGCGTGCGGAAGTGCATGTGCGTGAAGTTCACCCACACGAACACCGGCTTGCCAGCCTTATGCTGCGCTTCAATGAACGCGGCGGACCGAGCGGCGATGTCGTCGTCAATGATTTCCATACGCTTCTTGGACAGCGGGCCGGTGTCCTCGATCTTCTGCGTGCCATCCGGCAACGCGAAACTATGAATGACCCCGCGCGGGCCGAATTTCTTGAGGAAGGCCGGGTCCTTCGGGTAATCCCGCTGCTCTGGCTCTTCCGAGGCGTTCAAGTGGTAGAGCGGGCCGTAGAACTCATCGAAGCCGTGGTTTGTCGGCAGGTGCTTGTCTAAGTCACCCAAGTGGTTCTTGCCGAACTGGCCGGTGGAATAACCCTGGGACTTCAGCAACTGGGCGATTGTCACGTCGCGGGCCTGGATGCCGAGCGCCGCGCCGGGCATGCCCACCTTCGTGTTGCCGGTGCGCAATCCGCATTGGCCAGTGATGAACGAGGAACGCCCCGCGGTGCAACTCTGCTCGGCGTAGAAGTCAGTGAAGATCACGCCTTCCTTGGCAACGCGGTCAATGTTGGGCGTTCTGAAGCCCATCAATCCCATCGAGTAGGCGCTGACATCGGTCTGGCCGATGTCGTCTCCCCAGATGATGACGATGTTTGGTTTCTTGTCTGCGGCCTGCGCCGACGCGAGGGTGCCCAATGCCAGCCCGAAAGCCAGCGCAAGGTGTTTGAGCTTCATCTGTTGTCTCCTGAAGTTGTTGGTGCTTGGCCGCAGTCTACTTCTGTTTATGCGGGTTCTCAACGACCGGCACAAGCGGCCAGGGATCGCGCAAAACGCGGCACGGGAATAACTTAGAATTATAGCATGAAGAATGTTCCGGCAGAATCCACCCTTCCCGCAACGGCTGATTTGGGGGTGGCTAGCGCAAGCTGGATCAAATCCCAACAAATGTTCCTATTCCGGCACCCACCCAATCACTTTGCGTCTTGGCTGACTCCCCCTCCAAACGAGTCCGATTGCCATCTCAGAATTCAAGACGCCGAGAAGCAGTGCGGAATGCCCGCTGTCAAGTCTCAATCGCAACCTTTAGGCGAGAGGCGAGAACTTCGTTGGGAGTTCGATAGCCGAGGCGTTTTCTCGGGCGGTCGTTGAGAAGTTGTTGGACTTTGGTAAAACGATGATTGGGGATGCCGACCAGATCCGTGCCTTTGGGAAAGAACTGCCGGACCAGGCCGTTGGTGTTTTCGTTCGTGCCGCGCTGCCACGCGCAGTACGGCTTCGCAAAGTAGATCTTCAAAGCGGCTTCCTCCGTCAACCGCTCGTGCTCGGCGAACTCCTTGCCGTTGTCCAGCGTCAGCGTCTTCCGCAGCTTCGGAGGCGTGGTCCGATACAACTCGGCGGCGGTCTGACGGACCGTCGCCGCCTGCAAGGTGGGAACCTTGCCCAGCAACAAATAGCCCGACTTCCGCTCGACCAGCGTGACGGCGCCGCCGCGTCGGTTGGCGCCCACGATGGTGTCCCCTTCCCAGTCGCCGAAGCGACGGCGGCGATCCACGACCACGGGGCGTCCCTCGATGCTCGTGCCGGTGCGAATCCGCCCGCGTTTTTCCCAGTTGGGCCGCTGTCGGCCCAGACGCCGCAGATAACGCCGCCAGTGCTTCCCGGTGGCCTCCTCGCCGCCGATCCAGGCGTAGATCGTTGGGGGCGAAATCCACTGTCGCCGATCGCCGGGAAAGTCGCTGCGCGAGCGACCGGCGATCTGGTCGGGCGACCATCGCCGCCGCAGGCGATCCCGGACATAACGCCGCACTTCCGGCCGTTGCATCTTGGCGACCCACGGACGTTCACTCCGCCGCCGCCGAGCCTTTCCCTCGGCCGCCACCGCCCAATAGCCGTTGCGGCTGCGATTGCGTCGCAGTTCGCGGGAAATCGTGCTCTTGCTGCGGCCGAGCCGGTCGGCGATCTGCGTCTGCATTTTTCCCGCCCTGTGCTCGTGGGCTATGATTTCACGTTCTTCCAGGGTAAGATGACCTGCCATCGCGGGGACTCCTTTTTGAATGGACCTTCCTCAAAAACGCCCATTCAAACGTCCCTGCGATGTTTTTACCTATACCAGTCTTCCATACGGTTGCGATTCAATTCTAACAGCGGGATGATATTCTCGCGAAGTTACGTCGGTCGGAGCTTGGCAGAAAACTTGGCAGAAAAAGACGACCGAAGAGTGCAGAATCGTGCAGGAACTTGCAGGTCGCCAAGTTGAGAAAACCCCGGCAAATGACGTAGAAAACGGGCTTTTGGCAACCTAGTTGCTCATTCCAATTGAGCTACGGGGACCTGCTCTGCCTTGCCGCTCCCTTGTGCCACAACGAATCGCGGAGATAGGCACCTACCTGCCGGTCATACCCGCATGTGCCACGAGAGAGCAAGTATAGCCGCTCGGGAGAGAGTAGGCAATTGTGTCGGCTCAGAGCGAGTCGGAATTCTGGTCGGCCGAGTCAATGTGGCGATGTTCCCATGTTCAGCCGAAAGAATAGGAAGATACATTATCGATCAACTACACAATATGTAAGCGCTCGCGCTGTCGAGAATCGACATAGGTGAGCCCTCGCGGGCTTTCGGCATTCAACAAACAAACCCCAGTGGCCGAGACCACTGGGGTTTGTGTTTCTGGCAGTTCGTACGCCCGCAGGCGCGTCGGATCAGTAGTTGGTGCCGGGGCCGTAGTCCACGTTGCCGACCTGATGGAGGTGGTCGTGGTCGATGTAGATCACTTCCTGGCACTCCTCGTCCGTCGTCTTGTACGGGATCGGCCAGCCTACCCAAGTGACCTCGGTGAAGTACACGATGCACTTGTAGTGGGCGTGGTGGAGTTGGGCCGGCCCGACCAACGGATACTCGCGCACCGGATCAATGTAGTCGGCGATGGGCTCAACCACGACCCGCACGTTATTTCGCTGGATTTCGTGCAGCAAGGGCAAGCCGCCTTGGATCGGCCGCGCTTCCTCCAACTTCCGCATCACCTCGTCTTCAGACGGCGGATCGAGCGCGATCTCCGGGCTGCCCGGCGTAATCGGACCCAGGACGGGCATGCGCTCGTATCGCTTGTGCACCCAGTATTTGTCTTCCGGGAGCTTCTGGAAGTAGGGCGATACGGGTATCGGGAAATCGAGAATCCCCAAGTTGATCGTGCCGGCGACCGTGCTACATCCGGTGCCGGACACCAACGTCAACAAACCCAGGATACCGATCAGCGTATAAGCGGCCTTCGTAGACATCCGTGTCTCCTCGACTAATGTATTGAAGCCGTGGTTACACTATTTATCGTGTCAAACTACGACAGACTTGCGGCTTTTTCCGGTTGTGCCGAGAATGTTCAGCGTGACGCCCATTTTGGGTGGAACTGCTCTCCTCTATTCGGGCCATCCGCTACGGCCCAGGTAAGCGCCTCAATAAGAAAAGCCCCCACAACGAGGAGTCGTGTGGGGGCTTCTATCACCATTCGTTGGGCCAGGCCCGTCGCTAATCCACCGGTCTTACCGGTGCCAGCAGCTTGCCGGCTGATCTTTGAAGTCCAGGAACCACCAGCCGGAATCCCATTCCAAGGTCACCTTCCGCCATCCGAGCGGGACTTGCGGGTAGGGATAGAATGGGCCGATGTAGGGCCACGCCGTGGGCGAATACTGCTTGGGATAGGTTACGCCTGCGTAGTTCGGGTAGGCCGCATAGCTTGGCCAAGCGTAGTTGGGCAGGCAGGGCTGGTCGTAGCGCGCCGGAGCGGTGCCAGCGCGGGCAGAAGCTGTGTACATGGGCATCGGTCCGCCATCAGGGGCGGCCGGTCCACGGGTGCCGGGCTGCATCATCGCCACCTGGGTGGGTGCGCGAACGGCCTTGGACATCGGCTTCGCACGCTGAGGCGTGTTGATCTGCTGTGGAGCGTCCGGCGATTCCTCGCCCGATACCGGTTCGACCGCCGACACGGCAAACGAATTGGGAACGCGATCAGCACGGGCAAGCGTGCTCTCGCCAATCGGCAAGGGCTGTTGCTGCTCGGATCCACGCGAAACGATTGCCTGCATCCGCTTGGCCAGACTGAGTTGCTGCGGTTGGGCCTTTTCGGCGGCTGGAGCAGCCGATTGGCCACGAAGCGGATTATCGCGGGACGGCGTCACCGCGGGGGCTTTGGTGTCGGCAATTTGTGGCGACGGAGACGTCGGTTGGCTCGACTGGGAAGAACCGGCCGACAACTCGTTGACCACGCGGGTCACGCCCGGCGTCTGGTAAACCAGGGCCAGAGCGGTCTTCATCTGCTCTTGGTTTGCCACGTGACCACGAAGCCAAACCGTTCCATCCTGGAACTTCACGCCGACCTTGTAGTCACTCATTTGGCCGCTATTCCGCAAGCTGCGGGCGATTTGCTCGGCAACCTCTTGGTTGCCGGCCAGCGCCAACACCGGAACGACTGCGGTGACGGCAGCGACCACGAAACCCGTTAGAAAACGTCGCATTTTTTCCCTCCTCTGAGAACACCCCCGCAGGAAGTCACCTCGGGGAAGTTGGTGGTTGGTCTGGTCAGCCCAACAACGGAACCGGCCGGATGGTAGCAGGGAGGGCCCGCAACGCCTGTGTGCTGGCGTACGGGATTCGCGGAATTGCCCCCCTGGCAACGCCCGTATCCGATGATTGCTGCCTGACTATAGGTTTCGGTTGCGGGTTCTGCCGAAAGGAAGCTTTTTTTCGATTTTGCTGCAATGCGCGGTGGTGAGGGGGGACCCGGCTGGCAAATTAGACCGATTGGCGAAAGAAGTCCGGCAGGATATCACCACGTAGATGCTTCCCTACCCACTCTAAAGTCGCAGATGACCGTCAGCACCATGACGACCAGCGACGTGGAGCAGGCCACCCAACACCCCGGCCCAACCGCCAGGGCCATGATCGTGGCCGCCCCCATCAGGCACAGAGCACCGAAAAACATGCGTTGGCTAATAGCTTGGCCGGGGGAACCTTCGCTAAGCCTGGCAGCCAGTGCAATCAGAATACCAAGAGGCTGGCTCGCCAGCAGAAACCACACCAGGGCGGGAGAGTCGAATCCATTCATGGGCGGCAGATTCCTTTCTGTCTGTCCCCATGATACCCCGCGTCACGGATCCCAGGAATAGCGATCTGCACGCCAAATAAGCCGCCCCAATAAACGCAGTATGCTATGCGAAAGCCCCGGCGCGGCGTGAAGCTCCAAATCGTGTGTCTAAGCTGTTTTCGAGCAGGTCAATCATGTCGCCGACCCGGCTTTCCTGCGGCATCTTTATCCCCTCGAACCGGCTGCAACGAGCCTTCCGACAACAGCAGCCTCTTTCGGCCGCTGGGCGGCGGGAAGTCGATCGTCGCCTTGCGGCTGGCCGCGATGCCGCTCAGGGCAATGATCTGGCCCAAGCCATGCGTCGGATGGAGCACCCACATGCCTTGGCGAAAGAGGTCGGGCGCCGTCGGCGGCATGGGCCGGCCGCCGTTGGCCAACGCGGCCGCCGTGGTCAAATGGATCGGCCGCGGCGATCGCCGGGGCTGAACGTCCTGCCGGCCATTGTCATGGGCGTACACGGCAGCGTCCGCGTCATCATGCAGCGAGACAACCTGCCCGGCAACCGCTCCCTCGTCGAAAACCGCGTCATACCCGCTGGGCGACTCGTGCCACGGTTCGTCGGGGGCAAGTTGGCTGTCGCGCGTTTCGGCGACCGGCCGGCTCTCCAGGCCGACCGACTCGACGTCCATCTCCGCCCGCGGCAACTCCATGAGGAAGGAACTGGGGATCGTCAGCTTGCGCTGGCCGCGGAAATCGCGGTATCGGGCCAGGCTGATCTGGAGTTCCTGCTGCGCCCGGGTGATGCCGACGAACATCAGCCGCCGCTCCTCTTCGAGTTGCTCGGGATGCTCGCGGCTGCGTTCGTGCGGCAGAAGCCCCTCTTCGACGGCCGTCAGATAGACGACGGGAAACTCCAGCCCCTTCGAGGCGTGCAGCGTCATCAGCGTCACGCGGTCGGCGTCGGTTTCCCAGGCGTCGGTGTCGTTGACCAGGCAGGTTTCTTCCAGGAACGCCTCCAATTGGCCCGGCTTCGCCGCGCCGCTCGTCGAAATCGCGGGCCACGGTCAGCAATTCCTCGATGTTGGCCAGCCGCTGCTGGTCCTCCTCGTCTTCCGACTCGCGCAACTGCTGCTGATAGCCGGTTTCGCTCAGGACCAGGCCCAGGATCTCCTCGACCGGCCCGCCGACGGCCGCCGCCAGGCGATCGAACAGCGCGACGAACTGGGCCAGCAAGGCGGCGGGCCGAGGGCCGATCGACTCGATTTGGCTCGGCCTGGCGGGCGGCCTCCAACAGCGGCAGGCCGTGCCGCGCGGCGTAGTCGGAGAGCCGGCCGATCGTGGTCTTGCCGATGCCGCGCGGCGGCGTGTTGATGACCCGCAGCAGCGCCACCTCGTCGCTGCGGATTGTTCAGCAGGTGCAGGTAGGCCAGGACGTCCTTGATCTCCTTGCGTTGGAAGAACTCCAGGCCGTTGACCATCTGGTAGGGCACGCCCAGGTCGCGCAGGGCGAACTCGAACGCCCGGCTCAGGGCGTTGACGCGGTAGAAGATGGCGAAATCGCGGGGCCGGCGGCGGCCGCCGTGGATGTCGGCGGCGATGCGGGCGGCGATCCCTTCGGCCTCGTCCTTCTGCGTGGCGTAGGTCACCAGCCGCACCGGCGCGCCCGGCCCGTTCTCCGTGAACAGCCCCTTCTCCTTGCGGCGGACGTTGTGGGCGATCAGTTCGGCGGCCACGCGCAGGATCCGCTGCGTGCTGCGGTAGTTCCGCTCCAGCCGGACGACGTGGACCTCGGGAAAGTCGCGCTCGAACTCCAGGATGTTGTTCAGATTCGCCCCGCGCCAGCCGTAGATCGACTGGTCCGGGTCGCCGGTGACCGCCAGGTTGGGATGATCGACCGACAGCGCCCGGGCGATGGCGTATTGGGCCAGGTTGGTGTCCTGATACTCGTCGACCAGGATGAAGCGGTATCGCTCGTCGAGGCCGGCGCGGACCTCGGGGTTGTCGCGGAGGATGGTGGCCACGTGGAGCAGCAGGTCGTCGAAATCGGCGGCGTTCGAGGCGGCCAGCTGGCTCTGGTAGGCCGGATAGACCTGCCTGGACCACGCTGCCCAGGGCGTGTCCCGGCCGCGGCTGGTACTGGTCGGGCGAGATCAGGTTGTTCTTGGCCCAACTGATGGCCTTGGCGATGGTTTCGGGCGGAAAGCGGTCGACGTCGATCTTCAGCCGTCCGAGGGCCTGGCGAAGGGCCTGGACGCTGTCGTCGGCATCGTAGATTGTGTAGTTTTCCTGAAGCCCCACCAGCGGCGCATATTTCCGCAGCAGCCGGGCACAGAAGCGATGGAACGTGCCCACCCAGACGGACGGGTCGCCGGCCAGCCGCTCGATGCGGCGGCTCATTTCGTCGGCGGCCTTGTTGGTGAAGGTCAGGGCGAGAATCTGATGGCCGGGGATTCCTTGGGCAAGCAGCCAGGCGACGCGGTGGGTGACGACGCGGGTCTTGCCGCTGCCCGGGCCGGCCAGGATCAGCAGCGGCCCCTCGAGGTGCGTGACCGCCTCGCGTTGGGCGTCGGTGAGTCCGTTCAGCATGGCATCCCCGTAGTATACGCGAGAACATTGCCAGAGGCGACAGGAGCGGCCCTCACCGTGGGATACTACCCAAAACCGGCAAAATTGCTATACTACGTTGTTCGTTGTTCTCGCGGCGAGAGGACGGACCTGTCGCCGCCAGCGTTTCCTATTCTCTGACCCGATTTGGGAGGGAACCCATGAGTACCCGCATTCCGCTTCGCACGACCGACGCGAAGGCCAAAGACTTGGCCGACAAGTTGGAGATGAGCACGGCGGAGATCGGCTTGTCGGTTCGGACGACGAACTGTCTGGAGGAGCGGGGGATCTTCACGGTCAACGACCTGCTCCATTGCACCCGCGACGACCTGCTGAGCATTTCGAACTTCGGCGAGAAGACGCTGGAAGAGGTGTACAAGGCGTTGGAGGGGATCGGCTTCCATCGCCGGGGAAAACGGGAACCTGCCGCGGACGCGTCGCCGTCTCCCTCGTTGGTTTCATAACGCGTGGAGTGTGCCACTTGGCGCGTAGTTTTCGCTACTACGGCAAGAAACGAGGACACCGGCGGACCGGCTCGCCCGCGTTGGCCAGCCTCGGCGAGGCGGCGTTCTTCGCCGTGCTCCTGCTGCTGGGCGGCTGGCTGATGCTGCGGTTTGTCAACTTGGTGGTGCCCGACTGGCGGGGCTACGGTTGGTGGGTCTGGCTGGTGTTCACCGTGCCGGTCTCCTCTTGGTGATCGGCCGGGCGGTCTGCTCTACATGCTGCTGCACTGGGGGAAGTCGGCGGAACGTCGGGCGGCGATGGCCCAGCGCGTCCAGGAGCACGACCTTTTCGGCGGCGCCGGCAACGGCGATCGCCTCTACCCCTTCGTTCCCCAGGGCGCGACATGACCAACAGTCCCGGCACCCGGCTCAAGTTCCGCCTGCCGATGGCCACCTCGCCCGGCTGGGCCCTGTTTGGCACGCTGGCCTTGTGCGTGGTCTGGAACGGCATCGTCTCGGTGCTGGCAGTCTACGCGGTTGGTGCGCCACCTGGCCGGCCATCCCGACTGGATTCTCACGCTCTTCATCGTTCTCTGCATCGTGATCGGTCTGGGAGCGATCGTCGTCTTCCTCCGCCAACTGCTGGTGGCCACGGGCATCGGGCCAACCCTGATGGAAATCTCCGACCACCCTTTGCATCCCGGCGGGCAGTACCGCCTGTTCCTGTCGCAATCGGGGCGGCTGGCGGTCAATGCACTGCGCGTGTCGTTGACGTGCGAAGAGGCGGCCACCTACCGCCAGGGAACCAATACCCGCACCGAAACCCGAGAGGTCTATCGCCAAGAACTCTTCCGCCGCGAGGGGTTTGCGATCCGCGAGCGGATTGCCGTTCGAGACCGAGTGCGATTTGAGCGTGCCCGCCGGAGCCATGCACTCCTTCAAGGCCGACCACAACGAAATCAATTGGACGCTGGCGGTCGAGGGCGACGTGGCCGGCTGGCCCGAACTACAAACGCTCCTTCTCCGTCATCGTCTCGTCCGAGCCAACGGAGGCGATCCGAGCGATGAACTCGGAACCGACCAGTCGTGATCCGGCTCGACGGCGACGGCCGCGTCTACCGGCCCGGCGAGACGCTTTCCGGCCAGTACTGGATCGAGTCGCTCGAGGCCGCGCAGGTGAAGGCCATCGAGGTGTCCGTGCTGTGGCACACCGAAGGGAAGGGGGACGAGGACATGGCCGTCCACGAGTTCTGGCGGCGGGACGCCGAGGACGGCCGGCCGATCGACCCCGACCAGCCCGAGCGGTTCAGCACCACGCTTGCCCAACAGCCCCTTGAGCTACGAAGGGCAGATCATCAAGCTGCGATGGTGCGTGCGGGTGCGGGTGTTCCCGCACCGCGGGAAGGAAGTGGTAGGGGAGAAGGCGTTCCAGCTTGGCGACGTGCCATCGGTCAAGTCTCATTCGCTACACGCGATCGTTTAGCGCGCGCCACTCTGGCACGGGGCATCAAGGCCGTGAACGAAACCAACCCGTCGTCCGTCTCCCAGAACCCGTTTTGCACGCGGCGCGTGCGGCCCGGCGCCATGCCCTTTGTCTTCCCGCAAGGCGAGAACGCAGATACATTGGTCGACCGTCTGCGGCAATCCGGCTGGTGGGGGGAAATCACCGGCGCCGCACGGCTCGGGCAAGTCGGCCCTGTTGGCAGCCTTGATTCCCGCCATCCAGCGCGCGGGACTGCGAACGGTGTTCGTCGAGCTGCACGACGGACAACGCCGGCTGCCGCCGGATCTGCTCCGCGACATTCGGCTCCAACCGCCCGCCGTTCTCGCCGTGGACGGCTACGAACAATTGAGCCGCTGGAGCCGCTGGTCATTGAAACGATTCTGCCGCCGACGTGCGGTGGGGCTGCTGGTGACGGCCCATGAGCCTGTCGGATTCCCCAGACTGTTCCAGACTACCGCTACGCTTCCGCTGACGGAGCAGATTGTCGGACAGTTGATGGGCGGGCGAGAGCCGCCCTTTACGACCGAGGAAGTGGCCGCCAGCTTTTCTCGGCGCCGCGGCGATCTGCGCGAAACGCTGTTCGATCTCTACGACCTGTGCGAGCAGCGGCGTGCGTCGCCGGGGCAAAATGTGACCTAGGTTTGACTATGGCGCCGCGATGGGCGCAGCCGCGTCGTGCACGGCAAAGTCGACCCGAATCGAATACCTTGCCCGCAACGTATAATTACTACAAGCGGCAACGTTAACCATCCGTGTCGGCGCGGCCGACCGCTACTTGACATCGCGACGCAGTCGCGGTTTGATGAACGAGGGGACCTTTTATCGCTTTTGGAGGCAACGCCATGTTTAGTCCAAGAATGCGAGTTCTGACGATTGCGTGTGGCTTCGCGGTGGCCGTGCTGCTGACGTCGGCGGGGAGCAGTCTGGCGCAATGCACGTCTTGTGCGCCAACGTACGCCGCGCCGACGGTAGCCTACTATTCGGCCTATGCGCCCCCTGTGACGGCTTACCGGCCGGTGGTCGCCGCCGGCGGTTACACGGCCGTTACCACGTACCGGCCGTTACTGGGCACGTACACTACGCGCTTGGTGCCCTACACGACGTATCAAGCGGCCACGCCGTACGTTGCTTCCTACACGCCGTATGTCGCTTCGTATACGCCATACGTCGCCTCGTATACGCCATACGTGACTTCCTATACTCCGTATGTCGCTTCGTACACTCCGTACGTCGCCGCCTACAGCCCGTGTGAAACGTGCAGTATCGGCAGCGCTTGCAGCACGTGTTCGAGTTGCGCCCCCTGCGGCAGTTGCAGTGCGGTGGCCTGCGCCGTGCCGGCTCCTGCCTGTGCGTCTTGCGCGGTGTCAGGCGCCAGTGCCCCCACAACCAATGCCGCGCCCTCGACGACTTTCAAGTCGGAAAAACCGGTCGAACAGAAGATCGAACCGATTCCGCAGACCAATGTCCAGCCGAACTCGATGCCGGCGCCGCTGCTGGGCGATCCGCGCGACCGGACTACCGCACGGCCGATCTACACGTCATCGCCCGTGTCGTTGACGTCTCTGTCGCTGCCGGCAGCGCCGGTGGTCGACGAGGGCGGCTGGCGGCCGTCGAAGGATTAAGGTCGGCGCAGTTAATCTGAGACCAGCACGGCCCGCTGTCTTCACCGGCAGCGGGCCGCCCCTTTTTCTTGGCGATCCAATGGGACTGCCCAGGAGAGCCAGCCGCCCGATGAACGGATTGAAATCCGTTCTACGTCAGCGGCTGCTGAATTCGTGGACGGCCTCCACGAGCGCGATGACGTTCTCCAGCGGCGTTTGCGGGAGCACGCCGTGGCCGAGGTTGAAGACGTGGCCGGGCCGCTTGCCGGCCTGACGCAGCACCTCTTTGGCGCGGCGGCGGATTTCCGTGGGCGCGGCCAACAGCACCACCGGATCGAGATTGCCTTGGATCGCCTTGTCGTAGCCGACGGCGCGCCAAGCGTCGTCCAACCGGATGCGCCAGTCGACGCCCACAATGGCGTCGCGCTCTTCTTGCCGAACGCTTCGCCCAACAGCGGCAAAAGGGCCGGATTGCCGGTGGCGAAGTGGATCACCGGCACGTCGGGCCGCAGCCCTTCGATCACCGAGCGGGTGTGCGGCAGCACGTAGCGGCGGTAGTCGTCCACGCCCAGGCAGCCCACCCAACTGTCGAACAGTTGCACCAACTGCGCGCCGGCCTCGATCTGGGCGTTCAAGTAGAGCGTGACGGCGCGGGCCAGCCGGCCCATCAGGGCATCCCAGGCGCCGGTGTCGGTGTACATGAGCATCTTGGCGAGGCGGTACTCGCGGCTGGAACCGCCCTCGATGGCGTAGGCCGCCAGCGTGAAGGGCGCTCCCGCGAAGCCGATCAGCGGCAGCGATTCGGGCAGCCCTGCTCGCGTCTTGCGCACCGTTTCCATGACGAAGCTCAAGGGCTCGACCGTCTCCAGTTCCACGAGGCCATCGACGTCGGCGGCCGTGCGGACCGGGTTGTGGAGGACGGGCCCCTCGCCGGCCGAAAACTCCAGGCCAAGCCCCATCGGTTCGAGGATCAGCAGCAGGTCGGAGAAGATGATGGCCGCATCGACGCCCAACCGCTCGACGGTGCTGAGCATCACCTCGGCGCAGAGGTCGGGGTTCTTGCACAGTTCCAGGAAGGTGGTTTTCCGCCGCAACTCCCGGTACTCGGACATGTAGCGGCCGGCTTGGCGCATCAGCCAGATGGGCGTCCGGTCGGCCGGCTCGCGGCGTGCGGCTTTCATCAGCGGGCTGTTGAACCAGGGCGAAGGCATGGCAGCAGGGCCCCCGGGGCCTTTGACGGGACACTCGCGGTTGTCGCCCGATCATGATAAATGATCGCCCGCGAAACCGAAACCCCACTTGCTCGATGCTTGCGCCGCGGAAGGGCCCGCAAGCATAATAATCGGCTCACACACGGCCATGTGTGGCACGTCCCTGAGCGCAGCGAAGGGCGTGACTTGACCGTCCGCCACGCCCTTCGCTGCTCAGGGCGTGCCACCCAAGCTGTCCGCCCCCAACGCCGCGCGATGCGCCGCCGTGGCCTTTTCAACCTGTTCCGGCGACTCGTAGGGAATGTACGCCGCGCGCATCACCATCTGATAGCGTTTTCCCACCTCGTAATTGGGAATCAGAAACTGGAAATCCCAGGCCGGGTTCTTCGGCGGGGCGCTGCCGCCCGAGGGCGATTGGCTCAAGCGAACCTGGTCCTTCGGCCGGAACATCTGCACGTACGCCAGCCCATGGCTTATGCCAAAATACCACGGCTCGGTGTAGAAGTACCGCGAGCGGCTGAACACCAGGCTCAAGGAAAAATCGGCGTCGTGGGGGAACTCGCGGCTGTCGTCGCGCGCGATCGTGGTGGAAAGTTCGCCGTGGGCGGGCGTGATGCCGCGCTGCCACTGCACCACCGGCGGCCCCTTCACGCCGCAACCCTTGAAGTGGATGTCCAGCGACTCGGGCTCGTTGATGTAGCTCGCCCAGAACAGGCCGATGTAGCCGTTCTTGAACGAGCGCTCGCGGGGGACGCACTCGAAGGTCATTTCGATCGTGCCGTCGTCCAACAGCCGGTAACGCGAGCAACTCTCCAATTTCCAGTGCGGCGTGGGCTTCTGATAGAGTTCGGCCGTGTACGGGTCGATTACGCGGAGTTCCATCGGCGCCATCCGCGGCTCGAACAGCACGTTGCGGTCCTGGACCGTGCCGTCGTGGATGTGCTCGAAGTTCAGCCCGCCGGCCTCGGCCTTGAAGAGATTTTGTGGGCGATTGCGATGCTTCAGGGAGGCGATCCCGCTCAGGTTGGCCCGGTGGCCCGGCAGCACTTCGTCCTTAACGGCCCGATTGTCGACCACCACGGCCTCGACATCGGCCCGTTTGAGGACCACGTAGGGTTTTTCCGGCACGCGGTACTGGATAGCGGTGTCCGACAACGTCGTGAGTGCGGGGAGTTCGCTGGCGCTGAGTGCTGAGATGCCGATCCACGACGCACACGCGACGGCGGCTGCGGCAATTCTGGGCGAAATCACGGTCTTGGCTCCTGTGGCGAGATAGGAAATGATTGGCACGGTGAGAAACGTCACGCTCGCATTGTAGCAGAGGAGACAAGCGGTTGCAGCACGTTTAGCAGTCATCGGCACGACGGCTTACGGCGGAGATGGCATCCCACTGGGCGTAGTGCGGACGGTCGCGGAGTGGTAAGATCAGTTCGCTGTTCACCACCAGTTCAGCCGGAAAACGTCCCATGTCGCTGAAGAACCTCGTTGGGCTGATTGTGCTTGTGGCCCTAACGTTTCTCGCGGAAGCCGGCGGCGCCGAGTCGCCGGTGGTGGCGAAGACCGTGCTCGGTCCAGGGCAGGCCAAGGAGAACCTGCTCCGCTCCGATGCCTGGAAACCGTACGAAAAGGGCTTTGAGCGTGAGGATGCGTGTTTCGTCTGCGACAACGGCATGGATGCCGAGGACGTGGCGGTGATCGAGATGCAATAGCAGGCGCCGAGGCTCTCGACAGGTAGGGGAATTGACAGAATGCCCGTTGCACCGTACAACGCGACATAGGTGCCATCGTTTACGACTAATGTCCAGTGGCTCGTGCCCCAATCCCCAATCCCTGATCCTTCTCCATGTCCGACAGCCCGAACCAATACGATAACCCGTTGATATCCCGGCAGGGTGGTACTGTGCCACGGGCTCTGCCCGTGTTGTTCTCGGCATGTTTCGGTGAACGGCTCCTTCGTCCGACGTGCCATTGTCTCCTTCTACCGGCAACGCGATGGAACGTCAACCCGCCCGCACTGGCAAAGCCAGTGGTACCCATCCTCAGTCCGTTCCGTCAGTGCCACCCCGCCGATCAGCAATCAGGTGTCGGTGTAGGTCATGCTTCGGCATGCCCCGACGGGGCCGAACTCGAAATCTTGCCCCGAAGGGGCCCAACTCGAAAGCCCAGGGCAACGCCCTGGGAATCCGATCCGGTCCATCGTGTTCCAAGGTCCAACGGACCGTTACCCCCTCAATCCCACACATAACGCTCGTCGTATTCGATTCCGTGTCGTTCCAGCATCAAACGATACTCCTCTTGAAACGTTCGCTTCCGGTGGTGTTCCTCCTGGTTGGCTATGTACGTTTTCACTTGTTCGACGTTGGACGGGCTGACGGAGAACACGCCATAGCCGTTTTGCCAGTGGAAGCCACCCAGCGCGGTTCCTTCCTCTTTGATGCGTGCGGACGAACTGGTCTTCACCTCTTCCACCAACCGCGCGACCGTCATCGTGCGATGCAAGGCACAGAGAATATGCATGTGGTCCGCCACCGCGCCGACGATCAACGAGGGACATTGGATGTTCCGCAGTGTCCCAATAATGTATCCCGTCATGATTCCGCAAAGGTCCGGCGTGCGCAGGTGAGGCTCGCGGTTTTTCGTGCTGAACACGAGGTGAATCAAGACGTTCGATAACGATTGGGGCACGGCGATGATTTCCGGCAGTTACGGCCCGTTGGGCCCTGTATCGTTTGGGGTATTGACTCCGTACCCAGGGCGTTGCCCTGGGCTATCGGGTCTGGCCCCTTTGGGGCCGCCGCAGTTTCGATCCCGGCAGGGTGGCACTGTGGTAGAGTGCCACGGGCTCTGCGCGTGTTGTTCTCGGCATGTTTCGGTGAACGGCTCCTTCTTCCGATGTGCCGTTGTCTCCTTCTACCGGCAACCGGAGGGAACGTCAACCCGCCCGCACTGGCAAAGCCAGTGGTACCCATCCTCAGTCCGTTCCGTCAGTGCCACCCCGCCGAGAGCAGGCAGCCGCAGCATCGAGCACCGCCTGGATAGCCTCGTCCACCATTCGCAGCCAGTCAGTCTCGGTTATCGTCGGGCGTAACATATTCCGTCGCCCCGGCTACTCCACCGTCACGCTCTTCGCCAAGTTCCGCGGCTTGTCGACGTCGCAGCCGCGGGCCACGGCTATGTGATAGGCCAGCAGTTGCAGCGGTATCACCGTGACGATCGGCTGCACGAACTCTTCGACCATCGGAATCTCGATGGTGTCGTCCGCGAGCCGGGCCGCCTCGGTGTCGCCCTCGCAAACCACGGCGATCACCGGGCCGCCGCGGGCCTTGATCTCCTGAAGGTTCGACATCACCTTGTCGTACACCTGGCTGTGCGGCATCAGAAACACGCTCGGCGTGTGCTTGTCGACCAGGGCGATCGGGCCGTGCTTCATCTCGGCGGCCGGGTAGCCCTCGGCGTGGATGTAGCTGATCTCCTTGAGCTTCAGCGCGCCTTCCAGGGCCGTGGGAAAGTTGAACTGCCGGCCCAGGTAGAGGAAGTTGTTGCAGTGGGCGTACTTCTCGGCGATCCGCTTCACACGGTCGTTGCACTCGAGCGCCTGCCGGACCTTCTCGGGCAGCTCTTGCAGTTCGTCGATGATTCTCGCGCCGGTGGAAAAGCCCAAGTGCCGCAGCCGGCCGAAATACAGGGCCAGCATCGCCAGCAGCGTACATTGCGACGTGAAGGCCTTGGTCGAGGCCACGCCGATCTCCGGTCCCGCCCGCAGATAAAAGCCGCCGTCGGTTTCCTGGGCGATCGTGCTGCCCACCACGTTGCAGATGCCCAGCGTCGGGCAGCCCTTGCGTTTCATCTCCCGCAGGGCAGCCAACGTGTCGGCCGTCTCGCCGCTCTGGGTGATGGCGAACACCAGCGTGTTGTTGTCCAGCGGCGGATTGCGATAGCGCAACTCGCTGGCGTACTCCACCTCCACCGGCAGCCGGGCCAGCGTCTCGATCTGGTATTCGCCCACCAAGCCGGCGTGCCAACTGGTGCCGCAGGCCGTCATGATGATCCGGCTGACGGCGCGGAGCTGTTGCGGCGTGAGGTTGAAACCGCCGAACTTCGCCGTGGCGGCGTCGCGATCGAGCCGGCCCCGCAGGGCGTTCTCGATCGACTCGGGCTGCTCGAAAATCTCCTTGAGCATGAAGTGCGCGAAGCCGCCCTTGGCCACGTCGCCGGCCTGAAAATCCAGCACGTGAACGCTGTGGTTCACGTGCCCCTGGTCGCGGTGGATCACCCGCAGGCTGTCGGCCGTCACTACGGCCAACTCGTGATCGGCCAGGTAGACGATGCGGTCGGTGTAGCCGGCCAAGGGCGAGGCGTCGCTGGCCACGAAATGCTCGTTGGCGCCCACGCCGACGACCAGCGGGCTTCCCAACCGGGCCGCGATCAGCACCTGCGGCCATTGGCGGAAGACGATCGCCAGCCCGTACGTGCCCTGGAGCTGCGCCAAGGCCGCCTGCACCGCGCTCACCAGCGGCTGGAAGTCGGCCGGGAAAAAGGGGACTGTCCCCATTTGTGCGAAGCCGGGCACCGACCGGAGGTTGGTCGCGGGCCGTTCCGGCAAATGGGGACTGTCCCCTTTTTCCTTCTTGCTGGACGCTTTCAGACAACTGTCGATCAGATGGGCGATCACTTCGCTATCGGTCGCCGACTGGAACGTGTAGCCTTCGCGCTCGAGCCGCTGCTTGAGCGGCTGAAAGTTCTCGATCACGCCGTTGTGCGCCAAGGCCAGCGTACCGTTGCCGCCCAAGTGCGGGTGCGAGTTCACGTCGCTCGGCGCGCCGTGCGTCGCCCAGCGGGTATGTCCGATGCCGATCCGGCCGGGCGCCGGATTTTCCGCCAAGCGCGCCTCCAGCCGATCGATGCGGCCGGCCGACTTGACGATGGCGAACTGTCCCTCGGGCGTGATGGTGGCCACGCCCGCGCTGTCGTAGCCGCGGTATTCCAGGCGGTGCAGCCCCACGAGGAGGAACTCCGCCGCCTCCCGCGGTCCTACGTATCCCACGATCCCGCACATGATCGTCGCCCTTTGTCGAAAGAGAACCGTTCTTGGGCCCTTACCCCCGTTCCGCGTGGTGTGCAAGTATAGCACGCGCCCTCGGAGCGGACCAATCCCAAGTTGGTTTCTGTCGGTCTTGTGGGCTGACCTATTCAGGCCTTGCGCGAAGCCAACATTGCACCACAGTGACATTGCTCGTTCCACCCGAATTCTGTATAAGGTCGCACGCAAAATGTGCCCCCAAGCGATACCACCATTTTTGGGAGAAGACCATGCGTAATCTTGTCATCGCGCTCGTACTGTTGGGGTCGGTTCATCGCGGGCTGGGCCAGGAGACGGCTGCAGTATCAGTCGAACCGCGACTCCTCTCACAGACCGAGCACTTGCTCAAAGCGGCCGAACATCTCGACGCGGCCGGACTGACGGAGGAGGCCCAGAAAGTTCGGCAGCGGATCAATCAGGAGAAGGCCCCCTCGGCAGCCGCCGGTCAAGCGGCGCCCGCCGACGACCATCAGCCGCAAGTGTCGCTGCACGTTCGCGTGATGGAGATCTCACGGACAAAGCTGCAACAACTTGGGCTCAGTTGGTCGCGCGTGTGCGCTGCCGACCGTGTGGATAGCTTCGCCGAAGGGGTATTTAGCTTTTCGCGCGATTGCTCCGGGCAGCGCGAGGCGGATTCCGGGTCGATCATCGACTTCTTGAAACCCACTGGCTTTCGTATCCTCGACTCGGGCGACAACATCCTCGCCTTGCTTGATGTCTTGCGTCAGGACCACCTCGCTAAGATGCTGGCAGAACCAACCATCGTGACGACGAGCAACCGCCCGGCATCTTTTCAGGCTGGCGGCCGATGTCGCGTCGCCGTGTCAAAGGGCAACGGAAAAGTTGGCGTTGAAGAGAAGTTCTACGGGACCCAGGTCGAATTTGTGGCTACTGTGTTGGCCGATCAGGCGATCCACTTGAAATACCGCATCGAACTGAGTCACCCCGATCCGGCCAACAGCGTTACGGTTGCGGGTGAAACGGTCCCCGTCCTGGAATCATTCGTAGTTGACGGGCCGGTTGATGCCAAGTCGGGTCAGACGGTCGTGCTCGGTGGATTGCGACAACGACGCCGCGTTGTTTTCCTTTCTGGCGCTGAAGCAACACCGAAGGCTGATGACAAGCCGAAAGTGAAAGAGGCTGTTGCGGAAATCGAGACACTGGTCCTGCTGACGCCGGAGATTGTCGAGCCAATGCTGTCCGAAAAGGCTGCGACGACGCCGTGCGCCGATGACTGCCGGCACATTCTAGCGACGCCGTACTCGACAATACCCGCCCACCCCAGCCAGCAGCACGCAGACGGTCAGGCACGCGCCCGCGAACCAGTCGCCGTGTTCGAGGTACCAACTGCGGCGGTGATCGAGACGGGCGTCGGCGATGATGATGTCGGTAGCTCGTCGCCGGCCCTGTTTCTGGATGCGGCCGTCGCCGTCGATCCACGCCGAGAAGCCCGTGTTGGCCGCAATCAGGAACGGCTTGTGGCATTCCACCGCGCGGAACACCCCGCAGGCCAGGTGCATGTCCAACTCGCTGGAGCCCCAGAACCAGCCGTCGTTAGTGACGTTCACGAGGACGTCGGGCTCGCGGCCCTCGGCCGCCAGCGCGTTTACCTGGCGGCGAATCACGTGCGACAGCACGCTCTCGTAGCAGATGCTCGGGGCGATGCGAACGCCCTTGAGGTCGAACGCGGCCGGCTCCTCGCCCGGCGTGGCGCTCATCGGGAGCGGAGTAAAGTTGTGCAGCCAGGGGAAGCGGTCGGCAAACGGCACGTACTCGCCGAATAGCACGAGGTGCATCTTGTCGTAGCGGCCCAGCAAATGGCCGTCGCCGCCCACGTACGCCGCCGAACTGAGAACCTGCATCGACTCCGGGCCGAAGTGGACCGTATCGCAGCCGAGCAAGAGAGGCACACCCAGCGACTGCGCCGTCCGTGCCATCCCCGTCCGCGCCATCCCGGACTGCGCCAGCTCGGCAGCCTCTTTGGCCGCGTCCGCGAAATCGGCATCGGTGCCCCCGGCATCCGGCGGCCGTCGGGCGTCGGGGGCGAAAGTGAGGATTCGCTCGGTGAACATCGACTCCGGCCAAACCACGAGGTCAACCTTGCCGCCTTTTGCCAGGGCCTCGCGTGAGAGCCCGTAGTACATCTCGTAAATCTGGCGGTCGCGCTCTTGCGCGGCGTTCAGATCGGACTCGAATCGGACGTCGATCGAGCCCTGGATGAGCGCGATGCGCGGTCCGGGCGACGTGTAATCGCCGGTAGTCCGCACGCGGCCGTAGACCAGCGCCGCGGCGAGCACGGCCGCGGCGGGCGTCAGCGGCCAGAACGTCCAGCGGCTGCCATCACAAGGAAGCATCCGCGCCAAGGCCGCCGCCACGAGCATCACGACGAAGCTCACGCCGAACACCCCGGCCAAATCGCTCAATTGAATCAGTCCGATCCAGCGGTATTGCGTGTGGCCGAGACTGCCCATCGTCATGCCGGTCAGCAGGTGCGCGCGGGCCAGTTCCAGACCTGTCCAGACGACGGGCGACGCAAGGATCACCGGGATGCGGAACTGGTGGACGGCCACACGCGAAAGTCCCACGAACACCGGCAAGTAAAAGGCAAAATAGAACGAGAGGGCGACCCAGCCGATGCTTGTGGCCCAATGGGGCAGCCGCAGCCAGTGCAGGGCGGCCATCCAGAAGACGAAGCCCACCAGCGTGAGCACGGCATACGGCCGCCGGCCGTCGAGTTCCTTGCGGCGGATCAGCCACACCCAGGGCACCGGGGCGATCCAGGCCAGCGGCCAGAGATCCAACGGCGGCAGCGCCACCCAAAGCAGAATGGCGCCAAGAAATGCCATCGCCCAAAGGTTTGGGTCGGCAGGGGAAAAAGGTCTCACGCAAAGGCGCAAAGGCGCAAAGAGAACGAAAAGGAAACGAGTATTGGAAGCCGAGGGTACGGAAGTCGCTACGATACGCGAAGGCGTTTCGGACCGGCCCTCAGTTTTTCCCTTCGCGCCTTCGCGCCTTTGCGTGAGACTCATTGCCGAACGTCCCTGTTTCGGTGTTCATCGTTCACACGTTACGACTTGACCTGGAGAAACCGTTCCAGGATGACCGTCCCGCGTTCCGTCAAAAAGCTTTCGGGATGGAACTGGACGCCCCACAGCGGGAATCGCTTGTGGCGGATGCCCATGATCTCGCGGCTGCCGTCGGGGGCGTCGCTCCAGGCACACACGTCGAACTCCTCGGGGAGCGTGTCCGGCTGGATCAGCAGGCTGTGGTAGCGGGTAGCCGTGAAGGGGTTTTCCAGCCCGGCGTAGAGGTCGCGGTTGTCGTGGTGGATCTGGTCGGTCTTGCCGTGCATCAGCCGGCCGGCGCGGACGATCTTGGCCCCGAACGCCTGACCGATCGACTGGTGTCCCAGGCATACGCCCAAGAGCGGGATTCGGCCCGCGAATCGCTGAATGCAGGACACCGAGATTCCGGCCTCGTCGGGCGTACACGGGCCGGGCGAAACGATCAGGTGCGACGGCTGCCGGGCCTCGATCTCCTCCAGCGTGATCTTGTCGTTGCGATATACCGCTAAGTCCAAGGAGGGATCGATTTCGCCCAACCGCTGCACGAGGTTGTAAGTGAAGGAATCGTAATTGTCGATCAGGAGAATCATGGCATGCTCCGCTTGCGGGAGACTCGGGGGGGCAAGTGTAGTTTACCCGGTGGCGCGAGACGCCGCCAGACGGCTGGGTGGCTGGTCAGGAGGAATGCAAAGTCAGACGCAAGGGGGACAGGTCCATGTTTTCGGGCGGTGTTCCAAGGCCATCGCAACGTCTTTCAGCCGAAAAATGGACCAGTCCCCGACTTTGCAGTGCTCCTGGGTGGCTGGTTTCCGGGGGGCTGGGACGCTACACTATAATAGGTAGCTACGAGGTTCTGGAACACGCCGATTGTCTCAGCGCCGGCGCCCCGCCGGGTTCTTGGGGCCGAGTGGACGCGGCTGCGAAGCGGTGCGGCCGCCCAGCGGACTTCGAGGAAGAGGTTTATTGTTGTGGTCGTCAGCGAATCGTCTGCCCGCCGATACGCCCTCGATCCCGATGTCCGGCTGATGCTTCAGGTGCGCGACGACGACGCCGCGGCCTTCGAGGAACTGGTCTCCCGCTACCAGACGCGGCTGCTGACCGTGTTGCGGCATCTGGTGGGCAGCCGCGAGCAGGCCGAGGACTTGGCGCAGGAAGTCTTTCTGCGGGTGTACCGGGCGCGGAAGAGCTACCAGCCGGGGGCGAAGTTCGCCACGTGGCTGTATACCATCGCGAACCACGCCGCGGCGAACGCCCTGCGGAGCCAGTCACGCCACCACGAAGTGACCCTCCAGTCGCGCGACAGCGGCCGGATGGGGGCCCAACCCCTTACCAAGATGCTCCAGGCGAGCAGCGGCCAGATGCCCGCCCGACAACTGGACAAGGCCGAGATGCGCGAGATCGTGCGGATGTCGCTCGATGCCCTGAACGAGCGCCAGCGGATGGCGATCCTGCTGAGCAAGTTCGAGGGGATGAGCTACGAGGACATCGCCGAAGTCATGGAAATCTCGTCGCAGGCGATCAAGTCGTTGCTCTCGCGGGCGAGGGAGAATCTCCGCGAGGTCCTGCAACCGTATTTCGAGCATGGCGCACGTCCCGCGCCGGAGATACGTGAACATGATGAATAGCGATTCCTCCAATTTGGCGGCGCCGCTGGACGAACAACTCGTGTCGTACCTCGATGGCGAGTTGGATGCCGAGGGCAGCCGCCGCATCGAAGAGCTGCTGGCGACCGACCCGGAAGTCCGTCGCCGCCTGCAGGCGATGGAACAGACGTGGGACCTGCTGGATGAATTGGACGCGGCGCCGGTGGGCGGACAATTCACCGACACCACCTTGGAAATGGTAGCGGTGGCGGTGCGCGAAGAGGTGGAACAGACCCTGGCCGAAGCCCCCCGTCGGCGACGGCGACGGCTTTGGGTGATCGGCTTGAGTCTGGCGGCTGCCGCCGCGGCCGGCTTCCTCGCGGTTGCTTTGCACGGTTACTACTCCAATCGGCAACTGCTGCAAGACTTGCCGGTGCTGGAGAACTTGGACGAATACCGCCAGGTCGACAGTTTCGAGTTCCTCGGGCTGCTCGCCAAGAAGAAGTGGTTCTCCGACGAGGGCGACGACACCTCGCACGGCGCTCCGACGAAGGCCGACGTGCCGATGGAACAACGGGCTGAATTCATCGAGAAGCTGAGCGCAAGCGAAAAGGAGCGGCTGGCGCAACAGGAAGAACGGTTTGCGAGCCTCGATCGCAACCACCAGCAGCGGTTGCGAGACCTGCACGACGCCCTGCAAGCCGCTCCCGACGCCGAACATCTCCGCCACGTCATGCAACGCTATTGCGATTGGACGATGGCGTTGTCTTCGTTCAGCCGGGCGGAGTTGTCGGAACTTGGGCCCCCCGACCGCATTCAGCGGATCGAGAAGGAACTGAAGGACGAAGAGGCTCGTGAAGGCGGCCGACGGCCGAGCCACAAGGACGCCGAGGCGGTGTTGCAGTGGATGAACGACTACGCCACGCGGCACGAGGCACAAGTTCTGGCGAGGCTGCCCGAGCCGCAGCAGAAGGAATGGAACGAGTATCCCCCGCTGAGGCGACACAGGCTGGTCTTCCAGGAGATCTGGCTGCCGTGGTTGGCGTGGCTGACGCCCTTTGGCCGACCAGGCGGGCGGCTCGCCCAGGTGACCACTCCGCCACAGATGTGGACCGACGAGGATTGGACGCTGCTGCTGGCCGCGTTGAACCTCGACGTGCGCAAGCGATTGGAGCAGGCCAAGCCGTCCGAAAAATGGCAGTTGGTGGCCGTCTGGTGCCGCCACGCCTTACAACAGGCTCGATCGGGGGCCAAGAACGCCCGCGGCGGTCCGCCGACGGTCGACGACGAGGGGCTGGCCGATTTCTTTGAGAAAACACTTACAGGCAACGAGCAGGACCGGCTGCTGAATCTGCCCGGAGAGGAAATGCAACGGGCGCTGTTGCAGTTGTATCGATCGCGCACCAGGCCGTCGGAAGGCCCCGGCAGCCGCAGCGATGGGCAAAAGGGCCGACGGCTCGGCGGGCCGAGCGGCGTGCGGCCGGCGCCTGAAAAGAGCGGCAAGGAACCGCCATCGCCCGACAAGTCCGAGAGAGAATCGCGGCCCCCCGCGGCCCCCTAGTCGCTTTGCGGAACGCACACGCTGTGGTACGATAGCTTTTCAAAATTGGTCAAGGAGGAACCCTGTGTCGCTTCGCGTCGATTCACTGCACAATTGCGACTGCCTCGCCGGGATGAAGAAGTTGGATTCCGGCATCGTGGACCTGGTCTTCGCCGATCCGCCGTTCAACATCGGCTATGAATACGATTCTTATGACGACCGGCTGGAGAGCGAGAAATACGTCGATTGGTGCCGCCAGTGGACCGCCGAGGTGGTCCGCGTGCTGAAGCCGGACGGGACGTTTTGGCTGGCCATCGGCGACGAGTACGCCGCCGAGTTGAAGGTCATGCTCCAGCGGGAGCATGGGCTGACCTGCCGCAGTTGGGTCGTCTGGTACTACACGTTCGGCGTCAACTGCAAGTACAAGTTCAGCCGCTCGCACGCCCACCTGCTCCACATGGTGAAGGACGCCGAGCACTTCACTTTCAACGTCGAGGCGATCCGGGTGCCTTCCGCCCGGCAATTGGTCTATGGCGACAGCCGCGCGAACCCGGTCGGCCGGTTGCCGGACGACACGTGGATCCTCCGCCCGCAGGACTTGCCGGACGGTTTCCAGCCGGATGAGGATACGTGGTACTTCCCCCGCGTCTGCGGCACGTTCAAGGAACGCGCCGGCTGGCACGGCTGCCAGATGCCGGAGCAACTGCTGGGCCGGATCATCCGCGCGTGCAGCAACGAAGGCGAATTGGTGCTCGATCCCTTCGGCGGCAGCGGCACCACGCTGGCCGTGGCAAAGAAACTCGACCGGCGATTCCTCGGTTTTGAATTGTCAGAGGAGTATTCCCAGCGGATTCAGGAGCGGTTGTCACGGATTCAGCCGGGCGAACCGCTCGACGGCGCCGCCGAACCGCTGGTGAGCGTGCCCAACACGGCCAACGGGCGACGCCTGGAAGACCGCGGCCCGTGCCGAAAGGAACGGCGAAACGGCAGAGGGAAGAAGTCGAGTCAGATGAAACTTCTGTAGTGTCCATCTGGCACTTGGCTGCCAAAATCGTTGTGGCGACGGCCTGTCGTGTAATCGATGGCAAGAGTTTCACAGCCGCGGCAACCTTCTAATAATGGCATCCGCGATGACACTCGGCGGATGCGATTTTCCTAAGTTATTTCGGCAGAATCACTTGCAGCAACCGATGGCCGGCCGGGCACCGTCGGGAACATTCGATTGTAGCGGTTAGGCACGCAAGTTGCGTCTTGATGGGTCGTCCGACGCCGCGAGGTTCGGAGCCCTTTTCTGCCCCTGATGGCGGGTTTGCTACGTCTTCGTAGCCTTTTGGAGTACAATGGCCGAGGTCGGAATGGGCCCAATCCCTCAACGCACGGACACCCAAGTGGAGTTTCCCACGGGGGACGAACCCTTTTCTGAACGGATGCGTATCAATATGAACGGCACGATTGAACAACTGGCAGTGCGTGCCCTTGGCCCGAACCCCTTGGTCTCGTGGACCGACGAGAAGCTCTTGTTGAGCTACCGCGATAGCCGCGACGACGGGGTGTTCGAGGAATTGGTCCGCCGATACGAGAAGGAACTGTACGGCTACCTGCGGCATTACCTGGGCGATGCCGAGATGGCCCAAGACGTGTTTCAACACACGTTTCTCCAGGTCCACCTAAAGTGCGATCAGTTCGAGCCGGGCCGCATGGTCCGCCCGTGGTTGTATACGGTCGCCATCAACCAGGCGATCGACTACCAGCGGCGCAACCGGCGGCACCGGATGATGAGTCTGAATCGTGCCACCCGAAACAACCCGGACGAGGAAACCGGCGCGTTGGTCGAGTTGCTGGGCGGGCCGGACGACGGCCCCGCCGTCAACGCCGAATCGGCCGAACAGCATGACGAACTTCACCGGGCCGTGGATGCGCTGCCCGAAGCAGCAAGGGACGTGGTGATGCTGGTCTACTTCCAAGGCCTGAAGTACCGCGAGGCTGCTCAAGTCTTGTCCGTTCCCGTGGGAACGGTCAAGAGCCGATTGCACGCCGCCATGCAGAAGCTCACGGACTCGCTTTCCCACGTGAACCTGCCGAAATAGAAATAGAAAGAACTTGGTACAGTTCCCCAAATCAAATGCTTGCCACATGACTGATCCGATGCATCAGCAACTGCTCGGGCACCTGTTGGGCGCCTTGGACGACGTCGAACAGGAGCGGATGGATGCGCGGTTGGAGCACGACGAGGAGTTGCGCCGGCAATTGGTCCAATGGCGTCGGCGGCTGGCGCCCCTGGAGGCGTTGCGGCCCGAGTTCGAGCCGCCGCCCGGCTTGGCCGCTCGGACTTGCCGCTTTGTCGCGGCGTGCATGCCGGTTCCGGTGGGGGTGTTGTCGCGGCGGCAGCGCATGAGTCCGGATTGCACCCCTCCCAGCCGGGCCGCCCGCCTCTGCTGGCACGACGTGGCCGCCGTGGCATTATTGTTGGTGGCCGCCGGCGCGATGGTGTTGCCGGCCATCTACGGCAGCCGCCACCACGCGCGGCTGGCCTCCTGTCAGGACGGCCTGCGACAGTTTGGGGCCGCCCTGAGCGAGTACGGCCACCATCACGGCAGCGCACTAACGCAGTTCGCCAACAACGGCCGATTGACGCCGGCCGGCGTGTTCGTCGCCGAGTTGCTCCCGCACGGCTTGCTCACCGACCGCCGGCAAGCCGTGTGCCCCGACGCCTGGCTGGCGGCACAAGGCGCGCCCTACGCGATTTTGCCGGCCGCGGCGCAGCTTTCGGCGCATTCAAGCTCCAGGACTACAGTCGCAAGGATCATTATGCTTCAGGCCCCCGGTCAGCAATGTTGGGGAACCCAGTCGTCGGCCGCCGACAACGGGCCTGTCACGTGGTGTTACGACACGGCCCACGACCGGCAACTCTCGCCATCGCCCGTCGACGTGCCGTTGCTGGCCGACGCCCCCGGCGTCGATCTGCCGGACCGGGCCTTGGAGAGCCACGGCGGCCGCGGGCGAAACGTGCTATTCGAGGACGGCCATGTCAACTTCCTGCCCTGCGCGGCGCCGCCAAACGTGGCCGGCATGTCGCTCTCTCACGGCAGCATTTACAATTCGGCCGACTTCTCCGCGCCGATCACGTTCGTGAGCGACCGTTAGCGCCGTGTCACCCTCGCACCCCCTTTATCCAGCCTTTCAGTGCGTTAAAATTCCGCTCGCCGGATTGCTTTGCGCAGGGCGCGTGCTATAGTCGTGTGGACTACACTATAAGGGACGCGAAATTCACTATAAGGGATTGGAAATGAAGGACGTGTTGGCCCTGATCCTGGCAGGGGGAAGGGATCGCGGTTGGAGCCACTGACTCGCGATCGGGCGAAGCCCGCAGTCCCTTTCGGCGGCGCCTATCGGATCATCGACTTCACGCTGTCGAACTGCCTGAACAGCGGGGTGCGAAAAAATCTCGTCCTCACCCAGTACAAGGCGATGAGCCTCGACCGGCACATTAACCTCGGCTGGCAATCCTATTTCTGCCGCGAACTGGGCGAGTTCTTCGACGTGGTGCCACCCCAGCAACGCATCGACGAACACTGGTACCAGGGCACGGCCGACGCCGTCTACCAGAACATCTACACGATCGAAAAAGAGCGACCGAAGTACGTGGTAATCCTGGCCGGCGACCACATCTACAAGATGAACTATGCCAAGCTGGTCGATCGTCACCGGGAGGCCAACGCCGACCTGACAATCGCCACGTTGCGAGTCACCGTGGCGGCGGCGGCGGGGCAACTCGGCGTGCTGACAGTGGACGCCGACAACCGCGTCGTGGGCTTCGAGGAGAAACCGGCGCAGCCGAAGTCCATTCCCGGCGATCCTGAACACGCCCTGGCCTCCATGGGCGTCTACGTATTCTCGGCGCGGTTCCTCTTCGAGCAACTCTGCCTCGACGCCACCCGGCACGGCAGCCATCACGATTTCGGCCGCGACCTGATCCCTTCGGTGGTCCACACGCATCGCGTGTTTGCCTATCCCTTTATGGACGAGAACCGCAAACAGGAAGCCTACTGGCGCGACGTGGGGACCTTGGATGCCTATTACGACGCCAACATGGACCTGATCTCGGTCGATCCGCAACTGAACATGTACGACGGCGACTGGCCGATCCGCACCTACCAGCCGAACCTGCCGCCGCCGAAGTTCGTGTTTGCCGAGAAAGGGCCGACGGCCAGGCGAGGGCAGGCGTTGGACAGCATCATCTGCCAGGGTTGCATCGTCTCGGGCGGTCAGTTGGAGCGATCGATCGTCGGCCCGGACTCGCGCATCAACAGCTATTCGCAAGTCGAGGATTCGATCCTGTTCGAGGGCGTCAACGTGGGCCGCTACGCCAAGGTTCGCCGGGCGATTATCGACAAGGGCGTGCATATCCCCGCCGGCATCGAGATTGGTTACGACCACGACCTGGATCGCAGCCGCGGCTTTACGGTTACCGAAGGAGACGTTACCGTGATTGCCAAGACTCACGGGGTCGAGCACTTTGCCGAAAAGCCCACCTAGGGAATAATCGTAACGGTAGACGCGGCATCTTGCCGCGTTGTTTCGTTCTGGGCCGATGTGGTAAGGTGGTAAGACGGTGTGACGCGGCAGAATGCCGCGTCTACAACTTGCCCCGTGGTCAACGGTCGCCCGTCATGCCAGCCAAATTCGATAGCCTGGGCATCTCGTTCCAATACCCGGACAACTGGACGCTGGACGACTCCGACGCCCTGCTGGGCCGCAAGTCGGTGACCGTGTTCAGCCCCGGCGGAGCGTTCTGGTCGGTGACCATCCACTCCGAATTGGCGGAACCGGCCAAATTGGCCGCGGCCGTCATTGAGGCCATGCGACAGGAGTACCAAGGTCTCGAAGCCCAAGAGGCCCTGGAGACGATGGCCGGACGGGACTTGACCGGATACGACCTGGCATTCTACTGCCTGGACCTGACCAACACGGCCCGAGTGCGTAGTTTCCGGGTTGGCCATTCCACCTATACCGTCTTCTGCCAGGCCGAGGACCGTGAGTTTGAGCAGGTGCAGAGGGTGTTTCAGGCAATGACCACCACGCTGCTGGCCGGCCTGAAGGACCTCGACGACTGATTCGATTTTCTCAATAGGTCAATAGGAGACGGTCTGCTACGACCTCAGATTCCAGGGTCTTTCCGTTCATTTGGAATCGGCGAAGCATGGATCGGCCGCAATTCACAAACGCCTCGCGCTCAAACAGCCCCTTGGGAATCGGAAGGTGACAGGTTACTTCCCCGGAACGCTTGGTTCCGTCGATACTTAGCGCGACGAATACGCCGCGCCTCTTGCAGCGGGCGATAACCTCGAAAAGATGCCGCAAGTCAAACGACTGGGCACCATACAGAATGGTCTGGCTGTGGCTGTACGGCGGATCACAGTAGACCACGTCGCCCGGCTCCGCCCGATCCATCGCCGCCTCATAATCCATCAAGGAAAAAGTGGTTCCCGACGTGCGCTTGTGCCATTCGTCTGCCCTACGGGCGAAACTCTCGGGTGGGATAGGGTTGTGGATGCCGCACGGCGTTGACATATAACCGTCCGCTTGACGGAATCGCACTACGCCACCGTAGCAAGCCCGACAGAGGAAGAGCAGGTCGGCGCCGTTTGGCTTGGCGTTGTAGGAAGCCTTGATTCTCTCATAGCCGTCCTTCTTGTCCCCGCTCTTGGCATCTGGCGTATCGCTCCGCATACCAGCGCTTCAGCGTTGCCGGCGACTTCCTGAGTGTCTGCCAAATTTCCATCAAGGGAGGAGAACACGTCCGACGCAAAGCCCCGATTCGGCGCTAGGGTCGCCAAGACGGCACCGCTTCCCAAAAAGGGTTCATGGTAGGCTCCGAAACACTCCGGGAAGTAGGACGCTATCTCATGGGCGAATCGCTGCTTGTTGCCGATCCACTTTAGGAGTTGGGGCTTGAACGGCCTGACCCGTGAAAGCACTTCCTCACTCCCGAACAACCATTGCTGACTCATTCGTGCTCCTTGCTGACGGCGTGTCGTCTGCCTAGCCCCTCTATATCCGATTATCGGATATTCGGCAATCCCTCCGCCGCTTCCAAGCCGGTTTTCCACGATCCTCTTGCCGAAGTTTGGCCGATGAATCCGAAGTTGGGATACATCCGGCCTACTTCGCCTGCATTTCCAGTATGCATAAGTCACACCCAAAAGAAGGGCATGACTCCCTGTTGGCGCTATTACGCCAGATTCGACTAGACGCGAAGTTGCGTCAAGTGGACTTGGCCAAACGGTTGGGGCAACCCCAGTCGTTTGTCAGCAAGTACGAATCCGGCGAACGTCGCTTAGATATACTGGAATTGCGTTCACTATGCAAGGCGGTAGGCATCACTCTTGAACAGTTTGTCGCCAAACTGGAGCAGCGCCTACCGTGAAACCAGACCAGAGATTTCAGAGGCAACCCAAACACTTCTGGGCGAATGTTCGGACCATCAGCCAGAAACTCGGCTACACAGAGCGAGGGCAGCGCGTAATCAAGGTTCCCTCCCTTGCAACAATGCGGGAGGCATTGCACAGTCTGGGGCTTGAATCGAATCACCTGCTTGACGCTGACGGAAAGCCTACGGCACTGGGGCAGAGCCTTCACGACTATTTCAAGTTTCGCGCGGACGTTCTAAACAACACGGTTGAGCCCCTATTGATGACCGTGGAACAGGCGGCAGAGTTGTTTGCCAAACACAAACAACGCCTATGCCCCTCTTGCCCGATCCCGATGAACAAGCAGAAGGGAGAGAAGAAGACCGCGGCCTATTTCACGGGCCTAATCAATATGCTCATCGAGGCCAATGCGAAGGGCTACCCGTGCGATTACGACCCCAGGGAGTTGACCACGATTACCGTTCAGGATGCGCCTTTGCGGACCCTTGCACGGCGCGTTGACGGCGCTTTTCCAAGAGCAGTCAACCCCGTTGCGGTTTGGGAAATCAAGGAATACTACTACACCACCACGTTCGGCAGTCGGGTGGCGGACGGCGTGTATGAGACTCTGCTTGATGGGATGGAATTGGAGGAGTTGCGGGAACACGAACAGATCGACGTGAAACATTACCTAATGGTCGACGCCCACTATACGTGGTGGGAGTGTGGCAAATCCTACCTGTGCCGCATCGTCGATATGCTCCACATGGGTTACGTTGACGAGGTGCTTTTCGGCCGCGAAGTAGTCGCCGAAATGCCCCGGATCGTCAAGGAATGGGTTGCCCTGACGAAGGCGGCCGAAACTGGTCGTCGCGCGCGAAAATCAAGAATGGGCTGACTTGGTTGCGCAACGGGGAGGCAAAGGCGACGTTCTGCTTTTCTGGAGGAGCAGACCTTTCGTCTTTTTTTCAACTTACGGCAGACCTGACCACTCGTCCGGCAGCATCGTGTTCTTGGGCATAACGACGATACCGTCGCGGATCAGACCGAAGGGGGTTTCCTCGGTGTTCTCGATGCCCTGCTCGTTGACGATCCGCACGCGGCGGCCGATGCGGCAGTTCTTGTCGAGGATGGCCCCCTCAATGTGGGAGCCTTCGCCGATGCCCAGCGGCGGCTCGCCGTTGGTCTGCCGGGTAGCGATGGTTTCGGGCGTTTCGTAGAAGTCGGCCCCCATCACCACCGAGTTGCGAATGGTCACGTTGCGGCCGATGCGGCAGCGCAGCCCGATCAGGCTGTCTTCGATCACCGCTCCCTCTTCGATCACCGAGCCGTCGGCCACCAGGCTGCCGCGGATCGTGGCCCCGTCCATCCGCGTGGGCGGCAGGAAGCGGGCGTGCGAGTAGATCGGCGCCTCGGCCGAAATCAGCTCGAACGGCGAATTCGGCTTGGCCAGGTCCAGATTCGCCTGGTAGAACGACTTGATCGTTCCGATGTCTTCCCAATAGCCGTCGAACAAATGGACCTGCACGTGCCGCGCGCGGATCGACGCCGGAAAGACCTCCTTGCCGAAGTCGCGGTAGTCGGTCTTGCGGAGCACGTCCACCAGCGCGGTGCGGTTGAACAGGTAGATGCCCATGTTTGCCAGGCAGTCGCGGCCGCGGCTTTCGACGCCGCGGGCGTCGATCCAGGCGGGAGCGGTGCGAACGTGCTGGAGTTCCCGCTCGGTCTTCGGCTTCTCCAGAAAACCTACCACCCGGCCGCTGTCGTCCAGCCGCATGATCCCCAATCCCGACGCGGCGTGGCTATGCACCGGCACGGCGGCGATGGTGACGTCGGCGCCGGCCCGGATGTGCGAGAGGATCATGTCCTGAAAGTTCATCCGATAGAGTTGATCGCCGGAGAGGATCAGCACGTACTCGATGCCCGGCTGCTCGACGTAGCGGAGGTTCTGGCGCACGGCGTCGGCCGTGCCCTGGTACCAGTCGGCGTTGTCGAGCGTCTGCTGCGCGGCCAGCACCTCGACGAAGCCGCCGTCGAAGGGGTCGAAGGTGTAGGTCGAGCGGATGTGGCGGTGCAGGCTGACCGAATTGAACTGCGTCAGCACGTAGCAGCGGTTCAAGCCGCTATTGATGCAGTTCGACAGCGGGATGTCGATCAGCCGATACTTGCCGGCCACGGGAACCGCGGGCTTGGAGCGGTGTTTGGTCAGCGGATACAGGCGCGTGCCTTGCCCGCCGCCAAGCACCAGGGTCAGGACATTTCTCATAGGGGAACCTCGGGCGCCGAACGCGACACCTTCCGCGCAGCGTCCCAATAAGTGTAATCAGCGACGGCGGACAGGGGAATGGCCTGGCAAAAACGAAGGACCTGGCGGCGACGCGGGGGACTTGTTTTTGTCTGGAGGTGGGGTACAATGTCCAGGATGCTCGCCCTGTGAGATTTGGGTTCGACATTTCCGCCTGTTGCCCGGTAGGAGGTGTGTCCCATGTCCCTCTCCAGTGTCCGCCAGCGTGCCGGGGGACGGTCTTCGGCGACCTTCGACCCGCCCCACTGTAGTCTGCCTGTGCTAGGGGAAACCACTGCTTTAGATCATGCGCCCTCGATGGCCGCGAACGCCGGCGGCGGGCGCGTGCTCGGTCTTCGAGCGCCGGCTCGCCCATCACATGCTCCGAGCGGTCGGCCGTCCGCCCATCGGATTCATACTATGGAACGGCGAAGAAGTTGCCGAATCGGAAGCGCCGGCGGTGGCTCGCCTTCGGTTCCGCGATCGCGCGACGTTCTGGAGAGTGCTGATGGACCCGGACCTCCAGTTCGGCGAGGCCTATAGCGACGGCCGGCTGGACGTGGAAGGCGATCTGGTGGCTCTGCTGGAGATCATCTCTCGCACGCGAAGGGCCGCCGGCCAATCCGGCAGTCTCCTCCCCGACTCTTTGCGTCGCCGGTTGCACCGCGCGGGCCAACTCGCGCTGCGGCGCCCGCGAGAACATCCACCACCACTACGACGTCGGCAACGACTTCTACAAGCTTTGGCTTGACCGCGAGATGGTCTATAGCGGGGCTTATTTCTCCGACCCGGCGATGACGCTCGAAGACGCGCAGCGGGCCAAGTTGGATTACGTGTGCCGGAAACTCTGGTTGAAGCCGGGCGAGACGCTGGTCGAGGTCGGCGGCGGCTGGGGCGCGCTGGCCCTGCTCGCGGCCCGAAACTACGGCGTCACCGTCAAGTCGTTCAATATCTCGAAGTCGCAGATCGCCTACGCCCGCCAGCGGGCAAAGGAGGAGGGGCTGGACGCCCAAGTCGAGTTCATCGAGGACGACTACCGCCACATCGGCGGGCGTTTCGACGCCTTGGTGTCGCTGGGCATGCTGGAACACGTCGGCGCCGGCCACTACCGCGAGTTCGGCCGCATGATGGACCGCTGCCTCAGCCCCGCCGGGCGCGGACTGATCCAAGTCATCGGGCAGGACTGGCCGAGCGAGACCAATGCATGGATCGAACGCCGCATCTTCCCCGGCGCCTATCCACCCACGCTGCGGGAGTTGAGCGACATCTTCGAACCGCCGGGCTTCTCCATCCTCGACGTCGAGAACCTGCGGCTGCACTACGCCAGAACGCTGCGGCACTGGCTGGAACGCTTCGAGGCCGCGGCCGGCCGAGTGGCCCGGATGTTCGACGAGCGATTCGTGCGCATGTGGCGGCTATACCTGGCCGGTTCGTGCGCGGCATTTACCGCCGGCGGGCTGCAACTGTTTCAGATTGTGTTCGCCCGCCCCGGCGTCAACAGCATTCCCTGGAGCCGCACGCAACTCTACGCGGAGAAATAGTCGGCGCTCAGGGGGCCTTCTTGCCTTCCTCTTCCTTCTTGGGCGCTGCTTCCTTTTCGGCCGGCTTTTCTTCGGGGAGCAGTTCCCGCCAAGGCTTCTTCGCCTTGTAGCTCTCCAACTCCTTCTTGAGCGAATCGTCGTGCTCCTTGTCGCCAATCTCGACGGCCTTGCTGGACCACTTGATGGCCGTGTCGAAGTCGCCCATTTCGGCGTAGCCCGCCGCCAGGGTGCTGAGAATGTAGGCCTTTTTGTACTCACTGAGCTCGCAGGCCTGGGTGGCCAATTCAATCGCCCGGCGGCCGTCGCGGAGCTTTTCGTCAGGGGAGGTAGCCAGGACCCACGCGAAGTTGTTCAGCAGGCTCTCGTCCTTGGGATTGAGTTTGACCGCCTCTTCGTAGTCGGCGATGGCTTCGGCCTGCCGGCCGAGGTTCAGGTAGAGGTCGGCGCGTCCGTGGAGGGCCCGCCACTCGTCCGGGTTCTCGGCCAGCACGGCGGAGTAGGCCTCGATCGCCTCGGCCGATCTCTTCTCGACGGCGTAGAGCATCCCCAACTGCAGTGCCGTGAGCATGTCCTTCGGATCGATTTTGCGGATCTTCTCCAACTCGGCGATCGCCTCGGCGAGCCGCTTGCCGTCGATCAACAACCTGGCACGCGTGCGGAGGGCCAAGGGCAGGTCGGGGTTGAGCTTCAACACCTGGTCCACGTCGGCCAGGGCCTTTTCCTTCTCGCCCTTCTGCTGATACACGCCCGCCCGCAGCAACAACACGTCCGAGTTGTTTGGCTCCACCGCGAGGGCCCGGCCCAAGTCTCCCAGGGCGGCATCGGGCTTCTCTTGTTGGATATGCACGCGGGCCTGGTCTTCCAACGGCGTCACGTCCTTCGGATTCAACTTGAAGAGCTTTTCGAACTCGGCGACCGCCTCGTCGAAGCGTTTGCTCTGAATCAACAACATGGCACGCGTGCGAATGCTCAGGGGAAAGTCGGGTTTGATCTGCAAGGCCCGGTCCACGTCGGCCAGGGCCTTCTCCTTCTCGCCCTTCTCCTGATACACGCCCGCCCGCAGCAGCAACACGGCCGGATTATCGGGGGCCAGCGCGACGGCCCGGTTCAAGTCGTCCAAGGCGGCATCGGGCTTCTCCTGCTGGGCATGCACGCGGGCCTCCTCCACCAGCACCTCCGGCGACCGCGGCGCGAGCTGCCGGACTTTCTCCCACACCGCCAAGGCCTCGTCGAATCGCTTCAACCGCACCAAGACACTGGCCTTGGCCTCATACGCAACGCCGTAGTTGGGATTCAATTGGATCGCCTTGTCGAGATCAACCAAGGCCGGCTCGAGCTTGTCCATCTTGGCCAGTGTCACCCCGCGGGCGTGGACCATGGCGGCATCGCCTGGCATCAAACGCACGGCCTCGTCGAGATCCGCCATCTTCTTCTCGGGTTGCTCTTCAAGGCTGGCGCGCAGCACGAGGGCCTTGGCGTGGGCCGGCACCTCTTCGATCCCCAATTCCAGCGCCTTGTCGAGGGCCTCCCGCCCTGCTTGACGTCTCCCCCGGGCATGGCGTTCACCTGCCCGATCAGAAGGTATGCCTGCGGCTGCTTGGGATCGAGCTTCACGGCCTTCTCCAGGTCGGCCAGAATGGACCGGCGGCGCTGGCGAAGTTCGTCCATTGAGGTCAGGTTGACGCCGATGCGATTGCTCATCTCGGACGCCCGCTGGATGAGCGTTGCGGAGAGCAGCCTGTTGGCGAAGTCGGTATTGGCCTCGTCGAGCCCTTTCTTCAGCGCACTCTCGCTCAAGCGGATGACCTCGCCGAGGTCCTTCGACGAGTCGGCGCTCAGTTTGGCTTCGGTGGCCTTGTCCAGATCTTCTTGTCCCGGGCTATCGGCGCGGAGCGAGCCGGCGGCAAGCATGATTAGCACCGCCGACAGGCACAATCGGGTCAGTCGTGTCATGGGTCGATTCCCCTTTCCGGTTACATGCAAATGGATCGGATGCGTGGCGCCGATCAATCACGGGGTGTGCCCCGCTATGATTGCAGAAAGTGGCGCACTCCGTATCGCGCCATTATAGGCGACCCGTGATGGCAGCGAAAGGCGAGTCCCGAGGGACAAGTTGTAATGGGATGAAACGCACCGTCAGCCAGGGGTTGTGGTGCGTTTCGCGCACCCTACTCGACGGCGGCGCCGGCGCCGCGCGTCATTTGCCGGCCGCCCCCGCTGGCTTCTTGGGCGGCGCCGGTTCGTTCGGGCCCGGCGGCTCCTGTTTCTTGGCTTCGTCGGGCTTGGGTTCCAGTTTCTCCGGCGCCGTGCCGCAATCGACGAGCATGTAGCCGGCCCAGAAGAACGGATGGCTCGCCTTGGGCGTTTCGTCGGTGGTGGCGTGCTTGATGCGCGGCTCGGCCTCGAGATTCAGCCGCGAATCCGTCACCAGCATGACCGCCCGCTGCCAGGCGTCGGCCGGCGACGTGCGGGGCAGCTCCTGGGCGAACTCCCGCACCAGGTCGAAGCTCGTCTGCCCGCCGGTCCGCCAGCGGCTCAACAGCACCGTCCGCGCGCCGTTGGCCATCAGTCCGCAGACCGAGAGGAACACTTCGTTGCCGGGCGGGCCGCGATGCGAGGCGCTTCAGCGAATCTTCGGCGGCGGTGTGGAAGCCGGGCAGGACGACCACGTCGGGCCCGCCCCACGGCAGCGCCAGCCAGTCGCTCAACGATCCGCCCGGCTTGCCGCGGTCGATCGGCGCCGGC
Organism: uncultured Planctomycetaceae bacterium; assembly: GCA_963759115.1. Taxonomy (GTDB): domain Bacteria; phylum Planctomycetota; class Planctomycetia; order Pirellulales; family Thermoguttaceae; genus CAVWXT01. The sequence continues at coordinate 65,973 of CAVWXT010000006.1, forward strand.
GCCCAGCCGTAGGGGTCCTGCTCGGAGAGGCACAGGTCGTCCAGCACGATCAGCCGCTGGAACAGCGTGCCGTAGATCGACGACGGCGGCCGGCGGCGGCGACCGCAGCGCCACGGCGCCGGGCACGACCGCGGCAAGCTGCGTCGAACGCCGCCCGGGCCACCGCGTCGTCGTCGCGCGGATAGAGCTTGCCCACCACCACGGCCGTGTTGCCCGCCGGATTGCGGCCGGGCCCGGGGAAGGTGGCCAGCGAGAGCGTGGGCGCATAGCGGATGCGGAACCGCGAGATCAGCGGCTGCGACTGCTTGTCCACCGTCACCTGCAAGCGCCTCGAACGGCAGATACCAGAGCACGCCGTCGGGCACGATCACCAGTTCGTCGAAGGGCTGCGTGAAATCGGCCGGCGAGCCCTTCAACAGCATCTCCAAGACCTGCTGGGCCGACTGCTTCCACTTCGTGTCGGCGAGGTCCTTGACGGTCAATTCGTGGTTCTGCCGGAACTGGCCCATGTCGCGGAGCATCGTCTGCATCTGCTTCACCACGGCCGCCGGCGAGCCGATCTGCCAGTGCGTGAACCGCTCGTTGTTCAGCAGGAATCCGTACAGCTGCCGGCCGGTGGCGAAGAAGGCCAGCACGGCGTGTTTGTCGGGCAGGGATTTCTGCACGTCGGCCACGCGTGCGCAGCGGCGGAAAGACCAGCGCCGCCGGCTCGCGCCGCACGGCGATCTCCCGCAGAATCGCCTCCTGCTGCGTGCCGATCGCCGCCAACTCGGCCAGTTGCCGCGATCTGCTCCTTCGACGCCGTCTGATCTTCGGCCACCAGGGGCATCTTTGCCAGCGCCGCGCGGATCGCCTGCGCCTGCTGCGAAAGCTGCTCGTAGGCCGGGTAGCGGGCGAGATGTCCTGCCGCTGGAGCAAGGCCTGCTGCGGCAGATAGGCCGGCGCGGCCTCGAGAATCCACCGCAACGACTCCAGCCGGCCGCCGAACTCCAGCGAACGTGAAGAACCGGTGCCGCCGGGCGCGCTCGGCAATCTCGATCGCCGTCTGCACCTCCTTGCCGCCGCTCCGACCAGGGCCGCCTCGAACCAGTGCTCCAACGGCAGCGGATGCGGCGTGATCAGCACGGCCAGCGACTCCATCGGGTCGAAGGCCCAATCGGCCGGCTGCGGATCGCGGAGCACGTCGCCGAACAGGTCCAGCGCCGTCCGCGGCGTGGCGCTGCCGCTGACGTACAACTCGTCGGCCAGGCCGATGTGGAAGAGCCACAGCGAGCCGTGCTGCATGTAGCCCATCGCCGCGGCCAGGGCCGCGTTGCCTTCGGCAATCCGCTTCTGCTGGAACGCCACCAAGGCGCTGAGGTAGTTCAGGCGGGCGCCGATCCAGCCGGCGCCCATGTTCCGCCGGCCGATGGTGGCGCGGGCCTCGTCGAGCATGGCCGCCGCCTGCCGCGGTCTCGCCCAGCACGGCGTAGTTCTCCGCGGCCAACAGCAACAGCGAGGCCCGCAACTGGCGCAGGCTCTTCACCTTCGCCCATTGGATGCGCCGGCTCCAAGCGGCGGAAACAACCCCTTGCGGTTGGCCATCAGGTGCGTCAACATGCCGTAGCGGAAGGCCTCTTCCAGGACGCCGTAGTCGGGATAATTCACCGCCGCGTAGGTGGCCTCCTCGAAGAACTTCGCGGCCGTCGGGATAGTCGCCGCGCAGCAGCGCCTGCCGGCCCAACTCCAACAGGGCGATGCTGGTCATGGGATGGTCGAACTCGCCGCCGGCCAGCACGGCCCGCTGCAAGTAGCCGATCGCCTGCTGCCTCTTTTCCGCCGGCCACCAGCGCCAGGCCGCGCTCCAGGTCGACCCACGCATCGGACCAGTGGTTCGGCGGGCCGACCGGCCGGTTCAGCGCCGCCATCAGGTCGTTGGTCAACGGATCGTACTTCCGACCGGTCCCAGCAGCGTCGCCCGGCGCCGCATGGCCAGACGTCGTGCAGCGGACGATCTCTTGCGGCGTGACGGGAAACAGGTTGGCCTGCTGCACGACGCCCGCCGTGCTGGACGACGTCGGTCATGTCGATCTGCCCTTGGAGCGATCAACACCGTGCGAGGATAGATGCCCAACTGGGATTGCCGCGTGGTCATGCCCCAGGGGACGGTCTTCCGCGCGCCCGCCCCGGCGGCGCGGATCGTCGGCTGCGAACTGCACCTTCATCATCCAGTCGGGAAACGTCTTGAAGAGCTGCAGGGCGGCCGTGTAGTGCTGCAACGCCTCGTCGAACATGCCCATCTGGAAATAGCACTCGCCGCACATCGTCTCGTAGCAGATCGAGTCGATCCACCGCGACTGCGCCGTCTTGATCGAGCTGCGGCTATCTGCCTCAAACGCCTTTAGCGCCAATTCATAGTCCCCGTCATAGAGGAGATTGAAGGCGTTGTAGTAGGTCATTGGGGGCACGGTGCGATCCAAGCCCACGCCTTGTGCCGACGTCGAGTTGGCGGCCGGACCGCCAAGAAGCCCGGCGACCAGCAACAGGGCCGGCCATCGCAGCTTGGACCTCGCCCCCGCCTCAGTCGCGGACATGCGATTGTCCACTCTATTCCCACGGCAGACGTGGGCATGCCATTCCGTCACGACTCGTAGTGAACCATCTTTTTCGTTCCTTCTTTCGGGGTCTGCAACTCCCCTGTCAACTTGATCTTACGTCGTGGCCTCCCGGATTTCCAGAATATAGCGTTTCGGCGTCGCCGGCACGACGATGGTTTGGCTGCGCCCGCGCAGCCGACGGCCGACGTTGCGTCTGCCGCGAAACATCACCGTTCTGAGTGCAGAGGGCATAATCGGCCATTTGCCCGAGTTGGCCATGACAATGTGCGAATATTAGGCAGGCTGCGGGGAATGGCGGCGGTCTTTCCGCGCTTTCCACTTGTGCCAATCCTGCCGTCTGCACGGGTCGATAGGGGAAAAAAGCGCCCTCGTTCTTTGCCCATTGCTTACGATCGTCCTAGCAAGGAGATTCGGACATGCGTGCTTCCCTGCCAACCGTGATCCTGTCGCTTGCCGCCGCCGTGACATGGTTCGGCGGGTCGGCCGTTCCGGTCGAGGCCCAAGCCCCGGGTGGGTATCCATATTCCAATAACTTGGCCTATTCGGGCAACTTGTCCTACGGGGGCCAAGGCCAGAACGTGGGCCAGGGCCAGGGCCAGGGCGCAGACCAAGGCCAAGCAGGCCAGGAACAGGGCGAGGAGCCGGGTGTCTTCGACAACATCCTGGCCGGACTCTGCGACCCCGGCGACGGCGGCCCCCGTTGGGTCTTCACTGCCGAGGCCGTGGCTCTGCAACGCTCGACCACGCGAACCCAAGCCTTGTTCCGCGACAACTTCGGTCTGGATTCCAACGTCTTGGTCGACTCGAAGTTCGTCGACTTTCCCGTCGGCTATGGCCCCAAGCTCAGCGGCATCTGCCGCGGCGGGTGCGACTGGGACTTGGAGGTCGCCTACTTCCAGATCAACGGTTTTGCCGCCCACTTCGCCGTGCCGGGCACGTCGTTCCTGGTGACCGACGTCAACGGGGCGAACTTCGCCATCGACAACGCGGCGGCCCGCTACGCCTCGGCCCTCTATAGCGGCGAGTTGAACGTGCGGCACGAATACACCGACTGGCTGACGCTGTTGGCCGGCTTCCGCATGGTCCAACTGAACGAGCACTATTCGGTGGCGGGCCCGGGCGCCAACGTGCCGGACACGCAGATCGCCTTCGACGTCAACGCGTTCAACCACCTCTACGGCTTCCAGCTTGGGGCCGACGTGCGGGTGATCAATTTCGGCGGCCCGTTGCAGATCAGTGCCCTGTGCCGGGCCGGCATCTATGGCAACGTCGCCAGCCAGAACAGTCATCAGGTCAATACCGACCCCGACAACTTCACGGATCAGACGTTGGCGGCGAAGGGCCAGCGTGCGGCGTTTTTGGGCGAGGCCGGCGTTGTGGCCGTCTACGCCTTGACCCGCCACGTGGCCTTCCGGGCCTCGGTCGACATGGCCTGGTTGGAGGGCGTGGCCCTGGCGCCCGAGCAGATCGGCGCGAACGATTTCACGGCCGGCACGACCGCGGTCATCACCAACGGCGGCGTGTTCTACTACGGCGGCGGTCTGGGCATCGAGTGCCGGTTCTAGCGGGCATTTCTCACCAACGTGTAGGGTGGGTCAAGCAAACCCGTGTCATGGTGGGACTTCGGTCGCGGCAACAGGGCATGTCAAACCACGAGGTGTTGCATGCGAGTTGACGGGTTTGCGCGGCCCCACCAAGGACTAGCGCGACCTCGTCCCACCCTACGTGAGAAATGTGGGCTAGCGGGCAGGCGGCGAGGTGCCGGCAGCCAACGCCGAGACATTGTCGCGAACGAGGGGCGGCAATTGTACTGCCGCCCCTTTCTTCGTTGGACAGTTGTTGGGATGGCAGTACAACGCCGTTCGCGAACGCTCCGAACCTAAACACCAGGTTAGTCTTCCTCAGCCAACTCCATCTTCCGTGCATCGCAGCCGAAGCGAAGTTGCACGTTCCCGGCCAGCGCCGGCCAAAACTCGGCCAAGAATCCCAAAATTGTGGTGGAGACAACTGACTCTTGCCCGTCTAGTATGGTGAACAGCAACAGGCGGTGCATGGAAGACGTTCACGACCTTGTGATCCGGGCGCAACGAGGGGACCGGCAAGCGTTCGCCAACCTCTACGATCAGTTTGCGGCCCTGGTCCGATCGGTCGGCTACGATGCCACCGGCTGCTTGCAGGAGTCTGAGGATTTGTGCCAGGAGGTGTTTTTGCAGGCGTATCGCAGGCTGGGCCAGTTGCGCGACCCGTCGCGATTCGCCGGCTGGCTGATGAGCATCGCCCGGCGAAGCGGCGCCGATTGGCGACGCAAGCAGCGGCAACTTCCGCGGGTTGGCTTGGAAGGCGTCGAGGCGGCGGGCCATGCCGCCGAGCCGGCCGACGAGGAGAGTCAGCGCTTGCTGGACGCCATCCGGCAACTGCCGGCCAGGGAGCGAACGGCCTTGCACCTGTTCTATCTGGCGGAGCAACCGGCCTCCGCGGCGCGTGAGGTCATGGGTTTGTCGAAGTCCGGATTCTACAAACTGCTGGACCGCGCGAAGCGGCGCGTCGCGTCGATCCTCCAAAGGCGAAAGGTGCTGCCATGAACATTCCTCCTACCGACGACGAACTGGCACGGGCCCACGATGCGTTCCGGCGAAACCATGACGCCGGCCGCCAGCGGCTCCTGGAAATGCTGTCCCTAGAGAGTCCCAACATTCTTACCGAAGGGAGATTTTCCATGAGACGCGTTTTCCGCGAGCTTACGTCGGATTGGTCGCTGCGTTCACCCGGTCATTTGATCGGCAAACTGGCTTTGGCCGCCACGGTTTTGGTGGCGATCGCGCTGGGTTTCTACGCTTGGTTCGGCGAGCGTCGAGTGTATGCGCTGGACGATTTGCCCCAGCGGCTGATGGAGATAAAGAGCATTTACATGACCGGTTGGTCGTTAGAAGCGGACCATAAACAGCATCCCTTCACGTTGTTCGCCGAGCGGCCAAACTGTTACTGGCATCCGAAGTACAGCGTTTCCGACCCCGATGCGACCCGCGAGCATTCCTACGTTCGTTCGGCCTACGTTGCCTGCAACGGTCGCGAGTGCCTTTACGTGTCCAACGACGACAAGAAGGTGATTGTGGAAAATGTGCCACCGATCGCAAGCGAACTGGAAACGGAAGGGATTTTTCAACACCGGGTTCTACCCTCGTTGCTGGACGGCAGCCACGGCGATTTCGTGAAAACGGGTTCCGAGATGGTGGGCGACACGCGGTGCGACGTTTACGAAGGCCGCTGGGTCTTTAAGACCAGAGTATGGTTCAACCCCAAGAGCGGCTTGCCCGTAAGAATCGCGTACTATGGGACCAGGGACGGAGAGGACAAAATACGCGCGATGGTCGATCATATCGAGGTCAACGTTTCGGCGAGTGAAAAGACGCTTTCGTTCGCACCGCCCGAAGGTTACCGGGTAACGCGCACCATCGAGGAAGTGAATCCGTTAAAGCATTTTGGCTCCTCATCGGGTAGCTTCGGAAAGCTGACAACAGGCTGTTACCTCAACATCGGCGGCAAAGCGGTGCTGGTCTGCTGGGCGTGTGACGTACGCTCCGGCGACAAAACCAGCCACGGAGAGGTGACATTCGTCCTTGGCCAGGATCGCGAGTGCGACAACATCAAGATGGCAGCCATCGAAGCCGACGGCCGACAATGGAATTGGTCGCTGGTGTTTCCCAAGAAGAAAGGGGAACACATCGGTTCTGATGGATTGAAGGTGATTCCGCCCTGGAGCAAGAATCGCACGAGTGGCGTACAGCACACGCCCCTTCGGTTCCCCGAAGACCGGCTGCGGTCGGCGATCGAAGAAATTCAACTGGCGACCAAGACGGTTTCTGCGGGCGCCAAGCCGTTTACGCTCGAAATGCTGCGGGCAAAGATCGCCGGCCTTACCGCGGCCGGCTCATGAAGCTATAATTGAATGTATGGGAATGCCTTAAGCACGGAGCCTCGGTCATGCGTGTCATTCGTGTTCGCCGTCGCGTCGATTCGGAGACTCTCCGTTTGCCCGAGTTGAAAGAACTCGTCGGCAAAGAGGTGGAGATACTGGTCCTTGAGGAGCCGTCTTCCCTAGCGCGGCCCGCGGCCGTAGTACGGGATTATTCAGCCCTGGCCCGGATTGCAGGCCAAGACCTGATCGATCCTGAGGCGTACCGGGACCTTGCGCGGCGAGCATGATATGATCCTGATCGATACCAGTGTGCTCATCGCCCCACGATCTCAAACGCGATGGCCGGCAGCGTGCCCACGGGCGGGCGGGGGCGATTCGCCTTGCCCTTGCCGCCGCCCGGTGGGTCGCCCGTGGGAAACGCATTGACGATCAGACTCCCCTTCTGGCCCGGCTTGACCTTGGCCGCATCGCTCTTCAAGACAATCTCCGGGCCCTCGCGCCCGGCGAAACGGTCTGAATGGCAATTCCCTCCGGCGGCGCGTCCAACTCAAAACGGATTCGGTCGGACGATAATAACGGCGGCCCGGCGACTTGCACCCGGGCCGTGCCGCCGGCGGGAATCTTGACCGGCGTCGCGCCGACGAGTCTCATGGCAACTCGGGGCATGCGGCGGGCCCAAGCGGCCAGCTTCAACTCTTGCGACGGCACGAGATGCCGGTAGGCGAACGCCTGCATCATGTCTTCCGCCGGCACGGCCGGCCGGACGACCTGCTTGCCCTGGATGGTCGCGCGGCCTTCCAACTTCAGGTCGATCGCCTCCATGAGCGGCATCGGCGGCAGCGCCAGCGTGAACCGCGCTTGATCTTGATCGGCGGGCACGCGGCCGCCGCTGAGCGTGAATCCGGCCGGCGCCCCTTCAGCGCCAGCGTAATCTCGCCTGAAAAGCCGTCCTTCCGCAGGGCATACACCGTCAGCGGAACGCTCGCCATCCCGCGAACGTTGATGCTCGACGGCACGATGCGCAGCTCGAAATCGGGCCGCGGCGGGCCAATCCGCAAGCGGTAGGCATACTCCGGGCCGCCCTTCTGCTGCGCATCGCCCAGGTGCAGGTAGTAGGTTCCGTTGGCCGGCAGCGCGGCCGTGAGCCAGGAATCGGCGTGATGCGTGTCCAGGCCCATGCCCTTGTCTTCGTGATCGTCGTTGAAGGCCAGTTGCTTGCCGGCGGCGTCGGTCAGTTTGAGCACGGAATCCAGCGGCGAGTCGAGCCGGCGGGCCAGGACTTCGGCCACGATCTGCTCTCCGGCGCGGCCGTCGAAACGGAACACGCTCCATTGGCCCGGCTGATCGACGCGCCCATTGACGATGATCGGAAGGGTCACGCGCTGTGCGGCGTCCGGCGTGCTGATCGCTTTCTCCGCCCGGCATTCCGGCAGCGTGTCGATCGCAAACGGAAGGCGATTGGAGGTCGATTCCCCCCTGGACACGGAAAGCGGATAGACGCCGGGCCCCTTGTCTTTGACGTCCTGCGTCAGCCTGGCCGTGGGGAGATTCCAGCCTTCGAGTTCGACGATGGTTGTCTCGCCGGCCTTGCCGCCCAGCGGAAAGATGCTCGTCAGGAACGGCAACTCGCCCACGCTGATGCGATACACGAAATCCTCGCGGCCGCGGTAGATCGAATCGCGGATCTCGATCATGTACTGGCCGTCCTTGGGAATCACATAGTGCAGAACCGGATCGGGATGGAAGCGGTAGTGGTCGGCGAAGGCGAGTTCCTTTCCGGCCGGATCGTAGAGCGTCACGGCAGCCTGGAACCAGCCGGGAACGGCGTCGGCGAGATACGGAATTAACTGCCGCGCGCTCGACGGCGACGACAAGCTGCTGGCCTTTGCGAGCCGGAAAACGGTAACGGTCGACTTCGCCGGGCATGATCTGGCCATTGACCACCGCCGGCAGCGTGATGCTGACGGGCGGCTCGGGCGGGGTGGCGTGTTGCTCGTCGCGGTTTCGCGGACCTTGGCCGGGCGGCGGCGGAGCGTTCTTGGCCGGCTTCTTGGAAACCTCGGGCAGTTGGCCGACGCAGAACACCAACGGATCCGTCAACCCGGCCGGAGTTCCCAGCCGCAGTTCCCGCAGGCCGGGTTCCGCGTCCGAGGCCATCGTCACTTGCAGAGTGACCGTTTCGGCAATCGCCGGGTTGGTGGGCCGGCGTATGAAAGTGGCGATCTTCTGCCTGATTTCCGCGATTTCCTTGCGCGTCTGAGCGTCCTTATCTTTCTTTTGCAGTTCCTGCAGTCTCTCTCTCAACTGGTTGAATTGCTGGGGCGTCATCGGCTTGACGTATTCGACCACCTTGGCTTCGACGCCCACGCCGGAAACAAACGCCTTGTCGACGCGGTCGAGAAACTGGCCGCCGACCGTAACCTGGAACGACGCGCCCTGGCGGCCGCCGGCCGGATAGACGTAGCCGGCGTGCGGAGTAAGTTGCTGTTGCGCCGAAGCGGTTGGTGCGATCGCCAGACAAGCGACGCACGCCAAGAGCACGCGGATCGACAAGCAGCGCTTAACCTCGTTCCCACGATCCCCCGTGGGGACGCACCATCGGCGACGCTCTGCGCCGTCGGCACCGCCGCACAGCGCCGACGCCGGTAGGTTCCCACGCAGAGCGTGGGAACCAGGCAATCGATGTGGGCTCATCGGATCCTCCCGGGGTCTACATGATTTCCTTCAAGCGTCCGCCGATCTTCACGCCGTCGGCGGCGGAGGGCGTCGCGCGGACCACCGATCCCAGCGGATGCGGCAGCTTCGCCTCGGGATCGATGCCCAGCAATTCGTACATGCTGGCAATCAGGTCCCACGGATAGACGGGCCGGTCCTTCACCTGTTCCCCTTTGGCATCCGAGGCCCCCACCACCTGTCCGCCCTTGAATCCGCCGCCGGCGACGAACGCCGAGAAGACCTCGCCGTGATGGCCGCGTCCGCCGCTCCACGGCTCTTCCCACTGCACCTTGGGCGTGCGGCCAAACTCGCCGCCCCACCAGACGATGGTGCTCTCCAGCAGGCCGTGGTCCGACAAATCCTGCAACAGGGTGGCCACGCCCTTGTCCATTTCCGGCAGGCGGCGGTTCATCACCTGGAAGTTCTGCTTGTGCGTGTCCCAGGAGCCTTCCTTGTAGTTGATGGTGACGTAGGGCACGCCGCGCTCGACCAGCCGCCGCGCCACCAGGCACGACTGCCCGAACTTGCTGTTCCGCCCGTAGCGTTCCCGCAGATCGTCCTTCTCCTGCGACAGATCGAACACCTTGCCGGCGTCGCCAAGGATCAGGTCGTAGGCCTGTTTCTTCGCCTGCTCGAAGGCCGTCAATTGGGCATTGCCTTTCATGGCGTGCTCCAGCGTGTTCAATTCTTGGAGCAAGTCGCGGCGGTCGCGCTGCCGCTGGTCGGAAATGCCCTGGGCGACCACGCCCTCGACGGCAAACCGGCTCTGCGACGGATCGCCGCCGGTGGCAAAGGGTTTGTACCGCGACCCCAAGAACCCGGCTTCGTCGAAGCGCCCCTGCGGCTCGGTCAAGACGATGTAAGGGGGAAGCAGCCCGCGATATCCGGCGCTCAGGCCCTTGAACAGCGACACCACGGCCCCGACGCAGGGAAAGACGTCCCGGCCGCCCGACATTCGCCCCGTTTGCACGGTGTACGAGGCCGTTTCGTGGGCGTTGATCCCGTGGGTCATGCTGCGGATGATCGAGTACTTGTCGGCCTGCTTCGCCAACAGAGGAAGCAGTTGGCAGATGCGGATCCCGTCGACGTTGGTGGCGATCGGCTTGTCCAAGGGACCGCAGTAATCGCGGCCCGCCTCGGGCTTCGGGTCGAAGGTGTCCAAGTGCGAGGGGCCACCCCACATCCAAATCTGAATGACCGACTTGGCCTTGCCCTTGGCAGGTTGCGCCGCGGCGAGGACCGACGGCCCCAGGCGCTCGGCCAGAAGCAAGCCGGCCGCGCCGCATCATACCGCGCCGCATCGCCTCGCGGCGGGAGATCGACGCATCTGAACGGACTTTTGTGTTCATGATTGCATCCCTTGTCGTGCGAAGCCGCAGGCGGCTTGTCACTGCCTCAATGCCGGTATTGGAACTCGGCGCTGTTGATCAAGGCCCAGGCGAGGTCCAACGCCGCCTCGCGGCGTTTCACGGTCGGTGACTGGAAATACGCTCCGATGGTCTTCAACTCGTCGTCCGTGGGAAATCGCGAGAGAATCGTCAAGTACAGTGAGTTGATGATCTCCCGCGGCTCACTCCTCGATTGAAAGATCTCTTGCAGTTTTCGGCTCTCTTCGATCTTTTTCTGGAAGTGGCTGGAGTTCAGCAGGTGCAGCGATTGGGCCGCAGTGGGGCGAGTGTTGCGCTCCGATGCCAAACCGGTGTCGCGCGGCGGTCGACCGAAGAGTTCCAGGAAGGAACTGCTGATGCTGCCGTCCTCCAGGGCGATCGAGCGCTCGTTCTCGGGAATGAAGGTGAACGGCTCCGGAATGGCGCTGGTATATTTCTCCGTCGTCCCGGTGATCTGGCACACCGCGTCAATCAACACCTCGGCGTCCAGCCGCCGCAGCGGATAGAACGCAAACCCCGCTTCGCCCTTGGGGTTATTCGTCCTGGGAACGGACGAGAGTTGATAAGTTTTCGAGTTCAGGATCAATCGGTAGACGTGCTTCAGATCGTAATGAGACGAGATCAACTCCCGCTGCAACCAGGCCAGCAGTTCGGGGTTCTGCGGCGGATTGTCGGCGCGATAGTCGTCCGGCTCATGAATGATGCCCCGCCCCAGCAGCCAACACCAGATGCGATTCACGATGTTGCGGGCAAACCAGGGATTGTCCGGCGTAATCAGCCAATCGGCAAAGACCGCCCGCGGGTCTTTGTCGGGCGGCAGCCGGACCGAAGTCGCATCGGGAAAGGCGGCCTCCGCCGCGGCGGCCTTACTGGGATCGAAGTAAACGATCTCCTCCTTCCACTCGGCCGTGGGCTTGTAGCCGACCCGTGAGAAGAACGCCGCCATGCCCGCCAGGCGTTCCTTCGGCCACTTCTCGGCCCGCACCCCCATGAACGTCAGGGCCACGGTCTGCGCGATGCCCTGCGGTTCCCTGTTCTGCATGGCCCGGTAGAAGTTGACCGGCGGATCGCGGAAATTGCTGCCGCTTGACGTGAGCAACTCCCGCACGAACTGGTCGTAGGGTTTGTTCTGCCGGATCGCGTCGCGGATCCAGTGGTGGTAGGCCTGCGCCGCATTGGGCCAAAGATTGATGGGGAACTCCGCCTTCACGCGCAACACGTCGCTCCACTTCATCGCCCAGTAGTCGGCGAACTCCTTCCGCTCCAACAGGCGGTCGACCAGCGTGCGGCGTTTGTTGGGCTCGCGGTCGGTGAGGAACTGCTTGGCCTCGTCGGCCGTCGGCAGCGTGCCGATCACGTCGAGATAGACTCGTCGCACGAACACCCCGTCGGAGCACAAATGGGCCGGCTGAATGTTCGCCCGCCTCAACTTGGCGAATACCAACTCGTCGATCTTGCCGTGAGGGGTCAGGGCGGCGTCGCTCTCGAAGGCCCCTGGCGGCGCCTTGTCTGGGGCCGCGCCGCCTACGGCTGCCGTCAGGATGACCAGGGAAGCCAAATACGTCCCCATTATGCACAACCTACCAAGAGGCGCGTGATCGAGGGTGTTGAGCCTTCATTATGCGGGCGACCTTCCCAGTGATTCAACCCCAGATGCCGTGCCGAGTTCCGTCGAAATGCACCCAATCTGATAAAGGATCGCTCCCGCCGCGACGGCCCGCAGGATGTAAGACGCTTGCAGCGGACGTTTCCAATCTGTGCGACAGATCGCCAACCGGTCCTACGGGCGTTGCCTTCGTGCGGCCATATCCGGCCAACAGGGGGCCGGTATGCAAGTATTGCGCCAAGGCAGGGGATCGTCTAACGGGCTAAGTCTCTATTCGCGGCGGCCGGTTTCCCGTATTCCCCCCCGTACGTCAGGGCTCCCGTCACGAATGGCTCCCCGCTTCTTCTCGGCAGCAAAGCCGCTATATTGGCGCCCTGACGTTGCCGAGTCCGTCGCGCTGCCCGTGACGAGACTGTCCGCCTTTTGGAGTGCGGCGATTTATCAGCCTTTTTCTAGGGCTTATTAATTTTACCTTCTGTCGGCGGGGGCAGGCTACCGGAAGCGGAAGTCGAGTTCGAATCCATAGAGCCAGGGGATGCCTGGCGCGACGCCTTCGGCCCTGAGCTTGGCCGGCAAGTCTTCGTACTCGGCCCGCAGGCGTTCCGCGTTAGGAGCATTGTAGTAGGTAACGAGGATGGTATTGTCCTTCACGCGGATGTCGCCGTCCAGTCCGCGGAAGATATCGGACGCCAAGTGTCTGGCATCCCAGTGTGCGAAGGGCTCTCCAAGTCGCTTGCGGAACTGATGGATCACGGTCTGCGCCACCAAGGCCGTCGTCATTTGGCCGTAACGGATGTTGGTGTTCATCGTGCCCGCCCGTCTCCAACCTAACGACTGGTCGAAGTTGAAGAACTCCTCGATGTGCCAGCGATGGGGATAATCGCGGGTGAGGGCGTCGAGCGGATCGCGGTTGGTGGTGGAGAAGAAGCCGTTGAACTGCCAATCCTCGGGCGCTCTCCCTGGCGTTGCACGAGTTCGTAGTACGGGCCGCCGCGGCTATGGTGGGGCGTGTAGCGCAGGACTGCCGTGGCGTAGCCCGCCCAATGGGGCTTAAATACCGCGGCCGGAATCTGCCGCCAGCGCTTCCGGTCGCTCTGCCGGTTGGGGATGGGCGTGATGAGGTCGAAGGAGGTCTCCGTATGGACGTAGTCTACCAGTTCCACGGCGAAGTGCTCCGTGTCGGCGGCCACCAACGTGTGCTCCGGCAGCGGCGCGAGGATTTCCCCGGCCATGCGCAGCAACTCAGGCGTCGCCTGGCTCACGGTCCGGGCGGAATTGGCCACCGTGAAACACAGCGGCTGCGCGCTGTCGCCATCCAGGCAGAAGAAGGTCTGCGCCGTCTTGATGGGCCGGGAGCCGCTCTCCTTCTGGCGTTCGCATGTGCCGCTGGCTGTAGCTCGGCGCGGTGCGGGTCGATCAGCAGCAGTTTTCCTTGGTAATGCCCGGAGGCACGGCGGAGTTTCCCCAAGGCCACCTGCAGTTCCTGGGTGTGGGCCACGCTCGCGCCGCCCAGCACCTCATGCACCGTAGTGTCCTCCGCCAGGAAGGGCAGTCCGTTGAGGGTCTCGAAGCCGCGGAGCGTCAAGCAACGCCCCGCGCGGAGCCCGTTGCTGCACAGCGCCGCTTCATGCACCAGTTGCAGCGCCAGGCGCGGTTCGATCCGCTCGGCGGGCTGTTGCGTCCAGGCGCGGAGCAGGTCCCACGTCCCCAGCCGCAGGTGTTCTGCGACCAACAGCCAGAGGCCCGCCATGTTGTCGCTGATCTTATCGGCCAGCCGCTGGCGGACGCCGCGTTCAATGCTCCTCGGATCGCCTTCGACGTGCTGGACCAGTTTGTGAGTGAGCCGCGCCTCGACGGGTTCGCTTTCCGGCCTGGGGCGGAACCTGTGGAGTTTTTTTTTGCAGGCCGTACTCGGCCAGCACCCTTTCCACGCTGCGGATGCTGATCGTCCAACCGCTCTGCACGAGCTTTTGGGCGATCACCTGCGGCGAAGCCTCGGGATCCAGGAAGCGGTGCCGCACCACTTGGCGGACAACTTCCGCCGTGCGGCGGTAATGGGTTTTCGGGCCGCGCTTCTGATTGTCCAGCGCCCGTGCGCCCTGTTTGGCGAAGGCGGTGCGGAGTTGGAAGTAGCGCTGGCGGCTATAGCCGAACTTGCGGGCGGCCTGGAGTGGCCCCAGGCCGTCGCATTCCCCTTCCGTGAGCATCAGCAGTTTTGGGGTGATATGGTCGTCGTCGGGGACCTTCAATTGACCGGCGAGGCCGACCAGGACGTGTTTCTTCCGATCGAACTGTGCCATGTCTGCCTCCTCCATAAACGCAGTGGGCTTGCCCGGCCGCGCGGCCGGTTCTTCTGCCAAGATGATAACAGGAAGGGGCACAAAAGGCTAATTAAATATGGCGGATTATGCCTCATTACCTAACCATTTGCTGCGTATAGACTTACATTATCCGCCATTTTAATTAGTCTATCAAGTGCCCGGCGTGGCCAGTATCGCGACAAGAACCGGACGGCTTGCTATGATAGGGGCCAATCAATAAGCCCTAGAAAAAGGCTGATAAATCGCCGCACTCCAAAAGCGGCTCTCACCGGACCATTTCGCCGTAGGAGCCCGACAGCAGATCGGCCGGCGAGATAGCGAAGCGGCGCGTGAGGTCTTCGATCAGGGCCCGGCCGGCGGTCTCGTCCGACTTGGGGCCCAGCACGGCTTCGAACTCGAGGAAGCAGCCCAGGTTGACCACCTCGTCGAGATGAATGCGGACGTTGTGATGGAGGAATATCTCCCGCCGTTTTTCCACCACCGCCCTAACCCCCAAGGCCGCGGTAAGCGCCGCCTTGAGCGTTTCGGGATGGGCGATCGGCGCCAGTTGATAATCGCTCGATTTGGGGCCTTGCTCGTCGGCCCGCGCGTAGCAGATCAGCTCGCCTCGCAGTCCGTCGATCTGCCGCAGCTTGAGGCGGCCGTGCAGGCAATGGAAATAGGTGTCGATTTGGTGCTGCGCGCCCAGCCGCTTGGTGGCAACGGCTTCGGCAATCTTGCGGGCGGCGTCCAGGTCGGCGATCCGGGCCTTGATTTCGATGTTGCGCATGCGTCGGTTATCGTTGGCGTTGGGCAGAATGTCAAGGCGTTCCGGTTGACACCGTTCTGTGTGACAGCGATACTGCATTCTTGTGCATCCATTGTCATGGCCGGCCCGGTCGGCGTTTTGACCGTGTGCGGCGAAAAGCTATAATATTTGTGGTCCCCGCCGCCGCGGCAGGACTTAGGTGCGTTTGATGTTTCGCATTGAATTCACACCCGCGGCAATCGGCGACCTGCGGCTGTTGCGAAAATTTGATCAACGGCAAATCATCGCTGCGATCGAAGTGCAACTGTCGCGTCAATCGACACAAGAGACGCGGAATCGAAAGCGACTCCGTCCGAACCGGTTGGCCGAATGGGAACTTCGCGTTGGTCAGTATCGGATCTTCTACGATGTGGATGTTCAGGCTGGCGCGGTGAAGATCGAGGCTGTCGGCTACAAACAAGGCAGCCGGCTGTACGTACACGGCGAGGAGTATGAGCTATGAAGACCATCACCGTTCCACCGCAGGCCACGGAGGTCAACGCGATCCTGGCTCAAGCCCGAGATGAAGACGTCCTCGTGCGGACCGCGGACGGCGGGGAATTCATGCTCACGGCCGTCGATGATTTCGACGAGGAACTCGCGCTGACCCGACGCAGCGCCAAGCTGATGACATTGCTCGACGAGCGGGCCAGGCAGACGCAGACGATCCCGCTGGAGGAGGTAAAACGCCAACTAGGCTTGAACGATTGAAGGCCGTTCGGCCCGGTTTTCCGGGCCTCTGTTGTCGCTCGACCTGACTGACCCTTGGTCGGCTCCCGGATTGCCGGGCTTTGGTTTCCCCTATCTCAGCACCGGCCCTTCCAGCGGCGTGATGTGGCGGGCCATGATGTGGCCGGCATGTTGCTCGGGCACGTAGCCGCGGGTGCCCGTCACTCCCACCAGCCGGCCCACGAAGCTCTGCGCGTTCACCCCCGGCGCGGGCGTGACATAGCATCGCACGTCGCCGGACTCGTCGACCAGGGCATAACGCGGAGCGCCCACCTTGGGCGAGACCACTTGCGTCAACTGCCCGACGCCGTCGAAGCGGCCGTCCGTCTCGAACCTGGCCGGCCGCCGCGCGCCGGGCCGGCGTCCTTCGGCTGCAAACTGGTCAAGAGCCGGCTGGTCCGGTCGGTTTGCTCCCGCATCGCCAGCACCGCGTCTTGCCGCTGTTTGATGTCGTCGAAGCGGGCGATCTTGTTGGCCAACAGTCGTGCGCGGCCGCGCTCCACGGCCGTCTGCGCCTGATCCAAGAGCACGTTCGTCCGCTCTCGCAGCGACTCGAACGACCACACCGCCGGCTCTTCAATCACCATCACCGAAAGCTCCAACTCGATGCGATCCAGTTCGGCGCGGAACTCTTCGGCCGAGAGCGACCTCGGCCGGGCCAACCTCTCGTGGTGCGGTTCCCTGGCCGCTTCCGCCGCCTCGGATCCGGCCAAGGCGGCAGCCGGAATGATGGGCGCCGACGAACCATTCGAGACGTCGGCCGTTTCTTCGTCGCCGTGTCGATGCGACTGCTTTCGAGCCGCCGGCGCCACGCGCACGCCTTCGCGCGGATAGTCGGCGTCGAGGTATTTGCTCGATACCCAGCGGAACTCGCCCGAGGGCGGGGCAATCTTGAGCCAGACGTTCTCGCTCCGGCCCTGCCCGCGCGGCGGCGGATCGAGAAGTTCCACCACTTCGCCCTTCTGCAAACGGACCTGGACCACGTCGCGGACGTCGCTGAAGCGGCTGCCGACCCGTGCCGACACCCCGTCGTCGGTGACCACGGCCAGGTGGTCTTCCGTCGGTTTCAGGTATCGGCTGGAGACCCAGGTGAAGCTTCCATCGACGGGTCGGATGGCGCACCAGCCGCCCGGATCGTGGCGATACACCTCGACCTCTTGACCCCGTTTGAGCTTATCGGTGGGGTAGTAGTTCTGCCCCGGCCCGCTGCGAACATAGACGTCATCGGTCACAACGAGAGTCTTGTACGGGAAGGATTGATCCCCCTTGGCTGCCGACGAGAGCAGGACTTGGCAACACAGCAGAACGGCGACGAGCGGACGCATCGGAATGCCTCCCGGCCGAAACGGATTCGAGATGAGAGACGCGGACAAGAACGCGACAATGCAAGCCGCGGACTTGTAGCGGAAAACGCCGCTCGATTCAAGAGCAGTTGCCGCTTGATTCCCCGCATGGGGGGCGAAATCGTAGGGTGTGTGCTCGCACGCACCCCAGCTATAGTCCGCCCTTGTGCCAGTTCTCCACCTGCCGCAACACCTGGCGCATGGCCTGAAGCGGGTCGGACTCGACGTCCTCGAAGTAGTGCGTGTAGTTGGGGTTTCCGCCGACGGCCATCTTGCAGTAGAAGCGGTACATCTGCTGCTGGTTCCCCCATGACTCCAGCAGGTAGTACGTCGCTCCCATCTCCCGCAACCGGTCTTGGATCGAGCGGAACGGCTCGGTGCTGAACTGAGCGGCGCCCGTGCCGCTTTCGCTTGGGAACGTGGCGGCCAGTGCTCCGTTGGGGCGGGAATCAGCCGGCATCTGAAAGCCGGCCGGAACGACGCCCGACTGGGCCGGCGCGGCCGATGGCGCCGGCGAGAACCCGCGGGTGGAAGTGCTCTGGAGAAAGCCCGTTGGACCGCGGCCCGCTGCCGGCGCGGCGGAAGGACTGGACGACGCGAAACGCTGGGCTTCGTCCGCTGGCGCAGGAGTGGACGCCGCGGCGGGATTCATGATCGTCGGCCAGCGGAAGTCCTGAAGCTTCTTGAGAATCTCCGACCACGACGCGCCCGACATGGCCACGGCGGGGATTCCGATCACGCACGCCAACATGATCAACGCTCGACCTGCGACGCCTGCCGACGATTGCATTAGCAGCAGCGCCTCCTTGCGCAGAAGAATAACCTTGCTCGTCAGTTGGGAAGGCCCGATGATAGCACTGGAACTCGGTTTTGGGCAACAGCAATTCTACGTACCCCCCAGATATACCTGGGCCGATACGACGGCCGGCCCGACATCGGGTACAATTTGCCTCATGGAATCCATCTACCTCGACCATAATGCAACCACGCCGACCCGGCCGGAAGTGGTGGAGGCGATGGCCCGGTGCTATGGTGCGGTGTATGCCAATCCGGCCAGTCAACATCGCCCCGGCCAGCAGGCCCGACGGGCCCTGGACGACGCCCGAGAGCAGATTGCCGAGATTTTGGGCGCCGATCTGGCTCCGCCGCGTCGCGACCGGCTCATCTTCACCAGCGGCGGCACCGAGGCCAACAACTTAGCCATTTTGGGCATCGCCCGCGCGGGCCGCGGTAGCTCCCCTCGCTCGCTTGCGGGAGAGGCCCACACGTCTCCTCGCCCGCTTGCGGGAGAGGGGCAGGGGGTGAGGGCCTTCCAGCCGGGCCAAATCATCATCTCGGCCGGCGAACATCAGAGCGTGATCGAGCCGGCAGAACACCTCCTGGAGGAAGGATGGCGGCTCGACACCCTGGGGCTCACGACCGACGGGCTCGTGCAGGCGGAACAATTGCCCCCGCTGCTGGGCCCGCAAACGCGGCTGGTCAGCGTGCTGCTGGGCAACCACGAGACGGGCGTGCTTCAACCGGTGGCCGAGTTGGCGGCCATCTGCAACCGGGCCGGCGTCCCTCTGCACACCGACGCCGTCCAGGTTGTGGGCAAGCTGCCGGTACACTTCCGCACGCTGGGCGTGGCCTCCATGAGCATCGCCGCCCACAAGTTCCAAGGGCCGCTGGGCGTCGGGGCGCTGTTGGTCCGCGACGACGTGCCCATCGTGCCGCTGATGTTCGGCGGGCACCAGCAGGGGGGGCTGCGGCCGGGCACCGAATCGGCCGCCCTGGCGGTCGGCATGGCCATGGCCCTGGAACTTTG
The DNA here is from genome assembly GCA_963759115.1 of uncultured Planctomycetaceae bacterium. GTDB lineage: Bacteria > Planctomycetota > Planctomycetia > Pirellulales > Thermoguttaceae > CAVWXT01. Next base: position 85,182 of record CAVWXT010000006.1, read on the forward strand.
GCGGAAGGAGCAAGATCAGCACGCCCGGCGCTTGCAGGCGTTGCGCGATCGTTTCGAGAGTGGGCTGCGCGAGGGGCTGGGCAACGTGGTGGTTCACGGGGCCAAAGCGCCGCGGCTGCCCCAAACCAGCAGCGTGGCCCTGCTGGGGCTCGATGGGCAGGTGCTGCTGATGGCCCTCGACCTGGCCGGGGTGGCCTGCTCGGTCGGCTCGGCCTGTGCCAGCGGCTCGACGGAGCTTTCGCCCACGCTCCGGGCGATGGGCGTGCCGAACGAGCAAGTGGCGGCCTCTCTGCGTTTCAGCTTCGGCGCCACGACCACCGAGGCCGAGATCGACGAAGCCCTGCGGCGGATCGTCCGCGTCTGCCGCGAACTCCGCGGATGAGCCGGCTTCCGAGCCGCGACGTGGGGTAGGTTGGCAACCTGTCCCACCTGCTCACGACGTTCACGGCAGACTGCTGCCATCCCACGTGTGATCCGGGTCGGGATAAAACGTCAGTCCGTGGCATTCGCGATTCGTGGTGCTGATCGCGGCAATCAGCCAGCCGCCGGGCACCTTGGATCGGGAAAACTGCGTAAAGAATGGCCGGCCACTGGAACTGATGTCCTTGAACGCGAGGCTCGGGCCCGTTGCCATCGTCCTCTCTGCGGCCGGCTTGCCGGGAATCATCGTTTGGGCTTGCGTCCGGACTATGGCGTGCGTGGCGTAAACCAGGGCCACGATGCCGAGCACCGCAACGACCTTCGAAAACGTAAAACGACTCATAGTAACCTCCATTGGAAAATTTTTGCCGCCGGCTTTTCCCATCACCGCAGCCCAACCAGTTTCTTGACGATCCAGTCGTGGACGCGGTCGTTCAAGATCTTCATGCACTTGAAGGCAAGCCGCACTTGCCAGCCGAGTAAGTAGCGGGTCTTCGGCCGCTTGGCCGTCAGCGCATGCACCACCGCCCGAACCACGCGATCCACCGGCGAAGCCGTGCGGGCGGACCGTTCCACAGTGCGACGGATGGCCGTCAGGTCGGCGTCGTAGAGTGCCAGAATTTCCGGCGTGAGCGTCTCCGACAACTGGTCCGCGGCCGACAGCGATTTTTGCCAGATCGGCGTGGTGATGGCCGCCGGCTCCACGGCCGAAACCTGAATGCCCCACGTGCGTAGCTCCACGCGCAACGCATCGGTAATGGCTTCCAAGGCGAACTTGGATGCCGAATAGGCGCCCATGTAGGGCACCGCCAGACCGCCGTTGATGGAACTGATGTTGACCACCCGCCCGCGCGCCTTCCGCAACAAGGGGAGAAACGCCTGGGTCACGGCCACCTGGCCGATCACGTTGACTTCGAACTGCCGGCGCAGGGCGTCGATAGGCAGGGCTTCCAGCGGGCCGGCGACGGCAATCCCGGCGTTATTGACCAGGCCCGCCAGCCCCGCGCCGTCCAAGAGATCGGCTACGACTTCGGCGGCGGCCCGAATAGCGCCACGTCGGTCACGTCGATCAGCAGGGACGTGAGCCGGGACGACGCCTGGGCTTCGAGCTTCTCGGCCGCCGCATCCGACCGCACGCCGGCAAATACGCGGAAGCCCCGCCGGTCCAATTCCAGGGCGCAGGCCTCGCCGATGCCGGTTGAAGCCCCCGTGATTACAACCGCCGGGGCTGGATCGCTGCTTGGTGACATCGGGCGGGCTCCTTTGGGGTCGTCATCAAGGTGCATTCGTGCCGCCGAACGCCCCCCATTGCAATGGAGGGGCTTCTTGCCGTTGCGAGAATCCTGCGAGCGGAATAGCCGTCTCAACGGCCATCCCACGCTGAGCGACTCACGGCGGCCGACAACGGCTGTGGGAACGATTCGAATCGGATCGTACCATCCGGCTGCTTTCGGCGCAAAGTATGCCTCGACCAGCAAGCTAGAAGCGAACGAGCGGACCCGCTCGGCGGCCGTCTCCAGGTCGTCGCGCTGCTGCGATTCCAACTGCGATGGCGATACGTGGAGCCGCTCGGTATAGAACGCGCAGTCCTGATGGGCGATCAACACCACGCGTTCAAGGCCGTGTACCTTGACCAGGAACCGCAATTGCTCCACCATGCCCTCCTCTTCGCGGAAGGCCAGGAAGTGGCCGGCGAGGCAGGCCGCGCCACCGGGCACGGCCAGGCGGTCGTAGCGCGGGAGTTTCAGGGCGGCGTGGAGGAAGTCGTCGAAATGTTCGCCGAACCGCCCATCGCTGCAATAGACGGCCGCCGCGCGGACGCGGTTCTCGTCGAAATGCGCCGGACTCTCGTGCACTCTACGGTCGTCTGGCTGGTTCATGTTCAACCTTCAGTCCCGCCATCACGTCGTACTCGCCATCCATTATACCCTCACCGCGGCTTCCCTCAATAAGAGCCACCGGCACCCAAACAAGGGTGGGGAAAAGGCGGGGACGAAAACTTGGATGATCTGGCAATATCCGTGGGGGCATGGTAGTCTACACTGTGGAGGGTATGGCAATGATCGAGTCGATCGAGTTCAAGAACTTCAAGGCCCTGCGCGACACCACGCTGCCGCTTGGCGCTTGCACCATAATCGTGGGTCCGAACGGAAGCGGAAAGAGCACGGTGCTACAGGCTCTGCAAGCGGCTCGGGTACCGTCAAATACGGACTTCGCGAGAATTGCGAGTTTTGTTGTCCGCAACGTCGAAAACGCTACGGTATCGGTAAGACTCAACTGGATGGATACTTCTCCCGCAATCGCATTTGAACAACGGTGGGCGTCAATAGGGAGAATGCCAGGAATGGTAGTTCCCAGCGGCATAGACGACCGGATTCGGCGGACAATCAATCTAGCCGTCTCTCGAATCCATGTTTTCTCTTTGGATGCGAGCAAGATCGCTGGCATAGCCCCTGTGCAAGGGAGCATTGAACTAGCGAGCGATGGCACCGGTCTTGCCGCGGTGTTGGACGGTATGCGCGACGAAGCCCCCGAACAGTTCAAAGCGATGGAGGCACAACTGGGCGAGTGGTTGCCGGAGTTTGATCGCATCCTGTTTGACCGGCCCAATCAAGGTTCCAAGTCCATCGCGTTGCGAACGCGAGAGGGGCAACACAAGGTCCCCGCCGCCGATCTTTCACAAGGCACCCTGATAGCCATGGCGCTGTTGACGTTGGCGTACCATCCGATTAGGCCCTCCTTGATCGCCTTGGAAGAACCCGATCGCGGCGTACATCCGTATCTGCTTCGCCGAATCAAAGATACGCTCTACCGTCTCAGCCATCCCGAGAGCTGCGGTGAGAATCGCGAACCGATCCAGGTAATTGCCACGACCCATTCACCATACTTCCTCGATCTGTTTCGGGAGTCGCCCGAAGAGATCGTGGTTGCCAACAAGGTCGGCCTGGACGTCCAGTTTCAACGGTTGACCGATCAGCCGCACTTCCAAGACGTTCTCGGCGAAGCGGCGCTGGGTGAGGCCTGGTTCAGCGGCGTCCTGGGGGGAGTGCCCAGCGGATCATGAAGATCGCCGTCTTGAGCGAATCGCCCGCGGACGAGGCGGCCGTCTCGATCTTGATCGAGGGTCTCCTGGGCGTTTGCATGACGCGCGTGCCGCTGCCGACACCGGGCACGCGGGGATGGAAAGGCACTTTCAACGCCGTTGCGTTGGCGCTGCGTCACTTGCACTACCGCACCGACGAAGAGGCGCTCGTCGTCACGCTCGATACGGACGAGTCTCCCGTGCATCGCCGAGAACACGGCCAATCTGGTGCATGCGATCCCAAGTGTCGGCTTTGTCAGCTTCGGACGATTGTCGCGGACGTTCAGGCGGGTCTTCGGTCTCGCCAGGGCTCTGCTTCGATCAAGGTCGGCTTGGGCGTGGCAGTGCCCGCAGTAGAGGCGTGGTGCCTGTGCGGCAGCGATCCACATATCACGGAATCGGCTTGGATTCAGGCCCTTCAGTCGCGGAACTTCCCTTACACCAAGAAGGAACTCAAGCAAACCCTCTACGGTTCCGCCGATCCGGTCCTCGCGGTCGAGACGGAGCGTCTAGTCGCGCAGGCGCGACATCTGGTGGAACAGCAGCAGTTGGCCCTGTTGGAAAAGTACTTTCCCACGGGTTTTGGCTCCCTCGCCAACGAGGTGCGTAGCTGGCGTTCGTAAGGGGAATCACGGCCCGAACGCGCGATTGAAGAGCCTTGAGTCGGCGGCACGCCTCGAAATCTGCTCCGAAATCGCCGTCTGCATCTCGCCGCCGCGCCCAAAAACGGCTACCATGCCGGTTTTCCACCGCAGGACACAAGACCATGGAATGGGTGCAAGTCTACGATCCGTTGGGTTCGGCAGTCTGGTCGCCCGTGGCGGCCGGGTTGCCGATCGTCGTGCTGCTGGGGCTGTTGGTCTTGGGGGCGTCGGCGCCGCGGGCGGCGCTGGCCGGCCTGGCCACCGCGCTTGGCAGTGGCGATCGGGGTCTTCAAGATGCCGCTCTCGCCGGCCTTGGCCGCGGCGGCCTACGGCGGCTGTTTCGGACTGCTGCCCATCGGCTGGATCGTGCTCTCCGCGGTGTTTCTCTACCACCTGACCGTTCGCACCGGCCAGTTCGAGATCGTCAAGCGATCGGTGACGGCCATCTCGCCCGACCAGCGGATGCAGGCGCTGCTGATTGCCTTCAGCTTCGGCACGTTTCTTGGAAGGGGCGGCCGGGTTCGGCACGCCCGTGGCCATCTCGGCCGCGCTGCTGATCGGCTTGGGCTTCTCGCCGCTCTACGCCGCCGGGCTGGCCCTGTTGGCCAACACCTCGCCGGTGGCCTTCGGCGGCCTCGGGCACGCCGATCATCACGCTGGCGAAAGTCTCCGGCATCGACGAAATGGCGCTGAGCCAGATGGCCGGCCGGCAACTGACGCTCTTCTCGCTGATCATCCCGTTTGGCTGGTGGCCATGATGTCGGGGTGGAAGGGCGTGAAGGGCTGCTGGCCGGCGATCCTCGTCTGCGGCGGCAGCTTACGCCGCCGTCCAGTTCTGCATCTCCAACTGGCACGGCCCGACGCTGGTCAACGTCGTCGGCGGCATCGGGTCGCTGGTGGCCACGGCCGTGTTCCTGCAGTTCTGGCAGCCGAAGGAAATCTGGCGGTTCCCGGAGGAAGGAGACAAGGAGCGTGGATTGGCGGACGGGGCGGAGAGCGGGCAGTCGGCCGTGGGCAGCGAGCAGGTTCGTCCCGAGCCTCAACCTCTGGCCCCGCGTCCTGCGCCCCTCACGGCCCGCCAGGTGGCCTACGCCTGGATGCCCTGGGTCATTGCTGTCGGCGATGGTCTTTCTCTGGGGCTGGCCGGCGTGGAAAGACGTTCTCAACGGCGGCAAGCCGGAGCAGCCGAACCTCCTGCACGGCGTCAGCAAGCTGACGATCGAGGTGCCGTGGCTGCACAACGTCGTCTATCGCACCGGCCCCGTGGTCAAAGTGCCGGCGGGGGCCGATCGGGCCGAGAAGCCGGAGCCGGCCGTGTACGACTTCAACTGGCTCTCGACCACGGGCACGGGCATCTTCCTGGCGGCGGTGCTCTCGGCGTTCTGGCTGCGGATTTCGCCGCGGCGTCTTTTGGAGCGAGTTCGCCGACACGCTGTTCCGCGTCCGCTGGGCGCTGTTGACGATCGCCTGCATGTTGGCCTTGGCGTTCACGACCAAGTACAGCGGGGCCGACGCCACGCTGGGCCTGGCCTTCACCCACACCGGCTGGCTCTATCCGTTCTTCGCGCCGCTGCTGGGCTGGCTGGGCGTGGCGCTGACCGGCTCCGACACCTCGTGCAACGCCCTGTTCGGCAGCCTGCAGCGGATCACCGCCGAACAGTTGGGCCTCAACCCGGTGCTGATCGTGGCCAGCAACAGCACGGGCGGGGTGATGGGCAAGATGATCGACGCCCAGAGCATCGTCGTGGCCGCCGTGGCCACCGAGCAGTCCGGCGGCGAAGGCCGCATCCTCCGCTTCGTCTTCCTCCACAGCCTGGTGTTGGCCGCCCTGGTCGGCCTGCTGACCCTCGCCCAGGCGTATCTGCTGCCGTGGATGATTCCCGCAGTGCAATAGCGGATTGCGTTCGCCATCGGCGTAGCGTGTTGGGGGTTGACACCCCGATGGGAACGGTATAAGCTTACTATGTGTACACAGTATATGTGTGGTTGCCATGAAGAACATTACGCTTTCGGCGGATGAAAACCTGATTGCCAGCGCTCGGGCGTATGCCCAAGCCCACGGCACGACGCTCAACGACCTGGTTCGGGACTATCTGAAAGTGTTGGCCAACCCGCGCGACCCGAACGAAGTTGCCGACGAGTTTCTCCGCGAGGCCCTTGAGCAGTCGGGCTGTTCCGAAGAAGGTTGGCGGTTCAACCGTGAAGAAATCCACAAACGCGGGAATTGGATGTGACCAAGGTATTCTTGGATACGAACATCTTGGTTTACTCCAACGATCACCGCGATCGGCGTAAGCAGGCGATTGCCGCGAGGCTGCTGGCCGACTGCATTAGGCAGCGGCGCGGGGTGATCTCGACCCAGGTGTTGCAGGAATACGCGTCGGCAGCCCTCTATAAGCTGCGCCAGGATGTCGATTTTATTGCCCGTCGGCTACTTCAATTTGAATCCTTGGAGATCGTGCAGCTTACGCCTCTGTTGATCCGCCGTGCGTTGGAGTTACACTCATTGCATCAAGTTCACTATTGGGATGCCGCCATTCTGGCTGCCGCCGAAGCCGCACGCTGCACTGAGTTGTGGTCCGAGGATTTTGCTCCCGGTTCAATCCACGGCCTGCTCCGCATGGAGAATCCGTTTGGCGATGGCTGACTTGACCGGTCGCGAATCGACATGTAGGCTGGTTAGGACTTGTTCAAAAATAACTTAGCCGTTTCGTTTTCGTGGACAGATGGTGTAGTTCCATTTGGGTAGGACGGTATGTCGCAACAGCCGCACGGTTGCCTTCGCTTCGTCGGACACCTTGACTTTGGTCGGGTAGAGCTTGGTGTCCAACGATGCGCGGCAGCGAAAGCCCGTGCTCGACCGTGTCGTGCGGATGTTCTTCAGCATGACTTCGTAACTGGTCAGTGGCTCGCCGGCCCAATTGGCACTGATGAGGTTGAACATGCGGTGCTCGATCGGGTTCCACTTGGAGGCTCCTGCGGGATAATGCCCGACCGTGATCGTCAATCTGAATTCGTCAGCCAATTCTTGCAGGCCCACCTTCCAAGCCCAACAACGGTTGCCGTTGGCACCTCCGCTGTCGGCTTCGATGGCCAACCAAGACACACCCGAGTACCGACGCCGCCCAACCTTCAGCCACCACGAGCGAATGGCACGCACGGCAAAGGTCGCTGTCTGATGAGTTGTGCCGATCACGACATAGCCCTCATTGCGATTCTCGTCATAGATGCCGTAGGGATAGGCGCGGCCGCGGGCCAGTGTGGGAAAGTCGTGGTCCAGCACGTCGCGGTCCTCACACCGCCAACTGCGTCCGTTATTTTTGAAGTTGCCCACCAACTCCTTTTTCTTCGTATCCACACTGATTACCGGCCACCCTTGCCGTTGGAATCGCCGTCGCCGACGCCCCAACAGGCGGAATTGCTGATCCCGATAGGGATCTCTCTTCCCACCCAACCGCTTGCGGTTCGATCGCAACGAGTACTTCTGTGCTCGCAGCAACCGAGCCACCGTCACGTGCCCGACCGGTACGCCACGTCGCGTCAATGCAGCGGCCAGGTTGCGGGTGGTCTTGTGCGTCCACCGCAGACCACCCATCGGATCGCCAGCCGTCGCATCCCGCAACAGCCCCTTCAACAACTCCCGCACACGTGGCGTTTTTTTTCGACTCGTTTTCGTCCGCCGCCGGGACGCCGTACTCGCTCTGAAGACGCCACCTGTCCGCGTTCGCTTTCGCGCAATCCCCGGCGGATTGTCATACGGCTCAGGCCGGTGATTTCCGCCACCAACTGGACGCCCCCGTGTCCGCGTTGCCGGGCCACGATCCCGGCGAACAACCGCCGACTCCGTTCGTCCAACTCGGCCATCACTCGATTGATGGCCCGATGGTACGCAACCAAATCCGCATCGCTACGCGAGCGACATCCTCGGCAGCGACACCGGCGAATGCGCCTGCAATCCTTGTCTGCCATGACCGTCTCTCCATCCATGGAAGCGGAATACGCAGATTCAGTAGTTCCAAATTTGGCTATGTGTGGCGATGTGCCGTAAGTCGTTCATAGGTATGACGATCGAGTCCGAGGGTTTTGTTGCGCCGAGGGCTTGTTGAACGATCTGGGTGATCCACAAGAGCATTTCTTGGAAACGAAGCAATTCCAGAAAGAGTTGCGGTTCCTCGGTGAATTTTCCTTTGGCGAAGCGAAAATGAATCCACACCCACACGTTGCGCAGCACCAGAGCAATGCCCACGAACAGCAGACGCAACGCTGGATCGCGCGTGCATGTCTTGATCTTCGCCTCGTTCATCTGGCGGTAGCTCGTCTCGATGCCGAAACGCTTGCGATAGGTTTCGCGTATCTCCGCAGGTGTTCGCCGCACCTTCGACACCACGTAGAGAAGCCGCTTGCGCCGCCGCCGGCCGGTCTTCTCGTCGGTGAAATGCTTGCTGGCAACGCAAATGTTCACGGTCACGCTGGCCTTCGGTTTCTCTTTCGTTTGGCCCGAGGTGATCGTCTCCCGATAGTAGCCGTGTTTCTTCTTCAACAGTGCTCGCAAGCCGTGCGGCGGAGTCTTGGGGTCCTTGGGCTTTCGGCCTCGCACGACGGCGGGAATGATGAATCCACGACGGGCGCGAAGAAGATACTGAATGACTTCTACGCTGAAAAAGCCCTTGTCCAGCAGCAAAAAGCGGATTTTTACGCCTCGGCGACGAACAATCGCCAACAGCCGCTGAAGCACCTCTTTCATCGAGTCGCCGTACTCGACTCGCACCAGCGCCAAGGTGTAACGGTAGCCTTTGTGGAGTACCACAGCCGTGGCGTAGGCATGGAAATGGGTGGTGCCCGACTTCGGTTCGCCTCGAAAGATTTCCTTCTTGTCCCGCGCCGGCTGCCCGTGATAGGGAATCAGCGTCAGGTCGATCGCCACCATGCGGGATTTGCGTCGCAACGCCTTGGGCACATGCGTCACCAAGGCGAGGTTCAAACGACGTTCGAGTTCGGCGATTTCCGGCAACGTTACGGCCAAGGCGTTGCGAATCGTCTGATCCGACGGTGCATCGGCCAGATCGCGGCAGGCGGCAAACACGGAAACCACCCGTGCCGCGGCAATCAGGAGAATTTGGAGAAGCGTGGAAGTCGAACATTTATAACCCCGATACTCAAGGCGAAGCGCCGTCCCTATCCAGTCCTCGGCGTACGCGTGGACCTCCGCCTTGGTGATGATATACTCCGTTTGTGAACGCATGGGTTTCCTCCTTGTGTGAACCTGGTTTGTGACCCAAGTTCTTTACTGGAGGAACCTTGCGTTCACCTATATCAATTTCCCGAATTTGGAACTACTGAGATTATACAAACGGCTAACTTATTTTGGCTCTTCCGGTTTTAGGTGCAGAACGCGAGAAATTCAGCCTTCAGGCCACGGACGATCTCGCGTAGCTCGGCGATGGTCCGCCCGGCGGCTTCCGACGCCCGGTTCAAGTCCAGGAGCAGCCGGTTCCAGAGCGTGTCGGCTGACTTCACGCCGTAGCAGCGTTTGGTGATGACGCGGGCCTTGTTGTTGATACCTTCAACCGCCGCGCTGGTGTACCGCCCGTCGAAGTAGTTCAGGATGCCCGTCTTCCAGTTGTCGTAGGTCGTCCAGAACTTGGCGAAGTCCAGCCCCAGCGCTTCGGTCCGCGCGCGGAGTTCGGCCAACTGCTGTTCCGCTGTGGCGCGATCCGGCGCGGTGTCGAAGATCTCCTTGAACCGCACGCGCACGTCATACACGTCCTTCAACACAGGCAACTCGACGAACAGCCGATCCAGCGACTCGCGTTCCTCGGGCTTCAGATCCTTCGGGTCGCGGCGGAACTCCCACATCAGCGAGCGGAACCGTTTCTGCTCGGCTTTGGACAACTGGGCCTTGTGCTTCCGCGTGCTTTTTTTTTCGCAACTCATCCACCACCTCGTTGAACTGCTTGGCCACGTGGAACCGGTCCACCACCAACCGGCTGTTGCGAAGTTGCTCGTTGCAGACCGGGCCGTAGACCTTCCCCATGTCCACGCGGTGCGTTTCCACCGCGGCGCGCTGCTCGGGCGTCAATTTCCCCAGGCATTCGAGGGCCGCTGCCGTGTCGCGCCCGCGGGCCACCGCCAGCACCTTCGGCGACTCCGGGTCGGTCAAGTCCGTCATCACCGTCACGTACAACTTGTGCCGCTTCTTGAGGCTGATTTCGTCCATGCCCACGTGCTTGATGACCCGTGCCGGGTCGATCCGCTTGTCGTCCTTCAACTGGTTCTCGACGATCAGTTCCACGGTCTCCGCCGAGATGCCCAGCCGCGCGGCCACCTCTTCTTCGTTGCTGCCGATGAGCATCCGCAGCACGTATTCCTCGAAGCGGTACGTGTACAGCACCTTCTTCCGCTTGAAGGGGGCGAAATGCTCCTGGCGATGCCCACAGCGCGAGCAACGATGGAAGCAAGGCTGGAAGATCAGGAAGCTCGGCTGACCCCACAGGTCCAGGTCGCGGACCACATAGACGGTGTTCTTGTACTCGTAGGTGGACGGCTCTTCGTGGCCGCACTGCTCACAACGGCAAGAGTCGGGCAGGGGGAACTTGACCTCGAAGCCGTGCCCGTCGCGCGAGCGCTCGTATCCCAACAGTTCCACACCCGGCGGCAAATCCAACTTCACTTTGACCTCGACCTGAGCCATCCGTGGCCTCCTTGGTTGGCGGTGTCTTCTGCGACGGGGCGAAGGCAACAACCGCGTTGGTCCGACCGCCGCCGCTTGAGCAAGGTAACGCCGCGGGCGACCTCGGGCCAACAGCAACCTTCCCAACTCGCGAAATCGGCGCCCGCAGGGAGGAGGCGGCGGAACATGTTCCCGGACAAGCACTTACGCTCGCAATCCCTGTTGCACTATATTCTTGTGGGGGGGGGCTAATATGGCGAGAATTACGTGCCTGGGGCGTTCAAGCAACCGTCGCGCGTAGTATAACGGCCGCTATTGTTGAGCCTCGGGTTTGTGCGGCGTTCGCACCCAGAACCGGAAGAGCCCTTATTTTTGAACAGCGACTTAGGGGAGGATTGCCGATGTTCGACCGTATTGAAATCGACCCGCGACGTTGCGGAGGAACGCCAGTGATCAAAGGTACCCGCATTCCGGTGGCCGTGATTCTCGACCAGGTTGCCGCCGGCGAAAGCTGGGAATCTCTGCTGGCTGGTTACCCGGGCCTGGCCCGCGAGGATATTCAGGCGGCGATTCTCTTCGCCAAGGCCTCGGTGGAACACACGGAAATCATCCCGGCAACGGCGGGATGACCGGCGATGAAGTTGTACCTTGACCAGATGTTCCGGGTCGATCTGGCCAGACTCCTTCGATCACAAGGGCACGATGTTCGATGCGCGTGCGAAACCGGTCAACAGACAGCGGACGATACGGAGGTTTTGCAGCTCGCGATCAATGAGGGTCGAATCCTCGTTACCATGGACGAGCACTTCGGAGACTGGGCGATCCTCCCACTCCACAAGCATCCAGGCGTCATCCGCTTGAAGGCGCATCCGACCACCACGACGAACATCACAAGACTCTTGCTTCCATTCTTGGCATCACATGACCAGGCAGAGTTTAGCGATCATCTGGTCATCCTCTCGTCGCGCGGAACGTTGGATTCGGACGAGTGCAGACTGAGCATCCCACTGCTGAGCCGCCCGTTGCCCGCGACTTTGGTCCGAGGATCTTTCGCTCGGAACGATGTACCGGCCTGCTCCGTGTGGAGAATCCGCTCTTGGCATAAGAGGTGTCGAAAATGGTTCATGACGCCTTTCAACTCTGCGTCGATTTCCATCGCCCGTTGCGCGTCATGACATCGCCATGATGAGCATCAAGATGAAATATCCCCACAAGACGAGGTTTACGAAGGAGACGAGGAGCAGTACCCGGGAGGCCGTCGCCACGCGACTCCGCCATAGGAGAACTATGGCCACAATGCTGGTGACGGGCATAGTCACAAACCAGCACTCGAAGATGCTGCCGCACCATGTCGGCGGGTCGTGAAGTTGGAACGATAGAATCACGGACAATATGCCGTACAGAGCGATGAAGGCTCCGAGCCCATTCCAGATTAGCAGCGGCATCAGCCACCAAAGTTTCACCGCCGGCAGGTGCGTTTTCGATGGTGCGCGATTGGCAGCAATGTATCGCCGAAGGAACGGCAGCAAACCCACGGCCGCAAGAAACAGAATCGCAATTGCGACGGCCGGATCGCCGAGCGATTTCCAGCCCCTTTCATTCAAGAGGAGGCAACCAAGGGCCAGAAGCACTGCAAGAACTGGCAAGACAATCCGTATCACGGTGGTAGACACGCAATTTGCGTGAGCGTCAAATGACCCACTGCCGCCCGGTTGCTGGATGCGTGACTTGGATTTGCGGCCGAGTCTCGCCGGGCAATAGCTGAAACGTCAGCCCAACCGTCTGACTGACCAGCACGTCGGGGGCGGCCGGCGTGGATTGACCAACTTTGCTCAACTTGCCATTCTGCTGTCGGTACAGTTCGAGCATCCAGGGCTCGCGGTCGATCACCAGCAGCTCCACCACGCCGATACTGCCGTAGAAAGGGATTTTCTCGCGGGTACGCTCGCCGGGACTGATGATTTCGACCAAGAAGTCGGCCGCCCCGCGCCAGTGTGTGCCATAACTAATGGCCTTGGTGTCGCCCAGAAAGACTGCCACATCCGGCTCGCGAAAGTTCTCCTTCCAGCCTTCTTCCCGGTCGCTCAGGTTCACACCGGGAAAGACGCGACCAAGGCCCGCCCGCTTTACCGTTTCTACCAAGACCTGCGTAAACTCAGACACCAGTTCTTGGTGTTCGTTGTTTGGCAGCGGCGTCATAACATAGAGTCCTTCCCAGACTTCATCGTACTGCTTCCCATCGCAGACCTGCCGCTCGGCCAAAATCTGTTGTTCCACGTATGGGTCGAGAACCATGACAGCCACGAGCGATCCCCTATCCCCTGTTTTCCTGCTTCCTTGCACCCTGCCCCCCATTATCGACCGCGGTTGGGGACCTCGCAACCCCGCCAACGCCGCATTTCGTCACGGTAACATCAGCAGATACGCGGCATTTGCTCGCCGGACAAGAGATCGACGATCCGCCCGCCGCCGAAGCGACTGCGCAGCTCGACCGTGCCAGGGTGCGGGCCGGTAACGATGCCGATACGAGCCGGACCGACGGCCGCGGGGTGGCCCCGCATGATCTCCAACACGCGGTCGGCCGCCGCCGCCGAGACGAAGGCCACCAGCCGGCCCTCGTTGGCCGCGTAGAGCGGGTCGAGGCCCAACAATTCGCAAGCGGCGGCCACCGGCTCGGCCACGGGAATGGCCGCTTCCTCGATCTGGATGCCCACGCGGGCGTCCAACGCGATCTCGTTCAACGCCGCGGCCAGCCCGCCGCGGGTCAAGTCGCGGAGGCAATGCACTTCGGCCCCGGCGGCCAGCATGGCTTCGACCAGATCGTGGAGCGGCGCACAATCGCTCTCCAACGCGCCCTCGAACTGAATTCCCTCGCGGACCGACATGATGGCCACGCCGTGCCGCCCGAGGTCGCCGCTTAGGAGGATCACGTCGTCCGGCTTGACCCGCGCGGGCGAAATCTCGATACCCGGCGGCACCCAGCCGATGCCGGCCGTGTTGATGAAGATGCCGTCGCCCTTGCCGCGATCGACAACCTTGGTGTCGCCGGTAACGATTTGCACGCCGGCCGACCGGGCCGCACCGGCCATCGAAGCGACCACGCGACGGAGCGTTTCCATCGGCAGCCCTTCTTCGAGGATGAAGCCGGCGCTGAGGTAGGCCGGCTTGGCCCCGGCCATCGCCAGGTCGTTGACCGTGCCGCAGACGGCCAGCGTACCGATGTCGCCGCCGGGGAAGAACAGCGGACTGACGACGAAGCTGTCGGTGGTGAAAGCCAGCCGGGCACCGACGGTTGGCAGCACGGCGGCGTCGTGGGGAACGCCCGCGGACTGCGGTCCGTGGGGCATCGCGGTGCTGAACGCCGGCCGGAAGAGTCCCTCGATCAAGTTCCGCATCAGCCGTCCCCCGCCGCCGTGCGCCAATTGCACGGTGGCGTGGTCGCTCAGCGGAACCGGACAGCTTAGGTTGAAGGTGTGACTCACGGGATTCTTTGCCCAACTTCGATGACTCAACGAAAACGACACTGCGACCTAACAGCCAACGGGACACTCGGACATCATTCGTGTCTGTTGGTCTTGAACTTCCTGCTGTAATGAAACAGCAGTTGAAGGCTTGATTCTGACAAATATGCGATCCGCTTGAGCGTGTCAGACTTGAGTGGCTCGGATACGCCATACTGGTCGAGGACAATCCCGGCAGTTCTGCGCACATCAAACAAGCTGACCTTGCTTTCCTTTTTCCACCTTTCAAACGACACGTTGTTGACCGGCCCGTCGATTTCCTTCTTTCGCGAAGCTGCGGCTTGCGCACCGTAGTGCATTACAAGCCGTTCTTCAGGAACCCCAAGGCACCGCAGATACTTCCGCAATGTAAATCCGATTGCCCAGGTGCTAGCACACGGCTTTGACACGAGATTCATCTCTTGCCTAAGCAGCGGATACCATGCATCGTATCGTCTAGATCGTCCTTTCTGGGCATCCTTGATCCACATGGCAGCCTTACATACGTCTGTTACATGGTATGTTTCACCATCGTTACACAAGTATTCCCGAACAGCGTAGTGCAGAAGGAAGTCTCCCATCGAATAAAGGAAGTTCCGCTGTCCGCATTTGATTGCACGCCTTGGATCGCCGCTCCCGGCAAAAGAAAGGGACGGTTCCATCGCGATCAGTACATGGTCCACAGGACCTAACGGTCTCCGGATTAGGCAGGTACACCCCTCCATCTTTCTCGGCCTGTTCGCTGAACCGCTTCTCCAGTTCCTTCCATTTCGCATCGAAGTCGTTCATTGTGGGCCTCACTGACGGGAAGGTTATGCCAGAACTTTGCGGGTACCCGCGACAGGTCGTTCATTCGGGCGGCAGAGCCGCGAAAGGTACGCTCCTCAATGACCCCCGTGTCCCTGTCGGCAGGCCGGTCGCCAAGCAATCGGGCCCGCGCGGCTACTTCAGCGGAATTGCCGGCAGACGCTTGAGGGTCTGGTTGGCCGGATCGACCACGATGCCCACCGACTCCAGGGCCGTGACGCCCAGTAGCGGCTCGGAGCCCGGTTCGCCGAAGATGATGCGTCCGGCCGTGGTATCCCCCATGAACTCGATGCGCACCAACCCGAAGGAATACTCTCTGGCCGTGCCGTCGGCGAGCTCATAGGAAGTCTTCCCTTCTCTGGCGACGCCGATCTTCTCCAACTCGTCGGCCGGCGCCATGGAATCGGTTGCCCCGGTGTCCACCAGGAACACGGCTTCATAGGATTTCGCCGTCTGGGCGAAACCCGTAATCTTCGCCGTCACTTTGGTCAGTCCCACTGTCGCGTTCCTTGCTGAAAGTCAACTTAGTCAGTATGTACCGCCGGGACAATTCCTGTCAACCTCTTCCCTGTGCCGCCGATACCGATAGTGCGCCGGAAGCAGAACGCGGCCACCACTGATCCCTGAGCGGTTTGCTTAGTCGGCCGGGACCGCAACGAGTGAAAATCGAGTCCCCGACGGGCCGACGTCTGCCGCACCCACGTTTTCGGCTCCCCTTCGGTTTGGTTCCGCGAAGGGCGATTTGCAGAATGCGGCGGTCCGTTGTCGCGATTGACGATCGAGTGCGCCGGCAGTAGAATGACGATATGATCAGCGCCTACGATGAAATTGTCGATTTCATTGCCGCCGGCACAACGCCGAGTCGGGTTGCGCACTTCGAGGCCTCGCAGGAAACCAAGGAGCGAGTGGCGAGCCTGATCGATCGCGAGAAGACCACCGGCCTAAGCCCGGATGAGACTTCGGAACTCGACTCCTTTCTGAAACTGGAACACCTGATGCGGTTGGCCAAGGCCCGCGCTCGAACCCTCTGCTGCGATGAGTAGCTACGTCAGCGCGGAGTTGGCCATCTTGAATGTCAGTGACGTGGCGTTTTTCGATACCGATAATACGCCGCGCACGCCCCTTCGGAAGAAACCATCGGCGCGCCTAGCGGCCGCTCGGGCGTGCAAAAAACGCCGAAGGCCGGGCAGTCGTGCGGCTTCTTGTGGCCTTGCAGGACCTCGCCGGCAATGCACTCGGCCGGCTCTTCGGCCGTGATTCCTTCGACGCGGAAGCGGCGGCCCGGCATCGAACTTGGCGTATGCCTCGCGCAGGGCCAGTCCGCTCTGGGGAATCTCGCCGATGCCGCGCCACTTCCGCGGCACCGTCTGAAAGACCTCGGCGATCTGCTGCAGGGCCGCCCGATTGCCCTCGGGGCGAACGATGCGGGCGTATTGGTTCTCCACCTCGTGCCGGCCCGCCTCCAATTGCTCGACGCACATCAGCACGCCCTGCAAAATGTCCACCGGCTCGAAGCCGGTCACCACGATCGGCACGCGATACGTCTCGGCGATCGGCCGGTACTCGTCCATGCCCGTGATGGTGCAGACGTGTCCGGCGGCCAGAAAACCCTGCACGCGGTTCGACGGGCGAGTCGAGCACGGCCCGCATCGCCGGCGGCACCAGCACGTGCGAGACCAGCACCGAGAAGTTCTCCAAGCCCAGCTTCGCCGCCTGCACGACCGCCATCGCGTTGGCCGGGGCCGTGGTCTCGAAGCCGACGGCGAAGAACACGACCTGCCGGTTCGGGTGTTTGCGGGCCAGGGCCACGGCGTCCATCGGCGAGTAGACGATCCGCACGTCGCCCCCCTCCGACTTGACCGTGAACAGGTCCTTCTGCGAGCCGGGCACGCGGAGCATGTCGCCGAACGAGCAGAAAATCACCTCCGGCCGGCCGGCGATGGCCACGGCCTTGTCGATGATCTCGATCGGCGTGACGCACACCGGGCAGCCGGGTCCGTGGATCAAGGTGATTTCCCGCGGCAGCATCTCGTCGAGCGCAAAGCGAATGATGGCATGCGTCTGGCCGCCGCAGACTTCCATGATGTTCCACGGCCGCGTGGTGGCGGCGCGGATGGCGGCGGCCAGGCGTCGCACGGCTTCGGCGTTGCGGTATTCGTCGACGTATTTCAAGGGAAGAGGGCTTAGGGACTTTGGGCTTAGGGCTTCGTCATTCCTTCGTCATTTGGCTTTCGTCATTCGTCATTTCCTGCTCCATGCCGCCAATCTCCTCCAGATAGCCGAAAATCTCCTGGGCCTCCGCCTCGTCGATGCGGCTGATGGCGAAGCCGACGTGAACCAGCACGTAGTCGCCCACTTGGGCCTCGGGCGTGTAGGCCAGGCAGACCTCCTTGAGGATGCCGCCGAACTCGACCTTGCCCATCGGCAGGTCGTCTTGTTGATGGACTTCCACCAGCTTACCGGGCACTCCCAGACACATTCAACGCTCCTTTCGATCAGGTCACTGTGGGGCATCGCCCGCTTCTTCGACGCGAATGGCTATCGGCGGCACGAAGCTACGATGACCCACAGTGGGGACAGCCCGTGCTACCCAGGCAATGAGCCCCGCAACTGCCGCAAGGCGAGCCACACTTGCCCGAGGGCAATGCCGCCGTCGCCCGGCGGGACCTTATGATGAGTATACACCTGAAAGCCGGCCGCCGCCAACCGCGAGCAGAGACGGGCTGTCAGCAAGGCATTTTGGAAACACCCGCCGCGTGAGCACGATCGGCAACTTTTGCTCCGACAATACGGCGACTTGGCGGGCAATTGCCACGGCCATGTCGGCCAAGGCATTGTGGAACCGGGCGCTGATCGTTGGCACAGGCACGCCGGCGGCGCGATCGGCCAAGACCGCACGGACCAGCGGCTCCCAGTCGGCGAGCGATGGCGCTGTGCGGGCAGGTTGCCACACCTGCCCTGACGCAGTCGAATCGGGTAGATCCCTTCTTCACTTTCATCGGCGGCGAACTCCAGAGCCATCGCGGCCTGGCCCTCGAAACTGATCACCGGCGGCAGTCCGCAGAGGGCGGCCACGGCGTCGAACAGCCGGCCCATGCTGCTGGTGCGCGGCGAGTGGACCCGACCGGCCAACATCGACAGCAGCGTCTTCAGTTCGCCGGCGCTGAACCAGGCGGCGGCATGTTCGGCCGCACGCTCGCCGAAGATCTCGAACAACAGGCCCAAGGCCGATCGCCGCGGCTCGCGCACGGCGCGGTCGCCGCCGGGCAGGGCGAACGTCCGCAGATGGGCCGCGCGGCGAAACTCCGCCCCGTCGCACCACAAGACCTCGCCGCCCCAGACCGTGCCGTCGGGACCGTAGCCGGTGCCGTCCCAAGAGAACCCCAGCACGGGCCCCGCCAGTCCGTGTTCCGCCATGCACGCCGCCACGTGGGCGTGATGGTGTTGCACGCGCAGCAGCGGCACGTCCCATCGCGCGGCGAGCCGCTCGGCGTGCAGCGTCGAGGCGTAGTCGGGGTGCAGGTCGCAGACGATCGCATCGGGCCGCGCCTGGAAGAACACCACCAGATCGTCGATCGCCCGGCGGAAGACGTCCACGCTCAGCACGCTATCCAAGTCGCCGACGTGGGCGCTGAGGACGACCTGCGTAGGGTGGGTCGAGCGCAGCGAAGCCCCACCTTCGGAAAGCACGGCAAATGGTGGGGCTTCGCTGCTCGACCCACCCTACGTCATGTACAGCCGGCCGGTGCGTTTCACGCACCCTACCGAGCATCAGTCGCCACGGTGTTCTTCAGGTGTCCGCCCACGGCCAGGATCGTCGGCAGGTCGCCGCCATCGATTGGGCAGCTCGATCGGCAGCGGGGCAAATCCGCGGGCGCGGCGAAGCACTTGCATGCCGTCGGGACCGAAGCGAACGATCGAATCGTCCACGGGCCGAACGATGGGCCGGTTGTGCGTCAACAGCACGTCGGCGATCGTGCCCAGCCGACTCAAGGCATCCTCGGTGGTGATCGCCATCGGTTCTTCGGAGAGGTTGCCGCTGGTGCAGACGATCGGCCGGGCCACGGCCGCCATCAGCAGGTGGTGCAACGGCGTGTAGGGCAGCATCACGCCCAAGTACGGATTGCCGGGGGCGACGCCGAAGCGGACGATGTGGGGGCAGAGGGTCGAGGAGCGGGAGAGTGCGAGAGGTTCAGCACGCTGCCGCCGCAAGAGCACGATCGGGCGCCTGGTGCGATTCGAGCGCGCGGGCCTCTTCTTCGGAAACCTGGCAATGCTGCCGCACTGCTTCGAGGATCGGCAGCATCAAGGCGAACGGCCGGTCGGGCCGCCGCTTTCGCTGGCGGAGCAGGGCGACGGCCTCGGCATTGGTCGCATCGGCCAGCAGTTGAAAGCCGCCGAGACCCTTGAGGGCCACGATGCGGCCGGCCAAAACGGCCTCGGCGGCGCCGGTCGAGAGCCGCTTCGCCAGCGGCCATCTCGCGGCCATCGCGGTCGAGCAATTGCAGCGTCGGCCCGCAACGAGGGCAGGCAATCGGCTGGGCGTGGAAGCGGCGGTCGGCCGGATTGTCGTATTCGGCCCGGCACGCCGGACACATCTCGAACGCGGCCATCGAGGTTCGCGGCCGATCGTAGGGCAACTGTTCGATGATCGACCATCGCGGGCCGCAGTTCGTGCAGTTCGTGAACGGATAGTTGTGCCGGCGCTGCGGACGGATCGTGGATCTCGGCCAGGCACTCGCGGCACGTGGCCAGATCGGCCGGGATCGTCGGCCGCGGCGGCGATGCTTCGGTACTCTTACGAATCTCAAAAGTTGTGGGGCGTCCGCCGTCGCCCTCGACCGCCTTCTCTTGGATTTCGATCGAATCGACGCGAGCCTGCGGCGGATGATCGCGGCGGATCGCGTCGACGAAGGCATCCAAGGCGGTCCGGTCGCCCTGCACCTCAATCTGCACGGCGCCGGCCTCGTTGAGCACCCAACCGGTCAAACCGCAGTCGCAGGCGGCTCGGTAAACAAACGGCCGGAAGCCCACGCCCTGAATCACGCCGCGCACGTTGATCAGCCAACGGCACTGCGGCGCAGATGTGGGTGGGGACGGTGAAATCATGAGGAAATGCGAGCTACCATACAACCCATCAAAGACGATGGAACCCTCCCGTTAAGTTTATGCCCGGCGGTAGGCTGCCGTAAGGGGCGGCGCATCGGCAGGGCCTCCCGCTCCTCGATGTCATTCCTGTAGCCATATCGCCATCAACGCGCGCGCATTTGTAATGAGGCCGAGTAGGCTCCCGATGGTCCAGAGCGACACGCCCAGCCAGTGTGGCCAATCGCGAATTGCTCGGCGGGACCAGTCTATGACGAGTGCGACAAGGGCAATCCCGACGAGAATCGCCAGCCAACACGGCAGAGCCCATTGCCAGACTTGCAGAACATCACTTGCCACCCGCCTGGAAAACGGCACTAACGGAATTGCCCACAAGACGGTTCCGGCTGATGCGAAGGCCAGCAAGACTTTCCATCGTTTTGCATCCTGTAAACGAATGGCCGCAAACGCGAATAATCCTCCAACCGCCAAGATGGTAAACCACTGGATAGCCTCGAATGTGTGTTGTGCCCAACCATGAGGTGATGGATAGGCAACTGCCAGCAAATTAAACGGGCTGGCAACGCACCGCAGAATGCCGCCGGTCGCCAAAATAAGAACGATCCAATGCCCAGGTTGAAGTTTGCCGAGCGTTTGGAAACACCGGCAACGGATCAGGATGCCCGAGGTAACGAGGCAAACGGCAAATGATGCTGTTTGGAACTCCACTATGATGCGAGTCCACCAGGACGCCGCCACGGTCATCGTCCCGTGCAGGACAGGTGTGATTGTCCTTGTTTCCATTGCTTTCATGCCAAAGTCGAGCCCGATCAGCACGACCACAAGGGCAAGATAGGCGATCAGTTGGCTGGCTCGCAGCTTGGGCACGCAAAGCTGCCCGGCAAATGACGCCAACTCCGAATCGAACGACGGCGGCGGAACCGCTGGTTCGCCTTCGCCGGAGATAGGAACATCGGAGTCTGTCACATTTCAGTCCTGATTGATTCGTGCTCTCGTGCCGTTCTTTCCGCCAGCCAATCGGCCGCGGCCGGAATGCCGTCACCGCGAACGGCCGAACCTGAAATATGGCCGCCTCGGGGGCTAGCCGCTTCATGTCGGCCGCGATCCGCTCGACGTTGAAATTCAGGTGCGGCAGCAGGTCGGTCTTGGTGATGAATAGGGCGTCGGAACCCTGAAAGATGGCCGGATACTTCACCGCCTTGTCGTCGCCTTCGCTGGTGCTCAAGACGACGATCCGCAGGTGCTCGCCCAGATCGAACCCGGCCGTACACACCAGGTTGCCCACGTTCTCGATCACCAGCAGATCGATCGCCCGGAAATCGAGTTCCTGGCCGGCGATGGCGATCATGTTGGCGTCGAGGTGGCAGGCGCCGTCGGTATTGATTTGAACCACCGGCACGCCGATCCGCTCCATGCGTTCGGCGTCGATCGAGCCGGCGATGTCGCCCTCGATGACGGCCGGACGCAGCCGGCCTTTCAAATGCGAGAAAAGGGCTTCCAGCAGGGTGGTTTTGCCCGCGCCGGGCGAGCCCACCACGTTGACGCAGAAGACGCCGGCCGCGTCGAGTTGCCGACGGTTGTCGGCGGCGAGCTGGTCGTTGGCTTTGAGGATCTTCTTGGCGGCGACGATTTTCATGGCATTTCTATTGTACTCCTCACGCTCCGCGTGAGGAACAGGCGTCACGCGGAGCGTGACGAGTACATTAGTCTTCGATTTCGATGCTTTGCAGCAGCAGGTCCCGACCGCCCTCGATCGAGATTTCGGCGCTGCCGCACTGGGGACACTGGGCTACAAGGGCGTCGATTTCCGCGCGGGCCTCGCAGGCGCGGCAACAACAGACGGATTTCGGCTCGCGGATCGCCAGTTCGGCGCCCTCCAGCGGCGTGCCCGCAGCGATCAGTCCGAAGGCGAAGCGGACCGAGTCGCAGTTCACGCCGGAGAGCCGGCCGATGCTCAACTCCAATCGCCGCACGCGGCCGCTTTGACCGGCCCGCTCAAGCTCCCGCCGGACTTGTTCGATGAGGGCCTCGACAATGGAGAGCTCGTGCATGCGAATGATGAACGATGAATAATGAATGATGAATGATGAGGGACGAGGGGTGAGCTCGTATTCATCATTCAGCATTCAGCAATCAGCATTTCTACTAAATCGCCTCGCCGCCTCGTTCGCCGGTGCGGATGCGGATGCAGTCTTCCAGGGGCAGGACGAAGATCTTGCCGTCGCCGATCTCGCCGGACTGGCCGGTGTGGCCGGCCTTGACGATGGCGTCGATCGTGGGTTCGAGGAACGCGTCGTTGACGGCGATCATCACCTGGACCTTGCGGAGGAGGTTGACGGAGAACTCGTGCCCGCGGTAGGCCTCCGTGTGTCCGCGCTGGCGTCCGAAGCCCTGCACGTCCATGACGGTAAGACGAAAGACCTCGACCTCGGCCAGGGCCTGCTTGACGGCTTCGAGACGATGGGGCTGGATGACGGCAATAATCAATTTCATAGTTGGCATCCTTTCTCAGCTAGCGGCGAGGAAAAATCCACTTTTCTATGGTAGCGGCGCAGCAGGGATTTCGCAAGGGGAACCGTCCCGTCCCCTCGCCCGCCAAAACGCCCTCGGCGAGCGCGAAAGACGCGGGAATTCGGGAATCTAACCGCCAAACCGCGGGAGACGCCGAGGAGAGTCGTGCCGCTGGTTCTCCCCATATCTCTGCGGCTCTGCGGTAAGTCGCTGTGGTTCGTTTCACTTCCCGCTGTTAGAATTGAATCGCAACCTTATGCAAAACTGGTATAGGTGAAAACATCGCAGGGACGTTTGAATGGGCGTTTTTGAGGAAGGTCCATGCAAAAAGGAGTCCCTGCGATGGCAAGTCATCTTACCTTGGAAGAGCGCGAGGTCATAGCCCACATGCAGCGAGCTGGGAAAATGCAAACGCAGATCGCCGACCGGCTCGGCCGCAGCAAGAGCACGATTTCCCGCGAACTGCGACGCAATCGCAGCCGCAACGGCTATTGGGCGGTGGCCGCCCAGGGGAAGGCCAACCGCCGTCGGAGCCAGCGGCCGTGGACGGCCAAGATGCAGCGGCCGGCAGTGCGGCGTTACGTCGCCGACCGCTTGCGGCAGCGATGGTCGCCCGACCAGATTGCAGGCCGCGCGCGCAGTGACTTTCCCGGCGATCGGCGACGGTGGATTTCGCCCCCCACGATCTACGCCTGGATCGGCGGCGAGGAAGCCAGCGGGAAGCACTGGCGGCGTTATCTGCGGCGTCTGGGCCGAAAGCGGCCCAACTGGGAAAAACGCGGGCGGATTCGCACCGGCACGAGCATCGAGGGACGCCCCGTGGTCGTGGATCGCCGCCGTCGCTTCGGCGACTGGGAAGGGGATACCATCGTGGGCGCCAACCGACGCGGCGGCGCCGTCACGCTGGTCGAGCGGAAGTCGGGCTATTTGTTGCTGGGCAAGGTTCCCACCTTGCAAGCGGCGACGGTCCGTCAGACCGCCGCCGAGTTGTATCGGACCACGCCTCCGAAGCTGCGGAAGACGCTGACGCTGGACAACGGCAAGGAGTTCGCCGAGCACGAGCGGTTGACGGAGGAAGCCGCTTTGAAGATCTACTTTGCGAAGCCGTACTGCGCGTGGCAGCGCGGCACGAACGAAAACACCAACGGCCTGGTCCGGCAGTTCTTTCCCAAAGGCACGGATCTGGTCGGCATCCCCAATCATCGTTTTACCAAAGTCCAACAACTTCTCAACGACCGCCCGAGAAAACGCCTCGGCTATCGAACTCCTAACGAAGTTCTCGCCTCTCGCCTAAAGGTTGCGATTTAGACTTGACAGCGGGCTTCAGCAACTCTTCGATTCGCTGCTTGGCCGAGGGCATTTTGTCGCTTTGCGGATACTTGTCGACGAGTTCCCGATACTGCTTGATGGCTTGTTCCTTGTTGTCCAACGCCTCGAAGCAGCGGCCCGCCTCGTAGGTCGCCTCGGCCTGCCACTGCGGATAGCTATAGCCGTAACTGACCTTGAAGAAGCTGCTCTTGGCCGCGGCGTAGTCCTTCCGCTGGAATTGGATCCGGCCGATCAAGAACTGCGCGCGGGCGGCAGGTTCACGATCGGTCTTGGCGAGCACTCGCTCATAGAGCGCCGCGGCCTCGTCGAGTTGGCCAAGGTTCTGCTCGACCCAGCCCAGCTCGCAGAGCGTTTCGGGCAACGAAGGAGAGTCGGGGAAGCTGCTCGACGTACCTGGTCAAAAGTTCCCGGGCCTTCTCCCATTGCGCCGACTGGACGGCCGCCTGCCCGGCGTGCAGCAGCACGAGTTGCTCGAAGTCCTTGCCCGCGGTATTCTTCACCTGTTGGTAGGCGGAGAGCGCCTCGGCGAACTTCTTCTGTTTCAACAGCGATTCGCCTTCGAGGAAAGCAGCCTTCTCAGCTAAATCCGTTTGGCCGAAGCGGCCGGCCGTCTGCCAGGCGGCGTGATAGGCCGTGGCGGCCTTCGCGAGATCGCCCGATTGGAGCGCGGACTCTCCCACGCGATACTGTGCCTCGGCTGCCAGCGGGCTGTTGCCGTGTTCTGCCGCCAATCGGGCGAAGACTCGGGTGGCCTCCTTCTCCTTGCCTTGCCGGTTCAGCGCCCAGGCCAGTTCGTACAGCACCTTGTCGGCGCCGGCGTACTTCGGATTCTCGTCGAGGAGCGTTTGGAAGATGGCCGAGGCATCGACGTACTTCTGCAAGGCCGCCTCGCAGAGTCCCCACAAGTATCGGGCGTCCGACTTTTCCGCCGGCGTGGGATCGGCTGCCAAGAACGCCCGAATGTCATCGATCGCCGGCGCATATTTCTTCAATTGGTGCCGGGCAACGCCGCGGGCGTAGCGGACCCGGGGCATCAACTTGTGATCGGGGTATTTCTGCACCCACTCGTCCAACACCGCCTCGGCGGCCGCGGAGTCGTTCTGACTGAGCGTCGTCCAACCTCGGCCGTAAAGTGCGTGCGGCGCCAGCGGGCTCTGCGGCCATTTATCGATCACCTGCTGATATTCGGCGGCGGCGGTCGCAAAATCGCCCCCGGCGTAGGCGCCCTCACCCAGCCGGTAGTGGGCGCGATCCAATAACCGGCTGTCGGGAAACTCGGCGATCAGCCGTTCCAGCGTGGCCTTCGCCTTCTGGTTGTTCTTCGAGGCGCTGTAGGCCTGGGCCAACAACAGCATCGCGTCGTCGGCCTGCCGCCACTTCGGTTGGGCGGCCAACGACGCCTCGAGCGACTTCGCCGCGGCATCGAACTCATTCAACTCCACCTGGCTGCCGCCCAGCAGGTAATGGGCCTCGGCCAGAACGTCCGCATTGGGCAGTCCGGCAGGAAACGGCTGGAGCAGGGCAACCGTTTCGGCATATTTTTTCTGCACGTAGAGCGACGAGGCGTAGCGGACCTTCCAAGCGTTGGCGTCGGCGTGATCGGGATGCTTCCGCAGCAGTTCGGCGAACAGCTTCTCGGCTTCGGCGAACTGGCCCAATTGCAGACGGCTTTCGGCTGCCACGTAGGTTGCGCCGGCGGCCCGTTCGTTGTCGGGATATGCGGCCAGGAAGGCTTGCGCGTGCTCCAGCGCCCGCGGAAAGTCGCCTTGGTCCAAGGCCGTGAGGCCGGCCATGTACCGGGCGTCGGCGGCGAGCTTGTCGTGGGGAAATCTGGCCAACAATTGGGCGTACATTTCCGCGGCCTGCGGCCTCTTGCCGCGCTGATAAAGGCATTCGCCGCGGTAGAAGAGGGCCTGGGCAACGTGATCTCCCTCGGGATACTTCGTGATGATGGTGTTGAACGAGTCCGCGGCAGCGTCGTACACCTCGGGCTTGCCGGAACGGGCCAGGTTGTATTGCGTCACTCCCAAGTACAAATACGTGGCGTCCAGCCGATCGAGCTTGGGATAGCTCTTCAGCACGATCTCGAAGCACTGCTGGGCCAGATCGAGCTTGTTGATCCGGAGGTAGCAGACGCCGAGTTGGTGAAACGCCCGGCCGCGGCGAGGATCGGCCTGGTAGGTGTCAATGAACTTCACCCAGAGTTCGGCGGCCGGCCCGTAATCATCGTGGTTCTGCAGCGCCAAGGCCGCCTCGTACTGTCGCGTGGCCGCCGCGGATTTCTCTTGCGCACCGCCCGGCCTACGGGGCCGGAGATCACCAGCGCCAACAGCAGGCCGTTGCAGGCGGCCCGGACGATCGTTCGCATGGCAGGCACCACCTGGCGGAGTGTTCTTGTTGAGAGAGGTCCTTGGATAGGCAGGCGACCGTCAATTATTCCACGATGGGAGCGAAATTGCCAGCACTGCCAGAGCGAACGCTTCTCATCCTACGACACCGCCGCTGGGGGGTGTACCTTGCTGTCCCTGTCGCGGCTCCCTATGGTAGGGTTTTTCGGCCCGGCACAAACGCCGGCGCCGAACAGCCCGTTGAAAAAGCTGATAGGGGTAGGGAAGGCCGGTTAAGTTCCCGGCCTCCCCTCCCTCCGAACCGGACTGGCGGATTTCCCGCATCCGGCTCTCCGGTTAGTGGTGTTACCTCGTAGAGGATTGGTGAACCGAGCGCGGGAAGGAAACAAGGTTCCTTCTCGGGATCGGCAGAAGCGAAAGGCCCTGACCTTCACGGGAAGGCCACCAACATGCAACATCGACGGTGCGGCCAATCTGAGCCAAGTTACGTGTGCCTGACGCAGTCCGTCGTGGCTAGTCGTTGCCGACACTCGCGGTACGGTGTGGTTTTGGCCGTGCGTCATGTTTCATCCCCTTTCCTGCGTCCCTTTGCTCGACGGGCATTGCCCCGCTTCCTCGCTCGTATGGACGCTCTGACTCCTGGGCGGTCGATTCTTCGTATCCTTATCAGGGACAATGAACTTCGTCCTTGTACCCGCCCAGGTCTCCTTGCTTCATGTATCAAACCTTCCGACCGTTCCGCCTCCAACCACCTGTTGCCGCCTCTGGGGCTTGGTTTGGTTTCCCCCCGGAGCTTACCGCGCAGGTCTGCCGACCGCATCCCTTGCGAGGACCACAGCGTCACTTGGGCTTCGCCTTTTCCTAGCAGGCTCGCCACGACAACCGGCCGAATCGAGTTCGTCATCCTGCGGACCAGCCGTTCACCTTCAGTTGCTCTCCACCCCCTCTCACGAGGACGCAGTTACTTTCGGTTACGAAGTTCAAACCCAATTTCGACAAGGACTTGCACCTTGCTGATTCGATACACTCACAAGCGCACTAGGAGGCGACTCCAGTCGCCGATGGCCATGTAAAATCCGCGGAAGATCGGCGACTGGAGTCGCCTCCTACAACCACAAACCGACTTTTTCAACAGACTGCTAACGTTCGCGGCACTAGAGCAAGCACAGGAACCAAGTGCCTGACTTTATCTCCCCAAGTTCCCTGCAATGGATGGGATTTGGAATCCTGGTGGCCGTCCTGCTCGGGTTGGACCTGCTGGTGTTCCATCGGCACGATCGCGCACCCTCGCTGCGGGAATCGGCCGGCTGGAGCGTTTTCTGGATTAGTCTGGCACTCCTTTTCAACGGCGTCGTCTGGTGGTGGGACGGCCCGAAGGCCGGCACGGAGTTCCTCGCCGCCTATCTGATCGAGAAGGCGCTGTCGATGGACAACATCTTCGTGTTCGTGGTGATCTTCCGCTTCTTCGCCATCCCCCGGATGTACCAGTA
The DNA here is from genome assembly GCA_963759115.1 of uncultured Planctomycetaceae bacterium. Taxonomy (GTDB): domain Bacteria; phylum Planctomycetota; class Planctomycetia; order Pirellulales; family Thermoguttaceae; genus CAVWXT01. The sequence goes on from CAVWXT010000006.1 coordinate 113,089, forward strand.
TCGCGTGTTGTTTTGGGGGATCCTGGGGGCGATCTTCATGCGGCTGGCGTTCATTTTGGCGGGAATCGAATTGATCCATCGTTTCGATTGGATCATGCCGGTTTTCGGGCTGTTTCTCATGTACACCGGCTACAAGTTGGCGCGGCACAGCGGCGTCGAAGTCCATCCGGAGAACAACCTTGTGCTGAAGATCGCCCGGCGTTTCCTTCGGGTCGCGCACGGCGACCATCGTCAGCATGGCCACGGCTTCTTCGCGCACGATCGGGGCCGGTGGTGCATTACGCCGCTCTTTCTGACCTTGTTGGCGATCGAGAGCACCGACGTCGTGTTTGCCGTCGACAGCGTGCCCGCGGTGATCGCGATCACCAGCGACCGATTCATCGCCTTCAGCTCGAACATATTTGCCATCCTCGGCCTTCGGGCGCTGTACTTCCTGTTGGCCGGCAGCGTCGATCTGTTCCGCTACTTGCATTACGGTCTCGCCGCCATTCTCTCCCTTGTGGGCGTGAAGATGTTGGTCTCGTTCGGGCTCAAGCGTCAGGGCATGGAGGAACTGCCCCCGTGGGCATCACTGGTAGGTGTCGCGGTGTTGTTGGCAATTTCCATCGTCGCGTCGATCATCGCAAAGAGGAGAGAGGAACGGAGGAATGATGAATGAGGAATGATGATTGATGAATTGGAGGAAACAAGCCGCCATCATTTGCCGACCGCTAACAGCCCGCTGAAAAAGGGGACAGGCACCTCACGACCGTTGTTTCTCGCAGGGTTTTCGCTTGTCCGTTCGGAGCCAGTCCCCTTTTTCAACAGACCGCCGATCGCCGACCTCTGGCTCGATCATTCATCATTCCTCATTCATCACTCATCATTCCCATGAAACACTGTCTTGTTACCGGCGGAGCGGGGTTCATCGGCAGCCACCTGGTCGAAGCGCTGCTGGCGCGCGGCGATCGGGTGGCGGTCATCGACGACGAGTCGACCGGCTCGATCGACAACCTGGCCGCCGTCTTGAGCCATCCCCGGCTCAGTTACACCAAGGGCACCGTGGCCGACGAGGAGCTCGTGCGGCGGCTGGCGGCTGGTGCCGAAGAGGTGTACCACCTGGCGGCCGCGGTGGGCGTGCAACTCATCGCCCGGAGCCCGATCCGCACCATTGAAACCAACATCTACACCACGGAACTGCTGCTCAGCGAGTTGGGCCGGCTGGCGGCCGCGGGCCGGGGCGTCAAGTTCTTCCTGGCCAGCACCAGCGAGGTGTACGGCAAGAATCCCCAGCCGCGTTGGACGGAAGAGGACGATCTGGTGTTTGGCCCCACCACTCGCCCGCGCTGGTCGTACGGCGCGTCGAAGGCGATCGACGAGTTTTTGGCCCTGGCCTATTGGCGCGAGCGGAAGCTGCCGGTGGTTGTGGGGCGACTGTTCAACGTGGTGGGGCCCCGGCAGACGGGGGCCTATGGCATGGTGCTGCCGCGCTTCGTCGACGCCGCTCTGGCGGGCCGGCCGCTGGTGGTTCACGATGACGGTCGGCAGCAGCGGTGTTTCGCCCACGTCAGCGACGTAGTCGGCATGATCCTCGGCCTGATGGCCTGCCCGGTGGCCACCGGCGGGGTGTTCAACGTCGGCAGCGACCAGCCGGTCAGCATCTTGGAGTTGGCGCAGCGGGTAATTGCGGCGGTCAATCCATCGCTGGAGATCCAGTTTCTCAGCTACGCCGATGCCTATGACAAGGATTTTGAAGACTGCCGCTGCCGCGTGCCCGACCTGGCCAAGATGCGGGCAATGCTCAGTTTCGCGCCGCGTTACGGCCTGGACGACATAATCCGCGAGGTGGTGGCGTGGAAACGAGAGCGGTCGGCTCAGGTTGGGGCCTCGGACTGATCCTTCAGCTTCTTGCCGCCATAGGTTGCATCGTCTGTAGGGTCTTGACCTCACGGTTGATGCGTTTCGTCATTTTGGCCTCTGCCATTTCGAGGTCATAACGGGCCTGTAGACGCAGCCACACCGCGGCCCCCGTACCAAAGTAGCGCGCCAATCTCAATGCGGTATCTGCCGTGATGGAACGCCGACCACGCACAATCTGGCTGATCCGCAATGCCGGCACGCCAATATCTCTCGCTACGCGGTATTGGCTCAATCCTAACGGCTTCATGAAGTCCTCCAGCAAGACCTCGCCGGGATGAACGGGGGGAAGTCGTTTCATAGCATACCTCTTATCTGTGATAGTCCACGATTTCTACGCCTTTCGCTTTGCCCTTTGCCCAGGCGAAGCAAATGCGATATTGGTCGTTGATGCGGATACTGTATTGACCTGTTCGGTCTCCATGTAGTGCTTCAAGTCGGTTGCCAGGCAGCGCGGTCAGGTCGCGCAAATCCTCGGCATCGTCGAGGTAGACCAGTTTGCACCGCGCCGTCCTCTGGATGGTCAGAGGCCATTTCCCAGAGACGATGCCTTTGAAGATTTCTTCCGTCTCGGGGTCGGCAGAAGACTCAATCATCTCTCAATAGTATCACATAACGATACTATGGGCAAGAGGTGTTCCTGCAGTATCTTGGCGGGGGGTAATCGTTCACCGGGGGCTGCCCCACTTTTCGCGGCTGAGTTGAACTGCGGGATGGGCATTCGGACAATCGGCGATCCACTCCTCAACATCGAGGATTCGCCATTCGAGGCCGCGCCAAAACGTCCGTCCAAGCTCATTGCGAGTGAATAGACGGATGTTGCATCCCGGCAGTCCGATCGCGGCGAGTTCGTTTAGACACACATGGACCAGCAGACGTCCGACTCTACGGCGTCTATACCCCGGGTGAACCGCAAGGTGCGACAGGTAGCCGCGCCGGCCGTCGTGGCCACACAACACTGCTGCGATGATTCGCTTCCCGTCCCGCACGACTTGACTGAGACCAGGATTCCTGTGCAGAAAGAAATGAATCTGTTCCCGCGAATCCGATCGGTCGTCGAGCAGCACTCCTTCGCACGACAACCACAACGCGCGAACCTCATCGTAATCAGCGGGACTCATCATCTCACTCTTCACGTTTCACACCTCATTGATCTGATGGCCTGACGCTCAGGTTCGTCTGGGAACCAAGCCCGCCTCCCGTTTAAGACAGGACCCATCATCAAGTACGACAACTCGCTTGCCCCTTTTCCATCTTGCTTCGTTCCGCGCCGGCTCAGCGCGCCCTTTGCCCCAGAGCGGGAAAACCTTCGTTCCTCAAACGGCGGCTGTCGCTTCAACGGCGGGTAGGCTGAGGTACTCACGGACTTCCAACTGCATCCGGTCGATCTCCGCCAAGAATCCCGATGCCGACAAACGGTAGTTGGCCGGGTTCGTTTCCACCTTCCGCAGATGGGCGAGTTGGGCCTGGAAATGACGAATTCTCTCCAGGGTCACTTCCATCTCTTGATCGTTCTTAATCATGGGATTTCCTCGACGATTTCCACTATGCCGCGTTGGCCGCCTCCGCGCTTCACCTGCCAGTATTCTATCGTGGTTTGTTCGCCACCTAAAGCCGCCAAGCGACGCAACCAGAATACACTCGCGCCAAAGTGAGCATCGGCGGCAGCATGATCGAAAAGCAGTGCCGCTTCGCCTCGGATCTTGGCGCCATCAAACGTGTCCGACATCACGAGGAACACGTCAAGGTCGTTCGGGTCCGGTTTGTCGGTTACAAAAGAGCCGAAGACCACAAACCGGGCCAGATGCCCGGTATCACGGGCCAAACGGTAGATTCGCTCCAGACGTCGCGCCACGCCCTCACGTTGCGGCGACCCCGCGCCGAAATGCTCGATTACCTCCCGCAATGATGCCCGATGTACGCCGAGCGGCAAATCCCCAACGCTCGTCAGCAGTGGCAACGGCATCAAGTTCTCCTCCTAGCCGTATTATCGAAAGGCGCAATCGCACCGACAAGACCCCCCATTATTATAATGACATAACCCATCCTAGTGTGTATATTTCTTGCATCCCTACTCATTCCGGCTACAATAGAAGCTATGGATTGCGCCCGGCGCATAGGTCTACGGGGTCGTGTTGCTCCCATCCGATCCAAGGTGCGGCTCAGACTGTCGGCTCGGTTTGTGCTATTGTCTATAAGAGGCACGCCGTTAGGGGGGCGATCACAACGGGAGACCAACCAATGCAGACAAAATCGAGAACGAAACAGGTGGCGAGAACCGAATTGACAGGCGACGGCGAGAAATCCAAGAGCGTGCCACTGGAGGCAGCGATCCGCCAGAAGACCGCCAAGGTCGGGGTGATCGGGCTGGGTTACGTTGGCCTGCCGTTGATCCGGACCTTCGTCGCCGCAGGATTTCAGACGCTCGGCTTCGACGTGGACGCCGCGAAGATCAAGCGGCTGAAGGCCGGCGAGAGCTATATCGAGCACATCCCGTCCCAGTGGATTGGTCGTTGCGTGAGCGAGGGCACGTTTACGCCCACCGCCGACATGGCGCGGCTGGCAGAGGCCGATGCCCTGCTGATCTGCGTCCCCACTCCCTTGAACCGCAGCCGCGATCCGGACTTGATCTACGTCGAGGCCACCGCCCGCGAGATTGCCGCCCATCTTCGCCCCGGCCAACTGGTGGTGCTGGAAAGCACGACGTATCCGGGCACGACCCGCGACGTCGTGTTACCGATCCTGGAAGCGACCGGGCTGATATTGGGCAAGGATTTCTACCTGGCTTACAGTCCGGAGCGGGAAGATCCGGGCAATCCGGATTTCGCCGCCGGCAACATCCCCAAGGTGGTCGGCGGGGCCGACGCGGCCAGTCGGGCCCTGGCCGTGCAGCTCTATCGCCACGGCATGCCGGAGGTGATTCCCGTCAGCACGTGCGAAGTGGCCGAAGCGTGCAAGATCGTGGAGAACACCTACCGCGCGGTCAACATCGCGATGGTCAACGAGTTGAAGTTGCTGTTCGATCGCATGGGCATCGACGTCTGGGAGGTGATCGAGGCCGCCAAGACCAAGCCCTTCGGCTTCCAGGCGTTCTATCCGGGGCCGGGATTGGGCGGGCACTGCATCCCCATCGACCCGTTCTACCTGACCTGGTTGGCCCGCTGTCACGGCCTGACGACGCGGTTCATCGAATTGGCCGGCGAGATCAACACGGGAATGCCGCAATACGTGGTGGATCGGTTGATCGCGGCGCTGAACGCGCGGGGCAAGCCGCTCTCCGGGAGCAAGGTCTGCGTGCTGGGCGTGGCCTACAAGAAGGACGTCGACAACGCCCGCGAAAGCCCGGCCTTCGTGCTCGTCGAGTTGCTGCAGAAGGGAGGGGCGGTGGTCTCGTACAACGACCCCCACATTCCGCACTTGCCGCGCACCCGTCACTTCAACATTCCGCTGGATAGTTCCCCGTTGACGGTGGAGTTCCTCGCCGGTCAGGACTGCGTGCTGATCGCCACGGATCATTCCGCGTACGACTACGAGTTTCTCGTGCGGTACGCGCCGTTGGTGGTCGACACGCGAAACGCTACGAAGAACGTCCGCGCGGGCCGAGAGAGAATATGCAAAGCCTGATGAGACTGATCTGCCTTGGTTACCTGGTCTATCTCACCGCGCTGCTGTGGACGGCGGATCCGACGCGGCTGGTGGGCGACGAGGTTGCCGGCTTCATGCATCCGCTTATGCCCGTGGCGCACCTGCTGAGTTTCGCGGTGCTGGCCGTGCTGGCGCTGGCGACGCGATGGCCGGCGCCCCGCTGGGCGATCGTCGTGCTGCTGGCGATGTACGGAGGGATGACGGAGATCGTGCAAGGCTTCCTGCCTCCGCGGACTCCGGACTGGATGGATTGGCTCCAGGATCTGGCGGGGATTGGCATCGGCGCGGTGTTGTGCTGGACCGTCGCGCTGGCGGTCCGGGCGCTGATGCCATCGCGCCGGGGGGCGGAGCGGTGCGGCTGCCCGGCGCCGGCCGATTCGTGGGAAGTGTTGCCGAACGTCGCGTCGCGCTCTGCCGCTAATGACCAGTCGTGGTGGCGCTGAGCGGCGCCGGAGGAATGTTCTGTTCAAGTTCGATCCTAGTGTGAGGTAGTCTCGTGAGAGAACTCAATAGGCCGCTGGCTCTGAAACTGCTGATTGTCGTGGTGGTGGTGTTGCTCGGCGTGTGCTCCCCTTATATCGGCCTGCACGCGATTCAGGTCCGGCGCAACGCCGACTTCTTCAAGGATAAGGCGGAAAGTGCGCACCAAGCGGCGGAAGAAGCCAACAAAGAGATGAGCCAACGGTCACAAGACCTGGCAAGCAAGGAGTATGTCAAGGCGATCCAGTATCTTGGGTGGTACCTGCGGATCAAGCCTGACAACGTCGATGCGCTGCAAGACTATGCGATGCAGTCGGCCGACTGGGCTGACCGCGCTCGCGACTCTCGTTCCTTCACCAGGGCACTTAGTCGGCTGGAGGCCGTATTGCGTCTGGATCCGAAGCGCGACAACGTCCGTCGTCGCTTGATCGACATGGCGATGAAGATGCGTCCCGAAAAGGGCTGCCCGATTGCCAAATCGCACTTGGAGGCGTTGGTGCCGGGCATCGACAACCCGAAGACAATGAAGCCTTCGCCGGACCATCCCGAATGGCCTGAGTTGATGAGACAATACGGCCAGTGTCTGCGGGAACTGACGGACTATGACAAGGCGGTGGCGGCCTTTGAGAGGGCAATCGACTTCGCTCCGGACGAAGTCGAGGCGTATGCCGAATTGGCGGACATTCTGCGCACCACTCGCCTCTCGCGTCCCAACGACGCGGATGCTTGGATGGACAAGATGGTAGAGGTCAACCCGAACTCGGCCAAGGCCCAGGTCCTGTTTGCCCGATATCTGTGGAAGCTCGCCAATGAGGACAGGACAGCCCAGGTCCGGATCGCCTACAACGCCGAAGCGCTGGCGCGGGCCCAACGGGCCCTGGAGTTGCGCCCGACGACCGCGACGCGCTGTATTGGGCCGCTCAATGTGCCCTGGTCAAAGGCAGAGTCGCCGCGATCGAGCGGCAGTCCGCCCTGACCAAGGGAGAAGTCGCCTTAGCCGAACAGCGGTCGGCCTTGTTCAAGGACAACTTCGACTTCGCGCGGGTACCTGAAGCACGGCATCGAACGATTCCCGGTCGATCGAGACATGTACATCAGCCTGGCGGACGTCGAGCAGAAGTACATCAGCCTGGCCGACGTCGAGCAGAAGGCAAGTGACCGCGACAAAGCCGTGGCTGCTTTGGAGCAAGGTTTGAAGGCGATGGGGAAGGACGCCATTCTTCTGTGGTGGAAGGCGAACTTGTTGATCGACAACAACAAGCTCACGGAGGCAGAGACCGCAATCGACGCCCTCCGCGCCGCGGACTTCCCCAACTACTCCCGGCAAGGCTGCGACTACCTGAACGCGCGAAAGGAGTTTTCCCAGGAGCATTGGAAGGAGGCCCGCGAGGGGTTCGAGAAGGTGCGAGGGGCCTTGGTGTCGTGGCCGCCGCAGGGCGTGCCGTCGCCGGCATCCCTCATAGAGGTCGATTTCTGGATCGGAGTGTGTTACGGTCAGGCGGGCGAGTACGATCAACAGTTGCAGGCGTATCGTCGGGTGTTGGGCACCAAATCCGATTTTGAGCCAGCCCGGCGGGGCGTGATCAACGCCCTGCACGCGGCCGGTCGCTTGGACGAGGCGGTGGAGGAGTATCGCCGATTGCCGAGCGCCGGAGGCATGAGCCCCGCCATCGCAATCTCGCTGGCCCGCACGATGATCGCAAAGAACCTTCGGTCGGACTCCGCCGCGCCGGATTGGAAGCCGGCGGAAAAAATACTCAAACTGGTGGAAGACGGGCTTCTCGAAAAAGCGAAGCAGGGCGTTCTTGAACAGGCTGAGCAACAGATTCTCGAAGTGCAGATTCCGCTTTTGGGGGTGGATATCCTGTTTTCGCAAAAGAAGGTCGCGGAAGCGAAGACACGGTTGCAGGAGGCCTGCGACAAGCACCCGAAGCAGGCCGATTTGTGGGCGGCCTCGCCCTGGTCGCCGAGCGCCAGGCGGACTGGGACGAGGCCGAGAGGCTCCTGGCGGAATCGGGGAAACTGTGGGGCGACAGCGTTCGGCAACGCTTGGCACAGGCGCAGTACCTCGTGCTGCGATACGGCAAAGAGGCCACCCAACGCCTGCGCGACTTGGCCGAGAAGGCCGACAAGTTCTCCGACCAAGAACGCCTGCAACTCTGGAATGGTCTGCTGAACAACGCGATCCAGGTGGGCGATGCCCCGCAGAGCAAGCAGCCTCTGCCTGCGGATCGCCGAGAAACAACCCAACAACGCGCAGGTCCGGCAACTGCTCTTTGAACAGGCGTTCCAGGTCCAGGATGACGATGGCATGAACAAGGCGCTGGCCGACCTCGAAAAGGTTGCCGGCCGAAACGCGTATTGGTTCTACGCGCAGGCGCACCGGCTCATGCTGCACACCAGGGACGACAAGGACGCGGAGCAGGCACTAAAGTACTTGTCGCAGGCCCGTGAACTGCGGCCCTCCTGGGCGGAAGTCTCTCTGTTGGAGGCGGGAATCTACGACTACCAGGGCAAGACGGATCAGGCGTTGGAACTGTACCAGGAAGCCATCCGGTTGGGAGCGCGCAGCCCCGCTGCCATCCAGAGGACCGTACAGATTCTATCTCAGCGGAGGCAGTACGACGATGCCGCTCGCCTGCTTCGTCAACTGGAAAATCAGCAAGTGCCGTTTTCCCCCGAATTGAACCTGGCCGGTGCGGAGCTCGCTTTGCGCCAGAACGACGTTGGCCAGCGCGAGTTTGACCGGGCGTTGGAGATGGCTCAGGCCGCCGCTACTCAAGACTCGAAGAACTACCGAACACATCTTTGGCGGGGACAATTGCTGAGCGTTGTCGGCGGCCGAAAGAGGGAGGACGCCGAAAAACAAAGGGCCTATGCCGAGGATTTGAAGAACAAGGGGAAGACCGCCGAGGCCCAACGAGAGATTGCCACGGCCGACCAAATGCTGGCCAAGGCCGACCAAGTGCTGACGGAGGCCGAAGCGGCACTCCGCCAGGCCGTTAAACTGGGACCTCAAGCCGCGGACGCGTGGGAGGGGCTGGTCCAGTTCCTCAGCATCCACAAGAACGCTGACAAGGCCGAGGAGGCGATCCAGGAAATCGCCGCTGTCCTTCCCGCCCCACAAGTCCTGCCCGTGCAGGCCCAGTGCTATTTCGCCGTCGGCAAGATCCCCGCGGCCCAAGAGAAATTCGAGGCCGCCTTGGCGGCCGCTCCCCAGGACCCGCTGGTGATCCGCGTGGCTGCCGAGTTCTACTCTCGCACAGGCAAGCCCGCGCAGGCCGAAGCCTTGCTGCGGAAGATCATTGACGGCGAGGTCCAGGCCCCGGAGGTGGACGTGATTTCGGCTAGGCGGCTCTTGGCGGATATCCTTCTCGCCGGCGGCGGCGACGCCAACCTGCAGAAGGCGCGAGAGTTGATCGAGAAGAATCCGGCCGAGCCGAAGCGGGCGGTCGAAGATCGTCGTCTCATGGCCCGGCTGAATGCCGCGGATTCCAAGCGGTCTCGACGCGACGAGGCAATCCGCGACCTCGAGGCCCTGGTTAAGGAGAAACTCGCCACTCAAGAGGACCGCTTCTTGCTGGCGCAGGCGTACTCGTCGGCTGGCGCCTGGACGAAGGGCACCGCTCAGTGGCAGTACCTCGTGACCAATTATCCCAACGATCTGCGTTACCTGAGCATCTACATCGACGTATTGCTGCGGCGCGGCGATACGGCCGACGCGGAAACGTATCTTACCCGCCTGGAGCGGCTTGCTCCCAAAGAGTTCATCACCTTTGTCCGTCGCGCCGAGTGGCTGGTGGCGAGCAATGAATGGGACAAGGCGCTGGATTTGCTGGAGCAGAAAGAAGGCAACGCCCCTCCCGTTGCAATCAATCAGTTGTGCTCCCAGTTCCTTGCGTACGGCAAGGCCGACCAGAAGCAGTTGCAGCGGCTGGACGACATGTTGCAGGGAGCGCTGGTCCGGCTCAATCGCCCCGCGGTCTTGCTGCTGGCCATGGCCGATCTGCGGGCCCACCAAGGCCGCTATGGCGACGCCGAAGCGTTCTACCGCGAGATCCTCGCAAAGCAGGGTCGCGATGTTTGGGCTCTGAACAACCTTGCCGTGTTGCTGGCCCTGCAAGGCGTAAAACTCGACGAAGCCTTGAAGCTCGTCAACCAGGCCCTTGAGATGGGCGGACCGTTGGCCGCGCAGATTCTCGACACGCGGGCGAGCGTCTACATGGCCCTCGGCAAGCCGGCGGAGGCCTTGAAAGATCTGAGCGATGCGATCGCCGACGGGGAGTCGCCGGTGCGGCTCTTCCACCAGGCACTCGCCTACGAACAAGCCGGCCAGCACGATGCCGCCGCGGCCGCGATGAAAAAGGCCATGAAGGAAGGAAAGGACGGACTGACCGCGCAGATGCTTCACCCGCTGGAGGTGCCCAACTTCGAGAAGCTGCGGCGATTGACGCAGTAGTCGTGAACTCGCCGCAATGATCGCCGGTGAAGAAATAACACGCGTCGGCGCGGAGGGCAATTCCAGTCGCGAGCGTTTCAGTCACGCGCACAGGGGCTATTGATGTGCTATCAAGTGGGGGTTCATAAAGACCTTCACAATTCCGAAAGATTAGGGTATCATTAGGTTGCGTGGGCAAGGACCAGTAGCAGGCGGAAACGCCCCATGTGTCGCAACGCGGCGGTCAAGGGGCTCTTTACCGCATAGAAGGAGTGGAGCAATGTCTATCGCGCCGGTCGTCCGTCGAGCGTTTACCTTGGTGGAAATGCTGGTGGTCATTGCCATTATTGGAGTCCTCATTGGCCTGCTATTGCCCGCCGTCAACGCGGCGAGGGAGGCTGGCCGCCGCATGACGTGCAGCAACAATCTGAAGCAGTTGGGGCTGGCCATGACCAGCTACGAGAATACCTACAAGATCTTCCCCATCAATTGGGGCGACGAGACGAGTGGAGCGACCGATGCCAGCGCCTTTGTGGGGCACAGTTGGCTTACCGGACTGTTGCCCTACCTTGAAGAGAAACCAACCAACAATCTGATCAAGTTCGGCGCACCGATGAATTATGCCACCGGCAGTTCCAACAATCTTTATGCCGCCCGGCAGGCCCTGGCGGAGTTCGTTTGTCCCTCCGATTACGGCAGCATGAACGGCACGCAGACGGATTTGTGGCCGGCGGCGTCGCCCCAGTGGCCCAGCGCTCGCGACAAAACCCTGGCGGTGACCAACTACAAGGCGTGCGCCGGGATGAACTGGCCCGTGTCGGTCGATCCCGCGTCGTTCCAGAGATGCGATACCCCACCGATTCCAATTTATGCCTTGACCGGCAGAAACTCCGGTCAAACCGCGAATGCCACGGACACGGACGGACTGGATCACGGTAACGGCGTGATCTGTCGCGGTCGGATCAAGTACAGCGGGACCCCTGGCACGAATCCGCTCTTCACGACGGCCGCTCGCGACATCGCCGACGGGCTGAGCAAGACGATTGCCATCGGCGAAGTCGTCCCCGCGTATTGCCAGTGGTCGGCGTGGTATTCCTACGACGGCAGCACAGCTACGTGCGGCATTCCGCTGAACTACAAGGAGGTGATTCTCGGGGCCAACGCCCACACCGTGAGGCCGGAGGACAATCGTGCCGACCCCCTCTACAGCCGCGGCTTCGCGAGTCGTCATCCCGGCGGGGCGCAGTTCTGCATGTGCGACGGACATGTTGACTTCATTTCGGATGAGATCGAGTACATGCACGTGCCGGCCCCCGGGGAGCCGCCACCCCCAGGCGGCTCGGGCCCTTACATTACGATCAATGGCATAAGTTACGTCCCCGGCGTCTACATGAACATGGCGACCATTGACGGGGGTGAATTGATTAAGGCGTCGGGCCTGTAGTCTTTCAGAGATTCAGGTCGCGATCTGGTAGAAGCGACGGCCTCCTTGGGCCATGGCGCGGAGCAGGCCGGTCGGCTCGAATTGCGGCTCCGCCGCGCCCAACGACCGTAATTCGCCGAGAATCCACGCGGCCCCTTGCGTGTCGGCCCACCAGAGCAGACCGCCTTTCTCGGCCGGAAACCCCTGGCCGAACAGCACGGCCAGATCAATGTCGCGGACGTCGCGGACGCGGTCTTCCTCCAGGATGCGAGTCGCCTCCAAGAGCATCGGCAACACCAATCGGCAAGCCATCGGCTCGCGCTCGCCCCTCGGGGCCACGTCGATCCACGGGGCCAGGATCTCTGCCAACATCGGATCGACCGCTCCCTGGCCGGCGAGTTCCGTGCGACTGGGATAGGAGAAGAAACCGGCCCCCGTCTTTCGCCCCAGCCGGCCGGCCTTCAGTATCGACACCAGCACGGGCGAAGGCCGGATTCGTTCGGGGAATGCGGCGGAGAGGACCCAGCCGGCCTGCAAGGTCGTGTCCAGGCCGATCTCGTCCATCAATCGCAGCGGTCCCATGGCCATGCCGAACTCGGTGGCGGCCCGCTCGATCGACTCCGCAGGCACGCCCTCCCGCAGCAGTTCCAACGCCTCGCCCAGATAGGGAAACAGCAGGCGATTGACGAGAAACCCCGGACCGTCGCGGACCACGATCGGCATCTCTCTCGATGCTGCGGGCGTGGGCCGCGACGGCGGCGATCGTGAGGTCGCTCGTCAGCGGGCCGCGCACGACCTCGACCAGCGGCCGTTGCCGCACGGGGTGGAAGAAGTGCATGCCGCAGAATCGACCGGGGTCGCTAAGCTGACCCGCCAGTTGCCCGATCGGAATCGTCGAGGTATTCGACACGACGATCGCCTGCTCGGCCAAGTGCGGCCGCATTTGCCCGTACAGTTGCCGCTTGGCCGGCAAGGTCTCCACGATCAATTCTACGACAAGGTCGCAACGCGCCGCATCGGCCAACTCGGCGACCGGCTGCACCAATGAGCCGACCGATTCCGCCGCCCCATCGGCGCCGGCAGCCCGCAATTCGGCACGGATGGCCGGGATGGCGCCGGCTAACGCCGCTGCGTCGGCGTCGTGGATCACTACCGGCACTCGATGACGGACGTGGGCCGCCGCGATGGCCGTGCCCATCATGCCGGCGCCCACGATTCCGACCCGTCGAATCTTGCGCCGGCCGGCCGCCGACGGATCGCCGCCGCGATCCTGCCGGCTCCAAGCGACGATGCGGGCGACATTCTCCAGCGCGGGGTCTGACATGTCTGTGAAGAAGCAACGATGCGGCAAGACCAGATCGAGTGGAACCCCTAACAGTCCGTTGAAAAAGGGGACAGGCACCTCACGACCATTGTTTCTCGCGGGGTTTTCGCTTGTCCGTTGGGAGCCAGTCCCCTTTTTCAACGGAGCTAACGGTTCGCGTTGTAGCCACGTCCCAAAGTCTGGGAGTTACGAACCGCATCGCTGCTCAACACCAAGATGCTCAGCAGCCGTGTGACCGGGTCCGTGAACGTGTGAACGCAATTGTTGATCGCGATGAGACTGTCGTCCACGATGAAAAGCCGATCGCCGGGCAAGAGTTGGTAGTTGGTCTCCGTGGAGCCGCCGCGGGCGATCGCCGCCCAGTCGACCGGCAGGATTTGCTCCGCACCGAAGGCGTCTGGTGCGGGACGGGCTACCCACATCGTTCGGCTCGAGACCCGCGACACCCCTCCCATCCGTCCCAGCGCGTCCAGGACCGTTTCGTTTCCGGTGATCGGGAACCGCGTGACCATCTCGCCCGCGAATGTTCCGGCGACGATCACGCAGTAATCCTTGCTGTAGTAGCCGGCGACCTCGACGCCCACACGGGGCGAGTCGAAGTAGTGGCCCATCTGTTCTTCCACTGCCAGGGTTGTTTCGGTGACCGTCTTGCCCGCCACGTGAACCATGCCGTAGCGGCCAAGGTTCAGCGTGCCATCGGGCTGGACCAGGTGCAGTCCGCTGATCTGTTCGACGGCGGCCGAACGGGCCAACTGAACGGTGACGTCCGCCTGCTGCAGCATGCTTTTCAGATGCCGCGTGATTTCCTCGGTAGCCTGAGCAGTTGTCATTCCCGCCACGCGGACCATACCATAGGGGATGCCCAGGTTCACGTTGCCCTCGCCTTCCACAAGGTGAAGGCCGCTGATCGGCTCGCCCTGTAGTGCGCCCAGGACGCGGATCTGGAGTACGTCCTGGGGCTCGATCGGACACGGTGGCCGCGGCACGAGTTTGAGGACCTCGATCCGCAGAAGGTCTGGCGGCTCGATGCGATAGGTTGGCAACGACACCATCGACAATTCCCGGGGCGGCTCCATGGCCGGCGGGACGGGTGCCTGCAACGACGGCGTGTACAGGTCGACGGCATGACAGCCGGTCACCGCCGCCGACAAACACATCGCCAGCATCGCCAGCGCGCCTGCCCGGAATGGTGATCGGCGAGTAACCATGTTCTTAGACGTCGGTGTTGGCAGAACGGTAGCTTTGCTTGACAGCATCGTGCGAGACGAGGAAAAATGGACAGAATGCGCGTGATCAATCTGCCTCTGCCAAATCGGCGTTGTCGAAATAATCGGTAAACTCAGCCACCGACTTTGCAAGTTTCCAAAATTGACCCCGAGCAGACGAAGTTGCCGGCATCGATGGCCCCGGAATACGTGTTTCACGCTGTCTGCGGTAGATGAGTGGCATAGCGGTAAATATTATTGGTTATAGCGATCAACCTGTTTTAGCTATAACCGCACAACTTGACACTCCCCCGCCGTCGTTGTTAGCCTATACATAGTGTGTGTTTTTCTACGACCGAGCAGCAAGAGCTTTGGTGCGTCCTATGGCTAAACTTAGACCCCCTTCTAGTGGTGTCGACTGGGCTACGTCTTACGCATCGCTCTTGGCGGTGTTCATCGCGGGGGTCATGGTGTGCCAGATTGCCCTGGCTCAGCCTGCCCCCACCGCGCCCGCGCCAGTCGTGCCGGCTCCGCCTGCGGCCGTGCCGGCCCCGCCCGCGGCCGCGCCGGCCCGGCCCGCTCCAGCCGTAGCGCCGCCGGAGGAGAAATTCGACGAGGACCCCGTCGACGACGCCCAGAAGAAGAACCAGTTCAAGATCTTGGTGATTCTGTTGAACGGGAAGTTCAACCCGGGCGAACAGCCCATGTTCGAAGAGTATTACCGCAACTATGCTCTGGCGCGATGGACGCTGCTGAAGAACATCACTAATCTCAGCGACACTCCCGGGAAAATGGGTTGGCGTAGAGAACTGCGAGGCAATCTCCAACGGGCCAAGAGCGGTCCGGTCCACGACGACCTGAACGCCTTGACGCTGGAGTACATGAACAAGGTGGCCACCACCGGCCGTTATCACCCCACGGTGCGGGCGAACGCCATGCTGATGATCGGCGAACTCAACAGCGTCGAGCAGTTGGGCACGGAAGCCCCCACCCCTTTGCCCGCCGCGCTGGAGGTCCTCGTCGCCGCAGCGACGAATCAGAACTTGCCCGATTACGTGCGAGTCGAGGCGATGGTCGGCATCGTTCGCCATGCGTCTGCTCCGCAGGGAATCGCAGACCCGGAAGCGCAGAGGTCCCTCACCGCTGCCATGCTCAGATTGGCGGCCGTGGATCCGCCGGCCGGACCAGCGGCGGTCGGGCGCGAGTGGATTCTTGCGTACGCCCTCGAAACGTTAGGGTATCTCGACTCGGTGGGCGAAAACAACGCGGTCTACAAGGCGCTCGTCAAGGCCGTCGCGGACAACAAGCTCTCCCTGCGGACGCGCGACATCGCCGTGGCGTCGCTGGGACGATTGAAATACGGGGGGGCCGGCGGAATCAATCCCGTGGAGGCCGCGGCCGCGCTGGGCCAATTCGTCGACAACGTCTGCAACGAAGTCCTGCGTCAACCGAAGCAAACCTCGCAGTCGATTCCGCGGCGTATGCTGAGACAGCCCCTGGCCGCCGTCTTGATTGCGTTGACGGGCACCGGGGAGGATACCCACAGAGGAATCGGATCGCTGGCGGGGGAGGCGCAGCGGCCATTCCTCGACCAATTGCAGAAGAGCATTGAGAAAGTGACGGAGTTCCTCGACGACAGGCGTAATGAGCAGAACGATTTCACTCCGTACGTGGAAGAGCTGCGGACCGCCGTCGAGGCGTTGCTCAAGAAGAAGCCGGCCTAGCGCGGCATCCCACCTGAATCGGCGGACGCCAGGGGCCGCTTGCCGGTCCCAACGGCGGCTGATTTCTTCCGTCGCCTGGGAGACGGCTGGCGGCGTCCCGCGGGCTGAAGTAGCCACTCCTGGCTCAAGATTCGTCCGCCGCCGACTCTTCACGCCGATTTGCAGGGCCTTGCATCGGCAGAGCAGGCTGTCCGCCTTGACGTGCGGCGGTGAAACCACACAATGACGGAATCAGCCCAAGGGAGACGCCACTATGGCCAAGTTCGCCGTGATCTTGCCTGCCGCCGGCCGCAGCAGCCGGTTCCAGGACAAGAGCTATAAGAAGCCCTTCGCGCCGCTGGCCAACAAGGCCGTCTGGCTGCACTCGGCCGAGCGGTTCCTGGGGCGTAGCGACGTGGTGCAGACGATCCTGGTCATCGCGCCGAGGACCGCGCCGACTTCAACTTCAAGTTCTCGGCCAATATCGCCTTCCTGGGCGTCGAAGTGATCGACGGCGGCGCGGAACGGGCCGATTCGGTGGAGGCTGCCTTGGCACGGGTGAAGCCTCAGGCCGATTTCGTCTGCGTCCACGACGCCGCCCGGCCCTGCCTGACCGACGCGTGGATCGACGCGATCTTCGCCGCCGCGGAGCGTTCTGGCGCCGCGATCTTCGCCCTGCCCGTGGCCGGCACGTTGAAGCGGGTGGGCGCCGATCGCCAGATCGAGGAGACCGTCTCGCGGGAGAGACTGTGGGAGGCGCAGACGCCGCAGGTTTTCCGCCGCCAACTGTTGCTGGATGCCTACGCCCAGCGCGGCGGTTTCGCGGCGACCGACGACGCCCAACTGGTCGAGCGGCTGGGCCAATCGGTCGTGGTCGTGCCCGGCTCGCCCTTGAACATGAAGATTACGACCAAGGAAGATCAGCGTCTGGCCGAGCACGCCCTGAAGGCCCTGCCGAAGCCCAAGCTCGGCAGTGCGATGAACCCGCTGGATGATCAATGGCGATGAGGGGAGAGGGGAGAGGGGAGAGAGCGATGCGGTAGCGCTTGAGAGCCACGTTTGGCGAGGAACCAGAAGGGTTTCACCGAGGTGTTTCTTGGGAATGCCCGGTTCGTCGTAATCTCATCGAATCATCACCATCTGAGGGACATTCCGTGCCAGAAAGCAAGCTCTCAATTGTTGAGCAAATGCGAGTTGTTGAACTTGAATGGAAATCCATCCCAATGGACCGAGTCTACGAGCGGTTCACCAGAATGCTCCATTTGCCTGAGAATGTCCTTTATGCTTTTGAAGGCAAGCACGATGCTTATCCGACTGGGGCGGTGCTTTACATTGGGAAAACGGAAGCGGAAATGGGAACACGTCCTTGCGATTCCGCGTATGACCGCATTTACGGCAAGAGAACCGGAGATGTCTTGTTGCTATTGGGACATGACTCTGCGCTGGGCAACTCTTCCCAATGGAGAAAGCTGGGACATTCAAAGCAACGACGCTCCAACAGAGGTCTTGGAACGAATTCTAATCCACGCTATGAAACCCGCCCTCAATAGTAAGTGGGTGGATGCTTGGCTGCCGCCCGACCCGTGGTTCCGAAAGTTGGTTGTGTGCAATAAAGGTGACAAGGGGCTGTTACTTCCGGTTATCTACGGTGACTACTTCGCACGTAAGAAGCACGAATAGTCAAACGACTCAATCCGGGAAGAACAAGGAAAGGTTTGCCAAGTCGGAGACTTGTCGTTATTGAAGGAGACGAGAATGTCTGTAAAAGATTATCGAGAATTGATCGTTTGGCAAGAGGCTATGGACCTTGTGGAAACGATCTATCGAGCTACGGGAGCATTTCCGAGAGAGGAAATCTATGGGTTAACAAGTCAGATTCGGCGGGCGGCCATCTCGATTCCGTCGAATATCGCCGAAGGGAATGGTCGAAACACAACACGTGATTACGTACATTTTCTTGGCATGGCTTATGGTTCCGTTAAGGAAGTGGAAACCCAGGTGCTCATCGCGGAGCGACTCCGATATGTCAATTCCACTCACAGCGCAGAACTGGTGAAGACAACAACCGAAATCGCTCGGCTGATAAGTGGGCTGATGAACTCATTGAACAGAAAGATCCCCCAATGACGGATAACATCAATTCCTCTCCCCTCTCCTCTCTCCCCTCTCCCCTCTCCACGGACATTATCTCCGAACTCTCCTGGCGTGGCCTGGTCAACCAGACTACCGACAACGCCAACCTGCCGCGGCTGCTGACCGAGAAGCCGCGCACGATCTACGTCGGTTTCGACCCCACGGCCGACAGCCTGCACGTCGGCCACCTCGTGGCCCTGATGGTGCTGCGGCGCTTCCAGAAGGCCGGGCATCGGCCAATTGCCCTGGTGGGCGGGGCCACCGGCATGATCGGCGATCCCAGCGGCAAGAGTGAGGAACGCAACCTCCTCTCCGTCGCAGCCCTGCAAGCCAACATCGCCGGCATGGAACCGCAGTTGCGCCGCTTCCTCGATTTCGATTGCGGCGCGAACTCGGCCATCCTCGTGAACAACTACGACTGGATGGGCAAGTTCGGCTACCTGGAGTTTCTCCGCGACGTGGGCAAGCACTTCCCGGTCAACGTGATGCTCGCCAAGGATTCCGTCCGCGCCCGGCTGGATCGCAGCGACGCCGGACTGAGCTACACCGAGTTCAGCTACATGCTCTTGCAGGCTTACGACTTCGTCCACCTTCACGAGCACTACGACTGCGAGTTGCAGGCGGGCGGGAGCGACCAGTGGGGGAACATCACGGCCGGCATCGACCTGGCCCGACGGCTCCGCGGCGCGCAGCTCTACGGCTGCACTTGCCCGCTGCTGACCAAAAGCGACGGCACGAAGATGGGCAAGTCGGAGTCGGGCGCCTTGTGGCTCTCGGCCGACAAGACCAGCCCTTACCACTTCTATCAGTATTGGATCAACCTCGACAACGCTGACGTCGGCCGCTGCCTGCGGTTCTTCACCGACCTGGGCCAAGAGGAGATCGAGACGCTGATGAGCGAGCATCAGGCGGACCCCGGCCGGCACGGCGCCCGGCGCCGATTGGCCGCCGAGTTGACCCGCTTGATCCACGGTCCGGACGGGCTCGACACGGCCCAGCGGGCGACCAAGATCTTCTTCGGCGGCGAAATCGGCCAGTGGACCGATGCCCAATTGGCCGGCATCTTCGCCAACGTGCCGAGCAAGGACCTGCCCCGGCAACGGCTCCTCGACGCTGGCCTGCCGATCATCGACGCCTTGCTCGAAGCGGGCCTGTGCAAAAACAAGAGCGAGGCCCGGCGCATCATCACCCAGGGCGGCGCCTACGTGAACAACCGCCGCGTGGAAGACATCGAAACCCACCTCGGCCCCGGCCAGTTGGCCAGCGAGTCTACCATGGTGCTCCGCACGGGGAAGAAGAACTACGCGCTCTTGCGGTTTGCGCAACGGTAAAATTGCCCGGCGCGCCGCGATCAAGACGAGTGTCCCGCTGAAGGTGGCAATTCTCGCAATTCCCCCAAACTCCGTGATCGCATCAGGTTACGGAAGGGGAATCCGTTCCTCGCGCATTGCGCATACTTGTCTGCTGTAATCCGGCGGAAAACATGCTAGTAGGCGGCTGTCGAGCCGCGAAACCACGTTTGCTGCCGGCCGTGGGAATCGTTTGAAGTCTCCCAACGGAAGCAGTACAAAGGAGCATTGCAATGAAACGAAGTCTACTCGCCGCAGCGGCTATGGCTGTCGTGTTGCTCGCCGCTAATCTGCCTGCACAAGGGGCTGGTCCCATCAAGATGGTCACCCCGGATTGGCACTACCGCTGGCACCAGGGTCGATGGTGGTACTGGATGCCCGAAAGCAGCAAATGGATGGTGTGGACCGGATCGACGTGGGTTCCTCACGAACAATTCGCGAAGTCGCCCAACGTCTCCAATGTGAGCCAGGCGCAGCCCAAGGCGGCTGGCGACGCCTATGACTCAACCGACAACCAAGCGGCAACCGCACGGCCAGCCAACTCGGGCGGTGAGATCTGCCCGCCCACGTACTCCACCTCCACCGCCACGCGCACCGCCACGACCTCAGGCGGCGGTTATTCCGGTTATGGCTGGAGTTGGGGACCGGGCACCGCGTACCGCGACGGTCCCGGGCGACGTTTCTAGCGGGATCGCTACGAGTTGATCTGCAATACGCGACGGTGGTCTGTCGCTCCCCCGGACGCTCGGGGTGTGGGCAATCGCTCTTGACCCAGGGCCCGCACCCTGGTATTTAGGACGCCCTTATCGTCCACTTCTCTCGTCACGTCTCCCCTCTTGGTAGCAAAGGGGAAGGGGTTGAAAACCGCGCGGACTATCTGCGGCTTGGCGGCCCTATGGTGGGTTTTGGGCACGCCGCCGGCCTGGGCGCAACGGGTGCAATTTGCCACGCCGGTAACGATGCAGCCCGCCCCTGCCACTCCAGGCGCACCGGCGACAACCGTTGCGCCGCCGGGGACTTACGCGCAGCCGCCCGCTCTGTCGCCCTATCCATCGCCGACGCCGACCCAGCCCTCCTATCCGGCGCCGGCGCTCGCCCAACCATCCTATCCAGGGCCGGTATCGCAACCAGGCGGTCCCTTTGTTGCTCCGAGCACGCCAGCCCCCTCGCCGACGTTTGCGCCGCGCCCGGTTACGGTCCTGCTCCGCCGGCGACGTTGAACGGAACGGTCCAGCCGCCACCGGCTAATTTTGACCCGTACGCCACGCCGGGCACCACGCCCAGCCCGCTGTTGCCGCAGGACCCGTACTTCCAGTGCGGACCGGGAATCAGCATGGCCGCGATGCAGAAGTTCCTCCAGCACATCGACCTGGACTACGACTGGTTCGCCGGGAACGGCAACCACGAACTGGGCATCAACGACGTCAATCTGAGCGTCACGTTTGCCTTTCCCCTGTTCACCGACATTCAGACGCCGTTGCTGGTGACGCCGGGCTTCGCCGTGCATTACTGGTCGGGGCCGGTTTCCGTTGCCGCAGTCGGTTCCCACCGACCCGGCGCCGGCCGACATGCCGCCGCGAACCTACGACGCCTATCTCGACGCGGCGTGGAATCCCGCAGGTCACCGCCTTCTTCGGCGCCGAACTGGAGGCCCGCGTCGGCCTGTACAGCGATTTCACGACCCGTCACCACCAATAGCATCCGCTTCATGGGCAAGGGCGGAGGCGGTGATCTCTCTCTCGCCCAGTTTCAAGATCAAGGCGGGCGTGTGGTATCTCGATCGCGTCAAGATCAAGATCCTGCCCGCCGGCGGCATCGTGTGGACGCCCAACGCCGACGTCTACTTCGACATCCTCTTCCCCAATCCGAAAGTGGCCAAGCGGCTGACCACCTGGGGCAACACCGAGTGGTGGCTGTACGCCGCGGGCGAGTACGGCGGCGGCACCTGGACGATCAAACGCAAGACCGGCTTCGCGCCGCCCGGCGGCCCTGTAGACGGATCGATCGACACCGTTCGACTACAACGACATTCGGGTCGCCGCCGGGCTGGAGTTCAAGACCTCCGCCAACTCCACGGGTACTTCGAGGTGGGCCTCTCCTGCTCGCGCGAATTGGTCTATCAGAGCGGTCTCACCCAACGCGTTCTATCCGAACAACACCGTGTTTCTCGGCGCCGGGCTGGCGTACTGAGAAATGATGAATGATGAATGATGAATGATGAATGACCAAGTAGAACGCATACGTGAGGCATTCATCATTCATCATTCAACGTTCCTCATTATCCTCGTCGCATGGCTCGCGCCTGCCCTGGTGTCTGCCCAGGTCGTTCGTCTCCCGGCCGTGACGCCGGAGGAGCAATCGCCGCCGGGGCAATTGGTGTCGCATCCCGACTCGTCGGCCCAGATTCTCCAAGCGCCGGGCGAGGGCGACGTGGCGCCCGCCACGCACGCCGCCGGGCGAGCCGACGCTTCCGCCGGGCGTGCGCAACGGCGTGTTCCAGAAAGTGCTCTTCGACGGCACGTGGCTGGCCCCCGGCGGCGCCGACGGCATGGGCATGAACGATCTGCAATTGCAGGGGATCTTCGCGTTGCCTTGCCCGACGCGCGATTCGCCGCTGGTGATTACGCCCGGCTTCGCCGTGCATTACCTGCAAGGGCCGCAACACGTCGATCTGCCGCCGCAATTGCACGAAGGCTACGTCGACTTCCGCTGGCTCTCGCAGGTGACGCCCACGCTGGGGCTCGATCTGGCCATCACGCCCGGCATCTTCAGCGACTTCAACCAGGACAGCAGCAAGGCGTTCCGCTTGACCGGCCACGCCGCGGCCGCCTGGACCTGGAACGAGACGACCAAGATCGTTGTCGGGCGCGGCCTATCTCGACCGGCCGGACGTGGAGGTGATCCCGATCGGCGGCGTGATCTGGACGCCGAACGACGACGTGAAGTTCGATCTGGTCTTTCCGCACCCGAAGATCTCCCGCCGCGTCTACTGGGGCGGCGAGTATGGCGACGCCGTGCAGGACTGGGCCTACATGGCCGGCGAGTTCACCGGCGACGCCTGGGCGATCACGCGCGCCGACGGCAGCGACGACCAGGTCGT
Source organism: uncultured Planctomycetaceae bacterium (assembly GCA_963759115.1). Taxonomy (GTDB): domain Bacteria; phylum Planctomycetota; class Planctomycetia; order Pirellulales; family Thermoguttaceae; genus CAVWXT01. Next base: position 135,785 of record CAVWXT010000006.1, read on the forward strand.
GCTGAGCGACTATCGGTTCATTCTCGGGCTGGAGCGCAAGGTGCTCGGGGGCTTGAGTTCGCGCGTCGAGGTCGGTTACGTCTTCGGCCGCCGCATCCGCTACAGCAGCGGCACGCCCGACTTCTATCCCACCGACACGGTCATGCTCCGCGGCGGATTGACATATTGATCCAGCCGGCGTATACCACGGGTCCTATTCCCTGGGCTCTGGAGAATTGCCGATGATCGAACTTGGCATGCACACCGACAACTGGCGCACGCTTAACGTCGAGTTCCTCAAAGGTTTGCTGAAATAGGACGCGCGACGATTCTCGCCAGCGGAATGCCTTGTGGAAGCAGACAGCCTCGATCAACAACGCTTTTCATAGGAGGTCATCGTGCGTTATGGCATGAACTTGCTGCTGTGGCTGGACTCGCTGAACGACGACTCGCTGTTCTTGCTGGACGAAATCAAGCAGCTTGGCTTCGACGCCGTCGAACTGCCGGTATTCGAGGCCGACGTCAAGAAATTCGCGAGAGTGGGCAAACGCCTCGATGATCTGGGGTTGGCGCGAACGGGCGTGACCGTTCGCGGCGTCGACGACAACCCCATGAGCGGCGACCCGAAGGTGCGCCAACGGGGCGTGGCCGCCAACAAGGCCGCCTTGGATTGCTGCCAGGCGGCAGGCATCGAAACGCTGGTCGGCCCGTTTCACTCGGCCCTGGGCTACTTCAGCGGCGCCGGGCCGACGAAAGACGAATGGGGCTGGGCCGTCGACAGTATGAGGGAGGTGGCCGAGTACGCCGAAAAGTGCGGGGTGACGCTGGGGCTGGAATATCTCAATCGGTTCGAGTGCTACTTGTTGAACACGGCGGCCGATGCTGCCCGTTTCTGCCGCAACGTGAACCATCCACGTTGCCGATTGATGTACGACACGTTTCACTCGCACATCGAAGAGAAGAACACGCCGGCCGCGATTCGCGCGCTGAAAGGCTGCCTCGTACACGTTCACATTTCGGAGAACGATCGCAGCACGCCGGGCAGCGGGAACATCCGCTGGGGCGAAACGTTCGACACTCTCCGGGAGATCGGTTACGACAACCTGATGGTGATCGAGGCATTCGGATTGGCGCTCGAGCGACTGATCCCCGCTACGAAAATCTGGCGGCGGATGTACCAGGGCGAGCGCCAGTTGGCTGCCGACGGATTGAAGTTCATGCAGGAGGAAGTCGCCAAACGGTGGAAGTAGAATCGGCTTCTCCGCGCGGGACGATAGGGGAGGCAGTTCCCTCGTTGTTACACAGAAGTCGTTTGGACAGAAATGACAGAGGGTTCCATTGGGCCACTTTTCTTTAGCCCAGGCGTTTACGCCTGTGGAAAGGAAGCCAAAACAGCATTTCCCTTTTCTTCCAGCCCCCTTCAGGGGGCGCGAAGGGATGATTCTGAGCCAATTTCCGCCAACGAACCAATCCGCGCCCCCAGAAGGGGGCTTAAAAGGAAACGGAATGATATACCTAGCAAACCCAAGCGATAGAATCCGCCGATAGAGGGGGTTTGCCGCTTGCCAGCCTCACTTCTTGCGGGGCTTCTTCTTCGGTCGGGCTAGCTTCTTCGGCTTCACCGCCAGCAATCCCTCGACTGCCTTCTCAAAGGACAAAGGAAGGTGGAGCGGTGGCGACCGCCTTGTCGATTTCGCGTCCATTTTGATCTTGCTCCGTTAGGCAAGACTTGGTACTTATTGGCGCATACGCATACTACCCTACTGGGGGGGTTGCGCTTTTTGGGATCATCCCCATAATGAATACCATCCGCTACAAGATCTGGCAATGGGGAGAATTAACCAATCAGGGTTCCAACGTTCAGTACAACGTTGGGATCGCCACTAAGGCAAAGCGAAGCAACGTCAATCCGTTTGCAATTTCCAATGAACTAATCTGCTTACGTCTCGGCTTGGCGATGTCTCTGCCAGTTCCGTTGGGAGTGATCCTCGATAAGGATGGTCAGCAATACTATGCGTCACTTCACGTCGCCGTAGCCCCGGAGGGACTGCCGCCCGCCACCGAGGAAGATTTGGACGCAATCGCTGCAAATGAACGGTTGGCGTGCGGCATTGTGATGTTCGACAGTTGGGTGCTGAATGAAGATCGCTGTACAAAGAACATCAGCTACATTGATGAAACCGAGCAGACGTTTATCTTTGATCACGAGAAAGCCTTATTTGACAAGTCGGGACGCGCTTACCTTGAGGGCCACGCAAGAGACATCTGCATTGGAGATCATTGCCTAGCAGATAGAATCGTTTCGTTGTGGAGTTTCCCCGACTGGCACGCAAGGATGATGAGCATTCCAGAATCCTATATTTACGACAGCGTGCAACTGGCATCTGGTGTCGGACTTCCCGAATGTGAAAGCGAGTTTAGCGCCAATTACCTCTTGGAACGACGCGAGCGATTGCCGCATATTTTTTTAGCGCAACGAGCGGTTGTGTTTCCAAACCTTGCTGAAGGTCTGCTGGACCCACTGACGGGCCTCCCCATCGAATATCAAATATAGGAATCGTATCATGCCACCATCTGCGGAATACTTGATCACACAATATCTCCGCAATCCTGTGCGACGTGAACCCAGAAATGTCGGGATCATCGTAATTCTGGGTGACTCACGATCAGCCAGGTTTTCGGGAGAGGTGTCGGATACGGGGGAGATTGATGGACGATCGACAAAATGGGTTGCACACCCTAGCGTATATCGCAAGTGGGTAAAGTATTGGCGCGAACAGTTGAGAAAAGACGGCGATGGTCTCGCTGAACGATTGGCCCAAACGAATGGCGGAAATTATGACGTTATTCGCGGAGGGTTTGTAACTGATTACGGCAACGACTCCCCGCAGATGATTTGCGAGAATCTGTTTGTTCGCCTAGTGGAAACCGATGAGACTGCGCCAGTCAGTGTCGGTCGCGCCAGTCTGACCTAGACACTTCGTCCCGCGCATTTAAGGCGCAAGTTGCAACGACCTTTAGGCAACTCGGAATCATGCACGGCCACCAACTTCCTACAGTGCGGCATCCGATTTTGCATAATGTGCCCGTGGCGGGTACAAGAATGAATCACACTCCGCAGTTTTGCCAGTATAACGGACATCTATGTGTTATGGAATCGCTCAATTTCTCGACATCTAGAAGGCTGCCAATCAAACATCACGCTGGGTACATGGCCAAGATGTTTGATGATATCGCCAACAACAATAGTGCCGCAGAACGTGTCGCAATGATACACGTTTCCCGCGAAGACATGGAAGATAGGACAGTGAAGTATTCACGGGACTTGCTCTCTGACAGTGCCAGACTCGTCAACTGGTTGGACCTAGAAGAGCGTGATGTGTTTTTGACGGATCGTCAACGTATGGCACTTAACGACGGTCCTACAACAGGATTGCTGAAATAAGTCATCCGTACATCAGCCGCCGACCCTCCGCGCCTTTGATGGCGGCAACCATCCGCTCCCCATCGCTTACCTTCCGCTCTGTCCAGCGGAATCCGAACTCGTTGCAATAGCGGTGAAGATGCTGCTTGGACAACTGATGGAATGTCCCGTAGTGGCCGCGCTTCAGAAGTGCAAAGAAGCTCTCGGCCGTATTCGTGTTGACCGATAGACCATCGGACGTGAATCGTGCGTATGTCCCCGCGCTGTGCGTGATAATCTCGTGTCGGCCGACCTGGGAATCGAGCCCCCTGTAACCCGCAAAGTCATCGGTCATTACGATGGCATCTTTTGCAACGTGAACGGCAATCTGCCCCTTGAGCGACTTGGCGCTAACTGTGTCGATTGGCATTGCCCGCGCTGATCCGTCGCGCTCGACTAACACCATGACGGGCTTCTTTGTAGTACCGCGGCCTCGGGGTGCGGGCTTGCCGGAATGCGGACGCGGCTTACCACCGACGTAGGTTTCATCAACCTCTACCGTCCCCTGGAGCATTCCGGCCATTGGCTCTTGCTTCATTGCTTCCCGGATTCGATGATTAAGAAACCACGCCGACTTCTGAGTGATTCCCAACTCGCGGGCCATTTGGTGGCTGCTGATGCCCTTCTTGCTACTGGTCATCAGATGGATCGCCATGAGCCACTTTGACAGCGGAATCTTGCTCTCCTCAAAGATCGTGCCGATCCGCACGGTGAATTGCTCTCGGCACGACTTGCATTTGTAGACGCCTGGCCGGACGGGGCTCTTGCTGTCGGGCTTGGCCGTCAGCTTGTAGATGTCGGTGCATCCGCAGTGCGGCACATACCGGGCCGTTGGGCCACCGTTTGGATTCCAGAAACGACCGGGCCTTTTCTTCGTCCTGAAAGAGCGGCAGAAGAGTGGCAAGGTTTAGGTCCGCGTCGGTGCCAGTCGGGGGGTTCTTTCTGGGCATGGCTGATTTCCTTTCTCTGCCCTAATTTTACCGCGCGGCCGTGGGTTTGTCAAGTATATTATTCCGAAAGGAAAAATATGGCTCTTCCGGTTCTGGGTGCGAACGCCGCACAAACCCGAGGCTCAACAATAGCGGCCGTTATACTACGCGCGACGGTTGCTTGAACGCCCCAGGCACGTAATTCTCGCCATATTAGCCCCCCCCACAAGAATATAGTGCAACAGGGATTGCGAGCGTAAGTGCTTGTCCGGGAACATGTTCCGCCGCCGCCTCCCTGCGGGCGCCGATTTCGCGAGTTGGGAAGGTTGCTGTTGGCCCGAGGTCGCCCGCGGCGTTACCTTGCTCAAGCGGCGGCGGTCGGACCAACGCGGTTGTTGCCTTCGCCCCGTCGCAGAAGACACCGCCAACCAAGGAGGCCACGGATGGCTCAGGTCGAGGTCAAAGTGAAGTTGGATTTGCCGCCGGGTGTGGAACTGTTGGGATACGGCGCTCGCGCGACGGGCACGGCTTCGAGGTCAAGTTCCCCCTGCCCGACTCTTGCCGTTGTGAGCAGTGCGGCCACGAAGAGCCGTCCACCTACGAGTACCAGAACACCGTCTATGTGGTCCGCGACCTGGACCTGTGGGGTCAGCCGAGCTTCCTGATCTTCCAGCCTTGCTTCCATCGTTGCTCGCGCTGTGGGCATCGCCAGGAGCATTTCGCCCCCTTCAAGCGGAAGAAGGTGCTGTACACGTACCGCTTCGAGGAATACGTGCTGCGGATGCTCATCGGCAGCAACGAAGAAGAGGTGGCCGCGCGGCTGGGCATCTCGGCGGAGACCGTGGAACTGATCGTCGAGAACCAGTTGAAGGACAACAAGCGGATCGACCCGGCACGGGTCATCAAGCACGTGGGCATGGACGAAATCAGCCTCAAGAAGCGGCACAAGTTGTACGTGACGGTGATGACGGACTTGACCGACCCGGAGTCGCCGAAGGTGCTGGCGGTGGCCCGCGGGCGCGACACGGCAGCGGCCCTCGAATGCCTGGGGAAATTGACGCCCGAGCAGCGCGCCGCGGTGGAAACGCACCGCGTGGACATGGGGAAGGTCTACGGCCCGGTCTGCAACGAGCAACTTCGCAACAGCCGGTTGGTGGTGGACCGGTTCCACGTGGCCAAGCAGTTCAACGAGGTGGTGGATGAGTTGCGAAAAAAAAAGCACGCGGAAGCACAAGGCCCAGTTGTCCAAAGCCGAGCAGAAACGGTTCCGCTCGCTGATGTGGGAGTTCCGCCGCGACCCGAAGGATCTGAAGCCCGAGGAACGCGAGTCGCTGGATCGGCTGTTCGTCGAGTTGCCTGTGTTGAAGGACGTGTATGACGTGCGCGTGCGGTTCAAGGAGATCTTCGACACCGCGCCGGATCGCGCCACAGCGGAACAGCAGTTGGCCGAACTCCGCGCGCGGACCGAAGCGCTGGGGCTGGACTTCGCCAAGTTCTGGACAACCTACGACAACTGGAAGACGGGCATCCTGAACTACTTCGACGGGCGGTACACCAGCGCGGCGGTTGAAGGTATCAACAACAAGGCCCGCGTCATCACCAAACGCTGCTACGGCGTGAAGTCAGCCGACACGCTCTGGAACCGGCTGCTCCTGGACTTGAACCGGGCGTCGGAAGCCGCCGGGCGGACCATCGCCGAGCTACGCGAGATCGTCCGTGGCCTGAAGGCTGAATTTCTCGCGTTCTGCACCTAAAACCGGAAGAGCCAAAAATATCAACGATGGTCTCTTGTTCCACAGGCGTAAACGCCTGGGCTAGAGAAAAGACACAGAATGGAAAAACCCGCTCGGTATATCTATCCGCCAACTTGTGTGCAACAACGAGGGCAGTTCCCACGGCGATCGCTGGTCCATTGTCCAACGGCCGTCCGGTTCACATGGGCGGCTGTTCTCTTCCCACTCTGGGTGGTGGTGACGTTGACAGGACCGGCCGGCGGTCTTACGATGCTTGGTATACGTTGCGATCCTGCCATCGAGAAAGACGCCGCCCATGCCGCTATTCGAAGTTGAAACTGCCTCACATATCATCATTACCTGGGCCGAAGACGAGCCGGCCGCCACGGACGTCGTGCGTGACAGCTATCCGCAGGAGCCGCCCATTCGCATCACCCGGCGGCCCCGCGACACGTGGGTGATCTCCAAATCGGCCCTGGGCATTTCCGGTCCGAGCGACCCCTGCTTCACCGCCCGCGACTGCCTTGCCAAGGCGGCTGGCGACAAGCTGCACGCGATCCGCCTCTACATGCAGCACACTGGCTCGGACCTCGAACGCTCGCGGAAGGCGATCGAGTCGAACATGGTGATGGGCTGGTAGCAGCCAACGAGCCAGCAGCCAGCGAAGCTGATCGTCCGCAGGTCTTCCCAGTTCGGAGCCCCCACTAAAGACGGGGAATGCCGAGTTGTGATCGCCGATGCATGCGCGCATGATTGCAACCATCGCCGTTTTCTGGTACATTGACTCTAGCACTAATGGCGGTGATATTGTCTCTGGATTGGGGGCGAGTCCGACGGCTTGTCAGGATTCTTGCAGAGACTCTGTGGGGACCTCTGCCTTGCGCAGCAACATCACCCCGCCTGCGGGAACGATGCTCTTGGATGACAGCATCACTTTGCGAAGTTTCGCGCGGAGGTGACGCAACTTCAACGTGGGTCCGGACGCCCGGGAGAGGCACAAGGTCCGGCTTGCCGACCGGTGCGGCGTTTTGGCGCCGACGAGGCCGGCAAGGCCGGTGTGGTACGCATCTACCAATAGCGAGACGGGTGAGGATCCAAGCTATGAGCGATCAACCGGACACGTTCGACGTCCACGCCGAGGCCCTGGGCCGCCTGCTGGCCGAGACCATCGCCGATCTCGTGTGCCTGGCGACGGCGCGCGGCGAGCCTTTCTACTTGAATCCGGCCGGGCGCGAATTGCTGGGCCTGGACGAGAGCCAACCGACCTCGTCCGTGAGCCTGCACGATTTCTATGCCGAGAACTCGTGGCTGGAGTTGCGCGACCAGGCCGTGCCCGTCGTCAACAAGACCGGTCGCTGGGACGGCCGCAGCCGGGTGCGCAACGGCCGGACGGGTGATTTCGTCGACGTGCAGACGACGATGTTGCGTCTGAAGCCGCACGAGGCCGACCAGCCGCCTTGCCTGGCGATCATCCACCGGCATGCCGACGACAAGGCGCGTTTGCGGGCGGCGTTGACCGAGGCCCAAGCCCGCAAGCGGGCCATCCTCGAATCCTCCCTCGATCCCATCATTTCCATCAATCACGAAGGCATCATCACGGAGTTCAACAAGGCGGCGGAGCAGACCTTCGGCTACCCGCGGGAAAAAGTGCTGGGCACGAAGCCCTCGGACGTGCTCTTCCCGCCCGGCATGAGCGTGGGGCAAAAGGACCGCATCGATCGCTACTTGGAGGCCGGCGAGGGCTCGATGCTGGGCCGGCGAATCGAGGTTACGGCGGTCCGCGCCAACGGCGAGATCTTCGACGCCGAGATGGCCATGATGATGAGCCGCGAGCAGGGGTCGCCCCTTTTGACCTTCTTCGTCCGCGACATCAGCCTGCGAAAGAAAGCGGAACAAGAACAGGCGCACTACGCCGCCGAGTTGGAACGCTCGAACCGCGAGTTGGAGCAATTCGCGTACGTCGCTTCCCACGATCTCCAGGAGCCGTTGCGGAAAATCCGCACCTTCGGCGATCGCCTGCGCATGAAGTGCGGCGACCGGCTCGACGAAGTCGGCCACGAATGCCTTCAGCGGATGCTGACTTCGGCCGAGCGGATGCAGGTGTTCGTCGAAGGGCTGCTCTCGTTGTCGCGAGTCAGCGCCCAGGGGCAACGCTTTGTGCCGGTCGATCTGGGCGAGGTCGCCCGCGAAGTCGTGGCCGATCTGGAGGTGCAGATCGAGCAGGTCGGCGGGCGGGTCGAGGTCGGCCACCTGCCCACCATCGAGGCCGCCCCCCTGCAAATCCGGCAGTTGCTGCAGAACCTCATTGCCAACGGACTGAAGTTTCACCGCGTCGGCGAGTCGCCGGTGGTCAAGGTCCACGGGAAGTTCCTGCACGGCCGCCAAAAACGCGCGGCCGGACAACCGGCCGTCGAAGAGCAATGCCGGATCGTCGTCGAGGACAACGGCGTCGGTTTCGACGAGAAGAATCAAGAGGCTATTTTCGGCGTCTTCCAGCGGCTGCACCAAGACGTCTACGACGGCGCCGGCATCGGGCTGGCGCTGTGCCGCAAAATCGTGGAACACCACGGCGGGGAGATCACCGCTCACAGCACGCCCGGCCAAGGCAGTTCGTTCGAGATCGTGCTGCCGGCCGTCCATCCCAAGAAGCCGGCCGCCGTCGAAGGCCAAACTCCGCGGCATGCTGCGCGATCCTGACGGGCGACGATCATGGAAGACCCACGCATCCGGATCCTGCTGGTGGAAGACGATCCCGATGACGTTTGGGTGATGCGCAATCTCCTGGGCGACCGCTGGGACGGCCCGTTCGAGCTGGTGCAAGTCGAGTTGCTCTCGGCCGCCATCGAGCGTTGCGCCGAGGACAAGTTCGACGTCCTCTTGTTGGATCTCACCCTGCCCGATAGCCAGGGATTGGCGACGTTCTTCACCATGCACGCGCACGCCGACGACGTGCCCATCGTGGTGCTCTCCGGCCATCACGACGAGAGCAGCGCCATCCGGGCCGTGCAGGCAGGGGCGCAGGACTATCTCGTCAAAGGCCAGGTCAACGATCTCCTGCTGGTGCGTTCCATCCGCTACGCGATCGAGCGCGGCCGCCGGCATCGCGCCGAGGAGTCGATGCGCGACACGGCGGAGGAGTTTCACGCCGCTCAGGAAATCCAGCAACGCCTCTATCCGGCCGAGTCCCCGATTCTGCCGGGCTTCGAGATTGCCGGCGCGCTCTATCCGGCGAAGGCCACCGCCGGCGACTATTTCGACTACATCCCCATGCTCGACAACCGCCTGGGGGTCGTGGTCGGCGACGTCAGCAGCCACGGCATGGGGCCGGCGCTGGTGATGTCGGAGACCAGGGCCTGCCTGCGGACCCTGGCCCAGGTCTACTCCGACGTGGGCGAAATCCTCACCCGCGCCAACCGCGTCTTGGCGGCCGACTCCAGCGACTTCCATTACGTTACCCTGGCCATGCTGCGACTCGATCCGGCCGAGCGCTCGATGGTCTACGCCAGCGCGGGCCAACGGGGATACCTGCTCCATCCGGGCCTTGAGGCGACGATTCTCGACAGCACGAGTCTGCCGCTGGGCGTCCGCGGCGACACGGTCGTTCCGGCCACCGCGGCGATCGCGCTCCAGCCGGGCGACTTGATCACCTTCTTCACCGATGGCGTGACCGAGGCGGAATCGCCGGGCCACGTCCGCTTCGGAGTGGCCCGCGCGCTGCAAACCATTCGTGCCGCACGCCAGCGGCCGGCGCGAGAAATCATCGACCTGCTGCGCCAGGAGTTGTCCGGCTTCTGCCGCAACCGGCCGCCCCACGACGATATCACGATCGTGGTCGTCAAGGTGACGGAAGCGATTCCGCACGGCCCCTCTTGACGCCGGAATAGGGCACGCTATACTGGGGATACTCTTCCCAGGGCCAATGTCTCCCATGGCTGCGTCAACCCTTTCTCCGCAGGGTCGGTGCCATGAAACGGATGTGCTGCGTAGTGGTTCTGTTGAGTGCGGCGGGTTGCTCCAGTGCGCCGAGCGACCCCCCTGAGAATCTGAGATGGCATCTCGCCAAAGCGTTCAAGAGCCATCGGGACGGGATTACCTTCGTCACGCAGACGGACAGCGAACGGAGCACGAGGCACGCCGGCAAGTGGCAGAAGTGGGTCATGGCCCTCGGCGACGTGGACGCGAAGTTCGACTTCGAGTCGACGGATTCGCCCCTTTCGCCCTACACGGCAACCGTGTCGCTGACGCCCAAGACGGTCGACTACGAGGTACCTGCAACTCAAGAGAAGAGGCGGAGAAAACTACCAACATTCGCCAATCACACAAGTCGTTCACCTATAAGGCGGCCTACAAGTATGATGGCACGAAATGGGAGCTCACGGGAATCGAGTGTCACGTGATTTCCAGGTCGGGCGAACGTGACGTCCCCATTCCGCCCGAAGCAGAGGGACGGTTGTACCGGGTGCTTGGCGCCGTCAAGTAGCAGACAATAAGGGCTCCAATTCCGCGGGGATGGGAACCTGTATCATGGAAACGCTCCAATCAGTCAGTAGTCCTACTTGATATCCTCTTCGGAAGGATCGCCGTTCTTGTTGAGCCGCTCGATGATGATCGAAGTGATGTCGGTCCCGGGTGCGGACCAGAGCACGGGCCTGTTTATGTGTGCAAGAACGCTGTCCGCTTTGCTAATGTCCACGGGAGCGTTGTTAACGCGGATCACGATCTCGGTGCCGTTGGCTTTAGCGTACGCCTCGACCTCGTTCGACATCTTGCGATAGGTCTCGTAATAGACATTGGCCTCCTCTCTCAAGAACGTCTTCTTCTGGACTGAGACCGTGGCTTCAATCGCGGCCTCGATTTTGTTGAGTTTGTCTTCCGTCTGGAGACGCTCGTCCGATCCGGCGGGGAGCTTTTGGGCCTCCTCGAGTTGCGATTTGATTTTTTCGCGCTCGTTCTTGACTCTGGTTTCGGCCTCCTTCACTTCGGTCTGCATCTTCTCCATCGCGGCCTTGAAATGTTTGCACTCTTTCAGAACGTTGCCAACATCCAAGACCGCCACCGTTATTCGGGGAGAGATGCCATCTACTGCTCCCTCGGCGGCGCGATGACTCAGAATACTCGATCCGGTCATACCGATGACCAGGGTGGATCCAATCAATCCAATCGCGATACGATGTTGCGTCATGCGAGTTCTCCTTGGTTCGAGGATCGAAGGCAAGACCTATCGATAGCCTCCAGCGTGCGCACAGTCAAGACCCTGTCGCAGGCCGAGAGGCAACTCCCTCTACGAACCCCGCATTCCTTGCACCCATCCGGGACCGTCATCCGATCGGGCCTAGCGCCAGGAGCAACTGAAACGTGCCGGTGGGCGCCTGGCGCATCCACGGCAAGCACGCATGCAAAGTCGCCTCGCCGGCCGTGCGGTAGTCGTCGCGGGCGGCCGCCGACGCCAGCCGCAAGAAGAGCATCGCCGCCAGGCCGTTGCCGCTGGGGATCGGGTTGTCGAACACGTCCTTCTTCCGCACGATCAACGGCTCATGATCCGCGGCCGTGTAAAAGAAGCCGCCACGCTCGGGATCGGCGAAACGCGCAAGAATTGCGTCGGCCATGCCGACCGCCTCGTCGAGCCGGCTTTGCGGGCCGCCCGTCTCGTGCAGCGTACACAGGGCGTTGCCCAAGCCGGCGTAGTCGTCGAGATAGGCATCGTGCTTGGCCCGGCCTGCCCGCCAGTAGTGGAGCAGACGGCCGTCCGTGCGACGCAGATGGCGCAGGAGGAAGTCGGCCGCGGCGCCGGCTGCCGCCGTGTAACGAGGCTCCTTGAGCGCGGCGCCGGCCCGCGCCAAGGCGTCGATGGCCAGGCTGTTCCAACTCACCAGCACTTTTTCATCGCGGCCCGGCCGCACGCGCCTCTGCCGAACGGCCAAGAGCTTCTGCCGGGCGGCGGCCAATTCGGCCTCCAACGCCGCCGGCTCGCGGCCGAGCATCTTGGCTTCGACCTCCAAAGGGTGCGACAAGTTGAGGATGTTTCGCCCCTCGAAGTTGCCCGATTCGGTCACGTCGTAGACGCGGCAGAATACGCGGGCGGCGTCCGGGCCGAGCGCGGCCTCGATCTCGCCGGGCGTCCAGAGGTAGAAGGTGCCTTCTTCGCCTTCGCTGTCGGCGTCCTCGCTGCCGTAGAACCCGCCCAGGGGATCGGTCAGGTCGCGGAGCACGTAGTCGAGCGTCTGCCGAACGACGGCGGCATAGCCGGGCCTGCCCGTCGCCTGCCAGGCCTCCAGGTAACAGGCCGCCAGCAGGGCGTTGTCGTAGAGCATCTTCTCGAAATGCGGCACCAGCCAGCGGGCGTCGACGCTGTAACGATGAAAGCCGCCGCCGAGGTGATCGTACATGCCTCCGGCCGCCATGCCGTCGAGCGTGGTCGTAACCATCCGCAGCAACTCGGCGTCGCCCGAACGCTGCCCGCGGCGCAGCAACCATTGCAGGGCCAGCGGCTGGGGAAACTTCGGCGCCGGACCGAAGCCGCCGTGCGACGGATCGAAGGCCTGCCGCAATGCCGCTTCGGCTGCCTCCAGCAGCGCTTCGTTCGACTCGCCGTGCCTGCCGGAATGTTCTTCCTCAGGCGTCTGTTCGCCCAACAACTGCGTCAGCTTGTCGGCCTGAGCGAGCAGGTTTTCGCGGCGGTGTTGCCAGGCGTCGGCCACGGCCTGCAACACCTGATCGAACCGCGGCATGCCGCCGCGCGCCCTTGGCGGCCAGTAGGTGCCGCCGTAGAACGGCTTGCCCTCGGGCGTAAGAAACACGGACATCGGCCAGCCGCCGCGGCCGGTCATCATCTGCACGGCCTCCATGTAGATCTGGTCCAGGTCGGGCCGCTCCTCCCGGTCGACCTTGATGCTGACGAAATGCTCGTTCAGCAGCCGCGCGATCTCGACATCCTCGAAACTCTCGTGGGCCATCACGTGGCACCAATGGCACGACGAATAGCCGATCGAAAGGAAGATCGGCTTCTGTTGCCGCCGGGCCAGTTCCCGCGCATCGGCATCCCAGGTCCGCCAATCCACCGGATTGCCGGCATGTTGCAGCAGGTAGGGACTCAATTCATCGGCCAGCCGGTTGGGCATCTTCGCACTCGTCGTGGATGGTTGCTTTGCGGATCGCTCTGTGTCAATTCTACGCAGCCGGAGGCAATCGGGCGTATGCCGCGATTCGCGCATTAGAAGTTCCACATGGACACCTTGGGAGTGCGGCAGGCGCGCGTGGGCTACCGGTGTCCGTTAGGCATTCGGTGCGGATCGACCGGCTCGGCAACACGCCGATCCCAAGCCACAAGTCCACTCGGCGGCCAGCCTGGGGTAGTTGACAAGCGGCTTTCGATCATCATAATACGGCCATGCCCGAGCAACAACAGACCAATCAGAAGCTGCCGCTGCCCAATTGGTGTTTCGTACTCCTTGCGGTGCCAACGTTCTACATGCCGCTGGTGTATCTGTCGATGGCAGTTTGGGTGATCGGCTCGATGATCTTCATCGGACCATCACCATCGGTACGTCCGCCTCAATGGATATTAGCCCTGGGCGAGCCCTCGCTTTATGTCACCATTGCGATGTGGCCGATCTACGTGGCGTGGGTAGTAGTCTCCAAGCGGCTGACGTGGCGGGAAAAAGCCTTGTCGTTATTTGTCGTTTCCTTTCTGAATATGCTGGGAATGCCCCTGTTCTATATCTTTATGATTCGACGGTACTTGGGCCTCGAAGGTCGAAGGGGACCTGCGCGATGAAGCCGCGTTGGATTCTTTCCTGGCGAGTTGCCGCAACAGCAGGGAGGAGTTGTCCGGCGCTCAATTGAGTGTATTGCGATCCTACTGTCGCAACCGCAGACTTGCGAAACGGTTTGTTGTCCCGGGGGTTGTCGGCGGAGCCATCTTGCTCTTCATCGCGCTGGTGCGGATGCCCCAATCTACCATGATGCTCTTTTCTGATTCCACACCCACCAAAGTCATCGTGATCGACACGGCCAAGAATACGAAGAACGAGATTGCCCCCGATCCCGAGACAGAGAGAATTCACGTCCAACTGGTGATGATGTTTGGGGCAGTGGCCGGAGCATTTGGGACGATGGGGCTCTTTCTCGTGGGTTCAAGCCTGAGTCTGCTAACGCAAAGCCCACATCGAAGGGCGTTCATGGATTTCGTGAGCGCACGCTCTCAAATTGGTTCGGTCACCACGCCCAGCCCACCTCGCAACCTCAGCACCTGATTCCCGCCGCACGATACAGTGGTGGAACGCCATCAGGAAGCCTGCATGTCACACCACGAGGATCGCTTCAACACCCGGGATGGCCCGAGTCTATTCGAGCAGTGGTGGCTGCCGGATGGGGACCCCGCCGCGGCCGTCGTGGTGGTCCACGGCATCAACGAGCATAGCGGCCGCTACGCAGGGCTGGCCGCCGATCTGAACCGCCGCGGTTACGCGGTCTTTACGATGGACCTCCGCGGCCACGGCCGCTCGGAGGGCGATCGGGCCCTGATTCGCTCGTTTGACCAATACCTCGACGATCTCGAAATACTGCTGGCGCGTGTCGCCGCGCGTCAGCCGGGAAAGCCGCTGTTTCTCTTCGGCCACAGCATGGGCGGGGCGATCGTCGCCCTGCTGGCCATCACGCGGCCGCCAAAGGTTCGCGGGCTGATCCTCAGCGCCCCGGCCGTGCTGATTGCCGGCAACGTGTTTCCCGTGCTTCGCCGGCTGGCCTCGCTGGCCAGTGCCGTATGGCCCACGCTGCGGCTGGTGCGCATGGGCTGCCGGTTCATCTCCCGCGATCCGGCGGTGGTCGAGGGGTTCCGGAGCGACCCGCTGGTGTTCCACGGTCGGTTTCCCGTCCGCACCGGCGCGGAAATCCTCCGTGCAGCGCAGCGGATTCAACGGGGCATGGACCAGTTGCAGTTGCCGCTGTTGGTCCTGCACGGCACGGCCGATTTCGTCACCGATCCCAAAGGGAGCCGGCTGCTCGCGGCCCGCGCCGGGTCGACCGACAAGACGCTGCGATTATACCGCGGCCTCTACCACGAGCTGCTCAGCGAGCCGGAGCGGGAGCAGGTGCTGGCCGACCTGCTGGCGTGGCTGGACGCCCACAAATAGCCTGGATCATTCATGGGCGGATGAACTAGACTCGCGGTGTGCGCCATACCAACCCGACGCGCTAGCGAGGCTGACTCCCCGCCACTCACTCGCTTGCGCTTCGGGTTGGTGTCTTGCCACGAGTAATCTGAGATAGCACCTTGTGAGGCGACTCGAATGGCCAACGGGAACGCTACGGCATGGCGTGGTCCGACGGTTTGGCGCTTGCCTTCGCCTTGCCGAAGAAACTGAACGGCGAGGGCTGATACGGACCGACGAGATCGACGTTGGCCCGGGCGGGAATCTTGTCTTCCAGTCCCACGCACCAATAGCTGGCGTTCACCAACAGCCGCCGCAGGCCCTCGTTGAGCAAGTCGATGCCCGAGCCCATCGTGGTGGTGAAGACCCGGCCCGTCCGGCCCTGGGTCCCGTGATAGGTCTTGATCCAGGCGATGGGCATCAGCGGGTTGTTCTTGGGGCCTGCCACGGGTTTGTCGGTCGGCTCCATGCCCGAAAGCACCTGGCCCAGCACCAGCGCTTTGCTGTCGCCGGAAAGCGGCAGGCGCACCGCGTAGACGTCGGTCGGCGCCCAGATGTCTTCACAGCCGCGGACGATCGGGTGATCCTCGGCGCCCGGGGCGATCACCCCTCGCGTGCTCTCTTTTCCGTGCGCGCCGTGATGGTTGATCCAGGTTTCGCCGAGGATCTGGCGGCCGAATCCGCCGTCCCACTCCTTGCTCCGCCAGTCGTACTTCGCATAGGTCTTGCCGGCGGCGATCTGGAAGGCGTGGGTGGCCGTCCGCATGCCGATGATCGGCTTGCCCGCCTCAACGTACGCGACGATGTGCCGCATCTGTTGGTCGGGCAAATCGCGGAAGCGCGTAAAGAGGATCATCAGGTCCGCCGTCTTGAGCGCCTCCAGGCCGGGGATGTTGCCCAGATTGTTCGGGTCGATCGTGCCGGTGGCCGGATCGACGGCAAACAACACGGTACACTTGAACCCGTGGCGCTGGGCGAGGATTTTGCCGAGTTGCGGCAACGCCTCCTCGGAGCGGTACTCCTCGTCGCCGGAGACAAGCACGATGTGTTTTCCCTTGCCCGGCCCGTCGTAGCCGTCGTAGACGACCCACGGATCGGCGGCACGCGCGTGCGCGACCACGGCAGCCATCGTAAACCACACCCACATCGCGATCCGGCAGCGGCTCAGAGACATCGGCGTGGCTCCTGAAAAGTTCGGCGGCATTCAGACGCGGGAAACGATCGCTACAGTGTATCGCGCGGCGGAGCCCTGATACAGCGTCCCCGCTCCCGACCAACCTCCGGCTGGTGCCCGGAGAGGGACAGGGGGTGAGGGGGTCGGACGGCCCCGCGGAAACAAATCGTTCGCTTCACATCTTCCGCCGCGGCACCCAGAATCCAAACCGACCGCCTTGTCGTCTACCCATTCCGCAAGGCCATCGCCCGACCGCCCCCTGCCGAACGTCACCGATCACCGGGCGGCGACGATCGACTCTGCGTTACCGATTCGCCCAACTTGGCTGCTCCGGTGCATCGGATTGTTCGCTGCTCGATTTGGGCAATGGCATGCCCCCCCGCCTTCAGCCGCTCGAATTCGCTGTGCAGGTAGGCGGCGAGGTGATCACCGTGTTCCGCCTGGATCTGTGACCGAGCAGCGTACAGTTCTTCGAGGATGGGATTCTTAGGCATCGGACAACCCTCCCAGAAATTCCATTGGCGTGCAAACCAGAAGCCCGGCAAGCCCAAGGTCTGCGAGCACGCGATACACTCCCGGCAGCACGCTGGCATTCGCGATATGTCGACAGTTCAGCGTCAGTAGGTATTGTACACCCGCCAGCGCCGCGATGGCCAGGTGCAAGGCATCGACTCGTGCTGCCGCGGGAATCAGCGAGCGGGCGATCAATTCGTCAGCTACCCGGTCGACATCCGGGTTTTCGCCGAATGGGAATATCGGCCAGCGTCGCCAGCCGGCGAGCGGCGGCGTCAGAGTCACCCCTGGCGGCCTCCGCCAAGACAAGTTGCGACGTCACCACCGCGTATTTCGGCCGTTGCTCCGCCATCCAGCGTCGTGCTTGATCCTGCATTGCCGCTGTCGCCGGGTCGGAAGCCGGCCAAGCGGTTGCATGGCTGACGATCAATGTCTCGATGTAAACGGTATCCATGGCTCCATTCTACCGCGGCGAACGCTCAGCATCAGCGGCGGCACGCAGCGCCGTCCGCTGCATGCTGTTGTTAGGCGGTCGGTTCATGAGGAAAGTAGGCCGCCATCATTCCTTGGACGACGGCGACCCACGGAATCAGTTTGGCGCAGAGATCGTCGCATAGCTCCGGACGGTTCAGGATCTTCGACACCGCATGCCCGAGACGGCCCTCGCCCATCGGCACCAAGTTCCACGGGGCAGAGTCGGGCTTCGCGTGGAGGAGGGCGTTCATCGAAGCCGTTAGGTCGCGACCGGGAACGGCCGGGTCGTGCTGTTGCTTCTTCTGAATCGCATCGAACATATTTGCCAGGCCCGGAGCATCGCCAGCGTGCCAGCCCCGGTTCCACTTCTCGATTTCCTCCGGGTACAGGTGTAGATAGAGCAGGATAGCGGCACGCTCGACAAGGGACCTGACGAGCACGTGTGCTCCGAATAGATAGCCCTGTCGGATGAGTTCGCGAATCGACAACATGATGCTGAGCGCCTGAGGGATAACTTGGCATGCCATGCGCTGCTGAGCTGTGAGCGCCCGACCGTAAGACTGCGGTGCTGTGGCAGCGTTCTGCTCCATCGCCGAGCTGATGATCTGATCGAAATGGAACAGGAGATTCCGACCAAGATACGGCTCGTTGTCTGGGGTGAACACGACGGGCATCGCATCAGTATCCATCACGCCTCTATCCGCCTAACAGGTATTCGACCGCCGAAGTACGGTAAAACTCTACTGCATTTTCGCAGCCGAGCATGGCGTTGTCAATCTTGATGCCTCATGCCACTTGATGCCTCATGCCCTCATGCTGGCAAATGAGTTGCGACGGATCGCCAGTTCCGAAGCCATGCTACACCGCACCGGGGGCCATGCTACGCCGATGACTCAGCGCGAATGAGAAGTAGACTGTTATCTTCGCTCCGCCGGCATTCCATCGGTCCCTGGCCAATTTCTCGGCTTGAAATTCGCCCCGCCCACTACTACGATGACAGCCGCACCATTAACGCCGTCTCCTTCCGGTCCGGCCCCAAAGCCGCCATGAAACTGGAAAATCGCCGACTTGATGACCAACCGGAAGCGGGCCGGCGGCGGCGACCAAATTGGAAAATTGCCCACATGCCTTCCCTAAGCCCATCCGCCGAACGGCCGCTTTCCGTCTGGGAACTGACCTCGCAGATCAAGGACCTGTTGGAGGCGGCGTTTCCCGTGGTGTGGGTCGCCGGCGAGGTCTCGAACTTCGCCCGGCCGCAATCGGGCCACTGCTATCTGACGCTCAAGGACGATCGGGCCCAACTGCGGGCCGTCATGTGGCGCGGCGTGGCCGCCCGGCTGCGGTTCGACCTGCACGACGGACTGGAAGTGATCTGCCGCGGCCATCTCGACCTCTACGCGCCGCGGGGCAGCTATCAGTTGATTATCGAAGACATCGTGCCCAAGGGGATGGGGGCACTGGAGTTGGCGCTGCGGCAACTGCGGGAGAAGCTGGCGCGGGAGGGCCTGTTCGCGCCGGAACGCAAACGGCCGCTGCCCCCTTTCGTGCGGCGGATCGCCGTGGTGACCAGTCCGACGGGCGCGGCAATCCGCGATTTTCTCCAAGTGCTCGGGCGGCGCTGGCGCGGGGCCGACGTGCTGGTGGTCCCGGTGCGGGTGCAGGGCGAAGGGGCCGCCGCCAAAATCGCCGCCGCCATCGAGATCGTCAACCGGCTCAATGAACGGGCGGAAAAGGGGGACAGTCCCCCTTTGTGCGAAGCACCCTTTGGGCCGTCCCGGCAAAGGGGGGCTGTCCCCGTTTTCCGCCCAAGAGGCGCTGTCCCCTTTTTCTTTTTCCGCCGCATCGACTGCCTGGTCGTCACCCGCGGCGGCGGAAGCATGGAAGACCTTTGGGCGTTCAACGAGGAGCCGGTGGTCCGCGCGATCGCCGCCTCGCGGATTCCGGTCGTCTCGGCCGTCGGCCACGAGATCGACGTGACGCTCTCCGACCTGGCCGCCGACGTGCGGGCGTTGACGCCCAGCGAAGCGGCCGAGTTGGTGGCGCCCGCCGCCGAGGAACTGGCCGCCGACTTGCGGCAGGTCGAGCGGCGGTTGGCGGCGGCCTTGCGTTCGCGGGCGGAGTCGGCCCGCTCGCGATTGGACGCGGTCGCCCGGCACACGGCCTTTCGCCGACCTTACCAACGGATTCTCGAATTGTCGCGGCGGCTCGACGAATGGGACGCCCGGGCCCTACGGGCCGTTCGCGGGGCGCTGCGGCTTGCCCGGCAGCAGAGCGACACGCTGGCGGGGCGGCTGGAATCGTTGAGCCCCTTGGCCGTGCTGGGGCGCGGTTACAGCTTGACACAGCGGACGGCGGACGGGCGGGTGATTCTTGCGGCGGCCGAGCTTTCGCCGGGTCAGCAGATCACCACCCGCTTCGCCCGCGGACAAACCGTCAGCCGCGTGGAGCAGGTCGAGCCGTGAGAGCGGGTTGGAAGTGTCCGCATGGATTGGTCCCCTCTCCCTTCGGGAGAGGGCTAGGTTGAGGGCGCTGGGCGAGGAAGAGCATAACATTCAGATGCTGTATCCAGAATTGGCAACGGCGTCAGTTCTCTTGGGCAAGCGGCTTTCGCGGTTGTCGACTTCTCGGCAGAATCCGAAACCCCTCGAAAACAAGAACAGCCCCACACACCAAAAGCAGCGGGCCAGTCGAGTAATCGGGTGATTTGCCGATGCTAGTGCCGGTGCCCTGATAAGCCACGACTCCCCAACAACAAACCCCGACCGCAGCAAGTGAAAGCCCAGCTACTATCTGAATTAGCCCTATTAGAAATCGCATAGGTGCCATACCGACTAACTATACAACCCATCAGCGTTCGGTCAAGCATAGGGCACAATATCCTACGTTTCGGCCCGCCAAACCCTCACCCCCTGCCCCTCTCGCAAAGGGAGAGGGGAGACGCTTCAATACCGCACGACGATCGAATAATGCGGCTGCGTCGGATTGGCGATCATCACCCATTCCTTTTCCCGGTCGATCTGAGTCCAGTCCTCGCCGTTGACCGTTGCGGAACGAATCGGCCGGCCTTGGGGATGGCGAAAACGAACCAGAAGGGTCTTGGGATTGTGCGAGAACTGCGTGTCAACCTCCGCGCGAATCTCGCCCGAGGCGGCTTGGCTCTGGACGTTTGCCGAGAGCTTTCCAAAATAGGTCGGGGCCCGCTGGATGTCGATTCGCTGGCCGTCCTCCAGCCACTTGCGGGGCACGGCCTGGAAGAGCAGCAAGCTATCGTCGTCCCGCTCGTGAATGAGCATGTGGCGATACAGTTCGAACCACGTGCCGTCCGTGCTGGGCGGACCGAAGTACTGCCCCCAGGTCCAGCGATGTTCGACGGGCTCGAACGCCGACTGGCTGAACGCGCACGCCATCATGCTGTAGAAGGCCCGGATGGCCGCCTTGGGATCGTCTCGCAACAGATAGGCGGTCGCCTGCTGGTTGTAGACCGGTTCGTTGGCCATCCCCCAGCCCTTCAGGAAGAGGTTATCCTCGTGGTCGTGGAGGAGGCAATCGGCCAGGGGGCCAAGGGAAGGCAGGGCCTTGAGCCGCAGCAGGTGGACCGCCCCGCAATCAACATCCGTGGGATACCACTGATCCATCATCCGCCGCGGCGTCGAGCACGTCGCAGGGAACGTAGGGACTCCACGTGTGATCGCGAAGTTGCACCAGCGGAGCCTGCACGGCGGCGATGGCGAAGGCGCGATCCACCGACCGGCGAAAGGTCTGGGCCGCGTCGAGGCACTCCTGAGCGCGTGGATGTCCGTAGCGTTTGAGGGCCTGGCCAAGCGTTTCCAGGCCCGCGTAAACATACGCCTCATTGAAAGCCCAGACTCCCTCTTCGTGGGTCAGGTCGTTCAAAGGCGCCCGGACTAGGCCGCGTGCCGGGCCGTCCTTATCGGAGGTCCGCCGCATCTCCGCCAGGCACCAATCGAGGGCCTTCAAGCTGGGCGGCATGAGCTTCTCAAACCCCGCGCGATCCTGTGAGAGCAGATAGTACTTGGCCGCGGCATACATCATGCCCGGCGTGTAGACTCCCCAGTTGGCAAAGCCGCCGACGTGGCCGTTGGGCTGCTGGTTGTTGCGATATTGGCTCAACAGTTCTTCCAGCGAGACGTCGTGGTAACCGCGGAGGTCGTAGAGCATGTAATCCACCAGCACGGCCTGGTTGACCGGCCAGGGCGTGCCCGTCTGATCGTAGGCAAAATTGGAATAAGGCAGGTCGATCTTCACGTCGGGCCCGCTGCCCCCGTGCCGGCGAGGCAGCCGCAAGGCGTGCCAGAGGTTCGCCCGGAACAGGTCGTTGACCGCCTTTTCCGGGACGGGGAACTGCGCCCCGCGGGCCACGTAGTCGGACCAGAACTTGATCGTTTCGGCGCGGGCCGCGGTGTAGTCCAGGGCGAGCAGCTTGTCTTGATCTTGCGGGGTCACCACCGGAGAGGGCAGTTTGACGATGAATTCCCGCAAACCGCCGAGGGGAATCGTCAGCGGGAATTGGAGTTCTGCCACCACCTGCGGCGACTTCTTGTTGTCTTGGACGACGGTCAGTTTCTCCGGCCGAACCTTCAGCGTTCCGTTGGCCGCGTCCGGCCCTTGGATGGTCAGAAGCACGCCGGACGAATCGCTCTTGGTGACCAAGAGGCTATCGGGCTGCGTCTTGGCGACTACCGTCGTTTCGTCCGATGCGGCGAGCGCGCGACTATGCGCCATGCCGAGAACGGCCGTTCTCGGTTCCTGCCCGAGATTGACAACAATTACCTTTTGCAGAAGCACCATCGCGACGTCGCCGCGCCGCTCGCTTGGCGGGCCGTCGAGCGGATAGGCGAACTGCTCGACTTCATAGCGGATGCCGTCCTTTTCGATGATCGTGCTGACGATCGGCAGGCCGTCCAGGAGTCGCTGCCCCTTCCAGGTCTTTGTCAGTTCATCGCCCAGCTTGCCCAAGTCGAACCACAGGCGAAAACGGTCCGGATTGCCATAGTCGTTCCAGACGCCCGCCCCGCGGTCGATGCCGAACTTCGGGATCGCACTATCCCAGGTGACGCCGACAATGTGGCCCGGCGCCGGCTGCTTTGGGTGTACGTAGGCCGGACTCCCCATGTCTTCCCAGCGGGCCGTGTACTCGGCATACGTCGCCTCCGGCTCGCGCTCGACCTGGTCGAGGATTCGCTTTCCTTTCCAGGGCTCGATCTGGGTCTGGTGTTCCAGAACGGCATGGGCCGATCGCCCACGGCCAGATAGACATCCAGCGACGGCACCCAGATCGCCTTGTTCTCAAGCAACTGGTCGACAGTCACGCTGAATCCTCGCGTGCCTTCCGGATTCATCTCAATGGTGAGTTTCCGCGGGTCGCGGCGAATGGCCGGATCGAGCCGCAGCCGCCGCGCCGTGTCGGGATCGCTTTGGGCAATCAGGTCGCGCCAGATGGGATTGGACGGTTCGACGACCTTGATGGGCACGTCGTCATATTCGAGCGTCAGCCCGAGGCCGTCGACGTGTCCGCCGCCGCCGCGAGTTTGCCAGGCCCCCTCCCGCAAGCCCTCGCCTGCTTCCAGGCCGATGGCTTGCTGGTTGCTCAGGGTTATTCCGTCGGCGACCAGGCGAAGGAAGAAGGGCGTGTTTGCCGGCGAGCGATGGCCCCATGATATTTGGAGACGGGACTTCGCTTGGGTCTCCGCTCCAGGGCTGAGCGTTGCCGAAACCAACGCGATGACGATGGCCGTGGACCAGGAATGAGACTTCGTCATGGCATTCTCCCTGCTTCGTAGATTACTCGAACGACCAGAACTGTATGCCATATGGGTCGAGATTTACCTCCACGCGGTGATCGCCTTTGCCCTTCTTTGTGCTCGGCGCGGGGCGGAGCCGGGCATTTTCGTCGTTGCTGGCCGCCAGGGCATCCAGCGTGACATGCCTCATCAGCATCTCCCGCGGCAGGTTCTCCAGCGACAAGTCGACCTTCGCGGGCGAGACCGAGAAGTTCCAGAGCAACAACTGATCGATCTGGTATTTCTCGTCGTGGGTGGCAAAGCCGTGGACGGCCGCGTCGGACGAGACGACCCGCAGCCGCTCGCCCGTCAGACGCGACAGGAGCTTGAAGGCGAAGTACGAGGGGCGGATGTTGTTCTGATAGTCGAACAGGCCGTCGAACTGCGGCATCCGGTTCCACCAGCGGGTCATGAACGCCGCCCCGTGCGGCGAAAAGAACGGCGAGAACTGCTCGTGCCGGACGTGGTAATCGCGGATGTGATAATAGCACGACCAATCGAGCCCCGCGTCCTTCATCTGCCAGACCGTCTCCAGCAGGTAGCACGGCTGGAAACGCGGATCGACGACGGGCTTCATCAGGTCCATGTTCCACTCGTCGAGCACCGTCTCGGGCTTCAGCGAGGGATGCTTCTGGACCAGGTCCTTGGCATATTGAATCGTGCGCCGGACCTGACCGGGACTGCTGCTGTAGATGTGCCAGGAGATGAACGCCAAAGGCAGCTTATCCTTTTCAGAGGCATCCAGCAGCGCCGGCAGAAGCGGCGAACGCACCGAGGCCAGCGCGGGGCCGCCGACGCGGGCCTGCGGATCGGTGCGGAGAATCGCGGCCGCCGTGTGGCGATAATAGCTCACGTAGCTCTCCGGCTTGAATCGATACGGGCAGCCGCCGTCTTCGCCGATGTCCGGCTCGTTGGCCACTTCCCGGTACTGGATTCCCGCCTCGCGATTGCGATAGTGCTTGACCAGGTTCTCGATGAGTTGCTCCCACGCCGCATAATCCTTCGGCTCGACAATGTCCTGGTTCACCTCGGGGAACAAGGCCCGCGGCTTGAAGCAAATGCACATCAGCGGCTTGGCGCCCGTCTTCAGGATCGTGTCGACGGAGCGATCGAGCGTGCCGAAGTGATATTTGCCTTGCTCGGGCAGGAGGTTGAAGTATTCCTGAATGAACAAGCGGATCAAGCGGGGGCGAATCGCCCGGATTTCGGCGATGCGACTGTCCCAGATCGGCTCATCCGAAAGCCCGCCCTGGCCCAGCGCCATCCGATCAATTTCCAGGGGGCCCAGGCGCTTACCAAAGGAGACTTTCACCGAGGCCTCACGGGGCGGCGACTCGGCAGGCGCTGGCGACTGAGCGTGGGAGAAGTCGATCGCACTTAGCGCCGCGACGACGAGCCACAAATGCCTTTTCATCATTCACCTCCGATCTCGCTGTAGGTCCAGCACGGTTCCCAACCCTTAGGAAGCACCAACACGGGTCCGTCATTGACCCTGGGATGGAGTTGGCGGAGCTCCTTGCTCTCGCCGCCGATGATGGGAGCATCGGCCAGCCGCATCAGGCCCATAGGCGAGCCGGCATGGCCCGGATCGCCGTCCTCCTGCATGTTGCCGGTGAAGAGCACGTACTTTCCGTCGGGCGAGACGTTGCCGCCGTAGACGTGCCGCCCGTCCTCGCCATACACCAGCCGCCGCGATTTGCCCTCGGCGTCGGCCATCCAAAGTTGCGTCCAGCCCTGGCCGTTGCGGGCCTTTTGTCCGGGCGGACGATTGGAAAAGATGATGCTCCGGCTGTCCGGGAACCAGTCGGGCGTGCAGCAATCGACCGTGCTGACGGCGTTGGCCTCGCCGGTGGCCACCTCCATGCGGGCGACGCTCCAACCCGTGCCGAAGGAATTGGAAACGCCCGAGAGCCACTTGCCATCGGGCGACCAGGTGAGCTGCTGGAAGAACCCCTTCCGCGGCAGTGTGCGCACCACTTGCCGGCTGGCCACGTCGACGAAGGAGATGCCCTTGATCGAAAGACAGGCGATCTGCTTGCCGTCCGGGCTCCAACTCGCCCAGGGATACTCGCCCGTCTTTCCCAGCGCCTCTGCCCGGGAACCGTCGCTGCGGGAAATCACCAGTTCCCCTTGCGTGCCGTGGCGGTTGTTGTCGATCTTCTCCTCGCGATTGAGCCGGCGATAGAGGATTTGCGTGCCATCGCGGGAGAACTGCGGCGATGCCTCGTTGCAGTCGGGCGTGTTGGTGAGGTTTCGCAAATGCGAACCATCGGGCCGGCAGAGAAACAAGTCCCAGTCGCCCTTCTCCGACCGCGCGGAAAAGACAATCCACCCCTTGTCGCGGACTTCTTCGGCCAGGCGTGCCGCCGGATCATCGCCGGCCGCCTCGGCGCACCGCCCTTGTGGCTGGCTGACGCCCAGGATCACGAGAATCCCGGCGAAGAGCAATGTGCAACTAATTACCGGTTTGTGCATCGGACGGCCTTCCTTTCGTGCTTGTTTTCTCCTGGCTCGCAACCTCTGCGGGCAGCGGAATCACTTGCCAGCCTTCGGCTCCGTAACGTATGTCGCGCTCGACGAACTCCCAAATCACCAGCTTCTTATTGGCCAGCAGCCCGGATCGCCGATTCAGCTCCTGACGCACGAGAGTGGACGCCCCGCCGTCGCTCACCAAGGAAGCCAGCGGCTGCTTCAACTCGCGGGCCAGATGGGCGATGAATCCAGCGGCACGGGGTTCGTCTTGTTGGTAGATTCGCAGAAAGCTGTCGCCCAGCACCAAGACCTGCGCCTCGTTGGCATCTCGGTAGAGCGAGCCGGCCGATGGCTGAACCACCTGCACGCACGCGACCTCTTCGGGTTGGGCGATCCATTGGAGTTTCGGCAGGCGCAGCATCAGCAGCACGTCGCCGAACCGCCGCAACGGGGCCGGACGTTGGTCGTATGGCGTGGCACCGTAACCGAGCCAATCGCGCTCGATCACGCGGCGGGCCACGGCGTTGGCTGCCAATTTCATTCCTTCCGGCGACCAATGGCTGTCCTGCGCCAAATAGAGGCCGGGCGGATCGGCGTTGCGTTGCCTGTCCGCCACCCTCACCCCCGGCCCCTCTCCCGCAGGCGGGCGAGGGGAGGACGCCTTCGCCCGGCGAAACTCCTCGAACAGGTCGATCGTTTCGATGCCCTCGGCCCGGAGCCGATCGAGCAACGCGCGGGTCTCTTGGCCGACGAACACTCCCAAGCCCTCCGCTCGCCGGCTGAGCATCTCGGGGTAGATGCTCTCCTTGTTCGGCACGGGCATCACCAGCAGGCGAATGCCGCGGGCCGCCAACTGATCTCGAAACGCCCGGATCGCCGGCATCGGATCGTGCGGGCCGGCGGCTGCCGTCTTCGTCGCGGGGCGCTCGGTAAGATATTGGACCCCCGGCCGATAGAACAGCCAATCGCCGCGTCCCACAAGCGCCTTCTCGCCCGCGTCGTCCAGCAACGCAAATAGCGCGAACTGGGCCCACGGCCGCAGTTGTTTCGCCACCAGGCTCTCGTCCTGCAAATTGCCCTCGAACGCGCGGAGGTTTTCCGCGGTCGGGGCCTGACGGAAGAGGTCGAGAGCCTGAGGGCGTTCCCCCCGGTAAAGCTCGGCCGCTGTCTGCACAAGGCCGGCGCTCGAGATTACGAGCAAGAAGCCGATCGTGTTGAAGACGTGTGCGGCGCGCGGCACGGCCGGCTCCTAGAACTGGAAATACAGGAAGGGGTTGGACGCCTGCGAGAACATTACCATCAGCGACGCGCAGAACATCGGTTGCGCGATCAGGGCCTTCGGCCAGGTTACGGTTTGCGACCAATCGTGGGCCTGCACCGGCCAGGCGACGATCATCGCACAAACCGCCATCAGCAGCAGCGTTCCCTGCGAATAGAGAAGCCCCGGCAGCAAGAGCACACTTTGGCCGCCGGCCCCGAGGCCAAACAGAGCGCTGAAATAACTGAGCGCCTCGTCGAACGTCGCCGAGCGGAACAAGACCCAGGAAAAGAGCACCAGCACGAACGTCAGTCCCACCCGCACCAGCCGCGGCAGGCGGCGATACAGGCTCTGCTTGCCCAGAAACCGCTCGAAGGCCAGCCACGTGCCATGGTAGGCGCCCCAGGCGACGAACGTCCAATTGGCCCCGTGCCAGAGACCGCCCAAGAGCATGACCACGATCAGGTTGACGTAGGTTCGCCGCGGGCCTTTGCGGTTTCCGCCCAGCGGGATGTAGAGATAGTCGCGCAGGAACGTGCTCAGCGAAATGTGCCAGCGCCGCCAGAAGTCGGTGATGCTGTCGGCGTGATAGGGCGAATCGAAGTTCTTCAGGAACTCGAAACCGATCATCCGGCCTAGCCCCACGGCCATGTCGGAATAGCCCGAAAAATCGAAGTAGATCTGG
Source organism: uncultured Planctomycetaceae bacterium (assembly GCA_963759115.1). Classification (GTDB taxonomy): domain Bacteria; phylum Planctomycetota; class Planctomycetia; order Pirellulales; family Thermoguttaceae; genus CAVWXT01. The sequence goes on from CAVWXT010000006.1 coordinate 163,415, forward strand.
AAGGCATAGGCCAGCGCGCCGAACCAGGCGTCGGGAGTGCTGAGCGATTGGGCGGCAAAGGCGGCGTCGGCGACCTGGCCCATCGGATTGGCCAGCAGGATCTTCTTGGCGAATCCCAGCGCGAAAAGCGACACGCCCGACGAAAATCGCTCCAGGCTATGCGATCGGGCGACCAACTGTTGGGCCACCGTGTTGTAGCGGATGATCGGCCCGGCGACCAACTGCGGAAACAGGGCGATATAGCAGGCAAAATCGACGAACGATCGAACCGGCGGGGCCTTGCCGCGATAGACGTCGATGCTGTAGCTCAAGGCGTGGAAGGTGTAGAACGAAATGCCCATCGGCAGCACGATCTCGAGCACGCGGACCGCGTCGGCCCCGAACCACGCCAAGACGTGGTTCAGGTTGGTCTCGAAGAACATGAAGTACTTGAAGAACGCCAGCACGCCCAGGCTGACCGTGATGCCCGTGGTCACGGCCCAGAATCTCCATCGTGGGCTGGCCCCCGGCCGGCCGATGACGATGCCGCAGTAGTAGTTCGCAACGGTCACAAAAAGCATCAGCAGGATGAACCACGGGTTCCACCAGCCATAGAAGACGTAGCTCGCCGCCAACAGAAAGCAGTTGAGCGCGTACGACGCGCCGTGAACGGAGGCCCCGCCCATCCGGGCCGCCCCGAGCAGGAGATAATAGACCGCCAGCACGATCGGCAGGAAGTAGAAGACGAAGAGGTAGGTGGTGAAGACCATGCTTACTCGCTCACCAGGTTCGTCCACACGGCCCAGTAGATCGGCGGCGGATTCTGCGGATCGAAGTAGTCAAAGTATTTGTTGACGATCCCGCCCATGTAGTTGTCGTCGATGGGCAACTCCAGGGCCAGCCGCTGCACCTGCCCCGCGCGGAACCTCTTCAGGTTGCCGCCAATGCCTGGCACCCGCTGGTCGGCCGCTTCAGATCGCGACTTGAAGGGGTTGTAGTGGCCGACGTAGATCGTCTTGGCATCAACCTTACCGCGATGTACCTCCAAGACCTCGTACTTGAGGATCGTCGCGTAGTTATACAGTTCGCGTTTGAAGATCGCTCCCTCGGGGATTTCGACGAGCTTCGCCGTAACCTCGATGTGGCCCCGCGTCGTCACCTCGGGGTCTTCGCCAGCAGTTGCCGGAGCGGCGGCGTCCTTTGGGCCGGCAGTATCCGGTGGCCCCGCCCCGTCCCGCGCGCACGAGACGCACAAGACGCTTGCGGCAGCCAATACTCCGTTGAGCACAACGTTTCGTCTTATGTGCATGAGTTCTATGCCTTGGATTGCACTTGCGATGGTGGTGATCAGCGTTCGGTGGCGGCGGCAGGCGGAATCTCGGCGAACGTCCAATGCGGCTCCCAGCCCCACGAGAGGTCCAGACGCGGCCCGCGGCGGGCTTCCGGGTACTTCTTCCCAAGGTTCTCGCTGGTCCCGCCGATCATGGGCGTATCGTCCCAGCGGATGATCGTCAATTGCGTGCCGGCGCTGTCGGCGCCCCCCAGGTCTCCCTTGCTCCGGGTGAACACAAGATACTTGCCGTCGGGCGAGGGGCACGCGCCGTAGATATGGCGGCCTTCCTCGGCATAACGCATCGACTTCTCACGGCCGTCGCCGCTGGCCGCCCACAGTTCGGCCCATCCTTCCACCTTGGGAATGATGCCCCGGGCGTAGACGATCCTCTGCGAGTCGGGCATCCAGTCCGGCGTGCAGTTGTACCGCTCGGTCTCGCTCACGGCATTGACCGCGCCGCCGGCTGCGTCCACCCGCGCAATGTTCCAATAGGGCCCCAGCCCGTTCGCTGTGCCCACGAACCATCTGCCATCGGGCGACCACACGAGTTGTTCCACGACGCCCTTGCGGGGCAACTGGCGGACAACCTTGCGGCTGGCCAAGTCGACGATCCGAATCCCGCTCTTGTCGAGGCACGCCACTTGTTTGCCGTCCGGCCCCCACGACGCCCAGGAGAAACCGTTGCCGAAGCTTGTGGCATGGCTGCCGTCCGCGTCCGCAATCATCAGCTCGTGCCGGCCGTAGTCGTTGTTGTCGACGGGCGTGGTGTTGGGCATGCGGTAGTAGAGGATTCGGCGTCCGTCGGGCGAAAATCGCACGCCCGCCTCGTTGTACTCCCGCGTGTCGGTGATGCGGCGGCGCTCCGATCCGTCGGGCCGCATCACGAACAGGTCCCAATCGCCCTGTCCGGTCGATGCGCTGAAGGCGATCCAGCCCTTGCCATGCACCTCGGCGGCCAGGGCAGCCGCATCGCCGGCCGGAGCGGCGGCGTCAAGTGCAGTGTCGGACGGCTTGGGCGCGGCAACCTCGGCCGCGGGCGTTGCCCGGTCGAACGAGAACGACTGCAAGACCAGACACGCTCCCAGGATTCCACACGCCGGTCGCATGTGACGACAACCGATTTTGCTGATGATGTACTTCATGGAAAGCTCGTTTCGCTAAGGGCCGCCATTGCCGGCGGCTAATCCCCGTTCATCCCCTTCGCCGCTGGCGTACTCGGATCGAGGCGGTTCAATCGGCCGTAATTGGTGCGGATGTGGTGGGCCAGCGCCTTCTTCGCGGCGCGGCGGTCGCGGCCCAGCATGGCCGCCAGAATCTCGTGGTGCTGCTGGACCGCCTCGATGGCCGCATCCCGGTCCGATTGGATGGCGTCCCAGTCGAAGAGGATCCGGTAGTAGCGGCCGTGCCGCTGGAAGAAGTCGCGGATGTAGACGTTGTCGGCCTTCTCGACGATGTAGCCGTGCAGTGAATCGTCGATCACCGGGGGCTGCCCTTGGTCGGCCGGCAAGCGGTTGCCGTCGCGAATCGCCCGCAGTTCGGTGTCGATCAGATGGGGCCACGCCTGATCCAGGGCCGTCAACTCCAAGACCTCGCGGACTTCGAGATAGTCGTCCAGGTCTTTCCGGCGAAAGGGCCGCAGTTGCCAGCCGCGGCGGGGCAAGTGCTCAAGCACGCCAGTTCCCGCCAGGCGGTGGAACACTTCGCGCACAGCCGCCGTGCTGATGCCGTAGCGCTCGGCCGTCTGCTCTTCGCGGACGAAAATCGGCACGCCCTGGAGGCTCTGACCAATCAGGTCGCGGCTGATCTCCTCATAGTGATCCCGGGGCGGAGCGGGCGACTGGCCGGCCGGCCGGCTGCCCAGCTTCTTGGGGTTCACCGCGAGCCGGCCGTTGTCGCGTCGCACGAGCATCTTCTCGGCCACCAGGGCGTCGACGGCCGCCCGCACCGGCGTGATGCTGACGCCGTACTGCCGCGAAAGGCCGTGCAGGGTGAACCGCTCCGGCAGGGCGTCCGCCCCGCGGATCTTCGTGCGGAGGTCGTCGCGAATGTAGTCGCTCCACGACATGACAGTCTCTCGTGTTCAGGGAAGGATGCGCCGCGTCAGCCCGCGCTGGTACGCCTCCAGCCGGCAAAAACCTTCGGCATAGTGGCACCCCGCCGCCAGGCCGCGAAAACGCGTCTGGAGAAGCATCAGGTCCAGAAGGTCGTTGCCCGCCAGTTCCCGCATCGCCGACACCTGGCTCTCGTGGCAGGCGAGCATCTGCTTCTTGGTCTCGATGACCGGCGTGATGTCGACGTATTCGGTGGGCAGGAAGCCGATCCCGGCCAGGTTGTCGATGTAGTACACCTGCGCGTGCCCGAAGCGGCACGCCGGCCGCGTCTGGCCGGGGATGTGCGGCAGGCCCTTCTGGAAATACGAATCGAACACCAGTTGCGAAACGTAGCGGTGGTCGGGGTGATAGTCGTTGGGGCTGTGGGTGAATATCACGTCCGGGTCGGCCTCCCGCAGCACGTCGATCATGAGGTGACGCTGCGACTCGTTGGGAAAGACCAACTCATCGGTGACGCCGGGCCACAGCAGCCGGGCCCCGATCACCGCCGCCGCGGCCTGGGCTTCCTTGCGGCGAATCGCCTCCAACTGGTCGGGCGGGATGCGGGCGTCGCCCATGTTGCCGCTCGTGAACGCCGCCATCGTCACTTCGTGCCCCTGTTGTGTATACAGAGCCAGCGTGCCGGCGCAATTCAACTCCAGGTCGTCGGGGTGGGCCCCGACGGCCAGAATCCGCAATTTTCCAACGGTGGCAGTCATGGCAGAACTCGCGGATGGCTCCCAGTGTAGTAAATATCCGAAAGACTTTCCTGCGATCGATTTGGACAGGAGGGAACAGAGGGAACAGAGACGCGCCAATCCTCCGTTTCCTCTGTTTCCTCCTGCTCAAAGCAAGCGATGAGGGTTATGGGTGCATCTCGCTCCGCTAATTGATCCTTCGATCCTTCGCCTTATCCGTCACAACACACCGTACTTGGCATACACCTCCCGCAACAACCGGCCTTCCATCAATTCCCGTCGCGAGGCGTTCTCGCGTCCGACTTTGTCCGCCGCCAATTCGAGGACCTTGTCTTCCACGTCGCGCGGCACGACGACCACGCCGTCGAAATCCGCGAAGACCAGATCACCGGGATGTACCAACACCTCGCCGCAGCGAATCGGCACGTCGATCGCCATCACCCGGCCGCGCCCCATGCTGTCCAGAGGGCGAATGCCCGCATAAAAAACCGGAAATCCCAAGGCCATGATCTTGCGGCAGTCGCGGATGTTGCTGTCGCAGATGCAGCCGACGGCGCCGCGGCGGCCGGCCACGGTGCTCATCAATTCGCCCCACGGGGCATTCGTGCCCGCCGAGTCGGTCGAATGCACCACCACGTCGCCGGGGCGGAGCGAGTCCATCAAGTCGATCTCCACGCCGTAGGGATCGCCTTCCACGATGTAGTCGGTCTCCATCCAGCGGGCCGTCCGCGCCCGGCCGGCAAACGTGCATTGCTCCGGATTGAGCGGCCGCAGCCGCTGGTGCATCGCCTGCTGGCGCAGTCCCAGCGCGTCGAGCACGTCGCACACCACGGGCACGTAGAGGTTCCGGCAGACCCACGCGCATCGCTCGCTATCGCTATCGAAGCGTGGCATCGCAGATTCACTCCCACACGAATGGTTTCATGATCGTTGGTATGACGCAACGCCCGGGCAGTTTCCGCGCCTCGAAGAGCCAGCGGAAGGTGTCGGGATTCTCCGCATTGAGCCGCATCATGTCGTAGTGGTTCGGCAACACGTATCGTGCCTTCACGGCGGCGGCAAGTTCCACGGCCTGCTGGGCCGAAAGATTGCCCCACTTGCCGTTGATCGGCGTCAGCAGCACCTCCGGCTCCTTCGGTGCCGCCTCCAGCAGCAAAGGCGTGAAGCCCGTGTCCGATGCATGGTAGACGCTGCGGCCATTGGCAAAGGTGAGCAGGTAGCCCGTCGTGTCGAGAACGTCGGGGCTGGTTGGCAAGGCGAATACGCCCTCCACCGTCACGCCGGCGATCAGGGCCTGCTGGCCCGCATCCACGACGTGGATCGCATGCTGCGGCACGCCCAGCGCGGCCAACTTGCGGGCAGCCAGACGCGGGGCCACGAAGGCGGTCGTTTCCTTGTGGCCGTAGCGAGTGATGGTTTCCGGGTCCAAATGATCGAGGTGGTCGTGCGTAACGACGTAGAGATCGACCCGCAACTCTTCGGGCCGGATCGGCACGGGGACCAGCCGTGCAAACCCCGCCACGCCCCCCGCGGCCGAGTCGCTCAGGTACGGGTCGATCGCCACGATGGTCCCCGCCGCGCGAAAGATGTAGCCGGCCTGCCCGAGGTACCACAGGGCCGCTTGGCGTCGCGAAGCGGGAATTGGGTAATGGCGTCCATCGGAGGTTCCTTTAGCGCACGCGATAGCGGGCGACCGCCGCTTCGTCGATTTCGATTCCCAGGCCGGGCCCCTCCGGCACGCATATCGTGCCGTCGCTTTCCAACGCGATGGGGTTCTTCACGATGTCGCGCAACATGCGGTTGTCCGAGACGTTGTATTCCAGAAAGAGGCTTCGCGGCAGGCAGGCGTTGACGTGCAGGCTGGCGGCCGTCAAGAGATCGGTGAGCCAGGCGTGCGGGCAGACATCCACGCCGGCCCGCTCGGCCTCCCAGATAATCCGCCGGGCCTGGGTGATTCCGCCGCAGCGGCTCAGGTCGGGCTGGATCACGTCGATTTGTCCCTGCTCGATCAACTGCCGGAATCCCCACACCGTGGCCTCCTGCTCGCCGGCGGCCAACCGCGTCTTCACGCCGGATTGCTTCACGCGGGCATAGCCGGCGTAGCACTCCGGATGCAGGAAATCCTCGAACCAATAGGGCCGATAGGGTTCCAGCTCGCGGAGCAATTCGATCGCTTCAAACGGGCTGCTGTCCAAATGCCAGCCGGCATCGACCATCAAGGTCACGTCCGGGCCGATGGCCTCGCGGGCGGCGGCCACCAGGGCGACGTCGCGCTTGCGGTCGCGCCCAAAACACCCCCAGCCGAACTTGATCGCGCGGAAGCCGCGGCCGAGGTAGAACTCGCAGGCCCGCTTCATGTCGTCGGGCGTGGGGCGAAAGAGCGTCGAGGCGTAGGCACAGACCCGCTGACGATAGGCCCCGCCGAGCATTTTGCTAAGCGGCCGGCCGATCGCCTTGCCCATGATGTCGTGGCAGGCGATGTCCAGGCCCGAGAGGACCTGCATCGCCACGCCCCGGCGGCCGTAGTAGATCGTGCCGCGGTAGATCTTGTTCCACAGCCGCTCGACGTCGAAGGGGTCCTCGCCGAGGGCCAGATGCCGGACTCCCTCCATCATCTCCGAGCCGGTACAGGGCGAGCTGACCACGGCCGCGCCCACGTGCGGAGCGGTCTCGACGTCCGACCAGCCCACGATGCCCTCGTCGGTCGACACCTTCAGCAGCAGGCAATACTTCACCCCGCTGGCCTCGCGGCAGTCCTCCGGCGCGGCATACATCGCGGGGGCTTCCAGCACGATCGCTTCCACGTCGGTGATCTTCATGGCTGGTCTCCGAACACCAGGGCGACCTTCAATGCCTCATCCTTGCCGTGGGCTGCCAGATCCAAGGCCCGCTGCCATTGGCCTAACGGCAGGCGGTGCGTCACCAGCGATGGCAAATCCAACTGGGCATCCGTCAGCAGTTCCAACGCCGCGTGGTGACGGTTCTCGTCGTTGCAGGAGCCGAGGATTTCGATCTCTTGCGTGTGTACCCGCATCAAGTCCAGCGGCGCGGCACGTGCGATCGCCGAAAAGATGACCAGCCGTCCGCGGGCGCGCAGCGCGGCCAGCCCCAGGTTGGCCGCCTCGGCCGACGCCACGCAGAGAATCGCCACGTCGACGCCTTCAGAGCCGGCCATCTCGCGGATCGCGCGGAGCACGTTGTCGGTCTGCCGCTGGTGTACCGCCAGGGCTCCGGGAGCGCTGTGCAGCCGGAACTCGTGCCGCCCCACGAGAATGACCTTTTTCGCCCCGCGTCGCACCGCCAGCCGGGCCGTCAACACCCCGAAGGGCCCGTCGCCAAGGATCAGCACCACGTCCTTTTCACTAACGCGGCCGCGATCGATCGACTCTAGGCACACTGAAACAGGCTCCAGCAGGGCCGCCGCCGCCGGATCAAGGCCCGCCGGCGTCGCCAGGACTCGATCGGCCCGGATGCAGAAATACTCGGCGAAGGTGCCGTCGCGATTCAGACCCAAGTGAGCCATGTCGAGACACAGATGGCCCAGCCCGCGGGCGCAGTTGGCGCAGGCTCGGCACGGAATCACCGGATGCGCGGCGACCGGCTGGCCCGGGCGGAACTCCTCGACGCCTTGCCCGACGGCCGCCACGACGCCCGCCCCCTCGTGGCCCAGCACCCGAGGCAGGGGACCGCCAAAGGGGTTCTCCGTGATGTCGTGCAGGTCGGAAGTGCAGATCGTGGTCGCCGTGGTCCGCACGAGCACCTCGCCGGGCCCAGGCTGCGGCACCGGTTTCTCCACCAGTTCGACGCATCCGAGCCGCTGCAATACGAGCGCCTGCATCGTCGCCGGAAGAGTCACGCCGCACCTCGCTTTCCAGGATGCTCCAGTCCCAACAGTCCGAGCGAATCGCGATGGAGGATGCCCTCAATCACGTCCTCCGGCACCGGCGGCAGTCCACTCGTGCCGATCACGGCATTGACGTTCCGCAGCCCGGCAATCGATGCGGCGGTCGTCGTGGCGGGATAATCCGAGCCGAACAGCACCTTCGAGTCGGCTCGATACTCCGTCAGCAATCGCATCGCGTGATAGAACTGCCAGGGCCGGTAATACAAGGCGGAAACGTCGGCGAACACGTTCGGCTGTTTGCGGATCACGGCGATCGCCTCGGGCTCCCAGGGATGGCCGAGATGCGCCAAGACGATCTTCAAGTCGGGGAAGTCAACCGCCACGCGATCCACGTGCACCGGCCGCGCGTACTCCAACGGCACTCCGCTGGAGAAGGTCGTGGCCATGTGCATCATCACGGGCAAGCGGTGCCGCTGGCAGTAGTCGTAGATTGCGTAGTAGCGTTGGTCAAGCGGGTGGACGCCCTGGTAGACGGGTCCCAATTTCACGCCGCGGCAGCCGAGGTTTCGGTGGCACCGTTCGAGCTCCTCGCGATAGCCGTCTGCCCCCGGATCGACGCTGGCGAAGAAGATCAACCGCTCCGGCGCGCGGCGAACCTGCGTCAGCGCGGCGTCATTATCGGCATGCCAGCCCGTGGCCGCCGCCAGGAGCCCGAACACTACGGCCACACTCGCGGGGACCGTGGCCGCCAGATGGTCGTCCGAGGTGAACGTCCACGCCGCCGGGTCGATGCCGCAACGGAGCATGTCGGCGCGGACCTGCGGGCCGAGCGCCGTTTCGGCAACGAGGTAATGGGTGTGGACGTCCACGATCATAGGCATCCACTATAATGTTACATTGTCGAGGAGGTCAATAGTCCGGGACAAGCTTTGCCGAAGTTTTTTGATCGGGATGGGACGCGCGTTCAGCCGGCGACCTTGCCCGCAGTTCGGCATTACCGCCCGGTGAGTACGCTGCATTGGCCGGACAATCCATCTTCCCATCTTCCCACGGCCATGATCCACCCTGCGATTGCAATGCCGGGCTGGTTGAAGTTCGCGGGCGCCGGGTGCATAATCAGATGGGGAGCAGCCAACCCGCAGGACGCCCACTCACGAGAAGGGAATGCCGTGCGACTGGCCTGGGCAACCGACATCCACTTGAACTTCGTCCCCGTGGCCCAACGCTGCCGCTTCTACGACTCCATCCGGCAGCAGGCCGATGCTTTGGTCGTCAGCGGCGACATCGCCGAGAGTCCCAACATCGGCCGCTTCGTCAGCGAGATGGGGATGCTGGTCGAGCGGCCGGTCTACTTCGTCTTGGGCAACCACGACTTCTACAACGGCTCGATCATCGACACCCGCTTCCACGTCGCCCAGGTAGTCCGCCAGTCGAAGAACCTCGTGTACTTGAGTCAGGCGGGCGTCGTGGAGCTTACGGCCACGACCGCCTTGGTCGGGCATGACGGTTGGGCCGACGCACGGCTCGGCGACTTTGAGAATTCCGACGTGGTAACGAGGGTGAACGACTACCGGCTCATCCGGGAACTCCGCCAATGGGAGGATCAGTCCACGCCCGACCGGTCGGCGATCCGGGCGGCCATGCACGCCTTGGGCGATGAAGCCGCCAGGCACCTGGGCGCGGTCCTGTACCAGGCCGCGGCAAAGTACGCCCGGGTCATCGTGGCCACGCACGTGCCGCCGTTCCGCGAGGCCGCCTGGTACGAGGGGCGCCCGTCCGACGACGACTACCTGCCCCACTTTTCCTGCAAGGCGATCGGCGATACGCTGCTGGGCGCGGCGCGGTCCTATCCCCAGTGCAAGCTACTCGTGCTGTGCGGGCATACGCATGGCGGCGGCGAGTGCTCCGTGCTGAAGAATCTGCACATTCTCACCGGCCCGGCCGAATACGGAAAGCCGCAGATTCAGCGGATCGTCGACGTGAAGTAAGGCTCTTGATCTCCACTTGCCCGAGAAGTCTCGCATGGGTATCTTGGGGCGTCCGGCAAGAGTCTGTCGGGAGGAGCCGCCGCGAGGACCGCCAAGAATGAACGTCAAGAAGGCCGTAATCACCGCCGCCGGGCCGAACCAGCATCGGCTGCCGCTGCAACGCTTCGTCGACCTTAACGGGCAGGAAAAGACCGCCTTGCAGATCGTGATCGAGGAGGTGGCCTCGGCGGGCGTGGACGAGATCGGCGTCGTGGTCCGCTGCGGCGACCAGCCCGCGTATACCGAGGCTGCCGGCGAGTACGCGCGGATGCTCAAGTTCGTCGAGCAGCCCCGGCCGCGCGGCTATGGCGAGGCCCTGCACCGTGCGGCGCGGTTTGTGGGCGATGAGCCGTTCATACACCTGGTGAGCGATCATCTCTACATCAGCGCACAAACGCGGCGCTGTGCCCAACAGTTGGTCGAACTGGCCGCGGTCGAAAAGTGCCCCGTCTCGGCCGTGCAGGCCACTCGCGAGAGCATGCTCCGATACTACGGCGCCGTGGGAGGGCGCCGGGTCGCAGGACGCACCGATCTTTATACGATCGAACGGGTGCTGGAAAAACCCACCCCCACCGAGGCGGAGCAAACCTTGGTCGTTCCCGGGATTCGGGCGGGCCATTATCTGTGCCTGTTCGGCATGCACGTGCTTACGCCCAACGTCATGGAGATCCTCGGCCAGTCGGTCGCCGCGGCCGACACGGCTGGCAACGGCGAACCGATCATGCTCTCGCCGGCCTTGGAGCGGCTGGCTCAGCGGGAGCGATACCTCGCGTTGGAACTCCAGGGGTCGCGGTTCAACATCGGCGTGAAGTATGGCATGCTCATCGCTCAGTTGGCCCTGGCCCTCCACGGAAAGGACCGGGAGGAGATCCTGGTGCGGATGATGGAGCTTGTCGCCGAGCGGCGCCCGGCGGCGACGTGACCCCCAGGGAATCGCCACGGACTCTTACGAGGTCACTGATGCCAGCCGACCTGATCGATATCATCACCAGCGATGCGGCCGACGTGCGGAACCGGCCGCTGGACCGCTTCTGCCGGGACCTCACGGCCGCAGAGTTGTGCCAGACATGTGCGGAACTGGATCGCTTCCGCCGCGGCAGTGAGAACCTCTACCATCGCGTCCGTGCGCTGTTCTTCTTGAGCGAGATCTATCGCTACCATCTTCCTGAGAAGCTCTCTGCCGGCAATCGAGGTCTGGTGCCTTACGAGGGCTATGTCCATTTCCTCAATCGCCGCTTCGAGGAGGCCATCGACGCGTTCCTGGCGGCAGTCCAGCGGCAGCCCATGAGCGACGGCATCGCCAGCGCACTGGCCGCCGCCTATCATGCCCTGGGCTTCCAGACTCTGGCCGACCAGGTGCGGCGGAGCGTTCGCTCGGTCCGCGGCAATCAATGGATGTTCCGCATGGGCCATCCCGGCGACCATCCGCTGGAGATTCGCAGGCCGCTCCTGGCCCGCTCGACGGAATCGTCGCCGTTCCCGATTCTCTGCGAGCAGACGCCCGTGCGCATGGATCTCTCGCACAGCGGATGGAGCGACATTTTCTTCCTGGGAATGGATTTCCCGGAAGGCGCCCGTGTATTGAACGTCTCGATCGATCTTGGAGTTCACGGGCGGGATGCCCGTCCGCGGCCGCCGATCGAGGTCTATCTCCGGGTGATCGACGAACCCGTGCTCCGCCTGGTGAGCGTCGACTTGAAAAGCCGGGCCGACATCCGATCGCTGGCCGAAGTGTTCGACTTTGCCAAGGACTACCTGGGGCTCTTGAAGGCTGCCGTGATTGCCGCCGGCATCGTGCCGCCGGGTCTGGAGGGCTCGGAGCAAAGCCTGGGCGAGGTGCTCGCACGCCTGGCGGGCCCGGGCCTCGGACTGGAGATCGTCAGCAAGGTGAACGACATCCCGAAGGGCTCGCGGCTGGCCGTCTCGACCAACCTGCTGGCCGCGATCATTGCCGTGTGCATGCGTGCCACGGGGCAGGTCCAGTCGCTGACCGGGCAACTCAGCGAGTCGGAACGCCGACTGGTCGCTGCCCGAGCGATCCTTGGCGAGTGGCTGGCCGGCTCCGGCGGCGGCTGGCAAGACTCCGGCGGTATCTGGCCGGGCGTGAAAATGATCGAAGGGCGGATCGCCGCGCCAGGTGATCCCGAGTACGGCGTCAGCCGCGGCCGCCTCTTGCCCGATCATCGCATCTATGCCGATGGAGAGGTCAGCCCGGCAACGCGGCAGACGATCTGCGACAGCTTCGTCCTGGTTCACGGCGGCATGGCGCAGAACGTCGGCCCGATCCTCGAAATGGTCACGGAGAAGTACCTGGTGCGCGCGGAGGCCGAGTGGACGGCCGGCAGAATGCCATGTCGATCCTGACTTTCATTGAGGCCGCGCTGCTGCGCGGCGACGTGAGGCAACTGGCGCAGTTGACGACCTCGAACTTCTTCGGCCCGATCCAGACGATCATTCCCTGGGCCACGAACCACTACACGCAGACGCTGATCGAGCGGGTGCGCGAGCATTTCGGGCCCGCGTTCTGGGGCTTTCTGATGCTCGGCGGAATGTCGGGCGGGGGCATGGGCTTCATCGTGGAACCAGGCCGCAAGAGCGAAGCCCAAGATTACCTCCAGGAACTGATGAGCGCCACCAAGCGGCAGCTGCAGCAGCGCCCTGCCCTTCGCCATGGAGCCGGTCGTGTACGATTTCTCGATCAACGTTTTGGGCACCGTGGCCACGCTTTGGGAAGGCGACGAGGCCCTCATGTCGCCCGCCTACTACGCGATGTGCGCGCCGGAATGGCTCCGCCGCGACATCCGCGAGTTGAGCGCGGGCGTCCGCAACGAAATTGACCGCTTCGCCCGTGCCTGCCGCACCCATCCGCGCCTGGCCGGCTCCACGGAACTCCTGCTGGGGCGGCTATTTCCGCCGCCGACCCAGGAGGAACATGGCCAGACCGAACTCCAGAGGCTCTTGGCGGAGAACGGCTTCGACCCGGAGTTGCACGAACAGATCCGCGCCGACCTGCGCCGGGCCGGATCGGCTTGGCCCAGAACCGGTTGCCCGCCCGCACCGTGGTTGAGGACGTCCACGGTGACGAGGACGTCGTCGATGCGGTTCGGGACGCCGGCATCACGAACGGCCGGCGCCGCCGGATCGGCGAGCAGGCGCTGGCCTCGGGCGAGGTTGCGGTGTTGACTTTGGCAGCCGGCGCGGGCAGCCGCTGGACGCAGGGAGCCGGCGTGGTCAAGGCCCTGCATCCCTTCTGCCGCTTCCACGGCCGCTATCGGAACTTCCTCGAGATCCACCTGGCCAAGAGCCGCCGCACCAGTGCCGCCTGCGGCGCCGACGTGCCGCACATTATCTCGACGAGCTATCTGACCCACGAGCCGATCGAGCGGTTCCTGAGTGAGCATGAGAACTATGGGTACGGCGGCTCCTTGTATCTGTCGCAAGGCCGCTCCGTGGGGCTGCGGATGGTGCCCATGCCCCGCGATCTGCGGTTCGCCTGGGAAGAGATGCCGCAGCAGGTCTTGGACGTGCAGGCGCAGAAGGTCCGCGAGAGTTTGCACGCGGCCCTGATCGCGTGGGCGGAAGCCGCTCGCGGCGGCAGCGACTATGCCGACAACCTGCCCTTGCAGTGTCTCCATCCGGTCGGCCATTGGTTCGAGGTGCCCAACCTGTTGCGCAACGGCACCTTGGCCCGCCTGCTGCAGCAGCGCCCACAACTGAAGTATCTCATGCTCCACAATGTCGATACGCTCGGCGCGGACCTCGATCCGGGGCTCTTGGGTCTGCACATCCAGGAGGGCGCCGGCGTTACGTTCGAGGTGATCGGCCGGCGGATCGAGGACCGCGGCGGCGGACTGGCTCGGGTAGATGGCCGGGTGCGGCTCGTCGAAAGCCTCGCCATGCCCCGTGAGGAAGACGAGTTCAAGCTGACCTACTACAATTCGATGACGACCTGGATCACCGTCGACCGGCTTCTGGAGGTTTTCGGGCTGAGCCGCGACGACCTGGGCAACGAGTCCACCGTAATGGCCGCGATTCGCCGGTTAAGCCTCAGGATGCCCACCTACATCACGCTGAAAGACGTGAAGAAGCGTTGGGGACACGGCCAGGAGGATATCTTCCCGGTGGCCCAGTTCGAGAAGCTCTGGGGCGACGTGACCTCGCTCCCTGAAATCGCCTGCCGCTTCGTCGTCGTTCCCCGCCTGCGAGGCCAGCAACTCAAGGAGCAGGCCCAACTCGACTCCTGGCTCCGCGACGGATCGGCGGCCTATGTGGACGGCCTTTGCGCGTGGGATTAAGAGAGTTTCGCGCCGGCATCTCGCACCGGAGGATCAAACGCTAATGCTGATCCCAGTTGCCCAGGTACCAGCGGGCGCGGGAGGGCTCGGGCGGAGGTTTGTCATAATCGCGCGGACGCAGTCCGGCAACCGGCGCGCCGACCTCCAGTTCAGGGTAGGGATCGTACTGCAACGCCCGGCGCCGCTGCACCTCCTCGGAACCGGGGTGCGTCCACGCGGGCGGAGCAGTGGTCTTGCAGCCACAGAAGAGGAGCGACAGCAGCAGCGCCGCAGCAAACGGCCCCGGTCTGTTCATGGCGTGACGTCTCCCAAGCCCTGCTCGGCGGTAGCCGCCGCCGTCCCCGATTGGGGCGGCGGATTATACGCGAGCGGCACCGCTAGCGGAAGATGAACCGGGTAAGTTGGGAAAGTCGCGGAAGGGCACCATCGGCCATCATGGCAGATAGGCGTCCAGGAGCACCGCGTTGCCCTGCGGTGTCAGTTGGACGCTGCCCAGACATGCCGGGAGGAGTACGGTTCCGCCCCGAGACAACACGGTGTTCGCCGGATCGCCTTCGATTTGCACGGCCCCTGACAGGACCGAGATTAGGTGACAGCGGTTATCATTCTCGGTCATCTGGGGCGAGTCAAAACGCCATCGGTCCCACACAAACCGGTCGCAATCGACCAATCGGACCACTTGCGGCCGTTGCGTTTCGCGCGGCTGCTGCGGCTTGATCTGGCCCCGGCTGAAGTCGACGGCGTCCAAACCCTGTTCGACGTGCAGCGGCCTTGGCCGGCCATCAGGGCCCAGCCGGTTCCAGTCGAACAGACGATACGTAACATCGCTCGACGGTTGGATTTCGGCCACCAAAAGGCCCGCGCCCAGGGCGTGGACCGTGCCGGCGGGGACGAGGACGCAATCGCCGGCCGAGGGCGAAAAGGCGTGCAGACAATTCTCGCAGCGACCCGCGCGAATTGCGGCTGCGAGCGTTTCGCGATCGACGCCCGGCTTCAGGCCGGCATAGATCAGGCTTCCGGGCTCGTTGTCGAGCACGACCCAGGCCTCGATCTTCCCTAGATCGGGTGGGCTCAGCTTGGCGGCCCGGTCATCGTCGGGATGCACCTGGACCGACAGCGTTTGGGTCGCATCGAGAAACTTCAGCAGCAGCGGAAAGCGGGCCTGAGGATGGTGTTGGCCCAGTAGCTCGGAACCGCGTTGGCGGACCAGATCGCCCAGCGTGGTCCCGGCCAACGGCCCAAACTCGACCGCGCTCTGGTCCGGCACATGATCGCAAATTTCCCAGCTTTCAGCCCAATCGTTACCGGGCGGCAGAATTTTCCGAGCGAGCTTTCCAGACGTCGCCCCCCCCAAATGTAGCGCCGCAAGACGGGCCGAAAACGAAGCGGATACAGTGGGACCATCGGCAGTCGCCTTCTTGGGCAGATATTGAGCAGCAGCAGGATTATGGCGTCTCGCCGGCCGGATGCCAAGGTCCGAGCGTCCGTGCGCGGAAAGACGCCACGCGCGTCTCACGCCAAGCGGTAACCGTTGGCGGCGGTGGGGGCGCGACCAACGGTCGCGGCATTGTGGGAAGCAACGCGCCGACCGCTCGCGGTTCGTTGCGGCGGGCCGCGGCTGGTGGTAAACTGGAATGTTTGTCGGGCCGGCGGTGGCGCTGCCTGAGGAGATCCATGCCCAAAGCACGCGAAGACGACCTGTTCCAAGAGAGCACGATGACCTTCGGGGAACACCTCGAAGAGTTGCGCAATTGTCTGTTCAAGTCGCTCATCGGACTGGTGGCCGGGTTCGTCGTGGGGTTAATGGCGGGGGGCTACGTCGTCAATTTCATCCAGTTGCCGCTCTCCAACGCCCTGAACGACTACTTCGAAAAGGAGGACGCCCGACGGCTTGAGGCCGAGAGGAAGGAACAGGAGGCGTCCGGCCAGACTCCGGTGTGGACGGAGAACGAGCTGAAGGATCGTGTCTACAAGAATCGCCTGTTTTCCGATGAAATCACCCTCGACTCGAACGAGTTGCTCTCGGCGCTGAAGAGGGCCTATCCTGAGTTGCTCAAAGACGTGCAGATGCCGCCATCGGCGCAGCGGTCCGACATCCAACTGCACTCCTGGCACCGCAGCGAGGACGACCCGCGATTGCAGACCAAGAGCATGGGCACCGCGGAGCCTTTTACGGTCTACGTCAAGGCGTCGTTGTTGGTGGGCGTATTGTTGTCTAGCCCGTGGGTGTTCTACCAGATCTGGCACTTCGTGGCCGCGGGACTCTACCCGCACGAACGGCACTACGTCCAGATGTATCTGCCCTTCAGTCTCGGCTTGTTCCTCACGGGGGCGGCCCTGGCCTTCTTCGTCGTGTTCGAGCCGGTGCTCAAGTTTCTGTTGAGTTTTAACCGGAGCATGGGCATTGCGCCCGAGCCGCGGATCAACGAGTGGCTGAGTTTCGTGCTGATCCTGCCGGTGGGGTTCGGGATCGGATTCCAACTGCCGCTGGTGATGCTGTTCATGGAGCGAATCGGAATATTCACGGTGAAGAGCTACCTATCGCAGTGGCGGATTGCAATTTTGGCGATCTTTGTGCTGGCGGCCCTGGTCACTCCGCCGGACCCTTACAGCATGCTCTTGATGGCCTTCGCCCTGACGTTCCTCTACTTCGGCGGAATCCTCCTCTGCAAGCTGATGCCGCGAAAGGCCAACCCGTTTGGCGGCAGCGGCGGGCATTGAAGCTGGAGTGGGCGCGTTGCTGGCAGTCGAATGCCGCGATCGGATATAATGGGCGCCAGGTTCGCCCACGTGAAATCCTCGCAACGTGAAAGGCCACTGGAATGGACGATTCAAAACGTCTCGCCCTGGAGCATCTTGAGCTGACCCGGCGATATTTCCTCGGGCTTGGGGCGGCCGGCATCGCGGGGCTGGGGGCTTCGCTGGCCTGGGCCGAGCCCGGCGGCGCGTCTGACGTGCTGGCCGAGGCCATCGCCAAGCTCAGCTATCTCACGCCGGTCGACAAGTTCTACTTCAACGGCCGCAACCGGCCTGCGCCGCAGGATCTATCGCCCGAAAAACGCCGCGAGGTCGGGCTCGACCCCGAGACCTGGCAACTGGAGGTGGTGCCCGATCCCGATAGCGACACCAAGGTGGCGCATCCGCTCTCCAAGGAGTTGGGTACCGCCCTGGACTGGAAGGGCTTGATGAAGCTGGCCGAAAAATCCGCCGTGCGCTACCTGAAGGCGATGACCTGCACGAACGTCGCCGACCCGTTCGGGATGGGTTTGTGGGAAGGCGTGCCCCTGCGCGAAGTGATCTGGCTGGCCAAACCGGCCGCCAACCTCCGCCGCGTGTTCTACTACGGCTATCACAACGACGACCCCAAGCAGCGGTTCCAAGGTTCGCTGCCGATCGACCGCGTGTTGGAGGACCCGCCGGGCGAGCAGCCCGTGATCCTCTGCTACAAGCTCAACGAGCAGTTGCTCACGATCAAGGCCGGCGGCCCGGTGCGCATGATCGTGCCCGAGGCCTACGGCAATCGGTCGGTCAAGTGGATCCAGCGGATCGTACTCACCAACAACTATCAGGCGAACGACACCTACGCACTGGCGAACAACGACGTGGAGGGAACGCTGAAGACCTGCGCCCGATTCGTGAACGTGCCGAAGCGGCTCAAAGCCGGGCAGCCGCTGCCGATCACGGGCGTCGCCCAGGTGGGCATGTCGGGGTTGAGCAAGGTGCAATACTGGCTCCAGTTGCAGGACCCGCCGCAGCCCGACGACGATCCGTATTTCGAGAAGGGCAACTGGCAAGACGCGGCCGTGCTGCCGCCGCCGGAGCACTGGGGCGGCGGGCTGCCCGACGGCAAATTGCCGCCGATCCCCAGCCAGATCGACCCCGCCACGGGCAAACCGCGCCAATGGCCGCTGCGCAATACGCTCGTCCACTGGGCGGCCCTGGTCAAGGAGGTTCCGCCGGGCGAGTATTTCCTCGCCTGCCGCACGATCGACGCCAACGGCATCGCCCAGCCCAAGCCGCGGCCTTTCCGGAAGTCGGGCTACAACGTGATCCAACTCGCGCCGCTGACCGTGGAAGCGTAAGCCGGAAAGTAGCAGGCACACTCCGTGTGCCGTCTGCCGGGCGTTTGTGCGGCCCGGCGATTCTCGGCGTAAGGTCAGGGTAGCTGTTGCGATTGATTTCACTCCAGCGAACGGCACACGGAGTGTGCCTGCTACTTTTTGGCCATCGTGCTGCCAAATGCGGCGAGCACGATCAGCAACACAGCCGCCAACCCATAGGCCGTGGCCCAATGGTACGGCGATTGACAGACGATGGCCGGGTCTTGGGCCATCCGGGCGATAACATCGGAAGGCAGGGCGATTACGGCCGTCGGCAGCGGCGAGTGAATTACCCCGAAGAGGCTGCAAATCCCGGCGATCAAAAGGTAGCCGGCCGCCCGAAGCAGTCTGCCATCCAACATGGCCGCCAAGGCGGATGCCCACAGCAAGCTCGTGACGATGAATCCGTTGGCCAGACAGCGAAGCGATTGCACGGCCACGGCGGCGTGAGGCCCCGGCGGACGGCCGGCCAGCGACTGTTCCACCGGAATGAGCGCCAGGTAGGCCAGGGCCGGCAGGATCGCCAGCACCAAGGCGGGAAAATGCCGCTCCGGCGTGGCCCGAAACGACTGCGCGGCGATTTCCAGCCCGATGAAGACCAGGATCGGAAACGCGGCCGCCTCGGGCAACCACTCGAAGAGGTGAGTGAACCAGCCGAAGAGCCCCGCGGCGCCAATAAAGCCGGCCGTGGCCAGCGTGTAGGCGGCCCGCCCTCCCATGGCTTTGTAGGCCGGATGGCCGATGTAGGGCGTGTTTTGGATCACGCCGCCGCACGCCCCCGCCGCCACCGAGGCCAGCCCTTCGGTCAAGAGAATGGTTCGCGTGTCGTATTCATCGCCGGCCGCGGCGGCGCTTTCGGTGCAGTCGATGCCGCCCACGATCGTCGCCAGCGCAAACGGCAGCATGACCGGCAGATTGGCCAGGGCCAGCCAGCCCACGTGTTGCCACCAGAGCAGGTTCCGCGAGAAGGCCGGCAGCAAGTCGGGGGCCTGCCACGCGGCCGCCGGGTGCTTCTCGGGCGGCGGAACGATGGGCCATCCGAGCAATCCCGTGAGATAGTTGGCCAGCCAGTAGAGCATCACGCCCAACAGCACGGCGGCCAGCGCCCCGGGGATTCTGCCGGGCAGCGTCCGCCGGGCCACCAGGGCCACGAGAATCACCGTCAGCGAGACGAAGCCCACCACCGGCACGGCGGCAATGTGCGTCCACAGGGGCACGAAGGCGATCAGCGCCAAGGCAATCGCCGCCAGCGAGCCCAACAGCCCGGCCCGCGGCACCCATTGTCGGATCTTTCCGCCCAAGGGGGCCAGCACCGACTTGAAGGCCCCGACGATCACCAACACCAAGGCCGCCACGTGCCAGCCGAAGACCATCGCCTGGCCGTGGTCCAGCCCGTACTGGTCCATGCCGTGCTTCAAGGCCGGCAGCAGCACCAGCGGCCCGACCGCGAACGTGCTCGGCGTATCGAGCCCCAGCGGCATGGCCGTTACGTCGGACCGGCCCAGGCGGCGGGCCAGGCGGAAGGCCATCCAGGCATAGACCAGATCGCCCAGCACGACCCCCAACGCCGTACCGGGGATCATCTGCGTCAAGACAAACTCCCGCGAGAAGCAGCGATCGGCCACCGGGCTGGCACTGGTCACCAGGACGACCAGCACGATCATCACAGCCACGTTGTCGAGGATCAGGCCGAAGAAGGCATTGATGTCGCCCCAGCGGGCCCAAGCGTAGCGGGTCATCGGAAATCCCTCCGGAAGGCATGGGCGGCAATTGGGCGTTGGCAGTCGTATAACAATAACCGCCCTCTGCCGCTTGCGGGAGAGGGGCACCAAGACCCAAGTCCCAAGTCCCAAGACCCACGAACGTCACAATGCAGCCGCCATCAAGCGGATTGCCCGCGTGATTGCGTTGTTCAACAACTCGCGCCATTTCCAATTCTTCAATCCTGTCCCCATCCCTCTCGACTCCGTACTCCGTACTCTGTACTTCTTTACTCTCCCCTCTCGACTCTCGACTCCGTGCCCCGTACCCCGTACTCTGTGCTACTCTGTGCTCTCGACCCTCCCCCCTCGACCCTCAACTCTCCGACAGCCTGTTGTTCAACAACTCGCGCCGTTTCCAATTTTTATCTCCTCTCCCCGTCCGCCTCTCGACCGCCGATTCTCCCCTCTCGACACGCAACTCTAGACTCCTCGCCATCATGCGCTTTCGGTCGGGGGGTTTTCAAGGTCAGGAATTGCACCACCCGAATGGCCGGCATATTGCGGTCACTCCAGGCGGCGCGGTAAGATCGGACAAATCGGCGAGCCGCACTGTAGACAGGAAGCGGGACGCGCGATGGCACCGGCTGAGAACTGTGGACTCTTCCGCCGCGAGAGCGACCGAAGAAACACCTGTAGGGTCGCCGTGCATTACCCAGATTTGGTGGTTGTCACCTTTTCGTTCCCCCTTTTCGTTCCATCGTTCTTCACCTTTTCGTTCTCCAAATCACTTGAGTTCCGATGCGATTTATCGAGAATGGCCCTTCGATCCCTGACGAACTGTTGAACGCGCGTGACGAAGGGCGGGTCGTGTTCTTTTGCGGTGCCGGCGTTTCACAAGCGCGAGCCGGGCTACCAGACTTCTTTGGTCTCGCCGAAGCCGTGATTCGGGAGCTCGGCGTCCCGGATGGCAGCGACGTGCGCAAGGTGCTTAATAAGGCTCGGGAGATCGGCGACGAACTGAGTGTCACCGGGCTAATATCGGCGGATCGTGTCTTCGGCCTTTTGGAGCGAGAATTCACGGTTGCAGACATCCAAGCCGCAGTTGCCAGGTCTTTGGCTCCCAAGGAGGAGACAGACCTATCGGCGCATCGGCTCGTCCTTCGTTTGGCCGCGACCCCCGAATCGAAGACGCAGCTTGTTACCACGAACTTCGATCGATTATTCCACGAATGCAGTGGCGAACTTGCGTTTTATCAGCCTCCTCGCCTGCCCAATCCGTCACGTTATGACGATCTGGACGGAATTATCTATCTTCACGGCCGCGTGAACAGTGACTACACCGGGGCCGATGGAGACGGCTTCGTCCTGTCAAGTTCAGACTTCGGATACGCCTATCTCTCAGAAGGCTGGGCAACGGAGTTCTTCCGAGAAATCGTCCGTGGATATGTCGTAGTGTTCGTTGGCTATTCTGCGGATGACCCGCCGATACACTACTTGTTGGAGGGCTTACGCAGAACGCAGGATTCGTCGCGCCGCATCTACGCTTTCCAGGCCGAAGAATCGGATGAGGCCATTGCACGATGGCGTCATAAGGGTGTCGAAGCGATTCCCTACGGGCAAGGGGACGGGCATCGCGCACTCTGGGAGACATTGGAGCAATGGGCGCAAAGGGCTGACGATCCAAGTTCATGGCGTCGGGCTACCATCGACCGTGCGATGGGCGGGCCAGAGGAGCTTCGGCCACATGAGCGGGGACAACTGGCCCACATTGTCTCAACTTATGAAGGTTCTCGGGAATTCGCTGAACGTAAGCCTCCGGCCGAGTGGTTGTGTGTTTTCGATCCGTCGTGCCGGTATGCCAGCCCGGGGAGGTCGGAGTGGCTCGATCCCGAAAGCCCCGTCGTCGATCCGTTCAGTTTGTACGGACTCGATTCAGATGCCACGCCAGAAAGGGGCAACCCGGAGAGTCACGTTCGGAAGCGAGACATTCCTTCTGGCGCATGGGACGCTTTTGCCGCGAACAGCTTAGACCACCAGAATCTCTCGGACGAGAACTTTCCCGCCGTGCGCGGGCATTACGCGACACACATCCCTCGGCTATCCAAGCGGCTCGAATGCCTTGGTGCGTGGATCGCGAATGTTGCGAATCAGCCGGCCGCTGTTTGGTGGGCCGCAAGACAGACGTCCCTGCATCCTGGAATTCGGAACGGCGTTGAATGGGGGCTTGAGCGACTCCACGACAAGATTGGCGCTGTCATCCTGGAAGCGTGGCGATATCTGCTGGAAGCCTGGAAACACACTGGGGGCGAGGCTCGACGGGAGTGGTATGACCTGAAACGTGAGATCGACCGGGAAGGCTGGGCCCCCGCCACCATAAGGCGATTCACGGCCATTACTTGCCCATACCTGAAAGCCGACCCTGCGATAATGTCTAAGCCAGCGCCGCCCAAGAAGGACGCAGACTTTCGCTTGTGGGATTTGGTTCGGCTTGAAGTCGAGTGCCCCGTCCCACCGCACGACGCCGAAATCCCGGATGAATGGCTGGAACACGTTATACGCAGACTTCGCGAGAACATTGAGCTTGCCGTCCAATTATGCGAAGAAGTCGACGATATGCATCGGTTTCACATTAGCCCGATTGTGCCAGACGACCGTCCCGACATCAGCGACTATGAGCATACACACGGCCTGTCGGGGTGTGTCATACGGTTTGCCTCGCTCTTCGAGCGGCTAATAGAATTGGATGTTGCCAAGTCGCGACAGGAGTTTTCGGCCTGGCCTACAGATGACGACACCGCCTTTTGCAGGCTTCGGTTATGGGCGGGTGGGAAACCGAAGGTGGCGACGCCACATGCCTTCTACCAGATTGTGAAGGGATTAAGCGACGAGGCCTTCTGGAGTTCTTACCATCAAAGGGACCTTCTGCTCGTGCTGGCCGAGCGTTGGGGAAAGCTGCCGGAAAGATCGCGAAAGCAGATCGAAGATCGTTTGCTTAAGGGGCCGGCAAAATGGGAAGGTGAAGACGATGCCAAGTACGAGGAACACAGGGCCTGGGCCACGCTGGAGCGGCTCCAGTGGCTTGCAGATAACAAATGCGAGTTCTCCTTTGACGCGGAAGAGGAGATAGCTAAACGGCGCCGAGCGGCTCCCAAATGGAAGCCGGAATATGCGGAGCATGCTGCGGACTCTCGGGAGATGCGAGGTGGTTGGGTCGCGACGATTACAGAGCATGCTTTACTCCTACGTGAGCCCATTGGGTCTATTCTCTCGAAGGCTCGCGAGTTGTCAGGTCGATCGGAGGGCAACACCCTTGAAGAGCGCGATCCGTTCGCCGGACTCTGCGCTGAACGTCCAGCTCGAGCCTACCTGGCCCTCACCCATTTCGCTCGACGGAACGACTATCCGCAATGGGCCTGGAAGACATTCCTGGTTTCTTCCGGTCGAGAGAAGGACAAGCCGAAGTTTTCGGCGATAATTGCGGAACGCCTTTGCCGAATGCCGGATAATGCGTTAGTCACATTGCTGTACCCATCGACGTGGTGGCTTCAAAAAGTCAGCAAGTCACTGTCGCAGCAGTATCCACAGTCATTCGACAAAGCAACATCAAGGCTCATCGACGTTTTGCATATCGAGCCATCCAAGGGTCGCTCCACCGCGATCGACACGAACAGGGCGCGAGACTGGGGCACGGAAGCGCTCAATTCTCCGGTGGGGCACGTTGCACAAGCGATACTTGAGGATTCGCGACTGGAGGCCCTTCACGGCAACCTTGACCCTTCTGCGAATTGGCTGTGTCAACTAGCGAGGCTCTTAGCCATGAGTGGTGATCCCCGCCGATACGCAATCGCGACTATCTCACACCATCTCGGTTGGTTCCACCACCTCCTTCCAGACTGGACGGCCCATCATCTGCTGTCAATCCTTGATGCGAAAGACGAGGAAGATCGAGAAGCCCTGTGGGATGGCTTCCTGTGGAACCCAAGGGTTACCAGTCCGGAGTTCTACATGCGATTGAAACCAGGTCTATTGGCCCTCGCGAAAGAGAGGGATTTGTCACGCGAAGGGCACGTTCAATCCCTTGCCGTTCTCACACTGTCGGGATGGATTACGCCTGGTGCGAATAAAGAAGACCGCTGTATTTCTAACGCCGAGTTCCGTGACGTGCTATCGCATGGAGGTGACGATTTCCGATCTCACGTCCTGTGGCAGATTGAACGAGAACTTGGCAACAAAGAGGAGAGCAGTCGCAGGGAGTGGTCGACTCGCGCCCTGGAGTTCTTCCATGATGTCTGGCCACGCCAAAGAGCCGTAAAGAATCCGGCGATGTCCATCCGTCTGTGCGAATTGCTCCTATCGAATGGCGAGAGTTTTCCGGAGTTGGTCGATGCCGTCTTGCCACTTTTGACAAAGATCGCCCAGGGTGATGGGCTTCATTTGCATCTTCGCGATGAAGTCAGCAACATCATTATTGACAAGCATCCGGAACGTCTGTTGGAGTCTCTTGCATACGGTCTTATCTGACGAGGTCTCCGAGTGGCCGTATGGCATTGGCGACGTGCTAGAGAAAATTGGTGCGGTGGGTAGCAGCTTGCTTTCGGACACACGATTGCAGGGATTGAAGCGCACGTGGAGTGCCAGGTAGTGGCGATTCGATTTCGGAAGAACAAAGGGGTCGGAAAGAACAACGGGGTCAAAGAACAACGGGATGGGGAGTCGCTGTGTGCGACGATAGCGTGTGCTGACGGTGTCATCCTGGCGGTTGATGACAGTGGCGTGCGACGCCGGCACGACCGGGCAGAGCGCGACTCCCGCCGAGAAGAAGAGCGACTAGCACGTTTCGTGCCCGAAAAGAACCGGCCCTAAAATCGGTCTGCCCTACCCATTTTGTCTCTTTCCGAAGCAGATTACATGAATGACGATGCGAAAGGATTGTAGGGCCGATACGAATGTCAGGAGGGCGTTCCCATGATCTGGGCCGCATCGTGCAAGGAGGCAAACACGTGAGTTCTCGTAAATTGTTCGGAACGGTTATATGTGCGATGTTGCTATTGCCGGCGACTTCTGCCGCTGCCCTCGGCCAGAACGACCCAACGGCCGACCTCTGGCTTGCGGGCAATGGGGAAGATTCGCCACTGGCGTTTTCGGAGACGGCGGTTGACCAGTCGCCGTGTGCCGGTTGCTGCGACGTGGGCTGCTGTCAGTCGTGCTGTTGTCCGCGATGGACCGCCTCGGCCGATTTCATCATCCTGGACCGGATCGGCAGCGTTCCTTACACGCTCGTGTCGCTCGTGCCGTACAACGACGATCCCCGCAAGACCACCGGCACCGAAGCGCTCAACGCCACGGACCTTCACCAGGGTTTTTCGGGCGGGCCGCAATTAGGATTGACTCACCACGGCGATGACGGCACCGACTGGGAAGTGTCGTATTTTCAGATCGACGGCTGGAATAGCGCGAGGAGCGTTGGCCCAGTCCTTGAGCCCGATGGCCACCACGATTGGCTCGTGATGAGAGCGCCTGGCGACTTTGTGCAAACTCAACAGTCCGACGATCAAATGATGATGTGGGATTATACTTCGCGGCTCTACAACGCCGAAGTGAACGTGCGGCAGAGTCCCTGGAGTCGCGTGACCGTGTTGGCCGGCTTCCGTTGGGTCAACCTGTCGGAGGACCTTGAGGGCATCCTCCTGCCTCCCACCAAGCACGGGACGGGGTCTTTCTGGGACGCCCATACGAAGAACAATCTCTTCGGTTTCCAGATTGGGATGGATGCAAAGCTGCTGGAACGCGACCGCTTTTCAATGGACGGCGTGCTGAAAGCGGGAATCTTCGACAATAACGTGGCGGAGGCAACCTCAGTCCGCATGGAGAGGATACAGTTCGGGGAGTCGGCGGCGACGGATCACGCCGCCTTCCTTGGCGAGGTCGGCGTGCAATGCAAGTATCGAGTTACCCCGCGGCTTTTGCTCAAGGCTGGTTACAAAGCAATCTGGCTGCAAGGCGTTGCGTTAGCGCCGGGCCAGATCGCGGAAACGTATTGCCACGGTGGCCTTATCCGGGACACGTACGCACAGGCTCTTGGCGTTGACAGCAGCTCCGGCGTGTTTTATCACGGAGCCACCGCGGGCTTGGAATATTCGTTTTAGGCCTCCTCGGCAGAATCTGTGGGTTGATTTGGGCCGTGAAACTCAGTTTGAATCTGGATTTTCAGGGGTTTTCGTGATTTCGGGAGCCTCAACGATCTGATTCATAGATTCCATCCCCGTTTTTCCGTGGCAAAGGTCCGTGCGTTGCAGATGTGGGAGACCCGACGAGGGCCGTTACACAACAAGAAAACCCCGGTTTTGCGGCTGTTTCCACCGTCATTTATTTGCCCTGCCATCCCTCAGAAAATCCACCTTGCCAGGACGAATCCCCCGTAGGCCCATTTTTCACCCACAGATTTTGCCGAAGACCCCGTTTTAGAAATTACGACGCAGCCGCCTGGGCTAAAGAAAACGGAACGCGGCACCGGCTACGGCGCCACCCACGTCTGCCGCTTGGCCCCTTCGTACATCGCCTCCATGACGCGGACGCGGGCGGCGGCCTCGCGGGGAGTAACCAGGGGGAGGCCGGACTTGCCACCCACGGCGTCGACGAACTGGTCGATCGGGTGCGGCAGCGCGGCGGGCAGGTCCGTCCAGGGTTTTTGGCCGTCGGCCCCCGGCACTTTGCTGCTCTTGAAATAGAGTTGGCCGCGGAAGATCACCGCGTGCCCTTCGGTGCCGGCTACGTCGAGCGTTACGGGATTGTCGACGTCGGCCCAACTGGCGGCCAGCGTGCCGGTCACGCCGCTGTTGAAGCGGAACAGGGCCTCGCCGCACTCGTCCGTGTCGCCATACTTGCCCACGGCCACCTTGATGTCGGCCGTGGCCGATTGGACGTCGCCCAGCATCCACATCAGCACGTCGAGCATGTGCGTGCCGAGGTCGCCAAAGGCGCCGACGCCCGCGATCTTCGGATCGGTCATCCACTGCCATTGGCCGCCGAGCCACCCGCCCAGCGAAGCGTCATGGCAGAAGGACGCTCGCACCCGCGTGATCTTGCCGAAGTTGCCCTTGGCGATCTGGTCCTTGACGAACAGGTGGGCCGGCAGGCCGCGATTGAAGTAGCCGGTGGTGAATAGCACGCCGGCGTGCTGGATGGCCGCGGCCATCTCGTCGCTCTCCTTGGCATTGATGCCCAGCGGTTTTTCCACGAAGAGGTGTTTGTGGGCCTTGGCCACCTCCAGCACGAGGTCGCGGTGGCGGTTCGTCTCGGCATAGATCGCCACGCCGGAGATTTCGGGGTCGGAACAAATCTGGGCGACGCTACTGGCCACTTCGGCCCGGAGTTGGCCCGCGTACTTCTTGGCTCGCTCAGGATCGTGGTCCCAGACGTACTTGATGCGGACGTCCGGCCGGGCATTGATCCGCCGTACGAAATCGGGCGTATGGATGTGGGCGGCCCCCACCAGCGCCAAAGTGACCTTCGGCTTCTCGTCGGCTCGGGCCGCGGTCGGCAGCGACAGCGCCAGGCAGCCGGCAACGGCAATCAGGTTTGCGCCAATTCTCATTAGAAATACTCCTTCAGAGTGCAGACGACTTTCTAGCCCTTTGGAGTGCGGCGATTTATCAGCCTTTTTCTAGGGCTTATTGATTGGCCCCTATCATAGCAAGCCGTCCGGTTCTTGTCGCGATACTGGCCACGCCGGGCACTTGATAGACTAATTAAAATGGCGGATAATGTAAGTCTATACGCAGCAAATGGTTAGGTAATGAGGCATAATCCGCCATATTTAATTAGCCTTTTGTGCCCCTTCCTGTTATCATCTTGGCAGAAGAACCGGCCGCGCGGCCGGGCAAGCCCACTGCGTTTATGGAGGAGGCAGACATGGCACAGTTCGATCGGAAGAAACACGTCCTGGTCGGCCTCGCCGGTCAATTGAAGGTCCCCGACGACGACCATATCACCCCAAAACTGCTGATGCTCACGGAAGGGGAATGCGACGGCCTGGGGCCACTCCAGGCCGCCCGCAAGTTCGGCTATAGCCGCCAGCGCTACTTCCAACTCCGCACCGCCTTCGCCAAACAGGGGCGCGGGCGCTGGACAATCAGAAGCGCGGCCCGAAAACCCATTACCGCCGCACGGCGGAAGTTGTCCGCCAAGTGGTGCGGCACCGCTTCCTGGATCCCGAGGCTTCGCCGCAGGTGATCGCCCAAAAGCTCGTGCAGAGCGGTTGGACGATCAGCATCCGCAGCGTGGAAAGGGTGCTGGCCGAGTACGGCCTGCAAAAAAAACTCCACAGGTTCCGCCCCAGGCCGGAAAGCGAACCCGTCGAGGCGCGGCTCACTCACAAACTGGTCCAGCACGTCGAAGGCGATCCGAGGAGCATTGAACGCGGCGTCCGCCAGCGGCTGGCCGATAAGATCAGCGACAACATGGCGGGCCTCTGGCTGTTGGTCGCAGAACACCTGCGGCTGGGGACGTGGGACCTGCTCCGCGCCTGGACGCAACAGCCCGCCGAGCGGATCGAACCGCGCCTGGCGCTGCAACTGGTGCATGAAGCGGCGCTGTGCAGCAACGGGCTCCGCGCGGGGCGTTGCTTGACGCTCCGCGGCTTCGAGCCCCTCAACGGACTGCCCTTCCTGGCGGAGGACACTACGGTGCATGAGGTGCTGGGCGGCGCGAGCGTGGCCCACACCCAGGAACTGCAGGTGGCCTTGGGGAAACTCCGCCGTGCCTCCGGGCATTACCAAGGAAAACTGCTGCTGATCGACCCGCACCGCGCGCCGAGCTACAGCCAGCGGCACATGCGCAGCGCCAGAAGGAGAGCGGCTCCCGGCCCATCAAGACGGCGCAGACCTTCTTCTGCCTGGATGGCGACAGCGCGCAGCCGCTGTGTTTCACGGTGGCCAATTCCGCCCGGACCGTGAGCCAGGCGACGCCTGAGTTGCTGCGCATGGCCGGGGAAATCCTCGCGCCGCTGCCGGAGCACACGTTGGTGGCCGCCGACACGGAGCACTTCGCCGTGGAACTGGTAGACTACGTCCATACGGAGACCTCCTTCGACCTCATCACGCCCATCCCCAACCGGCAGAGCGACCGGAAGCGCTGGCGGCAGATTCCGGCCGCGGTATTTAAGCCCCATTGGGCGGGCTACGCCACGGCAGTCCTGCGCTACACGCCCCACCATAGCCGCGGCGGCCCGTACTACGAACTCGTGCAACGCCAGGGAGAGCGCCCGAGGATTGGCAGTTCAACGGCTTCTTCTCCACCACCAACCGCGATCCGCTCGACGCCCTCACCCGCGATTATCCCCATCGCTGGCACATCGAGGAGTTCTTCAACTTCGACCAGTCGTTAGGTTGGAGACGGGCGGGCACGATGAACACCAACATCCGTTACGGCCAAATGACGACGGCCTTGGTGGCGCAGACCGTGATCCATCAGTTCCGCAAGCGACTTGGAGAGCCCTTCGCACACTGGGATGCCAGACACTTGGCGTCCGATATCTTCCGCGGACTGGACGGCGACATCCGCGTGAAGGACAATACCATCCTCGTTACCTACTACAATGCTCCTAACGCGGAACGCCTGCGGGCCGAGTACGAAGACTTGCCGGCCAAGCTCAGGGCCGAAGGCGTCGCGCCAGGCATCCCCTGGCTCTATGGATTCGAACTCGACTTCCGCTTCCGGTAGCCTGCCCCCGCCGACAGAAGGTAAAATTAATAAGCCCTAGAAAAAGGCTGATGAATCGCCGCACTCCAAAGCGGCAGATCAGGCCCGCTCAAACGCGTCCTGATCGCGCTGGTAAAGCGCCAGCACCGACTCGAACGTGGCGGCCGGAAATCTTCCAGACCGGCTGCTCCTCGGTGTGGGCGTTGCAGTGGGCGGTGAACAGGCGGTACATGAACTTGAAGAGGTGCCGGGGCACGCGCAGCGCGGCCAAGGCGTCCATCAGCCGCCGCTGGTCGACGTCCTCGAACAGATCGGTGATCTTCGGCGAGCTGCCCTTCGGCGGCGCAGGCGGCGATCCGGGCGTTGGCCATGTCGTAGAGCGATTGGCCGGTCCAACGCCAGCGAGCGGATCAGGTTCTGCTTGTCCAGCCGGGCCCGCTGGTGGAAATCGCGGCTCTCGCGGTCCAACAGCCGCTCCAACTCGATCGGCAGCAGCAGTTTCAGCCCCAGGCCCGGATGCTTGAGGAACTTGTTGTCCAGCATCGGCCAGACCAGCGCCCGCATCAGGTCGGTCGAGCCGTTGATCAGATACGGCTCGTCGACGCGGTCGACCAGCACCAGGATTCCGTCGAAGTGCATCGAGCGGAGCACGCCCTGGAGCTTGGCCAGCAGTTCGTAGCGGTCGTCGGTGCGCGGCCAGGCGGGCAGCGGCTGGCCGACGATCTGCCCGCCGGGGAAGTTCAACAGCGTCCGGCAGAGCAGCTTGGTGTTGCGGTTGAGCACGCGGGTGTTGCGGGCGATCCGCCAGGCCTTCCACCACCACTTCAGCAGCCGCCAGCCGCGCGGCGCCCAGCCGGCGGCAATCAGCACGTACGGCAACCAGTGGCCGAACCAAGACCATTCGCCACGCCACACGAAGAAAGCCGACCACCGCCACCGTGACCAGCAATGCCCACGGCCAGGTCCCACTTCGATCGCCAGGTGGAGAATCGCAGCTTCTGCCGCAGGCGGCGCCAGCGCTGGAACAGGTTCTCGGCCGTCGATTGGTCGTAGCAGGCCGCCAGCAGCATCACGTCGCGGACCTGCGCGGCGTCGAGCAGGTCGACCGGCAGCGGCCTCGTCGCGGGCGGCCGGATGCCGGGCCTGCTTGTTCTCCAGAATCCGATCGACCAACTGCGTGACGGCCAGCGAGAGGATGGCGTCGATGTGGTCCCACAGCCGCCACTGCTCCAGCGCCCGATCGGCCCGCCGCCGCCGGCCCGAAAAACGGTCGCGGAAGCGGTCCAGAAGGCGTTGAAATCGTCGTACTGCGACGACGAACACCTGGTGCTCGGGATGCTCGGCGTTGTAGTCGGTCAGGTGCCGGGCCAGTTGCAGCCGGATGGCCGTCTTGCCCGAGCCCTTCTCGCCGAACACCACGGCCGTGGCCGGCTCCGACGGGATCGCCGTAGATTTTGTCCCAGGTGGGATGGAACGTGTTGCGGATGCAGGCCCCCTTGAAGACCAGGTCGGTCTGGGCGTCCTCGTCGGCGAAGGGATTGGCGGCGATCCCGTGATGATCGAGGAATTGTTGGATTTTCATTGGATCAGCAGGATCGCGAGGAGGACGGCGAGAGTGGCGACGGCGGCAACCGCCAGCGAGCCGATGACGATGGCCCGCCGGTGGCGCGGCGGCGAGACGTGATGCACGGGGACGTGGCGGCCGGGACCGGGAATCGTGATCGGGCTCGGCAAGATGTCTTCCAGATCCGGGAAATTGCCGGGCCGGGGACAACTGCGGAAACACGCTGCCGGCTTCCCGCCAGTCGCGCCAGCCTTCGCGCCAGACGAGCGTGTCGGCGCCGTCACGCGTCCTTCGGCGAGCCAGCTCCGCATGACGTCGGCGTTGGCGGGGCCGAACTGTCCGCCGGAGGCCGGCCGGACGTACCAGACCACGTCGCCCGCCTCGTCCAGCGGATCGGGCGACCCGGCCAGAGCGCTGGAGCGCCCCCCAGCCACGTCAGACGCCGTCGCGGCGGTTCCATCCGGGGCCTCTTTGGACCGGGACTTGCGCGATCGGGAGCTGGTACGGGTGCTCGCCACGGGGATTCGGACCGTTGCCCCGCAATGGGGGCAAATGCCCTTGTGTCCCGCCTGGAAGTCTTTGACGTTCAGCTTATGTCCACTCGGACAATAGAAACGAATACCCATGGCGTTCGCCTCCGCCTGACCCTCTCCATTATAGCTCCGCCGGGAGAATGGTTCTACACCCCCGCTTGCCAATCCGCGCGAAGGGGAGTGAAATAATTCTCCCTCCCCCAACGTCAATCCTGATGACGAACCCCGAGACCGGAAGTGGCCGCGGATGAACAATCTGGAAGAGATCCGCTCCCGTCACGGTCAGTTGGTGTGGAACACCGTTTACCGGGTGTTGAGAGACTACACGGAATCGCTCGATTGTTACCAGGACGTATTCTGCGAAGTCTTCCAACGGGCGCGAGGGCCGGAGGTGGAGGACTGGCCCGCCTTCCTGCGATGGCTTGCCACGCGCCGGGCCATCGACCGGCTGCGGACGCGGCGACGCCAACAGGGCCGGATCGACGCGGGCGATGTCGCGCTCGTGCTGGCCTCCAATCCGGGTCCGCCAGAAACCGCCCAGCTCAACGAGCTTGTGGAATTGGTGCGTCACGAATTGGTCAAGCTCCCATCGCGGCAGGCCGAGGCATTCTGGTTGAATGGCATCGAGGGGATGAGTTATGAAGAGGTCGGCCGGCAGTTGGGCGTTGACATCAGCACGGTCGGCGTCCTGATCCATCGCGCGAGATTGCGGTTGCGCAAGGCCTTGGCGAACCTGAAGACCGGCCAGCGGCAAGACGGAGGCAAACGTCATGGTTAATCGAAACGATGCCGACGGCGACGCGCTGCTGCAACGGGTGATCGAGCACCTGCGGCAGCAAGCGATTCCCGAATTCCCCGATCCGGAGATCGCGGCCTCGACGATTGCCGCAAGGCCCTGCTCGTCGGCCCGCTCTATTTCCCCTTTGCGGAGAATCATCATGAATCGTCGCTTTCAACTGTCCGCGGGAGCGCTTGTCGGCGTAGCGGCCCTGTTGGGATTCCTCGTGCTCTGGGGAGCGGTCGATGCCAAGTCGCTATCGGCAATGGAGCAGATGGCGGAGAACATCCGCAAGACGAAATCGCACAAGTACAACCTGACCGTGCGAATCGCCAAGGACTTCCCTCAGCCGGGTGAAACACCCGTTGCCGAATACAAGCACGTCCTGTACAAGCTCGCGTCGGGCTCCTCACGGATCGAGCACGTCGGCGGTTCCGACTGGAAGCAAGCGGGGCCCGAAGGCGTGGAAATCGATCTCGTTGGCAAGCCGGGGATTGCCATCTCTCACCGAGATAAGTCGTTTTATCGCCTTTTGCCTCGCGAGTTAAGCGTGAACGCCCAATCTCTCGACAACCTTGAGAACCCTGGGCAAGTTTGCCGGCGAAGCCGACCGCGATCTGGGCACCAAACAGATCAACGGCAAGAAAGCTCACGGCTTCCAAATCGACATGAAGAAGATCGACAATGACTCGGGCCTCGCGGAGATTTGGATCGACGCCGAATCGAACCTGCCCGTTCTCGTCCGCTACGAGCTTGCCAGTCAGCGGGGCCACTCCTTGACCGATCTGATAACGGACATCCAATGGAACGTCGACTTCGACCCGAAACTGTTTGACGCAACGCCCCCGGAAGGCTACACCGACATTACGCCGAAGCCGCCAAGCCCGGAAGAGCGGAGCCAGATCACCGATGCGCTGAATATCTATGCCGAGGTGAGCGGAGGGCACTATCCACGCGAGAAATACATCTTGGATGACACTTTCGAGGAGTTGTGCGACATGCTCGGTCTGGCGAAGCGGCCATCGCACCGCGAGACGGAAGGAAACGCCGGGAAGGCAGTAAGGGCAGAGAACGGATTCGATCAAATCGCGAGTCTGCAAAGGTACAACGCCGGTTTCGCCTATCACGGCAAGACCGTCGGGCCAAACGACAAGGACAAGGTGCTCCTGCGCTGGAAACTCGACAACGGCCGCTACGAGGTCCTCTTCGGCGACCTCCGCGCCGAGACCGTGACGGCGGAGCGGTTGCGGGCGTTGGAAGGGAAAGCCGCCCTCGATTGAGTCTCAGCCACATTGAGACGGGCGGCTGGTCGGACCTCGGGACTTTCCCAGCGCGGTGCGCCGATCCTGTTGCACGCCCGCCGCTGCCAGCTATGAGGTCGACGAGAACCTGACGCCCGTTTGGAGACCGTCCGCCTTTGGAGTGCGGCGATTTATCGCCGCTTCTCTTGCGTTTGGTAGCTGGCGAGAGACAGCTTCCATCCTTCGACGGAAAGCGGCGATGAATCGCCGCACTCCAAAATGCGGCAAGGCCTACAGTCGCAAATACCGGGTAAAATGCGGGATTCTTGCTGATTCCTGCATGAGGCGTGCCTCGCCTGAATTGGCTAGCGTTGCCAATTTAATCGGCCGCCGCTTTGATGCTTACTTTCCTGGATAACCGGCTGCGAATGGAACGGGATCGCCGCCCGCACGCGTTGTCAGGAACATATAAGCCGAGACGTCGAAGTCCCTGGGCACGCTCAAAACCCCCCCGTCGCACAACAGGTGGTTGACCACAGTTGGATGCATAGAACTTGGCCCGAAGACGGGCCTGTTGGGATTGAGAGCCCACTTGTCGCCGTATCCGTATGACGGATACGTGCCCGCATCGGTGCCGTCGAACTTGAACGACAGGTAGGTGCGGTACGCCCTGTAGTTGGCGTTCGGGTTTTCGTCGCCGTACGCGGGTTGGGGTGATCCCGGCGAAAACGACTCCCGGTGCGCGAGGAACCGTTCGGAAAATAGAACCCTTCGCTGGCAGGACCGGCAAAATGCACACGGCCTTTGGCGTCCGGAATGGCCGCCCCGTTCGCGTCAAGCGTCGGCAGGCCGACCATGCACACGTCGGAGGCGAAAATCCATCGGCTGCCGCCGGAATTGATCGTGGCCGGCGTATTGTCGATTGTCTCCGCACACAAGAACGTATGAGACAGGCCGTCGACGATGTCTTCGCGCCGCAATGCCTGGTTCGGAGGTCCCACGAACATGGCTCCGTCCGGGAAGCGGCTCCAATCATCTCCATACAGGCCGTTCGCGGCGTCACTGGGGCTATCATTCACTGCGCTGCGACCCGGCCTCAGCCCGGCGTTCAAGGCGCCGATGACCGACGCGCCGATCCCCTTGTAGTTCGTCAATCCAAACTTCGTACCCAGTTGCGTATTGTCCGGATTCGCGAAGTGATCGTGCGAGTTGCTGGGGCAGAAGAGTTCCGCGGGCGGCGAGTCGTTGAGGGTGAGCGCCGGGCGCGGCGCATCGGCGTCCGATGCCATCTCGCGATTCAGCAAACCCTCAACGTCGCCAGAATCAATCGGAAAGTCTTCATAGAGCGGGGGCCGTTCCATCATTTGCATGGCGATCCTCAGGAAGAAGCTCCAGCCGACGGCCGATCCGTAGGTGTCGGGGCCCCCGCCGACCTCGAAACCGTTCTGGGGAAAGCACTTCTTGGCGTCGAGGAAGTTGTGGACCGTCAGCCCGATCTGCTTCATGTTGTCGATGCATTTTCCCCGCCGGGCCGATTCCCGCGCCGCCTGGATCGCCGGCACAATCAGACAGATGAACATGCCGATGACGACAATCACCACCAGCAACTCAATGATGGTAACTCGCCACTTTGCACGAGCGATCATGAGAGCACCTTCTTCAAGGGAGATAGGGGGGACAGGCTCGCGTCTTTCGGGTTCGGTCGCCTCCTGCCGGCAACCATCACTTGGAACAGGAGGAAACAGAGAGAACGGAGGACGGCCTGTCTCCGTTGCCTCTGTTGTCTCCTGTTTCAATCGGCGGCGGGCAAGTCTCTTAGGATATTCCCTCGATCCAGACCGCGAACGGCATCTTAGCCCTTCCGGCATGGGGCGACAAGTGGCCCAGGCACACCCTGGCCGTTTCCCATTCCCGCGGGCTTTGGCCGCCCACAGATTGGCCAATTTTCGCGCTTTCCGCTCAGTCGACCGGCACCAGGCTATGCGCTTTCAGCAGGCAGATGACCTCGACCCCCGGCTGCAATTCCAGCTCGGCTACGGCCTGGGGCGTGACCTCGGCCCAGAGCACCTGGCCAATGTCGACCGCCACGAACACCGCCTGATGGACGGGGATCAGCCGGCACACCCGGCCGCGAAAGTGGTTCCGCGCGCTCAGCCCCGAGACATCCTGCCGGGAGAGGATAACGTCGGTCGGCGAGAACTGGACGAACGAAGGCAACCGCTCGGCACTCTCGCGGGGCGGCAGCCTCATCAATTGGCCGCCGACGCGGGCCGTCAAATATCCCTCCTGCGTTTCGACCTGGTCGAGCCGAAGCAGGTTGATCGGGGCGGTGGAATTGGTCCAGGCCAGCGGCTCCGGCTGACTGAGGGCTTCGTCCGGCGGGCCGCTGCCGACGAGCCGTCCTGCCTCCAGCAGCACCACCCAATCGGCCGCCCGGCGGACTTCGGCCTGGGCGTGCGTGACGAACAACGTGGGGATGTCCCATTCGGCCACGGCCCGTTCCAGATAGGCGAGGATGCGGCCTTTCAGCGGGGCGTCGAGCGAGGCCAGCGGCTCGTCCATCAGCAGCAGTTCCGGGCCGCTCAGCAGGGCACGGCCCAGGGCCACGCGCTGGCGTTCGCCGCCCGACAGGTTGCGGGGCAGCCGCGGCAAGAGCGGCCCGATCTCCAAGACCTCGACCACGCGGGCGAAGTCGAGCATGCGTCCCCGGTGGTGTCGGCGGCGCTGGCCGTAGCGCAGGTTTCCCTCGACCGTCAGGTGCGGGAACAGCAGGGAGTCTTGGAAGACCATGCCCAGGTGACGCTTCTCGGGC
This sequence comes from uncultured Planctomycetaceae bacterium, assembly GCA_963759115.1. Lineage (GTDB taxonomy): Bacteria > Planctomycetota > Planctomycetia > Pirellulales > Thermoguttaceae > CAVWXT01. The sequence goes on from CAVWXT010000006.1 coordinate 200,111, forward strand.
GGCAACGACACGCCGCGGGCCGTGTCGAGCAGCGTGCGTCCGCCCAATTGAATGCGGCCCTGCTGCGGCTGAAGGAAGCCCGCGATTATGGTCAGGATGCTCGTCTTGCCGCTGCCCGACGGCCCGAACAACGCCGTGAAGCGGTGCGTCAGCTCGAACGCCGCATCCAGGCGGAACCCGCCGGGGTAAGTGTGCCGGCACTGGAAACTAAGCACGGACATCGGGCGATCGCCTCCGTTTGTAGCCGTTCATGGTCTGGAAAGTAGCAGGCACACTCTGTGTGCCGTCCGCCGGGCCTCTTTTTGCGGCCCGGCGATCCCAGTATAAGGGAGTTGTTGCGATTGATCACACTCCAGCGGACGGCACACGGAGTGTGCCTGCTACTGAACGGTTGCCCTCCGTTCCAGCCACTCGCTCACCGCCAGGGCGGCACAGGCCAGCAGGATCGACAGGCCCACCAGTCGCCAGGCTGCGGGCATTCCCGCCGGCTGATTGCTCAACGTATAAATGGCCAGCGGGATGGTGCGGGTCTGGCCCGCGATGTTGCCGGCCACCATGATCGTGGCGCCGAACTCGCCCAGGCTGCGGGCGAAGGCGAGCATGAACCCGGCAATCAGGCCCCGGCGAGCCAGCGGCAGGGCGACCGTGAAGAAGGCCCCGAGGCGACCGGCCCCCAGGCTTCGGGCCGCCATCTCCAGGCGGGGATCGACGCCCTGGAACGCCAGGCGAAGCGCCCGAACCATCAAAGGGAAGCTGACCACGGCCGACGCCAGGGCCGCCCCCAGCCAACTGAACACGATCTTCACCCCAAACCACGCGAGCAAGACTGAGCCGACCGGGCCGTAGGGGCTGAAGGCGACCAGCAGAAGGTAACCGGTCACCACCGGCGGCAACACTAAGGGCAGGTCGATCAGCACTTCCACCACCCACTTGCCGAAGAAGCGGAAACGGGCCAGCATGTATCCGGCGACGACGGCCGGCGGCAGGCTGACCAGTGCCGCGCAGAGGGCAACTTGAAGGCTCAGCCGCAAGGCGCTCCATTCCGCCGGGGTCAACAAGGAGTAGGGAGGTTCCATGGCGACTGCGGAGTCTATTCTCGATGGGCCTCGGCTTCGGTCAAGACTGTGAATCCATGCTTCCGGAAAATCTCTGTCGCTTCCGCAGAAAACAAGTACCGATAGAACGACTCCGCCGCCGCGTTGTGCTCGCCATGCTTCAGCAGCGCCAGCGGATAACGGATCGGCTCGGTCAGGTTCTCGGGGAGTTCGGCCGCCACTCGGACCTTCTTGCTGACGGCCGCGTCGGTGGCGTAGACGATGCCCGCCTCGGCGGCGCCGCTTTCCACATAAGCCAGGGCATGGCGGACGTCTTCCGCCGGCACGACCTTCGCTTGGAGCCGGTCCCACAGCCCCAGCCGCGTCAGGGCCTGTTTGGCATACCTGCCGGCGGGCACGGAGTCGGGTTCGCCCAGGGCCAGGTGTTCGACGTCGGCAGCCAGCAGGTCTTCGGGCCTCGTGACGCTCGCCCCGGAACCGGCCGGCACGATGATCGCCAGCCGGTTCCCCAGCAAGTTTTGCCGGCGCACCACCAGGTCTTTCCGGGCCAGATAGTCGGACCATTCCGTATCGGCCGAGAGAAAGAGGTCGGCATCGGCCCCTTGGGCGATCTGCCGGGCCAACGTGGACGAGCCCGCGTAGCTCGTCTGGACCTGGCCGGCCGCCATCCTGGCGTATTGCTCCTTGATCTCGTCGAGGGCGTCGGCCGTACTGGCCGCGGCAAACACCAGGACGTTGGTCTGTCTGTCCGCAGACGCGCGTGGCGACTGAGCCGGCGGCCGGGCTCCGCAACCGTGCGTGGCTGCTGCGAGCGCCAGCGAGAGCAAGCCCAACACAAACGGCCGATTCATACGACTTCGCTCCCGGTGACGGTTCATTGGGCCAGTACCCTGCCTCGTCCGGTCCCGCCGCCATTATAGACCCATGCCAGCGAAGACGATACTTGCCCTGACCGGCACGCGACGTACAATTCCTGCCGGAATCGCGGCGGAAGGTCGCCCCGCAGGCGGCGTGGTGGCAACAACTATCGGCAATGGGGGTGTTCCATGAAGTCTCCTCGCAGACAATTCCTGGTTGCGGGGGCAACTCTCGGCGTCGTGGGGCTTGCGGCCGGCCTGCGAGCGCCGGCGTTTGCCAAGGAAGCAACGGAAATCTCGGCCGGCAAGGAGGCGAAGAAGGGGTCATCGGCCGATCAGGCTGAGGAGGTTTCACCCGCCGAGGACCTCATGCGCGAGCACGGCGCCCTGGAGCGCATTCTCTTGATCTATGAGGAAGCCCTGCGACGGATGCACGCCAATCAGGACCTGTCCCCGAAGGTTGTCGGCGATACGGCCGGGATCGTTCGCTCCTTTGTGGAAGATTACCACGAGAAGCTGGAAGAGGACTACTTGTTCCCGCGCTTCAAGAAGGCGAACAAGTTAGTGGACCTGGTGGATGATCTGCTGGCCCAACATCGTGCCGGGCGACGACTGACGGACACCGTGCTGCGGTTGTCAACGCCGCAGGCCCTGAAAAGTGCCGACGAGCGGGAGACGCTCGCGGAGACGCTGCGCCGGTTCATCCGCATGTATCGCCCGCACGCGGCCCGCGAGGACACCGTGCTGTTCCCGGCCCTGCACGGCATTGTCAGCGCTCACGAGTACGACAGCTTGGGCGAGGAGTTCGAGAAAAAGGAGCAGCAACTCTTCGGTCCGGATGGTTTTGAGAAGATGATCGACCGCGTTGCATCGCTCGAACGGTCGCTGGGGATCTACGATCTGGCCCAATTCACTCCGCGGGAGTAACGGACGGGGCCGGTCCTTCTGTTGACAGACGGCGAGAAGATGCGCCCGCCACCTTCTGCGGTGGTGTTGCTCGTCGCCCATGCGGGCCGAAGCCAGCAAATATAATGGCGTGCCAGGAAAATTAACGGGCCCCGTCAGGACCCCCTGGTACAAAAGGGCCTTAAAGGCTGCTACAATTGCCCATTCGTTCACATTCTGGCCAAACGATGTGATCTTGCATCGGTTGGCACGCAAACTGCGAGCTACTTCGTCCGTCAGCGAGCACCACGTTCGACCGCGGAGTTGAGAAATATGATTTGCCGAGCAGCGAGCCCTGTCGGTCGCTTGAATGCGTTCCAGCGCGTGATGTTGCAGTGGAGTGAATTGCACCCTTACAACGCGGTCCATACCTACGAGCTTGCGGGGCCGCTCGATCGGCGCCTTGCAGGAGACCATTCGAGATGCCCTGGACCACAACGCCCTGGGCATTGCCGAAATTGACCCCGAGGGCGTGTGGTATCGTCACGAGCCCGACAACTCGCCGTTTCCGCCCGAGGTTGAGGTCGTCGACGGCGACGAGCCGCCCGAGGACCGGCTGGCCGCCCATCTGACGCGGGAGTTGAATCGTCCGTTTGCACGGCCGCGTTGCCGGCCGTTCCGGTTCAGTGTCGTCGACGCCGGCCCGGCCTCGCATTATGTCTCGCTGATCTATGACCATTGGGCTACCGATAGCGTGGGGGCCAGGCTCGTGATGCGGCACGTGCTGGGCCGATATCTGGGGCTGGACATTCCCGAGAACGAGGAAACGCTGGACCTTTACCCCGGCACCTACCGCGACGTCTTCTCGCATCGGTTGCGGGGTGCCCGATTGGCCCTGCCGGCATTGCGCTGCGTTCGCGGTTGGCTCGATCAACATTCGACGTGGCGGGTGGCCTATGCGTCTGCCGCCCAGATGGCGGTCGGCTGCGCGGCGTATCGCGTGAGGCCGGGAACCGTGCAGAAACTCCGCCAGTTCGCCCGCCGCAACGAGGCGTCGGTCAACGACGTGTTCCTGGCCAGTCTGTGCCGTGCGATGGCCCCCTTCCTGCCGAAGCGATCGTCCCGAGCGGGAGCCCGCCACATGACGTTGGGCACGATCGTCGATACGCGCGCCGACGCCCAAGACGACCTGCGCGAATCGCTGGGCACCTTCCTGGGCTACTACGTGGTGCGTGCTGTGGGCGATGGGGGAGTGGGGCTTGACGAACTGACCCGCCAAGTCGCGGCCATCACGCGCCGGCGGAAGGAGCAGCGGAGCTATCTCGATTCGGCGGTCAATCTGCGCGTGGCCGGCGCGATTTGGCCCCGCTTGAAGCCGGAGAGCCGCCCTCACTTCGCCCGCCGCGTGTTGCCCCTGACGGCCGGCGTCTCCAACGTCTATCTGCGAGGCACGTGGATCGAGCAGCAGGGCGCCTGGCGGATCCTCGACTTCCGCCGGGCGGTCTCCAACGGACCGGCGCTTCCGCTGGTGATTTCGCCGACGACGATCCACCAGCAGATGAACATCGGCGTAAGTTATCGCGTGACGGGGTTCTCCCGTGCCAGGATCGACGGAATCATGCAGTCGTTTGTGGAACAATTGGAGACGCTCGACGAGCCGGTGAGAGTGCGTCCGCGGGCGCAACGCGTCGCCCTGCCCGCGCACGTGGCGCAAGAGCCGTCCGGCGAGGCCAACGTGGCCGCCCGCACCGCGGCCCCCTTGCCGATTGGCTGCTGACCCCAGAACTCGTTGGAAATCAACCTTGTAGAACGGAATTCACTCCGTTCCAGCGGATTGAAATCCGCTCTACGGCCCGCTTCACGGCTGCGCGTTTCAACGGCTGCGGGCTTCGGCCTCGTCCTTCACGGCTCGGGCATGTTCGACCCGCTCCTTCTGAACGGCGATCTGCGCGTCGAGCTTCGCCAGCGACTCGTCGCGGGCCTTGGTCTTCGCCACTTGCGCCTCGTGGGCCTTGGCTTCGCGGGCGATGCCGGGCTGGACGGGCAGCTTCAGCCGCGCGTGCTCCTTGTTGATGGCTTCGGTTTCGGCCTCGGGGTCCGGCAATTGCTCGCCCCGCTTGACTCGTTCGGCATACCACACCCTGTACTGGGCTTCCGGTAAGGCTTTGTCCATGAACTTGTCCATCGAACCTGATTGGATCGATTCCAAGTCCTGCTTCGACAGATTCAAGTCGGACCCCAGCAAGGAGCCGCCAATCAAGTCGGCCAACCCCGCTGTTTCGGCCGATTGTTGCACTCGGTCACGCTCCGCTTGCAGCCGCTGAAGCTCCTGCATCTCGGCCGTGTAGGTTTGAAGCGCCTCGGCATAGGTCGGCCCTTGCTGACCACAACCGGCACACAGCAACAATATCCCCGCAGCAAACGACAACGCGATGATCCGGACCATGACCTTGCCCTCGCTTAACGAATGGGTGAGTAATCGGTGGCCTTGAGGTTCTTGCTCTTCACGTCGGTAGTGAGCGAGCCATCCTTCTCCGAGTTCGCCTTGGCTTCCTTCCACTCGGGATCGTCGCGGAAGGCCTGCCACGCGGCCTTCTGCGCGTTAGCGCTGGGGAAGGCGAGAATGTAAATGAGCGTGTTCTTCGACTCCTCGCCTTCCGAGGGCGTCCAGAATCCGACCACCTCCATGCCGTGCTTCTTGAACAGCTTGCAGGTGTGGTCGCGGAACCGCGCGTCGAGCGCGTCCAGCTTGCCCGGACTGGCCGTGTACGTCCGCAACTCATAGACCTTGCCGGTGGACGGCGCATCCACGGCCGAAGCCGTCGCGGTAAGCACGGCCAGACCGGCCATCAAGCAGCCCGAAACCACCGCAATGCACAAAAACGCTCTCATGGCAACCTCCCGTTTGTTGACAACGACTGAGACAGAGCCAAAGCATCTAATGGATCAGCATAGCCACAGTCGAAAGCAGGCACAATCGGGGCTGGCGTGCAGTAAGGGATTGTGGGCCCGCGGCTGTTCAGTGGCCGCCGCCGTACCGGCGGCGGCTAAACGGGCACGGGCAGGGCCCCAGCAGGAGTTCACCGCCGCGCGGCATCAATCTGCTCAGCGTAGAACTGGATCAGTTCTCGCAGGTTCACGCGGGCATAGGGCTCGTCGCAAGCCGGAGAGTGCTTGCCGGCGTCGGCAAACCACATCTCCAGCGTCTCCGGGGCGAAGATGGCGTCGTGCAGGTTCGACTGCATCGCCACCGGCCGCTTGATGATCTCGATCAGCTTCGGCACGTCGATCCGGCCGTAATTCTCTTGGATCCGCTGGCTGAGCAGCTTCGCCCGGTCCTCGCCGGAAATCAGCACCGTGTCCTCGGGCACCAGCGGGCAGCCGGGGGTGCTGCTGGCCGGGCTCGAGCACGGTCATCTGCTGCGGGGTGCAGTGCAACGCCCGCAGTCGCGCCCGAGCGGTCGCTCAGCACGTAGTAATACTCGCACGTTCGCGGGGCGGCCTGCGGAGGATGGCCAGGGCCTCCTCGACCGTGGCCGCCCGCTCCATCACGTCGCGCAGCAGCAGGCTCATGGGCATGCCGTCCCACTGGCCCTCGCCGCGCCCGCCCATCTCGCCGATGGCCAGCCCCTTCTCGTTCATGGCCGTCACCGTGCCGATGAAGCCGGCGTAGCCGAGGCTCATCCACTTGTAGCGTCCCTCGGGCATGAAGACCTGCACGGCGGCGGCGTCTTGGAGGTCGATCTCGCGCATGTAGTCGAGCACGCGGGCGTGGAGCACGCGGCCGCCGGCGGTGGCCTTGCCCCGCAGCGCCACGCCGCTGCAATGGAACCGCTCGGGGAAGAGGTTGGCGTAGCGGCCGTCGCGCTGGGAGACGCCGGCCGCCTTCGAGCCAGGGCGTCGCACTCTTCGAGGAACCGCGGCGGGATGTGCGGCAGCGTGCGGCGCTCGATCTCCGCCATGCGGTCGAGGAACCACTGGCCCGAGCGAAGCGTGTCGCCGCCGCCGACCAGGTACAGCACCCGCTCGGTCAGTCTTTCGCGCCGGCTCGCGCGAGGAGCGTGCCGTGGGCGGCGCCCATCTGTGCCGGCGTGCCCGACGACCATCAGGATCGTCTTGCCCTGGCTGCGGCACAGCAGGCCGTGGCCGGCCGGGTCGCGGGCGACCACCGACATCGTCGTCGGCTGCGACGCGGTCGCCGGTCCGTCGGCCGCCATCCAGCCGCTCGGCGGCGAAGTTCAGCATCGCCGCGAACATGCGGTGCAAGTCGGCTTGCTCCACCTCTTGACGCGGCAGTCCCTCGGGCGGCTCGAACAGGGCGTCGGGGGCGACGGTGTTGGTCTGCCAGCCGCGGAATGAAGCGTTCCCTGCACGCCGGCCAATGGCGAAGGCTGCCGCAGCAGGCGTCCGGCCGTCGTCCTGAAACGTCAGCCGAATTTCGCCCGGCAGTTTCTTCGCGTCCTTGGCCGCGATGCGAATGTGCGATCGCCGTGCTCGCGCGGCGCGCTCGCCGCCGCCGGCCGGCTTGTCGTCCTCGACGGTGATCCACTGTTGGAGCATCTCGGGGCCATGGCGATGCTGCCGGCGAGCCCGGCCGCCATCCGCAGCTTCATCAGGTGCCGCGGCTCGACGAAGCGCAGCGGATCGGCGTTTGCCGACGGGGTTCTTCGCTGCCCACCAGCACGGTCTTCCCGCCGGCGAGCATCCAGGGGAAGCGGCCTTGGCCCAGGGCGACCTCGCCGATCTCCGGCAATTGGCATCGCAGCGAGAACTTCCCCTGCTCGCCGCGGACCAACCGCACGCGGGCCTCGATCGGCCGGCCGCCCTTGTCCGACGCCGACAGTTCCAGGTCGGCGAAGTGGCAGCGGCCCTTGTCCGGCTCGGCGGCCAGCATCGCGATCGCTTGCTGCAGGAGCGTCGCCAGCCGCTGCACCGGACGTTGGCTCGGCGGCAGACGTGCGCCGGCAGTTGTCGGCAGCGTGCCTCCGCGGGCAAGTCTTGGGCGAAGAAGTCGGCCGTCATCCGCAGCGCCCGGGGCAACTCGGCCATCGCCGTGTAGTGCCCCAGCCCCTCGAACCAGACCACGCGATCGGCGATGCCCAAGCGCCTCGGCGAGCTTCTCGGTGCATTGGCGCGGAATCACCTCGTCCTCGGCGGCGTTGATCATCAGCACCTTGCCGGCCAGCGCGCGATCGCGCAGGGCCGGGGCGAACCGGAGCGGATCGACCGCGGCGATCTTCGCTTCCACCTCCGCCCGCTCCGGCGGCGGCAGCTTCTGGATCATCTCGCTCAGCGGCCGGGTTTCGCGGGCGTGATGGATGATCGTGCAACAGGTCGCCGCCGGCCAGGATCAGGCCCGCCCGATGGAGCCGCGGCTCGGCCCCGGCGGCCGTGGCGGCGATGATCCCGCCCAGGCTGATGCCCGTGATGCCGATCCGCTCGGGATCGATCTCCGGCCGCGAGGCCAACAGGTCGATCGTTCGCCGGATGTCTTCGCCCGCCTGGGCCATGGCGCCGACGAACAGCTTGGGGTCGTCGGCCAAGGCCTCGGGCCCCTTGGCCGAGCCGCGGTCGCCGTAGTAGGGCAGCTTGAACGAGATGGCCGGAATGCCCCGCGCCGCCAGCACCGAGCAGACCAGGTCGGTCAACGGCTCGTTGCCGTCGAGGATGTGCAGGCAGATGACCGCCGGATACTTCGGTCCGTTGGGACGAATCGCCTTGGGCAGGTAGTAGTCGGCGGGGACGGTGTTGTTCTGCACCAGCGGCGTGACCACCGGCGAAGGATACGTCAGCCGGTAGACGCGAAAGGCCGCGCGGTCGGCCAGCAGCCGGATGCGATAGTCGAACGGCGCGTTGTTGTAGGTCTTCGAGACGGCGACGGCTTCCGCCGGCTGCTCCTCAGCTGTGAACCGACCAGGCAGTCGACAGCACGACCGCCAGACTGAGACCCGTCATCATCCCGCGGCTGAGCCGAAGTTGCATCATGATCCTCCGTGCGGATTGAACTTCCGATAGGCAGCCATCTTCTTATACGCAAGCACGGTTCACAAGGTGCCACATTTGACGGTGGAATGCAAGAGCGAAGTGGTTGCCGATTCCCCGCCGGGGAAGTATGCTTGGTGGGGTGTTAGCCGCTTGCGGCTTCGCCCGAGGGCGCGACTACCGGTCGCGGCTTGATATGTCAAACATGCACCGATTGGCGAGCGGACATTGCTCGAGCGGCAACGCTGGATGACCTTTCTGCTGCCGTTCCTGGTGTTCATGCTCGTCGGCACGCTGGAGCCGACGCCCGAGCAGCCCGGCGGCCGAACCATCGGCCTGTCGATCCCGTATGCGTACTACCCTGGCTGTATGCGGCCAAGATCGCCTTGACCGTGGCCGCGGTGGCCTTCGTGTGGCCGGGCTATCGCGAGTTTCCGCTGCGGCTGAGCCGGCTGGCGATCCTGGTGGGCGTGGTGGGCGGGCCGCTGTGGATCGGGCTCTGCACGCTCGATTGGGAACACGGCTACTTGCTGCCGCTGCTGGACCGTATCGGCTTGGGCGGCATCATCGGGGCCGGCGACCGGCCGGCGTTCAATCCGTTCGAGCAGCTCGCCGGCCAGCCGGCTTGGCGTGGGCGTTTCTTGGCCGTGCGGTTCTTCGGACTGGTGGCCGTGGTGCCGTTGATCGAGGAGTTCTTCCTGCGCGGCTTCGTGATGCGGTTCGTCATGGAACGCGATTGGTGGGACGTGCCCTTCGGCAAGGCCAACACGCTGGCCATCGTGCTGGGCACGGCCGTGCCGATGCTGATGCACCCGGGCGAATTGCTGGCCGCGCGGTGTGGTTCTCGATGATCACCTGGCTGATGCTGCGGACGCGGAACATCTGGGACTGCGTGGCGGCCCACGCGATCACGAACTTGATCTTGGGAGTCTACGTGGTTGCATCCGGTGCCTGGCGGCTGATGTAGGTAGGATGCCGTCGTCTTGCGGTTTAGCGGCCGACGGAACGTCGGCCTTGCTTGCTGTTATCTCGCCATTTGCTAGACTGTGACGGTTGAAAGCGTCAACTCCATTTCGCGTAATCCATTTGGAGGGCCTGATGATGAATCGGAGTTTTCTCCTCTCCTGCGTAGCTGCCGCCGCCGTTGTGGTCGTCTCGGCCATCGCCGCCGATACGCCACGGCCGGCATCCAGCGAGGCGTCGAAACAACTGGAGTCACTGTTGCAGGAACGTCGCGATACGTGCCGCAAGCTGGTAGAGTACGTCGAATCGCAGCGGCGTACGGGCCAAGTCGATATCCCTTCCTGGATCCGCGCCTCAAATCAACTAGTCGAGGCGGAACTCGACATGGCCAAGACCAAGGCCGAGCGGATCGCGCTACGCCAGAAACTGGTTGCCAATCTGAAACAGGCGGAGGAATTCGCCGAAGCTCGCGACAAGATGGGCTTCGGCCTCGACACCGCCAAGACGTCTCTCGAAACGAAGGCAGCGCGTCTGAAGGCAGAGATCGAACTGGCACGCGAGCAGTTGAGCGACAAGTAGGTTGAGCCAGTAGCGCGAGTGCCACTGGCTCTGCCAGTGCGTTCTTCTGCGTGGCCCCGGCGAAGCACGGGCAGAGACCGTGACACCCACGCGTCATGCCAAAGCATAACCTGCTTTGGCGCGCGTGCCACTGGCTCTGTCAGTGCGTTCTTCTGCGTGGCCCCGACCAAGCACGGGCAGAGCCCGTGGCACCCGCGAGTCATGCCAAAGCATAACCTGCTTTGGCGCCTGCTTGACAGCCACGCCTCCCGTGCCCCTATAATGATTGGTGCAATCCGGTACAATCGTTTCCCTCTTCTCAGGAGGCCATGCTATGGCGACGTTTCTGATGTTCGGCACGTATTCGCCCAAGTCGCTCAAGAAGGCCAGCGCGGAACGCACCAAGGAGGCGACGGACCTGATCCAGCAGTTCCAGGGCCGGGTAGAAGCGATGTACGCCACGCTCGGGCCCAACGACCTGGTGATGGTTGCCGAGTTCCCGGACGCCACGGACGCCATGAAGGCGTCGATCGCGCTAATGAAACTGACGGGCATCGCGTTCTCCACGTCGCCCGCCATTTCGGTCGAGGCCTTCGACAAGCTCCTGGCCGAAGTGTAGAAGCGGCATCTTGCCGCTTCATGGCTGTTTGAAGTTGCACACGATTCGTACGGACGGAACGCGGCAGGATGCCGCGTCTACCTACGCGTCTACCTACGCGTGTACCGCCTTGGCGTGCCGTCCGCCGGCGCCATCGTCCGGCCGAGTTGACGCGTAATGGGGGCTCTCGCTCGGCGGCGACGCCTCTTTCAAGTCCGGCTCGTGATGGTGATGCTTGACGGCCCATTCCGCCGCCTTCCGGCCGAAGGTCCAGAACAAGGCCGGACGCACGAAGAAGTCCAGCAGCGTCGAGCTGAGGAGCCCGCCCAGGATGACCGTAGCCACCGGGTAGAGGATTTCCTTGCCCGGCTGGCCGGAGGCCAGCACCAGCGGCACCAGGCGGCCGATCCCTAGCCGACCTGACCCAATCCAACGCCGCCGTTTGCAGCGCCACCGGGCAGGTCCAGAAATCGCTCGATGCCTTCGACCACGAAAGTTGGAGAGGGCGTGAGGCAAAAAAGACTCCTGATACTATAACCGCCGCGTGATAGGCCCCTTGCTGGTGGAGTAGGATGGAAGCAGTAACGAATCCATCTTTCCTCCACCAAACAAGGAGACCTATTCATGTGGCACGTGGGTATCGATTTGCACCGTGAGACCGTGGTGATTGCCGCCGTGAACGACACGGGCGAAGTTATCAAGCCCGTCACCGTTCGCTGTGAAGACACCGCCAGCATCGTGAACGTCGTCCAGGCGTTGGGATCCTTTCGGGCGGTCATCGAGGCCAGCGCAACGTATCGCTGGCTGTACGACCTGCTCCGACCGTACGGTACGATCTTATTGGCCCATCCGTTTCGTCTGCGGGCTATGGTACAACAACGCACCAAAACGGACAAGCTGGACGCCCAATTGTTGGCGAACCTGTTGCGGATCAACCAGATTCCGCTGGCCTACATTCCGCCGGAGCCGTACCAGCAACTCCGCGAGCTGACACGCCGCCGGGCACGTCTGGGCCGCGAGTTGGCCGAGGCGAAAATCCACTTGCGGGCCTTGTTGGCCAGGCAAAATCGGCAAGCCCCTTATCGGGTTCCTTTCGGCGTCCGCGGCTTAGCTTGGTTTCGTGGGCAAGACTTCGGCTGGATCGAGAATCTGGTCCGCGACGAACTACTGGCGCGATTGAAACATTTCGGACGGCAAGCGACGATCATCGACCGGCACATCGCGCGGATGTCGGCGGCTTTTCCGCAAGCGGAAGCCTTGACCGAGATTCACGGCATCGGCCTGTACTCGGCGTTGTTGATCGTGGCGGAAATCGGCGAAGTGGAGCGTTTCCGCATGGCAAAACAGGTCGGCGCGTACGCCGGGCTGACCTGCCGTGTGCATCAGTCGGGCGGACACTGCTACCGCGGTTCGATTACACGGCAAGGGTCGACGTGGTTGCGATGGATTCTCGTGGAGGCGGCCATCAAGGCGATCCGCGAGGACGCGGCCTTGAAGAACTTTTACACGCGGGTGCGGAAGCGATCCAGCGCAAAGATTGCACGGGTGGCGGTGGCCCGCAAACTGGCGGAGATATGTTGGAAGCGGCTGCGTCGTTGGCAGCGTGAGCACGCCCACCAGGCGGCGTAGAGAGCAACACGATATCGCGCACGAGTACGGTCGCGGCTGGCCCGCAAAGGGGTCTCGTGAGACGCAAGTCTGCACTGTCCTCCTGATTGGGCACTGTGACCGGTGAACAATACAATATGCGACGGGCTTCGGCTCGGACGGCACGAATGGGTGACTACTAGGTGCGCGACGACGAGTGACAAGCCGTTGCCAATTGCGGCGGGTGTGCTGGTGTTTGGCAGGGTCGGATTTTCGGAGGCATAGTAGAGCAAATGAATGAGTCGGTGAGACAAAACTGCCCTGGCAGTGGATACCGCCAGGGCATCACGGGTCATTCACCCGCCCTAACCTGGCTATTCCTTGTCGGGTTGCGTCCCCGCAGAGCCCGACTCCGCTTCACCAGGCACACACATTATAACAGCGAGACAAGCGAATTAGCAGTTTCCCAAGAAATCCGTTGGCCTGGGCCTTGACACGCCGGCGGTTATGGGCGACCCCTTTTCTCTATTGACGGCCCGGTGATTACTGTTATACTAGTGTAATCACTGGAGGACTGCCCCGTGTTCGTCCGCGTGGAAACATCCTCGGGAATGCCCATCACGCGGCAGATCGCCGCCCAGATCCGGGCCCAGTGCGCCAGTGGGGTCTTGAAGCCGGGCGAGCGCCTGCCATCCGTGCGGGCGTTGGCCGCCGAACTGACGGTCAACCAGAACACGATTCTTCGCGTCTACGAACGGTTGACGGCCGAAGGACTGCTCGAACGCCGCCACGGCGATGGGACGTTCGTCGCCGACCGTATTCCCACCGGGCAGATGCGGGCGCAGCGTCAACTGCTTCGTCAACAGATCGAACGCGTGGCCGAACTGGCCAAGACCCTGGGCGTCGAGCCCGACGAATTGAATCAGTTATTGCAGGAGGCGTTCGACTCAGCCACACATTCGGTTTAGGAGTACGTCTTGGAGTGCGGCGACTTATCAGCCTTTTTCTAGGGCTTATTGATTGGCCCCTATCATAGCAAGCCGTCCGGTTCTTGTCGCGATACTGGCCACGCCGGGCACTTGATAGACTAATTAAAATGGCGGATAATGTAAGTCTATACGCAGCAAATGGTTAGGTAATGAGGCATAATCCGCCATATTTAATTAGCCTTTTGTGCCCCTTCCTGTTATCATCTTGGCAGAAGAACCGGCCGCGCGGCCGGGCAAGCCCACTGCGTTTATGGAGGAGGCAGACATGGCACAGTTCGATCGGAAGAAACACGTCCTGGTCGGCCTCGCCGGTCAATTGAAGGTCCCCGACGACGACCATATCACCCCAAAACTGCTGATGCTCACGGAAGGGGAATGCGACGGCCTGGGGCCACTCCAGGCCGCCCGCAAGTTCGGCTATAGCCGCCAGCGCTACTTCCAACTCCGCACCGCCTTCGCCAAACAGGGCGCGCGGCGCTGGACAATCAGAAGCGCGGCCCGAAAACCCATTACCGCCGCACGGCGGAAGTTGTCCGCCAAGTGGTGCGGCACCGCTTCCTGGATCCCGAGGCTTCGCCGCAGGTGATCGCCCAAAAGCTCGTGCAGAGCGGTTGGACGATCAGCATCCGCAGCGTGGAAAGGGTGCTGGCCGAGTACGGCCTGCAAAAAAAAACTCCACAGGTTCCGCCCCAGGCCGGAAAGCGAACCCGTCGAGGCGCGGCTCACTCACAAACTGGTCCAGCACGTCGAAGGCGATCCGAGGAGCATTGAACGCGGCGTCCGCCAGCGGCTGGCCGATAAGATCAGCGACAACATGGCGGGCCTCTGGCTGTTGGTCGCAGAACACCTGCGGCTGGGGACGTGGGACCTGCTCCGCGCCTGGACGCAACAGCCCGCCGAGCGGATCGAACCGCGCCTGGCGCTGCAACTGGTGCATGAAGCGGCGCTGTGCAGCAACGGGCTCCGCGCGGGGCGTTGCTTGACGCTCCGCGGCTTCGAGACCCTCAACGGACTGCCCTTCCTGGCGGAGGACACTACGGTGCATGAGGTGCTGGGCGGCGCGAGCGTGGCCCACACCCAGGAACTGCAGGTGGCCTTGGGGAAACTCCGCCGTGCCTCCGGGCATTACCAAGGAAAACTGCTGCTGATCGACCCGCACCGCGCGCCGAGCTACAGCCAGCGGCACATGCGGAGCGCCAGAAGGAGAGCGGCTCCCGGCCCATCAAGACGGCGCAGACCTTCTTCTGCCTGGATGGCGACAGCGCGCAGCCGCTGTGTTTCACGGTGGCCAATTCCGCCCGGACCGTGAGCCAGGCGACGCCTGAGTTGCTGCGCATGGCCGGGGAAATCCTCGCGCCGCTGCCGGAGCACACGTTGGTGGCCGCCGACACGGAGCACTTCGCCGTGGAACTGGTAGACTACGTCCATACGGAGACCTCCTTCGACCTCATCACGCCCATCCCCAACCGGCAGAGCGACCGGAAGCGCTGGCGGCAGATTCCGGCCGCGGTATTTAAGCCCCATTGGGCGGGCTACGCCACGGCAGTCCTGCGCTACACGCCCCACCATAGCCGCGGCGGCCCGTACTACGAACTCGTGCAACGCCAGGGAGAGCGCCCGAGGATTGGCAGTTCAACGGCTTCTTCTCCACCACCAACCGCGATCCGCTCGACGCCCTCACCCGCGATTATCCCCATCGCTGGCACATCGAGGAGTTCTTCAACTTCGACCAGTCGTTAGGTTGGAGACGGGCGGGCACGATGAACACCAACATCCGTTACGGCCAAATGACGACGGCCTTGGTGGCGCAGACCGTGATCCATCAGTTCCGCAAGCGACTTGGAGAGCCCTTCGCACACTGGGATGCCAGACACTTGGCGTCCGATATCTTCCGCGGACTGGACGGCGACATCCGCGTGAAGGACAATACCATCCTCGTTACCTACTACAATGCTCCTAACGCGGAACGCCTGCGGGCCGAGTACGAAGACTTGCCGGCCAAGCTCAGGGCCGAAGGCGTCGCGCCAGGCATCCCCTGGCTCTATGGATTCGAACTCGACTTCCGCTTCCGGTAGCCTGCCCCCGCCGACAGAAGGTAAAATTAATAAGCCCTAGAAAAAGGCTGATTCATTGCCGCTTTCCGTGAAAAGATGTTGCGCAGCCCCAGACACCGGCTCAGCCAAAGAAAGCGGCGATGAATCGCCGCACTCCAAAAGCATTTCAAAGGACCAAAGTATGAGCGACTTCGCCATCGAACTTTGCGGCATCGTCAAGTCGTACGGAACCAAGAACGTGCTGACCGGGCTCGACCTCTCGGTGCCCAAGGGCTCGGTGCTGGGGCTGTTGGGCACCAATGGCTCGGGCAAGACCACGCTGATCAAGTGCGCGTTGGGCCTGATCTGGCCGCAGGGCGGCGAGGCCCGACTGTTGGGCGAGCCCTCCTGGACCTTGAGCGCCGAAGCCAAAGCGCGAATCGGCTACGTGCCGCAGGTGGTCAGCCTTTATCCGTGGATGAAGGTGCGGCACCTGATCGACTACACCTCGGCATTCTATTCCAACTGGAACCACGAGCTGGTCGCCCGGCTGATGGACGGGTGGGCCATTCCGCCCGAGGATCGCGTGGGCCCGCTCTCGGTGGGCCAACTGCAAAAGTTGGCGATCATGCTGGCCTTGGGCCACGAGCCCGAGTTACTTCTGCTGGACGAACCGGCTGCGAGCCTCGATCCGTTGGCCCGGCGGCAGTTCTTGCAGATGATCATCGACCTGGCCACGCCCGGGCAGCGGACGGTGCTTTTTTCGACGCACATCACCTCCGACCTGGAGCGCGTGGCCGATAGCGTGGCCATTTTGAAGTCGGGCCGGATCGCCTGGCAGGGGCTGTTGGAAGACCTCAAAGAGCAGACGCACGTGAATCTCGAAGAGAGTTTCGTGGAGATGCACCATGGCTGAGAACCAAATCTCCCCTCTGCCTTTGGGAGAGGGGCCGGGGGTGAGGGCGGCGGGCACGTGGAAACGCCCCAATCCTTACGCCCAAGTCGCGTTGACGTATGTCCGCCACGTCGGCGCCTCCGGCATCTGGGGTTACGTGACCGCCGCCGTGATGCTCATCGCCTTTGTGTTCCTGGGAACGCTGATCGCCGGAACCGACCACAACCATAACGGCCTGCTGTTGCTGATTGTCATTGTCTTCAGTCTGAGTCTTTGGCGAATGATCGTCGCCCACGCGCGGGAGCAATTTGCCGACTCGCGGGCCCATCTGATGCCCAATTTCCGCCGCGCCCACATAATCGTGGTTGCCGTGCTGGCGCTGATCGTTGGTGTTGTCCTTCCGGTGACGCTCACGTGGCTGGCCGGTTTGCATTCCGTCGTCCCGGTGGCGCTCACGGTGTTTTTTATGGGGACCGTGCTGCCGCAACCGCGCTGGCTGAAGGTATTGTTGTCCACGTTTGCGTACGCCCTCTTCGCTCTTTTCCTGATACTCCAACAAAGCAAACGCACATCAGCGCTGGAGCAATTTGCGTCTGGGCATTGGTCTTCCGGGCAATGGGAGTTGCCGGCTTTCATTCTCTTGGTTGCGGGGGCGGTGCTGACTCTGCGAGGCGGAATGCGGCTGGCTCGGATGAACGAAGACATGCCGGACTACCATCAGCCGATCAAGGGCGATGGGACGACAACCAGGAAGTCGGTCGACCAAGGAGAGGCCGGCGAAGGGAAGTTCCCGGTCGGGTTTCGGAACTGGTTGGCGGAAAGGCACGTCGCGGGCTTGGCAGGGCATGCCCGCCGCGCTGACACGTCGCGATGGTCCCGAGTGTGCCGGTGGCAAGCGGGCATGGCCACCGGATGGTCGATCTGGCTGTACGGCTTCGCCCCCATTCTTTTCATCTATGCCCTCCACGCGCTGCCTTGGGTCTTTGGCAACGGACGCACGTCGCCCGGGCTTCCACCGTGGCTATTTGGACTCTGTCTGACTTTCTGCCCGGTCGTCGTGTCGGCGGGAGGATGGAACGAGCGTACGCGTGCCCTCGCACGGGAATTGTTGATGCCCGTCGGACGATCGGATTATCTGCGGCAGCTTGGCGCCGCGGCCGGGCTCACCCAGCTTCAGTTATGGGGTACCATGAGCGTTGCCGCCATCCTGTGCATGCTGACCATAGCCGAGCCGACGTCGCAGTTCGTGGCGATTGCGAATCTGTTGGTAATCTCCGGGCTGTCGCAGATTTGGCTGTTCGGAATGATCGTCTGGTGGACGCGCTGCCGTTCGATGATCTTGGGCATCCTGGCGATTATTCTCGCCGTTGCGGAGCCACTCTTTCTCAACATAGTGCTGGCGCCTATAGAGGCCGGCGGAGGGCTGGCGGAATGGCAATACGCAACGTGGTCGGTGGCGGGCTTATTCGCCCTGTTCGGCGTCCTGCTATTGCGCAACGCCTATCGGCGGTGGTGGTTGACCGAGTTGGATTGTGTGGAAGTGTGAACAGGCCGCATCTGACGACAACACGTCTCCTTGCGCAGCGGAGTGGACGCCGACAGCAGAACATGTCGCACGCAAAGGCGCCGAGCGCAAGGGAACACGATTTCTGCCGTCTTTGCGCCTTCGCGCCTTGGCGCGAGTATTGGGCGGGGCGTCGTGGTTGTGGCGGTCATGCAATAGCATGACCTACCTACCTGAGCACCTTTCTCTCCCCTGGCCCCTGATCCCTGGCCCCTGTATACTGATTCGTTTCTGCGATTCCGAACTTGAACTCTCGGGCGTGACCGTCATGGAAATGGAACAACTGGTGGCCCTGTGCAAGCGGCGGGGATTCCTCTTTCAGTCGAGCGAAATCTACGGCGGCTTGCAGGGCTTTTGGGACTATGGCCCCTTGGGCGTGGAACTGAAGCGGAACGTCCGCGAGGCCTGGTGGCGCGACATGGTTACCGGTCATAACGAGTTGGAGGTTGCGCCCGGCGCCCCTCGACCTACGAAATGGTCGGCATCGACTGCGCGATCATCATGCACCCGCAAGTGTGGAAGTGCTCGGGCCATTACGACCTGTTCCACGACTACATGGTCGATTGCCGGGAGTCGAAAAAACGATACCGCTACGACCAGTTGAATGGGCAATGGGTTAAGTATGACGCTGTTACGACGATAATGAATATTTTCGTCGCGACCGAGAAAAGCGGGGAGGAGGGGCTAAAGGATACGGAGCAACGAGCCCTCAAATTCTTTGGCCTGAGGACCAAGGACGCCGGGCGCCTCCAGTGGAATGTAGAACGGTGGGGTCGGTCGCCGTCGGGAGATTTTTGTAGTTTGTTTCAGCCAATGCGGTACCTTTATTCATTGGCGACGGTGCCGCCTAAGAATTTTGACCTTGTGCTCGGCCCGGACGCAAAGACCCTCGGCACACTGACTGAGCCGCGGGAGTTCAACCTGATGTTGGAAACCCATACCGGCGCGGTGCAGGACGAAAGCAGCAAGGTCTTTCTCCGCCCCGAGACAGCCCAGGGCATCTTCGTCAACTTCAAGAACGTCTGCGACAGCACGCGGGTGCGGATTCCCTTCGGCATCGCCCAGGTGGGCAAGAGCTTCCGCAACGAGATCACGCCGCGAAACTTCACCTTCCGCTCCCGCGAGTTCGAGCAGATGGAGATCGAGTTCTTCTGCCATCCCGGCACGTCGCCCGACTGGTACAAGTATTGGCGCGACCGCCGCTACCAGTGGTATCTCAATCTGGGGCTGGCGAGCGACCGGCTGCGGCTGCGCGACCATGACAAGGAGGAGCTGAGCCATTACTCCTGCGGCACGGCCGACATCGAATACGCCTTCCCCTTCCTCACCGCGGGCGAGTTCGGCGAGTTGGAGGGCGTGGCCCATCGCGGCGACTTCGACCTCCGCAGCCATATCGAGGGCAAGCTGGTGCGGCAGGGCGACCAACTGGTCGTGGAGACCGACGCCGAGGGCAAGCCGCGCCATCGCGGCAGCGGCAAGGACTTGAGCTACTTCGACGATCAGACCAAGGAGCGGTTCATCCCGCACGTGATCGAGCCGTCAGCCGGGGCCGACCGGGCCACGCTGGCCTTCCTCTGCGAGGCCTACACCGAGGACGAGGCCCCCGACGAGAACGGCAAGCCGACCAAGCGGGTGTTCCTGAAGCTGCACCCCCGGCTGGCGCCGATCAAGGCGGCCGTGTTCCCGCTGGTCAAGAAGGACGGCATGCCCGAACTGGCCCGCGAAATCTACAAAACGCTCAAGCCGCACACGACGGTTTTTTACGACGAGAAGGGGGCGGTGGGCCGGCGATACCGCCGCCAGGACGAGGTGGGCACGCCGTTCTGCATCACCGTCGATAGTCAGACGCTCCAAGACGGCACGGTGACGATCCGCGACCGCGATACGCTGCGTCAGTGGCGGGTCCACAAGGACGAGTGTTTGGCGGAGTTGAAGGCCCGGCTGACGACGTGAGCTTCCGTACTCGTCACGCTCCGAGCTTGTGAATTTATTGTGTGAATTTATTGTAGGAGGCGACTCCAGTCGCCGAATTTCCAGTGTTGCGCCGCACAATCGGCGACTGGAGTCGCCTCCCACAGTGGTGTTTCTGAAAAATTCACAACCGCTCCGCGTGACGCTTTTCCTCTCGCGGGGCGAGAGGAGTACCGTGACGCAGGAAGTGGAATAGGCCGCCGGCAACCGCAAGGTGCTGATCCGACCGGGTGCCATTGGCCGCTTGCCGGCCAGTGCATGGATCGACCGCAGCACAGGCTGACAAGCAGCCTGGCACCCAGCAATTCCGGTCGGGCGAATCGCTAGACCTCTTCCGGAAACACCCACGGCTTGCGGCAGGGCCGCTTCAACATCTCGCAGGCCTGCGGGTTGTCGACGAGCTGTTCGGTCTTCGGATCGACCGTGAGCTTCTGGCCGCCCAAGCGGAGGCTGATGTTGGCGTACTGGATCCACAGGGCGCTGCGGTGCCCCTTCTCGACGTCGGCGTTGGGCAACTCGCGGCTGCGGATGCACCGGACGAAGTTCTCTTTGTGCTCGGGGTCGGGCATGGGGCCCTTCACTCCCGTCTTCAGCACGGGCTTCTCCGATTTCGGGCGGACGTAGACTTGCCAGCCGCCGCCGTGCCGGCCGACGTACATCAGCCCCTCGCTCCCGTAGATTTCGGTCCGCGTGGAGCACTGCGGCCAGTACGGAAATTCCGTCTTGGACTCGCGGAGCGACGGCGAGACTTTCAGCATGTACGGCGTATAGAGGGTCATCTCCACCGTCATCAGCAGTTTGTCCAACTCGAAGTTGGCCAACTGGGTGTCGGGCGCTTCGGCAATGCCCTCGTCGGAGTAGCGGCCGCCCATGCAAGACACCGACTTGGGATACTCGACGCCCATCAGCCACCGGGCCACGTCGAGCTGGTGGACGGCGTCGTTGACCATGTCGCCGCCCGAGTAACGCCAGAAGCTGTGCCAATGATTGATGTAGTTGGCGTTGTAGCGGGCTTCGGGGGCCGGGCCGTTCCACATCTCCCAATCAAAACCCTCCGGAGGGTCGCGGTCGGGCTCGGCGGGAAAGTTGCCCAAGGCTTCGGCGCCGCCCTTCTGATCGAACACGCGGACGAAATGCACCTTGCCCAGCTTGCCCTCGTCGAGATACTTCTTGGCGGCCATCAGGTACTGCGCGCTGCGGCATTGCATGCCGACCTGGACCACCCGCTTGTATTTCCGCGCGGCCTCGATGGCCTTGCGTCCCTCCCACTGGTTGAAGCTAAGCGGTTTCTCCACGTACACGTCTTTGCCCGCCCGGCATCCCCAGACCGTCGCCAGGCAGTGCCAGTGGTCGGGGGTGGCCACGACGATGGCATTGACCGACTTGTCGTCCAGGGCCTTGCGGAAGTCTTGCACGCAGACCGGATCCTTGCCGCCCTGGATCGGGGCAATTCGCTTGACGGTCGGGCCGAACAGCCGGCTATCGACGTCGCAGATGTAGTTGATATGGCAGTCGGGCCGCTCGGCGAAGCCCTGGGCGAGGTTCCCGCCCCGGCCGCGGACGCCCACCAAGGCGAGGATCACGCGTTCGTTGGCGGGGGCCGCCCGGACGGATTGGGCGTTCTTGAGGATCGTCCATCCAGCGGCGACTCCCAGGGAGGTCTTCGTGGAACGTGTCAGAAAATCGCGGCGGTTCATGGCGTGTCTCCAGATCGGTAATAGAGTCGATACGACTCACTACGTTATACAGGATTTCTCGGCCATCTGCTACCAGTCGAAGTAGGGCGGCATGTCCTCCCAGGGGTTCTTTTCCCAGACCTTCACGTCGGGGCCGGGCGAAAAGCCGAACGGGTCGCGCTGGACCTTCAGGTTGGCCAGCAAAAGGTTCCAGAATCGCAGCGCCTTGATCCGCCCGCGACTGGGGCCCAACTTTTCCGGGTCGAGCTGACAGGCTACGATCTGGCCTTTTCCCACCGACTTGACGGCCAGCAGCCCCGGCTGGGCCAGAATCTCCCAGCCGTTGGCCGCCTGGATCGCCGGCAAGGTGGTCCACTTCTTGAGGTACAGGTCGGCGTCGCCCAGGCCGCCCAACAGCGGGTGGTCGGTGGTTCGGCCGATGAAGAAACGTTCGTCCTTGAGCTGTAGCCCAAACGCCGCCGGCCGGCTGACGCCGGGCAGCAGCAGGACCGTGCGCCGCGCCGGGCAGCCGCGTCGAGCGCGTCGAGTTGGCCCGGTTCGAGGTCGCCCTCGCCGACGGCCACCAACTGCGACTTGGCGGGGTCGAAGGGTTCCGTGGCGACGCCGAACGGCGTGAGCAGCTTCCGGGCAGAATCGCCCAAGACCGCGCACGGAAGGCACGGCTCGCTATCCTGCCGGCTCAGTTGGGTCAGCAGGTTGCCGACGAGCTCGAGTTGACACCGGATCGGCGCCGTACCGCGAGGTTACGTCCATCTGGCAGAGCACCACTCGCCCGCCGCCAAAGCGTGCCTCCAGCAGCGGCGACTCCACGAGATCGAACCCGCATTCCAGGATCGGCCCGAAGGGGGCGTAGTGCGGCTTGGTGTAGACGAAGGTCGCGGCCACGTCCCGGTTGCCCCACTTGTAGAACCGCTTGGGGAAGCTCCAGCCGGGCTCGGTCTTGACGGCCGCCGGGTACGGCTCGATCAGATCGCTTTCGCCGCGGAGATCATGAAGATCATCGGGCGTCAGGCCCTCCAGGAAAGAATGGCCCGCAGCCGCGATGAACACGTCGCGGGTCGAGCGTTCCTGCAACTTCAGGCCGAACGGCGCGGGGGCGGACGCCGCCTGCTCGAAGACCAGCACTTTGAGCCCTTCGCGGATTTTGCGGTCCAAGCCCAACTCCGCGGCAAGTTTCAAGAACGCGGCATCCCACGCCTTCTTGCCGACTACCAACAGCGTCCCGGCCCGCAGTTCCGACTTGTCCGTCAGCGGCAGAGATTTCACGCCTGCGCGATCGAGCATCCGCGTGGTTTCGCCCACGGGATCATAGACCACGACGCTCGCCGTATTCGTCGGCGGAACTGCGGCAGGAAATACGTCGATGGCGAAGGAATCCGCCTGGAAGTGATCGTTGGGCTGCTCGCGCGGCTCAACAACCAGCTTGAAACTGGTCCGCGTCTTCACCTGCGGTACGGAGAATTCAAGCGGATAGAATGTGGGCACTCCGGCGCGGGCCGTGGCCTGCACTTCGCCTTGGGCACGCACGCCGCCGTCGGCGTCTTCCAGCCGCCACCGCAAGGCGCACGGCAGATCGCGGGTCAAGTCATTAAGCAGCACGATCTGCTTGCGGACCTTCTCGCCCGCGAAGAAGGCGTGGTCTTTGGACGGCCAATTGCCCTCCGGCCCGGCGATGTAGCAGTTGGTGTCGCCGAACCATCGCTGCAGGGCCTTCAACACGGGTTGCGGCCTGCCTTGATCGTCCTTGTACGCCCAGTTCTCGGCGTTGAAGATGATGCCCGAGATGCCGTACGTCCGCCACGCGCGGAGCGATCGCCGGGCCACCAGCGACTTCACTTCCTGGTAGGCCGGATTGAACAGGACGGCGTGCGGCCAGGTCTCGGCCGGTCGTTCCTTGTCGAGGTTGTAGCGGCGGAACGACTCGGGCGTCAACAACGAATAGGCGCGGCGGCCCAGATAGACGGCGGCCATTTCCTCGAAGAGCGACTCGCTGGAATACACCTCGCTCAACGGGAACTTGCGCAACCGGTACCAGTAGGGAATGAGCGTCAGGCAGTGCTCGACGGTCATCAGCGGGAAGGGCCGCTTTTCCGCCCAGCGCGACGGCCACTCCTCGCGCTCCTGCAACGGCTGGTCGGGCCCGAGATAGCAGTTCAGCGTGTAGGAGTCTCCGGCAAGGCCGCCCGCATGGTGGTAGATGGGTCGCGGATCGGAGAGCTGCGCCAGCCGTTGGGCCTCCAGGCAGAATCGCTCCCGCTGTTTGCGGATCGCGTTGGAATTGGGATCGTACCCGGTCCCATCGAGGTACGTCGGGGCCAGATAGAGATTGTATCCCAGCAGGTTGAAGTGCATGAACCATAAGCAGACGGAGGGATGGTTTCCGAAGCGGCGAAGGTGCTTGTCCACGCGGCGCCGGTAGAGCCGCGATATCTCCGGTTCGAAGATCCGGCTCTGCAACTGCATGGCGTCCGGCAGGGACGGCATGGCGATCACCCCGTGCTCGTCCGCATAATTCAGCACTTCGTCGAAGAGCTGTGCCCGGTAGGCGCCCTCGAACCCAGGCTGGGGGCGGAGAGCTCGCAGCAATTCATGCCGGCCGCCTTGAGGTCCTTGATCGCCCCCAAATCCAGGTTGAGCTGGTGCCCGCGGAGATGCGTGGGCTTGCCGTTCAACAGATAATCGCCGCCTCGCCGGGTGAACTCCCGGAACCCGAACCGCACCGCCGGGCACGCGGCCACCGCCTGTCCGCCTGAGGTCAATCGGGCTTGCACCCGGTAGAGGAACGGGTCGTCGTAGGTCCACAAGTGCGCGTCCGGCCAGTCGAACTCGCAGTCCACGCGCTGGGCTTGGCCGTAGACCTCCGGCCGGCTGCGGTCCGCCTTGGTCATCTGGAAGGGATACGTGAACCGTTTGACGGTCTGCTCCGACGGGGATGCCGTCGTCACTTCCAATTCGAGCTGCGCCGGCGCGGGCTCGCCGACATTCCACACGTCGCACGAGAAACCGATCCGCCCTTTCTCGACGGACGGGCGCACCACCAGGTCGTCGAGCGCCGGGCCAGCCAACACCCGCAATGAGATGCCTCCATAAATCCCCGATAGCCCCGCGTTGCCCCGCTCGTCGAGTGCCACGGTCAACGTGTTCTCGGCGTCATACCGCAGGGCGGAACCGATGTCGTAGTCGGCATACTCGTAGCCCGGCAGCCAGGCGAGGCGGCGGCCATTGATGAAGATCTCCGCCAGGCCGTCCACGCCGTCGAAATGCAGGAGGACATTCTTCGATTTCCACTGCGGCCTGGCCGCAAAAGTGCGCTGATAATAGGCGACGTGCAGGGCGGAGATCGGCTGCCCCGTCCACTTCCCTTTCCCCGGCTTGCCGTCCGGACCGAGCCAGCGCTCGTTGGCCGTCCAGTAGCCGGGCACGGGGGCCAGTCCCCAACCCTTTGCAGGGAGTTCCTTCAACCTGTCGACCGAAGGCAGGAAGTTCCACCAGCCATCGAGCACCACGACATCGGGCTCCGCCCCGCGCGGAGGACTGGGCGGAGAACCGGGCGCCGGTTCGGCGGGAGGCGGCGGCGACTCGGGCTGGACCACGTTGATGCTGGCCACTTCCGCGGCCGCGCTGGCCGGCGGGCTCTCCGTCTTCCAGAGCGGCTTTCCCTGCTGCCCCGACTCGTACAATGCGGCGACGACGCGGTCGTCCAGCGGCCGGTCCCAGATCGCCACTTCGTCCATCTTGCCGTGCGCCATCCGATCGGCGAAGTAGCTGCCTCCGGCGCCGATGTAAAGCGTCCCTTCCGTGACCTCCTTGTTGAATGGAAAGGGGGCGCGGGCCGCCGGCTTGCCGTCCAGGTAGATCCGCCGCGAGTTCTCCTGCCGCGACCAGCAAACGGCCACGTGACGCCACTCGCCCGGCTGCCAATCCTTGATCTGCGGCGCGCTGCAGTCGTAGTAGAAGTTCTTGTCGGGCCGGTTGGTGGTGAAGCTCAAGCTGGCGCTGCCGGCGGGCTTGTAGAGCATCCCCCAGTCGGTAACGCCAAACAGGCCAACCACCAGGTCCTTGTCGTCTCCGCGGAAGTCCGGGTTGATCCAGAAGCTGCACGCGCCCTCATCCGCCCGAAAGTTGCCCGCGCACGGATAGGTCAGCCCGGCCACCGCCAGGTCGCAGCATTGCCCCGCTTTCCCAGGCGAGAAGCGGCGGCTGGCGAGATCGACCAGCGTGAGGATCGCGTCGGGGCGGGCGATCCGCTTTGCCTGCGGGCTGCCGCCGGCAATGGCTGCCGTCGTCGTGCCGTCCAGAGGCAGGTAGAAAATGGGTTTGGGCAACTCGGCCGCGCCAAGCCGCGGGCATAAGACCGCCAAGACCGCCATCATAAGTATGCGTCGTGTCATCTTTGCACCGTCAGGGGACAGCCCGTAGTCTCACGGCCGGCCACCCGAAAGTCAACACACAAGGGCCGTCCAGTTCTTCAAATTGGGAGATTGTAGGAGGCGACTCCAGTCGCCGAAAAGCGACGGAATTCGAGGCAATTGGCGACAGGGGTCGCCTCCCACAATGTAATGACGCCTCCCACAATGAAAAACCGGATGGCCCTGCCACACACTATTTAAGGTCCCGACCATTTCTCTTGGAGAACTGCGCAAAGTTTGCCGATTATTCCTGTTACGCAAAAAGTAGCGGCGCACGTCGGGCCGCGCATTGCACGAAAAGGATCCCACGACCAACCAGGTGAGAAGGCGCAAATCCAAGTGAATACAACACTTAAGACTCGTAGCTGCAAGCGAGGCTCTTGCAGCCGACTGTGGATGACCTTCGGGCTAGCCGCTTTGCTATGCTCGGCCACATCCCTGGGATATGCCCAAGACGGGGGGGTTAACGAGGTCTATCCGTGTCCGGCCGGGCAGGCCTCCATCATGGCCGAGCGACTGCGGAACGAGTTCGGCTTGACGGCCGGAGTCCGCATTGCCGGCATCAATCGACCGAACCAAGTCAGCCAACTCATTGTCCATGCCCCTCCGGAGGTCCAGGCCAAGATCAGCCAGCGCCTGGGCGTCCAGGCGTCGACTGCGGCGGCATCCGCGCCCGTCTCTACGCCCGCGCCCGCTCCCGCGACCGCCGAGCGACAGATCGAATCCCCACGTGCTGCGGCCAGTCCGCTGCAATCGCGCAGCCTCATGCTGCGGCGCGCCCGGCCGGAACAGGTCGAGGCGGCGCTTGCCGGCATGCTGGGCAACCGTTTCTCCTCGTTGGCGGCTTCACGGCCCCAGTCGAAGCGATGCCGCTTGACGTTGACCAGCGGCGGCAGTCTCGACGTTACCTTTGACCTGACGTCCGCCCAAGTGACCATGGAAGGCGCCGGCCCGGCGCTCGAGACCTGCTCGCGCTTGATCCAGGTGCTCGACGGTCCGCAAGAGACCGGCGGCAGAGACGTCCGCCTGCTCCCGTTGCGGGCGGCCCAGTTGGCCAGCGTGCAGCGGGCCACCGATGCCATCCAGAGTGCGACCGCCGCACAGCCCGCGGGGCAGTCCCTGGCCGCCGCGCTCGCTCCGTCGCGGGGACCGACTTCCGCCCCCGCCGTGACGCGACTGGCGGCAGCGTCGGGTGCGCCGGGGCGGCGCCGAGGACCGCCAACGCGCCGGCCGGCGCGGAACAACCGGACGAGAACACGGCGGAAAAGGCCCGCAGCGGCCTGGTCAACCCGGTCCAGATCGAGATGCTCGAGGGGCTCGACGTGTTGGTCCTGCGCGGCAGCCCGGAGGACGTGGCCCAGGTGCAGAAGATCATCGAACAGGTCGAAAAGCTCGCCCGCGAGACGGAGCCGGAGATCAAGATCTTTCCGCTCCAGTACGTCGATTGCACGGCGATCAGCACTATGGTTGTGAATCTCTACATCGAAGTGTACCAGTCGCGCCAGGGCGCCGTGAGCATCACGCCGATCGTGAAGCCCAACGCCATCCTGATTGTCGGCCGGCCCGAGAACGTAAAAACGGTGGTCGACCTGGTGGAGAAGTTGGACCAGCCGATGGACCCCACCGCGCAGATCCAGTTCTTCCATCTACGGTACGCGCAGCCCGCCGCGGTCGGTCAGGCGATCTCGGATC
The DNA here is from genome assembly GCA_963759115.1 of uncultured Planctomycetaceae bacterium. Classification (GTDB taxonomy): domain Bacteria; phylum Planctomycetota; class Planctomycetia; order Pirellulales; family Thermoguttaceae; genus CAVWXT01. The sequence continues at coordinate 227,846 of CAVWXT010000006.1, forward strand.
TGTATCCGGGGGACCAAGGACTGTCGCCGCCGGTGCGGATAACCGTCGACACGCGCTCCAATGCGGTGATCGTGCAGGCGAGTCCCCGCGACATGACCGCAATCGCCACATTGATCAAAGGCATCGACATTTCCAAACCTGACGGTGACAAGGGCGCGGTCAACGAGGTGAGGATCGTCCAATTGCAGCACTCGATGGCCTACGACATCGCCAACGTCCTGATGCAGGCGATTAGCGCGGCGACGGGCCAGCTCCAGACCGGCATGCCGGGCATGCAGCAGCAAGGCATGGGCGGCTTTCCGGGCCAAGGCGCTCAAGCCCGCCCCGGCATGCAGGGTCGGCCGCAAGGCTCTCAGCGCATGCTCAGCTTCCTGGCGGGCCAGAAGCTCATTTCTTCGGGAATCCTTACCGACGTAAGCGTCACGCCCGACACCCGCTCGAATTCCGTGATGGTCTCGGCGCCGAAAGAAAGCATGGAATTGCTCTTGGCGCTGATCAAGCAGCTCGACGAGCTTCCCGCCGCCGAGGCCCAGATCAAGGTGTTCACGATCTACAACGGCGATGCCACGACCTTGATGACCACGCTCCAGCAGCTCTTCGTGTCGCAAATGGGAGGCGGGGGCCAGATGCAGATGCAGATGCAGATGCAGAATCAGGCCGGGACCTCGACGGTGCCCCTGCGATTCGCCGCCGACACCCGCACCAACAGCATCATCGCTTCCGGCGCCAGCGGCGACCTGGCCGTGGTCGAGGCCGTCCTCGCGCGGTTGGACGACGAGGTGCGGAATCGCAAGAGCGTGGTCTTCCGTCTGAAGAACTCGCCGGCCGCCAACGTGGCCAACACGATCACCACCTTCCTCTCAAGCGAGCGCACGCTACAGCAGCAGATCGACCGGGGATGACCAGCGCCTTCGAACAGATCGAGCGCGAAGTGGTCGTGGTGCCGGAACTGGTAACCAACAGCCTGGTGTTGAGCGCCACGCCGCGATTCTTCGACGAGATCAAGTCGATCATCGAGCAACTCGACGCCCGGCCCCCGATGGTGATGATCCAAGTGCTGATTGCCCAGGTCGATTTGGGCTGCACCAACGAGTTCGGCATCGAACTTGGGTTGCAGGACTCGGTGCTTTTCGACCGGAGCCTCTTGGGCAACCTCGTCACGACAACAACGTCCACGACGTGACAACAACGCCACGACGAATAATACGAACGTCCTGGCGGCTACCAACGACCCCGGCTTCAACTTCAACAACGGGCTGCCGCTGGGCAACAGCGGCTCGACAAGCGCGCTGGCCAATGCGTCCAGCGTGGCGGGGCAAGGCCTCATCGAACTTTGCCCTCAACCGGACGAATTGCCCAGTTGGGGTACGGCGGCCTCGTGTTGTCGATGGCCAGCGAAAACGTCAGCATGTTGCTCCGCGCACTGGCCGAGAACCACCGCGTCGAAGTCCTCCAACGGCCGCAGATCATGACCCTGGACAACCAACCGGCCTACATCCAGGTCGGACAGCGCGTGCCGACCATCAGCCTGGTTACCACCAACGCGACCGGCACCACGAACTCGACAACGCAGCAAAACGTGGGATTGATCCTACAGGTCCAACCACGGATCACCCCGGATGGCCTGGTGGTCATGCACGATCGACGCCGAAAAGTCGGTGCTGGAGCCCGAGGCCAACGGGCATCCCCATCACCTCGGTCAATAACCAGGTCATCCGCTCGCCGATCATCGACACCACGATCGCCCAGACGACCGTCAGCGCCATGAGCGGCCAGACGATCGTCCTGGGCGGGTTGATCGACAACAACAAGCAAGAGACCCATGCAAGGTGCCGCTGCTGGGCGACCTGCCGCTGCTGGGCCACCTGTTCCGCTACGACAGCAGCACGAATCAGAAAAAACGAATTGCTGATCATCATGACCCCCCACATCGTCAAGAACGAGGCCGACGCGGATGCGATCAAACGGGCCGAAGCGGCGCGCATAAGTTGGTGCCTGTGCCGACGTGACCACGATTCTGCGGCGAGATTGGCGTGCGAAAACGAACCGACGCAATGGTCCGACGCGGAAGTCAAGGTAATCTACCCGGATATGAGGCGACAACCCGGCCCGGTCCCCGTCCGCCGAGGCCATCCCCGAGCCGGTGCCGACGCCTGCCGGCGCACAACCGGGCCAACCGACGGCCGCGCCGCAATCGGCCAACCCGCCGGCACTCGCGCCGGCACGCGGACCGGCGCCGATGGCCCCGACCCCCGACTCGATACGGCCCATCGCTCCCCGCAGCGGCGACCCGCTGCCAAACGATCCCAATGCCGACGCGCGGCGTCGAACGATGCAACAGCAGGTCCAAGATCCGGGCCCTGCGTCGCGGACCGCCGCGGGCAATATTCAACCGGTGGTCTATCAGCAGCCGGCGGTCTATCCGCAACGGGAAACTTATCAACAACGGGAGGTCTATCAGCAGCCGGCGGCAGGACAGCAGTAGACGCGGCATCTTGCCGCGTTGCCTTGGTACGCATGGCAACGCTTGGAACCCGCGTGAAGCGGCAGGATGCCGCTTCTACAACCGGACCTCGTCAAAAGTAACACAACCCTCCTATCGTCACTACCGCAAAGGGATGTCGCCATGTTGAGAGTGTCAAAAGCCTTGAGTTGCCTGTTGATCGTGGGATGGCTTGCGACGGCCGCCAATGGAGCATGGGACCTGACAACGTGGCGCCCCTGGCCGTTCAACAAGGACGAGAAACCCGGGAAACCGGAAAAGATCATCGCCGTGTGGACCGATACGGTGGCGACGACGGCCAATCAGCCGCCCCTTCGCGGCTTCGGCGGCCGGCTGATGTTCTACGACGGCAAGAAGGAGGCGGCGATCAAGGTCGAGGGGACGCTGGTCGTCTATGCCTTTGACGAAACGGGGCGCGATGCGAACACCGCCCGGCCCGATCGCAAGTACGTTTTTACGCCGGAGCAACTTCCGGCCCATTACAGCAAATCGAAAGCCGGCCATTCCTACAGCGTGTGGCTTCCCTGGGACGAGGTCGGCGGAGTGCAGGAGGAAATCACGCTGATTGTCCGTTTCGAACCGAAAGCCGGCGGCCCGGTGATCAGCGAACCGTGCCGGGAAATACTGCCCGGCATGCCGCCCCAGGGGGCGGCCGGTGGCGTGTCGTCTGCCACAAGCGTCCGGCTGGCCTCCGCCACGGCGCCCGTCAATCCGGCCGGTTGGAGCAACCCTGCGGCGCCCAATGGCGCGGCGTCGGTGGCCGGGGTGGGCGGCGTGCAACCGCTGACGTACGAAACCCCCGTCGCTCAAGGAAACGCGACGGAACAGCGGGACGAGAGTGGGCGTCCGCGGCGAATGACGACGGCCACGATCGCGATGCCCGCCGATATGGCCGCACGCCAGTTTGCTATGGAGCCGGCGGTTCCGCCGGCACAGGCTTGGCAGCCGCCGGCACGGAATTGGCAGCCGCCGGCTCCTTGGACGGAGCCGCCGCGGGGGGCGAACGGTCAACCGCCGGTTTCCCCGACGCCTCCGCAGACGAGTACGCCGGTTTCGATGCCACCACAAGCTGGTTTTGCACCCGGTCGATCCCGGCCTCTAGGCGAACCACTTGTTCGGCCAAATCACGATCGTGCTCTGTGGCAACAACGCCCCGGAGGATCGCCGTCCGTCCCTGGATCTCAACCTGGCCCGGAGTGCTCCAATGCAGGGCCGGCAAGTTCGCCAGCCGCGTTGACACCGACGAACTGACCTTTTGCGAATTGGGAGCCGTGTTCTCGAACCCCACGGTTATTTGCGTGCGTATCGGAATGGCGTTGGACATGCCTTGGGCCCCGAAGTTTTGCATTCCCATTTGACCGGGGCGCTGTCCCATCGTGTTGCCGCCATAGGATTGCGTCCCCATGCCGCCAAGACCTGGGGTCATGCCGGTGGTGCCATTGAGGCCGGTAGTGCCACTGAGTTGGCCCACACCGATAAAGCTTCGCGTGTTCGCATTGGCGCCGATGATGCTTCCCTGCCCCGCTTGGCCGCCCATACCCATGGAGCTGCTCGTTCCGAAGGGACTTTGCCCGAATCCGCCCGTAGACGACATGCCCCCCATCGAGCCTCCCATACCTCCCATGCCGCCCATGCCACCCATGCCACCCATCGACATCCCGCCCATGGAGCCTCCCATGCCTCCCATGCCACCCATCGACATCCCGCCCATGGAGCCTCCCATCCCTCCCATGCCTCCCATGCTCGAGCCCAAGCTTGAGCCCATCGAGCGGCTGCCGAACGCCCCCGACGATGTTCCCCCAAGTTGCCCCCAAGCCAGCGAAGGGCCACATACCAAGCTGGCAAGCACGATAGCTGACACTGAAAAGCTCAATCGCATGATCGGGTCTCCTTGCCGCCTGAGCCGCGGTTTTCGGGCATCCCCACTGGTTGTATCGTACATCTTCAACGGGAAATCGTCAAATCTAATGGCCGGCCCCTACCACCGCGCGGAAGGCCTTGCGCCACTTGCCCAACCGCGCCCGTAGAACGGAATTCACTCCGTTCGAGCGGATTGAAATCCGCTCTACGGAGACGCTCGCCGCGTATGGCCTCTGGGCACTATCCCTTTGCTTCCTTTGCCCCTTGCACCTCCTTGGCCTCTTTCACTTCCTTGGGGCGGTTCGTTTCCGTCGGTGGCCCCTTCATGTCGTTGGGCGCCTTCGCCTCCTTGGGGCCGCTGGCCTCTTTGGATTCCTCTTTGGCCACCTTGGGCCCGGCAACCTCCTTGACCTGCTTCTTGACCTCCTTGGGTTCCCTCACTTCGACGCCTTGACGGAGGTTTTCGCCGAAGTGGAGCCGGCGGCGATGCCCGTCGTATTCCACGGTCACCTCGCCCGTGGGGTCGATCGTCTGCACGGTGCCGCTGGCGTCGCCGATCTGAAACTGCTCCCCCTCGCTCAGCTTCGACGTCTTGCCCGCCATGCGATCCTGGATCCAGACCTGCCGCTGCCCGTCGACCTCGACAAAGGCGGTGACAAAGGCAAACTCGGCCGCATCCACCTTGGCCACTCGGATATCCGGCGTGGGCGGCGAAAAGATGTTCCGCTTCACGATCACGTCAGAATAATCGGCAACCTTCGCCAGCATAAGCGTCGGGGCCTTCGCATTGGAGAGCTGCTCTTTGCGATCGGCCTTCACCAGCGCGAGGGCCTCGATCTTCATGTTCACCTTCAACTCGGAAGGGCTTGCCCCCGGCTCGATGAGCATCGAGCGAATTTGATGGAGGTGAGGAGCGGAGTAAAACCCAAAGAGAAACGTCGTCAGGTCCGTCAACGTCGCCTTGCCGACCAGCGTAAATTCAAAGCGCGCGAAGATGTCTTTCTTCGTCGCCAGGTCTTTGGAGTCGAGGCTGTCGATGCGGATTCTCGCTCCGCGGGCCTTGTCGCGGAGCCAGGTTTGATAGGTCGATCGCGCCACGCCCGGGTCGGAGGGCAACGAGCGGCGCCGCCACTCGGCAAACAATTTTTCGTCGCGCCGGGCGTCCTCCAACGCCTTCTCCTTCTTCTGCACCTCGGTCTGCTTGCCGTCGCGATCCAAGAGAAGCTGGGCGGTCGAGCGGGGGTCTCCGGCGAAGAGGAGATAGTAGCCGGCCACGAGGACGACTACGCCGCCCGCCAGTGAAGCCAGAACTTTCTCACGGCGTTTCAACTTCATGGCTTCGCCCCTTCTTTCTGCGATTCTCTCGGCCCGTCCGACGGAGACTCCTTTCGTGGTCCTTTCCGCGATCCCCTCCGCGATTCTTTGGGGGACCCCTTCGGCGGTCCCTGTGGCGGTCCCGGCGGCGTTTCGCTGGCCGCCTCGTTCGGCGCGGCCTCAGCCGGTTGCTTGGCGGCCTCCTTGGGCGCTTCGGACGTCGCTTCCTTGGGCGCTTCGGACGTCGCTTCCTTGGCCGCCCCTTTCGATCCCTCTTTCAGAAGCACTTTGGTCTCGAACGCCACCGAGTAGGGACGCGGGCCTTTGGCGCCTTCCGTGGTCTTGGGCGTGCTGATTTGGCCGCCGGCCTTGCGAATCCCCTCCCACATCTTGGTGATGGCCTGATCGCTGCGAGCCACGCCTTTCAGATCCATGCCTTTCGTTTCCAATCAATTGTCGCTCGCCTTGTCGCTTCGTTCACCCAGTTTGACGTTCACCGACAACTCGCGGAGGACCGCATCGTCGGCCCTGGGAAACAACTGGCTCAGACTGTAGAGTTGATCCAGCCAGTTGGCCTCGCCGTCGGTCCATTGCCGAATCTCCTTGACCTGTTCGCGCATCTTCTTCCTCTGGGCGATATCGTCATCCAGCGACTTGGCCCGATCCTGGAGATCCTGGACTTCGGAGGCCAACTGGTAATGCTCGATCTTGGTCCAGGTGAAATATCCCAGCGCCAGGACCGCAACGGCCGCGCCGGCCAGGATCCATTGTTTCCGCCGACTCGGCGGTTCGGCGCGGCGGCGGGGGTGCAGGAAATCGATCGCGTGGCCGGTTTGCCTGAATTCCGCCAGGAGCATGCCCAGCAGCGGCGCAAAGCGGCCGGGATGGGCGGGCGGCGAATCCTTCAGCGCGCGGCCAAGCTCCACGGCGCCGAACGGATCGAACAGGTCCACGTGGCATCCCCAGCTCGGTCTCGATGCGCTGCGCCAGATCGGCGTGCACGCCGTCCTGGCCGCACAGCACGATCGACTCGACCTTCCGCCCGCCCAATTGGTTCTGCACGGCCGCCATCGTCAGGCGGATCTCGGCCAGCAGGGCGGGCAACGGCGGCGGATCGCCGCTGAAGCGCGTCGTCCGCAGGAAGACCGCCTTGCCGTCGACCACGGCCGTCAGATCGGCTTCGTCGGCCAACAGATCGACCAGGAGCCGCAACTGCGCCGGCGGCACGGACTTGTCGCCCGCCAACAGCGACGCCGCCTCGCACGGGCGGAGCAGGAGCCGCCGCATCTTCAGCCCCGCCTGTTGGCAGACCCCTTCGATCTGCTGGATCATCGCCGGCGCAATGGCCGTGGCCAACACGGTGCGCGGGCCGTCCGGCGCACTCGTCGATGGGCACGAAGTCCAGCAGCCAGTGCTCGTCCAACTCGTTGAACTCGCGGGCCGCCTGGAAGTGGACCATGTCGGGCAGGTCTTCGTCGGGGGCGGGAGGCAGTTGGAGCTGACGCAACTCGATGCTGCCGCGTCCCACGGCCACCAAGGTCTCGGGACGCCCGATGCCCCGGGCGTCGAGTTCCTCGGCGATCCGCTGGCCGATGCGTTGCTCGGGCTGATCCGGCTCCGCGCCTTCCTCGTTCCAGGGGATCGAGAAGGCGTGTTCGATCACGACCGACGGTCTCGCGCCCGCAGGCCACGGCCACGCGGATCTTCACGGCTGTTCCATTCCAGGGCAAGGAGTTGAGGCATAGGGGAGGTTTCCGCTCGGTTAAGGTTCTTTGGTTTTTAGGTCTTGGGGCTTCGGTCTTGGGGCTTCGCCACTAACACCGAAGGCCTAAGACCCAAGACCTGTTTCGTTGTCGGCTATGCCTGCGCGTGGTGGGCCATGCCCACCCTACCAAGATTCGCTCCGACTCTACTGCGTCGTGGCGGTTTCCTCCGCCGTGGGCTCGACGGGAAAGCCCCCGGGCGGCCGGCTCACATCTTTCCAGAATAATAGCTTGGTGGGGTGTTGTGTAGAGTCGAGCAAGACTTCCAGCCGACTGGTGGGTCCGCCCTGCTCGAAAGTGCCGATTACCTGGGCCCGATAGACCGCGCCGCCCGCCGTGACATAGGGCTGCAGGGTCTTCATGGTCGCAAGCGGCACGATCCCCTCGATCAGGGGCCATGCCTCGCACTGCTGATCCGGGGGCGCCAATATCGGATCCATAATCCGATTGGTGATGATCTGATCGACCATGTCGGAAGTCAGCCCCGGAATGCACATGAGGACGGCCCGCGGCGCCTGATTGATGTTGATCCGCCCCGGGAGCGATTTGCCGGACTGAACCGTGGCATTGGCGAACAACGGAGGAAGGAGGCTGCTTAGCGTTCCGCCCTCCGTTAGAGGGGATTTTAGGTATTTTTTCGGCGTATTTGTCGTTGTTGCGGTCCCCTTTCCGGTCGTGGCACCGCCTCCACTGCCGCCTCCTCCGCCACTGGCTCCTCCGCCACTACCTCCTCCACTGCTGCTTCCCCCTGCCTGCTGGCTGGGCAATTTCCACGGTGGCGCCAACCAGGTCCAAAATGCTATTGATGTTGGCACTGGCCGTCAGGCTCGCAATGGTCACGTCGGTGGCCGTCGCCGCGGTTCCGGTCTGAATCGTTTGAGTCGTGGCCGTGGAAGCGCCGTAGGCCCGGTAAGCCACGATGAACGTCGCCGTCGCGTCATCGACGCCCGCCGTCACCAGGTCGTCGTGCAGTTGCTGCAGATTGCTGCCGTTGAGGTTGATTTTGGCCGTGTAATCGGTGGGCTTCAGAGTCGACTCCGCACTCCAGAGCGTGAAGTAGGCGGCCCAACCGTGGTCCATCGAGCCATCGGGGTTGTCGACGCCGGCGATATTGCCGTCGGAGACGGCGCTCGCCGGGATCAGGCCCATCTTGACGGCATCCAGCCCGAACAGCAGTTGGGGAGTCACCCCGCGAACCAAGAGGAGCTCCTCGATCGTGACCGGCGGGCCGTTCCGCGGGGTATAACCGGGCGTGAGCGACGTGTAGAAGTCGGACTCGGCGCCGTTCGTGCGGGGCGTGTCATCCGCGTCGATCCAATCCAGAATGGCGTCCGAGATTTCGTCGGTCATGCTCGGCAAGCTCATCAACATCACTTGGCGGCATCCGTGCCCGTTTGGCCTGCGGCGGTCGTGATTGTTGGACCTGTGCCGCCGGTGCCCGTGCCACTGCCGCCCGTGCCACTGCCGCCCGTGCCACTGCCGCTGGTGCCACTGCCACTGGTGCCACTGCCACTGGTGCCTGTGCCACCCGTGCCTGTGCCACCCGTGCCTGTGCCACCCGTGCCCGATTGGCTTGCACCACCCGCCGACTGTTTGTCGAATTGGAGAATCGTGGCCAGGTTGATGCGCGCCGATTCGTCTTGCAGGCCGTAGCGGACGCCGACAATCGTCTGATCGCCAAAGCGCGGAGCGATCACGGAGCAGCAGCCGCGGTCGCGGGGCGAGGTGTCGTCGGCAATCACCACGCCATTGAACCGCTGGGAATTGTCGTAGAGACCGCCCGCAGCGGTTTGGTCGGTGGGGTCGCGATCGAGGAACTGCCGTGCCAGTTCCACGCCCGACTGGGCCAGCGTCCGCGTCTGGGACTGCCGGGCGGCCATCTGGGCCGCCTTCCGCTCGTTCAGCATCAACTCGGTGAACCCCAGGCAGGCCATGGCCAGCATGGCGACGACCACCAGCACGAGAACCAGGACGATTCCGCGGCGACTGTTCGTCTTCATGGCTTCACATCCCCTGGCCTCGATTACGATCCCTTGCTGCTTCCGGCACTGCCCTTGCTGCCTCCGGTATTGCCCTTGCTGCCTCCAGTATTGCCCGATCCGCCTCCCGTATTTCCCGAACCACCCCCGGTACTGCCCGAACCGCCTCCGGTACTGCCCGAACTGCCTCCGGTACTGCCCGAACTGCCTCCGGTATTGCCCGAACCGCCTCCGGTGCTGCCCGAACCGCCCGACGAGCCCTGCGAGCCGGCCTGGCTCGGTTTGATCTGCGAGTTGGGGAGATCCACCAGGGTGTCGTAGATGATCAGCGGGCCGCTGTCCGCCGCCGCCAGACCCAACCGCGCCGCTTTCGGCGGCGGACGGCGAATCGCGATGGTCACTCGCACGGCGCTGGGCATGTAGCCTTGCAGGTTGGAATCCCAGGTGTCGCTGGTCGTCGTGCTGTCGTAGTAGGTGAACGTGAGTTCCGCGACTTCAGGCGCCAACAGCGAGGTGGCCTGCTCCAGGGTGCTCGAATCGCCGTTTTGCGTGGCCATTGCAAACTCGGCGCGATCCACTTCGCGGCGATATAGTCCGGTTCCATCCTGAGTATTCTCCGACACGCCCTGCACGCTCAGGTCGACCTCGTCAGGAGGGCCGAGGCTATAAGTCACCGTCCTGACATCGCCGAGGTGCGCGGGCATCGTGGGATCATCGTACAACGCCGGCCGGTTTGGCCGAGGCCGGCGGCTGGTCTGCACCTGCAACTCCTGAACGCTGCCAAAAAGTCCTCCCAAACAGTTTGTTGCTGACGAGGTGGACGACGCCGAAGAGCTTGATGCGCCGGAAGAACTCGACGAACCTGATGTACCCGTCGTTGACGATCCCCCGGTGGCCGACGATCCTCCCGCGGACGTTCCGCCACTCGAACTCGATGCCCCCGACGAGGACGACGGCGCGGGCGTGAAGGGGACGGAGTTGCGGATGTCTTCGGTGATGCGTTGCAGCACGGCCCGCGCGAGTTGGGCTTCCTCCACTCCGCCGCGGCTCTTGTCGATAATGCCCAGATTGATATAAATCGCCGACGCCACCAGCCCGAGCACCACCACGGTCAACGACAAGGCCAGAATGACCTCCAAGAGCGTGAAGGCCGCGCGGCAGTTTTTTCCCAAGGCAGCCGCTGCGCGGCAACCCTGGGCTGTCATACATAATCCCTTCGGGATACAGAATGGCCTCTCCTCTGCCCCAGACGTAAACGTCTGGGCTAGAGAAAAGCGGCAGTATAATCTCACTTTACGATCCGCCACCGCCGCCTCCTGTCGTTGCCGACGTGGAAGTGCTACTCGACGTGCTGTTTGAACTTGGAGGCGTGTACGTGTAGTTGGGATCGGCCATCCATCGAACCAACGCGAACTGCACGGGATGCTGCTCCACGGGCACATCGCGCGTCACCGTCACGCGCACGGAGATCAAGCCGGTTTCGTCGGTCTGGTCGTTCTCGATGGAATACACCCACGCCGATTCGTTAGGGTCGATCGACTCGGTCGTCGAATCATCAAACGGGGTCTTGTCGACCGGGTCGGGGGGAATGACTCCGGTCACAATCTCGGCCAACTTGCTCTCGCAGAGTAGTTGGGCGTGGGCGATGTCCCGCGCCCCCTTGGCGTTATTGAGGGCCAGCCGGCCGGCTTCGCCCAAAACGGCCATCGCCCCGCCGAAGATCGCCAGGGCGAGGATCACCTCCAGCAGTGAAAATCCGTCCCGTCCATTCCTCGTTCCCACGGTCCTCCGTGGGGACGCACCGTCCGCGACGCTCCGCATGTGTGAATTTATTGTGGGAGGCGACTCCAGTCGCCGAATCTTCCGTGTTTCGCCGCACAATCGGCGACTGGAGTCGCCTCCTACAGCGGTTTCCGGCAAAGATTCACAGCCTCTCCGCGTCGCTTCCGCTTGTCTCCGTCGTGTTGTTTTCATAACGGCTACTCCGCGACCGCGTCGCTGACGGTGACCGTGCCGGTAAGCCCCCGCAGCACGAGCCGAATCGCGCGGTTGCGATCATTGACCAACATCAACCGGGCATTCGACGTGGTGCCGTCGGGATAAAAGAGGATGGGCTCCGACCAGCCGTCGCCGGAATCCCCCAGCGACTGCGTTTGTTGATCGGCCGACGCCGTCGGATCGCTCTCGGCGGTGGGGTCGACGAGGAACTTGATTCCCTCGGGCAAGGTCTTTTCGTGGTGAGGCAGCGTTGTATCGGCCGGCGGCGTGCCCCATGCGTCGCCGCTGCCGGAGGACGAAGTTTCCAACTCGTCCTGCGGCGCCATGCGGAATTGATCGCCCCCTACCAAGTAACGGAAGGTATAGGTGCAGCCGGACCGCATCGCCGCGACGCGGGCCAGGCACAACTCGCTCCGCACCGAGTCGGCCGCCGTCAGAATGCGGCGGCCGGCAAAGGGCCTTTGTAAGACGGGCCAGGTCATGGCGGTAATCGCCGCTACGAGCCCCAACACCAGCAGGACTTCGAGCAATGTGAAGCCCTGTTTCGCGTCGTGCCGGATGATCCGCCGGTGATTGCTCATTACTGGATCCAGTTGCCAATCTGGCCCCTAGGGCCGGTGGTCCAAATATCAGGGCTGGTCCCAGTATGTCCGGGATACACGTACTGATACGGCTGATTCCAAGGGTCCAGCGGGATGACGCCGCCCTTCAGGTAAGGCCCGTCCCACTTGTTGGGGTCGGCATCCGGCGGGCAAGCGATCAACGCCTCCAGGGAGCTCGGGTACGAGCCAACCCCCGCCTCGTAGGTTGCCAGCGCCTCATCAAACAGGCCGATCTGGATCCTGGCCTGGTTGATCCTGGCGCTCTCGCCGACGCCCCGGAGTTGCAGGACGGCAAACGAGGCCAGAATCACCAGGATCGTCATGACCAACAGAACTTCAATAAGGGTGAAGCCGCGTTCTCGGCGGCGATTGCGGGAGGTACTTCATGACTGGGCTCCTATTCTTGTGGGGGTTGTTATTCTTTCGCGTTTCGGCCGCCACGTCCAGATCGCGCTAACCGGCGGCGGTACTCATTTTGATAATGGGCAGCAGCAGGGCGATCACCAGCACCAGGATAACGCCCGCCAGCAACAACAGCATGATCGGCTCCAACAGCCGCACGGTCAGGTCGAGGCGGCGCCAGGTGCGGCGTTCCAGGGAATCGGCCACGGTCAGCAGCACGTTCTCCAGGTTGTTGGCCTGCTCGGCCACGGCGATCATCTCCACCACCACCGGCGGAAACTGCCCGCTGGCGGCCAGCGGCCCGGCCAGCGGCTGACCGGCCGAGATGTTCTCGGTGGCTTCGCCGATGGCGGCGGCCAGCACGCGGTTGCCCGTGGCGTCGCGGGAGATCTGCAGCGAGCGGAGGATCGGCACGCCGTTGTGCAGCAGCGTGCCCAGCACGCGGCAGAAGCGGGCGACGGCCAGCCCCAGGAAGACCGGCCCGGCCAGCGGCAGGCGAATGACGATGCGGTCGCGCCACCAGCGGCCGGCGTCGGTTCGCAGCCAGCGCCGCAGCCACCAAACGCCGCCGACCAGCGGCCGCCAGCAGCAGCAGGCCCCAGCGCCGCAGCCAGTCGCTGATGGCCAGCAGCCAACTCGGTCAGCAGCGGGCAGTTCGCCGCGCTCGCGAAGCCGCGCGAACAGATCCGCGAACTTCGGCACGAAGAACACGACCAGCACGATCACGATGATCGTGCCGACCACGGCCAGGAAGGCCGGATAGGCGACCGCGCCGACCGTGCGCTTCTTCAGATCGTCCTGGGTTTCGGTGAACTCGGCCACGCGGGCCAGGGCCTCTTCGAGGAAGCCGCCTTCGCCGCCGGCGCGGACCATGCTGACGGCCATTTCGCCGAACACCGGCTGGAAGCGGGCCATGGCGTCGGCCAGCGTGCTGCCGTCCTCGACCCGCCGGTGGATCTCGCCCAGGATCGCCTTCAAGCCCGGCGTGCGAGGTCTGCTTCTCGATCACCTCCAGCGACCGCAACAGCGGCACGCCGCTCCGCAGCAGGTCGGCCAGTTGGCTGTAGGTGGCGGCCAGCAGCGCGGCCGGCACGCGGCGGACCCGCTGCGACTCCGTCGACGGCGCCGCGTCCTCGACTTGCAGCGGGAAAGATCGCCTGCCCGGCCAGCGCGGCGACCGCCTCGCGGCGGCTGGCCGCCGAGATCGTGCCGGTCAGTCGCTGTCCGGCCTGGTCGCGGGCAATGTAGCGGAACTCGGGCATGGCAGAGGTCGTAACCACTTCTCAACGTGCGTTACGTCTGTCCGTCTGTCGTCACGACTACAGCTACTCCCTCGATCTTGCCCTTGGTGACGCGCAGCACTTCGTCGATGCGTCGTCCGGCCGGCGAGCACCTTCACGCCAGCCGTCCTCGCGGAGCGTGCGCATCCCCTGTCGAACGGCCGCCTGCTGGATGGCCCAACTGCTGACGCGCTCGTGCGACAGTTGGCGGATTTCCTCGGTGGTGACCAGCAGCTCGAACAGCCCGACGCGGCCGCGATAGCCCACCTGCCGGCACTCGCGGCAGCCGACCGGCCGATACAGCGGCGTGCCCGGCGGCAAGGCGTCGCGCGGGAAAATCGGGCGGCAGGTCGTCGGGCTTCGGGTGGTACGGCTCCTTGCAGTGCGGGCAGAGCGTGCGCACCAGCCGCTGGGCCATCACCGCCTCGACCGTGCTGGAAACCAGGAACGGCTCCACGCCCATGTCGACCAGCCGCGTGTAGGCCCCGGCCGCGTCGTTGGTGTGCAGCGTGCTGAACACCAGGTGGCCGGTCAGCGACGCCTGGATGGCGTTCTCGGCCGTCTCCAGGTCGCGGATTTCGCCGACGAGGATGATGTCGGGGTCGTGCCGCAGGATGCTCCGCAGCGAGTTGCCGAACGTCAGCCCGATCTTCGGGTGCACCTGGATCTGGTTGATGCCGTCCAACTGGTACTCGACCGGGTCTTCGGTGGTGATGATCTTGGTCTCGTCGCTCTTGATCTCCAGCAGCGCGCTGTAGAGCGTGGTGGTCTTGCCCGAGCCGGTCGGGCCGGTCACCAGGATGATGCCGTGCGGCAGGCGGATCAGCTCCTGGAACGTGGCGTACAGGTCGTCCTCCATGCCGAGCTTGCCGAGCGAGAACTCCATCGCCCCCTTGTCCAGCAACCGCAGCACGATCCCTTCGCCGTGGATCATCGGGATGACCGAGACGCGGATATCGACCTCGCGGCCGCCGGTCCGCAATTGGATGCGGCCGTCCTGCGGCAGGCGGCGCTCGGCGATGTTCAGCCGCGACATGATCTTCAGGCGGCTGATGATCGCCGCCTGGAAGCGGTTGATCTCCGGCGGCATGGGCTGGGCGTGCAGCACGCCGTCGATGCGGTAGCGGACCCGCAGGCCCGACTGCTGCGACTCGATGTGCACGTCGCTGGCCCGCAACTCGATCGCCTCCAGCAGGATCTCGTTGACCAGCCGCACGACCGACGGCTCCTGGGCCAGCTCGGAAAGCTCGGCGTCGTCGGTCTCGGTCGCCTTCGTGCAGCTCGATGCGGTCGTCGCCGGTCTGGGCCATCAGCCCGTCGATCGTCTCGCTGCCCACGCCCAGGTGGGTCTTGATCCGCTTGGCGATTTCCTCGCGGCTGGCCAGCACGGGCACCACCGTCAGGCCGGTGGCCACGCTCAGCTCGTCCAGCGGATACAAGATTGAACGGATCGCTGGTGGCCACCACCAGCGTGCCGTTGTTGCGGCGGATGGGAAACAGGGCCTCGCGATGGATGAACCGCGAGGGGAAATCTTCCAGCAGGCTGAGATCGACCTCGGCCTCGGCCAGATCGACGAACTCCAGCCCGACCTCTTCGCCCAGCGCCCGCAGCGCCGCCTCCTCGGTGAGGAATCCCAAGTTGGACGGCCGCCTGATCGAGCCGCATGCCCTCGGTCTGCGCGCTGCGCGCCAGTTCCAACTGCCGCGCGTCGAGGAGCCCTTTGCGGAGAAGCATTTCGCCAACGTCCATCGGACGCGTTCCTCAAAAGAAAGATACGTTAGACGCGGGAGGCTGAATCGGCCCCCGGCCCCCAGAAAGCGCGGCCCCCACAAAACGAAGGGTGGCCAGAAGCGTCAGCACGACCCCGATTGCGGCAACACCACGTTCTGAGCCCGACTGTAGCGTAGAACCCCCGCGCCGTGGTCGAAGCCATCTTCCACAATAGACTAAACCCCGCTTGGATTCAAGAGTTTCGCTTTCTGGAGGGAGCCCCGCCGATTCACCGATTCGTGACGCCGGGCGGCTCCTTTTTGCGCCCATTGTCACGTCGAAATGGCCTGGGTTTTCCCTGGAAGTCGTGCCGATTCGTGTTACAATAGAAGGCGTTAGAGCGTTCTTCATCAGCCTGTCGCGCCGCGATCCTCGATTGCCACGCCTATCCGAAGCGGGAGCGCAGGCCGATCATGCCGTGGCACGGGCCGAGTGGGACGCCCGTAAATCGTTATGCCACCGTTGCACGAAAATCGGAACTATTGGGCCGTCGCGGGGTTTACCTTAATGGGCACGTCAGTTCGTGTGGTTGTGCGGGGGATGTGATTTCCAATCTTAGCGGGGGGTTCGGGCAATCATTGTCGAGCGGCGGCCATTCCGGCCCCGTTGTGTCTTGAATGCCCGATGCGTTGCTGCTGGCCGAGAAGGAGGCCGTTGCCGTGCGAGTAGTCGGGAAGTATTTGGTGGTGATCGGCGTCCTGCTTTGCACGAGCGTGGCGCTTGCCCAAGGTCGGGGCGGCCGTGGTGGCGGCGGCTACGGTGGTGGCGGCGGCGGCTTTGGCGGCGGCCGCGGTGGCGGCGGTGGCGGCGGCTTTGGCGGTGGCGGCCGTGGTGGTCAGCCGCCTTCGCCCGAAGAGCGAAGCGCCCGGATGGAGGAAATGCTCAAACGCCTGGACACCAACGGCGATGGAATGCTGGACGAGAATGAGCTCAGCAGCGGCCCAGGCCGCTTCATGGTGGACCGGATCTTCGGCCAATTGGGAATCCAGCCAACGTATCCGATCGCCATCGCCGACCTCAAACAGGCCATGGAAAAGGCCTATCAGGCCGGAGGCCCCGGCGGTCCTCAAGGCGGCCGGGGCGGTCGAGGTTCCCAAGGCGGCCGGGGTCAGCGGGGCCCCCGCAACATGCCGCCGGGATCTGCCGTAGCCAATTCGCCAAACTCTGCGGGCGGACCGACGGCTATGGGTTTCGGCGCGCCCGGCGACACCGCGAAACCGACAGCGGCTTCGGCGGCAACCGCCAGTCCGGGCGGAGCCGACCAGATCCGCGCCCTGGCCGAGGCCATTGTGAAAAAATACGACAAGAACGGCGACAGCCGTCTGGACAAGGACGAATGGCCCGCGACCGGTAGGTGGGGGACTTTCGCCGACGCCAATCGCTCCGGCGGCGCCTCGGTCGGGGTGCCAGAGCTGATCCCTTATCTGACCGATCTGTCTCGTAACGGGAAACTGACGTCTTTGGACCCGCCCGACGGGCTCGTGGCATCAGCCGCATCCGATCCGGCCAGACCCGCTCGACCGAAGTCCGGACGATTTCTTACCGGCAAGGAACGGCTGCCCGCTGGGTTGCCCGACTGGTTCCTCAAAAGTGCCGATGATGACGGGCAGGTGACGATGGCCGAGCTCGCCGACAATTGGGCACCGGAAGAAGTGGTGGCCAAATTCGCCCAGTATGATCTCAATCACGACGGCATTATCACGGTGGCCGAATGTCTGAAAGTGTTGAAGCAGCAATCCAACTCACGATGAGTTGGTCTTCCGCAGCTTGACCGCGTGTGTCGCGCCACCAGTAGTCTGACACACAGAAACTGTTTGGTGCGACGGGCAGCTTGTCTGCCCGTGTCCCCTGCACGGGCAGACAAGCTGCCCGTGGCACCCGCCCCGACGTCTTGCCTTGTCACGTCCGACGGCTTTCCACCCTGTATCGCCTTCCTCTGGGTGGTATTCGCTGTCGCATTTCAGGCAATATGGCAATCTGCTGCCGCACTCTTTGAACGTGCGGACCGTAACGGTTGTGCGGATCGTAACGGATATTCTGATGGCGCAAGCTAAGAAAGCCGACTTTAACTGTTGACAGCGGCCCAAGAGAACCTGGAAGGGTCGCATCGTACCTCGATATAAAGATGACGGGACTGGTGCTATGGGTAGCTTACAGAAAGAAGCTAAGCGAGTCGTGGCGGGGCTGGCATTCTGGATGATGTTGGCGAGCTGGGCTGCCTCCCAAGAGGATGGAAGCGCGGTTCAGCCAATCCCGTCGACCTCCCACTCGCAGCCGTGCGAGCGCTGTTTGGGGGCGACGCCGTGCCAGAACTGCGGCCATCGATCACTAGCGTTGTCGCCCGAGAACTGGCCACCCCCGTGCGGCGCGACCTCCTGCGATCCCTGCGACGAGTTCAAGTCTTGCCCGGAAGACAGCGACTACTACATTATTCCTCCGCGTTGCCCTTGGTACGCAGTGTTCGATGGGGCCGCCATTGTCCGCAATCCTCCCCAGACCGTCACCTTCGCCACGACGCCGTCGCCTCTCGCGGGCGGCTCGCCGGTCAGCGTCCTCTCGACCCATGAGTTCCACTACGACTTCGCCGCGGCGGGACGCGTCGTCGTCGGCCACACCTTCAACGAGTGCTACCAACTCGAAGGGGGCTACCTCAACATCTCCGAGTTGTCGAATACGGTGGGCGTGGCTGACCCCAACGGGCAGATCTTTTCGCCCTTCAGTCTGGTCGCCAACTCGCCTCTGGACTTTGTCCAAGCAGCGTACAGCGCTTCGTTGCAAAGCGTCGAGTTGAACGTTCGCCGCAAAATCCCCATGCCGGACCGCTTGACGGTGTCGGTCCTCTTCGGCGTCCGCTACATCGGCCTGCCCGAGGATTTCGATTTTCTGGCCCGACCGACCACCGGCACGAACACCGATATCCACGTGGCGACGAAGAACGAGATGGTCGGTCCGCAGATCGGCACCCGCTTCGAACTCTACGCCGACAATCGCTGGTGGATGAACTGCGAAGTGAAAGCGGCCGTGTTGAACAACCGGGCCCAAGAATCGACCACCGGCAGCTTCACCGGCTTCGCGCGGGAAGACCACACGGCCTTTGCCGGCGACCTGGCCCTGACGTTCGTCTACCGTTGGTCGCCCCACGTCTCGACGCACCTGGGCTACCAAGCCCTCTGGATCGAAGGCATGGCCCAGCGCCCAACAACCTCGCGTCGAACATCGAGGTCCTCAGGCTCGCGCCCCCGGGCAACGCCCAGTTGAATCACATCTCGGGGACCGTCTATCATGGTCCCGTCGCGGGCCTGGAAATCGGTTGGTAGATTCCTCGCCGAGAGCCCGCGCAGACATTAGTTCGTCGATTGGGTGGCACGCCCTGAAAGGGCGTGCCGACGCGGGAAGACAGAATTGCGCGGCTCATCACGCCCTTTCAGGGCGTCCCACCCCGAAAGACTTGCGGACCTTATTCGTGCGTGGTTCCCACGACCCGCACGTTCTGACTCGGCCGAAGTCGGCGGCTCGGGCCGTCGCTTGCCCCCGCCCCTGCGGAGTTGGCACAACTCCAATAGACTGCGAACCCTCGCAGGGCAAGTATGGCCCGCCACGATACGTCGCGGTCTGCTGCGAGGTGCTTTCCCGGTATGGCGTGGCCCGCCACGACGGCAGGCGAATGATCCGCAAACGCCGATTTTTCCGGGCGTTATGGGGGTCCAAAAGGCGGGAATCGGGACGGTTAGCACTGGTAAATGGCCGGGTGCGGGATTAGAATGAGTGGATAGACTGTGATAAGCCAGCCGCGCTCGAGCGGTCCCGCCTAACTCAGCACACTTTCGGAGGTGTGACGATGCGAATCCATCCGTCCATCAATCCCGGCCGCCTTGCGATCGTGGTCGCCGCCGTCGTCTGGCTGTCCCTTGGCAGTACCGCTTGGACTGTTGAGCCGGTGCCCGGCGCCGGGGCCGCAAAGCCTGCGGACAAAGATGCCAAGGCGACCTCCGAGAGCCTGGCGGCGGCCCCGGCGGCTGCACCCGCCGCTGAAACGGCGCCGCCCAAAGAGCCAAAACTGCGATTTCAGTTTCGCTTTCAACCGTGGAAGGAAGTGATCGACTGGTTCGCCCGAAAGGCCGACCTGTCGCTGGTGGCCGAGTTGTATCCCCAGGGCACCTTCAATTATGCCGACGACCGCGAGTACACGCCGGCCGAGGCTATCGATTTGTTGAACGGCGTGTTGTTGACCAAGGG
The DNA here is from genome assembly GCA_963759115.1 of uncultured Planctomycetaceae bacterium. Classification (GTDB taxonomy): domain Bacteria; phylum Planctomycetota; class Planctomycetia; order Pirellulales; family Thermoguttaceae; genus CAVWXT01. Next base: position 247,554 of record CAVWXT010000006.1, read on the forward strand.
CTTCACGCTGGTCCGTCGTGGCCGCATGTTGATGTTGATCAACCTGGAAGACGGCATCCCGCCCAACCTGGTTTCGTGGGTGCCGTTGAAAGATCTCGACAGCAAGGGCGAGTTCGAGTTGGTAAGCGTGCTGTTCAACTTGGAGCAACTCGATCCGAAGGATGCCCAGACGGAGATTCAGAAGCTGTTGGGCCCCCAGGGCGCCGTGGTGCCTCTGTTCAAATCACGCCAAGTCCTGGTCACGGATACGGCCGGACAACTGCGGGTGGTTCGCGCGGTGCTGGAGCGGATCGAGGGGCCCGCGGCCGGATCGCCGGTCAGCGGCTCGCCGCAACTGATCGTGTACCCGATCGCCGGTGCGGACCCGCAGGCGGCGTTTCAAGTCCTGCAAACGCTCTTGGCCGGTCAGACGGACGTGAAGCTGAGCGTCGATATGAAGTCCAACACGCTGACCGCCTTGGCCCGCCCCGCCACGCATGCCACGATCAGGGCCTACCTGGCCGAGTTGCAACACGAGGGACAACGCATCGACGTGATTCGCCTGGCGCGAATCGATCCGCAAACCGCCGTCCTCTCGATCAACAAGCTGTTCAGTTCCGGTGATCCGAAACTGGTTAACAACACGGCGCCGCAAGTGGATGCCGATCCCGCCAGCCGGCAACTGATGATCCGCGGCACCGACGTGCAGATCGTGCAGATTCGCGACTTGCTGGGAAAACTGGGCGAAAACCTGTCTCCCGCCGGCGGCCCCGGCAGAGGCGGCAAGATGCGGACCGTGCCGATGAGCGGTTCCGCAGCCAGCGCCGCGCTGGACCGCATCCAAGAGATCTGGCCGACCTTGGGGCGAACGAACCAGATCCGCGTGGTCGGTCCGTCAGGGTCCGTTTTCAGCGGGCCGCCTGCCAATGCCAAGGAGGCCGACGAGCCGCAAGAGTCTCCCGGCCGCCAGCAAGGGCCAAAGGCGCCGGCGGTGCCGGCCGAGAAGAGCGTGCTGCCCGAGGACAAGCCCGCAGCGTCCAAACCGGCGGTTCCCGAGCCGGCCAAACCGGTGCCGGAAGAGCGCTCGGCAGGATTGCTCTTTGGCGCTCGGATCACGTATGTCGCCGAGCAATCCGAGGCGAAAGCTTCGCCCGAGCCCAAGACGCCCGAGCCCAAGACGCCGGAGCCCAAGACGCCGGAGCCCAAGACGCCGGCGCCGAAGACACCCGCGCCCATCATCATTATGCCCGGACCGAACGGTTTGACGCTGATGTCCGAGGATACCGAGGCCCTCGATGAACTCGAGCGGCTGCTGAGCACGGTTCTTGAGACCCAATCGAATGGTCGGGACGTGGCCGTCTTGTATCTCAAACACGCCAAGGCGGCCGACATCAAGTTGAAGCTCGACGACATCGTTGGCACCGGGCCGGCGACCGCGGTCTCTCCGCTGAGCCAGGCGTTGGGCGGCAACCAGGCCGCCGCCGCCCTGGGCAACATGGCAACGAACCGAAGAGTCCTCGCCACCGGTCAGATCAAGATTATTCCCGATGCCCGGCTGAACGCCCTGTTCGTCCAAGCCAACGGCACGGATCTGGACACCATCAAGCAATTGCTGGAGGTCCTCGATCTGGAGGAGAGTCCGGAGGAGACTTCCTTGGCGCCCAAGCCGCGGATGATCCCCGTGCTCCACACCCCCGTTGCCGAAGTGGCCGACATTATCCGACAAGTGTATGTCGACCGCATGGTTGAGAATCCCAACGCGGGTATGATGGGCCGGGGAAACCCGATGGCCGCGCTGCTCATGCGAGGCATGATGGGTGGGATGGGGGGTGGTGGTATGGGTGGTGGTGGGGGTGGTGGTGGGGGTGGGAGAGGCCAGCGACAGCCAGGAGGCGGCCAGGGCGGCGGCCGCGAGGACGTGGTGAAACTCTCCCTCGGCGTCGATACGCGATCCAACTCGCTGATCGTGGCCGCGCCGGACTCCTTGTTCAAGGAGGTCAAGCAATTGGTCGAGCAACTCGACACGGCCGCCTCCGATCAAGACGAGGCCGTGCGCGTCGTCACCGTTCACCGCGCGAGCGTGGCGGCCGTGGGGCGAGCGATTGAAGCCATCGGTGGTGACACGGTTCAAGTCAACGGCAACACTCTGGCAGGCATGGCAGCGGCCCCTCAGATTCCGGCCTGGATGGCGGGATCTATGGGTATGGGTCGGCAGCCGGGCGCCGTGCGGGGACAGGGTGGCTTTGCGGGCGGTCAAGGCGGCTTTCGGGGCGGCCAAGGCGGCGGCTTCCAAGGCGGCCAAGGCGGCGGATTTCGAGGTGGCCAGGGCGGCGGATTCCAGGGTGGCCAAGCCGCTGGATTCCGCGGAGGTCAGGGCGGCGGCTTCCAGGGCGGCGGATTCCAGGGCGGTCAAGCCGGTCGCGGAGGCATGGGCGGCGGCATGGGCGGCATGGGCGGCGGCATGGGCGGCGGCATGGGCGGCGGCCGCGGAGGGATGGGCGGTGGTCAGAGCGGCATGGGAGGAACGGGTGGAATGGGCGGTGCCAGGGGTGGTGCGGCGGGCGGCCGCGGCCAGACCGGCGGCGGCTTTCAGTAGAGACCGGATCGACGGGGCCCGCTGTTATCTCAATTCCGCTTGAGTCCTGAGCGTCGCAATCTCGTGGTCGTCGATCGCGGGGAAACTGTCCCCAAGCATGTCGTCGCCGATACCTTGGCGACTACGTCCCGAACTGCCGGGACGCCGATTCGGCAGCGGGATTTCCACCACGCCGTCAATTGGTCTTACAGAAATCTCGCGGTATTCGTCGGGATAGCGGATCTTTACCCCCGTCCAGCCGGCAATCACGTAGGCTCGTCCGTAGGCCGCGTTCTTGGAACTCGGATTGCACATGACCTTTGTGCCAGACTCCTTGAACTTGATCGCCCCCGAGCTGTCGGTAACCTGCCGTTCGACCGGAGACAGGTTGTCGAACAAGACGAACGGAATTGCGCGTCGAGCTGCACGTTCCCCTGAAGTCGTTCGACCTGCACCCCCTCGACAGGCCGCCCCGACTGGGCATCCACGACGCGGAACGTCTGGAATCGAGCGCAGCCCGTCAGAAGCGAAAGCAGCAGTAGACCCGAAATCAGTGTACGCATGCGACGAAATCCGCCGGGGACAAAGGGGCCGAAGCGTACCGCAACCGGCCGCCGTGTGCAAGAGCAGTCGCTCAGGAGCCGCAGCCGATGCCACCCCCAATAAGATGGGGTCCACGCGCGTGCGCCGGTCTCGTCGGCATCGTCCCGCGGAAACCGCCGGCGATCGTGACCCGAGCCGCAACGGGCGGACTTCCTGGCCGGCCACAGACGCCTTGACACAGGCGATAATAATTGCTATAAAGCTATTATGGGAAGGACGAAGACCCCGTCGACGTTGAGTGACGTTCTCCGGACCGCCGTCGAAGAAAGCGGGTTGACGCAATACCGGATCGCCAAGGATACGGGGATTGTGCCCACCTCTCTGATGCGATTTCTTCGGAAGGAGACGTCACTGCGGCTCGACAAGGCCGAGGTGCTCGCCGACTACTTGGGGCTGGAACTGGCGAAGAGACGAAAGGAACCATCGCCATGAGATTATTCACTTTGCTCGTATCCGCGCTGCTCGCGGTCACCCTGGTTGGGTGCCGTCCCCAGGCACGGTCATCGCAGTCGGAGTCCAACCACGAAGACGTGACTCCGTCGGAGCCCTCGCAGGAGACAATGGAATCGGAGCCCAGATATGAGGGGATGCCGTTGAGCCATTGGATCGCGCAAACCAAGGACACGAGCCCTTCGTATCGCCGGTCAGCCGCCACGGCCCTGGGCCACATGGCGCCGATGTCGAGAGCGGCGCGACGAGGACTGATCGAACTGCTTCAAGACAAGGATTGGCGAGTCCGGCAGGCGGCCGCAAAGACGTTGGGAGAGGTGGGCCCGGTGGCCAAGGATGCCGTGCCGGACCTCATCACGCTGCTTCAGGACAAGTACGGGGATGTCCGGGTGGCCGCTGCCAAGGCCCTGGGAGAAATTGGTCCCGGGGCGAAAGAGGCCGTGCCGGACCTCATCAAGCTGCTCCAGGACAGGTACGGCGATGTTCGTTGGGCCGCCGCCGAGGCGTTGGGTGGCATCGGCCCGGCGGCCAAGGAAGCCATCCCCAGCATCGTCAAGCTGATTCAGGAGAAAGGAGAGTGGGATCTCCGTTGGACCGCCGCGGAGTTGGCGTTGGGCAAGATGGGAACGGATGCCATCCCTGCCCTCACCAAGTTGCTTCAAGACGACGACAAGGACGTGCGTTGGGTGGCCGCCGAAGCGCTGGGCGAGATGGGCCCCACAGCCCAGGAGGCTGTTGCCGAACTCATCAAGTTGCTCCAGGATGAGGACTGGCAAGTTGAGCAGGCCGCCGCCAAGGCGCTGGGCGAAGTGGGCCCCGCGGCCAAGGAAGCCGTTCCCGAGCTCACCAGATTGCTCCGCGACAAGAATGCCGATGTTCGGGAGGCCGCCGCCAGGGCCCTGGAACGGATCGAAAGATGAGACTTCGGATTCGTATCTACTGGCGGCCGCGATACCGATCTACTGGCGGCCGCGATACCGAGGCTCCGGGATTGGAAGCCGAGACACTGCTTGAATAGGAGCCGCAGGAGCGAAGGAACGGCCTCAACTCCCGCTTCCAACGGCCAAAGCTGAAACTTCCTTGTCAAACAAAACAACCCGCTGACAAGTCCTGTCAACGGGTTGCATCGAAAGCGGGAGACGGGGATCGAACCCGCGACGACCAGCTTGGGAAGCTAGCACTCTACCACTGAGTTACTCCCGCAAGTTGTTACTCAACAATGAGTTACAACACGCATTCTGGATACGATTGACGCTGGATACGATTTCTTCAAGTCCGATCCCGATCCTGCCTGCAACCGTTGCAAGTGCCTCGGCACACAGTCCATAATGGGCAGTTCGGGTTTTCATCCGTTCGTGTCCAATAAAACAGCCCTGACACCAAAATCATAGCACGGGCCGGTTGAGTCCAGCAAGGGGCGTCCCATGGCGACGACACGGAAGTTGACCTGGGACAAGGCTGGCCAGCGGTGGAAAAAGTGGTACAAGGGGCGGCCGTTTTGTCGAAGACGGGGACCAGGACGTAAAGGTGCGCGAGCAAGTCACTGAGCGTGGCCGTCTTGGGGCGGCCGTTTTGTCGAAGACGGGGACCAGGACGTAAAGGTGCGCGAGCAAGTCACTGAGCGTGGCCGTCTTGGAGAGCGTGACCGAGTAGTAAGGGCTTGGCCCCCAGTCAGGAAAGTTCTCGTCTAGATCGTCGAATACCCAGGTGCCGACCTCCTCAAGCCAATACGGGGCGATTGCCACGATTTGGTTGGGCATCGATTCTCCTCAACTCAGGTAGTCCCTTGTGATCCGCCATGTCACATAGATTCCGACCATACTTCCAAGCGAACTAACGAGGAATGTCCCCATCAGTCCGAAACCAACGTACTCACCTGCCCACCAGCCGACATACCCGCCGACCGTCATCCCGACAAACATGAGCAGCCGATTCATGGTTCCGCACCTCGGCCTTAGTCCCGCCCGCTGCTTCGACGAGCTTTCCTTTTGCCTTCAGCTTCCGCCATCTCCATCCATCCGGCCGTTTCAATTTCCCAGCCTTGCCAGATCAATTCAGGGATGATGTGAGAAGAGGGACGCTCATCAGCCCATCTCATGATCGTAGGGTTCTGTAGTGTGGTCGCACCGAGCTACCGGGTCATATGCCCTGTAGCTCACTGCCATCCCATCACCCTTCTCCTCGGAAGCCTTGATGACTGCCGTGTGGTAGCGGGGGTTGTTCAGAACGGCGTGGAGATACTCCTGCATGTCGTCAGCAAACTGAATGACGTTGTCGGCGATAATCACCGATCCCGGCTTCAGCTTTGGCTCGACGGCCCTGAGATACTTCAGGTAGTCTTTCTTTAGAGCGTCGATGAAAACGAAGTCAAGTCGCCCCTTCAACTTCGGAATGATCGCCAGGGCATCGCCTTCGATTACCGTAACGACTTCTTCCAACTGCATTTTCACGATATTGGTGCGGGCCGCCTCGACCATGTCGGGGTCGATCTCGATGGTGGTCAGGTGACCGCCATTCCGTTCGAAAGCCAGCCCCATCAAGACGGCACCGTAACCTGTCGCTGTGCCGATTTCGAGACCACGTTTTGCCTTGGAACTTTCCACCAAGATGCGGAGAAAGGTGGCATCACCTGGAGTCGTGTTCTTGAAGATGCGTGCGAATCCCTTGATGAATCTCTCACGCCGTCGTTGAAGTGCAATGGGGGGTGTCATATCGGGAAACCTCTATTCGGTTCGCTTCTCCGTCCGCACACGTCGCCAATCATACTTTGTCTTGCCATCCTGGTCGAGCAGGCGTAGACGATCATCGGTCAATTCCAGGATCGGTTCATCTACTCGGTCGCCCATTGTCTTGAGGATCAACTGCACCTGCTGGGCTGGCTCCCCACCCGTTGTCTGCTTTTTGAGATGTCCCCCTTCTACCGCCCACTGCATGTTAAATTGGAGGCGAGTGGCAAAGAGCGTTGCCTTCAGGCCGCTGAGTTCCACAACCATCGTGCCCGTGCCATCGTCCTTCAACGTCATGGTTCGCTTCCCCTGGTATTCGTCTTCCCAGGTGCCAACGACCATCCGGCGGAATCGCTCGTCCTGATCCTCGGTCTCCTTGGTGTCGCTATTTTGCACTGGCGGATTGGTGATGGTGACGACTCCCACCGCCAGCCTTCCGTCCGTATGGTAGGGATCACCGCCGCCATTTTCCCCCGTCAGCTTCTCCTGGAAACCATCCACCCAGTACACGTCCAACAGATTATCCGTCCGACTCAGGTCGTCTATGAGCTTGTTCCGTTCGGCATCCAGATCTGGGGAAATGTGATGGGTAATCTGGCCTGTGGTGTGGCTGAACCCAACCTTGGTATCGAAGGTTGCAGCCCCGAACCACAAAGGCGTTCCGTCGTCGTCTACCTTCTCCGAACGCCAAAAGCGAACGTGATGGCGTCGTCGAGGATCATTGCCCACGGGCTGCTCGAAGGCCAAGTCTTGCTTCCGCCCCCAAAGAAAGAGGTTGCTGACGGGTGCGTTCTCGTAAGATCGGTGAAGGGCAGTGCCGGTGGCGATTCGTAGTGAACTCCTGAAGGTGATCGGATCGGCAGGGAACCACTTGGCGGCAAGCATGGCCATCTGGACCTGCTCCTCCGTCCCCACCAGGGCCACATTCAGCGGATCGCCGGGGATGCCATTGGCCGTGTGGGTGATGCGGGGGGCATCTTCTAGCGCTGGATGTCTGCGCCAACGCCATGCCATCGGGATCATTAGATAGGCCGCCGATAGCCATATCATCAGCAGCAGGATCGACCCGTTGAACAAACGGTGGACAGGGGAGCGTCTGCAATCCCGTCGAGCCGAAGCTACGAGGCCAACCCGTTCCATTATTCAACTACCCCCCTCGTTTCCTTCCCCGCCCCTTCTTTTGCGTCAACTCCGCCAACTTTATCAGCGCCTCCCGCTTGCCGATGCCACGAACGGCAACCAGCGCCGCAAGTTGGGCCTTCCGAGGACGAGCCTTCTCGTGCTCCCAGTTGTAGATGGTCAGGCCCGAGACGCCGACCAGCTTGCCATAGTCGGCAGCCGACAAACCCAATCGGCTTCGTTGGGCCTTCACCGAGCGAGCCGAAAAGCGAACGGCTTCCTGTGGCTCCTCGGCTTGGGGTTGGCCCTGTTGCCTTTGCCGCTTCAGGAGCTTGATCTCCCGCTCCTGCTGGCCAAGTAGCCGCTTCAACTTGGCGATTTCGCCACGATATTGGACAACGGCCTTCTTGGTTGTGCCGACCTGGGCTTTGATTTCCTTCTTGGCGAGGCGACGGATTTCGTCTTTGAGAACGGCGGCAATGTTGGGCATGGTACGTACTCCTCGTTTGATAGTGGTACTGGATAATCTGGGCATTTTACACTTGATGCCCATCGATCCACAAGAAGTATAGTGGACCCAAGAAACTGGACCACGACTTTGAGTCGAATCCCCGGTAGGATTGGTCCAGTTTTTGGGAGAAAGGCATGGGAGCGAAGCGGCGACGGATCGAGGCGGCCTTGAAGGCCAAGGCAGCACTGGCGGCAGTGCGCGGGGATCGGACGACGAGCGAACTGGCCTCCCAGTTCGGCGTCCATCCCACGCAGATCGGGCAGTGGAAGCGGCAGTTGCTCGATGGGGCGACGGAGCTGTTCTCCGACGATCGGCGCCGCCACGTGGAGAACCAGGACAACGTGATCGCCGAGCTGTACGAGCAGATCGGACGGCTGCAAATGGAGGCGGCGTGGTTGAAAAAAAAAGCTGCCCGACTCGATTGACTTCAAGCGGGAGTGCATCGAGTCGGAGCATCCGGGCTTGAGCGTGCGTCGGCAGTGCGAACTGCTGGGGTTGAATCGGTCGAGCTGGTACTACCAGCCCACGGGTGAATCGGCGGAGAACTTGCAGTGGATGCGTCGGATCGACGAGCAATACCTGAAGACACCGTTCTACGGCAGCCGCAAGATGGCCAAGGTCTTGGGCATCGACCGCAAGCGGGCACAACGCCTGATGCGGCGGATGGGCTTGGAGGCGATCTATCCCAAGCCGCACCTCTCGCGGAACGACGCCGAGCATCGCATTTACCCGTATTTGCTGCGGAATGTGGCCATTGTGCGGCCGAACCAGGTGTGGTCGAGCGACATCACCTACGTGCCCATGCCGCGCGGTTGGATGTACCTGACGGTGGTCATGGATTGGTACAGCCGCTACGTGTTGTCGTGGCGATTGTCGAACACGCTCGACGGACAGTTCTGCCTGGAGGCGTTGGAGGAAGCTTTGACCCGCGGCACGCCGGAGGTTTTCAACACGGACCAGGGCGTGCAGTACACGGCCAGGGCGTTCACCGATCGGCTGGCGTTGGCGGGCGTGGCGATCAGCATGGACGGACGTGGCCGCTGGATGGACAACGTATTCGTGGAGCGATTGTGGCGGACGGTGAAGTACGAGTACATCTACCTTCACGACCACGCCACGCCGCGAGCGTTGGAGGCCGGCCTGGCCGGTTACTTCCCGTTCTACAACGACCAGCGATTGCATGCAGCCTTGGATTACCTCACGCCGGCGGCGACGTACGCAGCAGCATGAGGTGTCCAGCGAAGTCGATGCAGTGGTCCAAATCAACGCCATTTTTCTCGGAACAAATTTGGAGAATTTTTCAGATACTCATAACGGGGGAGCTGCTCTGCGGCCGCGCGAAACCTTTGGAAGGGGTTTCGCGGGCCGCTAGTCCCCTCTATCTAAGAAATCGTCATCAGTGGTCTAGACAACCGGGTCCACCTCAAAGCTCTTGCCAAACCACAGCACTTCAGTGCAAAATGAGCAGTCATCGGCGGTAACAGAGGAGCCCACGTCCGAGATCCAACGGAGGGGACGATATGAACGCCGAGACGGTGCGAGTCAATCTGCGTTACGAGCAGGCAGATCTGAAATCTGTTCTCCGGTACGCCAGCGCCCACGATGTCGGGCGGCAGGGGCGGTACGATGTTGAGTGGCCCATCGTCCTCAACATCTGGACACACCCCCGAACCAATCAGGCGTGCCAAGCGGAATCCACGTTGATGTTTTCCCTCGAATTCGATTGGAACGCTGCCTCACTGATGTCGGTGACGTTGCAGCCAGGTTTTGGCTGGGAGGTGTTCCTCGACGAGTTGGGGAGGCTGGAGCGGACGGTCCTGGGCGACGTGGTCTACGGTCGGAGTCGCTGTGAGCCGAGGACGTAGATCGCCACTGCCGACATCGCCATCCCTCTCGACAATTCCTGGCGAGCCAAGCCCCCTGGCCGTCACGCCCACGAATTGCTTTCACTTTTCTTCTGACAAGGGGCGGGACGCACCAGCGCCATGCCGCTGAGATCGGCGTAGTGAAGGATGATCGCCGGAACGACAACCGTCACCGTGAAGGGCAAAAGGATTACAGCCGTTCCCAGCTACGTCTAAAGATCATACGCCGATTTGTGATTAGCCGGATCAATATACCTGACGCTTTCCGATGTGAAATCAATATCCTTGATTTTCAGGTAGATCCTTTTGCCAGTCTCATCCTGATCGAAGTACATACTCATATTCTTCAAATCGTAGACCACCCTGTAGCGGGCTTCCCAGGCATCGCTAAGCGGCGACACCGGATTCTTCTTTTCGTCAAATGTCGGCACCAATATGTTGTCTATCGCCTCCTCCATGTACACGATTGCCTGCGACGTGCTTTTCGGTTCAGGCATATTCTCGGTAGTGCTTCAGGATAGTGGCAAGAGTTTTCGGTGTTTTTGATCATTAAGGCCGACTGTTAACAGGTTTTGGCGTTGCTCTGCCCGGATGGCGCGCTGCCAGGATCCCACATGCACCGGATAGCACACGTAGTCACGAACGGTCCACGGCTCCTCGGCCAATCCCATGGCCATGGCCGGCGTGCGGCCACCCAGCGAACCGTGTGGATGCACCCAGTGATAGAGATCCCGCCAGAGCCACAGCGCGGACTGCAACGATTGCGGGGCATGCGACACGTTGCGCGTGCGCCGCGCCAGTCGCGTCTGCTGCGTACGCATCGTTCCGTTGAGCCGTTCGATATGGCCGGTGTTGATGCGTCGCCCCACCTTCAGTCGCTTGAGAAACTTCAGGATGTCGCGACGACGGCCGAAGAGTCGCCGCGTCTTAACCCGCAGAAGGTTACCGCAAGCATCGCGCACCTTGTGGACCACGCCCACCAGCAAGCCCGGTGGCGGCTTGAGGTCGGGATGTTTGCGTCGTCCGCGACCGTGGCGGCGACGGCGGAATCGCGTCAGCCCAAACAGGTCGAGGATGGCTTGCGGATAAGGGCGATGTTCATCCGCTTCGATCAACAGCGGCTGTCTCGGCCGACAACAAGCTGCCACCGAGGCCAGCAGTTCCCGGGCGCTCTCCAGCGTCCGCGGACCCAGGCGAATCTCGATCACGTACCGCGATGCCGCCGCCAGGGCCACGTGAATCCACGTGCTGCCTCGTCGCCAACGAGATCTGCCAGCAAAGCTAGCGCTGGGTTCTCCCCCTTTTTCGGGCTGGCTAAGGGAGCATGCAATTCGTCGATCTCGACGGCTTGGATCGGTTCCGCAAGGCGGTCGAGTTGCAGGCGATGGAAGTCCTCGGCACGCGGCCCCGCCTTGGAGAGCAACAACCCGACAGTCCGTGGGTCGACTTCGCAGATGTCGGCAGTCGCCTCCACGCTGCAACCGTATCCCAGACACTTGACGATCCGCACGACCGTCTCCTCGGGCAACTTGCTCCTGGCCATCAGCGACCCCTGCCGCTCGCTGAAGCGATGCCCGCAACTCCGACAGTATAAGCGACGAATGCGATGGTCCTTGCCGATCCACCCGCACACACTGAGATTGCCCGCGGCGAAACGGTTGAAATCGCAGCAGTCCTCGTTGGGACAGGCGAAGCCCGTAAGATCGTCGCCGGGCGAGATGACTTCGCTGATTGGCTGGCGTTTGCGCGTCATGGCACACCTCCCTGGCTCCCGACCAGAATTGTACACATTTCACGCATAACAGAGACCACAATGTCACACAATCACCGTATTCCTTTGCCACTTTCCTGAGGCACTACCATATTCTCCATATTGAAGGAAATCCGAATGAATCTGTTCATGGCATTTGCCCCGCCCGGCAGTTGCTCGACCGAATACTGCTTCTTCTCGCTCCTTATCCTCGTCAGATTGGCAAGCTGCTCAGTGTATCGTGGCTCATTCGTCATGACGCTGTATTGCGGGCCGTGGAACACTTCCAGTCGTCCCCCGTTGAACTCAATGATCGCTGCGTCACCGCTGGCATCATTGACGGCAAAGTGAGATGGATTGGTAATCTTTTGTCCCTGATACGTCCCTTCCATCGGTGTTATCTGGTAATTGCGCAGTCCGGCAACGACTTCATTGACGTTGGCGCATGTAGCCAGCACATACTTGACCCAGGACATGGCGTTAACGCTTGGTTTGTTCGGGAGCAAGGCAGGCATGACGCTGTCGCCTTGCGTCAACAAATGCGCTGTCAGGCCCTTTTCGTTAATTCCTTCGCCCGAGTAGCAATATTTGTCATCATCCTCAATCGCAACCGTGCCGTACCTTACCGTCCAACTGATGTGATCGCCGATGTCGTGATCTTTGAAGCCACGTGGTATTATTACCAGTCTGGTTGGAACCGGTCCCCACCATTCAAGGGTTCGACCGACGAATGTCCCCTGCGAGTTGGTCTTCATCATTAACGAACATGCGGCAGCGTCTCCACAGCAGCAAACGATGAATACCTGCAACGCTGTAAGGAGCATCGAGCACGATAGAGCCATCTCCCTGACGGCAGGAACTCCCATGACCTTTGGTTTCTTCGCCATTTCCATATCTCCGGTTCCGGGTTACGACTGAATGCACAACTATTAGCCGTAGAATCGACAGCAGAATCCGCTAGGGAATGCCAAAACCGCCATTTAGCGGCCGCGCACGGATAACTTGAACAAGTTTACTTACGTGGTGAGAGCGTGTAGTTCCATTCGCCGTGGAACTTGTGATGTTTGAGACGCAGCTTTCTCAGTTGCTCGTCAGTGACTTTGATTTTGGTCGGATAATGGTTTGTGTCAATGGCCGCTTTCACAGTCAATCCCGTTCACGTCTTCGTGTTGGCGATGAGATTCACGATGACCTCAAGGCTGACCAGGGGGCGGGCACGCCAGTTCTTCGTGATGAAGCTGAACAGGCGATGCTCGATCTTGTTCCATTTGCTGGTGCCGGGTGGGAAATGACAAACGAACAGCTTGATGCCCAATTCGTCAGCCAACTCTTGCAGCGACACCTTCCACAACCGGTTGCGACTCCCGTTGCTGCCTCCGCCATCCGCTGTGATCAAAAGTTCGCGGGCGCGCGGAAATCGCTGCTGCCCCATTTCATTCCACCATCGACGGATACTGGGGACGGCAAACTGCACTGTATCGTGATCGATGCCGACGCTTACCCACCCTTCGTTCCGCAGCAGATCGTACACGCCGTAGAGAGCCGCCTTCCCCAACGACTTGATCAGGAAGTCGTAAACGCGCACTTCTTCGGGCGTTCCCTGGGGGAACCATTCCCTCCCGCCATTCTTGAAATCGCCCACGTTTTCCTTCTTTTTGGCATCCACGGAAACCGCCGGTTGGCCGCGTTTCAAGAACCGCTGGACGCTCGCATTGATGTACTCGAACTGGGCATTGCGATCCGGATGCGACGATCCCTCCCGAGTCTTGCGGTTTGCCTGCAAGCTATAGTCCGCACGGTGCAACAATTTGGCCACGGTCCGTGCGCCGACCGGATGGCTTTGACGCGTCAGTTCCTCGGCCAAGTTGCGCGTGCTCTTACACGTCCAGCGCAACGGCGACTTGGGGTCGCCACGGGTCGTTGGTTCAATCAACGTTTCGAGTGCAGCCATCAGACCCGGATCGGTCTCTGTCAAGGACTTGTCACCGCCACCCGGTCGTCGCACGCGACAGGCCGCAACCGCACGCTCTTTTTCAGGCAGTTCCAACTCATGAAGCGCGGCGGTGATCGTGGTACGAGACATTCCGCTGGCCTGCGAAACCGCTGTAATCCCACCCCAGCCGATATCACAGGCTTCCGCTGCCGCCCACTGTCGCCGTCGGCGTTCATCCAACTCCGGCTCCAGCAACCGATACTTGGCTTCAATCCGTGCAATTACCTGTGCATCCTGCATGCACACGTTATCACACAATGCAATGAACGCCACAATAGCAATTTGTTCAAGTTATCCGTGCGCGCTCTCTAAGAGACAGGGGTTCTGAATGTGCTGGAAAAGCGGGCAGGTGGGGCTGTATCGGCCGTCGCCCAGCCAATTTCCGCTAGGTTCTCGACGAAACTCCTCGGCAGCTTCTCTTCACGGCTCACAACCTTCGCCCGGCCACGCTGTAAAGGCGAATACCCGGATCGGCGTTACCGTGTGATACGTCTTGCCAATGCGGGTCATGCAGCGGCTCTGAACGAGAATCCAACGGAGCGAGTTGTCGGCAGTTTGGAAGTCGCAGGCGGAACCGGTGAACTCCATCACCTTGCCAACCTCGGACATGGCAAGATCAAGTGCCGCTTGCCAGAGTTGCTCCACCAGTTGCTTCGCCTTCTCGGGGCTGGTCACCGTGGATCGCAAGGTGTAGTGAATCGTCAGGCCCATCGGTCGTGTCCCTGGTACCTCCACCGGCCATTTTACTGCTCGTCAGGGCATTGTCGAGAAGGCTGCTGAATTGCGTGCCTCTTCTCACACTCCGCAGGTTCGCAGTACAATGCGGCCATGCACGTGATCTCCCTCCAATCCGGCAGCAACGGCAACTGCATTTACGTCGAGGCAGGCGGCGTCAAGCTGCTGTTTGATGCCGGGATCAGTGGAAGCAAAGCCAAGGAGCGGCTCGGATGCCACAGCCGAGATATAGCTGGTGTCGATGCCGTCCTGATTTCCCACGACCACGTGGATCACTGCCGCTCGATGGGCATTTTCCATCGGAAGTTTGGCCTGCCCGTCTACGCCACGGCCAAGACGTACCGGGCAGCAAGCCGATATGGGCTGGGGGAAATCGAAGATCTTCGGCACTTCACAGCGGGCGAGACCCTGCGCTTGGAACGGGTGACGGTGGAAACGACGGCCACCCCACACGACGGTGTTGATGGCGTGGTGTTCGTCGTGGACGATGGCCGACATCGTCTGGGCATCTTGACCGATCTGGGGCATGTGTTCGATGATCTGGAGGACATCATCGGCTCCCTTGATGCCGTGCTGTTAGAGAGCAACTATGATCCTGATATGCTTGCCAATGGCCCCTATCCCCGATGGCTTCAGGAGCGAATCGTGGGCCCGGCCGGTCACATCTCCAACTTCGAGGCCGCCGAACTCTTGAGCACCGCCAAGCGAATGAAGTGGGCGTGCTTGGCTCATCTTTCCGAGGACAACAACACTCCGGCGCTAGCGGTCGAGACGCATCACCGGATACTGGGCAAGAGGCTGCCGATCCACGTGGCGACTCGGTACGAGGCGACGGAGGTGATGGAGGTGTAGGGGTTCGCCCACCACTTCATTGGCCGATTGACCAAACCGTTTGGGCTTGTGGTGGCTCCGGGTTTTCGCAATCGATTACTGTTGCTGCGCCTGCCCGCCAACGCTGCATCGCTTTCGCCACTTCAGGAAGTGGGGCTTCCAAACATAGCTCCTCAGCCGCTTTAGCCTCGGCCAGGGTGGCAAACCCGACCAGCACTTGTGGCACGGGACTGACATTGGGCGGCTTGGTGGTGGCCACGGGGCACCGGGCGCAACTGGATTGATTGATGGCAATCCAGAATTCGCGGGAGCATCCCGGTTTTGTAGGTGTTACGCGGCATCGGTCAAAGGGGTCGCAAAGGCTTTGTTGGTTAGGACTTGCCAGTGCTTCGACGTAAAGCTTCGTCCAACCCGTCCGCGTAGGGGATTGGCCGGGTGCCAAGGTGCTTCGACGAGGGGATGGCCTTGGGCAATGTTATGAACTGTCGGGGGCGGCCGGGATCGCGGTTGGCATCGTCAATGTAGCGCGCCGTTCGGAAGAGAGATTCCAGGGCAGAAAGGGGTGGATGTTGTCGGGCGCCTTCCCGCCAGCCGCTGCACAATTCTCCAAGTACCACGTCAGCCACGGGCGAGGATTGATTTTCCCGTGAGCCAGCGTGGCCAATAGCGAGAACATGGTCGCTGCCAGCCGGCCACTCCAGAGGGAACCCGAGCCGTAGAAGTTCTTTCGCGCCACGGCCGGACCGCGACCAGCTCGTTCCGAAGCGTTGTTGTCCAGCGGGATGCGCGGATCATCGACGAACCGAACCAGTCCCGTCCAATGCTCTTGCAGACTTTCCAGAACTTTGCGGCACGGCTGGCGGAGTTTGGCATCGGAGAGTTCTGTCACGGCTTCAGCACGCATCGTTTCCACCGCACGACGCAAGAGAACATCCTGTTCTTGAAACTTCACCGAATCGAACGGATGTTGTAGGCGTTCTCGATTGACGTGATAAACGTGTCGGATGCGGCGCAGCCACTCCAAGGCCCAAGGCGTCAACTCCGTCCAACTCTTGCCCACTGCGACAAAGTCGCGCCGCACATGCGCCAACAGAACGCCAACAACAGCAACCCTCTTTTCACCGGCGTCATGGCCTTGTAGCCTGAGTACCGATCCACTGCCAACACCCCGGAAGCCTTTAGCCCCAAGTGCGACTGCGGCACTTCGTGGCCGCGACTGGGATCGAGCAGATAGACCACCGTATCCGTGCCGAGAATGACCCACAACCACCAGCCATAGCCCTTTTTCCCGTCCAAAACGGCGAAAACCAGCCATCGGGTTTCGTCGGCTTGATGGAAGTCGCCTTGCCGATTTCGCTCGCACAATGCCTCGTAGATCGGCTGCAACATCGGCCCCATCCGTTGCAGCCCGTCGTTGATCGTGCCACCCGGCAAGTCCAAATCATACTGTTCGAGTTGCCCGAGCAGCCGTTCCGTGGGCCGATACGACGAATACTTATCCAACAAGACAAACACCCAGATCGAAACGCCGTAGTTGCCTTTGGGAATCAATTTCGGCGGCGGCGGGGCCGTATAGAGAATCTGGGGTCAGAGCGCAGTTAGAGAGCGCGCACGGATAACTTGAACAAATTGCTATTGTGGCGTTCATTGCATTGTGTGATAACGTGTGCATGCAGGATGCACAGGTAATTGCACGGATTGAAGCCAAGTATCGGTTGCTGGAGCCGGAGTTGGATGAACGCCGACGGCGACAGTGGGCGGCAGCAGAAGCCTGTGATATCGGCTGGGGTGGGATTACAGCGGTTTCGCAGGCCAGCGGAATGTCTCGTACCACGATCACCGCCGCGCTTCATGAGTTGGAACTGCCTGAAAAAGAGCGTGCGGTTGCGGCCTGTCGCGTGCGACGACCGGGTGGCGGTGACAAGTCCTTGACAGAGACCGATCCGGGTCTGATGGCTGCACTCGAAACGTTGATTGAACCAACGACCCGTGGCGACCCCAAGTCGCCGTTGCGCTGGACGTGTAAGAGCACGCGCAACTTGGCCGAGGAACTGACGCGTCAAAGCCATCCGGTCGGCGCACGGACCGTGGCCAAATTGTTGCACCGTGCGGACTATAGCTTGCAGGCAAACCGCAAGACTCGGGAGGGATCGTCGCATCCGGATCGCAATGCCCAGTTCGAGTACATCAATGCGAGCGTCCAGCGGTTTCTTGAAACGCGGCCAACCGGCGGTTTCCGTGGATGCCAAAAAGAAGGAAAACGTGGGCGATTTCAAGAATGGCGGGAGGGAATGGTTCCCCCAGGGAACGCCCGAAGAAGTGCGCGTTTACGACTTCCTGATCAAGTCGTTGGGGAAGGCGGCTCTCTACGGCGTGTACGATCTGCTGCGGAACGAAGGGTGGGTAAGCGTCGGCATCGATCACGATACAGCGCAGTTTGCCGTCCCCAGTATCCGTCGATGGTGGAATGAAATGGGGCAGCAGCGATTTCCGCGCGCCCGCGAACTTTTGATCACAGCGGATGGCGGAGGCAGCAACGGGAGTCGCAACCGGTTGTGGAAGGTGTCGCTGCAAGAGTTGGCTGACGAATTGGGCATCAAGCTGTTCGTTTGTCATTTCCCACCCGGCACCAGCAAATGGAACAAGATCGAGCATCGCCTGTTCAGCTTCATCACGAAGAACTGGCGTGCCCGCCCCCTGGTCAGCCTTGAGGTCATCGTGAATCTCATCGCCAACACGAAGACGCGAACGGGATTGACTGTGAAAGCGGCCATTGACACAAACCATTATCCGACCAAAATCAAAGTCACTGACGAGCAACTGAGAAAGCTGCGTCTCAAACATCACAAGTTCCACGGCGAATGGAACTACACGCTCTCACCACGTAAGTAAACTTGTTCACGTTATCCGTGCGCGGCCGCTTAGCTCTACAGCAAGACTTTGCCCAAACAACTACCAGCTATTGCGATGCTGGCAAAGCTGTCAATACAACGCCTGGTAGCCAATAGCCGAAAGTCTTGCTGTAGAGATATTCACGATCTGACGCAAAGCAATCGCTGCCATCAACGAGCATTTCTGCGTACGTCAGGTCCCCCTTTTCAAACACCGGACAGCGCTACAGTTCTGCCGGGCCAGACTCCTTGAGCACCGCAGGCGGTTTTTCCTGCGGGCCCGTGTCGGCTGGCCCCATTTCCTGCGGGCCTTTCTCCGGCGTCGGCGGCATTGCCGCCGGCAGCGGCTTGTCGTCCAACAGCGAACGCAGCAGGGCAAAGAGCACGTCGTAGCGGGCCTTCACCGTGGCGTCCGGCTCGAGCATCCAATGCTCGCCCATCCGCGTGTCGTTCCACAGCGACCCGAAGCCGACGGCCATGACCGACCCCTTGCCGTGCTTGGCCGTGGCGGCGACCGGCAGCTTGTCGAGCTTCCCAACCGGCTGCCCGCCGGTCACCTCGTTGGCAGCCGGCGACATCGACGACCGGCAACTGCGGCCGTCGTGCTCAGCTTGCCCTTCCACGCGCGATCGTGATGGATCGACAGCCCAAACGGCCAGAGCAGGCTGTTGGCCGTCGAGCCGGCGTTCTCCGGCGAGTCGATCACCAGCAGCTTGCCGCCGCTGGTCGACGTACTGGGTCAATTGTTCGCGGAACTCCTCGGTGACCGACCGGCTGGGGCAGATGACCACCAGCGCGTCGCCCGAGAAGGCTTCGGGCCCTTCTTTGCGCACCGTGTAGCAGCCGAGTCGGGCGATCCATTGCTTCCAGCAGCCCGTAGCCTTCGCCGTCGCCCTGGGTGTACAGCGCCCTTGGAGAGCGGCACGGTCGAGATGGTGCGGTCGATGACGACGCAGCGTTGGGGACGGACGCATTCGGGCGTGGGCATGGCCCAGCGGTGAGCCGCAGTCGACGGCCAGCGAGGCCGCCACCCAGCCGCACGCGCCGGCCGCCAGCAGGACCAGCCACGCTCCCGTCGTGGCGGAATGGCCGTTGCTCGCCGAGCGAAGGGCGTCATGCAACTGCCTCCCCAACTTCCGCCCCAACGAATGGCCTCCGGCGACCAGCGCCATCCACAGTCCGGCCGCCAGCGGCGGCAATCCCAGCAGCAGCAGCCACGGGCGCGGATCGAGCGGCGGATTGGCGTGGTTGAGCCATTCGACCATGCCCAGCATCAGTTCCGCTTTGCCCGGCTGAAACACGCAGAAGTTCGAGAAGATCGTCGAGTCGGTGAAGGCCACGGCCCGGCCCTGCCCGTGCCGCGCCGCCCACGCTTGGACGAACGCGCCGTAGCGCATTTCCGGGCAGTGCTGGGGAACGGGATGGAAGTTTTCGTGGTGGTATTCGGGCCCCATGCTCCACAGGCCGGTGTTGGCGATGACCGGCCGGCCGCGGCTGTGGCCCGGATCGATCGAGCACGAGACGGCGAAATCCATCGGCGGGATGTGCTGCACGATCGGATGCGGCAGCGCCGGCGGCACGTACGACTCGTCGTAGGGCGATTCGCTCGAAACTGAACAGCAGATCGTCGCGGAAGATGAAGCCCATCGGCCGGGTGATGTCGTTCATGTCGTGGCCGATCGCTCGAAGTTCGTGTGATCGCCGATCAGCAGCAGCCCGCCGCCCTGCTCGACGAACCGCACCACGGCGTCGGCTTCCGTCCTGGCTGTAGCGCTCGGTGGGGATTTTGATGACCAGCACGTCGCACTTGGCCGAGCGTCTCGTCGTCGATCTTGTCCTTCTCCAGCAGCCGCGACATCTGGTAGTACTGGCCGAGATAGTCGTAGATCGCCGCGTAGTTGTAGCCCGAAGCCTCGCCGAAAGCTTCGGCTCGCCGAACCACTTGGTGTCGTAGGGCTTGGTGGTCGGCTCCCAGTTGGAGTGCCGCTCGACGACCATCACGCGGCCGTCCCGGCGCGCGCCGACCGGGTTCCAGTAGATCGCCGCCGTGAACAGGGCGACGGCCAGGGCGATCAGACCGGCGGCGAGGAACAGGGGACGGGCGAGAAATGATGAATGATGAGTGATGAAGGATGAAGGATGAACGGACAGGTCCTCGTCTCCCCGCTCTGTCGCTCCTTGTCCTTCGTCTCCCGCGTCCCTCGTTCATCGTCCCCCGCCCCTCGTCCCGCGTCCCCTACTCGCACGAATCGCCAGGCCAGCAGCACCGGCACGACCAGCAGCACCAACAGCATCCACGGCGAGAAGAAATGGTTCATCGCGTGCAAGGGCCGGTCGGGATCGGAACGCAGCACGCGGTGCAGATAGAGGGCCATCAGCAGCCCCGCCCGCAACGGCAGCCAGGCAGAGCACGATCAGGGTCAGCCATCTCGCAGCTGCGGAATCCAAGCCGACCAGTACGCAGAATGATGAATGATGAATGATGAATGATGAATTGAGTCGCCGGCGCTAAGACCGGCGTTGTCGGGACATTCATCATTCATCATTCCGCATTCATCATTTCTTCGCACTGCCAGCATCGTCAGCCCGCCGACGAAGAACAAGAACGTGGCCGGATCGAGCAGCAATTCC
The DNA here is from genome assembly GCA_963759115.1 of uncultured Planctomycetaceae bacterium. GTDB lineage: Bacteria > Planctomycetota > Planctomycetia > Pirellulales > Thermoguttaceae > CAVWXT01. The sequence goes on from CAVWXT010000006.1 coordinate 268,213, forward strand.
CAGGTTGCCCCGAGGCGATGCACTTGCCGCATCGAGTGCATCACGACGCTCGATCCGTCGGCCGTGGCGTCGATTCCCAGCAACGCGGCAACGCCGGCCAGCAGGTCGGGCAAGCGGCCAAGGCAAGCTCGTGCGACCAGGCCGTGTGGCTGGCGTACAACTCCAAGGCCAGCGCCTGGACGAGCATCACCACGCCGGCCGTCACGGCCCCGCAGGCCAGCCAGTCGGCCCAGCGCTTGCGGATCGGCAGCAGTTGGAGCGCCAGTCCCAGCACGATCAGCAGCGGGGCCGCGCGATAGGGCCACGAGGCGAACCACACGGCCGGCAAGAGCAGCACCAGCGCAATGGCTTCCAGCCGCCAGCCTGCGATTCGCACCGACGGCAAGCGGCACGTTGTCGGTCTTGCCCAACAGCACGACGGCGGCGGCGACCGCCGCCAGCCAGGCCCACGGGTTGGCCGGGTAGAAATAGTCCAGCCCCAGCAGCCACGAGCCGGCCAACAGTGCCGTGCCGATCCAAAGACGAATCATGTCGTGACTCCTGCGTAATCATTCATTCCGTGTCTTCGTCGTCGGCCTTCGCGTCTTCGGCCGGGCTGTCCTTCGCGGGACCGGCCTTGCCGGCGGCCGGCGGCGGATTCCACGGCTTCTGCCCGGCCACCACGCGGCTGAGCAGCCATCGCCAGAAGCGGATGTTGTCGGGGATCGTGCTCTCGGCCGTTTCGAGATTCTCGTTGCTGGCGAAGTGCGTGTCGCCGATCACGACGACCGATCCCGCCCTGCTCGGAGTGGCTGACGACGATCGGCCGCTCGTTCTTCCCGTCGGACCAGACGACCCAATCTTGTCGGCTCGGACGCCGTCGCACTCCACCGGCCAGCCGGCATAGAACTGGACGTACCGATTGTCGCTGGCCTTCGCCGAACAACTGCCGAAAGCGCCCAGCGGCTCCGGCTCGCGGCGTCTTCGCCCGGCGGGACCGGCGAGGGCGGAACCTTGAAATCGAAATCGGCCAACAGCGGGGCACTGGGCCGGGCCTCTTCCGCGCCCACCATGCAGATGAACGTCCCGCCGCCGGCGACGAAACTCGTTGACGGCGTCGCGCTCCGCGGCGCGAGAACTCCCGGGCCGGCGCGATCGAGATCAACAGTCCCGGCCCGCTCCAGCCGCTCCGGCGTCAGGTCCGGCGCCAACAGCGGCAAGTAGCCCTGCCGCATCAGCGTCCGCAGCAGGCCGGCAATGCCGTGGTTGGTCCACAAGTCGCTGCTGTAGGCTTCCAGGTGCGAGGCGTCGATATAGGCGACGTTGTTGAGAGCTGTTGGGCGCGTGCAGCGGCCGTCGGGCAGCACGCGGCCCGACCAGTACCCGGCCGCCGTGCAACAGATCAGCGACACGGCCAGACCGTGGACGTCAGCATGACTTGCCACGCCGCCGGCCGCAGGGCCAGCAGCGCGGCCATCGCCAGCAGCGCCGCCAAGCCCAGCAATTGCCGCCAGAGGGCCTGCGGACTCGACGGCCGGTTGGCCAGGTAGCCCAACAGGCGGCCGACAAAGGGATAGGCGTTGGCGAGCATCTCGTTGTGCAGCGGCGACGTGTCGCCGAGCACGAAGACCCGCCCCTGGCCCAACGGCTGCTCGGCGGCCAACACCAGGTCGCCCAACAGCTCGCCGGCGTTGTAGTACGACACGCCGGTGCCGACGGCGTCGCTGCCCGGATCGCTCCATCCCCAGCGGCCCACCAGCACCGGCCGGGCCGGCCAGCGCGTGCGGATCGACGAGCCCAACTCCAAGCCGAACCGGTTCCGCAGATCGTCGATGCCGGCGGTGGCCGGATGCGCGAGCACCTCGTACGACTGCTCCCAATTGCCGGTCCGCGTGACGGCCGTGTCGTAGCGGACCTGCATCGCCGTGGGCTGCAACACGTCGTTGAAACTGCTCAGCGAGTTCGCCTTCGTGAATCGCCGGCTCGGCCACCAGCAGCAGCGAGCCGCCGCGGCGCACGTAGTCCCAAACGCGCTCGAGCGTCTCCTCCGGCCACGGCTCGTCGGGGTGCAGCAGCAGCAGGACGTCGGCCGCGGCGAGGTCCTGCTCCGAAAGGTCCTTCGACTTGATGAACTTGCCGCCCAGGCTCTCCACAAACACCGGCAACATCCCGTAGAAGCCGTCGACCTGGGAGTCGTACTCCGGCTTGAGCCAATTGAGATAGCCTTTCTCGTAGGCGACGATCGTCTTGCCCTTCAGGTCCGACTTGTTCACGGCCAGCGCGACCAGCAGCGTCGCGGCCACGGCCAGCAACGCGCGGGCCAAACCGAAAGAGCATGTCCGCCGCCAATACCGAGCCCGGCATCTCTTCCTTCTCCTCCTTCTCCTTCTGTTTCTTCAACTTCTTCGGGTCGAGCTCGATCACCGGCAGCCACGGCGCGCCGCGGAACATCACCGCGGCGATCGCGCCGTGGATCAACACCGCCAGCAGCGGCACGTTCCACGGGATCAGCATCCGCAGCCCGTTGCTCCAGGTCCAGATGCCGACGTGGTTGATGTCGGATTCCGGCGGCACGACCATGTCGGGCAGCGCGGCGAGCAACTTTTCCGAATGGGCAAGCACGGCCAAATACACAAAATGGCCGACGACGATGGCCGCGGCGGCCCAAAGTGCGCGGGCACGACGCGGCGGGGCCGTACAGATCAGCCAGCCAGCGTAGATGGCCGCCATCAGGACCAGGAAGTCGAGCCCGCCGAAGGTCGCGCCGACTTCCAACGGACTGCCTGCCAGCCAGCCGGCCAGCCGCCCCAACATCCAGCCCTTGGCAGATCGGCGGCAAGCCAGACGGTGGGAATCGAGTCGCAGGCGAAGCGAAACAGCCCGAGCGCCGTCGGCGGCCAAGGCCGCGATCAGCGCCACGCGGCCCGTCAGGCCGCGGCTGACCTGGGCAATGGCCGCCAACACGACGGCCACGGCCAACACGTTGACGGCCGGCAAGGTCGAGGCGGTAAAGAGCAGGCCGAGAATCGCGCCGCCTGCCAGAATTGCCCAGGTTCCGAAGCGAGCGATTGTCGCGCGGCCACGCGGCCACGATGGCCACGGCCAAGGCGAGCCAGGTCAGCGCGTGCTGCAGCGGATGGCCCAGCAGGCCGGTCGAGCCGGCCGCGAACCACGCGGCGACCATGCCGGCCACGAGAATGACAATCGCCGGCGGCGCAGCGACCGTGCAGACCTGCTCGGCGCGATTATTCTGATCGTCGTGGAGTGTAGCTGTCGCCATAAGCAATCATCCATGAAGATGCCGTAGTATGCCGGCAACCGATGCGTTCGGCAAGGGGAGGATTCGTTCAGTCTCCCCGCCGTCGCCGGATTCGCGCCGCGTCCCCGCCGGATTCGGACATCGCTTAGCCCCCGCGTCCACGCGGGGTAGATTGCGGGAAACGCATCCCAACGCTACGCTCTCTGTATGGTCATCGCCTATCACGCAATCTTTGGGGCATACGGTTTCTGGCTTCCCAACGATCCGCGCGGTTCATGGTCCACCGAAGTCTGGGCACCCCATCTTCAACCCTTTGGCGAAGCGACCAAGGTCACTACGCGGCAATCATTGGCCGGCCGCGAACACGACCGTGCCCTGCGATTGGAAGCGAAGCAGCACCTCAAGTACCCGGCGGTCCGGTTCACCCAGCATCAAATCCACGTGATCGGCGACGCCTTCGCCTGGGCGGCGGAGACGTTGGGGCTCCCCGTGTATGCCTGTTCCATAATGCCCGACCACGTGCATCTGGTCTCTGGCCGAAACCGCGCGACGGTGGAATATGTGGTTGGATTCCTGAAGCGAGCCGCAGCACGCCGACTCTCGGAGGACGGTACGCGCCCATTCCAGGACTGTCGACAGAGCAGCGGTCGCGTGCCGAGTCCCTGGGCGGCCGGCGGCTGGTATGTGTACTTGAACTTGCCCGGCGACGTGTTTCGTCGGATTCGGTATGTCGAGGAGAATCCGCCGAAGGCCGGGTTGCCCCCGCAACGGTGGCCGTTCGTGCAGCCGTATGCGCCGTAACCGCAACGGGCAGGTAACTCGCACGGTTATCCCCGCGAGGACGCGGGGGTTAAACATTACACGCCGTTCCGCGTTCGCCGCAGCATGATGCGGCTGTCGGCCACCGAGCAGCCCTTGCCCTTGGCGTGGACGATCAGCGGGTTGATGTCGCAGCTCCGAAATCTCGGGATGGTTGCAGACCATCGCCGAGAGCCGCAGCAGCGTATCGACGATGGCGTCGATGTCGGAGGGCGGGTTGCCGCGGAAGCCGTCGAGCACCTTGAACGAGCGGATCTGCCGCACCATCCGCTCCGCCGAAATCTGCCACATCGGCGCCAGGCGGAAGGACACGTCCTTGAGCACCTCGACCAGCGTGCCGCCCAGGCCGAACATCATCAGCGGTCCGAACCGCGCGTCGCGGCTGGCGCCGAGGATCACTTCCACGCCCTTGCGGGCCATCTCCTCGACGAGGATCCCTTCGATCTTCGCGCCGGGAACGTGCTTCTCCACGTTGCTCGAGGATCTTCTTGTAGGCCGCGCGGGCCTCGTCGCCGCCGTGGACGTTGAGGATCACTCCGCCGGCGTCGTACTTGTGGACCACGTCGGCCGACATCACCTTCATCACCACCGGCACGCCGAACGACTCGGCCGCCCGCGCGGCCTCGTCGGCGTTCGTGGCCACGGCGCTCTTCAACAGCGGCAGGCGGTAGCAGGCCAGCAGCGGGCGGCAGTCGGCCTGCGTCAGGTAGCGCTGCGGATGATCGTCGAGCAGGTCGGCGACGATCTTGCTGGGCGCCCTCGACGTCGAGGTCGTCGAAGACGGGCATCTCGCGGCGGGGGATTTCGTGCAAGGCGACCAGCCAGTTGGCGGCCGCCAGGCTCTTCACGCCGTCCTCGGGGAAGGGGTAGTTCGGCACGCCCGCCGTCGCGGAGGATCTCCACGCCCGGCGCCACGTCCTTCGCCCCCATGAACGAGCAGACCACCGGCTTGTTGATGCCCTTGACGGCCTCGGGCACCACGGCGGCCGTCTCTTCGATGTCGGTCATCGACTGCGGCGTGAGGATCACGATGCCCATGTCGACGTTCTCGTCTTCCAGCACGGTGCGCACGGCGGCCTTGTAGCGGTCGGCGCGGGCGTCGCCGATCACGTCGATCGGGTTGCGCAGCGAGGCGGTGGCCGGGCAGCGACGGCTTGAGCTTCTGCCTTGGTGGCCTCGCTCAGCTCGGCCAGCTTCAGGCCGTGGCGCACGGCGGCGTCGGTGGCCATGATGCCCGGCCCGCCGGCGTTGGTGACGATCGCCACGCGGCCGCCGCGGGGCAGCGGCTGCGTGGTGTAGAGGGCGGCGTAGTCGAACAGCTCGGCGATCGTGTCGACCCGCTGCACGCCGCTCTGGATCAACAGGGCGTCGTACACCGAATCGGAGCCGGCCAGCGAGCCGGTGTGGCTGCTGACGGCCTTGGCGCCCTTCGGGCGAGCGGCCCGACTTCAGGCACAGCATCGGCTTGTGCGTCTCCCAGAAGATGTCGCGGACCGTCTCGATGAACCGCCGGCCGTTGGTCACGTCCTCCAGGTACATGGCGATGACCGAGGTCTTCTCGTCCTTGGCCAGGTAGTCCAGCAGGTCGATCTCGTTGACGTCGGCCTTGTTGCCGAAGCTGATGAACTTGCTGAAGCCCATCTGCCGCTCCTCGGCGTAGTCGAGCACCGAGGTGCACAGGGCGCCGCTCTGCGAGAGGAAGGCCAGGTTGCCGGGCGTCGGGCATCTTGCGGCCGAAGGCGGCGTTCATGCGCACCGTCGGGATCGGTGTTGATCACGCCCAGGCAGTTCGGGCCGATCAGCGGAATGCCCGCCTCCCGCACCTTGTCGCGAAGCTTGCCCTCCAAGCGCCGCGCCCTTCGGCGCCGATCTCCTTGAAGCCGGCCGAGATCACCACCAGCGCCTTCACCCCCTTGGCGATCGCCTCGATCGACCACGCCCAGCACGCCGGCGGCGGGCACGATCAGCACGGCCAGGTCGATCGGGCCGGGAATGTCGGCCAGCGTGGCGTAGGCGTGCACGCCGAGAATGGCCTTGGCCTTGGGGTTTACCGGATACACCGAGCCGTTGAACTCGGCGTAGAGCAGGTTGCGAAAAATATCGTTGCCGACCGTGCCGGGCCGCGTGGAAGCCCCGACGACGGCGATCGATTGTGGATAAAAGACGGCATCAAGCTTGGGTGCAATTGCGGAGCGAACGGAATGATCCGGCACGAACGGTTCTCCTCTTATGTGTAAAGCCAAGGCGGCAAGACGCGAATCCCTTAGTATGCCGCCAATGCCGACGGGCCACAAGAGCCGGCGTGCGGGGGATGCTGGCCACCATGAATTGTCACAGACACAATTGACGAATTCAGACGCCGGACGAGACTGCGGCAGTTCGCAAGATGGTACCCGTGGGACAGGTTACCGACCTTTCCCACGGGTAGTCAATTTTTCGCGTGCTAGATTTCGCGTGCTGGATGTGGCCCATTCCTTCGTGGCCCCGCAAGGTCATCGACGTTCAACTCGAATAGAACTCCCGCACGCGCATCAGCACGTCGAAACCCTTGAGCTTGAGGCATTCCTCCAGGCAGCGCATGGCAGGGTGGTCGGGAGCGAGCAATTCATAGTTCCGCTTGACCGAACCGATCACCATGTCGAGCCCCAGCGGCATGGCCTTGGTCAACAGCGCGCTCTCCAGGGCCCCCTTGACTGGCGAACCATCGCGGCACTTCGAGGGGAGCATCACCGTGAAATTGCTCAAGCCCACCGAGGCGTGGCAGCCGGCGAACGCGGCGTCCTTGTGGATCAACTCCAGCGCGCCGATAAGCCGGTGGATGTTGCCCTCCGAGTCGCTGCCCAAGGGGGCAATGCCCGGGTCAATGATGCAGTCGTCGTTCGTCGCGCCGGGGCAGCGGGCGAGAAAAGTCTTGACCAGTTGCTGCGCCGCCTCGAAAGTTTCCTGGGCCGTGTGGCAGGGCTTCGACCGGCCATCGACCACGTTCTCGGAAACCAGCAGGATCGGCTTGAACGGGCGAATCTTGTACAGGTCGAACATTTCCGCCCGCAGTGCGCTCACCGAATTGAGAATGGGCTTCTTGCCGCCGGTCCGACCGAGGTCGTAAGCCTCCAAACCGGCTTTGGCGATGGCCGGATCGGGCGTGTCGATCGACAGCGGCTTGGCTGTAACTCCTTGAACCTTCCGGACCATCTCGGCCATGAACTCCGGCGAGCGCGGGCCGATGTTCACGTCGATGTAGGCCGCCCCCTTCTCATCTTGGCTGCGGGCCAACTCCAGAATGCCGTCGATGTCGCCGGCGTCGAAGAGTTTCTTCGTCGACGGCACCGAATCGTTGATCGACTCACCGATAATGGTCAGACCGGGAAGCGGCATGAAAGGAATCCTCCGGGCTTCTTGCTAGGCCAATTTCCGCGCCAGCGCCACGGCGGCGTTGGCGTTGTCGCTGTAGCCGTCGGCGCCGATCTCGTCGGCATACTGCTGCGTAATGGGCGCGCCGCCGATCATGACCTTGGTCTTCTGGCGGATGTTCGCCTTCTCCAACGCCTGAACGACGTTTTTCATCATCGTCATGGTGGTGGTCAGCAGGGCCGAGAGGGCCACGATCGTGCCGTCCTTCTCCTTGGCCACTTCCACGAACCGCTCGGGGGACACGTCCACGCCCAGGTCGATCACCTGGAAGCCGCCCCCTTCGAGCATCGAGGCTACCAGGTTCTTGCCGATGTCGTGCAGGTCGCCCTGAACGGTGCCGATCACCACGCGGCCCACCGGCTCGGCCCCCGCCGCCGAGAGCAGCGGCGTAAGCAGCTCTAGCGAAACCTTCATTGCCCGGGCGGCGATCAGCAGCTCGGGCACGAAGTACTCGTTGCACTCGAACCGCTTGCCGACCTCGTCCATGGCCGGGATCATGTACTTCTGCACCAACTCGGACGGATCGACCTTGGCCGCGATGGCCGTCTTGGTGACTTCCTCGGCCTTCTTGGCGTTGCCGGCCAGAATGGCATTGTAGAGTTCCGTGTAATCCGCCATGTGGCTGCTCCCTCGATAGAGACTCGTGTGTCGTGTGTGCAAGTCCATAATCCTAACGGCCTGCCGACCGGGGCACCAGTCCCCCCGGAGACCAACGCAGGGCCGATCAGTTATTCACTGTGGGAGGCGACTCCAGTCGCCGATTGCCCGAAAACTACTGCAAATCGGCGACTGGAGTCGCCTCCTACACGTCCTATTCGGGAAAACTGATCGGCCCTGGAGCCCAACGAACCCGCATTTCCACCCGTGCGTGGGGACAACCGGTGAAACCGCTGGCCGGCCCACATTCCCGCGATCTCGGGGGAACGTCTTGCAAGATTCACTGCGGCATGGTTCATTGGTCGCTGTGAGATCGCTCTGGCAGATCATTCCAGCGCTTGCCGTCGCGACAAATCTAGCATCCCAACCGACCAGGAGTCGAGCCACATGGGAAAAATCTCTCTGGGCGTCAACATGGAGTTCGTCCGCCACGACGACAAGCCGTTCGAGTGGGGCGTCGCCAAGGCCGCCGAACTAGGCTACGAATACGTCGAGCCGATGGTCCATTGGGGCCGCGAACTGCTGAGCGAGGCCGGCTACTTCCACAGCGTGTCGATGCTCGACGACCCGTACCGCGTCAGCCGCGCTTGCCAGAAGGCCGGGATCAAGATCTCTGGGCTGTCGTCGCACACCCCCTTGTGCAAGCCCGAGATCGGCACGGAATACCTGAAACAGGCGGTGCGGTTTGCGGCCGAGTGCGGCGCACCGGTGGTGAACACCGACGAAGGGCCCAAGCCGGCTTGGACGACCGTCGAGGAGGACCACGTGCTGATGCGGTATACCCTCCGTGAAGTGGCAGCGCTGGCCGAGCCCCGCGGCATCCTCATTGGCATCGAGCCGCACCAGCAGTACAGCAAAACGCCGGCCGGCCTGGATCGCATCTGCGGCCTGGTTGATTCGCCGGCCATCGGCGTCAACTTCGACACGGGCAACAGCTATCTTTCGGGCGAAGACCCGATCCGATGGCTTGAACACGTCAAGGACCGGCTGGTTCACCTGCACGCTAAAGACATTTCGATCAGCCAATCCAACACCGAGCGGGGCAAAGTGACCGGCACCCCCGTGGGCTGCGCCTGCGGCGACGGCGTGATCGATTGGGCGCGGGTGATCGAGGTCTGCAAAACGGCCCCACGCGACATCGTCTTCAGCGTCGAGTGCGGCACGGTGGAGCAGGCCGCCCGCAGTATCAAGCATCTCCGCGCACTGTTGTGATAACGATTTCCCGAAGCCGCTCGCGGTTTCGCGGTGATTCCCCCTAATGACGCACGATCCTGGAGAAAACAAACCATGCGTGAGCCAACTCATCACGGGAAGTTGCGACAATTCTTATTGGTCGGTGTCGTAGCATGTTATGCAGGACTCGGCGCGATCGCCACTCGGGGATTCGCGGCCGAGACGGCCGAGACCGGCTTGCAGATCAAGGACGATAAATCCACCATTACAATCCTTGACGGCGAGAGGGCGGTGCTGCGGTATCGCTACGGCGATGTCCCCATGAAGCCCTGCGTCGACCAGCTTTTTACGCCGGCCGGGGTACAAGTGCTCCGCGATTCACCCTCCGATCACAAGCACCATCATGCCTTGATGTTCGCCCTGGAAGTCGACGGCGTCAATTTTTGGGAGGAGGGCGAGAAGAGCGGCAAGGAGAAGCACGTCAACTCCTTTAGGTTGGGTCGTTTTATCACCAACGATGGGCCTGTGTTGCTAGGCAAGTCGTTTATGTTGGCACAACTGTCGGAGAATCTCGAGTGGGTGGACTCCGCGTCCGACAAACCCCTCCTGATTGAGCGTCGGACGATCTCGGTGAAGAAGGCCACCGATCTCGGCGCCACGTTGATCACCTGGGAATCCCGCCTTTCGACGCCGCCGGGCAAAGACTCCGTCACGCTGACGGGTCATCATTACTTCGGCCTCGGCATGAGGTTCGTCCAGTCGATGGACAAGGGCGGCCGGTTCTTCAATGCCGACGACAAAGCGGGCGAGATCGTTCGTGGCGACGAACGGCTCACGCCCACCAAGTGGTGCGCCTATACGGCCAAGGCCGACGGCAAGCCGGTCACCGTGGCCATCTTCGACAGTCCCGACAATCCCCGCTATCCGGCCAGGATGTTCACGATGTCCAAACCTTTCGCCTACCTTTCGGCCACGCGGAACGAATGGAAGGAGCCGCTGGTGGTGAAGGCCGACAAGCCGCTGGAAGTAGAGTACCACGTCGCGCTATGGGATGGTGAGATCGAAAAAGCGACAGTCGAGAAGCTCTGCCAGCGCTTTCTGCAACCTACGACCGATCGAGAAAAGAAGTAACTTGCCTTGCAGTACCAGACACACCTAAGGAGCATGTATCATGCCCGAGAATTCCGCTAATCAGCAAGAGCCAACCCGCCGCGACTTCCTCCGCACGACGGCGGCTACGGCCGCGGCTGCGGCGGCCGTGTTCCAACCCAAGTTCACCATTGCCGCGGAAGGCGCCAAGGGCGCCAATGGGCGGATCGGCGTGGGCTTCATCGGCACGGGCGGCCGGTCGGGGGCGCATCAGGACATCGTCTTGAAGCTCAAGGCCGAGGGACTCTGCGAGCCGGTGGCGGTGTGTGATGTCTACGGCCCCCGCGTGCGGGCAGCCGCCGAAAAGACCGGCGGCAAGATCTATCGCAACTACAAGGAACTGCTGGCCGATCCGCGGGTCGACGTGGTGTGCATCGCCACGCCCGATCGCCATCATGCGCCGCAGGCGATCGACGCCATCCGGGCCGGCAAGGACGTGTACTGCGAGAAGCCGCTGACGCACTGGTCGCAAATGGACCTGGCCCGGCAGGTCGGCGAGGAGGCCGAGAAGCACAAGCGGATCGTGCAGGTCGGCACCCAATACGTGGCCGACAACGCTTACGCCGAAGTCCGCAAGTTGATCGAGGAAGGCATTGTGGGCAAGATCGTCCACGTGCAGGCGGGCTATTTCCGCCGCGGCGACTGGGGCGAGCGGATGCCCATTCCCGACGGCAACGCTACGCCCGGCCCCGACCTCGATTGGCAGCAGTTCCTCGGCGACGCGCCCAAAGTGGATTTCAGCGTCTCGCGGTTCTTCCAGTGGCGGCTGTATTGGGATTATGCCGGCGGCCCGGCGACCGATTTGCTGGTCCACGTGTTCACGCCCGTGTTCTGCCTGCTGGGGCTCGATTTCCCCGAGCGGGTGATGTGCGGCGGCGGCACGTTCCAATACAACCGCGAAGTGCCCGACCAGTGCAACATCATCGCCGACTACGCGGGCGGGCCCACCGTGTCGTTGACCAACTCGTTGAGCAACTACACCCAAATCGAGACGATCCTCCGCGGCACCAACGGCCTGATCAAGTTCGGCGACGTGGAGCATCTGGGCCCCGGCATCCGCATCGTGCCGGCCGCCAAGGGCGCCGAGGAAACGACCATTCCCTGGCAGGGCGCCGGCAACACGGCCAAGCTGTGGTCGAACTTCCTCGACTGCGTCAAGAGCCGCCAAAAGCCCTACAGCCCGATCGACATCGCCGTCCGCGTGCAGGCCCCGCTCAACATGGGCATCCTCTCGCACCGCGAGGGCAAGGTGGTCCGGTTCGACAAGCAGAAGATGAGCATTGTGATGTAGTGCAGCGTAGACGCGGCATCTTGCCGCGTCATGTCGGTACGAATCGTTGTTCTTGGAGCAGGTAGGAAGCAGCCAACCTGTGGACGTTTATGCGGTGGCAGGCGGATACCGCAAGGGCAGTACGCGCGAGTACCCAATGGATTCTTGCGCATTTTTCTGTTGCCTAGGTGTTCACTGGCTGCATTTTTTCCGTAGCCCAGGCGTTTACGCCTGTGGAAGGAAGACGATAATAGCAGTCCCTTTTCCCGTTAGGCCCCTTCAGGGGCCGACAGGATCGCGTCGGAGGCCGCCGTCATGGGACATGCCTTTCACCAATTGTATTATCACTTCGCCTGGTCGACTCATACGCGTGCCGCACTGATTCGCCGCGACTGCCGAACCGACCTGTTGAGGATCGTCAATGAAGAGGCGAAGAAACGCAGCGGCTGCCCGATCCGCCACAACGCGATGCCGGATCATGTGCATCTCCTGGTCCGCCTGCCGCCGGCCGTCAAGGTCAGTGATTTCATCGGCCAGGTGAAAGGGGCCACGTCCCATCGCGTCAATGAAGAAATCCGGCCCAGTCCGCAATTACGGTGGCAAGAAGGCTACGGCGTTTTGACGTTGCGGAAGGATGAAGTGGAGAAGGTTACACGCTACATTGACAACCAAGAGACGCATCATCGCATAGGAAAACTATCGGACCTGTTGGAGAGAACCAAGGGTGACGCAGATCAATCGGAGCCCAACATTCCGCCCCCTGAAGGGGGCTAGAAAGGGAAATGGAATGGTCGTCCTTTTCCCACAGGCGTAAACGCCTGGGCTAGTGCGTCTCTGAAAACGTTTGATCGGTGGGGTGCGAGTCCCCACCAGGTTTGCGTTACAAACCTGTAACCGAAAGTAACCGCGTCTCCGCGAGGAGGGGTGGGAAGCAACCGGAGGTGAATGACCAGTCCGTAGGATAACGAACCTGATTCGGCCAAGCCTGTCGGGGAGCCTGCTAGCCAATGGCGAACCTCCGACCGCGTGACGGCGTTCCCTCCGATCCGTCCAGATCTGCCCGGGGGATAGACGCGGCGGCCCATCCGGCTGAGGTAACGTGCGAAAGCCGTGATGGGGAGATGGCAACACGGTGGTTGAGGACGGAATGGTCGGAAGGTCAAACGTCGTAAGGAGAGAGACCTGGAAGGAAGCAGGACGGAGTTCATTGTCCCTGATAAGGATAGGAAGAACCGGCCGTCCAGGAGTCAGAGCACCCATAGTAGCGACGAAACCGGGTAACGCCGGGGGAGCGAAGGGGTGCAGGAAGATGGATGCGTGATGTCCGAGCCACGGGAAAGAAACCATCCCCCGGTGACAGTGCCGTTCGCGGCTACTCCCGCCGGAGAGCCTCCGTCGATTCGCGACTGGGCGAACCCGTGTGTCTGGACGGACCGCATGTTGGCGACACTCGAACAAGGAGTGCGAGGAGGAAGATGGCACACGCTGATCGACAAGGTGTACGCGCCGCTGAACCTGTTTGCCGCCCGCAGCCATGTGATCGGCAACCGGGGAGCAGCGGGGGTGGACCATCAATCGGTCGAGGGCTTTCAGGCCAATGGCCAGAAAGAACTGGACAGGCTGCACGAGGCACTGCGGACCAATGCGTATCGTCCGCAGGCCGTGCGGCGAGTCTGGATTCCGAAACCGGGCAGCAAGGAGCAGCGGCCGTTGGGGGTTCCGACCGTGCGTGACCGCGTGGTGCAAACCGCGCTGTTGCACGTGCTGGAACCGATCTTCGACGCCACGTTTTCGCAAGCCAGTTACGGGTTTCGACACGGACGAGGGTGTCATCACGCCCTGGAACGGGTCGAGGAACTGCTCGGCGCTGGTCGCGTCTACGTGGTGGACGCGGACCTCAAGAGTTACTTTGACACGATCTCGAAGCCACGGCTGATGACGCGACTGCGCGAGAAGGTGTCGGACAGCCGGGTGTTGCGTTTGGTGGAGATGTTCCTGGAGCAAGGCGTGATGGACAACCTGCGGGAGTGGACGCCCGAAACGGGCACGCCCCAAGGAGCAGTCCTCTCGCCCCTTCTGGCCAACATCTACCTCAACCCGCTGGACCACGTGCTGGACGACGCCGGTTTCGCGCTGGTCCGTTATGCAGACGACTTCGTGATCTTGTGCAAGACTCGCGAGGAGGCGGAAGCGGCCTTGGCGATGGTGCAACGTTGGGTCAACGAAAACGAGTTGACCCTGCATCCGACCAAAACCAAGATCGTGGACGCCCGCATCGAGGGTTTCGATTTTCTGGGCTATCGCTTCCGCGGCGACTTGCGTGTGCCGCGGCAAAAGAGCCTGCGGAAACTCAAGGAGGCGGTCCGCGCGAAGACCAAGCGCACGAACGGGCATGACCTGCCCTTCACGTGTGCTCGACTGACGCGGCAACTTCGCGGCTGGTTCATCTACTTCCGCCATTGTCGCGGGTCGGTTTTCCGCCAACTGGACGGCTGGATTCGTGGTCGGCTGCGTAGCATGTTGCGGCGGCGACAGAAACGGCGCGGACGGGGCCGCGGAAGGGACCAGCAGCGTTGGCCCAATCGCTTCTTCGACGAGCAAGGGCTGTATTCCCTGCAAACCGCCCATGTCTGTTTCGCTCAACCCTTTCGGAGGTAACACCATCAACTGGAGAGCCGGATGCGGGAAATCCGCCAGTCCGGTTCGGAGGGAGGGGGGCCGCAACCCAATGCGGCCTCCCTACCTCTATCGGAAAAGCTCGCCACACCCGCCTCGAACTGCCGCTTGATGGAACCATTACCTCCACCACATTTGCCTCACGTGTCTCTCAGACCCCCAAACCCTTCCTCCCTGGAGTACCTTCCCATGCGTGTAACGAACGTCTTGATCGCGATGCTTTTCACAGCAATCCTTGCCATTCAGTGCGCCGCCGCCCAGTCGGCCGAAAACCTCCGGGCCGGCATTATCGGCTGCGATACCTCGCACGTGGTGGCCTTCGCCGAATTGCTTCGAGATCCGAAATCAACCGGCGAACTGGCCGAAATGAAGATCGTGGCCGCCTTTCCGGGCGGAAGTCCCGATATCTCGGCCAGCCAATCGCACTTGAAGGAATACACCGACCGGCTCCGCGGCATGGACGTGGAGATCGTCGATTCCATCGACGAACTGCTCAAGAAGGTTGACGTGGTGCTGCTGGAGAGCGTCGACGGCCGGCCGCACCTGGCCCAAGCCCGGCCGGTGATTGCCGCCGGCAAGCCGCTGTTCATCGACAAGCCGATGGCCGGTTCGCTGGCCGACGCCATGGAAATCTTCCGGCTGGCGCGGGAGAAGAACGTGCCGTGCTTCTCGTCCTCGTCGGTGCGATTCAGTTCCGGCTACCAGGCGGCCCGCAACGGCACGGCCGGCTTCGGCCAGGTGCGAAGTTGCACGTCCTGGAGCCCCATGCAAATCGAACCGCACCACCCGGACCTCTTCTGGTACGGAATCCACGGCGTCGAGGGCCTGTTCACGATCATGGGCCCAGGCTGCAAAACGGTTACGCGGACCGCCCCCGACAAGGTCGTCGGCGTGTGGAAAGACGGCCGGCAAGGCACCTTCGTGGCCAAAAAGGACATCGGTGCCACCGTCGAGGGGTCGGATCGCAGCGGCGACGTGGGGAAGTTCGAGTCCTACAAGCCGCTGGTAGTGGAGATCGTCAAGTTCTTCAAGTCGGGAAAACCGCCGGTCAGTGCCGAGGAGACGCTGGAAATCATGGCCTTCATGGAGGCGGCCGACGAGAGCAGACGCCAAGACGGGGCGCCCGTCGAGATCGAGAGCGTGATGGCCAAGGCGGCGCGGCAGATTGGCGAAACAGCTCGTTAAGCGGCCGTGCGTCTTTGGAGTGCGGCGATTTATCAGCCTTTTTCTAGGGCTTATTGATTGGCCCCTATCATAGCAAGCCGTCCGGTTCTTGTCGCGATACTGGCCACGCCGGGCACTTGATAGACTAATTAAAATGGCGGATAATGTAAGTCTATACGCAGCAAATGGTTAGGTAATGAGGCATAATCCGCCATATTTAATTAGCCTTTTGTGCCCCTTCCTGTTATCATCTTGGCAGAAGAACCGGCCGCGCGGCCGGGCAAGCCCACTGCGTTTATGGAGGAGGCAGACATGGCACAGTTCGATCGGAAGAAACACGTCCTGGTCGGCCTCGCCGGTCAATTGAAGGTCCCCGACGACGACCATATCACCCCAAAACTGCTGATGCTCACGGAAGGGGAATGCGACGGCCTGGGGCCACTCCAGGCCGCCCGCAAGTTCGGCTATAGCCGCCAGCGCTACTTCCAACTCCGCACCGCCTTCGCCAAACAGGGCGCGGGCGCTGGACAATCAGAACGCGGCCCGAAAACCCATTACCGCCGCACGGCGGAAGTTGTCCGCCAAGTGGTGCGGCACCGCTTCCTGGATCCCGAGGCTTCGCCGCAGGTGATCGCCCAAAAGCTCGTGCAGAGCGGTTGGACGATCAGCATCCGCAGCGTGGAAAGGGTGCTGGCCGAGTACGGCCTGCAAAAAAAAACTCCACAGGTTCCGCCCCAGGCCGGAAAGCGAACCCGTCGAGGCGCGGCTCACTCACAAACTGGTCCAGCACGTCGAAGGCGATCCGAGGAGCATTGAACGCGGCGTCCGCCAGCGGCTGGCCGATAAGATCAGCGACAACATGGCGGGCCTCTGGCTGTTGGTCGCAGAACACCTGCGGCTGGGGACGTGGGACCTGCTCCGCGCCTGGACGCAACAGCCCGCCGAGCGGATCGAACCGCGCCTGGCGCTGCAACTGGTGCATGAAGCGGCGCTGTGCAGCAACGGGCTCCGCGCGGGGCGTTGCTTGACGCTCCGCGGCTTCGAGCCCCTCAACGGACTGCCCTTCCTGGCGGAGGACACTACGGTGCATGAGGTGCTGGGCGGCGCGAGCGTGGCCCACACCCAGGAACTGCAGGTGGCCTTGGGGAAACTCCGCCGTGCCTCCGGGCATTACCAAGGAAAACTGCTGCTGATCGACCCGCACCGCGCGCCGAGCTACAGCCAGCGGCACATGCGCAAGCGCCAGAAGGAGAGCGGCTCCCGGCCCATCAAGACGGCGCAGACCTTCTTCTGCCTGGATGGCGACAGCGCGCAGCCGCTGTGTTTCACGGTGGCCAATTCCGCCCGGACCGTGAGCCAGGCGACGCCTGAGTTGCTGCGCATGGCCGGGGAAATCCTCGCGCCGCTGCCGGAGCACACGTTGGTGGCCGCCGACACGGAGCACTTCGCCGTGGAACTGGTAGACTACGTCCATACGGAGACCTCCTTCGACCTCATCACGCCCATCCCCAACCGGCAGAGCGACCGGAAGCGCTGGCGGCAGATTCCGGCCGCGGTATTTAAGCCCCATTGGGCGGGCTACGCCACGGCAGTCCTGCGCTACACGCCCCACCATAGCCGCGGCGGCCCGTACTACGAACTCGTGCAACGCCAGGGAGAGCGCCCCGAGGATTGGCAGTTCAACGGCTTCTTCTCCACCACCAACCGCGATCCGCTCGACGCCCTCACCCGCGATTATCCCCATCGCTGGCACATCGAGGAGTTCTTCAACTTCGACCAGTCGTTAGGTTGGAGACGGGCGGGCACGATGAACACCAACATCCGTTACGGCCAAATGACGACGGCCTTGGTGGCGCAGACCGTGATCCATCAGTTCCGCAAGCGACTTGGAGAGCCCTTCGCACACTGGGATGCCAGACACTTGGCGTCCGATATCTTCCGCGGACTGGACGGCGACATCCGCGTGAAGGACAATACCATCCTCGTTACCTACTACAATGCTCCTAACGCGGAACGCCTGCGGGCCGAGTACGAAGACTTGCCGGCCAAGCTCAGGGCCGAAGGCGTCGCGCCAGGCATCCCCTGGCTCTATGGATTCGAACTCGACTTCCGCTTCCGGTAGCCTGCCCCCGCCGACAGAAGGTAAAATTAATAAGCCCTAGAAAAAGGCTGATTCATTGCCGCTTTCCGTCAAGGCCGGACGCCTTCTGTAGAAGCCATCTCTGGCTGGCAAGCAGGGAGTCGGATATGATGACACGTGATCGTTCCGTATTCCCCACGCCAAGGCGCAAACGCGGCAAGAAGTCCTTGAATCTCCTTCTCCAGCGGGCCCCGATGCGACAGGCGTTTCTTTGCGTCTTTGCGCCTTGGCGTGAGATCGTGCTTCTGCTGTGGCTCTTCTCCTGCGCGACGTGTGCCTGGGCCGGCGGCGGGCCGGAAAGCGTGCTCTTGGTGGTCAACCCGCGGAGCCCCAACTCGCTGACGATCGCCAACCACTACGCCCACCTGCGACAAATCCCGCCCGACAACTTGCTCTACCTGGCCTGGGACCCGAAGGCGACGACGACCGACGTCGACACCTTCCGCCGGCAGATCCTCCTGCCCGTGCTCAAGGCCATCCTGGACCGGCCGTTGCGCGACCAGATCGACTGCGTCGTCTACTCGTGCGATTTTCCCTGGGGGATCAATCTGGAGACCGACATCCGGAAGTTCACCGAGGCCATGCAGCGGCCGGAGCCGCCGGGCGCCAAGGCCGAGGAGAAGCCCGACCAGGCCAAGCCCACCAAACGCGAGTGGCCCAAGCAGTTCACGCCGGTCGGCTCGCTCACCGGGTTGACGTACTTGTGGCAGGCCGTCGCTGCCGGGCATCCGGCCTACTTCGACTTTCAGGCCAACTACTACATGCGGCTGCCGGCCCCGGGCGGGCGCGCTGCGCCCAGCGCGGGCTTCCGCGGCAACCGGCAATACAACGCGAAAGGCGAAGTCGTGGCCTCAGACGGCCGGCGATACTTCCTTTCGGCCATGCTCGGCGTGACCGCCGGACGCGGCAATTCGCCCGCCAAGGTGCTCGCCTATCTCAAACGGAGCGCCGCGGCCGACGCAGCGCATCCCAAGGGAACAATCTACTTCATGAAAAACGGCGACATCCGCTCGAAGGTCCGCGATGCGATCTTCCCCGCCGCGGTCGAGGAACTCCAGAACCTCGGGGTGGCGGCCGAGATCGTCGAGGGGACGGTTCCAACGAAGAAACCCGACATGCAGGGCACGGTAATGGGCACGGCCGACTTCGACTGGAAAGCCTCCGGCAGCACGATCCTGCCCGGAGCCATCTGCGAACACTTCACCAGCTTCGGCGGCATGATGAACGAAGGCGCCAGCCAGACGCCGCTCTCGGAGTTCCTCCGCTACGGCGCGGCCGGCTCGTGCGGCACCGTGACCGAGCCGTTCGCCATCGCCGAAAAGTTCCCCTCGCCGTTGATCCAGGTCCACTACGCCCGCGGCTGCACCTTGGCCGAGGCATTCTATCAGTCGGTCTACGGGCCGTACCAATTACTGATCGTGGGCGATCCGCTCTGCCGGCCGTGGGCGGAGATTCCGCAGGTGTCGGCCACCGGGGTCGAGGCCGGGGCCACGCTCCGCGGCAGCCTGACGCTCAAACCCACCGCCACGCTCGCCCACGGCGCCGTCGATCACTTTGATTTGTTCGTCGACAACCTGCGCGTGGCGGGCTGCAAACCGGATGCAACGCTCACGTTCGACACAACGCCGCTAGCCGACGGGCATCACGACTTGCGGGTCGTGGCCACGGGACCGGAACCGATCGAATCGCAGGGGTGGAAGATCATCCCGGTCCGCGCGGCCAACCACGGCCACACGATCGAAGTGTCGCTGGCGAGCAAAGCCCCGCTCAAGGCCGACAAGCCGCTTACGATCGCCGCCAGTTCGCCCGGCGCGATGGGCATCGTGGCCATGCAAGGCAGCCGCATCGTGGGCCGCATCGGGACCGACAAGGGCCAGATCGAGATTCCCGCCAACACGTTGGGCGCCGGGCCGGTAACGCTTCGGGTAATCGCCATGGGCAGCGGCGGCCAGCAAACGAACGTCGTGGCCGAACCGTTGGAACTAACGATTGAGTAAAGCGAGGGTTCAGAGGTCAGGGTTCAGGGTTCAGATGCTCCAACTCGGGCCAGAATCCGAACTGTCAGTCCTGAACTCTGAACCCTGAACCCTCTCTTGTATGACCGACCATGACCACTACATGCTCTTGGCTTTGGAAGAGGCCGATCAGGCCCTGCGGGAGAACGAAGTGCCCATTGGCGCGGTGATCGTGCAGGAGGGCCGCGTGATCGCCCGGGCGCATAACCAGCGAGAGCAACTGCACGACCCCACGGCCCACGCCGAAATGATTGCCATCACGCAGGCGGCCGAGGCGCGGCAGTCGTGGCGGCTCGACGGCTGCACGCTTTACGTCACGCTGGAGCCCTGCCCGATGTGTGCCGGGGCCATCGTGCAGGCCCGGCTTCCCACGGTCGTCTACGGCACGGCCGATCTCAAGGCCGGCGCGGTGGATTCGCTCTACCGTTTGCTGGACGATCCGCGATTGAATCATCGCGCGGCGGTTGTGGCCGGCGTATTGGCCGATCGGTGTGGGCAGATGCTCAGCCAGTTCTTTCAGGAGCAGCGGCGGCTGGGGAAGAAATAGGAGGACAATTGCATGCGGTGCTACGAGACCTACTAAGCCAACTACTTACAGCGAATCAGCCGATTCCCGACGGGAAGCTAACGGGTACCCCGGCCGACACTAGAAGCAAAGCTCGTTGGCGGGAAGTGCTGTTTGGTGATTGTCGGTTCCAATGAGCAGAGCCCTGTATAGGTTCCATCGCCCTCACTTGCAATACTATGTGCTGACGGCTAAACTCGCGAAGTAGAAATCGAGCTATTGGGTTGGTTCGACGGGCGATAAAATGAAACCCACCGACCACGCTACGCTCGCCTTGGCGTGTTTCCTTCTGGCTGCGACGGCAGGCTGCCGCGATAGATGCGCAGAACCGGACGAAACACCCGTCACAGCGGAACTCATTGCCAAGCTGCGTGAGGCCCACGAACGCTATCTCAATCAAGAAGCGCCGTGCGCGGCGCCCTGTTCGAGGACGTGTTGCTTGCTCTGAGCCACTGTGCGCACGATGCTGATCTGTCTCCCGCAGACGTGCAGCACTACCTGGGTGCTCCCGATTGGCGACCGCAAGAGTTCATTGCAGTTGAGAAATGGCTCTATCGCCACACGTTGGCCAGTGGCGTCGAAGTCGACGCAACGGTCTCCTTCTTTGAAGGTCGGCTTCAGTCAATAGGGTTCAGAGGCAGGATGCCATGGGACGAGAGGGTTCGCCTTACGCAGTTGGAGTGTCGGGACGCCGTGTTTGTCGGCAAGGGGAATCCCGGCAAGGGTATACCGGCCTTCTACGCCAGTCGCCGTCTGCATGAAGTCGCGGGCGGCAATTGGGAAATCCTGAATGATGTTTGTGTTGCAACCGTGAGTGATAAGAGCCGTGACACCCTGCTTGCTCTTCTTGAAGGTCACGGCATATCGTCATCGTCCGTTAGTGGTATGCTGGTCTGTTGCATCAATGTGAACGAGAAGGATGCGGAAGAGGCGTTTGCGCTACTCTGGCAAGATGCGAAACAGAAACGCTACTGGGCCCGGTTCGACTGCAAGGGAGGCATCCAGAATTTCGCGATTCAAGAGAAGGTGAAGAGATCATACAGACGCTTGCCGCCGACGCACCGCAACGTGAAAGACCGTGGTGGCAGTGCCCAGCCTACTTCGTTGTTTCATTGAATCTCCGAGGGGCCGCCAATACCTCGGAGCCGTAAAGCCGCGTCAGGGCTTCGGCTACATACTCCGCCAGCGATTCATTCCCGCGGGCGTTCGGGTGCAAGCCATCGTCGCTCAGTTGCCGATCGGGCCGCAACCACATTCCCGGCGGGGCAAACGGACTCCAGAGGACAAGCTCCCGAATCGCCGTATCGGGAATCAACTCCAAGCCGCGTTCTCGGGCAATCTGGCGTTCCAGGGCGGAGAACGGATCGGTAATGAACCCGCGCGGAATCTCCATCAGGACAACTTCGGCCCCCATCGCCTGGCAGGCGTCGATGATCGTCTCCAGGTTCTCTTTCGTGGCGGCTCGGCTACGTCCCTTCAGGTAATCATGCCCGCCCAACTCGATCACGACAACCTGCGGATTCGCCTCGGTAAGCGACGTGAGCAGTTTGATGGCGTCATCGGTTGAGATGCCGTCGCGGCCCAAGTCAACGACCGGGATCGAGACGAGTTTCTGGAGACGCCGCGGATACCCGAAGGCAGTCAGACTGTCGCCCAGGCACGCCACGGGCCGTTCGGGCTGGAGCGCGGGCGAACGGTCGCAATGAGTCGCGCGGTACCATGCGGCCGTCATGCAGGCCCATGCGACCCACACGCCCGCGACGCCGCTCCACGCAGTATATCGACCCCAGGTTGTCCGGCTTCTGCTCGTCTTAAGGCCGCGGACCAGACAGAGCAGTAACATCAAGGCAGCCGTCGCCAGCAGCCCCGGCGACCAATCCACCCGCTTGACCAGCAGGACGGCGACGCAGACGGCCAGCGGCAACCATCCCGGCCGGCCGCGCCGCGCAAGAGCGTGTGCCAGAGCAGCCAGACGGCCACCATCCAGGGAATCGCACTGGGAAACGTCAACAGCGACGCAATGACAAGCAAGACAACAAGGATCGTGCCGGCGACTGGTGCCAGTCGACGAATCAGTCGCGGCGCGTCAGACCTTCCAGCGGGCTCTGATGAAATGTCCGCCATCGTGACCCTTCCGCCAGCCGACCCCCTGCCGGAGATCGCGACCACCGGTCGCAGCTTTATGTACCTACTCCACCAGCGCCCGCTCGATCCGGCCGCCCAGCCGGCAGGTGACCTCATACGGGATGGTGTCGGCGAGCCGGGCGAGGTTTTCGACGCTGTGCGGAGCGGCCGGATCGGACGAGATGATCTCCACCTCGTCGCCCGGCCACGCCTGCGGACAGTCGCCGAGATCGACGATGATCTGGTCCATCGACACCCGGCCGCGCACCGGGGCATCGCAGCCGCCGATGCGGACCGTCGCTCGGTTCGACCACGAGCGCAGATATCCGTCGCCGTAGCCGATGGGCACGCGTCCCACGCGGCCGTCGCGGCGAAAGGTGTGCGTGAGCCCGTAGCCGCAACGGTCGCCGGCCCGCACCTCTTTGACCTGCAACAGCCGACCGACCAGCCGCAGGGCCGGCCGCAGCGGCAGCCGCCGCTGCATCTCGCCGGAGGGCTGGTAGCCGTAGAGCGCGATGCCGGGACGAACCATGTCGAGGTGCGACTCCGGCAGGTCGATCGTCGCCGCGGAGTTGGCCGCGTGCAGCACCACTCCGCTCGGGACGCCGGGCGTGCGAACGGCTTGAAGGAACACTTCGAGTTGCCGGCGGGCGAACGTCTTCTCGGCCTCGTCGGCCGTGGCAAAGTGCGTGTAGATGCCCGAGAGCTTCAGGTTCGGGTCGCTGCCGATCCGTTCGAGCGTGGCCGAAAGCGACGCCGTCGGCACGCCCGATCGCATCATGCCCGTATCCACCTTGACGTGTACTTCGGCGACGGCGCCGAGCCGGCGGGCGAACTGGGCGATCACCGGCAGTTCTTGGGGATCGACCACGGTTTGGATGACGCCGGCCGAGATCAATTCCTCTTGGGCCTCAGCCAGTTCGCCGCCCTGGGCGTAGCCGCAGGCGGAGAAGAAGGTGAGAACCGGCCCGCGGTATCCGAGCGTCCGCAGCCGGACCGCCTCCTCGGGGACGGCCACGGCCAACATGTCGGCCTGCGAGGAGATCGTGGGCAACAGCAGCTTCAGCCCGTGGCCGTAGCAGTCGGCCTTGACGACGGCGCAGAGCCGGGCGGTTGGCCCGAGTTGCTGGCGGAGCAATTGCAGATTGGCACGGACCGCGGAGGCGGAGATTTGCGCGGTGAGATAACTCTGCACGGTCGGCCTCGGAAAAGAGCGGCAGGGTCCAGGGTTCAGGGTTCAGGGTTCAGAAGCGGAGCACTGAATGCGGAGTCTGAACCCTGAACCCTGCCCCCTACTCCTTCTCCTTCTCATAGTGCTCGACGAACGGCCAGTAGGCCTTGAAGTCGAAGTCGGGGCTGTTGTCGAGGTCGTGGCAAGTCATGCACTGCTGTTTCTCCGACTCGGCCTTGGTGATGCGCACCGCCTTGCGATACCTCTGCTTCAACTCTTCGCTGCCGACCAATTCGACCGAGCAGTGCTTCTCACCGGGGCCGTGGCAATCCTCGCAGCCGGTGTTGATCAGCAGCGGCGTCTTCTCCTTGCTCTGGTAACCGGTTTCGTACGGGAAGAACTCGGTGGGGTGCCAGCCGGTGACGTGGCAACTGACGCACTCGGGGTCGTAGTTCCGCGGCGGATCGAGCTTGGCCAACGTGTCATAGGCGTGGGCGTGCAGGCTCTTTTTCCAGATCTTGTACGAATCCTCGTGGCAATCGAGGCACTTGTCCGACCCGACAAACCGGCCGTTCTCGTCCTTCAACGGGTGCGGCACCGGCCGCAATCCCAGCCCGGCAAACCCGGTGTCCTTCAACTGCTCTTGATAGGCCGTCATCAAGAGTTTCATGTCGGGCGAGGCGGCGAACCGCGAATCCAGCGGCACCCGCTGATAGCGGATCGTTCGCTGGGCGTCGTCCATGAATCCCAGCACCACCGCGTACATCCCCTTCTGACCGACCGTGATCAACAAAGTCTTCAGGCCGGGGACCGTCTCCGGGTCTTTCGGCGGCACGGGGTGCCCATCGGACGTGACCACGATGTTGAACTCGGGGAACTTCCTGGCCAGCGCCACGGATTCGTCCAGGGCCACGGATTTGTCCCTCGTGGCGTGAGCCAGCAGCACGAGGTAGTCGGGCTTCGATTTCTTCAGTTCCGGAAGGATCTTTTGCAGGGCCGCTTCCGGGTCGATCATTACAATCTCGTCGTTGCGGATTTCCTTCTGGTACTTCTTGCCCAGCACGGTGGTGACGCCGATCTTCAGGCCGCCGGCCTCGACGAGGCGATACGCGGCGGTGATGCCGGCGTCGAAGCCGAACAGCCCGACGTTCGCCGAGACGAAGGGGCCGGGTTTGCCGTCGATGGCGGCCGCCATGGCAACCACCTCGCCGGTGGGCAGCCGGAGATCGTCCGTGCCGAAGGCCACGGCGTCATAGCCCATCTTAATCTTGCTATCGACCAAGGTGCGGAACTTCAGCACGGCTTGCTGGCCGAAGCCGTGGACCAGGCCGCCCACGTCGAGCCCGACCACCGGCCAGCCGCCCTGGCCGGGATGCGCCGGGCGCGGTTCGGCCTTGTCTTCGATCCAGGAAAGTAGGGGGCCGTCTTGGCGGAGCTGTTTGAAGAGCGTGTGGCGGCGGCTCATGCCCCCCGTCATGCGGTCCAGGCCGGCGCAACCGCACGGCTCAATGTAGCCCTCCTCCATGCCGGTGATGATCATGGCCAATTTGGGCTTGGGCCAGTCCTTGAAGATGGAGTCGTTCTTTGCGATCGGATCGAAGGGCACGCCGAGGTTCTTGGCGACGTTCGGTCGGCCGGGCAGGGGTTGTCCCTTGTCCGCGGCTTTCACCGTTGCTTCCTCGTGGGAAGCGGGCGTGACCGCATAGGACGCGGGCTTCGGCGGCCCGAGCGGCAGCGCCGGCCGCTCGGTCGGTTCCGTCGTCGCCTTGGGCAGCGGCTCGCTTGGCGGCAAGGCGGCAGGGCGCCGAAACTCGGCGACCGGCGGCTCGGCGGCCGCGATCGACTCTGCGGCCGGTGGTTGCTCCGCGGCCGAAGATGGCGGCTTCGCCGCGTCCGACTTCTCGCCCGACGCGGGACAGCCCAGGATCGTCAACAACAGGACGCCGCCGGCGGCCGCCGACACGATGCTTCGCAGGAATCCGTTCGTCATGTTATTCTTCAATGGCGAAACTCACGTGCATTTGCAGCTTGGGCACGCGGGGGTGCGTGGTTTCCAAGGTGATTTCGCCCATCGCGCCGCCTCCCGTGGACAGGCGATTCATCGAGGGGCTGCCCGGCGGAATCTCGATCGTCAGGGGCGTCTCCACGACAACGCCATCGTTGACTTCGCGGGGTTCGCCGATCGTCACCTTCAACACGCTGGGCGTGACGTCGGCGACCTTGAACGTCACCTCTTTGCGAAGCGGGCCCCGTGCGACCAGCAGCGCCTGCAGTTGCTTTCCGGTACTGCGAGACATCTCACCGAGGAAAAGGATGCCGCGATCGGGATCCCAGTGCCGGCTGACCACGACAACCTCGCTGCTAATGGTGCCCGTAATCGGCAGCATCAGCATCGGAGTCGACGCCAGGTTGGTTCGCAGGATGAGCTCCTGCCTGAGCTTTCCTTCGGGCAACCCGGGCTTCGCCGTCACCTCGACGCGCACGCCGCTCCGCGCCAGCGGGTCTGCGGCAAGGTCTTCGGCGGAAAGCGGTTGGACTGCCGCCTCAAGGTACTGGCCCGTGGCGGGATCGGACCACTGCTGCCCGAGGATTTTCAGCGGCTCATCGTGATAGGACCATAGCCGCAATTGTGCCGTCGCCGACTCGCCCGTCGATACGCGGCCGAGTGCCAATTCCTCGGGGGACGATCGCAGGAGCACCTGGATTCGGCCGGTGATGGTCAGCTCGACCTCCGGCCGCGCCGGATCGTTGGTGGAAACGGTAGCCGTCTGCCGCTCAGAACCGGGGTCTTTTGTGGGCTTCCACGTAATGGTGACTTTGCCCGACTCTCCCGGCGGGATCATCTCGCGTTCGATCTTCCACGTCGCGGCAGGGCTCGACGCCAGGGTCAAACTGATGCGCAACGGCGCGTTGCCCGAATTGGTGAAGGTGAAATCGTGCTTTCCGCCCACTTCCCTGTCGACCGTGCCGAAATCGTAGTCGGTCCGGTCAACCGCAACCTTCGGCGTGGGCTTATTGGGGCTCGAAATCGAGGACGCCGCGGTCGCGCCGCCTTCGTCGAACTTGGGATTCCACGGTCTCATTCGGATTTGCATTACGGCGATGCCAAAACCGAGCGCGGCGCCGACGACTACCGAGAAAACGACAAGGAGCAGAGTTCTCATGGAAAGGGGATTGTATGGTGAGGAGCGGCTGGATGGGGCTCACAAACGTCTTGCCGTCAACACCATTTGTCGCCGGCCGGTCCATTTTAGCGGGTTCTCTTGGTCGACGCCACAGAAGATAGCCGGGTTAGGTCCTGCTGCGCAGGGTCGGTAGACGCGGGAATGGGGACTGGCTCCGTCGCCTTGATCGGCCGAACTTGCCGAAACGGCCCGCGGCGACGGTGCCTGTCCCCTTTCCCGCGACGGGCGGCGCCGCGCCAGGCGGAAAAAAGGGGACAGGCACCGTGGCGGCAACGTTTCTCCCAATGCCAAACCGACTTGCGCCACGGAGCCAGTCCCCCTTTTTCCCCCGACCCTGCGTAGCAGTATTAGGGCGTTCCGCCAAGACCGCTGAGGAGGCGATCGCGCAGTTCGGCGGGGAGCTTCTTATCGGCGTGGGGAGTCGCCTCGTCCAATTGCAGGGCAAGCCGAGCCTCACGGCGAAAGGCGGGCTGGTCGCCCGACGCCCGAGAGGCTACGGCCAATTTCGCCCGGTATACCGCATTGTTGGGATAGAGAGACACCGCCTGGCGGTAGGCTGCTACGGCCGTCTGGATGAGCTCGTCCGCCGGCTTGCCCGTGTGTCGCTCGGTCTGGGAGGACGCCCGGAAATACCAATCGCCCGCGGCCAGCCATGCCGGGGCCGAGTTGGGGGCCCGCTTCAGTGCCTGGGCGTTGGCCTCTTCAAAGTGGCCGAAAGTTGCGTCGCCGGGCGTTTGCCACCACCGTTCAAAATAGGTCGCGGCCAACAACCGCCAGGGCTCGCTGGCAAGCGGGTCGGATCGGGAGGCCGTCTCCAGATGCTCGACCGCGCTTTCCCGCTCGCGCTCGGCGGCTCGCATCTCAGCCTGATAGGCGAGCACGGGACCATACGCCGTGCCGTAGCAGGCCACCGCCAGGCCAATGGCCGCGGTCAACGCCGCCCAGGCCGTCAACGAATGGAGTTCGCGCGGCCGCTCCCCCTGGAGTCCCACGGCCATGAGCAGCCAGAGCGTGCCGGCGACGCTGGGCATTCCGATGCCGCCGGTGGCGAGCAAGTCCACCAGCAGCGCGGCAACGGCGACGGCCGACAGAGACCGCGGGAGCCGTCCCTCCCGAATCCAGCCCCGCAGGAGCGCGATCGTCGCGGCGGCCAACGGCAGCCCCATGAGCACCACGGCCGCGCCCGGCGGCGCGGCGCCGAGCAGCCCCACCGGCACCGACAACAGAATACCGATCACTCCGCCGGCAATGACGTGCCGCCAGCCGTCGGCCGTTGGACGTTGGATGGCGGATGGCGGATGGTGGATTTCCGACTGGGCGCTGGCTGCCAAGTTGCCTGGGCGTTGAACCGCCCATCTCTCGTCCTCGGTCCCCCGCCCCTGAACCCTGAACCCTGAACCCTGAACCCTCCACACTGCTCCCGCAAAGCAACCCAACACCGCCAGCAGCGCGAGCGCCGCCGGCGTGCCCGCGGTGGCCCAAATCTCCAGCAGGAAGTTGTGCGGGTCGGCCACCTCCTCGCTGGCCTCGGGCAGCTTGTAGCGCGTATACGCGCTCTGAAAGTTCCCCGGCCCGCAACCGATAATCGGGTGAGCGGCGATCATCTGCCCGCTCGATTGCCAATATTGCAGGCGGTATCCGAACGATTTCGACGCTCGGGCAAGCAGGTCTTGATCGTTGCCTCGAATGCCTGCCATCACGGCGACGAGCACGATCCCCACGGCGAGAACCGCAACCGGCCATTTCCAGCGGATGTGAGCCGTTCGCGCCCGGCACGTCGGCCACACCAACATCAAGCCCACTGCGGCGGCGACATACGCGCTGCGGCTCTTCGTCAGCAGCAGACAGGCCGCGATGGGAAGCGCGCACACGGCCATCCCGAAGAGCCGCTTCCGGTTTCGCCCGGAACTACACGCCATTCCGGCAAGCACTACCAGCCACGGCGTCAAGAACGCGGCCAGCGAGTTGGTCAGGGCGAAGGTGGCAATCGGCTCGGGATTGTGCAGCCGGCTCTCGAATCGCTGACGTTCGGGCGATTTGGGCGGATACCAGAGTCCCGCATTGCGCAGGGCCCGATCGGGGTCGGCTTCGTACTTGGCTTGCGTGTGCGGCAACTCGTAGGCGTATTGGTACAGGCCGTAACCGGATAGCGCAACGGCCAGGGCGACCATCACGGCGGCCAACGCGCGGCTTTCACGCGGCGTGGCGATGAATTGCCGGGCCAACAGGAAACACAGCCCCATGCCGATCCATTCCCAGAGCACGTTGACCGCCGGCCGCGGACTTCCGTGCCGGGTCGCCCAAAGGGCGGCTGCCGTGTGCCAGCCGAGCAGCAGCAGCACGGCGGCGTCGGTCCAGCCGAAGCGGATTGCGAACCGGGGCCGGCCAATGGCCCCCAGTAGCCAGAACACTCCCAGGGCAATCCACAGCATGACCATCGCCAAGCCATCGCCCTGCAGGGCTGCGGACTCGCTGGGAAAGAGCGGCCGGGCCACGCAGAGCGCCGTCATCCCGCCCAGCAGCCAGGGC
Organism: uncultured Planctomycetaceae bacterium; assembly: GCA_963759115.1. GTDB lineage: Bacteria > Planctomycetota > Planctomycetia > Pirellulales > Thermoguttaceae > CAVWXT01. Next base: position 297,499 of record CAVWXT010000006.1, read on the forward strand.
CGCAACCTTCCCTCACACAAAGCCGCGACCGGCGGTCGCGCCTCGGGCGAAGCCGCAAGCGGCCGTTGCGCTGAATGGTTCTTGCGTCGCGTCACGCCAGTAGTCTTCTGGTTCAAGGACGATTCTTCGCTCACGACCGGTGGCGGCCGGCGGTTTCGAGAATGGCCACCAACAGCAGCGTGCATCCGACCATCAGGAACACGACCATCGCCCCCGCGGCGTTGAGCCATCGCAACAGCAGCGCGCCCAGACCGCAGGTGGCCGTGGCCAGGTAGATCGTCAGCACGGCTTGCGTCTGGGTCATGCCCAACTCCACCAGCCGGTGCGAGAAGTGGCTCTTGTCGCCGACCACCGGACTCCGGCCGCTCTTCAACCGGATCAGCACCACGCTGGCCGTGTCGTACAGCGGTACGGCCAGCACGCACAAGGGCGCCAGGATGGCGTGCTTCGGCAGGTCGCCGCCGGCAAACGTGGCGGTCAGCGTGACTATCGCCAGGAGATAGCCCACCAAGTAGCTGCCCGCATCGCCCATGAAAAGCCGGGCCGGCGGCCGATTGTGCCACAGGAAGCCCAGCAGCGAGCCGACGATCACCAGCAGCAATCCGGCCACGAACAATTGCGGCTGATTGTTGTCGGGTCGCGGCGTCAGCAGCATCGTGGCGGCCAACAGGGCCGCGGCGATGGCCGCCACGCCGGCCGACAGGCCGTCCATGTTGTCGAGCATGTTGAACGAGTTGACCAGCCCGACGATCCACAACACGCTCAGCGCCCCGGTCAACCAGGGCATGTCGAGAAACAGGCTCATCCGCCAGCCCAGACAAACCAGCACCACCGCCACGAGCGTTTGCACGGCCAGCCGCAGCCGCCAATCGAGGCCGCGGCGATCGTCGGCCAGGCCCAGCAGCATCAGCACCGTGCCGCCGGCCAGCAGTGTCCAGAGTTTGCCCGACTGGTGCAGCAGACCGGGAACGTGCGGGGCGACAAACTCGGACAAGGGTTCAGGGTTCAGGTTTCGGGGTTCAGGACTTGGGATTTGCGATTCGCGGATTCTGTTGTCCACTGCATCTGAATCCTGAACCCCGAACCCTGAACCCTCGAATCGGCGATTGGAGTCGCCTCCTGCAAACCTTCCCGGCAGTCCCCACAACACGATCTGTCCGGCCGCCAGCGGCAACACGATGCCCAGCCAAATGGCCAATCCGCCGCTGGTGGGCATGGGGCTGGCATGGATCTTTCGTTCACCCGGCCGATCCACCAGACCCCAGCGCGATCCCCAGCGGCGCACGGCAAATGCCGTCGTCCAACAGACGAGCATGCTCGGGATGGTGCAACCAAGGATCAACCAGAACATGTGAAGCTCGCGAAGGATGACGGGGTGAGGGGGTGACGGGGTGACAAGGTGACTTCACCCCGTCACCCCGTCACCTTGTCACCCGGTCATGTGTTTCAGGGTCTCCCGGCACTCCGTAAAGAACTGTTGATAATCCGCGCGGCGATAATCGGCAAACGTGTATTCGTGGTGCTGCCAATGGTGATGTTTATATTGTAGCGTCACTTCGGCAAAGATGCCGCGCGACAAGTAGATGCGATGGGCGAAATCCTTGGTCGAGGCCAGCACGAGTTTTGCCAGAGTGAGGTAGCCCGGATCGAGATTCAACGGCCGCGGCTCGCTGTGGGCGGCGGCGGCCGCGTATTCCTCTTCCCACCGGTTGGTTATGAGCTTGATGTCGACCAGTTCCACTGGGTCGAACGGCTGCCGGAAGGCGAAGAACACCTTCTTGAGCCCCGGGCCCATCGTGGCGTCGTAGTAGTGCGTCTCGGCGAAATCGAATCGCGGGCTCTCCAGGTCGACGGGCCCCCAGTTCTCGTTGGCCCTCTGCCTGGCCCAGTCCAGTGCGGCATCGTGCCGGCTGAACGCGGCCAGGAGGAGCAGGACCGGGGGATGGAGCGTTGGTTCGCCCATACATGCTACATCCGACGTCGAATGCGTACCGTGGTTGGCGTAATCACACTGAAGCTATCGATCATCTCGGCAGCGCGGTCGCTCAACGCGGCGGAAGCGACATTGGCCTTCGCCGATGGCGAGAGCCCACCAAGGCGAATCAGCACTACTCCGGCATGCGTCTGGCCTTGTCGGTAGACCAATTCGCCAAAGTCCTTGTCTGCCGTCAAGAGAACTGCCTGGATTGCGTTGGCCTGCTCCAACACCGTCGTGTCGGGCAGGCTCGGCGCCATTTCGGCCACATACAGTACCCGATGTCCGTCACGCCGAAGCTGTTCGACAATCTGACGGTCCACGCTCTCATCGGCCAAGAGATTCATTTCGCCGACTCAGCCGTGGGATACGGGAAGGGAATGCGCGGCGAATTCCAGGGCAGCGTAGATGGCCTCCTTGGTCAGGCGCGGATGTGCCTGCAACAATTGATCTATCGACTCGCCGGCCGCGAGTTTCTCCAAGACTAACTCCACGGTAATGCGCGTTCCCGCAATTACGGGCTTGCCCATCATTACCGACGGATCGGATTGAATCAATTGGTCATGCATTGATGGCGAGTTCCTTGTCAAGATCGGCGAAGTCTACCGCGAACGAGTCTCGCCCCATCCGGGCCAAAGCGAGAAGGAAGTCGGTGCGGTCTAGCCCGGCGATACCTGCGGCCACTTCCTGAGAGATCTTGCCTTGTTCATACCACGTGGCTGCCGCCGCCAGACGCATTTCACTGGCAAACTCGTCGGGATTGGTGCGCAGGGCTGCCAAAACAGATTCAGCCACTTCGACGGTTACGGTAGCCATAGTCGATGTCTCCGATGCCGGGCACTTGCTCCCCAAACCAAGTATAACCGCAAATCGCCCCGCGGCAACGCAGCCACCTACCGGTTCTGAAACCGCGTCGCCTCGCGGCACTCCGTGCGAACCAGTTCGGCCAGCGTCTCTGCGGCCCCGTCGAGATCGATCTTCTGGGCGTCCTTGTCCCAGCGCCACTTGATTTCCAGCTTGCCCTCTTTGAGGCCGCGCTCGCCGATGACCACGCGCAGCGGCACGCCGATCAGGTCGGCGTCCTTGAACTTCACCCCCGCCCGGCAGTCGCGGTCGTCCAAGAGCACGTCGACGCCCGCCGCGGTAAGTTGATCGTGCAGTTGCTGGGCCACCTTCATGGAAGGCTCGTCCGGCACCTTCACCGGCACCAGCAGCACTTCATAGGGCGCCAGCGCCATCGGCCAAATGATGCCGTCCTTGTCGTAGCTCGTCTCGATCAGCGCGGCGATGATCCGGTTCACGCCGATGCCGTAGCAGCCCATGATGATCGGGCGAAGTTGCTCGGCGGCGTCGAGGAACTTGGCGCCCAGGGCCTCGGAATACTTCGTGCCCAGCTTGAACACGTGTCCCACCTCGATGGCATGACGCAGAGCCAACGTCATACTGCACCGCGGGCAGGGATCGCCGTCGATGGCGTTGCGGAGATCGGCGAACAGGTCGACCTCGAAATCGCGGTGCAGGTTGACGCCCGTCAAGTGCGCGTCGACGGCGTTCGCGCCCGTGACGGAGTTGACCATGTGCTGCACGTCGCGGTCGGCCAAGATGGGGATCTTTTCCTTCAGGCCCACCGGCCCGGCAAAACCGACCGGCGCGCCCGACACCTTTTGGATCACGTCCGGCGGGGCCAATTCGATCTTCGCCGCCTTCCGGGCGCGGCGAATCTTCCCCTCGTTGCCCTCGCGATCGCCTCGGACCAACACGGCGATCGGCCGGCCGTCGGCCAGATAGATCAATGTCTTGATGAGGTCCTGCGGTTGGCACTTCAGGAACTTGGAGACTTGTTCGATCGTGCCGGCGCCCGGCGTTGCCACCTGCTTGAGAGGCGACAACGGGACGTTCGGCGGCGTGCAATCGCGCGAGCCGATCTCGGCCTTTTCCTGATTGGCCGCATAGCCGCACGATTGACAGTGCAGCACGGTGTCTTCGCCGTTGTCGGCGGGGATCATGAATTCGTGGCTGGCGTCGCCGCCGATCGGCCCGCTCTCGGCCTCCACCGGCAGATACTTCAGCCCGCACCGGCTGAAGATGCGGCAATACGCGGCGTACATCTGCTGGTACGTCTCGTTGAGCGATTCGATCGAGGCGTTGAAGCTGTAGGCGTCCTTCATCAGGAACTCGCTGGTTCTAAGGACGCCGAACCGCGGCCGCTCCTCGTTGCGGAACTTGGCGGTGATCTGGTAGAGCGTGATCGGCATCTGGCGGTAGCTGGAGATCTGCCGCGACACCAGGTCGGTGACGATCTCTTCGTGGGTGGGGCCAAGGACAACGTGAACCTTGCGGTTGCTGCGCGGCAGGGTCAATTGCACCAGCACGTCGCCGAAGGCGGCCAGCCGGCCCGTCTGCTCCCACAGCCCCCGCGGCGACATCGAGGGCATGGCCAGTTCGACGGCCCCAGCGGCGTCCATTTCCTCGCGGACGATCCGCTCCGCCTTCCGGAGCGCCCGCAGCCCGAGAGGCAGATACGTGTAGGCCCCGGCCATCACCTGGTTGACCAGTCCGGCGCGGAGCATCAACACGTGGCTGGGGATTTCCGCCCCTTCGGGCGTTTCTTTCATGGTGGGGATGAGCGTGCGAGTCCAGAACATAGCGGAGACCAGGGGAGAGTGGTGAGTTGAGAGTCGAGAGTGGAAAGGGTGCAAATACGGTACAAGAACCAGAGTCAAGAAAACGCCCCGCGGCTGCGTCCGCGGGGATTTCCAAGCGACGAACCACAGCCGCCGCTGGAGTGGCCATTTTATGGGAAATCAGGGGCCGGGGGAAGGGGAAAGCGAGCTCGTCGACCGCCGCGCCGACGTCCGGCCGAGCCATCAGCGTCTCGCCCACCAGCATCGCTTGCACGCCGGCCGCTTCGAGCCGCTCGACGTCCTGCCGGCTGCGGATGCCGCTCTCGCTCACGACTATTCGATCGGCGGGAATCTCACGCCGCAGTTGCAGCGTGTGTCCCAGATCGACGTGAAAGGTGTGGAGATCGCGGTTGTTGATGCCCACCAGCCGGGCGCCAATGCGCAGCACGCGGGCCAGGTTGGCCGGTTCATATAGCTCCACCAGCGGCGTCATCCCCAAGTCGACGATCAGCCCGTGCAGCCGTTCCAGCAAATCGTCATCGAGACATTCCGCAATCAGCAGCACCGCATCAGCGCCCGCCGCCCGGGCCTCCCACACCTGATACGGATCAATAACGAAATCCTTTCGCAGCACGGGCAGATCGACGGCCGCGCAAACCTGGCGGAGATACTCCAGGCTGCCTTGAAAGTATTGCCGATCGGTGAGCACGCTCAGGCACGTCGCCCCGTGCCGCTGGTAGCTACGGGCGATCTCCACGGGGTCGAAGTCTGCGCGGATTACGCCCTTGCTCGGACTGGCCTTCTTCACCTCGGCGATCAGCCGGATGGGCGGCCCGGCCGAGAGCGCGGCCAGGAAATCGCGCACGGCCGGCGCGTCGGCCAGCCGCCCACGCAGCACCGGCTCCGGCGTTCCCACCTTGGCCCGCGCAACTTCCTCACGCTTGGTGGCGACGATTTGATCGAGAATCGTGGGCATGGAATTCCCTGTCTTCTCCGTGGCCGATGTGCGGGACGAACGTCACCAAAGCCGTTCGACGCCGTAGGCGTCGAAAGCCGCATCGCGACTCACCAAAGGCATCTTCTCAGTGTTGGCCTGCGCAATCAACAGCCGGTTGAATGGATCGCGATGATGAAAGGGCAGGGAGATGAGTTCGGCGATGTGCTTGACACCAATTTGCAGCAATCCAAAGCCATTTCGAGCGAGCTGCTGTGGGATGAAGGGGTCAAATGGCTGTTCGAGGTCGAGCTTCCGCAAGCTGAGCTTGATGGCCATTTCCCAGAGGCTGGCAACGCTCACCAGCGATTGATTGTTGGTATCCTCGATTAGGGCTCGCGCCGATCTCGACATTTTGGGATGCCCGCCAACGAACCACAGGAAGGCATGCGTATCCAGCAACAGTTTCATTGCATGTAATCGTGGAAATCTTCCAGAGGTTCGTCGAAGTCCTCGGCCATGGAAATCTGCCCGGCGGCGCTGCCGAACTGCGGCCGGCCTACGGCCCCCACCGGCACCAATTGCACCATTCGCTCGCTGTTGCCGACGATATAGACCGTCTCGCCGTTAACGGCGTCGTCGATGAGATTGGGTAGCCGAGTCTGTGCGTCGTTGACCCTGATTTGTTGCATGGCGACTCGCCCTCCGTCGCTGCCATCGTGCCCCACCGGTATATTATAGCCCGGTTCTTGCTGGGACAACATCCCCGGTCGGCCGGCAATCAGCCGAGAGCTGGGTGGGTCTGTTGGCCAACAACTTCGCGTTTTTCCAATTTCTCTCCTTGCCCCCGCACCCCTCCTCGTTCGCCGCAGAGCATCGCCCGCGTACCATGATGCGCTTCGCGGCGGGGGTTGTCCAGGTCAAGAAATGGGCCAAGCAGGCGATGACCCTATTGTCCGTGCTGGTGGCCTCAAACTTGAGGTCACAATTTGCGACCTCAAGTTCCGCACCCCACGGCGGTCGGCGTTACGCCCCTTACGCTTTCACCGAGCAAGGGGTGGCCATGCTGTCCAGCGTCCTGCGAAGCCCACGGGCTGTCGAGGTCAACATCCAAATCATGCGGGCCTTTGTCCGGCTTCGGCAACTGCTCAGTGTCCACAGGGAACTGGCCGAACGCTTGACGAAGCTGGAAGAACAGATGCGCAAGCGCGACCACGCCGTGGCTCACCAATTCCAGCAGGTGTTTGCGCTGCTGGATCAGCTTTTCAGTCCGCTCGGTCCGCCACGCAAACCCATCGGCTTCCACACGAAGTAGCCTCGCAAAGACTGAGAGGTTTCCCGCGACGGCCTGTTTCCCGTGCGGGCGCTCCACTTGACCCGCCTCGTAGCGATGGTTGTCCAGGTCAAGAAATGAGCTAGGCGGGCGATGAGCGTGTTGCTCGTGCTGGCGGCCGCGCGGTAGAATCCGTGCGTCAGGCGATGGTAGCGCGGGAAAGGGAGGAAGGGGTCAAACGTAATTCTGCCTTTCCGAGACTGAGAAATGGCGGACGATATTTCTGGCCCCCTTTCCTGCCCTCACGATCCATCAAAGGGAATGTTTCGAGTCTGACCCTGCCATTTCTGCGATCTTGCCACTACAGGTGGGGTGATTATACTGGAGCGGTAGTCAGGGGACTACAAGACTGCCGACGAAGTCACGATTATCAGTAACTGGGTAACCGGCTGGTACCGTGGGGACCACACACATGAGCGCAACCTACATCTGTTTCTTGGATACGAACACATTCGACGGGGGAGATGTTCTCCGTGGTGCCGCCCTTCTTACCGACCCGCTTACCGAGCCAGTCGAATTCCGGTGTACGTCGGATGTCCGGCCGACGAAGTTGCAGAGGACTCTGGGGGGGGGACGGCTGACCGGTCATGTTGCCACGCATCTTGTCGGGAAGCCTCTTCTTGATGCCCTGAGCGTCACTCCGACCCTTGTTGTCGTTCGAAAGCCAGAGTTTGTCGAACTACGCACTTTGATTGACGTGCCTCTGATACAATTGCTGCGAAAAGACGAACTGTCGATGGTGTCCCCTCTGACAAACCCTGGTGGTGACGGAGAATTACTGGGAGCCGATGGACAACCTGACTCGCTGATAATGAAGGCTCACCGCCAGTTCCATGCAGATCTTGAGGCGGCCCGCCACTTGCTAGACGGTGCCTTCCGCTCAGTGTCCTTGCTTGAACCATTCGATAGGATTGAGACTTCTCTTGCAATCGTCCATCAGCAGGACGTAGGTAAAACCCGGAGCTAGGCCATGCGATCTTGGGTGGCAGAACGAACTGCGCCGATTGTGGCACCCAAGACTTATGCGGTGGCGAATGGGTTTCGTTTGGCAGCCCCAAGCGTTTCGAGTATTCCCATTGCGAAGCTGAAACGCAAGCGGGTATTCGTTCTGCATGGCAACTTTCATATTCCATCGCTTATCGTCACTCCCGACTTCGCACAACTACGGTGCATAATAGAAGATCGCTTAGATTGGATTGGCAACAATCTACCTGTCTCTGCTGTTGCCTCCCACTTTGACCGACATTTCTCGCTGCACTTCCCGGACATCTCTCAAAATCTTGCCCACTCCGTCGTCAATGTCAGTTCGGATTACGTCTCGGAACACCGGCCTCACACTGACATCTTAGCCCCAGAACTGGTGCCTAAATCGCTTATCGGGCCAAACCTTGTCACGACCCATCCCACCGCCATTCCCGGCATCACACCGCCAATAGAGTTCTCACTTTATCCGTTGGAGTCCCATTTTCTTCTGTGCGACCGGATAACCCCGCCGTCGATACAGAATATGCCGCTGTCCGACGCTTCCACGGTCTCTCGCAATCGTCATAAGCGGATAGTCCCGCCCTCAATACGGGATCTGCCGCTGCCTGCCGCTGCCAACGTCTCTCGCAATCTCTATAAGCCGTTTTCACCTGTCCGCATCGTCGGATGCAGGTTCGAAACGAGAACAGAGCCACAGGAGGAAACGGCATTTGGCTATACTGCCATGAACGTTGGTTTCGGAGCGGGCACGGAGCGTCACATTCGGTCCCGAAGTCTCGACGGCACGTACCACACGGATCAACGACAGCCTCCCATTTGGGGCTATCTACTGGCCTTTCTAAAGCCGCCCTTGCAACTTGATCGCCTGCGTGCATCTGACTTGCCCGGCACTCTTTACCCATTCCAGGTCGAGGGTGTAAGACGCCTTGTTACCAATACTGCTTTCCTGTTGGCCGACGAAATGGGGACAGGCAAGACGGTCATCACATCGGTTGCGCTGAGGATTCTTCTCCAAGGAGGTCGCATTCATCGAGTAATCGTTCTTTGCCCGAAGTCAGTCCTCTCGGTATGGCATAGGCATTTGCGGGATTGGGCAAGGCCCTTGTCGGTTGTTGTAGTGAGCGGGACGAAACCAATGCGGCAAATGGCGTGGAACACACCCGCCCACGTCTACGTTAGCACCTATGATACTGCACGGAATGACTGCGATGATTGCTTCAGGATGAAGTATTCGCTCAAGTACCCATCCGCTCAGGCCGGTGGTTTCGACGCCATCGTCCTCGACGAGGCCCAAGCCGTCAGAAATCCTGCTAGCGGCAGATCCAAGGCGACCAGGGCGATCTCGAAGGAGACGAGTTACAACTGGGCACTCACGGGAACGCCTATTCAGAACAGCGAGAACGACATAATTGCTATTTGCGAGATTCTTCGCATCCCGGTTCCGACGTTCTGTCGAGAAAAGCCCCTACGTCCATACTGGCCCTCTGATGTCGAAACGATTCTTCCATCGAGCGAATCCATCCGGCAAGCAATCGAACCATATTTCCTTCGCCGCCGCAAACAAGACGTTTTTCCAGAGTTACCAAGCAAACTAAGAACGGACGAATGGCTGGAACTTGACTCTGATCAGCGGACGGAGTACGACGCGGCAAAGCGACAGGGGCAACAGGAGTTTCGCTCGGGTAGAAAACAGTTTAGCCGAATTCATGTGTTTGCCCTGCTCCACAAACCCCGCTGTCAAGTCTAAATCGCAACCTTTAGGCGAGAGGCGAGAACTTCGTTAGGAGTTCGATAGCCGAGGCGTTTTCTCGGGCGGTCGTTGAGAAGTTGTTGGACTTTGGTAAAACGATGATTGGGGATGCCGACCAGATCCGTGCCTTTGGGAAAGAACTGCCGGACCAGGCCGTTGGTGTTTTCGTTCGTGCCGCGCTGCCACGCGCAGTACGGCTTCGCAAAGTAGATCTTCAAAGCGGCTTCCTCCGTCAACCGCTCGTGCTCGGCGAACTCCTTGCCGTTGTCCAGCGTCAGCGTCTTCCGCAGCTTCGGAGGCGTGGTCCGATACAACTCGGCGGCGGTCTGACGGACCGTCGCCGCTTGCAAGGTGGGAACCTTGCCCAGCAACAAATAGCCCGACTTCCGCTCGACCAGCGTGACGGCGCCGCCGCGTCGGTTGGCGCCCACGATGGTATCCCCTTCCCAGTCGCCGAAGCGACGGCGGCGATCCACGACCACGGGGCGTCCCTCGATGCTCGTGCCGGTGCGAATCCGCCCGCGTTTTTCCCAGTTGGGCCGCTTTCGGCCCAGACGCCGCAGATAACGCCGCCAGTGCTTCCCGCTGGCTTCCTCGCCGCCGATCCAGGCGTAGATCGTGGGGGGCGAAATCCACCGTCGCCGATCGCCGGGAAAGTCACTGCGCGCGCGGCCTGCAATCTGGTCGGGCGACCATCGCTGCCGCAAGCGGTCGGCGACGTAACGCCGCACTGCCGGCCGCTGCATCTTGGCCGTCCACGGCCGCTGGCTCCGACGGCGGTTGGCCTTCCCCTGGGCGGCCACCGCCCAATAGCCGTTGCGGCTGCGATTGCGTCGCAGTTCGCGGGAAATCGTGCTCTTGCTGCGGCCGAGCCGGTCGGCGATCTGCGTTTGCATTTTCCCAGCTCGCTGCATGTGGGCTATGACCTCGCGCTCTTCCAAGGTAAGATGACTTGCCATCGCAGGGACTCCTTTTTGCATGGACCTTCCTCAAAAACGCCCATTCAAACGTCCCTGCGATGTTTTCACCTATACCAGTTTTGCATAAGGTTGCGATTCAATTCTAACAGCGGGAACTGAAGAGGATCTGCAACTTTGCCAAGGGCAAGCGTGGAAGTCCGAAAACGGCGGCTGTGATGGAACATGTAGAGGACATTGTTGACAGCGGCAAGAAGGTTCTAATATTGGCCTCGTCAACAGAATTCGCGGGTAAATTCCGGCTCGGGAAGGTTGCCGAGCGTGTGATATAGGGCAATTTCGATGGCCTCGTAGGTGCGGAAGCCGTAGGCTTTTCTGGTAGTCAATTTGGCTTTGTTGTTCAGGCCCTCGACGGAGCCCGCCGAAACCATCCCCTTGGCACGAAACCAGTTGAGGATCAGGTCTCGATGTTCACGCAGGCTTTGGGCAACCTTCTTCATCGGCTCGATCTTGCTCCGCATCGTGCGGGTACACCACTCTTCCAAGAACTTCACCGCCCAGCCCGGACTGGTATATTCCCAGAACCTTTGGAAGTCCTCCCGCAACAGGTGGCTGCGAACGCTTTGAAGGTTGTACTGCAACAGCTCCGACAGTTTCACGGTCTCCTTCTCGGTGCGGTTCTCGGGTCGTTTCAGCAGGCACCAGCGGGAGTGCTTCAGCACCGGCTCGTAACCGTCACGCTTCAGGCGAGCGGCCTCGGTGCGGCGAACCTCGTCAATCGCCTCGTTCATCTTCTTCATGATGTGGAAACGGTCCAAGACGTGGATGGCCTGCTTCAGTTGTTCGGCAACCACATTCAAGTAGGGCTGCCACATATCGCTACAGACAAAGCGGATGGATTGACGGGCCTCGGCGCTCAGCGTCTGGAAGAACCGCCGCAGACTCTCCTCCGTTCGCTCTTCGGCCACCCACAACAGCCGCTTCATGCCATCCTCGATCTGGTACACCAACGTCAGGTAATGCTGTCCCCGCTGCCACTGGATCTCGTCCACGCCGATGGCCTCGATCCCATCGAGGTCCTGATGGAACAGGCCCCAAAATACCGCCTGTTTCACCGACTCGAACACGTTTCGCCAGGTAGTGTGGAAGATCGAGGCCACCTCTTGCCAGGACAAATGCTTGGCCCAGCGTGCCAGGAACCAGCGGTAACTGGTTGTAAGATGGCTTTTTCCCACGGCCCAAGGCACTCGCTCCACCGTCACCCCGCAACTTCGACACGCCACACGCCGCAGGGCATACACGAAATACACGGTAATGGCCCAGAGGGGCACGAACTCGAACCGCCGCTCCGGAAGACGATCGTAACCCGGCCCGGGGCGGCCGCAGCCCGAGCAGATCGGCCGACCATTCTTCCGGGCAAGCACTTCCACTTCCAGCGTTGGCCGTTCCGTGCCTTCCACCCATCTGGCTTTTCCGTACACAAAGGACTTGAAAGGTTCGACCCGATTGAGGATAGTCTTCAGTTGCATCCTGTGGTGGCTCCCGGCGAGATGGTTCGTTTTGCAACTCCATCTTTAACCGGAAACGCTACAGGATGCACCTGTTTTCCTGCCTCCTCTCTCCGCTATACTATCCCTGTCTGGCGAAACGGAGTTGGGCTCTGCTGGCGAGCAACCCGACAAGGGATAACCAGACCAGGGCGGGTGAATGACTCGCAGGCCCCGGCGGCTTCCACCGCCAGGGCCTCTTCTTTCCCCTCATCCCCTCATTCATTTGCTCTGTCATGCCTCAGAAAACGCACCTCAACGGTGCTAACCAGCCCTGTTCTTACCCACGAATTCTGCTGACGAACCTAATATTCAGCCAGTACAAGGAGGAGGGGGTCTACAAGATCACGGAATTGCTTGATCGCTTCGGGGTGGTGACTATCACTGGCCAATCCACAGATCGGAAGCGACTTCGTGTAGTCGAGCAGTTTCAGAAGGATGCCAAATGCCGTGTTCTCTGTTGCTACTCCGAAGACGGCGGGAGAAGGGCTAACCCTAACTGCCGCAAGCTACGTCATCCACTTTGACCATTGGTGGAATCCTGCCGTTGCGTGGCAGGCAGAAGATCGGGCACATCGCAAGGGTCAGAAGGAAGCGGTGAACGTATACAGTTTTTGGATGGTTGACACGGTGGAGGAACGAATTCGTGCAATTTTGGAGAAGAAAGGACTTCTCCATAGCGAGATTATTGATTCGTTGTCCGAAGCGGACTTTGACAAAGCGTTGACTTTGGATGACCTTCTCTCGGTCCTCGACCTCGACAACGGGACGGTGCAAAATCAATGAAACGCCAAGGGCTGAGAATCACCATTGGCACGCTCGTAACCCTGAACGGGCGACTGAATTGGTGAAACCAACGAAGCACCTACAACAAAGCTGGTTCAGCCCGTTTTGATGGAAAGGAACTCCATGCGACGTTTCCCGTCGGCCCTCTTCCTGTTTCTGCTCCTGCTTGCCCCCGCCTGCGCCCAGCCCACCGACTCGCGCGGGCGATCTGGATGCCCGCTACGAACTGAATGCTAGAAATCGAGGGAAGAACAACCGGGCCACGTTCGTCGTCAGCCCGGCTTCTAACGCATGTCCAGTTGGACCTTGATGGCTTCCTCGATCTTGCGCATGTCGTCTTGGGAGATAACGCCGGCTCGCCGGAAAAGCCGCTGCTTGCTCACGGTCGCCAACTGATCGGCCATGGCCTTGCTCGGCTTTCCCTCGAAGTCGACGGCCGCCTCGCTGGGATAGAGGCGCTCCACGTTGCTCGTCAAAGGGACCACCTGAACGCGGTTCAGAAACCGGTTCGACGCGTCATTGCTGACGATGACGGCAGGCCGCTTCTTTCGGATCTCGCCGCCGATGGAAGGCTCGAAGTTGACCCACCACACCTCACGCCTCTTCATGGGCGGCGTCCTTGAAGGTGACCTCGGCCCACTGGAGGGCCTCTTTCTCCCGCTTCTTATCCTTTGCCATTTCGGCATAAGCCGAGTCCAGGTCGGGCCGAACGACGTGTGGGCGGACCAGTTCCTCGATGAACTTGCTTATTTTCCGACGACCGATGGTCTCGTGCAGCCCCTCGTAGACGACTTCGTCCACGGTGATGGTCAGTTTCTTCTGCATCGCACACCTCCATATACGTGTAGTATACGTGTACGCAGGGCAATGTCAACGCGGCGTTTGTCGTTCTGGGCGACCTTGGCCATAAAGTCCTTGGGCTCGTCGATGGCGTGGCAATAGAGGAACCAGGCCCGTCATTCGGGCAGACGGAGGGGTGCGTGTTGGTGCGAAGGAACTCGCCGGCCGCGGAGAGCACCCAATTCAGATTCTCGCGGTAGGTCTGCTCGCGGTTCTCGCTGACGACCTTGAAGGCGGACACGTTCCGCGTGCAGATTCTACGGATCGTCGATTCGCCAACCCCGTAGTCGCGTGCGAGTACCTTCTGCTGCTCCCCGGCGGCATAGCGGCGCAGAATCTCTGCCCGCTGGTCGGAAGTGAGCTTGGGTTCGGCCATTCCTCTACCCTAGCAACCGACCGACTTCCGGCCCGGTTCCCGGCCAGCGCAAAAAGAAAGCCCGGCAGATTGCGGAGGCTAATAAGGGACGCTATAGTCACCGTCGCCAGACAGCTCGCCTGGGTACATACGTGTCAAGAGGTACACTCCCGGTTGCGGGAGAAATGAGGGCGCGACAATGTCATGGACACCACCAGACAAAGTGGATGAGACGACTGTGTGGGGCGTTTTTGCATCTATACCGGAGGCAGCCACAGCAGAAGAGACAATTGCAATCGGTAGGTGGTTTCGCCAGAATCGCGCCTTGTTCGCTCCAATCGTCAAAGGGCTGGCAGAGTTAGCAGCATCACAACCGGGCGGAACCGAGGCATCGACCGATACCGTAAAGTGGGCCGGTTGTGGGATGAAGGCGAAATCGACATGTTCAACCAGACCGATCGCGGGGCCGCCATCGTCGGTGCTGCGATGTTAGAGGAAGAACTAAGGCCAATGCCATCAGCGACCAGGGAACGTCTTCACGGCCCAAGGGGATCGTGCGATCGAGAAACTCCTTCAGGCCCAACTGGCCGAGGAGTTCCAGTCCCAGCCAAGGCCCGCCCCAATCGCAACGATTCTCCACTCGCACGCGTTTGACATCCACTTCGACCCATTGCGGCCGGTCGTCCTGGAAGAGCCGTTTCTGCCGCCGTCCTTGCTTGCCTTCCGCCGCCGCCTTCACGCCCAACCGCTGCGGTTCGTCGAGTTGTCCCAGATAAGCGACCACGCGTTGCCGAGGACCGCGCTCGGTGCGATACGACTCCATCAGTGCCCAGTAGGCGTGACGTTTTCCGTTCTTCTGTCGATAGCACGGGCGAATGAACATGCCCGTAATTCTACCCCTGCCAATGGCATTCCAAAGGCCAAGGTCTTCACTACAACGCCCCGGCAGACATTCGCCGAGCGATCGACCCACGAGCTTCAACGACTTACATCAAGAAACCCCACCTCCATGCGAGGTTCAACTAGGACAAGATTCCCCTCAGAATTCTCGCCTGCTGGCGAACTTGGGCTAAGACCCAAGACCAAAGTGTCTCCGTGGTGTTCTCGGCCTCGTGCCGTTCACCATGCTATTGCTGCCGCGTCTCCTTAAACTTCAATCGGGCCTGCGGTGGCACGTTCTCCTCACCGGGCAACAGCGTAGCTTCCGGCACCGGCAGGTGACGCAGCAGCCAGTCGGTCTGCCGGCTGGCCGGCACCTGCACGACGCTGGACGGGACGAGCGTTTGCACCAGGGCGGCCACCGGCTGCGGCCCGAGCGGTTCGCCCAGCAGGCGATTGCCCGCCTCGCCGCTGAGGATGGTGCCTTGTTCAGCGGCGGGGCAACGCCCACGGAGCCGCAACCCCAGGGCGTCGAGCGTAACCAGGAAGGCCAGTTCGTTGTATCGCATCCGTTGGCCTACCAGCGGCGGCTCGGCGCCCGGCCTGAGTTGCAGGCGATCGACGGCCGCGGCCAGCAGCGAACGGTCGATCGTGCCCGGCCCGGCCGCGACGATGGCACTGCCTTCCTCCAGGCGTCCCCGGAGGAAGCGGGCCGATTGGATCGTCACGTCGCCGCTGCCGCTGAGTTGGTACGGAAAATGATCGCTCACCAGCCTGCCGAGGTCGACGTTGACCAACTGGCCGAATGCCTCGCCTTCCCAACCTTCCGTGCTGTCGTTGGCCCTGATGTAGCCGCGGAAGCAGCATTGCGGCCCCAACGGCTTCAGTTCTCTTAGCCCCATCGCCAGCACGTTGCACGGCATCTCGCCGCCGCCGGTATAGAGCTCGAAGCCGTTGGCGGGGGGCGAAATCTGGCGGTTGCGGTCGATCACGATGCGGATCGGATCGGACGTGTCGACGCCGGCCAGGCGGAAATGGACTTCCGCGCGCGTTCGCTCCGGGCGCGATTCGAGCCCGGCTTCCAGGTCGGTCACCGTTTGCGGAGGGTCGCTGGCTCGCAGCGTCACGTCGGCCGCCGAGAGCCGCAGGTCGGCCGCCAGCGGGCCGTAGGAACCCTCCATCGTGCGTTGCAGACACTGCCAAATCCGGTCGAGCGACGCCGCTTCCACCTCAAGCTGCGACGCGGTGAGCGCCAGCACGGCCCGGCGCTGGCCCTGTTGGTCGGTCTCTTGCTGCCGCGCGATCTCCAGCAGCCGGCAGCGAAGGACGGCTTGGCCCGTCTCGGGATCGGTCAGTTCCAGCCCTTCGTAGAGCACCACTCCGGGCCGAAGGTGCTTCAAGCCGTCCAGCGTCGCGTTCATGCCGAGTTGCCGGCCGAGTTGCTCGGCCTCGGCGCGGGCGTTTCCCGGCAGATGCCGGCTGAGGCACCAGCCGCCCAAGAGCAACGTCGGCAGCACGCCCAGGATGGCGAATCCGGCGAGGCAGATGCGAAAACGAGTTCTATCGTAAAGTTGGAACATCCTTGTTCCTGCGAAACGATGAATGCGGAATGATGCATGATGAATTGCACGATTGTCTGCGACGTCTGCCGCCTGTTGCGGCATTCATCACTCATCATTCATCATTGGTTCAGCTTCTCCTTCGCCATGTCGTGAAACAGTTTCCATCGGGCCTGGATTTCCGCCAGGCTGTCGCCGCCGAACTTGTCGACCACCGCCCGGGCGATCTCGAAGGCCACCACGTTCTCGACGATGCAACTGGCCGCCGCCACGGCACAGACGTCGCTCCGTTCGTAGGAGGCCTTTTCGGGCTGCTTCGTGGCCAGGTTCACCGATTCCAGCGGGTGGGCCAGCGTGCTGATCGGCTTCTTCGCCGCGCGGATGACGATCGGCTGCGAGTTGGTCATGCCCGCCTCCAGGCCGCCGGCGTTGTTGGTGGGCCGCGTGAAGCCCAGCGAAGGCGTGTCGGCCAAGGCGGGGTCGTAGCGAATCGGATCGTGAACTTCCGAGCCGGGACGCCGCGCCGCCGCGAAGCCCATGCCGATCTCAACCCCCTTGATCGCCTGCACCGACATCACGGCCTGGGCCAGGCGGCCGTCGAGTTTCTTATCCCATTGCGTATGCGAGCCGAGACCGAACGGGACGCCCTCGACGCGGACCTCGATCACGCCGCCCAGCGTGTTGCCCTGCTGCTTCATCTGATCGATGACGCGCGGTAACCTCGGCGTCCCGATCGGGATCGAGGGTATACAGTTCGCTCTTGTCGCGGAGCGCGCGCTGTTGGTCGAGGGTGCCCGGCTGGGGACGAACGGCGATCGGCCCGACCTCGACGACGTAGCCGAAGACGGTGATGCCCAGCGGCGCCAGCAGTTGCTTGGCCAACGCCCCAGCGGCGACCCGGACGGCCGTCTCTCGGGCGCTGGCCCGCTCCAATACACCGCGGATCGAGCCGAGATACTTGATCGAGCCGCTGAGATCGCCGTGCCCTGGCCGGGGTCGCGGCAGTTCCTCCATTTGCTCGATCTTGTAGTCTTTGTTGGGCACCAGCAAGGCGATCGGGCTGCCGATGGTCTTGCCCCGCCAGACTCCGCTGAGGACCTCCGCGTGATCGAACTCGATCCGCTGTCGGCCGCCCCGGCCATATCCCCCCTGGCGGCGCATCGAGCTCGCCGTCAATCGACTCCACGTTGAGTTCCACGCCGGCCGGGAAGCCATCGACCAGCGTCACGAGTGCTTTGCCGTGCGATTCGCCGGCGGTGTAGTAGCGTAACATGCTTGCCAATTCTACCCAGACCTCCGCGGCGGGGATAGGCCGATTGGAAGAAAATGCCAGAATAGGGGCTCTTCCGGTTTTAGGTGCAGAACGCGAGAAATTCAGCCTTCAGGCCACGGACGATCTCGCGTAGCTCGGCGATGGTCCGCCCGGCGGCTTCCGACGCCCGGTTCAAGTCCAGGAGCAGCCGGTTCCAGAGCGTGTCGGCTGACTTCACGCCGTAGCAGCGTTTGGTGATGACGCGGGCCTTGTTGTTGATACCTTCAACCGCCGCGCTGGTGTACCGCCCGTCGAAGTAGTTCAGGATGCCCGTCTTCCAGTTGTCGTAGGTCGTCCAGAACTTGGCGAAGTCCAGCCCCAGCGCTTCGGTCCGCGCGCGGAGTTCGGCCAACTGCTGTTCCGCTGTGGCGCGATCCGGCGCGGTGTCGAAGATCTCCTTGAACCGCACGCGCACGTCATACACGTCCTTCAACACAGGCAACTCGACGAACAGCCGATCCAGCGACTCGCGTTCCTCGGGCTTCAGGTCCTTCGGGTCGCGGCGGAACTCCCACATCAGCGAGCGGAACCGTTTCTGCTCGGCTTTGGACAACTGGGCCTTGTGCTTCCGCGTGCTTTTTTTTTCGCAACTCATCCACCACCTCGTTGAACTGCTTGGCCACGTGGAACCGGTCCACCACCAACCGGCTGTTGCGAAGTTGCTCGTTGCAGACCGGGCCGTAGACCTTCCCCATGTCCACGCGGTGCGTTTCCACCGCGGCGGCTGCTCGGGTGTCAATTTCCCCAGGCATTCGAGGGCCGCTGCCGTGTCGCGCCCGCGGGCCACCGCCAGCACCTTCGGCGACTCCGGGTCGGTCAAGTCCGTCATCACCGTCACGTACAACTTGTGCCGCTTCTTGAGGCTGATTTCGTCCATGCCCACGTGCTTGATGACCCGTGCCGGGTCGATCCGCTTGTCGTCCTTCAACTGGTTCTCGACGATCAGTTCCACGGTCTCCGCCGAGATGCCCAGCCGCGCGGCCACCTCTTCTTCGTTGCTGCCGATGAGCATCCGCAGCACGTATTCCTCGAAGCGGTACGTGTACAGCACCTTCTTCCGCTTGAAGGGGGCGAAATGCTCCTGGCGATGCCCACAGCGCGAGCAACGATGGAAGCAGGGCTGGAAGATCAGGAAGCTCGGCTGACCCCACAGGTCCAGGTCGCGGACCACATAGACGGTGTTCTTGTACTCGTAGGTGGACGGCTCTTCGTGGCCGCACTGCTCACAACGGCAAGAGTCGGGCAGGGGGAACTTGACCTCGAAGCCGTGCCCGTCGCGCGAGCGCTCGTATCCCAACAGTTCCACACCCGGCGGCAAATCCAACTTCACTTTGACCTCGACCTGAGCCATCCGTGGCCTCCTTGGTTGGCGGTGTCTTCTGCGACGGGGCGAAGGCAACAACCGCGTTGGTCCGACCGCCGCCGCTTGAGCAAGGTAACGCCGCGGGCGACCTCGGGCCAACAGCAACCTTCCCAACTCGCGAAATCGGCGCCCGCAGGGAGGAGGCGGCGGAACATGTTCCCGGACAAGCACTTACGCTCGCAATCCCTGTTGCACTATATTCTTGTGGGGGGGGCTAATATGGCGAGAATTACGTGCCTGGGGCGTTCAAGCAACCGTCGCGCGTAGTATAACGGCCGCTATTGTTGAGCCTCGGGTTTGTGCGGCGTTCGCACCCAGAACCGGAAGAGCCAGAATAGGAGAGGCGATGGAGGATGCGGCAGGGACAAGGGCCTAATACCGTTCAAACGGCGGTAAGCGGCTGGCGACATTGCGAAGTCCTTGGTCTTGGGCCTTGGGGCTTCGGCCTTAGAAATGCATCCCGGACTCTGTCGTCGCGTAGGTCCGGCAGCCAGGACCCAAGACCAAAAGCGTTTCATTCGCATCGTTTCCTCTTGCGGGAAATGCCCATTCTGGTTAATAGGGTCCATTCTTGTCGCGTTTTGCCGCCAGGGGGCTGGTCGTCGGTTCCTGTACCTACCCAGAATGTCCAGGCTTCGCTGTTTGCGGCTGTTCCGTGGCCGTCGTTCCGCTGGCAACCCCTTGATTCTCGGGGCGGCCGCGCTGTTGTTGTTTGGCTGCCAGAGTACGCCGACCACGACGGAAAGCATACGGCCGCAAGAGGCCATGTTTCCCTCGCTGAAACTCAACGGCGACCTGCTGAAGTCGTTCAAACCGTCGAACCAGCGCGACTGGACCCCCGAGCAGGCCGTGCTGGCCTATGCCGACTTTCTTGGCAGCCGAGTGACGGTGCATAACATTCGCAACTGCCGATGGCGGACCGAGGACGATGTCACCCTGGCCTACTACGATAAGACCTTCGACATGGAGAAGCTGACATCGGTAGACTTCATTGTCGTGCCGTTCAACGAGACGCCGAGCATCGGCCACACGATGCTCAGTTTCGGCTTCGACAATTGCGATTATCTGGCGGTCTCGGTGGAGATTCGCCGGGAACGCGGCGAGGCGTTCAACACGCTCAAGGGCTTCTTTCGACAGTACGAGATCATGTACGTGGTGGCCGACGAACGCGACGTGATTCAGAAGCGGGTCAATTGCGATCTGTCGGACGTCTACGTACACCGCTCGGTAGCGACGCCGGAGCAGGCCCGCGTCCTCTTCAAGGACGTGATGCGGCGCGTCAACAAGCTGGCCCGCGAGCCGGAGTTCTACGACACGCTCACGAACAATTGCACGACGAACATCCGCAATCACATCAATCATCTCAAACCGGACGAAGTCCCTTACGACTACCGCGTCTTGCTCCCCGGCTACTCCGATCGGCTGGCCTACGACCTGGGCCTGATCGAACACCACGGGTCGTACGAGGAGACGCGGCTCCGCGCCAAGGTGAACTACCAGGCGTATCTGTATCGTGAGGCCCCCGACTTCTCGCAGCAAATTCGGCGGTAACGGGGTGCCGGCCCGTCCCGTCCCGTCGCTGCCTGCCCCCCATTCTCGCAATTCGTGGGGGAACGAAGGGACGTTCGCCGCCCGACAACAGCGGTTCGCAACTGCGGAAGTTCCCCCTTCAGGCCCCACTTCAGGCGGTATTGACTCGCCTTTTTGGCAAGCTAGTATGATAGTAGCAGTTGGTGCCCCCTCATGTTCGAGAGGAGCGGGTTTCGATGGCTACCGCGACGGGCAAACACGAGCAGACGTTGTCACCTTCGAGCGATTCGGAAGTGCGGCGATCGCGCCGCCGCCGGTTGGCTCTGGGCCTTTCTGTCGCAATTGGCGGAGTTGCCCTCTCGCTGCTTCTGTACTGGAAATTGCAGACGCGGGAGCGGCAGTTGATGGAGGCGCAATTCCACCTCGACGCCCAAGACCGTGCCGAATCGTTTCGGCGGGAGGTGGCAGACCGGTTGAGCACCGTTCGCACGGTCGCGGCGTTCTTCACCGGGGCCGGATTGGTGAAGCGGGAGGAGTTCCGCACGTTCAGCGAGCCCCTGCTGGAGAACTACCGAGGCGTCGCGTTCCTGGCGTGGGTGCCGCGGATACCGCTTGCCGACCGGCCCGCTCACGAGCAAGCCGTCCGCGACGAAGGCTTCGCCGATTACGGGATCACGGAGCAAAATGCCCGGGGGGATTATGTGCCAGCGCAAGCGCGACGAATATTACCCGATAACGTTCATCGAGCCGTTCCGAGGCTACCGAGCGCACTTCGGATACGACTTGGGATCGAACACGGTGTATGGCGCCGCTCTGCGGGAGGCGATGGCAACCGGTCGGCCGGTGGCCGCCGTGTCTCCGCGGTTGGATCGTGGCGGCACGGTTGGCAACCGATTGGTCGTGGTTGAACCGGCATGGAACGAACATCCCAAGGCCGTCAAACGTCCCCTCGATCGAGCCGAGATCAACGGCTTTGTGTTGGGAGTCTTCCACATCGGCGCCATCGTGCAAGAGGCGATGGATATCTTCCATCCCCTGGGCATCGACCTCTACATCTACGACTCCTCTGGGGCGGACGACAGGACTCTCATCGCCGTGCGCCTCTCTTCCCTGCACGGCCGCGACGCCAACTTGGCGCCATCGCCGGCAGAGGCAAGGCCGCCTGAAACCAGCGTACACTTTCTCACCACGATCAACGTCGCCAACCGCCGCTGGACCGTTGACTGCGTGCCCATGGACCTCTATTTCACCGGGCAGAAGACCCGGGAACCGGAAGGGGCATTGCTGGCCGGGCTGCTCGTCACGGGGTGGCTCGCGGGTTATCTCGTGTTGTCGAGCGGCCGCTCGGCCCGCGTCGAGCGACGGGTGGCCGAGCAAACGCGCGAACTCCGCGAGAGCGAAGAGCGGTTCCGCCGCCTGGTCGACAACGCCGGCGACGGCTTCTTCCTCCGCGATGAGCAATGGCGGATTCGGGACGTCAACAAGCGGGCGTGCGACAGCCTGGGGTACACGCGCGAGGAGTTGCTGTCGATGACGATCGCCGACGTCGACACGGAGTTCACTCTGAAGAACCTCGCCCGCTACACGAAGCTCTCCGACGACGCCTACCCGGTGAGCTTCGAGGGGACGCACCGCCGCAAGGATGGCACGACCTTCCCCGTGGAGGTCCGCTTGACCTCCGTGGACGTCGGTGGAGAACGAATGATGCTCTCCCTGGTGCGCGACATCACCGATCGGAAGCGCAGCGAAGTGGCGCTGCGGAACGAGCAGCGGCTGCTCCGCGAACTGCTCGGCCTGCAGGAGCGCGATCGGCAACTGGTGGCCTATGAAATCCACGACGGTTTGGCCCAGCAACTCACCGGTGCGCTCTACAAGTTCCAGTCGATCGAATCGGCGCGAACTCGCGATCCCGAGGCGGCCCGCCAGATGTTCGACGAGGGCGTACGGCTGCTCCGCGACGCGATGACCGAGTGCCGGCGGCTGATCAGCGGCCTGCGGCCGCCGGTCCTCGACGAGGCGGGCATCGTGGCCGCCATCGACGCGCTGGTCGCCGAGCAGCGCCAGCGCGGCGGCCCGCAGATCGAGTTCGTTCACCGCGTGGAGTTCGACCGGTTGGCGCCGCCGGTGGAAACCGCCGCCTTCCGCATCGTGCAGGAATGCTTGACGAATGCCTGCCGCTACAGTCAGAGCGAGAAGGTGCTGGTGGGATTGTGGCAAGTCAACGGCCGGGTGCATATCGACGTGCAGGACTTTGGCATAGGCTTTGATCCGGAGCGGGTCCAAAGCGGTCACTTCGGCCTGCAAGGGGTTCGCGAGCGGGCACGGCTGTTCGGCGGCGTCGCCATCATCCGCGCCGCACCACAGCGGGGCACCCATATCACGGTCGAACTCCCCCTGCTTCCACCTGCGGAAAACAAACCGGCAGGCGAAGGCGGTTGAAACGGCCGAGGCAACAGGCGGGCCGACACCGTCCACGCTGCACCAGCATTTTGTGGCGGGCAGTGCCCGTCCCGCGAAGTCTCTCCCATGAGGGACCTCTCCAATCTATTCCATGAGGCCACAATCAATGCCGATTCCTGCCGCGTCAAAGGCAATGGACACCATCCTTGATGATCCCGGGGAAGCAACGCCAAGATTGACAAACTGGGAGGGGTTTGGTTAACTCTTCGGAGAGACAAGACATGCGGAGCTTTGACCAACAAACGCCGGAGGAGCGCGAAACCATGAAAACGAACCACGCTTTCCAGGGTCTGGCGGCTCTGCGCTGGACAGCCGCCGCGGCCGCATTGATTCTTTGCGGCGTGGTCTGCGCCGAAGCCGCCGCGCCCAAAACCAACGTCCTCTTCATTGCCGTGGACGACATGAACAACGACCTGGGCTGTTATGGGCATCCGCTGGTGAAGTCGCCCAACATCGACCGCCTCGCTACGCATGGCGTGCGGTTCGCGCACGCTTACTGCCAGTTTCCGCTGTGCAGCCCGAGCCGGTCTTCGCTGCTGACCGGGCTTCGCCCCGACACCACGCGGGTGTTCGACCTGAATTATCATTTTCGGCAGGGCTTGCCCAAGGTGGTAACGCTCCCGCAAATGTTCATCCACAACGGCTATTATGTCGCGCGGGTGGGCAAGATGTTTCATTACGGCAACCCGAATGACATCGGCACCAACGGGCTGGATGACAAGGCGTCGTGGATGGAACGCGTGAATCCCGCCGGACGCGATAAGACGGCCCTGGAACCCGACATCATGAACTACACGCCCAAGCAGGGTCTGGGCGCCGCCATGGCGTATCTCGCCGACAAGACCGGCACGGACCAGGAGCACACCGACGGCAAGGTCGCCACGGAGACGATCCGGTTGCTGGAGAAGCATCGAGGCGAGCCCTTCTTCATCGCGGCCGGATTCTACAAACCGCATTGCCCGTGGGTCACGCCCCAGAAGTACTTCGACCTCTATTCGATGGCCGACATCAGCCTGCCGCACATCACCCCTCAGACGCCCGAGGATTACCCGCCGCTGGCGCTTGCCTCGACGAAACCTTGGCCTTACTTTGGCGTTACGCCGGACCAGGCGCGGGAATGTAAACGGGCCTATTACGCCGCCATCTCGTTTGTCGACGCCCAGATCGGTCGAGTGCTCGACGCCGTCGACCGGCTGGGACTTCAAGACCGCACGATCATCGTCTTCTGGAGCGATCACGGTTATCACCTCGGCGAGCATGGGCTGTGGTTCAAGCAAAGCTGCTTCGAGGAAGCGGCGCGGGTGCCGATGATTATTTCCCTGCCCGGACAAAAGACGGCCGGCCAGGCGAGTTCGCGCACGGTCGAGTTCGTCGACCTTTATCCTACGCTGGCGGACCTCACCGGACTTGCGCCTCCGCAGAACCTGGAAGGCGTCAGCCTGCGTCTGCTGTTGGACAATCCCACGGCCGAGTGGAAGCGGCCGGCATTCACCCAGGTCCAGCGCGGCCCTTCACCCGGCCACAGCGTTCGTACCGAGCGCTGGCGGTATACCGAGTGGGATTTTGGCGCGAAGGGGGCGGAGCTTTACGATCATGACCAAGATCCGCAAGAACTGCACAACCTGGCTGGCGACGCGAAGTATGCCGACATCGTGGCGACGATGAAGGGGCACCTGAAACAGGTTCACCCGTCGCGAGTCCAAGGCGGCAAGGCAGAACCGGGGACGCGGGAGAGGTTCTCCAATTAAGGAAAGAAGAGTCGTAGGGTTCGTCAGAACTCGCCCCATCGCGAACGGATGGCGGCTTGTGCGTTTCACGCACCTACGCTCTGCCCCTTGACCTCGCTGGCCGGTCGGCGATATGCTTGGATCGGTGGAGGAATCATGCCATGACCGTCGAAATCCCCGCTGATCTTCAGCAGTTCGTGCATCAAGTCATCGACGCCGGCCGCTACAAAAGCGAGGCCGAGGTGGTGGGCCAGGCCCTGCGGCTGTTGCAGGACCGCCAACGGCGGCTCGAAGAGCTTCGCCGCGAGATTCAGCCCGCGCTGGATCAACTCGACCGCGGCGAAGGAATCGAGATCAAGGACGAGGACGGGCTCCGACGTTTCTTTGAGGACATCAAAGAGCGCGGACGAAAGCGTCTGGACGCGGAGCGAGCCGAACGATGATTCCTTACACGATCGCACCGCGGGCACAGCACGATCTGGACGAGATTTGGGACTATGTCGCGGGCGACAGCCGAGTGGCTGCGGATCGGCTGATTGCGATGTTCCACGACAAATTTCTGCTGCTTTCTACCCAACCGCTCCTTGGCGAAGCGCGCGAGGGACTCCAGCCCGACCTTCGCGCTTTCTCCGCGGGCAGCTACGTTGTCTTCTATCGCGCCGCGCAAAACGGCATCGAGATTGCCCGCGTGATTCACGCCGCCCGCGACCTCGGCGACAGTTGTGAAGTCGCCTGTCGCGTCACGACCGCGGACGCACATAGCAGCGTCGCAAACCACCGGCATCGTGCTACCGCTGAAGCAATCGGCCGCCCCGGACCGCCACCAGTTGGCTGGGCAAACAATAGTCGGCCGCCTTCTTGCCCGGCGGGAAGGAAACGCCCTCGTAGGCCGTCAAGTGGCCTTCGGCCTGGTGATAGGCGACGTGCCCGTAGAGGCTCAGCAAGAAGTCGTTCTTCCGCCCCAACGACCACAGCCCGTAGAGATAGTCGGCCAGCGGCCAGTCGTCCAGGTGCTTGGCGAACCGCGTCATGCCGCAGAACTGCCCGCCCGCACCAAGACGCGAGTCGACGACCCGGTTGGCCATTTCCGCCGGCAACAGTCCGCTGGAGAGCAACTCGGGCCAGTACCGGTAATTCGTATAAGAGCCAACTCGTGAGGCCACGACAACGGCGCGGGCCGCGTCAGGGGCTCGACCTGCGGAGGCAGCCACCAGTCGGCCGGATCGGCCGGCCACGTCTTCGCAATGGCGTGGAGCGCATTGTCGGCCAATTCGCCGGCAACCTTTCGCACGGCATCGGCCGCCGTTGTCGGCGAAGCGTGGCGGCCGATGTCCGACGCCGACCTGATCTACCGCCGCGCCATGTGCAAAGGCAAGCCCTATTGCTTCCTGATGAATACCCGCTTCGAGGATTTCTCGCACGAGTTGGTCGAGAAGTACATGAAGCGGTGCCTGGCGTACGGGATGTTTCCGGGCTTCTTCAGCCACAACGCCTCGCAGGGTCAATACTTTACGCGGCCGGAGTTGTACAACCGCGACCGGCCGCTCTTCAAGAAGTACGTGCCGTTGTGCAAGCTCGTGGCCGAGGCCGGCTGGGAGCCGGTCACGCAGGCCCGCAGCGACAACGAGCACGTGTACGTGGAGTGTTTCGGCGACCGCTACTTCACCGTGTTCAACGACAGCCCCCAGCGGCGGACGGCCACCATCACGCTAGAGAACCGCCCGGCCACGCCCAGCCGCGAACTCGTTTCCGGGCGGGCCGTCCCGTGGCACGACGGCCAGACAACGCTCGCACTAGAGGGCGAGGACGTGGCGGTGATCGAGGTGCAATAGCAGGCGCCGGGGCTCTCGACAGGCAGGGGAATTGACAGAATGCCCGTTGCACCGTACAACGCGACATACGTGCCATCGTTTACGACTAATGTCGAGTGGCTCGTGCCCCAACCCCTAATCCCCAATCCCTTATCCTTCTCCATGTCCGACAGCCCGAACCAATACGACAACCCGTTGACATCCCGCTATGCCTCGGCGGAGATGAGCGCCCTGTGGAGTCCGCAGCGGAAGTTCAGCACGTGGCGGCGGCTGTGGGCGGCCTTGGCCGAGGCGGAGGCCGAACTGGGGCTGCCCATCACGCGGCAGCAGATCGACCAATTGAAGGCCCACGTGGACAACGTCGACTTCGCGGCGGCCGCCCAATATGAGCGGAAGTTGCGGCACGACGTGATGGCCCACGTCCATGCCTACGGCGACGCCTGCCCCGACGCCCGGCCGATCATCCACCTCGGCGCCACCAGTTGCTACGTGACCGACAACACCGACCTGCTGTTGCTGCGCGAAGGCTTGCAGATGATCGCCGGCCGGGTGGCGGCCGTGATCGAATTCGCTGGCGACGTTCGCGGCAAAGCACCGCGACCTGCCTTGCTTGGGCTTCACCCATCTCCAACCGGCCCAGCCGACGACCGTGGGTAAGCGGGCGTGCCTCTGGGCCTATGACTTCGCCCTGGACCTGGCCGAGATCGAGCATCGCATCGCCGGACTGAAAGCCTTGGGCAGCAAGGGCACTACCGGCACGCAAGCGAGTTTCCTGGAGTTGTTCCACGGCGACCACGCCAAGGTCCGCCGGTTAGAAGAACTGGTCTGCCGCAAGATGGGCTTTGACGCCGCCTACGCCGTCAGCGGGCAGACCTATTCGCGGAAGATCGATTCGCAAGTCTTGGGCGTGCTCTCCGGCCTGGCCCAGAGCGCGCACAAGATGGCCACCGACCTGCGGCTGCTGGCCCATCGCAAGGAAGTCGAAGAGCCGTTCGAGAAGGATCAGATCGGCTCGTCGGCGATGGCCTATAAGCGGAACCCGATGCGGAGCGAGCGGATTTGCGCCTGGCGCGGTTCATCGTCAGCCTGGAATCGAGCACCGCGCAGACGGCCGCCGTGCAATGGCTGGAACGCACGCTCGACAACAGCGCCAATCGCCGGCTGACGCTGCCGCAGGCCTTCCTGGCCGCCGACGCCGTGCTGATCCTCTGCCAGAACGTGACGGCCGGGCTGGTGGTTTATCCGAAGGTGATCGCCGCCCATCTGGAGGCCGAACTCCCCTTCATGGCCACCGAGAACATTCTGATGGCGGCCGTTGCGGCCGGGGGCGATCGTCAGGACCTGCACGAACGGATTCGCCGGCACAGTCAGGCCGCGGCCGCCGTAGTCAAGGAACAGGGCGGGCAAAACGATCTTTTGGAGCGGCTGGCCGCCGATCCGGCATTTGCCAAGGTCGATCTGGCGGCGACGGTCGAGCCGTCGCAGTTCGTCGGCCGAGCCCCGCAACAGGTCGATGAATTCCTGGCCGGTGTCGTAGAGCCGATTCGCCGGCAGCATCGCCAGGATCGCAGCGGCGGTGCGGAGGTTAGAGTTTAGCCAAATCCAGCCGTCCCAAATGGTTGCCGGTATTTGGCAGGCCGTCGCGTTACGAGAGGCAGGGGGCAATGCATTCAGCCCCCCCAGAATTCTGTCGCAACGGATGACGGTTTAGGGTAGAGTAGAGTGTGAGTGCAAAGGCTTTGCCTTTGCTTCGGCCCTCTGCGGATTCCTGCCCCATCTGCGGAGGGCTTTTCCATTGGCCGACAGAAAAGCCCCATCTACCAGGGATGGTAGACGGGGCCCTATCTCATGAAGCCTGCCGGACATCCTGCGACACGGCTTCCCAGGTAGGAGGCAGCGTCCTTCCGCCTGAACTCGGGACTATACCAGAAATCGGCGTCCGGTCAAGCGGCGGCACGCGATCGATGTTCGCCGGAAGCCGCGCGGTTCTCGGTCGGGCGCCGGTTCGATCAGAAGTCGATGGTGGGCTGTGCCGTGATGGCGGCGAACGTGGCTTCAGCCAGCGGCGACGGGGCGGCCGATTGCCCCTCCTTCCCGACGCCCGATAACGGCCAACCGCCTTCGTCCAGCAGTCCCACTAACGCCCGGACCTCGCTCTCCAGCGAAGAGAGCGCCTCTTCCGGCTCGGCGCAATCCAGATCGTCGATGTGCCAATACTCGACGTTCTCTGCCCACGACGGGAACAGTTCGGTCAGCAGTTGGCGATGTTCGGCCTCTTTCAGGGCGATGATGAGATCCGCTTCGACGAGGTCGGCCTCGGTAAGCTGCTGGGGGAATCGAAAGTTGCCGCCGTGGGGAATCCCCAGCGTGTGCAGGCGTTCGACCGTGTAGTGCGAGATCGGCCCGACGTTGCCGCAACGACCGACCGCCAGACCGCGCGAATCGGCATTCCAGGGCAGCCCCGTGCATCCGGCCAGCCAATTGAAAAGGTGCTCGGCAAACCGGCTGCGGTAGTAATTGCCGGAACAGACGAAAAGTACCCGATTCATCTCTCAGACTCCTCGGCGCGGGAACCAACGTTTGCGGCTCGATTCGGAAGGGGTGTTTATAGCCGGAACGGCAATACGGCGTTAGACCGATTTGGTGCAGTTCGGTCCCATCCAACGAAGGAGAGAGGTTGAATGGGTAGTCTGGGAGGTTCTGGCCAGCTTCGGCAATGCTTCGGTCTCGGGTCTTGGGCCTTCGGTCTTGGGTCTTGGAGGGTCTTGGGAGTTTGACGTGACTAGCGGTCCCATTCAGCCAAGACCCAAGTCCCAAAACCCAAGACCGAAGTCTACGACTAATTCAACGGTATTGGGTCACACCACCTCGGCCCCGTTCGTTGCCCGGCAGACATACACGGCGGGCGTGTAGCCGGTCTCTTGCTGATAGGCGGCAGAGACGCGGTCGACGAAATCGCCCGTGGCGTCGCTGCGGATCAGCGCCACGGCGCAGCCGCCGAAACCGGCGCCGGTCATCCGCGCACCATAGCACGCCGGGTGGGCCGCCGCACGTTCCACCATCGCATTGAGCGCTGGGCTCGACACCTCATAATCGTCGCGCAGGCTTTCGTGGCTCTGGAGCATCAGTCGGCCAAGCTCGGTCGCATCGCCGCGGCGCATCATCTCGGCGGCCCGCAGAGTACGGTCGTTTTCCGTGATCACGTGCCGTGCGCGGCGCCGCGTGACGGCGTCCAACTCACCCGCCGCTTGCCGAAAGTGTTCGATGCTAACGTCGCGCAGGGCAGGCACTTGGAACAATCGGGCCGCCGTTTCACACTGCGTGCGGCGCTGGTTATACTCCGAGTCGACCAGACCGCGGCGCGTCGAGGTATCGAGCACCGCCACCGCCACGCCGGGCGGGAAGGGCACGGCCCGGGTCTCCAGCGAGCGGCAATCGATGAGCAAGGCATGGTCGGCCAACCCGGCCGCGGAAATCAACTGATCCATGATGCCGCAGTTGACGCCCACCCACTTGTTCTCCGCCCGCTGGCCCAGCTTGGCCATTGCGACGGGGTCCCAGGCGAGATTGCCGGCCGCGGCAAACGCGCGGGCGGTTGCCATCTCCAATGCGGCCGACGACGAGAGCCCTGCACCGCGGGGCACGTCGCCCGCCAGCACGCCCTCCCAGCCGGTCAACGAGCAGCCGGCGTCTTGCAGACTCCAGGCGGTGCCCTTGAGGTATTCGACCCAGCCGGCATTTTCGTGACGGAGAGAGTCCAACGAGAACTTGGCCGTTTGGTCGTAGTCCAACGAATGTACGACAGCGCAGCGGCCGGCCCGCGGCCGCAGGGCGATCCACACGGCCCGATCGATGGCCAGTGGCAGCACGAAGCCGTCGTTGTAGTCGGTGTGCTCGCCGATCAGGTTTACCCGACCCGGCGCGGACGATCCACTGCGGCGGATCGCCGAAGCGTCCGGCAAAGTGCGCCGTGATTTGTTGCTTGTCGGGGGACATAAAGCCGCGACCGCTGGTCGCGTCATCGGTAGGGTGGGACGAGGAACGAAGTCCCACCGGCAAACAGAGAACCACGACGCAAAGTGGTGGGACTTCGTTCCTCGTCCCACCCTACTACTTCTTTCCTCGTTTATACGCGCGAAACGCCATCGCCAGCATGAATGCGCCGAATACCAGCATCACGCAGCCCCAAATGAGATTGACGTTGATGCCCAGCGAACGGTCGTAGATCGTCGGATCGGAGACCAGTCCGAAGCCGGCCAGGATCGCGCCGATGATGCCGAACATCAGGCCGATGGGAATGCGAATATCGAGGCTCATGGGCGTCTCCGTACTCGTCACGCTCCGCGTGACGTGTTCTTGCTGACTGGGTTTCGTTCCTTCCTCACGCGGAGCGTGAGGAGTACGAGGAGTACATTGATACCAAGTTTACCAGAAGATGACGTTCAACACGATGGTGGCGGCCAGCACGACGACGGCCAGCGTGGCCGGTTGGGCATACCAGGCAAGACCCTCGTCCTTGGCGACGTGGGGCGTGAGCGAATACACCAGGCCGCGGAGATCGTCGGCGGATTTGTTCGGCCGCGTCAGAAGCGAAACAACGATGGTCATCAGAAAGCAGGCGGTCCAGGCGAAAATGGCCGTCCAGAAACCTTGCGCCATTTCGCTGGGATAAACGTGGACGACGTCGAACCAGCCGCCCTTGAAGATCGAAGTGGCTGAGACGACGCCGTTGACCACTTGGACGGCATTCGCGGGGGCGGTCAGGCCGTGATGGATCGCCGCGGCAAACGTGCCGGAAAGCAGTCCGACAAACGCGCCGTGGCCCGTGGCGCGTCGCCAGAACATTCCCAGCACGAACGTCGCAAACAGCGGGGCGTTGACGAAGGCAAACACCATTTGGAGCAAGTCCATGATGTTGTCCCAATGCGCGACCATGTAGGCGGCGGCAATACTGATCCCGATGCCGAAGAGCGTCGCCATTCGGCCCATCCACAGGTAGTGGTTGTCGGACCGGTTCGTCGCGATGTAGCTCTGGTAGATGTCGTAGGTCCAGACGGTGTTGAAGGCCGTGACGTTGCCCGCCATGCCCGACATGAAGGAAGCCATCAACGCCGTCAAGCCCAGCCCCAGCAAACCCTCGGGAAAATAGTGAAACAACATCCGCGGCACGGCCATCGTGTAGTTGGTGGCGCCGTCCTTGACGGGCAGTTCAAAACCGCTGCCCGGCTCGTTCACCAGGGCGATGGCAATCATGCCGGGGAGAATCACCAAGAAGGGAATCAAGATTTTGGGAAAGGCGGCGATCAGCGGCGTCCGCCGGGCGGCCGACATCGAATTGGCGGCCATCGCCCGCTGGACGACCAGAAAATCGGTACACCAGTAGCCAAACGAGAGCACGAAGCCCAACCCCATCACCATGCCGAACCATTCCACGCCCATGGGATTATCGCTGGGGTTGCCCATGTGTTTCCACGT
The DNA here is from genome assembly GCA_963759115.1 of uncultured Planctomycetaceae bacterium. Classification (GTDB taxonomy): domain Bacteria; phylum Planctomycetota; class Planctomycetia; order Pirellulales; family Thermoguttaceae; genus CAVWXT01. Next base: position 329,660 of record CAVWXT010000006.1, read on the forward strand.
ATCGGTCCACGTGCCCGCCGCAAAGGGCGGGTGACTGGTAATGGCGACTTGATCGAGCTTCGCCACCAGGCCGCTCCAGCCGCCCACGTCTCTGAGTCCCAAGAGCACCAGCGGCAGAAAGCCGAACACGATGAGGAAGAATTGCAGGACTTCGTTGTAGATGGCCGACGTCAGGCCACCCAGGAAGATGTAGGCCAACACGATGACGGCCGAGACCCAGAGGCTGAGATGGAAGTCCCAGCCGAGGAGCTCGCCCAGCAGCAGGGCCAGCGCGTACATCGAGATTCCCGATGAGAGCACCGTCATCATCGCAAAGGAAATGGCGTTGAAGCCGCGGGTCTTCTCGTCAAAACGCAACTTGAGGTATTCCGGCACGGAGCGGGCACGCGAGCCGTAGTAGAACGGCATCATGAAAATGCCCACGAACACCATGGCCGGGATCGCGCCGAGCCAATAGAAGTGGCTGGTCATCATCCCGTACTTGGCGCCGGACGCGCCCATGCCGACCACCTCTTGGGCGCCCATATTGGCCGAAATGAAGGCCAGGCCGGTGATCCACGCCGGAATCGATCGGCCGGAGAGGAAGAAGTCGGTGCTGGTCTTCATGAAACGCCTCAGTGCCAGCCCGATGCCGAGCACGGAGAGCGTGTAGATGATGAGGATGGCGTAGTCGATCGGGCCGAGGTGGACCATGAAGATGTTTCCGTTTCAAGGTGCAAAGATCGAGACGCAGCGCTGCTCTTTTCCGGCCCCCGCGTTCACATTCTCTAGGCCAGACGTTCGCGTTTTCTTTTCTCTAGCCCAGACGTTCACGTCTGGGAAGGGAAGACCATTTCATTTTTCCTTTTCTTTTCAGCCCCCTTCAGGGGGCGAAACATCCGGGTCGGGTCGATCCTCGTCCCGCTCGGTTCTTTCCCGCCCGCCGTCTTCGGCCCCTGAAGGGGCCGGACTGGAAAAGAGACCGCTATTATCGTCTTCCGTTCCACAGGCGTAAACGCCTGGGCTAGAGAAAAGGGACCAGTGTCGTCCACAGTTTGTCTTCTCCAACCCAGGCGTTTCACGCCAGGAACGAAGAAAGGACCTTCCTAAGACTCTCTTTCACGAGCGATGCCATTGGTCAACAGAATCGCCATTTTCCAATTTGGAGTTCTGGCCCTTGCTTCGGCCGCCGATCTGTTGTCTAACAAAGTCGCCATTTTCCAATTTGACGTTGCGAGCCATCGCCTGGCCGCGATCTGTTGGTCATTCCTGAAAGAGCCTCTGGAGTCAAGGGCCTTCCGGTGAGTTGTTGGTGGTTGGATTTTGTTTTTGGGCACGTACATTCCCCGACAAAGCCACAAAGGGGCTTTTCTTGGTAGTTTGAATTGGTTGGGGGGATCGATGGCAGAGTTCAGTTGTCACGGTCATATGCGAGGTTGTTCGCGCCGTTCTTTTCCGTGCGGCGGCACCCCTACCCATTCCTTCGTGAATCCGTCTGCCGCTAGCGGCAGCCGTTCAGACCCCAACGGGCCTGACACCGAATATGCTTTGCGACCGTCTCGCAGAACACCAGCCGTCCCAATCAACAAAACGCTCGACAACAAGGCCGAGTCCATTGACCAACTCGGACTGACCAAGTGTCCGCGAGGGCCTCTCCTCGCTGCGAGGAGGGCCGATGCAACCGCTACTCTCCCTTCTGGCCTCCCTTGTTTTCTGTAACAGGTTCCCCGCCCACCTCTTCCTTCCTATAATTCCGCTGCTTGGTGAAGCGGAGTCGGGCTCTGCGGGGACGCAACCCGACAAGGAATAGCCAAGTCAAGGTGCGCCAAGAGCGTGCGGGGCCTCTGACGAGGGCTTCTCGCCAGGGGCCGTTTTCTTACCCCTTGGACACCTTGCCATCCCTCCGAAAATCCGCTGCCGCAAAGCACCATCGGGCGATCCTTTCGTGTTCAGCCGGATACGGCCATTCCCTCGCGTTGCTCTTGCCGGAGCCCGCCGACGGCATACGCCTCGTGGTACTTGACCATGTGCCAGATGATCGTCGCCAGTCGACGCATCACCGCCACGCGACCGATTTTCGCTCCCCGACGCTTCTTGATCCTCTGATACCAGGCCCTCATGCGCGCATCCCGCCGCAGGACGTGCAGCGTGATCTGGGCCAGGATGAAGCGCGCTGTGGCACTGCCTTGCTTGGTGATCGAGCCCAGCCGGTCGGTCGCCTCGCCGGAATTCCGGCATCCGGGCGTCAGGCCCCAATAGCTGGCCAGACTCTTCGATCGCGGGAACCGATCAATGTCGCCGATCCGCGAAGCCAAGGCCAGGCTGCCGTAGGCCCCGGCGCCGGAATGCTGGCGATGACCGCCGCCGCCACGTTCTCCGCCTGCCGCCGGCGAATCTCCGCCCCCATCTGCTCGATCTGCTCGTCGCACAGCTTCCACTCCCCCAAGAGTTGATCCATCTCCCGCCGGTCGATCGGACTGAAGCACACCTGGGTCAGCCATTTCTTCCCCGCGATGGTGTCAATCCCCTTGGTGGGACACTCCTGCTCCAGATTGTGTTTTCGCAACAAACGCTTGACGCGGTTGATGATTCGGGTGCGGGACTGCCCCAGACGCTGACGCCGGGCGGTGAGTTGGCGGTCCTGCGCGTCTTGCTCCGTGGGCGGCACCACCCGGCGAATGCCTTGCACCTTCGTGCCCGCCAGCAACCGATGACGATTGACCCAGAGGATCTCGCCCAGGGCATTGGCGTCGCGGCGATCGGTCTTCTTCTTCGACTGCTTCTCGGGCTGAATGAGGATCGTCTCACGGCAGCCATATCCCGGCAACAGTTTCAACAGCCAGTCGTTAAAGCCGCAGACCTCCAAAATGGCGATGAAGCCGCCTTCCGGTTGGCTCTTCTGTCGCAACTCGGTGAAGAAGGCATGCACCCGTTTCCACTCCGTGCTCACCTGCCGTTTGTCGATCACGTCACCGGTCTCCTGGCGAACATTCACGGTCAACTGCTTGCGGTGCTGGTCGATGGAAAGGTATAACATCTCTCGGTCCTCCTGTTTGTACTTTTGGTGGGTTCACCACGAACCACACCGTGAATAGTACCGGGAGGACCGCTCTTTCATAGAATCAACAGAGTCGTGATTTTCCAGAACTCGCCCGGCAGGTCCGCCTTTCATTCCGATCACCGGACTATCCGGCACGAACATCCTACCCTCTGGCAGTATCGGTGTTCAAGTCCAAGAAATAGCCACTTTTCGGTCAACCGGTTATTGAGGCAGCTTGGCAAGCGCTTCTTTCGCCCCCAAATGGTGCGGGCTGATCTCCAGGGCCTGGCTCAGTTCCTGTCGGGCCTTGTCCTTCTCGTTCAACCCGAGATGTCCCGGACCGGCCAGATTGTGCTGCTGAGCCCGACGAGACCGCCGTGACGGCCGCCTCTCGGACGAAACCACGGAATCGGGCGGGGGTGCAGGCCCGATGCCGACTGCCTGGGCGCTGACGCCCATGAACACCAGCGAGAAAAGACCCAGACATCCGGGCAACGGCTGAGATGAAACGCTAGCCCGCATTTCTCACCACACAGGGGAAAGTCACAACAGTGTGCCACTGCTCGGAACGAGCAGTGCTACGCGTAAGGTTGCCCGACGGCACTGCTTGTTCCAAGCAGTGGCACACCGTGGTGAGAAATGCGCGCTAGCCGGCCTTCTCGCGCATGGTGGGCGTGGGCGCCGCCGAGAGGTCGAAGTGCGGGGTGGGAATGACGTGGCGGCGGGGAAGCGCCAGCGGGCCGGCCGGACCGTCGAGCGAGGCGTCCCAGCAGTGGGCGTCGATGCGGGCGAGAATCTGCTCGGCCACCGCCAGGGCGTCGCGGCCCGCCTCGCCGTCGACGCGCGGCTGCGCGCGGCCTGCGGATCGACTCCACAAAGTCGTCGAGCTCCAACGCCAGGGCGTCGACGGCGTCGAAGCTCAGCTGCTCCCGCGGCAAATGCTCTTCGGCGAAGTGCTCGCGATAGTGCTCGACTTGCTCGGGCGTCAAGCCGTCCACGTGGAACTGCCGCCGCAGCAGCGTTTCGCTGGGGCGGACCAGCGTGGCGGTGCGGGCGGCGAAGTCGATGCCGGCAAACGCCCGCGGCCGACCAGACCTGCATCCGCCGCACCTGCTTCGTAGCTCACGCGCGACGCCGAGAGCGTGGCCACGCAGCCGCACTCGAACTCCAGCCGGGCGTTGGCCACGTCCTCATGCCCGCCGAGCACCGAAAGCCCCAGGGCCTCGACCTTGCGCAGCGGGCTGCGGACCAGCGACAGCACCAGGTCGATGTCGTGGATCATCAGGTCGAGCACCACGCCCACGTCGGTCGAGCGGAAGGTGAAGCCGCTGGCGCGGACGGCCTCGATGTACTTGGGATTGGCGAATGTGCGGCGCGGCGGCGCTGAAAGGCCGGATTGAACCGCTCGACGTGGCCCACCTGGAGCACGACGTTGCGCCGCTTGGCGGCAGCCACCAGCTCGTCGGCCTCCGCCCGGCGTGGTGCAGAGCGGCTTTTCGACCAGCAGATGCGACGCCGGCTTCGAGGAACTCGCGGGCGATGCGGTGGTGCAGGCTGGTGGGGGCGGCGATCACCGCGGCGTCGAGCTGATCGAGCAGGCCGGCGTAGTCGGCCAGGGCTTCGGTGTGGCACTCGGCGGCCACCCGATGGCGATTGGCCGGCAGCGGATCGACGACGGCCACCAGTTCGACGTCGTCGCGCGCGGCGAGTTTTTGGGCGTGGAATCCGCCCAAGCGTCCCGCGCCGATGACGGCCATTCGCAGCTTTGTTCATAGCGATCAGTGTCAGTGGCGAGTCGTCTAGTGAAGCTCATCGACTGACCACTGACCACTAACCACTATCCTCTTCTCACGCCGCTTTCCGCCGTTCGCGGCCGCGGCCGTGCATGCCTTCGTGCTGGCCTTGCACGAAACTCAGCAGGTGGTTGACTTGCGGCACCAGGTGGCCGTTGGCGCGGAGGATTTCCCAGGCGTTTTCCAGGCCGACCTTCGAGCGGTAGAGCAGGCGGTGGGCTTCGGCCAGGGCCTGGATGACCTGCGGCGAGAAATTGTTGCGTTTCAGGCCCACGGCGTTGATGCAGCGGGGCCGGGCCGGATAGCCCTCGACCAGCATGTACGGCGGCACGTCGTGGCGGACGGCGCTCAGGCCGGCGATGAAACTGTAGCTGCCGATGGTGGCGAAGTGGTGGACGGCCACGGCGCCGGAAAGCGAGGCGTAGTCGTGGACGTGGACGTGCCCGGCCAGCAGCGTGCCGTTGGCGATGATGATGTGGTTGCCCAATTGGCAGTCGTGGGCGACGTGGCAGCAGGCCATCAGGAAGTTGTGGTCGCCGACGCGGGTCACGCCGTCTTCCTTTTCCGAGGCCCGGTTGATCGTCACGCACTCGCGGATGATGTTGTGGTCGCCGATGACGACCTTGGTGTCGCTGCCGGTGTAGCTGATGTCCTGCGGCTCGCCGCCGATGACGGCGTTGGGATAGATGTGGTTGTAGCAGCCGATGGTGACGTTGCCCATCAGGGTGACGTTGTTTTCCAGCCGGGTGCCGCGTCCGATGCGCACCTTCGGCCCGATGACGCAGAAGGGGCCGATTTCGACTTCGTCGTCGATTTCGGCGCGGGGGTCGATCGAGGCGTTGTCGGCAAAGTAGGTGGCCATGGCCGTGACTCCTTCACGGTAGTGGACTCTACGCGCAACGTTTGAGTTCTTCCGAAATCGTCTCCCTGGGCGACGATCGCCCGGACCAATTCCGCGTTGAGCCGGTGGCCGCTGCGGTAGGCGACGAAGCGGCCCACCAGGTCGCAGCCGGCCAGGGCCAGGTCGCCCACCATGTCGACCAGCTTGTGCCGCACGCACTCGTCGGGAAAACGGAGTTGGTTGTCGATCGGCCCGCGGCTGCCGAAGACCAGCAGGTCCTTGACAGGTGGCCCGCTGGCCCAGCCCTTGGGCCTTGATCGCCGCCGCCTCCGCCTCCAGCATGAACGTCCGGCTGGGGGCCAGGTTGAGGTGGAAGTGCCGGGGCGAGAGCGAGATTTCCAGCGATTGCCGGCCGATGGGGTTGCCGCTGCCGTAATCCAGCTCGTAGCGCAGGATCGTCTTGCCCGAGCGAGCAGGGCCGGGCCTCGATCCAGCTCTCGCTGTTGCCCAGGCGGATCGCGCGGCGGATGACGTGCCGGCGGCGGACGGCGTTCTGCTCGACGATCCCCGGCCGCGCGCAGCGCCTCGACGAACGGCAGGCAGGAGCCGTCGCAGCCGGGCATCTCCGGCTGATCGACCCACAGCTCGCAGTTGTCGATTTGCAGGCCGGCCAGCGCGGCCATGAGGTGCTCGATCATCTCCACGCCGGCCTCGCCGCGGCGGAGCGCGGTGCGCCGCGGCATTTCGACGCGGTGGTCGACGGTGGCGGGGATTCGCGGGCAGCCCTTCAGGTCGGCGCGGACGAAGACGATGCCCGTGTCGGCCGGCGCGGGCCGGAACTCGACGCGCACGTCGCGCCCGCTCCAGTAGCCCACCCCTTCGACCGCGGCGGGGGCGGCTATCGTTCGCTGGTTTCGTGTAGCGTACATCCAGAGGTGCCAGTCATCCGTGACAAGAGTGGAAGAGAACGTTTCTCGCCGTCGGGCCGGCCATCCTTGGCCGGCCGCCGGGCGACCTACGCGCCTGCGGCAATTGGACACCCGGCCTGGCCGCGGCGTGCCGGGATTGACCGCCGCGGGCGCCGGATTCAACTCGCGAGAGGATCATGTCGGTGATGTCCAGTTGCGTATTGATACCAGACCACCGGCTTGTTGATGAACTGCAACACGCTGTCGGGCTTGTCGACGTCGACCGGTTCGCTGTTGAATCGCAGCACCATGTCGATGCCGTTCTGCTTGGCAGAAGTAGTCGGTGGCCTGCAAGATCTCCTGATACACGTTGTAGTAGATCTTGGCTTCCTCGTTGCAGGAACTCGTTCTTCTGCAACTGGACCTGCACGGCAAGGTCGGCCTGGCGCCTTGGCCAGTTCCTCTTCCTTCGCCTGTAATCGGGGGTTCCCTTGTGGAGTTGCCCAGCGCTTCGTCGAGCTTGGTGATTCGATCGCGCTCGGCCTTTGGCCCACGCCTCGGCGTTCTTGACGTCGCGCTTCATTTCTTCCATCATCCCCTTGAAGCGGGCGTGGTTCTTGAAGATGTAGCTCACGTCGAGCAGGGCGATCTTCGGCGCGGCGGCCGCGCCGGCGGAGGCCGGGGCCGGCCCTTGGGCCACGGCCAGCGAGATAAGATAACTCAACGACAAGACGGCGGCGGCCAGCACGGCCCAACGATACGGACTTCTTCACGTCAGCACTCCTTGCTGTTGCGTCGGTCTTCCTTGACGTAAGCGACCTCTCCCTTCAGGACGCCTTACCGACTGGATCTTTCGGCAATCAGAATTGGTTCCCAGGGAGGCGGTATTCTGCCGACTAACCGCGTTTGGGTAAAGAGCAGATATTTGCACGGCAGCCCGAAAACCGCAACTCATTGCGGCAACGTATCTTAGAGCCGCATTTCGAGTGCCGGTCGCCGTCGGCGACGAGGGGAGCCCTAGCGCGACGCCCGCAGAATCATCGCCAAGTGCGTCGTTTCGCGGCCCGCGAACCGAGAATTCCGCCCTAGTAGTCTGACACGGCGAAATTGTCGGGTGCCGCGGGCAGCTTGTCTGCCCGTGCAGGAGACACGGGCAGACAAGCTGCCCGTGCCACCCGACCGCGGACCGAGAATTCCGCCACAGAAACCTCCGTTGCATTCCTCTCGCGGCCACGCTATCTTCTGGCCCTTCGGATGGGACAAGGAGGTCCTGCCCGGCGAACCACGGAGGGTCGAACCTTGAACGACCAACGCAGTGTGTTGATCGTCGATCGGTTGGCGGAAACGCGGGAAGTGTTGCAGGCGGTCCTGGAACGGCGTGGAGTTCGCACGCTGGCGGCAGCCGGGTCCCAAAAGGGCCTGGAATTGGCCCAGCAGCACCGTCCCGACCTGATTGTGCTCGACCTGGACGTGGACGATACGCCGGCCGAGCAGTTTTCGGCCGTGCCGTGTAGAGCCGGCATCTTGCCGGCTCCGAGCCCGACCGATGAAGCGCCGACGCCGGAAGCCGGCAGGATGCCGGCTCTACCGGAGGCGGGCGAGACGCCCGCATCCCAAGATCCGCCCTATCGGCCCCGTTTGATCCTTCTGGGAAGCCTGCGCGGTCTGCGCGACCGGCTGCCCGAGGGAGAATTCGTGTCCAAGCCCTACCATTACGGCCCGCTGATTCGTAAAATCGAGGAGTTGCTGGCCAGTGATACCCGAGCGGGGAGTGTAGGCCGTGCCGACGCTGTTCGTCATCCGCGGAGCCGACCAGGGCAGCCGCTTCGAGCTGACCGAGCCCATCATCCAGCTCGGGCGTGACGCGTCGAGCACGATCCAGCTTCACGATACGGAAGTCTCCCGCCGCCACGCCGAGATCCGTCGCGTCGATCTCAACTACACGATCGCCGATCTGAACAGTTCCAACGGAACGTTCGTCAACGGCAAGCGCATCCGCCAGCACGGGCTGGCCAGCGGCGACCAGGTGCAGCTCGGCGGTACGTTGATGCTCTACACGGGCCCGGCCGAAGAGAACCCCGAGGACCTGGCCAAGATCGTCAACATCGGCGGGTCGGCCGACCTGGGCGATCGCTCGCGCATCGTCCGCGCCGTGACCCAGGAAGAGGGAAGCCGGCTGTTCGACCTCCAGACCGACACCCCGCAAAACTCGTGGCTGGCCCGGGCGCGGAGCAACCTGCAAGTGATGTATCGCACCGCGCTGGCCGTAAGTCACACGCTGGACATCGACCAGTTGTTGCAGCGGATCATGGACCTGATCTTCGAATGGGTCGAGGCCGACCGCGGCTGCATCATGTTGATGGACCCGTTGAACAAGAACCTCCAACCGAAGGTGCGCCGCACGCGCAAAGGCATCCGCGCCGACCAGCCCATCACCATCAGCAAGACCATTCTCGACTACGTGATCGAGCGGAACGAAGGCGTGTTGACCAGCGACGCCCGCCAGGACGACCGCTGGAACACCACGGGCAGCATCGTGCAGATGGGCGTGTGCGAGGCGATCTGCGTTCCCATGCAGGGGCGCTACGACGTCGTCGGCGTGATCTACATCGACACCTCCTCCGCGCCCCGGCAAGTGATCCAGCAGGGCCGCGGCAACAAGTTCACCGAGGACCACCTGAAGCTGATGATCGCCATCGGCCACCAGGCGGCGCTGGCGGTGGAAGATACCCGCTATTACTCCGCCATGGTCCAAGCCGAGCGGCTGGCGGCCGTCGGGCAGACCATCGCCACGCTCTCGCACCACATCAAGAACATCCTGCAGGGCATCCGCGGCGGCAGCTATCTCATCGAAATGGGGCTCAAGGAGCACGACGAGGAAGTCGTCGGCAAGGGCTGGAAGATCGTCGACCGCAACCAGAACCGCATTTCCGCCCTGGTGATGGACATGCTCACCTTCAGCAAGGAACGCGAGCCCGACCTGACCAAGGCCAACCTGAACGACGTGGTCGCCGACGTGGTCGAGTTGCTGCGCGTACGGGCGGGCGAGGAACACGTGACGCTCCAGTGGCGGCCGGACGAGTCCATACCGGCGTTGGTGTTCGATCCCGAAGGCATCCATCGCGCCGTGCTCAACGTCGCGGCCAACGCGCTGGATGCAGTCAGCGAGCGCGAGACGCCGGGCCGGATCGAGGTGGCCACCCGCTACCTGGCCGAGCAAGGGCTCGTGCAGATTACGGTGGACGACGACGGGCCGGGCATTCCCGCCGATCAAATGGAGCACCTCTTCAGTCCCTTCGTGGCGTCGAAGAAGAGCCGGGGCACGGGGCTCGGACTGCCCGTGAGCCAAAAAATCCTCGGCGAGCACGGCGGCCGGATCGTGGTGGAGAGCGAAGTCGGCCGGGGATGCCGCTTCGTCCTCGAACTGCCGGCCACCTTGCCCCCGGAAGGCTCGCAAACGGCGGCGCACAAAGTGACCGAATTAACCGCCCATGATCCTTCGCCGACCGCTTCGCACCGGGAGCCGTGATGCCGGCTGAATGGGGATTGGCCGTGGTCCAGTGCCGCAGACTGGGCCGGGCGGGAAGATGTGCCGTTGCGGATCGACAAGACGATGCCACGCATCACGAAGTTCCTCACCTGACGGAATTGGCAATCTCGATCCCCCATCGCACTGCTCCTGCGGAACAGTGGCACACCGGTCCACAGTACGCCGCCGTCGTCAGGAACGGCTGAACTCACACTGCTCCTGCGGAGCAGTGGCACACCGGCCCCCCCAACCGATAAGCTAACGTGCGCCGCGTCTCCAAAATAAACGCCGCTAGCACACGCTGGACAAATCCGGCGTCTGCCGGCTATCGCGTGGGCGCGGCGATCTCCGACGTGACCGGAATGCTGGTCACCACGGGCGGCATCACCGATTTGATGGAAAGGGGCAACGTATCGGTCATTTCGAACCGGCCCTCTTCTTTGAGATCGCGGTACACGTCAAACTTGAGGCTGGTCTTGTCGGCGGTAACGATGACAAAGGCGTCGTACTTCCAGTCCTTGTCGCCCCGAGCCTGCGCCACGTCGATCTGCCAGACCTTGGAGCCTTGGGGTTGATAGCGGCTGTAACGGTGCGTGTGGCCGCAGAGGTACGCCGCCACGCCCTGTTCCTCCAGCAGCTTCCAAAAGGCATCGCGGTTCTCTGGATTGCGGTCGAGGGAATCGCCCAGGTGCCGGCCAACGTTCCAGTCCTTATCGGGTTGAGGGAAGGCCGGTTCGTGCCCGGTCACCAGTTTCCAGGGCTTGGTGCTGGCCTGGAGGTCGCGCTTGAGCCAGTCGCGCAAGGCGGGCACCACCGTCCCGCCGTGTTTCTCGTTGCCGGGCCCGGGCTGACCGTTCCAGTACACGTCGATCACGGCGATGTGGACCTCGCCGACGTCGAAGGAGTAGGTGGTCTGCTCGCAACCGGCGGGGCCCGCGTTGACTTTGCCCTTGAGACGGCTATCGAAGTATTCCCGCAGGTACGGTCCCGTCTCCTTGGCTTCCAGTTCGTGGTTGCCGACAACGGGATACCACACCAGCGACGGCCCGAAGACCTCGTCGAGTTGATCGCGGATCGTCTTGGGCGGGTCCATGTCGCCGGGGGTGAGCAGGAACAGGCCGGGACCTCCCTGGGCTTTGAGTTGCTTCATCACGTTGACAAAGCCCTCCTTGCCGCGGCTGTCGGCCGCCAGCGAGAATTTCACCGGTTCGGCGGCGACGGCTGCCGCCGCCCAGCACGCCGCCAGCAACCACGCGCTCACGACCCATTGTGTAATGCACTTCTTCATGTCAACTTCCCTTGCAGTTCCGATTGTTGGTGGTTCCTTATGTAGCCAGGGCCGTTCGGTCTTCAAGTTAGGGGGCGACCCTTATCTTGAAGAACCGAACGGCCCTGATCTTGTCATACGACGCTTCCGTGGCGGACAAGTCACAAGCTTGCTCAAGGGCCGCGCGGTGTCAGTTAGCGGCGGTTGCTTCGCTCCCGCCGACGACGATAATGCCGAACGTTTCGCCGCCCTTGCCGTCGGGCACCTTGCACGGCAGAACCGCTACGTGCTTCTGCGTATCCAGCCCGATGGTCTTCGCCCCCTTGATGGTCTTGACCGTTTGCACGGTCTCGAACTTGCCGGGCGACGTCTCCTTGACGACGCTTATCGTCCCATCCTTGCCGTTGGAGCTCAGGGCCCCGCCGAGCCGCCGATCGAACACGACGCCATCGACGCCCTTCCCAACTTGGGCGGTTCCCAGCACCTTGCCGCTTTCCGAATCCAGCACGACCAGCGTCTCGTTCCCGCACCCGACGAACAGCCGGTGGTTCCGGGCGTCGATGGCCAAGCCGGCCGGCGCCTTGCCCGGCGCCACCGGCCAGTGGGCCAACACCTTGTTCTCCTTGCTGTCGATCTCCACCGTCTCGTCTTTGTCTTCCACGTTGACGAAGACGTGGCCGGCGCCGTCGCCGACGGCGAACTCCAGCGTGCCGCCGACGGTGATAGTGACCGGTTCTTTGTCGAGGGCCGCCGGATCGATGACGCTCACGGTGCCGTCGCCGTGGTTGATCGCCAGGACGTGCTTGCTGGCGCGGTCATACATAATGGGGTCGGGTTTCAAGCCGACCTTGATGACCTTGCTGACCTTGAAGGTCTTCACGTCGAAGACGCTGACCGTGCCGTCCTTGCCGTTCGAGGTGAACCCCAGGCCCTGTTCGGGGGCCAGCGCCACGCCGTGAACGCCGTTGGTGTCGGCGATGTCGCCCAGCACGGCGCCGGTGTCCAGGTCGAGGATTTGCGTGTGCGTGCCCCGGGGCACGTAGAGGCGGCGGCCCCTGGAATCGGCACAGATGTAGTCCCAGCCGCCCGTGCCGCCGACGGGCATCGTCCGCAGGAGCGCCAGTTGCGCGGCGACTGGCAGAGCCTTCTTGCCCTCGGCGGCAATGCTCACGCTGGAAACAACCGCCAGCAGACCGGCAAGCAGGGATACCGCGATCAGAACTCTCCATCGCTGCATAATCATGGGTATGTCCTTAAGGAAGAAAACAGTGAAATTAGGATAAAACACTAGCGCTCGCGGCCACGGAGCCTCGCGGCTCATCAACCGCTTTTCGGCGTTGCCGCAGCAAACCGCCGCTCAAACTCTTCTCCCCAGACCCGCCGTGCCAACGCTCACGACTTGTCCAGGTCGACGACAACCTCCTTCGTGCCCGCGTCAATGTCGAACACGAACGGCGACTTCTGGGCGTCGTACTTGCCGCCGAACAGATCCTGCTTCTTCTTCAGCAGTTGCACGGCCACGCGGTACTTTCCCGGCGGCAACCCCTTCATGTCCTTCCCGGCAGCCGAGAAGGTTCCGGTTGCCTGATCCACCAGCGCGATGATGAATTCGCTGCGCCGGCCCGCCGTCCGCGGGGATGGGGATGAACATCACCGCGAGCATCGCCCCTTGATTCTCACCACTCGGGATAAAGGCCTCGCCACCCTTCACGATTCGACCCTGGGTGCGGAGCTTTCCGTCGCCACAACCGGCCAAGGTGAGGGCCAGCGCGCAGAGGAGGCTGAAAGTCAGAAACCGTCGCATGGGGACCTCCCGGTTAGTTGCCGAAGTCAGAGTCAAGCGGCTGGCCGTCCGTCTTGGACTGCATCCGGCACCAGTTCAACTCGTCGATCTGGTTCAAGCAGAAGTGGACGCTCCCGTCGCACATGCACACGTTCACCCCGTTGGGGTGCATGCTGCGGGACATGGCCGAGGTCATTATTTCGCCCTCGTAGTTGGCGCCCATGCCGAGCAAGCCGGCGGCCTGCGAAGCATAGTTGGCCCCATCCTCGAGTTCGTCGCCACCCAGTGCGCCGGCGCCATTATACACCTGGATGTCGCTCCACATGAGGTTGTTGGGGGTTGGATTGTAGGAGTCCCGCCCCGCGTTCACGACGCTCGCCCCGGGGAAGCCCATGGCCCACACGCCCCGCGGATCGACCGACGTCAAGCCGGCCCGCAACTCGCACACCATATTCGTGTTCGACAGGCCGTCGGTGATGTCTTGGAGTTTGGCTCCGTAGTTGGCCGACATCACGGGGCTGGACCAAAGCCCGGCGGCCCCGGAGACACTGCTCGCGCTCGACTTTTTCGTGCCGCCGCAGGCCACATGGTCGTAGTCCTCGTAGCCGGCGGTCACGCCGTAGCTCCCCCGGGCCCACGCGGTCGTGCCATCGGCCTGTAGGGCGCCGGGCACCAACGGGTTCACGAACGGCTGCGTGTTAAACGCGTCGGACGGACAGAGGTAGAAAGGTATCCGTTTGTCGGCGATCACCCGCCAAGCCAAGCTCACGCCCGAGAGATCCGGCAGGGGGACCTTGGGTTTTTTCGATGCGGGGTACGGAAAGGTCACACCCGGCCACTTGTCGACCTGCGCCGTGGCATACAACGCGGACTGCTCGATGAAGGGCAGGATCAGCACGGCCCAGTTCGGGCCGAACGGGTCATGATACTCCATGTAGGTGTCAACGTCCACGCCAGTGGCCCACGGCGCCTGGGACGCCGGCGGCAACTTCTTGTTGGCGCTCTCGAAGTTCAACAGGGCAAGGCCGATTTGCTTGAGATTGTTGGCGCACTGCGAACGCCGGGCCGCCTCGCGAGCCGCCTGAACGGCCGGAAGCAGCAACCCAATCAACATTCCAATGATGGCAATCACCACCAACAACTCAATCAGCGTGAAGCCGCGTCGATCCGCTCGTCTCATGATTTGTTCTCCTTGTGCAATACCCGTACCCGAAATGATTGACGACCTTATGGACAAAAACGCCGCGATCGCACCGTCTCCCCTTGCCGGCCTCCTTTCCTAATTTGGTTCCCGCTTTTCGCATCTTGCCGGGACTTGCTAACGCTGGCCGGTCCCGTGAAAGTACCCATTAGCTCAGGTGCGAATTATTGCCTGATGAGCACGACAATTATTTTTGATTAGCCTTCCGCTAAATTTCTGTAAATAAAACAGGCCCGCCTTGGGGGGCGGCAGCGACTCCCGGTGGGAAAAAGCAGGCCGCCCATTGCGGGGGACGGCCTGCTCCATGCTCGCAGCGTTGTGTTGGCAGGAGGTTGTTACCTCACGCGACGAAGAGGCCGCATGGCTGCGGTCGATGGTTTGGCTGCGGCGGCAAAGCTGCCGCCGTGGTTGACAACGGCCCAGAGGGTGCCGCTGGGCGCGTCGTATCCGTAGGCGCCCAGCCCGTAGCCGGCGTTCCAAGCGCCGGCATGGAATTGCTTGGTTCCGCCCGCGTTGGCGTCGACGGCGTTGATCCAGAGTCCGGAGGCGTCCTGGCTGGCGATGTAGCACTCGCCATTATTGAGGGCGCTCTGGGACAGTCCAGCGGAATCGAAGGTCATCGACAGGGTGAACGTGTCGGTTTGGGACGTGCCGAGGTCGCACATGCCCCAGAGCGTCAAGACGTCGCTCTTGAGGCCGGCCGCGGGGGTGCCCAGCCGGTGTCGATGGCCTTGGTCAGCGCCTTGCCGTAGTTGGTCGCGGCGCTGTTGCCGTTGGCGCCGCCGAGGATTGCCATCGTGGTGCCCCGGTAGGTCTCGTTGAAGGCGGTGCCCGCGGCGATGCTGTCGCGCACGGCCGTGTAGCCACCCTGCTCGGCGACCAGGAATTCCTTGCCGTTCAAGCTATAGCCGAAGGTCAACTGCTTGGTGAATCGGTAGGTGGGGCTCCCGCCTGCCTCAATCGTAAGCCCCTCGCCGTCCTGGGTGCTGGCGGGAGCGGCGTAGTAGTCCACCGTGACCCGCGGCCCATCGACCGTGTAGATGTAGTAGCCGACCTGCTCGAGTTGCTGCGAAATGGGCGTGTCGTTGGACGAAACGGGCAGCTTGGGGACGTAGAACTTTGAGCTGTCGGATTGGCTGATGATCTGATGGACCTTCTTGCCGGGATTCAAGGGGTCGGCGACGACCGAATCATAATGATGATGGTCGTGCCCGCAGATGTAGTAATGGACGCAGTTGTCGGCGAGGCTGGTGATGAAGGCGTCCGCGGCGGCCCGCTTGGCGTCGCCGACGGGGGTTCCGTCGCCGCCGTCGCCCGGATCGGACTCATCGGCCTGGCCGCCGAACAGGTTGTCCTTGTGGTGTCCGCCCAAGAGATTCTTATGGCCGAAGACGAAGGCCTGGCGGCCGGCGGCTTTGCTCGCCTGCAACGTGCTGGTGATCCAGGACTGCTGCCGGGCGATGGTAGATTTTTCGGTCCCGCCACCAGACTCGCTTTTCTTGCCGGCGGAATCCTTTTTCTTGCCGCCGGCCTTCTTGCCGCTCTTCGCGCCGGAATCGCCGCTCTTCTCGGCCGCCGTGCTGCTCTTCTCAGCCGACTTCTTGGCCTGGCCGCCGGACGCGTCGCCCTTGTCGCTGGCGTCGAACTGATCGAGCAGCACGAAGGTTGCGTTGTCGTAGGTGAAGGCGTACGAGTGGGCGTTGTAGGCGGCGTTCGTCGTGGGAGCCGAGAAGTTCGAGCCGATGACGAACGTGGAGCCGGTCTTGGCCGCAGGCGGAACCTTGGCCAGCGCCTCGGGCGAACTGATGACGCTGGTGGTAATGGACAACGGCGTGTTGTTGTTCACGCCCGCGCTGGCCCCCGGAATGATCTGCGGGAAGGCATTGGCGAACTCGACGCCCGAGAGGGCCCCCTTGGCGTCGTGGTTGCCGCGCAGCGGATAGAACCCGATGCGGGCGTTGTAGAGGTCCTGGGCGTAGAGGGCGCGGGCCTTGAAGTTGACGCAGTCGGCGCCGGGGCTGTCCACGGTGTCGCCGACGGCCACTACGAGCAGCACGCCCTTGCTGATGAACTGCTGATCCAATTGTTTGACCACCGAAACGGGGATCGTGTTCGGGTTCATGGTCACGCCGTCGCGGCGCGTCCACTGCGTGTCCGACAGCACGCCAAAGCTCCAGGGCGCGGCGAAGGCCGGCATCGCCGTGGCGAGCCCCAACGCCAAAGCGATTCCCACACGGTGGAGTCTCGAAGCGATTGCTCCCCGCCGTCGATCCTTCCCAACGCCGGCCGACATCAATCGCGAAGTCATACAGTTCTCCTAAGGTTGAGATTGCGGACAGGCTTTGCTGCCCAGATTGCCTTACCGTGGGCCCTGCGGAGGCGAGCGGGAGTTACGAAAGACCACCCAAGCCGGTTCCAGCCGCTATTGCCTTGTCAGAACATGCTGACGCCCGCTGGCCCGTAGGAACGATCATTGGGCCGGAAGCATGTCAGGGTTTGATGAGCCGGACGATAATTCGCGGTTAGATTTCCGCGAAAGCTCGGTGATAGAAACAGTGCTGCCGAGGCGGGGATTGGAACCAATTTCCGGCGTGGAAATCTCCCCTCGGGGCGCGTTTCACGCAAAGGGCTCGCTGAGCGCCTCGGCGGAGAGAAGGTCAGGATTGCAATCCGCTCTACGGCGAAATCGCCGCGTTGTTCTTGGACCGGGCCTTGGCGGCATACTGTGTCATCTCGGCTCTTACGGCAGCAGCCAGGCGACGCGCACCTTGTTGCTCGGCAAGCCCCAGGGCCCTGGAAGCCGTTTCCAGGGCTTTGGAAAATCGCTCCGCTTTGCCGTACACCACGGCTACCTCCGCCAGCATGGCCGGCTCCCGGTCGCCGATTAGCGCCTCCGCCGCGTTGGCCATCTCGACGGCCTCGGCCCGATTCTGGAGCTGCTTGTCCGGGCCTTCCGCGAGCACGGTGGCCAGGGACAGGAGCGCGGGCACATTGTCCGGCTGCACGCGGAGGCCGCGGCGCCATTGGGCCGCGGCCTCGCGGAAGTTGCCTTCCCGGCCGAGGACATCGCCCAGCCCGAATAGCGAGGGAGCGTAGTCCGGGTCCGCATCCAGGGCGAGGCGGTAATGTCGGAGAGCCTGCGGGAGGTCGCTTCGCTGGCGAAAGATAGCGGCCAGATTGTTGTGGGCCACAGGAATATCCGGCTTGATGGCGATGGCGCTTTGATAGGCCGTCACGGCGTCATCATAGGCCCCCTTTTCGAAAAGCACGTGACCCAGGTCGACCCAGATCATCGGATCGTGCGGGTCCATGTCCAGGGCCGCGCGATCAGTGTTCCACCGCCTCGTCCCGCCGCTCGTGGGCTGCCAACCAGTCGCTCAGAAGGAGATGAGCCGTTACGGATGCCGGCGGGCAGGCGAGCGCGCGGGTCCAAAGCGTCTCGCTGTCGCGCCAGAACGAGAACCTGTCGCCGGGCGGCGCCCATAAGTGCCGCCAGAACCAGGACCGCAGCTACGCCACTTATCCAGCGAACACGCCGCCGAGACTCGGAAAACCGTGCGACGCCCCAGGCCAGGCCGATGCACAGTCCAATTTGAGGCAGGTAGGTATAGCGGTCGGCCATCGCCTGCTCTCCCACTTGAACCAGCCCGATCACGGGCACCAGCATGCCCAGATACCAAAGCCAACCGACCAGCAGATACGGACATCGGCGGCGCGCCAGCACGATGCCCGTGGAAGCGGCGGCCAACAGCAGCAAGGCGCCAGCGACCTTCGCAGCCGGAATGCCATTGCCCGGATGAGGATAAAGAACGGACAATCCCACCGGGCAGACAAACTGGCCCAGATACGCGACGTAGGAAACGATGGCGTTGGCAATCCGGGCCGACAAGGGAAATGTCTCGACGGATCGCACGGCTTCGGCCTGCGCCAGGATGGTGGCCACCGCCGATCCCGCGGCCAGCGCCATCAGCGGAACCTTCTCCAACAGCACCCGTCGCGCGGCCGTGGGGTGGCTGCCTGGCCCGCGTCCGGCGGACTCGTTGGTTCCTCCGGGAAATTGGAGTCGCCCGAGCGGCCAATAGTCTAACAGAAGCAGAACGCATGGCAGGGTAATCAACATCGGCTTGGCCATCAGGCCCAAGGCGAAGAGGCCCACGACCACCAGATAGCGACGAAACGAGAAGGGGCGGCGGGTGTATGCAACGTAGGCGCCGAGCGTCAACATGAAGAACAAGCCGCTGAGGACGTCCTTCCGCTCGGCGATCCATGCCACCGATTCGGCCCGCAACGGATGAACGGCAAACACGGCGGCCGCCAGAGCGCTCGGCCAAATTTCGCCGCTCATTTGCCGCAGGACCAGGAACAGCAGGATCGCGGTTGCCGCGTGCAAGACGACGTTGGTGACGTGATGTCCCGCCGGGCGAAGGCCGTACAACTGGCAATCGAGCATGTGGGACAGTCCGCTGAGCGGGTGCCAGTTGCCGACGTGGCTGTGCGTGAAGACCCACCGTAGGCCGTTGAGCGTCAGGCCCTGGCTGATCTGCGGGTTCTTGGAGACGTACCCGGGGTCGTCGAAGTTGACGAAATCGTGCGTAGCGGTCTGTTCAAAGACGATGATGACGGCCAGCAGAAGGCAGCCGCACACAACCAGGGCAATCAAGCGATCTGAGATCATCCGTTTGCGTTCCTTGTGAGTCCGGAAACGCCACAAGCAGGCGCCGGACATGCCCAGCGCCTGCTTGTGTTGCGTGGAGTCGAAGGCCCGTGTTCCTCGATCCTCTCCAACCTCTCGTTTTCCTCGCGGGACTACGCCCGCTGAGTCGTTAGAAATCGGCGTCCACGGGCTTGGCTTCCGAGCGGGTGACCATGTACCGCATGACAACCGGGGTCAAGGTTTCCGCTAAGAAGTGTACGCTGCCATCCATGAACACGGCATTGCAGCCGCCCGGATGGAACGAGAACGGCTCGTCGTTCAATCCCTGGTTGTTCGACGTCCAGAGGTGTCCGACCGGACCGCCGGTCGGGTAGTTGTTCTGGTTGATGACCTTTCCGGTGTACGAAACCGTCTCGGCCTGATCGGTCGTCGGGCCGGAGACTCCGCTGCCGCCCGCGTCGGGATCGGCCCAACGCCACACGCCGCGGCGGCATATACCGCTCGCGGTCGTGGCGGTAACATCAGCCGCGTCGAGTTGACAAAGGGGATCGACGGCGGCGGGATCGGCGTAGCTGCCGGCCGTTCCCCCATAGGCCGCGCCGAGGCCGTCGGGCAGACGCGTCCCGCATCCTCGATGACACCGATGGTGTTGCTGAGGCCGTCGGAAATGGACCCAATCGGGACGCCCGTTGCCTTGGTGCCGTCGATGTAGTTCCCCGGGATATCCTTGCTGGTCCCAAGGTTCCTGCCGTCGGGGACCGTCATCGCTCCATCCATTCGGGTGGCATGATCGCGGACGCCCACCAACGGGTTCGGCCCGAGGCCGTCGCTAATGTCGGTGTAGACCGTGGCGAAATAGTCCAAACCGCCGTAACCACAAGGGTCTTTGTAGCTCAAGTACGGATTGCTCGGGCACACGTACGTGTTGATCGTCCGCTGACACGTCACGGAGTTGCACTTGCCGGTGGTCGAGTCGATCGTCGTGTCGCGGTAGCTCCTGGTCAGGTCCAACTGAACGTAGATGTCCTTCTGCTCGATGTACGGCAACAGGTGCGTGAACAGCGAGTGCTTGGAGAAACACGACGAGGGCGCCGTCTTACTGGCGTTGATCGTGTAATCAGTTCCCTCGCCGCCGGTGGGCAACTTCCGGTACACCGACTCAAAATTGAGAATCCCCAGTCCGATCTGCTTCAGGTTGTTGGAACACTGGGATCGGCGGGCGGCTTCGCGGGCGGCTTGCACCGCGGGAAGCAACAGCCCGATCAACATGCCAATAATGGCAATCACGACCAACAGTTCGATCAGCGTAAAGCCGCGTCGTTTGCAGGCACCAGCCCGCCCAGGTCTGTCGTCTCGACTCCATCTCATCTCGCACCTCCTAGAAAAGGAAACAGGACTTGCCCCCGCCGAGATCAACAGCGATCTCGGGAACGGGTGAATCATCGCCAACCCATGTGAGCATTTGATGATTGGGAAAAGAGTCTTCCGTCAATTTCGTGTTAGAAAGGCATTAACAATCGCCGACTCGTGTTAGGGCTTGATGTTTGAAAAAATAGTCTTCGGTCAAATTCGTGTTAGAAGAGCGCTAATCGTCGCCGACCGTTGATCGCGCCCGATGTGCAGCGTCGTGCGGCAAACTGGGCCCCTCCCCTCTTTTCCGCCTGGATTCGGCCGGCCCGAGGGTACGATAATCCTTGTTGGTCGAGTGTTCGTCTCCCGGAGCCGGCCATACGGTAGGACGGATTTCCCAATCCGTCCCCCGAGAACGGGCCGGATTGGGGAGTCCGTCTTACAGGTAAACCGCCAACTTGCCGTTTTGGGGGCCTTGAGTCCTCCCGCGGATGTCATGGAAACCTCGCTGCACCGCGATCTGAAAGCCCTCTATGCCGGCGAAGACGCCCAATTCGAGGTGCCGCTGGGCGACTATCGCATTGACGTAACGTGCGGCGGCCGGCTGGTGGAGATCCAGCACGGGTCGCTGGCCGCCATCCGCGACAAGGTGAAAGTCCTGTTGAAGGACCATACGGTCGTCGTGGTCAAGCCGATCGTGGTCGAGAAGGTGCTGGTGAAGCGGGAGAGCCTGAACGGCCCGGTGACCTTGCGGCGGAAGAGCCCCAAGCGGGGCACGCTGCTGGACCTGTTCGACGACCTGGTGCATTTCACACGGGTGTTCCCCCACAAGCGGTTGACGCTGGAGGTGCCGCTGGTCGACGTCGAGGAGTGGCGCTATCCCGGTCACGGGCGTCGCCGGCGGTGGCGGTTGAACGATTATCAAGTCGAGGATCAGAAGCTCGTGGCCGTACACGCCATCCATCGTTTTCAGACGGCCGCCGACCTGGCCCGGTTGGCCGGCAGCGGTCTGCCGCAGCCCTTCCACTCCGGCCACCTGGCCGAATCGCTCCAGGTACACCGTTGGATCGCCCAGCGGATCGCCTATTGCTTTCGCCAGACGGGGGCAGTCCGCGAGATCGGCAAGCAGGGGAACGCGCGGCTCTACGAGTTTGCCACGGCCAGGAAGGCGGGGTAGACGCGCCTGTCGAGACAAGCCTGAGTTGGGGCGACAGTTGCACTGTCGCTCCAGGGCTGGCCGTGCAATGCCTGGTTAGCCATCACTTGGCGGCGATCGAAGCACTTTGGTCATCGGAATGCAATCCAGGGTGATCCGCGAGGCGATTGGTATATCCCGATCGCTTCACCCACGAAACCACAACTCCGATAAAACTCGGCTGCGTTCAGAGTCGAATCCAGCGTCAACTTCGTCAAGCCTGCGGCGTGGCCAATTTCTTCCAGAAACGACACCATTTGCTTGCCGATGCCGCGTCCCATCATGTCGGGGCGTACCATGATTGCGTCCAAGCGCCCCGTGTTGCAATCGATCATTCCTGTTCCAACGACCGCATCGTTGACGGTGGCAACGTAGAACTGTTCCACGACAAATTGAATGAATTGCTCGGTGATCTCGCCCTTGGTCCAGATCGCAAGCGATTCCGGCGGGTAGTGCCCTTTGCACTGGCTCAAAATCGCGGCGTTGCGTATTTCCCACGCCGCGGCCGCATCGTCAGCACAGGCTTTTCTGATTCTCGTTTCCAAGGGATTGATGGCTAACTTGCCCTGTATCGTGATTTCCGCTTCCTTGCACGATGGATTTTCCAACCCCAACGAACCGGACGGATCAGGAAATCCGTCCTACGTCTTATTTCACCGGGTCTTCGATCCAACGACGGTAGCACGGCCCGCAAAGGTGGAGGACGAGCCGGCGATAGACCTGGTCCATCAGTTCTTGCTCCGACAAGTCGCGCATCTGGTCGATCAGCCGTTGAATCTCCGCCCTGGGATCGCGCTCCAGGTCTTCTGCCGAAAAGCTCGGCGGCGTGGGATCGGCCATCGCCTCGATCCGCACCACGTAGAAGTCGCCTTGTCCCGGCGTCAACTCTGAGCCGCAGCGGCGCAGAGCAACACGGACACATCGGGTTGAGCGGGCCTGTTCATCGACCGTCGGCGGCCTCCAGAATCAGCAGGGCGTCTTCCCAACCGTCGGGCGTCGAGTACGACTTCACGCCGGTATTGGATTCCTGGCCGAGGGGCGTCGCTTCGCCGGTGATCGGATTGACCCAAGCTACGTTGACCTTGGGGGCAGCGATCTTGCTCATGTTGACCGAGAAGGATGCCTTTTCGGATAGATAGAGCATGGCCCACTTGCCGTCCTGGTGCCGGGCGGCCAGGTGGAGCAGATCGTTTCCGGCGGGCTTTTCGTTGCCGGTGGGCTTTCTTCCGCCCGTCTGATACGGTCCCAGCTTGCGGACGTAGGCGCTGCGTTCTTTGTCGGTGGGAAAATCGATCGGCAGCGGCGCGTCGCTGATCCGGCCGCCCGCGGCAAACACGCCTTGGTCGGGCACCAGCCGCCACCACTCCTTGCGGGCCAGGAAGATTTTCTTGAGCACGCCCATTTGGGCCGCCGCGGGCGCGTCGAGGGACTGCTTCCACGTCGGCAGGATGCGCCAACTGTCGTTGTGCCCGTAGCCGTGGTGCCCCCCGGCGAGATACGAATAGTAGGCCTGCCGCCGCACCCACAACGGCGTGACCTCGAAACTGTATTCCATGCCCGCCTCGTACGCGCCCTCGGCCATGACCACCGGCTTGGTAGGCTTCAGATTGTAGTCGTAGGTCACCATCGGATAGATCAACTTGACGGCGTTCCACGTCTGGATCGTGTTGAAATCGAGCCAGCTCTCGCTGTGGAGGAAACTGGACGAGTAGGGCGAGGGATCGGGATGGACCGTGATGAGGTGCCGGCCCCCGTCTCCTTCACGCAGGCCGGCCGCCAGATCGCGCGTGATCGGCAGGAACGACGGCTTGGCCTCGGGCACCAGCGCCCACACCACGTTCGGCACGTCCTTGTAACGCTGGCCCAGCCACTTGGCCCAGCGACGCGCGTTGTCGGCCGTGATGTACTTGCGGCACGTCTGATGATAGATCGTCATGAGCACGATCGTGTTGTCGTCGCGGGCCATCTGCAACACTGCGTCCACGTTGCGGAAATACGCATCGTTGGGCATGGCCGGATCGTTGTTCAACCAAGGCTTCTGGCCATAGACGTTGGGCTTGGTGCCGTCGCCCACGCCGGTGAGCATGACCTGCACCACCGAGAAGCCGCTCCCCTTGGATTTCTCCAGAATGAGCTTGGCCTCTTCCTGCGTAAACCCGCGGAAGAGTTCCCATTGCGTGGTGGCGAGCCAGAACAGAGGTGTGCCGTTCTGGTCGACGAAATACCGGCCGTTCTCGCTGACCTTCACCGGCAGCGTCGTCTGTTGGGCCGATGCAATGGACCCGATGAACAGGAACGCCAACAGCAGCATGACGTTCTTCGTGGTTCGCTTCATTTCTTTTCGCCCTTTCGGCTATCTATTTCGCGGGCACTTTGCCGAGCACGTCGATGAACTTCTGCAGTTCGGCGGTGGCCTTCTTCGGCGTGCCGTCCTTCGACGGGTTGGTGGCATCGATGGCCGCGTCCATCTGGGTGTCGATCTCCGTCCACAGCTTCGGGTCGGCCTTCTTCATGTCCTCGGTGCCCTTGTCGAACGCCTTCTCCAAGTCCTTGGTCTTGGGGAAGGCCTCGGCCAGTTTGTCGTCGCCGGCCAGCTTCATGGCTTCCGAGGCCAGCTTCTTGTACTCCGACATGTCGTGGTTATAGTCTCCCGACTTGGCCCCGGCCTTGGCCGCCGTCTTGGAGGGCGCCGCATTGTCTTTGCACGAAACAAACAAAGGCATCGCCAGCAACAGCAGGCTGATGCTCAGGGTGATGTGCGCACGGGTCATGGCTTTCTCCTTTTTCGTTACTCTGCTTCGGGAACGTTGGTCTTGCGTGCCGCAGAAGGGGACAGGTCCGTGTTTTCGGCCCGCGTCTGTTCCCAGAACACGGCTTCCGGCCGAAAAACGGACCAGTCCCCGGCTCGTCCGTAAACGTTACGGTGAATGTAAGCGCGGGCCGCGCGGATGTCAAGCCGCCGCCGCGCCTCGCCGCTGCAGGGCCAGGTATCCCACGGGAACCAAGAGCCGGGTCAACAGCATGTTGGCGATCAGTCCGCCGATCACCGCGATCGCCAAAGGTTGCTGCATTTGTGCCCCGGGCCCCATGCCAAAGGCCAAGGGCAGCAGGCCGAAGATCGTACACAGGCTGGTCATGAGGATCGGCCGGAAGCGGGTGCGGCCGGCCTGGACCAGGGCCTGGTTCAGCGGCAGTCCGCCCTGGTGCAATTGGCCGATGTACTCGATGAGGATGATGCCGTTCTTCACGTCGAGCCCGATCAAGCAGGATCGCCCCCATGAACGACGAAACGTTCAACGGCGTGTGCGTCAGCCAGAGGGCCAGCATGGCGCTGGCCAGCGAGATCGGTTGGGTGAGGAAGATCAGAAGCGGCAGCGTCAGGCTGCGGAACTGGAAGCCCAGCAGGAGGAATACCAGCCCGCCGCCACGACCAGCACCATGCCCAGGCTGGCGAACGACTCCTGTTGCGACTTGTAGTTGCCGGCCAGTTCCCAGCGATAGCCGGCCGGGAACTTCAACTGCGGCAGCAGTTCCTGGAGCTTGCGGGTCACGCTGCCCAGGTCGTTGGCGTTCTCCAACTCGGCGGTCACGTTGATCATCGGCTGCTGGTTCTCGCGCCACAACTCGTTGGCACTGGGTTCGACTTGGATCGAGGCCACCTGGCGCAGGAGGACGAAACCGGCGGCCGGGCTGGCGGCCGGCGCAGTGCCCGCCGGAACACTGGCGGCCAGTGGCGCCGGCCGCGCCCAGGCTGATCGGCAGGCCGCTCCAGCCGTTGCCGGTCGTAACGAACGGCGTCCGGGTAGCGGACGCGGATGTTGGTAATGCGGTCTTGCTGGGGCAGCGTGCTGGCCACCTGCCCATACAGGGCGGCGCTGATCTGCGATTCCACGTCCATCGAGGTCAGGCCGACCCGCGCGGCCTGCACGCTATCGGGCCGGACGATCAGGTCCGAGTTCTCCAGTTCCACGTGGGTATCGACGTCCTTGGCCTCGGTTTGCTTCACGATGTCGCCGACCTGCCAGGCCAGCTTGCGGAGCACGGCCAGATCGGGCCCGAAGACCTTGACCTCGATGGGCTGGTCGCGCCGGAAAGGTCGTTGATCTGGTCTTCGATGAGGGCTTTGAAGCTCGGTTTTGTCCTTCAGTTCGGGGATCGGTTGCCGTCAACCGCCGGCGCAGATCCTCGCGGATTTCCGCGCCGGTGTGCTTCCGTTGGCCCGACGGCTTGAGGCTCACCAGGATGTCGCCCGTGTGCGGCTCGGTGGCGAAGAAGCCGAGTTCGGCCCCCGTGCGGCGGATGTAGCCGCTGATGTCGGGCGTATCCAGCAACAAGGCCTCGACCCGCCGCAGCACGGCGTCGGTCTGCTGGAGGGAAGTGCCGACCGGCATCTCGTAATCCAGGACGAAGGCCCCTTCGTCCATTTCGGGCATGAAGCCGCTGTCGACGTTCTGGTAGAGCCACCAGGCCGGCACGACGGCCAGAAGCGCCAGGGCGATGACGGTCCGCGGCATCCGCAGCCCCACCCGCAGCAGCCCTTCGTAGCCGCCGGCCAGGACGTTGTAGATCGGGCCCGCTGTGCGGCATCCGCCGCCGTCCCAGGAAGCGGGCGGCCAACACGGGCACGAGCGTCAGGCTGATGACCATCGAGACCAGCAGGGCCACCGACAACGCCAGGCTCAACGACTGGAAGAACTGCCCGATCACGCCGCGGACGAACGCCAGCGGCACGAACACCAGGATCGTCGTCAGGGTCGAGCCGATCACGGCGCCGCTGATCTCGCGGCTGGCCGCGGCGATGGCGTCGTCGCCCGTCTGCCCTTCCGCCATGTGCCGGGCGATGTTCTCCACGACCACCACCGAGTCGTCGATAATCAGGCCGATCGCCACCGCCAGGCCCCCCAGCGACATCAGGTTGAGCGTGTCGCCGGTCAAACGGAGGAAGAAGAAACTGATGGTCAGGCTCAAGGGGATCGAGATGGCCGCCAGCAGCGTCGCGCGAATGCTCTTGAGGAACATCAAGAGGATCAGCACGCTGAACAGGCCGCCGATCAAGATCGCGTCGCGGACGTTGTCGATGGCCGTCCGCACCAGCAGGGCCTGGTCGTAGACGGGCACGATGTGGATGCCTTTCGCCGTGGCCGACGGGCGGGCTGTCTCCAGCATCCGATTGAGTTCGGAGGAAACCGTCAGGGCGTTGCCGCCCAAGCGGCGAAAGACCGTCAGCACGACGGCATCGCTACCCCGCCCGTCGAAGTCCTGGCGGATCGCCATGGTGCGGTCTTCATGGGTGATGATCACCCGCCCCAGGTCGCGCACGCGGATCGCCTGGCCGTTCTTCTCGGCGACGACGCGGTTCTCCAGCTCCTGGGGATCGACGATCTGCGTGTTCGTCAACACCTGGAACTGCCGCGCCTCGCGGTCCATCCGGCCCACGGCCTTCATGCGGTGCTCTTTGCCCAGCCGATCGGCCACTTCCACCAGCGACAGGCCGGCGGCGACCAGCGGACTCCGGCTCGACCTCGACGACGATCTCGCGGATGTCTCCACCCTGGACCGTGACATAGGAGACGTCGGGGATGCGGCAGATGCGGGGCCGCAAATCGTAGAAGGCGTAATCGTGCAGCGCCGAAGGGTCGCGCCCGCCGGTGACGGCGAACGAGATGATCGGGAAGACCGAGGGCGTCTGCCGCTCGACGATCGTGCTGGTGCCCGGCGGAAGCTGCGCCGCCACGTCGGCCATCTTCGCCCGCACGTCGTTCAGGGCCTGGATCATGTCGGTGCCGGCCACGAAATCCACGCGGACCTCGCGCGGCCCCGCGAACCGATTTCGACTGCACCCGCAGCACGCCCAGCACCACGTTGACGGCTTCTTCGATCGGCCGGGTCACGCCGATCTCGACGTCCTTGACCGCCAGGCCGGGCGTCTGCACGATGACGATGATCCGCGGAAAGGCCACCTCGGGATAGATGCCGCTGGGCATGTGCAGCATCGCGTACACCCCGGCGGCGGTCAGCAGGACCGTAACCAGCAAGATCAGGCCGAAGTAGGGACGCGCCAGCCGTGAGCACGTTGTGCCCACTCGGCACCGGGCGGGATTCCGCTCCCTGGGGTGCAGTCAAGCTCACGGCTTGGCCTCCGCGGGCTTCTCCACCGGCACGTGCTCGTTGCCGCTCTGGTCGCGCTGCTCCTTGATCTGGGTGCCCTCGGGCAGATTGTAACTGCCCTCGACAACCACGGGCTCGCCCGGCTTGAGACCGTCCGGGCGCGTCTGTGCATCGAAGTCGATTCCCGTGACCTCGACCCACTGCCGGTCCTTCTGGCCAAGTTGCGGATAGAGGAGCACCGATTTTCCGTCGCGTACCACGCTCAGCAGCGGGCCTTCGCCCAAGTCGGTGATGGCCGCCACGGGCACGGCAAGCAGGTTCGGCTTCTCAGAGACGGTGATCGTCACCGCGACCATCTGCCCCAGGCGGAGCCGCCCTTGGGCATTGTCCACGAGCACGCGGATGGGAACGTTCGCGGTCTGCGCATCGACCGTCTGGCCGACATAGGCCACCTGGCCGGAGAGGGAATCGATCCCTTTGTTGGCCTGCCCTGCGGGGGCCTTACGGCTTGCGGGCAAATCGCTCGAAGAGACTTGCGCCGCCTGCCCGACGCGGACCAACCGAGCGTCGCGCATGGGCAGCCAGACCAGCGCGTAGAGTTGCCGTGAGTCGACGACCTCTCCGATCGGCGTCCCCAAGGTAAGGGCCTGGCCGAGCCGGCACGTGATCTTGTCCAGGATGCCGTCGATGGGCGCGCGGATGGTGTGCAGGTCGCGTTGCGCCTTGGCCTGGGCCTCGGTCGCCGCGGCGACGGTGATGCGGGCCTGGGCCTCTTCGACCGCCTCGGCGCGTGCCCCCAGCATTGCGATGGTCAACGCCGTTTCCGCCTTCTGCTGCTGGACGCGGGCCTGAGCCAGGGCCAACTTCGCCTCGAACATCTGTTGCTCGGGGATTTCCTTGCGCTCGAGCAACGGCTGTAACCGTTGGACGATCGAGTCGGCCTTTTCGACGCCGACCTTGGCGTCGTCGATTGCCAGTTGCAGGGCTTTTTGTTCCTCAGGGCGGGGCAACGCCTTCAAGAGACGCAGTGAGGATTCAAGTCCCTCGCGGGTCCGCTTCTTCTCGCTGTAATTCGCCTCGGCGACCCGTGCATCGAGCTGCACGATCGGCTGTCCGGCCTTCACGGTGTCGCCCTGCTGTACCAGGATTTCGAGCACCCGCCCTTCCACGGCCGGCGCCAGTGTGGCGGTCGCGTGCAACAAGGCCTCACACGAGCCCAATCCTTGCACTACCTGGGCAATTGTCCGCCGCTGGGCCGGTTCAACGCGGACCGTAACGACAGCCGTGTCAGATTCCTCGCTCTTCGCGGTGGCCGATTGGGCTGCCCCGTGACCGCAACCCGACAGCCCCATGAGCATCAGTGACGCAACAACTGCCCAACAGCTCTTGGCGACGATGTCGCGGACTCGGCAATTGGGGCAGATTGAGCCGGTCGCGGCAGTGGCACGGGGCGCGCGAAACTGCCGGGACTGCGGGCCAAATAGACAAGACCTGCCACCAGGCGTTCCGATGCTAACGATACGAGCAAGTTTATCGTCCATAACAGTCATGCGGGCCGCAGGGGTGTCGGACTCGCCGGCCGGGAAAGCATGTATCTGCCAAGAAGTCTGATGCTGACGTGCTTAACGGCGGCGGTCTCGGCGGGGACAGTCTGGGCTCAGCCGCCGTCAGCCTTGCCGCAACGCCCCCAGGCTATCTATTCTCCCACCGTTTCCGACCAATTGCAAGCCGCTCCGAATCCCGAACCGTTCCGGCCGTCGGTGTCAGTGAGTCTGGACGCCGCGCTGACACGGCACGCTGTCGAGCAATCCCGACTTGGTCGCCATGCGGCAGAACTTGCGGGTCTCGGCCCAAGCCGTGCAGGTCGCCAGGCAGTGGCCCACCAGCTTGAACCCCACGCTGTCCGTGGATGTCCGCCCCTGGGTGTTCGGAATTGCCGACAATGGGCAAACGGAACGTTTCCGGCCGTTCTTCGGCATGACCTTCGAGCAGCCGGTGGAATTGGGGCATCGCACGGCCCACCGGACCTCCATCGCCGATGCCGA
Source organism: uncultured Planctomycetaceae bacterium (assembly GCA_963759115.1). GTDB lineage: Bacteria > Planctomycetota > Planctomycetia > Pirellulales > Thermoguttaceae > CAVWXT01. Next base: position 359,353 of record CAVWXT010000006.1, read on the forward strand.
ATATCAGCAAACGCATTGGAACATCGTGCAAGCCGAACTTCTGGCCTTGGTGCAGACGTATCGCGCCTATGAGACGGCCGCCTACCGCCGCGACAAGTTGCAGGTCGCCCGCGAGTTGGCCGAACTCAACGGCCGGTTGCTCGACGTGCTGCGGCGGCAGTTGGAAGCCAATCAGGCCCCGGCCGCCGACGCGGTCGTGGCGGAAGTCGAGAACCTCTCGGCGCGGCAGCGCGTGGAAGCCGCCCAGCAAGACTATGCCGACGCCGTGGCCGGGCTGCGCGAGCAAATCGGCGTCGTCGAACTGGCCGACTCGGCCGAGCCCGACGGCAAGCTCGAAGTCCCGCAGGATGAGACCACCGGCGACGAGGAGGCCCTGCTGCAAACGGCGCTCGGCGCGCGGCCGGAGATTCAGACGGCCCGCGCCCTGGTCGAACGCTCTCGCGCAGCCTTGTGCCTGGCCCGAGCCGATCGCATTCCGATTCCGTCGGTGGGACCGGTTTACGAAAAGGACGAGTCGGGGTCCAGCTTCTATGGGATGGCCGTCACCAGCCCCATCCCGATCTGGAACGCCGGCGGGCGATTGGTGGCCCAGCGTGAGGCCGAATATCATCGCGACTGCGTCGCCCTGGAGCAAACCCGGCAGCGAATCGCGGTGCAGGTGAAGGCGTCGATCGGACGTTGGAGCCAGGCCCAGCGGCTCGCCGCGCAAACCGCGGCGATCATGCTGCCGGTCAACGAACAAGCGGCGCACATGGAGCGGCTCTTCACGGCCGGCCAAACCGATCTGATCAAGCTCCTTCAGGTGCGGCAGCGGTGGCTGGATTCGGCCAACACGCGGCTGGACGCCACGTGGCAGGCCACCCAGGCCTACGCCGATCTGCTCGCGGCATTGGGTGGCGCGTCGTTGTTGAGACCGATGCCCGCCCTATCTGACCGCTAACAGCCTGTTGAAAAAGGGGGACAGGCACCTCACCACCACCGTCTTTTGCGGCATTTACATCGGCCGGTTCGGAGCCAGTCCCCTTTTTCAACAGGCCGCTAACGCCGACCCGATCGTCAGGCCGGACCGCTCGGCGCGACTCCGAATTGGCCGAATGGCCGGCCGAGTGCTCTTCTCCGAGGCGTATTCCCTGGCGTTTGACACGCCCAGGGGCCTGTGCTAAGCTCGACCTCGCGTGAGCCATCCTGCCTCCCCCTGCCTATTTCCCCCTGCCTAAGGAGCGCCGTATGAGAACCCGCTGGCACGTTTCGTTTGCAGCCCTTCTGTGTGTCGTCGTAATCGCAAGTCCGGGCGTCTGCCAGGATCAGCCTGCCGCAGCATTGCCCAAGGGCGTAAAGGCCGTGTGGGACATGAGCAAGGCGTATCACCAAACCACGCCCACCCGCGAGCGCATCTGCATCAACGGTCTGTGGCAATGGCAACCGGCAAAGGAAAAGAGCGACCAGCCGCCGGCCGGAAATTGGGGCTACTTCAAGGTGCCCGGCTGCTGGCCCGGGATCGGCGATTACATGCAGAAAGACAGCCAGACGGTTTACCTCCATCCGAGTTGGGAGGGCGAGAGGCTAGGCGGCGTGAACAGGGCCTGGTATCAACGCGAGATCACCGTGCCCCAGGGATGGACCGGCCGTCGCGTCGCCCTCTCGGCCGAATACGTCAATTCCAACGCCGTGGTCTACGTCGACGGCAAGAGAGTGGGCGAGATGCTGTTCCCGTCGGGCGAGGTGGACCTCACCGCCGCATGTCCGCCGGGCAGCAAACACGTGCTGAGCATCGACGTCGTCGCTCTGCCGTTGCGGGCGATCATGGCCGTGTTCAGCGACAGTGCCGCGCCGCGGCAGGGGCGGGGCACCGTGGCGCGCCGCGGTTTGTGCGGCGACGTGTACCTCGTCGGCACGCCCTCCGGCGCGAATCGACAACGTGCAAGTGAGCACCTCGGTGCGCAAGGGGGAGATCACCTTCGACACGGCCTTGCAGGGGCTGACTGCCGACAAGCCGTATGCCCTTCGCGCGACGATCACCGACAAGGGGAGCAAGGTCACGGAGTTCACCAGCAAGGCGTTCCAGGCGGGCGACCTCAAGGAGGGCCGCATTGCCGTGACCGAGAAGTGGAAGCCCGCAAAGCTCTGGGACACCATCACGCCGCAGAACACCTACGACGTGTCGATTTCGCTGTTGGAGGGCAGCAAGGTTCTGGACACGGCCCTGCCCGTGCGGTTCGGCTTCCGCGAGTTCTGGATCGAGGGGCGCGACTTCTACCTGAACGGCACCCGCATCTTCCTCTCGGCCCTGCCGCTGGACAATGCCCAGGTCGGGGCTTCGCAGGCGACCTACGAGGCCGCCAAGGAGAGCATGTTGCGGCTGCAAAGCACGGGCATCAACTTCGTCTACACGCACAACTACGGCTGCGAGCCGGGCACGCATTTGACCTTCGCCGAAATCCTCAGGGCGGCGGACGACGTGGGCATGCTCGTATCCCTCTCCCAGCCGCACTTCGGCCAGTACGATTGGAAGTCGCCCGCCGAGGCCGATCAAAAGGGCGCCTACGCACACCATGCGGAGTTCTACGTCCGCGTGGCGCAGAATCATCCGTCGGTCGTCTTCTACTCGATGAGCCACAACGCTACCGGCTATGGCGACGACATGAACCCGGATATGATCGACGGCATCGTGGACCCTCGCACTGAGCAGGGCACGATCCGGGCCGGCTATGCCTTGCGTGCGGAGGCGATCGTCCGCCATTTCGATCCCAGCCGCATCGTCTATCACCACCACTCGGGCAATCTCGGCGCGATGTACACCATCAACTTCTACCCGAACTTCGTGCCCATCCAGGAAATGAGCGAGTGGTTCGGGCATTGGGCCACGGTCGGGGTGAAGCCCGTCTTCACCTGCGAATACGCCGCCCCGTTCACCTGGGACTGGTCGCTGTACCGCGGCTATTACAAGGGGAGGCGGGAGTTGGGCAGCGCGCCGGTGCCGTGGGAGTTCTGCAACGCCGAATGGAACGCCCAGTTCGTCGGCGACAAGGCCTACCAAATCCTTGACGCGGAGAAAGAGGACCTCCGCTGGGAAGCTAAGAAGTTTCAGGCCGGAGAGGTCTGGCACCGCTGGGATTACCCGAATCGCATCGGCTCCGACAAGTTCGTCGACGAGTTCCCGGTTTCCGCCATGTATCTGACCGACAATTGGCGGGGTTTCCGCACCTTGGGGATGTCGGCCAATTCGCCGTGGGAGCATGGCCACTACTGGACGTTGCGCCCGGCGTCGATCAGGGCCGGAAGGAACTCAAGGTGGATTGGGAGAACCTCCAGCGGCCGGGCCTCAGCCCCGACTACCTCGGCGAGCGCTATATGCGGATGGACATGGATTTCGAGCGCTCCGACTGGATTCCCACCGCCGCGGCGCAGTCGCTCTACCGCAACAACATGCCGCTGCTGGCCTACATCGGCGGCAAAGCGGCCGCCTTCACCAGCAAGGACCACAACTTCCTGCCCGGCGAAAAGGTGGAAAAGCAACTCATCATCATCAACAACTCCCGCCAGACGGTTTCCTGCGAGTGCCAATGGTCGTTGGCGATTCCGCAGGCCGCAACCGGCGGCAAGACGGTCGCTCAATTGCCCACCGGCCAGCAGGAGCGGCATTCCGCTCTCCTTCGCGTTGCCCGCCGGATTGGCGCCAGGCAAGTACGAACTTGTCGCGACCGTCAAGTTCAGCAACGGAGAAACGCAGAGCGACACGTTTGCCGTCCACGTGCTCCCGTCGTCGCCCGCCCAGAAGGTTGCGGCGAAGATCGCGCTGTTCGATCCCAAGGGAGAGACGGCCAAGTTGCTGGAAGGTTTGGGAGTGAAGTGCCAGCCCGTCCAGGCCGACGCCGATCTTTCGGGCTACGACGTCCTGATTGTCGGCAAGGCCGCACTGACGCCCGACGGCCCGGGGCCCAACGTGACCAACGTCCGCAGCGGCCTGAAAGTGGTCGTGTTCGAGCAGGACTCGAAGGTGCTCGAAAAGCGCTTCGGCTTCCGCGTGGTGGAGTACGGTCTGCGCAACGTCTTCCTGCGGCTGGCCGACCATCCGGTTCTGGCCGGGCTCGACCTGGACAATCTCCGCGACTGGCGGGGCGAGGCGACCCTGCTGCCGCCGCAGTTGAAGTACGAAACCAGCCGGCCCTACGGCCCGTATACCATCCGCTGGTGCGACATTCCCATGACGCACGTCTGGCGATGCGGCAATCGCGGCAACGTGGCCAGCGTGTTGATCGAAAAGCCGGCCCGCGGCAACTTCCTGCCCATTGTCGACGGCGGCTTCAGCCTCCAGTACAGCCCCTTGATGGAGTACCGCGAAGGCCGCGGCATGGTGCTGTTCTGCCAGATGGACGTGACCGGTCGCACCGAGAGCGATCCGGCTGCCGAGCGCCTGGCGCGGAACATCCTTGCCTACGCGGCGGGCTGGAAGCCGGCGGCCAGCCGGCAGGCCCTCTACGTGGGCGATCCGGCCGGCAAGAGCCACCTGGAGAAGATCGGCGTGGCGGTCGGTTCCTACGAGGGCGGAAAGCCCTCCGCCGAACAGGTGCTGATCGTGGGTCCCGGCGCCGGGGATAAACTTACGGCTAATGCCGCGGCCATCGGCGAGTGGCTCAAGGCGGGCGGGCGGCTGCTGGCCATCGGACTCGATCAGCCGGACGTGGCCGCATTGCTGCCCAACGTCACCATGAAGAAGGCCGAGCACATCGCGGCCTACTTCGTGGCAGCCGACACGACGTCACCGCTGGCAGGCATCGGGCCGGCGGACGTTCACAACCGCGAGCCCAAGGATTTCCCCCTGATCTCCGCGGGGGCCGCGGTGGTGGGCGACGGCGTGCTGGCCATGGCCGAAGGGGGCAACGTGGTTCTCTGCCAGCTCGTGCCCTGGCAGTGCGACTACAGCAAGGAGAAGCACAACGTCAAGCAGACGTTCCGGCGCTTCACCTTCCTGGTGACGCGATTGCTGGGCAACATCGGCGTCGAAGGTTCCACGCCGGTGCTGGCCCGGTTCAGCAGCCCGGTGGACGCCGCGAAAGCAGAGAAGCGTTGGCTGGACGGCCTGTACCTCGACCAGCCGGAAGAATGGGACAACCCCTACCGGTTCTTCCGCTGGTAATGCACGGCACCACGAAAAACGCCTCTGACCGTTGCCGGTCAGAGGCGTTCTCGCTGACACCGTAACGGCGTCGGCCCGATTCACGAATCGCCCGACGTCGCTTAGGCGGGCTTGACGTTTTCGGCGCGGTCCCTTGGGACCGTTGCCTTCCGTGTAGGTCACGGCCTGGCCAACGCTCAGCGCCTCGATGCTCGAGCCCTCGACGGCGCTGTGGTGGAAGAACAGGTCGCCCCGCTCACCCTGAATGAATCCAAAACCCTTGTCCGCGATCAGTTTCTTGATCGTCCCTTGCGGCATACAGCCACTCCTTCGTAGAAAAAAAACGGAAAAACGCACTCACGCCGCAAGGTCTTCACCCAGAGCCCCTCCTCGTCAAGGAAGATCGCGGCTAAACGATAGAGGGAGAAGATCAACCGCAATTGGAGATCGGAACCGTCAGAGAGGGTCGCCGGTACAGAAATCGCAGGCTGATCAGAACGAGAGCACTTGGCATGAGCAGGGGCTCACTTCACTTCTCACCGCTATTACCGTAAGTATAGCGGGGATGGCCGACGATGGGAAGGGGACGCGAACAGGTAAAGTGGCAGCGACTTGCGGTTCGGGGGGGGTGAGATCGGGTGGAAGCACGCGGTTCGACCGTGGAGGGGCGTTCAACTTCCCTTGGGATCGCCTTGAACAGGGCAACCTCCCACCGACACTCGGGGCCCTTGCTGCGGTTTTTTCGCCATTCTTGGCCGTTAGGCAATTGTCGGACTGCCATCGGTCGAAGGAATTTACGTCCGAAATGGGGCAAATACCGCTTCGGACTGCGAGAAGTGCCCAAAGTGATATGGACATTGCCCCAGTTGCCAAATAACCCCGGCCAAACACCGCGCCGGCGTGCTCGAACGGATGCAGGTCGATAACGTGGTGGAACTCGTCCGCTTGATGGCCAGGGCGAATCTCGGGTAGAATACCGGCTTCGTTGGGGCGGGCAGGGATCGCGGCAACACCCCCCGTTTTCTCAAAGGAGAGTTGGCGATGACCATCGAAGAGCGACTGGCTCGACTGGAACGCAAGTGCCGGAGATTGACCGTGACCCTGGTCTTCGCCGGCGGCACGATCGCCATGTTGGCCGTATTGGCCGTCGCCGTCGGCATGGCGCCGGCCGGCGCCGCACCGCGGGAGGCCATCGAGGCCGGCAAGTTCATTCTTGTCGACCCCCAGGGCATGCGCCGGGCTACGTTGTCGCTGAGCGAGCAGGGGCCGGGTTTGTGGCTGTTCGACCAGAACGGCACGTATCGCGCCGGCTTGGGCATCAACTCCGGCGGCGTGGGGCTGATGCTCCGCGACGCCAAGGGCCAGAATCGCGCCGTGCTGGGCGTCGCGGAGAAAGGACCCGAACTGACGCTCTGCGACCCCGTTGGCAAGCCGGTCTGGGGATACGACGAGAACGGCCAGCCCATCGGGGGCAAGCCGTGACGGGCAACCTCTAGCCGATCCACTCGCGGAACCACAGTTCCAGGATCAGCAGCGACCACAACCGGTAGCCGTGGTTGAAGCGGCCCTGCTGGTGTTCGTCGAGCAGTCGAGCGACCGCCTCCGGCCGGAAGTAGCCCCGCTGGAGACTGCCGCGATCCAGCAGAACCTCCTGGGCGAAGTCTCTTAGCTCGCGGCGGAACCACTCGTTCAAAGGCACGCCGAACCCCATTTTCGACCGCCGCGCGATGGGCTCCGGCAGCAGGTCGCCAAACGCTTCCCGCAGAATCCGCTTTCCCCGGCCGCGGCGAAACTTCAGCCGCCGCGGCATCCGCGCCGCCAGCTCCACCACGCGATAATCGAGAAACGGCTGCCGACATTCCAGCCCGTGGGCCATCGAGGCGATGTCCACCTTCGTCATCAGGTCGCAGGGCAGGTACGTCGCCAGGTCGGCCAGGCTGAACGCCGTGACCGGATCGCGGCGGCTCGATCGGGACAGTGCCTCCGTCAGAAAGTGCAAGGGCGGGACCTCGGGCAAGGTGGCCGCAAAATCGCCGGCATACAGGGCCTCTCGCCGGGTCTGGCCGAAGATGGCCATCCATTCGAGGAACCGCTCCGCAGGCGGCCGGTTCAGCATTTCCACGAACCGCTTCCACCGCCGAGCGAGCGACTTCTGCCGCGTGCCGGCCGGCAGCCGCCGCCAATAGCGGCCGGCCAACATCCGCCGGAGCAACGCCGGCAAACGGTCGAACCCCTGGGCCAACCACACCGCCAGGTAACGCGGATAGCCGGCGAACAACTCGTCGCCGCCGTCGCCGGTCAAGGCCACCGTGACGTGCCGCCGGGTCAATTGCGAAACGTACCACGTGGGCACCGCCGAACTGTCGCCAAACGGCTCGTCGTAGTGCCAGACCAGCCGCGGCAGAACCTCCATCGCGTCGGGCCGCACCTGGAACTCCTCGTGAATCGTGCCGAATCGCTCGGCCGCCAGCCGGGCGTAACGCGTTTCGTCGAAATCCGGCACCGGAAAACCGATGGAAAAAGTCCGCACGGGTCCACCGGCCAGTTGCGACATCAGTCCCGACCACGATCGTCGAATCGATCGCCGCCGGAGAGAAACGCCCCCAACGGCACTTCGCTCTGCAAACGCATTTCCACCGAGGATTTCAGCAGCGTCCGCAATTCGCTGGCGTAGTCGGCGGCGGGGCGATCCTCCTCGACGTTGAAATCCGGCTGCCAGTACGGCTGCACGTCGAGACGGCCGTCGCGATATAGGGCGTAGTGGCCCGGCGGAAGCTTGGCGATTCCCCGGAAGATCGTCCGCGGGTGCGGCACGTATTGATAGGTCAAGTATTCGTCGAGCGCCTGCGGGTCGATCTCCCGCGGCACGCCGGGCACTTGCAAGATCGCCTTCAACTCGCTGGCAAACAGCAGCCGGCCCGGCTCGTGCCGATAGACCAGCGGCTTCTTGCCCAGCCGATCGCGGGCCAGCAGCAACTGCCGCCGCTGGGCGTCCCACAGCGCCAGGGCGAACATGCCGTTAAGGCGCGTGAGGAACTGCCGGCCCTTCGTCCTCGTACAGATGGACGAGCACTTCCGTGTCGCTTTGGGTGCGGAAATGGTGGCCTGCGCCTTCCAGCCGGCCGCGCAGTTCGCGGAAGTTGTAGATCTCGCCGTTGAAGACGATCCATACGGAGCCGTCTTCGTTCGAGAGCGGCTGCTTTCCGCCGGCAATGTCGATGATCGCCAGCCGCCGATGTCCCAGAGCGACGCCGCATGGAGAACTGGGGACTGGCTCCGAGCCAGGCCGGGGGCCTGCCCCAGGTCCTTCGGGTCGCACGTGCAGGTCGGCGGCGTACAGGCCCTCGTCATCCGGGCCGCGATGGCGTAGCACGTCAATCATCCGTTGGAGCGTGGCACGCTCCACGGTCTTGGCGGCGTCGTTCCACACTGCACCGGCAATGCCGCACATGACGAGAGATCATGGATTAAAGGTATTGGCAAATCAAACGATGCACCATTTTGCCCATTTTCGCAATGCGCGGCAATCCAGCCAGCCCCGCTGGTAAACCGTCTTCCCTCCGCGTATCCTGTGAGTCGCATGAGTGGGCCCTAAGGAATCGAAACGATGGACCGCGAGACTGCTGCACCTGAAGAGGACTTGGAACTGCCGGTTGCCGGCTTTCAAGGGACCCCGGAGGAAATTGAACGCCAATGGTTCGAGAAGGTCTACAAGGGCCGCGGCGACAGCATGCGGCAGCTCACGTGGCGGGCCGTGCTGATGGGGTCGCTCTTGGGGGCCGTCCTGTCGCTGACGAATCTCTACATCGGGCTCAAGGCGGGCTGGGGCTTTGGCGTGGCCATCACGGCTTGCATCCTCTCCTACGCCGTTTGGACGGCGCTCTACAAGGTCGGTCTGGCCGGAACCAAGATGACCATCCTGGAAAACAACTGCATGCAGTCGACGGCCAGCTCGGCCGGTTACTCGACCGGCGGCACGCTTATCTCCGCCTTTGCCGCCTACATCATGCTCAACCCTAACGACCCCTTGCCGATCCCAATGATGTTGGGCTGGGTGTTTTTCTTGGCCGTCCTCGGCGTGACGATGGCTATTCCGATGAAGCGGCAGATGATCAACGTCGAACAGCTTCGCTTCCCCAGCGGGATCGCCGCCGCCGAAACACTGCGAGCCCTGCACTCGCACGGCGAAAAAGGAATGCGGGCCGCCAAAGCCCTGGGCATCGCCGGCGCCCTGGCCGCGTTCAACAAGTTTTGGGCCGATGGACTCATCCTCGTCGGCGACAAGCTGAAGGCTCTTCCGGTTTACTGGCAGGACTACGGGCATTACCTGAAGGAGTATTCGACAACGACAGTCATCGATAAGCTGAACGATACGGTATTCGGCCAGGCGTGGATCAACCGTACTGTTCTGTTCGAGTGGGACCCGGTGTTTCTCGCAGCCGGCGCCCTGACCGGACTGCGCGTCTCAACCAGCATGATCGTCGGCGGAACGCTTTGCTGGGCGTGTTCTTGCCCGTTCTGCAACAGTGGGGCATCGACACCGGAACAGCCTTCCGCGATGTGGTGACGTGGACTCTTTGGGGTGGAGTCGCCTGCATGGTTACCTCCGGGCTGTTCTCTTTTGCGATGCAATGGCGGAGCATGGTCCGTGCCCTCGGCAGCTTGGGGCAGGTCTTCTCGCGAGCAGAGGGCCGAACGAGAAGCGAGATGGATGCCATCGAAGCCCCGACTTCGTGGTTCGTTGCCGGACAGCTTGTGTCGTTGGTCGCGCTGGCGTGGCTGGCGAAAGCGACTTTCAACATGCCCTGGTGGCAGAGCACGGTGGCCGTGCTGCTGACTTTCTTCCTGGCGCTGGTAGCGTGCCGGGTCACCGGCGAAACCGACACGACGCCGATCGGTCCGATGGGCAAAGTGACCCAGCTTATCTTCGGTGCTCTCAGTCCGGGCAATATGAACATCAACCTGATGAGCGCAAATATCACGGCCGGCGCTGCCACTTCGTCGGCCGACCTGTTGACCGACCTGAAGAGCGGCTATCTGCTCGGGGCGAACCCGCGCAAACAGTTCCTGGCGCAGTTCGCCGGCATCTTCGCGGGGACCATTGTCACCGTGCTGTGTTTTCAGGTCATGGTGCCTAACGCTTCGGCGTTGGGTTCCGAACAGTTTCCCGCCCCGGCGGCACAGATGTGGAAAGCGGTCGCGGTGGTGCTGAGCAACGGCATCGGGTCGTTGGGCGCGGTGAATACCTGGTCGATCATCTTTGGCGGCCTACGTCGGTCTCGTACTGCCGCTGTTGGCCAAAATGTTCCCTAAGCATGAGAAATGGATCCCTTCGGCCGCCGGCCTTGGTCTATCATGGTGCTTCCAATGGTACTACAGCCTGCTGTTCTTTCTCGGGGCTGTCATTGGCTACGGATTCGAGAGGAGGGCCCCTAAGCAGTCCGAGGAGTTCACGTTTCCCGTCGCTTCCGGCATCATTGCCGGCGGGGCGTTAATGGGCGTGTTCCTGATCTTTTGGGAGAACGGCCCGCAGATGATCAGGCAGCTTTTCGGCGGGTGAGTGGACCCGATCCTTGTGGCTGCCACGGGAGGGAGCTCGGCTACGGTCTTTCGGTCGGTGCCGCGCTCAAGCTGATCTCGGGATGCGCGAGTTCCAGCGGCGGGAAAGCCATCACCTTGTCGAACATGACTTCTGCCATGCGAACCGCGGGACTGGCGCAGCACCAGACCTCATCCCCGCCCTTAAGGCACAAGAAAAGCCTTGCGCAACTAGCTGCCACGCAAGGCTTTATGAAGGGTGGCTGATGGGACTTGAACCAACGACATCCAGATCCGCAATATGGACTGTTACAGTATATTTCCCGACAATCTCTAGACTTCTTGACCACAAACGGATACGATTGTTGCCGCAAATCGTCATTTTCGTATCCGTTTACCCGTATCCGCACTCAGACTTCCAGACTCTCATCGTATCCGCGTCGGACGGGATAGCCGCTCCTCCTCCCTTTTCACCAAGGACGACGGACGAAACAAAGCACAGCCATGCCGCGAAAGAAGCTGGAACTGACCAGGATGCCCGGCAACGATCGTGCCACGCAACGGTGGCGGAAAATACACCAAGGCAAGACCTTCTACTTCCTTGGTGAATACAGCACCGCCGTAAAGGCGTGGCACGCCAAGGTCGCTGAACTGGAGAAGGAAGAGACGAAGCCCCGGACCATTCGCCAGGAATGGGAGCGCATCCGGGACTGGTACGCCGACCACGGCCAAGCGGACGGTATCCAGCGGATCGACAAGATGCTGGCGACCTTCGATGACCGACTTCTTCAGATGGAGTACAACAACCTCTCCCCCGCCACCATAGGCGTCTGGCAGGAACGGTTCAGGGAAGACGAGAAACCTGTCAAGACCATGCCCACGACCATTGGGCAAGCGGTGCAGTCCTTCCTTGCACGCGCTGCGGTCCGTGTCGAATCGGGTACATACGCGCCGGGCTACTACGATTCCTTGAAGTGCGCCTTGAACCACTTTGCCGACTTCGTAGGACAACGGGTGGGGGTCGGTTCGATCAACGGTCACACCCTGGAGACATACCATACAGAACTTGAACGACGGATCAAGGATGGCTGGTCAAAGCCGTATGCCGCCGGGTTCCTGCGGATGGTAAAAATCTTCGTGGGGTGGTGCTATGACACCGAGCTGCTGGACTCTCTGCCCCGGAACATGAGAAGAGGCAACACAACCCTCGCAATCGACACGGGGAAGATGAAGAAGCCGACCTTCAGCAACGACGAGATCAAGATTCTCCTGGACAACGCCACAGAACGAACACAACTCTACATCCTCTTGGCGTTGAACTGCGGATTCACTCAGATCGACATTGCCGAACTGCACCCCGACCAAGTGGACTGGACAAAGGGTCGAATCACTCGGCAACGAACAAAGACGGAAGGCAACGAGAACGTGCCGGAAGTATGCTACCCACTGTGGACACGGACTTGTGAGTTGTTGAAGCGGTACGGCAAACGGATGGGAGAGCGGGTCTTGACCAACGATGAAGGGAAGCCACTGAAGGTGGAACGGCTCCAAGGCACCGACCATAAGAAGATCGACAATGTAGCGACCGCCTACAACCGTCTTCTTGTGAAGCTGACGACCAGCAAGAAGAGGAAGGACAGGGTTTCACAACAGCAGCAGGTCAAGCAACCGCTGCTGAAAACAACTAAGCCGTTCAAGAGCTTCAGGAAGACCAGCCCTTCGAGGTTGGAAGACAGCGAGTTCGCTACGTGCGCCCGATGGTTCGGCGGATGGTCATTGAAGTCGGTCGCTGACCGGCACTACATCAAACCGCCACAAGATCTTTTCGATCGCGCCGTCCGCTGGCTGGGGAGATCATACGGATTGGCGTAGGCATCCACACTCTAACGTCGTTGACATTCACAGTGGGCAATCGACCGCTCCCTCGCTCTCGTACCCCTGCCCATCAGCCCCTCCCGAGCGACCCTGTCGCCGCCGGGGTCGCGCAGCCCTCGGGGCAGGTTCTGACGACGAGCGGGGGGCGACGGCTTCGCCAATGCCTCGAAAACCCCTCCCGACAACCGTGTCGCCGCCGGGGTTCTCATTGTCACTCGGGGCAGGTTCGGAGGGCGATGTGAAGGCTCCGCACTGCCTCCGCCTTCCCCTCCAAGGCGATCCGGGTTGCCGCCGGGGTCGCCGTCCTTGAGGGCAGTCGGTGGGAGCGAGGCTTCGCAGTTGCCGCCGAAGCCTATGTGGGCGACATCGCCAGCCGCCGGGGTCGCGCTGCCCCGAGGGCAGACGGTACTCCTATGACGTTTGCCCATGCACTGCCTGACCATGCACGGGAAAACGTGCATGGCCCCACCCTGACTGCCCGACTCGCAAGCGGACCCATGTGCGACCGCCGCCAGGAAAACTTGCCCGGACGGACGGCTCCGCACGGGCGCGGCGAGCCGTCTTGAACCGACACCGTGGCCCGCTCCACTCGGTTTCCGGGCAGTCCGGTGCTCCCGAGCCGTTGCACTCAGGATGACGCAAACCATACTGAGTCAGTCGCTGCCGGAAGGCGCCACACCGAAAACCCTGCCGGCGCGGGAGCCACCGGCGTTATCACGTTATCACGAATTCGGGGGTGCGATGGAACCGCTCGCTCGGAGCTACGGCGGTTCGTGGAGGCGTTTCCAGTTTCCAACGGAATAGGGGACGCACGATCGTGTGTCTCCTGTTTTTCTCGTTTCTCGTCGAAAGACGGAGTGCCGTCCCATACGCGCCGTCCTGGCCAATCCCGAGGCAGTCCATGCCTGTCGCACTGTCGCACGCTTAACCTCCTCGACCGTCTCGCCGTCCTCGCACTACCAGACCATGCACGAGAAACCGTGCATGGCTAGAAGCCGGGTGCCGAGCCGTGCTGTCCGACCCCGATCGTCGATTCTGTCGTGCTGCCGTCAGGAAACCAGCCCGGACGGGTGGCGACCGCACGGATACAACTAACAAGGGGGGCATTTGTTCCAAGAATGGGAAGAACGTCAGGCTGGTCTTCTTGCCGAAGTCGGCAAGGGATGCGAGGGGCACCTTGTCCGATAGACAAGGTGGGCGTCCCTCCCCAACAGACGGCCACCGAAGGACTTGCCATCGGCGAATGTTCGGAATCGAACACGGAATGATCGCGGACGCGTCTTTGTACAAACGGTTCATTTGAGAGCGCGGCAGAGTTGGAAACAAGCTGCTGCTTTGGGCTGGGGAAATCCCCGACGTCGGGGATTTGCTCGCCTCCCACATCCATGTCGGCATGGACATCCGACAGTCGACAAGGCACGGCGAAAGCCGAAATTGCGTTTCCACAGTGGAAAGCCGACAGTTCTCGCAGGACGGCGACCCGAGCCGCCGCCACAACCCGGAAGGAGGGAAAAGGTGCTAGGGGGACCTTTTGGGGCGACCGGAACAAAGGCCGAGAAGACCGCCCGGAAGGACGCAAAAGGTGCGAGTCGAACCTTTTGAGGACATCAGGTCGGCAACCACGGGACGCCAAGTTTCACGCGTGAAACTTGGGGAGCCTACTGCGATGACGATCGCCCATGCACTGCCTGACCATGCACAGGAAAACGCGCATGGCCGCACCCTGGCTGCCCGGCTCGCAAGCGGACCCATGTGCGAGTGCCGCCAGGAGAACCGGCCCGGACGGGCGGTTCCGCACGTGCGCGGCGAGCCGTCTTGAACCGACACCGTGGCCCGCTCTGCTCGGTTTCCGGGCAGCCCGGCGCTCACGAGCCGTTTCACCCAGAGTGACGCAAATCATACTGAGTCAGTCGCTGCCGGAAACCGCCGCGGTCCGGAACCCACGACATCCGGACACGGACGAGAGAATGGACCACCCGTCAGAGGCAAAAAGGTTCGCCTGGAACCTTTTTGCGACTTGCGGGGGGCTCGACCGACGTTTGTTCGGAATCTGAACAAAGAGTGCCACCACCCGGCGCGGGGGCAGAAAAGGCGGAGGCTCCGCCTTTGGGTGCCCCGCCGCCCGATGCCGAACGACGGCGGACACGGGGGACGGCTCCCCCGGCAGGGTCAGAAGTTTCGCGCGTGAAACTTGGGGAGCCTGTGGCCGACGGTCCAAGGGGCGCAGCCGAATCGTTGCGCCCTTGCGCCCCTTGAGTCCCTTGTGGGTCAGCCCCCTTTCGCCGGATTGCCGCGACGGGGACCGGCGACCATGCGGACATCCAATACCAGCGTGTAGGGCGTGTAGGGTGTGTAGGGTAACCCTAATACGCGCGCCACGGCGGCTGTCCGGTTTCCGATCATGTCCTGCCCGAGGCGTGCGCATCTGGCTGTCCCGTCCTTCGGGGAGCGAGGCACCGTGCCTCACCACTCGCAAGAGCGGCGTTGTGGGCAATGGCCAGCCGCAGGATGCTCCCCTGCATGTTTCCCTGCGCGGTAAACGGTAAGGATCCTTACCATTCGCGCATCATCCCCAGGCGCAAGACGCGCCCTCGCGCCTTCCAAGTGCAAAGTGCAAGGGAATAGGAAAAGCATGAAGCCGACCACAACCGGTCAATTTGACCAGTTGCCAGAGCGTACTGGGTTGTCGGGAACTGGGTACTCGCCCTTCGGATGGAACAGGTCTTCCAGGACGATCTCGGCTTCGCGAATCTCCCCGATAACCATTACTCGCCCAAAACCCTACGTCACGTGCTGGCCTGCCTTCCCTTTTCCCACAAGGGGGTTCTCCGCAAGCGATACGGAGAGGCCGGGGCGCGTCAGGCGGCTTCGGGGCGGCTCGTTCCCTTGCCCGCCCAGGCCGTCAGCCATTCGAGGGCGTCGGCCCTGTTCCAGCGGCGGTCGATCAGGTAGGCGACGGCCTGCCGGACGTCGTGGCCACAAAGGTCGACGAATTCGGACGCGATGTAGGCGCGGTAGTCGTTCCCTTCCCCCTCGACGGCGAGTTCGCCCTGGAGGTCTGTGTCGAGCCGTACGGGGCCGTCTGCCGCTCCGGACTCGCGTGCGTTGTCGCCGGCTCCAGCAGGCTGGTCGTCCTTCTCCGCACTCAGCCATGTAGCGATTCGCGGTGCCGCGCCTTGGACGGCGGCGGGTTCTCGGCGATCGGCAGCCCTAGCGGCTTCTGCTGCTTCCCGCTGACGCTCCCGCTTCCTGCTCGCGGCGTCGGAGTACTTCTTGTCCCGGATGAAGTAATCGAGCTCGCCGAGAGTCCCGTCAAACGTCTTGGCCCTCTCCTCGCCAGTCGTCCCCGATGCGCGGATCTTGTGGCCGTAGGGGGGATCCTCGAAGTAGTTGAACACGTCGCGCCATGTAGACCCGGTCCTTGTTGCCGCAAAGCTCTACGGCCTTCTTGCACCACGCTCCCCTCGACTTCCTGAGGTTGGCCGACGCCCCGGGCAGCGACATCAGCAGGCTCCCGAGGCGATAGCGCGCAACGACCAAGGTCTTCGTGAGGCTCGCGATGCCTGCCTGACGCTCCGCGATGCCGCCTTCGGCCTGGGCAATTTCGGCCACGACAGCCTTGATGGCCTTGACGTCCTTCGCCGTGGCGGCGAAGCCGTCGTCCGGTTCACGCTGGTCCTGACTCATCTTGCCTATCCTCCTGTTCGTTCGGTTCGCCGACTGAGCGACAAGATGGGCAAACTGCCTCGCTGATGCTCAACCGACATTCATGTCCCATGACCTCTTCCTAGCAGATCGCTGCCAAAGAATTCAAGGCAGTTCCGGACTTCCGTCCAGGATTCTTCTGCGCGGTGCCAGCGCTGACAACACTGTCAGCACTTTTCGCTAGCCGTACGGGCGGTCCGGCGCTTCGGCCGAGACCCCGGGCAGCTTCCCGGCCAGCGAATGCTTACCCGCGCAGACGGCCGTCAGGGGCATGGGACGAAGCCGTCGAAACGACTCACTCGTTTCGTCCGATTTTCCTCAAGAGAACAATGACGACGACACTACATAAGAGAGAGGAGGGCTGACTATGAGCGAGAAGCACTACCTGCTGAAGGACGTGGCGAGGATGCTGAAGGTGAAACCCTATCGGGTCACCTACGCGCTGAGCGTCGGTCTGGTCAAGGAGCCGGAGACGCAAATCGCCAACAAGAGGGTCTTCCTGCCCGAGGACGTCGAACGGCTGGCCGCGCACTTTGGGGTGACATTGAGCGCCAAGGCGGCGAGCAGGAGAAAGGACTTGCACGTCGGGACGGGAGCGGTCGATGGACAGTAGCAACACATACTTCACGGCCAGACTGGTCGGCTCGGCTGGTCACGAGATCCTGAATCCGGACGGCGAAGTCGTCGCCTGGACCGTGGACGGCTACTGGGCTGCCGTCGTCACGGCGCTGTTGAACGACAAGGAAGCACGTCCGGGCCTTGCGACGGTCCAGGCGGCAGGGGACTCGGAGGAAGCCGGATGACCAGGGACAGCCAAAGAAAGGAGAAGCGGGCGGCAGCCAAGTGGCTCCTGAGCCTTGTCGGCGAGGACTGGGGCATCCGGGTGCTGCCCGCCGGCGCCGACAAACCCCGTCCCGTCCACGCCAACCGCAACAAGCGGTTCGAGGCGGTCATCGGCTCCCGGGCGGCAAGGAAGCCGGACGGCAGGGCCAGCAGCGAGTTCGCCGCCCTCGTCGAGGCTCCTTGTTGGGAGTCGGGGGACGAACCAAGGTCGTCCGGCACATGGCTCGACCGTCTCAGCCAGAAGCACATCATCCGCCATTTCGACGGCGTGCCGCGAGAGTTCCGCATCAAGGGCGAGATCGTCGTCAAGCCCGGAGACCGTCTTCTTCACCGGCAAGAGATTCAGGAAGGGCGAGACCTGCCTGACGCTCGTGATGATCGACATCGACGCCCACAAGGTCGGCGACGTGAAGGACGCGATGCGGTTCGCCGACCATTTGCGGAAGCACTTCCTGCCGGACTGCTACGTCGAAACCAGCACCAACGGCAACGGGGCGCACGTGTTCCTCGTCGTCGACAAGACGGACTGGGAGGACCCGGACTACAACGCCGTCCTCATGGAGCTGGACCACTGGCTCAAGGGCGTGCTTGCCGAGACGGGGATCGTCCTGGACGGGGTGGAGATCAAGGGGACCTGCGCCACGGTCTCGTGGACCGGCGGCGTGCCGAAGCACACGGCGGGGACGCTCGCCAAGCTGCCCCGTGACTGGGAACCGTTCGATGAGCTTCGGGCGAGTCCCGTCTACACAGCCCACCAGCTTCTGGCCATGCCGAAGCAGCATCGGGTCAAGGCGAAGGAAGCGGCGCCGAAAGTCCAGAAGATGCGCCGGGCGGGAAGCCTTCCCTGCACGGGCATCGACCCCGAGCGTCTCGACCGCTGGATCGAGGTCGCCAAGCGCCTTCTTCCTTCGGACGTCCATGTCGGAAGGAGCCTTAATAACCGTCTCGTGGTCGCCGGCGAGGATGTCGGGATCGCCTGCGCCTTGCTGGAGTTCGTCGGCAAGAGGATGAACGAGGACGGCACCTTGCCGTGGGCGCGGACGAAGGGCCTTTGGGACTGTCTGTACGAGAGGGGAGTCGTAATCCGGTCGTTCAATGCCAAGCGGTTCGCCTGGATAAGGCGGTTCCTCAACGGCGCGGGACTGGTGGAGATGCAGGACCCGACGTACGTCATCGGGGAACGGGCGGCAAAGTGGTCGCCGTCAGCCAGGTTCTGGTCGTTGGCGTCTTCCTTAGATAAAGAGGGAGAGGAGGAGCAATACTTTACGGAAACAACCTTGGTGACCGACCCTCAAGAGTGCTGGGAAAGGGGCGTTCCGCTGGTGCCGGCGGGAGTCACGACCAGGGAAGCGGCGGAAAGGAGGCGCATGGACGAGCTGGTGAAGGCAATTATCCTCCCCGCCAACTGGAAGATGGCCGCTTGACGATTGTGAAGAGGGAAGATTCTGCGCGAGTCCATGCGATTGGACGGCGCTGCCTGTTAATAGTGCAGCGAGTGGAGCTTTTTCGTTCAAGAGGAGTGCATAGGGCATAGGCCAGTGACTGCAACGGGTTGCTGCGTGGGATGCGCGTTACGCACGGCAGAAACGGCGACCGGCTAAAGCCCGTTCTCGACGCCCGGCGACGCCTCGCCGAGGTCTTCCGGACGGTCTGGAGGCGCTTCTCGCGCGGTCGAAACTGTTACGCCCAGCAGCCGAAGATTACGGAAATCGTTCCAACCCAGGCGCAGGGTACATCCTGGCGGCGGATCGGGCGTGGCAAGCGCCGGCATGTGGGACTCCGTTATTAAGTCGTGGGCGAACGGCCCCGGCTCCCGTCGATGCCCGTTGCCTTAATAATCGTGAACATGGTCTGACGAGACCGCATAGGGTTTCTGGCGGCTTGCCAGTTTGCCAGTTTGCCGATTTCAAGCGTGGCGGAAATCGCCGCGTCGGACACTGGTTCGGTCGCCGTCCGCTCGCGGGACTCGTTCGAGGGCGAAGCCGACGTGGCGTAGCGGGGGACGACGATCCGCTTACCGCGTATCTTGCCTGTCCTCCCGTTCGGTCGCATCCCCGACCGGACGGCAACTTGGGCAAGACCGCGCCGTCATGCCGCCCGACAGCATGGCAGCCCTTGAAAGCGCAGACCTCTGCGCCTCCAAGCTCCTCGCCGGATCGCCGGCGTCGGCGGCCGGAACCGCGAATGACCGGTCCAGGCGGGCCACTCCTTGCAAACGACGATCTTGCAAGGAGTCGCCCTTCACCCCGCCGCCCGGTACCTCAACTCGCTGCCGACCTTCACAATCGTATCCGGCGGCCGTGCTCAGGGCGTCAGAAGCCTGACCTCGTGCAAGCACAAGCCGTAGCGTCCTCCGGGCGGATTGATCTCCAGC
This sequence comes from uncultured Planctomycetaceae bacterium, assembly GCA_963759115.1. Taxonomy (GTDB): domain Bacteria; phylum Planctomycetota; class Planctomycetia; order Pirellulales; family Thermoguttaceae; genus CAVWXT01. The sequence continues at coordinate 378,804 of CAVWXT010000006.1, forward strand.
TTCACGCCGTTCCAGCCGGGGCTGAAATTCGCGGAATAGCACAGCCAAAGGGTCCGCCCGTCAGGACTGATGAACTTGCTCAGGAAATTGAGGAAGTAGCCTTGCTCCCCGAAGTCCTTCATATAGCACACCATGCGCCAGGGACCGGTGACGACGTCGGCTTCAAGGACGTAAGAGGTCATCTTGGCCACGGTGGGCCAGCCATCGGTCACGCACATCAGGTACTTCTTCAGCCCCGGCACGTACGTGGCGGTGACGCAGCCCATGTGGTTGTTCCACTCCAAAAGCGGCTTGATCCTCTCGAAACGATCGCTCCAGACGGGCCGCCCGGCATCGTCATGCCCGGCGAAGAACTCCCATGCCTTGAGATCGTTGATAGTTTCCGGAGAAGGTCTGACCCGGGCCAGATACACCTGGTCCGCCGAAATCCAGCTCAGGTTGGCGTGGGCAAAGCCGCTCGTGCAATCCTCGACGACCTGGAACGGCTCGCCCGGCTTCCCGGGCTTGATGCAGGGCCGCGGCTGGGGATCGTTTTCCTCCGCCCCCATGCCGAGGAGATACGCCTTGCCGTCCGGGGAATGTTCCATGTTCCTGCCGAAATCCACGAAATGCGGCGCTCCCATCTTGACCGGACCGAGAAACTCGCGAGGTTCGGGAAAGAGCGGCTTCTGCGGCGTGAGCGGCGACGGTTCCCACGTCTTGCCGTAATCTTTGGATATTTGGAATCCGGGCATCGGCCCGAGATTGGGCCAGTTCCAGGCAAACCCCTGGTGTTCGTACTTTCCGGCCGGGCCCAGGCAGTAGGTGCCGTAATACCAGATGCCGTCGTAGACGAGGGAGCCCGCCGGATAGCGCCCTTGATAGGGCAACGCACTGGCCCTCTTTGTCGGCGAGGCGTTGTGGATCTCCAGCTTGAGCGGGTCGTCGCCGATCATGATGGCATGTCCGGTCGCGGCTTCCGGGCCCGATCCTGAACTGCAACTGACTCCGTCTGTCTTGCCGTCGGTCCAGGGCGAATAGAGGTTGCCGTCGCCGGCCCAGCACGGATACCAGGTGTCGCCGCAATGATAGTCGCTGTGGCGACCGGTAAAGAAGATGCCGGTCAGGCCGGTCGATTTCTGGAACGGGCAGCCGTCCGGAACCGGGGAATCCCAGGCGAATCCCTTGGGCTCATCTGCCCGCGTGCTGGTCAAGGCTCCAGCCGACATGCCGCAAACGATCGAAAGCCCAAGCAGCAAGGTTCGTAAGCTTCTCATGATGTTGTCACCTCCAGACGAATTTGAATACACCCCGATTTCCCCAGTCCGAAAAACCAGGTCGCAGTTGCCGCCATTTTACCACTTTCAGGGCTCGTGGGAGACCGACGCCGAAGCACAGCCGCTGGTGTCCTTGCCGACCGTTCCTGGTTGCCACTTTGCCACTTTTGAAACGTGTCGCGGAGCGACGACGGGCTGATGCCCGAGACGGCAGCTCCCGCGAACGTGGTCATTGGCAAACCACGTCCCGTCTCTCGGGGAGCGGGGCACCACGCCTTGCCCCTAGAAAGGGCGGCATCGCGAGCGACGGAACTGGTCAAGTTGCCCAGTTGCCACGGCGCGTCGGGCGGGAAGACATCATCCTCGCTCCGAAGTCGATCGGCGTGACGTGACTCCTTGCAAACGGTCATTTTGCAAGGAGTGGAACCGGGGGTCATCGCTGCGTTCTGCACCTATTCCCGCCCGAGCCACAGCCCCTCACCCCGCCGCCCGATAGACCAGTTCCCCGTTTATCCATAACATCACAACCTGCCCCGCCGCCACCAGACCCTTCAGCACGTCCTGAAGGGTCTCGGCACGAAGTCCGCAGAGCCTTCTCAGACGGTCAAGGGAAATGCCCGCCCCGCCCCGGCTTGGGCGATGACGGTCGCCAGGCGGTCGGCTCCGGGGGCTTCTTGGGCGTTTCTCAGCCATTCGTGGAAGGAGGGGAGGGGCATGGAGGTATCTATGGTTGCCGGCACCGGAAGGCGCGGCAACCGCGAGCGGCTCGTCTCGGGTCGGAGCGTCTCACCCTGGGCCGTCCGGCTCGTGCGGCTTGTCGACGGTGAACAGCCACCACCGCGACTTGTTGTCCCGAGATCTCGGCTGCCTCTCGAAGTAGATCTTCATCGTCTCCCCGGAGTCGGTCAGCACTTCATACCAGTGCTTGCGCACGTACCGCTCCCCGCTGCCATGATGACAAGGCCCGGTCTCCCGCCAGCTTTTCAGCACCTGGACGATCTGGATGGTCTCCGATCCCCACCGGAACTGCCGGGGAAGCCCCGGCTCCCCCGCGCTCATGCGGGAAACGTCGATCGTGCCGGCGACCGGCTGGATCGCTTCGCCTATGAACTGTTCGGCCATGCGGTCGTCCCTGGCAGCTGAATGCCGAGTAGACCTACCTACTAGGCAAACCGGCAGTTCGTCGCTTCGTCTTCCGGTCAAAGGTTTCCCCCGTGAAACCTTCCGAACGCCCGTGCCAGCATGATCGCCATGAGGAGCGCCCCGAGCCCGAAGGCTACGGTGTGGCCCCATCGGCGCAGCTTGAACCGACCAACGTGGATGACCAGCACGTAAGCCACCGCCAGGTTGAACGTCCCCCACAGCACGTTGGTCGTCGCGGACGACAGCCCCTCGCCGGGCGGCGACGCGAAGGGGCTCTGGAACGGGCTGCCCGAGATGCCGTTCACGAGGTGCGGGACGGCGTTTGCCAGGAATGTCCCGCCGAAGAACCAGGCGACAAGGTGATACCAGCGCGTTGCTGTCTGCATAAGACCTCCGCTTCCGAAGAGCACGCGGTTGTGGTATTTGACATATTTCGGTTCGAGTGAATGACCGCCGCAATCAGAAACTGCCGCAAGGGTCAGCCGGATTTCCTCCAAGTCAAGTTGAGCGTGGTGGGCAGACGCACACAATGTTACCGATGGCATCGGGGCCGTAGTGCGGCTTCCGCAGGCCAAATCGCTACGGCGCGCTCGTGGATAGCCAGAAGCCGCCCGTTTTCGAGCGCAGCGATGCGTTTGCGGACAAGTTCGAGGCAGATAAAAGGTAAGAGACGACCCCTGCGGCTTTGATCCGCCGTGATCGTGGCCTTCTGCTGGCCTATTCTGCCACGACGACCGCTACGGTACCGGGTTCCAGGCTGACATCGACGGTGGTGCGGCCTCGCTCTTGCCGGGGCTTTAGCTCCGATCTGGTCAATGCTTCCATCACATGGCGCAAATCACCTTCAAAACACACGGTCGATATGCTCTTGGTCCCCCAGTTGCTCAGGATTGCTATGCGTTGCGAAGGCGAGACCATCCCGCGAAAAACGACCTGCTCCGATCCACCCTGCATTTCTATGGGCAATTCCGCGTTACGCTCCACGGCGGGTGCTGCGATCCAACGCCGCACTTCCGCTTGCGGACGCCGGAAGTATCCCAACGAAAGTGCCGTGGCATAGTAGTGGGTGATTCCCTTGCCGAAGCGATGGCTCGTGGCCAACGGCATGCCGGTGGAATCGCGGAGCACCACCTCTGCTTCTTGAAGGGTCAGGTGGATTCGCCACAGCTCACCACCATTGTCGGCTTGTCCTGCTAGCGAAAAGGGCTTTTCCATGGCCTCAATGTCGTGGAATTCAAAACCGAAAAGCGAGGTCATTTCCAACGGCGCTTTGGACGCCATATCGCCATACGGATCTTTCCAGCCAAGCAGTCCATCCGCCCACACAGTTCCACCCGCCTCGGCAAACTGCCGTACGGCGGCCCCGGTCTGAGCATCCATCGCATAGCAGTGGGGCAGATACAGGACGTCGTAATCGGCAGCCCGGCCCGCTTTCAGCTCGTCCACGTCGATGAAATCGGCGGGAACATGACTTTCCAGAAGGGCCTGATAGCAGCCCCACAGACTCATCAGGGCATCCTTCTGGTGCCCCACGGTCTGCCCTTCCAGGTCACACAGCAGCAGCGTGGGGCGACTGTACAGGATTGCCACTTTCGATCGTTGAGGCACTGCCCGCCCAAGGGCAGGTAGCGCGGCCAGAGCGCGAACAAAATCCTTGATTGCCGCCAAGCGATCGGTCGGACGACCGTCCAGGCCGAGCAGCGCCCATTCGCCCCCTTCGCGCCCAAGGGTGCGCTGGTTCCAGAGCCAGAAGACGACGCCTTTGGCGCCCCCGCCCACGGCATCCCACAGCCAACGAGTGAGTTCGTCGGTGGTCGGTGTCATGGCCCGTCTTCCCGTGAAGACGGTGGGGCCGCCCTGCAATTCTGTCACCCACCAGGCGCGCCGATGAGAGACGCTCCGCAACTGATCCACACAGCAGGCGTAGGCCACCCCGAACTCGTCCCGCCGAAAATCGCTGAAATGCCAGGGCGGATGAATGGAAGCGCCGAGGAAATCGACCGTTTTCGCCTCGCGCCAAAGATCCTGCCCAGTGGCGGGAAGAGCCCCCAACAGCCCCTGCGGATTGGCATGCGTGGGATGATGCGGATCGAGTTCCCGCACCTGGGTGCCGATCCAGCGCAACTGGTCGCACAGATTGTCGATGTTGAATTCTTTCCAGTCGATGTAGGACGAGTAATCCATCCAACCCGTGCTCCATTGCGCTGCGTCGAGCTGCACGTCCGCAAAGCTCTTCAACGGGCGAAACCATCGGGCGTTCAATTGATCAACCGTGCCGTACCGCCCCTGCAACCACTGCCCGAATCGGGCCATTGTCGGCGGCGTAAAGTACGGCGGTAGCGTGGGCTCGTTCATCAGCAGCCAGTAACCTTGGGCCGGGTGATTGCGGTAGCGGAGGATCACCTTTTCCAGGTACTCGGCAGCGTGCTTACGCCGCTGGGGGGCATTGAGGTCGGTTCGATGATGGTAGAAGGGGGTCTGTTGCGTCCAACCCGGCGGGTCCTCGGCACAGAGGGTCGCTGCAATGCGGATGTCATTAGCCGCTGCCGCATCGTACACCCAGTCATAGCGATCGAAGTTCCACTGGCCAGGCGTACGCTCGATATCGTCCCAGATCACGAAGATCCGCGCGACAGTCAGCCCATGGTCCTTCATCATGCGAAAATGCCGGGCAACCGAGGCGGCGGTTTCGGTCCGGTTGAGGAAGAACTCCGCACCCACTCGCACGGCATCGTCAGTCCATGCAGCTTGCTGATCGGCAGCGCGTGAGGGTGCCTCACCATGCACTGGTGCGATCCAGACTCCCAGAAACATCGTTGCCATCCACCAGATCAGCACAAGATGGCGGTTCTCGGCAGTGCTTGGTCGGTTCCACGGCATACGGTGGTTCTCCCTTGGTTGACGAGACGAGTTTCTTGCCCGATGTCTCCTTTTGCGATGCGCGTTGAACCTCGTCGTCGCCGGAGGTTCCGTGATTCAGACTATTGTATCACTTTTCGCCACCGCTTGACGTGAACACCGCAATCACCGGCGCATGATCGGACGGTTTCTCTCCTTTCCGCTCCTCGCGGTCGATCTCGGTACTGGTGCAGCGGCAAGCCAGCGGTGCGGTGGCGAAGATGTAGTCCAGCCGCAGGCCATCGTTCTTCGAGGAAGGCGAGCATGCGATAGTCCCACCATGAATACAGCCCGCCTTCGGGATGCTGTTGGCGATGAACGTCAACGAGTCCCCAGCCGAGAAGTCCTCCAAGGCCGCGCGGCTCGTCGGATGGTACAGGACCGTCTCCTCCCAGGCCGCCGGGTCGGCGACATCCCGCTCGTCCCGGGCGACGTTGAAGTCGCCGCAGACGACCAGGGGCGTTTCCGGCGTAAAGTGCTTCGCCAGGAAGGCCCGCAGACGCCGGAGCCAGTCCAGCTTGTAGGCATACTGCGCCGAACCGACGATCTGGCCGTTGGGCACATAGGCGCTGACGACGTGGATCTCGCCGATCTGAGCGGCCAGAAAGCGTGCCTGCGGGTCTTCCACGCCGTCATCCATGCCCCGTCTGACGTTCTGGGGCTCGATCCGGCTCAGGATGCCCGACGCCGTTGAACGTCCTCTGGCCGTAAATCGCTGCATGGTAACCCACCTGCCGGATCGCTCCATACGGAAACGCCTCTTCCTTCGCCTTCAGTTCCTGGAGGCACACGATGTCCGGCTGCTTGCGTTCGAAGCCACGCCAACAGCCGATCCAGGCGGGCGCGGACGGAGTTCACGTTCCAGGTGGCGATCTTCATGGTCTACCCGCAGTACCTCGGTTGCCCTGGTTCAATGATTCTCAAGCGCGTGTGATAGAGATGATCTAGGGCAACAGTGGGTTGTCATCGTGAGCTATGCTGCCAACCAGCTTGTTGAAGTATCCGGGAACCTTCGCTGAAAAAGTAAGCCGCGCACCACTGAAAGGGTGCTTGAAGGAGATCGACCTAGCGTGAAGTGCGAGACCGGCGTAGGATTCCTTCACGCTGCCATACTTGCTGTCGCCCACGATCGGGTGCCCGATCCCGGCGAGATGCACCCGGATCTGGTTCTTCCTGCCCGTCAGCAGATCCACTTCCAGCAAGGCGAAGTCCTTCGTCTGTTTGAGCACCCTGTACGCCGTACGCGACAGCTTTCCTCTTGCGGGATCGGAGGTGGAGTAGACGACGTGAGCCTTGTTCTCTGCCAAGTAGGTAGTGATGGTTTCCGAGAGCCTCTTGCATGTGCCATGAACGACGGCGAGATACTTCTTCTCCGTCTCTTGCCACTGCCGCTGCAAACGGAGTTTCGCCTCTTCGCTCTTGGCGAAGACGAGTACCCCGGATGTCTCCCTGTCCAGGCGGTGGACGATGAAGACACGGTTTCGGGACCTGGCGCAGCCCTTGCGGACGTAGTCCGTCAGGATGAAGTAGGCGGTGCGCGACTTGTCCGTATCGGTCCCGACCGTCAAGAGCCCCGGCGGCTTGTCTACCACGAGGATATCCAGGTCTTCGTAAAGTATCACGAGCCCTCTCGCCAGAAGCCGGTTGACGGGAATGGACTTTCTACGCACGGCGATTCCTCCCCTCGGCTTCTCGGCGGCTCGGAATTCTTTGCCCAGCATTCCGCCGAGCCGGGGCGTGGGGCAACTTTTGGGAATTCGGGAATTGGGGAATTGTTGGGGGAAACGCATGGTGGGTCCCGTGTGGATGGGTCGCCCTGCTGGCAAATGCGGTTGGCGTTTTTTCTTGGGATGGATTTGGGACTCCAGCCGCATGCCTGAGGCAAAAGGCAGCGGCTTCAGCACGTTCACTTCTTCCCAGCTAGCATCGGTTCTGCATCCTTGCGCACGCTGTCCCAGCCAAGGGGCAAGAACATCCGCAAAGCATCTTGCACCAGATGATACTGTATCGCGCAGGCGAGCCCGATTGCCACCATTCTACCACTTCTGGGCTCGGAGGAGACAGGTACCGATGAACGCCTCAGCACAGACGCCCGGAAGTGCTTCACGTCCCTGCCGACCGTTCCCCTCCGGAAGCCGACGGGGCGAACATGTATGACTTCCGGTGCCGCTTCCGGGACGGCTGGTCGTCTCTCCATGCGGTTCTGGCGGGGGAATCGACACGTCAAGTTGAAGGTCACGTTCATCTTCGCTACCATGGGGGAACTCGGGATATATTTGGGCAGCAATTTGGGACTGCCGACTGAAGGCGATAGGAGAATCCGATGAATGCGACCCGCGAACAGCACCGTGCCATCTTGCAGAGAATCGCCCGGAGGGTGATGGTCGAACGAGGACTGCTACCCGACTTCTCTGCCGAAGCGCTGACCGAACTCGGCAGGATTCAGCCCCCGGCGACAACGGACGCCGGGCAGGTTCGTGACCTGAGAAGCCTTCTGTGGGCTTCCATCGACAATGACGATTCCCGCGACCTGGACCAGCTTACCGTTGCCGAGGCGATGCCTGGCGAGGAGATCAAGCTCCTTGTTGCCGTAGCCGACGTGGATTCGGTCGTCACGAAGGGCTCAGCCATCGACGAGCAGGCCCGCCACAACACCACCTCGGTCTATACGGCTGCTGCCATATTCCCGATGCTTCCGGAGAAGCTGTCCACCGACATCACGTCCCTGGGTTTCCATGAGGACCGGCTGGCGGTTGTCGTCGAAATGGTGGTCGGCGAGGACGGTTCCGTCCAGGACTCTGGTCTCTACCGGGCGTGTGTCCGGAATCAGGCGAAGCTCGCTTACAACGGCGTTGCAGCATGGCTCGAAGGCGGGGCAGTGCTGGTAGCCGTCGCTGCCGTGCCTGGGCTTGACGAGAACCTTCGCCTCCAGGACAGGGCAGCACAAAGAATGAAAGGACTTCGGCAGGTTCACGGAGCCCTCACCTTTGAGTCCCTGGAGGCAAGACCGATCTTCGACGGCGACGTAATCCGTGGGCTTGAAGCGGAGAAACCGAACCGTGCCAAGGACCTGATCGCGGATTTCATGATCGCCGCCAACGGCGTGACCGCCCGCTATCTCTCGTCACGAAAGTTCCCTTCCTTGCGGCGCGTGGTCCGCACTCCGAAACGATGGGACAGGATTGTCGAGCTTGCCCGGCAGCACGGATCCAGGCTCCCCGACGAGCCGGATCCAAGACCGCTGAATGACTTCCTGGTGAAGGAGAAGGCAGCCGACCCGCTCAGGTTTCCCGACCTTTCGCTGTCGGTCATCAAACTGATGGGGCCCGGCGAATACGTCGCGGACTGTCCGGGAGAGGCTGTTCCTCCGGGGCACTTTGGGTTGGCAGTCGGGGACTATACCCACTCCACGGCTCCCAACCGCCGTTATCCCGACATCGTCACCCAACGGCTGCTGAAGGCTGCATTGGCCGGGCGACCCGCCCCCTACGGCAACAGCGACCTGGAGGCGTTGGCGAGGCACTGCACGGAAGAGGAGGATGCCGCCAAGAAGGTGGAGCGGCAGGTCGGGAAGTCGGCGGCGGCGATGCTGCTGGAGTCAAGAATCGGGGAGAGGTTCGACGCCGTCGTCACGGGCGCAGCTGCCAAGGGCACCTGGGTGCGCCTGGTTGATCCTCCCGTTGAAGGGAGACTGGTGCAGGGTTTTGAGGGCGTCGACGTAGGAAACAAGATTCGTGTGCAGTTGATGCACACGGACGTGGAGCAGGGATTCATCGACTTCAAGAGAGTGGAGTGACCCATACACTCTGCGTCGGTCGCCAAGCAAGCGAACCCCGAGCCCCACCCCGAGCCAGAAGTTCCAGTCTATCCCCTCGGCGACGTCCTCTCCCGGCAACCATTCGCCTGACGGGCTCCAGTTGTTGGCGACCACGAACCCGAGGCTTGGGGCAACTTATGCGATGGCGCGGCTCAGTGCGCTAAAGCCGGTTCGCCGACCAGCGGCTTCTTACTGCCGCGCCCAATCGCCGGTGGAGCCGCCTCGGTTGCGATTACTGCGGACTTGGTTTCCTCGACAACTGTCTTGATGACGACCTTCACGGCATCCTCCATCGGATCTTTGAAGGGCACCTCGATTCGGAGCAGTCCGTGCTCGTAGATCGCTTCGGCCTTGTCAGGTTTCACCGCCCAAGCTAAAGCCAGTGCCGCAACATACTCGATGTCCCTTGCCGGCGCTGTCAGGTGGATGCTGTCTTTCAGGATCTTTACATCAATGGTGTCCGTGGGCGCTCCCGGGATGGAGAATTCCACCACGAGCTTGCGCGTTTCCTCGTCAGCATAGGCTACTGTATCGGGAGCGAGCTTGATACGAGTTTCCGACATTTGGCACCTTCCTTTTGGGTAGAAAACCAAAAAAGCCGACGTGGCGGAACACCCGAAGGTATTCGACCACGTCGGCTTACTCGCTAACGAGCCCCCCGGCACAACCGGGTTGCTCTCTATCTAGTCATCCGACAAGTTCGTTGGAGAGTTGCGACCAAGTGCGCCGCGACCCTTCGACCGCTGCCATTATACGCCGCTAGGGGGCAAAGGAAATAGGACTGTTTGCCGACGACTGGAGAGGGGGCGAGCAAGGGGGACTGCGGCGGCGACTGCCACCCCCCGGTTGACGCAGTTCTCGGAGAACTTTCCGCTGCCTTTGCCGCGAAGTCTATGCGACTCCGAAGAAACGGTCAGTCACGGCCCCTGCTATCCTTCCCCGCCGAGAACTCCCTCCATCTCGATCGCCCGAGGGAAAAGGATGTTGTTCTCCAAGTGGATGTGCTGGTGCAAATCGCCCTCCATGTGTTGCAATTTCTCGTACATGGCGCTGAAGGTCGGGCAGGCATCCATGAGGCATCCTATCGCGCCCGCATGCCCCTCACCCCACGACCCTGTAGACCATCTTCCCGCCGACCTTCAACATCGTCACCTGTCCTCCCGCCACCAGAACCTTCAACAAGTCCGCCAAGGTCTCGGGCGAGATTTGGACGAGCCTGCGCAGACGGTCGAGGGAAATCCCCGCCGCCCCGGCTTGGGCGACGAGCATGGCGAGGCGGTCGGCTTCGGGGGCATCTTCGGCGCTTCTCAGCCAGTCGTGGAAGGACTGCATGGGTTATGTATGACTTCCGGCACCGCTTCCGGCATCGCTTGACGGACAACGCCGGACGGCACGATAATCATGTCATCCGAGGGAGCCACGCTCATGGCGACAGGCAACCAACGCGCCGACCAGCACCGTCCTTTCGCCCTCGTCGGGATCGCCGTCACCGGCATCCTGACGGGCGCAGTTGCTCGGCGCGTTGACCAACAGCATCAACGGCCGGGTCAGCCCCCTCTACTTCCGCAACATCCTCCGCTGGCACGATGTCGAGGCGTGTGGCGGGCGAGCGTGGCGCAGGGAATCTTCGAGGGACTCTTGTTCGGTCTCTTCCTCGCCCTGGTCTTCACCATCGTCGTGGGATGCGTTTCCAAGGCTCGATGCAGCTACGGCTTCGGCGTGGCCGTCCTGGCGTTCGTCGCCGTGGCTGCCCTCGTCTGCTGGGCGGTCGGCGGGCTGCTCGGCATGGGGCTTGCCGCCCTCAGCCCGGAGTTCTACCGCCACGCCTTCATTGGCGTGCCTGAGGACTTCAACGAGATGCTACGGTACGCCTGGGTCGGCGGCTCCATCTGGGGCATCGAGTTCGGCGGCTTCGCCCTGACGATCCTGGGGTCGTTCCTTTTCTACGCGAGGTGGCAGCGGCGGGTGAAGGTGTCTGCGTGAGCTATTGGCTCAGGCACCGGCAGGGCACCGCACCCGGCTCCGCAGGAACTCCCGGTCTGCTTCGCCGACCTTCCGGCCGGGGACGGCGACCCGCAGGGCATCCGACCGCCGGATGCTGACCCGCCGGGCACCGCCCTTCGGCAGCCGCACGGCCCAGTCCAGGCGGTCGCCGTCGAGGGAGAAGGGGAGCGAGCCGGCACCAGCCGTGTGATTGGGCGGCAAACGCGGGGCTGTGGCAAAGGCGGACAACGGTGATAGATGGGGGAAGGGACCCAGCATTCACCCGTCCCGTTCTGCGCGATCGTCGGAGGGAGTTTCGTTCCTCTCACTTTGAGAACTTGAGGGTCAGCGGCTGTCCGAAGAGACAGTCCTTCGTTGGGACTCCGAAGAAACGGTTGAGAATCAAGACAACAACGCGGGTTCGCCTACGCTGGGCATCCTGCGGATCTCCCGACTGATGGCGTTGGCAACGCGCGTGAGAGCGCCAGGCAGTGGAGAATGGCGGTCCGCGGTATAATAAAAGTATCATCACCCTGGGCGCGCGGACCATACCGCCCGAGAGATGCGAGGCCGGTGAGTGCTTTGCTTGGTCGCTAGGACTCACCGGCCGCTTTGTTCTTACGGTTCAGGGTTCAGGGTTCACAGAGGCAACGGTCAATCCTTTCTGGTGTTTCGGTGGGATTGGGGACTGGCTCGATACAAGTCATTGCGTAGCCGCTCCATTGCCACCGGTTCGATCTCGTGAGACTGCGTTCGAGGCATGCATCCTGTCTTCTTCAATGCAGAACATGTGGTCTAGCTCCTTTGAGGCCATGAGCGTCCTGACCTCCGCGCCAACCTTGCACAGCCTGAGATCTCTCCCCTCTTTTTCCACGGACAACTCAATCGCCAGCAGCGTTTCCAGCATGGTGCTCGACACACCGACGACACCGGAAAAGTCCAAGACAAGATCGTGTTTCTGCCTTCGGTCAGCGAGATCGGATAGCTCTTCCTCAATCTCCTTGATGGTCACCTTATCAGCAATGCCGTGGTCGACAAAACCAACAATGATCGCGTTGCCTTTCTTTCCCAGGACCAGGTGACGATAGGCGGTCAGCGGCTCGGCGCACGAGAGGCAGATGGTACGTGACACGGGGGCGACGCTGCCACACCCCATACACACTTTCGTCCCCAATAACGGTGCCGGGGAACTACGTGGGCTGGAAGCGGTTTCTCGGGTAGCACCGTGGTCACTTGGGTCTTGATGCACGAACTGGTGTGACGCGCGTGGGTCATCCCCTTGTCTGGGAACCGGCACTCGAATTCTGACCCGACAATGCGGACATAAGCCGGTCTTCCCCGCAAGCCTGCTTTTGACGCGCACGGCGTGTCCGTTTGTGCATTTGACTTCAATGGCCACTTTTCACCTCCTGACATCGCACCAGCATTTCGAGGTCCGTTATGCCGCCCTCGTCGCCGGTGCTAATCCGTTGGATTTTACCAAAGAAGTATTCCTCCCTCTAAATTGCTCTTACGCACTACGTGAATTCCGTGAACGGGGATTTGCCGCCTACTGCTCGTCCCCTATGCTGCGCTCAGGGCCACGTCGTTTAGCAGGAGATCGACTTTCAGGTCACTCAGAGATAGTTCGCTGAGCGAACGATCGATGAACCCGGCAGTCCACACTCCTGCGCCAACCTTCCAAGTTGCTGTCGGGTTTGGCATCGCGGCTTGCGGCGGTGCGGTTGCCAGCGGGGCCGCGGCGGGCTTTTCCGTCCGCGAAGTCTCCCCCGCAGGCAGATCAGCGGACAGCGCCGATGGGGCCGGGGAGACTGACACCGAAGCCGCCTGAGGCTTGCTGGTCAGGCCCGCCAAGGCCGCGTCGGTCAGGGCCGCGTGCAGGGCGTCGGCGACATCGTGCCCACCTTCGAGCCCGAAGTCTGACGTGGTTGTGATCCGCTGGCTCGTGGCCGGTGTCAGCGCACCGTCCGTGGGCGGGCTGGAATCGGTTGACCCCGTCATCGTCACGGCAGTGAACACATTCATCACGTTGGCTGGACCACTGGTATTACCCCCCGTCGCTCCAGAATTGACGAGCGCTGCCGCGCTGGCCGGCGGGACCTGTCCTGTCGAGGGGGAGTTTCCGGCGACCAGGTCGGGCACCAGAAGATTGGCCACCGGAGTTCCCAAACCAGTAACCAGGTTGTAGCCGGCGGCGGCACTATAACCGTTGCTGCCGCTGGTGATAATGTGGTAATCGCTCTGCGACAGGCTGTAAACCGCTTGCTGGGTTTCGGTCGGGCTGGAACTATTCAGGGTTGGCTGTCCGGCGCCAGAGCGTCCCTGGTTCACCAGCGCGATCAGGCCAGCCCAGCAAGGGGCTGACAAACTGGTGCCGCCCACGACCTCCCACGGGTTGCTGGGATCGAGGTTGTACGGGTCGGCGATCCACGCTCCGGTAGCCGGGTCGGCAACAAAGGATACGTCCGGCGTGGTCCGGCTGCCCGTGGACTGAACCCGCTGTTGGTACGCCGGCTCCGATTCGTATTGGCTGAGGCCGCCGCCGGAGCCGATAAACGCACCAGACGAGTTGGAAGAACCGCCCCATCCGGTTTCACTGCTGTAAGAGTTGTCGGCGTTGAGCGAGAGACTCGTGCCGCCGACCGCCAACACGTTGGGCGAAAAGGCGGGGTAGACAGGATCCGCAGCGCCATAGTCGCCCGTGCTCGCCACGAACGTCACGCCCGGGCTGCTGAGCGAACTGTCGTACCGCGCTTCATCGGCTTTGAGCACACCTTGGCCTTCGGCGAAGCCCCAACTCATCGATACAACCGTCACGCCCGGTTGGGCGGCAGCGGTCGCTGCGCCGGCCATCAGGTCGGACAGCGACTGGCTGTCGGCCTCCACGAGGACGATCTGGGCCCCGGGAGCGATTGAATGCGCCCACTCGACGTCGAGTGCTGTCTCCACTTCCCAGTTGTCGTTGCCTGGCCCAACAGGATCCGTTCCGGGGAGGGAAGTGCATTGGCCGTTCTGATTGAGCACCGTCAGGAACGACGTTGCCGGGCCGTACTGCTGATACAGCGTCGGCCCAGAGGTCGTCAGCCCGAACTGGCTATCGAACGTGTCCAGGGCCTGGTAGATCTGCGGATCGTCGTAGGCATCGACGATCGCAATGGTCTGACCTGTGCCGTCCAAGGCGAGATCGTTGATGCCGTAGGCCGTACGGATCTGTGCCGGGGTGTAAACGGTTCCGCCGCTCCCCGCGACCAACTGGGCGACGGCGTTGCCGCTGATCGACAGCATATCGACCACGAGGGTATCCTTGAGTTGGCCGTTGCCGCTGAGGACGAGCTGCGCACTCGGGGCGTAAACTGTGCCGTTCAATCCCGCCATGGCATTGCCGCTGAAGGAAAGTGCCCGCGAGTTGGCGCGTAGGCTGAAAGATCAGGACTCCGGCGTCCGGCCCGGTGCTGGCTGCGCTCAGGCTGAGCGTCCCGTTACCGCTCAGGGCGATGCTGCCCGAAGTGCTTCCACTGGTGGTGTTGTAGATGAGTACCTTCGTGCCGCTCAGGCTGGCGTTGCCGCCCACCGTAAAACCGCCCCCCTCGACAATGTAGGTGACACCCGATCCGATCAGACTGGCGTTGCCGCTCACCGTGACACCGCCCGCACCGATGACGTAGACGCCAGAATTCAGGGTCAGTTTGGCGTTGCCCGAGACGGTGATCTGGCTGTAGAGGCCCGGATTGATCGTCCCTGCGGAGTTACCGCTGAGGTTCTCTGAGACGGGATTGCCTGTGTAGGTGGGGACCGTCGGTGCAACCAGGCCAGCAAGCGGGTCACCACTTGCTCCTGGAGTGCCAGTCTTGGTGACTCTTGCATTTCCACTCTTGCTGACCCCGCCCACCACCTGGACGCTGGCGGCGGTAACCTGGGCGTTTCCGCTGGCCAAAATGGCGCTGGTGGAGCTTGAGTCGACCACCACGTTGCCGGAGGTGTTGACGCTGGCATTCCCGGAAAGGGAGAGAGCCCCGCCGGCGGTTCGGTCCAGAACGTAGATCGACCCAGGAGTGACCGTGACCGTGACCGTCTGTTGACCGAAACTCGGCAAAAAATTGTTGTCGCCCGGGTAGGTCGCCTCGATCCTGTGGCTTCCGACCGTAAGCGACGTGGTATTCAGTGTGGCGACGCCGTTGGCCAGAGGCGCCTGCCTAGATCCTGGCCGGTGGTGGTGTCTATGAAATCCAAACTCTCGCCGGCGGGCGGCGCGGGGGCCACGGCAGCCGAAAACGTCACGGGCTGCCCGAAGATCGCCGCGGCGGTGGAGGCCACAAGCGTTGTTGTGGTGTTGTCTGCGCCAACAACCACGTAATTATGCGTCACTATCGTGGTATTGCCGGCGATGTCCTCGGCCGTCACCAAGAAGGCTTTGCTGCCGATGCTGCTGGTGTCGATGGCGGCGCCATTGGCCACCGAGCCAGTGACTGATTCGATTCCTGACAGGCCGTCCGTGGCGCTGAAGTTGGCCAACACGGCGTCGTCAAGCTTGTAGTCCGCTCCATCCGGCGGCGTGTTGAGCGTCACCACCGGGGCCACCGTGTCGACTTTCAACTCGGGGATGCTCACCGTAGCGCTGTTCCCGGCGGCGTCGAAGATGGCGACGCTGTAAGCGGCATTGTCGCCATTGGCGGCCGTGTAGTTCAACGGCAGAGCCCCTACCAGTCCCGAGGTGCTGTCACTGTAGGAGAAGCTCACCGTCGGGGCCCCGGTGCTGATATTGTACCAACCCGTTGACGCCGGCGACGCGGGACCGATATTGGCGCTCAGGGTCGGCGCGGTGCCATCGATCTTGATGCTTTCGCTGACGGCAGTCTCCACGTTGCCCGCCATGTCGACGCTCCAGTAGGTAACGTTATGGATGGCGTCGCCGCTGACGGTGATTGGGGCCGCATACGTCTGCTGAGTTCCGCCGTCCACCGTGTAGTACGTCGTCAGCCTGGAGGCCGCATCGTCCGGGTCCGACACGGACAGCGTGACCGTCACGGCACTGGTGTACCAGCCGTTGAGCCCGGCTGTGCCGGCCAGGGTGGCCGTCGTAGTGGGTGTTGTGTTGTCGACCGTTGCGACGGTTCCGGGACCGCCCGGGTCAGTAATCACGCCGTTGGCCGTCAGGTCAGCATCGCCGCGCTGGCCATCGACAAAGTGGAGGATGATCCGATCGCTGAGAATTTCCGCACCGGTCGTTCCATCATAAAGGAACTGATACCAATGCGCAGTTGAGTTGTCCGGGGTGGGGCCGAACATGTAGTAGGTGTTGGGATGAACACCGAGCGGAAGCAGAACCGTGACGGTCGTCGACCCGCCCGGCTGGATCCCCCCTAGCTGATAGTCAAAGAAGCCGACGGGGAACTGCACGCCGGGCGGGACGTCTTGTGGCGACGGATTTGTCGCAGCGCTCGCCTGGGCCAGCGTGGTTCCCCCCGGCGAAACCAGCGTAACGTAGGTCCCATCCGCGGAATTAGGAAGCGACGCCACGTTGCCCTGCCCGCTGTCCGCGATGCCGTCGCCGTTGCCGTCCACGACCGCCGCCACCGCCGCAGAAAACTCCGAGGTGTTGTTGTTCGCATCCGTTGCCGTGGCGGTGATGAACGGACCCTGTGCGATCACGACCGGCAAAGTGACTGAAAAGTTCGCATTGCCGTCCGGGCCCGTGCTGACGCTGGCCGAGCCCAGGTAGTGCTGACCCTGGCCATAGCCGGAGGGATCGACCGTGGCGTTCGAGTAGAAATCAAGCACGAACGTGCTGTTGGGGGTGCTGCCGAGCGTTCCCGCAACGGTCGTGCCGGTTTCCGAAGCCAAAGCCGAACTTAACACCGGGTAGTTTTGCCAAAGGTTCGGGCCGGAGTTGGCGGGGGGCAGATGGTTCGGCGTAACGCCGTCGCCGCCCAGGTCGATTCCCAGGGCCCCGTTGCTGTAAATGGAATTCTCCTCGATGGTGTTGCCGGTCGCGGTCCCGGTAACAGCCACGCCAGCCCCTAGATTGAAGGCAATGGTGTTGGCCGGGTTCGCTGAGCCGCCGATCCGGTTCGACTGGGAAGTGCCCTGAATAAGGATCCCATTCCCGTGGTTGCCCAGCGGCAACTGACCCGTGCTGTCGGTCCCGATGTAGTTGCCGGCCACGAGGTTGTTGTTGCTGCTGTTGATGAAGATTCCTTGCCCGTTATTGGCGGCGATCGTGTTGCCCACAATTCTATCCCATCCGCCATCGTGAATCGCGACCGCAGGGCCGGCCGTCACAGCCCCATTGCCCAGGGGAAGGGTTCCGGTAACGTCGGTGCCGATGTAGTTTCCGGCGACGATGTTTGCCGTTTCGGTTGATCCTCCATCGATCGACACCCCCCGCCCCGAGTTGCCGGAGATTACGTTTCTTAGGGCGGGATCGCCGTCCTCGCTGCCGATCAGGTTGCCCTGGCACCCGGTGCCCCAGATGTGGATCCCGGCATAGCCTACGTTCCCCAATGCCTCCGTACCGGTGAAGTCGGTGCCGATGTAGTTGCCCTGGATGGTGTTGTCGCTCGCCCCATTCGCAAAGCCGATCCCACCGTCACCTCCGTTCGCCGAGATAACGTTTCCGAGGATCTGGTTCGACGCACTGCCAATTTTTACGCCAGTGCTGCTATTACCCAAGGCGTGGCTGCCGCTCTGGTCGGTGCCGATGTAGTTTTCGGCAATGACATTTCCCTCGCCAGTTACGTAGACGCCGTTACCACTGTTCCCCGAAATAACGTTCCGTGCGCCGCTTTGCGTTCCGCCGATGGTGTTGTTTGCAGCAGTGATGTTGACGCCGTCGCCTTGATTGGGAATCTCCGCGTTGCCGCCTAAGTTCGTACCGATGTAGTTTCCGGCGATAATGTTTCCCGATGCCCCAATCGACACCCCATTCCCGACGTTTCCGGAGATTACGTTCAAAGATGCGAGATCACCGTCCTCGCTGCCGATCAAGTTACCCTGGCCCGACCAGATGCCGATCCCGTAGAGTCTGTTCCCCAGCGGCTTGTTCCCGGTGGCGTCGGTGCCAATGAAGTTGCCCCCGATGAGGTTGTCGCCCGTGCCCCCGACGCTGATCCCTTCGTTGTTGGCCGAGATTACGTTTCTGACGATCTGGTTCCCGCTGCCCCCCACATCCACGCCAGCACCGGTATTACCCAAGGCGTAGCTGCCGCTGGCGTCAGTGCCGATGTAGTTTGCGGCAATGACATTTCCCGCGCCAGTTACATAGACGCCGTTACCACTGTTCCCCGAAATAACGTTCCCCGCGCCACTTTGCGTTCCGCCGATGGTGTTGTTTGCAGCGGTGATGTTGACGCCGTCGCCTTGATTGGGAATCTCCGCGTTGCCGCCTAAGTCCGTACCGATGTAGTTTCCGGCGATAATGTTTCCCGTTGCCGCAATCGACACCCCATTCCCAGGTTTCCGGAGATTACGTTCCTCAGTGCGGGATCACCGTCCTCGCTGCCGATCAGGTTCGACTGGGCAGTGCCATAGATTTCGATTCCTCCCTGGAGGTTGCCTACCGCCAAGTGACCGGTGCTGTCGGTGCCGATGAAGTTGCCGGTCACCTGATTGTCATTGGTAGTGATTGCGATTCCCGGCCCGTTGTTGCCGGAGATCGTGTTGCCCAAGACCGTCGACGTACTGCCGCCGGCAAGAATAACCCCGGGGTTCCATGAGCCTCCAAATCCATTGCCCAGGGGAAGGGTTCCGGTAACGTCGGTGCCGATGTAATTTCCGGCGGAGATGTTTCCCGTGTCGGTTGATCCTCCATCGATCGCCACCCCCCGCCCCAAGTTGCCGGAGATTACGTTTCTCAGGGCGGGATCGCCGTCCTCACTGCCGATCAGGTTGCCGGTGCATCCCGTGCCCCAGATTTGGATCCCCGCGTAGCCCTTGTTTCCCCAGGCGATCGTACCGGTGGCATCGGTGCCGATGAAGTTGCCCTGAATGACGCTGTTGGTGACCCCATTGCCAATGTTAATTCCGTTGCTAGCGCTGCTGTTGACGGCGTTGTCCGAAATCACGTTTCCAACGATTTGCGAGCCCACTGCGCTGGACATGCTAACCCCGCTGTAGCCATTCCCCAAGATTACGTTCTTGACGACCTGGGTTCCCGAGCCGGTCACTGTCACTCCGTTGCCGGTATTGCCCAAGGCGAGGCTGCCGCTGGCGTCGGTGCCGATGTAGTTTCCGGCAACGATATTTCCTGCCGTGGTCGGGGAATCGATCTCCACTCCATTTCCCAGGTTTCCGGAGATGATGTTCCTGAGGGCCGGGTCGCCATCCAGGCTGCCGATCAGGTTACCCTGGCACCCGGTGCCCCAAATTTGGATCCCGGAGCCATTGTTCCCCAAGGTCGTGGTGCCGGTGGCATCGGTGCCGATGTAGTTGCCCTGGATTACACTGTCGGTCACCCCAGTCCCAATGCTGATTCCGGCCCCCTGGTTTGCCGAGATGACGTTTCTGAGGATCTGGTTCGAAGCACTCTCAATTACCACGCCAATACTGCTATTACCCAAGGCGTGGCTGCCGCTCCGGTCGGTGCCGATGTCGTTTCCGGCGATGATATTCCCCGTCGAGGTTGAGTCATAGATCAGCACCCCGTACCCGAGGTTTCCGGAGATTACGTTCCCCACCCCCGGGCTGGGATCACCGTACGTGCTGCCGATCAGGTTCCCCTGGGCCGAGCCCTGTATCAAGACTCCTCCCGCGACGTTGCCCAGCCCGAGTTGTCCGCTAAAATTGGTGCCGATGCTGTTGTCATTGATATTGTTGAGGCTGCTGTAGATCGCAATTCCAACCCCGTTATTGGCGGCAATCGTGTTGCTTACGACATTGTTGTCACCGCCACCGCCGAGCACGACCCCAGCGGCCCCATTGCCGAGAGGGAGGGTTCCAGTAACGTCGGTCCCGATGTGGTTGAAAAGGATCATATTTGCGTTTGCCGATGACGCGGCGTCAATATTCACCCCATACGCCCAGTTTCCGGAGATCACGTTCCCGGACCCAACGCCGCCAGAGCCGCCGATCTGGTTCCCCACGGTATTGTTGGAAATCAGGATTCCTTCCTGGTGGTTGCCCACCGCCAAATGACCGGTGTGATCGGTGCCGATGAAGTTGCCGATCACCTGGTTGCCATTGGTATCGATTGCGATTCCCGGCCCGTTGTTGCCGGAGATCGTGTTGCCGGAGATCGTGTTGGCCGCCCAGCCCCAAGTATAACCGTCGCTGGAAAGAAGAACCCCGGGGTTCCATGAACCTCCAAAACCATTGCCCAGGGGAAGGGTCCCGGTGGCGTCGGTACCAATGTAGTTGCCCGCGATCACACTGTTGCAGACCCCGTTCCCGAGGTCGATCCCCTCGGCGCCGAACTGTTGGATGTCTAGGCCATATGCCTGGTTGTTGCTGGTTGTGATAGTCAACCCGCTGACGGCGCTGCCTGCCAGGCTCCCGTTCAAAACGATCTCCGGGCCGAAGGGGTTGGTATCGCTGCCGAGGAAGGCGGCCTCCGTGCGGCCGTCAATGGTGATTCCGGCGGCCGAATTGCTGATCGCCGGCAAGGCGGAAAGCGGCTTGATGACGAAGACGCCGGGAGCAGCAAAGCCCGGATCGGTCGCCGGGATGTTGAACTGGATCGTGACGGGCAGCGCGGCAGCGTCGGCATTGAGAATCGCCTGGCGGAGCGGACCCGCGCCAGCGTCGAGTGTGTTGCTAACTGTGAAGACCGATAACAACCGCCGGTCTTCCAGCGGTTCCAGCCGCAGACGAGAGCCCCCTGGACATGAGCGCTGCCTCTTCTGAAGTGCGTGGGCACGTCGCTGGCGAGTTTGCCAAGCGGCTCGGGCATGGGAAATGATCGTCGTAAGCGACATGGCTTGGCCTCTTTCTCGTGGACGGCCCGCGGTATACTTGGTAAGGAATCGCCCCGGGCGCGCAGACCATTCCGCCCGGGAGATGCCAGGCCGGTGAGTGCTCTGCTTGGCGGCTAGGACTCACCGGCCGCTTTGTTTCTTTAGCTCTTCTACTTCTAGGTGTTGTCGCTAGTCCATCCCGGCCCAGACGCGTGCGACGCCATCTTGTCGCGCCTGCGAAATCCACGCGGTGATCCATTCGACCTGCACCGGCTTGCACAAATAGGCTGCCGCTTGCAGAACGTGTGAACGGATCTCCTCCTCCGCCACATAGGCATCGCTGATACAAAAGAAGCAGCTTTCGCACCGCTCGGACCGAAGCATCTCGACAACATCGAACCCGGACATGTCAGGCAGGCGTACATTGATCATCCACAGGTCGGGACTGAATTGAGCGGCCGCATGCAATGCCTCCCGACCCGTTCGGAGGGAGCGGAGTGTGACGCCTAATTCATACGCGGGAGTCGCCAACTCCGAATAGTCCGACGGTGTCGCGTCGACAATCGCAATTTCACGCCACTGTTCGCCATTGGGCATCGTTGATGCTCCCAAAGTCCGGATGGTTGTCATCCGCTTTGCTGGCTAGGCAAAGAGTTTTCCGCCCGTATGTTCGGCCTCTTCTTAGGCAAATGCCGCGCCAAACGGGTACTGCAACGTGAGTGAAGAGCAGAAGTCGTAATGAGACAAGGAGATAGGTCGCAAACGATGCACAGACCAGGACCAGGTGGAAACAAGAAAACTGCCCGCAGGCGGACAATTATCGAAAATAACTGTCACAAAATGTGTCAGTTTCCAGGCCCGTTTGGCGCCTCAGGGAAGGGGACAGTCCCGATTTTCGGGCGCGATTTCGCGTCGCTGCCCGAAAATCGGGACAATCCCTGTTGGCGAAGCCCGCGCCGCGTCATGCCGGGTTGCCCTGAAAGAAGTGGGACGTGCGCATGGGGCATCACTGCTAAGGTCGCCCAGGACGACATCGCGATGGATCAAGACCGAGAGCCTTGATTTTCCGGTCGAGCTGCTGCCGGGAAATTCCCAGCAATCGAGCAGCGAGCGTCTGATTGTGCTTGGCGTGCTCAAGCGTGCGCGAAATGTGGTGTCGTTTGATATCGGCCAACGTCTGCCACGTAAGACCCTCGACCGGCGCGTCCGAAGGCGTACTGAAACGCCAAGGGCATGTTCCCTCACGCCTGGAAGAGCAATCGAACAGATCATCGGTTTGGGAGCATTCCTCCAGATGTCCTCCACTAGCGATGGCTTTGCCGGGGCAGAGACACTGCACGATGCCCGGCTGAATTTCCTCGTCCGCGACCAGGGCAATGCGCTCCAGGAAGTTCTCCAGTTCCCGAACATTCCCCGGCCAGTTGTGCCTCCGCATGCAGTCGAGCCACTCGGGTGGAAGTCGCTTAGGTGGCAGTCCGCCTCGCAAGGCGATTTTCGCCAGGATATGGTCCGCCAGGATGCCGATGTCTTCCGGTCGATCCTTGAGTGGGATCGTCTTGAGGGAAATGACATTCAGCCGGTAGAAAAGGTCTTCGCGAAAACGGCCTGCCTGTACCAGGGCCTTCAAATCGCGATTTGTGGCGGCGAGAATGCGAACATCGACGGGGACGGTAGTGTGTCCACCGACGGGGGTGACGCTTTTGTGCTGAAGGACACGCAACAACTTGGCCTGAAACTCCAGTTCCAACTCACCGATCTCATCGAACAAGATGGTCCCGCCATCCGCGGCGCGAAAACAGCCGATGGCATCATGGGTAGCCCCCGTGAACGCCCCTTTGACATGGCCGAAAACCTGGCTCGCAAAGAGGGTGCCGCTGATTGCCGCGCAGTCGATGACCATATACGGCTGCGAGGCACGTGGGCTGTGCAAGTGGATCGCTCGGGCAGCCAGTTCCTTCCCAGTGCCCGATGGCCCGCTGACGAGGACCGTGGAAGGCGAAGGGGCGATTCGCAGGATTTCGGCCCGCAGCGCCTTAACCCACGCGGAAACTCCCACGAGGGCCTCCGTGCCGAATTGAGCGGCTTTGGACGCGTGGCTTAGTCGGCGGGCAACACGTGTGGTGTCGGCCATGGGGTGAGCGCGACCGTATGTTAAAGTGTGTTGGCCCCACGCGCAGACCTGTGAGTGCGGGCCGGGCTGCGCGGCTGGTGGGCCGTCTCGTTTGCTATGTGGCGCCCACCAGCCGTTTGTTCTTAGGGTTCAGGGTTCAGCGTTCGAGGGTCAGGGTTCAGGGATTTCCGTTCATCCCTCATCATTCATCATTCATCCTTTCCCCTCGGTTTCTCCTTCGGCACTTCCGGGGCCGGTACAACTCCTGACGGCGACTTCAGCAGCAGGGCTGCCGCGGACTCGCCCATACCCTCAAGCCGGCGGGCCAGACTCGGGGCGATAGTCGGGCCAACGCGATGCTGCCTCGGCAATCTTCTCCAAGGTGGCCATCATTTCCTTCAGGGTTTCCGTCACGCCCTTAGCGCGATTGGCTTTTATCACGTCAAGGGCGATTTGGCGCGGAAGTCGGGCCGTTCGGGAAACCCCTCGGCAAGCTTTCGCAGGATCGGCACCGCCTGCTCATGTTTGCCCGACTGGCAGAGCTGTGTCGCCCAGCGCTGGTACAAGTAGGCCAGCTCCTCCCGATGCTCCGGCCGCTCGGGAGAATCCTTGACCGCCTTTTCCAGCATCTCGATGGCTTGGATTTCCTTGTGTTGCTTGAACAGCGATCCCGGGAGCCGCAACGGGAAGTCCGGCAAGTCTGGCATTCGGGCGTTCAACTGCCGGAAAAGGGCCAAAGCCTCGTCGGCCCGACCATCCTGCGCGAGTCCCATGGGCTTCCCCATACAGTCAGGTGGAATAGAACGTGCTCGATTTGCGTCTGCAGGTCTTTTTCCTCGGGACGAAGCTTGCGCAGCCGCTCCAGCAGATCAATCGCCTGTTGCAGCTTCCCATCTCGGAACAACGCCCACGCCCTGGCACGAAGATCTCCCTGGCTCTTCAGGAATCGATCGGCCATCGAGGCATCCCAGATGCAGATGCCATTCTGATGTCGTGCCGCGGCCAGCCGCCGCCCGTCAGGACTCCAAGTGACCGTGTGTATCCAGAATGAAGTGGCCGTGTGTAGAAAGGCGGTGCCTGTCAGCAACACGCAGAGTTCTTCACCGGTTTCTGTATCCCAAATTCTGAGCGTTCCATCATGAGAGCCCGATGCGAGCCGCGGCAGGAACGGGTGCCAACTGATGGTGTTGACGTTGCTCGTATGTCCTTTAAGTCGCTGTTCAAAAATAAGTTAGCCGTTTGTATAATCTGCGTATTCCGCTTCCATGGATGGAGAGACGGTCATGGCAGACAAGGATTGCAGGCGCATTCGCCGGTGTCGCTGCCGAGGATGTCGCTCGCGTAGCGATGCGGATTTGGTTGCGTACCATCGGGCCATCAATCGAGTGATGGCCGAGTTGGACGAACGGAGTCGGCGGTTGTTCGCCGGGATCGTGGCCCGGCAACGCGGACACGGGGGCGTCCAGTTGGTGGCGGAAATCACCGGCCTGAGCCGTATGACAATCCGCCGGGGATTGCGCGAAAGCGAACGCGGACAGGTGGCGTCTTCAGAGCGAGTACGGCGTCCCGGCGGCGGACGAAAACGAGTCGAAAAAAAACGCCACGTGTGCGGGAGTTGTTGAAGGGGCTGTTGCGGGATGCGACGGCTGGCGATCCGATGGGTGGTCTGCGGTGGACGCACAAGACCACCCGCAACCTGGCCGCTGCATTGACGCGACGTGGCGTACCGGTCGGGCACGTGACGGTGGCTCGGTTGCTGCGAGCACAGAAGTACTCGTTGCGATCGAACCGCAAGCGGTTGGGTGGGAAGAGAGATCCCTATCGGGATCAGCAATTCCGCCTGTTGGGGCGTCGGCGACGGCGATTCCAACGGCAAGGGTGGCCGGTAATCAGTGTGGATACGAAGAAAAAGGAGTTGGTGGGCAACTTCAAAAATAACGGACGCAGTTGGCGGTGTGAGGACCGCGACGTGCTGGACCACGACTTTCCCACACTGGCCCGCGGCCGCGCCTATCCCTACGGCATCTATGACGAGAATCGCAATGAGGGCTATGTCGTGATCGGCACAACTCATCAGACAGCGACCTTTGCCGTGCGTGCCATTCGCTCGTGGTGGCTGAAGGTTGGGCGGCGTCGGTACTCGGGTGTGTCTCGGTTGGCCATCGAAGCCGACAGCGGAGGTGCCAACGGCAACCGTTGTTGGGCTTGGAAGGTGGGCCTGCAAGAATTGGCTGACGAATTCAGATTGACGATCACGGTCGGGCATTATCCCGCAGGAGCCTCCAAGTGGAACCCGATCGAGCACCGCATGTTCAACCTCATCAGTGCCAATTGGGCCGGCGAGCCACTGACCAGTTACGAAGTCATGCTGAAGAACATCCGCACGACACGGTCGAGCACGGGCTTTCGCTGCCGCGCATCGTTGGACACCAAGCTCTACCCGACCAAAGTCAAGGTGTCCGACGAAGCGAAGGCAACCGTGCGGCTGTTGCGACATACCGTCCTACCCAAATGGAACTACACCATCTGTCCACGAAAACGAAACGGCTAAGTTATTTTTGAACAAGTCCTTACGCCGCCGCGGGCGATACTTTCGGCGATGGCGACACGATCTTAGCGTCCGCAATGCCGGCGCTGTTCAGCCCAATCGTTCCCGCGGGCCCGCAATATGATTTCTTGCGCGACCTGGAGGACGGCGCAGCCGAAACGGTTTATGTGGCGGTCAAGGCTCTGGGATTTCTGCCAGAACTTGCTGCCAAGAGCAAGAATCCGCTCGTCCGAGTTATGGAATCGTCACAGGACGGCAGAGTTCGGTTGGAGGCAGCGGCTTCGCTTGCCCGCCTCGGTTGCGAGGATGGATGGAATTCGATTGCCGAGATTGCGGCCAGTACCAACCTGCCAAGTGAATTGAGAATGGAATCGGCGCTAATTCTGGCGGAATTATCTGACCGTCGTTCGCTCGACCTCCTCAAGGCGATCCTGAAAAACACGTCGAACGATCCAGAGTTGCGAGCTGCCGCAGCTTGGGGGCTGGCTGGAATTTCGGTAGATGCCGAATCCTCCGGCCTATTGGCATATCTTGACGACGGCGACGAATTGGTGGCTGTTCACGCAATTCTGGGCGTTTCCAGAGTCCTCACAGCCGCCAATCTTGAATCCATGTTGCTCCAGGTCGGCGATAATGACCGTCGCTCTGCTGGGCTAGTTCGCGCGGTTCTGCTCACTCCACTTGAATTCGTGCCACAGGTCGTTCGATTGATTGGCAAGAGCAAGGGCAGGCAACGCCGATGGTTGTTGTACCTGCTCGGCTGTCGCGGCCGGGCAGCGTGTGAAAGCTATTTGCGAGGTGAAGCCCCAGAGTTGTTAGAGGAACTTGACTTCTTCTGGACGCACCAGGTGGAGAACTGGACGAACCGATTGGACGTGGCGGACGAGATCGACTTCCTGCGCGGACAGGTAGCCAACTAAGGGGAGAAAACCGGACACCCGTACCCGGTATAGTGTCGAGGCCCAGACTTCGTAAAGTCTCCGTACGTCAGGCACTCCGTGCCTGACTGATCGCCGCTTGTTGTCAGCTTCGTGTCAGGCACGGGGCGCCTTGACCTACCCGCTATCTTCGGAGTGCGGCGATTCATCGCCGCTTTTTTTGTCTGTCCGCCTTGGGGGCAGTTCAGACCGTTCCAAGAAACAAGAAAAGCGGCGATGAATCGCCGCACTCCAAAAGGAACTGGCACCCTACGCCGTCTTCGTCTTCGCCTCGGCCGGCAAGGGCACGAGCTGCTGGCGGCCGTAGACGATGTCGTCGTTCACCAGGTAGCGGCTGCCGGCCGGCTGGTCGGGCAAGCTCGTACATGATGTCGAGCATCACTTCCTCGATGATCGACCGCAAGGCCGCGGGCGCCGGTGTCCTTCTCCATCGCCCGCTCGGCGATCGTCCGCAAGCGCCGCCTCGGTGAAGCCCAACTCGGCGTTCTCCATGGCGAACAGCGCCTGGTACTGCTTGACCAGGGCGTTCTTCGGCTCGGTCAAGCACGCGGACCATCGCGTCCAGGTCCAGCGGCCGCAGCGGCGAAACGACCGGCAACCGGCCGACCAACTCGGGAATCATGCCGAACTGGAGGATGTCGTCGCTGGTGACTTGCTGCAAGCAGGTCGCCCAGCTCCATCTGGTCGTGGCCGACGCCCTCCTGGGTGAAGCCGATGGTGCGTTTGCCCAACCGGCGGCCGATGATGTCGTCGAGGCCGACGAACGTGCCGCCGCAGATGAACAGGATGTTGCTGGTGTCCATCTGGATGTATTGCTGCTCGGGATGCTTGCGTCCGCCTTGGGGCGGCACGTTGGCGACGGTGCCTTCGAGCATCTTCAGCAGCGCCTGCTGCACGCCTTCGCCCGACACGTCGCGGGTGATCGAGACGTTCTGGCTGGTCTTGCCGATCTTGTCGATCTCGTCGATGTAGAGCACGCCGCGCTGGGCCGCTTCGATGTCGAAGTCGGCGGCGTGCAGCAGCTTCAGCAGCAGGTTCTCCACGTCCTCGCCCACGTAGCCGGCCTCGGTCAGCGTGGTGGCGTCGCCGATGGCGAAGGGCACGTCGAGGATGCGGGCCAGGGTTTGGGCCAGGAGCGTCTTGCCCGAGCCGGTCGGACCGATCAAGAGGATGTTCGACTTGTCGATCTCGACGTCGGAGCTGGCCGTGCCGTGCATCAGCCGCTTGTAGTGGCTGTGGACGGCCACGGCCAGCACCTTCTTGGCGTGCTCCTGGCCGATGACGTACTGGTCGAGCTGGGCGACGATCTGCCGCGGCGTGGGGATCTTGCTGAACAGCGGCTTGCTGGTGCCGCGGCGGCGGCGCTCCTGTTCGAGGATCGACTGGCAGAGGTCGATGCACTCGCCGCAGATGTAGACGTCGCCGGGGCCTTCGACCAGGGGGCCGACGTCGCGATAGCTCTTGCGGCAGAAGGAGCAAAAGGCGTTTTTCTTGGTGGTGCCGGCTCCGCGGCGTCCGCCGTTGAAGTCTCGTCCTGACGGCATGCCTGTTCCCTTCCGCGTCCTGCGATGGTACTGATCTCTACGCTGCTGGCCGGTTCTACTGCATCGGTCTGCCTGACCAATCGGTCTCTGCGGTCGCGCACCGTCCTAACCTTTTTCGCCGTTATCGTTTAACTCATCCTGGAGTTGCGCCGCCAACGTTCGTCTTAATTGTTCGGAATTCTTCGTCG
Source organism: uncultured Planctomycetaceae bacterium (assembly GCA_963759115.1). Taxonomy (GTDB): domain Bacteria; phylum Planctomycetota; class Planctomycetia; order Pirellulales; family Thermoguttaceae; genus CAVWXT01. Next base: position 407,116 of record CAVWXT010000006.1, read on the forward strand.
CTTAGCTCACCCTGGGAGTGCAATTCGCGGTATTTTGAAAGCCATTGGCTGGCCGTGCGTTCCTTCTGTACCGTCTTGGGGCGGATTTTCCCGATGACGTACCAGGCAATCGCCACCAGGATCGCCAGCACGGCGATCCAGAGCACGAGCCACTCCGGCTCGAGCCTGCCAGAACCGTTCCATGCCGCCGCCGGCCGCTTCCGCCTGTGCGAGCAAAAAGCCAGTCTGCCCTTGCACTTCCGTCATTATCCGGGTTGAGCCGGGTCGAGTCCAGGGACCAATCGCCCCACACGACAAATCCGGCAGAGTGGGAGTAATCCATAGTACCACATCTTCTCTATTATCGAGTTGACGGGTCCCTGGTCCTTCTTTATTCTGGGCGATAGCGACTGTGAATACCTCTAGCGATGGGCATCCTTACGCATAGCGAGTGTGGGATATGACCGTCTACGAGCACGCGATGGTCGGCATCAACGGCACGCTGGCGGCTGGGCTCCAGCGACGGCACGGTTGGCAAATCGCCGCATTGGCCGGCTTTGCCGCCATCCTCCCGGATTGCGACGGTGTGGGGATCCTCTTCGGGTCGTTCTATTACGCCGAGGGGCATCGCGTCTGGGCGCATAATCTGCTTGTGGCCGGGCTGCTCGCCGCCATCGTGTCGGGATGGGCCTACGAGGTCGATGCGGCGACAAAGGTCCAGAAATGGCTGGCCAACCGCTGGCAGGTTTTCTCGATCAGCGACAACCCAGCAAAAACGCTCCCTCGCAGTGCCACGGAACGTTGGCTGTGGGTGGCCGTCGGGGTCGCGGCGGCCTATAGCCATTTACTGATCGACATTCTATATTCCGGTGGCAGGAATCCGCCAATCTGGGGAGATTTGGGGGTTTGGGGAGTGCCACTGCTCTGGCCCTTTTCAAGTGCGACGTGGGCCTATCCTCTGGTGCCCTGGGGGGACGTCGGAGCGACGCTGATCCTTGCCGCGGGCATGTTCGCCATGCTTCGCAGGCCGAAGTGGGTCAGGCCCATCGCCGTGGGCAGCCTGCTCGCTGTGGCCGCCTACATGATTGTTCGCGGCGTGGTTTTTTAGAGCGGCTCTCACAACAGCCGTTCCACCGGCGGGAATCGCTCGCCTAGCACGGCGATGCTGTCGACGCCGAGCCATCGGTCCAACAGGGTGGCGTAGACGCTGCGGAAATCCGTGTGGAACTTCAGGCGTCCCCGATCCAAGTCGCTGAGGCTGGGATGGCGGCCGACCAGGCGTTCCTTGAGCCGCCCGCCGACCACGAACATCGGGGCGGCATCGCCGTGGTCGGTGCCACGGCGGCCGTTCTCGGCCACCGTGCGTCCGAACTCCGAGTAGGTCATCAGCAGCACCCGGTCCAACAGCCCGGTGCGGCTCAGATCGTCGGCGAACGCGGCCAACGATTCGGACAGATGGTGCAGCAGGGCGGCATGGTTGGGCGCCTGGTTGGCGTGGTTGTCGAAACCGCCGAAGCCGTCGCCGCCCAACTCGGTCACGTAGATTCGAGTTCCCAAGTCGGCCCGGATCAGTTGGGCGATGGTGCGAAGATTCTGCGCCAGTGCAAGCGGCGGATAACCGCCGAGGCCGCCGTCCTTCTTCACCACCCCTTCCACCTTCGCACTGGCCGCGCGAGCCCTGACGGCCTCGCGGTGCATGAACTCCAAGAGCGGCTGTCGATTGGCGTCACGAATGTCGCCGGTAAGGTGGGCATCGCCCACCGAATCGCAAGTACTGGTAGGGTGGGCATCGCCCACCGAATCGCGCACCCTTGTGGCGGGCAGTGCCCGCCCTACCCAGCCACGGGCTTCGCCTTGGAGCGTGCAATCGTCGATGGTACGCAGAATGGGCACAACCGCCCGCTGGGCGTTGAGCGTCAACGGTCGCCGGGTTTGGCCCACGAACACACCGGGCATGCCCGGCTCTTCGGACCGGTCGAGACGGTCGATGGTCCGGCCGAGCCAGCCTGTTTCGCGGGGGGCGCCCAGCCGGGCCGTTTGCCAGCTCTCCATCGAGGTCTCGTGGTTTTCACTGACATTGGGGTAGCCCACGCCCTGCACGATGCTCAGGCGGCCATCCTTGTAGAGCCGATGAAGGCCGGCCATTTGCGGATGGAAGCCGAGGCCGGCGTCGATCTTGAGCACCTCCTTGTCCGTGAGCCGCAGCGTGGGACGCGACCGATGATAGTGAGCGTCCTCGTAGGGCACGACTGTGTTCAGCCCGTCGTTGCCGCCGGACAATTGGAGCGCCACCAAAATGGTATCGCCGCTTGCCTGCGTGGCGGCGGCCGCCGTTTGGGCCAACAGCGCCGGAACCGCCGTCGATCGCAGCCAGATCAGGCCGGCGCCGCCTATCGTGCGGCTGAGGAACTCGCGTCGGGTGGAGGCCATGGGAATGGTCCCGCTAGTTACGCCGAATCAAAGGCTGACGCCGCGTGCCCGAAGGCCATGTTTCGTCCCATTCGTCAACGTCGCGGCGATCAGTCCGATCCTAATGATAGCGGCGGCGTTATGGCCAGTCAACCGAGCGACAGCATGCGGGCAGGCGTGGCAATATACAGGCACGGCAATTCGGCTTTGGCGGAGGTTCAAGCCGAGCCCTCGTGGCATGCCCACTGCCTGAAGGCATGCATCCACACTGCGCGGCACCGACGCGGCCCGTTGACATTCGTGTCGCTCTCGATGAGGATAACAGCGCCGTTCGGGGCGTGCCCAGCCTAGCCCTCTCTGGGCACCGACCGAAGGTTGGTCGGGAGAGGGGACCAAGAAGGCTGGCTCTCCAAACACGCTCGTAGATGGCACACGAAGAAGCTGCGGAGCCGGCGTTCCCAGCCTTCGGATACCGAGTACGATCCTTCAGGCCGGGATACTACAGATACTACAATAGCACGAGCTTAGCGTGGGGAGAGGCCGTGTTTGGCCGGTTGCCGGAAACGGAGCGAAGTTGCAGACGCAGGCGGTTGGTATTAGCCTCTTCCTCTCAGGCCAAGTCCCGAACCTGCTGGTACAAATCCTCGGCGCCAAAATTCCCCGATTTCAAGACCAGCAACAGTCGGCGATCAGGCCACGTGAAGCAGAAAGGAACGCCGGGAGAGATCGGCAGTCCGACCTCGACGGCTTGGATACCCAGCCGGCGGCAGACCGTTCCGGACGTCTCGCCGCCGGAGACCACCAGGCGGTTGACCCGCTGCTGGCGGACCAAGTGATGCGCCGCCTCGGCCAACGCCTCGGCGATGCGATTGCCGGTCTCCACGTCGGTCAGGCCCAAGGTCCGGCCCAGTGCCAGCGCCTCGGTTGCTCGCCCATCGAGATCGAAAGGCGAATACATCAGCACGGGCCGGCTGTGAGACAGTTCCTCCGCGGCGCGGGTCACGATGGGGTTCAAGTCGCACGTGCCGCGCAGCACGGCCGGCGCGTCCAGACGGATGGCGGCCCAGCCGTGCGCGAGGGCATGATCTGCCTGCCGGCGGGTCATGGGCGACTGGCTGCCGGAGACCACCAAGGTCGCTGTGCCAACCGCCGCCAGTTCCCGATCGAATCGCGGTGGAGGCCGGCCTGGATAGTGCATCGCGGCCATCGCGGCGGTAATGCCGGAGCCGCCGCTTCGCAGCGGCCAATCGCGCGTCGCCTCGGCGATCGCCAGCAGGTCTTCCTCAGCGACGGCGTCGGTCACGATGTAGGAGCACCCCTCGGCGACGCGTTTTTTCAACATCCGCCTTGTGGCTTGCGCTCCGAGACGTATCACCGAAAGGTCCGTCAGGCCGACTTTCTTCGAGGTCTGATAGCCCAGCCAGCGAACGATGTTCGCGTCGGTCATGGGGTTGAGCGGATGCTGCCGGAGCGCCGATTCCGACAGCAGCCGCGAGCCGACGAAGAGATGCCCCTGGTAAACGGTGCGCTCGTTGACGGGCAGGGCCGGGCAGACAATCGTGGCGCCGGTCGCCAGGGCGTCGAGTGCGGCGTCCAGGCTGGGCCCGATGTTGCCCTCCCGGGTCGAGTCGAAGGTGGAGCAGTACTTCAATTGGAAGCGGTCGGCGCCCCAGGTCTTCAGCAGGCCGATCGCGCAACGCGTGGCCCGTGCCGCTGCCGCCGGCGCGATCGACCGGTTCTGCGTGCCGACGACGAAGGCCTCGAAGCCGGCCAACTCCGCCAGCGGCAGTTGGGAATCTGCCTCCAGCGCGAGCACCGTGCGGATGCCGCGCTGGGTCAGCATGCCGGCGGCGTCGGTTGCGCCGGTATTGTCGTCGGCAATCAGCCCAAGCTTCATGGGGTATCCCGTTTCCATCCGGCGGGCTTCGGCAAGGGGCTCCGCGCCGACGCCCCTTTCATCTCGCTTCCTCCAGCACGGCTGCCAGCCGCCGCATGGCCGGCTCTGGACTGGACAATAAGGGGACCTTCCGCTCCTCCGGCGCCATCGCATCCACGATCCGCGTCATGCTCACCTGGGCCAGCAACACCGCCTCGACCGAACCCATCAATTCGAGCAGATGCCTCTTGACGATGGCGTCGTGCCGGCCCACGTCTCCCGACAGAAATGCCGCATAGGCGCCTTCGCAGACGACCGCCTCGACTTGCACCGCGCGTCCAAGCTGCCGGGCCTTTTCGACAACCAGCTCCGTGCTGGGACGCAGCGTCGCCGGGTTCGTCGCAATCACTCCGATTCGCTCGAATCGCGCCACCGCGTCCTCGACCATCGGTTCGTCGATCGACAGCAAGCGAGCCTTGACCAGCGTCGCCAGTTCGGCAACGCACGGCGAGATCGTAGAGCATGTCAGTTGGATGACGTCGGCCCCGAAGCGGTCGGCGGCCAGGACGTTCTCGCGAAGCCGCGCGGATTGCCGGCGTGAGCCCTCCGGCCGCCAGGATCGATCGGATCAGCGTCTCGTCGGCAATATGGCACGTGTCTACGCCCGGGCAGAGGCCGCCCAAAAGCCTGTCGAACAGGGGCTTCAGTCCGCAGACCGTGTGGACAAAGACTACCGTTGGTTTCATGACGTGGGTTCCTGCCGGGGCAACCTTGAATCCGGGTGTGCCTCGTATTCCGACCCGTCCTGTGAATCGGTCGTATTTCGAGGTAGGCCGGAAAAGGGATGGCTTAGTGCGACAGCCGGGCAACGCCGAGCCGCGTTAGGCAAAAACATAACCCGCGCGTTCCGCTCACTCACGGCTTGGCGGACGTCGCGTCCGGCCTGGCTTTGGCCGTGTCGCCTTGGCCGATCGCCCGGGCCGTAAAATTCTTGAAGCCGTAATTGGCGTTGGTTCCCTCGTACTCTTTCGCGTTCTTGTCTCCTTGTCAAAATCAATGATACGTTACCGATCACTACCGATGCAGTACAGGTGGCTGAAGCTCCGCAGGAAGATCTGGCCGCCGCTGATCGCCGGCGAAGCATAGGTCTCCTCGCCCAGGCTCGTTCTTTGCCACGACTTCGAACTTCGGGCCAGCCTTGACCACGTTCATGACGCCGTCGTCGTTCAGAAAATAGACCAGGCCACTGGCCGTCACGGGCGAGGCATGGTGCAGCCCGACGTCTTCCTGCTTCCACAAGATATTCCCGCTGGCGGCCTCGTAACAACACAACTCCTTCTTGGCCGACGAAGTCAGGAAATAGTCGCCAACCGCGATCGGCGACGGAACGTAGGGCGCACCCTGCTTCGTCTGCCAGGCCACCTTCCGCTTCGTGACGTCCCCTTCGCCGTCCGGCTTGATGGCCATGAGGATTTGGGCAGGCCAACTGCTCCCGCAAAGCACCAGGCCGGCCTTTTCATGGAAGACCGGAGTGGCGATGTATTCCTTCGAGGGGCCGTCGGCCGTCCACAACACGGCGCCATCTTTCGGATCGTAACTTGTGACCCTGCTGTTTGCCGCAACGATCATCTGAACCCGCCCGGCCATTTCGCGGACAAGCGGAGAACTGAAAGCCTGTGTGAATCGCTTGGGCTCGACGCGCCAAACCGTTTTCCCGTCAAGACGACCGAGTGCGGCAATGAAACCCGCCTTCATGCCGCAACAGGCCATCAGCACCTTGTCGTCCAACAAGACGGGACTGTGGCAAAACCCCCAATGACTGTCGAACGGGCCGGGCCTGGCAATCCACTTCCGCCGGCCGGCAAAATCGTACGCCGCCACGACAACTTCCTTTCCGTCGAGAAACGCGACGTACACCCTCTCGCCGTCCGTAGCGGGCGTGCTCGAAGCGTAGCTGTTCTCCGGGTTCTTGGCCTCCAATTCGGCATTGAGCACGGTTTCCTGCCAGAGGATCTTGCCGTTCTTCCGGTCGAGGCAGAGCAGCACGCGGTCCTTCGTTTCGACAAGAGCGGTGGTCAGAAAGAGCCGGTCGCCCCAAATGATTGGCGACGAGTGGCCGACGCCCGGCAGGGGCGTCTTCCATGCGACATTGTCGGCGCCGCTCCATTTCGTCGGGACGGTGGTTTCCAGGCTGGTGCCGTCGCCGCGAGGACCTCGCCATCCCGGCCAGTCTTCGCCGGCAACCGGGGATCGCGCAATCGAGACAATGACCGCTAGAAACGTCAGGCGCCAGCAAACTTGTTTCATGTTCCAGTTTCAATTCTCTTGTTCAATGGGGATTTTGCACATAGGCTTCGCTCAGATTCGCTCCGAGCAGCAACAGCTCGCTATGTTAACAGAGCGGCTCGTTGCCTTCCAGCCTCCGGGGAGTCCAAGCCGCGTGATCCGATGCAAGACCGCTGTGGACAGCCGCGCTAGCTGATGTGTCGGAAACCCTTGCTTTGATGGGCCGCCCGCGGGATCTTCTCCCCCCGGCGACCTCGCAGCGTCCCGGATTGCTCGGGGGCAACGTTTAGTGGAACAGCCGCACGCGTTCTGAGAAAGGGGTGGTATTGTGGGACGATCGAGAGGACGGACGGCTTGATGCGGCAGGCGCACCTTCGACCAGCAGGCCCAGGATCACCTGTGCGTAGAGCCGGTGGCCGAAATCGTTCGTATGGTTCACGCCATTGCCGGTCAGATCGTGATAATGCTTCCGTTTCAACACGTCGGTCCAAAGGGCGGTCACGTCGGCCAAGGCCACGCCCCGGCCGCACGACGATGCCAGCGCGTCGCGATACTTGGGAAACATCTCCGCGGGTGTCGCCTGCCACTCCGGGTTGCCCAACATCGGGGCCACCAGGATGAACTCGGTCTCCGGATTCGACTCGCGCACGCGTCCCATGATCTGCTCGATGCTGGTTCGGTAGCGTACGGGATCGCGGCGGCTCACGTCGTTCATGCCGTAGGCGATCAGCACCAGGTCGGGCTTTGCGGCGGCAATGTCGGCGGCCGTCTGGACACCGTAGTCGGCCGTCTTTCCCCCGACGGCGAGGTTCTTTAGCGTGATCTTCGTGTCGAAGGCCCGTTGCAGCCCCAGGGCGAAGAGTTCGCCGAAGGGCGGCATGTAAGGCGGCGCCTGCGCGGGCCGGAGGCGTTGCCCCCTTCGGCAATGCTGTCGCCGGTCAGGCAAATGCTCAAGGGCCGGCGGGCCTTCAACGCGGCCAGCGTGCGGGGCAGGTTTTCGGTGGCCCGTTTCGGCACAAATCCTTGCCACGGTTCTCCGCCGCGCCGGTACGTGATCTCAGCCTGTTGGTCGTGGAAGAAGTGTCCCTCGCCAAAATACAACAGCGTCGCCGGGTCGCCCGTCTTGTAGCCGATCGCGTGCGATCGCCCTTTCGTGCGATACAATTCCTCGCGTTTCTTGAAGGGAATGCGGGAATCCTTCGTCAGTACGATGCGGCGGGATTCCGCCTGCACCAGGTAATCCTTGCCCAATTCATAGGTCGTTTCGCCCGTGGCACTGTGCAGCGACATCACTTCGGCGGGCACGAACAACAAGTTGGCAGCCGGCGGATGTTCGGCGTCCTCCTGCACGAAGAACAGACCTTCGCGGTAGACGATTTCAGAGTTCCAGAAGGGCTCCAAGAGGTGCAACTCGTCCACGCTGACCGGCTTGCGCTGCGGGGCGCTGGGCGGCGAGGCGGACCAAGCGGACAGCACCCAGCCGATCCCAATCAATGTCCCGATGACTGCCGCGATACCTACGCGGGCGTTCTTCATAATCTTCCTCATTGCGGTCAGCATCGGTAGAATATCGCGCAGTGTAGTCGCACCGCTACGAATGGTCAATTCGCCGAGTGCCTTCCTCTCCGTCCCAAACATATCGGTGACGGAAGCTTTCGTGTCCGGGATCTCTGCCGACGCTCCGAAGACGCAACAACAAGCTATCCTACCCGCCTGTCCCCAGGTCGAGAAACACAATCACCGACGGATTGCCGACCGGCGCGTACTGGCCGGTGAACGCCAGACTGCCGGTTTCTCGATTCGCGCGGAAGACCGTGACCGCGTCGCTGCGCTGATTGCACGAGTAGAGAAACGTCCCGGTCGGATCAAAATTGAAGCTGCGGGGATAGTCGCCGCGAGTCCACTGCTCGCCCGCAAACGTCAGGGTCCCCGTCGGGCCGACGGCAAAATAGGCGATGCTGTCGTGCAGGCGGTTCGCCGCGTACACAAACCGGCCGTCTGAGGAAACCAATATCCCGGAGGCAAAACTGCTGCCGGCAAATCCGGGCGGCAGGCTGGAGAGCGTCTGCCGCGCCGCCAGCCGGCCTTTCGTGGCGTCGTAATCAAACAACACGATGGTCGAGGCTTCCTCTTGCAGCGAATACAGCCAATTGCCGTTGGGATGGAACGCAAAGTGGCGCGGGCCGTCTCCCGCCGGCAGCGACACCGCGGCGGGATCGTTCGGCACAAGTGCGCCCGCGCGTTCGTCGAATTTCCATACGTGGAGCCGATCCAGCCCCAAGTCCGCGGCCAGCACGAAGCGTCCGGTGGAATCGGCCTGAATCATGTGCGCGTGCGGGAAATCGTGCCCGCTGATGGCGAAGCTGCCCGGCGGCGCGTTCGTTGCCCGCTTCGGCCCGACTGTGCCGGCGCTTTTCTTGACATCGCTCGCCGGCCCCAGTCGGCCGTCCGGCAGAATCGGAAACACCGCCACGGAACCGCCGGCATAATTGGCCACCAGCAGGTATCTCCCGGACGGATGGACGCTCGCATCGGTCGGCCCGAGGCCACCGGAGCTGACGGTGTTGAGCAGCGTCAACTGTCCGTCGGACCGGTTGACGGCCAGTGCGCTTAGGGAACCCGAGACGCCTCCGTCGACCACGTCCGTCGCATTCGTCGAATACAGGCGGGTTCCCGCCGCATTGAACACCAGGCAACTCGGACTCGTCGCGTGCGGAAAAATGCCCGCGGGCGACAAGGCGCCGGTGGCGCGATCAACGCGAAACAGATGAATGCCTCCTCCATTGCCCGGCGGCAAATCCACCTTGCCCGGCGGAGTATCCACCGGAGGCGAACTATAGGTGCCGACGTACGCCATGAGCGGCCCCCGGGCGGCGGGCGATTGTGCTTTAACCCACGGCGCGAGGCTCGAACCCGCCACCGCCATGCCCGTCGCAATTTTCAGGAACGAACGTCGCTTCATGGTTCGTGGCTCCACGTTGTCAGCAGGGGCGTTGCGCAGGGCTCTGCAACTAAAAACATTGGCGAGACAACGACAATTGTGCGTCCTGGATTTGTGCCGATCTTTTCAACAGTTCTTTTCTCTAGCCCAGGCGTTTCACGCCTGGGAAAGCGAGTGCGGAATCAAGGACCTGTCAGGCCCGTTTTACGGGCCTCCTGCATTGCCGACGACCAGGACGCCCGTGAAACGGGCGTGACATGGGAATCGGAAACGCCGACCTTTTCCCAGGCGTGAAACGCCTGGGCTAGAGAAAAGAAACAGCCACCATCGGAATGAAACCAGCATCAAAACATCAACCCTGTTTGGGGCCGAATGTACCGACTTTTTAGCAGTCCAAGTCCTGCCTGCCGACATCCGGCCCTCGCCCCTCTCGACGCGACCCGTGATCGTCTGAAGACTTCCGCGGCCGTCACTCGCCCTCCACGACGAGCACCGACTGATTCAACGACGGCGCCGTGGCCGGCAGAGTGAGCATTCCCCCATCCGTGTTGACGCGAACGTAGTACTCCAGGTCCGACCTGGTCGCCTCGGGCGGCAGTTCCACGTAGAACACGCCCCGCGCCACGTGGTCGAGCGGCACTTTGTGCCACTGGCCGGCACCCAGCGGGCTCCAGTAGACCACGCCGTCGGTCGGCTTCACGCCCAAGACCATCGCCGTCACGCGGAGCGGCTCGCCCGCGGTGAGGCAACTGCGGAGCCGGGGCAGGATCAGCCGCGGCGGACACGACGGCTCTTTGCTCGGCAGGGCGTCGGCCGGCAGCTCTTCGCCCAGGACCTTCGCCAATTCCTGGCCCGGCTCAAGGAGCAAGTGGCGGAGAATCGTGTTCTGCCAGTTGGTCACGGTGCCCATCTCGCCGGTGGTGGTAACCGTAGACAAGAGGTGCCGCATGAGTTCGGCCGTCTGGGCCACCAGTTCCTTGCGCACCGGCAGGGCCAATTGGCGGGCCAGCCGCTTTTGGGCGGCGGGGTCCTGTTCGGCCTTCACCGTTTCCATCGCTTTGTTGTAGCGGGCCCAAGTGCAGTTTACCTGGCCGTTGAGCCGCAGATACTCAAACGTGTCGAGCCAATACCGAAACCGCTCCCGGTTGCCGGCCCCGCGAACCTGCGGCTCGAGCCGCGCCAACCCGTGGATAAAGACATACTCCATCGCCACGTCTTCCCACGGCCGCGGGTCGGGGCGGATGCGACCCGGGCCGTCGACCCAATCGGTTGGGCGGGGCAGCCGGCCGTCGATCTTCTCGAACACGGCGGCCGCGGCATCGACTACCTCGTCGCCGAACTGCGTCCGCGCCCAGTCGGCATAGAAATCCTTGGTCGAGAGGAACCGGCCGAACGGGATTGGCAGCCGCGGGAGGACGGGCCAGTCGGCCTGGAATTCGCCCCAGGCATCGCCGCCGCAGTTGATCTTTCGCGTCACCGGACCTTCCAGCACGATGCCGGAGATGCAGGGGAAACCCACCCGCTGCTGGAACCCGATCACCATTCGGCCGTCGCCGACTTGAACTCCTTCAAAGGAGAAATCGATGGGCCGGTTCTGTCCTCCCTTGGCGAACAGGTCGAGCCCGTCGAGCACCGTCTTGCCCTGGATCTTGACGTCGAAGACCCGCCGCCCGGCCTCCGAGTGTTGGAGCTCGGAGAACTTCAGCGTCACCTTGTAGACGCCGTTGGGCACGTCGAGATAATAGGCGTTGAGCGGATAGAGACCGGCGCCCGTGCGGATGGTCTGGTAGATCGGCTCCTCAGCGCGTTCGACGAATTGCTGGTTGATGAAGCGGAGTTGCTGTCCGCCGTCGGGGCCTTCCGGCCGACGGGCTTCAGCGGCTCGAAGCTGAGGATTCATCGCCGGGTTCCAACCGCTTTGATCCCAGGCGGCTGCGGCCAGGGCCGAAACGTTGGGGTCCAGCACGCGGGTCCGCCAGTGGAGGCCGATCAGGCCCGTGCAGCCGTAGGCCAGCGCGTCGGCCGCGTCTTTGCGCATCCGGCCAACCCAAAGCTGCGGGGAGGTCATCGCCATGTCGTCCTCGAACCAGGAGACGACCCACTTCGGTCGCCCTTTGATTCGGCCGAAGGTCGAGTCGACGAAGGCGTAGCCCCCGTCGCGCACCAGGCCGGTGATGGGCGACTGCTTGGGCATGACGCGGTCGAACAGGTCCGGCTGATGCGGCGGACCCATCGTGCAGCCGGAGGTGAGCAGCGTGAAGGGGGCTTTCACCTTCTCCGCCGCCGCGACCGCCGCCCGGAAATCGGTCACCACGGCCTGCACGTCCTTCTCCGGCGCGCCGTACCACGTCCAATCCTCGGTCGTCCAGAGCGAGTAGTAGTCGATCGGATACGTCTTCATGATCCGCTGGAACATGCCTTCGTAGACTTCCTGAACGACTGCCGGGTCGGCCGGGTTCTTGCCCGCTGCCCGGAGCCGCTCCTGAACCAGCGGCGGGATCGACAACGGGCCCTGCGTGCTGACGCACGTTTTGATCCCCAAGCGATGAGCAAAGGTGAATGAGTCCCGCAGGAGCTTGCCCGTGAAACGAAACAACTCGGCGCAATCCTCGGTGGTTTTCGGGATCGGCGCCTTGCCGCGCATCGAGTCGGGGCCGTAATCGTCGCGGTCGTACATCGCCGCCGCGCCGAAGAGATAATCGCCGGTCTTCGTGGGCATGTAGTTGCGGGTATGAAGCAGCGTGGTGAACAGCCGCGAGGGATAACTGAACTTCACGCGGCAATCCGCGTCGACGTCGGCCGCCGTGCCAACCCAAACCAGCGGTTCCGGCCCCATGTTGCCGCCCGCCGAGGTGTAGGCCATCGTGTGCGTGTGCAGGTTGAAATAGTTCATCCGCAGCTTGGCCAACTGCTCGAGCATCGCCTTGTAGCCGTCCTCGTTCCACCAATCGGAGCCTTCCGGAAAATTGCTGAAGGGCAGAGTGCCGCGGCAGTCGAACAGCGGCTTGCCCGTCTCGTTCAACGGTCCGATGGCCAGCGCGATGGGGGCGTCGGGCGCCACGTCGCCCTCCAGATAGAAGCGAACGCCCAGGCGCTCGGCCAGGCGATACGCGCCATAGAGGGTGCCCACGGCATCGCCGCCGGCCACCAACACCACCGGCCGCCCGTTATGCTCGAAGGTGCGGAGGAGGTACTGCTCGGCGGCCAACGATTCCACGGCCGTCCGCAGCGAGGCTTCCGTCAACAGGCTCTTCACCGCGGGCGAGTCCTTGCGGCCGACGACGATCACCGGCTCCGTCGTCTTGGCCGGCAGGTCTTCCACGATCGGCAGCAGCCGAGTGCTCCGCAGGTACACGTAGCGGCGGACTTCCTTCGCCGCCAGGCGCTCGGCAAAGGCTTTGCTCGGGGAGGCGACGATGACCGTGGGAACGACGGGCGATTCGGCTCGCGCCAGCGTGCAACTCGTCACTAGGGCCACCGCCCACACGCAAAAGCCGCTCCCGATTCGAGTCCGCATGGCATGTCTCCAGTCGTGGGGATTTTGGGGGCCAGTCGACCCGGTTCACAGGCCCTTGGCGACGTGGCGTTGCGAGAACCCGCAGTTTGCGCATGATCGACAACATCGCCCAATCTACCAGGGCGATTTTTCCGCTACAAGGCGTCGCGGGCCAAGCAGGCTTCGCACGGCTTGCCTCCAGGGTGGCAATGACGTAAATATTTAGGGGCTAGGGGCGGCCGCCGGCTGCCGCAACCCTCCGACTACATGCCCGGTGAGACTCGCGCGGAGCCAGCGATGCCCAGGCACGACCCTCGTGGAAACGATTCGGCCGGATTCCGGCAGGGAGACGTCGTTAGCGTGCGGAGTGTGGACGAAATCCTCGCCACCCTCGACGCCGATGCCAAACTGGAGGGGCTGCCGTTCATGCCGGAGATGGCCGCCTGTTGCGGCAAGAGATTCCGCGTGTATCGCCGCGCCGAGAAGACCTGTGTGGAGGGCGTCGGCATCCGCAGCATGAGGAACACGGTGTTTCTCGACGGGCTGCGCTGCGACGGCTCGGCACACGATGGCTGCCAGCGCGGCTGCCTGTTCTTCTGGAAAGAGGCCTGGCTCAAGCCGGCGGCAAATGATGAATGCGGAACGATGAATGATGAATCGACCGATTCTTCGATTCATGGTTCATCATTCATCACTCATCATTCATCCCAGCTTCCTACCACGAAAGGCGACCGCTTCTACTGCCAGTCGACCGAACTGGCCGGGCGCCACCGCCGACTTCCCGCCGGGCAAGCTGCGGCACTACCTCCACGACCTGCGGGTGGGCGAGATTACGCTGCGGCGGTTCGCCTACGTGCTGTGGCTGGCGCTGACCAACCGAGTGTGGCGGCTGTTGCACGGCCGGGGGTTCTATCAACTCACGGGCGAGCAGAAGAAGACCCTCGCCGCGGAACTCAACCTTCAACCGGGCGAACTGGTCGAGATCAAGAGCCCGGCGGAAATCGAAGCCACGCTGGACGCCCAGGGGCGGAACCGGGGGCTTTCGTTCGAGGCCGAAATGGCCCAGCACTGCGGCCGCCGCTATCGCGTGGCCACCCCGCTCCGCACCATCATCGCCGAAGAGACCGGCAAGATGGTGCACCTGAGGAACACCGTGATCCTCGACGGGCTGATTTGCCAGGGCATCTGCGCCATGAACTGCCCACGGGCCAATTTCTTCTATTGGCGCGAGATTTGGCTGAAGCGGGTATAGCAGCGATGCGGGAAGCGTTCAGGGTTCAGGGTTCAGGACGTTAGATCGAGGATGCGTCGAGTCGTGGCCCCCGATACCTGAGCCTCTGCCGACCACCCATCATCGGCAACGGGCGTCGCCTCCTTCCCAGGGTCGTTCGGTTATCAATGTGGGAGGCGACTCCTGTCGCCGATTGCCGTCCATTCCGTCGATTTTCGGCGACTGGAGTCGCCTCCCACAGTTTCCTATCGTGAAGAACCGAACGGCCCTGGCCGCCTTCCATTTGCCGCTTGAATCCCCGGCAGATTTCCGCAATACTGGTGACTCGCCCACTAGCCACTAGCCCACTAACCACTAACCACTGCCTCCCATGCCCACCGAAGATCACGTCCAAGTCCATTGGCACGAACACGCCGTTTCCCGCGAGGAGCGGGAGAAACTCAACGGCCACTCGGGTTGCGTGGTGTGGTTCACCGGCCTGAGCGCCTGCGGCAAGAGCACCGTGGCCAATCTGCTGGACCACCGGCTGCACTCGATGGGCGCCCGCAGCTTCGTCCTCGATGGCGACAACATCCGCCACGGCCTGAACGCGGCTCCGGCCATGCTCAAGGAGCGGCACGGCGAGGAGTTCGCCAAGCGATTCGGACTGGGCTTTTCCGCCCAAGACCGCGAGGAGAACATCCGCCGCATCGGCACCGTGGCTAAGCTCTTCTGCGACGCGGGGATCATCGCCATCACGGCCTTCATCAGCCCCTACCGGGTGGATCGCGACCGGGTCCGGGCGACGCTGGACGACGGCGATTTCGTCGAAATCTTCGTCGATGCTCCGATCGAGGTGTGCGAAGCGCGGGACCCGAAGGGTCTGTACAAGAAGGCGCGGGCTGGGCAACTCAAGGGGTTTACGGGGATCGACGACCCGTACGAGCCGCCGCTAAAGCCGGAGCTGGTGTTGGATGCCGGCAAGCAAGTCGGCCGAAGCGCTGGCCGACGAGGTGCTAGCATACCTCAAAGCGGCCAGGAAAATTCCCGAGTGAATCGCTGGAATTTTATCCAATTCCGCGTAGTCGGGATTGACTTAACCCGCCGCCTCGTTCTAAATTGATAGTCGGGAGTGTCTCGCTCGTTGCGGCGGCTGCAATAGGGATCGGATGCTCTTTGGCCGACTCTTCTCTGCGTTGCCTCCGCGACTGGGCGGGGGCTCGTCCCGACTCGGCATGCGTGGCGGTTTCACCATCATCAACCCGGACGTAGAAAGTAGGGCGGGCACTGCCCGCCAGATGGGTTTCGCGTTCGGTGGGCGGCGCCCACCCTACGTCTTCGCGATCATCCAACGAGACACAGAAGGAAAGCGGGGAGGGAACCCCCTGCTCTCATGACCTTAGCCGTGATCGACGACATCCAGCCGCGGGCGCAGGCGGCGCTCACCAACAGCCCGTTTTACGAACTGCGCGAATTGCAGGTGGAGCAACACGGCGACGCCCTGCAAATCTCCGGCTGCGTTTCCAGTTTCTATCACAAACAACTTGCACAGGAGGTAGTTCGCTCCGTCTGCAAGGGCATCGAAGTGACGAACTCGATCCGCGTGGAATGCGAGGAAGACGTCGAGTAGCGGGCGGGATCGCTCTCTTGGCCCGATCGTTTGTGGGCGGAGTGCCGAGTGATAATCCGTGCCCCGGCGGGAACACGGAGGTTCCTGGATGCGTTCCGTTGTTGCTGGTGTAGGGAAACAACGATCCGGCGACCATCGAGGAGAACACCATGGAAGACCTGAGATTTCGGGCGAGCGTGTCGCGAGGCTTCGCCGACGTGCTGCCGGAAACGCTGGAGGAAGCCGAGGAACTGGCTGCCTCGATTGAAAGGGCCGTCCAATACGAGACGGGCCGCGGCGTGGCCGACCTGCCGGTGGAGGTCAACTCTCAAGGCATCCTGCTTGAAAGGACGCTGCAGCACCTACTACACCAAGCAACTGGCCCAGCACGCCGCCATGAGTATTCCCGGCGGAGACCGGCTCACCAACAGCATCGAGGTCTCCTGAGCGTTGGCGTGGCCGTTCTCGCCGCGGACTTTTCGACCGTGGCTGCTAGCTGTGCAAGCATCGGCGGCCCCCATCTTGTCTCGCTTTTCGCATTCCCGTGTAACACTCGGCCGGCTGGCGCATTGTTCATGGTGAGATGACGCTCGAACAGGACCCAGCCGCGAAGGATTCGAGGGACGATTTGGTGGTGCGCGCCCGGACGGATCGAGAGGCGTTCGGGCAATTGTACGATGCGCATTATCCGGGGGTCTTTCGCTACTGTTTCCGGCGGCTGTTCGTGCGGAGCCGTGGCCGAAGACGTGACCTCGGAGGTGTTCCTGAGCGTGGCGTCGAAGATGCCCCAATTCGGCGGCACGACCGAAGAGGACTTTCGCCGCTGGGTGTTCCGGATCGCAACCAACCAAGTCAATGCCTACGTGCGTCAGGCCAGGCGGCGCAGGGTGCTGCTGGAGTCGGCGGCGCGGAGCGGCACGCTGGCGGCCGCGGCGGATTCGCGAACCCGGCCGTCGGACGTCGAAACGCTGGACTGGCCCGCGTTGTACCAGGCGATTCTGGAACTCAAGCCGCGCGATCAGGCGATTGTCGTGCTGCGGTTCTTCGAGCAGATGTCGCACGAGCAGATTGCCGGCGTGCTGGGCGAGCGCCCGGCGACGGTGCGGGTCGGCCTGAGCCGGGCGCTGGAGAAACTGCGGCGGTGTTTCAAGATTGATGACGACTATGGACTTTGACGAGAACACCTTTGCACGCATGATCGACCGGGCCGGCGGGGACGATGCCCCGCGGCCCGAGCATCGAGAGCAACTACGCCGGCAGGCGCTGGTAGTCTTCGATCGTGCGCAGGCAGAGGCAACTCGTCCCACGGTTCTTGCCCGTTCGCTAACCAATTGGAGGTGGATTATGCGTTCCCGAGTTTCCCGCGCTACGGCTGCGGCCATTTTTGTTTTCGCCATCGGAGGCGTCGCCATGCTATTTCACGGTGCCGGTGCCACGCCGGTTCAAGCCGACTTCCTTGACCCGATCATTGAAGCCAAGACCGCAAAGTTCAAGATGACCGCGGAAGGGCCGGGGCAAGAGAAGATGACCGCCGAGATCATGGTGCTGGCCCCCTCTCGGATGCGCACGGAGCGGGAGATACCACCGAATAAGATCAAGACGGTGATGATTATGGACGGTGATCAAGGCAAGAGTCTCACCTTGGCTCCGGCCCAAAAACTGGCTTTCGTCACCAACTACACCAACCTGCCCAAAGAAAGGCGACCCAAGAACTTCTTTCTCGACCTGCGGTCGCAACTGCTCGATGCCCGCGACAGGCCGGACTTCAAACGCGAGCCGCTCGGCGAAAAGGAGATCGACGGACGCAAAGTTGTCGGATTTCGTCTTACGGGCCACGGCGGCGTGAGCGATCTCTGGGGCGATCCGAAGACTGGCATGCCGATCCGGATCGAATTGACCTCGCCGTTGTCCCCCAACATGAAACCGGTGATCCTCAGCGACTTCGTGTTCAACGTGGAGATGGACGAGTCGCTGTTCAGTCTTGAGCCGCCGACCGGCTACAAAGTGCAGACCACCACGTCGGACGCCTCGCCGGCTGAGGAGAAGGATCTGGTCAAGACATTTCGCCGTTACAGCCAACTAAGCGGCGGTGCTTTTCCGGACACGCTGGACCTGGCGGCAATGATGAAGTTCTCTGTGGAGCATTTTGAAAAGTCCCGACCGAGGCCGGAAAAGAAGTTGAATGACCAGCAGATCCAGGAGGAAGATCAGGAACGCCTGAATGAAATGAAGAAGCTCACCCACGGTATAGGGTTCGTCTTCGAACGACTGTCGCCGGATGCCAACGCACATTACGCGGGCAAAGGCGTCTCGCTCGGCGCGGCCGACACGCCCATCTTCTGGTACCGCCCCAAAGACAGCAAAAAGTATCGGGTCATCTACGCCGATCTCTCGGTCCGCGAAGCCGACACGGCGCCCAACGTGCCGGACGCGCAAGCGCTACCAAGCGCATCCGGCCCCTCAAGACGTTGAGTCCCGCCAGGGCCGTGCGGCGAACGGGGAGCCTGGCCGATTGTGCCGCAACGGCCAAGCCGGAGCGCCACGACGGACTCACCGGTATCCAGAGCGACCCGATCACGTTACGGCGGCCGTGACCGCCGGTAACGTGGTCGGCTTTCTTGCCGGGCTTGACGAAGCAATCTGCTTTGGCGACGATCAACAAGATCAGCACGAGGGCAACACGAGGAATGTGCCGATGCCAGCGGACCAGCGCTATCTCGCCGTCAAGGTCGTCATGATGCCCCGGGATACGAATCCCTATGGGACGATCTTCGGCGGCGTCATTTTGAGCTACATCGACCAGGCGGGGGCCATCGGGGCGCAACACGAAATCCGCCGCGCCGGGTGGCCCGATCAGCCGATTGTCTCGGTGGCCATGAAGAGCGTCGAGTTCCACCGCCCCGTCTTCGTCGGCGACATTGTGAGCTACTGGACCAACCTGATCCGGGTGGGCCAAACGTCGATCACCATGCACGTAGCGGTCGAGGCCGATCGCCACGGCGAGGCCGTTCCACTCACCGAAGCCGAGGTAACCTACGTGGCCGTTGACCTGACAGGCGGAGATCGCCGTCCAGTGCCGATCCGTGGCATGGCCGACAAAGGGCTGGTCGCCTGATTCTGCCGCGTAGAGTCAACCGCCGTCCGCGGAGCACCTACGGCAGCGGCTCGCCCCGATAACTCAGGTCCAAGAGGTCCATCGGGTGCATCACCGCCAGCGGCAGCCGGTTCCGCCGCACCTCGCGCTGGATTTGCAGCAGGCAGCCGGCGTTCGAGGCCAGCACGATGCGGGCGCCCGTGCCGAGGACGTTCTCGATCTTTCGCCGCGCCAGCCGGTCCGACATCTCGGCCTCTTTGAGATTATACGTGCCGGCCGAGCCGCAGCAGATGCCCGTCTCCGGTAATTCGCGCAGTTCCAAGCCGGGCACCCTGGCCAACAGCCGCCGCGGGGCGGCCGTGATGCCCTGGGCATGGGCGAGGTGGCAGGCGTCGTGATACGTGGCCACTGCCGCGACGCGGCCCTGCGGCGGGATTATTCCCAACTCGTCGATAAATTCGTTGACGTCCTTCACCTTGGCGGCGAACTTCTCGCGGTGCGGCTGGAGGCCGTCGTGCCAGTGCAGGCCGTACTCCTTCATCATGGCCCCGCAGCCGGCATGATTCACGACGATGGCGTCGTAGCGGTCGAGCTCGAAGGCCACGAGGTTGGCGTCGGCCATCCGCCGGGCGCCGCGGCTGTCGCCGGCATGGAAGTGGATGGCCCCGCAACAACCTTGGTCGGGCGGGACGAACACGTCGCAGCCGTTCTGCTGCAACACGCGGAGGGTGGCCCAATGCGTGTGGCGGAACATGGCGTCGGCCACGCAACCGACGAAAAAGGCCACGCGGGCCCGCTTTCGCCCCACCGCGGGCAGGAACCGCGGCAGTTTCGGCCCCGACTTCACCGGCGGCGGCAGCAGCGGCACCATGCGCCCTAACCGGCCGGGAATGAGTTTCAGCATGCCCATTCGCTCCGCCAGGTCCATCAGGCCCGTCTGCTGCGCTAGCCGCACGGGGGCCAGCAGCCGGCGCATCCGCTCGGCGTAGGGGAACAGTCGGAAGAGAATCAATTCGCGGAACCAGTCGTATTTCATTTCCGGCCGCCGGTCGGCCTGCTCGACTGCCAGGCGGAACGGCTCGATCAGCCGGCCGTACTGCACGCCGGAGGGACACGCCGTTTCGCACGCCCGGCAATCCAGGCACAATTCCAGGTGCCGGCGCATGTGATCCGTCAGCGCGGTGCGCCCTTCGGCCACCATCCGCATCAGTTGAATGCGGCCGCGGGGCCCGTCGTTCTCGTCGCCCACCTCGGTGAACGTTGGACAACTCGACGTACACAGCCCGCAGTGAACGCAGCGCAGGAACAGCTCGTGGCTGATGCCCGCGGCGGGATTGCCGTTTGCTTTGGCCGGTGGGTGGTGGTCGAAAACGTCGTGATTCATTCTTTTTCAATGTACTCCTCACGCTCCGCGTGAGGAAATCGCATCACGCGGAGCGTGATGAGTACGAGATCGGCTAGCTGAAAGTCATCAGTACACAAATCGTCCTGGGTTAAGAATGTTTCGGGGATCGAACCGCTCCTTGATGGCCCGCATGATGCGGATTTCCGGGCCAGGCGGGCCCCACAGGTCCGCCGCAGTCAATTCGACGCCATCGGGCCGTTTCAATACGGTCATCGTCCCGCCGTGAGCCACCGCAATCGCCCGCAGTTGGCCGACCAACCGCGAGTCGCTTAGCGCATGGGTGCCTCGGTTGGCTTGCCCAACCGTGCCGTCTGCACTGCTGGACAAGCCAGCAGTGGCACCCTCGACGCCGCCCTTGCCCAAGTCGTCGACCAAAGGCGAGGGGAGCCGGATGCCGATGATGCCGTCGCCCGCATGGGCTTGGATAGCGCAGCGCGGCAGAAGCTTTAGCACTTGATCGACGGTGCCGGTCGTGTTGCCCGGCAGCACGCTGATCTGCACGTCGATGGGGAAGTCGGCCAACCATTGCCAAAATTGTTCGGCCGCGGCATTGTGTGCGAGCATCGGGTCGGCGATTCCCGCCGCGGCCCATTCGGCGCGGAGTTGGCCCGCCATCCAGTCGACCTCCGCCGTCGAGCCCTCGAAACCGGCGCACAATCGAGCGACGGACCTTTCCCGCACCGGCCCGAGCGCCGGCGGATGATCGTTGTTGCGGCCGGCCAGCAGTTGGATGGCGACCGGCCGCGCCGGCGAGCGGACCAGCCCGGCCAAAAGCCTTTCCGCCAAGGCGAAATCCGGCAGGTCGCAGGCCAACAGGGCCGACGCCTCGGCCAACGGCCGGACCATGAGCGTCAGTTGCGTGATCACGCCCAGCGTGCCCAGCGAGCCGGCCATCAGCCGGCACATGTTGTAGCCCGCGGCGTTTTTCACCACGCGGCCGCCGCCGGAAAAAGTCATGCCGGTGCCATCGACGGCCGTGAACCCCAGCAGGTAGTCGCGCATCGTGCCGTAGCCGTATCGTCGCGGGCCGGCCGCATTCAAGGCCACCGCGCCGCCGACGGTCGCCCGGTCGGGCTGCAAAACATCCACGGGCAGCCGCTGCCGCTGGGCTGCCAGGCAACGGTTCAACTCGCCGATGGTGATGCCGGCCTCGACGGTGATGGTCAAGTCGTCGGCCGGATAGTCGATCACGCGGTTGAGCATAGCCAAGGAAAGCCCAATGCCCGGCCGCGCCGGTTTCACTCCGTAATCGAGCCTCGTGCCGCCGCCGATTGGATACACGGCCGCGCCGCTATTGCCTGCGTTGCGCACTGCGTCCGCCACGGCGGTCTGCGAGGCCGGTGTGATGGTGTCGGTCAAGGGAACTATCTCGGCGGCGCCATTCATGGTGATTAGAACTCCCTCCTGTTGCCGCAACGTGCTTTGCGCAATGGAATCCAGAGGATTCCGCCGAAGAGAATTGCCAGCAAGCCGAACAGCGCGGCCGGAGCACCGATTCTGAAAAGCCAGGATCCGGCAACAATTCCATCGACAACTTCCTCTTCCGTCAGCACGACACCAGACCTGGCAATTCGACCAAACAGCATGCATATGCCTCCGGCTACGAGCCCGATGCCGATCAGAGAGCACGCCGAGCCGATGGCCAGCGACACCTTCGCCATGCCGCGCAGCCAGTGAGCTTCGGCCGCACCCGCTTGTTCTTGCGGTGATCGGTATGCGTCGTCACCGGCCATGGCGTGTTCCTCTGTAAACCGCGCCGATGTTAACCAACAGTCAAAGCCCCAATGATCACAGTTGCCAAAGCGGCGAATCCGAGAAACAGGTTTCTCGCCCGTCTCGATTCACGAATCCAATGCCATTGTCTCATGTGGAGGAAGATGGCACTGGCCGCACATAGGAGCGAGCCGGTCAGGCTGCCCGCGACCATGACGGCAATGTCGGACTCGTGCCCAGGCACAACCGTGATTGCCGAGGCACACAGCGACGCTAGCAGAAGCAACGCACTCAGATACCAGCAGGTCCCGATGATCATGGTTCTTTGGTCCCTTTGAGTGGGCCTGAAGTCGGCATCAAACGCGCTGTTCCCAATACTCGGGGTCGCGATGAAGATGCATCACTGCGACCACGAAGATGCGGCCGGCGTGGATTTGATAGAGCACGCCGTAAGGGAAGCGATGCAAGATGTGACACCTGACATCACCGCCAATAACGCCAAACGCTTCCGGGGCTTGCACGATTCTCGAAATCGCCGCCTTTGCCTCTTGACGGAATTGCTTGCCGAGCCCTGATTTTTCCTGGTTGTACCAGCGGGCGGCGACAGCCAACTCGGCCCTGGCGTCGGGGTGAAAAGCGACCGCCTTCATCCGACCTCCTGCTCCAATTCCCGGAATACTTCTTCCGCCGGGACGCCCCGCACCTTGCCACTGATCAGTTCTTCAGCACGCCGTTTCGCTACATCGAGCCACTGCCTGCTCACCTCCGGCGCGTCGTCCTCCTCCAGGCTGGCAAGCAACTGCCGCGCTAGAGCGCGCGGCTGGAGGCCGGCAGACCGAGCAACTCAATGGCCAGCTTTTCCATCTGCGTCGACATCTCCACTCCTCCTTTCCTTCTGGGCATGGATCGTCCTACCGGTATTCTACCACGCGGCTGCCGGTTCGAGCAATTTGGACGCCTTGAAGCCTCCTCCGTCGCCTTTCTCCTCTCTCCCTTCTCGTCCCTCGGCCCTCGCCCCTCATCCTTCCGGAATCAATTTCCCCGGGTTGAACCGCCCCGTGGGATCGAACGCCTGCCGCACGCGACGCATGGCCTCCAGATCGGCGGGGGCGAAGAGCCGGTCCATCAGGCCGATCTTCTCCACGCCGATGCCGTGTTCGGCCGTGATGCTGCCGCCGCAGGCGATGCACTCCAGGAGAATCTCCCGCCCCGCGGCCACCGCCCGTTCCACTTGTGCCCGATCGCGCTCGTCGAACAGCAGCACGGGGTGGATATTGCCATCGCCGGCGTGGGCCACGTTGACAATGCGAATCTGGTGCTTCCGTCCGATTTCGACCGTGCGGCGAATGATCTCCGGCAAGCGGGTCCGCGGCACCACGCCGTCCTCGGTCATGTAGCTCGGGCTGAGCCGACCGATCGCGCCGGCGGCCGACTTGCGACACTTCCACAACAGGTCGCGCTCCGCGGGGGACGAGGCTTGTGGCACCTCTCTCGCCCCGAACCGCCGGCAAAACGCCACGATCAACTCTTGTTGGCCATCCAGTCCGGCGGCCGGCCCATCGACCTCGATCACCAGCACCGCGCCGGCGTCGGGCGGGAAGCCGAAATGGTAGGCCGCTTCCACCGCCGCCAGAATCCCCTGGTCCATCAGTTCCATAGCCGCGGGAATGATGCCGGCCGCGATGATCTGACTCACGGCGCGGGTGGCGTCGTCGACCGAGTCGAAGATCGCCCGCATCGCCCGGTAGTCCTGCGGATTGGGCGTCAGCCGAACCCAGACCTTGGTGATGATGGCCAGCGTGCCTTCGCTGCCCACCAACACGCCCAACAGGTCCAAGCCGGCCAGATGATCGACCGGGCCGAGTTGCAGGATCGAGCCGTCGCGCAGAACGGCCTCGACGCCGAGCACGTGGTTCACCGTCACGCCGTACTTGAGCGTGTGCGGGCCGCCGGCGTTGGTGGCCACGTTGCCGCCGATCGTGCTGGCGCCCTGGCTCGACGGATCGGGGGCGTAGTGATAGCCGGTGCCGGCCAGCGCCTGCGTAAGCCGCAGGTTGGGCACGCCCGCCTCGACCACCGCCATGCGATTGCGGAGGTCGATCTCCAGGACCTTGTTCATTCGCGTCAGCATGACGACCACGGCGCCGCTGAAAAATCGAGCCGCCGAAGGGGACAGTCCCATTTTTCCGGCGGCGTCACTGGTTGGCGAGTCAACCTCACTTGCGCCGGAAAAATTGGGACAGTCCCCAGAGCCAGTCCGCATTTCTCCGTCCAGTGGCAGACAACCGCCGGCCAAACTGGTTCCGGCGCCGCGGGCGACCATCGGCGCGCCGTGACGCTGACACACCTTGGCCACGTCCGCGACCTGGTCGGCGGAGCGAGGAAGCACCACTGCCGCGGGCCGCCGGCGTTCGATGGTGAAGGCGTCGCAATCGTAGACCGCCAGTTCCGACGGCGCCGAGAGCACGTTCTCGCGGCCGATTGCTGCGCGGAGGTCGGAAAGGAGCGGAGAGAACATAGTGGCTAGTGGGCGAGTGTCAGTACGTTAAGGTCACTTTTTTGTTGAAACAATGGCAAGTGTCAATAGGTTAAGGTCACTCTTGGAAGGGACGTTTTGGCAGGGTGTAGGACACCTTGTTCAAGAGTGGCTGATCGGTTGGCTCGCGGCGTCGCAAGGCAGAGAAGCGGATAGTGTTGTCGTCCAAATTGACCTCCGCACGAACGAGGCGGTGCAGCCAATGTCGATCGACCGCAAACGCATGACCGAGAAGGCTGGCCCGACCGTGGTCGTCGGTACGTCGCAAGAAGACGATCATTCCGCGCGGAGCACGTTGCAGGTCCAGACGCCAATGTTTTGGAAACGGCCGACGGCGCGGCGAGGCTTCGATACGGGCGCTGCTGCGCTTTCGCGCCGCCGCGATGTACTTGGCCGATCGCTGGCTCAGGCCGCGGATCGAAGCGTGTGTGAATCGCGACCAGACCTTGGCTTGCCACCGGCCGTTGTAGCTCTCGATGGCCGCCTGAAAACCGGTCTCGTTCGGCGGCGCAAAGACAGGCGTTACGCCCAGGCTCAAGCACAACCGGATCACGCGTCCCACGGTGTCGGCGTACTGCCGAGGACCGTGAAACCGATTGTCGTTGTCGAACTGCGCGTAGGCGGGAAGCCCTACCGAACGCCAGTGTTCCACCAGGGCGTTCACCACCATCTTGGCGCTGACGGCCTGGGCGATCCAGGTTGCGGGCAGACCGCCATGCAGCGATATTCCCGTCAAAACGGCCACATGGGGCCCACCACGAATTGCCAGACCTTCGATCGTGTCGAAACTGTCCAATTCGGCCTTTGCCGCTGCAACCGCGGGAAGATACCAACCTCGTGGCGGCGATGGACGACGAACTCGTCGGCGGCCATCCAGGACACCATGACGCCGCAGAATCCGGCCGATCGTGGAAATCGAGAGCAACGGCGCGATCCCGCGGGTTTCCATTTCGCGTCGAATGGCCGCAGCGCCAAACTCTCCCAGCGGGCTGTGGTCCTTCAGCCGACGACGGATGGTCAACACCTCCTGCTCGCGGGAACCCTTCGTACGTCGCGTTCGATGGGGAGCCGAGGAAAGACCGTTCCAATCGACACGATTCAGCCTTTGCCCCTGAGCACGTTGAAACCATCGTTGCACGGTACAAAGCGCAACGCCGAAGCGAACCGCTACGGTACGCTGAGAAGCTCCGCGCCGCACCGCAGCCACGATCTGACGTCGTCGTTCGGTGGGACTGTTTTTGAACCATCACAAGTAACTCCAGGGGTTTCTGGGTTGGTATCGCAGCAATGCGATTCAACCACAAGCCCACCCCTCGGCTCGGCGTCCGGCATGGCCGGGGGCGGAACTCCAGTCGGGCTACGCCCTCCTTCCGTTCCGCCCCCGGCCATGCCCTGTTTTACTCCACAAATGACCTTAACGTACTGACATCTAAGTGACCTTAACGTACTGACACTTCGCCGCTAGTGGTTAGTGGCTAGTCACTGACCACTAACCACTGTCCACTCGATTATAGCCCTTTTGACCGGCCCGTGCCTACTTCTTGACCGGACGGCCCAACTTCTGCTCGACGCTGGACACTTTGCCGTCGAGCCGGCCGGTGCGACCCTTGCGGTAGTCGAGCTTGATCGAACACTCGATGCGATCGCAATCGACGGCCAGGGCGTCGAAACACTGCTTCACCACGCCCAGCAGCGAATCGAGATCGCCTTCCAGGGTGGTGCCCATCGCGTGGCAACGGTAGTCGAGGCCGCTGCGGTCGACGACGTCGAGGCAGCGGGCGACATAAGGGCTGACGCTAGCCCCCTTATCAAGGGGGAAGATGCTGAAGTCGAGGACGACCATGATCGAGAGTCTCCTTACGCCGGAGTGAAGTCGGACGAGCCTTTCCACATTTTGGATTGTGGAGTGCGGCGATTTATCAGCCTTTTTCTAGGGCTTATTGATTGGCCCCTATCATAGCAAGCCGTCCGGTTCTTGTCGCGATACTGGCCACGCCGGGCACTTGATAGACTAATTAAAATGGCGGATAATGTAAGTCTATACGCAGCAAATGGTTAGGTAATGAGGCATAATCCGCCATATTTAATTAGCCTTTTGTGCCCCTTCCTGTTATCATCTTGGCAGAAGAACCGGCCGCGCGGCCGGGCAAGCCCACTGCGTTTATGGAGGAGGCAGACATGGCACAGTTCGATCGGAAGAAACACGTCCTGGTCGGCCTCGCCGGTCAATTGAAGGTCCCCGACGACGACCATATCACCCCAAAACTGCTGATGCTCACGGAAGGGGAATGCGACGGCCTGGGGCCACTCCAGGCCGCCCGCAAGTTCGGCTATAGCCGCCAGCGCTACTTCCAACTCCGCACCGCCTTCGCCAAACAGGGCGCACGGGCGCTGGACAATCAGAAGCGCGGCCCGAAAACCCATTACCGCCGCACGGCGGAAGTTGTCCGCCAAGTGGTGCGGCACCGCTTCCTGGATCCCGAGGCTTCGCCGCAGGTGATCGCCCAAAAGCTCGTGCAGAGCGGTTGGACGATCAGCATCCGCAGCGTGGAAAGGGTGCTGGCCGAGTACGGCCTGCAAAAAAAACTCCACAGGTTCCGCCCCAGGCCGGAAAGCGAACCCGTCGAGGCGCGGCTCACTCACAAACTGGTCCAGCACGTCGAAGGCGATCCGAGGAGCATTGAACGCGGCGTCCGCCAGCGGCTGGCCGATAAGATCAGCGACAACATGGCGGGCCTCTGGCTGTTGGTCGCAGAACACCTGCGGCTGGGGACGTGGGACCTGCTCCGCGCCTGGACGCAACAGCCCGCCGAGCGGATCGAACCGCGCCTGGCGCTGCAACTGGTGCATGAAGCGGCGCTGTGCAGCAACGGGCTCCGCGCGGGGCGTTGCTTGACGCTCCGCGGCTTCGAGCCCCTCAACGGACTGCCCTTCCTGGCGGAGGACACTACGGTGCATGAGGTGCTGGGCGGCGCGAGCGTGGCCCACACCCAGGAACTGCAGGTGGCCTTGGGGAAACTCCGCCGTGCCTCCGGGCATTACCAAGGAAAACTGCTGCTGATCGACCCGCACCGCGCGCCGAGCTACAGCCAGCGGCACATGCGCAGACGCCAGAAGGAGAGCGGCTCCCGGCCCATCAAGACGGCGCAGACCTTCTTCTGCCTGGATGGCGACAGCGCGCAGCCGCTGTGTTTCACGGTGGCCAATTCCGCCCGGACCGTGAGCCAGGCGACGCCTGAGTTGCTGCGCATGGCCGGGGAAATCCTCGCGCCGCTGCCGGAGCACACGTTGGTGGCCGCCGACACGGAGCACTTCGCCGTGGAACTGGTAGACTACGTCCATACGGAGACCTCCTTCGACCTCATCACGCCCATCCCCAACCGGCAGAGCGACCGGAAGCGCTGGCGGCAGATTCCGGCCGCGGTATTTAAGCCCCATTGGGCGGGCTACGCCACGGCAGTCCTGCGCTACACGCCCCACCATAGCCGCGGCGGCCCGTACTACGAACTCGTGCAACGCCAGGGAGAGCGCCCGGAGGATTGGCAGTTCAACGGCTTCTTCTCCACCACCAACCGCGATCCGCTCGACGCCCTCACCCGCGATTATCCCCATCGCTGGCACATCGAGGAGTTCTTCAACTTCGACCAGTCGTTAGGTTGGAGACGGGCGGGCACGATGAACACCAACATCCGTTACGGCCAAATGACGACGGCCTTGGTGGCGCAGACCGTGATCCATCAGTTCCGCAAGCGACTTGGAGAGCCCTTCGCACACTGGGATGCCAGACACTTGGCGTCCGATATCTTCCGCGGACTGGACGGCGACATCCGCGTGAAGGACAATACCATCCTCGTTACCTACTACAATGCTCCTAACGCGGAACGCCTGCGGGCCGAGTACGAAGACTTGCCGGCCAAGCTCAGGGCCGAAGGCGTCGCGCCAGGCATCCCCTGGCTCTATGGATTCGAACTCGACTTCCGCTTCCGGTAGCCTGCCCCCGCCGACAGAAGGTAAAATTAATAAGCCCTAGAAAAAGGCTGATAAATCGCCGCACTCCAAAGGCGGACGAACTCTAAACGCAATACCGTTCAATTGAGCAGGACGATGGCGGGTCGAAACTCCTTGGCTGGCTGGGGGTAATGGCGATGCTTGGGCTTCTTTTTCTCCCAGCGACTCATTTTTCTCTTGATCACGCGTGGGTTGACGCGGTTGCGTCGATCAGGAAGGATCTGCTCGCCGATTTCTTCGAGCAGGGCTTTGTACCAATTTCGCAGGCCGCACCGGCCTTTGGGGCATTCGGGCAGTCGGCATCGCAAGATTTTGGCTCTTCCGGTTTTAGGTGCAGAACGCGAGAAATTCAGCCTTCAGGCCACGGACGATCTCGCGTAGCTCGGCGATGGTCCGCCCGGCGGCTTCCGACGCCCGGTTCAAGTCCAGGAGCAGCCGGTTCCAGAGCGTGTCGGCTGACTTCACGCCGTAGCAGCGTTTGGTGATGACGCGGGCCTTGTTGTTGATACCTTCAACCGCCGCGCTGGTGTACCGCCCGTCGAAGTAGTTCAGGATGCCCGTCTTCCAGTTGTCGTAGGTCGTCCAGAACTTGGCGAAGTCCAGCCCCAGCGCTTCGGTCCGCGCCGGAGTTCGGCCAACTGCTGTTCCGCTGTGGCGCGATCCGGCGCGGTGTCGAAGATCTCCTTGAACCGCACGCGCACGTCATACACGTCCTTCAACACAGGCAACTCGACGAACAGCCGATCCAGCGACTCGCGTTCCTCGGGCTTCAGGTCCTTCGGGTCGCGGCGGAACTCCCACATCAGCGAGCGGAACCGTTTCTGCTCGGCTTTGGACAACTGGGCCTTGTGCTTCCGCGTGCTTTTTTTTTCGCAACTCATCCACCACCTCGTTGAACTGCTTGGCCACGTGGAACCGGTCCACCACCAACCGGCTGTTGCGAAGTTGCTCGTTGCAGACCGGGCCGTAGACCTTCCCCATGTCCACGCGGTGCGTTTCCACCGCGGCGCGCTGCTCGGGCGTCAATTTCCCCAGGCATTCGAGGGCCGCTGCCGTGTCGCGCCCGCGGGCCACCGCCAGCACCTTCGGCGACTCCGGGTCGGTCAAGTCCGTCATCACCGTCACGTACAACTTGTGCCGCTTCTTGAGGCTGATTTCGTCCATGCCCACGTGCTTGATGACCCGTGCCGGGTCGATCCGCTTGTCGTCCTTCAACTGGTTCTCGACGATCAGTTCCACGGTCTCCGCCGAGATGCCCAGCCGCGCGGCCACCTCTTCTTCGTTGCTGCCGATGAGCATCCGCAGCACGTATTCCTCGAAGCGGTACGTGTACAGCACCTTCTTCCGCTTGAAGGGGGCGAAATGCTCCTGGCGATGCCCACAGCGCGAGCAACGATGGAAGCAAGGCTGGAAGATCAGGAAGCTCGGCTGACCCCACAGGTCCAGGTCGCGGACCACATAG
Source organism: uncultured Planctomycetaceae bacterium (assembly GCA_963759115.1). GTDB lineage: Bacteria > Planctomycetota > Planctomycetia > Pirellulales > Thermoguttaceae > CAVWXT01. The sequence continues at coordinate 437,140 of CAVWXT010000006.1, forward strand.
ACGGTGTTCTTGTACTCGTAGGTGGACGGCTCTTCGTGGCCGCACTGCTCACAACGGCAAGAGTCGGGCAGGGGGAACTTGACCTCGAAGCCGTGCCCGTCGCGCGAGCGCTCGTATCCCAACAGTTCCACACCCGGCGGCAAATCCAACTTCACTTTGACCTCGACCTGAGCCATCCGTGGCCTCCTTGGTTGGCGGTGTCTTCTGCGACGGGGCGAAGGCAACAACCGCGTTGGTCCGACCGCCGCCGCTTGAGCAAGGTAACGCCGCGGGCGACCTCGGGCCAACAGCAACCTTCCCAACTCGCGAAATCGGCGCCCGCAGGGAGGAGGCGGCGGAACATGTTCCCGGACAAGCACTTACGCTCGCAATCCCTGTTGCACTATATTCTTGTGGGGGGGGCTAATATGGCGAGAATTACGTGCCTGGGGCGTTCAAGCAACCGTCGCGCGTAGTATAACGGCCGCTATTGTTGAGCCTCGGGTTTGTGCGGCGTTCGCACCCAGAACCGGAAGAGCCAAGATTTTCGGGTCTTCGGCAAAATCTGTGGGTGAAAAATGGGCCTACGGGGGATTCGTCCTGGCAAGGTGGATTTTCTGAGGGATGGCAGGGCAAATAAATGACGGTGGAAACAGCCGCAAAACCGGGGTTTTCTTGTTGTGTAACGGCCCTCGTCGGGTCTCCCACATCTGCAACGCACGGACCTTTGCCACGGAAAAACGGGGATGGAATCTATGAATCAGATCGTTGAGGCTCCCGAAATCACGAAAACCCCTGAAAATCCAGATTCAAACTGAGTTTCACGGCCCAAATCAACCCACAGATTCTGCCGAGGAGGCAGATTTTCAGTGTGTCAAGGAAGGAAATCCGTTGCGGGTCGATTCCCCCTGTGTCGCCGCTTCCTGCATGAGAGCACGCACGGCGTAATGCCCCAAGAGGAGCCCGTGAATCTCTTGCAACACGCCGATGGCGGTCTGGCTCCGCAGGACCGGTCGCTCCCTTTGGTGGGTCTTCAACTCGTCGATGGTCAGTTCTTCTTCCCAACGCTCGTGATAGAGTTCAATCAGCGTCACGGCCGGGTCCAAGGTTTCGTCCAGGAGAGTCGTCAACAAGCGATGCATGAGTCTTGTGCCCAGGGCGGCCCGGATCATCGAAGGTATACTCGATGATCCGCACGACGATCCCCTCCAAGTCCTTTCGCCGATGACGCGCCGAGCGATAGACCTTGGCCAGGTACGAACCATCGGGAAGATGGCGAAAAGGCTGGAAAATCAGGCCGTTTTTCACGCGCGCCAGCAAGTTGCGCCGACGATGCGAGCACCTCCTGAATGGTCTGGTAACTGAAGAAGCCGCGGTCCCAGAGCAACAACATGCCTTCCTCCAGAAACCGCAGCAGGCGATGGACCATGGTGACTTCGCCGATGCGAATGGACTTGATCAGCCACCGCCACAGCACGTGACTCCCCGTTTCGCACAACGCCAAGACCCGCGCCTGCGGAAACGCTCCCGGGGCGCGACCGCTGCCGGGCCTGCCGAAGATCCGCTCGTTTTCCGGCGTGTCGGGCAGATCGAGGACGAACCCGTCGATGGCCATCAGACGCAGCCCTCGATAGAACGCCCCGCGAACATCGGGTGTGCAAAGCAACCGTATGACCACTTTGGCCAGGGCCAGAAAAGGCGCCAAGCCCAGCCGTTTGCGGGCCTCGCAAAGCGTCGAACGCCCCGGGGTGCCGTTTCGTCGATAGGGCTGCAACCAGCGGAAGACTTGCCGATAGCTATCGCGGCAAAACAACCCCAGGGCAATTACGAACCAGATCATGAACCAGCCGGGAAGGCGGCGGCAAAATCGCCCCGCTTTGCCACAACGTGCCAACACCGCTTCCACATTCGCTCGCGGGATGATACGCTTCAGGGCGCGAATTCGCTCCCGTGTCGGCCAAGACGCGAACTGGGCGACTTCCTTGTCGACCGAAATCATCGTAGCCTCCTTGCAGGAAAGGACTTGTGACAATCCAATCCTGACAGGAGGCTCTTTCTATGGAAAGATCAATTGAACGGTATTGACTCTAAACCCGACGATTCACGGCCGGACCGCGGGCAGTTCCTCGCTGGCCGTTTCGGCTTCCGGCTTGGTGACGAAGGCGTGCCACACCAGCAGCGCGGCGCCGCAGACCAACGAGCTATCGGCCAGGTTGAAGTTGGGCCAAGGCCAGGGGCCGATCATCACGTGGATGAAGTCGCGAACGGCGTGGACCGGTTCGCCGTGGTGGCCGGGAAAGCCCGGCGGCCATCTCAGCCCGTGCAGGCCCAGGCGATCGTAGAGGTTGCCCAGGATGCCGGCCGTGACCAGCGCCAGGGCGACGGTGAGGAGCCAATTGCGGGCGGCGCCGGCGGCAAAGAGCCACACGAAGATACCCGCCGCGGCGCCTACCGAGAGCGCGGCGAACAAGGGCCAAAGTCCCTGCCCCATGCCGAACAGCGCCCCTTCGTTCGCGCCAATTTCGACGCCTAACACGTCTTTCCAAATCCAATGCGGCTGGGCGGGGGGCCAACAGAAGTCATACCGGGCGAACATGCTGGTCTTCGTGGCCAGGTCGACGGCGCAGACACCCGCCGCCACCGAGAAGAACGCCAGATAGCGGCTGAGCGGGACCGCCTGTTTCAAAGCTTCTGTTCCTGCTGTTCGGCGCAGTGCACGCACAGCGTGGCGTAGGGGATGGCATTCAGCCGGCTCTTGGGAATCTTCACGCCGCACTCCTCGCACTGGCCGTAGGTCCCCTCTTCGATGCGTTCCAGCGAGGTTTCAATTTGGGCCAGGGTGCCGCCATCGTTCTCCATCAGGCTGAGAGTAAACTCCTGCTCGAAGTTGTCGCTGCCGATGTCGGCCATGTGGATCGGCATGCTGGAAAGATCGCCGTTGGCCTCGCTACGGCTCTTCTTCAAGGCAGCGTCGGCCATTTGGCTCACGTCGCCGCGAAGCCGTGCCCGCAGGGCCAGAAGCTGTTCCTTGTAGAGCGTCAGTTCAGGCTTCTTCATCGCAGTGGTCTCCGAGTGAGCTTTCCTCAGTGCAGGCAGTTCTCGATTCCCCTAAACTTCTGATTGTAGACACGCTGGGGGCGGTTGTCAAACGGCCCGACGAGCCACGTCTGCCAGCATCGCCCCCCCAACCGACGGACCACGGCCCTTGATCGGCCGGCTCAATTTGCCTAGATTGGTGGATGCGTCCGATTTCGCAACAGTCCTTGTTGAAAGCACAACGATTCCTACCACCACTTCGGCCTACCAACAATGTATTTCGCCCGCTTGCCGCGCGACGTACGCCGTCGATGAGACTCGGGTTGCCTGCGACCGCTGCGGCAGCCTGTTGGACGTGTCGTACGAGTGGGAGCGGTTGCGCGTGCCCGGTTCCTTGGCGGCATTCGAAGCGAAGTGGGCGCATCGCAACGATCCGCACAGTTTCAGCGGCGTGTGGCGGTTCCACGACCTGCTGCCCTTCGCGCCGTTGCGTCAGTGCGTCACCGTCGGCGAGGGGCAGACGCTGCTGCACGCCTCCGCAGGCGTAGCCCAATACGTCGGCGCGGCGCCCGGTCGCCTGTACTTGCAGTACGAGGGGATGAATCCCTCGGGCAGTTTCAAGGACAACGGCATGTCGGCCGCGTTCAGCCATGCCCGGCTGGTCGGCGCCGCCGCGCCGCCTGCGCCTCGACCGGCAACACCAGCGCCTCGCTGGCCCTCTATTGCTCCGTCACGCGGCTGATGAAGGCGATCATCTTCATCGGTTCGGGCAAGATTTCCTCCGGCAAGCTTTCGCAGGCGCTGGACTACGGTGCGCTGACGGTGCAGATCGCCGGCGACTTCGACGATGCCATGGCCCGCGTCCAGGAGGTCAGCAAGCAACTGGGCATCTATCTGGTCAATAGCATCAATCCCTTCCGGCTGGAAGGGCAGAAGACGATCATGTTCCGCGTGCTGGAGGCGCTGGGCTGGGAACCGCCCGACTGGATCGTCGTGCCCGGCGGGAATCTCGGCAATTCGAGCGCCTTCGGCAAGGCCTTTCACGAGTTGCACGAGTTGGGCCTGATCGATCGCATTCCGCGGCTGGCCGTCATCAACGCGACGGGCGCCAACACGCTCTACGAACTCGTCGAGAAACGGGGGCTGCGATGGAACGGCGGCCAGCCGAACCTGGAAACCGTCCGCCGCTACTACGACGAGATGGACGCCCAACAGCCGCGGCGCGTCGACCATTGCCAGCGCGATTGAAATCAACCGGCCCGTGAACCTTACCAAGTGCCTTCGCGCGCTGGAGTGGTGCAACGGCGTGGTGCGCGAAGTGACCGACCAGGAGATCCTCGACGCCAAGGCCCAGGTGGCGCCGGCGGCATGGGCTGCGAACCGGCCAGCGCGGCCAGCGTGGCGGGCGTGAAACAACTGGTCGCCCAGGGCGTCGTCGGGCCTGACGAGCGCGTCGTCTGCATCCTCACCGGCCACCAACTCAAGGACCCCACGGCCACCGTGGCCTATCATGCGACCGACCGCGATCAGTTCGACCAGGTGCTCGGCAGCCGCGGCGTCCAAACGGCTCCTTTTGCCAACCGCGCCGTGGCCGTGTCGAACGACTTCGATGAGATCACAAAGATGATTCAATTGCACAGTTAGGCAGTCGGAATCGCGGGAGCTGACCTATGTTGCTGACAAAGGTGCGGATCGAGAACTTCAAGCGTTTCGAGCAACTCGAAGTGGAGTTGGAGCCGCTCGACTGTCTGGTTGGCCCCAATAACTCGGGGAAGACTACACTTCTACAGGCAATGGCGCTGTTCGACTTCTGCGTCCATCATTGTCTGAACAAGAAGAATGGTGGTTACGAACTTAGGAAACGAACGATTTCGCCGGAGGAGTTTTACGTGTTGCCGGTGTCCAATCCGATGGATCTTTGGACCGACCGGAAAACCATGGGGGGGGAAAGCAGAAGATCATCCAGATTTGTGCTACATTCGACGGGCAACGAGATGTGACTGCCAATGTGAAGTTGGACTTCAACCGCTTCGGAATAGGCGTCGAGACGAACGACCCCTCCCAGGAATGGCTGACGCAGTTGGCAAATTATCGAATTGCCTACCTTCCCGTGTTCTCGGTGTTTCTTGCACAGGAGGAACGCAGAACCCCTGCGGTACTTGATGACGAACTTGCGCGAGGACACGTCCATAACGTGATTCGCAACCTTCTTCTTGACCTTAAGGAGAACAACCGTCACGGCGACTTGGTGGACGCATTGCAGCGCAGCTTTCCAGCACTGGAGAAGATGCGAATCGACTTTGACGAAGTCTCCGACCGCTATATCTCCGTGGTCTACCAGGAGGCCGGACGACCAAAGGAATTCGACCTTCATTCTGCAGGTAGCGGGTTCCAGCAATTCCTGTATCTGTTTGGATTCGTGCGATTGCGACAGCCGACAGCAATTCTACTTGACGAACCAGACGTTCATCTTCACGGAATACTGCAAAAGGCACTCTTGCGAGAACTGCACCGGTTGGTCGAAGAGGGTAAGCAAGTGCTCTTTGCCACACATTCACGGGATCTGATCAATGGCGTTAACCCCGAAAACGTCATTTCCCTGGAGGAGGACGGCGCCAGACGCCTTTCCGTCGTCTATGACGTGTACGATACTCTGGACCGGCTCGGCTCCGTCGACCCAACGCAGCTTCCGATTATCCAAGCCTATCAGCGAATGCTAATCGTTGAAAACCAGGCTGATCACGAATTGCTTTCCGTTTTTTGCGCGAAATGCCTCGGTCAATCTCATTGGCAGGAAGTCGAGCGAAGGCTCGCGGTCTGCTACGCGAAGGGCAATCCCTGGAAGCAGCCGATCGGACGACTGCGCCAGCAACTGCAAGAGATGATCTCCATGGGAGGCCGTGTCCTGCAAGCATTCGTGATTTCTGACTGGGACTATTATCCCGACCGTTCGCGCCTGGAGGAGCATATTGCGGCAAAGCACGTTCGTTGGCACGTCTGGGAACGGGCAGAAATCGAGAACTACCTGCTCTGCCCGGACGCCATCATTCGGCTCCTAAGAGGCCAAGGTCGCCATCCGGTGCTCGAAGAACCTGTCTTCCGTCAGGAATACGACCGGCTTCTGGATGGTTCCTACGATTCCGCCAATGATCACCTTGTAGAGGCATATGGCGATTACCGCAGACTGTCTGAGGAGAAATGGGACAACGTTACGATTTCCCGAAAAGCGAGAGAGTACCTCAAGGCTCATTGGGAATCCGACAAAGTCGCCCTTGCCGACGCAAAAGATATCGTACTCCCGGGACTCAAGCGATGGCTTCAGGAACACGCTCTTGGCCAATTCTCGAACAAAGCCTTGGCTGAGGCTTTGTTGTCGCAGGACTTGCCCGGCGAAATCCATCAGCTAGCTCGAGAGTTGGCAAACTTTGCCGGTATCCAGGCTCAGTGAGTGAGAGAACTTTGAGTCCATTATGACACCACTTCGCATCGCCATTCACGGGGCCGCGGGACGCATGGGACAACGGCTGGTTGCCCTGGGTTCCGCGGACCAACAACTTTCCATTGTCGCTGCCATTGACATGCCGCAACATCCGCGGCTGGGCGAGGACGCCGGATTGGTGGCCGGCGTCAAGGCCTTGGGTGTGCCGTTGACGGCCGGCATCGACGTGCCCGTCGACGCCGTGATTGATTTCTCGGTGCCTGCCGCCGCCGAGAAGATCATCGAGACGTGCCGGCAGAAGCGGATTCCGTTGGTGGTGGCCACGACCGGCCTCGACGAGAGCCAACTGGAACGGCTCCGCGCCGCTGCCCAAGAAATCCCCTTGCTCTGGTCGCCCAGCATGAGTCTGGCGGTAAACCTGACCATGAGACTCGCCGAAGTGGCGGCCAAGGCATTGAAGGATCGCGACGCCGACGTGGAAATCATCGAGCGTCACCACCGTTTCAAGGAGGACTCGCCCAGCGGCACAGCCTTGAAGTTTGGGCAGATCGTGGCCGGGGCAATGGGGCAGACCGCCCATCGCCACGGCCGCGAAGGCCGGCCCGGCAAGCGTCCGCACGGCGAGATCGGCTACCACGCCGTTCGCCTGGGCGACAATCCGGGCGAGCACACCATCGTCTTCGGCATGTTGGGCGAGACGATCGAGCTTTCGGTCCGCGCCACCAACCGCGACTGCTACGCCGCCGGAGCGTTGGCCGCTGCAAAATTTTTGGTCGGCAAGGAACCCGGCCTCTACGGCATGAATGACGTGCTGGGACTGTGAGGGCACGCAAAATGAACTATCTCAATGGCAGCCACGAATTGGAACTGTGCCCACTATGCAGCCGCCGATTGGAGAAAAAGACGCGTCACGATGGCAGCCGTACTTACGGGGTAACTTGCGAGGTCTGCGGGACGTACGGCATAACGTCCATGGTGCTTTCCGACGAAGTACTCTCGCCCGATGGAGAACCGGTTCTGTCAGCAATTGTCAGACGACATTTCGATTTAGCGGGTGAGCCGCAGACGATCACTATCGACAATTGGCAAGCACTCGCATCCCAATCGCCGGACAAGAATGATGTGCCAAGCAAGGTTCGCTACCTCTTAGCCTATATCGCCCACAAATCAGCGTTCCCCAGTGATGAGATCGCTCTCGATAACAAGACCGATTACCCAATCTGCTTTGCTGCAAATGCAGAGGAGTTCGAACTCTATCTCCGGTATGCCAAGGATGCCGGTTTTCTGGAGGTCGGCTCCCACGGTTTGCCTCGCGAGGGCATTCCCGACGAGTACCGGCTCACGGTAAACGGCTGGGAGGAGACGAGGCGTATTCCCACCCTCGACTCACCTTATGCGTTTGTTGCCATGTCGTTCTCAAAGGAGGGCGAGCGTGGGACGTTGCTCACCAAGGCATTTGATGAGGCGATAAGGCCGGCCATCGAAGAAGATGCCGGTTACGAGAAAGCCGTACGAATTGACAAGGAAGAATTCTTGGGTGACATCGTTTTTGAGATCATTGCCCGCATCAAGGAATGCCGGTTCATCGTTGCCGATGTTACGAATCACAGGAACGGCGTCTACTTCGAGGCTGGCTATGCAATGGGGATGGGCTTGCCGGTAATCTGGTTGTGCCACGAGGAAGATATGAAGAAAGCCCATTTCGACACGAGCCACTTGAACCACATCGTCTGGAAGGACGTCAGCGAACTCCGAACGAGCCTTGCGAACAGGATTTTGGCGACAGTTGGCAGAGGCCCCAAGAAGAAGCGCAGCGACTAACGGGGAACAGACAAGATTGGGAGCCTATCATGGCGACTACGGTCGATTCGGCTGCTTTTGATCGTGGCGATGACGCGCTGAGAGCGAGGATCGAGGAATTGGCCTCGAAGAACACGGAAGGCGAGTTGACCGATTCCGAACGAGCTGAATACGAGGGATACATTCAGGCCCCGCTGTTAGAATTGAATCGCAACCTTATGCAAAACTGGTATAGGTGAAAACATCGCAGGGACGTTTGAATGGGCGTTTTTGAGGAAGGTCCATGCAAAAAGGAGTCCCTGCGATGGCAAGTCATCTTACCTTGGAAGAGCGCGAGGTCATAGCCCACATGCAGCGAGCTGGGAAAATGCAAACGCAGATCGCCGACCGGCTCGGCCGCAGCAAGAGCACGATTTCCCGCGAACTGCGACGCAATCGCAGCCGCAACGGCTATTGGGCGGTGGCCGCCCAGGGGAAGGCCAACCGCCGTCGGAGCCAGCGGCCGTGGACGGCCAAGATGCAGCGGCCGGCAGTGCGGCGTTACGTCGCCGACCGCTTGCGGCAGCGATGGTCGCCCGACCAGATTGCAGGCCGCGCGCGCAGTGACTTTCCCGGCGATCGGCGACGGTGGATTTCGCCCCCCACGATCTACGCCTGGATCGGCGGCGAGGAAGCCAGCGGGAAGCACTGGCGGCGTTATCTGCGGCGTCTGGGCCGAAAGCGGCCCAACTGGGAAAAACGCGGGCGGATTCGCACCGGCACGAGCATCGAGGGACGCCCCGTGGTCGTGGATCGCCGCCGTCGCTTCGGCGACTGGGAAGGGGATACCATCGTGGGCGCCAACCGACGCGGCGGCGCCGTCACGCTGGTCGAGCGGAAGTCGGGCTATTTGTTGCTGGGCAAGGTTCCCACCTTGCAAGCGGCGACGGTCCGTCAGACCGCCGCCGAGTTGTATCGGACCACGCCTCCGAAGCTGCGGAAGACGCTGACGCTGGACAACGGCAAGGAGTTCGCCGAGCACGAGCGGTTGACGGAGGAAGCCGCTTTGAAGATCTACTTTGCGAAGCCGTACTGCGCGTGGCAGCGCGGCACAAACGAAAACACCAACGGCCTGGTCCGGCAGTTCTTTCCCAAAGGCACGGATCTGGTCGGCATCCCCAATCATCGTTTTACCAAAGTCCAACAACTTCTCAACGACCGCCCGAGAAAACGCCTCGGCTATCGAACTCCTAACGAAGTTCTCGCCTCTCGCCTAAAGGTTGCGATTTAGACTTGACAGCGGGAGGCCAACAAGTTCATCGCCATCCTTCAAGCAAAGGCCGAGAAACTCCTGGACAACGGTTAGCTGCCGTGAAACGTCATGCGACTCGGCATCCTCGGCGGAACCTTCGATCCGGTCCACTACGGGCATCTGCTCTTGGCGGAATGCTGCCGGGAGCAGTGTCGGCTGGACGCGGTGTGGTTCTTGCCCGCCGCCGTGCCGCCGCACAAACAGGATCGGGAACTGACGCCTGCCATTCAGCGGATCGAGATGCTGGAGTTGGCCATCGCCGGAAACCCGGCGTTCTCGGTGTGCCGCTACGAGACCGATCGGGGCGGGGTGAACTACACGGTCGACACGCTCGCGCATTTCCGCAGCGAGGACGCCAGCCGCGAGTTATTCTTTCTGCTGGGGGCCGACATGCTGTTGGACCTGCCCCATTGGCGCAACGCTCCCCGGGTGTGCGAGTTGGCCCTGCCCGTCGTGGTTCGCCGGCCGGGCGCCGAACCGGTTGATTTCGACTGCTTGCAGGGGATTGCCAGTCCCGCGCGAATCGAGTTGATTCGCCGTCATCAGGTCGAAATGCCCGAGATCGGCATCAGCAGCACGGACCTCCGCCGCCGCGTGTTCTCGGGCCAAAGCATCCGCTACCAGGTCCCCCGTGCGGTGGAGATGTACATCGAGACGCACGGGCTATATCGCCAGTTGGAGTCGGCAGGGGGCACGCACGTTTAGGCCCGGCAACTGCGCCCCGTTGTCTCCGCATCTGCAAGTGCCACAAGCGGACGGGGCAAACGGTGGAGAAGTTACGCGATTCTGCGCATCTTCAGCAGTTCACGTAACTCGTGCGGCATCGACAATTCGTGGGCGCCGGGTTCGCCGCGGAGGGTTGCGAGCACCTGGTCGAGTTGCTCACCCGCGGCAAGATCGAGATCGAGAAAGAAGATTTTCCGCCCTCGGAGTTCGCAGCCGCCCCCGCCACTGCCGGCTAGCCATTCCTGGCGAATCGTATAGCCCAGCCGCGCGGCCAAATCGAGGGCCTGCTCGAGCATCTCTACCGTGTGCATCCTAGCTTCTCCAAATCGCCATCCTCCGTGACCGCGTGGAGATTATAACGGCTTCCGCTACAGTTGGCGAGTCGAGTTCGACGATACGCCCAACATGGTAAGTACTTTTCCCGCTTAGAGTTAAAGCATACCGTTTCGGGAAAAGAGCGAGAACGTCAATACTGGGGCAATCCGGGCGGATGCGGCGTTCTGCGCGGAATTGCGGGGGCCTGTAAATAAAATGGAAAGTCCTAGTCTCTACCAGCAACTCGAAATCCTCAAGCAGCAGCTCGCCAGGGCCCAGCGTCTCACCGCGTTGGGCGAACTCGTGAGCACGACTACCCACGAGTTCAACAATGTGCTGATGACCATCCTCAACTACGCCAAGATGGGGATGCGGCATAAAGACGCCGCCACGCGCGACAAGTGTTTCGATAAGATCCTGGCCTCGGCCAATCGGGCGGCAACCATCACCAACACGGTGCTGGGCATGGCCCGCAATCGCTCGGCGGCCCTGGAGCCAACCGACCTCGTAAAGCTGGTCGACGACACGCTCTTGCTGTTGGAACGCGAGATGAACAAGTATCGCGTCGTGGTGGAGAAGAGCTATCAGCCGATCCCGCAGGCGTGCGTTAACGGCAACCAGATTCAACAGGTGTTGTTGAACCTGTTGATCAACGCCCGGCAGGCGATGCCCAGCGGCGGCCGCCTCTGGATCAAGCTGCTGTACGACGCCCAGAATGACATGATCGACCTGGTGGTGCGCGACAACGGCTGCGGAATACCCGCCGACAAGCTGCCGCGGATCTTCGACTCGTTCTACACCACCAAGAGCGGGCCGGACGCCAGCGGCAAGGGTGGCACGGGCCTGGGGCTCTCGATGTGTCACGACATTCTCGAAGCCCATCACGGCCGCATCCGAGTCGAGAGCACGGTGGGCAAAGGCACCGCCTTCACCCTGAAACTGCCCACCGTCAGCAAAGCGGCGCCCAAGCGTCCGCCAATCACCGCGCCCATCACTCTGTCGGCCGACGCAGCCGGCCAGCCGACCGTGGCAAGGTAGCACGCCCTGGGACAGGTTGCCGACCTGTCGGGACAGTCGGCAACCACTCGGGACAGGTTGGCAACCTGTCCCACGGCTATCCGGGTTGCTTGACGGGCAGAGGGCCGTCTGATAACAAAGGAAGACCTGATCGTGGTCTCCCTTCGCCGGAAGGATCCGTCATGTCGCCGAGGTCATGCCCCCTTCTAACGCTAAGCCTGCTCTTGGCTCTGGCGTGTGGGTGCGAAAAATCGGCCGACGGCCAACCGGGCATCCGCAACGAAGGCTCCGACACGATGGTCAACGTCGCCCAGGCCTGGGCGGAGCAGTATCACCGGGAGCACCCCAACATCCGCATCCAGGTGCTCGGCGGTGGCTCGGGGGTGGGAATCGCCAGCCTGATCGACGGCAATTGCGACCTGGCCAACACCAGTCGCAAAATGAAGAAGGACGAGATCGAAGCGGCCCGCAAGAATCGCGGCGGCGATCCCAAGGAAATCGTCGTCGGTTACGATGCCTTGGCCATCTACGTCCACAAGCGAAACCCGCTCGACTCGATCTCGCTGGAGGAACTGGCCGACCTCTACGGTGAAGACGGGCAGATTACCCGGTGGTCGCAGCTTGGCGTGCCCGCGGGAACGCTCGGCACCGACCAGATCACGCGGATCAACCGGCAGAGCGGATCGGGCACGTACTCCTATTTCCGCGAGGCCGTGTTGGGCAAGGGCAAGGACTTGAAGCTCGCCTCGATCGATGCCAACGGCTCGAAGGACGCCGTGAGCCTGGTTTCCCGCACCCCCTCAGCCATCGGCTACAGCGGCATGGGCTATGCCACGGACGACGTGAAGACGCTGCGGGTCTCGAAGCGGCGCGGCGATCCGGGGGTGGCCCCCACGGTCGAAAACGCCTGCAACGGGTCCTACCCCATCACGCGGCCGCTACAAATCTATGTGATTGGCGAACCGGCCGGACTGGTGAAAGACTACCTCAACTGGATTCTGTCGCCCGAGGGGCAAAAAATCGTGGTCGAGTTGGGCTATGTGCCCGCGAACTTGCATGAATGACATTCGGCAAATCACCGGCGACAAGCCTCATCTCCCGTTGACAGCGGGGAGCGCAGCGGCCGCCGATTCCCGCTTGCTGGGGCGGCTGCTGCAAACCGCGTTGGATCGTTCCGAGCCATTGATCGAATGGCTGATCCGACTCTGCGGCTGGAGCGCGATCCTCTTCGTGTTCTCGATCTTCTTCTTCGTCTTCCGTGAAGCCGCGCCCGAGTTGTTCGGAAAGTTGAACTTCGTGGAGTTTTTTGCCAGTGCCCGCTGGCAGCCCTCCTCCGACGTCCGTCCCGAATACGGCACTCTGGCCCTGCTGGTCGGCACGCTCTCGGTCACGGCGCTGGCGATGGTGCTGGCCGTGCCGCTGGGCCTGGGCGCGGCGGTGTTCATCTCGGAGTTCTGCGGCGGGCGGCTCAAGGAGAGCCTCAAGATTCTGATCGAGTTGTTGGCGGCGATTCCCTCGATCGTGTGGGGTTTCATCGCTTACATGGTGCTTGCGCCGCTCATTATCGACACGACCGGCGCCGCCGTGGGCGTGAACCTGCTGAACGGCGGCGTGATTCTGGCCCTGATGAGCGTGCCGATCATCGTCTCGTTAGGCGAGGATGCCCTGAAAGCCGTGCCCGACTCGTATCGCGAGGCGGCCCTCTCGCTGGGCGCCAGCCGCTGGGAGATTGTCTATCGCGTGTTGTTCCCGGCCGCGAAGAACGGACTGCTGGCCGCCGTGTTGCTGGGCGTCGGCCGGGCCATCGGCGAGACGATGGCCGTGTTGATGGCCACCGGGCATTCCGTGCAGCTTCCTCATAGCCTGTTGGATCCGGTTCGCACGCTGACGGCCACCATCGCCTCGGAACTCGGCGAATCGGTGGCGGGCGGTCCCCACTATCGCGTGCTATTCGTAATCGGGCTGGAACTGTTCGCCGTGGCGTTTGTCATTAACCTGGTCGCCGATTTAATCGTGAAAGGGGTCCACAGTGACAGACGTTAGGTCCCCTCTCCCTTTGGGAGAGGGCTAGGGTGAGGGCGTTTGGAGGCAAGATGACACCTTACGACAAGTCGGTCCCATCGCCACCCTCACCCCCTACCCCTCTCCGGGCACCGACCGAAGGTTGGTCGGGAGAGGGGAGGAGTATCGTTAACCCCTTCGCGCCGTCGGCCCTGGAAAAGCGGAAGAAAACCAAGGAAACCATCGCGCAGTGCGTGCTGGGGGCGATCACCGTGCTGCTGGTCGTGCCCGTCGTGGCGATCCTTGCCTGTTTGCTGATTAAGGCCTGGCCGGCCCTGGGGTTATCCTTCATCCTGGAAAATCCCGCCGACCGCATGACCCACGGCGGCATCTGGACGCCGTTGGTGGGCACGTTCCTCCTGGTGCTGATTTCGCTCTTGGCGGCAACGCCCATCGGCGTGCTGGCCGGCGTGTATCTCAACGAATACGCCGGCGACAACTGGGCCACGCGGGTCATCAACCTGGCCGTGATGAACCTGGCGGGCGTGCCGAGCATTGTTCACGGCCTATTCGGCGTGGGGGCGTTCGTGCTCTTTGCCGGCATGGGCCGTTCGCTGCTGGCCGCTTCGTGTACGCTGGCCGTGATGACCCTGCCGGTCATCATCACCAGCACGCGCGAGGCGCTCAGTTCGGTGCCCATGTCGTTCCGCGAGGCCTGCTGGAACATGGGCGCTACCCGCTGGCAGACGATCCGCACCATCGTGTTGCCCAACTCCATCAGCGGCATCCTCACGGGCGTGATTCTCCAGGTGTCGCGGGCGGCCGGCGAGACGGCGCCGATCCTGCTGACCGGGGCGGCGTTTTTCGCCCCGCCCCGTTTGGACTCGTTCTTTCCTTACGGGTTGGGCGACCAGTGCATGGCTTTGTCGATGCACCTGTTTACGCTGGCCACCCAGGTCCGCGGCGTCTCCGACGAGCTTCTCTACGGCACGGCGGTTGTGCTGATCGGCCTGGTGTTGGCGGTCAACAGCCTGGCGATCGGGCTGCGGGTTTATCTGCGGTTGCGGAAGAAATGGTGAAGAGCCGCACGGCGGTTTGCTGGGCTCTTCCCGGTGGGGCGGATGTTTCCCACCCGGTTCCGATAGAGTACAATTGACCGTGGGGTGATCGAAATGAAACCGTCGCTATATGTGGAAACGACGGTGAGGAGGACGAGATATGGTAGATGAGGATGAGATTGTTGCAGAAGTTCACGCCGTGCGGAAGAAGATCTGGGAGGAATGCGGTTGCAGTTTCCAAAAGCTCGGCGAACGTTTGATGCGGCTGCAGGAACAGCATCCGGAGCGGCTGGTCTACGAGGTTCCGAAGACCGAGCCGGAGCCGCAGCAGACGTAGCGGCCATGCGAGTCGCGGGCCAAACGTGACGGCCCTCACGTAGCTCTCTCCCGGAGGGAGCGGGAACGTGCTGGTTGGAGTGACGAGCTATGACTGACGAAATTGTCGAGGAAGTCCACGCGGCCCGCAGAAAGATCGCCGAAGAGTGCGATTACGACTTCAAAAAGCTGCTCGCTCGTTACAAGCGGATGCAAGCGGAGAATCCGGAGGGCTTGGTCGACGAGGTTCCCAAGACGGAGCCGGAGCCGCAACAGACGTAGGGATCATGGACGCCCACATCCGTTTTGAAAACCTCACCGTAACCTATGGCCCAAAAACGGCGCTGCGCGACGTTTCGCTGGAAATTCCCGAAAAACAGATTTTCGGCATCATCGGCCCCGCCAATTCCGGCAAGACAACGCTGTTGAAGTGCATCAACCGCACGATCGACTTCGTCCCCGGCGCGAAGGTGGGCGGCCGCGTGTCGATCGACGGCCAAGACGTCTTCCAGATTCGCAACGTCTACCAACTCCGCCGCCGCGTGGGAATGGTGTTTCCGCTGCCGGTGGGCCTGCCGCTGTCGGTCTACGAGAACGTGGCCTACGCCCCGCGCCGCGCCGGCATCAACGACCGCCAGGAGTTGGACCTGATCGTCGAAACGTGCCTCCAACAGGCGATGCTCTGGGAAGAGGTGAAGGACCGCATGCACATGCTGGGCACCAAGCTCTCCGGCGGCCAGCAACAGCGGCTCACGCTCGCCCGGGCACTCTCCCTCCGGCCGGAAATCCTCTGCCTCGACGAGTTCTCCATCGCCATCGACCCGGTCACCACCATGCGGATCGAAGACATCCTCCGCGAACTGAAGAACGAAATGACGATCGTGCTGGTGACCAACCTCGTGCAGCAGGCGCGGCGGCTGGCCGATCGCACTGCCTTCTTCAGCGACTCCCGCCTGATCGAGGTCGGCGAAACGGAAGCCCTCTTCACCAAGGCCGCCAACCGGCTGACCCAACGGTACGTGACGGGAGACTTCGGATGACGACGCCCCAGGAAACACCGCCGGCCTACAGCATTCAGACCCGGGGCCTCAACCTGTGGTACGGCGACTTCCAAGCCCTGCGGGAGGTCGCCATCGACATCAAGCCGGGCCTGATCACCGCGTTGATCGGCCCCTCGGGCTGCGGCAAAACGACTCTCCTGCGATGCTTCAACCGCATCAACGAGCGCTACGGCAACGTGACCACCACCGGCGAGGTGACCGTCCTCGGCAAGAACATCTACGACGCCGACGTGTCGCTGAGCGAGCTGCGCAAATCGGTGGGCATGGTCTTTCAACGCCCCAATCCGCTGCCGATTTCGATCTACGAGAACGTGTTGTTCGGCATCGCGCGTCCACACGCCGCGGGGAGCGTTCGCCCGGCGGCAACGGGACGAACTGGTCGAAGCGGCCCTCCGCGACGTGCAACTGTGGGACGAAGTCAAGGACCGGCTCCGCCGGAAAGCCACCGGGTTGACCCTCGAACAGCAGCAGAAGCTGTGCATCGCCCGGTTGCTGCCGCTCAAGCCGCGAGTGATCCTCATGGACGAGCCGTGTTCCGCGCTCGACGCCGAAGGAATCGAGCGCATCGAGGACCTGATCGACGGCCTGCGGGAGAAGTTTACGATCGTCATTGTCACCCACAACATGGCCCAGGCCCGGCGTGCCAGCCACGAGTGCATTTTCATGTTGATGGGACGAATCATCGAGCATGCCTCGACGCTGGACATGTTTCTCCGGCCCAAACAGCCGGAAACCGAGATGTACATTCGCGGCCGTTACGGATAATCATTGTGGGCAGGTAATCGTTGTGGGAGGCGACTCCTGTCGCCGATAGCGCCGCCGTTATTTTGCCGGGTCGGCGACGGGATCGGCGACAGGAGTCGCCTCCCACAACCAGGAGAAATTCATGCGCAAGACCGCTTTTCTGGCAGGTTTTCCCGGCCTACGTGCTGTTGACGGTGGGCCTGCTGCTGTTGCTCCTGCTGGAGAGCAGGGGCCGGCTCCGCGACTTCTACCTGGACCAGACCGCTTCGGACCTGGCGGCCGCGGCGAGCTTGTTCGCCGAATCGGCGCTGGCCCCTCTCGAGCAGGGCCGCTACGGTGAAGTCGACGCCCTGGCCAAGCGGCTCGGCAAGGCCAGCGGATTGCGCATCACCGTGGTGTTGCCCGACGGCAAGGTCGTGGCCGAATCGGAGGAGGACCCGGCCTTCCTGGAGAACCACCGCACGCGGCCCGAGATCGCCGCCGCGCTGGATACGCGGGCCGTGGCCCACGACGTGCGTCCCAGCACGACGCTGCAACAGGATTTCCTCTACGTCGCCCGGCCGCTGTTGCGCGACGGCCAGCCGTGGGCCGTGGTGCGCATGGCGATGCCGGCCACGGCAGTCAACGACGCCCTGACGGCCTTCGAGCGGCGGATCATCTACGGGGCGCTGCATCGCCGCCCTGGTGATCGCGGCCGTTAGCTGGTGGATTGCCCGCCGCATCAGCCGTCCGCTGGAGGCGATCACCCGCGGCGCCGAACGCTTCGGCGGCGGGGAACTCGATTACCGATTGCCCGTGGGCGGATCGCGGGAAATCGCCGCGCTGGCCGAGACGATGAACGCCATGGCCGCGCAGCTCCGCGAGCAAATCCAAACCGACGCCGTGCGGCGCAACGAACAGGAAGCGGTCCTCTTCAGCATGGAAGAAGGCGTGCTCACGCTCGACAATCAGGGACGGATTCTCAACCTCAACCGGGCCGCCGGCCAAATGTTCCAACTCGATCCGGCCAAGGTCCGCGGCCGGCCGATCCATGAAGTGTTGCGAAAGGCCGACGTGCTGAAGTTCGTCGACAACGTCTTGCCGAGCGCCGTGCCGTTGCAGGAAGACATCGTGATCTACGACAAGGACAAACACTACCTGACCGCCTACGGCAACGTGCTCCGCAACGCCCGCGAGGAGCGGATCGGCGTGCTTGGTGGTGTTCCGCGACGTGACGCAACTCCGGCATCTGGAAAACGTCCGCCGCGATTTCGTGGCCAACGCCAGCCACGAGCTCCGCACGCCGGTGACCTCGATCAAAGGCTTCGTCGAAACGCTGCTGGAGGGCGGCCTGGACGACCGCGAGAACGCCCAGCGGTTCCTGCGGATCGTGCTCGATCAGGCGAATCGCCTGGGCGCCATCATCAACGACATTCTCAGCCTCGCCCGCGTCGAAAAGGATTCGGCCGACCAGAACGTGGTCCTCGAGCGCGGGCCGATCCGAGTGGTGCTCGACGCCGCCGTCGCCATGTGCGGGCGGCAGGCCGACGCAAAAGCGATCCGCCTGGCGGTCCAATGCGATCCCGAGTCTGGCCGCCGACATCAATCCGGGCCTGCTGGAGCAGGCCGTGGTGAACTTGATCGACAATGCCGTGAAGTTCAGCCCGGCCGGCGCCGCGGTGGAGGTGACCGCCGCACGGGAGAACGACGAGGTGGTGATCCACGTGATCGATCACGGCTGCGGCATCGAACTCCGGCACCTCTCGCGGCTCTTCGAGCGGTTCTACCGCGCCGACCCCGGCCGCAGCCGGCAGCTCGGCGGCACCGGCCTTGGCTTGGCGATCGCCAAGCACATCGCGTTGGCCCACGGGGGGTCGATCACGGTCGAGAGCAAAGTCGGCGAAGGAAGCGATTTTAGCATCCACCTGCCGGAAGAGAGGCCGGAAGACGAGGCAACCTGAACCGACGAGCGAGAAATCATGCCCAGGCTCAGTGCAGGTTTGCTGATGTACCGCATCAAGAAGGGGGCCATCCAAGTCCTCTTGGCCCATCCTGGCGGCCCCTTTTTCAGCAATAAAGACGATGGGGCGTGGTCGATCCCCAAGGGCGAACCGGATGCCGGCGAAGATCTGCTGGTCACCGCCCAACGTGAGTTCCAGGAAGAGACGGGCCTGAAACCCGCGGGACCGTTCGTTCCCCTGAACCCCATCCAGCAGAAGGGCGGCAAGATCGTCCACGCCTGGGCGTTCGCGGGCGACTGCGATCCGTCCACTCTCAAGAGCAACACAGAGCAACACTTTTGCGATGGAGTGGCCGCCGAAATCCGGCCGGGACGGATTCGGGGGACAGGATTCCAGGATTCGGGATTCGGCGGGATTCGGGGGACACAAACCGATTATGGCTGTTTGAGTAATTTCAACCGGCGACCTGGTTTTCGTGGGCGGAGGATACGACCGATCTCTCGTTCCAACGGGAGAGTTTGGGGAGAGTTTGGGGTCAGAGCGCACTTAGCTCTACAGCAAGACTTTCGGCTATTGGCTACCAGGCGTTGTATTGACAGCTTTGCCAGCATCGCAATAGCTGGTAGTTGTTTGGGCAAAGTCTTGCTGTAGAGTTAGTCATTAGCGGAATTCGACTAATGACTAACTCTACAGCAAGACTTTCGGCTATTGGCTACCAGGCGTTGAGGCGTTGTATTGACAGCTTTGCCAGCATCGCAATAGCCGGTAGTTGTTTGGGCAAAGTCTTGCTGTAGAGCTAAGTGCGCTCTGACCCCAAATCCCTCAAAATCCCCCCCTCTGACCCCAAATCCCTTCTATCGAATCTTACCTAAAGTGTCAATATCGGTTTGTGTCCCCCAAATCCATTCCCATGGCCACCAACCCGACCGTGGAAGGCGATGGCACGGCCTTGTACATCTCCAACCAGTTGAGCGGTTTGCCGGTCCGCATCACCCGGCTGGCGCGGGGGATCACGACCGGGAGCGTGTTGGAATTCGCCAACAAGGAGATTCTGGCCGACGCGATGACCGGCCGGCAGCAATTCTAATCCCCAATCCCCAATCCCCAATCCCCAATCCCCAATCCCTTTTCCCTTTTCCATGCGTCTTTCTCTCGGCCAAGATCTTCGACTCGTGCAGAAGCAGGTGCTGGCGCCGCGGATGATCCAGTCGATGGAGATTCTGCAGTTGCCGATCCTCGCCTTGGAGGAGCGGATCGAGCAGGAGATGGAAGAGAACCCCGTGCTGGAATTGCAGGAGGAGGAACCGGAGATCGCCGCCGAGGGGGCGGAGTTGGAAGAGCGTCAGCCGCCCGACGCCCCCAGCGAGGAAGAGCGCGAGTTGGTGATCGACGAGGCCCACTCGAACGAGGACGATTTCGAGCGGCTGATGAAGATGGATGAAGAGTGGCCGGAGCATTTCGAGGAGCGCTCGCATCCGTCGCGCGGCGAGGTCGAAGAGGCCAGCGATCGCAAGCTGGACGCCATGGCCAACATGGTCGCCCGGCCGCAGTCGCTGCAAGATTATCTGCACGACCAGTTGGGTTGGTTCGACCTGGAGCCGGGGCTCCGGGCGATGGCCGACCGCATCATCTACAACCTGGACACCAACGGCTATCTGCAAGGGCGGCTGGAGGACCTGTTGGGACCCGACGCCGGCCCTGAAGATGTAGCCCTGGCACAACGGGCGCTGGCGCTGGTGCAGAAGCTCGACCCGCCGGGCGTCGGTGCGCGAGACCTGCGCGAGTGCCTGCTGTTGCAGTTAGTGCCCGGCATGCCGCACTACGAACAGCTTCGGACCTTGATTGCCAACTACCTGGAAGACCTGGAGCACAACCGCCTGCCGGTGATCGCGCGTCGCACGGGCTACTCGATCGAATTGATCCAACAGGTGCTCGTGGAGTTGCGGAAGTTGAGCCCTAAGCCGGGCGCCGACTTCAACAACATCCTCGTCCCCCCGGTCACGCCCGACGTGTTCGTCGAGCCCGACAACAGCGGGCAGTACCGCGTGCGGCTGGAAGATGGCCAGACGCCGAGCCTGTTCATCAGCCCCTACTACCGCAAGCTGTTTCAGAACGCCGAGACAAGCCCCGAGACGCGAGAATACATCAAGCGGAAAGTGAACTCGGCCCAGTGGTTGATCGATTCGATTCAGCAGCGCCGCAGCACGTTGACCAAGGTGGCGCAGGCCATCGTCGACTATCAGAAACAATTTCTCGACAAGGGGCCCGAGGCGATCGAGCCCCTCAAGATGCAGCAGATCGCCGACAAGGTGGGCGTCCACGTGACCACGGTCAGCCGGGCGGTGGACGAAAAATGGATCCAGACGCCGCGGGGCATCTTTCCGCTGAAGCGGTTCTTCTGCGGCGGCACCACCAGCGCCGACGGCGAGGAGGTGGCCTGGGACACCGTTCGCCTGAAGCTCCAGGAGATCGTCGACGCCGAGGACAAGCAGCATCCGTTGAGCGACGATCAACTCGTGCAGCAGCTCGCGGCCCACGGCATCACCGTCGCCCGCCGCACCGTGACCAAGTATCGCAAGGCGATGGGCGTGCCCAGTTCGCGGCAACGGCGGGACTGGAGCGAGGGGAAGAAGGTCAACGGGTGACGAGTGGCGCTGGCCTGGTGAAAAGGGGACATCACTGATTTCTTGCAATATCAGTGATGTCCCCTTTGTGCGTCCCTTTGTGCGTCCCCGATCGGCAGTGCTACCCGACACCAAATAGCCTCAAGAAACCAACCAGGAGTGCGAAGAACCATCCAAACCAGAAACAAGTATTCAAGACTCTGTGCCTCGCAACGACCTTCCAGTTCCACTTGCCACCTCGACAAATTGGAACCAGTCCTACCAAAACCACGAACAGGATAATGAAACCATCGTAGTGCATGGTCGTGAAGTCCACTTGGTCTGATTGAGGTCATTCAACAGTGGGCACACCCAACGGCGCAGATTCGGGGCGATTCGGGGGGCGATTCGGGGGACAGGGCGATTCGGGACAGATTCGGACAGATTCGGGGGACACAAACCGATTATGGCTGTTTGAGTAATTTCAACCGGCGACCTGGTTTTCGTGGGCGGAGGATACGACCGATCGCTCGTTCCAACCGATCTACAAACGTGACGTTCCCCAGCGGACAGCCGGTGCGACCGTGCTCTCGTAAGTCCCGTAGCTCGTCCTCCGAGGTTGCACTGTTCAATAAGCCTCGCCAATCGGCGACCATCGCCAGCATCGGAGCGACGCGGACCAATCGGTCGTCGCGGCCAGACAAATGCGATCTTGCACTGCTCCAACGCCAGTCGCCGGCGGCGGGCACCAGACCGGCCCGCACCGGATTCAGTTCTACGTATCGCGCGGCGGCCAGCAAGTACGGTTCGTCCATCACAAACGAGGCGAAACGTCCTTGCCATAGATAGCCTCGCCATTTTTCGCGGAAGTTGATTCGCCGCGTATAACGACGATGGGCCTCGCCGATGGCCCGCCCCAGGCCAGTCTCCGACTGCGGAACCGCAATTAAGTGAACGTGATTGGGCATCAGGCAGTACGCCCATATTTCGACACCGCGTTCCTTGCACCAGTCGGCCATCAGTTCCACGTAAGCCGCATAATCTTCATCGCAAAAAAACGTCTGCTGCCGACGATTTCCACGCTGCGTTATGTGATGCGGCATACCCGGAACGACTAATCTTGCCAGTCTGGCCATGCCAAAAGCCTATCGAATCTTGCCTAAAGTGTCAATATCGGTTTGTGTCCCCCGAATCCGGAATCCGGAATCCGAAACCAGCCATCTCTGAGCGGCGATTTTGACGCGGGGCAAAACGTGACGTAGAGTTTTGATGCGGAAGCGTGCGACCTTGCCGTATCGTCGGCCGCGATGGGGCCAGTACGGACGGCAAAACTGATCTAAAACGTGACGACGCGATCAACATGAGTCCGCGGGATTAGTCTCCGCGGGCCATGACTCCTCTTGGTTCGTGTGTCCTGGTTCGTATCTCCAGAGCAGGCACCCCTAGGGAGCAAGGCCATGCGCGGCCGTTTGTCGCGTTCGTTGCGTCGTCCACGTCTAGTTTCCCGCAAGCCTTCCAACGTCCGCAAACGCGTCCTTCGCGGCGAGTTGTTGGAGCCGCGGGCGATGTTGAGCGGGAATGGCCTGTCGCTCTTGGCGCTGGCCGCCCTCCCGCCAACCCCGAAGGTCGCGGCCCGCGCACCGATCAACGCCGCGCCCACCGTGGCGCAAGCGATCAGCATCAACGGCAATGCGACCGTCACTGGCCAGACCGCCTCGCTCTCGGTGCTGGGACGCGACGATGGGGGCGAATCCAAGCTCGTCTACACCTGGTCGGTGACGGGTGCGCCCGCCGGCGGTACGGCGACCTTCAGCTTGAACGGCAGCAATGCGGCAAAGCAGACGACGGCCACGTTCACCAAGGCCGGCACGTACAAGTTCACGGTGAAGATCGTGGATGCCGGCGGCCTCTCGGTAAGCAGCAGCAAGACCGTTGTGGTGTCGCCTGCGCTGGCAAGCATCAGAGTCAGCACGGCGGCCGGCCAGTTCGTCAGTCCCGGCGCGACGCTGGCCGTGCCGGGCGTCAGCCAGGCGTTTGCCGCCCAGGGGTTCGACCAGTTCGGTTATGCCTTAGCCACGCGGCCCAGCTTTCACCTGGTCGTTGACCACAATTCCCAACGGCGCGCCGAGGCCGACTTTGGCCGCCAGCGGCGCCAACGCAACGGAAAAGTTCGGCAAAGCCGGGGCCTATGGGCTGGCCGTCCAGGCCAAGGCCGCAGGAGGCATCTCGGTCACCGCCAGCGTGTCGATCATGGTGACGCAGGTCGCCAGCGGCATGGGAAAGGCAGCGACCGCTCCGGTGTACGTTTCGGGAACGAGCCAGCAACTGGCCATGCCCGTGTTTCTCGATCAATTCGGCGGCGCCATGACCCAGGCGCCGACGCTGGTGTGGTCGACGACGTCGCTTCCCCTCAATGCGCCGGAGCCCACCTTTGCGACGAGCGGCGGCCTGACGACGGCCACCTTCGCGATGGCTGGCTCCTATGTCCTCAACGCCCGCGTCGCCAACGCCCCGAAGCTGTCGTTCGTCACCACGGTGATCGTCAGTCAAACGCTGACGAGCATTGCCATTTCGCCCAACGTGGCCTATGTCCTCCAGGGCGCCGCGCAGCAGTTCACTCCCCAGGCATTGGACCAGTTCCGTCAGCCGATGGCGAACCAGCAAATCTTCAGTTGGAGCGCGAGCGGCGGGACGATCGGCGCTTCGGGGTTATTCAGGGCCCCGAGCAACCTCTCCGGCTGCACGGTGACCGCCAGGAGCGGCTCGGTGACGGGCGTGGCGACCGTTGTCATCATGGTCAATTCGGCAAACCTGCAAAATGCCGCCCTGGCGAAGCTCGTCCAGAGCCTCGACGTGGACGGCTCGATCAGCCGGGCGGACATGATCCAGATTCTCCGCAGCGCCGGCGCCGACGGCGTGGTCGACGCCACGGAATTCTCCGACCTGAAGAGGATGTTGAACCAGGCCGCGACGTTGAACATCCCCGGCTACGTACAGGTGCTGGCCGGCGACGTGGTCAACGGCAACGCCGCCAACGCCACGTTTCTGGGCCAGTCGCTGGGCAACCTGACCGCCGGCAGCTCCGCCAGCCAACTCAACAAGCTCGTCGACAAGTGGTTTCTCGGCGCCGACCACCCGACGCTCTGCAATACCTCGTTGGTCTACAAGTCGGTCGCCGGCTCGCTGTTCCCGCATACGCCGTCGCATGCCGACGAATACCAAGGCCAGTTGGGCGACTGCTATTTCATTTCTGCCCTGGGCACCCTTGCCGACAGCAACCCGGCCGCGGTCCAGAACATGTTTCTCGACAACGGCGACGGCACGTTCACCGTCCGCTTCTATTCCGGCACGTACGGAACCATCTACAACTACGGCGACGGCAGTATCAGCGCCGGCTTCAACGACAACGTCGGGATCGTCGACTACGTGACCGTCGATCGCATGCTGCCGACCAGCACCAGCGGCATCCTCGCCTATGCCGACTACGGCGCCAGTTATGCCAACGCCAATAACGCGCTGTGGATTCCCTTGGCCGAAAAGGCCTACGCCCAGTGGAACCAGACCGGCAAGGCGGGCCGCGACGGCACGAATGCCTACGCTTCCATCCAGGGCGGCTGGATGGCCACGGTCGATGCCCAGGTGCTCGGCCACAATGCCACCGACTATCTGATGCCTACCACGAACGAGCAAGTGGCCATCAACGCGCTGGCGGCCAAGAAGGCGGTGACGATCGGAACCCTTCAGTGGTCGGGCACCCAGTATGGCCTCTACGCATCGCACGCCTACGCGATCGTCGGCTACAGTGCGTCCACCGACACGTTCACTCTGTATAATCCCTGGGGCTCGAATCAACCCGGCCAGCTCACGTGGAGCCAACTCCAGGCGTCCTGCAGCCAACTCGCGGTAGCCGACACGGCCGGTTCCGTGGCCATTAGCGCGGCGGCGGTCGAGGCGGCGTCCGTCAAGACCTCGCTGTTGTTGAATCGCGTATCCGACTTCCTGGAGCAGGTACCGCACGCGGCCGTGGGCACGATGCCCTCCGATTCGGCCGCCGCGGCCAGCCCCTCATCCGGACCTGCACCGGCGGCGGTTTCCCGCGGCCGGCTGCTGGCCGAACTCGACGCCTCGCGTCGGCTGTTTGAGAGTACGGGCAGCAGTTGGGGCGTGCAGTCACGCCAAGCCCGCCTTGTCATCGCCACGGATGACGTCATCTCCGCTTTGCCGGGCGGCATGATTCCGTTCAAGACCGAGTTGCTGTTGGACGACGTGATCGAGCAATTGTCGTCTTGACTTCGGCCGGGATCGGCCCCGCGGAACTCTCGTTGGCCGGATGCTCGCGCCCGCGGAATAGTCCCCGCGGCAGGGGAAAAGTCCCTTCCCAGAAGCTAGCTATCCTGGGGAACGCGGCGTAAAATGCTCTCGTGGCACGCGCGGGGGTATTGACAGGCGCCACGCGACGGCTTCCACCCATCGGCCGCTCCTTTCGGCTGCGGCGAGCGCCGGTAACAGCCCACGGCCGCAACGACGAGTCGCCGCCCGGCAGTGCAGAGACTGGGAACTAACGAGACGGCTCGCGCGTCGAATGGTATTGAGGCGGAAACCGCGGCGTTCGTGGCGGGGTTGCATCGGAGAGGAATGAAGGATGAGAGTGTTCAGTCTGTTCTTGATCGTCGCACTGGCGCGTGTTTGTGTTGGGGTCGGGCAGGCCCCGATATCAAACTCTCGGGGCAAGGAACCGACCTACCAGGGAAAGACTCTCGGGGAATGGGTAACCTTAGCGAAGGACGCCACTACGGACAAGAACGTGCGCGTAGAGGCTGTCGAGGCCTTGGGGAACATTGGTCCCAAGGCCATCCCGCCCCTTACAGAATTGCTCCGGGATGAGGATCATGACGTTCGGCTGTATGCTGCGTCGGCTTTGGGAAACGTCGGACCCAAGGGCATCCCGCCCCTGACAGAACTGCTCCGGGATGAGGATCATGACGTCCGGCTGCGTGCTGCTTGGGCTTTGGGAAACATCGGACCCGAAGCTATTCCTATTCTCATGGAGTTGGTCAGGGACAAGAACGCTCATGTTCGCGGAGGCGCCGCTTGGGCGTTGGGGTGGAGCGACTCCGAAGCCAAGACCGTCGTCCCAGTCCTCGTGGCACTGCTTAAGGACAAGGATTCTGAGGTGCGGCAAGGTGCCGCTGCCGCCTTGGGGCAGTACGGTCCAGAAGCCAAGGCAGCCGTTCCACAACTCACGGAATTGCTCACGGACTCCGAAGTTAGGCAAGATGTCGCTTGGAGCCTGGGGCAAATCGGCCCCGAGGCCAAGACAGCCGTTCCAACCCTCACGGAACTACTCAGAGACAAGAACGAACGGGTCCGAGAGGCAGTCGCCCAGGCATTGGGAATGATCGGCCCCGCTGGCATTCCGGCACTCACGGAATGCCTCAAGGATACGGATCCTCACGTTCGGCTCGGAGCTGCATCGGCCTTGGGGTGGATTGGCGATGAATCCAAGACAGTCGTCCCCGCCCTTGCCGCAATGTGCAAGGACGAAGACTCCGACGTTCGGGTAGCCGCCACATTGGCACTCGATGACATCGGCCCCGACGCCAGAAGCGCAGCCCCGGCCCTTATGGAACTGCTGAAGGACAAGGAATCGTCGGTTCGGCATGCCGCCGCCACAGCGTTGGGCAATTTCGGCTCCGATGCGAAGGCGGCTATCCCGTCGCTCACCGAGTTGCTCAAGGAAGAGGATTTTCGGGTTAAGGATGCTGCCGCTTCGACTTTGGGGAACATCGGTCCCGAGGCTGTTCCTGCCGTGACGGAATTGCTCGCGGACAAGAAGCCGCACGTCCGGTGGGCCGCTGCCAGGGCATTGGGAAGTGTCGGCCCCGAGGCCAAGACAGCCGTGCCCAATCTTATCGAACGGCTGAAGGATGAGGATTCTGACGTGCGGCGGGCTGCCGCTTTCGCACTGGCGAACATCGGTCCCGGGGCGAAGGCGGCCGTTCCTGCTCTGTTGGCTTTGCTTGAGGACAAGACCCCGTTTACTCAGTATGCTGCTGCTACGGCCTTGGGGGACATCGGTCCCGAGGCAAAGATCGCCATTCCCGCTCTCACGGAGTTGCTCAAGGACGATGCTAGCCGACTTCGGTCCGCCGCCGCCGCCGCGTTGGGAAACATTGGTTCCGAAGCCAAGACCGCCGTTCCTGTCCTCGTCGGATTGCTTAAGGACCGGGATATTGAAGTCCGGCAGAGCGCCGCTGAAGCCTTAGGGCACATCGGTCCGGAAGCAAAGACGGCTGTCGCAGCGCTCAAGGAAGCGCTCGGGGATGAGGACTGGCGGGTTCGGATTGAAGCTGCGCTGGCATTATCGAGGGTCGGCGAAACCAAGGCTGCCATTTCCGCGCTGACGGAATTACTCAGCGACGGGCAGGGATGGGCCAGGCATGAAGCGGCCGTGACATTGGGGAAGATAGGTCCGGAGGCGAAGGAAGCGATCCCTGCGCTCATGGAACTGCTACTGCTGAGGGACAGATTCTTTCGGCAAGAAGCGGCCGTGGCGCTGGGGAGAATCGGCCCCGCGGCGAAGACCGCTATCCCTGCCCTCACGAAGCGGCTGACGGACAAAGATCGCGGGGTTCGAGAGGCTGCTGCGGAGGCACTACGCAAGATTCAGCCGCAAGAGAAGTGACGCACACAGCCAGACTGCCCAATCTGCACGGCCCCGCCACGGCCTGCGCGCTGAGCCGGGGCGGGGCAGACGAGAAGCCCAATCATGGTCCGCGGCCAATTCGGCTGCCGTTCGAGCGGATTGAAATCCGCTCTACGACGAAATCGCAGGGCCGCGCCGGCTAGAACGTCGCGCCGCCGGTCGGGGCCGGCAGACTCGGGACGGGCGCCGCTGCGGGCGCAGGCGGAGCGGCCGGCGCTGCAAACGCGGCCGGCGGCTGCGGCGCCTGGCTCGTCGTCGGAACGGAAGCACCAGGCGCCGGCGGAGGCGGATAATAGTTCTGCTGCGGCGCCGAGGGCTGCGAGTATTGTGGCGTGGCCGAGGGCTGCGCGTAGGGCTGCGGCGCCGGCGGATAGTAATACTGCTGCCCCGCCGGAGGCTGCGCGTAAACCGGGGCCGGCGCGTAGGCAGGGGCCGGATAATAGACCGGTCCAGGACCCACGTAGACTCGGTACGGGGGCGGATAGTAGTAGTGCGGGCGCGGGTAATAATAGGCCGGGTAGCCCACTCCGATGCCGATGCTCACCCCGGCCTGGACCGATGTCCCCGCAGAGGCCACCAAGGCCAAGACGGCGCCCAGGAGCACGAGTTTCTTCAAGTTCATCGCAGATCCTCCTTTGCAATCAACCCCGCCGCGCGACATGCCGGTTGGAATGCCGCATCGCGGAGTCGGATCGTACCCAACTTCCAAGAATCGGCAAATCCCAGTTCTTGGTGCCGCATCTCCCCTCACCACTATATATCGGCAAGTCAACCCGACCGGCATAATGCTCACCGATCACGTGATATTACGCCGGACGCGGCGATGTCCCCACCCGTAGGACAGGTTGGCAACCTGTCCCACTCGGATGCGGCTCACAAAAAGTGCATTTCCGCGTCACACTCACTCACACCATTCTTGCTTTTGAAGTACACCGTAACGTCCCCATCGGAACTCACCTTGATGGGATGGGCGCCCCAGAGATACGACGAGCGGGCGGCCGTGGTTCTTGCCCCCAGTTGATTTCCCACGCTGGGATGCGAGCGGATCAGCGTTCCCACCGCCAGGATGCGGTGGTCGTCGAAGACGACGGCGCCGTCGGCGCACGCCATTTCAATCAGCCGCCGCCGCCGCTTCAAGGAGCCGGCCCGTTTGCCGATGGCCGTATCGGCGAGCAACTGCCCGACCAGGGCCTGGCCGCAGTCCGGGTTCTGCGGCACGCCGTCGTCTCTCCAGTCGTCGGAAATAATGCTCTCCGTGTTCAGGATGCGCTGGCGGATGCAGTGCTCCGGGTCGTAAACCAGCAGCGCCCCTGCCGCCCGAAACTCAAGTCAAAGATCAGCTCGAAGAGATTGCCGCCGACGTGGTGATTTCCCAGGCAGTAGGCGAGGCTGTTCTTGAAGGTTCGCACGTCGTAGATCTTCCACTTTCGTTGCCTTCGCGCGGCCAGCAACCCCGCCTTGTTCATGATGATCATGTCGCCCTGCGGAGTCAGATGGGCGGAGACGTCGGCCGCCGCCATGACGCTGTGAATGGGGTGCAAGAACTCCGGATGGAACTTGTGCGCGGTGGGGTTTTTGACCTGGCCCCACTCCACTTCGCCATAGTCGATCAACTGCAGGTCCGGGTCCACCGTGAGATAGGAGAAAGGCGACGAGGCCAGACGGTCGAGAAACTTTTGCAGATTCGCTTCCGTGATGTCGCCCGTGCCCTCCCCGTCGCGGATGATCAGGTTCAGCGAGACGGGCTGATTCTCCGACGTGCGGCGGGCCACGGCCTCCAGATATTTGATGAGCTTGGGCCAGTCGACGATGCTGGAATGGATCCGCAGCCACTCGATGGCAAGGGTCTCCAACAGCACGTCGATCAGGCTGGGAAGTTGGATGAAGTGGTGGAGGGGGAGCTCGCGGGTCCGGGCGCAGATTCTCGCTACAAAGGCCCGCAAATTGGGCGTCAGTCTGCAGTGATTGTAGAAGTGGGCGGTGTGTTTGCCGATGGGGATCGAATACGTCTGAGGACCGCATTCGGCCTCGTACCAATGAGGCACGAGGCGAATGATTTCCTGGCCGATTTCGGCCTCGGTCACTGCTCGAAGCACATCTGGGGGAGTCATCGAGCGGATGATACCGCAAACGCACGTCCGGCCCAATAGACATTTGGCCGGTGGATTCGGCCGTTCGATTCATCACGGTAGGAGACTGATAGGGGTAGGGAAGGCCGGTTAAGTTCCCGGCCTCCCCTCCCTCCGAACCGGACTGGCGGATTTCCCGCATCCGGCTCTCCGGTTAGTGGTGTTACCTCGTAGAGGATTGGTGAACCGAGCGCGGGAAGGAAACAAGGTTCCTTCTCGGGATCGGCAGAAGCGAAAGGCCCTGACCTTCACGGGAAGGCCACCAACATGCAACATCGACGGTGCGGCCAATCTGAGCCAAGTTACGTGTGCCTGACGCAGTCCGTCGTGGCTAGTCGTTGCCGACACTCGCGGTACGGTGTGGTTTTGGCCGTGCGTCATGTTTCATCCACTTTCCTGCGTCCCTTTGCTCGACGGGCATTGCCCCGCTTCCTCGCTCGTATGGACGCTCTGACTCCTGGGCGGTCGATTCTTCGTATCCTTATCAGGGACAATGAACTTCGTCCTTGTACCCGCCCAGGTCTCCTTGCTTCATGTATCAAACCTTCCGACCGTTCCGCCTCCAACCACCTGTTGCCGCCTCTGGGGCTTGGTTTGGTTTCCCCCCGGAGCTTACCGCGCGGTCTGCCGACCGCATCCCTTGCGAGGACCACAGCGTCACTTGGGCTTCGCCTTTTCCTAGCAGGCTCGCCACGACAACCGGCCGAATCGAGTTCGTCATCCTGCGGACCAGCCGTTCACCTTCAGTTGCTCTCCAC
This sequence comes from uncultured Planctomycetaceae bacterium, assembly GCA_963759115.1. Lineage (GTDB taxonomy): Bacteria > Planctomycetota > Planctomycetia > Pirellulales > Thermoguttaceae > CAVWXT01. The sequence goes on from CAVWXT010000006.1 coordinate 468,058, forward strand.
CCCCTCTCACGAGGACGCAGTTACTTTCGGTTACGAAGTTCAAACCCAATTTCGACAAGGACTTGCACCTTGCTGATTCGATACACTCACAAGCGCACTAGGAGGCGACTCCTGTCGCCGAGAAACGGTGAAATCTCCGGCAATCGGCGACTGGAGTCGCCTCCCACAACGAAGAACCGAACGTCCTTGGGCCGCCGAATCGGCGCGGGAATCGCGGTACGGCTACCAATAGTACCGGTGTGGGTGTCCCCAGTAGGGCCGGCCATAATAGCCTTCCACAACCACCGGCGGCGGCGAGCCATCTTGCACAACCACCGCTTGGGGCATGTTGGGGACCGGCGTGGCCTGCATCGTGGCGATCACGCGCCCGTCAACCCCTTGCTGCTGCAGCATGATCAAGTCGGGGGCCTGTAACGGCGACGCCATGCCGTGCGAGCGGATATGGTTCATGATCAGTTCCGGCTGCACGCCGGCCCTGGTCATGGCCAACACGTCGTCGATATGCACCGCGCCGGCCATTTGACGGCCGACCTGTTGTTCGATGGCCGCGCGGTTCTTGGCCTCGATCTGGTCTTGTCCCGCGCCGATGGCGGCGCCGCTCAACGCGCCCACGCCGGCGCCGATGGCCGCCCCGGCGGCCGTATTGCCGGCGGCATGGCCAATGATGGCGCCGGTGCCGGCGCCGAGCAGTCCGCCGAACAGCGCCCCTTGGTCGGTATGAGTCGGTGACGCGCATCCCGCAGCCAACCATAAGGCGGCCAGTACACACACGGAACTCTCACGGAAGATGTGGCGCATTGGATTCGCTCGCTCAAGAGGCGTTGTTCCCCCGCTTTCTATTATCGGCAAACCGGCCCCAAATCAAATATGTTTCGAGAGCCGTGGGCCAGCCTGCCGGATAACAAGAGGGCTGGGAGAGCTTGGGGAAATGCACAACATGATTGAGACCCGCTGTATAAACGGAGGCAAGATTCCTGTCAACGTGAGTTCGGAAAAGATAACGGAACAACAAATTACGGGCGATTTGCAGCCGCCGGCCGGTTGCGAACGGACGCTGCTTCTTGCCAATCGGACGCAGCTTCTCCATATTATCCGTCTTGATTTCCGCTGGCTGGCAGCACTGCCGAGCCGGGCCGGTGAATCTCGATTCCGTTCCGGAGTCCCCTTGGGTACCATTCGAGCGAGCCGCAGGAGGCATTCCGAAAAGAGGTTCCCTTCTTCTGGACATCCTTCGTTCCAGATCACCCTGCCCATCCAGCACGACAACTGTCCGTTGCCTCAATGCCGATGGCCGTCAGTTGCGAAGTCCGTTTCCGGAGGGTTCGGGGCCGAGGACTGGGCGGCCGATTGGATAGCGTCACATGGTCGAACGTGGCCCCGGTGAGAACGTCTGTTTTGTGCGAGGAAGCGGCCAACCCGATCACGGTATCGGCGGCCAAATCGAGCTTGATCTGGCCCGAGAGCTGCCACATTTCGCCGTCCACCGATTCGTAGCCGCTGAAATCGTCGCCGCGGCGGACGATTTTCAGCCAGCAGGGGAACTGCCCCTTCGGCACGCCGGCTTTCTCGGCTTCGCTCTTGGCGACGACGCGGACCGTCTTGCCATCGGTCTTGTCGCGATAGAGGAACTGCGTGCCATCGGTGGCCGTGACACATAAGGTGACGCTCCGGGAACCGGCGTCGAGCGACTCGCGGATGCAGAGACTGGCCTTGGCGTGCGCCACGCCGCCGGGATTCTTCATGGCGGTCACGCGGGCCACCACTTCGACGTCGCCGTGGGCCGGTTGCCATGCGATGTGACACCCGTCGGCCGGACCCCAGACATCCATCGTGCCCTGCAAGGCAAACACCCCCGCAGCGTACTCTGCGGTTCCCGGCGTTTGCAGCGCGCCGATGTCCTGATGTTTCCACGGGGCCGGCAGCAGCTCCTCGGCGAAAAGGGGAAACGCCAAGGACAAGAGGACGCTGAGGACAAGCATGGCTTTCATTTTGACTCCCACCGAATGGGCAAAGGGCTTGAGGATTCTCCCCGTATGTTCGGATATATCCCCGCGTATCCGCTACGGCACCGGATTTCCCGCGAGGACCGTCTCATTGTCCACCACCAGTGAAACGGCGCCGTCGGGGCCAAGCTCAAAGCGATCCGACAACGCGCCGCGGGAGACGACAATCCGCACGCCTCCCTGAGCGTCTTCACACTTGATGCTGGAAACCGCCGGCGACTGCTGCGGGCCAAGCGGTTCGAGCAGGGCGGCGAATCGCGCCGACGGGCCGCGCCGCGTGGCCATCACCAGGGGCGTGCGATCCAGCACCGATCCGCCCGGCCCGTCGGCCGTGAGGATTTCCGTTCCCGCCGCTCCGGCCAATAACAGATGCGTGGCGGCCTCGCCGCCGGCGAACCTCACGCGAATGTCATCGGCCGTTGTGCCCGTTTTGACGTTGTTCAGATATTCCGAACCGGCGAACGCTTTGGCCAATTCCACGGCCGTCTGTGCCGTTTCGCAGTCCGCGGTCTTTCCCTGGTTGTGATAGACCCAGTCGAAGGTGTGTTCGCCGGTTCCGGCAAGGTCGTCCAGTACGAGCAGGTAGGTCGGCGTCTGGCAAAGCGCCCGGCGATGACGAATTCCCGGATAGGCTTCCGTGCAACGGGCGACCACGACGCCGTAGCGGTCGTTGGCCGCGAAGCACTCCAACTGCCCGGTGGCCGGGGCCTGCGACTTCCGATCCACCAGGACCGTGTTGTGACTGATGGTCGCCTTGTACCAACCGGTGTGGATGGGCAAACGATAGGCCTGGCTGCGGGCCCGGCCTGGATCGACGGCCAGTTCGCGTCCGTAGCCGAAGAACACAAAACTGAGCTTGTCGAAGTGGCCGTGGAATCCGCCATAGGGCCCGAACGTGATGACAGAGGCCAGCCCCGCGTCCCCCTTCGACCGCAGAATGGCGTGGCCCGCCGCGCGAAAGACGGCGCTCTCCAGCGGAGCGGGCGCGGGCAGGCGGCCGATATTCCGGCCCAGCATGACCGAATCCCACGTGGTCTGCGTGCCAAGATACGGCAGCATGGCCGGATCATGATAGGCGTTCCAGGCAAACTCCAGATGACGGGCCGCGCTGCGAACCGTGCTGCGCGTGTCGTCGCCGAACCGCGGCAGCGAGCCGTCGGGCATGGCGTACTGCACGGGGATCAAGAACATCTTCTTCAGCGCGGGATGGCCATAGAGGTCCATGCCCAATCGCCGCGCCGGTTCCGCGAGCATGACCATCGCGCCCAACGTGTAGCCGTGATACCCCCAACTGTTTTCGTACCACATGCCGTCGGCGGTTACCGATGCGCCCATTTGATAGAGGAACCCGTTCTTGGGATCGGCGATCGCCTTGCGGACCCACTGGACGTCGCCAAGCATCACCCCGCCCATCAGCATCGCGGCGTTGTGATAGGATTGCCAATTGCTCTTGCCCGCCTTGTGCTTGTCGATGTTTTCGAGCATGGGCAGCAGGAGTCCCGACCGGATGGCTTCGTGGTCGGCGGTCGAGAGGACGCCCGAATCGCGGATCAGATCGTAGGCCGGCGCGATTTCGCCGCCCATCATGCCGGCTTCATTGAGCGTTTGCTCGGCGATGTGGCCGCCGCCCGTACGTCCCGGCTTGGCGCTTCGGTCGGCCGTGTGGTAGGGATAGTTGCGATAGCGCTCGGCATAGCCCAGCAGCACGCGGGCCGCATGTTGTGCGTACTTGCGGTCCTGCGTGACGGCCCAGGCCCAGGCCGCCGCATTCATGCCGGACAGGTTGCGGCTGTGGACCCGCGAGAACAGGACGTCGTCGTACGGCTCGCCCGAATAAACCGTCTTGCACTTGGGGCATTGATGGTGCGTGGCGTCGATCGTGCGAAGGCCCAACTGGCACTTCTCGCATTGATACCACTGGTTGTGCTGGCCGCCGCGGGGAGGAAACTCGACCGGTTGTTCCAAGGCGCGGTCGGCGTTGCGGACCATGTCGGCGACAACGGCATTCTCGGCCTTGTTCTCGCTCTTCCACGCCGCGCGGAGCCGCTGCAACTCGTCGGCAGTGCATGCGACGGCCGGATACTTCGGCGGTGAGGGGAGCCTGATCTCCGGCGGCGTCCACTCGGCGCAATCGACACGAGCGGGAGCGACGCTGAAAATGGCGACAACTACTGATAGCAGTGTCAGTCCGCTGGCGTGGCGTGGAAACAGTTGAAACGTCATGTGGATGATCTCCCGCAGTCCAAGAGCCGCTGACGCCGAAATTGCCGAGTTGCAGCGAGCCTGGAACCGATCCAGGCTCACACGGCCGTCCATTTTACCAGAGTGCGCGCCTCCGTGGCTAGTAGTTTGACACACACAAGATGTCGGGCTGGGTGCCACGGGCAGCTTGTCTGCCCGTGTCTCTTGCACGGGCAGACAAGCTGCCCGTGGTACCCGACAATTGACGCCATTGGGGGAATCATCGCCCCAGGTCGACGGTCGCTCGCCTCTCTGTTAATATATGGGGGCCGTCGCTGCTCGGAGCGCATCCGACCGGCGTCCAAGAAGGATGCGAAACAACTTCCGCCGAAAAGGAGAGACTTCATGTTGAGATTGGCCATTGCCGGGCTGCTGTTGTTTGGCGCGTCGTATTCGGCACAAGGCGAAGAAGGCGTCCTGCTAACGCCCAAGCCCCCGCCCGCACCGCACATCAACGGCCCTCGGGTGTACGGTTGCCGACCGAACCGGCCGCTGCTTTACCGCATTCCGGCCACCGGCACGCGGCCGATCAACTTCTCGGCCGACGGCCTGCCCGACGGGTTGAAGCTCGACGCGGCCACGGGCATTATCACCGGCAAGGTTTCGCAACGCGGCGAGTTCCGCGTCACGCTTCGCGCCGGCAACGATTTGGGCAACGATGCACGCCCCTGGAAGATCGTCTGCGGCGATACGCTCGCGCTGACGCCGCCGATGGGCTGGAACAGTTGGTACATCCACTACAACCGCGTGACCGAGCAGCACATGCGCGCCGCGGCCGACCAGATGATCGCTTCCGGCATGGCCGACTACGGCTACCAGTACGTCAACATCGACGACTGCTGGATGAAGAAGAAGGGCGACCAGCCGTATCGCGACGCCGAGGGGGCCGTGCTGCCGAGCGCCAAGTTTCCCGACATCAAGGGCATGGTCGATTACATCCACTCCAAGGGCCTGAAGGCCGGCATCTACACCTCGCCGGGGCCGTGGACCTGTGCGGGCTACGTGGGCGCCTACGAGCACGAAGCCCAAGACGCGCGGAAGTTCGCCCAATGGGGATTCGACTTCCTCAAGTACGACTGGTGCTCGTACGGCAGCGTGGCCGGCGGCAACAACCTCGATGCGCTCCAAAAGCCCTACCGGCTGATGTGGAGCGAGTTGCAGAAGCTCGACCGCGACATCGTTCTCAACCTCTGCCAGTACGGCAAGGGCGACGTGTGGAAGTGGGGCGGCCAGTTCGGCAACTGCTGGCGCACCACCGGCGACCTGGGGGGGACGAAGGCTACCAGCCTGCCCGGCTTCTACAGCATCGGATTGATGAACGCCGAGCACTGGGAAGACGCCCGGCCGGGAGCATGGAACGATCCCGACTACATTCTCATCGGCTGGGTGGACGATTCTGGGACCATGGGCGAGGGCCGGCCCACGTCGCTCACGCCCCACGAGCAGTATTCCTACATGTCGATGTGGTGCCTGATGGCGGCGCCGCTGATCTTCAGCGGCGACATGGCCAAGCTCGATCCGTTCACGCTCAACGTCCTGTGCAACCCGGAGGTGATCGACGTCGACCAGGATCCGCTGGGCCGCCAGGCCCGCATCGTGCGGAAGACCGACCGCGACTTCGTTCTCGCCAAGGATCTGGAAGACGGCTCGAAGGCCGTGGGCTTGTTCAACCTTTCCGAGACCGAAGCGGCAATCAGCGTGGAGTGGTCGGAACTCGGCCTGGCCGGCCAACAGCAAGTCCGCGACCTGTGGCGGCACAAGGACCTGGGCGCTGCGAACGGCAAGTACGAGGCCGCCGTGCCGCGCCATGGCGTGATGTTGGTGCGGCTCTCGCCAGGCGAGGTGTCGTGCGCCATTAGAATTGTCCCCATTAGCGACCAATAGAAATGTCCCCTAAGATCGTTTCCGAAAGGAAACGAGAGAATGGGGACGATTTCGATGAGTCGGAAAGAACGAAAGCGGCTGGAGGCGTTCAGTCGGGTGAAAACGGGGGGGATGACCCTGGTCGAGGCGAGCGAACTGCTGAGGCTGAGTTATCGCCAAACGAAGCGGGCGTGGTCTCGGTATCAGAGCGAAGGCGATGCCGGCCTGGTACATCGGCTGCGTGGCCGAGCCCCCAATCGGCATTCGCCGGAGAAGACCAAACAGCGGTCGCTGGCGTTGTATCGCGAGCGGTACGCCGATTACGGGGCGACGTTGGCGGCGGAATGCCTGGAGAAGGAAGACGGCGTGAAGGTCTCGGTGACCACGCTGCGGCGGTGGCTGTTGCAGGCGGGCTTGTTGGATCGCCGGCGCAAGCGGCGACTGCATCGTCGTCGTCGAACGCGGCGCGAGCACCTTGGCGAGTTGGTGCAGATGGACGGTTCGTTTCACGACTGGTTCGAGGGGCGGCGTGGCTGGGCGGTGCTGATGGTCATGATCGACGATGCCACAGGCAGGGTGACGGCGCGGTTCTACGAGAAAGAATCATGGGCATCGTCGTCGGACTTGTTTCAGCGTTACGCCCGGCGGCACGGCTTGCCGCGCGGTCTGTACGTGGATCAGCACAGTATTTATCGGCCGGAGGGTGAGCCGACGGATGCGGAATTGCTCGACAATTGCCCGCCAGAAACGCAGTTTGGGCGAGCCATGCGCGAACTGGACGTGGAGCTGATTCTGGCGCGGAGTCCGCAAGCGAAGGGGCGTGTGGAGCGTATGAACGGAACGCTTCAGGATCGGCTGGTCAAGGCGTTGCGGCGCGCGAAGATCTCCGACTTGGAGTCGGCGAACCGATTCCTGGAGGAGACGTTTCTGGTGGGATTCAACGCGCGCTTCGCGGTGGCGGCGGCGGCGGCGGAGGACTGGCATCGCCCGCTATCGGCCGGCACGGACCTGGCGCGCATCGTGTCGATTCAAGAATCGCGGGTGGTGGCCAAGGACTGGACATTGCGTTGGCGGAATCGCATCTTGCAATTGCCGCGTGAGACGGCCGAGTTCATTCGGAGCGGTCAGCGCGTGACGGTCTGCGAACCGCTGGACGGCGTGCTGCGGGTGTTCGCTGGCCAGCGCGAAGTGTGTTGGTCGCCGATCTTGGCCCCACCGCTGCCAAAGCCGGCCAAGCGTACCGGCCCGACGGGTTCGAGTCAGGGGCACAAGCCTGCCGCGAACCATCCCTGGCGCGGCCGGCGAGTGGCTGCGGCCCGACCAGAGCCTTCCGCCCCCCTCCCGCCGCCGGCGGAAAAAGTGGCGTGCTCCGCTTCGGCTCGCTGCGCTCGCCTCGCGGAGCACGCCACTTTAGGGTAGACGAAAACCATAACAGTAACGGGACATTTCTATTGGCGCAAAACAGGGGACATTTCTATTGGTTGACAACGACTCTCGCCAGGCGAGGCCTCCCAAACGAAGCAGAAGTAGGTTATGCTCAAGCAAAACGGCCCCACTGAAGCTCGGCCCTTAATCTGATCAGGAGCTTCCCATGCGTCCCATCGCGCTCTTGCTAGCTGTTCTAGTGCTGACGCTAACCAGGTGCAGTGGCACCCAAGACGGGCCGGTCGTGACCGTGACGGCGTCCTACCCTGGGGCCGGCATCAGGTGGTCGGCGATACCGTGGCTGCGCCGATCGAGCAGCAGGTCAACGGGGTCGAAAACATGGTTCGACTCGAGTCGGAAAGCCGCAATGACGGCACGTATCTGGCTCGCGTGCGGTTCAATCGCAATTCCGATCCGAATCTTGCCGTCGTGCTCGTCCAGAACCGCGTCGCGCTGGCCAAGCCGGTATTGCCCGATGCGGTCTGGCAGGCCGGCGTCGTAGTGAGCGTGAAAGCCGCCGAGGAACGCGACGCGAACCGTGTGACCATTATGCTGTTGGATCGCGGCGGCGTGGGCCGGGACGACCTGCGGAAGTTCTCCGACGCCGTTCTTAAGCGACTCGCTGCGGAGAAGGCCCTTGTGGGAGCCGAGGCGTTCCCAGGGCCCGACGTGAAGCAAGCGGAGGTGCATCTCGACCGGGCGAAGTGTGCCGAACACGGGGTGCCGCTTGGGGAGGCGCTGAAGGTTGTCGACGCGGCCTTCCACGACGCGAAGACGGAGGCAGCCAAGATCGAGGCGATGAAGGCGCTGCGCGTGACCGCCGCGAACGGCGACAAACTCCCGCTCGAAACGTTGGCAACGATCGAGTTGGTGGACGGCCCGTCCGCCATCTTTCGCGTCGACATGTATCCCGCCGCGCGGATCACCGGCTCGCCGCCCCAGGAGCAGACGGCGGAAGCGGCTGCCCGCAAATGCGCGGAGTTGGCCGATATCGAGCGAAAGAACCAAAGCCACCCCGACGCCTTCGGCGTGATGACCCTCACCGCGCGGTAACGAGCGACCAATCGGCGTGGGACGGCGAACGGGGGTGCGACCTTATGCGCCCAGCATGACTTGGCTCACAACTGCCCCATCCAGGCTCGGCCCATGAATGGGGGCCCATTGCAGCTACACCCAAGAGGGGTTACACTTGAAGGTTCAGGCGGGAGATGGAGCGTACTGCGGCTGCTCCACTTAAGGCTCAGTGCCGCAGAGATGACACGAGTCGGCTTTTTTTGACGCAGCCGAGCCTTACCGTGGCAACGATACGCATACGCGGCGATGTTTGTATCTCTCGGGCAGACCTGCGATCCTGCCGCATATCTGCGGCGACTGACCGGTTCCGCCACGCTGGCCAATTCGGTCGTGGCCGCTGACGGAACCACGAGTATCGTTGCCGTGAGCGAGGGTAATGCTCTGACGGTCAATGGCAACCTCTCGGGAGGCGAGGAGATCGATTTCACGGGCTCGGCCTCCAGCACGTTGTACCTTGGCGGCGACAATAGCGGCTTCACGGCCACCTTCTCTCAGTCAGGCGTGAGCAGCACCAAGACGGATCTGGCTGCCGCCGGCGTGGGAAGCCGTCTGGCGGCGTGGGTCATCAACGATGGCACTCTTGCCAGCAGCGTATCCGGCACGTCCACGATCCACCTGGGCTCTCTGTCCGGCAGCGGGACGTTGGAGAATGACGCGACCGACAGCACGGTGACCTATGAGATTGGCGGCAACGACGAATCCTCGGCGTTCAGCGGGATCGTGTCGGACGGTTTTGGCGTCGTCGGCCTGACGAAGTCGGGAGCAGGCACGTTGACCTTGAGTGGGACGAGTACCTACAGTGGCGCGACAAACGTCTACGATGGGGAAATGAGCGTTACGGGTTCGATCGCTTCGAGTGCGATCACGGTGAGCGGCGGAATTCTGACGGGCACGGGAAGCATGGGCGCCGTCGCCGTGAGCGGCGGCACCCTTTCTCCAGGTGTGGGCGGGGTGGGGACTATCGACACTGGCAATCTGAGTCTTGAGGAGGGATCTGGTTATAGTGTGGATCTAGTCGACGGCGCTTCGGATAAGACCAACGTCATCGGGACCGTGAGCCTCGGCGATGCGAGCCTCATTGTCAACAGTACGCGTGCAGCCAACGAGGGCGACGTCCTGGTGCTGATCCAGAACGATGGCACCGATGCGGTGAGCGGCACTTTTGCCGACCTGCCCGAGGGTGCTGAGGTAGTCTTTGGCGACGTGACGTACTGCATTACCTATGTCTACAACGCCGAAGCCGCCGAGCCTGATACTGGCAACGACGTGGCTTTAGTCGACTGCGGCGAGTTTGAGAACAGGGGACAGGGTGAGAACCGGACCGAGGGTCGCAACGGCAACTTAAGCGCGTTCACAACCACGACCAACGCGATTCTGTATTGGGACCCCGATAAGGACAGCAGCAACGGCTTCAATGGTGGATCGGGCATTGGTGGGGCGAAGGCTTTTGAGCGTGCTGGGCCGGATCGTCGGTCGCGGCGGCAATCCCTTCAGTCGGGCAATCTCGTCGCGCAATTGCCTGTTCTCCGCCCGCAACTCCTCGACCACCCGCAGCAAATGATCTACCAGGGGCGTTCGTTCTTCCGCAGGCACCTCGATGTCGGCAACCTTGATCGGCTTGGTTCCATCCATGCCCCACAGAAAACACCAAGACTATTCTCCGAGTAAAGACCAATTTCACGGGGTTATTGAGCCCGCTGTCAAGTCTCAATCGCAACCTTTAGGCGAGAGGCGAGAACTTCGTTGGGAGTTCGATAGCCGAGGCGTTTTCTCGGACGGTCGTTGAGAAGTTGTTGGACTTTGGTAAAACGATGATTGGGGATGCCGACCAGATCCGTACCTTTGGGAAAGAACTGCCGGACCAGGCCGTTGGTGTTTTCGTTCGTGCCGCGCTGCCACGCGCAGTACGGCTTCGCAAAGTAGATCTTCAAAGCGGCTTCCTCCGTCAACCGCTCGTGCTCGGCGAACTCCTTGCCGTTGTCCAGCGTCAGCGTCTTCCGCAGCTTCGGAGGCGTGGTCCGATACAACTCGGCGGCGGTCTGACGGACCGTCGCCGCCTGCAAGGTGGGAACCTTGCCCAGCAACAAATAGCCCGACTTCCGCTCGACCAGCGTGACGGCGCCGCCGCGTCGGTTGGCGCCCACGATGGTGTCCCCTTCCCAGTCGCCGAAGCGACGGCGGCGATCCACGACCACGGGGCGTCCCTCGATGCTCGTGCCGGTGCGAATCCGCCCGCGTTTTTCCCAGTTGGGCCGCTGTCGGCCCAGACGCCGCAGATAACGCCGCCAGTGCTTCCCGGTGGCCTCCTCGCCGCCGATCCAGGCGTAGATCGTTGGGGGCGAAATCCACTGTCGCCGATCGCCGGGAAAGTCGCTGCGCGGCGCGACCGGCGATCTGGTCGGGCGACCATCGCCGCCGCAGGCGATCCCGGACATAACGCCGCACTTCCGGCCGTTGCATCTTGGCGACCCACGGACGTTCACTCCGCCGCCGCCGAGCCTTTCCCTCGGCCGCCACCGCCCAATAGCCGTTGCGGCTGCGATTGCGTCGCAGTTCGCGGGAAATCGTGCTCTTGCTGCGGCCGAGCCGGTCGGCGATCTGCGTCTGCATTTTTCCCGCCCTGTGCTCGTGGGCTATGATTTCACGTTCTTCCAGGGTAAGATGACCTGCCATCGCGGGGACTCCTTTTTGCATGGACCTTCCTCAAAAACGCCCATTCAAACGTCCCTGCGATGTTTTCACCTATACCAGTCTTCCATACGGTTGCGATTCAATTCTAACAGCGGGGAGAACCTACGACAGACGAACGACGCACATAACCCATTATTTGCGTGAGACTTACAGAACCTTGACTGGCATTGATCGATGTGCGACAATCACACCCACTTTACTTTCGACTCCTACCGCCGCTACTGGTTCAAGGCCGACCGTATTCTGGATTGCGGATATGTGCCGGCGGTCGGCAACGCGGGCGGTTTCCTGCAGAAATCCAGTGGACTGCCGGATTTTGGAACACCGACGCGGCGCTGCCGAGGTCTCTTCGCGTTCCCAACCTTCCTCGCCATGCGCCAGCCGGCCAAGTCGGGACCACTCGTTCCGGTATGCACCACTTGTGGGCATATCGAGCGTCTCCGCCGGCGAGGTCCAGCCGGCGACAGTTGGCTGCCGGACCTTGCTGCCGGACGGCCGTCATCTGATGCGGCACGGGCCGGGAGGTCCGTGTGGCGGCCACTTGCATTCCATCCGGCTGCCTTACACCTGCCATGGAACCACGAACGGCGGGCGAAAGTCGCGCGAGAGGAGTTTGTTGGCGGCCTCGCTGAACTCGCCCACGAACCGTTCCGTGTCAGGGTCGATCGTAAGCAGGGCGCCCAGGGTGGCGGGCGTCTTGTCGAGGTCGATGCCGTTGGCCAGCAGGTGGGCCTGCATGGCGTCGTAGGCGGCGGCCAACTCCTTGCGGCCTTCGATACGCTGGCGAATCTCGCCATCGGGCATTGTCCGGCCAACGCGATGCGAGATATTGGCCAGGTGTACGAGGGCGGCCGACAGGTGACCTTGGAGAATGTCGGCCACCAGGTCGCCGGTGCGGCGGCTCCGCATGGTCTCGACGAAGTTCCGGTTCACGTCGGGTGTGGCCGGTTGAAATTCCTTGATTAGCGTGCCGTCCTTGCCGAAGGCCTTGTTGCCGATTACGTAGCCGTTCTCACAATGGATCACCTTGCCGATGGCCACGCCCAGGTAGCTATCCATCGACTTCTCGCCGCCGCCCCAATCGTCCTGGTCCACCAACGGGCCTTTCATGAACGACTTGTTCTTGGGCAGGCCGCGGACCTCGAACAGGATCGGCGCCGGCTCGTAGTCAAAGAACATGAGTTGGGTGTTGGGCGTCTGGCCGTCGTCGGCATAGCCGAATCGTCCGCCAATGCTGATCGCGTGTCGCGGCAGGCGGTCGCCCACGGCCATGCGGCAGCCGTCGAGGTTATGAATGCCCATGTTGCCCAGGTCGCCGTTGCCGGTGAGCCAGTCCCAGTGCCAGTCGTAATGCAGATGGCGGCGCCGCAACGGCGCCATCGGTGCCGGGCCGGACCAGAGATCGTAATCGAGCGAGGCGGGCACGGGCTGGACGCCGCCGGCCTGGCCGATGCTGGTGCGCGGCCGGTAGTTCAGCCCCCGCACGAGCAACAACTTCCCGAGGTGGCCTTGCTGCACGTAATCGAGCGCTTCCTTGAAGCCGCTTGGGCTCCGCGAAGCGTTGGCGCAGACGACGATGCGCTCGTACTTGCGGGCCGCCTCGACCATCTTGCGGCCCTCGAAGATGCTGTACGACGCCGGCTTCTGCACGAAAACGTCCTTGCCTGCCTGACAGGCCCAAACGGTCACCAAGGCGTGCCAGTGGTTGGGCGTGGTGACGGTCACCGCGTCGATGTCCTTGTTCTCCAAGAGGCGGCGGACGTCGGCGTAGGCCTCGACCTTGTGGTTCTCTTTCTTGAGTTGCTCCACTTCCGCGCCGAGGATGGCGCTATCGACGTCGCAGACGGCCACCACGCGGACGCCGGGAATCTTGCGGAAGTCGCGAAGGTCGCGTTTGCCCTTGCCGCCGTTCTTGACGGTCGAGCCAAGGCCCACTACGGCCACGCGGATGTCATTGTTGGCGCCGGCGGCCCGCAGCCACGGCGCGTAGCCAAGCGAGGCGCCCAGGACGGTAGCCGAAGCGGCGGCCGAACGCTTCAGGAAACGGCGACGAGACGTGCTCTTCATATTGTTCATGGTTCATTTCCTCTGATCTACGTGACTAAGGCCAGAAGCGTCCCCTCTCCCGATCGACCTTCGGTCGGCGTCTGGAGAGGTGCAAGGGTGAGGGCTTCGTAGTGTTCCCGCCAACTGGCATTGGCACACTGCATAGGATAACCCCGGGCAAAGTGTGAGTCCCGATGGGACGGCAGTCAATAGCCGGGGACGTGAGTCCCTGGAGTCGGACTTCCGCGCAAGCTCAGTGCCGTTGGGCACAAGTCTACCCCGTTCGAGTTGCTGTCGCAAGGATGCCCGGCGAGAGCGTGACCGTTCGGATCAGGCGACGCCAACTCCGCATCTCGAACCAGATGAAGAACACTCCCGCGCCGAGATAGACGGCCAGCAGGAGCCACACGATCCACGGCGTGGGGCCGTGAAATGGAACCGTCTCTGCCGCCAGCGTGGGCCGGGTCATCGAGAACAGCAGGGCCACTTCGCCCAAACTCCAACTCTTGACCGCCATGCGGCCCATAATGCCGGGAAGGAGAAAGCCAAAAGGCGTCGGCCACGAGCAGGCGACGGCCTCCATCGTCAGCGGCGCCGCGTGGTCGAACCGCCCTGCCGCCTTCGCCGCGCCGATCCCGAAGGCCGACGCCACCGAGCCAATGTCGCACAGCACCGGGCCCGAATCGACGTCCATCAGCTTCTTGGTCGATTCGCGCGGCATTTCCGTGAAGCCGGCGACCCAGCCCGTGTCTTTCCAAAATCCTTCTGCATACGCGTCGTACCAACGGCCCGCGACCGCCGGGTCGAGTTCGGCTAGAACACGTTCTCCTTCTCCAGGTAGCCATCGCCCCATTTGGCCTTTACCCAGGTCGCCGTCACCGGCGAGGCGACAATCTGCGCCGCCTTTTCCACCGCCTCGCCAATGGTTCCTTGGGTGGCGTCGATCTGGCCGCGCTGCTGAAGGTTGTCGGCCGTGACCAGGTAGAACACCGCGCCGAACATGGGCCATTCCGTTGCGGGAATGTCATCCTGACGGATCGATTGGGCGTAATTCGTCGCCAGGTAGGTGTTCGCCCACGAGAGAAATCGCGGCGTGGCCAGCTTGAACCAGAAGGGCACCAGCCAGGTTTCGCCGGTCCCCTCTTTCAATTGCGAGTCCGTCGCCATGATGCAGATCGTGATCGCCGGATAGATGAACAGCATCAGCGAAAGGACAATCACCGCGCCGGACACGGCAAGGTGGAATCTCAGCTTCAAGTGCCGAATTCGCTTTCCCGCATTGGTCGTGTCGATTCTCATGAGAAATCTCCTTTCGTCAATAACCAGCCATTTTGTGGGACGGGGAAGAGTCGTTCGCTGCATCGACCGGTCGACTGTGTGCGCGAGTTGGAATGTGCTAAGCTCGAAGCTCGGTGGCCCCGCTCAGCCGGAGGATCTGCCATGCAGGCACCTGATTCCCAAGATGCGCGACGCCTCTGGTACATTCGCCTCCTGTTGGGACTGTTTGTGCTGGCGTTGGTGTTGAGCGGCCTCACCGCGTTTCCGCTACCGTGGGAATTGCGGCTGTTGACGTCTTGGTTTGGCGAAGGAACCGCGATAGGCACTGCCTTTCCGGGCCTGGCGTATTGGCTGTCGCGCGTCCGAGAAGGGCTGGACGCGGCCGGACGCGAGTATCCCTTTCTGGCATACGGCACCGACTGGCTGGCCTTTGCCCATATCGTGATTGGCGTTGCTTTCTGGGGACCGCTGAAAGACCCCGTTCGGAACATTTGGGTGGTCGAGTTCGGCATGATTGCCTGCCTGCTGGTCATTCCGCTGGCGCTTGTTTGTGGCCCGATCCGCGGCATCCCGTTCTGCTGGCGGCTGCTCGACTGCTCGTTCGGCATCGTTGGCCTGATTCCGCTGGCAATCGTGCGATGGCTGATCCTCGGCCTGGAACGGGCAGAGCCGCGGGGAGAATAGTGCGCCGGGCGACCGCCGTGAGCTTCTCGGTGGGTCGGCGGTTGTTACACGAATCGGTCGTGCTGTATCGTCGAATCGCCACGTCCGTTGCAGGTGCGGCTAGCGCACCATCGCGTCCCAAATCAGCCATGCCACCACCTCGTAAGCGTTGCCCCAACTCTGCTCGCGGAAAAACTGCACGGGTGCGCCCGGAGCGCCCACGAAGGGCCGCAGAACCCAGGCCATCTGGATGCCGATGAAGATGTAGATCGCCAACCATGTCCACAGCATCTGTCGGTGTCTGATGTTCCGGCGGACCAATGGGCGATAGTACCCCCATAGCAGTCGCTGCCCCGAGAGACTTGCCACGGCGAAGAGCACTCCGTTGGCGAGAATCGCTGCGGAGTAGTCGGCCGACGAGGCGTACCAAAGCAGGATGAATGGGGCCAGCGAGGCCAGGATGATGGCTACGCCGGCCTGCGCGGCAACCAGAGCGCGCAAGGCCTGCAGAAAATCGCGGCGCAACCCAAACAGCGTGTTCAGGACAAGGAAACTTGGCAGGCCGATCGAAAAGGTGACCAACAGCAGCAGCGGCACCTTCACCGCCGAGTAAGCGACTTGCCACAGTCGCACGCCGCCGGCGCCGTCGAACGTGCCCATCGCCGCGCCGTAGAGCGCGCCGAAGAGCAAGACGTGTCCCGCCAGCCAGACAAGCGCCGAACCGGCCGGGGCCGACTGCGTGGTCCAGGGCCGCCGCCGCAGAATGTCGTCGGTCCGCGCGAGGGACGTCGACAATGTCGTGAAGCCGACCATCATGACAGTAGACTCCGCAACGCCTCCCACAATCCTTGGAAGAAGTTTGAGCCTCGTGGGCTGAACCACTGAAAACCGGTGTGCGGCCTGCCGAAGAACGGCCGCAGCACCCAGGCCATTTGTGTTCCAACCAGGCCGAAGATCAACATCCAACAGTAGAACACGGTCTTCACGTGTCGGCCCAACACGTGGCCCTCCATACGATCCAACGCGCTGGGCTCCTCCACCAACTGGGCTGAAACCGGTTCCGCCCCCGGTCCGCTTTCCTGCAAACCCTCGTGCCCGGGCTCGTGCGGCGTGCGCGGCTGCTCCGGCGGCCAGCTCTGCGCGATGCTCAGGCGTTGCAGCGTTTGCAGCAGGAAGGCCATTCCCAGCAGCCCGGAGACCGTATACACCAGCACGTTGAGCAACACCATGAACGGCCAACTTGTCGTGCTGAACGAGAAGAACCCCACGATCGGTCCCATCGAGGCCAACACCGCGAGATTCACGCCGAGCGAGGCGATCAAAAGTTGCAGCACCACGCGAAGGGTCAGCCGCGAACCGAGCAGGGCGTTGAAAACGTACAACGAGGGGAGCGTGACGCCGAGGGTCAGAAAGAACAACGCTGGCACCTTCAGCGTGGTGGCGTACCACTGCATGTACGACGGATCTTCGGGCCGGCAGCCGGCGTAAAGCCCGGAGAACGCGCCGTAGGACAGCGCCAGCAACAGGATCACCGTAGAGACTCCACCGATCGGCACGTCGAGCGTCTGCGCCGCAGCGCGGCAGGGCGCGTGGCGTCGCCCCGCAGAATCCGATCCAGGTCGCGGAACCAGCGTCGCATGATTGTACTCCTGCAAAGAACTTTGTGTTACAAAGCGCACAGCTAAAAAAATATGCCTTCAGCACGCGATTTTCACGATGATTCCTCCTTGGCCTTGCCTCCTCGATCGACGATCTGACGCAAGGTCTCCAAGTAGCGCTCGAAGGCCCTTCTGCCCTTCGGCGTCAGACGCATGGTCGTGTAGGGGCGGCGCCCGCGAAAAGACTTTTCGACGACGATGTATCCCGCTTCATCGAGTGTCCGCGAGTGCGCACTGAGGTTGCCGTCGGTCAACTCCAGCATCGACTTCAACTCGTTGAAGCTCAATTCCGCCGACACGGCCAGCGCCGCCACGATCGACAGGCGCACCCGCTCGTGAATGACCGCGTCGATGTCGTCGGGTCTGACGGGCTCGCTCATGAGATCACCGTCTGCCGTTGTTTCCGAAGGATGTAGAACCCGAAAATGATGTGCAGCAAGCCAAACGATAACGCCGCCGAGACGACGCCGTATTGCGGGAAACACAACAAGGCGATGATGCCCAAGGCGATGAACGCCAAGCCGAGAACGCGCGGCGGCCGGATCGAGAACAGCCCCGCCGTGTAAACCCCCGTGCCGTAGAGCATCATCCAGATGGGCACGATGTACTGAATTTCTTCCGCCTTCGGCTCCAGGGGAATGCTGAAGTCGAACGTCCATATCATGTCCAAGAGTTTTGGGTCGAAAGGGAGCAGGAACTTCACGGTCAACACCATGGCCACTACCACGCTCGGCGTCAGCGAAAACGCGGCAACTCGCATTGGACGATCCACGGGCACGAGTTGCTGCCGTGCGGCCGCCCGCGTCGTGAGAATCACCTCCAGCAATACGCCGATCACGCCAATCAGAAACCACATCACGCAGAAGGCAATCTGGCCATTGATCGACAGGTGCAGGATATCGGCGAAGTCCAGCGAGCCGAACATGGCGTAACTGACCCCGCAGCCGGCCAGTACCATCAGTCCGCCGACGACCGCGGGCACCCCGGGCAGCAGCGTGAAGAGCGTTGCCCGTTCCATGATCCGCTGGATCTCCTGCATACGGGTCTGGGCTTCGTCGGCGTTCATGGCACACCTCTCGGGTTATTTGCTTTGCACTACAAAGTAATTTATCGCATCAAGACGCCAATGTCAACAGTTTCTTTTCCAAATTCCGGGATTTCCAACGCCAGGCTGGATGGTTCCGGCACGATATTCAACGAACCGCTCAGGAGTTCCACGATCATCGTGGCATTGGCCACCTGGCCAACTCCCGTGCGTGCTTGACGGGCGTTAGGACCGGTGATACGCTCCTACATATCTTGGTCCGCGATCGCCGTCCCACGCCAATCCACCTGCCTAGCTCAAGGAATGCAGCATGAGAAGCCGTTGGCTCGTAGCCGTAGCGACTGTTCTGAACGTCGTCCTGGCCGGTCAATCGGGAACCTGCGAGGAGCCGTCCGCCGTGGCCCTGCCTGCGGGCGTCCGCGCGGTTTGGGACATGGGCAAGGCCTACCGTGAGACAACGCCCACCCGCGAGCGTATCTGCATCAATGGCCTGTGGCGGTGGCAGCCGGCGGCGCCCAAGAGCGATGCGCCGCCCACGGCGAATTGGGGCTACTTCAAGGTCCCCGGCAGTTGGCCGGGAATCACCGACTATCAAGAGCATGACAGCCAGACGGTCTATGCCCATCCAAGTTGGAAGGGCGAGCGCATCGGCGGCGTGAACGTGGCTTGGTATCAGCGCGAAATCGTCGTGCCGCGGGAGTGGGCCGGCCGCCGCATTGTCTTGTCCACGGAGTATCTGAATTCCCGCGCAGCCGTGTACGTCGACGGCAAGAGGATCGGCGAGATGGTGTTCCCGGCCGGCGAGGTCGACCTTACCGCGGCATGTCCGGCGGGGAGCAAGCACGTGCTCAGCTTGCAGGTCGCCGCCGTGTCGCGGCGCGGGGCCGCTCAGTTGTCCTACGACAACCCCACGGGGAAAACGAATAGCTCGATCAAGCGGCGGGGCCTGTGCGGCGACGTGTATCTGGTCGGCACGCCCGCCGGGGCACGGATCGCGGACGTGAAGGTGGACCCGTCGGTGCGGAAAGGCGAGATCACCTTCGACACCGGCCTGCAAGACCTGGCCGCCGGCGCCCAGTACGTCCTTCAGACCGTCATCACCGAAAAGGGACGGAAGGTTGCCGAGTTCACCAGCAAGCCCTTCGCGGCCGGCGAGTTGAAGGGCGGGCGGATCAAGGTGACCGACAAGTGGAAGGCCGAGAAGCTCTGGGACATCCATACGCCCCAGAATACCTATGAGGCGGCCGTGTCGCTGTTGGCGGCCGACAAGAAGGTGCTCGACTCCGCGGTGGCCGTGCGTTTCGGCTTCCGCGAGATGTGGATCGAGGGCCGCGACCTTTATCTGAACGGCACCCGCATCTTCCTCTCGTCCGTACCGCTGGATAATGCCTTGGTCGGGGCCACCATGGCCTGCTACGACGGGGCCAAGGAAAGCCTGTTGCGGCTGAAAGCGACGGGCATCAACATGGTCTACACCCACAATTACAGTAGTGATCCGGGCGCCCACGTGAGTTTCGCGGAGATTCTCCAGGCCGCCGACGACGTGGGGATGCTGGTTTCCATGACCCAGCCGCACTTCAGCCGGTACAATTGGAGAGACGTCGACGCCGAGCAGAAGAACGGTTACGCGCAACTGGCCGAATTCTACGTCCGCGTGGTCGAGAATCATCCCTCGGTCGTGTTCTACTCCACCAGCCACAACACCGGCTATCACGGCGACATGGACCCCGAGATGATCGACGGCACCACGGACCCGCGCACCGGCACGTCGCGCGACCGGGCGAACTGGGCGTTGAGGGCCCAGGCGATCATCAACCGGCTCGACCCGACGCGCATCGTCTATCATCATGCGGCCGGCAACGTCGGCCCCATGCACACGGTCAACTTCTACCCGAACATGGTGCCGATCCAGGAAATGGACGACTGGTTCGAGCACTGGGCCACCGTCGGCGTAAAGCCCGTCTTCACCTGCGAATACGGCACGCCGTTCACGTGGGACTGGTCGCTGTACCGCGGTCTCTATAAGGGCCGCCAGGAATGGGGCAACGCCGTCGTGCCGTGGGAATACTGCAACGCCGAATGGAACGCCCAATTCGTCGGCGATCGGGCCTTCAATATCCTCGACGCGGAAAAAGAAAACCTCCGCTGGGAGGCCAAGCAGTTCCGCGACGGCAAGGTCTGGCACCGCTGGGATTATCCCAACAAATTGGGCACCGAAAAACTGACCGACGCGTACCCGGTGTTCGCGGAGTATTTCACCAGCAATTGGCGGGCGTTCCGCACCTGGAACATGTCGGCCAACTCGCCCTGGGAGCTGTCGCATCTCTTGATCTTGCGCGACGGCGTCGACAAGGGCCGCAAGCAACTCAAGGTCGATTGGGAGAACTTGCAGCGTCCGGGGTTGAGCCCCGACTACCTCGGCGAGCGCTACGAGCGCTTCGATATGGCCTTCGAGCGGTCGGATTGGATTGCCACCGAGGCCGCCCAGGCCCTGGTGCGGAACAACTTGCCGCTCTTGGCCTACATCGGCGGCAAGCCGGCCCGCTTCACCAGCAAGGACCACAACTTCCTGGCCGGCGAAACGGTCGAAAAGCAACTGATCGTCATCAACAATTGCCGCGAAACGGTCGAGTGCGGATGCACCTGGTCGTTGGGCGTCTCCCCGGCCATCAGCGGCCAGAAGACGGTCAAGGTCGCCACCGGCCAGCAGGAACGCATTCCGCTACGATTCGAACTGCCCGCCGGCCTGGCGTCCGGCCGGTACGACATCAAGGCCACCGTCAAGTTCAGCAACGGTGAAACGCAGAAGGATTCGTCCGCCATCCACGTGCTCCCGCTGCCGGCTGCGGCCACGCCTACCGCCAAGATCGCCCTGTGGGATCCCAAGGGCGAGACGGGCAAATTGCTGGAAAGTCTGAGCGTGAAGTGCCAGCCCGTCGCCGCCGACGCCGATCTGGCCGGCTACGACGTGGTGATCGTGGGCAAAGCGGCGATGACCCCCGACGGCCCGGGGCCCAATGTGGCGGCCGTGCGCAACGGCCTGAAAGTGATCGTGTTCGAGCAGGCGGCGAAAACGTTGGAGCAGCGTTTCGGCTTCCGCGTGGACGAGTACGGCCTGCGGAACGCCTTCAATCGCATGACCGATCATCCGGCCCTGATTGGACTCAACGTGCAGAACCTCCGCGACTGGCGGGGCGAAGCCACGCTGCTCAAGCCGCGGCTGGACCGCGAAGGGATGCACGCCATCGACACGTTGAAGTGGTGCGACATCAAATTGCAGCGGCTGTGGCGGTGCGGCTGCCGCGGGAACGTGGCCAGCGTGTTGATCGAGAAGCCGGCCCGCGGCGATTTCCGGCCGATCATCGACGGCGGCTACAGTCTGCAATACAGCCCCTTGATGGAGTACCGCGAGGGCCAGGGCCTGGTGATGTTCTGTCAAATGGACGTGAGCGGACGGACCGAGACCGATCCGGCGGCCGAACAACTGGCCCAAAACTTGATCGCCTATGTCTCGCAGTGGAAGCCCGCCGCGAGCCGGCAAGCGGTGTATGCGGGCGATCCCGCCGGCAAGAGCCACCTGGAAAAGGCCGGCGTTTCTGCCGCTGCGTACGGGGGCGGAAAGCTTTCGGCCGACGCGGTGCTGATCGTCGGACCCGGCGGCGGACAAGAACTGTCGGCTAACGCCGCGGCGATTCGCGACTGGCTTGCGGCGGGCGGACGCCTGCTGGCGATCGGCCTCGATCAGGCCGAAGCCCGCGAATTGGTGCCCGGCGTGACCATGAAAAAGGCCGAGCACATCGCCGCCTGCTTCGAGCCGTTTGGCACGGCCTCGCCGTTGGCGGGCGTCGGAGCGGCCGACGTTCACAACCGCGCCCCGAAGGAGTTCTCGCTCGTCTCCGGCGGGGCCACGGTCGTCGGCGACGGCGTGCTGGCCGCCACTGAGAACGGCAACGTCGTTTTCTGTCAACTCGTGCCCTGGCAGTGCGATTACAGCAAGGCGAAGCACAACGTCAAGCAGACGTTCCGCCGCAGCTCGTTCTTGCTGACGCGATTGTTGGCCAACCTGGGCGTGGAAGAGGCCACGCCGCTGCTGGCTCGCTTCCCTAGCCCGGTGGATGTCGGGAAGACCGAGAAACGTTGGTCGGACGGCCTGTATCTCGACCAACCCGAGGAATGGGACAACCCGTACCGCGCCTTCCGCTGGTAAGGAAATCGGATGTTGCGGAGTGGAAGGGACGCCGTCTTGTCATGACGCACAATTCGGGGCGCGGCTGTTCGTTCCGTAGGGACTTTCGACAATAGCCCAGCAGTTCACTGCTGGGGAGACAGATGACATAGAGCGTATTGCAAGTCCCGTAGGGACGATCGAAGGCGTTAGTCGAGTTTCATTTTCAATCGTCCCTCCGGGACGAGATGGGTTATTTGCTCTTCTACAACCCAGCGATAAATCGCTGGGCTAGTGCGTCTCTGAAAACGTTTGATCGGTGGGGTGCGAGTCCCCACCAGGTTTGCGTTACAAACCTGTAACCGAAAGTAACCGCGTCTCCGCGAGGAGGGGTGGGAAGCAACCGGAGGTGAATGACCAGTCCGTAGGATAACGAACCTGATTCGGCCAAGCCTGTCGGGGAGCCTGCTAGCCAATGGCGAACCTCCGACCGCGTGACGGCGTTCCCTCCGATCCGTCCAGATCTGCCCGGGGGATAGACGCGGCGGCCCATCCGGCTGAGGTAACGTGCGAAAGCCGTGATGGGGAGATGGCAACACGGTGGTTGAGGACGGAATGGTCGGAAGGTCAAACGTCGTAAGGAGAGAGACCTGGAAGGAAGCAGGACGGAGTTCATTGTCCCTGATAAGGATAGGAAGAACCGGCCGTCCAGGAGTCAGAGCACCCATAGTAGCGACGAAACCGGGTAACGCCGGGGGAGCGAAGGGGTGCAGGAAGATGGATGCGTGATGTCCGAGCCACGGGAAAGAAATCATCCCCCGGTGACAGTGCCGTTCGCGGCTACTCCCGCCGGAGAGCCTCCGTCGATTCGCGACTGGGCGAACCCGTGTGTCTGGACGGACCGCATGTTGGCGACACTCGAACAAGGAGTGCGAGGAGGAAGATGGCACACGCTGATCGACAAGGTGTACGCGCCGCTGAACCTGTTTGCCGCCCGCAGCCATGTGATCGGCAACCGGGGAGCAGCGGGGGTGGACCATCAATCGGTCGAGGGCTTTCAGGCCAATGGCCAGAAAGAACTGGACAGGCTGCACGAGGCACTGCGAACCAATGCGTATCGTCCGCAGGCCGTGCGGCGAGTCTGGATTCCGAAACCGGGCAGCAAGGAGCAGCGGCCGTTGGGGGTTCCGACCGTGCGTGACCGCGTGGTGCAAACCGCGCTGTTGCACGTGCTGGAACCGATCTTCGACGCCACGTTTTCGCAAGCCAGTTACGGGTTTCGACACGGACGAGGGTGTCATCACGCCCTGGAACGGGTCGAGGAACTGCTCGACGCTGGTCGCGTCTACGTGGTGGACGCGGACCTCAAGAGTTACTTTGACACGATCTCGAAGCCACGGCTGATGGCGCAACTGCGCGAGAAGGTGTCGGACAGCCGGGTGTTGCGTTTGGTGGAGATGTTCCTGGAGCAAGGCGTGATGGACAACCTGCGGGAGTGGACGCCCGAAACGGGCACGCCCCAAGGAGCAGTCCTCTCGCCCCTTCTGGCCAACATCTACCTCAACCCGCTGGACCACGTGCTGGACGACGCCGGTTTCGCGCTGGTCCGTTATGCAGACGACTTCGTGATCTTGTGCAAGACTCGCGAGGAGGCGGAAGCGGCCTTGGCGATGGTGCAACGTTGGGTCAACGAAAACGAGTTGACCCTGCATCCGACCAAAACCAAGATCGTGGACGCCCGCATCGAGGGTTTCGATTTTCTGGGCTATCGCTTCCGCGGCGACTTGCGTGTGCCGCGGCAAAAGAGCCTGCGGAAACTCAAGGAGGCGGTCCGCGCGAAGACCAAGCGCACGAACGGGCATGACCTGCCCTTCACGTGTGCTCGACTGACGCGGCAACTTCGCGGCTGGTTCATCTACTTTCGCCATTGTCGCGGGTCGGTTTTCCGCCAACTGGACGGCTGGATTCGTGGTCGGCTGCGTAGCATGTTGCGGCGGCGACAGAAACGGCGCGGACGGGGCCGCGGAAGGGACCAGCAGCGTTGGCCCAATCGCTTCTTCGACGAGCAAGGGCTGTATTCCCTGCAAACCGCCCATGTCTGTTTCGCTCAACCCTTTCGGAGGTAACACCATCAACTGGAGAGCCGGATGCGGGAAATCCGCCAGTCCGGTTCGGAGGGAGGGGGGCCGCAACCCAATGCGGCCTCCCTACCTCTATTTGTCGAATGCCCCTACGGGGCAGATCGCATCGCGCCGTTAATGACTCGTGTGCAACAACGAGGGGACGCTACCCTGGCTTCGTCTCGAAGATTCGCTGGTCTGCCATGGTCGAACGAAACCTGACTGAACCGACAAGCGCGTCCACACTGCCTCGGCTCCTGCCCCTGCTGCTGGCGCTGTTCGTCGGCAGCGGTTGTGCCGCGCTGATCTACGAAATCGTTTGGTTCCAGTTGCTGCAACTGGTGATCGGTTCGTCCGCGGTGTCGCTGGGCGTGTTGCTGGGAACCTTCATGGGCGGGATGTGCCTGGGGAGCGTCGCGTTGCCGCGGCTGATTTCCCGGCGGCGCCATCCCTTGCGCGTCTATGCGTTGTTGGAGTTGGGGACGGCGGCCGCCGGCGTTCTCGTGTTGTTCGGCATGCCCTGCGTCGATCAACTCTATACGACCCACGTCGGGCACGGCCTGGCCGGAATTCTGTTGCGTGGAGTGGTCTGCGCGGTGTGCCTGCTGCCGCCGACCTTGCTCATGGGGGCAACCCTGCCGGCGGTCGCCCGCTGGATCGAGGCCACGCCGCAGGGGGTATCGTGGCTGGGCTTCTTCTATGGCGGAAATATTGCCGGGGCCGTGTTCGGTTGTCTGTTGGCGGGGTTCTATCTGTTGCGAGTTTACGACATGGCCACCGCGACCTATGTCGCCGTGGCGATCGACGGGACCGTCGCCTTGATCGCGCTGGCGGTGGCAAGCTTCACGCCGCACGGCGACCGCCCGCACGAGGCAACGCAGGGTCTCGTTCCGCGTTCGGCGGCGTTCTGGTCGGTACACGTGACGATCGCTTTGTCCGGGCTGTGCGCCCTGGGCGCCGAAGTGATCTGGACTCGCTTGTTGTCGCTGATGCTGGGGGCCACGGTCTACACGTTTTCCATCATTCTGGCCGTGTTCTTGACGGGGCTGGGAGTCGGCAGCAGCGTGGGGTCCTACCTGTCGCGTCGGGCAGCGCAGCCGCGGACGGCCCTGGGCACGTGCCAAATGCTGCTGGCCGCCGCGATTGCCTGGGCGGCGTACATGCTGGCCAATTCCCTGCCGTATTGGCCGATCGACCCCATGTTGTCCGTGAGTCCGTGGTACGATTTCCAACTCGACCTGATGCGCTGCGTCTGGGCCGTCTTCCCGGCGGCTTGCCTGTGGGGCGCCAGCTTTCCGTTGGCGTTGGCGTCGGTTGCCTCCCGCGAACAAGACCCGGGACGATTGGTGGCGGGGGTCTACGCGGCGAATACCGTAGGCGCGGTCATTGGCGCGGTTGCGTGCAGCATGGTTCTGATTCCCTGGTTGGGGACCCAGCAGACGCAGCGGGTGCTTATCGGGCTGTCGACATTGGCCGCGCTGCTGATGCTCGCGCCGCGAGTCTGGCCGTTTCGGGCAAGAGTCGCGTCTGGCGCTGCGTCCCGCAGGCCTTGGCTAGGGATCGGCGGCACGGCGTCGCTGGTCGTCTCCGTCGGCCTGACGGCCTTGTTGGCCCGGAGCGTGTCGGAGATTCCTGCGGGGCTGGTGGCCTTCGGCCGCAGCCTGCCGAGCATGAGGACGTCGGCCGAGATCATCTACGTGGGCGAAGGGATGAACGCCTCGATCGCCGTTTCGGAGGCCGCCATGGGCGACCGCTGCTTCCACATCAGCGGCAAAGTGGAGGCCTCGACCCTGCCCCAAGACATGCGGCTGCAGCGGATGCTCGGACACCTGCCCGCCCTGCTCCATCCGAAACCGCGTTCGGTGCTGATCGTGGGATGTGGAGCGGGCGTGACGGCCGGCTCCTTCGTGCTGTACCCCGACGTCGAGAGAATCGTCATCTGCGAAATCGAACCGCTGGTGCCGCCGGTCGCGGCGTTCTATTTCGACGGGGCGAATAACGGCGTGCTCGACGACCCTCGCGTGGAAGTGGTCTATGACGACGCCCGGCATTACATCCGCACGACACAGGAAACCTTCGACATCATCACGTCCGACCCGATTCATCCCTGGGTGAAAGGCTCGGCCGTGCTGTACACGGCGGAATATTTCGAACTCTGCAGGCAGCACCTGAATCCGCACGGATTGATCACCCAGTGGGTACCGCTCTACGAAAGCACTCCGGACGCGGTCAAGAGTGAGATCGCCACCTTCTTCGACGCCTTTCCGAATGGAACCGCATGGGGGAACCGCGACAACGGGCGCGGATACGACCTCGTCCTTCTGGGGCTGCCCGAGGGCGCCACGATCAATCTGGACGACGTGCAAGGGCGGTTGGCCCAGCCCGATTACGCCGACGTGGCGGCGGCGTTGAAAGAGGTCGGCTTCGACGGATTCCTGAGCCTCTTCAAGACCTATGCCGGGCGCACGTCGGACCTGAAGCCCTGGTTGGGCCAGGCGGAAATCAACCGGGACCGGAATCTGCGGCTGCAATATCTCGCGGGGATGGGGCTGAATAACAGGCTGGGCAATCTCCATTTACGAGCAGATGTTGGGCGACCAGAAGTTTCCCGAGGATCTGTTTCGTGGGCTCGAAGATGCGCATCGCGGCGCTACGCTTCGTGTTGACCCCTCACCCTGCGGACCATTGAGCAGTTCTCTTCTCTGCGGGCCACCAATGGACATTGATCGACGCTCATGAGAACGATCAGCGAGAATCAGTGGGGATTAGGGTTCCCCTTCTTGTCCGCGCGGTAACCGGGAAGGGGAATTTGGCGGGCTGTTTCTTTGCAGCGTTCCGGGGAAAGCAAGTCTGTCTTTGTCCCCATCTACCTGCGTTTCTTGCCGTCTCCATCCACTATGAGAACGCAAACGATACCCCCTGTTGGACAGATAAATTGGGGCTATTCTAGCCAAATTGGTGTGGATATTCGTTTTGTGTTGACGCGGTTGTAGCGGCTAGACAGAATATGTACACCGGAACAACTAGGCGGTCGTCCGACCGATCCGTGTAAGCCTGCGCGCTGCACGGGCTTGGTCTGTGTACGGACGATGCCTCGGCCCAGCCTGCCAATGGAGCACTATCACCGTGCCAAGCCTCTCTCGCCATCCCTTTTCCAGTTCGCGTCGCCAATCAAACATTCTAGGGTCGACAAGTGCGGCAGCCGTTGGGGAACCGCGGCGGCGCAAGCTGCCTGGCCGATCGTTGCGTTTCGAACCGCTGGAGGATCGGCAGTTGCTGTCGGTCGGCGTCAGCGGCATGGTTTGGCAAGACCTGAATCATGACGGCATTCGGGTGCAGGTGAGCCGGCCGTGGCGGGAGCGGTCGTCCAGATCTACTCGTCGACCGACACCACCATCGGCAACGCCGACGACGTGCTGCGCGGCACCGCCATTGCCGACTCCACCGGGCACTATGCATTCACCGGCGTGCCGCAAGGGCTGAACTACTACGAGATATTCCGCACGCCCGTCGGCTACACCTTCACGACCCAAAAGGCCGGCAGCGATCGGACGGTAGACAGCGATCCCACCTCCGCTGGCGTAACCGATGTATTCACCGTCCCGGCCGGTCAGACCGACTCCACCCGCGACGCGGGCCTTCTGGCGCCGCCCCGGTTTTTGGCTGGGCGCAGAATCTCGCCAACGTGAACAGTTACTACAGCGGCAGCACTCCGTCCTACGCCAGCCTGGTGGCCACCGACGCTTCCGGGAACGTCTACGTGGCCGGCACCATGGACGGCACGTCGGACTTCGACAATGGCCCGGGCACCTACAACGTAACCGTCAGTGGACCGGGCACGTTCGTGGCCAAGTACACGTCCGCCGGGGCGCTTGTGTGGGCCAAGGGCTTCACCGGCTTCTGGAATGCCCCGGACGCGATTGCGGTTGGGGCTGACGGCAGCGTCTACACCACCGGCGCGTTCGGGGGCACGACCGACTTTGATCCCGGCTCCGGCGTGGCCAATCTCAGCCCCCACACCTACCAAGATGCGTTTGTCTCCAAGCTGGACTCGGCCGGCAACTTCGTTTGGGCCAAGGCGCTCGGCGGCACCTCCGGCGCGGAAGGCTTCGGTATTGCCGTGGCCTCCGACGGGAGCGTCTATACGACGGGCCAGTTCGACGGAACGGTGGACTTCGATCCCGGCTCCGCCAAGTACAACCTGACCGCCCCCGCCGGCCAGGAAGAGGCGTACGTTTCCAAGCTGACTTCCGCCGGCAGTTTCGTCTGGGCCAATGCCTTCGCCGCCAGCAGTTCCACCACCAGCACGGGAATTGCCGTGGGCGCCGACGGCAGCGTCTACACCACCGGCGATTTCTCCGACACGGCCGACTTCGATCCGGGCTCGGGCACGTTCAATCTCACGAGTGCGGGCGCTGAGGATGCCTACGTTTCCAAGCTGACTTCCGCGGGGGCCTTCGTCTGGGCAAAGCAATTCGGCGGGTCCGGTTACGACGATGCCTATGGCATTGCCGTGGCGTCTGACGGGAGCATCTATGCGGCCGGCCGTTTCGAGGACGGCTGCAATTTTGATCCCGGCGCGACCAACTTGACGCTCCCCAGCGCCGGCGCGGGAGACATCTTCGTGGCCAAGCTCACCTCGGCGGGCGGCTTTGTTTGGGCGAAGGGGATCGGCGGCTCGGGCGATGATTGGGGACAGGGCGTTGCCGTTGGACCCAACGGGAATGTGTACCTCACCGGGGAGTTCCAGGGTACGGTCGATTTCGATCCCGGCACGGGCGTTGCCAATCTCACAAGCGCCGGCAGCGAAGGCAGTTTCGTTGCCAGGTTGGACTCAGCGGGCAACTTCCTCTGGGCCGGGGCCACCGGTTCGCCCGCCACCGATCCCTACGGACGCATCGACAACCTGTCCCAGAGCCTCGCCGTGGCCTACGATGGCGCCGTCTACACCATCGGCCAGTTCGAGGGCACGGGGGACTTCGATCCCGGGACGGGCACGTTCAACCTCACGGGCACGTTGGCCAGCGGCAACAACGGCTTCCTGGCCAAGGTTTCCAGCCCGATCGCCCCGATCGTGACGTTGGCGGCGCCGGCCTGGACCAACGTCAGCAAGCCCTCGGTGACGATGACCGCCACGGAAACTAGTCCCGGCATCGCCAACGGCACGACGGCGTATCTCGACGTGGACCTCAACAACGACGGCGACTTCACCGATGCGGGCGAGACGGGCTACCTCACCGCGACCGTGACCAATGGCACGGCCACGTTCACGCCGACGGCGTCGCTGCCGGATGGCACCTACCATCTCCGCGCCCGAGTCAGCGACGTGGCGGGCACCGTGGGGGCGAGCGCCGTTTCCACGATGGTCGTGGCCACGGCGCCGCCGACGGTCACCCTGACTCCCGCCCGCGGCGATGGAAGCGGTGCCCCTGACCAACGTGCTGGTGGCCCGTTTTGGCGTGTTCGGCACCGGCAACTACTCGGCCACGATCACCTGGGGCGACGGCACGACGCCGACGACCGTCACCACTACGGTCGGTTCCTCCGGCTATATCGCCCAGCACGACCCGACCGATTTGGGCCAGGGTTTCGACGTCTTCGCCTCGCACACCTACGCCGACGAGCTCAGCAACGCGACGTTCAGCGTGCAGGTGACCGACGGCACGACGACCATTAGCGCCAGCACCAACACCTTCAGCGTGGCCGATCAGCAGATCATCAACCTGATCATCGTGAGCGGGAAGCTGCCGGCCAGTCCGCAACGGGGAGTGGCAATGGCCGCCATCACCGGCCTGGCCACCTTCACCGATCCGGCCGGAGTGGGCAACGAGACGGCGGCTGATTTCACGGCCACGATCAACTGGGGCGACGGCAACACCTCGCCCGGCACAGTCGTGTCATTGGGCAGCGGCAACTACCAGGTGAATGCCCCCGCCTACACCTACGTTCACTCGGGCTCGCTCAACGTCAGCGTCACGGTGAAGCACGATGCGCTGCCGTCCGTCACCTCGCCCAGCCAGGCGATCAGCGTGGGGAGTTCGCTACCGATCGTGCTGAGCACGTCGCCTTCGATTAGCGGCGGCACGTTCGCCCCCGCCGGCGCCACGACGCTGGCGATCAATTTCAACATGACCATGGCCAACGCCGAACGTCGCGGCCAATTACCAACTCCAAAGCCTCGGCCCCGACGGCCTGTTGGGCACGGCCGACGACCTGATCGTGCCGCTCGGAGTCACCTATAGCGGCACCACGTCCACGTTGACCTTCCCCGCGCTGCCGGAGAACGTCTATCGTTTGACCGTACACGATGCCATCACCGGTGGCGGCGTCAAGCTCGACGGCAACGACGATGGCGTGGCCGGCGGCGACTGGATCACCGACTTCGTCGTGCTGCCCAGCACGGTCCAATTCTCCAGCCCGACGACGGTGAGCACGACCGGCACCGTTCCCCAGGCCATCGCCACCGGCGACTTCAACGGCGACGGCAACTTGGACCTCGCCGTTGCCAACTACAATACGACCGGCACCGTCGGCATCCTCTTGGGCAACGCTTTCGGCGGTTTCTCGGCCGCTACCACCTACAATACCGGCGGCAGCAGTCCGATGGGCGTGGCGGTGGGCGATTTTAACGGCGACTCGAAGCTCGACCTGGCCGTGACCAACTACGGCGGCACCACGGTCGCGATCCTGCTGGGCAACGGCAACGGCACATTCGGCACGGCGACCTCCGTCACCGTGGGTACCTCGCCCCTGGGCATTGTGGCGGCCGACTTCAACCGCGATGGCAAGCTCGATCTGGCCGTGGCCAACTATGGCAGCAACACGGTGAGCGTCCTTCTGGGCAACGGCAACGGCACATTCGGCGCCGCCACGTCCTTGACGACGGGCGGCTATTGGCCCGACGCCCTCGTGGCGGCCGACTTCAACGGCGACGGCAAGCTCGACCTGGCCGTAGCCAATGGGGACGGCGGCACTGTAGGGATACTCCTGGGCAACGGCAGCGGCGGATTCTCGGCCGCCACCACCTTCCTTGCCGGTTCCCAAGGAACCACGGACTGGCCGCAGGCGATTGCCACCGGCGACTTCAACGGCGACGGCCGCGCCGATCTGGCCGTGGTGAACACCGGCACCAGTTCGATCGGAATCCTTTTGGGCGACGGCGCCGGCAGGTTCGGCGCCGCCAGCGTGATCAGTTCGGGCGGACTGTCATGGCCCCAGGGAATTGCCGTCAGCGACTTTAACGGCGACGGCTTTGCCGATCTGGCCGTGGCGAACCACGACGGCGGCAACGTGGTGGCTTATTTCGGCGATGGCACCGGCGCGTTCTCATCCGGCACCGCCGTCGCTACCGGGGGCACTGGCGTGCAAGCCGTCGTGGCGGGCGACTTCAACCGCGACGGCCAACCCGACCTTGCCGCGATCAATTCCGACAATACGACGGTGGGCGTCGTGTTGAATTTCTACGGTCCCGCCCCGGTCGTGCTCAGTTCACCCAACGGTCTGCCGTTCGACGTTGCCGTCGGAACTTTCGGTGCGGGTGAACTCGTTCAGGGATACAACAACGCCTTCGACGGCGACGGCCGTCTGGTGATCGGCGGTGGGCTATACCGCCCCGGCAGCTTGACCTATAGCACGGCCGATAATGGCCAAAGCGTGGTCACCGCCGCCGGCACGCAGGCCGGGCTGACCGTCAGCCGCGAGGTCACGGTGCCCAACACGGGCAGCGAGGATTTCGCCCGCACGATTGATACCTTCACCAATTCCACCGCCTCGCCGATTACGACGACGGTGCAGTACGTGGCCAATCTTGGCTCCGGCGCGGCCACCAACGTCTTTGCCACCTCCGATGGCGACACCATACCGGAGACCACCGATTCCTGGATCGGCACGGATGACGCCAACGGCACGGGCACGCCGGCGATCATCCACTACATCCATCGCCAGGGCAGCTTGCAGCCCACGTCGGTGAGCCTGAGCGGCGACAACCTCACGTGGACCTATAGTCTTACGGTGGCGGCCGGTCAGACGGTGCGGTTAGCCGATTTCACGATTCTCGGCACGACGCAAGCGGCGGCCGTCGCCGCCGCCAATGCCTTGGTCACCAGTGGCGGATTCGGCGACCAGGCGGCCGCCTTCCTCGCCCCGGCCGACGTGCAATCCCTGGCAAACTTCGCCATCAGCGCCACGCCGGCCGCTCCCACCCTCGTTTCGACCAGCGACACCGGGAAGTATAGCAACGACAACGTCACAAACCTCGACAACAGCTCCTCGTCCAAGAAGCTCCAGTTCCTGGTCGGTGGACCCGCCGGTCCTACCGTCGCCGGCGCAACGGTCACAATCTATGCGGATGGCATTGCCATCGGCAGCGCCGTCGCCTCCGGCGACACGACGACGGTTACCACCAACGGAACTGCCGATCTGCTCGACGGCAGCCACGTCATTACGGCACGCCAAACGGAACTGAACAAGGCCGAGTCCGTTGGCTCTCCGCCGCTGACCATCCAGGTCGATACCCTGGCCCCCACCTTGAACTGGGGTACGGCTACGCCGGCGCCCAACGCAAACGGCTGGAACAACACGAACGTCTTGGTGCCGTACACGGCCGCCGACGCGCTGTCGGGCGTGAACACCAGCCTGCCGAGCAGTCCGTTGGTGCTGACGGCGGAGGGCAGCAACGTCACGGGCACGGTGACCGTGACCGATGTGGCTGGTAACAGTGCTACCTTCACTTCGTCCGCCTTCAAGATCGACAAGACGCCCCCTGCCGTGACCGTGGCTTCCATCACCACGGCCAGCCACTCACCGGCCTTAAACGGCACCGTGGACGATCCGACGGCCGCGATTCAGGTCACTGTCGCGGGGAACTCTTACGCGGCCGCCAACAACGGCAACGGCACTTGGACGTTGCCCGCGAACACGATTGTCCCCAGCTTGCAGCCGGGGGTGTACGACGTGTCGGTGACGGCCACCGACCTTGCGGGCAACGTCGGAACCGACTCGACGACCGGCGAACTGCAGATTCTATCGGCCGTTGTCGGCCGGCACATCTTCTACAACAACTCGAAGTGGGACGCGGACCCGGCGAACCCCATGGGCGATCCGGCCGCCAACGCCTATGACGACAACGCCATCGCCGCGGAGAACTCCAGCGATCCGCACCTGAGCAAGACGGCCCTCCTGCCCGGCCAAACCGCCACCTTCAACAACTACACCAGCTACAGCCTGGGCATCAACGGCATCATGGTCGATTTCGACCATCTGCCGGGCACCGTCACGGCCGCCGACTTCGAGTTCAAGATGGGCAACACCACGACGCCCGACACCTGGGGCCCTGCGCCGGCCCCGTTAAGCGTCACCGTGCGGCAGGTCAACGGCATTGATCGGGTGACGATCATCTGGGCCGACGGGGCCATCCAGAACACCTGGCTCCAGGTGACGGTGAAGGCCACGGCCAACACGGGCCTGGCCCAAAACGACGTGTTCTACTACGGCAACGCCGTGGGCGAGTCGGGCAACTCCGCCACCGACACCCTGGTCAACAGCGCCGATGACGTGGCGGCCCGGCTGAATCCGCGCACGCCGTTCAACCCGGCCGCCATCGACAATCCCTACGACTACAACCGCGACCGGTTGGTGAACTCGGCCGACCAGGTGATTCCGCGATACAATGCCACGACGCCGTGGACGATGCTGAAGCTGATCGCCGCGCCGGCGGTGGTGGCCACGGACGACGCGGCGGCCACCGACAAGGCCACGGCCGTGGCGATCGCCGTGTTGAGCAACGACCGCAACGTTGGCGGGGCGTTGAGCGTCGCTCGCGCGGATGCCGCCAGCAGCCTGGGGGCGTCGCTTGCGATCAACGCCGATCAGACGATTCGTTACGATCCGAGTGTTTCCACGACGTTGCAGGCGTTGATGGCCGGCCAATCGCTGTCGGGCGCGTGTACCTACACGATCCAGGACAGCAAGGGGCTCGCCGACACGGCGACGGTGAATGTCTTGGTCAATGGGCTTTCGGCGTCCCAGGGCGATCAGCCGATGACGTTGTCGGCGGCGGCCGACAGCGTGCCAAGCCGCAGTAGTGCTCCGACCGCGACCCTGTCATCCGCCGCGGGAGTTTTGCCCGCCGGCAGCACGGCGGCCCGTGATTTCCTGCTGCGATCGGACCTGGGGGCAAGCCCGTTGGGCTATCTGGCCTGGCTGTACGAATGGGAATCGCTTCCCGGGTCGGACAGTGACTCCAATGGGGGGATTATTGGTCACAATGCCGTGGATGGGCTAATGGCTGCTTACGCGAAGAAGCCTGGCTAAGGGCAAGGAGGATTCACCACCGTAGAGGGGGTTTCACTTGCGGGGTTTGATTTAGTTTGACAAGCTGGCAATACTATAGATAATAAGTGCATCTTGCCGTCCGCGAGGACATTCGAGCCTGCATCACGGTCCACTGGGTATAAGGGTGCTTCCATGAAGAGGTCTTTCGCCATCTTGGTTGTCTTTCTGTGCTTGGTTTCGGCCGTTCGGGCCGACCTGATTGTGGATGCGGGAAATTGGAATCTGTCGCCCAATACGCCGGATCAAAGCATTTCCGTTTCTATTTCCGGCGTCGGCAGTGTGACAGATGCCACAGTGATGCTGCAAATCCTGGGCGGTTCGCCGTTGCCGAGTTTTACCGGCGGAGATATGACCACTGGAACGATCTTCGCGAGCAACAATACGGGGGCGCCCACCTACATCTTCAGCTCGCAGCTTGCGTACATGGACCTGGCAACCAACAGTGGCACAGTGGATGGCAATGGCATTCTGGCCACGCTCAAGGTGAGCACCGTAGGGGTGACTAGCGGCAGTTTCACCCTTGAGACCAATGCGACGGTTGACGGTATGCCCATCGCTACGAACGTCGGCACGTTCCCGCCGGTGAACGTGACGTACCAAAACGGTTCGCTCAACATCGTTCCGGAGCCATCCAGTCTGGCGTTGTTACTGGTGGCATTGGGCAGCGTGGCGTGGTTCGCCCTCAAGTGCCGGTAGTTTTGGGATGGCGGCCCGGTTCTCGATGGTGCTTGGGTGTTAGAATCTGCGCGGGCTCTGCGTGGTTCTCGTCTTCTGCGGCGCGGGAGTTACTCGCCTCCGATCCTGTCCCCGTCTTGCCGCCGCGCGCCACTTTGGTACACTGATTGGTACTGTGATTGCGGTCAGCCTGTTCGGCCCTTTCAGGATCATTCCAGGGGCCGAAGTATTTCGTTTCCCGCCCGATCCGTCGAGCCCGTTGCCCACTAGGATGGGAGTACGGGGGGGAGTCTGGCCGCGGTCTTTTGTGGTTTGCGACGGTGGAGTTTGTTCGCCTTATGCTCGGTCTTTTGATTCTGATTCAGTGCGCCCGTAGCTCAATTGGATAGAGCATCGGTCTTCGGAACCGAGGGTTGGGGGTTCAAATCCCTCCGGGCGTACTTCAAGCTCTTCTCGCGATGTCGCGGCGCCATACCCTTATGCCCCTCCTGTGGCCACGCAAGCCGATGTGGGTGTGGACGGTCATCGTCACACCGATAACCGCGCGATGCCGCTGCCATCTCGGCCGCCAAACCGCCGGAACAGTGTGCGCGGCGAAGCAGCGCAATCTACTTGCCGTCCCGCCGAGCGACGGCTAGGCTAAGACTCGTGTGGCCGGCTTCCGCGATCACGCTTGCCGGACGATTTCGCCACCAACGGGGGCTACTCCGATGTTTCGGTATCCAATCCAGGCGAGTCCGGCTACACTACGTGTTTCGGCAGGTCCGTGATCCCAACATGGTTTTGCACATTGCGAGGAGATTGATTATGGGTCGAAACGCGAGAAGTACGGTTCTTTCCCTCATCGCGGCCGCAATTTCTTTGGCCTGGGCGTGCGGCCTGCCCTGTTTCGCCGCGGCGCCGGCCACCCTGGAGATCGGCAGCGCGGCGCCGGATTTCAACCTGCCGGGGGTCGACGGCAAGAATCACAGCCTCGATGAGTATCGCGACGCCAACATTCTGGTGATCGTTTTCACCTGCGATCACTGTCCCACGGCCCAGGCGTATGAAAGCCGCATCAAGCAACTGGCGGCCGACTATCAAGGCAAGAGCGTGGCCCTGGTGGCCATCTCGCCCAACGATCCGGAAGCGCTCCGCCTGGACGAGTTGGGTTACACCGACGTGAGCGATTCGCTGGAAGAAATGAAGATGCGGGCGAAGGATAGCGACTTCAAGTTCCCGTATCTCTATGACGGCGAGGACCAGAAAGTGTCGCGGGCCTACGGCCCGGCCACCACGCCGCACGTGTTCGTTTTCGATCGGGCCAGGAAATTGCGGTTCGCGGGCCGCATCGACGATTCCGAAAAGCCGCAGCGGGTGACATCGCAGGAGACTCGCGACGCCATCGAGGCCCTGCTGGCGGGCAAGCCGGTTGCCGTCGAAAAGACCAAGACCATCGGCTGTTCGATCAAGTGGTCCGACAAGCGATCGTCGGCGAAGAAATCGCTGGAGACCTGGGCCAAGGAAGAGGTTCAACTCGGGCTGATCGACGCGAAGGGCATCAAGTCGCTGGTCCAGAACGATAGCCAAAAGCTGCGGTTGGTGAACGTCTGGGCCACCTGGTGTGGCCCTTGCGTGGCCGAACTCCCCGAATTCGTGACCATGAACCGCATGTACCGCCACCGGGATTTCGAGCTGATCACGATCTCGGCCGATTCGCCGGAGGACAAGGACAAGGCCCTGGAGGTGCTCAAGAACAAGCAGGTCGCCGCCGCGAACTATCTTTTCGAGGCCAACGACAAGTATAAGCTAATGGATGCCGTGGACGAGAAATCGTCGGGCGCCGTGCCGCACACGATCCTGATCGCGCCGGGAGGCAAGATTCTCTATCGCAGTCCCTCCGGGCCGTGCGATCCGTTGGCAATCAAGAAAGCGGTCGTCGATTACATGGGGCGAACGTACAAGTAGGACCTCGGCCGAACTGAATCGGCGGGTGCCAGGGGCCGCTTGTCAGGCCGTGCATGAGTCGGCCGCAACACGGGCTGACGAGCAGCCCGTGGCACCCAAGCTGTCGACAAGCAACGGTCATGCCATCGCCTCAGCCGGCGACGCTCCCGGCCGGCAGGGGCTGCCGGTGGCGGAATCCGGCGTTCACTTCGTGCCAGTAGAACACTTCGGGCTCACCCAGCTTCCACGACAGGCAGATCTTGCGGCCGTCGAGGATCGAGGGGAACGCCACCAGGCCCTCGGGCCCGTTAGCGGCCTCGACGCCCAAGGCCCGCAACTCCTCCACATACTCCCGCAACCGGTGCGAGTCTTTCTCCAGTTCGGTCTGGACCTGGACAAGCTCCTGTTGGTACGGGTCGCGGTCATTGGGCTCCCTGCCGGCCAGCAGGAAGGAGAGTCGGCGGCGGCGATCGAGCAGCTCGCGCGACAGGTCGGCCAGGTCGCCGACAATCGCCCGCACCAGCGGCAGCATGGCGTTGGCCTCTTCCACCGTGAAACATTCGCGGCGGGCAGGTCGCTTGTGTGCCATCGGCGTCGTCTTTCTAGCTTGATTGCTTGCTTGCTTACAGGGTGGGGCCGTCGTGAACCGGCCGTGCGATGATCTTCGAGTTGGCTACGACGGTGGGATTGAGAGTGGCCCGTCCCCAGGCCACCTCGACGGGAAGCCGCGAGAAGTCGACGATGCACCCGTCCCGGCTGTAACAGCTCAAGTCGAACGACGAGCCCATGAAAATGCAGTCGACCGGGCAATTCTCGGTGCAGATGCCGCAGAGCAGACACTTCCCGTAGTCAATCGTGTAACTGGTGATCTGGAACCCTTTCCGCCCGACCGCACGCTGCTTGGCGATGTAAATGCAACCGACGGGGCAGTCCTTCGAGCACCGCTCACACGCGATACACGACGTCAAGTCATAGCGATGAAAGCCCCGGAATCGCGGCGAGACTTGGACGGGCAGTTCCGGGTACTCGTATTGTTCGGTGAACGTTCGTCGCTTGGGGTCATAGGTGCGCAGCCAATACCGCAGGCAGACCCACAATGCATCCGCCACTGTAACCACTGCTTGGCGAATGTTCCACAACCAACGCCGCATAAAAACCTCTTGGTGAAGCGGCCCAACACCGCTCGGTCAATCGCGAACGACGCACGCCGACCAACTTGCCCTCAGATTATACGAGGCGCGGGAGGGACCGCAACCCGTGTGCAATTTGCACGCGCCTCGGATGTCGGAATGGACCGCCGATCGGAGTCAGGCGGTCTTCGTTGCCGCGGGCAGCCGTCCCTCGCAATGGCCTGCAACCGTGGCAGGCACATCACCCTTAAGTATTAGTGCGATATTATCGTGGTTCGGTGCGATTGGCGAGGTTGAGGAGTCGCGACAAGTCGAAAACTGCATGGAATGTCTAGCAATTGATGTGGGACTCTTCCGAAACGGCCGGCTAGAACCACCCGAATGGAGAAATACAGTCTATCATTTGTGGTGGAAGATGCGTGAAGAATATCGAGATGGCTATTCTTGTGCCAAGCGCTGCAAAAAGTCAGCGAAAAATCGGCGGGTGGGTCAAGAATATCCTTGACTTCGCCTGATTGCGGCGTATCGTACATTGATGGCGGTGTATTTACGCACACGCCCTGTTGACTTTTGGCAGAGCACTCAGACTAGGAAGCTCTGGCAAGAGAACGAAGGAACGTAGCATGTTGGTGTTATCCCGCAAGAAAAACGAGAGTATCGTCATCAACGATGACATTACGATCGTGGTCGTGGAGATCCGGGGGGATAAAGTCCGTCTCGGCGTCGAAGCCCCGAAGGAAGTGCCGGTCCACCGGCGCGAGGTCTTCGATGCGATCCATCGGAACGAAGTCGCGGCCGGCGACAAGGCAGTGACCAAGTCCGATGCGGCCGACAACGTCGGCAAAGAGTGAATTGCCCACCTTCCGTCGAGCACCCCCTGCTCGCGTTTGCCCCTCCCAGCCGCGGTTGATTCTCTCTCTGGCCACAATCTCTGGCTCGCGTCGGGCGATTCTTGTGATGTTACCCCGTTTCCCGATGGGGGCCCCTTGACGCATCCTCCTCGCAAAGATTATACAGACGGGTCTTGGCCCCGTCGTCTAGAGGCCTAGGACACTGGCCTTTCACGCCGGCAACACGGGTTCGATTCCCGTCGGGGTCACCTGCTACCCTCGTTTTTCCCGAGAAAGCGAGGGTTTTTGTTTTGGGCAGCGCGGAATACAGCGCAGTTGGCGCACGGAATATGAGGACTTGCGCGATCGCGCCGTCTTT
Source organism: uncultured Planctomycetaceae bacterium (assembly GCA_963759115.1). Lineage (GTDB taxonomy): Bacteria > Planctomycetota > Planctomycetia > Pirellulales > Thermoguttaceae > CAVWXT01. Next base: position 507,602 of record CAVWXT010000006.1, read on the forward strand.
GCGGCCGGTAGGACCGCGTAAAGCTAGGGAGCGTCGGCGATGGTCTGCCCCGCTGCCACACATCGCCACTGGTCCACTGCTGCCGGGGCCACGTTGGCTAAGAATCGCCAGGCGCAAGATCATCGGCCGCCGGGGTTCGGCCGCCAAGACATCGCGCCCTTGGACGTTCCAATACGGGCGTCAAGAAGGTCCGACCAGCCAAGGCCCTTGGCGTCGATCTATGCAAGAACCACGTCGAAAGACACCGTGCCCATTGTGCGTGGCCGTCCCCAGTCCTCTGGCGCAACGGGGAGGGCTTTGCGGCGTTGCTGCTGGCGTTTTGCGTCTAATGAATCGAGAAGGTCAAGTTGTGCGTTAGCCCGCCTGGCATTCATCTTCCCCTCCTCATGGGCCGTTAGTAAAATGGAAGCTTGCGGAACGCTCCCCTTCCGCAAATCTCGAATCGAGAAGTCAGTTGAATTGACGATGAGACTATGAAGGTCGTCCTGCTACGAATCGGCATCGACACTGGCTGCGGCGGTATCCACGGACCTCTGTTCGCTGACGGAACATTTGAGTACGTTCCGATCCCCGATGGACACGCCGTTGACGAGCGTACCTACGGCAACACGGTCGGTAGGCATGGCCGAAAGCTGATAGACTACTTCCCAGCGGCCATGCGAAATCGAATGGCCGATCAGCCCATGCACGTTGACCCGGAATTCGACACGTTCACTTACGGAGACCCCACAACGCCGAAGGCCGGACTACGGCATCTACGGCCCGGCGATTTGCTCGTTTTCTACTGTGGGTTGCGAGGATGGGACTTTGCTTCCGATCCGGCCCTCTACCTGATGGGCTTCTTCGAGGTGGAGAAAGCGGGCGTGGCATCCGAGTTCACAAAGACAGAATTGGACCGGCTGTTTTCGTGCAACTTTCACGTCCGGCACCGCCGCGTTTTCCAGCGACAAAAGGAATCGCTGGTCGTGGTAAAGGGCGCGACCAACAGCCGGTTGCTGCACGAACCAATCAGGATTAGTGCCAACGGCAAGGATTGCGCCGGCAAGCCGCTGAAGATTCTCTCCCCGGCGATGCGCAAAGTGTTTGGTGACTTCGGGGGAAGAGTCTCAATCCAGCGTTCGCCGCCACGGTGGGTCGAGCCTGAATTCACCACGAAGGCCGTTGACTTCGTGAGATCGTTGGAGTGAACCCATGCCCTGGTCGTCGGTTTGGTGAGACGACATCTATCGTAGGGTCGCAAGGAGACTGCTAAGTTGCGGGAAAAAGCGATGGTGCGCCGTTCTCCAGTCGTTATCCCAAGCTGGCGTCAGAGCGATTTGTGGAGCCGACCAGAGGAAACTCAGCTTGGGATCGCCAACCAGCAATCGCGGATGCCGCGCGTGGTAGCTGACCTCGATGTCCTTCTTTCGGCCGGCCGGGCGATGACAATGGTTATGCAAATGAGGCATGTAGCTCCTCGCTGACCACGGCGAGTCTTCAGCAGCCGGAAGCGGTTCATAGATGTCACCGTACTTGTTCCGATGAGCAGACTTTGCTAACGGGTGGGAAAGGGCGTGCCAGCAGGCCGCATGGCTTGCAAAGGTCTGGCCAACTAACATCAGATAGAACAGACTACGCGGTCTCGCCTCCTTGAGGCTACACAAGCCAGCTACCCAAACCCCTTCCCACGGATCGTCAGGATTGGCAATTCCACGGCAGTCCCTCGGGGGCGCTGATGCCCGGTCCTTGTGTTTGCAGGTGCAAAGGCTGATATACCCGCCTTGAAAGTTTGGCGCTGACCCGCCCTGAATAAATTGGCCTTGACGGACTTTGACCGAAGTGAGGGTGTAAGCATAGACTGGACATTGTTGCAGCGCGTTCGGGATGGTTTGTCGAAGCACGGCAAGCGGAATGTCCATGCTAGTCGCCAAGACGCCGCGATTTGGAAAAGGCTGCCCGGACAAAGCGTGAATAGCGATCGGAACTGAGCTGCCCGTTCGTTTCACCGATGCGGTCTTGCAGCATGAACCCATAACCCACATCCCTTCATCTTTGGTAATCAACCTTGACGGCAACAACCAGGATCGGCAGCAGTTCGCTCCGTTTATTCTGGCGGGAGTCTACAGGAGTACGCCCTCGGCTTCAGCATCGCGTCATTCGGATTCCACGGTTGCAAGACGCGGCTCTTTCCGCCGGACACTTCCGGCGTCCCATCATTTTCGAGCACCGCCACGGAATGCAGCACAAACAAGGCGGTGTGGGGGCTTTCCTTACGAGCAAGCCGCACCTCTCCCGGCGTGAGCCATATTTCATCGCCGGTAGTTTGGCTGCCCTTGACTTCTACCCGAAGCACTTCCTTGTGACGCTTGCAATGAAGGTCGTAGGACTCGTGCTTGGAAACATCACGCACCATGTATCCCTTCTTCTTGAAATGGGCAGTCGCCGCTTTCATCGCGTAATCCTCAATGGCCTTCCGCACGGCAGGTGATACGGCTAACCCTTGTGCCCCTCCTCGTATCCGTTCGGCCGTTTCCACGATCTTCGTTTCAACGGAGTCCAGCCGCCTTAGCAGAGCGATTGCAGTTTTCTTGTGTTTCACGATGCGCGTTAGAAAGCGGGACGGCACGTGCGCGAAGTCCACGGGGTTACCACGGCAGTCTACATACCAGTCGATCCCGATACGATATTCCGGGAAGTCGGAGGTCGTGTAGACGAGCTTGTCGCTTCGATGAGGTTTTCGGTCCCAAGCCTCGCGGACCCGTCCTACGCCAACAATCCCCAGGCCGTTGTGGTACATCAGGCAGATGTCATTGACCTTCAGCCGTCCCAGCGGCAAACCGTACTTCTTCCAATCATCGCCCGAGAACGCCATGCGGTGTTCAAACCAAAGGTCGCATGTTCTTGCATCGCTGCGAGTGCCTGCATCCGTGTTCCAGAACCAATAAGCCACTTCGCCGTCATCGGCGGACGCTTCACGGAGTTTGATCGCCCTGAGAAGAACCCGCACGCCCCCATCCGTAAGTTGTCGCCATTCCCGCGTGGCGTCTGAAATGGCGCGAGACTCCAACCGCCCCTTTGGAAACCGGATTCTGCGGCGTGTGGGATCAGTTGACACGAAGGAGAGCTGTTCCGCAAGATTCCTGTTGAACGGCAGAGGATTGCTCAAGACCCTCGACGCGACGGGATCACCGAATACCATGAAGTCGTCGGGCTTCCTCTCTCCCGCCAACCAGCGAGCAAGGTGTGGACTCTTGAACTTGCTCATAATCGCAGGGTCTTTCACTGCATCCTCAGTCGCCTTGACCCGCTCGACCCTGTAGCACGCTGCAATGCACTTTCCTTGCCCCTTAACGGTATGGTGGAAGAAAATGTAATCGCCGGGTCGCAGGAGTTTATTGAGCTTCCTTCCCCTTTTCCCAACGTTACCGTAGGTGAACTCCTCGAAGAGAGGGTCTTTGTGGTTGGGCAGCTCGACAAACGGAATCAAGAGGTTCATGGTCTATTCCCGGCCGTGTGACGGCAGCATGAGGCAGGGTGGTGGTGCCCTCGATGTTGCCCCATTGTAACCCCTCAACTGAGGTTTGTCATTCAGGAGTACACCCCGCACCTTCTTGACGCCCTTTGCCAAGACAGGAAGGGCCGAAGAATCGAGAAGTTGCGCCCCGGCTGGCCGGCTTTCCGACCCTTGCCACGTTGGACCGCCCATTCACGGCAACCGGCCTGCTTGACCGCCGGGCGGGCATCGGCTTTAATTCTGGGGTGGGATAGCTTGGACGAAGGCGAGAATCAGGCGTTGGATGGCCGGTTCGATGGCCGCCGCGCCTTGGCGGAAAAGTTGTACTGGCGTCCAGTCGCCCCGAGGCAAGAATGAACTGAATTGACGTTCCTCATGCAGGTGACGAACTCTGATCTCGATTGACGAATTGCTACGCTGTGGGAAAATCAAAAGGGGGTCCGAGCGGATGAGGCACGTTAGAAACGGGTTGACGTTAGGAGCTACCGCTTGCCCCGAGCACGCTTGAAGGCAGCTTCGATCCGTTCGACCGTCCGCTCATTGGGTCGATGTTTGCCGGATTCCAAACGCGAAAGCGTTTCCTGACGAATGCCGGCCAACTTGGCCAACTGGGTTTGAGTTAGACCAAGTTCGCGCCGCTCTTGGATGATGTCGCGGGCGATGGATACGCGAATGCAGGCGCGGGCCTCTCGCGTGCCATCGGGAAACACCGGCGGCAAGGGCGGCAAGGTCGCTGCCAACTCAGCCTCGTATTCGGCCTCGGGGATCAGCACGAACCGCTCGCCGTTGATCTCGATAGTGGCCTTAGTCATAGAATCTGTCCCTATGTCCAATGTGTTCGATGATAATGTCCTCACCTGCCAGACGGAACTGCACCCGAAAATCTCCGGTTCGTAGTCGGTAGTGGCCCGCGAGTTCTCCTCGCAACGGCTTGGCTCCGCTGACGGCTGGCCATTTTTCAAGCCGATCCAACAGCCCATTCACTCGGCACCGGATCGACTTCGGTAATCCGTAAAGTCCCTTTTCTGCCAGTGACGTGAGGCGGATCATACCTCTATTATGATGCAATATGACACATTGTCAAGCACGAATATGACAACCAAAGCAACGGAAAGGCAATGAACAGATGCGGTTGCTTCTTGGCCTCGGTTGTTTCAGAATATGCGATCAAGTCGTGAGACGGAACTGTGCCAAAAATATCCCCTCCATGTAGTGACAGCATGGATTGGAAACAGTGCGATGATTGCAGCCAAGCACTACCTGCAAGTAACCAAGGAGGACTTTGCCAAGGCAGCTAAGGACAGCGAGCAGATGGATAAGTACGACAAGGCGCAAGTTGAGAAAAAAGGGGCTGCGTAAAGCAATGCGCAGAGCAATGCGAAATGCAATGCAGCCCACCGCCGCACAGCCTCGCCCAGCATCGCAAATCACACTTAACCCTTTATGGCTTGCGGAGTTGGGCGACACATTGCCGAGATATGCTATCCTGCGCAAAGTACCCAAGCCACCCCGTCGGGGTCACATGTACGTCTGGCCACGGTTCGCCAACCGTCGCCAACGCATGACATAAGCTCGGTCCAGGCCGGGCTTTATGCGTTTCTTGGCACGGCGGGCGAGAATTGGCGGACGGTGGCTAGTAGTGGTCCGAATTTTCCCGCCGTGAAGGTCGGGATGACTCTGGAGCCGAGGGTTGCCACGTTTCGTGAAAGGGAGTTCCGGCTTCGTACAGCGGAATCTTGGCCTTGATAGATTCCGCGAGCACCTGCTTGTTCTGCTGCGTAGCCAGTTCGACGGCATTGCGCGCCGTCTCGACGGCCTCGGCAAATCGGCCCACCTCGGCGTAGGCGGCGGCCAAGGTACCGAGAACGGCCGGTTCTCGCCCATCGGAGAGTTGGACCGCCCGCTGGGCCAGTTCGATGGCCTCCGCGCCGTCGCGTGTCGAATCGTTCGGGTTGGTCGCCAGCAACCAGGCAGTGTCGTTCAGAAGGTTGAGGTCGTTGGGACGTGTACGGAGCAGATTGCGGCGTTTGGCCAGCGTCTTGAGAGATTCTTCCTGCTGAGACCGGGCGATGCCGAGATTGTTGCGGGCGTCCGTGTAGTCGGGCTTAACTTCCAGCGCCTTCTGAAACTGGGCAATCGCTTCCTCGACCCGACCGCGGCCGACCAGAGCCGCGCCCAGATTGTTGTAGACCTCGGTGTAGCCAGGCTCGATATCCAGCGCCTTCTGATACTCTGCCATCATGTCGTCGAAGTGGCCTTGCACGCCCAAAGCGTTACCGAGGTTGAAGTGGCATTTTGCGTTTTGGGGACTGATTTCCACGGCCTTCCGAAGATCGACAATGGCTTCAGCAACGTGTCCTTGATCGAGCAGCGCAAGGCCGAGATTGTTGTGAGTCTCAGGGCTGTCAGGCTCGATTTTCAGCGCCTTCTGGAAGAGAGCGATGGCTTCGTCGAACTGCCCGCGATGGGCCAAGGCATTGCCGAGATTGTTGAGGGCATCAGCATAGTCGGGTTTGATCTTTAGGGTTTCTTGATATTGGATGATCGCCTCGTCGGGCCGTCCGCGGTCAGCCAAAACCATGCCCAAGTTGTTGTGGGCCAGCCAGCAGCCGGGGTTCTGGTCGATCGTGGTCCGGTAGAGCGTCTCGATGTCGGAGTACGTCTGGCTTTGCCACCAGGTCAAGCTTGCCAAGCCCGTCAAGAAACGCCGAACATAGTACGTAACCGCCGGGGCGGCGCCAAAGGCCCCAGCGATCCAGCAGCAGCGCGGCGGCGGCCACCGCGAGAGCGATGATTCCCAAGCTCGCCAAGTACTGGTAATGGTTGGCCACGAACGAATAGCGGAAGGTATACAAGTTGAAGAAGCCGAGGACGGGGAAGAGCGTCCCGCCGAAGAACAGCAGTCCGGCCAGCGGTGCTCGCGTCCATCGTCGGATCGCCCAAAGGAGCACCAACAACGCGGCTGCGCTCAGCGGAAAGAGGTACTGCCACCACGCTCCGGGATCAACGTCCCAGCGGGGGTAGATGAAGGTCAATCGTGTCGGCCAGAGCAGCTTCCACAAGAGAAACCACACGGTCCGTCCGGCGATCAGACAGCGCTCGGCAAAGGTGAAGGTGAAGTCTGGACCCACGCACTTATTGATTTGGAGTTCCCACCATGCGGTGATCATCCCCCCGGCCGCCCCCACGAGGAAGAACGGCAGCAGCGGCAGCACGTCGGTTCTCCACGACAGCCGGCCTCGCCGCCACCAGAAGATCACCAGCAGCGCCCCCGGCAGCGTGGCGATGATGGTTTTGCTCAACAGGCCGAGCAGGAACAGGGCCAGGGCGCCCAGATACCAGGGCGTTTTCCGCGTCTGGTCGAAGTGCAAGTAGGCCATCATCGCTCCCAGGTAGAACACGCCTGAAAGGGTGTTCTTCAGTTCCGCGATCCAGGCCACAGATTCGACTTGGACGGGATGCAGGGCGAAGATGGCCGCCGCCAGGTACGCCCCTGGCACAGCCAGCCGACGGAGGATTATCGCCACCATGACGGCGGCGGCGGCATGCAACAAGATGTTCACCAAGTGATAGCCAAGCGTGGTATTGCCCCAAAGCTTATGCTCGAACCAGAATGCGCTGTGCAACAGCGGATAATACTGGAGCGTCGCCCCGACTTCGAACCAGATGCGATAGAGTCCGTAGCAAGAACGCAGTTCGGGGCGGGGCACGTGGGCGTCGTCGTCCCAGAGGAGCCCGCCGTGCCACGCCGGCTGGTAAACCAGGATGACGGCAGCCAACAATGCGACAAGGAACAACCAGTCTTTGGGCCCGAAAGCCCACGCCGTGCTTATGGAAGCTCCGTGGGGTTCTGGCGATCGGGCCGATGAGGATGGACGGTTGCGACGTTTCATGGGCTTTTAAGCAGTATAGCTGATTCCGCACGCCGTGCCCTCGCCCGCGCCTGATGTCGCCAAGGGCCGGGCGGGGGCCGGGAAAGCCGGTCTACCCCGATCTGCTAAAGCGTTGGGCATGATTTTCTGCTCTCCTTCGAGCGAGATATGTACACCCTGCTGCCCCCCTCGGACCAACCGATATTCTACCAGAGGGGACCGAACTCAATCGACTTAGCGGGTCGGCCTTGTCACCAGCACGCCGAGCTAACAACTCGACCGCTCGTGGTGGCCGTGATGGTCGCTGTGCTGCATCAGCCGGGGGCGGGGGCGTTCTGGCGTCGGCTTGGGTCATGTTGATCGCCCCTCCCGGATGATCGCCAAGATGGCTTGCCGGGTTACATCGGGCAGATCGGGCCACGCCTGCACCACGGCCGCCAAGTCGGGGTCGATTGGGGCAGAATCGCCCGAAAGTGCGCCGGATTCTGCGCCGCCTTGAACCGCGACCCCTTGTTTTCCCGAGGATTTCGCGGTATGTTCGATTCCCGTCGGGGTCACTCACAAGGGTGGAGGGCGGAAGGGGGAAGGCGGAGGGATGAAGCGATGAGCTCAGATCTCCCTTCCCCCTTCCCCCTTCCCCCTTTTTCGTACGATGCCCTCCTGCTGGTTTCCTTTGGGGGACCGGAGGGGCCGGACAACGTGATGCCCTTTCTGGAGAACGTTGTTCGCGGAAAGGACGTCCCCCGCGATCGGCTGTTGCACGTCGCCGAGCACTATGCCTTGTTCGACGGCGTTAGCCCGATCAACGCCCAGAACCGCGCCCTGCTGACCGCGCTGATCGCCGAACTGAATGCCCACGGACCTCCTTTGTCGGTCTACTGGGGCAATCGCAACTGGCACCCCCTGTTGGCCGACACGGTCGCCCAGATGGCCGAAGACGGCGTCCAACGGGCCCTGGCATTTGTCACCTCGGCATTCGGCTCCTACCCCGGCTGCCGGCAGTATCGAGAGGACATCGAACGGGCCCGACAGGCGGTTGGGCCCGACGCCCCGCAGATCGACAAGCTCCGCTTGTTCTACAACCATCCGGGCTTTATCGAGCCGATGGCCGAAAGCGTCGCGGCCGCACTGTCGGAAGTGCCCGCCGAGCGCCGGCCGGCCGCGCAGTTGATCTACACCGCACACAGCCTGCCGATTGCCATGGCGCAGAACTCTCCCTACTTGCATCAGTTGCGGGAGGCGTGCCGGCTGGTCACCGAGCAATTGCCGGCAGAGATTGAAGGGGAAAAGGGGAAGGGGGAAGTGCCGCTTGCGGTTTCGCCCGTATTGCCCGCGCCGTTCGATTGGCAACTCGTTTTCCAGAGCCGCAGCGGACCGCCGTCGCAACCGTGGTTGGGGCCGGATATCCGCGATCACATCCGCCAATTGCACGCGGCTGGCGGCGTGGAAGACGTGGTGGTCGTGCCAATTTCCTTCTTGGCGGAGCACCTGGAGGTCATCTACGACCTGGACGTCGAGGTCGGTCAGCTATGCGAGGAGTTGGGGATCAACATGGTCCGTGCCTCGGTGGTGGGCACTCGCCCGCGATTTATCGGCATGATACGCGAACTGATCGTGGAGCGTATCGATCCAGCGGCGCCGCGGCTGGCGTTGGGTTCCGATGGGCCATGGCCCGACGAATGTCCGGCCGATTGCTGCCGATCGGTCCAGACATAAGGGGCCCAAATTGTGAACGAGACTTACCGCCTAATGCACAGCAATCTTTGGGTTGGATGGGCAAGCATTGCGTTCCACGTGGCGCTTATCACTGCGCTTGCGGTCACGCTGCCCGATTTGTCGTCCGGCGCGCAATGGCTCGGGCGTGCTTTTCTCTTTTCGATTCCCGTACTGTTCTTGTGTGGATCGATCTACTTGTTAGTAGCTGTGAAGTGTCACAGGCTCGCTGTCACGGAGAGTCATGTCGAATCGCAGGGGGTCTGGACACACCGCCGCATTGCCCTCGACGCAGTTCGTGAAGCCCGGTGGCAGCGAGTCTCTTTGGGCCGGCTGGTGCTGAAGACCGATGATCGCAAATTGGCCGTCGCCTTCGGCAACTACGATGCCGACTCGCGGCGGGCTCTTATCCGCTTCTTCCATTTTCGGCTGCCGTCTGACGTACAACAGGGCTGGGAGAAGTATTGGGCTACCGGTTGGCGGTCGTTTGATTTGCCCGAAATGTCGGAACCGCGGGCGAGAACTGCCGACAGTCGCGCGCTCCGCCGTCGTGCCAGCATGCTATGGGCGGTATTTGCGATCCCAATCGTAATAGCGGCGAGCATATCGTGGTGGTTCTTGGGTGTTGCCAAGGTCCTGGCAATGCTGGGGCTCTTGCTCGTATTGTGGTTGCTCACGCGATATGGCGTCGCACCACCGGCACCGCCAGGACGGCTGCAAGCGAAGGTCACGTCCACCCGGGTTCCCGGCGTCCTTATGCTCGTCGGCGTTACCCTTTTCGCAATCGGATGGCTGGCCTTCTTGGCGTTCGCGACGTTCGATCTGAGAACGCCGGCAAAGGCGTGCTTGGCACCTACGGTCATCGGTGTTCTTTTAATGGTCTGGGGGGTTGCCTTGCACGCCAAGGACGAGAAGAAACAGATTGAGAACCTCGCGCACGTTGCGGAAGAGGAATACATGCATCCGCTGTGAGGCAAACATCCGCTGTGCAGGCGGACCGTTTCAGCGAGGCCACCTTGGTCGTTGGCCGGGAAGCGGTGTCATCCGAATGTGCCGGTCATCGATCACCGAGAACTGGCCGATCCAGTCCGTGCGAGCATCAAGGGCGTCCGCAATCGTGATCGCTGCCGCGGAAGCCGAAGGTACAGAAATCCGGAACAGGGCGACGCCGCAGGAAGCGGATTGTCCTGACCGAAAAACGAGATCGCCAAAATCCTTGTCGAACGTGATGAGCAGCCGCTGCTCCGCGACTGCTCGTGCGAGATTGGCATGGTCGGTCGCGCCGGGCGAGTCCGAGCGGACCCAAGCCACGTCGTGCCCCCGCTTTCGCAGGAGTTCAATGGCGTCGCCCGGCACGTTTTCGTTGGCCAGAATGCGCACGGCAAAGCCATCCTACGCACCGATGGGGTACACTCGCTCGTCTTTCAACACGTCCTGAGCATAGGCGAGACATGCAAGCACGTCTTCGCGAGTAATGCCCGGGTAGTTGCGCAGCACCTCGGCCTCGGTCCACCCCTGGGCGAGCAATCCCACCACGAACTCGACCGCCAGTCGCGTTCCTTTGATGACCGGCTTCCCCACGAGCACGGCGGGGTCGACTGTGATTCGATCTTCCCAAGTCATGGTATCCTCGACGGATAGAGGCAAATTCACTCACCCATCAGACGGTCTTGCGGGAAAAGGCCATGGCTTCGATCTCCACCAGCAGTTCCGGGCGGCAGACGTCGGCCACGGCGTAGATCGTGGGCAGATCGCCCAGACGTCTTCTCACACACGGCCCGCGTCGCCGGCGTAGTCCTCCGGCCGCTTGACGTAGACGCGGACCAGGCCCAGGCTCTCCAGCGACGTGCCCAGGCCGGGCAGGCCGTGGCGGCAGAGGTTCTCCTCGGAGATCAGGGCGGCGATGTTGTCCAGGGTTTCGTGGGTTTGGGCCACGGCATCGCCGACGTGCCGCGTTTCCGAGTGCGTGATGCTCGCCGTGCCGGAGACGAAGATCGTCGCGTACGTGCCGCAGGAGAGGGCCATCGCCCGCGAAAACTTGGGGCTTTTCGGGCTGTAGCGGGCGTCATAGTCGTAGGCCGCCGTCTGCCGGGGGTTCTCCAGCGGCACGGCGATGATGTCCTTCCGCTCGGTGGCCAAGGCGATGGCGCTGATGATCATGCTGCGGCCCTCGGTGCCGATGCCCGTGCTGGCCGGAAAGACCGGACTGCGGCAGCCCTCGGCCAGGCGGTCGGCGAGGAACGGGATGTCCCGGTAGAAGTCGGTGCGGGCCCGGTTGAGTTCCTTGTAGCGCTGCGTCGGCCCTTCGTTGGCGACGATGCCGCCCAGGTAGAGCCACGTGCGGATCACCTGGTCGAAACGGACGTTGACGCCGGCCAGCAGCGAGCGCATTTGCCGGAACGCGCTCGTGGCCCCATCGTAGACGCCCGCGGTTTCCGGCTGCGGGACCACGTGGGCACAATGCACCCAGGCGATGCCGTTGTGCCGGGCGATGACCAGTTGCTCGCTGACGCGCTCGATCTCGACCTCGCCCGCCTCTCGCCCGATGCCCATGGCCTCGATCGCCAGCAGACTTCCATCGCAGGGAGGCTGGGGGATGTAACTGGTGGCGGGCAGTTCGCTGCCGTAGAAGTCGCGGATGATCTGGCGGCACTGGCTCGATCTGGCCGACGTCGGCGACGAACACCGCCTGGTGGACGATTGACCCGTCGGCGCCTTCCGCCTGGTCACCGCTTCGATGGTGCGCAGGGCGTCGTCGGCCTGCTGGCGGAGCGTGCCACCGCGGCGGGGGACAGCGGCCGCGAACACGTGGCGTACGTCGTTCAGATCGACGACCGAGTAGCCGATTCCCTCGCGCGACACCTTGCGGATCGTGTGAGCGGCCATAACGGCTCCTAGGTCGTCAATCCCGAGCAATCAGAGCCCGACGCCCAGCCGTCAACCCGCCGGGCATGGGCACAACTCTCGGCGGCTGGAATAACCGATTTCCTTGGCAGGCGGGAACACACGCAGACACCACCAGTTTAGTGTATCAAGACGTTGCCTGGGTTACAAGTTAGTTCACAACGCGGCATCACCGTCAAGGTTGTCGCTGCCCAGCACCAGTGTTACAATGCGTTTGGGAACGCCTTGGAGAATCATCATGGCGGAAGTGCATCGGTTTCGGATTCTGACCCCCGACGGCTCGCTGTCGGGCGAGACGTTCGTGATCGCCGCCGAACAGCCGGAAGCCATCAAGGCCGATTGTCTGTTGGTTGTCGACGAGGCGACAGGGCAGCGATTGACCATTCACGAGACGCGTCTTTTTCCGGCAGAACTTCACGGCGCCCCCGTGCCGAGGGCCGCGGCTCGGAGCGTGTGCCTGGAATGCGGCCGCGTCAGCGGCGTCGTGGAGGACGAGGTCATGTGCCCTCAGCACCAAGACGGCGTCCCGTGCGTGCTGGTGCAAACCCGGCCGGGGTGACGCCGGCGGCCCTGTCGAGCCGCAGCCGTTCGAACGCCGCGGCTTGGCATTGGCGTCATCAGCCCCCCAAACTTGAGTCCATTTGTAGGGGAGTGAGTATTGCGGGCTCGTTCCGCTCGCGCCCGTTTGCGATTGCCTCGCGATTCGGGGGGTATCCGGCCTTGCAAAACGGCGACCGATGGGCTACGTATAAGGTTGCCAATTGCGAGACGAGGCAGTCAGTTGCGAGGGAGCCACACCATGGCTGATGAGACGCCCGGAAGCGAAAGTCCCCCCAATGCCCGCAAGCGAATCCTGCTGGTCGATGACGACCGCGAGATCGTCGAATCGCTGCGGACTGCGTTGGAGGCGGCGGGCTACGACATCCTGGTGGCCCGAGACGGCAACCAGGGCCTGGCCATGGCCGAGCGCGAAGACCCCGATCTGGTGATTCTCGACATGATGATGCCCAAGCGGAGCGGCTTCCTGGTGCTGGAGAAACTCCGCCGCACCCGGCCGGTGCCGATGCGGATGATTATGATCACGGCCAACGAAGGCAGCCGGCACAAGGCCTACGCCGAGATGCTCGGCGTGGACGACTACATCCGCAAGCCCTTCGCCATGGACCGGCTGATGGACAGCGTGGGGCGGCTGCTGGGGTGAGGTTCGCGAAAGGAGAGTCCATTGCGCTGCGCCATCGAAATCGACCGCGAGCAATTGGGCCAGTTCTGCCGGCGGTGGAAGATCCTCGAATTTGCGTTGTTCGGATCAATCTTGCGGCCAGAATTCCGCTCCGACAGTGACGTGGACTGCTTGGTCAGCTTCGCGCCGGAATCGCGTTGGACTCTCTTTGACATGGCCCAAATGCAAGGGCAATTGGAGAGCATTTTCGGGCGCAAGGTCCATCTTGTCAGCCGTCGCGGGCTGGAGTCCAGCCGTAACTACCTCCGTCGTGAGGCCATCCTTTCATCCGCAGAGGTGGTGGATGTCGCGTGATGGAGCCTACTTGCTGGATATTCTCGAATCAAGCCGGATTGCCGTGCTGGAAAAAGCACTACCGGAATAGCCCGCGCGGTCCCGCTACGGCGTGACGACGCCGAGCTTCTCTTCTTCCTCCTCCTGGATGATGATCCTTGGAGTGACAATCGAGATAAAGCCGGTGTTCGCTTCCTTGGGTGACTGACGCTGCGACGCCTTCTTCTCCACTTTCGGCTTCAGCAGCAGCGTGACGGACGTGCCGGCTGGCGGGAGATGTTCCAGGAAACCCTCGAACTGACGTAACTCAGGGTCTTTTTCGCTGCGGATCGGCAGGTCCAGCATGGCGCTCGGCAGGTTCAGCAGACAGATGAAATCGCCCCAGTCGGCCATGTACCGCGGCTTGCCTGTCGCCTCGTCGATCACGAAACCGCTGCCGGCGAACACCCAGTTCGTGCCCAAGGCCTTCTTGGTGACCACGTTGCGGACCCAGTCCTGGGCGGGCGACAACTGAACCTTGCCCTGGGCATCCTTCCAACGGACCTCGATCGCCACTTCCGTGCCAGCGGGCGGCACGAATTCGGGCTGGAACTGAACCGGATGGCCCGGCTCGGCGCCCAGGGCCAGCAGTCCGGCGTGTACGACCGAGGGCCTCACCTCGCTGACCACGATCGACTCGTACGATTTGTTGGGGTACGTGACAAAGAACTCCAAGGGGTAGTCGGCTCGGCAGACTTCGCCAAGAAACACCACCTGCTTGTTCTGCGCGTCGAGCCAGACGGGCGAATCGGGAACGAGTTGCCGGAGCTTGTCCACATTATCGACCAAGGGCGGACCGAGGTCGCGGGGCTTCGCGGCCTGGTCGGCCGCTGGCGTCTCTTCCGGCTTGGCGGTTGCCGCGTCCTGCGACTTGGCAGGTTCTTCTGTCGAAGTCACCGTCGTGCCTTGCGGCGCCTTCGCCTTCTGCCCCTCGCCCGTTTCCGGCAGAGGGGAGTTCTTCGGCGGCGTCTCCTTGGCCACCGGAGCAGGCTTCTTCGACGGCTGCGGCTGCGGTTTCTCGGCAGCCGGACAGCCGGCGAACAAGAGCGTCATCATCAATACGGCGAGCCCCGCAAACGCGTCGCGCGAGCGAAGGAGTCGGGTCATGACCTTGACCTTTTGGAAAAATTTGGCAAACTGGCCGCTTCCACGCGCCCCCAAGCATAACCGTTCACGTGTCGACCGTTCAAGTGCCCTCATGATTGTTGCCGTCGAGAGTTCCCATCGGGGCCACGATTACCTTGGCCAGCAGGCGTCCGTGCCGATTTGGCGGAAGTCGGCGCCCGCGGCCGTCCGCAAGGCCTACCGGAAAGGACGCGAGTCGACCGGTTGGAAGGCCTGGCGGTGGCACCTTCGCAACCGAAAGCAACCCATTCACCCCAGTCAGCTTGGTTTGGACGGCCAACGGGCGTTGGTCTGGGGATTGGACAACGCGGCGAACCCCGCGGTGCTCCTTCCGCCGTTCTCGAAGGCCGACCGCTCGGCCGCAACCAAGGCCCTCGACCGGTGGTTTCGCGATAGCGCCGGCCGAGAATTTGAGTTAGACCACGCCCAGGCAGCCCTGTGGTGGTGTCATGGCTTGCCGGACCTTGCGGCCGTGTTGCCGGCGGACTCGTGGTGGAACCTGCTGGATCATCTGCGGCAGATGGCCGTCGAGGCCGGTGTTGCCGGCTGCCGTGGCGAGTCATCGGCCGGCGATCCCCTGATCCACCAACTGCTGGCCGGCGAATTGGCGCTCACGTTGGCCTACCTCTTTCCCGAGATCGCGGCCTGTCGCCCCTGTTGCCGGAAGCTCGCTGGTGCCTGTCGTTCGGACTGATCGAATTGTTGGATGACCGGGGGCTTCCGCACGCCGCGCATCTCGATCAATTGCCTGCTCTGCTGGCGTGCTGGACCCGCTGTCGGGCCTTAGGGCACCGATGGAAGCGAGGCTGTTGGACGGCCAAGGCGAAAAAGCAATTTGGCCGGCTGGTGTGGAACGCATTGCGGATGTCGCGGCGCGATGGCTCGTTCGCTTTCTCCGGCGCGACGGCCCACCGGCAAGACGCCGAACTGCTGGCGGCCGCCGTGAACATAAAGCCGCGACCGGTGGTCGCGCGCGATTTCGGGCGCGACCACCGGTCGCGGCTCGATGCGAAACTGCCCAAGGCCGCGATCCATTCGGAATGGGCGGCCACCGCCGTGATGCGACCCGACTGGTCGCGATCGGCGCCGCGGCTGACGGTTCTGTATCCCGGCACGTCGTGCCGCGTGGAATTGGCCTGCGGCAAGGATGTGCTCTGGTCGGGGGAGTGGGGGCTGGAGGTGGCGGTCAATGGCGTCCCGGCAAGGGCAACGTCGGATTGGTCCCAACTCTGCTGGCTCTCCGACGACGACGTAGATTACCTGGAACTGGAGATCGAACTGGGCGAGGACCTCCGCGTGCAGCGCCACTTGCTGCTGGCGCGAGAGGATCGATTCCTGTTCCTGGCCGACGCCGTCTTAGGCTCGCGGCAGGCGGCACTCCGATATTGCGGCACGCTGCCGTTGTGTCCGGGCGTGGCGTTTCGCGAGGCCTGCGAGACTCGCGAGGGCACGCTGGCAGGCCGTAAGCCTCGCGCCGTTGTCCTGCCGCTGGCCCTGCCCGAATGGCTCGCGGACCGGCGCGGCGGCGAGTTGCAGCAGACCGCGGCAGGACTTGAACTGCGGCAATCGGCCGAAGGGCGTTCGCTCTTTGCCCCGCTGTTCTTCGACCTCAACCGCCACCGCATGACCAGGCCGGCGACCTGGCGGCAGCTTACGGTGGCCGAGTCCTGGGCGAATCAGCCGAACGATGTGGCCGTGGGCTATCGCGTGGCCATCGGCCGAAGGCAATGGCTGCTGTATCGCTCCCTGACGCCTCCGCGGAATCGCACGCTGTTGGGCCACAATCTGTCTACGGAGACGCTCATCGCCCGCTTCGGCCGCGATGGACAAATCGAGCCGCTGATTGAGATTGAGTGACGTTGGGGTCTGACCCAAGGCAATCACTCTCCCCGTGCAACAATGCAACAGTACGGAGATGCGGGGGAACCTGGGGTCAGAGCGCACTTAGCTCTACAGCAAGACTTTGCCCAAACAACTACCAGCTATTGCGATGCTGGCAAAGCTGTCAATACAACGCCTGGTAGCCAACAGCCGAAAGTCTTGCTGTAGAGATACTCTTTTAGAAACGATTCCTGATACCTTTGTTCTGATACCTTTGTTCACTCCGTGGAAAGTAGACTAAATCACCACCACATGGTGGGGTATATGATTGACTACAGTTGGCCGCGGATGGCATGTTTCGACGCTCTTGACAACCCCCGCCTATGGGGATAGAGTAGCGGGCATGAGCAGATGCAGGTCACTCTCCGTCAAGTTGGGACTTGACACAAGCCGAGAATCACAATATTGTTATAGTGTGACGCATGCCGGTGACTGAGGTTCGTGCGTACTGCGATGCGAAGGGCGAGATTCCGGTCCAAGCGTGGCTGGACGATATCGAGCGCACCGAACCACGAGCTTATCGCAAGTGTCTAGCACGCATCCTTGAATTGGAGGAGCAAGGAAATGCGATGCGACGCCCCCATGCGGATTATCTCCAAGAGGGTATCCGCGAATTACGCGCAACGCTTTCGGGGATTCACTACAGAATCCTCTATTTTTTCTATGGTCAGAATGTCGTCGCCTTGTCGCATGGGATCACCAAAGAAAAGAAAGTTCCACAGAAAGAGATTGACCTTGCGATTTCCCGCATGAATCTCGTTTTGAAGTCGCCGGACAAGTACACCGCTACCTTTAACTGACAACTGATGTCTTCTATGGCAACTACCAAAAACCTAGCCGACCTCATTCGTCGCCGGTTGGCGTCTGATCCCAGTCTTGCCGCCGCCGTCGAGGCTGAACGGTTCAATGCAAATGTAGGGGCTGAGATTTTCGAGGCCCGGACACGCGCTGGCCTCAGCCAGAAGGCGCTGGCTGGTCTTATCGGGATGCATCAGTCTGCGATCGCCCGACTTGAGGATGCCGACTACGATGGACACTCGCTAAAGACCTTGCAGCGAATCGCGACCGCCCTTGGCAAACGCGTCCAGGTTGCTTTCGTAGATCAGTACCAGGGTGCGCAAAGCACCCACTCAGAAGAGTTTATCATAAGGTTTCCGGCTTGGAGGGAGGAAGGAAAGGAATGGAAGCCCACAGTCAGGACGAACGAACCGACCATTCCCTCTAATGATCGCAACTTGGTTGCATGATGGCTAAGAAAAAACAGACGGCTACAGCAAATAAACCCATCCAGCCCATTGACTTGACGCCTTTAGCGCGGCAAGCCCAACTCGCCGATTTGCGCCTATTAGAAAGCATTTCTTCCGTTTCGCTTACGGGAGCGATGCCGCCGGAAGTAACACAAACAATTGCTGTCGGCACCAAACGAGTCAACGAGGGGCGGTCGATTATAGCGAGAATATCACTCTCGCTCGTCGGTGCTAACGCTGATGGAAGTGAAGCCTTACGCGTGGTGGCCACTTTTGGATTGACGTACAATTTTCCCTCATTGGATGGCGTGACCGACGAAGTAATGAACGCGTTCTGTCGCGTTGTTGGGATAAACAACGTGTGGCCTTATTGGAGGGAGTTTGTTCAATCCATGATCGGCCGGATGGGTTTGCCGCCGTTCCACGTTCCGTTGTTGCGCTTAGACCGGTTGGTAGAAATGAAGGATCAACAGCGCGACACCACCGACCCGCCGACAAAGAGCAAGCGTAAGGCGAAGCGGTAGCTCAACCGCTTCGCCCTGGTTTGTCGTCTCTGTCGCTTCCCCTTGACTGGCAGTCCTCTGCCGCCCCTCGTTGTCCGCTGGCAACACACTGTTGACCCAGCACCACCCCGCCAGTGCCATCCTGCCGACAGCTCACCGTGGCCGAATCCTGGGCGAATGAACCGAACGACGTGGCCGTGGGCTATCGCGTGGCCATCGGCCGAAAGCAGTGGTTGTTGTATCGCTCGCTGACGCCTCGGCGGAATCGCACGCTGTTGGGCCACAATCTGTCTACGGAGACGCTCGTGGCCCGCTTCGGCCGCGATGGACAAGTCGAGCCGCTGATTGAGATTGAGTGACTTTGGGTCTGACCCCTGGCAATCACTCCTTCGTCTACAACGCCGCCGGGCAAGTTCAGAGATCGCTCGATGCGTTCGGCCACGAATGTTGGGGAGGGCGTGAGGGAAACGAAGACTCCCGATCTCGTTGTGCTTCGCCGCAGGGGGCGAAAAAGTAGAATGTCCCCATTGTCCCCTCCATTGTCCCCCATTGTCCCCACCCCATTGTCCCCAGCCACCCACCCGTTGTCACCATTGTCCCCCACCAAAGTCAAAGCGACCTCAGTTCCGGGGGGCAAAGACGCTGGATTCTTCGCCATTTCGGGTATCTATTCTGTTGCAGTGCTTGTGGGGTTCATGCATAATGGACATTGTTGTGTCCCTCCCCTGAAGTGCGATGGTCGTACTCAGCAGCGGGAGGGCATGGTTCATTCAACTCCGGGCGCGCACAAGATGCTCTTCGGCAAAGCAATCGTGAGAGGTCTGCTGGCTGTGGCGATGTTCTTGGTCACGGGTGCAGCGATGGCGGACACCTTCGGCATGGGAGCAAATCAATTCACAATCGACTTCGTGGGAATCTCGGGCGCTACGAACCCCACCAACACCAGCCCATCTGGTGGTTATGGCATTGTCGACCACACCTACCGCATGGGCACTTACGAGATCACCAACGACCAGTGGAACAAGTTCACGGCCAGCTTGGGCGTACCGGTGACGGGCAACGATGGGGGCTACTCCAACTCTTACTTCAGGGGCCCGAATGTGCCGACCGATAGTGTGCGATGGAGTGAGGCGGCACAGTTCGTCAACTGGCTGAACACCAGCACGGGCCACCAAGCTGCGTACAAGTTCACCGGGACTCAGGGCACGGGCAACTACACGTTCGCCGTGTGGAGCAGCACCGACGCCGGATACGATGCAGGTAATCCCTTCCGCAACAAGAATGCATTCTATTTCCTGCCGACGGAAGATGAGTGGGTCAAGGCGGCGTACTGGAACGGCACGACGTTGCAGACCTACGCGATGAAGGCAGGGGAGAGTCTGACGCAGGGCAACGGGGCAAGCGGGACGGGCTGGAACTACTACAGCAACGGATATGCCACCAACCCTTATGGCCCGTGGAACGTCGGGAGCGGCAGCCAAGAACTCAACGGGACGTACGACATGATGGGCAACGACTCGGAATGGATGGAAAGCCCGTATTTCAGCGGAGACTATGGTGCCAGTTCGTGGCGTGGGTTGCGTGGTGGCTTTTGGAACCTCAACTCCGACGTCTTGGCCTCCTCGTCCCGCGACGCCGGCGACCCAAGGTTCGGGGCCTACATAGGCTTCCGCGTAGCAAGTGTTCCTGAGCCCGGTAGCCTAGCCATATTGGCTGGTGCCATCAGCCTACTCGCCTACGCTTGGCGACGGCGGCGCGTTTAGTCCGCCGAGTTCAGAACTACGGTGTCAACCCCCGAAGGCTCACTCTCGGTCATCCGGGCTTGCGTGAGGCAGGCATCCGCCGGGTGCCACTGTTGGCTTGTCCAGCAGTGTTTGTCCGTCGCACACAGACGCTGCCTCACTAGCAACGAATTGTCAAGAATCAGCGTCTTCGCAATACGCAAACGGGCACTGATGGACGGGCCGGCAGTGGCACCCAAAATCATTGCCCGCTAACAGTGCCACCGCCCGATCAGCCGAAGGCAATGGCTGCTGTATTGCTCCCTGACGCCTCCCCGGAATCGCACGCCGTTGGGCCACAATCTGTCTACGGAGACGCTCGTCGCCCGATTCGACCGCAGGGGGCAAGTCGAACCGCTGATTGAGATTGAGTAGCCCGCCGGGCGGAACGGGGTTTGACCGCTGCGGCCTGCTTCGTAGAATAGGGCTACCTGACTTCGTGGCCGATGCGGCGTGCGATTGGGTGGCACGCCCTGAGGAACGAAGGGCGTGGTGGACCGCCAGATCACGCCCTTCGCTGCGCTCAGGGTCGTGCCACGCGGGGAACTGAACTCTTATGAATCCACCGGACAAGAAACCCGGCCCCCCCGACGGCACGCTGCCCGGCGGGCTGTTTCCGCAGATGATCGAGGACGACGATCCGCAAGAGACGGCCGAGTGGCTCGACGCCCTGGAGTATGCGATCGCCAAGGGCGGGCCGGCGCGGGCCGCTTACCTGTTGACGCGGTTGAAGCACCGCGCGTTTCAGCGCGGCGTCCGCTACGCCGGCGTGGCCACCACGCCCTACGTCAACACGATCTCCGTCGACCAACAGCCCGCGTATCCCGGCGACCGCCAGATCGAGCGACGCATCAAGAGCATCATCCGCTGGAACGCGCTGGCGATGGTGGTGCGGGCGAACCAGGTGAGCCACGGCATCGGCGGCCACATTTCCACCTACGCCTCGGCCGCCACGCTGTACGAGGTGGCCTTCAATCATTTCCTGCACGGCAAAGAGGGCCGCGAGCCGCCCGACCAGGTTTTCTTCCAGGGCCACGCCTCGCCGGGCATCTACGCCCGCGCGTTTCTCTTGGGCCGCCTCACCGAAGACCAATTGAAGAACTTCCGCCGCGAGTTGCAGGCGACGCCGGGCCTGTCGTCGTATCCCCACCCCTGGCTGATGCCCAAGTTCTGGGAGTTTCCCACGGTGTCGATGGGCCTGGGGCCGCTCATGGCGATCTACCAGGCCCGTTTCAACCACTACCTGGTCGACCGTCGGATCAAGCCCGACGCCGAGGCCTCGCGGGTTTGGGCATTTCTGGGCGACGGCGAATGCGACGAGCCGGAAGCGCTGGGGGCCATCACGCTGGCCGCCCGCGAACAACTCGACAACCTGATCTTTGTCATCAATTGCAACCTCCAGCGGCTCGACGGCCCGGTCCGCGGCAACGGCAAGATCATCCAGGAGTTGGAGGGGGCCTTCCGCGGCGCCGGCTGGAACGTCATCAAGGTCATCTGGGGCTCCGACTGGGACCCCCTGTTGGCCAACGACACCGACGGCCTGTTCGGCGCACCGCATGGGCGAAGTGGTCGACGGGCAGTATCAGAAATACGTCGTCAGCTCCGGCGCCTATATCCGCAAGCACTTCTTCGGCGTCGATCCCCGCCTGGAGGCGATGGTGGCCGATCTGAGCGACGAACAGATACACAAGTTGACCCGCGGCGGGCATGATCCGGCGAAGGTCTATGCGGCCTACAAGGCGGCCGTGGAACACAAGGGTGCGCCCACCGTCATCCTGGCGAAGACGATCAAGGGCTACGGCCTGGGCGAGGCCGGCGAAGGCCGCAACATCACGCATCAGCAGAAGAAGCTCAACGAGGACGAGCTGGTCGAGTTCCGCCGGCGGTTCGAGATTCCGATTTCGGACGAGGCCGCCCGCCGGGCCGAGTTCTACCGCCCGCCCGAGGATGGCCCGGAGATGCAGTACCTGCTGGGGCGTCGCAAGGCGCTGAGCGGATTTGTGCCGGGCCGGCGTTCGCCCACGGTGAAGCTGAAGCCGCCGAAATGGGAGGACTATGCCGAGTTCTTTGCCGGCAGCGAGGGACGCGAGGTGTCGACCACGATGGCATTCGTGCGGCTGCTGGCCCGGCTGTTGCGCGACAAGAACGTCGGCCGCTACATCGTGCCCATCGTGCCCGACGAGGCCCGCACGTTCGGCATGGAATCGTTGTTCCGCCAGTTCGGCATCTACTCGCACGCCGGCCAGCTCTACGAGCCGGTCGACTCGGACAACGTGCTCTACTACCGCGAGGCGAAGGATGGGCAGATTCTCGAAGAGGGAATCACCGAGGCCGGGGCCATGTCGTCGTTCATTGCCGCCGGCAGCTCGCACAGCAGCCACGGCATGAGCATGATCCCGTTCTTCATCTACTACTCGATGTTCGGCTTTCAGCGGATCGGCGACCTGCTTTGGGCGGCGGGCGACATGCGCTGCCGGGGCTTTGTCCTCGGCGGCACCGCCGGCCGCACCACGTTGGCCGGCGAGGGGTTGCAACACCAGGACGGCAACAGCCAACTCACCGCCCTGGCCTATCCCAATTGCCGGGCCTACGATCCGTGCTATGCCTACGAGATGGCGGTCATCGTGTTGGACGGCCTGCGGCGGATGTTCTACGAAGAGCAGGACGTCTATTACTACATCACGCTGATGAACGAGAACTACGAGATGCCGATCCTGCCGATGGGCTCGACCGAAGGCATTTGCCGCGGCATCTACAAACTCTCGTCGTGCGATGCGGGGCCTGAGAAGCCCAAGGTGCAATTGTTCGGCAGCGGGGCCATCCTGCGAGAATCGCTCCGCGCCGAAGAGTTGCTGGAACAACACTTCGGCGTCGGCAGCAACGTCTATAGCGTTACGAGCTACAAGACGCTGTACTACGACGGCCGCGAGTGCGACCGCTGGAACCGGTTGCATCCGGCCGAGCCGCCGCGCAAGCCCTACGTGCAACAGGTGCTCGACGGCGAATCCGGGCCGGTGGTGGCGGCGCTGGATTACGTCGGCGCCGTCGGTCTTTCCATTGCGCCGTGGGTAGGTCCCGTCTGCCGGACGGGACCCGTGCGGTCTCCCGCGGCGGAAGCGGGCCCGCCAGCAAGTCCCGTCCGGCAGACGGGACCTACTTCCTATGTCGTATTGGGCGCCGACGGTTTCGGCCGCAGCGAGGCCCGCCCGGAACTGCGGCGGTTCTTCGAGGTCGATGCTGAAAACATTGCCTTGGCGGCGCTGGCCGAACTGGCAAGAGATGGCAAGTTTCCGCAAGAGAAGCTGCCGGGGGCGGTCAAGACGCTGGGGCTTGATCCGAACAAAGCGAACCCGGTTGTGGTGTAACAGGAGGTCTCGCCATAATGGACATAGAAAAGAGGACTCGGCATTCAAAGATCATCGGTGATTTGGGCGACAACGCACTGGGAGTGGTGATGCTAAGTCGCTGTTCAAAAATAAGTTAGCCGTTTGTATAATCTGCGTATTCCGCTTCCATGGATGGAGAGACGGTCATGGCAGACAAGGATTGCAGGCGAATTCGCCGGTGTCGCTGCCGAGGATGTCGCTCGCGTAGCGATGCGGATTTGGTTGCGTACCATCGGGCCATCAATCGAGTGATGGCCGAGTTGGACGAACGGAGTCGGCGGTTGTTCGCCGGGATCGTGGCCCGGCAACGCGGACACGGGGGCGTCCAGTTGGTGGCGGAAATCACCGGCCTGAGCCGTATGACAATCCGCCGGGGATTGCGCGAAAGCGAACGCGGACAGGTGGCGTCTTCAGAGCGAGTACGGCGTCCCGGCGGCGGACGAAAACGAGTCGAAAAAAAACGCCACGTGTGCGGGAGTTGTTGAAGGGGCTGTTGCGGGATGCGACGGCTGGCGATCCGATGGGTGGTCTGCGGTGGACGCACAAGACCACCCGCAACCTGGCCGCTGCATTGACGCGACGTGGCGTACCGGTCGGGCACGTGACGGTGGCTCGGTTGCTGCGAGCACAGAAGTACTCGTTGCGATCGAACCGCAAGCGGTTGGGTGGGAAGAGAGATCCCTATCGGGATCAGCAATTCCGCCTGTTGGGGCGTCGGCGACGGCGATTCCAACGGCAAGGGTGGCCGGTAATCAGTGTGGATACGAAGAAAAAGGAGTTGGTGGGCAACTTCAAAAATAACGGACGCAGTTGGCGGTGTGAGGACCGCGACGTGCTGGACCACGACTTTCCCACACTGGCCCGCGGCCGCGCCTATCCCTACGGCATCTATGACGAGAATCGCAATGAGGGCTATGTCGTGATCGGCACAACTCATCAGACAGCGACCTTTGCCGTGCGTGCCATTCGCTCGTGGTGGCTGAAGGTTGGGCGGCGTCGGTACTCGGGTGTGTCTCGGTTGGCCATCGAAGCCGACAGCGGAGGTGCCAACGGCAACCGTTGTTGGGCTTGGAAGGTGGGCCTGCAAGAATTGGCTGACGAATTCAGATTGACGATCACGGTCGGGCATTATCCCGCAGGAGCCTCCAAGTGGAACCCGATCGAGCACCGCATGTTCAACCTCATCAGTGCCAATTGGGCCGGCGAGCCACTGACCAGTTACGAAGTCATGCTGAAGAACATCCGCACGACACGGTCGAGCACGGGCTTTCGCTGCCGCGCATCGTTGGACACCAAGCTCTACCCGACCAAAGTCAAGGTGTCCGACGAAGCGAAGGCAACCGTGCGGCTGTTGCGACATACCGTCCTACCCAAATGGAACTACACCATCTGTCCACGAAAACGAAACGGCTAAGTTATTTTTGAACAAGTCCTAAGGAAGCAGAGGAACAAAGCGTGGCGCAGTGCTTTTCCAGGGCACCGCATGCGATCTTGCTGCTCACGGTGTCGGCTGGAGCGACTTGTTGGCGCACTGCACCTTTTCGTAGAGCGTCTCGGGAGCGATGTCCGCTCCGTTCGGCCAGGCGATCGTTCCGCCTTCGATGCGCGCTTGCCGGAAGAAAGACAGGTCCTTCAACGGGGCAAAGACAGGCCCGGCGTCGAGATATTCGGCGAAATCGACATCGCCCGCCAGACCGTTGTCGAAAACAATCCTGAAGACATAGCTATCTCGATACTGGATCGAAACCACGTCATTGAAATCCCACATAGCCATACTCACTGTAGAGGGTCTATCTTCTGAAGATCACGCCCCGCACGAGCGAGATCCCAGTCTTGCTCGAGATCGGCCGCGTGCAGATCGATCCACTCCCGAAGCAGCCGCAGTGCCGTTCTCGACCCGAGGTCGCCACGAACGATGTTTCCCCGAAAGTCGACCAATGCCTTCTTTCCCTGATACTCCGCGTGCAAATGCGGCGGGGCATGGTCACGAAAATACATGTGAATGACCACGCCGAAGAATCTTGAGATTTCAGGCATTGCGAGGCATCCCGAGGGCGAAGCCGGATTGCCGTCATTGTAACCCGTGTCGCGTCCACGGGCAACCAGCGAAGCCTGGGATTGAGGCACCCTGCCGACACGGATATAGTGTAGGTAGTCAGGGGGTGACAATTTGGGAGAAATGCCATGAGCAGCCCGCTCTCGCCGGAGAATGAGCAATTCGTTGCACAGGCTGTTGCGGTCGGCATGTACAATGATCGCGACGAGGTGATTGACAGGGCTGTTGGACTTCTCAGGCGCCGGGAACAATTAATCTGCGACGTCAACAACGGCATCGAGCAACTTGAACGTGGCGAGGGTGTGCCGCTGGATATCGAGCAGATCAAGTCGGCCGTGCGCCGGAGATTCGAAACGGCAACTACGTGATCTATTACTGCTCGGTGTCCGGCGGAATTCTGATCGCCCGAGTATTGCACGGCGCCCGCGATCACAACGCCCTGCTTTGATGCGAACAAATTGAACCCGGCGACGGTGTGACTTTGCCGCCCCGGAAGAATGCGAGCGAGTAAGAACGAATGACTCAAGACGACGTACCCGCCGAAGATGCGTTTGTTGCGGAGCACGCTCAACCGCCCGCGCCCGTGCAGCCCGGCCCCTGGGGTTTCTGGGCTACAATGGGTCTCTCGCTGGTAGTGATGGTCGCGCTCGTCGCCATCGGATTCGTCGTTGAGCTCGCGGCTCTGGTTGCTCAAGGGATCGCTGGCTCCCACGCCCCTGACGGTCATGGCCTGGTTCTCTCGCTAGCCATTTGTGTGTCCGCGGTGGTTTGCCTCCGGCTCGTCGTCGCGATGGTGAAATCCCAACATCAGTTCTCGGTGCGAGACTACCTCGCCCTGAAAAAGGTGTCAACGAAATGCCTGCTGGGGTGGACGGCAATCCTCCTGACGTTTCTGGCTGCGGTAAAGGGAACGACCTGGCTTCTTGAACAGGACATCCAATCCGATTCCATGATTCACGCCTACCGCACGGCGATCTTTGCGCCGCTGCTCTGGGTTGCGATGGTGATTGCGGGGCCCGTCTTCGAGGAGATATTCTTTCGCGGTTTCATGTTTCGGGGTATCCAGCAATCGCGCCCGGGAACCTCTGGCGCCGTCCTGATAACCTCTCTCATTTGGTCGCTACTCCATTTGCAGTACAATTTGTACGGGGTGGTCGTGATCTTCTTGATCGGTCTCCTGTTGGGCGTTGCACGGGCTCGATCGAACTCGACCTACCTCACCATCGCCATGCACGCGCTGTGGAACGCGATTGCCATCATTGAACTAGAGGTGTATCTTCGATGCTGCTAGCCACGCGCCATGGGTCGCTTGTGGCATCAACAGCTTGCGGAGAGCTATAGCCGGCACGATGCTTCGGCGCAATACTATGCTGTGGGTCAACCTTAATGAGCACGGAATTCAAACTGCCCGAACTTGGCGAAAACATCACCAGCGGCGACGTGGTCAACGTGCTCGTCCGCGAGGGCGACGTGATCGCGGCCAACGACGGCGTGATCGAATTGGAGACCGACAAGGCGGTCGTGGAAATCCCTTGCCCACTGGCCGGCAAGGTCGCCAAGATCCACGTGAGCAAGGGGCAGACCGTCAAGGTGGGCCAAACGGTGTTATCCGTCGAGGCGGAAGCTGGCGAAGCCACAGGGCCGCGACCGGCGGCCGCGCCGGCACCGGGCGGCTCGACCGCCAGTCCCGAATCCCAGTCCCCCAGTCCGCAGCCCCCGAGTCCACCATCCACCATCCACCATCCGCCATCGTCAGTTCCCGCCGGTCCCGAAGCACGCCGGCTGGCCCGCGAGTTGGGCGTTGACCTTTCACGGGTGTCGGGCACCGGCAAGGGCGGGCGAATCACGACCGACGACGTTCGTGCCGCCGCTCAGACCGCAAAGCCGCGAGCGGCGGCCGCGCCGGTCCAAGCCGCAACGAGCCCTCACCCTAGCCCTCTCCGAAGGGGAGAGGGGACAGAGGGGACCTTGCCTCTCGTTCCGTCCGGCGAACCGGGCCAGGACGCCTACGGGCCGATCGGCCGCGAGCGAATGTCGAAGATTCGCCGCACCATCGCCGCGCAGATGGCCAAGTCGGCCAGCATCATTCCGCACGTGACCAACTTCGACGACGCCGACGTGACCGACCTGGAGCGGCTGCGAAAAAGCGTTCCGGCCGCCGGCGCCGATCCGGCGGTCAAGCTCACGGCGCTGCCGTTTGTCATCAAGGCCGTGGCCCTGGCATTGCGGCAGCATCCCCTGCTCAACGCAAGCATCGACGAGGAGAAGGAGGAGATCGTCTACAAACAGTATGTCAACCTCGGCGTGGCGGTGGACACGCCCCGCGGGCTGGTCGTGCCTGTAATGCGTAACGCCGATCGGATGGGCATCCTGCAAATCGCCGAGGCGCTAGCGAAGCTGACATCGCGGGCCAGGGCGGCGGAGTTCGGCATCGACGAAATCCGCGGCGGCACGTTCACCATCAGCAACCTCGGCGCCGTGGGCGGCGCCTACAGCACGCCGATCATCAACCATCCCGAGGTGGCGATCTTGCTGGTGGGCCGATCGCGCTGGCTGGTGGGCGTACACGAGGGACGGATTGACGGCCGCCTGATGATGCCGCTAAGCCTTTCGTACGACCACCGCGTCGTCGACGGCGCCGCCGCCGGACGGTTCCTCAACCAAGTCATTGACTACCTGCAATCGCCGGGTAAACTGCTGTTGACGAAGTAATGGAGCGGAGCGTTCAGTGCGCAGGGCTCAGTACGTGAAACAGCGCGGTCCTCGCGTCCTGAACCCTAAACTCTGAACCCTGAACCCTTCCATGAACACTCAACTTTGCGTCCTCGGCGCCGGGCCGGGCGGTTACGCGGCGGCGTTTCTCGCCGCCGACCTGGGGCTGCAAGTCACCCTGGTCGATCTCGAATCGCGCCTCGGCGGCGTCTGCCTGCTGCGCGGCTGCATCCCTTCGAAAGCCCTGCTGCACGTGGCCAAGACCATCGCCGAGGCCAAGCACCTCGGCGATTGGGGCGTCGCTTTTCCGGAGCCGGCGATCGATCTGTCCGCCATGCGGCCGCGCAAGGAGAAGGTCATCGCCACGCTCACAGGCGGTCTGAAGCAAGTTGCCGCCCGACGAAACGTCCAGTTCATCCGCGCCCGGGCCGCCTTCGAGGATTCGCAGACGCTCAAGCTCGATCCGGTGGACGGCAAGCCGCTGGCCGACGACCGGGTCGTCTTTGAGCACTGCATCGTCGCCACGGGATCAAGTCCCACGCTCATGCCGGCCTTCGACTTGCCGACGCATCGCGTGATGGATTCCACCGGCGCGCTGGAATTGCCCGACGTGCCCGAGTCGCTGTTGGTCGTCGGCGGCGGTTACATCGGGCTGGAGTTGGGCACCGTCTATGCCGCCCTGGGCAGCGAGGTTTCGGTCGTCGAATTGACCGACGGCCTGCTGCCGGGCGCCGATCGCGACCTGGTCAGGCCGCTGCACAAGAGACTCCAAGGCAGCTTCGAGGCCATCTATCTCAACACCAAGGTCGCCGCCCTGGCCGACAAGCAGGATGCGATCGAAGTCAGTTTCGAGGGCGACGTGCCGGAGAAAGTGCGGCGGTTCAGCCGCGTGCTGCTGTGCGTCGGCCGGCGGCCCAATAGCGATGGGCTGGGGCTGGAGAAGACCAGAGTCCAGATCGACGACCACGGCTTCATTGTGGTCGACCTTCAGCGCCGCACGGCCGATCCGCACATTCTGGCCATCGGCGACGTGGCCGGCCAGCCGATGCTGGCCCACAAGGCGACCCATGAAGGCAAGGCGGCCGTCGAGGCGCTGGCCGGCCAACCGGCCGCCTTCGAGCCGCAGGCAATTCCCGCCGTCGTCTTCACCGATCCGGAAATCGCCTGGGCCGGGCTCACCGAAACCGAGGCCAAACGCCAGGGCCGCAAGATCGAAGTGGCCCAATTCCCCTGGGCCGCCAGCGGCCGGGCCCAGGCCATCGGCCGCACCGAAGGACTGACCAAGTGGGTCGTCGATCCGGAGACCGAGCGAGTCTTGGGCTGCGGCATCGTCGGCTTCGGCGCCGGCGACTGATCGGCCGAAGCCGTCCTGGCGATCGAAATGGGCTGCTCGGTCCGCGACGTGGCGGAGACCATCCATCCCCATCCGACGCTCAGCGAGACGCTCGGCGCCGCGGCCGAAGTCCATCTCGGCATCGCCACCGATCTGTACCGGCCCAAAAAGAAAAGGATGAAGGATGAGGGATGAAGGACGAACTTCCCGACGACAGACCGTCGGTGAACTCATCCCTTATCCTTCACCCTTCATCTCTCATCGCGACGTTGCTTATCCGCGGGCTTGGCCGGGCGCGCCGGCACGGACGCGCTTCTGCACGTCGGTTTCCAGCACGCCGAAGGTGGCTTCGTGCCGCTGGATGGTCAACTGCAACGCGTGCAGCATCCGCTTGGCCGTGTAGAAGTTCGTGATGATCCGCTGCGTGACCGGAATCGGGTGCGTCGGCATCCAAACGGCTGCGGGTTCAAGCCGAAATCGATGATCAATTCTTCCGGCGTGCCGGTGACGCGGCAGAAGTTGGCATAAAGCGCCATCACCTTGGAATCGTCGATCTCCACCTGCATCCGTTGCGGAGGCTGCTGGGCAGGAGGCGTTGTTGGCGCCGCCGCGTCAACTGCGGGGGGACTGTCCAGATTGTCTTCGGGCTTGTCGGGTGTCTTGGCCACGGAACTTTCTCCTATAGGCGGGACACGCTTTTGTCTGCAAAACGATAACAGCGTAATTATAGCACGCAGAAGAATGACCGCCCATCGACGGCCGACTCTTCCTGCAGCCGATAACGCCGAAATCTGTTCGTCCCGCGAAAACGGGGCAAAGTCCCGGCTCGACTTTGCCGATTATTCCGACGGCGTTGATTGGGATAAGTTTGCGGTAGCATTGCGCAAAACTCGGAAACAACCCAAATTGACAAAGAGACGGGGGACTGCGGACCGGCGGCAGATGACACCACCTCCATGACCACACTCAGTTCGGTAGCCCGATCGCTGCTGGCCGGTGCTGCTGGCGGTCGGCGGCGATGCTCGGCCTGGCGGGCTGTCATGCGGTCGACTTCTACGACCCGTCGCTGCAAAAGCCGGTGCCGCCGGCCCTGGAGCCGCCGCGCGAACTGTCCATGGTGTCGCTGCCGACCTATCGCGTCGAGCCGCCCGACATCCTGCAGATCGAGATGCTCAAGCTGGTGCCGCTGCCGCCCTACCGCATCGACATCTACGACGTGCTGCAAATCCGCGTGCTGGGCACGATCCTCGATCAGCCCATCGACGGCTTCTTCCTGGTGGAAGGCGAGGGGATCGTCACCCTGGGGCCGGCCTACGGCACGGTCCGCGTGGCGGGCATGACCATCGAGGAGGCCACCGAGGCCATCACCCGCAAGCTGCAGGAGGTGCTGGCCAAGCCGGACGTGTCGGTGCAGTTGGCCCGCACCGCCGGCACGCAGCCGATCACCGGCCAGTACCTGATCGGGCCGGACGGCACGATCAACCTGCGGCAATACGGCATGTTGCACGTGGCCGGCAAGACGGTCACGGAGATTCGGCTGGACCTGCAAAAGCACCTGTCGCAGTATTTCGACTCGCCGGAGGCGTCGGTCGACGTGA
The DNA here is from genome assembly GCA_963759115.1 of uncultured Planctomycetaceae bacterium. Taxonomy (GTDB): domain Bacteria; phylum Planctomycetota; class Planctomycetia; order Pirellulales; family Thermoguttaceae; genus CAVWXT01. The sequence continues at coordinate 538,758 of CAVWXT010000006.1, forward strand.
TCGCCTACAACAGCAAGGTGTTTTACGTGATTACGGAAGGGGCGGGCATGGGCGACAACGTCCGCCGCGTGCCGATCACCGGCAACGAGACGGTGTTGGACGCCTTGAGCGCGGTCAACGGGCTGTCGCAGGTTTCCAGCGCGCAGATGTGGATGGCGCGGCCGGCGCCGGGCGGGTTCGGCTGCGAGCAGATCTTGCCGGTCGATTACGAGGCGATCGCGCAGGGCGGCTCGGCGGCCACGAACTACCAGATCATGCCCGGCGATCGGGTGTTCATCGCCGAGGACAACGTGATGGCGTTCAACAACTACCTGACGAAGGTGACGCTGCCGATCGAGCGGCTGTTGGGCGTAGCGTCGCTGGGCACCTCGGCCACCCGCGGCTTCCAGACCCTCGGCCGCGGCTACAACGCGAACCGACAATTTTAGACGGCCTGTCCTAAACACGGACAATAATCCCAACAGGGGGGCCGCGTCGAACGACTTGCGCGACAACATCGCGTCTGTTGCCGAAAACACCTGCCGGACGTACAATTCGAGTGGGTGAGAAGGCGATGGCATTTTTGGGCTCTTGTGCGGGGCAGGAGCGGGAAAGGCAAAAGCCATGCACGTAGCGATCGCACTCGGAACATTCTTGTTGGGTGGCTGGGTGCTCGACGCACCCCCGGAAGAAAAGCTATCCGTAACTCAGCCGCCGGCGGCGGCAGTGCCTGCGATGCCGCCTCTCCTTGCTCCGATTGCCCCGCCTGACGATATTCGCCGACGGCAAGGAACGTCGCCAGAAGGCGGCGACCAGAGGCGGGGCGGCATGACGCCGGGCGGACAACCGCGGGCCGGACAGATGCAGCGAGGGCAGACGCCGGCTGGGCAAGCGGCGCGTGCTCAAGGCCAAGGCGCCCCCGCTATGATGCCTTCGTCTCCCACGGAGTCTGGCGGCCCCGGCACGGAGGGCGTGCCCGGCCAACCGCAGGCGCCGACGGCAGGCACTCAGCAACCAGGAGCGGCAGGGACGGGTGAAGCCTCCAGCGCGACCATGCAGGCGATGGGGCCGATGTTGCCCACGGCCAATCAGCGCCGGACCTCGATGCCGATGGGATCGCTCCCGTCGTTGGGGTCGGCGGGGCAGCTTCCCCGCCCCTCGATGATCGGCGGTGCGGCCCCGCAAACCACGGACAAACCGCATTCGAACTACCAGCCGGGTGCTTCCGGAGTGAGTCCTTGGCTGAATCTCTTCCGCCGGGACACTATCGACATCGACAACTACAACACGTTGGTCCGGCCGGAATTCGACCAGCGAAAACAGAACCGGCAGGTCCGAGGCGACATTAGCGGACTGCAACGCAACTCGCGGTTGCAGGGGATGAGCCTGCAACAAATGAACCAGCAGAACCGGACCTTGCAGGGCGTGGGCACTCCGCAGTTCTACATGAACTACGGCAACTACTATCCGTATCAGGGGCAGGGGGGCGGACCGTAGTCGCGGTCGTAGAGGCGGTAGGTCTTGAGGCGTCGGGCGCCGCCTTTCTCCAGGCTGCCGCGCGAGAGGCTGTTGGACTCCGCGACCCAGGAATACTCCACCTCCTCGATTCCCCACGCCAGCCCCGCCGGCACCATCGCCCGCAAGAGCACGAGGCCGACGCCCAGCAGTTGGTACTCAGGTACGACGTTGGTTGCCAACAGCCGCACTTTCTTGATGGCCCGTTTGTTCCACAGCAGCCGCACAAAGCCGAAGGGCCACAGCCGGCCGTCAATCTTTTTGATGCGGGGATTGTAGTCCGGAAGGCAGAACGCGGCGCCGACGAGCTTGCCGTCGATCTCGGCCGCCACAGCCAGTTCGGGCACGATCAGCCGCCGCAGGCCATTGGCCATGTGTTCCACTTCCCGCTGCGACAGCGGCACGAAGCTCCAGTGCTTGGTCATCGACCGGTTGTAGATCGAGAGGAACGCCTCCACCTCCTCGCGGAATCGCAAAGTATCCATAGGGCGCACGCGGATGTTGTACCGCTCGACGATCTGTTCGGCGATCGGACCGTGTTTCGCGGCACTGTCCGGCAGCATGTCGAGATTTGCCCAATACGCATACAAGTCCTGCGACTTGCGGAAGCCGCAGCCCTCGAGCAACCGGGCGTAGTAGGGCGGATTGTAGGCCATCATCAGCGTCGGCGGGGAGTCGAAGCCCTCGATCAGCACGCCGATGACGTAATTGATCCCCGGACTCATCGGACCACGCACGGAGAAGATATCGCGCTCGGCCAACCACTGGGCAACGGCATCCAGCAGCGCCGTGGCAACCTCCTGGTCGTCGACGCATTCGAAGAAACCGAAGAACCCCTGCCGGAGGCCGTGCAGCCGAATGTGCGCTTCGTTGAGAATGGCCGCCACGCGGCCACACACCGCGCCGCCGCGATAGGCCAGAAACGTCTGGATCCGGTTCTCCTCATAGAACGGATGCGGGCGATAGCCGACCAGTTCCTTCTGCTCGAACCGCAAGGGCGGCACCCAGTTCGGATCGCCGCGGTAAAGAGTCCACGGAAACTCAAGGAACTCCCCGCGCTGGCGGCGAGAAGCCACGGGCTGAACGGTTATGGTGGGCATGCGCGGATTCTAGAGCACCACCACTCGGCGAGTCAACGTCTCTCGACCGGCCGCATGTCAGGGCATCCGAAAAGGGGGCTGCGCTAGGTTCTCAATCGTGCGTAGACACGTAATCGCCGCGGACAGCGGCAGTCACTAGCCAGGGGCGCGAGCCCCCGCGACTAATCGCGTTCGTGCCGCACGCCCTCGTTGTGCTTCCCCCACCCCCGCGACCTTTCCCGTTTGAAGTGCTCGAACTGATCGCATTCGATCGCCCGGCGAGCGTCGGCCAGCAGCCGCTGGTAGTACGTGAGGTTGTGGATCGAAAGGAGAATCGGCCCGAGCATCTCGCCGGCCATGAACAGGTGCCGGATGTACCCCCGGCTGCGGCGGCAGGCGACGCACGGACACCCCACTTGGAGAGGACGCTCGTCCCGCTCGTATTGCGCGTTCCGCAGACGCAAGGTCCCTTCGTCGGTGAACGCCATGGAGTTGCGGCCGTTTCGGGTGGGCATGACGCAGTCGAACAAGTCGATGCCCCGTCCGATCGCTTCCAGCAAGTCCTCGGGCCGGCCCACGCCCATCAGGTAGCACGGCCGGTCAGCGGGCAACTCGGGCACGGTCGTCTCCAGGATGCGAAGCATGTCGTCCTGCTCTTCGCCGACGCTCAGGCCGCCGACGGCGTAGCCCGCAAAGTCCAACTCCCGAAGCTGCCTCGCGCAGGCGACGCGAAGTTCCGGGTCGAGCCCGCCCTGGACGATGGCGAACAGCGCCTGGTTGGTGCGCGTGGCGGCATCGCGGCACCGTCGGGCCCAGCGGACGGAGCGTTCGGCGGCGTCGCGGACGACTTCCCGCTCGTTGGGGAGGCCCACGACGTGGTCGAGCACCATCGCCACGTCGCTGCCCAAGGCCTCCTGGATGGCCACCGCCCGCTCCGGCGAGAGGGCCACCAGCCGCCCGTCGATGTGCGAACGGAAGATTGCCTGTTCTTCGGTCACTTCGATGCGATGGGCGAGGCTGAACAGTTGAAAGCCGCCGCTATCGGTGAGGATGGGCCCATCCCAGCCCATGAAACGGTGCAGTCCGCCCAGCGCGGCGACCACCTCTTCACCGGGCCGCAAGGTCAGGTGGTAGGTGTTGCCCAGGATCATTTCGGCCCCGGTGGCGCGGAGTTGTTCGATCTCCAGTCCCTTGACCGTGGCTTGCGTGCCGACGGGCATGAACGCGGGCAGTTGCACGTCGCCGTGCGGGGTCGAGAAGACGCTGCGCCGCGCCGCGCTTTGGGCATCGGTATGCACCAGGCGGAAAGATGTGGCTGGGTGTTTTGGAGGAATCATGGCGAAATAACCGCGGGAGGCCCAGCCTTCTTCGCGCTCGATCAGGACAACTTGGCGCTGGCCAAACGATTGAGACTAACGCCTGCTTCCGCGGCTTCGACAGCCAACTGCCGATGAACTTCCGGGGGCACGCGAACCATGAACTTCCCGCTGAAGTGACGGGAAGCAAGAGCCTCGGGAATCGTTTCTCCGTTGGCTTGCATGTCTTCAACGACCTCGGCGACGACCGTTCGGATTCCGCGCAAGGCCGCCTCGGGCGAAGAGGCCAGCCAACTCAAGCTCGGGAACTCAGCGCATAGTCCGACATGCTCTTGGTCTTCTTCCGACCACGTTACCCGATAGGTATAGCGGTCACTTCTCTTTGTCTTCACGTTTCAGCCTCTCGATTGCCTTGAGGACTTGGCGGACCTGATACGCCTTGGCCATTCCCTTGGCGTTTTGAATATTGACCCTCGGATCGCCTTCCCACGGCGTCTTATAGATCCGATGACTTGACCCGCATTGCCGCGATTGTCGAAAGAAGTGATCGCAAACGCGACACAGATCGGCGAAACGAATCCCTCGCGGACTCCGTTGCATTTGATCGACAATTCCATCAACGCTCGGCATCATTGAATGATACCATTATTGATACTATTGTCAAGAGGCGTCGGCAGCGTCGGCGACTGGTGGTTGGAGGGGGCCTGTTGACGGGGGACGGTGCGGCCGGTATACTGGGTGCCGTCAACTGCATTGGCAACGGGTGACAGGCATGGAAACTCGGTCGTGAATCCACCTTCCGTTCCCGCCGGAGATCAAGGTAAGAACAATAGCTGGACTCATCCCCTTTTTTCGCAGCGGGGACGTTATGACCTACTCCTTGCCTTGTGAATGTGGCAGATGTCTGAGCATTGCGGCAACGGCCGCTGGTTCCACGGCGGTTTGCGACTGCGGCCGCTCAGTGCTGATACCAAAGTTGAGCGAGTTGAGATTGTCGGTGGGGCAAGAAGCGTATGGTCGCAATACGCCTGGCACGATTGCTCAAATGATTCGTAGCGGAGAATTGCCGAGTGGCGAAATTTGCGCCATCTCGGGGCAGTTCACCAAGGACATTGCGATCTTCTGCGTTGAATGTGAGCACGTTCGGGTGCGTGGCGAGCGATGGGACGCCACAGGCGAGCGAATGTTCTTCGCCGCCATGTTTCGGTTGTTTTTCCTCGGCCTGATTGGGGCGTTGGTGAGCCATATCATCGTGCCGTTTCGCAGATCGAATCGAGAGTCCAACGCGCCTCAAGAGCACGGACATCAAGTCGTCGTCCAGGTTCCGCTCTATGTGTGCTCTCCCTGGCATGTTCGATTGAAGAGGCGAAGCCAACGATACTTGAAGAGACTCCTGAGCCAAATCCCCATCTATGCGACACTTCTAAAAGAATACCCCGAAGCAACCGTGTCGTTCGTCAAGTCTGTTCCGCATGACTGAGGGCGGGGGCGATTGGATCTCTTCTACAATCGGCGGGGAGGCCAGCGGCCGGTGAGGCTTGCCATCCGTGGCGAGGCCAGGACGCCTGGAGCAGGGCATCTTGACAGACAGCCTGGCAGCCGAGAACATGAAATCATGGAGCGAGTGGCCTTCTCATGGCCTCTTTATGAGGAGTTGCGATGAGCCCGAATGCTGTTTCCGTATTCGATCTGAGTCCCGCAGAGAAACTTCAACTGGTGGAGGATCTCTGGGATGACTTGGCGGCTAGCCCGACGGCCGTCCCCGTCCACGACTGGCAAAAGGAGGAGCTGGCGCGCCGGAAGGCCAACCTGATGAACAACCCGGCCTCTGGGCTTTCCTGGGATGAGGTCAAACAAAGGCTTCGGACTCGGTATGGCCGCTGAACTCATCATCGCGCCGGAAGCCGCACAGGATATCGACGAGGCCTATGGCTGGTACGAGTGCCAGCGGGCCGGCTTGGGGGAAGAGTTCCTCAATTGTGTCGATGCCTGCATACAAGCAATATGCCGCATGCCGGAAATGCACTCGAAGGTGCATGAAGATTACCGTCGGGGGTTGGTGCGGCGCTTTCCGTACGCGATCTTCTACGAGTATGCCGGCGGCGCCGTGACGGTCTACTGCGTCTTCCACACAGCCCGCGATCCGGCAAAGTGGTGTCAGCGGCTTTCGTAGGGATCGGGCACAGGACGCCGAGCGGCCTTGTTTGGCGGCAGGCCGACTATTCGCCGCGGAGCTTCAGCCCGATCGCCGTGAGCTTCTCGCGGACCTCGTTGAGGCTCGTAACGCCGAAGTTCTTGCACTCCAGCAGGTCGTCGCCGGTGCGCCGGATCAAGTCGGCCATCGTGTTGATCCCCAAGCGGATCATGCACTTGCGGGCCCGCACCGAGAGGTTCAGTTCGGAGATCGGCCGGGCCAGCATGGCCTGCTCGTCGGCGCTGAGCGGTTCGGGCTCGAAGACTTCGGCCGCCTGCCGCTCCTGGGCGTACTGACCCAGCCGCAGGCCCTTCGTGGCCAGCATCTCCTTGATCTCGATGAGGCTGGTTTCGCCGAAGTTCTTGCTGGCCAGCAATTCCTGCTCGGTGCAGCGGCAGAGATCGCCGAGGGTCATAATGCCCATCTTCTGCAGGCAGTTCCGGCTGCGGACCGACAGTTCGAAATCCGTCACCGGGATGTTGAGCACTTGGCCCATGCGATCGCGTTTCTTCGCCGCGTCCTCGTCGTAGTACTGCTCGTGCGACGCCTCGGTGTCTTTGAAATAGAGCGCCGCGCGGGGATGGTCGGGATACACGTCCAGAATCCGCTGATAGCACTGCGCGGCCTTCTCGAACTGCTCGCGGTCCTCGTGCAGCAGCCCGAGGTTGGTCAGCGAACCGATGTGCGCCGGAAAGCGGCTGACCGCCCGCTTGTAGAGTTCCATGGCCGTTTCGTCGTTGCCGCGGCGGTCGTTTTCCAGGGCCAAACCGAACAGGGCGCCGGCATGGTTGCGGTCGGCCTCGACCGCCCGCTCGTAGAGGGCCACGACCTCATGGGGATTGCCGCCCAACGCGGCCACGGTGGCGCCGCGTGCGCAAGGTATTCGGCGGTTTGCTCAACCGCGCCGGAGAGCGAATCGAGCAGGGCCAGAGCGGCCTTGGGATCGCCGCCGTAACGGAGGGCCTCGGCCCGCCCCAAGGCGCAGTCGCCGGCGTCATAGCCAGCCTTCTCGGCCGCCTTGTAGCTGTCGATGGCCTCCCGATACTCCTGGCGGGCGAAGTGGCATTTGGCCAGGTAATAGTGGGCCATCGCCCCGCCGTCGGCCTGATTGAGCGATTCGATCGCCCGGTAGTATCGGCCCAACAAGTACAGGCAAACGCCCAGCCGGACGCGGCTGGCCGGGGTATGATCCTCGCGGGTCTGCAATTCGCCCACCGCGTCGCGGAGGACCGCATACTGGGCGAAGTCGCGGGCGATGGCTTCCTGCATCTGCCGGACTTCGCGCGGACCGAACGTGTCGTTTCGCACCACAGATTGCTTCAGATCGAACTCGACGGTTTGTGCCATCGCAAACTGCTCCTGAAATCGCCCTGCACGTTAGAGCCAGCGAAGGGAGTCGAACCCTTAACCCCCGCATTACGAATGCGGTGCTCTGCCGATTGAAGCTACGCTGGCAAGTCTCTTGCTTGCAATAACTTACGAAAAACGTGGCCCCCGCCGCCCGAGGCCGGTTCCCTGTTCGGAAGCGTAGGCCCACCCTGCCGGCTATGCTGCCGAAACTAACTAGGCTATCACAACCGCGGCCCCCTGGCAAGCCCTCCCCAATCGTCCCTCTGTCGTGCGCCATTAGAATTGTCCCCATTAGCGACCAATAGAAATGTCCCCTAAGATCGTTTCCGAAAGGAAACGAGAGAATGGGGACGATTTCGATGAGTCGGAAAGAACGAAAGCGGCTGGAGGCGTTCAGTCGGGTGAAAACGGGGGGGATGACCCTGGTCGAGGCGAGCGAACTGCTGAGGCTGAGTTATCGCCAAACGAAGCGGGCGTGGTCTCGGTATCAGAGCGAAGGCGATGCCGGCCTGGTACATCGGCTGCGTGGCCGAGCCCCCAATCGGCATTCGCCGGAGAAGACCAAACAGCGGTCGCTGGCGTTGTATCGCGAGCGGTACGCCGATTACGGGGCGACGTTGGCGGCGGAATGCCTGGAGAAGGAAGACGGCGTGAAGGTCTCGGGTGACCACGCTGCGGCGGTGGCTGTTGCAGGCGGGCTTGTTGGATCGCCGGCGCAAGCGGCGACTGCATCGTCGTCGTCGAACGCGGCGCGAGCACCTTGGCGAGTTGGTGCAGATGGACGGTTCGTTTCACGACTGGTTCGAGGGGCGGCGTGGCTGGGCGGTGCTGATGGTCATGATCGACGATGCCACAGGCAGGGTGACGGCGCGGTTCTACGAGAAAGAATCATGGGCATCGTCGTCGGACTTGTTTCAGCGTTACGCCCGGCGGCACGGCTTGCCGCGCGGTCTGTACGTGGATCAGCACAGTATTTATCGGCCGGAGGGTGAGCCGACGGATGCGGAATTGCTCGACAATTGCCCGCCAGAAACGCAGTTTGGGCGAGCCATGCGCGAACTGGACGTGGAGCTGATTCTGGCGCGGAGTCCGCAAGCGAAGGGGCGTGTGGAGCGTATGAACGGAACGCTTCAGGATCGGCTGGTCAAGGCGTTGCGGCGCGCGAAGATCTCCGACTTGGAGTCGGCGAACCGATTCCTGGAGGAGACGTTTCTGGTGGGATTCAACGCGCACTTCGCGGTGGCGGCGGCGGCGGCGGAGGACTGGCATCGCCCGCTATCGGCCGGCACGGAACCTGGCGCGCATCGTGTCGATTCAAGAATCGCGGGTGGTGGCCAAGGACTGGACATTGCGTTGGCGGAATCGCATCTTGCAATTGCCGCGTGAGACGGCCGAGTTCATTCGGAGCGGTCAGCGCGTGACGGTCTGCGAACCGCTGGACGGCGTGCTGCGGGTGTTCGCTGGCCAGCGCGAAGTGTGTTGGTCGCCGATCTTGGCCCCACCGCTGCCAAAGCCGGCCAAGCGTACCGGCCCGACGGGTTCGAGTCAGGGGCACAAGCCTGCCGCGAACCATCCCTGGCGCGGCCGGCGAGTGGCTGCGGCCCGACCAGAGCCTTCCGCCCCCCTCCCGCCGCCGGCGGAAAAAGTGGCGTGCTCCGCTTCGGCTCGCTGCGCTCGCCTCGCGGAGCACGCCACTTTAGGGTAGACGAAAACCATAACAGTAACGGGACATTTCTATTGGCGCAAAACAGGGGACATTTCTATTGGTTGACAACACCTCCCCAATCGTCCCTCACAATTGTCCGCGGGCATCACGCCCCTCACGTCAGTTTCTTCTTGAACTTCAACCTGGCCAACAGCACCATCACCGCGGCATAAACCACCAGCAGAACGGCCTGGCCGGCGAGGATCTCCAGCCCCACGCCCTTCAGGTAAATGCCCTTGAGGATCGCCACGAAGTACCGCGCCGGCACGAGGTACGTGACCATCTGGATCGCCCGCGGCATGTTGGCGATCGTGAAGATGAAGCCCGACAGCAGGAACGCCGGCAGGAACGTGGCCACCACGGCCACCTGGCTGGAGAGCAGTTGGCTCTTGGTGACGATGCTGATCGAGCATGCCCATCGCCAGCGCCCCGATCAGAAAGATCGCCGACATGCCGAACAGCAGGGCCACGTTGCCGCGCAGCGGCACGTGGAACACGAACTCGCCCATCAGCACGGCCAGCGTCACGTCGCACATGCCGATGGCGAAATACGGGCACGAGCTTGCCCAGGATCAGCTCGGGGGCCTTCACCGGCGTGGAGATCAATTGCTCCATCGTGCCCCGCTCCCATTCCCGGGCGACCGTCAGCGAAGTCAGCATCGCCGCGATGACCATCATAATCACGGCGATCAGGCCGGGGATGATGAAGTTTCTCGATTCCAGCTCCTCGTTGAACCACACCCGCGGCCGCACGTCCAAGGGGATTTGCAGCGGCGGCCCGCCGCGGCGCTGGTTCTGCTCCAGCGGTCAGGTCGAGGGCGTAGATCTGCGCGATCACGTCGGCATAGCCGATGGCGATGGTGGCCGTGTTCGAGTCGCTGCCGTCGACGATCAATTGCACGGGCGACGTCGCGGCCGGCGTCGATCTGCTGGGCGAAGTCGCGGGGCACGACCAGGCCCATCATCACCTGCCCCGTGTCGATCGCCCGCTCCAGGTCGCGCGTAGTTGTCCACGTACGCGCGGAGCGAAAAGTAGCGCGAGCCGGCGAAACGGCTGACGAACTCCCGGCTCCGCTCCGTCCCGCTCTGGTCCCACACGGCCAGCGGCACGTTGTCCACGTCGAGCGTCAGGGCGTAGCCGAACAGCGTCAGCAGCAGCACCGGCGTGGCGATCGCCATCAGCAGGCTGCGGAAATCGCGGACCACGTGCAGGAATTCCTTGCGGGCCACGGCCCATACGCGGCGCAGATTCATCGCTGCACCTCCTCCTGCGGCTGCTCGGCGCGGTCGCGGGCCTCGATCAGCGAGACGAACACGTCTTCCAGCGAAGGCACGATCTTCTCGATCCGCTCGATCGCTTGCCCGGCCGCTCCGAGCAATTGCCGCACGTCGGCCTCCGCCCGCGCGGCCGTCGGTGGTCACCAGGTGCAGCCCCTTGCCGAACATGGCCGCCTCCTTGACGCTGGGCAGCCGGGCAATTTCCGGCAGCGCGGCCTCGGCCCGCTCGCAGAGCACCTCCAGCACGTCCTCCTTCATCATCTCGGTCTTCAGCGCGTGCGGCGTGCCCAGGGCGATCAGCTCGCCGCGATAGATCAGCCCCAGCCGGTCGCAATACTCCGCCTCGTCCATGTAGTGCGTGGTGACGAAGATCGTCACGCCCTGGCCCGACAAGCTCGTAAATCAGGTCCCAGAACTGGCGGCGGCTGATCGGATCGACGCCCGAGGTGGGCTCGTCGAGAAAGACGATCGGCGGCTCGTGGAGGATCGCGCAGCCCAGGGCCAGCCGCTGCTTCCAGCCGCCGGAAAGGATCGGCCGTCGGCTGGCGGCGATGCTCGGCCAGGCCCGACATCTCGATCACCCACTCCTTCCGCTGCCGCTTCTTCTCCGGCGGGATGCAGTAGATGCCGCTGTAGAAGTCGATGTTCTCCTCGACCGTCAGGTCCTGGTAGAGCGAGAACTTCTGGCTCATGTAGCCGATGTTGGCCTTGATCTGTTCGGGCTGGGTGCGGATGTCGAAGCCGGCCACCGTGCCCGAGCCGCCGCTGGGGCGCGAGGATGCCGCAGAGCATGCGGATGGTGGTCGACTTGCCCGCCCCGTTCGGCCCCAGGAAGCCGAACACCTCGCCCTTGGCGACCTGGAAGCTGACGCGATCGACGGCCACGAAGCTGCCGAACCGCTTTTCCAGGTTTTCGACCACGACGGCGGTGGCTCGTTGCGGCATTGTTGTTCATGCGCATTCGCTTGCAATTCATTCCTCTCCTTCTCCGCCAGCACCGAAATGAACACGTCTTCCAGCGACGGCTCGATCGGCCGGATGCCGACAACGCCCAGGCCGGCCTGGGCCAACGCCGCCTCCGCCTCGGCGGCGGTCCGCTCCGGTTCGAGGCTGACCACGTGCACGCCGGTCGCCGAACAGCCCCACCGACGCCGCCGGCAACCGCTGCTTGAGCACGGCCACGGCCTGCCGCGGCTCGTCGGTGCGGATTTCCAGAATCGTGCCGCGCATCAGCTTCTTGACTTCGCCGGGCGTGCCGCAGGCCAGCAGCCGGCCGCGATGGATCAGCCCCACGCGGTTGCAGCGCTCGGCCTCGTCGAGATACGCCGTGGAGACGAAGATCGTCACCTTCTCCCGCAGCAGTTGGTAGAGGATTCGCCAGAAATCGCGGCGCGAGACCGGGATCGACGCCGTTGGTCGGCTCGTCGAGGAACAGCACCTTGGGCGTGTGGATCAGGGCGCAGGCCAGGCCGAGCTTCTGCTTCATTCCGCCCGACAGGTTGCCGGCCAATCGCCGCTTGAACGGCGTCAGGTTGCTGAAGCTCAGCAGCCGGTCGATCTTTTCCCGGCGGCCGCGGCGCGGCTCGTTGTAGATGTCGGCGTAGAAGTCGATGTTCTCCATCACCGTCAGGTCGGGATACAGCCCGAACCGCTGGCTCATGTAGCCGATGCTTTCCTTGATCTTCTCGGCTTCGCGGACGATGTGGCGGCCGGCGACCCAGGCCTCGCCGCTGGTGGGCTCCATGATCGAGGTCAAGCAGCCGCATGGTGGTGGTCTTGCCGGCGCCGTCGGGCCCCACCAGGCCGAAGATCTCCCCCTCGGCCACGGTGAGCGTCAGCTCGTCCACCGCGGCCAGATCGCCGAACCGCTTCGTCAGTTGATCGGTTTCGATGGCGTGCACGCGGCTATTCTAGCAGAAGTTCTGCAAATTTCTCCCCTCTCCCCTTGGGAGAGGGCAGGGGTGAGGGCCTAGTGGAGGCACGCGAGCAAGGTGACGCGTTTCACGGCCGCCAGCCCTCACCCTAACCCTCTCCCAGCAGGAGAGGGGACGTTCGCTACTTTTGCGGCGCGAACAACCGGTCCAGTTGCTTGCCCACCTCGCTTTGAATGACGGTGGTGGCGGCTTTTTGCAGGAATTGGCGGCTGTAGTTCTCCACCACTTTCTGATCGAGCCGTGGCTGCGCGAGCGTTCCGACAATGGGCACGCGGATCACCTGATTGCGCATCGCCTGCGAGAGCGTTGTGTTGCCGGTGAGCCACTTCGGCGGCACGGGCATTTCCGCCGCGATGTCGAGCGTCTCATCCTTCAGCCCGACCGAACCGCTCGTGCGGATGGTGATGTCGGGGAACATCAGTTCCAGACCCTGGTGATAAACGCGGCCGTTGACCATCTGGAAGCTGACAACCGACTCCGGCCGCAACTTCAGTCGGGCGCCTGGCGGGCCAGAAACGTGGTCAACTCGCCGCTCAGCGGTCCCGGCCCCACGTCCATCGAATGGATGATCAACCGGCCTGCCAGATCGCCCTTCGACGGATCGGACAACGGGATGCGGCACGGCACGCACTTGCCGTTGAAATCATCCAGCTCGATCGTGAACGAGCCCTGGGCCGTGGTCACGCCGGCCAACGCCGGCACCAGAACTTCAACAACAAGGCGCACAGCCCCGGATCGACTTGAATCTGTTGCGCCAGCGGCCCCTTGGGCAACGTCAGTTCCATCGGATCGGGCGCCAGCCGCAGCCGGGGCGCCAGGTGGATTCGCCCGCCGCTTACGGCCAGATCGAGCGGCTCGATCTGCGCCACGCCGTTGGCCATCGTGGCCTTGATCTCGCCGGGCCCGAGCCGGAAGCCGTACAGGCTGGCCGCGTCCCATCGCAGATTCGCGGCGGCCGAGCCGGTGCTCAACGAGAACGGTCCACGATACGAGGCCGTCGACGAGCCGCGCCCGGCGAAACTGACGCCGCTGCCGAGCCACGGCCGCAGCAGCCCGCTGAGGCGTTCCAGGTCGTAGCCGAGCCTGGGCGCTGAGTTGGGCGTCGTTGACGCCGCCGGCCGGCGCCATGCGGCCGGCGGCCTTGGCGGTCACCGCATCGGAGGTGATATCCAATTGCTCGAGTTGGAGTGTGTTCGTCTGGTTGTTGTAGTCGCCGCGCGCCGCCAGGTGGATTGTGGGCTCCTGGAACTGCTGGCCTGCCGCATCGACGACCGCCAGATTGGCCACGTCGGCCGTGGCATCGCCGCGGATGACGCCGGCCGTTTGCTGCAATTGCGCCGAGCCGCGGAGTTGTCCCGCCAGTTGCCATGCCAGCGGCTTGGCGGGATCGCTGAACCATTGCCCCAGCCGGGCCACGTCGCCCTGGTAGCCCAGCGTGCCTGACAATTCCATCGCTCCCTTCTCGGGCACGGCCAGGACGACGTTGTTGGCCTGGACGGCCACCGTCGCGCAGGCCAGGCTGGCCGGCTCGATGTGCAGCCGCCGTTGCTGCTGGTCCCACGAGCCGGCGACCGCGGCGTCCACGCCGCGGCTCGTTGACGTTCAGCCACGGCGAGGCCACGATCAGCGGCGCCACGGCAAGTCTCACCTGGCGCAGGTCCACGCGGTCCTTCGCGGCCGTCACGTCGGCTTCCAGCGCGTACGCCCCGGAGAGTTGCGAGTTGGCGGGCAGCCATGCGGCCAGCCGGCCGGGCCAGTTCTGCAATTGCCCTTGCGTCTGCACGCGGAGCGGCCAGATGCCGCCGTTGCGGAGATCCTTGACGGGCGCGGCGAGCTGCACGTCGAGCTGATCGGCGCCTGCCTTGACGTTGAGCGCGGCGGCGTCAATGCGGGTCTCGGCGCTGAGGTCGGTTTGCCCCTTGGCCGTAAGCCGCGCCAGCAGATCGGGCTCGCGCCACGGCGTCTGGTTCGGCAGGGCCACTTGGAGGTTCGTGAGTTGCAGCGAGGCGTCGGCGTCGAACTGCTGTTGCGGCGAGCGGCGCCAATTGAGGTTGCCCGTCCCCTCGCCCGCCAATTGCAGGCTGCCAAGGTCGACGAATTGGCCCAAGCGGTCGGCCAGCAGCTTGAGGTTGAAGGTCATCGAGGCCGCCAGCGCGTCGGGCGTGCCGTTGGCGTGGAGCTTGGCGAAATCCGATTCGCAATTCAGCGCGTCGATGACGGGCCCCGCGGGCGTCTCGTGGGCCTTCAACACCAGCGAGAGCGGCCGCTCCCAGGTGATCGGCCGGCCCGCGGCCGTGGCCGTCAAGTTGACGGCGTCCAACTGCCCATCCCACGCCATGTCTTGCGGTTGGGGCTTGCTGTCGAACGACACCGCCGCCTGGCCCGAGTTGATCTGCATCTGTTGGCGGAGATGGAGCGTCTTGGGCAGCAGCCGGGCGAGCCGCGCCAGATCGACCTGGCCGCGCAACTCGTGCCGCTGACCCAAGAGCGCACCCAGCGACAGCCCGCCTTTCTCGCCCAATTGCAGCGTGCTCTCCAGCGAGGCGGTGCCCAAATCGCAATCGAGCATCGCCTTTTCGATGTCCACGCGGTCGGCCTGCCACGACACCTGGCCGGCGGCGTGGAACCGATCGAGCGCGACCACGTCGCCCTGCAACAGCGGAGCGCTGAACGAGAAGCCTTGCGTGCTGATGTCGGCCTGCACGCTGTTCTTGCCGGCCGTACCGCCCCACGACGCGCCGATGGTCGTCGACAGCCGCCCCGAGAGTTTTGTTCCGGGCACGAACCGCGCCGCCAGCGGACGCAGCACGGCCAGCGAAATCTGCTCGACGCTCAACGTGGCCGAGTTGCCCTCGGCGGCCATCTTCACGCCGGCGCTGAGTTTGCCGGGCGTTCGGGCGTCGGAGAGCGCGGCCGACGCTTTGACGGCCAGCGGCCCGTCCGTGCCTTGCGACATGTCGACGGTTACGCCCAACTTTTCCACCTGGCAGGTCAGGCCGGTGAGTTGCTCGGTCACCGAGACGCTGCCGTCGACGATTTCCAGCACGAGGCCGATCTTCACCGGTGAGGAGGGCTGTTCTTTCGGGGCGAGGTATTTCGCCAGCAGGTCCTCCACGTTGCTGCCGTCGTCGCGCAGCACGATCGACACCTTGGGCCGTTCGAGGGTGAACGTGCCGAGGTTCGTGTAGTTGCACAGAAGGGCCGCCAGCGACCGATCGCCGCTCACGGCCGGCAGCGTGAGCACTGACTTGCCCTGGGCGTCCTTCACCTCGACGCCCTCGACGGCCACTGGCGACAGCCAGCCCAGCGACGCCGATTGCACGCTAACCGAGCCGTTCAGGTCGGCCGTGGCCTTGCCCAAGATCCAGTGGAACAACGGCGTGTGTACCACGATGGCCGGCAGCAGCCAGACGACGGCCGCCAGGCCCGCCAGCCCGATCAGCAACCGCCAGTGGTGGCGTTTCTTCGACTTCGGGGCCGCGGTGGCGCTGTCCGTGTGTGTAACTCGGGTTCGCTGCGGGTGTATCGAGGCGGTAGCCATGATCTGTCTCCGAGGGAGAATAGAGAAGTTGGGGACGGCAGATTGTAGCGGCGGGAGGCGAGCGGTGCCAGAGCGAAAACCGGCCTGCTATAGGCCGCCGACGGGGAGCCCAGGTGCCTCTTTCGTGCACTGGGGGCAAACGAGTGACCGGCGTCAGCCTTGCCAAAGGCCGTATTGGGCGACTTGGCGGGTCGCGTTGGCCCGAGGAACCTTGGGCACTTGCCGCCAGGGGCAAGTCTGCACCTATATCCTTCCGTGGAGCCAATACCACGCGATTCCCAGCCACTCGTGTACTACCAGTTGCACGTCCGCGCTTGCGTGGGAACTGGGCAAGAAATTCCTCACCGACCACGCGACCCGTCTCGCCCGAAAGTCGCAGGCAGAGGGCGTGACTTGGAAACCCTGTGCGTGGAAGCAACCCTCTGCCCGCCACAAATGGCTTGCGCTGGTAACCAAGACGATCTTGTTGATTCCCCGCTGAAAGAGCAGATCCCGCGCGTACAATGCGTTCTCGTAGGTGGTGCTGGAGGTGCCCTCCATTAGCAGATCGCGTTCCTTGACTCCCTGATCCACCAGAAAATCATGCATGGTCTGTGCGAATGTGGGCCCCGGAATGCTGGTGTCCACTTTCCCGCCACAAAGCACGACCAAGCAGGGCCTGCCATGATAGAGCCGGGCCGCGCAGGCACCGCAACAGGGTGGCATCCGCCATTTCGACTTCGGCAACGCGGGCGTCCGGCGGCCGAACCTCGCCAGCGAGAACCACAATCGCCTCGCCGTCTTTCGGCAAATCGGTTTCGGGCGCGTAACGCCACTCCAGGGATCCAATCGCAAAATAGGCAACGGCCGGTGTAGATATGATTCCCACGACTATGAACGGCACAGTGACCGCAAGCAGCCGCCTCCGCGATTCCACACGCCGCCACCAAAGCATGGCCAAACCCGCCGCAACCAGTAGGTATAGCACCGAAAAAGGTTCTGAGAGGGCACTGAGAGTCTGATACATGAAATGATCGCCTTCTGCGGACCGCGATTCCTCACGACCCAGTGGAACCCCCTTGAAGGGGAGCAACGACGGTCCGCTTGGTCGTCGGGTGCGAGGTATTTCGGGAATTGAGCCGGGTGGTTACGCGCCCGGAATTATACTGTGAACGGGCTGAGGTGAGCCGTTTTTCCGGCAAGAATGGCTCGTTCTTGCCCGCTCACAGTATATAGTCTCCCACCGGATGCTCCGGCACTCGGCGACGAAGAGTTGAAGGAAGTCCTTGTAGCGGGACCATGTCCGGGATGCCCGCTGCTGCTCCCCCTGTTTCAGGGAATCGTCGAGGACGGCGGTGGGCGAGGTTTGCCCGCATTCGCTGGCGTTCGGGTTCCTGACTCATTCAGAGAAGCGAACGTGAGCTACGACGAATCGTTGGAAGTCGGCATCGCGGCGCGACTCGACGTGCCGACAGCAACGGCGATTTCACAGCCTGACAATTGAGCCAGCGAAACAGCCGCCAAGCCCAAGAAATACAGTCGGCTGGGGCACACTCATTGGCACTGCTGTGGTGATCGTATCGTGGTGGTTGTTGCGCGGCAGTCCTTGATTCCCGGATAGCCCCAGGGTAGCCCCGGCCGATTACTCTCTGGAGGCGCAATAAGAAAGCCGGGCTCTCCGCCAACTTTGGGGGAAAACGACGGGCAACGCCCGTGATGGTGCATGATCGCATACGTAAGTCATTTGTAACAAAAGACTTCCAACGTCAGGCCGCCCGTCAAGTCGCGTGCCAAACGTAAAAATCCCCAAAGTTGGCGGAGAGCCGAAAGCCGTAAAGCTTCGTCCAACCCGTCCTTTGGGGTGGGTTGGCGAAGATATTGATCTGGCCTGAGGGGGGCAATCTGGATATAGCGTGGCCTTATGAATGCCACGCTTCTGGTCCCGCCGACCGAGACGACGAAGACGTTGGTTTCTTGTGCGAACTGCCCGGCCGTCGAACGTCTGGAACGCGCACTGGAGCAGTTGCAGAGAGATTTCCGCCGGGAAGTCGGCTATTGGAAAAGCCAACATGCCAAGGCCCTAAGACGCCTTGAACAGTTGACCGAGGAGCTTGAACAATCTCGCGGTCAGGTCCGCGCCCTGCAAGACAAGCTCTTTGGTCGCAAGTCGGAGAAGTCGGCCCAAGGCAATCGGGCCAACGATTTGTTCGATCCCCAAGAGGTCGAAACGACTCCCAAGAAACGCGGTGCGCAGCCCGGTCATGCCGGCCACGGTCGGCGCGACTATTCCCATCTGCCAGTCGAGGAAGAGTTTGTCGCGCTGCCGGAAGAATCGTTGATCTGTCCGATCTGCGGAAGGTTGCCCGCGATGATGTCAGACACGGAAGATTCGGAGGTGTTGGAGATCGACGTGCGGGCGCATCGGCGGCGCATTCGACGGCGACGCTATCGGGCGGCGTGCGATTGCGATCCCGCGAGGCGAACGCTTACGGCCCCGCCGCCGCCGAAATTGATTCCCAAAGGCAACTACGGCGTTTCGATCTGGGTGTTTGTCTTGTTGGATAAGTATTCGTCGTATCGGCCCACGGAACGGCTGCTCGGGCAACTCGAACAGTATGATTTGGACTTGCCGGGTGGCACGATCAACGACGGGCTGCAACGGATGGGGCCGATGTTGCAGCCGATCTACGAGGCATTGTGCGAGCGAAATCGGCAAGGCGACTTCCATCAAGCCGACGAAACCCGATGGCTGGTTTTCGCCGTTTTGGACGGGAAAAAGGGCTATGGCTGGTGGTTGTGGGTCATTCTCGGCACGGATACGGTGGTCTATCTGCTCGATCCCAGTCGCGGCCACGAAGTGCCGCAGTCGCACTTGGGGCTAAAGGCTTCCGGGGTGTTGGCAGTGGATCGGTACTCAGGCTACAAGGCCATGACGCCGGTGAAAAGAGGGTTGCTGTTGTTGGCGTTCTGTTGGGCGCATGTGCGGCGCGACTTTGTCGCAGTGGGCAAGAGTTGGACGGAGTTGACGCCTTGGGCCTTGGAGTGGCTGCGCCGCATCCGACACGTTTATCACGTCAATCGAGAACGCCTACAACATCCGTTCGATTCGGTGAAGTTTCAAGAACAGGATGTTCTCTTGCGTCGTGCGGTGGAAACGATGCGTGCTGAAGCCGTGACAGAACTCTCCGATGCCAAACTCCGCCAGCCGTGCCGCAAAGTTCTGGAAAGTCTGCAAGAGCATTGGACGGGACTGGTTCGGTTCGTCGATGATCCGCGCATCCCGCTGGACAACAACGCTTCGGAACGAGCTGGTCGCGGTCCGGCCGTGGCGCGAAAGAACTGGCTCTTCCGGTTCTGGGTGCGAACGCCGCACAAACCCGAGGCTCAACAATAGCGGCCGTTATACTACGCGCGACGGTTGCTTGAACGCCCCAGGCACGTAATTCTCGCCATATTAGCCCCCCCCACAAGAATATAGTGCAACAGGGATTGCGAGCGTAAGTGCTTGTCCGGGAACATGTTCCGCCGCCTCCTCCCTGCGGGCGCCGATTTCGCGAGTTGGGAAGGTTGCTGTTGGCCCGAGGTCGCCCGCGGCGTTACCTTGCTCAAGCGGCGGCGGTCGGACCAACGCGGTTGTTGCCTTCGCCCCGTCGCAGAAGACACCGCCAACCAAGGAGGCCACGGATGGCTCAGGTCGAGGTCAAAGTGAAGTTGGATTTGCCGCCGGGTGTGGAACTGTTGGGATACGAGCGCTCGCGCGACGGGCACGGCTTCGAGGTCAAGTTCCCCCTGCCCGACTCTTGCCGTTGTGAGCAGTGCGGCCACGAAGAGCCGTCCACCTACGAGTACAAGAACACCGTCTATGTGGTCCGCGACCTGGACCTGTGGGGTCAGCCGAGCTTCCTGATCTTCCAGCCTTGCTTCCATCGTTGCTCGCGCTGTGGGCATCGCCAGGAGCATTTCGCCCCCTTCAAGCGGAAGAAGGTGCTGTACACGTACCGCTTCGAGGAATACGTGCTGCGGATGCTCATCGGCAGCAACGAAGAAGAGGTGGCCGCGCGGCTGGGCATCTCGGCGGAGACCGTGGAACTGATCGTCGAGAACCAGTTGAAGGACGACAAGCGGATCGACCCGGCACGGGTCATCAAGCACGTGGGCATGGACGAAATCAGCCTCAAGAAGCGGCACAAGTTGTACGTGACGGTGATGACGGACTTGACCGACCCGGAGTCGCCGAAGGTGCTGGCGGTGGCCCGCGGGCGCGACACGGCAGCGGCCCTCGAATGCCTGGGGAAATTGACGCCCGAGCAGCGCGCCGCGGTGGAAACGCACCGCGTGGACATGGGGAAGGTCTACGGCCCGGTCTGCAACGAGCAACTTCGCAACAGCCGGTTGGTGGTGGACCGGTTCCACGTGGCCAAGCAGTTCAACGAGGTGGTGGATGAGTTGCGAAAAAAAAAGCACGCGGAAGCACAAGGCCCAGTTGTCCAAAGCCGAGCAGAAACGGTTCCGCTCGCTGATGTGGGAGTTCCGCCGCGACCCGAAGGACCTGAAGCCCGAGGAACGCGAGTCGCTGGATCGGCTGTTCGTCGAGTTGCCTGTGTTGAAGGACGTGTATGACGTGCGCGTGCGGTTCAAGGAGATCTTCGACACCGCGCCGGATCGCGCCACAGCGGAACAGCAGTTGGCCGAACTCCGCGCGCGGACCGAAGCGCTGGGGCTGGACTTCGCCAAGTTCTGGACGACCTACGACAACTGGAAGACGGGCATCCTGAACTACTTCGACGGGCGGTACACCAGCGCGGCGGTTGAAGGTATCAACAACAAGGCCCGCGTCATCACCAAACGCTGCTACGGCGTGAAGTCAGCCGACACGCTCTGGAACCGGCTGCTCCTGGACTTGAACCGGGCGTCGGAAGCCGCCGGGCGGACCATCGCCGAGCTACGCGAGATCGTCCGTGGCCTGAAGGCTGAATTTCTCGCGTTCTGCACCTAAAACCGGAAGAGCCAAAGAACTTCTACGGCTCGGGTTCCCTCTGGAGTGGCCGGCTGGCAGCGACCATGTTCTCGCTATTGGCCACGCTGGCTCACGGGAAAATCAATCCTCGCCCGTGGCTGACGTGGTACTTGGAGAATTGTGCAGCGGCTGGCGGGAAGGCGCCCGACGACATCCACCCCTTTCTGCCCTGGAATCTCTCTTCCGAACGGCGCGCTACATTGACGATGCCAACCGCGATCCCGGCCGCCCCCGACAGTTCATAACATTGCCCAAGGCCATCCCCTCGTCGAAGCACCTTGGCACCCGGCCAATCCCCTACGCGGACGGGTTGGACGAAGCTTTACGCGTGCAGAAAGCAGGGGTTTTCGCCAAGCGTGTTCTCTATTGCTGGTGGAACATCGGTGGAACATATACTGTGAGCGGGCAAGAACGAGCCATTCTTGCCGGAAAAACGGCTCACGTCAGCCCGTTCACAGTATAATGCTGGTAATGCGTTGGTGGAGAGTGTTTCACTGGGACGACAAGTCATGGCATCCATTGATCAGCACCCGAAGACCGGGAACTGGAGAGTTCGGTTCCGCTTTGGGACAAGGCACTATCACCTCTCGTTGGATAGCTGCCAATGCCTCCAGTATGGCTGTAGCGGGAAGATGGCCGCCGGTGGCGCGATGCAAACCCTTTCGATTGGTGCCAGGGTTAGCCCTGATGGTATCCAGCAAGAGCTTCTGTAACGGATCGGCGGTTTCGGCATCATCACCTTTTCGGCTAAAGACGATGCGTGCCGATGCATCGCAATATTCAAGCGATCTTAGGATTACACGAGCGGGGCTGGCCGCAACGGCGGATTGCTCGGGAGTTGGACGTAGACCGGGAGACGGTCGCAAAGTACATCCGAGCAAGCGGTTGCGTTCCAAAACCAGCCAAAGCGTCCCTCGGCTCGGATGTGGCCGATGGTCAAGCCACGGAAGGTTGGGAACGGCCGTTGTTGGCCGGGGCGTCCGGTGACGAGAGGGGGATCGAGGCAAGCCAATCGCCCTCCTTGTCAGATGCGGAGGTCGGCAATTCAAAACCAGCCAACGCGCCCCTCGGCTCCGACCCAAAACCAGCCCAAGCGCCCGTCGGGTCGGAGCCGGTTTCTGGCGCTCTTGTCCCGCCCGAATTGCCCCCCTGCTTGGCGACTGGGATCGAGACTTCGACGGCGACAATTTCCTTGGAGAAGAAGTGCGGTCGCAGTGCTTGCGAGCCGTATCGGCAGGTGATCCTGGAGAAGTTGGAGCAAGGGCTTTCGGGCCAACGAATCTATCAGGACTTGAGGGGCGAAGGGTTCGACCACGAGTATCACAGCGTGCGTCGGTTCGTGGCCAAGCTGCGAGGAACCCATCCCCTGCCGTTTCGCCGGATGGGGTGCGAGGCGGGCGAGGAGGCCCAGGTCGATTTCGGAACGGGGGCATGGATCGAGTTGCCCACGGGCAAGCGGAGGCGGTCGCACGTCTTTCGGATCGTGCTGAACTACAGCCGCAAGGGATACAGCGAGGCGGTCTATCGCCAGACCACGGAAGATTTCATTCGTTGCATTGAGAACGCCTTCTGGCATTTCGGCGGCGTGCCGAAGGTGCTGGTGGTCGACAACCTCAAGGCGGCGGTCAAGAACCCCGACTGGTACGATCCCGACCTGACGCCCAAGATTCAGTCCTTCTGCGAACACTACGGTGTGACGATCTTGCCTACCAAGCCTCGCACGCCGAGACACAAGGGCAAGATCGAAAGCGGCGTCGGCTATGTGCAGGACAACGGGCTGAAGGCCCACCGTTTCTCAACCCTGGAGGGAGAGAACGATCATCTCGCCCAGTGGGAGACGACTGTGGCCGACACCCGGATTCACGCCACGATCCGCAAGCAGGTCGGCAAGCTCTTCCAAGAAGTGGAACGTCGGGCCTTGCAACCGTTGCCATTGGAGCGGTTTCAGTTCTTTCACGAGGGGCAGCGGATCGTACATCGGGACGGGCACGTCGAAGTGGCCAAGGCATATTACTCCGTGCCGCCGGAGTATCTGGGCCGCACGCTCTGGGTGCGGTGGGACTTGCGGCTGGTGCGCATCTTCAACGGCCGCATGGAACAAATCGCCGTTCATGCCCGACAAGAGCCAGGACGATTCAGCACGCAAGACCAGCACATCGCCTCCCAGAAACGGAGTGGTGTCGAGCGTGGAGCGGTGTATCTGTTACGCCGGGCCCGGATGATCGGCGAACACGCCGCCCGTTGGGCCGAAGCCATGATTCAGGCCCGTGGCATCGAGGGCGTGCGGGTTTTACAGGGGTTGTTGAGCCTGGTCCACCGGCACGACGCCGAGGCGATCGAGCGGGCCTGTGAAGTGGCCTTCTCGGGCCTCTCCCAGACCTTGGAGGTGCGGTTGCAGGAGGCCGCCAGCCACAACCTCAGCCACGCCGAGTTCTTGGAACTGGTCCTCCAAGATGAGTTGATGGTGCGCCAGGAGCGGCTCATCGACCGCCGGGTAAAGGCGGCGGGGTTTCGGGAGTTGAAGCCCTTGGAGGATTTCGATTTCAGCTTCAACCCCTCGATCAAGAAGAAGCAGATTTACGATCTGGCCTGCTGCCGCTTCATTCGGGAGAGCCGAGACGTGCTGTGGATGGGACCTCCCGGCGTCGGGAAATCGTTCCTGGTACAGGCGTTGGGCTACCAGGCGATCAAGCAGGGCTTCGTGGTCCTCTACCGCTCGATCTTTGACGTGGTGCGGGACTTCTTGCACGACGAAGCCTTCGGCGGTGAGGAGCGGGTGCTGAGGAAGTACCTCAAGCCGGACCTGTTGATTGTGGATGACATGGGAATGAAGCAACTTCCGAAGCGAAGCGGTGAGTATCTCTTTGAGATCGTCATGCGGCGTTACGAGACCCGATCGACGATGATGACCAGCAACCGTCCCTTGGAGGATTGGGGGAAACTGATCGGCGACATTCCCTCAGCCACGGCGATCCTCGACCGCTTCCTGCACCACGCCGAGATCATCACGATCACCGGCCGCAGCTACCGGCTCCGCAACCAAGGCGGCAAGGATGGCCGGTCTGCCGAGAACGACCAGTCCCCGAAGGAGAAGGAAAGAAAACGACCCCGACGAGAGTCGGCAGAACCCGCCTCTGCGAAGTAAGAAGGCACTTGCCAATACCACGAAGGATCAGCTACAAAGGCATGAACACAACTGGCTGGTTTTGAAGCGCCCAGTGACAGCAACAAGGTGCTGCCGCATGAGGATAGATTCTGATCGTAGGAGTCTCGCGGCCGACGGAACGTGCTGCCGGCCTATTGTCAAACTTCCACGGCGGGGCGAGAATCGTTGCCCGCATCACAAATGCCGGCAAGTCCGATTCCCCCGCCGCAACGGAGACCTTCTCGTGACCGCCACTGCGATCGAACAGTCTTATGCGCTGGCCAAAGAGCGCTACGCCCAGTTCGGCGTCGATACCGGGGAGGCCCTCAGGCGGCTCCGCGGCATCGCCATCTCGGTGCAATGCTGGCAGGGCGACGACGTGGCCGGCTTCGAGCGGGCGGGCGAGCTCAGCGGCGGCATCATGGCCACGGGCAATTACCCCGGCCGCGCCCGCAATGCCGATGAGTTGCGGGCCGACGCCGCCCAGGCCCTGAGTCTGATCCCCGGCGAGCACCGTTTCAGCCTGCACGCCATCTACCTGGAGCATGGCGGCCAAAAGGTGGAGCGAAACGAGATCGCGCCGGCCCATTTTCAGCGCTGGATGGATTGGGCGGCCGAGTTGGGCATCGCCCTGGACTTCAACCCGACGTTCTTCTCGCACCCCAAGGCGGCCGACGGCTTCACGCTGGCGCATCGCGACCAGGGCATCCGCCGCTTCTGGATCGAACACGGCATCGCTTGCCGCAAGATCGGCGAGGCCTTCGGCCGCCGGCTGGGCAACACCTGCATCACCAACCTGTGGATTCCCGACGGCTACAAGGACGTGACCATCGACCGCAAAGGTCCGCGGGAGTTGCTCAAGCGGTCGCTCGACGAATTGTTCGCCCCGCCCGTCGATCCGGCCTGCAATCGCGACGCCGTCGAGAGCAAGTTGTTCGGCATCGGCTCGGAGACCTACGTGGTCGGCTCGCACGAATTCTACCTGGGCTATGCCGTGGCTAACAAGAAGCTGCTGACGCTCGACGCCGGCCACTTCCATCCCACGGAGACGATTGCCGACAAACTTTCCTCGGTGCTCTTGTACCTGGACGAGATTCTGCTGCACGTCAGCCGCGGCGTCCGCTGGGACAGCGACCACGTCGTGATCCTGACCGACGATCTGCGGGCCACGGCCGAAGAAATCGTCCGCGGCGATTACCTGGGGCGGGTCCACGTCGGCCTGGATTTTTTTGACGCCAGCATCAACCGCGTGGCGGCCTGGGTGACCGGCGCCTGCGCCATGCTCAAGGCCCTGCTACTGGCCCTCTTGGAGCCCACGCAACAATTGCGCGAATTTGAGGAGCAGGGCGATTTCACCTCACGCCTGGCGATGGTCGAGGAGATCAAGACCCTGCCCTTGGGCGCGGTGTGGGATTACTATTGCCAAACGCAAGGCGTGCCGGTGGGCATGGCGTGGATGGATCAGGTCAAGACATACGCAGCGCCAAGTTCTTTCGCAACGAAACTAGTAGCAGGCACACTCCGTGTGGGCCGCTAAAAACTTGACGATCTGAAGCCCAATTTGTGGGGCGATTGTTGTTACTGAAGCCAGTCCATGAGGTGTGCGTTTCTGCGGAAAATGGCCCATTTCCAAGTTGATTTAGGAACAGTTTTGGGAGCAAGAAGGTACAGAACCGACGTGCGGACCCGATTTGTTCCATGTTCCGAACGCTTTTTCCCCCTGAAATGACACATTCCTACGATTTCCACGCGAACAAAAATAGGATCAAGTCACCAAAAGGTTTTTAGCGGCCCACACTCCGTGTGCCGCCCGCCGGGGCGTGAACAGTCGCGAGCATTACGGTTTGCCGCGCATCGTGGGCGGACGAGGAACGAGGCGAACGGCACACGGTGTGTGCCTGCTACGGACGAGCAACGGCAGTAGCAGCGACGGCAAGCGACAATCAAGGAGCGATTGAAGCATGAATCCGAATCCCTTTCTGGGCGTGTTCTTCCACTGGTTGGGCGGTCTGGCCTCGGGCAGTTTCTACGTGCCGTATCGCGGCGTGCGACGCTGGTCGTGGGAGACGTATTGGCTGGTGGGCGGAGTGTTCAGTTGGATCATCGCCCCGTGGGTGCTGGGCTCGCTCATGACCAGCGATCTCTTGGGCGTGCTCGGCCAGGCGCCCGGCAAGTCTCTCTTCTGGTGCTACTTCTGGGGCGTTATGTGGGGATTGGGCGGCCTGACCTTCGGACTGACCATGCGCTATTTGGGCATGTCGTTGGGAATGGCCGTCGCTCTCGGGTATTGCGCGGCGTTTGGAACCTTAATGCCGCCAATCTACGATGATCTCGCGAATGCCGCGAGCGCGGCTTGGAAGGGGGCTGAACTGGCAAGCGTTACATCGCTCATTTCTCAAGGAAAGTTTGCGACCGAGGTGCTCCACACCCCGTCCGGGCACGTGGTCCTCTTTGGCGTGGCGGTGTGCCTGGCCGGAATTGCCATTGCCGGTCTTGCCGGCATGTCGAAGGAAAACGAAATGTCGGAGGAGAAGAAGAGGGCCTCGATCAAGGAGTTCAGCTTCAAGAAGGGGCTGCTCGTGGCCACCTTCTCCGGCGTCATGAGCGCATCGTTCTCCTACGGGTTGGCCGCCGGCGATCCGATCAAGGAGATCACTCTCGCGCACGGCACGGCCGTCCTGTGGAAAGGACTGCCGGTCCTCGTGGTGGTGCTGTTGGGCGGTTTCACCACGAACTTCATTTGGTGCCTGCTGCTGAACATCAAGAATAAGACGGGCCACCAGTACTTCAGCCCCACGTTCCGCGACCAGGCACTGCGGCGCGAAGAGGAAACTATCATCGAGACCGCCATTGACGCCCCCAGCGAAGAGGTTGTCGAGCAGATTCCTCGGACGAAGCCCGAGCCGGTCCGCGTCCCCATGTTGTTCAATTACCTCTTTTGTGCCCTGGCAGGCACGACGTGGTATATGCAGTTCTTCTTCTACACCATGGGCGAGACCCAAATGGGAGACTACAAGTTTTCCAGTTGGAGTCTGCACATGGCGAGCATCATCATCTTCAGCACGCTCTGGGGAATCGCCCTGCGCGAATGGCAAGGTGCGAGCCAACGGACGATTGCGCTGGTTGTGACCGGGCTGGCGGTGCTGGTGGGCTCTACGATCATCATCGGCTACGGCACCTACCTCGGCACCTTGCCGGGAGCCCATTGATGGGAAGGTTGCGATGGCCATCAGAACACGCTAGGCGGCCCGACTGGCATACCCAAGGCAAGCCGAAACTGCCCGGCGGGCGCATTGCGTTCACGACGTGGAAGCATTATAGTGCCGATTCACCGCTCTTGGAATCGGGGTTGATCGGGCCCGTGCGGTTGAGATCGGTCGTTCGTTTGCCCATCGACCGTTGATCCCGATTCGTTTCATCCTTTGACATGATTTTGGAGGTCCACCGATGGCACATAACGATTCGTCCACGAACTTGAAAACTATCACGATCAAGAACGTCAATTCGGATTTCGAGAGGGAGCCGCTGGTGAGGCCCTTCGGTTTCAAGGGCATCTATCAGAAGGAGTTCTGGGTTTCTGCCGCCCTGCTTGAAAGCGATACGGGAATCAGGCACGTCGGGCTTCAGACGCAATGCGTGGCCTGGAGCGACATTGACGTCTTCACGGCCCATTCTGAATCCGGGGGCAATCTCCTGCTCCATGCCATCCTTGAGCGGACGCTTCAGAACATCAAAGGGATGCAGTTCAAGACCCCCATCGGACTCCAGAACGCCATCCTGCAAAGCTCTCACGAGTATGGCCGGAAGATCACCGAAAACGACCATCTGAGGATGACGTTCACGCTCAGTTCGCTGGTCGCAATGGACAACGCGGCCTGGATGGTCTATGCCCAGGAGAATGGATTCAAGACGTTTGATGAAATGATCCCGGAAGAATATCGGCAAGCCCTGGGTTACCGGCATTCCCGCGTCGCCCACGTGCCGCTGCTCTCGTACAACGTCCCGCTCGACGAGATCGGGAAGGCCGTCGACAACGGCTACTTCTTCATGAAGATCAAGATCGGCAGGCCGGGCACGCAGCAAGAAATGCTGGAAGGCGACAAGGCCCGAATCGAGGCCATTCACAAACTGATCGGTCACCGGGAAACGCCCCACACCAAGAACGGAAAACTCCCCTACTACTTCGACGCCAACGGCCGATATGAAAAGAAGGAAACGCTCGAGCGCCTTCTGGACCATGCGAAACGCGTGGGCATGTTCGATCAAATCGCCGTCATCGAAGAGCCTTTCGACGAAAAGGCGGATTTCCAGGTGGGCGATCTGGGGGTCCGGATTGCCGCCGATGAAAGCGCACACACGGCCGGCGACGTGACCACCCGCATCCAGATGGGTTACGGGGCCATTGCGCTCAAGGCGGCGGCCAAGACCCTGAGCATGACCCTGCAAATGGCAAAGGTCGCCCACGACGCCCACGTGCCCTGCTTCCTGGCCGACCTCACCTGCACGCCTACGCCGGTCGATTGGAACAAGAACGTGGCGGCCCGGCTCGCGCCGTTTCCGGGATTAAAGGACATGGGCCTGCTGGAGTCAAACGGCCATCAGAACTACGTGCGGTGGAAGGAACTGGTCGGTTTCCACGCCTGCCCGAACGGATCGTGGATCAACTCGCAGGACGGGCTCTTCCACTTGAACAAGGATTTCTACGAGCAGAGCGGAGGCTGCCTCAAGTCACCGCCGCATTACCTGGGGCTGTTCTGATACTGCTGCGCAGGGTCGGTAGACGCGGGAATGGGGACTGGCTCCGTCGCCTTGATCGGCCGGACTTGCCGAAACGGCCCGCGGCGACGGTGCCTGTCCCCTTTCCCGCGACGGGCGGCGCCGCGCCAGGCGGAAAAAAGGGGACAGGCACCGTGGCGGCAACGTTTCTCCCAATGCCAAACCGACTTGCGCCACGGAGCCAGTCCCCCTTTTTCCCCCGACCCTGCGCAGCAGGTACTAATGTCGTGTCGGCGCGTCACGGACTGGATTCTCGCTTCATGCGGCCCACCGCTTCGCGAACGACGCTGGCGGGCAACGCGTACGTGGTGGTCCGCAGCGCGCGGGCGATATTGATGCCGACGGTCCGGCCATCGGTATCCACCAGCGGGCCGCCGCAATCTTTGGGATTGAGCGGCGTATCGTGCGGCAGGGCCGTGGGAAAACCCGAGCGGCGCTCGCTGAACGGGCCGCCGCCCCATTCGTCCTGTGGCGCCGGAATCGGCTGCGGTTTCGCCAACTTGGCCACAATCGTTACGTCGTTGTCTTGGCGGTGCAGCAGCAACTTGACCGTCTGACCGGCGACGTGTCCGCCGACGGTCTCCACGATCTGGTCGGCCGACGCCATCGCGGCGCCGTCGATCTGCCGGACTTCGTCGCCGGCCGCGATACCGGCCTTCTCCGCGGGGCTGTTGCGAACGACGCTCTTCACGGTGCGGCCCGCCGGACCGCCCCCCAGTTCAATTCCCAACCAGGCTTTCGGCCGGGGCGGCTCGGCCAGGGCGAAAATCCTCCGCACCTCGGAGCTAACCACGCCGATCGCCAGCGGCTGGTCGGCCGGTCCGGCGGTTGCCACGAAACTTCCGGGCAGCGGCGGGTCGCCCTCACGCCAGGCAACCATCGGCAGGTTCGCCGCTTCCACGTGCAACAGCGCCAGGTCGTCGGTGGCATCCTCGCCCACAATCTTCGCTTCCTTCTCCGTTCCATCCTTGAAGCGGCAGGTGATTTTGCCGCTCAAGACGCTGGCCTTGCTGACGAGGTAGCCGTTGGGCTCAACGACGGCCCCCAAGGCGACCTCCTCGCCGTCGGCAAGGATGCGGACGGTGGCGGCAGATGCCCCCGCGAGGGCTGCTTGAAACGCCGCCCGGACCGCGGGCTCGTTCTTGCCGTTCGGCGCGGCGCGGCGCCATGAACTGCGATCGCGAGCCGGCCTTGCCTGCGGCTCCGCGCCGGCCAGCACTCCCGACAGAGCTTCCAGCAGCGCCCAGCAGGCGAGTATCGTCCAAGCGGGCCAACGTTTTCTGTTCATGGATTCTTTCCGCTGCTGTTCTGGCCCAGCGTAAGCTGGTGTTTCAGAGTCTCCGCCCCACGGCGGAATTCAACCTCCAGCTTGTCGCCCGATTTGCGTTGCCAGATCGAAGCCGTAAGTTCGTCGTTCTCGTGCAACTCCCGGCCATCAAGCTTCAGCAGGACGTCGCCCGGCGCCAGTCCCACCGTTTCGGCGGCGCCGCGGGGAGCAATCGTCTTGATCCGAAGTTCCTTGACACCCTCGGCGATTTGGACTCCCAGCAAGGACCACGCCGGGGCCAGGCTGTCGAAATCCTGACTCTTGGTCAATGATTCCCAGTCGTCGCGAAACCGGTCGATCGGCACGTGGATGTTATGGACCAGGGGATTGCCGCACTTGGTGCCGATGCCGATCAGTTTCCCGTCGAGGTTGAACAGCGGGGCCCCTGAATCGCCGCCCATGATGGTGCAGTCGGTGATGATCTCCGTTTTCCGGTTGGACAACACCCGCCCGATTCGCACCAGCGGCGGCTTGCCGTGCTCGGCGGTGACCGGGCAACCGAGCGTCAAGCACCACTGGCCGGGCTTCAGGCTCTTTGGAACTGGCCATCTCGGCGCTGGGCCACGGCCCTGGGGCGGTGATCTTGACCATGCCGGCGTCGACGCCTTCGTCGTTGCCCAGGGTGACGGCCCTGGCTCGCCGCCCGTTGGGAAAGATGACCACGACGTTGCGGCCCGCGTGCCTCCCGACGTGGGCCACGGTGAGCACGTATCCTTCGCTGTTGATGACCACGCCGCTTCCCCCCGAAACCGACACTACGCTCGGCGTGACCTTGGCGACCGTCTCGCGGATCTTGTCCTCCAACGCCTTCATGTCGGCGATGCCTTGCGGCGGAGCGGTGCTCTCCGCACTCACTTGGGTCGGCGCAGGCTTGGCAGTCGGCTCAGTGGCAGCAGCAGGCCCTGCCGCCGCCGGCAGCAGAACGCAGACCACCAGGCACTGAAGGAGAAGGGGCCAATCCGAACGCCGTAAGCTTCCTATGATCATGGCAATTGTGTGCTCCTGCCGGCGTAACAAGGCGGAGAAAAGGTGACAGCCACCAAATCCAGGAAATATGCGTAGTCTCGGAAGCTATGCTTGTTTCCTTGGTCTTCCACGTGGCCGAAACGTCCTTTCGAGTCCCAATCGCTTGGCTGTGTCGGCCGTCCACGCGGGATCGCCGAAAGGCCGGCCGCGGTCGACGCAACGGCGCAACGCCTCCAATTCGGCTTCTGATTGCGGTTGGTTGACGGTGAACATCCAATCGGCAGGCCGCGGCAACGGCCACGTCGAGACGATCGGAAACTCCGGGTCGTCGCGCTCCGCGCGTCGCAGGCTCGACCAAGGCCACGATTCCGCGCGTTCCACGAGCTTCGCACGCAGGGCGTTCCGCTCCACGTATCGAACGACTTGGTAGAAGTGATCTTCCGTTTGCACGGGAAAGCACTTGTACCGTCCCTGGTAGAGATGGCCATATCCGATCTCGTGACGATGCTCTTTCCACCGCTTCACGTGTGTGTTGGTGACTTGCTGCATAAACGTCGGCAGGTCGCCATCATGCTCGGGCCAGACCACAAAATGCCAATGATTCGACATCAAACAGTACGCGCACAGCCGCATCCGGCGGGTTCGCAACGACTCCTCGACAACCCGCTCGAATGCCAAGAAGTCCTCGTCCTTCGTGAAAAGCCATCTCCGACCCACACCACGGTTGAGCACGTGGAAGACCATTCCGCCTGGAGAGTATCGCTTTGGTCGGGGCATCCATACCTTTTTACCAAAACAGCCCAGTCTTGTCAAATTTGGTGGCTGTCACCTTTTCTCCCTTGGTGGCTGTCACCTTTTCTCCCTTAATGACACCTCGGCCACCGAGAGTTGCCCGGTGCCGCCCCAGAGGCCCACGTCTACGCTGGCCAGTCGGGCCGACGTGGGCACCTTGATGCGGACTTTCTTTTGCACCCAGTCGAAGCTGCCCGACCACGATCCCACGTCGTGCCGGGAAATCGGTTGGCGATTGGCGTTGAAGAAGGCGATCGTCAGCGAAGGGCGTTGTTCGGGCAGGGAACCCGGCTTCACCCCTTGCCCGCGAACCCACAACGACATTTCAATCTCCAGGGTGCGGCGGCCGTCGATGCCCACCGCCTGCATGGCCTGCGCGGCGCGGCCCGGCGTGTCGTTGCGGAACGAGAGGCAGTTGCTCGCCCGGCGTTCGGCCGTTTGCCTCAACCTTGCCCTGGCGGACGTAGTACCAGCCGACCGGCTGATCGCCCGATGTATTCTTGAAGTCGCCGTTGACCAGCACGGGCTCGCCGGAGTCGGCCTCAACGACCCGTTCCTCTTCGGCACGGCCCATCATCGGCACGAAGAACGTCGGCTGCAAGGGCTCGGCCTGTAGAACGCCTTTGACTTTCTTGTACAAGTACAAGGTCTGCTGGTAGCGCTGCCCGAGGGGAACCACCAGCCGGCCGCCTTCCTTGAGTTGCTCTACGAGCGGCTTGGGAACGTTCTCGGGCGAGCAGGTGACGATGATCTTGTCGAACGGCGCGTGTTCGGGCCAGCCCTGATAGCCGTCGCCGATCTTCGTCTTGACGTTCTTGTAGCCCAGCCGGCGGAGCGTCTGCGCCGCCCGCTTGCCGAGCGTTTCGACGATCTCGATCGAGTAGACTTCCGACGACAAGCCCGCTCAAGACGGCGGCCTGATATCCGCTGCCGGTGCCGATTTCCAGAATCTTGTCGGTCGGCTGCGGCTGCAGTTGCTCGGTCATGTAGGCCACGGTGAAGGGCGACGAGATGGTCTGGCCCTCGCCGATGGGCATGGCGATGTCGAAGTAGGCGTAGCGGCGCATGCGCCGCGGGAACGAACTCGTGCCGCGGGGTGGTGCGGATCGCGTCGCAGACCCGCGCGTCTTTCACGCCGGCGGCCGCCACTTCATACTCGACCATCCGCGCCCGCGCCTCGGCCCAAGGATCGCGGTTCTGGGCGTGGGCTGCGGCCACCGCCAGCAACGTGCCGAGCACCGCCCCGCACAGCGGGCCCGGAACTCTTGTCAACGTGTTGCCCATGGTTCACTGCTCATCGCGATGGAACATGACGGTGATGCGGCCGGAGTCGCCGGCCAGTTCGGTCCAATCGTTGCGGCAGCGGAGATAGAGGTCGCCCTCGGCCTCCAAATTGAGCGATCCTTGGGCGCCCAGTTCGAACTCGCCGCCGAGCCGGTAGTCCTTCATCAACACACCCACCAGCCGGCCGCGGCCCTGGCCATCGCCGTCGGCGTCGATGGCCTGCGGATCCCCGCCAATCTGCCAAGTGCCTGCGGCCACGTACTCGTAATGACATCCCCGGCCGGACCGTCAGGCCGGCTGGGCTGCCATCCGCGGCCCGCCACAACGGCGGCCGTAACCGATTGTCCAGGCGGCAGGCTGCTGAACTTCTTTTTCCAGTCCCAGCCGCACAGGTCCACGCGGTAGCCGGGGCCGATGTGCTCGAGGAAGAAGAGATACTCGAAGAACAACTGTCGGCTCACGCCGCCAAAAGTCTGCTCGAAGTTGACGTCCTTGCCCGCCAGGAATCCCCGCCCCAGCAGCAGGAACTGCTGCGCGTAGTTGGGGTTGTAGACCAGGAAATGGCACAGCGCCCAACGCGAGGCATAATTCTGCCCAACCGTCGCCGGTCTTTTGCGAGGGCGATAGAGGCTCGGCCAGCGACTTCGGCGGGTGCTTGTGGAGAAATTCGATCTCGCGCTGGCCGGCATGGACGGCGTGGTCGTCTTCGCTCCAGTAGTGGCCCATTTCGGCCATGCCCTCGGAATACCAGACCGGGCCAATGCGGCCGAATGTCTGATGGCAATAGGCGTGGACCGTTTCGTGCTGGACGACCTCGGACCGGTCACAGGCATAAACGACCGCCTTGACCGACTTCCGCTTTCCGTCGTCGGCGGGTTTCATCAGGGTCACGCCCCCGTCCGTCCTGAACCTGACGGATTCCGATCCGCGCCATTGTGGCCACGGGAAACTCGTCGAGACTTCGCAC
This sequence comes from uncultured Planctomycetaceae bacterium, assembly GCA_963759115.1. Taxonomy (GTDB): domain Bacteria; phylum Planctomycetota; class Planctomycetia; order Pirellulales; family Thermoguttaceae; genus CAVWXT01. Next base: position 572,902 of record CAVWXT010000006.1, read on the forward strand.
GACGTAGCACTCGATCACGCCGCGCATCGGCCGGCCCCAGTAAGTGGAAATCAGCCGGAGCATGGTCTCCAGCCGCTCCATGAGCTCGTTGGCCTCGCCGGGCGGAAGATCGGTATGGACAAGGAAGTGGGCGGAGCGAACGTCCCTGATCTTGCCCGCCGCAGTCTTGGTTTCCCCCGATTGCTTGGACGTCGGTGCCGGTGCCTCGCCGGCGTCGCACTCCGCAAGCCAACCCAAGATGCCAACAACCACCACGGCGCGTAGCCAGCCCGAGCGCGGGACACGGTGCAAATCCATTCGGCTCCCCTCAATCGCCTAACTACGGCGCTCAACCCGAAGGGGATCACCGTGTGGATCATAGAAGAAAAGCAACTTTGTAGTTGGATTATAACGAGAGCCGACGGTCGTGTATACTCCCAACCGCTCCGATTCTTGCCGCGGGCACAACGGCGCCGGCCGACTCTCGCGGCGGCGACGTCAGACTGTGGGATATCAGACTGTGGGAGGCGACTCCAGTCGCCGAAAACGGGTAGACTCCAAGACAGTCGGCGACTGGAGTCGCCTCCCACAAGAAGAACCGAGCGGCCCTGGCCTTCCGAGGCGACATCGGCCGTGCCGCGAGAATCGGCCCAGTCGCCGACGGTCGCGGGCAATGGTTACTTGGCGACGGCCGCGTAGCACTTCGCGGCGAAGTCCCAATTGGCCGCCTTCCAGAAGCCCTCGACGTACTTGGGCCGCTCATTGCGGTAGTCAATATAGTAGGCATGTTCCCACACGTCGATGGTCAACACCGGCTCTTTGCCGTGCTTCAGCGGCGTGTCGGCGTTGCCCAGCGGCATGATTTCGAGCTTGCCGGCTTTGTCTGCGGCCAACCAGGCCCAGCCGGAACCGAACAGCTTCACGGCCGCCTCCGACATGGCCTTCTGGAAGGCCTCGAAGCCGCCCAGATCGCGCTGGATCGCCGCCGCCAGGGCCCCGTTGGGCTGGCCGCCGCCTTGAGGCCGCATGCAGTCCCAATAGAAGCTGTGGTTCCATGCCTGCGCCGCGTTGTTGAACACTGGGCCCGTCGATTGGATGACCACCTCGCGGAGCGGCAGGCCGGCCTCCGGCTTGCCTTCGACTAGGCCGTTCAAGTTCTTGAAATAGGCGGCGTGATGCTTGCCATAGTGATACCTCAACTGCTCCTCGGACAGGAACGGCTTCATGGCGTCCATGGCAAATGGCAGCGGCGGTTGTTGAAACGGCATTTTGGCGACTCCTTGTGTGGTGGTGAGTGGCGGTACGGCGGCTGAGAGGTGGCCAGCGACCCACAGCCCGGCCCCCGCGGTCAACGATCCGGCGAGAAACTGGCGTCGTTTCATAATAGCTCCCTCCGATCAAAAGTGCCGAAAACAGGACGAGAACCCGCCCTCCCTTGACGGGAATGGGGTCCTGGGCGCAATCCGCGGGCCATCATACTCGCGCGACTATGCGGTGGCAAGCCTCCACGTAGAGGCAAGCGGCCGATTCTGCGTAGGACCGATCGGCTGTAGGGTGGGTCGAGGGAAGCGAGCCCCACCGCTTTCATTTTATCGGGACTTCATGGTGGGACTCGCTCCGCTCGGCCCACCCTACATCGACTATGCTGCGAGGCCGTGGCCCAGAGCGCCGCCGGCAAAGTCAAGATGACTAATACCATCATCTTGAACATGATCCGTTGCGGCTCTTCGGCCGATAGCCCGTCCGATCGTCGAGAAGGCATTGTTCGGCCGTTTGCCGGCCTCTTGGTGCCTGGCCCCCTGTGGGTGTATCATTGCGAATCATGGCGATTGTCTGCCCGCGATGCGGCGCCGAGTTCGATGCCACGTTGTTCGAGTTCGAACATCGCGTCCGCTGCGCGTGCGGCGCCGAGATTCGCTATCCGGGCACGAATCTCCGCAGCGGCCACGTCGCAACCGATCAAACTCGACCGCGCAGCCACAAGGACCGGGCGGTGATGGAACCCGTGCTCAAGATCGACGGTTCCTTCGGCGAAGGGGGCGGGCAGGTACTCCGTTCCTCGTTGGCCCTTTCGTTGGTCACCGGCAAGCCCTTTGTCATCCAGAGAATCCGGGCTCATCGCAAGAAGCCGGGCTTGATGCGGCAGCACCTTAGCGCTGTACGGGCGGCGGCCGAAGTCAGCCAGGCCCGCGTTGAAGGGGCGGACCTTGGCTCGTTGCAACTCCGCTTCTGCCCCGGCTCCGTCAGGGCGGGCGACTACACGTTCGACGTGGGCTCGGCCGGCAGTGCCACGCTCGTGCTGCAAACCGTGCTGCCCGCGCTGCTGCGGGCCGAAGGCGAATCGAACCTGACCCTGCGGGGCGGAACCCACAATCCGATGGCCCCGCCGTTCGATTTCCTGGCGAAGAGCTATCTGCCGTTGGTCAATCGGCTCGGGCCGATGGTCGAGGCCCGGCTGCTCCGGCCCGGGTTCTATCCGGCGGGCGGTGGAGAGTTTCGGGTTCGCATCCAACCGGCTCGGCAACTGGGGCGTTTGGAGCTGACCGAGCGCGGCGAGATTCGCGCCCAACGGGTTCGGGTCTGGTTGGCCCATCTGCCACGGCACATCGCCGAGCGGGAGTGCCGGACCATCGCCCAGCATACCGGCTGGAGCGACGAATGCTTTGCGATCGAGGAACCAAGCAACGCCTCCGGGCCGGGCAATGTGGTGATGATCGAACTGGAGGCGGAGCACGTTGCCGAAGTCTTTACCAGCTTCGGACGGATTGGCGTGAAGGCCGAGGAAGTCGCCCTGGAGGCGCTTCGCGAGGCCGAAGAGTATTTGGCTTCCGGCGTGCCGGTGGGGCGACACTTGGCCGACCAGATCATGCTCCCCCTGGGCATCGGCGCCTATTTCGGCGCCGGCGGCGGCACTTTTCGCACGCTATCTCTTTCCGCCCACGCCACGACGCACCTGGAAATCCTGCGGCGTTTCCTGGACCTCGACGCCAAGGTCGAGCAGGACAGCCGCGGCAATTGTCTGGTGCAAATCGGATAGGACGCCTACCAGTGTCCGCCATTTCGCGGGCCGGCTTTTCACTCTCGCTTGTACTGCGATGGGTTCTCGTCCACCTGCTTGAAGAACGGATCAAGATCGAATAAGGTCGCCTTCCCGGACGCACGGATGAACCTCGTTGCCCGCTCGGTCATGCCGCGCTGCACGTAGAAGGCGTAGATGTCGCGCGGCTCCGACGAAGAATAATTGCCCACTTTCTCCATGGCGTCGAGATAGCGGTCATACTTGCCGGAACGGATTTCGTCGGCCGGCTGGGCTTGAAGGTACTTGAAGAGAATCTCCCACGCGGTGAACGCCGGCATCTGCCCACCCCAAAAGCTCTTTGGCGTCGTCTTCTCCTCCACCGCCTTCGCCAGGGCGTCGAGGTAATCGGCGGGCTTTTCGCGGGCAAGGGCGATGAGAAACAGCGGCTGGAAGTCTTCATTGCCAAGATTCGCTCGGAAGACCGCGGCCACGGCCTCGTTTTTCGGCGAGAACGACAACAGGCTCATCGCCGCGGTCTGGCGGACCTTGAAATCCTGGTCCGCCAGGAGTTTCGCCAGGACGTCGGCCAATTCGGCCTGCCGCGCAAAACCGGCCGCGCGGGCTACGCACGCGCGGACCTCCGGCGCTGCATCGCCGGCCAGAACCGTCAGACGCTGGCGGGTCTGCGGACCGGGAAAGTCCGCCAGCAGCAAGGCGGCCGAAGCGCGGACGGCCGGAGCCGGATCGGCCAGCCATCGCTCGATGGGTTTCTCAAGCGACGGTTCGCGCACCAACCCCAACGCCCGAATGGCCATCGCGCGGGTCTCGCCCGGCGCTCTGCTATCGGCCAGCGCGACAAGGTCCTTCCAATACAACTCGCCGCCGACATTCGTCATCTTCGGGTCCATTGGCCAGACAAAGGGCGGCTTGACGCTGCCCACGGCGGCGAGCCAGGAGAGGGTGCTCTCGTCGGACATGTACGGGTTGTGCGAGCCGACCAGGCCGATGGCCGCCTCGGCAATCTTGGGTTGGCCGTTCATGAGCAGCCCTCGCACGGCCGCCAGCACGTCCCGGCGGTCGAAGTCCGATAGGCCGCTGTCCCATGGTAGGGTGCCCGCTCTTAGCGTGCCTGCGCTCATCTGATCGAGCTGGCCGACGGCGTAGACGACCTGGCCGACGTCATCGGCGGCGAGCATCGTGGTCAGACTCGCGCCACAGGATGTCCTTGAGCGTCTTTCCGGTTACCGGCTTATCGTCGGCGCACCAAAGGACGCCCTGGTCCTCTTTGGCCTTGCGATGCATCCAGACTTGGCGGAAGACGCCGGTGGCCCCGCCGTTTGCGGCGAAAACCAAGTAAGTCTTGCCGGGTTCAAAATGGTAGTACTGCGGCTGGAACATGTATCCCATCCGCCGGGGATCCAAGTCATAGTGCCGGAACGTCAACGTGTCGCCCGGTGTCTCGCCCTTGATGACGGAGATGATCTTGAACTGCGTTTGCCGGGCGACGAAGCCCTGGTACGGGCTGAACCAATTGACGTCCCCCGGCTCGCTGGAAACGACCGTGCCTTTGAAGATGATGTCTGCTTCCAAGGTCAACGTCTCCAGAGGCACGGACGGCGCCACCGGGTATCCCTGCGCGGTTCCCGCGCATACCGTCAGCCATGTCAGATTCCAGATCGCAAGAAGGAATTGCCTGCGGCATCGGCACATGTCAGATCCTTTCCTGCCAAAGAGAAGAGTGGGGCGAAGACCTGCAACTCTCAGCCTAACAAGTGCATACGTCGCGTCAAGCGGCTCCAAACATGCGGAAAGGCGGACGGACCCGAAAGGGGGTTTTCATCGCGGTACGCTCCGTTCTTGAAGAAGTATTGGTCGATCCCCGAGCGGCAGGTGGAAACGTCGGTCGTGTTGGCCAAGGAGGCCCTCACCGCGGCTTTCGGCCGCCGAACAGTGCCAACTCGAAGAGCCTGAAGAAACAGTCCACCTCGACGAAACCGATCTCCTCCAGCCACCGGCACTGAAGCTCGACCGGCGCCAGGATGTTCTCGTCCTTGTCGGGGCGATAGTAATACTCGTTGGCGATGGCCTCGCGAGTCATCCGGCCGCCCTGCTTCTGGTGGTGCGACCACAGGGAGTCCAGGAAGAGGTCGTCAAATGCCTGCTTCGCCCATGCCGAATTGGGGGCGACGTGCTCCAGGTTGAGGAACAATCCGCCGGGCTCCAGCAGATTGAAGATCTCCCCGTAGAGTTCCCTCTTTCGTTCGTCGGTCAGGTGGTGGATCGCCAGGCCCGACAACACGAGGTCGAACGGCGTGCGATCGCCGACCGACCGCGCCCATTCCTTCGCCGCGAGGTCCTGCACGACGAACGCTGCCCGGCGGGGATCCGCCTTCGTCTTGGCCGCCGCGATCATGTGGTCCGAGAAGTCCAGGAAGACCCCGGCGGCCTGGGGATAGTCGGCCAGAACCGTTCGTCCGAGAATCCCATCGCCGCAGCCCAAGTCCAGGACCCGTTCGACCTTGGGCATCGCGGTGCGGATGATCCGAAGCAGCACGTCGATCTGTTGGGCGGCCAGGGGGATGCCGCCCCGCACGTCTTCCAGGAAGCGTTTTGCCAGGTCCTGCCGCTGCCAGACGCGACCCTCGTTCTGCATGTTTACTCCGCTAGTGATAGACCTGACTGTCCTGGAACGCCCCGTCCGCCCGTGTTTCCGCCAATCTGGTGGATGCCGGCCTGGCTGTCAACCAGTCGAGCGTTGGCAGGGCCGGTCAGTTGTCGGTGTAGGGTGGGCCGAGCGAAGCGAGTCCCACCGTCTTGTCGGGAATTCGCGATGGGACTCGCTTCGCTCGGCCCACCCTACAGCTACAGCTTTGTCCAGATTCAACGCTTCCCGGCCGCTCGGCCCAATTGCCCCTTCTAACCGGAAAACGCCCGGGATGGCTTGACTATGTACGGCCGTATATTGTACGATTGTCCAGAGTGGTATACTACATCAGCCACCATACCCACACAATGAGGGAGACTCATGGGACTCTTCGATCGACTGACCGAGCGGCAGGGAGAGGTGTACAAGTTCATCCGCGAGAAGATTCGCGGCCGGGGCTATGGGCCGACGGTCCGGGAGATCGCCACCCGTTTCGGCATCCAGTCGCCCAACGGCGTGGTTTGCCACCTGAAGGCCCTGGAAAAAAAGGGGCTGATCCGGCGGGAGCCGAACATGTCGCGGGCCATTCAACTGACGGCCGAGCCCATCGAGGAGCGCGGCCTGCCCTTGGCGGGCAGCATCGCCGCCGGCGTGCTGCACGAGGCCATCGAGCAGCACGAGCGGGTCGATTTCCAGGAGATGTTCAGCCCCGCCACGAAGAGCCTTTTCGTGCTGCGCGTCCGCGGCGAATCGATGATCGAGGACCAGATCGCCGACGGCGACTACGTGATCGTGCAGAAGCAGCGCGTCGCCCGCAAGGGCCAGATCGTGGTGGCCCTGACCGGAGAGGGCGAAGCCACGCTGAAACGCTGGTTCCCCGAGAGGGGCCGCATCCGCCTGGAACCGGCCAACCACACGATGAAGCCGATCTACGTCAAAGACGCCCGCGTGCTGGGCGTGGTGATCGGCGTGGTGCGGAAGGTGAAATAGCGATGGCCACGATTCTCTGGAATCGACCATTGACAGAGGGGAGGAAACGCGATCATGAGTCGAGTATTTACCGCCTACATCGAATACGACCCCGAGACGAGGCTGTACGTGGGGACGATCCCCGGCCTTCCGGGGGCGCATAGCCAGGGAGCCACGTTGGACGAACTCCGGTCGAACTTGCAGGAAGTGATCGAGCTTATCCTGGAGGAACAACGCAGCCGCGGAGAATCGGTCGAGGTGGACCCGTTCGTGGGGATTCAGCAAATCGCGGTTGAAGTATGACCCGCCTGCCGATCGTCGACGCCCGAACGATGGAACGCGTGCTGTTGCAACTTGGGTTCGCCAAGACGCGGCAGCGAGGTAGTCATGCCTTCTACCGCCATCCGGACGGTCGCGTTACCACAATTTCGCACCACGCAGGCCGCGATCTCGCTCGACCACTCATCCGCGCGATCCTGAAGGAAATCAACCTTACGCCCGAGAAATTCGAAGAAGCGTTGCGCCGTTTGTAGCTGAGAACCGTCGAACTGCGGGAGAACGTGGAGAACCGCAATGGCCCAGGCCGAACCGCAACACATCCCGACTGCCTCCAAGGACAGACGATATAGTCGCATCGTTTGGTCGCTGCTGGCGCTGCTCCTCCTTTGCAGCGCGTTGGTGCTGGGGCTGTTCGTCAATCGCGTGCGCGTCCAGCAAAAGGCGATAAGCCGCATCCGCGACCTTGGCGGCGCGGTCGGCTATGACTATCAATACCACGGTGGCACCCAATTCGACCCTCGCGCCTCTCCGCCCGGCAGCAGAATTCCTCCGAGGATTATTGGGCGAGAACGCCTTCGCGCGAGTTGAGTTCGTAGAGTTTCCCGGCCACTTTTCCATTGGCGGGCCTCCGACAGATTCCGACCTTGAAGTACTTGAGAACCTCCCTTTCCTGAAAACGCTACAACTCAACGTGGGCACCATCAGCGACAAGGGACTTGAGCATATAGGCAGGCTCAAGAATCTTACCCACTTGATGTTGCCTTCGCAGAACATCAGCGACCAGGGACTTGCGTACCTGAGGGGACTTGCGAATCTGGAAAACTTGCCGTTGTCCGGGGATAAGATCACCGACAAGGGGCTACAGCACTTGGCCGGGCTCACCCGTCTCCGTGGCCTCTACTTGGCGGAGACGTTAGTCACCGCCGATGGGTTGGCCCGACTTCCGATCGCAGCCAACCTGCGCGATCTGACACTCTGCGGCGCCAGCGTGACGGATCGCACGTTGACGGGCCTCGACGGCTTGACCAATCTGGAGTCGCTGCAACTTGTCCAGGCACCGGTCACCGATGCCGCGCTGGCCCTGATCGCCCGCCTCGGCCACCTTCGTCACCTCGATCTCTTCAGGTGTCCAGAAATTACCGACGCGGGGCTTGCTCATCTACGGACGTTGGAGAATCTGGAGGAATTGCAGGTCCTTGCCACGTCGATGACTGACGCTGGCGTTGAACACCTGAGGAAGCTAGAGCGTCTTCGGAGGTTGCGCCTCGACGGTCGTCTGATCACCAATCACGGGGCCGAGATCATCGGCCACCTAAGCAACCTCACGTACCTGAATCTTGTGGGCGCCAAGATTGATGATGCGGGGCTCGGCTACTTGACGGCGCGTATCTGCGCTCAGAGAACTCGACCTGTATGGCACGGGAGTCACCGACGCCGGGCTTACCCACTTGACACGATTTCCACGCCTCGAATCGTTGCGGCTATCCCAAAACATATCGGATGCGGGGGTCCCCGTGCTTGAGGGCCTGACCAGTCTGAAGAGCCTGGAGGTGGGACCGGGTATTTCCCAGGCGGGAGCGTTGCGGCTGAAGGACTCGTTGCCTCATTGCAGAGTTGATCGCTTCGATCAAAATGGAGAGCATGTCCTGCCGTAAACAAGCGCGACGCTACGGTAGGTCCCGCCCCGCGGATTCCTTGACCTACGCAGAGCGAGCCAGCGTCCTTCCGCGGTTATCGCGGCTACAGTTACTTCCCCGCCCGCACGTCATACGCCAGCAGCACGTCCTGGTCGTGGACGTACATCACGCCATTGGCAATCACCAACGGCGGCCAGGCCGGCGACTTGCTGCGGTCGGGCTGATTGAACCGGCCGTGGAGCCGAAAGCCCTCGGGCGTGGCCTCCACCAGGCTGATGGGCCCCGTCTCGTCGCGGCAGTAGAGCCGGCCCTCGGCCTCCAGCAGCGAACACTTGCCCGAACTGCGGTCGGTCCACCTGGTCGTCCCCGTCGCAAAGTCCATGCACGTCAGCACGTTCGGGTTGTGGCAGCCGTAGAGGAACCCGTCCAGCAGGATCATGTTGCCGTGGTGGTTCTGCATCTCCTTCTTGAAGTAGACCTCTTTGGCGGTGAATCCGTCGGGCGAGGGCTGAATCCTCGTCAGGCCGCCGCCGACTCCGTACGCGCTGGCGGCGAAGATCGTGTCGCCCTGCCAGATGCAGGTGGAGCAGTTGGCCTGCTTGGTGGCGGGGGCGTCGTAACGCCAGAGGAACTTGCCGTCCTTGGCGGCCACGCCGATCACGCCCTTCTGCTCCAGGTTGACGTACTGCGGCGTGTCGCCGATCACGACCTTGATGACCGACGCGTAGGCGCACGGATCGCCGATCGGCGAGCCCCAGACGAGCTTGCCGTCGGTCTTATTGATGGCGGCGATGGTGTTCTTGGCCCCGCCCGGCGTGCAGACCACCCACGGGCCGTCGACCAGGACCGACTCGCCATATCCCCATCTGGGCTGAATGCCACCGAAATCCTTGACCACGTTGCGGCGCCAAAGGATGCGGCCGTCTTTGACGTCCATGCACACCAGGTCGCCGCCGATGCCCAGCACGTAGAGCCGGTCGCCGTCGATGGTGGGCGTGGTCCGCGGGCCGGGATGGCTCTTGTCGTCGAACACCATCGGGCCAAGCGACACCGCCCAAAGCTGCTTGCCCTGGTGGGCCACGTCGAGGGCCATCACCCATTCCTGGCCGTCCTTCTCGCCCATCATGTACAGGACGTTGCCGACGATGGCCGGCCCGCTGTTGCCGATGCCCAGGCCGGTGGCCTTCCAGAGCAGCTTGGGTCCGTCCTTGGGCCAGTCCCTCAAGAGGCCCTTCTCGCGGCAAATGCCGTCGCGGCTCGGGCCGCGCCAGGCCGGCCAGTTGTCGGCCCGCAGCGGGGCGGTCAGCATCGCGGCAGCAAACAGGCAGAATAGGGTTGCAGACAGATACACGGGCACCTTCATGGTCGCTACTCCAGCGGGGGATTATGCGGCAGCCGCAGATCGACGCCGCGGCAGGTCAATGGTGTCTACTGTAACCGATGCGACCCGGCTTGAGAACCGACAGGCCAAGAGATTGGTTCATTTGGGGTGCGGCGATTTATCAGCCTTTTTCTAGGGCTTATTGATTGGCCCCTATCATAGCAAGCCGTCCGGTTCTTGTCGCGATACTGGCCACGCCGGGCACTTGATAGACTAATTAAAATGGCGGATAATGTAAGTCTATACGCAGCAAATGGTTAGGTAATGAGGCATAATCCGCCATATTTAATTAGCCTTTTGTGCCCCTTCCTGTTATCATCTTGGCAGAAGAACCGGCCGCGCGGCCGGGCAAGCCCACTGCGTTTATGGAGGAGGCAGACATGGCACAGTTCGATCGGAAGAAACACGTCCTGGTCGGCCTCGCCGGTCAATTGAAGGTCCCCGACAACGACCATATCACCCCAAAACTGCTGATGCTCACGGAAGGGGAATGCGACGGCCTGGGGCCACTCCAGGCCGCCCGCAAGTTCGGCTATAGCCGCCAGCGCTACTTCCAACTCCGCACCGCCTTCGCCAAACAGGGCGCACGGGCGCTGGACAATCAGAAGCGCGGCCCGAAAACCCATTACCGCCGCACGGCGGAAGTTGTCCGCCAAGTGGTGCGGCACCGCTTCCTGGATCCCGAGGCTTCGCCGCAGGTGATCGCCCAAAAGCTCGTGCAGAGCGGTTGGACGATCAGCATCCGCAGCGTGGAAAGGGTGCTGGCCGAGTACGGCCTGCAAAAAAAACTCCACAGGTTCCGCCCCAGGCCGGAAAGCGAACCCGTCGAGGCGCGGCTCACTCACAAACTGGTCCAGCACGTCGAAGGCGATCCGAGGAGCATTGAACGCGGCGTCCGCCAGCGGCTGGCCGATAAGATCAGCGACAACATGGCGGGCCTCTGGCTGTTGGTCGCAGAACACCTGCGGCTGGGGACGTGGGACCTGCTCCGCGCCTGGACGCAACAGCCCGCCGAGCGGATCGAACCGCGCCTGGCGCTGCAACTGGTGCATGAAGCGGCGCTGTGCAGCAACGGGCTCCGCGCGGGGCGTTGCTTGACGCTCCGCGGCTTCGAGAACCCTCAACGGACTGCCCTTCCTGGCGGAGGACACTACGGTGCATGAGGTGCTGGGCGGCGCGAGCGTGGCCCACACCCAGGAACTGCAGGTGGCCTTGGGGAAACTCCGCCGTGCCTCCGGGCATTACCAAGGAAAACTGCTGCTGATCGACCCGCACCGCGCGCCGAGCTACAGCCAGCGGCACATGCGCAGGCACAGAAGGAGAGCGGCTCCCGGCCCATCAAGACGGCGCAGACCTTCTTCTGCCTGGATGGCGACAGCGCGCAGCCGCTGTGTTTCACGGTGGCCAATTCCGCCCGGACCGTGAGCCAGGCGACGCCTGAGTTGCTGCGCATGGCCGGGGAAATCCTCGCGCCGCTGCCGGAGCACACGTTGGTGGCCGCCGACACGGAGCACTTCGCCGTGGAACTGGTAGACTACGTCCATACGGAGACCTCCTTCGACCTCATCACGCCCATCCCCAACCGGCAGAGCGACCGGAAGCGCTGGCGGCAGATTCCGGCCGCGGTATTTAAGCCCCATTGGGCGGGCTACGCCACGGCAGTCCTGCGCTACACGCCCCACCATAGCCGCGGCGGCCCGTACTACGAACTCGTGCAACGCCAGGGAGAGCGCCCGAGGATTGGCAGTTCAACGGCTTCTTCTCCACCACCAACCGCGATCCGCTCGACGCCCTCACCCGCGATTATCCCCATCGCTGGCACATCGAGGAGTTCTTCAACTTCGACCAGTCGTTAGGTTGGAGACGGGCGGGCACGATGAACACCAACATCCGTTACGGCCAAATGACGACGGCCTTGGTGGCGCAGACCGTGATCCATCAGTTCCGCAAGCGACTTGGAGAGCCCTTCGCACACTGGGATGCCAGACACTTGGCGTCCGATATCTTCCGCGGACTGGACGGCGACATCCGCGTGAAGGACAATACCATCCTCGTTACCTACTACAATGCTCCTAACGCGGAACGCCTGCGGGCCGAGTACGAAGACTTGCCGGCCAAGCTCAGGGCCGAAGGCGTCGCGCCAGGCATCCCCTGGCTCTATGGATTCGAACTCGACTTCCGCTTCCGGTAGCCTGCCCCCGCCGACAGAAGGTAAAATTAATAAGCCCTAGAAAAAGGCTGATGAATCGCCGCACTCCAAAGTTGCAGAAAGGCGGACGGACTCTTCATTCCGGCTTCGCGAATAAAGCATTCGTCCCGCGACGGCGCGCCCTCACCGCACGCGGCAGCGGAAGCGGAGAATGCCGCCCTTGCCCGCTTCGAGCGGGTTGGCCACTTCGCACCGCAACACCACTGAATCGCCCTCGTTGGGCTGCGTGGAGAATTTTGCGTCCACGCTGCACTGGGCGCTGTCGGCGACGTATTCCAGCCGCGTGTTGAGGCTGTCGACGATCGTCACGTTGCCGATCGTCTGGTTGCCGACGTTGTCGAAGCGGATGGTGAAGTCGACTTCTTCGCCCGGCTGGGCGAAGGGGGTCGAGGCCACTTTGACCACCCGCAGCTTCGGATGGCCCGGCGGCTCGCTGACCGTATAGAGCGACGACGCCTTGTCGTACTTCACTTCGGCCGCGACGGTCTTGTGATCGAGGATGACCTGCACGGCCTGGGTGTGCGACCAGGCGATGGCGGCATTGCTGCCGCGGGCAAGGAAGGCCATCTCGGTCGATTCGACCAGGCCCTGGCGGATGATCGCCAGGTTCTCGAAGGGCTTGAAGCCGTCTTGGAAGCCCCGCGGGCCGATCGCATTGGAGAGGACGTCCCTTCCCTGCTTGGTGCGCATGGCCAAGGGCGGCCGGGCGCCGATCTGGTCGTTGGCTTGGATGTTCTGCTTCGCGTTGCCGACGTACTGCGACGTGCTGGGCGCGTCGAGCTTGGCGGGAACGTGGACGCCGCCGGCCCGTTGCCGCTCTTCGTTCGACACCAGGCCGACCACCTGGCGCACCGCGCCGAAGCGGGGGCTGTAGATGAAGACCTCGTTGCTCGGCTCGACAACGGTGCGGCCGTCGAGCGTATCGTAGTGGGCCACCGTGTCTTCCATTTCCAGGCCCAGCACCTTCCAATCCTTCTGCACGCCGACCGGCCGACCCTCGTCGCCGCCGTCGCGGAGATACTCGTCCTCGGGCCAGGGCTGGCGGATGCCCGGCGGCGACCACGGACCGCGGGGCGTCGTAGGCCAGCGGCACGCCCTGCTCCATGCCGGGCGGGCCGATCGGCGGGCAGGCCATGGCCGCGGCGGGTGCGCCCGTGTAAGCCTCGGCCGGCAAGCCGGCATACGGCCCGCTCATGGTGGTCCCGCGAGGCGAGCCATGCGGCGCGTCCGGGCATACTGACCGCTCGGGTCCGCGACACGAACAGAGGATCAGCGCGCATAGCGCGACCAGGGCCATTTGCCAGGGATCGGGCCCAAGCGGCACGTGCGACGGCAATCGGACGACGTGTTTCATGGCTTCGCTTCCGCCCATCCGGTGGCTCCTGGCAAGTCCGGCGGCGGCGGCAAGTTCTTGACCTTCGGAGGGCCGTTCGGACGGATACGGCCATGTACGGCGGCGAGCCGAAGAAGAAGCCGGGATCCAACGCTTCGCCTTGGTCCGGCAGACGCCCGCCCAAACGCAGGATCGCCACGGGACGTCCCAGGCCGTCGGCCACGGCCAAGCGGATCCTGGCCCGGGGCCGCCTCGAACCAGCTCTGCGCCTGGGGATTATCTCGCGCCGGCAAGGCGTGGCGGGGGTCTTCGAGGTAGATCACCCGCGTGACAAACTTGCCGTCGATGGCCAGCTTCAGGTCCTCTTCGCTGATGTCGATGGGGATGGCGAAGCGGCGTTGCTGGTCGGGCGGCGCGTAGAGGCGGTCGATGACCTCGATCGTCGGGAACACTTCCAGCGCCTTCGGCCAGCCGGATGTTGGTCACGCGGAGCCGATACACCGCGCCGATCGAGAAAGCCGGCCTTTCGCGGCGCCGGCTGCGCCTCGTCGAACTGGTTGGCCACCGCCAGCGAAACCAAGGCCCCAGGCGGGGCCTTGATCTCAACCGGCTGAAAGAACCCGGGCAATGGTCCGCCCCGCTGCAGTTGCCGGCTGCCAATCGCTCCCGGTGGCATTACGCCTTGATGGAAGTAGTGGACCGGCGGCTGCTGAGCCGGCAACCCGGTTGCCAGGCCCAGCCACCAGAGCACCAGCATTGCCATCCTGCCGGCAACTCGTCCGCCGACAGCACTTCGTTCTGGTTGCCGAACAGCGGATCGAGCGGACCATTGTCACGAGTCGTTGGTGGTGTCGGTTCAAAGGATACGCGGCCGTGGCGTGCGGCTACGCTTGGCGGGTCACTCGCCTTCGCCCTGTTCCGCACAGTCTCGGTTTGGACCTTTTCGCAAATGATCGCACAGGGGCTGCCGGAAGAAGCCCACCCCCGCACTGGTGCGCTCGACGATGCGAGCATGATCGGCCGGCTCGGGATAGCTCATGCCGGGCGACTGCTTCACGTCGATTCGCTCGCACTCGGTCGGTTCCGGCAGGCAGACCCGCGTGTGGTTCACGATGACCTGCTTCTGCAGGCCGGCGGGAATTCCCATCGGCACCGAGGGCGGACCAGGCAGACCGATCGGCGTGCCGCACATCGGCATTCCGTACTGCGGCGCCGTCACGCCGGACATGTAGTTCATGGGCATCGTCGAATAGCCGCCCACCGGCACGCCCATCGGCATCGGGGCCTCCGGTCGGTTGCTGGCCATTCGCCGGGCATTGATACGACGCGGCGGCCACTCCGCCCTCTTGCAGCTGTGCCGCCGGGCGTCTGGAGATCCTTGTTGCCCAACCGCACGATCGCCAGGATTGCCCCGCGGCGATCGGCCTCGACGATCGGGTCCACGCCCGGATCGAGCCGCGTGCTCACCAGCGTCTCGACGCCGGCCAGGGCCAGTTCCTGGTACTCCGGATCGGGCAGGTAGATCACCTTGGTCACGAAATTGCCGGTCAGCACCTGGTCGAAGTCCTCTTCGGTGAACTGAATCGGAATGGCGTTGTGGGCCAAGAAGGCTTCGGTCCGCGGCATCATCGGGCCAACTTCCAGCGTCGGGTACAACTCCACGGCCGGCGCGGCCGGGGATGTTGCTCAGCTTCAGCCGGTAGATGGCGCCCTGCGGGAAGTTGTAGCGGCCCGGGCAAACCAGCGGTGCCGAGTCGAACATGCCCGGTGCGGCGACGTCCCAGGCGACGGTCATGCCGTCGGGTCCCACAAACGACAATTGCGAAGTCATGCCCGGCGCAGGCATGCCGGGTTGATACATCATGACGCCGGGGCCAGGACCATCCACGCCAGGGCCAGGACGCATGAGCATATTGGCCGGCGGCAGGTTGTTCCTTGCACGGCGCTCGGCAGCCGATTATTGCTACGCTCGCCAACAATATCGACACAACCAAAGACCTCATAGTTCCCCCCTCCATAAGGCGACCCAAGGCCGCGACCAAAGGACCCAGGATTCAGGGTTCAGGGTTCATGGTTCAAGGTCCCGGCTTGGGATTGTGCATCCTTCAAGCCCTGAACTCCGAACGCTGAACGCCGAACCCTATCCCGACCCCCATTTCCTATTTGTTCCAATTCACCCGGCCCCTTGCGCAGAGCGCTGAGTGCAAAAGACACCTATCTGCGGTCTATTGGTCGGCGTGCTACAAGAGGTTTCTTTGGAAAATCCGGCAATACTGGCATAATGCGACCCGTACGCACGGCATTTGTGGTCTTGCCGGGGGCACTGACCATATTACAGACTTATGCTTATATGGCCAAAGGATGGGTATAGACCTCTGTTGTCCGCAGAGCCGCCGAGCCCAAATTCAGGCTGTCGCTCAGCAAACGCTCGATTGGCGGCACTTATGGGTGGTGAGATTTCATCAGAAAGTGCTGTTGATGCGGCCCCCCGTTTCTGTATGATGCCCGTTTCATCACCTCAACGGATCCTGGCGAGGAAGGGAGTCCCTCATGTTTTCATTGCTTCGGGGCCTGTTCGTGTTGCTGCTCTGTCTGGTCGGGATCGGGCTGTTTCGCGGATGGTTCAGTTTCTCCAATCCCAGCCGCGACGCCGAAACGCACAAGGTCAACGTCAGCGTTTCGGTCGATGCGAACAAGGTGGAAGCGGACGTCGAAAAAGTGGAAGAGGAGGTCAGCGAAATGGTCGCCCAACACGCCTCGGAAGACAAGGCTCAGCAGGTAAAATAGGCGATCTGAGTTGCTCTCGCGCCAGCACCCACTGGACCAGCCGACCTCTCCCGGCCTGTACCTTTCCCCGCCGCTTCCCGGGAAGCCTTGCCGATGCGGCCGTTTCGTGTACTCTCTTCTCATGGTGGTTCTCCTTGTTTTGCTCGAAAGCGGCCCAGGCTATGTTGCCTGGCCCTGAGGAGCCGCCGCTCTTGTTTCCACTACGCGGGCGACAACCACCGGTGAATCGCCCTGCCGTTCGTCAGGTTTACGAGCATCGCTCGTTATCTGGCGATGTTCGGGGTCTGACCGGCGAGACTCAGATGCCATCGGCTGGCTGCTTCTTGACGGACTTCTTCTCCGCCGGATTTAGTTTTGACGGCGCCGAAGGGTGGGCCAGTTCTTTCAGGCCGGCCCGGATCATGTTGGCATGCTGCCGCGGGGTGACTCGCTTGGAAGCTCCGGGCTTGGCGTCAGCCGAGTCCGATTGGCCGGCGTCTTTCGCCTTCAGCGCTTCCACCAGACCGATGCCGTCGCCCGACCAATACGTGAACAGGAAACCCAGCATCCGATCGGTCGCGTCGCGATGCGAGCAGCGGATGAAGGCCAAGGCCGCCTCTAGTTCTTGGTAGGTTGCGGGCAGCACGCGGAACCCCTTCTCCTGGAAGAGGCGAACCGACGGGTAGTCGTCCTGAAGGGGATAGTGCCAATCGCACATGATGATGTCCTTGGGCACCATGTCGATCGCCGGATGGGTGCCGACCAGGCTGGCGGCGAATCGGCTCCCGTATTCGGGCGATTTCAAGAGGCGGTCGCCCCACATCAACATCTCGACGCCCTTTTCCTTCACCAGATGCTGGTGGAGCTGATTCACGACGCCGGCAAAAAGTTCGGCCACGTTCTTGCCGCGGCAGCGGGGACAGTTCTTGCTGCCGAGCATGAACACTTCGTCCATGCCCACGTGAACCGCGTCGGCTTCAAAGGCATCGATCAGTTCGTCCCACAGGTCGAAGACGATCTTGTTCACGTCCGGGTTCGAGGGACACCACTCGCGGGAGTAGCGGTGCTTGTCGCCCGCCGGGATGTCCAGCGGCTGGTCGAACTCGGGGTGCGCTTGCAACAGTCCACCGCGCAATGGTTGATGGCCCAGGCAGTTGAACAACGGGATCAGTCGGATGCCGCACCTGCGGCACGTTTCGGCCAGCTCGCGAGCCTGCGCGGTTCATTCCCTCGCCCCGCACCTCGGGGTGCGACTGGTACTGAAATTGGTAGTCGATCTCGAGGATCAGCACGTTGATGCCCGCCGGCTTCAGCGATTCGGCGACGAGCTCGTTGAACTTGGGGAGATTCTCCGGTTTCGGCGGACGCATCAAGTGCAGGGCACGCCATTGGGGGTTTTGTTTGTGCCAGTTTTCCAGCCAGGCCCTCTTGTCCGGTTCGGCGGCCAGGAGAGTGCTCGCGGACAGCGCGACGGCGAACACGCCGATCGTCAAGGCGGCCAGTTGTTTCTGAATCTTCATCTGCGACTCCGATTAGTTGAGGGACTGGGGGCGGGGCTGTCGGCAGCGATGGCGAAACGGGCCATGCGAGTCCGACGGCTTCGGAAAGTACCGGGATGCATTATAGCCATTTTCGTTAGCCCTATCGCTACCGTCGTCTCCTAATCTCATGCGTTTTCCGAGACGCTCACGAGACCACGCTGTGCCGCTACGCGCAAAACAACCCGAGAAGTCCCAACTTCCGGTCTGGTCCAGCGGCGGCCGGCCAGCATGGTTGACAACGTGCCGGCCGATTCCGTAGACTGGCAACACGCTTACGGAGGTCAGTCGACATGTTTCGCCTCATGGCATTTGCGTCCGTTGTGGCACTCGGTTCGGCCGTGCAAGCATCGCCGCCGTTGCTGCCGTTGAAGACGGCCGAAAATGGCCGGTTTCTCGTCGATCAGCGGGGAGAACCGTTTCTGGTGGTCGGCGATTCCGCCTGGTCGCTGATCGGCCAACTCTCCGAAGAGGATGCCGAGCACTACCTTGCCGACCGTCAGGCGAAGGGCTTCAACGCGGTGGTCGTCAACCTGGTCGAGCACCACTTTTGCACCCATCCGCCCAAGTCTCGTGCTGGCCTGGCCCCCTTCGAGCGGCCGGGCGATCTTTCGACGCCCAATCGCGCCTATTTCGACTTCGCCCACAAGATGATCGAAAGGGCCAACCGGCACGGGATCGTCGTCTGGCTCGCGCCGGCGTACCTCGGCTATGGCGGCGGCGACGAAGGCTGGTTCAAAGACATGAAGGCGGGCGGGGAGCAGATGGTCCGGGAGTACGGAAGATTTGTCGCCCGGCAATTCAAAGACCTGCCCAACATCGTCTGGTTGGTGGCCGGGGATTTCGTTCCCCGCCCGGAAGACCAGTGGACGGTCAACCGGCTGGCCGAGGGCATCGAGGCGGAGGATCGCGGCCACCTGATTACGGCCCAGGGCTCGCGCGGTTACTCCGCCGTGGCCGCCTTCGGCAGCCAGCGATGGCTGGCCGTCAATACCGTCTACACGTCCGAGAAAAGCGCCCTGGGCGAAATGTGGACGGAGTACAACCGCGCCCCCATTCGCCCCTTCGTGCTCATCGAATCCATTTACGAGGCGGAACACAAGTCGACGCCGCAACAAATCCGCCGGCAGGCCTATTGGACGATGCTCGGCGGCGGGTGCGGCCAATTCTTCGGCAATAATCCGATCTGGCATTTCGACGCTCCCGGGCTGTTCGCCGCACCGAATACGTGGAAGGAAGCCCTCGACGGCGCCTGGCTCGCAAGATATGGCCCGTCTCCGCACACTCTTCACCGCGCTGGCCTGGCAGCAGCTTGTGCCCGACCAGAACCACGCCATCGTGACGGGCGGCTACGGAGAGGGCCTTGCCACGGTCGCAACCGCTCAGTCGAGCGACAAGCGGCTCTTGGTGAGCTACGTTCCCGCGACCGGCACGGAACCGCAAGAGTTGACCGTCGATTTGGGCCAATTCGCCGGTCCGGTGAGTGCCCGGTGGTTCAACCCGGCCCGCGGCGGCTGGACCAGCATCACCGGCGCACCGCTGCCGAACCGCGGCACGCACTCCTTCCCTACGCCCGGCGACAACGGCACGCAAACCAACGACTGGCTGCTGGTTCTGGAAGCGCGCTGATCATTGCCGGCCGGCGTGGCCACTTCCATAGCGCCACTTGGCCGACAGCGATTTACGGGCCGCTTTCCAGCTTGCCAGGATTGCCTGCATTATCAAAGCCTGCAAGACAATTTCTCCCTTGACAGGCCGGCCGAAATTCGGACAATCCCGCAGCCACGGAAAGGGAAATATCCGTCACGACTTTTCCCCGAGGCACGGAGGCCTTGGGCCATGCAAGTCTGTCCCGAGTCTGGGACATCTCGTTAGTCTGCGCCGGCTGTTGCCGGAGGCCGAGATCGTCGGCGCCGACGACGTCGCCATTAGCGGCTGCACGTGCGACTCGCGGCAGGTGCGCGACGGCGAGCTGTTTGCCGCGTTGGTGGGCAGCCGCCACGACGGCCACGACTTCATCGCCGAGGCGGTCGCGCGGGGCTGCGCGGCCGTGCTGAGCGAGCGGCCGATGCCCGAAGCCGCCGTGCCCTGGTGCGTCGTCCCCAACGCCCGCGAGGCCTACGCCCGGCTGTGCCAGACCTTGGCCGGCAATCCCAGCCGGCAACTGAAGCTGATCGGCGTGACCGGCACCAACGGCAAGACGACCACAAGTTGCCTGATCGCCGGCGTGCTGACGGCGGCCGGCTATCGCGTCGGCGTGCTGGGAACGTTGGGATACCTCGACGGCCGGATCGTCGAGCCGTCGACGCACACCACGCCGCCGCCCGAGCGGCTGGCGGCGCTGCTGGCGCGGATGGTCGCGCAACGGGTGCACGCCACGCGGTGATGGAGGTGTCGAGCCACGCCTTGGACCAGTCGCGCGTGGCCGGCGCCTGAGTTCGACGCCGCCTGCGTGACCAACGTCACCCACGATCATCTCGACTATCACGCCAGCCTGCGCAACTACCGGCTGGCGAAAGCGAAGCTCTTCGATCACCTCGCCGACGAGGGCTTCGCGGTGCTCAACGCCGACGATCCCGGCTCGGCCGGCTATCTCCGCCAGCTCGACGGCCCCGTGCTGACGGTCGGCATCGAGGCGGCGGCCGAAATCACCGCCACGCCGGTCGAACAGTGCCTGAGCGAACAGACCTTCCTGCTGACCGCGGGCAGCGAAACCGTGCCGGTGCGGACGCAGATGATCGGCACGCACCACATCTACAATTGCCTGGCGGCCGCGGCGGTCGGGCTGGCCTACGGCATCGAGCTGACCACGGTCGTCCGCGGGCTGGAATCGGTCGGCCACGTGCCGGGCCGGCTGGAGCGGATCGAGTGCGGGCAGCCGTTCGGCGTGTTCGTCGATTTCGCCCACACGCCCGACGCCTTGACCGGCGTGTTGAAGACCCTGCGGCAAGTGACCGCCGGCCGGCTGATTTGCGTGTTCGGGGCCGGCGGCGAGCGCGACCGCCAGAAACGTCCGCTGATGGGCCGGGCCGTGGAGCAAGGCGCCGACGTGGCCATCCTCACCAACGACAATCCGCGCCACGAAGATCCGCAGGCGATCTTCCGCGACGTGCTCGACGGCTTCGCCCAACGCCGGCGCGGTGGAAGTGATTCCCGATCGCGTGGAGGCGATTCATCGGGCGTTGGCAATGGCCCGGCCCGGCGACTGCGTGCTGATCGCCGGCAAAGGACACGAAGACGTATCAGATCATCGGCGACGAACGCGTGCCGCTGGACGACCGCGAAGTGGCCCGGGAGTGGCTGTATGAGAGCAGCCGCTGCATGGCCAACTGATCAGTGACCAATCAATCCATAGATCCCGTCTTCCTATGTCCACCTTCGGCGAACTCAACGACGTGATCGGCGGCCGGCTGTGTCGGGGCGACACGCTCGGCGACCTGACCGACTGCGCCGCTGGGGCCGGTGGCGAGCGACAGCCGAAAGATCGAGCCGGGCGACGTGTTCTGGGCGCTGCGCGGCCCGAACCACGAGGGCGAGCAGTTCGTCGGCGAGGCGTTTCGCGCGGCGCGGCCGGCGCCGTGGTGGCCAAGGACGTTGCCGTGCCCGACGACCGCTGGGCCGTCCGCGTCGACGACACGCATCGGGCACTGCTGGCCTGGGCGCGGTGGAAGCGGCGCCAGTTCACCGGCACGGTGATCGCCGTGACCGGCAGCGCCGGCAAGACCACCACGCGGCAGATGATCCACACCGTGCTGCAATCGCGGCTTCGCGGCACGGCCAGCCCGCGAAACTTCAACAACCACTTCGGCGTGCCCTTGAGCATGACGGCCATCGAGCCGGACCACGACTACGCCGTGCTGGAATTGGGCGCCAGCCGGCCGGGCGAGATCGCCGCGCTGGCCGAGTTGTCCGCGCCGCAAGGTCGGCGTGATCACGCGCGTCGGCGACGCCCATCTCGGCGGCTTCGGCAGCCGGCGGCAGATCGCCCAGGCCAAGGCGGAACTGCTGGCCGCCCTGCCGCCCGACGGCCGGGCCGTGCTGGGCGACGACCCCTGGCTGCGGAACGTGGCCCAAGGCTGCGCGGCCGGCGTCACCTGGGTCGGCGCCGGCGAGGGCTGCGACTCCGGGCCGCCGACGTCCACAGCGATCACGGCCGGCTTGACGTTCCGCGTGGACGATTGCCAGTTCTGCGTGCCGGTGTGGGGACGCCACCACGTGACGGCGGCGCTGGCGGCGGTGGCCGTGGGCCGGATGATGGGCCTCGATCTGGACGACGATGGCCCGCGCTTTGCACAAGTTCCGCCCCATGCCCATGCGTTGCCAGGTGCAGGAGATTCGCGGCGCCACGATCATCAACGACGCCTACAACTCGAACCCCACGGCGATGCGGGCGGCGTTGGAATTGCTCGCGCGAGTTCGACGCCCCGGGCCGCCGCATCGTCGTCAGCGGCGACATGGGCGAACTGGGCGACGAGTCGGCCGCCTTGCACTGGGAATTGGGCAAAGCAGATCGTCGACATCGGGCGGGCCGAGTTGCTGATCGCCTGCGGCCAGTATCGCCCGGCACGTGGCCGGCGGCGCCCGGGCCGCGGGGATGCCGCGTGCCCGGGCGATCGCCTGCGCGAGCGTCGAGGAGGCCCTGCCGTACCTGGGCCAGGCGATTTTGCCCGGCGACGTGGTGTTGGTCAAAGGCTCGCGAATGATGGCGATGGAGCGGGTGGTGGAAGCGCTGCGATACGGAATCGAGCATCGCAGATTGGAAATGCAGTCTACGCACTTCAAGAACGAACCAATGAAAGGACTCCGCCGTTTGCGCCGGGTTTGCGGGAATCCGGCGCATACCCTTCCCTCCTTGGGTAGGAGCAACAGCCCGCCGACAACGCGGCTACTGGGTCGGCCGCGTCGGCGGGCGCTTCGCGGTGGAGTCTTTGACTGAGCGCCGGGGCGGCGCAACGCGCCGTCCCGGCTGCTCAGGGATACAACTGGCAATGACGAATGACGAAATCGAAATGACGAAGACGAGGCACCGTTCGCAGCTTCGTCATTGTGATTTCGGCTTCTTCGTCATTCGTCATCCTTCGATTTCGTCATTCGTCATTCCATGCTCCTCTGGCTTCTCCATCATCTGACGACGCTCTGGCCCGACGCGCCTGGCCGGCGCTGGGCTGGAGAAGATCACGCCGCGCGCCGCGCTGGCCGCCGGGATCAGCTTCGCCGTGGCCGTGCTGCTGGGGCCGCGGTGGATCGCCTGGCTCCGCCGCCGCTTCCGCGAGCCGATCAAGAGCGACTCGCCGCGAGATCGTCCGGCTGCACCGCGACAAGCAGTCTACGCCGACGATGGGCGGACTGTTCATCGTCGCCGCCCTGGTGGCGTCGGTGCTGCTGTTCGGCGACCTGCGGCAACGGCTACGTGGCGCCGGCGCTGCTGGTGGCCGGCGGAATGACGCTGGTGGGCATCGTCGACGATCTGGTGAAGCTTCGCAGCGCCGGCCAACGGCATTTCCGCCCGCTACAAGCTCGTCGGCCCAACTGGTCGTGGCCGGCGTCGCCGCGGTGCTGCTCTACCAGCAGCAGGCCGCCGTGGCCGACGGACTGTTGCTGCGCGCTGCCGCTGCTGGGAACCGCGTTTTCGCTCGGGCTGTGGTTCATTCCGCTGGCGATCGTCGTGATCGTCGGCGCCTCGAACGCCGTGAACCTGACCGACGGCCTGGACGGGCTGGCCGGCGGATGCCTGATCGCCGCCACCGCCGCGATGACCGGGCTGGTATACGCCGCCGGACATGCCGAGTGGGCGGCGTATCTCGGCGTGCCGCGCATTCCCCATGCCGGCGAAATGACCGTGCTGGCCGGCGGCATGATCGGCGGCGTGCTCGGCTTCCTCTGGTTCAACTGCCATCCGGCCCAGGTGTTCATGGGCAATACGGGGGCGCTGCCGCTGGGCGGCCTGTTGGGCGTGCTGGCCGTGGTCGCCCGGCAGGAACTGCTGCTGGTGGTCGATCGGCCGGCGTGTTCGTGGCCGAGGCGGCCAGCGTGATCGTTCAGGTCGGCTACTACAAGTGGCGCCGGCGGCGGCTGCTGCGGTGCGCACCGCTGCACCACCATTTTCAGTTTCTCGGCTGGGCCGAAAACAAGATCGTCGTCCGCTTCTGGATCGCCGTCGGCGCTGTGCGCGTTGCTCGGCGCAGCGTCGCTGAAGCTGGGCGTACCCGACAGTGCATTCGAACCTCTTGGTGCTCAGAAAAACAATGCAGCGAGTTTAGCAGCCACCGGCGCGGCGGCTAGCGGAAGAACCGGGGCCGACGTGCCGTCGGCCGCTAAACGAGTGTTGCCCTATTTTCCCGCAAGCCAAGGAATCCTCGCCGAACGGGAGAGGAGACGGCGGCCATGAATGAAGACGCCCCGCATATCGTTTTCGCCGGCGGCGGCACGGGCGGGCACCTGTTTCCCGGCCTGGCCGTGGCCCAGCGGCTGGCCGCGACGGTGCCGCACTTGCGCATCAGCTTTTGCGGCAGCGGCAAGGCGTTCGAGCGCGAGCATGTTTTGCAGGCCGGCTTCGACTACTTCGCCCTGCCGGCGCGACCCTTGCCGCGCGGCGCCCGCGAAGCCGTGGCATTCCTCGTCGGCAACGTGGCCGGCTACTTGGCGGCCGGCCGATTCTTGCGAGAACATATCGTGGCAGCGGTCGTCGGTTTGGGCGGCTACGCCAGCGTGCCCATGGCCCGGGCGGCCATCGCCGCGGCGTGCCGCTGGTGTTGTTGGAACAGAACGTCGTGCCGGGCAAGGCCACGCGCTGGCTGGCGCGTCGGGCCACGATGATCTGCACGGCGTTCGAAGAAACGTCGTTGTGGCTTCGGCGTCCCGCTCCCGTACACGTCACCGGCAACCCGATCCGCCGGGGATTCCACGCTCCGTCGTCAACGCCTCCCGATTGCAGTCGGGGGGCGTTTGTGGACGGCATGAAAAGCAGACTGTTGAGCTTGGCGCCCTCCGAAAGAAACGGGGAACAGCCACGGCAACTCCTCGTTCTCGGCGGCAGCGGCGGCGCGCGAGCGCTCAACGAAAACGTGCCCCGAGCACTCGACACCGTCCGATCACAATTGGCCGGTTGGCGGATCGTTCACCAGTCGGGCAAGTCGGGCCTCGACGCCACGCGGTCCCTGTATGGCCAAGCTCGCCTTGGAGGCCACGGTGGTCCCGTTCCTAAACGACATGCCCCAGACGCTCTTGGCGACCGACCTGGCCGTTTGTCGGGCGGGGGGAACGACCCTGGCGGAACTGGCGGCTGCCGGCGTGCCTGCCATCCTGCTCCCCTATCCCCAGGCCACCGACGATCACCAGGCGGCCAACGCCCGGCACTTTGCCGCGGGCGGCGGATGCATTACAATCGACGCCGAGAGATGCGCCGGCCGGCTCGACGACTCGGCTGGCCGACAGCCTCCGCTTTTTGTTGGCCAGTGAAGAGCGGCGGCAGCGGATGTCGGCCGCCATGCGCGAGTCTGGCCTGGCCCAATGCGTCGGCGGACGTGGCCGAGTTGATCTGGTCGATCGTCGGCAGCCGCGTGCATCGTGCGGAACGGGCCGCGGCGTGATGGCGGGAAAAAAGCATTTTGGAGAACCTTCGCGTGCCCGAAAAAGTCATCATTATTGGCAGCGGACCCGCCGCCTGGGCGGCCGCCATCTATGCCGCGCGAGCCGCTCTCACACCGCTGCTCTTCGAAGGCGCCATCACCGAGGAGAACCGCCTGGCCGGTACCTTGCCGCTGGGTCAGTTGGCCTTGACGACCGAGGTGGAGAACTATCCCGGCTTCCCGGCCGGCGACTTGAGCAGCTTGTTGAACAGTGCGATTGCCCCGGACAAACGGCCGCTGATGGCCCCGCACAACCGAGAGGGCGTCAGCGGGCCGGAACTGATGGAACTGATGCGGCAACAGGCCGACAACTTCGGCACGCGGATCATCACCGACGACGTCGTCGACTGCGACTTCTCCGTCCGGCCGTTCAAGCTGACCACCCTCGAAGGCGCGAGCTACGAGGCCCACGCCGTGATCGTGGCCACCGGCGCCCGGGCGAACTACATGGGCCTGCCGTCGGAAGAGAAGTATAAGAATCGCGGCGTCAGCGCCTGCGCGGTGTGCGACGGTGCGCTGCCGCGCTTCCGCAACAAACCGCTGGTGGTGATCGGCGGCGGCGATTCGGCCGTCGAAGAGGCCGACTATCTCAGCAAGTTCGCCAACTGCGTCTACATGGTCCACCGCCGCCACGAGCTTCGGGCGTCGAAGATCATGGCCGACCGGGCCACCAATAATCCCAGGATCGAAATCCTTTGGAATCGCACGCTCGCCGAGGTCTTGGGCAACGACAAGGACGGCGTGACGGGCGTCCGGTTGCAAAGCACCGCCGGCGAGGCCGACCTGGAGAAGGCGGCCACCGGCGTGTTTCTGGCCATCGGCCACACGCCGAACACGGCGTTCTTGAAGGGCAAGCTGGCGTTGACCGAGAAGAAATACTTGAAGTGGACCACGCCCGCCCGAACCTACACCAGCGTGGAAGGCGTGTTTGCCGCCGGTGACGTGGCCGACGACTACTATCGCCAGGCGATCACCGCGGCCGGCAGCGGCTGCATGGCCGCCCTGGACGCTGAACGCTGGCTGGCCGCGAAGGGACTTTGAGACCGGATAGCCACAGACGGTCCCTTGTTCGACAACACCTTGAAGAGGTTGGTTTGTGGTTGTAGGAGGTGACTCCAGTCGCCGATCTTCCGTGATCTTACATCGCCATCGGCGACTGGAGTCGCCTCCTAGTGCGCTTGTGAGTGTATCGAATCAGCAAGGTGCAAGTCCTTGTCGAAATTGGGTTTGAACTTCGTAACCGAAAGTAACTGCGTCCTCGTGAGAGGGGGTGGAGAGCAACTGAAGGTGAACGGCTGGTCCGCAGGATGACGAACTCGATTCGGCCGGTTGTCGTGGCGAGCCTGCTAGGAAAAGGCGAAGCCCAAGTGACGCTGTGGTCCTCGCAAGGGATGCGGTCGGCAGACCGCGCGGTAAGCTCCGGGGGGAAACCAAACCAAGCCCCAGAGGCGGCAACAGGTGGTTGGAGGCGGAACGGTCGGAAGGTTTGATACATGAAGCAAGGAGACCTGGGCGGGTACAAGGACGAAGTTCATTGTCCCTGATAAGGATACGAAGAATCGACCGCCCAGGAGTCAGAGCGTCCATACGAGCGAGGAAGCGGGGCAATGCCCGTCGAGCAAAGGGACGCAGGAAAGTGGATGAAACATGACGCACGGCCAAAACCACACCGTACCGCGAGTGTCGGCAACGACTAGCCACGACGGACTGCGTCAGGCACACGTAACTTGGCTCAGATTGGCCGCACCGTCGATGTTGCATGTTGGTGGCCTTCCCGTGAAGGTCAGGGCCTTTCGCTTCTGCCGATCCCGAGAAGGAACCTTGTTTCCTTCCCGCGCTCGGTTCACCAATCCTCTACGAGGTAACACCACTAACCGGAGAGCCGGATGCGGGAAATCCGCCAGTCCGGTTCGGAGGGAGGGGAGGCCGGGAACTTAACCGGCCTTCCCTACCCCTATCAATCTCTCAACGCCTGTCCAACGCCTGCGCCAGGTCGGCGATCAAGTCCTCGGCGTTCTCGATGCCGCAGGCCAGCCGGATCATGTTGTCGGGGATGCCCCAGGCGCGGCGCTGCTCGGGGGCGACCTCGTAATAGCTCAAGATCAGCGGCTGCTCCACCAGCGACTCCACCCCGCCCAAGCTGGCGGCAATCCGCGGAATGCGGACCGCATCGACCACGTCGGCCGTCTGGCGCCAGTCGGCGTCTTTGACGGTGAAGGTGACCACGCCGCCGAAGCCTCGCATCGTCCGCCGGGCCAGTTCGTGCTGGGGATGCGACGGAAGGCCGGGATAGTAGACCCGCTCGATCCGCTGGTGGCCGGAGAGAAACTCGGCCACGCGCTGGCCGTTGGCGTTGTGCCGCTCCATGCGCAGCTCGAAGGTTTTCAAGCCTCGCACGAGAAGATGCTCGCTCTGCGGGCTGTTGATCAGGCCCAGCAGGCCGCGGAACTTGCGGAGCCGATCGAGCTTCTCTCGCCGCCCCAGCACCGCGCCCGCCAGCAGATCGTTGTGTCCGCCGAGGTACTTCGTGCAGGAGTGCAGAACATAGTCAACGCCGAAATCCAGCGGCCGGACGTTGTAGGGCGTGGCCAGCGTGGCGTCGATCGCCGTCTCGACGCCGTGTTTCTTCCCGATGGCCGCAAACCGCTCCAGGTCGATCACGCTCAGGTGCGGGTTGGTGGGCGACTCGCTCAACAGGATGCGAGTGGCCGGCGTGATGGCGGCCTCCAGGGCATCGTAGTCGCAGGGCGGCACAAGCCGCGTCGTGATGCCGAACCGCGACAACTCCTCAAGGCACAAGTCGCGGGTCCGCAGGTAGCACTCGTCGACCAGCACGATCTCGTCGCCCGGGCCGAGCTTGCCCAACAGAAGTCCGGCGATGGCCGTCATCCCGGACGAATAGAGCACGGCGTCCTCGGCGCCTTCCAGGGCAGCCAGCTTCCGCTCGGCGGTCTTTTCGGTGGGATTGCCGTAGCGGGCATATTCTTCCCGCGGCTGCTTCTGGACGATGAAATCGATCAATGCGTGCGTGTCGGCAAAGCTGAAGGTGGAGGCCAAGAAGATCGGGTCAGTCAGCGCCGAACGGGCCTTCTCGTGCTCTTCGCCGCCGTGGACGGCGAGCGTCGACCAGCGGGGGCCAGAGGGTTCGTGCTCGGGGGAATTGGGAGAAACGGACACGGTCGCGCCTTCCTGCTAAGTCCTTGGACGGCGAATCAACTCCGACAGCCAGCGTGTATTATAAGTATGTCGATCATGTTACGCAAGTTGATCGGTTCAGTGCCGGCGAAGCCAATACGTGCCGGCCGCCAATAGCGCACCACCCATTAGTTTCATTGGCAATTTTTGCCAATTGCGGTAGACTTGCCGGGGAGAAAAGAGGATCACGAATATGCCCACGCGAAATGTCAACTTGACGGGCCGCTATGACCAATTCGTCGCCGAGCAGGTGACATCGGGGCGATTCAAGAACGCCAGCGAAGTCGTGCGCGCCGGACTCCGCCTGCTGGAACAACAGAACCGTGAAGAGGAGGAGAAGTTGGCGTTGCTCCGCTCGTTGGCTGCCGAGGGATTCGACGCGTTGGATCAGGGGCGGGGAACGGTAATCGACGGCGAACGACAGCTTCAGAAATTCATCGGCCAGATCGGCCACCGTGCGGCTCGGAGAGATTAAGGCCCACCGCGACAATGGGCGGGGGGCGAGCTACTCCCGCCGGGACTTGTGAGGTGCTGCCATGACCAAGTTATTGGAACGCGCTTTTGCCGAAGCAGGCAAGCTCTCGTCGGACGAACAAGACCTGTTGGCAGGCTCGTTTGCTCGCTGAATTGTCGGACGAGGACGAGTTTGACCGCGCCATTGCCGCATCGGCCGACAAGTTGGCCTCGCTTGCCAAGGAAGCTCTCGCCGAGCATCGGGCGGGCCAGACGCAGGAGTTGGACCCGGACCGTCTATGAAGTCCTACACGACGCAGCAGTTTCGCCGTCTCTTCGCGTCGCTGCCCCGCCACGTCCAACATCAAGCGAGACAGGCATACCGGCTATTTCGCCAAAACACAACACACCCCGGCCTGCGTTTCAAGCGGGTGCATGACGTTCCGCCCACGTACTCGGCCCGCGTCGGCATCGGCTACCGCGCCGTCGGCGTTCTCGACGGCGACAACATCACGTGGTTTTGGATTGGCCCGCACGCCGGCTACGACCGACTCTTGGAGCTATTGTAAAGCAGCAACATTCCACGGATTAGGTATTTTGTCAGCGGAATTCCACCCTACGGGTTTTCCGTGTTGGCAACGGGGTTCTTAGGTTGCTTCCAGACGAGGCGGTGCTCGTCTTGGAGACACCGGGCCAAGTGACCAAGTGCCTGTTCTGCGGTAGCCTTCTGGTGGCGGACATGGGCAAGAACCTCTGCCAATTCGTTCTCGTTGGATACACAAATTCGCCCACCCACCGAGACGCCGTGCGAGGGCATCGTAGTCCACATATCAGCGAGATTTCGAGCCTCCTCTAAGGTGAATACTTTACTGCCGTCGGTGATCCCGAACAGCGGATCCCACTCAAACAGATACTTAGGAATCGCCGCTATCGCCCACTGAAAGTCTTTTGGCGTCAGGCGTGCGACCATGTGCATAGCGTTGAACCATCAATTCGGTGGCCATCTGCCGCGTTCGTAATTCTCAATCGGACCATCGCTGCCAATAAAACCTGGTCCAGGCGCCACCCGTCCGAGGTGGGAGTAGTAGATGGCGTCGATCTTAACGGGAAACTCGTAGCGTTGCAGTGCGTAGGCAACAGTAGCTCTGCAAACCAACTCTACAAGGTCCTTGGCCGCAGTTCTTCGCACCCGTTCAGGACAGGCAACAGGCACGCCTCGCGCCACGCCTGACAGGCACGCGCAAAACGCGTCCATCTGAGGGCGGGGTACGTCTTGGATCGTCAGCTTGCCGAAACTTCGCCCTTCGCCATAAAATGCCCATTCACGTGCCAGATGCCGCAAACTAACAGAAAACATTGCATCGGTTTCCTCCGCCACGCACAGCACTCGCGCAAGTGATACCAGCGGTGAAGCCACAGGTGCCACGTTGCGCCCGAGTAGAAAGGATGCCGCCGCGGAGACTCGTTCTATCCCTTCACGCTCGATCAGTCGAAGCAGGCTCTTCATCGCCTCCCGGCCGGCCGCGAAGTCGCCTTCAGCTTGGATGAAGTGCTGAGCCAGACTGAGAAGCCTCAGGCCGGTCGGCTGTTCGCGTGAAACGTCCTCGTCGAATGCATCAACGATGACGCCAAGACGTTGCGCGTCGGATGTTGATGCGCGTACACGTCCATCGGATTCAAGGAAGCCGTATTCTACGGTGCGTTGTTTCTTTTTCAGGACGTCGTACAATTCGTCCCTGAATTGCTTGGCCTCTACGGGTGTGAAACGTTTTGTCTGCTGCGGCGTCGTGTCGTATTCATCATGGTGCGGAAGACACAATGCGACAAGATTGTCTTCGGCATTGTTCGATGGGTCGTGGTCAATGTGCCCAATCTGGACCCGTTTCACGCCAAGGTCGTACTCAAGCCCCCAACAGAACGCGCAGCGCCGCCGCGACCGCCCTAAGACCTTCGACTCAGTTGACGCTGGTATTGGCTTTCGCGCCACGGGAGTCTGACCTCGTAAACTTCCAACGAAAAACGTGTCAGGGCAGAAAACGTGTCAGAACTATTCTTGCGCTTCCGTGAGTTGGCTAGGAGCGAAAAACGGTGTCAGAACTATTTTCTGCAAACCGGGCGGGGGCACAACGGGACGGACCGCCCCTTTGCCGAAAAACAGTTCTGACATTCTTTCCCCCATTACAAGTCGGGAAACATTTTAGGGTTGAGTTGGTGTGCCCGCGCATAATCTTGCTCGGCTTTGTCCTGCTCGCCGTTCTTCGAGTAGGCGCTGCCACGCATGGAATAGAAAGATGCAAGAAGGTCGGGCCTCGTTTCGAGCCGGATAGCCTCCGAATAGTTGGCAATGACCTCGCCCCAGTGGTTCTTGTGATCGTACTCGCCCTTGAACGTGTAGGCATGGGCCAGCCGCATATAGGCGCCACCGGAGTCTTTCGGATCGAGCTTAATGGCTTCCGAGTAGTCAGCAATGGCCTTATTCAACATCGAGTCAGCCTGATCCTCCGAAACAAATTCAGCCCTATCCGCGTAGACCTGACCCCGCCCGGAATACGACATGGCGTTCTGCGGATCAAGCCGGATGGCCTCCGTGTAGTCGGCGAGGGCCTTGTCGAAATCGGGATCGGAATTGCCCTTTGGCACGGCATAGATACTGCCGCGACCGCGGTAAGCGTCGGCACGGTTCTGATCAAGCCGGATTGCGTCTGTGTAGTCAGCAATGGCATTGTCCCACTCGCCCTTTTGGACCGCAGCTTCGGCCCTCTTCATTGCTTCTTCGACAGACATGGGTTGGGGAACGGAAGCACCGCACCCAGGTAGAACCAACAACGCAAACGCCAGAACGACAATCGCGACGAGTGACCTTTTCATGTTCATTTTTCTTCAACCGAGGGTGAGTAGCCCACTTTGCTCCTCGTTTCGCCAAGAAAACGGAGTCAGAACATTTTTGTGCTTCCGTGAGATGGCTCGGCTGGATGGCACTGTGAAAGTGTGCCGCTGCCTCTGCCAGTGCTTCGTGGACTCTGTGAAAGGGCTGCACCGTCTATCAATATGCCACTCCCCACTTCTATTCTCAACACAATGGAACGTCAACCCACCCCCCATGCGCCGGCCGGGGTTGACAACGAGCACTTTTCCGGTAAATATAAGGACAGTTGGCTGGCTATGAGGCGTTTCCCTGTTGGCGATGGAGATGACGCGGTGGTTCCTATTCATCCACAATACGTTGTCGATGAGGAGCAGCATCGTCAGGCGGTGCTCTTGCCTTTGGCCGACTGGGAACGGATCGTCGAAGAGCTCGATGAGCTCGACGACATTCGAGCGTACGACCAGGCCAAGGTTGGCCACCAGGAGACCGTCCTCTTCGAGCAGGCAGTGCGCGAGATCCAGGAAGGACCTGGCGCGTGACCTACACGGCCTAACGCGGCAGGATGCCGCGTCTACTTAGTGCTTGAAATGCCGCCGCCCCGTGAAGATCATGGCAATGCCGTGGCGGTTGCAGGCGGCGATGGCGGCCTCGTCGTTCTTCGAACCGCCCGGCTGAATGATGGCGGCCACGCCCGCGGCGGCCGCCTTGTCGATCGAGTCGGGGAAGGGGAAGAAGGCATCCGAGCCCAACACCGAGCCCTCGGAGCGGTCCCCCGCCTTTTTGACGGCGATCTCCACCGAGTCGACGCGGCTCATCTGGCCGGCGCCGGCGCCCAGCAGCGTGCGGTCCTGGCAGAGCACGATGGCGTTGCTCTTCACGTGCCGCACCATTTCCCAGGCGAAGCGGAGGTCGGCCATCTGAGCCTCGGTCGGCCGGGCGTCGGTGACGATTTCCCAGACCTCTTCGGGATCGGGCAGCGCGTCGGACTCCTGCATCAGCACCCCGCCTTCGACGCAGCGGTACGTCCACGGCGACTGCGAACGGTCCAGTTGGCCGACTTCCAGCAGCCGCACGTTGGCCTTCCACTTGGGCCGGGTCGTGAGAATGTGCAGGGCCTCGTCGTGGAAATGGGGGGCGACAATGGCCTCGACGAACAGACCCGGCTGGGCCAACACGTCGGCCGTCGCGGCGTCGACCGTTTGGTTCAACCCCAGCACGGAACCGAATGCGCTCAGCGGGTCGCCCTCCATCGCGCGTTGCAGGGCCTCGGCGAGCGTGCCGGCCACGGCGGCCCCGCACGGATTATTGTGCTTGATCACGGCGGCCGCCGGGTCGGAGAACTGGCGGACGATCGCCAGCGCGCTGTCGAGGTCCAGCAGGTTGTTGTAGGACAGCTCCTTGCCGTGCAGTTGGCGGGCGGCGACAACGCTCGCCCCGTGGCAATCGGGCCGGGCGTAGAGGGCCGCCTGCTGGTGCGGATTCTCGCCGTAGCGAAGGACCGCTTTCCGCGTGAGGTGGATGGTGACCGTGCCGGGGAATGGCCCCTCGGCGGTCGCCCCGGCGAAGAAATCGGCGATGGCCCGATCGTAGCGGGCCGTATGTGCAAAGGCCTCGCCGGCCAGGCGGCGGCGAAGTTCCAGCGTAGTGCCGCCGCCGGCCGTGATCTGGTCGAGGATTTCCGAGTATTGGGCGGCGTGGGTGGCGATCGTGGTGAAGGCGTGGTTCTTGGCCGCGGCGCGGACCATCGTCGGCCCCCCGATGTCGATCTGCTCGATGGCCTCGTCCAGGGTAACGCCCTTGCGGGCCACGGTGGTCTCGAAGGGGTAGAGGTTCACCACCACCAACTCGAAGGTGACGATGCCGTGCTCGGCCAGCGACTTCATGTCGTCGGGGTTGTCGTGGCGGCAGAGGATTCCCCCGTGAACCTTCGGATGGAGGGTTTTCAGCCGCCCGCCCATCATTTCGGGGAAACCGGTGTACTCGGCGACGTCGCGGACCGCGAGGCCCTCGCTCTCCAAATGTTTGCGGGTGCCCCCGGTGCTGAAGATTTCCACACCGGCGGCGGCCAAACCGCGGGCGAACTCGGCCAGCCCCATCTTGTCGCTGACGCTGATCAGGGCCCGTTGAACGCGAGGGGAGTGCATGTGACACCTGTTGGACGGAAAAAGGGGGACATTCCCCGTTTGTGCCAAGCACCCTTCGGGCCGTTCCGGCAAAGGGGGACTGTCCCCTTTTTCCGTTTCCTATTGAGTGCGAGAGGGCGATACCCGAAGGTTTACGGGTTTTGCGGCTCGGGGTCAAGCACCCCCGCCGGCTGGCGGCGTGAGGGGATTCCGCCGTGAAAGAGCGGTCTTGGGGCTTGGGTCTTCGGTCTTAGGTCTTCGCCACTAAGGCCCAAGGCTCAAGACCGAAGACCGAAGCCCCAAAACCAGTCTCGTTGTCGGCTACGCCGCGCCAGGCCGAAGCAGGACCAACCTTTGGGAACCGCCTACGCCGCTATTTCCGGCGTCGTTCGACGATCCGCCGGGCGGCGGCCAGTGAGGGCTGATCGCCGGTGCGGGCGTGGTAGTAGAGCAGGCACAGCGTGACCTCGCTCAAGTTCACGCCCTTTTCGTGCCCTTGCCACTTCTCCTGCCCGTGACCGGTGCGGGTATTGCCGGTGATGTCCACGTCGCCGTCGGGGCGAACGCGGCCAACTTCCCAGCCCACCGCACGGTCGATCGCGGCCGCTAGCTTCTCGTCGGGGAAATGGAGCACCCACACCTGGAGTTTCAGGGCCGCCACGGCCTGATAGCTGGAATCCGAGCCGCCCTTTTCCAGAAACACGCCGTCACTCGGGCGGTAGTGCGTCATGGCCAGATCGACGAAGTCGCGCCCGAACTGCTTCAACTCGTGGTCGTCGGCCAGCAAGCCCGACAGACCGAAGGCCAGGGCGTCAAACAGCAGGCGGTTGGGCGTGTCGGCGTCTTCGCGTTTCAGTCGATCTTGGTAGCGGGGCTGGGCGAGCCAACGGGCGGCCTTGCGGATTTTCGGCACGAGTTCGTCGATGCGATCCTTGTAGGCCGGGCCGAACTCGCTTTCGCGGAGAATGAGCATCGCCTGGCCAAGATCGGCCAGCCAGAAGGCCGCGGCCGAAGGTCCGCCATGCGGGGCGCCCAGACGGCTGAAGCCTCCCTCCTCGGTTTGGTGGCGAAACGTGGCGTCGATGGCCTGCCAGCCCTCGTCCGTGCACCGCCGGTCCTGGCGCACGATGGCGCGGACCATGTAGTGCAGTGCCCCGCGCTGGAACTCGGGGCTCTTGAAGCCGCCCTGATTGTAGCCCACCAGGCCGTTCTCATCCGGCCGAGCGCCCCCCGTGTAACGCAGCAGATCGGGCGGCATCTGCTTGAGCAGGGCCAATTCCTGGGCGGAAGCGGAAACCGTGAAAAGGCAAATGATGAGTGATGAGTGATGAATGATGAATGAAAGGAGCCGGCACGGCAGCGTGCGTGCAGATGCCCAGCCCGCGGTTTTGCGATCCCACGCAGAGCGTGGGAACGAGGGGTCGTGTAGAGTTCTTCGTTCGTCAATCATCATTCATCATTCACACTTGCCTTTCCTCTCCTCCGCCCGTCTCGATCACGTAGCGGGTGGCGGCGGCGGCGAGGAAGAGCAAGTCGAGGGCCACCGCGCCGATCACCTCCCATTGTCCGCCGGCGCCGGTGCCGTACGCGTGCATGCCGGTGCCCCAGAGGAAGTTTACGCCATACCAGGTGATCAGCACGGCGGTGAAGCCGAGCACGGCGGCCAGGGTCATGCCGAAGTTGCCCGCCCAGCCGACGCATCGGGCGTGGAGAATGACCAGGTACACCAGCAGGGAGACCAGGGCCCAGGCCTCTTTGGGATCCCAGCCCCAGAAGCGGCCCCACGATTTGTCGGCCCACAGGCGCCGAGGATCGTGCCCGCCGTCAACAACGCCACGGTGATCTGAATCGCCGTGTAGGTGAAGCCGGCCAGCACGGCGCAAGTCGGCGGCGGGCGACGGCCGGATCGAACGGCACGGTTGGCATTTGCCTTGCCTGCCGCGGGCGACGCCGCAAGCGGCTGCCACACGTAGCGGCCAAAGAGGTAGTAGCCCAGGGCGATGTTGCCCAAGATCAGGGCGATGGCGGCCGACGCGTAGCTGGTCATGATCGTCACCACGTGTACCGCCAGCCAATAGTTGTCGCGGAGGATCGGCGTTACGGAGCCGATGTTCCGGTGCATCACGCTGGAGGGCGCGTAGTAGGCCAGCACCATAGCGACGAAGCTCACGATGGCCCCGGCCAGCACGAACAGCCGCCGCTGGAAGGCGAGTTCCATTTGCCCGGCAATTCCCCCGCGAAGGATTGCGAGTGGAACCGTGAACAGGCCGGCCAGCAGCGTCACCGCCGCCCGCGGCAGGTAGTACACGACGGCCGCGAACACGCCCAGTCCGGCCAGCCACACCAGAATGTCGTTGGCCGACGGCATGGTCGCTTCCATCGCGCGGGGCGGCAGCAGATCGAACACGCGCCACCTGGCCAGAGCCCGGAAGAGCACGACCATCAGGCCCAATCGCAACACGAGCAGGAACCAATGCGACAGTCCGCCGAGACTCGACAGGGCAGCGTCGTGCTTCGCGGCACTCAACTGCCAGGCCGATTTCAATCCCGGCCCGAACAACGGCAGCAAGGCAAACCACAATCCCAACAGCGCCACGCCCAACGCCACGAATACCACGGTTTCGAACATCCCGGTCAAAGGCACCAGGCCGGTCACGTAGCCGCGCAGCCCCAGCCCGATCACGGTAAGAACCTGGGCCAGCGCCAGCACCGCCATGCCGGGCAAGAACAGCGGTTTCCGCAGCCGTCCCACCGCCAGCAAGAGACAGAGCGTTGCCGCCAGACTCGCCACCCACGACCAGAAGAACGGATCGACGCGGTTGTAGAACACTTCCGCGTCGGTCGAACCGGGGAGCGGATAGGCCGTCGCCCTTAACAGGTCCTCGTCGCGCTGGCGGATGGGGAGCTTTGCGCGGAGCGGCTCGATCTGCTGGCCCAGCGCGCGGATTGCCTCGGCAAAACGATTCATCGCCAGCGCAAACTTCGCCGGACGATCGGCCGCCTCGCGGTTGGTGTAGGCGGCTTTCACTTCGGCCCACGCCTTGCGCACGGCCTGCAACTCAGGCTGGGGATAGTCGCGGAGCAGTTCGTCGGAACCGTACATCAGGGCCTGGAAGCTGAGCCACGGCTTGGCGTCGTCGCCGGGCGAGCGATCCTCCTCGAGCGCTTCCAAGCTGAGTTCGGGCACCAGCAGCAGCGCGACGCCGTTGTCGTAGAGCGCCATGTGCATCTCGGCCGCCTGACGGCGCAGCTCGGCCGCCAGGTCGGCCAGCCGTTTGTCGCCCCCGTTGGCCAGCCGGGCAGCCATTTGGTCGCACGCGCGGCAGAATGCCGTCACCGGCGGCTCGACCTTCTCCAGCACGAACTCTCCGCCGTGTATCTGGGGGAGTATCTGCTTCAAGGCCGCGTCGATCTGGCCCTTCAGCAGGCGGCTCTTGTCGTCGAGGCCGACCCTCTGCAACTCGTCGGCCAGCTTCCGCCAGGCGTCGGCCGACGCCCGCAACCGCGTGTAGAACCGCTGCGGAGTTTCCTCGGGCGATTTGGGATTGAACGTCAGCAGCCGGAACTTGTTGCAGGCGTCGGCCAGTTGTTCGATCTTCTTGTCGAGGCCGGCCGGACGGAAGCCCTGGCCGGCGGCGCGGGCCCGCTTGTCCAGTTCGGCCAAATGCCGGCCAAACTCGGCGTTGCTTTCCACCTCGTGAGGCGAAACGTAGCGCAGCGGTCGGCCGCTCTCGTCCACCAGCGGCAACCCAAGCGCTTCCTCGCGCAATTGCTCGTCTTGAGCCACCAGAAAGTCGACGTTCTCCCAGCGACTTGGTTCGGCCAGCCAACTGAACAAGAGGCTCGGCGGCGGTGAATGTTTGCGGCGGGCGGCCCGGCAGCACAAGCGTGGGATTGGTGCGGCCGCAGATCGTCGCTACCGTCTCCCGCGCCACGGTATCCAACGGGGCCACCCGGCCCTCGCCGAAGGCCGGCATGTGCTCCCAGGTGCTCCAGTCCAGCGCACCGTCATCCGTCGCGCGGCATGCGGCGGCGAGGAAGGCGAGGCCGAGCGTTGCCAGAAAAAGATGTCGGATCATGCCAGAGGCCCACCGCCTAACCCGCAGAAACTGCGTCGGTTCTTTCTCGTCGTACAAAGTACCCCCGCAGGCAGTACACGATGACGATTCCGGCGACAATCAACAGGCTGCCGAAGTACTTCAGCCCGCGGCCGGGGTCGTAATTCACGCTCAGTATGGTTTGGTATGGTTGGTCGCGGATGCTGTCTTTGGCCGCCTGCCGCAGGAGATCGGAATAGCCCGGCGTGTCCGGCGCCACATAGCTGGATTGAAACAGCCGATAGGTGCGGCCGGTGGACGGATCGGCGATATCCACCGGCGCGTTGAGCGTGATCAACACGTTCTCTTGCAGCATGGACGGCGGCTCGTCGCGGCCGAGGAAGTCGACCAGGCTTGAAAAGTGCGAGGCCATTTCGCTGCCGGGATCCAGCTTCCGCTGGAACTTGTGCAGGTAGACTTGAAACCCGAGGTCCACGCGGTCGGCCACCAAACTGATGGCCACTCGCCGGTCCTTGCCCTGGACGATCTTAGGCTGGCTCCCGCGAGGTAACTCCTCCGTAGAGGCCACCAGCGTGAGTCTCTGTGCCGCTCCATCGACCGTCAACCGCACTCCCGCCGACGGCTGCGGCTCCGCCCTGTAGTCCAACAGGTCCACTGTCCTGTAGTCCAACAGGTCCAAACGAATGCCATCCTCGTCGAGCAACGTCCCGCGACTGCGGAAGGCACAATGCCAGGGGAACCACGATAGCTCGGCGTACCGCTTCCAGCTAAACGGACCGGGCACGAAGGGCACCGAGATGATTTCGGCAACAGCACTAGGCGACGGCTCCGCCGGCGCCACCCGCAATTCAAAGTGGTACGACTCCTTAAAGGCACGATACCCCGCGCGTCCTTCGAAGATCGACAGATGGGCCTCGACGCCGCTGCGTTGGCTCACCAGGCAGCCCAGCAACAGCACCAGGATTCCCGTGTGCGTCACGACAAAGCCCGTCTGCCGCCGCCGCCAGGGGAAGCGAATTAGCATGGAGCAGAGGACGTTCGCTCCCAAAAGTGCATTGACGGCGGTAAACCAAACGCTGTCGTAGACGCCGAAGCGGGCCGCGGCGGCGCCATACCTGCCCGGCTCCGGGATGCTGAAATTCACGGCGAAGGCGGTATATTGCCGTTCCACGAACGTCCCCCAGGCCACCACCACCGCATACAGCCCGATCAACACCACGGCCAATTGCAGCGAAGCCAGCGCGGCCAGCGGCCCCCGCAGCAAATGCCGCGAAGAAGGCGGGGTCGTCGATTGCGGGCGGGGAAGTGTCATGCGGACCGGGGAAGAAGATCAAACGCGGGCGCACCGGCCATCGCGTCACTCACATACGAAACTTCTCGTTCCATAGGCTTCGGATGCGATTACCATCCTCGGTGGCAAGCCTTCCGATGCGTAGCTTAAGTATTTGTTTCTCAACTGTGATCAGGCGCACCAATCTGATGGTGGACGGTTTGTCCAGGCCGGCCTCCTGCCAGTGAGTAACTGGCAGATCAAGAAATCCACGGTGAGCGATCGAGGTAATTCGGCAAACGAGGCAATCGGGACCGAGGTCCCTCAGCACCAAGACTGGACGAGCCTTGCTGCCCTGGCCGGAAGTGAATGGGAAAACGCAAATGCACACGTCTCCG
Organism: uncultured Planctomycetaceae bacterium; assembly: GCA_963759115.1. GTDB lineage: Bacteria > Planctomycetota > Planctomycetia > Pirellulales > Thermoguttaceae > CAVWXT01. The sequence continues at coordinate 612,647 of CAVWXT010000006.1, forward strand.
AACTCAACGGTATCGATCATACACCGCGTCTTCCTCCGAGTCGTCCGACAGAAACTGTTGGTAGGCGGCCCTCTGCCAAGCAGCGTCTTCGGGATCCATATCTACAAAGACGACAACCGTCGCCTTTCCCTGGGACGGCAAGGCCGACGCAATTTCGGGAGGCAAATCCAACGTACGACTGCCCGTGAGTTCGGTCTCAAACTCGATCGTTTTGGACATGGTATCATCATACTCCGCCGGGATGCCTCGGGCAAGCTGTCGATCCCCGCTAGCGGTTGGCGCTTGCGGCACCGGCGGTGTACGCGGTCGGCGTCGAATCGCTCCAGCCGATCACCGGCACATCGGAGGCCATGACGAAGATCTCCACCCGCCGGTTCTTCTGCCGGTCCTGGGCCGTGGCGTTTGAGGCGATCGGCTGATGCGGGCCAAAACCGGCCACGCCCAGCCGATGCTCGGGCATTCCGGCCCTCTTCATCCGGTCGGCCACGGCCAGCGCAGGGCCGCGCTAAGGTGGAAATTGTTGGGATACTTTTCTCGCACCGTTCGGCCGGCCACGAGTTGGCTATCGGTATGTCCGGCGACCATGATCTTCAGTTCGCCCGCCGCCGGCGACTTCAACACCTGCACCGAGCTCATCGAGCAGTTGCCCCGCGCCGGGTTTCAACTCGGCTTCGCCGCTGTCGAAGAGGATGTCGGTATCGAGCTTGCTGATGCCCGTTTCGGGATCGAATTGCAGGCTGGGATAGCGCCGGGAGAGTTCGACGAGTTGCTGGCACAAGCCGGGCGGCAGGCGGCCGCGCCCGGCGGCCAGGCTCTTGAAGTGCTCGTACAGTCCGTCGCGCTCGCGCTCATAGCTCGTCAACTGCTTGTGATCCAACCCCGCCCGCTCCTGCAACAGGGCCAGTTGTTCTTCGCTGCGGATGACGCGATCTTCCAACGCGCGGCTGTGGGTCTTGAGGTTGTCGATTTCCGCCAGTTGCGCCCGGTTCTGCTCGGCCAGGGCGCGGCTCTGCACCTGGGCGGCGTTCAGTTCCGTCTTGGGCACCAACAGACAGCCCGACGATGCCACCGCCATCGCCGCGCAGAGAAGTGGCCAAATTGCCGCCTTCATGATACGGCTCCTTTCGAATCTCCGTTTCCGCCCGACTCCGCGATCCGATGGGCGCGGTGGTTGTTCACAAGTGCAATAGCAATAGCGACTTACACAGGAGTCTCTCGGGCAGGCGTTCGACGCTGGCTGACACCCTTTGCCCGTTCGAGGCAAAACTCGGGGTTAATTTGGGATGAGTACGCGGTCTGATAAGTCGAGTATGTCCTGATCCTGACATCCCGATGCTCATGTATCAGGAATTTTCGCTCGCCGCAAGGCCGAAAACTTCTCGGGCGTGGCAAGGTTTCTTGGCATTGGTTTGGAGGGCCAAAGGCCCTGCCGTTCGCCCAGCCCACGGGCAACGCCCTGGGGAACAGAGACGATCCTGCCCATCTTTCGGCCCAACGGGCCAACCACTCGGCGAGCGATTGGCCCGTTGGGCCGACAACACGGGTTCGAATGGACAACTTCTCCCAGGGCGTTGCCCGTGGGCTGGGTGAATGAAGCCCCTTCGGGGCAGACTGACGATGCCAAGAAATCTTGCCAACCCAACTTCTCGCCCTCGGGCTCGCAGGGGCGCACCATGCACTTTGCGATTCTTCTAACGTAGGCGAACTGGGCGAAATAGGTACTCGTTTCTTGGTCAATTCGTCGATTTGCCATTGCTTCCAGGAGGCCAACCACTTGGCTGTGGATCTCGCAGGTGCTTTCCAATTCGTTCCAACCAGCGCACTTTGACGCCAAATCAACCCGAATCCAGTCAAATCCGAACCACGCGCGTGACAGACGCGGTGCCGCGCGCAAAGTGCAAGGTGCGCCCGGCTCGCAGCCCCGGCAACGCCAATCCGTTGCTAAGCGACACTCAATTACCTATACTGCTAGGATTCTGCCGCAATGTTCTCGCATTGCCGGCGCCGTTGCAGGACTGGCCAAGGGAGCGAATCATGAGCGAGAGGGAACCGTTGGCGATGAAATCGCCCAAGCCGAAACCGGAGATCGTCCCCCCCATCCAGTCGGGTACGGCCGGAGGCCAGAGAAAACCGCTGACCATGGGGCAGTGGTTCGCCTTGGCCGCCGCGTTCTTAGGGTGGATGTTCGACGGCGTGGAGCTCGGCTTGATTCCGCTGGTGGACCGGCCGGCCCTGCAAGACATTTGCAACATCACCGATGACGCAACCGTGGGGCTTTTGCACAGCCGGATCCTCTCATGTTTTCTCATAGGCGCGGCGTGCGGCGGACTGCTCTTTGGTTGGCTGGGCGACAAGGTCGGACGCGTGCGGGCCATGACCTTCAGCATTCTGGCCTATTCGCTCTTTACGGGCTGCGGCTATTTTGCGACGGAACCCTGGCACCTGGGGCTCTTCTTTTTCCTCGCGGCACTGGGATTAGGTGGACAATGGTCGCTGGGCGTGGCGCTGGTCATGGAATGTTGGCCTGAGAAGGCCCGGCCGCTCTTGTCCGGCGTCATCGGCGCGGCGGCGAACGTGGGGTTTCTCATGATTGCCACCGTCGCTTGGGTTTATCCACCCAGTCTAGAGCATGGTTGGCGATGGATGATGATCGTCGGCGCCAGCCCCGCCGTGCTGGCGCTGTTTGTGATATTCCTGGTTCCGGAATCCAAACGGTGGCAGGACGCAACGAAGAAGGGAGGCGGCAGCCCCATCCTCGAGATTTTCAAGCCAGCCCTTCGCCGCAAGACGCTGCTGGCGATCGCGTTTTCCGCCATCCCTTTGATCGGTACCTGGGGCGCCGTCTCCGGCTTCCTGCCGAACTGGGTCAACCAACTGGCCGAGCGCGGCGGCATCAGGTTGGGCCATCTCGGCCCGATGGCCCAAATTCTTGCCTCTGTCGGGGCGATCATCAGTTGCGTCGTCATGCCCGTCCTGGGCGGAATATGGGGGCGGCGGCCGATCTACGTCGCCTTCTGCGTGCTCTCGTTGCTTACCACGCAATGCATCTTCCGCGGGTTTGACGTCTACACGAACTCGCTGATGGCGACCGTCATCTTCCTGGGGCTCACGACCTCCGCCTTCTACGGGTGGCTCCCCTTGTACCTGCCGGAACTATTTCCCACGCGGGTCCGCGCTACCGGCCAGGGATTGAGCTTCAACTTCGGACGCATTGTGGCGGCCGTCGGTGTGTTGTTCATGGGACAGTTGACGCACTTCTTTGGCGGCGATTACGGGCGCGCCATGGCGACGATCACCTTGATCTATGTGGTCGGATTGGTCATCATCTGGTTCGCACCGGAGACCAAGGGGAAAGCATTGCCGGAATGAGCGAAGCCTGCCGTGGAGTCGGTTTGCGTCGGTTAAGCCCAACAGGAGATATACAATGACCCGCTACTGCCGATCTGCGGCTTTCGTTGGCGCGGCGATGATAGTCGCCGCGCTGCTGCTGGCGCCGTCTGCGGCAAGAGCCGCCGACAAAGAAACCAAGCCGGCCGCTGAAGCAACTACCGCCACGAAAGCCTCGCCTGCCGCCGCCGACCGCTACGCTTGGAAAGACCTCTTCGACGGCAAGACCCTCGCCGGCTGGAAGGTGCCGCATTTCGGCGGCGAGGGCAAGGTCAGCGTCCAGGACGGCGCGATCGTCATGGAGCAAGGCAGCATGATGACCGGCATCACCTGGACCGGCGAAGTGCTCCGCAACAACTACGAGCTCACGCTGGAAGGTTCGCGGTTGGACGGCTCCGACTTCTTCTGCACCACGACGTTCCCGGTGGGCAATGATCCCTGCTCGCTCGTCGTGGGCGGCTGGGGCGGCTTGGTGGTCGGGCTGTCGAGCGTCGACGGCGCCGACGCCTCGGAGAACGACACGACCCACACCATGACCTTCAAGGACAAGCAGTGGTACAAGGTCCGCATCCGCGTGACCGACGCCGCCATCGAGGTCTGGATCGACAACAAGGAGGTGGTCAACCAGCCGCGTGCCGACCACAAGTTCGACATCCGCATCGAATGCGAGTTGAGCCGCCCGCTGGGCGTTTGCACCTGGGATACCAAAGGCGCGGTCCGCAACATCCGCGTTCGCCCCCTGAAACCGGTCGACAAGAAGGGGTAGTTGTCAGTGGTCAGTTGTCAGTGGTCAGTTGACAGTTGTCAGTTGTCAGTTCACGCTTGAAAGACTGGTACTGCGTACTGCGTACTATGTACTGAGAACTGCGTACTGACAACTGAGAACTGAGAACCGCTAGCCCGTGCCGCTATGAACGATCTCCAACTCGACGTGCTGGCCGTCGGCGCCCACCCCGACAACGTGGAAATCGCCTGCGGCGGTACTTTGGCCAAGCTGGCCCGGCAGGGCCACCGCGTGGGCATCATCGACCTGACCGATGGCGAGCCGACGCCCGGTTCGTCGGGACCGGAGGTGCGGCTGGCCGAGGCCCGACGGGCGGCCGAGGTACTGGGCGTGGTACACCGCCGAACGCTCGATCTGCCCAACCGCCGGCTGTTCGATAGTTTCGAGGCGCGGGTAGCGCTGGCCAAGGAGTTCCGCCGCCACCGGCCGCGGCTGGTGATCGGATTGGGCGCAAAAACGTCCACGGCCTCACCCGACCACTACCAGGCGTCGCTGATCATCGAGGCGGCCGTTTTTTACGCGAAGTTGACCAAGTGGGACGAGCATTTCGACGGCCTGCCGGCGTACGTGGTGCCGCGCCGCCTGGCGTGTTTTCTGGCGTTCCACACGCTCTCGCCGGCCGAACGCGATGCGACGCTGGTGGTCGACATTGGCGACACGTTGGAGCAGAAGTTGGCGGCGATCGCCTGTTACGCCAGTCAGTTTCCGCCCACCAAGGCCCATTATCTCGACAATTTTCGCGTTTTTGCGTTGCAGCAGGGCATGGCCGCCGGTTTCGCCGCCGGCGAGGTGTTGGCCAGTCCGACCGCCTGGGGCACCCGCGACCTGATGGGGCTGTTGTTTGGGGCGTAAGGGATGTCTTGAAACATCTCCCCTCGCCCTTCTCTCCACCTCTCTCCGTTGCGGGAATTACGATGTCGGGAAAGCGGAGTCTGCAAACGGGGGCGTATAGCGGTGATACGTTTTTGAATGTGCGCCGTCAACGTTTTCGAGGCGGGTTAATCTTGTTCTGGGCGGTTTCCTCTTGGCTCAAACGAACTGGGACCCTACCTGTGGTCTGGGCTTTAGCATACTGACCGTTCATCCAAAGGACCTCCGTCCTGGCGTAGTCTTTGCCACGCGTGTCACGCGTGTGGGTCTCGATTTCGATCTTCGTCCATCCATCTTTCTTTCTGAGCATTGTTCGATAGAGATCAGTGTCGTAACCACTGACCAGCAACATGCACTTCGCCTTGACGCAAGTCTCCAGGAGTTCTGCATGGAACTTACGATCATTGGCGTCAATCGCGTAGCCATGCTCCCGTCTTACAAAATAGGGGGGGTCCAGATAAACCAATGTCGCTGGTCTGTCGGCAAACATGCGAAGAAGCTCACGTGCATCTCGCTTCTCGACACGCACGTTCCGAAGTCGCTCAACGACCTGTTCTAAACGTTGCGGAAGATTGTACCACCTGTTAACTCGCGCTTCCCTATTCTCCCGGCTAAACGATTGCGAAAATGAGAATCCGGCCCCTGATCCGTCAACGGTTCCATTGACTGTCATCATCGTTGCCACCAGAAAGCGTCTCGCCTTCTCCAGAGGCTCGATATTGCCAGCTTGCGTGTGTGCCATCTCGAACTCTTCAAGTGCGTACGGCGTGAGCGCGACAGCGCGGCAAAGCGCCTTCGCGTGATTGCGAAGTTGCCTAAAGACATTCACAATTTGCCCATCCAGATCGTTAATGACCTCAATCGGCGCAGGAGCCTTTGCCAGAGTCAACGCCGCAGAGCCACAGAACGCCTCAACCCAGGCGTTGTGTGGCGGCAGCTTGCTGATGATCTGTCGAGCAATTCGCTGTTTGGCGCCGTAGTATCCGAATGGAGCACGTGCCCCGGCGACATTTCGAGTACCGTTGCGGACAGCAGGTGTTGAGTAGTCCTTTGCCATGTTGCTATCCACCAAGCATTGCCTCAGTCGAGCCTATCTTGGCGCTAGACTGCATTGCATGACATCACTCTCCACAATCCATTCGCCGGCCGATCTAAGCACCGCAGAGTAGGGGTCAGCAACTATCCGAAGCCCTTGAATATTGAATGCTCCCTGCCTGTCAACGGGCAAGAGGTACAGATAATACCACGAACCAAAAAACTCCGCTACCCTGACTTCATTTGCGGTCCAATAGAAACGGAGTGTCTGGGGTGGCACAGCTTTTACCTCGATATATCTGGGCAAAAGTCCGTTTCCCGCAGTCAAAGAAATACTCTGTATATCGTAACCCGCGGCGACGTTGTGGAGTGCGACATGCTCAACTTGGTTTGCCAATCCCGGACCGACGCGCTCGCGCTCGTAGGAGACGATCGCTTGCTCTGCGGCGAGCCCCAAATCCTCCTTGTTCCGCCGGTTACACCGGGCCTGAGCTGGTGAAACAGAACCTCCGCAATATCGTGCATGGGCAAACAGGGCGGCGTGCTCGGGCGTCAGAACATATTGGTTCTGGGATGAATCGAACGTGACCACACCCAGCTCCATCAGGAGGTTCCGAACGCCACTCTCTGCGCTGCGCTGCTCGACCGACGGCCGATGGACGGCCCTGCCATCTGCAACGGAAAAACGCCTCAGGTAATCAAACAACTCCGACCGGAAACAGTTCTCCCGACAGACAATGAGGTCGATAACAATCGTAGCCAGGTCTTCACGGGCGATACTCCGCTGGAGCATCCGAAAGGCTGGATTAATCGTCAACTCACCCTTATCCTCCTGCACAGCGCCAATCTCGGTCAGAAAGTGTAGAGTGCCGTCGAATCGCGACGCACGCTCAAGATACCTTCTCTTAATGTAATCGCGCTTCTTGAGTCCCGACTCTTGCAGCAGATTGAGCAGTGCCGAGATTTGTGGCTCGTGCAACCCGTCAAACGGACGCACGTTGTTTTCCGAAGAGTCTTTCATATGCTTCCGCTTCCTCATCTTCCGCGAACATATCCAGAGAATAGATCGGGTAATCCTGGTCGATAATAGCACTCATGTTTTCCGCCTTCCTTTGGACGTTTGTGAGGATGTCAGGCTCAATGCTATCATCGTATTGCAAGAAGTAGTAGTGCGCGGGCTTGTCCTCCGACCCGCCCACACGGTGAATGCGGTCAAGGGATTGAAGATACTGCGCACAGTTGTAGGACATGTCGTAGTAGATAGCGTGAGAGCATGTCTTGTGCAGTGAGATGGACTCGGCGCACGCTGCCGGATTTGCGACAAGAACATCTACACCGCTCGTGGGGTCGACAAACTCCCGTATGATCTCCTCCCGCGTGAGTTCATCGTGAACGTCCGCGTTCTGTATTGGCGTATCGCCATAGATCAGCCGAACGCCGTGTCCAAGGGCGGAGACACGCTCCCGAAGAAGCTTCAACGTGCGCACGAAGTTAGACCAGATTACGATCTTCTGACCCTGCGCACAAAGTTGCACCACGATCCGAAGTAGTGATTCCAGCTTTGCCGGGGTTTCCAGTTCATCATAATGCTTGATCACGTCGGAAAGTGAAAGGTCCTCCCCAACAAGATTCTCACTGTACTCGGTAACTGCAGTGCCCAATAAGATCGAGTAGGAGAGGCACTGACGCAATCGCGTCATCCGCCCTCGGTGCAGTCGGCTGAGGAGCTCAAAATCCCGACAAAACTCGAACCGAGACAGGTCCATTATTCGGTCTAGAATCGCATCGTAGACCCGTCTCTCGTACTTGTTCATTTGTACGGATATTGGCTCGTGAAAGATTTGGGGCGCAAGCCCCAGGTCTGTTTTGCGCACACGGTAGAACAAGGGCCCAATCGAGGCATCCAACAGTTCCGCCGCGCGTCCAAGTTCCTTGCGCTGTGCGTACAGTTCAATTCGCGTTTTCGTCTCAGAGGGTATAGGTGAACTCACGGGCCAGAGTACGTCAAACAAGTTGAAAGCATCGGTATACGCCCGGGGGAATGGAGTCCCCGTAAGGATACAGCGCCGAGTCGCGTGTCGGGCCACATTCAGGACTGCGTCCGCCCAAGCACCTCCGAGTTGCTTAATGTAATGAGCTTCGTCAACAACCAGGTAGAATCGCACGCCCTGCACTTGGAAAAGCACGCTGACTCGCTCCCAGTCTCTCTGTAGTGTCTGGAACGTTGTGAGGTAGAGATCGCACGTGGAATCCCTATTCACGAAGTACTTGCTCCGGCGCGTATCCACATCCCCGCCCGCGAGGATTTCGAAAGTGGGTCTCGCGCCGAGTACGGCTTCGTACTCGACTCTCCATGGCCCGAAGCACGATGGTGGGCCGACTACAAATAACGAATCAATTTGGCCAAGCTGTCTCAGTCGTTGGAAGACAGCGAGTACGACCGTGGTTTTGCCACTGCCGGGCACAGAAAAGTTTGCGCCGTTACGTGTACTCAGGAGGTGCAATGCCGCTTTGTATTGATGATCCTTGAGAGGCCGACTAACGCTTGACTGGAGAAATGCGTGAAATTCCATCGCTTCCTGTAAATCGGGTGTACCGTCCTTCAGGTGCTTGCCTTTCTCTACCGCGCCAGCCATGTCCGAGAAGGCTTCTTCCTGTTCCCGCAAGAGACCCTCTGTGCCGGATTCCAAATCGTACGAGAGCCCCTCGCGCTTGAAGTATGCAACGAGCTTCGTTGTGAGTTTGGACTCGTCCGCGCCCTCGTACACGAACGCCCGTCGAGACGGGGCGTAACGAAAGCCCCAGTATGCCAACTGGCTCTCGTGACGCGGCGCGAAATCACCACCATCCGAACGAACAATAAGGCGACGTTCTTCGCGTGACAGTTGAATCATGCCTTCTTATGGAGTAGCTTCTTCAGCTCTTTCTCCAGATGATAGATCTGTTCCTCTAATTCTTTCGCACGATTGCTGATATCTACCGCGAGTGCGCGGGCTTTCTTGTAGTCTTTTTGGTCTATCAATGTTAGATCCATATCACCGTGATTCAGCTTCTTGTATGCTGCCTCTAGGAGCTCCAGCGGCGTCTCCCGCTCCTTCTGGCTTTCGTGACCCTTGCAAGCTTTTCTGAGGTGATAGGTAATACGCTGTTTGTATTCTGAAACCCATTTGGCATCGATTGCTTCAATGGAGAGAGGCCTCTTCTGTTCGTCGAAACATTGGCTGCTTGGCAAGATTGGCCTTACGTCGTCCGCAATCGTCTTGATCTCCTTTTTCCCTTCCTTGGTGCCGCAGTACTTGGGCAGATTGCGCATTATCATATGGAGCTTGGGCATATCTGGAACTGTGCGCAGCCGTATGATATCGAAAGCCGCCTCTTCGATATCACCAATTTCGTCTTCTTCGACGCCACACTCTATGCGTCTCTTTGGATCGTCGAAGTACCTCGAGTGCATATTGCTGTAGTCGATGAAGGCCTGCCATCGTCCCTCCGGATCTGACATTCCTTTGGAGATCGTTCGATATTGACCTTCGCGTCCGAATTGCCTGAGGTATCTGTCGGCGCACTCCAGAGGCAATAGGTATTCGCTCCTACATTTCGTGACGGCCTTCTCCAGTTCCGTTTTGTTTGCCGTAGCGTATTGAGGGTCATCGCGAAGCTGGTCCTCCAACGAAAGGCCAAGTGCAATCTTCCTCTTAATAGAAAGGGCTCGGTCGAATCCGTAGTACTCTGATCTCCCATCGCTTTGCAGTTGATAGCGATTCTCTATCCTTTCAATTTCGAGTAGCGTCGGCGGCCCATCTTCTTCGCCCTTGCCCGGTAGGATCACGACCTTCATGCAGCCGAACGCCTCATTGCCGGGGTACTCCCGATAGAGTTGCTCCATCACCATCTTGCGTCGGTTACCATTGATTAGAAAACCGTCGCACGTGATGATGGCCGCCTGGAGTTGACCACCATGCAGGATTGACTTTCGAAGAGAATGCTGGTCTTTTCCGGATCCTTCTGTTCTAGGAACTTGGCGATCTCGGCCTGCATTCCATCATCTCTGTCATCCAACGTCCCAGTGTTTTGTTCGTAGTCCAGGATATCGGAGGTGATGCGGCCGTTGTCTTTGCGGTACCGAAGGAGTCCGATCGGCACCCTATATACGGTGCAGCTCAAAGCCGTCGTTCCTGTCTGTTCGGAAGTTGATCACCTCTTTTGACGGCTTGACAGTCGGCCGTTTCCGCTCACGGATCTCTTTCGCAAAGTCTTCGATTATTTCACGGGTCACGGGCTTTGTGGTTGCGGGCATGCTATCTCCTCCACGCTGAGAAGCCGTTACGCTCAGCTAGCCTATGGAACAGTGCAATGTGTACATCATGGCAACATCTCTCAAGGTGTCCATACCGTATTGGCCTCGTTCCGTCCGTGGACCGGCAGTATACGCACCCACACCGCTAATGACAAGTAGAGGTACCCCCACGGCGTGAGGCGTGCCTCGATTCCGCGATTTCGGGGCCCACCTGACTTGTCCTTCCGTCATATTTCATGGCACAAAACGCGGGCTTGAAATTGGGCCACGGGACCTGCTATGATCTGATTGACAAGCGTTCATGTATCAGCCGCCAACGGCCAATGCAGAGAGGATGGCAGGCGGTTCGGGGTTGCCCCCACCCGATTCCCCTTCCCAATCCATGCCGCCACCCACGGATCGCTATCATCCTAAACTACCCATACCACGCCGTTTATCAGGCGAATCCCATCCACGCAACACCCCTCTTTCGAGCGTATTGAACTTACGACTTTGCCGAAAAATCGCAACCTGTTAGCCTATCATCGCTTAGCGTGTGCAACACTTGACGTAAAAAAACAACATACGACGCATGCGTTGCGTGTTGTATGGCTGTCCGACACAAGGCCGCCTCCGATGAAAACTGACCGCTTGTCGCGTTCCCCAGGCGATTTCAGAGCGTTTCGTGCTCGGCTCCGACTGGCACGTGCCGGCCTTAATCGGACGGTTGGTCGCTCATGCTACAATTCCGTGGGTATGTGTCGTCCGCCTTCCAACTGCAACCACCAGCCCTATCAACATGCCATCTCGACCACTCGTGCTGTCGTTTCTGTCGCTGATTACTTTGGCCGCCCTGCCCGTGCCCGCGTGGGCCGGCGGGACGGTCCAGTTGGAACTGGTCGGCGATGCCGAAGGATCGGCCATGCTCTTCCAGGAGTGGGGGCAAGTGCTGGGGCAGGCCGGCATCAGGAACGTCCGCATTCGCGGCGCCCAAGAGACCGACCAGGTGGGCATCGAGGTCCGCGGCACGGCCGGCAGTCCGATTTATCTGGTCACGGGAATCATCGTCTCCCGCGACGAGCTGCTCTTGCCGGGCGGGCGGTTCCGACGCTCCGACATGGCCCGCCTGACCCAATGGCTCAAAGACCTGGCCGATCGCGGGCCGGCGGTCGGCAAGGAGGAGAAGTCGGCCTTCGGGCTCTCTCCTGCCCAGTTCCAGAAGGTTCGGGCCGATTTGGCCACCTCCGTAGGTTCCGCCACCCAAGGCATGACCCGTGGGCAAGTCGTCCAAGCGATCGCCGCCCGGCTCAAACTGCCGCTGAAATTGGATGACGACGTCGTTCAGTCGCTGGGCGACAACAAGGTGGCGGAGGATCTCAACGCGTTTGCCTGCGGCACGGCGTTGGCCTACGTGTTGCGTCCGGCGGGCTATTGCCTGGTGCCGCGAGCCACGGGCGGCGAGGCGATCTACGCCGTCGTCAAGGCCCAGCCCAAGCTCGAGGTTTGGCAGGTTGGCTGGGCGCCGGCGAAGCCGATCAACGAAACGCTGCCCGGCTTATTCGAGACGCGTGACGTGAACGTGCAGAACGTGTCGGCCGCCACCGTTTTGGAAGCGGTCGGCCAACGCGTGGAGGCGGCGGTGCTGATCGACCACAACGCGATGGCGCGGCACAACATCGACCCGGTCAAGGCGATGGTCACGCTCCCCGCGCCAAGACGACCTACAGCCTGGCCCTGCGGAAGCTGCTCTTCCAGGCGGGAATGAAGTACGAGGTGCGGTGCGACGAGGCCGGCAAGCCCTTTCTGTGGATCACCTCGGTCAAACCCGGCTAGGTTGTCCAATCGAGGATTGCCCAATGCGTGCTCACCAGCGGAAGAAACGATACGGGTAATCCCATTCCTCGGGCTGGTCGAGATACAGGCCGTCCAGCCAACGTTTCTCCGCTTTCGCGGCATCCACAGGGCTGTTGAAGCGGGCCAACACCGGCGTGGCGCTCTCGATGCCTATGTTGCCCAGCAATCGCGTCACCAGGAAGGAAGCGCGGCGGAAGGTCTGCTTCACGTTGTGCCGCTCCTTGCCGTAGTCGAACTGCCAGGGCACGAGCTGACAGAAGATGACGTTGGCACCGTCGGCCTTGGCCAGCACGCCATCGCCGACGATCGCAGCGCCCGCCGACACCAGGGGCAACTCTCGCGGGTCGCGGTTTTGGACGTCTGCCGGCCCGACGCCTGCGAGCGGCGACGATGCGGCAAACGGCTCGAAGTAGGCGGCGATGTGTTCGGCCTTGGTCATGACAACGTTGGGCAGCAACGGTTTGACGTCCGCCTGGTCGAGTCCGATCGCCAGGAGGCGTCCGCCCGCACTGAGCCACTCGCCGATGGCTGCCGCGTTGGCCGACAGTTGTTGGCCGGCGCCAGGGCCGGCGACGAGGACCTGCTCGGGCGTGAGCTTGCCGCCCGCGTAGGGGCTTACCGATACGCCGGCCTTCTCCAGGTGGCTCTTGCCGGCCGGATCGCCTACGTAGAGGGCTTGCCGGCCGGGCGAAGGTTTCCACTGGGATACGTACTGAATCATGTTCCTTACCAGCCGCTCGGCGGCCGGGTCGCTCTCCGTGCGCCCGGTGACGTCCATCTGGCAGAACAACGCCATCCCCCGGCCTTCGCGGTATTCCATCAGCGGGCTGTATTGCAGGCTATAGCCGCCATCGATAAGGGGCAGGAAATTGCCGCGGGCCGGTTTCTCGATGAGCACCGAAGCCACGTTGCCCCGATTGCCGCACCGCCAGATCCGCGTCACCGGGATATCGCACCACTTCACGGTCGGGCGCCGGCAAAGACCCGGTCGTTCATCTCGTACTTCATCCGGGGCGGCGAGGATCGTCGCCTCGCCGCGCCAGTCGCGGAGGTTTTCGGCGTCGAGTCCGGCCAAGAGCGGATGGTCCGCCACCCGCTTATAGGCGTAGCGCAGGCCGTACTCCACGACGCGGAGGCCCAGCCGCTTCTCCAGAACCTCAGAGGTTTGCTCGAACACGATCACCTTCAGGCCCTTCTTGACACCGGCCAGGTTCGGCCCCGGGAAGTCGGGCGTCAGCGCCGCCTTGCCGATGATCAGGACGTCGTAGCCGGAGAGGTCGGCTCCCGCGTCGACCGGCAGGCACTCTATGCCCAAACCACCGAGCAACTTGCCCGTCTCGCCCTTAGGGTCCCAGAGCGCGATCTTGGCGGCCGGTTTCGTGACGGAGGGCGGCGGCAGCACGTGGATCGCGAACGAGTCCTTCTGCGTCTCGCCGTTGCTGAACGTGACGGTGGCGCTGAGCTCGTACTTGCCGGCGCCAGCCCGGCCGGCAACTCGAAGCGGAGCGGAATGCGCACCTGTTGGCCGGTCGGCACGATGACCGTCTTCTTGCCGGTCGCGGCCTGCGGGAGGTTCAACAACCAACCGCAATCGCAGGAGACGGTCTCGCGACAGTTGTTGATGATGATGAGTTGCTTTTCGACCGTTTCGCCGGCTAGGAAGTTATGGTCCTTGCTGGTGAAACGGGCCGGCTTGCCGCCGATGTAGGCCAACAGCGGCCTGTCGTTGCGAATGATCGCCTGGGCGGCAGGAGTGGCAATCCAGTCGGATCGAGGGAACTGGGGATCCAGGTCCATCCGTCCGTAACGCTCGGCAAAGTCCGGGCTGAAACCTGGCCGCTGGAGGTTCTCCCAATCGACGGTGTACTCCATGCGGTCGTTGTCCTTGCCCTCGCGGAGATGCCAATAGGGCCGATCGTTCCAGGCGCAGTTTGCCGACACTTCCCAGGTGCGGAAGGCCCGCCACTCTTGGCCGATGTGCATCGCCCAGACCGGGTCGCGCTCTCCCAGGCCTCCGCCTACGTAGTTGTAGGGAATGCTCCCGCCGCGCCAAACCTCGCCGGCCCGAAACCGTTGGGCCTCCCAGCGGAGGTTCGCTTTGTCATGCTCGCTGATCTTGTAGGCCTGGTCGCCGAGGAATTGCGAGTCCCACTCGGCCAGGCAAAACTCCCACGGCACCGGTTCGGTGCCGAACGATCGCTTGCCCTTGTACCAGCCCTTGTAGGTCGCCCAATCCATGGTCCAAGGCGTGCCGAATTCGCACATCATCATCGGCTTCACGCCTTTGGTAGCCCAGTGCTCGAACCAGTCTTCCATTTCCTGGATCGCCAGCCAGTTCGAGTAAAAGTTGCTCGTGTGCATCGAGCCGAGGTTGCCCGAAGAATGGTGGTAGATGACGCGGCTGGAGTCGGCGCGGCGGATGATCGCTTCGGCCCGCAGCGCCAGGTTGGCGGTCTCTTGGGCCCTGGGGCTGCGGGGGTTCGCGATGCCATCGATCATGTCGGGATTCATGTCGTCGGTGTAGCCGGTGCCGTTGTGGCTGGTTGCGTAGCACACGACCGACGGATGGTTCTGCGCCACACGCGCATAGAACTCGGCATGGTGGGCATAGCCGTTGCTCTGGTCGGCGTCGGGCTTCTCCCAATCATATTCTCCAAAATGCGGCTGCGAGAGCGAGATCAACATTCCCACGTCGTCCGCGGCCCGCAGAATCTCCGCAAAACCCAGGTGGGCGCCCGGCGCGCAACTGAAGTTGTGGGGAGGGACGAAGTTGATGCCGAAACTCTGCAACCGCAGCATGCTCTCCTTCGCCGCCTCGTAGTTTGCCCACGCTGCTCCCGTATTCGCATTATCATACGGACAGAGGGAGAGGAAGATGCGCGTGCCGTTCAGATAGAAGTCACGGCCGTCGATCCAGAACTCGCGGAAGCCGAAATGTTCGGGAAGAGCAGTGTCCAGCGTTCGATCGCCGCCTTGCAGCGAGACGGTGACATCGTACATGTTCTGTGGCGTGTGGGTATCCCAGAGCTTTTCAGGCTTCCACCGCTCGGTCACGGCGATGCGTCCGCCCTTGAGGTCGTCTGCCTTGAATGGCTTGCTCGTGAACTCTGTTACCTTGCTTCCTTTGTCGGTGATCACGGAACGAAGCGAATACTGCGAGCCTGGATCGAGGTTCTTGAGCGCCGCGTTGAAGGTAATCTCTCCCTTGCGGAATGATGTAACCACTTTCACGTCGCCGATGCGTGCGCCGGATGGCTCGCCGAGGAGATAAACGTCTCCGCACAGGCCACGCCGGGCCACCGCGGCCCGTGCCTTTCGCGGCGCATTGCTGTCGCTGAACACGGCTACGACGTCGTTCAAGGGGAGAGCTGCCACCTTCAGAGTGAGCACGTGTTTGCTGCCCGGCGGACACATCGAGGTAAGGTCTACTTCGCCCGACGGGAACAAGACCTCGCCCGCTTTCTTGCCGTCCACGTACACCACGGCCTTGGAATTCAGGTATTCCAAAGTCATGGCAATGCGACGGCCGGTCCAGTTGTTCGGCACGCTGATTTCGCGCTCGTACCAGGCGGTGGCGATGCCGCCCAGCGATTTATCCTTCCAGTTCGGATGAGCGTAGACTCGCTGGCTGTTCTTGAGCCTGCCGCCGCCGCTGACGGGCCAGTTGCCGGGGACCTTGAAATAACCCCAATTCCCGCTCGGCGGCTGGTCGCTGTTGGCCTCGCCCGGCTGCCACCGCCACAAACCGTTGATGCAGATCCGCTCACGCGCGGGCGTCGTCTCGTGGTAGGCCTTACTCAAGTCCCAGACTGCCGTCACACCCGGCGGCAATGGTACGGCGGGCTGATCCTGGCAAACGCCCGCGCTGACAGCCGCCACGACGTACAGAAAGACAATCATCGCAACTGGCCGATGGGCTCTCATGGCGCACTCCTTGGATGGGGAGACAGGAGGCAAACAGAACGGCTAAGGCGAGGTTGGATAACTCGTCCTGCCCATGTAATCACGTTACACTGACGCGAAACCTACTCAGTGGACCGCGAGGGAAAATCCAGGATGCGGAGCGGGTCCTTGATGATGCCCTCCCTGATCACCACGTGAGGCTCGTAGCTGTCCCTGCCGGCTTCAATGTACTGCCTCTTGACCTTGATGGGCACTTCGATTCGGTAGGGCCTGCAATTGGGAATGGCGGCGATCGCCCGCTTGGCGCCCTCGTAGAGCGCCTTGCGAGTCTCCTCGAAGGGATAGAGCACGGCGGCTTCTCGGCCGATGCCTTTCTTGACGGCCACGGTGACGGTGCCGTCGCCGAAGAACTTCCGCGCCTCGCGGCACACGGCCTCGTCGCCGGTGACCATGATCGGCGGCACGCCGTAGGCGCCGGCAATGATCGCCAACTGGGCAATCTCGCCCGATTCGACGCCGTTGTACCAAACGCGGTTCTCGGTCTTCGAGTTTTGCGTGTGGTTGAGCACTCCGTCGGGCGTGCCCATCATGGCGTGAAAGCCGAGCAGCACGAGGCCGGCGTAGGTCTTGTCGAAGCCGCCCATTTCCGGTTTGGGTTTGCCCGTGGCATATTTCGCCCCCGGCTCCATGAGATGCGGGATGACGGCCTGGTTGCCGTGACCGTCGTGGACGTAGATTTCGGTGGCGCCGCCGTCGCGGAGGCCGCGGACCACGGCGGCCAGGTCGCCCATGAAATACTCCCGCGCCTCGCGGGCCAGCGGCGTGTCGGTCTCGCGGGTCTGCGAGAACTTGTACACCCCGCTGATGCCCTCCAAATCGGTGTTGACGTAGATCTTCAACTGGTCGGCCGCCCGGCTGGGCGCAGCCAATACTACAAGCAGAACCACCAGAGACAACCACCGCAACGGCAATCTGACGAACATCGCTGTACCTCCAATTGGCCAAAATGTAGCGTGCGTGAAACGCACCAATCACAACTGCGAGCGGTGCGTTTCGCGCACCCTACGCGAGATTCATTACGCCTTGGCGCCCAACAGGCGTTGGGCGTTCTCGTGTTCCAGGACCTTGCGCTGGGCATCGGCCAGCCCGGCCTCGCGCACCTTGAGCACGGCCGACTCTAGCGAAAACAGGGGCAGGTGGGAGCCGAACAGCACCTGGGAGGGCGGCACGGTTTGGAGCAGCCGGGCCACGCCGCCGACGCCTTCCCGCGTGGCGATCTCGAACCAGATCCGATCCAGGGCGCCCAGCGCCTTGAGATCGCGGTCTTGCAGCGTCGACATGCTGTTCAACAACACCACGCGAAGCCCCGGCCGGGCCTGGACCAACGCGGCCAGCGGCTTGGTGTCGACGTCGGGGATCTGCATCAGCCGATGCTGCACCCGCGTGTCGTCCATCCGCACGGCAAGTTGCACGATGAGGCCCCGCTTGGCGGCCAGGTCGAACAATTCGGCCGCGACCGGCTCGTCCAGTTTGTAGCCGTGGTAGTTCGGGTGCAACCGGATGCCCGGCATGTGGTGGTCTTCGGCACAGCGGCGGACGTCGTCCTGCCAGTCGGGCAGCATGGGATTGATGGCGCCGAAGGGCACCAGTTTGACCCGGCTTTCCTCGCGGCAGGCGGCGGCCAACCGCAGGTTGACGCCGGCGATGTCGCGGTGGAACAGCCCGTCGAGGCTGCCCACCCACGCCTGCTGCACGCCGAACTTTTGATATTTGGCGACCAGCGCGGGCAATTCGTCGCAGGGGGTGCGGCGGAAGGGCCAGCGGGAGAGGTCGGCGTTGACGTCGATGATCAGGCTTTCTTCCACGATGTCATGTCCGATCTGCAGACTCGATCGGTCTGCATCAGGTGGGTTCCTTGTCAGGGGGGAATCGCCTGCGTCGGCTTGGCTGGACCGCCGGCCCGCGGTTTCCCCGTCGGCCGGCCCCCGGATGCCCTCCCGACACCAGAGCTTTTCGCAGCTTATCAGAACGTTCTGCGAACGTCAACCAGCGAGGTCCGTCGCAACGCCCTGGATCGTCAGCGGGTTCTGGCTGGGTTCTGGTTCCCGCGCTCTGAGGCTGTGAATTTTTGCGGGAAACCGCTGTGGGAGGCGACTCCAGTCGCCGATCGTGCGGCGAAACACCGGAAATTCGGCGACTGGAGTCGCCTCCCACAATAAGTTCACACGCTCTCTGCGTGGGAACCAGGGTTATTGCCGTGCCGTGGATTTTTTGGGAACCATCCATCTTTCTCCAGTGGAAGGAAAATGGTAGCCTTGTAGGGCACAATCCTGAATTGCCCATGTCATGAAACGTGTGCTACACCACTTCGGCCGACTCCTAGTGCTGGCGATCTTTCTGTACGCCGCTTGGCTTCTCTACGAACGCCTGAAGCACTACACGCCGGAACAGATCTTCGATGCCGTTCGCGGGATCCCCAGGTGGCACATCGTGGCCGCGTCGCTGCTGACCGTGTTCAATTACCTGATCCTGGTGGGCTACGATTGGTTTGCCGTCCGCTGGGTGCGGGCGGGCAACGTGTCGCTGGGCAAAATCGCCCTGGCGTCGTTCACCGGCTACGCCTTCAGCTACAACTTCGGCGCCACGCTGTTCGGCACTTCGATCCGCTACCGGCTCTACTCGGCCTGGGGCGTGCCGCTATTGAAGATCGTCGACCTGCTGCTGATCCTCGGGTTGACCTTCTGGTTTGGAGTCTTCGCGCTGGCGGGTGTAGTATTCATCGCATCCCCGCTCCCCATTCCCGAGAAACTGAGGCATATACCCCTTGCGCTTCACAGCACGTTCTGGTTGGGCCTGCTGATGTTGGTGATCGCGGGAGCCCTTGTGGCGTTCATTGCCCTGCGCCAGAAGCGAGTTAAGCCTTTCGGCTGGCAAACATTCTGGACAGGGGTGTTGACGCTGGTGGGCCTCGTCCTCGCTGTGGCTCGTTTCCCACTTCCTGCGGGAGCTCAGTCTTCCCGCCAACACGTACTGGCTGGGCGTCGTGCTGCTATTGATCGCGATGGGATACGTAGGGCTGAGCGCCTTGCACCACAAACCCGTTCATGTTTTTGGCTGGCATATTCCCCTGCCGCCGCTGAAGCTGACGGTGTACCAGATTGTCATTGCCTGCGGTGATCTGCTGGTGGCGGCAGCCGTCTTGTACATGCTCTTGCCGCCGGTGGATGGTGGCTATTTGAGGATCGTAGGGGTCTTCATGTTGGCGTTTGTGGTGGCCGTACTGTCGCACGTTCCGGGCGGGTACGGTGTTTTGGACTACTTAATCCTCGAACTGCTCCCCAAGGAACAAGAGCCGATGGTGTTGGCCGCCATCATTGTGTTCCGCGTGATCTACTACTGGGTCCCACTGCTGATCGCCGCGGTCATGCTCGGCTGCAATGAACTGACGCTGACCGACAACGCAACGGAGGAATCACCGCCCGAGGAAGGTTCATCGGCGAAATCGCCGCAACCTGGCAGTGGAGACCACGTGGTCTCGGCAGGCGAGCGTAGTTAGGGCCCGTCGTAATGGAATAGGTTGGCCAATTGGGTGCCACGGGCTGCTTGTCAGCCCGTGCTGTGGTCGATCCATGCGTTGGCCAGCAAGCGGCCAGTGACACCCAAGCTGTTCACTTGCCCGCGACCGGCTTGCCGGCCCCGTCTCGGGCGTCTTCCACCGTGAGTTTGCCGCCCAAAGTGGCCGCCAGGTTCGGCAGATCGTATTCCAAGAGGGCGCCGTGAACGACGTTGACGTATTGGTTGTAGCTTAGGCGGGACTCTAGCACGCTGGCCCACGAAACGAGCGTTCCGGAAAGCGTCACCGAGTTGAATAGCGACGGCTCCAGGGCGGCCGCGTGCAGGGCCGGAACCCCGACGTTGCCCACGGCAATCAGGTCCACCGAACCCAGACCACCGTCGACCCGCTTCGCCGCGTAGCGGGCCGCGACTAATACGTCCTCGGCTCGCATCCCCACGTACGAACGGCCGAGCAAATAGGCATCGCAGGCGTCGGCCCAATCCAAACCGATCCGAAGCCCAAAGGACCTTTGCGACGTCTGCTGGCTGCGGCCGGTGCCGCGGAGTTCCACCGCCAGCACGCGGGCGCCGCCGAGCGCGAGCCGCTCGATGGGGCCGCCGGGCGCCGCGCCGGCCTCGTTTCCCTTCTCGTGGACGTAGAGGACTATGCGGCCGTTGGCCGGCTTCTCCGGCACGAACAGTAGCGCCGGCAGTACGATGCCCTCCTCGGGCCGCAGTTCCAGCGCTTCAATCCGATAACCGGGGCGATGCTGAGTCTCGCCCTTGTCGATCTGCGGAGAGGGCAACTGATCCAGTTTGCGGATGCCCGCAATCTGGCGGACCCGCTCCAACAGCCCTGCTCGATCCTTATTGGCCCAGGCTGCCGCGCGGCGGGGAGCCAACTCGTTCTCGTAGTCGTCGTTGAGATCGTACGCCGACCGCGCCGGGGAGATTCATGACCTTGCCCCCGGGCGCACATAGGGCCTCCTCGTTGCTGAGCAATTCCATCTCCGGCTCGACGATCGGCTCGTCCCTGTGCAGCAGCCACCGCGACATCCAGCGAACGACGCCTTCACGCAGCGGGCGGTCGTAGTTGTGGGGGGCGTCGTTCTCGATGATGTCGATCCGCTCGGCAAATCCCAGCCGCGTGTAAAGCCGCTTGGCCGAGCGGATGGTCTGCCAACTGCCGCCGATGGTGAAGTAATCCTTGGTGCCCTCGCAAAGCAGCGTCGGCACCGGCGCGCGGAGCATGAGCAGATCGGTCTGTTGTGGGCCCGCGGACATGGCCGCATGACAGTGATGCTCGGCATCCTGCGGGCCGGCCGTTCTCAGAGTGACGGGCAGATTGTTGAGATAGCAGGCGGGGGCCGCCGCTTGGACGCGGTCGTCCAGCGCCACCGTGTAGGCGGTGAGGATGCCGCCGCCGCTGTTGCCCGTGCAGCCGATCCGCTGCGGATCGACCTCGGGCCGGGACTGGAGGTAGTCGATCGCCCGCATCGTGTCCCAAAGCAGGAACCGCGTCATGCTGCGGCCCAGGAGGATGCAGGCGGCGCCGACGATTTGGTGGCCGAGGATGCCGTCCAACTCCGGCCCGTCTTTGCCCGGCACGTAGGGACCGCGCTCTCCCCGATACTGAAAACGCTCGGCCTGGTCGATGGGGTCGAAGACCAGGGCCACCATTCCATTGAGCGCCAAGAGCGCCCCCATCGCCTGATAGCTCTTGTGGGCCTTGCCGTTGCCGGAGTGTCCGCACGGCTCAACCACGCCGGGGTAGGGCGGTTTGAAGCGGGCCGGGTCGGGCAGGAACAAGAGGCCCGTTACGTGCAGCCCCGGCTGGCTCTCGAAGATCACCTTCTCGACCGTGTAGCCCTCGCGTTGGATTTTCCCCGTAGTCCGGGCGTTTAGCGGCGTGCGGGCCGGCAGACCGCCCATTGATTCGATCAGCCGCTCTCGCGACTGCTTTTGATAGGCGGCGATCTCCTCGGGGGTGGTCCGGGCCTCGTATTCGGCTTCCCAACGCTGGGCGGCCTGATCCACTTGGCGGAGCAGATAACGCTTCATCATGTCGCGATCCGGCAGCGTGGCGGCCTCGGCCGGCTTCGATTCTTCGGCCCGCAAGTTGGCAATTCCGGCAATCGTCGCCAGCACGGCGAGAACGAAAGACAGCAAAGTGCGGCGGCAGGGAATGAAGTTTTCCATAGGAATCCCCGTGTGAGTAGGGATGGGCACTGCCCACCATTCGATGCCGCGCGGTCGGCGTTGGTGGGCAATGCCTACCAAACTGACAGCGGGATCACGCGGAACCGGATCACGCCGCTCCGCTCTTTTCGATGGCCGCCAAGACTCGTTCCGGGGTCATCGGCAGTTGATACAGCCGGACGCCGATGGCGTCGAAGATGGCATTGGCCACCAGGGCGCCCATCACGATGATCGCCGGTTCGCCGCCACCCTGGGCCGGCGAAGTCTTGGCGTCGATCAACACGGTCTCGATCTTCGGCAGCCAAGTGAACTGCGGAATCTGGTAGGTGCTGTAGTCGCGGTCGATGATGTCGCCGCCCTTGAAATGAATCTCTTCGCCCAGCGCGTACCCCAATCCCATGGTGATGCAGCCTTCCATCTGGATGATCGCTCCGGCAGGATTGATCACCAGTCCCATGTCCTGGGCGCAGACAACGCGCTTCACCTGGACCTTTCCCAGTTCCTTGTCGACCTTGACTTCCGCAATGTGCGCCACGTAGGTGCCCGAATCAATGCCGCAGGCGACGCCCAACCCACGGCCGCTCGGCGCCTTCTGCGGAGTCCACTCGAATTTCTCCGCCGCCGCCTTCAGCACGCGGATCATCCGCGGGTCTTTGAGGTTCTTCAGGCGGAACTCCACCGGATCGACGCCCGCCTTGGCGGCCATGATGTCGATCTGCGATTCGCGGGCGTGGCTGTTCGTATTGGTGCCGGGAGCACGCCACGCGCCGGTGGCGAAGGGATGCGTGCCGGGCTCCGAACGAAAGCCGCCGCCGTGCGACATCGTGCTGTGGTGAGGAATGTTGTAGAAGTGCCGTGCCTCCCGCTCGCCCGCGAAGTAAACGTGAAAGTCCCAGAGCACGATCTGGCCTGCGCCGTCGACGCCCGATTTGATCTTCACGATCGCGGCCGGCCGGAAGGTGTCGAAGAAGAACTCCTCGGGCCGGCTCCAGGCGACTTGGACCGGTTTGCCCACGGCCTTGGCGAGGATCGCGGCCTCGACGGCCTGCTGACCGCCGCTTTTTCCCCCGAAACCGCCGCCGAGGAAGGGCGGGATGACGCGGACCTTGGCGGCCGGCATTCCCAGCGTCCGGGCCAACTCGTCGCGCAAGGAGAATGGCGTCTGCGTGGAGGGCCACACCGTCATCTTGTCGCCGTCGAGATTTGCCACCGCGGCGTGGGGCTCGATCGGCGAATGCGCCACGTAGCTGTTCAAATAGGTCGCCTCAACCACCTGGGAGGCGAGTTGTTCGCCCGTTTTCAGGTCCCCGCCCTTGCCGAGAGATCGGCCCTCGGGCGCGACTCTCAGCAGGTGGTCGAAGATCGTTTTGTCGTCCACGTCGGCCTTGGGCAGATCGAATTCGGCCTTCACCTTCTTGAGGGCCATTTCGGCCACGTCCGGATGCCGATGGAGCACGGCCACGAGATCGCCTTCCTTCACGACTCGCACGCCCTCGATCTTCGCAGCTTCGGAAGTATCCACGCTCTTCAGGGTCGCGCCGTGAGCGGGCGGCCGCAGGATCTTGGCGCACAACATGCCGGGCAGGCGGATGTCGGCGGCATATTTCGCCACGCCGGTCACCTTGTCGCGGCTGTCTCTTCTCAACACCGGTTTGCCCACCAACTGGAAATCGGCGACGGCCTCGAGCGGGGCCTTCTGCTTCAGGTGCCGCTCGATGGTCTTTCCCCGGGCCAGTTCCGCGTACGAGACCCGCTTCTCCTTTTGTCCCTTGGGGCAGATCGCGCCATGCTCGACGGTGAGATCGGCAACCGGAGTTTGCAGATGCTCGGCGGCCAGTTCCAGCAACACGCCTCGGGCCTCGGCGCCCGCCGCCCGCAGCGGCGGTCCGAAATAGCGGGTGCTCATCGACCCGAAGGTGCCCATGTCCCAGGGGCAAAGGTCCGTATCGCCCATGACCATGTCGACCTGCTCGACGGGCATTTTCAACTCCTCGGCCAGCATCTGGGCCAGCGACGTGACAACGCCCTGTCCCATCTCGACCTTGCCGGTGAAGCAAGTGACCCGGCCATCCTCTCCAATGCGGAGAAAGGCGTTGAAATCGGTGGGCAAGGCCGGGCGGCCGCCCTTCTGCTGGGCGAACAACTCGGCGTCGCCGAGGGCCAGGAAGATGAAAATCCCTCCGCCCATGACCTTGAGAAACTCCCGCCGGTCGGGGGCGAGGAGATCGGGGATACCGCGGAAATCCAGTTCAAAATAGTTGTTGTTGCTCATGATTTCTTTCCTCCGCTCATGACGGTGGCCGCGGACTGGATGGCCTCGACGATGCGCGTATGTGCGCCGCAGCGGCAATAGTTGTGGTCCATGAACCGCAAGATTTCTGCGCGGCTGGGCTGCGGATTCTTCTTCAACAGGCCGACCGCCCGAACGATCATTCCCGGCGTGCAGAACCCGCATTGCAGGGCGTCCTGCTCGACAAATGCCTCCTGCACCGGATGCAGCTTGCCGTTGGCGGCCAGCCCTTCGATCGTGACCACCTCTCTCCCCTCGACCTGCTTGACGGGGATCTGGCAGGACTTGACGGGCTCGCCATCCACCAGCACCGTGCAGGCGCCGCAATGGCCTTCGCCACAGCCGTGCTTGCTGCCGGTCAACTCCAGGTCGGATCGCAAGACCCAGAGGAGTTTCCGTTGGCCGTCGACACTCACGCGGACGGGCCTCTCATTGAGCTTGAACTGAACGGTTTCTTCCATAGACGTTCCCCCTTCGTCGAAAGACCATCCACCGGCCGAGATTCGCGCCCTAGTCCGCGCAGCCGGAGAAACAGCCAGGATTATAGTGGCCCGTCCGACAACACGCAAACCGGGCGAAACGAGGGTGTGTGGCAAGATTTCATGGCGGCAGGTCCCGCCTGGGGTGATGAAAACTTCATGTTGACGTGGAAAGTGGTTCTTCCGTAATCTCTTGCGCCTGGCGACGGGCGGCGAAAACGACTTGACGCTGGGCCTGGGGCGTGGTGCCAAGTTGGTCGGCACACCACCGACGAACCATTTTGCCCGGGGTGCGCTCCAACGCAGCTTGGACAACCTCCTCGTCCAACGATCCAACCAGCGCCCCGAGTCCCAGGATCAGGCTCGTGAAGCCTCCTTGGCTCTGTTCCCCGGAAAGCGACTTCTGCTTGCCAAAGCAGGATTCGATCACTTCCGAGGAACCCGGATACCTCTCGTGCTCCGTCAAGCCGCGCGTCTGCTCCTGCGCAACTTCCCTCAATTGTTCACAAAGCCACAGGCCGGACGCATCGCGGGCGAACGGTCGAGTCCGGACTAGCAACTCCCCCGCGGTGCCCAACGTCAGACCGCCGCTACGGATCATCTGCACGCCCGCCTCGGCGATCCGTCGCCACTGCTCCCACGCGATGATCGCCGCGCGGTAGTCGCGCAGCCAGCCGAGTTTCTCCTCCAGGCGCTCCACGCTGCAATAACGGAGCACTTCGGCGGGATGCTCGTCCAAAGCCCAGAGAGCCGTGTCGGCCCAGTCCAGCAAAGGGCCGAGGTTCATGTAGCGGGCCTTGGAACGTTGGGTGGCAGGGGCCAGGAACGCCAACTCGGTTTGCCGCATTTTCCGCTTGGCCACCAGCAGTTGCTTCGAGAAGGTTGCCCACAGAGGATCTCTCTCCCACAGACCCTTCAGCAGACAAGCCGCCTTGTGCGCCACGTCGTAAATCGCACGCACAGCCGGATATCGCCGGCAAAATCGCTGCACGCCAGCCCACAGATCGGCCCCGTGGTCACTGACGATCCCACAAGGTGGACCGGTCACCGACACGTGCCGCTCCAACTGCACCAGCACCGCCTCGCCGTTGGAAGAGGCCATCGGCACCACGCCAATCGCCTCCCAATGACTCCAGGCGAGGTGTTCACCCGGCGGCGGCAAGTCGGCCAGACGGATCCCCAAGATTACCAGACACTTCAGCCGGCCGGCCGGCACCGTATGGTCGAGGATCCAGACCCAATCCGCGGCGCGGGTTTTCACGCGGGTC
Source organism: uncultured Planctomycetaceae bacterium (assembly GCA_963759115.1). GTDB lineage: Bacteria > Planctomycetota > Planctomycetia > Pirellulales > Thermoguttaceae > CAVWXT01. The sequence goes on from CAVWXT010000006.1 coordinate 638,547, forward strand.
AACTTGTAGTATCCCACGCGAAGAAGCCACATCCGCCCCGTGGTCCAGTGCGGCGTCTCGCCGAACGCCTCGGGCAAGTAGGCCGTCAGTACCGACCCAACCCGTGTCACAGCCCGCACCGTCAGGTCCAACGCGAAACGAAGCGTCAGGCAGATTGGACTCACGCCATAACCGTGCCGACGTGGCGCAGGCCCCCCAGACACTACGAGCGCCGTTTTTCCCCCAGTTCAGCACGCAACGCTTCTACCTCGCGATTCAAAGCCTCGACCTGTTCCGCCTGCACTCGGGATTCTGCGGCGGAGGTCTCGGCCCGGCTACGCCACTCGCTACGGCTGTTGACCACGTCCGTCACGCGAACCTTCAGTCGTTTGATCTCCTTGGTCCGCTCCTGCACTTTCGCCTTCCACTGATCCCGACTCTCCTCCAGCCATGCTGCCCACGCATCCCATCGCGTCGTCCCTGTCTCTGCCATCCCATTGCTCCTCGGCTGCCCACCCGCTTCCGCCCACGTTGCTGCGCAAGAGAATGGTAATCTAAACCCTTTCCAAACCCGCACGTCAAGACCAAGTTTTCATCAGCCTAGGCGGGACCTACCGCGTGCCACCACGATTGATCCGGGTCCCCATTCTTGGTAGACTTGGGTTGGCCATGTCGAGGGAAGGCGAGATCATGAAACGCGCGGCGGCTCAACCAACAGAAGCGGCGGTCTGTGGCGCGTCGTGCGTCGCAGTTGCCGCAATTGCCGTGCTGCTGTCGATCGGCCCAACGTCTCTGTGTGCCGAGCCGGCACGCTCCGTTCGCGTCGTTGTGCCGCCGCAGGCAGGCCCCGTCGCCGACCGCGTCGCGCAGATCTTCGCCCGCCAGGTGACGCAGCGGTGCGAGGCAAAGGTGACTAGCAGCGGCGAGGCCGACCTGCGCGTGGAGCTCGCCCTTGAGCCGGGCATCGGCGCCGAGGGCTTCCGCATTGCCGATGGGGCGAAGGGATCGATCCGCATCGCGGGCAACAACGCGGCGGGGCTGCTGTACGGCGTGGGCAAGTTCCTTCGCAGCAGCCGTTATGACCAGGGCGGCTTCACGCCCGGCGCGTGGCGCGGCACGTCCGTGCCGGCCTGTCCCGTTCGCGGCGTTTACTTCGCCACCCACTTCAACAACTACTACGAGGCCGCCTCGCGCGAGGAAGTCGAACGCTATATCGAGGACCTGTCGCTGTGGGGTACGAACTTCCTCATGCTTCACTTTCCCCACTGGCAATACGCCGGCTATGACGATCCGGCTGCGCGAAAGATGATCGAGCGCCTCCGCGAGATCATCCGCGCGGCCAAGCGGGTTGGCATGAAGGTGGCGCTGGGCGAGGCGGTCAACGACGGGTTCACGTCCACGCCCAAAGACCTGCTGCGGACGCCCGTCCCCGATCCCAAGGGACGCCACGGCAACTTCGGCGTGAACCTCTGCCCGAGCAAGCCGGCCGCAAGGGAAATGCTGCTGAAAACCTGGGATCGCCTGCTGGACGAGTTCGCCGACCCCGGGCTGGATGCGGTCGTATTCTGGCCGTACGACGAGGGCGGCTGCGGTTGCGCGGACTGCTGGCCCTGGGGCGCGCGGGGATTCGTGGGCTTGAGCCGCGACGTGGCGGCCCTGGTGCGCAAGAAATGTCCGCAGGCCAAGATCATTGTCTCCACGTGGACCTTCGACACGCCGCCCTGCGGCGAATGGGACGGCTTGAGCCGGGCCCTGGCGGCCGATAAGAGTTGGGCCGACTACATCATGGCCGACGCCCACGAAGACTATCCTCGCTATCCGTTGGAGCAGGGCGTGCCCGGCGGCTTGCCGCTGCTGAACTTCCCGGAGATCAGCATGTGGCGTCAAACGCCCTGGGGCGGCTACGGCGCCAATCCGCTGCCCGCCCGTCTCCAGCGGCTCTGGAACCAAACGGAAGGGAAGCTGGCCGGCGGGACACCCTATTCCGAAGGCATCTACGAAGACATCAACAAAGTGATCTGTGCCCAGTTGTACTGGAAGCCGGACCGGCGGACGATCGACACGGTGCTGGAGTACGCCGCCTTCGAGTATTCGCCCGACGTGGCCATCGCCGCGGCCCAACTCATTGAAATTCTGGAGCAGAACCACCCGCGGAACCACCCCTCCAAGCAAATTGGCCCGAGCGCCGAGGAGGCGTTTCGGCTGGCCGCGTGGATCGACGGGAAGCTTTCGCCCCAAGCTCGTTCGGCCTGGCGGTGGCGCATCCTGTACTTGCGTGCCTTGATCGATCGCGAGATGTTTCGATCGCAGGGGAAGCTTGAGGGCCGAACCCTCAAGGAGGCGTTCGACGAGTTGACGGAGATCTACCACGCCCAGAATGCCCATTCGATGCCGATCCGCCCGCCGCAGATTCGCCTGCCGGACAGCAAGGACGTCCCGCCACAACAGGAGCCCTGACATGAGAATCCCCCAGATTTCCCTCCGCATTGAGAACCAGCCGGGCCACTTGATCGCGCCCTGCAAGCTGCTGGCCGACGCGGGGATCAACATCGTCACCCTTTCGCTGGCCGATGCGCAAACCTATGGCGTGTTGCGGCTGATCGTCGGCGACTCCCAACGCGCGCGGGAGGTGCTCGAAGCGGCCAAGTTCACGGTCGCCGTCACCGAGGTCCTGGCAATCGAGGTCCGCGACCAACCGGGCGGACTGGTCGAGTTGCTGGGCGTCTTTGCGCAGGCGGGGATCAACGTGGACTACATGTACGCCTTCACGTCCCGGCTCGGCGACAGCGCGGTGATGGTGTTCAGTTTCGACAACCTCGACGCTGCCATCTTCGCCCTGGCACGCGCGGGCATCAACCCGGTCAGCCCGGTCACCCTTTATGACCGGCTCGGCGAAGGGTAGTGGCGGGCTACGAGCATTTCATTCGACTAAAGTCCCCTCTCCCGACCAACCTTCGGTCGGTGCCCGGAGAGGGTTAGGGTGAGGGCATTGGGAGGCAAATCATGTCCTGCAATCACGCGATCTCACAGCGGCCCTCACCCCCTGCCCCTCTCCCAACGGGCGAGGGGAGCATTTCGTCCTTCGAGGAGCGTCTCTGATGTCCGATACACAGCTTCCGGAACGGCTCAACGCGGCTGAGTCGCTGGTGGATTGCCACCTCGCCCAGGGCCGGGCCGAGAAAACGGCCATCCTCAGCGGCGATCGGGCCATCAGCTATCGCCAGTTGGCCGAGGGGGTCAACCGCTTCGGCCACGTGCTGTTGGATCTGGGCGTGCAGATGGAGCAGCGCGTGGCCATCCTGATGCCCGATAGCCCCGAACTGGTCTACGCCTTCTTCGGCGCGATCAAGATCGGCGCCGTGGCCATTCCCATGAACACCTTGCTGAGCGGCAAGGAGTACGAATATCTGTTGAACGACAGTCGCGCCCGCGTGCTGGTCGTACACGCGGACCTGCTCGATCGCATCGGCCTGATTCGCGATCGCCTGCACTCGTTGGGCCACGTCATCACGGTGGGCGGCAAGCCGGCCTGGCAGCTTGGCTTCGACGCCCTGATGGAGCGTGCCCTGCCGCAGTTGCAGCCCGTGGCGACGCACAAGGACGACGCGGCCTTTTGGCTCTACAGTTCGGGGACTACAGGCTCGCCCAAGGGCGCGATTCATTTGCACCACGATATGCTGGTGGCCGCCGACACGTACGCCCGCGACACCATCGGCCTGCGTGAGTCCGACGTCTCATTCTCGGTGGCGAAGCTGTTCTTCGCCTACGGGCTGGGCAACGGGCTGTATTTCCCCTTGCGCACCGGCGGCACGACCGTGCTGCTGCCCGATCGGCCCACGCCCGAGCGGGTCTTTGCCACCATCGACCGCTACCAGCCCACGGTCTACTACGGGGTGCCCACCAGTTATGCGGCCTTGCTGCACGCGGCCGAGAAGGCCGGGCGCACGAGCTTGGGCCGCGTGCGGATGTGCGTGTCGGCCGGCGAGACCCTGCCGCGGCACATCTTCGAGAAATGGCGCGAGCGATTCGGCGTGGAGATCCTCGACGGGATCGGCTCGACCGAAATCCTGCACATCTTCATTTCCAATCGCCCCGGCCAGGCCAAGGCGGGCAGCACGGGCCAGGTCGTGCCCGGCTTCGAAGCCAAGATCGTCGACGACGCCGGCCTGGAGCTGCCGCTGGGCTACGTGGGCACGCTCATGATCAAGGGCGACAGCATCGCCACCGGCTATTGGAACCAGCACGAAGCCAGCAAACGCACCTTCTGCGGCGAGTGGATCAATACGCATGATAAGTTCATGGTCGACCAGGACGGCTATTTCTGGTACTCGGGCCGCGCCGACGACATGCTCAAGGTGAGCGGCCAGGCCGTCTGGCCCGCGGAAGTGGAGGGCCTGATCCAAGGCCACCCCGCCGTGCTGGAAAGCGGCGTCACGGGCGCCGCCGACAACGAGGGCCTGCTAAAGCCCGTGGCCTTCGTGGTCTTGAAGGACGGGCATCCTTCCTCGCCCGAACTGGCCCACGAGATCCAGGACTTCGTCAAGAAGAACACCTTGCCGCACAAGTATCCCCGCGCGGTGATCTTTGTCGACGCTCTGCCGAAGACCGTTACCGGCAAGATCAAGCGTTTCGAGTTGCGACACCGGGCGGCGGTGGACGGGGTATTGCGCGACGGGGAGGCGCCGAGGAATCAGGCTCCCTGGACCTCTAACCCAAGTTCGCCAGCAGGCGAGAATTCTAGGGGAATCTTGTCCTAGTGTCGCCGCGCCCGCCAACACGTGTCGGTCCAGAAAGGGCTGGCGGCTACGCCTGGTTCGACGGCAACTCGGGATATCGTACGCATCCGGTACCGACAAACGCTTATCGAGACAGCAAGACGACCACGCTGTGCCCTTCGGCGCGGATGCGGCTGCCGGCGATCGGCCGCTCATCGCTCGGATTGACGATATCTTGGGGAGATGGTTCTGCCGTGTTGATCGCCAGATGCCACTGCCGCCCATTCACGGCGGGGAGCTCAAACTCCAGTTCTTCCCCGCTCATGTTGAGTATGACGTGAATATCGGCTTCCGTGCCGAAGCCCGCCAGGGTGAACGCCAGGGCGCGGGCGTTAGGATCGTCCCAGCCGGGATGCAAGAGCCGGCAACCGTGCCAGCTAACATCGGGCAAGCCGCGATCGTTGGTCTTGCCGTCGAAGAACCGGGAGCGGTGAACGGCCGGATGGCGTTTGCGGAACTCGATCATCAACTTCCAGAACCGGAGCAAGTCGGCGTGCTCCTTCAGTGCCCGCCAGTCGGACCAAGTGATCTCGTTGTTCTGGCAGTAGGCGTTGTTATTGCCTTTCTGGGTTCGCCGGATTTCGTCGCCCGCGAGGATCATGGGCACGCCCTGGGCAAGCAACAGGATGGCGGCGAAGTTGCGGATCTGGCGGCCGCGAAGGGCTTCGACGGCCGGGTCGCTGCTCTCTCCCTCTGCCCCGCAGTTCCAACTGAGGTTGTCGTTGATGCCGTCGCGGTTCTCTTCGCCATTGGCCTCATTGTGCTTCGCGTTGTAGGAGACGAGGTCGTTAAGGGTAAAGCCGTCGTGGCAGGTGACGAAGTTGATGCTGTTGATGGGAAGATGGCCGCTGGTCTGGTAGATGTCGGCACTGCCGCCGAGGCGCGAGGCAACCGCGCCGACCAAGCCCGGATCGCCGCGGACGAATCGCCGGATGTCGTCCCGAAAGCGGCCGTTCCATTCCGCCCAGCGATAACCGGGAAAATAGCCGATCTGGTACAAGCCGGCCGCATCCCAAGCCTCGGCGATGACCTTGGCGTCCAGCAGGGCCTCAGACAGTTCGATGCTCCAGATCACCGGCGGATGGGCCATGGGAGCGCCGTCCTCGCCTCGCGAGAGGATCGACCCTTCATCGAAACGGAAGCCGTCGACGTGCATCTGCGTGACCCAAAATTCCAGACACTCGAGGATGAACTTCTGCACGATCGGGTGATTGCAGTTGACCGTGTTGCCGCAGCCGGAGTAGTCCATGTAGTATTGACGGTCCGTCGGCACAAGATGATAGGCGATCTCATTGCAGAAGCCCTTGAAATTGATCGTGGGGCCGAGGTGGTTGCCCTCGCTCGTATGGTTGAAGACGGTGTCGATGATGACCGCGATGCCCGCACGGTGCAGGGCCTTGACCATGTCGCGAAACTCGCGGACGTGCGCCCCTTGTTCGGGCGCGACGCAGTAGCTGGGCTCCGGGGCGAAGAAACTGACCGTGCTGTAGCCCCAATAGTTGGTCAACGGGCCGCTGCCGTCGGGCTTCATCCGCACCACTTCCTTGCTGTCGTACTCCATCACGGGCAGCAGCTCCACGGCGGTGATTCCCAACTCCGTGAGGTAAGGAATCTTCTCAACGACCGCCGAGAAAGTGCCGGGATGTTTGACGCTCGAGGAAGGATGCCGCGTGAACCCTCCCACGTGCATCTCGTAGATCACCAATTCGTTGATCGGCCGGGTGAGCGGACGATCCTCTTCCCAGTCGTAATCGGACATATCGATGACCACGCTACGCATGGAAGTGGCCAGGTTGTTGCCGGGCCCACAGGCATCGGCCCGGTTCCAGAGCGTGTTCGTGTCGCCGCGGGCGTAGGGGTCGATGAGGACTTTCTGCGGGTCGTAGCGAAAGCCCTGGCCGTGAAGGCCCGTGGGACCGTCAACCCGGTAGGCATAATGGGCGCCCGGCTTCAGTCCCTTGACACGCACGTGCCAGAAGAAAAAGGTTTTGTTCGCCGCCGGGTCGAACTTGATGATTTGAGCGGGCTCCCCCTGGTCGTGCTCGTCGAACAGCAGCAACTCGACGGCGGTGGCGTTGCGCGAAAAGACCGAAAAGTTGACGCCGGCCGAATCGGGGATTGCGCCCAAGGGATGGGCACGGCCAGGGGCAGTCGCGTATCGGGGGGGGCTCATGGTCACCCTTTCTTCCAAAGCTCCGGCCACGAGGTCGGCCGCCGAGCGAAAAACGGAGCCAGCGTCACCGATTATCGTCGGCGGTTTGCCGTCCTGCAAGGTTCGGACGGTCGGGTGACATACTGCGTCGCTGGACTTCTCCTCCGCTTGCGAGCAGATTTTGGGCCTCGTCGGCGGTTCTCGCGTTCTCGGCGAGCACGACATAGGTATCGGCGCAGTCGGGCGAAATTTCCACGGCCTGACGCGCCAGACGGACCTGCTCGGCTCCGGAAACCTCGAATGCGCGATACATTACCTCTTGCGCACGATCCAGCGGGGTTTCTTCACCCTGCTCCCCGCCCAGGTTGGCCACATGCTGCCGCATGACCCGTTCCATGGCCCGCCGATCGGGCAGCGGTGGGGCGACGGGGCCTTGTTCTTTGTCAGCCTTCTTGGCGGCGGGTCGTTTTTTCTTAGCCATCAAACGAGTCCTTTCCAGGGATTGGGAACGTGACTCATTCTACGCTTTTGACGGCCAACGGCTGCCCGTTGGTCGTCGTCTACCGCCGCTAATCCTATCGACACCCTGGATCGCCCGTCACGCACCCGCCGGCCAGCGAGCGCGTCTCGCAAGCAGGCGGTCGCGAGCGTGTGGGTTCATTTTCCGCCGCCCATAGCAAGCGGGCCGGCGTTCTTTCCGGCGTCCGCTACCAGATCGGCGGCCAGCGCTCCGCCGGTTCCGGGCAGCCGAACGCCTGACGGAACTCTGGGAAATTGGCCACAGGTCCGAGCACCCGCCAGCGAACAGGGCTATGTACGTCGCTGCCCACGTGCAGACGTACCGCCTCGGGGCGCTCGTTGGTTCGCCAGACTCTGGGCGTAGGCGATGAAGAATCGCTGGTCCGGCGTGAAACCGTCGATGGGCGCCAGTTCCTTGTCCTTGGTCGCGAGCTTGAAGGCCGCGTAGCACACGCGCAGTCCGCCGACGTCGGCGATGTTTTCGCCGAGGGTTTGATGGCCGTTGATGTGCAGTCCGGGCAGCACCTCGAAGGCGTCGTACTGCTGCGCCACGCGCTCGGCTCGCGATTCGAAGCCCTTGGCGTCGTCGTCGGTCCACCAGTTCTTCAAGTTGCCTTCCGAGTCGTATTGGCGGCCCTGATCGTCGAAACCGTGGGTGAGTTCGTGTCCGATCGTTGAGCCGATCGCGCCGTAGTTCGTGGCGTCGTCCGCCTTCTCGTCGAAGAAAGGCGGCTGCAGGATGCCCGCGGGAAAACACATTTCATTGAGCGTCGGCTCGTAATAGGCGTTGTTGGTCTGGGGCGTCATGTTCCACTCGTCGCGGTCCACGGGTTTGCCGAGCTTGGCCAGTTCGCGTTGGAATTCAAAGGCGTTGGCGGCCAGCACGTTCAGCACGTAAGGCCGCCGCGCGAGGTCGAGTTTGCCGTAGTCGCGCCACTTGTCGGGATAGCCCACCTTGCTGCGCATCGTGTCGAGCTTCTTGTACGCCTGCTCCTTGGTGGCCTGGCTCATCCACTCGGCGGCTTGGACGCGCCCCCGCATGGCTTCCTTGTGAAAGTTCACCATGGTCTGGCGCGGGCCTTGGCGGCGGGACTGAATGCCTTCTGTACGTAGAGTTGGCCCAAATCCTCTCCGATGGCTGCATCCTCGGCGGCCAGCACCCGTTTCCAGCGCGGCCGCAGTTCCGTGGCGCCGGAGAGTTTCTTTCCAGTGAAGGAGAAGCGCTCCTCCACGAATGGCTTGCTGAGATAGTTGGCGGTCTCCGACACGAGGCACCAGCGCAGGTAATTGCGCCAGACCGCGAGCGGCTCGGAGGTGAGCAGGCTGCCGAAGGCCGTGAAGAACTCCGGCTGGCGAACCAGCACCTCGGCTTCGCTGCCTGGAAACGCCAACGTGGCGAAATAGCCGTTCCAATCGAGACCGGGGGCCAGCTTGAACAGCGCGGCCCGTTGGACTTTGTTGTAGTTCTTCTCGGGGTCGCGCAGTTCCACGAGGGTGCGAGAGGCTTTCGCCAGCTTGGTTTCCAGGGCCATGATGGAATCGGCCGTCGCCTTGGCCGACGGCAGTGTGTCACCGGCCAGTTCGAGCAGGCGGGCGATGTGCGCCACATAGGCGGCGCGAATGTCCTCCGCATTTGTCCCCTCGCGAAAATAGTAGTCGCGTTCCGGCAGGCCGAGGCCGCCCTGACTGAAGCCCGCGATCATGGCCGTGGTGTCCTTGTCGTCGATCTCTATGGCGAGATGGAAGCCGACGTTCAGGCCCTGGGCCTGCAACTGGGCGATGACGGCAACCAGTTCCTGGGGGCTCGTGATCACCTGAATCCGGCTCAACCACGGCGTGAGCGGCCGCAATCCTTCGCGGTCGATCGCGGCCTCGTCCATGCCGGATGCGTAGAAGTCGCCGACGCGCTGAACCACGCTGCCCTTGGGTCCACCGGTCCGCGCCGAGTTCTCAAGGATTTCCTTGAGGATGGCGAAATTGCGATCGTCGAGTTCCTGGTTCACGCCATAGGCGGCGTATTCGCCGGGGATAGGCACTTTCTCGAAGGCGCCATTGGCGTAGGCATAGAAATCCTTGCAAGGCGAGACGGTTGGATCCATGTACGACCGGTCCACGCCGGTGATCGGTTTGGTGCTGACGGCCTTCTCCTCCGCTTGGGCTGCGCCGACAGCAACGACCAGGATCAACGCCGCCCTCGTGAGCCACGTATGCCTTGACACGCCGATCTCCTTGTGTGAACCGACATTTCCCCATCAGCGTGAGCCCCGAAGCGGACCGGGCTCCCGCCGTTATCCATTTTATCAAGGTGCCCGCTGGTGTCTAACGCCCAGTTGCCAATCTCTTTGCCGTCTCTTCGTGGCACGGATAGCCAGCCGGTGTACCCATCAGTTGCAACCAGGGTTGCCTTGGAGCATCGCGACCGAGGAACTGTGCAATTTCGCAGCCGATGCTCACTTCCCGTGGCACCGCGCAGAGCAGTTGCACGTCCTTTGCCGCAAGGATGTCGCGCGGGGCGGCCGAGGCAAGTATGCCGAAGTCCACGCCCTCGCGGCTGCCGCAACGGGCGCACTTGCCGTCGTCGCGCCGCCAGACCGCTGCCCGCACGGCCTCCGGGATGTATTGCTGGTCGAGGGGGCCATTGGAACCGGAGACATTCGGTCGCAGCCGATCCCGCCGCAGTTGGTCTTTTTCCTTTGTCTGCTCGAACAGCAGCGCCAGGCCCATCTCGCTGGCGTTCAGTTCCGTCGGCTTCAGCTCCCAAATCCATTTCCCAAACAGGTAGCAGGGATGATTCAACGGCCCGTTCTGCCACCAGCGCAAGGGCGTCGTTTCGCCGAGGGCCGCGTTGACGATCTTCAGGTCGGGATAGTTCTCGAACGCGTAGACCGTGTGCAGCGGCAGGTCGAGGCTGCAATGAAGGATCGCAAACGGCGTGCGGATCGGGTGATAGCGGGCGAAGAACCGGGAAATCGGCAGGAACATCGGATCCCGCATGACGTGCTTGATCGTGTACTTGTCCCGATACGCCGCGGCAAAGTCGTCGTACTGCCGTTCGGCATTCTTCTTGCGTTCCAGCAGCTCGGCCGAGAACATCGCCTGGCTCCACCGGTCGGTCGTGTCTCGACAGGCGGCCAGCAAATGGTCGATCTGATGAAGGTACTCGGCGAACGCCGCCGACATCGGCACGTCGGGTGAATGTACGAAGCCGCCATTGTCGAGCATCGTGGTCTTGGTCGGCACGTCTATGCACCTCCTCGGGGGGCGCCCGGACATTCTGCGCCTGCGGGGTGACACATGAATTCTAGCTCACACCTGCCCGAACCGGAGGAAAGGGACATGGGCCCCGCCCGTCCCCTCGGCGGAAAATGGTAGGCGGAAGCTCTGGCCGATGACCCTGCGGAGCGAGTCGGCGTCGGCCGGGACCGGTGTGCTGTTCCGGGGGCACGACCTGCTGGCGGCACACCATATACCTACGAATGACTGGCTGATTTAGCCTCTTTCGGGGGTGCCGCCGGTCGTATTGTGGGCCGCGGCGCAGCGGGCCAAGGACGGCCGCATCGTGGTGCCGGCTTCGTTGCCGGCAGATGCCGATCCGAGTCATCCCGAACAGTGGAATTGGCTGGAGTTGACGCCGCTGCGAGCCTTGACCGGGCGATCGCACAAAGCCGACAGTCTCACCGGCTGGAACAAGGAGGGCCCGATCCAATACTGGCCGTATCCCACCTACCCTGGGTCCCTACAGGAGTTGTGTCACCCGCGCGGTACACGATTTTGAGGGTGACCAGACCTACAGCGAGAAGCGTGGGCACAACTTTGCTCTTAATACGCCTCACGAATGAGCGCCAAGGTTGATTCTGCGGCGGTACAGGACGGATTTGGGCTCTATCATCACACGTTCTTCTTCACGCCCGACGGGCAGTGGTGCGTGGTCCAACAAGGGATGGACACTGAGATCTGGCGCGGCATCGTAATCAACGGAACAAGCCACCTAATCAACCACGGCCGTAGGCCGTGGGTTTGGCCTGCCCCGCAAAGCGGGGCGGACACGTTGTGAAGGCCCCATTGGGGCCGGGATTAGTAATGCGAACATCACTGACAACTTGCTCCATTTCCCTCTGGGCTCCCGACAATCTCGCATGGGTTGCCGGCCACCCATTTCCGCCTCTGTGCCCAACCGTGCCTATTCGCACTGTGTCGGAAAGGGGCACGCCGGAACGGCTTAGCCCCCAGGGTCGCACGGCCGTAGGCCGTGGGTTTATTGCGTACTAAGGCTTCGTGCTAATTGCTAACTATGCCCCTGGAATATTTCCAAGTGTGGCCGCTAGCCATTCGCTTACCCTCCCAGCCGACGCCCACGGGCGTGTGTGCCCGCTCAATAATCGGCGACTTTCGCGGCGCTGATCAGATCGATGAACTCCTGGTTCGATTTGAACTTCGCCAGCTTCGCGGTCAACTGCTCCATCGCATCGACCGGGTGCATGGTCGATAACGTGCGCCGCAACATCGTCACGGCCCGCAGCGTGTCCGGAGGCAGCAGCTTCTCCTCGCGGCGAGTGCCCGATTGGCTGATGTCGATGGCCGGCCAGACGCGGCGGTCGGCCAGCTTGCGATCCAGCACCAACTCCATGTTGCCGGTGCCCTTGAACTCCTGGAAGATCAACTCGTCCATGCGGCTGCCGGTATCGACCAACGCGGTGCCGACGATCGTGAGCGAGCCGCCTTCCTCGAACAGTCGGGCCGTGGCGAAGAGTTTCTTGGGGATGTCCATGGCCTTGATATCGACGCCGCCGCTCATGGTGCGCCCGGTGTTGCCCACCCACTTGTTGAAGGCGCGGGCCAACCGGGTAATGGAATCCATGAGCATGACCACGTCCTTGCCCATTTCGGCCAGCCGCTTGCAGCGCTCGACGACCAGTTGGGAGAGCCGCACGTGGCTTTCGACGTCGCGGTCGAGGCTGCTGGCGACGACTTCGCCCCGGACCGCCCGTTTCATGTCGGTGACTTCCTCCGGCCGCTCGTCGATCAGCAACACGATCAGCTTGACCTCGGGGAAGTTCGTGGCGATGCCGAGGCTGATGTGCTGCAAGAGAATGGTCTTGCCGGTGCGGGGCGGAGCGACGATCAAGGCCCGCTGGCCTTTGCCCAAGGGCGTCAGGAGGTCCATCACCCGCGTCGTCAGCGGCTCGGGGCCAACCTCCAACTTCAGCCAAGACTCGGGGTTGATGGGCGTCAGTTCGTCGAACGTCTTGACGTTCTTGTACTCGTCGGGAGGCATGCCGTCGACGTCGGTGATTTCCCGCAGCCGCGGCCCCTGTTGCCGCCGACCGGCTTGCACCATCCCATTGATGATTAACCCTTCCCGAAGCCCATACTTCTCGATCATGCTGCCGGGAACGAAGGGATCGGTCAGTTCCCGCATGTAGTTGTTGTTGGGATCGCGGAGGAACCCGTAGCCGTTGGGGTGCAGTTCCAGCACGCCGGTGCCCGGCTCGACGGGGCCTGGCTCGCCGTTATCGACGGGCTCGACGTTCCGACTGTCGCCATTGTTGGCCGACGGATGGTACTGCCGCGAACTGTGGGGGCGATAGTGGTTGCCCCCGCGTTGGTTCCCGCCCGGTGGTCCACCACGGCCGCGTGGGCGGCCTTTTTTCCTCTTGCCCATTTCCATATCGTAAGGGCGGTCTCTAGTTTCCCGGTGGGAGCATCGAGCGAGACCGCAATTGGAGCCATCCCAAGCTACAGAAATAGACGCCCGTCTTGGGAACCGGGCATCCCATGTAAAGAAGCCACTTTGCGTTGCGCGGCGAAGACCGCCGGACTGTTGCGCAGACCACGCTCACGCAGCACTCGGGGAGCGTCGTCACTCACGACCCGAAACGGAATCTGCTTGCTTTTTCGCAGGCGTACGACCAACCTTGGTCACCCCACCGGCAACGACCACCCATCGGTCAAGGGCAGAAAGCTTGGGTCGAGAGGCGTCTTATCGTCCTTCGCCGGGAGCAATCCCTTTCGCGAGGCGGCCTAATGATTCAAGATCTTAGGCCGAAAAGCGCCTACCTGCAAGGCAGAACTCAAACAACGGTTATCTTAACCACGCGGAGACTTATGTCAAGTCTTTTGGGAGCGTTCCGCATCCGAAAGCACACCGCATCCCAAAGCTCACTGCCTAATCATACAACGCCTCGTCAATCGTGGCAAGCGGAACAGCCCCAATTTGGCAGAATTGTTCGGAATAATCGGCAATTCTGGCATAGGCGTCACAGTTTCACACGACTTCCCGCCCACCGGCTTCCGATAACAAACTGACGACGCTGGGTGTCCGGACGTCAGTATCCTATGCGCGAGGTGGGGTAAAATGTGGAACAAAACTGGTTTGCTCGGACTTGCGGCGACGATTCTGCTACTACCATCGGCTGGTTCAGCGCAACCACCCGCTCGATGGGAAGCTAACCTCGAAAGTGCCCAGCGCGTGGCCGGGCAGACGAATCGCCTGGTGCTGATCGAGTTTTCGACCCCGTCGTGCGTTTACTGCCGACGCTTGGAGGCTGAGGTCTTCGACCAGCCGGCGGTCGCCGCCCAACTGACGCCCAACTACGTGCTGGTGAAGATCAACCCCGACTACTTCCCGTCCACCGCAGCGCAATTTCACGTGACCGGCCTGCCCACCACCGTGATTGTCACCCCGCAAGGCCAGGTGCTGGAGACGGTACGGGGACGGGTCGAGGCGGCCGACTACGTGGCCCAGCTCAATCGCGTCGCGGCCAGAGCGAATCAGCGCGGGGGCGCGGTTCTTGCGCAACTGCCCGGCAGCGCAGCGCCACCCGCGGCAACCCAACCCGCTCCCACTCAGGGTCCGCCTCGTAACAGCTACGACAACCGTTCCGCCGACCTTGGCCGACGCAACCAGGCATCGCCGGCGGCGCCAATGTCCCCGCCATCGTACGCATCGCCGGGGGCGGCATCCGCGCAACCTGCGCCAAGCTACGGGCAGCCGTCGCCGAGCTACGCACCGTCGCAGCCGAGCTACGTGCAACCATCGCCGAGTTATGCACAACCCGCGCCAGGCTATGGGCAGCCGTCGCCAGGCTATGCTGCGTCCCAGCCGGGCTACGGACAGCCGTCACCGAGTTACGCGCAGCCATCGCCAAGCAGCCCACAGTCGTCGCCAAGCTACGCCCAACCTTCGCCAAGCTACGGTCAGCCGTCACCGAGCTATGCCCAGGCCCAGCCGGGCTACGGGCAGCCGGCGCCGAACTACGGGCCACCGTCGTCGACCTCAGTGCCGCCAGCCGGAACACTGTCCGCAGCGCCGGGTGGTGCGCGGGCCTATCCCCCGTCGCAGCCGCCGATGAACGCGCCGGCGGCCCAGGGACAGCCGCCGGTCGCAGCCACCGCAGGGCCAGCGTATGGCGCGCAATCGCCGCCGATGTTGGCCCGCCAATCGAATGGGCCCCGCGCCGGCCGGTCCCATCGCGCAGCCGCCCACCGGAAACCCGGCCTTCGGATTGGACGGATTCTGTCCGGTCTCGCTTATGGAGAAGCAGCAGTGGGTTCCGGGCGATCCTCGCTGGGGTATGACTCATCGCGGACGGACCTATCTATTTGCCGGTCCCGAGGAGCAAGCCCGCTTCGCCAAAGACCCCGACCGCTACGCGCCGGTCGTCTCGGGCAACGACGTCGTCCTGGCGACCGAGCAGGGCCAGACGGTCTCCGGCATGCGCGAGCACGGCGTGTTCTTCGGCAGCCGGGTGTACCTGTTCTCCAGCGAAGACACGTTGAAGAAGTTCGCCGAGAATCCCAATCTCTACGCGAACCAGGCGCTGGAGGCGCTCCGCTCGGGCGCTTACCCGGGCAGACAACTCCGCTAGGTCGTCGATCCGGTCTCTTGCTGCGCTACTGGCATCTGCTGCGGGAAGTTGCTAGACTCGCGACAAGTGAGTCGATCCGGTCGGCGACTGGAGTCGCTGTTGGCAATCTCCCCGCAGGGATTCTCAACGGACTGTCATCCCTGCTCGACGCAGAAAGGGATGTGGCGCGCATGGAATCGATCAAGAATCGCGGCGTACAGGTCACGCTGGCTGCCGTGGGCATCAACCTGGCCCTGGGAATCCTCTATACCTGGAGCGTCTTCAGCAAGCTGATACCGGAGGATTGGGGCTGGAGCGAGGCCGACAAGTCGCTGCCGTACGCTGTGGCGTGCCTCGTGTTCAGCCTGATGATGGTGCCGGCAGGGAGATTGCAGGATCGCATTGGGCCGCGATTCGTGGCCACCTTCGGCGGACTCTTGGTGGGGCTGGGCATGGTTTTGGCCAGTTTCACCACGACCTTCATCGGATATATGATCGGCTTCGGCGTGCTGGCAGGGGCGGGGATCGGCTTCGGCTACGCCTCGGCCACGCCGCCGGCCGTGAAGTGGTTTCCGGCCGCCCGAACCGGCATGATCGCGGGGATCGTGGTATCGGGCTTTGGTCTGTCGCCGGTCTACGCGGCGCCGCTGACAAAATGGATGATCGCCAAAGAAGGAGGTCTCGGCCTGGGCCTTCCCAACACGGTATTCATTCTGGGGATTGCCTTCCTGGTGATTGTCGTGCTGTTGTCCCAACTACTGGCGGCGCCGCCGAAAGGATACGTGCCGGGAAACGCCGGCAAACCGGCGGCCCCGACTTCCGAAAACCAGAAGAAAGAAGAGTTCAGCCCCAAGGAGATGATGGGCACGATCCAGTTCTACCTCTTGTGGTTCATGTATGCCTGCGGCGCTGGCGCCGGGCTGATGATTATCAGCAAGCTTGCCAAGATCGGAGAAGAACAAGCCGGCTTCGAGCAAGGCGCCATCCTCGTGGCCGCCATGGCCGTGGGCAACGGCGTGGGACGCATCGTGACCGGCTCGCTCTCCGACAAGTTGGGCCGACGGAACACGGTCTTGGGTTGCTTCATCATTCAGGCGTGTCTGATGGTGATCTTGTCGCTGGTCGCCAAAGACTCGATCCTGGCCAATGTCTACGTGCTGGTCGTTCTCTCGGCCCTGTTGGGCGCAAATTACGGCGCCAACCTCGCCGTATTCCCGTCGATCGCCAAAGGCTATTTCGGCCTGAAGAATTTCGGCGTGAACTACGGACTGCTATTCACGGCTTGGGGCGCGGGCGGGTTCCTGTTGCCCCTGTTGGCCGGCTACTTGCACGATCGCTACAACGCCTTCACCTACGCCTACTACACGGCCGCTGGATTCCTCGTCCTCGCCGCCGTCATCACGTTGGTGGTCAAGCCGCCGCACGTTCTGCACGAACCGACCGCTTGAGTCCGGCGAGCCCGGCGGCATGCCGGCATCGGCGGTTGCCTTCTGGCGGAGCGCTCACTATCATACTGGCTGATCGTACGCCCCCCCGGGACCGCAGCTCCGGGAGCGTCTTGAAATATGCAGGAACATCTTGGAGTACGCAGCGGCGTTCCGAAGCACCTGCGATACTCCGTTGAAACTCAATCACGCCCCGGGACCGTGGTCCCCGGGGAGGGAGCTAGCGATGAGCAAGAAAAGACGCCTGACCGCGTGGACTAGTCTCGCAACGCTGCTAGCGACGGCATGGTGCGCCTCGCCCGCCTCCGCTCAGATCCGCTTTGATATCCAGCGGGCCGCGAGCCGCCCTGAGGCCGAGGCCGTGGTCGATCCCGCCCAGCCATTCGGCGTGGGGCGGATCACGTTCGAGCTGCCTGCGGAGATGCTGCCCGAGCCGCTGGGTCTGGAGGGAATCGGCCTGAGCGAGAAGGACGGCCGCGTGCTGTATCCGGCCCTCGACAATCC
Organism: uncultured Planctomycetaceae bacterium; assembly: GCA_963759115.1. Classification (GTDB taxonomy): domain Bacteria; phylum Planctomycetota; class Planctomycetia; order Pirellulales; family Thermoguttaceae; genus CAVWXT01. The sequence continues at coordinate 655,768 of CAVWXT010000006.1, forward strand.
GGCCTTCGCCAAACGCATGAAGGAATTGCTCGAAGGCAACACCCCGCTGACTACCGGCGGGCCGGTGCGCGAGCAGGTCGGCGGACTGCTGCGAGGCATCCTCGACCGGCCGCCGCGGGCCACCTTGTATTTTCTCTTCCGCGATGCGAAGCCGCTGGAGCTGTCGCTCGAAGCCCGTTTGTCGATGCGGCTCGGTCCCCTCGCGCCGCGCAACGATCCGGCCGCCCACCGGCGGCTGCTGCAACTGTGGTGGCAGCAGTATGCCAAGCCGGCCTCGGTGCTCGAGCCGAAATCGGACTATCCGCCCGTGGTCGACAATTATCTGACGACGACCCTGGCTCGGCGGCTGAACCTCCGCCTGCCGCAAGAAAAGCAGACCAAGCCTGCCAATGCCGAACTGCGGCACGAAGTGGGTTTCAACTTGGGGACGGAGTCGCTCCGCCTGGCGATGCAGCAGGACCGCATCCTGGGGTTGAACAATCTGAACTTGCCGGCCGATCAGCCGCTGCCCGAACCGTTGGACTCGCCGGCGTTGGAAGTGCCGGAGCCGGCGGCGGAAGTCCAGGTCGAGCCCATTGCCCTGCGCGTGCCGGCCGAATGTTTCTACGTGCGATTCGGCAGCTTCAGCAACTTCCTCTGGCTGCAAGACACTCTGGCCAAGTGGGGCGGCGACGCCCAGAACCTGATCGCCCTGCGCGGCCTCGACCGCGACATCAGCGGCCGCATGGAGAAGCAACTCGTGCTGAAGCAGACCGTGCTCTCGCGGATGCTGGGCGACACGATTGTCGCCGACGTGGCCATCATCGGCACCGACATGTTCTTCCGCGAAGGGGCTTCCTACGGACTCCTCTTCCACGCCCGCAACAACTTCGGTCTGTCGACCAATCTCGGCCAGCAACGGCTGGAGCGGATCAATGCGGGCGGCGTGACGGAACAGAAGATCAAGATTGCCGACCACACGGTTTCGTACCTGGCTTCGCCCGATGGAACGGTTCGCTCGTACTACGTGGTGGACGGGGATTTTCACCTGGTGACCACGTCGCAGGCGCTGGTGGCCCGCTTCCTCGCCACGTCCGCGGGCGAGCGGGCGTTGGGCGCGTCGCGGGAGTTCCGCCACGCCCGGAGCATCATGCCGCTGGGTCGCGGCGACACCGTCTGGCTCTATCTTTCCGACGCCTTCTTCCGCAACATCACCGGACCGCACTACCGCTTGGAAATGGCGCGGCGGTTGCAAGCCGTGGCCGACGTGGAACTGGTGCAATTGGCCAAGCTGACGGCCGCCACCGAGGGCAAGCCGGGCGCCACCGTCGAACAACTCATGGCCGCCAGCCTGTTGCCGCCCGAGTTCGGTCCGCTGCCCGGCGGCAGCCGCGCCGTGTTGGATGGCGGCGAGGTGTACGACAGCGTGCGCGGCCGGCGCGGGGCGTTCTTGCCCGTCGGCGACGTGCCGGTCGACAAAGTCACCGCGGCCGAAGTGACCGAGTACAACCGGTTTGCCGAGTTCTACCGGGCCCAGTGGGGACGGATGGATCCGGTCATCGCCGGCGTCAAACGCAACGCGCTCAAGGAGAACCGCGAGCAGGTGGTGGTGGACGTGCTGATGAGCCCCTTCGCTCCGCAGCACTTCAACGTGCTGAAGCAATGGCTGGGACCGGCCGTTGTCGAGCGGCTGGCCCCCATCCCCGGCGACATGGCCGCGATGGAACTGTCGCTGGCCCAGCAGCACGTCTTTGCCGGCCTGCGAGACATGGGGCCACAGGCGGCGGCCGGCGCAGCGCAGCGCCGGCGGGCCGGCGCAATCGCCTTGGAACGCCCCGCTGCTGCAATTGGCCGGCTTGGGGCGGATCCGCGACTTCCTGGTGGGTTACGTGGGCACGACCGGCCAATTGGGAGTCCTCAGCGTCTTCAACATCGGCATTCCGCCGCAATCCGATCCGGCCGGCTATGCCGGTTCGTTCCTGGGCGGCTGGCGGCGGCAGTACGGCCCGTTCACCCTCTTCTCGTTCCAGCGCGACGTGTTGGAAACGGTGGCGCCGCAACTCCGCTTCGAGCCGGGCCAACGTCCGGCCCAAGTGCGGTTGCACGTGGGCGACGTCTCCCACGCCCGGATCACACCCATGCTGAACGATCTGGGCTATGGCCACACGCGGGAGACCTCGCTGAACAACCTTCGTTTCCTCCGCGACCTGGACCGGCAACTCCACGTGCCGCCGGCCGCCTGCCGCGAGGCGGCCGAGTTCCTGTTGGACGCCAGGCTGATCTGCCCGTTGGGTGGGCAATACGAACTGCGCGAGGTCAGCGGCGGTTCGGCGCGTTGGACGTCCACCGCCCTGGCGCCCACACAGCCCGGCGGCCTGTTGGGAGTTCACGCCCCGGAGGATTACCAGTCGCCGCCGTTGAGTTGGTTTCGCGGCCTCGATCTCGACGCCACGATGACCGAGAAGACCACCTCGGCCCACGCCGAGATCATCATGCAGATGCCGGCGAAGAAGTGAGCGATTGCGACGAGCGGCTCATCTCAATTGATTTGATGGGTGCGACGCTGGCAGCGCTACGGCAGCGGGTGCAGAACATGAGGATGAGGTTGTGTTGAGAATGTGGCGGCTTTTCCGATAGAGGTAGGGAGGCCGCATTGGGTTGCGGCCCCCCTCCCTCCGAACCGGACTGGCGGATTTCCCGCATCCGGCTCTCCAGTTGATGGTGTTACCTCCGAAAGGGTTGAGCGAAACAGACATGGGCGGTTTGCAGGGAATACAGCCCTTGCTCGTCGAAGAAGCGATTGGGCCAACGCTGCTGGTCCCTTCCGCGGCCCCGTCCGCGCCGTTTCTGTCGCCGCCGCAACATGCTACGCAGCCGACCACGAATCCAGCCGTCCAGTTGGCGGAAAACCGACCCGCGACAATGGCGGAAGTAGATGAACCAGCCGCGAAGTTGCCGCGTCAGTCGAGCACACGTGAAGGGCAGGTCATGCCCGTTCGTGCGCTTGGTCTTCGCGCGGACCGCCTCCTTGAGTTTCCGCAGGCTCTTTTGCCGCGGCACACGCAAGTCGCCGCGGAAGCGATAGCCCAGAAAATCGGGTTCGTCAGCAGAATTTCGTGGGTAAGAACAGGGCTGGTTAGCACCGTTGAGGTGCGTTTTCTGAGGCATGACAGAGCAAATGAATGAGGGGATGAGGGGAAAGAAGAGGCCCTGGCGGTGGAAGCCGCCGGGGCCTGCGAGTCATTCACCCGCCCTGGTCTGGTTATCCCTTGTCGGGTTGCTCGCCAGCAGAGCCCAACTCCGTTTCGCCAGACAGGGATAGTATAGCGGAGAGAGGAGGCAGGAAAACAGGTGCATCCTGTAGCGTTTCCGGTTAAAGATGGAGTTGCAAAACGAACCATCTCGCCGGGAGCCACCACAGGATGCAACTGAAGACTATCCTCAATCGGGTCGAACCTTTCAAGTCCTTTGTGTACGGAAAAGCCAGATGGGTGGAAGGCACGGAACGGCCAACGCTGGAAGTGGAAGTGCTTGCCCGGAAGAATGGTCGGCCGATCTGCTCGGGCTGCGGCCGCCCCGGGCCGGGTTACGATCGTCTTCCGGAGCGGCGGTTCGAGTTCGTGCCCCTCTGGGCCATTACCGTGTATTTCGTGTATGCCCTGCGGCGTGTGGCGTGTCGAAGTTGCGGGGTGACGGTGGAGCGAGTGCCTTGGGCCGTGGGAAAAAGCCATCTTACAACCAGTTACCGCTGGTTCCTGGCACGCTGGGCCAAGCATTTGTCCTGGCAAGAGGTGGCCTCGATCTTCCACACTACCTGGCGAAACGTGTTCGAGTCGGTGAAACAGGCGGTATTTTGGGGCCTGTTCCATCAGGACCTCGATGGGATCGAGGCCATCGGCGTGGACGAGATCCAGTGGCAGCGGGGACAGCATTACCTGACGTTGGTGTACCAGATCGAGGATGGCATGAAGCGGCTGTTGTGGGTGGCCGAAGAGCGAACGGAGGAGAGTCTGCGGCGGTTCTTCCAGACGCTGAGCGCCGAGGCCCGTCAATCCATCCGCTTTGTCTGTAGCGATATGTGGCAGCCCTACTTGAATGTGGTTGCCGAACAACTGAAGCAGGCCATCCACGTCTTGGACCGTTTCCACATCATGAAGAAGATGAACGAGGCGATTGACGAGGTTCGCCGCACCGAGGCCGCTCGCCTGAAGCGTGACGGTTACGAGCCGGTGCTGAAGCACTCCCGCTGGTGCCTGCTGAAACGACCCGAGAACCGCACCGAGAAGGAGACCGTGAAACTGTCGGAGCTGTTGCAGTACAACCTTCAAAGCGTTCGCAGCCACCTGTTGCGGGAGGACTTCCAAAGGTTCTGGGAATATACCAGTCCGGGCTGGGCGGTGAAGTTCTGGAAGAGTGGTGTACCCGCACGATGCGGAGCAAGATCGAGCCGATGAAGAAGGTTGCCCAAAGCCTGCGTGAACATCGAGACCTGATCCTCAACTGGTTTCGTGCCAAGGGGATGGTTTCGGCGGGCTCCGTCGAGGGCCTGAACAACAAAGCCAAATTGACTACCAGAAAAGCCTACGGCTTCCGCACCTACGAGGCCATCGAAATTGCCCTATATCACACGCTCGGCAACCTTCCCGAGCCGGAATTTACCCACGAATTCTGTTGACGAGGCGAAAATCGAAACCCTCGATGCGGGCGTCCACGATCTTGGTTTTGGTCGGATGCAGGGTCAACTCGTTTTCGTTGACCCAACGTTGCACCATCGCCAAGGCCGCTTCCGCCTCCTCGCGAGTCTTGCACAAGATCACGAAGTCGTCTGCATAACGGACCAGCGCGAAACCGGCGTCGTCCAGCACGTGGTCCAGCGGGTTGAGGTAGATGTTGGCCAGAAGGGGCGAGAGGACTGCTCCTTGGGGCGTGCCCGTTTCGGGCGTCCACTCCCGCAGGTTGTCCATCACGCCTTGCTCCAGGAACATCTCCACCAAACGCAACACCCGGCTGTCCGACACCTTCTCGCGCAGTTGCGCCATCAGCCGTGGCTTCGAGATCGTGTCAAAGTAACTCTTGAGGTCCGCGTCCACCACGTAGACGCGACCAGCGCCGAGCAGTTCCTCGACCCGTTCCAGGGCGTGATGACACCCTCGTCCGTGTCGAAACCCGTAACTGGCTTGCGAAAACGTGGCGTCGAAGATCGGTTCCAGCACGTGCAACAGCGCGGTTTGCACCACGCGGTCACGCACGGTCGGAACCCCCAACGGCCGCTGCTCCTTGCTGCCCGGTTTCGGAATCCAGACTCGCCGCACGGCCTGCGGACGATACGCATTGGTTCGCAGTGCCTCGTGCAGCCTGTCCAGTTCTTTCTGGCCATTGGCCTGAAAGCCCTCGACCGATTGATGGTCCACCCCCGCTGCTCCCCGGTTGCCGATCACATGGCTGCGGGCGGCAAACAGGTTCAGCGGCGCGTACACCTTGTCGATCAGCGTGTGCCATCTTCCTCCTCGCACTCCTTGTTCGAGTGTCGCCAACATGCGGTCCGTCCAGACACACGGGTTCGCCCAGTCGCGAATCGACGGAGGCTCTCCGGCGGGAGTAGCCGCGAACGGCACTGTCACCGGGGGATGATTTCTTTCCCGTGGCTCGGACATCACGCATCCATCTTCCTGCACCCCTTCGCTCCCCCGGCGTTACCCGGTTTCGTCGCTACTATGGGTGCTCTGACTCCTGGACGGCCGGTTCTTCCTATCCTTATCAGGGACAATGAACTCCGTCCTGCTTCCTTCCAGGTCTCTCTCCTTACGACGTTTGACCTTCCGACCATTCCGTCCTCAACCACCGTGTTGCCATCTCCCCATCACGGCTTTCGCACGTTACCTCAGCCGGATGGGCCGCCGCGTCTATCCCCCGGGCAGATCTGGACGGATCGGAGGGAACGCCGTCACGCGGTCGGAGGTTCGCCATTGGCTAGCAGGCTCCCCGACAGGCTTGGCCGAATCAGGTTCGTTATCCTACGGACTGGTCATTCACCTCCGGTTGCTTCCCACCCCTCCTCGCGGAGACGCGGTTACTTTCGGTTACAGGTTTGTAACGCAAACCTGGTGGGGACTCGCACCCCACCGATCAAACGTTTTCAGAGACGCACTAGCCCAGACGTTCACGTCTGGGGCCAGGAAGCGACCATTCCCCTTTTTCTTCAGCCCCTTCAGGGGCGGAATGACAAGGTCCGCCCCTGAAGGGGCTGATGGAAAAAGAAAAATGCGGTTGGGTGTTCCTTCGTCCCAGGCGTAGAACGCCTGGGCTAGAGAAAAGGCCCTTTTCTCACGTCTTTCCCAGCAGAAACGCCCAAAGCCTCAAACCGGGTAAGATCAACCGCTACTTCTCAAACGCCTCCAGCGCCGCCTTCGTCAGCGCCGATTGAATGGCGCGGTCGGGCCCGCGGAGGCCGCCGTGATATACGTTCAACCCGGCCCGCTGAATCATCAGAATCGTGATGAGATTCGGAACAGGCAATCCGTTTGCATCGGCTTCTTCGCGGCGAGGTCGGCGTAGCCCACGGCTTCCAGGCTGAGCACCTTGTCCTTCGAAGCCACCAACGTCACCGCGCCCGCCAGCACGTGGCGGTCCAAGAACGGCTGGAGGCTGCCGGCGATGCGGCTGGCCGAGTCGGGTGGGGCTGTCTGCGCCCGCGAAGGGGTGAACGCCGACAAGCAAGTGACCAGCGAAATCGCAAGAACTGCAACGTGTAAAAACGCGTTTTTGGCCATCGTGAGGACCTCCATTTGCCCGTGCGAGAGAAGTGCCGACGCCGCCGCATCCGAGGGGCTCATTCTAGCTTTGTGCATCACGGGGTGCAACAATTCGGCCTGCGCCGTGCGCCGTCCGCGGGTTGACACTCGGGGGAGGAGCGGGTACAAGAAAATAGGTGTTTTCCCTCCCGTTCACCCACCCCCTTATGAAGAATCTGCTCGCCGGTACTCTGATTCCGGGCGTTCTGGCTCTGCTCGGCGTCGTGGCGCTGGTGCTTTGGGCAAACGTGGGGCCGGTCGGCCCGCTGGAGGCCCGCGTCCCGGGTCTGGATCGCCCCAAGCCGAGCGACGACGAGGCCCAAGCCGAAGCCGCTGGTGGGCAAGCTGACGACGTTCGAGGCCGCGGCCGCGACTCTGCCCGGCGCCTGGCCGCGATTCCGCGGCGAGCGTTTCGACGGCATCGCCGAGCCGGGCGTGCCGTTGGCCCGGCAGTGGCCCGCCGCCGGCCCCGAGGTGCTCTGGTCGATCGAGTTGGGCGAAGGGCACGCCGGCGCCGCCGTGCGCGACGGCCGCGTGTTCGTGCTCGACTACGACCGCGACGGCCTCGGCCGACGCCCTGCGCTGCTTCTCGCTGGCCGACGGCCAGCGAGCTTTGGCGATTCAGCTATCCGGTGGCGGTGAAGCGGAACCACGGCATGTCGCGCACCGTGCCCGCCGTGACCGACAAGTACGTCGTGGCCCTCGGGCCGAAGTGCCACGTTTCGTGCCTCGACCCGGCCACCGGCAAGCTCTATTGGCTGATCGACCTGGTGCGGCAGTTCGGCGCCACGGTGCCGCCGTGGTACGCCGGGCAGTGCCCGCTTGATCGACGGCGACCGGGCGATCCTCGCCCCCGGCGGCGACGCGCTGCTGGTGGCGCTCGATTGCCAGACCGGCCAGGTGGTTTGGAAGAGCCCCAACCCGCGCGGCTGGACGATGACCCATTCGTCGATCATGCCGATGGAGTTCGCCGGCAAGCGGATGTTCGTCTATTGCGGCAAGGGGGGCGTGGCGGGCGTCTCGGCCGACGACGGCTCGATCCTCTGGGACACCACCGACTGGAAGATCAGCATCGCCACCGTCCCCTCGCCGGTGATCCTGCCCGAGGGAAGAATCTTCCTCTCCGGCGGATACAACACCGGCGCGATGATGCTGCAATTGGAAGAGCAGGGCGGCAAGATCGTGGCCAAGACGCTGTACAAGCTCGGGCCGGCCGTGTTCGGCTCGACGCAACACACGCCGATCTTCTTCGAGGGCCATCTGTACGGCGTCCGCGAGAAGGACAAGCAGTTGGTCTGCCTCGACCTCGACGGCCGCGTCGTCTGGAGCAGCGGATCGCAGCACCGCTTCGGCATCGGGCCCTACCTGATCGCCGACGGACTGATCTATCGTGATGAACGACGAGGGGCGGTTGACGCTCGCCGAGGCCACGCCCGAGGGATACCGGCAACTGGCCCAGGCGCAGGTGCTCGACGGGCAACGATTCCTGGGGGCCGATGGCGATGGCGGCCGGCCGCTTGATCGTCCGCGACTTGACGCGGATGATGTGTTTGGACGTGACGGAGAACAGTAATTGAGCAAGCCATGATCACATGACATTCGCCACAAGAAGCTTCCGCATGTCTCGAACGATCGCTGACTCGGCGTCGGTCGTCGTCGTCTGGCGATCGGCGTCGGCGCGGTCGCCTGGCTGCGGATCGACCCGTCGGGCGAGCAGGGCAGCGGACTGCCGACGCCTTCGACTACGATCTGGAGAAGTACCAGAAGATCGATCCCGCGCTGATCCACTACCGGCAGAAGGCCGCGATTCCGGTCGGCGATGCGCGAGGCCCGGGCGGTGGCCGTCGGGCCCGAGGACCGGATCTTCGTGGCCGGCGACAAGGCCGATTCGCGTCTTCGCCCCCGACGGCAAGAAGCTCAAGGACATCGAGCTGGACCAGGAGCCGTACTGCCTGGCGGTGGGCAATGCCGAGCACGCCTTCCCCGGCCGGCTCTACGTGGGCATGAGGGATCACGTCGAGGTGTACGACGCCGACGGCAAGCGGCGAGTCGGTCTGGGACCGGCCGCCCGGCAAACGGACCGTGCTGACCTCGATCGCCGCTGGCCGACGAGGACGTGTTCGTCGCCGACGCCGGCTCGCTGGTGGTCTGGCATTACGACCCAGCGGCAAAGTGCTCGGGCAGATCGGCAAGCGCGACCCGTCGCGGGGCATTCCGCGGCTTCGTCGTGCCCAGCCCGTATTTCGACGTGGCCATCGCTCCCGACGGACTGCTGCGCGTGGCGAATCCCGGGCATGCACCGCATCGAGGCCTACACCTTCGACGGCCACCTGGAGCTTTCCTGGGGCAAGCGCGGCATGGGCATCGAGGCCTTCTGCGGCTGCTGCAACCCGTCGAACATCGCCATCCTGCCCGACGGGCGGGTCGTGACGGCCGAAAAGGGCATTCCGCGGGTGAAGGTCTACAGCGCCGACGGGCGAGTTCGAGTGCGTCGTGGTCGGGCCGGAACGTCTTGGCCCCGAACCGCTCGGCGACCGTCGAGACTCGCGACGAGCTCACGCCTGCACCCGGTGGACCTGGCCGTCGACAGCCGCGCCCGCATCCTGGTGCTCGATCCGGCGGCCGGCTGCGTGCGGATTTTCGAACACAAATAATCTGAATACAAATGAACGCCCCGAACTGCGGTCCGGAGGTTCGAAGCTCGCCATGAACGACAATGAACAGAAACTCGACCGCCGGGCGTTTCTCGGCGACGCCCTGCGCGTGGCCGGGGCCGTCGGCATCGGCGGCGCCGCGGCCGCGCTGGCGGTCCGCAAAGGACGCGAGCGGCAAGCTGGTCTGGCAGCTCGATCCCGGCCAAGTGCATCGCCTGCGGCAACTGCGCCACCTACTGCGTGCTGGACGAGTCGGCCGTCAAGTGCGTCCACAGCTTCGCCATGTGCGGCTACTGCGACCTGTGCACCGGCTATTTCCGGCCCGACGCCGATCGCGCTCGAATTCCGGCGGCGGAGAACCAGCTTTGCCCCACCGGGGCCATCCAACGCGCGTTCGTCGAAGACCCGTACTTCGAGTACACGATCGACGAGCGGCTGTGCATCGGCTGCGGCAAGTGCGTCAAGGGCTGCAACGCCTTCGGCAACGGCTCGCTCTACTTGCAGGTGCGGCACGATCGCTGCCAGAACTGCAACGAGTGCGCGATCGCCGTCGGCCTGCCCCTCGCAGGCCTATCGCCGCGTGCCGGCCGACGAACCGTATCTGCTGAAAGGCCTGAACGGTAGTTCCGCGGCCATTGGCAGAGGGACACGTGGGTGCAGGCATCCATTCCCATCACCCCACCCTCTTGCCCCTGAAGGGCGATGGGGACCGTTGTACCACGGCGTAAACGCCTGATGCGTCGGCCGTGGCGCATCTCGTGCGTCTGCCGTGCTGCTGCCGCTTCTGGCGTCGACGGCGATGGCGGTCGAGCGGTTTCCCCCGCCCGACTTCACCGACCACCAGCTGCCGATCGACCACCGTGCCGCCGCCGCGGGCCGAGTTGTTTCGAGTATCTCGATCTGGCGGCGCTGGCGTGCTCGCGCTGTGCGCTGGCTTCGTACTTGGCCATCGTGAGGCGTTCGCGGCGGGGGCTGTTCGTCTTGACCATCGCCTCGCTGGCCTGGCTCGGCTTCTGGCGCGGGGGCTGCATCTGTCCGGTCGGATCGATCCAGAACGTCACGCTGGCGCTGTTCGATCCGACTACGCGCTGCCCTGGACGGTGGCCGCGGTGTTCGCGCTGCCGATCCTCGTTCACGCTGTTTTTCGGCCGCACGTTCTGCGCCGCCGTCTGCCCGCTGGGGGCGGTGCAGGAACTGGTCGCGCTGCGGCCGGTCAACGTGCCCGACTGGCTCGACCAGGCACTGGGCCTGCTGGCCTACGTCTATCTCGGGGCGGGCGTGCTGTTTGCCGCCACCGGCACGGCGTTCGTCATCTGCCGCTACGATCCGTTCGTCGGCTTCTTCCGCCGCAGCGCGCAGCGCGAACATGCTCGATCCTCGGCGGCGTGCTTCCTGGTGGGCGGCATCTTCATCGGCCGGCCCTATTGCCGCTACCTGTGCCCCTACGGCGCGATTCTCGGGCTGGTCTCGAAGGTGTCGAAGTGGCACGCGAAGATTCCGCCCGACGAGTGCATCCAGTGCCGGCTGTGCGAGGACGCCTGCCCCTACGGCGCGATCCGCGAGCCGACCGTGGCCCTGCCGGCCGCCGCAGCGGCGCGCGGCCGGCGGCGTCTGGCGGTCGCTGCTGGTCCTCTGTCCCGTGCTGATGGCCGCCGGGTTCTGGCTGGGCCGGCAACTGGAAACGCCGCTGGCCCGGCTGCACCCGACGGTCCGGCTGGCCGAGCGCATCCGCCTGGAACAGACCGGCCGGGTCGAGGGCACGATCGACGCGAGCGACGCCTTCCGCAACACGGGCCGCGCGGCCGACGACCTCTACCGCGAGGCAGTCTGCCTGAGCGGCGCGTTTCGCCGGGCCGGCGGCTGGTTCGGCGCGTGGGTGGGACTGGTGGTCGGCGTGAAACTGATTTATCTCTCGGTCCGGCGGCGGCGGACCGACTATCAGCCCGACCGGGCCGCGTGCGTCTCCTGCGGCCGCTGCTTCTGGTATTGCCCCGGCGAGCAGGCCCGGCAAGGATGGATCAGCAATCACACGCGAGGACGTCGATCAGCGGCACAACGACGTCTGCGAACCGAATCTGTTCCGCGACAATGGACGTCCTGCCGAGAACGCGACGGTCCAGTTCGGCCTGGAGCTACTCGCCAGAACGTCTGGCGATGAACGGACAATCCGACAACAACGCCGGCTATCAGCTTGCCACGCGGATCGCGGCCGTGGCCGGGGTCTTGGCGATCGTCGTCTGCGCGCTGCTGCTCTACGACTACAGCCGGCGGCTGACGAAGGACCCGCTGGATTCGCCGACCTACAAGACCCTCGTGGCCGCGCTCGACCAGCAGCCGACCAACGAGACGCTCAAGGAGCAGATCCGCGCGCTCGATCTGCAACTGCGCCGCGAATATTTCCGCCAGCGGGCGTTCGCCCGCGCGGGGGCGGGCCTGCTGCTGGTCTGCCGTGGTCGTGTTCCTGGTGGCGGCGAAGACGGCCGCGACGCTGCACCGGCGGTTGCCGTCGCCGAGCGCGCCGCTCGGCTGCCGCAAGACCGCGAGGCGCGCGTGGACGCGCATCGCCCGCTGGGCGGTGGCAGCGCGTGTGCGTCGCGATGGTCGGCGTGGCAATCGCGTTGAACGCCAACGTCCGCTCGGAATTACCGCGAGAACAGCGAGGAGTTGGCCGGTAACTCGCAGCCGGCCGCCGGTACGTCTCCGGCGAACGCGGGCACGCGGATGTCGCCGTGGCCGCAGCGGTCGCCGCGAGACGCCGCCCAGCGAGGAAGAGATCGCCAAGACGTGGCCGCGGTTCCGCGGGCCCGGCGGGCTGGGCATCTCGGCCTACACCAACGTGCCCGAAACCTGGGACGCCAAATCGGGCAAGGGGATCGTCTGGAAAACGCCCGTGCCGCTGCCGGGCAACAATTCGCCGGTCGTCTGGGGCAAGCGCGTGTTCCTCTCCGGCGCCGACCAGCGCCGCCGCGAGGTCTATTGCTTCGACGCCGACAGCGGCAAGCTCGCTCTGGCAGCAGGCCGTGCCCGGCACGCCGCAGAGCACCGCCCAGCCGCCCGAAGTGAACGACGACACCGGCTACGCCGCGCCCACGACCGCCACCGACGGCCGCCGCGTGTTCGCCATCTTCGCCAACGGCGATCTGGCGGCCTTCGATTTTTCCGGCAAGCTGGCCTGGTCGAAGAGCCTCGGCATGCCCGAAAACAGCTACGGCCACGCCTCGTCGCTGGCCACGTACAAGAACTTGCTGCTGGTGCAGTTCGATCAAGGGTCGGCGCAGGACGCCGAAGTCGAAACTGCTGGCGTTCGACTCGGCCACGGGCAAGATCGTCTGGCAGGTCGATCGGCCGGTGCCCAACTCCTGGTCCTCGCCGATCGTGGTTCGCCATGCCGACCGCGACCAGATCATCACCGCCGGCCGACCCGTGGGTCATCGCCTACAATCCGGCCGACGGCGCGGAGATTTGGCGGGCGAAGTGCCTGAAGACCGACATCGGCCCGTCGCCCGCCTTCGCCGACGGCCGGGTGTTCGTGGCCAACGACAACCGCCGTGCTCTCGGCCATCCGCGCCGACGGCCACAGGCGACGTGACCGCCACGCACGTGCTTCTGGAAGGGCGAGGACGGCCTGCCCGACACGTGCAGCCCCCTGGCCACCAAGGAGTTCGTGTTCCTGCTGACCTCCGTGCGGCACGCTGACCTGCTACGACGCCGTCAAGGGCGGCATGCTCTGGGCCGAGGAATTCGAGCGACGATTTCTCCGCCTCGCCGAGCCTGGTCGGCAACCGGCTGTACTTGATCGCCAGGACGGGCAAGGCGTGGATCGTCGAGCCCACGCCGCGAAAAGTGCAAGCGCATCGGCGAGGCCGACCTGGGCGAAGAGTGCGTCACCAGTCCCGCGTTCCAGGACGGACGCATTTACCTGCGGGGAAAAAGCACTTGTTCTGCATCGGAAAACCATGATCCCGTATCGTTAGCCGCTTGCGGTTTCGCAATAGAGAAACCATGTCCGAACTCGATCTCACTTTCGTCGATCAGACCGTCGAGCGGCTCGGCCGCGGCAGCGATGCCGTGATCCCGATCCTCCAGGCGATCCAGACGCACTACCGCTACGTGCCGCCGCGAGGCGATCGAGCGGGTGTGCCGAGCTGACCGAGATCACGCCGGCGGCGATCGTGGGCGTGTCGACGTTCTACAACCAGTTCCGCCATCGCCCGGTCGGGCCGCCACATCATCCACGTCTGCCACGGCACGGCCTGCCACGTGAAAGGGGCCGAGCTGATCCAGGACGCCTTCCAGCGCCGGCTGGAGATCGCCGACGGGCGACGACACCGACGCCGACGGGCTGTTCACGATCCAGAAGGTGGCCTGCCTGGGCTGCTGCACGCTGGCCCCGGTCGTGCAGATCGACGGCATCACCTACGGGCGGCTCGCGCCGGCGATGGTCGGCGACGTGCTCGACGATTTCCTGCAGCAGCAGAAGAGCGGCGCGGCCGACGCGGCCGCCGCAGGCGGTCGCCCCCGGCGGCGAGGTGGGCGAGATTCGCGTCGGGCTGGGCTCCTGCTGCGTCGCCCAGGGAAGCGGCAAGGTCCATCGCGCCATCGAGGACGCGCTGGCCCAAAGCGGCGCGCCGGCCGTGGTGAAGCGGGTCGGCTGCGTCGGCATGTGCCACCAGACGCCGCTGGTGGAGTTGATTCCGCCCGGCGGCGGCCCGCCGCGGCTCTTCTCCAAGGTCGACGCCGACGACGCGGCCGGACATCGTGCTGAAGCACTTCAAGCCGCGCGGCATTCTGCGGCGGGCCGGCTACGCGGCCTCGCGCTGGCTCGATCGGCTGCTGACCGACGAGACCGGCGACCCGATCGGCCGGCACGCCATCGACGCCCGCGACGGCCCGGTCTGCGCGTTCCTCGGGCCGCAACAGCACCTGGCCACGGAGTATTGCGGCCAGCTCGATCCCACTCGATCTGGACGAGTATCTGCGGCACGACGGCTTCGTGGCCCTGCGCCGCTGCCTGGAACAGCTCTCGCCCGAGCAGATCATCGAGCACGATTCAGGCAGAGCGGGCTGCGCGGCCGCGGCGGGGCCGGCTTTCCCACCGGGATGAAGTGGGCGAAGGTCCGCGCCGCCGCCGGGCGACGTGAAGTACGTCGTCTGCAACGGCGACGAGGGCGATCCCGGCGCGTTCATGGACCGCATGTTGCTGGAATCGTTCCCCTACCGCATCATCGAAGGGATGTGCATCGCCGCCTACGCGGTCGGGGCCCACGAGGGCTTCTTCTACATCCGCGCCGAGTATCCGCTGGCCGTCGAGCGGATCAACGAGGCCCTCGAGCGCTGCCGGGAGCGCGGCCTGCTGGGCGAGCGCGTGATGGGGACCGACTTCCGCCTCGAACTTGTCGGTGAAGGAAGGGGCCGGGGCGTTCGTCTGCGGCGAAGAGACGGCGCTGCTGGCCTCGATCGAGGGCCGGCGCGGCATGCCGCGGCTGCGGCCGCCCTATCCGGCCGAAGCGGGGCTCTGGGGCCGGCCCACCTCGGTCAACAACGTCGAGACCTACGCCCTGGTGCCGTGGATTCTCCGCCACGGCGCCGAGGCGTTCGCCCGGCATCGGCACGCCCAAAAGCCCCGGCACCAAGGTCTTCGCCCTGGCCGGCAAGGTCCGCCGCGGCGGGCTGATCGAAGTGCCGATGGGCGTCACGCTGCGGCAGATCGTCGAGGAGATCGGCGGCGGCGTGGCCGGCACAGTGCAGTCCGCACACGCCGGCGCGGATGCCGGCACACGGCAGTGTGCCGACAACCGCGGCGCTTCAAGGCGGTGCAGATCGGCGGGCCCTCCGGCGGCTGCGTGCCCGCCGAACTGGCCGACACGCCGGTCGATTACGACGCCCTGGCCGGCGTCGGGGCGATCATGGGCTCCGGCGGGCTGGTCGTGCTGGACGACGCCGACTGCATGGTCGACATCGCCCGCTACTTCCTCCGCTTCACCCAGGACCAGTCGTGCGGCAAATGTACGCTCTGCCGCGTCGGCACGCGGCGGATGCTCGACATCCTCGACCGCATCTGCACCGGGCAGGGCAAGCGCGGCGACCTCGAAGAGCTGGAACAGTTGGCCGTGACGGTCAAGGCGGGAAGCATCTGCGGCCTGGGGCGAACCGCTCCGAACCCCGTGCTCTCGACGCTCCGCTATTTCCGCCACGAGTACGAAGAGCACCTCGCCGGCCGCTGCCCGGCGGGCAGGTGCAAGGCGCTGATCCGCTACCGCGTGACCGACGATTGCATCGGCTGCACGCTCTGCGCCCAGCAGTGCCCCGCCGACGCGATTCCCATTGACCCCTTACGTGAAGCACCAGCATCGACCAGGAGAAATGCACCCGCTGCGACACCTGCCGGCAGGTGTGTCCTGTAGGGATGCGATTGTCAGTGCGAGATGAGTCACGTCTCATGCCCAAGCTGACCATCGACCATCGCGAAGTGGAAGTGCCCGAGGGGGCGACGGTGCTCGATGCTGCGCGGAAGCTGGGCATCGACATTCCCGGCCCTGTGCTTCCGCGAAGGGTGCAGGCCGTCGACCTCGTGCCTGGCGTGCCTGGTGCGGATCGGCGACGACGAGCGGCTCGTGCCCTCGTGCGCCACCGTGGCGGCCGAGGGGATGCAGGTCGAGAGCGAGACGGAGGCGGTGCACCAGGTCCGGCGGACCGCGCTGGAATTGCTGCTTGAGCGACCACTTGGGCGATTGCCTGGCCCCGTGCCAATTCGGCTGCCCGGCGCGAGATGGACATTCCCACGATGCTCCGGCAGATTGCCGCCGGGCGAGTTGCGCGAGGCCATCGCCACGGTGAAGCGCGACATCGCCCTGCCGGCCGTGCTGGGGCGGATCTGCCCGGCCCCGTGCGAGAAGGTCTGCCGCCGCGGCGACCTCGACGCCGCCGTGTCGATCTGCCTGTTGAAGCGGCTGGTGGCCGACGTGGATCTGGCCTCGCGGCGAGCCGTACGTGCCGGCGTGCCAGCCGGCCACGGGCAAGCGCGTGGCGATCGTCGGCGCGGGGCCGACGGGCCTGTCGGCCGCCTACTACCTGCGCCAGTTGGGCCACGCCTGCACGCTCTTCGACGAAAACCCGCTGCCCGGCGGCCGGCTGCTCCGCGAGACCACCGAGAGCCGAGCTGCCCCGCGACGTGCTCGCAGGCCGAAGTGGCGACGATCACGCGGCTGGGAATCGACGCTGGAGATGGGCACACGGATCGGGCCGGACGCCGGCAATTGGCCGATCTGCGAGACCGATTCGACGCCGTGCTGCTGGCGTGCGGCGCGACGGCGCGCGAGCAGGCGGCCGGCTGGGGACTGCCCGTTGCGCAACGCGGCATTCGAGGCGCAAGCCGCGAACCTTCGAGACGGGCATGCCGGGCGTGTTCGCCGCCGGCAGTGCGGTCCGCGGCAAGGCGCATGGTGGTCCGCAGCGTGGCCGACGGCAAGGAGGCGGCCGTCGCCATCGACCAGTTCCTCTGCGGCCTGCCGGTGACCGGTCGCGCGGAGCCGTTCAGCACCAAGATCGGCCGCATGCACGGCGACGAGTTGGCGCGGTTTGCGGCCGGGGCGACGACACGCCGCGCAGAGCCGGCTCGACAGGGGTCGGGAGTCTGTGCGAAGCAGCCTGCGGGCCGTCCCGGCAGACTCCCGACCCCGAAGTCGCCGCCGAGCAGGCCGCCCGCTGCCTGCACTGCGATTGCCGCGGCGTCAACGGTCGTGCAAGCTCCGCAAGTACGCCGCGCATGTACCATGCCCATCCGCGGCGATTCAAGGCCGAGCGGCGGGCGTTCCAGCAGGATGCGCAGCACGCCGAGGTGATCTACGAGCCGGGCAAGTGCATCGACTGCGGCCTGTGCATCCAGATCGCCGCGGCCGCCGGCGAGCCGCTGGGGCTGACGTTCGTCGGCCGCGGCTTCGACGTCCGCGTGGCCGTGCCGCTGGACCGTTCGTTGGCCGAGGCGCTCACCAAGGCGGCCGCCGAGTGCGTGGCCGCCTGTCCCACCGCGGCGCTGGCGTGGAAGTCGTCGTAGAACTACCCTCGCTCGCGCAGCACCGACCGGTTGCGATACTCGCTGGGAGTCAGCCCCGCAAGCTGGCGAAAGACCACGCACAGCCGGGCGGCGTTGGCGAATCCGGCATGGCGGGCGATCGTGGGCATGGGCAGGTTCGTGCTCACCAGCAGTTCCTTGGCAATTTCCACCCTCGCCCGGCGAATCTCCTGGAGCATCGTCCGGCCCAACAGCGTGCGGAACTTGCGCTCCAGCGGCCGCCGGCCCTGGGCCACGCTGTTGACCACCGAGCCGACGCTGATGCCCTCCGCGGCGTGCCGGCGAATGAAATTGACGCGCCTCGGCCACGGCCGGCTCGCCGATGGCCAGCGTGTCGGTCGATTGCCGCGTGACCACGCGGACCGGCGGCAGGAAGATCGGCTCCGGCGGCACGCGCTGGCCGGCCATCATCCGGTCGAGCAACTCGGCCGCGGCGTAGCCGATCTGGCTCGACGGCACCGCGATGCTCGATAGCGGCGGGAAACTGAGCCCGCATTCCACCTCGTCGTTATCGACGCCCAGCAGGGCCACGTCGTCGGGCACCCGCAACTCCAACTGCCGGCACATTTCCGCCAGGTCGCGGGCGGGCACGTCGTTGGTGGCCAGGATCGCCACGGGCTTGGGCAATTGCTTCAACCACCGCCGTACCCGCTGATCCATCCCTCGCCAACTGGTCGTGCTGGGCAACTGCGGCAGGTACTCGGCGTGGCAGGCGGCCACGGAGTGGCCCTCTTCGGCCAGACGCTGGCGGAAGCTCATCTCGCGGGCCGCGCCGTATCGGCCCTTATGGCTGCCGAAGAAGCCGAAGTGGACGAAGCCCCGCTCCAGAAAATGTTCGGCGGCCAGCCGGCCCACGGCCGCGTGGTCCACGTCGACGGTGGGCGTGTCGAGGTTCGGCAGGGTGCAGGAGATGTCCACCAGCGGAACGCCCAGCCGCAGGACGGCGCGGGCGACGCGGGGATCGAAGAGGTGGGCGATGATGCCGTGGGGTTTCCATTCCCGCAGGGGACCGAGGATTTCGGGCTGCGGGGCCCCGTTGCGGAAGACCCAGTGTCGCTTTTCGACGGCGTAGGCGCGGATGCCGCAGAACACGTCGCGGCAGAAGCTCGTATCCTGCCCCATCAACAGGGCAATCCGCTGCGGCTGGGTCATGCGACTACCAGAAGTACCAGTAGATGCTGAACCACACCGCAGCCATCACGCCGTACCAGAACTTCACTTGCTTGTACCACGGCCGGCGCACGCCCTCGTCGTAGGTCTGCAAGAGTTGAGGGCTCCAGATGTAGCGCGAAATCTTGGAGTAGTCGGGCGGGTTGGTGGCCAGGGTGACGATGACCATGCCGATGATGATGATCACTTCGCCGATGCCGCCGACGTAGAAGAAGTGCAGGTACGGAATGTACGGATGTGCCAAGTCGAGTTGAAGCGTTATCGGCAGCCCGGCGGCATCTTTGATCACGGTGATCGGGGCAATGTATCCGCTGAACAGTATCCCCAAGATCACCTCGATAAAGAACCCGCCAATTAGGCCGAACAGGCCGGCCGCGTAATTGACACGTTTCCAGAGAATACCCATCAACACTGTCGCCATGAAAGGGCAGGCGATATATGTCAGCGCGGTCTGGAAGAAGTTGAAGACGCCACCCAAGACGCCAACGATCGGCGAAATGCATGCTGCGATCAACAAGGCGAGAAAGGATGCCGTTCGGCCAATCCGCACCATTTCACTGTCGGAAGCCTCCTTGTGGATGAACTTCTTGTAGATGTCGGTCGAGAACATCGTAGACGTGGAGTTAACCAGTCCGCTCAAGGTGGCCATCACGGCGGCGATCAGACCAGCCAGCACGATGCCGCGAATGCCAACGGTGCCGAAGTGCTCCAACGCGAAGTTGAACGCCAAGTCCTTCTTGTCGGCCAACTGGCTAACCATCTCCGGGTTCTGGTGCATCACGTTGATCCAGTGCCAGACGACCAGACCGAGGAAGCACGTGACCAAAGGTCGCAGAAAGTTGATGAACTGGGCCAGGATGAGCCCCATCAGGGCGTCCCACGTGCTGCGGGCCGCGAGCATGCGCTGGATCATCGACTGGTTGCCGACCTGATAGAAGGTAAAGGCCCCGAAGGTGGCAATCACCATCCCCAGGAAAGGTGCCTTTGGGTGTCCAGGCGACTGGTAAAGGTGCATGCGTTCCGGCACTCTGACCGCGTTGGCGCCCGCGATGAGGGCACCCCACCTGGTGCCGGTTTCTGGGTCCGGGGGAATGTGGTGCAGCGCGACGAAGAACAACGTGATACCGCCCGCCATTAACAAGATGCACTGGAACAGGTCGGCCCACATCACGGAGGTCAATCCGCCGTGGATTGTGTATGCTCCTACTCCCACCGCAATCAACAGAAGTACAAGAATCGTCTGCCAAACCGTCACGCTATCTCCGAAGAACGCGTGAGAAAACGCCAGACTGCCGGCATACAAGACCATCGACATGTAAATGAAGACGTACAAGAACAGAAGCAAGCACGAGTAGGCCGTGCCGACGGCCGGCCCAAAACGATCCGCCAAGAATCCAGGGACCGTGGCAACCTTGTTTCGCAGATAAATCGGTATGAAGAACAACAGCACGAGGGTATAGCCGGGCAAGCCGAACCATTCCCAGTTGCCGATGCCCATACCGTAGTCGTAGGTGATGCCGACCGTGCCGATCATCTGCTCGCTGGAGATGCCTGTGGCGACGAAGGCCGTGCCGATCAGCCACCAGGGCATGCGGTTGCCGCCCAGGAAGTATCCGTGGGCCGTGTCGCCCCGTTTGCGGCCCGCAAACGCTCCAACGCCGATGACGAACAGCATCGAAACCACAATGATTACTACGTCGATTGCTGAGAGCATTAGGTCAACCTCGTGAAAAGTGGTGTGTCACGCACGAATGTCGAAAAATGCCATAAAGCGGCTGATTATACTTACCCGCCCAGCGGTCCGCAACCCAGAGGAACGGCCGATCGTCCCGTCGCGCTGTTCTTCGCTCATCCGACGTTACAAGTCGGCCATTGGCAGCGCCATCACGCCTTCTTTCAACGGCAGCCGCACGTCGCCGGGATGCACTACGTATCCAGCGGCGGCTCGGCGGCCGATGTCGCGGCGAAACCGCAGGATGCCTTCGGCCATGGCCGGCCGCGGCGTAGCCGACAGCTTGACTTCAATCGGTACGAGTTCCCGTCCGGTGTCCACCACGATATCGACCTCCGATCCGGCCGAAGTCCGCCAGAAATACACCTCCGGCTGCTGCCCGCGATGGACGATCGCTTTCAGAATCTCGCCGAGCACGGCCGTCTCCAGGATTGCGCCCGCCAGGGGGCCGGAAGCGGCGTGATCCGGATCGCGCAAGCCGGACAAGTAGCAAAGGGTGCCAACATCGGTGAAGTACACCTTCGGCGTCTTCACCAACCGCTTGTCGACGTTGGCGAAAAAGGGCCGCAAAACGACAACCTGGTGCGTGGCTTCGAGCACCGAGAGCCAGGCTTTCGCCGTGTTGGCGGCGACGCCCAGCGTTCGGGCCAAGTCGGCCAGGTTGAAGAGCTGCCCGCTGCGGGCGGCCGTTGCCCGCAGGAATTCCTGGAACTGGCCGAGGTTGCCCACCTGGCGCAGCGCACGCACGTCGCGCTCGAGGTACGTCTGCACGTAACTGGCGTGCCAGAGGGCTACGTCGCGGTCGTGGCGGATCGCAAGTTCGGGGTATCCGCCGCGAAGAAAGCCTTCCCACAACGTCTTTGAGGAAGCGTCTCGGCGATGGCCCTCGGGCTCCGCGGCGAGCCGTTCCCAAGGCAACGGAGCCCCCGGTTGGCCCGCCATCTCGCGCCGCGAGAGAGGCAGCAATCGTAGGATTGCGGCTCTGCCCGCCAGCGACTCGGTAATGCGCTCGATCAGCAACAGATTCTGCGAGCCAGTCAGCAGGTATTGCCCGGGCAGATTGCGCCGGGTGTCAACACGCTCTTTGATATAGGGGAGCAAATTCGGGGCATTGTGAACTTCGTCGAACACCACCGGCGGCGGGTTAGCATCAAGGAAGCCGCGCGGGTCGGTCTCCGTCGCCGCACGGATGTCGGGAAGCTCCAGCGAGACGTAGCGATGCGTACGACCGAACAAATATCGTAAGAGCGTGGTTTTACCCGACTGCCGGGGCCCGGTAAGCACCACGACAGGGAACTCCGTCGCGGCGCGAGTGATCACGGGTTCGAGCGAACGGGCGATATAGCGTTCCATCACGGCCTCTTGTGCAATTATGCATTTCAAATGCATAATTGCAAGATCATCCAACCAGAATCACCACCAGCCGCTTTGGTCCGTGGACGCCGAGGATGAGGATCTTCTCGATGTCGGCCGTGCGGCTGGGACCGGTAACGATCACGAACTCCCCGCGGGCGGCCGGATCAGCCACACGGGGCGCGATCCTCGTCCAGGCAGCCGGCAAGTGCTCGGCCAACCGGTCCGCTCGGCCGATCACCACGCAGGCTGGCGGCAGATAACAGAGCAGCCGCTCGGGGGCGGTGGGGCAGGCGATCAGGCACGAGCCCGTATCGGCCAGCAGCACGTCGGCCTCGACCACACTCGCCGAAAGTTCGGCCATGCCTCGCGGTTGCCAGTCGGCGGCGGCCCATTTGAGAAGGCCCGACGGCAGATTGGCGACGACTTCACGCACCAGTGGGCGATCCATCGCGCCCAGCGCGGTCCAACTTGCCTGGCTCGCCAGTTGGGCCAATTGCCGCCGCGCCTCCTCAATCGTGGCGCAGCGGATGACCTCGCCGTGAACGGCCGTCAGCTCCTGGCCGAATCGTTCGGCCATCGCGGCCGCGGTGGGGTTTTGTCGCGGCCAGACCTCGGCCACCGGCGGCAAGGAAACCTGTGGCCCACTGGCGAGCCCGCTGCGGACGCGCTGTAAAATCGTGTCACGGCTGCTCATGGCTGTTCGTATTTGTCTTTGTTCTTCCGCCACCAACTGCGGAAATCGGGGCCGGGCACCTTGGGCAACTCGCGGCCGCGGGTCCATGCGCCCAGCTTGCCAAAGTGCCACGGCAAAAATCTCGACATCCGAACGCCGATTCGCACGCCGGTCATCGCCAGTTTGTAGCGGAGCGGTCCGCCCATAAACCACGCCCAGATTGCCCAAGTCAACCGTTCGCTCGCCGAGTTCATGGGCGACGGCTCGTTGACGGCCCGGTGACGCAGGTGGACCAGTTGATGCGGGATGTCGATCTTGACGGGGCAGACTTCGCCGCAGGCCCCGCACAACGACGAGGCGAAGGGCAGCTTGCCCGCCTTGTCCAGGCCCACCAGGTGCGGCGTGAGGATCGAGCCGATCGGGCCGGGATAGACCCAGCCGTAGACCCAACCGCCCACGCGGCGATAGACCGGGCAGACGTTCAGGCACGCCCCGCAGCGGATGCAGTGCAGCGACGACCAGCCCGCCTGGTCTTTCAACACGTTGCTCCGCCCGTTGTCGAACAGGATGACGTAGAGTTTTCGGCCGGGCGCGGGGCCATCAATCAGGTGCGTGTAGGTCGTGAGCTTCTGGCCGGTGCCGCTCCGCGGCAAGAGGTTCAGGAACAGGGGCAGGTCGTCGAGCCGCGGCAGCACCTTCTCGATGCCCACCAGCGCGACGTGGACGGGCGGGGTAGCCGTGGAGAGGCCCGCATTGCCTTCGTTTTCGATCACCACCAGCGTGCCGGTGTCGGCTACGGCGAAGTTGCCGCCGGAGATGCCCATCTCGGCGCGGAGATACTCTTCGCGGAGGTGCCGCCGGGCGACGTCGGTCAACTTCTGATGTTCTTCGGTATAGGGCTCGCCCAGTTTTTCGGCGAAGAGCCGGCCCACGTCGGCCGCCGACATGTGGATGGCCGGCGTCACGATGTGGACCGGCCGCTGATGGGCCAACTGCACGATGTACTCGCCCAGGTCGGTCTCCACGGCACGGATTCCTGCGGCTTCCAACACGTCGTTCAAGTCCAGTTCCTCGCTCAGCATGGACTTCGACTTGACCACGCTGCGGACGTTGTGCTCGCGGGCGATGCGGAGCACGTGTTGGTTGGCCTCCGTCGCGTCCGTGGCCCAGAGCACGGTGGCGCCGCGGGCGGTGATGTTCCGCTCGAACTCCACCAACAGCTTGTCGAGGTTGGCGATGGCAAAGGTCTTGATCTGGTGCGCCGCCTCGCGCCAGTCCTGGAAGCCGGGCACGGCGTCGGTGATCGACCGATTGTGTTTGCTCGACCGCTCGGCGGTGGCGCCCAGCGATGGGGGCGCAGCCGGCTCGCACAGGCCCACGGTCTTGTCCGCAAGGAAGGCGGCACCGGAAAGATGGATTGGAGTGTTGGACATGGACGATCGGCTGGCAGCGGCGAAAGAGGCTTCCCATTGGCATCGCTCTGGGTTGACGCACCCCCCGTATGGACGACGGTGACGACGGATCCATTCGATGCCCCTCCCTTATATTGCGCGGGGGAACCTTTTCAAGCGGTCCCCTGCGTCAATTCCGCGATTGTCGTTCCGCTCGGAGGTGCTTCGCGGTTTTGCGGTAGGTCCCGCCTAGGCTGATGAAAACTTGGTCTTGACGCGCGGGTTTGGAAAGGGTTTAGATTACCATTCTCTTGCGCAGCAACGTGGGCGGAAGCGGGTGGGCAGCCGAGGAGCAATGGGATGGCAGAGACAGGGACAACGCGATGGGATGCGTGGGCAGCATGGCTGGAGGAGAGTCGGGATCAGTGGAAGGCGAAAGCGCAGGAGCGGACCAAGGAGATCAAACGACTGAAGGTTCGCGTGACGGACGTGGTCAACAGCCGTAGCGAGTGGCGTAGCCGGGCCGAGACCTCCGCCGCAGAATCCCGAGTGCAGGCGGAACAGGTCGAGGCTTTGAATCGCGAGGTAGAAGCGTTGCGTGCTGAACTGGGGGAAAAACGGCGCTCGTAGTGTCTGGGGGGCCTGCGCCACGTCGGCACGGTTATGGCGTGAGTCCAATCTGCCTGACGCTTCGTTTCGCGTTGGACCTGACGGTGCGGGCTGTGACACGGGTTGGGTCGGTACTGACGGCCTACTTGCCCGAGGCGTTCGGCGAGACGCCGCACTGGACCACGGGGCGGATGTGGCTTCTTCGCGTGGGATACTACAAGTTGACCCGCGTGAAAACCCGCGCCGCGGATTGGGTCTGGATCCTCGACCATACGGTGCCGGCCGGCCGGCTGAAGTGTCTGGTAATCTTGGGGATCCGTCTGGCCGACTTGCCGCCGCCGGGTGAACACCTCGCCTGGAGTCATTGGGAGGCGATTGGCGTGGTGCCGATGGCCTCTTCCAACGGCGAGGCGGTGCTGGTGCAGTTGGAGCGGCACGTGTCGGTGACCGGTCCACCTTGTGGGATCGTCAGTGACCACGGGGCCGATCTGTGGGCTGGCGTGCAGCGATTTTGCCGGCGATATCCGGCTGTGCGTGCGATTTACGACGTGGCGCACAAGGCGGCTTGTCTGCTGAAGGGTCTGTGGGAGAGAGATCCTCTGTGGGCAACCTTCTCGAAGCAACTGCTGGTGGCCAAGCGGAAAATGCGGCAAACCGAGTTGGCGTTCCTGGCCCCTGCCACCCAACGTTCCAAGGCCCGCTACATGAACCTCGGCCCTTTGCTGGACTGGGCCGACACGGCTCTCTGGGCTTTGGACGAGCATCCCGCCGAAGTGCTCCGTTATTGCAGCGTGGAGCGCCTGGAGGAGAAACTCGGCTGGCTGCGCGACTACCGCGCGGCGATCATCGCGTGGGAGCAGTGGCGACGGATCGCCGAGGCGGGCGTGCAGATGATCCGTAGCGGCGGTCTGACGTTGGGCACCGCGGGGGAGTTGCTAGTCCGGACTCGACCGTTCGCCCGCGATGCGTCCGGCCTGTGGCTTTGTGAACAATTGAGGGAGTTTGCGCAGGAGCAGACGCGCGGCTTGACGGAGCACGAGAGGTATCCGGGTTCCTCGGAAGTGATCGAATCCTGCTTTGGCAAGCAGAAGTCGCTTTCCGGGGAACAGAGCCAAGGAGGCTTCACGAGCCTGATCCTGGGACTCGGGGCGCTGGTTGGATCGTTGGACGAGGAGGTTGTCCAAGCTGCGTTGGAGCGCACCCCGGGCAAAATGGTTCGTCGGTGGTGTGCCGACCAACTTGGCACCACGCCCCAGGCCCAGCGTCAAGTCGTTTTCGCCGCCCGTCGCCAGGCGCAAGAGATTACGGAAGAACCACTTTCCACGTCAACATGAAGTTTTCATCACCCCAGGCTCCGCCTCCCTTGTGTATCCGTTCGCATTGTCACTCGCTATCTAGCCGAACTCTTTCTAGTTTGGGTTTGTCTGGCGGGGCCGCATGACTATCAGCGGATGGCGGTATCGCCTTCCGGTACTGGGTCGCTCGCCGTCCTGCGCCCTTCTGGTGAACTACCAGTTCACTAGACTCAACCATGTTCTGGAGCACCTGAACAATGGATGTCCTTTTGACTGCTGCGCCTACGCCAGGTTTGGACCGAATAATGACTCTTCTAACGTCTTTCCAGTCAAATATTTTGAGTGATCCAATAGCCTGACCCACCGCAGAAACTACCTCCCCGGATGCCAGACGCGGCTTTTCTGAAATGGCAGTCCCAAGGCCAAAAACGCCCTTCCCTTTGTTTGCGGCTGCTGGTGTGGGTTCCGCTGGCATGTCAGCCGATGGCAGGCTCTTGTCGGGGTTTGCCAGACGCCAGACACGTTCCAGCGCCACAAGGTCGTCCCGGTAGCGGGCTTTTATCTGGGAACGTAACGCCATGTACTTGGTAGTGTTCATGCCACTATTCTACCTCTCGACACGACACAACACAAGGGTTTCGGATGGGGGAAACGTCAGAAAAGCCTTGCAATACTCACCGCATGGGAGTATCATAAGTCCACCGTAACGTGTAATGCACATGCCACTACAGGATGGTATTTGTGATGAAAAGCGAGCTAATCAGACAGTTCCACGCCAGTTTTGAGCAAATGATGCATGTCGAAGAGGAGACGGGCACCGAGTTTTGGTTGGGTAGGGACTTGCAGCAGGCCCTTGGGTATCAAACATGGCGGAGCTTTGAACAGGTCATAGACAACGCCATAACTGCTTGTCACAACGCCGGTTACAATCCAAACGATCATTTTGCCGAAGCAAGCAAGATGATCCCGCTAGGAAAGGGCGCGGAACGCGAGGTAGCCGATTTTATGCTTACTCGCTATGCGTGTTACCTGATCGCACAGAACGGCGATCCATCGAAAGCTCCTGTCGCGTTTGCACAAACCTACTTCGCCGTCCAAACGCGGAAGCAGGAACTAATCGCAATACCGTTCAACGGATTAGAACGATGGCAGGTCGAAACTCTTTGGCTGGCTGGGGGTAATGACGATGCTCGGCCCTTTTTTTCGCCCAGCAGCTCATCTTTCGTTTGATCACGCGTGGGTTGATTCGGTTACGGCGAGCGGGAAGTATTTCCTCGGCAATTTCCTCCAGCAGCGCCTGATACCACTGCCGCAGGGCACAAGCGCTTTTCGGGCACTCGGGCAAGCGACATCGCAAGATGTTCAAGGTGGCGGTGAAAGAAATCCGTTGCGGATCAACGCGCTTCTGCAAGGCCGCTTCGTACATCAGGACGCGCACAACGTAATGGCCCAAGAGGAGCCCGTAAATCTCTTGCAATACGCCGATGGTCGTTTGGCTCCGCAAGACCGGCCGCTCTCGTTGGTGGGTCTTCAACTCATCAATGGTCAGTTCCTCTTCCCAACGCTCGTGGTAAAGCTCGATCAGGGTCACGGCTGGGTCCAAGGTTTCATCCAGGAAGGTCGTCAGCAAACGGTGCATAACCTTGTTTCCGGGGCGGCCAGGATCATCGAAGGTGTACTCGATGATCCGCACCTCGATCCCGCCTTCGTCCTTTCGTCGATGACGAGCCGAGCGATACACCTTGGCCAGGTACGATCCATCGGAAAGACGGCGAATAGGCTGGAAAATAAGGCCGGTTTTGACTCGTGCCAGCAAATGCGCATGGCGATCCAACACCTCCTGAATGGTCTGATAACTGAAGAAACCGCGATCCCACAGCAGCAACATACCTTCCTTCAGGTGACGCAGCAGATCGTGGGCCATGGTGACCTCGCCGATGCGAATGGATTTGATCAGACACCGCCACAACACATGGGTTCCCGTTTCGCACAACGCCAAAACCCGTGCCTGCGAATACGCGCCAGGAGCACGACCGCTGCCCGGTCTGCCGAAGACCCGTTCGTTCTCCGGCGTATCGGGAAGATCCAGGATGAACCCATCCAGCGCCATCAGACGCAATCCGCGGTAGAACGCTCCTGGGGTGTCAGGTTTGGCAAGCAACCGAACGACTGCATTAGCCAGCGCACGAAACGGTGCCAAGCCGATGCGTTTTCGGGCCTCACACAATGTCGATCGGCCGGGAGTGCCGTTCCGCCGAAACGGCTGCAACCAGCGAAAAACCTGCCGATAACAATCGCAGCAAAACAACCCCAGGGCAACCACGAACCAGACCATGAACCACCCTGGAAGGCGACGGCAGAAGCCCTTCGCTTTGCCGCATCGCTCCAAGATGGCTTCCACCTTGGCCCGCGGGATGATACGCTTCAGAGCACGGATTCGTTCTCGCGTCGGCCAAGACGCGAACTGGGCGACTTC
This sequence comes from uncultured Planctomycetaceae bacterium, assembly GCA_963759115.1. GTDB lineage: Bacteria > Planctomycetota > Planctomycetia > Pirellulales > Thermoguttaceae > CAVWXT01. The sequence continues at coordinate 683,965 of CAVWXT010000006.1, forward strand.
CTTGTCGACCGAAATCATCGTAGCCTCCTTGCCAGAAAGGATTTGTGACAACCCAATCTTGGCGGGAGGCTACTTTTATTGAAAGATCAATTGAACGGTATTGGGACTAGGCTTGCTGACGGCCGCACCGCTTTGGGTTCTGTGGGCCGATCCGCAGATGCACGGTATCCGGCCGCTGTGGGGCGCCGTGTTGGCAACCGAGGCCCTGACCATGGCCGCGATCGCTGCGCTGCCGCGGCGCGCGATCGGCGGCCCGCTTTCCAGCCTCTACCGCGTCCCCCTGTTGAACACAACGGAAGCCGTCGCGTCGGTTGCGCTGATCCTGACTGGCTGGGCAGCCTGGCATGATCGCCAGGCGGTCGCCCTGGAACATTCGCCCGCACTGCTGACCGCCACGGCGTGCATCGCCGCTTCCTACCTGTTTTTGGCGTGGCAACGTCGTTTGCCCGGGGCAACGTGGGTCGGCTCGCTCGTGGTGATGGTCGGGCTGATTCACGCCGCAGTGTGGAACTATCCCGGCGTGGTCTGGCAGCCGTGGCTGACGGCGCTGTTGACGCATTCCACGCTGGCCGCGGCCGCCGCAGCCCTGCTGGGCCAATGGAGCAGGCGACGTGCGTCGGAAGGCACTGCCGAACGAGTCGGCCGCGTGCTGAGCACGCCGCTAGGCGACACGGCCATCGTATCGTCGATGTTGACGTTGCCGGTGCTGCCGCTGGTCTCGTGGCCGAGCACCGCGTCGCTGGCCGGTTGCCTGTACTGGCTGGCGGCAATTTGGCTGGTTATCGGCTGGCGGCGGCGCAGCGCTCTGTTGTTTGCCGCCCATCAATTCATGCTGGCGCTGGCGACCGGCGTGGCGACCGCCGCCTGGTTGAAGCATCAATCTTGGGTTGCGGAACTGCCCGGCGACCTGCTGCACCCCTACAGTCTCCAGGCGTTTGGGATCGCGTTGGGAGTGCTCTCGCTCGGGTGGATCATCGCCCGGATCGCACTTCGCGGCGACGCGACGGCCGAACAACTGCTCAATCCCGCCTGGCCGACGGTTGATTGGATTCTGCGACACGCGTTGATCGTAACGCAGTTGGTGCTGGTTCTCATCTTCCTGACGCCCGGCATAGGCGAGGAATTGCAGGGAGGGATTGGCGTTTCCAGCGCTTTTCGCCAGACGCAGCAAATGATCTGCGGCGGCGGGGCATGGCTCGTGCTGGGCACGTTGGCCGCGATGCTGATCGTCGCCCTTTGGCAGCGCTGGCGCAATGCGGAACTGCTGGGCACGCTGCTGCTGGCCGCCACGGCGCCGTGCCTCGTGGCGGGCCGGCTTGCCGGCGACCTGGCCGCGGCTTCGGCATTACGATGGGGGCTGGCCTGCTGTTTCCTTGTGCTCTCCGCGGCGCTTTGGGGGCGGAAACGGCTACTGACGGCTTGCCGGCAGGCCCGCATGAACGTCGATCTCGATCGAAACGGATCGCGGATCGCGCACGGCGTTTCGTTGGCGACAACTGCTCTGCCGGTCATCGCCCTGACCGTGGTTGCGGCGATCTGTCAATTCGGCGGCGTGAAGCCGGGAGGGCCGTTGGTTGACACCTTTTTCCATCGACTTGGCCCGAGTATCTCCTACCTTATACCGCTGGCGATGGTCATATTGGGCATGGCGGGCCACGCCGTGCGCGAGTCATCGGCCGGCTATGCATTCTCCGCCGGGCTGGTTGCCGAACTGGCCGTTGCCCTGGGGTATTCCCTCGGCGTGGTGCTGGCGCCGAGGCCCTTCGGCACTGTCGAGTTGGTCACGCTCATCCAGTTGGCGACGATCACCGCCGCGGCGTGGGCGCTGGCCTGGCTGGTGGCGCGGCGGTGGATCAACGTGTGGCGCGAAGGGGAAAAAGGGGACAGTCCCCATTTGTGCGAAGCACCCTTCGGGCCGTTCCGGCAAATGGGGACTGTCCCCTTTTTCCGCCCGCAGGCCGTGCTCATGACCGTGCAACTGGGGATGGGAGTCACCGGCAACGCGGTGTTGATCGGCCTTGCCTTGTTCGCACTGGCGTTCGGAACTCCAGCGGGGCAAGACTGGACTGTCGCCGCCGGAATGCCGCTGGGGTGGATTGCGCTGGCTGGCTCGGTGGCTGCCGGGGTATTCCGCTTGGCACAACAACGCCGGCGACTGTCGGCCAACACCTTGGGGCTGATCGGCATGACGGCGCTGGGGCTGCTGGCGTGTACCGTATGTTGGATCTTGCCGGCACTGAATGTTGATGCCGAGAGCGCCGTGTGGGGCTATCGCACCTTGATGCTCGGCTGGGCGATCTACGCCTTGTTCATCGCGTCGGCGACGTGGTGGGTCGTGGGGCTGCGGGCAGCACCCAATGCGCAGGGACCGCCGCAGGCCCTGGTTCAAGCCGCGGCCGTTTGGGTTCGCGCGGCGGGCATCCTGGCCGTATTGCTGGGGCTGAAAGCGGCGATTGCGGGGGCCGCGTTCGGGCACAATTATGAAGAACATCTCTGGGCGGCGGCGGCGATCGCCATTGCCAGCGGAGCGGGCGCCACGATGGCCGTCTGGCTCCGCCGAGAAGGTTGGGCCTTCTCGGCGGGCCTGGGAACCAATCTCGCCGCGTCGCTGGTTGTGTGGTACTTCCATCGCAGCGCCGGTTTCGCCGACTGGTGGCTGAGGCTCGCCGAGGCCAATGTCATCGCAAGCTCCGCCGTGGCCCTGGCATGGCTGGCAGCCCGAAAACGGCTCTATCAACTCCACGCGTTGACGCTGGGCGAGAGTCCGCTGCTGGCCACTCAGATTGGGCTGCCGGTGGCCGGCGTGATTGCCCTGTTGGCTCTTCCTGTTGCCTGGCTGGTGCGCTGGCCGACGCACCTGCCGGCGTGGCTGGCCCGCATGGCCGACGTGCCCGGCTGGCTTGCGCTGCTGCTGAGCGCTGCGGCCGTCGCGTGGTATCTTGGCCGGGTTTCGTGCGGCAAGCTGACGCACGTCATCGGCGGCCTCGTTGCGGGGATCGGCGTGTTGGCGGCCTGCCACGCCGGCCGCGACGATTCGGCCGTGGACCGTTGGCTCGCCTATCATACGCTGACGACTGCCTGGGCGGCCGGCGCCCTAGCGGTGCTGGCGATCGCCTGGCTGGGAAGACGCTACGCCGAGCGCGGTTGGCGATGGCCGTTCATACCGCTGCGCTCGGGCGAAGTTCCCATGGAATTGCCGGCTGAAGCCGGCGCCGTGAACGCAATGGTTCAAGGCTGGGTGACTGCGGTCGGCGGCGCGGCATTCGCTCTTGCCGTGATGCACGCCGCCGACGATCGGGCCGGCGCGTGGTGGTCGATCTGGGCAGTCCTTTCGATCAGCTTCACGGCGGCCCTGCTGGCCTTGTGGTTGCGGCTGCCGGCCTACGTGTTCATCTCGGGACTACTGCTCAACGCGGCTGGCGTGGTAGGTTGGCTGGCTTGGGGGCCGACGACACTTTCCGCCTTGCTGCAAGTCAACGTGCTGTGTTTGGCTGCCGGCTCGGTGGCCTGGTCGTTGCTCGCGGCGGCCCATCGAGACGGCGTTCCGCACTGGGGCGTCGGGGATGGAAAAAGGGGACAGTCCCCATTTGCCGGAACGGCCCGGAGGGTGCTTCGCACAAATGGGGACTGTCCCCTTTTCCTGGCCGGACGCTCTGTTTTGCCCATTGGGCCGTCGGCGTCGCCGTGGGGCTCATGGCCATGTATGCGACCGCCGCCATCGTCGCCGACCTCTTCGGCCTGCGGCATCTGCACATCGACATCAGCCGGATGGATTGGATCGCCCTGGCCGCGACGGCCTTTGCGGTCGTCGTCTGCCTGTGGGACCCGAGGGCGAGACTCGTGCTCGCGGGCCAGTACGTCCTCGGGCTGTCGGCGGCAGGAATGGCCCTCTGTGCGGCAGGTCTGGAGCCGCGGTTGTGGTGCTGGTGGGCCGCGTCTGCATTGCCGGCGTTTGTGATGGCCGCCGCCGCGCTCGGTTGGCTGCTGCCGCAGATGAGCTTGATTTGCAGGTTGTTGCGGATCCCGAATCCTCCCCGGCGCTGGCCCGTGGAATGGTTCCCACGGGCGCAAGTGCTCTTGATCGCCGCGTCTGCTGCACTGGGCACGTGGGTTTCGTTGGATGTGGCATTCGATGAAATTGGTGGCCAGCCTGCGCTCTTTGGCTTGGCAGGGCGGGTGGCTGGCAACTTGAGTGCAGTATTGGTGCTTGGGGCTGCGATGGTCATGGCCGCCCAGTCGGAGGTCCGCTGGCATTGGCGGATGTTGTGGCAATACGTCGCGTTCGCGGCGGCCGTGCTGATGCTGAGTTCCTTGGGTTGGGCCCGGCTCGACTTGACGGCCGGCACACCGACGGGTGACGCCCCGTGGCTCCATGACAGCGTGGTCCTGATGGCGGCTGCCGTGCTCGTGACGCTCGCAACCGGACTCGGCCTGAGGTGCATCCTTCCGGGCACGAGTGATTGGATCGCGGCCGGCCGGCGAGCGGCGTTTATGCTGGGCGGTCTGTCGTTGGCGACGTTGGCCGCCGTGCTCGTGCAGGAGCGCGTGCTCTTCGAGCCCTCTGACACGGCATGGCTGGCGACTTGGGTGGCGCCCTGGGCGATTGCCGTGGTGGCGGCGGCGATGGTCGGCCTGGTCGCCGGCTGCCTGGCATGGGCCTTGGCCCCCGCGTGGGATCCGCTGCGACTAAGGATCGGCAAATCAACAAGTGTTGCGTTTCGGGATGTACTCCTCACGCTCCGCGTGAGGTTTTGCGGCGACTCGGCCTCACGCGGAGCGTGAGGAGTACGACAGTAATTGATTCACCAGTCCTAAGCGACAGCGGCCGGACCGTGTACGTCTACACGGCCGAGGCGCTCTGGCGCTGGCGGCCCTGCACCTGCGGGTTACCATGCCGGGGCTATTCGCGCTGGGGATCATCAGGACGTACTGGATGCTGATCGTCATGGTCATCGCGTTCTGCGGGGCCGGCTTGAGCGTGCTGTTCCAGCGCCGCCGGATGCCCATTCTCTCGGACCCCCTGGAGCGAACGGCCTTGCTGCTGCCCATCATTCCGCCGATGGGTTCCTTGTTCATCAAAAATTATGCCAATGCGGGGCTGTGGTTCCTGGGCAACTCGGGACCGGCCTTTTGGCTGCTGATGGGAGTTTTCTACGGTGTGATGGCTGTCAGGAAGCACTCGCTCAGGCTGGCCGCCTTGGGAATTCTGACCGGCAACCTGGGCCTCTGGGTGCTGTGGAACCGCTGCGGCTGGGGCTTCCTCGACCATCCGCAACTGTGGCTGATCCCGCTCGCACTGGCGGCCCTCGTGGCCGAACACCTTGACCGCCGCCGGCTCAACGAGTCGCAGCAATTGGCGATCCGATATCTCGCACTCGGCGTGATCTACGTCTCATCCACCACCGAGTTTTGGCGGGGCATCGGTCAATCGGCCGTCCTGCCGCTGGTGACGATCCTCCTGGCGGTGCTCGGCGTGTTGGCCGGAATCCTGCTGCGGGTACGATCGTTCCTCTACCTGGGAGTCACGTTCCTGGTCGTAGTCATCGGCCGGATGATCGTGTACGCGGCATTTGAACAGAGGCACATCTGGGTCTTCTGGGCGTCTTGCATCGTACTGGGCACGGCGATTCTCGCCCTGTTCGCCGTCTTCGAGAAGCGGCGTAACGACGTACTGGCGACCGTGGAACGATTCAAACAGTGGAAGCGGTGACCGCCATCAGGCGATCCCGCCGATCCAAGCCACGTCGAGGGCATCCACGCCAATTGCGCGGCGCGAGCCGCGATAGCGAAGGGTCAGGTCCTCGCGTCGTTCGCTCAAGTTCCATAGCAGGACGCCCCCGGCGGTTGGATACCACGCGCAGACCACGGGGCTCTCGCCCTCGACGTACGGCGCCTTTTCCAGTTGCGGAAGCAGTTCTCGCTTCAGTTCCATCAGCTTGTCGAGCGATTCCGGCACGACGCGCATGCCGCCCGGCGAACCAGAAGACAATCGCGTGACGAACACCGTGCCGGGCGAACGAAGACTGCCGGCGGCGCGGGCGTCGGCATCGGAAAGGAAGGTGAACCCATCCGCGGCCGGCTCGGCGGTCACCTCGAACGGAATGCCCAGTGCCAGAAACAGGCTGTACGGGTTGTCGTCGCCGACGTATCGGGCGGCTTCGCCCCAAAAGTGCTTTAGCGGTCCGCGCGCCACGTGGCCGGCGATCCGGCCGTGCCACGCGGCGTGGCGTTTCATGGCCGGGCCGAGCGTCTGCCAATGCTCCCGCGGAAAGGCCGTGCTGCCGCTCATGAACATCGTGTTGCGAACGTCGCTGATCGTCGAGACGGCCAGCTTCGCCGCCATGTTGTTGGCCGAGAGCCGGTTGGCCGGAAAGGCCGTCGTCTCGCTATAGGCCAACTCCGGCCGGGCGAAGCGGCGATGGAAGAGCGAACTGAATAGCTCGTTGGTCTTCCCCTTGATCGGGGCGAACGAGCGGTCGTCGAACATCAGTTCGCCCACGCGGAACGGCGCGTCGCGGTAGTCGGCCAGGCGGATGCCCGCCTTCTCCGCGCCGAGGTACATGATCATGTTGCCCAGTTGTACGCCGGGCGCGGCCTGCTGCTGCGCGGAAGCACGCGGTCAGTTGGTCGCAGGTCAACTCAACCCAGGCGCGGAGCACGGGCGTCAGCTCGCGCCGGGCGACGGCCTCCAGCAGTTCGGGCCACCGGGCCTCGTCATATCCGGCGCGGCGCAAAAACTCTCGCTTGTGTTCGGCGCAGAAGCAGCCGCCAATCACGCCGGGGCCCCGCGCCAGGCGGAAGTCGTCGTCGAGGAAGACTCGTTTGACGCCGTCGGCCTCGATCAGCCGGAGTGCGGCGCAGTTTTCCTCGGTGGCTGGACTGTGCAGCGACGTACCGGCGTACGTTGTGCCATCCGGCCGCGTGCCGAGTTTCCAGTGTCGGGGCGGAGTGAGCGGCACGTCGCCGGAGGTTGCCCCCAGCGAATCGCCCGGATGCCCCAGCGGCAAGTTGATCAAGTGGGCGGCCATGCCCAGCTTTTCGGCCCGCCGGCGCCATGGCCGCGTCTTCTCCAGGGAATCGTACCAGTGACCGTAGAGGAAGCCGGTGAGCCAGACGTCGGATACGCCCGCACGATGGACAAGCTCCAGCAGTCCGGGATCGGCCTGGAGCACGTCGGGCGAGATCGAGAGATGGTACTTTCGCTCGACGGCCGGTGTCTGCTGGGCCATCGCCGGGGCCAGCCATGCGCCGGCCGCGATCGTCCCGCACGTCTGTAGGAACCCTCTTCGCGACGTTTTCATGGACGCTATCCCAGCCACTGCGGGTTCTTCGCCGTGCCGTCAAACCGCTCGGTCGTCTTGAAGGGCTCGAACTGTCCCTCGCCGGCAGCCGCGGCGGTCCGCCGCAACAGGGCGGCCATCTGATCGGCATCGAGCGGCTTGAAGGTGCGGACCGCGCCGAGATCCTGCCGGAGGATCTCCATGCTGTCGATGCCGGCAATGACCGTCGACGTCGCCAGGCTCATGGCATAGTGGAGGCACTCGACCGGCTTGACGGCCTTGCTCTTGAGGATGGCCCCGCTGCCCATCGACTTCATGCCCAGCACGCCGATCTGCTCCTTCACCAGCAGGGGCAGCACCTGTTGGCTGAAACTGCGGAAATGGGCGTCCATCACGTTCAGCGGCATCTGCACGGCGTCGAAACGGAAGTTGTGCCGGCCGGCCACTTCCAGCATCCGCAAATGCACCAGCGGGTCCTTGTGGCCGGTGAAGCCGATATAGCGGACCTTGCCCATTTTCTGCGCGGCCAGCACGGCCTCCAGGGCCCCGCTGGCGGCGAAGATCCGGTCGGGGTCTTCCAGACGAATGATCTCGTGGAACTGCACGAGGTCGATGCAATCGGTCTGCAGCCGCTTGAGCGACTCGTCGATCTGCCGCGCGGCCGAGGTCTTGGTGCGGCCGTCGATCTTTGTCATCAGGAAGACCCTTTGGCGGTAGCCGTCCTGGAGGGCCTGCCCCATGCGGACCTCGCTGCCGCCGCTGTGGTAATCCCAACAGTTGTCCATGAAGTTGACGCCGCGGTCGATGGCCGTGCGAATGATGCGGATGCTCTCCTGTTCGTCCTTCTGCATGCCGACGTGATACCCGCCGAGCCCGAGCAGCGAGACCCGCTCGCCGGTGCGGCCCAAGAGGCGGTAGATCATTTCGTCGCGGATCGTTTCATGGGGCGTCGCCAGTTGGGGCTGTTCCGCCGGCTCGGCGGCCGCGGCGACCGAACCGACCGAATCGAAGACCTGATCGGCGGCCAGTGGGGCAGCCGCGGCCAGCGCGGCCTTCAAGAAATCCCGGCGTTCCATCTCGTTCTCCTTTTCGCTGGTGGCTCGCGGGTCTGACGCTAGCATTGTAGCGAGACGGACAACCGCGAAACATCCGGTCCCTGCTGAGGTTGATCGGTTGGTCAACAGGTTGGCGGATTTCCAATTCCGGAGGCCGTCGAGCGGCCGGCCCTCGGGGGCTCCGATTACCGCCGCGGGTGGCCTTAGCGAGTGTGGCATTTCCTCGCCGCACCTTCGGGTGCCGACTTGTGCCACGGCAGAGTAATCAAATTACACTCTATGGTGGCAACACGTTGCTCGCGGAGGAGAAATTCAATTGGCCTTCCAAATAAGGCTTGACGATGATACTAAATATGGTACTATTAAACGGATGGAGAAAGGACTTCCAAAATGGACGATCCAGATCCCACTTGCCTACAACGACGGCAGCGAGGTCCCAAGGAAAATCCTAGACCAGATCAGGGACGAGATCTTCGTGTTGTCCAACGGATATCAGGTATCCGCGCCCATCGACGGTGCTTTTCGAATGTCAGATGGGACAAAAATCGTAGAGAAGATGCTTCCCATTTCGTTGGGCGTCCAAGACGAGAACGTACCGGACTTAGAGAGCGCGCACGGATAACTTGAACAAATTGCTATTGTGGCGTTCATTGCATTGTGTGATAACGTGTGCATGCAGGATGCACAGGTAATTGCACGGATTGAAGCCAAGTATCGGTTGCTGGAGCCGGAGTTGGATGAACGCCGACGGCGACAGTGGGCGGCAGCGGAAGCCTGTGATATCGGCTGGGGTGGGATTACAGCGGTTTCGCAGGCCAGCGGAATGTCTCGTACCACGATCACCGCCGCGCTTCATGAGTTGGAACTGCCTGAAAAAGAGCGTGCGGTTGCGGCCTGTCGCGTGCGACGACCGGGTGGCGGTGACAAGTCCTTGACAGAGACCGATCCGGGTCTGATGGCTGCACTCGAAACGTTGATTGAACCAACGACCCGTGGCGACCCCAAGTCGCCGTTGCGCTGGACGTGTAAGAGCACGCGCAACTTGGCCGAGGAACTGACGCGTCAAAGCCATCCGGTCGGCGCACGGACCGTGGCCAAATTGTTGCACCGTGCGGACTATAGCTTGCAGGCAAACCGCAAGACTCGGGAGGGATCGTCGCATCCGGATCGCAATGCCCAGTTCGAGTACATCAATGCGAGCGTCCAGCGGTTCTTGAAACGCGGCCAACCGGCGGTTTCCGTGGATGCCAAAAAGAAGGAAAACGTGGGCGATTTCAAGAATGGCGGGAGGGAATGGTTCCCCCAGGGAACGCCCGAAGAAGTGCGCGTTTACGACTTCCTGATCAAGTCGTTGGGGAAGGCGGCTCTCTACGGCGTGTACGATCTGCTGCGGAACGAAGGGTGGGTAAGCGTCGGCATCGATCACGATACAGCGCAGTTTGCCGTCCCCAGTATCCGTCGATGGTGGAATGAAATGGGGCAGCAGCGATTTCCGCGCGCCGCGAACTTTTGATCACAGCGGATGGCGGAGGCAGCAACGGGAGTCGCAACCGGTTGTGGAAGGTGTCGCTGCAAGAGTTGGCTGACGAATTGGGCATCAAGCTGTTCGTTTGTCATTTCCCACCCGGCACCAGCAAATGGAACAAGATCGAGCATCGCCTGTTCAGCTTCATCACGAAGAACTGGCGTGCCCGCCCCCTGGTCAGCCTTGAGGTCATCGTGAATCTCATCGCCAACACGAAGACGCGAACGGGATTGACTGTGAAAGCGGCCATTGACACAAACCATTATCCGACCAAAATCAAAGTCACTGACGAGCAACTGAGAAAGCTGCGTCTCAAACATCACAAGTTCCACGGCGAATGGAACTACACGCTCTCACCACGTAAGTACACTTGTTCAAGTTATCCGTGCGCGGCCGCTTAGAAAAGATGGCTGCAAAGTTCGCTGCAATCCTCCATCAGGAGTCTCTGTACCTGGAACGTACCGGCGGAACGATGTATTTTATACCTCCCCTCGTGCCGTCGACGCCGGTCGGAACGTCAGACAACTCGGAAGTCTTGCGGGACAGGACCAAGGCGGCCGGAGGTGACGAAACATGATCCCATCAAGTCAAATCTTAGAGTCGGCTATTGCGGTTGCGGAGTCCACCGATTCCTGGGCGGACTTATCGAACGTGCTTTTCAATCCTGTCGATGGCTTGGTTGCGCGAGCATATCCGACTCGTGAAGAGCGCGCGGCCTTCATCAAGACGGCGGAATATCGAGCTATCCGAGGGTTGGTCAACGACGCCATTGATCGCACGGGCTTGGTTGAGGGGGCTACGCCAAAGAAGAGCGGCAAGTTCGTCGCACGGGTTCCTCAGTCGCTTCACGCTGCGCTGGAAAAAGAAGCGGCCAGGGAGGGCGTCAGTCTGAATCAACTTGTGGTTGCCAAACTCGCAATGCAGCTATCTGACTTAGCGGATAGCGGCAGTGCCCCAGTAGCGCCCCTTATCCGCGCATTCTTGGAGGTTCGGGACGGCTACTCTACAGATCGAGTTGTGGCCGATCCCGAGTTGAATCGCAGATTTCTGGAGCGTGCGCGCCAATTGGGCGCGACAGGAACCGACTTTCAGTTGAACTGGACATTGTTCAACGCAAGAAAGGCCGGCAGTATCTCGGTGCCAACAAAGACAAGGCGGTATACCGTCCCCGGTAAGGATGAGTTTGAATTCGCCACCGAGATGGCAATCAGTTTCATTCAGCGGAAATTGGAGCGAGAGGCAGGTCACAGCGTATCGCTCGACAAGATAATCTGCGACCCCGAACTTGCAGGACAGTTTGACAAGACAGCTAGTCTTCTTGCCCCCGGGTATCGTCCTCTTGAATATCGGTGGATTGTGCTTGGTCTGAGAAAATCGCATCGGTTTTCGAAGAAGGCCACAGAGGTCGATTGCCCCCGGTTCGCAAAGGTGGGCATAGCCACGGACATCCGGGCAAGCAGACTGCCAACCGGACAGGGCTTATACACGCTCAGAACCGATAGCGTTACTATCTATATTGGTGAGACTGACAACCTGAGGCATCGTATCGAGCATCACTTTGAGTCTGGTGATGGCAAATCACTGCTTCCCGACTGGCTATTCCAAGTTCGGAAGAGCGAAGTGCAGTTGGGGATTCTTTCCCTCGATGCGAGCGTTCTTCATGAGTACCGAAAAACACTTGAACTCGGGTGCATTGGCCGATATCAGCCACCGTTGAACTACATTAACGGTCGGCCTCGTTTGTTGACAACTCCCAGCTTAGATGATTAGGAATCAATGGTACGACACGCTGCTTCCATTTCAAAACGCGGTACGCTTAGACCACCGGTGAAGTGGCACGGGGGGAAGCATTATCTGTGCCATAGAATAATCAGTCTTTTCCCAACCCATCACACCTACGTGGAACCTTTCGGCGGCGGTGCATCCGTCTTGTTGAATAAGGAGCCGTCCCAGGTTGAGGTCTACAATGATCTTGACTGTCGTATCGCACGGTTTTTTCGGGTGCTTCGTGACCAGGGGGAAGAACTCAGGCGTCGATTGACCCTGACTCCGTACAGCGAAGTTGAGTTCATTGACTCCGAGCAGCCTGGCGCTGGCGATCTTGAGCAAGCACGAAGAGATTTCGTTAGATGGCGGTTGTCGCTGGGAGGAAGGGGTGATTCATTCAGTTTCACGTTGCATCGTGTGCGTCGCGGAATGGCCGACGTCGTGTCGGGTTATCTCTCTATGATCGACGAACAGCTTCCGCTGATTACCGAGAGGCTTCGCACAGTTGAGATCCTGATGCGGCCGGCGAGTGACGTAATTCGCGTCTGGGATAGCCCAAACACGCTGCTTTATTGCGATCCGCCCTACGTCCATGAGACTCGACACGAGAGCAGCAGAGATGTGTACGGTTGTGAGATGTCGGAAGACGATCACAAGGAACTGGCTGACGTGTTGCACTCTTGTGTGGGAAAGGTCGTGCTAAGTGGGTATCCCTCGCCCCTTTACGATAGACTTTATGGTAGTTGGCGAAGTGTGCAGTTTGATATCGCCAATCACGCTGCAGGCGGGCAATCCAAAGCAAGAAAGACAGAAACGCTCTGGATGAATTGGAAGTAGCAGCGGTTGCCACGACGGGCGTGACAGCCGGGTCTGCCGGTCCTTCTACCCAATTGCCCAACGCCGGCCGCGAAGGCCTAGTCTCCGTCTTCGCGCCGTCCTGCCAACGACTGTAGCGGGGACCTTGAAAGAGGTCGGGAATCGTTGTTACAGAATTTGGAGGCGTGGACGGATGACCGCCACGACCGTCGACCCTGCGGCGCTACCCAACAGCGACGGCGTGCGAACCTACCAGTCGCCCAGGAATTCCAGGCGGTCGCGCATTGACTCAGAATCGAGCGCGCCAGACAAATGGAGCAGGCGACGGACCACGTCGCCGACCGCGCGTTGGCTTGATACGATGATCCCCGCATGATGACGGCCCTGCCGCGCCCAAGTCGCATGGAGTCCGGCGAAATGGGCAACGTTGAAGGTGACCAGTGCGCGGCCTTCGGCCGTCGCCCACTCAAGCTGGGATCCGTCCGATTGTCCTCGGCGGCCGGCCTCCGGCGTGGAGCAGGCATCGATTCTCGCTCGGCGCAGGGCGGAGGCGATCGCACCGTAGACATCCTCGTCCGTGAAGAAGCGGATCGCAGCCATCAGGTTGATCTGCCGCCGGCCAGGCGGCTTTTGACCGATGCTTCGTCGTCGGCCGTTAGGGCGGCCTCAATCTCGTCCAGGTGGTCGTAGGCGTAGGCCAGGGCGTCGTGGACGTCTGCCGGCCGAAGGCTGGAATATTGTTGCAGAATCTCTTCCACACCCATGCCCTGTCGGTAACACGCCAGGATCGTTGCTACGCGAATTCGGGTACCGACCACGACGGGCTGACCACCGCACCGGGTACTGTCGGCTTCGATATTGCGGTAATCCAACTTGGGCATTTCACAGAATCCTTGGTCACGTCGGTCTCAATCGGACAATATGTATATTCTACCACCAAGGGCAGTTCCGACCAACCCCGTTCCGGCTTTTGCCGATTCGTTAAGGTCTATTTGGGTTGCGCTTCGGACAGCTTCTTGGCCTCGTCGGGCGTGATCTCCTTGACGCTGAGATCGGCGTAGATGACGCGGTACTTCTCGGCCCCGGTGGGCTTGTACCAGAAGATGGGCCGATCGGGCGTTTCCAGCTTCACGTCCTTGCCGGCGTAGTGCGAGTCGTTCTCGGGCTTCATGTCGTGAAGAAAACGGAGAGCTTGGCCACACTTCATGATCAAGCCCACGTCCGCGTGCGTCATCATGAACTCAAGGTCTTGCAGAGCCTTCATCTTTGCCTCGCGCGACATGCCGTACTTGGCCTCGATTTCCTTCTCCAACGGGGCCTTGATTCCAGACTCAACGTCCCCCGGGTTAAGGGTCGGCGGCAGCAGGCCATTCTGCGCAGCGGCGTAACCGCGCAGCGTTTCGATCAAGTCCTTCTCGTTTTGAAGGGACGCGGCGACGTTCGTCGTTGGCCCCGTGTAGCCCTCGATCGCTTTGGGGAAACCCCTGATCTCGGCGGGGGCCGCCTCCTTGACGCTGAGATCGGCGTAGATCACCCGGTACTTGTCGGCCCCCGTGGGCTTGTACCAGAGGATGGGCCGATCGGGCGTGCCCAGTTTCACCCCGCCCCCGACGTAGTGCGAGTCGTTTTCCGGTTTGAGCATCCCGTAGAACAGCGTGCCCTGCTGGTGTTTCAGCATGATCTTCTGCGTGAGCTTTTGGTTGAACGGCATCTGCGCCTTCATCCACGCCTTCATGAACCCGTCCCTATCCTTGCCATACTGGGCTTGAAGCTCCTTGAGAAGCTTTGCCGTTTCCGGTTCTCGCATGAACTTCTCAGTTTCCGCCATTGCTTCTGCTTGCATGGCCTGCTGGTATTCCCTATCGCTCGGCCCAATTGCGGCAGGGAAAGCGCCGTCGTTTTGCTCGGCAACAAAACGCAGGAAATTGACCAGGTCATTCTCGACGGGCATCGTCGCCTCCATGTTATTGACGGTATAGCCGGCGGGCGGTTCAAGGCTGAACAACGAAGCGTCCAATTCCATGTCATAGCGGACGTTGCTCATTACGCCATGACCGCTGCCGCCTGGCATGTCGAAGTCGATGCGAACGAGCCGGGCGGTCTGCGGATCGGCCCAGAAAGTCTGGTCTGCCATGTTGCTATGGGCGCGAAAGCCAACGACCACACGCCCGTCGATTTCTTTCTTGCCGAGCGATTCGACGTTCTGGCCCGAACTGTTGCTCCCCTCCCGAACGAGTTGCCGCACCATCTCAAACGGATTCGACGGGCCGGCGGGCTTCTTTATTTTTGAGAGGTCCATCGTGGTGGCCAGTTTCTGCTCGGCGCTAGTACAAGGCCTTTCATGGCCTGATGATCCAAAATCATAACGCTGCTGCCTTTGTCCTTAGCGGAACCCATGGACATCGACATCTCTACACGTTCGCATGACGGTGCAAGGAAAAATCCCTTCATTGTGGTGGTGATCGTCTTCCCGTCCATCGGGTTCTTCATCTCCATCGTGCAGTCGTACGTGGCGGTTCGGAGGTTGTCCAGCGCTTTGGCCACCTCCGCGAAGGCGATATTGGTCGAGCCGCCGCCGATCGTAAACCACGAGACGAGAAGGCCGACCGCCGCCAGCACGCTTGCGGCCACGGCAATTCTGGCAATGCGTTTCATTTTTCGGAGCCTTTCCAGAATGCTTAGCGGAGCGGTATCCGCTGTTTGGATGCCTTGTAACGCGCGGGCAACCACTTCCGGTGGCGGCCCCTGAGGAACGGCCGCCTGGCGCAGGGCCTCTGTGGCGCGATCCAACAGGTCGTCGAAATGTTCGTCTCGCCGATCCACGTCCGTTGATCCTCAATCCTCGCTGGTCGATCTCGCGTCAACCGGAATCAAGAGCTCTCGCAATCGTCCACGGGCGCGGTGCAACAGCACCCCGACGGCGCTCACCGTCAGTTCGAGCCGCTCGCCCACCTCGCGATAACTCAGCTTATCCAAACAACTCAGGCAGAAGACGGCGGCCTGGTCGGCCGGCAATTCGGCCAAGGCCGCCCGCAAACGCTCGGCCAACTCGCCGGCCTCGGCCTCTTCCCGCGGCCCCGCGTTGTGGCTCACCGCGCCCGCCGGATCGGCCGACAGGTCAATCTGCCGTCGCTGCCGACAGCGAACCCGCAACAGGTCCAAGGCCCGGGCGGTGGCCAAGTGCCGCAGCAGCGAAGTCCAATCGCGGACCGGCTCTCGGCGGGCCACCTTGACGGCTTCCAAGAACGTGTCTTGGAAACAATCCGCGGCATCGGCATGGTTGCCCAGGAGCCGCCAGGCCGTCGCCCAGACGAGCTGGCCATGCTGGTCGACGATGGTTTTCCAGTCGGTCACTTTCCAGATACCTGCTGTAAACCGCGGTTCAGAAGAGTAGTCGCTGGAACCGGCCGGTTTATTACAGGAGAATATCGCTTCCCTAACAATCCACCCCCGCAAAGTAGCAGGCCCGCGCCGTGAGCCTACTGTCTGGGGGGCTTGAGCGAAATGGGTGTGAGCATATATATTAGTACACGTCACCCAAGGGTTATCCCAGGCGAGGACATTTCATGCCAGTCAACGAGAACGGCAGCGGAGAAACGGGACGGGACGAATTACTCCAATTGCTCAAAGACCGATTCGGCTTCTCGGAGTTCAAGCCCGGACAAGAAGACGCGATTGGGCACCTGTTGGCCGGGCGATCGGCCGCCGCCGTATTCCCGACCGGCGGCGGCAAGTCGCTCTGCTATCAGATTCCCGCCCTGCTGCTGCCCGGTTTGACCCTCGTGGTTTCGCCCTTGATCGCCCTGATGAAGGATCAGATCGACGCGCTGGTGGCTCGGGGAATCGCCGCGCGGCGACTCGATTCGACGTTGACTTTGGAGGAGAACCGGACGGTCATGGACGAGGTTCGCTCGGGCCGGCTGCGGTTGCTGTACGTCGCGCCGGAACGGTTCGTCAACGAGCGGTTTTGCCAGGCCATTCAACGTACGAGGATCTCGCTGTTCGCCGTGGATGAAGCCCATTGCATCTCGGAATGGGGGCACAACTTCCGGCCCGACTATCTGCGGCTGGCGCAGTTCGCCAAGTCGTGCCACGCCGAACGGATCCTGGCGCTGACGGCCACCGCCACGCCCCAAGTGTTGGCCGACATGTGCCGCTTCTTCGACATCGAGCCGCAGTGCGCCGTCCGCACCGGCTTCTACCGTCCGAACCTGACGATGCTGGCGACGCCGGCCGCGCGGGAGCAGCGCGACACGGTGTTTCTCGACGCGATGCGAAAGCGGGAGCCGGGCCCCACGATCGTATACGTCACCTTGCAGCGGACGGCCGAGACGCTGGCCGAGCGGCTTTGCGCGGCCGGTTTTCGCGCCCGGCCGTATCACGCCGGCATGGAAGACGCCGATCGCGAGGAGATCCAGAATTGGTTCATCGCCTCGC
Organism: uncultured Planctomycetaceae bacterium; assembly: GCA_963759115.1. Classification (GTDB taxonomy): domain Bacteria; phylum Planctomycetota; class Planctomycetia; order Pirellulales; family Thermoguttaceae; genus CAVWXT01. Next base: position 700,845 of record CAVWXT010000006.1, read on the forward strand.
AACGGGGGATCGTCGTGGCCACGATCGCCTTCGGCATGGGCATCGACAAGGCCGACGTCCGCTACGTCTACCATTACAATCCGCCCAAGAGCCTGGAGAACTACGCCCAGGAAATCGGTCGGGCCGGGCGCGACGGCCGGCCGTCGGTGTGCGAAATGTTCTTCTGCCCCGACGACCTGAACGTGTTGGAGAACTTTGTCTACGGCGATACGCCCAGCCTGGATGCCGTCGAGGGGCTTACGGGCGAGATTTTCGGCAACGACGCGGAGTTCGACGCCAGCGAGTACGAGCTATCCTCGACGCACGACATCCGATTCACGGTGGTCCGCACGTTGCTGACGTACCTGGAACTCGCCGGCCACCTGGAGCGCGGCACGCCCTTCTACGCCACGTATCAATTCAAGCCGCTGAAGACATCGGCGGAGATTTTGGGCCGTTTCGACGGCGAGCGCAAGAAGTTCCTGGCCGATTTGTTCCGCCAGGCGACGAAAGCAAAGACCTGGTTCCAACTCGACCTGGACGAGGCGAGTAGGACGCTCGGCCAGCCGCGGGATCGCGTGGTCCGGCGCTCGACTATCTGGCCGAACAAGGGCACATGGAGTTGAAGGTTGCCGGCGTGCGGCACCGGTTCAAGCTGCTCCGCCGGCCCGACGACATCGCCGCCTTGGCGAAGTCGTTGCACGAAAAGTCGCTACAGCGGGAAGAGCGGGAGATCGGCCGACTCGGCCAAGTGTCGGCATTGGTCGAACACGACGGTTGCCAGGTGTCGGCCCTGGGCGGCCATTTTGGCGACCCGCTCTCCCGGCCTTGCGGTCACTGTTCCTGGTGTTTGCAGGGCGGCCGCGTGAGCCGACTGCCGCCGCGGCCGGAGCCGCGGATCGACCCGGAGGCGTGGTCGCAGGGACTGGCGCTGCGACGGCAATACGCCGCCGAGCTCCGCAATCCCCGCTCGCTGGCCCGATTCTTATGCGGTGTTTCCTCGCCCCATCTGGTTCGGGCGAAGCTGCAAAAGCACCCGCTGTTCGGCGTCTTGAGTCACGTGCCGTTTCCGGTGGTGCTGGAGCGAGTGGAGAGCGGGTGAGGATTGCAAGCACGACGCGCACCGCCTATTTTGTGGAAAGCGAGAGTCGGGTCGTCATCTCCGCTGTCGGCACAGCATTCGATCCGGCTCTGCTTCAGCCCCGTCTTCCAGCCATCGAATCGGCTCTTCTTCCTCTTGATCGGGATTGACCCAGATAATCGGGCTCAAGTCCGTCACGCTGGCGGAAGCATTTCCAAAAAGTCTTCGGGCAGTTTCGTCGCAGGAGACGATCGAACGGTCGGCGGCCAACGCCGCGTGAATGAGGTGGATGTCCTTGCGAACGGCTTCAATATCCTTGTCGGACTCCACGGTTCTTTCGACGTCGCGCAGCAGCGAGGGGGGCATAGGCGGATCAATGCACATTATCTTCTTTTGGCCGATCATTGTTGCCCGCCATGTTCTGAAAAAGTCAACGCGAGAGGAGGTGTGACGATTCCATTCGTCCTGCATGAGCGGTGTAAGGACGACCCGATGGCAGATATTCAATACGGAAAGAAGAAAATCACAGCAAGTTCTTGCCCTGGGATGGGTTGTTGCCTTGCCGCACGCCGAGCAAACAACATCGGCGTCTATCACGAGCCGTTTGGACTCCGCCTTAGCCATTCCCGCCTCCGCTGAGGCGAGTTTCGGCGGCGCTGATGTAGCTGCTTTCGAGGTCCAATTCCACTTGCGCGAAATCTTCCGGCCACTCGCCGAACGCACCGGAATCATCCAGCGTGGCGCTGCGGATCGTGGTCGTCCCGTTCGTCGCGTCGCGAGTAAACCAGTGCAAATTGATCAAGCCCGTCGGCAATTCACCATTGGCCACGAGGGTTTGCAACGCCAGCAAGAGCGTCCGACTATGGGTTTCGATGACGACCTGCACTCCGCGTTTGGCCGCATCGGCCAAAACCGTGGCCAATGCGACTTGGGCACGGGGGTGAAGATGAATTTCCGGCTGCTCGATGTAGACCGCCTGTCCTTTTTCCGCCGCGTGCAACGCGACGACGACCGGAAGCGTTTGCGATACGCCGAAACCGACGTCCGCGATGCTGACGAGATCCGGAGCTTTGCCGGCGACTGGCTTCGGCAGGCGATTCACGCGAATTTCAACTTCGGCATCGTTCACGTAGACCGCCGACACCGTCCAAGCCAGCCCGAGCCGTTGGAGGTCTTTGCAGACGCTCTCCAGGACTGTCTTGTTTCCGTCGCGTTGCCACTTGGCAAGAACACTGGCTACGTAGTTGTCAAAAGTTCCCGGGAAGCTTTTGTCAACGGCCGTAACAGGGTATGTTCTCTCCGGCTTCCCACGCCAGGCCGGCAAATGAATCAATCGCCCAAGCCATCGCTTGAGAGACCACACTAAAGGCAAGTCCACAAAATTGAGCGGTATCATCACTCCAGCCACAACCGCTCTTGCAATTGGCTTCAAAAAACACCGTTCGCGGAGAACCTCAAATTTGATATCACGTTCCGGTATTCCAGTGTTTTCGAGGTTCCGACGGACATGACTTGGAAGCCACTTGGGAACCGTAGTCGACGACATTCCCTCTTCGTAAACCAACTCTTGCGTCTCAAGGAAGGTTCGCATTTCCTCGATGGCAAAGCCCGTATCGGTCTGTTTCTGAAATCGCAGCGAGAGGCTATCGCCCTTCTGCATACCCGCGCCAACTTGGAATGCAGAAACGTACTTTCCGTCATCTGTGCGAGAAAGCAATTGCTCGGCTTTTGTGAATCGCACGTTTGGGCCGTTCAGCAGCAGCGGGCCGGGATCGTAACTGGCCTCCAGCGTTTGCTTGAGCAGGAGGAAGGGCTGCACAATGCTGGATTTGCCCGCGCTGTTGGCTCCCGCCAAGACGGTCAAGGGCCGCAACTCGATCGACTGCTCTTCCCGCAGAGATTTGAAGCCGGCCACCGTCAGACGAACGACCGACTCCGCTTCCTGAGTCGATTTGCCGGAATTAGGCTCAGATTGGCTCGACATGATCTCTTTCCTGGGTTCCGCTCCCACGCCGCCACCATAAGTGTGGCCGCGCCCACCAAGCCCGTCAAGCCCGTGTCACCCACCATCAGGGGTGAGCCGCTTTCCGTCATTCCAGCAGACAGACGGCACCGACATCTCACATTGACTGAAAGACCTGGGCGAGCGTGCGAGAAACGCAAAAGCCCCCGGGGCTTTGTGGGCCGCGGGGGCTTTCTTGAATTAAATCCGGCGACACCTACTCTCGCACTTTTGGTACTACCATCGGCTCCGAAAGCTTAACTACCGTGTTCGGAATGGGAACGGGTGTGGCCTTTCAGATATGGTCACCGGAAAGGAGCGGCGTCGCCAACTGTGAGGGGGCGAGCCGCTAGGTAGTGGTTCAGTGGTCAGTGGTTCAGTGGTCAGTGCTTGAACGCCAAGAACTGACAAACTGACCACTAGCCAACTGACCACTCAGATGGTTGTGGTAAGGAAGTGACACCCTAACGCGGGCTCTTAGGAGCGTTGGATACATGCGGCCAAGCATTCGTCCGTTAGTATCGGTTAGCTGAGCGCATTGCTGCGCGTACACATCCGACCTATCGACCTGGTAGTCTTCCAGGGGACTTTCGGGGTATATACCCCAACGAAACCTGATCTTGGAGAGGGCTTCACGCTTATATGCTTTCAGCGTTTATCCTTTCCGTTCATAGCTACCCAGCCGTGCCGCTAGCGCGACAACTGGCACACCAGAGGTACGTCCTTCTAAATCCTCTCGTACTAAAGAAGAACCTCCGCAAGTTTCGTGCGCCCATAGCAGATAGGGACCGACCTGTCTCACGACGGTCTGAACCCAGCTCACGTACCACTTTCATTGGCGAACAGCCAAACCCTTGGGAGCTTCTCCACCCCCAGGATGTGATGAGCCGACATCGAGGTGCCAAACCGCTCCGCCGCTATGGACGCTCGGGAGCGATAAGCCTGTTATCCCCAGAGTACCTTTTGTCTGATGAGCGATGGCCCTTCCATACGGGACCACCGGATCACTAAGTCCTACTTTCGTATCTGCTCGACATATCCGTCTCGCAGTCAAGCACCCTTCTACCTTTACGCTCGACGCCTGATTGCCAACCAGGCTGAGGGTACCTTTGAACTCCTCCGTTACTTTTTTGGAGGAGACCGCCCCAGTCAAACTGCCCAACTGGAAATGTCCTCTGCCCGGATTCACGGGAATCAGAGTTAGAACTAAAATATGCCCAGGGTGGTATTTCAAGGTTGGCTCCACCGATACTAGCGTACCGGCTTCAACGCCTCCCACCTATCCTACACAGAACATATCACAGCCCAATACCAGCCTACAGTAAAGGTTCATGGGGTCTTTCCGTCTAGCTACGGGAACGTGGCATCTTCACCACGGCTACAATTTCACCGGGTTGGTGGTTGAGACAGTAGAGCTGTCGTTACGCCATTCATGCAGGTCGGAACTTACCCGACAAGGAACTTCGCTACCTTAGGACCGTCATAGTTACGGCCGCCGTTTACCGGGGCTTCGGTCGCGGGCTTCACCTTGCGGCTAACCCTCTTCCTTAACCTACCGGCACCGGGCAGGCGTCAGACTCTATACATCCTCTTGCGAGTTGGCAGAGTCCTGTGTTTTTGATAAACAGTCGCAGCTCTCGATTTACTGTGGCCCCCAGGAGCGTTAACCCCCGAGGGCACCCCTTATCGCGAACTTACGGGGTCATGTTGCAGAGTTCCTTAACCACCATTCTCCCGAGCGCCTTAGACTACTCGTCTCGCCTACCTGTGTCAGTTTTAGTACGGTCACCAGAGCTTCAACCCTTAGGAGCTTTTCTTGGACGTCCTTCAGATGACTTCACGAACGTAAATGCGTTCGAGCCCGTGCTCTTGGCTTGCGAGGGCGGATTTGCCTATCCCTCACCTCAAGACGGTCTACCGACGTTTCTACTCGTACGGCTCACCCTTCAAACGCCGTCCCTCCATCGGTCCACTCCAGTGGCGCAGGAATGTTGACCTGCTATCCATCGTCTACGCCTTTCGGCCTCGACTAAGGTACCGGCTAACCCTGGGCGGAATTACCTTCCCCAGGAAACCTTAGGCTTTCGGCGGGCAGGATTCTCACCTGCCTTATCGTTACTCATTCCGGCATAAGCACCTGAAGAACCCTCCACCGCTCCTTACGGTACGGCTCGTGTCTGTTCTTCAGCGCTCTCCTACCAATCCTTGCGGATTCCACTGCTTCGGTGTCGGGCTTACTCCCGTTCATTATCGGCGCAGAACTGCTCGGCCAGTAAGCTGTTACGCACTTTTTAAATGGTGGCTGCTTCTAAGCCAACATCCTGGCTGTCGCGGCAATTCAACTTCCTTAGTGACTAAGACCGACTTCGGGACCTTAGCAGATGATCTGGGTTGTTTCCCTCTCGACCGCGAAGCTTATCCCTCGCGGACTGACTCCTGAGATAGTCGCACCGGTATTCGGAGTTTGGTTCAGGAGGGTAGTCTGGGAGGACCCCCAACCCGATTCAGTATCTCTACCCCCGGTGCGTAGTGGCTCAAGGCTATTCCTAAAAATATTTCGGAGAGAACGAGCTATCCCTGCGTTTGATTAGACTTTCACTCCTCCCCACAAGTCATCCCCTCGGTTTTCAACCCAAGTGGGTTCGGTCCTCCACGCGGTATAACCCGCGATTCAACCTGCTCATGGGTAGTTCACGCAGATTCGCGTCTACCGCCAACGACTGTGTCGCCCTATTCAGACTCGGTTTCCCTATGGCTCCGGCCCGGAAGGCCTTAACCTAACGCCGCAGACGGTAACTCGCCGGATCATTATGCAAAAGGCACGCCGTCACACTTTGCAAGCAAGCTTGCCATAGTGCTCCGACCGCTTGTAGGCACATGGTTTCAGGTTCAGTATCCTCCCCTAGCAGGGGTTCTTCCCATCTTTCAGTCGCCCTACTGAGTTCACTATCGGTCGTCAGGGAGTATTTAGCCTTGCGGGATGGTCCCCGCAGATTCAGTCGGGATTCCACGTGGCCCGACCTACTCAGGTACCCCTCGGGAGGCTACACCACTGTCGCGTACCGGGCTGTCACCGTCTATGGCCTGCCTTTCCAGGCAGTTCTGCTAGCTGGTAGCTTGGTAACTCCCATGTGAGAGGCCCTACAACCCCGCAGAGGAAAACCTCCGCGGTTTGGGCTCTTTCCTTTTCGCTCGCCACTACTGGGGAAATCGATTTTTCTTTCTTTTCCAGCGGTTACTTGGATGTTTCGGTTCACCGCGTTCGCGACACACACCTATGGATTCAGTGTGTGTTAATTCGGGAATCCCGGGATCAACGCTCGTTTGACAACTACCCCGGGCTTATCGCAGTCTTCCACGCCCTTCTTCGGCTTCTGACGCCAAGACATCCCCCATGTGCCCTTAGTAGCTTGGCCACATGAATCCAACGCTCCAAAAAAGCCGGAGCCGATTCACGTGATCGCGCTAACGGATCGAACTGCAACTCTCATCCGCTTCAAACTGGTCGCTGAAGCGACCAGCCCTCAGTGGAATCGAGGTTGCTGTTCGATCCGAGTAACGAATGCTCTAAGTGCCCGTGGAGCCACGCCGATTACGCTTGCGCTGCTCGACGTGGTTCACACATTAAGATGCCACTTCATTACCACAACCGAATTGTCAAAGAACACTACGGCCAACTCGCTTCCCGAATTGGCGAAACACTGAGTTTAGCAGTCCGTCCGAGGCCTGTCAACGGCCGCCAGGGCCGTTTCCAGAGATTTTTTTCCGCCGCCCCATTCCGCCGGGTGAACCCCGGCCATTCTGGAGCAGCAACGGCTGCCAACAAAGCACAAGATGATTATATCGGCCAAAAACCACCCGGCAACCCACCCGAAAACTTCTGATTTCGGGATCAGGAGGCTCCGGCGCAAGCCGTTGATGCAACAAACGTTACGACGTGTGCGGAATTGCCTCCGCAAGATCGATCGTCCGAGAGGCGCCCCGCGCCGCGGAAGATCGCCGTCCGCACCGACCGCTGCGATTGCCCCCCAACAGTCCGTTGAAAAAGGGGACTGGCTCCGAACGGACAAGCGAAAAACCTGTGAGAAACAACGGCCGTGAGGTGCCTGTCCCCTTTTTCAACGGACTGCTAAGGCACGACCGTCACCGCCTTCTCGAACTCCTCCGCCGACAGGCCTTCGCCGACGATGTACACGGGACTTTCGCCCGGCGTAAACGTCCGCGACGTCTGGGGCCGCCCCACGATGTCGAGCAATTGCAGCTTCGCATTGCCGAGTCGGAGCGGCTTCGGCTCCGTGCCGGACGGCGCCCAGATGACGCCTACGGTGCGCGTCGTGTCGCTGAACAAATAGGCATAGGCTGCTTGGCCCGGCAATAGCCGCTTGACGAATCTGCACGTCGGCGTGAACATCTGCGACATCACGGCCTGCGTGGCGTAGCACTTGAACGGCTCGCTGCCGTAACGCAGAAACATCGTCCACAGGTTGGTGTGGTTGACCGCCGAGCCGATCCCCGCATGCGAGAAGATCTTCTCCACGCCGTTGGCCAAGAGGATCGTGTTGAAGCGCACCTGGTACTCGGCCTGGATGCGCTCGCTGGGCAGATGGGCCCCGTTGGGATGCACGACGATCGGCGAGATCCAGGGCTCGTCGTCGGCGTAATAGGCGTGCTCCGTGAACCAGATGGGCCGGCGGGTCTTCTGCTGGTCCATCACGGCGCCCAGCCGCTGCAACAACGGCTCCATGCCCTCCGGCGGCTCCAGCGACGGATAGATATGGACCGTGAACACGTCGAGATGCTTCAGTCCGCCCAGGTTGATGAAACGTTCGAGTTCCTTCAACGTCTCCGGCAACCCCTGGGACGGATGGTAGCCCTCGATGTTGTAGCCGCCCAGGATGCGGCAGTTCGGGTCGGCGCCGCGCCCCTCGCACGAACGGCTCGATGTGGCGGATGAAGTCGGACGTCTTGTATCCGGCCTGGCCATCGAGGGCGTAGTCGGTGTGGATCGGTTCGTTGAAGACTTGCCAGTCGTGGATGCGATCCTTGTAGTGGGCCACCGTCTGGTTGACGTAGTTCTCAAACTCTTCGAGGCTGCGCGGTGCATAGCCCATCCGCTTGTAGGGCGCCCCTGCTTCGGCGAGCACTTCGTCGCGCTGCCGTTCCGGGTCCGGCGAAATGTAAGGACTGTTGTACCACGGGTCCGGCGGCTGAACGCTGGCCGGGGCGCTTGAGGACCATATATTCGACGGGAAGGCCAGCACGCACTCCACCTTGAGGCCCTTGGCAAGAATGCGGTCGATCTGCGCGTCGGTCTCCGTGAACGTGAACTGCCCTTTTTTCGGCTCAACGTCTTGCCATTTCGGCGACCAGTCGCGCATCCAGAGCAAGCCCGCCTGACGGCACAGGTCGAGCATTTCCGGCCAACCGAAGGCGTGGTTCAGGCCGAAGCGCGAATCTTCCTGGCGGTAAGTGGGAATCGCCGCCAGCCGCAGCGACCGCTGGGCCACCGTTTTTCCGCTGGTCAAGGTCGCGTGCAACCGCAGGAAACCACGAAGTTGGGACGAGGGAGGAATTGTGAGGTCAATCTCGTTGGCCGATTGCGGTGGCACCTTAAACGATTGCGCCGATGTAGTGTCGCGCCACACCTCGTTGTCAAAGAAGTCGGTCAGGTACAGTTCAATCGACGCTTCGCACACTCTCTTCTCGGCCGACGCCAGAGTGAGGTGAAATGCCAGCGGCTCGCCCCAGGCAAACACGTTACCCGGCTTGTCGGTGGCGATGCCCAATTCGATGGGCTGCCGCTTGGCGAAAGTCACGTTTCCGTCGCCTGGCGCGAGCTGCACGGCATCGAGCCAAACGGTCGCCCGCTCGGGCGGACGGGGGTTGTCTTCGGTCTGCCGCAGATCGGGGCCGGCCAGGACGTAGCAGGCCTCGGCCGTCGGCGTAACATCGAGCGAGTAGCGCTTCCACTCCGTGGAGAGTTTCACGAGCTTTTCGACGGGGGCGGCGTGGAACTGGCGCACGACCAACCGCGCCGGGGTGCCCGCGACGGCAGCTTTCATGGCGACCGAGAACGTGTAGGGTTGGCCCGGCTTGACGGCGATCCAGCCGACGCTGGCCGCCAACGGGGCCCTGATCGGCCGGCGCACCACGTGCAGATAATCGTTGTGCGCGATCGGCTGATTCTCGGGCCCAAGCGCGATCTTCAGGCTCGCGTGGCCGTTCGCCGCGGTGCTCGTATCAAGATGGCCGAACAGCCCATTGAGCGGACCGTACCAGCCGGGCAAGGCGTCCAGTTCGGCCGATCCCCAACCGTCCGTGCCGCACTCGAAGCTGGCGTTGGGCACGAGGTTCTGCTGATCTTCACCGAGAAGCGGGATGACCCGGCCGGGGTGAAATGTCGGCGGCTCCGCCGCGAGACACGTCGCGCCGGACGTCAGCAACACGGATAGACAGGCCGCGCAGCGGAAACGCAGACGGAATGACATTGGATTGTCCCTCGCGTACGGTGGACTCAATTCTTTCTGACGAGCATGTCTCGACCCGTAGGGTCGTTTGACAAATAGGGGTAGGGAGAGCCGGTTGGTCCCGGCTCCCCCTTCCTCCGAACCGGACGGGCGGATTTCCCGCATCCGGCTCTCCAGTTAGTGGTGTTACCTCTAGGAGGATTGATGTACCGGGATCGGGGAGGAAGCCAGGTTCCTTCTCGAAGACGGCAGGAATCGAGTCCCTGACCTTCATGGGAAGGCCATCAACATGCGACAGAGACACTGCGTCCAGTCTGAACCAGGTCACGCATGCCTGGTGCAGTCCGTCGTCCTTAGTCGTCACCGACAATCGTGTTACGGAACTAGTCTGGTCGAGCACCATGTCGCATCCACTTTCCTGCACCCCTTCGCTCCCCCGGCATTACCCGGCTTCCTAGCTACTATGGGTGCTCTGACTCCTGGGTGGTCGGCTCTTCGTGCCCTTATCAGGGACAATGAACTCCGTCCTGGTGTCCGCCCAGGTCTCCCTCTTTATCTGGCGTTTGACCTTCCGACCATTCCGTCCTCAACCACCGTCTTGCCATCTCCTCATCGCGGCTTTCGCACGTTACCTCAGCCGGATGAGCCGCCGCATCTATCCCCCGGGCAGATCTGGACGGATCGGAGGGAACGCCGTCACGCGGTCGGAGGTTCGCCATTGGCTAGCAGGCTCCCCGACAGGCTTGGCCGAATCAGGTTCGTTATCCTACGGACTGGTCATTCACCTCCGGTTGCTTCCCACCCCTCCTCGCGGAGACGCGGTTACTTTCGGTTACAGGTTTGTAACGCAAACCTGGTGGGGACTCGCACCCCACCGATCAAACGTTTTCAGAGACGCACTAGCCCAGCGATTCTACAGGATTATGCAAGTGCTAGCATTGGCACATTCAAATAAGGAGTTACGTTGCTGCTGTCGTTGCTATCAACGTCACAGGAGGCTACCTAAGTCCTTATTTTTCAATAGGCGGTGCTAGCACTTGCATAATGCTGTTCTATCGCTGGGAACGCGGGGCTAGGCGGCATCTTTTCCGTCCCGCAAGGGACGGTCGAATCGTTCGCGTCCCATTTCGGCCGTCCCTCACGGGACTTGCCAGACAATATTGGGCGTTTTTGCGACCCAGCAGTAGAACTGCTGGGCTATTGTCGTGCGTCCCTCCGGGACGAAAGCGCGTCACTCCAGGATGAAATCGTTACCCACCGGGACGAAACACGAGAGAACGACGCCCGGTAAACGTTTGGGACGTCGGCAACAGGCGTCGTTCTCAATTCGGTCTTACGGGGCCGTCACGACGGCCTTCTCGAAATCTTCGGCCGACACGCCCTCGCCGACCACGTACATCGGGCTCTCGTTGGGCGTAAACGTCCGCGCGGTCTGCACGCGGCCCACAATGTCCCACAGTTGCAGCTTGGCGTTGGTGAGCTGGACCGGCTTGGGCTGCCCGCCCGCCGGCGACCAGATCACGCCGACCGTCCGCTTGCCATCGCCAAACAGATAGGCCTTGACCGGTTCGTCGGGCAGGAGCTTCTTGACGAACTTGCAGTCCGGCGTGAGCAGCCCGGCCATGACGGCCTGCGTCGCGTAGTTCTTGAACGGCTCGCTGCCGTAACGCAGGAACATGGTCCACAGGTTGCCGTGGTTGATGGCCGACCCGGTGCCGGCGTGGAAGAAGAGCTTCTCCACGCCGTGGGCGAACATGGTCACGGCGATCCGCACCTGGAACTCGGCCTGGATGCGCTCGCTGGGCTGGTGACGGCCGGCCCCGGCGCCAAATTTGAATTCACCAAGGAACTGATTAAACGGCTCAACCCATGCCTCGTCGTCGGCATAATAGGCGAACTCCGTGAACCAGATCGGCCGCTTGATGCCCTGCTCCTGCATCAATTCGGCCACCGGCACCAGGGCCTTTTCGATCCACTCCGGCGGGTTGGTGCCGGGGTAAGTGTGCAAGGTGAAGATGTCGATGGGCTTCAGGCCGCCCAGCGCGATGAACTCCTTGGGCACGTTCAAGGATTGCGGCAGGGCGCCGAGATTGAAACCGGCGAGGATCTTGCACTGCGGATTCGCTTGCCGCGCCGCCTCGGCGAATGCCTCGACGTACTTGACGTAGTCGGCCGTCTTGTAGACGCGCCGCGGCAGGGCGTAGCTCGTCAACAGCGGTTCGTTGAAGCACTGCCAGTATTGGACGCGATCCTTGTAGTGGGCCACGGTCTGGCCGACGTAGTTCTTGAACTCGTTCATGTCGCGCGGGGCGTAGCCCAAACGGCCGATCCGCGAGCCTGACTCGGCAAGAATCTCGTCGAACTGCGTCTGCACGTCGTGCTTATCGGAGAACGTCAGATACCACGGGTCGTTCTTCGGCACGCTCTCCGGCGCGGTGGTGTTCCACATGGTGGAGGGGAACGGCAGCACCTCGATCACGTTCAGCTTTTCCCGGACAACGCGGTCGATCTGGGCGTCGGTCTCCTCGAAGGTGAACTTGCCCTTTTCCGGCTCCACGTCCTGCCATTTCATCGACCAATCGCGCATCCAGTCGATGCCGGCCCGCTTGCACAGTTGGAGCATTTCCGGCCAGCCGAAGGCATGGTTCATGCCGAAACGGGAATCCTGCTGGGTGTAAGTCGGGATCACGGCCAGCCGGAGGGAGCGCTCCTCCACGAGCGTTCCGCTGGCAAGCTTGACGTGGAGCCGCAGGAAGCCGCGCCGACTTGGCGACGGCGGCAAGATCTGCGTTATGCCGTTAGTTTTCGACGATTTCGGCATAGTGTACGTCGTATTCTGGCGCCCCACCTCCTTGTCGAAGAAATCGGTAAAGCGCACTTCGATGACTGTTTCCCGTTCTTCCCGCGCGTCAGCCGCGGCCACCGTGATGTTGAAAATCAGCGGCTCGTCCACGTCGAAGATATTGCCCGGATTGTTGGTCGTGATGCCAAACTCAATCGGCTGCCGCGTGGCAAATGTCTTGACCTCGCTGGGGGCCAGTTGCAGGGCGTCGAGCCAGACGGTTGCCTGCGCGGGCGGATTGGGATTGTCCTCGGCCTTGCCCAGGTCGGGGCCGGCCAGCACGTAGCAGACCTCGGCCGTGGGGGTGAACTCCAGCGAGTAGCGCTGCCAATCGGTCGTCAGCTTTACGAGCTTGCTGAACGGCGCCGCGCGGAACTGACGGACCACCAGCCGCGCCGGCGTGCCCGCCTCGGCGGCCTTCATCGCCGCCGAAAACGTGTAGGATTGGCCCGGCTTGACCGCCAGCCAACCCACATTGGCCGCCAAGGGGGCCTTGATCGGGTGCCGCTCCGTATGGAGATAGTCGTTGTAGGCGACTGGCGTGTTTTCGGGCGTCAGTTCGATCTTGAGGCTCGTATGGCCGTCGGCGGCGGTGGTCGTGTCCAACTTGCCGAACAGGCCGTTGAGCGTGCCGTACCAGCCGGGCAGGACCTCCAGTTCGGTCGATCCCCAGCCGTCGGTGCCGCACTCGAAGCTGGCGTTGGGCACCAGGTTTTGTTGGCCCTCACTCAATTGGGGAATGACCCGGCCCGGCCGGAGGTTCGGCGGCGGCCCTTTCGGGGACGCACCAAAGCACACACTGCTCGCCGCCAGGCACGCCAAAAAGCACGCCGCGCAGCACAAGTACGAACGAGTCATCACGGGGCTCCTTCTGCTAGGACATGGGTTTCAGGTCTTGGGGCTTGGGCCTTTGGAGCTTCGCGTCATGAGCCTCGACGAAGACCCAAGACCTAAGCCCCAAGACCCAGCATAATACCGTTCCCTACTGCGAATATCCAGTAGGGCCGTTTCCATATCCCGTGGGGTGGTTTTTCAGCCAGTTCCACGCCGTGGCCACGATGGCGTCGATCTCGGTAAAGCGGGCCGACCAACCCAACTCCCGCCCGATTTTGCCGGCGTTGGCGAACAAGACCGCCGGGTCGCCGGGCCGCCGGGGGCCGTACTCGATGGGAAGGTCGACGCCGCTCATGCGCCGGGCCGATTCCACCACTTCCTTGACCGAGTAGCCTTTGCCGATGCCCAAGTTGTAGAACCGCGTGTCGCCGGGCTCCAACGACTGCATGGCCGCGAGGTGGGCCGCGCAGAGATCCTCCACGTGGATGTAGTCGCGGATGCAGGTGCCGTCGGGCGTGGGATAATCCGTGCCGAACACCGTAACTTTCTCCCGCCTCCCCAATGCCGCCAGCAGGAGCACGGGGATCAAGTGCGTCTCCGGGTCGTGGTCTTCGCCCAGCGAACCGTCGGCCGCCGCGCCTGCCACGTTGAAGTATCGCAGGGCGACGAACGCAAACTGCGGATCGGCCGCGGCGTAGTCGCGCAATATCCGCTCCACGAACAGTTTCGACCAGCCGTACGGATTGACCGGCTGTTGCCGCATGGTCTCGACGATGGGCGTCGTCTCCGGCTCGCCGTAGGTGGCGCAGGTGGAACTGAACACCAACCGCTTGACGCCGGCCGTCTTCATCGCCTTCAACAGGCTGATGGTGCCGGCCGTATTGTTGTCGTAATAGGTCAGCGGCTCGGCGACCGACTCGCCGACGTAGGCCAGCGCGGCAAAGTGCATCACGCAATCGATCGCGTACCGGGTCAGGACTTCGGCCAGGGCCTGCGTGTCGCAGAGGTCGATCTTATGGAAGGCCGCCCGGCGGTCCACCGCCTGAGCGTGGCCGCGAAAGAGATTGTCGACCGCCACGACACGGTGCCCGGCCTCGACCAACTGCTTTACGGCGTGCGAGCCGATATAGCCGGCCCCGCCGGCCACCAGGACGTTCATGGGTGCATTCTGCCATTCTTGCCGAAGGCGGTCAATCGGGCTATGCTCAATGACCTTGCGTGATGCCGTTAGGTCCAATTACATTAGGCGTTGGTGACCGCAGGTAGGTCCCGCCTGCCGGGCGGAACTTGCAGCGGCGAAGGATCCCCACGGACTTCCAAGTCCCGCCCGGCAGGCGGGACCTACTTGTTCCATGAAAACTGTCGTCACCGGGGCTTACGGGCAGTTGGGCGGTGAACTGTGCCGCCAGCTCGGCACGGACGCCATCCCACTGGACATCGACACCCTCGACCTGACCGACGGCCAGGCAGTGATCGAGCGGATGCTGCTCTTGAAACCGGCGGCGATCGTCAATTGCGCCGCCTACACTCAGGTCGACAAGGCCGAGACCGAGCCGGAGAAGTGCCGGGCCGTCAACGTTACGGCCGTCGAACACCTGGTGCGGGCGTGCGGCATGCTCGACTGTCCACTGGTGCAGATCAGCACCGACTACGTGTTCGGCGCGGCGAGTCCCACGCCTCGGGCGTGGCGCGAGGACGACCCGCCGGCGCCGCAGGGCGTCTACGCGGCAACAAAGCTGCAGGGCGAACAGGCCGCCGCGCACATCCTAAGCACCTGATCGTCCGCACCTGCGGGCTGTATGCCCGGCCCTCAGACGCCTGCGCCGTGAACTTCGTCAGGACCATGCTCCGGTTGGGCAGTGCGCGCCCCGAACTGCGAATCGTGGCCGATCAGCACTGCACGCCCACCTATGTGCCGCACCTTGCCCGGGCGATCGTCTTTCTGCTGGGGGCGCCAACATAAAGCCGCGACCGTTGGTCGCGCCGGTGAAAACCCGGGGCCGGTGGTTACGGACTCGGCCGCGACCACCGGTCGCGGCTTTATGGATGAATCGGCGGTCCCGTGGGGAACCTATCACGTGACCAATACGGGCCAGACGACGTGGTGCGATTTCGCGGGAGATCTTCCGACTGGCGGAGATGCCGGTTGCCATTCGGCCGATCACGACGGCGGAGTACGCGGCGCCGGCGGCGCGGCCGTCGTACAGCGTGCTCGACACCACGGCCTATCATCAACTCGGTGGCCCGCCGATGCCCGGCTGGAAAGCCGCGTTGGCAGAGTATTTTGCGGAGTGGAAGGACTGCAAGTAGCAGGCACGCTCCGCGCCGACCGCTTGCAGTGCGATCAATCGCGCTTTCATTCCGGCTCTTCTTGCGTTTCCTCGCACGACGTGGCGGCGCGAGTTTCCACGCCAACTTCACTGCACGGGCGCGGCGGCCGGCGCGGGCGGGTGCAGCCGCAAGCCGGCCATCGAACGAGGGCGCAACGGGTAGGCCTGGCCGCCGGAAAAATGGCTCTGCTCCGGAGGCGGCTCGGCCGTGTCGAAAATCAGTTCCCAATACTCCTCCGGCTTGTGCTCCGGCAACGTGAAAGGAATGGCCTCGATGCTCTGATTCAAGAGCAAGAGCATGGTGTCGCCGGAAAGCCGCTCCCCGTGCTCGTCCACCTCGGTGATGGCGTCGCCCGCCAGGTGAACGCCCAAGCATCGCACGAAGGGAGCGTTCCAAGCCTCGTCCGTCATTTCCCGGCCGGAGGGATCGCGCCAATAAATGTCCTGGATCCCCGACCCGCGCAAGGGGCGGCCCTGGAAAAACGTCGGACGGTGGAAGACGGGCTGCTCGCGTTTCAGCCGAATCAGCCGGGCCACGAACTGCACCAACCCCTGTTGCCACGGTTCGTGCTGCCAGGCAAGCCAACTGACCTCGTTGTCCTGGCAATAGGCGTTGTTGTTGCCCTACTGCGAGTGGCCGAACTCGTCGCCGCCGCGAAGCATGGGGACGCCTTGCGAAAACAACAGGGTCGCCAGGAAGTTGCGCATCTGCTGGCGGCGCAACGCGAGGATGGCCGGGTCATTGGTGGGCCCTTCGGCGCCGCAGTTCCAACTCAAGTTGTTGGATTCGCCGTCCTGGTTGTTGTCGCCGTTGGCCTCGTTGTGCTTCTGGTCGTAGCTCACGAGGTCGTGCAAGGTGAAACCGTCATGGGCGGTGACGAAATTGACGCTCGCGTAGGGGCGGCGGCTACCGCGCTCGTACAGGTCGGAGCTGCCGCAGAGCCGCGTGGCCAGTTCCGAGGCCGTGCCGTCGTCTCCCCGCCAGAAGCGGCGAACGGCGTCGCGATAACGCCCGTTCCACTCGGTCCATCCGACGGGGAAGTTGCCCACCTGGTAGCCGCCCTCGCCCAAGTCCCACGGTTCGGCGATCAACTTGACCTGCGAAATCACCGGGTCCTGATGGATGATGTCGAAGAAGGCCCCCAGCCGATCGACCTCGTGCAGTTCCCGCGCCAGCGTCCTGGCCAGATCGAAACGGAATCCATCGACGTGCATCTCCACGACCCAGTAACGCAGGCTGTCCATGATCAATTGCAGGACGCGGGGATGGCGCATGTTGAGCGTATTGCCGCAGCCGGTGTAGTCCATGTAGTAGCGGGGCTTGTCGGCGACCAGGCGGTAGTACGAGGCGTTGTCGATGCCCCGCAGCGAAAGCGTGGGCCCGAAATGGTTCCCTTCGCCGGTGTGGTTGTAGACGACGTCCAGGATCACCTCGATCCCCGCGTCGTGCAGGGCGTGGACCATCTGCCGGAACTCCCGCACCGACTTGCCGTCTTCGGCGCCCGACGCGTAGCGGATGTCGGGGGCGAAGAAACCCAGCGTGTTGTAACCCCAGAAGTTGTGCAGGCCCTTCTCTACGAGGTGACGGTCGTCGAGGAAATAGTGGGCGGGCATCAACTCCACCGCCGTGACGCCCAGAGACTTCAAGTGATTGATGGCCGGTTCCGCCGCCAGCCCCAGATACGTGCCCTGCAACGGCTCGGGGATTGCCGGATGACGCTTGGTGAAGCCGCGCACGTGAAGTTCGTAGATGACCGAATTGTGCCAGGGCGTGCGCGGCGGCCGATCGTCGCCCCAGGTGAACGCCGGGTCGATGACCGCAGCCAAGGGAGCGAACGCCGCGTTGCTCCGATTGTCGCAGGAAAGGTCCTCTTGAGGGTCGCCGATGCGGTAGCCGAACATGGTGTCGGACCACGTCAGGTCGCGGCCGATGGCCTTGGCGTAAGGGTCCAGGACGATCTTGTTGGGGTTGAAGCGATGCCCCTTGTCGGGCGCGTAGGGGCCGTAGACCCGATAGCCGTAGAGTTGCCCGGCGCGACGTCGGGCAGATAGCCGTGCCAGACCTGGTCGGTGTATTCGGGCAGGGCGATGCGCGAGGATGCGCGGGCCGACTTGGGGGAACCGTAGAGGCACAGTTCCACTCGCGTGGCATTCTCGGAGAACAGCGCGAAGTTGACCCCGCCGCCGTCCCACGTCGCCCCGAGCGGATAGGGCCGCCCTGGCCAGACCCTCATAATGACCCTCCGCCGGTTTTCGCAGATCCTCTTCAGGCTGCCCGCGAGCTATTCTATCGGCGGAGGATGCGTTTGCCAAGCCGCACGGCCAATGGGCCAGGGCCGATCAGTTCTTCACTGTCGGAGGCGACTCCAGTCGCCGATTGCCCGAAAACTAGCGCAAATCGGCGACAGGAGTCGCCTCCTACAAGTCCTATTCGGGAAAACTGATCGGCCCTGGCCAACGGGCCGATGCGTCCTGCGGGCAGCCTGTGAAAGACACGAACGGCAGCGGCCGGCCCCACGTGGAGCCGGCCGGTCTGTCGCGTGCTTTGGCCGCTCATCAGTAGCCGAATCGGAACGCCGTCCGTGGGCCTTCGTAGTAGAATCCGTACGGGCGGTAATAGTACCCGTAATCCCAATCGGGACCATAGTAGTATCGCCGCGGGTAATACCAGTCGTAGTACGGACGGTACCCGTAATACCGGCGCGGATAGGAATACCAATACCCGCCCGGATACGCGCGATAGCCGTACCATCGCACCGGCGTGACAACGGCCGGCTGCGGCGCCGTCGCGACATACGCCGTCGTCGCCTGTGGCGACGGCTGGCTCGCATCAGCGGGAACGGCCGAAACGGCCAGTCCGCCGAGCATGATCAGGGTCAAGGCTGCGTGTATCATACTGTCCCTCCTTTCCCGTTCCTTTCACGTTGTGGAAGAAAGATCGTCAGTCACACGGACACTCGTGAATAGGGTCGGCCGGGGATCCTGGCCGCCGCGCCCGGAACTGTCATTCGTCGCGGCCGGGCGCGGCCGCATCGCGATCCGTTTCGCGCCGCTGAGCGCAGCGAGCCCGGGCTTTTCGCCCGCGCTTGCCGCTCCGCGGGTGATGCTGGGCTCGGTTGCACGACGTTGTTGGCCGGCGCGGTGCCGCCCTCCTGCGTCAGCAACTTGGCCGCCAGCGTATCCCGCGGCGTGAGTTTCACGGCCTCGGTGAACTGGTCCTTGGCGGCGTCCTTGTGGCCTTCCATCATGTACTGGAAACCCAGCAAGAACCGTCCCTCGGCCGCCGACGGGTGCTCACCCACGAACTTCTCCAACTTCCGTAATTGTTCCGTGTACGGTATCACGTTCTCGTAAAAGCCGTACAGCGTGGGCCAATCGGGGATATGGTCCATGGCCGCCACCGCATGGGCCTCCATCGCCGCTCCACGGTACTCGCCCATGGCGAACAACCCCAGCATGGCCAGGATGTGAACGTCGGGGTTTCGCGGATCGTCAACGGCTGCATGGCCGGCCATCCGCGTGGCATTGCCATAGTCGCCTTGGCGAAAAGCGATTAGGGCCTCGGAGTAAAAATCGGAAGTCTCGCTGCCGACCTCCGGCGGGCTCGTTTCGATTGCCGTGCTGGCGAGATTGGCGCTCGTCTGCGGCACGACCCCAGAATCATAGGCGTAAGGGGCGATCCCGGAATCATAGTAGCTGCCATAGAGATCGCCGTACGGGGCATAGCCGTAGTCGTAATAGTTCGGCCACCAACTGCCCGGTCCCCAATCGAAGGCGTACCAGGGCCAACCGAAGGTGCCGAACCCGAAGAAATCGCCGCGGTCGGGCTCGTGGTGATTCCACCATCCCTGGCTGTGGTTCCACACGCCGTGGTTGCCGGCAAAGGAGTGGTTCCAATTTCCGGCGTGGTTCCATGTCCCGGATCGGCCGGCGAAGGACTGAATGTTGCCCCGATTCGGGCTGATTATCGACGGCGTTGAGTGGGAGAACTGCTGACCGGAGAAGGCGTGGCCGCCCGACCAACCGCCGACGTGGCCGCCTGACCAGCCGCCACCTCCCCAACTGCCGACATGGCCGCCTCCCCAGCCGCCGCCACCGAAGTGGCCGCCACCGAATCCACCTCCCCCAAAATGGCCACCACCGCCGCCAAATCCGCCGCCGCCGTGGCCTCCTCCTCCGCCACCACCCCCATGTGCCATTGCCAAGGGTATCGGAGCAAATGCCGCGATCAAGGCGGCGCTCAGCAGCCAAATGAACGTCATTCGACTTCTTACGGACATTTTTCAATCTCCTCTCACGACAGCCAGAAGGAGCACGCCATCGTCACGGTACCCGGCTGTCTATCAAGCGTCGCTGCTGCCTCCTGCTGATAGCGTGCTCCAGAGTAATGACAACGACTCGCGATCACCATGAGTCGCGTAATCGCCGTTGCCACGGCCGAATCAGGATTACACCCTGAGACGAGAGGATAGGAATAGACAAACCTCTTACCCGTCCAATCGTCGGACACATTTCTATACGAATCAACTACGAGGATGGTTGCCGCCGATTGCCGAATCTTTCGGTGCGACCGAGGCGGTTGCGCGCGAAAGAGATTTCCCGCAGGGATGTGTTTTTCACGAGGCGGGAAATGAGCGCGCTCGACGAGAATTGTCGCAGTGTCGCAATTGGCCGCGCGCCGCCTGAGCGCACGATTGGTCCTCGTTTGAAAAACGCCTGCCCGATAGGGGCTCAGCGTTCTTAGGAGGAATGCTCGTGCGGCGCAACGCGGGTGGATTCGTCGCCGAACAGCCGCGTCAGCCGCTCGCGGAGCATCAGCCGGGCCCTCAGCAATCGGACCTTGACCGCCTCCACGCTGATTCCCAGAATGTCGGCAGTCTCCCGGGTGGAAAGCTCCTCGATGTCGCGCAGCACGAACACCAGGCGGTACTTTTCGTCGAGGCGGGCTAGAGCGTCGTCCACGTGTTGCCGCGTTTCCCGCCGCGCGGCGATCTCTTCGGGCCTCTCGCGCCAGACGGCGATGAACTCCGGATGGGGAATCCCTTCATAGGTGTCCTCAAAGTCCGGGGCGTCGATCGATTGAGCGGCGCGAACCGACCGCTTCCGCAGCAACGCCAGGGCATGGTTCGTGGCGATCCGCAGCAGCCAGGTGCGAAACTGGGATTCTTCGCGGAACTCGCCCAGGTGCTCGATCACGCTCAGAAACGTCTGTTGAGCGATCTCCTCGGCGTCGTGGTGTTGTCCGACGATCCGCCGGGCGATGCCGTAGACCTGCCGCTCGTACTTCACCAGCAGCGACTCCATGGCGGCGAAATCACCCGCCTTGGCCCGTTCCACCAGCGGCCGGTCCGTGTCGGCTGCCGCCTTCCACCGCTCGCGCAAGGCGCTGCTCAAGCGTTGGTGCAGGGCCGAAGGCAACTCGAACTGTTCCTCGGCCTTATAGAGCGTGATCGTCTGGCGGATGTTGTCGACGACGATCTGGCAAGGATGGCAGTCTGCCAGATGCTCCTGGAGCGCCCGGCAGAGAGCCGACCGCGTCTCTCCGTCCACGTACTCGTTCAGCGCGCCCAGGAGTTCTCGGCATGTCACGGTCGGTTCTCAGAACCTGTATTTGGTGTCGCTAGCGGCCGAGCAATGCCCGCAACTGGCTCTTGCGTGCCGGCCGCCACCCATGGGACTGGAGCCCCGGCGCCTTCGGCCGCTGGAACCCGCTGAGCTACCGCTATCTATCGCCGCTGGGCGACGCGCGGCTCGACCTGGGCACGGCCGAGTGGATCGAGACCTTCCCGCGGCACGTCGGCGGCGGCCCGGCGATGCTGGGGCATGGCGAGACGCCGTTAGTTGATCGCGCCGCGCAGAGCGACCTCGATCCCGACACGTCTCATCTCGGCCCTACGTTTGCCGGGGACGCACAGCGGTCGATGTGACCGACGCGAGTTAGGTGGCGTGTGGTCGTGTGCCGGAATCCGCCCGCTCGCGCGAGTTCCCGGCGTTTTGAATTACGAGATGGCGATTTGGGATAACCATTTGCGGCCAAACCCGCGTCCATTGCAGAAGCAAGGAGATGCGTCAATAATGGAAGGGTTCGTGACACGAGGCGGCAATCCACGGCGTTGCGTTCCGGCCACCAGTTTTGAGAAAGTCGCTACAGAGGTCGTACCAGGATGCTGGCCGCCATTTCCCGGCTCAGGCTGATCTGACGGCCTCCGACCTTAACCGTCACAATGCCTGCCGAGGGCTGGTTCTCCAGTACCGTCCCCTTCGCGCCAACGATCAAACCGCCGTCGCGGAGATAGCGAAGAAAATCGGGCGACCGATCCGGCACACGCAACAGCACGAATCGGGTCTTCGAGGCGCACTCCGCCAAAGGGGTTCCTTCCGCTGGTCCTCATCTTGCCATCGGTGTCGGGAATGGGGTCTCCGTGAGGGTCGCGGTCGGGATGACCCAAGTATTCGTCGATTCGGGCCACCAATCGGTCGGAAACAGCGTGCTCCAGGTTTTCAGCCTCCTCATGCACTTCATCCCAGGGGAGCCCCAGGGTATTGGTGAGGTATAGCTCAAGCAGGCGATGGTTGCGCACCACGCGGATCGCCACTTTCTGGCCTTTCTTGGTGAGGCGGACGCCTTGATGCGCCGCATACTTCACCAGCCCCGCTTCGGCGAGCCGCTGAAGCATCAACGTAACGCTACCCGGCGTGATCTTCAGGCGGCGAGCCAGTTCGCCGGTGGGGGCACCGCCCGAGGCGTCGGACAGTTGGTAGATTGCCTTGAGATAGTTCTCGACCGTGACACTCTCCATCCGCACCCCCTCTAAGGGTTGTATTGCAATCCCGGACGACCTCGTTCCTTGCTCGGCCTATTCCATTCTATACAGGTGTCCTGACGACGCACGACAATTTTGGCAGGAAACCACGCCTTCGGAAAGCCCCCGTGGCAGGCGGCATAAGACTGGGGAATGGGCTCCATCTCGTGCGTGTGGTTTTCCCGCCGCACCATGCGCGTATAATTTGGCTGGCAAAAAAGATAAGTTTGGCTCGCCAACTTTGTGGAGGCGAGGGCGTCGAAGCGTGCGACAACAGGTCGGAGGCAATTATGCACATCCTTACCGGATTCCTCCTCGCCGGACTGCTGGGCAAGAACAAGTTTCGCCGCCGGACGCTCATGCCGATGCTCCGCACCGGGCCGGTCCAGACCGCGCATTTCGTGCCCGGACGGGTCCGACTTCGTGTGCCTTCCCTGGCGGAAAACGGCGCGGGCGCGGCGATGGTGCGGGAAAAGCTGCCAACGATTCAGGGCGTGCAGTCCGTCAAGCTGAACCCTGCCACCGGCAGCGTGCTCATCGTCTACCGAGAAGACGAAGTGCGGCCGGAGTTGCTCTTCGCCGCCGTCGTCCGCCTGATGAATCTGGACGCCGAGTTGAAACGGATGCCCGCAGCCGGTCGTCACTCGGGAATTGAGGGAAATCCTGGGCAGCGTGAATCGGATGGTGTACGACCGGACTGGTGGGCTGATTGATCTCTGGTCGGCCGGGCTCATTCTGTTGGCCGCCATCGGCATCCAGAGACTGTTGGTGCAAGGGATGCGGGCGTTTCCGGCGGGGCTCACGCTTGTCTGGTGGGGCATGGCCTCGCTGCTGGGCGGCCGGCAGTCGTAGCTGCGTGTGAGGATTGTTGATAATGTTCTGGCGCAAACGGCAACCGCTTCTGCATTGCGAAATTGTCCATGCCCTTCCTGGAAGAGTGCGGATTCGCTGCCGCGCGCTGCGCTACCTTGCCATGTACGTCGCCGAAATCCGGCAACGGTTGGAGGACTTGTCGCCGATTTGCCAGGCGCGGGTCAATATCCTCACGCAGAATGTCCTTCTCCACTATGACCACACCCAGGTGTCGGCGCAGGATGTCCTGGAACTGACGGAATTGGTGATCGGGTCGTACTCATTGACTGCCTACAAGGCGGAACGAGCCGAACAGAACCGCCCGACCGTGAACGAGCGGCGGCTGCAAGAGGGATCGCTCTCCGACATGCTCATTCGCATCGGAGTCACCACCGCAACGCTCGTTTTCTACTTTTTCCGCAAGCCAATGGGCCACGGGCCGGCCACGCTCGCGGGCCGGTTCCTTACCGTTCCGTCGCTGACGGCTGCCTCGCTGGCAATCCCCATCTTCCGCAGCGGACTGAGTTCGTTGGCAACCACGTTTCGTCCGAACGCGGATACCCTCAGCGCCACCGCGATTCTGGCGAGCATCGCCAGCGGCCGGGGGCTGTCGGCGCTCACGATCCTATGGCTGGCCGACATCGCCGAACTGCTCACCGCCTATACGATGGGCCGCACCCGCCGCGCGATCCGCAACATGCTTTCGGTCGGCGAAGAGACCGTCTGGCGGTTGCGGGACGATGGCCGAGAGGAGCGCGTGGACCTCGATCAACTCCACGCCGACGATCGGATCATGGTCCACACCGGCGAGAAGATCAGCGTGGACGGGGTGGTGGAGTCGGGCGAGGCGGCGGTCGATCAGGCGTCGATTACCGGCGAATACATGCCCTTGCGCAAGGCCGAGGGCGAGCAGGTGTTTGCCGGAACCGTAGTCAAGAGCGGCCGGCTGGTGATTCGGGCGGTGAAGGTGGGCGACCAGACTGCCGTGGCCCGGATCGTCCACATGGTCGAGGAGGCCACGCACCGCAAGGCGAACGTCCAGACCATCGCCGACCGCTTCTCGGCCCAGTTCATTCCGGTCAATTTCCTGTTGGCTTTGATCGTGTATCTGGTGACGGGCAAGAGCAGCCGCGCGCTGAACATGCTCATCATCGACTACTCTTGCGGCGTCCGGCTCTCCACGGCCACCGCCCTGTCGGCTTCCATCTGCACGGCGGCGAGGAATGGAATCCTCATCAAGGGGAGCAATTACCTGGAACTGCTGGCCGAGGCCGACACGTTGATCTTCGACAAGACCGGCACGATGACCGTGGGACGCCCGGAAGTCATCAGCGTCATTCCCATGAAGGCCGAGGTTCCGGTCCGCGACGTGCTGCAATACGCGGGCGCAGCCGAAGAGACCAGCACCCATCCGATGGCGGCTGCCATCGTGGAGAAGGTGCGGCGCAACGGCTGGCAGATACCGTCCCATCACGATACCCAGGTGCATACGGCCCGCGGCGTCGAGACGCAAGTGGACGGCCGGATCATCCGCGTGGGAAGCCGCCGCTTCATGCAGGAAAACGCCATCGAACTGGCTCCGGCCGTGGAGGCCGTCAATCGCCTGGTCCGCGCGGGCGAGAACATCGTCTACGTCGCCGAGGATGGCGAACTTCTGGGTGTGTTGGGCATCCAGGACGCCTTGCGGGAGAACATGAAGAAGGCCATCAATCGGCTCCGCTACACGGGCATTGACGACATCGTGCTCTTGACCGGCGATGTCGAGCAACACGCCGAGATCATTGCCGACCGGATGACGGTGGATCGCTATAAGGCGGAGGCCATGCCCGACGACAAGGCGGAAACGGTCTTGAAGCTCCAATCCAAGGGCACGCACGTGGTGATGGTCGGCGACGGGATCAACGATGCCCCGGCCTTGGCCTACGCCGACGTGGGAATCGCGATGGGCGGAACGCGGACGGATATTGCGATGGAGGCGGCGGACATTACCGTCACCGGGGACGATCCCTTGATGATCCCGGCGGTCATTCACCTGGCGAGCCGGACGATGCAGACCATCCGGCAGAATTTCGCGGCGGCGGTCGGCGTGAACACGCTGGGAATCGTGCTGGCCTCGATCGGCGTTCTGCCGGTGTTCTGGGGCGCGGTGCTCCACAATAGCTGCACCGTAGCCGTGGTGCTCAACTCGTCCCGGCTGTTGTTCCATGACGTGGAACGGAGGGCTCGATGATCGCATCCAAGAAGCCGGTCGTGACGGTGGTTCATTCCCTTCCCGGCCGGGTCCGCGCGCGACTGTCGGTTGCCCCTGGAGACGTGCAACGGATGCTTGCCGGGGTCCGTGAGCATCCGGGGATGGAGTCGATCAGCTTTTCTCCCATCACGCGGTCCATCCTGGCCCGTTTCAACCCCCACGAGATCAGCCAGGAGGAAATCGTACTGCGCATCGCCTTTCACCTGTCGCTGGATTGCGACTCCGCGCCGGTTCGGCTCTTGGCTGAACCCGAGCAGCGGCCCGCGCTGGGCGGCAGCGCCACGGTTTCTGCCGCTGCACTGGCCTTGTCGCTCGTGATGCACGGACTGAAGATGGCGAAGGGATCGCCGACGCGATGGGACTGGCTCGGCGGGACTTGGCACGGCATGGGCGGTGGTAGACCACGCCTGGAAGGAGCTTCGTGAGCGCGGGACGTTCGATCCAGAAGTCCTCTCGCTGGCTTACCTTGTCACGGCCTTTGTTCGCGGCAACTTCCTCACGGCCTCGGTTGTCACCTGGCTGGCGTCCTTCGGACGGCACTTGGTCGCGCTTCCTCCAACCGGCGTGCAAGTCCGGCCTGTGGAAGTGCGCGGGCGCGGAAACGGCCAGTCCCGCTACGAAGTGATGATCGGCCCCGATGTGGACGCTCCTGAGCGAGTGCGAATACTTAGCGCACTCCAGGGGCTCCTGAAATACGCGATTACTGGTGGCGGAGCGCACCCCTTCCGCACCTTGTTGGAGGAACTCCGGGACGTGTCGAAGGTCCACGGAGAGGTGCTGGAGGGATTCGGGCGGATGCCGCAGGGAATCCCGATACGGTTTAACTGAATTCTCGCAATAGGTTCAAAGGAGCAAAACACTTATGACCATCACTTCAGATCACGTGACCGGCTTCGTCGTGGGCATCGGCGTCGCCTCGCTGGGGTTCTACATGTACAAGAAGAACGAGGCGCAGATCGACGAATGGCTGCGCGGCCAGTCGATCAATTTCCCCTTCACGGGCTTTCAAGCCAAAGACTCAGTCCGGCAAGTCGCTCGAAGAATTGCTGCGTGAGAAGGAGCGGCTGGAAGACCTGATCGCCGAGCGCGAGATGGCCGAGAAGTCCAAGACGCAGGCTGCGCCGGCTCCAGCGTGAGCTTCCTCGGGCTTGCCACTTGATCCAGCGTGCTATGATGACCGGCTGCAATGATCCGTGCCACAGCCGACCACGGATCAGGGGCGAACGTCAGGATGTTCGTAGGAAGGGGAAGATAAGTGAGTTGGCTCGACTTTGTAGGACTCTGCTTCGGCTTCGGGATTAGATCTGTTCGCGTCAGCATGTGCGTTGGGCGCGGGGCTTGCCGGGCTATCGCGGTTCCGAGTATGCCAAGTGTCTTGGAACTTGGCGATCCTGCAATTCGCCCTATTGGTTGCTGGCTGGCTTCTAGGCGTCGAGGCGACGCATCGCCTGGGAGTGTGGGTGGTTCGGGCCGATATGGTCTTCGTGATCCTCGTGGCGATAAGGATGTTCTCGATGGCCAGACTGAGTCATGTCGCCAGAGAGACATCGGGTGTGGATCGAACTATGATGCTATTGGGAATGACATCCAGTGCGAGGATACTTGTCTTGGTATGGGGTTTCGTGCTCGCGTCCCTGAACATCCACCAGGACTCGATAGGGCTGCTCGCTGGAACGCTCGCGTCTACGCTAACAGGAGCCGGTATCCTGGCCGGCTACCGTTTCGGCGTGCAAGTTCCTCGGGGGCCGAAATGGGCCGGTGCGTGTGCCCTGCTGTTGGTAGCTGCACACATGCAAGCCTGACTTCTGCTGCGTTCTCAGCAAGTGCAGCACCTGGGCGTCGATCTTGGCGGCGAGCCGTTCCACGCCGTGAGGCGGCTGCGGTCGGATGTGCGACTGGCTCAGTCTGCTTACTGCCAGACCATCCCGTTCGCCGGCAACTGGATCACCTTCCCGTCGAGCTTCACTTCCAGCGGCTCCGGGCGGAAGTTGTACAGCACCTTGGCGTCGCCCAGCAGATAGTACGCCACTTTGGTCGGCGCGGAGAGACTCGTCTTCAGCGGCGCGAGAAGTTCCGCCCGCAAGGAGTCCATCAGCGGTTGGTCGATTTCCACCAGCCCCAGCCGGTAGGGCGGCATCAGCCAGCCGGTGTCTGTCATGCCTTGCGCGACGCCGCCCGGATCGTTCTTGCGAAAGGTGCGGACATTGAAGACGATGATCTGACCGCCGCCGGCCTTGCGCAGGGTGATCGTGGGAACCTGGCGGCCCTGGGCCGGGATAGAAACGCGCTTTTCCGCGGTGGTGACGGCCAATCCGAGGTCGACTTCCATGCCGCAATCTCCCACGCCGAGTTGCACTTCGGGCGACACGGCGACCCCGGCCAGCGCAGCCGCCTCGGCATCGACGCGCCGCAACAGCGCCGGCGTCAGAATAAGCGTACTGCCAAGGGCCAGTTCACGCTTCATCACGGCCACCAGGTCGTGCTGGCCCGCGGCCTGCGAGCCCAACATGATGACCGGCGCACCGGCGGGGAACTTCGCTACGGGCACGATCGGCAGGCCCAACATCGACAGGTAGTCCATCAGGTAGTAGTTCTCGTCGCAGTCGCTGCCCGACGGCTTGTAGTAGGAAATGCCCAAGGCGGGCCGGCTGCGGACCTTCTCCGCCAATGCGTCCAGCTTGGGCAGCGCGGCTGCCAGCAGCGCCTGACCGGGGTGGTCTCTCATCAAGCTGTCGAGACTGAACAACGTCAACTCGCGGGCCCCGGCCAACACGCTCTGGTAGGCCTGGTCGAGGTAGTTCTGGGCGGTGCAGTCGATCGAGTCGAACCACGCGCCGCCGGTCTTGGGGCCGGCCACCGTGGCCAGCCAGCGATAGTTGATGTAGCCCTCCGTCGGCATGACGTAGCCGTAGGCGCGCGCCGGCCCGCCGCGTCACGCGGTCGAACAGCCGCGTATCGGCGTTGCGGCTCTCGGTGCCGATCCAGATGGTGTCGGCAGCGGCCGTCATGCCCGCCGGGTCGTAACCGAAGAGTTGGAAGCGGTCGTACCACATGGGCAACTTGATGATGAGCCGAAACTTGGGGTTGGCCTCGCGGGCCGGCTTCAACATCATCGTGTCGATCAGGCGCACCAGCAGGTCGAGGCGATATTCCGGCGTGCCCTCGGCGAAACAATAGAAGTCGTCGACGATCATCTCGTCGAACACGGCCGCGTTCGAGCGGAACACGTCGGCAACGTCCTGCTGGGTCTTCTTCGCTCGATAATCGAGCCAGCGGGTGTGTCCCAGCGGCGAGGCGACGCCGAACTTGTCGCCGGGCAAGGGGCCGATGGCCCCGGAGGTCTTGATGCCCTTGGAGGCGAAGTCGTCGCGAATTTCCCGCAGCAAATTGACGGGGACGTACTCGTCGGCCCGGTTGCCTTCGAGGAAGAACTTCGAGATGCGAAGCCCGTTGAGCTTGTTGAGGACGTTCTGCCGGGCCTCGGCGGTGTTCAAATAGCGGTTCACGGCGCCGGCGGGGGCGAAGGCGCCGATCTTCAGCGGCTCGTCGGCCGGC
The DNA here is from genome assembly GCA_963759115.1 of uncultured Planctomycetaceae bacterium. Classification (GTDB taxonomy): domain Bacteria; phylum Planctomycetota; class Planctomycetia; order Pirellulales; family Thermoguttaceae; genus CAVWXT01. The sequence goes on from CAVWXT010000006.1 coordinate 729,841, forward strand.
AACGCGGCGGAACTGACGAGCGCCATTAGCCCCAGGGCAAGGCAACAGGAAATTCGAATCGTCATGGTCGTCACTCGGAGGGATAGGGACTGTGATCGTACCCAGCGCCCATGACCTTAGCGTGGACGCGGCCGGTGGTCAAGAACCCGGGAGAACGGCAATGCCGGGGACTGGTCCGTTTTTCGGCTGGAAGGCGCTGCCATGGCTTTGGATCGCGGTCCGAAGAGACGCACCTGTCCCCTTTGCACCTGCTCGCTGTGGGAGGCGACTCCAGTCACCGACCCCGCGGCGAAACGCCGGAAACTCGGCGACGGGAGTCGCCTCCCACAATCAGTTCACAGGCTCTGTGCGTGGGAACCCCCACCGGCTTAATCGTCTCCAGACATCGGTTCCCTCTCGGCCAAAGACAGTTCAACCACGATGGTCGTTCCCTTGCCGAGCTGGCTTTGAATGCGGCACTTGCCGCCTAAGAGTTGCGCCCGTTCCCGAATGCCGGCCAGCCCGAAGCGGTTCCCCGGGACGGTCTTGGGATCGAAGCCGACGCCCCAATCGCGAATCTCGATGCGCACCTTGTGGTCTCGTTGACGCAAGCTAACCCGCACCATCTCGCTCTGGCTGTGGCGGGAGGCGTTGGTGAGGCCCTCCTGGACGACGCGATAGACGACGTTTTCCAGGATGAGCGTCAGGCGATTGAACCTCACGTCGCTGTGGAACACGATGTGCGGCCCGCCCTTGAAGCCCCGGTCGTTGACGAGGTGGGCAATGGCCGCCACCACCCCGGACTCGTCGAGGATCGGCGGACGGACGCCGCTGATGAGCCTTCGGGCCTCGGAGTGGGCCTGACGCAGCATGGTCGTGGCGGCATGATAGGCGTCGGCGGCCTGTTTCGGCTTGGCTTCCTTGAGGTGGTCGAAGACCTCGAATTGCATGATGGCCCCGGCCAACTGTTGGGCCAGCCCGTCGTGGATGTCGTAGGCGATCAACTGGCGTTCGTGGTCGCTGGCGCGGAGCATGTGTTTCAGCGTGCGGCGCTCCCTCTCGAGGGCTTCGTGGGCCTTCTTGCGTTCGGTGATGTCGGTGACCACCACGGCGAAACGCATCGGATTGCCTCGCTCGTCGCGGATCACGAAGGTGCGGTGCCAGGTTGCGATCACTCTCCCCCGCGCGAAAGCATCGGCAGTTCGCCTTCCCAGTACCCTTTTTGGCCCAAGGCCGGCAGTATCTCCTGCTCCCCGCGGCGATTGGACTGCTCGGAGAAGTAGGTCGACAAAGGCTTGCCGATGACGTCCTCCGGCCTCTCTTCGTCAAGGATCCGAGACAGGCGCAGAATTCAGGTAGGTAATGCGGCCATCGAGGTCCGCCATGCTGAATCCCTGGCTGGAGGCATCGGCGAACTTCCGGAAGATCGCCAGTTCTTCGTTGGCTTTCGTCAGTTCGGCCGTTCGCTCTTGGACCTTCTCCTCAAGCTCGTCGTGGGCCTTCTGCAAGGCCTCTTCGGCCCGTTTTTGCGCGGTGATGTCGACGTTCATGCCAAGAATGCCGCGGATTTCGCCTTGGTCGACAATCGGCGCGATCACGTTATGGTAGTACCCTTTCTGGCCCTTGACGGTCAGCGCCACCTCCTCCTCGACCTTTTCGCCGGCAAACGCGCGCCGATTGTTTTCCCTCCAGAGGCTGAGGTTCTCATCGCTTCCCGCGGCATCTTCGGGCGCCCTCCGATCGCGTCTCCCCAACGCGCCTTGGAGGAGGCGTTCTGCAACATGTAGCGGCCATCCGTGCCGATCGCAAAGAAATCGAAGGGCAGGTTGTCGATAGTTGCCTGGAGGGTGGCCCGGCTGTTCCTCAGATCTTCTTCCAAGCGTTTCTGGTCTTCGATGTCGGTGACGCTGCCGAATCGGGCCATGACTCGTCCGTCCTTGTCCTTCATCGGAACGGATCGCGCCAGATGCCAGCGGTAGCTGCCATCCGATGCCCGCCGCACCCGATGCTCGACTTCGACGTTTTCTCCGGCGTCCGCGGCGGCACGCACGTGCTGAGCCGTTCGCGTCACGTTGTCGGGGTGCAGGGCCTTCATCCATCCATTGCCCCGGGCCTCCTCCGGGGTCTGGCCCGTATACTCGTACCAACGGCGATTGAACTCGATCACCTGGCTCGTGCGGGCATCGCTTCGCCAGACCGGCTGGGGTATGGCATCGACCACGAGCCGGCATCGCTCTTCGCTCTCCTGCAATGCCGCCTCAGCCAGTTTGCGGTCCGCGATGTCGGAAGCGACACGCCTCTCCAAGTCGGCGACCCGTTGTCGCAGTTGGACTACTTCGACGAGAAGTTCGCCGGGCGATTGTGGTTGCTCACTCATTGGCTCACCCTTCGGAAGCGTGGCTAGTTCGGGACAATTTTATACTACTCTTGCGGACTCCTCAACTCAGGGGGAAACGAGGCTGAACTGTTCATCGTCCGGAGTGGGGGTCCCTGCTTCGACGGCAGCTTGCGTCGAATGCTTCACAGGCTAAAGAGAATGGCCGTCGCTATGTCGGGCCGGGGCTGATGCCTCGTTGTTACACACAAGTCGTTTGGACAGAAATGACAGAGGGTTCCATTGGGCCACTTTTCTTATAGAGGTAGGGAGGCCGCATTGGGTTGCGGCCCCCCTCCCTCCGAACCGGACTGGCGGATTTCCCGCATCCGGCTCTCCAGTTGATGGTGTTACCTCCGAAAGGGTTGAGCGAAACAGACATGGGCGGTTTGCAGGGAATACAGCCCTTGCTCGTCGAAGAAGCGATTGGGCCAACGCTGCTGGTCCCTTCCGCGGCCCCGTCCGCGCCGTTTCTGTCGCCGCCGCAACATGCTACGCAGCCGACCACGAATCCAGCCGTCCAGTTGGCGGAAAACCGACCCGCGACAATGGCGGAAGTAGATGAACCAGCCGCGAAGTTGCCGCGTCAGTCGAGCACACGTGAAGGGCAGGTCATGCCCGTTCGTGCGCTTGGTCTTCGCGCGGACCGCCTCCTTGAGTTTCCGCAGGCTCTTTTGCCGCGGCACACGCAAGTCGCCGCGGAAGCGATAGCCCAGAAAATCGAAACCCTCGATGCGGGCGTCCACGATCTTGGTTTTGGTCGGATGCAGGGTCAACTCGTTTTCGTTGACCCAACGTTGCACCATCGCCAAGGCCGCTTCCGCCTCCTCGCGAGTCTTGCACAAGATCACGAAGTCGTCTGCATAACGGACCAGCGCGAAACCGGCGTTGTCCAGCACGTGGTCCAGCGGGTTGAGGTAGATGTTGGCCAGAAGGGGCGAGAGGACTGCTCCTTGGGGCGTGCCCGTTTCGGGCGTCCACTCCCGCAGGTTGTCCATCACGCCTTGCTCCAGGAACATCTCCACCAAACGCAACACCCGGCTGTCCGACACCTTCTCGCGCAGTCGCGTCATCAGCCGTGGCTTCGAGATCGTGTCAAAGTAACTCTTGAGGTCCGCGTCCACCACGTAGACGCGACCAGCGCCGAGCAGTTCCTCGACCCGTTCCAGGGCGTGATGACACCCTCGTCCGTGTCGAAACCCGTAACTGGCTTGCGAAAACGTGGCGTCGAAGATCGGTTCCAGCACGTGCAACAGCGCGGTTTGCACCACGCGGTCACGCACGGTCGGAACCCCCAACGGCCGCTGCTCCTTGCTGCCCGGTTTCGGAATCCAGACTCGCCGCACGGCCTGCGGACGATACGCATTGGTTCGCAGTGCCTCGTGCAGCCTGTCCAGTTCTTTCTGGCCATTGGCCTGAAAGCCCTCGACCGATTGATGGTCCACCCCCGCTGCTCCCCGGTTGCCGATCACATGGCTGCGGGCGGCAAACAGGTTCAGCGGCGCGTACACCTTGTCGATCAGCGTGTGCCATCTTCCTCCTCGCACTCCTTGTTCGAGTGTCGCCAACATGCGGTCCGTCCAGACACACGGGTTCGCCCAGTCGCGAATCGACGGAGGCTCTCCGGCGGGAGTAGCCGCGAACGGCACTGTCACCGGGGGATGATTTCTTTCCCGTGGCTCGGACATCACGCATCCATCTTCCTGCACCCCTTCGCTCCCCCGGCGTTACCCGGTTTCGTCGCTACTATGGGTGCTCTGACTCCTGGACGGCCGGTTCTTCCTATCCTTATCAGGGACAATGAACTCCGTCCTGCTTCCTTCCAGGTCTCTCTCCTTACGACGTTTGACCTTCCGACCATTCCGTCCTCAACCACCGTGTTGCCATCTCCCCATCACGGCTTTCGCACGTTACCTTAGCCGGATGGGCCGCCGCGTCTATCCCCCGGGCAGATCTGGACGGATCGGAGGGAACGCCGTCACGCGGTCGGAGGTTCGCCATTGGCTAGCAGGCTCCCCGACAGGCTTGGCCGAATCAGGTTCGTTATCCTACGGACTGGTCATTCACCTCCGGTTGCTTCCCACCCCTCCTCGCGGAGACGCGGTTACTTTCGGTTACAGGTTTGTAACGCAAACCTGGTGGGGACTCGCACCCCACCGATCAAACGTTTTCAGAGACGCACTAGCCCAGGCGTTTACGCCTGTGGAAAGGAAGCCAAAACAGCATTTCCCTTTTCTTCCAGCCCCCTTCAGAGGGCGCGAAGGGATGATTCTGAGCCAATTTCCGCCAACGAACCAATCCCCGCCCCCTGAAGGGGGCTTAAAAGGAAAAAATATCAACGATGGTCTCTTGTTCCACAGGCGTAAACGCCTGGGCTAGAGAAAAGACACAGAATGGAAAAACCCGCTCGGTATATCGATCCGCCAACTTGTGTGTAACAACGAGGGCCGGGGCGGAGCAAGCGATGGAAGTGGCGGGGATTCAGGCGATCGGCGCGCCACGCCGCTCATAAGACCGGCCGCCCTGGAACGCGACCGACGGCCACTTCGTGGCTGCGCCTGGGCGGATGGTCCAAGAAATGAGGAAGCCCGCCGACATTGGCGGGCTTCCCGTTGGACGGACTGTACGCTTAAAAGCCGGTACGTCGAACTCGACTTCAGAGCGGCCCTCGAACTGGGCCGACAAAACGAACAAAACGTGCCGGCTATCGAACCTCGCTCACAGTCCGTCGTTCCCTACCGCTGAATCCTATCCACCGTACGCGGCTCGGCAACCGGCCATGCCAGCAATGCGTAAAACACCGAGAAACACCAGGGTTCACCACGGGCCCGAACACTGGACACTTTGCAGCGGTGGGACTGGCCGGGAGCGCCAATGCGGCTGCCCCTCCGGCAGCGGTGCAGGTGGGCGAATCTGCCCGCCTGGTAGTCTGACACACATAAGATGTCGGATTGGGTGCCACGGGCAGCTTGTCTGCCCGTGCCTCCTGCTCTCCTGCACGGGCAGACAAGCTGCCCGTGGCACCCGACAATTTCGGTGCGTCAGACTCCTGGCGCAGGGTGGGCACTTGCTTGTGAAAAGTTGCACAAAAATCCCGCCCACGCCCTTGACGCGCCTACAAATGTCGGTATACTTACACTTGTAGGCGCACGACGAAAGGAGCCGTCTATGGCGAAAGCGGAACTGCCGCCCCTCTCGGAGGCCCAGTTGGAGATCCTGAATATTGTCTGGGACCAGGGCACCGCCACCGTCGGCGAAATATGGAAGGCCCTGGCCCAACGCCGGCCGCTCTCGCGGAACACGGTCTCCACGATGGTCACGCGGCTGGAAGAAAAGGGCTGGTTGCGTCACCGCGTCAGCGGGGGGACTTATCTGTACTCGGCCACCCATCCCCGCGGAAGGTCTTGCCGCGGCTGGTCCACCGGCTCGTCGACGCGGCCTTCCAGGGCTCGGCCGAAGGGCTGGTCTTGACGCTTCTGGAGGGCGGCCGACTGTCGGTTGAGGAGGTCGAGCGGATCAAGGCGATGCTCGAAAAGGCGGAAACCGAAATGCGGGAGGGAGAGCCATGAGCATACTTTTGCGTATGTACCCCGGCGACGCCTGGGCCCTGCTTGTGGCCAACGTGCTCGTGCAGGTGACGGTAGTCATCGTGACGGCCTGGCTCTTGGCGCGGCTGGGGAGTCGCTGGAACGCGGCTTGGCGATACAGTATCTATTCGGTTGCCATCATCTGTGTGCTGGCCAGTCCGCTGCTCTTGTGGGTGATTGAGGCGACCGGCATTGCCGTGGTGACGCTGCAACCGGCTACGCGAACCGGTCCGCCCGCCGAACCCGCGCCCACGGCAACGGCCCAAATCGCGGCATCGAGCCTCGTCGAGACGCCCGCTCCGCCGCAGGTCGCGGCAGGCCGCTTGCCTCGCGGGGACGAGGATCTCGGGCAAGTCCTGCGATCTGAAGACTCGCCGGCGCTCTCTTCTCCGGACATTCTCCGGGCTCTGGGAGGAGCGGCGCTGGTGATCTGGTTGGTGGGAATGGCCCTGCTCGTGGCCCGCTGGTGCTACGGACTGCGCCTGATTGCAGCGATGCGGCGGACAACTCATCCTCTCGACTCCGACGCGATGGCGGAACTGCTGCGCCAGGTTCGTCGAGCGCTGGGAGCCGACCGGCTGCCGCCGATCGCCACGTCCACCGACTTGGACCGGCCGGTAATGATCGGGCTGCTGTGTCCAATGGTGATCCTGCCCGACGGTGCGCTGCGGACCCTGCGCGAGCCGGAATTGGCCGACATCCTGGTTCACGAATGCGCCCACGCGGTTTGCCGCCACCAGTTGGTCGGGCTCTTGCAGCGGCTGGCCGGGCTGTTGTTCTGGGCCCATCCCCTGATGCACCTGCTGAACCGGGAACTGGCTCGGGCGCGTGAGGAAGTCTGCGACAATTACGTGCTTCGCCGCAGCAACGCTCCCCGCTACGCGCGGACCCTATTGGAATTGTCTCAGTTGCTTGGGGGCGTATCCGCGAAACCTGCCGCGCTCGGTCTGTTCCATTGCCATTGGAGGCTGGAAGACCGCGTTGCGGACCTCTTGGATCGAAGGAGAAAGGTCATGACTGGAATCAATCGTTGGACTGTTGCGGCCTTGACTGCCACGTTTCTGTTGCTCGCTCTGCTGGTCGCCGGCACGAGAGTGCTTCCCACGGCATCTGCCGCCGACCAGAAGACCGAGGCGAAAGCGGCCGCTCCGTCGGAGCCAACGGCAAGACCGGCCGGCTCGGCAAGTGAGTCGTTGCCCGCCGCGAAACAGCCAACGGCGGAAGAAGCCGAGTTGTATCAATCGGCCCACAACCTCCGCCACATCATGTCGGCCATGCACATGTATCACGACGTCGCCGGGCATTTTCCCATGGCGCAGTATGGCTGGGGATATGACTTCAAGACCAAGGAATGGTTTCGCCAGCGTCCTTACCTGAGTTGGCGTGTTCTGCTGTTGCCGTTCTTGGGCGAGAAAGACTTGTTTGCCAAGTTCAACATGAATGAGTCTTGGGATAGCGAGCAGAACCGGAAGCTGATTCCGCTGATGCCCAAGATCTTCCGCGCCCCCGGCAGCAAGGCTGGGGAAGGAAAGACCAACTATCTCGGCATTGTCGGCGCAGACGCGGCTTTCTCCGACAAGGGGACAATCATGATCAACGATTTCACCGACGGGACCAGCCAGACAATGATGTTGGTTGAAGTTCCCGACGACGAGGCGGTGGAATGGACTCGGCCCCAGGACTTCCCCGCCGATACCAAGGATCCCTTGAAAAAGCTTATCGGCCTGCGCCAAGGAGGCTTTCTGAACGCATTTGCTGATGGGGCGCCCCACTTCATCGCGGACGTCATCGCACCAAAGACGCTTCGGTCGATCATGACGCGGAATGGCAGGGAAGACTTCGACTATTCGGACTTGAAGAGCCGGCCGCTGCCGTCTTGGGTGCTCGCCGAGTAGCAGTGAAGGCGACCGGGTTGCTCACAATCGGCATTGCCCCCTTTGGCTGGTGACGTATTCTGGCACCCTCGGCATAACCAGCACGGCGAAACGGTTTGTCGCTCGGTAGCCCTTGCGGTAGAATGTCGTTTTCGGGCCGTGCAACACCCCTGAAGCGGCGTCCTGCCGAGCAACTGGCAATGAACAGCTATTCCCGTCACGATTTCGGCTTAAGCCCGCTGATGTTCTACTACGAGGTCACCCTGGCCTGCGACCTGGTGTGCAAGCATTGCCGGGCGTCGGCCCAGGAGAAGCCCGCGGCCGGCGAGCTTTCCACCGCGCAGGCGACGGCCCTGTTGGACCAGGTGGCCGGTTTTCCCCGCCGGCCGACGCTGGTGATGACCGGCGGCGATCCCTTGAAGCGGGCCGACCTGTTCGCGCTGATTCGCCATGCCGTGGGCGCGGGCTTGCAGGTGGCGTTGACGCCGTCGGCCACGCCGCTGGCCACGTTGGAGGCCTTCGAGCGGGTGCGCGAGGCCGGCATTCAGGGGTTGGGCATCAGCCTCGACGGCGCCGACGCGGCCACGCACGACGCCTTCCGCGGCCTGGCGGGGAGTTTCGATCGCACGCTGCAAATGCTGGAAAACGCCCGCAAGCTGCGGCTGCCCGTGCAGGTGAATACCAGCATCACACGCCGCAACGTACACCAGGTCGACGCCATCGCCGACCTGCTGGCCGCGCAGGGGATCGCCATGTGGTCGGTGTTCTTCCTGGTGCCGGTGGGGCGCGGCGTCGAAGAGCAGCGGATCGCGCCGGAGGAATACGAGACGGTGTTCGGGCAATTGTGGCGTCACGCGCAGCATCAGCCGTACGCCGTGAAAACCACCGAGGCCCCGCACTATCGCCGCTACGTGCTGCAACACGGCGGCAATCCGCTGGCCGGGCCGAAAACCGGGGGCAGCCGCCCGTCAACCGGCCATCCCTCGTTCTCGCACGGGCCGGCGGAGGCCGACGAGAGCGGCGCCCGGCACGCCCATCGAGCGCCGCTTGGCGTCGGCGACGGCAAAGGCATCATGTTCGTCAGCCACACCGGCGAGATCTATCCGGCCGGCTTTCTGCCGCGTGTTGCGGGCGATTCCCACAAGATTCGGTGGTGGAGGTGTATCAGAAGCACCCCACGTTCCTGGCGCTCCGCGATTCGGACCATTTCAAGGGCCGCTGCGGCATCTGCGAGTATCGCCACGTCTGCGGCGGCAGCCGGGCCCGGGCGTACGCGGTGACCGGCGACTACCTGGAGTCGGAGCCAGACTGCGTGTACGTGCCCGGCACCGATGCCCCGTTGCAGGGCCAGTAGGCGGGCAACGTTCAGCCGGAGCAGGCCTCGGCCGCCCAACCGATTGCGCCAGTCACTTCCGGGAATCAGCTTCGGGCTTGTCCCCGGTGGCGCTGGGAATGAGCGGAAAGGCCCCGTTGCTAAAGTCAACCAGGATCTGGCCAAAGTAGCTCTGTGTCTTCGCGGTCGGATTATTCCCATGATTGTCGGCCCGGCCAAAGTTGATACCGCCCTTCATCGTCGAGTTGGGCACCGAATCGGCCACCACGGTCAGCGCCGACTTGAGCGAACGCCTTGTCTGGATCAAATACCGCCACGGAGGTCTTTCCCGCGGAACCGTCGAAATGCAGGTTAATCCAGTAGGTCTTTCCAGAGACAACCGCAATATGATCGGGACTAAAAGTCGTCTTCCACCCCGCCGTGCAGCTATGAGCGCGGAGATACGGGCCTTTCTCGTCCTCTTTCGTCGTCTGTAGAACGGCAAATCCCTTGTCGCCCGACATGATGATCGTGTCGAATTGGTTCCAAAAGCGTATGGTCACCCCCGGAGTGTAGTAACAGGCGACGGTGATCTTGGGATAGGAAGAAGGGAGCGTAACCCGGGCGAAATTCTTGGCGTTATTGTCGTTGAACTTCCAGGTGCGGGTGGCGCCCGTGCCAGGATACGTCACCCCGCCGACGACCACGGGACCGGGCAATTTCCTGGAATTGTCGGTCGATACCCACATGCTGCCGGTAAGGCTCCACGCCGATCCGGCACTATGGCTCGCGGAATTCATTATGCCTGGTGCAAGCAGGTCGCCGTCGTTGCCGCTCTCCATGTCCACATAGATATCAACGGGCGTTGCCGCCAGAACGCCTGAATTGAATGCCAGCACGACAAGGCAGACGGTCCATAGTCTCATCAGCGATCTCCTCATAACAGACGACAAACGGAGAGTCCGGGGATCCGTCGCAGTTGCACAACGGCGGCCGTATTCCCCAGAGATTTCCACCGGTGCCAGTGTAGCCTGCCGGCCAGGCCGTCACAAGTTGGGCTCGACGCCGTGCGGGGCGACGCGGGTTCGGGCTGGCGCGGCAGCCGCGAGTGTCGGCCCATCGTCGGTGAAGCGCCGCGAGCGTTCGACGCCCAGGCCGAGAATCGCCATGAGAGTTGCGGCAGACGGGCCGTCGCCACGCCTTGCCAGAGTGCAAGTGAGTTGAGCGGAGGGCCCAATTATGCTGTTCGCGGTCCGTTTCAATACTAACCCGAAGCGCAAGCGAGGGACACGTAATCCGCTCCCTCGCTTGCGCTTTGGGTTGGTGCGGACCGTCGGAGAAAAGTGCCATTCTTGACCGCGAGCAGTATATCACGCCAGAACCAGTTGTCCGCAATGCCTGCCAGCAAGGACTCTGCTAAGAGGGCTTGCACCCCCGCGGTTAGGAGGGTACATTGGGACTCAGAAATCCTAGGCGGGGGCATTCAGCACGGGGTCAACCGTCCATGGGCGACTACCAACCCACCTCTCGGCGACCGATCGCCGACGTGTTCCGCCTGACAGCCCAGGGCGCGGTTCAGTTGTGCGTGCGACTGGGAATCCACCCCGATGCGGTGTCGTACGGTTCGGTCGTTGCTTCGGGCCTGGCGGCCCTTTGTTTCTGGTGGTCGGGGCAGCTGCCGGCACTGCTCATTCCCGCTGCACTGTTGTGCTACCTGCGGCTGTGGCTGAACATGCTCGACGGCATGGTGGCGCTGGCCTCGGGCAAGGCGAGCCTGCGCGGCGAACTGCTCAACGACCTGCCCGATCGCGTGTCCGACGTGATCATTTTCGCCGGCGTCGCCCATAGCGGGCTGTGCCACCCGGCCAGCGGCTATTGGGCGGCGATCTTCGCCCTGCTGACCGCCTACGTGGGAACCTTCGGCCAGGCCCTGGGCGTGGGCCGACAGTTCGGCGGCATCATGGCCAAGCCCTGGCGGATGGTCGTGCTGCACGTCGGGGCGTGGATCACGCTTGGGACTGCTGTGGTCGGGCTGCTCGATTGACCTGGGGCGCTTGACCGTGCTGGACTGGAGCAACCTGGTCGTGATCGTCGGATGCGTCGAAACGATTGCCGTGCGGTTGGCCCGCATCATGCGAGGGCTGGCCGCGAAACAAAGCTGACATTCTTTCCGCCAATTGCCCTGAGCAGTCGCGAGACGAGCCGGGAAACGACCGATGTCTCCCAGCGCGGCACTATCCAGCGACGTGTTCCTGATCTATGCCGGCATCGTGCTGGGGCTGGTGGTTGTGGGCGGCCTGTTGATCGCGACCCTCCGCTGGGGACTGCACCGCGACGTGAGCCACGCCTGGCAGTCGTATACCTCCTGGCTGGTGATGATTCCGCTGGTGGTCTGCGGCATCTTCGCGGGCCGTGTGCCGTTGATCGTGCTGTCGACGCTGTTGGCCGTCTTCGCCTTCAAGGAATATGCCCGAGCGACCGGGCTTGTATCGCGATTGGCTGATGACCGGCATGGTCTATTTCGGCATCCTTGCCACGGGCGTGGTTTCGGCGATATACGATCCGCGTATTGCACGTGCCCGGCTGGTACGGCCTGTTCGCGATCCTGCCGGCCTACGTGATTGCCGCCATCCTGTTGATCCCCATTCTTCGCAACCGTTCCGAGGGCCAGCTCCAGGCAATCGCCCTGGCGATTCTGGGGTTCCTCTACATCGGCTGGATGTTCGGCCATCTGGCGTTTCTGGCCAATGCCAAGGACGCCTACGGTTATCTGCTGTACCTGATCTTCGCCGTGGAGAGTCAACGACGTTGCGGCCTACACCTTCGGCAAGCTCTTTGGCCGCCATCCGCTGCGGAGCAACATCAGCCCGAAGAAGACTTGGGAAGGGTCGCTGGGGGCGCTGGCCGTGTCGATGGCCCTGCCGTGGGCTGCTGAGGTTCTCGTTTCCCCGATTTCGCGGCCCTGGAGCTGATCCTGACCGGCCTGATCGTCGGCATTACCGGCCAATTCGGCGACCTGTCGATGAGCGTCATCAAGCGCGACCTGGGCATCAAGGACATGGGAGTGCTGATTCGCGGACACGGCGGGATCCTCGATCGCATCGACAGCCTGATCTATGCGACTCCGCTGTTCTTCCACATGGTACGGTGGTTTCACGGCCTGAATTGAGCCGGCGTTATACTTCGGGAGCGATTTCGCCTTAGGGTGTGACGCGGGAGAGAGAGTTCCATCTGGCGGCCGCCTCGTGCGGTAATGACCATGGAGCCTTGGCACTACAGACACGGCGGAAGACCTCGACAAGACGATGGTCGAGCGGCTGCGGAGTTTTCCCCGCGAGCCCGATCTGCTGGTCTATTCCCTCCGGATGCTGGCGGCCACGCTGCTCCGCGGCTGGCTACGGGTCTATCATCGGCTCAGGATCTTCGGCCGCGAGAACCTGCCTGGCGACGGGTCGTTCGTGCTGGTGGCCAACCATTGCAGCCACTTGGACGCCTTGACGATCCTTTCGGCCATGCCCATCCGCAAGCTGCACCGCGTGTTCCCCGCCGCCGCCCAGGATTTCTTTTTCGTCAGCATTCCGCGGTTGACCGTAGCGGCCGTCGTGGTCAACGCCTTGCCTTTCAATCGCCAGGCGAACATCCGCCAGAGCCTTTCGCTCTGTAGGCAACTGTTGGAGAATCCTGGCAACGTCTTGCTGTTGTTTCCCGAGGGAACGCGGAGCACGACCGGCGAACTTGGCGAGTTCAAGGCCGGCATCGGGTTGATGCTGGCCGGAACCAGCGTTCCCGTCGTTCCGTGTTGGCTGGACGGCACTTTCCGCGCCTGGCCAAAGGGGAGTTGGTTTCCGCGCCCCGCCGGGTGCGTCTGGTGATCGGAACACCCCGTCGCTACGAGCATCTTGGCCGCGGCAAGGACTCGGCCCTCGCGATCAGCCGGGATCTCCGCGAGGCAATCCTGAGTCTGGCTTCCTCGGCTTCGCCGGCCAACCACTCCGTGCTGCGACCCTGATTCTCAAGGAGCACTGCACATGAACGAACCAGCAAGCCGTATCGTCCGTTGCCGGCACTGCACTTCGTCCCTTCCGAGCATACGATGACGTTGCCGGACGGCACCGAGTTGTTCTATCGGGCCTGGCTGCCGAGCGTGCCGACCGGCAAGTCTTTGGTGATCTTCCACCGCGGCCACGAGCACTCCGGGCGGGTTCAGGACATCGTGGAGGCCCTCGATCTGCGGCGACGTGGCCATTTTCGCCTGGGATGCCCGGGGCCACGGCCGCACGCCCGGCGAGCGCGGCTACGCCCCCAGTTTCGCCGACCTCGTGAAGGACGTGGACTGTTTCGTCCGCCATCTGTGCCAGACGTTACGACAAGCGCCCGGAGAACATGGTCGTGCTGGCGCAGAGCGTGGGCGCGGTGACGGTCGCCGCCTGGGTCCACGACTACGCCCCGCGGATTCGCGCCATGATCCTGGCGGCCCCCGCCCTGGAAATCAAGCTCTACGTGCCGTTGGCGATTCCCGGGCTGCGGCTCTTGTTGAAGATGCGCAAAGACCGCAAGACGTTCATCAAGAGCTACGTCAAGGCGCAGGATGCTGACCCACGACCGGGAGCAGGCCCGGCGGTACGACGAGGATTCGCTGATCGCCCGCGCGATTGCCGCCAACGTGCTGGTCGACCTGCACGACACGTCGGCGCGGCTGATCGACGACGCCGGCGCGATCCGCGTGCCGACCCTGCTGTTGGCGGCGGGGGCGGATTGGGTCGTAAAACTCGCCCCGCAACGGAGACTGTTCGAGCGTCTCGGCACGCCGATCAAGCGGATGAAGGTGTTCGCCGGGGATGTACCATGACCTGCTGCACGAAAAGGACCGCCACCTGGTGATCGACGAGGCCCGGCAGTTCATCCGCGAGGCGTTCGATCGCGAGCGTGGCTCCCGCCGCCGCTGCTGGACGCCGACCGCTACGGCTACACGCCGCAACGAATACGATCGGCTGACCGAGCCGCTGCCCTGGCATTCGCCCAAGGGGCTCGGCTACCGCCTTCAGCGACTCGGCATGAAGACGCTTGGCCGGCTGAGCCGCGGCGTCCGCCTGGGCCTGCGCACCGGTTTCGACTCGGGCAGGACGCTCGATTACGTCTACGAGAACCAGCCGCAAGGCGCGCTGCTGGCTGGGCAAGTGGATCGATCGGTCCTATCTCAATAGCATCGGCTGGCGAGGCATCCGCCAACGGCGCGTGAACCTGGAAAAGCTGCTGCAGGAGGCAATCCGCCTGCTCCGGGCAGACGGCCAGCAGGTGCGGCTGGTGGACATCGCCGCGGGGCCAGGCCGATACATTCTCGAAACGCTCCGCCGATCTGGGCGGCGACGACCTGTCGGCCCTGCTCCGCGACAACGTCGAGGCCAATCTCGAAGCCGGGCGCAAGCTCGCCAGCCGCGGCGGGCCTTCGCAACGTCACCTTCCAACTGGGCGACGCCTTTGACGAGGCATCGCTGGCCGCGATCCAGCCGCGCGCCCAATCTGGCGGTGGTCTCCGGGCTGTATGAATTGTTCGGCGACAACGAGCTGGTGCGGCGTTCGCTGCGCGGCCTGGCGAAGGCAGTGCTGCCCGGCGGGTACCTCGTGTACACCGGCCAGCCCTGGCATCCGCAGGTGGAGATGATCGCCCGAGTGCTCGTCAACCGGGAAGGCCAGCCTTGGATCATGCGCCGCCGGACGCAGGAGGAAATGGACGACCTGGTGCGCGATGCCGGATTCGAGAAGATTGCACAGGAGATCGATCCGTGGGGAATCTTCACCGTGTCGCTGGCACGTCGCGCCGGCAATTGATCTTGCCATGCGTGCGCGGCCTCCGTCTTGCTGTCCGTGCTCTTTCTTGTCGTTTACAGCGGCACGAATTGGCTGACGTCGCAACGATCGGACGTCGGCACCTGGTACTACGCAGTGGGAGCGATTCATCCCTTTCGTGCCGCTGATGGTCATCCCCTATATGTCGATCGACCTGTTCTTTGTCGCGGCGCCGTTCTTGTGCCGCGACCGCCGCGAATTGGCCACGTTTTCTCGCCGCGATCACTTTGGCAATTCTCGTGGCCGGCGCCTGCTTCCTGGCGATGCCGCTCGAAGCTGGGCTGCGAGCGCCCCCACGTCGATGGCTGGGTCGGCGCGTTGTTCGGCTGGTTCTTTGCCGCGGACCTGCCCTACAACCTGTGCCCTTCGCTGCATATCGCCTTGCGGACGATCCTGGCCGAGACGTACGCGCGCCACACGCGCGGGCTCTGGAACATCGCTTCGCACGTGTGGTTCAGCCTGGTCGGCTTTTCCACGCTGTTGACGTACCAGCATCACGTGGTCGACGTCGCTGGGGGGTTTCCTCTTGGCCGCCGTGTGCTTCTACGTCGTGCCGGCGATGGCCCATCGCCATCCCGTGACGCCGAACCGGCGGGTCGGTTCGTACTACTTTCTGGCGTCGCTCGCCGCGAGCGTCATGGCCGTCCTCTGTTGGCCCTGGGGCAGCCTCTTCCTTTGGCCCGCCGCGGCCTGTCTCGTGGCAACCGCCGCCTATTTCGGACTCGGCCCGGGCATCTATCGCAAAATCGACGGCCGGCTGACCTTGAGCACGCGGCTCTTGCTGGCGCCGTTGCTCGTCGGCCAGAAGTTGTCGCTGCGGTATTACCGGCGGCAATGCCGGGCATGGGACGAGGTGACGCCCCACGTCTGGATCGGTCGAAAACTCTCCGACCGCGAGGCGGCCGACGCCGTGCAGCAAGGGCGTGACCGCCGTTCTGGACTTGACGGCCGAGTTCTCCGAGGCGGCGCCGTTCTTGGCGACGAATTATCTGAATGTCCCCATCCTGGACCTCACGGCCCCCACGCCCGAGCAACTCGAACGGTGCGTGGCTTTCGTGTCGGAGAACGCTGCCGCAGGGGGTGGTCTACGTTCACTGCAAGATCGGCTATTCGCGGAGCGCTGCCGTAGTAGGTGCTTACCTCTTGAAAAGTGGAACCGCGGGCACGGCCGACCAGGTGATGGCCCGTTTACGAGCCGTTCGCCCCTCGCTGGTGATTCGCCCCGAAGCGGCCAACGTGTTGCATCACGTAGAAGCGACGTTCCCGAGCCAATCGGGCGTTGAAGAGAGTGCGTACTGCTTCACTCCGCCTCCTGAGCGGAAAGGAAATGGCGCAATAGTCAGGCGCCCTGAGAGAGGACGATAACGCATGACAACCAGAACCAACTTCAGCCTGAAGGGCAAGAACCAAGACGCTTACCTGGAACTTGTCCAGGCATTTCCCTTGGCTTCGATCAAGTCGGACGAACATCTCGCGGCGGCGCAGGAGGTTATGGACCGACTGTTGGCCGAGGGAAAGCTCGACGATGGGGAAGAGATGTATTTGGACGCGCTCAGCGACCTGGTGGCGGCCTACGAGGATGAGCACCACGCCATTGCGCCGGCCTCGGACGCCGACATGCTCCGTCACTTGATGGAAGCCCAAGGCGTCACGCAGGCGCAACTGAGCCGGGACGCGAAGATCGCCAAGTCAACGATCTCCGAGGTGCTGGCAGGCAAGAAGCCCTTCAGCCGGCAGATGATCCGCAAGCTAGCGGACTACTTCAGCGTCGACGTGAGCGTGCTGGCAGCGAATCTCTGAACGCAGTGGAAGCGGTCTGGTGCCCTGTATTACCTGATCGAACCTCTGCCACAATCTGTCGGTTTGCCGATCATCCACAGCCTGCCCGCTGAATGGCAGGAACCAAGCGATTGCCCCGCCGGACACGCGCACTGCCGGGCAAGCCAGCAGCGGTACCCGCGGGAGACGAAAGGTGTCAGACGAAAGGTGTCAGGAACCATTGCTGTGTCGTGGATCACGTGGAATCAGCCGCGGAAATGGTTCCTGACACCTTTTTCCCCGCCGCACACGGGCACTGCTGGACAAGCCAGCAGTGGCACCCGCGCGGCAGGATGCCGTCAGCACGATACCCTTGTTCGCATTCCCATTATCCTCGATGGGTGTTTCATTCACACTCGTCAACGCGATCCCGTCTTCTTTTCGATGCTATTTCTCGCACGGCGAGCTAATACGCTGACCCACACTGCCACAATTAAGCATGCGATTAAATCCCATCCTGTCGCACTGGACAGGAACTGTCTCAAGGAGAACTCATAAGTCACTTCGTCGCCTATGCGGGGTAGTCGCGTGCCCGTTTGTTTCTCAAATTCTGACAGTCTTGGCGCCCTCATCTTCGCGTCGCTGCCTAATCTTTCATGCCTTTCATGCCATGCTCCGGATTCTCCGTGCCGCTGGCCAAGAACTGGGTCCCCAACTGAATTCACCCAAACCGCTATGAAGATGAGGGCGCGAGAATGCAAAACACAACCGAAGCGGTTGCATAACTGAAGAACTTTGTTCGGTCATCAGAGATGTCCTTTCGCCATTTCCCACAATGAGGACATTTTAACGCTTTCTCGCGTATGGATTCGGCACACCACTCGCATAACCTAATCTCGCCTGCCATAGTTACTCTCCCTTCTGCGAACGCAAAGGTCAGCGACGGGAGCCAGCCGCCGATGACGTTTGATTTGTTTCTGAGCGAATCGGCTGGCTCCTGTTCGCTGCACCGCCTTGTTGGCGGTTCTTTTGATCAGTTCCAAGAGGGGTGCTAGCTATGACCGCGATAGCAGCGGCGACGATCAATGCTGTCACCAAAATCTGGAAAAGCGGCGAGTAGTCCGCAAGGAACTCACGGAGAGGCGGTTTGGCCTTCGGTGGCGGACTAGCCACCGTGTTTGAATCAGTGCTTATGAGTTCCGCGGCTGCCCGGCGGTAGAAGATGTCCCATGCTTTGTCATTATGATTCCCGGTCCAAACCCCGCGTAACCAAAGGAAGGCATAGAGCGCGAGAAAAGCAATGCCACCGCCGATCAGTATGCCCGCGGACACGTCCACCCGCGCTTCGTGCATGAACTTGGCACCAGCGAGAAGACCAGCCCAGACAAGAAGCGTTACCTTCCATTCATAGTTCTGCCGTTTTTCCCATCGGGCTGCACCCATTTCGGCCAGCTTCAGACACGCGTCAATTTTATCTTTGGCATCCATAACAACGTTACTGCCAACTTACCCTGTACGATGAATTCCAGCGTTCTCAGTGTACCAAGCGAGATTCTGCCCTGCAAGGGGGTGACGAACACCACTTCGCCATCGGCAGTTGCCCAAGGCGCAGGCGGCAATTCGGTCCTCTCCGCCCCTTGTTGAGCGGACCTCCGGGGGGTATGATGACGGTTTCGCCTGTTTCGGAGGGTGTCATGCGTCACGTGCTGTCGGCCTTGGTCCAAAACGTGCCCGGTGTGCTCTCGCACATCTCGGGGATGCTGGCCTCGCGGGGCTATAACATCGATAGCCTCGCGGTGGGGGAAACTGAAGACCCCCACCTCTCCCGCATGACCTTCGTCGTCGTGGGCGACGACAACGTCCTCGACCAGGTCCGCAAGCAATTGCAGAAGATCGTCACCGTGGTGCGAGTCGACGACATCAGCGGGTCGGAGCACGTCGAGCGGGACCTGATGCTGCTCAAGGTCGCCACCGCCAACGGCGCCCGCGGCGACATCCGCGAACTGACCGAAATCTTCCGCGGCCGGATCGTCGACGTCGCGCCCGACATGGTCATGATCGAGATGTCGGGCCAGGAGCGAAAGATCGAGGCCTTCATCGAGATGATGCGCCCCTTCGGAATCATCGAACTGGTCCGCACCGGACGCATCGCCATGGTGCGGGGAAGAAATAGTGGATAGTGGAGGAGTGGTCAGTTATCAGTTGTCAGTGCGTAGAACACTGACCACTGACCACTGACCACTGAAAACTAATCACTGATACCTAAGGAAACGACCATGCCCGCCAAAACCTACTACGACAAAGACGCCGACATCTCGCTGCTGAAGAACAAGACGATCGCCATCCTGGGCTACGGCTCGCAGGGGCACGGCCACGCCCAGAACCTCCGCGACAGCGGCTGCAACGTGATCGTGGCCGAACTGCCGGGCACGGCGAACTATGAGCAGGCCGTCAAGGACGGGTTCAAGCCCATCGCGGCCGCCGAGGCCACCAAGCAGGCCGACATCATCACGATCCTCCTGCCCGACGAAATCCAGGGCGAAATCTTCCGCAGCCAGATTCGCGACAACCTGTCGCCGGGCAACGTGCTGGTCTGCTCCCACGGCTTCAACGTCCATTTCGGCCAGTTCGACGTGCCCAAGGGCGTGGCCACCATCCTCGTGGCGCCCAAGGGGCCGGGGCACCTGGTGCGGGCGGAATACGTCCGCGGGGCCGGCGTGCCCTGCCTCATCGCCCTGGGCGACGGCGCGGGTCCCGACGCCTTGAAACTCGGCCTGGCTTACGCCAAGGGCATCGGCGGCACCCGCGCCGGCGTGATCGAAACCACTTTTGCCGAGGAAACCGAAACCGATCTGTTCGGCGAGCAAGTGGTGTTGTGCGGCGGCCTGAGCGCGCTCGATTAAGGCGGGCTTCGAGACGCTCGTCGAGGCCGGCTACCAGCCGGAAATGGCCTACTTCGAGTGCGTTCACGAGGTCAAGCTGATCGTCGACCTGATCTACCAGGGCGGCCTGAACTACATGCGCTATAGCATCTCGAACACGGCCGAATACGGCGACTACACCCGCGGCCCGCGGATCATCACCGACGAGACCAGGGCCGAGATGAAGCGGATCTTGAAGGAGATTCAGGACGGCCATTTCGCCCGCGAGTGGATTTTGGAGAATCGGGCCAACGCCCCGGCGTTCAAAGCCCTGCGGCGGCGGGAGCGGAACCATCCGGTCGAGATCGTCGGCCGGGGGCTGCGGAAGCTCATGTCGTGGATCAACGCCAAGGAGGTGTGAGCTCGACAAGAGCTGGAATCACGTGGGGGCGGCAGTGGAAATTACGTTGGGGCGGCAGTTGTACTGCTGCCCCTTTTTTCCGCGCGGCGATGACGATCCGGGCCCTTCTGCAACGGCATAGGGCACGGTGGGACAACTGCTCACCAGGTCCGAACGTACCCTCCGACAGGGGTGGCAAGCCGTGTGTGGTACAATAGACAAATGATGATTGCGCGCGACCGATTCTGGAGCTTCTTGGGTGGGATGGCCTGTCTGGCGGCGACCATGCTTTCGGCGTGGCCGTGTGCCGCGGGCAATGACACGCAGCGCCCGGCCAGCGAACTGCGTACGAAATACGCGGCCGACATTGAGGAACTGGCCCAGTGGTGCGAGGCCAACGGATTGACCGACGAGGCCCGGAAGACCCGCCACGCGCTCAGGCCCAGTGACCCCTATAAGCTCTATCTGCCCGTGTTGCCGGATGAGGTCGGTCCGCCCAGGCTTCCGGCCGATGCCCCGGAAAAGGTCGTGGAGTGGGACGCGCGGCTGCAAAAGCTGCGGTCCGATCAGGCCAAAGCCCTGTATGACGTGGCGCGGCGGGCCGTGCGGACCGGCCGGGCAGGGCTGGCCTTTGAACTGGCGATGGCCGCCATTCAAGCCAACCCCGATTTCGAGCCCGTGCGGCGGCTGCTGGGCTACCAGAAGTTTCGCGATCAATGGCGCACGTTCTATGCGGCGAAGAAGTTGCGCGACGGACAGGTCTGGAGCGAGAAGTTCGGCTGGCTGCCCAAGGCGCACCTGGGTCGCTACGAGGAAGGGCAGCGTTTCTACAAAGGACACTGGATCTCGGCCGCCGAGGACGCCGATCGGCATCGCGACATCCTGTCCGGCTGGAACGTGGAGACCGAACACTACACGATCCGCACCAACCTCAGCATCGAGGCGGGCGTCGCGTTGGGGGTAAAACTCGATCGGCTGTATCGCATCTGGCAGCAGATCTTCGCCGGTTACTATGCCTCGGAGGCCGACGTGGTGGCGTTTTTCGAGGGCCGCGCCGCGGCCAAGTCGGCCGCCCTCCCGCCGCTCCAGATCATGTACTTCCGCGACCGCGACGACTACATCCGTTTCATGCGGCCCATCGTGCCGGGCATCGAGATCAGCACCGGCATTTATTATTTCGATCAGGACCACCCTCCGCGTGCCTACTTCTTTGCCGGCGAGGGCAGCGACGAGGGCAACATGTACCACGAGGCCACGCACCAGTTGTTCCACCAGTCGCGGCCGGTGGCCCCCGACGTGGGCTGGAGGGCCAACTTCTGGATCGTCGAGGGAGTTGCCATGTACATGGAATCGCTTCGGCAGGAAGACGGCTATTACGTGCTCGGCGGCTTCGACACCCCGCGGATGCACGCCGCGCGGGTTCGCCTCCTGGAAAAGGACTACTACTTCTACGTGCCGTTGGAGCAGTTCACCACCTACGGCATGGAGAAGTTCCAAAAAGACCCGCAGGTTCCCAAGTTCTACAGCCAGGCCGCCGGCCAGACCAACTTCCTGATCCATTACGACGGCGGCCGCTACCGCGATGCACTGGTCGCTTACCTGGTGGCCGTCTACACGGGCCGCGACCAACCTGGTACGCTGGCGAAGCTGACCGGGACAAGTTACGGTGAACTCGACCGGCAATACCGCGAGTTCATCAAATCGGGAAGTCCGAAGGCGGAGGAAGTCTCTCCATCGCGTTAGGGCCTTGGAAAGAAAAGTAGATGGTCTCTACGTAGGACGGATTTCCTAATCCGTCCTACAGAGTTGTCTAGTGAGATTTCTGCCACATGGAACGCCAATTCATCTCCTGGCTGCGCGAGCGTTTGCCGCCCCATCCGCTGTTGCGGTTGGGGCCGGGCGACGACGCCGCCGTGCTGCGGATGGCGGGCGTCGACGAGTGCGTGGTCACCGTGGATCTGCTGACCGATCACGTCGATTTCGAGTTGGCCCAAGTCGATCCGCGGCGGGTGGGACGGAAGGCCTTGGCGGCCAACCTGAGCGACCTGGCGGCCATGGCGAGCAAACCGCTGGCCGGCGTGATCGCGCTGGCCTTGCCCCGGCAAGGCGGCATGGAGTTGGCCGTGGCGTTGTACGAAGGCATGCTGCCGCTGGCCGAGCAATACGATCTGGCCATCGCCGGCGGCGACACCAACAGTTGGGACGGACCGCTGGCCATCAGCATTACGCTGTTGGGCGAGCGTGACCGGCCGCGGACCGCTGTGCCGCAGCGGCGCACGGCCCGGCGACCGCATCGTGGTTACCGGCTCGTTCGGCGGCAGCATTCTCGGGCGGCACCTGGACTTCGAGCCGCGGGTCCGCGAGGCCCTGGCATTGCACGCCCGCTACGAACTGCACGCGGGCATCGACGTCAGCGACGGCCTGTCGCTCGACCTGGCCCACATCCTCGAAGAGAGCCGCTGCGGGGCGGTGCTCGATGCCGACGCCGTGCCCATTGCCGCCGATGCCCGCCGACTGGCGGAGAAGCTGGCCGACGGCTCGACGCCGCTGGATCACGCCCTGGGCGACGGCGAGGATTTTGAGCTCGATTCTGGCCGTGCCGCCGCGAGGCCGCGAGCAAGATGCTGAGCCGAGCAGCCGCTGGCCGTGCCGCTTGAGCGACATCGGCGAGTTCGTCGCCGAGCCGGGCCTATGGATTGAGGAGAGCCGGCGGCGGCCGTCGCCCCTTGGCGCCGCGCGGCTGGGAACATTAGGAACGTAGCAGGCACACTCCGTGTGCCGTCTGCCGCGTCCTTTTTGCGGTCCGACGGTCCTCGGTGTAAGGTAGTTGTTGCGATTGATAGCACTTCGGCGGACGGCACACGGCGTGTGCCTGCAACTTTTCGCCGACGTCGCCACAAAGGATATAGAAGACGGAAGCGGGAACGTGGAGGGCGAATGAGCCGACTTGTTTTCGATGCCCTGAATGAAGCAGACACCGCACGTCTGGGCGCGGCGTTGGCGGCCGTATTGCCCGACGGAACCACGGTGGCCCTGTGCGGCACGCTGGGGGCCGGCAAGACGCGGCTGGTGCAGGCCGATCGCCGAAGCCGTCGGCGTCGATCGCCGCGACGTCTCAGCCCCACCTTCGTCCTGATCCAGGAGTACCACGGCCGCCGCGCCGATCTATCACATCGACGCCTACCGCCTGCGCGACGAAGACGAGTTCCTCGCGCTGGGGCCGGAAGAGTATTTCGACAGCGACGGGCTGGTGCTGGTGGAGTGGGCCGACCGCGTGGAATCCTGCCTGCCGAAGGATCGCCTCGAAATCCACATCGAAGTCACCGGCCCGCAATCGCGGCGATTCGAAGTGGCTGCCCGTCGGCGAGAAGTTGGCGGACGCGATCGATCGCTTGCAGCGGCGGCTCGGCGGCAAGCCGGATTGACAAGACCGCTTTGCGCCGCTAACGTTACAAAAAGGGGGGTGGTACATGCTCACCCCGGTTTGTGGCGGGTCGCGCAATGTCGATGGATCACCTGAGTGCTTCCGAACCCCAGGAGGTTTCCCTTCTGGAGAAGCTTCAGCAGCGGATCGGCTATCACTTCAAGGACCAGGGCCTGTTGCTGGCGGCCCTGACGCACGCCTCGGGGGCCGAACACCGCCTGGCCTCCAACGAGCGGCTGGAGTTCCTCGGCGACGCCATCCTCGGCGCGGTGGTCTGCGAGATCCTCTTCCAGCAGTACCCCGAGTACCTCGAAGGCGACCTGACGCGGATCAAGTCGATCGTCGTCAGCCGGCAGACGTGTGCAAAGATCAGCGAGGCGCTGGGGATGCAGGAGTTTCTGATTCTGGGCAAAGGGATGACGACCCATCCCAGCGTTCCCTCGTCGCTGTTGGCCGACGTGTTCGAGTCGTTGGTGGCGGCGATCTATCTCGACGGCGGCGACGCGGCCGCGCGGCGGTTCATTTCCGAGCGCCATCGGGCCGGAAATCGAACTGGCGGCGGGCGGGGAAACGGGCAGCAACTACAAGTCGCTGCTCCAGCAATTGGCCCAGCGGGAACACGGCACCACGCCGACCTACCAGTTGCTCGACGAGAAGGGGCCCGACCACAGCAAGTGCTTCAAGGTCGCCGCCCAGGTCGGCGGCAGCCGCTACCAGCCGGCCTGGGGACGCAACAAGAAGGAAGCCGAGCAGCGGGCGGCCCGCAACGCCTTGAGCCAGTTGAGCGGGCAGACGCCGCCGTTTCCGTCCGATTGAGGCCGCGGCTGCGCCTCGAAGAAATAGAAACGCCCGGTCAGCCGTGCCGGGCGTTTCTTTCTCGTCGTAACTGCGGGGAAGATTCGAAGTAGGGTGCTTCAGGGCGGCAAAGCCGCCCGGCGAGCTACTTCTTGGCCTTCTTGGCCACTTTCTTCTTGGCCTTCTTGGCCACCTTCTTCTTGCCGCCTTCTTGGCCGGCTTCTTTGCAGCCTTCTTGGCCGCCTTCTTCTTGGCCACCTCGCGTCCTCCTAACTAACGTACAGGCGATTGCCCGTCCGCCATGCGGGCTGGGGCCGATGTGCGTCGAGCAATCCGCCACAGAAACAAGACAACGAACTTTTCGACATCGTGTCACCGGTGCTTTGCACACCGAAACAAGTCGTCGTTCGTTTCCATCCTTTGGGTTGAATTCTCTTCTCCAAGAAACCTCAACTTCCCATGATCGTAATCAATTCTACAATCTTTGCAAGTACAATTTGTGGCGAAGAGCGAAAAAATTTTCGCGAATCGCTTTGAGCGCGATGCATTCAGAGCGCGCTCGCGCGAGTTCATCACGCGATCTCGGCACGCTGATCGATGCGGCACGTCTCTTCGAACGACGATGCGGCGCGCCGCTCGTCAACGCGGCAACGATGCGACGGATTCGGCAAGACAAATCGTCCCCGAAGACATGCGTCGCTACATCGCGGCGCGACATCGCGCACGCGCGCCGACTCGCATCAACGTCTCACGCTTCGTAAGGGCGAGGCGCCGCGACGCTCGCACCGTCCGGCGCCGACTTCAGTCCCCGCACGCAACTTCTCGCAGCGTTTTCACGTGACGAGCAGTGTTCGCAACTCATTGCCGCGCCGAGAGTTGCGGAATTGCCGCGCGTGCCGCCGCATCGCGGACGTTTGCATCGCAACGGCTGCATCTGCTGCCGCGCAGCGCTCGATCGCGCGCGCATTCATCGTTTCTCGCGCTCTGCCGAGCACGCCGACCATCGTGCTGTGCAACGTGCGTGCGCTGGGTTTTCTTTTCTGAAAACCTCCCAGGTCGACGACCATTGGCCCGCATCAAACAAGGGTCTGTTGCACGCAGCGCGCGGTGTTCGCGCGGCGTTCACGCGACCAGACTGGCGTCGCGCCGGCTCATCGTTCGACCAACCGCGCAGAGAAGGGTGAAGCATTCGCGGCGACGGCAAAAAAGTTTTCCGCGACTGTAGACGCTGTTGCCAAATTTCTCGCGAGAGACAAGATTTTGCCGTCGGACACTCGTCGAGAGACATCTGCTCGCGCCGTGTCGGCGACTTCACAGACGCTCGTTCGCGCGCATGGCGCGCCTCAACGTCGCGTGCAAGCCGAGGAACTTCGCTCGATCAGCGAACGCTTCACGCGCCCAATGAATCGACGCCGAGCGCTTTCCTTGTTTAACAGGATTCGCCAGATTCTCACGCCGTTCCGCCGCGTGAGCGAGTAGCGCACGCTTTCTGCACTCACATCACGAGACTCGCCAGCCAGAGCACGATCGCTACGATGGCGGCCATCAGCAGCGGCGCGAGAACGACGATGGCCAAGGGTCGCAACGTCGCGAGCAGCTCATTGTGGTCAGAACTCTGCTCGTTGCTCGGTCTACCCGCTGCCGGCCCCGTTGTGACGCCTGCCGCTCCTGGCGCGGCCGGCAAGAATGGCGCCAATCGCGTTGCCACCTCGCGTGCCGAGGTAATCCGCTGCGCCGGGTCTTTGGCCAACATGTCGGCCATGACTTCGACGAACTCGGTGCTCAGTTGCGAATTCAAGCGACGCGGGTCCCGCGGCAACCATTCGCAGTGTGCGCGGGCCTTATCGCTGGTGGTGCCGAAGGGAAAGGGCACCTTGCCGGTTACCGCGTAGTACAGGGTGCAGCCCAGCGAATAGATGTCCCAGGCGGGCGTCGGATTCCACGGGTCGCGGATCTGGTCGGGCGAGAGATAGTCGGACGTTCCCACGATCTTGCCGTAGCGCGGGTCGGTATCGGCGGTGCTGGTCAATGGGCCGGCCAGGCCCAGATCGGAGAGTTTCACCTCGCCTTCCGGCGAGACCAGCACGTTGCCCGGCTTCACGTCGCGGTGGATAATTCCTTGGGCGTGCGCGTACTCCAATGCTTCGGCCACTTGAGAGATGATCGAGGCGGCCGCCGCCATGCTCAACGGACCTTGTTCCCGGACCAACTTCCGCAAGTCCATGCCCGGCACGTACTCCGTCACCAGGTAATAGACGCTTCCGTCCTGACCGGCGTCGAGCGCCGCCACCAGCCGCGGGTGATCCAGGCTGGCCATGGCCCGAATTTCGCGCATAAAGTTGTCGATGGCCTCGGGCGTCGACTTGTCGTGGGGCAGCACCTTCACGGCCACGATGCGCCCGATCTTTTCGTGCCGCGCCTTGAAGACCTGCGCCATGCCTCCTCGACCGATCGAATCGACGATCACGTAAGGGCCCAGGTTGAACTTGGTGCGGCCGTCGAGCAACTGCTTGGCCTGCCAGGCGTTCAAGCGCCCCGTCTCCACCAATCGGTCGGCAAGCTGTTGATCGGTCGGCGGTGCAACCGGATCGGGCTCGTCTCCCTCCGACCAGCGCACGCCCGCCCGTGCCCGGTTCAGTTGTTCGGGCGTCACCAGGCCGCTGGCTAGGGCGCACTGTTCGAAGGTCGATCGTTCAACATGGGCCACGGCGTTATACCCTCAACTATCACGTTAATCGCGGCCACCGGACGCCGCAAGACGATTGACGGTTGCCGAGCGATTGTCGGGATGTCTCTTCCGCGCGGCGGCACGCCCGCAGTAATCGGTTTCTGTCGCGGAGACCCAGTAGGGTCCGCCTTGCCGACCACGATTGGCAGAACACCCGTGAAAAGGTCCGCATGGCGGACCCCACTTGTCTTTTGCGCTCTGCACACCCATCTCGAGTGGAATATCTCACCAGTTGTCAGCGGCGTTGCGGCTTGCACCGATCCGGCGACCACACCTCGGCAACCAAAGCAAACGTAATGCTACATTGCCCTTGACATTAGGCTGTCTAATGCTAACATGTCTCGATGGGGGCAGTCCGCCCGCGGCCGACCGTAGTGCTAGGGTTAGGAGGCCGCCAAATGATCGAGATGTCACGAAATGGGGTTCGCCGTGCCAAGCGAGCGAGGTCTGTACGATCCGCAATGGGAACATGACGCGTGTGGGATCGGCGCCGTCGTTAATATTACGGGGCGTCGCGACCACGCCATCGTCGAGCATGCCAAGCAGGTGCTGCTGAACCTCATGCACCGCGGAGCGGCCGGCGCCGACGAATCCACCGGCGACGGGGCCGGCATTCTGCTGCAAATCCCCCACGGCTATTTCCGCATCGTGGCCGGAGAGGCTGGGTTCGAGCTTCCTTCCCCAAAACAGTACGGGGTGGCGATGCTGTTCCTGCCTCAAAATGCAGAACTCCGCGAGCGCTGCCGGCAGATTTTCGCCGAACAGGTCGTCGAAGATGGGTTGAAGCTGCTCGGCTGGCGTGACGTGCCTACCGACAACCGCTGCCTGGGCGACTTGGCGCGGACGGCCGAGCCCGTCATTCGGCAGGCCTTCATCGGCGGCGAAGGGCGTGAAGACGAAGAGTTGGAACGCCGCCTCTACGTCGTGCGGAAACGCATCGAACGCCGCGTCATCGAGACACTCGGCGCCGCGGCGGGCGAGTTCTACGTGCCCTCGATGTCCTGCCGCACGGTGGTCTACAAGGGCATGTTCTTGGCCCCCCAGTTGTTCGCCTATTATCCCGACCTGGCCGACCAACGGGTGCGCACCGCCCTGGCCGTCGTCCACCAGCGCGTATAGCACGAACACCTTTCCCAGTTGGCGGCTGGCCCAGCCGTTCCGCATGATCGCCCACAACGGTGAAATCAACACGTTGCGGGGAAACGCCAATCGTCTTCAAGGCAAAGAGAAGGGCATGGCCTGTCCGGCGCTCAGCGAGGACATTCCCGAGCTATTTCCAATCCTTCAGCCGGGCGGGAGCGACTCGGCATGTTTCGACAACGTCATGGAACTGCTGGTCCGCGCCGGCCGCTCGGCGCCGCACGCCTTGATGATGATGATTCCCGAGGCGTTCGGGCCGCGGTACTACATTTCCACCGACAAGCGGGCGTTCTACGAATACCACGCCGCGATCATGGAACCGTGGGACGGGCCGGCGGCCATGGTGTTTACCGACGGCCGTCTGGTCGGCGGCACGCTGGACCGCAACGGCCTGCGGCCGTGCCGCTATGTGGTGACCACCGATGGGCTGGTCATCCTTTCCAGCGAAGTAGGCGTGATCGAGTTCCCGCCCGAGCGGATCCAACAGAAAGGCCGTCTTCAGCCCGGCCGCATGTTTCTGGTGGATACCGAAGAGGGACGGATCGTGGTCGATAACGAGATCAAGGGCAAGGTCTCGCGTCAGAAGCCGTATCGGCGGTGGCTGGAAGAGAACCGCATCGAGCTGCGGGGGTTGTTCGAGCCCTCGCGCACCACGCCGATTGAACCGAAGACCCTTGCCCAGCGGCTCCGCTGCTTCGGCTTTACGCGGGAGGAATTGCAGTTGGTCGTCGGGCCGATGGCCGCCAACGGCCAGGAGCCGATCGGCTCGATGGGCACCGACACCCCGCTGGCCGTGCTTTCGAGCCGGCCGAAACTGCTGTTCAACTACTTCCGGCAATTGTTTGCCCAGGTGACCAACCCGCCCATCGATCCCTTGCGCGAGGGGTTGGTGATGTCGCTGATGTCGTTCGCCGGCAAGCAGCGGAACCTGCTGGACGAGACGCCCGAGCACTGCCGGCAGTTGAAACTCTCGCACCCGATCCTCACCAACGGCGACATGGAGCGGCTCCGCACGGCCAGCCGCGACGATTTCAAGGTCGTGACGCTGTCGGCGCTCTTTCCGGCCGGCGCCCCGGAGCCGGGCCGAGCCTTGGGCCGGGCATTGGAGGAACTGGTCGCAGCGGCCGAGCGGGCGATCGCCGAGGGGGCTTCGCTATTGATCGTCAGCGACCGCGACGTCTCGCCCAAGCGGGCGCCGATCCCCAGCCTGCTGGCCACCGCCGCCCTGCACCACGGTCTGCTCAAGCGGCGGCTGCGGAGCCAGGCAGGCATCGTGGTCGAGAGCGGCGAGCCGCGCGAAGTCATGCACTTCTGCCTGTTGTGCGGCTACGGCGCCAACGCCGTCAATCCGTACCTCGCCTTCGAGGCCATCCAGAAGCTGCACGCCGACGGCGATCTGCCGCCGAACGTGGCCATCGACCAGCTCACCGACCAGTACATCACGGCCGCCAAGAAGGGGTTGCTCAAGACGATCTCGAAGATGGGCATCTCCACGCTCCGCAGCTACCATGCGGCCCAGCAGTTCGAGGCGGTGGGGTTGAACCGCACGGTGATCGACAAATATTTCACCGGCACGGCGTCGAGAATCGAGGGCTGCGGCCTGGACGTGATCGCCCGCGAGGCGCTCCAGCGGCATCGGGCCGGTTTCGAGCCGCCGCCCCCCGGTGCGCTCGAACTCGATTTCGGCGGCGAGTACCAGTTTCGGCTCGACGGCGAGAAACACCTCTGGAACCCGGAGACGATCGTCAAGCTCCAGCACGCCGTCATCCAGAACGATGCGAAGATCTATGCCGAGTACGCCGAAGCGATCAACAACCAGAGCCGCGACTTGATGACGCTTCGCGGGCTGTTCGAGTTTGCCCCCGCCGACCCCGTGCCGCTGGAGGAAGTCGAGCCCACGAGCGCGATCGTCAAGCGGTTCTACACCGGCGCCATGTCACACGGTTCGATCAGCAAAGAGGCCCACGAAACCCTGGCCATCGCCATGAACCGGCTGGGCGCGAACTCGAACACGGGCGAAGGCGGCGAGGATCCCCGCCGCTACGAGCCGTTGCCCAACGGCGATTCGCTCAACTGCGGCATCAAGCAGGTGGCGAGTGCGCGGTTTGGGGTCACCATCGAATACCTGGCGAACGCCCGCATCCTTCAGATCAAGATGGCCCAAGGGGCCAAGCCGGGCGAGGGCGGACAGTTGCCGGCCCACAAGGTGACGGAGGAGATCGCCCAGTTGCGGCATTCCACGCCCGGCGTGTCGCTGATCTCGCCGCCGCCCCATCACGACATCTATTCCATCGAGGATCTCGCCCAGTTGATCTACGACCTCAAGTGCGCCAATCCGGCAGCGATGGTCTCGGTGAAGCTGGTTTCGGAGGTGGGGGTGGGCACGGTGGCGGCGGGCGTGGCCAAGGGCAACGCCGACGAGGTGCTCATCAGCGGCCACGACGGCGGCACCGGCGCCAGCCCCTTGAGCTCGATCAAACATGCCGGCACGCCCTGGGAACTCGGCCTGGCCGAGACCCAGCAAACCCTGGTCTTGAACGGCCTGCGCGACCGCATCGTCGTCCAGGTGGACGGCCAGATGAAGACCGGCCGCGACGTGGTCATCGGGGCCCTGTTGGGCGCCGAGCGTTTCGGGTTCGGCACCTCGGCGCTCGTTTCGCTCGGGTGCCTGCTGATGCGCAAATGCCACCTGGGCACCTGCCCGGTGGGCATCGCCACGCAAGAGACGGAACTGCGGAAGCGGTTCTCCGGCAAGCCGGAGTACGTGGTGCGGTATCTCACCTTCGTGGCCGAGGAAGTGCGGCGGCTGATGGCCCAACTGGGGTTCCGCACGTTCGACGACATGGTCGGCCGCGTCGATCGGCTGAGCTGCCGCGAGGCGATCGATCATTGGAAGGCCAAAGGGCTCGATTTCTCGGCCGTGTTCATGCCGCCCGATCAGTCGAACGGCTGTCCATTGCGGTGCGTGCGTGCCCAGAGCGACGTTCACAAAGACCACCTCGATTGGAAGATTCTGGAGAAGGTGGAGCCCTCGATCGAGAGCCAGCGGCCGACGCGGCTGGCCCTGCCGATCCGCAACGTACACCGCGCGGTGGGCACGATTTTGAGCAATCGCATCGTGAAGCGGTGGGGCGGCGCAGGGCTCCCCGACGGCACGCTCGACATCATTCTGACCGGCTCGGCCGGCCAGAGTTTCGGGGCCTTCCTCGCCCGCGGCGTGACGCTGCAACTGATCGGCGACGCCAACGACTACCTGGGCAAGGGGCTATCGGGCGGACGGATCATCGTGCAGACGCCGCCCAACTCGCCGTTCGACCCCAAGGAAAACGTGATCGTCGGCAACACGCTGCTCTACGGCGCCACCGCCGGCGAGGTGTTCATCAACGGCCTGGCCGGCGAACGCTTCGCCGTGCGCAACAGCGGCGCCGTGGCGGTGGTCGAAGGGGTGGGCGATCACGGCTGCGAGTACATGACGGGCGGGACCGTGGTCGTCATCGGCCGCACCGGCCGCAACTTCGCCGCCGGCATGAGCGGCGGGGTGGCCTACGTGTTGGACGAACATCAACTGTTCGACACGCTCTGCAACCTCGACATGGTCGACCTCGAATCGATCTATCAAGAGGAAGACCAGAAGGCGCTCCGCGATCTGCTCCGCCGCCACTACGACTGGACCGGCAGCCAGCAGGCGCGGCGGATCTTGGACAACTGGCAGGAGATGTCGGGCAAGTTCGTCAAGGTCATGCCCATCGACTATCGCAAGGCCCTGGAACGGCTCCGCGAGCAAGAGGCGGTGCGCGGCGATCAAACGCCGGCTACCGAGGAAGTGTTTCACGGGCAGGCGTGAGGAATGAGGGTTCAGGGTTCAGCGTTCAGGGTTCAGTGATGAAGGATGAGGAATGATCAGAACGCCCCGGGACTGCGGTCCCGGGGGGAGTCGTTTAGCGGCCGCCGGCACGGCGGCGAAATTGTTTAGCGGCCGCCGGCACGGCGGACCAGTGTGAAGGAGACCTCCGATGGCCAATCCCACCGGCTTTCTATTATATCCGCGGGTCGAAGTCGACCACCGGCCGATCGACGAACGCATCCAGGACTGGCACGAGATCGATCGGCCCCTGATCGCTCGCGTGCTCAACCAACAGGCGGCTCGCTGCATGGACTGCGGCGTTCCGTTCTGCCATTCCGTCGGCTGCCCGGTGCAGAACCGCATTCCCGAGTTCAACGATCTGGTGTACCACGATCGCTGGCAGGAGGCGGCCGAGAATCTGCACTCGACGAACAACTTCCCCGAGATCACCGGCCGCGTCTGTTCCGCGCTGTGCGAAGCTGCATGCACGCTGGCCCTCCACGGCGAGGCCGTCAACATCAAGCACATCGAGCAGCAGATTGCCGACCGGGCATTTGCCGAAGATTGGGTGCAGCCCTTGCGGCCCAAGGTCAAGACCGGCAAGAAGGTGGCCATCATCGGCTCCGGGCCGGCCGGATTGGCCGCCGCGCAGCAACTGGCCCGGGCAGGGCACCGGGTGGTCGTGTTCGAAAAGGACGACCGGCTCGGCGGGCTGTTGCGTTACGGAATCCCCGATTTCAAGCTCGAAAAACACATCATCGATCGCCGCCTGGAACAGATGGTTTCCGAGGGCGTCAAGTTCGAGATCAACGTCCGTGCCGGGGTCGATGTCTCGGCAGCCGACCTGCGCAGCCGCTTCGACGCCATTCTGCTGTGCATGGGGGCAGGCTGGCCGCGGGAACTCCGGGTTCCCGGCGACGATTTGGACGGCGTTCACTTCGCATTGGACTTCCTCTCGCAGCAAAACCGCCGCGTGGCCGCCGACCCCATCGTCAGCGCCACCCGGCCGCTCCTCCATGCCCGCGACAAACACGTGATCGTCATCGGCGGCGGCGATACGGGCAGCGACTGCGTCGGCACGGCCATTCGCCAGGAGGCCCTTTCCGTCACGCAGCTCGAAATCCTCCCGAAACCGCCCGAAGGTTTTAACGTCGAGACTCCCTGGCCCTACTGGCCAAAGATCATGCGGACGTCGTCCTCGCAGGAGGAAGGTTGCCAGCGCCGCTGGAGCACTCTGACCAAGGCCCTTACCGGCCAGGACGGCCGCGTGACCCACCTGCACGCCTGCGAGGTCCAATGGGTCACGGGGCCAAAAGGCTGGGAGATGAAGGAGGCTCCGGGCACCGATTGCACCTTGCCTGCCGATCTGGTGCTCGTAGCGATGGGCTTTGTCCACGTAGACCACACGGGATTGGTGACCGACCTCGGGGCCAGGCTGGACGGCCGCGGCAACGTGGCCGTCGACCGGTGGATGAGCAGCGTCCCCGGCGTATTTGCGGCCGGCGACACCGTCCGGGGCGCGTCGCTGGTGGTCCATGCCATCAACCAGGGCCGCCTCTGCGCCGCCGCCTGCGACACGTGGCTGCGGGACAAGTAGGGGCCGTTCTCGCGCGGCAATCGCATGGCGATGCCATCCGATGGTTTCGTAGACCGAGCCCCAATCGCAAGCCGCGTTGCCGTCTTCGAGCGCTCAGCGCCGACTAGGCCGCCGGCAGCTCATAACCTTTGCGCCGCGGCCGCGAGAGCCGTTTCGAGGCCTCGGCATCGTCGACGACGGATTCGTCGCGGCCGTTCCACCGTACCGTGCGACCCGTCAGGTAGGAGACGTTGGCCAGGTGGCAACAGACGTTCGATCGGTGACTATCCTCAAAGTCCAGCGGTAGCGGCTTGCCGTTCTTGATGCAATCGACGAACATCCACTGCCAGGGCCCGTCGACCTCATTGCCCGGCTTTCCGTCGCGCCAATGTCGCGGGTTGTCTTCCTTCTCGGCCGGCTTGGCGGCGTTGCCCGCCTCCCACAGTTCGTAGCCGTTGCGGTCCAACACCAGCGTAGCCTGATTTCCGTAGAAACATATTCCGTGACTCGAAGGCCGATTCTGCAACGGGCGAAAGGCATTGAAACCGCGATAGCTGTACCGCAACACGAAGTCGGGGAACCGCCAGGCGGCTTCCAGCAGGTCGGGCGTGTCGGCCAGGTCGTCGACAACCATCTTCCCGCCGTTGCACGCGACGGACGTCGGCCACCCGGCGTGCATCGCCCAGAGGGCGATGTCGAGATAATGGATCGTCCAGTTCGTCAACATCCCGCACGAGTAGTCGAACCACCAGGCGTGGTTGAGGCGGGCCGGATTGAAGGGCACCAGCGGCGCCGGGCCGAGCCAGCGGTCCCAGTGGTATCCGGCCGGGGGATCGGCGTCGGGGGGCCGCCCCACGCGTTTGGCGTTGTTCTCAGAGTTCCAGCACTCTACCAGGGCAATCCGGCCCAGGCGGCCGCTGCGAACGACTTCCACGGCCTTCTGGAAATGGGGATAGCCCCGTTGCTGGGTGCCTGCCAGCACGATGCCTTGCGACTTCTTGGCCGCGTCTGCCATGGCTCGGCCCTCGGCCGCTGTGTGCGACAGCGGCTTCTCCACGTAGACGTGCTTGCCGGCCTTCACGGCCTGGATCATGGGGATGCCGTGCCAGTGCTGGGCCGTGGCAATCAGCACCGCGTCGATGTCTGGCCGTTCCAAGATCCGCTCGTGCTCCACCACGCACTCCGGCTTTTTCGCTTGCGGGCCCTGGCTGAGGAGCTTGGCCGCCGCATCCATTCTCGGCTCGATCACGTCGGAGATCACGGGAATCTCGACATCCGGGCGTTCTTGCAGGACGGCCAGCAACTCCCGTCCCCGGCCGCCGCAGCCGATCAGCCCGATCCGCACGCGCCCGCTGGGCGGCTCCTTACCGGAGAGGTGCAACGCGGGGCCAAGGGCCATCGCACCGGCCGCCGCCGCAACAAACTGCCGGCGATGGATGAGCGTTGACATGTCTTATCCTCCTGCGTGGTGGGTTCTGCTTCGCCCGTAGTGCCCCAACCGTGCTGTGTTGACAGCTTGGGTGCCACTGGCCGCTTGCCGGCCAGTGAAGGAATCGGCCACAGCACGGGCTGACAAGCAGCCCGTGGCACCCGTCAAGTCAGGTCGGTCGGGGCAGTAGGTCCCTATGATGGGCGAATTTGCGGCAGAATACAAGGAATCGTCGTTGATTACCGTGCCGGGCGCTGCACCGCGGCCCGCCTCACGCCGCTACGGGGCAGGTCAGGAAAAAACGGAGCAATTGTTTGCCACGGTCGGGGTTACCCGATGAAGGGCATCGTCGAATAATTGCAGTGTGTCGCAAACTGGGCATTGAACTCCATCCCACTGACAGTTGGTCCGCAGTGCAGGCCGCATACGACGCCGGTGCGGGCACAATGGGCATGAACCCCCGGAACTTCGCAATGACTCGCAATGATCCGGCTGAAACGAGGCATTGGTCTTGAAGAAGCTCCTCGAACGCGGCCGATGACGCCCCTCTCACCCGTCTTGCGCGAGAAAGGAAACCACATGGAACTGGGCATGATCGGATTGGGCCGGATGGGAAACAACATGGTGCGGCGCCTGCTGCTGTCCGGTCACCAGTGCGTCGTGTACGATCTGCATCCGGAAGCCGTGCCGCCGCTGGTGCAAGAGGGGGCGATCGGGGCGTCGTCCCTTGAGGAATTCGTCCGGAAGCTCAGCAAGCCCCGCGCCGTCTGGCTGATGGTTCCGGCAGCCGCCGTCGATCCCACGCTGAAGGCCCTGGTTCCCCTGCTGGAACGCGGCGACGCGGTCATCGACGGCGGCAACTCGTACTATCACGATGATATCCGCCGCGCCGCGGAACTTCGAGCCAACGGCGTTCAATACCTGGACGTCGGCACGAGCGGCGGAGTCTGGGGGATGGACCGCGGGTACTGCCTGATGATCGGCGGCGAGGAAGCGGCCGTCCGCCGCCTCGACCCGATCTTCGCCGCGCTGGCCCCGGGCATCCGGGCGGCGCCGCGCACGCCCGGACGGGAGAAGATCGGCGGCACGGCCGAACACGGCTACCTGCGCTGCGGGCCGGCCGGCGCCGGTCACTTCGTCAAGATGGTCCACAACGGGATCGAGTACGGCGTGATGGCCGCCTACGCGGAAGGGCTGAACATCCTCCATCACGCCAACGCCGGCAAACAGCAAAGCGTCGTCGATGCCGAGACCACTCCCCTGCGTCACCCCGAGCACTATCAATACGATCTGAATCTGGCCGACATTGCCGAGGTCTGGCGCCGCGGCAGCGTGATCGCGTCGTGGCTGTTGGACCTGACCACGAGTGCGCTTCTGGGCAGCCCGGACCTGGCCGATTTCCGCGGCCGGGTTTCGGATTCGGGCGAGGGTCGCTGGACGGTCGTGGCGGCCATCGACGAGTCGGCCCCCGCCCCGGTGATCAGCGCCGCGCTCTACGATCGTTTCAGCTCGCGCGGCGAGGCCGACTTTGCCGACAAGGTGCTATCGGCCATGCGTCACGCGTTCGGCGGTCACGCGGAAAAGGCCGCCGTTGCGAAGGGAGAAGCCTCATGACCGCCTCCCGCTCCGACGCGCTGGTGTTGTTCGGTGTGACGGGCGACCTGGTGCACAAGATGATCTTTCCGTCGCTTTATGCGATGGCCAAGCGAGGCGTCCTGAAAGTTCCGGTCATCGGCGTCGCCTCGCCCAAGTGGAGCCTCGCGCAGTTGCGCCGTCGCGCCGAAGACAGCGTCCGGCGATCGGGCAAGATCGATGACCGGCGCGCCCTCCACCACCTCCTGTCGCTATTGAGCTACGTGAGCGGCGACTACAACGACCCGCGCACGTTTGAGGCGATCAAGGCGGCGCTGGGCCGTGCCCGGCGTCCGGCGCACTACCTGGCCATCCCGCCCTCACTCTTCCCGACGGTGATCACGGGGCTCGGGGCCGCCGACCTGGCCGAGCACGCGGGTCATCGTCGAAAAGCCCTTCGGACGCGACCTGGCCTCCGCCCGAGAGCTCAACCGCGTCGCGCAGTCGGTGTTCCCGGAAGACTCGATCTTCCGCATCGATCACTTCCTCGGCAAGGAGGCGATCATGAACATCCTCTATTTCCGCTTCGCCAATTCGTTCCTGGAGCCGATCTGGAACCGCAACTACGTGGCCAGCGTCCAGATCACCCTCTCCGAGAGTTTTGGCGTGGAGGGGCGCGGCGGGTTTTACGAGACCGCCGGCTGCCTGCGCGACGTGATCCAGAACCACCTCTTCCAGGTCGTGGCCCTGCTGGCCATGGAGCCGCCGGCCTATCGCGGGTTTGGCGCGGTACACGTCGAGAAAGCCAAGGTCTTTCAGGCCATGCGGCCGCTGAAGCCCGACGACCTGGTGCGGGGCCAGTACGCCGGCTACCGCAAGGAGCCGAACGTGGCAAAGAACTCCGACGTCGAGACGTTTTGCGCCCTGCGGCTGTTCATCGACTCGTGGCGATGGGACGGCGTGCCCTGGTACCTGCGTTCCGGCAAGTGCCTGGCCGAGACGGCGCACGAGGTCCTGGTGGAACTGAAGCCGCCGCCGCAGGAACTCTTCGCCGACTCGGCGCCGGGGACCGGCCGGGCCAACTACCTGCGATTCCGGCTCGCCCCCAGTTCGGCCGTCGCGCTGGCCGCTCGCGTCAAGCGCCCCGGCAAGGAGTTCGTCGGCGATCAGCGGGAACTCTACCTGATCGAGGAACAGCCGGGAGCCGAATCGCCCTACGAGCGGCTCTTGAGCGACGCCATGTCCGGCGAAGGCGCGCTCTTTACCCGTGAAGACGCCGTCGAGGCCGCCTGGGCGGTGGTGGACCCGGTCCTCACGACCCACCACCGGGTTCGCCCCTATCGGCGGCAGAGTTGGGGGCCGAAAGAGGCCGATATGCTCATCGCCGCAGACGGCGGCTGGCACAACCCCAAGCCCAAGGAGGCCGCCGGATGACGCAGCCCGCCCCGTTGGTGTTCCTGTTGGACGTCGACAACACCCTGTTGGATAACGACGGGGTCATCGCCGATCTGAAACAGCATCTCACCCAGGCGTTTGGGGTCGAGCGTCAGCAGCGTTATTGGAAGATCTTTGAAGAGCGCCGCGCGGAACTGGGCTACGCGGACTATCTCGGCGCCTTGCAGCGCTACCGCGACGAGAACCCGCGCGACCCGAACTTCCTGGAGGTCTCGTTTTACCTGCTGGAATACGCCTTCGCCGATCGCCTGTACCCCACTCGCTGGAGGTGATAAAGCATCTCGGCACGTGGGGGCCGACGGTCATTCTCTCCGACGGCGACGTCATCTTTCAGCCCCGCAAGGTCGAGCGTTCCGGGCTGTACGAGGCCGTCGAGGGCCGCGTGTTGATCTACATCCACAAGGAGGAGCAATTGGACAACGTCGAGCAGCGTTACCCGGCGCGGCACTATGTCCTGGTGGACGACAAGCTGCGGATCCTCACGGCCGTGAAGAAAGCCTGGGGATCCCGCCTGACGACCATCTTCCCGCGACAGGGGCACTATGCCCACGATCCCGAGACGCTGGCCGGCTATCCGCCCGCGGATGTGACGATCGAGCACATCGGCGATCTGCTCCAGTACGACCCGCGTGCGCTGCTCTCGGCGATGTGACTGCTCACGGGATGGGTAACCGTTCACGGGGTGGCCGTCGAAAAGTAGCAGGCACACTCCGTGTGCCGTCCGCTGGAGTGCCATCAATCGCAACAACCGCCCTGGGCTGAAGACTGGCAGACCGCAAGAAACCAAGGCCGGCGGCACACGGAGTGTGCCTGCTACTTTTCAGGCCGTGAACGATTACCGGGATGGCAAATCCTCGAAAAAGGCGGCGTTGGCAACCTGGCCACGCAAGACCCTCGGGTTGACTGCCGCCGCCGACACGGTAGACTGCGCAGCGTGGGCAGACGAGGGAGAGAACGTGTCCGGAAAGGAGCGTTCGGGACGATGGTTGCGTCAAGTAAGAAGGTTCTGGACAGACGATGGATCTGGCGCCTTGCCCCTCGCCCGCGAGTCGGACTTTCGCAGACATGCAGATCTGACGGACCATGAAACGTTCCAGGCAAACGAAGACGCCCGATCGGCGGAATTTGCCCATCAGCGACGCGGCCGGCCGGCGGCAACGGCTGTGTGTGGGCCTGCTCTGCCTGTTGGCCGCTCTGCGAGTCTTTGTGTTCTCGGCGGCGTTTCCCTTTTGCAGCAACGTCGACGAGGAATGCCATCTCGATCTCGTGTGCCGATACTCGCACGGCGACGTTCCGCGGGGACTCGGCCGGTTCAGCGCGGAAATGATCAACCTGAGGATCCTCTACGGCAGCCCGGAATATAAGTACTCGCCCGAATATTACGCGGAGAGGGGGAGAACGACGCCTTCGCCGACGTGGCGGCTGCCCCCCAGGGAGTTGAACCAGTCCGTCGCGCTGAGAACGAAATTTTGGGAAAACAGAAAGGATGGAGTGAATTACGACGCCACGCAGCCGCCGTTCTACTACGCCGTGGCGGGCGCGTGGTATAACGTTGGCAAACGGCTTGGGCTGCGGGACGGAAACTTGCTGTATTGGATACGCTTCTTCAACGTGCCCCTCTATGCACTGTTGGTCTGGCTGTCCTATATTTTCACGAAGCGATTGTTGCCGACTTCCATTTTTCTGCAGCTCGCCGTTCCGTGCTTGCTGGCGGTGTTTCCGCAGGACGTTTACTATTACCTCAACAACGACGTCTTATCGGCGCCGTTGGTCGCGATGTCGCTCTACTTGCTGCTGCGCACGTATCAAAGCGAGAACGGAGGCCCGGGCTTCGCCGTGGCGGCCGGCCTGTCGAGCACCGCGACGTTCTTGACGAAGTATACCAACGCCCCCATCCTGGCCGTCGTGGGCATCGCGGGGGCCGTGATGCTCGTGCGATCGTGGCGGAACAACAGCTTTCGGGCCAACCTGGCGTCGGTTGCGCTGCTGCTGGTGGCGGCGTGCGTCCCCGTCGCGTGCTGGCTGGCCAGAAACTACGCGGTCATGGGCCATGCGACCGGCCTTGCGGCCCATGCGCAATTCATGGGCTGGACCCCGAAGTCGGTCTGGCAGTACCTGGAACCACCCGATCTTCACGCCCGCCGGGTTTGCCTTCTTCTGGACGGACGTCTTGAAGTCGTTTTGGCGGGGCGAGCTCATTTGGCACGGCGCACTGCTGGCGTCCGGGCCAATCGACGCCATCTACGTGGGGTCGTCCACGGTTCTGGTGGCGGCCTATGTCATCGCCGAGGCGGCGCGGGCGCGAAAGGGCCGCGGCGAAAACCGCCTGGCCGCCGCGGTTTGCGTGCTCATGTTCGCGCTTTCCCTAGGGATGTTGGTGCTCGGCTCGATCGCCTGGGACTTCGGGAATTGCCCTCACCCGTCGAGCGAATCACCCTACTTGGTGGCGGGGCGTCTGATGCTGGGGGCCCTCGTCCCGTTCCTCATCATGTATCTGAGCGGACTGGACGTGCTCTTGGGTTGGTTACGGCTGCGCTTCGCCCGCGTGCCGGCGATCGTGCTCCTGGCGGGCATTGCGACGGCGTCGGAGATCGTTCTCTCGCTCCCGGTGTTCGCAAGCCAGTTCAATTGGTACCACCTGCCGTGACAACTATACTGCTCGCGGTCAAGAATGGCACTTTTCTCGGACGGCCCACACTAACCCGAAGCGCAAGCGAGGGAGCGGATTACGTGTCCCTCGCTTGCGCTTCGGGTTAGTATCGAACCGGACCGCGAACAGCATAACGCCGGAAAATCGGCTAGAATTGTGGATCGGCCGCCCTCCCGCCCCAGGAATCGCCGTCATGTCGAACGATGTCCAGCAAGCTCTATCAGGAAGTTTGCCAATACGCCCGCCGCACGGCCGTTCTGACCTCGATCGACGCCGCGCTCGGCTGGGACGAGCGGACGCAACTGCCGCCGGCCGGCGCGGAACACCGGGCCGAGCAGTCCACGCTCCTGGCCGGGCTGATCCACCAGCGGTGGGTCGATCCGAAGTTCGGCCAGCAGCTTGAAGAACTTGCCGAGAGTTCGCTGGCCTCGGAGTCGCGAGAGCGACGCCGGCGTCGTCATCCGCCGGCTGAAGCGGCAACGCGACAAGAAGGTCAAGCTGCCGCAGCGCTGGTCGAGGAGCTGGCCCGCACGGCCGTGCTGGGCCAGCAGGCATGGCAGGAAGCCCGCCAGAAAGACGATTTCCCGTCGTTCCGCCCGCTGCTGGAGAAGACGATCGACCTGAAACGCCAGCAGGCCGAGGCGCTGGGCTATCCGCAGTGTCCCTACGACGCCCTGTTGGACGAATACGAGCCGGAGGAGCTGACGGCCAACGTCGGCCGGGTGTTGGCCGGGCTGCGCGAGCAGTTGGTGCCGCTTGGTGGCGGAAATCCAGCAGAGCGGCCGCCGGCCGAATACCGCCGTGCTGCAGCGGGCGTTTCCCGTCGACGTGCAGGATCGGTTCGGCCGCGAGGCGGCCGCGGCGATCGGCTTCGATTTCAGCCGGGGGCGGCTCGACGTGACGGCCCATCCGTTCTGCACCACGCTGGGCCCGCACGATTGCCGCATCACCACCCGCTACGACGAGCAGTTCTTCAACGCGGCCTTCTTCGGCATCCTGCACGAGGCCGGCCACGGCATCTACGAGCAGGGCTTGCCCACCGAACACTACGGCCTGCCGCTGGGCGAGGCCATTTCGCTGGGCATCCACGAGTCGCAATCGCGGCTGTGGGAGAACCTGGTCGGCCGCAGCCGGGCGTTCTGGACGCACTTCTATCCGCTGGCCCAACAGCGGTTCCCCGCCGCCTTGGGCGACGTGCCGCTGGACGAGTTCTATTTCGCCATCAACGACGTGCGGCCGTCGCTGGTCCGCGTCGAGGCCGACGAGGCCACCTACAACCTGCACATCCTCATCCGCTTCGAGCTGGAGCGGGCGCTGTTGGACGGCGATCTCCAGCCGGCCGACCTGCCGGGCGCGTGGAACGAGAAGTACCGGCAATACCTGGGCATCACGCCGCCGGACAACCGCACCGGCGTGTTGCAGGACGTCCATTGGAGCGCCGGGCTGGTCGGCTATTTCCCCACCTACTCGCTGGGCAATCTCTACGCGGCCCAGTTCTTCGCCCAGGCCGAGGCCGAGTTGGGCGATCTGGCCGGGGCGTTGTGCCCGGGGCGACTTCCGGCCGCTGCGCGACTGGCTGCGCGAGAAGATTCACCGCCACGGCCAGCGATACTCGGCGGCCGAGCTGGTCCAGCGGGTGACCGGCCGCCCCTTGTCGGCCGGCGCCGCTGGTCGAGCATCTGCGGGCGAAGATGGGACCGCTTTACGGGCTGTGAGTTCCGCCTACGCCCATGACTCGCAGACGCGCGACCAGCGGTGCCCCCATCGTTTGTTCCGTCTGCCGTGGCAGGTCGCACTTACTCCCTGGCGCACCGCTCCCAGTCGTCGGTGCGGAACGGGACGGCCGGCAATCCCTCGACGTTGAAGAGGTTGCAGACCGGGTTGTCGGCCCACGCGTATCGCACCGCGGCCGGCTCGTGGACCTCGTCGTTCCACACCACGATGGCGTCGCCGTCAATCTTCGCCTCTGCCCACACGAACCGCCGGTCCTTCCCGGCGATGGCAAAACCCTTGAGCGGACCTTCGGGCTTGGCCGCCAGCCCGCCGTGCACGTGCTTGAAGCTCAGACGCACCCGGTTGCCCTCGACTTTCATCGCGGTGTAGGTCGGCCCGGAATAGACAACATCGCGATGGTAGGTCTTGGCGAGTGCTATCAGTGCCAGGCGCTTGCCGACGTCCTGTTTGTTCTTCGGGTGTGGGTCCTTGGCTGCGCCGATGTCGGTGGTGGAGGCGAGTCCGCAATTGGGAACGGATTCAGCCGTCATCCGCTGCGCTTCGCGCAGCTCGGCCCACGCGCTGTCGGTGGGGTTGTCGCGGACGGCCAGATAGGGTGCGACCTCGACGATGAGGAAGGGGTAATCGCCTTGTCCCCATTCCTTGCGCCAGGACTGGATCATCGCCGGGAGCAGCTTGCGGTACTCCATCGCCCGCGGCACGTTCGACTCGCCCTGATACCAGATGACGCCGCGGATTCCGTAGGGCACAAGAGGGGCGATGGCCCCGTTCCAGAATCCCGTGGGACGATGGATCCAGCTTGCCTCTCGCGGCAAGGTGGGCTTATTTGAGGGACGTTTGCCGGCGGCAACCTCGCGGTCGTACTCGGCCTTGGCGGCTTCGTAATTCTTCAGCAGAGTCTCATAGCGTTCGACGGCGTCGGGGATGCACGCCTTCAGTGCCCCCGCCTCGGTCCAGGCCTCGGCGGGACTGGCGCCGTGCGAGGACTGGATCAGCCCGATCGGGACATTGAGTTCGCGGTGCAAGTGCCGTCCGAAGAAGTATGCCGTCGCCGAGAATTCCTTGGCCTCGGCCGGAGTGCATGCCCGCCAGCGGCCGCGCACGTCTTTGACCGGCTCGGGCAGGGACTTGTCGTTGACGTAGAACACGCGGATGTTGGGATAGTTGGCCTTGGCGATCTCCTCCCCGGCGTTCATGGCCTCGCCAAGCTCAAAGTTCATGTTCGACTGTCCCGAACACAGCCAGACCTCGCCCACCATCACGTTGCTGATCTTGACAGCGTTCTTGCCGGCAATGGTCATCTCGTGCGGTCCGCCCGCTTTCATGGGCGAGAGCTTCACCATCCAGGAGCCGGTCCCGTCGGCGGTGGCCTTCGCAGTCTGTTCCGCCATGCTGACGGTGATCGTCTCTCCGGGGTCGGCGGTGCCCCACACCGGGTTGCTAATCCCTTGCTGAAGCACCATGTTGTCGGAGACCAGCGAGTGAGGCTTCACATCGCCCGATAGACACACTTCTGCCGCGAGCAATGTCAAGAGCAGAGACACGGCAGCGGGCACTCTGAGACGTCTGTTTCCGTCGGACATGTTCACATCCTTTCTCGTACTAGACGAGTTCCACTTCTGCTCCCGCACAACAACCGATTTCCAGGCCGATTCGTGCGGCAAAATGGTGCCCATCGAGGCGCCCACGGTGCCCGCTACTCGGTAGTTCCCAACATCTGCACCGGCGGCGACATGGTTTTGCGGCCACGGCCCGTTGACACACACCCGCCGGCCGGCAGGAGACCATAGTATTCCCCCCCCATGTAGTATCCCTGTGGATGCGGTAGACAGT
The DNA here is from genome assembly GCA_963759115.1 of uncultured Planctomycetaceae bacterium. GTDB lineage: Bacteria > Planctomycetota > Planctomycetia > Pirellulales > Thermoguttaceae > CAVWXT01. The sequence goes on from CAVWXT010000006.1 coordinate 774,013, forward strand.
ATTCTATACTCACTCCCGTGGGATCGCCAATCTCTGGTTTCCCTTGCCGCGGGAACTTCTTCGGGTGCGGGAGCGTCTAAGGGGGCGACGTGTCAGGGAACCCGCCCAATTGGAGGGAGAACCATGAATGCGCGTCCCGGTTGTTTTTTCGTCCGGGGGGTGGTCACGGTCGCATGCTTCGGATTGCTGATCTTCGCCGCAACGCCGGCCTGGGCGGAACCGCCCGCGAACGACCGCGCCGCGGGAAGCGTTGAGCCCGCCGGCCCCGATACGAAGACGTCGCCCGAGGCGGCGCCTTCACCGGGCACGGCCATCACGAACTCGATTGGTATGAAGATGGTCTTGATCCCGGCGGGCGAGTTCATGATGGGCTCTAAGGACTCGGCGGAGGAACTGGCGAAAGCGTTCAAGATGAAAGAGGTCTCGTTTGTGGACGAGTATCCCCGGCACCGGGTGCGGATTACTCAGCCGTTTTATCTCGGGGCTTATCACGTTACCGTGGGACAATTCCGGCAGTTCGTCGGCGATACAGGCCACAAGACGGACGCGGAAAAGCCTAGGCCGACGGCTGAGATCGGCGGCGGTGGATCGGCGCGCTTCGCGAATGGCAAGGTCGGCTTCGGGCCGGAGTACACTTGCGCAATCCGGGTTTCCCACAGTCCGAGGATCAGCCGGTGGTGGAAGTGAGTTGGAACGACGCCGTGGCCTTTTGCGACTGGCTTAGCCGGAAAGAAGGCAAATCATATCGGCTGCCGACGGAGGCGGAATGGGAGTACGCTTGCCGTGCAGGCACGAAAACACGGTACTATAATGGCGACAACCCCGAGAAGCTAGTGGACGTGGGCAACGTGGCCGACGGGACGATCAAGGAGAATAAGGATTGGCGATTACACGACGGCGTCATTGCAAAAATGGCGATTTCCGCGAAGGACGGCTACCTGCTTATGGCGCCGGTAGGCCGGTTCAAGCCGAACGCTTGGGGACTTTACGACATGCATGGCAATGCGCAGCAGCACTGCGCCGACTGGTATAATTACCAATACTACAAAGCGTCGCCTACGGACAACCCGAAGGGCCCATCGGACGACGCGATGGGCCCATCGCGCAGAAAATATCGCGTGGCTCGCGGGAGTTGCTTCGATAGTCTGCCCGCCGATGCGCGATCGGCGGCCCGTGGTAGCGGGGGACCCGATAGCGCAAGCTACACCACGGGTCTCCGTGTGGCAATGACACCGTAGCGGAGCGCGTGCAGGCGTATTGCGGCCGTGCGTCGGGCACTACCCGAAGGCGGCGGGGTGAGCCTCGACCGTTCCTCGACATTCCCAGTTCCCGCCCGGCGGACGAGAGGATTCGGCCGTTGCGGTTGGTAGAATAGTCACGACTGGGGGTCCATTTCTCGACCACGGAAACGAAGATGCAAGCCAAGATTTCCTAGCGGCCACACGCATGAGACTCTTTTTCCAACGACTACTCACAACTCTGTGCCGGGTCTTTATGACGATCCTAGCCTCGGTCCTCGGGTTGACCCTCGGGGCGGGCATCGCCGCACTGATCGGAGTCCTTCTCGTCGGCAAGGACGCCTGTGATCGTGCCTTCGAGACACAACCTTGGGGGCTGCCAGCGGTGCTTATCGTTGCGTTTTACACTGCCTGCGCTCTTATCACAGGTTTACTTGCCTGGCGCGCGAGCGCTAACTGGATCAAGCGACTCATTGGCCTGAAGAACACGCTTGACGCCGACCGACCGATCATTGAGCATCGAGGTCCCGTCCTTGGCCTCTTAGCGGCCGCGCTGGTACTCGCTGAGATCTCCAAGGACGTGATTCTTTCCAGGGATCGCGGAAGTTGGCATCCCGCCTGCTCGCTTTTCTATTACGGCACGATCATCTGCTTGCCCTTCGTGCTCGCGAGATTGGCCCCCAAGGCTGCGGGCTTCAACACGCAGTGGCTGCCGGGTTCACGGTGGCACTGGGCGTGGTTCGCGGGGATGGTATTGCTCCTACTCGTATCGAGACCGCCTTTGGCCGCATTGGCGACCAGGATCGTTGGCAGGCCCGCGCCGAGGTGGTTCATGGAGCCCGTGACGCCAATGCGAATCGTCTTCCAAGGAATCGTGAGTGTCGTCGTCGCGCCGCTGGCTGAGGAGGTCTTCTTTCGCGGATACGTCCTGGAGCAGTTGAGAAAACTCACACGTCCCGGTGTCGCGCTTGTGGTGCAGTCGCTCCTGTTTGGGATGTTTCACCTGGCCCTTGCTCTGACCAATTCGGTCAACGCCCTCTTTCTCGGGCTGATACTCGGAGCATGGCGGATCAGGTTCAAGAGTCTCATTCCGCTTGTGCTTGCTCACGTCCTCTTCAATGCAGCTCTTATTCCTTCGCTGAAGGCTCAGTACGATTGGGTCGTCGGCGCATCATACGCAAAACGCCCCACGATCTCCAGGGAGACCACCTACATCACTGAGCCGCTACGGAAGGATGGCTATCCGGATTATGTGGCCGTGCTGAACCGACAGTGCAGCGAGGGCGTTACGCCCGAGAACAACTCGGCCGTGTTATTCTGGAAGGCCGTCGGGCCGGGTAGCATCTACGATCAGGACCGTGAAAGGTACTTCCGGATGTTGGGCGTCCCGCCGCTGCCGGAGAAGGGCGATTACTTCGCCGATCTGGAAACGTACCTTGCTCAGCCGAAGGGCGATGCCGAAGCCGACAACGCAAAGGCGCAGCCGAAAGCCGGCGTCAATGCGTACGATCTGGTCGATCCGGCCCTCAAGCGGCCTTGGTCGCAGGAAGAGTTTCCCGTGTTGGCCGCCTGGCTGGCCGCCAACGAGAAACCGCTGGCGCTCCTGGCCGAAGCATCCAAGCGTCCCCGCCGTTACGACCCGCTGGTCTGCGGGGAGCGGACGCCATTGATTGCCGTATCGGAACCGGCCCTCGACGCGTTCCACCGTCCGGGCGATATTCTCGGCGCGCTCGTCGCACGGGCGATGCAGCGGCTCGGCCAGAGCGAGGCCGATGAGGCATGGGAGGACCTGCTGACGTGCCACCGATTCGCCCGGCTCGTCGGCCAGGGTCCTACTGGAATCGATGCCATTCACGCGGGAAGCCTCGACCAGAAGGCGTGCGCCGCGGAGCAGGTGTTCCTAACACACGCGCACCTTACGTCGGCCCAGGTCACGAAAATGCGAGAGGACCTCGACCGCCTGCCCACGATGCCCAGCGTGGCCGATACGCTCGACGTGCGCGAGCGGTTTGAGTACCTGGACAACGTGCTAACGGCTTCGCGTGAGGGTCGCAGCGCGCTGACCGGGGTCGAACAAGCGGCGGCGGTGACTGAGTCGTTAATGGCGGCAGGGGAACGAGGCGACGCAGACAACCTGACAAACGTGGTCAAGATGCTGCGCCCGTATGCCGCCCAAATGGACATTGATTGGGAACTCGTGCTTCGCACGGGCAACGCTTGGTTTGACCGATTCGTGGAAGCGTCCCGCCAGCCCACGCAGATGGCGCGACGGGCGGCGCTCTGCAAGTTGTACGAGGATTTCCGTAAGTTAAAGGCGGCCGCCGCCGACGCGGCGACACTGGAGGAGTCGCTTTCGGCCGACCCGGCCCAAGCCTTTTCGGAACGAGCCGTCCAGGTCATGTTGATCTCGTACCTGCCGGCGATAGAGGCGGAAATTGTCATGGCCGACCGGACGACGATGACATTCGAGCTGACCAAGCTCGCCTTCGCCCTGGCCGCGTACCGCGCCGATCACGGCTCATTTCCGGCGGCGCTTTCCGACTTGGTGCCGCAGTACATTCGCGAAGTGCCACAAGACATCTACAACGTCGCCGAACCGCATTACCGGCAGGATGGCGCGGGCTATCTTCTTTACAGCGTTGGCCCCAACCGCAAGGACAACGGCGGAAGAGGTTTTGAGAACGGAGGTCGAGACGAAGAGTCGGCGAAGAAGGATTGGGACGATGTGGTCATCCGCATGCCGGGATCGGCCAAGCAATGAGGAGCGTGAATCCGTTGTATGGCGAATGGCGGCTCTCACCCCCAGCGGGCGTTCCGCCGCCACCACCCGCATCGTCCGGCCGTGCGTCGGGCACTGCCCGAAGGCGGCGGGGGAAGCAGGGTATCGTTGCTGGCTCGCAGGAATCCAATGAACCGAATCGTGGCAATAATCCCGGTGTTGTCACTTGCCGTCGCTGCCTCCGGCTACGCAGCAGAGGTGAACCCAAGGGAGGCAAAGGCAGTTGCCGTCACGGGAAGCTAATGCTATGGGAAGCCGAAAACCGCGTGGGTTCTCGTTCTCTCGGAAGAGGGCAAGCGGACGATCGGCTGCCAAGGGAAAACTGCCCGGCAACTTGGGCGTTCTGCTGACAAGATCGGGACGAAAGCGGAGAATAGGGCGTCAACTTGGCTGTTGGATTCCGTTTGCCGCATTGATCTTCGGTGCAGGGGTTGCGGCCTACATTTGCCGTTATGTTCTGCGTAATTGGTAATGGTAGCCTACTCGCCGTGTCCCCACACTGTTTAAGGAAAAGGTGACTCTATGAACCGAATTGTAGTGCAGATGCTGGCGTTTGGCTTGCTGGTTGCCTTTGTGCCACTGGTCTTGGCAGCAGAACCGAATGCGGAGGAAGCCAAGGCAATTGCCGAAATCGAGAAACTGGGTGGCAAGGTTACCTTTGATGAAAAGAGTCCAGCCAAGCCCGTGATTTCGGTACACCTTGTAAATACCCAGGTGACGGACGCTGGCTTGGAGCACCTCAAGGGACTTTCGCAATTGCATGCATTGAACCTTGACGGTACCCAGGTGACGGACGCTGGCTTGGAGCACCTTAAGGGGCTCTCGCAATTACGGGGATTGTTCCTTGGAAGAACCAAGGTAACGGACACTGGCTTGGAACACCTCAAGGGGCTCTCACAATTAAATGGGTTGAACCTTGACGGAACCCAGGTGACGGACGCTGGCTTGGAGCACCTCAAGGGGCTCTCACAATTGCAGGTGTTGAACCTTAGGAACACCAAGATCACGGACGCTGGCTTGGAGCACCTCAAGGGGCTCTCAAAATTATCGAGGCTGTACCTTGGAGGAACCCAGGTGACGGACGCTGGCTTGGAGCACCTTAAGGGGCTCTCACAATTACGGGGGTTGTACCTTGGAAGAAACAAGGTGACGGACGCTGGATTGGAGCACGTCACGGGGCTCTCGCAATTGCAGACGTTGATCCTTGACAATACCCAGATCACGGACGCTGGATTGGGGCACCTCAAGGGGCTCACGCAATTACGAAGGTTGAATATCAACGGCACGCTGGTGACGGACGCTGGCTTGAAGCACCTCAAAGGGCTCTCGCAATTGCAGACGTTATGCCTTGATGGCACCAAGGTGACGGACGCTGGAGTGAAAGATTTTCAGCAGGCATTGCCAAAAGTGCAGATAATCCGCCGATGAAAAACAGCCAGGGTTTTCCGGCGGCGCCATCCCGAATGACCATCACCACCACCCGCCCCGGCCGCCTGTGCGTCGGCACTGCCCGAAGGCGGCGGGGTAAGAGAAAGGTTGACCTCATGAACCGAATTCTAATGCCGATGCTGGCGTTTGGCTTGCTGGTGGCCTCTCTGCCACTAGTCTCGGCAGCAGAACCGAATGCGGAGCAAGCCAAGGCAGTTGCTGAGATCGAGAAGCTGGACGGCAGAGTCTGGTTTGATGAAAAGAGTCCAGGCAAACCGGTAGGCGCCGTAGACCTTGGGGATAGCAAGGTGACGGACGCAGGCTTGGAGTGCCTCGAGGGGCTCACGCAATTGCACACGTTGATCCTTGCCAATACCAGGGTGACGGATCCTGGCTTGGAGCACCTCAAGCAGACTCTCGCAATTGCAGTCGTTGGCTCTCAAGGGCACCCAAGTGACCGACGCCGGGTTGGAGAGCCTCAAGGGACTCTCACAATTGCAGGTGTTGAACCTTGACTGTACCCAAGTGAGGGACGCTGGCTTGGAGTGCCTCAAGGGGTTCTCACAATTACACATGTTGGGGCTTGCCGGTACCAAGGTGACCGATGCGGGGCTTGAACACCTCAAGGGTTTTTTGAACCTCCAAGTGCTGTCCTTGGAGAGCACCAAGGTGACCAATGCGGGGTTGGCGAGCCTCAAGGGCTTGGCCAAACTCCAAGTGCTGGGTTTGTCGCAAACCCAAGTGACCGATACCGGGCTGGAGCACATCAAGAGTCTGACCAACCTTTCAGGGCTGAACCTGACGCAGACCCAAGTGACCGACGCCGGGTTGGAGAGCCTCAAGAGTCTGGCCAACCTCCAAGTCCTGGGCCTGTCGCAAACCCAAGTGACCGACGCCGGGCTAGAACGCCTCAAGGGCTTGGCCAACCTCCAAGTGCTGTACCTGATGCAAACGCAGGTCACCGACGCTGGGATGGTACACCTTGAAGAGTTGGCACAACTCCAGGTGCTGGAACTAAAGAGCACCAAGGTGACGGACGCTGGATTGGAGCACTTCAAGGGATTCTCGCAATTATGGCAGTTGGACCTTGCCGATACCCACGTCACTGACGCTGGCTTGGAGCACCTCAAGGGGCTCACGCAATTGCAGATGTTGAACCTTAACGGTACCCACGTGACGGACGCTGGCCTGGAGCACCTCAAGGGACTCTTGCAATTGCAGGGGTTGGACCTGAAGGGTACCAAGGTGACGGACGCTGGAGTGAAAGACCTTCAGAAGGCATTGCCGAAGGCTAAGATAACCCGCTGATGAAAGACAGCCAGCGGGTTGACCCCCGTGAATTATTGGACAGGGCTACCTGCATCTCGCGTGACACCACCGCCACTTGATCTTTCGGCTGTGGTGCCGGGCCTCCTCCTTGCGGTGAATCCACTCTCCACGGATTTGGCACCGCACCCGGCAGCGGGCCGTAATGGCGCCCTCCGGCCATTCCTCTTCGTCGGTGAACTGCTTGACGCCCGAGTAGCAGACCGGTTGAGGGCTGAATCATGCTGTGGCTGGATCGGCTCAGGGTTGTGCTCCGCACGCTGCGATACCGCGATGCCTGGGGTTTTCGGCCGCGGCAGTCGCTCGGGATGTTGTGGAATCTGCGGCACATGCGGCCCGCGTGGCGCGGCGGCGAAGCGGAAATGAACGTCTACTCTCCGCCGGTCGGCGGCCCTGCCTACGCCCGCTATCTTCACGGCGTGCAACGAATGTCACACAACCAGTGGACGCCGCTGGCGGCGCACATTTCGGTGACTGACCGCTGCCCCTATCCAAGCCTGTACCGCGCTCCGCTTGCACAACCTTTCAACCAAGTCGGCTGCTCATCCCGGGCGCCACGCCCGTCAGCTCACCGGCTTGCCTAGCCGTTTGCGCACCTTCCGGCTCAACTGCGTGGCGATCAGTTGTGTGAGGAAGACGGGGATCGTCAGCAGTGCCCTGGCCCCCACGCGCCAGTGCAAGATCCGCGCCAGTTTGATCACCACGTGCGCCACCTGCAGCGGAGTGTGGAACTGCCGATCGATTCGCTTGCGCAGATTCGCGATGTGCTCGGCCGAGTAGGCGTCGCTATAGACGAAGCCGTCGGCGCCGATGTGGTAGCCCGGTGTCCGCTCGACGAGTTCGTTCAGGCCCGAATAGGGCTCGTTGCGCAACCGGGAGACGTGGATCAGGTCGACGCCGATCGACCGGGCGAACGGCGCGGTGGAGAGCATCTGCTCCTCGGTTTCGCCGATGTTGCCCACGATGAAGTACGCGTTGATAACCATCTTCGACTTGCGGAGCACTTGGAACCACTCGGCGGACCTGTTCGATGGTGAACCCCTTGCCCATCGACTTGAGTGTCGCATCCTGCGTCGACTCGACGCCGATCAGCAGGGCGAGGAACCCGGCCTGCTCCATCTTGCGGAGGACGTCGGGGCGTTTGGCGATCTCCACCCGCGCGTTGACGATGTAGTGCTTGCGAATCCTCTTCGCGATCAGCAGGTCGCAGATCTCGGCGACGTGATCCGGCTGAAACGTGAACACGTCGTCAACGAAGAGGATCAGGTCGGCGTCGATCCGCTCGATCTCCCGGACAATCGACTCGGCCGACCGCGGCGTCCAGCGCCGCTTCACGCCCCACGGATTGACCGAGAAATTGCAGAACTTGCAGTTGAACGGACAACCGCGCGACCCCGCGACCTGGTCCACCTTGATCCCCGTGCTCACGCCCTTGCTCGTCAAATAGTAAGGCTGCCGGCGCAACTCGCGAGCAGGCATCAGGTCGTCGTCCAGCCGCACGTTGGCCCGCGGCGGATTGACCACCAATCGACCGTCGTCCCCGCGGTGGACCAGGCCGGCGACATCCGACCACGGCGCGCCCTGGGCAATCTCGGCGATCGCCTGCTCGCCATCGCCGCAGACTACGGCGTCCACGTTCGGACAGGCCTCCATCCAGTAACGCGGATTCTCCGTCGCCGCTCGCCCGCCCAAAATCGTCATCACGCCCGGCGGCAACGCATTGATGTCGTCGCGGATCAGTTCGAAGTCCTCCCGCCAGTTGATGGAATAGCAGACCAGGTCGGTGTCCGGCCTGAGGAACGGCTGCGTGCTGGGGATGCGTTCATGCCGAAAGTTGAGCAGATCGATCCGCGCGGCATAGGGGCGGAGCGCGGCGGCGACGTACTCCAATCCCAAGGGCGGGAATGACGTCTTCGAACTCCGCGTACGTCGATAGGGAAAGACGCACAGGACGTGGCGAAAGGCGACGCTTAACTCCGACTCAGGTTCGACTGAATCCATTCAACGGATCTTCGTGGCACAAGGTTGCGCGATGTACAGGAGCCGGGTGGGCATCCTGCGGAACGTGCCCGGCGGCTCCGGCAACGCGAAATGGGCGGTCATGTCTGCTCAGGTCCGGTTCATTATAAACGAATTCCAGCCCGGGGTCAGTCGCAACAACCAGAAAATGGCCGCATACCCACATCGTGTGGAAGGCCAGTCCATGTCAAGAGGGCGATCAGGTTCTGTGGACGGGACTCGTGCAGGAGCCGACACACAGCGTGGTATCGGCGCCGTACCGTCGGGATCAATGGGCTTTCAGACGCCCGGAAAAGTCGCTAGCGGCATGCATTGAACCACCGGGACCATCAATAGATCAACGGGATGAGCTTGCGCACGCGTTGCTGATAGACTCGATACGCTGGAACACGTGCATGATGCGTTGCGTGATGCGCGTTGCACGACGTCAGGCCGGTGCTACTTCAGCAGATGCCGGTTGGCAATGCTGATGCCGCTGATGATCGTGCCCACGATGCCCACGAGTCCCTGATCGTTGCCGCAGATGTAGAGGTTCTTCAGGTGCGTGGTGCCATCGCGGCTCTTTTGGGCGGAGCCGTACACCGAACCGTCGGCGTGGCCGGTGAACCGCTGGATCGTCAGCGGCGTGAACATGTCGGTGTCGATCACCGAACCGCGGAAATCGGGCACGAAGCGCACCGCCGAGGCCACCATGCGATCGTACCAGCGGAGTTTCGCCAGCCGATAGGCGTCCGTCTCCAGCGACGCCCAGCCGTCGTAGTTCGCCAAGCGCGGAGATGCGCATCACGCCTTCCTGGAGCGGCTCGGGGTAGGCAAAGTTGTTCGGCGAACAGACCGTCCCGCTGCGGAGGTCGGCCAGATCGTCGGGCTTCTCGTAGTGAAACTGCTCCGAATCGTTGTAGAAGACGATCGTCTTGTCGTAGCCCAGCGTGCGCGGCTGGGCGTCGAGGATCGAGATCGACTCGACGAACGACAGCCGGCCCGGCGACGGCTCTTCGGCGGGACTGCCGCTGTCGCACAGCCGCATGGTCTCCGTCCAACCGGCCGACGAGAGCACGCTGTGGGCTTCGACCTCCGAGCCATCCTCCAGCAGCACCCTCTGCACCGCACCGTCCTTGACCGCCATCCGTTCCACCGCCGCCCGCAGGCGGATCTCGCCGCCGAGGTCCTTGAACCGGCGGATCAGCATCTTCAGGATCAACTGAATGCCGGCCAACGGCCGGGCCAACCCTTCGAGGAAGATCGAACGGAACAAGATGCTGAACTGGTCGAAATCGATGTCGTGTTCGCGGGCGCCGCCGTAAAAGAGGATCGGGCAGAAGATCATCTCCACCAGCAGCGGATCGTCGATGAGTCGGCCGACCACCTCGCGGGCGGAACGGCGCTCGCCGGCCTGGCCAAACTGGTCGTAATCCAGCAACTCGGCCACCAAACGCCGCAGGTTGTCGCTCTGGCGGGGAAACTGCCGCCGCACTTCGGATTCGAACAGCTCGAAGTCGTTGGAGAACTGCAAGGTCACGCCCGGGAACACGATGGCCGAGCCGAGTTGCGGGGCCAGGGCCCACTGGTCCCAGGCCAGGCGCAACTGCCGCATGAGCCGGGACAAGGGGCCGCTGCGCGTGCCCTTGGGGGCGTAGTTGGTCAGGGCGTGCAGCCCCACGTCGTAGGTCCGGCCGCGCTGCCGGTAGAAGGAGTTCAGCCCGCCGATGGCGCTGTGCCGCTCCAGAATGCAGACACGTTTGCCGAAGTGGGCCAGGCGGATGCCGGCCGCCAGCCCCGACATGCCGGCCCCGATGATGATCGTGTCATACATGCGTCTCTGCGATGCGAGCGGCCATCTCGCGATCGTGGCTGGAATGCGACAGAAAAACCTCAGCAGGGAGCATTGGTCGCCTGTCGGGCAATTTCGCGGACTCGCTCCACGACTTCCTCAAATCCTCGTGGAGCCGCGTCGAGGTAGACCGGATTCATCTTCAGCAGAATCCACGGCACATCCGTCCCGGCGGCGAAGGTCACGTAGCCAACAAGAACCGGGATAAGACGTTGGTCGAAATTCTTTGAGGTGAGCCCGTACTGAATCTCGCTGCGCACGAATTCCGACTCCAACGCTCCTGGCGTGAGAAGCGCCACCATCAGATCGGATTCGTCGAGCGCCCGACCAAGCTCCCTACCCCAATTATCGCCCGGAGCAATTTCCTGAGCCGCATTCCATACGGCAAACCCAGCCTGCGTAAGCTGATCGGCCAACTGGGACGCCAGCTCTTTGTCTCGGGCAGCGTGGCTAATGAATATTCTCATATCCGAATTCTATCCCGCGGCAACCCAATTTGTCAATCGCCACCGCCGATGCTACTTGTCCTTCATCCGCGGCTCGAGATATCGCACCGTGCTGCCCATGCTGGCCAGCTCGGGGTATTCTTCTTCGGGTATCTGGATGCGATACCGCTTCCGCAATTCCATCACGATGTCGAGGAAGTCCATGCTGTCCAGTTCCAGTTGCTCGCGGAAGGGAACGTCCTCTTTCAGGTTGCTGAGATCCTCGTCCGGCGCGATGTCGGCGAGGATCTCGAGTACGGCGTGATTGATTTCCGCAGCCGTCATGGCAGGTTCTCCGTGCTTCAGATTCGCTTCACAATCACTGCCGAGTTGATGCCCAGCATGCCGAAGGAATTGTTCAAGATGGCAGTGACTTCGCCGAGCTCGCGGGGCTGGTTGGCCACCAACCCCGTCAGCGCGCACTCGGGGTCGAGCCGGTCGAGGTTGATCGTGGCATGGCACAGGCCGTCGTCGAAGGCGGGCAGGTTGCCGGCCAGTTCCAGGGCGCCGGCCGCGCCCATGGCGTGGCCGATGAAACTCTTGGTGTTGTTGAACAGGGTGTGGTGTCCGTTGTTCCAGACTCGCCGCAGCGCCTGGCATTCCTGGGCGTCGCCGGAGGTGGTGCCGGTGGCGTGCGTGCTCACGATGTCGACGTCTTCGGCCGTCATTCCCGCTCGCCGCAATGCCAGGCCGACGCACTCGGCCTGTCGCTGCGGATCGGGCAGAACGAAGTCGGTGGCGTCGCTGTTCATGGCGTAGCCGGCCACTTCGCCGTAGATCTTGGCGCCGCGGGCGCGGGCGTCGGTGAGCCGCTCGAGCACGAACAGGCAGCCCCCTTCGGCCACTACGATGCCGTTGCGATCGAGATCGAAAGGCCGCGACGCTTTGGCGGGGTCCTCGTGTTTGGCCAGCGCGCCTTGGCTGTTGAAGCTGGCGAAGATGCCGAAGGTATGAATGCTCTCCGACACGCCGCCGCAGAGCGCGACGTCGCAATCGCCCAGCCGCAGCATCTGCACGCCCTGGATGATGCCTGCATTCCCCGCGGCGCAGGCGGCGCCGAGAGTGTAGTGTGGCCCCGTGATGCCCAGGTTCAGCGAAATCTCGCCGGCCGGGTTATTGGCCACCGTCCGCGGATTGTGGTGGTGCGACCAATACTGGGTGTCGTAGTCAAAACCCTTCAACAGGTAGATTTCGTTCTCGGTTTCGACGTTGCCGTGTTCGGTCACGCCGACGTAGATGCCGACGGTGGAGCGGTCGACATTCTCCCAGTCCAAGCCCGAATCGGCCACCGCCTCGTGGGCGCAGAAGATGCCGATGCCGCCGGCGCGGGTACCGCGGCGAACCTCCTTGCGTTTCTGATAGCGAAGCTCGTCGAAGTTGCACACGCCGGCCAGGGTGGCGCCAAAGTAACGGGTCTCGTAGGCGCTGACGCCGCTGCGGCCGTCCAGGAGGGCTTGGCGGAACTCGCGCAGAGAGTTCCCGTTCGGCGCGGTGAGCCCCACGCCCGTAATGACAACCCGCTGATGATCCGGCCGATCCAAAGACGTGACCCTGACACGAGTAAATGGTAATCTAGTAAGGCTACACGGTTGCGGGCCGGTTCGCAAGCGGCCGGGCTGCGTCGGTAGTGTCCTAATTCTGATCTATGGGGGGCGCACTGCGGTCCGGTAGCAAGACTGATCTCGCCCCCAGGTGACCGCGCCATTATTATCAGCAACCGCCGTAACCTGCAAAGTGTAGTCAGCAAAGGACTTATGGCGCAATTTGCGTATTGGTGCGGGAAGTTCCATTGACGATGTTGTGGTACATTGTTGACAATCCTGCAACCGAGCCGATAATTTGATGAACAGAGTCGGCCGTGCGCACGGGCTGTGCGCACCTTCTTTTTCCTAGCTTTTGCTGCAAAGTTTAGGTTTGCCTGTGAATACCTCGATGCCTGGAACCTCGGTTGTGCAGCTAGACTACGCGATGAAGGAGGATACGATAGTCGTTACTCCACGCGACCAGGATCGCTTTATGATCCGAGTGCAGCGGGCGATTGATATTCTTCAGCAAGCGAATCAGGCCGATAGATTCGGGCGTCAATTCAACCTTCTTCTTCGCACGCTTGCTGAGTGGATACATGACCAGAGCGCGATTACTAAGGCATATCTTACTGATCGCGATGGAGCGCTTGCGTTCGTAGTCGTGCGCAATTCGTGCCAGTACGATGAGGATTTCGAAGACTCCGTGTCAGAACTAGATTACCGAGTTGCGAACGACCCCGATCTGGACCTTATCAAGATGGACGTTATTGCGCTTCCGCTTGCTTCCGAGAACGCCGTAAGTTCATTTGTTGACCTGGGATTTGTCTTTCAGTACGTCGGTCATGGCGACAGAAGCGGACCATATAGCATTAGCCAACAAGAACCACGACGTACTGATGCACCTGCTCAATGATGTTGAACGGTTCCCAGAGTGGATTGCCGTTGCAGCGTTCTATAAGGCAGTGCAAATCGTCGAGGCGGTGTTCGTGCATAAAGAAGGACGATGCTGCCACGGCCATCAAAAGCGTCTCGATGCCCTCAAGACCCGCGGGTACAAAATCCTCCATAAGCATTACCGCGCACTGTGGTCTGCGTCATCCATTTCGAGGTATCTCGTTGACACGGAGGCGCCGCCTGGCAACTACTCTAGATTTGCGGACTACATGAGTGCTAAAGATGTCGTGGAGCGATTGGTGAAGAAACGTCTTCACGGCATTGAATGCGAAGCGTTGAATCTTCTTAGCGAAAACGCTAAGGCCAATTTGTTGCGCCTGCCGGACGCACTATGGACCAAAGCTCCAGGGGCACCGGAATCGACTGGTGGAAGTATGTGATCCGTTTGCCTGACGATGGTGAAGCCGGTCATTAACTTCCCATCGTGGCATCGGATAGGGCATCGAAGGTCCAAACGCGATCTGTAACGGCTGCCAACACCGCGGCGGGTGGCCGGTGGAAGCGCCCCGATTGGCAGACACTCACTGGTGCGGATGCTTGCGTTCCATCCACCCCCAGTCCCTCGATTCGCTGCTCTTCACCAGCCGGCGGTCGATGAAGTCGGCGATAGCGGCCGGCACCTGGAACTTCGGGTCGAGCAGTTTTGTACCCTGCAAGCTGGTGTCGAGTGGTCCAAAGAAGAGCGTCTTCTTGTCGGCCTTGTTCTCGCCGGTGGGTTCGGGGTGATGCCTCTTGAATAGAACGTTAATCTGCCTGGCCTCTTCCATGGCCTTGGCGTCCTGCTTGCCCACCAGGATCAGCACGGCGATTTCGCGTTGGACCACGGGGTGGCGAAGGGCCGGCAGCACCGGCAGGCCGCGGAACGTTCGATCCGGCGAGAGCAATACCAGAGCCTTGACGAAACCGCCGAGCTTGTATTCGCGGTCGGCGCCGAACACGTGGTTCTGCTCTTGCTGCACGGCGTCGGCCGCGGCAAAGTTCAAGGCGACGGCGGCCCCCATCTCGGCGCCGATGATGCACAGCTTGTCGATGTTCAATTCGCCCGCATTGTTCCGCTCCCACAGGAACGCCTTGACGGCCATCATGTCCTCCGTGGCCATCAGGGGCAACTGCTGCTGCGACATCTTATCGGCGTTGAGGTCCTCTTTGCGAGCGCCCTTGACGCGCGTGCTCTCGCCGTGTCCGCGAAGGTCGGGCACGATCACCGCATAGCCCAACTTCTGTAGATACGGAGCGAGATCCTTGTAGTCGTTGCGGCTCTCTTTCCACATGTGCAAGAGCACGACGGGAATGATTTGCTTGTCTTTGACGCCGGGATAGACCGGACCGGGATAATACGTCACCGCGAGCTGCACTCCGTCGGCGGTCGGAAGGAAGAGGTCCTCGGGCTTGGGTATCTCCTTCTCTTTACTCTCGCCTTTCTTCTCCGCCTTATCCTGACAGAATGCCGGAGAAGCAAGCGGCAACACGGCGGCTGCCACCAGCCACGCCGCCCAACGAAACCGCGAGAGAGCGAAGAATCTAGCCGTCGCCGAAGAGCATTGTCTGGCTTGCATGCTGCGCACCCCCATCGAGAAGGCCCTACACCGTACCTCTTTATGTTAGATACGGAACCGCCGCGCGTCAATGTTCCCAGGGCCGCGTGCTACTTCAGAGCCGCGGCGTCTTGGCCCATATCGGCGTACTCGTCGTGGGCATAGAAGTGCCGCGCGAGCTGGTTGGCCAGCACGAGCAGAAACTCCCGGCGGAACTCGGGCTCCGACCGGTCCGAGGTGGCGATGGCCGCGTTCGGGGGGTAGACGGACTGGGGGATGGTCTTCTCGAACACCTGCTTGCTGCCCTTGCGGCAATCGAAAACCCTGATCGTGGCGTTGGCCTTGCCTTGGTAGAGTGTCTGCCCTTGGAAGATGCTGAAGCTCTCCAAATCGATGCCCACAACCATCTCGGCCTTCAACGCCTTGCCCACCTCGGAATACTCTTCCCAGGTGTTCTCGTCGGTCCACTTGGCGACCTTCCGCTGTTCGATTACCTGAATCTTGGGAACCTCCTTCTGAAGGAGGAGCGCGACTTGCTGAGCCAAATCGCGGCCGACGTTCGAGTCGCGATATTGCAGCGTGACCAGCGGCCGGCAAACGACGGCCACCTTCCTGCCCTTCAAGTCCTTGAAGTCGGGATCGACGTCCATTCCCTTGATCAAGTACATCGCCGTCACCAAGACGCTCTGACAGCCGACGGCGGGCAATATTGCCACTGCCAAGGCCAAGAGCAAGGCAATTCCGTGCCGGAGAGAGGGACGATCCATCGTACTACCTCGTGCGTGATGTGCTTTTGTTGAACTCGGGTCATCCACTCAGCAGGCGGATGGCCCAGTCGATAAATATGACCACCAGGATTGTCGTCGAAATCCACGCCGCCGCGGTCCCGTTGGGCGAAACACCGAACCAGGCTCCGCGACCGGCGGAGCCCAGCAGCCAGGGCACGGCCACGATGGCCAGCATCCCCAGCAACGTGCCGCCGACGTTCGCCCGCAAGGCGCTCACCCATTGTCCCCGCACCAGATGGGCCCAGGCCGTCGTCATTCCGCAGGTCGGACAGGGCCGGCCGAACAACACCCAAAACGTACACGGCGGAAGACCCAACTGCTGATGCGTGCCGTGACCCAGCGGGCTGGGTTCGAGCATCGCCGCCACGGTCAATAATCCCAACAGCCCCGCGGCGGCCATCGCCAGCAAAAACCGGTCGCGCCGAGAGAGTGCTGCCCGTTCGGTCTTGTCCGTATTTGTCAAGGGAATCTGGTGAAGAGGGGTTGAAGGATAGCCAGAAGCCAGCAGTACCGCAAGAGCGATTTTCGTCCATGCGGATGGCTGGATGGTCGTATGGGCCCCGCCATCCTAGTGGTCTGTCCAATTTGACTTTACTAATTCGCTACATTCTGGTATTTAACCGGGCGGATGGATCGTTTGTCGCCTCGGCAGTACAAGGATGTAGCCATGAAAAAGGTGTTTGTTGTTCGTTTGACGGAGGGGGAACGGTTGGAACTTGACGCCTTGGTGCGCAAGGGAAAGGGATCGGCGCTGTCCATTGCACGTGCCCGGATTTTGCTCAAGGCGGACCAGGGCAAAGACGGCGAGGCGCAGACCGATGCCCAAGTCGCGGAAGCCCTCAGCGTCGCTGCGAAGACGGTTTTCAATGTTCGCCGACGGTGGGTGGAAGAAGGACTGGAAGCCGCACTCCGCCGGAAGAAACAGGATTGCCCGTCTCGTTTACGTAAACTCGACGGCGTAGCCGAGGCAAAACTTGTGGCCACCTGTTGCGGCCCCGTTCCCCAAGGGCGGGCACGATGGACATTGCGGATGCTCGCCGGCAAGCTCGTCGAATTGGAAGTGGTGCCTTCCATCAGCGCGGAAACGGTGCGCCGCACGCTAAAAAAAATGCGGTTAAGGCTTGGCTGAAACAGCAATGGTGCCTTCCGAAGAAACACGACGGGGAGTTTGTCTGGCGGATGGAAGATGTCCTCGAAGTCTACCACAGGCCCTATAACCCCCGCTTTCCCGTGATTTGC
Source organism: uncultured Planctomycetaceae bacterium (assembly GCA_963759115.1). Classification (GTDB taxonomy): domain Bacteria; phylum Planctomycetota; class Planctomycetia; order Pirellulales; family Thermoguttaceae; genus CAVWXT01. Next base: position 791,161 of record CAVWXT010000006.1, read on the forward strand.
ATGGATGAAGCCAGCAAACAACTTGTGGGCGAAGCTCGCCAGCCGTTGCCATTGCGTCCCGGCCAACCGTTGCGGTACGACTCGGAATACGAACGCCTCGGCACATGCAACATCTTCATGTTCGTCGAGCCGCTTCGCGGCTACCGGCATGTTCGGGTAACAGAGCGGCGGACTCGTGTGGATTGGGCCTTCGCGCTGCGAGACCTCTTGGACGAAAAGTACCAGGCTGCGGAGCGGGTCGTACTGGTCATGGACAACTTGAACACCCATTCGCCCGCGTCGTTCTACGAAGCGTTTGCTCCGGCCGAAGCCCGGCGGCTGACGCAACGCCTGGAGATTCATTACACACCCAAACACGGAAGCTGGTTGAACATTGCTGAATGCGAATTGAGCGTGCTCGGACGGCAATGCTTGGCACGCCGGATCGACAACGGGCAACGTCTGGCGGACGAGGCTGCCGCTTGGGAAGGCGATCGCAACCTTCGCGCTACCCAGGTCAACTGGCAGTTCACGACCAATGACGCGCACGTCAAACTGCGTCGTCTGTACCCCGAGTTCGTTCGCCAAGATGAACACGCCGATCCCTGCGATTTGTCAAAGGTCTATCATTAGTAAACTCTAGTTGGACAGACCACTAGGTAGAAAACAGCCGCGGTGCGGCGGTAGCCGAAAGCCAGAGAAACCGACCTCCCCCGGCTACCGACGGCCGCCGCTGGCGGGCCACGTTCAGCCGCTGCTCACCAGACGAAGAAGCGATACGGATCATCCCATTCCTCAGGTTGATCCAGATAGAGCGCATCGAGCCAGCGTTTCTCCGGCTTGGCGGCCGTCACCGGGCTGCTGAACCGCGCCAGCACCGGCGTCGGGGCCGCTACGCCCATGTTGGCCAACAGACGCGACAGTTGGAACGCCGTGCGGCGATAGGTCCGCCGCAGGTTCTGCTGGGGGTCGCAGGTGAACCGCCAGCCGCTGGTCCCATTCTCGAAGCTCGGGTTGGCGATGAGATTCTTCGCTCCGGCCGTCGCAGCCTGGCGCGCTGGCCGGCAACCGTCCCCGGAACGTAATCCCCTTCGTAGAGCCGCACGAGGTCGACCCGCAACTGGGCATCCACCTGATCGCAAGCAAGATACGCGGCCCAACCTTCACTGAAGGGCTTATCCACCTTGAAGGTGACCTTCAGCTCCGTCCACGCATTCTCGGGCACCTGGACGTTCTCGGTCTTGGCCGCCCTGTCCCACGGTCGCGCGGGCGCTCAATCTCCAGCCGAGCCGCGACCGGTCCGCCGAGTGCCTTAACGAAGGCGGCAAAGGTGTAGGTCTTGCCGACGGCAATGTTCTCCGCCTTGATCTCCTGCTGCAACGTGGCGCCGCGGCCGGTGATCGCGCCAAGACTAAGCAAGGCGCTTTGCTTCCCCTCTACCGCATCCTCGCCATCGACCGTGAAGGAAGCGGCAGCCCCGTCGGCCTGGCTCACGGTATAGGGCGGAAGCTGGCAGAAGACCACATTGGCGCTCTCCGCCTTGGCCAGCACGCCATCGCCGAGCACGGTGGCCCCGGCCGACACCAGGGGCATCTCTCGCGGCGCGCGATTGTGTACATCCGCTGGGCTCACGCCGGCAAACGGCGTGCTCGCACCCGCCGGCTCGAAGAACGCCGCGATGTGTTCCGCCTTCTTCGTGCCCACCTTGAAAGGCAGAAAGGCATTGGCTTCGGCCTCGTCGAGCCCGAGGGCCAACAGGTTGCCGCCTCGCTTGACGAAGTCGGCCACGGCGGCCGCATGGGCAGCCAGTTGCTGTCCGCCGCCCGCTCCCACGACGAGCACCTGGTCGGGCGTCAGCGCGCCGCCCTCATAGCTTCGCACGGGGATGCCCGAGAACTCAAGATACCGCTTGCCGGCCGGGTCGCCGACGTAGATCGCCTGCCGGCCGGCGGCCGGTTTCCAGGCCGAGGCGTACTGGAGGAGATTCCGGGCGAGCGTTTCGGCGGCCGGGTCCTGCTCGGTGCGCCCCGTCACGTCCATCTGGCAGAACAGCACGAGGCCCTTGCCCTCGCGGTATTCCATCAGGGGGCTGTACTGGAGGCTGTAGCCGCCGTCGAGGATGGGCAGGAAGTTGCCCCGCACGGGCTTCTCGATCAGCACCGAGGCCACGTTGCCGCGATTGCCGCACCGCCAAATCCGCGTCACCTCGATGTCGCACCACTTGATGCCGGGCGCCCCATAGAAACGCGAGAGCGGCTTATAGTTGAGCCGCGGCGGCGTGATCGTCGCGTCGCCCCGCCAGTCGTGAAGGTTATCGGCTTCGATGCCGGCCAGCAACGGATGATCGGGCACCCGCTTGAAGACGTTGCGCAGGCCGTACTCCTCGACGCGGAAGCCGAATCGCTTCTCCAGGACGTCCGCGGTCTGCTCGAACAGGATCACCTTCAGCCCGTCGCGCACCTTCGACACATCCGGCCCCGGTCCATCGACCGTCAGGGCCGCCTTGCCCACAACGAGCACGTCGTACCCCGACAAATTTGCGCCGGCATCGACCGTTTGGCACTTCACTCCCATTCCTTCCAACAGCTTGCCCGTTTCGCCCTTGGGATCAAAGAGTGCGATCTTGGCGGCGGCTTGGGGCGCCGCAGGGCGCGGCATCACGTTGAGGACGAAAGTGTCTTGCTGGGTTTCGTCGGTGTTGAACTTCGTATTGTGGAACTTGACGGTGGCGCTCAACTCGTACTTGCCGGGCGGCAATCCGGCGGGCAGTTCGAATCGCAGCGGGATGCGTTCCTGTTGGCCCGTAATGATGCTCACCGTCTTGGTGCCGCTTATGGCCTTCGGCACGCCCAGCGACCATTGGCACTCGCACGAAACGGTCTCGCGGCAGTTGTTGATAATGATGAGTTGTTTTTCGACCGTCTCGCCGGCAACGAAGTCATGGTCCTTGCTCGTGAAGGCCGCCGGCTTGCCGCCGATATAGGCCAATAGCGGCATGTTGTTGCGATAGACGGCCTTCGCGGCCAACGTGGGAATCCAGTCGGACCGCTCGAAACCCAGGTCGATCGATTCGCGCTTGTCGGCGATGCAATCGGGGCTGAAGCCCGGCCGCTGCAAGTGGTCCCAATCGACCTTGAGCGTTTGGCGTCCCTTGTCGGCGCCCGGCCGGAGCTTCCAGTAGTGTGCGTGTCCCTGCGTGGGACTGTTGGCCGACATGCCCCACGTGCGCCATGCCCGCCAGATGTCGGTCAGATACATGGCATAGACCGGGTAGCGTTCGTCCAACGGATAATCCAGGTGATAGGGGTACTGAAAGCGTCCCCAGAGTTCGCCGGCCCGGAACTGCGCGGCCTCCCAGCGGAGGTTCTTCTTCTCCTGTTCGCTGATCTGATAGGCCCGATCGCCGAGGAATTGGGCATTCCACTCGGCCAGACAAAACTCCCAGGGCACCTTGGCGCCGCCGTAGTTTCGGCTGCCCTTGTACCAGCCGCGGTACATGGTCCAATCCCAAGGACTCGGGGCGTCGTATTCGACGGTCAGAACCGGCTTTACGCCCTTGGTGGCCCAGTGTTCGAACCAGTCGCACAGTTCCTGGATGGGAGCCCAGTTGGTGTAGAAGTTGTTGGTGTGCATCGAGCCCAAATTGCCCGACGAATGGTGATAGACGATCCGCCCTGGATCCAGGCGTTTGACGATCGCCTGGGCCCGCAGAGCCAACTGGACACCGCGGGAGGGTCCTCGCGCGCGTTCGGACTTGACGTCATCGCCGTCGATCATCTCCGGGTTCATGTCTTCGTCGTAGCCGGTGTAATTGTGACTCATGGCGTAGAACACGACGGCCGGATGGTTTTGCGCGGCGCGGACGTAGAATTCCGCGTGGCGGGCGTAGCCGTTGGTCTGGTCGGCGTCGGCCGCCTTCCACTCGTAATGGCCGCAATGCGGTTGGGAGAATGCGATGAGCATGCCCGTGTCGTCCGCGGCCCTGAGGATCTCGGCGAAACCCAGGTGCGAACCCGGCTCGCAGCCGTAATTGCCCGTGTAGACGAAGTTGATGCCGAAACTTTGCAGCCGCAACATGCTCTCCTTGGCCGCCTCGTAGGTCGCCAGCGCGGCCCCGTTCTGGCCATTGGACAGCACGACGCAAGAGAGGAAGATGCGCGTGCCGTTGAGGTAGAAGTCGCGGCCGTCGATCCAGAACTCGCGGAACCCGAATCGCAAGGGCGCCGCCGTGTCGAGCGGCTTGCCCGCGTCCTCCAGCAGCGAAACCGCCACCTCGTACATGTTCTGCGGCGTGTGGATGTCCCAAAGCTTCTCGGCCTGCCATTTCTCGGTGAAGGCGAAGCGGCCGTCCTTGAGATCGCCGCCGGCGAACGGCTTGCTCGTGAACTCCGCGACCTTGCTTCCTTTGTCGGTAATCGCGCCGCGGAGGGCGTAGCGGGCGTTCGGAGCCAGGTCCGCCAGCGCGGCATCGAGCGTAATCTCCCCTTGGCGAACCGACGTATCCACCTTCACGTCGGCGATGCGCGGACCCTTCGGCGTGCCGGCGAGGTACACGTCGCCGCACAGACCGCGCCGCGCCACCGTGCCCCGGCCGGTCCGGGCCTGGGCGGTGTCGCTAAACGCCAGCATGACCTGCCGCAACGGCAGGGCGACCACCTGCATGTTCAACACGTGCTTGCTGCCCGCGGCACACAACGACGTGAGATCCACCTCGCCCCCCGGAAACCGGATCTCGCCCGCCTTCGTGCCGTCAACCCACACTGCCGCATAGGAGTTCAGGTACTCCGCCGTCAGGGCAATGCGGCGGCCCGCCCACGTCTTGGGGACATCAATTTCTCGCTGATACCAGGCTGCGGTCACGTCCGACAACCGGTCGCCCTTCCAGCTTGGATGGGGATAGAGCGTCTGATCATCGCCGCGAGCGCTTCCGGGCCAGGGCCCCGGAACCTTGTAATAGCCCCAATTCCCGCCGGGCGGCTGATCGCTCTTCTGTGTCGCCGGCTGCCACTGCCACAACCCGTTGATGCAGATGCGCTCGCGGGTGGGTGTGGTCTCGCGGTATGCCTCGCTCGAATTCCAAACCGCCTTCACCCCCGGCGGCAAAGCGACGGCGGACCGATCCTGGCCGACTCCGACATTTGCAGCCGCCACAACGTACAGAACGGCTGCCAGCGAAACGTGTAGAAGGGTCTTCATAACGCACAACCTCCGGCGGGCACGAGGCAGGAAAGTCATCCAACACGGGGTTGACTCTATCACACGCACAGAGTCGCGTCAAACCGCGGAAAGCGACGGTCAGGGCCAATCAGTTTTTCACTGTGGTCAGTTCTTCACTGTGGGAGGCGACTCCAGTCGCCGATAGCCCGAAATCAGCCGCAAATCGGCGACTGGAGTCGCCTCCCACAAGTCCTATTTGGGAAAACTGGTCGGCCGTGAGGCCACGGTACCGTGTGAGTGCAAGACCGCAGGCAGGGATCGCGCAATGCGGCTTTTGTGGCTCGGCAAGCCGGCCGTCAACCGGCGATTGCGGCATTATCTCCCCAAGAATCGAGACCCGACGGCGAACAGTAAGTCGGGTAGGTAGCAGGTGTATGACGTGCGAGGGGGGAAGGAGATCGGTCCTGCTATGTTACAGCAACTCGCTCGCCGACGTGAATTCGGGCATTTTCCGGTCGCAAAAAGTGCTCGTTCCGTCACTACTACATGGAATTGGGCGTTGATGACGTGTCTGCGCTCGCGCCGTGCGGTTCGATGCGACTTTTTTCGCCGGTCCCGATACTTTTCCACCGCTTCGGGGTTCAATGGCTTAGGCTATGGGGATGCTCCGCGAGTCTTTCTGACGCCAGTGACTGTGAAAAAAACGTTTGCCGCAAGCAGTTTCTTTCGCAGTTTTGGGGATGGACAAAGGGAGCTCGCCGTTGTCTAATAGCGTTTGGAGCAGTCATCTCGCGTAGGGTTTCCTGAGAAGAGGCGTCTGCGCAGGGTTGCGGCGCTTCCGATGCGGTTGTCGGACGCGACGTTCTCCCACCTACCCGCGCCCCCGATCACAGGGAGTTTCGCCCTGCGCGAGTTGGTCAGGGTAGCTCTCACCGGTAAGCGGTTGGCAAACGACTGAAAGTCGGCCGGCCGCGTCTTGTGTCGTTGTCTCGCCGTGAATTCACCAAGTACACAACAGCCATCGTCGTTCGATCTGGGATTCAACGTCCTGGCAGGGGCGCTGGCGGGCTCTGTCATGGCCGTTGAGATGGGCCTGCTGGATATGCTGATTTGGGAGATCGGATCGTCGGACAACGTGGAAATCGAGTCTGCTTGTCGGGCTGTCGCCGCAGGGCACCGCGCTGGGCAGCATCTGCCTCTTGGCGGCAGGGGTAATCGGGGGGATCCTGGCGACCATCCTCTCGCGTATCGCGCCGGCCACCCGCCAATTGGCGGCGCAATCGGCGTTTTCGCTCTGGGTGCTGGGGTCTTTCGTCTGCGCGGTCTTCGGCGGCGTTCGTGTGTCTCTCACGTTCCATCTTGTTCTGATCGATGCCCTGCTGGCCTTGGCGTTGGCGATTGCTGCCTATTGCTTGTGGCGCGAGTTGTTGCGATGGCTGAGGCGAGGGCACGTCTGGAACGTAGTTTTGGCAATTGCGGCGATGAACGCCATCCTGTGGATTCCACTGTATGTGCACGTCGCTTCATCATAGCGAAGAGGAGAAGAGTCATGGGTCAAGAAGGCAAGAAACTGAGCCGTCGGGATCTGTTCAAGGTCGGCACGGCCATCGCCGGAGTGGCCTTGCTGCAGCCTTCCCTGGTCCAACTGGCCGTTGGCAAGCATGAAGATCGATCGTATTGCCCGGACGAGACCGGGGCGACGGCCCCCTTTCCCAACCACTTGCGGCCGCCGAAGTTGGATCGGCCCAACGTCGTGTTCATCGTCTTGGATACCGTCCGGGCCGATCACCTTTCCTGCTACGGCTACCGCCGCGAGACGACTCCGAAGATCGACGCCTTTGCCGCCGGCGCCCGCGTGTACAAGAATGCGTTGTCGCCGAGCTGTTTTACCGGGCCCACCCATGCCTCGTTCTTTACCGGCTTGTCGTGCAGCGCCCACGGCACCAGTTCGGTGCACCCGACCTTGGATTCACGATTCGAGACGTTGGCCGAGCAGTTGCAGGCCAAGGGGTATCAGACCGTCGGCCTGGCGTCCAACGGCATGCTGAATCGCCGCTTCGGGTTTGACCGGGGATTCCAGACCTATTGGTGTTTCGATGCCGCCAAGGACTGCGTCCACGATGGGCGCGACCGGAATTCCATCGTCACGGCCATGCACGGCCAACTCGCCAAGTGGCTCACCGAAAAGTACGACGCGCGAAAGCCTTTCTTCCTGTTCCTGAACTACATCGAAGCCCACCAACAGTATCGGCCGCCGCGGGAGCAGCTCCGGTTCGCCTCGACCGGGATCTGGGACCGGTGGCAGGAGAAGAATCAGGCCCAACTGTCGTACGAATACATGTTGACGGGCGCCGACTCCCTCTCGTCTACGGACATCGCGGAGATGGAATCCCTTTACGACGACGCGATCGGCTATAACGACCGCAAGGTGGGCGAAGTGCTGGAGTTCCTCAAGGCCACCGGCCTTGAGGAGAATACGCTGGTGATCATTGCCGCCGATCACGGAGAGCATTTCGGCGAACGTCACCTGTTGAGTCACCAATACTCGCTGTACGAGCCGTTGGTGCGCGTGCCGTTGATCGTGCGCTACGCCGACCACTTCAAGGCCGGAGAAGAAGATCGCCTGGTCCAAAGCCACGACGTCTATCCGACGATTCTGGAACTGGCCGGCGTCCCGTGGAAGCGCGTGCCGGGGCAAACGTGCCAAAGCCTGCTGGAGCCGCCCTCCGAAGTGCGGACCGGCATCAGCGAATACCTGATGTTCGACATGGGGCCCCTGACGGAGGTCGGCCTCACTTACCCGCAAATCGACCTGTCGCGTTTCACGCGGCGGCTCCGCGCGATTCAACGCGGGAAGATGAAGTTGATCCGCTCGATGCCAGGCAAGCCCGAGTTGTACGACCTGGTCGATGATCCGATAGAAACGCGAGACCTTGCCGATCAGAAGCCCGACTTGACCCGCGAACTCGCCGGGGCGCTCGACGCATGGACGCGGTCTTTCCCGCATTATGTGGCAGAGCCCGCTCCACGCGACCTGCCGGCGCGGGCTCCCTCGGCCGACGAGCTCAAGGTGATGCGCGGATTGGGCTATATCCAGTAACCTCAGCCACGCAGGACGGCATTGGCGTTGACCTCTCGTCGCTTTTGGGGGCCGCGGGAAGGTGAGCCGTGGCAGCCGATTCCTCGTTCGTCCGCAAGTTGGCCGTCGGGGGGTGTATTGCGGTCCCCCTGCATTGCGCTAGAATGGGCGAACGGGCTTATCCGCCGGGAGGATCGTGCGGAGCTTCATCCGCGTCATCGAGGATGTTTCTGCCCCTTTCTTAGGGTGTGTTCATGCCACGGCTGACCGAACAAGAGCAACAAGACGTGATCCGTTAAAGAGTTACGAGAACCAAAACGGAGTTTTCCAACGATGGGCAATGAAATCGCCAATACGGGTGGAGGGAATCGCTCTCCCTTTGAGCAGATCAAACGCACGAACGAGGCCGGGGCGGAATTCTGGTCAAGCCGTGAATTTGCCGTAGTTCTAGGGTACGGCGACTACCGTAATTTTGAGGGGGTTGTCGAGAAGGCCAAATTGGCTTGTTTCAACAGCGGCCACCGCATCGAGGATCATTTCGTTGACGTCACCGAAATGATCGAGATCGGGAAAGGCGGGCAGCGGTCGGTCAAGACTGTTCTCCTATCGCGCTACGCTTGCTACCTTGCCATCCAGAACGCCGATCCCAAGAAGGAAATCGTGGCGCATGGCCAGACCTATTTCGCCATCCAGACGCGGCGGCAGGAATTGGCGGACGAGAGTATCGAAGAGGAACGGCGGGTTCTGTTGCGTGACGAGATGCGCCGGCATAACGCCCAGTTGGCCGACGCCGCCAACGATGCGGGCGTTATCGAACCCAAAGACTATGCCATCTTTCAGAATCACGGGTATATGGGGCTCTATGGCGGAATGAAACAGGAAGACATTCACCGTCGGAAAGGCTTGAAGAAGAGCCAAAAGATTCTGGATCACATGGGCAGCACGGAACTGGCCGCCAACCTGTTTCGCGCGACCCAGGCCGAGGAGAAGCTACGCCGGGAGAAGGTGAGAGGCAAAGACGCAGCGAACCGAACGCATCATGCCGTCGGCGCGAAAGTGCGGCAGACCATCCGGGAATTGGGCGGCACGATGCCCGAGGAATTGCCGGCGGCGGAAAGCATCAAGAAGATCGAGACCAAACAGTGCCAGCGAATCGCCAAGGCTGAGACGCCCGCAAAAAAGAAGAGCGAGTAATCGGACATGGCTCGGCATCCAGATTTCCCTAATTCGCCGCACGCGATTCTCGATCGGGGGAATCTAGGGGAATCTAGGGTCAGAGCGCACTTAGTCACTAGCGTAATGCGACTAATGACTAAGTGCGCTCTGACCCCAAATCCCCCCTGACCCCAAATCCCCCCCCAAATCCCCCCCTGCGTCCCGTTCTCCGTCCGTTGCGCCAGTCTTAATGTCCTGCATATTGACCCGATCTGGTCACGGTCTCTCGGCGGGCGTCTGTTGCGGTGCAGAGCTAACCACATCGAAAGTACCCTCCACAACATTATTGGATTTGTCAGTCTCGATCAGGCGATTGTCCGGGTCCACAACGAGTCGATAACGGTTCACGCCCGGTTGAAGGTTCGCATGATACTGGTCTTGGTATGTGTTCGAGGAGCCCGGATTGAGCGTGGAAGTAGAACGATCAAAAGCGGCAAGCCGGCCGTTGATGTAGAACTCAACGTCATACGTTTTACCGGGGACAGTGCTTGGACCAAGATTGCGAACAGAGTATGCCACGGAGTAGTCGCTACCCGCGACAACGGGGGATGGCGAGAAAGTCACTTCTCCAGCCGCCAGATCATAATTGGCATCCGGGGCGACGAGCTTATAGGTGAAGGGCAAGAGACCTTTGCAGGCAGCAACGTCCAAGCCCACAAGGACAGCCGCGAGGCATAACAGTGGTACGGCTGATGTGATTCGTGATCTCAGAAAATATACGGGAAGGACCGCAATGAACGCAGCGATTGGCAAGAGCAGCATTGCGAGCAGGAACGGAATCCACTCCGTAGACGAGCGCATATTCTGTATGTCGATCGCCACCGACATTGTTAACATAAAGCCCCAGACAAACCCGACCATCAGGACAATAATGTGCGACAGGTTCCGACCTTGTGCGGCCGAACACGCTCCGACGGTCCACAGGAAGATGAGACTGATGATTAGCAGGGTTGGGTGATGATCTTCTGGGAGATAGGCGCTAAGAAGGTACGCGGTCAAGCCAACGTTTGCGGAACCTAGCGCGGCAAGAAGGAAAACGTGGGTGAGCGGGCGATGCCGAACTGCATCGTCGGATCCAGGAGTCGTGCTGATCTTCGGCTCAGTCATGCACGTCGTCTCCATCCTTTTCGAGTCGCCCAACAGTTCTCTTGCGCGTGTTTCGTCCAGAAGTGCGGATAAGCCAGGCAAACTCAACTCTGCGGTGCGATCCGCCCCTCAATGTGTCCATGTACTCTACCCAATTGAAGGGATTGTGCAAGACCTTTTTGAGAAGAAGCGAGCCCCTATGATGGAGAGATCGGCCAGGAAGCCTCAGGCCGCGCATACCGGCAGCGCTCAGACTTGGCGACCATTGCCCCATCCCAGCAGTATTCGATCATCCGGCCCCCGGCTTCATCGCCAGATACTTGCGGCCCGCATGGCGGGTGGCATAGTTCTTGGTCTTGAAATCCCCCCGGCCGATAGCGCAAGATGGGGAAGAGTCTAGAGTCCGGACTCAAGGGTCGAGAGTCGAGGGCCGAGAGGGGAAAGGAAGATGTCACGAATTGGAAATGGCGCGAATTGATGACCAACGGGGCGGGACGGAGAGTCGAAAGGGGAAAGGAAAATGTCAAGAATTGGAAATGGCGCGAGTTGTTAGACAACGGGACGGGGTGGAGAGTCCAGAGTTGAGAGTTGAGAGTCGAGAGGGCTACGGGGAACGGAGGAATTGGAAATGGCGCGAGTTGTTAGACAACGGAACGGCGTGGAGAGTTGAGAGTCGAGAGCCAAGTACCCAGGCTCCCTCGTCAGGGAGAGGTTTTGCACCACTTCACTCTTCGGAGGGATGCGACTTGCGCGCCGAATCGCAACGATGAATCCCTTATGGCCAAAGCGGATACGATGACCAGCCGTCGCCCTAACTTCGACGAACCGGGTGCAATGCGGGGCGAAACTCCCTGCTCACAGCGTGCTGATCTTCGCGAAGTTCAGCGTCGCGTTCAGGGGGAACACGCCGTAGATGCCGCGGGTGAAGACCAGGTTGATGAAATCGTCGGCCATGCAGGATCGGGCCCTTGGGCACGATGACCACGTCGGAGTCGTCGATCCAGATTTCGCCCGCGCGGGCAGGGCTGGTGGCCCAACAGGGCCGCCTTCCAGGTCGATCATCGTGGCCAGCAGCCGCCAATCGTCGCCGCGGCGGAAGACGACGATCTGCCGCAGGTTCGCCCCCACGCGCCAACTGCCGGCCATGCTGATGGCCTGCAAGCGCGGTGGTCGGGGCCGATCAGCTCGAAGCGGCCGGGGTTGTTCACTTCGCCGAGCACGTAGACGAAACGCGGCGCCCGCTGCACCAGGATCGGAATCACCTGGATGCCCTCGACCACCTGCCGGTAGCGACTCGTTCAGTTCGGTTTGCAGTTCGGGCAGCGTCAGCCCTTGGGCCTGCACCGAGCCGATGGCCGGCAGGGCGACGGTGCCCTCGGGCGTGACGCGGACGGCCTGGCTCTGGCCGCCGATGCCCGCCCGGCGGTCGATCGTCGCCCGCAGGTCTTCCAGCTTCGTGTTGACCTTCAGCGGCGTGACGGTGATGGCGGGGATTTTGTAGTACTTCTTGTACAGCTCGTCCAGGGCGTCGCGGAGTTGCGTGACGGTGCGGCCGGTGGCGTGGACCTGGCCCAGCAGCCGCAGCGTGATCGTGCCGTCGGGCTGGATGAGCAGGTCGCGGTTGATCTCGGGATCGGTGAACGATTCCACGCGGATCTCGTCGCCCACGTTCAGCCTGTAGGGCGTCGGGGTTTCCTCGCGCGTCAGGCGGTAGGTCATGTCGAGTTGATCGTCGACGCGGAGGCGGTACTCGGGCACGTGGGCCAGCCGGGCGTGGCCGACGTATTCGCCCTGGGCGTAGGCCTGCCAGGCGATCGCCCGGGCCGCTTCCCAGCCGCGCCGGCGACAGTTGCAGGTGGAGCAATCCACGCCGCAGATGTCGTACGGCGCGGCGGGACCCAGGGCCTGGCACAGGAGGATATCATGTCGCTCCTCCGGGGTAATTGAGGCGACGCGCGCCGACTGGCGATCGGCATGGCGAGGCCCCGCCGGAGTGGCCACGCCCGTCGGAGCGACCTTTCTCGAGTCTCCCCGGCCACGAGCCAGAACGCCGCCATCGAGGCCACCAAGGCCGTGCAGGGCGAAACGCCGTGCCGCGGACCGATTCTGGATTACCGCCTGTACAGCGGAAATACCGTGGCTAGAGACACTGAGTTTCATAGTTATGCGACCGTAGTTTCGATACGCCGATGGTCCCCAAAGCGTTCGCCGCGCCGCGGGCGTGGTCCAAAGCGGATATCCGCCCGGCGCCGTGCGCGTGGCGGGCGTGGGTTGCCGCCGCCGACAAGGCGCGGTTCGGTGCGGCCGACGGTCCGGCGTTGGCCGGCGGCTGCGCCGTGGCGGGGGGCGTGAGCGCGCCGATCGACGTTTGTGCAAAGGTCTGCGGATCGACCCACTGCACGGAATCGTTGGCCGATCGCCGACGACGTCTGCCGCCGCGCCAGTCTCGGCCTGGCGGAGCAAGCTCGCCTGCCGGTCGGCCCGCTCGGCCAAAGCCGTCTGCCCCAATTGCCGATACACCACAGCCAGGTTCCGCCAGCTGGTCGACTGCGGGCGCAGCGAGAGGCTGTGTTCGAGCATCGCCCGGGCGTCGGCGTAATTGCCGCACTGGGCCAGCAGCACGCCCAGGTCGTTGGCCGCCATGTAGTTCTTGGGGTACGACCAGCAGCGCCGCCTGGTAGAACACCATCGCCTTGGACTCGGGGGCGACGACGGGGCTGCCCTTCTTCTGAGCCAGGGCGTCGTGCAGTTTGCCCAGCGCGTGCAAGGCCATCGAGCCGGCCACTTCGCGTCCCGCCGCCGCGGCAAACTGCTCCTGGGCGAACGTGAAGTAGCACTTCAGCGCCGTCAGCGAGGTGACCTTCGCGGCGTCGTCCTTCAGCACCGGCGTGGCGTGGGCGGCAATGATGCCGGGCAAGTCCAAGTCGGCCTCCAACCGCGAACCGCCCGGCAGGAAGTCTTCGGCCTCTTTCATCGCGGTCAGGGCGGCGGCCAACGCGCGGCCGTGAACGTCGGTCGTCTGCTCCGTGTCCAGGCCTTCCGCGACCAGCCGCAGCGCGCCGATGAACTCCGACCGTGCCGCGAAATAGGCCCCGCGGCCGGCCAGACTCGAAACCGTGCCGCGTCTGCCGGTCGGCTTGCCGGGCGACCTGCTCCAATTGCTCCGAACGGGCATGGTTCGGCTCCGTTATCGTCAGCGGCGACATCATGGGGGCAGGCGACTCCTGCGCGGCATCGGCCGACAAACACGGCAGCCTGCCGCACGTCGCCGGAACATCATCAGTCGGCAACGCCCATTCCTCCACCTCGCCTGATAGCGACGGCGTCGTGCCGCGCTGGACCGTAGCCGTCTGGGCCGAATCGGCCGGCTCGCTGGTCTCCGCGATGGGCATCTCGGAAAGCGACTCGACGGGCGTTTCGCCGGGCGACGGCAGACGCTCCAGCGGCTGCGTAGGTTCCATCAACATGGGCCCTGACGGAGCGGCTGCCTCGGCCGCCGACTGCTCCGTCGGGAAACCGGTGGTCAGCACGAGCTGTGCGGGACGCTCGACGGGCAAGAGCGGGCGGGCCGACTCCTCCGTTGCAAGAAGCTGCGGCAACGGTCCACTGAGTGCGATGGCCGGTCGCGGCGTGGCGTCGGACGCGCGCGTCGCGGTCGGCGCGGCGTTGGGCGGTGTGCGCGCGAGGGGCCGATTCGTGGCCCAGCGGATGCTCCCCGCCGCCAGGACCGCCAGGACCACCATCAGCGCCGGCGGCATAATCCGCAAAATACGATCCATCGTACTTCCGTGACGAAAATCCGTGATGCGTTCGCCTCGGCCCGACGTTCCCTGAGGGCCGTTCTTATTGGGACTGTTCGGCCGGTTTTTCCGGCCGCGCTGAGCAAAAACAGGCGGCGACGGTCGTGCGGCCGCAGGTCGGCCCGAACAGTCGGCACAGGTGTTTCCACCGACACCAGCGGGCCACTTGTGACGGGCGGCGTCGGCGGGTAAGCTTCGCGTACCTTTGCCACGCGACGAGCGAAATGCTGCTGTTTAAGAAGAGATTTCTGCCGGCCATCCGCGCTGGCCAGAAGACGCAGACCATCCGCCTTTGGAAGCACCGGCGGATGCGGGCCGGCCAGCGGAGCTACATTCCCGGAGTCGGCCACATCCGGGTGACCGGCGTCGATGAGGTGGAGTTGGACCAGTTGACCGATGCCGACGCCCGGCCCGACGGATTTGAGACGGCCGAGCAATTGCGGGCGGAGATCGCCCGGCTCTATCCCCACCAATTGGCCGATGGCTACCGGGCGTACCGGGTTACGTTCGAAGTCGCGGACTAATCCGTATCAGAACCCAACCCCCGTTTCCATGCGTAGCGGCATGGTCACTGTTTCAACCTTCTCGTAATAGGTGATCTTGATTGTCACCGTGTCGTGCTTTTCGTGAAACCAGTACCCGTTTTCATCAGGCCCCCGGGGTGGGAGATCGCGGGAGCCGTAGCTGCTCACCCCAATGGGGATCTCATCGCCTTTCGGATTGAAGAACGACACGCTCTTCATACTTTCGAGGGACTGGGACGACCTGAGCCAGATGCCCATCTTTGCCTGGGGGGGTTCCTTCAGATCTTTCTTGTTCATCGCTTCAATCCTCACCTCAAGCGCGCCGAGCTTGATCTTCCTACCGGTCTTGACCGGCACATCCTTCTCCTCGATCGTCTTCTCGCTGGAACCGCGGCGGAAGAACAGCGTGGCCTTGAGCGATACCTTCGTAGCGCCGGGGGCGGGAAAACTATCGCCGCCAACTTCTACCGGATATCCGTCCTCCGATGAAAAGCCGCCGCGGAACGCCCCAAAAACAGACCAGTTGTACGGGCCTGGCATCCGCTGCGAAAGGTCCGTCCCCTTGTCGTCCGTAAAGCTCTCCAGCTTGCTACCTTTCGAATCGAATGATATCAGGTGATTTCCCCCCCGATCCGTAATCCAAAAGGCCAAAGACGTACCCGGATACGCGTGGCTCACAGCCAGTTTGCCGCCCGGTTGGGGCCTTTCGACTCTTAGCGATAGGAGTTCCGCTTTCAACTCGCCCGCCGTGTCCGTCGGCTGATCAGCGGCATGGACGGATTGAAAAGCAAGCCACCACATCGCGGCAAGTGCGACGAGCAATGAAACGAGGCTCTTCATGCGACGTTCTCCTCCAATCAGTTTTCAAGAGGCTGACACGTCAGAGATTTCGGTACGCATCGCGGCGATGGCGAATGTAGTGAATCACGACCTGATGCGAAGGATGATCGACTTCGTACACAACTCGGTAGCTGCCGACGCGGATGCGGAAGAGCCCCTCCGCCCCCGACAGCTTCGCTGCTCCATGTGGAAAAGGATTGGCGGACAAAGCTTCAATTCGTTGAAGGATGCGACGCAAATCCGTGCCCGGAATGCGACGGACATCCTTATCGACGGATGGCTGAAAGCGGATGTTATAAGAGTCCATCCTTGTGCAACCGTCGCTTCATCGTTGCCAGACTAATGGACTTCTCTTCCCGGCGTTCGGCGACAACAGCTAGGTCGTGAAGGTCCTCCATGAGCTTCCGGTACTGCCGGGTCGAGAGAATCACCCCCGTGCGTCTCCCCCGACCATCGGTTACGAACTGCTCTCTCGCCACGCTCATCGACGAGTCCCCCCGCAATTGTGGTGGTACCGTGACATCTCCACTTTACTTTAGGCTGCCTGCCCCCGCTAGTCAATCGCCAGCCCATCGGGCACAATAGGGCGTTTCGGGGTGGAAAAAGGGGGACAGGCCCCGTTTGCCGCACAGCGGCCCTTCGGGTGCTTCGCACAAACGGGGCCTGCCCCCCTTTTTCCACCCGCCGCGGCAAGGGGATATCAGACCGACAGCCTTCTTTCGTAAGGGACAAGCCAACATGAGTTCGACCATTGTAGACATTCGCGCCCGACAAATCCTCGATAGCCGCGGCAACCCCACCGTGGAGGTCGACGTGGAACTGGCCGACGGCTCCTTCGGCCGGGCCGCCGTGCCCAGCGGCGCCAGCACCGGAGTCCACGAGGCGTGGGAACTCCGCGACGGCGACAAGTCGAAATACCTGGGCAAGGGGGTCTTGCTGGCCGTCGAGAACGTCAACAACAAGCTGGCCGACGAGCTCTGCGGCATGGACGCGATCGACCAGGCGGCGCTCGACCGCCGCATGAATGAGTTGGACGGCACCGAGAACAAGAAGAGCCTGGGGGCCAACGCCATCCTGGGCGTGTCGCTGGCCAACGCCCGGGCCGCGGCCGATCACTGCGGCCTGCCGCTGTTCCGCTACCTGGGCGGCGTGGGCGCCCGGCTGCTGCCGGCCCCCATGATGAACATCATCAACGGCGGCTCGCACGCCGACAACGCCGTGGACGTGCAGGAGTTCATGGTCGTGCCGCTGGGCGTCGAGTCGTTCACCGACGCTATCCGCTGCGGCTGCGAGGTGTTCCACAACCTCAAGAAGGTGCTCCAATCGAAGAAGCTCTCCACCAACGTCGGCGACGAGGGCGGGTTCGCCCCCGACCTGAAGAGCAACGCCGACGCCCTGGAAGTCATCATGGAGGCCATCGCCAAGGCCGGCTACGAGGCGGGCAAGCAGGCCTTCATCGCCCTGGACCCGGCCGCCTCCGCGTTTTACAATGCCGACAAGAAGCGGTATTCGGTCGACGGCAAGGAAATCGACGCGGCCGCGCTAGTGGACCTCTACGCGAAGTGGGTCGAGAAGTATCCCATCTGCTCGATCGAAGATGGCTGCGCCGAGGACGATTGGGACGGCTGGAAAATGTTGACCCAACGGCTCGGCAGCAAAATCCAACTGGTGGGCGACGACATTTTCGTCACCAACACCAAGCGGTTCCAACGCGGCATCGACGAGGGCATTGCCAACAGCATCTTGATCAAGGTGAATCAGATCGGCACGTTGACCGAGACGATCGAGGCGGTCGAACTGGCCCGGCGGAACGGTTACACCAACGTGATCAGCCACCGCAGCGGCGAGACCGAGGATTCGACGATCGCCGACCTGGCCGTGGCCTTGAGCACCGGCCAGATCAAGACCGGCTCGGCCTCGCGGACCGACCGCATGGCCAAGTACAACCAGTTGCTGCGGATCGAAGAGATTTTGGGCGAGGCGGCGCTCTACGGCGGACCGCTGTTCCCGAAGAAACGGTAAGACGCCGCGATTAGCCGCGAAAGAACACACGGAACGCAGAAGGCCGAAAGTTCTGCGGGTCCTTGTGTTCCTTTCGCGGCCATGGCGAAAGCGGCGCGAGAAACGGCTCCGAAGTCCGACTCAATAACCGGGACGACGGTAAACGGTGTCCGTCCAAAGTGAGCCCAGATCGGCGATCGAGCGGCTGCGGTCCGGGTTCGCGGTGCGGATTTCGTTGAAGCAGCTTTCGCTCTTCGCGGGCAACCTGGCCACGTGCCTCGGGGCGGGGCTCGCCCTGCCGGTCAGCTTGGAGACGAGCCACCGCTCCTGCCAGAATCGGACCATGCGGCGCATCGCCATGTCGGCGGCCGAGCGGGTCAGGGAAGGCATGGAACTGTCCGACGCCTTGGAGGCCGATGCGCGGCACTTTCCGCCGTTCTTCCTGCCCGTGCTGCGTTGCGGCGAGCGGTCCGGCCGCCTGCCGGAGACCTTGCGGTACCTGGAAAGGCACTGCTGGCTCATGGCGGGGCCGCATCGCCTGATGCGGAACCTGTGGCTGGCGCCGCTGGCGATCGCGTTCGCCGGGTCGGCCGTGGGCATGGCGGCGCATTTCTGCTTTGCCCCCGTCGGCGTGGCCGTGGCGTTCGCAGCCCGCACGCTGTGGGGTTACGTCAAGCTCCTGGCCGTGATCGGCTTCGTCTACTTTGCGCCGCCCGCCAAGCGGCTTCTCGACCGGCTGATGCTCATTTTGCCCTGGATCGGCACGATCGTTCGCGACCTGTCGGTCAATCGGTTCTTCCACGCGATGAACATGCTCTACTCCACCGGCGGGATTCGCGTGGAGGCCATGATCCGCCAGGCGGCCGCCTGCGTCGACAATCACGTTGCCCGGGCCGATTTTCTCCGCGCGGCCGAGGTCATCGAATCGGGCGGGACGATCGCCGCCGCCTTCGCCGTTCCGGTGATGATCTCGAAGGAGTACAAGAGCGAGGTCGCCGTCGGCGAGGAGGCCGGCAAGCTGGAACCGGCCTTCGACAACGTCGCGCGGCGCACGGCGGAGGACGTCGAGTTCCGCGTGAAAATCGTCAGCCGGATACTCTTTCGCGTGGTGATGGCGCTGGTGGTGTTCTCGATGGTGGGCGTGCTGCAGTCGCTGATTTTTTCGTTCGCGCTGCGGTAGTCTGACGCTGAGAGCGTGTTTGAGACGTCTCCCCTCGCCCTTTGGGCATTGGTATCTACACATCTCGGAGATTTGTGTAAACGTATGTAATGCAACGGATTGCGCTTCCGCCGATGGATCGGCGACTACAAAGGCGTTACGTGATGTTGGTTCGCTCTCACATGCGCACAGCGCCAGCGTTGGCAGCGGGCGTAGCCAGCCTGCCTAGGGCGGGACCGGCCTTCGCAGCCACCCAGGCGGCTTGGCGATTTCTGAACAACGACCGGGTGTCGTTGCCAGTCTTGGTCCAACCCCTTCGTGAGGTGGGACGACACCGCGTGGAAACCTCGAAAGTGCCGTTCGCGCTGTTGGTGCACGACTGGTGTAAGCTTGGGTTCGGCCATGCCGCCGACAAGCGCGACCTGGTCCAACTGACGCACGACACGGACGTGGGGTATGAATTGACGACCTCGCTGCTGGTCAGCGCCGAGGATGGCAGTCCTCTGGCGCCTAGGGAAATGCACCTGAAAACGGCTCACGGCGTACTGAGCACGCGCGAACCGACGCCGCGAAGCGCCTCCCACTTGGAGCAGGTCTGGCCGACCATGAGGGCCGCTCGGACATGGGGACTGGGGAAACCGGTCGTGCATGTGATTGACCGGGAAGCGGATTCGGTCGATCACTATCGGCGTTGGGATGCGCACGGGGAGAAATACCTGATTCGTGGCGATGACCGCCGCGTTCGCTGGAACGAAAAGTCGTGGTTGTTGAGCGAAATCAGCGGGAAGTTCCGGCGGAGCAAGCAGTTCCGCGATGTGGGCGAAGCCGAGTACCAGGGACGCCAAGCCAAGTTGTGGGTAGCGGAAACCGAGGTGGTGTTGTACCGGCCCGCTAAGAAAAACGTCCGCGGCCGAAAATTCCAGCGTGCCGGCCGGGCGTTGAGTTTGCGACTGATCTTGGTCCAGATTCGCGACGACCGCGGCAAGGTCCTCGCCGAGTGGAAGTTGTTGAGCAACGTGCCGCGGGAGTGGGCGACGACGGAACATCTCGCTCGCTGCTACTATTGGAGATGGCGGATTGAGAGCTTCTTTAAGCTGTTGAAGAGTCACGGCCAGCAGTGGGAGCGATGGCAGCAAGAGACCGGACCGGCTATTGCGAGAAGACTCCTGATCGCCTCGATGGCGTGTGTGGCTGTGTGGCAGTTGCAGGCGGACGATTCGCTGCCGGCCCAGGAGTTCCAGAACGTCTTGGTGAAATTGAGTGGTCGCCAAATGAAGCGTGCCCACCCCTATACCGCACCTGCGTTGCTGGCCGGCCTTTGGACCTTGCTTTCGATGCTCGCGTTGCTCGAACATTACCAACTCCGCGACCTCAAACACTTTACCACGTCCCTTATCCCTCTACTCGATACCGGATAAAGTAGATACCAATGCACTTTGGGAGAGGGGCAGGGGGTGAGGGCGGCCGTGATTCTGTCAGAGTCCTTTACTTGGATTCGCCAGATTTGGTGCCCGGCACCTTTACCTACCCCCGGCACCTTTACCTACCCCCTTTACCTACCCCGGCACCTTTACCCACCCCCGTCTCCAGGCTTGCCGCGCGCCAAAACTCCAGGCCCGACTTGTTGTAACGCTGTCGTCCGCAGTGGCGTCTGGGTTGTGCCCGGGGAGGCCTGCGCCGGCGCGCCGATC
This sequence comes from uncultured Planctomycetaceae bacterium, assembly GCA_963759115.1. GTDB lineage: Bacteria > Planctomycetota > Planctomycetia > Pirellulales > Thermoguttaceae > CAVWXT01. Next base: position 811,692 of record CAVWXT010000006.1, read on the forward strand.
ACGCCATCCAGAGGGGGACCATAGAGGCGGCATCGTGCCGCTTCACGCCTGTCTCAGGAGCGGCATCTCGTACCACCGCAGACGCGGCAAGATGCCGCGTCTACGGGACGGCCCACCTTCGGTTGCTGCAACCCCGCAATTGGCGGGCTCCTACCGGCGATCTGCCGGCGGCGATAGAATACTATTGGTCCGCCCGCTCGACGCACGGAGGTCGCCAGCCATGAGCACTCTTCCCTTTGCCCATCTGCACTGTCACAGCCACTATAGCCTCTTGGACGGCGCCGGCACGATTCGCGGGCTGCTGGAGCGGGCGAAGGCCCTGCGGATGAACGCCCTGGCCCTGACCGACCACGGCAACCTGCACGGGGCGGTGAAGTTCTATCAAACGGCGAAAGAACTGGGCATTAACCCCATTCTCGGCCTGGAGGCCTACATCGCCCCCGGCAGCCGGTTTCACAAGGAGTCCGCGGGCGGCTCGAAGGAGGCCAATTTTCACCTCACGCTCTTGGCCCGCAATCGCGCCGGGTTCCGCAACCTCGTGAAACTCTCCTCCGCGGCGTTCCTGGAGGGGTTTTACTTCAAGCCGCGGATCGACAAGGAACTGCTGGCCGCCCACAAGGAAGGGCTGATCTGCCTGAGCGGGTGCGTCTCCAGCGAGTTGAACCGCACGCTGCTGGCCGGCGGCGAGGCCAACATGGAGAAGGCCCTGGACATTGCCGCCTGGTACCAGAAAATCTTCGGCAGCGACTACTACATCGAAATCCAGAACAACAACCTGGAGTCGCAGCGGCTGGCCATGCAAGGGGCCGTGGAAGTCGCCAAGCGGGCGGGCATCCCCCTGGTCGCCACCAGCGACGTCCATTACATCAACCGCGAAGACGCCGAGGCCCAAGACATCCTGCTGTGCGTCAACACGGGCAAGTTCCGCACCGACGCCAACCGGATGCGGATGGACAGCAACGAGTTCTATCTCCGCAGCGGCGAAGAGATGTACGCGGCATTTCCCGGCTTGGACGACGCCCTCCGCCGCACGCAGGAAATCGCCGACAGCGTCAGCATCGAGTTGGAGTTGGGCAAGCGGCACTTTCCCGTGTTCAAGCCGCCGGAGGAAAAGACCTCGGAGCAATACCTCCAAGAATTGTGTTGGCGGGGCTGAAGGCCCGCTACGCCGACCGGCCCGACCGCTGTCGGCCCGTCGAGGCGACTGGTCGGCCCGTTGAGGCGACTGTCGGAGGCGACTCTAGTCGCCGATTGAGCGCCGAAGGCCATTCTACTGGTCGGCGACTGGAGTCGCCTCCTACAACAGGCGAGCTTTCAGAAGAGGTGATGGCCCGGCTCGAACGCGAACTGGGGGTCATCAACAAGCTGGGCTTTTCGAACTATTTCCTCATCGTCTGGGACTTCGTCCGCGCGGCCCGCGAGCGGGGCATCCAGGCGACGGCGCGCGGTTCGGGCGTGGGTTCGCTGGTTTCGTACGGCCTGTATCTGAGCCACGTCTGCCCGCTGGAATACGACCTGCTGTTCGAGCGTTTCCTGGACGAGAGCCGCCGCGAGGCGCCCGATATCGACATCGACTTCTGCCAGCAGCGGCGGGGCGAGGTGATCCAATACGTCAAGGACAAGTACGGCATGGCGAACGTGGCGCAGATCGGCACCTTCGGCACGCTGGCGGCCAGGGCGGCGATCCGCGACGTGGGCCGGGCCCTGGGCTTGCCCATCCCGCGGGTCGACGCCATCGTCGCCCTGGTGCCCGACGAACTCGGCATCACGCTCGGCAAGGCCCTGGAAAAGAGCGACGACCTCAAAAAGGCCTACGACACCGACGCCGAGGTCCGCAAGCTGCTGGACCTGGCGAGGGGCATCGAGGGCTTGGCGCGGAACGTCGGCACGCACGCCGCCGCAGTGGTGATCGCCGATCGCCCCCTGACCGACTACGTGCCCCTGCAACACGTGCAAGACAAGAAGGAAATCATCACCCAGTGGGCGATGGGCGACGTGGAGCGGGCCGGCCTGCTGAAAATGGACTTCCTCGGCCTGCGAAACCTCACGATCCTCTCCAAGGTGGTCGATCTGATCGAGCAGACAACCGGGATGAAGATCGACCCCTACCGCTTCCCCCGCGACGATCAAGAGACCTTCGCCCTGTTGTGCCGCGGCGAGACAAAGGGCGTGTTCCAATTGGAAAGCGGCGGCATTCGCGACCTCTTGCAGCGGATGAAACCCGACCACTTCCGCGACATCATCGCCACCAACGCCTTGTATCGTCCCGGCCCGCTGGAAGGCGGCATGGTCGACGACTACATCCAGGTGAAACACGGCCGCAAGCAGGCCGAATACAAGCATCCGGTGATGAAGGAAGTCCTGGAAGAGACCCACGGCGTGATGGTCTACCAGGAGCAGGTGATGCGGATTCTCAACCGGCTGGGCGGCATCCAACTGGCCAACGCCTACAGTTGCATCAAGGCGATCAGCAAGAAGAAGCTGGAGATGATCGCCAAGTTCCGCGAGGAGTTCGTCGAAGGCGCGCACAAGCAGGGTATGTCGAAAAAGGAGGCGGCCGAGCTTTTCGGGTTGATCGAGAAGTTTGCGGGCTACGGCTTCAACAAGAGCCATTCGACGGCCTACGCCCTGATCGCCTACATGACCGCGTACCTCAAGGCCCACTACAAAGTGGAGTTCATGGCGGCGCTCTTGTCGAGCGACATCACGGGGCGGAACTTCAAGCGGAAAGACTCGCTGGTCGAGCATCTCGAAGACTGCCAGCGCATGGAAGTCGCGGTGCTGCCGCCGGACGTGAACCGCTCGGACGTCGAGTTCACCGTGGCCGACGGCAAGATTTGCTTCGGCCTCTCCGCCATCAAGGGTTGCGGCGGGGCGGCGGCCGGGGCAATTGCCCAGCAGCGCAGGGCCCACGGCCCCTACCGCAGCCTGTTCGACTTCTGCGAACGGCTCGACTCCGGCACGGTCAACCGCACGGCCGTCGAATCGTTGATCAAGGCGGGGGCCTTCGACTCCCTCGGCGCCCGCCGCGCAACTGTTCGCGGCGATCGATCGGGCGATGCAGGCCGGGGCCGCCGCCGCCACCGACCGCCGCAGCGGCCAGATGGGACTGTTCGGCGGCGACGATCCGGGGCTGGAATCCGGCTCGACCAATCTGCCCGACGTGCCCGCCTGGGATGAGCGCGAGCGGCTCGCCAAAGAGAAGGAAGTGCTGGGGTTCTACCTGTCGAGCCATCCGCTGGCCGAACACCAGAAGACTCTGACCGCCTATTGCTCGCACACCACCGTCGAAGCGGCCGAGCTGACGCACCGCACCGAAGTTGTCCTCGGCGGCATGCTCTCGGCGATCAAGTTCGCCCATACGAAGAATCCGAAGCCGGGCAGCCCCAGCCGCTATGCCATGTTCGATCTGGAAGACACCGAAGGCATCATGCGTTGCATCGTCTGGCCCGATCAGTTCGTCAACTATGAAGGTCTGATCAAGGCCGATGCCATCGTGGTCGTCCGCGGCGCCGTCGACAAGCGGCCCGGCAGCGAGGAAGCCAACCTGATCGTCAACGAGATCGTGGCCTTGGAGGACCTTCCCTCACGCTACACACGCGGCGTGATGATCCGCGTCTTGGAGGATGGACACGGTCTGCAGAAGCTCGATCAACTTCACGAGATCCTCCGCGGCTATCCGGGCAACTGCGAATTGCAGTTGATGCTCTGCCTGGCCGATGGCAGCCGGGTGGCCTGCAAGTGCGATCGCATGAGCGTGGCCGTCAACAGCGAGATGCGCGACCGCGTAGATCAGCTTCTCGGGTCGGGCAATTTCCGCCTGTTGACCGCTCCACCGAGCGCGGTAGCAGCCGGCCGCGCAAACGGGCGATCGAGAAGATAGTGGATAGTGGATAGTCAGCCGGGGTACGCCGCTTGCGGTTTCGCGGAGCGGCCCACGCGATCGCCTCCTGTTCCGCATTCCACCGCGCCGCCGCCGTTCTGCCGATTCGATTCGTTAGTCCTTTCCATATAATGACTTGCGTCAGCCTGCCACAAACTCGCGAAAAGTGGCCGGCGAAATCCGGCACCAGATTCCTTACCTAATCCCCGGTCAATTGCTTGCTTTACCTAAATCCCCTAAGTAAGATCAATGGTGTAGAAGTTATAGGCGACCTTAATCCGCGCTCCCACCCGTGACGTCGTTGTCGATGGCGTGGGAGCGTACCGGACAGTTACTCTGGAACTGGAGATACTCCCCATGCGTTGTCGAGGACTCGATTGCCCGTCGTTCTGGCTGTGGGGGCTGGTTGGGTTGTTCCTGGCCGCATCGTCCACCGCCTGGGCCCAATCCACCAGCGGCGGCAGCAGCGGCAGCACCTCGGCGCCGCTGGCGTGATCGTTGACGCCCAAGGCGTGCTCCGCACGAAGGTCTTCTTCGACTCGAGCGGAGACGTGATGCGCGAACGGATCGCGGCGGCAAAAGCCACCCTTGGCCCTAAGGTCTCGGCCTTCAGCAAGCTGCGAAAAATCTCGTTGAATCGCCTCGAACAGTCGATCCTCGACCATCAGGGCGTCCTGACCGACGAGATGCGCTACATGGCCGGGATGCTCCGGGTCCGTTACGTCTTCTACTATCCCGAGAGCAAGGACATCGTGTTGGCCGGGCCGGCCGAGGGCTGGGTTTCCGATCCGAACGGCCGGATCGTGGGCATCGTCAGCCGGCGGCCCGTCGTGCAGTTAGAGGACGTGGTGGTTGCCTTGCGGGCGTTTCCCGCCGGCGGCAGCGGCGTCCGGTGATCGGCTGCTCGATCGACCCGACCCAAGAAGGCCTGGCAACCATGCAGCAGTACTTGCGGACGAACCGGCCCAATCCGAATCAACCGGAACCATTCGTCGAGGGCCTGCGCAATAGCCTGGGCTATCAGTTAGTCAGCATCAACGGCGTTTCGCCGAAAACGCGCTTCGCCCAGGTGATGGTCGAGGCCGACTACCGCATGAAATTGATCGGCATCGGGCTGGAAGCCCCGCCGGTGAACCTCGTCAGCTACGTGGATCGGGCCAAACCCACCGACGTGGCTCGCAACGCCCTGCAGCGGTGGTTCTTCATGCCCGAATACCAGTGCGTCCGCCAAAGTGAAGACAAGCTGGCGATGGAACTGGTCGGCGACGGCGTGAAACTGGTGGGCGAGGACGAGGTGGTCATGGCCAGTGGCGAGCGGCGAACGGCCTCGGGCCGCGGCAACGCGGCCAGCAAGTCGTTCGTCACCGCGTTCACGAAGAAATATCCGGAACTGGCCGAACGGTCGCCGGTCTACGCCGAGTTGCGAAACCTGATCGACCTGACGATCGCCGCGGCCTACGTGCAAGGCCAGGACTACTGCGTCAAGGCCGGCTGGAAGATGGAGTTCTTCGGCAGCGAAAAGACCTTCCCGGTCGAGAAGTACAGCATTCCCAAGACCGTCGAGTCGGCGGTCAACGCGATCTGGAAGGGCCAGACGCTGATGACGCCCATCGGCGGCGGCGTGGCAATCCATGCGACGGAGGCCCTGCGGCCGGCAAATCTATTGACCGATGAGAAGGGCAGAGTGGGCAAGCTTCGCGAAGGCGTCAAGCCCAACCTGGCCAAGGGCCAGTGGTGGTGGGACTAACTTCCGTTCGGTTCTCGTGCCTTCCACGGCGCGAAAGCCTCGTTACACCCGGTCGCCGACGGACGCTCTGGTAGGCATGTCCGTCGGCGACCTTTCCTTTTCTTGGCCGATCATCGGTCTCCCTCTCCCGTCGCGAGAGGGTCGGGGTGAGGTCGGCCGGCGCGGCAGATCCCCGTTGAGCCCGCAGGTTATGCTTCCGCAGGACCTCCGGAAAATATTCTAGTTGCATAGAAGATTCCCCTTGACGCCGTTTCCGGCCGGGGATATATTTCTAGTTAAATAAAAGATCGGTCCTCGGTCAGGGAGACTTTACGGCCATGGTCCGCCCGAAGTCGGAACACCCCACGGAACTGGAACTTCAAATTCTCAAGGTGCTTTGGCAGCGCTCTCCCCTGCCGGTGCGCGACGTGCGCGATGCCTTGGCCGCGGCCGGACGCGAGCTGGCCCACACCTCCGTCATCACCACGCTCAACGTGATGGTGCGGAAGAAGTATCTCCGGCGTTCCATGCAGGGCAACGCCTGCTTGTTTGCGCCCCGCCTCAGCCGCGACGAGGCCTCGCGGCGGATGTTGGGCGACATCGTCAATCGCGTCTTCGACGGCTCGGCCAAGGCAGTGGTCCTGAGCCTCTTTGATTCGGCCGAACTGAATGCGGCCGACCTGAAGGAACTGCGGCGTCTTATCGACCACAAAGCAAAGGAACATGCCGATGAACCCGAGTAATCTGTGGCAGGCGCTCGATGGGATCGGAGCCGACTATTCCTTGCCATTGACGCAGGCACTGCTTCATTTTCTGTGGCAGGGCGGCGTGATCGCGATCGCGTACGCGATCGTAGCCCGCGGTTTGCGTCGGGCCCCCGCCGCGCGCGATACGTCGCCGGCGTGGCGGCCTTGCTGCTGATGGCTGCCTGCCTGCCGGCCATGCTATTTGTGCTTCCTTCGCCCCGCATGGCAGCCGTAGAGACCGCGAAGCAGCCTGATGCCCCTTCGATGTCGGCGGTCACTCCGGCAACCGCGGGCCAGTCCGTTGCGGACCTTGCCGAGTCGGAACCGGTCGTCGCGACCGTCCCAGCGGACCGCCCGACAGCCGGCAACCTACCGCCGTCGCCGAGCGTTGCTTCCGCCGAGGTATCGATTCGGCAATCGGCAGCAGATCGCGCGGCCAGTCTTTTGGCGTGGGCGTCGCCGTACGCCAGCGGCCTGTATCTGTGCGGCGTCGTGCTGATGCTGTTGCGAGTCGCCCTGGGGCTCTGGGGCGGACGCCGGCTGCGCCGGGCCGGCACGCCGCTGGGCGACGGCCCGATCTTCGAGATGCTCCGCGACCACGCGCGGCGGATGGGAATGCGACTGATTCCGGCGGTCGCCTATTGCCGGCGGATTTCCGTGCCGGTGGTGGTGGGCGTGTTGCGGCCGATGATCCTCCTGCCGGCGAGTCTGGCGTCGGGCCTGACGCCGGAGCAACTCGAAGCCGTGCTCTTGCACGAGTTGGCCCACGTGCGCCGCTACGACCTGGCCGTCAACATTTTGCAGCGGCTGGTCGAGGCCCTGCTGTTCTTCCATCCGGCCGTGTGGTGGCTCAGCCGGCGGATCAATGCCGAGCGGGAAAACGCCTGCGACGATCTGGTGGTGCGGTGGAATTGCGACCGTGCCCGATATGCCGACGCTTTGCTGCGCGTGGCGGAACTCTGCGCGGCGGTGGGCGATCGCAGCATGATTGGCAAGGCCGCGCTGGCCGCAAGCGGTGGAAATGCCTCGCAGTTCAAACGCCGCGTGCTGCGACTGCTCGACCCCAACGACAAACCGGCGATGCGACTGACGACTACCGGCGTGGTAATGTCGCTGCTGCTGATCTTCTCCGTCCTCCTCGCGCCGATAGCCTGGCGAAGCGCTGCTCGGGCTGAAGAGGAGCCAAAGGCCGCAAACGCCGCTGAGCCGCAGAGTGCTCCAGTTGCGGCGAAAGGCGTGCAGACCGATCAGCCGGTCAAGCCGGAAACCCCGCAGCCGGTCTCGATGTCGGCCGAAGAGTTTGGCCGGCTTTCAGCCGCGGACCAACGCGCCCTGCTGGTCCGCGTTTTCCAGCGACGTCTGGAACATGCGAAGAACCTTTACTACGAAATCGACCTGCTTGTGCGAAGCTGTGAGAACCTCGATGGCCAGCCGGGCAAACCACTGGCAAGGGATTCGGGCACCCGCGTCCACTACCGGCACTGGCGGCTGGGAGCTTCTTTCCGGATGGATGACGACTGGTATGAGAACCCCAACGCCGCCGAGTCCGCTACCTATCAGTCCTGCGGTGTCAATTCAGAGGAGGGCGTGGGCCGCAACACGACGACATATAAGGATGGCAAGAGGCCCTCACAGGGGCAGGTCCAGTATCCTTTCGAGCCAAACGCCAGCAACCCGTATGTGTATTGGTTCGATCGCAAGGGACCTCAGCCCGACCATGTGATGGGGGAGTATCTTTTCCCGTACCTCATCCACCGTCAAAATGAGTTTGAAATCAAGGTGCCCGTTGCGGGCGACAAAGTGCAATTGACCGTGCCCTGGCAACCGTGGTGGACCGACAAACCGGGCGGCAAACGGGTGTACGTACTCGATCCCCGAAAGGGTTTCCTCCCGATCCGCTGCGACTCGCGTTGGGACGGCGACACCCCAGCCCAGGGCAAGCCACATTGGCGGATTGAAAGGTTCGCGGTGGAAGACAGTCGGCTGGTGGGCGACGTGTGGATGCCCATCAGGCTGAAGGAAGAGACCGCGGCCTCGACAGTTCCCGATAGCGTTGCCGTCTACGAGACAAAGGTATCGCGGATTGAGTTCGGCACGGTGAAGCCGGGCGACCTGACGGTGCCGTTCACCGAGGGCATGCACGTCGTGGATACGATCGAGGGGGTGAGCTACACTGCGGATGCCCAAGGAAAGCCCGCCGGTCCCGTCAAGCTTGAGCCGAACTGGAAACACCCACCGCCGGAAACGTGGCCGAAACGCCCGGACGCGGCCCAATCGAAACCGGATCAGAGCGGCGTCCAGCCCGGCCCGAGCGCCGTTGCAACGCACACGGGTATTCCCTCGATGGCCAGCCGGTTATCGGCCGCCGACAGAGCGATGTTAAAGGCGGAACGAGAGAAGAACCGGGAGTACGATAATCGCATCGAGGCGCTGTTGAAGGTGCTGCAATCCGGTCCACCGGTCACACAGGACGATCGCATTGAGGCGGGGTTAGATGTGCTGCGCACCTACACACTTGGCCGCGAAAATGATGAACGGCAATGGGCGACTGCGGTCCGTGAACTCATCCAGATCGGCAAACCGGCGGTTCCGAAGTTCACCGAAGAACTCGACCGAACGGAAAGAGACGCGACGTTGCGGGCCCTGGGATTTGTCCTTCGCGGAATCGCCGATCCGCGGACGATCCCCGCGCTGATTCGCGCTGTTCCAAAGATCTTACAGTCGGCCGGCAGCGACTGCGGCCTCCCCATCGAAAACGATCCCGAATTGGCGCAATTCATGCAGGCGCACGATCACGCACACAAACCGGGATCGCTCGCCGACAAATCCGGATACTTCTCCTATGGGCGTCCGTTCTATGAAATCATGCCCGCGCTGGAAAGACTTACCGGGCAAACACTGGGGTACAAAGAGTACCGCTTTGTGTTTCTCGGCGGCGGATTGGAACAACGGAACATCCAGCGGAGACTGGTGCTGAGACTTGCCGAGCGATGGGCCGATTGGTGGACCAACAACTGGCAGAGCTTCGTCAACGATGAAGCCGAGGCACAGCTCGATCGGATCAAGCAGTCGCTCGAACAATATGCCCGGTCGATCCCGTCCCCCACAGGAAAGCCGCCAGCGGAGTTCCCCGTCGGTCCGAACGTGACCACGGGGGGAGGGGCAATCAACCAATCCATCAAGTCGTTCCAAGAGTCGCCGTCAGACGGCTTCTTGGACCTGGATACAGGGCGTCGTCCGAGGCCGCCTGACGAACTCGTTAAGACATCGACGGGACCGGAACCGTCACCGGAACTGCTGGCGTGGGCCGAACGGGAGGGCGTCGATTTGATCAACGTCAAGGTCACGTTGCCCTTGGGCGATATTTCCTATTACGCCTTTAAGCCCATTGGCATGAAGGTGTGGCGGATCGACAACGACCGCTTCGAGAACATCGAGAAGGAACTCCGCCAAGGCAAGAAACTGGATCTGCCTGAAGCCTGGGAATCGCCGCTTACCCTCGGATCGTTCCTGTTCATCACCAAGGAAGGGACTTGTGGAGCGATACAGATTCGATCTCCCCTGGGGCAAGGGGCATACACCAACGGCGGCCTGCACTACGAGTTCATTTACGAGGATGACGCGAAATCAACTTCACCGGCAAGGCGTCTGTCCCCGCCAGCCATGCCTGCATCGCGGGCACCGTGAGGACGCGCCGACGCCCTCACCCTAACCCTCTCCCAAAGGGAGAGGGGACTCGCGGGTCGTCCTAATCCTCTCCCGGCGGGAGAGGGGACCGGTCGGTCACCGGTCCCGCCAGGGGATCGCCCCGCAGGGAGAAGTTGCTGCCGTGGCAGGGACACTTGAACAACCCCTCGGCCGGGAAGAAGGCCGTCAAACATCCCAGGTGCGTGCAAACCGTCAGCAAGGCATAGATCGTGTCCTTCTCGCGGAACCATCCACACCTGGTGCTCCTTGGCCCAACGATCACTCACGGCGCCTGCCTGGTAGTCGCCCGGGACGCCGGCCTTGAACTGTGCAGGCGGTTCGTAGAGCACCTTGGGAAAGAAGAAGCGAAATTTGGCGTAGATGGTGCTGGCCAGGCTCACCGCCAGGCTGCCCAGACCAAGGCGAGTGAACGCCGTGGCGACAAAGCCGCGCCGACTCTGGCCGGCGCCCATGTCCGGTTCGGGTTTACTCATAGACCCACTCCCCACTCGATACGAAGCGCCGCATCGCGATCGCACTTGTTGGGCAGCGACGGACACACAGGCCACACCGGATGCAGGAGGTCTCATCCAGCACCATAGCGTACCCTTCTCCACGGCGGGCTGTTGCGTGGAAGTCGTCGGCCGCGTCGCTCCAGTCAACGTGCGAGGCCGAAATCATTGAAATGCATTGGTAGGGGCAGATATCCACGCACCCCCCACATAAGATACACCGCTCGGCATCCAAAAAATGTTGTCCCACCGAAAGGATAATCGAATCGGTGGTAATCAGCGATTCCGAGCCGGTCTCAAAACGGGGGTTGAAGCGGCCGTCCGAGTCGAAGACCGACGCACAGCGCACGGTTTCCAGCCCGACCACTTTGCCATCCACGCCCAAGACCCTCTTCGGCCCCGTGGAGGGATGGAATAGGATTCCCTCCCTTTCGGCCTTCTCAACCTCGTATCCGTGCGCGGGCATCTCCTCTCGCGATTCCAGGCAAATCACGTGTACTTCTCGGCTCCCCAGGCGTGTACGCAGCTCCCCACGGTGACGACTACTTGTACTATGTGGAAGAGTATGCGAGAGTGGCCGCCGTGTTGCCCGAGGGGAAGCTTCTCGTATGTACCAGGTGCGGCACGCAGCGCACGCTGCGCGTCGAGGAACCGATGTTGCGGCGGGCCAACTGGTGGGAGCGGCTACTGTTCAGAAAGCACTTCCCGCCGCCTGCCGAGATTGTCGGACGCAGACAACCTGCGCGAGACCCTCGAAGGCACCGCTCTGACGCCACCAACCCGCGTGGATTGGCGATGATCGTGGGACCCAGCTATCGCGGGTGGGCGAGCGTTGAACCGAACAAAGGGGACTTGCAGGCACAGGTGTCCGGTAGTACCATGCTGATTGTGCCCAGGCGATCTTGTTGGAATGGCAGTGTTTTGCAGCGCACCTGTCATCACGAAGGAGCGCCGATATGAGCTTCACTGACTGGGTGAAGAGTTGTTTCTCGCGTCGCGGAAAAGCTGTTTCCCTCTATCGCAGCGGAATGGCGAAGGCGAACAAGCGCGACCACGACGGCGCTATCGCCGATTATTCGGCCGCGATTCAGGTGCCCAATATCCCGACCGACGTAAAGGCGATGACGCTCTACAATCGGGCACTCGCGTATTCCGCGATTCACGAAGACGCAAAATCGGCCGAGGACCTTGCAGCCGTGCTGGAATTGCCGGGAGTCCCCGCAAACATCAGAACTCGCGCCGAAGAGCGGCGTGAACGGATCCGGCAGCGCGACAAGAGGGGAACGAATCCGACGGTGCATCGAACACCCGGCTAGCAATTAGCCAGGGACCGTCTGGGTGCGCGGTCGACAGGTCGTCACGTTTCCCAATTCAAATCGTCTCGATCTTGCCGACCGACTCAAGCATCCCCAGCCACTTGGCAAAGTGCGGACAATTTTCTCGCATCACGTCAATTCCGATCCGTTGTGCTGCGATAAGGCCGTGGATTCGTTTTCGGTAGTCGGTAAATACCTTCAGAAGTCGTTTCGAGGGGGCCGTTGGGGGGCCGTCGTCGATCTCCTCGGGATTCAGAAATTCGTCTCGGATGGCTTGGACGTCTCGCTCCGATCCGGGTGAACGGAGCACGGTACAGATCGTGGCTGGCTGGGAGAAAAGCAACGCCTCAAATTCGTGCATTTGGACATAAGGTCGAAATCGACGTTCCTCGAACGAGCCGCCAAGTTCGCTCAGGATATCCTCTTTCACAGCCGTTTCCACGATATCTGCCTTCCTGGGAAACGGAGCTTCTTTGGCTTCAGTCCGACCCGGCCAAGAATCGGGCAACGCGTAGAAATCAAACATCGTGGTGACGATCGTACCGGACTCTTGCCGCAACAACAAAAGAATATCTCGCTTGGCCCTAGCGTATCGGCAATCGCCGCCTTTGTGCCCCGGTTTTCCCACGAGCCGTGCTGCCATATAGACCTTCTTTGTGGCCAGCAGCGGCGCCAAAACGTCCCGCACGAACCCCTGCTCGGTCTGGCCTTCGACGACGGCAATGACCCTACTCATGCACGGGGCCTCCGCCGTAGACGTTCTTCTGCCATAGGTCGCCCAGCGTGTAGTCTTCTGCAAGCCACGCGGCCAGGTCGTCCGCTTTCAGTCGTCGGAATCGAGATGCTCCTTCCTCACGATCGATGACGACGATCTGGTCTGGCTCGAACGCATTGAGCAAGGGGGCCGACTGCGTGGACACGATCAACTGGGTGCGCTGTTGGGCCTGCAAGATGAGGTTGGCCAGCACATCCAAAGCCTGAGGATGGAGTCCCAATTCCGGCTCATCGATCAAGATGGTCGCCGGCGGACTTGGCTGGAGGAGGGCCGTCGCCAGGGCGATGAATCGTAGCGTGCCGTCTGACAACTGGCTAACGTGAAAGGGATAATCACTGTCTTCCTGCTCCCACTCCAATTCGATGATTTCATCGCCGTTGCTCTTCTTGGGCCGCAGCTTGAAATCCCGAAGGAACGGAGCCACCAAGCGAACCGTATCGACGATCAGACTATACGTTTCCTTTTCTTCCTCGCGAAGATGGAACAGGAAAGCCGCCAGATTTCCTGCGTCGGGCCGAAATCGATCGTTGTCGCGCACCGAGCCGGTTCGCCGCATGGCAGCAGTGTCGCTCGTATCGTGAAAGTGGTACACAATCCAACTTGCAATGGCAGCGGGAATTTGAACGTTCGAGCCGATCCTCGATCGGTTCCTAAGCTTGGACTCGCCATGCCCCTCGCCAAGAGATTTGTCAACGCGTGGGGCTAACACGCCCGGATACTGTATTCGCTCGTCGCCAAAGATCAGCCGATTATCGGCCGTAGCCTCCAATGAGAATGTGTAGCCGCTGTCGCCGAACTTCAAGTCCGCAAAAATCTTGTCGGTTACCTTCGGCCCGAAAAACAGATGCGCATCGGCCCCGCCGGCCTTGTTGACGGCCTTTTCGAGCCGCCCTTCGACCATTTCTCGCAAGAGCGAGAAGAAGCTCACGAAGTTGCTCTTCCCCGAACCGTTCGCCCCGATGAGGACATTCACCTTCCCCAACCCGAAGTCTTGGAGCGACTGGATTGACTTGAATCCCGTGAGCGTGATCGTGTCGATGGGTCGTCCCATGATTTCGCCGCCTCCACGTCGAGCGTGATCTGTCTCCAGGTGGTTCTCAGTTTAATTGATCCGACCCGGAGTGAAAAGTCATCCTGCGGCCCCACGGTCTGTCGCCATCATCCTCTCTTCAGCGGCGCCCCGCGGCGTTCGAGCTTCGTCTCTCCGATCTTGCGAGTCCCCGATTCGGCCCAGGCTTCTGCCTCGGCGGTCAAACGATTCAGCAGCCGCTCGATCTTCTGGCGGAAGTGTTCGAGTCCTTCCCGGTCCAAGTTCGGCGGCACGAAGATCTCGCCGCTGGGAATGGCGCGGGCGCGGGAATGGGGCCGCGGGATGGCGAACTGGTCCCAGGCGCGGCGGACCCGCCAGGGACGATCGTAGCCGTAGCCCATCACCACCAGCGGCAGCCCCAGTTTCGACGCCAGGTAGACGCAGCCTGGGGCCAGTTGCCGGCGCGGGCCGCGGGGGCCATCGGGCGTGATCGTCAGGTGCATGCTCCGGCTTTTGGCCAGCAGCTCGCGGATCGCCCCCACGCCGCCGCGATTGGTCGAACCCCGTACGAACTCGAAGCCCAAGTGATGCGCCGCGTGGGAGAGGATCTCCGCGTCGCGGTGCCGGCTCAAGAGCATCGCCAGGTTGCAGTGCCCGCGGAGATAGAGCGGGAAGAGAATGTACTCGTGCCAGAAGATGTAGATCTTCTGCCCGCGGCACTCGGAAAAGATCGGATCGACCGCCCGGTCGTAGTAGGCCACTTTGTAGTCGAGCGTGCCCATCCACCGTCGCACGGCCGCTGAGCCCAACAGACCGGCGAGTTTGTTCAAGAAAGGGCTGGTGATTTTCACGGGTGCGGCGTGATGGCAATGAGTGTGATCTGCTGCTTCCCCGGACCGTAACACCAGAACACGCGATACGCACCCGGCGTGCGGTGCTGCGCGTATGCTTCAAGGACCTTCTGCTGCGGATCGTAAGGGTGCGGCAGGGAATGGTACTGGTGAGTTTGCAGGCCGGGGTGTTTGGGGTCCGCGGCCAGCAACGTCAGGGTCTTGTGGACCTGCCGGAACAGTCCTTCCTCTCGGGACGACTTTCCCTTTCCCTTCCGCAGACGAGAGGCAAGACTAGCCTCGGCCTTGGCCTTCAACTTGTCGTAGGCGGCTTTCGCCTCGGCCGTCCAAATCAGTGTGAACATCAGTCGTCAATTTGCCTGGCCAACTTCTTGTCGGACTGCAAATCGGGCGGGGGATCGGCGGTCTTGCCGGCCTTGGCCTGGGCCAAACCCCGGAGGACCGACGCCTTCGCCTTGGGATTCTGGTGCAGCCAGACTTCACGTTGGGGGATGACCTGAGCCAACGTGACCCGCACTTCGGTCGCATCCACGTCTTCGACGATGACGGTCTGGTTGGCAAACCGGCTTCCCAGGCTGACGCGTCCTTTGCCGTCGGCAGTCTTGGTGGTCATAGGCGGTACTCCTCTGTCGCTCTGCCTCAAGTGTACCGCATGGTGGGAAAGTGGGCAAGTGGTCTATTCCCACTCGCCCTGAAACACTTCCACCGCGTCGCCGGTCATATAGACGTGGTTGTCGGCCGCCCAATCGAGTTCCAGATCGCCGCCCGGCAAGTGGGCGAGAATCCGGCGCTGGGTGCGGCCGGTCAAAGCACTGGCGACACACACCGCGCAGGCGCCCGTGCCGCAGGCCAGGGTCTCACCGGAGCCGCGTTCCCACACCCGCATCCGCACTTCATGGGGCCCAAGCACCTCGACGAACTCGGCGTTGACTCGATTGGGAAAATGGCGATCGGTCTCCACCCGCGGTCCGACCGAAAGCACCCAGTCATCGGCCAATTGGTCGACGAACGTCGCGCAGTGCGGATTGCCCATCGACACGCAGGTGACCGGGAATCGCCGGTCGCCGAGGTCCAGTTCGACATTGGCCACCGGGCTGTCGGCAAAGGCCGGATTGCCGGGCAGCGTGGTGGGAATGCGCGGCGGATCGAGGACGGGCTCGCCCATGTCGACCCGCACGCGGCGAACCAGGCCGTCCACCACGATCAAATCCAGCGTGAGAACGCCGTTGCCCGTCTCGATTCGCAACGTCTTGTTGCGGCACAGTCCGTGGTCGTAAACGTACTTGGCCACGCAGCGAATGCCGTTGCCGCACATCTCCGATTCGGAGCCGTCGGCGTTGAACATCTTCATGCGGGCGTCGGCCACCGTGCTGGGGCAGATCAGGATCAGGCCGTCGCCGCCGATGCCGAAATGCCGGTCGGCGACCCGCCGGGCGAGCGTGGCGGGATCGCCGGGCAGGGGCTCGTCGAAGCAGTTGACGTACACGTAATCGTTGCCCGCTCCCTGCATCTTCGTGAATCGCATCGTTGCTCGCTCCTCGCTTCAGCCCGTCAAGTCGAGCAGGTTCCCGCTTTGCTGCAAGGGGTCTCTGCTCTGCCGCGCGTCGGGCATCGCCGGTTGCCGCTGGTCCTCCGGCAGATCTTCCCACGCTCGGCGGCCGTCGGCGTCGCGTTCGGCGGTCTCGTGGTTCTCGCCGTCGGGTTCGCCCACGCCGGCCGCGGCGGCGGCCTCCTGTTCATGGTACACCTGACGCCGCTCTGCGCCGACCTCTTGTTGAGCGCGTTCTACCGCCGGCCCCTTCGTTTGGGGCAATGGCGATCCAGCCGCGCTGGCGGCAATTCCCAAAGGACCGATGCTCATTTCCTTTATCTCCGACTTGGCGGTTCACCCCGCAACTGCTGCAACGTTTGATTGACGCCCGGCAACACCTCCTTGCTGACGTCGGGCTTTTGCAAGGGGCCGTCAATGTGGACGGCCACGAGTTGCTGGCCGGCGCCCCGGGAGAACCAGTCCCACAGGGGCACTTTCAACTCGCCAGGACCCACGGTGGGGGTGAGTTTCAGGTGAATCTGCGATTGGAAGTCCATGTCGCCGTCGCCGTGCAGGCTGATCGCGTCCCCCTTGAACTCGATGGGGTCGAAGTAAATGTGTTCTCCCTCGATGCGGTAGCCGACGTCGGCCGCACTGAACGCGCGCTGACTCGGCAGTTTGAGATTGAGAACACTCAGGATCGAGACCATCACCGGAAGTTCGTAGACGTCGGCGTCGGTGAGGTGAATGTTGCCGCCGCCGGACAGCGTGTTGCGGGAGCGGCCGCTGCCGGAGAGAGCGGCCGTGGCAGAAATCTTTCCGCGGAGGTTTTGCCGCCCGGCGCCCAGGTCTTGAGCGCAGCGGGCAAGATCGGCGCCGATCAGCGTGGCATCGACGGCATAGCCGGGCTCGTAGCCCGGCGCGATCCAGCCTTTGCCGAGGACCTTGCCGCCGAAGAGGTTGGCGGTGATCGGTCGCGGGGGACGCCGCGGCCCGCTGAGCGCGCCGGCCGCGGCGCCGTGGTCCTGCTCGTCGACCAGCGAACCGAACAGCATCCGGCCGTCGTCGATCCAGATCGGTCCCAAGACGTCGCTGAAGTGACAGTCTTTGTAGGCCAACGAATTGAGGGCCAGCTCTCCGCGGGAGGAGAATTGCCGCCCGTCGCAGCCGCCCGTCAACGCCACTTCGCCGTGGATGTTTTCCAGGGGCAGGCCACCGCAGCGAATTCTCGCCTGCGTCGAGCCCAGCCGCAGGTTCCAGCGCGATTGCAGCGGCTCGCCCAGCGGGCCGTTGCGCTCCAACTGGAAGGCGCCGGATAGATTGATCGCGCCCTCAGGATTGAGTTCCAGGACGACTTTCTTCAGCCGCTCCGGCAGGGCATTGACCAGATCGCGGTCGGCGTTGATCTTTTCGGCCCGCAGGTCGTCGAAGTGCAGACACCAGCGCCCGTCGGGCGAGAAATCGCACGAACCTTTTGCGGCGACATTGACCGTCCCGTGCCAGGCCCTGAAGTAATCGCCGCTCTTGGTGCCCTCGAAGCGGACGTGCCCGTCGTGATACGCCAGCGCGCCTGGAGCCGATCGAGGCGATAGGGAAAATACATCGGCTCGATCGACGCACTATCGCGCTGCGGCTCCGCCCGCACGTCCACGTGGAATTCCTTTTTCTCCACCAGGTAGCGAATCTCGGTCGTCAGGTCGACTACTCCGCGCGGCCGCATGCCGTACCAGACCTGCTGAATATTGGGGCTGAGCGCGTCGCTGAGATCCTTTTCCAGCGGCACGTCCTTGGCCGCGAAGTTCAATTGCAGCTCGTTGCCTTGCAGCCCCGGCGTCAAGTAGCCCGCGCCCGTGACGCTGGCCGCGTTGTTGTTCCCCTTCAGGTTGCGGAACGTCCAGGCGCCGTCGAGCATCTCCAGCGTGCCGCTGACGTTCGTCAGCGGGTACGAAAACCTGTCGTAGCGGATCGAACAGCGGTTCGCCTCGACGTGCAGGTGCTCGTGCAACCGCTCGTCCGGCTTTTCGCGCCATAGTTTCTGATAGAAGCTGATCGCGCCGCCGGGATGGAGCGAGCGGACCACTTCTTGGGGCTTTTCAGGCAGCGCGCGGATGAGCCGCTCGTCCAACGGGATGTCCTGCCCCTCGACCTCGAACACCCCGGTCGGCGCGTTGACGGGGTTGGCCACCTTGGCCGTCAAACGCAGCGGCTGGCTTCCGCTATACGCCGTCAGGTTCAGCGTTAAGAGATCGCCCGTCAGTTCCACGGTTCCCTGCCCGTGCTCCACGCGGTACGGGAACTTGTAGTGCTCGAATGAGACGTTCTGGCATCGCACGGCCACCTGCTCCGGCCGCCAGGCCCGACCGTCGTAGGAAAGCCGTGCGTCGGCATCCACCACTCCGGCGGGCCAATATTTTTTCCACTGTTCCTGCAAGAGGGGCGGCAGGACGTCGAAGAGCGAGCGGTCCAAATCCAACTGGCGGACCTCGGCCGCGAGCAACAGCGGACTGGCCGGCTCGAAACCCGCTTGCTGGCACGACGGGATTCGCAACGTGGCCTGGCCGCTGCGAGCCGTGAGATCGCTGATCGCCCATCCGGAGTCGTTGACGCGTATGGCGGCGCGGATGTCGGTCAGCCCGTGAGGCAATCGCGGGTCGTCCAGTCGCGCCGGACCCAGGCGAGCGGCAACGTCGTACTTCAACGGCGCCGCGGCGGCCGGGTCGTAACGGATGTCAAACTGCACGCTCCCTTGCCCGCGCAGATTGCACGCGCTCCCCAACGCCGAGAGCTTGCTCCCCAGCGGGTCGGGCAAGGAGTCGCGCAGCTCGGGCGATATCTCCAACGTTTCGACGTGTCCGCGAATCGAACAGGCGGGCGTCAGCAGATCGACCAGCCCGTCGAACTCCAAGCCGCGGAAGCCGTCGCCCGCCAGCATCCCTTTCAGCCGCCGCATGCCGGGCGTCGAGCCGGCCTCCGCGGCAGGCTCGGGAGCCATCACGAAACTCACGTCGCGCAGGACAAACGTGCTGGCCGGCGTTTTCAACGGTTCGAAGATCTCGACCGTGCCGTTTTCGACGTCGCACTGGGGCGGATGATCGCCGAAATGGGGCGGCGGCAACAGCTTCCCGGCGCTCCACGTGCCGTCCGGACGGCGCGTCATCCGTAAGGTGGGCCGACGGAACGTCACCCGCCGCACCAGCGGATCGCCGCCAAGGAGGTCCTTCCAATCGGTGGAGCACTCGAAGAACGCCTCCTCGACGTGCAGCAGTTCCGCGCGCGGCCCTTCGGCGCCCGGCTCGACGATCGAGAGGCCGTAGATCCTGATCCCTTTTCCTTCCACCAATTGGGCGGAGCGAATGCTGGGCCTCAAGCCGGGGTAGTGCTGGGCGAGCCGGGCCTCGAGCCGGCGGCGGACCTCCACATCGACCTGGCGGTAATAATGGAAGGCCGCCGCGGCGCCGGCGACGACCGCGAGCGCTGCCGCCCACTTGAAGGCGAACCAACAGCAATTGATGGCGCGCACCAGAATGGGAGAAACCCTCCGTGATTTCTGCGGGATTCTGCGATCTGCTCTTGCGAAGCGACAAGCGGCAGATCGCCGCGATCAACGTTCGTCCCGGCGAATCCCTAATTTCCAGTCCCTGGTCGCAATTTCTCCGGCCGCCAATGCCAGCAGTGCCAGCATCGCCGGCTCGCGGTAACGAATGGAACTGACAAACACCAGGTGCAACACGCTGAAGTACACCGCCGGGAGCCAGCACAAGAGGTACGGCCAGCCCCGGCCGAGTGTTCTCCAGGCGCCGATTATCGCAAAAATCAGCAACGGGGTATACGTGAAAAGTACGGCCAGCCGGATGGGCCAACTCGACAATCGCGGCTCGTTCGGCCAGATGTTCCACATCCGTAGAAACTTGACCCCCGCCAATTGCAGTGCCCGGCCGGGGTTCGCCCGCGCCCAGGCCATCGCTTCGGCCCGCAAACGGCGGTCGAGGCGCACTTCGAGCGACTCGCCGGAGCTGCCCTCGGACGGCGGATGTTGGGCCTCCTCGGCCACGAAACGCGGCACAAAGTCCATGTTGCTGGCCCCGTTGGCCTCGGGATTCAGGCCGTCGTACAGGCTCGCGCCTACCTGTAGGGTGGTTGGTACGAAGTGCCCCGTTACTTCGGCGTTCCGAATCCACCAGGGCAGCATGGCCGCGATCAGGCCAAGGATCATGCAGGTTGCGATCCCCCAATAACGATTCGCGATGACGCGGGACTGCGCGGCCGCAGCCTCTCGTTTGCCCACGAACAGGCCCACGGCTAGGGCAAACGGGGTGAAAAGCAGCCAACTGGGCCGCATTAGCGTGGCTGCCCCAGCCGCCAGCCCTCCGCAAAATGCCAGAACACTCCTTCTTTCCCATGCTTCCGAATTCCAGGCCATCGTCCAAAGGGCCAATTGCAGTAACATCAGCGGGCAGAACGGGGCCTCGCTCAAGATCAGCGCGCTAGCGCGATGGCGCCGGGGTAGAAGGTCGCCAGGATCGCTGCGAGCAGCGCCGCACGATCGTCGAATAGCAGCCGCGTGAGCCACCAAACGCCCAGGACGGCCAGCGTACACAGCAGTGCGGCCTCTGCCCGGGCCAGCAGGATCGCGTTGCGCCCGTCGCCGGCCAACCACAAGATGGGCGCGAGGAGCACCGGATAGCCGGGGGTGCGGAACACTTGGGCGCGTTCCGCCGTACACTCGTAGGGTTGCCCTCGAGCGATGGCCAGTCCGAGCTCCCAGTAGGTTACCGTGTCGCCCATGCCGAAGGGGCCATCCAGCCGCGACTGCCACGCCCAGCCGGCCGCCAAGCGGAGCACCAGGGCCAACGCCAAGAGAACCAGAAGCTGCCGCCAAGAGCCACGTGTCATGGGGAGCAACCGCGCTAGCGCGCGGCTGATTTCGTTCGGTCGCGGCGGGGACGTTTGCGCCCGAAGAGACCGATGCGGTCTTTGTCGGGCTCGGCGTTGTAATCGGTCACCCTCAACGTGGTCCGGCGGACGAGTCGGCCGTCCTTGTCGACCTCCTTCGAACTGTGGCTGACCACGCCGCCCGGCACGTCGGGCGAAACAAAGGCCAGCGTCGTCACGGTGCCCTTGGCGTTCTGATGCACGGTCTTTACGTAGCTGCCGTTCCTCGTTCTACCCTGGATTTCGCCGGGCATGTTCAACGAGATCACCTCGACAATCGTCTTGCTGACGCTATTGCCCTCCGCGTCGCTGGTGACGCTCTCCCGCCTGAGAAGATACGGCGCCAGCGTCGTGGAGTAGTAGAGGCTGATCGCCGTCTTGCCGTTGGGGCCGGCCGCCTCCAATTGCTGCACCTTGCAGGGGATCTTTTGATCTTCGATCGTCACCTGGCCGTCGACCGGCGCCTTGAACTTCAGATTCGGATTGGCCAACTCGCCGTGAAACCCCTGTTTGACCGTTTGCGGCTCGGCCTCGAATCGCTTTCCGGCCACTTCCATGCAGGTTTGGATTTCCAGCGTTACGCCCTCGTTGTCGACGTCCACCAGGGTAGTGGTGGCATCGGCGATGCTCGTGCTGACCACCTGGCCCTGCTCGTTGAGTGTTTCGATGACCACGCGAACCGTTTTCCAGGCCCCCGGATCGAACTGTCCCCAGGGGTGGAGCTTGGCGGTGATCCCAGCCTCCTGGGCGCTGACCGTCCCCGACACAGCCGCGGCGCCGAGGACGAGTGTCAGGATTCGGAGAGCCAAGCACGGCATACGTTCACTCCAACGAACTCGTTTGGGGCAACGGCACTGGCCTCGCCGCTATGACACACCTTGCCGCCGCACCCTGCGCGTTACGCTCAGACCCCAGCGCCGATCGTGCCTCTCCCGTCAGGTCCTCGCCGCCATTATAGCCGATCCAGGCGGGACGATCAGCCTGCCACCCGCGGAAAAGTCGCGTTCATCGAGCTTTTACCCCCCCGATCGGCTGTATCGCCTTCCGAAATTGCGCATTAGGCAGGCCGCGACGGGGGGACTGTTGGCGTCCGCGATCCCTTGGCGGGGACAACAAGAGGCCCTCGCCCACCCCGCCGGTGTTCAGCAGATAGCAGTTGATGCGGGCGTTGCTCGTCAGGATGTCGTAGAAGTCGATGCTGCCGTCCTCGGTGACAAAGACGTTCTCCGGGAAGGTGTCTTTGCGGAGGCACGCATAGTAGGCCTCCAATTGGTCGCCCGGATTGAGGCAGTCGGTCTTGATGAACAGCCCGCCGGCCTCGAACCCGCGGAACTGGCCGTCCCGGTAGAGCGTGCCGCCGTCGTCCTGGATCAGCCAGGATCGTTCGCGGCCTTTGCGGGCCAGCACCTTGCAGGTCGTGCTGGTTTTGCCGTTGCCGCTCAAGGCGACGAAGAGCGAGTAAGCGAACTCTGACCTGCCGAGACGATTTGCGTGACGGCGTCGAAGTAGCCCGCGCCCACGAAGGCCTGGTGCTTCACGGCGCGATACCCGTGGTCGCGCTCCAATTCGAACTCGCGCTCCTGCAGCCGCGCGTAGGCCAACATGCCCTCGTCGCGGTAGGCGTGGGCCAGTTCGAACATGCTCATGTTCAGGGCATGAAAGCCGGCCAGCGTGACGAACTGGAACTTGTAGCCCATGCGGGCGAGGTTTCGCTGGAAGGCGGCGATCTGCTCGGGGCTCAGCGTCCGTTGCCAGTTGAACGAGGGCGAGCAGTTGTACGCCAGGGGCTTGTTCGGATACCGCACGTGGATCCCCTCGGCGAACTGCCGGGCCTCGTCCATGTCCGGCGTGGACGTTTCGCACCACACCAGGTCGGCATACGGGGCGTAGGCCAGCCCGCGGGCGATGGCCTGATCCATGCCCGGCCGCACTTCGTGGAACCCCTCCACCGTCCGCTGGCCGGTGAGAAATTCCCGATCGCGGGGATCAACGTCGCTGGTCAACAGCCTGGCCGCCAAGGCGTCGGTACGGGCAATAATCAGCGTGGGCACGTCCAGCACGTCCGCGGCCAGCCGGGCGGCAACCAGCTTGGCGATGGCCTCCTGGGTGGAGACCAACACCTTGCCCCCCATGTGCCCGCATTTTTTGGACGACGAAAGCTGGTCTTCGAAGTGTACGGCGGCGGCCCCGGCCTCGATCAGGGCCTTCATCAACTCGAACGCATTGAGCACGCCGCCGAATCCGGCCTCGGCGTCGGCCACGATGGGGGCATACCAATACAGCATTCCATCGCCGAGGGCCGCGTTATTGGCGATTTGGTCGGCCCGCTGCAAAGCGTTGTTGATCCGCCGCACCAGCGTCGGCACGCTGTCGACCGGGTAGAGGCTCTGATCGGGATACGTCTGCTGGGCGGTGTTCATGTCGCCGGCCACTTGCCAGCCGCTGACGTAAATCGCCTTGAGCCCCGCCTGGACGATTTGCACCGCTTGGGCCCCCGTCTGCGCTCCCAGCGTGCGGATGTAGGGCTCGGTACGGAGCAGCTTCCACAGTCGCTCCGCCCCCAACTTGGCCAGCGTGTATTCGATCTTCACCGAGCCCCGCAAACTCGTCACGTGCTCGGCCGAATAGGGGCGCTCCACCTCGGCCCACCGCTTGTTGGTCTTCCACGATTGCGCCAACGCGAAGGCATCGTTATCCGGCATAAACGCGCTCCCCGGAGCCGTGAAGACGCCGTCCCGGCCGTTCGCGGCCTATTCCAGATACTCGTATCCCACGAGCGTCATGAACTCGGTAAACTCACTCTTGAGCACGATTTCCTCGATCAGTTGCCGCGCTCGCTCATAATTGCCGCGGGCGAAACGTTCCGCTCCCACTGTCTGCTGCAATTTGTTCATCTGCTCCTGGAAGAGCGTGCGGACCAGTTCAGGCGTCACCTTTCGCCCGTCCGACAAGACGCCGTTGGGCTGATGGACCCATTGCCAGAGCTGGCGCGGGAGATTTCGGCCGTCGCGGCGTCTTCCATCAGGTTGTAGAGGGGCACGCAACCATTGCCGCTCAGCCAGGTGGCCATGTATTGGATACCCACGTCGATGTTCTGGCACACACCGCGCTCGGTGATTTCGCCCGCCGGAACCGTGAGCAGATCCTTGGCCGTCACCTGCACGTCGTCGCGGCGGCGGCCGATCTGGTTGGGCTCGGGCATCTTCGCATCGAAGGCCGCGCGGGCGATCTCGACTAACCCAGGGTGGGCCACCCAGGTTCCGTCGTGGCCGTCGCCGGCCTCGCGGACCTTGTCGGCGCGGACCGCCTCCAACGCCTTCTCGTTGGCCTGCGGATCGTTCTTGATGGGAATCTGCGCGGTCATGCCCCCGATGGCGTGGATTCCCCGGCGGTGGCAGGTCTTGATCGCCAGCAGGGAATAGGAATGCATGCAGGGCGTGGTCATGGTGACCTGCGCCCGGTCGGGCATGGTGAACTCGGGATGCCGGCGAAACTTCTTGATGATGCTGAAGATGTAATCCCACCGCCCGCAGTTCAATCCGGCCGAGTGGTCGCGCAACTCGTAGAGGATCTCGTCCATCTCGAAGGCGGCGGGGATCGTCTCGATCAGCACCGTCGCGCGGATGCTGCCCCGCGGAATCCCTAACTCGTCCTGCGCCATCAGGAACACGTCGTTCCAAAGCCGCGCTTCCCGGTGGCTTTCCATTTTGGGAAGATAGAAATACGGGCCGGCGCCTTTGTCGAGCAGCTTGCGGGCGTTGTGGAAGAAGAACACGCCAAAGTCGAACAACGAGGCCGACACCGGACGGCCGTCGAATCGCACGTGCTTTTCCGGCAGGTGCCATCCTCGCGGTCGCACCATCAGAGTGGCCGTCTCGTCGTTGAGATGATACTGCTTTCCCTCCGGGCTGGTGAAGCGGATCGTGCCGTCAATGGCGTCGCTGAGATTCCGCTGGCCGTCCATCAAGCTGTGCCACGTGGGCGAATTCGAGTCCTCGAAGTCCGCCATGTAGACGTTGGCGCCCGAGTTCAAGGCGTTGATGATCATTTTCCGGTCCGTCGGTCCGGTGATCTCCACCCGGCGATTCCGCAAGTCGTCCGGGATGGGCGCCACGGTCCAGTCGCTTTCGCGGATTCGCGCGGTCTCGGCGAGGAAATCGGGGAACTTGCCGGCGTCGATTTCTCGCTGCCGGCTCGCCCTGCGGCGGAGTAGTTCTTCCCGCTGGGGGTCAAACTCGCGGACCAACCGTTCCACAAACTGCAGCGCGTCCGGAGTGAGGACGTCGGCGTACTGTTCCGGCAGCGGCGCCCGAATCTCCAATCCGATCGTTGGCGACTGAGTCTGACTCATGACATCGTCCTTCGTGACGTTGGTGTTCGGGGGGGCATCGCAACACTGGAATTGTCTGGAGCGGTCGCAGCGAAGTCAACGGGCAAATTGGCGCACCCGCACAAATTCCCTGGCCGTGTCATCCAGGAAGTATGCGGCGGGAATATCAGTGCAACGCTGCTACACCTGCACTTGCCTAATTGTCCAGGGATGAGAAGAGCATTGACAACTCTGTTCAACCGCGCTACTATTTCTTCGCGTTGGCGGTGTTGTGCGATCGCAGAGGATCCAGCGATGTCAACGGAGATTCTCCTGACCGGCGGTATGCGAACGCCGTTGGGCAGTTTTTGCGGAGCACTCTCCCATGTCCCTGCGCCAAACTTGGGCGCCGCGGCGATCGAGGCGGCCATTCGCCGGGCACGCGTCCCGCCCGAGCAGGTCGATGAAGTCATCTTCGGCAACGTGCTCGGTGCCGGTCTGGGTCAGAACGTGGCCAGGCAGGCCGCGATCGGGGCCGGTCTTTCGCCGGCCGTGGGCGCGACAACGGTCAACAAAGTCTGCGGCTCCAGCCTTAAAGCGGTCATGCTGGCCGCCCAGGCGATCAAGGTCGGCGATGCCGAGTTGATCGTGGCCGGCGGGACGGAGAACATGTCCTCGGCCCCGTACTTGTTGCCCAAGGCCCGCAACGGCTACCGCATGGGCAACGGCGAACTGGTCGATTCGATGATCCGGGATGGCCTGTGGGACGTGTACAACAACATCCACATGGGCACCTGCGGCGACCGCTGTGCCGAAAAGTATCAGTTCTCCCGCCGACAGCAGGACGATTTCGCGGTTGCCAGTTTTCAGCGGGCCATCGAGGCCCAACAGAAAGGCCTGTTCGCCGCGGAAATCGTGCCGATTGAGGCGCCCGACCGCCGCGCCACGGTCACCGTCGATCGGGACGAGGGGCCCAGCCGCTTCAACGAGGAGAAGCTGCGAAGTCTGCAGCCGGCGTTCGACAAGAAGGGGACGGTGACGGCGGGCAATGCGTCCAGCATCAACGACGGCGCCGCCGCGGTACTGGTTATGTCCGCGAGAAAAGCCGGCCAGTTGGGAATCCAGGTCCAGGCGAAAGTGCTGGGCTACGCCACCTTTTCGCGCGAGCCGGAGTGGTTTACGCTGGCCCCCATCGGCGCCATCGGGAAGCTCTTGGAGCAGTTGAAACTGACCGTCGCCGACGTGGATTTGTTCGAGGTCAACGAGGCGTTCGCCGTCGTTCCCCTGGCGGCGATGAAGGATCTGGGCATCCCGCACGAAAAGATGAACGTTCACGGCGGGGCCATTGCGCTGGGGCACCCCATCGGCGCCAGCGGCGCGCGGGTGTTGGTGACGCTGTTGGAGGCCATGAAGCAGCGCGGGGCCAAGACCGGCATTGCCTCGCTGTGCATCGGCGGGGGCGAGGCCGTGGCCCTGGCCGTCGAGGCGGGCGGCTGAATCCCTTATTGACCTCTCATTGTTGACTCATACGAGAACCGGGAAATAATTGCCGATAGAGAGGGGGCAAATACGCTCGACGTTCGCCAACAGGTCTTCCCGAGCCGCGATGATGACGCCTGAGTAGCTGCGGGAAGGGTGAGGTGGTGCATGCCCCTGTCCGGCTTGAAGAACTTCCGCGTGACGCAGGATTCGCGCGGAGTGCTGACGGTGGCGATCGACGTCCCCGGGCGGACGCACAACGTGTTCACCGAGGAAGTGCTCGCCGAGTTGCAGAGCCTGCTGGACAAACTGGAGCACGACCCGACGATCCGGCTGGTGCTCTTCCGAAGCGGCAAGGAGTCGGGATTCCTCGCGGGCGGCGACCTGCGAATGCTTTCGGCCATGCAGAGCCGCGATACGGCCGGCCAGATCGTCATCATCGGCCAGAAACTGTTGGATCGGCTGGAGCGGCTGCCCACGCCTACGGTAGCGGCGATTCACGGACCGTGCCTCGGCGGAGGTCTGGAATTCGCCCTGGCCTGCCGTTACCGATTGGCTCGCGACGACGCCTCCACGCGACTGGGAGTGCCGGAAATCAAGCTGGGCCTGCTGCCGGCCTGGGGCGGCACCCAACGCTTGCCGGAACTGGTGGGCTTGACCGCCGCGCTGCCGATGCTCTTAGCCGGCGCAAAGGTGTCAGCCCGCCACGCCGCCCAAATTGGCCTGGTCGATGGCGTTTGGCCCGCCGAACGGTTTGCGGACGGCGTAGAGCAGTTCGTCGCCGATCGGCTGGCAAGGCGACCGTTCCGCCGGCCGCAGCGCAGCACGTTGGCACGACTGGCCGAGCGCTCGAAGCTGGGGCGCTGGTTCCTGTTGCGGGCGGCGCGCCGTCGGCTCGCGCCGCGGCCGCCACTATCCGGCCCTGCCGGCAATCATCCAGGCCATCGAGCACGGGCTGCGGCACGGCCGTCGAGCAGGCCTGGCCTGGGAACGCCACGTATTCCCCAATCTGCTTTTCAGTCCCGTCTGCCGCAATCGCCTGCGGCGATTCTTTCAACGCCCGCGGGCCGGCAGCGGCAGTCCCTGGGTCGAAGGCTTGACGATCGGGGCGGCGCTGCGGCAGACGGCCCAGCGATTCGCCGAGCGCGAGGCGATGATCTTCCTTCAAGCCGGTGTTCGCTATACCTGGGCCGCGTTCGACCATGAAATCGATCGGATCGCCCGCGGCTTGCTGGGCGTCGGTTTTCGGCGGGGCGATCGCTTGGGCGTGTGGTCCACGAATTGGCCGGAGTGGGTGCTGTTGCAATTCGCCACGGCCCGGATCGGCGTCGTGCTGGTGACGATCAACCCCGCGTACCGTACGGCGGAACTCGAGTACGCATTGGCCCAGTCGGAGGTGCGCGGGCTGGCGCTGATCGAGCGATACCGGTCGTCCCCCTACTTCCAGATGCTGCAAGAGGTCTGTCCGGAACTGGATCGTTCCCGGCCCGGCGAACTCCGCAGCCCGAAGTTCCCGCACTTGCGGTGGGTCATCCGCATCCGCGGCTCGGAGCATCCGGGAATGCTCAGTTGGCAGGAGCTCGAAGCGGCCGCCGAGAGCGTCCCCGCCGGCCGCCTGGCGGAGATCCAACGGGAACTCACACCCCAGGACCCGATCAATCTGCAATACACCTCGGGCACGACAGGACTTCCCAAGGGCGCGCTCTTGAGCCACCGCAACCTGCTCGTCAATGCCTTCTATGCGGCCGAGCACCAGCGGCTTTCGGATCGCGATCGGATCTGCGTCCCCGTGCCGTTGTATCATTGCTTCGGCTGCGTACTGGGCACGATGTGCTCGATCGTCAGCGGCGCCGCGGTGGTCTTTCCGTACGAAAGCTTCAACGTCGTGGCCACGCTCGACGCCATCGAGGCCGAACGCTGCACGGCCGTCTACGGCGTGCCGACGATGTTCATCGCCGAACTCGAACATCCGAGCTTTCGCGCCGCGACACGTCGTCGCTGCGGACGGGCATTATGGCGGGCAGCCCGTGTCCCGTGGAACTCATGAAGCGCGTCGTCAACGAAATGGGCGCCCGCGAAATCACCATCGCCTACGGCCAGACGGAAGCCTCGCCGTTGGTGACCATGACCAGCACGGACGATCCGATCGACAAGCGCGTGGGCACGGTGGGCCGGCCCTTCCCCGGCATCGAAGTGAAGATCGTCGACCTGCTTTCGGGCGCAGAACTGCCCGACGGCCGGCCGGGCGAACTTTGCTGCCGGGGCCACGACGTGATGCTGGGCTACTACAACCTGCCCGACGCCACGGCCGCCGCCATCGACGCGGAAGGTTGGCTGCACACCGGCGACATCGGCCTCCGCCAGCCCGACGGCTACTTCCGCATCACCGGCCGGCTCAAAGAGATGATCATCCGCGGCGGCGAGAACATCGCCCCGCGCGAGATCGAGGAACTGCTCTATCAGCATCCCAAGATCGAGCAAGTGTCGGTCGTCGGAGTGCCCGACCGCAAGTTCGGCGAAGACATTCTGGCGTGGATCAAGCTGCATGCAGGCGCGAAGGCCACGGCCGACGAGATTCGCGACTTCTGCCGCCAACACCTCGCGCACTTCAAGACGCCCCGCTATATCAAGTTCGTCGACAGCTTTCCCACGACCGTCACCGGCAAGATCCAGAAGTACAAGATCCGCCAGCAGGCCATCGAAGAGTACGGCCTGCAAGAGGCGGCAGCCATTGAAACGGCATGACGACCATCGCTCGGCAATCGTTCCTCGTGGCGGGCGGAAGCTCGGGGCTCGGCGAGGCGTGCGTGCGGCGACTGGCCGCGGCCGGCCATCAAGGGGTAATCGCCGATCGAAACCGCTCACGGTCTGGCACGTAGCAGGCACATGCCGTGCGCCGTCCGCCGCGCTTTCCTGTGGCCTGACAATCCCTATTCTTCCTCCCCGGTAAGCTTGCACTTCGGCAGCGCCTTGAGCAATTGCCGGACAGCCTTGTCGGTTACGTTGGTTTGTCCGACGCTGAGCGACTTCAGATTTTGCAGTGCCTGAAGGCGGGGCAGGCCGGCGTCGTCGATCTTGGTCAGCGTGAGATTCAGGGTCTCCAGGGTCGTCATCTTGCCGACCTGCTCCAGTCCCGCATTGCTGACATCGGTGTCGGTGAGGTTCAGTGCCTTGAGCTTCTTGAGGGCCGAGAGGGATTTCAATCCGGCGTCGGTAATGCGGGTGTGCCAGAGATTGAGCGACTGCAACTGGGCAAAGCCGGCGGTCGTTTGCATCGCGTTGTCGTCGGCGAGGGTCTCGGCCAGGTCGAGCGATTCCAGTCCCGTGGCGCCTTTGAGGTAAGCCAAACCGGCCCCCGTGATCGGGTTGCCGCGCAGGCCGAGCCGCCTCAATTGGGTCGCCCCTTTCAAGGAATGGCAGCAGTTGTCGCTGATGTTGTAGCACCGCATGATGGTGACGTCCCGCAAGTTCGGGAACTTCTCCAAGACCTTCAGCCCGGCATCGGTTACGTCCTGGGCGTCTTCGACCGCGATCGTAATCAATTGGGTCATGCCCGCCAGGTGCGCCAGTCCGGCGTCGGTCACGGCGGAATTGCGCAACCTCACGGCAGCGAGATTGGTGAGGCCTTCGATCTGCTGCAGTCCGCCGTCGCCGATCTGCGTGCAGCCGCGAAGGTCCAGCAGTCGGAGCTTGGTGAGGCCCTTGAGCTCGGCCAGGCCGGCATCGGTGATGCCGTTGTCGAACAGTAGCGACAAGTACTGCAAGTTGGACAGCTTCTTCAGGTGGGCCAGCCCGGTATTTGTCAGGTGCCGGGTGCGGCGGAGGTTCAAGGATTTCAGTTGCGGCATCTTCTCGAAAACTGCCAGCCCGGCGTCGGTGAGCCCCGTGCTCTCCATAATCAACGAGTTGAGCTTGGGAAACTCCGGCAGGCACTTCAGTCCCGCGTCGGTGATTCCCTCGCCCCAGAGCGTCAGTTCCTGCAACTCGGCAAGCGAAGCGAGCAGCTTCACGTCGGCGTCGATCGTCGGGCGGTCTTGCAGGTCCACTCCGATCGCGTTCTTGTTGGCGTCGTACTTGATCTTGCCGCCCAACTCGCCCACGAGTTTGATCGCTGCCGCCTGGGCGGGGTTCGGGCTTGCTCCCGCGGCCAGCGACTCAGGGACGTTGCGACCATGAAAGCAGATCAGACTGATCACCAACAGCGAAGCGATCCGGCACCTCATAGTACATCCTCTATTCTTGGGAAAACGGCCCGTTGACACCCAGCGCCCCGACCGGCGGTCGCACCCCAAGGCGGCCGGCGGTCGCGGCATGGCGTCAGAGAACTGTCGAGCCCAGGGGCATGAGCTTTCTAGCTTAGCGAATCACCTTGGGCCGTGCAATCAACGCCCGGCAGGGCTCAGGGCCGATCGGTTATTCACTGTGGGAGGCGACTCCTGTCGCCGATTGCTTGATAACAACCGGAAATCGGCGACTGGAGTCGCTTCCTACAGCCGGATTTGGGAAAACTGATTGGCCCTGCGGCAGGTCTGGAAATCAAACCCCCCCTGCGGAGGGTAGTCGCGTTGTGCAGCTACTTGCGTCGGCCGCGCGAATTCGTTACTCTGGAACTCGGAATAAAGGAAGCACCCACAACGTTTATCCGCCTTCCTTACGCCCGCCGCGGGCTGCACGCCGCAGCCACAGGTCGCCGGTTTTCCCGCCAACATACTGCCTCTTACATCTAAAGGAGTCGCCGCGTATGTCTATCCCCACGAATCGACGTCAGTTCCTACAGAGCACGGCCGTTGCCGGCATCGGCTTTTGGGTGGCCGGTGGTGCCGTGCCCAGGAGAGCAAATCACCCAACGCCCGCATCGCGATCGCCTGCATTGGTTTGGGCGGGAAAGGGGCCAGCGATTCCGCCGACGCCGGCAAGAATGGCGACGTGGTAGCCATTTGCGACGTCGACGAAGGCGTCCTCAATAATGCCGGCGGGAAGACCTTCCCCAAGGCCAAGCGGTTCACCGACTATCGCAAGATGTTCGATGAGATGGGCAAGAGCATTCGATGCGGTGACCGTCAGCACGCCCGACCACCACCACGCCTCGGCATCGCTCAGGGCGATGCGGATGGGCAAGCACTGCTTCTGCCAGAAGCCCCTGACGAAGTCGATCTACGAAGCCCGGCTGATGGCCAAGGTGGCGGCGGAAACGAAAGTCGCCACGCAGATGGGCAATCAGGGCACCTCGTACGACGCCCTGCGCAAGTCGGTCGCCGTGATCAAGACCGGCGTGCTGGGACCCGTGAAGGAAGTCCACGTCTGGACCGACCGGCCGATTTGGGACCAGGGTGGCCCGCGGCGCAGCGGCCGTTTGCCCCAAGAACGTGGATTGGAACGTCTGGCTCGGTCCTGCGCCGATCCGGCCCTATGCCAAAGGCTATCACGCCTTCGCATGGCGCGGCTGGTGGGATTTCGGCACCGGCGCGCTGGGCGACATGGCCTGCCACACGGTGAACATGCCCTATGCGGCGCTGAAGCTTGCCAACCCGACTGCCGTGCAGGCCAAGTGCTCGGGCCATAACGGCGACAGCTATCCGACATGGTCGGAGATCGTCTTCGACTTCCCGGCCACGGCCGATCGTCCGGCGTTGAAGCTGTTCTGGTATGACGGGAAACGGAAGCCCAAGGAAGAACTGTTCTGGGCGCAAAGGTATCGAAGACCGGCGCGTTAGTGATCGGAGAGAAGGGCACGCTCTTTGGAGCGGGCGACTATGCCGAAAGGCAACTCCAGTTGCTCGGCGGCGCCACCATGCCGGACGAAGAGAAACTGAAGTGGACCAAGTCGCCCGGCCACTTCGTGGAGTGGATCCACGCCATCAAGGGCGGTGAGCCGGCCGCGTCGAACTTCGCCACGTACTCCGGCGGCCTGACGGAAACCATCCTGCTGGGCAACCTGGCCGTCTGGGTGGCTGCCACGGGCGAGGGCGAAAAGGTGGAATGGGACGCCACGAACATGAAGTGTACCAACATCGCTGGCCTGGAGACGATCGTCAAGCCGATCTATCGCCCCGGCTACACGCTGGACGCGTGATTCACGTCTACGACTTCTATCCGGCCAAAGTGTCGGGCGGATTGGGGCGACAGTAAAGCTGTCGCCCCAACTGTTTCTTGGCACGGAGCGTGCCACACAAAGCCGCGACGGGTGGTCGAAACGATCTCGAAGCTAACCCGCCTGGGGGGATTCCTCGCCGGACGGCAAGCCCTATAATAATTTTCGGAGGGCCAGAGATGGAATGCCGTCCCCAGGGCGCGACTCCGACATGTGTGGTCGGCAGATTTGTTCCTGTTCGCAGCCTTTC
This sequence comes from uncultured Planctomycetaceae bacterium, assembly GCA_963759115.1. Lineage (GTDB taxonomy): Bacteria > Planctomycetota > Planctomycetia > Pirellulales > Thermoguttaceae > CAVWXT01. The sequence goes on from CAVWXT010000006.1 coordinate 844,810, forward strand.
GCCCTAAGGAATGACCCTCACCACGCCCCAATCAAACTGGCACGTCGTGTACGATGAACGCACATGACGAGGCAATTTTGGGGTACGCTTTCGACAGGAGGTGCCTGCGGCACCCCATAGACGACCGGGCGCCGCAGCGAAGGCATACCTGTTTTAGTTGTCGTGACAGGAGGCAAAGGAAAATGTCCACAACCTTTCGAATTGCCTTTTCTTGGCTATTAAGTGCCGCCTTGGTGGCGGCGTTCTCTCCTGCAACGGTGGCCGCACACGGCGGAGGTGGCGGAGGTGGCGGCGGCCACGGTGGTGGAGGAGGATTCGGCGGCGGCCACATGGGCGGTGGGAGTTTTGGCGGTTTTAGCGGCGGCCACATGAGCAGCGGCGGTTGGTCAGGGGGACGTAGCTTCTCCGGCCCATCGAGCTTCTCCCACACGAGCCCTTCGTTCAACGGCATGAATCGTGGACAACTCCAGTCCTTCGGCGGCCAAGGCCAGAACTGGAACCACAATTGGGCCGGAAATAACGGCGTCTGGAACCACAATCAGGGTTGGTGGGGCCACCACGAGCCCGACCGCGACGACTTCTTCCGCTTCGGCGTCTTCGGCTGGCCGTGGTACGCCTTTGATTGGGGGCCGGGCTATTGGTGGCCAAACTACTATGACTATGGCTACGGCCCGTACGGCGACCTCTACGGCGGCTACAGCGCCAACGTGATGCCTTACACGACTGCCTATGTGCCCAGCTATGAGGCGGCGCTGCCGCCGGAGGGCGGCGAGGAAGCGTCCGGCTTCTACGCCCAGGCCCTCGCGGCCTTTCGCCAGGGCGACTACGGCAACGCCACGCGGCTGGCCGGCCATGCGGCCGTCGATGATCCGCGGAAGCCGGACGTTCACATTCTGGCCATGTTGGGATTGTTCGCCATGGGCGAGTATCGCGGCGCTGCGATGGAGGCCCACGCCGTGATGGCACTGGGCCACGTGCCTGACTGGCCCACGCTGTACAGCTTCTACGGGAACGTGGGACCGTATACGGAGCACCTGCGGAAACTGGAGAAGTTCGTCAACGCGAACCTGTCGGTGCCCGAAGGACGGTTCCTGTTGGGCTTCCAATACCTGATGGAAGGCCATAAGGACGCGGCCAAAGGCGAGCTTCTGCACGCCCTGAAACTGACGCCGCGAGACTCGCTGGCGGCCAAATTGCTGACGCAGGCGGGCGGCACCGTGCCGGCCGACATCGCCGAGCAACTATCGCAGCAGACGCCGAAGCGCCAGAGCTGCCGGCCCCCGCGGCGCCGGCCACTCCTCCGGCCCCGCCGCAGCCGTGACGAACCAATTTTCGTAGGGTGCGTGAAACGCACCACAACGGGCAGACGGTGGTGCGTTTCATCCCATTACAATCCGGTGCGGCAGTTGAGCGACTACCCGGCCGCCAGGCGGCGTTCGACCTGGCGGATGGCGTCGTCGACCGGCCAACAGTGCTCGGCCAGGGCCAGGGGCTGGCCGGAAGCCATCCAGCCGTCGACTCGCTTCTGCGCCGAGATGACCGTGCTGTGGCTGCGGCGGCCGAAATAATGGCCGATCTCGCTCAGCGCGGCGCGGGTGTGCTTTCGGGCAAGCCACATGGCCAGCATCCGCGGATGGCTCACCCGTCTTCCTTTGGCGTCGGATTGCAGGCTCGCCGGCTCCAGCCCAAAGACCTCGCACACGGCCTTCTCGATGTCGGGCAGCCGCACCACCCGGCCGTTGTGCCGGATCATGTCGGCCAGGGCCTCCTCGGCCATCGCCAGCGAGATCGGCCGGCCGAGGGAATGGCTGGTGGCCTGCAAGCGGCACAGCGCGCCGGAAAGTTCGCGGGGGTGGTTCGTCAGCCGCGAGGCGATGAATTGCTGCACCTCGGCGCGGCACGTGGAATTTCATTCGCCGCGCCATCTGGCGCGACGATGCCCAGCCGGGTGGCGTAGTCGGGCGGCTCGAGCCGGCAGACCAGCCCGCTGGTCAACCGCGTGGTCAACTCCGGCCCCAACTCGGGCAGTTCGGCCGGCGAGCGGTCGGCGGCGAAGACGAGTTGCCGGCCGTCGCGGAGGAACGTATCGACGGTGTGCAGCAACTCGACCTGCGTGGCCCGCTTGCCCACCAGGAATTGCAGGTCGTCGATCATCAGCAATCCGACGCCGCGGTACTTGCGGCGGAAGCTGGGCAGGCCGCTGCCGCGCAGCGCTTCGAGGAAGTAGCTGGTGAACTGCTCGGCCGCGAGATATACCACGGTCAAGCTGCGCTGCGACTTTCGCGCCGCCGTCCAGATGCCTTCCAGCAGGTGGGTCTTGCCCACGCTCGTTGGCCCGTGGAACATCAGCGGCGTGATGTTGGCCGGGCTGGCGGACGACCATCTCCGCCGAGGCGACCGCCAGGCGGTTGGGTTCGCTGGCCACGAAGGTGTCGAGGCTGGCGAAGCGGCGCCGCGCGGGAGCGGCCGGCGGATCGGGCTGCGGCGCAGCGGTCGGCGCGCTGCTCCGCCGCGGCCACTCGCAGGCCGGGACTGCGACGTGCTTCGCCGTGCCGTTGCCGGAGACCGCCTGCATGGAATCGTCGTTCGCCTTCGGTCGCTGCAGAGTCGAGATGAAATTCCAGCGCCGGGCATTTGCCCAGCACCTCGCCGCACGCGGCCTCGATGTGCCGGCGGAAGTTGGCGCGAATCCATTCGAGGAAGAACCGGTTCGGCGTGCCGATCCGCAGCACGCTGCCGTCGTAGCCCAGCCGCGTGCCCGCGCCGAACCACAACTCGAATCGGTCTTGTCCGACCTTGCCGGCCAGCGCGACCCGCAAGGCCGACACGATCTCCCTATCGTCCCTGGTCACTTCCGTTGCTTCCCCGGCGTCCCTTCCCCTCAGCCCGCAGAAAAGTCACGCGCTCGGCGGGCTGTTTTTGTCACCTGCGAAGCTCTGATTCTAGCGATGCTAGCACCGCTGTCAAACCATTGGCCAGGCGTCGGCGGCAAGAATTTTCGCCCTCGCATTGGCCAGCGCGAAATCGTCGGCAAATACCGACAAACCATCGCGCACGGCGTCTCAAAAACCCTCGGCGCCGTTGCGACCCCGAGCGTGGAAAACCTGTTGGAACGAAGCGTGCCGATTGTTGCCGAGGTGCCGTTTCTTGGTTCACCGATTGACGATACGTAATCCGGTCGGCGGTTCTCGGACGCCGTCGGCGTCGGCCGCGCTGTGGCAGGAGCTCTGAGGGGACTGTCCCGATTTTCGCGGCGAACAGAACATCGCGGTGCGAATCGGCTTGACCGCCGCGAAAATGGGACTGTCCCCCTTGCACCGTGCTACACGCCGAGGCGTCTGACGTACAGCCGCCGCTGTTGCCACGCCTGAAAACCCACGGCCGTATAGGTGCGCAGGGCCGGCGTGTTGGCCGAGTCGACGGCCAGCACCAATCGCGCTCGGCCTGCCCGACCGGCGAGCCATTGGGCGTGGCGAGCAAGCTGCATCCCCCAACCGTGCCCCCGCGCCGCTCGCATCAGCCCCATGTAGAGCAACTCCATGTGGTCATATTGCGGATGATCGGCCAGCAGCACGCAGCCGACGTCACTCTGCGCGTGCCGCACGATCAACCATCGTGCGGGATCGAATTGGCCCGTCGCGCGGTAACCCGCCAAGACGTCTTCCGTGCTGCGCACGCCGTCCAGTCGGGGACAATCGAACGTAGCTTCATACGTTGCTTCAACGATTCGCACCAAACGGTCGTGATCGGTCTCTCGGTAGGGCTCAAAATCGAGTTGACGGACGGGGGCCACACGAGGTAACTCGACTTTCAGGCTGACCAGGTAAAGCAGGTCAGCCAGGCGATCGAACCCCCCCTGACGCAAGAGCGTCTCTTCGGCCTCGCTCGCCGTTTCCAGCAGGACCAGGGCGAGAGCGACCTGTCGGCTCGCGAGGAACTCCCAGCTCGCGGCCAGCAGAGAGGCGGCAGTTGATTCGGGCTCGCCTGGGGCATACCGTGGGGGCCAGAGTATGGCCATCTTGCCGGCCTGGACTTGCGAGAAGGCCGCGCCCACGAGCCGACCGCCGCGCCAGGCTCCGATCAGGCCGCACAGCGCGGCTCCTGACCGTTGCGCAGCAAGGGCCTCGTCGATCTGCCGCCGGCGATCGGCCGGCGCCAAATGATCGAACACCAGTTCGAGCGCCGCATCCTGGTCTTGGGGGCGGATTTCGCCAATCTGGGGGCCACTATGGCTGGTATCCATGTCTCGAACATACACCAATTTCGGCGCCTTGGTTAGGCGGAAGGCTGAGGTTTTCGCTATAATGACCGGGCCAACCGCGAGGTGAGCCATGAAAACGACAACACTATTCGCCCTGTTCGCGTGGTGGGTCGCATGGGGCAGCATGGCGTCCCCCGGCTGGGCACAGTCGGCCCTCGAACGGCTCGAGCGGCAGATTCGCCAGCAGACTGCGGCACCGAAAGGCACGCCTCCCGATGCCGCGAAGCCACCGCCCCCACCACAGCCCGAATCGCCGCACGCCCGCGGAGACGTTGAACCGGGATATCTGGGAGTGGCGGTCGACGACCAGAAGGACCGCGGTCGCGGCGTACGGGTCATCGAGGTCCACCGCGGCAGCCCTGCCGAGAAGGCCGGACTTCGCCGGCAGGATATAATTACCTCGTTGGCGGGAGTCCGCGTGCGGCAAATGACTGATCTGTCCGACGTTCTGGGGACCTTGGCTGCCGGCCAGAGCGTCGACTTCGAGGTGCTTCGCGAAGAGAAGCCGCAGAAGGTGCGAGTCACGTTGGGACAACGTCCGGCGGCGGAGCGCAGCGTCAGGGCAGCCCGAAACCGTGCCGCTGCCTCCCGGCGAGGCGCTCCCCGAGCCGCCGCCACGGCGGACGGATGGCATTCCGGGTCCCCGTCTCGTTCCGCCCCCACCACCGCCCTCCCCCAGGGAGGTAGTGGGCGATGAGGCCGCCGGGCCGCAGTTGCAGCCGCCCGCGACGAGCGATCGATCGCCGACCGAGGCGTCCCGCCTCGAACAGCTTCAGCGCCGCGTCGACGAGCTGGAACGCCGCGTGGCCGAGCTCGAACGAGCCTTGGCCGAAACCGTCAAGAAAAAGCCCTAGTCGCAAGGAGCGGCCGCATGTACGTCGTGTGCGTTCACGTCCACGTCAAGCCGGAGCATCGCCAGCCGTTCATCGAGGCCTCGGCCGAAAACGCGCGGAACACCATCCAGGAGCCGGGCAATCTGCGGTTCGACGTGCTCCAACAGGCCGACGATCCTGATCGTTTTGTACTATTCGAGGTCTATTGCGACGAGATGGCCATGAAGGCCCACAAGGCATCGCCGCACTACGCCCGCTGGGCCGCGGCGGTCGGTCCCTGGATGGCGGAACCGCGCGCGGGCGTCCGCTACACGCCGTTGTTCCCCGAGAAGCCCCAGCAGTGGTCGGTGCATCGCGGAACATAGAATCCCGACACAATTGCATTCTCGCGTGCCACGGGCAGCTTGTCTGCCCGTGCTCCCCACACTGGCTGACAAGCCGCCAGTGCCACCCAACCGCGTTGCCCTCCACTGGCTGACAAGCAGCCAGTGCCACCCAACCGTGCTGCGCTCCACTGGCCGACAAGCAGCCTGGGCCACCCAACCGCACCGGCGACTGCCGGCTGGCGGCCCTCGCTCTCGCGGCAGCCAACAGCCGGCGGCCGAGTGTTGGCCGGGCACGGAAAATTGATTTATGGTGCTTGCAATTTCCTCGTCGCGTGCCCAAAATGCGAGTATGTTAGCGTGATGCTCCCTCGGATGCCCGGAGGGTTATTCATGTCGCCCGCGAATGAGGCTCGGCTTGAGGCCAAGGTCGACGGTCAGCACGGTCACGGCCGTCCGTACCATTTCCCCTCCGTGAGCCAGGAGGACCGGATCCGCAAGGTCTTTGGGCTGGCGGAGAAGGCCCCGCTTCCTCGCGTCAGCGAGGGCACCTTGTCCGGCTACTTCGAGTATTTGGTCGCCCAGCTCTCACTCCCCTTCGAGGCGCTCTACTGCCAAAACGACGGAGAGATGCGGCAACTGATCCATTACATTCGCGTCACCGAACTGACCGATCCCAAGCACGGGCGCAATCGCAACCTCCAGGGGTTGTGCTGCCGGGCCGAGAACCTCAAGCAGGTAGTGGAGTTGCCCTTGGCCGAGTTGGGAGTGCGCGATGACAACCCCAACTGCCAGTTGATCGACGACTACGCCTACTGGGTCGTCAACTGGCGATAGCCCGTCACGAGCCGGCTAATTCCCCAGCCAACTCACTTCCAGATCCGACTTGTCGGCCTGGATGCGGACGACGACCACTTTCATGGGAGGCGCGAGGGTGGGCGCAGGCGCGTCGGGCGCCGCGAGGGCGGCACTCGGCGGTTGCTGAACCTCCGGCCCCCCGCAATACTCCAGGCGGCTCGCGGTCAGCAACAGCATCCCGGCCAGCAAGACGCCGCCGGTAACGATCAGGGAGAGGCGGGAGGCAATCGGTTTCATGCAGGTCCTTTCCGTTGGCATATTCTCTTCATTTTAATCAAGCCGCCCAGAATCTCAAGCAACGGACCCCGCTTTTTTCTTCGTCGGCTGCAAACTCACCGCCAATTAACTTCGGCTTGACAATTCTGCCGGTTGGCGGAGAATGACGCTTGCGAGAGCGTTGGAGGGCGCAACGCAGGGAACGACAGTCGGCGGCGGGTGGTCGCGGCCCGGAGGGCCCCCCCAATGCTTTCGCGTTTTTCGCTTTTCGGAGTGCGAATACCGCCCTGATCGCTCAATGTCTCTCTGCCTGATCGGCCTGGGATCGAACCAAGGAAACCGGCAAGCGATCCTGGACGCGGCGGTGGCTCGACTGGCCGCGCATCCGCAGATCAATGTCGTCGCTGCCAGCGCGTGGCGCGAGACCGCGCCGGTTGGCGGGCCGCCCGGACAGCCCCGCTTTCTCAACGGCGCCCTCACGCTGCGAACCTCGCTGGGGCCGCCCGAATTGCTGGCGCTCCTGCAATGCGTAGAGACCGAACTGGGACGCGAGCGCGCGGAACGATGGGGACCGCGAACCATCGACCTGGATCTTTTGCTCTACGACGACGCCGTGCTCAACACGCCGGCGCTGGTGATCCCGCATCCCCGCATGGCGTGCCGGCGGTTCGTACTCGAACCGGCAGCCGAGGTAGCGGGAGCGATGTTGCACCCGACGATCGGCTGGACCGTCGCTCGGCTGTTGGAACACCTCAACGCGGCGCGGCGGTACGTGGCCGTCACCGGTCCCATCGCCGCCGGCAAGACGCAACTCGTCGAGCGATTGGCGGCGGCGCTTTCCGCGCAGGCGATCATGGAGCGGCCCGACTGGACTCGCCTCGACGCCTTCTACGCCGATCCGGCCGGCCAGGCCTGGCAAACGGAGTGGAATTTCTTCATCAACGTGCGCGGCTCCTGGACGCCAAGGCGGCGACGTGGTCTGAAGCGGCACAAATGGGGACTGTCCCCTTTTCCGTTGGGTGGTGAGCGATTTCTGGTTCGGCCAGTCGGCGGCCTTCGCCCGAGCGTGGCTGCCGGAGGAGCAACTGCCGGCGTTGCTCGAACAGTACGAGCACTTGCGGCCGGACGTGATGCCGCCGAAGTTGATCGTGCTGCTGGACGCGCCGGCGGAGGAGTTGTTGGCCCGCGTCCGCCGCCGGGGGCGGTTGTGCGAACGACATTTGACGCTCGAGCAACTGGAGCGCATTCGCCAAACCATAGGGGAGCAGGCCAGCCGGCCGGGGCTTGGCCCCGTGCTGCGCATAAGCGGCACGACCCGGACGCCGTCTTCGCCGAGGTGCTGGCAGCGGTGCAGGGAATGGAGTAACATGGTGACGCCAACCCAATGAGCATGTTGTCCCCCCAACTCGTCACCACCGTCGCCCAACTCCGCGCGGAGTTGAACGCCGTGCGCCGCGCCGGCAAGCGGATCGGATTGGTGCCCACGATGGGCGCCCTGCACGAGGGGCACCTCAGCCTGGTCCGCGCCGCCAAGGCCGAGTGCGACTGCACGGTCGTGTCGATCTACGTCAATCCCAGCCAGTTCGGCCCGAACGAGGATTTCGCCAAGTATCCGCGCACGCTGGAAGCCGATCTGGCGCTGTTGGCCGGCTGCGGCACGGACCTGGTGTTCGCGCCGGGCAACGAGGAAGTGTACCGGCCGGGCCACGCCACGTGGGTCGAGGTCGGCGCGGTGGCCGAGCCGCTGGAAGGGACTTGCCGGCCGGGACATTTCCGCGGCGTGGCCACCATCGTGCTGAAACTGCTGAACATGGTCCAGCCCGACGCGGCCTACTTCGGGCAAAAGGACTTTCAGCAGGCGCTGGTCATTCGGCGGATGGCGGCCGACCTGGACGTGCCGGTGGCGATTCGCGTTTGCCCCATCGTGCGCGAGCCGGACGGGCTGGCAATGAGTTCGCGAAATCGCTATCTTAGTCCCGCCGCCCGGCAGCGGGCGCTGGTGTTGTGGAAGAGCCTGCAACTGGCCGGCCAATTGGTGGCGGGCGGGCAACGCCGTGCCGGCGAGATTGCCGCGCGGATGCGGGAACTGATCGAGACCGCCGAAGACGCCCGGATCGACTACATCGCCCTGGTCGATCCCGAGACGCTGCAGCCGGTCGAGACCATCGCCGGCCGCACGCTGGCCGCGTTGGCCGTGAAAATCGAGAACACGCGACTGATCGACAATTGCCTGCTGGAACCAAGACCATAAGAACTCACCACAGAGGACACGGAGGACGCAGAGAAAGAGTTGTATAATGATGAGTGATCGATCATCGAGATACCTGATCGTCAATCGAGCATCGCCAATCAAGACTCCTCCCCTCTTCACTCAGTGTCCTCCGCGTCCTCTGCGGTAAGTTCTCCATTTTTCCATTTCGATGCTTCAAACTCTCTTTTACATTCCTGCGACGGTTGCCGGCTATCCGGTGTTCGGAGTCGGGCTGTTGCTGGCCGTGTGGGCCGTGGCGAGCGTCGGCATGCTGGCGATGGCTGGCATGGCGGCAGGGCTTCAACGCCGACACCTGGGGCTACGTGCCGATCCTGCTGTTGATCGGCGGGCATGATTTGCTGGGTGTTGCCGGCGCTGTGCGACCCGCAGCAAGGGTTGCCCATCCGCGGCTACGGCATGATGATGCTGCTGGCCGTGGTCGCCGGCACGTCGCTGGCGGCGTGGCGGGCCAAACGCGTCGGGCTCGACCCCGACCTGATCTTCTCGCTGGCCTTCTGGATGCTGGTGCCGGGCATCATCGGCGCCCGGGCGTTCTACGTCATCGAGTACTGGCGAACCGAGTATTGGCCGGCCTACACCGAGCCTGACGGCGGCCTCGGGCCGCTGCTCGTGGCCATCGTCAACGTGGCCAAGGGCGGACTGGTGGTCTACGGGGCGTTTTTCGGCGGCGTGGCAGGCTTGTTGCTGTTCGTCCGCAAACACCGTCTGCCCTGTTGGCCCTGTGCGACTTGATTGCCCCCAGCATGATGCTGGGCCTGGCCATCGGGCGGATCGGCTGTCTGCTGAACGGCTGCTGTTACGGGGCCGTGTGCGATCACCGTTGGGCGATGACGTTTCCCGCCGGCACGCCGCCCTACTGGGCCCAGGTCGAGCGGGGCCAGATGTACGGTTTCACGCTCAGCGGCAATCCGAAGGCGGAGCCGCGGGTGCTGGCCGTCGATCCCGACTCGCCCGCCGGACGCGCCGGCTTGAAGGCGGGCGACCGCCTGCGAGAGCATCAACGGAGTCGAGCTGGCAGTCGACCGATCAGGACGCTAATCCGCTGGCCAACGCTTTGACCAGGGCGTTTCAGGAGCAGGAGCCGCTGCAGATCCAGGTGGAAGGCCGGCCGGCGATCACGGTGCCGGCGATCGCTCCGCCGAAGCGCAGCCTGCCGGTGCATCCGACGCAGATCTACAGCACGATCGACGCGCCTGCTGTTGTGCCTGCTGCTGCTGGCCTACGACCCGTTCCGCCGCCGCGACGGCGAGTTGTTCGCGCTGATGATGTCGATCTACCCGGTGACGCGGTTCTTCATCGAGAGCCTGCGCAGCGACGAGGCGCCCGTGTTCGGCACCGGGCATGAGCATTTCGCAGAACGTCAGCCTGCTGTTGCTGATCTGCGCCGCCGCGTTGTGGTTCTACATTCTTCGCCAGCCGCGAGGGACCGCGTTTGCGCGAAGGATAAGGGATGAGGGATGAGGGATAACGCGGCTGCTTCGCTAAGATTCGCCGTGTCTGTTTAGCGGCCGACGGCACGTCGGCCCGCGTTCCGCCACAACCGCCGTGCCTGCCGCGGCTAAACGGCTCGGCCGCTCTCCTCGACCACGTGCTCATGATGGTTGATGTGTTCCGTGCAATAGCAGGGCGCACCGATGCACTTCGAGCAGTAGCGGAAACCCATCTTCGGATCGCTGAGGTTCGTCACGCCACAGACCACGCAGGTGTGGCGCGGCTTGTGGGCCGTGCGAATGTGCTCGGCCTGCAAGGCCATGCGGCGCTGTCCCGATCTGGCCCGCAGAAAAATGTCGTGCCAGAAGAACAGCAGGAAATTGCACACCGCGGCGGTCGCCATCAGTTGCATCGTAAGACTGCCGGAAAGCATTGTCAGGAAGTAGCCGATCCATTGCAGCAGCGCCAGCCACTTCACCTTCACCGGCAGGATGAAGAACAAGAGGAACTGGAAGTTCGGATAGAGATAGGCGAAGGCCAGGAACACCGAGCCTTGCAGGAACATGATCGAGGCGGCGCGTCGGGCTGGATGAACGAGGCGGCGACGGTGGCCGCCCAGCCCACCAGCAGATACACGTTGTAGCGGAACGTGCCCCAGGTGTTCTCCAACACCGTGCCCATCAGGTAGAACAAGTACCAGAAGAAGAAGGTCCAAATGGCGCCCATCGTCGGCGATCTGGCAGACGAACGTGACGAGTCGCCAGACTTCGCCCTGCAACACGCGGGCGGGCACCAGGGCGATGTCGGCCAGGAGCGCCGGTTTGCTCTGGGACAGCAGGAAGACCAGCACCTGGCAGGCGATCAGCCCTTCGGTGACGTGCGGCACGGCGTAGCGGCCGAAGCGGCGTTGGAGGTGGTCGAGCAAACGCATGTTATCCCAATTGCCAGATCGGGTCTTCCTTCAGGTGGATGTTGTTCACCTGGAGCCAGTGGCGGTACGCGGCATCGTCGGAAGAACGGAACTTGCGCGTCAGACCGACGCCGAGAATCACGCCCTGCGAATCGGCGATCCATTGGGCCACGGCCCGGATGCGGGCCGCCTCGGGCGTGGCATGGTCGTCGCCGAAGAGCCGGAGGTCGGTCACGCCGGCGTCGGCCTGGATCTGGCCGTCGCTGAACCTCATGCGGACTTGCGGCCTGCCGTCGCGGGCGGTCGCAAGGTACAGTTCCGGCGGCGTGGCGCGGCCGCAGAAGCCCAGCGATGCCGCCCCTTGCCCCAGTTCGGTTGCCCAGCGGCGGCGTCCCACCTCGCGCAGCCCTTCGCCGAAGATCGTCCGCAGGCTTCGCGCCGGTGAGTTCCTCCAACACGTTCCAGAACTCGTGGGCCGCGGCGGGACGCTCGATCTTCGCCCGGGCCGGCACGAAGACGTGGTCTTCGACGTGCGGCGGATCGGGCGCGGGCGCGGCGAGCCCAAATCGACGATCCGCGCCATCTCGAACGGGCCGCCGTAGCGGGCCAACAGGTAGAAGGGCAGCGGATCGTTGGCCAGCATCGGCCGAACGTGCCGCCGCGTCTCGAGATCCACCCCCGCCACGCAGATGTGCCCGCCGTGCATCCGCGTCAGGTGGTTGATCAGACAGTCGCATGGAGCCAGCGGACAATCTCGTCACAAGATGACATCGATGCTTCACGTCTCGCCCCATTTGCCCGCCAGATATTCCGCCGCCAGGCGGCGGTGGCAGCGCTTCGGGCTGGGCTCGCTGCACAGCAACACGGCCGGCACGTCGAAAAGCCGCCGGTCGACGGCCTCTTCCGCCGCCCGCTCGATCAGCAGATCGACGAAGCGGGTTTCGTATTCTTCCCAGGAAATCTGTTTCTTCTTGTAGGCGTCGAGGATTTCTTTCGTCGGCACAGCGCCGGCTCGTGGTGATACTCGGCGTGGCAGAATTCGCGGAGGAAGTAGTGCCAGATCGTCGCGCTTGGCGAAGCCGGCCAACTGCGAGGTGTTGTTCAGCCGCACGTCGATCAATCGCCGGATTCCGGCCCGTCGCAGGGCATCGAAGAACTCGGCGGCGTTCTTCTTGGTAAAACCGATTGTGTAGATTTCCACTCGCCGGGCTCCTCCGTTTCGAAGAGGCTTAGTTGGCCCTTGGTCTTGCGGAACTGCTCCTCGGCGGCGAGTTGCGGCCTCGGCTTGGGTGCGGCCGTCGCCGCGGATGTGCACGACGCCGCACGCCGTGCTCTTGCAGCACGCGGCCCACCAGCAGCCGGCGGTGGCAGTCGGTGGGGTCTTCCTCGCCGCAGAGGATCGCCACGCGGTATTGTCGAATCCCCGCCAGCAGCCGCTCGATCCCCTGGCGGAAGCCGGGCGACTGCGGCCACCCGGCCGTAGAGCACGCGGCCTTCGTCGTCGTAGAAACGCTGGTCCTCGGCGCGGCCGCCCAAGCAGATCGCCGAGAAACAGGTATTGAATCGCCTCGCTTGCTGCACGGCGGGACGGATCGCCTCGCGGTTGAACTGCGACGGCGTAGCGCGAGTAGGGGCTGGAACGAACGTCGACCAGCACTTCGATGCGCTGTTGGGCCAGCAAGGTCGAGAAACTGTTCCAGCGGGTGATTGGAGTGCCCGATCGTCCAGAGGGTGCCATCGTCCCGACGGTGCCGCCGTGCCGGATGACGCATCGCACATGATGGGTTGGCCCCCAGGCGGACGAAAGGGTTCAGGGTTCAGGGCTGGGAACCCGAGATTTGCGTTCCGGCAAGTCCTGAACCCTGAACCCCACTCGCGACCAACGACGCCTGTCAATTGGCGACGCTTCCAGAATCCCGCAGCACCATCGCCTTGCGCTCTTCTTCTTCCTCTTCTTCCTCTTCGTCGTCGTCCTCGTCCCAATCGTCGTCTTCTTCTTCCCAGTCCTCGTCTTCCCAGTCTTCGTCCTCAATCCTCGTCTTCGTCCTCGTCTTCTTCATCGAGGTCTTCGTCGTCTTCGACTTCTTCCCACGGCTCGTCGTCGAGGTCTTCGTCGTCTTCCTCGTCTTCCTCTTCGTCTTCGTCGAGTCGTCTTCGTCGTCGAGATCGTCTTCCTCCTCGTCGAGTCGTCTTCGTCATCGTCGTGCTTGTCGAAGACGCCTTGGTTGCCGGGCCGGTCGTCGTGGCGAGGCTGAATCACGGTGGCGACGTGGTCCTCGGCAAGGGATTCCTGCCGAGGCTTGGTGGTGATGAGGGTTTTCACGTTCGTCTCCTCTTCCGCTACTAGGGATGTGGTTGGATTGTGGTTCGGGAGTTCGTCGAGATGTCGCAGTCCGAAGACTTGCAGGAATTGTTTGGTGGTTCCGTAGAGGAACGGCCGGCCGAGTTCGTCGGATCGCCCGACGATCCGCACCAGGTCGCGTTCGATGAGTTGGCGAAGGACCTCGCCCGATTGCACGCCGCGGATGGCTTCGATTTCCGCCCTCAACACCGGCTGCCGATAGGCCACCACGGCCAGGGTTTCCATGGCCGGGGCCGACAAGCGGACTTCCGCCGGCAGCGGAGTGCAGCCGCCGCAGCCAAGGGGCGAACTTCGACCGCGTCATCAATTGAAAACCGCCCGCCACCTCCTCTACGCGAAACGCACTTCCTTCGGCATCGTACCGCCGGTTCAAGGTTCGGACTAGTGTACGCGCTTTCGTGCCGTCCGCCAAGCCGGCCAACTGGGCTAGTTTTCGGCTGGTTTGGGGGTGTTGCGAAAGAAAAAGCACGGCCTCCAACGCCGCCAATCGGTCGTCGCGGGCGACAGCACCCCTCTCTCGACTAGTGTCCTCCGACAGAATCGGCAAACGGACACCAACTTTACCCCGCGACAGGAGGGAATGACAGGTTCCCACGGCGAGGGATGCCGATAACGTGTCGCCACGCTTCCCAGCAACCGCCCGATCCCCGCCGAAAATCGCTCCATAGACACCTAGCCTAAGCGTCGGATGGGTTTCTTGGCAAGGGGAGAACCGGGGCCGTGGGTCGGCTTGAAGATGCGAGTTATCCGAGTAAACGCGCAGCCCCGAGCCGGAGTGGCGCCGCTGACGAAAGTGGCTGAGGTTGTGTGTCACACAGCCGTTCAATTTGTCTGGAGGATCAATTTCACCTCGGCCACGAATTGGCGGGCCTGATCGAGGAGTTGCGACGCATCCTCATGGCCGAAGCGGAGCATCACGTGGTAGTCGGCCTGCGTGCGGCGATCGAAGGCCGTCAGCAGGGCCCTGCCCAACTCCTTCGAGACTCGACCGCTCTTGACGTATTCGCGATGTACGTAGGAGATCACGGCACGGTGTTTGTGCAACGACAGTCCATCTCGAATGACCAGCGCCGAGGCCGCGTAGAACATTGCGTAGTAACAACGATTCGTCGTGCCGGCCAGCGATTCGCCGGCGTGCAGTGTGGCCGCATCGGCCAGCGCCTGGTCGGCCTTGGCAACCCGGCCTCGACCACCCGATCGCGGTCCTCCGGCGTCATACCACGATTCCTTCGCCAACGGCATGTTCCAGGAAGAGAAGGCAATCCACCGGCGGCGACTGGATTTCGTCATCGGAGAAGAAGTGCAGGTCAAAGAACACGTCGTGGGCCAATTGGAGATCAATCCTCCGGTCAAGCACTTCCTCCATCTCCTGCCGGAGGAGAGGCCGCCGAGTCGCGCACAACACGTCGAAATCCGAGTCACTCGCGGCGCCGCCAACGACACGCGACCCGAAGTGGTGCAACCGCACGAAGTTGTCGCCCAGCACCGACTGGAGCATCTCGCGCAACTCAATCACGCTGGGATGGACGGTTCGCACGGCTGGTTTGGCGTGAGACGTATCCATGAGCGCGGAAAGACGGAAGAGGCACCGCACTGTACATCGCCACCTGATTATAGGGTACGTCCTGGCGCTCGCCGCGTCAAGCGATCCATCCGGCGGCTGTGGGGCGTTCGGGGCATCGGCTGCGAGCATCGGCACCATGCCGCTTGACCTGATTCCAAATCGCCGAGGATTACACCCTCGTCGGTTTCGGCGCGGCTCGCTTCTGGCGGCTGGGTGCGAGTTCATGGCGGGGCGACAATCCACCGACCGCACGCCTACGGCGCCCGCATGCCCAGGTTCTTCACCAGGAACGCCCACTGGTCGGCCGTCTCTTCGATCCGCTTGCTGACCGGCTTTCCGCCGCCGTGGCCGGCGCGCGTCGAAATGCGGATCAGCACCGGGGCCTCGCCCGCCTGCGCGTGCTGCAGCGCGGCGATGAACTTGAAACTGTGGCCGGGCACGACGCGGTCGTCGGTGTCGGCCGTGGTCACCAGCGTGGCCGGATAGCGCGTCGCCCGGCTTGATGTTGTGATAGGGAGAATAGGCCAGGAGGGCCTTGAACTGCTCGGGGTTGTCCGACGAGCCGTAGTCGTCGACCCAGTCGCGGCCCTCGGTGAACTTGTGGAAGCGGAGCATGTCCATCACGCCCACGGCCGGCAGGCAGGCCCCGAACAGTTCCGGCCGCTGGGTCATCACCGCGCCGACCAACAGCCCGCCGTTGCTGCCGCCGTGGATGGCCAGTTTGTCGGGCCGGGTGTATTTCTCGGCGATCAGCCACTCGGCGGCGGCGATGAAGTCGTCGAAGACGTTCTGTTTTTTCAGCTTCGTGCCCGCTTCGTGCCAGGCCTCGCCGTATTCGCCGCCGCCGCGGAGGTTCGGCTGGGCGTAGACGCCGCCCATCTCCATCCATGCCACGCGGCCGATCGAAAACGTCGGGCGGCAACGAGATGTTGAAGCCGCCGTAGCCGTAGAGCAGCGTGGGGTTCGAGCCGTCCAGCTTGATGCCCTTCTTGTGGGCGACGAACATGGGCACGCGCGTGCCGTCCTTGCTGTGGTAGAAGACCTGCTTGACTTCGTAATCGTCCGGGTTGAACTTCACCTCGGCCCGGCGCATCAGCCGGCTCGCGCCGGTGGGCATGTCGTAGTGATAGATGCTCGGCGGCGTGGCGAAGCTGGAGAAGCTGTAGAAGGTCTCCGTGTCGGTCCGCTTGCCGCCGAAGCCGGCCGCCGTGCCGATGCCCGGCAAGGTGATGTCGCGGACGAATCGGCCGTCGATCGAGAACACCTTGGCCTGCGACGACCACGTCCTTGAGATAGCAGGCGATGAACTGATCGCCCACGAAGCTCACTTGCGTCAGCGTCGCTTCGGCCTGCGGGATGATCTCCTTCCAGTCCGGCCGGCTTCGGCTTGCGCGAGGTCGATGGCCACCAGCCGTCGCCGCGGGGCGTCCAGCGTCGGTCTTGAAGAACAGCACCGGGCCGTCGTTGCCGACAAACGTGAACTCGTGCTCGAAATTGTCGATCAGCTCGACCGGCATGGCGTAGGGCTCGGTCAGGTCGCGGACCAGGACGCGCTGGCGCTCGTCGGTTCCCTTGGTGACCGAGATGACCAGGTAGCGGCCGTCTTCCGTAGCCGTGCCGTCGTAGAGCCATCGGGATGCTCCGGCCGCCAATAGACCAGCACGTCGGCCGACTTGCGGCGTGCCGACGCGATGATAGCAGAGCTTGTTGTTGAAGTTCAGGGCCTGGAACTCGGCCCCGGGCGGGCTCGTCGTAGCGGGTATAGAAAAATCCCTTGCCGTCCTTGGTCCACGAGGCGTTGGAGAACTTGGTCCATTTCAACTCGTCGGGCAGCAGTTGCCCGCTGGCGATTTCCATGACGTGCCAGGTGGACCAATCCGAGCCGGCCTCGGCGCGGGCGTAGGCCATGTACTGGCCGTCGTCGCTGAAGCCCAGGCCCGTCAGGGCGATCGTGCCGTCCTTGGACCACTGGTTGGGATCCAACAAGCGCCCGCGGCTTGCCGTCCAGCGAGTCCATCACGTAGAGGACCGACTGGTTCTGCAGGCCGTCGTTCTTGAGATAGTAGTATCGGCCGCCTTCCTTCATGGGCGAGGAATACTGGGCGAAGTTCCAGAGTTCGGTCAGCCGGCGGCGAATGCGGTCGCGCTCGGGGATCGCCGCCAGGTAGGCGGCGGTGAGCTTGTTCTCGGCGGCGACCCAATCGGCCACCTCCGGCGAGCTGCGGACGTCGGCCTCCAGCCAGCGATAGGGATCGGCCACCTTGACGCCGTGGTAGACGTCGACCTGATCTCCGCGCGGCGTCTGCGGATACTCGATTCGTTGGGCCGCCGCCGTCAAGGCACCGGCCAGGAATACCAGAGCTACGACGCAGGGGCGAAACACAGGGGGCATGATCGAGTCCTCATAATGTGGGCATAGCATATCATCACGCGTCTACGGCCCCGGTCAAGGTCCCGGCGGCTGAATCTGCAGGGGGCAACGTGGCCGGAGTAGCCGGTGGATTGCCGCGCGCCAATAATAGCATGTTCGCCCCACGGTTGCACGGCCGCCCCGGACGTGTTATTCTGAGTGGTTTCGCCAGTCCGCCGTCCACGCTCGCCGAGCGTTCCAAACCCATGCGTCGCACCGACCTCCGCAACGTGGCCATTATCGCGCACGTCGACCACGGCAAGACCAGCCTGGTCGACTGCATGTTGCGCCAAAGCGGACGCTACCGCGAAACGCAACTGGTCGGCGAGCAAATCCTCGACACCAACGAATTGGAGCGCGAGCGGGGCATCACCATCCTCGCCAAGAACATCGCCATTCCCTACCGGGGCGTGAAGATCAACATCATCGACACCCCCGGCCACGCCGACTTCGGCGGCGAGGTGGAGCGGGTGCTGCGGATGGCCGACGGGGCCCTCGTGTTGGTGGACGCGGCCGAGGGGCCCATGCCCCAGACGCGGTTCGTGCTGAGCAAGGCCTTCGAGTGCGGGCTGCGGCCGATCGTGGTCATCAACAAGATCGACCGCCCCGACGCCCGCTCGCACGAAGTCGTCGACGAAACGTTGGAACTCTTCCTGCAACTCGGCGCCGACAACGTACTGGCCGACTTCCCCTACATGTTCACCAGCGCGAGGCTCGGCTACGCCACCTCCGACCCCGCACAGCCGACCACCAGCATCCAGCCGCTGATGGACATGATCCTGGAGAAGATTCCCGGGCCGGACGTGGAGCTCGGCGAACCATTGCAAATGTTGGTGACCACGCTGGATTGGTCGGACTACGTGGGTCGAATCGCCATCGGCCGGGTGCAGGCGGGCACGGTGCGCAAGGGACAAAGCGTGGTGCTCATACAGTCCGAAGGCCGCATCGCGCCTACCAAGGCCGTGGCCGTCTACTCGTTTGAGGACCTCGGCCGCGTGGAGGTCCATGAGGTCGACGCCGGCGACATCTGCGCGATCGTAGGGCTGGAAGGCGTGGAGATCGGCGACACCGTGGCCGCCCCCGCGGCGCCCGCGCGTTGCCCCGGCTCAAGGTCGACGAGCCGACCTTGAAAATGACCTTCGGCGTGAACACCTCCCCCTTGGCCGGCCGCGACGGCAAGTACCTCACGAGCCGCCACCTCCGCGAGCGATTGATGCGCGAACTGGAGCGGAACGTGGCCCTCAAGGTCGAGCCGATCGTGGGCACCAAGCAGTTCTCGGTGGCCGGCCGCGGAGTGCTGCACCTCTCGATCCTCATCGAGACCATGCGCCGCGAGGGATACGAACTTTCGGTCGGCAAGCCGCAGGTGATCTTCCACGAAGTGGACGGCAAGCTGCACGAGCCGTTCGAGTCGCTGGTGGTCGAAACGCCCACCGAACGCACCGGGCCGGTGATGGAACTGGTCGGCGAGCGCCGCGGCCAACTGGTGGAAATGACCAGCCACAACGAATACACGTTCATGATCTTCTCGATCCCGGCACGAGGATTGATCGGCCTGCGCACCCGCCTGTTGAACGCCACCCAGGGCACGGCCGTGATCCATCACCGCTTCGAGGGCTACCGCCCGATGGCCGACGCGATTCCCGGCCGGGCCACCGGCGTGCTGGTCTCCATTGCGGCGGGCAAGGCCGTGGCCTTCGGCCTGGACAGCCTCCAGCAGCGGGCCGAACTGCACGTGGCCCCCGGCGACGTGGTCTACGAAGGAATGATCGTCGGCGAAAACAGCCGACCCGACGACATGAACGTCAATCCCACCAAGGAAAAGAAGCTCAGCAACATGCGGGCGGTGGGGCACGATCGCAACATCCTCTTGAAGCCCGCCCGGAAGATGTCGCTGGAAGAGGCGCTCGAGTTCATCGCCGAAGACGAATGGGTCGAGGTGACGCCCGGGCAAATCCGCTTGCGGAAAGTTCTCCTGAAGGAAACCGACCGCCGCCGTGCGAACCGGCAAGCGGCATCGTAAAAGCCCATTGACGAGGTTTGGGTGGCACGCCCTGAACGCAGCGAAGGGCGTGGTGGACCGCCGAATCACGCCCTGAGCGCAGCGAAGGGCGTGCCACCCACCGTAGAGCGGATTTCAATCCGCTCCAAACGGAATGAATTCCGTTCTACAGGGCACGGATCAACTGCCGCTGGATCACCTGGAAAATGTCGCGGGCCACGTCGCTCTTGCTGCCCGCGAAGCTGCCTAGCACCTGCCCCTCCCTGCCGAGGATTTCAACCCGCGTGTCGGCCGCCTGGATGGCCTTTGGGCCATTCAGCACGATCAGGTCGCAACTCTTGCGTTCCAGTTTCTGCATGGCCCGCAAACGCTGGTCCTCGGTTTCCAGGGCGAAGGCGACCATCCATTGAGAGGTTTTGATGGCAGCCAGAGCGGCGACAACGTCCGGCGTCTCGACCAGTTCCAGCCGCAGCGACCCGCCGGTCTTGCGAATTTTGTGCGGCGCCACGGCACTCGGCCGGTAATCGCAGGGCGCCGCCACGGCGATCAGGCCATCGCA
This sequence comes from uncultured Planctomycetaceae bacterium, assembly GCA_963759115.1. Taxonomy (GTDB): domain Bacteria; phylum Planctomycetota; class Planctomycetia; order Pirellulales; family Thermoguttaceae; genus CAVWXT01. The sequence goes on from CAVWXT010000006.1 coordinate 864,811, forward strand.
ACCGGGGAAGAGCTTCAGACATGCCGCCAGCATGTCCTCGGTCGACACGACGGGCACCACTTCCGCCGTGTCGGGATAGCTGACCGCGACCGGGCCGGTGACAACGACCAACTGGTGTCCGGCCTCGACGGCCGCCGCCGCCAGCGCCGCGCCCATGCGCCCGCTGGAGGCGTTGCTGAGGTACCGCACTGGGTCGAGGTACTGCCGCGTGGGGCCGGAGGTAATGAGGATGCGGGACACGCGAAAGGGATTAGGAATTAGGGATTAGGGATTGGAGCGTACCGATCGCGTCAATAGCCGCGAAACGTGACCACGATTAGCTCGACTACGATGGGCAGAAACACGTAGAGTATGAGAGCGGCACTTGCCGCGAGCACGATGTAGCCGACAATCAGTCCTGCGAGAGCGATGCCACTACCACGGAAATCGGAATCCTTTCGGATTTGCCGCCTCGCAGAATGGCCGCACACGACACCCAGCCAAGCGAGTAAGAACCCAAATGGCCCCAGAAGCACACTGAGGCAACTGATGGCCAGGGCTGCTACCGCGAGGCCCAAGATTTGTGGCCTTTGTTGCGGGTATGTGTCCGCGCTTTCCATCGGAATCCCTCCGCTCGTCGACTCATTTCGTCATTTAGCGTTCGTCATTCCTTCGTCATTTGAAGTTCGTCATTCGTCATTTGCGGCTTGCGTCCAGTCGCTCCGCAATGGCGCGAAAGATGACCTCTGGCTCGGCCATGCGGCCCGGGCCGTGCATGCCGCAACTGAGATAACCCTCGCCCGGATCAATCAAAACCACGCCGTCTGCCCGGAGCTGCGCCACGTTGCGCTGCACCGCCGGCTTCGCCCACATCAGGCTGTTCATCGCCGGGGCCATCAGCAGCGGGCCCTCGAACACCAGTAGCAGCGTGCTCAGCAGGTCGTCGGCCAGGCCGCAAGCCGCCTTGGCCAGAATGTTCGCCGTGGCAGGGGCCACGCAGAACAACTCGGCCGCTTGGGCCAGCTCGATGTGCGGGTGGGCGCTGGGACCAAAGACGCGGGTCGCCACCGGCCGGCCCGTCAGCGCCTCGAAGGTCTTTGGCCCAACGAGCTTGGTGGCCGACCGGGTCATCACCACCGTGACGCCGGCGCCGGCCTGGACCAGTTGGCTCACCAGGGCGGCGGTCTTGTAGGCCGCGATGCCCCCGGTGACCCCGATCAAGAGTTCGCGTCCTTTCATAGGTTGCGGAAATCGACCTCCAGTGGGACGGGCGGCTCGGCCCCCGCCGCCACTTGGACGTTCAACTCCGTGTCCAGAAAGATCTTGTCTTGCAGGATCTCGTGGATGACGATCTGCATTTTGTTGTCGGTCTTGGTGTCGACCAGGGGGCGCGCCCGGAGTTGAGTTGCACCAGGCGTTTCTGGATCAAGGTCGAGAGCTTGAACCGCCCGCCGAGTTTCTTGACAATCGCCTCTTCCCGCAGCTCGTCAATCATTTTGACTCTTCTCCCATTCTCTCGTTAGAATATCGCAAATTTCCTGGACCGCCTGGTCCATGTCGTCATTGATGACTTGATGGCCATACCGCCCGGCCAGGGGCAACTCCCGTTCGGCCTGAGCGAGCCGCCGCTGGATGGCCTCTTCGGTTTCGGTGCCCCGATAGCGGAGCCGGCGCTCTAGTTCCTCCCGCGAACTGGGCCGGAGGAAGATGCTCACCACGTCGGAGAACCGCTGCATGACCGCCAGGGCGCCTCGCACGTCAATCTGTAAGACTACCCATTTTCCCTGCTCCAGGCCAGTGGCCACCTCCGACTCGAGGGTTCCGTACCAGTGTCCGTGGTTGAAAACCTGGAAACACTCGATGAAGCGCCCCCGCCCGTAGTGTACTGAACTCTCCTTCGGAGAGAAAATGGTAGTCGACGCCGTCGGTTTCACCGCTGCGCGGCGGCCGGGTAGTGGCCGAAACGCTCCGCACCAAGGGCACACGGCAGATCGCGTACACCCGCTGCATGACCGAGGTCTTGCCTGCCCCCGACGGGCCGGACACCACCACCAATCTACCGTTGTCTGTTGCCGGCAAGGGTCACTCGATGTTCTGAATCATCTCGCGGATCCGTTCGATCCCCGTCTTGATCTCGATGACGTGCCGAGCGATCTCCACGTCGTTGGCCTTCGATCCGATGGTATTGGCCTCGCGGAACATCTCCTGGGTGAGGAAGTCCAGCTTGCGGCCGGAGCTATCGGGCAATTCCATCGTCGTCTGGAACTGTTCCAGGTGGCTCCGCAGGCGGACGATCTCCTCCGAGATGTCGCTGCGATCGGCGAACAGGGCGACTTCCTTGATCAGGTCGGCCGGATCGAGCGAAACCTGCAACTCGGCCAGCGTCTTCTTCAGCCGCTCGAAAAGGCGACTGCGGTACTCTTCCACCACCAAGGGCGTGCGGCGCTCGATCTGAGCCAGGCTGGCGATGGCTGTGCGGCAATTCGCGGCCAGGTCGGTGGCCATGTTCCGCCCCTCTTCCTTGCGCATCCGGCTGAGGTTCTCCAAGGCCAACTGCACGGCCCGCTCGATGAACGGCCAATCGGCCGTGGCGTCGACGGCGGCGCCCGAGGCGTCGTCGACCACGCCGGGCAACGGCAAGAGGGCCTCCAGCGGCAGCGAACCGTCGACGTTCCAGTCTTTCCGCAGCGATTCAAGCTGCCGCCGATAGCGGTCCAGCACCTCGACGTTGATTTTGTAGTCCTCGGGCGACCGCTTCCGATCCACCCGGACATTGACCTGGATCGTGCCGCGATGAACGGCGCCCCGCAACGCCGTCTCGACCAGCGGCTCCAGCGAGGCGTAGCCCTCACTGGTGCGTACGGTCAGCTTGAAGAAGCGATTGTTGATGGTGCGGATTTCGACCGTCACGGCCAGGCCGTCCTGCTGGCAATGCGCCTCGCCAAAACCGGTCATGCTCTCTAGCAAGACAAGACTCCAAAATAATGATGAACGATGAGTGCTGAATGCTGAACGATGAATTGGAGCAGCGGACGGCGGGCGGTTTCCAGTTCATCACTCATCATTCAGCATTCATCATTTTTCGCTGCTCACGGGCTTGATTCGCCCTTGGCCGGGGTTTGCTCCGGCGCGGCAGGCGCGGCAGGGGCGGCGCCTTGGCTGCCCGCCGGCTGCTTGTCGGTCGAAGCCGGAGCGGTGGCGCCCGGACGGTTTTCCGCTTTGCCGCCCAACGTGTCGCTCAAGGGGCTTGTGCCGACGCCGAGCATCTTCACGGTGAACATGCAGAGGATGATCCAGAAGGCGGCCACGCCGATCGTGATCTTCGTGAAGAGATCGCCGGCCTTGGTGCCGAACGCGCTTTGGCCGCCCATGCCGCCAAACGCGCCGGCCAACCCGCCCCCCTTGCCGCGCTGAATCAGCACCAGCACGATCAGGAACAGGGCAGTCAAGAATAGCAGCGTCAACAAAAGAGGCGCCATAGACGTCCTTCCTTCTCTCACAGGGCCCCGGCGACGATGCCCAAAAACTGGTCGACCTTCAGGCTCGCCCCGCCGACCAGGGCACCGTCGATATTGGGCTGTTTCAACAGTTCGGCGGCATTGTCGGGCTTGACGCTGCCCCCGTACTGAATCCGAACCGAATTGGCAAGCGTTTCATTATAACGCTCGGCCATGATCTTGCGAAGGGCGACATGGACCTCCTCGGCCTGTTGGGGGGTTGCGACCTTCCCCGTGCCAATCGCCCACACCGGCTCGTAGGCGATCACGACAACCGAGAACTGCTCGGGCGGAATTCCGGCCAGCGAGCCGTCGAACTGGCGGCGAATGACGCTCAGGGTCTGCCCGGCCTCGCGCTCGGCCAGCAGTTCGCCGACGCAGACGATCGGCTTGAGCCCGGCCGCCAGTGCCACGCGCACCTTCTTGTTGATGGCCGCGTCGGTTTCGCCGAGGATGTGGCGGCGCTCGCTGTGGCCGAGGATCACGTACGTGCAGCCGAGGTCGCAGAGCATGGCCGCGCTGAGTTCGCCGGTGAAGGCCCCGTCGCGCTCGTGATACATGTTTTGGGCGCCCAAGGCGACCTTCGAGCCGGCAATGGCCCGGCCCACCGCATCCAGGTAGCAGCTTGGCGGGCAGACGGCCAGGTCAACGCCCTCGACGGACGCGGCCTTCTTGGCCACTCCTTCCGCCAGCGCCAGGGCCGCGGCCCGATTGAGGTTCATCTTCCAATTGCCGGCAATAAACGGACGTCTCATCGAATGTCGCTCCCTTTCTCAGTAAACAAAGCCCAGCCAGCCAAGGCAAACCACCAAGTGTACCCTACGCCGGCCTCCGTGTACACACTTGGCCAACAGTCAGCGGGGCCAATCGGTTATTCGCTGTGGGAGGCGACTCCTGTCGCCGATTGCTTGAAAAACAACCGGAAATCGGCGACAGGAGTCGCCTCCTACAGCCGGATTTGGGAAAACTGATTGGCCCTGCCGCCGGCGCTGCTGCCCTTGCCACAACCGCGTCGTGCGAACTATACTTGTGACACGGAATCCCCCGGGCGAGCAATTCGCGGAGCGTCCTTTGTATCGATGCCCCACTCGCCAGAGGGGTGGTGTTACCAGGCTCGCTGGAGACCTATGCTCAAAGTTACCCTGCCCGATGGAAAGACCCTCGAGTATTCTCGTCACGTTCGGCCGATCGACATTGCCGCCGAGATCGGCCCGCGGTTGGCCAAGGCCACTTTGGCCGCCGAAGTGGATGGCCGATTGGTTGGGGCCGGCGACTCGCTGCCCAGCGAAGGCCAAGTCGCCCTGCGGCTGGTGACCAGCAAAGATCCCCAAGCCCTCGATCTGCTGCGGCATTCGTGTGCCCACGTGATGGCCCGGGCCGTGATGCGGCTCTTCGACGGCGTGCAATTGGCCTTTGGCCCGACCGTGGCCGAGCGGCTTCTACTACGATTTCCAGATGGAGCACGTCGCTCTCCGAGGACGACTTCCCCAAGATCGAGGCCGAGATGGCCCGGATCGTCAAGGAGGACGAGCCGTTCGAGCGGGTCGAAATGGACCGCCAGGAGGCGATCCAGTTCTGCCGCGACCTGCAGCCAATCGCTCAAGGTCGAGCACCTCGAGGAAGGGCTGGCCGACGAGCCGACCGTCTCGTTCTATCGGCAGGGCGAGTTCATCGATCTCTGCCGCGGCCCGCACGTGCCCGGCGCGGGCGCGATCGGGGCGTTCAAGCTGCTCTCGGTGGCCGGGGCGTACTGGAAAGGCGACGCCTCGCGCCAGCAGTTGCAGCGGCTCTACGGCACGGCCTTCTTCACCAAGCAGGAACTCGACGAGCACCTCCGCCAGGTCGAAGAGGCCAAGCGCCGCGACCACCGCGTGCTGGGCAAGCAGCTCGAACTGTTCCTGATCGAGCCGGCCGTGGGCTCGGGCCTGGTCTTCTGGCTGCCCAAGGGGGCCGTCGATTCGCCACGAACTGGAGAACTTTCTCTACGGCGAGCTGATCCGCCGCGGCTACCAGCCGGTCTATACGCCGGTGATCGGCAACGTGCATCTGTACGAGACCTCGGGCCATTATCCGTACTACAAGGACTCGCAGTTCCCGCCGATCGAGATGGCCGACGGCGAGCGCTACCTGCTGCGGCCGATGAACTGCCCGCACCACGTGACGATCTACAAGTCGAAGCCGCGGAGCTACCGCGACCTGCCGCTGCGGCTGGCGGAGTTCGGCACGGTGCACCGCTTCGAGCAGTCGGGCGAGCTGAACGGCATGACCCGCGTCCGCGGCTTCACCCAGGACGACGCCCACATCTTCTGCACCGAAGAGCAGGTGGCCGACGAGTTCCGCGGCTGCATCGACATGACGCAGTTCGTGCTGAAGACGCTGGGACTGGACGATTACCGCGTGCGGCTGGGTTTCCGCGATCCGGCAGAGCGACAAGTACGTGGGCAGCGCGGAGACGTGGCAGCGGGCCGAGGCGGCGTTGGAGAGCGTCTGCCGCGACATGGACCTGCCGCAACATGCACATCGAGCGGGGCGAGGCGGCGTTCTACGGCCCCAAGGCCGACTTCATCGTGGCCGACTGCATCGGCCGCGACTGGCAGCTTGGCACCGTGCAGCTCGACTACAACCTGCCCAGCCCGCGAGCGGTTCGCCCTGGAGTACATCGGGGCCGACAACACGCCGCACCAGCCGGTGATGATCCACCGGGCGCCGTTCGGCTCGTTCGAGCGGTTCGTGGGCATGTTGATCGAGCATTTTGCCGGGGCGTTTCCGCTGTGGCTCGCGCCGGAGCAGGTGCGGGTGATGGTCGTCAGCCAGAAGGTCGAGGAGTACGGCCGCAGCGTCGCAGCGGCAACTGGCCGACGGCCGGCCTGCGCGTCACCGGCGACTACCGGGCCGAAAAGATCGGGGCCAAGATCCGCGACGCCCAGTTGGAACTGATCCCGTACATGTTCGTCGATCGGCGGCCGGGAGGCCGACGAGGGCAAAGTGGCCGTCCGCGACCGCCTGGAGGGCGACCTGGGGGCCATGCCCCTGGCCGCCGCCATCGAGAAGCTCCAGGCCGAAATCCGGGCGAAAACGGTGCGGAAGATGGCGAAGACCGTAGGATTAGGCTGGGACTGGGCCGTAGGACGATTGCACTGGCATCGCGAGCCGACGGACTGACAGATCGCCATTCAGCTTCGCCAATGACCTTTGCCCAGCTTGACAGATTGCCCCCGTTCGGAATACTGTGATTGGTTTCAACGCGTCGTATCAAGTCCTTTGAGGTGCATTGCTTATGGGAAAATGGAGGCCGCCCGAGGCGACAGAACAAGCAGCGAATCAACGAACAAATCCGCGTCACTCCCGTCCGCGTCATCGGCGCCGACGGGGCCCAGTTGGGCATCCTCGCCACCGATGAGGCCATGCGGCAGGCCCGGGCCGCTCGATCTGGACCTGGTCGAGGTGGCCCCCGCCGAACGCCCGCCCGTCTGCCGGATCATGGACTACGGCAAGTTCAAGTACCAGCAGAAGAAGCGGCAGCACAAGGGGCACGCTCACCAGGTGAAGATCAAGGAGATCCGCGTCCGCCCCAAGACCGGCGACCACGACATCGAGGTGAAGGTCAACAAGGCCCGCGAGTTCCTCGCCGCACAAGGACAAGGTGATCGTCACGGTGGTGTTCCGCGGCCGGGAGTTGGCCCACGTCGAGGAAGGCCGCAAGGTGATCGACGACGTGCTTGGCGCAACTGGCCGACATCTCGAAGGTCGAAGCCCCGCCGGTGCATCACGGCCGCCGCATGATCTGCACGCTGGCGCCGAAGTAGGGGGCGAATGCGGGGCTTGGCCCTGTGCCCGTCGGGCAAGCGCGGCCGCCGATATGCGACGTAGAACATGCCAGGAGGACAGGCCGTGGCCGAAAATCTGTCTTCGGCGCCGAGCGAAATAGTCACGTTTCTTCGTAAACGCGACTATCAGTTCGTGAGGGAGCTTGGCCAAGGAGCTTGCGGCAAGACGGTGCTCTTGCATGACGATCTCATTGACGAAATGCTTCGTATGCAAGAAATACACACCGTTTGCCGAGACGCACCGGGAGCAACTGTACAAGAACTTCGTTCGCGAGATCAAGTTGCTCCACCAGTTGCAGCATGAGAACGTAGTCCGCGTCTTCAATTACTACCTATATCCGGAACAGTTCACGGGCTACATCCTCATGGAATTCATCGACGGCCACGCCATTGATGATTATGTCTCTGAGCAACCGGACAAGATTAGTGACCTTTTTCTCCAGACTGTCAGCGGATTCAGGTATCTTGAATGCTGCTCGATACTTCACCGGGATATCCGTCCGGGCAATGTTCTCGTTCGATCGGACGGGACGGTTAAGATAATCGACTTGGGGTTCGGCAAATCCGTCCAAACCTCCGCTGACTTCAACAAGAGCATCAGCCTCAACTGGTGGTGCGATACTCCTGCAGAGTTTGCCATATCACGATACGACTTTGCCTCTGAAGTGTATTTCGTTGGAAAACTCTTTGAAAAGCTTATCGCCGACCACGGCATCACGAATTTTAAGTACCCGTTGGCGGTCGGCCGCATGTGCCAACACGATCCGATGAGGCGGACTCGAACGTTTGCTGACGTTGAAAAAGAGACTCTCAGCAATCGGTTTTCCGAAATCGAATTCTCGGCCTCCGAGCTCGATACCTATCGGGAGTTTGCGGACGTGATTTGCGGGCACCTTTCACAACTCGAAACTGGTGTCAAGTACATCGACAACGTCGTCCGCATAGTCAGGCAGTTAGACAATGCGTACCGAGGCTTCATGCTCGAACACTACGTGCCCGAGCCTGCAGCTGTAGTTCGATGCTTCATTGACGGAAACTACTATTACTACAAGAAGACTCAGTGGCCGGTTGATCTCGTTCGCGAATTTCTGCGGTTGCTTAAGTCAAGTGGAGAAGACAAGGTGCGCATAGGTACCTGGCGAATCTACACACGCGATTCGACGTTCTCCCTCGCTATTCTGAACCAGAACCCGCAGGTGACAACATCCCTTTCTGATGTCACACCGGGGACGTTCTAAAGGGCACGAGAGCCATTTCGCCGCCCGATTCGTAACCTACGGCATGCAACGACATGCCCCACGGTGTCTCCAATTGCCGTGACGACAACGCGCGATGACGAAGTATCGGATATACATCGACGAAGTGGGCAACCCCGACCTGGAAAGTTCGGATAACCCGAACCATCGTTTCCTCAGCCTCACCGGCGTCATTCTTGAATTGGGCCACATCGAGCGTTGCGTTCATCCGCAAATGGAGGTACTCAAGGCGAAGTTCTTCCGCTCGCATCCCGACGACCCGATCATCTTCCATCGCAAGGAGATGCTCAACGCCCGCCCACCTTTCGAGGCTCTCAAGGACGACGAACTGCGGCGGCAGTTCGACGTGGAATTGCTCGGGCTGCTGGCCGCATGGGACTATACGGTCATCACCGTCTGTCTGGACAAGAAGAAGCACAAGGAAGCCTACGCCACCTGGCGATACGATCCCTACCACTATTGCCTAGCGGTGTTGCTCGAGCGTTTTGCGTTCTTCTTGGGACGCGAGAGCGAGCACGGCGACGTGATGGCCGAATCGCGAGGCGGCAAGGAAGATATGCGACTGAGAAGATCGTTTGAGGGGCTTTGGGAGAAGGGCACGCAGTATGTGAAGCCCGATCAGTTCCAAGAACGTTTCACCAGCAAGCAATTGAAGGTGAAAACCAAGACCAACAACATCGCCGGCCTGCAACTCTGCGATTTGCTGGCCCATCCCAGCCGACAGGAAATCCTGTGGGAGAACCAACTCGCCGAACGCCCGCCGGCGACGTTCGCCCAAAAGGTCATTGCCATCCTACAGCAAAAATATGACCAACGCGGCGGACGGATGTGGGGAAAGAAGCTATTGTGAGCGCATAAAAAAGGCCCTTGCGGGCCCGATGGCCGAAGCCATCCACCTCCGGTACGCCGGATTACTCATATTATCGGTCATCTGCGCAAGAAGTCAACTGCGGAAGCGGCTGAGCTATCCCAGTTTGGTGGCACGTCCTGAGTCGAGAAGGATGTGGCGGGCCGGGGAAAAGCACGCCCGCCGCCTGGGCTCACGGATGCGCCGCCCGAGCCGTCTGCGCCCGCCATGTTTCCGCAGAATGGCACAAAAAGCAACGTTGAACACCGGCTGCGGCTGTGCTATAAGAATGTTCACGCGACTCGATTGATGATTCCCGCCTAGTTGCAGACCAGGTGGAGCCGCGATGCTCGAATCCGCCGCCGAGAACACTCCCCGCGAGCTCGCCGACTCCCGCCTCGCCTCCTTCGAAAGGGGGATTTTTGCACGGTTCCACTACCAACGAGTGGTTCGATCATCGCATCGGCGAACTTCTGTAAGACATTTCCATGAAAGCAGTTCCAGCAATCCGCAACCTGGCGGTCATTAGTCGGTGGGCGATCATGCTGCCTGCAAGGCTGCTGTCGTACCCATCCAAGGACCTAGTTTCCGGCTGCGGCACCACGTCGGCAGGTCGCCGTTGCGGCGGGCCGATTCCAGCAGGGCCAGAGCCAACACCCCTTCGCGGGTCCAATCCATCCCGCGGTGCTTGCACCGCTGTGACACGGTCCAGTCGTTGAGCTTCTCAACGCGGTTGCTGGCAATCCACAGACCGGCCTCCCGACGCATCTTGTAGTTTGGCAGGTATGGTCCGCGGTTACCGAGGTACTCAACGATCTGGTCCAATGCCGGACGATTTCTCATCTCCGTGCGATGGCGGGCCAACACCTCCAGGGCTTCGTCCCCCCGCTTCCCAAAGATGGCCCAACACTTCCTGGCCGATTTCCTCCGCGCCCTTCGGCCGCAAGCCATGCCCAAATCCTGCAGGCACCGTCTGGCCAAGTGATACCAACACAACACCATGTGTTTGGCTTTCACGTTCAGGCCGTTGAACCAATCGCGAATCCATCGCGCGCCATCGTTGATTCTATGAAAGAGCGGTCCTCCCGGTACTATTCACGGTGTGGTTCGTGGTGAACCCACCAAAAGTACAAACAAGAGGACCGAGAGATGTTATACCTTTCCATCGACCAGCACCGCAAGCAGTTGACCGTGAATGTTCGCCAGGAGACCGGTGACGTGATCGACAAACGGCAGGTGAGCACGGAGTGGAAACGGGTGCATGCCTTCTTCACCGAGTTGCGACAGAAGAGCCAACCGGAAGGCGGCTTCATCGCCATTTTGGAGGTCTGCGGCTTTAACGACTGGCTGTTGAAACTGTTGCCGGGATATGGCTGCCGTGAGACGATCCTCATTCAGCCCGAGAAGCAGTCGAAGAAGAAGACCGATCGCCGCGACGCCAATGCCCTGGGCGAGATCCTCTGGGTCAATCGTCATCGGTTGCTGGCGGGCACGAAGGTGCAAGGCATTCGCCGGGTGGTGCCGCCCACGGAGCAAGACGCGCAGGACCGCCAACTCACCGCCCGGCGTCAGCGTCTGGGGCAGTCCCGCACCCGAATCATCAACCGCGTCAAGCGTTTGTTGCGAAAACACAATCTGGAGCAGGAGTGTCCCACCAAGGGGATTGACACCATCGCGGGGAAGAAATGGCTGACCCAGGTGTGCTTCAGTCCGATCGACCGGCGGGAGATGGATCAACTCTTGGGGGAGTGGAAGCTGTGCGACGAGCAGATCGAGCAGATGGGGGCGGAGATTCGCCGGCGGCAGGCGGAGAACGTGGCGGCGGCGGTCATCGCCAGCATTCCGGTGCCGGGGCCTACGGCAGCCTGGCCTTGGCTTCGCGGATCGGCGACATTGATCGGTTCCCGCGATCGAAGAGTCTGGCCAGCTATTGGGGCCTGACGCCCGGATGCCGGAATTCCGGCGAGGCGACCGACCGGCTGGGCTCGATCACCAAGCAAGGCAGTGCCACAGCGCGCTTCATCCTGGCCCAGATCACGCTGCACGTCCTGCGGCGGGATGGCGCATGAGGGCCTGGTATCAGAGGATCAAGAAGCGTCGGGGAGCGAAAATCGGTCGCGTGGCGGTGATGCGTCGACTGGCGACGATCATCTGGCACATGGTCAAGTACCACGAGGCGTATGCCGTCGGCGGGCTCCGGCAAGAGCAACGCGAGGGAATGGCCGTATCCGGCTGAACACGAAAGGATCGCCCGATGGTGCTTTGCGGCAGCGGATTTTCGGAGGGATGGCAAGGTGTCCAAGGGGTAAGAAAACGGCCCCTGGCGAGAAGCCCTCGTCAGAGGCCCCGCACGCTCTTGGCGCACCTTGACTTGGCTATTCCTTGTCGGGTTGCGTCCCCGCAGAGCCCGACTCCGCTTCACCAAGCAGCGGAATTATAGGAAGGAAGAGGTGGGCGGGGAACCTGTTACAGAAAACAAGGGAGGAGAGAAGGGAGAGTAGCGGTTGCATCGGCCCTCCTCGCAGCGAGGAGAGGCCCTCGCGGACACTTGGTCAGTCCGAGTTGGTCAATGGACTCGGCCTTGTTGTCGAGCGTTTTGTTGATTGGGACGGCTGGTGTTCTGCGAGACGGTCGCAAAGCATATTCGGTGTCAGGCCCGTTGGGGTCTGAACGGCTGCCGCTAGCGGCAGACGGATTCACGAAGGAATGGGTAGGGGTGCCGCCGCACGGAAAAGAACGGCGCGAACAACCTCGCATATGACCGTGACAACTGAACTCTGCCATCGATCCCCCCAACCAATTCAAACTACCAAGAAAAGCCCCTTTGTGGCTTTGTCGGGGAACGTACGTGCCCAAAAACAAAATCCAACCACCAACAACTCACCGGAAGGCCCTTGACTCCAGAGGCTCTTTCAGGAATGACCAACAACAACCGCAGTTGCCCTCGATGCACTCCCAGCGTCGCCAACAGGGCGCCGACCAAGAAGATCAAGCCTTGGGCATTCTCTTCGCTGAAGTACCAAGTCTTCTCGGTCGTCATCACCACCGCATTATAGACGCGAATCTCCTTACAGCCGGTGCTGGCCTGCGCGTGGACACAGACCTCGTCCGCCTGGACCATTACGGTATTGGCATCCACGTGGCGTGGCTCTTCCTCCGCCACGACATCGACCGTTGGCGCCCCGGGAAAACCCACCAAGGCCTGCCATGTCTCCTCAGTTTCCTTGGCCAGACATTGTTCCTCGACAGAAGGTTCTGCCACTTGAGGCAACAAGGATTGGGCCGCTTCCGGAACCGAAGACCGTCTTGAACGTCATGGTGCGACGCCCATGACAGACAAACCCCTCTTGGTTCTTCCCGCCACGCAGGGAAAGAACCAATTCCGTATCCAGTTTCTCCATGAACTGGCGATACATCCACCGTTTGAGTTCTTGCCCTGCTTCTTCGACCGTCTGTTCCACGCGGGATGGCAACCGCCCATCTTGACGCGGCACCGACAGGTGCAGTTGCACCCTGCCCGTCAGCACCCAATGACCGTCCTCCGTCTTGACCTCATCGAGTTTGCAGGCAAGCTGAAATCCGTTCTCGGTACGCATGGTGACCTCCTTTTCCAATCTGGGGTTGGTCCCCATGCGTACTTCTTTTCCCCACTCCGCGGCAACGGCAAAACGACGAGCCTCGCAAATCCCGCAAAACTGCCGTTTCCCACCCTTTGCAGATACCCCAGAGTCACCACCGACTAATGACCGCCAAGTGCAACGGTGACGTAAAAACGCAACACTGGCGCGATGCGTTGCGTGGATGCGAGGACTTTGGACTTGGGTCTTCGGACTTTGGTCTTCGGACTTCGTCGCAAAGCCCGTCACAGCGTGATCGTACTCGGTTGGCTGTTGTCCGTAGCGAAGGGGCCGGTATTGAGTTGGACGAACACCTGGAACTCGCCTTTGAGGTCGGATGGTACTTGCCACAAGTACCGGCAGGTGAAACCTCAGCCATACTCGAACACGCCTTGGTGAACGGTCTTCCCGTCCATGTCTTTGACCATGAAATGCGGTTGCGGCGGCCGGGTCCCCTTGACGTAGCAACTCGTACACTGCTCGCCCGCGGCGCCGACGATCGCCAACGACAGGGCGACCTTGCTGGCATCGACCCGCCGCCCCGTGACGACCGCGCGAAACGGCGCCCGAAGTTGAGCGCGGCCGTCTCTCCCGCGCCGACGCTCACCGCAGGAGGGCTTTGGGCAAACGTGGCCGCCAACGCCGTGCGCGAACCGCCCGTGAAGCCGGTGGCGTCGATGGTGTAGTTGGCCAAGGTCCAGCGGCCCTCGGGCAAAGGAACCTTCTGGTCTTTCATGCCGGCCAGCAGCACGGCCCCGTAGTCCTCGCTGACGAGCAGAGCGCGGTACGCGAGGCTCGAATTCACGACGCTTCCCATGGCAACTTTGGCGGGGTCGAGCTTCAGCCGGTCGCCCGCAGGGGTGACTTCCATCCGGTAGAAATCCTTGCCGATGCAGATCATCTTGCCCATGAAATACCGGTCGCTGCCCATGGTCGCGTCGGCCGAAAGCTGATCCTTGGGGTTCGGATTCACCAGGAGCAGATCGCTCGTGCCGCCGCTCAGGGCAGACCGCAGGGAGACGACGTCGTCAAACCGCCCGTTGCTGTTGCGATCCAGCAGCACCAGTCTCGTGCGTTTCCTTCCTTGCGTGACGTACCCCTCCCGGACCGCCGCCGAGTACAACGATACGGTCGTGTAGGAGGCGGCGGAAGACTGTTGGGAGATCGAGCTTAGCAGAAACGCGTATTCGACAGGTTTTCCCTCGACGTCGAGGTCAATGTCGACTCGCGGGAACTGCGATTGCGACAGGCCCGGAGTCGGGCAATTGACTTCGGCGGCCGAAATCGGCTTGTCGTCCGTCAGATCGCCGTTGCCGTTGGCGTCGAAGTACAGCCGATTGTAGCCCTTGGGGTCGGTCCCCACGGCATCCAGGGCCAGACCGTAGCGGCGGGAGCCGAGCGTCACCACCCCACGGAAAGGACGCGGAGCGTTGTATTTGGGCTCCTTGTGGACGATGCGGGCAAACGCCGCGTCGATGGCGACAGCGGATTGGCCGGGCTGCGCGTAGAGCATCTGCGGCGTGGTGAGCCGAAGCACGTAATCCGCCGGCACGTCGGCCTTGTTGCGGGACTTCTTCTTGGACGGATCCAGCCGCAGCAACTTCATGGAAATGTCCTGGGCGCCCATCACCCCGGCGGGCTCCTCGGCGACCGTCGTCTTGCTTTCCGCTTCCTCTTCGCGCAGCCGGCGCACCTCGCCGGCGATCCAGCGCTGATCGGCCGCGCTGAGCAGCTTGACGTCGACGGAAATCTCGCTGCCGTCCAGTTTGCGGAGTTGGGCGTGGTTCTCCGAGTACCCCAGGAATTCGGCAAGCGTGGTGAACTTGCCATTCTTGCTCTTCCACTCGCGGTACTCGGCCCCCGGACGCAACTGCTCCTCTTCCACTCCGGGGAATTGGCCCTTGATGTACTGCCGATCTTCGGCGCTCAGCGAGACCAGGGGCACTTCCACCACCGTGCCATCGGTCTTCTTCAGTTGGGCCTTTCCGTCGTTGAAATCGAGCAGCTCGGCCTCGGTGGTGAAACGGCCGTTGCTGCTCGTCCAAGTCCTGGGGGCCGCGAAGGAAACGGATCCGAAGAGCGCGACGACCACGGGAATTGTCAGCAAACGCTTCATGGTTCCCCTCCTCGTCGAAAGCAAATCGGTTGAAGGGCAGATGGTGGCCATGAACGCCATGGCCGGTTTCATTTCACTCAGGTAGGGCACAGCGACGGCGCAGTGCCGCTGTAGGTTCGCTTGAGTTGGTCGCTATCAAGGCGCGTCACTCCTCCCACGGTTACTTCCCGCACGATTACCCACTCCGGCTCTGCGCGGGCCTCGAAGAACTTCTCCGTGACTTTCTCGTACCTCATGTCCAGCGGCGTGGGCAACACGGAAACGCTTTCGAACGGGTTCTCCGATTCGTTCGGCTGAGTCCTTTGTGCGGACGGCGAATGGAAAGGATCGACGTCCAACGGCGTTGCGCCATCATCGGCCCCGGCTTCCACTTCGGCCGGCCGGTTGTCGGCGTGTTTGCGTTGTTCGGAAGGCCGTTCACTCAAACCGGACGGCACTGGAACCGCAATCGAAATCTCTCGCTCCTTCTCCTCGGCGACGATCACTACGTGGAAGAGCGATCCATAGAGGAGCGACCCGCTCCCGCCCAGCAACAGAAGGATCAGCCACACGTCGCGTTTCATTGCTCGATCAGCCACGCCCGTTGGAGGTGGAGTGGATTCACTTCACGGAAAGCGGGCCGCAGGAGGGCATCCGGAGCAAGAGCCCCCTCACGGCTCAGCGGCCGTGCCATCCTTATCGTCCCATGTGATGTTCTGGTTGTCAATCACCCCCAATTTAGGGAAAGCGAGCGATGCGTTGGTATTTGCCGCGGCCAGAAGAGCAACGCCGGTGCGCCCGATCCACTTGGCACCGCCTATTCCGACGCTGAGTGCGGGGTCCTCGGATAGCGCGTATTGCCGACCCGCCGCGTAACCCCGATCCGATCCAAGTAGTCCAGCAGCGGCAGGGCAAACTTCCGCGTCGTATCGAGAAGATACTTGAACTGCACGCTCTCCAGGCGGCCTTCCTTGCGAAGATGCGCGACCAGGATTTCGCGGGCGCGGTCTACGGCCTCGCTGTGGAAAAGCAGGCCCTCTTCCACCTGGACCAGACGCCCATGCTCGCGCAGCAGGCCGAGGATCTTCTGGACCTTGTTGGAAGCTGCGCCCGTCTGCGCGCGCGACTTCTTCGTGGTCCGGGGGAGAGAAACCCTGGTCGCGAAAGAGTGCCTCGACCGCTTCCATCAGCTTGGCATCCTCATCGCCGAACGTGCTGCGATGCTCGGGCAGAGCGAGCCGCCCGTTCCTCTCGCAGAGCCGGCCCTCGGCTTTCAGACGCGCGATCAGGCCGTCGAGAACCGCCTTATCGATCGCCGTCGATTGGCGCAGTTGCTCCAACGAGAGCCCGGGGCTGTCAGGCGACTGGCGGTGGAAATTGCCGACCAGATCGAGAATCCTCTGTCCGGCCTCGCTTGCCGTATCTCGATGAACGTAACCTTTGGCGGCCAGGGAGAAGACGATCTGCGCCGTAGCGAGGTCCGCGAGGATTTCGCGCACGCGGTCGCGGGGAATCTTCGTGCGGAAGGCAATCGCGGCCTCCGTCGTGGCCAGCGACTCCGCCCTGCGCACGCAGTATTCGACGAAGCGGCGTTCGTCGCAGATCGCTTCGGCCCGTTGCTGCAGGTCGGCGTACACCTGGGGGCGGCTCCCTTTGAGCCGCCGCGGGACGGCCTCGACGATCAGGCCGCCGCCGATGGTCCGCGCCGGCGAGGAGGTCCGCAGGAGGAAATGATCGCCCGGACCGGCCACGACGGGAGTCTTCGTCTTGACCTGGATCAGCCCCGAGGCGCCGCCCTCCATGTGGTTGCCTTTGAGCGGATAGAACATGGCGGCCACGTCGGAGGTGCCCGTGTGGAACTTTACTTCCGCTCCGCTTTTGAGGAGCAGCTTCTCGCGCGGCAGGAGCCGGAGCGAGCAGACGTACCACTGCTGCGGCGAGAAGTAGCCGGGAACGGTCAGCACGTCGCCCCGACGGATTGCGTGGTGGTCCCAGTGTCCGACGTTGAGCGCGGCGCACTGGCCGGCCATCACGGTGTCGCTGGTCTGGCCGTAGACCTCGATCCGCCGGATCCGCCCGGTGAGGTTGTGCGGCAGGAGGACGACCTCGTCGCCCGCGCGCGGCCGCCGGAGACCGGGATGCCGGCCACCACGGTCCCGTAGCCTTGGACGGAGAACCCTCGATCCAGCGGCAGGCGAAATACGCCGTCGATCCGCCTTGGCTTGATCGCCTGCACCAGGCTCCAAAGCGACTCCAGGAACGGATCGAATCCTTCGCCGGTCACGTTGGAAATGGGGAGAATCGGCGCGCCCTCAAGAAAAGTCCCCTGGAGGAACGCGGCAACGTTGGCCCGGACGGTGTCGCGGTGCTCGGGCGCCACGCGGTCGATCTTGGTCAAGGCCACGATGCCGTGCCGAACGCCCAGCAAGGTGAGGATATCCAGGTGCTCGCGCGTCTGGGGCATCACGCCGTCGTCGGCCGCCACGACGAGGATGACGCCATCCATTCCGCTGGCGCCGGCGACCATGGTCTTGATGAAGTTCTCGTGGCCGGGCACGTCGACGATGCCGACTTGCGTGTCGGCGATCTTGCAGGGGGCAAAGCCGAGCTCGATCGACATCCCCCGCTCTTTCTCCTCCTTCAGCCGGTCGGTGTCGCAGCCGGTGAGGCATTTCACCAGCGCGGTCTTGCCGTGGTCGATGTGGCCGGCCGTGCCGAGCGTGATGTTGACCTGTTCCAAGCCAGTGCCTCCGCTGAGCCTACACCGCGGGTGCCACGGGCGGCTTGTCCACCCGTGCTTTGGCACTGCTGGACGAACCAGCAGTGGCCCCCGACACACCGTCGATCATCTAACAGACCACTACTCCTGCTGCCGCTGCAATGCCTCAACGCACGCCTCGACCAGCACCTGTTCCTCGCCGTCCAGAAGCGTGCGCGGATCCATCAGCACCTCGCCCTTGTGGACGCGGGCAAACACGGGCGGGTTGTGGCGGCGAAGCCGCAAGGCAAATTCGCCCGCCTCGATGGCCGTTCGGCCTGATCGCTACCAGCCGGGTGGAGAGATTCTGCGTCGGCAAGGAACCGCTGCCCATTTGCGAAAAGCCTTCGACCGTGGTCACCACGGCCCCCGAGGTCCTCTGGCCGATTGCCTGGGCGATGCGATCGGCCTGGGCGGCGATCTCCGCCAGATTCCGGCGGAGCATCCGCAGCGTGGGCACCTCCCGCAGGGCCTGGGCCTCGTCGAGGAACAACGAGAGTGTCGCTTCCAGCACCGCCAGGGTGAGCTTTCCCACGCGGACAATCCGGGCGAAGGGATTCTTGCGGATGGCCTGGATCAGGTCGGCCTTGCCGAGGATGATGCCGCCCTGGCTGGCGCCGATGAGCTTGTCGGCGCTGGCGGTGATCAGATCGGCGCCCGCTTGCACCGATTCTTGCAGCGTCGGCTCCTTGTCGAAGCCGAATCGAGAGAAGTCCAAGAGCGGGCCGGCGCCGACGTCGTCGATCACGACAACTCCGTGGGCATGGCCGATTCGCACCAGTTCTGCCAGCGGCACCTCGGCCGTGAACCCGGAAATCTTGTAGTTGCTCGGATGCACGCGGAGAATGGCGGCCGTGTCCGGCGTGATCGCCTTTTCATAATCTCGGGCGTGCGTCTTGTTGGTGGTCCCCACCTCGACCAGCTTCGCGCCGCTGGCGGCCATGACGTCCGGAAGGCGGAACGAGCCGCCGATCTCCACCAACTGCCCGCGGGAGACGATGACTTCCTTGCCGCGGGCGACCGTATTGAGCACGATCGACGTGGCGGCGGCGTTGTTGTTGACCACCGTGGCCGCCTCGGCCCCGGTGAGTTGCTGCAAGAGTTGTTCGATCCGCGCGTCGCGTCGGGAACGTTGGCCGGTCGTGATGTCGGCCTGCACGCAGGGAGTAGCCCGCCAGTTCCGCTTCGATCTGTCGCAGGGCCTTGGCCGGGAGCACCGCGCGGCCCAGCGCCGTGTGCAGGATGATGCCCGTGGCGTTGATCACCCGGCAATAGTGCGGCCGCTGGGCCGACTGGATGCGCCGACGTGCATCGTCCAAAATTGCTCGATGCAGGGCTTGGGGGTCAACATCCGCGAGGGGCAATTCGAGAATCCGAGCCCGAGCCTCTTCCACGGCCGCCCGGACCGAGTCCGTCAACAGTGCGTCGCGGGATTCCCGCCGTCCAGCCCTGCGACTTCGGCGTCCTGCAACAGAATCTCCACGGAGGGGATTCGGCTCAGAAGATGCTGCTTCGGCGACATGACCCCCTCCTTGGCACAAGAACGGATTCTCTCTGGCCCGGCCTGATCCCAACTGAACATCGCCCCCGCATTTTACCCCTCGATCTTGTATCCCGGCAAGCCCGTCAGTAAGATGAATCACTTCTGGGGGATTCGGCTGTATGCAGCGGTACTCCCACCTTCTCCTGCTGATTTGCTGCGAGGAAGCAGTGCATGAGCACCACCAACATCGGCCTTCGCGACGTTCAAGGCGTCTACAGCGGGCCGGAGGGCCAGTTGTGGGAACTGGTGATGGGCCAGCAGATCCACATCGGCGGCTTGCAGCTCGTCGATGGAGCTGGCCGAGAAGGCCGGCATCGGGCCGGGCATGACCGGCGTCGATCTCTGTTGCTGCAACGGCGCCGGGATGCGGTTCCTCGTCCGCTTCCGCAACGTGGCGATCGGATGCACGGCGTCGATGCCACCGAGACCGTCGTCGAACTGGGGCGTCGCCGCTGCGAGGCCGAGGGGCTCGCCGACCGGATCACCTTCACGCTGGCCGACGCCTGCCAGACGGCCTGCCCGGCGCCAGCGCCGATTTCGTCTGGGGCGAAGACGCCTGGTGCTACGTGGTCGACAAGAAGCGGCTGATCGCCGAGGCCGTGCGGCTGCTGAAGCCGGGCGGCATCGTCGCCTTCACCGACTGGGTCGATGGCCGCACGGCCCTTCGCCGACGGCGAGGCGGACCGCTATCGCACGTTCATGAAGTTCCCCAACACGCTCACCTCGACGGCTATGCCGCGCTGTTGGCCGACAGCGGCTGCGAGGTGTTGGTGGCGGAAGACACCGGCCAGTTCGCACCGCACGTGGACCTCTATCTCAACATGCTGAACATGCAGTTGACGTACGACGCCCTGCGGATCATCGGTTTCGATATCGCCTTGATGGAGTCGTTGGGGGCCGAGATGAACTTCATGCGCGACCTGGCCCATGCGGGCAAGATTGCCCAGGGGCGATTCGTCGCGCGGAAGAAGCATAGAGGCGATCTGGCCACGTGCGTGGGAACCGATGGCGTCTGCGGCACGGCGATGTAGCTCGACGCGGCCACGCGGACGTGGAACGGACATCGCAATGCGGCAAGAGCATACGTGCGAACGGCTGCGACGCGAACGGCGACCGTTTCGCCTGGTTCGGCCGGATGATCGAGCACTGCTACGAGTACGCGGTGGCGGCCAAGGCGGCCGGCCGGCCGGTGGTCGGCATTCTCTGCGAGTACACGCCGCGCGAGCTGATCATGGCGGCCGGCGGCGTGCCGGTCTGCCTCTGCGGCGGCTCGGCCAAGACGATTCCGGCCGCCGAGCAGCACTTGCCCGCCAATCTCTGCCCGCTGATCAAATCCACCTACGGCTACCACGTCCTCGGCAGCAATCCGTTCCTGGAAATGGCCGACCTGGTGGTGGGCGAGACGACCTGCGACGGCAAGAAGAAGATGTACGAGCTGATGGCCGAATCCCGGCCGATGTACGTCCTCGAATTGCCGCACAAATCGGCGACCGCGACGCCCTCGAATACTGGGTTCGGGAACTGCGAGCGAGTTTCGGGCGTTCCTGTCGAAGCGTTTCGCCACGGACGTTACCGACGACAAGATCCGCGAGGCGATCCGGCCTGCTGAACCGCGAGCGGCGTCTGCGGCGCGAGTTGGCGGCGCTGATGAAATCCGACCGCCCGCCGCTGCTCGGCCGGCAACTGCTGGACTGCAAGAGCAGCATTTGGGCCATGCCCGCGGCGCTGCAACAGTATGAGACGCGTGCTCGAAGCCTTCGTGCAGCTGCGGCGACAGATCGCGCGACAAGCGCCGCCGAGCTGCCTCGGCCAACTCGCAACGGCGACCGGCGGTGCGCGTCCTGATGACCGGCGTGCCGATGGTCCACGGCGCGGAGCGGGTGCTGGATATCGTCGAGCAGAGCGGCGGGCTGGTGGTCGCCATGGAAAACTGCACGGGCCTGAAGCCGCTGCTGGAAGACGTGGACGAGGCGGCGGCCGATCCGCTCTGCGCCTTGGCCGAGAAATACTTCCACCTGCCCTGTTCCGTGATGACGCCCAACGACCGCCGGCTCGACATCCTCGGCCAACTGGCGGCCGACTATCGGGCGGAGTGCGTCGTCGAATTGGTCTGGCAGGCGTGCCTCACCTACGACGTGGAATCGCACCGCGTCCGCCGTTTCGTCGAGGAGCAGTTGGGGCTGCCGTATCTGCACATCGAGACCGACTACTCGCCCTCCGACTCGACGCGGATCGCCCTGCGCGTCGAGGCCCTGTTGGAGACGGTCCGCGGCCAGCGGTCCGTTCGAACATGAAGCTGCCTGCAACCGGTGGTCGCAGCGCCGTCTGCCACAGCCCATGAAGACCATCGCCTACAGCAGTCCGTTCGTTCCCGCCGGAATGGATTGCGGCCCACGGCTTGCGGCCGCACCGGCTGCGGCTGCGCGCGGCGCGAGCCGGCCGCTGTCGTCACCCGCGGCGTCTGTCCTTATGCCGGGGCGTTGATGCGACGCGGCGCTCGCGGGGCATCGACGCCGTCGGCGCTTGGTGTTGACGACCGTCTGCGATCAGATGCGGTATGCCGCCGCGCTGCTGGAGAGTCGCGGCCGCTCGCCCGGTCTTTCTGCTGAACGTGCCTTCCACGTGGCAGACGGCCGCGGCAGCGCCAACTCTATCTCGACGAACTTCGCCGGCTGGGCCGATTTCTTCGTGGGGCTGGGCGGCAAAGCTCGCCGGCCGACGCGGAATTGTCGCGAGTCGATGCTCGCATTACGATCGCGAGCGCCATAGGAGAAAGTCAACGCCGGGGAGTTGACAGCCCCTGGAGCGTGCCGACCGCCAGACTGCCGTCGATGGCATCCCGCTGGCCATTCTCGGCGGTCCGCTGTTGGAGACCGACGACGCGTTCTTCGACTTGTCGAGCAGATCGGCGGCCGCGTGGTGCTCGACGCCACGGAGGGCGGCCGAGCGGACGTTGCCGCGGCCGTTCGATCCGGCGCGGCTCGCCGTCCGACCCGCTGCGAGAACTGGCCGACGCCTATTTCGACGGCGATTCCCGACGCCTTTCGCCGGCCCAACAGCCGGCTCTACGAGTGGCTGGGCCGCGAGTTGGCCGCCCGGCAGGTGCGCGGGAATCATCTTCCGGCGCTACGTTTGGTGCGACCTCTGGCACGCCGAGTTGCAGCGATTGAAACAGTGGAGCCCGGTGCCGGTGTTGGAAATCGACGTCGGCCCCGACGACACCGGCGCCGCCCAACCGCGTGCAAGGGCGAATCGAAGCCTTCCTGGAAATGCTCAAGTGAACTGACCAGCCCCGCAAGATCACGTTTGCCGAGTGGGACGCGCGGTACGCCGAACTGCGCGGCTGCCGGACTGCGCGAGCCCGACTACGGCGGACCGCTGCGCCGGCACGTCGACAGACGGCGATCGGCGACTGCTGAAGCTGCGGATGGACAATTCGGCCGCCGCGCTGCGGCTGTGGAACTTCCTGCTCTCGGAAGAAGACCGCCTGCGCCGCAGCGTGGCCGAGGGCAAGAAGCTCGTCGGCACGATGAAGGACCTCGGCACCGTGCCGGTCATGGCCTACTCGTTCGACAATCTCGTGGCCTTCTATCCCGACGGCGCGTGGTGGCTGCCCTGCGTGTTGGAGGGCGGCGGCGGGCTGCTGGAAATCGCCGACTCGCTGGGCATCGACGATTCGTTCTGCCCGGTCCGGGCGATGCTCGGCGCGTTTGTGCGCCGGAACCGCTTTCCGATTCCCGGCCTGCTGACGTGCAGCGTCGGGGCGACCTGCGACGACTTCTCGGCGATTGCCCAGCGGCTGGAGTCGCTGGGCTTTCCGATCCTGTGGTGGGAAATTCCGCACCGCCGCCGGCCCGACCGCGACGAAGCGGCCGTCGAACTGCCCGGCGGCTTCCGGCGCCGGCCGAGCAGGTCGCGTTCGTGAAATCGGAACTCGAGCGCGTGCGGCAGGCGCTGGAGACGTATGCCGGACAGCCGCTCGGACGACGAGCGGCTTTCGGCCGGCATCGCCCGGGCCAACCAGGTGCGCAGCAGTCTGGCCGAACTGCGGCAACTCTGCCTTCACCGCCGATCCGTGCCCCTTGCCGGCGCTGGAAATGCTGATTGCCGAGATGCTTGCGATCCATTTCTGTTCCGATCATAATGAGACGCTCGGCGTGTTGGCGGAACTGCTGGAGGAGGTCCGCCGCCGGGTTCAAGCCGGCGTCGGCGTGCTGCCGGCCGACGCCGTGCGCGTCTTCTGGGTGAATCCGGTGGCCGATCTGCGCGTGATGAACCTGTTGGAAGACGTCGGCGGCCGGGTGTGCGGCACCGACTACATGTTCTGCCACGCCCTGGATCCGATTCCCACCGACCTGCCGCCGCTGGAGGCCCTGGCGCGGATGGCCCTGGCCGACCCGATGGTCGGTTCGGCCGTGGACCGGGCGGAGCGGATTTGCGCGGACATCCGCCGCTTCGGCGCCGAGGCGGTGGTGATTTCGCGCATCCCCGGCGCCAGCCACTGCGCCATGGAGGCGGCGGTGATCGGCGAGGTGGTCCGCGGCCGAGATCGACGTTCCGGTGGTGGAAATCGAAGTGCCGCCGGTGACCGACGCGATGGAGCCGACCCTCCGCACGCGGCTGGAAGCATTGGTCGAAACGGTCGAGAGCGTCCGCAAGCAAAGCCGCAGACCGGTGAGTCGCGCATTAGTCGATGCAACGAACCATGATTTGCGCAGGAATCGACGCCGGATCGAGAACCACCAAGGTCGTGCTGCTGGACGGCGACGGCCGCGACGTGGTGGCCGCCGGCGTCGTCGATCAGGGCATCGAGCAGGACGCGCTGGCCGAGGCGCTGTTGGACCGGCTGTTGCGCGAAAACGGCATCGGCCGCAACCAGCTCGGCATGGTCGTGGCCACGGGCTACGGCCGCAAACTGATCCGCGCGGCCGACGCCACGATCACCGAGATCACCTGCCAGGCCTGGGGCGTTCGCCGGCAGCATGCCCGAGGCCCGAACCATCATCGACATCGGCGGACAAGACAGCAAGCTCCTGCGGCTTCACGCCGACGGCACGGTCGGCGACTTCGTGATGAACGACCGCTGCGCCGCCGGCACCGGGCCGCTTTCTGGAACTGCTGGCCGCCCGGCTGGGCGTGCGATTGGCCGCGCTGGGCGAACTGGCCGGCCGAAGCCGCAACCCGGCCATCATCAGCAGCATGTGCGTCGTGTTTGCCGAGACGGAGATCATCGGGCTGTTGGCCTCGGGCGTCACGCCGGCGGACATCGTGGCCGGCGTGCAGGCGTCGCTGGCCACGCGCGTGGCGGCCATGACCGGCCGCAACGTGACGCCGCCGATCGTGCTGACCGGCGGCGTGGCGATGGTGCCCGGCATGGAGGCCGCGCTGGCGCGGCGCTCGGGCAACCGCTGACCGTGGCCCCGCAGCCGCAGATGACCTGCGCCCTCGGCGCCGCCATTCTCGCCTGGCGGCGGCTCAACGGGCTGAAGACGCCGGCGCGGTAGCGGTAGATGTTGGCGTGTTGCCCCCCCGCCCCCCGCTTTCGGACCCGACGCGGGCCCGCTACGCCCCGGTCAGCAGCCGACCAGTGCCAACACCACGACGCATAGCAGGATTCCTGAGCACAACCATTTCATCGCGTCAACTCCAGTCTCAAGAGCAGAAGCACAAGGCGAGCAGAAGGACCTGCCTCCACTTCCCGTCGTACCGACGTGGATCATTCTAGCCAACCAACGGCTCCTCGTGCAACAGCAAGAGAGAGGCTGTGCGGGAGCCGGCATCCTTGGATCTTGAACTGCACTGCGGCATGATGTAGACTAATACCGTCAGACATTTTAGCCACCCCACCACAGCGGTGGCTGGCTGGGCGTAAGTCACTGAACGTCGCCTCCGAACGGCTTCGGCATCCTTGTGATCATGCGAGTTCCCCGCCGCAAGAGACCGATGATCCGAAGAATTGTTCCTGTTCCTGCAGACGTTGACCTGAACGAATTGGCATCGGCTGTAAGGTACGTCGGTAGTCCGGAGCACAAGGACCGTCCTTCCTTTGCCGGACAACCTCGCCCGCGGGCCGACGCCTCGATTTGCCGCGAGTCATTCGTCGACCGCCTTGAAGAAATCAACGAGTGGTTGCGGGCGGGCTTGCGGCGCGGGTGTGTTGGTGCGCCTGGGAAGCAAGGTTTCCCCGGTACGTCTGGTATCGAGAGCGGGATACTGTCTACGAGGCCAGACTGGTGAACAGATCTCGCGGCGAGTACAAAGGCTACGCGCTGACTGCGGACCAATGGCCGGATGGAATTGCCGACTTTTATGAGTAGCTTTGTCATCGACTTTTCCTGGGAAGATCCCCAGGCCGCCAAGGGGCCCGAGCTTCGGGCAACCTGGGCGCACCTGAAAATCCTGGCCGACGGCGTTCCCATTACACAGGTTGTCGATTATCGCACAACCACGATCCGCGACCATGTCTATCTGCCATTATATCCCCTGGCCGAGTGGTTCGCGACGCACTGGTGGTCACTGCTCCATGAAGTGCCATCGCCAATGCGGTGTCCGCCGCAATCCTATGCTCGTCGTCACAACTTGCGATCGGTGGGCGAAGGATATGCACTGCCGGACTTCACGATTGCGCCAACGGGCGAAACCGTACTGCTGGAATGGCGCGGGAAGGAGTGTCGGGAGGAACGCCTACGCTTCGTCACTTCCGGAACTCTCCACCTGGATGCGTGTGCGGTCCAGTCTCAGTTGGCTCGGCTCATCGAAGCTGCCGTGGAACGATTGGATCAGCAGGGCGCCGCACACACCCTTCTTCACGACGAGTGGCAGGCGATTCGTGACGCGGATGCCGAGGAACGCGAGTTTTGCAGGGCAGCGGCTCAACTTGGACTGGACGCGTTTGGCCTTTCGGACGAGGAATCGCAGGCCATCTTGGATGCAACGGCTGGCCTTCCCGAAGAGATGGCGGACGAATTCTTTTCCATCGCCGAGCCGCGTGAAGTATTGAGGCAAAGCGCCGCAATGCGCAGCGCAGTTGCCGCCATTTCCAACGCGGAAGTAGATCTGCAATCCCTTGTGTCGCTCAAATCCGCCTTGCCCGCGATCGACCGGAGCATCCCCCCGTGGACGAGCGGATACCGATTTGCAGACCGAGTGCGCAGCCAGCTTGGCATGAACGGGGAGTTTGTCCGGACCGACGAGGAGCTCTGTCGATTCCTTCGCGTCCCTCCGAATCTGTGGGACGCCGCACAACTGCCGTTTCGTGAAGACTGCGATTTTGTGAGTGCGGTCGTTGCGGTTAACAGAAGGATGAGTCCGGGTTTCCTCATCGAGAAGACTCGGGAAGATTCCAGGAGATTTGCCCTGTGCCGCGCCGCTCTGTGAAATTCTTCGCGCCGATTCAGGCCCGTCGGCGCTGGTGTCGGAATCGCGTTCGCATCGACAACAGTGCAATCGGGCGTTCGCTGCGGAGTTTCTTGCCCCCGTGGGGGCCCTTCGGCGAATGATCCACGGCGATACCGTCAGTGAGGACAACGTCGATGAAATTGCCGCCGAATGCGGCACTTCACCGTTTGTAATCCGTCATCAAGTGGAGAATTTCAGGATCGCGGAGATCGTGTCTGATCCGTGATGCGACAACATCACTCTCGATGGCGGTGCCCCCTATGAAGGACCTGGAAAAACGCAAGCGGGTCATGGCACGGTCCATGCGGCTGGGGCACTGCATCTGCAATGCCCGGAAATCCTGCCCGTGCGACCTCTTCCGCCAACAGGACCTCTGCCCTTGCGCCGGCGAGCGGGCAAACGGGCAGACCGGTCCCGTGCGGCTGATGAGCCTGGTCGAACGGGCGGGCTGCGCCTCGAAGATCGACCAGGCCACGCTCAGCTCGCGTGCTCCGGGGGCTTCCCTTCCTCGACGATCCGCGCGTCATCGTCGGCGCGCCGGCCGGCGACGACGCGGGCGTCTACCGGCTCGACGACGACCTGGCGCTGGTGCAAACCGTCGACGTTTTCTCGCCCTCGGTCGACGATCCCTACACGTTCGGGCAGATTGCCGCGGCCAACTCCCTTAGCGACGTGTATGCGATGGGCGGCCGCCCGATCACGGCACTCTCGATCGTCGGCTTTCCGGTGGACACCGTGCCCGACGATGCCCTGCACCAAATCCTCCGCGGCGGCATCGACAAGATGGCCGAGGCGGGCGTGGCCGTCCTCGGCGGACACAGCATCAACGACCCGGAGATCAAGGCGGGCTTCGCCGTCACGGGCCTGGTGCATCCCGAGAAGATCGTGACCAACGCCGGCGCTCGGCCGGGCGATTGCCTCATCCTCACCAAGCCGCTGGGCACGGGCATCATGGCCTTCGCCGCGCAGATCGGCCGCGCGCCGGCGGGTGGACCCGAGGCCGCCGCACGCTCGATGGCCATGCTCAATCGCGACGCGGCCCGAAGCTGATGATCGAGTGCGGCGCCCATGCCTGCACCGACGTGACGGGTTTCGGGCTGGTGGGCCACCTCGGTTGCGATGGCCGCCGCCAGCGAGGTCGACGTCGAGATCGTCTGGGACGATCTGCCTCTGCTGCCCGGCGTGCTGGAATGCCTGGCCGCGGGAATCGCTTCCGGCGCGGTCGAGCGGAACCGCGAATCGTCCGGCCATTGTCTGACTGCGGACGACGACGTGCAGCCGGCTCATGCTGGACCTCTGTTTCGACCCGCAAACCTCCGGCGGACTGTTGATCGCCGTAGCGGAATCGACGGCCGGCGACTTGCTCGGGCGATTGCACGCGGCCGGAATGCCCGAGGCGGCGATCATCGGCCGGGTGTTGGGCAAAGGCACGGGGCACATCCATCTGGTTTCCGCCGCGGAAACATCCCGTAGGGTGCGTGCTTGCACGCACGGGCAAGGTGGCGCCGCCGAATCGCGTGCGCGACGATCGCGCCTACGATTCTGCTCGTGAAATGTCACCGAGAACCGAGGAGGCTGGCACTATGAGTTGTTGCGAACACCACGAGTCGGATCCACGCCCGTCCGGCGATTCCGGCGGCACTGGCGTCGCCGAGCGGAAGTTCCAGGAATTCCTTCAAGCGGCCGGCGCTCCCGGCGCGCTCGACGGCAAGACGAAGCGGGCCATCGCCATCGCGCTCAGCGTTTTGGCCCGCTGCGAGCCGTGCGTGAAGAGCCACCTAGCGAAGGCCCGCAGCATGGGCTTCACGCAAGAAGAGATCGACGAGGCCGCCTGGATGGGCATTTCGTTCGGCGGATCGCCGGCGATGGCGTTTTACAAGGGACTCCGCAAGGCGGCGGAGCCGGTAGCGAAGTGAGGATTGGACCGATGCGGGGGAAAAGGGGGACTGTCCCCATTTTCCCCCTCTTGGCATCGAAGTTCATGTCGCAATGGGCTCGAGCACCACGCCGCACAAGCGGACCTTGCCGGCCGCGGGCTTGACACCCAATTGCAGAAACCCTTGGTCAATCTCCACAGAGTAATTTGCCGCAACCACCCCGGAGTGATCCGCCGGCCTGGAGCGCAGGTCCAAGCGGCCTTTGACCGGCGGCCCGTTCGCCGAACCGCGCAGCTCGATTTCTACGCTGCCCTCGGGCGCCTGCGGGGTCACAGGAAGGAACAATAGCTTGGTGTTGTACGTCCCCTTTAGAAGTGGCTCCCCCATAATGCATTTTAGCGAAAGCGCAAATTCCTTTTGCACTTCCAGGCAGGCGTCGCTAAGATCTTCCGGCGTGTCGGACTTGGCAAAGCAGGGCTGGCCGGTTTCTCTTTCTCCCCAGCCGCGCCAAAGACGGCGATCGCTATCGACAAAGAACGTGTACTTGCCCTGTCCCATTGCCAAGGGCTCGTCTTCCGTGGGCTGGAACTTCCAGCGGATCGCGTCCACGCCCAGGGCCTGCCGTTGAGACACGATATAGGGCAACCAGCGTAGGTTCATGGAGACGAGCAAGCCTTTGTCACCCGACGTTATGTCCAGTCGAGTTGCCATGCGGGCATACAGCTCGATTACCGCCTCCGGCTTGCTCTGGGCGAGTTGCACGCGGGCCTGTGCGATGTCGCCCGCCTTCGCCGACTTTGCCGAGCGCATCCAGGCGTAATGGCTCTCGAAAAAATCGATAGTGAAGCGCTCCCCGTCCCGGAAGTAGGCCACCCACTGCGCGTCTTGCGCGGATAACTCCGGCGGCATCTCGTCCAGGACTTTCAGCCGTTGATGGCAGCCTGCGATAATTTCCGCGGCATCGGTCAAGGGAAGGGACCTTCGATCCATGAAGCGGTCGCCGGTCTCGCGCGCGAACATGGGGGCCTCGGTGATCCAACGCAGCAGATACTTCGCCCCGGCTGCCCGCGCCGCCTTCCCAAAAGTGCGCTCGGCCATCTGCTGGCACGTTTCCTGCAAAGGCTGGTCGCGGGTATGCTTCCAGACCTGCACCGAAAGACTCTTACAGTAGATGTCCAGCGGCCGGGTGGTCCAATGGAGAATGCCATAACCGGCGCACCCGCTCTGCTCGAGCCATGAGGCAAACCCGGCGGGCGGCGTTTGCGGGCGGAGGATATAGCCCTGGTCGTCATCGTGCGCGTAGGGCAGCACCATGACCTTGCGGTGCGCCCCGACGGCGCGGAGCGTTTCTTGAATCTCCTCATCCCCCAGGGCGCCGGGCTGTTGGATGCTCATCATGGCGATTTCCGGCCTCAGGAACCGGTCCGCCGTGCGGAGAAACCAGAACTCCCAGTTGCCGATGGCCAATTGCACCTGCCGCTTGCCGAGCTTGTCGAGGCACCGGCGAAATACCTGCACAAGCTTGTTGAGGACGAAGAACAGCGACGCCTGCTGGTGGTTCCAGCCGAGGAAAGGATGCTTTTGTAGCCATTCGAGGAACTCCACCTGCCAGGCCTCGGGGAAACCATAAGGCCCCAGGTTGCACCAGGGGCACGTGGCGCTGCCGCGCTCCCGAAACCAGAGCACCAGCCGGTCGATCTGCGGATAGGCTTCCAGCAGTTGCCGCACCTGGCTTTCGTAGTAAGCCTCTCCCTCGCGTGTATCAGGGTTCGCCAACAGGTACTTCCCCACCGCGATCCTGGCCTCCTCCGGCAGCGTCGCAATAATGTTCTGCGGATTGGCGGTGTCCGTATCCACGTCCAAGGCGAAATCGACGCCCAGCCCGCGGCTGTGGGCATAGGCGAAGACCTGCTTCATCAGGCCCCTTGCGGCTTCCACGGTCCGGTCGGCAGGCACCAGCCCCGCGCTGGAGCCGAAGACGGGACTCTGGAACATCTTCTCTCCGCCGCAAATCCTTCTCACGTCATTGACGTGTTCGTTGCCCCAGTCGCGGCCGTGGGCGCTCGTGGCGAGAAAACCCGTCGGTTTCGTTCGGCCGTTGTGGGTGAATGAGACCATCGGATTATTACCGTACGCATGGACCATGATGGAGGTGAATCGCATCTTGGCGGCCTGATCGATCCACTGCCGCCAATCCGGGAGGCTCCAACCCGAACAGCCGCTCAGAAAATTGTGCCAGTTGAAGAGAATCCTCTCCTTCATCAGCGGGGCATCGGCAAGCTGCCACGCGTCAAAAGTGAATGGACCCTGCCGGGGTTCGGGTTTGGTGTCGTAGGAGAGGTAAAACCCATAGCCCAATTTCTCCAGCAGAGCATAAACGGCGAACAGCGTGCCACGCGGGTCTGCGCCGGCAATGATGCCGACCGGCGCCTGCCCTTCCTGGGCGGTCGTTACGACAAAACTATCCGGGTGCGTAAGATCAGACTTGGCAACGTGCTTTGAGAGTTGCGGGGAGTTCTCAAGCGTACCTAGCCGGATGAACGAGCCGGCCGGTGCGGTGCTCTCCGACACATTGAACTCGCAGGCGGGGAAAAGCTTCTGAAGATACTTCACCAATTCGATCGCCGCGAGTTTCTCTAAGGGGGCCGCGCCAGCAGAAAGGATGACCGGGATCTTCTGCCCGGCCATGGCAGCGGGTGCGGCCTCAGCCGATAGGACGGCCGGGATTTCCTGCCCGGCGACGGCAAGGCTCGGGCTTGCGGCGGACGCCAGCAAGAACGAGACAAAATCACGGCGATTCACTGCCATTGGATATCCCTTACCGAAATTCTGTCGCGTTATTCTGTCGGCGCTTGCGTTGGTTCGCAAGCACCTCGCCTTCGCTGTCGGCCCCGGTCCCTCCGCCTGAAAATATGGGAAGCACAGCCACTCACCAACGGAAGAACCGATACGGGTCGTCCCATTCTTCCGGCTGGTCGAGGTACAGGCCGACGAGCCAACGTTTCTCGGCCTTCTGCGCCTGCACCGGACTGCTGAAACGGGCCAGCACGGGCGTGGGCGTCTCGACACCCAGGTTGCTCAGCAAGCGCGTCAACAGGAACGAAGCCCGCCGGAAGGTCTGTTTCACGTTGTGCTGCTCCTTGCTGTAGTCGCACTGCCAGGGCACGGCCTGACAGAAGACGACGTTGCCATTTTCACTGGTGGCCAGCACGCCGTCGCCGATGATCTTGGCCCCGCCGGAGACAAGCTGATAATCCTTCGGATCGCGGTTGTGAACATCGGCCGGGCCGACGCCCGCCATCGGCGACGCCATGCTGAACGGTTCGAAATAGGCGGCGATGTGTTCGGCCTTCTTCATGGTGACGCTGGGCAGGAGCGGTTTCACGTCAGCCTGGTCGAGTCCGATTGCCAGCAGGCGCCCACCGGCCGCCAGCCACTCCGCGATGGCTGCCGCATGGGCCGACAGTTGCTTGCCGCCGCCCGGTCCCACAATCAGGACCTGCTCGGCCGACAACTTTCCGCCGTTATACAAGGCGGCTTCGACGCCGGCCTGCTCCAAGTGTCCCTTGCCGGCTGGATCGCCCACGTACAAGGCTTGCCGGTTCGCGGCCGGCTTCCACTCGGAGACGTAGCTGAGGATGTTCCGGACCAACCGCTCCGCGGCCGGATCCGTCTCCGTCCTTCCTGTGACGTCCATCTGGCAGAACACCACCACGCCCTTGCCCTCGCGGTATACCATCAAAGGGCTGTATTGGAGGCTGTAGCCGCCGTCGAGGATGGGGAGGAAATTGCCGCGGGCCGGCTTCTCGATAAGCACGCTGGCCACGCTGCCGCGGTTGCCGCACCGCCACACCCGCGTCACCGGAATGCCGCACCATTTGACTGTTTGGACGCCACTAAAAAGCTTGTCGTTGACCTCACCCTTGAGTCGCGGCGCAACGATGGTCGCCTCTCCCCGCCAATCGCGGAGATTTTCCGCGTCGAGTCCGGCCAGGATCGGATGGTCCGCAATCCGCGGGAACACGTTGCGCAGCCCGTACTCCGCCACGCGGAAGCCAAACCGCTGTTCCAGCACCTGCGAACCTTGCTCGAAAACGATCACCTTCAGGCCATCGCGGACGCGGCCCGCGTTCGGCCCCGGGCCGTCGGCCGACATTGCCTCTCGGCCAACGATCAGCACGTCGTAGCCGGCCAGATTGGCGTCGGCGGCCACTGCCTGACACTTCACTCCCAGCCCGGCCAACAGCTTGGCCGTCTCCCCCTTGGGGTCCCACAGGGCGATTTTCACCGCCGGTTTGACGGCTGGGGCCGGCGGCAGCACGTGAAGCGTGAAGGCATCCGTCTGCGTCTCGCCATTGCTAAACTTGACGGTGGCGGTCAACTCATAACCTCCGGCCGACAGCCCGGCGGGCAGCTCAAACCGCAGCGGAATCCGTTCCTGTTGGCCCGTCGGCAGGCTGATCGCTTTCGTGCCGGTCACGGCCGGCGAAACCTTGAGCGACCAACTGCAATCGCACTTCACCGTCTGGCGGCAGTTGTTGAGGACGATCAGTTGCTTCTCGACCGTCGCGCCCGCCCGAAAATTGTGGTCCTTGCTGGTGAAGGCGTCCGGCTTGCCGCCGATGTAGGCCAACAGCGGCGAGTTGGCACGGACGAAATCCGCCGCGAGGGGCGAGGGAACAAAGTCGGAACGCTCGTAGTCCAGCTCCAGCGACTGGTATCGCGGCTCCTCGGTAAAGTCTGCGCTGAATCCCGGGCGATGGAGGTGCTCCCAGTCCACCGGCAATGGCTTGCGCCGGCGGCGATCAAGTCCGGGACGCGGCTTCCAGAGCTTTGCAGCCTCGGTAGCGTTGAGCGCCGAGACTCCCCAGGTGCGGTAGGCCCGCCAGTCGTCGATCAGGTATCGGGCCAAGACGGTCTGGCAGTCGTCGAAACTCCGCGGATCCAAATCGTAGGGGTAGTCCCAGTGGTGCGGGAGTTTCCCGGCGCGGAGTTGCTTATTCTCCCATCGCAGGTCGATCTTTTCTGGTTCGCTGATCTTATACGCCCGGTCGCCGAGGAACTGCGAGTTCCACTCGGCGAAGCACACCTCCCACGGCACGGTGGCGCTGCCGAAGGTCCGCGTCCCTTTGTACCAGCCGCGGTAGAGGCCCCAGTCCCACATATAGGGCGCGCCATATTCGCAGGTGTAGACCGGTTTGACGCCCTTGGTGGCCCAGTGCTCGAACCAGTCGCACAACTCCTGGATGGGCGTAAAGTTCGGGTAGAAATTGCTGGTGTGCATCGAGCCGAGATTGCCGGACGAGTGGTGGTAGACGACGCGGCTGGGGTCCAGCCCGCGGACGATGGCCTCCGCCCGCAACGCGGTCTCGGTGTTCCGCTTGGCCGCCGGACTGCGGGGATCCTTGATGCCGTCGATCATGTCCGGGTCCATGTCGCCGTTGTAGCCGGTCGCGTTGTGGCTCATCGAATAGAACACCACTGAGGGATGGTTCTGGGCCACGCGCACATAGGCCGCTGCGTGGCGGGCGTAGCCGTTGTCCCGGTCGGCGTCCTTTGCGGTCCACTCGTAGTCGCCGAAATGCGGCTGGGTGAAAGCGATGAGCATGCCCACGTTGTCCGCGGCCCGCAGCAATTCCCGATAGCTCAGGTGTGCGCCCGGTTGGCAGTTGAAGGCGTTGGTATAGTGGAAATTGACGCCAAGGTTCTTCAGCCGCAACATGCTTTCCTTGGCGGCTTCGTAGGTGGCCGTCGCCGGCCCCACGGCCGCATTCGTGATGGGGAAGTTGGAGAGGAAAATGCGGCTGCCGTTGAGATAAAAGTCGCGTCCCTCGATCCAGAACTCGCGGAAGCCGAAACGCACCGGAGCGGCCGTATCGAGCACGGCGCCCCCCGCGTCCAGCAACGACACCGTGACTTCGTACACGTTCTGCGGCGTGTGGATGTCCCAGAGCTTCTCGGGCTTCCACGTTTCCCTCAGGGCGATGACGCCGTCCCTGAGGTCGCCGCCTCCGAACGTCTTGCCCGTGAACTCGGCTATCTTATTCCCGTGCTCGGCGACCAGGGCGCGAAGGAAATACCGCTTATCCGCCGTCATGCCTTCCAGCGCGGCGTGGAACGTAATCTCTCCCTTGCGGACGGACGTATCGACCTTGACGTCGGCGATCCGCGCGCCGGAAGGAACTCCGGCGAGATAGACATCCCCGCACAAGCCGCGGCGTGCGACGGCTCCCCTGCCCCGTCGGGGCGCATTGCTGTCGCTGAACACGGCCACAATATCGCGTAATGGTAGGGCTGTGACTTTGATGGCAAGCATGTGCCGACTGCCCGGACGGCAGATCGGTGTAAGGTCCACCTCACCGGACGGAAAGAACGCCTCGCCCGCCTTCTGGCCGTCCACGTACACGGCGGCGCGGGAATTCAGGCATTCCAGCGACAGAATGACCCGGCGGCCCTTCCATTGCTCGGGCACGCTGATCTCCCGCCGGTACCAGGCCGCGTTGACGCCTTCCAGCGACGTGTCCTTCCAACTCGGATGGGCATAGACCGTCTGGCTCTCCTTCTGCGCGTTGTTCGCGAGTCGCGGCCAAGGGCCGGGCACCTTGAAATAGCCCCAGCCGTCGGCAGGCACCCCGTCGGATTTGTTGCCCGCCGGTTGCCACTGCCATAAGCCATTGATGCAGATCCGTT
Organism: uncultured Planctomycetaceae bacterium; assembly: GCA_963759115.1. Taxonomy (GTDB): domain Bacteria; phylum Planctomycetota; class Planctomycetia; order Pirellulales; family Thermoguttaceae; genus CAVWXT01. Next base: position 900,195 of record CAVWXT010000006.1, read on the forward strand.
CGCGGGTAGGTGTCGTCTCGCGGTGTGCCTTGTCCAAGTCCCAGACCGCCTTCACGCCCGGGGGCAATTGCACCGCTTGCTCCTGGCCAAGACTAGTGCTCAAAGCGACCGCAGTGCAGAGAAGAGATGTAAGTGAAACCAGCCAACGATTGCTCATGTCGCACCTTGTAAGCAGGAAGGAAAACGAGCGGAAGGGCATGAGTCAAGATACTCAGCCGAGCTGCAAGTGTCAACCAACAGCGAACAAGCAGGAAGTCGTTGCTTGACATTCTGCCGGCCGATAGCTAGGCTTGATTCTGCAGCCTACCCCATCATGCCTTCTGGAACGCTTCTCAGCCCAAAGGGACCATGCCAATGACCCTATTGCCATCCCGACATCTCTCGGAGAAATCGCGAGTCCTACCGGTCATCTCCATGATTCTCGCGGCGACAATCGCCGCGCCCCGGCCTATTCGGGCGAGCACTCCGGTCGAAAAGGCCACGATTATCGACGAGGAGATGACGTTTGATAGCTGTAGCGCGGCCGTCGCCACCTATCAGACGCCCATCACCACGTATCACGATTGCGTCTACACGGTTTACCTCGATCCAAATCGGCACATCTGTATAGCGAAGAAGTCCCGTGGGACGGTAACCAGCAAAGATATAAACGGCACCGCGGTTGCCAATGACCGCTACCACATGGCGCCGTCGGTAGGCCTGGATAACGACGGGTACATCCATGTTACCGGAGGAATGCACGGCGCCGATCAATGGCTGTATTGGGTGTCGGATCGTCCCGAGGACATAGCCGCCTTCACTTACCAGGGCGACACGAAGCAGTCGCCGCCGGGAAAACACATCACCTATCCGAGGTTCTATAACGACCGGAACGGCGCTTTGTACGTCTCTTTCCGCCACTCGGTCGACAACGCGCTCTATCGTAAATGGACCCCCGGCTGCCAAGGCGGGGGCTTGGCCAAGTATGACTGTAGCTCGAAGACGTGGACCCAGTTGGGCGGCACCAGCTATCCCAGAGGCTTGAGCTATGAAAAGAGCTTGTTTTGGACGGACAAGGACTCCGGAGACGGCTACGAGCCCGGCATCATGTACGTCTATTTCGATGCCAAGAGCCGCATGCACGTCGCGTACATGATGCAAGATCAGTACAATTCTTCCGGCGGCGGCTATAACGGGTTCTATCTGGTGTACGCCTATTCCGATGATGGCGGCGCCACCTTCTATCGTGCCAACGGCGCCCAATATGCCGCGCTGCCTATCACGCACAACAGCGGCGATGCCATCGTGGGGCCGTCTTTCACGCACACGGAAGGCGCACGGTACGGCCTGTATTCAGAGGCAATTGGCATGGGACGAGGCGGCGACGGGAAGATCATGGCGACATTCGCCCAGCGCAAGAAGGGCGGTACGGCCGTCTACTACTCGAAATACGATCATGGATGGACGACTCCGGTCGTGACGACGCTGGGCCCCTACATCCCCATATTCTTGTCGGATAACGAAGGCAAACTGACGGGCTACAAGAGCACCCGCGGCACCTATGTCCTGAAAAGGAGTCTCGACAGCGGGGAAACGTGGCAGGATTACCCTATCGCCCCATGCTCGGATTTGATGTTTGACTGGCGGTACGGGTACGCTACGGGAAGTTTCAGGTACCAGGTATTTACGCCTGATCGTAAGATCAAAGTCTATACGGCAGCGTTCTCGGACAACTGAGATTCCGCGACAACATGCACTTACCAGGTGACAGGGAGTTCCAGGACCTGGCTTTTTCCCGCCATGTCTCCACTCGGCAATTCGAAGGTCGCACTCTGTTCTTTTTGCGAAGTGTTGATGGTGACATGCACCGTAAAGAACTCTCCGCCCGGACTGGAAACGGCAATGCGCGTTGAATTGCCGCGTTTGGTCAATAGCACCAGGCACGGGTGATCGACTTTCACCGTTGCACCAGCCGCCAGCGCAACGTTGCCTGGCCGGTAAAATACGATTTCCGCCACGCCGATCTGGTCGTTGATTACCGCCTGCTGCTCTGTTGTGTTCGCGATCACCCGCACCGGCGGATGCTCCTGCCACTCAACAAGCTGCTCCGCGTTGATGCCGGGCAGAATCGCATAGGCATATTGGGCGTCCCGTGGACGGACCCCGTGGTCAATCCAGAGCGTAAACACGGATGTGGTTGCCGGCGTATTCGATCGCCCTCTTCCGCCGAACCTCGAATCTCCGGCCTGAGGGCCAATTTTCAGCGTGGCGGCAGCCGGTCCCAGCAACGTATAACCGATCTCGTCGTGCAGCACCCACGACGATGGTTGAACGCTGGCTTCCCCCGGCTCGGCCGCATGCCCATCAATCAGCACCGGTCCGTGCAGCCCCGTTTGATTCAGGGTTGTTCCGACGGGCTCATCGCGCGAGGAGTTGATGCCGGCGCCCAGCGCCACGACCTCCCGGTCAAAGAAGAACCACGCTTTGCGACCCCACGTTGACACATTGAGCCGGGGAGTGAGGGGAAGCGGTTCCGTCTCCTCAAACACCAGGGCGGCGGCGCCATAGACGCCGTCGGAGACTCCTCCCACGAAGGATTCCGGCTGCATGACGTTTCTCACCGGCGGCGTGGTCATGTGGGGCGAGGTCACGCCGGGCAAGCGCCCCCAATCCAAGACGGGCAAAATATCCTTGTATTCATCGCCGCGCCGCAGTATCCAGGTGGCGCCGAAGGGGAGGTAGCATCCTTTCATATTCTCGGCATGGATGGTTTCAGTGCCCACGGTCCGGCTGGACACCATTTTGACGGAAATGTAATACGCCTCCCGCTGGTGGGTCATGAAATCGGAGTTCCAGAAGTAGCGGTTGCCAAGAAAACTGTACGGCTTTCCCGTTCCTTCAATGTGCTTCTTCAGCGCCATCAACTCGCCGGCGCGATCCGGCAACAAGGCGGCAAGCTGATCGCACACCTCGGCAAAATCCGCTGCCCCCTGGGCGGCGTCCTGCGCAACAGGGTGCGGCCGAAAGCGCTGTAATCCAACACCTTCCCTCGAATCATGTGCCCGTCGCCCTCCAGAAAGTGATCGGCGAGCAACGAGAGCTTTTCACGAGTGAAGGCGTAGCGGGTTCCTGCGAGGATCGTGGCATATTTGCACGTATCGACGATGAAGTCGTGGCCATACCCGCCGTTGTAAAGTTGCGGACCGTGTTGGTGAAAACTGAAATCGCGTTGAATGCCTTCGCCGGCGCTCAAGCGGATTTCCCTCTGCATCGCATCACTGCCTGCGGCGATGTCCTTGCCGGAGCGTGCCAGCGCCCCGCGCAGCACTTGTTGCTGTGCGTACCAGACCAGGTTTTCCCCAGTGGCATAGGTGGGATAGACTTCCGTAGGGCAGGAATAGTAGGTCAATCCCTGGCGCAAAAGCTCGGCCGGCAAAACATCCTCGAGCGATATCAAAATGCGCGAAAGCTGCATCGGCTCACCGATGGTGTTGTCCCACCAGTTGTCCGAGATGGAATGCTCCTTATACCAACACTGGAGCCCGCGCCGACCCCGTCGAGCATTTTCGGCGAGTGGTAGTCCGGGCTGGCAGGAGTGGCGCAGGCGTTGGCCATCTGGACCAGCCGGCTTAAGTCGCGCATTCGAGCGACGGTTCGGGGTGGTAGGATTGGCGTAGACGCTTGCCGGCAGGGCCGGCGGGCGCTCGTACTTGATATCAGGCCAATGCCCGTCCGCCGACAGGGAAGAAAGCCACTCCGCCGCGCGCGAATTGCTGAGCCCGCGAGCGTCGCGCAGCGAGTTGGAGTCGGGCTTGGCGAACTCCACCTTCAACCGCCGCAAGATCAAGGCCAGATCATCCGCGTCGGACTCAAATCGCAGGCATGTCAGTGTGCCGCCGTTTGAGCGCACGTACAGACAACCGTCGTGCAGGACCGGATGCGACCAGTATCGTCCACCGGGCAGTTTCTTGCGAAACGTCTCTCTGTATTGGATGCCGTCCAGCACGCCCCAGGCAATCTCGCCCGACTGCGTGACGGTGATGAGCTTGTCGGCGGCCAGGACAAGGTTGCCGAAGGGTTGCGGCGTCTGCCACTTCACCTTTCCGGTTTCAAGGTCGACGCACATCATCCGGTCGCTCGCCTTGGTGCCGCAACCTGCCAACGCGAACAGGTGGCCGTTGTGGATGACCTGCTGGTTGAAAGTGAACCAATCCCACTCGTTGTAGATGAGGTCCTTGCACAGCCAGTCTTCGGCCCACTGGCCACCCTTGCAGGAGAGCTTGCTCAGCCCGTAACGTCCGTGCATGAGAATCAGGCTATCCTGGAACAGTGCCGGCGTGACCGCATTGTTGTTGGAACGCCGCTTCGCCCAGTCCGGCGCGTCACCCAGGAGAGACGCTCCCGTGCCCGGATCAACGATGTCGAGGTTATGGCACGTTTGCACGACAAGAGCGGGACGGTCGACCACGGGATTCCCCCGGGGAAGAGGCAGAATCGTGGCATAGGAGGGAACAGCATCCTGGCCGGACCACGCGATTTCCCCTGTGTCCCGGTTCATCGCGAGCCCCTTTTCGGTGACGTTCAGGAACACCAGGTCCTCCCAGACGATAGGCGAATCGGCGAATCCCCACCACGCGCCCTTCGGCGACCACTTCTCCACGGAGGCGGTCCAAATATCCTTCCCGTCTCGCGCGTCGAGGCAGTGGACCTGTCCATTGCGGCTGAAGGTGTAGAGGCGGCCGTTGGCAACCGTCGGCGTGCTGCTCGGTCCGCCTTCGTAGTTGTTTGCCATCAGCCCGCAGTCGTAGGCAACCGACCACTTCTCCTCGCCGGTCAGGGGATCGAGGCAGTAAACAACGTCCTGATCCTTGCGGTTGCCCATCGTATAGAGCTTGCCATCGACGATGGTTACGGAGGAGCAGCCCGGTCCAATCTCATGCGACCAGACTTGCTGGATCCCCTTTGGATCGAACGGCTTGGCCACAGTTGGGACGCCGTTGTAGTTGGGCCCGAGAAAGTGCGCCCAGTTGCGAGCGACGCCTGCCCCAGCCGGCGGTGAACTGAACTTCCCCAGATGCTGACCTTGGGCAACCACGCCAAACGCGACCGACGCCGCCACGGCAGCGATCGCCGCCCATAGATGGGGCTTTTTCCACCTGTCCGTCATTTCGCCTCCTCGGCTATGATTCGTGCCTTGCTGCGTGAAATTTCGTTAGAATCTCCTCAAGCGTTCCATCAACGCAAATTCTTGAGCACCACTCCCGCGCATGGGTCGGCAGCCACGCGAAGCAGAACGTCTCAATTTTCCTGCGTCCGGTGATAGTGCTCGACTGAGGGCGGCTGCCGGCGGCCCTCTCTACCATCGGAAGAAGCGGTAGGGATCGTCCCAGTCCTCCGGCACGTCCAAGTAGTAACCCTTCAGCCAGCGCTGCTCGCCCTGGGTCACGGGACTCGAAAACCGCGTTAGCAGCGGCGTCTCGCCCCCCGCTCCCATGTTCCCCAGCAACCGCGCCGTGCCGCACGACACCCGCCGAAACGTCCGCTTGATGTTCCTCTTCTCGCCCGAGTAGTCGAACTGCCACGGTGCAAGCTGACTGAACACCACCCGGCCCTGCTGGGCTATCGCCAACACGCCGTCGCCGACGACTTGCGCACCTTCGGTGACCAGCGGCACCTTCCGCGGATCGCGGTTATGCACGTCCGCCGGAGACACGCCCACCAGCGCCGAGCCCGCGCCCTGCGGCTTGAAATACGCCGCGATGTGTTCCGCCACGTTCATCTTGACCTTGACCGGCAGGAAGGAGTTCGCCTCCTCCTCGCCCAGGCCGATCGCCAGCACCCGTCCGCCCGCTGCAAGGAAGTCGCCGACGGGCCCCGCGCCGAGCGCAGGAGCCCCGCCGGGGCCCACCACGAGCACCTGCTCCGGCGAAAGACTGCCGGCCTGGTAGTCGGCCGCTGCGAGGCCGGTGGATTGGAGATACTGCTTGCCCGCCGGCTCACCGGCGTAGACGACACTGCGGCGCGGCGCCGGCTGCCAGCCCGCTACATACCGCAGCATGTTCCGGGCCAGCGCCTCGGCCGCCGGATCGCTCTCGGTCCGCCCGCTCACGTCGGTCTGGCAGAACAGCACCATGCCGCGCCCCTCGCGATACTCCATAAGCGAGGTGTACTGCAGCGCGTAGCCGCCGTCGAGGATCGAGAGGAAGTCGCCCGCGGCCGGCTTCTCGATCAGCGCCGAGGCCACGTTGCCCCGGTTGCCGCAGCGCCAGGCCCGCTTGACGCGGAGGCCGGCCCATTCCACGGTGGGAGAGTAGTCGAGCTCGTACGGAAGGCGCGGCGGAAGGATCGTGGCCTCTCCGTGCCAATTCCAGAGGTGCTCGTCGCGGAGGCCGGCCAGCAGCGGATGGTCGGACACGCGTCTGAAGACCCAGCGCAAGCCATACTCCGCAACGCGGAAGCCGAACCGTTTCTCCAGCACGTCCCCCGTCTGCTCGAAGACGATGACCTTCATGCCATCGCGGACGCGGGAGATATCGGGCGCCGCGCCGCCGAGCGTCAGGGCGCCCTTGCCGACGATGAACACGTCGTACGCGCGGAGGTCTGCGTTGGTCTCATTCACCCTGTCGAACGTAATGCCCAGGCTTCTCAGGAGCGAGGACGTTTCGCCGTTGGGATCGAAAACCGCGATCCGTTGCTTGATCTGGAGCGCTTCTGGCGCCGGCAAAACGTCGATGGCGAACTTGTCTTCCTGCGTCTGGCCGTTGCTGAAGCGCACCGTGGCGTCAAGGGCGTACTGGCCCGGCGCCAGGCCCGCCGGCAACTCGAACTTCAGCGGGATGCGCTCCTGCTGGCCGGTCGGCAGCGTGATCGCCTTTGCGCCGGTCAGGGCGTTGGGCAGGCCGAGCGACCACTGGCAGTCGCACGTGACCGTCTCGCGGGAGTTGTTGATGACGATAAGCTGCTTCGCGACGGTCTGGCCGGGCAGGAAGTTGTGGTCCTTGCTCGTGAAGGCCCCCGGCTTGCCGCCGATGTAGGCCAACAGCGGCATGTTGTTGCGCAGCAGGGCGGCCGGGGCATGGTTCAGGTAGTCCGTCGGATCGTTCACCGACAGCCCCCAGGTGCGGAACGCGCGCCAGTTGTCGGCGACGTACATCGAGTAGACTCCCTCGCGCTCGGGATGCGTGTAGCTGAGCCTGAAGGGATAGTCCCAGCGGTGCCAGAGTTCGCCCTTGCGGAACTTCTCGGCCTCCCAGCGCAGGTTCGCCTTCTCGTGCTCGCCGATCTGGTAGGCGGAATCTCCGTAGAACTGCGCGTCCCACTCCGCCAGGCAGAACTCCCAAGGCACCACGGCGCTGCCAAACTCCCGTTTTCCCTTGTACCATCCGTGGTACATGGCCCAGTCCCAGGGATATGGCACGCCGTACTCGTTCAAATGCAAGGGCTTGACCCCGACCGTGGCCCAGTGCTCGAACCAGTCGCTCATTTCCTGGATCGGCGTCCAGTCCGCGTAGAAGTTGACGGTGTGCATCGAGCCCAGGTTGCCCCCGGCATGATGGTAGAGGATGCGGCTCGCGTCGAAGCGCTTGACGATCGCCTCGGCACGCAGGGCCTCTCGCACGTTGCGCCCGCGCGACCACGCCGACCGGTCCACCAGACCGTCGATCAGGTCGGGGTTCATGTCGTCGGCATACCCGCAGCCGTTGTGGCTCGTGGCGTAGAAGACCACCGAGGGATGGTTGCCGGCCACGCGGGTGTAGAACTCCGCATGCTCGGCATAGCCGTTCGTGTTGTCCGCGTCGGGCTTGGCCCAGTCGTAAGCGCTGAAGTGCGGCTGGGTCAGGGCGACGAGCGTGCCGAAATCATCGGCAGCCCGGAGGACCCCCTCAAAGCTCGCGTGGGCCCCCGGCTCACAGCCGAAGCCGCCGGCGGCGACGAAGTTGATGCCGAGGCTCTTGTGGCGTTTCAGGGTCTCGATCGCGCGGTCGTAGTCCCAACCAGGCTGGCTGCGGGTGAAGGAGAGAAAGACGCGCGTGCCGTTCAGGTAGAAGTCCCGCCCGTCGATCCAGAACTCCCGGAACCCGAACCGCTCGGGCAGGGCCTCGTCCAGAACCTTCCCCTGGGCGTCCAACAGTGAAAGTGTCACGTCGTACTGGTTCTTCGGCGTGTTCATGTCCCAGAGCTTGTCGGGATGCCAATCTTCGGTGACCCGAATGCGACCGTTTGAGACGTCATCCCCGCGAAAGGACTTGCTGGTGAACTCCTTGACCGTCTTCTCCCCGTCCTTGATCTTCGCGCGGAAGGCGTACGTCGCTTTCGGATCGACGCCGTCCAGGGCCGTGTCGAAGGCGATCTGCCAATTGCGCACCGACGGCTCCGCCCGCAGGTGCCGGATGCGGGCGCCTTGCGGCGTCCCTACGAGGCAGACGTCTCCGCACAGGCCGCGTCGCCCCACCTGGCCCCGCACTTCCTTCGCGGCATCGCTGTCGTTGTAGGACATCATGACGGCCTTCAGCGGCATGGCGATGACGAGCACGCTCAGCACGTGCTTCTCGCCGGGCCGGCACACCGCGGTGAGGTCCACTTCCCCGGCCGGGAACCGCATGTCGGCCACCTTCCGACCGTCCACGTAGACGGTGGCGAAGGAGTTGAGGAACTCCGTGGTGAACGCCACCCGCCGGCCGGTCCATTCTGCCGGTACGGCGACCTCCACCTGATACCAGGCGGCAGTCACGTCCCGCAGTTGGCCTGCATTCCAGGCCGGGTTCGGGTAGAACGACGGACTGCCGCCCTTACGGTCGCCGCCTCCCGGCCATGGGCTCGGGACCTGGAGGTAGCCCCAACCATCGGCCGGCACGCGGTCCATTGCCTTGCCGGCCGGCTGCCATCGCCACAGCCCGGCCATGGAGATCCGTTCGCGCGTGGGGGTCGCCTCGCGCTTCGCCTCCTTAAGGTTCCACGTAGTCTGCTCCTTCGTCGGCACGGCCGACTGGGCCGGCTCTCGCATCATGCCGAAAGCAAGAACCGTGGCCAGGCACACGCCGAGTACGAACTTCCGAGACGAACTGTACATTGCATTTCTCCTTTCAGCAGCCACCGCCGTGGACACAAGCTCCCGACATCAGGCGCGAACCCCATCGGTATGGTCCGTCTGGCTGAGTGACATGGTTCAGGAAACGTGTTAGAATACGCCGGACGCAAACCCTAGCCTAATGATGGGCCGGCAAGACGGCAAGTGGCCTGACCTGTCGCCTCGGGCGCTCTATCCCGGCAGGACGGCGAAACCAGTCAACCGATGGCACGGTTGCAAATCGTATCCGGCTTGCACGTTCTTCAAGGTGCAGATTGGGGATTACGTCAATAATCGGATCATACGCCAGGGTTTTTATCGCCAGAAGTCGAGCGAAGCGAAGGGAATTTTCATGCTGAAAACCTCTAAACTGGTTGCGTGTACAGTGCTTTTTTCGGTTGCCTGCCTCATCCAAACGTCGAAGGGGGCCTTCGAGCCCTGGGCGTCCAACACCGACCCCACGGACGTCCCGAAAAGCCACGTCCAGGACGTCACCACCGCGCCTTTCACCTACAATATCACGCAGGGCGGCACGATGGACGGAAAGATGTGTACCACGCTTCCTGGCGTCTGGGAGCCGTACGAGCAGACTTGGGAGTCAAACCGTTCGATTCGCATGGAGAACGTCGGCGCGGCAAATGTGATCAACCCGTGGCTGAAGATCGGCCCCGTCGACTTCTTCTCCCAGCAGACGATAGCAGACTCGGTCGTGGAGGGGCTTTCGACCGACAGGGAAAAGGCCCTCGCGATCTTCTACTTTTACATCACCCATCGCTACCACAAGGGCAATGGCGACAACGGGGCGCAGGGCGACGTTTCGCAGGCCATCGACGTCTTCGGTTTCAACACCTGCGGAAACAGCACGCTGTGCGTATCGGACCTGCTCAGCAAAGTCGGAATGAGTGATTTCATCTTCAGCCATTGCCCCGGCCATGTCGTGCCGCAGGTCTTTTTCGACGGCAAGTACAACACGCTCGACGGCGACATGGCCACCATGATGCTCCTGCGCGACAACCACACCCTCGCCAATGAGTTGGATTTAGTGCGGGACCACGACCTGATCAAACGCGTGCATCAGTATGGCATCATGAGTCCCATGAATTCCGTGAAAAACAACGAGGACTATTCGCAATATTACACGTGGGAGGGAGACACGACCCAGAAGCTCAAGGGCTGGAACTGGTGGACCATGGGCATGGTGCTGCGTCCGCACGAGGCCATTGAGTGGAGGTGGGGGCACGAGACTCCGGTGAAATATCACGGCGACATGACGGGAAATCCCCCGATCGTTCCCGACGCGATCTATAACGGCCTCTGGCAGTACGCTCCGGATTTCAAGAACGATTCGCAGTGGCGGGCCGGGGCGACCGTGACGAACGTCACCAACAAAGACGGTGTCCTTACGGCCGCGGACAGAGGCACCGGCGCCATCGTTTGGCAAATGAGAGTGCCTTATCAATTCGTCGGAGGCGCCCTTGCTGTCGCCGGCGATGGATATGCGTTCGAGATCGGTTTCCCAAACCCGAAAGACGGGAAGCCCGCTTACACGGCGCTGGCCGCGTTGGCGGACTTTGACGGCAAGTTCAAAGGCCGCACCGCCATGGGGAACGAGTACTCGATCAAATGCACGTTGACAGGCAAGGCCTCGTTGGCTGGTTTAACAATCAAGAACGACATCCAGATGGCGCCGCTGGCCATGCCGTCCATGACCGTGGGAAACAACAGCTTCACCTACTTGGAACACACCGACAACCGAAGCGGCGCAAGCAGCAAGGCATTTGAAGATCACGCACAACTGGGTCGAAAGGTCGAAGACACGCCCTCCGAAAGCACCCGACTCGCCCGTCTATCCGGCCAACGGCGGCAAGAGCGACGGTACGGATGTGGCGTTCCAATGGAACGCCGCCGCGGACCCGGACGGCGACGCCATCACGGATTATCATTTCCAGCTTTCGGACCGTCCCGACATGCGATGGCCCATGTCTCCCAATTTCGACAAATACATTTCAAGAACGCCCGACAAAGGCCAGGCCCGCTACGCGCTTCCGCGGCCCGGACTGTTGACGCACGGCACGACCTATTACTGGCGCGTGAAAGCGAAAGATTCCAACGGCGTCTGGGGCCCGTGGGGCGACACTTGGAGTTTCACGGCGGAGGGACCGGCGTATCCCGTCAACTTGGCGATCCAACACAACACGGGCACCGGAATCGGCACATTGACATGGAGCGCCAACCCGGCGGGAAGGGCGCCCGCCAAGTACAGGGTATACGGCAGCGACGAGAAGGGTTTCACGGTCCATGACGCCCCCTACGAAGTCAAACTGGGCGATACGAAGGAGCTTGCCAACCCGTTTCCCGCAAACTTTGTGGCCGAGGTCGCAGGCACTTCCCTGGATGTTCTGGGCGTGGGCATCGCGCTGCCGAACGCCAACAAGGCCTATTACCGCGTCGTGGCCGTGGACGACAAGGACAAAAGAAGCGGGGATTCGGATTACGTCGAAGCCCCCAGGCCGTTCATCTACAGCGTACCGGTCACGAGCGCGCTTGCGGGCCAGCCTTATCGTTATCAAGTGAAGGCCATCCGTTCGCTGGGTGACTTCACGAGAAGGGACGGCGCCAAGCCCAAGCCCGGCGCCAAATTCTGGAAGATCGAGCCGCTGAAGTTTTCGCTCACGCAAAAGCCGAGTTGGATGAGCATCAACCCCGATACCGGGCTGATAACAGGCACGTCCGACGGGACCGGCGGGACGGTGACCGTCAGCGTGACTCTCACGAAAGAGCACCGCCTGGTGCATGACAAGGACAATATCGTGTGGGGGAACGAATATGAACAAAGCAAAACGTATGAAACCGTGGGGCCCGTGACGCAGCAGTTTGTCGTCAACGGCGCGAAGGATGAATGAGCCAACAAGCTGAACACATCGTCAAGTAGAATCAGCGATCTTGAGTTGGTCCAACTTCCTCCGCAGTGTGGTGCGGTGTAGGCCGAGTCGCCGGGCAGCGGCCAAGTATTGCCCGCCGCAGCAATCCATCGCGGTTTGCAGCAGCGGTGGTTCCACGAGATTCAGGAACCGCTCGTAAAGGTCTTGAACGTCGGCAGGGTCGTGAAGCTCCGATTCCGTCCATTGACGAAGCAAGGAGACGATTGCCTCTTCGCGGATGGAGTCCGACATCGTGGCCGATGCCACGGGGGCCGGCAAGTGCTCAGCAGCGATCATACCGCCGCGGGCGAGAATCATGGCATGTTCCATGGCGTTGCGCAACTCGCGGACGTTTCCAAACCAATCGCGTCGCCGCAATTCAGCCAGGGCCTCCGCAGAGATTGCCGGCCGGGAGCAGTGGTCTTTCGCTGCCAGCATGGCAAGGAAATGCGCCGCCAACTCGGAAATGTCTTCACGATGTTGGCGGAGCGGCGGCATCGTGATCTTGAAGGTCATTAGGCGGAAGTAGAGGTCGTGGCGAAAAGCGCCTTCGGCCACCCGTTGACAAAGGTCTTGGTGGGTCGCTGAAATCAAGCGGAAATCGCTCTGCACCGGCCGGTCGCCGCCGACGGGCAGAATTTCGCCATGCTCCAACACGCGCAGCAGCTTCACTTGCAGAGACAATGAGATATCGGCGACCTCATCGAGGAAAATCGTTCCCCCGTGCGCTTGTTCCAACAGGCCCCGATGCGCCTGGTCAGCGCCGGTGAATGCGCCGCGGGCGTGTCCGAACAACTCGCTCTCGGCCAGCGATGCGCTGAGCGAGGCCACACTGACGGCCACGAATGGCCCGTCGGATCGGCGGCTGTAGCGATGAATTGCCCGCGCCGCAAGCTCCTTCCCTGTGCCGCTTTCGCCTTGCAGGTGAACGCACGCATCGGACGGCGCAACCACGGCGATTTGCTTGAACACCTCCTGGATGGCCGGTGAATGACCCACGATCGTCGCATCGCCAGGCAATGGCAGGCAAGGGGAAGTGGCCTCCGACTGCCGGGAAATGCTCTGCAAGGCACGTTCAATCGCTCGCTGAACCACGGTCAGGTCGAACGGCTTCACGAGGTACTCGAAGGCCCCGTTGCGCACCGCCTCGACCGCTGTGGCCAGTTCTCCGAAGGCCGTGACGATAATGATCGGCACTGGCCCCAACATCCTGCGGAATTGCTCCATCGCCGCCACGCCGCTGATACCCGGCAAGCGAACGTCGAGCACGATGACATCGGGAGGGCGCGATCGGGCCGCTTCCAGCCCTTTTTCGGCCGAGGCCACGGTGGTTGCGCTGTGGCCCAACTCCTCCGCCAGCTTGGCCACCCCCCAACAAATGCTCGGTTCATCGTCCACGATCAACAGATGGCCCATCGGCACCCTCTGAGTTCAAGATGGATTTAGAAGTGGCAGTACCACGGAGAAACAGGTCTTGCCGCCGAGCCGCTCCCAGCGTGATGGAACCTTGGTGCGACTCGGCTACGCGGCGTGCGACGTACAGCCCCAGGCCGGTGCCTTCCGGCTTGGTGGTCACGAACGGTTCAAACAAGCGGTCCGCAATGTCCGCCGTGGGACCGGGTCCGGAGTCTTGCACGCGAAGAGCCACACGATCCTCGTCGAGGCGCTCCAAAGCGACGACGATTGCCGCCGGGTCCGGTTGCCCCCTCATGGCGTCCAGGGCGTTGAGCACCAGGTTTGGGATGAGCTGCCGAAAGCGCCAGGGCATCTCCGCGAACCAACAGGGGCGCGGATGGTTGCTCAAACACAAGATCGACGCCCGCGTGCGCACAGGTCGGTCTCCACCAGCGACAGAGCGTCCGCCACCAGGGATGGCAGCGAGATGACTTCCTGGACAACCGGTTGAGACTGGCCAAGGGCGAGAAGTCGCTGGAGATAGGACTCCATGAGGCAAAGCTGGCGCAGGGCAATGTCCAAGGAGTCGCCGGCCCCGTTCCGATCGCACTGGCGGCACTGCCGCTGCTGCAGTTCGATCGCCATGCGGCCGCCGGTGGCGGCATTTCGCAACTGATGGGCCATTCCGGCGCCGAGTTGTCCCAAGATGCGGAGTTGCTCGTGACGCCGGACTTGTTCCTCGTACCGCCCCAGTTGTTCGCTCATCTGGTTGATGGAGAGGGCCAGATCGTGGATTTCGTCGTCGCGGCGGGAAAGGGCCACAGGCCGAAAGTCTCCTTGCGCGATTGCGGCTGCCCGTTGCTTCAACTGCCGAATCGGGCGAACAAAACGATGGGCCAACACCGTGGTGACCAGCACCACCACCACGACGGCAAGGGCACCCGCAATGATCGCCGGATAGGCCGCTTGCCGCATCAGTGCCGACCAGCGTTCCTTGGAACAGAGAACGATCAATGAGCCGGCACGCAAGCCGGGATCGCGCAACGGCACGGAAACATGCTGGCTCAAATAGACGCGTCCTCCCAAGGTTATCGTTGGACCTGCCACTAGCTCGCTCGACTGCTGATCGCTGCCAGTGTCCTGTAGTTGCTCTAGCTCATCGGGGCTCAACTGAAGCGTGCTGGCTTGGATCGCGCCGCGCTGGTCCAGGAAGACAAATTCAGCGCCAGAAAGGCCGCGCATCTGCCGCAGCACCGATTCGACCAGCGGAAACCGCGTTTCGGCGAGCGCCGCGACCACACGACGGAGATTTTCGTCCTCGCTGCGTCTCGCATACACGCCCCCAAAGTAGGCGCTCACCACGCTGGCTAGGGCAATCGTCAACACCACCACCAGCAACGTGGGGAACAACAACTGGAATTGGATCGGCCATCGCATCGCCGGATTTCCCCTGATATGGCCGGTAGTATAGCGAAATTCTCGGCCTCACGCGACCACACTCCGCTCGGTCGGCCATGTCGAACCGACCGACACCCAAGACGCGCAAATCGACACGGATGGAAGCGAGAGTCGGCTTGCCAGCGGCGCGACGTGCCAATTTCCGGGCGTTTCGGCAGGGCTGGGCCGGTAATGGCAGGGTGGCACGAGAGATGCTTATGGTCTGCGGATTGTGGATTGGTCTACAGAAGTGAACACAGGGCGGAAGAGAAGCAAGATAGGAGCAATGGAATGCGCAAAGGATGCCTTGGCCATCAGGGAACGCCCTGGCGGCAGCAGATTCCCAAGCGGTTTTACGATTGTGGAGCTATTGGTCGTCATTGCGATCATCGGCAGCTTGCTTGGGCTGTTATTGCCGGCCGTCCAGGCGGCCCGAGAGGCGGCGCGATCCGCTCAATGCCGGAACAACCTCAAGCAACTGGCGCTGGCCTGCCACAACTTTGAAAGCGCGAACCGCGGGCTGCCGCTGCTCTATTCGTCATCCACCCAACTCGGATGGATCACCCAGATATTGCCCTATTTCGAGCAGGGCAACGTCGCCAATCAGTACAACCTCAATCAACCCTGGTTTGATGCCAGTAACGCTGCGGTCGTCAGTCAAAGGATGGCGGTGTTGGAGTGTCCTTCGAGCCCGTCCCCCCGCGTCTTCACGGCCACTGACAACGGGTTCAAGAATCAGAGCCCCAATGCGTTGACCACCTTCACGGTCGCCGGCACCGACTACTTTGCCATCGCGGGGGCCTCCTCGACCAAGACGGTGAAGGCGCCGAGCACGGTCCCGGCCGGTTATTTTGCCGCTTATCCCGAGGCACTGGCGGCCACCAATCTCTCCGGGGCCTTTGGACCGCAGGGCACGACGCCCACCTCCCGCCGGCTCGGCGATATTTCCGACGGGCTCTCGAACACCGTCATGCTCAGCGAGATGGCGGGGCGACCCTACCTGTATCTGGCCGGCGGGCAGCGGATTTCGGCGGCCAACTTTCCCTCGTACGTCTCGACGGGGTCGGTCGACGCCAGCCGCGACATCCCGCTCAATTATGGTTGGGGCGGCTGGCCTCACAACAACAATTTCAACGTGGGGACCTGGAGTTCGGACGGCACGATGCAAGGCGGGACCGGCACGATCAATTGCAGCAACTACCGCGGTATTTTCAGTTTTCACTCCGCCGGGGCCTATGCGGCGTTTGCCGACGGCTCCGTCCACCTGCTTTACCGGGAGATTTCGCCCGAGGTCTTCTTCGCCCTCGTCACGGCGCGGGGCTGCGAGGTCGTTCCGCAGGATTGGCTATGAATTGACGCCACCGGCGGGCCAAGAGGACCGGGAGGTCTTGCTATGAGTTGCGGTTCGAGGTTGTTCCTGCTGGTGCTGGTGGGCGGGCTGGCGATGGGGCTGATCTCGTGCCGGCGAGGCGATCGCGAGGCGGTTTATCCCGTTACCGGCAAGGTCTTTTTCCTGGGAAAGCCGGCGGAAGGGGCCACGGTGACCTTTGTCTCCCGCGACAGAGACGACCCCAAGGCACGGCGGCCCGGTGGACAGGTGTCGCCGGACGGCTCCTTCCGCCTCAGCACCTACGCCTCCTATGACGGCGCCCGGCCGGCCGCTATGCCGTCACGATCATCTATCCTTCCGCGGAGAAAAAAGAGAACGACGAAAACGTCGGTCCCGATCTGCTGCGGGGCCGCTACGCCGACCCCAAGACCACGCCGCTTGCCGCGGAGGTGCGTGCGGGCACCAACGGCCTGGAAGCGTTTCAACTCGAATGAATTCCATTGCGTTACACAAGGAGATCGACATGGTTCGCAGCCGTTTCTTTCAGACGATGGTGGGCCTGGGCATGATCGCGGCGATTTTCGGCAGCGGCGTTGCCGCACCGGCCGGCGATCCGCCGGAAAAACCGAAGAAGGCGATCGACAACGGCGCTCGCCCCGAGGAAGCGGCGGTTCTCTCGGAGAAGACCGTCGTTCACGCCGATCTGGCCTATGGCAAGGACGCCAAGCAGCGGTTGGATGTTTACGCGCCGCGCGGCGCCGCCGGGGCGCCGGTCGTCGTCTTCTTCCACCGTGGCGAATGGACCAAGGGGGACAAAAGCGAAGTCAGTTACAAGCCCAAGTTCCTCAATGAACAGGGGATCGTGCTGGTCAGCGCCAATTACCGCCTGTCGCCGGACGTGACCCATCCGGCCCATATCAGGGACGTGGCGGCGGCCGTGCGTTGGGTTTACGATCATGCGGCCGAATTCGGCGGCTCGCCGCAGAAGATCGTGGTGATGGGCCACTCCGCCGGCTGCCACCTGGTGGCGCTGCTGGCGCTCGACCCACGTTACCTGGCCGACGTCAAACTCCGTCCAAGTGACCTCCGCGGCGTCGTGGCCTGGAGCGGCGGGGCCTACGACCTGGTGGCCAAGGTGAAGGCGGGCGGGAGTTACGCCCCGTATATCCGGCAAGCGTTCGGCGACTCGGAGGCCGCCTGGCGCGACGCCTCGCCGATGGCGCACGTCGGCGACGCCAAGCCCCTGCCACCATTCCTGTTTGCCTCCGTCCAGGCCGGCAGCGATTCGCACCAGGCTGCCGCACAACTGGCGGGCTTAATCAAGGATGCCAAGGGCAGGGCAAGCGTCGTGGTTTTGGAGGACCGGACCCACGCCAGCGCGAACCACTTGCTCGGCGCGCGCGATGACATGACCGGCGCGACGTTGCTGGATTTCATACGGGAGGTAACGCCGTATTGAGCGACTGCGGGAATACCGGATGGAGTGCGGCGGCAAGACCTATCTGCTGGCCCGCGGCGAGTTTCATCGCCACACCGAATATGAACAATGCAAGATATTGACTGATAAGCGAGTTGCGGCCGCGCAACTACGACTCGCTTGTCTTTGGCCGCAATAGAACGCCTCCTACGCCGTCGCCGAGTTGCAACTCGAGCGCCCGGTGCGGTGCCAACAGCATCGACATCAGGGGGTTCTCCATGATCGACGAAACGATCTACGGCGCGGCCCGCCGTAGCGGCATGCATCGACGGGTACCTCTTGGCCGTCGAGGGTTCCGTGCCGACCAAGGATGGCGGCATCTATTGCACCGTCGGCGGCGTGACGGCCATCGACTATCTGCACAAAGCAGCGGCCGGTGCGATTGATTCGCGAGGTGTTTGACCATACGGGGTTGGCAAGCTGCATCGGCCGCTTGAGTCATACCCGGAATTCGACCGCCGAGTTTCGCCGGACCAACGCACCGCCACGGCCTAATTCCGCTCCGTCCGTCGGCGGGCGCGACGTTGGGCCTGGCCCAGCACGTCGGTCAAACTCTCGTTGCCCACGGCGGCATCGGCCGGCGGCGGCGGTGCAGACGCGGCTGGGGCCTTCTTTTCCTCGGGCGCCGCGATGTGCTGCGCCTTGTGTGCGGCGACGGGGGCGGCTCTCTTTTCAGGCAATTTCGCCGGAACTTCCTGTTGGACGACGGCTGTCCGCCTCCGACGCAGGGAGAGCACCCCCGTCCGTCGCTCGATGATCTCCAACAGGAACAGCATCACGGCCGCCAGGAGCAAGTAGGGCGCCAGCAGCACCAACCGCGGCTTTCGGGGGATGTCCTTCCAGAGTCCGACCAGGTTCACGCGCTCGCAGCCGCCGGTCGACTTGGCCAGTCGCTCCAGTGCCCCGATTCCCTGCCCCGGTTTCTGCGGCAGGTACTCCGGCGAGTAGGGCAGGCACATCGGGTGCCAGCGTGGCCTGTCCCATGCCGGGCGCTTCGACCGTGGGCAAGATCGTCTCACTGCCCGTGAGGGGAATTTCCGCCAACAGCATGTCGGCCGACGACCAGTTCATGCGGGTCTTCGTCGCCGCCGCCACCTCGCCGGGTCGCGCCGGAGCGCGGTCAACTCCGGCAAGCGGGCCAGCGGCGTCGCCTCGCGCTCGGGGTCGAGGTGCAACTCGATCCGGCACACGCCGCCGCGGAGTTCCTGCGTGGCCACCACGTCCTTGCCGAGCCCCTTGGATTTGCCGGCGGTCCAGCGGGCCAGCGACGTGAAGAAGTCGCCCGCGCTGCTCCAGCCGGCAATCGGGCCGGTGTACTTGCCGTCGGCCTCGCCGGTGTAGCAGAGGACCCGTCCCAAGCCGGCCTGCCACGACGACAAGCACGGGCGCCTGGTACTCGTCCACCGACACCACGGCCAGATTGGCGTCGGGCCGGAGGTAGCACAGGTTGTAGCCGCCGATCTGGGGAAACTCGCCCAGCGGCTGCCGCGTCACCGACAGCAATCCGCCGGTGGCCCGAACCGACACCGGCTCGTCGAGGAACGCGCTGCGGGCGATGACGCAGGTGTCTTGCGCGAAGAGCCGGGGCAACTCCTGGGCGACGTTGGTGAACATGCACTGCCCACCGCCCCGTCTGCCGATCTCCTTCAACAGGTCGGCGTCGCAATCGGTTTCGGTGCCCAGCCCGATCACGCTGACGGTGATGCCCGCCTTCGCGCATCGCCTCGACGATCGTCTCCCAGCCATCCGGGTGTTGGCGGCTGTCGGCGGCATCGGCAAAAAGGATGATGTGGCGGGTGCCGGCCTTGGCCGAGAGCAACATCTGGGCCGCCGTGGCAAGCGCCTCGTAGATGTAGATTCCGCCGCCGGCCGAGTCGATCCGCAAGAAGTTCGAGTCGCATTCCGCTCTTGTCGACCACGTCGGAGAACGGAACGATCTCGTGCGGGACGACGTCCACGGCGATGCAGCCGAACTGGTCGGTCGGCCCCAGCATGTTGAGCACCTCGGCCGTGGCCAGGTCGGCCAGTTCGATCTTCTGCCGCCCGTCCGGCACGGTGCAGGCCATGCTGCCGCTGCGGTCCAGGGCGACCACGATCGCCAGCGAGAGCTTGCGGTGTTCCCGCCGCAACTCCATGGAGACGGGCAGGATCGGTTCCAGGGGGCTCTTGTAGTATCCGCCGGGGCCGTACGAGTCGCGGCCGCCGGTGAGCATCAGCCCGCCGCCGCTTTGGGCGACCCAGGCCGCGAGGTTCTCCATGCCCACGTGCCCTACCAGGTTGGCGGGCGTATTCTCCAGGAGAACCGCGGAATAGCCGGCCAGTTCTTCCAAGCTCCAGTTGCAGCGTGAAGCGGCAAGCGGCTGCACCTTGAGCCCGCCTTTGCGCGAGCAGCGCGGGAAGCCCCGAGGGATTACCCGGCGTTACGCACAGCAGCGGCCGGGCCCCGCGCACGCCCACCAGCAGCCGCGCGGTATTGTTGCCGGGCACGGGGATCGGGTCCCTCGCCCTGGACGTCGCAGCGTATAGTCGGCGGCGCCGCCTTCGCCGGCCGTGTCGCGGAACAACAGGCGGCTGGAGCCCGAAGCCACGGCCTGCGCGCCCTTGGCGATCACCACCGCGCCGCGCCGCAATTCGTAGGCGATCTGCTGTCGCAGGGGCGAATCGATCCAGGCGGTAATCATGAACGATTCGCCGGGCATGGCCGACTCCGGTCCTTGGATACGCTCGATGGCCAGGTCGCCGGCCGAGGACCGCTCGATGGCCCGGTAATCGATGGCGATGCCCGCCGCTGCCGCTCGGGCGGCCGACGCGGCCGGGTCTCGGCCCGTCCAGCGGCCGTCGGTTCGCATTTCTTGCATCAATCAATCGTTCTGTGGGCAACGCTCGACCAGGCGCCCTCGATTGCCCCTCGATAACTGGCCCAAAAACTCGCGTTGAAATCTCGGCCGGCCTGTGCTATGGTAGCGAGACAACATGAGGGTATCTGCGGGGCCTGATCTCGCATCAGGTGTCCATAAGGGCCCGTCACCGGAAACGACTCCGGTGGCGGGCCCTTTTTTTTATTCCTACAAGCGAAAGGAAGATACCGATGGCCGTTTCTCCGGACAAGTGCTGCCAGTGCGTTGAGCCCTGTTACTGCTGTCAGGCCCATACGACCCCCGAACGACTGAAGGTCGAGATCGGAGGCGTGGGCGGATTCGAGAGCGAGTGCGACTGTGAAGCCATCAACGGAGAATGGTGGCTCGAACAGCCGGCTTACACCGCCTGCGAATGGTACTACAGTTTCGGCTGCGCGTACCTCGTGGTGACGTTAAGGACCGGCGAATCAATAGGTGTCGGAGTTTTGTGGCATATCTGATAGACTGGGGGCTAGTGTATGGAGTTTCTCATGGTCCTTTTGAATGGAGCCAAGGATGGCCTTCGTATTTCAGTTGCAGTACGATCCGGAAGTGGTGGAACAGGTTCGGGCCTTTTATCAAACGTTGTCCGAGAAAGATGGACGACGGTATGCTGCCGTCGAGGCTCGGCGGCTGGGGCATGGCGGGATCGAGTATGTGGCCGAGGTGTTCGGATGCTCGCAGCGAACCATTGAACGCGGACTGGCCGAGTTGGACGAGTTGCCACACGATCCGGCAGCGGGACGAGTGCGACGAATTGGCGGCGGGCGAAAAAAAATGGTCGAGACCCAGCCCGAACTTGTGGAGAACTTGAAGTCGGTGCTGGAAGTCCGCACAGCGGGCAATCCCGATGACGCCGGCGTGCTGTGGACGGACCTCTCGTCGCGGCAACTCGCGGACACCGTGACGGACATGGGAACTCCCGTCAGTCCACCGGTCGTGCGAGACTGGATGAAAGAGCAGAAGTTGGGGCGACACAAGATCGCCAAGGTTTTGGCAGGCGGACACAGCCCTGATCGGGATGCCCAGTTCCTCCGCATCGCCGAACTGAAGGCCAAGTACTTGGCGGCGGGCGACCCCGTGTTTTCCCTCGATACCAAGGCAAAAGAACATCTCGGGCAACTCTTTCGGGAGGGCCGCGTGTGGACCCAGCAGGCCTTCCGGGCGTTCGACCACGACTTTCCCAGTTGGGCTACCGGCGTCATTATTCCGCACGGCATCTACGACCTCCTTCGCAATCGCGGCCATCTCAACATCGGCCTGAGCCACGACACGAGCCAATTCGCGTGCGACAGCTTCCGCTGGTACTGGAACCGTATCGGCCAACGATGCTACCCGCACGCCAAGTTCCATCCTCTTGTTGTGCGACTGTGGCGGAAGCAATTCGGCGGCTCAGTATCTTTTCAAACAGGACTTGCAACACCTCGTCAACGAATTGGGAGTAGAAATCCGAGTGGCCCACTACCCAAGCTATTGCTCGAAGTTCAACCCGATTGAACGCCGTTTCTTTCCCCATGTCGGTCGCGCCTGCCAAGGAATGCTGTTCGACACGCTCGACACCGTGGTCCGCCTGATGCGCAAAGCCTCGACCACCACCGGCCTGCAAACGACAGTCAATGTTATCCACCGCATCTATGAAACCGGTCGCAAGGTCGCCGACAGCTTCAAAGCCGCCATGACCATTCTCTTTGACGACTTGCTGCCAAAATGGAACTACGTCGCCAAACCCCAATAATCCCGACAGTTATTGATTCGCCGGTCCTAAGCTGCCCCGACGAAGGCGATACATGGCGGCTGGACGTGCTCCTCCGCGGCATGCAGAACAGCTTCGCCGTGCTCTGGCAACCGACTTTGCCGCACGGGCCGCTGGACTGCAAAGGGGTCCTGGGGGGCTTGGGGGAACTCGGAGCCCCGACTTCTGCGTGGTCGAATGGCAGTTGCGACGTCTCGGGCGCCACGTGCCGCATCCTGGAGGCCAAGTGATGGCCTGCGAGTATGAAACCACCCGGACCTCGAGCGGGCTCTACCGCCATTACTGCCGCGAACACCGCCGGCTGTTTTTCACCTACGAGCCGGTCCTGGAGCAGGACTGCCGGCCGCTGAACGAGGCCGCGACGCCTCCGTCCTCCGCGCCGGCGGCCCCCGAAGCGGAGACGCCGCCGGGACTGGGGGCGCGGGTGGGCAAATACGGCCGGGCCCTCCACCGCTGGATCGTCGCCGGCCGGCCGGTGCGCGACGAGGCGGAGGTGCAGCGGATCTTCGAGACCCTCTGCCGCCCCTGCGAACACTTCGACGCCCAAAAGGAAATCTGCAAGACCTGCGGCTGCCGCGTTCGCCAAAGCGGCGGTGCGCTAGTGAACAAGATCCGCATGGGCACGGAACGATGCCCTCGCGGCAAATGGTGAAACGCTCCATCCCCAAACAATCCAGTATTCAAGCGAGGAACCGATCATGTCGTGCGAAATCAATCATAGCGTGATGGGTCAAGGTCAGTGCTCATATCCCCGGGACTGCTGCCAGTGCTGCGGCTCCGGCGACTCGTCGCCGGCCAGCGCCCTGACGCTGGCTTCCGGCGCCGTGGGGCTTCCTCATGGCTCCTGTCTCAGCAACAGCCTGGTGACGACCTGCGCGCGGTCCTGCGACGAGGATTTTCCCAACCGATCGAATTTCGATTTCGGCCTGGGACCCAACATGCTGTGCTACGACTGGCCGTACATGGCCGATCAGGTCGGCGCGTCGCCGCGCCCAGTGGTGGCCGTGCTGCCGCCGATGGCCGGGCTGTGGTTCGACAACGACGGCTCGAACTACTCCGCCCGCGGCCACGCCTACACGCTGACCTACGACGGCACTTTCCATTTGACGGCCCCGGACGGCCGCCGGTGGACGTTCCAGGGCTTCGATCCCGAGGGGCCCCGGGGGCGATTCTCCACGTTTTCCACGCCCGGCGGCTACAGCGCCGTCGTGCAAGACTACACGGCCAGCGCCCACCCCACCGAAATCCTCGCCACCATTCCCGACGGGCAGGGCGGCTACGTCTACGAGTCGTACCTCTACGATTACATCGCCGGGGTCGATGGCCAAGACAACGGCATCGAACGGCTTAACTCGACCACCATCCGCCACAAGATCGGCAACGGCGATTGGCAGGTTGTCGGCGTCGCCCAGTACGAATACGAGGGACAGGAGAGCGGCAGCTCCGGCAGCGGTTCCGCCTACCTGGGCGGCTTGCAGCGGATTCTCTACCAGGAGGCCGGCAGCAGCGAGTGGAAGGTCCTGGCCTACCATCGCAATTACCCCGAGGACGAAGAGAGCGCGTTGTCCGGCGCCGTGAAGTTCACCCTGGGCGCCGCCGAATATCTCGATCTGGCCGCCGATCCCGAGGTCGAAGACCCGCTCGCCGTCAGCGACGAGAAACTGGCCGAGTATGCCGCCGAATACTTCGAGTACGACGGCAACGGCTGGGTCAGCAAGAAGAAGACCCGCGGCGGCACGGTCGAGCACAACTACACCTACCTCGACTACACGGGCCTCTTCCCCGGCTGCGGCCACTGGCAACGCAAGACGACCATCGCCGGGCCCGGCAACAGCCAAACCATCGAGTACGTCGATTACGTCGGCAACTTGATCCTCCGCCAAGTCACCGTCGACGGCGAGACGACCCGCGAATACTGGCAGTACGACGGCTCGGGCAATCTCACCCAGCACGCCAACTCCGCGGCCATCACCGACGTCTACCACCCCACCACCTCCACCGGCCAACTCTTGGTCATCCTCTCCTCCACCTCCGGCCTGATCCGCTACTACACCTACTACACCACGACCACCACCGGCAGCGGCGGCACGGCCGTGGCCAACTACAAGGAGTACGAAAAGGACCAGCACGGCACCAACGGCGCCACCCAACTCACCGTGCGAAAGTTCGAGTACACCCAGCGGCAGATCACCGTGGATGGCGTGACCTCGACCATCTACCCGGTGCTGCACGAGATCGTCTACCCCAACACCGACGGCTCCTCGCCCTACACCATCGGCTACAGCTACTCGTGGTTCGCCGACACGCTGCAAATGCAGGAGCGCGTGACCACCTGGCCGGCCGTGGCCGCCGGCCACAACGGCTCGGGCAGCACCACCACGCGGACCGAACGCTTCGACCAGCGCGGCAACCTCATCTGGCTGAAGGACGAACGCGGGGCGATCGACTACCACCAGTACGACCTGTTGACGGGCAACCTCGTGCAGTCGATCCGCGACGTGGACGGCAACCAACTCGCGCTGCCCGGCGGCTGGTCCACGCCCAACGGCGGCGGCCTGCACCTGGTGACGGATTACAGCTACGACGACCAAGGCCGGCTCGTCGAGACGCTTGGCGCCGCGCACGACGTGAACGGCACGATGGTCCGCACGGCGGAGTGGACGGCCTATTCCCCTCTCCCCTTGGGAGAGGGCCAGGGTGAGGGCGGCCAGGGTGAGGGCCTGGCGACCCGCGCCGCCCGCGGCTACCGCTCGGGCACGTCGCCCAACTATAGCTACACGCTGGTCAACCCGGTTCTCGATCGTCAAGCAGGACGCCGCCGGGCGGACGCTGGAAAGCATCCAGGCCGTGTGGAGCGGCACGCAGGCCGAGTTCCTGGCCGCCGACGCCGAGGATTTCGAACAGTTGTCGTTCGTCCGCTGGTCGACCAACCAGTACGGCAGCCACGGCGACCTGGCCTCGACCCGCGCGTATCACGCCATTCCCGCCAGCGGCGAAGGCTCCGCGGGCACGAACTACGGCGAGACCGCGTACGGCTACGACGCCCAGGGCCGGCAGAACATGCAGAAGACGCCCGGCGGCACGATCGGCCGCACGGTCTTCGACGGCCGCGGGCGGAACGTGGCCCAATACGTGGGCACCGATGATACCGGCGCCACCGACGACGATCCCACCGGCAACGGCGCCCAGGGCAACAACATGACGCTCGTGACCGAATGGGACTACCTGGGCGGCGGCGGCTGCACCAATTGCGGCGGCGGCGGGGGCGGACTCCTCGGCGCCCTCACCCAGCACGTCGACGCGAGCACCGCCCGCACGACCCAGTATTTCTACAACCTGCGCGACATGCCGCAGTACGTCACCGACCCGTTCGACGCCGCGACGCCGGCCACCTACACGCGGAACTACTACGACAACTTGAGCCGCGTGATCAAGGTCGAGCGTTACCACGACGTGGCCAAGGACGGCGTCGATCCGATCGTAGGCGGCGCGGCCGACGACGTGCTGCTCGCTCGCGCCGAGACGCTTTACGACGAGCGCGGCCGGGTGTATCAGACGAAGCGGACCCCAGTCGTGAGCGGCACCGCGGGCACGGCGCTTCTGACCAATTACTGGTACGACGCGGCCGGCAACCGCACGGCGATGACCGATAACCTGAACCGTCAAACGACGTGGGCGTATGACTTCGTCGGCCGCATGACGAAGCAAACATTGCCCGACCCCGATGGCGGCGGCGCAACTGGCGCCGTGGAACGTCTATAGTTACGACGCGGCGGGCAACTTGCTCAGCGCGGCCGACCGGCTTGACAATACTACTACGTTCGGGTACGATGCGATTGGCCGCAAGGTGAGCGTCACCGATCCCAACGACGCCACCACCGAGTTCTCTTTCGACGCGGCGGGCAACATGGCCACGCTCAGCGATCCGCTGGACAACACCACCACTTGGTCTTACGACCATGCGGGCCGGGTTGTCGAAGAGCAAAACGAGCTGGAGGCCAGCCGGACGTTTGAGTACGACGTCGCGGGCAACTTGTCGCGCAAGACTGATCGCAACGGCCGCGTCACCGAGTACGGCTACGACTTGATGCGTCGCCGCACGTCCGAAACGTGGAAGGACGGCGAGACGACGGTTCGCGAGTTCTCCTTCACCTACAACAGGGCCGGCGAGATGCTCACCGCCTCCGATCCGGCGGCCGACTACACTTACGAGTACGACGCTCGCGGCCGGGCGAAGTCGGTCACGCACGCGATCGACGGCCTGACGCCAAGCGTGGTCATGGCGCAGCAGTATGGGCCGCTGGGCGGGCGTTCGCAGCTTGCCGTCACCTTGGGCGGCACGGCCGACTTGAAGAACGTCTACACGTTCGACGGCTTCGGCCGCACGTCGCGCATCGATCAGTCGGGCGTTGCCGGCGGCAACGCGGTGGCCGAGAAACGCTTCAATTTCGCCTACGACAACGGCGACCAGCCCAGCACGTTGACGCGCTACAACAACGTGGCCGGCAGTCAAACGGTGGCCACGAGCACCTACGGTTTCGACTTGACCGGCCGCTTGACCGGCCTGACGTACGCGAAGGGCGGCACGACGCTGGCCGGCTACAACTGGTCGTTCGACGCGGCCAATCGTATGACGCAATACGTCAACAGCATCGACGGCACGGTGAACTACACCAACGACGACGCCGGCCAACTCACCGGCGCCGACTACACCTACTCGCCGGTGCTCGCCGATGAGACGTTCGTCTACGACGACAACGGCAACCGTACCAACGATGGTTTCACGGTCGGCACGAACAACCGGCTGACCAGCGACGGCACGTATCGTTACGAGTACGACGCCGAGGGCAATCGGACCGCGCGTTACGTGGACGCGGATTCCAGCGGCAGTTTCAACTCGGGCGACACGAGTGTGACCGAGTATGAGTGGGACTATCGCAACCGGCTTACGAAGGTTACGACTCGCGCAA
The DNA here is from genome assembly GCA_963759115.1 of uncultured Planctomycetaceae bacterium. Taxonomy (GTDB): domain Bacteria; phylum Planctomycetota; class Planctomycetia; order Pirellulales; family Thermoguttaceae; genus CAVWXT01. Next base: position 927,421 of record CAVWXT010000006.1, read on the forward strand.
CGTTCGGCGGGGCGGCGACGAAGATTTTGCAGTACGCGTACGATCATCAGAACCGGTTGGTGCGCAAGCTCTTGGACAGCAACGGCGACACGACCGTTGATTCGTCGGCTGTTTTCATACACGACGAGAACCAGATCGCTCTGCAATTCGACAAGACGGGGTTGGGCGATGCCGTCTCTTCAAACCTTTCGCACCGTTATGCGTGGGGCCCGACCGTCGATCAGATACTGGCCGACGAGCAAGTCACCTCGCTTGGCACGGCCGGTACGGTTCTTTGGCCTTTGACCGACCATCTGAACACGGTACGCGACCTTGCCAGCTACAATAGTGGCACGGATACAACTACGGTTTCCAACCATCGCGTCTACCTTGCCTACGGTAATATCGCTTCGGAAACCAACTCGGCGGTCCATCACCTCTTCTGCTTCACCGGCCGCCATATCGACACTGACACCGGCTTGCAGAACAACCTCAAACGCTGGTATGACTCAGGCGTCGGCGGGTGGTTGAGCGAGGACCCAACTGGCTACAATGGCGGAATCAATCTTTACGAGTATGTGGGTGATAAGCCCACCAACGCCTCTGACCCAATGGGGACATGCTCCGAGATGCCGCTCGGCCCCTCCCCGCTGCCAATCACGCCACGTCCGGGTGGTTTCCCGCCACCTGCCTACATTGGGCGGGACCCGAATGACGATACGATCGTGTGCTTCGATGACGGCCAGGGAAACCACGGGCTTGTCGTACAGACCAATAAGAATGGCCCCGATATCGCATGTATCTTTGCCCACGAGAACCAACATATAGCGGACTTCTATCTGTATTATGGGAGGAATGTATGCAAAGGTCATGGCGCGAAGCCACCTGAGCGACCTAAGCAACCTCACAATGATGACGCCGATTTCAAGGAGTTTCTTCGACGGAGTGAGTGCAAGGCTTATCATGTGAGCTTGCGGTGTCGGCAGAAGCTATTGGCGGAACTGGAAAAAAAGGCTAACTGCCACATCGGCGATATTGAGGGGCGCAAGCTATTAATGCCTATCACTACGTATTTAACAACCTCAAGAAAGACCTGAAGGGATTACGGGACAACAAGTGCCGCCCTTATTGACCGAGAATCCAATAAGTCACAGAGTGCAAAGGCCAAATGTCAGCGATGAAAGCACGTTGGGGGATGATCCGTTGCGGTCTTCTGCGCAGCAGTGGTGCTGGCAACTCCAAGGCACTATGGTGGGCCGAAGGAACTGGACCACGACTCTGAGTCGAATCCCCGGTGATTGGCCAGCTTTTCGGGCGGAAGGCATGGGAATGAAGAGGCGGCATTGGTGGCAATACCGCCAGATCGACCTACGGCGACGGATAGCCACCCTTGTCAACCTAACGTGGGAAGATTTCCAAAGGTCCGCCGCGTTGAAAGGGCGGCGCAGGAAGAAAATCCGTAATGGGTAGATTCTGCGCGGCGATCGGCGGCCCGCAGTGTGACGCACCGTCAGTGTGTGTGTTCCCGCCGTGGGCTCCCAGGTTCTGTTAGCCGTATTGATGTATGTCGTGAGAGACCGTGCATGTATTGTGGTTATCCGCCGTGTTTGGGCGGGGCGTGTTGATGATGGCGAAGCCGTTGGCGGTGATGGTTTGATCGAAGCTCTTCCTCCGCTCGGCAATGCCGGGCGGGAACTGCGCCCGTCGAAAGTCATCTTTTCAACGCGGATTTCCCAAGTCTTAGCCGCTTCAGTCAACAAGGGTGTCAATTGACACGTCTGGCAATGCGCGTTCAAGTTCTTGCCTTCCCGCGTCCGTCACCCTGCTACGCCGAAGATCCAAAAGGCGCAATTTCCGGAGCCCTTTGAGGTGGCGCAAGCCAGTGTCCGTCACCAGGGTCTTTCCAAGGAACAGCACCTCTAATTGCGAGAGTCCCTTGAGGTGCTCCAACCCAGCGTCTGTCACCTGGGTACCGCTAAGGTACAACTGCCGCAATTGCGAGAGCCCCTTAAGGTGTTCCAAGCCAGCGTCCGTCACCAGGGTGCTAAAAAGGATGAGTCCCCGCAATTGTGTGAGCCCTTTGAGGTGCTCCAACCCGACGTCGGTCACCTGCGTACCACTAAGGTTCAACTCCCGCAACTTCGTGAGGCCCTTAAAGGTGCTCCAAGCCAGCGTCCGTCACTTGCGTATAATCGAGCCAGACGTCCTGCAGTTGCGTGAGGTCCTTGAGGTGCTCCAAGCCGGCGTCGCCGATCTCGGTAAAGCCAAGGCTCAACACCCGCAGTTGCGAGAGACCCTTAAGATTTTCCAACCCAGCGTCCGTCACCAGGGAAAACCCCTTGAGATGCTCCAATCTAGAGTCCGTCACTTGGGCATTCTGAAGATTCAAGTCCGTTAGTTGCGGGAGCCCCTTGAGACGCTCCAGGGCAGCGTCAGTCACGCGGGTATTCCCAAAGCCCACAGAGATCACTGGCCCACCGGGAAGCTCTTCGTAAAGCTCAACGTGGCCGCCCACCTTCTCGATTTCGGCAATTGCTTTGGCTTGTTCCGCAGTCGGCTCCAGTGGCCGGGTCCTAACTCGTTCCACCTCTGGCCTCGATGTGCATCCCGATGGGACAACGGCCATCAGCAAGCCAAACGCCAGCACCAGCATTACAGGTCGGTCCATCGAGTCGCCCTTTCTGTTACCCTTGGGAACCCTCCGCCAACTTGTCTCGCTCACGCGGCAGCGACAGGCCCGGTCCGGGCACTACCCGACGTCGCCGCTTGTCCTAAGTCGCATACCCATGCTGCTATATAATCAGGTATTCAGGCTCGCGAGTCAATAAGCCTGAAGTGGGGGAGCCGCTTGCGCTGTAGCGCTAGCATCTACTACGGCTTGCGCAGCCGGCTGCACGACGCCACGGGCACCGGCGAGTTGACCACGCCCGGCGGCAGTCAGCCCAAGGCGCGGGTCTCGTACGCGGCCGCGTGGTACGACGCCCTCGGGCGTCAAACGGCCGCGGCCAACTACGGCGCCAACGGCGGCACCACGATGACCGTCAACGACCGGCCCAGCAGTGCGCCCAACCGCAGCGACACCGTGCTGGTGGCTTCGACCGAGTACGACACGACGGGGCAGGCGTACAAGACCATCGACCCGAAGGCGCGGGAGGACCGCCGCGAGTTCGACGCCTTGGGGCGCGTCACGAAAACTATCCAGAATTACATGGACGGCACGCCCGGGGCGAATGCCGATCAGGACGTGACGGTGGAAACCGCGTACAACGCCGACGGCCTGGTTAGCACGTTGACCGCCAAGAATTCCACCACCGGCGACCAGGTTACGCAATACGTCTACGGCACGTCGTTGGGCGGGATCACGCCGCAGATCTACCGCAACGATCTGCTGCGGGCGGTGATCTACCCCGACAGCGACGACCCCGCCGCCCTCGATGGAAACGGCACTGACGGGGTTTACGACCGGGTCGAATACAAGTATAATCGACAGGGTCAGCCGATCGAGTTGAAAGACCAGAACGGCACGGTCCACGAGTACGTGTACGATGCCGTGGGCCGGCAGGTTACCGACAAGGTGACGACGGTCGGCGCCGGTGTCGACGACGCCGTGCGGCGGATTGTGCGGACCTACGAGGTGCGGGGCATGGTCGAGCATTTGACCAGTTACGACGCCTCCAGCGGCGGCAACGTCTTGAACGACGTGCTCCGCCAGTACGATACCCTGGGCCGGCCGACCAACGAGTACCAGGAGCACGAAGGAGCGAAGGACGCCAATACGGTTTACGTCCAGAACGCCTACGTCGACTTCGCCACCTACGGCCTGCGGCTGGCTTCCGTGCGGTATCCCAACGGCCGCAAGGTGTTCTTCGACTACAGTTCCACCGCCGGCGCGGCCTTGAACCGGCTGGACGCGATCAAGGACGATAACGGCGGATCGCCCGGCAATACGCTGGCGTCCTACACCTATCTTGGGCTCGGCACGATGGTTGTGGAGGATTTCGTTCAGCCGCAAGTGAAGCTCGATTACTTCGGCGGCACGAGCGGAACCTACAGCGGTTTCGACGATTTCGGCCGCGTGGTTCAGCAGCTTTGGCGCGACTACGGCGCGGGCCAGGACCGCGACAACTTCACTTACGGCTACGACCGCGCCGGCAACCGCCTTTATCGCGAGCATTGTGTCCCGTCGGGCAAGGACGAGTTCTACACCTACGACGCGGTAAATCGCTTGACGGTCTCTCAGTGTGGCGACCTGAACGTCGGCAAGACGGCCATCTCGGGCACGCCCGCCCGCGAAGAGGATTTCACCCTCGACCCGACGGGCAACTGGTCCGCCTACGTCCAGAAGACCAGCGGTTCGACCGACTTGAACCAGTCGCGCAACCACAACGTGGTGAACGAGACCACGTCGGCCAGTTCGTGGGCAACACCCGCGCACGATCGCACCGGAAACATGACGACCGTGCCAAAGCCGTCGAGCCTGGCCAACGGCCTCGCACTCAAGTACGACGCCTGGAACCGCTTGGTTCAAGTGACCGACGGCGCGACCGTGGTTGCCAAGTACGAGTACGACGGCGACGGCCGGCGCATCAAGAAGCACATTGATTCGCAGAGCCCCTCGTCGCCCAACGGCATCGACCGCTACGAGCACCTGTTCTACAGCGACATTCAGTTGGTCGAGACCCGGAACACGACGGCGGAGAACGACCAGCCGGAAAGCCTCCAACCGAAGTATCAGTTCCTCTGGTCGCCGCGTTACATCGACGCGCCGATCTTGCGCGACGAAAACACGGACCAGGACTCCCTCTGCGACGACGGTCGCCTCTACTACCTCGCCGACGCGAACATGAACGTGACGTCGTTGGTTGACGCAAACGGCGACGCCCTGGAGCGTTACATCTACGACCCTTACGGCCGCGTCACGATCTACAACGCCGACTGGTCTTCCTCTCGACTCTCGTCTCTCTACTCTAACCCCGTCTTGTACACCGGCCGCGATCTGGACCCGGAAACCGGCCTCTACTACTACCGCGCCCGGTACTACGCAGCGGAATTGGGGAGGTTTACCGGCAGAGATCCAATTACCTATTATGCTGGTGATATGAACCTGTATCGGTACGTCGGCAACGATCCGACGAACGCGAGTGATCCGTCCGGTGAGCGCCTAGATCAGCATTTCAAGGATCCTCTCGATCCGTGGCCATTGCCGAAGGCGTGTTCTGACTACAAGGCGTGGGATGAGACTCTCTGCCCTTGCTGTCACTGCGAGCAAACGCAATGGGGAAAGACGTTCAAGGAAGAGACAGTGATGAGGAACCGATCCTTCGGGGCGAATGTTAGCGTCACGTTTGTTAACGCCTGGAAGGGCTATTCGTTGACCTGTCCTGCGATACGCAAGATCGCGAAGGGTGCGGGCGGCAAGAACAAGAAGCCCGCGATGATCACTGAACGTAGGTTGTTCATTTTTGTGACCAATCAGAGCACATGCGCGGCTATGGAGATGCTTGCGCACGAGGCGAAACACATCGAGCAGTTGACTGGGTGGGTGGGAGGCGCTGGAGTGGACGAACTGAGAATCTCTCCTAGGGTGCGTCATGAGCGGGAAGACGCGGCATACGAGGCACAATGTGCAGTTCATTCGAGCCACGTGTGTGGTTCCGAAACGGTTGGTGCATGCAAGAAGAGGCTCCTGAAACTGAGTACTGATCCCAAGAACCTCCCAACGATTCAGTCCGGTTGTGCGTCGCTGGTTCCGCCAGGTTGGACGCCTGTGTAGCAGCGGATGGCCAGATCGATGGGTGGGCGACAGCCTCGCATAGGATTATTCGTCCCAGCGAGGGTTCATGGCTGATCAAGCCAAGAAAGTGAGAGAAGCATGACGACCCTGATGGCTCTGATCATGATCGCGGCTGTGGGTGCATCTCCGGACAGCGTCGACCTTGAGAAGGCTTTTCAGGGGGGCGGAATGGCCGGATTCTTGTCAGCGGTACACGGGCTCGAGCAGAAACAAGGCCCCGAGTGGACGGCCGAGGCCCTGACGGAACTGGCGTGGGATCACGAATGGGGCGTGGAGGCGGCCGCCGTGCATGCGTTGGGAAAAATGGGCAAAGCTGGAAAGGCCGTACTCCCCAAACTCTCTCAGGCCATGAGTCAACACACCGACTTCCCTTCCGCTTTGTTGAATGATCTTGGTCCAGGCGATATTCCTCTTTGGTTGGCCGAGGCTCTCCTCCGCGCTGATGGTGAGTCGTTGGGCGATGCCGGTTTCGCCCTAGCAACGCGATTCGACCTGAAGAGTGAAAAGAGGCTGCTCCCGCTGCTGATTCAAGCGTCTGGCCATGCGGACCCCGACGAGCGAAGCTGGTCGCAGTATTCGGCTATTCGCGCGTTGGGGAAAATGGGAGACACGGCAGCCTCTGCCTGGCCGTTGCTCGTTGAGATATTGAGCAAGGAGCCAACGGGCGATTTGGAGCCAAGTGGTAAGGTCAAGTGGAACGATATCCGTGGGGCCGCTGCTTGCACCCTCGGTCAGATCGGCGCCAATCCGGAGAACACCGCCCGGTTGTTGACGAGTATGCTCAAACATTCGGACAAACGTGTCCGGGATTGGTCTGCCCTGGGTCTTGCCTTGCTTGAAAGAAAGAAAAGAACCGAATACGCGGCCAAGACTCTGGCGGGACTGCTCACCAGCCGTGAGTGCGAGGTGGAAGCGGAAGCCGCCCAGACGCTCGGGCGGATGGGCAAGGCGGGGAAAAGTGTGCTTCCCGAACTCGCAAAGGCTATGAACGAGGGTAGTGACTTCCCGCACTCCCTGTTGTTTGTGCTTGGTCCGGGCGACATTCCTCTCTGGTTCGCCGAGGTTCTCATACATCCCGATGATCCGTCGTTTGCCGATGTAGCGCCGACTCTGGCATTGTTCCTCGCGAATAAGAATGAGAAACGGCTCCTGCCACTGCTGATTCAAGGGGCTCGCCATGCGAACCCGGACGTGCGGCGTTGGGCGATTACGGCGTTGGGACAAATGGAGGACGGGGCCGCCTCGGCTCGGCCGTTATTGATCGACATACTGAAAAAGGGGTCTTCGGCAAAATCTGTGGGTGAAAAATGGGCCTACGGGGGATTCGTCCTGGCAAGGTGGATTTTCTGAGGGATGGCAGGGCAAATAAATGACGGTGGAAACAGCCGCAAAACCGGGGTTTTCTTGTTGTGTAACGGCCCTCGTCGGGTCTCCCACATCTGCAACGCACGGACCTTTGCCACGGAAAAACGGGGATGGAATCTATGAATCAGATCGTTGAGGCTCCCGAAATCACGAAAACCCCTGAAAATCCAGATTCAAACTGAGTTTCACGGCCCAAATCAACCCACAGATTCTGCCGAGGAGGCTGAAAAAGGAGCCGCCGAGCGATGCGACGCCAGGCGACGTGACAACGTGGAACGAGGTGCGCGGGGCTGCCGCTTTCGCTCTCGGCCAGATCGGTGCGGAGCCCGAAAGTACTGTCCGACTGTTGACCGGGATGCTGAAGCATCCCGATCAGGAGGTCTGGGCGTCGTCGGCCTCAGGCCTGGGGCGCATGGGGGCGAAAGCGACGCCAGCCATTCCCGCGCTGGTGGAGGCACTGGCCAATAACGACAGGCCGTCATCATTGGTTAGGGGGATGTTCCCAGAACAAACCGCTGCCGCAGCCTTGCGCAACATCGGAGAGCCAGCCATTCCGGCGCTTGTTGAGGCCCTTCAATCTAAGCGAACGGCCGTACGGCAACGTTCAGCCGACGCGCTGCTCTGGATGCATACAAAAAGGCCGGCACTGGGCGCCTTAGTCAAGGCGGCAACTGAGGACGATGACCAGGAGGTGCGGGTCCTAGCGACCCGCGCATTGACATTTCCACCCGGCTGCGACACGGATGAGACGCTCGTGGTGCCGGCGCTTCTCCGGATAGTCAAAGACAAGAGTCCGGTGGTGCGCGGCGCAGGCCGCGCAGGGGTTGGGAGACCTAAGGCCCTCCGGGGACGCGTCGTGGCGAGCGCTGGTCGACCTCTTTACCGACCCCGACGCGAAGGTGCGACTAGCGGCGGTAGATGCATTCTTCTCCTTGCCTTTGGGCAAGGAGGTCGAGCGCGCTTTGGAGGGTCTCGTGAACGATCCGGATGAATCGGTACGGACGAGAGCACAGGACCTGCTCAAACGCTTCAAGGAGTGACGCGCCCGGGTGCCATTGTTGGCCTGTCAAACACTACCAGCTTGCGGTAGAATCCGTGTCAGCCGATCGAAGTGAAGGACCAGAACGGGACGGTCCACGAGTACGTGCACGATGCGGTGGGCCGGCAGGTTAGTGACAAGGTGACGACGGTCGGCACGGGTGTGGACGACGCCGTGCGGCGCATCGTGCGGACCTATGAGGTGCGGGGCATGGTCGAGCACCTGACCAGTTGCGACGCCACCAGCGGCGGCAACGTCATCAACGATGTGCTCCGCCAGTACGACACGCTGGGCCGGCCGACCAGCGAGTATCAGGAGCACGAAGGGGCGAAGGACGGCAGTACGCTCTACGTCCAAAACGCCTATGCCGATTTCGCCACGTATGGATTGCGGCTGGCTTCCGTGCGGTATCCCAACGGCCGCAAGGTCTTCTTCGACTACAGTTCCACCGCCGGCGCGGCCTTGAACCGGCTGGACGCGATCAAGGACGATAACGGCGGCAGTCCGGGCAACACCTTGGCATCGTACACCTATCTCGGCCTCGGCACGATGGTGGTCGAGGATTTCGTTCAGCCGCAAGTGAAGCTGGATTACTTCGGCGGCAGTTTGGGAACCTATGCCGGCTTCGACGACTTCGGCCGCGTGGTGCAGCAGCTTTGGCGCGACTATGGCGCGAGCCAGGACCGCGACAAGTTCACCTACGGCTACGACCGCGCCGGCAACCGCCTTTATCGCGAGCATTGTGTCCCGTCGGGCAAGGACGAGTTCTACACCTACGATGCGGTGAACCGTTTGACGGTTTCTCAGCGCGGCGACCTGAACGTCGGCAAGACGGCCATCTCCGGCACCCCGGTGCGTGAAGAGGACTACGCCCTCGATCCAACGGGCAACTGGTCAACCTACGTCCAGAAGACCAACGGTTCGACCGACTTGAACCAGTCGCGCGCCACAACGTGGTGAACGAGACCACGTCGGCCAGTTCGTGGGCGAGTCCCGCCCATGACCGCGCGGGCAACATGACGACCGTGCCTAAGCCGTCGAGCCTGGCCAACGGCCTGACGCTGAAATACGACGCTTGGAACCGGCTGGTGCAGGTGACCGACGGCGGGACCATCGTTGCCAAGTACGAGTACGACGGCGACGGCCGGCGCATCAAGAAGCACATTGATTCGCAGAGCCCCTCGTCGCCCAACGGCATCGACCGCTACGAGCACCTATTCTACGCGAGCGTTGGGACGGCAGTCGAACTGCCGGCCCAGCAGTTGGTCGAAACCCGCAACACTACCACCGAGAACGACCAACCGGAAAGCCTCCAACCCAAGTACCAATGGCTCTGGTCGCCTCGATACATCGACGCGCCGATTCTCCGCGACGAGAACACGGATACCGACGGCCTCTGCGACGACGGCCGCCTCTACTACCTGGCCGACGCCAACATGAACATCACCGGCCTCGTTGACGTGAACGGCGACGCCCTGGAGCGATACATCTATGACCCCTACGGCCGCCTGACGATCTACAATGCCGACTGGTCGTCCTCTCGACTCTCGTCTCTCTACTCTAACCCCGTCTTGTACACCGGCCGCGATCTGGACCCGGAAACCGGCCTCTACTACTACCGCGCCCGGTACTACAGCGCCGATTTGGGAAGGTTCACGAGTCGAGACCCGATAGAGTACCGTCGGCGGGACTACAATCAGCACCAGGTACCGCTTTTCGTCTCCCCTGAGTCGGACCGACCCCTACGGGCTGGCTGGCGAGTCGCTCCCTGACCAGTTGCCCGATATCCTTGTCGGCACTTCCGAGGAGAAAGACAAACAAGCGAGTCTGGCTCAATGCAAGGACTTTTATGACAAGGAACTACGAAAAAGCAAGAGTGCTGTACAGTGCTACCAAGATTTCTTGAAAGCGACAGCCGGCCTGCCGTTGCCAGAGAAGACTCTGTGCCAGAAAGTGCGGTTCCTCTGCAGATGCTGTGGATCTGGTGCGCATATGAATTACGCATTTGGCATTGTCACGCTGTGTGCGGACAGCGAGTATGTGGACAAGCGGCAGGTGGGACCGGCAAGTCAGTCGGTATGTCACGAGTTGGTGCATGCGCTTCAGCTCTACCCGTGCAACCTAAAGGGGCCGAAACAGTGGGAGGGAACGACCTGCATCGAAACGTTGAAGTTGGAGTTCCAGGCGGCTCGGTGCGCCGGGCAGTGTGCGCTCGAAGGCGGCGGTATTGATTATTCCAAGTGTGCCCAGAAGGCAGCGGCGTCGTCGCGCAGCTATCCTGGCTGCAAGGCGAAGACTGATGCCGAATTCACTGAGCTTTTTAGCGGGGAGTTTATGGAATGGGTAAAGCCCGCTGTCAAGTCTCAATCGCAACCTTTAGGCGAGAGGCGAGAACTTCGTTGGGAGTTCGATAGCCGAGGCGTTTTCTCGGACGGTCGTTGAGAAGTTGTTGGACTTTGGTAAAACGATGATTGGGGATGCCGACCAGATCCGTACCTTTGGGAAAGAACTGCCGGACCAGGCCGTTGGTGTTTTCGTTCGTGCCGCGCTGCCACGCGCAGTACGGCTTCGCAAAGTAGATCTTCAAAGCGGCTTCCTCCGTCAACCGCTCGTGCTCGGCGAACTCCTTGCCGTTGTCCAGCGTCAGCGTCTTCCGCAGCTTCGGAGGCGTGGTCCGATACAACTCGGCGGCGGTCTGACGGACCGTCGCCGCCTGCAAGGTGGGAACCTTGCCCAGCAACAAATAGCCCGACTTCCGCTCGACCAGCGTGACGGCGCCGCCGCGTCGGTTGGCGCCCACGATGGTGTCCCCTTCCCAGTCGCCGAAGCGACGGCGGCGATCCACGACCACGGGGCGTCCCTCGATGCTCGTGCCGGTGCGAATCCGCCCGCGTTTTTCCCAGTTGGGCCGCTGTCGGCCCAGACGCCGCAGATAACGCCGCCAGTGCTTCCCGGTGGCCTCCTCGCCGCCGATCCAGGCGTAGATCGTTGGGGGCGAAATCCACTGTCGCCGATCGCCGGGAAAGTCGCTGCGCGCGCGACCGGCGATCTGGTCGGGCGACCATCGCCGCCGCAGGCGATCCCGGACATAACGCCGCACTTCCGGCCGTTGCATCTTGGCGACCCACGGACGTTCACTCCGCCGCCGCCGAGCCTTTCCCTCGGCCGCCACCGCCCAATAGCCGTTGCGGCTGCGATTGCGTCGCAGTTCGCGGGAAATCGTGCTCTTGCTGCGGCCGAGCCGGTCGGCGATCTGCGTCTGCATTTTTCCCGCCCTGTGCTCGTGGGCTATGATTTCACGTTCTTCCAGGGTAAGATGACCTGCCATCGCGGGGACTCCTTTTTGAATGGACCTTCCTCAAAAACGCCCATTCAAACGTCCCTGCGATGTTTTTACCTATACCAGTCTTCCATACGGTTGCGATTCAATTCTAACAGCGGGAAGAACAATATGGAGTATATCGAGTCAACGAAGTATTGTCCGATTCAGTACGCTCCGCCGAGCTGCGTAGGTGGGCCGGAAGAGCGGCGGCCGATGTGTGCCGATTCGCCGGAGAAGTCGCTTGGGAGTGGACGCGAGGGTCCGTCTTCCTCCTCAACGGCTGAGACAGAGGGATTGACGAATCCCGTTCTTACCGCGGCGGCTGCCAAGTCGAACGGCAAATGGTTATTGAGGGCTTCCAGTGGCCTGACGGTCGCTGTTTGTGTGGTCCCGGTCGTCATCGCCATCCTGGCTGGAACCATCGGCGCGGGTGAGGCACGTTTCTTGAGGTCGACCGATCACTGGCGGTTCTAAAGACGACGGAGCGCGATGGCGTTTACTTAGATACGCTGCGCAAATGTGAGAGTGATGCCGCCTGCGGTCCGAGTCCCGTCGGTATGGCTTTTCGGCTGCTACCTAACAGAATTTCGGGCGTTCTCAGCGAGTTCATGTTCTCGGAGGTTTGTGGAGTTCGATACCTCCGAACCCCGGATTCGAGCAGTTGTATCGATATCGGCGACGCCCAATGTGCGGCCCTCGGGAGGTTACGGTCCCTTGAACTGGTCGGGCTCAACGGCACGAATGCGTCGAATAGAACGCTTCGCAGCCTACGGGATCTCGATCGGCTTGAGTGGCTCGATCTCACCGGAACACAAGTGGGAGATTCAGGACTCGAAGAGTTGAATTCGTTGCCGAGGTTGACGCATCTCTTCTTGAGTGGAACAAGTGTCAGTGACAAGGGGTTGGCACGTCTCGCGCATTTGCGACGCCTTGAAGTGCTTGACTTGTCACGGACGAACGTGACAAGTAATGGAGTCAAGCACCTCGTCGGACTCAATCATCTGTGGAGACTCGACTTGTCGCAAACGTCGATTGATGATTTGAGCCTCACGCACTTGCAAGCGATAACCATGCTGACGTGTCTACGCATTGCCGACACGCGGGTCACCCACGAAGGCGCGTTGAAACTCCGACGGTCGCTGCCCACGTGCGAGATTAACAATTGACGCTGCACTGAGGTCGGATAAAGGGGCGGGAGTCTTTAGTTCCGAAGACTTCCGGCTCCTGGTTACTTTCTTGCACTCTACGCTGCAAATGCAGGAGCGCGTCACCACCTGGCCAGCCGTGGCCGGCGGCCACAACGGCTCGGGCAGCACCACCGGGGGATTCGGGGGACACAAACCGATATTGACACTTTAGGCAAGATTCGATAGGCTTTTGGCATGGCCAGACTGGCAAGATTAGTCGTTCCGGGTATGCCGCATCACATAACGCAGCGTGGAAATCGTCGGCAGCAGACGTTTTTTTGCGATGAAGATTATGCGGCTTACGTGGAACTGATGGCCGACTGGTGCAAGGAACGCGGTGTCGAAATATGGGCGTACTGCCTGATGCCCAATCACGTTCACTTAATTGCGGTTCCGCAGTCGGAGACTGGCCTGGGGCGGGCCATCGGCGAGGCCCATCGTCGTTATACGCGGCGAATCAACTTCCGCGAAAAATGGCGAGGCTATCTATGGCAAGGACGTTTCGCCTCGTTTGTGATGGACGAACCGTACTTGCTGGCCGCCGCGCGATACGTAGAACTGAATCCGGTGCGGGCCGGTCTGGTGCCCGCCGCCGGCGACTGGCGTTGGAGCAGTGCAAGATCGCATTTGTCTGGCCGCGACGACCGATTGGTCCGCGTCGCTCCGATGCTGGCGATGGTCGCCGATTGGCGAGGCTTATTGAACAGTGCAACCTCGGAGGACGAGCTACGGGACTTACGAGAGCACGGTCGCACCGGCTGTCCGCTGGGGAACGTCACGTTTGTAGATCGGTTGGAACGAGCGATCGGTCGTATCCTCCGCCCACGAAAACCAGGTCGCCGGTTGAAATTACTCAAACAGCCATAATCGGTTTGTGTCCCCCGAATCCACGAATCCACGAATCTCCCAAACGGGCAATGTCCTTGTCGCGCTGACGGCAATGCGCCGTCTGGCCGCTGGAAGTCTCCCACCCCACGTTGTACCCCCCTCCGGCACAAGGCTGTTGGGCCACTAATGCTAGCGTTCGATTCTAGCCCGTCTCCCCACGAGCGTCAACCGCCACCCATCAAGGGGAGGGCCGACCGATTGTCGGTGTAGGCGTAGGTGTAGGGTGGGCCGAGCGAAGCGAGTCCCACCATGAATGCTAAACGGCCAAGCGGCAACGTGAGGAATGTACGCCGACGACATCGGTCGTCCATCACCTCGATCGGTCATGGCCCTTCCATCTTCGACGCGAACGGATACGTCGATGCCTTGACGGCCCGGTAGTTTTCGTCCAGGGCCGGTTGGAGGAGGATGATCGCCGCGAGGCGGCGGGCGATGTTCATCACTTCGCGGGCCTCTTCGACCCGCAACGGCCGGCCCAGCAACGGCTGCTCGCGATAGCTCAGCCACTTCTTGATGACCTGATAGCCGCCGATCGTATACTCCCAGACGTTGGCCGGGATGTTTTTCCAGTAGGCCGTAGTCGTTCAAGATACACGTCGCAAGTGGTCGGGCCCAAGCAGCGCCAGGGCTTGATCGGCGGTGAGCCCGCGGGCGGCGGCGGTTTCGGCGATGGCGGCCCGTTCGGCCTTGTCGTATTCGCGCTCGACGATGCGGCCCTTGGCGGGCATGGTGACGCCGCCCTTGCCGGCGTGTCCCCAGCCGGCGGTGACGGCCAGGTCGCCGGCGTTCGGGGTCCAACGAGCCGCCGCCGACCTTCGCCGGCGCAGCCGACGGTGGCGGAAGAACGGATCGAGTTTTCCGGCCGTGACGCCGGACACGTCGGCTTCGGTATCCAGCAGCGCCGCCACTCGCCGGCCCAGATCGGCCGACTCTTCCAAGAGCTTGCGATTGTCGGGCAAGCGGAATCCGAGGCCAATCGCGTCGGATGCCGTCGGCGTTCTCGTTCAGATAGGCCGGGCTGTAGCCAACGGCCAGGGCGTGCATCCAGATGGACGTCCGCCACGTCCGAATTCGCGTCCGGGGTCTTGATCTTCAACGTTGTCAAGTAAGTGCGGGCCGCGGCCGACAGGTTGGCCACGGCATCATCTTCTGGTTCTTCGCGCAAGCAAGGCAAAACAGCGTTTTTCGTCCCTTCTTGTTCAGCCGGTCGCCGTTGCGGAGTTGCAGCGGAAAATAATAGGCGTGGCCGCGCAGTGCGTCGTTGTCGCCCAAGCAGTGACGTGAAACAGAACGGCGACGCCCTCCGGCGATGCGACCCCGGCCGGGCGGGTCATGAGGAATCGATTCCCCGGCCAACATTGTGCCCATAGCGAACGGCCGCGGTTCGTTCCACACGGGGCGAACCGGCGTGTAGTAGCACCACCGCGTATCAAATGGGCGCAAAGCATAGCGAACGATGCGGTCCTCGTGGAATGATTCGGCAGAGCAGCGCTTTCTCTCGGGCACGTTTGGGATCGAAACGTGCTTGCTCGCTGGTCAGCGCTCGACTGTCAAGCTATACTCCTGCCAGTCATACCGTTTGTTGAAGTACGCCTTCATTCGCGTTGCCAACTCCTCGCGATCAATGTCGATCAGCGCCCCGCCGCGTTTCTCCATCAACCCATTATTCGGTGGCAAGGCGCATAGATCGACTATCGCGCGGCCATTCGAGATAGTGCTCGGCAGACGCGGGCTCGGGCGGAAAGAGTAGCGGCTTTCCTTGTCGGGCATGGCCTGGACGTAACACAGCGTCAAATCTCTTCCGCTGCAATGTCCCAAGCAACTGCTGGCGACGCTCCTCAGCCTTGGCGGCGTTGATGTCGTCGCGGAAAAGTACGCTCGCCGATTTACCGCGCTTGCGAGGCTTGCCGGTCTTGACCCAAAGCGACGTGGCAACTCCTTGCTGAATGCCGACGGAGAAGCGCGTCGGATGGCAAAAACCGTTTCGCTGGTCCGGCCGTCGGGAGCGTACTCCGAAATCTTCCGGTTGCCGTGAAGATTCTCGATCCAGAAACGGTCGAAGGAATCCAGCAAGTGCTTGCGCAGGACGACAAACGACGGCTCGGAGATCCACGAATGGTTGGAGATGAACGACACCACGCCCTTGCCGGTCATTTCGGCGATCCGCCGTTCGGCCAGGCGGAAGAAACGGACATACAGGTCGTCGAGGTTGAACTTCTTGATGCCCCAGCCGCCATCGGATACCGGCTTGTTCAACCCTTCCTTGTACGGCTCCACCAAGCCCTTGCTCTTCCTCTGGGCTGACGCCGGCAAAGGCGTTGTACGGCGGATTGCCGAGGACGACGAGGATGCGGGCGTGTTGCTTGATCTTGTCGGCCGCGTCGCGCTCCGCCGCCAGTTCGGGAAACAGGAACCGCGTTTTTGGTTCCTTGGGCGGTTCCCAGCCGGTCAAGCGAGTTGGTCAGGTACACGCCCACGCGCTCGTTGCCCTTTGTCGCTCAACGGCACGCCCAGCCGCTGGAGCAGCAGGCCCAAGTTGCAGGTGCGAAACGACGAACGGGGCCGGCAGAATCTCGAAGCCGAACACCCGCGTCATGGCGGCCTTCTTCAGGTCGGAGGCCAGCAGCGCGTCGCCGCCCTTGGCCTTCAAGCGTCTCGGCAATCTTGGCCAGCACCTCGACCAGGTAGGCCGCCGTGCCGCAGCACGGGATCGAGCACCACCACGTTCGGATCGGCCAGCCCGTCGGCCAAGCCCAACTCCTCGCGGAGCACCGTATCGACGCGGGCCACCTGATACTTGACGATCTCCGGCGGCGTGTACCAAACGCCCAACTCCTTGCGCAACTCGGGTCGAACGCCTCCAGGAACGGCTCGTAGAAATACTGTACGGCGTGCTCGTCCTGGAACTTCTCGAAGAACGCCGGCCGATCGACCCGGCCCAGCGCGGCCGCCGCCCAATCGAGCACCTCGACCAGCCCCAGCGGGCCGAGACGGTCGGGGCTGGCCACCTGATGGTACAGCGTGCGGATGAACGGCACGTGCAGCGACCATTCGGCCTCGTGCCAGTTGAAGGCATCGGTCCGGCCGGGCCGCTGGCGGTGCCAGAGCACCCAGGCCGAGAACACGCCGTAGAAGATCGTCTGCACCAGCGTGGAGCGGAAGAAGTGCTCGCCCCGCTCGCCGGTGAACTTCATGCCCAGGGCCTCTTCCAGCGCCTCGCGCACGGCGGCCAGCGCCGGCAGGTCCACGGATTCGATGCGGGCCTTGGCGTCGCGGGCGTAGGAGGCCAGGAACCACGCCACGTCTTGCGGGGCCACCAGCGGCGCATTGGAGAGCATGACCCGCTTCAGGTACTCGCCGAACCGCTCGCCGTGCTCCTTGGCCATCTTCTGCGGATGCGCCGCGGCGGCCCAGAACGACCGTCTCGTCGGCTGCCAGGCTGTACGCCTCCATCGCGGCCGGCTTGCCGTCCGGGCCGCGGCCCAAGAGCAGGAAATCGCGGAAGTTGGTCACCAACACCAGTCCGTACTTGCCGCAGTAGCGCTCGACCTGTTCGGAACGGGCGATCTTGTCGACGGCTTCTGCGGTCCCCTTCGCTTCCAGGACGCCCCGTTCGGGCGGCTGGCCCTGCTTGGGTTCCGCGTCGGACGCCTTCTGGAACTGGCCGGCCGTGAACAGGCCGCCGTCGGGCAGGCCCGCGCCCGCGGTTGGCGATGTTGATGACGCAGCGGACCTTGGGCTTCAGCGACTTGCCGATTTCGTTCAACAGATTGGAGAGGGCCGGGTAGAACGAGGTTTCGGCAACCGCGGCGCCCGTGGAGCGAATGTCGCGGAGGTCTTTCAGGTAGGTTTCGAGGGCGTTCATGCCGCCGTTTTACCCAAAACGGGTGGCGGAGGCAAGCCGGCAGCGTCCTGCGCGGCCCGCACGGCCGCCACACAAGGTGGTACGCATGGTATGCTATGCCCACCGTGCATCGTTCGCAAGAGTGCCACCGGCGTTGCCAGTGCGAGTGGTGGGCCAGGTCGGCCAGAAAGGCCCGTGGTTCCCGCATACGGCTGGGTCGGCACAGTGGCCAAATTCTCGGGTTGACGCGATACATGGTGGTACGTACACTATAGCAAACGTGACGCCCTCTCGCCGCGGCGAGACTGCGGCGGCGCTCGCTCCTTGGTAACTCGGTCTCGTTTCATGCTGTGTGTTGAAAAAGGGGAACAGGCACCTCACCGCCACCGTCTTTTGCGGCATTCAAATCGGCCGGTTCGGAGCCAGTCCCCCTTTTTCAACAGGCTGCCAGGTAGACGCGGCATCTTGCCGCGGCCTTCGGCGCGAGCGCCGCGCTCGATACGATCGCGAAGCGGCAAGATGCCGCTTCTACAACTCCCTCGTCAGGGAGGGGTTTTGCACCAATCCATCCAAAGGTGTTGGCCGACATGCGCATCGGACGATCCGTCGAAAACCTCTGTCCCGAAAGGGCTTCCACGCCGGTCCGTCGCCCTAACCTTGACGAGCAATATGCGATGCGGTGCGAAAGGCAAGAACCGGCTACGGCGACCACCCGCCGGGAAATGCGGAAAGCCGGCCGCATCGAGGATGCTGGAATTGGAAAATCGTCATCCCGTTGACCAACAACACCAGCGGTCACCCCATCACCCCATCACCTTGTCACCTTGTCACCTTGTCACCCTCTCGCCCGTCGCCCCGCATCCCTCTATACTGACGCCATGGCCGGAAAGCCCGTCGCTGCGCTCGATTACCTCGCCGATCCGGGCAGATACCCGCCGCTACCGGTCTGCGCCGTCTTCGGTAACGAGCCCTTTCTTCGCCGTCAGGCGATCCTGTGTCTGCGGGCGGCCGTGCTCGGCGGCGAGGATGGCGACTTTTCGTTGAGCACGTTCGACGGCGACGACAGCCTGTTTCGCGATGTGTACGAGGAACTGTCGACCTTGGCGATGTTCGGCGGCGGAAAACGGCTGGTCGTGGTCGAAGACGCCGACGATTTCGTGACCAACTTCCGTTCCCGGTTGGAGGATTATGTCGCCCGGCCCAGCCCGAGCGGCGTGCTCGTGCTCGATCTGGACTCGCTGGCGGCCACGACGCGGCTCTACAAGGCGGTCGCCGGCGAGGGATTGCTGATCGACGGCAACGCCCCGGCGTCCGCGCGGCTCGGCAAGTGGCTGGGCGATTGGGCCAAGCAACACCACCGCGTCCAGCTTTCGCAGTCGGCCGGCGACACGCTGATCGAGCTGATCGGGCCCGAACTCGGGCTCTTGGACCAGGAGTTGGCAAAGCTGGCGCTAATGGCCGGCGACCAACGGACGATTACGCCGGAGATGGTTGCCCGCACGGTGGGCGGCTGGAGGACGAAGACCACCTGGGAGATGCTCGACGCCGCACTGGACGGCAACGTCCGCGAGGCCATGTTGCAGGTCGACCGCCTGCTGGCATCGGGCGAACAACCGGTGGGGCTGTTGGGGCAGATTTCGGCCTCGCTGCGGCGCCTAGCGGCCGCCACGCGGATCGTGCTTCAGTCGGAAGCCGCCAGCCGCCGCACGAATCTCCGCGACGCCCTGGAGCAGGCGGGCGTCCGCTCGTTCGTGTTGCAGAAGGCGGAACGGCAGCTCAAACGTCTCGGCCGGCGGCGGGGCGCCCAACTCTACCGCTGGCTGCTGCAAGCCGACCTTGACTTGAAGGGCGAGAGCGCCATGCCGCCGCGGCTGATTCTCGAACGGTTGATCGTTCGGCTGGCGGCGAAGGAAGAGCCCGCGGCGAAACGCTGACGTTCCGGCGCGTCCGCGCATCTTCGCTGGTTTCGCCAGATTCGCGTGCGTCGGCCCATTCTACCTTGCAGGAAACCGGGGCCGTCGCTATCATCCGGCCCCGCTGCTCCGGGGGATTTCGTCGATCATGGCGTGAGCCGTTTTCATTGGCTTTGGCGCGACCGCCGGTCGCGGCTTTATGGCGTACGACACTATGTGGAAACCGCTATCGACAATCACGCTCGTATTCGTCGGGCTGATTCTCTCGGGCTGCGCCTCCCCGTCCTTTCCGACGGGGAAGGCCGGGCTGAGCCGTCTCGGTGAGCCCGTGTCGGCAAGTCGCACGGCGGGCACGGCGGCGTCCTCGCCGACGCCGGCCCAAGCCAACGCCGAGAGCATGCAGGACATTATGGCCGAATTGCAGTGTTTGGGCACGCTCGATCCGGCCGCCCGGGACAAGCTGATGGAGGACCTGCGGCAGAGCGATCCGTCGCTTTGGCCGCTGGTGATGCAGCAGTTCCGTGCCACACTGGCCTATCGGCGGCGGGCGGCGGAAAGAACGGGAGCAACAGAGCGACTGGAGCGCCTGCCGGCCATCGACAACGTGGCGGCAGCGCCCGTGGCGATGTCGTCCGAGGCGGTTCCGGCCATGCTCGACCCTCCCCCCGCCACGCGGCTGCCGACAAGCCCGACGCCGCCAAACCAGGTCATGCAGGTGTCGTACGCCGAGCCGGTCGCCAACGACGGGCGGCAGCGGCTGGCCGAAGCGATCGAGGCGTTGGAGGCCGAAGTCCCGCCGAATCCGACGACGCCCGCCGAGATTGCCCAGCACGCCCGGCTGCGGATGCTCTACGCCGCGGTAGGGCGACGGGAAGACGCGTTGCGGCCGATACCGGGGGCGCCGCCCGAATCCCAGCAGTTCATGGCGAAGGAACTCGACGGCCTGAGCACGTGGCTCGACGCCGAGCGGACGCCGGACGTCGCTCGCCGGGCGGCCGAGACCATGCCGGTGCTGGCCGAGGCGCTCGCGAAACTCGCCGAAGCCACGCCGCTGGTGGTTCGCAATCTGGCCTTCTGCACGGAGGTGCAAAGCTACGGCTGCACGAAGCGGTTCGACAAGTACGAGTTTCAGCCGAACCAGGAGGTGCTGCTCTACGCCGAGGTGGAGAATTTCGCTTCCGAGTCGACGGCGAAGGGCTATCACACGGCGCTCAAGAGCAGCTACCAGATCCTCGACAGCCGCGGCCAGCGGGTCGCCGAGCAGGCCTTCGCCGCCACCGAGGAGCATTGCCAGAACCCCCGCCGCGATTTCTTCATCGGCTTCCATCTTCGGCTGCCGAAGCGCATCGATCCGGGCAAGTACACGCTGCGACTTTCGATCGAAGACCTCAAGTGCCCGAAGGCGGGCCAAGCCTCGCTCGATTTCTCGATCAAAGAGGGAAAAGAGGCGAAAGAAAAGAGCTGATGCGACCACGCTACGTGGGCGAGAGCCGGCTTGACCGGCTGACATCCACGTTGCAGGCGTGGAATCGCCACTTCGCAAAGCATAACGGGATCAGCACTTGCGTTAGCGCTTCCAGCCGCTCGCGCCGGTGCTCTCGCCCGCGAACGTGCATACTAGCCGCCTGTCTCGTTGACAGTCCGCATGCCGCGCAATAGCATGGCGGTCTCCACCAAACGAGCATTTCCTCCTGTTTTCGCAAGGATTCTGAGATGGCAGAGAACCATTTACCGATACAGGCTTTCTTGTCGGAAGGAGCAACGACCATGATTGCGGCGAGAATCTCTTGCTGCCAATGGCTGGCAACGTTCGTGTTGGCGGCGCTGTTGGCCCCGGTGTCTGCCGCCATCGCGGCCGACGCACCTAAGGGCGACACCGGCAATCCGCCCAATCCACGCAGGGCGGCCACAGCTCCCGGCGATCGCGAGTCCCCGATTACCGCTCTCGGAACGATCGAACCCGAGGAAGTGGTTGACGTGGCGGCTCAGGTAGTCGGTACGATCATCAGTTTCGGCTCCGACCTCCAGGGCAAACCGCTTGACTACCGCTCTTCGGTCGAGGTGGGCACGGTGTTGGCAAAGATCGACGACGCGCCATACGCGGCCCAGGTGGAACAGGCGAGGGCAGGTTGCACGGCGCGGAGGCCGAATTGGCGATGGAAAAGGCCAAGCTCGAACTTGCTGAGGCAACATGGCAGCGATCGAAGGAGTTCGCCAAGAGCGGGCCTGTTGCACCAGGAGAATTTGAAGCGGCGAAGGCCAAATTCAAGGTTACGCAGGCAGCCGTGGCCATGGTCGAGGCGGGCTTGGCTCAAAGCCGGGCCGCTCTGAAACTGGACGAAATCAACCTCGGCTACACGACCATCAAGTCGCCGATTAAAGGGGTCATCATCGATCGGCGCATGAACGTCGGCCAAGCGATCGCCAGCGTCAATTCGCCCAGCCTCTTCCTGATCGCCAAGGACCTGAGGAACATGCAGGTATGGGCCTCGATCAACGAGACGGATATCGGCCGAATCCGCGAAGGCATGAAGGTGCGTTTCACCGTAGCCGCCTTTCCCCGAGACGTCTTCACGGGCACGGTAACGCAGATTCGTCTGAACGCGACGATGACTCAGAACGTGGTCACCTACACGGTAGTGGTCGCCTTTAAGAATCCGGACCTGAAGCTATTGCCCTACCTCACGGCAAACCTCCAGTTCGAGATGTAGTCATCGCTGCCCGCCAGCAGCTTCGCGTCGCGGATGGCCTCGGGGCAGTTTATCCAAGCCACCGCGTACGTCGCCGCGTGCTCGGTCGTGCCACGGTCGATCTTGCCGGGCGTGCCCGAGTCGCTGAAATCCGTCTCTTCCCAGGCGCCGACGTCACGTCCGCAACTGCTCCAACTCGCCCAGCCGGGCGGCGATCTGCTGGTCGTCGGGGATCACGCCCCGGTTCCGGTCCCCCTCGAATTCCAACTCCAGGTCGGCAAGCGCCTGTTTCACCGACAGCAGACCGCTGGGCGTCAGGCGGTCAATGAACAGCACGCCGTCGAGGTGGTCGAATTCGTGCTGGGCCCCGCGGGCGAACAGGCCCGTCAACTGGTAGCTGACTTCCTCACCATCGAGGTTATAGGCGGCGATGACGATCTTCTCCGAGCGCTTCACGGGGGCGTAGATTTCGGGGAAGCTCAGGCAGCCCTCCTCGGCCTCGGCCATGCCGTTGCGCTTGCTGATCTCGGGGTTGAGGAACACGTACTCCTGGCCCTTGGCCGGGTCGCCCTCGGTATTGATGATGAACATGCGGTAGGGCAGGTTGACTTGGTTGGCGGCCAGGCCGATGCCCTTGTGCTGGTACATCAGGTCGAACATCTCGCGGACGACGTTTTTCAGTTCGCCATCGACGCGAAGTAGCCGTTTCGACTTATGACGCAGGGCAGGATGCGGATACTTAACGATTCGCAGCACAATAACAACTCCATCGTGGGGGCCGACACTCAATTATAGATGATGCCGGGGCCGGGGCGAAGGGGCGGCCAGGGCGGTTCGATTTTCCGTGGAGGAGGCGAATCCAGCCGCCGATCGAGCTAAACGCCCGCCAACAGCGCCAGCCGCACGAAATTCAACGCGTGTTTGGCGCAGTAGATGCGCAGCGTGGCGGGGTGGCCGGCAAAAGGAATGCCCTTCTGGCCGACGCCATCGGCCGAAGCCAACGCAAGGCACACCGGTTGCGGCTCGCCACCGACGGGCGCGGGCGAAGGAAACGGCCCGATGGCCAGTCCGTAGTCCGCCCCGAACTGCCGGCGGCAGCCCGTGGCCATCGCTTCGGCTAAGGCGCATGGGGTGGGCGAAGAAGGTTCGCTCGCCGCCGAGGGGATCGCGTTGGCGGCCCGAGGGCCGGCGTCGCGCAGCCACCCCTGCGTGCGAAGGGCCGCCTCATCGGTCATTACGAGCCCGCCCCGATAGGCATCGTGCACGTCCCCGATGCCGCCGAGCCACTCGGAGACCAATCCGCCGGTGCCCCATTCGGCCGTGGCCAGTGTTTGGCCCCGTTCGCGCAGCAACCGCACCACGGCGTGCTGCAGATCATCGTCCTCTTCGCCAAAGACGAGCGTGCCGAGGCACTGGTGAATCGTCGCCACGGTAGGCTCGATGGCCGCGGCACACTCAGCCTCGGTCTCACCGTCGGCGGCGATGCGGAGGATGATCGTCGTCTTGCTGGCGTTGATGCCGACCGTGGGGCGACGGCCGCGACGAATCAGGTCGGGCAGCATCGACTCGATCCGGCTCTCGCCGGCGCCGAAACAATTGATGCGGCGGCGGACGATCCGCCGGCTGCCGCCGAGGCTGCGGATCGTGGCGGCCAGCGAATCGTGCCACATCTCGGTCATTTCGGCGGGCACGCCCGGCAAACAGAACACTCGGCAGGGCGGCCGCCCCTCGCGGGGTACTTCCAAGTCGATGCCCGGCGCCGTGCCGTGCGGATTGCGAATCGCGCGGCTGCCGGCGGGAAACATCGCCTGAATCTCGTTCTGCGGCGGCATCCCCCAATGGCGCCGGGCGAACATGGCGCGGATGTGCTCCAAAGCGTCGGCATCCTGTTGCAGTTCTCGCCCGGCGGCCCGGGCCAGGGCTTCACGCGTCAGGTCGTCGGCCGTGGGCCCCAAACCGCCGGTGGCCACCACCACGTCGGCCCGGGCGATGGCTTGGCGAAACACGGCGGCGCAGGGCTCCAGTTCGTCGCCGACCGTGGAATGATAAAGCACGCGGACGCCCAGTTCCTCCAGCCGTTGGCTAAGCCACTGGGAGTTCGTATCGAGAAGTTGACCGCTGGTGATCTCGTCACCGATGGCGATGATTTCGGCATTCATTAGGGATTGCACTCGTCACATGGTTTCTTGCCTGCTTCGATGGCCTCCTCCCGCGTGGCGTACCTCACCAGGTTCTTGGCCGCGATTTTCGCCGCCGATTCGCAGTTCGCCCGATGAAATACGTCCGAATTCTTGGATGCTACGAATCCGTCCAGCCGGGCCGCATCACCGTGGGCACTGTGGGATCGCTCGGCCGGTCGAACCGTTTCCGAGTAGCCCTTCTCCCGATGCTCATATCGTTCGGAATGTGCCAAGTGGGCATTCCAATTCGCGGCGTACTTCTCGGCCAGTTCCGGGGAGCGAATCACCAGCAGGTTCTCGGCGTTGTGTTCTTCGGCCGCATTGGTGAAATTGAACGAGCCGGTGATGACGGTTTGGCCGTCGATCACCATGACTTTGTTGTGGGCGATGGCGTGTTCGGCGTCAATGTGGGTGGCGATTCCGGCATGCTGCACGAAATCGGCCGACGAATACTTCTCCGTCCGTTGGCTGCTGTCCAGGATGACCTCGACGTGTACGCCCCGCCGGTGCGCGTCGACCATCGCTTTCGCGATCGGGGCCGACGTGAAGGAGTATGCCTGAACAAGGATGGAGGTCTTCGCGGCGTTGATTTCTTCGACGACTGCCTCGGTGCAACCGCCTTTGGGACTGAAATGGACCTCGATGGGCGGAAGCGACTGCGGTTGCCGCGTCTGGCACGCGGGTACAACGACAAGGGAAACGAGGACGACAAACGAGGAAAGCCGTTTCATAGGATTATTGTGGTAAGCCACGCCAGTGCGGCGCCAACGGCTGCTGCCATCGCCGCCACGACAAGTCACGTCCCCAGCCGGGCCATCGTCTCGACCAGTCCCTTCACGGCGTCGACGCTCTTCTGGAAGGCGGCCCGTTCGGCGGCCGACAAGCTCGACCTCGACGATCCGCTCGACTCCGCCGGCGCCGAGGATCGCGGGCACGCCGACGTAATAGCCGCCCACGCCGTACTCCCGGTCGCAATAGGCTGCGCAGGGGACCAGGCGTTTCTTGTCGCGGACGATCGCCTCGACCATTTGGGCGGTGGCGGCCGCCGGGGCGTAATAGGCGCTGCCGGTCTTCAGCAGCGAGACGATTTCCGCCCCGCCGTCGCGGGTCCGCTGGATGAGCTCGGCCAGCCGCTCGGGCCGGATCAGTTGCGCGACGGGGATGCCGCCGACGCAGGTGCAACTCGGCAGCGGCACCATCGTATCGCCGTGGCCGCCCAGGAGCATGGCGGAAACGTCCTCCACGCTGACGCCCAATTCCAGCGGCGATGAACGTGCGGAAGCGGGCCGTATCGAGCACGCCGGCCTGGCCCAGCACGCGTCGGGGCGGGAAGCCGGTGACCTGCCACGCCCTTTGCACCATCGCGTCCAGCGGGTTGCTGACCACGATCACGACGGCCTCGGGACTGGTTTGCTCGGATCTCGTCGGCCACGGAGCCGACGATGCGGGCGTTGGTGGCCAGCAGGTCGTCGCGGCTCATGCCCGGCTTGCGCGGGATGCCGGCCGTGACCACCACCACGTCGCTCCCGGCGGTGTCGGCGTAGCGGGTGGTGCCGGTGATCCGGGCGTCGTAGCCCATGATCGGGCCGGCCTGGGCAAGGTCCAGGGCCTTGCCCTGGGGCATGGTTCCGGTTTGCGGAATGTCCAACAGGACGATGTCGCCCAATTCGGCCGCCGCACACCAGTGGGCGGTGGTGGCGCCGACGTTGCCGGCGCCGATGATGCTGATCTTGGCGCGTTTCATCGGTGGCTCCTCCTGGTCTCTCGGGTTGGTAAGGCGTCATATTAACGCAACTTCATCGACCAATAAAGGTGCCGGCTCGCTTGCGACATCGGGGACTGGTCCATTTTTCGGCGAGAAATCGTGTTTTGCGAGAAAAATATCGGCCGAAAACATGGACCTGTCCCCTTCGGCGGCGCAAGGGGGACAGTCCCATTTTCACGGCGACAACTCCGGTTGGCAATGCAATATCCAGAATCGCCGTGAAAATTGGGACAGTCCCCAGTGAACCGCCTTGGGGGTTTGTTGGCCTTTGCCCACCGGCCTGCCTATAATCGAGTAGGTGAATGGGATTTCCCCGCAGGGTTTGAAGCATTCGCGAGCTACCTTTTCGGAAGGGAAAAGACGGGGTATCCGCCATGTCCACGTTCGACGACACGTCGTTCTCGGTCGAGGGTTTTTCGGGCAAGGTGAGGTTGTTTCCCCTGCCGAATCTCGTGCTGTTTCCCCACGTGATGCAGCCCCTGCACATCTTCGAGCCGCGGTATCGCTATCTCTTGGAGGACGCCTTGGCCGGCGACCGGTTGATCGCCATGTCGGTGCTGGCGCCCGGATGGGAGCAGAACTACGAAGGTCGCCCCCGGTTGTATCCAATGGCCTGCCTCGGCCAGATCACAACCCACTGCCGCCTGGCCGACGGTACGTATAACGTGCTCTTGCTCGGCTTGCAGCGTGTCCGGCTGCTGCGCGAATTAGCGCCGGCGCGGAGTTTCCGCGAGGCCGAGGTCGAATTGTGCGAAGACCGGTATCGCGGATGCCCCCTGTCGCAGCAGCGGGCCCTGCAACAGAAATTCCGCGACGCCCTGGTTCGCGTCCTGCCGTCGCTGCCGGAGGCCCAAGAGCAATTGGATCAGTTGCTGGGAAACGACATCCCCTTGGGTGTCTTGACCGACGTAATCAGCTATCTGCTGGACATCGATTTGGCCGGCAAGCAGTCGCTCCTGGCCGAAGTGGACGTGTATCGCCGGGCCGACTTGCTGTTGACTCACCTCTTGGACGACTCGGCCGAACTTGCCGCAAGTCAGGCGGTGGCCGCCGGCTTTCCGCCCGAGTTCAGCATCAATTGAGTTGGCCGTAGAAGCGGCATCTTGCCGCTTCAGGCCTGTTGCCTCGCACCGAGATGACGCGGCAAGATGCCGCGTCTACACGGGCCGTGAACAGTTTCCCCGGCGGCTTGACCGCAGGGCCGTTTGCCCTTAAGATGAAGCATCCGTCTTCCCCAAGCGAGGTACGAAACCCGTGGCGTCAATTCCCAAAGTGCGCGAACAAATCGTCGGCGGCCTCGATGGCGAGGGCGACAAGGAACTGGATCGAGCGGCGCCGGCCGAGGTCGATCAGCCGAGGATTGCCCGGGCGATCCGCGAGATCCTGATCGCGGTGGGCGAGGACCCGGACCGGGAAGGCCTGCGCGAGACGCCCGCCCGCGTGGCCCGCATGTATGCCGAGTTGTTCCGCGGGCTGCACCGCGATCCCCGCCGCCACTTGCGCAAGTTCTTTACGGAGACTTGCGACGAGGTCGTGCTGGTGCGCGACATCAGCTTCAACAGCATGTGCGAGCATCACATGCTGCCGTTCATGGGCACGGCGCACGTCGCCTACTTGCCGGGCAAGCGCATCGTGGGGCTGAGCAAGCTGGCCCGCGTGGTGGAGGAGGTCGCCCGCCGCCCCCAGGTCCAGGAGCGCATGACCGAGCAAATCGCCAACCTGCTGGTCGATGAGTTGCACGCGAAGGGCGTGGCCGTGGTGATCGAAGCCGTCCACACCTGCATGACGATTCGCGGCATTCGCAAGCCCGGCTCGATCTGCGTCACCTCGGCGATGAAGGGCTGCTTCCGCACCAAGCCGTCCACTCGTGCGGAACTGATGACGCTGATCTACGGAGATCGTCGCTAACGCCCGCAACCGGCAACGAATAGGGTAACCCCATGAAGCGAACTGTAATGCTGGTGCTGGCCTTTGGTTTGCTGGTTGCCTGTTTGCCGTCGCTCTGGGCAGCGGAACCGAATGCGCTGCAAGCCAAGGCAATTGCCGAAATCGTGAAAATGGGCGGCGAGGTCACGTTTGATGAAGAGCGTCCAAGTAAGCCTGTGATTCGGGTAAATCTCTCGACGACCGAGGTCACCGATGCTGGCGTGGAGCACCTCAAGGGGCTCTCGCAATTGCAGAGTTTAAGACTTGGCTTTACCCGGGTGACGGACGCTGGCATGAAGCACCTCAGGGGGCTCTCGCAATTGCAGGAATTGAACCTTCACAATACCGAGGTGACGAACGCAGGTTTGGAGCAACTCAAGGGACTCTCGCAGTTGCAGACGTTGGACCTTCGGAATACCAAGGTGACAGACACTGGTTTGGAGCACCTCAAGGGGCACTCCCAATTGCGGGAGTTGTTCCTGTCGAATACTAAGGTCACGGACGCTGGCTTGAAGCACCTCAAGGGGCACTCCCAATTGCGGGAGCTGTTCCTTTCGAATACTAAGGTCACGGACGCTGGCCTGGAGCACCTCAAGGGGCTTTCCCAATTGGAGTGGTTGAAATTCGAGCATACTGAGGTGACGGACACTGGGTTGGAGCACCTCAAGCGACTGTCGGAATTGGAGACTTTGGACCTTATCGGTACGCGGGTGACGGACGCTGGCTTGAAGCACCTCAAGGGGCTCTCGAACTTGCGGGTGTTGCACGTTGGCAATACCGTGGTGACGGACGCTGGCGCGAAAGACCTTCGGCAGGCGTTGCCAGAAGTGCATATATTCCGCTGAAGAAGAACAGCCACCGGGTTGACCGAGGTTGGGCACTCAACGCCATTTCACCGTAGGTCACTGTGTCGACGATGTGGCGAGGGTACTCTGCGGCGCTTTCTGGCGCCCGTCCGACTGCCCCGAAGGGGCTTAGTTCACCCAGCCCACGGGCAACGCCCTGGGGAAAGTCGCCCAATCGAAGCCGTGGTGTCGGCCCAACGGGCCAACGGTTCGTCGAGTGATTGGCCCGTTGGGCCGTAGGATAGGCAAGTTCGCCTCCGTTCCCCAGGGCGTTGCCCGTGGGCTGGGCGAACGGCAGGGCCTTTGGCCCTCAGTACCAGGGCCAGTTAAGCTTGCGGCTCCCATGGGCTGCTCGGTCGGGTTTGACGGCGGACCGTATCTCCCTTAGACTGTCTTGGAGAACTCCACCGAGTGTAGCTGGAACAGGTCGGGACCATTTTTCGATTCTCCGAGGTTAGGGCTCCGCTTATCCCCGACACCGATCTATGGAATGGCATCCACTCGACCAGCAGCGCGAACGCATCCAGGACGATCTCCGCGGGCTGATCGCCGGCGAGGTGCGCTGCGACGACGTCTTTCTTCAGCTTTTCGCCAGCGACGCGAGCATCTACGAGATCAAGCCGCTGGGCGGTCGTCCGTCCGCGCTCGACCGCCGACGTGGCGGCCTGCGTGCAATACGCGGCCGAGAAGCGCCTCCCCATCCACGCCCGCGGCGCCGGCACCGGCGTGGCGGGCGAATCGCTGGGGCCGGGGCTGGTCCTCGATTTCTCCGCCCATCTGCGCCGCGTGATCCGCATCGACGCCGAGCGGGTTCGCGTGCAGCCGGGCGTGGTCCACGAGCGGCTCAACGAGCAACTGCGGCCGCTGGGCCGGCTGTTCGGGCCGGACCCCGCCACCAGCAGCGTCACCACCATCGGCAGCATGTTGGCCATCGACGCCGCCGGCAGCCGCTGGCTGAAGTACGGCTCGACGCGGCGCCACGTCGCAGAGTCTGCAGGTCGTGTTGGCCGACGGCCAGGTGCTCGAAGTGGGCCGCGAGCCGCTGGCCGACGGCGCCAGCACCAGCGCCATCCCGCGGAAGCGGGATCTGGTCAACCGGCTGGCCGCCCTGTTGACGCGAACAAGGCCGAGCTGATCCGCCAGAACCAGCCGCAACAGTCCGCTGAACCACTGCGGATACAACCTGGCCGACGTGCTCGGCGACGGACTACCTCGACGTGGCGCGGCTGTTGGTCGGCTCGGAAGGCACGCTGGCGCTGATCACCGAGGCCACGCTGAGCACCGAGCCGCTGCCGCGGCATCGCGGCGTGGCCCTGCTGCTGTTCGACAGCCTGGAGAAGGCCGCCCGCGCCGTGCTCGACATCCTGCCGGCCAATCCCACGGCCTGCGACCTGATGGACCGGCGGCACCTGAGCCTGGCCCGCGAGGCCGAGCCCCGCTTCGACCAATTGATTCCCGCCGAGACCGAGGCCGTGCTGCTGGTCGAGCAGGACGGCGACGACCCGCTGGAAGTGCGCAGCCGGCTGCACCGCCTGGTGAACGAGTTGTGGCAGCAGAAGCGGCTGGCGTTCGGGGCGCGGCAGGCGTTCGAGGACGACGAGACGGAGCTGTTCTGGCGTCTGGTCGACAAGGTGCAGCCGGCGTTGTATCGGGTGAAGGGGCCGAGCCGCCCCGTGCCGATCGTCGAAGACATGGCCGTTTCGCCCGACGTGCTGCCCGATTTCCTGGTGCGGATGCAGAACGTGCTGAAGCGCAACCAGGTGACGGCCTCGCTCTTCTGCCACGCCGGCCACGGCCAACTCCACGTCCAGCCGTTTCTCGACCTGGCCAACCCGGACGACGTGCAGCGGATGCGGCGGCTGGCCGAGGAACTCTACCAGGAAGTCTTCGCCGTGCAGGGGAGCATCGGCGGCGAACACGCCTGCGGACTGAGCCGCACGGCGTTCGTGCGCCGGCAGGCCGGCCCGCTGTTCGACGTGTTCCTGCGAAGTGAAGCGGATCTTCGACCCGCGAGAACATCCTCAATCCCGGCAAGATCGTCGGCGACGACCCCGATCTGATGACGCGTTATCTGCGGCCGCCGCTGCAAGCGGCTGCGCCGCCACCCGACAGCGGCGACGCCGCCGGCAACGACGGCGGAGCCCGCCGCCGAGCGAAGCCGCATCGGGCTTGCGGAACCTCGTCGAGTTGCAGTTGAATTGGGAGCCGGCGCGGGTCAGCGACGCGGTGGCGGCGTGCAACCGTTGCGGCGAGTGCCGCACGCAGACGCCGAAGCTCCGCATGTGCCCCATCTTTCGCTTCGCGCCGACCGAAGAGGCGTCGCCGCGGGCGAAGGCCAATCTGCATCCGCGGCGTCCTGACCGGCACGCTCGACCTCAGCCTGCTGACCAGCGACGAGTTCAAGGCGGTCGCCGACCTGTGCGTCCATTGCCACTGCCTGCCGGCTGGAATGTCCGGCGGGCGTGGACATTCCGCGGCTGATGCGCGAGAGCAAGGGGGCCTACGTGGCCGCCAACGGCCTGCCGCTGGCCGATTGGGCCATGACCCGGCTCGACCTGCTCGGCGCGCTCGGCGGCCTGATCGCCCCGGCCGCCAATTGGGCGCTGGCCAACCGGCAGATGCGGTGGCTGCTGGAGAAGACGTTGGGGATCGCCCAGGGGCGGAAGCTGCCGCGCGTGGCCTCGCGGAGTTTTCTGCGCCGTGCGGCCCGCCGCCGGCTCACCCGCCCTGCCCGCCGCAGCGGGCAGAAGGTGCTCTACTTCGTCGACGTGTACGCCAACTACTTCGACCCGCAACTGGCCGAGGCCCTGGTCGCCGTGCTGGAACACAACGGCATCGCCGTCTACGTCCATCCCGAGCAGAAGCAGGCGGGCATGCCCTCGATCGCCTGCGGCGCGCTCGACCACGCCCGGCAGACTCGCCGAACACAACGTCGCCATCCTGGCCGAATCGGTGCGGCAAGGCTACCACGTCGTGGCCACCGAGCCGGCCGCGGCCCTGTGCCTGACCCACGAATATCCGCAGTTGGTCGACGACGACGACGCCCGGCTGGTGGCCGCCAACAGCAGCGAGGCGGGCAGCTACCTCTGGAAGATGCACACGCTGGGCCAACTGCAACTCGATTTCAGGCCGCTGAACGTCGACCCTGGGCTACCATACGCCCTGCCATCTTGCGGGCGCTGCAGGTCGGCTCGCCCGGCGAAAGCCTGCTTGGGCCTGATTCCCGGGCCTGCGGCTGCACCACGTCGAGAGCGGGCTGTTCGGGCATGGCCGGCACCTTCGGCCTGCTGCACAAGAACTACCGCAGCAGTCTGCGGGCGGGCTGGAAGCTCATCTCCCGGCTCCGCGATCCCGACCCTGCAAGCCGGCGTCACCGAGTGCAGCACCTGCAAGATGCAGATGGAACAGGGCACCACCAAACCGACCATCCACCCCATCAAGCTGCTGGCCCTCTCCTACGGCCTGATGCCCGAGATCGCGCGGCTGCTCGAGTTCGCCCGGCGAGGAGTTGATCGTCACATGAGCGAGCCGTGGTTTCACGAGGGTCTGAAGTTCGCCTGCACCGGCTGCGGCGATTGCTGCACCGGGGCGCCGGGCTACGTGTGGGTCAACAAGGCCGAGATCGAGGCGCTGGCCGCCGCCCTGGGCCTCGAGGTCGAGGAGTTCGAGCGCCGCTACGTCCGCACGGTGGGGATCCGCAAGAGCCTCATCGAGTGCGGCCAACGGCGACTGCGTCTTCTTCGACGGCGAGAGCCGCACGTGCCGGGTCTACGACGCCCGGCCCCGCCAATGCCGCACCTGGCCCTTCTGGCCGTCGAATCTCGCCTCGCCCGACGGCGTGGGAAGCAGCACGGCCGAGCGCTGCCGCGGCTGCAACCGCGGCCGGCTGGTTTCCGTGGGAACGATCCTGGCCGAGTTGGACATCGTGCGGGTGTGAGGCGAGAAGTAGCAGTCGCCGTGTGTGACGGCTCGCGCGGTTCGGTCAACCGGAAGGCGGGCTCTCCCCGCGCGGTGCGGCGCTGGCGGATTGCCAACTTTCCAGAACCACGTACCGCAGCGCCAAGCCAACCAGGATCAGCGCTGCCCCGACGAGCGTCCACCAGGCCGGCGTTTCGCCCCAGACCAGATAAACCCAAAGCGGCAGCAAGATCGGCTCCGCCAGCCCGATCGCGACGGCCTCCTGGCTGCCGATGCCGCGGAGTCCCCGCATCAGCAACACGTAGGGAATGGCCATCTGGATCACCCCGAACCCGGCCAAGACGGCTAACTGCCCGAGCGACGGCCAGCGGCCCACGTGGACGACCCAAGGCAAGAGCACCACGACGGCCACCGTGTGATTCAGCGCGACCAGCCAGGCCGGATTCTCGCCGCGGAGCCGCCGGATGAAGACCACGACGCACGCGTAGCTCACGCCCGAGACTACGCCCATGACCACGCCGGTGGCCGCCTGCCCCTGCGATTCGAACAGCAGGATAATGCCGACGCCCAGAAAACCGAAGCCCAGCGGAACGAGATCGCGGCGATCGACGGGCTCGCGGAGGAGCACCACGCCGATCAGAAACACCCACCACGGCGCGGTGCTCTGCAGCCAGATCGCGTTGGCGGCGGTCGTGAGCGTCAAGGCCGTCAGGTAGCTGATGTTCATGGTCGTGAACGCGACGCCGAGCGGCACCAGCCCCGGCCGCCATCGGGGGCGCCGCACCAGCGGCAGCAGCACCAACGCGGCAAACAGCCCCCGCCAGAACGCCAGCGTCGGGCCGCGGATTTCGGCCGGCCAATCGGTGAAGATCGGGGCCTTGGCAAACAGTCCTCCCGAACTCCAGAGCAGAGCGGCCGCCAAGACCTGCACCCGGCCGGCCAGCTTGCTTACCACGGGAAGACTTGAGGGCGCGTCCCCCTCGACGCGATCGGCAACCTTGCTCATGTCGTCACACCGGCAACCGCACGTCGGCCGGCCCGCGTTCCAGGATGATGCGTTCGATCTCGGCGCGTCGTTCGGCGGTGAGTTGCCAGCCGCTCCCGCCGGCGCACTCGCGAATTTGCTCCGGCCGCTTGGCGCCGCAGAGCGCGGCGGTAATGCCCGGCTGATGGACCGTCCAGTTGATCACCAGTTCCGCCACGCTGTGGCCACGTGGGCCTCTTGTGGGAGGCGACTCCAGTCGCCGAAGTTCCGGAGGTTCGCAACACGATCGGCGACTGGAGTCGCCTCCTACAGCGGTCTCGCGCAACCTCCCTCAAGCGGTCGACCAGGTCGTGGTTCTTCCGCCGCTCCTCGCCCAAAAACATCGGATACTTGTGCCGACTGTCGTCGGGGCCAAACACGTAGTCGCGGGCGATCTTACCGGCCAGCAGGCCCTTCATCAGCGGCCAGTAGACCAGCACCGCCACGCCCCGCTCGCGGCACCAAGGCAGCGTGTCGGCTTCGATCTGCCGCATGAGCATGTTGTAAGGCGGCTGGTAAACGGCCGGCAGGCATTCCGCGGCAAACTCTTCCAACTGCGCGAGCGTGACGTTCGAGACGCCCACCGCCCGGGTCTTCCCCTCCGCCATCAGCCGCTTCAACTCGCCGGCCGATTCCCTCACCGGCACGTTCTCGTCGGGGGCGTGCAGATACAACAGTTCGACGCGATCCGTGCCCAGCCGCCGCAGGCTCTCTTCGCATTGCTGCCGCAGCGTGGCCGGCCGAGCGTCGTGCGCCTGCTTGCCGTCGCGGTCCCAGTGCAGCCCGCACTTGGTGGCGATCACCATTTCGTCCCGTCGCGGTCCGAGCGTCCGCCCGATCAGCCGCTCGCTCTCGCCGGCCAGCCCGTACATGTAGGCCGTGTCGAGGTGGTTGATGCCCAGTTCGAAGCACGCCTCGATGGTTGCCATGCTCTCGGCGTCGCTCGTGCCGGGGCTGGTCATGCCGGCCATCGGCCAGCAGCCCAAGGCGATTTCGGAGATTTTCAGGCCGGTGTCGGCGAGGGGGCGGTAGAGCATGGGGGGAACGCGAGAGCGGGGAGTACGCGGGAAATGAATCAGTAGCGTCACATTGTAGCACAGGGCGTGGCAGAGCTTGTTTCTACCAGGAAAGCCGGAAGATGACGATGGGACAGCCTACTCGCGTATCTATGGCGACAGCGAAGGCAAATGGTGATGGCGACAGGGCAGAACGCGGGAAGGTGCAGCAGGGCTTGGCACGGCGATCGGCGCTGGTACAATAGGCGTTCATGGAGACCGTAGATGTCTCCTAGCGGCCGCTACGCGAGGCAATTTCAGAGAGGCCTCCCGATGTCTTGCGGGGCGTCGCGGCGAAGATTGACACTTCCAAATCCAACTGAGATGTGAG
The DNA here is from genome assembly GCA_963759115.1 of uncultured Planctomycetaceae bacterium. Classification (GTDB taxonomy): domain Bacteria; phylum Planctomycetota; class Planctomycetia; order Pirellulales; family Thermoguttaceae; genus CAVWXT01. The sequence goes on from CAVWXT010000006.1 coordinate 962,486, forward strand.
CGAAAGTACATATCTGGTAACAACTTACGATGTTTGCCTCCTTAGCTCAATTGGTCAGAGCATCTGACTCTTAATCAGAGGGTTGTAGGTTCAAGTCCTACAGGGGGCACTGGCGCAAGCCCTTGAAAATCAAGGGCTTGCGTCGTTTCTCGGGTAAACATGCGATTCTCTCGTCTCGGTTCCCCGTCACAAGGAGAGTGATATTAAAGGTTGCTCCAGCCGGCTGTATCGGCAGTATCCGCGAAATGGCTGTCGATGCACGGATGGTCTTGGAGTTGAAACCTCGCGTCCAGAAAAAAGACGTCAACGAGATATTCTCCAATGCCGTGGTCGCCGGCAATCTCGTCACTGCGGCCGCCTGGCCAGGCCACCGCAAGCGGATGCGAAAGTTTTTGAAGGTGCTGGGAACGAAGATTGAAACGTAACCCTCTTGTTGGCTCGACCCGATAATGTGAAACAAGGAGATGGGCACGAAGGTGTTGGGGATCTCGGGCAGCCCGCGGCTTGATGTGCGTAACGACTACTTCTCGCTCTTGAGCCCCTCAGCCTTCAACTTCTCCAACTGCTCGGTCGGCAGGGCGGGCTCCTCGGGCATCTCTTCATGCTCGTGGCCGGCGTGCTCGTCCTTCTTCTGATCGCCCGAGGTCTTAGGCGGCTCCTTCTTCTTCACAAGGTCGTCGCGGCCGAGGTGGATCTTGCGATAGACCTCGTCCGAGATGACGTAGTACCAGTCGGCAAAGCGGGCGTTCAGATCGGCGACGTGCTTCTTGCCGTCGGCCACCTTCTGGTCGTACTCGTCCTGCTTCCGCTTGTTTTCCTTCTCGATCCGTTGGCGAGCGTCTTCCGCGGCCTTCTTGTCGTCGGGCTTCTTCTCGTCCGACTTCTTCTCATCGGCCTTGGTCTCGTCGGCCTTCTTCTCTTCGCCCGCCTTCTCCTCCGGCTTCTTCTCCTCGGTCTTGGCCTCTTCGGGCTTCTTTTCGTCCGGTTTCGCTTCGTCGGCCTTCTTCTCGTCGTCCGGTTTCGGCTCGGCGTCCTTCTTGGCTTCGGGGAGCGGCTCGAACTGGGGCTTGGGGATCATGTTGGCGTTGAAGTCCGCCATCACGAACAGGTAGCGATTCATCCCGCTGCCCTTCTTCTCCTTGTCGGTTTCGCTCTTCCCATCCTTCGGCTTCTCGTCCGACTTCGCGGGGCCCGTGCCGGCGATGTCGCCGAAGCGGAGGACGTACTCCACGCCGTCCTTCATCACGACGCGAAACTCGCCTTCGTTGGAGAAGATCTCCGGCTGGCCTTTCACCAGTTCGCCCACCAAGAATCCCTTGTCGGCCAGCGATTCGAGCCCTTCCCGGTTTTTGGCGAACTCGCCCGATACCTTCAGGTCGGTGCTCAAACCCTTCGGCTTGGCGCTGATGTCGATGATCTTCAGGTCGTCCAGGGCGGTCTTCAGTTCGTCCATCTTGGCCGCGTTGATTTCCTCGTCGTCGGCCATTTTGACCGGGGCCCAGCGGCCGCCTTCGGGGCTCTGTTCGTCCGGGACGAACTTCTGGTCGTCGACCAGCTTCCACTTCGGCTCGCCCGTGTCGCTGTAATCGACCTGCATCTTGCCGCGCTGGACGATTGCCAATCCCCCGCCGTAGTTCTTGATGGCGTAGTCGCGGATCTGGACTTGCTTCATGTCGAAGGTGTTGATCTGCAGCAGGTTCCGCTCGATCCAGTTCTCGAACTTCGTGGAGAGCTTGTCGGTCTTGGCCTCGACGACGTAAATTGGGGCCTCGCCGACCTTGCGGACGTAGCGAAGTCCCGGGCGGCCCGGCACTTCCTTGCCGATCACCAAGGCCAGCAATTCCTTGCCGTCCTTGTACTTGTCTCTCATGACAACCTTGGTGCCCACGCCGGTGGCGCCGACCTTCAACGTCTTCACGTCCGGCTCAATCACGCCGTATTCCTGTTGGGCGCCCTGGTCGTCGCTGACCATCTCGAGGGGTTTCAGCCCCATCAGGCCGGCGGCTGCGGAGGCCACCTGGTCCTTGGCGTCGGCCGGATAATCCTCGTGCGACGGGATCACCCAGCGGGTCTTGCCCTTGATCTCCAGGCGGGCCACCTCGAACGGCCGCACGCTGGCCGTCGCCTCGTCGAACTCGACGATCTCCAGATCGGCCACGGCCAGCGGATCGAACTCGTAGAGCGGTTGGCCGCTCACTTTCTCGGTGGTGGCGACTTGCAGGTGGGGCCGGGTGGCGACGGCCAACAACACGGCCACGGCCGCCACGGCCACGAAGGTCAAAGTCTTGGCGTTTTCGTTCATGGACAATTCTCAACTATCAATCGTCGGTTTTTCAGATTCCTGAAATGCGGTGCCCATAGCCGGCGGCCGCCGGCTGTCAGGGTCAGCGTAATCTCGATCGCGCCACGCCCTCGCGTTCGCGGGCGCGGCGGGTGAAGAAGACCACCAGCGCCACCAACAGCGGCGGGATGGGCGGCAGCAGCACGGCCCACAGCTTGTAGTGGCTCTGAACGCGCTTGATTTCGAGGTTCAATTCGGTCTCGCTCCTGTTGATCTCGGCGTCCCGTTCGCGCGCGCCCGTTCGAGCTTTGCGCTGCGGCGGCGGTCGAGATCCTCCTTCATCATGCTCAACTCGATGGCCATCTGCCCGATGTCAACGTTCTTACGTCGCTGCAATTCGGCGATCTTATCGTCGAAGGCCTTCTGCTCCTGCTTCTCCAAGTCGTCGTATTGCTTGGTGTACTTCTCGCGGGCGTCGACGGCCTCCTGCTTGGCCTTCTCGGTGCGCTGCTCGATGCGGGTGAGCGTGCGGTGCGTGGGCCGCCGCTTGCGGATCGCGATGAAATCGTTCGATTGCTCGCCGCCGGCCAACTCGTCGAGCGCGTTCAAGACGAAGGTGACGTTGTCGAAATCGAAGTGGATGCCCGCCTCGGGGTTATTCCCCTGCTCGCGGAGGCGGAAGAATTCCGGCGACAGCATGTCGACGTCGGCCACCAGCACCACGTTGATGCTCGATTCACGGGGCTTCTTCTCTTCGCTCTTCGCGTTCTCCTTCTTGCCGGCTTCTTCCTTTTTCTCCTCATCCGCCTGGGGGGCAACCTTGACCTTGCCCTCGATGTGCGCGGCCATGACGTAAGCCTGGTTGGTCGGCTTCTGCCGTCGATCGGGGTTCAGGCCGCGCGGTCCAAAGGGCGACATCTCCAGTATGTCCCGGTAAAGGACCGTGCCGGTCTTTTCGCCGGTGGTCACCAAGGGGTCAAAGGTGAGATCGGACGTGTTCAACTTGGCCACCGCGCCCGGGAAGAGGAAAAGCACTTGCTGAAGGCCCGAACTGATGGCGTCTTTGGGGTTGAACGGCTCCTTGGCGCCGCAGCCCTCATCGACGAAGACGAATTCGCGGGGGAACTGGCTGGCCTTGGGATAGGGGTTGTAGTTCTGCCAGATGATGTGCTGGTCGTCGAAGTTGACGCCCAGCAGGTGCCAAAGCTTGTTGATATCGCCCTTGGGGGGCGGCGGCTGGCGCATGAACATGTTCATGCCGCCCGGGGCCTGCCGCGGCGCTGGTGGCTGGAATGCCGCCAGCCGCCGGGAAGGGGTCCTCGAAGATCGCCGTCGGCTGGCCGTTCTCCACCGCCGCCACAAAGTTATCCATCTCGGCCGGCCCCAACGACGACGGCTGCACGGCCAGCAACACGTCGTACTTCTCGGTGATCGGCTTGGTGGGATCCACCTTCACCACTTCGTACTGCTTATCGAGCTCCTCGATGATCGGCCAGTCGGGGCTTGGCGACATGGTCTGGTAGTTGATGCTGCCGTAGAGCGGGGCGTCGGTCGTCAACACGCCCAGCTTCTTCCGCTTCTGCTGGCTCACGGTGCAGACCGACCGGACCAGTTCGTACTCGATGGGAATGCCGCGGTCGATGAACACCGGCGGCACCTTCCGCACGCCGCAGTTCATGGCCACGTTGAGGAAGATCGAGTCTACGGAATAGGTCCCGTGGCTGAACGAGGCGACCTGGCGGGGCTCGATGCCATAGCGCTTTTCCGCCAACGCGGCCTCGCTGCTGTGCGGCTCGGTGTCGTGGATCTGCACCTGCACCTTGGCGCCGCCTAAAGCCTGCAACTCACGCAGCACCGTCAACAGGTTCAACCGCGTCTGCACGTACGTCTCGGGCACGGTCGGGCTGATGAATGCCTCGATCTGCACGGGACGATCCACCACCTTCAACTCGCTCATGAGCTCGCGCGTTTGCGGCGCCAACGAGCTGAGTCTCTCGCTGGTCACGTCGCCGCGGAGGTCGTGGTGCTGCAACACGACCACCACGCCCAAGGCCATTACGGCCAGGGCCAGCGTCCGAACCACGTAGTGGCCCACCAGCACCCAGCGGCCGCGACCCGTGAACCAGTGCCGCCGGCCGATCAAGACCATGCTCACGTAAAGCATGACCGCCACGATCATGGCGAAATAGGCCAATCCGGCCAGGCTCAGTACCCCGTGGCCGAAATCAGCTGAATTGCTGCTGAATGCTCCATTTCTTCACGGCGGCGGCCGTTTCGGGGCTCAGCAGGGCTTCGGCCGCCACGCCAAAGACCAAGGGCGCGTTGAACAGGCCGCCCAGGATGAACGCGATGGTCAGATTGCCGGTAAGGAACGAGGCCACCACGCCGACGGCCAGCATCGCCAGCCCGATCAGCCAGTAGCCGACGTACGTGCCCAGGAACAGGCCCACGTCCGGCTTGCCGAGCCACGACAGCACGGCGAAATTGCAGACCAGCGAGAATCCCAGCGACACGGTGAAAATGGCCACGGCCGCCAGATATTTCCCCAACACGATCTCGAAGTCGCCCGCCGGGATCGTCAGCAGCAATTCATCGGTCCCCTGTTTGCGTTCATCGGCCCAGATGCCCATCGTCACGGCCGGAATGAACGCCAGCATGATCAGCGGGAAACCGAAGTTGAACCCCAGGAACTGGATGCCCCAACTCAGTTGATCCAGATTGGCCAGGTTGTTATTGAAGAAGTCGACCGGGCAGAAGGCTGCCACGGCGCACAGCAGCACAAAGACGCAAATGAACACATAGCCCGTCGGATTGGCAAAGTAGCTGACGAAGTTCCGCCGGAAAACGGCCAATAGCACGTGGATGTTCATGGCGAACGGGGGTCGGAGGATATGAGGTCAGGGGTCGGGGTCAGGGGGAATGATGAATGCTGAATGATGATTGATGAAGGCCGGACAACTCTGCCATACGGTTCCATCGCTCCTCGATCATTCATCACTCATCATTCATCATTCATCATTTCTGTCACGCCGCCGTCAGTTCGCGGAAGTGAACGTCCAGCGGCTTGCCGTCTTGAGTAAGTTGCTTGATGCTGCCGTCGAAGACCAGCCGGCCCTCGTTGATGAACAGCACCCGGTCGGCCATCGCTTCCACCTCCTGCAAGATGTGGGTGGAGAGCAGGATCGTCTTGTTCTGGCCGAGCTTGCGGATCGTCTCCCGCACGTCGTGAATCTGGTTGGGGTCCAGTCCGGCGGTAGGCTCGTCGAGGATCAACACGTCGGGCTCGTGCAGCAGCACCTGGGCCATGCCCACCCGCTGCCGATAGCCGCGCGAAAGCTTGCCGATAGGCTTGCCGATCACGCTGCCCAAGGCACACAGCTCGACCACGGCGTCGATCCGATCGCGTTTTCGCCGGGCCGTCAGCCCGCGGGCGTCGGCAAAGAAACTGAGCAGACTGCGCGGCGTCATGTCGGTGTAGAGCGGACCGTTTTCGGGCAGATAGCCCAAGCGGGTGGAACCGGCCAGGCGGTCGGTCGACATGTCGTGGCCGGCGATCCGGGCCGTGCCCGACGAAGGGGCCAAGTAGCCGGTCAGCAGCTTCATGGTCGTGCTCTTGCCCGCCCCGTTGGGCCCGAGAAAGGCCACCACCTCGCCCTGATGGACCTGAAAGGTGATGTCCAGAATGGCCGCAAACTCGCCATAGAACTTCGAGAGCCCTTGGGCCTCGATCATGGCGGGACCTTGCTGTTGGGTCATCGTGTACCGCTCCTACTGCAACGCACAAGGATAGAAGGGCCGGATTTCAGACTCGCAAGAGCTGTGCCCTCCCCAAAGTAAGGCATGTCCAAACAAACCATTTCCAAGCCGGGCCCAACCCGGCCGGAGCATGATGAAACGAAGCATTATACCTAACTGCCGCCAAATGCCAATGGCGGGCCGACAGTCGATTTGCGGGCCGTGCCGTTCGTCGAGCGTTCAACTCGTCCGACAATCCGGCCGAAAGTCCTCGCTGCGATCGAACACCCCCCATTGTAGTTGAATGGCTCTTGCCGATTCAGGGCCACCGCCGTTCCGAAACGCTGCAAACCGGCTAAAATAACATCTACGGCGTCCGGGCGGCACCGGTTCGGCGTTCGTCCGGAGTTCTCTACGCCGGTCGCCAAAATCTTCGCGTAAGCACACGAGGAGAGTGATCATGGGCGCCGAACGAGCGAAACGCGGTGTCATTTCTCCCGCTGCCCGGGAAAAGTGCATCAAGCGCCAGGATGCAAGTGGAGTTTGAGCAAGAGTGGGGCCGTTGGGCAACCGCGTTTTACTTCCTGGCAGCGCTGGCCCTTTGCGCCGGTAGCGGTGGCTTTGCGTTTCTTGTGTACTTAATAGCAACGGCCGTGGTACCGCCACCCAATCAACCAATTCAGGCGCAGAATTTTGTATGGGGAAATTTTGTGTGGGAAGGCTTCGCCGTCGGGATGCTTCTTGGCTTCTTGGCTGGAGCCGCACTTATCAAAGGAATCCACCAATTGGCCAATGGTATTGAATCACTGCGAGGCGATCCCGTTAGTCGAACTCTGCTCGAGTACCATGAGGCGATGCTCGGACTTGTCCACGATGCCGGGACGCTGGGCCGCGCTCAGCCGAATCCGTAACGTGCCCCCCGCAAGATGCGTTACCAACGAGTGAATCCAGCGCATGATGTCGCCCGCCAATCCCCAATCCCTAATCCCTCCTGCCCAACCCCTTCCGCGCTGGCTGAAGCGGAACGTGCCAAAGGGCAACGCCAATCACTTCACCGCCAAGCTGATCGGGCAGTTGGGCCTGCACACCGTCTGCGACCACGCCAAGTGCCCGAACCGGATGGAATGCTACGCCCAGAAGACGGCCACGTTTCTCATCCTTGGCGATATCTGCACCCGCGGCTGCCGCTTTTGCAGCGTGCAGAAAGGAAAACCACAGCCACCGGATCCCGACGAGCCGCGGCGGGTGGCCGAAGCGGCCAGCCAACTGGGACTACAGCATGTGGTGATTACCTGTGTGACTCGCGACAACCTGCCCGACGGCGGGGCCGAACATTTTGTGGAGACGATCGCGGCCGTGCGTGAGGCGACCGCAGCCACGATCGAGGTCTTGCCCTCCGATTTCGCCGGCAACGCGGCGGCCGTGGATCGGCTGATTGAAGCGGCGCCGGAGGTCTACAACCACAACACGGAGACCGTGCCGCGGCTGTATCCTGCGGTGCGCGGAAAAGGGGGACAGGCGCACTTTTCCAGAACGGCCCGACCAACCTGCGGTCAGTGCCTGGTGCTTCACAGAAAGCGCGCCTGTCCCCCTTTTTCCCCGATTACGCGTGGACGCTCGAAATGTATCGCCGCATTCGCCGGGCCAATCCGGCCATCGCTCTCAAGACCGGGTTGATGCTCGGGCTGGGCGAAACGCCCGACGAACTGCTCGATACGCTGGCCGACCTGCGGGATGCCGGCTGCCGCCTGTTGACCCTCGGCCAGTACCTTCAGCCCACGCCGGCCCAACTGCCGGTGGTCCGCTACGTGCCGCCGGAGGAGTTCGAACATCTTGGCGAGTTGGCCCGCCGCATAGGTTTTGACCGCGTGGCCAGCGGCCCGTTCGTGCGCTCGAGCTATCACGCCCGGGAAATGGTAACGCAGCCACATCTGGTTCCCACGGTACTCCGTGGGAACCCGCCGTGAGTGACGCTTCGATCTGCTGCGGACGCGAAGCGTCGGATGCAGTGGGTTCCCACGGAGGACCGTGGGAACCAGGCGCGCAGCAGCAGACCTACCGTTGTAGTTCCAGCGTCGCCCACAGGCTGGGGTCTTCCTGGTAGGGCATGGGGCTGCCGACGCCGAACGTCTGCTCGCCCAACTCGCGATCCATCACGGCATAAGTGAACCCCAGGCGGGAATGCTCCCCGGGATCGAAACCCGTCAGGGCCTCGGCGGGAATCATCACCTCCAGCACATAGCCGTCGCCGCGATTCTCGCAACGGGCCTTCAGAAGTCCCGACCGGATGGGATTGGGCTGCTCCCGTGCACGGTTGATTACCAGCGTTTCGGCCACCGGCTCGTCGAGCCGCCGGCCCCCTCCGCCCGGCAGGAAGATGAAGCGGTGGCAGAAGCGGCCGGCGCGGTGAACGTTGTGGACATCGCGGGTGTCAATCCAAAGTTGCAGGCCGTCGCTGTCTTCGGGCCGGGCCGCCCGGCACCAGGGCGGCTGGCTCTTGCCGCGCACGCAGGCCGTGAAGGCCAGGCCCGATTCGCTCCATGCGGCGCGGACGTCGGCCCAAGCGATGCGGTCTTCCAGTTCGACCAAGCCGGCCAACCGATGCGACTCGTCCAGTCCCGCCCCGCGATCGGTCCACAATGGTTCCCGGTATCGGCACGGCGCCGAAAAACGGAAGAGAAAGCGGGTTGGCAGGAGAGGATTGGACATGGGGAGTTGGCTACTTTCCTTGCACGGCCGAGAGATGCTCCTTGAGAAACTCCCGCAAATTGCCGCGGGCCAAATCGTCCGTCGTGCGGAACTTCAGCCGGATCGCATCGAAGTTGGGCCGCCCGCCGTCCAATTCGGGATTGTACCCCAGGTCGGTGATCTGCCCCAGGGTGAAGCGGCCCTTGGGGCCCATCAGGTGCAGGTAGACGGCGTCGAGCTTCTTGGTTTGCACGGCCGCCCAAGCTTCGTGCTGTTGGGGCATGTAGATTGGCACGACCTGCTTGTTGTTCCACAAGAACTGCCCTTGCGGCGCGATCTCGGCCAGCAACTCCATGAGGTCTTCCAGCACCTCCGCATCCCACTGGACCGTCTTACCCAGCGGAAAGCCCTTGCGGGCGAAGTGCCACTTGCGGCCGAGTTGCTTCCAGGGCTGCAAGATGTCGGATTTCTCTTGCAGCTTCTCGGTGAACGTGCCGAAGCCGGCCACGGCCCGGTCGACGAAGTCCCAGAACTCCGGGCGGTCGATCTCCGCATAGCCATGCACGCGCAGTTCCACCTCCTGCCACGGCCCGTGGAGGTTTCGGCACCGCACCCGCGGCTCGGTCCCGTAGAGCGGCAACTCGGGCATGTCGTTGAGCGGCTTCAGATTGAGCTTCTCGACCAGTTCCTCCCGGTTGAAGGTGTTGCGGGCCGTGCGGAACTTCATCTTCAGCAGCCACTCCTCGCCGGTGATGGCGTGGAAGAACCAGCCTTCCGATTTCTTCGCCGCGCGGATCTCGACGACGCTCCGCGAGTCCCAGTCGGTTTCGGCGAAAAAGGCGGCGAAAAAGGCGAAAAAGGGGTCGGGAGTCTTTGTTGCCTCGCCGGGTGCTGAGCCCGGCCTGACGGTGGGCCGCGCCGAACAAAGACTCCCGACCCCTTTTTCCCCTTGGATGCGATCGATCACTTCGGCCAGGATGCGGCCATCCCAGCGGCACGGGTTGCCGGTGCGGCCGACGCGATCGACCGTGTGCCAGTGCCGGCCGTCGATTTGCCAGGGCATGCGGGCGTCGCGGCCCACCTCGGTGATGTCGCGGTCGCCTTGCTGCTGGGCCAATTCGGCGGCAAAGTCAAACAGCTTCCGCGGGGCCAGCGGCCCGGCCGCCAGCACGGGGGCCAGGGCCTCGCCGGTGTACGATACGAAGCCGCGACCGGCGGTCGCGTCCGCCTGCTCAGTGGCAATGGACTTTGCCGCCGCACCGCCCGGCACAAGTGCCGGGGCCAAACGGGCTTTCTTGCCGCCTTTTCCCCGTCCGCGGCCTTCGGCGCGACCACCGGTCGCGGCATTATTATGGGCCACGATGTCCTCTGGCGTGCCCGCGGCAACGACGTAACCGCCTTCCTCGCCCGCCTCCGGTCCCAGGTCGATCACCCAGTCGGCCGTCTTGATGACGTCGAGATTATGCTCGATCACCACGACCGTGTTGCCCAGATCGACCAGGCGGTTGAGCACGTCCAACAGCTTGGCCAGGTCGTCGAAGTGCAGGCCGGTGGTTGGTTCGTCCAACAGGTAGAGCGTGCGGCCGGTATCGGGGCGCGAAAGCTCGGCGGCCAATTTGACCCGCTGCGCCTCGCCGCCGGAGAGCGTCGGGGCCGGTTGGCCGAGCGTGACGTAATCCAGCCCCACGTCGCAAAGCGTCTTCAGCGGCTGGCGAATCTTGGGGATGTTCTCGAAGAGCTTCACCGCCTCGCCGCACGACATGTCGAGCACGTCGGCGATCGACCGGCCGTGATAGCGGACGGCCAAGGTTTCGGGATTGTAGCGGCGGCCGTGGCAGGTGTCGCATTCGACCCACACGTCGGGCAGGAAGTGCATTTCGATGCAAAGCTGCCCGTTGCCCTCGCACTTTTCGCACCGCCCACCCGCCACGTTGAAACTGAACCGCCGCGGGGTGTAGCCGCGGAGCTTTGCTTCGGGCAGTTGGGCGTAGAGCGCGCGAATCAAATCGAACACGCCGGTGAACGTGGCCGGGTTCGAAGTGGGCGTCTGCCCGAGCGGCTGCTGATCGACGCGGATCACCTTGTTCACCAACTCGACGCCGCGGATGGCATCGTGGGCGCCCGGAAAGGTCTTGGCGCGGTGGAGCGTGCGGGCCAACGACGCGAAGAGCACGTCTTCGATGAGCGAGCTCTTGCCGCTGCCGCTCGTGCCGGTCACCACGGTCAGCGTCCCCAGCGGAATCTGCACCGTGATGTTCTTCAGGTTGTTGTGCCGCGCCGACGATTTCCAGCCAGCCGGACGGCGCAAGGGGGAAGGCGGAAGGCGGAGGGCGGAGCGCGGAAGAAGAAGGGGGAGTGCCTCGCTTTCCGCCTTCCCCCTTCCGCCTTCCCCCTTTTGTCGTCCCCGCCCCCTTCATTCTCCGATTGTTCGGCACGGGGATCGCCTTCTCGCCGGAGAGATACGGCCCGGTAATCGAACCGCGGCATCCGGCCACTTGGTCCGGGGTGCCCTGGGCCACGATCTGCCCGCCGTTGCGGCCGGCGGCCGGGCCGAAATCGAGCAGTTGGTCGGCGTTCTTGACAACTTCGCGGTCGTGCTCGACCACCAACAGCGTATTGCCCAGGTCGCGAAGCTTCTTGAGCGCGTCCAGCAGCCGGCGATTGTCGCGGGGGTGCAGGCCGATGGTGGGTTCATCGAGCACGTAGAGGACTCCGCACAAGCCGCTGCCGACCTGCGCGGCCAGACGGATGCGCTGCATTTCGCCGCCGGAAAGCGTGGGGGCGGGCCGGGCAAGCGTCAGGTAGTTCAAACCCACGTCCACCAGGAACTGCAATCGGTTGCGAATCTCGCGGGTCACTTCGCCGGCCACTTTGCGCTCGGCCTCCGACGGCTTCCAGCCCTGAAATTCCTCCAGCAGCCAGCCCAGCGGCAGGCGGCAGAGTTCGTCGATCGTCCGGCCGGGCGAAAAAACGGGGACAGGCACCTCGCTACGTGGGGCGCCTGTACGAGACGTCTCCTTCCGCTCGGAGCCAGTCCCCGTTCTTTCGCCCATGCGAAGCCGCACGGCCGCCGCATCGTCGCGGAGTCGGCTGCCGCCGCACACGGAACACTCCACTTCGTCGACGAGGTGTTCGAGCTTCGCACGGAAGGAGGGCGAGACACGGCTTGCCTCCTCCAGGGCCGGATACAAGCCCTTGTATTGGAAGCGGAATGCGAAACTGCTGGCTGCCATCGTACCCTCTGTTGGGGTGGCAGTTGAACTGCCACCCCAACCTGTCGCGCCCGGCGCATTGGCGCGACCACCGGTCGCGGCTTTCTGTTCGGCGCGACCGCCGGTCGCGGTTTTGTGCGCTTCAAACCACTGCTCGCCCGTGCCGTGGAAGATCAGCCGCCGATGGCGCCCACTAAGCTCGTGGAACGGCACGTCCGCGGGAATCCCCGTGGCGCGGGCGAAGGCGTCCAGCATCATCGCGAACGTGGCGCTGTCGGCGCTCGGCCAAAGCGCCACGGCGCCTTGAGCCAAGGTGAGCTTCGGATCGCGGAGCAAGGCGGCCGGATTTGTGCCGGTTTGCACGCCCAATCCTTCGCAGGCCGGGCACCAACCCAGGGCGCTGTTGAACGAGAAGTTGTGCGGCGAGAGCGGCTCGAAACTCCGCCCGCAACGATCGCACACAAAATGCTGACTGTGGGTCTCGGCGGGCCACTGCGGCTCGGGCACGTCGTCGCGGGGATAGACCACGCGGAGCACGCCGCGGCCCAGCGACAACGCGTTTTCCACGCTGCCGGCGATACGCGAGCGGGCGTCGGGGCGAATCGTCACGCGGTCGATTACCACTTCGACGTCGTGCTTGCGCCGTCGGTCGATCGCCGGCGGCTGGTCGACGGAGTAGGTCTGGCCGTTGACGCGGATGCGGACGTAGCCCGACGCCCGCGTCTCTTCCCACAGCGTTTCGTAGCGTTCGCCCACGCGGATTTCCAGCGGGGCCATCACGTACAGCTTCGTGCCGGCGGGATGGGCCATGATCTTGGCGATGATCTCGTCGGCCGACTGGCTGCCGATGGGCACGTCGCACGCCGGACAGTGCGGCTGGCCCAGCCGCGACATGAGAATCCGCAGATAGTCGTAAATCTCCGTGACCGTGCCCACGGTGCTCCGGGGCGTTTGGCCGGAATGCTTCTGCTCGATGCAAATGGCCGGCGAGAGCCCCTCGATGTGGTCGACCTTCGGCTTTTGCATTTGGCCGACGAACTGCCGGGCGTAGGCGCTCAAGCTTTCGACGTAGCGGCGCTGGCCCTCGGCATAGACGGTGTCGATGGCCAGCGAGGTCTTGCCCGACCCGCTCGGCCCGCAGCAGACGGTGAGTTGGTCGCGGGGGATGTCGACGTCGACGTCCTTGAGATTGTGTTGGCGGGCACCGCGGACCTTGATGAAGCGGGCGAACTCCGTAGGGTGCGTGGAACGCACCGAATCAGCCTGGTGCGTTTCACGCACCCTACGGCCGCGCGGGAGAAACGTCACGGCGATCAAACATCTTGCGGAGCACTTGGCCGGTGTAGGAAACAGAGCCACGACCGTTGGCCGCGAGGTCTTCGGGCGTGCCGGCGGCCACGACTTGCCCGCCCCCTGCGCCCCCTTCCGGCCCCAGGTCGATGATCCAATCGGCCGTCTTGATGACCTCGGTGTTGTGCTCGACCACCAGCACGGTGTTGCCGGCGTCGACGAAGGCGTGCAACACCTTCAGCAGCAGTTGGATGTCGGCAAAGTGCAGCCCCGTGGTGGGCTCGTCGAGCAGGTAGAGCGTCCGGCCGGTGCTCATTTTCACCAGTTCGCGGGCGAGCTTCACCCGCTGGGCCTCACCGCCGGAGAGCGTGGGCGAGGGCTGGCCAAGCTTCATGTAGTCGAGCCCCACGTCGTGCAGCGTCTGGAGTTTGTGATGGATGGCCGGGATGTTCTCGAAGTGTCCGAGCGCCTCTTGTACGTCCATCTCCAACACCTGGGCGATCGACTTGCCCTTGAAGCGGATCTGGAGCGTCTCGCGGTTGAAGCGATGGCCCTCGCAGACCGGGCACGTGACCCACACGTCGGCCAGAAAGTCCATCTCCAGCTTGGTCGATCCGTTTCCCTCGCAGGCCTCGCAGCGGCCGCCGCTGACGTTGAAGCTGAACCGCCCCGGCTTGTAGCCGCGGGCCTTCGACTCGGGCAGTTGGGTGTAGAGGTGGCGGATCTCGTCGAAGACCTTGATGTACGTGGCCGGGTTGGACCGCGGCGTGCGGCCGATCGGCGACTGGTCGATGGCGATCATCCGATCGAGATGTTCGAGACCGTCGATGCGCCGATAGGCGCCCGGATTGCCGAGGCCGCCGTTGAGATCGCGGCGCAGGGCCTCGACGAGGATGTCGTTCACCAGCGAGCTCTTGCCCGAGCCCGAGACGCCCGTGACGCACACAAACACGCCCAGGGGGATTTCCACGTCCACGCCCTTGAGGTTGTTGTGCGTGGCGCCGCGGACGACGAGCCTGGCATCGCCGACGGGCCGGCGTAGGGCGGGGATTTCGATCCGCTTCGTGCCGGCAAGGTACTGCCCGGTGATGCTCTTCGGTTCCGCGACAACGTCTGCGACTGGCCCGGCGACGACGACGTGGCCGCCGCGAATGCCCGGTCCGGGGCCAAAATCGACGATGTGGTCGGCCGCCCGCATCGTGTCCTCGTCGTGCTCGACAACGATCACGGTGTTGCCCTGGTCGCGGAGCCGGGCGAGGGTCTCCAGCAGGCGGTCGTTGTCGCGGGGGTGCAGGCCGATCGAGGGCTCGTCGAGAATGTACAACACGCCCACCAGCCCGCAGCCGATCTGCCCGGCCAGCCGGATGCGCTGCATTTCGCCGCCGGAGAGGGTCGGGGCGGTGCGGTCGAGCGTGAGATACTCCAGGCCCACGTTCTTGAGGAATTGCAGTCGGCCGCGAATCTCCTTGAGTACGTCCGCGGCGATCTTGTGGCCCGTCGCGTCCAATTCCAGTTCGCCAAAGAACTCCTCGGCGTCGGAGACGGCCAGTGCCGAGACTCCCGGCAGCGTGCGTTCCGGCCGATCGCGGAATTTCGGTACTTGGCTGGTAACCGTAACCGACCGGGCCTGGGGATTCAGTCGCGCGCCATGGCAGTGGCCGCAGCCCAGCACGCACATGTATTTTTCCAACTGGCGGCGTTGCAGGCGGCTGCCCGTGGTGCGATATTGCGAGAGCAACTTGGGGATGATGCCCTCGTACTTGCCGCCCCACTTGTAGCCCGACGGTCCGCTCCGCCAGGTGAACGTGATGTGATCGTCGCCGGTCCCCCAGAGCAAAGCATGTTGCAGCTTGGGATCGAGCTCCTCCCAGGCGGTTTCCAGCACGGTGCCGGCCGGCAGGCCGTGCTTCCGCTCCAGGGTTTCGGCTACGCCGCGGTAGATGTGCCGCCGCCATCGGCCCATTTCGCGCCACGATCCAACCAACTCCACGCAGCCCTGCTGAAACGACCGGCTCGGATCGGGAACCAGCCGCTCCGGGTCGAACGTGTAGATCTGTCCCAGGCCGCTGCACTCGGGGCACATCCCCTGCGGGCTGTTGAAACTGAACAGTTGCGGGCTGGGCGGCTCGAAGCTCAAATTGCAGTGCGTGCAGGCGTAGTGTGCCGACAAGGAAATGTCGGATGTCGGATGTTGGATCTTGGATTGTCGTTTTCGGATTTCAGCTTTCGCCTTGCCAGCCGCTTGCGGCTTCGCAAACTGCTCCTCCTTCTCCTCCTCCTCGAACGCAACAACCAGATTTCCTTCTCCCAGCCGCAGCGAAAGTTCCACCGCTTCGGCCAATCGCGGGCGGATCTCACTTTCCACCACCAACCGGTCGATGACGACCTCGATGTTGTGCCGCATCTGACGGTCCAACCGCAGGTCGTCGTTGAGGCGGACCACCCGGCCATCGACCCGCGCGCGGGCGAAGCCCTGCTTCAACAGGTCTTCGAACAGATCGCGGTACTCGCCCTTCTGGCCGCGCACCAGCGGCGCCAGCACGAGAAATCGCGTTCCGGCCGGCAAGGCCAGGATGCGTTCGATGATCTGCTCGCGGGTCTGCGCGGTGATGGGCCGGCCGCACTGCGGACAGTGCCCCTTGCCGACCCTGGCGTAGAGCACCCGCAAGTAATCGTAGATTTCCGTGATGGTGCCGACCGTGGAGCGAGGGTTCTGCCCTCCCGTCTTTTGCGAAATCGAAATGGCCGGGTTCAGCCCGCTGATCAGGTCCACGTCGGGCTTGGGCATCTGCCCGAGGAACTGCCGGGCGAAGCTGGAGAGGCTCTGCACGTAGCGCCGCTGACCCTCGGCATACAGAGTGTCGAAGGCCAGAGAACTCTTGCCCGAGCCGCTGACCCCCGTAAAGCAGATCAGCCGGTTGCGGGGCAACAGGAGGTCGACGTCTCGCAGATTGTGCTCGCGAGCGCCTCGGATAACGATGTCGGAAGAGGCCATGGAATCTCGGCGACGGCACGGAGTTGGCTCAGAGCGAAACACATCATTGTATCAAAAGGCGGCCGCCGGTGGTCGCCCCGGATGCATCTCCTGCGTCTTCGCGAACACCATTGTGGGCTCATTTCCAATTACCCCAAATCGCCCCGTCTGTGCATGTCCCTAAAATCCGGGACGTTTCGAGACCTTACAGTTAATGCCATCCGCAAAATCGGCCGATCCGTTATTTGAGGAATAGACGTTACATTCGGAAAATCTGCGCTGGCTGCTACAAATTGGACGAGCAGTCCTTTAAGGGGGGGAAATGATGATCGCCACAGCCAAGAAGGCATGCGGTTTCGGAGCGTTGGTATTTCTTTCCACGGCGTTTTGGTCTGGCATAGCGGGATACGTCTCCGCCGCCGACTTCCAACAGCAGCTCCAACCGGTCCCCCACGCGGCGGCTACGATGGGCCAGCCGCCGGTCGGCGGCTATTCCGAAGGTGCGACGCTGCAGGAGAATACCACCGTCAGTGCCGACGAGGCTGAGTTCGCCGGCCTGCCAATCTGTAGCCCTCCGGGCCGATTCTGGCTGCGGGCCGACTACCTGATGTGGTGGACCGGCGGCAGGCGGCTGCCGCCCCTGGTGACCACCAGCCCCCAGGGAACTGCCCAGGCCAATGCCGGCGTGTTGAGCGATCCGAACACGCGGATCCTCTTCGGCGGCGACACGGTCGGCGATGAAGGCCGCTCCGGCTACCGCACAACCATCGGAATGTGGCTCGACAACTGCCACGTCTGGAACCTGGAGTTCGATTACTTCAACCTGGGCGAACAACCGCGCAGGCTTTCAGAGCGGATTCTCCACCGGCGATCCCATCCTCGCCCGGCCGTTCTTCGACGTCCAGAACAATCTACAGGCCAGCGAATTGGTGGCGTTTCCCGGCGTGGTCTCGGGATCGGTGGACGTGGCCACCAAGGACTACTTCCAGTCGGCGGGCGCCGCCATCAGCTACAATCTGTGTTCCTGCAATGCGTGCTGCGACCCTTGTGACCCGTACGATGGTCCGGGCGTGGGAGCATGTGGTCTGCCCGTGCTGTACGGCTGTCGAACGGACCTGTTGGTCGGCTTTCGGTACTACAACCTTAGCGATGCCGTGGGGATTCACGAGAACCTGATCACGTCGGTGCCGGATCCTACGCATCCGACTGCCACCAACAACGCGACCTTTGACATCCACGACAACTTCCACGCCCGCAACGACTTCTACGGGAGCGAAGTCGGGTTGCGGACCGAGTTGTATCGGGGCCGGTGGTCGCTTGACATTCTGACCAAGATTGCGATGGGCAATACCCACCAGGTGGTAACCATCGGCGGTCAGACCATGGTGACAGCCCCGGACCAAACGCCACAAATCTACAATGCCGGGACGCTGGCCCTCGCCACCAATTCCGGCACCTTTAACCGCGACTCCTTCACCTTGATCCCGCAGTTGGGCGTGGAAGTGGGCTTCCAGGTGAACTGCCACTGGCGGGCGTACGTCGGCTACGACATCCTGTACTGGGGCTCCGTCGTACAGGCCGGCGAACAGATCGACCTGAACGTCGATCCGCGGAACATCCCGCCCGCACAGGCTGGCGGCCTGCCGTTCCCGGCCTTCCCCGGCCGCACGAGCTCCTTCTCGGCGCAAGGGATCAACGTGGGGACGGAGTTCCGCTTCTAAGCACCCGTCCAGCAACATCTCCGCGATTTGGCCCCCGGAGCGGACTTCAATCCGCCTAAACGGGGCGAATTCCGCTCTGAGGTTGTGAATTCTCCCAGAAACACCGCTGTGGGAGGCGACTCCAGTCGCCGAATGTGCGACGCAACACTGGAAATTCGGCGACTGGAGTCGCCTCCTACAAACAATTCACAACCTCTCTGCGAGCTTGTGCGGGGGCAGGTTCCCACGTTCCCACGTTCCCGCCTGCCCGCTGGACCGGATCGCCGGCAGGACATATCATAGGGGGCTTGCTCCTGGGAGGAAGCCCTGTAATGGACCGTAAGAGGCCAAGTGACGACGTGTCCCGCGTCAGTCAGGAAATTCTCGGCCATTTGAACTTCTCTTCGGGTGCGCCAGATCCGCGGTTCCTCGGCAATGTCAACACGCTGTTCGGCTGGATCGAAGCCGGCTTGTCGGCAGGGGAACCGGCCTGGCGAGCCCTCGGGGACGTGCTGCGCGCCGAGTTGCACGCGGTCGAGGGCGCCTCCGACGCCTTTCGCCAAGTCGAGCAGGCCAAGGCGGTGCTAAGGCTGGTGTTTGACGCCACCCTGCCGGCCTACCGGGAGTTCCACCACGACCTGCTGTTTCATCAGACCGACGCGGCCTTGTTCCAGCCGTTCTTTGTCGGCCGGACGTGCGAGGCCGTTTTGCGGCAGGGAGGGCCGTGGGAGGAAACCGACCGCATCGTGCGCGGCGCCTTGTTCCAGTTGAACGACTACCTGGGCCACCGGCCCGTGGCCGTGCTCCGCACGGAGCAGAAGCTTCAGCCGTACAACCACGAATGGGTGCGGCCGATCCCGCTGTGGATTCGCGGGGCGGGGGCCGCGGTGGGCCCCTATCGCGAACTGGTGGAAGCCGCCCTGGCGATCCTCGAAGGCGCCGATCCCTCGATCCTCTTCGAGGCCCTGTTCTCGCTCGAACAACTCGACGAATTGTCCCTCGATCCGCGGGCGTACGACTTCGACCACCCCGTGAACAAGCGGCCCAACTATTTGTTCGGCCAGTGGGACATGAACCGGCTGGACAACGCGGGCCGCTGCCGCCGGTTCGTCTTGCAGCAAGTGACGCTCGACGCCATGCTCGACCGTCTGGCCCACCGCGGGAAGGTCGCGCGCAAGCAGATGCTCTTCGAGGAGGCGGCCGTGCTGGCGGGGACCATGCTCATGGGGTCGGGCGTGAGCGGCAACCAGCCCGATGCTCACAATTCCACGGTCACGTTGGCCACGCTGGTGCAGAAGATCGCGGGCTACCGCGACGCCTTCTATGAGGAACTGCTGGGAAAACTGACCGGCCCACACGCCGCGCGGCTGCGGGCCGAGGCGCTTGCGCTGCACCAGCCTTTGGGCGGCGCGCGGCAGCACTTCAATCAGTTCTTGGCAAGCCGCCGGGCCCAGCAGTTGCAGCACGTCCACGTCGCACAACTGTTCGCCTCGATCGGCTATAGCGAAGCGGCGGCGCGGGAGGCCGCCGTGGTGCCGGTGGCTTCGGCCCGCATGACCTGCGAGATGCGTTGTCGCCTGGCTTCCGCCCACCTGGCGGTGGATCGAGGCCGACTCGACGAGGCGGCCGCCCAATTGCCGCCGGTCGAGGATCTGCTCCACCGGGCCATCGAGTGCGGAGCGATGATCGACCCCTGGAACATCCTGGGATTCGGCAGCCAGTACAGCCTGTTTCCGGCCATCGAAAACAGCGTCCACGACCATCGTGCCGATGAATTGCTCGACATGATGGGCGACATCTTTGCGCTCTATGTACGGGTTCACAAAGCGGCGGCGGCAACCGGCGACATCGCCCTGCAACAATCACTATCGCAGAACCTGACCCCCCTGGCCCAATGGTGGGACAAGTTTGCCACCGCCGAGATCGGTTCGGTCGAGGGCATCTCCGGCCAGGCCACCCTCGAATCGGCCGAACGCGTCGCCGCCGCGCTGCGGGCCTGGCACGAAGGCGGCGCCGCCGCCGGCGACCTGGCCTTCTGGCGGCAGCACGTCGACGAGTTTCGCTCGCCCAAGGCTTACGCCCTGGTCATCGAAACCCTGTTGGACCGCCGCGATCCGGTGGCGGCCATGGCGCTGTTGGTGCAGTGGCTCAGCCAGGCCGAGGAGATTCCGCTGGCAGAGGAGGACTACTCGTTCCACGAACTGGCGCTGATCTGGATGGAGGACCTCTGGCGCGGCGACGATCAGGGGCGTAGCGGCGAGGCGGGCGAGAAGGCCGGCCCCGGCGCGCCCGACGGGCAACGCTGGCCGCTGGCCCGGAAGTTTCTCGACTACCTCGAAGCCAACGCCGAAGAATATTCGCGCGTGCCCCGCTTTGAAATGGCTGCCGAAGGCGAGGGAGACGATACGGCCGTGGATGAACCGGATTCCGGCGATGAGGACGACCTCTTCGGCGCGGCCTACGAAGATGTGACTTATCGCGACAGCACCGACGACGGCATCGAAAGTGAACTGTCCGACGGCGGCAGCGAAAACGCCACCGACTTCGAACTGGTGGGCGAGGCCGAGCGGATCGTAAATCGCCTCTACTTTCTTACCACCGTGGCCCAATTGTGGAGGCTCTGCGCCACGGCCTCTGCGCCGGGCGGCGTGGCCGACCGCGACGAGGTGTTGGCCGGCTGGCTCCGCCAGGCGGCGCGCAACTACCAGCAGTTGATGGAGTTGCTGGCCGCGGTGCATCGCTACCGGATACCGCCGCCGCGCGGCACGCACGAGTCGCTGGTCGAGTTCGATCAGCGGCGGAGCGTCAAGGAGACGCTGCTCGAGGAGATCATCGACGCCTGCGCGGAGACGGCCGACGCCGCCCGCATGATCCGCGTATCGATGGGGAATCCCCCGCTGCCGACCGGCGCGGGCGAGTGGGAGCGGCACGCGGAGGAGGTTTTGGCGGCCTTGCTGCGCGGCGACGTGGCCGGGGTGCGCCGCGGCTGGCCCAAGCTGCTGCGGACGCTGGACCGGCAGCCGTTCCTGTACGTGGCCCTCGGCCGGGGCGGCAACCCGCAGCGGATCGTGGCCTCGCGCGGCCTCCAGTACGTGCTGCGCCGGCTGTTGACCTATCTGCCCCGGCTGGGGTTGCTGACCGAAACCTGCCGCCTGTTGGAAGCCGCCCAACGCATGGAAACCCGGCATCCGGTGGGGGCGGGCGGCATCACCGAGTTCGACCGCGTGTTCGAGATCGGCTGCAAGGCCCTCACCGAATGCCTGGCCGTCTCATCCGCCCAATGGCGCGCCGGGAAGAAGGGGACGCCGCCCCATCGCGCCGAGCCGGCCGCCTTTTCTCGCCGGGCCGACGCCGAGTTGATCGGTTGCCTCGAACAGGCCGTCGAAGTGTTGCTCCGCTGCTGGTTGATGCACAGCGGCGGCGTGCGGCTCTCCGTGCTCGAGGCCGTCGGCGACCAGGAACGCTGGCGCCGGCTGAGGCAATTCATCGAACGTTATGGCGGCGATCTGTTCACGCAACGGTTCATGAACTTGGGAAACCTCCGCGGCATTCTGCACCAGGGCGTGTCGGAATACCTGAAGAACCTGCAAGACGAGCCCGACGCCGACGAGCCGTTCCGTCTCATCACCGAACTCGACGGCGCCATTCCCCTGGATGAAGCCGCGCACTGGCTGGGAGTGGCCATCGAGGCGGCCGTCGAGAACTATGCCGAGTACGTGGACTACAACAGCATCACGACGCAGTCGGACCGCGGCGACATGCTGTACACGCTGCTGGATTTCCTGCGGCTGCGGGCGAGTTACGACCGGCTGGCCTGGAACCTGCGGCCGGTGGTGTTGGCCCACCGGGTGCTGGTGCGCTGGGACCGCCAGGAGGCCGCGGAGATCTGGCGCAAGGCCGTCGCCGAGCGGACGGCCCGCATTGCCGAGGAGCACCTGAAGCGGTTCGAGCGGCTGTGCAAGAAGTACGGCATGCGGCTGCCCAGCATCGCCGAAAGTTTGAGCGAGCGGTTCGTGCGGCCGTTGGAGATCGAGCGGCTGTGTGCCCTGGTTCGGCCGGCCATCGACGAGATCCGCGGCGGCGGCGAGCCGGCCGCGCTGCCAGAGCTGGAGAAGGAGATCAATCGTTTCATGCAGGGGCCCGCCGGCGCCGGTTTTGAGTTGCCCCGTTGGCTCGAGGCCCTCGAACAGGAATTGGAGCAGGTCCGCTGGCAGTCGACGGAGGGAGAGGAAGAGTCGATGGACCCGAACGTACACTTGCCCCAGGTGCGGCTCTCCCGCGCCGAGATCGAAAAGCAGCTCCGGCAGATGCTCGGCGAAGGGACGGGCTGGGTGTTGGGCGACAGGTAGCAGTCCGTTGAAAAAGGGGACTGGCTCCGAACGGACAAGCGAAAACCCCGCGAGAAACAATGGTCGTGAGGTGCCTGTCCCCTTTTTCAACGCGTGTTGCGTTGGGAACTTGGGCAAGGCGTAAGTCCAATGACATCGGTTGGCGCCGTGCAATTGTGCGTTCGCCGGCCCGTGTAGACGCGGCATCTTGCCGCGTCATCTCGGTACGAGGCATCGCTGTTGGAACCGGCCTGAAGCGGCAAGATGCCGCTTCTACGACCCAGCTCTGTGAACGGTTACGGAAATCTCGGGCGCGAAGTGATCGCCGCCGTGCGACGTTCCAATTGTCAAACAACAGCGGGACCGCCGCGGGCGCCGCAGCAGCGCGGGCCCAGCCCGGAAACTATACATACGTTTATTTAGCAAGAGCCGGCCGTGATTTCAAGAGGAGTTTTTGTGCCACTCGGGGCAAATTCGACGGTCAGAATTGACGGCACCATCGCGTACCGCCGGAACACTCCCCGTGCGCGGCGGTAACCCCAGTCGCGTAGTCGCGTAGGTCAGGCACCCCGTGCCTGACACCAAGCTGACAACAAGCAGCGAACTAGACCAGAGGTCAGTCCGGCAGCAACAACACCTCGGCCTCTCCAGTATCTTTTACCATTGCATGGGCGGCAGGAGGGTAGCTGTGTTCGCGACTCACGCTAACTAACCATTGTCCTCCCGCGTCTGGCCCCTGTTCCGTGATACTCACACTAACATGAACGTCTAGCAGTTGTGGGTTGTCCTTTTCGAGTACCTTGAGACCTGCCTCGCACGCCTGAACGATGCTCGCTCTCCGAAGTGCTCTCTCATCCTTGATCCCCGCAAGATAAGTGTTGGTACTATCCGTCTGTCGCGAAAAGAACAGCGTCAGAGAAAACAGCAGTAGCAAAAGTAACCCAGCCGCAAGCGTTATGATCGAATTGCGAGTCATAGGGTTTCCCTTTCAGGCGAACTGTCAGGCACGGGGTGCCTGACCTACTTGCCTATACTCCGCACCGGCAGACCCAAACCAACATAGTCAACAATAACGCACAACCGCCGACGAACGCCCCAGCAAATACGAGAGATCCCTCCTCCCAGTCGTACTGGTCGCTGCCGTTGACCAACACGCCGATCACCAGGACGAACATTGCAACACCATACAACACCGTTGGAAACAGCGGGAGAGCAAGCAAGAAATGGTTCGTTTGCCACGCCCAATCGTACCATTCAGAACTGTGGGACTTCGCGTCGGTGGCTCTCGTGTTCACAGGCTGGATGAACACAAGCATTACCAGCACAAGAGACAGGGCCGCACACCAGGAAATTGTGGCAGCCCGCATACACGAGGGAATGGAAACATCAGAATAGCTTGTGCCACGGACGTCAGACACTTGTCGGACCGCACCGATGGTAGTCAACGGGCGAGGAGGATGTGGTTGGGACCGGCGATCATATTGGCCACGCCGGGCCACGTCGCCCAATACCTCGAAGGCCGCTTGGATATCCATGAACTTCTGTCGGGCCGCCTCATCGTCGGGTTTCAAGTCGGGATGGTTCTCGCGTACCAATCTCAGGTACGCCTCCCGGATTATCGCCTGTGACGCGGTGCGACGAACACCCAAGATCGCGTAGCAGTCTTTGGTCATGGCACTTCTCCCCGACCCTACGCTACCACCAGCACCGCACGAGCGGACAACCAAGGTAGGCATGGCTCGATGGCCAGCCGCGCCTCGTCAACTGCTACAACTCATCGTACTCAGCCCTCGACGGCTCTACAATCCCCGACTGTCGCGGGGGCGTGCTCGGAGCATGGGCTCCCCGAAGGCGAAGGCGACGAAGGGCCAGCGGAATCGCCGGGTGCCACTGCTGGCTTGTCCAGCAGTGCCGGTGGCTGATATGATGGCAGGCATGAAGCAGCACCCAGTTCCGAAAACGAAAACGACATTACCACGCCCCCGGCCAGATACACGAACTAGGCGGCGCACAACCGATCAGCCCGCCGCACACTCGCACTGCTGGGCAAGCCAGCAGTGGCACCCGTGCGTAGCAGTCTTTGGTCATGGTGCTTTTCCCCGACCCCGTGCTACCACCAGCATTGCCTGGTCCACTGCTCGCTGGCCCGGTGCTTGCCAACGGGAATGAGTGCTGACCGCAAAGCGGTTTCGCCGTAGACGAACACGGCGGCTACTGTTCGTTGTCCGTACTCGTCTGTTTCTCTGGGTATGGTTCAAGCAATCCTACGAGCCGCTTTCTCAGCGTCTCACATTCATCCCTGGTAGCATCGGACAAGAAGGAGGCAGCTCCCAAATCGGTCGGCTGGACATAGACCGCTAGCCCGGCATAATGGCCGTCAGGTATCGGGTGCAACGACGTTTCCAGGCGTCTATACTCAGACTCATCTCCGTAGCATCTCTTCATCTCTCGGCGGACAGGGGCGTTCTCCTCGATCATCCCCTGCACTTGACCAGGGGCAAGTTGCTCTCTGACGCTCAGAGTGATCCGGTAGTCGAACTTGACCACGTGGCGACGCAAATAGTGGTCCTCGCTTTCACCACGTTCTGGTCCATGTTGTTGCATCACGTTTACGAAGACCGGCGACTCCTTCCTACGCAGCACGATGTCGCGTCCGGAGCGTTGGCACGTCCAGTCCTGGGGCAGGATGGCCACAACCGCGACGGCGAGCTGGGCCGCAACTTGGCGTTGTGGCATCTGCACGGCAACCCAAACTCCGATGCTCGCCAGAAGCACGATCAGCAGCATCGTCCCCAGGCTGTACTGGAGCCAGCGGTGTTTGCGGGTGGGTGAAACGAGCGGGGGTTCTGTTTGGCTCATGCTACGTCACTCGTCGCCGCCAAGAGAGGTCAATGTAGGTTACCAGGGCAATGCGAAGAACATTACCCCTCAACCTGAACTCATCGTACTCAGCCCTCGTCGGCTCTACAATCCCCGACTGTCGCGGGGGTGTGCTCGGAACGCGGACAATCGCACGGCCCTAACTTCGAGCACCTCCGAATGACCGACCAGCCCAAGTATCCCCGTTCGTTCCATGTCGTGGTCAAGCCGCTCGGATCGCTCTGCAACCTCGACTGCGATTGCGCGGGCCGGCCGCCAGCCACGAACCGTGTCCGCCCGGCCGCTACTGCCCTTGCGGCCGCTCTCGCGACAGGTCGCGCTGCACCTGCTTCCGCCGGGCGATGACTTGCGGATTGCCTTCCAGGTTCCGCAACTCTTCCTGCAACTCTTGCGGCGTCATCTTGAGGTCTTGCTCGTGCCGCCACCACTGGTAGGCGTAGTCCAGCAGTGCCAGAACCAACAGGGCCACGCCCACCCGCAGGGCCACGGCGAAGATGATCTGCGTCATTTGCGCGGCGAGCGCCTCGGGGGCCAGGTCGGTCAGGCCGAGGATGGCGTGGCGTTGGCCGTAAAGCACCACGCCCGCCACGCCCAGGACGGCGACGAGCTTGAAGACGCCGAAGCCCAGTTGCACCAGGCCGGCCGCCGAGAAGATGCGGCGCAGGCCTTGCAGCGGATCGAGCCGCATGAGGTCGAACGCCAGGCGTTGCGGCAGGAAGAGGAAGCCGATTTGCAGCACGTTGACCGCCACGCCCGCCAGGCAGAGCAGCCCGAGGATCGGCAGCAGGCAGCGGGCCAGTGCCCAGAGCGTGGTGGTTTCATGGCTGACGACCGATTCGGCATCAATGGTGAGCCAGGGCTGGCCGCCCAGTTGGCTGCGGCAATAGTCGACGAAGAATGCCACCAGCCCGCCGCCGAGCATCGCCAACACGGCCAGCCCCGCCAGCAGCATGGCGGCCGAGCCGAGGTCGTGGCTCTTGGCGACGTGGCCCTCGCGCCGGGCCTGTTGGCGGCGGTGCGGGGTCGGGTCCAGGGATTTTTCGCCGGAGTATTCGGCCATGGGAAGCGATCCCTCACGAGCCCCACTCGGTTCTCAGCGGCGTGTTCAGCGTATCCAAAATCGTTTGAAGCGACGGCTCCACCTGATCGTGAAACGCCCAGGCTGCCGCGCCGAGCGTCAGCCCCAGGGCAGCGAAGGCCAGCAGGGCATTGACGCCGAAGCCCAGCGTGAGGATGTTCAGTTGGGGCAGCGTGCGTCCGATCAGGCCCAGGATCAGGGTCGACAACAAGAGCGCCGTCAGGGCGGGCGCGGCGGCGCGGACGCCCAGGGCGAAGCTCTGGCTCGCCAGCGTCACGGCGATCTCTCTGATCGAGCCGGGGATGCCGCCGCTGCCGGGCGGGATCACCCGAAACGTGTCCAAGAGCCCCGCCATCACCAGGCGATGTCCGCCCAGACACAGGAACACGCTCACCGTCACCAGGAACATCAACCGCGAGAAGAGCGGGACGTTCTCGCCCAGCGTCGGATCGAACACGTCGGAAAGCGTCAGCCCGCTGGCCTGTCCCACCAGTTCGCCGGCCAGCGTCATGCTGTGGATGAGGATCAACACGCCCAAGCCCAGGCAAGCGCCGATGAGGGCCTCGCTCGCCAACAGCACGGCATATTGAATCACGTCGCCGGGCCGCTCCACCGTGGCGTGCCATTGCGCGGGCACGATCAAGAGGGCCAGCGCCACGGCCAGCAACACCCTCACCCGCAGCGGAACGTCGCTGGTGCCGTAGATCGGCGCGGTCATCGTAAGCCCGCCCACCCGGGCCAGGACGAACGTGAACAGGATGAACTGCGTGTCGTTCATGGGTTGGTCAATCTGCGCCTTTGCCAGTCGCAAAAGGGGACTGGCTCCGTCGCCTCGATTATGGTGTTTCGGCGAATACGCTGTCCGGCGACGGTGCCTGTCCCCTTTTGCGACGGCCCATCGCCACGACCTGCGGAAAAAGGGGACAGGCACCGTGGCGGTAACGCTTTTGCTTATGCCACATCGGCGTGCGCCACGGAGCCAGTCCCCATTTTCCGCGAACGTAGTGCCGTAGTACTAAAGTCTTCCCGGGATGCCGCCGATCAGGTCGTGGGTATATTGCAGCATTTGTGCGATCAGCCAGGGCAGCGAAATGCTCAACACCAGCAACATCACGATGATCTTGGGCACAAAGACCACGCTCTGCTCCTGGATTTGCGTGAGCGCCTGGAACAGCCCGATCACCAGGCCCACGATCATCCCGGCCACCAACACGGGCGAGCCGATGATCATCGTCGTCCACAACGCATGCCGGGCGAGATCAATGGCGTCTTGAGGGTCCATAGGAAGAGCATTCTCGTAGGGCGGGCACGGCCCGCCACAATACGCTGCATTTCGGTGGGCGGTGCCCACTTGATACGTCACTTTCGGTGGGCGGTGCCCACCCTACATGTCACGTAAACGGTTGAAAGCTTTGCAACAGCGTTCCCACCACCAGCCGCCAGCCGTCGACCAAGACGAACAACAGGAGCTTCAGCGGCAGCGAAATCAGCACCGGCGGCAACATCAACATGCCCATCGACACCATCACGCTGGCCACGACCATGTCGAGGATCATGAACGGCAGGTAGATCTGGAAGCCAATCAGGAATGCGGTCTTCAACTCGCTGAGCATGAAGGCCGGCAGCAGCGCCTGCAACGGCACGTCGTCGTAGCTCTTGGGCGTGGGCCGATTGGGCAGGTAGCTCATCATCAGCCACACGTCTTCGGTATTGCGCGTCTTTTCGATCTGCTCGCTCATGAAGCGGCGGATCGGCGCCACGCCCGCCTTCAACGCCTGCTCGGCGCCGACCTGGTGCTGCGTGTAGGGCACGAAGGCCTCGTCGTATACCTGCTTCCACACGGGCGTCATGATCAGCAGCGTGAGGAACAGCGCGAGCGTAGTGATGACCTGCGTCGGCGGCAGATTCTGAGTGCCAATTGCTTGGCGCAGCAGGCTCAGCACCACGACGATGCGGACGAAGCAGGTGGTCATCAAGAGCGCGGCCGGGGCCAGGCTCAGCACGGTCAGCACCAGCATGACTTGCAGCGAGGAACTCAACCCCTCGGGGCTCGCCCAGGCCTTCGGCCCGGCGGTCAGACCCTCGGGGAGCCCCATCGAGAGCGGTTGATTGGGGGCGGCGCTGGGCGAATCTTGGGCACTGGCCGAACCGGCGAAGCTCAGGAGAGTAACCAACAGCGCGGCGCGGAGAACGTGCCCGGCGCGGCCCTCGCAAAGCCGCGACCGGCAACTTGCCGTAGGACGAGTTTTCCAACTCGTCCACGTTGCCCGGACGAGTTGGAAAACTCGTCCTACGTATCCAATCAACTTGCTCTGCCGCGACACCTTATCCATCGCTTTTCTCCGCGTGCCGAAAGACCTGGCGGAGGGCGGTCGCCGCGCCGATCGAACGATTCTGCCGGCACAGGCCGGCCAGCCGATCGACCTCGGCGGAATCCGTGATCTCGGTGAGCGTCTGCGCCCCCGTGGCCGACACGGAAACCAGCAAGAGCTTGGCGCCGCAGCGGAGCAGGTGGACCTGCTGGCGATTGGCCAACGCGGCCCGGCCGAGCACCTCGAACGCTTCGCTCGGCAATGTTCCGAACCCATTGGGCGACGTCCGGCGCAGCATCCAGGCGACCGCAAAGAAGACTCCCAGCACCACCGCCAGGCTGCCGCCGACGGTGACGAGCGATTGGATTCCCGTGGGATTCCTGGCTTCTTTGCCGGCCTCCGCGCGGCCAGTAAGCTCATGACCCTTGGGACGCGAGAGCGAAGGGGCCTCGGCCGGCGACGCCTGGCCGTTTTGCGCCGCACGATCATAGGGCACGACCTGGGCCAACAGTCCAACCGGCGAGGTCGACAGCATCAGCAGCCCGATCGTTCCCGCAATCCAACGCATGGAGACGTTTCCTGGAGTTCTTCGGTGCCGATTCAGCCTATTGGTAGTCTATCGTGAGAGGTTAGCAATTTGGATTTCGACCCGGAGGGTCGTGTGACAAATAGAGGTAGGGAGGCCGCATTGGGTTGCGGCCCCCCTCCCTCCGAACCGGACTGGCGGATTTCCCGCATCCGGCTCTCCAGTTGATGGTGTTACCTCCGAAAGGGTTGAGCGAAACAGACATGGGCGGTTTGCAGGGAATACAGCCCTTGCTCGTCGAAGAAGCGATTGGGCCAACGCTGCTGGTCCCTTCCGCGGCCCCGTCCGCGCCGTTTCTGTCGCCGCCGCAACATGCTACGCAGCCGACCACGAATCCAGCCGTCCAGTTGGCGGAAAACCGACCCGCGACAATGGCGGAAGTAGATGAACCAGCCGCGAAGTTGCCGCGTCAGTCGAGCACACGTGAAGGGCAGGTCATGCCCGTTCGTGCGCTTGGTCTTCGCGCGGACCGCCTCCTTGAGTTTCCGCAGGCTCTTTTGCCGCGGCACACGCAAGTCGCCGCGGAAGCGATAGCCCAGAAAATCGAAACCCTCGATGCGGGCGTCCACGATCTTGGTTTTGGTCGGATGCAGGGTCAACTCGTTTTCGTTGACCCAACGTTGCACCATCGCCAAGGCCGCTTCCGCCTCCTCGCGAGTCTTGCACAAGATCACGAAGTCGTCTGCATAACGGACCAGCGCGAAACCGGCGTCGTCCAGCACGTGGTCCAGCGGGTTGAGGTAGATGTTGGCCAGAAGGGGCGAGAGGACTGCTCCTTGGGGCGTGCCCGTTTCGGGCGTCCACTCCCGCAGGTTGTCCATCACGCCTTGCTCCAGGAACATCTCCACCAAACGCAACACCCGGCTGTCCGACACCTTCTCGCGCAGTCGCGTCATCAGCCGTGGCTTCGAGATCGTGTCAAAGTAACTCTTGAGGTCCGCGTCCACCACGTAGACGCGACCAGCGCCGAGCAGTTCCTCGACCCGTTCCAGGGCGTGATGACACCCTCGTCCGTGTCGAAACCCGTAACTGGCTTGCGAAAACGTGGCGTCGAAGATCGGTTCCAGCACGTGCAACAGCGCGGTTTGCACCACGCGGTCACGCACGGTCGGAACCCCCAACGGCCGCTGCTCCTTGCTGCCCGGTTTCGGAATCCAGACTCGCCGCACGGCCTGCGGACGATACGCATTGGTCCGCAGTGCCTCGTGCAGCCTGTCCAGTTCTTTCTGGCCATTGGCCTGAAAGCCCTCGACCGATTGATGGTCCACCCCCGCTGCTCCCCGGTTGCCGATCACATGGCTGCGGGCGGCAAACAGGTTCAGCGGCGCGTACACCTTGTCGATCAGCGTGTGCCATCTTCCTCCTCGCACTCCTTGTTCGAGTGTCGCCAACATGCGGTCCGTCCAGACACACGGGTTCGCCCAGTCGCGAATCGACGGAGGCTCTCCGGCGGGAGTAGCCGCGAACGGCACTGTCACCGGGGGATGATTTCTTTCCCGTGGCTCGGACATCACGCATCCATCTTCCTGCACCCCTTCGCTCCCCCGGCGTTACCCGGTTTCGTCGCTACTATGGGTGCTCTGACTCCTGGACGGCCGGTTCTTCCTATCCTTATCAGGGACAATGAACTCCGTCCTGCTTCCTTCCAGGTCTCTCTCCTTACGACGTTTGACCTTCCGACCATTCCGTCCTCAACCACCGTGTTGCCATCTCCCCATCACGGCTTTCGCACGTTACCTCAGCCGGATGGGCCGCCGCGTCTATCCCCCGGGCAGATCTGGACGGATCGGAGGGAACGCCGTCACGCGGTCGGAGGTTCGCCATTGGCTAGCAGGCTCCCCGACAGGCTTGGCCGAATCAGGTTCGTTATCCTACGGACTGGTCATTCACCTCCGGTTGCTTCCCACCCCTCCTCGCGGAGACGCGGTTACTTTCGGTTACAGGTTTGTAACGCAAACCTGGTGGGGACTCGCACCCCACCGATCAAACGTTTTCAGAGACGCACTAGCCCAGCGATTCATCGCTGGGAAAGGGGACGTCACGTTCTGCCTTCGTCCCGGAGGGACGGTTGAATTCGTAGCCATTGCATTCGGTCGTCCCTACGGGACTTGGTCGAGGAGAACGGTGCGTTTCCAGCCCCAGCAGTGAACTGCTGGGCTATTATCAAATGCCCCTACGGGGCAAGAATATCCTTGCCCAAATCACAAGTCCCCGCCGTTGTGAAGCACTACTTCCACCACGCGAACGCCCAAACGGCCGTCCAGGGCGATGACTTCGCCCCGCGCGGCCAACCGCCCGCCCGCGTAGATATCGGCCGAGTCGCCGGCTGCCCGGTCCAGGGGAATGATCGCTCCCTTTCGCAGACCGGCCAGTTCGTCGGGGCTTAGTTGGGCCCGGCCGAGTTCGATCCGCAGCGTCACCGCCGCATCGCGAGCGGTTTCCCGGGCAGCGGCCCTCGTCGAAGCCGGGCGGCCGTGGAGCTCGTCCCACCGCAAAGACCGCGCGCGTCGCGGCGATTCGTCGACCGGCGGCAACGCGATCGAGGCCAGGGCCTGCTCCGCCTCGGTCAGCAAGTTCATCAATTGTTCGCCTGCCATCGTAACTCGCTCCTGTAAGGGCTATCGTGGGACCGCCTGCAACGCCGCCTCGTCGAGCCGCTTGGACTCCTGGCGGTCTTCCTCCTGGCGGTATGCTTCAAACTGGTTCTCGCGGAGTTTCTCCAGCGTCCGCACGTCGCGGTCCGCCTCCAAGAGCGCCTGGCGGCGGCGGTCGATCTCGGCGGCCAAGGCCCGTCGCTGCCGCTCGACGTTCGCTTGTTCGATTCGCAGCGCGGCGGCGCACTGATGGGCCTCGACGAGACGGGGAAGGTCCACCTCGCCCGGCCCCGCCGCCTCGCGGCACTCGTTCTGCAACCGCCGTTGTTGGGCTTCCAGCCGCGCGAGTTGGTCCTGGAGTTCCGCGTCGGCCCGTTGCGACTCGGCCAGTTGCACGCGACGCTCGTCGCGCGTGGCCTCGCGGAGCCGCAGCAGTGTCGCCAGCCGAAAGTGGAATTGGGCCATGTTTCGCTGGGCGGCCGGAGTCGCCTTTCAATACTCGTCATGGGGCCGCTCGGGTGCCACGGGCTGCTTGCCAGCCCGTGCAGTCCAGGCCGCGCACCGGCGGACAAGCCGCCAGTGGCACCCGAAATCGGTATCCCGTACTTGTCAATGGGACCGCTTGGGTGCCACGGGCTGCTTGCCAGCCCGTGCAGTCCAGGCCGCGCACCGGCGGACAAGCCGCCAGTGGCACCCGAAATCGGTATCCCGTGTCTTTCAACAGGTTGCTGAGTCGTGTCATGGGGCCGCGATGCGCTCGCGGTATCGCTGGTAAAGTTGGAACAATTGTTGCCGGGCGTCGGCCAGGGTGGACGGCTGTTCCACCGGCTGACGCAAGTATCGGTTCACCTCGTCCTGCATGTCGATCGCCGCATCGACGACCTTGTTGCTGCCGCGGCGATAGGCGCCGATGGAGATCAGGTCTTCGTGGTCGCGGTACGCAGCCAGCAGGTCGCGGATCGCGTACACGGCCTGGCGATGCTCGTCGTCGGTCACTTCGGGCATCAGGCGGCTGACGCTCTCCAGCACGTCGACGGCCGGGTAATGGCCGCGAGCGCTCAGCTTGCGCGACAGCCAAGTATGCCCGTCCAGCAGGCCCCGCACGGCGTCGCTGATCGGCTCGTTGGGATCGTCGGCCTCGACCAGCACGGCGTAGAAGGCGGTGATGCTGCCCTGCGGACTCCGCCCGGCCCGCTCGACCAGCTTCGGCAGCAGGGCGAAGACGGAGGGCGTGAAGCCGCGGGTGGTCGGCGGCTCGCCCGCCGCCAGGCCGATCTCGCGCTGCGCCAGGGCGAACCGCGTCAGCGAGTCCATCAGCAGCAGCACGTCCTTGCCCTGGTCGCGGAAGTATTCGGCAATGGCGGTGGCGGTGGAGGCCGCTTGGGTCCGCACCAGGGCCGGCTCGTTGCTGGTGGCCACGACGACCACGCTCTTGGCCAGTCCGGCCGGCCCCAGGTCGCGCTCGATGAACTCGTTGACCTCGCGGCCGCGCTCGCCGATCAGGGCGATCACGATCACGTCGGCGGCCGTGTAGCGGGCCATCATTCCCAACAGCACGCTCTTGCCCACGCCGGAGCCGGAAAAGATGCCCATCCGTTGCCCTTTGCCGCAGGTCAACAGGCCGTCGATGGCGCGAACGCCGGTGGACAGCGGCTCGTCGATCCGCGGGCGGGTGCAGGGGTCGCGGCGGGGGCCGGTCGAGCGAGGTGCGGTCGCCCAACGCCGGCTGGGGCTGGCCGTCGACGGCATTGCCTTGGGCGTCGATCACCCGGCCCAGCAATTCCGGCCCCACGCGCAGCCAGCGCGTGGTGCGCACCAGCCGGACGCGGTTGCCGCGCCGCACGCCGCTCAAATCGCTCAACGGATAGAGCACCGTCAGGTCGTCGCGGAAGCCGATCACTTCGGCCAGCAGCGGCGCGCCCGACTGCCGCTGGATTTCGGCCACGGCCCCGACCGGCGCCGGAAAACCGGCCGCCGAAACGGTCGTGCCGACCGTCCGGGCCACGCTTCCCGTCAGGGCCGTGGGCATGATGCGGTCGAGTTGTTCGACAAGGTCGGGCATGGCAGGTCGATCAACTCTTCCTCGATGCGCTGCAACTGCGACTCGAACTGCTGGTCGATCGTGCCGAAGCGGGTTTCCACGCGGCAGCCGCCGGGGCTGATCTCGGCGTCGGCCGTCACTTCCGCATCGCCCAGGGCCGACATGGCGTCGATCAGCGCCCGCACCTGGGCGCCGAGCGCCTTGTGGTCGTCCGGGTTCAGCCGCAATCGCACGCCGGGGCTGCCGGCGGCCAGTTCCAACGCCTCGCGCACCAGCGTCAGCGTGATTTCGGGCTGCCGGCGAAGCTCGTGGCGAATGACCCGCGCGGCGATGGCGCCGGCCACGCTGCACCGCGCTGGCCTCCCAGTGCGAGAGCCACGCCTGCTTGGCCTGCTGCAGATCGGCGGCCGCCTGCCTCAAGGCCGCCAGCGCCGGCGCCACTTGCCCGGCCACCATTTGCTCCACTTCCTGCCGGGCCGCCTGTCGCCCTTCCTCGGCCGCCTGCCGGCGGATGGCGTCGGCCTCGTCCTGGGCCTCGGCCGACGATCTCCGCGGCCTCGGCCCGCACCTGGTCCAGATATTGGCCGGCCTGGGCCAGGAGGTCGTCGAAGTTGAACGCCGCCGCGTGCGGAGCGTGGGGCGGGTCGGTGCTCGGATAATAGTGGCCATAGGCAGGCGGCATGGCCGCGACAATCAGGCGGCCACGTGCGATCCCTTCGCAGATTGGTGCTCGACAAGTCGTTGTGCCAACGCGGCCATCTGTGCCGCGCATCCTCGACATCGCTCAGTCGGATGGGGCCCGGGTTATCCAAGCTGCGACGCAGATTCTCGGCCTCCTCCGGCGACATCAGGCGCAGCAGCCGTCGAGCAGTGCCGGCGGCTGCCCCCAGCAACGCCGCTTGGGCCACTTCCGGCTCGGCGGCGCGAAACACCGCCAGCAGCGCGGCGTCGTCGAACTGGGCGAGGTCGTCGAACGTCAGTTGCGGGCAGCCAAGTTGCTCGGCCAGCGTCCGGATCGTAGCGCCGCCAGGTTGTCCAGAATGCTCCCGGCAACGCGGCCATCGCAGGCCGCGAG
Organism: uncultured Planctomycetaceae bacterium; assembly: GCA_963759115.1. GTDB lineage: Bacteria > Planctomycetota > Planctomycetia > Pirellulales > Thermoguttaceae > CAVWXT01. Next base: position 997,260 of record CAVWXT010000006.1, read on the forward strand.
GATTTGGGCCACGGCCTCCGGCCCGGCCGCGCTCGGCGCTCGATGGCGAACTGCTGCGACAAGCGCGCCTCCAGCGCCCGCTCGACTTCGCGAAGCGTCTCCGGGTCGGTGTTCTCCAGATCGACCAGCCGGCGGACGACTTCCACTTGCAGCGCCGGCGCGAACGCGCCAGCACGCTCGCCGGCCCGTTCCGGCGGCAAGTGGGACAGCACCAGGGCGATCGTCTGCGGGCGTTCGCTGCCGAAGCAGTTGCGCCAGATTCTGTCTCGTCGGCCTCGTGCAAGAAGCCGAACGGCTGCGTCGTCTAGTGCCGCTCCCTGAGAACCTGTCTCGCTATCGAATGTTCCCTCATCGTAATGGGCAGTATTTCCGAACGATGGGTGCTCTGAAAGCCGCGCTGCGATGCCATCTGGCAGACCATCTTCAGCAAGGTCGCGAGCACCGGCCGACGCGAACTGCCGGGCCTGCGGACTATCCAACTCAATGCCCGACGGACACTTGCCGGGCAGCATGGGTCCGATGCGGCGGAACTCGTCGATCACCCGTTGCCGTTCCTGGGGGTCGATCTCGTCCAGGTCCATCACGGCCTCGCGGACGAGTTGGGCGCGCTCGGGGCCCAGTTGCTCCAGCAGCAGATCGGCCGCGTACTCGTCGAGGCTGGCCACGAGGATGGCCGCTTTGCGAATGCCCGCTTGATAGGCGTTGCCGGTTGCCGGCGATCATCTTCTAACCCCCTTGTCCGATCCAACTACTCAGCACGTTGACGGCCATCTCGGGGTCGTCCTCGACGATCGCGGAGAGTTCCTCGCGGGGCGACGGGCCCGCGGCGTTGGCGTGGCGCCGGCGGTGCGCGAGCGGGATCGCGGCCTGTCCGTTGCCCGCCGCATCATGGTCCGAGCCGTCGTCGCCGGCCGTCGTCCGCACGTCGGCCTTCGATCGGCACAGAGCGGACCATCGACCGCAACACCAGCAGACTCACCAGGGCCAGCCCGATCATGCTCAGCATGCGCCACGACTGTTCGGCCCAATCAGTGCGTTCTGGCCGAAGCTGGGCGCAGGCGGTTCCTGGGCGGGGTCTTGGAAGGGCGTCACGGTGACCAACGTCGGCCGCATCGCTTACGCCCTTGGTCGGCGGGAGCAGCGGGGCCACGTGCTTCTGAATCTTCGCCGTCTCGTCGGCACAGATCTGATCGAGCGCGGACGGGTCCGGCGTCTTGGCGGGCCCGTTCGGCTCGCCCGGGTTTCTCTCCTGCCAGATCTTCTTGAAGTAGCTGACGGGCACGCTCACCACGACCCTGGCAGAGACGGGCGTCGGGCCAATGCTTTCCTTCTCGATCTGCTCGCGGGCGCCGGCGAAACCATCGGGCTCCGCCCCATCGCCGTCGCCGTGGGAACCGCCCAGCAAAGCGTCCAGAACCGTGGCCGCGTTGGGGCGTTGGACGGGGGCGGGCCCGGCCGGCTTGAATGTCCCTGTCGCGAGCCGATGCCGAACTGGTGCTTTGTTGCCGATCGCCGGCGGCATCCACGGCGCGCTTGAACTGCCTGGTGCGGATGATTCGCTCGCGGTCCAGTTCGACGCTGACTGCCACGGCGACGTTGGGGATGAAACCCAGCGCGTTGAGAATCTTGGCCTTCAGGTCTTGCTCGTACGTCCGCTTCAGGGAGATGTAGAGATTGTCGCTCGCGCCGCCGGTGTCTTCGGAATTGCCGCACCAGGTCGGGCCGTTGAGGTCGGCAACGGTGACGTTCTCCGGCTTCAGGCCGGCGATGGCCCCGGTTACCAGGCGGCGGATCGCCAAGACCTGCGCTTCGTCGAGTTGGCCGGACCCGGCGGGTTTGACCGACGCCAAGGCGGTGATCACCTTGTCCCGGAATCCACCCGGCTTGTCGACGTCCAAGTGTACGGAAGCACTCTCGATTCCGGGCTTCTTGCAGATTTCCAGCGCCAGATCGTCTTGCTTGGCGACTCTCATGCGTTCGCGTTCGCGCTGCGAACCGATCTCCAACGAGAAACCGCCGTTGACGGCTTCGCGCTGGGCGGCGCCGAAATTCGGCGGCAGGGCCTTGGCGTCGACCAACGCCGTCATGTAGGTCGCCTCTTGGCCCCGCGGCACGCGGATCGACGTGCCCTGGAACTTGTACTCCTTCAGATTGGCCTTGCCGAACGCGGCCTCCATAACCGGCAGTTGGCTGGCGGCCACGGGCACGCCGTGCATCAAATCCACGTCCGGCGCGGCGGCTTCGTGCGTGAGCAGATAGCCCAGGCTCACCAGCAGGACCACCGACAAGAGGCCCGCCATCCGACGCGCCGGGCGTCATCGACCGGTACAGGTCGTAGAGTTGCGAGTAGGCCCGATTGAGCAAATCCATTTGCGGTGCCCCGACGGGGAAGATGACGAATGTCTAATCTCTAATCTCTGTCCTCATGCGGCGGCCTCTCGGGCGGGCGGATGAGGAATCCGCAGCGTCAAGGCGACGCCGCCGTCCGGACAGTTCGCCGCCGTCACGCTGCCGCCGTGCAATTCGGCAATGCGGCGGACCACGGCCAGCCCCCATCCGCTCCCGCCGCGCTGGGCGGTTGGAAGCAGTTCGAAGGCCTGCTGTCGCTCCTCGTCCGAAAGGGCGGGGCCCGTGTCGGCAATCTCCAACTCCATCGCATCGGGGCCATCGGCGGAAGTGGCCACCAGCGAGCCGCCGTTGGGCATGGCGTCGGCCGCGTTCAAGACCAGGTTCCGCACGGCCCGGCGGAGCAATTCGCGATCGGCGAACATCATTTGGCCCGAGGGGATGTCGACGACCATCTGGATGGCCCTCGCCGAAAACTGCGACTCGAAGGGTCGGCAGACTTCCTCGACCAGTTCTCGCAGGGAGAAGGCGCCCCCATATCGACAGGTTGGTTGCAGCGACATAGGACAGGTCCTCGAAAGCCGTGGCGTAGCCGTGCGGCGCCCAAGCCGCACGATGGCCCGCGGACGGGAAACGGAAACGGGAGAAAAGCGGGCGGTTTGTACCCGAAAACGGCCGCCAATGTCAATGCACGTTTCACCCCCCGACGCTGGGGTGCGTTTCGATCATGGGCAGGCAGTAGAACGGAGTTCATTCCGTTCGTGGAGCTAGAATCCGCTCGGCTTCGTTCCGTTTGAGCGGATTGAAATCGGCTTTCTTGTTTGAGCGGATTGACATCCGCTCTACGAAGGCCGGGAAGTGTAGCTTTTTGCTGCACTCGGGCAGTTGCAAGGCTCCCGGACGGCGGCTAGCCCTTCTCTTCTGGGGGCGTTGTTGGTAGGAATGTGGCTGTTTTCTCGGGCCGCGGGAGCTGCGTCCGAAGTGGCCAAGGCTTGGCACGTCGATTGCACTGACGATGCGTGCCCGTCAAGGGCTCCTTTGATCGACGCCCGATGGCCGAAGGAAAATAGGCACGGTTCATTTCTGAACGCATTTGGGTGGCACGCCCTGAGGAACGAAGGGCGTGGCGACCCGTCGACCACGCCCTTCGTTCCTCAGGGCGTGCCACCGAGGTATGAACCATGCCGGAAAATGCACGCGAAAGAGGCCGAAAGTCGATGAATCGTCGCACAAGAAGTCGATAAATTGCCCCATATCATTCCATACCCAGACATATCTCTTTTCATATTTTCATACCCATAACAGTCAGAGACGAGGTGAACCCATGAGAGAAGGAACCCCCGAGCCCCTTGTGGTCGGTGCCCGCGCGATGATGAAGATCGGATCGCCGGTGCGGCAGTGGCTACGCACCCTGGGCAAGACATCGGAGACATGGCTGACGCCGGTGCGGTACGGTTTGGCATCGCAGTACGCCGCCCCGCCAAAGAATGGGCCGCAGTACGTGGAAGTGCGAATCGCCCGGATCACGCCTCCCTACGCAATCGTGTACCACCACAACGGCCGCGAGTGGGTGTCGCTGTGGGTCGACTTGAGGGAAGTGCGGCTGCACGCGGCCAGCGAGTAGTCCACTTTCCCGGTCCGTTCGGTTCTTCACTGCCGGAGGCGACGCCAGCCGCTGATTGCCGCGAATTCCGCCCGTTTTCGGCGGCTGGAGTCGCCTCCCGCAGTCTCCCATCGTGAAGAAGCGAACGACTCGTCCTGGGCCGCGATCGCCGCAGCGTGCTGGAAAACGGCCCGCGTGCGATCTATACTTGTGGTCGTGACGGCCACGGAGCGGCGACCTGGGCAAGGGACGTGCCATCGGCAAGGCCGGTGAGTTTTTCGTTTTGGGAGGCGACTCCAGTCGCCGATTGCCCGAAGACAGCCGCAAATCGGCGACTGGAGTCGCCTCCTACAAGTCCTATTTGGGAGAACTGACCGGCCCTACCATCAGAATCCCTCCCCCCTCCAGCCCCAGGAGACGTTCCATGAGAGCCCCCCGATGCACGCTCTCGGCGGCGCGTGAGCTTGTTGATGCGATGTGTGATCTTGGCCCTCGTGGCGGTCGCGTGCCTGCCGCGGAGTGTCGCGGCCCAGGGGGTCGAGTACGTCAAGTCGCATTACACGAAGTACGAGTACCGCATTCCGATGCGGGACGGCAAGCGGCTGATGACGGCGGTCTACGCCCCCAAGGACCAGTCGCAACGATACCCGATGTTGCTTTTCCGGACGCCCTACAGCGTGCGGCCCTACGGGGCCGACCAGTACCCGTCCGACCTCGGCCCGTCGCCGCTGTTCGGCAAGGCCGGCTACATCTTCGTGAATCAAGACGTGCGGGGGCGGTGGATGTCGGAGGGGGAGTTCGTCGACGTGCGGCCCTATAAGCCGGTCAAGAACGGCCCGCAGGACTTCGACGAGAGCAGCGACACGTGGGACACCATCGAGTGGTTGATCCAGCACGTGGCCAACCACAACGGCAAGGTGGGCATGTCGGGCGTTTCGTATCCGGGGTTCTACACGACGATGGGCATGATCGACGCCCATCCCGCCCTCAAGGCGGCCTCGCCGCAGGCCCCGATCGGCGACTGGTTCATCGGCGACGATTGGCACCATAACGGCGCGCTGATGCTCCCGCACTCCTTCAACTTTATGGTCGACCGCGGCCATCCGCGTCCCCAGCCAACCAAAAAGCCCGTGTCGCCCTTCGACCATGAAACGCCCGACGGCTACCAGTTCTTCCTGAACATGGGGCCGCTCTCGAACGTCAACGCCAAGTACTTCAAGGACGACGTGCCGTTTTGGAACGAGGTCTTGCGGCACGGAAGCTACGACGACTTCTGGAAGGCGATGGACGTGCGGCCGCACCTGAAGAACATCCGGCCGGCCATGATGACCGTCGGCGGCTGGTTCGACGCCGAAGACCTCTTCGGCGCGCTGGAGACCTACAAGCGCATCCGGGCCAACAGTCCCGGCACCTCGAACATGCTGGTGATGGGCCCCTGGGTCCACGGCGGCTGGCATCGGGGCGAGGGCCAGTCGCTTGGGCCGATCCCGTTCAACTCGAAGACCGGCGGAGTTCTTCCGCGAGAACATCGAGTTGCCGTTTTTCGAGTACCATCTGAAGGGCAAGGGTGAATTGAAGCATCCGGAGGCCTGGGTATTTCAGACGGGCATGAACCAGTGGCGATCGTTCGACGCTTGGCCGCCGCACGAGACCACGCCCAAGTCGTTCTTTCTCCGCGAGCACGGCCGATTGGCCGCCGAGGCGGCCGGCGAGAGCCGGCCCGAGGCAGCCTGCGATGAGTACGTGAGCGATCCGGCCAAGCCGGTGCCCTTCATGGACAAGATCGGCATCGGCATGACGCCCGAATACATGATCGAAGACCAGCGGTTCGCCGCCCGGCGGCCGGATGTGTTGGTCTATCAGACCGACGCGCTGGCGGAGGACCTCGACGATCGCCGGCCCGATCCAGGCCGAGTTGCAGGTTTCGACCTCGGGCACCGACTCCGACTGGATCGTCAAGGTGATCGACGTGTATCCGGACGACTATCCCGATCCGAGCCCGAACCCGACGGGCGTGCGGATGGGCGGCTATCAGCAGATTGTCCGCGGCGAGGTGATGCGCGGCAAGTTCCGCAACAGCTTCGAGAAGCCGGAGCCGTTCGTGCCCAACCAGCCCGCGGTGGTGAAGTTCACGCTGCCGGACGTTTGCCACACGTTCCGCAGCGGCCACCGGGTGATGGTCCAGGTGCAGAGCACGTGGTTCCCGCTGGTCGATCGCAACCCGCAAACCTTCGTTGACATCTACACGGCCAAGGCGTCCGATTTCCAGCAGGCTACGCAGCGCGTGTACCGCTCCCGCGACTTGCCGTCGCGCGTCAACGTGCTGGTATTGCCGTAGGACCGTCGGCCTGCTTCGATTGCGGAAAAAGATCGCATCGAAGAAACGCCCCGCGACGTGATCGCGGCGGAGACGGCCACGTTCTGCGCCATCGCTGCTCATATCCGGCGGGACACCTCTACCTGTGTACGACAGAGCCGGCCAGGGCCGATCAGTTTTCCCAAATCCGAATTGTAGGAGGCGACTCCAGTCGCCGATTTGCGGCTGATTTCGGGCAATCGGCGACTGGAGTCGCCTCCTACAGTGAAAAACTGATCGGCCCTGCAGAACTGGCCGCGCAACTTGACGAAGCACGGCGGGCCGGTTAGCATGGGGCAACCATGCATCTTCTGTTTCCCTGCTGAAAGGAGTGCCCCATGTACGAGAATATATCGCGCCGTACGGTCTTGGCCTTGGGAGCCGTGGCGGCCGGCGATTTGCTCCTAAGCGGCAACGCCCACGCCGCCCAACCCGATCGCCGCGTCGTGGTGTGGTCGGAGGGCACTGCGCCCAAGCGGGTCTATCCCAACGACATCCGCGGCGCCGTGGCCGAAGGGCTCAAGCCGCTGCAAGGCTGGGAAATCGTCACGGCCACCATCACCGACCCGGAGCAAGGAGTCTCCGCGGAGTCGCTCAAGAAGACCGACGTGCTGATTTGGTGGGGCCACGCGCGTCATAACGAGGTGACCGATGAGAACGTCGCGCGGATCGTCAGCCGCGTGAAGGACAACGGCATGGGCTTCATCGCCCTGCACTCGTCGCACTTCGCCAAGGCCCTGAAGAAACTGCTGGGCACGCGGTGCGCCTGGAAGGACTACGTCGAGGACGGCAGTTCCGTCAGGATGATCGTCAAGGACAAGCAGCATCCGATCGTGCAAGGCATCTCCGACTTCACCTTGCCGCAGACGGAGCGCTACACCAAGCCCTTCGAAGTGCCGCCGCCGGAGTCTCTGGTGCTCGACGGGATCTACACCCTGCCCAACGGCGCCACCGAACAATCGCGCCAAGCGCTGGTCTGGACGATCGGCAAGGGCAAGGTGCTGTATTTTCAGCCCGGCCACGAGACCTATCCCACGTTCTTCGACGAGACGGTGCGGAAGATCCTCCGCAACGCGGTGGAGTGGATGGCGCCGAAGAAATAGTGCGGCGCTGCCACACCGATGTCTCCTGACCGGAACCCACTTTCTGCGAGGCAGATCCGATGCTCTCAGCAATCGACGTGGCGATCATCGTGGCTTCCATGTTGTTGGTCATCAGCGTCGGCGCGATTGCCGGCCGCAAACGGGGCGACACGGCCCACGGCTATTTTTTGGGCGGCAACAAGATGCCCTGGTGGCTGATCGGCACGGCCTTCGTGGCCACGGGCATCTCCAGCGAGCAGATGATCGGCACGGTGGGCATCACCTACGACTACGGCATGGCCATCGGCAACTGGGAATGGTTCGCGCTTCCCTGCTACACGATGGTGCTGGTCTTCTTCATACCGATCTACTTGAAGAACAAAGTGACCACGGTCTCCGGTTTCATGAGCGACCGCTTCGGACCGGCAGTCGGAACCACCTACTCGTGCATCCTTCTGCTCCTCTACGTGTCCGTTTACATGGTGACCGTGCTCTATGCCGGCAGCCTGGCGTTCGCGAACGTGGTGTTCACCGACGTAACGTGGTGGAAGACCCTGCTGGTGCTGCTGTTCATTGCGGCGGGGGTGGGAGCGTACACGATCCACGGCGGGCTGACGTCCGTGATGTGGGCCGACCTGTTCCAATGTGTCCTGTTGATGGTGGGCGGCATTACGCTCTTCTGGATCGCGCTGGGCCACGTCCCCGGCGGTTGGGCCGGCCTGGTTGAGGGCGCCAAATCCATCGGAGATCCGCAGCGCATGCACATCTACCAGTCGCCCGGACACCCCAAGGCGCCCTTCCTGGGAGTTTGCCTCGCCACCTTCGGCGGATTCACTTTCTATCAGGTGGGCAATCAGGCCATGGCCCAACGCATGTTGTCGGCCCGCACCACCTGGGACGCCCTGGTGGGGCTGGTCCTGGCCCAGTGCATCAACTTCTTCCGACCGATGGTCACTTGCTTCCTGGGGCTGGTCGTGTTTCATTGGATCAATGTGATGCACCAGGCCGATCCGCTGCCGAAGAGCGATCTCGCATTCGTCTTCGCTCTCAGGAACTTCGCACCGGAGTGGGGTGTGCGCGGCATCGTTTTGGCCGGGCTGATCGCCGCCGTGATGGCCACTCTGAGCGGGCTGGTCAACTCCACGTCGACCCTGTTCTCCACCGACATCTACAAGAAGTTCATCAATAAGGAGGCCAGCGACCGCCAGATGGTCCACATCGGGCGAACCGCCTCTTTCGTGGCGCTATTGATCGCGGCATGCATCTCGCCGGTGGTGGGAAAATTCGGCATCTTCAATTTCTTTCAGAACGCCCTGAACTTCGTCGCCTGCCCTTTCATGATCACCATGCTGATGGGTATGTTCTGGAAACGGGTCAATTATCCCGCCGCCATGTTCGGCCTGATCGGCGGCATCATCATCCAGATCATCGTGCAATCGATCTTCAGCGGGGGCATCCCGGGGATTCCCTATTTGCATTGGCAATACGTCGGGGCCATCGCCCAGGTCATCATCGGCATCGGCATCGCCATCATCGCCCTGAACACCGCCGAGCCCGACTACAGCAAGGTCGAGCCCCGCCTCTGGTCGGTCAAATTGCTGAAGGCCTATGACGAGGGCGTCCGCCGGCCCTGGTACCAACAACTCAAGGTGCTCTGGGGCACGGTGGCCGTAATATGGTTCGGGATCTACTTTTGGTTCTGGTGAGTTCGGCCTCTTGACGGGCATGTGGCGATTGGCGAGTATAGGGACGCATTGGCTGCTCGGAACGTATCCGGGCGGCGTCCCACGGGCAAATACCGGTCAAAACAAGGGAGGGCGTGTCATGAATATCTTGGCGATTGGAGCACATCCGGACGACATCGAGTTCTGTTGCGCCGGAACCTTGGCGAAGTACAAGAAGCAGGGACACAAAATCTATCTCGCGCTGACCACGAGCGGCAATCAGGGCTCCAGCGTCATCAAAACCCGCGAGGAAGTGGGCGCCACCCGCGAGGCCGAGGCCTTGGAGTCGGCGAAACTGCTGGATGCCGAGGTCCGCTTCATTCGCTACGACGACGAACTGCTGCTGGACACCCTCGAAGCCCGCCGGAGAATCATCAACGCCATGCGCTGGGCCCAGCCCGACGTGATTCTCACGCACTACCCGGACGACCCCAGCACGGACCACACCACCACCGGACAGATCGTCAGCAAGTTGATGCTCTCGCTCATGGGAAAGCTGATCCCGGCCGATGAGCCGCCCGTTACCAAGAAGGTCTCGCTGTTCTACTTCGACAACGCGGCAGGCATCAATTTTCTGCCGGAGGCCTACGTCGACATCACCGATACCCTGGAGATCAAGCAGCAGATGCTGGCCAAGCACAAGAGCCAGGTGGAATGGATGGGCTGTTTCGGCAAGGATCAACTCCAGGACTACCTCAAGACGATTGCCCGGTTCCGGGGGATCCAGGCGGGCTGCGAGTATGCCGAGGGCTTCCGCGCCTTCCGCATCTTCGGCTACATGCCCGACTTCAAGCTGCTGCCGTGAGACGAACGCGGCCACAATCGCATGGCGGGGCCAGCGCAGCACAGTGCCGCCGCTAGTTCCGGTTGACGCACTCTGCCGCAATCCTTCGACCTAAGACCCTGCGTGCGGTCGGGCGCCGCTTGAATCGGCGACGGCACGGACTGGCAAGCAGCCCGTGGCACCCTTCAATTCAGGTCGGCTGACGCGCTAACTTCGCAGCCGGACCGCAGGCGTCGGCCGATAGTCGATGGCCACCTGCCGGCCGCCTTGCGTGATCGACAGCCGCGTGGCCTCGATCACCAGTTCGTTGATGGTGCTGTTGGCGGGCGTGGCCAGGATGCCGCGGCGGTCGATCTCGTCGAGCGCTTCTTGACGTTTGCCGAGCGCCTCGGATTCGCTCGCTCCGTCGCCCACTGCATTCACGCGGAGGGCCGCTTGGACGAGGGCCTCGACGGAATCATAGCCGTAGCCCACCGGCTTGAGCCCCTCGCCTTCATAAGGCACGAGCCGGAAGTAGTCGGGGCTGACGAAGCGGAAGGCGGCCCCGGAGAGCTTGTCGGTGTAGCCGTGGCTGACGCCGCGGAACTGGTCGTCGTGGCGGATGATCGCGCCCTTGTCGACGCCCTCGCAGAACATGCACAGGGCCTGATCGTTGGTGCCGGCCCCTTCGTCGGGATAGCCCAGGCCGTTGACAACGCTGAGGACGGCGCCGTTCTCCCAGACGACCTGGCCGGCCGACCAGAGGTAGCCGACCTTGCCGTTGGGGAACGGCCCTTCCACGCCGCGAACCGCCACCTCGACCGGCCGCAGACCGGTGATGAAATAGACCAGGTCGACGTAGTGGCAGCCGATGTACGTGAACGGGTCGCTGTTCTCCTTGGTGAACCAGTTCTGGAAGTTCGAGTGGCGGTAGTAATAGGGCTCGACCAGCTTGGCCTCGCCGCAGCGGAACTCGCCGAAACGGCCCCGGCGGTAGAGCCCGCGGGCATCGAGCGCCCGGCGGTCGAACCGTTTGTGATACTCGACGCCCACGAACAGCCCCTTGCGATGGGCCGATTCTTCGATCTCCGTGGCCTGCGCATACTTCAGCACGAGCGGTTTGACCGTGAGCACGTGTTGATCGTGTTCCAGCGCCTCGCGGATCACGGGGTAATGGAAATGGTCGGGCACGGCCACGACCACCAGGTTGCGCGGCGGCAGCGCGGCGATCGCTTCCTTGTACAATTCGGGAAACATCCGTTCGGGCGGTTCGCTCAGGGCCGGCGACGGCTCGAAGGTTTGCCCCGGAAAGGCCTCGCGGAACATCTTGTCCTCGGCCAGATCGCGGAGCGGCGGCGAGTTCAGCGCGGAGATTTTGATCGCTCCGACCAAACCCAGCCGCTGGAGATGATAGATCGACGGCAGGATCTGATCGTGCGTAATCATGCCGCCGCCGATGATCAACACTTCGATTGGGTTGCTCTTGTTTGCGTTCATTCTTGGCACTTGTTCGAGTTTTGTTGTTGGGGTCGCTTCACCCATAGAACCACATGTTCTTGAAAATCCTTCTTCGCCCGAACTGGCACCATGTCGGGCCATGACTCACGCCCTATGAGGCTCCAACCGTCTTCACCCAGATACTTTTCCAGGTCTTGATAGTCTCCACGATTGTCAATTTCATGCCCTTTCCTATCGAATTCCAATAACAAAAGCCCAAGGTGGTAGAAATGTTTCCTTTCCCAAAGGCAGTTGAGCTTCCTGGCGTCGATCTTTGCTTCTTCAATTGAAACACACGTTTGAGCACTTTTAGGGTCGGTAAGTATATTCTCGTCCTTCGCGCCGTAATCGTAACCGTAATATCTGCCATTATGCTCGATCGGTTTCTCCTTGAACCTTTGGAGAACACACTCAAAAATGGATTTGCATTCAACGAAAATCGGGATGGGATCGTTTTTTAGCGAGATGCGCAAATCGCCTTTCGGTGAACGTTTCTGACCACGCGGCAAGTTATAAAGCTTGATCAACGGAATCACATCATCAGGATAACGCGGCTCCTTCGTTTGGATACAGTCGTCGCATTGTTCTGCAATGGTCTTGGTAATCGTCTGTTCCCACCGTGTTGTTGGTCGTCCTCGAAAGAATTCAGGAAATCCACGGAGGCCGAACAACATACCATCCTTGCTCGCGTCTTTGGCCATTCCCTGGATGCAATCTACCAAGCGGCGAAACACGCGATGAAATGGGTCGTCCATCGAAATCGTCCCAACGTGGAAGAACTCAGAGGTCCATCAATATCCGCAGTCGAATCGCCACGGCTTCCATGGTAGCAGGCGAAACAGCCCCCATGCGTTTTCCCAATCGTTCGACGGTTGCGGAGCGAACGTCCTCGCACTTGATGAAACTCGGCTTGCGCAGGCCGCCTTCCGGCGGTTGGACGGTCACGTGGGACCGCACACCCTTGGGCTTCGTCGTCAACGGCAATACAATGACCAGCCCCGCGGGGCCGGAATTGAACACGTCGTCCGAGATAATCAAGCCCGGACGTTTGCCCGCCTGTTCGTGTCCGCGGGTGGGATCGAGGTCGATCATCCAAATCTCGCCGCGGAGGGGAGGTGCCATGTTCAGTCTCCCTGAAGACCGTCGGCCATGGTGGCATCCCACGCGGCGCGTTCGGATTGTTCCTCGGCCCACGCCCGGCGATCGTTCCGCAAGGCGGCGAAATCGGCGTTGAGCCCCTCCAAGAATGTCCGGCGCCGATAGGTTTCGACGGCTTTGGCCAACACCTCGATCATCGGCTCGCCGGTTTCCGCGACGGCCTCTTTCAGTTTTGCGTAGGTTTCCGCCTTGACTTTGACCGTGGTGCCACTCATGTCGTTTACCCCAGTGCTATTGGTACACTAATAAGTATACCACTTGGTGCCCGCTACAGTCAACTCACCGGAGCGGTTTCATTGCAGCACCTCCTCGATCGCCGCTTCCATCGTGGCAATGCCTTCGCGGAGGGCGTCTTCGGGAGTCACCAGCGGCGGGGCGATCTTGACCGAGGCCCCGCCGTAGCCGACCGGCGAGAACAGCATCAGCCCTTTTTCGATGCAGCGGCGGACGATGGCCGAGGCCGTCGGGGCGTCGGGCTCGATCCCACCCGGCTTGACGATGTGCAACGAGGCCACCAGGCCGAGGCCGTGAACGGCGCCGATGCGTTGGGGGAACCGCTTGCCGATGCGGTTCATCTCGGGAAGGAGGATTTCACCCAGTTTTCGGGCGTTCTCCACCATGTTCTCCTCCTCAATGACGCGGAGGTTGGCCAAGACCGCGGCCGCGCACACCGGGTTGCCCGTGTGAGTCGAGGTCATGGCGCCGGGCGGGTAGAAGTCCATCACGTCCGGCCGGCCAATCACCGCCGAGATGGGCAGCCCGCTGGAGATGCCCTTCCCGCAACAGATCAAGTCGGGCGAGACGCCGTAGTGGTCGAACCCCCAATACTTGCCGGTGCGGCCGAAACCGGCTTGCACTTCGTCGAAGATCAACAGCGCGCCGTGCTCGTCGCACCAGCGGCGGAGCTTCTGGGCGTACTCGGCGGGCATGAAGCTGGCGTTGCCGCCCTGGTAGGTCTCGCTCATCACGCCGGCCACGCTGTCGGGCGTTACTCCCAGATCCTTCAGGCTATTGAGGAACTTCTCGAAGCTCATGTCGGGGCAGCGGAAGCCGTCGGGAAACGGCACCTGCACCATGTCCTTGTCGAGATTGACGATCCACTCTTTCAACTTGGGGATGCCGCCGGCCATCTGCGCGCCCAGCGTGCGGCCGTGGAAGGCGTTCTGAAAGGTGACGATGGTGATCTTCTTGTCGCCGCCCTTCTGCCGGCCCCAACTGCGGGCGAGCTTGATCGCGCATTCGCACGCCTCGGCGCCGGTCGTGAGGAGGAAGACCTTCTTCAGGCCGGCCGGGGCCACGTGGGCCAAGGCTTCGACGGCGGCCGCGCGCACCTCCGAGGGGAAGCAGTAATTGTGAATCAGGCCGTGCTCGACCTGTTCGAGGATCGCCTGACGAATCTTCGGATGGCAATGGCCAGCGTTGGTCACCAACACGCCGGAAGACCAGTCGAGCCACATGTTGCCCCAGCGGTCGTAGACCTGGATGCCTTCGGCCCGGTCCCAAATGACCGGCGGCTGCCCGCCCATCGAGCGGGGCTCATACTGATGGAGCTTCTTCAGTTCGGCGAGCGATTCGGGGGCGGGAATCTCCGTGACGATGCGGCGATACTTGGTGCGGACCTGTGGGACTTTGCGAGACGTCACTTCTACAGTCGACATAACAACACCTGCAAACAAGAAAGACCTCTCCGGTGGGTCAGACAGGTTCGGTTCGTTCACGGTTCCTCGGCCGCTGTAGTGCCGCCACGGATGCCAGCGCGAGGACACATTGCTCACGTTGCCAAACGAAAACACCCCGATCTAAACCGCCCCGGTATTTCGGGGGCATGGTCCAGCCCGGAGTGCTCATGTACTGCTGACAGTGCCGCTACGGATGCCAGCGAGCGTTCGAATTGTCCCCATTATAGCGGATGGCGTCCCTCGTGCAAGAGCCTTTGGCCGACGGCTATTCTTGCACTCTTGCACTGGCGGTCAGCGCAATGCCGGTTTGGCGGCATTCCGTGCAGCCTTCTCGGGCGCGGCGGTTGGCGGCAGGGGCGGTGCGGTGACCGGCGGGTCGGCGGGGATCGGTTCCGCGGCCTTGGCCGGATTCTCGGCACAGGGGACCGTCGGCGCCTGTCGACAGGCGGTCGGCCGGCTGTGCGATTTTTGCGTGCCGACGCGGGCCCAGAAGGCATCCATTTTCGCCCGATGTTCGCAGTAGCCGGCCCAGGCGTTGTCGCAGCAATGGCGGGAATACTCGCAGCAGCCGGGGACGAGGGTATAGCCGGGCGGCGTGGCACACGCCTCGGCATCGAGAGCCCAGGAGGCCGTTGGCCCTGCCGCCTGGCCTCGGTTGCACTGGGCACAGCCCGAGGGATGCCCGGCGGCCGGGCTGGCCAAACCGAGTACCGCCGCCACAATGACCCACCTTGTCGTTCGCATGGCCGACTCTCCCATTCCCGCCTTGTTGCTGCTTTACCTGTAATTGTTTTCGGACGCTGGGCCAGTTCGCCCGCACGCTTTCAGGCAGACAGGCGGTTGCCGAAAGGTCGCGGCGGGCCGGGAGGTCCTTGGCGGTCATGACGTTTGCGTCGAGTCTTCCGCCCGCCGGCATCGGACGGCGCTGGCGCTTGGCGGAATCTTTTGCCGCGTTTGCCGTGTTCAGTTGACAGAGCCCCGTTTGCGACGTAGGAGAGTTATAGGGAGAAGTGGGTCTGCTCCGGCGGTTGCCGGGGGAACCTGCGACCAACTCATCAGTTACGTTGTCTTTTCCAAATCAAGCTCTGCAAGAGGTGCCGTGATGCACTCATTATCAAGACATGCCCGGCGTCGTCGGGGCGCGGTCGTGGTTCTGGCAGCTTTCATGCTCGTGGTGATGATGGGCATGATCGCCTTCGCCCTGGACATCGGCTACCTGAGCATGACGAGGGCGCAGCTTCAGGTGGCGGCGGACTCCGCGGCCCTGGCCGCCGCGGGAAGTTCGAACCAGACGACGACCGCCACGGTGGCGGTCGCCCAACAGTTCGCCGACGCCAACCAGGTGGCGGGAAGAGCTGCCCAGCTAAACGCCAGCGACGTTCAGTTCGGCACTTGGGACGAAACTAGCCGCACCTTCACTCCGTCGACGGGGTTGGCGACTGCCGTGAAGGTAACGGTGCGGACCGACGCCAGCAACGGCGGCGCCACGACCATGTTTTTCGGCCGGGTCTTCGGCGTCAATTCGGTCGACCAACAGGCCTCGGCCGTGGCCACCGCCAATCCCCGCGACATCGCTTTCGTGATCGACCTCTCCGGCTCGATGAACGACGACACCAGCCCCGGCGATTCCAGTTTCAGTTCCAGCCTGATGCAGGAGGTCTACAATGATTTCGGATTCGGCACCTATCCGGGCGCCACGCAGTGGATTGGGCAACCCTTGGGGGTGGCTAAGTCGGGCTGCCTAAGTTCGCTGACGAGCACAACGGGTCCACTTTCCAAATCGACCATTCCCGCCCAGTACCGAATTCTATCGACCGACTCGTCGAGTACTCGCACAAAGAAGGCGTACTCCTGGGCGATGGACGTTCAGCTTCCCCAGGTAATGCCGAACGTCATTCCCACGCCCAACAGCACGAACGCCAGTTCGTACTCCTATTGGGCCAGCTATTTCAACGACTCGCATACCAGCAGCCAAACCAATATCGGCTTCAGCTCATATATCGCCTTCATGATGCACTATGGTCGAGACGTGAAACCCGACGGCACGAACTACACCCCCTTGTCGCTCAACAGCAATCTCTGTGCGTGTCCGCTGCATTCCGAGTCGGTGGGAGGATCGGCGTTTTCGTTTCCGCCGGACGAGATGCCCACGCACGCCGCTCGTTCCTCGCTGATCGCCGCGATTCAAGTGGTCCAGAGTCTGAACCAGAACATTGCCGATCCCAACCAACAGGACTGGGTGTCGATCGTCAGTTTTGACACCAGTTCGAAGATCCAACAGACATTGACCAACAATTACAGCGCCGCGATGACGGCCTGCACGAAGCTGCAGGCGTGCAGCGACACGGCGGCTTGCACCGACACCGAAGGGGGCTTAATCACGGCTTACAACCTCATCAAGCCCCAGAGCCAAGGCGGCTCAGGACGCCCCAACGCCAACAAGATCGTCGTCGTCCTGACCGACGGTCAGCCCAATCTTCAGCAGAGTTCGAACGCCACGATCACCTCTTATATCGGCGGACACTCCAGCACCTGGACGAATCCCAGCACCGGCACAACGAGCAGCAACTGGTACACCAGCGGCAGCTACTATACCGACATGAATGCCGCCATGATGCAGACTTCGACCATGCAGAGCGGCAACTGGTATCTCTACGCCATCGGCGTCGGAGCGGGTTGCGACTACGATTTCATGGATCGGATGGCCCGCATGGGCAACACGGCCAACACCAGCGGCCAGGCCCCGCGAGGCAGCGGCGATCCAACCGTGTATCAGGCCGTCATGACGCAACTGTTCAGCGACATCATCACCAACCCCAAGCTCCGCCTGGTACAGTAGGAGCCATCCGCTCCCCACTGCACCAACGGGCCAACGGCGGCCGCGCCGCTCCACACGAGTCGCGGCCGCCGTCGGCGTTTGAGCGTTCCGCAGCCACCCTTGACGGCTTCCGGCAGATTGCTACACTAGGGGGTAATGGCACCCGGCGTTGGCGAGCGTTGCCACCCCCCAACTGAAAGGACAAGTCATGAGAACATCGTTAGCCCTTGTCGCCGTCAGCCTTATTGTCGCAGTCGCTTTGGCCGGCTGCGGAAAAGGAAAAGCCAAGCTCGAACCTGGAACCCCCTTGACCGACATCGGAAGCAAAACAGGTGGCGGCAATGCGACGGCGGACGACGCCGTGAAGTCCTTGGTCAAAGCTTGTCTCGCCAGGAATGAGAAAGAACTCAAAGCCCTGTTCGCACCCGACTGCGCGGTTCCCCCGGGCGTTCTCTTAATGAACACACAGGGTTGGAGGGATGCCAGCAGCAATCTGGCGGACTACAACGTCGTACGCAAAGACAATGATACCTTTGTCGTGCGGAACAGGAACACCGGACAGGGACTCACACTCCGATTCAAGGCCATCGACGGAAAGTATTTCTTCGTTGAAGGCAGCCCGTGACGAAAGCCGGTCCGCGCCGCCGCGCAGACCGCCCCAGTCGGTTCGCGAGCCATAGGGGAGTCCTGCCAAACGCGCCGCACACGCTAAGGCAGCATCGCGCGAAACTGCCCGAAGAGATAGCTGCTGTCGTGCGGGCCGGCGGAAGCCTCGGGGTGATATTGCACGCTGAATGCCGGCAGCCTGCGGTGCCGCATGCCTTCGATCGTGTTGTCGTTGAGATTGAGGTGCGTCACTTCCAACTCGTCGGGCAGAGACTCGGCCTCGACGGCAAAGCCGTGGTTCTGCGTGGTGATTTCCACTCGGCCGTTGTGCTTGTTGAGCACGGGCTGGTTGGCGCCGCGATGGCCGAACTTCAGCTTGTAGATGCTCCCGCCGCACGCCATGGCAAGAAGTTGATGTCCCAGGCAGATGCCGAAGATCGGCTTCTTGCCCAGCAGCCCGCGGATCGTCTCTTGGGCGTAGTCCAGCGGCCGCGGGTCGCCGGGGCCGTTCGAGAGAAACACGCCGTCGGGCCGCTGGGCCAACACCTCGTCGGCCGTGGCCACTCCGGGCAGAATGGTCACGCGGCAGCCCATGCTGAACAGGTGCCGGGCGATGTTCCACTTCATGCCGTAATCCAACGCGACGACGTGGGCGCATCGGGGCCCGGCGCGGCATACTCGACCGCGTGCAACTTCGTCCAAGGGCTCAGCACGCCGGTCCACTCCACGGACGTCTCGGGGATTACCTCGCGCACCAGATCGCGGCCGACCAGCCCCGGACTGGCATTGGCCTTGCCCACAAGGCGGGCGTCGTCGAGATCGACGGAGGAGAGCACTCCCTTCATGGCGCCGCGGATTCGCAACCGGCGGACCAGCGCCCGGGTATCGATCCCTTCCATGCCGACGATGCCCCAACGCTTCAAGTAGCTGTCCAAATCGGCTTCGGCGCGAAAGTTGCTCACACGGCGACTGTTTTCCCGGACGATGAATCCCGCCAGGTGCGGCTTGCGGCTCTCCACGTCTTCCTCGTTCACTCCGTAGTTGCCGATCTGGGTATAGGTCATCGTAACGATCTGCCCGCGATAGCTCGGATCGGTGAGGATTTCCTGGTATCCGGTCATCGAGGTGTTGAAACAGACTTCACCCTCAACCTCGCCTTCGGCGCCGAAAGATGTTCCGGTAAACACAGTCCCGTCTTCCAGGGCAAGTTTTGCGGCGAGGGGCATACTTTGGCTCAATCCCTTGGTGTGCGAGGAACCTAAAGTCCGGCGGCACGTTGACCCGATAGACCTTCTAACGGCTGCGGGTCTCCAGATCCACAATCTTCACCGATTGCGAAATCTGGGCAGCCTCAAGTGAGGGTTCTTGTACCGGCGAGCAAGTACCCTCATTTTTTTTGCGCCGACCGCAACCGCGAACCTTCCTATTCTATCGTCGCCGACGAAATGCCGGCCAGTAACCCGGTGCCTCTTGCCGGGCCGATCAGTTTTTACTGTGGGAGGCGACTCCTGTCGCCGATTGCCCGAAAACAGCCGCAAATCGGCGACGGGAGTCGCCTCCCACAAGTCCTATTTGGGAAAACTGATCGGCCCTGGCGCCTCTTGCCTTCGCTCGCCTGCCCCCAGGCAGGGCGGTATTCTTGGCTGCCTGACTCCGGCACGCGCCACGACTCTGTCACTTCGGCGTTCTTTCGCATTTCTCAAGCAGCCTCGGCCTGAGCGGCTGGCTTGGTGCTCTACGTCCGCCATGCTAAGGACGACCGGAGCGCGGGGCAACGAGCGATGGGATGTCGCGATACGGCGAGCCGCCCTGATAGAGCTTGATCCGCGCCCGCAAGGCATCGGCCAGGGCGGCGTTGTTCTGGCTCGATGCCAACGCCAGGGCCTGCTGGGCGGTTTGCACGGCCTCGGCGAACTGGCCCGTTTCGGCATAAGCGGCAGCCAGCGTATCCAAGACCATCGGGTCCCGGCTGCCCGTGAGCTTGGCCGCCTGTTGGGCCAGTTCGACGGCCTTCCGGCCGTTTCGGACCGCGGCCTCCGGGCTGGTCGCCAGACCCCGAGCCAACCTGCTGAGGGCCAGCGTATTCTCGGGCTGCAAGCGGACCATCTCGGCCCATTGGGCAATCGCCTCGGGGATTCTCCCGCGGTGGTACAGGATGACACCGAGGTTGTAGCGGGCCTCCGCGTGGTCCGGCTTGGCCTCCAACGCCTGCTGGTGCTCCGCGATGGCCTCGTCATACTTGGCCTGCGCCAACAACGCATTGGCAAGGTTGAAATGCGCTTGGGCGTACAGCGGCTTGAGTTCCACGGCCTTCCGGTATTGCACGATGGCCTCTGCCACGCGCTTCTGCTCGTACAGGGCAACGCCGAGGTTGCTGTAGGCATCCGCGTAGTCCGGCTCGATCTGCATGGCCTTGCGGTACTCGGCCATCGCCTCGGCGTACTTCTGCTGCTTCATCAAGGCGACGCCGAGGTTGACGCGGGCCTTGGCGTGGTCGGGCTTGATCTTCAGCGTCGTCCGATACTCGGCGATGGCCTCGGCGAGGCGCCCCTGCTCGCCCAGCACAATGCCGAGGTTGTTGTGGGCATCGGGATACTCGGGGTCGATCTCCAAAGCCTTCTTCAGTTCGGCGGTGGCCAACTCGTATTGGCCGCGTTCCGACGCCGCCACGCCGAGATCCAAGTGCCGGTAGACCTTGGCGGCAGGCACGTCCATGCTCAACAGCTTCAAGCCGTCCGACGGAATGTTCACGAACTCCGGAATGTTCACCGCGCGGTTGGCCGCCGTCGAGTTCTCGATCAGGATGGCGGGGCTGTCGCGGCCCTCTTCGTCCAGGTGCGTGAGAAACATCTGCGTGTAGGGCGAGCGGCTCTTCGAGGAAAAGACCAGCCAGCGGCCGTTGGGCGAAAAGCTGTGCCAGGAGTTCATCAGCGGCGTGTTGCAGCGCATCCGCCGCGCCTGGCCGCCTTGGGCCGGCACGATGTAAAGCTGGCTGTCGGGACGCATCAGTTGACCGTTGCGGCACTGCACGAAGACGATCCAGCGGCCGTCCGGCGAGACCTTGGGGAAATTGTTGCTCATGCCGTTCTTTGAGGCGCCCGCGATCGGTTCCGGCCGGCCTCCCTTGCCTTCGTTGAAGGGGATCCGATAGAGGTCGTATTGCATCGGGATCTCGTTGGGATCGTTGGCATACGCGGCCAACTTGCGGCCTTCGGGATAGGATTCCATGGCTTCCGCCCGGGCAAAGACCAGGTACTTGCCGTCGGGGCTCCAGAAGCCGCCCGTCTGCACGTAGTGCGGGTCGTCGGCGCCCGGCAGAGCCTTCATGCTGCCCGTCACCCGGTCGTACCAAGCCAGAATCCCGCGCGTCGGATAGAACACCTGCAGGAAGCGGTAGTCCTTGAAATTGGCCACGTAGACCACTTCGTTGAGCGTAACTACGGCATACCGCCCGTCCGGCGAAACCTGCGCCATGAACCCGATCGTATTCAGCCCTGGCGGCTTGCCGGGGAAGGAATTCCACGTGATGATGTCCTTGGTCTGGATCGACATCTCCGGCGTGATGGTGGCAAGGGCATAGGTCCCCTTGTCGTTCTGCGGGCCGTCCACGTCCATCCCCAGGGTCTTGCCGTCGCGCGAGAACGAATGGCAGTTGGCGCAGGTGTACAGGTCGGTCAGGAGCAGCCGGCTCTTGGGCTCGGCCACGTTGCGGAGCCGCCACGCGACCAGCGGCAGCTTGCTCTGCGGCAGCGGCTGGATTACGCCCTTTTTCATTTCCCCGGGCATCAGCGGCACGTCGCGATAGAAGATCGGCGCCCCCACGGGGTCCTTCGAGGTGTGGATGGTCAGCCGCCCGCGCGAAACGGGATGATCGGGATCCTTGTCGCGCAAGCCGACGATCGTCACGGTGGCCGGGCCCGCCACGGAGTGCTGCTTGATGGTCTCCCAAGTTTCGGCGTCCGGCGTCCAAGTCCGCGCGGCGGCTTCTTCCGGAGTCAACTCGGGCGGTTTGTTCGAGGGATCGATGCATCGCGGGTCGATTTCGCCGACACGCGGATGTTCGCCCTGCGATTCCGCGCGGATGCCGGCCGAGCCATCGGCAAACGTCACCTCGATCAGCCAATTGGCGGCAGTTTCGGCCGCATCGTGCCAGATGAACCGGGGCGCCGTCAGGTCCGGCGGGAAGATCGAGCCTTCCGCCGGATAGTCGATCGTGATCGCGGCCGGCGCGCCGTGCTGAGTTTCCTGTGGCTCGGTGGCCGCTGCCGCCGACCCCGCCGCTGCGACGATGATCCAGATCGCGGTTCGAAGTCGTTTCACAAGACCTCCAGCTTCGCAGACACTTGGGCAGGCCGTCAGATGCCGAAGAAAGGCAGTCATCGTATTGTAGTCGATCTTCGCCCCCCAGCAAGATTTCCTTAGGGCAGGTCGGTTTTTCGCTTGGCAAGTTGGTTCTAATGCACTTCGCGGTGGTCAGGGCGTGCCGCCGAGAAACGCCCCCCCACGGCAATGAGGGGGTTTTGGGAAGTGGCAGGAACGTCTCGAAAGCGGCTTGGCAGCCCGTTGGAAAAGCTGATAGGGGTAGGGAAGGCCGGTTAAGTTCCCGGCCTCCCCTCCCTCCGAACCGGACTGGCGGATTTCCCGCATCCGGCTCTCCGGTTAGTGGTGTTACCTCGTAGAGGATTGGTGAACCGAGCGCGGGAAGGAAACAAGGTTCCTTCTCGGGATCGGCAGAAGCGAAAGGCCCTGACCTTCACGGGAAGGCCACCAACATGCAACATCGACGGTGCGGCCAATCTGAGCCAAGTTACGTGTGCCTGACGCAGTCCGTCGTGGCTAGTCGTTGCCGACACTCGCGGTACGGTGTGGTTTTGGCCGTGCGTCATGTTTCATCCCCTTTCCTGCGTCCCTTTGCTCGACGGGCATTGCCCCGCTTCCTCGCTCGTATGGACGCTCTGACTCCTGGGCGGTCGATTCTTCGTATCCTTATCAGGGACAATGAACTTCGTCCTTGTACCCGCCCAGGTCTCCTTGCTTCATGTATCAAACCTTCCGACCGTTCCGCCTCCAACCACCTGTTGCCGCCTCTGGGGCTTGGTTTGGTTTCCCCCCGGAGCTTACCGCGCGGTCTGCCGACCGCATCCCTTGCGAGGACCACAGCGTCACTTGGGCTTCGCCTTTTCCTAGCAGGCTCGCCACGACAACCGGCCGAATCGAGTTCGTCATCCTGCGGACCAGCCGTTCACCTTCAGTTGCTCTCCACCCCCTCTCACGAGGACGCAGTTACTTTCGGTTACGAAGTTCAAACCCAACTTCGACAAGGACTTGCACCTTGCTGATTCGATACACTCACAAGCGCACTAGGAGGCGACTCCAGTCGCCGATGGCAAAGTAAAATCCGCGGAAGATCGGCGACTGGAGTCGCCTCCTACAACCACAAACCGATTTTTTCAACAGATTGCTATCCGAGGGCCGTGATGCGTTTGAAGTCTTCGCGAAGCGAACGGTAGAGTTGCTGGTACTCGGCAAACGCCCGATCGTAGTGCCGCCGGGAAGTGCGGTCGGCGGCGGTTTGCCGCACGACGTGGATCACGGCGGCGCAGGCCTCGCGGACGTCGCGGAACACTCCCGCGCCGACGGCCGCCAGCAGGGCCACGCCATAGGCCGCGCCCTCGTCGGTGTTGATCGTCACCACGGTGCGGCCGAAGACGTCGGCCTGGATCTGCCGCCACAGCGGGCTGCGCGAACCGCCGCCCGAGGCGCGAATCTGCCGGATCGGCACCGCCAACTGGCGGAAGATCTCCAGGCTGTCGCGCATCGAATAGGTCACGCCTTCCAGGATCGACCGGACAATGTGCCCGCGGCTGTGGGCCAACGTCAGGCCGACCAAGCAGCCGCGGGCGTCGGGGTCGGCGTGCGGCGTCCGTTCGCCGGAGAGATAGGGCAGGAAGAACAGCCCCTGGCTGCCGGGCGGCACGTCCTGGGCTTCGGCCGTCAACACGTCGTAGACGTCCTGCTTGGCCCGCTTGGCCTTGGCCACGTCGGCCTGGCACAGCGCGTTGCGGAACCATTGCAGCGAGCCGCCGGCCGAGAGGTTCACGCCCATCATGTGCCACTTGCCGCGCACGGCGTGGCAGAACGTGTGGACGCGGCCCTGGGGATCGATTTTCACCTGGTCGCTGTGGACGAACATCACGCCGGAGGTGCCGATCGAGGTCGAGAGCACGCCGGGGCTGACGATGCCGTTGCCCACGGCGCCGGCCGCACAGTCGCCCGCCCCGCCCACCACCAGGCAATCGGTCGAGAGCCCCAGCAGCTTGGCGGCCTGCGGCGTGAGCTTGCCGGTGACGTCCTCCGACTCGTAGCACCGCGGCAGCAGATCGGCGTCGAGATCGATCGCGGCCAGCAGTTGCTCGACCAGCTTCGCCGGGCCACGTCCAGAAGCAGCGTGCCGCTGGCGTCGCTCACTTCGGTGGCATACTCGCCGGTCAGGCGGCGGCGGATTTCGTCTTTCGGCAGCAGCACCTTGCGGGTCCGCTCGAAATGCCGCGGCTCGTGGTTCCGCAGCCAGAGGATTTTCGGCGCGGTGAAGCCGGTCAGGGCCGGATTGCCGACCATCTGGATCAGCTCGTCGCGGCCGCCGGCGCGCTGTTCGATCTCGGCGCACTCGGCCGCCGTCCGCTGGTCGTTCCAGAGGATCGCCGGGCGGATGACCCGATCCGAGGCGTCGAGGAACACCGAGCCGTGCATCTGGCCGGAGAGTCCGATGGCCTTCACGTCGGCCGCTTTCAGCCGGGCCTTGGCCATCACGTCGCGGACCGAGCCGATCGTGGCCTGCCACCAGTCCTCCGGGTCCTGCTCGCTCCAGAGCGGCTTGGGGGCATAGGCCGGATAGGTCTCGCATGGCCGCGGCCAGCGTCTTTCCCGCCGTGTCGATGGCCAGGCACTTTGTGCCGGAGGTGCCGATGTCGATGCCTAGCAGCGCGTCCATTTTGGTTCTCGGTAGTTTCTGTGGGAGGCGACTCCAGTCGCCGATAGATGGCCGTCTTGCCGTCCCATCGGCGACTGGAGTCGCCTCCTACAAGTCGAAACGAACGGTTGATGTCAGAACACGTAGCGGTTGACGACGTTCTCGAACAGTTCCTGCCGGCCGCTGCGGTTCGGCGCGATCTGGCCCTTCTGGAGCACGTATTTTTCCAGGGCCGCAAAGTTCTGGCGGCCGGCCTCGATCTCGGCGCCGATGCCCTCGTTCCACGATTGGTAACGCTCGCCCACCAGGGCGGCCAGTTCCCCGCCGGCGCGGATGGCCGCAGCGATCTTCAACCCCTTGGCAAACGTGTCCATGGCGCCGACGTGGGCGTAGAACAGGTCGATCGGCTCGAAGCTCTCGCGGCGGACCTTGGCGTCGAAGTTCACGCCGCCGGGGGCCAACCCGCCGTACTTCAGGGCCACCAGCATGATCTTCGCCGCGATCAGCGGATTGGTCAGGAACTGGTCGGTGTCCCAGCCCAAGAGCAAATCGCCCGTGTTGGCGTCCAGCGATCCCAAGAAGCCCTGCTGGCCGGCGTAGTCCAGTTCGTGCTCGACGTCGTGGCCGGCCAGCGTGGCGTGGTTGGTCTCGATATTCAGTTTGAAGTGGTCGGTCAGATCGTACGCCCGCAAGAAGTTGATGCAGGCGGCGGCGTCGAAATCGTATTGGTGCTTGGTCGGCTCCTTCGGCTTCGGCTCGATGTAGAACTGGCCGGTGAAACCGATCTCGCGGGCGTAGTCGACGGCCATGTGCAGGAAGGCGGCCAGGTGGTCGAGCTCCCGCTTCATGTCGGTGTTCCAGAAGCTCTGATAGCCTTCACGGCCGCCCCAGAACACGTAGCCGTCGCCGCCCAACTCCTTGGTGATCTCCAGGGCCTTCTTCACTTGGGCCGCGGCAAAAGCGAAGACATCGGCATTGCAGCTAGTGGCCGCGCCGTGAACGTAGCGGGGATGGCTGAAGAGGTTGGCGGTGCCCCAGAGCAGCTGGATGCCGGTCCGCTGCATCTCTTGCCGGATGGCCTTCACCACGGCGTCGAGGTTCTTGTTGGTTTCGCCGAGTGTAGCGCCTTCGGGGGCGATGTCGCGGTCGTGAAAGCAGAAAAACGGGGCGCCGAGTTTGTCCATGAACTCGAAGGCCACTTCCACCCGCCGGAGCGGCGTTGGCGAGCGAATCGCTGCCGTCGTCCCAGGGCCGGAGCATCGTGCCCGCGCCGAAGGGGTCGCCGCCGGTGCCCCGAAACGTGTGCCAGTAGGCCACGCTGAAGCGAAGCTGGTCTTTCATCGACTTGCCTTCGACCAACTCGCTCGGGTTGTAGTGGCGGAATGCCAAGGGGTCCTTCGAGGCGGGCCCTTCAAACGCGATCTTGCCGACGTTGGGAAATGCTGCCATGTTTGCGGCTCCTTGTTCGCCCGTCATCCGCGACGCAATTGATCAGGTTGAAAACCGGAATCTAGCAGGGCGAAGCGGGTTTTTCAAGGGCCGGGTCGCAACCCTGGCCCGCAGGTTCTGGTTCCCACGCTCTGAGGTTGTGAATCTTTGCAGGAAGCCGCTGTGGGAGGCGACTCCAGTCGCCGATTGTGCGGTGAGACGCCGCGAACTTCGGCGACTGGAGTCGCCTCCTACAATTAACTCACACGCTCTCTGCGTGGGTACCAGAAATTGCGCTGCCGTCCTGCGATACTATTTGGCTTCGATTCGCGCCTCGACTTGCTTCCGCTGGTCCTTCTGCGTCTCGGGGTCGGCGGCCGGATCGACGGGGAGCGGTTCGCCCAGCAGGGCGGCAAGCCGTTGGGCGGCCGTCTGGCGCGTGGAAGGCTCCGGCCGCGCCAAGAGCGCCAGCCAGACCCTCGGATCGTTGGCCAGCGAGGCCGCGATCTGATCGGGCGCGTCGCCGCCCCGCGGGGTCAGGGCCGCGATGATCCGCCGCACGCGGAACTGCTGCTCGGCGTCGAGGCGTTTGAGGTCGAGCTGTCGCAGGCAGGCCAGCGCGGCGGCGCCGCCGCGCGCAGCGCCTGATCGGCCGCCTTGCGATTGGCGAAGCTATCGTCGCCCAGTTGGTCCACGAGCGCGGCTAGGCGGGCATGTTCTGCCGCCGTATCCGCGCTGGCCAGGTGCAGCAGGCTCCTCTCCGCCTGTGCGGCGGTCGCGGCAAGCTTCCAATCCGGCCGCAGCATCTCCAGCAGCGGCAGCAGGTGTTGTCCGCATTCTTTCGGCTGGGCGAGCAACAATTGCCAAATGCCCAAAGCGCGGAACGACTGTCGCGCGGCGCCCGCCCCCATGCTGAACGAGACCTTCTCGTTGGCGACCTGGAGGAACTCGACCGGCGTCGCGGACGATTTCCCTCGCGGCGTGCGGCGGATCGAGACGCGCTGGCTCGAAGCCACCACCTCGATCTTGAGTTGCTCTTCAGCGCTGGTCTGTTCAAAGGCCAGCGATGGCTGGCCATTATCGCTGGTGATCTTGAGGGTCTGCTTCTGCGCATCGTCCCCCATGGCCAGATCGACAACGGGGAATTGCCGGCCGATAAGGGTCACCCGGCCGTCGACGATGCGATACTCGAACCAGCCTTGTTTGCCTTGGACGATGTGGCTCAGCAACGGCGGTTGGGGTTGCGCCGCGCCGGCCGCGGCCCATCCGAGCAATAGCCCCGCAACCACTCCGATGCGCACCGTCGCCGCGATCCGCGCCCTCCGCCCTAGTTCGACAACCGCCGGAATGGTGGGCCGTGCCCCAAACGTGTTCCAAGCGGTGGTCATTGCTACGGCTGCCTTTCGATCAATTCGACTTGCGCCACGGATGGAAGCGAAGGCAATAGAACGTTCCTAGAATCACCAGCAGCAGGCCCCACCAGAGGTCGGCGTGCAACTCGAACAGAGCCACGCGGTGCTCCAGCGGCGGCGGGCAGACCAGGGCATAGACGCCGGCCCCCACAATCAACAGCCCGTAAACCAACAACAATGCACCAATGAAGAACCAGATGGGGACTTGATGTTCGGATTCCATAGTTCTGCACTCACCAGAAGATAATGTTGATGGCCACCAACACGACGAACACGGCCGCGGCCCATAGCGCCGGACGTTCATACCACGGGCAATGCCCCTCGTCTGGCCGCGGCGTCAGGCCCATCACCAGGTTGGTCAACTCCGCGTCGGGCTTGGGCGTCGTACACAGGCTCACGCCGACGGCCACCGCGAGGCACACCATCAGAGTCCAGAAGGCGCTATACATGTTGACCGCCATTGGCTGAGCCTTTTCGGAGCGAGCGATGTACTTTTGATGGGCCTTGTTGAACACCGCCGGATTGAAGTGCTGGATGATGCCCGTCCACTCAACCTTGACGCCCGGCTTCAGCACCACGGGCGTGCCCTCGATGCCAAACTTGTCCTGCTGCTTCGTATCGGCCAGCAGCACCTCGGGGGCCAGCAGGCGAATGGGGACAGAGTGGTCCCTTCGCCCAAAGGCTGGCAGCGACACGTCCTTGTCTCCGACGGTCAGTTGGCCCGAGTAGACGACTTCCTCCTTGTTACCCTCGTTTTCGGGCACCCAAGGAATGGGTACATTAGTCGTCTTGACCGTGCCCCTCTCGACAATCACTTTGACGATCTTTCCCGACTCCCGTTCAACGCGCACAACCGCGCCGTTGCCCAACACGATCTGCGGCGCCGGGCGGTAGCCGTCGGGGAAGGTGTGGACGAAGCCCCACATGCTCATCGAGAACAGAATGGCGACCAAGAATCCCCAGAAGCCGCCGGCGGGCGTGCAGCGCTTCCAGAGCATGCCCAGGATCACCACCCCGAACAGCGGCACGATGAAGAAGAAAATTAGCACCTGAAGGAAATCGAGGATGTTGGTGAAGTAGAAGCAGAGGTAGGCCGTGCCGATGGAGATCAGTACGCCCAGGAGCGCGGCCCAGCGGCCCATGTTCAGGTAATGGCGGTCGCTGGCCGTGCGTTTCAACAGGTTCAACAGCGGCTTGTACACGTCATACGTCCAAACGGTGGCGAAGGCGCTCACGTTTCCGGCCATCCCGGACATGAATCCGGCGATCATCGCCGTGACGCCCAAACCCAGCAATCCTGGGCCGAGATACTGGCCCATCAAGAGCGGCAGCACCTCGTTGTAGGTTTGATGGGTGATGTTGGCGCAGGGGATCGCTCTCCGCCACCAGGACAATCGGGGAGCCGTCGGGATGCACGAGCACGGCCAGGCCGAGCAGACCGGGGATCGTCACGATCAGCGGCACGCACATTTTCAATACGGCCCCGATGATCGTGCCGTTCTGCGCCGCGCGGAGGCTCTTGGCCACGATCACCCGCTGCACCTGGAGGAAGTCGGTACACCAATAGCCGAACGATACGGCCAGTCCCAGGCCGAAAACCATGCCGAACCAGTCGATCCCCATCGGGTTGGCGTCGAACGAGCCCAGGCAGCCCCAGAGGCTGGAAAAATCGGCGGTGGCGTGGTCGGGATGGATGACCTTCACGTGCTCGTGGATGGTGGCCATCATCTTGGTCCAGCCCCCGGCTTGGATCAGCCCGAGGATCGGAATCAACAGCGAGCCCAGCCAGATCAGGAAGAACTGGAGCACTTCGTTGAACACGGCGGAGACCAGCCCGCCGAGGGTGACGTAGATGGCCACGGTGATCGAGGCGGTCCAGATGCTCATGGTCATGTTCCAGCCCAACAGCAGGTGCAGGATCTTGCCCATGGCGAAGACGCTCGTTCCGCTGACCAATACCGTCAGCGCGGCGAAGGAGACGCCGGCCAGGATGCGGCTTCCTTCGCCGTAGCGGAGTTGCAGGTAGCCGGGCACGGAGTGCGTCTTGCAGATGTAATAGAAGGGCATCATCACCACGGCCAGGAAGAGGATCGCGGGGATGGCGCCGATCAGGTAGGCGTGGGCCCCGAGCATCCCGTACTGATAGGCCATCGCCGACCAGCCCATCGTCTCCAGCGAGCTGAGGTTGGCCGAGATGAAGCTCAGCCCGGCGATCCAGGCGGTCATCTTGCGGCCGGCCATGAAGAACTCTTCGCCCGTGCTGGCGAACTTCTTCAGGTAGAACCCGATGCCCAACACCACCAGGAAGTAGAGGGCGACAATGACTTTGTCGACGGAGCCCAAGGTGAGCAACTTGGTGACTCCCGATTCGGCCGCCGCGAACAGCAGGGCGTTTGACATGAAGGTCCTCTCGTACTTGGCAATCGGATCGTAGGGTGGGTCGAGCGCAGCGAGCCCCACCAAGAACGGCCGTATTGTGGTGGTGGGGCTCGCTGCGCTCGACCCACCCTACGGCTCAGCTATCGTCCTCCTGCACGTAACAACTTGGCGTGCGCTTCGCCGCCGTTGAGCAGGTGCAAGCAGGGGCAGCGGCCGATCGACCCCTTCCAGCCACTGCGGGCGCCGCGACCAGGGCGTGACCGACAGCACGTTGGCCAGGTCCATCCAGTATTGCAGCCGGGCCGGCGCCAGGTCCCAAGTCGCGTGGAAATGGTTGGCCGGGGCATACTGCTTGTACTCGGCCATCGTGGCGTACTTGGGCACGATCCAGGTGTGCGGCCAGGTGACGTTCGACGTGTGGGCCACCGCCTCGGCCAGCTTGCTCGGGCAGATCGACCGTGGCCGCCTCGTCCCAGACCAGGCTGAACATGCCGGACAGCTCGCTGTAGGCCAGCCGGGCGGCGATGCAGTCGATGCCGCCGGGCGTGATGAACGTGACGCTGTTGCCGCCGCCGGGGAAGTAGTGACTCGTCGGCCCCGGGCATCGACACGTTGGCCATGATCTTCTCCACCGGATCGCCCGGCCGGCCGGCCCAGTCGAAGCTGGCCGAGCCGCTGTTGTCGCCGTCGACGATCCCCTGGCGGGCCCAGAGCTCTTCGCCGCGTGAACGGGATCGCCCAGCTTCTGCGCCAAGCTCTTGGATCTCCCACGGCTCCCACACCTTGCGGAAATCCATGAACAGCGGCGGGTTGCCGCCCGAGAGCCAGCAGGTGAAGAGCATCGTCAGCAGCCCTTGCACGTCGGCCTCGGTGGCGAACGGCAGCGGCGGCTTGGGGCCGTTGTGGTCGAAGGTGGAGTTGAACAGGCTCTCCATGGCGTCGGCGATCGGCAGAGGGATGCCGCGCAGGTCGCTGCCCCATTCGAGCTGGTTCATGAAGCCGCCGCCGACGGCGTTCAGCTCGGCCAGCAGGTCGCGCACGATCAGGTACAAGCGCCAGCGACTGGTTGAACTTCTCTTCGGCCTGTGGCTGGCTCAGGTCGAGCCGCTTGCCCACGTGCCGGTCGATCCACGCCCGCAGCCGCGCAAGTTCCTGCTTGTCGTACGCGCCCTTGGCGAGCATGTCGGCCAGCAGCTTCATGTCCAGCCGGGTGATTTCCAGGCCGAACGTCCGCCGCGTGGGGATGACGTGGGCCAGGGCCGTCTCCATGCCCATCGAATCGTGCCCGAAGACCACCACGCGCCGCCCCTTGAGCCCGGCGTAGGTCAGCGCGGCGTAGCACCAGTCGACCAGCGCCTTCGACGGTGGAATCGGTCGGCTGCGGGTGCAAGCCGGTGTCGGGCCAGGTGCCGACGTTGAGGTGCGTCAGCCGGCCGCTCTGGGCCAGGGCGCCGTTGACGGCGTGGGCGTAGACCACGCCCGGCTTCGGCCCGCTGTTGCCGCAGGTGATGTTCACCGGCATGTCGGCGGGCAGATGGGCCAGCAGGCTCATCAGCGTCAATTGCGGGAAGGCCCAGGTGTCGGGCGTGCAGATCACCGCGTCCACGCCCGCCTCGCGGAACATCCGCCCCACGATGTCGGCCTGCTTCTCGCCGTCGACCAACAGCGGCGTCCAGACCACGTCCACGGGCGTGCCGTCGGGCATGCGGACGTTGGCGGCCACCTGGTCGGCCACGATCTCGACGATGTTGGCCGCCCGCTGGCGCGACGCGGCGTCGATCCGCGGATCGCCCGTGCCCACGACGCCAAACGTGACGGTCTTCGACGCGGTTTCTCCGCCGGTCAACTTCCTAGCGCCCGCCATAATTGACCCCTTTGACAATGGGATTTTGACGCGCGTGATTCTAGCACCCTCCGGCCGTCTGCACCACTATCAGTCCGTTGAAAAAGGGGACAGGCACCTCACGACCATTGTCTCTCGCGGGGTTTTCGCTTGTCCGTTCGGAGCCAGTCCCCTTTTTCAACGGACTGCTATGGGCGCCCGGCCGGGCAAACGCTTTCCCAGATTGCCAACCAGCCGAGACGGATAGGCAACCTGCCCCGCCTTTCGTTGGGCGCTGAGATGTTGGGGGAAAGACTTGCGGTGCTGCCCGCCGGACGCGAGAATGGTGGCCGCAAGGTTTCCTGGGCTTTTCCATTTCCGCAACCACGGACCGTTCTCGCGGTCCCCAGACAACATCAGGGCCAACCATGAAGAAGAATCAGCACCGACTGACGGGCTTGGCGATCGCCGCCTTGGCGTTAGCATTTGCGGCGGGTCCGCTACTGGCGGCCGAGACGGACAAGAAAGCCTGGCTGGAGAACTGGCAGAAGCAAAACCCCAAGTGGCGGGCCTTGCACCTCATCGGTCCCCGCCCGTAACGCCTCGACAAGACCAAGCAACTCATCGCCGAGGTGCTCGTGCCGATGAAGTTCAACGCGCTCATCCTCGAGGTGGACTACAATTTTCAGTTCACGTCGCATCCCGAGTTGGAATGCCGCGGAATGAACAAGGAGCAGGCCCGCGACCTGGTGGAAACGTGCCGCAAGAACGGCATCCGGCTGATTCCGCTTTTCAACTGCCTGGGGCACCAGTCTTGGGGCCCCGGCGCCTCGGCGCTGCTGAAGAAGCACCCGGAGTTCGACGAAACGCCGGAGATCCCGCAGGACGACAAGAAGATCTACTGCCGCGAATGGTGCCCTTCGCACCCCGACGTGAACAAGATCGTCTTCGACCTGTTGGACGAGTTGATCGACGCCTTCGACGCCGACGCCCTGCACGTAGGCATGGACGAAGTCTTCCTGATCGGCAGCGACAAATGTCCCCGCTGCAAGGGCAAGGACGTGGCCACCCTGTTCGCCGGCGTGGTCAACGCGTTGCACCAGCACGTCGTCACCGAGAAAGGCATTGAGATGCTGATGTGGGGCGACCGCCTGATCCCCTCGTCGCTCTACTACGGCAGCAAGTGGGAGGCCAGCCAAACCGGCTCGGACCGGGCGATCGACATGATCCCCAAGGACATCATCGTGTGCGACTGGCACTACGACCGCAAGAATGATTACCCGCCGATCCGCTACTTCCAGCAGAAGGGTTTCCGCGTGTTGCCCTCGACCTGGAAGACGCCCGAGGGCGCAGTGGCCCTGATCCGCTGCTCCCGCAAGGACGCCACCCAACGGATGCTGGGCATCCTCTTCACCGGTTGGTCGGCGGGCGGCAACGGCGAAGGGTTGCTGGCGGCGTTCCAAGCCGGCGACGATGCCGGTTCGACGCAGAAGCCGGCCACCAAGTCCGAGAACCAGCGGCAAACCGCCCGGCAGATCGCCGACACGATCAAGGCGGGCGTGAAGGAGTTGGACGCCCCGTCCGACGCCAAGTAGCGGGCATATTCCGTGTGTTGTTGGGGGCTCAAACCCGATGAAGACTCACGTTGAGTTTCGGTCCGACAAGTTCCCGGCTTACGAGAGCGAGGAGCACGAGGTTAATCCCGGCAGATACGGAAAGCGCGTGGCGGAGTTCTTGGCGGCCGGCTTGCGTTTACACGGATTCGAGCCAGCGGATCCGATTGCGGAAGACTGGGGATGGGTTGTTCCGATTAAGAACGACGACTTTAAGCTTTGGATTGGGTGCGGTAACTACGAGGAGTATCCCGACGGATTCTTGTGTTTCATTGAGCCGCACGCGCCAGTCATTCGCAAGCTCTTCAAGAAGATCGACATACAGTCGCGTGTCGAGTCGCTGCAGAAAGCGATGGACGCGGTTCTTTCGGAGAGTGCTGGCGTTCGAGAGAAGAGATGGTGGACACATGAAGAATTCAACAATCAATGCACCTAACAACTCGCTGCAACCAACGCGGAATGGCGCATCCAGTTCCGCTTCACGGTTCACGTCCTTTTGTTGCGCGTGGTCGAGATCTAGATGTTCGTTGTCTGGCAGGCACATTCCGTGTGCCGTCAACCGGTTCGCCACCGCGTAATTAGACCAGTCCTCATTCAAGGAGCAATTCTACTATGGCATCTGAAGTCACCCGTCGCGAGTTCCTGGGCGCCGCCGGAACCGTTGCCGCCGGCGCTACCGCCGCTGCGGTGATCGGCGCGGCATCGGCGCCGGCCGCCGAAGTGGCGCCCCGCAAGACTCTGAAGATCGTGGGCATTTGCTGCAGCGCGCGCAAGGGCAAGACCACCTCCACGGCCCTACGAGCCTGCCTGGCCGCCGCCAAGGCGGTCGATCCGCGGATCGAGGTCGAACTGATCGAACTGGGCGGAATGAAGATACCGGGCGAGGTGGCGGCCGGCGTGCCGTTGGAACCGGGCGAGCGCGACGATTTTCCGCAACTGGCGGCCAAACTCAGCGCCCCGGAACTGGCCGGAATCATCCTCGGAACGCCCGTCTATTTCGGCAACATGTCGTCGCTGTGCAAGGCGTTTCTCGACCGCTGCATCGTCTTCCACAAAGACAAGGTCTTCACCAACAAAGTCGGCGGCGTGGTGGCGGTCGGCGGGGCGCGGAACGGCGGGCTGGAATTGACCGTCCGCTCGGTCCAGGTTTCCTTGATGTCGCAGCAGATGATCGTGGTGGGCGATGGTGCGCCGACCGGCCATTGGGGCGGAACCGTCTGGGCCGGCGCCGACGCAATCAAAGCCGCCGGCGACAACGACATTACGCACGACGAAACGGGCATGGCCACGGTGAAGAACCTCGGCCGCCGCGTGGCCGAAGTGGCCCTGCTCCTGGCAGCGCGATAGACCGGATTGCGGTGCGCAAGCTGAACGTTGCTATTCGAGAAGGTTAGCAGATGCACGTAAGACCAGTCATTTGTTGGGTGTTCGTCGCGCTGATGCTCAGCACCGGGAAGTTGCCGGCGGACAACACGCAAATCGAACAATTGATCGACCAATTGGTCAATGTCTCGGAGCCGGGATTCGGGTACAGCGTGTACTTTGCCGGCTCGGAATTCCTGCCGTATGAAGACACCGGAGAGATAGGAACTCTTGTTCTTGGTCGGGCACAACGAGGCCGTTCTGCCGCACTATGCAAGATCGTTGAACAGGGTGCCGATGCGGTGCCCGCACTGCTGAAACATATAGGCGACAATCGTGAAATCAAGATGAAACCCGTGTCGGGGATGGAGTGGATGCAGTTCAGCGATGAATACGATTTCAATCGCCGGACAAGGAAAATAGCACCGCAAGGGGTGAATCGCGACCATTTCGGCGGTGGTGAGGATCAACCCGATCGCCACGCCATAACCATCGGCGACCTTTGCTTCGTTGCCTTGGGGCAAATCGTCAATCGGAATTATTCAGCCACCAGATACCAGCCGAGCGGAGGCATGATTGTCAGCTCTCCGACGTACTCAGAGGCGCTACGAAAAGTCATCATCGAAGACTGGAGTGGACTGACAAGAGAACGGCACAAGAACCTGTTGATAGACGATTTCGTGAACCCCGATCACGAAGGTCGGCGAATCGGAGCGTACTTGCGGCTCGCGTGCTACTATCCGGAGACGGTGGAACCGCTGATCCTGAAGCAACTTGCCGAGCCACGATACGACGCCGCCGAGGTGTCTAACTTTATTCGTGAGAGGTTATACGGTGCCAAGGATGCAGAGGAGCGAAAGGGGGCGTTCGACGCCTTCATCGCCAAACGTGGTGAGGTAGCCCGCCAGGGAATTCTCCTCGACCTCTTCCACGACCTAGACACGCAGGAAGCGGATGAGCAAGGACGCCTTTCACCACGTTTGAAGGAAAAGTACGACGTTCGTGTCTGCCTGGCGGAACTCTATGGCTACCCGAGAGAGGTGAAAAGCAAAGATGAGCCACCGTTATTCCCCCTTGAGCAGTACGAGCAGGCTTGCTTCATTGCGGCTCTGACGCATGACCCGAGTCAAAGAGTCGGAGACGCTGTCCGGAAGATATTCCTGGAATTCGGAAAAGACCGCAATATTGGACCTGCGTGCCTGACCTGCCTGGCAAGCAGGGGATACGGACCGTTTTTGGTGGAGCAATTGAACAAGATAGACGTGGCTGACTCCAAGGGAGATCCTCTGCACGAAAAGTACATTGAGGCTATTGCCAAATCGCAGGCACCGGATGTTCGGAGCAAGCTTTTTGAGATTGTCAAGACCACTGCCAACGATCGCCACTTCATGGCTGCTCTTCCGGCGATTGATCGGTCGAATGACCAATTGATCCTGAAGCTGGCTCGCGAGCTGGTCGCCAACCTGCCCGAGGAAACAAATCGGGGGAAGGGGTTGCTGAAGATGATTGGTGAGCGGTTTCCGGATCAAGCGAAAGCAATCTACAAATCGTTCCTGATCACTGGCAGCGCCAATCGGGCAGGAACCATGTGCAACGTACTCTGGGATGGCAACCCGATGTCCGTAGAGATCCTTGCACCCTTACTGGACGACAAACGCTCGTTGCCAGGCTTCGAACGCTCGTTGACACGCTTCACAAGTCGCTTGCGAATTTGCGATCGAGCCGCGACAGCGATTAGCCAGACGTCGAAGGACATCCGCTTCGATTCCGACTGGGGCACAGACTGGAAAGATCAACAGATAGAGAAACTCAGGCAATATTGCAGGGAGAGCGTGAAACAGTGATCGCGCAAGATGCCAAGCAACGACCGACGGGCCCCGCGGGCCACCATCGTCGCCCGACTACTTCTCGTTCACCGTTGCCCCGGGCCGCGACGAAACCTTCCACAGATACGCGTCGCTGCGGAAGTAGATCGCCCCGTCGGCCACCGCGGGCGAGGCGAGGATCCCCTTCTCGATCTGACTGGTCCCCACAAGCTTCCCCTCCGCGCCGAGTTCCACCACTTGCACCAGCCCGTCGTGGCTCACGGCATAGAGATGCCCGCCGGCCAGCACGGGCGTGGCATAGATCGGCCCCTTGAGCCGCAATTGCCACAAGATGTTGCCATCGGCCGCGTCGGCGCAGACCAACACTCCGGCCGTCTTGACGGCGTACACGCGGCCGTCACAAATCACCGGGCTGGAATAGCCCACGGCCAGCCGCTTTTCGCTCCACAGCGTCTTGAATTCCTTCGACTGCGGGTCCACGGTGAGCGCGATCAGCCCGTCGCACGGCAGATAGATGCGGTCGCCGCTGGTGGTGCCCGTCGCGTGGAAGTGGTTCGCGCCGTCGCGGGCCCAAAGCTGCCGGCCGGTCTGCGGATCGTGGGCCGTCAGCCGCGTGCGGCGTTGGATCAGCAGGACGTCCTCGCTCGGGGTCTTTCCGCGGAGCGTGAACGGCGAGGTCCATGCCGTGTCGTGTTCCAGGTCCTGCCGCCAACGGGTTTCGCCGGTGTGAATGTTGATCCCCGCCGCAAACGAGTCGCCCAGGTTCTCGATTTGCACGACCACCGTGTCGCCGAAGACGCGCGGCGAGGAGGCCATCGCATCGTCGTTTCGGGCCGTCGGACTCTCGTAGGCCAGCCCGCGGTGCCACTGGAGGTTGCCGTCCAGGTCGAAGCAGGCCAGATCGTTCGAGGCGTAAAAGGCGAAGATCAGGCGGCCGTCGCTGGCCGGCGTGGGAATGGCAATGGCGGCAAACGGATTGCAGATGGTGTGGCCGGTGGCCCAAAGCTGCCGGTGCCACAGGAGCCTGCCGTCCGCGGCGCTGAAGCAGAGCACGTGCAGGCGGTCCTGCCGCAGCCCGCTGGAGCAGGTGACCACCACGCGGCCGCCCACGACGATCGGGCTCGACGGCCCGCGGCCCGGCAGCGGCGCCTTCCAAGCGAGGTTCTCCGTGTCGCTGAAGGTAGTGGGCAACCCTTTTTCGGCGGAGACGCTCGAAAAGTCGGCGCCGTGAAATTGCGGCCAGTCGCCACCCGCGAAAAGGCCGACAACCGCGATGGCCGAGACGAGCTTCCAGAGTTTGCGTTTCATCGGTCTCACTTGCCCCCTTCCTTCACGTTGCCGGCCGGCGCGGATGAGTTGTCGCGGTCGGCCGGTAAGACGGCCGCGCCGTAGCGGTCGCACACGCGGAGTTGGAACCCCCAGACCTTGCACCAGGGGTCGGTCTGTTCGTTCTGGCAGACCTTGACCAGCAGCACGTTGCGGCCCGGCTCCAGCACCGCGCGGCTCACGTACTGATCCAACAGCGTGCCGCTGTGATAGACCCGGTGCTCATCGACCAGCCGGCCGTTGACCCATAGCTTCAGGGCGTTGACCGAGGTCATCTTGAACTCGACTTCCTGCTTCTTTTCGGAGATGAAGTCGGCGGTCGCGTAGGCGATCACTCCCTTTTGCTCGCCCAGGGATTTGTGGAGATCGATCTTCCCGTCGGGTTCCTGGGTGCTCCAGGCGATCCACTTCACCGGCCCCTTCTTGCCGTCGAGGGCCGCGGCCGGGTTGATCTCGCGTTCGGGCGGATAGGCCACGTCGTAGCCCTTCTCGCCCGTGTTATCGAAGGGGCCAATCACGCGC
The DNA here is from genome assembly GCA_963759115.1 of uncultured Planctomycetaceae bacterium. GTDB lineage: Bacteria > Planctomycetota > Planctomycetia > Pirellulales > Thermoguttaceae > CAVWXT01. The sequence goes on from CAVWXT010000006.1 coordinate 1,035,552, forward strand.
CAGGCGGTGACGAAGCCCAAGTGCCGCGACAGATCAACCGCCACGCCCAGCTTCTTCAGCCGGTCGGCCAGCGAATTGACCTGGTCCGGGTCGCGGGCGGCGGCGAAGGCCCGGCGATAAATTGCCGTGGCCTCGTCCTGCGTGCCGGCCTTCTCCAGGGCTTCGGCCTGGCCGATCAGCCCGGCGACGGCCTCGCCCCGCATCTCCACGCTCGGATCGTCGAGCATCTTGGGCAGCCAGCGCTCCCGGGCCGTGGGATCGGCCTGTTCGAGCAACTCGAAGGCCAACCGCCGGGCCCTCGGGGCATGGCGAAGATCGAGCACGAACTGCTCCAACGCGGTAGCCGGCAACTTGCCGCCAGCCTGCACGTGGCGCTCGGCAATCGCGTCGGCCGCCGTGCGGATCCAATTGGCCGCCAGCGGGTTCGACTGGTCGAGCGCCGATAGAACGGTGGGCAGGGCGGAGACGTCGGCCTTGGCCAATTCGGCCCAGGCCTGCGCCGCTTCGCGGTGGCCGGCCGCGTTCGGACCGACGGCCTGCAAGGTCTTCAGCAGCGATGCCACGTCGGCCGCGGCAGCAGGCGCCGACAAACCCCCTGCCGGAAGAGCAAGCATCAGGATGCACAACATGTGTCGCATGGCAAGTCGTCCACGGAAGAAGACTACTGGTGAACGGGAAACGTAGTGGGCCATTATAGTCGCGCCGGGGCTGGTTGGGAAATGGAACGCAAGGGGGACAGTCCCATTTTCGCGGCGGCAACGTCGGTTTCCAGAACAGCATTAATCGCGCCGCGAAAATCGGGACAGTCCCCTGTGAGCCGTTGGGAAATGCAGATGACGCTCGGCCGTTCGCCCCCACTACTCCACGACGCTTTCGCTCGGGATGCGGCAGGCCGGCAGCATTCGCCGAAGTCTGCTGACACCCTCCGGAGAGACGCCGGTCTGGTCGATCTTCAGTAACTTCAGACGGGCCAGCTTCGCGAGGTGGTCAACGCTAGCGTCGGTGATTTGCGTCTGGCCCAGGTCCAAGGACTCGAGATTGGGCAGCCCGGCGACGGTCGCCAATCCGGCGTCGGTCACGAGCGTCTGCCGCAATTCCAGCCGAGTGAGGTTCTTCAGGCCCTGCAGGTGGCTCAGGGCCGCGTCGTCGATGCCCGTCTGATTGAGCACGAGGACCTTCAACGTCGTCGTGTGTTGCAGGTTCGCCAGCCCGCTGCCGCGGATCGGCGTATCGCGCAGCGAAAGCTGGCGGAGTTTCGCAAACTTCCCCAGCACCTTGAGTCCCTCGTCGTTGACGCCGAAGCAGCGGCAGAGGGTGAGATCCTCGATCAGCAGGTCTTGGATCTTGTTGAGGCCGGCATTGCTGACGCCGCCATCTTCGACGGCCAGCGTGGAAAGGTTGGGAAAGCCGGCCACGATGGCCAAGGTGGCGTCCGTGATGGCGTATCCGCCCAATCGCAGCCCGCGGAGAGCCTTGAGCGTCTGGAGTTGCCCGATCCCCGCATCGGTGATTTGCGAGCAGCCCCGCAAATCGACGATCTTCAGGCTTGCCAGGCCTTGCAGACGGGGAATCGCCCGATCCGTAAAGCCGTTGTCGCCGAGACCAAGGCTTACCAGTTTGGGGAAGTTCCTCAGGTGGTCCAATCCCTCGTCGGTCATGTTCGCCGTCCGCTGAAGGTTGAGCGCGGTGAGGCCCGCCAGCGGCGAGAGCAGTCGAAGGCCCTCGTTGTCGACCTGGCTGTTCAGCAGGGCCAACTCCGTAAGGCCGGCGAGCGTGGCGAGCGATTTCGCCCCGGCGTTGGTCACTTCGCCGCCCGAGATGCGCAGCTTCTTCAGATGCCGGAGCGCCGGCAGAAGCGCCGCGTCGGCATCGTTGGCCGACTTGCGGCCGCTGGCCAGGTCGATGCCCACGAGATTGCCGGCGGCATCGAACTCCAGGTCGGCCGACAATTCGTGGAGCCGGCGGACGGCAGCGACATACGGCGCGTCGGCGCCCGTCGGTTTGCCGGTCTGGATTGCCGCAACCAGGTCTTTGTCGCTATAGCCCTGGCCGGCGGGCGAAATGCCCGCGAAAAAAGCGAGGGCGAGCACACCGGCGAGGAGCAGTTCTGGCACGGTGCGTGGAACGCACCGCAACCAGGAATCAATGGTGCGTTTTACGCACCCTACGACTGGCGTTGCCATTCTTCACAGCGTCCAAGGGGCCCGCATGTCGCGGTGCATCTTCGCCGCGGCCTCGGCGTCGCCCACGATCGTTTCCTTCTTCGGATCCCAGGTGACCTTCCGCTTCAGCCGGACGGCGATGTCGCACAGGTGGCTGAGGACGTCGGAGCGGACGGCATCGCCCAGGTTGCTGACCGGTTGCCGCCGCAGTTTGACCGCATCGATAAAGTTCTGCCAGTGGTTCGGGCTGTCGACGAGGTGCACGTCGTTGGGACCGATCTTGGATTCCAGCAGCGACGCGGGCTCGGCCGATATCCCCGCCCGCCGAATCTTCACCCAGCCGTCGGGGCCGATGAACTTGGTGGAATCGCTGCCGTGCCGGAAGACCATCTCCACGTCGCCCAGTTGGAGCTTCATGTTCCAGTTGTAGACGGTGTCGTAGAGCCCCTTCTCGGGAATCATGCCCGTGCCCTCGACCGTGACCGGGCCTGACAGATCGGCGTCGCTGCCCCAGACCATGATATCGAGCGGATGGGCGCCCCAGCCGCCCAGGTAGCCGATCGAGTAATCGTAGATCCAGTAGGTTCCCTGCGGATGGCAGCGGTCAAGGGTGAAGGGGACCTTGGGCGCCGGGCCGAGCCACATGTCGTAGTCGAACCCCGGCGGCACGGGGGCCTCGGCGGTCGATCCGCCCGCCCCGCCGTTGGGCGCAATCACCTCGATCGCCTGCACCTTGCCGATCCGTCCGCTGCGGACCAACTCGCAGCCGAAATGGCAATGGCTCGAACTGCGTTGCTGGGTGCCGTACTGGAAGATGCGTTTCTGCTCCTGAAACACCTTGCGGCAATAGAGGTCTTGCTCGATGCTGATGCCCAGCGGTTTCTCGACGTAGGCATCTTTGCCGGCCCTCGCCGCCGCCACGGCGATGGGGACGTGCCAGTGATCGGGCGTGGCCACCACCACGGCGTCAACGTCCTTGTTGGCCAGCAGTTCGCGGAAGTCGGCGTAGGCCTTGCCTCCGCATAGCGCGGCGAATGCCTCGCGGCGGTCCTTGTAGGCGTCGGCGATGGCCACACTCTGGAACCCCTTGCAGGGGCGGAACTCGCCGAATACTTGGTCGCCGCGGACCCCTACGCCGATATGTCCCAGCGCAACGCGCTCGCTGGGCGGCAGCGTCTTGTCGTCGCCCAAAGCGGTCGCCGAAATCACCAGCGGCGCGGCGAACGCCGTGGCCGCCAGGCCCTTGAGGACGTCGCGCCGCGACACGTTCGATTTCTTCATGACAGATGCTCCAACGAGATCGTGAAGTTGTTCGACACCATTGCCTCGCAAAGTTCACTTTGCCGAGAGAAGCGATTCTACCTCGGCCACGAAACCGCCGCGCCTCTTGAAGCATGTCCGATTTAGCGAGCCGCATCGCGACGATGTGCTGCCGTTGCGCGTCGGAGATGCTCATACAACGATCCCCTCGGAGATCGCGCGGTCGATATACGGCGAATACAGCGACGAATTCGATTCGACCTGCTGCACGTGGCGGAAGTGCAAGTCAAATAGCACGTGCTGGGCGAACTCAATGTCCATCCGCCGGTCCATGATCTCATCCCTCTGCTGGCGGCTGAGCGGCCGCTTCGACACGCAGAGCACGTCATAGTCCGACTCTGGCTCCGCACCGCCGTCGACGCGGGAGCCGTAGTGGTAAAGTCGCACGAAATCATCGCCCAGGACCGACCGGAGCATCTCCCGCAATTCGATGACGCAGGGATGGAGTACCGGGCCAGATCGACGGCCGTCATTGGCATCCAGAATGGTCATGATCGCGCTCGCACCCGCGTCGAAACCAGCCGCAAACCATAACGCGAATCTACGCTTAAAGATACCGCGACCGGCAGAGGCGGTCAATTTCCCTTCCGGGCTTGGCACTTTCACGATTTCGTCGTCGCGATTGAGGGAAAGCAGCCATTGTTAGAGGCGAGCTTGGCATACACCCCTCCCGAGAGTTAATTCTGCGGAAGTTCCTTTTCGTCCGTCAGGAATTGCCGTTCAGCGGTCCACATGAGGGCCAAGGACCCTGCCGTTCACCCAGCCCCTTTGGGGCGGACTGAGCGACACCAAGGAATCCCTCTGCAAGGCTGCCAAGAGCGTACGCCAACCTACCGGTCGCCGGCCCCGCATTCCCTCTACGCCTCGATCATCTGTTCCACGCCTTCCCACGGCGTATCGGGAAAGAGTGACTATTCGTGGTCGAGGTCCACGCTGAGCAACTCGTTGTCGTAGGCCTCTTCCAATTTGTGGACGGTCGCGGCAAGTTCCTCGTTCTGCTCGATGGCCTGCGACACCTGGAGTTCCCAGGCGGTAATCACGCTGCGCAGCGGGGCCAGGTCGAGCTGCAAATGCAGCAGCTTGGCCAGCCGCCGCATCACGGCCTCGATGCTCGCCGGGTTGACGCCTTGCAGGTAGCCGGGAACCTCGGCCACCAGCGAAACCATGTCCAGGCCGACCGTCTTGGCCTGCGTCATGAGGTACGTGGTGAACGAGCCCGGCCCCCGGTAATCGCTGCGGCGCACGCCATAGGAGTCCATCTCCGGCAGCAAGCTTGCATCCGAGCAGGAGACGTACAGGCGGGGCAAGCGGGTGTGCGGCACGGCCCCGCCAAACGATCCGACGAACACGATCCGGCTGACGTGGAAGTGCCGCGCCAACTCGAAAACGCCTTCGCCGAACGTTCGCCACCGCAGGTGCGGCTCGTTGCCGACGAACAACAGGAGGTTGTCCGCCGCGTGGCAATAGAACATGTTGATGGGCAGGTTGATCTTCGTGACGAGGCCCTTCTCGATCTCGACGTGCGGCCGGAAGGCCCCGGCAACCTCCATTGGGCCGGGCATGTTGTAGATGTAGAACGGCTCGGGGTCGATCTCCGCGACGGCCTCGGCGTGCAGCAGGTGGATAATGTTCTGGACCGTGCCGGTGGAGACGCTGCCGCCGTCCATCCAGCCGGTGAAGGCCAGCACCAGCGTGGCCTTGTCGAGCGCGGGAGACTTGTGAATCTTGAGGATTTCGGTGTCGCTCATCGCTGTAGCCCGTCGAGCGTCTTGTCGATTCTATGCTGCCTTGCCGGTCCCTTCCGCCGTTTGATCGGAAGCCCCGATTTGCCCCGGCACGCCCCCGCGCGTTGGCCGCGGACCGCGCCGGGCGCATCCCCGGCGGCCCGTCCCAGAGGAGTCCCGCGATGGCGATCGGCCAAGACCTTGGCAACATTGTACACTGGGCGCCGGGATGTGCCAGGAGGTAATGTCAGGCCGTCTCGTTTCCTTGCGAACGGTTGGTTGCGTTAATCCGACAAAATCCGCTCGCGCCGTAGGGGTGAACAAGCCGAGGGCACTGGCGGAGCCAGTGGCACGCGCGCTATCTGGCTTCGTTGACAGTGATCATGAGTTGGCCAACGACATTCTTCCCGTGCGATTCAAAGCCGCGATCGATCACTGTTACATCAATTCTCCCCTCGGCTTTGTTCAGGTGGTAGGAGATGCTCGCGCAGGTTGCCTTTGGCATCCCACCGTGGCCTGAGCCGTGGATGACGCAACCTTGCCTTTCCAAATGTGTGCGGATTCTCCCGGCAACACGATCGGCAAGGTCTTCTGGCAGTTCTGATCGGTTGGTGGAAACAAGTTCGCCCCAAATCTCAAGATGTGAGAGCTTCGCCGCATCACCACTGTTGCGGCCGCTTCTATTCGCCGCAAAACTGACCGAAGGCACGTCCACGAAGTCGAGATGCTCCACGCTATCGATGACGCGATTGTTCAGGTCCCTTTGCGATTCATCGACCTCTCCTCGCGGCGCTGGGTGCTCAGCTTGCGGCTGATCGTGATCACCCGGGCCACCCGCTTTTACCCGCGGCAAGATCACGCGCGGCACGATCACTTCATCCCAGAATGTTAACAGCTTCGATTCCGATCGATCCTCCGAGTTGCGAAACAGCGCGGCCTCGTGGGGACTCAATGTCAAGGCGACAGGGAGGCCCCTGTCATCATTGACGTAAAGTATGAAGCGATCATCGATCTGCACCTCCTTTCCGTCGATTGCGAGCGGGTGGACATAATAGTCGGTCCCAAGTTTCGTCTCTTTTTTCGTGTGGCCCCATTTGAACTTCGGCTCCTGTGGGCTGCCCGGAGAGTAATTCACGAGTACCCCCGATACGGGCCTGCCGTCTGCGGAACCGCAAACCATATACTGAATCACGGCTTTGCTGTTCCGAAATCCGCCGACCCAGACGGTTGTCCTGAGTGGCCAGACGTCGTTTTGCGGGGTTTCGCCTGCCAATGCTGCGCCGACGAGTACGCGCCGCACATGCCAAGACGCAGATCGGAAATCTCATGACCAGGATCCTTTCACTTTACGTCGTCTGACACGCACTTGACGCTCTATGATGCGGTGTATGTAACCACTGCAAGTCGAGCTATGATTCGGCTCATAGGATTTCTCCAGGTCGGCAGGGAGGAGAGCCGTTCATCAACAATGCGACACCCCCACTATAGACGACAATCATAATCTTGCCAAGAGGGGGCTGACGTGCCGAGCGTCGGCAACCCCCGCCGACCAAACCTCAACGCCATGCAACCCCGCGCGGCATTGCCCCATCAGGTTGACGTTCGCGCGGTTCTCGATGACAATGGTGCGCCGCCCGGATCACGTCCCCGCAGCCGTCACGCCGATCATCCCGCCCCAACCAAATCGCGAGGAGCCTGCCATGCCGCGTTTCGCCTCCACTCGCCGCGAGTTTCTCCGCACCAGCGCCGCCGTTGCCACCGGCGCCGCCGCTCCCCTCTGGTTCGCCGGCCGATCCGCCCGCGCGGGCCAGCCCAAGCCCGAAGTGAAAATCTACATGATCTGGGACATGGAGGGCACCAGCGGCGTGTTCCAACGCAACCAGACCTGGTACAAGGAGAAGGGCGTCCCCAAGGAGGTGGCCGAGGCCGGGATCAAGCTGATGATCGACAACGTGAACTCGGCCGTGGCGGCCGCGCTCAAGGCCGGGGCCGATCGCGTGATCGTCTGCGACGTTCACGGCGGCGGCGGCAACATCCGCCTCGACCAGATGCTGGCCGACCCCCGCGTCACCTATCACCCAAGGGAACGCGGCATCGTCGATGGGAAGCGGCAGTGGCTGCCGGGGCTCGACGCCACGGTGACCGGCGTCATGCTGATGGGCCATCACGCCAAGGCCGGCACGGAGCACGCCTTCCTGCCGCACACGTGTTCGACCGAGTGGGCCGACTTCAGTATCAACGGGCAAAGCGTGGGCGAGATCGGCTATGAGGGCTGTTACGCGGGCCACTACGGCGTGCCCGTCATCCTGGTCCACGGCGACGAGGCCTTGGGCCGAGAGGCCGCGGCCCTGTTCCCCGGCGTGGTCACGGCCTGTGTGAAGCACGCCGAGGACGACCCGTATGTGGCCACGGGGCTCGACCCCGATGCGGCCCACCGCCTGGTCGCGGAGAAGATCACCGAGGCGATCAAGAAAGTGCAGACCGCCGACAGGCCGGCGCCGTACAAGCCGGCCGTGCCGCTGCGGGTGGCGTTGCGGATGAAGGCCGAGAGTGCGGCCGACAAGATCGCGACGCGGCCCGGCGCTCAGCGGAAGGACCCCTTCACGGTCGAGTGCGAGGTAGCGAAGCAGGGCAACGTGATCAAGTGGCTCACGGGCGACGGCCTGCCGTAGGGCGCCCTCACCCCGGCCCCTCTCCGGGCACCGACCGAAGGTTGGTCGGGCGAGGGGAATAACACCTGGAGAAGTAACCGTTCACGGGCCATGTAGACGCGGCATCTTGCCGCGTTGTTCGGGAGAGCGACAACCTCGCACCGCGGCAGGAAGCGGCAAGATGCCGCTTCTACGGTCCACGACCCCTGAACGGTTACCCTGGACAACCGCAAAGAAGAGGTGGCGTCAGATGCGACGATGTATTTTGCTGATGCTCGTTGCCGCATGGCAGTTGATCGGTTGGGCCGCGACCTCCCAGGCCGCCGCACCGTTGACGCAAGAGCAGAAGACCTGGCTGGCGCGGGCCGAGCGTCACGACAAGAGCGGCTGGGTCTACTTGCACATCGAGGGCCAGCCGCAGGAGCGCGGCTTCCAGCACGGCTATCTGCTGGCCAAGGAAACGAGCGAGGCCATCCTCATCGCCCGGCGCGAGTGGGAGCACGACACGGCCATGGATTGGTCCTGGCTGGTGGCCAAGGCCAAGGCGATGTTCGCCGGCAAGATCGACGAGGAGAACCTGGCCGAGATGGGCGGCATCGCCGAGGGCATGTCGGCGGCCCGCGTGCCGACAACGCGCGACGAGATCGTCGCCTACAACGGCGCGGGCGAGTTGGGCTTCTACTGGTGGCCGACGGTGAAGGACAAGATCGACGGCAAGACCGAGTCCGACCGGCAGGCCTGCAGCGCGCTGATCGCCACGGGCAGCATGACGGCCGACGGCGGGATCGTGCTGGGCCATAACACGATGTTCCCCTACGTCGAGTCGTTCTGGCGGCTGATCCTCGACGTCCAGCCCGCCAAGGGCCATCGCATTCTCATGCAGTCGGCGCCCGGCATGATCCAGAGTGGGACCGATTTCTTCATCACCGACGCCGGCCTGGTGGGGGCCGAAACAACGATCTCGGGCTTCAAGGGTTTTGACGAAAAGGGGATTCCCGAGTTCGTCCGCATGCGCCGCGCCACGCAAGACGCCGCCGGCATCGACCAGTGGTGCGCCATCATGAAGGCCGGCAACAACGGCGGCTACGCCAACTCTTGGCTGCTGGGCGACATCAACACGGGCGAAATCGCCCGGCTCGAACTGGGATGGAAACACGTCGGCTTCGAGAAGAAGAAGGACGGCTATTTCGTGGGCTCGAACGTGGTCGAGGACCCGAAGATTCTTCGCTTCGAGACCAGCGTCAACGAGGCCGACATCCGTCTTTCGGCCGTGGCGCGGCGCGAGCGCTGGAAGCAACTGATGGGCCAGCACAAGGGCAAAATCGATGTGGAGCTGGCCAAGGCTCTTCTGGCCGATCATTACGACGTGTACTTGCAGAAGGACGTGCCGGACAATCGCACGCTGTGCTCCCATTCGGACCTCGATCGGGAGCCGTTCGGGTCGAAAGTGCCGTTCAGCCCTTGGGGCACTCTCGACGGCAAAGTGGTCGACACGAAGATGGCCCGGCAAATGTCGTTTGCGGCCCGATGGGGTTCGGCGTGCGGCATGGGCTTCGACGCGGGCAAGTTCCTGGAGGCGCATCCGCAGTACGATTGGATGCAGGGCATCCTCAAGAGCCGGCCGTCGCAGCCTTGGACGGTATTCAGTGCGGGAGAGAGGAAGTAGGGCGGGCATCGCCCGCCGGAAGTGCGTTACGACGCAGAGCGTCGTAACGAGGATGATAAGGAACGTTTAGCAGCCGTTGGCACGGCGGCTTGTGGTGAATTCCCAGAAGGAGTCGGCAGATGGTTTCCTCACTGATCGGCACGATTGCCCTGCTGTGCTGCGGCGTCGAGACCGGCCCGCGATTGAGCGACGCGGATTTCTTCGCCGGCTTGGACCTGGCGCGGCCCGGCATGGAAACGGTGGCCGCAGCGGTGAAGCAATCGGACTGGCCCGCCGCGCGGAAGGCGTTCGGTCAATACTTCAAGACCCACGCCGCCAGCCGCTGGCCCGGCGAGCCGCGCGGGCGGGCCGCATCCAGGGCTGCCCGGGCCGACACGCGCATTGCCGACGAGCTGCTGCGGCACCAATGGCGATGGGACCGGATCGGGGCGCCGATCGGCCACACCTTCGACCTCGGCCCGCAGATCGACTGGTCGTCGAACCAGATGACCGAGGGCGAATCGGCCACGGTGGAATGGAACGCCTCGCTCAACCGGCATTTCCACTTTGCCGAGCTCGACGCAGGCCTATCGAGCGACGGGCGAGGACAAGTACGCCGCGGAGGTCGTCGCGCAGATGCTCAGTTGGATCGCCCAATGCCCGGTGCTGTTGGACCGCTCGGGCAATTCGCCCTATCACTACGCGTGGGAGACGCTCAACACGGCCTGCCGGGCGGGCGACACCTGGCCAAACGCCTTGTATGCCATCCTCGGCTCGCCCGCATTGACCGACGACGCCCTGTGTACGATCCTCAAGTCGCTGGTCGAGCACGCCCGGCACCTCGACCGTTGGCCCACCAGCACGGGCAACTGGCTGACGATGGAATCGGTCGGCGTGTTTACGGTCGGAGTGCTGCTGCCCGAGTTCCGCGAGGCCGACACGTGGCGGGCCCACGGCATCCAACGGCTCGCCCGCCAGATGAAGACCGACGTGTATCCCGACGGGCTGGAGATCGAGTTGGCCCTGGGCTACAACAATTGGGTCGTGGAGAACTTCAGCGACGTTTACGAGTTGGCCCGTCTGAACGACCGCGCCAGGAGTTCCCGGCGGATTACGTGGCCCAACTGGAGCGGATGTTCGTCTACCTGGCCTATGCCGCGATGCCCAACGGCATCACGCCGGGGCTGAACGACTCGGGCAACGACAGCCCCGCCAAATTGCTGCGGAAGGGGCTCAAGTATTTCCCGAACCGGGAGGACTTTTTGTGGGTGGCCACGCGCGGCAAAGAAGGCAAGCAGCCGCAGCAAACGTCAATCGCTTTCCCCTACTCGGGCCACTACGTGATGCGATCCGGCTGGGAGCCCGACGCCCGTTACCTGCTGCTGGACGCGGGCCCGTTCGGCTCCGGCCATCAGCACGAAGACAAGCTGCACCTGATCGCCTACGCCTACGGCCGGCAACTGCTGTTGGACGCCGGCAACTACATGTACGATCGCTCGCGCTGGCGGCGTTACGTGCTCTCGACCCGCGGCCATAACACCGTTCGCGTGGACGGCCAGGACCAGAACCGCCGGCAGCGACGAGAGACGTACGTCTTGCCGCAGCCCTTCCAGCCGCTGGAGAATACCTGGATCAGCAACGACCGGCTCGATTATGCGGTGGGACGCTACGACAGCGGCTACGGGCCGAAGGGCCAGATTCACGTGACGCACACGCGGGCCGTGACGTTCATAAAGCCGGACTATTGGGTCATCGTCGATACGCTCGTGCCCGAGGACCAGGAAACGCACGAATACGAGTCGCTGTTCCATTTCGGGGCGGAAGCCGCCGACGTGATGGAGAACGGCAAGTTCGCGGTCACGCGGAACGCCAAGGGGCCCAACCTGGTGCTTTGGCCGGTGGCGGCGCAGGGGCTCAGCGTGGTGCAAGGCCGCGAAGAGGAGCCCGTGCAGGGCTGGGCGCAGGACCCGAATTGGCGGCCCGTGCCCACCGCGGTCGTCGGCACCAAGGGCGCGGGCAAGGTGCGGCTGGCCTACGTCCTCTATCCGCTGGCCGAAGGAAAGGCCTCGCCCATCGAGTCCGTCGAGCAACTGCCGGTCGTGGTGGGTGGGCAGAAGGTGGAAGACGCCGTCGGCCTTCGTGTTAGATTCCGCGACGGCCGCGAGCACACGATTCTGTGCGCCGATCGGCCGGGCGTCCGTCGGCGGGCCGGCACGCTGGAAACGGACGCCGTGATCGAGTGGAGCGATGGGACGCAGAGCCGCAAACAATAGAACTGTCTGGAGTCATAACCCCAAGAGGAATGTCCAATGAACCGCACGACAGTTCTCGCATCTTTGCGGCTGGTGACGGGCGGGGCCACGGCGATCGGCAACGGCATCCTCGCCCAGGCCGCCGGCGGGAACGCCGTCTTCTTCCAACTCGCCCCCTGGCAGTTCGACTACAGCAAGCAGTACAACCTCAAGCGGACCTTCCGCCGGGCGTCGTTCGTGGTGGCCCGCGTGCTGGCCGACATGGGAGTGGCCGGCCCCACGCCGATCCTCGAACGCTTCAAGACCCCCGTGAAAGACGTGAAAGCCGAGAAGCGTTGGACCGAGGGACTCTACCTCGATCAGCCCGAGGAGTGGGACGATCCGTATCGGTACTTCGGCTGGTAGAACGCGGCGCTGGGCGTAGGGTGCGTGAAACGCACCACGGGCGGTCCCTCATACACGGTGCGTTTTACGCACCCTACAATTCGGATCACGCCGACGCCATCGGCTGCACGTCTTCCCGCAGCCAGGTCCAGGCCTTATCGACTTCGGTCTGGTCGAAGTACTTCACCATCGCCTTGGTGAAGGGCTTGCAGACCTTGGTCATCCACGCCTCCCACTTCCGCTCGCCCACCATAGCGATGCGTTCGAAGTCGGAATAGTGCTTCAGCCCGAACTTGAAATCGTCCCACGCGGCGTGTAAATCCCAGCCGTGGAAGTCCTCGAACTGGGCGAACAGCCGCACCTTGCCCTCGGCGGCCACGGCGGCGTCGACCGCGGGCACAAATGACCTGTAGTCGTCGTCGTGAAGTTTACCGTGCAACTTGAAACCGACGATCTTCGGCGAACCCGTGTCCAATGTCTCGATCATGGCAAACCTCCGCTCGAACAATACCCTCCGTTAGAATAATACGCAATGCGGCAAATCAGGAGCACGCGGAATTTCGAACCAGCATGAATAGTGGTCTATAGAGCCGCGAATTGTGGTCCGTGAAGCCGCCGATCGCTGGACACTTGGTGCAATGGTGGACAGGGCTGCCATCTCCTGGTACATTCCCAAGGTGCTAGCCGTTTCCTGCACCGGGAGAACGATCATGCGAATGGGCCGACGCCCTCTTTCCCACGGGCTGCTTACTTTCTTGTCCGCGATGCTGGCCGTCGCGCCGCTTCAGGCCGGGTCGCTGGAGTTTCGCTCGGAAGGTTTTTTTGCCTCGCCGGACGCCCGCGTGAAGTTCCACCGCGAATCGTGGCGTTATTGCCCGCATCTGGACGTCGATGGCACGTTGGCCGTCAACATCGACGGCCCCATTCTGCATCCGGGCTACGTGTCGCTGGCCGGCGACAAGACGAAGACGGAGATCGACCCGGCCCGGCGGCAGTTGGTCGATTTGGGCGTGCTGGGCAAGTTCGCGGCGCCGTGCCGCCGGACGATCAGCGAATACCAGGGCGGCATGCTCGTGCGATTGGAGTTTGGTCCGACGCCGCCCGAAGTGACCGAGGCGATCTGCCGCGTCATTCTTCCGGTCGACGTCTTCAAGGGCCGCCGCGCCCGATGGGAAGGCGGTGAGATCGTCTTGCCCAAGGAGAAGCCCGACGACCGGCATCTGGTCTTCCTGAACGATCCCAAGGGCAAGTCCGCTCAGTTTCGCTTCGACTTGGGCCAAGGCCGCGAGTTGGGCGTGAAGTTCCTCTCGCCCACGCAAGGCCTCTCGCTGGCCGATTGCCGTCAGTGGAATGAGGCCAATTATCACGTGCAGGCGAAGTTCGATGGCCAAGCGATGGCAATCTTTCTGTGCCTGCTTAGGCCGGAGGAGCCGTTTCCGCCGGTGGAGTTGCTGGCCGTCGAGGCCAAGCGGCCCGAGGCCAAAGTGTCGGACCAGGGGGCTGTCTTTCTGGCAAGGGACGGATTGTACGAAATACTCGTCGCCAAGTCCGGGCAGGTTCAAGTGCTGAAAAAGGGCCTGCCTTGCTTTGCCGTCGAGCCGCCCCACGTGCGGGAAAAGGACGCGATCTATCCTCTGGCCGAGGGCGTGAGCTTCGAGGCGAAGGAGAATCGGGTGGAGGTTGTTTCCAAGGCCAAGGACAAGCCGTTTCGCCTGCGGCAGTCGTTCGCGATGGAGGCAGACGGCTGGTTGAGCGTTTCGGCCGAGTTCGAGGGCGTGGCGGCCCCCGGCCAGGCGGCCAAGGTGGAGTTGGCGATGCCGGCCCAAACGTTTGCGGGACGAACCGTCCGCGCCGCCGAACGATTCTTCGATCTCCCCAAGGACAAGGCGCCGCGAGCGACTCTGTTTGACGATTGGGCCGGCAAGGTTCTGGACTACAACCTCCCGCCCGACGGACCGGAGCGCGTGACGTTGATTTGCGACCGGAAGGCGGCCACGAATCTGAACGACTACCGGGCGTGGGGCCAGAACAGTTTCAAGATCGGCATGACGGCCAAGGACGGCACGGTGAAGTACCGCCTGCACTTCTGGAAAGAGGACGGCCCGCCTGCGGCCGCTGTCAAACGCAATCTGCTGCGCGACGGGGCCAGTTTCGAGACCGGCCCCGAGGGCGTCCAGCCGTACTCCTGCTATAGCTGGTACGACAAGATGGTCGGGCCGGGAATCCGGCCGGTCTTCGACGCCACGACGGCCGTACACGGCACAACCAGCCTGCGGCTGACGGCCAGCGATTCGCGCAAGCTGGGCAATCCAAAGGGGTTTGCCTTCGTGGGGGCCGCCTTCGACCGCGTCCCACTGAAGCGCGACTGCAAGTACACCGTCTCCGCCTACCTGAAGGCCGACCGGCCGGGCATGAAGGCCGTGATCTATTGCGGCGAATCGACCTGGGCCGGCGAGGACTGGGGACCGTTCCCCGTGACCACCCAATGGAAACGCTATCACTTCCCCTTCTTCACCGCCGACTTCAAGAAGAGCGGCTATTATCTCACCTGGGTCGGACTCGATCCGGGCTGCACGCAGGGCACGCTCTGGATCGATGCCGTGCAGTTGGAAGAGGGCGACCTGAGCGACTTCCAGCCCGCGGCCGAAGCCGAGTATGGCGTCGAGGTACCCAACACGGAGAAGCTCTTCGAGCGAGGCGCCGCGTGCGAGGCCGTGCTACACGTCCGCAACAACGGCAAGACGGCGCTGACGAGCAATGTGCAATTCGCCATCAAAGACTATTGGGAACAAGTGGCGCGGAAGGGCTCGGTCGCCGTCAGCGTGCCGGCCGAGACTACGGCCGCGTATCCCGTGGACCTCGGCCCGTTGCCGTGTGGCTACTACCGCGGTTATTTCACCGCGCCAAGCGGCGAGGTGAAGGAATTGATATTCGGCGTTTACGAACCGCAGCCACTTACGCCGCTGCCCGACGATTGGCCGCTGGGGTGCCACAACGATCCGATGCCGCTGGTGCGGAAGCTGGGCTTCGGCTCGGTGCGGGCGTTCGAGATTTTCGAGTTCGCGGGCATTGCCCCGGCCAAGGGGAAGTTCGATTTCTCCCGCTCCGATCGCATGGTCGCGGAGGCCGAAAAATGCGGCCTTTCGATCATGCCCATCTTGAGTGAGTTTCAGTGGCCCTACTATCGGGCCGACCCGCCCATTCCTCCGTACGCCCAGGAGAAGGTGGGCGAGAACGTGCTGGAGGACGGCCGGCGGGTCCGCCTGGCCTGGCCGACGATCGAGGCATGGAGGGCCTACGTCCGCGCCTTGACCAGCCACTACAAAGGGAAGATCACCTACTGGGAGGTGATGAACGAGCCCAACCTGCTGATGACCGCCCAACAATATGCCCCGTATCTGCGGGCCGCCTACGAAGCGGCGAAAGAAGGCAATCCCGATTGCCGCGTGGTGGGCATCTGCGGCACGTCGGATTTTGCCGGCAAGCCGGGCTCCTTTACCGATAGCGTCTTCAAGCTCGGCGGCGCAAAGTGGTTCGACGTGCTCTCGGTGCATCTCTACGACACGCACGCCCCCGAACAATCGCTCGACGCCGGCTCCGATCAACTGCTGGAGCGATGGCGCAAGACCATGAAGGACTCGTACGCCAAGGAGGCTCGCGTGTGGCACACCGAGCGGAGCTTCTCCAACCGCGAAATGGCCTATTCCGCCGCCAAAGTCAACGTGCCGGCCGAGTACTGCGAGGAGCCGCAGTTCCTTATCGACACCTTCAAGCACAAGGCGGAGTACATGATCCGGGAGACGCTACTGGATTCGGTGGCCGGCAGTGGAGGGCGGTTCTTCTGGTTCGGGCAGTTCGACTACGAGACGTGTTTCATAACCCAGCGATACTTTGAGCCCTACGGACTCGACCATGCCGAGTTCGATCAGTCGCCCTGCCCGGAACTGATTGCCGCCAATGGACTGGCCCGCGTGCTCGAAGGCAGGTCGCATCCCTACCGGCAGCTTTCCATCGGCGATGGCGGCCACTGCTGCGTGTTTACGGGCGAAAAGGGCTCGGTGGCCGCGCTGTGGAATGGGAAGGCCAAGGGCCGGGTCGCCATCGGCGTGGGAAAGACCAAGTGCATCCTCCACAATTTCTTTGGCGAGCCGATCGCGGTCGCGCCCGACGAGAAGGGCCAAATTGTGGTGGACTTGGAGGGCGCGCCGAAGTATCTATCGCTGCCTGGCCAGGACGGCGAGGCCTGCTGTGGTCTGCTGGGGAAGGCGAAGGCGGAGTGATGACAAGGAATTGGCAGAAGCCGTGAGAAAGGTCGCATAGTAGCGAGAGGCAAGCGACGCAAGGCAACTAGAATAGCTCGCTTGGCTTTTAGAATAGCTCGCCTGGTTTTGCTGCCCGCCTTTCCTTTAGGTTCCTCAAGTCTGCGTTGGAAATAAGGTTCGCAGCCAAGCCTCGAATCAGTGTGTATGGCTGCATAAGGGGATTATCGAAACGATACCTTGGCCGAGCCGACTTGTCGTCCTTCGCTAGAACGGGTCCATGTTCGGACTCGCAAAACGTATGTAGATGTCGCGCGAAGGCTGAAATCTCGTATGTGCGTCCGAGGATTTTTTCCAACGGTCCCCGAACATCCCTCGGATAGAACCATCCCAAGTCATCGGTTTCGGCAAGTGCGCATGCCAACAGAACTTCCTTGTATAAAGCTTCCTTTCGTGAGCTCGTGATCGCCTTGGAATAATCGGCCTGGATGGAGGCCTGTGCCTTGTCAACCGCTTCTTTCACCGCAATTTGGACGTGTCGATCGCAGACGCATAAGCTCTTACTGTCAAGAGCAGACCGTCCGGAATGTAGCCCCAGCAAGTGTGGGTAATGAGGAAGACCGCGCGACAGGTGCGTGATCTCGTCGAGCGCGGATTCCTCGATGGTCATCTGAGTCTTGGCTAGTCCCTGGGTTACGATCGTTTCCAGTTCATTGTACGACATCCGAGGCATACGCACTTGTCTAAGGCAACGCTCAAGCGATCTGTGATTTGCAATGAGCGTTTCGACGTCATCCGCCACTCCGACCAAGACGACGGTCGCCGGCACGACTCTGTCTGACAAGAACTTTAGCGTATCGGACATCATTGCCCGCGCGTTAGAACTTTCGACCGTGTCGAATTCGTCCAGGATGATAACGACGAGATCGTCTTGACCGAGGCTGGAAAGAACCCTCCGCACAATATCTGGTGAGATCCGATCTGAGTATGAACCTGTATATTCCTTGAGCAGCTTTCTTTCCAACTTCTCCAGGGCAATCCCGTCTCTTCCGCTTTCGGCCTTGAATGCAATCTCCTCGAAGACTCGCTTCCAGATGTCGCTGTAGCTGTCTGTCGTCATGCAGTTAACTTGTGGAGCAAGGACATTGGCGACCGGAGCGCGAATCCCGTAAAAGATCATGTTAGCCAAAGAGGTTTTCCCGACCCCCCTTTCGCCATAAAGGACCGCGTGCTGGCCCTGTTGGTTAATTGCGTCAACAACGTCTCGTATTTGTGACTTTCTACCAGCAAACAGATCCTCGCGGTTGATCGGGGCGGTCGGCTTGAAGACCGTCCCCAACATGAATGCTTTCTCTTGCACTCGCTGTAGCTCAGGTCACCCATTAGAAGGTCTCCACCGAAGATGGGATATCGTGTAGTTAATGATACTTCATGCTACCAAGGATGTCAATCGCCATAGCGTGCGAATAGTTTTGAAGGTCGCCGCCGTGTTCTCACGTGAACGAATTCGCAAGCGCGCGAATCACAAGTCTTTGCAGGTAAATGGTTTGCAGATCTGATATGCCGCGAACTGAAGAATTGCGAGGTCCGACCGACGACGGAAAAATCGCCGCTTGGCGAATTCGCCACCCCCTTCAAGGATTTGGTACACATGGTTCCCTCAGGTGCCCGGCCAAATTCCGGGTGAACTTCCCGATTCATCGGGCGATCCGAAGTCGCGTAGGGGTGGTATTGCCGGCCCGCCGTGGCACTGTTTCGGCGCTGGGAATCCGGGCAGGCTCGATAATCATTGGTCGCTGATTGGCGCTCTTCCCCGCCGCCGTTATACTACCGTGTTCGCGGTTGGAGCCGCGCAGGCTCCGACGGCGAACGATTATGGGAAGCTGGTGCGAATCCAGCACGGCCCCGCCACTGTGATCGGCGACGAAAGCCGCAGCGAATGGCCACTGTCCCCACGGGGATGGGAAGGCCGCGGCAAGTAGGATGACCCGAAAGTCAGGATACCACAAGGGTACTTTGCTGGCTCCCATTTTGCGGGCGTCAACAGTGCGTGCCTTCGCGGGAAGGTCCTGGTCATCGCTGCGTGCATTGGGCCCATCCTCGCTGAAGGCTGGGCTTTTTTTGTTGGACTTTGGGTCCCACCATGACGCAGGCATCGGGCAACAGCCGTCGGAAAAGTCTACCTGGTGGGCGCCGGTCCCGGCGATCCCGGCCTGATCACCGTCCGCGGCGCCCAGTGCCTGGCCGAGGCCGACCTGGTGCTGTACGACTACCTGGTCAATCCGCGTCCTGCTCCAACACGCGCCGACGGCGGAACAGGTCTGCCTGGGACATCCGCATGGCGGCCGGGAGATGCTCCAGCAAGAGGTCAACGGCCGGATGATCGCCGCGGCCCGGCAGGGCAAGACGCGTCGTGCGTCTGAAGAGCGGCGATCCGTATCTCTTCGGCCGCGGCGGCGAGGAGGTCGAGGTCCTCGCGGCGGCGGGCATTCCCTACGAGGTCGTGCCCGGCGTGACGGCGGCCTTTGCCGCGGCCAGTCATGCGGGCATCCCCATCACGCATCGCGACCTGGCCTCGGCCGTGGCCTTGATCACCGGGCCACCGCCGCGGCGACAAGTGCGGGCCCGGAGTTGGACTACCAATCGCTGGCCCGCTTCCCCGGCACGCTGGTTTTGTACATGGGCATGACCACTTCGCGGCAATGGAGCGAGGCGCTGATCTGCGGCGGTCGGTCGCCCGAGACGCCGGTGGCCATCGTGCGGCGGGCGAGCTGGCCCGATCAGGAGACGATCCGCTGCACGCTGGGAACCGTGGCCGACGTGATCGAGCGGCAGACCATCCGCCCGCCGGCGGTGATCGTGGTCGGCGAAGTCGTGGCGTTGGCGCCGCCGAAGCCGCCCGAGTAAGGAGATCTGTCCATGGCCAAACGCCTGCTCCTGCTGCGGCATGCCCGAATCGTGGCCGACCATGTTGGGCGATTGATCGGCGCGACCGACGTACCGTTGGATCCGTCGGGCGAGGCGCAGGCGCAGGCGCTGGCCGACCGCGTGCTGCGATGGGGGCCGCAGGCGTGCTATTGCAGTCCGATGCAGCGCTGCCGGCAGACGGCCGCGGCCGTGGCGCCCGACTTGCCGCTGCTGGTCGACCCCGACCTGCGCGAGATCGACTTTGGGCAGTGGGAAAACCGGACGTTTGCCGAAGCGGCCGCGAAGGACCCGTCGCTGGTCGATCGCTGGGCGGCGTTCGACCTCGATTTCGCTTTCCCGGCGGGGAAAGCGTGGGCGACTTTCCTGCGCCGCGTTCAGGCGGCCGCCGATCGCTTGGTCAGCGCCGAGCCCCAGACCGTGCTGGTGGTCACCCACGGCGGCGTGATCCGCACGATGATCTGCCACCTGCTGGGACTCGAGCCGCGCAAGTACGTGGCGTTCGACGTGCCCTATGCGGCGATGGCCGTGATCGATATGTTCGACGGCCAAGGCGTGCTTGCCGCGTTGGAGCGGCCCGAGCTGTGGAGGACGGTCATGGCTGAAATCGTGCTGGTCACCGGCGGTTGCCGCAGCGGCAAGAGTGCCTACGCCCAGCAGCATGGCCGAGTCGCTGCCGCCCACGCGGCTGTACGTGGCCACCTGTCCGGTCACCGACGACGAAATGCGGCGCCGCATCGAGGAGCACCGTCGGCTCGCCGCGGCCGCGGCTGGGACACCGTCGAAGAGCAACTCGATCTGGCCGGCGTCTTCGCGCCGCCACGCCGAGCACAACGTGCTGCTGGTCGATTGCGTGACGCTCTGGGTCAACAACCTGATGTATCACGCCGAACGCGAGCGGCGGCACGTCGACCGAAGCCGACGTGGCCGAGCAGTGCGACCGGATGCTCGAAGCGGCCCAGGCGATGTCGCGGCACGGTGATCTTCGTCACCAACGAGGTCGGCATGGGCGTGGTGCCGGAGAATGCCCCGGCCCGCCGCTATCGCGACCTGGTCGGCCGGGCGAACCAGATCATTGCCGCGCGGGCCGACGCGGTGACGCTGATGTCGTGTGGAATCCCGTGCCTCTGAAAGTGAACAACACACAATGAGCCTGCTGAAGCGCTACGTTGACGCGAATTGTCCCCCAAGACGCCGCGTGGCGAGCCAAGGCCAAGCGGCCGTCTGGACCAGCTCATCATGCCGCACTGGGCGCTGGGGCGGCTGATGGACCTGGCCGTGGACCTGGCCGGCATGACGCGCTCGCTTGCGCCGCCGGTGGCCCGCAAGACGATCGTCACCATGGCCGGCGATCATGGCGTGGCGGCCGAGGGCGTGAGCAAGTATCCGCAGGAAGTCACGCCGCAGATGGTGCTGGGTTTCGTCGGCGGCATGGCCGGCATCAACGCCCTGGCCCGATTGGCCGGCGCCCGCGTGGTCGTGGTCGACATGGGCGTGGCCGCCGACCTTGGCCCGCTGGCCGCCGCCGGCAAGATCATCGACAAGAAAGTGGCCCTCGGCACGGCCAACATGGCGGCCGGACCGGCCATGACGCGAGAGCAGGCCGTGCGGGCCGTCGAGGCCGGCATCGAAGTGGTCGAGGCACTGGCCGATGCGACCGACGTTTTCGGCACCGGCGACATGGGCATCGCCAACACCACGCCCTCCACGGCGGTCGTGGCCGCGCTGACCGGACAATCGGTGGCCGAGTTGACCGGCCGCGGCACGGGCATCGACGACGGCCAACTGGCCCACAAGATCGCCGTCGTGGAAAAGGCGCTGCGGCTCAATCGGCCCGATCCCAACGACGCCCTGGACGTGCTGGCCAAGGTGGGCGGGTTCGAGATCGGCGGCATTGCCGGCGTGGTCCTGGGCGCTGCCGCCCGGCAAAAGCCGGTCGTGATCGACGGCTTCATTTCCACGGCCGGGGCGCTGCGTGGCCCAGGCCCTCTGCCCGGCGGCGGGCGAATACGTCGTCGCCGCCCATCGCAGCGCCGAGCCGGGCCATCGCGCCATGCACGCCCGCCTGGGCAAGGAGCCGCTGTTGGACCTCGGCCTGCGATTGGGCGAAGGCACCGGCGCGGCGCTGGCCATGAACCTGGTCGAAGCGGCCCAGCGAATCCTTACCGAGGTGGCCACGTTCGACGAGGCCCACGTTTCCAAGGCCGCAATCATGAAACCATTGCTGGCAGCCCTGCGATTTCTGACGATCCTGCCGCTGCCGGGAAGCTGGGGCACGGCCGAGGAAGATCTCGCCCGCAGCGTCCCCTGGTTTCCGCGTGGTCGGCCTGTTGCTGGGCGCGGTGGCGGCCGCGATGGCATGGGCTCTGACGTCGGTGGCGCCGCCGATGCTGGCCGCCGCGGCGGTTGTGATCGTGTTGCTGAGCTTCTCCGGCTGCCTGCACCTGGACGGACTGGCCGACACGGCCGACGGCTTCCTCAGTTCCCGCTCGCGCGAGCGGATCTCTGGAGATCATGAAGGACAGCCACATCGGCGCGATGGGCGTGATTGCGATCGTGTGCGTGTTGTTGCTGAAGTTCGCGTCGCTGGCATCGCTGCCGGCCGATGAGTTCTGGCCGGCGGTGCTGCTGATGCCGCTGGCGGGGCGATGCGCGATCGTGTCTGCAGATGGCCCTGGTTGCCTTACGCCCGGCCGGAAGCGGACTGGGAGCGTCTTCTATCGCCGACCGACCGCGTTGGGCGGCCGTCTGGGCCGTGGCCGTGCTGGCGGCGGCGGCCTAGGGCGTGCTGGGCATCGATGCGGCGCTGATGGTTTGGGCAGCCTGCATCGCGGTGACGCTCGCCTTTTCGGCCTATGTCTATCGCAAGATCGGCGGCGCCACCGGCGACACCTTCGGCGCCGTCTGCGAAATCGTGGAAGTCGTGCCGGCGGTGACGCTGGCATTGGGACGCCTTGAGCTGTGAGGTGATCGGTGGCGACGGGACACGGCGGAAACTTGCGCGAGTTGGCCCGGCGGGCCGGGCTGAATCGGGACCAGATCCTCGATTTCAGCGCCAGCATCAATCCGCTGGGACCGCCCGAGGGGCTGCGGGCCGTGCTGGCGCGAAGCATCGACCGGCTCGTCCACTATCCCGATCCCGACTGCACCGAGCTGGTCGACGCTCTGGCCCGGCGGCATCGGCGTGGCGCCGGAGCAGATCGTCGTCGGCAACGGTTCGACGGAGATCTTCTTCGCCTTGGCCCGGGCGTTGCCGTTCACCCGGGCCGTCATTCCCGTCCCTTCGTACATCGACTACGCCACGGCCGTGCGGGCGGCCGGCCGCGAAGTGCGTTCTCTGAAACTCGAGGAGAGCGCCGGCTTCGCCGTCGACTGGCCGGCGCTGGAGGCGGAGCTTCGCGGCGATGAGATCGTGCTGCTTGGCCAGCCGAACAATCCCACCGGCCGGATGTTCGATGACGGATGCCCTTGCAGGCCCTGGCCGCCCGGCACCCGGCGACCACCTTCGTGGTCGACGAGGCCTTTGCCGACTTCATCGAGGGCTACCGATCGTTGGCCGAACGGCCCGCGGCCAACGTGATCGTCGTGCGATCGCTGACGAAGTTCTACGCGATTCCCGGCCTGCGGTTGGGCTATGCCGTGGCCGATCCGGCGATCGCCGAGCGAATCCGCAGCCAGATTCCGCCCTGGTCGGTGAACGTCTTGGCGCAGGAGGCGGCCGTCGCCTTGCTGGCCGACGAGGAGTACGCCCGGCGGAGCATCGCCATCGTGGCCCGAGCAGCGTCAGCGGCTGGCCGAGGAATTGGCGAAGCTGCCGGGCCTGCACGTCTACCCGAGCGCGACGAACTTCCTCCTGGTCCGATTGGCTCCAGGCGCCGATAAACGCCGCGGAATTGGCCGAGCGATTGCTCCGTCAGCGGCATCGCCATCCGGACGTTCAGCGCCGAGCAACACCTCGACGAGCGCTTCTTCCGCGTCGCCGTCCGCACGGCAGACGGAAAACGCGCGGCTCTGCGAAGCCTTGGCCGCCGCGCTCGGGGCAAGCCGCGTCCGAAGCCCGCCAAAGCCCGCCGGGCGGCCGCCCTGATGATTCAGGGCACCAGTTCCAACGCCGGCAAGAGCGTGCTGACGGCGGCCTTGTGCCGGATCCTGTTGCAGGACGGCATCCGCGTGGCGCCGTTCAAGGCGCAGAACATGTCGCTCAATTCGTTCATCGCCCGCGACGGCGGCGAGATGGGCCGCGCCCAGGTGGTGCAGGCCCAGGCCTGCCGCCTGGAGCCCGACGTGCGGATGAACCCCATCCTGCTGAAGCCCAATTCCGACACCGGCTGCCAGGTCATCGTGCGGGGCCAGCCCGTGGGAAACATGCGCGTCGGCGAGTACGTGGGTTACAAGCCGCAGGCCTTTGCCGCCGCGAAGGAGTGTTACGACTCGCTGGCCGCCGAGTTCGACGCGATCGTCCTGGAGGGCGCCGGCTCGCCGGGCGAAGTGAACCTCAAGAGCCACGACATCGTCAACATGCGGATGGCCGAGCACGCCGACGCGCCGGTGCTGGTGGTGGGCGACATCGACCGCGGCGGCGTGTTTGCGCCCGTTTGTCGGCACGATGGAAGTGCTCGCCCCGTGGGAGCGCAAACGGGTCGCCGGCTGGATCGTCAATCGCTTCCGCGGCGACGCCGGCCTGTTGGGCCCGGCGCTGGAGTACACGCTGCGACACACCGGCCGGCCCGTGCTGGGCGTGGTGCCCTATTTGCCGGCGATTGGACTGCCGCAGGAAGATTCGGTCGAGTTCAAGAGCGGGGCGCTCGACCAGGCGGCGGGCAACGGCGCGGCCGTGGAAATCGCCGTGATCGATCTGCCGCACATCTCGAACTTCACCGATTTCGACGCCTTCCGCGGCGAAAGCGACGTGCGGCTGCGGATCATCCGCTCGGCCGGCCGAGCTGAACCGGCCCGACGCGATCGTCATCCCCGGCAGCAAGAACACGCTGGGCGACCTGGAGTATCTCCGCCGCAGCGGACTGGCCGAGCGAATCGCCGCGCTGGCACGGGCAAGGCACGGCCGAGATCGTGGGCATCTGCGGCGGCTTTCAGATGCTCGGCCGCGAAATCCGCGATCCGCTGGGGATCGAGTCGGCGGCCGCGGATTCGCGCGGGCTGGGACTGCTCGACGTCGACACCGTCATGGCGGCCGAGAAGACGCTCGTGCGCACCGTCGCCCGGCATGGCCCGTCCGGGCTGGAGGTCGACGGGCTACGAAATCCATCACGGGCAGACGTCGCCGGGCACGTGTACGCCCCTGCTTGACGGGCGCCGACGGCCAGGTGGTGGGCGTCGCAGCGCGGCGACGGGCGGATCTGGGGCACCTACTTGCACGGCGTGTTCGACGCCGACCGCTTCCGCCGCTGGTTCCTCGATCGCCTGCGCGTGCGCCGCGGTCTGCCGCCGGTGGGCGAGGTGGTCGGCCGGTACGACATCGAGCCGGCGCTGGATCGCCTGGCGGACGTGGTTCGCGCCAGCCTGCGAATGGACGAAATCTATCGGCTCATCGGAGTCGGAAAACCAAATTAGCCCAGGAACAATCCCATGCCAAACACACGCTTGAGCTACGAAGAATCGTGCCGAAGGCTTCAGAAAGACTATCTCGGGGACGGAGTAATCCCGCCGTTACCGGATCACCTGCCGCGCCCCGACGACGAGGAACCACTTGGGGTTTCGCTTTTCCGCACGTTCGTCGGTAATGGGGATGATTTGAGTAACCTCTGCCTGCCGCATACGTTCTTCGGACGCTCGGAGATGAACGATGTCGCGTTCCGCAACACCGATTTCACTGAATCCAACCTATGCTGGAACGATTTCGTTGATGTGGATTTCACCGACGCTGTCCTGGCTGGCTCTGATATGCGTGCATCAAACTTTCAGCGTGTGAAATTTGCCAGGACGGATTTGCGCCGTGCTGATCTGCGGCGATCGACATTTGAGGGCTGTGCCTTCGATGGGGCGCTGCATGGAAGGAGCGATCGTTGCGCGGAACCAAAGCGCTATGATGGGGTTGAGCGAGAGTCAGATCGACGAGGTAGCTTGGAGCCACGATGACGGAGAGGAACCAGACGGGGGATAACCGAAGCGCCGAGTGGAAGGGACCAACCGCTTCCCTACGTGTGTGTTTGTGGTTCAGGGGTGATCGGCTCCACCACTCATGCTGGCCGTGTTTTTTTCGCTACATCACATCTCCTTGACAGTCTATGCCGCTCGAATACCAAATCCTGATTGCCGTCGCGGTGGACCTGGCCCTGGGCGATCCCCGGTGGCTGCCGCACCCGGTCCGCGGCATCGGCCGGCTCGCCCAGTGGAGCGAGACGCTCGCACGGTGGCTGCTGGGTTCGACGCGCGTCGCCGGGCTGATGGCCGCGCTGGCGGTGTATCTGACTGCCGGGCTGGCGGCGTGGGGTTCAATCCGGTTGGCGGCCCTCTGGCATCCGATGGCCGCCGATGTGGTTTCCATTGCGATCATCTACTCGACCATCGCCGCACGCGACCTGGTTCGGCACAGCATGGCGGTGTTTCGCCCCTTGGCGGCGGGCGACCGCGTGGAGGCCCGGCGGCGCGTGGCCGCGATCGTGGGACGCGACACCCAGCGACTCGACGAGGCGGGCATCGTCCGGGCGGCCGTGGAAAGCGTGGCGGAGAGCACGGTGGACGGCGTCACGGCCCCCTTGTTCTTCGCCGTCGTCGCTGGACCCGTGGGGGCCGTGGTGTATCGCGCCATCAACACGCTCGATTCGATGTTCGGCCATCAGGACGAGCGATATCGCGAGTTCGGCTGGGCGGCCGCGCGGATCGACGATCTGGCCAACTACGTGCCGGCCCGGCTGACGGCCCCGCTGGCGTGTCTGGCGGCGGCCATTCTGCGGCAGCGGCCCCTCGGCGCGTGGCGGATCTTGCGGCGCGACGGCCGCAACCATGCCAGCCCCAACTCCGGCCTGGCCGAGGCCGCCATGGCCGGGGCTTTGGGCGTGCAGTTGGGCGGAGTGACATTCTACGACGGCCTGCCCTTGGAAAAACCGACCATCGGCGACGCCTTGACGCCGCTCGTGCCAAGTCATATCCGGTCGGCCAACGCCACGATGCTGGTCACCGCGGGCCTGTTCCTGGCCGCCGTTCTGTTGCTTCGCGTGGGGACGCTCGACCTGTGGCACGCCTGGAGGACCGGCACATGAGCGACAAACCCCGCATCCTCATCTTTACCGGCGACGGCAAGGGCAAGACCACGGCCGCCCTGGGCATGGCCTTTCGCTTCAGCGGCCACGGCATGAAGACGTGCATGATCCAATTCATCAAGGGCGACGCCTCGGTGGGCGAAGTGGCGGCCGCGGCGGCCAATGCTTACATCGAGATCCATCAGACCGGCCTGGGATTCCTCCCGCCGGCCGACGATCCTCGCTTTGCCCAACACCGCGCGGCCGCACAGCAAGGGCTCGCGAAAGCGGCCGAAGCGATCGCCAGCCGGCGGTTCCACCTGGTGATCCTCGATGAAATCTGCCTGGCCGTGGCCCGAGGGCTGGTCGACGAACGGCAGGTCGTGGAACTGATAGGCCGGGCGCCGCCGGAAAGTTGCCTCGTGCTGACCGGCCGCGAGGCCACGCCGGGGCTGGTGGTGCTGGCCGACACGGTCACCGAGATGCTCGCGATCAAGCACGGCCTGGCCGAAAGGCGGACGGCCCAGAAAGGCGTCGAGCAATGACATCGCCCGCGCCCTCACCCCCTGCCCCCTCCCAAAGGGAGAGGGGAGCATCACGCGACTGGTGATCGCCGGGACCGGCAGCGGCGTCGGCAAGACGTCGCTTGCGATCGGGCTGGCGCGCCTCCTGACGCGCAAGAGCCTTCGCGTGCAGACCTTCAAGGTTGGGCCCGACTTCCTCGATCCGACGTATCTGGCCCTGGCCTCCGGCCGCACCTGCTATAACCTCGACGGCTGGATGACTTCGCGGCAGTACGTGGGCGAGTTGTTCGCGCGGGCCGCCCGCGATGCGGACGTGGCCCTGATCGAAGGCGTGATGGGCCTGTTCGACGGCGCCTCGCCCAGCACGATCGAAGGGAGCACGGCGGAGATCGCCCGCTGGCTCGATGCCCCGGTGCTGCTGGTGGCCAACGCCCACGGCGCGGCCCGCAGCCTGGCGGCCACGGTGCGGGGTTTCACCGATTTTGAGCCGGGGGTGCGCGTGGTCGGGGTGATCGCCAATCAGGGCGGCTCCGAGCGACATCGTCAGTGGCTCGCCGAATCGTTGGCTGCGGCCAGCGGCCCGCCGCTGGTGGGCATGCTGCCGCGCGGCTCCCTGCCCGCCTTGCCCAGCCGGCACTTGGGCCTGGTCACGGCAGACCAGGCGGGGCTTTCCGACGCCACGCTCGATCAATTGGCCGACGCCTGCGAGAAGTATATCGACATTCCCGCATTGCTCGAGTTGGCTCAGTTGGACCGCAGAGCGGCAGCGGGTGGCACGCCCCTGAGCGTAGCGAAGGGCGTGCTTGGCGGGCCAACCACGCCCTTCGCTACGCTCAGGGACGTGCCACCCAATTGTCACACTTATTCTCTTGCGGGCCCTAAACAATTGGAAAACAGGGCCTCGCCGCCAGATGCCCTAACATTAACCCTCTGCCGGCACCGACCGGAGGTTGGTCGAGAGAGGGGACATGGTTCCGACATGCCTCACACGTCCCGCGTCCGCCTCGGCATCGCCCGCGACGAAGCCTTTCATTTCTACTACCCCGACAATCTGGAAATGCTCGAACACGGCGGCGTGGAGTGGGTGCCGTTCTCGCCGCTCCGCGATGCGCAGCTCCCTGCCGACTTGGACGGGCTCTACTTTGGCGGCGGCTACCCCGAATTGTACGCCAGCCGCCTGGCCGAGAATGCCGGAATGCTCGACGACGTCCGCGCCTTCGCCGCGTCGGGACGCTGTGTCTATGCGGAATGCGGCGGGCTGATGTACTTGGGCCGCACCCTGACCACCATTGAGGGTGTGCGCTGTCCGTTGGCGGGCGTGCTTCCGCTGGAAACCACCATGCTCCCCAAGCTCAAGGTGCTGGGCTATACCGAGGTCACCTGGACGGCCGAATCGCTCTGGGGCGACGCCGGCCAAACGGTGCGCGGACACGAGTTTCACTTCTCCGAGATCGCGGCCGCCGACGGCCCCGCCGACGGTTGGCAGTCTGCCTATTCCATCCGGCGCCGCGGCGCGGAGCCGGCCCGCGAGGGCTTTGTCCGGGGAAACGTGCTGGCCGGCTACGTCCATCTGCACTGGGCATCGCGGCCGGAGGCGATGCGTCACTTCCTCTCTCGATGCAAGGAACGATCATGAGCACGGCGGCCGATTCCACCGGCATCCTCATCATCAGCCACGGTAGCCCGAGGCCCGAGGCCAATCAGGGCTTTTGCGACCTGGTCGGGCGGATCGCCGCGCGGCTGGGGGCGGACGACGTCCTGCCGGCGTTCTTCTCGATCGCGCGGCCCGACATCCGCGATCAGGTGGCCGTGCTGGCCGCGCGGGGCCTGCGGCGGATCGTGCTGATGCCCTATTTTCTCTACTCCGGCCAACACGTGACGGTCGACATTCCCGCCCAACTGGCCGAGTGCCGCGGGCAGTTTCCCCACGTCGCAATGGAGTTGCTGCCGACGCTGGAGAACGATCCGGCGGTGGAGGACGTGGTGGTCGAGCGATTGGCCGCGCTGTTGGGCGATGAAGAAGCGCTGCCCACCGAGGGACGGGCCATCGAACAGCGAAGCTACCAGATCATCGACCGGCATCTCCGGGGCCGGAGCGACGCCGATCCCATCGTTGGGCAAATCGTCCGCCGGATCGTCCACGCCACGGCCGACGTCTCTTTCGCCCGCACGCTGGCCATTCATCCCCAGGCGGTGGAGCGGGGCCGGGCGGCCCTGACCGCGGGCCGGCCGATCCTCTGCGACGTGCGGATGGTTCAGGCCGGCATCACCAAGACGCGCAACGAGGTCGTCTGCGTGATCGACGACGAAGACGTGGCGGCGTTGGCCCGGCAGAACGCCTGCACGCGGGCGGCCGCCGCAATGGAAAAGCTCGTGCCGCGGTTGGACGGCGCGATCGTGGCCGTGGGAAATGCGCCGACGGCGTTGTGGAAAGTGATGGAGATCGCGGCCGGCGGAGGTCCGCGCCCGGCCTTGGTGGTCGGCCTGCCCGTGGGATTCGTCGGTGCGCGGGAATCGAAGCTGGCGCTTATGGAAAGCGGTTTGTGCTACATCACCAACACCAGCGCCCGCGGCGGCAGCCCCGTCGTAGCGGCCGCCGTCAACGCCTTGGCAATGTCGAGTCAAAGAGAGGAATAAGACGATGTGGAGACGAGGACTAATGGTCCGACACAACAAAGACGTCGGCTTGGGTGCCACTGGCTGCTCGTCAGCCAGTGCTGGCAACACGGGCAGGCAAGCTGCCCGTGCCACCCGCCGCCAATTTCAGCGTGTCCGACTGCCTGTGGTGGCATTGATCTGCGGCGTCGCCGTGATGCTCTGGCCCACGCCGGCTTATGCCATGCACATCTCGGAAGGGATTTTGCCGCCAAGTTGGGCGGGCCTGTGGTTCCTGGTGGCAGCCCCGTTTTTGGCCTGGGGATTGCACACGGTGGATCGCCGCCGGGCCGAGGACCCGCGCTACATGGTGCTGGTGGCGATGGTCGGCGCGGCAATCTTCGTGATCTCGTGCATGCCCGTGCCCATCCCTGTGATCGGCAGTTGCTCGCATCCGTGCGGCACGGGCCTGGGGCGCATTGCTGATCGGCCCTGGCCCAACGGTGGTCGTGGCCAGCATCGCGTTGTTGTTCCAGGCGATGTTCTGGCGCACGGCGGACTGACGACGCTCGGGGCCAATATCGTGTCGATGGGCGTGGTCGGGGCATTCACGGCTTACGGCGTGTTCCACCTGCTGCGCGGCGCCAAGTGCCCCTGGCTGATGGCCGCGTTCTTTGCCGGTGCATTTTCCGATTGGGCCACCTACGCCACGACCTCCCTGGAACTGGCAACCGCCTTGCACGACGGCGGCCCGATGGCGGCCATGTTCGTCACCGTCCTGTTGGCCTTCGTGCCCACGCAACTCCCGCTGGGCATCGCCGAGGGATTTCTCACGGCCGTGGCCTATCGGTTTGTTCGGGCACGCCGGCCCGAACTGCTTGGTCTTTGCCCAATCGTAAAACCAATGGTGGGAGAACGGGCGTGAAAAATGGTTGGATGATTGCTGTGATTCTGGTGCTGGTCGCGGCCTTTTCCTGCCGCGCGAGCGCTACCGTTGGTGCGACAGTTGCGCAGCAAGACCTCTTGGCATCGGCTATGAGGGCCAAAGGCCCTGCCTGTCGCCCAGCCCAGGGCAACGCCCTCGTTGTTGCACACATCTTGGCGGGCAGATATACCGAGCGGGCATTTTCATTCTGTGCCTTTTCTCTAGCCCAGGCGTTTACGCCTGTGGAACAAGAGACCATCGTTGATCTTTTATTTTCCTTTAAGCCCCCTTCAGGGGGCGTGGATTGGTTCGTTGACGGAAATTGGCCAAAGATCAACTCTTGCGCCCCCTGAAGGGGGCTGAAAGAATAGGGAAACCGTATTTTGACTTCCTTTCCACAGGCGTAAACGCCTGGGCTAAAGAAAAGTGGCCCGAAGGAACCCTTTTGTCAGTCCCATCCAAACGACTTGCGTGTAACAACGCGGGCGTTGCCCTAGGCTGGGCGAACCAAATCGCTTCGGGGTGGACAGAGCGATGCCAAGAAATCTTGCCGTGTCTTGCGGCTGTTACACCGTCGCGGCCGGACGAAGGGGGTGGCAGTGCAACTACCGCCCCAACCTCAGACTTGGCCGGCGGCGATCGCACGCCCAAGTGGAAGGGCGTCGACGAGACGGTGATCGAGAAAGTGGCCACCGAGGCCGGGCATCCGCCGCGGGAACCGTATATCAACACCGAGCAAGGCGACCTGCTGCTGTTCCTCTTCCTCACCGCCGGAGCGATCGGCGGGTTCATCGCCGGCTACGCCTTCCGCACGCTGTTTCCGCCGAAGGAGAAACCGTGATGCACTCCACCGGCGAACTGTTCTCGACCGGCCATCTCTCCGGCGATCGGCTGCTGGTGCGGCTGGACGCCCGGGTGAAATTGATCGTGTCGTTGGCTGCGATCCTGGCCGTCCTGTTGTCCGCGCACGTCGCGCTGCCTCTGGCGACGGCAGCCTGCTGTCTGGCGCTGCTGATGGCGTCAGGGGCGCCGCTGCGGAGCATGGCCGTGCGCTGGTGGGGCCATTGGGACTGGCGGCGGTCGTCTGCGTGCTGCGGGCCTTCATGATCGGCACGACGCCCATGATCTCCTTCCACGTTGGCCCCTGGCAACTCATCTTGACCAAGGAGGGGCTCGTGGACGGCGGCCTGATCGCCTCCCGCGTGCTGGGCTCGGTGAGCGTGGTCGTGGTGCTGTGTACGGTCACGCCGGCCGCCGATATTTTCGCCGCGCTCCGCTGGGCACGACTGCCGCGGACGTGGATCGAGTTGGCCGTGCTCATGTACCGCTATATTTTCACGCTGTTCGACCAGGCCGTCAGCGTGTTGTCGGCCCAGCGAATCCGCCTGGGCTACGCCGGCTGGCGGCGGTCGATCCGCTCGATGGGCAATTTGGGCGGCGTCGTCCTGCTCCGCTCCATCGACCAGGCCGAAAAGACCCACGAAGCCATGGTCGCCCGCGGCTATCAGGGCGTGCTGCCGTTGCCTGCCCCGCCGGCCCTACGGGCGGCGGACCTCGCGCTGTTGGGCGGCTGCCTGGCGCTCGTCGGGCTGGCCTACTTCCTGGCAGAAAGGTGCCTGTGGTGAACTCCCCCAACGGCGAATACGCCATCCAAGTCGAGGGCGTCAGCTACACCTATCCCGATGGGATCGAGGCCCTCGTGGACCTCACGTTCCACGCCGCGCCGGGGGAATTCGTAGCCGTGATGGGCTCCAACGGGGCCGGCAAGACGACGCTGATGAAGGTCCTGCTGCGGCTGCTTCAACCGCAGAAGGGCGAGGTTCGTCTGGGCGGCGGCAACATCGCGGCCCTCCGCCCGGCCGAACTCTATCGCCAGGTGGGGATGGTTTTCCAGAATCCGGCCGACCAACTGTTCGCCACCTCGGTGGCAGAGGACGTGGCGTTTGGCCCCCGAAACCTCGGTCTGCCGGAATCCGAGGTGGCCGAGCGCGTCGACGAGGCCCTGGCCGCGGCCGATGCGGCGGCCCTCCGCAGCCGGCCCATCCATCACCTGAGTTTCGGCGAGCAGAAACGGGTCTGCCTGGCGGGCGTGCTCGCCATGCGGCCGGCCATTCTTGTGCTCGACGAGCCGATCGCCGGCCTTGACCCGGTCAGCGAATCGCACATGATTGAGTCTGCTCTTGCGGCTGAACCGGCAGCAGAAAATCACCATGATTCTCTCGACACACTCGGTCGACCTGTTGCCCGTGCTGGCCCATCGCATCTGCGTCTTGAGCAAGGGACGCCTGCAGCAGGAAGGCCCGCCGGACGAAATCCTCAGCGATCCGGAGGCGGTTGTGCGGGCCGGGTTGCGGCTGCCGCTGATCTCGCAACTGTTCCACGAGTTGGGGCGTCGCGACGGCCTGGTGGCCTACCCGCTCCCGCTGGGCATCGATCACGCCCGCCGCCGCATCTTGGGCTGGATCGCCGACGGCGTGCTCGAAGCCCGCAATCGAGGAGACGAGGCATGACTCTGCGCACCGGAATTACGACCGGCCTGTGCGCGGCGGCGGCGGCCAAGGCGGCTGCGGCCGCGCTCAGCGGCGCCGCCCCCGGCAGAAGTCGAGATCGTGCTGCCTTCCGGCCAGCCGATCTGCGTGCCGATCCTCAGCGTGCAGACAGCGCCCGACGGAACCGCGGCCACCGCCTCCGTGCGCAAGGACGCCGGCGACGACCCCGACGTGACGCACGGCCTGGAAGTGCGAGCCACCGTTTCGTGGAGCGAGGGCGACGAGGTGACCTTCGCAGCGGGCGAAGGCGTGGGCACCGTGACCAAGCCGGGGCTGCAAGTCCCGCCGGGCCAACCCGCCATCAATCCGGTCCCGCGCCGCATGATTGCCGACGCCGTCCGCCAGGTCACCGCGCGGGGCGTCCGCGTGGAGATTGCCATTCCGGGCGGAAAGGAAGTGGCCGCGGAGACGTTCAATCCGCGGCTGGGCATCGAGGGCGGGCTTTCCGTCCTTGGCACCACGGGCATCGTGCGCCCCTATTGCGCCCAGGCCCTGCGCGACGCCCTGAAATGCTCGCTCGACGTGGCCAACGCCTGCGGTGTAGCCGCGCCGGTCCTGGTGCCCGGCAACATCGGCGCCCAGGCGGCCAGCCAACGCTTTGCTCTCCGCGACGAACAGCTCATCGAGGTGGGCAACGAGTGGGGATTCGTCCTCGATCTGTTGGCGTCGTATCCCTTCGAGGCCCTGCTGGTCCTTGGCCACCCCGGCAAGCTGGCCAAGTTGGCCGCCGAGCAATGGGACACGCACTCCGCGCGGTCGGACCCGGCGGCGGAGTACCTCGCCCAGCTTGCTTGTCAGCTTCTCCGCCGCGCCGTGCCGCAGAGTTCGACGGCCGAAGGCGTCTTCACCGCGATTGGGCCGCCGGAGAGAGAACTGCTGGCCCACACGCTGGCCGCCCGGATTCGCCTGGCCGTCAGCGTCCGAACCGGCCAACGCTTCCCCGTGACCGTGTCGCTGGTGGACATGGCCGGCCAATGTCTGGGAACCGACGGGGACCTGTCGCCATGGCAATGAACGGCAATTGTGACTTCTTCGGGACGCGGGCAGGGTGTTGGTCCCGCGCGGCGCGAGCGGGATCTTTCTCGGTCACGAGGGCCGTATCAATCCTTTTCTCTAGCCCAGACGTTCACGTCTGGGGAGATGGAACGGCCATACCATCGTCTCTTTTCTTGTCAGTCCCCTTTAGGGGACAAGACGACCGCCAGCCCCTGAAGGGGCCTAACGGAAAAAAGGAGGATTATTGCCGCCTTCTTACCACAGGCGTAAACGCCTGGGCTAGGGAAAAGGGCACGCAACGATGGCTCCGGTCTAGAGAAAATCGCGACGGAAAGACGCTGGCGCCAGGTAACGGAGGAGGCCAACCGGCATGCAGAGAATCATGATCGTCGGTTGCGGGCCGGGCTCTCCGCTGTACGTCACCGAGGCCGCGCGGCAGGCCGCCGCCGGGGCGGACGTGCTAGTGGGCAGCAAGCGACTGTTGGAGCTGTTTCCCGACGGTTCTACCGAGAGGATTCTCGTCGATGCGGACGTCTCTGCGCTCTTGGACAGGATTGCAGCCCAGCACGCGGCGGGCCGTAGGATCGCCGTGCTGGTGAGCGGCGATCCGGGCCTGTTCAGCCTGGCGCAAAACGTGATCCGGCGGTTTGGCCGCGATCACTGCGAAGTGGTTCCGGCCCTCAGCTCGGTGCAAGTCGCTTTCGCCCGGCTAGGGCTCGATTGGAGCGATGCCCGCATCGTCAGCGCCCACGCTGCTACGCCCCAGCTCGGCGAAGACGAGCTTCGCCGGGCGGACAAGCTGGCCATCCTGGCCGGCACGAAGGATTCCCTGCGCTGGGCAGCTCGGGCGGCAGGCCTCGTCGAATCGAGCCACCTGCCGGTACTCTGCGAAAATCTGACGCTCGACAACGAGCGGATCGCGCACCTCTCGCCCGGCCAGCTCGATTCGATCGACGCGGCATCCCTGGCCATCGTGCTCCTGATTCGGAGGACCCTGCTCGCATGACGATCGGCACGTTATATGGCATCGGCGTGGGTCCCGGCGACCCGGAGTGGATGACGGTCCAGGCAGCCAGGTTGCTGTCGGCCTGCCGGCACGTCTACGTGCCGAAGTCCCGCGAGGCGGCCGAAAGTATCGCGCTGGAGATCGCCCGCTGCTACTTGCGGCCGGACGCTGCGATCCACGAATTGACGTTCCCCATGACGGCGGACGAAGGCGTGTTGCACCATTGCTGGCGCGACGCGGCCCGCCAGGTCTACCAGATGCTGGCCGCGGGCGAAGACGGCTGCTTTCTCACGCTCGGCGACGCAATGTTGTATTCCACGTACATTTATCTTGCCGACGAGTTGCGGGCCATCGATCCCGGCGTGAAGATCGTCACTGTGCCGGGGATCACCGCGATGAGCGCCGCAGCGGCCGTAACTGGTTTTCCCATCGGCCGGCAGAAACAGCTTGTCACCATTGTGCCCGCCTCCGACGACATGGGCCAGTTCACTGCCGCTCTGGACCGCGGCGGCACGGTGGTGCTGATGAAGATCGGCCGCCGGCTGGAATCGGTATTGGCGGAACTGGAATCGCGGAACCTGCTGGACCGGGCGGTGTTCGTCTCCCGTGCGGGTATGTCCCAACAACGCGTGGAAACCAATCTGCGGCGACTCCGCGGCACGCCCGAGCAGACGGGCTACCTGTCGATCCTGCTGGTCGACGCTGGAGAGAAGTAGGAGGAGCGATGGCCATGAAAGTCTATTTTGTTGGCGCAGGACCCGGCTCGCCCGAGCTGTTGACCGTCAAGGCGCAGCGACTGTTGCAGCACGCCGAGTGCTGCATCTACGCCGGGTCGCTGGTGAATCCGGAGTTGCTGGCCCTCTTGAAGCCGACTGCCCAGCGCTACGACTCGGCCGGCATGAGCCTGGAGCAGATCGTCGCGGTGTTCCGCGCGGCCCACGATCGCGACACCGACGTGGTCCGCCTGCACACGGGCGATCCGAGCATCTATGGAGCGATCGGTGAACAGATGGACGCTTTGGATGCGTTGGGCATCGAATACGAGGTAGTGCCGGGCATCAGTTCCTTTCAGGCCGCAGCCGCCGCGCTGCGGGTGGAGCTTACCGCCCCGGAGATCGCCCAGACGATTATCCTCACGCGAACGCCCGGCCGGACGCCGATGCCGGCCTCGGAGGACCTGTCGCGGTTGGCCCAATCTCGCGCCACGCTGTGCATCTTCCTCTCGACCGACCGGATCGCGGAGCTGACCGGCACGTTGGCCAAGCATTATGGACCGGACTGCCCGGCGGCGATGGTGTACCATGCATCCTGGCCGGATGAGAAGGTCGTCCGCGGGACACTCGGCGACATCGCCGCCGGGGTCGAGGCGTCGGGGATGAAGCGGACGGCCCTGTTCTTGGTGGGCCGCGCGTTGGCCCGCCCGATCTCGCACGTTTCCAAGCTCTACGACGCTTCCTTCACCCACGGCTACCGCGAGGGGACATCGCCGTAAAGACCAGTTTGTAGGGTGCGTGAAACGCACCACGACCTGCGGATGATGGTGCGTTTCACGCACCCTACGAATCGCTACCCCAAGGGAAAAACGCCGTGAAGATCGCCCTGATCAGCCTGAGCAACGAGGGGGCCCGCATCGCGGCAAGGTTGGCCGGCCATTTCGCCGAAAGCGAAGTGTTCTTGCACGTCGGCGTTGAGGGACTGCCCGGCGCAAGGCGGTTCGAGCGGGTGATGGATCTGACCGCGGAGATCTTTCCGCAGTTTGACGGCCTGGTTTACGTGGCCCCCACGGGCGTGGCCGTGCGTGCCGTGGCGCCGTGCCTGGTACACAAGACGAGCGATCCGGCGGTCGTGGTCGTGGACGTCGGCGCCCGTTGGGCCGTCAGCCTGTTGGGCGGCCACGAAGCCGGCGCCAACGACCTGGCGCTGGCCGTGGCCAATTGCCTTGGGGCCGAGCCGGTGATCTCGACAACTACCGAGGCCGTCAAGGACCTGATCGTGGGCGTCGGCTGCCGGCGGGGAGTTGCCGCCGAGGCGATCGTCGCTGCCGTGCGCGAGGCGCTGGCCCGTGTTGGCGCCGAAGTAGCTCGCGTGCGGCTCTTGGCCTCGGCCGACATCAAGGCCGACGAGCAGGGCCTGCTGCAAGCCGCCCGCGAGTTGGAGATTCCCTTGCGGCTGATCGCCTCCGAGGAGATTGCCCAAACCACTTATTCGTTTGAACATTCGCAATTCGTCCAAGAGAAAGTCGATCTGCCCGCCGTCGCCGAGCCGGCAGCCCTCTTGGCAGGAAGGAGAACCCGATTACTACTCCCCAAAACCATTCTCAACGGCGTGACGGTGGCGATCGCCCGGGAAGACTTTTCGCCGTCGGCATAGGTCCGGGCGGCAAGCCACACCGAACGCTCCGCGCCGTCGAGGCCATCGCGGAGAGCCAGGTCATTGTCGGCTATAGCCGCTACCTGGAGTTGATCGCCGACCTGACCGAGGGCAAGAAGTTGATTTCCTCGGGCATGACGCAGGAAGTCGAGCGCTGCCGCACGGCCCTGGAACGCGCGGCGGCCGGGCAGACGGTTGCCCTGATTTCCTCGGGCGATCCGGGCATCTATGGCATGGCGGGGCTGGTGGTGGAGATGGCCGCTGCCGAACGCCTCGACGTGCCGATTGAGATTATTCCCGGCGTGACCGCCGCCAGCGCCGCGGCCGCCGCGCTCGGGCGCCCCTGATGCTCGACTTTGCCGCGATCAGCCTGAGCGACCTGCTGGTCCCCTGGGAGACGATCCGCAGCCGGCTCCAGGCCGTGGCCCAGGCCGATCTGGTCGTGGCCCTGTATAATCCCCGTAGCAAGCGGCGCGTGCGGCAATTAGAGGAGACCGTCGAGATTCTCCGCGACTGCCGGCCGGCCGCGACGCCCGTGGGAATCGTCACGGCTGCCGGCCAGGACGGGCAATGCACGGTGGTCGCCGATCTGCAGCGCGTACTCGAACAGGAGATCGGCATGCGGAGCGTCATCATCGTCGGCAACAGCGGCACCCGCGTGATCGGCGGCCGAATGGTCACCGCCCGAGGGTACCAGCTATGATCCTGTTGCTGGGCGGCACGAGCGAGTCGCGGCAAATCGCCCGGCGGTTGGTCGAGAGCGGCCGCCGCGTGTTGGTCTCCCAGGCGACCGACGTTCCCCTCGACATGGGCGAACATTCCCGTTTGGAGAGCCGGGCCGGGCCGCTTGACCAGGCCGGGTTGGAGGAGCTTGTCGAGCGGCGGGCGATTCGGGCGATTGTCGATGCCACGCATCCTTATGCCACGTCGATTCGCGCCACGGCCCGCCGGGTCGCCAATCGCAAGGGGATTCCGTATTTGAGCTTCGTGCGTCCGCCCATCGTCGAGGCGGCCGATGCCGGCTTGGAATTCGCTGCCGACCACGCGGCGGCGGCGGTGGCAGCCTTTGCCCACGGCCGGCCGGTGCTGCTGACGACCGGCGCCGAGAACCTCGCGCCCTACGTGGAACAATCGCGGCAGACGGGGATACCGCTTATCGTCCGCGTGCTCGACCACCCCGACTCGCTGGCGGCCTGCCTGCGGGCGAGCGTCCCGCCGGAAATGCGTGCTGGGCTGCCGGGGGCCGTTTTCCGTGGAAGAGAACCGCCGGCAGCTTCGGGCCTTTGGCATCGGGGTGCTGGTGACCAAGGACAGCGGTCAGGCCGGAGGCACGGCCGAAAAGCTTCAGGCCGCCCAGGCCGAAGGCTGCCGGGTAGTCGTCGTCCGGCGGCCCGCCCAGGAGAACGAACGTTTCTTCAGCCACATCGACTCGCTGTTGCAATCGCTGGCCGATGCGGTCGAAGGGGAGAGAATCCAGTGAGCCCAAACCGTAACAACCGTCAAGAAGGCGAAGCCGGCCTGCGCTACTTGCCGCTGGCGATCGACATGGCCGGGCGGCGATGCCTGGTGGTGGGCGGCGGGCGCGTCGGCGCCCGCAAAGTCAGCACCCTGGTGGCCGCCGGCGCGAAAGTGATCGTCGCCGCCCCGCGGATTTCCGACCCCGTGCGGCGACTGGTCGATGCCGGCCGCGTGCAATGGCAACAGGCCGAGTACGACTCGGCGATGTTGGCCGGCTGCATCCTGGTGGTGGCCGCCACCGACGATCGGGACTTGAACGCCCGCATTGCCTCCGAGGCCGAAGCCCTCGGCATCCTCTCCTGCAACGTTTCGGCGGGCAACCGCACGCGGGTCATCTTTCCGGCCGTGTACGCCGGCGACGCGGTCACGGTGGCCGTCCACACCGACGGCCGCGACTGCCGGCTCTCGCAGAGAGTCCGCAACGACATCGCGGCCTGGCTCCCGCAGCGGAAAGACGCGGGGCCGGGCTAGCAGCCTGTTGAAAAAGGGGGACTGGCTCCGAACCGGCCGATGTAAATGCCGCGAAAAACAGTGGTTGTGAGGTGCCTGTCCCCCTTTTTCAACAGGCTGCTGGTCGTCCGCCTGGTTACCGAATCGGAACGATCAATTCCGGATGGGACTTCACAAGCCATTCGAGCCCGGGGCGCATGTTCGATAGGTTGCCGTTTCTGTCCACGCCGTTGGTGGTCCACGGCATGATGCCCTGCCAGCCCTTGGCGAACGCATTCTGATAGTTCTCGGCGATCGATTGGCCGGCACCGCCTTTGGCAGGGCATTCGCCGATGATGCAGGGCTTGTCGTCCATGCCGTAATCGGCCGGCGAGCGCTCGAAGGGGCTGCCGAAATAGGGCCGCACCCAGTCGTAGTAATGGATGTTATAGAAGTCGAGGCGAGCGCCCGGTTGGAGGGCGCCCAGCGATTTGTCCGAGTAGAAATTGCCCTGGAACTTGCCGCTGTTGTACTTCGGCCCGGCTCCCTCGCCCTCGCACACCAGCACCTGGCTGCGGGCGTGTACGGCGTTGGCCACGCGCCACCAGATCGAGCGTGTCGCTGCGGGCCACTTTGTGGTTCTCCCAGGTCCAGACCAACTCGTTGCCCACGTCGATGGCAAAGAACCAGGGGTTGGCCTTGTATCGCTCCACCAGCGGGACCGTGTAGTTATCTACGAACGACTGCCTCCCTTCGGGCCTGGAATACATCCGCCGCCAGGCCTCGGCGTTGCGGTTGCCGGGTTTCGAGTGGTCGAACGAGATCAGGGCCAGCATCAGGTAAACGTGGTTCTCTTGGGCGATCTCGAAGAGGGTGTCGAGGTCGCGCCAGAATGCCGGCGTCGAGGCCGAGACGTTGCCCTCGGCGTCGATGCCGGGCGACGCATTCTCGCCGCTGCAACTGATCCATACGCGGGTCGCATTGACGTGGCTCTCCCTCAGTTCGCGGAAGTGCCCTCGCCACCAAGCGGCGTCCAATCGGTTGCCGAACTCGTTCCAGCTTTTCCAGGGGGTGTTCGCACCCGAAATCCAGATGCGCTTGCCCTCCACCTGGAATTGGCTGCCGTTAACGGTAATCCGCTGCGCCGATGCGAGGCTCGGGGCCAAGATGACGAGCAAAAAACAGGCGCAGGTTTTCATAGGTTTGGTGTGATTGGCGGGTAGTTGGCGACCTTTCACGGGGTTCTTATTCCTATCGCGCCCGCCGGAACCCGTCCGCGGCAGGCCGACCACTGTGATCTTGAGCCGCCGACGTGGGCTCGTCAAGTGTCCTGCCAAGAATTGGCCGGAATCATGATTCGCCGGCCATCGGGTTGACCTCGTTCCGAGGCCGCGAGAAAGGCGAGTTAGTTTGGGTTTTTCCGTGGGGAAACGTCTTGCTCGCGGGCAATGGCCGCCTCTTCCGGCGGGCGGACCGTGATGAAACTGCGGTAGAGAAGCACGTCGTAGACGATCTTCAGGCCGCCGGCCATGTAGAACAACAGATCGCGCGTGGCAGCGTCGGCCAGGAACACGCCGGCCAGCAGGGGCGAGATCGAGGCCCCGATCGTCCGCGCCACGCCCGTCACGCCGGCCGCCGCCGAGCGCTCTTCCGGGGGCACAACCGCCATCACGTAGGACTGCCGCGTGGGCACGTCCATCTGCGAGATGCTGAACCGCAGGAACAACACCGCCACGGCCAGCGGCAAGTTCGGCATCAGCGGCACGAGGATCAAGAGGATGTTCGACGGCAGGTGCGTGAAGACCATCGTGTTGATCAGGCCGAAGCGCGCGGCCAGCCTTGCCGCGGCCAAGGCCGACAGGCCGGCCAGCAGATTGGCCCCGAAGAAGATCCCGCCCAACGCGGCTGGCTCGACGCCGAATCGCACGTGGAACCAATAGGCCGTCAGGGTCTGGATCACGAAGCCGCCGCCGAAGGCGTCGATGGCAAATAGCGCGGAGAGCCGCAAGACCACGCGCTGCGATCGGGCAAGGCCCAGGTGGTGGAGGCCGAGGCGGCTGGCAGCCCTCACCCCCGGCCCCTCTCCGGGCACCGACCGAAGGTTGGTCGGGCGAGGGGAGGCGATATTGGCCGCTTCCGTGGCCGGCGACAACCGCGTGAAGAGGAACAAAAGTGCGATGCCCAATAGCGCATACGCAGCCACGTCGGCCCGATAGCTGGCCATCGGGCTTACCGAGGCGCGCGTCAAGCCGTCGATCAACAGGCCGCCGCCCAGCGAGCCCAGCGCGGTGGCCAGCGCGCCGGCCATCGTGTACCAGGCGAAAACCATCGTGCGGTTACGGTCGGAGACGACCTGCGAGAGGGCCGCTTGTTCGATCGACAGGAAAGGGCCAACCTCGTTGCCGCTGGGGCTGATGACGCCGATCGTGGCCGCCAGCAGGAGCAGCAGAAAACTGTCGGAGACGGCGAACACGGCCCCGGCGGCCGCCATGAGGATGGCCCCGATCATGAGCGTCCGGCGCCGCCCAAAGCGGTCGGCCCGCGTGGTGAGCCAGAGCGAGACGGCCGTGTCGCCCACCAGGGTCAGCGTCAAGAGCAGCCCGATCTGTGGCTCCGTCAGGCCCACCTCGGCCAGGTACAGGGCCAAGATGACCGAGAGCGAGCCGTAGGCCAACAGCCGCGTCACGCGGGTGCCAAACAGGATGACGATGTCGCGGGAAAGGTTCATGGCGTGCAACCGAGCGCGGCCAACGGCCGTAACCAGGTAGGGTTCAGGGTTCAGGTCCGGATTGTGGAATCTGAACCCTGAACCCTGAACCCATCGAGACTCGCGTGCAAGACGCTTGACCACAAATCAGGCCCCGCGCCGGGCCGCTTCCACGCTGTACGTGGGGTCGGCCTCACTCCATTTCACGTCGCCCGAGGGGCCGTATGATACCATCTTCCGCGTCAACATCCGATAGGAGGCGGACGCGGTCCGGCAAGGAGTGCAGGCGCTTCGATAATCAGTCACACCACTGGGCGGCGTACTCGTCCATCTCCGTTCGCAAAATCTCACGCTTCCACCCCTCTTCGTGGAT
Organism: uncultured Planctomycetaceae bacterium; assembly: GCA_963759115.1. Lineage (GTDB taxonomy): Bacteria > Planctomycetota > Planctomycetia > Pirellulales > Thermoguttaceae > CAVWXT01. The sequence goes on from CAVWXT010000006.1 coordinate 1,078,065, forward strand.
CGGCCAACCCTGGACATGGCCGGCGCCTTTGCTGTGCGCCGGGCATGGTTGTGGCGGTGAACGTCGCGCCAGCAGTCGATCTCGGCCGACGAGGGTGGAGGCACCTGTCCGGGCAAGTTGCTCCGCCGGAACGAAATCCGCCGATCGTCAAAAATGCTGATGATCACGAGCGGCCGGCACTCCAGCATGCGCCGCGCGATCAACTCGTGGCTGGCCGTGCGGTAGCGGGCCTTCAGCGCCAGCAGGTCCCAATCGCACGCGGCCCCGTCGCCGACAAACCAGGCCGTCGGCAGCAACAGCCGGCCCGCCATGTTGTTGGCCACGGACTCGCGAGCGTCGGGGGGCGTTTCGCGCGGGTCGACGCCCCAGGTGAGGAACACGCGATAGGCGACGTGTTCGCCGATTTCGTGGGCGACCGCCCACTGCTGCCGTTCCCGTCGCGGCTCGGACCGCAACAGGATGGCGGGCCGCGAACGCCCCAAGCGGCGGTCGCCGAGCCGGACGTAGCGGGCGCGGCCGGCTTGCCGATCATCCCGCGCCACGGCGATGCCCAGGTTGGCGGCGATGGCAAACGCATCGACCGGCGGTGCGAATATGCCGGCCTCTGCAAGGACTTCCTCGGCCACGCGGTCCAGACCGGCGGCCAGTTCTTCGCGGGTAAACTCCGGGAGCATGACGGCTGCCCTCGCTTTCGATGTGTGAATATATGTATACTATCTAAGGCCCGTCCCGCTGGCAAGCGGTCAAATTGTGCCACTTACGCCAGGGTCGAAATTGGGATAGGATTATTTGGACGTTATTGGCCGACCTTCGGGACCGAAGATTCTTGTTTCCGCGGCGAATGCCGAGAAATGGGGGGCAAAATGGGACAACCGGCTCACTGCCCGAAATGCAGGGGTGAAATGGGTGCGATGGACGTTCGCTGCCCGCACTGCGGTTACGATTTTTCCCCGGAGCCCGAGATACCTCTACGGCCCACAGGTATTGCCTACTCCGCCTGGGCTGACATCGCGCTCGCTGTCGGGAGCTTCTTTGCCGTTATTGGTTGCGCGGGTGCCGTTCTCGGCTCGGTACTCGCTCTATTTTCGGGCCGTCTTCTGGAGGGGCTTGTGTTGGGTCCTATCAGCTTCTTTGCCTCCCTCGCGTTTTTCGTTGTATTCATAAGGGTAGGAAAACTCTAACCGTCCCATTGCGCAGCAGAGTAGGTTATTGGTCACCTGGTCGAGCAAGCGCGAATCAATCCTCTTTCAATCCTCTCCGTGTCTTCCAAGAAATCCCCTCGTCGCACCTACGCCCTGGTCAGCCTCGGCTGCCCGAAGAACCTCGTCGACAGCGAGCGGATGGCCGGGCTGCTGCAACTGGACGGCTATCGGATGGTTGCCCGAGCCCGACGGCGCCGACTTGGTGGTCGTCAACACGTGCGGGTTCATCGGCGACGCCCGGGCCGAATCGTACGACGCGATCGAGGAGATGCTGCGGCTGAAGAAGCGGGGACGGCTGCGGCGGGTGATCGTCGCCGGCTGCCTCGCCGAACGCGACAAGGACGCGGCTGCTGGAGAAGTATCCCGAGATCGACCAGTTGATCGGCGTGTTTGCCCGGGACGAGATCGTGCAAGCGGTCGGCCGTCTCGATCGGGGCGACGACCTGACCAGCGGACGCTGTTCCGGCCGGCCCCCAGCCGCCCGTTGCCCGATACGGGCCGCCGGCGAATCACGCTGCGGCACCTGGCCTACTGAAGATCGCCGAGGGCTGCAACCGGCTGTGCAGTTTCTGCTCGATCCCGCAGATGCGCGGCCCTTATGCCAGCAAGCCGATCGAGCAGGTCGTGGCCGAGGCCGAGGAACTGGCCGCCGACGGCGTGCGGGAGTTGGTGCTGGTGGCCCAGGACACGACCTTCTACGGGCTGGACATCGACGGCCGGCCGCGGTTGGCCGAGCTGCTGCGGCGGCTGGAGGAGGTCGAGGGCCTGGCCTGGATTCGCCTGATGTACCTCTATCCGATGCACGTCACCGACGAACTGATCGAGGTCGTCGCCGGCGGCTCGAAGGTCCTGCCGTACCTCGACATGCCGTTGCAGCACATCAACGACGAGGTGCTGCGGCGGATGCGGCGGCGGGTCGACCGCCGGCAGACCGAGCAGCTGCTCGACCGGCTCCGCGAGCGGATCGACTCGCTGGTGCTGCGGACCACGCTGATGACCGGCTTTCCGGGCGAGACCGAGGAGCAGTTCGAGGAGTTGCTCGATTTCGTCCGGCGGCGGCGATTCGAGCGGCTGGGCGTGTTCGCCTTCTGCACGAGCCGGGCACCCCCGCCGCAGAGCTTGACGGGCATCTGCCCGAGGAGGTAAAACAGGCCCGCCGCGACCGGCTGATGGCCGCGCAGCAGGAGATCGCCTTCGCGTGGAATGCCTCGCAAGTGGGGCGGCGGTTGGACGTGATGATCGACCGCCGCGTTCCCGGCGAGCAGAATGCCTATGTCGGCCGCAGTTACGCCGACGCCCCCGAGGTGGACGGGCAGGTCTACGTGACCGGCGAGGACCTGGCGCCCGGCCAGATTGTGGCCTGTGAGGTTGTCGCCGCGAAGGGTTATGATTTAATAGGGGTGGGCGATTGTGCCTAGTGCGGTCTCCGGCCGTGACTAGAGTTGTCAGTGTGCAACGCCGATCCCTAATCCCCAATCCCTGTTCCCCGCATGACCACCGACGCCAAACGTGCCGCACCGCATCCGCGCGGCGATGTTCAATTTGCCCAACCAGTTGACCTTCCTGCGGCTGATGCTGTCGGTGGTCCTGTTCTGCTTCATCGCCTGGGGATACTACCTGACGAGCATGTGGCTGTTCATCGTCGCCGCCGGCACCGACTGGCTCGACGGCTACTTCGCCCGGAAGTACAGCCAAGTGACCACGCTGGGCCGGATTCTCGATCCCTTCGCCGACAAGGTGATCGTCTGCGGCACGTTCATCTTTCCTGGTGGCGGTTCCCGTCATGGCGGAAGTGCCGTGGGGTCTGCGGGCGTGGATGGTCGTGGTGATCGTCGGCCGCGAGTTGCTGGTCACCGCGCTGCGGAGCTTCATCGAGGACCGCGGCTCGGATTTTTCGGCCAAGATGTCGGGCAAGCTGAAGATGGTGTTGCAGTGCATCGCCGCCGGCGTGTGCCTGTTCTATCTTTCGTACGGCAAGCGTGCCGTCATCAATTGGTGCTGGTGGCTGCTGGTCGCGTCGGTCTGGTCGGCGATGGTCTTGACCGTCTATTCCGGCGTGGTTTACATCCGCGCCGCCGTGCGGTTGCTGCGCGAGTAAGAATTGCCGCGCGGTACGACATCGACTCACACCGATCATCAAGAACCTTGGCATGGCAATCGAACACCATCTCACGCCAAGGCGTCAAGGCGCGAAGAACAAAGGAATATGAGTGTTGCCGCCGCCGCAAGATGTTCCCAATCATCCCTTTAAGGACCCCTTTGCGCCTCAGCGCCTTTGCGTGAGGCCTTTCGCAGGAGCAAGAACATGACTCTTCGTTTTCGGCCTGCTCTCTTGTTAGTTGCCGTCGCCCTGATGACGCCTTGCTGCCTGAACGCGCAAGAGGAGGGCAAGGTCTACAACGGGTCGTTCCAAAAGCTGGCCGCCGACGGCCGCACGCCCGACGGCTGGCAGACGGCCGGCGAGAAGGCCATCCTGCAGCAAGTGACCGTCGACAAGGACCCCGCCCGCGGCCAGGTCGGGCGGATCACGTGTACGAAGTTCGTCCCCGGCACCTCCTCCAGCCACGTCATGCTGGCCCAGTTCGGCCACGTCGGCGTCACCAGCGGCCGATGGTATCGGGTGAGCCTGTGGGCGCGGGCCGCCGACCTGGCCGCCGGCGTCGTGCAGGTGGGGCTGGCCAACTTTCACACCTGGGGCGGTCCCGGGCTCTCCGGCAGCTTCGTGCCGACGGAGGAGTGGAAGCAGTACGAGTTTACCTTTCAGGCCAATCGCGACCTGAAGCCGGCCGACAGCCGGTTCGCCATCCTGTTCGGCAGCACGGGCACGCTGTGGGTCGCCGACGTGGCCATCGAGGATACCGCCGCGGTCAAACGCCAGCGGTTTCCCGTGATCTCGATGGAGGGCGTGCAGAACGCCATACCGAACAGCAGTTTTGAGTGCGGCGGGGCCGGTTGGGGATGCCCGGCCGACCGATCCGGCGGCGGAAGCGATGTGTTTGAGCGGCTGGGCGAGTGGGACCAATCGCAGGCATTCGACGGCAAAGGCTCGTGGAAGCTGACCCTGTCGGCCGACAAACCGCTGATGAATTATGGCGGCGGCTTCTTCCCCCGGGCGTCGCAGGTGCGTTCTCTGCAACTGGGACACGAGGGCTGGATCCGCGTCGAGCCGGGCAAACCCTACGTCTTCTCGGCCTACGTGAAGTCGGATCGCGCCGCCTTGCCTGTCCGCGGCACGATTGTCGAAGGCGGCGACGACGCCGGGCGCGGCGGCCGTTCGTCAGGCGGCGGTGGCGGCGCCACGCGCAGCTTCCCGGTCGGCCCAGAGTGGCAGCGGATCGAGATCGCGCACACCCCCAAGAGCGAACTGCTCTGGTGCGCGGTGGGCATTAATCCTGGTCAAAGTGACAAGCCCGAGGGCACGCTCTGGATCGACGCGGTTCAGTTCGAACGCGGCGCGGCCGCCTCGCCCTACCGGCCGCGCGCGGAGGTCGAGGCCCAGGTTGAGACGGGCGCGATCGGCAACACTTCCACCGATCCGGCTAAGGGGCTCCGCTTCCGCATGACGGCCTACAACGCCGCCGAACAGCCGAAGACGCTCAAGGGGCGATTGACCGTCACCGATTTCTGGGGCCGCACCGTGTGGGAAGAGAAACTCGACATGCCGGTGGCTGCCAAAGGGTCGCTCGACCGGCCTTACGCCGTGCTGCCCGGCCGCCAGGGCTTCTTCCGCATCCGTTGGGAACCCGACGGCGGGCTGGCCCAAACGGTCCGCTGCGCCGTGATCGAGCCCTATAGGGAAGACGACAGCCTCTTCGGGTTCAACCATGCGTTCGGCCGGGAGTTCGTGCTGCGGCTGTCGCACCTGGCCGGCCTGCGGTGGTGGCGCGACTGGTCGACCCACTGGGACACGGTGCAGCCGAAGCAGGGCGGCCCGTTCGACTTCAGCATGCCCGACATCGACGCCAACTATATCCTGGGCGCCCAGGGCCGGCTGCTGGTGCTGCTGCCGTCGTCCACGGCCGTTTGGGACGCCGACACGAACCCCGAGCAAATGAAGACCATCAAAGATCGCCCCTTCCGCAGCCCTTCCGGCGACGTGCAGAACCGCCGGGCGATGATCGCGTTCAAGCCGAAACACTGGGAGGATTTCGCCCAATACGTCCGCGAGACGGTCAAGCACTACCAGGGCCGCGTCACCGATTTTGAGATCCTGAACGAGCCGCTCTACACCGATTATGCCCTGCCCAGCGCGTACGGCTACAAGACGGCCGACTATGTCGAGGCCCTCAAGACGGCCTACCAGGCGGCCAAGTCGGTCGACCCCAAGTGTACCGTGATCGGCGGCATCGCCTGTCCGCCGGGCCAGAAGTGGGAGGAGGAGTTCATCGAGCAGGACGGGCTCCGCTGGTGCGACGTCCATAACTACCACTGGTATCCCGCCCGGCAGCGGGCCGAAGGCATCGAGACCGCCTTCCAGATGCGCTGGCAAGAGATGCAGAAACGCGGCCAGGCCAAGCCGATCTGGGTCACCGAGTTCGGGCTGTATGCCGAAGACGACCCGCCGTTCACTCCGTTCCACGTCGGCGACAGCACGATGGACGCGACCGTGCGCCCGGACGAGCTGACGTGTTCGGCCGACATGGTGCAGCTCACGGCCATGATGTTCGCCAACGGCGTGCGGAAGGTGTTGTTCCATTCCGGCGGCGGGGCCGGGCTGCACGACTCCAGCGCGAGCAACATCTTCTTTGAATACGGCGGTGCGCCGCGGAAGATGTATCCGGCCTTGAGCGTGATGGCCCGACTACTGGGGCCGGACCTCGCGTTCGTCCGCAAATGGGACAAGCCGGAGGGGGTCCACGCCTACCAATTCCGCTCGCGCGGCCGCACGGTGGTGGTCCTCTGGACCCGCAAGGCGAACGCCCCGAAGCTCGACGTGCCGCAAGGCTTTCAGGCGTTGGACTTCATGGGAAATCCGCTCGATAAGAACGACGTGGTTCCTACCGAAGTGCCGTTGTATTTGGTGGGGGCGTAACGCCAAGACTCCCCTCTCCCTTTGGGAGAGGGGCAGGGGGTGAGGGCTTTCCTCGCACAGACTGCGATCACGTCACAGCGGCTTCGGCCGAAACCACATCGATTGCATAGTGCAAGTTGCAGATTTGGGAGAATCAAAGACTCTCGACTCGGTCTGCATCCCCAGACAATTTCGTCGCCCCCTTGGAGATCCCCTTGACACCCCACTATGACGACGATATAGGAGTATGTGCGGTCAAACCCGCTCATTCACGAAGGGAACTATCATGTCAGTCGGCAAGGGTTTCGCAGGCGGATTTGGCGGATACTTGGGCATCGGTTGTGCCGTCGTGGTTGGTTGTCTTATTGGTGGGTGTGAGGCAAATCACCGTGCCACTCCCGCAGCGTCACCATCCAGGACAGAACCAAAACGAGTCGAGCGTGCCAACGAGGAACAGGCGTCGCCTTCATCCTCTCCCGCAAAAACGGTCCAGCGTGTAAAGGAGGACTCACATCCTACTGATCTTGTCGTAGCCGATGCCGCCGCAGTTTATGCTGCCTACGAGAAAAATGAAGTTCAAGCCGACAGCAACATGAAGGATAAATGGTTCGCCGTCAAGGGCCGGATTGAAAAGATTGGGAAGGACATTCTCGATACCCCCTATGTCGCTCTCGACGTCGAACAGCAATTCTCCGTCTCTTCTGTACAGTGCATTTTCACGAAAGCCGACGAACGTGTTCTCGCTAGTTTGCAACCAGGGGTGTGCGGCCAGATTTTCTGGCACCCTTAATTCTTTGCGGGATTTGAGGTTATCCAGTAAGTTTGCCACATGCGGCTGTTGTCCAGTGTTGCGAGGGCCATCATCGCTTCGGCGTTGTCTCCATCCCAGCGGCGTCCGCGGCCTTTGACCCGATGCGTGGTGGTTTTGCACTCGCTTTCGGTAGGCCCGCTGCCAATCTGCCAACCGCGACGGCGGAACTCAGGGTAGTGGATCATCGGCTTGCGCTCCGCCACATAATGCAGCAGGCGGTTGGCTTCCTTCCGTTTGGTCGGCGAGCGCAGGGGAGAACGCCAAGCCACCAATTGGTCCCAAGCGGAATCGTAGCCTACGTGCCGAAACGTGTGCATCACTCCCTCCAGCCATGTCTTGCCTTGCGCGGACTCTTCGCCAAACACAATCCGGCGGCTCTTCTGCAAGTTCTCCCGCAGGTGATAGAAGTCCAATCCAATGGCGTCCACCAAACCGTGAAACTCGATCTGGTTGCGAATCCAGGGAGCCCCGTCCACGTTGGCCACCTTCTCTTCGGCCTTGGGCAACTCCAGTTGGCACGCCATCCGCCGCATCAAACGCCCCGCGGCTTCGTGATCGCCGCTGGTCGCTCCCACATAGCGATGCTTCATCGTTTCGTCATAGAAGTTGGCCACCTTGAATTCCTTGTAGGCTTGATCGGCTCCCGTTTTCGCGCGGGGCAAAGGCCGACAGCGACGGCCGCACTGCCGCCGTTTTTCACGAATCTTCGTCCGCCGCTGCTGCTTTTCTTTCTCCGTGACCAGAGGCACTTTGACACCGTCACATCCCAGATACAGCCGAGAAACGCCCTCGGCCGTGCGGCATTCTTCGGCCGTCCACTCCGGCTGTAATTCCCCACGCTGCAAGGCACGCAACACCGCCTTGCCCTCCCCTTCGATCAACTGCCGCAACGCTTCCTTGCTGATGGACCAATGCGCCGCACGCGCCAGATTTGCCGCCGTCTTCGCAAAACTGGCGGAATCCTGGTTCAACCGACATGCCATCTCCCGAACCCCTTCGCTGATCGTGGCTTCGGCTTCGTCCAACCAGCGGTCTGCCGGCGTTTCGCTTCCTTCCTGCCGACAGTGCCAACGAATCCGCCATACGTCGATCCGCCCATTGATGGTCAGGACGCTGGTGGACTGCTTTCCTTTATGTCGTTTCTTCTTTCCCGTCGTCGCGCTGTGGGGAGGGGGGAAAAGCGGCTTCCGCCGCGTTGACCTTCATCTGGATCGCCTTTTCGTAGGCGACCAGGCGAAAGCGATCCAAGGCATCCCTCGCTTTCTCCTCGCTATCGCGAATCACCCGACCCTGCGGCGCGCCATCCACCGCGTCGGCCACCTCCCGCAACGCACGCTCGAACTCCGCCCGCATCTGCTCCTCGTAGGCCTTTCGATCCAACTTGGGTAACGCCATTGCGATTTCCTCCTGCTTCGCTTTGTGCTGCAACCGAGACATTACCCCAAGTTATACAACCTCCCCACCTTTCGCGCCATAGATACTTGCCGCACACAACCAGGGCAAACCGTAGTAATCGGAGGCAAGTGTGCTGGCAAGATGGGCAACGTGCTGATACAGGAGTGCTGGTTCTACGACGAACACGCAAGAACAAGGCAACAAGTCGAAGCGAAACGTGAAATGGACGAGGCTCTCAAAGAAGAAAAAGCGAAGCGACAAGCACAAATCGAGGAAGCCAAGTGGCACACATGGACCAGTGCCGATGGACAACATACGACAGAGGCGAAGTTCGTGAAAGCACTTGGCGATACCGTGCATCTGGAAAAGAGGGACGGCACGATTATCAAAGTCCAACGGGACAAACTTTCCGACGACGACTGGAAATGGATCACAAAGCAAGGGTGGAACAGTCCCTCAAAGTAACGTTAGTCATGAAACTCTATCACGGTACAAGCGAAGATCGTTGGAAACGGATACAACGTACAGGATTGGAACCAAGAGGCGAGAAACAAAGCCAATGGGAAAAGTTTCCAAGCCGTAGGGATATGGTGTATTTCTCCGTCGTACATGCATTTTACTTTGCCCTGAAAGCGACAGACAAAGGGAGATGTGCGGTCTTGGAAATTGACAGTACAGAACTAGATGAAAGCAAGTTTCATCCCGATGAAGATTTTGTCGCCCAAGTTCTCGCTACACATGCCAACACACCATTAGAAGCAATCCATGATTGCGTTAGAGACGACCTAGAACAGTATCGGCACGTGTGGCGGTCGTGCCTAGAAGAGCGAGGCAGTTGTTGTTACAAAGGGACGATTCCGGTCTCGACAATTAGCAGGGTATGTCTAGTTGATTGTGAAGCCAGACCGTTTCTTAAAGAGATTGCGACAAACCCCTATAATGTCGATTCGTTGCGTTTTCACCTACGCCCAAAGGGAGCACCGTATACGGGGCTTTTGGCATGGCTTTTTGGAGACACACCGGAATTGCCTGATCCTAATTTTGTCAAATATCCTGTTGGTGAATCGCCACCCGAGATGGCGGCAAAGATTGAGCAGTATCGGAAGGAAAGCCAAGACCGTACAGGTATCGAAGTTGTGCCGTTGAGCAACTTTTCCTGGAACGGATTGTGAAGGTTAGCCGGGCAGGGTGGCAGTGTTGAAGCAATTTCGGCGGATTCTCTCAGAACGGCACTCGCAGCGCGTCGCACAGGAACCGCACGAAGGGCCGACTGGCGGTGAACGCGGTTGCCACGCGGTCCAAGAACTGCTCGCCCAACACGTCCTGCTCGCTCAAGTCGTGGACGCCGATGACATCGGTCCGCTTCAAGTCTTCGACCAGCGGATGATCGGCCGGGAAGCCGCGGGGCGATGAGCGGAGGCTGCCGCCCTGCAACTCGAAGCGTTCGCGGAACTTCTTGCCGCCCACCGCCCGTCGCCAGCGGTCGGGCCAATCGACGATCGCTTGCCGAATCAGCAGCAGCGCGTCGGGGTCCGGGCGCCACACGCCCACCGCCAAGAAACATTCGTCCGCCGCAATGTGAACGTAGAACCCGGGGGCGTGAACGTCGCGGCCGAACTCGTGGCGGAACTGGATGCCGACGTTGGTCTTGTAAGGCGTCTTGTCGCCGGCGAATCGCGTGTCGCGGTAGACCCGCATGAGCGAGCCGCCCATGCGGCGGTCGCTGGCCACGAACGACCGCGAAATCTTCTTCAGCCGCGGCGCGAAGGCCCTGATGAAGGCCAGGCACGGCGCCAGGACCTCACCCTCGTAGCGCCGCTTGTTCTCCTGGAACCAGGGCCGGTTGTTGTTGTCGGCCAGTTCTTCGAGGAACTGGAAGATCGTCGGCTCGAATCGTTGGAACTCCACGTGGGGCGCCCTTTCGTCAGGGGGCTCAGCCGTTGCGTCCACAGTCGGACTATTGTACTCCGCCCATCGGCGCCTGACACGCCCAGGCGAGATGTGCGGGGTGGCAAGGGCGTTGGCGGCCGGCTACAATAGGAGACCTGCCCGGGTGCAAACGCGCCTGCCGATCGGACACGTCTTGCGGACCAGGGCAGTGATTCGCAACGTTAGAGTTTTGTCACAAAAGGATTGACGGCAGATTTTCGACCCGGAGGGTCGTTCGACAATAGCCCAACGATTTATCGCTGGGGCGGGAGGGAACGAAGACGTCCGTTCGTCCCGGAGGGACGGTTGAAAACACGCATCGAAGCGCCACGTCCAAACGTCCCTCCGGGACGCGAAACCCTCTCAATTGCCCGCGTCCCCAGCAGTGAACTGCTGGGCTACTGTCGAGCGCCCCTCCGGGGCGAAGCCATCGGCTCGCATCACAAATCCCTCCATTCATAAATCGCTAATGTAGACTCCCCGGAGCATCACCATGACCAAGCTGACAACCTGTATCGTCTTGACTGGCGTACTGCTCTGGCACGCGGCCCTCGCGTCGGCCGAGTTGGTGATCCCGGCCGAAAAGGCCGCCATTCACACCGAAGGCGGTCCGATCTCGGGCGGCGGCTGGAACCTCTGGAGCAACTGCCGCGTGGGACAGTCCCTCAGCGTGGCTTCGGCCGGAAAGTATCAGATCGTCGTTCGCGCCTGGGGCAGCGTGGCCGGCGGCGTGTGGCCGGAAATGGCCCTGATGGTCGACGGCCGATCGGTCAAGACGCTTTCCGTGGGCCGAGCCGAACGGGCCGATTACCGCTTCGACGTCGACTTGACCGCGGGCGTCCACGAGATCGCCGCGGCGTTTCTCAACGATGCCGTGATCGGCAAGGAAGACCGCAATCTGTATCTCGATCGGATCACGATCAGCCCGCCGCCGGGAGCGTCGGACCCGACCCTGGTCGACCCGAGCGAGTTGATCAGGGCAGCCGAGAAGCGCGAGCAGGAGATCGTCGCCGCCACGCAAGCGGCCATCGAGAAGCACCGCAAAGGCGAGGCAAAGATTCGCATCATCGATTCGGCCGGCCAGCCCGTCTCCGGCGTCAAGGTCTCGGTCGGCGCAGACCGGGCACGACTTCCTCTTCGGCTGCAACATCTACCGCTTCGATCGCCAGTCCAACGAGGCCCAAAACGCCGCCTACAAGAAGCGGTTCGAGGAGTTGTTCAACTACGCCACGGTCGGCTTCTACTGGCGTGGGTACGAACAGCAACGGGGCAAGCCAAATTACCAGTATACCGACAAGGTCGTCGAGTGGTGCGGCCAGCGGGGAATCCGCATGAAGGGGCACCCGCTGCTGTGGGGCACCGAATCGGGAATCCCCACCTGGTCGCAAGGCCAGCCGTCGCCGGAGATCCAGCGGCAGCGGGTCGAGGACATCCTGAAGCGATACGGCGGCAAGATCGAGTTCTGGGAAGTGGTCAACGAGCCTTCGCACCTGGCCACGCCGAAGATCGACGATCCTTACCGTTGGGCCCGGCAGGCCGATCCGCGGGCCTATTTGATCGTCAACGACTATTACGTGTTGGCCGACGGCCGCCCGGGCTTCTTCCGCCTGTTGAGCGAGGCCAAGGAGAACGGCGTGCCCTTCGACGGGATCGGCATCCAGGCCCACGAGCCGCGGACGATGCGATTTCCGTTGGACCGGGTGCAGGAGACGCTGGACCACTACGCCACGCTCGGCAAAGAGTTGCACATCACCGAGTTCACGCCCACCTCGGGCGGACAGAAGATCGCCGGTTCGCACCGCGAGGGCGTCTGGGACGAGGCGGCCCAGGCCGACTACGCCGTGAAGTTCTATCGCGTCTGCTTCGCCCAGCCGGCCATGAGGGCGGTGACGTGGTGGGACCTGAGCGACCAGGGCTCGTGGCTCAAGGGCGGCGGAATGCTGCGGGCCGACATGTCGCCCAAGCCCGTGTACGAACAGCTCAAGCGGCTGATTCACGAGGAATGGAACACGCGGCTTACGGCAACCACCGACGCGGCCGGACGATTCTCGTTCCGCGGCTTCTGGGGGAAGTACCAGCTTGTGCTCGAAACGCCCGGCGGCAAAGTGGAACGGTCGGCGCACTTGAGGCAGGATGACCCCAAGGAGATCGTGATTACGCTGGCGGCGGGTCCGAACCGGTGAACATGCGGCTTCGTACGGAATCCTAACGGTAGGGCGGGCACTGCCCGCCACGATTGGCTGTGGGCCGGTGGGCGGTGCCCACCCTACGAAACTTGACATTCAAGCGAGGAACAACATGGATCGTCGTGGCTTTCTACAAACCACCGGCTTGGGCGCCGTGGCGGCGCTTGTCGGCAAAACGGCCGCGGCCGCGCCGGCAACCGAACCGACGGCTTCGCCCGTCAAACAGCTTCCGAAACGCAGCGAGGTTCCTCAATCGGATACCTGGGACCTGTCGAGCCTCTTCCCCAGCGACAAAGCCTGGGATGATGCCTTTGCCGCGTGGCAGAAGCAGATTGAAGGCTACGCCGCCTTTCAAGGGAAACTGGCGGAAAGCGCTCAAAAGCTGGCCGCCTGCCTGCAATTCGATCTGGACGTGGACCGCGCGGGCGACCGGCTCGGCACGTACGCCATGTTGAAGACGGCCGAGGACCAGTCGAACAGCGTCTATCAACGGATGCAGGGCCGCTTCACCCAGGTTGTTAGCCGTGCCGCTCAGGCCGGCAGCTACATCCGCCCGGAAGTCCTCGCCGTTCCGCAGGCCAAGATGGAGGAGTTCCTGCAAGATCCGGCGTTGGCCCCCTACAAGCTCCTGTTGACGCGCATCCTCCGCTACAAGCCGCACACGCTGGGCCAGAAGGAAGAGAAACTCCTGGCGATGCAGACCGAGATGGCCGAAGCGGCCGGCCGAATCTTCCGCCAGCTTAACGACACCGACATCAAGTTCGGCACGGTCAAGAACGAAAAAGGGCAGCCGATCGAATTGAGCCACGGCACCTTCATCACGCTCTTGTACTCGCCGGATCGCGACGTCCGGGCCACGGCCTTCCACACCTACTACGAGCAATACAAGGCCCACGAGCACACGCTGGCCGCCTCGCTCAACGCATCGGTCGAGCGCGACGTCTACTATGCCAAGGTCCGCAATTATCCGTCGGCGCTGGAAGCGGCCCTGTTCCCCGATCAGGTGCCGGCGTCGGTGTACGACAACTTGATCGCGTCGATCCACGGCCAACTGCCGGCGTTGCACCATTACTACGACGTGCGGCGGCGAAAGATGCAGTTGAAAGACATCCACCACTACGACACCTACGTGCCGATCCTGGCGGAAATGCGGAGCCGCCACACCTGGGACGAGGCGGTCAAGGTGGTGCTGACCGCGTTGGAACCGCTGGGCAGCGAGTACGGCGGCGTGCTCGAACGCGGGCTGCGCGGCCGATGGTGCGACCGCTACGAGAACCGCGGCAAGCGCAGCGGGGCCTTCTCCGCCGGCTCCTACGACGGCGATCCCTACATCCTCATCAACTATCAGCCCGATGTGCTCGACCACGTCTTCACGCTGGCCCACGAGGCGGGCCACTCGATGCACAGCTACTTCTCGGCCAAGAACCAACCCTTCGCCTACTACAACTACTCGATTTTCGTGGCCGAAGTGGCCAGCACGTTCAACGAGCAACTCCTCAGCCGCTATCTCTTGCAGCACGCTCGCGACAACCACGAGCGGGCGTTCCTGCTGAACCGGCAGATCGACGCCATCCGCAGCACGATCTTCCGCCAGACGATGTTCGCCGAGTTCGAGAAGCTGGCCCATGCCTCGGTCGAAGCGGGAGAGCCGCTGACGCTGGACCGGCTGACGGAGATCTATCGCGGGCTGCTCAAGCTGTACTTCGGGCCCGATTTCTCCCTCGATCCGGAATTGGACCTGGAGTGCCTGCGCGTGCCGCACTTCTACCGGGCGTTCTACGTCTACAAGTACGCGACGGGCATGTCGGCCGCGATGGCCCTGGTGGATCGCGTTACCGGCGGCGGCCGCGCGGAACTGGACGATTATCTCAACTTCCTCAAGGGCGGCTGCTCCAAGGACCCCTTGGACCTCTTGCGCGGCGCGGGCGTCGACATGGAGAAGCCGCAGCAGGTCGACAACGCCCTGGGGCAATTCGGCCGGATGGTGAAGGAGTTGGATTCGCTGGGTTAAGTCGCGTCGCAATAGGTTCAGTAGTTCCAAATTTGGCTATGTGTGGCGATGTGCCGTAAGTCGTTCATAGGTATGACGATCCAGTCCGAGGGTTTTGTTGGCGCCGAGGGCTTGTTGAACGATCTGGGTGATCCACAAGAGCATTTCTTGGAAACGAAGCAATTCCAGAAAGAGTTGCGGTTCCTCGGTGAATTTTCCTTTGGCGAAGCGAAAATGAATCCACACCCACACGTTGCGCAGCACCAGAGCAATGCCCACGAACAGCAGACGCAACGCTGGATCGCGCGTGCATGTCTTGATCTTCGCCTCGTTCATCTGGCGGTAGCTCGTCTCGATGCCGAAACGCTTGCGATAGGTTTCGCGTATCTCCGCAGGTGTTCGCCGCACCTTCGACACCACGTAGAGAAGCCGCTTGCGCCGCCGCCGGCCGGTCTTCTCGTCGGTGAAATGCTTGCTGGCAACGCAAATGTTCACGGTCACGCTGGCCTTCGGTTTCTCTTTCGTTTGGCCCGAGGTGATCGTCTCCCGATAGTAGCCGTGTTTCTTCTTCAACAGTGCTCGCAAGCCGTGCGGCGGAGTCTTGGGGTCCTTGGGCTTTCGGCCTCGCACGACGGCGGGAATGATGAATCCACGACGGGCGCGAAGAAGATACTGAATGACTTCTACGCTGAAAAAGCCCTTGTCCAGCAGCAAAAAGCGGATTTTTACGCCTCGGCGACGAACAATCGCCAACAGCCGCTGAAGCACCTCTTTCATCGAGTCGCCGTACTCGACTCGCACCAGCGCCAAGGTGTAACGGTAGCCTTTGTGGAGTACCACAGCCGTGGCGTAGGCATGGAAATGGGTGGTGCCCGACTTCGGTTCGCCTCGAAAGATTTCCTTCTTGTCCCGCGCCGGCTGCCCGTGATAGGGAATCAGCGTCAGGTCGATCGCCACCATGCGGGATTTGCGTCGCAACGCCTTGGGCACATGCGTCACCAAGGCGAGGTTCAAACGACGTTCGAGTTCGGCGATTTCCGGCAACGTTACGGCCAAGGCGTTGCGAATCGTCTGATCCGACGGTGCATCGGCCAGATCGCGGCAGGCGGCAAACACGGAAACCACCCGTGCCGCGGCAATCAGGAGAATTTGGAGAAGCGTGGAAGTCGAACATTTATAACCCCGATACTCAAGGCGAAGCGCCGTCCCTATCCAGTCCTCGGCGTACGCGTGGACCTCCGCCTTGGTGATGATATACTCCGTTTGTGAACGCATGGGTTTCCTCCTTGTGTGAACCTGGTTTGTGACCCAAGTTCTTTACTGGAGGAACCTTGCGTTCACCTATATCAATTTCCCGAATTTGGAACTACTGAGGTTGGTCAAGTTGGTAGGACGGATTTCCCAATCCGTCCCGAGAAACGTCGCATTTCTCAGTCCACGTCCGAAGACTGGATGGATTGGGAAATCCGTCCTGCCGTTCACTCCCACGCCAGCGTCACGGGCGAGCCGACGCCAATGCCCAACCGGCGCGCGGCGCTGTCGCCCACCAGCGCCAGTTCCAAGCGGCCGCCAGAACCGATCACGGCCACCAGCGTTCCGCTCGGCTGGGCGGCGTAGGCGTGGTAGATGCCCCACGTTTCATAGATGTTGCAGACGACGCACGCACGGCGATCGGTCGGTCGGCCGGCCAGCATGTCGGCCGTGATGTTGGTGATCAGGTTGCCGAAGTCGTCGATCTCGACGACCGCGCCGTCGATGCGGGTCGGGCTCTGACGCGCCTCGGGCCAATCGAGCGTCGCCAGTCGTTCCAGCGGCGGGCCCAGCCGGTCGGGATCGAGCCCCATCGCCAGCCGCGCGGCCACCGGCGCCATGATGTCGCGGCCGTGGAACGTCGTCGAGACTTTGGCCAGCCAATACGCCGGCTCGCTGAGGCGAATGAGTTTCTGCGGCGGCGTTCGCGCCGCCAGCCGGCTGAGCAAACCATTGTCGGGGGCGAGGAAGTGGTGTTGGCCGATCCGCGCGTAGACGATGGCCCGGTCCGTGCCCACGCCCGGATCGACCACGGCCACGTGGATTGTCTCGGGCGGGAACCAATCGGCCGCGTTGTCCAGCAAGAGGGCCGCCCGGCGGATGTCTTGCGGCGGGATGTCGTGGGCGATGTCGATGATGGTGGCCGTCGGACAAATCGACAGGATCACCCCTTTCACCACCGCCACGTAGTGGCTGCCGAAGCCGAAGTCGGTGGTCAGGGTAATGATGGACATGTTCCACGAGTCTCCTCAGTCAAACCATCTCAATTTTCTGCTTCCTGCAGACGTCAGCAAAGTCCCGTTCGTTGAACGTAGCCAGCAAATCAATTTTGACGTTCTTGTCTTCCATGATCAGGCGGATCAAACAGTCGATCATGCTCAACGGCCGGTGTTGCGTAAGAGCGGACGAGAAAGTGAGTTTCATCGCGTCCTCACGATAACGGGTGTCGTCGAGACGTTCCACGTGAGGGCGTGCAAGGTAGTCTTTGAGTTGCTTCAGCGCCAGCGTCTTCTTCACGAACTTCGTTCTTAGGGTCTCATACATAGTTGGCCACGGAACGACGAGTTGGCATCCATCGAGGGCTTGAACCTTCCTGTCGACGCTGCCGACGTACGAATCGTCACGAGCGAACATCGCATACCAAACACCCGTATCGACTAATGCATATCGCATGATTCAACTCTCATCAGACTCAGACTCGCCGGTGCTGCCGCTAAAGCCGGCCCACGGGGACAACTTCGCCTTCCAATTATGAATCGCGCATGGGTCTTGCCGTCCTCGCCCGCCCAGACGAGGTAGATTCGTGTCTTCTTCGTTACATCGATGGCACTCCTGATATCCTGCTCCAGCGACTCGGGAAAGTTGCCCTCGCATTCATACTTCATGTACGCGACGCTATCGCCGCACTCCCTTGCCTCGTGCTCGTCGAGCCATGCATAAATGCCCTCGTAGTCGCCGCGGAGCCCAAGATCAAAGCTAAGCCACATACGCACTTCCATAATGAATGCTCCTTTTTTCGGCTCTTCCGGTTCTGGGTGCGAACGCCGCACAAACCCGAGGCTCAACAATAGCGGCCGTTATACTACGCGCGACGGTTGCTTGAACGCCCCAGGCACGTAATTCTCGCCATATTAGCCCCCCCACAAGAATATAGTGCAACAGGGATTGCGAGCGTAAGTGCTTGTCCGGGAACATGTTCCGCCGCCTCCTCCCTGCGGGCGCCGATTTCGCGAGTTGGGAAGGTTGCTGTTGGCCCGAGGTCGCCCGCGGCGTTACCTTGCTCAAGCGGCGGCGGTCGGACCAACGCGGTTGTTGCCTTCGCCCCGTCGCAGAAGACACCGCCAACCAAGGAGGCCACGGATGGCTCAGGTCGAGGTCAAAGTGAAGTTGGATTTGCCGCCGGGTGTGGAACTGTTGGGATACGAGCGCTCGCGCGACGGGCACGGCTTCGAGGTCAAGTTCCCCCTGCCCGACTCTTGCCGTTGTGAGCAGTGCGGCCACGAAGAGCCGTCCACCTACGAGTACAAGAACACCGTCTATGTGGTCCGCGACCTGGACCTGTGGGGTCAGCCGAGCTTCCTGATCTTCCAGCCTTGCTTCCATCGTTGCTCGCGCTGTGGGCATCGCCAGGAGCATTTCGCCCCCTTCAAGCGGAAGAAGGTGCTGTACACGTACCGCTTCGAGGAATACGTGCTGCGGATGCTCATCGGCAGCAACGAAGAAGAGGTGGCCGCGCGGCTGGGCATCTCGGCGGAGACCGTGGAACTGATCGTCGAGAACCAGTTGAAGGACGACAAGCGGATCGACCCGGCACGGGTCATCAAGCACGTGGGCATGGACGAAATCAGCCTCAAGAAGCGGCACAAGTTGTACGTGACGGTGATGACGGACTTGACCGACCCGGAGTCGCCGAAGGTGCTGGCGGTGGCCCGCGGGCGCGACACGGCAGCGGCCCTCGAATGCCTGGGGAAATTGACGCCCGAGCAGCGCACCGCGGTGGAAACGCACCGCGTGGACATGGGGAAGGTCTACGGCCCGGTCTGCAACGAGCAACTTCGCAACAGCCGGTTGGTGGTGGACCGGTTCCACGTGGCCAAGCAGTTCAACGAGGTGGTGGATGAGTTGCGAAAAAAAAAGCACGCGGAAGCACAAGGCCCAGTTGTCCAAAGCCGAGCAGAAACGGTTCCGCTCGCTGATGTGGGAGTTCCGCCGCGACCCGAAGGACCTGAAGCCCGAGGAACGCGAGTCGCTGGATCGGCTGTTCGTCGAGTTGCCTGTGTTGAAGGACGTGTATGACGTGCGCGTGCGGTTCAAGGAGATCTTCGACACCGCGCCGGATCGCGCCACAGCGGAACAGCAGTTGGCCGAACTCCGCGCGCGGACCGAAGCGCTGGGGCTGGACTTCGCCAAGTTCTGGACGACCTACGACAACTGGAAGACGGGCATCCTGAACTACTTCGACGGGCGGTACACCAGCGCGGCGGTTGAAGGTATCAACAACAAGGCCCGCGTCATCACCAAACGCTGCTACGGCGTGAAGTCAGCCGACACGCTCTGGAACCGGCTGCTCCTGGACTTGAACCGGGCGTCGGAAGCCGCCGGGCGGACCATCGCCGAGCTACGCGAGATCGTCCGTGGCCTGAAGGCTGAATTTCTCGCGTTCTGCACCTAAAACCGGAAGAGCCCTTTTTTCGTTATCGTCGCGATACGCTCTAACAGGCGGTTGATTGTTCTTGATCGCGGATCAGTTGGAGGCACAAATCTCGCACGCGATTCGGGTTGACGTTGGGGTTCTTCTTCTTCGCCTGGCCGATCAGGGCGCCGAGGCCCTTCAGCTTGCCCTCCTTCACCTCGGCCACGACCTTCGGGTTGGCGTGGATCAACTCGCGGCAAAGCTCGACGATGGCCGACTCGTCCACTGCCTCGATCCCAAGGCTCGCAATAGCCTCGGCCAGCGGCTTGCCCGAGGCCACCATCGCGCCCAGCACTTCGCGGCCGCGGCTGGTATCGAAGGCCCCGCTGCGGACCTTGCCGATCAACTCGGCCAGCACCTGGGGGCGAACGGGATACCGGCCGATGTCGACCTGCTGGTCGTTGAGCCATCGCAGCACGTCCTGCTGGATCCAATTGCTGGCCACCTTGCCGTCGCCGCAAGCGCCGGCCAGCTCGATGTAGTAATCGACCAATGCGCGGCCTTGGTTCACCAGCACGTCGCTATCGTACGGCGTGATGCCATAGGTCCGTTCGAGCCGCGTGCGGAGGGCGGCGGGCAACTCGCCCAGCGACGCCCGCACTTGTTCCACCTCGGCCTTCGTCACGGTGACCGGCACGAGGTCGGGATCGGGGAAGTAGCGATAGTCGCTCGATTCTTCCTTGGAGCGCTGTTCGTGGGTCGTCTGCGAGACTTCGTCCCAGCCGCGGGTCGACTTGGGCACGTCGCCCAGTTTGTGGCCGGTCTCCTGCCACTCGGTCCATTGTCGTTGGGCCTCATACGCCAGCGCCCGCTCGACCGCGCGGAAGCTATTCATGTTCTTCACTTCGACGATGGGCGTGGCGATCTTGCCCTGCGGCGGAAAAGGGGTCAGTCCCCATTTGTGCGTAGCACCCTCCGGGCCGTTCCGGCAAATGAGGACTGACCCCTTTTCCGCCACGTCGATGTGTAGATTGATGTTGGCGTCGACGCGCAGACTGCCTTCCTGCATGTTGCAGTCGGAAACGCCCAGATAGTTCAACAGCAGCTTCAACTCGGTGAGATAGGCCTTGGCCTCGGCGGGCGAGCGGAGGTCGGGCTCGCTGACGATTTCCAGCAGCGGAGTACCGGCCCGGTTCAGGTCGATGCGGCTGTCGGCCTTGCCGCGGGCGTAAAGGGGGACAGCCCCCCTTTGCCGGAACGGCCCGACCAACCTTTGGTCGGTGCCCGGTGCTTCGCACAAAGGGGGACTGTCCCCCTTTACGCCCTTGCCACTTTCGTCGTGCATGCTTTTGCCGGCGTCTTCTTCGAGATGGGCGCGGATGATGCCGATCCGCCGCAGTGGCGCCCCTTGTTCACCTTCAATTTCCAGCCAGCCGTTGCGGCTCAGCGGCAGGTCGAATTGGCTGATCTGATAGCCCTTGGGCAAATCGGGATAATAGTAGTTCTTGCGGTCCCATTTGGTGAAGTGGGGAATCTCGCAGTTCAGGGCCACGGCCGTCCGCAGCGACAGCGCGAACGCCTTGCGGTTCATCACGGGCAGCGACCCCGGCATGCCGATGCACACCGGGCAGGTCTGCGTATTGGGCGGCGCGCCGAACTTCGTGCTGCACCCGCAAAACATCTTGCTCTCCGTGAGCAACTGCACGTGAACTTCAAGACCGATGATGATGGTGTAGGGGTCGGACATGGCGAGGGACGAGAGATTGGGGATTGGGGATTAGCGGCCGTCGGCGGGTCGCGCTGGCGTCTACCAGTACGCGCCCGTTCTCAAATCTTTCCGCTCACGTTCCCCACATGTTGAAAGCAAAGGTCGCAAAGCAAACGGACGATGTTGCCAATGCAAAGACGGAGATCAGCAGAGCGAGGGCTAATTTGATGCCAAAGCGATGTATCGAGAGTATGCCAAACCACGCAAGAGAGAAGTAACCGGTAAATGCCAGCAGTGCCGGCAGGATGAACACAAGAACATCAAAGCGGAATACTGGAGAGAGGTCCTTGACTCTTCCATAATAGAGGATAACGCTGAAAGCAAAGTGTGCGATCCCGACAAGTACTATTCTGCCAACGTGGGCCACTACGACGTCCCCTGCATCTCACTCGGTTCGACCTGCATGACGTGCAACAGCGACACCGTCACCAAACGGTCGTAAATCGGGCGCGGATCATCAGGCGCAGGCACGCCAATGGCTACCGTGGAACGCCCAACCATCGCCAATTCAGGATGTCGGACCTCATACGTCCGTCCGTCGGTTAGCGTCAGTCGAATCGGCTGAAACGGCTTCTTCTGAAGAAAATCGCGGATATCTTCCGGCCGCATGGTGCCGTCCTCCTGCATGCATGAAAAGGCAAGGCCCGAACCATCAGCATTGTAGCGTTCCGACGCCCTCCCTGTCCAGGGGGTCAGCTCAACGGCGGCTGCTTCGCGTGCCAGTCGGTAACCTGCTGATACATGTGCGCGCCGCGGAGCAAACGCTCTTCGGCAAACGGCGGGGCTTGCAGGTGAAGGCCAATCGGCAGACCGGATGTGCTAAAGCCGCAGGGAATCGAGATGCCGGCGATGCCCGCCAGATTCGTGCTCACCGTGTAGAGGTCGAACAGATACATGGCCAGCGGGTCGTCGATCCGCTCGCCGATCTTGAACGCCGGCGTGGGCGTGACCGGGCCGGCGATCAGATCGACCTCTTCAAAGGCCCGATCAAAATCCTGCCGGATCAGCCGCCGCACTTTGAGCGCCTTCTTGTAGTAGGCGTCGTAGTAGCCGGCGCTCAGGGCGTAGGTGCCGAGCATGATGCGGCGCTTCACTTCCGCGCCGAAACCTTCCGCCCGGCTGCGGCGATACATTTGGATCAGGGCGTTTTCCGTTGGCAGCCCAGTGTCGGCACACGGAGTGTGCCTACTACTTTGGTCGCTGCGATAGCCGTAGTGGACGCCGTCGTAGCGGGCCAGGTTGCTCGACGCTTCGCACGGGGCGATGATGTAGTACGTCGCCACGGCGTACTTGCTGTGCGGCATCGAAAGCTGCTCGACCTTCGCCCCGAGCGATTCGTACACGCGCACCGCCTCGCGGACGGCCGCCTCGACCTCGGCGTCGAGCCCTTCGCCAAAATGCTCGCGCACCAGTCCCAGCCGCAGCCCGGTGAGCGGCTGCCGGATCGTTTCGCCATACTTGGGCACGGGCCGGTCGATCGAGGTGGAATCCTTGGGGTCATAGCCGGCCAGCACCTCCAGCAACAGGGCACAGTCTTCGGCCGTTTGGCCGAAGGGGCCGATCTGGTCGAGACTGCTGGCAAAGGCCACCAGCCCGTAGCGGCTCACCCGGCCGTAGGTGGGCTTCATGCCGGAGACGCCGCAAAGGCCGGCGGGGGCGCGGATCGAGCCGCCGGTATCGGTGCCCACGGCCAGCGGCGCCATCCGCGCGGCCACGCACGCCGCCGAACCGCCGCTGGAGCCGCCGGGCACCCGCGACAGATCCCAGGGATTGTGCGTGGGGAAGAACGCCGAGTTCTCGTTCGACCCGCCCATGGCGAACTCGTCCATGTTGGTCCGGCCGATCAACACGGCGTCGGCCAATTTCAGTCTGGCGACGACCGTGGCGTCGTAGGGCGGGCGGAAGTTCTCCAACATGCGAGAGGCACAGGTGGTCGGCTCGCCTTGCGTGCAGAGCAGGTCTTTGACGGCCACGGGCAGACCCGCCAACGGCCCCAGCGGCTTGCCGGCCTTGCGGCGATAGTCGATCGCTTCGGCTTGGGCCAGGGCCGCATCGGCATCGACGCGCAAGAATGCCTTCACGGCGCCGTCGTACCGCGCGATGCGATCCAAAAATGTCTTGGTGAGCGCCGCCGAAGTGACTTCGCCCGCGGTGAGTTGACGGACCAGTTCGGTGGCGTTCAGATCGGTCATGGAGAGTGCAGGGTTCAGGGTTCAGGGTTCAGAACTTGAGATCAACCTTCCATCAAATCCTGAACCCTGAACCCTGAACCCCATCCTTTCACGTCTCATCGGCGATTGGAGTCGCCTCCCACAGAGCTACACTTCGCCCAACACGGCCGGAACCAGGTAGCACTCCCCGTCGCGATGCGGGGCATTGCCAAGCGCCGCTTCCCGATCCAGGCTCGGTTGCACGGCGTCGTCGCGGAAAACGTTGGCCACATCCAAGGCGTGCGCCATCGGTTCAACCTGTTCGGTATCGAGTTCCGAAAGCAAGTCGACGTAGCCGAGGATGTCGCCCATCTGGCTGGTCATCCGGTCGAGTTCCTCGTCCGACAATGACAGCCGGGCCAACAAGGAGACCTTTTCGACCTCGGCACGGGTGATGGCCATCGCTAAGCCGTCCGCGTCAGAATAACTTGATTACGAATGCACGACGGATTTCCCAATCCGTCCCCGATAGCTGGACGGATTAGGAATTCCGTCCTACGCGCGGCGAGCCGGCAGCCGGCTGCACGGTCGGCCGCTATTTCGCTTGGGCAGCCTGGGGCAGCTTGAACGGGGTTTGATGAATCCGCTTGGTTACGGCCCCGCTACGGATGCACTGAGTACAGACTCGCATCGTCTTCCGGGTGCCGTTTCGCGTGGTCACGTGGACCTGCTGCAAATTGGGGCGGAACTTCCGGCGGCTGATGCCGGTCACTTTCGTACCCACCCCGCCGAGGTACTTTGCCTTGCCGCGATGGGTTACCGTGTTTCCCAAAGCGGGCTTTTTTCCGCATACTTCACAATGTTGGGCCATACAACGCGCTCTCTGCTAGGGCAATTCTACCGGCGTGGGACAAACACTCCAATATATCTGCTTTCCCACGCGGCGTGCAAGGGGGGCCGCAGAAGCACGCGGCCAGGCGGTCAGGCCCGCGGCGGGGGGGCAACGGTCGACTGAGCCGACCACCGGCGTCTACCACATCCAGTCCAGGCCGAGCGTAAGGCCGTGCTGGAATATCGTGCCGCTGGTGTTGACCTGGTTGACGGGATTCTCGGTGAATTGAAGCTGCTCGGGCGCAGGGCGATGCCCGTGATCCACATGAAGTCGTACGACGCGCGGCCCATCAAGTTGGGGCGGAACTTGTAGGTCGCCATGAATCCGACCTCGCCGATCAGGGCGGCTTCGTGTCTCGCAGCGACCAGATGGGCGTTGAGGTCGGGCGAGATGATTTCGCTGTTCTGATCGGCGAAGTTGACGCAGGGGGCGATCTTGGAGTGGATGCCCCACGACCAGCGGCACTCGCGGAAGGTCATGTCGACCCCGACTTGGAGGCCCAACAGGTTGTTGTGCGCCGCGATGTCGTAATCACCGGTGTCGGTTTCGCTACTCAGGACGTTGCCCGTCGCGTTGTCGACGAGTTGGGTGGTTCCCACGCTATGAAAACGGAACGTCTCGTCGATCTGCATGAACCGCAGGCCGTAGAGGTACGACATGTACATACCCGGCTGGCACTCCCGTTCCCATCGGCCGTTGGGTTGCAGCACGAGGCGATCGTTGCGGCTCCGCGGGCTGATGCGGCCGTTGATCTCGAAGTTGTTCTCGAATGACGAATAAAACGTCGACTGCTGATCCGCGTTGTCAAATCCCCGCAAAATGGTATTTGTCGTGGGGTTGAAGAAGCCACTGAACAGGTTGCCGGTTACGGTGCTGGTGCCATCGCCATTGTCGCTCCTGAGACGCAGGCCGTTGACCTGCGCCGAGTCTTTCCATTCGTTAAGCCCCCAATAGCTGAACTCTACGAAATTGTCGCGGTTGAACACATCGCGGGCAAAGTAGTGGCCAATCGTGGTGGCGTAGGCCAGCGAGATGTCTGGCGAGGCGCTGCGAGTGGTCAGCACGGGCAGGAATTGCTCGGGAGTGGTTTGCGTGGGCGGGACCTCGAAGAAGCCGAGGACGCCCTTGCGTGCCCGGGTGCGGCCCATAATGCGTGCGCCCTCTTCGACGTACCAATCGGGCGGGCAGCCGCTGCCGCCGCCGCAGATTGCGCAGCACGGTCCCACTGACGCGCCTTCCCATAGGCCGTTGTCGATCAGCGAGTCGTCGGCCACGGGAGCGGGAGTCGCATCCGGCGCATCCGCTGGCCGCATGCGGCAACTGGCCCGCCGCAGCCCCTTGTTGGGGCATCGGCACCGGCTGGGGATCAATTTGGGCAATGCGCGCGTATGGTGCAAATTGTTGCGCCACGGCCTGGACATCGGCCAAAACGCCGACACAACCGAGGGCTAATACGATGGACGGCAATGATATCTTCACCAAATTGTCCTCCTTGCCCAACCACCCAGCAGAAATCGCTCGATCGCAACCGCACGGGATGATTGCGGAAACACACAGCAGAAGAAATCGGCCAAAGTCAGGCCGCAGAATAGGAATAAACGGCAAAATCGTGAAATAGCCCGCAAATCAACTGATCGGTAGAGTCAAGTTCGTCAACCCAATTTGCCGCGCCGCCATCAGTGGCCCGCCTCGGTGGCGACAGCCCGCGGGATGGTGGCTCAAGATTCCCTTGCATGCGGCAATTCGGTCCTGGTCTCATCGAGCCCGCCACGTCCGCCGCATCGGGCGACCAGGCGGGTTTGATTTTGACGCCCGTTCGGCTAACAATTGGGTGTCATGCCAAATCCCATCGAATCCCTGCTGGCCACCGGCACGAAACTCTGGCTCGACTCGATTGACCCCGACCTGGTCCGCTCCAATCGGGCCAGCGGGGGCCACCGGGGCAACCTCCAATCCGATCATCGTGGCCGACCTGTTGGCCACCGGCCGATTCGACGCCGACATCGAGCGACTGGTGCGCCAGGGCCTCGACGACAGCCAGATCGCCTGGCAGATGACCGACAAGCTGGTCCGCGACGCCCAGCAGGTCTTCCTGCCCGTCTGGGAGCAAACCCGCGGCAACGACGGCTACGTGAGCTTCGAGGTCGATCCGCTCTTGGAGGACCCGGAGTTGAACCTGCCGCATGCGAAGCGGGTGAGCGAGTACGTGCGGTTGGGGCGGGAGTGGTCGGCGGGGCATCGGAACCGGATGATCAAGGTGCCGGCCACGCCCGCCGGACTGGACGCCCTGGAAGACCTGGTCGCCGCCGGCGTGACGGTCAACGTCACCCTGATCTTCACGTCGCGGCAGTATCGGCTGGCGCGGGATGCGGTGTGGCGCGGCGCACGGCGGCGCAAGAGCCTCGACGGCTTCAAGAGCGTCTACAGCATCTTCGTCTCCCGGCTGGACGTGTACACCGAGAAGGCCGTGCCGCAGCTCTCGCCGGCCGCGCAGGGCATGGTGGGCATCCTCAACGCCAAGCGGATTTGGGCCGAGAACCAGCAGTACTGGGCCGAGCGGCCCACGCCGCTGCGGCAGGAGATCGTCTTCGCCAGCACGGGCACGAAGAAGCCCTCCGATCCGCCCTGGAAGTACGTCGAGGCCTTCGCCGGCAGCGACATCCAGACCAATCCGCCGGCCACCAACGAGGCGGTCGCCCGCAGCGATCGCACCTTCACCCGGCAAGTCGATCAGCTTCCCCGCGCCGCCGTGGTCGAAGAGATCGACCGGCTGGTCGACATGGACAAGCTCGAAGCCACGCTGATGGCCGAGGGGATCGCCAAGTTCGCCAATCCGCAGAAGGCGCTGTTGGCGATGGTGGCGAAGAAGCGGCGGCTGGTTGCTTGACGCAGAGCGGTTGCGGACTAGACTGGAATCACGGTCGGGTTGACAACTGGCCAGACAGAGCGATGCGTGCGCCATGAAACTGATCGTGACTCTAGATCGCGACGAGACGGGCATGATCGTGGCTCGAATGTCCTGCCATTCCCGGCTGCGTTTCTCAGGGGAAGACCGAAGACGAGGCGATGGCCAATATCCGCGAGGCCATCCAAGCGTGCGTCGAAGCCCGCGCCGCCAATGGCATGCCGTTGACCGTTGCCACCCGCGAGGTTGAGGTGGCCGTGTAATGCCAAAGCTGCCGGTGATCTCGGGTAGCGAAGCCGTCAAGGCGTTCCAACGTGCCGGCTGGCGAGTCGATCGTCAGCGCGGCAGTCACGTTGTTCTTCTGAAAGCGGGGCATATCGCAAGCCTTTCCGTTCCGCAGCACAAGGAACTTGCCCCGGGCACGCTGCGATCCTTGCTGCGCGATGCGGGGATGACGGTCGAGGAGTTGCATCGACTGCTATGAGAACTGACTCCCTGCACCATTGTTCTGGCAGCGATTTTGCTCCCAGGGCTTGCCGCAACCGCCGCGGCGATCGACGACGCCCGCGCCGCCGCGGCCGGCATCCGCAAACTGCCCGGCAAACGGCTCACGCTCTACACCGACCTCGCGGGCCCGGAGATCGACCGGTTGCCGCCGGCGTTCGAGCAGGCGTTTCCGCAGTGGTGCCGATACTTCCAGCGTCAAGGAAAGCGACCAGGCCGATTGGCACATGACGGGCTTGCTGATGAAGGACAAGGCCCGCTTCGTCGAGGCGGGCCTGCTGCCCGGCGATCTGCCGCCCTTTCGCGCACGGCTTCTCGCGGGGCGACACCTTGTGGCTCTACGAGCAGCCCAGCGACTACTATCGCCGCCATCTGCTGCTGCACGAGGGGACGCACGGCTTCATGAACACGGTGCTGGGCGGTTGCGGCCCGCCGTGGTACATGGAAGGAATGGCGGAGTATCTGGCCACGCACCGCTGGCAGCGACGGCCGGCTGACGCTCGGCTACATGCCGCCAGAACCGCGACGAAGTGCCCGCAATGGGGACGGATTCGCATCATTCAAGACGCGGTGGCCCAGCACAAGGCCCTGCGACTCGAAGCGGTGATCGAGCTTCCCGCTACGCTGGGCCGCGAGACCGAGCCCTACGCCTGGTGTTGGGCGGCCGTCGACGCTGTTGGACCGCCATCCCCGCTATCAGCAGCGTTTCCGCCAACTCATCCCGTTGGTCCAGCAAAGCGACTTCAACGAGCGGTTCTGCCGGCTGTTCAAGGCCGACTGGCAAGAGCTGTGCGAAGAGTGGCAACTGATGGTGGCCAACATGGAATACGGCTACGACGTCGTGCGGACGCGCGGTCGATTTTACGCCAGCCACCATCTCCCCTCGCCCGACCAACCTTCGGTCGGTGCCCGGAGAGGGGCCGGGGGTGAGGGCGAGCGGCAGCGGAACGACCTCCTTGAAAAAGGGGACTGGCTCCGAACCGGCCGACGTGAATACCGCGAAAGACAATGGTCGTGAGGTGCCTGTCCCCCTTTCTCAACCCGCATTGGGCTCGGGGGCAAACGCCGTCACCATCGCCGCCGATCGCGGCTGGCAGAACAGCGGCCTGCGGCTGGAAGCGGGCGTGAAGTACCGGCTGACGGCCTCGGGCCGCTACCAGGTGGCCAAGGAGCCGAAGTGGTGGTGCGAGCCCAACGGCGTGTCGATCCGCTATTATCAAGGCCGGCCGCTGGGCATCTTGCTGGCGGCCGTTCGGCCCGACCATCCGTCGCCGGACAGCACCTCGGCCCTGCTGCGGCCGACGTCGTCGGCCTCGGCACCACGCTCTCGCCCACCGAAACCGGCACGCTCTTTCTGAAGATCAACGACTCGGCCGGCGAACTGGACGACAACTCGGGCGAGTTGAAGGTGGAAGTCCGCGCGGAGTGATGTCGACAACAAGGCACCCGATGCCGACATGCTCTTCCTGAAGCTCAGCCATTCGGCTCGCGAAGGGAAGGTTTCAGCCGTGGGAAGGTCGGAATTGACCTTCCCTCAGGGGCCGGTTTTTGGTATCAACCCGCCCGATTGTATCGCCATTCGGCGCCGTTTCCACGGAAAATACCCCTCTGGCTAGGGGAATCGTCATGAGAGTTCTGCTGCTCCGCGTTGGCGTGTTGGGAGTCGTCGTCGTGTTGGGCTGTCTCGCCATTGCCCAGGCCCAACGCGGCAATGGTGGCGCGGCGGCCGGGGAATCCACCGGCGATTCGACCGTCTCCAGCGACAACGCGTCCCGCCCCAGAGCGACCCCGTCGGCCAAACAGAATCCGTTGCGAGCGTCGGCGACGCCATCGCCACGGTCGATTCCGCCGGCCAGCGATTCAGCCGCGTGTCCACCGGCCGCCGACCCGTTTGGCCTTCAGTCGCAGCGCGGCGGAGGCTCGCCCGTGCCGGCCGCTTCGCCCTTTCCTGTTCGAGACTCCATTCCGGACGCCCCGGCTTTGGATCTGCCCGCACCACAGCGCAGCGCGGCAGAGCCGTCGCAATATCCGCAACTGGCGGCAGCAGCGGCCGAACGGTCGTCCGACGGTCCGGCGCTGACCTCTGGCGAGTTGGGCCGGCCGGCCAACGATCGCGTGGCGGCCAGAGCCGATCGCACGGGCAGCCGCGGCAACGAACGAACTACCTTGCCGGCGGCGGCGACCGTCGAGGCGCAGGAGCCCGCCTCACTGCCGTCCAATCCGTTTGCCAAGCCGGCCAACTCCACTCCGGCATCGAAGCCGGAACGGGGCAGCCTTCCCGCGTTCACGGCGTCGCCCGATAGCAGCCTCGCCGCGGAGAGCGCCGCCGATAGCGAAGGAACCGGACAACCGGGCGGCAAGCAACTCGAAGGCGTGCAGAGCCCGCAATTGACCATCCAGAAGTCGGCCCCCAAGGAAATCCAAGTCGGCAAGCCAGCCGTCTTCCGCGTTACGGTTCGCAACACCGGCCAGGTGCCGGCCTGCCAAGTGGAGGTCCGCGATCTCGTGCCGAAGGGCACGCGATTGATCGGCACCACGCCGCAGGCCACGCGCGGCCCGCGGGGCGAAATCGTTTGGACGCTGGGGACGATTCGGCCGGGCGAAGAATCCACGGTCGAGATGCAATTGTCGCCCACCGCCGAAGGCGAGATCGGCAGCGTGGCCACGGTCCACTTCGGCGCCGACGCCTCGGCCCGTTCGATCGCCACGCGGCCGCAACTGGTCGTCGAGACCATCGCGCCCGCCAAGGTGCTCATCGGCGAGCAGATGACGTTGAGCATCACGGTGTCCAACCCCGGCACGGGCGTGGCCACCGGCGTGGTGCTGGACGAGCGGATTCCGCCCGGATTGCGCCATCCCGCCGGCACGGAGTTGGAGTACGAGGTGGGCGATCTGAAGCCGGGCGAGACCCGCAAGCTCGAACTGCCGCTGGTGGCGAATCAGGCCGGCCCCACCACCAACATCTTGTGCGCCCGCGGCGATGGCAACCTTCGCGCCGAGCGGAAGCTCAATCTCGAAGTGGTGGCCCCGCAGTTGGACGTGCTCGTGGAAGGGCCGAAGAAGCGTTTCCTGGAGCGCCAGGCCACCTACCAGGTGTCGGTGACCAATCCCGGCACGGCTTCGGCCAAGCAGATCGAGCTGTTGGCCAGTCTGCCGCCGGGACTGAAATTCGTCAGCGCCAACAACGCCGGCTACTACGAAGAGTCGACCCGCACGGTCCGCTGGCGGCTGGAAGAACTGCCCGCCAACGAAACCGGCAGCGTAGAACTGGTGACGCTGCCGATCGAGGCCGGTCAGCAAGCCTTGAAACTCCGCAGTACGGCCCAAAAGGGCTTGAGCGCGGAGAAGGACCAAACTGTGTTGGTCGAAGGCATTGCGGCCATCCTCTTCCAGGTTTCCGACACGGTGGACCCGATCGAAGTGGGTGGCGAGACGACCTACGAAATCCACGTGGTCAACCAGGGCTCGAAGGCGGCCGCCAACGTGCGGTTGTCGGTGGATTTGCCCTCGGAAATGAAGCCCGTGGCCGCCGAAGGGCCCACGCGGAATTTTGTGGAGGGGAACCGCGTGCAGTTTGACGGGCTGGCCCGCCTGGCCCCCAAGGCCGACACCACCTACCGTGTCCGCGTCAAGGCCCTCAGGCCGGGCGATCTCCGCGCCAGGTTCCAACTGCTGACCGACGACATGCAAACCCCCGTGACGAAAGAAGAGAGCACGCGGGTGTATGCGGATGAGTGAACCCTCACGCCAGCAACGCCCGGAAACCGGCTTGCTCGAAGTGCCGGTCGCCGGTAAGCGCTTCTCGGATGCCGTGGCTCTGCATCACAAGGAAGGAGATGCAGCAAACACGCGGGTCATCGTCTTGGCGTCCCGTGGATGTAGTGATCGTGGTTCTCCGCCATGTCCGCCGGCAGATCGGAGATGCAGCCGATTACATCTTTGAACCGTTCCGCGAGAGTCAATCGCGGTTCGGTCACTGGTTCCACGGAGACTTTGGCTCCCTCCGGCAGGGAGACACTCTCGTCGAACACGACAAACCCGTTTTCAATATGCCCGCGGTACGCCATGACTGCTCCTCGTTCTTTCCCCCATTAGGAGTATAGTGACGAGCCAGCTCGTAGTCAATGTCCGAAAGCCGTGCGCGTGCGCATTGAGTCAGGACGCCTCGCCGCCGCCGACCGCCAACAGCCGGGCCAGCGTCTGGGCGAGGGCGTCCAGCGCGCGGCGGTCGGGCAACGTGACGGTCAACCGCTGCCTGCCCGCGGAATCTTCCTCCACGCACTCGGTCAAGCGGTTGCGAACCTGGGCCACCAGCGGCTCGGCGGGCGGCTGGGCCTGGTCCTGAGAAACCAACTCGCCGAGGAAGTTGAACACGGCGCCGAGCATCTCGCCGCCCGCCGCGGCCACGCGATCGCGGTGCTCGGCCGAGCTGCTCGACCTGGCTGCGTCGACCTCTTCGCGCTTGCGTGACGTCCACGGGCGCCTCGGGCTTGGCCCCCAGCAGCACTTCCAGGCGCCGCCGCAACTCCTCGACCCCGCTCTTGAAGTCCACTTGGGTCACGTCCGAGTCGGGATCCAAGGCCGCCAGGGCCAGGTCGTGCTTGGCCGAAAGCGTGGCCAGCAGGCTCTCTTCGATCGTCTCCTCGGTCACCAGCACGTAGACCTGCACCGGCTGCTTCTGGCCCATGCGGTGCGCCCGGCCGATCCGCTGTTCGAGCACGGCCGGGTTCCACGGCAGATCGACGTTGATGACCGTGTTGGCCGCCTGGAGGTTCAGGCCCGTCGAGCCGGCGTTGGTGGTGATGAACAGCCGGCAGCGCGGGTCGTCGCTGGAAGCGGTTGACCAGCTGCTGCCGCTTCTTCTGCGGCACCGAGCCGTCCAGCCGCACGTAGTCCAGCTTGCGCTTGCGCGAGCATCGGCTCGATCAGGTCGAGCATCGTGGTCCATTCGGAGAAGAGCAGGGCCTTGCGGTCCGGCTCGGCGAACAGCCCGTCGAGCAACTCGCCCAGGTACTCCAGCTTGCTCGAATAGCCCGGCGTCTGCTTGTCGACCAGGAACGTGCTGTCGGCCGACATGCGGCACATCAACAGGGCCTTTTGCAGCCGCAGCAGGTCCATCTCGGAGATGTAGGCCTTGCGGGTGATCATCGACACGATGCGCATGTGGGCGTCGTGCAGCTCGATCTGCTCGTCGGTGGGCGGGATGCGGACGATCTCGCTGGTCCGCGGCGGAAGCTGCTGGAGCACCGACTCGCGCGTGCGGCGGCAGCAGGATCGGCCGCAGGTTCTCGCGCAACTGGTCCAGGTTCTTGTAGCCCAGCACCTTCCCGTTCTCGTCCACCACGCGATGGCGATGGAAGAAGCGGAAGGCCGGCGGCAGGCGGCGGTCGTCGACGAACTGGACCACCGAGTACAACTCGTCCAGCCGGTTCTCCAGCGGCGTGCCGCTGAGGACCAGCGCGAACGGCGACTTGAGGCCCTTGATGACCCGGGCCGTCTTCGACTCCCAGTTCTTGATCCGCTGGCCTTCGTCGAGGATGATCAGGTCCCAGCGGACGCGCTCGATGGCCAGGATGTCGCGCAGCACCTGCTCGTAGTTGCAGACGGTGAAGAAGCAGTCGTTGTCGTATTGCCGGGCCCGCTCGGCGGCGCCGCCGGTGACCAGTTGCACGCTGCGGTCGGAGAAGCGGTGGATTTCGCTGCGCCACTGCGATTTCAGCGAGGCGGGGCAAACCACCAGCACGCGGCCGATGCCGGCCTCGCGGGCGAGGATCTCGGCGGCGCCCACGCCCTGGATCGTCTTGCCCAGGCCCATGTCGTCGGCCAGGATCGCCCGGCCGACCCCCGCGGCAAAGGCGATCCCTTCGAGTTGATACGGGCAGCAACTCGACCTTCAGCAGCTGCTTGCGCAGCGGGTGCCGGGCCGGGTCCTTCTGGATCTCGGCCATCCGGTCGGCCATGTGCTGCTCGAAGAGCCGCCGCTGGATCAACTCCTCGGCGTCGGGATAGACCGTGACGTTGCGGCCCAGCCGCTCCAGCCGCGTCAGGCAATCGACCAGCCGCCGCACGTCGTCGATCGGCCCGTCGGCCAGCGAGCCGACCGCCTTGACCAGTTCGGGATCGGGCCGGTCGGGCAGTTGCAGGCGGAGCGTGACCTCCTCGCCGTAGAGCACGTGGACGAAGGCCTCGCGGTTGCGATAGGGCTTTCGCCGCGCCGCGGCCGGAAAACGCCGCTGCACGCGATGCAGCACGTGCAGGATGTGCTTGCACGTGCCCAGCGTGTTGGTGCGGAAGTCGGGACACGAGCAGAACGAATCGCCCCGCTCTTCGCCCCGCAGCGCCACGCGGTAGGTCTTGCCCGACAGCGCGCTGGTGATCGTGTAATCGGTCCAGGGCTGCTGCGGGTCGGACGAGCGGAGGCGGAACTTCTCGGTTCGCGCCCGTTCCTGGCGGTCGCGGAGGGCCTGCTCGAGCAATTCCTGCTCGCTCAAGGTTTCCAGGGGCCGCCGCTCGTCGGGCGCGGCGGCCAGCCCCAGCGCCGTCTTCTCTTCCAGCACCAGCGACACCGCCGCGCCGATGTGCTCGCAGATCGTCTGGCAGGCGGTGCAGTTGAAGCGCAGCCGGTTCCTGGCCTCGGCCATGGTGGTGATGGTCGCCACGGCGTCCTTTCCGCTGACCCCGCGCCGGGCAGCTTCAGCCGGAACAGGTCGCCGCGGAGGTAGACGTCGCGGTCGATGTCGATGTCGTCGTAGGCCGGCCCCTTGGCGGATCAATTGCGGCCCGTCGGGCCCCAAGAGCTTGGCAGGCCCGGTAGTAGGTCAGCCGGGAAAGCCGGTCCTTGAGGGTGAGTTTCTTGCTCTGCTTGGTCTTCTTGGCGCGTGCCTTGGTCTTCATGACGGAAGCCTCCTGAAGGTATCGGGGCGTCGGGGTGGCAAGGCGAGAAGTCCCCGGCGGTCATCTCTCGGCCGGTTCGCGCGGCGCGCCTCGGCCGACGAACGATTTTCCGCTATTGTGCAACACCCGCCCATGTCGCGTCAACTCCATTGCCCGCCCGAAGGGCCAATCAGTTTTCCCAAATCCGGCTGATAGGGGTAGGGAAGGCCGGTTAAGTTCCCGGCCTCCCCTCCCTCCGAACCGGACTGGCGGATTTCCCGCATCCGGCTCTCCGGTTAGTGGTGTTACCTCGTAGAGGATTGGTGAACCGAGCGCGGGAAGGAAACAAGGTTCCTTCTCGGGATCGGCAGAAGCGAAAGGCCCTGACCTTCACGGGAAGGCCACCAACATGCAACATCGACGGTGCGGCCAATCTGAGCCAAGTTACGTGTGCCTGACGCAGTCCGTCGTGGCTAGTCGTTGCCGACACTCGCGGTACGGTGTGGTTTTGGCCGTGCGTCATGTTTCATCCCCTTTCCTGCGTCCCTTTGCTCGACGGGCATTGCCCCGCTTCCTCGCTCGTATGGACGCTCTGACTCCTGGGCGGTCGATTCTTCGTATCCTTATCAGGGACAATGAACTTCGTCCTTGTACCCGCCCAGGTCTCCTTGCTTCATGTATCAAACCTTCCGACCGTTCCGCCTCCAACCACCTGTTGCCGCCTCTGGGGCTTGGTTTGGTTTCCCCCCGGAGCTTACCGCGCGGTCTGCCGACCGCATCCCTTGCGAGGACCACAGCGTCACTTGGGCTTCGCCTTTTCCTAGCAGGCTCGCCACGACAACCGGCCGAATCGAGTTCGTCATCCTGCGGACCAGCCGTTCACCTTCAGTTGCTCTCCACCCCCTCTCACGAGGACGCAGTTACTTTCGGTTACGAAGTTCAAACCCAATTTCGACAAGGACTTGCACCTTGCTGATTCGATACACTCACAAGCGCACTAGGAGGCGGCTCCAGTCGCCGATTTGCGGCTGATTTCGGACAATCGGCGACAGGAGTCGCCTCCCACAGTGAATAACTGATCGGCCCTGGTCATCTCCCGACGGCGATTGTGAGGTGGGCCCAAGCCCGTTAGACTAATGGGACGGGCATAGGAGGACGTTCTCGACCGCCCCGCTCTCGGGGAGGATTGAGAATCCCAAGTCGCCAGCGGGAACGGATTAGGAAGTCCGTCCCACATGGCCTTGTCTATGGAGGGGGGTGCGAACGTGGCCAAGAAAGAACCTCCCTCTACGAGACTTTCCAGGCGTCGGCCGACGAGAGGGAAGGCCGAATCCTCTACGAGCTTGGCCAACAGCAGTGGGACATCCCGGCCCTGCGGCAGCATTTGGGCGAGGTGCTGATGAAGAAAACGGAATTCGTCGATTTCCGCGTGGAGCGGGAGTTTCCCAAGATCGGCCGCAAGACCTTCCTGTTGAGCGCCGGGCGATCGCCCCTCGGAACCAGCAGCCCGGGCTGATCCTCTTGACGATGGAGGAGGTCGGCGGAGCAGGGTAAAGGAGCAGGGATTAGGGATTAGGGATTGCAGGTCGCTCGACAACAGCGGCCTGCCCGCCACGAGGCACCCATCGAACTTGATATCCTCGACCCTGCGGACGGTAGATGGCGTGCGCCTGCTATCTTTTGCCAGCCTCCCCGTCAACCGTGCCGAGCATCTCCTCCAAAATCTCGGCGGCATCCTGGACGAACTTCGGGCAGACGCTTGTGAAGAGCCCTTCGTCTCTGGCCCGCTGAAGGCCCTCGGGCGTGCTGATGTCGTTGCCCAGCAAGTCCCGGCACACAAGCGACCCGTTACGCGCCGTGAACCGTTGGGCGAGCTCCCTGACCTGTTGGTAGACCCGTTCCTTAGCCTCCGGGTCGTGTGAAGTGGCCCCATACTTCAAACCCAAGACCATCAGCGCCCCGCTTACCGCTCCACAAGTTTCCGCCATTCGTCCCATGCCGCCGCCGAAGCCGGCGGCGATCTTCAGGGCGGTTTCCTCGGCGAGGCCCAGTTCCGGGGCGTAGGCCGAGAGCACGGCCTGCGCGCAGTTGTAGCTTTCGGCAAAGCGAGATGCCACTGCGTCGATCCGGCTCATAGTTCCTATCCTGACGAAGCGGTGCATTTCAGGCAACGGCCAAAGACCCCTCGGCCGCCGACCGTTCCAGTTCCGAACGGCGCACGCCGACGTCCTTCGGGGCCTCGATCCCCAGTCGGACCTTGTCGCCCTGAACCCTGAGAATCGTCACGGTGATACGGCTATCAATGACAATGCTTTCATCCAGCTTTCGAGTGAGAACCAGCATCTCCAATCCTCCTTGATTTACGCCGCTGTTGCGGCCGTCTCCACGACAACCACCTTGATCCCCGGGAACCGAGCTTCGTACTGTGCCAGCAGTTCTTGCAGGATTTCTCCTACCGTCTGGGGTTCGCCGTCCCGTTCCCGGTCGTCTTCGCCAAGGGCCGTGATTCTGTTCATGGCTCATGCTCCTCGGTTTCCATCCATTCTATCAAATACTATACGAATGTCAACTCTTCGCGGTTCGCGCGAAGATGGGTAATTTAAGAAGAATCGAACGGCAGTCCGGCCCAGGCCAATGGGTCGCCGCGAATCAGCCGATACTCTGCCTCTGCCCGAATTGCTTGCCCCCGAGGCAGCCGCCACCGCCGCTGGGAGAACAGAGGCCATGAACGAATATCAAGTGACGTTTGTCAACGGCGAGGTGGTGCGGATTGAGGCCTGGACGCCGGAACTGGCTCAGGCCATCGCCGAAGAGGATGCCGAGCAGGAGGGACGGTCCAGCCTCACCGTCGCCCGTGTCGAACTGCTGGCCTCGCAGGAGGTCGAACTCTAGCCGCCGCGGCGCTCTTAGGGACGCTGTTCTACGCGGATCTTGCGGATGGCGTCGGCGGGCTGGTTGACGAACTCGGGGATATTGGCCGCTCGGCCCGGCACAGTGAAGTTTGCCAGTTCCACGGCCGGAGTGCTCTCGCCCTGTTCGTCGATGTGGGTGAGAAACAGTTGGGTATACGGGCCGTTTGCTTTGGACGAAAACGCCAGCCAGCGGCCATTGGGCGACCAGGTGTGCCAGGAATTCATCCGCCACGTATTTGCACGGAGCCGCCGGGGCTCTCCCCCTTCGGCCGGAATAATGTACAGCTCGCTGTCCGGTTGGAGCAGCATGAAACTCTTTGCCTTGCAGAACACAATCCATTTGCCGTCGGGCGAATACTTGGCAAAGTAGTTGCTCATCCCGTTGTTCGACGCTCCGGCCAACGGCTCCGCCTCTCCCCCCTTGCCCCCGTTGAAGGGAATTCGATACAGATCGAAGAGAAATGTTCGTCCCTCCTTGACATACGCTTCTGCTTCTTTCTGATCGGCGATCAGAAGGCCGAGATTCCGCATGGCTTCCGTCTGAAACGCCTTACTCCGGCTCCGGGCAAAGACGATGTATTTGCCGTCGGGGCTCCAGGTGGCGTTGGTCTGCACGTACTCCGGATCGTCGGCCCCCGGCAAGGCGTGAAACGTCTTGGCCTCGCGGTCGTAAATGACAAGATACCCCTTGATCGGAAAGAACAACTGCGAGAACATCAGGTCCGACGAAAAGTAGGCCACGGCCCGGTCCTTGACCGTGCCCGCCACGTATCGGCCATTCGGCGAGATCTGGCAGAGCAGACCGAACGTGCGCTCGCCGTCTTCCTTCTTGTAGTCGTTCCATCGGACGATGTTCGCCGCGTCCATTACGACATCTTTGCTCACCGAGGCAACGGCGTAGTCGCCGTTCCCGTCGCCCGAACTCACTTCCATCGCCAGAGTGGCCCCGTCGCGGGGAAAGGAATGGCAGTTTCCACAGGCCGGCAGCTTCTCCAGGACGATCGGAGGCGGCTCGCGCGAGGAGATCGGGCCGAACCGCCAGCGAATGCACTGTGCCGGGTCACGGACGGCCGTCTGAAACGGCAGGTTCACCTCTCGGAAGAACAGCGGCGCGCCGACCTCGTCCGGGGACGTGCGGATGCGGACCGTGCCGGCGGACAGCAGCTTGTCCGGGGCGGCCTGATTCACGCCGAGAATCGTGATCGTGGCGGGCGAGTCCACCGATCGCGCCTTGACGCCCCGCCACTCGGTCGGCGAAGGCGTCCACTCCGTGGTGCGGCTCAGGGCCGTGACGGGCGCCGTGCCATCGGCGAACTCGATCGTCACCAGCCAGGCGTCGGCCTCGGCGCGCCTTTCCCGCCATCGAACGTTGGGTTCTACCGCCTCCGGAGGAAAGACCGCTTCGTCGAACGGATAGGTGATTTCCAACGGGTCGCAATTCCGCCCTGCCTCGGCCAGATAGGCCGCCCGGATGACGTCTTCGAGGTGCCGATTCGCGAGGACGCTGAAGCCTAGGGAGGCAAGGTAGCCCAACAGCCCTATCAGCAGGAGCGCACCAACGCCGGCCCACACCCGTCGCCCCATGCCAACTCGCCAACTCGACGGGACTCTCACGGCCACTGCCCTCAAAGGAAAACCAAGCTCGACAAGCGACGTTGGTGCGCGTGGTTTGGACGGAAAAAGGGGAAGGCCGGACCGGTTTGCCGCATAGCGGCCCGCCCGACCTTCGGTCGGCGCCTGGCGCTTCGCACAAGCTGGGCCTGCCCCCTCCCTCCGCGCCCCGATCTTGCCATTATACCGCCATCCCGTCCTTCTCACCACAACTTTCCGGCCGATCGCCGAGTCCGCGACATTGAGCGGATTTCAATCCTCTCGAACGGAATGAATTCCGTGCTGCGAGCTCGTTCCCGGACAGGCTCTCACTCCAAGGGGCACGCCCTCTTGTCGCTGGCGGGACCGCCCTCTATACTTCCAGCAGAGCGAGGCGATGGGAACGGGTAGACTATGGCCGATCATCAAGACCAACCGGATCTCCCCAGTCGGGCGCCACCGGTCGAAGGGCTGGCGGACTCCGTCGCCTGGCCCGATTCGCGCGGCGCCAGCCTGCCGACGGTCTACGACCGTTTTCTCCGAGAAGTCCAGGACCTTGTCGGGCGTCTGCGGCAGCGAGACGGAGAGTTCCTCAAGCTCGCGCGGATTACCGAGCACGTCAACCGCGGGAACACGCTCGAACAGGTCCTCGACAATCTCTACGAGGAGGCGCGGTGCGTCATCCCGTACGACAGAATCGGTTTCTCCTTGATCGACCGCGACCGTGGAGTAGTCGTGGAACGATGGGCACGCTCCGATCGGCCACTCTCGCTGGGGATTGGTTACGAGGCGCCCTTGGCAGGCTCGTCGCTGCAACAGATTGTCGAGACCGGTCAGCCCCGCATCATCAACGACGTGGAAGCCTATCTGCGGGCAAAGCCGTCCTCGAAATCCACGCTCCTGATCGAGCGCGAAGGAATACGATCGTCGCTGACTTGCCCCTTGACTGTCCAAGGCGTACCGGTGGGGTTCATCTTCTTCTCCAGCTTCAACAAGAACACCTACTCCAACGTACACGTAGCGTTCTTTCAGCAGATTGCCGGGCAACTGGCCACGATTGTCGAAAAGGGGCGGCTCTATGACGAACTGGCTGAGCATGAGGCGATCATCGAAAAGCAAAATCTGCTGATGGCCCACGACCTGACGATGGCCCGCCAGGTGCAGCAAGCACTCATTCCGCAGACCGCCATTGCCGTGCCGGGGGTCGAGATTGCCTTCGCCTACGAGCCGGCCGTCCAAGTGGGCGGCGATATTCTCGACATCCTCCCACTCCCTGACGGCCGCGTGCTGTTTTTCGTCGGAGACGCGATGGGCCACGGCGTGAGGGCCGCGCTGGTGATGTCCATCGTGAAGACCGCCCTGCATTCCGCCGTCCGGTCGGATCCGCGCCCGGCGACCGTGCTCGCCAGCATCAACCGAGTGCTCGCGCAGTTCTTCAGCGACTATTTTGTCACGGCCGCGTGCTGTCTGCTGGGTCCCGGTCCGCTCCAAGGCGAGCTTTCCCTGGCAGGCCATGCCGGTCCCCTGCGGTACCGCGCAAGACAAACGACATCGTGCAACAAGGCGGTGCGTCGTTGCCGCTGGGGATTGCCGACGGCACGACGTACGAAGCAGCGCCGCTTGCCCTGAGCGCGGGAGATATGCTCGTCTTTTCCACCGACGGGATTGTGGAGGCGTTCGACCCGAGCGGCGTCCCGTATGGGGCAGAACGCCTTCAGGCCCACGTGCTTCGCCACGGCAAACAGAGCGCGCAGGATCTTTGCGCCAGCATTCGACGCGACCAGGAACGTCACTGCCAAGGCCGCGTTCGAGAAGACGACCTGACGCTGTTGGTGGTCAAGGCCGCGGGAACGGCGTGAAGGCTTGCGAGATCGCTCGGACCTCACAGCGACAGCACAAATTCCACCACATCGGCAATGTCGGCGTCGGATAACCCGCCGGCGCCGGGCGGAGGGAGTCCATGCCTTCCCCGCTCGAACAGGTCTTGCATCGTCGGGTATTGTCCATCGTGCATATACGGTGCGGTGCGCCAAGCCTCGATAAGCCGCGGCGTGGTGAATTTATCGGCCGGGCCATCGTACCGGCTCAGGCTTCCCACGTCGTGCGATTTCTTGTCGCTGTAAAAAGGCCCGGGATGGCAACGTCCGCACCCTACTTGCGGGTCAAAGAAGACGCGTTTGCCACGTTCGGCGGCCGGACTGAGCCGTCCGCCTACGAGGTGAGGACTGGGGACCGGCTCCAGCGATTTCAGGTAGGCGTCGACGGCTGCGGCGTCTTCCTCGGGCCGAACGGCAAACAGACTGCGGAGGAATCCGGCCCGCACGGCCTCTTCGGCCGAGGCCCGCACGCCCAACGACATCGCCGGACCGCCCTGGTGTACGAGGAGCAGGCTGCGGGTGTTCTTCGGATTGCCCAGCCCGTCGTTCAAGAGGTCCCAGTTCAGGCCGTCGGCGCGGGCGTCCGGGTGGCAGCTTGCACAACTCTGCCACTGCTGGAAACTGAGCCGGGCATCGTGAAAGACGATTTCCCCGCGACGCTCCGGCGTCAGTTGCGGCCGGGGCCCCAGGGCAATCTGGCGGACGGGCCGAGGGGCCGTCGGCGTCAAGTCGACCACTCCCAGGGTGTCGCTGAAGTACTCGGCCAGGTAGACCTTCGAGCCGACCGCGGCCAGACCGCGCGGGCCATTGCCGGCGAGTTCAATCCGTTGCCGCAGCCCCACGAGGAAGGCCAGGTCGTTGGGCACGTCGATCGGCGTGGGCAGGGCGGCGTTCCGGGCCAACTTCTCGAACATCCGATCCGCATCGATCGCGCTCAACTCGTGTGTGCCCGAGTGACTGACCAGAATGGTCTTGCCGTCCGCGCTGGTGGTCACGCCCCAGGGATTGGCCGCCCCGCGGAATACGTCGTCCAGCAGCACCGTGGCGACAAGCTTGCCGGTCGGCGCATCGATAATGCTCAGGGCGTTGGTGTTCATCCAGCCGCGGTCGGCTTGCGTGGCGGGCATCTGGTAGCGGGCCAGAATATGCACGACATAGGCATATTTCCCGTCGGGCGAAACACACAGGCCCCGCACGCTGGAACTGCCGTTGGGAAGGCGGATCGTCGTCGTTTTGCGGCTGGCTGCGTCGATCGCGGTGACGGCTGCCGCCACGTCGGACGAATCGGCCCGGTCCACTGGAAGATGATTGGCCGCGTAGATCGACTTGCCGTCGGGCGTGACCGCCGCGGCGATCGGCTCGCGCGCGACCGGCACGCGGGCGATCTCTCGGCAGCTACTGAGATCGATCACCGAGACGCTGTTGGAGAAGCGATTGCACACGTAGAGCCGAGTGCCGTCGGGCGCGATGGCCGGACCAATCGCCGTGTGGCCGACGGGAATCGAGTCGATCATCCGGCCGGAGTCGCTGTCGATCACACAGACTGTGCTCTGCGGGGCGGCGCAAGCGACGTAGACCCGCGTCCCGTCGGGGCTCAGCACCATGCCGGTCGGCACGGCCGGCATGGGGATCGACTGCGTCACCTTCCCGCTGGCAGCGTCCACGACGGCAATCTGCTTGGCGTCGGCATTGGCGACAAACAAGCGTTGCCCGTCTTTGGATGCGATCACCGCCACAGGCCCCAGGTACTCCGCGCCCGCAGCAGGCGGAATTGCCAACAGTGTGGCCAATCCCAGCAGTATGTAGCTCCCGGCGTGCTTCAACATGACAGTCGCGCGGTTTGTGCAATTTCGTAAGAAACACAATCCGTCGTGCAGAGTGCGGGGCGATCGCGGTTCGCCCCGGTTGACAGGCGAGCCACAATACCTCCTTTGTAACACTTCGACGTGTCTGCCGACAGGTGGCTGACCGCCGATACCGTCCCGGCCGTGGTTCATCGTAGACGAACTCTGGTTCGCGAGCAAGCACATCAACCTGCGCCGCCGCCAACTCCAATGCGTAAGCGTTTGCTTGTGGCCGAGAGCGGCCGCCCAAGTTCGAGGGCCGATCCGCGTTGTTTACTCACTCGTATCGCAGGGCTTCAATGGGGTCCAGCCGAGAGGCCTTCCAGGCGGGATAGAAGCCAAAGGCAATGCCCACGCCGACCGAGACGGCCACGGCGGCGCAGATCGTCGATAAGGACGCTTCCGTGGGCCAGTGTACCTTCCACCTTACGAGGATCGACGTGCCACGGCCCAGAAGAATGCCGATCGCGCCGCCGACGAGGCACAGGACGATGGCTTCAACGAGGAATTGGCGGAGGATGTGGTAGCTTCGGGCACCAACGGCCATGCGAAGACCGATTTCCCGAGTGCGCTCGGTCACGGAGACCAGCATGATGTTCATAATGCCCACCCCGCCAACCACAAGGGAGATCAACGCCACTACTAACAGCAAGAGGCTCATCGACTGGGTGGTTGAGGAGAGCATCTTCGTGATTTCGGCCATATCGCGGATGCTGAAGTCGTCGTCGTTGCCCGCACGAATCCGGTGCCGCTCGCGCAGTAGATCAGTGATCTGACTGATAGCCTGCTTGCTCTTCGTTTCGGAAGCCGCCTTGGCCACGATCTGATCCACGTTGGTAAAACGGACAGGCTGCGGGTAATCCGCGGTCTGGATGGACGAACGAGAGGGATAGAGCGACGTTGCGGTAGGATAGAGGCCGCTCAGTGTGTTGACCGCATCGCTGGTGGACGAGGAACTGCTCGTGGCGTTGGCGCTCTGGTTCGTGTTGGTCAAGGTGGTCCCGCTAACGCGGTACTTGATGGTGGTCCAGGGCGCCAACACGATGTTGTCCTGGTCCATGCCCATCATGTTGGCTCCCTTGCGGCCCAGGACGCCGATGACCCGAAACGAGACGTTGTTGATGCGGATTTCCTTGCCGATGGGAGACGCGCCCGAAAACAGGTTCCGTTTCACCGTATTGCCGATCACGCACACTTTGTTGCCGTTGCGGACATCGCGGTCCGTGAACATCTCGCCGCCGGCCATGCTCCAATCCCGCACGGATAAGAACGAGGGAGTCGTGCCGCTGATTTGTTCGGGCACCCAGTTGCGGTTCCCGTACACGATTTGCGACCGGGCGCGGACCACCAGAGCGACGGCGCTGACGGCGGGGCACTGACGGGCGATTTCGCTGGCGTCCTGGGGCGTGAGCGTCAACGCGCTGCCCGTCCCCTGGTTCACGCCGCCCGTGGCAGTGGTCCCGGCAAAGATCATCAACGTGTTGGCCCCCATGCTGGCGATGCCTTTCTGCAAGGTGGCCTTCGATCCCTGGCCGATTTCCGTCATGGCGATGACCGCGGCCACGGCGATGATGACGCCCAGGGCCGACAGTCCTGATCGCATCTTGTTTCGCCGCAGCGCCCCGAACGCGGCACGCCACGTGGCTGGCAGCAGCGAAGGCGTGATCTGCCGGCGGGGCTTCGCTGGCATATCGTCGCTAGCCTCGAAAGGCAGCGCCTCCGCCGGAAGACTTGCCTTCGCGGCGGCTTTCATCTGGCTGTGGGCCGGACTCGATTGCGTGCGTTCGTCGCCCTCGATGGTTCCGTCCGTAATGCGGATAATCCGATGGGCGTAGGCGGCCACATTGGGATCGTGCGTCACCAAGACGACCGTGATTCCCTCCGCGTTGAGTTGCTGGAACATGCGCAAGATCTCGACGCTTGTGTGCGAATCCAGGTTGCCGGTCGGTTCATCGGCCAACACCAGCGCAGGGCGATTGACCAGGGCGCGGCTGATGGCCACTCGCTGTTGTTCTCCGCCGGACATCTGAGACGGCTCGTGGTTGGCCCTCTCGGCAAGGCCGACTCGGCTCAGCAAAGCCGTCGCAAATCGCCGGGCTTCTCCTGCGGAACGCCGACGCGGAGAATAGTCAAGCGGCATCACGACGTTCTCTAGCGCCGTGGTCCGCGCCAATAGGTTGAAGTTCTGGAAGACAAAACCGAGTTTCTGCGTTCGCACCAGCGCTCGCTGATTGGGTTTCAGCCCGCTCATCTCTTGGCCGTCGAGCCAATACTTGCCAGAGGTCGCATGATCCAGGCAGCCGAGAATGTTCATCAGGGTGGTCTTGCCGGAACCCGAGGCCCCCATCAGCGCCACCATTTCGCCTTGGCGAAGAGAAAGCGAGATGCCCTGCAGCACCGGGACGTCCACTTCGCCCAGGTGGTAGGTCTTGCAGACGTTCTCAAGCCG
This sequence comes from uncultured Planctomycetaceae bacterium, assembly GCA_963759115.1. Taxonomy (GTDB): domain Bacteria; phylum Planctomycetota; class Planctomycetia; order Pirellulales; family Thermoguttaceae; genus CAVWXT01. Next base: position 1,123,016 of record CAVWXT010000006.1, read on the forward strand.
GATCAGTTCCATGCGTGGTGCCTCCCGGAGGCTACATCGGTCCAGGGGGCGGTTTGCTCCCCTTGGGCGGCTTAGGCAAGAAGGGATTGGTCGTCTTGTCTCCATCGGCCGGCGCCTCGCTGTCTTGGCCCTCCGCGTCTTCCGTGCCGACCTCGCCGGCAATCACCTGCATTCGCTCCGTCACGCCGCTGCCGCCAATCTCGGTCATCATCCCGTCGCTGGCTCCAAGCGTGACTTCCAGCGGCCGGACAAAGCCGCCAGCGGCCTGAACCCAGAGGCAGCCGCGGTCGTGGGCGGTCGTGGCTTCGGCGGCGGGCATTGCCGCGCTTAGCGACGGGTCCACTTGCGACGGCTGCGGCTTCCAACGCAACGCCGCGTTCGGCACCAGGAGGACGTTGGAACGCTGCTCCATTTCAAATTTGACATTCGCGGTTAGATAGGGCAGCAGCTTGCCGTCGGAGTTGTCGGCCGTCACGACCACCGTGTACGTGACGACGTTCTGCGTCATCGTGGCGTTCATGCGGATTTGAGTCACCTTGCCGTGAAACACCTGGCCGGCATGGGCATCGACCGTGAATCGCACGGGCATGTCCACGCGGATCTGTCCGATGTCGGCCTCGTTGACCGACGCCCACACCTGCATTCGCCGCAAGTCCTTGGCGATCAGGAACAGACTCGGAGCGTTGAGGCTGGCAACCACGGTCTGGCCGACGTTCACGCGGCGATCGAGGATGGTGCCGTGAATGGGCGATTTGATCGTCGTGTAGCCGAGATTGGTTTGTGCGACCTTGAGTGCCGCCTTGTTCTGCCGGATGGTCGCCCTGCCCATGGCCACGTTCGCCTTGGCCGACTTGCAATTGGCCGCCGCCGTGTCGTAGTCCGTGTCGGAAATCGCCTTGGCTGGCTTCAAACTGGCCGCGCGCTTCCACTCCTGCTCCGCCTGTTCGCACTTCGCCTCAAGCTGCAATTGATCGGCTTCGGATCGTTCGAGCGTTGCTTCGGCCTGCTCGAGCGCGGCCTCATAAGGAACCGGGTCGATTTTCGCCAACACGGCGCCCTTCTCCACGAGGGAGCCGTAGTCGATCACCTTGGCCGAGTCGCCAGGGTCAGGGCCAAATTCCAGAATCAGGCCCATCACTTGCGCGCCTACGTCAACAACCTCTTCCGGCTCGACGGTTCCGGTAGCGTCGATCGTGGAGAGCAGGTCGCCCCGTTTCACGGCCACGGTGCGGAACCCCGTCATGGGATCGGCGGCCATATGCCTTGCATAGTACGCCGCTCCGCCGCCGACGCCGCCAATCAAAAGCAGAATCACCAGTACGGTTTTCATGGCCGCAGTGCCTATAAGTGTGTGCTCACACACCAGTACGCCGAAAAAGACCTTCACTCACTTCATGGAAACGCCTTGGGAGTCCCAGTAGCGACGAATCGCTTTGTCCTTCAGACCCATGCCGCGCAAGCAGAACCACGCCGCCTGCTTGGCGAGTTCCTCGCGCGGGACCCCATAATCTATAACGGGCTTCGCGGGCAAAAAATGCATCGCGGTGCCGGCAATGAGCTGATCGGCGCACCAACCCCCGAGGGTGACGTGGGCACTCTCATCGACCATATCGCCCGCCTTTCTCGCGGCCTCGATGCACTCCTGAACCTTTTGAACCCAATGCCGCGGCCCTCCTCGAATGGCAAGGCGTGCGAACTCTCCTTCGTCCATCAGGCTGCGCAGCACGAGATGGACGAACGACCGTTGCCGCTCGTCGGGCCGCCCTGCCAGCAGATGCGAAACCAAATCGCGGACCAGGAACACCAACGACGGCGTGGACGGTTCCAGCGATTGCAGCCGCTGGGCGATTTCGGATCCCTGCTCGTTGAAGCAGGACATTTGGATGGCCGCATAGAGCGCTTCCTTGTTGGGAAAGTGCTTGAACAACAGGGCCTCGGAGACTCCTGCCGCCGCGGCCAGTTCTCGGGTGGTGGTTCGGTAGAAGCCCTTCTCGACGAAGACCTTCCGGGCGGCCCTGATGATGGCCGCGCGGCGATCCTCGCCGGTCATTTTCGAGGTGGTCTTCATTCAGGCCCCTTTCACGGCGGATAATGGTAAGTGTATACTCACTCACCATTCCCGTCAAGCAGAATTCCCGGCCATGCCGTGCTACGGTCCCATCCTGCGAGGCATCGTCGGACCCGGGCGCATCGGCCCCCACGGCCCTGGCGGCCCCATCGGTCTTACGGGCTGCGCGGCCGGCGGCAACGGCGCCTGATACCAAAGCGACTCCCAATAGCGGCGATCCAAGTCATAGGGATCGACCGCCACGTCGTCCCGATGGTTAATCGGCAGGATTCCGTAGTACTTCATCTCGCGCAGATAGGGCCCACAAGGGCGAAAGCCGGGCATGTCAAAGCGTTTCACGGAGTCCAAGTATTCCTTGCCCGCCGCCACCATCGCCAGGAGTTTCTCGAAGTCGGGGTCACTGGTCCCCGAGAAGACCGTTGCGGGCCGGTTTTGCTCGTTGCGGCACAGTCCGAGACCGCCGGCCGATTCCGCCAGCGGCGCCAACAGCAACATCAATTTTTCGGGCTGCGTCAGATTGAACAGGATATGGCGGCTCAGTCTCAGCCGAGGATCGTTTAGGTCGAACTGCCAGAACGATACGTCGCGCTCGTCGGAGAGCGACCGCGGAAGACTCTTGACGCCTCGGTGGCAGGATGCACAGCGGCGCGCGATCGCCTCGCCGCCCGCACGGGTCGTGGGCCAGTCCCAATCGGCGTTGACCTGTCTGTTTTGGAGATAGCCGCCGATCGAGCCGCAACCCAAGGCGGCATAGGTGCCGGGATACGGGGCGCCCACCTCGATCCACAGCCGCAGCATCTTCCGCTCGTGTTGGTCGGCCTGCACGCCGTAATGCGATCCGTCGAGCATCTTGAGGATGCGGCTGGCCGAAGAACCGAGCGAGCGGGGCGGGAGGTTGCTCCGCGGCTGATTGCGGTTATCGGAAAACAGGCGGCGGATGGTCATCGTAAAATAGGCGTGCGAGAACATGGGGCCGCGATCGCCCGTCAAAATCACCTTTCCCGCGTAGGGTCCGCCGCGCGCGGTCTTCTGATAGCCGTGGCAGTCGGCGCACAGTCTGTCGAGAATCGGCTGCACGTCGCGGGGAAAGTCGAACACCTCGGGGCAGTCGGCAATCCGCTCGATGCGGCTCGGCTTGCGCAGCGCCAGGGCGTTGCCGCGCGGGAGCATCGTTTCGGTCCGTTGCTCATGGCAACCGATGCAGCCGCTCACCTCGCCCGGCTGGACGGCCGTGAAACTCTGCATGCGTTTGACGGCCATGTCGTTTTCATCCAGGGCCACGAAAAACACGGCCCGCAGGGCGGGCAACTCGAACGAGGCCGAGCCGTCGGACTCGACCGGCACCGTGCCCATCACCCGCTCCAACGTGAACGAGCCTCCGTAGGTCAACGGGTCCATGCCGCCGGTGAAGTTGATCGGCTTGGGCAAGGTTTCCAGGACCAACAGCTTCTTGATTTCGCCGGGCCGCACGCCCGTCATGTTGCGGCCCTTGTAGACGTCCATGAGCGCGAGCGTGCCCGTTTCAAGCTGCGGATCGGTGCGGTCCGGAATCACCGGCTCGCGCTGCGCCGTACGATGGGGCGCGGCTCGTGACATTCCAATCCGGCAGCCTCCTCGTCCGTGCTCAGGCGATAGATCTCTTCGGTGCGGCCGGCGGCGTCGAGGAGTACGATCCGCTTGCGCCGCGCGGCCATGAACAAGTCCTCGGAAAAGGCCCACGGATCGCGAAAATCGGTCTGCCGCGTCAACGGCCGTGCGGACTTCGGCTCGTCGGGCCCTTGGCGGCCGTCGACCACGGTGATCGCGCCGTCGTGTTCCCGCTGCCCGTGACCCGGCGAGAAGATCGCCACGATCTTGTCCGTTCCCGGAATCGGCTTGGCATCGATCATCACGGTGCCGGGCGCAGGTTGCCGTAGAACACCGTCTCGCCGGTGCCATCGGGATTGGCCGTCCAGAGATGGTGATAGTCGACCTGCGAGCGATCGACGTACTCCCAGCGCTGATAGAGCACCCGCCCGTCGGGCAATGGCCACGGGGTGTTGTCCTGCTCGATGTTGGCGGAGAGCTGGCGAATCCTGCCGCCGTCGGCATCGCAACGGTGCATGGTGGCCACCTTCGTCAGCCAGCAATTGACCCATCGATTGCAGCGGCTGGAAATAAAGACGATGCCGCCGTCCGGCAGGTAGCAGGGCTCGATGTCGTCGTACGGCCCATCGGTCAACTGCCGCAGATTCCGGCCGTCCAGATTGATTTCGTAAAGATGGTGCCAAGGCTGGCCGCCCTTGCGGTACGAAAAGAGGATTCGTTCGGCGTCGTAGTGTACCACCGGATCGCGGATGCCGCCCTGCTTGTCCTCGAAGATCGTGGCGACGGTCCCGGTTGCCAGTGTGAGGCGGCACAGCTTGCCGCCGTTGCCGTAGGTCAGCCGGGTCTCGCTGTCGGCATAGTAGCCGAAGTTGGCGTACCAGTGCTCGTCCTTGCCCGGCTGCCGCAAGGCGAAAACGATCTCCCGAACGTCGTGGTCGGCCACGCACTGTGAGAGAGGACGCCGAGCTTCCGCTTCGGCGCCCGGTTGGGCGCGAGCCAGATCGCAGGCAGCGACGGCGCAGGCCGCGGCACACCAGGCGGGCAGGGTCGTGGCAGCCAACTCACGCCATAGGGACATCCGATGGATCCTTTCCCGTCGACGGAGTCTCTATTGTCGCGACTGGGCAGCATCCCCGCAAGCCGCCGCGATGCTGCCGGTTTCGGCTTCTAGCGTGCGCTAAGCCAGCTTTGTCCAGATTCACCGCCCAGGGCGTAACGAACGAGCACCTTGCCTTCCTTGTCGAGTCGCAGCACTTCGTTGGGGGTGCCAATCCAGACGTGGCCGTCGCTGGGACCGATCGCGATCGATACCGCCGGGAAGTCCAGCAGCGGAAGTGGATCTCCTTTCACGGGTACCCGCAAGATACCCTTCCGATAGATGACAACCCAAGCCGTGCCGGTCTCCGCATCGCAGGCGACGCCGAACGGACCGCGGCCCTCCAATTCAAGTCTCCGCACTTCGCCCCCTTTGCCGTCGAGAAGGAGCAGCCGATTCGCACTGTCCGGTACGTCGGGATGAACGCGTTCCACGACCCAGACGCTGCCGTCGTGCGGATTCGGCGCAACAGCGGCGTACACCCATTTAGCTTCCGGACCTTGAAACAGCGCCTTGCCGTTGCGGTCGATCTTGCTGATCCCTTTCCCCACGATCCAAAACGCGTCGTCGTGAGGATCATAGGCGATATCGAAACCGGCAATGGGGTACGTGCGGATCAGGCCTCCTTCATTATCCAGCAGGTATAGCTTCTCGCCGTAGATCGTCCCACCGCCGCTTAGGCACCACAGATTCCCCGTCTTTGGGTCGACGGCAATCGCGTCCGTGGCGTAGCTGCTAGTGAACAACGTCTTGCCGGCAAAGTCGATTCCCGTGACGCGTCCAGCGACCAATTCCCGGAAATAGACTCGCTGTCGCTTCGAGTCAATCACAACGCCGTGATTATCGCCTACCGTCTCGCAGTTATTGAGATCCTGTCGGACGTACAATTCCGTGCCATCGGCCGCCAGCAGCCGAATGCCATCGTGGTGCGGCCCGGGCTCCTTGAAGTTCGGATCACAATCGTCGAGTACAGCAACCGCCACTTCGGGCGCCGGCTTGGGTTCAAGGGCGGGCAGCGGCTTGGGTTCAATGTCTCGTGAGGCCTCGGCAGGTGCGGCCGGCTGCGGCTTGGCTCTTTCGAGTTCCAGCAGCGTCACGCCCGAGCCCGGCAGCGATTCGAACTTCTCCGGCCGCGGGCCGTCCTTGCGATAGGCGACAGTGAGCCGGTTCCCATCAAGCTTGTAGATGCCGCTGGAGCGCTGCTCCGTCAGTTTCTCGTCTTCTCGCTGCCAGCGAAATAGTGTGATCTGCTTCGGCTGCGTCATGACATCGAGAACGAAGGGCACCGTTCCTCTGTCCTTCGTGGTCACGGTGTCTCCGACAAACCGCCACTGCAAGCTGGCGGGTGTCGCGTCCAACTCGGCCTTGCCGTCCTCCGTTTGCGTGACGATCGTCCAGTTGCCGCTTATGGCCCGTTCGTCCTCCGGCGGCGTGTACCGCTGGAAAACGAACGAGATGTTGGCCGAGTTCGGCTCGATCGCAAAACTTGTCGGCCGTTGGGCCCTTTCCTGGAGCCAAGGCACGGAGCTCGTCAGACAAATCTTCAGTCGATCGGGCTCGATTTCATAGATACCGAATCCCACCAGTTCATCCCTAGCAACTCGATTGCTTCCGTAGAGGAGAAGGTCGATCGTCTTCGGAGACAGGCCAGGATCGATGCGGAACCGTAGACTCGTCACAAATTCCGGCAGTTGGCTTCTGATCTGTAGCATCCCATGCTCCGGACTGCGAAAATCGAAGCGATCGGTGCGAGCGGGATCTGCGTCGCCACGGCTTCCGGGCCGCCCTTGCACGATCCGGCCCCAGGATCGGTCAGCGTCTTTGCCCTTTTCGACCCGCACGACCTTCCATTGGCCTTGCAACGCCTTCAGTTCGGCCGCGGGGCTGACGGCAGGCGCGTTGGGCGGCGCAGACGCGGCGTCGGGGTGGGCGCCCGTCGGCCGCTCGGCCGGCTCTTTCCAGAAACGGCGATACGCCTCGGGCAACACCGGCCCGCTTTCGGTAACCTGCGACCCCAGAGCGATCACCCGCCAGTAGTACCAGGTGCCCACGCGCAAATCTCAATCTGCGCCGGGCTGCTGCCCATGCCCCACGCGAAAAGTCCCAGTTTGGTGATGTCGGCAATCGGAATCCCGGCCTGCGTGTTGAGCGAATCGAGACGCAGGTTGTACCGGGCGAGTTTCTGCTGCTCGACGGTGAACATCGCATCGAGCCCAGACCAGAGGCGATCCTCGATCTTGGCCATCTCCTTGGGGAACGGCTCGATGCTCGTCACCCAATGGCCGTCCTCCTTTTCGTACTGTTTCGTATGACGCGCTTCCAGGGCACAGTACTCGCGGTAGGCGGCCTGAAGCACGTGGTTGGCCTCCTCGGTCTTTTTGCCCTCGAGCCGCAAGGTGTCGCGGGCCAACGCTTCGCTGAGCACCGGGCCCTCAGGCCGCATCTCCCAAATCACGGCCGGCGTGGCCGTGGACGACTTGGTCAACTGCCCATCCGACGACACAAACAGCTTCGAGCCGCGAGGAAACTCGACGTGGGTTACGGGCCGGAGGAGTTGTAACCCTCCCACCGTCAACAACGTGCCGGGGAACAAGACGGCGAAAGCAGAGAAAAGCACAGCGGCCTTTCCCGCCAGAGACCTTCGCCCGATGATTCCCAGGATCAATGCCAGGATTCCGACACCGAGGGCCACCGCCAACGCCATCACGGAACCGATTGCTGGCACCGCAAAGCGGACAACCAACAGAGAGAAGGCAAATACACCCAGATTCAGAATCAGCCCCATGCGTCCCAGCCTTCGCTGGAATCCCGTGGCGGCGGGCGGCGCGGGCTTCATCCGCCTCCTCCGCTCGAACGCCATTCCCACCTCGGGCCGACACAACACCACCAGCGACCAAATCCCTATCGCCAGACCGATCAAGTTGATCGGCGAGAGGATCACCGCCAGCAGGCTTGCGGCAATGGCCAGCCCATAAGCCTCGAGCCGCTTCATTTTCAGTGCGGCGACAATCGTCACGGCGCCGACGATAAGAACCAGTCCCGGCACGATCACGGTAACAAGCTCCTGCAGATCGCCGAACGGCCGCGCCCCCGTTGGAATAGATGCGCGCACACAGAAGATGATTGAGCCCATCAGCAATTCGAGGATTCCCAGGACCAGCAGGCCAATGGCGGGGCCTTGGACCTGAAGCCGCTCCCGCTCGATGGCATCGTCCGCGGTGACCGGCTCGGCGGCGCCATCGGCAGATCTTCTGTCCGTGCCGGATGCACTGGCCGGCAAGCAGCCCCTGGCGCTCGACGCCACTTGAGGCGACGTTGCGGCGATGGTCTCCACGCGGGTCTTGATTTCGCTGGCCTGCTGGTAGCGGCGATCGGGCTCCTTTTCTAGCGCGCGGAGCACGACGTCGTCGAGTCGCACGTCGATCTCAACTTTCCGCGAGGGCGGGGCAAACCGGCCGATCGGCAGCTCGCCCGTGAGCATCTGGTAGAACACCACACCCAAGGAATAGATGTCGGCCCGATGATCGACCTGTTGGGGATGCTCGATCTGCTCGGGGGCCATGTATTGGGGCGTGCCCATCACCTGGCCCACGCGCGTAAGCGTGAGATCCGCCGCCTCGCGGCCAACCAGCTTCGCCAGCCCGAAATCGGCGATCTTCACCCGCCCGTTCTTATCCAACAAGATGTTTTCCGGCTTGATGTCGCGGTGGACCACGCCCGCATCGTGGGCGTATTGGAGGGCGTCGCAGATTTGCGGGACGATGGCCAGGGCTTCTTCCGGCGAAGCTTGCCCGTGTCGAGCAGCCGCCGCAGGTTCACGCCGTCGACGTACTCCATGAGGAAGTAGTACAAGGGCAGATGCGCGACTCCTTCGCCCTCACCCTGACCCTCTCCCGGCGGGAGAGGGGACCGCGGCGGCGTCTGGCCGAAGTCGTGAACTGCCACGATGTGCGGGTGGTTGAGCATGGCCATCGCCCGGGCCTCGCGGGCGAACCGCTCGGCAAAGGCCGGATCGTGGCCGATCGTCGGCGAGAGGATCTTCAGGGCCACCAGCCGATCGAGCCGTTTCTGCCGGGCCTTGTAGACCACGCCCATGCCGCCACGGCCCACCAGTTCCAGAATCTCCAGATCGGGGAAATGGGGCGCCAACTCCGCGGGCGTGGGCGGTACGAAATCGGGACCCTGTGACGGATTGCTCGCACCCGTCTGAGTTCCTAATCCGCCTTTGAGCAGACAGGCCGGACACAGCCCGCGGGGCGCGTTGGCGGCCAGTTCGGCGTTACATGCAGGACAGCGGTTTTCGGCGTTCATGGGTTTTGGACCTTCTCCCGAGTGTCTCCACTGTTTCCTTAGGCAAATCGGAGAAAAGGTTACAGGGAAAGCACAAAACCGGCCCTCACCCTAGCCCTCTCCCAGAGGGAGAGGGGACACGTAACTACAAGCACGACAAGAGGTAGCGGATTTCGTCGCCGATTTCGTCCGTACTGGCGACGGTCTGGGCGATTTCCTCCCGCAACAAATCCCGGTAGCGGCGGCGCAGGCGGTGGGCAGCCACCTTCACCGCTCCTTCGGTCATGCCCAACTCGGCGCCGATGGCGGCGTAGCTGGTTGAGCGGACGCCGGTCAGCGTGTCCTTGAGGGCCTCGAACAACGCTGACTTTCCCTCGGCAACCATTTCGGCATCGAGCCGCGACAAGACCTGCTCCAGCAGCGACAGAGCCCACTGCTTCTCAAACATCTTCTCCGGCGTCAGACCCTGGGCCGGCTCCAACCGATAGCGGGTCTCGGCATCCAAGCTATCGAACGAAATCACGGTCTGAGTTCCACCGCGCTTCTGGGCGTGTGCGCGGTCCCACTGGTCCGCCAAGAAATGCTTCAGTGCCGCCAGAAGAAAGGAACGGAATTTTCCCTTCTGGCGATCAGCGCTGGCAAAGAAATGTTGGGCCAGCAGGCGGGCGAAGAACTCTTGGGTCAGATCCTGGGCGTCCTCGGCCGAATAGCCTGCCCGACGCACGAACGCATAGAGCGGGAACCAGTACGTCTCACAGAGCGTGGCGAGCGCTCGGCTGGCTTCCGGCGAGTGGCTGCCTCCGGCGCGGACGACCATGCTCCAGTGCGTTGTCGCGAACCGGTCCCCGCGGGCCGGCAATCGCTCTGATTTGCTTTTGCTTTCGTGGGCCGCCATAGCCCTATTCTAGAGCCGCAGCCCCCCCGTCGCAATGAGGCTATCAAGAACCAATCCGTCAGTTGGGCGACCCGAGGCGGCCGATCAGCTCCAATGCCTTCTGCTCGTAGATTGCCTGCCACTGTGGAGCCAGCCGCGTCGAGGAGTCCTCATACGCCTGTTTGTCGTAATCGTCGGCCGTGGGCGCGTAGCCGATCGAGCCGTTCGTGTAGCCGGCGACAAACGTGTGGCGGAACGGCGAACGTTCCTTGATCCGCAGGCCGATTTCGACGAAAATCTCGCCCGGAAACGTCACCAGCACAAAATCGCCGATCTTCAGGGCGTGAACGTCGGCCAAGATCGGTCCGCTCTCGCGCCGTTCCAGGCGCCGCTGCAGGATTCCGAGATTGGTGCGGAGCATAATCAGCCGGTCCATGTTCTCGACGCATCGGCGATAGATTTCGACGCGTTGCCCGTTCTCGGTGTCCAATCGGCCCCGGCCGTTCTCGTCCGGAAGCTCGCCTTCCTGATAGAGGTACGAGACATCCGACGGGTGCTGCGGATCGATCGAGTGTGTAATGTAGAGTGGCAGGAAGCTCTTGAAGTTCAACGCGAGTCCGATGCCGCCGACGGGGCCCGCGTTCGTGTAGGATTGAAGAATCTTCTCTTGTTCGGCCAACAGGGCCTGGATTCGTTCGGGCACATCCGTGCGGCGGGGAAGTTCGACGGTCTCGTGGAGGACCCGAATGCCGGCCTGGCCGCCCGTGGATATTTTCTGGGCCGCCTCCAAGGCACTCAGGCCCAATCTCGTGCCCAGTTGTTCCGTGGGCGGCAGGACGTTCAGATCCTTGAAGCGGACCGGCGTGACGTTGCCCCCGGCCCCCTGGACAAACAGGGCGACGGCGCCGGGCCAGGCCTTCTCAATCCGCGCGACGCAAAGCCGGGATAATCCGCGGTGACGCCGCCGCTGGGGACGCCGCCGTACGGATGACCGGCAAAGTTGTACACCAGCGCCAGGGGCTTCCCTTCCGCCGTATCCACGCGAAGCAGGCCGATCTGCCAGTCGCAGGGTCCCAGGCCGGCCACGTCCGTATCGGCGGGCGAAGGCGTGGAGCGGCGAATCGTCCAGTGCGTTCCATCCTTCATGCGAAGCCGGCGGTTGATTGTGATCCGCTGCTCATGCCCTGACCCAGCGCCGATCCGCGCCGGCACCATCTTCTCGCTGGCCTGCTTGACCGCCTTCACGATCCGCGAGGTCAAATCCTTCGCAATCTGGCCGGACGTGCGGTGATTGTGCGAGGCATTCAGCAGAATGGCGCCCGGGTCGATGCCGAGTTCTTGTTGCACGCCGCGGCGAACGCCTTCCAGCAACGCTTCGTCCGCCGCGATCAGATCCAGGGAGATGATGACGGCCCTATTGCCGCCGTCTTCCAGCAGCAGTGCCTTGACCAGCAGCGGATCATGAACCGGCACGGCCGGCTTGTCCTCCGTGATGTTCACTACGGCGACACCTGCGCAAAGCGCTCCCCACGCCTGCGAGGGCGCGCTAGTCCATGAAACGAAAAACGCGACGGCGAGGCCCAACACGCACGACGCTGCGTTGCTCGATCGATTCCTGTGCATGGCGATCATCCTTCTGTGAAGACCCAAGCGAAGACGGCTGCTCAGGCCCGGCCCGTGCCGGACGGACAACCTGAACGGCATCGTCGGCCATTGTCAGTTGGCGGCGCGGCGCCGTCAAGCGGAGGATAACCCTGCCGACCAGAAGTTGGCAGCCTGCATCCTGCCAGAGCGCGGCCATACGATTGACATTGCCGGTTTCGCATCGATCCGTTCGTGCCCCACGCCAACGGCCGTCGGGCGCGGTTCATCGCGAGCGGGCCAGCCTGGCGGCGCGCGAGGGTCTCGGCCTGTCAACGTGCCGGCTAACGCAAGCTCGCGTTGAGGAAATCGATCGTGCGTTGCCAAGCAAGCTTGGCCGCCGTCTCGTCGTAGCGCGGAGTCGTGTCGTTGTGAAAGCCGTGATTTGCGCCGCGGTAGACGTACGCGGTATATTTCACGTTGGCCGCCTTCAGGGCCTTCTCGTAATCCGGCCAACCGGCGTTGACGCGCTTGTCGAGTTCGGCGTAGTGCAGTAACAGCGACGCCTTGATCTTCGGCACGTCTGCAGGGGCCGGCTGTTGGCCGTAGAAAGGCACTGCCGCCACGATGACCTCGGGAATCCGGACGGCCAACGTGTTGGCCACCCCGCCTCCATAGCAGAAACCAACCACTCCGACTTTACCGGTGGACAGGGCATGTTTCCGGAGCAGTTCGGCGGCCGCGATAAAGTCCTGGATCATTTGCTCCGGTTCCCGCTTCTGCTGGAGCGTGCGGCCATCGTCATCGTTGCCCGGATAGCCGCCCAGCGGCGTCAAAGCGTCGGGGGCAAAGGCGAGAAACCCCGCCACTGCCAACCGGCGGGCCACGTCCTCGATGTACGGGTTCAGCCCGCGGTTCTCGTGGACCACCAGCACGGCAGGCAACTTGCCCTGGGCCGAGGTGGGCCGCGCCAGGTAGCCCCGCATTTTGCCGGCCCCCTTGGGCGACGCGTATTCCAGGTATTCGGTCTTCAGTCGCGGATCGTCCTTCGCGACCTGTTGCGCCCAGGCATAGTTCGGACTGAGACTTGCCAACAAAGCCTCGACCGTCGCGCCACCCACGGCAAACTTGGCGGCGTCCTGCGCGAACGCGCGACGACTGATCCGTCCGTGCGCGTAGTCGTCATAGAGATCGAGCAATTCCTGGTTGAACTCCGAAGCTTGTTTTCGTTCCATTCTGGTCTCCCCTCTGCGACAAGGAATTTCCAAATGCGAAAAGGCGACCCAGCAAGCAATCGGGAACTCCCTGGACGCCTCGACAAGGAATTGTAGCCGTAAAGTCCTTCCCGACAATGGTCCCCGTCGGCCGGCGTTGCTCGGCTCTCCCGCAATTCCAGCAATGGGGTTACGGCGACAGCATCACTTCCAAGCCGGACCGATGCGAATAACCGGACGGGCACTCCGCTCAGGTAGTCTGCCGGATCGGTGAACCCAGCGCCACCGAGCCGAACCTCCGGCGCGATCTATCGTATAGGAGATCGAGTTGCCTTTCGGCCATGCCCTCCCCGATTGTCATCGCGCTAAGCCGGCGCCGACCGATTGCTCCGCCCACGGCCCGCCGGCCGCAGCCTCGACGTGCGCGGCAGTCGATGCGTCGCGTTCCTTCTGATTACGCCGACATAGAACACCTTGGAAGAGGAGACACTATGGTGGTGCTACGGACTGCGTACCCGACCGACCTGAGCGATGGCCAGTGGAAACTCATCCGCGCGCTGATTCCCCGGAGCCGGCCGATCGGTGCCGATCGGAGCACGTCGATGCGCGCGATCGTCAACGCCATCTTGTATCGCCAACGGAGCGGCTGCTCGTGGCGGATGCTGCCCCACGATTTCCCGCACTGGCGGACGGTCTACGGCTATTTTTGCCAATGGAAGGCCGACGGCGTTTGGGCGCAAGTCTGCCGCGCCCGCTGCCAAGGGGCCGATCTCACTGGCGGCAAGCGGCAGCGGCAGGCCGATGCCCCGCAATTCTCCCCGCGGCCTCTGGTACGCCCCCTGGCGTCGGGGCATTCGTCTCCAAACACGGAAAAATTTTCTCGGAATTTTTCGTGAGGGCGCGGGCGGCTCGAAGTCCCTTGACCGCCGCAGTTTCTCTCGCGGTTCTCCGGCACCGCACGTGCGCGGGGTCATCGAGTCGGGGCGGCGCGAACCAACGGCGGCAGGCACAAGACGATTGCCCGCGCAAGCCCAAGTGTCCCCGCGATTTGCCGCCAACGCGCGATGCACGATTCGTCGCGCCAAGGCGATGATAGCAATCCGCAAACAGCCGGCGCGAGATGAACGGCCGCTGTTGACGTTTCGTAAACTCGCGGTAGAAGTGGAAGTAACGTCGGACAGGCCGATCTGTCTTTTCAACACCGTTTGCATGGAGGTCTTAACTATGTGGTCTACCAGATTCTGGCGAAGCGACGCGGGTCGCGGTAACGTAGTTGGGGCGGTGCGTGGCCGGCACGCGAAGCACGGCAGCCGTCGTCCCCGGCGGCTGGGGGCCGAGTCGTTGGAGCGGCGGCAGTTGATGTCGGTGTCTCCAATTCTTCCCGACGCGGCGGCGCTGAGCGCGGCCGGCGTCGTCCGCCAAGATTACGAAGTGTCTGCCGGCATCGCCGCGCCGGTTGCCACCGACGACGCCTATGCCGTCAACGGCCATCAGCAGTTGGGCGCCAACGTGCTGGCCAACGATGTTTATGCGGAAGGCACCTCAGTCTCGGTCGCGCTCCAGGGCGCACCAAGCCATGGCGCGCTCAACTTGGGCGCCGACGGCCTGTTCACCTACGTGCCGGACCGCAATTTCGACGGCATCGACACGTTCACCTACCAATTCAACGACGGCCAGGCCGACTCCAACGTGGCCACCGTCAGCATCCAGGTGGCCCGCGTGAACGACGCGCCGGTCGCCGTAAACGACAGCTTTCATACCGAGCAGGACCAGCCGCTTGTCGTGCCCGCCGAATCGGGCCTGTTGGCCAACGATCGCGACGCCAACGGCGATCCGCTTACGGCGTCGCTTGTCGATGGCCCGCAGAATGGCACGCTCACCTTGCAGGAGGACGGCTCGTTCACCTACGCGCCCAATCCGGGCTTCCACGGGGCCGACACGTTCACCTACAAGGCTAACGACGGGCAGGTCGACTCGAATCTGGCCATCGCCACCATCGCGGTTGGGCCGGTCAACAGTTCCCCGGTGGCCGTCGATGATGCCTTCCAGGTCGATGAAGACCAGGTTCTTTCCGTCTCCGGTCCGGGCGTACTGGCCAACGACACGGACGCCAACAGCGATGCGCTGGACGCGATCCTGATCACCGGGCCACACAACGGTACGCTGGTGCTCGGGGCGGACGGTTCCTTCGACTATACGCCCAAGGCCGGCTTCCACGGCGCCGACAGCTTCACCTACAAGGCCAATGACGGCCAGGCCGATTCGCTGCCGGCCACCGTTGCGGTCACCATCAACCCGGTGAACCACCTGCCCACGGCCGACGACGATAGTTACGCGACCGACCAGGAGCAGACGCTCAACGTGCCAACCAACGGCGTGCTCGGCAATGACGTGGACGGCGATGGCGACTCGCTGACGGCTGCTTTGGTCAATGGTCCGACCAACGGCACGTTGACGCTCAACGCCGACGGCTCGTTCCAGTACACCCCCAACGCCGGCTTCAACGGCACGGACAGCTTCACCTACACGGCCAATGACGGCCAGGCCGATTCGCTGCCGGCGACTGTCGCAATCACCATCAACCCGGTGAACCATGCGCCGACGGCCGCCGACGACAGTTACGCCACCGATCAAGGGCAGACGCTCACGGTGCCGACCAATGGCGTGCTCGCCAATGACGTGGACGTTGACGGCGACTCGCTGACGGCTACTCTGGTCAATGGTCCGACCAACGGGACGTTGACGCTCAATGCCGACGGCTCGTTCCAGTACGCCCCCAACGCCGGCTTCAACGGCGCCGACAGCTTCACCTACAAGGCCAACGATGGCCAGGCCGATTCGCTGCCAGCGACGGTTGCAATCACCGTCAACCCGATCGGGGATTCCGGGGCCAAAGAGTTGAAGGTCCACCTGGAGACCTCGGATTCGGCATTCGGAGCGGAAAGCGGGCCGATCTGGGGCGGCTCGACCTTCTGGGTGAGCGCCTATGTCGAGGATCTCCGTGACCTGCCGCAGGGCGTAGTGGGCGGCGCGATCGACGTTCAGTTCGACGCGGCGCACGTGACGCCCACAGGCAACGTCGTCTACGGCACGCAGTTCACCGACTACCACCAAGGGGCTGCGGACGCCGCGGCCGGCCTGATTGACGAGGCCGGCGCCCTGACCACCGAGGCCGGCGTCGGCACGCACAGCTTGGCGCCGTTTGTGGCTTGGGAGTTCCGTCGCAACGGCCCCGGCGCGCCCGACGACGCCAACAGCCAGGTCACCTTCGCCGCCGAACCCGGCCAAGGGACCGCTACCATCCTGCCCGCCAACTTCGCCCTGGTCGGACTCGGCACGGCCGTCGACTGGAAGAACGTCGAGTTCGACACGGCCAGTCTGAACCTCAATTTGGGCGACTTCAACGGCGACGGCAGCGTGAACCAGTACGACTTGGCCCTGTGGATCCCGCACGCCACCTCTGCGGCGGGCGACGGTGCCTTCGATCCGATGTTCGACCTGAATGGCGACGCCCGCGTCGACGCGGGCGACCTGGCCCTGCTCATGCCTCGGCTCTACCGGCCGGTCCTCGGCGATGCGCTGCCCCCGGCCCCGGCCGACGCCAGTTCGCTCGGACTCGGCGAGTCAGTCAACGGGTTGCAGTCGTATGGTCTCCAGAATCGCGTTGCGGCGTTCGCAAATCGCGGCGCTGCATTCGCGCAACTGGCTGCCTCTCGCTGGAACGCTGTCGGGGAAGGCGATCTCGAATGGGGTGACGCACTCGCCGCGCTGCGGCCGCAGATGCGGAACACGCGACATCTTACCGCAGCGGTGGATCGCGTGCTGGAGGGCTACGAGTCCCGAGTCCCCGTTTAGTCTGCTCGCGGCCCCCCCTGTTCTTGTCAGACACGAGAGCCTGGGGAGGCATGGTTTCAAGTGCTCGGACATAAGCGGTCTGGGTTGACAGTCAGACTTGACTGTTAACCCGCCGCTTTTTGTCGTAGGACGGCCTGCGTTCATCCAGGCGGCGATCGAGAAAGACTCGAAATCGGCACGTTCCCTGCCGTGTGTCGCTTGGGTCCCGATTCCGCAATTTTTGACCGTACGAGACGCGGCCGTACAATTCATTGGACGGCCGGACGCTCGGTTCACGAGCGTGCCGGGCCCCATTCGCTGGAATCAGATGAACATGCGATACAGGAGCAATCTCATGACAACCATGTTGGCAGCCCCTCCACTGAGCGATCAGGCCCTTCGTTTCCTTGACCGGGCAGGCAAGCTGCTGATCGACGGTCAGTGGAAAGAGGCCCTGAGCGGCAACACATTCGATGTCTTCGATCCGGCCAGCGGCGATACGATCGCCCATTGCGCGGCGGGCGAGAAGGCCGATATCGACGCGGCCGTGCGCGCGGCGCGGCGGGCATTCGAAGCGGGCGCCTGGCCGCGGATGACGGCCTCGCAGCGCGGACGGCTGATCTGGAAGCTGGCCGATCTGCTCGAACAGCACGGCGACGAATTTGCCGAATTGGAAACGCTCGACAACGGCAAGCCCTTGGCCGTGGCCAAAGCGGCCGACGTCCCGCTGGCGGTCGACATGTTCCGCTACATGGCCGGCTGGGCGACCAAGATCCATGGCGACACGATTCCCCGTCTCGGTGCCCTACTTGCCCGGCAGCGAGTTCCTCAGTTACACGCTTCGCGAGCCGATCGGCGTCGTGGGGCAGATTATTCCCTGGAACTTTCCGCTGCTGATGGCCGCCTGGAAATTGGCGCCGGCCTTGGCGGCAGGCTGCACGGTCGTGCTCAAGCCGGCCGAGCAGACGCCATTGACCGCCTTGCGGTTGGGCGAGTTGATCGAAGAGGCCGGTTTCCCCGAGGGCGTGGTGAACGTCGTGACCGGCTTGGGCGAAACGGCCGGTGCGGCGCTGGCAGCCCATCCCGACGTGGACAAGGTGGCCTTCACCGGGTCGACGGAGGTCGGCCGTCTGATCGTGCAGGCCGCCGGCCGGAGCAATCTCAAGAAGGTCACGCTGGAATTGGGCGGCAAGTCGCCGAATATCGTCTTTGCCGACGCCGACCTGAGTGCGCGCGATTCCCGGCGCTGCCAGCGCGATCTTCTTCAACCACGGCCAGTGCTGTTGCGCCGGCTCGCGGCTGTACGTGCAGCAACCGGTCTTTGACCGCGTGGTTGAAGGGGTTGCCGAGGAGGCCCGGCAGATCCGCGTGGGCGGCGGCTTCGACCCGCAGTCGCAGATGGGTCCCTTGGTGTCGCAGGAGCAGATGGATCGGGTCTGCGGCTACATTGATTCCGGCGTGCAGGAAGGCGCCGATCTCGTAACCGGCGGAAGACGCGTGGGTGAGCACGGTTACTTCGTCGAACCGACGGTGTTCACGGGTACGCGGCCCTCGATGAAAGTCGAGCGGGAAGAGATCTTCGGACCGGTCGTCGCCGCCATACCCTTCGACGACCCCGACGACGTGGAGCGGATGGCCAACAACACCGCCTACGGCCTGGCCGCCGCCGTATGGACGCGCGACATCAGCAAGGCCCACCGCTTGGCGCGGCGATTGAAGGCCGGCACGGTGTGGATCAACTGCTTCAACGTCTTCGACGCGGCGTTGCCGTTCGGCGGCTACAAAGAGTCGGGATGGGGACGCGAGATGGGGCAAGCGGCCGCAGAGCTTTACACGGAGGTCAAGGCCGTGACCGCCAAGTTGGCGTGACCGCGGCGGGCGCGATCCGCCCCGTTCAAGAACCTGATACCCTTTCCAACATTAATCAACATTCGGCATCCTCGGCTGCCTCCACTACTTCACGATCGCGCCCGTCTCGCACTCTCGGTCGGGACGCAGCAGCACTACCCCGCCGGCATCGCTGGCGGCCAGCAACATGCCTTGCGATTCTTCTCCCCGCAGCACGGCCTCTTGCAGGTTGTTCAAGACGACGATCTGGCGGCCCACGAGTTGTTCGGGGGTGTAGTGGCCGCGGATGCCGGCCACGATCTGTTTCTCCACGTCGCCCAGCTTGATCTGCAAGAGCATCAGCTTGTCGGCGTTGGGATGTTCGCGGGCCGCCAGCACCGTGGCAATCCGGAGGTCGAGCTTGGCAAAGTCGTCGTAGGTGATTTCAGGTTTCATCGCAGGGTTCAGGGTTCAGGGTTCAGAGTGAGCATGACAAATAGCCGGCGGCTGGCAGCCGCCGGTCCTGGTGCAGTGATGCCGGCATCGTACGGCCGTTTGTCGCAGTTGTCAAAGGGGGCGGGCCCGTTGATGGAACCGGCCGATTGCGGTAAGGTAGTGTGTTGCCCGCTAACAAGCCCGAAGGAGTTGAACTTGCCGTGACCGAACACGTTTCACCCGCGTCCGAACCGTCTTCCCCAACGGTTGCCCCGTCGGAGATCACGCTGGCCGAGTTTCAGCAACTGATCCGCCGCATGTACATCGAGAAGGACATCGCCCGGGGCATCGACGGCACCTTCATGTGGCTCATGGAGGAGGTGGGCGAATTGGCGGCCGTGCTGCGCAAGGGGACGCACGAGGAGCGATCTGCCGAGTTCGCCGACGTGCTGGCGTGGCTGGCCACCATCGCCAACGTGGCCGGCGTGGACTTAACTGCCGCGATCCAGGCGAAGTACGGCGCCGGCTGCCCCGGCTGCGGGCGATACGTGTGTGCGTGTCCCGATGCCGGAAAGCCATGACCCACAAAGTAGTAGGCACACTCCGTGTGCCGTAACGAGTTCGTCGATCACTCGTCGAGCCAGTGTCTCGGAAAGCAACACAGTTCGGCGGACGGCACACGGAGTGTGCCTGCTACTTTGAAATCCCCTAGAAACATTTGCACTTGAGGTTATCCATGAAAGGCACGATCTTCGATCTTACCGGCCGCTCGGCCTTGGTCACGGGCGGCAGCAAGGGAATCGGCAAGGCCATCGCGGGCATTTTCGCCCAGGCCGGGGCCGACGTGATGTTGGCCGCCCGGCACGAGGACGAATTGCAAGCGACGGCCGAGGAAATCCACCGCGCCAGCGGCGCCCGCGTCGAATACGCCGCGGTCGACATGACCCGCCGCAGCGACGTGTCGCGGCTTGCCGAACATGCCGTGGCCACCCTTGGCAAGGTCGACATCCTGGTGAACAACGCCGGGGCGAACCTTCCTCAGGCCATCGACAGCATTCGCGACGAAGATTGGGATCGGCTGGTGGAGTTGAACCTCACCAGTT
Source organism: uncultured Planctomycetaceae bacterium (assembly GCA_963759115.1). GTDB lineage: Bacteria > Planctomycetota > Planctomycetia > Pirellulales > Thermoguttaceae > CAVWXT01. The sequence goes on from CAVWXT010000006.1 coordinate 1,142,925, forward strand.
GCATGGCCCTGTCGCGGGCCATCGCGCCGGGGATGAAAAAACGCCGCTGGGGGCGGATTATCCACATGTCGTCGATCATGGGACTGGGCAGCACTCCTACCCGCAACGCCTACTCGGCCACGAAGTCGGCCCTGCTCGGGCTGGCTCGGGCCATGGCGCTCGACCTGGGCCCCTACAACATCACGGTCAATTGCATCGCCCCGGGACCGATCGCCACCGACATGCCGATGTCGATCTTGAGCAAGGACCAGCAGGCGGCTCTGGCCGCCCGCACGGCCTTCAACCGTTGGGCCCGGCCCGACGAGTTGGCGGGCCCTGCCCTGCTGCTGGCCAGCGAGGCCGGCAGCTTCGTCACCGGCACCGTGCTGGTGGTCGATGGCGGGGCGATGGCACGGGTGTTTTGAGTCCGATACGCGGCAATGAAACAGGAAATCGAACTTGCTGCTCGCGTGCTAGTGGGATTGCCGCTGTCATCGTATCGGCGGGAGGCGGACATGATTACGTTCGGCTTCGGGAAGCTGATCGGCAGGATGAATCATCGCGGGGAACCGGTCGAGGTGCCCGCCTATTCGTTGCACGTCCAATGTCACTGGCGACTCCTCGGGCATCCACTACCCGGCTTCATTGTTGGTTCGGGTGATATTCGCCATCCGGCTGATCCGTCCCTCACCCCGTCCGAAATCGAGGGGTTTCAGTGGGATCAGCCCGGCGCCAGTCTTTGTGATCGACGGATCGCGCAGTTGATGGAGGACCATGCCGTGTGCCCATTGGTCGTGGAGTCCGTCGAGGCGGAAGAAGATGGCAGCTCTCAAAATTAGCTTTGCTGGCGACTTCTTGTTGGACATATTTCCCGAGGGGCCACCACGGAATGAGGGTCGCGAGCAATGGGGGCTCTTGTCACGTCCCGGCGAACCTCATTTCGTTGTGACCGACGTGAGCACCAAACACACTGATTGAGTTCTTGACACGAAGTAATCATGTCCGCCACCGATCGTCTCTCCACCGGCATCGAAGGACTCGACGACCTGCTGGGCGGCGGGCTTGCTGCCGGGCACGCTCACCGCCGTGGTCGGCTCGACCGGCATCGGCAAGACCCAATTCGGCCTGCAATTCGCCCACGCCGGCCTGAAGCAGGAGGGCCGCCGCGGCATCGTCTTCGACATGTGCTCCCGCGGCGATTCGCAAAACCACGCCGACTACGCCCGGCGGATGTTCGGCTGGGAGTTGCAGCCGGTCGATCCCGAGCAGCACCTCGATCTGGACCGCTTCTTCTCCCCTGCCCTGCCCCGCGGCGACTACCTGCACGTCTTCGACCAGCACGGCCGCCGCGTCACTCGGGCCGACCTGGATTTCGACGCCTGGCACCAGTGGCAGGCCGAACTGGCCCGCCGGCTCAATGCCTCGATCGCCTTCTTCTACGGCAATTTCGTCGGCGGCGTGCGGCGGGCCGTGGTCGACGGCATCGAGCCGGTCGACCGCCCGAGCGACTCGATCCAGTTCGAGTTGTTCGACTACATCTACCACCAAATCCTGCGGAAGGACGCCGGAGTGGGTCGCCCGCGACCTGTTCCGCGAGCGTTACCGGCAGAACGCCGAGGCGGTCGGCCCGGCACGTCTACGATCCCGGCCGCATCGGCTGCATGTTGCTGATCACCTCGCCCGAGACGACGCTCGACGGCCTGATCGAGCGGCCGCTTGGACGAGGGCGACGTGCTTGAGCAACGCCAACACGGTCATCCACCTCGGCAAGATTCGCGAGGGCACCCGTTTCCGCCGCGCGATGTACGTCACCAAGCACCGCGGCAGCGCCTGCACCGACGAGATCATTCCCTACTCGATCGACGAGCGCGGATTGCGGTTGGGGTGAAGGGGGAGAACACAAGTGACCCGAGATTGGCAGGTAGGGCCAGGTGGGCGAGTCACGGTTCACGTGGCCTTCCATGTCCACGTTTCTCAGTCCCCCTTGGGCGCCGAGGGTGCGATCTCGGCGCTCTCGTAGTCTGCCAAGTCGCGGGCGGCTTGGGCTGCCAGCGGGTGGCCGGTGGCCTCGTACACGCGCCGGCGAAGCCCGAGAAACGCCTTTGTCCACGGCACGTTGGGCTCGAACGCGTTGATCTGCTCGGCCGCCGCTTGGACGTCACACATCGAGGCGATCATGCAGACGATCCCGCCCCGCCGATCCTCGGCACAACCGACGGCAAACGGCTCGCGGATGGCGGCGAACAGCCGGCCGGCCTGTCGGCGGTCCTGATGGGCCACCAGCGCGGCAACCTCCAGCGCCCCGTGAACGATGTCGACCACCGGCCACGGGTCGTCGTGCAATCGTTCAAAGGCGGTCACCAGGGCGTCCGCGGACTTGTCGAACTTGCCTTGCTGCCACAGGAGAATCCCTTTGATCGCCGCCGCCTCCGTCGCCTGGAAGGGCGCCAACTGCGCGATCAGCGGCTCCGCCTTGGGGTCGCCCAACACGGCGTAGGCGTAGGCCAGGACGGCGATTTCCGCCGGAAAGTCGGCTACCCCGTCGCGCTCCCAGGCCGCCGCGGTGACGCGCGAGTCGCGGGTGGGAAACCCCTCCAGCATCACTCGCCGTTCGCGCTCGACGCGATCCTGGTCCACCGTGCCATCCACGAGCGTCGGCCGCTCGCGCCAATGGCCACCGCAAGCTTGCGGAGATCGCCGATCGAGATTCCGCCCTGTTTTCCCAGCGTGCGGGCAAAACCGTATTCCACTTCATTGCGGTCGTCCGTATTCCACCGCGCGCCTTCCTGCCGAGCCAGAGCGGCCACCAGCGCCGGCCCGCCCACGTAACGCGCCAAGACCCCTTCGAGGTCCGTCGCGTGCCACGCGCAGGTCAGGGCCGATGGGAACGGCGCCTGGCGAATCCGTCCTTGCAGGGTCGGCACGGAATAACGCAGGGGCTTCATCGATCCCAACAGGAGCATGTCCGTGGTGCCCGTCTGCCAGATTTCGGCCTGCGGAAAAACCGACTGGAGCGTGGCGCACACGGTGCAAACGGTCCGTTGGTCGATCTCATAGCCCTGCAACCACTGCACGAACAGGCCATCCTCATTGAGCCGATCGCGGCCCGCCAGGTAGAACTCGCGGGTGAAGAGGCCGGCCACGCCGCTGCGATAAGGGTTGGACGGCTCGGAGACGATCAGGTCGTACCGCTGCGGAGAGGTCAACAGCACTTCGCGGGCGTCGTTGTAGATGCGGCGAACCTTGGGATGCCGCAGAACGTCGTGATTGATCGAGCGGCAGCGGTTGGCCATCTCGTCGAGCGCCGGTTCGAGTTCCACCACGTCGACTCGTTCGACGGAGGGCACTTCCGCCAGCCAGCCGGCCGTCTCGCCGGTTCCCAGTCCCACGACCACGGCCGTCTTGGGGTTGGGATGGAGCAGCGAGCCGACCAGTCCCAGCATGATTTGCGTCCCCGCGTCGCCGATGGCGTTGCCGTCGGTCTTGCCGTTGACGATGAACGCCAGGCCGTGCAAGACGCCAATGGCGACGCTGGATTCCACGCCGTCCGCTTCCCAGAGAATCTTGTGCCTCTCGGCGTTCTCCCATTTCTGCAGTTCGTTCCGGTTCTCGACGGGCACGTGGGCACGGGATGCGCCGATGCCGCTGTGCCGCCACACGGCCGTCGGGCCCGTTGCCAGCAGAAGGCAGAGGGCAACACCCGTGCCGCCCAGCGGCAGAATTGCGGCCAGGAAACGCCGCTCCCTCCGAAGCGAGACACACATTAGCGCAACGCTCAGTGCGGCCAGCAGTGCCGCCGCCGCCCGCCATGCGCCGGGGGCCGACAACAGCGGCAGCAGACCGAAGCCGCCCGCCAGCGAACCGAGGATCGCGCCCACTGTGTTCCACGTGACCGCCAACCCGGTTTGTTTGCCGATGTCTTTCTCGCCTCTTCCCAGCAAGGCAATCAGCAGCGGGAATTGCAGACCGCTCACAAAGGCCGCCGGAAAGACCACCAGCAAGGCAATGGCGATCCATCCCCAGACTTCTCCGCCGAACCCGTGCGCGTTCGTCTGGTGGATGTGGGCGGTCCAAATGGCAATGCGGTCGCCCAGGGCAAAAGGAAAGGCGACGAACGCGGCCTCCAAGGCACAGGTGGTGGCCAGGCTCCGCAGCGTAACGCGTTTTTCGGTGAACAGCCGCGTGTAGGCGGCTCCGCCCACGCCGATGCCGAACAGTGCCACGCCGAGAATCAGTGTTGTCAACCAATAGAAATGTCCCCTGTTTTGCGCCAATAGAAATGTCCCGTTACTGTTAGTGGTATTCGTCTACCCTAAAGTGGCGTGCTCCGCGAGGCGAGCGCAGCGAGCCGAAGCGGAGCACGCCACTTTTTTCGCCGGCGGCGGGAGGGGGGCAGAGGGCTTCGATGGTGCCGCAGCCCTTCGCCGGCCGCGCCAGGGATGGTTGGCGGCAGGCTTTTGACCCTGGCTCGAGCCCGTCGGGCCGGTACGCTTGGCCGGCTTTGGCAGCGGCGGGGCCAGGATCGGCGACCAACACACTTCGCGCTCGCCAGCGAACACCCGCAGCACGCCGTCCAGCGGCTCGCAGACCGTCACGCGCTGACCGCTCCGAATGAACTCGGCCGTCTCACGCGGCAATTGCAAGATGCGATTCCGCCAACGCAATGTCCAGTCCTTGGCCACCACGCGCGATTCCTGAATCGACACGATGCGCGCCAGGTCCGTGCGCGGCCGACAGCGGGCGATGCCAGTCCTCCGCCCCAGCCGCCGCCACCGCGAAGCGTGCGTTGAATTCCGCCAGAAATGTCTCGTCCAGGAATCGGTTCGCCGACTCCAAGTCGGAGATCTTCGCGCGCCGCAACGCCTTGACCAGCCGATCCTGAAGCGTTCCGTTCATGCGCTCCACACGCCCCTTCGCTTGCGGACTCCGAGCCAGAATCAGTTCCACGTCCAGCTCGCGCATGGCTCGCCCAAATTGCGTTTCTGGCGGGCAATTGTCGAGCAAATCCGCGTCCGTCGGCTCGCCGTCCGGCCGATAAATACTGTGCTGATCCACGTACAGACCGCGCGGCAAGCCGTGCCGCCGGGCATAACGCTGAAACAAGTCCGACGACGATGCCCACGATTCTTTCTCGTAGAACCGCGCCGTCACCATTCCCGTGGCATCGTCGATCATGACCATCAGCACCGCCCAGCCGCGCCGCCCCTCGAACCAGTCGTGAAACGAACCGTCCATCTGCACCAACTCGCCCAGATGCTCGCGCCGCGTCCGACGACGACGATGCAGACGCCGCTTGCGCCGGCGATCCAACAAGCCCGCCTGCAACAGCCACCGCCGCAGCGTTGTCACCGAGACCTTCACGCCGTCTTCCTTCTCCAGGCATTCCGCCGCCAACGTCGCCCCGTAATCGGCATACCGCTCGCGATACAACGCCAGCGACCGCTGTTTCGTCTTCTCCGGCGAATGCCGATTGGGGGCTCGGCCACGCAGCCGATGCACCAGGCCGGCATCGCCTTCGCTCTGATACCGAGACCACGCCCGCTTCGTTTGACGATAGCTCAGCCCCAGCAGTTCGCTCGCCTCGACCAGCGTCATCCCCCCCGTTTTGACCCGGCTAAATGCCTCCAGCCGCTTTCGTTCCTTCCGACTCATCGAAATCGTCCCCATTCTCTCGTTTCCTTTCGGAAACGATCTTAGGGGACATTTCTATTGGTCGCTAATGGGGACAATTCTAATGGCGCACGACAGCCTCGCCGAGAATCAGCCCGAAGGTGAACGTGGTGCCGCCCAACAGCGGCCCCAGCATCCGGTACCACACCAGTTCCATGAGGAAGAAGGCGAAGCCCACCGTGCCTGCTGCGAGGTAGATCAGACGGGCGTGGCTGCTCCCAGAAGACTCGCGATCCAGCACAAAGCCTCCTTGCGGCAACGGGGCGGCCTTGGGCCGCGGCCGCGATTTTCTGGCAGCGGCAGCCGGTGCCCTCGCCGTAGTTGGCACTCCACGGCGCGACAATCCGAAGGCCACAAGCGCGGTGATCGCATTGATCGCGCAGGCCGACCACAGCGTGGTCCGGGTGCCCAGCACCTCGAGCGCGAAGAAGGTGCTGACCGCTACTCCCAGCACGGCGCCCAAGGTGTTTGCGCCATAGAGCAGTGCGGCCGCGCGCCGATGGCGGTCGTCGGCCGTGGTGACCGCCCGCACGGCGGCGGGCAGCGTGCCGCCCATCAAGACCGTTGGTGCGCCCAGCACCAAGGCCGCCAGCAAGAGTCGCACGATCGTCGCCCCGACCGGGCCGAGGGCAAGTTGTCCCCCGAGCGCCACGTAGACGGCGCGAATCAGGTCGACCAGCCACGGGCTCGCGGCGGCGGTGACGGCCACCGAAATCTCCAGCAGGGCGTAGAGCGCCAGCGGATTGGGGTGGCGGTCGGCGCCCGTCCCAGCAACGCATTTCCCAATCCTAATCCGCCCATGAAGATGGCCAGGACGGCGGCCGACGCGGCGGTCGAGACCCCGAAAACCAAGCGGAACTCCCGGAACCAACCGACCTGATACACGAGCGCGCACATGCCCGACAGAAAGAGCAGTCCGGCGACGCTGAAGACGTTCCGCCTCATCCGCGAAATCCCCGTTCCCCCGCGGCCGTGCTCAACGTGCCTGGTACACCCGCTTGCCGCCAAGATACGTCTGCAGCACCGCGATCTGCTTCACTTCGTCCACCGGGCAGGTGAGGATGTCGCGGTCCAGCACGATCAGGTCGGCCAGTTTCCCCGGCTCCAGCGAGCCCTTTTCCTTCTCCTCGAAGGTCAGGTACGCGCAGTTGATGGTGTAGAGCCGGATGGCCTGCTCGCGCGTGAGGCATTGCTCGGGGTGCAGCGGCGTCGCGGTCCAGCGCGGCAATCGCCGCAGCGTAATCCAGATGCCGAGGAACGGATTGTACGGGTTGTTGGATATCATGCTGTCGAGCTTGAACGTGTGATCGGAGCCGCCGCCGATCATCACGCCGTGCTCGAAGAGCGTCTTGTACGGCTGGAAGTAGGTGAGCCGATCCTGGCCGAAATGCTGCAACAGGGTCATGCCGTCGAGGTAGAGCCAGGCCGGTTGCATGTCGGCGACGATGCCCAGCCGCTGCATCTTCTCGATCGCTTCCAGGGTCATGAAGTTGTTGTGCGAGATGCAGGGCCGCTTCGGCTTGACCGGGAAATCGCGGTCGACGCGCTCGTAGGCGTCGATCAAGGCGTCGCACCGCGCCGTCGCCGACGGTGTGCGCGGTCAATTGCAGGTCGTTTTCGAGCGTCAGCCTGGCGATCTTGTAGAGGGGTTCCGGTTCGACGAACTTCAGCCCGCGGTACTGCGGATCGGTGATCGCATAGATTTTGCTCACGCCCCACGGCTGGCGCATGTAGGCGCTGCCGGTGAGCATGCCGCCGTCGAGAAAGATTTTCACGCCGCGGAGCCAAAGCAGGTTGTCGTACTGGTGCAGCGGATGGCGGGCGGCGTGAAGGATGCCGGTCTCGACCTTGTCCCACGGCGTCTGGGCATCGACGTAGTAGGTGAGAAACATGCGGCAGGTAAGCTCGCCGCGGTCCTTCAACTGCTGATACAGCGCGATCGAGTCGTCGTTGGTCTTCCGGTCGACCACGCCGGTAATGCCCACGGCGTTGTAATTGGCCAAGAGCGTCCGCAGGCAGTCGCGCCGCTGGTCGGTGGTGGGCATCTTGTTCGACGACTTGAACTTGATGAACCGGGCGCAGTTGCGCAGCATGCCGGTGGGCTCCTGCGTGGCCGGGTCGCGCTCGACGGTGCCCGAAAAACCGTCGGTGATCTGGAAGTTCTTGTCGATGCCGCAGAGTTTCAGGGCCAGCCGAATTGAGCACGGCGTCGGGACCCGTGCGATAGGCGATCGGATGGCGGGGCGCCGCTTCGTCGAGCTCCTGCCGGGTGGGATAGCGCTGGTCGCGGAGCCGCGTGATGAACACCTGTTCGAGCGACAGCCATTGGCCTTCCGGCACTACGGCCGCCCGCGATTTGTAGTAGCGGAGTACGTCGGCGATGGTTTCCATTTCGGGCACGGGATGATCGAACTCGTAGACCGAGGCCATGTCGGGATGGGCGTGCGAGTCGATCAGGCCGGGCAGCACCGTCTTGCCTTGCAGATCGACCTGTCTGGTATTCGGCCCGGCCAGCTTGCGGATTTCGTCGTTGCCGCCGACGGCGAGAATCCGCTCGCCGCGGATGGCCGCCGCTTCGACGATGCGGAACTGCGGGTCAACCGTGACGATCTTGCCGTGATGCAGTACGAGATCGGCCGGCTCGTCGGCGTACAACGCGGTTGCTGAAATGGTCAGCAGAAACACTACCGAAAGCATGGGCCGCCGGAACATGTGTTGTCTCCTTCTTCGTACGGTGAATTGAAGCAAGGCGCATCATAGCACGATGATGTCAGCTAGGCAACGATGGGCATTTTGTCTATCATTGCGAAAACAAAGACTTGCTTGGTTCTGGTTCCCACGCTCTGCGTGGGAACCCGTGTTGTCCCGACGTTCCGCGTCGAACCAAACGACGCAGAGCGCCGCAGACGGTGCGTTCCCACGCAGAGCGTGGGAACGAGGATTTTCACTCTCCCAAACCCGGGGCGCTATGCGATGGACGACAACCGCGCCGCGATCGAGACGGAATACCGGCGACGTGCAGACAACTTCGCCGCGGCGGAGAATCGCTGGGCGTTTCGCGAACGCATGGTGATGCACCTCCGCGTGGCGACCTTTGTCGTTGCCGCGGCGATGTTTGCCTTGGGATGGAACAGCGACATGGGCAAAGCTGTGGTATTCGGCGGGATGTCTTGCGATGGGCGGGTTTGCGGCGGCGGTGGCGTATCACGAACACGTCCGCCGCCAGATGCGGCGCAACGGCCTGCTGCGGCAGATCAACGAACAGGCGATCGCCCGCCTGCATCGCCAGTGGCAGGCGTTGCCCGAGACGCACGTCGAAGTGCCGCCGGAACACCAGGCCGTCGCCGCCGATCTGGACCTTTTCGGCCATGCGTCGTTGTTTCACCTCCTCTGCTCCGCCAACACGCCGCTGGGAATCCGCATCCTGCGCGATTGGCTGTTGGAGCCGGCGTCTCCCGACGAGATCAAACGCCGACAGCGAGCCGTGGCCGAACTTGCGCCGCACCTGGACCTGCGGCAAACGCTGATCCTCGAAGGACGCCTGCTGGCGCGACCGAGGACGGACGGCCGGAACGATTCGTGGAATGGGCGGAAGGCGATCCCTGGCTCGCCGCGCGGCCGCGGCTGCGGTGGCTGTGCCGGATCGCGTCGGCCGCCGCGTTGCTGATCCCCCTGTTGACCTGCTGCGGCGTCCTTTCCGTCGAACTGGCGGCGGTGGCCTTGTTCGTGGTGCTGTGCTTGAACATCAACATCATCGCCCTGTTCGGAGGGAAAGTCCACGGCATCTTCACCGTCAGCAACCTGCGCCGCGGCGAGGCGGCGCGATATCTGCGCATGTTCGAGCTGATGTACGCGATGCCCGATTCGAGCAGCGAACTGGACGCCGTCAAGCGCGAGGCGACAGGCCTTGGCGGGGGCGTCTGCTGCGCATGCGGCAATTGAACCGGATCGCGGCTCTGGCGAGGATTCGCCACGAGCCGTTCTTCAACCTATTTCGTCTACCTGCCCTTGCAGTTCATCTTCCTGTACGACTTCCACGTCTTGGACCTGCTGGAGGCGTGGCAAGCGAAATACGGGCGAGTATGCGCGGCGCTGGTTCCTGGCGTTGGGGAAGTTCGAGGCCCTCTGCTCGCTGGCGACGCTCGTTCACGACCATCCCCAGCTGGACGATGCCCGAGGTCGACGCATCGGCCGAGCGGTTGCAGGCCCGGCAGCTCGGGCATCCGCTGCTGCCGTGCGAGACGTGCGTGGCCAACGACGTGGAGATCGGGCCCGCCGGCTCGTTCCTGCTGGTGACCGGCTCGAACATGTCGGGCAAGAGCACGCTGTTGCGCGCGATCGGCGTCAATGCGGTGCTCGCCCAAGCCGGTCGTCCGGTGTGTGCCGAGCACTTGACGATGCCGCCGGTCGTGCTGGCCACGAGCATGCGAATCCGCGATTCGTTGGAAGACGGCGTGTCGTTCTACATGGCCGAATTGATGCGATTGAAGGAGATCGTGGACGTCGCCCGCGACGCCGACTCGCGAAACCACCGCACGCTCCTGTACCTCCTCGACGAAATCCTGCTAGGCACGAACTCCAAGGAGCGGCATCTCGCCGTGGTGCGCGTGCTGCAGCACCTGCTCGAGCGCGGCGCCATCGGCGCCATTTCGACGCACGACCTGGACCTGGCCACCAGCGAATCGTTGGCCGGCGCCTGCCGCTGCGTCCATTTCTGCGAGACGCTGCACGATCAGGACGCGGAGCGGCCGATGACCTTCGACTATCGGCTGCGGCCCGGCATCGCCACCACCTCCAACGCGTTGAAGCTGCTGGAAATCGTCGGGTTGGAGTAGCTGTAGGGTGCGTGAAACGCACCAGGAGCCCTCTTTGAAGGTGCGTTTCACGCACCTACGGCTGGAAATCGCCGTTTTTCCGCGCTCATTCTGCCCGGCTCGGTGCACTAGTATATTGGGAGTTGACGAGCGACTCCTGACCCCAGGCCCGTGGTCCAGAAGATGTTGGGACGAACCGACGCCGAGCTGGTTCGAGCGGCTCGCCAAGGCGACGTGAGCAGTTTTGGCGAACTGTACCGCCGACACTATCGGGCGGCCGTTGGCATTGCCCACGGCGCGCTGTGGGACTATCACCTCGCGGAGGACGCTGCCCAGGAGGCCTTTGCCATCGCTTGCCGCGATTTGGGCCGGCTGCGACAGGCCGACCGGTTCGCCCCGTGGCTGGGCGGGATCTGCCGCAAGGTGGCCCGCCGCGCCGCCAGGTCCCGATTCCGCCACGCGCTTACGGAAGAGGCGATCCCGGCGGCCGAAATCGAGCGGCCCGATGAGCGGCACGACGCCGTGTGGCAGTCGGTCGGCCGATTGCCCCAGCCAGCCAAGGAAGTGATCCTGTTGCACTATTTCAGCGGACTATCGCACCAGCAGATTGCCGAGACCCTGGGCATTTCCTCCCAGGCGGTCCACGGACGGCTGCTGCGGGCCAGACAGAAACTCGCCGAAGACCTCAGACGCAACGGTCTGGGGTCGTGAAGTTTTGATAGGGGTAGGGAAGGCCGGTTAAGTTCCCGGCCTCCCCTCCCTCCGAACCGGACTGGCGGATTTCCCGCATCCGGCTCTCCGGTTAGTGGTGTTACCTCGTAGAGGATTGGTGAACCGAGCGCGGGAAGGAAACAAGGTTCCTTCTCGGGATCGGCAGAAGCGAAAGGCCCTGACCTTCACGGGAAGGCCACCAACATGCAACATCGACGGTGCGGCCAATCTGAGCCAAGTTACGTGTGCCTGACGCAGTCCGTCGTGGCTAGTCGTTGCCGACACTCGCGGTACGGTGTGGTTTTGGCCGTGCGTCATGTTTCATCCCCTTTCCTGCGTCCCTTTGCTCGACGGGCATTGCCCCGCTTCCTCGCTCGTATGGACGCTCTGACTCCTGGGCGGTCGATTCTTCGTATCCTTATCAGGGACAATGAACTTCGTCCTTGTACCCGCCCAGGTCTCCTTGCTTCATGTATCAAACCTTCCGACCGTTCCGCCTCCAACCACCTGTTGCCGCCTCTGGGGCTTGGTTTGGTTTCCCCCCGGAGCTTACCGCGCGGTCTGCCGACCGCATCCCTTGCGAGGACCACAGCGTCACTTGGGCTTCGCCTTTTCCTAGCAGGCTCGCCACGACAACCGGCCGAATCGAGTTCGTCATCCTGCGGACCAGCCGTTCACCTTCAGTTGCTCTCCACCCCCTCTCACGAGGACGCAGTTACTTTCGGTTACGAAGTTCAAACCCAACTTCGACAAGGACTTGCACCTTGCTGATTCGATACACTCACAAGCGCACTAGGAGGCGACTCCCGTCGCCGAATTTCCAGTGTTTCGCCGCACCATCGGCGACTGGAGTCGCCTCCTACAGTCGTTATTCTGCGATAAGACACAACCTCTCCGGGAAGGAGGCAGAAATGAGTTTTCCTAAAGACGACAACGAATTGGACCAAGTGCTGGCCGACGCGTTTGCGCCGCCGCCCGAGGCCGATTTCGCGGCATGGCAGCGACAACACCCCCAGGCGGCCGCGTGTCTCAATCCGCAACGCATTAACGCTCAAATGAGAAGGAGAATACTGATGAAACGAGCTTTCATATTCGCTGCCTCCGCAGCCGTTGTGGCCTGCGCATGGCTTGGTGTATCGCACTTCGGCACGGATGGAGCCGGCAATGCCGCGTTTGCCCAGACCTTGGAGCAGATCCAGAAGGCCAAGAGCATTACTTGGAAGCAGACCTTCTACGAACATGTCACAAGCAAGGATGGAAAGAGGACGTGGGCGAAGACCGGAGTGATTGAATGTGCATACAGGGCACCAGGCCTGTACCGTGAGGTGAGGCTGGACGAAAACGGGCAAACTGAGTCCGTGGAAATCAGGGATGTCATTCACGGGCGAAAACTGATCTATTCTCCGTCGAAAAAGAAAGCCACGCTCGAACAGACCACACCTTGGGCTGACGATCCAGGACCATTTGCCTATTATCGGGAGAAACTGAACGCCCCCAACCTGCAATGGGTAGGGAAGCGAAACACGGCAACCGGGGAGGTCAACATCTTTCGAAACGCGTTCAGAGACCACGACAACCAGCGCGATTGGAGTCTTGACTTTTGGATCGACGCCAAGACCAAGCAACTTGTCGACGTGTTTCAGCCTGGCGCCGATGTCTACGATTCCGAGAATGATCCTGCTCGCAACAATCCGCCCGGAGACGCATCGTCCCACCGGATGATGGGCGGCGGCGACCGTGACATTCGTTACGATGCACCGCTGGATGACTCGCTTTTTCGGCTTGAAACGCCTGAGGGCTACGCTGTTGAGGTCAAACAGCGCGACCGCATAACCGAAAGGGAGATGATCGACTACCTCGGCATTCTTGCGGATTTCAATGACAAGACGTTCCCCGATCAGTTATTCCCGACTCCGTTCAATCTGATGAGCAAGATCAACCGTGCCTTGAAGAAGCCGCAAAAAGACCTGACCAAGCCCGAGCGAAAGCTGTTGGACACGGACGTGCGCTACGGCTGGCGTTTTGGAACGGTGCATGGCGCGCCCATCTTGGTCTTCTTAGCTTGGGACCCCGACAGCACGGTCGAAAAGAGCCTCCGATACTTGGGTAAAGGGGTCAAACTTGGCGACAGGGACCGCATTGTGTGCTGGTATAAACTGAAGGATGCCAAAGACCCAAAGACGTACCGAGTGGTCTACGGGGATTTGAGCGTCAAGGATGTTGCGGCGAAAGACCTGCCGCTGCCGGTCGAGCCGTGACGCTCGCCGCGGGGCGCATGGCGGCGGGCCTGTGAATCCCAACGGGATTGAGTAAGACAGCCCGGGGTTGCCGCGCAGCGGCTACCCCGGGAGAACGGTGGCACGCTGCTGTTTCAACCCTGACAGGGTTGTGTAGTTCGGCGTTCCCTCTACGAGACCCCGTTGGGGTGTTGTTCTTTCTACCCCTTCTTTCCCCAGGGTAGCCGCTACGCGGCAACCCTGGGCTATCATGTTACAAGCCCTTCGGGCTATCCGAGGTGTTGTAACACCTAACGCGGCAAGATGCCGCGTCTACATGGGCCGTGGTCCGGTTCTTGGCGTCCACGATAGAACTCATCCTTACGGCCCGTCGTATCCTTTGCGGCGGAGCATCGGAGCAATGTCGGTGCCGGCGACGGTGGGCGGCTTCAATGCGATCTCAACAACGACCAACTCCTCGGCCGCGATGCCGTAGGGCCCCTTGGCGAGAATCTCTCCGCCCGGTCCAACGGCCAGGGAACAACCGATGCACTTTCGCCCCGCCCAAGGACCGCCACTGATCGGACCGACGTTGCTGACGCCCACGATAGGGATTTCGTAGAGCGTTGCCAACCGCGTGTACGCCCCTTCCCAAAGGGCCCCGTACGGTTCGGCGGCCGGGTCGTGCTCGGCCGGCACCGCCCAGGCCGACGGCGAAAGGATCATCTGGGCGCCCATCCGGGCCAATGCATGGCCCAGGGCCAACGAATCGGGAAAGTTATCGGCGCAGATGTTTACGCCCACCACGCCGAAGGCCGTCTCGACCACCTGCAAGCGGTCGCCGATCGAATACACCGCCTGCTCGATGTCGAGCAAATTGATCTTGCGATGCTTCAATCGCACTTGGCCGTCGGCGTCGATCAGCACGGCCGCGTTATAGAGGCGATTGCCGGCCCGCTCCGTCAATCCGGCCACGACGTGGATGCCGGCCGCCGCCGCGGCCCGGCCAAGCACGTCGCTGGCGGGCCCGGGGATTTCTGCCGCCAATTGCCGCGCGGAGGGATGGGTCCAGCCCAAGTCCAGGCATTCGGGCAGCACGACAACCTGGCAATCGCGCCGGGCGGCCAGGCCGATGGCCTGCGTCGCCCGGTCGAGGTTCTCCGGGAGCTTGCCCCCTTCCACCAGGATTTGCCCCATTGCCAGCTTGAGTGGGCGCTTCATGCTCGTAGCAGCCTCTCCTCATGAGGGACACGGCACGGTCCTGCCGACCTATGCGTCTATTGTGGCTATGGCGGCCGTTAGTGTCAAGCCGGTTTGAGGGGGCAACGCGCGGCAGAGCCATGCTACTTGACGCGGGACTACGGAGAGATCATATAGATGGCATATCGGCGAAGCGGCTCAGCAACCGTTCGCCGCAACGCCCGCATAATTTCCGCTCCGCCCTCTACCCTGCGATGAAGGAAGAGCCTCCCATGCAACGACCGAAAACCGCCTACGCTTTGATGCTTGCGATGATCGTACTGGCTGCCGCTCCCGCTGCCGCGCAGGTAGGCGTCTTCTCCAAGGACGACCTCATCAAGTACACGCCGATGTGGAAAGGCGAACGGTTTCCGGACGGCCGGCCCAAGGTGCCCGACGAGATCCTCGCGCGGATGAAAAAGGTGGCGATCGAGGAGGCCTGGGCCGTCTGCCGCCGCGAGGGCTTCAACAACCAGTTCGAGGGCAACTGGGTCACGACCCACGAAAATCCCGTGCTGGTGGGCCGCGCGGTCACGGCCAACTTCCAGCCCCTGCGGCCCGACGTGAACCAGGCGATCGCCGAGCAAGGCAAGAAGGACGGCCGCATCGGCGGGCAAAACTCTTGGGTCATCGATACCGTGGTCAAGGGCGACGTGATCGTCGTGGATTTGATGGGCAAGGTCATCGACGCGACCTTCATGGGCGATAACCTGGCCAACGCCATCTGGGCCAAGTCGGGCGGCACCGGCGTCGTGATCGACGGCGGCGCCCGCGACATCGAAGGCGTGCTGGAAGTCCCCAACTTCCCCGTCTTCAACCGCGGCTGGGACCCTTCGTTCCTCACCGGCACCATGCTCATGGGCATCAACGCGCCGATTCGCATCGGACGCGCGGCGGTGATGCCGGGCGACGTCGTCCTGGCGAAGAAGGAAGGCATTATCTTCGTCCCGGCCCACTTGGCCCAGGACGTGGTGGAGACTTCCGAGATCATCCAGATTCGCGACGAGTTCGGCCATCTGCGACTCCGCGAGGGGAAATACACGCCGGGCCAGATCGACCGCAAGTGGACCGACGAGATCGAAAAGGATTTCACTGAATGGCTGAAGGCCCGCGGCAAGGACCTTACGCCCTACCAGCGCGAGAAGCTTTTGAAGGGAAGGACCTGGTAGCCCCGGCGAGGCCATTTCGCCGAACGCGGCGTAGCCGACGTCGAAACAGGTCTTAGGTCTTAGGTCTTGGGCCTTGGTGGCGAAGACCTAAGACCAAAGGCCGAAGACCCAAGACCAATTGCACCCCGACCTTGTTCCTAGAACACTGCCTCGAAGCTTCAGGTGCTTTGCATGTTCCAGTCTCTCAAGAACGGTTGGCGGCTGGGTTTTGAGAGATTCGGCCGTAGGGAATGGCTTCGCCGCTGCTCGTTGTTGGGTCTGCCGGCGTTGTTGAGCGGCCGGTTGATGGCAGCTCCCACCGATGCGGCAAAGTTGCGCCTTGGCAAGGGACTCTACGAATCGATCGGCGTGCGACCCCTGATCAATGGCCGCGGGACCTACACCATCCTCAGTGGCTCGCTGATGCTGCCCGAAGTCCGCGCGGCAATGGACGAGGCGGCGCAGCACCATGTCCACTTGGATGAATTGGCCGAGGCCATCGGGGCCCGATTGGCCGCGTTGACCGGGGCGGAATGGGGCTTGGTAAGCTCGGGGTGCTCGGCCGCGCTGACTCATGCCACGGCCGCTTGCGTGGCGGGAGGCAATCCCGACCTCCATGTCCGAATCCCGAACTTGCAAGGCTTTGCCAAGGATCAGGCGATTATTCCGCGACACTCCCGCAATGTCTACGACGCAGCGGTTCGGGCGGTAGGGGTGCAAATCGTCGAGGTGGACACCGTAGAGGAGTTGGAAGCCGCCTTGGGGCCGAAGACCGCGCTGATCTACATTCTGGCGGGTCCCCAAGCCGATCGAAGCCCTCTCAATACGAAAGTGATCTGCGAACACGCCAAGCGGAAGGGAGTGCCGGTGCTCGTGGACGCCGCGGCCGAGATTTTGACCGTGCCCAACGTACACCTCAGCGCCGGAGCCGATCTGGTGGGCTATAGCGGCGGGAAGTGCATCCGCGGCCCGCAGAGCGCCGGCCTGCTCCTGGGCGCAAGGACCTGGTTCGCGCGGCGTGGGTCCACAGCGCACCGCATCACGGGTTTGCGCGGCATGAAAGTGGGCAAGGAAGAGGCGATGGGCATGTTGATGGCCGTCGAGATGTGGACGCGGCGAGATCACCAGGCGGAATGGAATCGCTGGCGGCAGTGGCTGGATCACATCGCCGGCCGGGTCTCCGCCATCAACGGCGTGGCCACTTCCGTCGCCGAGCCCAGGGGCCTCTCGAATCGCACTCCGATGCTTGCCGTTCGCTGGGACCGGACGCGGCTGGGCATCAGCGGCAAAGCGGCCGCGCAGGCCCTGTTCGATGGCGATCCGCGGATTGCCACGGAGGGCGAGATTTCCGGACGGAACGGCTCGGAGACGGGCATCAGGATCAATCCCTACATGATGTCGCCCGGCGACGCCGAGATCGTGGCCGACCGCCTGCACGGCATCCTCTCCGCGGCTCCGGCCGCCACGCCCGCCGTCGAAACGAAGGCGCCGGCCGTAGATATCACCGGCCAGTGGGACGTGCAGATCAAGTTCGCGGCCGGCGAGTCCCGTCATACCTTGCACCTGCAGCAGCGGGGAAATCGGCTGGAAGGATCGCATCAAGGCGACTTTATTTCCCGCAACCTTTCGGGTATCGTGGAAGGCGATGCGGTCCGCATCGTCAGCCATTACTCCGAATCGCACGGCGACGCGTTGACGTATGAGTTTTCGGGTAGAGTCTCCGGCGACGAAATCACGGGCACGCTCGACATGGGCGAGTATCTGAAGGGACAATGGACCGCCAGGAAACATCAGGATCGAAGGGGATGAACGATGGGCATAAGTGGCGGGTTGATGGCGGGACTGATTTCGGTTCTCTCGATGTTGGGCGCCGGGAGCCAGCCAAAGTATGACCTCATCCTGCGCGGCGGACATCTCATCGACCCGAAGAACCAAATCAGCGTCGTCCGCGACGTTGCCATTGCCGATGGGAAGGTGGCAGCCGTTGCCGCGCGGCTCGATCCGGCCGACGCCTTGAAGGTCGTCGACGTCACGGGACTCTACGTGACCCCCGGCTTGATCGACATCCACGTTCACGTCTACGCCGGCACGGGCGAGAAGGGCTCCTACGCCGGCGACAACAGCGTCTACCCGGACGGGTTCACGTTCCGCGCCGGCGTCACCACGGTGGTCGATGCCGGATGCGCCGGGTGGCGCAACTTCGACGACTTCAAAGATCGCGTCATCGACCGCTCGAAGACCCGCGTCCTGGCGTTTCTCAACATTGTCGGCCGCGGAATGCGCGGCCGAGGCCCTTCAGCAGAACCTCGCCGACATGGAGGCTCAGCCCACCGCCGAAAAGGCCCTGGCCCACAAGGGCCTGATCGTGGGGATCAAAACGGCCCATTACGCCGGCCCCGAATGGGCGCCTGTGGAACGGGCGGTCGAAGCCGGCAAGCGGGCCAACATCCCCGTGATGGTCGATTTTGGCAAGAACCGCGCGGAGCGCCCGCTGAGCGAACTGGTGACCCGCAAGCTTCGCCCCGGCGACATTTACACCCACATGTATTCGGGCCTTCGCGACGAACAGGTGGAATCGGGAAAGGTGAATCCCGCGATCTGGGAAGCGCGAAAGCGGGGCGTGATCTTTGACGTCGGACATGGCGGCGGCAGTTTCTTCTGGCGGATTGCCGTCCCGGCCGTCGAGGAAGGATTCCTGCCGGACTCCATCTCCACCGACCTGCACATCGACAGCATGAACAGCGGCATGAAAGACATGCTCAACCTGATGAGCAAGTTTCTGGCGATGGGGTCGCCGCTGGACCAGGTGATCCTGTGGTCGACGTGGAATCCGGCCCGTGAAATCAAGCACGAAGAGTTGGGCCATCTTTCCGTAGGGGCGACGGCCGATATTGCCGTGCTGAGGCTGGAAAAGGGCGACTTCGGATTCACGGACTCCGGTGGGGCCCGGCTGCGGGGCAAGGAGAAACTGGTCTGTGAACTGACGCTGCGGGAGGGCAAAGTGGTTTATGATCTCAATGGGATCACCCGCCCCGACTGGGACCAGTTGCCCCGCGACTACAAGCAGACGGGGGATGCCCGCTGGGACGCCGTCTCGCCGCGTCCGGCGAGCCGTGGAAAACGCTAGGTGGTCGGAATAACCGCTGTTGGTGCGGCAGTCGTGTTGCCGCACCGGGGGGATCGCGGATGGCAGTGCAACTTCCATCCCAACATTGGCCCCAACATCGGGGGCAGGGAGATTGGCGTCGTAACCGATTACTTGTTAATTTCTCACTCACTCTTTACGGGAGGCGTTCATGGCGTCATCGAATCGAAGAGACTTCTTGGTAAAGGGTTCCGCGGCCGCCGCCGTCATGGTCACGGCCGGCGCCGCCAGTGCTCAAGACAAACCCGCCGATAAGCCCACCAAGAAAGTCCACTGGTCCGGCGGCAAGCGCCCCGACAAGACCCCGCTCTTCAGCCCGGTGGTTTCTTATGGAGGGCTGGTGTTTATCTCGGGCATTGGCGCTCATTTTCAAGGCGACATCAAGGCCCACACCAAGTTCGTGCTCGACGAGATCCAGAAGAAGCTGGAATCGGTCGGCTCGTCGATGGAAAAAGTGCTCAAAGTCAACGTCTACCTGAACGACCTGAAGGATTACGCGGGCATGAACGAAGTGTTCCTCGGCCGATTTGGACCCGAGCCGCCGGTGCGAACCACGATTGCCGCGGCCGGCGGAATCCCGGGGAATTCGCTGGTGGAAATCGACTGCATCGCGTCTCTATGAGGCTGTTTCGGGCTGATTGAGCATTCGCAAGTGGAGGCCACGTCATGCAGCGGCGCGAGTTTCTCCAAATCGCGGCGGGCGCCGGCTCGGTACTGGCCGCCGGTCGCTGCTGGGCCTTTTCGCAGCCGGCGGCATCGTACTTCGGCCTGCACCCTTTCATCGAAGCGCATCCCGAAGCGGTCTTCGTGCTGCGGACCAACGTGACCGACAGAAAAGACGCGGCGGCGAAACAGTCGATCGGCCAGACGCTGGCCCGGCAACTGTTTACACTCCAGGACACACCGGGCATTTCCCTGTCGAGCAGGATCGCGATCAAGCCCAATCTCACCAACAACAGCAGGTCGGGCGACACCTACGCCATCATTACCGACCGGGAGTTCCTGGGCGGAATGATCGACGGCATGAAGGAAACCGGCCTCTCGGCCGGCCGAATCTACGTCCGCGACGGACTGGGAACCAGGCAGACCGACACGCGGTATCAGGACATGGCCGCGCGCACCGGCGTTCACTACGACGACGCCGTCGATCGGGAGACGATCTTCAAGGACTGCCCCGGCGGCGTGGTCTTCAAGCGCGTGGGATACATGGGGCCGTTCATGTATCCGGACACGTACCTGATCGACGTTGCGAAGTTCAAGACTCATGGCATGGGGCTGACGCTGTGCGTCAAGAATCTCCAGGGGCTCACGGTTCCGCCCTATCTCCAGTTTTGCGGCGGCTTGCAGAGTAAGATCGCCGGCGATTTCCAGCCCGACGCCCAGAAGCATTGCGATGCCCTTTACCAACAGCACAGGAACGCCGGAGTGCCGCGGTGGGACACGGAGAAGGCCGCCGCAATGGAGATGTGGTGCCAGCGGGCGCTCGACAACATCGCGGTCGTCAATCAATCGGTCGGGCTCCACGTCATCGAAGGAATCAGCGGGCAGAACGGCAACGCCTTCACTGCCGGGCCGGGCCCGGGCGGAACCGCCGAAGTCTTTTGCACCAACCTGGTCCTCTTCGGCAAGGACCCTTTCCGGCTCGACATCGTCGGCCACTGGCTGGGCGGCCACGAGCCGGGCAACTTCGGATTGTTCCACTTGGCCAAGGAACGGGGGCTCTCCACCGCGCTCGATCCGCGGAACATCCCCATCTACCGCTGGGAAAGCAGCGGGCCCAAGCTCACGCCGCTTCTGGACCTGGAAAAATTTCGCACGCCGCTCACCGCGCCCTATCTGTCCAAGCCGGGCGAGCCGACCTACCACCTGTGCAACGAGTCCTACGCCTATGCGAGCGAGCCCGCGGCCGTTGCCCTGACGGGCGGCCAACGGCCCGACTTGCGGGTTCTCGGTTCCATGCGCACGGATCACAGCGAGTACGCCGCGATCCTGGAATACGCGATTCCCTCGCATGCCGACGCGGCGCTCGACGTGTACGACGCGGCCGGCCAGTCGGTTCGCAGGCTGACCGCGGGACCGGTTGCACGGGGTCTGCACATGGCGTCGTTCGACACCCAAGGGGTTGCGGCGGGCCAATACGTCTGCAACCTGCGCACGGCCGGGCACTCTTGCAGCGTTCCGATTCGGGTGGTCCGCTAAAGATTGCGTCAGAAGAGTCGAATGTCCTCTTGGGGGGACACTGATCTTCGCTCACTCTACAGTGGGGTAGCAGGGAATTGCTTGACGTGGCCCCTATCGGAGACTATTCTAATGGCCAATGGCGGCGGCCGTTGTCCGGCGCCCTCGTCTGCGGAACAAGTTTACGCCTTCGTCGTACACAAGGGAGCAGTCTATGGCAATCGCTGCCAACGAGGCGGGGTCTGCCCGCCAGGAACTCAATGCTTTTGCGGACCGCGTGCGGGCAATCCGCGCGGCCCTGCACGAAGTGGTCGTCGGCCAGGACGACGTGATCGACCAACTGCTGGTCTGCGCGTTGACCGGCTCGCACGCCTTGCTGGTGGGCGTGCCGGGACTGGCCAAGACGCTGATGGTCAAGGCCCTGGCCGCCGCGTTTCGCTGGAAATACGCCCGCATCCAGTTCACGCCCGACCTCATGCCCGCCGACGTGACCGGCTACGAACTGCTCGGCCGCGAGCGAGGACGGGCAGGGGCCGACGATGGTGTTTCGGCCCGGCCCGGTGTTCGCCAACCTCGTGCTGGCCGACGAGATCAACCGCGCGGCCCCGAAGACGCAGTCGGCCCTGCTGGAGGCGATGGCCGAGCGGCACGTCACCGTGGGCGGCAAGACCTATCCGCTGGAAGAGCCGTTCCTGGTGGCCGCCACGCAGAATCCCATCGAGCAGGAAGGGACGTATCCGCTGCCCGAGGCGCAGTTGGACCGCTTCATGATGGAGATTCGCATCGGCTATCCGACGCCGGAGCAGGAAGAGGAGATCGTGTTGCGGACGACGGCCGGGCATGCCGGAGTTGCCGGAGGCCTCGCTGGACCGCGAGGAGTTCCTGCAGCTTCGCGACCTGGTGCTGGCGGTGCCGGTGGCCAACAACGTGGCGGCCTACGCGGTGCGGCTCTGCGGGGCGAGCCGGCCGGAGGACCCGCGCAGCGGCAAGTTCGTCCGCGATTACGTGGCCTGGGGCGCCGGCCCGCGCGGCTCGCAGAACCTCGTGCTGGCGGCCAAGGCCCGGGCCCTGTTGATGGGCCGCACGGCGCCCGACCGCCGAAGACGTCCGCGCCACGGCCCTGCCCATCCTCCGGCACCGGATCATCGTCAATCACCGGGCGGTGGGCGACGTCGATCACCTCGGCCGACGTCGTCGACCACTTGCTGAAAGAAGTGGCAGCATGACCGCGCGAGTCACCAGCCGGTTCCTCGATCTGCGGGCGCTGGCGGCGCTGGAGCACATGCGTTTCAGCACGCGGCGCCGCGTCGAGGGGACTTTCATGGGCTACCACCAGTCGCGGCAATTGGGCGGGGCCGGCGAGTTCGTCGACTTCCGCGAATACACCGGCGGCGAAGACCTCCGCCGCCTCGATTGGAAGGTGCTCGCCCGCACCGGCAAGGCCTTCGTCCGCCTGCACGAAGAGGAAACCAACCTGACGTGCACGCTGGTGATCGACGCCAGCGGCTCGATGCGTTTCGGCGCGGCCGAGCCGCCGCGACGTCCGCCGGCTCGAAGCTCGAATACGTCCAATACCTGGCCACGGCGCTGTCGCACGTGATCAGCCGCAACCAGGACCAGGTGGGCCTGGCCGTGCTCGACGGCAGCTGAGCGAGTGGCTCGCCGCCGGGCGCCGCTGCCTCGCACGTCGAGCACCTCCAGCAGATCGATCGAGGAGCTCGAAACGCACGCCAGCCTGCAGATGGCCGCCGGGCTGCGCGATCTGTTCGAGCGCTGCCGCCGCCGCGGCGTGCTGTTGGTGATGAGCGACTTCCTCATGGAGGACCTGGAAGAGGTGTTCGCCGGGCTGCGGCTGTTCCGCCATCGCGGCTGGGACATCGTCGTCCTGCACGTCGTCCATCCCGACGAGGAGCGGCTGCCGCGAGGGCGTCGCGTATCGCTTCGAGGGGATGGAGAACGACGGGCGGGTGAATTGTTCGCCGGCCGAGATTCGCGCCGCGTACCAGGAGCGGTTTGCGGCCCACCTGGCGATGGTTCGCCAGTTGGCGCTGGCCGGCGGCTGCGATTATCGCCGCGTCTCGACGGCCATCCCGTACTTGCAGACGTTGGGAGGGTTCTTGGTGGAAAGAGCGGGATAACGCCCGCGTCAGGACATGCTTGCGGCGTGCCGTAGGACGAGTATTCCAACTTGTCCGGTTGTCCGGGACGAGTCAGAAACTCGCCTACCCATGTAATCAACGTGACTATGACGCGATACCCAAGCTCATGACATTTCTGCATCCGTGGGCAATCCTGATCGGCGTGGCGGCGGCGGCGGGGCCGGTGCTGATCCATTGGCTCACGCGGCCGCGGCCCGTGCGGATGCCGCTTTCGACGCTGCGGTTCGTCCGCGAGGCCGTCCGCCAGCGGCGAAGCTGGCACCGGCTGCGCGACTTGGTGCTGCTTGACGTTGCGGACGCTGGCCGTGCTGTTGATCGCCCTGGCCGTGGCCCGGCCGCAATGGGGGCAGCGGCTGCAAGTCTCCGATCTCCAGGGCGGCGACGCCGTGCGCGTGGTGGTCCTCGACGTCAGCCAGAGCATGGCCGCCCGCGCGGGCGCCGTCGAGCAGATCGAGCGGGCGCGGACCGTCGCCGCCAATTATCTCCGCTACCGGCCGGGCCTGGCGGCCAACCTGATTCTGGCCGGCGCGCGGCCGCAGGGCGTGTTCGACGGCGCCGTCGACCAACTTCGACGCCTTGCGCGACGAATTGGCCCGCTGCCGCGCCTTGCCGCAGCGGATGGACGTCAATCGGGCGTTGGACCTGGCCGCCCGCATGTTGGCGCCCGACTCGGAGAGCGATCATCGCCGGCGGGAGTTGGTCGTGGTGAGCGATTTCCAGCGATCCACCTGGGCGAAGGCCGACTTCTCGCCGCTGCCGGCCGACACGCAGATCCAGCTCGAATCGACCGCGCCGCCCGAGCCGCTGGCGAACCTGGCGATCCTGCGGGTCGAAGGCCGCACGGCCGGCTCGCAGGCGAGCACGCAACTCGACGTCGAGGTGGGCAACTACTCGCCCACCGCCCGCAAAGATCACCGTCGAAGTGGCCCTCGGCAATTCGAGCTGGCGGCTGTCGGGCACGTGTCCGCCCGGCCGCCGCACCACGCTCACCGAGGAGATCGGCGTGCGGCAGCCGGGCTGGCAGTCGGGCGAGGCGCGGCTGGTGGGAGTCGACGACGCCCTGGCCGCCGACAACGTCTGTCCCTTCGTGCTGCACGTCCGGCCGCAGCCGACCTACGTGTTGATGACCCGGCAGGCGGCCGGGCGAAAGGCCACGTCGAGCCTGTTTCTCGAATGTGCCCTGGCGCCGACGGCGAAGAACGTCCGCAACGCAGAGCGAGCCAATCAGCCGTCTCCGCGCGTCGTCCGCATCGATCCGGCCGCGCTCGACCGCACGGCCGCTGGCCGCGGGCGACCTGATCGTGCTGGATCATCCCGGCAAGCTCTCCGACGAGACGGTCAAGCTGCTGGCGGGGCTGCTGCATCGCGGGCGGCCGATCCTGTACGTCGCCGGCGAACTGATCGACGCCACGAATCTCAAGCGGTTGTGCGAGGCGGCCGGCAGCGGCTTGCAGATGCCGGTCGAGTTCACGCCGCCGCCCGCCGGCCAGGTCGCGGCGCGATCTGTTCCTGACCTCGGTGCGGCGCGACAGCCCGCCGTTTGGCGTCTTCGGCGACAGCCTGACGTCGATGATCGGCCGGCTGCGGTTCGCCGGCGGGCTGAGCTCCCGCCGGCTCGATACGGGCGTGGATGCCGACGTGCTGGCCGCCTACAACGACGGCTCGGCCGGCATCGTGCTCTGCTCGTCCGACGCCGGCGCGCTGGCGGTGATCAACGCCGATCTGGCGGCGTCGAACCTGCCGCAGAACCTCGGCGTTCGTTCCGCTTGCTGGCCGAATTGGTCGAGCAGATGCTCGATCGCCGCCGGGCCGCCGATTCGGCGATCTGCGGCGAGCCGCTGGTGGCCCACCTGCCCGCCGAAGCCGGCGCGGCGGCCGGCGCTGCGGATTCGCGGGCCCGGAGAGCGACTCGTCGCGAACGGGACAGTCGGCTGCACCGCGACGACGCCTCACAGACGCCGCCGGCTACGGCGAATTGGCCGACGAGGCCGTGGGGGCCGTCTGGCGCTGGACCACGCCCGGACCGCCGGGCGTCTACTCGCGTCGAGCGCGACGGCGTGCCCGTGTTCGCCATGGCCGTCAACATTCCCGCCGAGGAGAGCCAGCTCGACGTGCTGCCCGCCAGCGTGCTGACCGGCCGGCTGGCCGCGGGCCGCACGGCGGCGTATCACGGCACGATCGACGAGGGGCAGCGCCGCGACGATTTCTGGAAATGGTTCGCCGTGGCGTGTGTCGTGTGCATTTTGGGAGAGATTTCCGCTTTGTTGGTTTTCCGTACGTGACCCCATGACACACATCACCTTCGATCCCTACATTCCGCTGGCGCTGTGGGTGCCGCTGGCCCTGGCCACGGCGGCGCTGCTGGGATGGTACGCCGCGGCCGGCCGCCGCCGCTTGCCGGCGCCGGAGGTGGTGGGCCGTCGTGGCGCTGATGGCCGTGGCCGCGGCCGTGCCGCTGGTGATCCTGTTGAATCCCACCTGGCTGGAGCGGATTCCGCCGCCCGCCGGCAAGCCGCTGCTGACGATCCTGGTCGACCGCTCGGCCAGCATGGCCACGCGCGACGCCGGCAGGCGGCCAGACCCGCTACCAGGCCGCCGTGGCCTTCGCCGCCGGCCGCTGCCCGGCGAGTTGGGCGACCGGTACGAAGTCCGCGTCCGCACGTTCGCCGACGACCTCGTCGCCGGCGTCGCTCGGAGACGCCTTTCGAAGCAGGAGCCGGACGGCGCGGCCACCGATCTGGCCGCCGCCGTGCAAGAGGCGCTGGAAGACGACCGGCCGCAGGGCCAGGCGATGCTGCTGCTGAGCGACGGCATCCACAACGCCGGCAGCGTCGAGCGGCTGCGGCAGAGCGCCGCCAAGGCCAAGGCGATGGCCGCGCCGGTCTACGTCAAGACCATCGGCGGCCCGGCCGCGGTCAACGACCTCGAGGTCAGCCTCGCAGCAGCCGCAGGAATTGGCCTTCGTCGGCCAGCGCGTGCCGGTGGCGGTCAGCCGTGCGGCAGCGCGGGTCGCTGGCGGCGAAGACCGGCCTCGCGCTGCTTGCTGGACGGCAAGCCCGTCGAGAATCGCGACGTGGCCCTGAAGCGAGACGACGCTGGTCGAGGAGGTCTTCTACGTCTCGCACAAGCAGAGCGGGCTGTATCGCTACGAGGTCCGCGCCGACGCCCTGCCGGGAGAAGTCACCACGGTCAACAACACGGCGCCGCTGCTGCTGCGCGTCGTCGATCAGCCGGTCCGCGTGCTGCTGCTGGAAGGCAAGCCATACTGGGACACGAAGTTCCTGGTGCGGACGCTGTCGGCCGACCAGTCGATCGAGTTGACCAGCGTGGTGCAACTTGCCGAGGGGCGGCTGCTGCAGCGGAAAATCCCGCGCCAGCGCCGACGGACGAAAGCCGGCTCCGGCAGCAGACGAATCGCCGCGACACGCCCGCGACCGGCACGCCGGCCACGGCGAGTGGCGCGAGCAGTGGACCATCGAGAAGGACGCCGGGAAGTTCCTCTCCGACGCCGACGCGCCTGGCCTCGTACCAGATCGTGATCCTCGGCCGCAACGCCGAGGTCTTCCTGACCGACGACGCCCTGGCGAAGTTGCGGAAGTGGCTCGCCGAGGGCGAGGGGTCGCTGGTCTGCTTCCGCGGTCCGCCGGCCTCGCAGATCGGCCAGCGCCTGGGCGAGTTGATGCCCGTGCGCTGGACGCCGGCGGCCGAATCGCGGTTCCGCGTGCAACTGACCGGCGTCGGCCAGGCGTTGCGGTGGCTGCCGGTCGCGGGCGACGGCAAAGACCAACTGGCCGAGTTGCCCTCGCTGGCCACGACGACCCGCCCGGAAGCCTCGAAGGCCCTGGCGGTGGTGTTGGCCACGGGCATTGCCGGCGGCTCGGGCCAGCCGAGCCCGGTGATGGCCTATCAGCCGGTCGGCAACGGCCGGGTGGTGGTCGTGGAAGGGGCCGGCATGTGGCGCTGGGCCTTCCTCGCGCCCGAACATCAGCAGCAAGAGGAAATCTACGGCTCGCTGTGGCGGAGCCTGGTCCGCTGGCTGGTGGCCAACGTGGGCCTGCTGCCCTCGCAGCGGCTGGCCCTGCGCGCCGACAAGCTCACTTTCAGCACCGACGAAAACGTGACCGCCACGCTGTTGGTCCGCGACTGGTCGGGCGAGCCGCCGCAGGTGGAACTCAGCCGGCGGGTCGGCCGACCGCGCCGCAGGCGTTCCGCTGCGTGCCGCGCGGCAGCTATCCGGGCCAGTACCACGTCGGACTGGGCCGGCTGCCCGAAGGACGATACTCGCTTCGCGTGGTGGGCATCGACAAGAACGACCTGTCGGGCGTGGCGGCCTTCGACGTGCGCGGAAACCTGGCCGAGCGGCTCGACGTCTGCGCGCAGCCGAACGTGATGAAGACTGATTGCCGAGCAAAGCGGCGGCGCGGTCCTGGAGACGGCCGAGCCCCGGCTGCTGGCCCAACAGTTCGATCAGCACCTCAGCCGCACCCGGCCCGAACGCACGGCGCAGACGATGGCCTGGGACCGCTGGTGGGTGTTGCTGGGGGCGTTTGCCATCTGGGGCGCCGCCTGGGGACTGCGGCGCCGATCGGGATTGGTGTAGGAGTGCGACCGATGAGTTCGTCGTTACAGAAGTGCGACTCGCCAACGTGGACCACCGACCATGATTTCACTTCGCACACACTTCGTCGCGTTCGCCGCCGGCTGTTGAGCATCGGCGCGGCCGCGGCGGCGGTCTGGGGATTGGCCGCGGCGACGTGCTCCTGCTGCTGGGCGCATGGCTGGACCTGCTGTGGGAGTTTCCGCCGGAGTGGCGAATCGCGACGCTCTGGGCGGCCGGCAGCCAGCGGCGTCGCTGCTCCTGGCGGCGTTGGCGGCGTGCGACCGTGCGGGCCGCTCGGGACGCGGCCGTCGCCCGGCGGCTGGATCGGGCCGGAGACTGCGGCGGCAGAATCCTCACCGGCTGGGAACTGGCGCAGGGCAGCTACGGAATCAGCGGCATGCAGCCGCCGCGCCGTTGAGCGCCGGCCTGGCGGGCATGGCCGTCGCCGACGCCGCCGCGGCCGCCGGAGCAAGTTCCCTTGGGCAAGGCGGCGCCCTTCGGCCGCTTGGGCCGTTCGCTGGCGCGCTCGCCCTGCTCTGGGCCGCCGTGGGCGTGCTGGCGATCTGCTTGCCGGGCCTGGCCTGGACCCAATGGAACCGCTTCCTGCGGCCGTTCGACGACGTGCCGCCGTTCTCGCTGAGCAGTTCGAGGTCACGCCGGGCGACGTCCAGGTGCTCTACGGCAGCGAACTGGAGATCCGCGCCACGGTCGTCGGCGCGCCGGTCGAACAATTGGAGCTGGTCCTCGAATCGGCCCGCGGCCAGGAGCCGCCGCTGCCGATGTTTCCCGAGCCGGACGGCGCCTGGCGGGCCGTGTTGGCCAAGGTGGTCGAGCCGGCCGACTACTTCGTCCGCGCCTATCGCGCCCGAAGCCCGAAGTACCACATCGGCGTCATCACCGTGCCGCTGATCGAGAGTGCGCGGCTGCGGATCGTGCCGCCCGCGTACGCCAATCGCGCCGCCTACGAAGGGCCGCTGCCCAAGGAGGGCGTCAGCGGGTTGCCCGGCACGAAGGTCGAGGTCTTCCTCCGCAGCAACCGGCCGCTTGGCGGCGGAACGATCGCCTTGTGGTGCAGCAGTTCGGGCGACTGCTTCCGCAGGCGGGGCGTCTGCACCGCAAGGCCCAGCCGGCCACGCTCCCGATGAAGCCCACCGAGCCCGGCAGCCAGGAGGTCGTCGGCCAGTTCTCGATCGCCGGCGACGGAAAGTTCGAGTGCCGCGTGATCGACGAGGACGGCCAGGCGTCGCAGCAGTCGTTTTCGGGCAACATTACCATGCTGGCCGACGAGCGGCCGTTCATCCGGCATCACGCAGCCGCCGAAGATGTCGCTGGCCACGCCCACCGCGATGTTGCCGGTGACGCTCTCGGCGGAGGACGATTGCGGGATTTCGCGGCTGCAACTGTTCCGCAGCCTGAACGACTCCCGCCCGCTGCCGGCCGATCTGCCGCGTGCCGCCGCGGCCGCCGCGCCGGCTGGACGAATCGGTCCGCCTGCCGCTGGCCGAATATGGATTGGAGCCGGGCGACGTGATCAAGCTCTTCGGCCGCGTCGAAGACAACGATCCGGCCGGGGCCAAGGGGGCGGAAAGCTCCGTGGTCACCGTGCGCATCGTCAGCCAGGAGGAGTTCGAGCGGATGTTCCGCACGCGGCAGGGCATCGAGGCGATGCTGTCGAAGTACTACGCGGCGCGGCGGCGGATGGAATCGCTGGCCAAGGAGATGGACGACCTGCGAGAAGAAGATGGAGAAACTGCCGCCCGACGCGAAGCGGTCTCCGAGGAGATGCGCCGCGAACTCGAGCGGCTGCGGCGAGTCGATGCGGAAGCGAAGCCGACGAAATTCGCAAAGTCGGCCGACGCATCCGTTGCCCTACGATCTCGACAAGAACCTCACGCCGCAATTGACAGCAATTGGCGAACATGACGGAGGAGATGGCCAAGGAGTTGGAGAAGCTCCTGGACGAGACGGGACCTGCTCAACAAGAAGCTCGCACGGCAAGCTGGACGAACTGGCCAAGCGGCTCTCGACCGGCCGGCAAGCAGTTCGACGAGCAGGCGGCCAAGCCGCTGGAATACTTCGAGGCGGTGTTCCCGCTGTTGGCCGACCAAGAGCGATTCATCATGCTGGCCCAATGGCAGCAGGACCTTGCCGAGCGGCTGGCGTCGTTGAAGGGCCGCGACGGCGAGGACAACCCGGCGCTGAAGGCGCGGATGCGCGAACTGGAGCAGGAGCAGCGGCAGATCCGCGAATGCGTTGGCCAAGCTTCTCGAAGACATGCAGGAGCACATCGAGAAGCTGCCCGACAGGCCGGAACTGGCGGAGCTGCGGCAGACGGCGCAGGAGTTCGTCGAGGACGTGAGCGCCAGCGGGGCGTCGGAGGCGATGGCCGCGGCCGAGGCGGCCTTGGCCGAGTTCGCCCCCACCCGCGGCCACCAGAAGGCCCAAGAGGCCGCCGACATCCTCGACAAGTTCATCGAGCGTTGCAAGGGCGGCATGGGCCGTTCCGCCGCAAGGCGCTGGTCGTTTCAGACCGAGCCTGAGCAGCGGATTGGGCAACACCGATCGCCCAACTGCTGGCCGGCATGGGCATCGGCGCGGCAACGGCAGTGATGGGCGGCTATGGCATGATGGGCCTCTACGGCGGACTGCCCGAAATGTTCGGCGGCAAGGAAGGGCAAATGGGCGATTTCCAGGCCGGTCTGATCGGCCAGGGAGCAGGCCGCGGCGGCAAGCCGCACAGGCGAGAATCCCGACGAGGCCAAGGCCGGCGAGATGTTCGCCCCCGGCGCCGCCGGCGGCGCCACCGAGGGCTCTGTCCCCGTCCGCTATCGCCGCCAGGTGGGGCAGTATTTCCAACGCATCGCCGAAGAGACGGGAGAAAGCGGCCGGTGAAACATTCGCCGCAAAGGCACAAGATCGTGAAAGGAGCAGGAAGATGAGACGCAATTCCAGCGCAGTTCATCGCTCATCATTCCACATTCATCATTTCCTTTTCATTGCCGCCGGCGGCCCTCGCTGCTGCCCGCCCTCGCGCTGGCCGTGCCCGACGCCAAGCAGTCCGGCGGCGAGCCGGACGGCATGGTGCAGGTGGCCAACCTGGTGTACGCCGGCACGAAGAGCAGCCGCTGCTTCTCCGATCAATTCCTGATCAAGGCGGAGAAGGAATCTTCGATCTCCACCAGCCGCCGCTTTCATGCCGTGAAGCTGTCGAGCGACAGCATCTACGAGTTTCCGCTGTTGATTATGACCGGCGAGGGCGACTTCCAGTTGTCGGAGGCCGAACGCGAGAGTCTGCGGCGGTACGTGGAGCGGGGCGGGTTCCTGCTGGCCTCGGCCGGATGCTCGTCGACGGAATGGGACCGCGCCTTCCGCCGCGAGATGGCCACGATCTTTCCCAACCACCCGCTGCAATCCATCGACATGAGCCATCCCATGTTTCACACGGTCTACGAGATCAAGGAGTTGCGCACCACGCACGGCGGCAGCCCGCGGCCGCTCGGTGGGCGTCAGCATCGGCGGCCGGCTGGGGGTGGTCTATTCGCAAGACGGCCTGAACGACACCCCGCACACCACCGGCTGCTGCTGTTGCGGCGGCAATGAATTGCAGAATGCGATCGACATCAACGTGAACATCTTGGCGTATGCGCTGACGTATTGAGCGGAAAGGTAGGACGGAATTCGGATTCCGTTCATTGCAGACCATTTACGACACGATTTTCGTTCTTCCCCGGGCAAGTGAACGGCATGAATTCCGTTCTACGACGATGCTGACCATCGGTTGCGTCCGAGTTCGTTCTTGCGATGGCGGGCGTGCTGCTGTGCGCCGCACTGGCGGGCTGCCGCCCTGCCGGCGCCGCACCGGCGGTTGGTCGGTGGTTGCCAGCGGCGACACGGACGGCTGGATCGCGCCCTGCGGTTGCACTTCGAATCAGTCCGGCGGCCTGCCCCGCCGTGCTTCCTATGTGGCGGGGCTGCGCCAGGAGGCGGAAGTCATTCTGGTCGACGTCGGCGGCGCGGCCCACGGCACCACTCGCCCTACGATCTTGCCAAGTTCGAGGCCATCCTTCGCGGCGAGGCGCTGATGGGCGTGGCCGCGCACAACATCGGCGCGGCCGAAGCCCGTTTCGGACCCGAGAGACTGCAGCGAGCTGGCCGAGAAGCTCGGCGTGCCGCTGTTGTCGGCCAACGCCCGCGACGGTTCCGGAAACCCGTTGGCGGCGCCGCTGCGGATCGTCTCGGCCGCGGGCCGAAGGGTGGCCTTGGTCGGCGTGCTCTCCGAACGGTATGCGACGGCGGAAGTGCAGAATCGCGCCGCCCCGCCAGGCGGCGCTCGATGCGCTCCGCGGCGCAGCGGGAGAGTACGACGCGGTCGATCGTCTTGGCCTATGTGCCGGAGGACGAGTTGCGGCAGTTCGCCGAAGCCCTGCCCGAGGCCGACGCCGTCGTGGGCGGGCCGACCGGCCAGCCCGTCAGCCCCCGGCAGGCCGGCCCCACGCTTGCTCATTTCGGCCACCAGCAAGGGCAAGTTTCTCGCCCGGCTCGACGCGCCGCAACCAGGCTCCGCTGAGCGATGGACGGGGAGCATCGTGGAACTCAATGGGGCGTTTGCCGACGACGCCCAGCAGACGGCCAATCTCGCCCGTTTTCGCGCCGAGTTGGCGCGGCAGGACTTTACGCCGGCTCAAACGGGCTTCGCCGAACCGCTGCCGGCCAATCTGCCCGTGGGGTTCACCGTTGCCGGCAACGCCGCGTGCCGCGAGTGCCACGAAGAGGACTACCAACTGTGGCGAAAATCCAAACATGCCGCGGCCTGGAAGTCGTTGAAGGAGCGCGACGCCCAGTCCGACCCGGACTGCCAGCGCTGCCACACGACCGGCTACGGCATGCCGCGCGGGTTCGCCTCCCTGCGGCAAGGCGGCGGGCGGATGGACGTCGGGTGCGAGAGTTGCCACGGCCCTTCCAAGGGCCACGTCGCCAATTCCGCGATCCGCACCGCTCATTTCGCACAGGCCAAGAACCGTTGCCCACAGCTGCCACGACCGCGAGAACAGCCCGGAGTTCGCCTACGAGAAGTATTGGCAGCAGATCGATCACGGGACGTCGCCGAGCCCAGAGGATCTGATGGAAGGAAAATGGGGACAGTCCCCGACCAACCTTCGGTCGGTGCCCGCCGGAACGGCCCGAAGGGTGCTTCGCACAAACGGGGACTGTCCCCTTTTCCCATGATGGAAGTCGCGGCGGAAGGACGAAGCCCAACCGATCCAGTGCCTGACGGCAGGAGCGGCCCATGAAACATATTGCAGTTCGCCGACTGATTCAGTTGCTGCTATGCGTCGCCATCTGCGGTTCGCGGCCGGTGGCCGCGGATGACACGAAACCGGTCTCCTGGCTGCGAACCTTGAGCGACGGATATCGCCACGCCCTGGCGGAACGCAAGCCGCTGTTGATCGTGGCGGGGCGAAGTGGTGCGCCCCTTGCCGGAAACTGGCCGCCGACGTGGAGTCGCCGCCGGTGCAAGCCGAACTGGCCCGCTGGACGGCCGTCATGGTGGACGTCGACGCCCAGCCGGACGACGCCGAGGCATTGGGCGTTTCCGCCGTGCCCGCGCTGCGGATCTGTGCGTCGGGCGGCCAACAGGTGGCCGAGCGCGACGGCTATCTCCCGCCCGGCGAACTGGTCGCGTGGCTGAAGGAGCACTATGACGCCGCGACCGCGGCGGCCGACGACGCCTTGTTGGACGCGGGCCCGCCGAGCGCGACCGCCGTGGTGCGGCTGGTCAAGCAGTTCCAGCAGCGGAACCCCGCTCTCCGCGAGGCGGCCATCCGGCGCCTGCTCGCCTATCCGAACGTCGCCCGGCCGGCCGTGCTCAAGGCCTTCCGCGAGGGAAGTCTGGCTGCCCGCCTGGCGGCGATGGAGGTGTTGGAGCAATGGAAGGCTCCGCTTGCCGAGCTGGACCCCTGGCGGCCGGAGACCTTCAGCGAAGAGCGGCTGGCGCGGCTGGAGCAATGGGCGGAGCAGGAGATCGCCGGCGACCAATCGCCGCCCAAAGAACTTTCGGATGAGCAGTTGGCCGCCGCCCGGCGGCAGATCGAGCGGATGCTGGTTGCCGACGAGAGGGAGGCCGACGCGATCCGGCAGCGCCTGGCCCGCGTCGGCGCCGCTCTGCTGCCCGAGGTTTACGCGCGGCTGAAAGCGGCGGCCAGCGACCAGGACCGCCGGCGGCTGGTGATATTGCGGTACCGGTTGGTGGCGTCCGACGCGCTGGTGTTGCGTTGGCCGGGCGGGCTGGAACGGCTGGCCGACGCCGACCCCCGGCAGCGTCAACAGGCGGCCGACGAGTTGGCCAAGCTGGCGGCCAACGACGACCAGCCGCTGTTGTTGGAACTGTTTGCCGACACGGATCCGCTGGTGCGGGAGATCAGCCTCCGCGGTCTGCAACACATCGGCGGCAAAGAGGCCAACGCGGCGCTGGTAAAGCTGTTGGGCGATCCCGAGCCGAACGTCCGTGCCGCCGTGTTGAAGCAATTGGAGGAGTCGCCCGACGCGGCCTTGGTGCCGGCGGTCGTAAAGTACCTCAAACAGGAGAAGGACGCCGACCTGGTCGTCCACGGCATTCGCTTCCTGCAGGCCGTCCACGGAACGGAGGCCACGAAGTGCCTGATGTCGCTGCTGAAGCACGAGAGTTGGCAGGTCCGGGCGGAAGCCGCCGCCGGCATCGGCAAACTCCGCGAGCGGCGAGGGGACGCGTTCGTCTCCTTCCACACGGGCCCGGCTAGCAGAGGGACGGGCGACGCCGACGCGGAGACGCAACTCCAGGCGGAGGCCTACGTGGCGTTGCTCGATCTTCTCGAAGACCCCGAGGGCTTCGTCGTGGCCAAAGCGGTCGAGGGGCTGGCCCAGGCCGACATGGCGGTGGCCGTCGAGCCGTTGGTAAACGCGGCCGTGCAGCATCCCGATCTGGCGGCCAGCGTCCTGGAGATACTGGCACGCGGGTCGAGCATGCGCGCGAAGGCGATTCCCCATCTGCGGAAGTTCTGCAAGCACGAAAAGCCGCAAGTGCGGGCCGCGGCCATCGGCGCCCTTAGCGAGGCGGCGCCCGACGCCGTCGACGAAGAGCTCCTCGCGGCATTGGGCGACCAGGAGAGCGAGGTTCGCATTGCCGCAGCCTCCGCGATCTTCAAGTTGCTCGATCGCCTGCGCGAAGAAGCCAACAACAGAAGGTCGAACGCCGGCATGGGCGTCGCCGGGGGCGCTGTTATTACCTCCGTGTTCGATCTGCCCGGCGCGCTGCTGTCGAGTGCCGTCCGGTTGTTCAGCAGCGGGGGATCAGCCGCTCCTCAGCCGGCCGGCGACGCAAAGGCGCCGCCACAGGCCGACGCGGGCGAGCGGGAAGGCGAGGGCGAGGCGAAGGCAAAGGAAGGCATGAGCTGGCGGGACCAGTGGTTGACGGACTGCTACTCCGGCCGGCACCGCCCGGCGTGGACTTCGCAGATGGCGCAGCCGTTGGAGAAGATGCTGGCGGCCGCGGCGGGCAAGGAGCGGATCGCGGCCGTGTTGGCCCTGGTGCCGCTGGGAAAAGCCGCCGCCGCCCTGCCGGTCCTCAGCGACGCGGTGCGGGCCAACCCCGAATTGATCGAGACCGCGCACGCCGTGCTGCCCTGGCTGGTGTGGGAGCAGCGATTGAAGGCGTTCCAGGACCTGTCTGCCGTGGCCAACCGCGCCGCCCGCTCGCGGCTGATCGAGGCCCTGAGCGAGGCGCCCGAACCGCGGGCGGCCGAAACGATCTGGAAGTTGTTGGCCGAACCGGGCGTCACGGCCGACGAGGCCAACGCCCTGCAATCGGCGCTGATGATGACGTACTTGGGCAGGCGCTACTACAACTCGTCGGAAGTCTCCGCGGCCGATCGCCGCGAATTGACCGCGGCGGCGAAGCCGCGCACGGCTGCCGGCAGCGACTCGCAGCGGATGGTGGCGCTGATGCTCCTGGCCATAGTTGCTCCCGACGAGGCCGCCGAGATTGCCGCCCGGCTGGCCGGCGACTCCGCGCTCAGCGCCTCGCTGCGGAAAGACGCATTCCAGGTCCAGTTGATCACCGAGTCGTCCAAAGACGCCCTGAAGACCTCGCTGGCGGCGTTGAAAGAGACCGACGCCGACCGCAGGAAACTGGCCATCAAGTATCTGGTGCTGGGGCCGGACGACCTTCGCAACATGCAGAGCGGGTTCTATTTCAACGGCAACATCACCTATTCGTCGAACGTTCGCACTTCGGGCGCCTCCATCGTCCCGAAACCGCCCGACGGCATCAAGGTCGAAGACGTCCGCCCGCTGTTGCAGGACTCGGATCCCCAGGTCGCGGCCTGCGCCAATTACCTCCTGGTGTTGTTGGGCGAACCGGAGGGCATGGAGCCCTTGCTGAAGTATTGGCGCGAGCATCAAAAAGGTTCGGACGAGTGGACGAAGCTCGTCTATCGCGCGATCGCCATGACCGACAACCCGCAGTACATCCCGATTTTGCGCGAGATCTACGGCAAGCTCCACGAGTACGAGACGGCGGAGTTCTATTGGACCATCCGCATCATGAGTGGCCCCGAGATCCTCAAGTTCCGAAAGCAGGTGCGCGACGAGGTTGGCCCGTCGCGCCTGCAATAATGAAGAAAGGAGAAATCTGCCATGACGTTACGCAAGCAATTTCTGTTGGCCGCGTTGTTGACCGGAGCGCTGTGGCCGGTGGCCGCCCAGGCGCAGTTCGGCCGGGGCATTGGCGGCCTCGCGGCGATGGAGGGGGCCGGCAAACCGGCCGTCACCGGCGCGGGCACGGCTGTCGTGCAGCGGAACCCCACCCAGTTGCGGCTCTACATTCAGCTCCTGGCCAAAGGCAAGACCCTGGACGATGCCCTGGCCAAGCTCAAGGAACGCCGCGAGGCCGCCGCGACGCAACTGGAAACGCTGAAGGCCGATAAGAAGTCGATCGTGTTTGGCAGCCCCAGCGTGTCGAACGCCGCCTCGGCGCGGAAGCAGCAAGTCGAGGCCATGATCATGGAGCAGATGCGAAACCGCGGAAAGAAGGTTGCCAAAGGTTTGCAGACGCCGCAGACGGTCACGGTGTCGACCACGCTGACCGCCGAATGGCCGCTGAAGACGGAGTCGCCCGAGCAATTGCTGATCATGGCCCAGGGCATCCAGGACAAGATCAACGCGGCCGACCTGGCCGGCACGAAAGAGGCGGAGAAGCTCAGCGCGGAGGAACAAGAGTTCGAGGAAGAGGCGAGCCAGATGATGAATCGTTTCGGCCAGGAGGCGGCGCAGCCCGGCCAGCCCCATTTCGTCTTCGTTGCCGTGCTGCCGAAAGAGGAACGCGAAAAGGCCATGACCGAGGCCGTCGCCAACGCCAAGCAGCGGGCGGCCGAACTGGCCAAAGCCGCAGGCGTCGAGCTTGGGCCCTTGATCGGACTGGCGGGACACTGTGGCGGCCAGACCGATTTCAGCAGTTTCGGCTCCTATGACCCGTCCGGCCGGTCCGAATTCCTGCGCCAAATCGTGATGCAGCAAAGGGGCGACGATTCGGAGGGGGATCAGAACGAGGCCATCAGTCCTGATCCGGGCACGCTGAAGTTCAATTGCTACGCCACGGTCCTGTTTCAGCTTGGCAAGTGAAAGCCGTCGCACGGTGCATCGCGCGGGGGCAGGCACGGGGAAAGGAACATCGGCTGCCTTTGGCTCGCCTCGCTCGCACCGGAGGCTACTCTTGGGTCAGGACGATCTTCCGCGATGCCTCGACCTTCCCGTACAACTCCAGCGTATCGTACTTCACCGTGATGGTGAACGTTTCGCTCTTGCCCGAGAGCTTCAGGTCCTGTGGTACTCGCCACGAGTACCCGCACGTGCCGTCTCAGCCAAAGGGCATCACGCCCTCGGAGACGGTCTTGCCGGCCGAGTCGGTGATCGTGACCTGCGGATCGAGCGACAACGGGCGCTCGTAGCTGTATTCCTGTCCCTTGTCGGGCTTGACTGTCTCTTTCTTGTTCCGCCGGGTGTCGTCCAAACGGCGGATCATGATGTCCAACACCGGATCGACGAGCACGGCCTTCACCTCGACCTCGTCGCCCGGTCTTGCGGTCTTGTCCTTGGCCGGACTGGCAAAGACCACGTCCGGCTTGTTGGTGAAATCCAGCACGAACGGCGCATCCTTGCGAATCTTCATGCCGTACGTCCGCCGCCGTTCCATATCGCGAGGCTTGCCCTCGGTATGATAGCTGTCGGAGATGCCCAGGCGGAGATGGCCGTACTCGATCGTCAGGTACGCGGGGAGATAGTCGCCGACCGGCACTTCGCATTCTGGGAGCTTCTCTTGCTTCGTTCCGGGCGTGGTCGGATCGGGTCCGACGGCGATCCCGCCCGACTCCGTCGAGAGCGAGCCTTGGAGGCTGATGTCCTTGATGTCCCTGTTGCCCGGCCCGATCTTGAAGATGCCGAAATCGCCGCGATAGGGCTTCACGATCAGCTTATCGCCCAGGGGCGTGACGCCGATCGTGTAGATTGTGCCGTCGATCCGCTGCATGGTGCTGAGCATGTCCGATGCGAATCCACCGTACGCAA
The DNA here is from genome assembly GCA_963759115.1 of uncultured Planctomycetaceae bacterium. Lineage (GTDB taxonomy): Bacteria > Planctomycetota > Planctomycetia > Pirellulales > Thermoguttaceae > CAVWXT01. The sequence goes on from CAVWXT010000006.1 coordinate 1,181,380, forward strand.
GTTTCTGGCTCTTCCGGTTCTGGGTGCGAACGCCGCACAAACCCGAGGCTCAACAATAGCGGCCGTTATACTACGCGCGACGGTTGCTTGAACGCCCCAGGCACGTAATTCTCGCCATATTAGCCCCCCCCACAAGAATATAGTGCAACAGGGATTGCGAGCGTAAGTGCTTGTCCGGGAACATGTTCCGCCGCCGCCTCCCTGCGGGCGCCGATTTCGCGAGTTGGGAAGGTTGCTGTTGGCCCGAGGTCGCCCGCGGCGTTACCTTGCTCAAGCGGCGGCGGTCGGACCAACGCGGTTGTTGCCTTCGCCCCGTCGCAGAAGACACCGCCAACCAAGGAGGCCACGGATGGCTCAGGTCGAGGTCAAAGTGAAGTTGGATTTGCCGCCGGGTGTGGAACTGTTGGGATACGAGCGCTTGCGCGACGGGCACGGCTTCGAGGTCAAGTTCCCCCTGCCCGACTCTTGCCGTTGTGAGCAGTGCGGCCACGAAGAGCCGTCCACCTACGAGTACAAGAACACCGTCTATGTGGTCCGCGACCTGGACCTGTGGGGTCAGCCGAGCTTCCTGATCTTCCAGCCTTGCTTCCATCGTTGCTCGCGCTGTGGGCATCGCCAGGAGCATTTCGCCCCCTTCAAGCGGAAGAAGGTGCTGTACACGTACCGCTTCGAGGAATACGTGCTGCGGATGCTCATCGGCAGCAACGAAGAAGAGGTGGCCGCGCGGCTGGGCATCTCGGCGGAGACCGTGGAACTGATCGTCGAGAACCAGTTGAAGGACGACAAGCGGATCGACCCGGCACGGGTCATCAAGCACGTGGGCATGGACGAAATCAGCCTCAAGAAGCGGCACAAGTTGTACGTGACGGTGATGACGGACTTGACCGACCCGGAGTCGCCGAAGGTGCTGGCGGTGGCCCGCGGGCGCGACACGGCAGCGGCCCTCGAATGCCTGGGGAAATTGACGCCCGAGCAGCGCGCCGCGGTGGAAACGCACCGCGTGGACATGGGGAAGGTCTACGGCCCGGTCTGCAACGAGCAACTTCGCAACAGCCGGTTGGTGGTGGACCGGTTCCACGTGGCCAAGCAGTTCAACGAGGTGGTGGATGAGTTGCGAAAAAAAAAGCACGCGGAAGCACAAGGCCCAGTTGTCCAAAGCCGAGCAGAAACGGTTCCGCTCGCTGATGTGGGAGTTCCGCCGCGACCCGAAGGACCTGAAGCCCGAGGAACGCGAGTCGCTGGATCGGCTGTTCGTCGAGTTGCCTGTGTTGAAGGACGTGTATGACGTGCGCGTGCGGTTCAAGGAGATCTTCGACACCGCGCCGGATCGCGCCACAGCGGAACAGCAGTTGGCCGAACTCCGCGCGCGGACCGAAGCGCTGGGGCTGGACTTCGCCAAGTTCTGGACGACCTACGACAACTGGAAGACGGGCATCCTGAACGACTTCGACGGGCGGTACACCAGCGCGGCGGTTGAAGGTATCAACAACAAGGCCCGCGTCATCACCAAACGCTGCTACGGCGTGAAGTCAGCCGACACGCTCTGGAACCGGCTGCTCCTGGACTTGAACCGGGCGTCGGAAGCCGCCGGGCGGACCATCGCCGAGCTACGCGAGATCGTCCGTGGCCTGAAGGCTGAATTTCTCGCGTCCTGCACCTAAAACCGGAAGAGCCAAGTTTCTCGCGGGAGTCCTTGGGGCTCAGGTAGAGAGCCGTCGCCGATCGGTCGAATCGGCCGGTGACCAGGTATGCCTGAGCCAGCAGGGCGTCGTACTCATGCGTGCCCATCCGGATCGAGCCTTCGCGGGCTACGGGGGCCACAAAATACATCATGTCGTAGGTGCGGCCGCCCTGCTCGCTGCTGGAGAACCAGGGAAAGATGCGGAACGGCCGCACGCCCACCTCGGGCCCGTAGTCCACGTCCACGTTCAGGTATTCGAAGGCCGCCTTTTCCCGGACCTCCCAGGGCGGAAGTGCTTGCCACGGGGGATCCTTCATCGGTTTGAGGACCGGATCGTTCGTGAGGTCGAGATCGCGATTCAGATCGACGTACAGCCGGTCGTACGACGACAGCCTGGCTTTCAGGAGGGGAGAACCCCTCTCTGGCTCGCTCTTTCCGACCGCGCCGGCCAGTTTCTCGGCGAGGCTCTGCAGCAGCGACTCTCCCGGCTTCTTCTCTTGGGCCTTCTCCTCGGCCTTTTCGTCACTCGGCGGGGCCTCGCCCGACTCGTCGAGCACGAAACGGAACTCAATCCCCTTCCGGTTGGAAATGCTGCGATCGAACGACAGCCTGCCGTACAGCGGCCGCTTGGATTTCAGCTTGGGATACGCCTTGACTTCCTTGTCCGGCTCGGTGGAGCACTCGGCATACTGTCCCCGTGTCAGCATGCGGCCCCTGTTGACGTCGCCCTTGTTGAAGGCCGACACTTCCCGCATTTCGACGACAGCCTCTTCCGCGTCCGGCTTCTCGGCGGCGGCGACTTCGGCGGCCCAAGGCCAACCAAGGATTACGGCAGCCACAACGCCCGATGTCACAGCCAGCTTCTTCTTCATGTCACGTCTCCTTGACGACAGACAACGGCGGACCGCTACTCGGCATCCGAACTGGCCTTGGTGTTGGCGCCGCTGGCGCCGATTTCCTGGCGAATGGCCTCGGCCAATTCGCCCCCCAGCTTCTCAAGGGCCGCCAGGGCCTTGGGATGCGACTCCTTGCCGCCATACCAGGCACTGACCACCTTGCCATCGCGGTCGATAATGTAGCTCATCGGCACGGCGGAGCCCCACTTCCCCTGGTACTGCTGAAAACAGACTTTATGAGCGGCGTCCGACGAGTCAATCACGTTGGGGAACGTGGCGCCGTTGTCGCGGAGCATTTCCAGCGCGATGTTCTTGTCGTCCGCACAGTCGAGTCCGAGGATGACCAGGCCCTTGTCGCCGAAACGTGCATGAAGTTGTTGGAGATGACGCATCTCCTCGCGGCAGGCTCGGTCAGCCAGCCCTCCAAACGTAAAACCACACGATCTTGCCGCGGTAGTCGGAGAGCTTGATCTTGCCGCCGTCGGCCGACGCGAGCTCGAAATCGGGCGCATCGGCGCCCGGCTTCAGCAGCCCGGCCTCGATGGGCGGCATCCGCCACTCGGTCCAGCCCTCGGGCGGCTTCCAGGCGAACATGGCATCGGGAATATCGCCGTTGATGGTCACCGCCGACCATTCTTCGGTCATGACGATATCGTAACTCACCCGCACGATTTGCTTCAGCTTCCGCGGGAGATGGTCGGCCTTGGACAGCCAAAGTTCCCAGCTTCGCTGGTGCTTCATGATGCTGACTTCGATATGGTCGCAGTCCTCGTCGCCGATCTTTTCCGCGGGCAGGCTCGTGACGCCGTCGAGGTACGGCTGCAGCGAATCGGTGTAGCCGTGGAACGTGCTGGGATCAATGATCGGCATGCCCAGGCCGGAGCCGAGATACCCCGTCTCATGGCCGATCGAGTGTCCGCCGGGCGGCGCCGGCTTTGTCATATAGGAGGTGGGCCGCGATTTCTTGTCCTCTTCGGACTGATCGTCGCCAAAGGGGCGTCCCTGCGGCCAGTAGATCCAGAGCCTGCGGCCGTCGCCGATGAGGATGCCGCCCTTTCCGCGCGACGGAGACTCCGTTTCCACGCGGAAGTAATTGGGCTTCTTGAGCCACGCTTGATACGTGCAGCCGATCTTGAAGTCGCCCTTTCCCTGCATCGTATAGCGACTGACGTAAGACAGGGAATCGGCTTGCCGCATCGCGCGGATCATCTGCCGGTAGAGCGCGTACCCTTCAGGGTCACCCTTGCGCAGCTTGGCGCGGCGTCCGCGAGGGCCTTTTCAAGGGTCGCCCTGAGCGCCGAGATGGCCGAGGGCTCGCCCTTGGCGGGCGGCGCGTTCGTCACCCCTGACGGTTTTCGGCGATACGTGGATTATCAGCCAGCACGCAAGAATAGCCGTCGCCGCGGCAATGTGCCGCCTGGCCCTGAAAAGGTGAGAAACGTTCATGGGTTCTCTCCCTCCCCTTCAAGTGAATTGCAATAGCTCACGGCTGGGCCGTCGTGATTTCCTCATTGTTGCCGGGACGCACGCAGAAGATGATTCGTTTTCCGTCGGGCGACCAGGTGCCGTTCGAGCAGGATCGTTTCGGATCTTGCCCGGCAATCCGTTGCGGCGCCGCCTTGCCCTCCGGATCCAGCAGGTAGAGTTGATGGTTGGGGTTCTCCTTGGTGGCCAACGACGCGAGGATGCGCCCGCCTTGTTTGGGCTCCCAGGCAAAATTGCAGTTGATGTCGCGGACGTCCGGGGCCGGCGGCGAGGGCAGCAGAACCCGAAAGCCCTTCTTCTGGCCTTCGCGATGAACGATGGCAACGTCCTGGCCGCCACCGGCGCCTCTCGCAAGGAAACACACCCACTGGCCGTCGGACGACCAGTTGAACCCGTAGGAATCGGCCGCGTAGTCGCCGTCCAGCAGCAGTCGACGCGTCCGCGTTTTCAGGTCATAGACGCCCAAATTGTCGCCAGCCATGTAGACCAGCTCGTCGGCCTTGGGCGACCATTTGGCCCACGCCGCGCCGGGATCGATTTGCCGATTCTCCGAGCCATCGGCGCTGATGATGCACATGCCCTCACGCGATTCGGAGATCCCGTGGAAGGCGAGCCGCTTGCCGTCGGGCGACCAACTGGGCATGACCCCCAGGCCCAGATCCTTGAGTGCGCCGCCCGCCTCGTCGACGACCAGAATCCGCGACTGCCCCCAATTCTCGCCAAAGAGCGAACGGATCGTATCGAAGGCGACCAGGCGGCCGTCGGGCGACCAGGCGGGCGTGCCCGTGTCCGTGTATTCCGGCGACGAAAAGAACTGGCGGAGGCCGCTGCCGTCGGCGTTGATGATCCAAAGCGGGCCGCCTTCCACGCGATTCAGAACCAGAACGATGCCGTGCGACTCTTTGTTGAGGTCCTGCGGCCGTCCCCGCGACGAGTCATTCAGGCATACCCGCAGACGATTGCCATCGAGTTTGCAGATGCCCAACAGGGCGCCTTCCTGCGATTTCATGTCGATGGCCCAAGGATCTTGCTTCGGGCCCAATGTGTAGGACATGTCGGTCAAAATCTTGTTGCCCACCCGCATCGTGAACGTCTTCTCGGAAATGACTACGCTCACGGGGTCTCCGCCGGAAAAAGTCTTGCGTTTTCCGTCATCCAAGGCCATCGAAATCGAGCCGGCGCGCCAGCCGCCGACAAGGGAGGGCCCGGCATTCTTGCTGTCGGGCTTCTGCACATCGGGATTCGGTTGGTTCTGCGCGGCGATCTGGCGGGCCAGCACGAGAATACCGGTCAACACGACCGCAAGACGGATAAGATGCCTCATTGCGATTTCTCCTAAACAGGTTCCGACTTCTCCTGAATAAGTTCGTACTGCCGGGCTTGGACCGGCAGCCTATCCCCCAGCCGCCTGAAGGCGGCGCTACGCACATCGCGTCCGCGGCGGCACGGCAGCCGCCGGAGCGACGCAGAAACTGCGCCGACGGCTGCCGGTTGCCAATGATTCCGAGGACGCCAGTTGTTGCGGTTGCCCCCGCTACCGCACGGCCGCGGGGCGAATCACGCTGTCGTTCTCTTCGCTAATCTCGAAAGGCCCCGCGCTCATCTGGACGCGAACGTGGTACTCTTTCGCCAGTTCCGATGGTACTCGCCACGAGTACCGGCAGGTGAAACCTCAGCCATACTCGAAGTTGCCGCTTTGGACCACCTTGCCTTCAGGGTCCGTGATGGTGAAGGCGGGCTTTTCCGGCTGCGCGCCATTGACCATAAGGCTGGTACACACCTCGCCGGTCGAACCCACCAACGACATGCCCAGCGAGAGTCTGCTTGCCCTCCCGGCCGCCCTGGTAGAAGTCGCCCGTCACCGTGGGCATGTAAGGAGGGCCGAAAGGCAGTACGACGGTTTCTCCCCCGCAGACCTTCACGGCCTTGTAGGCGGCGGTGGCCTGGGCCGCGACGCTCGTATAACGGGGCCCTCGCACACTTGCCCGTGGCCCGCTGAGCAGGGCCTCCAAGCTGTCGGAGAGCGCCTCGATCAGCGACGATTCCTTCTTCGCCCCCTCTTTCTTCTCCGCGGCGGGCGGGCGGGGCTGCTCGCGCCCCGTCAGATCGATGGTGTAGCTCAAGAGCTTCCACTCGCCCTCCGGGAGCGGAACCGCGGTGTCCTTGTTTCCGCTGATCTTGAAGAAGCCCTTGTCGCCGTAGACCATCGCGCGGAAGCCGTCGTTCGGGTTGGTCACGTTGCCCGTCTGCACGGAAGACGGCGTCAGCGTGAGCTTGTCGCCCGCCGGCGAGATCTTCATGTCGTAATAGCGGCCGTCGATGCTCACGAGGTTGGCGACCGGCACGTGAGAATCGTCGGACGCCCAGTCGTAGGGCGAGCCGGGCCCCGGGTTGTTCAGCTTCGGATCCAGCAAGAGCACGTCGCCATACTCGGGGTAGATCCGCCCGTCGGGCGTGCGGATGTCGGAGCGGATGCGGGTTGCGTTGTCGAACCGCCCGTTGCTGTTGAAATCGAGCAACACCACGTGGTGCTTCTTGCCCTCCAAGGTAATGTCGCCTTCGCGGTAGGCGGCCGCGTTGAGCTGGACGCCGACATAACCGAAACTTCGCGAACTCTGGGCATAGCCGCGGAGGGTGAAGGCATATTCGACTTTCGTCCCGTCGGCATCGAACGTGACCTCGACTTGCGGGAACTCGAAGTTGACGTACGTGGTTCTTTCGGAATCGTCCGACGAGGTTCGCAAGAGTTGCCTGTCCGACGAGGTCGCCTCGATCACCTTGTCGTCGGTCAGGTCGCCGTTGTGATTGAAGTCGAAATAGAGCCGGTTGTACGTCACGGCCTTGGGAGCCGCGGCTTCGGTCTTCAGGAGCCGCTCTCGCAATTTGGCCAACGGCGAATCGGGGCTGAGCTTCTCCGGTTCGGTTTTCGCCGCCTCTGCCTGCTTGGCCTCCTTTTCCGGCGGGTGAGGAGACACAGCGTCCAGCGCGAAGGCGTACTCCTCGGTGCCCAGTTTCACGACGCCGCGGAACGGCTGATCCGATTCGTACGCGGGCTCCTTCTTGACGATCCGCTGGAATGCGTCCGCCCGACCGCCGTCGCCCGACATGCCCCCGCGGAGTTTCCCGCTGGGGTCGATCTGGGCGGAGAACGACTGCGGATAGGTCGCCCGAAGGTAGTAGTCGCTCATCGAGCCCGTGAATATACGGGCGCGGCCCTGGGGCGGCAACCGCTTGAGCTCCAGGGTCCAGGTTTCCGCCCGGACGGCGGCCGCGGCGGCCAACAGGGCCGCCGCCAAGCCCGCAATGGTCAAACATTGAGTCCATCGTTTCATGGGTCAAGTCCTCCAGGTTAGATAGTTATCGAGATCGCGCTGAAAAGCTTCCTAAAACGCCATTCCCCTTCCAAGGCCCCTTCATGGGCTGTCGGTTGTGGCCGCCGGCGCATAGGCCGCGGCGGCCTGAACTTGTGCCCCGGGACGCACGGTAAAGATGATTCGTTGTCCGGCGGGCGACCAGGTGCCGTCGCCGCACGCCAGGTTCGGATCTTGCCCGGGAATCAGTTGCGGCGGCGCCTTGTTCTCGCGATCGACCAGGTACAAATGCTTGTTGGGATTGTCGGCCGTCACCAGCGCCGCCAGGATCTGCTTGCCTTGTTTGGGCCGCCAGGCATAACAGTTGCTAAAGCCGGTAACCTTGGACCACGGGTCGGTGTGGTAGAGGGGCCGAAATCCCTTCTTCTTCCCCTCGATATTGACGATGGCCACGTGCGTTCGGCCCTCGCCCGGCTCCGCGATCCTCATATCAAGCCAATAGCAGATCCACTGCGCGTCGGGCGACCAGTCAAGCCCGAACCATTCCTGAACCGGACCATACTCCTTCTCGAAGAGCAGACGGCGTTGCCCGGTCTTCAAATCATGGATACAGATGTTGCCGCCGTTTTCGTCATCTACCATGTACGCCAGCACTGCGCCCATCGGGGACCATGCCGGGTGTGAACCGCCGGGATCGATCTGTCGAATATCCGTGCCGTCGGCGTTCATGGTGCACACGCCCGTCTTGGCGGGATCGTGCGATTCGAAGACGATCCGTTTGCCGTCGGGCGACCAACTCGGCCGGATTCCGGGCGCCAGGACGCTCGGTGCGCCGCCGGCCATGTCGATGACCATGATCCGGGCATTATACCTGCTCTCGCCCAACAACGGGCGAGCGGCGTCGAAGGCCACCTTGTCGCCGTCCGGCGACCAAGCCGGCGAGTAGCACTCCGCGCCTTCCGGCGTTGCGAAGAACTGGCGCAGGCCGGTGCCGTCGGCATTGATCATCCAGAGCGGCCCTCCCGGGATGCGTTTCAGAACAAGAAAGAGGCCGGCGGACTCCTGCCTGATGTCCTTGGGACGTCCCTGCGAGGCGTCGTTGAGCGCAACCCTCAACCGGGCGCCGTCCAAATTATAGATGCCCAGCATGGCGCCTTCCGCCGATTTCAGATCGATCGTGGGCGGGCTTTGTTTCGGGTTCGCGGTCCACGACATGTCGGTCAAGACCTTGTCGCCCACCCGCATCGTAAACATCTTCTCAGAGACAACGACGCTCACGGTCCCTTCTCCGCCGAAGAACGTCCTGCGCTGCCCATCGGCCATGGCCGTTGAGACGGAATCGGCCCGCCAGCCGCCGACAAGGGTCGGCTCGGGCTTCTTCTCGCCGGCTGTCGCTTCGATCTTCGCTTCGGCCGCGGGCGTTGCTGCCTCGGCCGCCGCGGCGGTGCTCCCCGTCATGCCCGGCACCGCGGGGCCCTGGCCCCGCAGGCCGGCGATCAGGAGCCCGCACACGAGCGCTGCTCCGACCACGGCCAGCCGCGTGGCAAGCGAGAGCCGGCCGGAACGCATCTTGGGGTCTTTCAGCATGGCAATTCTCCTCAGGAAAGGGGTTCACTCTGCGGAACGCTTGCCGTCAACACTTGCCCGGTGGGGACGGCCGCTAAAGCATCGGTCGCGTTCGGCACAACCGATCTTGTCGTCGTCCGCAATGGGTCTGCGGGGAGGTGCAAGACGTTCTGGAAACGTTCCCGGTACGGGCCAACGTAGAACGCCAGACACATATACGGCAGATTGAGCAGATAAAGGATCGCCGCGATGCACAGCGAGAGGAGGATCAGTTCGGGCATTGACTCCAAGAGACCAGGTCCTCGGCCGGCGCCCGATATCCAGGACGACACGACAATGTGCTCACCGATGACGCAGCCCATCGCCGCGGCAGTGAGCCACGGGACGAGCCAGAGAAGGAAGCGGCCGGGACTGTACGATTTCCGGCACGAGATTGCGGTTAGCCCGACCGCTGTCACAAGGGCCAGAACCCATGCCAGGTAACCTGTCAGCGGTTGTCCAAAACCGCGATTCTGGTAGATGCCAAAATATTCTCCAAGGCCAATCGCCGTTGCCAGTATGAGCGCCAAAGCGAACGCGGCCGGCGGCCGGCATTTGGCCAACCACGGGGCAACCAACCATAGCGCCGTCCACGAGATCACCAACCACTGAAACGCCAGGCCGTAGTTGCCGAATCCGACAAACAGCGTGGCAAACAGGGGTTCGATCCAACGCGAGACAACCTCGCCCAACACCACAAATGGAATCAGGATGGTCCACGCCCGCCAATTGCGATTTGCCCTTACCAAGACGAGAAGGACGCCAATCAAGCCCCATGGAGCGACGTTTGGGTATGCTTGTAAGTGATAGTACCAGTGCCACTCAATGAGAAACGGCTCACTCTCGTTCGCGCCAAGGCCGCCAAGGTCAATATGGCCTACGACACTCAATGGGCCGCGGAGAACGCCGAGCGGTACTCGCCACGAGTACCCCCAGAAATTAGTTCAGCCATATCCGCACGAGCCAGAACCAACGGGTCGGCCGTTGGAAGATATTACAAACCGCGGTATTGGCGGCCTATCGTCTCGCGCGTAACCGTAGTAACGACCCTCTGTGTCGAGAAGGTAGAGGTTGAAACCCAGGAACTGCCCGTCACGACACCCCGTCACCACCGGCTTTAGAGGGGCGCCGAGTTTGAGCACGCACGGTTCATCGGGTCGGACTGAGATCAACTTTCCCCTTCCCTGCTCACTGCAACAGTAGCCTCCCTTCAGTCGAACCTCCCAGATACGGTACGCGCCTGCCGGAATCGAGACGCTGGAATACGGGCGCGGAACGGTGAACTGATTACCGGCGTCCATGTCAGCGCGAGTCAGAGTGACCTCCTCGATCGCGTCCCCTTCGATGCGCAACTCGCCCATCACAGGGGCGGAAGAGGGCGCGGCGGAATCCAATTCCGCAGCAGTCAACCGGTGTGCCATAAGAGACAGCAACACCGCAGTCGCCGCAACCAGCCAAGCCGGCACACCGGGCCTCGTCTGTTCCATGAACGTTAACCCTGATGGCTGCCACGACCCCCCGCGCGGGGCCACGACGGTATGGCGTCGATTCTACCAAGCGGCGGGGAATTGTCAACAGGGGGCGAGTCGCGCCCTACTCGCCGTGCGTAAGGATCGTTTCTACCGACACCGCGCGGCAACGCGTACACTCCAGACAGCGGACGCAGCGCATGCCATCCACGCGCTGGTCCGGCCGCTTGCGGTCGAGGCACAGGTTCCGGCAAAGCTCGCAATTCTGGCAGCGGTTCGGCTGAAAACGCAGGAATAGGAACGAAACCTTGTTGAAGAGCGCGTAGATCGCCCCCAGGGGACAGAACAGCGTACACCAGGGCCGCCAGGTAAAAAACATGACTGCCAGGAACGACACGAGAATCGTCGTTTTCGCCGCCGTCGGCCAAGACACGGCATCGCCGGCGGAGGCCTGCCGGATCATGTTTGGCACGGCGCCTTCGAGGGCACCCGCCGGACAGAGGCGGCAAATAAATAGCGCGTTCCCCTCTCCGAACCAGTAGGGCACCGCCAACACCAGCGCCACGAGGACGCCGTAGCGACAGACTCCCATCCACGCAGGCAGCGTGAACTTGGGCGTCGGGATGCGGTGGGCCAGGTCTTGCAGAAAACCGAATGGGCAGGCCCAACCGCATACGAACGTGCCGAACGTCGCACCCAAGATCACCAGCGTGCCGATGGCCGCATACGGAATCAGGTGAAGGGCGCCGAAGTTGGCCAACACGCCGATCGGGCAGGCGAACGTGGCCCAGGGACACGAGTAGCAGTGAAACACGGGCGAGCACACCGCGTGCAGGCGGAGCATCAGCGGATCGAGCCAGGCCAGCAGAAAGGCCGTCTGCACCCACCACCGCCGGCGGGCGAGCCCGCGCACCGCGCTGCTCCACTTGTTCTTGGCCATGGACACCATGACCTCCTTTCACTTCACTCAGGTAGGGCACAGTGCCGGCCCGGCATCGCCACTATAGGTCCGCTTGATCTCGCCCGTTGGAAGCCGGGCGACTCCGCCGATGGTGACTTCGCGCGTCAGCGACGGTTCCGACTGCTCCACGGTGACCGTGTCAATCTGTTTGACGGTCTTCTTGACGAATGGCGGCGGGCCGCCAAACGGCGATCCGCCACGAAACGACGGTGGGCCGCCGAACTGCGGGCCGCCAAATGGCCCCGGCGAAAACGGCGCGGGAACATCGATGGTTATTTCGGTTTCCCGCTCCTCTTCCACCGGCGCGAAGTGAAAGACGGCGCCGTAGATCAGCGAGGCCAGGCCGCCGCCTGTCAGCACGACGGGAAGGGCGGCTCGGCGTATGACAGGCCACATGGTCAACTCCTCTCCGGCATGGCAACGCACGGGAATAAAATGGCGGAGGTGAATGGGAATCGAACCCACCCGGGACCCTTGTCGGACCCCACACTGATTTTGAAGACCAGGAGCGCCACCAGACGCCAGTCACCTCCAATATGCCTAGTTTCCAGGGATTACTGACGTTTTCGTCCGGTTCTGGCATGCTTTAGACTGTTGGCTATACACCCGTTTTCTACACCCGCAGGCCAATTCCAGAGGAAACGTCAGTATGGCCAAGCTCAAACTTACCAGACCCTAGAAGCCCCGTCCAGACTTCCCCCTCTTCCCCCATGCGGCCGGATATTGGGCAAAGAAGGTCAAGGGCCGCCTCCACTATTTCGGCAAAGTGGCGAAGGACCCCAAAGGGCAAGCCGCTCTGGACTTATGGCTTGCCCAAAAGGACGACTTGCTACGAGGCGGGTATTCTGGACAAGCCGGTCCGCTTTGGGCCGGGGTTCAAGAAGCCTTCCGCCAAGGTAGTACGCCAGAATCGCGCCAAGGCCGGCTTGCGGATGTTTGAGCGCGAGGAATTGTCTGCTATGAACTTACAAGTACGCCCGGCAGGAATCGAACCTGCAACCAGCGGATTAGAAATCCGCTGCTCTATCCCTTGAGCTACGGGCGCAAATATGGCCATTTTGCCGAGACTATTGACGTCTTCCGAGGATTCTTGTACGCCTGCTTTTGTTCTCAGTACACCCCTAAGCTTAGTACACCCGCAAGCCAACTCCAAAGCAAGACGTCATGGTCAAGATTACCACCAAGACGTCGGCCGGCAAAGTGGGTAAACCCCGCCCCGACTTCCCGCTCTTTGTCCACGCCAGGGGCTATTGGGCCAAGAAGGTGGGGGGCTGGCTCGTTTACTGTAGAGCACACATTGCCGGGAAGGCCCCGACGCTGGTCAGGCGGCCCGGCGGTTGGTCGCCCGGCTGGCCAAGCGGATTCGGCTGCTGGTTGCCGCCCAACAATCGTCGGCAACGCTTGCAGTGCTTAATGCGTCATGCAGGGCATCTTGCTGGCGGCCGGTATTCTGGCTTTGGCTAGTTTCTGATTCATGCTATCCCTGCCCATGTCGTGACGTGGACCATGTTTGACACACGACTATGAGCGAAATTACGATAATGTTGTGCTGCCCGATCGACCCCTTGAACGACTAAGGGAGTGAAGTTGGATGAGAGACCCCGCCAACAAACCGATTCGGCTAGCGCTCGCGTTGACCGTTCTGGTTTGCTGCGTCGGGTGTGACCAGGTGACCAAGCACATCGCCGCAAGAACGCTTTATGGCAGGCCACCACAGTCGTATTTCTTTGATACGATTGGCTTGGAATATGCTGTGAATCCAGGCGGTTGTTTCGGCCTGGGTCGTGACCTTGCACCGCAACTCCGCTTTTGGGCTTTCATGGTAGTCAATGTGGTGTTCCTTGCGGGAATCGTCTGCTTCCTCGTTGCCAATTGGAGGATGCACCGCAGCATGTTCGTTGCGGTTATCGTTCTCCTCGCGGGTGGTTTGGGGAACTTGAGTGACCGTGTGGCTCAAAATGGGGCTGTGACGGACTTTGTCCATCTTAGTATCGGGTCACTCCGCACCGGGATTTTCAATGTGGCCGATGTGGCGTTAATCGTCGGTGCGGCGGCACTGGTGACAACGTGCCTTACTGTCCGGGCCGCAGCCGGAGCCGGCCGCTGCACCTAACCACGAAGAACCGCTGCACCATCGGGTGTACCTGCCGTTAGACCCGTGTGAAGCTCGCGTCAGTTCACCGCCACGATGTTCTTATGGACCTGAAGCACGGTGTTGCTGAAGTCCGCCGGCACCTTGACCAACACCGAGGCATGGGGCACGGCGAAGTAGAGCGAACCGGCCGCCGCAATCGCGGGCTCCAGCCGCTCTAACCATAAACCGTCTCGCGGCACGGCTTCTCGGCGTCTTGTTTTCCGAGATGGCACTCGCGGACTGCTTTGGCGGGGAAGTCGGTCAAAGGGCAAGGTAAGGGGAGGGTTGCCATCAACGCAAGGATTCTTAACATTCGTATCCTGGGCACCGCGAGTCCTGGGCAACGCGAGTCAATTGGCGTAGCGGCTTGTCTGGCAAGGACTGACTCGCCACGCCTACCCCCCCGATTCTGAGAAACGATTGACACGGAAGACGGGTTCTCGCTACAATAACGTTACTTCGCGCCGCGCGAGTTTCGACAGGTGTTCGCCGGCTCAACGCTCTTAACGTGAGGCAAGTCTTTCCGCAGGGAGACATCCATGAAATGCTGCGAGACAGGTGTCATTCTAGCATTGGCAACATCGTGTGCCCTGACGATAGTAGGGCTGGCGTCCGACGGCCGCGCGTTCATCTACTGGAACAGCGCTTATAGCGGCGGAACCTGGACCGACACGGGAGGAACGGGCTGGAACACCAGTGGGAGCGGGACTATATACAATTACGCGTGGGGTTATGGCGGTAATTATGACGCCAATTTCACGGGAACCGCCGGCATCGTGACTGTCTCCGGCACGATCTCTTCCGTCAACTCGATCACCTTCAGCACCGATGGCTACACGCTCAACGGCGGAACTATCAATCTGACTGGAACCGGCGGTCCCATCGCCACCGGCAGCGGCACCGATACGATCAACTCTAGTCTTAGCGGAACCGTCGGCTTGACGAAGACCGGCAGCGGCACGCTGAAGCTCACAGGCACCAACACCTACACCGGCGTTACGACATTGACTGCCGGCACGTTGAGCGTGAGCACGATCGGCAACGGCGGCGTAGCCGGCAATCTGGGTATGGCTAGCAGCGCGGCGACGAATCTGGTTTTCGACGGCGGCGCCCTGCAGTACACCGGCGCCACAGCTTCGACCGACCGTGCCTTCACCATCGGCGCAGCCAAGACCGCAACCATTCAGGTTGACGGTGCGGCGAACCTGACGATCTCTGGCAGTAACACGACCGCCACCACCGGCGCCTTGACCAAGACCGGCACCGGCACCCTGACCCTCTCCGGCGCCAACGCCTACACCGGCGGGACCACGATAAGCGGCGGAGTTCTCAATCTCGCGACGGGCAGCAACCGGTTGGCCACCACGGGAGCCATCACCATCACTAGCGGCACGCTTGACTTGGGTGGTAACTCGCAAGAGACGTCCGGGAATGTGAGCATTCTGAGCGGTGTTGTCCAGAACGGTACGCTTCGCAAGAGTGGCGGGAACTTCGACGTGTACGCCGGCACGATTTCCGCTAACTTGGCCGACGGCGCAGGCACTGCCGGCTTGGTCAAGACCGGCAGCGCCGGCGCGAGCCTGACGGGGGTGAATACATACACGGGGGGCACGAATGTCGGCGCAGGCATCCTGTCGATCGCTTCCACGGCTGCCCTTCCGGGATGGAATACCGCCGGCAAGTACACTGTGGGGTCTGGCGCCGCTCTGATTGTTGGCGACTCCGTGGCCGATGCGGACGTTGCCACGATGTGGGGCACCGGCAACTTCTCTGCGGGCGCGGCCGTCGGTTTCGACGTGACGGGGACACGCACGTTCGACACTGGCATAGTCCCCTCGCATTTGGGCTTGGTCAAGAGCGGCTCGGGCACGCTGATCCTGACTGGCAGCAACGTGTTCAGCGGCGGAGTAACACTCTCTCAGGGCCAGCTTACCATCGGGAGCGTCACGGCTTTGGGTACCGGCACGTTCACGATTGGTGGGAGCGGCTCCTGTGTGATCAATAGCCCAACTATTACCAATTTCACGATTTCGACCAATAACCCTATGGTGTGGAATGGCGACTTCAGCTATGGGAGCGGTTATAATCTTGATCTTGGCAACGGCCCGGTTACGCTCGGTGCCAACGTTGTGGTGAACGGTTCAAATAACATGCTGACTGTGGGCGGCACGATCAGCGGGAACTACTCGCTCACCAAAACTGGCACCGGACCCTTGACGCTCTCAGGCGCCAATACGTTTACGGGAGGGATGACACTCAGCGACGGCCAACTGAATATCAACAACGGCCAGGCCTTGGGAACCGGTACTTTTACAGTTGGCGGCTCTGTCAACAGTTGCGAGATCAGCAACACGTCAGGCAGCAGCGTCACCCTGTGGAACAACAATCCAATCGTATTCCTCCGGGGCGCGACGTTCAACGACCAGGGTGGCAATGACATCAATCTCGGCAACGGACCGGTGACACTCTCCGCGTCCGAAGTGAGATTGACCATTTATTCCCAATCGCGCGTTGTCATCGGTGGCGCGATCAGCGGAAGTGGCAGGCTGACGTTGGTCAATGACAATGGCAGCGGGAGCACGCTGGTCCTCTCTGGCAACAACACTTATTCCGGGGGGACTATCGTTGACACAGAACCTACCGGCTTTACCCACACGCTGCTAGCCACCAAGACCGCCGCACTGCCAGGCTTCGATGCCCCTGGCAAGGTTGTGGTGGGGTCCGGGGGCGTGCTGGCGGTCAATTATGGCGGCGGTGGCGACTGGTCGTCAGCAGATGTTGAAACGCTGCGGGCGAATGCCTCGTTTGCTGGCGGTTCCTTCCTGGGATTCGACACTACAAATGCAACTGCCGGCACCACGTACGCTAGCCCAATTACGGGAGCCATTGGCATTGTAAAACTTGGCGATAATAGCCTGACCCTCTCCACGCCCAACACCTATACCGGTGGAACTAACGTGGTTTCGGGCACACTCAACCTCGCGGCGGGCAACAACGGTTTGGCCACAACCGGAGCCATCACCGTTACCGGCGGAACCCTCGACCTCGGCGGCAATTCGCAAATCACGTCCGGCAACGTGATCATCCAAGGTGGCAACGTTCAGAACGGCATTCTGGAAACATCCGGAAGTCTGACGATCAATGGCGGCAACGTACAGAACGGAACTCTGCGAAAGAGCGGAGGTGACTTCGACGCCCAAGCCGGTGTGATATCGGCTGTCCTGGCTGATGGCACAAGCGCGGCGAGAATGCACAAGACCGGCACCGGCAGCCTGATTCTCAGCGGCGCCAATACCTACAGCGGCGGCACTCGTATCTATGGTGGCACATTGCAGGCGACCAGGGCTGCCGCGCTGCCGGGTTATAATTCCCCTGGTGCCGTTACGGTTTCTGGAGGCGTTTCGGGTGCGGCGATCCTCGCCGTCAATTATGGCGGCGGTGATGATTGGACATCGACAGAAGTTGATACCCTGAGAGCTAATACCACGTTTGGCACCGGATCCGGCTCTTTTCTGGGATTTGACACCACCAACGCCGCAGCCGGCGCTACCTACGCATCCGCAATAACGGGAACCCTTGGCATCGTAAAACTGGGCACCAACAGCTTGACGCTCTCCGGCCCCAATACCTATACCGGGGGCACCATCGTGCGCGAAGGAACACTTGTTCTTGGCGGGAACGGCTGCTTGGGCACATGGGACATTAACGTCTTCAGCGGCACGCTAAATCTCGGCGGCTACTCGCAGGCCACCTCCTTCGGCATACATGTCTATGGCGGCGCCGTGGTAAACGGCCTGCTGAAGTCGAACGGCGGCAATTTCGACATTCAGGCCGGCGCGATTTCCGCGATTCTGGCTGACGGCACAAGCCAAGCTGGCATATTCAAGAGTTCTGCCGGAACTGCGATACTCTCCGGCAGCAACACCTACACCGGTAAGACGACCGTCAGTGCCGGGACGCTTAATGTGGCCAACGCGACAGGCTCGGCCACAGGTTCGGGGGCGGTGACCGTGAACTCGGGGGCAACGCTCTCCGGCTCGGGGATCGTTGCCGGACCGGTCACCATTGCTGGTATTCTTGCACCTGGAAACAGCCCGGGAATCCTCACTGTCAACAACCAGGTGACATTCCAGGCAGGCTCCACCTTCGACGTTGAACTAAGCGGTTTAGTAGCTGGTAGCGGGTACGACCAGTTGACGACCACGGGGCCCGTGTCGTTGGCCGGCTCCATCGCGATGGACTTCGGAAGCTTCACTCCCACCGGCCACGATTTAATGTTTGTGATCAACAACACGGGCTCCGGGGCCACGACCGGCACGTTCCAATATGCCGACGACGCGAAACTCGGCACCTTCGACGGGTATGATTGGTACATCACCTACGACGCGAACAACGCCGTCTCGCCGAGCCTCAACGGAGGCAACGACGTGGCGATCTACTCAGTGCCGGAACCATCCGCCCTGATCCTGCTGGTCGTCGGCGTTCTCGCTCTGTTGTTCTATGCGTGGCAAAGGTGGATCCGGCTTACCAACAAGCAAACACTTTCGCTCGTCAGTTCCAATGCCTCCTTCCGGACCCTGCGCTGCCATCTGCATGGCCGCACCGAGCGAAGCCTCACTCTGTTGTCCCAAGAAACCACCGTTTGATGACACGGCTCTGTCGGCATGGCCTTGTTCGTCGAAGGCGCTCATCTGCGGGCGCTGTGCTTCGTCTGCGAGCGCGACGTGAACATCCAGCATTGGCCTCCGTCTCATCAATGGTAGCGCTTCCAACACAGTTCGATCAAACGAACGATTTACCGGGCTGATTGTACGCCGCCCGGGTTCAATGCTATAATGGCGGGTTACAACCCCTGGCTTTTTCGGTCCTTCGGCACGCGGGTAATTGGGTGGGCACGAACGAAGCCGCTTCTTCGCCGTCGAATTCGATTTCCGCGACGCTCCTGGAACAGATTCGTGCGCGGCAGCCCGAAGCCTGGCAGCGGCTGGTAAGTCTCTACAGCCCGGTAGTTTATCAGTGGTGTCGGCAATATGACGTGCCCCGTGACGATGCCCCGGATCTCGTTCAAGAGGTCTTCGCATCGGTCGCCACGCACATTGGTGGTTTTCGCCGCGATCGGCCGGGCGACAGTTTCAACGCCTGGTTACGGACCATCGCCCGCAACAAGATTCGGAATTATTTCTCCTCCCGACGCGGCCGGCCCGTGGCCCAGGGGGGCACCGATGCTCAGATAGGAATGCTCGCGTGCCCGAGGAGCCCGATCCGCCCACCACCAGCAATCCGCACGAGGTGAACAATCTGGTGGTGTCGATCGGTTTGGACTTGGTGCGGGCGGAGTTCGAGAACCGCACCTGGGAAGCCTTTCGGCGGGCAGTGGTCGAAGGCCAATCGCCTGCCCAGATCGCCGCCGACCTGGGAATGACCATCCAGGCCGTCTACCAGGCCAAGTCGCGGGTCTTGCGACGGCTGCGTCAGGAACTCGACGGCCTGATGGGTTAGCAGCCTGTTGAAAAAGGGGGACAGGCACCTCCCAACCACTGTTTTTCGCGGCATTCACGGCGGTCGGTTCGGAGCCAGTCCCCTTTTTCAACAGGCTGTTAGACAATCGGCACAACTCACGATCCTGCCGAGTGTTACGGCAATCGGGCAAAAGTCGTGTCAAAGCCTTTTGTTATTTATCTATAGGGAGGCGCGATCGGGCTCCTCGTCCGGCGGCCGTTCAGGGGTGCCGTCCCCTTCACGTCAGTCGGACACGATTCTCACGACCGCTACAGCCCGTCAAGGGAACTGCCACAATGACCACCATCACTTGTCGCAGCCGAGAGGAATTGTCTGCCTACGTGTTCGGCCGGCTTCCCGACGAGGCATCGGAAGCGGTCGCGGCCCATCTCGAATCGTGCCCGGACTGCGAGGCCGCGCTGGTCACGTTCGACGGCGTGGACGACACGCTTGTGGCGGAGATACGCCGCGGCCCTGCCGCTACTCCTTACTTGCAGGAACCGGAATGCCAAGTGGCAACTGCCCGGGCTTTGGCCGCTTTGAATCGGCCTTTCTCTCCGGACGACCGATCGGCCCCGTCGGTGTGCGGAAAGACTCTCGGCGAGTATCAACTGATCGAGGCACTTGGACACGGAGGCATGGGCACGGTCTACAAGGCCTTGCATACCAAGCTCGATCGGGTGGTCGCGATCAAGGTGCTTACCCTGGGCCGGGCACATGATCAGCGCGCGATCGCCCGGTTCGAACGCGAGATGAAGGCCATCGGCAAGTTGGATCATCGTCATATCGTTCGTGCCCACGATGCCCGGGAGATCGACGGCATACCGACGCTTGTCATGGAATACACGGAGGGGCTCGACCTGGGAGAGATCGTCCGCCGCGTGGGCCCGCTCAACGTGGCCGACGCATGTGAACTCACCCGCCAGGCGGCACTCGGATTGCAGTACGTTCATGAGCACGGCCTGGTGCACCGGGATATCAAACCGTCCAACCTGATGCTGACCTCTCAGGGCGAGGTCAAGATTCTCGATTTGGGTCTGGCCAGGTTCCACTTGGACCAACCCAGAGAGGAAGAGATTGCCGGAACCAGCCGGGCCGTTGGCGGAGAGGTGACGGCCACCGACCAGGTCATGGGCACGGCCGACTACATGTCGCCGGAGCAAGTATCCAACAGCCGGGATTTGGACATCCGTGCCGACATTTACGGTCTCGGCTGTACGCTTTACAAGCTGCTCTCCGGCCGCGCTCCCTTCAGCGGTCCGCTGTACCTTGGATCGCGCGAGAAAATGGCGGCCCATACCAGCGAGTCGGCGCCTCCGATTCGCCAATTCCGCCCGGACATTCCTGATGGGTTGGCCGCCGTACTCGATCGGATGTTGGCCAAGTCCCCTGCGGCGCGATACTCCATACCGGCCGAGGTAGCCGAAGCGCTGGCTCCCTGGTGTGGCTGCGCCGACCTCGTGGCCTTGCTGCGGCAAGCGACCGGCAACGAAGCACCCGTGCCAAGTGAGGACCGGCGGTCGCAGCCAGCTCGCGCCGCTCAGACTGCCCGAAAGCCGCGGCCGCTTCTGGCCTCCTGGGGGCGGAAGTGCATCGCGGCGATGCTGGGCCTGCTGCTGATCGGCGGGCTGGGCTTCGCCATGGGGATCATCATCCACGTAAAACAGGGCGACCGAGAGACAACGGTCGAAGTCCCCGACGGCAGCCATGCTCGCGTCACCGCCGCCGGCGACGTCGAAGTGAACCTGTCGGGCCAGCGACGTGAGACGTCTCCGCCCAAGGAAGAGAAAGAGGCCAAGGCACAAAAGGAAACGGTGGTGGGGGTGCGTCCGCGAGGGAACTCGATCAGCGGGAAGGTTGTCTCAGAGGCAACCGGGAAGCCGGTGGAAAATGCCAGGATGTACTTGCACTATGCGGTCACGCATGGCTCGATCTTCATTAACACGGCCGGCGATGGGACCTTTGTGTTCAAGGATATCCCCAAGGGGCCCTATTCGCTAAGAATGTCGAATACCGCCGGATACCAAGATGCAATCTACAATCCGGAAGGCAAGCCGGGCGATTGGCCGCAATTCTCGCTGGAAGACGGCGAGCAACGAACGGGCATCGTACTCAAGGCCAAAGAGGCTTGCCGAATTTCGGGAAAGATCATGGGCGAAGATGGGAAGATCCCGGATAACGTCGATACCCTGACGGTGTTGGCCTGGTTCAAGCGAGCTGACGGCAAGGGATATGAAAACCAGCAAGCGCGCGTCAACCGGGCCGATGGTTCCTACTTGATTGACGGCCTTCACGACAAGCCGGTTTACGTGATGGCCATCAACTGGCGAGCGGCAAAAGAAGGTCATGCCTGCCCGCCGATCTACTATCCCGGCCTGTTCTCCCGAGACGATGCCAAACTGATCACGTTCGACAAGTCGCGAGTTGTCCACGACATCAATATCATGCTGCGGAAAGAAGGCGGACTGGTAATCGAGGGAACGGTGCGCGACGAGGATGGAAGACCCATACCGGAGGCGTTTGTCGTGGTGGATCGCCCCGACATGCTGTTCGACTTCAATACGGCATACACCGACAAAGAAGGACGCTATCAGATTCAGGGAATGGGGAGCGGCGAGTTTCTGATGCACGTGGATGCCGTACACCGGGGATTCGTGCGGCTGCGCAGCCCGATCCATCTGGATAGCACCGGCACGAGGACTCAACGGGACTTCACGTTGGCGCGGGGAGTGCTGATTTTGGGCAAGCTGGTGGATAAAGAGGGGAATGATTGGGAGATCGGCCAAAGCCATGGTTGGGCCAATATCATCGAGGACCTGCCCGACGATCAGCCGAAAGTAACCTCGATGTTCAGTCTGACAGCGTTCCGGAACAAATACCGCCCTCAAGATACCGCAACAGGTTCCGGCGGTTCGTTTGTTCTGGGCGAAGGCGGCTACGAGAGCGGTGAGATGATCTTCCCGACGAAGAGCACGTTTATCATTCAGGGCATGATGCCGGGGCATACCATGATCGGCTTCTCCCCTAACAAAGTGGGTCAGAAGGTTGTGAAGATCCTTCACGACGACCAAGACATCATGAAATCGGGCATAGATACCCAACCCGACCAAGAGGTTAAGGATGTTACGATCGTGATCGGAGCGAAGCAGGAGAACCAGTCCTCACCAGTTCATTAGACAAATCACCGAGCGACTTGACTCTTTGCTGCTTAGGGGCGATGTGTCGACAAAGAGCCTTCACCACGCAGCCCGAATAATTCATCGAGGGCTGGCGGGTAATTCATATCCAATCTTGCCGGACGCGCAACGTGCCGGCCGTCCGGACCAATCTATCTTCTCGGCGGCAAAGTAGTGGTGTAGGCTGCTTGCCCTGGCGAGCATCCCAGCGTTTTCTTGCGGCCGGCGAAGGCGCCGAGCCGCAAGGGACAACGTCGAGATCGTCACAACGAAACCCCACGGAACCATCGGGGTTTATTATCCTGCGCCAAGCCGCGGCGGTTAATGTCGCTGCCGTCACGGCCAGCGCAAGAACCCTACACACAGTCACGTTCGTATACACAGTCACATCCATAGCAGCGGGAGATGCGCATTAAGCAGTTGGCGAACGACTGGAAGTTGGCAGACCGCACGCAGCGATCTTGTTCAGCCATGAATTTACCGCAGACACAACAGCCATCATCAGTCGACTTGGGATTCAACCTTGTTGCAGGGGCGCTGGTGGGCTCTGTCATTGCCGTTGAGGTGAGCCTGCTGGACCTGCTGGTTTGGGGGATCGGATCGCACGGAAACATTGACCTCAAAGAGCTCGTCGGATTATCGCCGCAGGGCACCGTCCTGGGTGGGCTCTGCCTTTTAGCGGCAGGCCTGATCGGGGGGCTCCTGTCGACCATCCTTTCGCGCGTTGCGCCGGCGACTCGCCAATTGGCGACGCAATCGGCGTTCTCGTTCTGGGTGTTGGGGTCTTTCGTCTACGCGATCTTCGGCGGCGTTCGTGTGTCTCTTACGTTCCGTCTTGTCGTGAGCGATGCCCTGCTGGCCTTTGTTTTGGCAATTGTCGCCTACTGCTTGTGGTGCGAGTTGTTGCGATGGCTGAGGCAAGGGTACGTCTGGAGCGTGATCTCGGCCATTGCGGCGATAAACGCCATGCTGTGGATTCCACTGGCTGTGCACGTCGCTTCATCATAGCGAAGAGGAGAGGAGTTATGGGTCAAGAGACCAAGAAACTGAGCCGGCGGGATCTGTTCAAGGTTGGCACGGCCATCGCCGGAGCGGCCCTGCTGCAGCCTTCCCCGGTCCAACTGGCCGTTGGTAAGCATGAAGACGAATCGTATCTCCCGGATGGGATGGGGGCGACGGTCACCTTTCCCAAACATTTGCGGCCGCCGAAATTGAGACAGCCCAACGTCGTATTCATCGTCCTCGCTAGGCTGCTCTCAATGCTGCGGTCGATCACGCGCACGAGCTAAGTCCGCCCATTCCGCTTCAGCGCGTGGCAGGGGCACCGGACGCAGGTTCCAGGATGGCGCCGCAGAGCAGCGCGGTCCCGAAGGTCGGCGTAATCCCCACCCGCAGCATGCCTTGCGTGACTTCGAGAGTGCGGCTAATCCGCACAGGCTGCGTGCCGCCGCTGGGGATTTTCAGCTTTTCGGTCGCCTGCAGAAGCGTGGGAGAACCGCGCAGGGTAATATCGGCGAACACCGGCTGAGGGGCAAAAATCAGGTGGACAGTATAGGTGCCGGGAGCCAGATTGTCGCCCATGATGGGACCAAGCCGAAAGGACAATCCACGCTCGATCTTCACCCCCGAACTGCCGACCCCATCGGTTGGCGCGTTGGCGGTTTCCACGAACACCGGCATGCCCGTCTCCTTCTGACCCAAACCCTTCCATATATGTCGCTCGTGGTCAAAATAGAAGGTGCTCACGCCGCTATCCATCGCCAACGGGTCGTGGAAAGTCGGCTCGAACCTGAGCCGGATTGGTTCCAGGCCCTCCGCCTGCCTCTCGCTCGCGATGTACGGCAGCCAGCGCAGGTTCATCGAGACGATGATGCCTTGCTCTCCCTTGGTGATGCCGCCCAGCGAGGATAACTGGGCGAACTGCTGGATGACGGCTTCCGGCTTGCTCCCGGCGAGTGCCTGTCGGGCTTTGTCCAAATGGCCTTCTTCCCGCATGGCTTGGGCCTCCTCGTAGGCCGTCTGCGACTCGAAGAAGGCGATAACGAATCGCTCGAGATCGCCATAGTATTTGAGCCGCTGCCTTCCCGCCTCCGCCAGTTGCCCCTGGTCGATCTTGGCCAGCAGGTCAAGTCGCTCATAGCATTTGGCCACCACACCTGCGGGGTCCCTGAGGAGCCCACTGACGAAGCGATCGCTGGTCTCCCCGAGCAAACCGCGGCGCCTCCGTCACCCATTTGAGCAGATACTCGCCGCCGGTCTCCGCTGCCGACTCGCCAAAACTGTGGGCGGCCATTTCGCGGCAGGTCGTAGCGAGCGGCTGGTCTGCGGTCTTTTCCCAAAGTTGCGCCTCCAGGCTCTTGAAGTAGAGATCCATCGGGCGCGTATTCCAATGGATGATGCTCGCGCCGGTGCAGTTTCCGGTTCGCAGGAAGGACGACAAGTTGGCGTAGGGCGTGTACGGCCTGACCAGGTACCCGCGGCCGTCGTGGTTGGCCCAAAACACCGGGTACAGTTTCCGATGCGCGCGATAGCGCTGGAGGAGCTCGCGCACTCCCGCGGCTTCGATGGTCTCCGCCTGGTCCATGACAACCAATTCCGTCTCGGGCGGGAAGAAGCAATCGGCTGCCGGGATAAAATCATACCAAAAGGCGGATCCCGCCAATCTCACGTCCGCGCGGCCCAGTTCGTGAAGCACGCGGTCGAACGCCGCGATCATCCTGGACAGGACGAATAGCGGGACTGCCATCTTATCCTTTCGGAGATCAGGATTTTTCTCCAGTGCGGCGGCGAACTGCGCTTTCCAAGACTCCGGAAAATTCTCTACCTTGATGTCACGCCAGGGCATATCTTCGAAACGAAAGAACAACACCAAACGGTCGATCTGGGGATACAACCCCAGCAATGCCGAAACCTCGGCGCGGTAATACTCGTAGCCATCGGGCGTGTCGGGATTGGCGAGTTGAAAGGCGCTGCTCCCCAGTCGGCGCCGGCCGGCAGTTGGCGAATGAGTTCCTGGGGGTTGGACTCCGGGGTTTCGACGTCCAGGACGAACGAGACGTGGTGCCCGCGGCTGTGCGCCAATCGGAAGACTTGCTGCATCAGGCCGATGGCGGCCTCGGTGCGTTTTTCGTCGGGAACCTGGGCAATACTGGCGCCGAACACGGGGCCCGTGAACCCCTCGCCACCGAATAACCGGCGCACGTCGTTGACGTGCTGGGTACCCCATTCGCGACCCTTGGCGGTCGAAGTGAAATAGCCGACGGGCTTGGTCCGCCCGCGAAAGTTGAAGGTGAAAATCGGACTGTTTCCATAGCAATGCACCATTACCGTGTTGTAACGCATCCGCCCGATTTGGGTCAGCCAGCGTTGCCAGTCGGGCAAGTCCCATGCAGAGGAACCGCTGAGGAAGTTGTGCCAGGGAAAGACGGCCCGGTCGGGAAAGAGGGGCGCGTCGGACAGCTTCCAGTCCGTGAACCGCAACGGGCCTGGCCGCGGCGGAGGTTCCGTGTTGTACGACATGTAGAAGCCATAGCCGAGCTTTTCGAGCAATCCATAGACACCATAGAGAACACCGCGCGGGTCGGCGCCGGCGACAACCCCGATCTCGGCGTCACCCTCCTTGGCGGTGGAGACCACAAAGCTCTCCGGTTTCGCCAGGCTGGCCGCCTGCACATATCGCGCGAGCCGGGGTTGCGACTGGACTGTGCCCAACAAAATTTGCGCGATCCCGCCGGGCGCGGAAGTCGCCACAGAGAAGTGTTCGTCCGGGTACAGGCGCTGAAGGTGGGTCATCAGTTCTTCAGCGGCGAACTTTTCCGCGTCGCTCGCGCCGGCGCCGATGATGATCGGGATCTGTGGCTCCATCGCGGCGGCGTAGCTGCTCGCCAAGAAAAGAAACGCTGCCCAAGCAACTGTTCGAACGGCAAGATGTTTCATCTTCTGTCTCCCTTCATCGCAAACAATCGGCGCAGAAAGGTGGGGACAACCCCTCTCCTGGGCTGACCGGTTGTCGTGTCTCATGTAGTCAAAATACTCAGCCGACTCGCCACAGTCAACCAGCATTGAACTTATGGCGTCGAACGCTCGTTTCGGCCGATGGACCACGCATGGCCGCCACCCAATGCTGGAGTTCATGGCCAGGTCGTCGTCCTTGATGGAAACTTGGTCCGCCGAGGGCACTACCACAACGGGCTTGGATGTGAGAAAATCCAATGTCCGTTGAAAAACAGTCTGCGAAACCATCTCGTGCCTCCGGGTCTGCGCAAAGGTACCAGCGCAAATCGAATTGGACCTGAGTGGCCTGAAGGCGTAGTACACCATGCCGCACATCTATCGCGTCGGCGCCCTGATCATTGTTGTCGCGCTGGGGACGTCCATTGTGTGCAGGCCGGGCCGCTCAGGGCAGCCGGACAAGGCCGATTCGGCGGCCCTAGCGCCGCCGCTGTACGCGTTTTGCGTCGAGGAGGGAGTGCCGGGCGTCAAGCCTCGCCCGATTGCCGAACAGGCAAAGCTCTTCCGCGAGTTGGGGTTCGACGGCGCCGCTTATCCGCTGTGGCTTGACGGCCAACTCAGCGGCAATCTCCAGATCCTCGACCAGGCCGGTCTACAACTCTCCATGGTCTTCATCCGCGTGAATCTGAAGAGCGCGGCGCAACCCTACGATTCGCGGGTTGCCGATGCCATGTCCCAACTCAAAGGCCGGGGTACGACCGTGTGCGTGCTGTTGGGAGGTTTCAAGCCGGGCGATCCCCAGAGTATGGAGCCGGCCGTCAAAGTCCTGCGCAAACTGGGTGATCTGGCGGCACAGCACCAATTGCGGATTTCGATCTATCACCACCTGAGCACTTGGACGGAGAGCCTGCCGTTCGCGTTGGAGGTCGCCAAGAATACGGCACGCGCGAACGTTGGGGTGAATTTCAACCTCTGCCATTGGCTGAAGGTTGAAGGGGAAAAGGATTACCGGCCGCTGCTGCGCGAGATGCCGCCAAGATTTTTGCCGTGACGATCAACGGCGCGAAGCTCGGCACGGATACGTGGACGGACGGGCTGATTCTGCCGTTGGACCAGGGGGATTTCGACAATCGCGCCTTGCTGGCCACGCTGCGTGAAGCGGGTTACCGCGGCCCGATCGGACTGATGTGCTTCGGTGTTCCCGGCGACCCCCGCGATTACCTCGCGCGATCGATGAAGACCTGGCGACAGCTCAATCAATCCCTATCCGGGGCCAGGCAGTTTCCAATTTTCCAAAATCACGGTCCCTGAGATCGTCTCTCGCTCGCGGATTCATCGTCTTGTCAACGAGCGGTCTCTTGGCCGTAGGCCAGGCCGGACACGGGTTCCGGCAGCGGGTGTCCTACGTCCAGCACGGTCGGCGTTCAAGATCGGGAATTGGGCCACCAACCGTTCGTCACGTGTGCGACCTTATGTTGCCGAACCATTGCTGCAAGATCGCCTTGAGTTTCCGAAAGGCCGGATCAGTACAGCGATTCACGCTTACCTGCTGGGAGAGTTGAAGGAATATTGCAGATGACCGCCCCTTGCGGGCGAGCCGTAAGGCGTGCTCCAACGCTTCCTTGGGGCGGTCCGGCTTCGCCTGGCCGCTTTTCAGGTACCCTTCAGCTTGCAACCATTCCGCCAAACGTGGAGTTCTGTCGGCCCAACCAAGGACAACATCGACCTGTGGCGAGTCGCTCCATACCCAGACTTCGAGTTCAGGGTCGAGGACGATCACCGCAGCACGATCCCCCCAGCCGGACGATGACAATCGTTGCTCCAAACTGGTTTCGAGTTCCTCTCGCGGCAACGCTTCCTGCCCGCAACCATCACGGTCAAACATTACAAGCGCGTGGCGGTACTGACGGTAGAATGGCCGAAGGAAGTCATGGCCCCGCAAGAAGCAGCCTGGATCCTTAGCGGGATGGATATGAATGTCCACTGCTATGTCGCGAAACCCTATTGCCTCGCCGCGCGTAAGTAATCCCTTGACCGCGAATTCCATTTGTCCGTCCGCGGCCAAAACCAGTAGATCCTTCTCTGGCGCAATGCTCGTCATCCGAGCACTCCTCCCGCGAAGAGAACGCCGAGGTTCTCTTCGCCCCGCCAGTCCCTGAGTTTTGGATGTTCATTGCCCGCGACAATGTCAGTCGCACCTTCCGCTGTCTTCGCGAAACAAAGCACGTTCTTCGGCTCGACAACGCTTAGGATCACGGGGGAGTGCGTGGCCATTAGAATCTGAGCGTCATAGACGGACGACAACGACTGGTGCATGGTCTCGACCGCTCGCGGGTGAATTCCATTCTCCGGTTCTTCAATGAGGTAGATTCCGCGGAAATCCTGCAAGTAAGCGGGCAGCGTTAAAGCCAACAATCGCAATGTGCCGTCGGAAGCCATCCATGACGGCACCTCAAGGCCACCACGATAGACTAGCACCAAGTACCGGTGACGATCGTCGGCCCTGACCACCGTCCGCACGTCTTTCAGGTCCGGCAGAGCCGTTCGTACGTGTGCGACCCATTCGCGCAATCTTGCCGAGTTGGACTCCTCAAGCCCTGCAATCACCCAGGGAAGATTGGAACCGTCCGGCCTAAATCCACGTCCCTGCCCGGGGGGGCTCGCTTTTCGGATCAAGAGGCTATTGAGTACGATCCGCTCAACGCCTTTGCTGAGAAGTTGCTTGAACCAACTGCTTACAGGATATATGGACTCGTCATCCGGTAAGTTCCCCAGCGTTGATTTCCGCTGGCCGAGTTTAAACGATGGCGCCCATCGACCCTCTGTCGGATAAACCTCGGAATAGAAGTTGTCGTTGGCTCCCTTCGTGAAAAGCTTCTTGGACTTTCTGCCTTTCCTGTGGCCAACAATATAGGCAGGTGGACAGAAGGAACTCGGAAACAATCCTCGAAACACCCCTCTATGCGAGTTCGTCGGCGTCCACTTCGGCACAAGATATCCATGCTCCGCAGCAATGACAGTCTCCCCCGTGTTCGCGTCCGCAGCTATCTTGATCTCGTAACGTATTGTCGTGAATTGCTGGAGCTCTGCGCCATCAACCGATGCCGATCTTTGGGAATCTCGGCTTCGATGGCCAATTCAAAACCGCTTTCTGTCCGTCCCCAAGTGAGGTCGCGAAAATCTTGGGTCCGCTCGCTTATTGCGTATTCCACCCCCTCAGAGACCAAATCGCTGAGAAATGCCACGACATCCAAGAACGTCGTCTTGCCGCTTGCGTTCGGACCAACGAGAACATGGAATGGCCCCATGGGCTGTTCAATGTGGCACAGACAACGGAAATTCAGGGCTTCAATTAGGGAAATCATTGCTTATACATCCAAGTTCCTGGCTTCCATCGCGTGTTTCTCGATGAACTCGCGGCGGGGCTCGACCTTGTCGCCCATCAGGATGCGGAAGAGGTCGTCGGCGGCGCCGGCGTCGTCCATCTTCACTTGCAAGCAGCGTGCGGTTGGCCGGGTCGAGCGTGGTCTCGCGCAGTTCCTCGGCGTTCATTTCGCCCAGGCCCTTGAAGCGGGTGACTTGCAGGCCCTTTTCGCCGGCGGCGCGGATGGCCGCCAACAGGCCGCGGAGGTCCTCCAGGCCGGTGGTCAGCTCGCCGCGGCGGAGCCGGTAGCGGGGCTCCTCCACGCCGGTCCGCTCCTGCGGGATCAGGCTGTCGATCTCGAAGCCCATGCTCGCGCAGCGCGGCCAGTTGGTTGTTGATCGAGCGGACCTCGTGCAGTTCGACGATGTGCAGTTTGCTGCGGGGCTCGACGACTTCGCCCGTCTCGCCGTTGCCGTCGTCGGCCAGGTCGAGCTCCTCGCCGACCTCTTGCTCCTGGGCGGCCACGAACTCGTCGAGCTTTTCGCGGGTGGTGAACCAGTGCTCCTGCTGGCCGAGGAAGACGTGGTAGATGGGCAGCCGGCCGGTGGCCGGGTCGCGGCGCATGGCGTGGGCGCGGAGGCTGATGCCGCGGCGCTCCAGGGCCAGCAGCGAATCCTCCAGCGCGGCCAGCGTGCGGCAGAGGCGCTCCATCTCCTTGCCCTTGATCGGTCCGCCCGTCGCCCGGCTCGAACACGGCGTCGGTCAGGCCGGCGTCGAGCAGTTGGGCCTTCATCTCCTCTTCGGTCTGCACGTAGTAGACTTCCTTCTTGTGCCGCACGCGGAACAGCGGCGGCTGGGCCACGTAGACGTAGCCGCCTTTCACCAGGTCGTACATCTGGCGGTAGAAGAACGTCAGCAGCAGCGTGCGGATGTGCGAGCCGTCGACGTCGGCGTCGGTCATGATGACGATCTTGCTGTAGCGGCGTTTGCTGAGGTCCATTTCGTCGCCGATGCCGGCGCCGATGGCGGAGATCATGCTGCGGACCTCTTCGTTGGCCAGCACCTTGTCGTCGCGCGACTTGTAGGCGTTGATGATCTTGCCGCGGAGCGGGAGGATGGCCTGGTACTCGCGGATGCGGCCGCCTTCGGCGCTGCCGCCGGCGGAATCGCCCTCGACGAGGTACAGCTCGCACATGTCGACCTCGCGGCTGGTGCAGTCGCGGAGTTTGCCGGGCAGGCCGCCGCCGCTCAGGGCGCCCTTGCGCTCGCGGACCAGTTGGCGGGCCTTGCGGGCGCTCTCGCGGGCCTCGGCCGCCAGCAGGCCCTTTTGCACGATGATCTTGGCCGTCTTGGGGTTCTCTTCGAGATACTTGGCCAGGTAGTCGCCCACGGCCGAGTTGACGATGCCCTCGATCTCGCTGTTGCCCAGCTTGGTCTTGGTCTGGCCCTCGAACTGCGGCTCGGGCACGCGGAGCGAGATGACGGCGGTCAGGCCCTCGCGGCAGTCGTCGCCGCTGGGGGCGAGGTCCTTGTAGAGGTTCGCCTTCTTGCCGTAGGCGTTGATGGTGCGGGTGATGGCGGCGCGGAAGCCGGAGACGTGCGTGCCGCCCTCGGTCGTGGAGATGTTGTTGACGAAGGAGTGGACGTTTTCGGTGAACTCGCCGGAGTATTGCAGGGCCACTTCCAGGCCGACGCCGTCGTACTCGCCGGCGATGTAGATGATGTCTTCGTGGGCCGGCCTCGCTGGCGCGGTTGAGGTACTTCGACGAACTCCAGGATGCCCCGCTCGTAGTGGAACGTCTCGCCGTCGCCGGTGCGATGGTCGCGGAAGATGATCTTCACGCCGCGGTTGAGGAAGGCCAATTCCTGCAAGCGGCGGTAGAGGATGTTGTACTGGAAGTTGGTGTTGGGGAAGATCTGCGGGTCGGCCTTGAAGGTGGTCTTGGTGCCCACGCGGTCGCTGCGGCCGATGCGGCGGACTTCGGCCACCGGCACGCCCCGCTCGTACTCCTGCTGATAGACGTGTCCCTGGCGGCGGACCTCGACCTCGCACCACTCGGAGAGGAAGTTGACCACGGTGACGCCCACGCCGTGCAGGCCGCCGGAGGTCTGGTAGGCCCCCTTCTTGAACTTGCCGCCGAACTTCAGCACGGTCATCACGCCCTGGAGCGTGGAGAAGCCCAGGTCGGGATGCTGTTCGACGGGGATGCCGCGGCCGTTGTCCTCGACGGTGACCGAGCCGTCGTTGTTGATGATGACCGAGATTTCGGTGGCGAAGCCGGCCATCGTCTCGTCGATCGAGTTGTCGACCACTTCGTAGACGAGGTGGTGCAGGCCGCGGGCCGTGGTGTCGGCAATGTACATGCTCGGCCGCTCGCGGACGTGCTCCAGGTCGCTGAGGTGCTGCAGGTCCTTGGCGGTGTAATCGGCCTCGCCCTCGGAGCGCTCGAGGCGATAGGTGTTCAGATCGGGGGACGGGGTTGGTTCTTTGGGATCGGTGGACATGGCCTTTATCTTCTCTTATTGTGTCTTTTCTTTGATTCGTAGATCTCGCATTTTTCGTTTAAGGCGAAAAATGCCGGTGAGCAGGTCGTAGATTGCCCCGACGACACCAAATGCCAGGCAAGCACCTAAAACAATCAAATACGCGAGAAACGCGAGTCGAGGATTGTCCTTGTCGAAATATGTCATAACGCCAATTGCGGCAATGGTAAGGCCAAAACAGATTCCGACGAAAAAGCTCCTTACGCCGATCACCCAAAGTCGGCGCCTCGCGGCGATCTTGGTTTCGGCATCGGAATCTGCGATGCGATTCAACGCATCCACCCGTTTCTCGCACGAGCCTTTGCACGCCAGTCCGTTGGGCAGTTCCGTCAGACAATCTCCACAAAGCCCCTTGCCGCACGACTTGCATAGACCAATGGCTGGTTTGTCCCTGTGATTGAAGCAGTTCATCGGACCACCGTTTTTCGTTGTTCGACGGGCTGTTCAAGTCTTCCCTAAAAACGTCCGCTCGACGTATCTTTTCTCTAGCCCAGGCGTTTCACGCCTGGGGCGACGTTACGACAACCCCATTTTTCCTTCAGCCCCCTTCAGGGGGCGCGATCTGTGAATCGGCCTGATCTTGTTCGGTCCGCTCCAACAGGTCCGACAGTTTTCCCTGGCGATGGTGCGTCTCTTGGTTGTCGATGTAGCGCGACACCTTCTCCAGTTCGTCCTTTCGGAGCGTCAAGACCCCATAGCCCTCTTGCCACTTTAACTTGAAACTGGGGCGGATTTCTTCATTGACGCGATGGGCCGCTGCGCCTTTCACTTGGCCGACAAACTCACTGACTTTCAGCGTTGGCGGCAGACGAACCAGAAGATGCACGTGGTCGGGCATAGCGTTGTGGCGGATCGGCCAACCGCCACGTTGTTTCGCCTCGTGATTGACGATCTTCAGCAGTTCGGCCCGGTAGTCACGACCGATCAGGGCAATACGCGAATGAGTAGACCAAGCGAAATGGTAATACAGTTGGTGAAATGGGTGCCCCATCCCGTTAGCCCCCGACGAAACCATTTCGGCCCCTAAAGGGACCTGGAAGAAAAAAGACTACTATCATCGTCTTCTTTCCCACAGGCGTAAACGCCTGGGCTAGAGAAAAATGGTGGCAGCAAACGTCTGGGCTAGAGAAAACAAATGCCTCGCTCTCCTAATCTTGTAGTCCCAACCACGCGTGCTTTCTATTCGATACTCCCCGTGCGGAAGCGCAGGTTCTTGATCCCTTCATCGGGCAACCGTTCGGCGAGGCTTTTCAGCAGCGCGAGCTTCTGAAAGCCCAACTCTTGCACCAAGGTCGAATTGGCCACGACGACCTCCAGCGTGCCGCGGCGGAGCGCGCCGACGCGGGTGTAGGCCGCGGCCAGCGGTCCGGCCGCTTCGCGCCACGCGGCCTCGTAGGCCGCCGCACTCTGCACTCGCGCATAGCCGCGCCGCGCCATCAACTCGGAAAGCACGTTGCCGATTGCTTGTGGGCCGCGGGCCATTGTTATCCTTCCTCGTAGGTGCGTAAAACGCACCGCTTTGAGCCTTAGTCGCTGTTCAAAAATAAGTTAGCCGTTTGTATAATCTGCGTATTCCGCTTCCATGGATGGAGAGACGGTCATGGCAGACAAGGATTGCAGGCGCATTCGCCGGTGTCGCTGCCGAGGATGTCGCTCGCGTAGCGATGCGGATTTGGTTGCGTACCATCGGGCCATCAATCGAGTGATGGCCGAGTTGGACGAACGGAGTCGGCGGTTGTTCGCCGGGATCGTGGCCCGGCAACGCGGACACGGGGGCGTCCAGTTGGTGGCGGAAATCACCGGCCTGAGCCGTATGACAATCCGCCGGGGATTGCGCGAAAGCGAACGCGGACAGGTGGCGTCTTCAGAGCGAGTACGGCGTCCCGGCGGCGGACGAAAACGAGTCGAAAAAAAACGCCACGTGTGCGGGAGTTGTTGAAGGGGCTGTTGCGGGATGCGACGGCTGGCGATCCGATGGGTGGTCTGCGGTGGACGCACAAGACCACCCGCAACCTGGCCGCTGCATTGACGCGACGTGGCGTACCGGTCGGGCACGTGACGGTGGCTCGGTTGCTGCGAGCACAGAAGGTACTCGTTGCGATCGAACCGCAAGCGGTTGGGTGGGAAGAGAGATCCCTATCGGGATCAGCAATTCCGCCTGTTGGGGCGTCGGCGACGGCGATTCCAACGGCAAGGGTGGCCGGTAATCAGTGTGGATACGAAGAAAAAGGAGTTGGTGGGCAACTTCAAAAATAACGGACGCAGTTGGCGGTGTGAGGACCGCGACGTGCTGGACCACGACTTTCCCACACTGGCCCGCGGCCGCGCCTATCCCTACGGCATCTATGACGAGAATCGCAATGAGGGCTATGTCGTGATCGGCACAACTCATCAGACAGCGACCTTTGCCGTGCGTGCCATTCGCTCGTGGTGGCTGAAGGTTGGGCGGCGTCGGTACTCGGGTGTGTCTCGGTTGGCCATCGAAGCCGACAGCGGAGGTGCCAACGGCAACCGTTGTTGGGCTTGGAAGGTGGGCCTGCAAGAATTGGCTGACGAATTCAGATTGACGATCACGGTCGGGCATTATCCCGCAGGAGCCTCCAAGTGGAACCCGATCGAGCACCGCATGTTCAACCTCATCAGTGCCAATTGGGCCGGCGAGCCACTGACCAGTTACGAAGTCATGCTGAAGAACATCCGCACGACACGGTCGAGCACGGGCTTTCGCTGCCGCGCATCGTTGGACACCAAGCTCTACCCGACCAAAGTCAAGGTGTCCGACGAAGCGAAGGCAACCGTGCGGCTGTTGCGACATACCGTCCTACCCAAATGGAACTACACCATCTGTCCACGAAAACGAAACGGCTAAGTTATTTTTGAACAAGTCCTTATGCCGCCAAGGTTGGTGCGTTTTACGCACCCTACTCGGCTCGCGCCCTACTGCGGCACACGGAGTGTGCCTGCTACTTATTGTTCCCGCGCCAACGGCATGATGACGTAGGCGTATCCATCTTCCGTGCTGCAGACGGCCGCACTCTCGGCGTTACGCAGTTCCACGGTAAACGTCTGCTCGGGATCCAACACCTTGAGGAAGTCGCTGAGGAACCGCGGGTCCAGCGTGATGCCGATGTCCGTGCCGTCGTAGGCGATCGGCAACTCGACGTGC
Organism: uncultured Planctomycetaceae bacterium; assembly: GCA_963759115.1. Lineage (GTDB taxonomy): Bacteria > Planctomycetota > Planctomycetia > Pirellulales > Thermoguttaceae > CAVWXT01. The sequence continues at coordinate 1,216,622 of CAVWXT010000006.1, forward strand.
GATTCTCCAAACTCGGCGCCGTGGCCGGCCAGAATGATCTTGCCGCCCCCGAAGGTGAAGTCGACGCCGCGGCGCTCGTCGCTGGTGACAATCGCCGCCTGGCGCACGGCCGCGTAGAACGGACCGACCGTCAAGTCGATCTTCAACATTCCTTCGCGGCGCGGAAACACGTCGCGCCACTTCGGGTAGCGGCCTTCCACCAGCCGCGAGTAGATGGTCGCCCGACCGCTGCGGACCAACACGTCGTTGTCGCGGGCGGCCAAGTGGATGGTTTCCTCGTTGTCGGCCAGCGCGCGTTCGATCAGTTGCATGGCCCGCGTGGGGATGATCGTCATAGTGTCGCCGGAGACGTGCCCACCCACCGACTTGGCCGGACCCTCTTGCCGCGCCAGCCGGCGGCCGTCGGTGGCAACGGCGGTCAGCCCGTTGGCAGCCAACTCGACCAGGACGCCTCCCAACGCATAGCGGCTGCTCTCGTTGTCGGTGGCGTAGATCGTGCGGCGAATGAGTTCGCGGAAAGAACGGGCCGGCAGTTCGTGGTACTTCTCTTCCTCAAAGGCCAAGACGTTGGGAAACTCGTCCGGGTTCTCCGAGGGAAGCTGGAACTCGCTCCGCTGGCCGCGCACGAGCACTTTCCGCCCGTCGCTCTCAAGGTCGAGCTTCTCGTCGGAGCTTTCGGCGAGGATTTTGCCGAAGCGATCGCGGGGCAAGACCACGCTGCCGGGGGCTTCCACCGAGAATCCGAGCACCTCGACGCGGAGCCCGACTTCCAGATCGGTGCCCATCAGGATCGCGCCGTCTGCGGTCACTTCGAGCTTGACGTTTTGCAGGATTGGCTTGGGGCTGCGGGCCGGAGCCACGCTGGCTGCCATTTGGAAGGCGTGCAGCAATTTGTCGCGTTCGCAGGTCGCTTTCATGGATGGTCTCTACCTTTCTTTACTTCTTGAACAGTAGTATTAGTATGTTCGCCCGAAATGTTCACGGCGTGACGACAAGCCGCTATAACCCGATGTTCTCGTTGGTTTTAAGGCCCGGCTTGGCCGGCCGCATCGCGTGGAAAAACCGTTGGCTGCCTGTTGGGGTAGGGTTAGTTCTGATGTAGTGGATAGGTAAATCCCTTAGGTCTCATGCGGGGGTGTCGACGAGCACGCCGCGATGGTCGTGTTGTCGACATTCGGTCGTCATGTTTTCCCCAGTTCCTTCCGCAACGCATCGATCGCCTCGCCGATCGCAGGATCGGTTTTGAGCAGTTCCTCTGCCCGACGGCAACTGTGTATGACTGTGGTGTGGTCTCGGCCGCTAAAGTAGCGGCCGATTTCCTGTAGGCTCTCGCTGGTGAGATGCGCGCGAGATAGACGGCCACGCCGCGGGCGGTCACCAACGCCCGGCGCCGGACCGGACTCCGCAAGTCGGAAAGACGCAACGAGAAGTGCCGCGCGGTGGCCAGGGCGATCTCGTGCAGGCTCGGCTGCCGTCGCTTCCGGTCTCGCATCCCCAGATAGTGCTTGGCGCTGGGTAGGTCGATCGGATGCTGATGGTCGCCCAGCCGGTTCTTCATTACCAAGTGCAGCAGCGCGCCCGCCAGTTCGGGCACGGTGCCGGTAAGCCCTTCGGCGAGCACCTGCGCCACGGCCTCCGGCAGATCGACGTTCCGAAGCGCCGCCAACTGCTGGAGAACGGCCAGCCGCGTTTTGGGACCAGGCGGCGCCAAGGGGATCGTCAGCCCGGCTGTCAGCCTACTCTGCAAGGCAGGCAAGATGCCGGGCAACTCGGCGGGCGCTGCCGACGCCGTCACCACCACCCATCGCCCCTCGGCCAGCAACGCGTCCAGCGTGTGGATGAACTCCTCTTGGGCGCTCAACTTTCCCGCCTTCCGCGTGGCCAGTTGGCCGAGGTCTTCAAACACCAACAGGGCCGCCGTGCGATACTCGGCGCGAAACTCCTCGACGGCTTGCGTCTCGATCGCCTCGGCCAGCTCACGGGCGAAATCGACCGCGGTGGTCGAGACCACGCGATGGCGGCGGTCGGGGGCCTTCCACACGGCGGCCACGCCACGCGCCAGGTGCGACTTGCCCGTGCCGCTCGGCCCGTAAAACACCAACGGGTTGTAACCGTTGGCCGGCTCCTCGACCACGGAGCGGACGGCCACCTCGACCAGCCGGTTCTCCGGCCCGGCCAGGAAATGGCAGGGCGAAGCATCGCCGCTCTGCTCCTGATCGGACCACAGCGGCTGCCCCGGCAGGGGGATGTCGACAATGCCGTCCACCGTCTCGGCTCCGCCTTGTTTTTGGAAACCGCTATTGTAGCGATTTCCAGGCGAGACTACGAGATGGCTGTCCGAACCGTTTTTCTTGTGGGAGGCGACTCCCGTCACCGATGGAGTCAGACTGTTTTCCTTGTAGGAGGCGACTCCTGTCGCCGCTGGAGTCAGACGTTTCGGCGACTGGAGTCGCCTCCTAGTGCGCTTGTGAGTGTATCGAATCAGCAAGGTGCAAGTCCTTGTCGAAGTTGGGTTTGAACTTCGTAACCGAAAGTAACTGCGTCCTCGTGAGAGGGGGTGGAGAGCAACTGAAGGTGAACGGCTGGTCCGCAGGATGACGAACTCGATTCGGCCGGTTGTCGTGGCGAGCCTGCTAGGAAAAGGCGAAGCCCAAGTGACGCTGTGGTCCTCGCAAGGGATGCGGTCGGCAGACCGCGCGGTAAGCTCCGGGGGGAAACCAAACCAAGCCCCAGAGGCGGCAACAGGTGGTTGGAGGCGGAACGGTCGGAAGGTTTGATACATGAAGCAAGGAGACCTGGGCGGGTACAAGGACGAAGTTCATTGTCCCTGATAAGGATACGAAGAATCGACCGCCCAGGAGTCAGAGCGTCCATACGAGCGAGGAAGCGGGGCAATGCCCGTCGAGCAAAGGGACGCAGGAAAGTGGATGAAACATGACGCACGGCCAAAACCACACCGTACCGCGAGTGTCGGCAACGACTAGCCACGACGGACTGCGTCAGGCACACGTAACTTGGCTCAGATTGGCCGCACCGTCGATGTTGCATGTTGGTGGCCTTCCCGTGAAGGTCAGGGCCTTTCGCTTCTGCCGATCCCGAGAAGGAACCTTGTTTCCTTCCCGCGCTCGGTTCACCAATCCTCTACGAGGTAACACCACTAACCGGAGAGCCGGATGCGGGAAATCCGCCAGTCCGGTTCGGAGGGAGGGGAGGCCGGGAACTTAACCGGCCTTCCCTACCCCTATTAGTCTCCTGTTTGGACGAACCGAACCGAAATGGCGCCGCCAGCGCCAAGGCGGTGAAATAGATGAACCCGCCGGCCCACACGATATCGCTGGGGAAGTGCCCCCCGACGACGACCCGTGCCAGTCCGAGAACGCCGCCGCCGATAAGCCCCGCCAGCAAGAACGCCAAGGCCAGACGCGGCCGGCGGCGGTAGCACACGAAGGCCGGGGCCATCAGGTAAAAGCCCATCGAGGCGTGGCCGCTGGGGAACGACGCCTCGTCCTGTCCGAAGCCGCACGTCCACACCGGCAGGAATTCGCGATTTCCGCCGAAGGGGATGATGGCATTGGGGCGAGGCCGGCCCCAGTAGGGCTTGAAAATGCCGTTGACGATCAGCCCCGGCCCGATGAGCAACAGCAAGACACAAAACAGGCCCGGGTTACGCCATCGCTGCAGTTTTGACCAGAAGAAGCTGGCGAGCCAGACCGCCAGCCCGCCGCAGCCCAGGATCCACGCGGGGTAAACGCCCCAATCGTACAACAACTGCCAGGGATTGACGCCCAGCAGCGGCCAGTGACCGTGCAACGCCCCTCCATTGCCGGCGTCGCCGGAAAATGGCCGAATCAGCGCCACGTCGGCATCCGTGAAGCGAAAAATCAGCGTCAGCACCAGCAGCACGAGTGCCGGAAACCACACGGCGGGCGAGCGAACCGCCGAGCTCACGATCCTACCCAAAATACGTAGAGTGCTGTCGCGAGCCGCCGGGCACGCGTCCGGCTCGCTCGGCTCCAGGTGGCATCCCACGGCGCAGCGTCATACAAAGATCCGTCCGGCAAATGGCTGTTGGCTTGTGCTGCATACTTCTAGCGATTATCGGCGGCTAGGACCAGAGAAGATTCGCGTCGCGTGGGCGGCTGGGCGGCGTGGCGAGCCTGCGTAGCAGGCCGAGGCTGGGCTTGCTCGAAAAAAGGGAGAAAACCAAGGTTGCGGCGACGCCTCGACTGTCGCTACAATCCGGCCGGTGCAGCAGGCGCGCAAGGGAGTTCCGGATTCGATGCGTCCCCTCTCCGTATTAAAGACACCCGACGGGCAGTACCGGCATTGTTGGACGTCGCCCAGGCGGTGGCTGGTCGTTCTGCTGCTGGCGGCGACGATCTGGGGCCTGGTCGACGTGCGTCGCCGCGGATACCCCTATCCCGCCACGCCCTGGAAACATAAGTCCGACCTGACGGTCTACACGGAGGCCGGCGCGGCATTTTTCGACGGGCGGCCGCCCTACGAGGTGAGCAATCCGCGCGGCTGGACCTACGTCTATCCGCCGATTTTCGCCCTGGCGCTGGCCCCGTTGCACGTCTTGCCGCTGCAAGAGCAGGTCATCGTTTGGTTCTCCCTGTGCTTGTTGATGTGTTGGGGCTCGTACCGTGAATGCGTTCGCATCGTGGCCGCGGTGCGCGGCGAGGACGGCGATCAGGCCCTGGGCGGGAAGCGTTGGATTCGCTGGCTCGGCGCGATGACCGTGGCGGCGGTCGCCTTGCCCACCTTGAATTGTCTGCAACGCGGCCAGGCCAGCATCGCGATCCTCTACCTGCTGCTCTTGGGCCTGCGACTGGTCCTCACCGGGCGAACGTATCAGGCGTGGATTGGCGGCGGCCTGGCGTTGGCGCTCTCGGTCGCGATCAAGATCGTCCCCGTCATGCCGGTGGCATTCCTGCTGTTCGTGCAACTGGTGGCCTTTCTGCGGCAGCGAAGGCGATCGCAACCGGCGGCCGCGGCAGGCGGCAGGCGGCTGGCCGGCGCCATGCTGGGAGTGGGCCTGGGGCTCGCGCTCTTTCTCCTGCTGGTTCCTGCCGCATTGATCGGCTGGAACGCGAACGTGCGGCACCTCGACACCTGGGCGCATCTCGTGTTGAGCAGCGCCGGCAAGAGCACGGCCACGCCGGGGTTCGAAAGCGATACGCACTCGGTGCGGAACCAGTGCCTCGGCAACGCGTTGTATCGGTTGGGCAACTTCGGCGCCTACGTCTTCGCCGATGGGCCGGAAGATCCACTGGTGGACGACGACAATCCGCCGCCGCGGTTGATGGATTCGCCGAGCGTCGACACGTGCCTGTTGGTCGTGCGAGTCTCCTTGTTGTTGGCCTTATTGCTGGCCGGCCTGCGGCTGGGCCTGCGATTTGATTCGACCCTCAGCCGGGCGGCCGGCTTTGGCGTGGCGTGCGCGGCGCTCTTGGTGCTCTCGCCGGTGGCCCGGAATCACTACTTCCTGTTGCTCGCGCCGGCGGTGCTATTTCTGCCACTGTGGCTGGTGCGGCTCGGCAATATTCGAGCGGCGGCCGCTTTGGCCGTGGTTCCGGCTGCGCTGATCGCGCTGCAATACGCCCTCATGCCTTACGTCGGACGAATCGGCCTGTTGGGGCTGGGAACCACCGCGTGGCTGATGGCCGCGCTGGTTCTGATGGCCCGGGCAGACGACACGACGGCGGGCATGGCGAACGTCGAGTCGGTCGACGCCGAGGCGGCAGCCGGGCCGTCAATCCCCACCAGCGCCCAAGCGGCATAGTGCCCCGACCGACCTGACTTGACGGGTGCCACGGGCTGCTTGTCAGCCCGTGCTGTAGCCGATTCCTGCACTGGCCGGCGAGCGGCCAGTGGCACCCAAGCTGTCAACACAGCACGGTTGCGGCATAGCCGGCAGGGCACTTCCCCGGACCACCGCGATAGGCGATAATTTTGGCATGGGATGCCAATGGCTGCCGTGGGCGACTGTAATGCTGTTGCTGGCTGGTTGTATGTCGCGATGTGAGCCACTACCCTCCTCTTCTTCCCCTTCTTCTCCGGTCGTGACGGTGCCCGCGCCGACCGCGGTCGAAAAACAAGCTGAAAAATCGAGCGACAAGCCAACGAACGCAGCGGCGGAGCCGCCGGCCACCCGCACGACGGATGACTTCAATCTCCCGCTGGTGTTTGTCATCGAAGTGCCCGAGGTCCCTCCCGAGCTCCGGGGCCCGTCGCCTCCGATCAACGCGAAGCCGGCGTCGCCCTGAGCAAGATGGACGTTTTCTATTGGACGCAACTGCTGGCTGCCAGCGAGTGGGGCATCCGTCTGACGATGCTGCCCGTGATCGTGCTGCGCAAAGAGAAGCCGGCCACCTGCCTGGCTTGGCTGGCCATCGTCTTCTTTGAACCGTGGATCGGGCTGGGGTTATACCTGCTGATCGGCGAGAACCGGCTGGGGCGACAGCGCCTTGCCCGGCGTCAGAGCCGCCGGCAGCAACTCGCGGCCTCCGAATACCCGCGCGTCGAGGCCCACCACGTCATCGATCCCAACGAAGACGACTACAACGTGCTGGTGCACCTGGCGGAGCACGTCGGCGGGCTGCCGGTGGTGGCCGGCAACGCACTCTCCTTGATGTCCGATACGAACGTGGTCATCGACCGGCTCGTGGCCGACATCGATGCGGCCCGGCAGCACGTACACCTGCTGTTCTACATCTTCAAGGACGACAGCGTGGGCCAGCGCGTGGCCGAGGCCCTGGTTCGGGCGGCGAAGCGCGGGGTGATGTGCCGTGTGCTGGCCGACGCGGTCGGGTCGCGGCGGCTCTTCCGCCGCCTGGCCCCTTCCTTGCGGCAGCAAGGCGTGCGGATCGTGGCGGTCCTGCCGGCGCCGCTGTGGCGCATCCCCTTCGCGCGGTTGGATCTCCGCAACCATCGCAAGCTGGCGGTGATCGACGGCACGGTGGCCTATGCCGGCTCGCAGAACATCGTCGAGGCCAGCTACGGGCACAAGCGGGCCGGCGTGTGGCACGACATGATGGCCCGCATCACCGGCCCGGTGGTCCGTCAGCTTCAGGGGATTTTCCTGGAAGACTGGTTCTACGAGTCGGGCGAGTTGTGGGAAGACGCGGCGCTGTTTCCGCCTTCGGCCGGCGATGGCCCCATTGCCGTGCAAGTGGTTCCCACCGGTCCCGACCAGCCCACCGACCTGTTCCAGGACTTGATCGTGCGGGCGATCTTTCTGGCGCGGCAGCGGGTGGTGATTACCTCTCCCTACTTCATTCCGAACGAGGCGATGCTGCTGGCCCTGCGGATGGCGGCCCTGCGCGGCGTGCAAGTCGACCTGGTGATCCCCAAGCGGAGCGACCACCGCATCGTGGACGCCGCCGGCAGTTTCTATTGCGACTACCTGATGCGGCACGGCGTCAACGTGTACCGCTTCCAAAACGGCATGCTCCACGCCAAAACCCTCACGATCGACAATGAGCTGGCCATGTTCGGCTCGGCGAACTACGATATTCGCTCGTTCAATCTGAACTTCGAGCTGAACCTGTTCGTCCACGCGGAGGAAGCGGTGCGGGAAATGCGCCGCTTGCAGCAGAGTTATCTGGACCAATCGCTGCCGGCCGCCTTGGGCCAATGGCCGAGCCGAACCCTGGCCAGCCGGCTGAAGATGAACCTGGCCAAGCTCTTCAGCCCGCTGCTGTAGACGAAGGGGCTCGACTCGCAAGCAGGGGACCGGCGGAATCAATGACTTCCGACCGTGCGCCGTGAATGCATGTGCATTCTAGCGGGTGGAAGTCCCGCCTGGGAAGGGTCGCTTGCCCAGTAGCAATCGAAGCGGCGGAGGAGGCAACGAATCCGTCGGAGCTTTCGATGGAAAGGATTACTAGGTGGTCCCGCGAAGATGCGGGCCGGCGGGGTGGCACTGACGAAAGCGGCTGTGGATCGTGTGCCACTGGCTCTGCCAGTGCCGGGAGCGACGGTTGACGCTCCATCATCTTGCAGGCGGCCAACGCCGAGCGGCCGACTGTACCCGCGCACTACGAATGGATACGATGAAGGAGGTGGGGGAGCGGACCGATGGGGGCGTCCCATAAGTAAGAGGTGGCCGTCATGGAGATTCTTACGACGGGCACGTTCGTGGTTCGTGCGCGGATCGAGAACCAGAGCGATCTGATCGGGGTTGCAGAGGGGCGACTGACGCCGGAGAAGGTCCGCGGCTTGGATGTCTCGGACGCCCTGGTCGACACGGGCGCCACCTTGCTCTCGCTTCCGAGACGGTATATCAAACAATTGGGTCTCACGCGCCATCGCACCCGCACAGCGCGGACCGCCGCGGGAATCGTTTTCGTTCGGGATTTACGAGCCCGTGCGATTGATGGTCCAAGACCGCGACTGTTACGTCGAAGTGGCCGAGATACCCGATGAGTGTCCCGTACTGATCGGCCAGATTCCGCTGGAACTCTTGGACCTTGTCGTGGATACCGCGGGCCAGAAACTCATCGGCAATCCCGACCACGGCGGCCAACAGATGATCGATCTGTTTTGATCCGGCTGCGCCCTGAGTGGTCGGGAGTAGGTGTAGCCTGACACCAAGAGGCAAGCGGTCAGGTTCGGAATGCCTGACCTACCGACTACGACAAGCGGCCAGCCGCGTCCCGGCTAATTGTTGGACGTCTTCTTCGGCCGGCTTTGTGCTTCGTGGCACCGCTTGCAGCGGATCTGCTGCGAATTGATCTTCCCGCCGCACTTCGGACAGCGGCGGCTCTTAAGCTTCATGACGTGACCAGTGCGGGGACGCGTTCCCATGACGTTTCTCACTCTTAGACCGGTGGCATAGCTGACAAACACAGTAGTCTAACCGATTCCGGCGACAGCGACAAGGGCGCACGCACAATTGCCACCCGCCCCAACGCCCGGTACATTGGGAACCCATGCGAACGCCGACTTCCGTCTCTGCCGAATCGCCGGCCGCCGCCGCCCACGCGGACGAAGGCCGAGAAGTGGAGCGGCTCAGCGACCTTTCGCCGCAGCAATGGCGGTCGGGCATCGCCGCGTGGCTGGGCTGGCTGTTCGACGGCCTCGACATGCACCTCTATACCCTGGTGGCCACCCCCTTCGTCGCCGAACTGCTGGCCGTCGACCAGAGAGACCCGTCGGCCGGCTACTATGCTTCGTGGATCCAGGCGGCGTTCATGCTGGGCTGGGCGCTGGGCGGCGGTTTTTTTGGCCGCATCGGCGACCGCGTGGGCCGGGCGCGGGCCCTGGTATTGACGATCCTCACCTACGCCCTGTTCACGGGGCTCTCGTTTTTCGCTCAAACGTGGTGGCAATTGCTGCTCTGCCGCTTTCTGGCGGCGTTGGGGATCGGCGGCGAATGGGCCGTCGGCGCGGCATTGCTCGCCGAGACCTGGCCCCATCGCTGGCGGCCGTGGATCGCCGCCGTGCTGCAATCCGCGGTGAATTGCGGCATCCTGCTGGCCATGGTGGCCGGTCTGGCCATGAGAGACCTTCCCTGCCGGTGCGTGTTCCTGGTGGGCGTTTTGCCGGCGCTGTTGGTGGTGTGGATTCGCCGCAGCGTGCCCGAAACGCCCGAGTGGCGTGCCGCCAAGCAGCGTGCGAAGCAGTCCGCGCCGGGCATCCTGGATCTCTTCCGCGGCCCGGTCCGCCGCATCACCGTGCTGACGATCCTGGTCTGTTCGCTCTCGCTGACTGCCCATTGGGCGCTGATGTTCTGGTGCGTGCAACACCTCCGCAACCTGCCGGACGTGGCTGCTTGGAGCGCCGCGCAAAAAACGGCCCTGGCCAGCACGGGCATGATCCTGTTGATGGTGTCGTCGATCGCGGGCAACTTCGCGGCGGCCGCCATCGCGCGGTGGATCGGCTATCGCCGCACGATCGTCTGGATGTTTCTGGGCTACTTCGTGGCGATCTTCATGACCTACAACGTCGTCCGCAGCCACGAGAGTCTGCTCTGGTGGCTGATGGCGCTGGGGGCCTCGTCGGGTTCCTTCGCACTGTTCACGATGTATCTGCCCCCCTTGTTTCCCACGCTGTTGCGGACCACGGGGGCCGGCTTCTGCTACAACATCGGCCGGGTGGCGGCCGCCGGAGGAACCGTCTTCTTCGGGCTCTTTCGCGAGGTGAACGACTACCGCTTCGCCCTGCTCTACGCCGGTTTTCTCTTCTTGCCGGCCGCGGCCGCGGCCCTCTTCCTGCCCGAACCGCCGGATGGTGATACAATGCAGGAAAAAAATCGTACCGCAGACAGAGTGAACGGAGCGAAGAAACTGAAAGACCGTTAGAAAAAAAATCTCACGCAAAGGCGCAAAGACGCCAAGATGAGTAACGCAGGAAACACGCCCTAATTCAGACTTCTCTGCGCCTTTGCGTGAGCCCCACTGGGCTCGATTACCCAAATCTCCGCGTACCGCGCTATACCCTGCCGTTTGCCGATGACCGATCAATCAGCGTCTAATCTTGTCGATTCTCACACGGCCCCTGAGTTGATGGCCCCTGCTGGCGACTGGGACTGCGCACGGGCCGCCGTCGAGAATGGCGCCGATGCCGTGTACTTCGGGCTGCAGGGCGGATTCAATGCCCGGGCGCGGGCGGCCAATTTTTCGGCCGTCGAGCTGCCGGAACTAATGGCCTTTCTCCGCACCCGCGGCGTCAAGGGCTATCTGACGCTCAACACGCTGGCCTTCAGCGACGAATTGGAGGAGGTCGAGCGGACCGCGCGGCTGGCCGTGGCCGCGGGCGTGGATGCAGTGCTGGTTCAGGACCTCGGCGTGCTGCGGCTGCTGCACCGGCTCTGCCCGGAGTTGCCGCTGCACGCCTCGACCCAGATGACCCTGAGCAGCGCGGAGTGCATCCGCGAGGTCGAGTCGTTGGGCGTGCGGCGGGTCGTGCTGCCGCGGGAATTGTCGATTGCCGAGATCGCCGCCCTTCGCCGGCAGACTGAGGTCGAACTGGAAGTGTTCGTACACGGGGCCTTGTGCATCAGCTACTCGGGACAGTGCCTGGCGAGCCTCGCGTTCGGCGGGCGGAGCGCCAATCGCGGCCAGTGCGCCCAGCCTTGCCGCCTGCCCTACGAGGTGCTCTGCGACGGCCGGACGGTGGGCAGGAGCAGTCTCCCCTCTACCTTTGGGAGAGGGGCCGGGGGTGAGGGCGTCGCGGAAGCTAAGCAGACACAGAACTTGCACTCGCCGCCCAACGCCCTCACCCTAACCCTCTCCCAAAGGGAGAGGGGACAGGAGGCGGACGAATTGCGGTACCCGCTGAGCCCGCACGACCTGGCGGCCTACGACCGGCTGCCGGAGTTGATCGCGGCGGGCGTTTCCGCGTTGAAGATCGAGGGGCGGTTGAAGCCGGCCGAATATGTCGCCAGCGTCACCCGCCACTATCGCACGGCCATCGACGCCATCTGTAGGACAGGTTGCGAACCGGCCCCACATTCGGTCGCCGATATGGAAGCCGCCTTTTCGCGCGGTTTTGGCCACGGCTGGCTCGATGGCAGCGATCATCAGGCGTTGGTCTCGGGCCTGAGTTCGGCGAAGCGGGGCACGTACCTGGGCGAGGTCCGGGGCGGCCGGGGTGAAAGGATTCTCGTGGAGTTGGCCGCCCCCATTCGCCGCGGCGATGGCCTGGTGTTCGAGGGCGATCGCAGCCGGGAAGTCGAACAGGGCGGCCGCGTGTACGAGGTGTTTCTGGGCCGGCGATCGGTGGAAGGCGCCGCCCAGGGCGGGCTCGTCGAGCTTGCCTTCCGCAACGGAGCGATCGACCCCGGCAAGCTCCACGCGGGCCAAAAGGTATGGAAGACCGACGATCCGCAAGTTGCCCGCCGGCTTCGCACGATGCGCGAGGGCCGCGACGCCGATCGCCGCGTGCCCTTGGATCTCGCGATCGAAGCGGGCGTGGGAAGTCCGCTGCGAGTCGCCGCTCATGCCGCCACCGGCGTCGCCTGCCGGCTGGAATCACCGCAACCGTTGGCCGAGGCCGTCAAGCACCCGCTGACCGCGGAAGTGCTGACCGAGCAGTTCGGCCGGCTGGGCAGCACGCCCTATGAACTCCGCCGGCTGGAGGCCAAGATCGACGGCTGGCCGATGATTCCGTTGAGCGCGTTGGGGAAGTTGCGGCACGAGATGGTGCGGCTGCTCGATGCGGCGGCGGCCCAACCGCCGCGACGAGCGATGGCGGAAGGGTCCGCGCTGTCGGCGCTGCGGCGCGAAACCGCAAGTGGTGTCTCAGCTCAATCGACCGTTGGAGCGACTGCAACTCTCGATGAGCACGATCAAGATCACCTGCACGTCCTTTGCCGCACGATGGAACAGCTCGAGGCGGCTGTGGCCTGCGGCGTTTCGAGCGTGATCGCCGATTTCCGCGACGCTTGTCAGAATGGCGACGCGGTGCGGGTTGCCCGCGCCGGTGGTGCGGAGATATGGTTGGCCGCGCCGCGCATCCACAAGCCGGGCGAGTCTGACGTGCTCGAATCGTTGGCCCATCACCGGCCCGACGGCGTTCTCGTGCGGAATCTCGCCGGTCTGGCGTTCTGCCGCCGGATCGGCTTGCCGGCGGTGGCCGATTTCTCGCTGAACGGCGCGAACGATTTGGCCGTGCGATGGCTTCACCAGCAAGGCGCCCGGCGGGTGACCGCCGCGTACGACCTGGATGGCCGGCGGCTGCTCGACCTGGCCGGTTCCGTCCCGCCGGAGTGGCTGGAGGTGGTGGTCCATCGGCACGTGCCGTTATTCCATTCCCAGTTCTGTCTGTTCTGCCGGGCGCTCTCGCGGGGGAAGAACCGCGGCGATTGCGGCCGGCCGTGCCACCGGCACGAAGTGCGGCTGCGCGATCGGCTGGGCGTGGAACATCGGTTGTTGGCCGACAGCCAATGCCGCAACACGCTTTTCCACGCCGATGCCGAGAGCCTCGCCGAAATCGTGCCCGGCCTGCGGGCGCGGGGCGTGCGGCATTTCCGCGTGGAACTGCTGGCGGAAAGCGGCGACGAAGTGCGCCGGGCGATCGCCCCGTTCCGCGGCCTTTGCGGCGACGATGCCTCTGTAGGCCGACGTTCCGTCGGCCGCTAAACATCGCAATTCCGGCTGCTGATGATCGAGCACATGAAGGACGCCGAAGAATACGACCGTTCGCGGCTGCACGTGATGGAACTGGGCGGGAGGATCGGCATTCGCTTCGAGTGAGCGGTTGGGAGACCGCCCTTTCGTCGGGTCTGGCGTTATAACGTAATCACACGGCCCGTGGGAACGCAGCGTAGGCAAGGCCCCTTCCCGCGCAGGGTGCGTACCGGCGGCTTGAAATGTGTCCCCCCCTGTTTTATAGTGGAGACTGTCGAACTAAGCGGGCGTTGGCCGCGTATGACAGCTAACGCCCCCGTCGTTGAGTTCTTCCGACAATGCGGATGCCGCGGAAAGGCCCTTCATGCAGCCGGATACCGAAGTCGTCATCGAAACCCGAAGTCTCAGCAAGGTTTACCGCGATTTCTGGGGGCGCCAGAAGGTTCGGGCCCTGAAGGCCCTGGACCTCGAGGTTCGCCGCGGCGAGGTGTTCGGACTGCTCGGGCCCAACGGCTCGGGCAAGACCACGACCATCAAGCTGATCCTCGGCCTGCTGTTTCCCACCAGCGGCCAGGCCCTGGTCTTCGGCCGAGACGCCACCGAAGTGACCAAGAACGAGCGGATCGGCTACCTGCCCGAGGAATCGTACCTCTACCGCTTCCTCAACGCCGAGGAGACGCTGGATTTCTACGGGCGGCTGTTCAACATGCCGCGGGCGGTGCGCCGCCAGCGGGTGGCCGACTTGATCGAAATGGTCGGGCTGGACTGGGCCAAGCGGCGACAGTTGAAGGAATACAGCAAGGGCATGACCCGCCGCATCGGCCTGGCCCAGGCCCTGATCAACGACCCCGAACTGATCGTGCTGGACGAGCCCACCACCGGCCTGGACCCCATCGGCACGCGGGAAATGAAGGACTTGATCATCAGGCTCCGCGACGAGGGCAAGACGATCCTCATGTGCAGCCACCTGCTGGCCGACGTGCAGGACGTGTGCGACCGGATCGCCATTCTCTACCAAGGCGAATTGAAGGAGATGGGCCGGGTCGACAGCCTGTTGAAGGTCCGCGACGTGACCGAGATTCGCGCCGCCGGCCTGAGCGCCATGGCCCAGGAAGAAGTCAAACAGGTGATCGAGCGGAACAACGGGCACGTGCTGAACATCGGCAACCCCACCACCACGCTCGAAGAGCTGTTCCTGAAGATCATTCGCGAGAGCCAGGAGCACCCCGGCCGAAGGGTGCGCGGCGTCGCAAGACAACTGACAGACCGGTCGTCGCCGCTTCTTGTTCCAAGTTCCTCGTCCCTAACCCCCGCTGTCTTTCATGCGTCTCGAAAATTAACGACCTCATGCCGTTCTGGACCTGGCTGCCGGCGGCCTTGCTCTATTGGTTGCTCGTTGCGGCATGCGTGGCGGTCGGGGTCGTCATCGTGGCCTGGTTGGTGGGGGCGTTGCGTCACGGCCCCGGCCCGGCCACGCGGCAAACGGGGCAGGTGTTGTCCGACGCGGCCGTCGATCTGGGGCGAATCTCGCCGCGGCGCGTGTGGGCGCTGGCCCGGCTGGCGATCCAGGAGTCGATCCGCCGCCGCGTGGTGGTCGGTGTTCGCGGTCTTCATCCTCTTGCTGCTGTTCGCCGGCTGGTTCCTCGATCCGGGCAGCGAGGATCCCGCCCGCCTCTACCTCAGCTTCGTGTTGACGGCCACCAGCTACCTGGTCTTGCTGTTGGCGTTGATCCTCAGTTCGCTCAGTCTGCCCGCCGACATCAGGAACCGCACGCTGCACACGGTGGTCACCAAGCCCGTGCGGGCCAGCGAAGTGGTGTTGGGGCGGATCGTGGGCTTCACGGCCGTGGGGACTCTGCTGTTGGCGGTCATGGGCGCGATCAGCTACGGATTCGTGGTGCGGGGACTCGCCCACACCCACCAGTTGAACGCCGACGATTTGCAGCCGGCCGAAGCGGCCGCCGCCGGACAGCCGGCCGTGCTCCGCGGCTACACCAGCCGCGACAACGGGCACCGGCACAAAGTCACCGTCGAACTCGGCCGGCCAAGGCCGTCGTCGAGATGGAGAAGGGCACTGGCACTCGTTGACCACGGAAAGGCAGGGCGACAAGACGACCTACCGTGTTGGTCCCGCCGAAGGGATGTTGATGGCCCGCGTGCCCGTCTACGGGAAGCTCGAGTTTCGAGACGCGCCGGCGGCAAAGTCGCCCGAAGGGCGTAAACGTGGGCGACGAATGGACCTACCGCAGCTTCATCGCCGGCGGCACCCTGGCGGCGGCGATTTGGACGTTCCAGGGGATCACCGAAGACGCCTTCCCCGAGGGCCTGCCGGTAGAGATGAACATCGGCATCTTCCGCACCCACAAGGGCGAGATCGAGAAAGGCGTGCTGGGCAGCCTGAGCGTGAGAAATCCCAAGACCGGCAAGAAGGTGGAAGTGCGGGTCTTCGAAGCGAAGGATAATATCATCATCGACGTGCAGAACATTCCCCGCCAGTGGACGCCCGATGGAAAGAAGGTCGATTTGTTCCAGGATCTCGTGGACGACGGTCAGGTGGAGGTCTGGCTGCAATGCGTGGCCTCGGAACAATACTTCGGGGCCGGTCCCAGGCCGACCTGTACCTCCGCGCCAGCGACGCCTCCTTCGGGCTGAATTTCGCCAAGGCCTATATCGGCATCTGGCTGCAAATGGTCGTGGTCATCGGCTTGGGCGTGACGTTCAGCACCTTCTTGAGCGGCCCCGTGGCCATGCTCGCTACCTTGGGGGCCTTGGCCGGCGGCTTCTTCAACGACTACATGTTCCGCCTGGCGACCGGACAAACCTTCGGCGGCGGGCCGTTCGAGTCGTTGATCCGGCTGGTCACCCAGCAGACCATCACCGGCGACATGGAACCCGGCCTGTCGACCACCGTGGCGAAAACGCTCGATCAGGCCGCCGAACATCTCCTGCGGATGATGTCGTCGATCCTGCCGGACTTCGGCCGCTTCAGTTTCGCCGATTACGTCGCCAGCGGATTCGACGTTTCGGGGGAAACCATCCTGACCTTCGCGTGCCGGGCCGTGGCGTTCGTGGTGCCGGTGTTCGTGGTCGGTTACTTGTGTCTGAAGAACCCGAGAAATCGGGCAATCGTAGGAAGAGTTGAGAGTCGAGAGTTGAGAGCTCGAGGATTAGCCGTCCGCGGTTTCGCAAAGCAGAGGTATGCGATGACTTCTCGCAGTTCGTTTGTTCGGAAAATCGTCTACCTGGTGGCAATCGCCGTGCTGCTGATGCCGCTGTTCTGGCTGAGTCAGCCGGCCACCACCGCCGCCAAAGGGGTGCAGGGTTCTCCGGGCGGAGTGCTGGCGCAGCTCCGCGACGACCCGGAACACCCCTTGAGCCAGGCCCAACTCGGCCAGATCGACCCCACCAGCGTGACCATCAAGCTCGCCACCCTGGGCATGCGCGGCATCGCGGCCAACATCCTGTGGGAGAAGGCCAACGACTTCAAGCTGAAGAAAGATTGGGCCAATTTCGGCGCCACCCTCAATCAGATCACCAAGGTCCAGCCGAACTTCGTCAGCATCTGGCTCAATCAGGCGTGGAACGTCTCCTACAACATTTCCGTTCAGTTCGATAACTACCGCGAACGCTATCGCTACGTCATCAAAGGTTGCGACTTCCTCAAGCGAGGGGATCAAGTACAACAATCGCCAGCCGCGGCTGCCCTGGGAATTGGGCTGGATGATCGCGCAAAAGATCGGCCGGGCCGACGAGCACAAACAGTATCCGCCGGCTGTTCAAGGAAGACGAGGACTTTCACGGCTCGCGCCCCGTGGCCGAGCGCGACAACTGGCTGGTGGGCAAGGAGTGGTTCCAGGCGGCCGTGAAAATGGTCGACGACTTCGGCGTGAGCATGATGGGCAAGGGCCCTTTGATCTATCGCTCCAATGGCCCCATGTGCCAGATGAATTACGCCGACAACCTGGAAACGGACGGCACCTTCGGCGAGGTGGCCAAGGGCGCGTGGACGGCCGCGGCCGCCGACTGGCGCCGCTACGGCGACGAGGACATCCCGGCGCACTCAAGGGCGTGGAGCCCGATCGTGATCCGGCTCAATGACAAGGAAGCGCACGATCAGGCGGCCAAGAAACTCGCGGCCGAAATCGACGCCTTCCAGCCCGGACTGCGGGGTAAGCTCCTCGCCGAACGAAGGGCCGCCTTGACCGACGCCCAGCGCGAGGCCCTCGACACCCCATTCGAAAAACGCTCGTTGAAACAGATGGAGTTGGCCAACCAGGTCGGCGATTCCGTCCAGGTGCCGCTCGACGAAGTCGCCCGGCTTATTACCGGCCCGCAGAAGAAGGAGGCCTTGAAGCTCGCCAAGGAAGCCCTTCGGCACGAACAGTTGGCCGAGTACATCGACAGCGATCGCGGAATTGTCAACTTCGTCTACTGGCGGATGCGCGCCGACGTGGAGCAGACCGACGACGTGCTGGCTGGCGCAAGCAGATCTTCCAGGCCGAGCGGGCGTATGCCGAGAACGACCTGGCAACGGCCCGCAACGCCTATCGCCTGGGGTTCGAGGGGTGGCGCAAGGTGCTCGACAGGTATCCCGCCATGGGCGAGCCTTTGGCCGAAGGGGATAACCTGATGGACACGATCAAGCGCTACCGCCGTTTCTGCGGTCAGATCGACGAGCCGTTCCCGGAAAGGTTCATTCTCCAGGACATCATCGACGCCCACGAGACGAAGTCCGCTCCCCCGGGCAAGTAGTAAGCGCGGACGCAGAGAGGTTGTGATTTTTCGTAGGGTGCGTGAAACGCACCACAACCCGTAGCGGATGGTGCGTTTCACGCACCCTACGGATTGTGGTCACGGTGGCACGAAATCGAAAATTTCACAGCCTCAGGGCGAAGATCGGCAGGCGGAACGCGGAGAGGGTGGAGCCGCCATCGCCTGCATCGGGTAGGACGAGTTTTCTAACTCGTCCTACAGCGAGGCGGACGGTCGATACTGGCGCAGGCGCCAAGGGGTGCGAACGAGGGCCGCCGTCGAACGGCCGCCCAACACCGAACGTTACTTCTTGCCGGCCTCTTTCTTGGGGGCTTCCTTCTTGGCCGCGTCGGCCGGAGCAGCGCCGGCAGCAGCCTCGGCCCCTTCTGCGCCTTCCTCTTCCTTCTTCTTCTTTTTCTTCTTGATGGCCAGCTTGTACACCCGGACTTTGGCCAAGCCGAAGGGGCTGTCTCCCTCTTGCCACCGGTCGGCGGTCTTCAGGCGCTGGATTCTCTCGGCGCGGTTCAACACGCTCCGCGCACGTGCCAGGCCGAGCCGCACTTTGAGGCTCTTGTCCAT
The DNA here is from genome assembly GCA_963759115.1 of uncultured Planctomycetaceae bacterium. GTDB lineage: Bacteria > Planctomycetota > Planctomycetia > Pirellulales > Thermoguttaceae > CAVWXT01. The sequence continues at coordinate 1,235,029 of CAVWXT010000006.1, forward strand.
CGTCATGACTGCTGCTCTCCTCGCTCGATTCTCTACGGAACTGGGGCTCTCTTGCGTCGTCGCTTCCTTCAGCCGGGAAACATCTCAGTATAGGCGAGTCCTTGCCGTGCCGCAAGCGGAGGCGACTGGGGAAAAATGCCGCCGGGTGGTAAGCGATCCACCTGTTCTACAGATGAGTGCGGCGGAACGTCAAACCCGCGTTTCTCACCACGCGGGCATAATTTGGCACACAGCGTTCAACACCAACCCGAAGCGCGAGCGAGGGCAACCAGTTGTCTGGCCCTCGCTTGCGCTTCGGGTTGGTGTGCGGCTGGTGAGAAATGCGGGCTAACGCGGCCGCCTGCGATCTGGAATAATCCGTCCCTCATTGCTGGACGGATTAGGAAATCCGTCCTACGTGTCAGTTGGGAGACGGTCGCGACGCGCTCTTGCTTTTCCTCCGCGGGCAATTTATCGTCGTGTGTGAACGGTTCGCTCTTTCCGCTTCTCTTGGAGACTGAACGGCCATGTGCGACCATTGCATCAATCGCCGGGAGTTTGCCACGCTGACCTCTGCCGGGCTGGCCGGCGCGATGCTCGGGCTGTCCGCGGCGTCGGCGGCCGAGCGGTCCAGCGCCGAGTCGTGGGACCCGGACAAGGCCCCTGTCGTCACCGGCCGGGCTCTGCGCGTGCAACCGGTCCTGGCGCACGCCGTCATGACGCCCCGCGAGAAGACCTCGTGGCGCTCCTGGAGCGAAATCGTCAATGAACCGGCGGCCGCCGAGGAGATGCAGCGGATCGCCGCCGAGTTGAAGGCGCTCGGGGCCAAGGCCGAGTTCCCCCTGGAGATTCTGCCCACGGCCAAAGTGACGACCGTCGAGCAAGCGGCCGAACTTCAGAAGGGCGATTTCGATGCCGTCCTGTTGTTTGCCGCGTCCAACGGGAAGCTGTTCAAGCCGTGCTGCGCCGCCGACCTGAAACGTGACACGGTGGTCTTCGTCCGCCACAAGTCGGGCCCGACCTACTACGGCTACGAATGCCTGGGTACCCGATTCTTCCCCGCCCCGTCTCCCGAACAAGTGCAGCACAACACCGCCGACAATCACGGCGGCGCCACGCTCGACAACGTGGTGGTCGACGATTACGACGAGGTGCTCTGGCGGCTGCGGGCGCTCTACGGCCTGAAGAACTTCGTCGGCCACCGCATGTTGGCCTTGGGCGGCGCCTTGGGAAAGTGGGACCCCCAGGCGCCCGCGGTCGCCCGCGATCAATATAAACTGGACATTGTGCCGATCGACTACAAGGAGTTGGCGGCCCGCTTGGAATCGATCAAGCCGGACGCCAATTTGCAACGGCAGTTCGCGGCCTGGACGGATCGCTACCTGGCCGTGCCGAACACGAAGCTGGAGACCGACAGGGCGTTCATCGAGAGGGCCTTCGGCGTCTACCTGATCTTTCGGCAGTGGTTCCGCGAGTACAAGGCCACCTCCATCACGGTGGCCTCGTGCATGGGGACGATCTTCGGCGTGGCCAACACGGCCGCCTGCCTGCCGCTGAGCTGGCTGAACGACGAGGGCTACATCGCCTTCTGCGAGTCGGATTTCGTCGTGATGCCGCCGGGCATCCTGCTGCACTACATCAGCGGCAAGCCGGTGTTCATGCACAACTCGACCTTCCCGCACAAGGCGATGGTCACGTGCGCCCATTGCACGGCGCCGCGGCGGATGGACGGCCGGCGCTACGAGCCGGCGCGGATCATGACGCACTACGAGTCCGATTTCGGCGCCTCGCCCAAGATCGAGATGCCGATCGGGCAAGAGGTCTGCGCCATCAGCCCGGAATACTCGAAGCCCCGCTGGTTGGGCATCAAGGGGATCGTGCGCGAGAACCCCTGCTACGCCATCTGCCGCAGCCAGCAGGACGTGGAGATTGTGGGCCACTGGAAGCGGCTGATTCGCGAGGCCCGCGACTCGCACTGGATGATGGTCTACGGCGACTATTTGCGCGAGGTCGGCTATGCGGTGAGCAAAATCGGCCTGACTTGGGAGAACACGGCAGAAGTGTGAACCACCGATACCAGCAGGCCTGTCCCCGCAGTCTGGATCAGCTTAACCATTTGAGTCCTCCCGGACCTCGGCCGATGGAACGTGTTGTCGTCATCCGAAGGATGACCGCCGCAGGCGGCTCTGCGGCTTCACGTTGTTTGCGGCTACCTCTCAATCTCGCACTTCGGCAATTCCTGCTGAAGTTCCTTCACGCCGTCGGCGGTGACCTTGGTTTTTCTCAGGTCGAGCCGTCGGAGATGTCTCAGCGTTTTGAGGTGCTCCAGCCCTGCATTGGTCACGGCAGTCCCTCTCAGGTTCAGTTCCTGGAAATTGCTCAAACCTTTGAGGCATTCCAGCCCGACATCGCTCACCTTGGTGTTGGCAAGGTAGAGCCATCCAAGTTGGGTGAACCCTTTGAGGTGCTCCAGCCCCGCATCGGTCACCTTTGTGTTCGACAGCACCAGCCCTCCGCCCGGCTCTCCGAATTGGTTCAGTCCCTCAAGGTGCTTTAACCCCGCATCGGTCACTTTAGTCCCCGCAAGGTCGAGCCATCCGAGTTTGGTCAATCCCTTGAGGTGTTTTAAGCCCGCATCGGTCACTTCAGTGTTCGTCAATTCTATCGACTGCAGTTCGGTCAATCCTTTGAGGTGCTCCAACCCCGCATCGGTCACCTTAGTTCCCCTAATCTTGAGCCATCCAAGTTGGGTGAACCCTTTGAGGTGCTCCAGCCCGGCATCGGTTACTTGGGTGTTTGAGAGGATCAGTGTGTGGAGTTGTCTCAACGCTTTGAGATACTCTAGCCCGGCATCGGTCACTTGGGTGCCTTCCAGATTGATCGCTTCAAGTTGGATCAACCCTTTGAGGTGCTCCAGTCCGGCATCGGTCACCTTGGTTCCATCCAAGTCAAGTCGCTTGAGTTTTGTCAACCCTTCGAGGTATTCCAGCCCGGCATCGGTCACCTTGGTGTCTGTCAGAATCACGAAAATGACCGACTTATCCGGGCTATGATGATCCACACAAACTTCGCCACCGAGTTTTTCAATCTCCGTAGCTGCCTTTGCTTCCTTTGGATTCACTGTTGCCTCACAACCCGAGGCAACAACTGCAAGCGGCAGACCTAGTGCCAGCGTTCGCAGTATGACTTGGTTCATACGGTCCTCCACGATGCCACTTGCTGCCGACGGCAGGCACGGCGGTCGCCGCGGCCTGCCTCTGTGAATCAGGTTGAATTAGCAGCCAGCTTACCATCCTCCCACTACTCGCACCACCAAGCGGCGACTTGCTCTGCCGCCGTGCCGTGTTGGTCGCTTCCATGCACGGGCTACCGAGGATAAAAAAGGCCACTTTCCTTTCCAGTCTGTCGCCGTATGGCTCGAATCACATGAGCGCCGAGCCTGATGTAGAACAACGGCACGAGGTAGATCAGGGCGAAGCAGGTGGCCACCTTCCACGTCGCGCCTCCGTCCTGGCCATAGCGGTACAAGAACAGGGGCGCGAATGTGATCGAAACGCCGGTAAGTGTCGAAACCGCCCAATACCAAGGCGAATTGATCCGGCGCACCCACTTTGCGTCAACCTCGATCATGACCTTATCGCTCATAGGATGGTTTCCTTCGATTTGCACGACCAACGGTGGGCACACCCGACGCGCAGCGTCCGCCGAAGGCGGGTTCAGCGGGTGTGTGGTGTTGGCAGCTAATGTGGCGGATCAGGTACGGTTATCTCCGTTGCCCACCTCCGGCTTGTCATCAGCATCAATCCCCGCGCACAGTGTGGTTGTAAACTCATCACTTAGCGCCCTCATTCTCGCAATGTGATTCCTGGTCCCACGAACCGACCACGCATGATAAAAATGAAATTCGGTGAATCCGCCGCCAACGTCCCTCCGGACCACCGTGGACACCTTTACCAAGAAAGGTGGGGAGTCTTTGTAGGTTCCCCTGTACCATTTTTATTGACTTCACCAGAATTGTGACATCCGGCCCAAGACACCATTCCACCTGGGTCTTCCGTCAAGGCGAAGCCGTGGGTATCAAACCAATCGGACAGTTTCCCTCTAAAGACGTCCGCTTCATGTTGATCTCTTGCAATGTGAGCGCCTGCGGCGGTTAGCCAACCCTCAAAATGTCCGGCAATCCCGTAATAGAAGCCTACAAGAGCCAGCAGCAGTAGGATGACGAGAATTCCTAGCAATTGAATGCGCTTCATGTCTTGCCTCCAAGGCAACGCCTGCCGCGACGCCGCCCTTACCCGTTCACGATCTCCCGTTAATGCCAACGGTTCTCTAGCGCACAATGTGTCAACTAAACCGGTTCAGGCGGGCAACTTGAGTGCCCTGGGCGATCACGCCCACCATCATCACCCCCTCTCGCAGACCTAATTATACCCAGGCGCAGGGTCTACGCAAGCTCGTTCCGGCATGGGTTGCACTCTCGGAATCAGGGGTCCGGAATCACGGAATCAGGGGTCCGGAATCAGGGGTCAGAGCGCACTTAGTCACTAGCGGAAATGCGCCTAATGACTAAGTGCGCTCTGACCCCAAACCCCCTGGTCCCGCAAGGTGGGACTGGCTGATTGACTCGCGAGAATCCAAACATGCACACGCCCGGTTTCGCGCGGGAAACGCAATTAGGATTGGGAGCCGGTCTATCATGCCTCTGCCATTCGGCGTGTCGCCGACACAGCCTGTGCTTGGACGCTGTCCGAATCCAAAGTGCGGACGGCAACTCCCATACGGCGCAATCTCGTGTAGAGCGTGCGGCTGGCAAGAGTGCCACTTTTGCCAAACGTGGTTTGCGCCCGACCCCAAGAGCCCGTACTGCCCAGTGTGCCAAGCGCGGTATCCGTTGACGCCCTGATAGTCTGCTGCCAGCTTGGGGCCGGGGCGACGGGGCAGACTGGGCGAGCCTACCACATTGCGGGTGGATGTCAATTTGGAATCGCCGCAGACAGTGTTGCCGTTCCCTAAACTCGGGGGTAGGATGATTGCCACAGGAAGGCCGAACAGAGGCGAGATGCCATCGGCCGCGCCAGTGAATCGCTGAATGCCATGATACCGGCGGGGCGTTGCTTCTGCGAAGATAGGGGCGTTGAAATCTGCCCCCTGACCTCGAATACCTGACCCCGGCTCCCCGTTGCCATGAACCAAAGCCGCCTCTTGCAGCGATTCTTGCGTTACGTACAAGTAGACACCACCGCCCGGGCCGATGCCGCCGGCTACCCCAGCTCGTCGGGCCAGCTTGAACTGGGGCGACTGCTGACCGAGGAGTTGCAGGCCCTCGGCTTCGCCGACGCCCGGCAGAGCCAGTACGGCATCGTGTTGGCGACGATCCCCGCGACGGTTGCCCGGAAAAAGGGGACAGTCCCCGACCAACCTCCGGTCGGTGCCCGCCGGAACGGCCCGGAGGGTGCTGCGCACAAATGGGGACTGTCCCCTTTTTCCGGCACCGCCCCCACCATCGCCCTGTGTGCCCACCTCGACACCTCGCCGGAGACCACCGGCGCCGGCGTGAAGCCGCAAGTGATCGAGGGCTATCCGGGCGGCGACCTGGTGTTGCCCGGCGATCCCCGCCGCGTGATCCGCGCGGCCGATGATCCCGAACTGGAGTCGCTCCGCGGCCGCACGCTGATCACCTCCGACGGCACGACGTTGCTGGGGGCCGACAACAAGGCGGGCGTGGCCGTCATCATGGAGACCGCCGCTTGGCTCGTCGAGCATCCCGAAATCCCGCACGGCCCGCTGCGGATCTGTTTCACCTGCGACGAGGAGATCGGCCACGGCGTAGACAAGCTCGACCTCGCCGAGATCGGCGCGGTGGCGTGCTACACGCTCGATGGCCACGGCACGGGTGAGATCGACGTGGAGACCTTTTCGGCCGATCAGGCCGTGGTCGCGGTTCGCGGCGTGAACATCCACCCGGCAATTGCCAAGGGGCGAATGACCAATGCCGTCCGCGCGGCCGCCGCGTTCGTGGCCCAACTGCCGCGCGAAAACCTCTCGCCCGAAACGACCGAAGACCGCGAGGGCTTTTTGCACCCCTACGATATCGTCGGTGGCGTGGCCGAGGTGAAGCTGAAGATTCTGCTCCGCGATTTCGACGCCGCGCAACTTGCCGGGCTGGCCGAGCGTCTGCGGGCGACGGCCGCCGCCGTGATGCGCGACTTTCCCGCGGCCCGCATCGAAGTGGCCATCGAGCGCCAGTATCGCAACATGGCCGAAGGGCTCGCCCGCGAGCCCCGTGCGGTGGCCTACGCCGAAGCGGCGCTGCGGCGGCTGGGGCGGACGGCCCGGCAAACGATCGTCCGCGGCGGCACCGACGGCTCGCGACTGACGGAGTTGGGCCTTCCCACGCCCAATCTCTCGTGCGGCGGCCACAACCCCCATTCGCCCCTGGAATGGGCCTGTCTGGACGAAATGGCCGAGTCGGTCGAGTGGCTCGTGTCGCTGGCGGAGGTCTGGGCGGAGGGAGAGGGATGAAGGCCAAGAGTTCAACGTCAACGGAAAAGACTCCCTTTGTTCCTTCCGAAGAAGGCCAAGGAAGGGTCCGCCACCCCGGCGGGCAGCTAGCCGCTAGGGGTTTGCCAACCGAGTAGAGCTTACGGCGGGCACGGTCGATCGCCGTCCATGTTCACATGCTGTCGACGCCCGGCATCTCCCGCATTTCGCCGGGCAGGTTCTTGTCCTTGGCATAACCGAACGACCATATCTCGTCTCACTGTACCCGCCGGGCCTTGATGTTGCGGAGTACGTTGTCGCTATACTCCATAACCGCCTGGCCCAATTCGCGGGTGAGTTTCTGGATGGTATTCTTGGCTACCCCCATCATTCGGGTGGCGTCCCGAATGGAACAGCCGTCAACCAGGCACCGGACGACAGCACAACGCTTTTCGTGGGTTAGGACCGGCGAATCAATAGGTGTCGGAGTTTTGTGGCATATCTGATAGACTGGGGGCTAGTGTATGGAGTTTCTCATGGTCCTTTTGAATGGAGCCAAGGATGGCCTTCGTATTTCAGTTGCAGTACGATCCGGAAGTGGTGGAACAGGTTCGGGCCTTTTATCAAACGTTGTCCGAGAAAGATGGACGACGGTATGCTGCCGTCGAGGCTCGGCGGCTGGGGCATGGCGGGATCGAGTATGTGGCCGAGGTGTTCGGATGCTCGCAGCGAACCATTGAACGCGGACTGGCCGAGTTGGACGAGTTGCCACACGATCCGGCAGCGGGACGAGTGCGACGAATTGGCGGCGGGCGAAAAAAAAATGGTCGAGACCCAGCCCGAACTTGTGGAGAACTTGAAGTCGGTGCTGGAAGTCCGCACAGCGGGCAATCCCGATGACGCCGGCGTGCTGTGGACGGACCTCTCGTCGCGGCAACTCGCGGACACCGTGACGGACATGGGAACTCCCGTCAGTCCACCGGTCGTGCGAGACTGGATGAAAGAGCAGAAGTTGGGGCGACACAAGATCGCCAAGGTTTTGGCAGGCGGACACAGCCCTGATCGGGATGCCCAGTTCCTCCGCATCGCCGAACTGAAGGCCAAGTACTTGGCGGCGGGCGACCCCGTGTTTTCCCTCGATACCAAGGCAAAAGAACATCTCGGGCAACTCTTTCGGGAGGGCCGCGTGTGGACCCAGCAGGCCTTCCGGGCGTTCGACCACGACTTTCCCAGTTGGGCTACCGGCGTCATTATTCCGCACGGCATCTACGACCTCCTTCGCAATCGCGGCCATCTCAACATCGGCCTGAGCCACGACACGAGCCAATTCGCGTGCGACAGCTTCCGCTGGTACTGGAACCGTATCGGCCAACGATGCTACCCGCACGCCAAGTTCCATCCTCTTGTTGTGCGACTGTGGCGGAAGCAATTCGGCGGCTCAGTATCTTTTCAAACAGGACTTGCAACACCTCGTCAACGAATTGGGAGTAGAAATCCGAGTGGCCCACTACCCAAGCTATTGCTCGAAGTTCAACCCGATTGAACGCCGTTTCTTTCCCCATGTCGGTCGCGCCTGCCAAGGAATGCTGTTCGACACGCTCGACACCGTGGTCCGCCTGATGCGCAAAGCCTCGACCACCACCGGCCTGCAAACGACAGTCAATGTTATCCACCGCATCTATGAAACCGGTCGCAAGGTCGCCGACAGCTTCAAAGCCGCCATGACCATTCTCTTTGACGACTTGCTGCCAAAATGGAACTACGTCGCCAAACCCCAATAATCCCGACAGTTATTGATTCGCCGGTCCTTAGCGTGTTCATGCTGCTACTATGCGTGAGCGGTCAAGCAGTGTAAAGAAGTTTATATGACTTTGTCATAAAGTCCTATTGCACCATTAACCGATGGGTGCTACAATAGGGGCGACCTAGGGAAAAACTCTTTGCAGGAGGTTTGGCGTGTCGGAACAAAATCCCTCCAATAAGGTTGTCCGATCTCCCGGAGATTACATACGCGATGAAATGAAAGTCAAGGGCTGGACTCAAGAAGATCTGGCTCGGGTCTTGGGGCGTCCGCTTCCAACGATCAACCGAATCCTGAATGGAAAGCACGCCATTCTCCCGGAGATGGCAATTGCTCTAGGGGAGGCATTCGGCATCTCTCCTGAACTTTGGCTCAGCCGCGAATCATCCTATCGCCTGTCTCTCACTGCGAGTCGTGGCACCGATGTTCAGCGTCGCGCCAAGCTCTTCGAGCTGGCACCAATCAAAGATATGGAAAAACGCGGCTGGATCAGGAAAGTGAGCGACGTTGAGTCTTTGGAATGTGAACTCAAGTCTTTTTTTGGCGTGTTGTCACTAGACCAACCAATTGAGTTCTCGGTATCACTTCGGACATCGACAAACAAAAGGCAGCTAAGCCCTCCCCAGTTGGCGTGGTGTTTCCGAGCGCGACAGTTGGCGAGTAATTTGATTGTCCAGACCTTCAACGCAAAACGCCTAGACTCTGCCCGGACGGAGCTGCGTAAGTTGGCGGCATACCGCAGCGAAGCGTGTAAAGTAGCGGAGGTCTTGGGCAGCTTTGGTATTCGTTTTGTAGTTGTCGAATGCCTTCCCGGAGCCAAGATCGACGGAGCGGCTTTTTGGTGTGAGGGAAGCCCCGCAATCGCTTTATCTCTTCGCTATGATCGGCATGACTATTTTTGGTTCACTCTGATGCATGAGTTCATGCATATCGTGAACAACGACTCTTCGATCGACGATGACCTTGGACGCGATGGGCATGTTCCTACTCCGTTCAAGGATGATAGTGAGAGGCGTGCTGACAATCAGGCTGCGGAACTCTTGATCCGTAGCTCCGATCTCGAATCATTTATCAGAAGAATTGGTCCGCTGTATTCAAACACCCGGATAGTTCAGTTTGCCCACAGCGTGAAGATGCACCCTAGCGTAATTGTTGGCCAACTCCAGAATCGTGGTGAGATCGGTTGGGATTCTCACCGTGAATTACTGACAAAAATACGCGACAATGTGATGGATACCGCGCTCACTGATGGGTGGGGACACATCGTCGCAGTCGAACCAGTATAAGGATTCAGCCAATGGTAAGAGTACGCCGAGCCAGCAAGAAAGAGCAACTCCAGAGAGCCGTCCGCGATTACATGCGCGAACAAGAGATCAGTGAGGTAGACCCTGATGCACTGACTACGTGGGCCATCAACAATGACCGAATTGGCGATGATGTGCTGGACTTCTTTCGCCGCGCAAAGAGAGACCTGATACAAGCGATGCGCGATCAGCATCAGATCGACCAGCAGGGCAGAGAGATTCGCAAGATGATTGCGATCCGATATAAGGAGAATCACGTCCAAAAATCACTTTGGATGGACTTGTCTGAGGGCGCCGCAAGAGAGCCCACATTGCCCTTTCTCAGCAGCGGCGAGCTATGGTCGCGTACTGCCGAAAACACAGACAAACAACCGAGAGCTACAACGACAATAATACGCATGGCGCACAGCTTCCGCTGTTCGATTACAATTTCAATCTCGACCTCGCAGAAGCACAGCAGCCAACGGAATATCCAGACAAAAAGCCGGATGGCGACGACTAAGAATTGCCACCCCACCGTTTTTGCGCCGCCTTCCTGGCGAAAGCCTTCCTTTCGGCAGCCGTCAGCTTGGCCGCTCGCGCCGGCCCGCCCTTTTTTCCACCCAGCCGTCCCAGAGCTACGGCGGCGGGGTTCTTCTCTGGCTTGGGTTCAGCATCCGGCACAACGGCGTCGAGAACGTGCCGGGCCGTTTCGGACGGGCCTTTCTGCTTGCTTGAGCGTTTAGGCATGACCCAAGTATAGCGGGGAATGCTAGCCGGTCAAGGTCCTGTTCGGCGGCCGGTTTCCTCCGTCAGTCATCGCCACGCCGCATGCACTGACAATCCGAAGCACCGTCTGCCGCGATTGCCTTGATGGTGTCGAGTACGGATCGACGGTCATGGTCCTCAATCAGTTCGTCCCGATCCCTAAACATTGCGCTGGCGATGCGATACGCTACCTCAAGGTCTGAACCTGCATGGAGCGTCTCTGATACAGCTTCCCCGCAGGAAGCGCATCGTACCAAGAGCCCCGCTCTGACCATGATTTCCTCGGCTACATCCCGATTCGCTTCAATACGTTCCGCATCCTCGATGTTCTTTTGTTTAACAAGTCCCATTGTGCCCTCCGCTCGTCAATTCGTGTCTAACTCCAGCGCTGGCCGCATGCCATTATATACCCATATTCTTCTTTCAGGAAGTCAGCAACCCTCCAATCGGGGTAGACTCAAAATCATGATTTCAAACTGACCCACTACCGCATTTCCGGCGATCGCCTCGGCCCGTTGTGGACCAATCGCCCGGCGGCTATAATGCCGGATTCTTTGGTGTCGAAGGCCGGCCGCCGGCCCTGACAAGAAATGTGTGCCCCCGCCGCGTCGGGGGCGGTCTTACCATAGAGGAAAGAAGGAGAAAGACTGTGGCAATTCGAGTGGGAATCAACGGGTTCGGCCGCATCGGGCGGTTGGTGTTCCGGGCCATCTGCGACCAGGGACTGTTGGGCAAGGAAATCGAGGTGGTGGCCGTCAACGACATCGTCCCCGCCGACAATCTCGCCTACCTGGTCAAGTTCGATTCGAGCCAGGGCAAGTTCCCCGGCACGGTAGCCAGCGAGAAGTCCAGCCCCAGCGCCGCCGAAGACGACGTGCTTGTCGTCAACGGGCAGAAGATCAAATGCCTGGCCGTCAAGGAAGGCCCGGCCGCGCTGCCCTGGAAGGCCCTGGGCGTCGACATCGTGGTGGAGTCGACCGGACTGTTTACCGACGCCACGAAGGCCAAGGGCCATCTGGAGGCCGGCGCGAAGAAGGTCATCATCTCGGCCCCCGCCAAGAACGAAGACATCACGATCGTACTGGGCGTCAACGAAGCGAAGTACGACCCGGCCAAGCACAACATCATTTCCAACGCCAGTTGCACCACCAACTGCCTGGCGCCCGTGGTCCACGTGCTGCTGAAGGAAGGCTTTGGCATTGAAGAAGGATTGATGACGACGATCCATAGCTATACCGCGACCCAGAAGACGGTCGATGGCCCCTCGAAGAAGGACTGGAAGGGCGGCCGCACCGCGGCGATCAACATCATCCCCTCCACCACCGGCGCCGCGAAGGCCGTCGGGCTGGCGATCCCCGAAGTGAAGGGCAAGCTGACCGGCATGGCCTTCCGCGTGCCCACGCCCACGGTGAGCGTCGTCGACCTCACCGTCCGCACCACCAAGGAAACCAGCTACAAGGAAATCTGTGCGGCCATGAAGAAGGCCAGCGAGACGTACTTGAAGGGCATCCTGGGCTACTGCACCGACGAAGTCGTTTCCAGCGACTTCATCCACGACCCGCGCTCGAGCATCTTCGACGCCGGCAGCGGCATCGAGCTGAGCAACAAGTTCTTCAAGCTCGTGAGCTGGTACGACAACGAGTGGGGCTACTCCTGCCGCACCGTCGACCTGGTGAAGCTGGTCGGCAAAAAGCTGTAGCGGAATGTACTCCTCACGCTCCGCGTGAGGACCAACGGCCGCTACAACCTCACGCGGAGCGTGAGGAGTACGACGGTAGAACAATCGAACGGCGTCGATCCCGAAGCGGATCGACGCCGTTTTTCGTGCGCCGTAGACGCGGCATCCTGCCGCGTCCTCTGGACACGAGCGAATGTTCATGGTTCAAGCGGCCAGGAAGCGGCAGGATGCCGCTTCTACAACAGACTTCCGCATCCCCCAGCCGCGTGGTATAATTGTGATGGTGGTGCGGCGTCCGCCGCGCCCCGTTTGGGGAAAACGCCGCATGCCGGTAGTGCAAGCACCCAAGACGCAGCTTGACGAGCTTTGCCGACGACATCATATTCGCCGGCTATGGCTATTTGGCTCGATGCTCCGCGGCGACGCCGGCCCTGGAAGCGACGTCGATCTCTTGATCGAGTTCCAGCCGGGGCACGCGCCGGGTTGGGAAATCGTGGACATCGAGGAGGATATCTCGCTGTTGTTTGGCGGACGGAAGGTGGATGTGGTCAATCCGAAATATCTCAATCGACGGCTGAAGGATCGCGTGCTGGCGGCCGCCCAATTGCAGTACGAGCAGGGCCATGAAGAAGGATGACGGCGTGCCTCGAAATTCAACGCCCGAAGAATTCGATGTGACAGCAATAGCGAAGGGCGTCGTGACCGCTATTCTGCTGGGGTTCGCTGTCGGTTTTTTGTGGGGACTTTGCGGCATTGCAGCGGTCCTTGCTACGGGAAATGCCGTATCGGATTCGATCGCGTTGCGCATCTTAGGCTTTGCGGTTTCCATTCTGCCAAACCTGATTGGCGGATTCGTCGCGGCGCGAGCAGTCGGACATGGTGAATTGAAGCATGCGTTCGTGACAGGCTTGGTGCTGTTGGTATTTACGGGGTTGTCAGATGTCGTGCTCTCTGACTCCGCTTTTGGTTGGACGGACGGCGCGTATCTTCTGGTGATTGTCCCGATCACTGTCTTGGGCGGGCGTTTGGGCTCGGCAAGCACAGAATGATGGTCATTCCGACAGGGCAGACTGATCTTCACGCGCGTTACGGGCCAATCTGCCGGCAGTCCCTCACTTGCCCGCCGCCCGCCGCCAACGCCTTTGAGTAAATCACCTTATCGTCCCCCGGCGCGTAAAAATCCTTCAGCAGCGCTTCCTGCTGGTAGCCGCGGCGGAGGTAGAAGCCGCGGGTGGGGGCGTAATGGTGGCGATTCGAGGTCTCGATGTAGACCTGCCGGCCGCCGGCCTCAAGGATGATCTCCTCGCTCCGCTCCAACAGCAGCCGCCCGATCTTCCGCCCGTGCATCGTCTTGTCGACGGCAATCCAGTAGAGGTCGAAACTGGCGGCCGTGAGGGCGATGGGGCCATAGCAGGTATAGCCGACCGTGCGGCCGCCTTCCTCGGCAAACACGAAGTGGTAGTCGCTCTGCCGCCCGCGCTTGAGGCGGTCGTCGACCAGTTCCACGGCCACGTCGATCTCGACGGGCGAGAAGACGCCGGTCGATTCCACCAGCCGGCGGACCGCCTCCCGATCCTCGGGGCGAACCTCGTAGCGAAGCGTAATCGTTTTGTCGGTCATGTCGGCATCACCGCGGTTGGCTTGTAGGGTGGGAACCGCCCACCGAATTACTCACTCGTTCCAATCGTCGGTGCGGAAGGGCGAGGCGGGCAGGCCGGCCTTGTTCACGAGGTTGCACTCCGGATTGTTCGCCCAGGCGTAGCGGACCGCTGCCGGCGACTTGACCTCCGGGCTGGAGACCACGACCGTGTCGCCGACGATCTGGGCGTCGGCCCAGACGAACTTCTTGTCGGCCCCGGCGATGGCAAAGCGCTTGAGCCGCTCGCCGTCGCGCGCGGCCAGCCCGCCGCCGACATAATCGAACTCCACGATGATCTTGTCGCCCTCGCTGCGCATCGACTTGTAGAGCGGGCCGCTGGGCACGACGTCCTTGCCGTAGGTCTTGTCCAGCGCCCATTGCGCCAGCCGGCGGCCCACCTCCTGCTTGTTCTTGGGGTGGATGTCTTTGGCCTCGCCGATGTCGATCGTGATGGCCATGCCCGTGTTCGGCACCGCCAGCGTCCGGACGAACTGCTCGCGGATCCGCGGCCAGCCGCCGACGCCCTCCGAGGGCTTCGTCTGCGGCGTCCATGAAGTTGGGCAACTGCACGAACAGGAAGGGGAAGTCGCCCTCGTTCCAGAGCGTGCGCCACTCGGCGATCAGCGTCCGCATTTGCAGGCCGTAGATCGCTGCGGCGCCGGCGTTCGACTCGCCCTGATACCAGAGCGCGCCGCGGATGGCGTAGGGCGCCAGCGGGGCGATCATGCCGTTGAAGAGCCGCCCCGGACTGTTCGGCGACGAAATCGGGTTGGACGCCCGGTTTGGCCGCCGGCGATTCAACTTGGCCCGCTCGGCGTCGTCCGGGGCGTCGTCGCGGGCCTTCTGCCAGTCGGCCAACGCCTTCTCATATTGTTTCGTGGCGGCTTCCGGGTCGTAGGCGGCAGCCGACTTGTTGAAACGCTCGATGGCGGGCGCCAGCTCCGGCGTCGACTCCTGGGTCTTGACGCTGATCCAGGCCTCGATCGGCGTGCCGCCCCACGAGGAATGAATCAGCCCGACCGGCACCTTCAACTCCTTGTGCAACTCGCGGCCAAAGAAATAGGCGGTAGCCGAGAACCGGCCGACGGTCTGCGGGCTGCACACTTGCCACGAGCCTTGGCAGTTGTCCTGCGGTTCCTGAGCGACCTTCCTGGCCGCCGTGAACATGCGGATTTGCGGATAGTCGGCCGCGGCCAACTCGGCCTCCTTGTTCATCACGCCATTGACCGCCATTTCCATGTTCGACTGGCCGGAGCCCAGCCACACCTCGCCGAGCAACACGTCGCTCAACTCGACGGTGTTGGCGCCTTTGACAGTGAGCGTGAAGGGTCCGCCGGCCTTCATCGGATCGAGCTTGAGCGACCATTTCCCGTCGCTATTGGCGGTGGCCGACTTCGACTGGTCGCCGATGGTGACGGTCACTTTTTCCGCCGGATCGGCCCAACCCCAGACGGGCAGCGGGGTGTCGCGTTGCAGCACCATGTGATCGCCGAACACGGCCGGCAGTTTCACTTCGGCCGCGGCGACCGCAACGAGGCAAAACAGCCACACCAACGCTCCCGTAACTTTCAACATCGGACGTGCATGCATGACGGCGGCTCCTGGCAAGCGAAGATTAGGGGTAAAATCGAAAGCAGGTCGGATTCCGAGTATAGGGAGCGGCGGAGCATGCGTCAAGCATCCGCTCGCGCCGCTCCGATCCCACAGGAAACGCCTCCTGGGGCGGCCAGCGCACGGCATGGAATACCCGATGATCGCACGTATCGACCACGTGAACCTTGTCGTCGCCGACATGCCGACGATGATCCGCTTCTATCGAGATGTCCTCGGCCTGCGGTTGACGAAGCAGGCCACGATCGCGGGCCAGTGGATCGACACCGTGACCGGCCTAGCGCACGTCGAGGCCGACGTGGCCTTTTTGGAACCCGCTTCCGGGCCGGCCATCGAGCTGATCCGTTATATCACGCCCGGCGGCACGCGGCCGGGCGGGCTGGGCGATCCGAATACCCAGGGCCTTCGCCATCTCGCCTTTCGCGTGCTGAATCTTGATGAACTGGTGGCGACGATGAGGGCCGCGGGCGTTCCGTTCACCAGCGAGATTCAGCGGGTTCCCGCCACCCAGGTCGACTACGCGGACGTGCGGAAACGCCTGCTGTATTTCCGCGACCCGGAGGGCAATCTCCTGGAGCTATGCGAGTATGGATGAGACAGTGTCGAGAATCAGGCCTCGACCCTTGCGGCGCGGTTGCCACCGCGGTAACATGAAAACTCCGAAAGGCGGTCCCGGTTGCACCGTCCGTGCTGTACCCTCCCTGCCCAGCGGGCTATGGGCCTCGCCCCAATGAGTGCCTCCCACCTGCTCGCGAATGGGGGCGCAGTGGTGGACGGTCGAGGTGACTCTTGGGGTCCCGGGCGCCTCTACCATACGGGACAAATCCGGCATCGTAACATCAGCATCTGAAGTCATGATTCAACCGCCTAGAGGCCAGACCTGCGAGTCGGCCTGCCAGGCCAGGAGCGACGAATGAAGAAATCGTGGTTGGCAGCAGCGGCAGCGTTGGCATTGTATGCGTGCGGGCAGGCGGCACTGGCGGCCGAGCCGAAAGGGCTGATCGTCTTTTCCAGCAACCGTTCCGGCCCTTGGCACATCTTCACGGTGCGGCCCGACGGCAGCGACCTGAAGGAACTGACCAAAGCCGGCGCCGACGATCAGGACGTCGATCCGGTCTTCAGCCCGGATGGAAAGTCGATCCTCTTCACGTCGACCCGCGGCGGCACGGTGGGCATTTGGAAGGTGGCCGTCGACGGCACGAAGGCCGAGCGGATCTGCGATGGCGATCAGGCCGAAATGTCGCCCGACGGCAAGCGGATCGCGCTGCGGAAGAAGGAGCAACTGGTCGTCCGCGATCTGACCGGCGGCAGCGAGAAGGTCATCAGCCCGAAGGACTGGCCGCATTGTTCGGGTCCGGCGTGGAGTCCCGACGGCAAGACGATCGCCTTTGCCTGCCGCTGGGACGCGGGCAACGCGCTGTTCACCGTGAGCCCCGAGGGGGGCGAGCCGGTCAAGGTCTACGACAAGAAGGGGTCTTGCGAGCCGCATTGGTCGCCCGACGGAAAACGCCTCGTGTACGAGACGGAAACCAACATCTGCACGATCGACCCCGACGGGAAAAAGAACCGGCCGGTGACGTTCTTCGGCGGCGTGCAGCGTTATGGGCGATTCAGCCCCGACGGCAAGACGATCGTCTATTGCCAGGGCGAATCGGAGCAAGGCCCGTGGGAACTGTACACCATTCCCGCCCAAGGCGGCACGCCGGCCAAGCTCACCGACGGCGGCTCCGACATGACGCCCGACTGGAAATAAGTACACAAAGCCGCGACCGGCGGTCGCGCCCGGCGCGGCTGATGGTTGCGGTCTATGGCGCGACCACCGGTCGCGGTTTTATGTTCAACGTGCTTGCGAGAAAAATGACAAACATGAAAAGCATATCGGCCGGTCTGGTAGTTCTATCGGTGGTCCTGTTGTCGACGGCTGTGACTGCCCGCGGCGACGATTATGAGCCCGGCACGCCCAGCACCTACCTGTTCGATACCGGCACGTTGTCGCCCGGGCCGTTGAGCCCCGCGCAGGTGACCGCCAAGTCGGGCTGGAAAGTGGTGCCGGAGGACACGCTCGCGCACAAGTTCCAGGGGGACCTGGTTCTGCTGAACGATCGGCTGACGGTCGTCTTGCGCGGAAAGGGAAGTGCCGCCGAAGTCTACAGCCAGACGGCCGCCGGCCCGAAGCAGCGGGCGGTGCTGGCCCCGCTGGGCCCCGCGGGCAGCGCGGCGGCGAGCCTCTCGGCGGTGCAGATTCTGGAAAACACCACGGCTTCCGTCATGATCGAGGCCTCCTTCAAGACGGCCGACGGCGGCAAGTGCTCGCTGAAGTACCGGCTCAGCGCAGGCCAGATCTCGGTGGAGACCCGCCCCGGCGAGGGCGCGGGAAAGCTGTTGGTCCTGGCCCCGAGCCGCTACGTGGTCGTGCCCGACTTCTTCGCCGACGACATGGTCTTCGACGCGGCCGCCACCTCGCGGCCGCGGCTCGCCCTGCCGACGGAGAACTTCTTTGTCAATCTGCTCGACGAAGGCAATGCGATGGTCATGTGCGTGTGGCAGTCGAACAAGCAGAACGCCGAGGCGGTAATTACCGGTGAAGGCCGGCAGCGGACGATTGCCGGTTGCGTCATCCAGTGCGCCAAAGACAAGAACATCTGGGTGGCCTTCCTCGAGGGCGCGCGGGTTTGGCACGAGCGGCGAATCTCGGCCGAGGAGGCCAAGGCCGACGTCGTTCTGGACTGGAAGCCCCCGTTCGCGGCCAAGTGGCGAGGCGATCTGGTCGGTGAAGACGGCGCCGCCACGTCGTGGTTCTTCCAGCAGAAGGCGGGCGAATCCGAGGAGGCCGTGCCCGTCGCGGCCAGCGGCGTCTGCCCGTGCCGGCTCGATGCCGATCGGGCGCTGGTGCAGCTTCAGACTCCTGGGGTCGTGGCGCCGCCGCTCCCGCCGTCGCCCCGCCCGCTGGTGGTCTATGCACTCGACCGGAGCCGTAAGACGCCAATCACGACCTTCTGCCCGATTGACGTGTTGAAGAACACGTTGGGCGTCGGACCTTGCCAATACATCCTTCAGACCGAGGGTATGTCAGCGGAGGACGACCCCACGCCCGACAGCGTGATGGGCCGCATCGAGAAGGAATTCAGCCGGAAGAAACAGAAGAAAGCGGCCGGAGAAATCCGCGATATGCTCAAGGCCATGACCGCGCACATCGAGCAGGCCCAGGGACGAATCGCCGTGTACGCCGACCTAGCCGGCGACGTGCAGAAGGCCTGCAAAGCGGAATCGCCGAATGCGGGCGCTCCGGCGGCCGCCGAGTCGCTCCGTCGAATTGCGGATCGCATGCAGCAAACCGTGGCTGCCGCCTCGGGCACGCCGAAAATCTCCGATCGCGCCGCCAAGTTGGCGGGCGAGGTGTCGGGCCTGATCAGCAAAGACGGCGCACTGGCCGACTGCCAGCGGCTGGGGGCCGAACTGCGGGGGCTGGGCGCGATCCAAGACCGGACGTTGGCCAAGTGCCGCATGGATGCCCGATGGCTCAGGCAGCAGGCCGCCATGATGGCCTCCGGCGACGCGGCCGACGCGGCGTTGGCCAAGACGGTCCAGGCCCGAACCGAACAGATTCTCGGCGTTGCGGCAAAGTAGTCGATTCTGGTGTCGATCCAAAGAAATCCTATCCCACGCATTGGAGAGCGAGCATGTTCACAAGAGCTGCAAATCGCGTGTCCCTGTGGTTGGCGGTGTTTTGCGCTGCGGCATTTTTCTCGCTGGCCACGGAAGGAGCATCACCCGCAAAACCGGCGAACAACCTCTTCACCAACCCGAGCTTCGAGGACGGCAAGCAGCCGTGGAGCCCGGCAGCGGGTGGAATCACCGAAGTAACCTACAGCGTCGATAACGCCGAGGCCGCTGACGGCAAGAAGAGCGCCCTGATCAAGCTCGGCAACGTCGAGAGCTTCGGGCTCCAGTTTGGGCAGAAGGTCGGGGCCCCGGTGGTGGGCAAGACCTATACCTTCGCGGTCCTTGCCAGGAGCTTGAACGAGCCGCTGGAGATGGGCCTGGAAATCGAGCGGCCCGCCGACCCCTGGGACCGGGCGGCCAAGTTGCAAGGGCAGAAGGTCGCCAACGAATGGAAGGAACTGCACGTCACGTTCAAGGTCGAAAAGGCATTTGCCGAGGGGTGGTACGCCTACGTACACTGCGCAGCCGAATGCGGAGTTCCGCCTCGACAACTTCCGCCTGTATGAGGGCGACTACGTGGCGGCCAAGCTGCCCGCCCAGCAGCCGTCAGCGGCGAAGCCGGCGGCGAAAGCCCAGAAGTCGGTTGCCGCCGCGCCGGCGAAATCGTCCGAGGCTGCCCCGAAGGCGGCCGTGGACCCGAAAGTGTACCTCTTCGACACCGGCAGCACGTCGGCCGCTCCGCTTTCGGGTGAAGCCATGGCGAAGAAGGCCAATTGGAAACAGGTGCCGGAAGACACGACCAATCACGCCTTTGCCGGCGATGCCGTGCTGGTGAACAACCGCCTGGCGGTCATCTTCCGCCGCGGCGGGCCGGGGGCCGAAGTCTACAGCCTGGGGCAAGAGGGATTCACCCTGCGTACGATGCTGACGCCGTGCGGCGACACCCCGGACATGAAACTGGCTTCCTTGACGATTGCCGACAACTCGCCGGCTGAAGTCGTGGTGGACGCGACCTTCAAGTCGGCCGGCGGCGCACCCGCGGCCGTGCGTTATGCGTTGCCCGCGGGCCAAGTCTTCGTGAAGACTGAGGCCCGGCCGGGCACCAAGGCGTTGGCGGTCGCGGCCCCCAGCCGGTTCATCGTGATGCCCGACTTCTTCGCCGACGACATCGTGGTCGACGCGGCGCAGATTCCCGTCGACAGCGCCGAATTGCCCAGCGAGAACTTCCTCATTCATCTGCTGCCCGATCACAACGGGATCGTGATGACCGTGGCCGACAGCCGCGAGCAGGACGCCCGAATCACGCTGGCGGGCAAGGACGCGGCGCGGCGGATCAACCGCAGCGAGGTGTACTACGGCAGCGGCAAGGTGTGGGTGGCCGTGTTGGACGTGCCCGGCATCTGGCACCATCGCGACCTCAAGAAGAGCGACGCCGGCAAGATCATCCCCTTGGATTGGACCGCGCCCTTCGCGGCCCAGTGGCGCGTGGACTGGCAGGGGACCGACAAGCTGGCCAGCAGTTGGGAAATGATCATCGAGCTGTCGGGCAACCGTTTCCAGCGGCCCGCCATGTGGGGCGATGCCTCGGGCATCGTGCCCGGCAACCGGCAAGTCTGGGCCACCGTGCTCGGCACCTACAAGTATCCCTGCTGGCTCGACCTCTCGAAACGGGGCCATTTCCAGCCCATGACCCGGGGAACGCGGTTTGAAGGGCCCGCCGTCATCTATCCCATCAACCGGCTGAAGGCGACCCCCTTGGACCAGTTCACCGTGGTGGACCTGGTCAAGAACACGCTGGGCGTCGGCCCCTGCCAGTACGTCCTCGACGTGGAGGGCCAGGGCACGACCCGCAAGGGCGTCGCCACCTGCGCCACCCGCGATGAGTTGCAGGCCATCTACAAGGCCAACCAGCAGAAGCAGAGCCGGGCCAAGATCGAAACCGCCCTCAACCAGGTCGTGACCTTCGTCAAACACATCCGCAGCCGAATCGAAGAATACTCGGCCTGGAGCCACGACATGCTCAAGTACCTGGACGAGCAGAAGAAGGCCCATCCCGAACTGACGCCGTTCGTCGACGAGATGGCGGAGATCACCAAGGGAATCGACGCCGGCATCGCCAAGCGGAAGGAGAAGATCAAGACCCCGCAATACGTGGTGGACCTTACCGAAGACTTCCGCAAGAACCTCTTGGACAAGGAAGGCCCCGACGCCGTGAAGGAATGCGTCCGCATCACCGAGGCCATCGTCGAGGTCGGCGGCAACCAGGACGAGTTGGTGGGCGAGAGCCGCGTCCACGTGAAGATCCTCCGCCAGCGGGCGGCGATGGCGATGGCCACCAACCCCGCGGCCGCCGAAGTGGCCAAGGAGATCCGCGACCGCACCCAGAAGATTTTGCGCAACGCCCTTTCCTACGAACATCCGAGGCACTAATCGCCCGCGAAAGAACAAGCTTGACAATTGGGTGGCACGCCCTGAGGAACGAAGGGCGTGGTAGGCCCGCAAACCACGCCCTTCGCTGCGATCAGGGACGTGCCACCCGTCGCCCTTTCCTACGAACATCCGAGGCACTAAGAGCCATGAACATGAATGCATTCTCTCGAAACGTATTGACTTGCCTGGCCCTGCTGGGTCTGGCCTGCGGCGGCTGTAATCAAGGCGGAAGCGGCGGCACGAGCACCAGCAAGAGCGGCGGCCCAAAGGCTTCCGCCGACGGCCAGGGCAGCACGAGCGCCGCCGCCAGCAAGCCCGTCAAGACCAAGACGGGGATCGAAATGGTGGTGATCCCCGCCGGCGAGTTCCTGATGGGCGACGACAAGGGCGAAGACGACGAGAAGCCGGCCCATCGCGTCCAGATCGGCAGCTTCCAGATGGACGTCTCCGAGGTCACGCAAAAGGACTTCCAGGCGCTCATGGGACAGAACCCGTCGAAGGCGGTTGGCCCCGACCGGCCGGTCGAGCGCGTCAGTTGGCTGGCCGCCATCCAATACTGCAACATGCGGTCGTCCAAGGAAGGGCTCAAGCCGTGCTACAACTTGAAGTCCCTCCAGTGCGATTTCAATGCCGACGGCTACCGGCTGCCCACCGAGGCCGAATGGGAATATGCTTGCCGCGCGGGGACCACCACCCGCTGGTCGTTCGGCGACGAGTCGGCCGATCTGGCCAAGCAGGGCTGGTTCAAGGGGAATGCCGAGAAGACCACGCATCCCGTGAAACAGAAGGCGGCCAATCCCTGGGGCCTCTGCGACATGTACGGAAACGTGGCCGAATGGTGCAACGACTACTACGACGACAAGTACGATTCGGCCGCGAGCAAAGATCCCCGCGGGCCGGCCCAGGGCACCGAGCGGGTGATGCGCGGCGGCAGTTATTCGGCCGCCGACGACACCTGCCGCTCGTCGGCGCGGCAAAGCCAAGCGCCGGTGTTTGCCGACACCTGTTTCGGGTCCGAGACATTCGGTTTTCGCTGCGTCCGCAAGGCGGATAACACGCCCAATGCGGGCGGATCGAAAGAGTAGCACTCACCCTGACCCCAGGATATTCTTGGTCTTGGGGCTTGGGCTTTCGGCCTTAGATAGGGCAAGGGGATTTTGTCGTCACCGATGACCCGGTAGCAAAGACCCAAGTCCTAAGACCAAAGACCGAAGTCCGAAGTCCCAACGATAGAAATTCGATAGAGCAGTAGTATGGATTTTCACACCTGGGTCTTCGGACTCTTCTTTCTGGCTTTCTACGCGGTCTACGTGCCGTTGCAGCGGACGCCGCTCCGGCTGCCCTGGCTGCTGTTGGCCTCCTACGTGTTTTACGGTTGGGCCAATCCCCGCTGCCTGGTGCTGCTGTTGGAAGTCACGGCCGTCGACTACCTGGTCGTGCAGGGCATGTCGCGGACCGCGTGGAAGAAGCCCTGGCTGCTGTTGAGCGTCTTCAACGATCTGGGGGTGCTGGCCTACGCCCGCTACAGCGCGTTCCTGATCGACAACCTCAATTGGCTGTTGGCGCAACTGGGGGCGCCCTGGTTCCCGCCCCCACCGGCGACATGCTCGGCCAGGGCCTTGTCTTTGCGCTGTCGCTTCCGGGCCTCCAAGTGTCGCTTCCCGCGGCCGTGTCGCTGGGCGTCTCGTTCTTCACCTTCCGCTCGCTGACGTACACCATCGACTATTCCCGAGGGCGGATCGAGAAGGAATCCAATCCGATTCGCTACGCGGCGTTCGTCGCCTTCTTCCCGGAACTGGTGGCCGGTCCGATCGACCGGGCTGCGGCGTTGCTGCCGCAGTTCCGGCAAGCCCCGCGCATCACGCTGGGCGACGTGGCCGACGGCTTCTCCCTGTTCGTGGTTGGGCTGTTCAAGAAACTGGCGCTGGCCGACTACATGGCCGTCTACGTCGCCAAGATCTACGACGCGTCCTCGCTCGCTGAGTTTCAATCGCTCGACCTGTTTCTGGCCACGTTCGTCTTTGCCTGGCAGCTCTATTTCGACTTCAGCGGCTACAGCGACATGGCCCGCGGCGTCGGCCGCATGTTGGGCTACAAGCTCACGCTCAACTTCAACAATCCCTACCTGGCCACCGGGCTGGGCGATTTCTGGAACCGCTGGCACATCAGCCTGTCGAGCTGGTTCAAGGATTACGTCTACATCCCGTTGGGCGGCAACCGCCGCGGCGAGTTCCGCACCTACGTGAACATGTGCCTGACGATGGTCATTTCGGGCCTGTGGCACAACCCGGCGTGGACCTACGTGATCTGGGGCGGCGTCCACGCCCTGGGCCGCGTCTTGACGCGGTTCCTGGAGCTGAGCCCCTTCTATCAGAATCGCGTGCCCAGACTGGCCAAGCAGCTCTTGACGTTCGTGCTGGTGTTGGTGGCCTGGGTCTTCTTCCGCGCCGACACGTTCGGAGACGCCATTGCGATCCTGCGGGGTATCTTCGCCATGCAGTGGGTGCGCCGAGTTGCCCCGTGTTGATGCTGGCGATGATCTTCGCGGTGTGGCTGTATCAGTTTGCCCATGAATCCCGTTTGCAGTGGTGCCTTCAACTGGCGCCCGTGCGGATCGGTCTTGTCGTGTTGATGGTCGCCTATTTGGCGATGTTTTCAGGTTCCAGCAGCCCGGCCTTCGTCTATGCCCAGTTCTGACCGCGTCAAACCCGAACCTCCTTTCACTTCCAACGACATTCGGCTGTCGGCCGGCGAGTGGGCCGTGACGATCGCGATCCTCGCGGCCGTGTTCGTTTTCGCGCCGTCGCTGTGGGGGCGGGCTGAAAAGCTCGACGCCGTGGCCGACGCCCGCCAGCCCTTCAACCTGGGGAACGACTATTGGGTGTTCGGCCGTTACGCCCGCCAGGCCTGCGACGAGGGCAAGTGCCTGGTGGTCGGCGATTCCGTCGTCTGGGGACATTACGTCGAGGCCGACCAGACTCTGTCGGCCCATCTCAACAAACTCGCGGGCAAGCCGCAGTTCGCCAACCGGGGCCTCGACGGCACGCATCCGGCCGCCTTGGCCGGACTGATCGACTATTACGGCCGGGATATCGCCAACCAAAAAGTCCTCCTCCAGTGCAACCTCCTCTGGACCGGCTCGAAGAAGAGCGACCTCCAGGAGAAGAAAGAGCAGACCATCAATCACCCCTCGTTGATTCCCCAGTTCTCGCCGGCGATCCCCAGCTACCGCGAGACCATCAACGGCAAGTTGGGCAACGTGATCGGCCGCTACGTGCCGATTTTTGCGTTGGCGAAGCACCTGCAAATGGCCTATTACAGCAATACCGAAGAGAAGACGACCGACCTGCCGAGCTGGACGATGGCGCACCCGCGCAACTGTCCGTTTGCGGCGATCACGCTGAAGCTCCCCTCGCCGCTGGAGATGCCCTCGCCGCCGCCGGACGCGCGGCCGTGGAGCGTCTCCAATCCTGAGCAGGTCGATTTTCCGTGGGTCGATCTCGAGACCTCGATCCAATGGGCCGGTTTTCGGCAGACGATCGAGCTGCTCCAGTCGCGCGGCAATAAGCTCTTCGTGGTGGTCGGCCCGTTCAACGAGCACAAGCTGACCGAGAAGAGCCGGGCGACCTATCAGAAACGGTTGCAGCAAGTCGACGCGTGGCTCACGGAACGGAAGGTCCCGCACTACATGGCCGTGCTGCTGCCCAGCGAGGAATACGCCGACGGCAGTCACCCGTTGGGCAACGGTTACGCCCGGCTTGCCAAGCAGGTGTGGGAGGACGAGGCGTTCAAGAAGTTCGCGGCGGACCGCTGATCCGCGAAGTCAGACGCGTAGGTCAGACGCGTAGACGCGTAGGTCAGGCACCCCGTGCCTGACTCGTCGCCGTTTGGAGTCAGCCGCGTGTCAGGCACGGGGTGCCTGACCTACAGATGCTTGCCGCCGGCGGCGTGCCCCTGTATCCTGCAGACGTATGACATGTCTCACCCTCTTTCCCAGCGAGGGATTATCCATGATACGGCGATTCTTGGTCGGTCTGTTGCCGTTGTTGTTCGCGATGGGCGCCGAGGCCGCGCCCTCGACCCGGTCTGAGTCCGTCGACCTGTTCGTCAGCGGCGCCGACGGCTACCATACCTACCGCATTCCCGCGCTGATCGCGACCAAACGCGGGACGCTGCTGGCTTTCTGCGAGGGCCGAAAGAACGCCTCGCACGACACGGGCGAGATCGACATGCTCCTGAAACGCTCGACCAACGGCGGCCGGGACTGGAGCCGACAACAAGTCCTTTGGCACGATCCGGGCAACACCTGCGGAAACCCTTGCGCGGTGGTCGATCAGCAAACCGGCGTCATCTGGCTGTTCCTCAACTGGAATCGAGGCGAGGACGTGGAAGATCAGATCATCGCGCGAACGAGCAAGGCCCCGCGGCGGATCTATCTCTCGCGCTCCGAAGACGACGGACAGACCTGGTCGCCGCCGAAGGAAATCACCTCGGCCATCAAGCCGCCCGACTGGAATTGGTACGCCACGGGCCCCGGAAACGGCATTCAGTTCCGTCACGGCCCACACCAGGGCCGGCTGGTCATTCCCTGTTACCATACCAAGACGAGCACCAAGGGCGTTTACTATAGCCACGTCATCTTCTCCGACGACCACGGCGCGACGTGGCAATTGGGCGGGTCCAGTCCCGAAAGCGGCGACGAGTCGGCGGCGGTCGAACTGGCCGACGGCCGGCTTATGCTCAACATGCGAAACTCCGCCGATCCGGGGTGCCGCCGGGTCTGTTTCAGCAGCGACGGCGGGCAAACGTGGGCCGACCAACGGGCCGATCGTGCGCTGATCGATCCGAACTGCGAGGGGAGCTTCGTCCGTTACCGCTGGGCCGGCGACGGCGGCAAGAGCGTGCTGTTGTTCTCCAATGCGGCCGACGACCGGCGCGACCAGCGCGACAAGCTGACCGTCCGGCTGAGCTACGACGAGGGCCGCACGTGGCCGGTGGCCAGGCTGCTCTGTGCCGGTCCCTCGGCCTATTCGAGCCTGGCGGTCTTGCCCGACGGCGCGTTCGCCTGCCTTTACGAGGCCGGCCAGAAGCATCCCTACGAGAAGATTCTCTTCGCCCGGCTTACGCTGGACTGGCTGACCGGCGGCGACTGAGTGACGCAGTACCGCAATTCAATACGGTAGCATCGTAGCCGTAGCTCAGGCACCATAGCACGGTAGGTCACGGCACCCCGTGCCTGACTTTTCGCCGTTTGGAGTCAACCGCATGTCAGGCACGGGGTGCCGTGACCTACTTGACTGTGTGTTGAATCTACCAATCGCTTCCCCGTAAGTCGATGTCGCCGGGCGGGAAATCGCTTCGCCCGAGAGGATAGAACAGTCCCAGGTTCTTGGCGGGGATCGGCCGCTGCCGGCCGTCGCCGCCGGTCATCAAGACGGTTCTGGCCCCCAGCGATGCCAGCCGAGGCGCTCATAGATCGGGCCGAACTGCGGCGTGCAGAAGAGCAGTCCGAAGTCCAGCCCTCGCCGCGCGGCCTCCGTCATGGCCGCCTGCATCACGTCGCGGCAAAGCCCGCGGCCGCGATGCGCGGGCAGGACGAACACGCTCTGCACGCCGGCGACCCGCGGCGACTGGCCGCCGACGCCGACCGTCCGCTCGACCACGCCCACGTGGGCGATCACCCGGCCGCGCTCTTCCCGCACGACGGTCCAGTCGGGCATCGCCCCGTGCCAGCCGCGGCTGCGGGCGAAGACCTCGCGATCGGGCGGAAAGCACGCGCAGAGCCCCGCGCGAATCGAGGCGTCGCACGCCGCATCCATCCGGGCCTCGTCGATGATTCGTGACTGCATAAGGGCCTACGGCAGCAGGAAGACGGCAACGTTCGCGGCGATCAGGCGTTTGCACACCGTGGCCGTCCCGGGGCTCCAGTCGAAGAAGCCGCCGCTGCCTGGCGGTTGTCGAAAATAGTCACGGGTAGCGACGCCCATGGGTCCCTCGTTGGAAGATCAAGGCGCGGGGAGTCCGCATTCTCTCGCCCGCTCCAATTTCGCAAGCCATGAATAGACTTCTGATCCCGCTATTCTCGTTCTGTTCCGCTTGCTCATTGCTCCAACCGAGAGAGAACATTAATGTAGTAGCTAAGTCCTTCCTTAGGCGAACCGAACTCCCTTTTCGGATCGATCTCAGATCGGCGTTGGTTCCATAGGTGGACGCCGATCATTTCTACCGCGAAAGCCCAGACGATGTGATGATCGTCCTCAATATACTGTTCGAGGAATTGATACAAACGGTCCCATGCAGGCGGGTGGCTTTTGCTTGCGTGCCCTAAATACACAGTAAGCGAAGCGAGCCAACCCAACGCAATGGTGATTCCCAATTGGCGCTCTAACAGCACCCTGGCGCTAAGGCCAGGAGAATCGAGCATCCATTCGGCTGCCACACGATCTGCCGCTCTTTCCTGTTCGAACGAGAGCTGCCCTTGCTCTGCCGCATGGCGCAGATGTATATGGGCAAGTTCGTGGTACAAGAAGAACGCCAGGGCGGCGAACGCATGATTATCTGCAAAGCGTTTGTGTTCAGCGAAATGTTCCTGTGAGAACACGGCCTCCAGTTCGGATGGGATCGATAGCGTCGCCGAACTAGCTCCATTGCGATTAGTGAGCGCGACTTGCACGTCAGCCTTAACGGCCCATTTTAGCAGAATCGCTGCTGCGCGTAGTCGGTCGCTACTGCGCAAATCCAACGTCGCTTCGGAATCGCGTACTTTGAGAGCAACTAGGTCCGTGAATATGGTGAAGTACGCAAATGCGTATACCCAGAGTCGCGCAAGGCATTTCGTTCCAACCACGATCACTTTCTCTCTTGAGAAGGAACGAAATTCAATGGCTTCCGCGTCTTTGTCTATGCGAAATATGACCCCGAGGTCGGCCAAAAGCGCCGCAAGCCTTGCAGCTTTTTCTGGGGTGACCATCTTCATCACCTCGGGTGGAAAGATCGCACCATTGCGGCACTCTAGCGTTACGACCGCGGTGCGCTTTGGCGGAGCGTTCTTCGACAAAGCTCTCGCTTTTATTTCGGGGGCCGACTTCGCCGTCTTCGTCGCATGGGCTTTCCTCGGAGACATGACCCTCGGCTTCGTTTCGGCGCTCCGCTGGACCTTCTTTCTTGCCATGCTTAGCACTCGCATTGGGGAACCAAGAGAGGGGTTGCGGGGCAATGGTTCGCGGCTTCCGCGCCGTCCTGAAACGTGTTGGTTCCGAGCACGGGACGTCGCGCGTTACCAGCCTCGCAACAGCCAACACTGATTGGCCAGATTCTACCGCGCTGCCCGGGATGGCAGCAAGATGCCGGTCGTTTGGGTGGCACAATTCTTGATCTTGAAAACCCGCGACCGAGAGCGCATGATGGTCGACGGCGGAGAGTCCAAAAGGTCGAGAGTCCAGCGTCGAGAGTCGAGAGCGGAAAGGGGAGCAGGACGACGAAATTGGAATGGGAGCGAGTTGTTGACCAAGAGAATCTGGCCGGGAGAGCACAGCGTCGAGGGTCGAGGGTCGAGAGGAGGGCGAGGAAGTCGACGAAATTGGAAATACAGCGAGTTGTTGATTCTATGAAAGAGCGGTCCTCCCGGTACTATTCACGGTGTGGTTCGTGGTGAACCCACCAAAAGTACAAACAAGAGGACCGAGAGATGTTATACCTTTCCATCGACCAGCACCGCAAGCAGTTGACCGTGAATGTTCGCCAGGAGACCGGTGACGTGATCGACAAACGGCAGGTGAGCACGGAGTGGAAACGGGTGCATGCCTTCTTCACCGAGTTGCGACAGAAGAGCCAACCGGAAGGCGGCTTCATCGCCATTTTGGAGGTCTGCGGCTTTAACGACTGGCTGTTGAAACTGTTGCCGGGATATGGCTGCCGTGAGACGATCCTCATTCAGCCCGAGAAGCAGTCGAAGAAGAAGACCGATCGCCGCGACGCCAATGCCCTGGGCGAGATCCTCTGGGTCAATCGTCATCGGTTGCTGGCGGGCACGAAGGTGCAAGGCATTCGCCGGGTGGTGCCGCCCACGGAGCAAGACGCGCAGGACCGCCAACTCACCGCCCGGCGTCAGCGTCTGGGGCAGTCCCGCACCCGAATCATCAACCGCGTCAAGCGTTTGTTGCGAAAACACAATCTGGAGCAGGAGTGTCCCACCAAGGGGATTGACACCATCGCGGGGAAGAAATGGCTGACCCAGGTGTGCTTCAGTCCGATCGACCGGCGGGAGATGGATCAACTCTTGGGGGAGTGGAAGCTGTGCGACGAGCAGATCGAGCAGATGGGGGCGGAGATTCGCCGGCGGCAGGCGGAGAACGTGGCGGCGGCGGTCATCGCCAGCATTCCGGGCGCCGGGGCCTACGGCAGCCTGGCCTTGGCTTCGCGGATCGGCGACATTGATCGGTTCCCGCGATCGAAGAGTCTGGCCAGCTATTGGGGCCTGACGCCCGGATGCCGGAATTCCGGCGAGGCGACCGACCGGCTGGGCTCGATCACCAAGCAAGGCAGTGCCACAGCGCGCTTCATCCTGGCCCAGATCACGCTGCACGTCCTGCGGCGGGATGCGCGCATGAGGGCCTGGTATCAGAGGATCAAGAAGCGTCGGGGAGCGAAAATCGGTCGCGTGGCGGTGATGCGTCGACTGGCGACGATCATCTGGCACATGGTCAAGTACCACGAGGCGTATGCCGTCGGCGGGCTCCGGCAAGAGCAACGCGAGGGAATGGCCGTATCCGGCTGAACACGAAAGGATCGCCCGATGGTGCTTTGCGGCAGCGGATTTTCGGAGGGATGGCAAGGTGTCCAAGGGGTAAGAAAACGGCCCCTGGCGAGAAGCCCTCGTCAGAGGCCCCGCACGCTCTTGGCGCACCTTGACTTGGCTATTCCTTGTCGGGTTGCGTCCCCGCAGAGCCCGACTCCGCTTCACCAAGCAGCGGAATTATAGGAAGGAAGAGGTGGGCGGGGAACCTGTTACAGAAAACAAGGGAGGAGAGAAGGGAGAGTAGCGGTTGCATCGGCCCTCCTCGCAGCGAGGAGAGGCCCTCGCGGACACTTGGTCAGTCCGAGTTGGTCAATGGACTCGGCCTTGTTGTCGAGCGTTTTGTTGATTGGGACGGCTGGTGTTCTGCGAGACGGTCGCAAAGCATATTCGGTGTCAGGCCCGTTGGGGTCTGAACGGCTGCCGCTAGCGGCAGACGGATTCACGAAGGAATGGGTAGGGGTGCCGCCGCACGGAAAAGAACGGCGCGAACAACCTCGCATATGACCGTGACAACTGAACTCTGCCATCGATCCCCCCAACCAATTCAAACTACCAAGAAAAGCCCCTTTGTGGCTTTGTCGGGGAATGTACGTGCCCAAAAACAAAATCCAACCACCAACAACTCACCGGAAGGCCCTTGACTCCAGAGGCTCTTTCAGGAATGACCAACAGGATCATGCGGCAATCCGCGTGTCCGGCCGAGCCGGAATTGCGGGCGTGGAAACGATCCGGCGATGTGCCCTTGCTCGGCCAACCTCCCTCGTCAGGGAGGGGTTTTGCACCATTCCACTCCTGAGAGTGATGCGACTTACGCGCCGAACTGGAGTGGCGAAGCCCCTGTCGTCAAAGCCGATAGCGTGGTTCGTCGTCGCCCTAACCTCGACGGGCGAAGCGTGATGCGGGGCGAAACCCCAATCACTGGCCGCCGGGTGAGCCGGATGGTAACATGGTGGATTGGGTCAACGTGGAACGGTTCTACGCCGGCCGGATGCGGGACTCGACGACCTTGGGGCTTAGGTCTTTGGGCTTGGGTCTTAGGGCTTCGGTCTTAGCTCAGGCCGTTGATGCGTAGACCAAAAATCCGAGTCCCAAGACCCAAGTCCTAACAACCAGACAATTTACCTCTATTTTAACGGACTCGGACCTATACATCGGGAGCCAATCTATGATGCGAGTTGCAGCAGTCATCGCTATCGTTGTTACGGCTGTCAATGCGGCGTTTGCGCAGAATACGACCACAACGCCTGCGCCCGCGGCGCCGCGCCCCGGATGACCTACGAAGAGGCCCATGCCCGGTTGTTGAAGCGCGAATTGCCGCCCTTCTGGGTCGGCGACGTGAAAACCGTGACCCAGCAGGTCGAGAAGCTCACGCGGGGCGAAGTCCGCACGATCGCCAAAAGCCCCGGCGGCCGGCCGATCTACCTGGTCAGCTACGGCCCGCTGGAAAAGCTCGAACGCAATTCCAACTTCAATTCGGCCGTCGGCGGCCGCGACTTGACCGCCTACATGAACAAGTCGCTCCGCAAGAAGCCCGTGATCCTGTTCATCGGCCCCGTCCACGGGCACGAGGTCGAGGGGCTCACCGGCCTGATGAACCTGATCGCGGTGATGGAAACCGGCCGCGACCTCCGCGGCCAGGAGCAGCCCGAGCTGCGCCGCCTGGGCGAGCAATGCCGGCTGCTGATCATTCCCTCGGGCAATCCCGACGGCACGGCCCGCTTCGAGCCGGGGCGCTGCAACGGGATGGAGATCATCGATCTCCAGTTTTGGGGCATGGGCACCTGGGCCGACGGCCGCATCGCCGTCTGGCCCGACTCCAAGCGGCAGCATCCGCGGACCGGGCCGAAGATCGGCTTCATGGGCTGCTACTTCAACGACATCGGCATCAACCCGATGCACGACGAGTTCTTTGCGCCGATGAGCACCGAGGCCCCGGCCATCATCCGCGTGGCGTCCGACGAGGGACCCGACATGGCCGTGTCGCTTCATAGCTGCGCTTGGGCTCCTTCGATCCTCCGCCCGGCCTACACGCCGCTGGCCATCCAGAAGGACGCGGCCCGGCTCGCCGACGATTATTATGCCCTGCTGGAGCGGCGCGGTTTGCCGCACGACAAGCAATCGGTTCCGCCCACGATCGAGGGCGACGGCAAGGGGCCGTTGGAGCCGTTCAACCTGATCAGCGCCGTGTATCACGCCAGCGGAGCGACCGCCTTTACGCTGGAGTGTCCGCACGGGGTCACGGGCGACAAGCCCTGCCACGTGTCGCTGAGCCAGATCGTCGACATTCAGCTTGCGCTCTACGAAACCATGATGTCGCACGAGTTGGAGTTGAAGGCCAAGGCGGCCGGCGGGAAATGACGGCGTCTTGTAGGGTGCGTAAAACGCCGGGTGCCGCGGGCAGCTTGCCTGCCCGTGTCCCCTGCACGGGCAGACAAGCTGCCCGTGGCACCCGACCTGACGCCTTGAGTCTTGTAGGGTGCGTAAAACGCACCGGAACTCGACCGACTGGTGCGTTTCGCGCACCCTACGGACGCCGCCAGCCAAACCTCGGCGGGCGTGGCTGCGTACAATAGACTTGTTGTGTCAGCCTGGAGGGAAGGCCTTTTGACAATGGATCAGACCCACGTTAACGCTACCGCTCCGCCGCGTCCGTTCGCCTGGTTTCCCGAGTTTCTCCAGTTGGGTCAAAGACGCATCCGGGGCCAGGTGCGGCTGCTGGGGTTGGCCGTCCTGGTGGGCGTTGTGGCGGGGCTCGGGGCCATTGTGTTCTATGTGGCGACACGCGCAGGCCGAGCACTGCGCATTGGGGATCGGGGCCGGTTACGATCCCCAGCCGCGCCCCGCCGGCGAGTCGCTGCTCGCGTGGCTCCCGCCCATCAATCATCCGCTCTATCCGTGGCTGTTGTTGGTGATTCCCACGGTGGGCGGGCTGCTGAGCGGGCTGTTCGTCTATACCCTCGCGCCGGAAGCCGAGGGACACGGCACCGACGCGGTAATCGCCGCCTACCACTTGCACGAGGGTCAGATCCGGCCCCGAGTCCCTTTGGTCAAGATTGTCGCCAGCGCTCTGACGCTGGGGACGGGCGGATCGGGCGGCCGCGAAGGACCGATCGCCCAGATCGGCGCCGGCTTCGGCTCCTTGCTGGCCAATCTCCTGCGGCTGCGGGCCGCCGAACGCCGCGTGCTGATGGCGGCCGGCATGGGGGCCGGAATCGCCGCCATCTTCCGTGCCCCGCTGGCCGGGGCGCTGTTTGCCGCCGAGGTGCTCTACCGCTCGCCGGAGTTCGAGGCCGAAGTAATCATGCCGGCGGCGATCGCCTGCGTGGTGTCCTACTGCACGCTCGGCGCCTACGCCGGCTGGCAGCCGCTGTTCGCAACCCCCGACCTTTCGTTCCACAGCGCGTGGGAGTTGGGGCCCTATTTGCTTCTGGTCCTGTTCATGGTCGTGTTGGCCGCGCTCTACACGCGGACGTTCTACGGGTGCGTCCGCGTGTTTCGCCGCGTGCCGGTGCGGCCGCATTTTCGACCGGCCTTGGGCGCATTTCTGACAGGGCTGGTCGCCCTGGTTTTGTATTACCTGGTGGGCCAGCAGCAGCAGGTCCTCGCGGTGCTGTCGTTCGGTTACAGCGCCGTCCAGGACGCCGTGACCAACGAATCCACGGTGAGCGCCTGGGTGCTGCTGGCCATCGCCCTGGGCAAGATCCTCACCACGGGCCTGACGATCGGCAGCGGCGGCTCGGGCGGCGTGTTCGGGCCGTCGATGGTCATTGGCGGCTGCGGCGGCGGGGCCTTGGGCCTGCTGATGCACCACTGGTGGCCCGCGCTGGTGCCGCATCCGGCCAGTTTCGTGATCGTGGGAATGGCCGGGTTCTTTGCCGCCGCCGCCAAGACGCCGATCTCCACGCTGGTCATCGTCAGCGAAATGACCGGCGGCTATCACCTCCTCCTGCCCGCATTGTGGGTCTGCGCGCTGGCGTTCATTCTCTCCGACGAGCAGTCGATCTACTCGTCGCAGATGGAAAGCCGCTCGCGATCGCCGGCCCATCAGGGCAGCTACGTTCGGGAAGTGCTGGCCGGAGTTCGCGTGAGTCAATTCCTCAAGCCGGGGCAGGTCCTGTCGTTGCTCTATCCCTATGATTCGCTCGACGAGGTGGTCCGCCGGCTCAGCGACTCGCCCTATTCGATCCTGCCGGTCGTTGACGGGGAGAAACGGCTCTTGGGCGTCGTGAACCTGGAAGAGGTCCATTTGGCCTCGCAAGCCGCCCACATGCGCGCGCTGCGTCCTGGCGGAGGACTTGATGCAGAGCGATATCCGGCCGCTCACCCCCGACAACACCCTCGACCGGGCGCTGGAACTGTTCGTAGAGAACGACCTGCTGACACTGCCGGTGGTCGATGGTCTCGACCGCCGGCAAGTGATTGGCATGGTGCGGCGGTTCGACATCTCCAGCGCCTACATGCAGCGTATTCAAGGGCCGGGGCAATCAGACGGAGGATCGCCGTCATGAGCGATGACAACTCGCTGGAGTACGAGCCGGGCGTGCTGCGGGTGCTCCAATCCAAGAGCGAGACCAGGCACTTCTACAACAAGATCGCCAAGGTCTACGACCTGCTGGCCGAACATTCCGAACGGGCGATGCGCGAGGCGGGACTCAGATTGCTGACCCCGGCCGCCGGCGAGCGCTTGCTGGAAATCGGCTTTGGCACCGGCCACGTCCTGGTGCAACTCGCCAAAGCGGTGGGGCCAACCGGCCGGGTCTTCGGCCTCGACATCTCCGAGAACATGCTGTCCCACGCGCGGGACAACTTGCAGCGCGAGAACCTGGCCGACCGGGTCGAACTGCATTGTGGAGACGCCGAAGACCTTCCCTTCGGCCGTGATTCTCTCGACGGCGTCTTCTTGTGCTTCACCCTGGAACTGTTCGACACGCCCGAGATTCCGCGGGTGTTGGCGCAATGCCTGCGGGTCTTGCGGCCGGGTGGCCGCATCGTCGTCGTCGCCGTGTCGAAAGAAGGCAAGCAGGGGGCGATCGTCCGAGCCTTCGAGTGGACGCACCAGCACTTTCCCAACCTGATGGACTGTCGTCCGATCTACGCCCGCCGGGCGATCGAGGCCGTCGGCTTCACGGTCGACGAGCAGTTGCTCGAATCAATGTGGGTTCCCGTCGAGATCGTCCGCGGCAGGAAACCGGGCTAGTGGTCTGACACACCGAAACTGCTGGGTGCCACGGGCAGCTTGCCTGCCCGTGTCCCCTGCACGGGCAGACAAGCTGCCCGTGGCACCCGACCCGACGCCTTGAGTGTGCCGGACTGCTAATCCTTCACGCCAATCTTCAATTCATCCGAGTTGGCCTTGAGTTCCGGGGCATACATCGCCGCGGCGCGAGTCGGCAGGGCGCTGAACTTGCCGGGTATCTCCGCCCGCATCCGATAGGAGACGCTGTGCTTGCCGCGGGCCAGCGTGCGGGCGAAGAACACCACGCGGTTGTCGCGGAACTCGACGTAGGCCCCCAAATCGTTGCCCGTGTAACCGCTGCGGAGATCGACCGGCTCGAACCCGGAGGGCTTCATGTCCTCGAAGACGAGGTACTCGTAGTCGTTCTTGCTGTCGATCTCCAACTCGATCTCCACGAGGTCGCCGCTCTTGAGCTCGGCAAGGTTCGGCAATTCCTGGCGATCGTACTTTTCGACCTTCTGGTCGACCGCTTGCCCGCGCGAACCGGCCGCATGGATCGACTTGTCGGCCTTGACGAGCTTATAGTACTTGCGGTTGACCTTGATCTCCAGGCCGGCCTTGTCGATGAAGTCTTCGAGGGTGAAGTTGGTCATGTAGCCGTTGTAGTAGAGCGGGCCGGCGCCCTTCTTCTTGAGTTCGATCGTGTGCGGCCCCGACTGGATGGCGTCGCCCTCCAGGACGAACTTGTTGTCGAACGTGAACAGGTTCTTGGGCGTGATTTCGACGGCCTTTTGCAGTTTGCCGTCGTAATAGACCTCGACGGTCATCTCCGGCGCGGCCTCGCCGCTCTGGCGGAGGAAGTCGGCCAGGGCCTCGACGCACAGGGCCGTGTCGCGGGTCGAGTTCCAGTAGGTGGCGTGCTTGCGGTTGTTCAAGAGATACTTGACCAGCCGCGGGGCAATCGGGCCCTTCGGATCAGTCCGCGCCAAGAGCTTCAAGTAATAGGCGTGGGCCTCGAACTCGCTGCCGTACCAATACCACCAATAGCCTTCGGGCAAGTTGAGCCAGGCCGTCTGGTTCTCGTCGTCCTGCTGGAGGTACTGGCCGATGTTCCGCAGGATCATGGCGAGCTTCTCTTTCTCGCCCTGCTTCTCCAAGGCCATGCCGTACATGGTGACGCCATAAACGGCCAAATGCGTGCGGTCGCGGTAGAGGAAATCGAGCATGTCGGCATTCTTCACGCCGGCATCGACCAGCACCATGTAGACGAAGGCGTCGAGGTTGTCGGCAAATTGCTTCCAGCGGAGGCCGGCCGGCTTGTCTTTAATGGCCGCGTTCCTGAGCCATTGGACTTGCTCGTCCTGATAGCGTTTGAGCCACTCGACGCCGCGCTCCAGCACGCCGGGCACCAGGGCCACGTCGTTCTGCTGGGCGATTTGCAGGCCGTGAACCACCACCGCGGTGGTGTGCGGCATGGAATGTTCGCCCCAGCCGGAGAACCAACCCCAGCCGCCGTCGGCACACTGCATCTGCGTGAGCCGCTCGACGCCGTCCTTGACCATGCGGCGGACCTCGTCCTCGTCGAAGACCGGATTCTTGGTCCCCTCTCCCTTTGGGAGAGGGCTAGGGTGAGGGCTGTTCGCCTTGAGCCGTCCCCACTGTTTCGCCCGCTCGGCGTCGTCGCCGATCTCCTGGGCGTTCAAGTTCGTCCGCTTTTGCCGGATGTCCTTGAGGTCCAGCTTCATGTCCAACAGAATCTTCTGCGTAATCACGGTCGGCAGGAAGCGGTTCAAGGTCTGCTCGGTGCAGCCGTAGGGATAATCGACCATGTACGGCAGGGCGTCGACCATCGCGCCCGCCAGCGTGGGCGAGTAGCGGACTTCGAGCCGCGACTCCTTCGGCCGCCGGTCCTTGGACGCCTCCACGACGATCTTGCCGCTTTCGTCCTTCGGCCGGATCGCGCCGCTGTAGGAATCCATCTTGAGCATGCCGTGGACGTAGCAGGGGAACTTCTGCTCCATGGCGTCCGACTCTTCGTTCGGGTCCCTGTCAAACAGCGGCTTCTCCACTCGGAAGCCGGTCTGTTGCTCCGTCTCGTCGGACGCCCTTACCGTTGCAGCCTTGACGCGAATTACGGCTTCACCTTCCTCAAGCACTTTCACCAGCCAATCAACGCGCGCTTCGCCATTGGCAGGGATACGGACCGTACGTTGACCTGCGGTACCATGTACGTAAGCAAGCCGGTGAATGTGGTCGACCAATGTGAACGCTTCCACGGGAACGCCTAAACATTCGCCAATCAGTTCCAACTGCACCACAACGTCCTTGTTCGTCTTCAGATAGTTATGCACAATCGCCGACAACACGACTTCATCGGTTTGCACGAAGAAACGCGGGGCTTCGAGCCGGACGATGAGGTCCTTGCGGGTGACTACGTCGGTGAAACCTTGGCCGACTTTGGTCCCCTGGCCCATGCCCCAGACCTTGATCCGCCAGGTGGTGAGGTTCTCGGGCATGTCGAGCGAGACTTCGGCCGTGCCGTCCTTTTCGGTCGTCAAAGCACCGACCCAGAGGGCCGTGTCGGCGAACTTGGTGCGGACGGTCGGTTCGACCATCGGGGCCCCGCCATCGCCACGGGCAGACTCCTTCTCGGCCATCGCCGCCATCGGCGCAGCCTCGAACATCGGTGCCGCGGCGGCGTCCATCATCATCGCCCGATTGGCGGGCGATGCGGGCATCATTTCGCTCTTGGCGACGTCAGCACCGAAACCAGGCGCACTCATGCCGACGGTAACCGTACGGCGCATCTGCCCCGACTGCCGACGGACGCCAACACCGTTCTGGTCCTGCTGCAAGGTGTCCATTTCTTCGGCCACCGAGCCGCCAAAGACGCCCAGGTCGCCCATGCCGATGGCGTTGGGTGAGATGAGGTTCTGGAACCAGCGATCCAGGCTGCACTCGGTCTGCGGGTGGTGCTGCCGCCGCCACTTCCAGAAGAACTCTTTGATCTCCGGCACGTTCGACCCGCCCGAGATGTACTCCACCGACTTGTCGTAGATCGCCACGACAGAGGAGCCCACGAATGGCTCGCCCGTGAAATCGGTGAGCTTGATCTTCACTTTCGCCTTCTCGCCCGGCTTGTAAGCCTCCTTCGTGGGCTCGATTGCGACGTTCAAGACCCGCTTCTCCGGCGGGACGACGATCTCCTTGGTCTCGCTGTACACGCGGCCGTCGGCGATCGTGACCGCTTCGACGAAGAAGTTGGGCATGTCCTTCTTCACCACGCCGATCTCTTCCACGGTGCTCTTGCCGTCCAAGCGGATGACCTTCGGCGGCAGGTAGACGCCGTTGGCCGGCCGGGCGAACAGGAGCACGGTGCCGCCCGTGCGATCGGTGTTGATTTGTAACTTCACGGCATCGCCGGGGGCGTATTCCCGCTTGTCGGGGATCAGTTCGAGGTGATTGAAGCGGAACTGCGCGCCGTCGAACCCTTCGCCGATGATCGTGAAGACGTAGCCGCCCTCGATGGTGTGGTTCTTTGCGTCGGTCAACTTGTAGGAGAGGCGATACTGGCCGGCCTGTGAAGCCGCCAGCGGCTGCTGGGCCGTGCCCTCGGCGTTCGTGTCGACTTGCCAGGTCTGGATCGGCGTCTCTACCGGCTTGCCGTCTTTGTAGCCAATCTTGAGCAATTGCAACTCGCCCTTGCCCATGGACGGGCTTGCCGTCGAGCGTGCGGGCGGAGAAGTGGGCCGCGATCGTGTCGCCCACCCGATAGTAGCCGCGATCAATCCACGTGTAGACGGTGAACGGTTTGCGGGCCACCAGCACCGTGCCCGTGCCGACGATCGTCCGCCGCGACTCGTCGACCACCTCGGCGGTGATCGAATAGCTGTGGTCCTGGTCGGGATGGACAGCCTTGGCCACGGCCGTGTCGATCTCGACCTTCGCTGTGCCGTCGGGTCCGATCTCCACTTCCTGATCGGCGACGAGTTCCGGCGGCTGCTGGCCGCGCGGCCACCAGAACGGCATCGGCCGCAGGCAGCCCCAACTCCGCCAGCCGGGATACCAGTTGTAGTCGTAGGCGAACCACCAATAGCCCGGCCCGTAGAACCAGTCCCACGGCCCGGCGGGATACCACTGCTGGTCGTGGCTGGTGCGGTTGATCTTGTACTTCACCTTGGCCTTGGTTACGGGCGAACCGAAGTAATACTTGGCCTTGATCGTGGCGGTGATCTTCTCGCCGAGCATGACCGGCTCGGCGGGGGCATCGACCGAAACCTCGAACTCCGGCTTCTTGTACTCCTCGACGCGGAAGCTGCCGCCGCCGTGATCCTTGATGTTCAATTGGTAAATGCCCAACGTGGCGTCGGCCGGAACGGTATACTCGCCCTCGATGCCGCCGTACGCGTCGGCCTTCTTGCGTTCCGAGACGATCTTCTCGCCCTTGGGATTGTGGATTTCGACCGTGAACGTCTGGTTGGCGAACTGGGAGGTGTCGGCCATGTCATACTGGGCGTGACGGACCCAGAACTTGTAATGGACCTTCTGATCGGGCCGGTAGACGGGCCGGTCGGTGATGGTGTAGACCTTCGTGGCGTTGTACTCGGCGTCGTACCAATTGCCGAACCAGACGTTGGTGAAACCGAGATAGGCGAATCGGCCTTCCTTGGTCCGCGCGGTAATGAGCCACTGGAAGTTGCTGCGGCTGGCCGGCCGGGGTCGGGCATCACCTGGCCGTCGGCATCGGTGTACTCGGCGAATTGCTTGGTGAGCACCTCATTTTGCGGCGGCTTATTCGTGCCAGACCTGCTGCCAGCCGAAGAACTCGACGTTGGCCTTGGGGATCGGCTTGCCGGTCACGGCGTCGGCCACGAAGTAATACGTCTTGCCCGAGAGCGGCTTCTTGACGATGGCCGTATCGTCGACCCAGAGCACGATGAAGTTGGTGTTTCCGCCCGACATCTTGGCGGTCACCAGATACGCGCCGGGCTTTTGCAGCGGCGTGGCGACGGTGACCCGCTTGTCGAAATGGTTTTCCCGCGGCTCGACGGCCATCTGCCATTGGGCCACCTGCTGGCCGAGATACTGCTTCTGGTTCTTCTGCACCAGCCGGTAGCCGATGTCCTGGATGTTGATCTTGTCCCAATCGAGGTTCTTGGGGTTCGACTTGACGAACGCCTTCACGTCGTCCAGCAGCTTTTCGACCTTGATTTCGTGGGCGGTGAAGTCAATTTGCCGGCCGTTGCGGAAGCGGTACTCGACGGTGGCGCCGCGGCCGGCGGGTTGGGTTTGGGCCGGCTCGAAGCGGCCCCAATTGCCGACAATCTGGTCGAGCCGCTGCTTCCAATCCCTGCGTTGGGCCGAGTTCGCATTGGGATATTCCTTCAGCAACCGCCGCCAGTAGTCGGCCGCCTTGGGATACTGCCGCCGGTTCTCGAAGATTCCGGCCAAATGCGTCAGGGCTTGCGTCACCACGCCGTACTGCGTTGGCATTTCGACGTTGATTTGCTGGAATATCTTGATGTAGTTGAACTCGTCCGGCAGATCGAACCGTTTGATGCCGGTGGCCAGCCGGGCGATGGTCTCGTTCTCGCCCAGGGTGTGCAAGGCGTAGGTCCCGCTTTCGTCCTGCTTGGTGTCGTCGGTTTCCATGCGGCCGAACGCCCAGCCCCATTGGGCCATCGTCTGCACGCCGAACTGGTTCAGCAGAGAACTCGGCGAACTGCATCCGCATCGAATTGAGGAGCCCCGGGTTCATTTCCACCGTCTGTTGGAGGCACCACCGCCAACGCTGGCCATCGGTTTCGGCGGCCTCGAAGCTCTTCGGCACGTGATGGAACACGGGCTTGCCGTCGGCATCCACCGGCGCGCCGGAGTCTTGACGGTAGTATCCCCAGCCGTCCTCATAGTCGGGCAACACGGTCAAGTCGCTCAGGTATTGCAGCCGCCACGACTCGCTGTAGCCGCGGTTGTTCAACAGCGTGTTGGCCAGCACTTGCAGATAGTTGCCCACTTCGCCGTGGTTGTCGTCCTTCAGGGCCGACGGCATGGCCTGGATCATCAATTGCAGGGCGCGGATGCGGTCGCGTTCCTGTGAGTTGACCGCGCGGCCGCCGCCGCGTTTGTTGCCGCGATGGAATTGGCCGGCCACGATGAACCCCTGGTGCGGGACGTTCATGTACTCCTCGGCCGCGTGCCACAACAGCCGCCAGTGCTCCTTGTGGACCTTGACCGCGTCTTCCAGCAGGGCGTCGATCTCGTCGACGCGGTTGAGCCGCTGGAGACACTGAACGGCCATGTTCAGGTCATCTCCCACTATGGCGGGATTGTCGTGGGGATCGAGGATCAGCTTCCGGAATCCCTCGTAGGCATCCTTGAAGTTGCCCTGATGGAATGCGTCGGTCATCTGTTTTCGCGTGTCGGCCTCGCCCACCGGGGCCCCGCGGGAAGGGGAAAACGTCAAGAAGGCGGCCGACAAAACGCCCACGGCCGCCGACAACGGGAACCAAAAACTCGCTCTCATCGTCCAATCTCCTGGTAGTGGCTCGCCGGGACCGACCGGCGGCGGTCAGTCGCCGGTTGCCGACGCTTTGGAACCCCAACTACATGACGCGACAGAGGATGCAAAAGTTCCGAGCGTTAGCATAGCGAGTGTTGCCGCCCCCGTCGCCCCCCCGCAATAGCGGATCAATGGGCGAGGAACGGCAGCCGGACGAAAGGGTGTCTTGCACCTGACCGATCACTGTGAGTAACCTAAGGAGTGGATGCCGTGGCGATGACGTCCCAGAATCGCGGTCCCAGGGCGTTGGGAGCAGTTTCCGTGTCCGATGCGTTCGATCCGTACTCCGAATGGCTTGGCATTACCGATGGCAGCCGCCCGCCGGACCGCTATCGCCTGTTGGGGCTGTCACGGTTCGAGTCCGATCCGGAGTTGATCTCCCATGCGGCCGTCGCCGCGATGGCCAAGGTGCGCCGCATCCGTCCGGGGGACCATCTGAGCCAATGGAGCAAGCTTCTGGACGAATTGCGCCTGGCGAAGGCGTGCCTGTTGGACCCGGCCGAGAAAGCCTCGTACGACGCCGGTCTGCGGAATCAAGTGGCGGCCTCGCCGATAGCGTCCGCACCGAAAGCGTCCGCACCGGCCGCAAAGCCGTCGCGGGCGGTGGCAGACGACTACGACGTTGAACTGAAGAAGGAGGAGCCGGGGCCAGCGGCACAGGCTCCGTCGGCGGCGAGGCCCACGCCGGCTGCCAAGTCGTTGGACGAAGATGTACTCGGCTTCCAAGACGACGACTCGGACCTGTCGATTGCGAAGCCATCCGCCAGGAAGGCCGCGGACGAAGATGCGGATGCGGCGGCCGGGTACGGGGTAGGACGGAAGGCTGAATCGCCGAACGTGCTAGGCTCTGAAAAATCAGCCCGGACCGGCTATCGGCCCGCTTCGACGTCGGCGGGGGAATATGCCTTGTCGAGCGATCGGCCCTCGCGGCCCGCGGCCCGCCCGTCATCGCGTGCCTCGTGGAACGGGCCGATCGGCGCCGGCCTGATCTTGGCGGCGCTGGGCGTGGGGGGCGTCATGCTCAACAGCATGCTCGCCGAGCGCGCCGCGGTCGCCCCCAGCGATCAGGGCGGCGGGCAGGAACCGGAGCGCACCCCGCCGACAGCGAGGCCGCCCGCAGATCGGCCGCCATCGCCATCGGCCGTCGGCGGGCAGAAGGCGCCCGACTTTGTCGCATCCGTGGCCGCCGCCCGAGCCGCCCTGGCCGCGCGGAACCTGGCCGCCGCACGAACGCAGATCGAGACGGCTGCGGCCGCCGCTCACACGCCGGAGCAGACGGACCAGGCAGATCGCCTGCAAATCATGCTCGATCACCTCACGCAGTTCTGGGAAGGCATTCGCGCCGCGATGGGCCGACTCCAGCCGGGCGAAGAGCTCAAGCTCGACAATGCTTCTTCCGTCGTGGTCGAGAGCGAAAAGAACCACTTGAAGGTGAAGACCGGCGGACGTTACGAGGAATATCGGGCGGAAACCCTGCCCACGCCCCTGGTGCGGCTGATCGTCCAGCAATACTTCGGCAAGGATCCGGGTTCGAAGGCAATCATCGCCACGTTCCTGGCGGTCGATCCCCAAGGCGACCCCGCCCTGGCCGCGCGCTATTGGCAAGAGGCCGCCCAGGGCGGCATCGATTGCGAGAAGTTGCTGCGGGAAGTCGAGCCGCGCACGCCGTGAGGGCCGACTCTCCTAAAGCTTCTGCGCGATCCAAGACCAAATCGCCAATAGCGCCAGCAAGACACCGATGATGATCCACCACGGCGCATGGCGTGCCGGGGAATCCTCGTCCGAAAGGTAGTGCCCGCAATACGGACA
This sequence comes from uncultured Planctomycetaceae bacterium, assembly GCA_963759115.1. GTDB lineage: Bacteria > Planctomycetota > Planctomycetia > Pirellulales > Thermoguttaceae > CAVWXT01. Next base: position 1,278,702 of record CAVWXT010000006.1, read on the forward strand.
CCGCTGCGACTCTTCATGAATCTCTCGCCGGCACGAGGGGCACGGTATCGTTGGTTCGTCTTCCTCAGAGCGATCCGAGTCGTCCGATCCGAAGCCGTCTTCCTCCCATCGCTCGTCGTCCCAATCGTCATCCTCAACGCGGTGTGGAGGCATGATTCACCCGTCTTGCCCGATCCGTGGCTACAGGATGAACTTGCTCAGGTCTTCGTCCTGGGTCAGCTCGGCCAGCCGCTCGCGGACATACGCGGCGTTGATCGCCACGCGGCCGCGCTTCATCTCGGGCGCCTCGAAACTCAGTTCCTCCAAGAGCCGCTCCATGATCGTGTACAATCGCCGGGCGCCAATGTTCTGCGTGGTCTGGTTCACCTGGAAGGCGAACTCGGCGAGGGCCTCGACGGCGTCGTCCTGAAATGCCAGCTCGACGCCCTCTGTGGCCAACAGGGCCTGGTATTGCTTCGTCAGCGCGCCCTTGGGCTCGGTGAGGATTCGCACGAAGTCTTCCTTGCCCAGGGCCTGCAACTCGACGCGGATGGGAAACCGCCCCTGCAATTCGGGCATGAGGTCGCTCGGCTTGGCGCGGTGGAACGCCCCGGCGGCGATGAACAGGATGTGGTCGGTGCGCACGTAGCCGTAGCGGGTCTGCACGGTCGTGCCTTCGACGATCGGCAGCAGGTCGCGCTGCACGCCTTGCCGCGAGACGTCGGCCCCGTGCGTCTGCTCGCTGGCCACGACCTTGTCGATCTCGTCGACGAAGATGATGCCCACGTTCTCGGCCAGTTCGATCGCCGTGGCGTTGACCTTCTCCTGGTTGATCAGGGCGTCGCACTCCTGCTCGAAGAGGACCGTGCGGGCCTGGGCGACGGTCATTTCCTTGCGGGTGGAGTGCTTGGGCAGGATCTTCTCGAACATGCCCTGCAAGTCGATGTCCATCTGCTCCATGCCGATGCCGGTGAGCATCATGGGCACGGCCCGCTGCTCCAACTGCAGCTCGACCCGCCGCTCTTCCAACTCGCCGGCGGCCAGCATGGCCCGCATCTTCTCCCGCGTCCGCTCGAAACGTTCGGGCGAATCGGGGCTGTCGGCGGACGTGGCGTCGAACGCGGGCGGGGCGGGCACCAACAGGTCGAGCAACCGCTCGCTCGACGCGGCGCTTGGCCTCGGCCTCGACGTTCTCGCGCTCGTTCTCCCGCACCAGGCCGATGGCGTTTTCGACCAGCTCGCGGATCATGCTCTCCACGTCGCGGCCGTAGTAGCCCACCTCGGTGTACTTGGTGGCCTCGACCTTGATGAACGGGGCGCCGGTGAGCTTGGCCAGGCGGCGGGCGATCTCGGTCTTGCCCACGCCGGTGGGGCCGATCATCATGATGTTCTTGGGCGCCACTTCCTGGCGCATGTCGCCTTCGAGCTGTTGGCGTCGCCAGCGATTGCGGATGGCGACCGCCACCGCCCGCTTCGCGGCGTCTTGGCCGACGATGTGCCGATCGAGTTCTTCCACGATTTGACGAGGGGTCAGGTCTCGCACTTGGTCCTCACCGGGCTCTTTTCGGCCCTTCCAAACGGGACATCGCATGGAAAGCTCTGGATTATACTCCTGCGCACCAACAGCATCAATGCCATGCGCCGTTCGCAGATTCCAGGTCAAACGCGGATGCGCGGTGCCGGATCGACTGTGCACAGAACGGCAAGTCTGCTATAATGTACTTGTGGGGGCATTGAAAGGCTTGGAGGATCGACCGATGAACGCGAACGTCGTCGACGTGCGGAACACGTTTTCCGAATATCTCAACCGGGCATGCTATCAAGGCCAGCGGATCGTCATCCAGCGGCGGGGCAAGCCGCTGGCAGCCCTGGTTTCCTTGGAAGACCTGGCCATGATCGAGCAAATGGAGGACGAGGCCGACGTCAAAGCGGCCAAAAAAGCCCGCAAAGAGAAAGGCGGTATCACGCTCGACCAGTACCGCAAGAAACACGCACTCTAGGCCGCGATGGAGTACGAGCTGATCATCAAGCCGTCGGCGGAAAAAGGCCTCGACAAGGTTCCGCTCCCCTTCCGGAGGCGCATCCTCGACGCCGTGAAGGAATTGCGGAAGAATCCTCGACCGGCGGGGGTCGTGAAGTTGGCGGGCGACGACAATCTCTGGCGGATCAGAGTCGGCAACTACCGCGTTGTCTACGAAATCCACGACGACCGGTTGATTATCCTGGTGCTGCGAGTGGCACACCGAAAGGACGTCTATCGGCGGTAGCTAATGTCGTGGTACTCGCCGATAGGAGCGACAATGCCACCGTCACTCAGCGCACGCCATCTCCTCCACCGCGATGTTGTTGTTCGTATACACGTCGATCCCGGCGGCGATCTCAAGCGACTTGCGAACGATCTCCACGGCCGAGAGGCTGCTATGGGCCAACAGCGCGCGGGCCGCGGCCACGGCGAAGTTCCCGCCCGAGCCGATCCCGATAATTCCGTCGGCCGGTTGCAGGACGTCGCCGTTGCCGGTTACCAGCAGCGTGTGCCGGGCGTCGATCACGGCCATCATCGCCTCCAGGCGGCGCAACACGCGATCGAGTGCGCCACTCCTTGGCCAATTCCGTGGCCGCCCGCGGCACGTTCGACGGATAATCCTTCAACTTCGCCTCGAACCGCTCCAGCAGGGCGAAGGCGTCGGCCGTGGCGCCCGCGAAACCGGTGATCACCTTGCCGTCCATGAGGCGGCGGATCTTGTTGGCGTCGGCCTTCATGATCGTGTTGCCGACGGTCACCTGGCCGTCGCCGCCCATGGCGACCACCCCCTGGTGGCGGACGGTCAGTATCGTGGTTGAGTGAGATTTCATCGTATCCGCATCCCGTTGAGGAACTTGCCGCCAAAGCCACATGCCAACGACGCTCAGGAAACACCATAATATGGCGTAAATCCCGTTGCGACGCCAGGGGGAAGAGGCCGGCCACCTGCGATCCAAGTCCACGCGGATGGCCTTACAGCAGCCGATCCAACTCCTCGACCAACTCGCCGAACTGCCCCAGCGCCGCGTCGATCGCCGCGGGCTGCTCCATGTCGACGCCCGCGTCGCGCAACAGGTCGAGCGGGTCTTTCGAGCAGCCGCCGCTGAGGAACCGCAGATAGGCGTCGACGGGCGAATCGCCCTCAGGAAAAAGGGGACAGGCCCAATTTGCCGCGACCAACCTGCGGTCGGTGCCCGCCCTGCGGGTGCTGCGCACAAATTGGACCTGTCCCCTTTTCCCCGCCCAGCACGCGCTCGGCCAGGGCGATCGCCGCCGACATGCCCGTGGCGTACTTGTAGACGTAGAACGCCCGATAGAAGTGCGGAATCCGCAGACATTCCAGGCTCAACTCGTCGTCCAGCGCGAAATCGGGCCCGAAATAGAGCTTCAGCAGCTCGCGGTAGATCTCCTTGAAGCCGGTCGACCGTCAGCGGCTCGCCCGACTCGGCCGAGGCGTGGATCTGCTTCTCGAACTCGGCGAACATCGTCTGCCGGATGATCGTGCCGCGCATGGCGTCGATCTGGCGGTTGATGAGGAACGCCCGCTGCTGGTCGTCGCGGGCGTGGGCCAGCAGGTGGCGGCTGAGCAGTTGCTCGTTGAACGTGCTGGCCACCTCGGCCACGAAGATCGTGTAGTTGTAGTAGGTGTACGGCTGATGCTTGGCCGAGTAGTAGCTGTGCATCGAGTGGCCCGCCTCGTGGGCCAGCGTGAAGACGTGGTCGAGCACGTCGGGCTGGTAGTTCATGAGGATGTAGGGGTCGCCGTCGTAGGAGCCGGCAGCTGAAGGCCCCGCTCTGCTTGCCGCGGTTCTCGTAGCGGTCGCACCAGCGGCCCGTCAGGCCCGCGTTCCAGCGTGCCGCAATAGTCGCTGCCCAGCGGCTCCAGCGCGGCCAGCACCGTGGCGACGGCCTGGTTCCAGGTGTGCCGCGTTTGCAGATCGGCCAGGATCGGCACGTAGGTGTCGTAGTGGTGGATGTCGCGGAGCCGCATCTTCCGCCGCCGCACGTCGTAGTAATGATGCACGGCGGGCAGGTGGCGGTGGACCGACTGCGATCAGGTTGTCGTAGACCGCCACCGGCACGCGGTCGGGAAACAGCGCGGCCTCCAGGGCGCTCGGATGGTTGCGCGCCCGGGCGTAGTAGATGTCGCGCTGCACCGAGCCGGCCAGCGACGCGGCCAGCGTGTGCTGATGGTCGGCGTACTGGCGGTAGTATTGATGGAACGCCGCCTTGCGGACGCTCCGCTTGGGCGAGTGCAGCAGCGTGCTGAAGCGTGGCGTGGCTCAGCTCGATCCGCTGGCCCCGCTCGTTGCGTGATCGGTGCCGAACTTCAGGTCGGCGTCGTTGAGTTGGCGGAAGACCTGCCCGGCGGCCTGGGCCATCTCGGTCTGCATGGCCAGCAGCTTCTCCTCTTTCTTGCCCAGCGTGTGCGGCTTGTAGCGCAGCAGCCGCTCCAACAGCAGCCGGTACGGCGCCAACGCGTCGGCGGCGAGGAACTGCTTCATGCGGGCGGCGGGAATGGCCAGGATTTCCGGGCGGATGTAGCTGGCCGCCTCGGCCGCGCGGCCGGCCACGTTGATGTACCGGCCCTGCATCCGCTGGTAGCGGCTGTCGGCCGTGTCTTCGGCCGTCTTCAGATGGGCGTAGGTGCCCAGCCGCTCGCCGGCCCGGTCGAAGTCCTCGTCGAACTTCAGGCACGCGGCCAGCGTCTCGGCGTCGTTGGCCAGCTTGCCCTGGAAACTCGGCATAGCCGGCGATCCGCTTCTCCCACGCCGCGAAGGCCTTTTCCCAGGCGTCGTCGTTGGGAAACAGGCTGGAGAGGTCCCAGGTGTCGGCGGTTTTGACTTTGCTGCGCGGCGGAAGTTGCTTGATGGAGGGCATGATCGGCGACAAAGATAGGATTTCAGGGGGAATCCGCTGCATGGACGCGGCGACTCAGTGGGCATCGGGTGTTGGCGGTCCCCTTTTGTACCACAGCGGTAAGGCAACCGCGAGACCGAACGCACCGTTCGCCACGCCCCATGCTAGCAGCCAACTGACGCCGAGCCCGACAGCGCAATGTATCCCAGCGAGCATGAACATCAGGAACACGGAAAGCGGGGCGAGGACTGTCTTGGCCCGACTGCCGCCAACGCCTCGCCAGTAGAGGAGACAGCAAATACCCAGACTATCAGCGCCAGCGAGGAACGCCAACCGAAACTCCAAAGCCGGCATCTTGACCGCGGGCGCGAACAGTCCTCCTACAAGAAAACCGATGTATCCGCACGCCGCCGACATAGCGACGGTAAGCGGAAGAAACACGAGGCAGCCCATTCCTTCGCGCACCGCGTATGGATCGCGCAGTCCACCACACTGGGAGCATCGCGAAGGTGGCGGCCGGAACGAGCGGAGCTTGATCGGCGCGCCGCAGTGCGGACACGATACCGATGGACTCAGGAACCCCACGCTGTGCCTCCCCTGCCTCCGCTCGGCAATTGTTCTCCAGTCGACGTCCGGCGTGTCACCCCTTGCCGTAGTATACTGGCACGCGGTAACTCGTCGCAATCTTGGGGTCTACGTAGCATTGTGAGTCTCTCAATCGAAGAGTCATCCGCACGACCGTCGTTGGAGAGTAGCCGCGGAGCGGCGGCGGTCAATAGCCAGGGCGCAAGCCCCTGTGGCTAGTTACGTTGCCAACGTTGTAAGCCCCAGAGGGGCGTCACAAGCTTCTGCCGCCCCTGCGGGGCTTACACCGTGAAAACGCCTCTTGGTTCCAGGGGTTTACACCCCTGGCTATTGACTCACGCCGCTCTCGGGCTCGCAAATCGGTAGCCAAACCCGTCAAAATCGCCCACATGGGGGGTGCAATATGATGGCGCAATTCGGTATCTTTATGATGGTGGAACCTGTGTAACTGGGTGGAGAAACCATGTGTACGATGGCCATTTTGTACCGCGTGGCCCGTGGTACGCCGATCCTCGTCGCCGCGAACCGTGAGGAACGCTACGATCGGGCCACGCAGTATCCGAAGATCCAATCGGGATCGCCACGGGTAGTGTGCGGGATCGACCGCAAGGCCGGTGGAACGTGGCTGGGGGTGAATCAATACGGGCTGTTCTGCGCGGTGCTGAACCGCCGCAAGCTGAGCGTGCCCCCTGAGCCCCGCTCTCGCGGGCTGCTGTGCCGCGAACTGCTCGATGTGCGTACCGCCAAGGAAGCGGCCTCGCATGCCGCCAAGGCACTGGCCACGGGGAACTACGCCGGGGCGAACTACGTGTGCGCCGACGCGCGGCACGCCTACGTGGTCCACGGCGGCAACACGATCGAAACGGTCGAACTCGCGCCGGGTCTGCACATCATCACGACCGGCAACATGGACGACCCGAAGGACGAGCGGCACGAGTTCGTCCGCCGGATGCTTACCTTGCACACGCTGGACTCGGCCGTGACCTTCCTGGCGGTGGCCAGCCGGATTTTTTCGCGGAAGCCCGATAGCGAGGGCCGGCGGGGCGTGGTGATTACCGGCGGCGATTCCGGCACGGTGTCGTCGTCGCTGCTGTCGCTGCCGCGGAAGGCCCAGCACGCCATCTACCAGTACGCCCCCGCCCCGCCTTGTGATTGCGCGTACGACGACCTCTCCGCCCTGTTGCGGCAGGTGCTCTCCACCGAACGCAGCCGAAAGAACCGCGAAGGCGACGGAGAAAACGCCAAGCACCACGAAACCATGAAGGCAAAGGCCGGCAACGGGAAGCACAACGGCAAACACGACGCGAAGCACGACGGGAAGCACAAGGCAACGGAACCCGTCAAGAAGCACAAGTGAGCGGCCGGGCATCGAACTCACCACAGAGACTTGAAAAGAACGGAATTGCGACACTTGAGCATTGGCCTTGGGTCTTAGGTTTTCGGCCTTAGCTGTGGGACGGAATGCGGTCTGGTAGCCAAGACCCAAGCCCTAACCCAAGTTCGCCAGTTGTTGACGTAAGTTCTTGCGCCGCAACGCGCGGTTCCTGAAAGTCTTCACTACGCACCATCCGTCAGGGGGATACGGGGAAGATTGAGGTTGAGGTGCGCCAGCAGGATGGCCTGATGGTCCGTGGGCTGCGTGACACAGCGCCGGCGGATTTCCGTCCCTTGACGTGTGGGCAAGACCACATCGACCAACTGAATCCTTCCCAACTCCTCGAACACTCGCCGCGGTTCATGCCCCAAGCCGGCCTGCTGGCAACGCTGCGCAAGCGTTTTCCAGAGGACATAGGCCAGGAAGCAGACCAGGATATGAGCCAACACCCGCTCCTCTTTCTGGTGCCAGATCGGACGCAGCCCGAGGTCGCTTTTGTGAATGCGAAACGCGGCCTCCGCTTCCGTCAGTTGGATGTACGCCTTCCACAGATCCTCATCGCTCCACTCTTTCACGTTGCTGCGCAGCAGGTAGCAGCCTTCGCTCAACGCAGCCCAGTCGCGCCAAGACTCGATCTTTTTCCAATGCAAGGTGGCACGGCCGTCGGAAGACGCTTTGACCTCGGTGTGAAATAATCCTGCCGCCCGACTGTTCTGTCCCATCAATCGCCCCAAACGTTGAGCTACAACCACCGGCTCCAAGCGTGCATATCCCACTTGGCTATTAGTCGTGAAAGCCCGGCGGAGGGCCGGGCTGCGGATCGGTTTGTCGGCGGCGCAAAGCGTTACTCTCGACACTTGGCACAGAGGCCGTCTTTCAACCGCGCGAATCGACCGCACTTCGCACAGTCGTTCGGGGCGTTGTCGGAACAGACTTCGGCGACAGCGCCTTCCTCGTGCGCCTTGCCGTCACCGGCAGTGTCGGGCGGCAGACTCGCCAATCTCTTCGCCAGACTCTTGGTGAATGGACTACCGGAGTTAGTTCGCTTCTTCGGCTGCGCCAATCCCAGCATGACGAGTTGGTCCCACGTCACCTTGCCAGACCTGACCGTGCGCTCGGCGGCCCTCACGCAACCTTGGCACAAACCACGCGACACCGCATCTTTTTCACAACCGTCACTTAGACACTTCATTGTCGTGTTTCATTTTGGACACACACGCGGCTTCCGTGTTCACTGTACATGCACGGCACTATTCGTCAAGCCAAGCACTGGGCACCGCCCACCACTCCGTCGTCTTGACGTTGACCCGAGAATCCGGTGGGCGATGCCCATCTACGGCTCTTGTTTCCACGCGCCACGCCAATCGCCCTCACGCTTCAATCACCGCCCAGGCCGTTTCGATGTTGCCGAACGGTGCGCTGACCTGAATGCCGGCCACGCGATCGCGGACGCGGGCGACCGACTCGCGGGCGATCTGGATGCCCATGGCAAGCTGGCCCTCGCGGCTCTCGACCGACGCCATCCGCTCCATGATGGCGTCGGGCACGACCACGCCCGGCACCTCGTTCCGCATGAACGACGCGTTGCGATAACTCACCAGCGGCCAGATGCCGGCGATGATCGGAATGCCGAGCGGCTGAACTTCGTCGAGGAATCGCAGCAGGGCGTCGGGGTCGAAAACCGGCTGGGTGATGGCGAACTCGGCGCCCGCCTCGACCTTCTGGCGGAAACGGTCCAGCTCGCGGCGATGATCGAGCGCCGTCGGGTCGAGCCCCACGCCGATCACGGCGAAGGTGGGCGGGTCGATGGCCTGGCCGCCCAGGTCGATGCCGCCGTTGAGCCGCCGCTGCACGGCCGCCATGCCGATCGAATCGGCGTCGAACACGCCGGTGGCGTGCGGATAGTCGCCCAGCTTGGGCGGATCGCCGGTCACGAACAGAATGTTCCGCACGCCGCAGGCCGCGCACGCCAGCAGGTCGGCCTGCATGCCGATCAGGTTCCGGTCGCGGCAGCAGAAGTGGAGGATCGGCTCGATCCGGGCTTCGCGCAGAATGCGTTCGGCGGCGATCAGCGACGAGAGCCGGGCGCTGGCCCGCGGGCCGTCGGGGATGTTGATCGGCATTGACGCCCCGCTGGCTGCAGCGTCTTGGCCTTCTCGACCGTCGATTGCAGATCGTAGCCCCGCGGCGGCAGCAGTTCGACGGTGGTGATCCACTGGCGGTCGGCCAGCCGGGCGCCGAGCTGCGATTTTTCGGCCAACGGGGCGGGCGGTTTCGGCTCGACGCCCGCCGCCGGCACCGTCGCGGCGGCAGCACCTTCGCCCGCGCGAGCGGCTTGACGGCCAAGGCCACCTCGCGGATGTGGTCGGGCGTGGTGCCGCAGCAGCCGCCCACCGCCGACGCGCCCAAGGCCACGTACCGCTTGGCGTAACTCGGCCAGATACTCGGGCGAGCAGAGGTAGATGCGGCGGTTCTCGACTTCCTTGGGCATGCCGGCGTTGGGCTGCACGATCAGCGGCAGCGGGTCAATCGCACGGCCCGCTCCACCGCGCCCGAGCAGCCCGTCGGGCCCGACGCCGCAGTTCATGCCCCAGGCGATCGGCTGGGCGGCAGCCGGGCGGCAACGGGGCCAACATCCGCTCGACCGACTCGCCCGAGGCCGTCTCGCTCTGGCCGACGATGGCGAAGGAGAGCACGAAGGGCACGTCCGGCAGGCGGCGCATCGCGGCCGCGCAGCGTTCCAGGGCGGCCCGGTTCGGCTGCGTCTCGAAGAGGATGAAGTCGGCCCCGCCTTCCATCAGCCCCTCCGCCTGCTCGACGATCATCTCCTCGACCAGCGCTTCGTACTGCGGCTGGCTGGGCAGCGGGCCGATCGAGCCGGCCACGAACATCGGCCGGTCGGCCGCGTCGGCCACTTCGCGGGCCAGCCGCGCGCCGGCGCGAACGATCTCGGGCAGCTTCTCGGCCAGGGCGAACTTCGCCAGCGCCACCCGATTGGCGCCGAAGGTGTTGGTCGTCAGCACGTCGGCGCCGGCGTCGCGATAGTCGGTGTGGATCTGGCGGATCAGCTTCGGATCGGAGAGGCACAGCTCGTCGAACGAGCGGTTGGTGAAGACGTGGTGCCGGTAGATTTCGGTGCCCATGGCCCCGTCGAAGACCAGCACGCCGCGGTTCAGGGATTCTTGGAAAGATGATAGCATGGACATTGGTCAGGGATTAGGGATTAGAGTCGGGATTGCAAATTGAATCAATTTGCAATTCTGCAATTCCTTCCCTTCACGCCCTCAATTCCGCCCCGTGCTTCTGCCCGGCAGGCGGCCACGATCCGGTCGCGGACCTCGTCGGCCTGCTGGACTGGTGAGCGTGCCCTCCGCCGAACGCAGGGCGATCGAAAACAACAGGCTTTTCTTGTCGGCGCCCAGCCGCTCGGGGTCGCGGTACGTGTCGCGGTATTCCAGCGACTCGAAGCACGGGCCGCCGTGCTCGCGCACCGTGGCGGCGACGTCGGCCCAGCGGACCGCTTCGTCGACCACCAGGTTCAGGTCGCGGGTCACGGCCGGATAGGGCGATTGCGGGACGCATCGCGGCACCAGGTCGGCCGCCTCGATCAGCGGCGACAGCTTGATTTCGGCCACGGTGGTCGGCCCGCGAAGATCGAACTGCCGCAGCGCCTCGGGACGTCAACTGGCCCACGTAGCCGAGCATTTCGTTGCCAAGCCGCAAGCGGCAGGAGGCGGCCGGATCGAGCAGATCGCATGCTCGGCGTCGCCGGCCTCCAACGGAACGGTCGATCTTCAACTCGCCGAGAATCGCCTCGATCACGCCCTTGACGGCCGGATAGTCGCGGCCGCTGGTGATGCCCAGCATGATCTCTTCCTGCGGCAACTCGCCGCCTCGCGGCAGATACACCTTGGCGATCTCGAACAGCTCGATCTCCGCGTTGGCCAGCGCCTCGTTGGTCCGCCGCACGGCCAGCAGGCTCGGCACCAGGCTGCGGCGAAGGCAATCGGCGCCGCGGATCACCGGCATCTGGCTCCGCAGCGGCTCGGCGTCGGTCCACGGGCTCAGCGACGCCGAGGTCTGCTCGTCGACCACGCTCAGGGTCAGCGCCTCGTCGAAGCCGGCGGCGGTCAGCACGTGGCGAATCTTCTCCAGCACCCGATCGTCGCGCCGCCGGGCCGAAGGGACCATCGGCACGCTCACGTCTTCGGGAATCGCCTCGTAGCCGTGGATGCGGCCCACTTCTTCGATCAGGTCGATCTCGCGGGTCAGGTCGCGCCGCCAACTCGGCGGAACGACGGTGAGGGACGAGGGACGGGGGACGAGGGACGGGGACGGAATCCGCTTGCCTTTGGGAGACGGGGCCGGGGATGAGGGCTGAGCGACCTCCTCGTTCCCCAGCGCCAGCAGAATCTCCCGCACCCGCTCGGCCGGCACGTCGATGCCGAGAATCCGCTTCAACTGCGAGAACCGCAGCACGATCGGCTCGCGCCTGCGGCGGCGGCTGGCCCACGTCGACCACGCCGGCGGCCAATTCGCCGCCGGCCAGTTCGAGGATCAACTCGCAGCAGCGGCGGCTGGCCCAATCGAGCCCCTCGGGATCGACCCGCCGCTCGAAACGGTACGACGAATCGCTGTGCAGGTTCAGTTGCCGGGCCGTGTTGCGGATCGACACCGGATCGAACTCGGCCGCTTCGACCAGCACGTCGCGGGTGGCGGCGGCGATCTCGGTCTGCGCCCCGCCCATCACCCCGCCGATGGCCACCGGCCGTTGCGGCGTCGCAAATCAGGCACATCTCGGGATCAACAAACGTAGGTCTTGTGGTCGATGGCCTCGATCGTTCGCCTCGCCCGGAAGCGGCCGGCGGACGATGATCTCCGCCCCTTCAAGCTTGCCGAAATCGAACGTGTGCAGCGGCTGGCCGCACTCCATCAGCACGTAGTTGCTGATGTCGACCACGTTGTTGATCGGCGTGAGGCCGACCGTCTCCAGCCGCCGGACCATCCACTTCGGGCTCGGCCCGATCTTCACGCCGCGAATCACCCGGGCCGTGTAACGCAGGCAGAGGTCGGGGCAGTCGATCCGCACCTTGACCAGCTTGTCGACGGGCGTCTTGCTTTCCTTCGGGTTGGCGGCGGGAATGCGTCAGCGTCGTGTCCCCACAGAACGGCGACTTCCCGGGCGATGCCGATATGCCCCAGGCAGTCGGGCCGGTTGCTGGTGACCTCCAGGTCGATGGCCAGATCGCCGCCGACCTCCGCGGTCCCCTCGTGGTTCAGTCCGGCCATCATCAGCCGCCGCTCGAGTTCCTCCAGCGGCATGTCAGCGGCACGTACTGTTTCAGCCAGTTCCAGGAGACGATCATGGTAGGGGTCAGGGTTCGGGGTTCAGGGTTCAGGAACGCGCGAAAACGCTGTTCTGGCCCGATCTCTGAACCCTGATCCCTCTCAAAACTGGTGCAAAAACCTCACGTCGTTCTTATAAAACTCGCGAATGTCGGTGATGCCGTGGCGGCGGGCGCAGATCCGCTCGATGCCCAGGCCGAAGGCGAAGCCGGTGAACTCCTCGGGGTCGTAGCCGACGGCGCGGAGCACGTTGGGATCGACCATGCCCGCCCCGCCCATCTCGATCCACCCGCCGCTGCCAACTCATGTCGACCTCGACGCTCGGCTCGGTGAACGGGAAGAACGACGGGCGGAAACGGATGTGAACGTCGGGGTCGAACGCGCTGCGGGCGAACAGCCGCAACGTGCTCTTCAGGTCGGCCATCGTCACGCCGCGATCGACCAGCAGGCCCTCGATCTGGTGGAACATCGGGTAGTGCGTGGCGTCGGCCGTGTCGGGCCGATAGACCCGGCCGCAGGAGATGATCCGCACCGGCGGCGGCGTCTTCTCCATCACCCGAATCTGCACCGTGCTCGTCTGGCTCCGCAGCAGGAGAGGAGACAGGGAGAGGGGTCGGGAGTCGGGGAGTTGGCCGATGTGCCGGCCGGTGACGTCCGGTCTGCTTCTCCTCCGCCCTCCGCCTCCTCGTCCCCTTTTTCTGCGAGATAGAAGTTCTCCAGCGGGTCGCGGGCGGGATGCTCCGGCGGGATGTTCAGGGCCTCGAAATTGTGCCACGGGTCTTCCACTTCCGGCCCGTCGGCCACGCTGAACCCCAGCCGGCCCATGATCTCCTTCAATTCGTCGATCGTCTGCGTGATCGGGTGCAGGTGGCCCAGCCGCGGACGGACGCCGGGCACGGTGGGATCGAACCGCCGGGCGTCGGCCGCCGGACGCGGCCGACGGCTCGGCCAGCCGCTGCGACGGCCGACTTCGTAGGCCGACTCGATCGCCTGCTTGACCTCGTTGAACCGTTTGCCGGCGGCGGGCTTGTCGGCCTTATCGACCGGCCCAAGCCCTTTTGCACGGCCTTCAGCCGGCCGCTCTTGGCGCCGAGGAACTCGATGCGCGCGGCTTCCAGGGCGGCGGCATCGCCGGCAGCGGCGAACGCGGCCGTCGCATCGCGGACCAACGCAGTCCAGTTCTGCCAGAAAATCAGCAAGAGCCATGAGGTGCAATTAAGGACGGTGGACGGCGGATGATGGATTGGCGACCGGCAAAACACCTCAAATCCACGATCCATCATCCATCATCCACCATCAGTCTTATTTCGCGATGGCCTGCTTGACCAGTTCCACGACCGTCTCGAAGCCTTGGGGATCGGCCACGGCCATGTCGGCCAGAATCTTGCGGTCCAACTCGATGTTGGCCTTCTTCAGGCCGGCGATGAACTCGCTGTAGCGCAGGCCGTGCAGCGCGGACCGCGGCGTTGATGCGGATGATCCACAGCCGGCGGAAATCGCGCTTGCGGTTGCGGCGGTCGCGAAAGGCGTAGACGCCGGCGCGGACCAGGTTTTCCTTGGCGGTTCGCAGCAGCCGGCGACGGCCGCCGACGTAGCCCTTCGCCTTCTTGAACAGGCGGTTCTTGGCCCTGGTGCGGGCCGCGCCCTTGGTGGTTCTCATGCGGAAAAACCTTCAGGTCTTGGCGGGAGCCAGGCCCTTCCCTACACGCGGGAAGCGTTTTGTCGCCCGTCCCGCTGGTCGAGTGGAATCTAATAACTGTGTTTGCCCAGGACGATGCGGATCTTCGCCGCCTCGACCTTGTCGACGACCGTGGTGCCGCGGAGGTTCCGCTTGCGTTTGTGGCTCATCCGCGAGGCCAGGTGGCTGGTGCCGGCGCTGCGGTGCTTGACCTTCCCCTTGGCGGTCAGGCGGAAACGCTTTTTCGTCCCCTTATGGGTTTTCATCTTCGGCATGATTGGCTACCACACTTCCTGTTGGTTCAGCGGCGAGTAAATAGACCCATCATTGTAACCGATCTGCGGAATGAGAAAAGGGGGATCGGAGGGGGCAACGGAGGATTGTGGAAGGCGCCCCAGGCGACCGTTTGCCCGCCATTCAGGGGGATATGGTCAGCGTGATCGTGGCGTGGGCGGCCGGTTTGACAAGGTCGATCCCCAGCCGCGTCGGCGTGCGGCCGTTGCGAGTTTGCTCGTGAATCTCCTCGGGAGTGATCGTGAACTCGTTCCCTTCCGTGGCGATTTCCACCACGACGTGTTCCGCTCCGTCGTCCACCTGCAACCGATTCGGCGTAAGCTGCTTCCACGTGCCGAAGGTGATCAGGGCCGTCTCAAACTTCTGCGGGCTGGCGAACTCCACCGCGTCGCTCACCGTCAGCTTGCCGGCGCCAGCGCGGAAAACACGAACGTGCGCTCCAGCTTCTTGAGTTCCGGCACTTTGTAGGCTGCCGAGAGATCGAGCACGAACGTGTCGGCCGCGTCGGTAAACTCCGTCTTGACCACCTTGGCAACCGCCTCGCGGCTCATTTCCTGCAAGCGGCCGGCCACGCGCGGCACGGGATGGCCGAACGAGTTCAACACCTTGCTGTCGAAGCGCCGGTCGCTGAAGGTGCGGGCCGTGTAGACTTCGGCGCCGGGGTCGACCAGCGGCGTGGTGTGGCCCAACGCCACGGCATAGGAGCCGACGTCCAGTTGATCGTGGTTGTGGGGATTATCGGCATTGTGCCCACCCTTGAAGGCCGCCCCCAGGGCGTGGTCGCTTCCCGGCGCGGGCCGGCAGACGAGGATGCCGGCGTCGGCGAAGTAATCGCGCAAGGCTGCCTGGCCCGGACGGAAAAAGGGGACAGTCCCCATTTGGGCGAAGCCGGGCACCGACCGAAGGTTGGTCGCGGGCCGTTCCGGCAAATGGGGACTGTCCCCTTTTTCCGTGGCAGCCGGCGTCGCCGTGGCCGAATTCGGAAAGCCGTACAGCCCCAGCGTGAACAACGAGCGGGAACGCCCTTCGGCCAAGCCCAGTCCTCTGGCCTCAACGTCTTTCATGCCCCAGCCGTAGCGGCGGCTGAGGAAGGCCATGATTTGCGTCTCGGGCCGGCCGGAGGGGTCGGAGTCGGAGAAGGCCGGATAGATGCCCGGCAGGATTTCGACCCGCCGGCTGTACATGGCGATCTGGCGGACGAGGTCGGATTCCATCAGGTCGACCTTTCCGCCGGTGGCCTGCTTGAGGGTCTCGGCCAGCATGATGTAATGCCCGAAGCCGTAGTTCCAATAGCCGACGCCCTCGGAGCAGTAGCCGTCGGGAGTGAAGCCCTTCAAGAAGTTCTGGATGTATTTCTCGCCCGCCGCGGCGAAGAAGGCCCGGCGCTCGCGCGACTCGATATTGGCCATCGCCGTGCCGATCACGCCGGCCATGCACACGGCGTTCCAGTTGTTGGTGCCGACCAGCCACCACACCCTCGGCTGCCCGGTGGTCACCATGCCGGTAAAGGGCGTGAAGATCCGCCGCTCCAGTTCGGCGTCGATCAACGTGCGGACTTCCGGGCTCAGTTTATCGCCGAGCCAGTAGCGGGCGGTGGCCAGATTCCAGCCGCACTCTGCGGCGAACAGGTCGACCTCCACCAGGGCTCCATGGAAGTTCGATTGGGTCGCCGTGTCGTGGGCGGGGTACATCCACATCTTGTCGGTACACGTTGCGCAGATGGCCGTTTCGATGCCCGGCAGAAAACGCCCGCGATTTTCGATGCACTCGGCCAGCACCAGGCTATTGATCCTGCCGCGGCGTTCGCGGATCACTTTTTCGCACCGCGAGCGGTTGCCGTTGCGGGAATATTCGAGGAGCAGGTCGTCGGTCAACTCGGGGATGGGCTGCGAGAGCAACTGCTCGGCGTTGGCGACGGCATCCTGGAATCTGGCCGCCTCGGCCACGGTTTTCCAGGCCTGGCGGTCGGCGATGGTGGGGCCGACGCCGCGGGGTTTTTCAGGCAGCATGGCGGCCCACTGTTTCACCCGGTTCTCATCTAGCGGGGCCGGCTTTTCCGCCGCCCACGACGAGCCAACCGTGACGGCCGAAACCACAACACCGACCAAGCAGCAACAAGCGCGATACATCGTGATTCTCCTCCAGCATATCCGGAAAAGGACAACCGTGGCGAGGAAAGCCCGTTACGCAAGACCGGCCCGCGGCACGAGCCTTGGCCGACGCGGGTAAGCATATCCGAGCGCGGGCGGCGGGGCAACGGTCGCGGAACGGCCGGAAGAGCGAGTGGCAGGGGCCTGCCGGTTCATTGCACGGGACGGATCAGAAGGCACGGTTGGGCAAGCCGGCCGTCGCCCCGATGCGGGTCAGAACATCTCCACTCCCGCTCCCGGCTTCCCATCCTTATTGGCCCCTGATTCAAGTTGTTGCTTAGACCGCGGAGCGTTGTCCTTCTTCGGTAGTCGCTTCGGCAACGGCGGAAGCCGGTCGATCTCCGCTTGATCCGGCATTCGCCCGCGCAACGCGCGCAATTTCCCGAGCAACTCGGCCACCTCCTCATGAACAGAGGGCGTTTGCGAGACGACAAGCACCTGAATGTCTGGGGCTTCGAACGAATCAACGGAACCGGGGCCGCTGGCCTCGTCCCAACTGGTCCTTGCCACAAGGTTTCTGATGAGCTTGCCCAAGGTCTGGTAGTCGGGCACGCCTTGCCCATGCTCCTCTCGGAACGAAGGCAGGTCTGACACGTCGTAGAACTTGACGTCCAACCGTGCCTCCGGCTCTTCGAGCGTAGTGATCAGCAGAACTTCCTTGTGGATGCACCACGTTAGCCCAAGGTCCCGCAGAAATGCCTCTAGGGCTTTTCGAACCAAGATCCCGGACGCGGTGAAGGTGACGGGTGTGTCGACGGGAACGCCGGCAACTTTGAGCGATGACTTGTCGACCAGAACGGGCACGCCGATCCGCTCTTGGAGTTGCACGACCACGTTGGAGAGTGGCACCGCCTTCAGGTCGAGAGCAATCGGTTTATCCAGGACGCTGCGAATCCTCATTTTCCACGCGGGCGCGTCAACTTCGTAAATGCCCGCCCCCGGGCCCTTGTGGCGCATGCGCCGCAACTGGACAAGCAGATTCTTGATCTCCTCCAAGTAATCCCAGGTCTGTGAAATGACAATTGCCCGAATGCCGGCTGCCTGATATGCGGCAATAGACCCACGACCGCCGGCAGCTTCCCAGGTGGCTGGTTCAATCGTGGACACGATCAGATCGAGAAGCGGCTCGAACTCCACCGACTCGTCGGGCTGATCCGCTCGCCAGGTGACCAGGTCCGATACGTCCAATGCCTCCGTTAGCAGGTCTGGTTCCTCGCCCTCTTCCTGCGTTGTGATCAAGACGGTCCCCGCGTTGGTTGTCCAGGTCATGCCAAGGTCTCTGAGCAGCCAATGCAGGGCCGCTCGTCCGGAAACGCCCGAAATGGAGAAGCTCACCTTCGTGTCGTCCGCAATTCCGGCGTTCTTTATGGCAAGTGTATCGAGCCGCACCGGGACGCCGATGGTCCTTTCGAGCGACTGGGCGACATCAGCTAGTGCCGTATCTCGGAACCGAATTGTGACGGGTTTGGCCAAGGTGAGACGGATTTCCCCCTCGGAAAGAGGCTTCTCCCTGGGCTGGTCGCCCGCCGCAATCAGTTGATCCGCGGGTTTCGCCGGGCCTTCGGCAGCGCTCGACCATTGCGTGGGGGCCGTCACTACAGCAAGGATCAGACCGACTATTGAGAGAAGCATGTACGGGCGAGGCATGGACAACTCCTTGCACCGAATTGGATGAGACTTCCTGTCACCTTGAGCGACGATCGGAAACACCCGGTTGCCCGCCGGGCCCTACTGTCGGCGGTCTCACGAGTGATTGGCTCTGTGCATTTCTGAACAACCTCGGCCGACTCGGACACGGCGGCCTCCAGGCCATGTACCAGTATAGCCCGCCGGTGTTGGAGACGCCATCTCTGACGGCGGACAACAAACGCCAGCCCTCATGCTCTGCAAAGCCGCTTGCCGCCTAAGCCCAACGTGATATAATCTTACTGGTAAGACTGGCAGAGAAGGAGTCTGACATGTCGACGGTCGCCACCACCAAAATGTCCTCCAGGGGACAGGTCGTGATTCCGGAAGCGGTCCGCAACGAGATGGGGCTCAAGCCTGGGGATCAGTTCGTCGTCCTGGCACAAGATGACGTCATTATCTTGAAGCGAATCAGCACGCCACCGATGAAGGATTTTGACGCGCTCATCAAGGAGGCGCGGCGACAGGCGAAAGCGGCAGGTTTCACACGCGCAGACGTGGCCAAAGCCATCGCGTCCGCCCGAGACTGGAAACGACAATCGCCGCGCGGTACGTGAACAGAAAGACTCAGAACCTCGATCACGTCCCCCAATCCCGGGCGTAGCGGAAATCGCGGTCCATCGTGCGGTGGGAGAGCTTGGCGATCACCGGCATGCGGCGCTTGTAGTGGTTGCGACGGATCATCGTGAGGACGCGGTCGACGAACTCGGCCGCGAAACCAGCCTCGAGCAGTTCCGCCCGACGCCAGCGGCGATCGACCAACAGCACGAGAAGCTGGTCCACCTCGGCATACGTGAAACCCAGTTCGCCTTCGTCGGTCTGCCCGATCCACAGGTCGCCGGTGGGGTCTTTGCTGAGAATTGGCGGGGGCACGCCCAAGTGGGCCGCCAGGTGGTAAAGCTGCGTCTTGTAGAGATCGCCCACCGGATTGATGGCCGAGGCCATGTCGCCGAACTGGGTGCCATAGCCCAAGAGCAACTCGCTCTTGTTGCTGGTGCCGGCCACCAGGGCCCCGAACGCCGCGCTCTGGTCGTAGAGCACGGTCATCCGCTCGCGGGCGCACTTGTTGGCCCGGCGGAGCTGCGAGGCCTCAGAAAACCGGGCGAAATAAGCGTCGACCTGGTCGCTGATGGGCACGTCGACCGTATGGACACCCAACTGCTCGATCACGGCTTGGCTGTCGCGCCGGGTGGCCTCGCTGGAGGTCTTGTAGGGCATGGTCACGGCCAGGACGTTCTCGGCGCCCAATGCCTGGCGCAGAGGAACGTGACCACGCTGGAATCGATGCCGCCGGAGAGCCCGACCACCGCCCGCTGAAACCCCGCCCGGCGAATCTCCGCGCGGACGAACCGCGTGAGAATTTCCGTCACCAGTTCGGGGTTGATTTTCAGGAAGTTTTCGGCCGGCTCATGAGTCATAGCGTTGTCGCTTGATGCGGTTGAGCCTCTTCGATGGTCACCAACAACCGTTCGTCGCGCGAAAGCGGCGTGATCAACCGCTGCCGGCGGAGTTCGGCCGGATCGAACGCGGCGATCGAGAGCGACTCGTCGAGCATCGGGGCCTGGGCGATGGGGCGGCCGTCGGGCCCAATGGCCATGCTGCCGCCCCAGAAACACAGCCCATCCTCGAAGCCCACGCGATTGACCACGATCACCGTCGCGCCCAAGAGTTGGGCGAAGGCCGTGGCGAGCTGTTCGTAGGTTTCGGCCGTGCGGACCTTCGGGCCATCGACGCCCCGGCCGGGCGAGTTGGCCGTGCAAATCAGCACGTCGATCTCCTCGGCCTGCATGATGGCGGCGGCCGAGAGGTGCCAAAAGTCCTCACAGACGAGGATTCCCACCCGGCCGAACCGCGCGGTGTCGAACGCCAGGAATCGCTCGCCGGCGGCGAAGTACCTCTGCTCGTCGAACAGTCCATAGGTGGGCAGATACACTTTGCGGTGGACGTGGACGACGCGGCCGCCCTCGGCCCAGAGTGCGGCGTTGTAGAAGCGGTGCCGCGGCGACTCTTCCACAAAACCCACCACCAGCGACATGGCTCCGGCCGCCTCGATCAACTGGCGCACCTCGGGCCCCGCAGGGGAAATGGCCAGATCCGGAACCATGTCGCGGAGGAAGTAACCGGTCAGCGACAATTCGGGGAAGACGATCAGATCGGCGTGCTGCCGCCGGGCAGCCTCGATTTGCTCGACGTGCAGGGCCAGGTTGCGTTGCAGGTCGCCCAACATCGGTGCGATCTGGGCCATCGCCACCCGCAACACGCCCGGCCCGTCGGCAGCGGTCGGCGCAGGGGAATCGTCGGGTGTGGGCGATCGTCGGCGCGGGGGCACGGTTCGGGGCTCTTTTGTGGTGGGGGCCGGGGGCCGCGGTGCATCCCCTCAGCCGCTACCCCCATTATAGCACTGCGCCGCTGTCACAGTTCCCCCAGGGCCACGCGGATACCCTGCACGAGGTTGCGAAGCGAGTCGCGGGAGACTTCCACGTCGAACCAGAGGACTTTGCCCCCCGTGTCGACCAGATAGATCCGCGGCATCTGCCCGTCCTTGGCCAGCTTGGCGACGTAGTCGCCCTTCGGGTCGAACAGATTAGGGAACGTCGCATCGGCTCGGGCGACGTGCTGCCGCACGTCTTCGACCGTGTTGCCGACGTTGACCCCGACAAGCTGCACCCCCTTTTTGCCGAACGGCTCCACGACGGCCTTCATCAAGTCCTTCAGGCTCTGCGTGGCCCGGGCGCTGCGAGCGGGGCTGTCGCTAATCGTCCACAGACAGACGACGGCAAGCTTCTGGCCGTACAGACTCTTCAAAGCGTGCAGATTACCGGCGGCGTCGGGCAATTCGGCCTCGGGCAACACGTCGCCGACGTTGACGAGGCAAGCTGCATGAAGGGCGTCGCTCAGCGCCACCGGGGGAATTGTGGGACGCGGCGGGGGTTCCTGCTGCTGGGGCTTGTGCGCCGTCTTGTGGCCGGACTCGCGCGAACGTTCCGATGCCTGTTCGCTCGCCTCCGACGTTGGGCGTGCGGCCGACAACTTGCCCTTCGCGGATGGCTTTTCCGCCGGTTTCGGCTGGCAAGCCGTGCCGGCCACGACCAGGCTGACCGCGATCACCACAATCCACGATCGACTGAGGAGCAACATCCTTCGCTTCTCCTTGCTAGTCACAACAGGTAGCCCACCGAGCTGCAATATCTTGTGGCGGTCAGTGCCCGCCCTAAACAGATTCACCGCCTCTCAGTCTGCCCAGCGCGATGCGTTTCGTCAACTGGTGTGCTTGATGCCCAACTCGCGGAGTTGCTTGGCATCCACCCGGTCGGGAGCGCCAGTCATCAGGTCGGTGGCCCGTTCGCCTTGCGACTGAGGCCATAGGCGAGAAGGCAGCCTTCAAAGAGTATGACGCACTCATCGCCGGTCGGCAACCTGTCAACGGCATCTTGCGGATGGGGGAGTTGGTACAGCGCTTCCTCAACCACCATGCCAGCTCCGCCAAGGCCACCGATCTTTTCTATCGGCGTGTCCTTGACTCTCTCGTTGACGGTATCAGCCCTAACCTACGGGTAGCGCCACTGGTCCGCCGCTGCCGGCGTACGTCTTGGTCAACGGCTTGTCTCTTGCACATCGGTTAACGGACCACGGTGCTACTTACGCGGCAGCTTGGAAAGTCCCAGGCTCGGCAAGATACCATCGAGTCGCAATCGGTACCGTGACGCATTGCCGGTGTATCCGGCCATTTTCTCCTGCAAGCAACAAGATATGAATTCGTGAGATTGCCGTATCAGAGGGAGAACAATCGCCTTAACCTCATGGTCATCCTTGAACGGGTGTGGCTTACTTGCAACTACGTGTCCGGCAATTTTGTCAATTCGCTTCTTATCTTTGGAGCCAATTCTTGCAGTATTGTTGGCGATCCACGAAGTCAGCCCAAAATCCTTGACGTTAATATCGTCGCTGCAATGGTATTGATACACGAAGAAGAAGTCGTTGAGGTTTCTTGCCATGATTAGGGCCGCCATCTTCATTGACTCTTTTTGTGAGTAGTCGCCTTTGATTTCCGTTAGCGACGACAGCGACTTCGCAGCCACCATCATGTCGTAGAGGACTCTTCGGAAGGCGTAGTTCAGTTCGCCCTGCGTGGCTAGTCTAGGTCCCTTCACTTCTGTCTCCTAATGATTCGATGACACGCGACCTCAAACCGCCTAGCGGCTTTCTTGCGGAAACCAGCTACTCGATGGAAACTCGCGATCCATCTTCCTTCGCCGCTGATAACTGCCACCCTTAGTTTGAGGTATCGTTTAGGAAGTATCCAGGGGTTGGGCCTACTCCCGGTCCCCCTCAATACGCACCAGGACGTAGGCGGCGACCCGCCGCACGCCTTCGTCCTTGTCCCGGAGACATTCAGTCAGGGCGGGAATTGCAGACTTCGCATCCGAACCCATCTCTCCCAGGACGAGGGCAGCGGCCTCCCGCTTGCCTACGTCCTTGTCTCGGAGACATTCAATCAGGGCGGGAATCTCAGACTTCGCCTTCGGACCGATTCTACTCAGCACGTCCCGAATAGGTTTAGTCAGGACGGGAATTGCCTCCGGACCCATTTTCTTAAGGGCGTCGGCAGCAGCCTCCCGCACGCCTACGTCCTTGTCCCGGAGACATTCAGTCAGGGCGGCAATTGCAGACTTCGCATCCGCCGGATCCATAAATGTTCCCCGATTCCCGAGGGCACTGGCGGCTACCATCCGAACACGCCAGTCGTTGTCGCGAAGGTGTTCAATGAGGGCGGGAATCGCAGACTTTGCCTCAGGACCGATATGCGCCAGGGCTTCAGCAGCGCCCCCCGATAGTACCTGTCCTTGAGCAATTCGGTGAGGGCGGGAATTGCAGACTTCGCCTCCGGACCCATAGCCCCGAGAGCGATGGTGGCGACCCCCGGAACGAGCAGATCCTTGTCCTTGAGCAATTCCGTAAGGGCCGGAACGGCTGTCTTGGCTTCTGGACCGATCTGCGCCAGCGCCATGGCGGCTTCCTGCCGAAGGTACTTGTCCTCGTCCCGCAGGCATTCAGTCAGGGCGGGCACGGCTGTCTTTGCATCCGACCCCATTTTCTGTAGGGCGACGGCGGCCGCCTGCCGAATATCCTTGTCCCTGTCCTTGAGCAATTCGGTGAGGGCCGGAACGGCAGACCTCGCTTCCCGGCCGATCTTCCCCAGAGCAACGGCAGCGGCCATGCGATACTCTGGAGAATTGTCTTTGCATTGAGCCACCCAATGTGTGAGGGGTTTTCCCATGTACTGAGGCTCCCGCGAACATCCGGCAAGAGCAACAGCAATCAATACGGACAAAAGCAAAGTAAACACTTTCATCGTACAGCCTCGTGTCTAAGGAGCCTCGGGAGGTGGTTCAGTCTCAACATTGATGGGCCTTCCGTCCACCCATCGTAACCCTGTACGACAGTGCATACACAAGCCAGAGGTGCCCTCCACGATGCCATTGTATCTCGGAAATCGGGGGTCAGTTGGCCTCTTACTATCCTGCTCTGCGGGCCTTCGTCTCACCAGGACCATTCAGAATCAGACCCACCACGGATCAGCTATCATTGCGTCTTGCGCGTTGGCTCTCCGACCCTTCCTCGTTGGTCATTTTGATTTCCAGTGGGCCTATTTTCAACCAGACCAGGGAATACCCGCCAACGATAATGACAGGAACCAGGAGAGCTAGCCCGATCCACTGTGCCAGTGTTTCTCTCCCTTCGGGTGCAAACACCACCGCGGCGGCCGCAACGATGGCAAAAGCCATCGCGGTGAAAATCAAGAGCCGCCTAGTTTTCTGCAATTCACGGAAACAGACTACCACGGCGTCTAGTGCAGCCTGTCTCATGCCGGGGCCTACCTCGACCATCATTCTATTGCCGTCTGTTTCTACTTTCATAAGAACCTCCGGCCGGCAACCGATACGGGCGTCTTGCGGGTGTCGTCAATCTTGTCCCTGTTTGTCCCTGGAAACGTCGCGAAAGGATTCCATTGACAGCAACAAACGGGCTTGTTAAGATGGGATTGCCGCGTCAATAGCTGTTGGAAATTAACGACTTACGGCGATTTCCAAGGTGTCGTCGGAGTAACAACCTTCGCTTCTCCTTGCTAGTCACAACAGGTAGCCCACCGAACTGCAATATCTTGTGGCGGTCAGTGCCCGCCCTACAGAGATTCACAGCCTCTCAGTCTGCCCAGCGCGATGCGTTTCGTCAACTGGTGTGCTTGATGCCCAGCTCGCGGAGTTGCTTGGCATCCACCCGGTCGGGAGCGCCGGTCATCAGATCGGTGGCCCGCTGCGTCTTGGGAAAAGCGATGCAGTCGCGGATGTTGTCCAGCCCGCCGAAGAGCATCACGAGCCGGTCGATGCCCAGCGCGATGCCGCCGTGGGGCGGGGCCCCATATTGCAGGGCGTCGAGCAAGAAGCCGAACCGTTCGCGGGCCGTCGCCTCGTCGATCCCCAGCAGTCCGAACACGTCTTGCTGGAGTTGCTGGTCGTGGATACGGATCGTGCCGCCGCCGGCCTCATAGCCGTTGATCACGAGGTCGTAGGCCTGGGCGCGGCATTTCTGCGGATCGGTGCGGAGCATTTCGCGATCTTGCGGCCGCGGCGAGGTGAAGGGATGGTGCATGGCCGTCCAACCGCCCTCTTCGGTATCGAGCGCGAACATCGGAAACTCGACGACCCACGAAAAGTTCATCGTGGCCGGATCGTAGAGCTTCAACTCCGCGCCCAGCCGCTTCCGCAAGGCGTAGAGGGCCTTGCAAGTGGTCTCGAACTTGTCGGCCACCAGCAGCAGCAGGTCGCCCGGCGCGGCGTCCATGCGCTGAGCGATTCGGGTCAGCAGGTCGGCGCTGAAGTTCTTGGCGATCGGCGAGGCCAAGCGGCCGTCGGCTTCGACCTTGAACCAGGCCAACCCTTTTGCGCCGAAGTTCTCGACCACAAAAGCCGTCAGTTCGTCGATGCCCTTGCGGGAGTAGCGGTCGGCGGCGCCCTTGGCGTTGATGCCGCGCACCCGGCCGCCCGCGTCGGCGCAGCCGCGGAACACCTGGAACTCCGACTCTTTGGCCAGGTCGGTGACATCGACGATCTCCATGCCGAAGCGGAGATCGGGGGCGTCGTGGCCGAACCGCTCCATGGCCTCGTCGTAGGTCATTCGCGGCAGCGGCCGCGCCACGTCCAGGCCGAGGATTTCCTTGGCCAGCCGCACCATCAGGCCCTCGATCACGCCCATGATGTCGTCCGCATTGATGAACGACATTTCCAGGTCCAACTGGGTGAACTCCGGCTGCCGATCGGCCCGCAGGTCTTCGTCGCGGAAGCAGCGGGCCACCTGGATGTAGCGATCGTAGCCGGCGACCATGAGTATCTGCTTGTAGAGTTGCGGCGACTGCGGCAGGGCGTAGAAACTGCCTTGCTGAATGCGGCTGGGCACCAGATAATCGCGGGCCCCCTCCGGCGTGCTGCGGCCGAGCATCGGCGTCTCGAAGTCGATGAATCCCAACGCGTCGCAGTAATCCCGCATGATCTTGATCATGCGGTTCCTGAGCAGCATGGTCCGCTGCATTTCCGGGCGGCGAAGGTCGACGTAGCGGTACTTCAGCCGGATGTCTTCGCCGGGCAGTTCCTTGCCCGTCGGCTGGAAGGGCGGGTTGAGGCTGCGGTTGAGAATCTCCAAATGCTGGGCGCGCAATTCGATCTCACCCGTATCGAGCTTGGGGTTGACGGTGCCCTCGGGCCGCCGGGCAACCTTGCCCCGCACGAGCACGACGTACTCCGACCGCAACGCCTTGGCGGCTTGCAGGGTTTCGTCGCCGGCCTCCGGGGCGAAGACCACTTGGGTCTTGCCGTAACGGTCGCGAAGATCGACGAACAGCACGCCGCTATGGTCTCGGTACGTGTCGACCCAGCCGCACAGGGTCGCTTGCTGCCCGACGTGTTCGGGCCGCAATTCACCGCAGGTATGAGTCCGCAACAAGATAAGTCCCCCGCCAGGGATGGGTTAGGTCTGAATTGGAAGTGCTCAATTCTACTTTCCAAAACCGGCGGCGGGAAGAGTGATGCATTCTCTTGGGCTGAAGGCCCGTCGTTCTCCCAGCCCAGGGCAACGCCCTGGGGAACCGAGACGATCTTGCCCATCCTTCGGCCCAACGGGCCAATCACTCGACGAACGATTGGCCCGTTGGGCCGAGAACATGGATTCGATTGGGCCGAATTTTCCCGGGGCGTTGCCCTGGGCTGGGTGAACTGAGCCCCTTCGGGGCGAAAAGAGCGATCCCAAAAAATCTTGCCACGCCCGTATGAGGCATCAACGTTGACAACGACATGCTCGGCTGCGAAACTATGGGCACACGTTTGAATCTACTTCGACGGTGTGAGTGCTGCCAGAACGGAGGTGAGTGATGGCGAAGCCCAAAGAGGTGCTGAGCCCGGAGGACTACAAGAACTTCCGAAACGTGCGTGCGGCCGCAGTGTTGTTTGTCGTGCTTGGTTGCATCCTCGTTCTTGGTGGAACTGCATTGGCGATTGTAAAGCAACCTAACCCGAAAGACAACATCCCGCCGGTAGTTGCGATCGGGATGGCAATCATCGGTTTGGGCGGCGTAGTTGGAGGGATTGCCGCGCTACGCGGCAACAGACGCTGGGCCAAATTGACGTATGTGATGGCAGTGCCGTATTTGCTTGGTTTCCCCATCGGAACCATTGTCAGCTACGTACTCCTGACGGGCATGTCCCGATACCTTGGCAGCAAGGAACGCGTCAAGCAGGCTACGTTGGGTGGTGCCTAATCGGACTTCGCCAATAGCTCTCGCAAATATCTAGCGAGCGGCCATCACACGAATCAATTGTGTGTTGTCAGTGTTGTCAGAATAGAGGACGAGCGAACACGCTTTCCGCTGGCACGCCAACCACGGCGCCACTCTCCATTTCCTGCCACCTTCGCTCAAGTTCGACCTCCCAGGCAGCCTGAACGTCTTCGGCGTCGGCATCGTCGAGAGAACGAATGAGACAATAGGCCAACTCGGCGCGGTCATGCGTGGGGAGCCGCAGGACCTCTTGCTTGAGCTTCTCGGCGGACTCGGTCATGTGATTCTCCCCTTCCCTTCAAAACTACAAACCACTTCCGCCGCGTCAAGCGGATCAGTGACCGGCACGAATCGGCACTCGCTCAGGCTGCGGAACCATGTACCTTGGCGCTTGGCGAGCTGCCGCGTGTGACGCTGCACCAGCTCGATGGTTTCCGCCAGATCCCGACGGCCTTCGAGATGCTCGATCACCTCACGGTATCCCACGGCCTGCCGGGCGGTCTTGCTCAGCGGCTGTGCCGAGACGTCTCCCCTCTCACTTTGGGAGAGGGGACCGGGCGAACAGAGCCGGCGGACTTCGTCGACCAGTCCCGCCGCGAACATCTCCTCTACGCGGCGGTCGATCCGGGCGTGAAGTTCGGCCTTCGGCCAGTCGAGCACGAACACGCGGCAATCCGCCGCCAGCCGGCCCACGTCGAACTGTTGCTGCAACTCGCTGATCGGCCGGCCGGTCTTTTCGTAAACCTCCATCGCACGGATGAGCCGGCGCGTGTCGTTGGGGTGCAGGCGGGCGGCCGCCGCCGGATCGACTTGGGCCAACTGCCCGTGCAGCCACTCGAGGCCGTGCTGCCGGGCGTCGTCGGCCAGCCGGCGCCGCAACGGCCAATCGGCCGGCGGTCCCTGGAAGATCCCCCGCAACAGTCCCTTCAAATACAGCGGCGTGCCGCCCGACGAACAACACTTGCCGGCCGCGGCCGGCAATTTCCGCCGCGCAACGGCCGGCCGCCTCGACATACTGGGCCAAGCTGTACTCCTCGTGCGGTTCGAGCACGTCGATCAGGTGATGCGGCACGCGGCGGCGCTCTTCGGCGGTGGGCTTGGCCGTGCCGATGTCCATCCCCCGATACAGGGCCATCGAATCCAGCGACACGATCTCGGCATCGATCCGCTGCGCCAACTCCACGCCCACGGCCGATTTGCCCGCGGCCGTCGGACCGGTGAGGAACCAGCAGTCTGTGGCAAGATTCAGGGGCATGGCAGAAGTGGACGTAATAAACAGGAGATAACAGAGGCAACAGAGACGGGCCATCCTCTGTTCTCTCCGTTTCCTCCTGTTCAAAATGAAACGTGATTGGTTGCCGTTGTGCCGCGACCGGCTGACGAATGATCTGCGCCGCGGCAATAGCATCCCACCACCGGTTCCGTCGAATCGAAGAGCAACTCGTGCGGATCGGCCGCGTCGCGGTCGGGCAGGGCCACGATGGCCAGATCGGCCTGCTTGCCCGGCTCCAGCGAGCCGACCTGCCGTCTCCCACCCCAGCGCCCTGGCGCCGAGAATCGTTCCCATTTGCAGAATGCGGTCGAGGGCGACGGCCGGGTGCCGCCGGGCGGCAAAACGCATTTCGGCCAACAGGCTCAGGTCGGGCGACGATCCGCGGCCGTCGGTGCCCAACGCCACCGCCACGCCGGCCGCGAGCATCTTTTCCAGCGGGTAAGCGCGATGGGCGAACCAGTCGTGGGTTCGCGGGCAGTAGACCACGGTCATCCGCGCGGCGTTGGCGGCCAGGAAGGCAATCTCCTCGTCGTCCAGGTAGTTGCCGTGGATCACCAGCGCGCGATGCTGCCGACGCCAAGAGCCGCAGGTAGTCCATCGGCCGCGCTGCCGGCCGGAATCGCGGTGGCGTCCCACGCCCCGAGCTCCTCCAAGAACACCCGCAGCGGGCCGGTGCCGTGCCGCAGCAACTCCAACTCCTCCCGCGATTCGGCCAGGTGCATGGCAACGGGGACTTGCTCGGCTGCCGAGAGGGCGATCACGGCCGCCAGAAGTTCGGGATGAACGCTGTACGGCGCGTGGGGACTCAGGCCCGTGATGCCAGTATTGCCGATCGCTTGCGGTCTGCTTGCGCAGAAAGTGCGATTGCGCCAGTTCCAGCGCGGCGGCGACTCGCTCGGCCGTTGGGGCAATCAGTTCCTGAAAGACCGTGACGTCAGGCGATGCCGCCCCGATTTCCTCGAACGGCCCAGCCGGACTGGGCAATGTCGCCGAGCGTGGTGACGCCACAGCGGATGCTCTCGTGCAGGCCCATCATGACCGCCTGACGATCACTGTTGCGCCGTCTGTCGCCGGATAGTCCATCACCCGGCGAATCCAGTCGACGAAGCCGATGCCCCGCTCGCCCAGCGGCACGGTCAGATCGCTGAAATCGAGGTGCGCGTGGGCGTTGACCAGTCCCGGCAGGATGGCCACGTTGCCCAGGTCGCGGACCTCGCCCTCGCCGGCCCGACGGCCCACCGCGACGATGCGTTCCCCGTCGAGCGTCACGCAACCATCGGGGATCGGTCGCCCGGCGACGGGGAAGACGTAGCGGGCGCAGGAGAGACGCGACGACCGGATGTGCGCTTGTTCATCAATGCTCATGAGTCGTCACTCGACGGTCGCAGCAACGTCTTCGGGCACCAGCGGCGGCTTTTCGTGGTCGCCGCGCTCGATGGCTTCTTCCAGTTCTTCTTCCGGCGATTTCGGGCTGTTCAGCCGGCCAAACCACACCAGCAACAGCACGGCGCCCAGCGAGCCCCGCCACGACCACCAGCGGCCACTCGAACAGACACCCGCCGCCGTTCGGCCGGGAACCACGATCGTCCGCAGCAGCGGCGAATCGGCGATCATCTCCGGCGTGATCCGGCTGTTGGCCACCGCCAGCGTGTTGTGGACGACG
This sequence comes from uncultured Planctomycetaceae bacterium, assembly GCA_963759115.1. Classification (GTDB taxonomy): domain Bacteria; phylum Planctomycetota; class Planctomycetia; order Pirellulales; family Thermoguttaceae; genus CAVWXT01. The sequence goes on from CAVWXT010000006.1 coordinate 1,308,440, forward strand.
TGGAACACCATGCCGGGCAGGATGCTGCCGCTCTGCACGGCCAGGAAGCCGAGGACCACGCCCAGCAGGCAGGCGATCAGCGATTGCTGCAGGATGCCGTGGGTCAGGCCGAAGAACAGCGCGGCGAAGATGATCGCCCGCCACTTGTGCCCCAGGTGCCGGAAGCCCGAGAGGATGAAGCCGCGGAAGGCCAGCTCCTCGCAGACCGCCGGCACCAGCGCGATCACCAGCACCAGCGGCCAGAAGTCGGCCTGGCGGAACATCTCCTGCATCTTCTCCAACGCCGGCTGGACGCTCTCGCTCACGGGATAGAGCTGCTGCACGACCGACTGCAAGAGCGTTGGCCACCGGGATGCAGCACGACGGCCAACAGCGCCGCGGCGGGGATCGTCAGCCACGGCGGCCACTTCAGCAGCAGCGTTTGCCGCGGGCTGCTGGTCAGCATGAGCGTCATCAACAGCGCCGGCGTGGCAATCACCGCCAGTTGCGTGGTCAGGACCATGCGGGCGAAACCGCCGAAACCTTCGGGCATCGTCAGCGAGAAACTCAGGAAGAAGTTGACCACCAGGATCAGCACGCCGCAGAAGACGGCCGCGGCCACGGTCGGCGTCGGCTGCCGGTCGCGCAGCAGGTGCCGCAGCCACAAGCCCACGTCCAGCCGCTCGCTCTCGCGGAACAGCACCGACTCGGAGTTGAACTGGTCGACGGCCCAGCGGATCGCCAGCAGGCAGGCCACCAAGCGTCACGGCGGCCACGACCGGCGAGAACTGCGCCGCCTGCCAGTAATTGCCCTCCAGCACGCTCCGCAGCAGCAGCACCACGCCGGTGACCGGAATCAGGCTGTTGCCCAGGTTCAACTCCACGCCGGGCGACATGGGCAGAATCACCAGCGGCATGGTGACCAGCAGCAGGGGCATCAGGTAGTATTGCCCTTCCTTCGTGCTCCGCGCAAAGGCCGCCAGCGCCAGGCACAACGCGCTGAACAGGGCCGAGATCGGCACCAAGGCAATCGCCAGCGCGGCGATCGCCGTCGGCGGCGGCAGCCCGAAACCCGGCAGCTGCGCCACCACCATCCAGCCCGTCATCCCCACGCTCAACAGGTTCAGCACGGCGGTGACCATGCTGAAGAGCATGATGGTCACCAGCTTGCCCACGCACGATCTCGCTGCGTTGGGCGGGGCTGCACAGCAGCGTCTCCAGCGTGCCCCGCTCTTTCTCGCCGGCGCACAGGTCGACGGCCGGATAGAAGGCCCCGGTCAGCGCCCAGAGCAGCAACAGGACGGGCAGGATTTTGGACCACATCGCGGCGCCGCGGTGGTCCGGTGTCGTCGGCCACGTCGGCGCTGCTCGACCGAGAACGGCCGCACCGCGACGGTGGGCACGCCGCTTGGCCGCCAGGTTGTCGTCGCCGATCTGTTCCGTCCAGCGCCGCAACACGTCCGAGAGCCGGGCGAAGGCGATCTGCGATTTGTCGTTGGCCGTGCTGTAGATGATTTCGGGACTGGGGACTTCCGGCCGGCGCCCTGCTCGGCATCGCCGCGCTGGCCGCCGTTCCGGCGACCGGTTCTCGGCCTGGCGGCGGATGGCCTCGCGGAAGGCGTCGAGCCGGCTGGCGAAGTCGGGCGGGAAATACAGCGCCGCTTCGTACTTGCCCGACTGCACCTGGCGATCGGCCTCGGCCCGCGCGTCGGGCCGCGATTCGTCCGGCTGCCGGCGGCTCGTCGGGCGCAAAGTGCAGTTCGAGCAGCCGCGCCCGCTCCGGATCGGCGAACAACGTCCGCGGCGAACTGCTCGTTCTCGAACAGCGGCGGCAGATCGGCGCAGGTTCCCGGCGCCCACCACCAGCACCCGCGTCGGCTGCTCCTGCATGAACTGCGAGATCTGCAACAGGCTCATCCCCAACAGCGGATAGAGCAGGATCGGCAGCACCGCAATCATGAACAGCGTCCGCCGATCGCGGAGCTGATCGCGGATTTCGCGGGCCAGGATCAATTTGACGTTGGAGAAGGTCATGGGCTCGGTGCGAAGCCGCAAGCGGCTCGCGTCATGTCGATCGTCGTGCTGCGAGATCAATTGAAAGAACAACTCCTCCAGGTCCCGCTGGTGATGCCGGTCGCGCAACTCCTCCAGCGTCCCTTCGGCCAGGATCTGTCCGCGGTGCAGGATGGCGATCCGGTCGCAGAGCCGCTCCGCCTCGCGCATGATGTGCGTGGAGAAGACGATGCACTTGCCGTGATCGCGCAGCTCGGCCACCGTGTTCAACAGCGCCCGGGCCACCAGCACGTCCAGCCCGGCCGTGGCCTCGTCGAAGATCAGCACGGGCGGATCGTGGACCACGGCCCGGGCCACCGAAACCTTCTGCTTCATGCCGGTCGACATCTTCGCGCCCAAGACGTCCCGCGTGTCGTTCATCTTCAGCCGGTCGAAGAGCGCCTCCATCCGATCGGCCAGCGTCGTCCTTGGGAATGCCGTGCAGCCGGCCGAAGTATTCGACCATCTCCCAGCCGGTCATGCGGTCGTAGACGGCCGTGTTGGCCGACATGAAGCCGATCTGGCGGCGGACCTGGGCGGGCTGCGTGAGCACGTCGTAGCCGTTGATCGTGGCCGTGCCGCTGGTGGGGCGGAGCACGGTGCTGAGGATCCGCAGGGCCGTGGTCTTGCCCGCCCCGTTGGGCCCCAGCAGGCCGTAGACCTGTCCCGGCCGGGCGTGAAAGCTGATCCCGCCCAGCGCCACGAATTGCCCGCGCCGCAGGTCGGAGTAGTGCTTGGTCAGTTCGTGGACGTGGATCATGCCGATACATAAAACCCTTCTCCTATTTTAACCTTACGCGCATCCGGACCGTCCCATCGACCAATTCGTAAAACACATTCCTCTGCCGGGGGGTATAGCCGGCCTCCGGCGATCGCCCGGCGGATTTCGGCCTCGGTGGTGCGAAAACTGGTGCCGGCCGCCGCCACCACGTTCTCCTCGATCATCAGGCTGCCGAAATCGTTGGCCCCGAAACGCAGGGCCAACTGGCCGACGGCCAGCCCTTGCGTGACCCAACTGGCCTGAAGATTGGCGAAGTTGTCGAGATACAGCCGGCTGACGGCCAGCGTCTTCAGATACTCGAATGCCCCGACCTTCGGCAGATCCGCTCAAGGCCGTATTGCCCGGCTGAAACGTCCAGCAGATGAAGGCGGTGAATCCGTGCGTCTCGTCCTGAAGCCGGCGCAACCGCTCCAGGTGTTCGATCCGGTCGGCCAGCGTCTCGACGTGGCCGAACATCATGGTGGCCGAGCCGCGTCCGCCCAGGCCGTGCCAGGTGCGGCAGACCTCCAGCCAGCGGTCGGCGGACGTCTTGCACGGGCTCACCTCGCGGCGGACCCGATCGACGAGGATTTCCGCCCCTCCGCCGGGCAAGGAGCCCAGCCCCGCCTCCTTCAGCCGCACGAGCACCTCGCCGATCGACAGCCCGGAGACCGCGGCGATATGGTCGATCTCCGGCGGGCTGAAACCGTGCACGTTGATCTGCGGAAAGCGCTCGCTTGATGTCGCGGAGCAGCTCTTCGTACCAGTCGATCGGTCAAGCTCGGGGTGCATCCCGCCCTGCAAGAGGATTTGGTTGCCGCCCAGGGCAATGGTCTCTTCGATCTTCCGGTGCAGCTCGTCGGGCCGAGATGACGTAGGCGTCCGCATCGCCGACCTTCCGCGAGAAGGCGCAGAAACGGCAGCCGCTGGTGCAGATGTTCGTGTAGTTGATGTTGCGGTCGATGTTGTAGGTGCGGAACGGCTCCGGGTGCAGGCGTCGGGTGACGGCGTCGGCCGCCCGGCCGAGCGCGGCCAGGTCGTGCGACTCCAGCAGCGCGAGCCCCTCGTCGGCGGTGAGCCGCCGGCCGGAGACCGCTTTGTCGAGGATCGCAGAGATCATTGCTCCATCCGCCATAGTAAGGCCAGCTTCACTCCCGCCGGGGCAAGTTCATGACGCCCGGCCAGCGCGTAAAAACGTTCCAATCCCTGCCGCTGCCGCGGGCCCAAGTGAAACGTCAGATGGTCGCGGAGGTAGGAAAGACAATCCGCCTCGGGAATGCCGATCAGCCGGGGCCGCTTGCCGGGCAATCTCTTCCAGCCGGGTGATGCCGTCGTCGCGGGCGGCGGCCAGGGCCGCGCCAATCCCCGACAAATCGACGCCCGGCCGGGCAATCCACATGGCGAACACAAACGGCAGGCCCGTCCACCGCGACCACTCTTCGCCCAGGTCCCACTCGAACTCGAAGCCGCCGCCGGTGGGCAACATGCCCCGGTCGCCGATCAACAGCACCGCGTCGGCCGGCGAGTCGTCGAGCGAGGCCCCGATCGGCAGCGGCCGGGTCTCGGGCGAAACGCCAAACCGCTCCTTCAACAGAATCCGCGCCAGCGCGGCGCTGGTCCGCGACCCCTCGTCCAGCGCCAAGGTGCGCAGGCGTTCGACGGGAACGCGGCTGTAGAGCTTCACGCTCCGCACCGGCCCGTCGCAGGCGATGCAGGCGTCGGAGATGATCGCATAGCCGGCATGGCGGGCATACTCGATCGAGGGGATCATCGCCACGTCGAGTTGCCCGGCGGCCAGGGCGTCGGCCAGCCGGCTGGGCAGGTCGACGACGATCTCCGCCTGCGGCGCGAGGCCGGCCAGCGAGAACACCAACGGCCGGGCGTTCAGGTACGTCACCGCCCCCACGCGGACTCGGCCCGCCCTCGCCGCTTCCGATGGTTCTCGCATGATCGGCTGCCCTGCCAGACACGGCAAAACCTTCATTATAGGCGGCGGCGTCGGCTGGCGGAAGGAATGCCGCTTGGCGGCCAGGGCCAATCAGTTCTCCCAAATCCGGCTGTAGGAGGCGACTCCTGTCGCCGATTTCCGGTTGTTTTCAAGCAATCGGCGACAGGAGTCGCCTCCCACAGTGAATAACTGATCAGCCCTGGCTTGGCGGCCGACGGAACGTCGGCCCAATTCCACCACAAGCCGCCGTGCCGGCGGCTGCCAAGCGGCGAAAATTGCCCGCCGGACAATCCGTGAACGTCTTGTCCCGTCCCGCGAGCGGCATAAACGTTTCGTTCGGCATATCCCTCACTCGGCCCTTTGACGGTCCACATTTCCAGAAGCTACAGTTGACGTGTCCCCTTTCCCTTTTTCACGTTGCCATGGATATCTCCGGTAGCGAAGAACCCGTGATCGAGAACGACGTGGTTTTGCCGCGGCGCTCGATCGAATCGCGAAAATCACCGCGACGTCCGAGGTCGAGGCCACATCGTCGGCCGATGCCTTCACGCCGATCGAGCCGGCGTCGTTCCAGGCCGCCGATCTGAGCGACAGCGAAGTCGAGGCGCCTGGTCCTGAAGTTCCTGCTGGCCCGCGGCGACGCCGCCGGCCGCGACATCGCCGACCAGGTCAAGCTGCCCTTCGTGCTGGTCGACCGGCTGCTGCGCGACATGAAGAACGACCAGACTCGTCGTCCATCGCGGGTCGGCCCCGATGAACGACTTCCAGTATCAGCTCAGCGATTTGGGCCGGGAGCGGGGGCGGCGGTATTCGCAGCACTGCACCTACTTCGGCGCGGCGCCCGTCTCGTTGAACGACTACGTCGCCAGCGTCCACGCCCAGTCGCTCACCAACCAGCATCCCACGGCGGACGACCTGCACCGCGCGTTCGAGGGCCTGCTGTTGAGCCGGAAGATGCTCGATCGGCTCGGGCCGGCCGTCAATTCCGGCCGGGGATTGTTTCTCTTCGGCCCTCCGGGCAACGGCAAGACGAGCATCGCCGAGCGGATCACGGCCGCCTTCGGCCGCGAGATTTGGATTCCCCGCGCGATCGGCGTCGACGGCGAGATCATCCGCCTCTACGATCCCGTGAACCACGAGGAGGCGCCGCTGGAACAGGGCACGGGACTGCTCGACCCGCGGAAGATCGACAAGCGCTGGATTCGCATCCGCCGGCCCACGATCGTCGCCGGCGGCGAACTGACCATGTCGCAGCTCGAAGTGACCAACAACACCGTCGACCGGCATCAGCGAGGCGCCGCTGCAATTGAAGAGCAATTGCGGCACGCTGGTGATCGACGATTTCGGCCGCCAGCGGATGCGCATCGACGAATTGCTGAACCGCTGGATCGTGCCCTTGGAGAAGCGCTACGACTTCCTCAACCTGCCCAACGGCAAGAAGATCGAGGTGCCCTTTCGACCAACTCGTGGTGTTCTCGACCAACCTCGAGCCGCGCGAGCTGGTCGACGAGGCGTTCTTGCGCCGCATCCCCTACAAGATCGAGATCATCGATCCCACGCAGGACGAGTTCCGCCGGCTCTTCGAGCTGATGGCGCCGAAGCTGGACGTGGCCTATCGGCAGGACGCGGTCGACTATCTGATCGCCACGCACTACGAACAGGCCAACCGGCCGTTCCGCTTCTGCCATCCTCGCGACCTGCTGCTCCAGGTCCGCAACTACTGCCAGTACCACCGCTGCCCGGCGGAGATGACCAACGAGCACTTTGACCGGGCGGTGGAGAACTACTTCGCGGTGATGTGAACCGCTCACGGCCGCTGCTCGCGGGCTGGCGGGGGTGTGGAGCAAGTTGCCCGGCGCAATGGGCACGGCCAGGGCAGTGGCCGCGAGACCGGGGACGACGATCGAGCAGACCAGCACTTGCCGCGCGGGGCTCCTTTTGATAATCTGCGCTAAGTTCGCCACTCCATCCCAATCAGTTTTTTGCCCCTGATGCCTGCCGATCTCTTCGAAAGCAGTGATAGCGTCCGCAACGCCCGGCCGTTGAAGTACGCGCAAAGCGTAACGTTTCGCAAGCCCTTGCTTCTCGAGTTGGGCGGGCAATTGCCGGAAGTGACCGTGGCGTTCGAGACCTATGGGCGGTTGAGCCCGCAGGGCGACAACGCCGTGCTGATCTGCCACGCGCTCTCGGGCGATTCGCACGTCGCCCGGCACGACGCCGAGGATGATCCCGGCTGGTGGGACATTCTCGTGGGACCGGGCAAGCCGATCGACACCGATCGCTACTTCGTCATCTGTCCCAACATCCTCGGCGGCTGCCGCGGCACGACGGGGCCCAACAGCATCGACCCGGCACGGGCTGCCGGTACGCCACGCAGTTTCCCGCCATCACCGTCGGCGACATCGTCGAGGTGCAACGGCGGTTGATCGATCACCTGGGCATCGGGCGGCTGCTGGCGGTGATCGGCGGGTCGCTGGGCGGGCACATGGTGCTGGATTGGGCCACGCGGTTCCCCGAGCGCGTTGCCGGCGCGGTCGCCGTGGCCACCTCTTCGCGGCTGACCAGCCAGGCGCTGGCCTTCGACGTCGTCGGCCGCAACGCCATCCTCCGCGATCCGGCGTACCAGAACGGGCAATACTACGATCACGGCCCCGGGCCGACGGTCGGGTTGGCCATCGCGCGGATGCTCGGACACATCACCTACCTCTCGCGCGAGGCGATGACGCAGAAGTTCGACGCCCAGCGGCTCCAGCCCCGCGACGTGCAGACCCATTTCGAGACGAGGTTCGCCGTCGGCTCCTACCTCGCCTATCAAGGCGACCGCTTCGGCGAGCGTTTCGACGCCAACAGCTATCTCACGCTGACGATGGCCATCGACCTGTTCGACCTGGGCGACACGCGGGAGAAACTGGCCGAGGCCCTGCGGCGGTCGGATTGCCGCTGGCTGCTGATGAGCTTTACGAGCGACTGGCTGTTTCCGCCCTTTCAGTCGCAAGAGATCGTCGACAGCCTGATCGCCGGCAACAAGCCCGTCAGCTACTGCAACGTGGTGTCCGACTGCGGGCACGACGCCTTCTTGCTGCCGAACCAACTGGACGTGTACGGCGAATTGATTCGCGCGTTTCTGGCCAACCTGGCAACCAAGGGGGACGAGGGACGAGGGACGAGGAACGAGGGAGACTTGGACGCGGAGGGTGAGCTGTCGGCAGCCGTCGGTAAATCCAAGATCCAAGATCCAAGATCCCAAATCCAAGATCTTCAATCCCACGCCACTCCGCCCGCGCCCATAGCCCCACGAGCATCTTCCAGCACAATCGCCTCGATTACGAAACGATCCTGGAACTCATCCCGCCGGGCGCCCGCGTGCTGGATCTCGGTTGCGGCACGGGCGGATTGCTGGCGCGGCTGCGGCGACGCGGCCACCAGAGAATCGTGGGCATCGAGCGGGACGAGCAGGCGATCGTGTCCTGTGTCCGCCGCGGGCTGGACGTGGTCCAGGCCGACTTGAACAAGGGCCTGGCCGCCTTCGCCGACGGCCAATTCGATTTCGTGGTGCTCTCCCAGACGCTACAAACGGTGCTGGACGTGCCGAGGGTGCTCCGCGACATGCTCCGAGTCGGCCGGCGGGGGATCGTCAGCTTCCCGAACGTCGCGTATCGCAAGCTGCGCACCGAGTTGGCTGAACTCGGCCGGGCGCCGCGGGTACACGCCGAACACGGATTCCAGTGGCACGACACGCCCTACCTCCGATTCCTCTCCATCGCCGACTTCGAGGAATTCTGTCGCCAACAGGGCTTCACGATCCACCAGCAGATCGCCCTGGACACGGCGGCGGACTCGCCGGGTCGTCGACGACCCCAACCTCAACGCCGACGTGGCGGTCATGGTGTTGAGTTCGTGATCCCGGCAAAAACCGTGCAATTGGTATCCTCGCCCTGCCGATAGTTGATATGTGCGCCCGCACGCGCCCCGCGCGGCCGGACCTCCCTTGAATTAGGGGGACGCGGGGCCGTGTGTTCGTCTTCATCCAGGAGCCACGTATCATGCAGATCAAGGTCTACGTCCCCAAGGTCATCGAGATTGCCAGCGAATACCTGCCGGCGTTGGCCAAACGTGCTGCCGACAGCCTGGGCGAGCGGTCCCACGAGGTTTCGGCGACGCGGGGGCACCTTGTGCGTCAGGCCGTTCAGGACGGACTGCTCCGCGAGTTCGATCCCTTGATCGGCCAGGACGGCACCGTGGACCTGGTGTGCGATCCGGGCGTCGAGATCCCGCTGGAATTCGAGAATCGGACCCTCAGCCTCGCCGAACTGCTGGAGGCTCTCCAATACAAGCGGAACTGGGCCGATGTCCAGACGGCTTCCGAAGCGGCCTGACCTTTCTGCCGTGACGCCCGAAAAGAACCGGCCCCTTGAGTGGGTTGCACGCCTATCTGCACGCGTGAAGAGTCACATTGCAGTCAACCCCATCTGTAGTATTACTACACGCCATCCTTATTTCCCAATGACGGGGCGATGGGGTGGCGTTCTTGCCTGAATTGTGGCATACTGGGGTCGTTCGGGGAGCATCGTCTGGCCGAGGCGCTTTCCCACCGCAATTCTTCTGGTGGAGGCGATCCGATGGTTGACAGTAAGAACCCAGTTTTCAGCGACCAAGACTACCACGTCGGTGCGGTCAGCGAGAGCCCTTCTCTCTCCCAATCATTCTCGGACACAGGCGCATGGGACGACGCGCCGATCGAGCGGCCGAAGGACGAATCGCCGCGGCCAGCGGAGCCGGCCAGTGAAGCTCGCGCGAGCACGGAGAACTCTGCCGTGCTGCTGAAGGTGGCACTGGCGGGCGGAGGGTTTCTGTTGTTGGTGTTGATCGTCGGCTGGCAGTTGGGCTGGTTCGGCGGCAGCGATCCCGTGTTGCCGGCGGCGGTGGCAGCGTCTGCCGCGCCGGCGCCAATGCCGATGCCAGCGCCGGAAGCCAAGCCTCAGGAACCGATCGCCGTGGTGGCCCAAGCGCCCAGAGGCGAGCCTCGAAGGCGGGAGCCCGGCAACCAAGAATCCGCGAAGCCCGAAACTCCCAAACAACAAGAGGCGGCGAAAGGCCAAGAGACGCCGTTGCCCGACAACGTGGCCACGTGGAAGAAGGAAGATTATTTCCGCGCCCGCCAGGAGAATGCCCCGAAGTTGTTGTCGGCGATCGCGTACCTGGGCGATAAGGTTCGCGGCAGCGGACCGGCGGCCCAAGGATTGGCCGAATTGCTGAAGCCGCAGCCGGCCGCGACGCCGCCCGCTTCGGCTCAGGCGTCAAAGGCAGGAAATGCCCGCACCGCGGCGGATGTTGCCAAGCTGGTGGCAACGATCGTCGCGGCGCTGGGCAACAATGGCAGCGAGTTTGCCCGCGGCGTCCTGGAGCAAATCGTTGCCGGGTCCTTCGCCACCGATGACGACGCGGTGGCCGTGGAGGTGGCCTTGGAGACCCTGGCCGCCCATCCGTCTGCGGAGAACGACGGGTTGCTCCTGCGCGATCACGGCTCCCGAAATCCTCCGCCCCGCCGATCACCAGGGACCGTGGCCGGCCAGGGACCTGCGCGTCAGGGCGCTGGATCTGATCCGGCCGGTCGCCCCGGCCGAGTTGCGCACGAAGCTGGCCGAGGCCGTGGCCAACCGCTTCGCCAAGCTTGACTCGCGCGACCCGATCCGCGAATTCCTGCTGGCATCGAATCCGCTCAACTGCGGGGCCCAGATGGTTCTCTACGAGAACCCCAACATGTCCAAGGAGATTCGGACCCGGTTGGAGCAACAGTTTGCCGACTACGGTTCGCTGGCGATGGACTGCTTGATGGGACTGACGGTCAAGGCCCGGCCCGTCACCCCCGGTCCGGCGCTCGCGGGGCTCGCGCTGCCAGGCGCCGCCAATGCCGCCAATGCCCCCAGCGCCAACAGCGCCGCCGACGTCGGCCGAAGAATCAAGGAAGAGGCCGAGCTGGTGAGAAAGCGGATGGAAGACGCCGAGCAGGCGAGGAAGGCACAGGAAGACGCCGCCCGTGTCGAATCGGACGAAGATCGTGGACGGGCCCAAGCGATACAACGGGAAGCGGCCAACGAAGCGCGGCAGCGGGAGGACGCCCAACGTCGGGATGCTGAGTACCGGGCCAAGCATTTGTCAGGCAGAATGAAACAAGACGAGAAACGGCGTACGCAGCAAGATGAAGCTACCACACGAGAACGGGCGCGCACGGGCCAGGAAGAGGCGGCCCGTCAGCCGGTGCCTACGGCGCCTCAAGACGTCGCCCGCACTCAGGCCCGCAAGGACATTCCGCAAGTGGTGATGGCGACGCCCCTCGTCGTGGATCCCGACTTGGCAGCTCGGCTGGCGAGCCAAGTGTGGTCGGAGGAATTCCGGGCCGTGCTCGATCCGCAGTTGGAGAAGCTCAGTTCTCTGGACCGGCAGCCGCAGTTGGTAGTGCTGGCCAGCACGGTTCCCGTGGAGTCCACCCGCGCCGCTTTGGCCAAGGCCCTGAAGAAGCATTGGAGTGACGGCCCCAAGGCCCTGGAATCCGCGGGGCTGCTCAATCCGTTGATCACTGACCCCGGACTGTTGGTTCTTGTCAAGATGATGACGCCACGGAAAGATCCCAAGGTGGTCAAGCTGCCGGCTGGGCGAGGATCCATGGATGTCGATCGGCCGCCCGATTTCGAGGGACGAAGGGGCGGCCCGGAGCGCGGCGGCAAGCAACAGTCCGAGGCCGTCAAACAAGCCTTGCAGAAGAAGAAGCAGGAGGACGACGCGAAAGAAGATTGGGCGTCCCTGTCGTCCAAGCTGGTGCAGAACTGGTGCAAGCGATTGAACGCCGCGGTCGTAGCCCGCGAGAAATTGGCTGCCGAGGCGGGTCAACCCATCGACGCCGCGCCCAAGCTCCCCAGCAATTTCGAACTGGATTCCGGCGCGAATCGTGGTCGCGTATCACGCCGTCTGGCCCGAGGAAACGCCCCCCGCCTTGTCGGAACACAAGCCCGGCACTGCGGAAGTCTATTACGTCCGCGCCGAGGAAACCAACAAGCCCAAGAAGGCCATCGCCGCCTACAGCAAGCAGGCCCGCGTCAAGCCGAACGAACTCCGCACCCTCGACAAGGGCTCGTGGATCGATAGCTGGCGAGCCTTGCCGCAGAACGACCGCCGCCGGTCGCTCGACGTGGTGGTCACGCGAACCGTCGACAAGGCCGAAGATATCGCCAAAGACGACGAGGAAGAAGACCTCATCGTGGAGGTTCTCGCCATCGAGATCGCCAACCCGATCAGCCGCGAATAGCGCCGCGGTCAGCCTGCATGGTCATCCAACCCCACAGCACCCGCCTCGGCTGGATCGGCACCGGAGTGATGGGGGCGAGCATGTGCGGGCATCTGCTCCGCGCCGGCTTCGCCGCTACGGTGTTCAACCGTGCCCGGGCCAAGGCCCAGCCGCTCTTGGCCGCCGGCGCCGCTTGGGCCGATTCCCCCAAAGCCGTGGCCGCCGCCTCCGACGTCGTGTTCACCATGGTCGGCTATCCGGCCGACGTCCGCCAGGTGATCCTCGCACCGGACGGCGTGTTGGCCGGCTGCCGGCCGGGCAGCATCGTCGTCGACATGACCACGAGCGAACCCTCGCTGGCCGTCGAGATCGCCCAGACGGCGGCCAAGGCGGGCGTTCAGGCCATCGACGCCCCCGTCTCCGGCGGCGACGTGGGCGCCCGCGAAGCCCGCCTCTCGATCATGATCGGCGGCGACGCCGAGGTGGCCGAGTCGCTGCGGCCGTGCTGGCAAGCGATGGGCAAGACCTTCGTTCGCCAGGGCGGACCCGGCGCCGGTCAGCACACCAAAATGGTCAACCAGATCCTGATCGCCGGCAACATGATCGGCGTCTGCGAAAGCCTGCTCTACGCCTATCGGGCCGGACTGGACCTGGAAACCGCCGTGCAGTCGGTGGCCAGCGGCGCGGCCGGGAGTTGGTCGCTCTCGAACCTCGGCCCGCGGATCATTGCCAACAACTTCGCGCCGGGCTTCTTCGTGGAACACTTCATCAAGGACCTGGGCATCGCCCTGGCCGAGGCAAAACGGATGGGGCTCTGCCTGCCGGGTCTGGCCCTGGCCAACCAGTTGTATCTCTCGCTGGCCGCCCACGGCCACGGCCGCGCCGGCACCCAGGCCCTGCAATTGGCCCTGGCCGACATGTCGAACATCGACTGGCCGAAACGCTAAGGCGTTGCGTCAGAATAAGCCAATTACGTTTGTAGGGCGAGTCCTCCGACTGTAGGACGAGTTTTCTAACCGTAGGACGAGTTTTCCAACTCGTCCCGCAGCATTCGACGAGTGGGAGAACTCGCCCTACGGCAAGTCGTGTGGTCTATTCTGACGCGGGCGCGGACAATCTTCACGGCAAAGGAGTCCAACGATGCTTGCCTCGACGACGCTCGTCTTACTGCTGGCGACAACTCTCGCGGCCGCCGACTCGGCCGCCGAGCAGTCGCTGTTTCCCATGGTGATTTCCTACGACGCGCCGCAGAACGTGGCCAACGTATCCGGCTGGTTGGAACGGCCGGCCGGCGGGCACGGCTTTGTCCGCAGCAAGGACGGCCGCCTGGCGACCGAGGCCGGCCCCATCCGCTTCTGGGCCACCAATCTGTGCTTCGAGGCCTGCTTTCCGACTCGCGAACAGGCCGACCGGCTGGCGGCGCGGCTGGCCTCGCTGGGAATCAACTGCGTCCGCATGCACCACATGGACCAGCGATCGATCTGGGGCAAGTCGCCCGACAAGCTGACGATCGACGCCGAGCGGCTTGATCGGCTCGACTATCTGATCTACCAGCTCAAGCTCCACGGGATCTACACCAACCTCAATCTCCACGTCTCGCGATGGTTCGACGAACGCGAGGGGTTCACGGCCCGCCAGGAGCGCCCGATGTTCGACAAGGGGCTGGACAACTTCGAGCCGCGGATGATCGAGCTGCAGAAGAAGTACGCCCGCGACTTGCTCACGCACGTCAACCCCTATACCAAGACGCCGTACGCGACGGAGCCGGCCATTGCCTTCGTGGAGATCAGCAACGAGGATGCGCTGTTCCAGATTTGGAATGAGGGCGGGATCGACCATCTGCCGGAACCCTATGCCACGACGTTCCGCAAGCTCTGGAACGCCTGGCTGCGAAAGAAATACGGCGGCGCCGAGGCGCTGCGGAACGCGTGGAACGTCGGCCGTCGGGCGGCGGGCGAGGAACTACTGGCCAACGGCAACTTCACGAAGCCCCTGGGGCCGCCTTGGCAACTCGAGCGCGACGAGCAGACGGCCGTGGAGTGGTCGCTGCAACCGGGAGGGCCCGAGGGAGTACGCTGTCTGCGAATCGTGGTGGCCAAGGTCGGCAGCGTCCCGTGGCATCCGCAGTGCAGCGTCGGCGGCTTCGCCCTCAAGAAAGATACCCTCTACACGCTCAAGTTCTCGCTCCGCGGCGATGCCGAGCGCTCCCTGGGCGTGAACTGCAACATGGCCCACGAGCCGTGGACGTCATTGGGCCTCTCGGCGCGGGCCGGCGCGGCGGCCGACTGGAAGCCGCACAGCTTCAACTTCGTGGCCCAGCGCGACGATCCCGCGGCGCGCATCGTGTTCACCGATCTGAAGCCGGGGACGTATGAAATTGCCGGCGTCTCGTTGCGATCGGCCGAGGTGGCCGGGCTCGAGCCGAACCAGCGGCTGGAAGACGACGGCGTGCCTCCGCTCCGCCACGATGGGCCGGCGCTCACCGAGGCCGCCCGGCACGACTTCGCCGACTTCGTCTGGGACACCGAACGCGATTATTGGTGGGGCATGCACCGGTTTCTCAAGGATGAGTTGGGCGTCAAGTCGATGGTCGCCGGGACGCAACTCGGCTACAGTCCGCAGCACGTCCAGGCGGGCTTGGACTTCCTCGATGCCCATTCCTACTGGGAGCATCCGCACTTCCCCGGCCGCGCTTGGGACCGGGCCGATTGGTACGTGCGGAACGTGGCCCTGGTCAACAGCCCGGGCGGCACGCTGACGGTGCTGGCCAACCGCCGCGTGGCCGACATGCCCTACACCGTGAGCGAGTACAACCACCCCGAGCCCAACCAGTACGCGGCCGAAGGGTTCCCGATGATCGCCGCCTTTGGGGCCTTCCAGGGGTGGGACGCCATCTACAGCTTCGCCTACTCGCACAGCGACCGGTTCGAGCCGCGCCGGATCGAAAGCTTCTTCGATATCAAGAGCGACACACCCAAGCTCGTCCACATGCCGGCCTGTGCCGCGCTGTTCCTGCGTGGCGACGCGGCGGCGGCCCGGCAAACGGTTCGCGTCCCCCTTTCCCGGCAGGCCGAGACGGCGAAGCTTCACGAAACGCTCACCCCGCGGACGCTGCTGGCCGACAATTTTGGGCTCGACCGGCGGGCGGCCCTGCTGCACGGCGTCGCGTTGGACTTGCGCAAGGCACAGCGCCCGCGTCAATAGATCCGTTGCCCACGATTGCCGAGGGCCAGAAGGTCTTCACGTCCGACACCGGACAACTCCGCTGGGACCTGTCGCAGGACGGCGCGGGCTATTTCGTCGCCGACACGCCCCGCACCAAGCTTTTCACCGGTTTCGTGCGCGGCCGCAGCTTCCCGTTGGGCAGCGTGACGCTTTCGATCGGACCGACGCAACTCGATTGGGCCACGGTCTCGATGGTTTGCATCGACGGCCAGGGGTTTGATCGGCCGGGGCGAATCCTGATCGCCGCCACGGGCCGGGCCCAAAACAAGGATGCCCGACTCGAGCACCTCGCCACCGATCAGATCACGTTCCGCGACCAGTGGGGCGCCGAGCCGGTGATGTGCGAAGGGATCGCCGCCCAAATCGAGCTGCCGATGGCCGCCGATCGGACCACGTTCTATCCGCTGGACGAATCAGGCAATCGTCGCGCGGCAATTCGCGTCGATGGCAAGGGTGGCCGGGCCCGGCTCGTGCTCAGCCCCCAGCACAAGACCGTGTGGTATGAAGTGGAAGTGCGGTGAGCCGCTAGCCGCGACCGAGGGCGCGGCGGATGCTCGACCAGTTCATCCCGGAGCACTATTGCTGCAGCGAGTAGAGCACGATGTTAAGCCCGATGCGGGCGGCGTCCTCGCGGAGGTAGCCGCGGCACTCCAGCGAATCGCGCTTCTCCAAGGCGCAGACTCAGGTCCAGCGGCGAGAAGACCACGCCCCAGCGACCGTCGAACTTGATCCCTTCCAGGTCGGGCGGCGCCTTGCGGGTCTCGGCCTTCAGCGGCCCATCGGCGCCACTGCTGACCGCCGGCTCGCGCCGCGAGACGGTCCGCAGATCGAATCCGCCATAGGTCGTGCCCAAGAGCCGGTCGTCGGCGGGAATCGGCTCCAGCTTGCGGTTGGGAAGGACGGCCGCCATTTCCCGGCGAAACGACTCCGTAAAGGCCCGGCTGGCGCAGATGGAATCGGCCACGAGCGTCCCGCCGCGCTCGAGGTATAGCCCCAGCCGCTGCCGCTCGGCGTCGGTCAGGTGAAACGCGGTCCGCCCGTGCATGAACACCAGGTGATAGTTGAAGAGCGAGTCGTCGGTGATGTTGAGCGGCTCGGGGTCGACGTGCGTGCGGATTTTCAGTTCGCGCTGGGCAGACTCCATCAGGTTGACCAAGGCCCGCGGCGCGGCGTTGCAGCCGCCGGGGTGACGAAGGTTCGCCACGTCGAGCCGGCCGCGCTCGGTCTGGCTGCCCGGTCTGCTAGCAACGGTCGGCACAAAGGAATCCTCCTTGAACTGCAATTCGCGGTTGGTGGCGTAGGCCAGCACGTTCGCCCCCAGCGCCATCGCGGCGTCGATTTGGGCCTGCACCACGGCGCTGTATTTCGCCCCGCGGCCCGGACGGCCCAACTCCCACAGACACGACAACGACGGCCGCGGCTCCCGCGGCGGGTCGGGCGGGGCATACACCACGCTCGTGCGGCAACCGAACTCGATCCCTTCCAACGGCCGCCACTGCTGCGGGTCGATCGTCTGCTCGGCGTGCCAGATCGGGTGGTCGCGGTCCAACAACTGCAGCTTGTACTCCGGTTCGGCAAATACCTGCTGCATCAACTCGCGAAACCCCTTGTCGAAGCCTGCGCCGCCGCAGTTCGCCTCGGCCAGCAGGAAGCCGCCGCGATCCAGATAATCGCGGAGCTTTCGGGCCAGCGCCGTGCGCTGGGCCGGATCGTCGGGCAGCGGGGTCTCGACCCCGGAGAGATACAGGACCGGCGTTTGCAGCAACTCCTCGACCGTGGCCAACCGCACGTCGACCACCTGCCACGTGAGGTCGCGTTTCCAGCGGGACTCGACGTAGCGGGTGAGATTGGCGACGTCGCTGCGGTGCCGGTTCCAGTCGTCGCCCGCGCCGTGTTGCAGTTTGGCCAACAGCACCGGCCATCGCCCTTTGGAGAGAAACAGCAGGGCGAAGCTGGTGCCGACCAGGCGGTTGCCCTCGGAGCCCACGCCCGCCCAAAAACCCGACAGACTTTCCTGACTGCGGATCAGTTGATCGGCGCCCTCGCGATACCAGTCCGCTCGGCCGGCCTTGCCGGCACGGGGGGGCATGGGAATGAATCGCCGTGCGGTGAGCCGGCCGGCGCGCTCCAGGCCGTAGAGATAGTAGAGCTGCCACGTAGCGAAATTGGAGCCGGGGTTGTTCGCCACGGAGAAGTGCTGCCCAAGCCACTCCAAGCCGCGCTCGACGCGATCGGCGTCCTTCGTGTCGCGGGGCAGGCAACACTCGATGTGGTCGCCATCAACGCGCGCGTCGGTCGACTGCACCTTGTCGGCGGCGATCACCAACGAGCTGATGCCGGCGCAGGTCATGCTGCCCGAACTGATTATCATTGGGGGGTAGCCCCAAGAGCCATCCGCGTTCTGGCTGGCCTCCCAATACCTCTCGGCCAGGTTCCACGTGCGTTCGCCGGCCGGCACGCCGACGCGTTCGGCCTCGTGCAACGCCAAGAGCGGCAAACTGGGAGTTGGAGTTATCGCCGTCTCCCCCCGGGCTGGAAGGGCCGGAGTAGGACCAAGCCCCCTTCAGCGGCGCGCGGGTGATCTGCGTGCTCTGCAGCCATCTCACGTTGTTGCCGATCAGCAGACGGTCTCTTTCGGGCTCGGCGCGGGCGAAGACCATCGTCTGTAGCGACACCACGTAGGTCATTTCGGACTTGACGCCGCGAAGATGTTCGAGCGCTTTCTGGATCTTCGGGTCGCTGGGCTCCACTCCGGCGTTCAACAGCGCCAGCGTACACAAGGCGCTGATTCCCCCGTGGTAGCCGACGGGGTCGTCCCACGAGCCGTTGTTATGCTGCTGCGACATGAGGTACTTGACGCCGCGGTCGATCGCCTGGCGAACCTGCTCGGCAGTGACTTCGGCCCGCAGACTCCCTACAACCGACCCAGACAGCCCAATTGCAAACAGCGCGATGGCAAGTACGTTTTTCATGCGGCGGTTCCTTTCAGCCCACGTCCGAAAAAATGGGGAACCAACACCATAAGTATCTTAGAATTAAGCAGTTAAGTCGGCAAGTCTTTCTAATTGCCCCTGGGTTCTTCTGTTTGTCACATGTAAAATGATACCATTGGGGAATAGGAATGCGCGAATGAGCAATAACGAGGAGAGTGCGAAGCCGCAATGATGACGGTGCGAAACCGCAAGCGGCCTCGCCGGGCAGTCCGCTGTCAATCCCGCGTTCAACAGATTCAGTCTCCAATCCCCACTTCCCAGTCCCTAATCCCCAATCCCTTTCCTGCTACTCATGGCTACCGTGAAACCTCGAAATCTGGGCGACGTCTTACAGGAGTTCAGTCAGCACCGGCGGCTGATGCAGGACGAATTGCAGAAAATCATCGTCGGCCAGGACGAAGTGATCGAGCAGATCTTGGCCGCCATCTTCACCCGCGGCCACTGCCTGCTGGTCGGCGTGCCGGGACTGGCGAAGACGTTGATCGTCAGCACCCTGGCCCGCATCCTCGACATCGAGTTCAAGCGGATTCAGTTTACGCCCGACCTCATGCCGTCGGACATCACCGGCACGAACGTGCTGGAAGAGGGCGAGCACGGCCGTCGCGATTTCCGCTTTGTCAACGGTCCGGTGTTCACCAACATCCTCTTGGCCGACGAGATCAACCGCACCCCGCCGAAGACCCAAGCGGCGCTCTTGCAGGCCATGCAAGAGCGCGAGGTGACGGTGGGCCAACAGACGTATCCGTTGCCCGATCCGTTCTTCACCATCGCCACGCAGAACCCGATCGAGCAGGAAGGGACGTATCCGCTGCCCGAGGCGCAGTTGGACCGTTTCATGTTCAACATCAAGGTCGACTACCCTTCGGCCGACGAAGAAGAGCGGATCCTGGCCACCACCACCCGCGGCGAGCGGCCGGAAGTTCGCAAGGTGCTTTCGGGCAAGGCGATCCTCAACCTTCAGACGCTAGTGAACAAGGTGGCCGTAAGCGAGTACATCGTGCAGTACGTGGCGCGGCTGGTGCGGGCGACCCGGCCCAAGGACCCCTCGGCGCCGCAGTTCGTGCAAGACCTGGTCGATTGGGGCGCGGGTCCGCGGGCGGGGCAATTCCTCATTCAGGGCGGCAAGTCGTTGGCCGCCATGGACGCCCGCTTCTCCGTGGCCATTGAAGACGTGCAGAAGATCGCCATTCCCGTGCTGCGGCACCGCATCAGCACGAATTTCCAGGCCCAGGCCGAGGGCATGAACAATGAAGATATCATCCAGCGACTGATCCGCGAGACGCCGCCGCCGGTGATACCGAAGTACGAAAAGTAAGGGTTCAGGGTTCAGAGTTCAGGGTTCAGTACCTTGAGGGTCGGTTCCTTCGGGAAGGGAGGGTTTCTTGAGATGGCAGAGTTCATGAGGGTCGAGGATCTCAAGGTCTATCAACGGCTGTGCCAACTACATATCGAAGTGTGCGATGTGTCGCACGCCTGGCCGTCGGAGGAACGGTATGAGCTTGGCAGTCAGATTCGCCGATCATCGAACAGTTCGCCCGCCAACCTGGCTGAGAAACATAGCGATCGTCATGTCCGAAACAAGATTGAAGGTGTGAATCGTGCCCGAGGCGAGGCGTTGGAGACGGTGCATCACCTGTACATAGCGAAACTGAAGAGGTACCTGCCGGAGGAGGATTATGACGGCTTCCGACTGCGCTACATGGAATGCGTCCGCATGCTCAACGGTCTTGAGAAGACGCTCGAACGGCAACTGGATGCAACGTTTCGCCGCTGGCCCACGCAGAGCGACGTTCAGCCCCGTGCCGGCGACTCGGCAGATTCGGGAGACGGGCTCCCTTTCTCAAGTCCTGAACCCTGAACCCTGAACCCTCGACTGTGTCCACCTCCGAAAAATACCTGAAACCCGAGGTGATCAATCAGATCAAGCGGCTGGACCTGCGCGCCCAGTTCATCGTCAAGGGCTTCTTGCACGGGCTGCACGCCAGTCCCTTCCACGGCTTCTCCGTCGAGTTCAGCGAACATCGCAAATACACTCCCGGCGACGACCCCAAGGACATCGACTGGCTGGTCTACGCCAAGACCGACAAGTACTACGTCAAGAAGTTCGAGGCCGAGACGAACATCACCGGCTACCTGGCGATGGACATGAGCCGCTCGATGGGCTACACCTACCGGCAGGAATTGACGAAGTTCGACTACGCGATCTGCCTGGCCGCCGCGCTCTGCTACCTGATGATCCACCAGCAGGACCCGGTGGGACTGCTGACGTTCGATCAGCGAATCCGCCACAGCCTGCGGCCGAAGTGCCGCCGCAGCCACCTGGGCGACGTGCTCTCGCTGCTGGCCAACCTGAAGCCCGCGGGCGAAACCGATATCGCCCACAGCCTGGTGCAAGTGGCGGCCATGCTGCGGCACGCCAGCCTGGTGATGATCTTCTCCGACCTGCTGGCCGACCCAGAACCGATCCTCCAATCGCTCTACCGGCTGCGGCACGGCGGCCATGACGTGATCCTCTTCCACGTCCTCGACGAGGCCGAGGTCCGCTTTCCCTTCGAGGGCATGGTGGAGTTGGCGGAACCCGAGACCGGGCAGCGCCTGGCCCTGGACGCCGACGGCTTCCGCCGCGCCTACGTTTCGGAAGTCGAGTCGTTCCGCGGCATGTACCGCCGCGAGTGCTACCAGGCCGGAATCGACTACGTGCCGCTGGACACCAGCATGCAATTCGACCGGGCGCTGGCGGAATACTTGATGCGGAGGAGCGAGCGTGGTTAAACGAGATGGCAGATTGCAAATTGCAAATTGCAAATTGCAAATTGGGAATTGGCAGTCAAGCACGGACGCAGCCATCCACTCTGCAATGTGCAACCTGCAATTTACATTTTGCATTTTGCAATTTTCAATTTGCATTTGTGTTCTCTCGCACCGCGCGCCATGACCTTCGTCAACCTCTCACTCCTGGCCGGAAGCGCATTGATCGCACTGCCGATCGTGCTGCACCTCATCATGCGCCGGCGGCCGACGCTGCTGGAATTTCCCGCCCTGCGGTTCCTCCAGAAGCGGCACGACGCCAATCGGCGGCGGCTGCAACTGCGGCACCTGCTGTTGCTGTTGTTGCGGGCGGCGGCGATCGCGCTGCTGGCCTTCGCCTTGGCCCGGCCGAGCGTGCGGCTCTCCGGCGCCGTGGGCAGCCAGGAGGCGCCCGTGGCGGCCGCGCTGGTGTTCGACGCCGCCCCGCGCATGGAATATCGGCACGAAAACCGGACCCGCCTGGAGGTCGCCCGAGACCTGGGCCTGTGGCTCATCACGCAATTGCCCGAGCAGAGCGAGATTGCGGTGGTCGACACGCGGCTGGGCTCGGCGGCGGTCGCTCAGGCCGACCCCGGCGTGGCCAAGGACCAGATCGCGCGTTTGGAGACGGTGGCCAACGCCCAGCCGCTGCCCGCCGCCATCGACGCGGCCGCAAAGGTCCTGCGGCAGAGCGAACTGACGCGCAAGGAGGTCTACGTGTTCACCGACCTCTCGCGCGCCGCCTGGCCCGCCGATCGGGCTTCCGAGCTTCAGCAAAAGCTGGCCGATCTGAGCGATCTCGGCATCTACGTGGTCGACGTGGGCGTGCCCAACCCGACGAACTACGGCTTGGGCGAAGTGCGGCTATCCAACGACGTCCTCTCGAATCGCAGCACGCTGACGGTGAGTACCGAGATTTCCTGCGTGGGCGCCGCCGCGCCGCGAATCGTGGAACTGTACCTTCGCGACGCCGATGGCAAGCCCGAGAAGAAAGACGAACAAAGCTGCGATCCCAAGCCGGGCGAACTGCGGCCCGTTGCGTTCAAGCTCAGCGGGCTTGAGTTGGGCACGCGCCAGGGCTTCGTGCGGATCGTCGGTCAGGACGGCTTGGCGGCCGACGACACGCGGTACTTCACCGTCGCCGTGAAGCCGGCATGGCGCGTGCTGGTGGCCTTGCCCAAGCGATCGCAAAGCGATGCGGTGTACCTCACCCAGGCATTGGCCCCGGAAGAATCGCGCCAGCGTGGGCAAGCCGCGTTCGAGTGCGAAGTCTGCGACCTGAGCGAACTGACCCAACGCACGCTCTCCGACTACGCGGCCGTGTGCCTGCTGGACCCGTCGCCGCTGGAGCCGCTCGCTTGGGACAAGCTGGCCGATTTCGCCGCCGAAGGGCATGGCGTGGCCATCTTCCTGGGCCGCAACGCCCGGCCCATCGATTCGTTCAACGAGCCGCCGGCGCAGAAGTTGTTGGCGGGCAAGCTGCTGCGTCAGGTGCCGCGGCCCGACTACGATCTTCACCTGGCCCCCCGCGACTACCAGCACCCGATCCTGGCGCCTCTCCGCGCCTATGCCGGCACGATCCCCTGGAAGGAGATTCCCGTCCTGCGGTATTGGGAACTCGATCAAGTGCCGGCGGGCGCAAGCACCGTGCTGTCGTATAGCGACGGCAGGCCCGCGATTCTGGAGCGTCCCGTGGGCCAAGGGGCGCGCCTTGACGATGACCACGCCCATCTCCGATCTTCCCAGCAGCCGAAACTTTTGGAACCTGCTGCCACGGGGTTGGCCGTTTGTGCCGCTGGCCAGGCAGATCGCAACGTACCTGACCGGCAGCAGCGACCAGCAGTTGAATTATTTTGCCGGGCAGACGGCCGTGGTGCCGCTCGATGCGGCCGCCCAACACCGCGGCTATCTGCTCTCGACGCCGGGGAAGCTCGAATTCCCCATCCCGGCTGACCTGAATCGCCGCGATCTGGCCATCACCGCGACCGATCAGGTGGGCAACTACCGCCTCCGGGCCGGCGGCAGCGGCGGGGTGGATCTCGGCTTCAGCGTCAACTATGCCCCGCCGCAAACGCAACTGGAACGGATGACCGACCATGAGTTGGCCGCGGCATTCGGACCGATGAAGTTTCGACTCGCCCGGACCCGCGACCAGATCGACCGCAGCGTCAGCATCGGCCGGGTGGGCCGCGAGTTGTTCCCGTCGCTGATCCTGATCCTGGCGTTGGTGCTGGGACTGGAGATGCTGGTGGCCAACCGGTTTTATAGGGAGTAAGCTCAAGGTCACGAATTGCGACCCCGAGGGTCGCTGGATACCGACCATTCAAGGTCACAAAATGTGACCTTGAAACGCGATTGCGCCATTTCGTTCAGCATGCGCGGTCCAAGGAAACGCAAAATGCCAGAAAGCCGATCATTGATTCCCTCAGAACGGATCGAACGGTCGATTCTGCTCATTCGTGGTCAGAAAGTCATGCTGGACAGCGACTTAGCATCGTTGTACGAAGTCGAGACGAAGCGACTTGTCGAAGCCGTAAAACGCAATATCGAGCGATTCCCCGAGGACTTCATGTTCCAGCTTACGTGGGAGGAAGCGGGAATCTTGAGGTCGCATTTTGCGACTTCAAGTCCGCACGATACGGAACCTTTAAGGTCGCAAAATGCGACCTTAAAGCGAGGGAAGCATCTCAAGTACCGCCCCTATGCCTTCACCGAACAGGGCGTGGCCATGCTCTCCAGCGTGCTGCGGAGTCCGCGGGCCGTGGCGGTGAACATCGAGATCATGCGGGCGTTTGTGCGGCTGCGGCAGATGCTCCTCTCCCATGCCGATCTGGCACGAAAACTGGACGCCTTGGAGAAGAGGTACGACTCACAGTTCAAGGTTGTCTTCGACGCCCTGCGGCAATTGATGCAGCCGCCGCCCGCCAAACCTAAACGCTCCATCGGATTCCGCGACAGCAACGAATAATTCAGCGGGGGCAAGACCGCCCATCACTCATTTCTGACCCCAATCCCAAAACCCTGAGCCCTGAACTCTGACCTCTGCCCCCTGATTCCCATGTTCCGCCTTTCCTACTATCCCGTCTTCGACAGCTACTTGCTCGTAGCGACCGTTGGGCTGTTGCTGCTGGGATTGATGTGGTTTGGGCCAAGCCGGGAGAAGACGCAACACAGGCATCGGCTGACGCTCGTCTTGCTGCGCGTCGCGGTCATCGTGCTGGTGATGCTGGCCATGCTGCGGCCGACGCTGATCTACACGCAAACCAAGAAGGAGGCGGCCACCTTCGTCGTGATGATCGACGCGACGCGGAGCATGTCGGTGCCGGACGACGTGGGCAACAAGACCCGCTGGGAGGCCCTGCGCGGCGCGGTCGCCGATGCCGCGCCCGCCTTGGCCAGACTCCAGCAGGATTTTGAGTTGAAGGCGTACACCTTCGATTCCGAAATCCATGAGGTCGGCTCAGAGAGAGGCAAGATCCGGCTGCCCGACAAGCCCGAGGGACAGCAGACGGCGATCGGGGCCTCCTTGGACGACGTGCTGGGGCGCGAGGCGGGAAAACGGCTGCTGGCAGTGGTTCTGTTGACCGACGGGCGCAGCGGGCCTACGCCCCCCGCGATCTGCCCCCGCAAACGGCCGCCGCCCGGCTCAAGCACCTCGGCTATCCGCTGTTCACGTTCCCCTTCGGCCAGTCGCGCGGGCTGGGCGAGGCCCGCGACGTGGCCGTGACCAACCTGGTGGTCAACCCCAGCGTGTTCGTCAAGAACGATCTCGCCATCAGCGGCGACGTCCGCGTCGACGGCTACGTCAACGTCGACATTCCCGTCCGCGTGCTCTTCGAGACCGCGCCGGGGAAGATGGAAGAAGTCGCCCGGCAAACGATCAGGGCCACGGCCGACGGCCAACTCCTGCCGATCAAACTGAGCTACGTCCCGCAAGTCCCCGGCCAGTACAAGCTCACGCTGGAGGCCGACGAGCAGCCCGGCGAATTGGTGACCACGAACAATCGCTTGAGCACCTTCGTCAACGTGCTCAAGGGCGGGCTGAAGGTGCTGTATCTGGAAGGGTCGCTGCGGGGGGGCGAAATTGCCGCCCTCCGCCGCGCGCTCGATCTCCTCGCCCGACATCAAGGTCCGCTACGAGCGGATCAATCCCCTCGCGCCGAACGGCGGCCCGCCGACTTCGCCGATTGCTTCAAGCCCGGCAAGTACGACGTCTACATGCTGGGCGACGTCGACTCGACCGTCTTCCGCGGCGACGAACTGGCCGACCTGGCGCAGTGTGTCAACCAGGGGGCGGGCCTGATCATGCTCGGCGGCTTTCAGAGCTTCGGCCCCGGCGGCTACGGCGCCACGCCGCTGGCCAAGGTGCTGCCGGTGGGCATGGACCGGCTGGAACGGCAGCAGCCCGATGAGCCGCTGCGCGAGCAATTGCATTGGCCCGGTCCGCTGAAGATGCAGCCCACGCCGTTGGGCCTGCGGCACTTCGCCCTGATGCTGGCCGCCACCCCGCAGGAAAACGCCGCCTTATGGGCGAAGCTTCCGCCGCTGGACGGGGCCAACAAGTTCCAGCCCGACAAACTATCGGCCGGGGCCGAGGTCTTGGCCGACGCCGGACCGGATAAGCCCTTGCTGGTGGACCAACTCGTCGGCAGCGGCCGGGCGATGGCCTTCGCCGGCGACAGCACCCGGCACTGGTCCATGCAAGGATATGACCTGGCCCACAAGCGATTCTGGCGGCAAATCATGCTTTGGCTGGCCCGTAAGGACGAGGCCCAGGAAGGCAAGGTGTGGGTGCGGGTCGGGCAGCGTCGCATCGCGCCGGCCGAGCGGGTGGAATTCACCGTGGGCGCCAATACGGCTGCGAACGAGCCGGTCGCCGACGCCAGTTTCAAAGCGGAGATCGTCTTGCCCGACGGCGCCCGTCGCCCCCTGCCGCTGGCGCGTCAGGGCGAGCAGATGACCGGCTCGTTCCGCGACACCCAGACCGCCGGCGACTATGCCGTCGAAGTCACGGCGACCCAGAAGGACCAGCCCTTGGGCTCGGCGCGGGCGAGGTTCCTGGTCTTTCAGCAGGACCTCGAGCTGGACAATGCGGCGGCCGACGCGGCCACGCTGGAGAGTCTGGCGGCCATGACCGGCGGCCAATCGCTCGCCCCGGAACAGTTGCCCGATCTCGTCAAACGCCTGGCCGAAGACACCAAACACCTCGAAGTGCAGCGCGAGACCAAGAAGACCTTTTGGGACACCTGGTTGTTCTTCCTCACGCTGGTCAGCCTGCTGGGGATGGAGTGGTATCTGAGGAAACGTTGGGGGTTGGTGTAGGGAACGAGGGGCCGCCGCGTTTTGAACGAGAGCCGCTGAAATCACCTGTCCGAAGAACCCTTGGGTAGAGCGGCGCTATCGTCGGTAGTGCGTCGACCGGCGTGTTCTGAATGTAGGTACTCAAACACCTGCTGATTCGGATCTGTCGTTCCAGGGTAATGTTCTACCCTTCTTTGAGCCCAGATGACGCAAAACGGTGCGCCTTTCCCGTCAGACTTCATCTCGACCAGCTTGGCTGGATCCGCCTCGAAATCAATTTCCACGCGATTGCGCAGATCATCCCAGGGCGTCCAGGGCGCTTCGCCACGTTGTTCGAGCACCAGATAGGTTTCATGCAGTTCGTCCCAATTGCGGGGCCACATCCCGTCGTTCATCCGCAGATGCTCGATAACCAACCGCGCGGCCGAGGCAGAGCCGTAGATATCCCTGAGGCGGTCATTGATCGCAAAGTAAGAGCTAACGAACATCGCCAGAACGGCGATCGACGCGAGGCAATTCATACCGGCGATCAATATCGCACGAAGCTCCCTTCGCGAGCACACGAGGCCGGCCAACGAGAACGGAATGCCGACAATCGCTGCTATGAATGCGACGATAGCCGCAACGGCATACAGGCTCCCAAGATACTCATGCCCCTGCTCCCACCAATCGGCAGTTACTCCGAGACCCAGAATAACAGCCGTGGCAGCAATCAGGACGAGCAGCAGGATCGTGTTTGTTCGCTTGAATTTTGGGGGTGATGCAAGTTCCATCCCGTGCCTCGAAAGTTGAGGGTACCCTGGGAGGTTGCCGAGTGGGGCCTTCCAGCCATTCCCCCGTT
Source organism: uncultured Planctomycetaceae bacterium (assembly GCA_963759115.1). Classification (GTDB taxonomy): domain Bacteria; phylum Planctomycetota; class Planctomycetia; order Pirellulales; family Thermoguttaceae; genus CAVWXT01. Next base: position 1,335,608 of record CAVWXT010000006.1, read on the forward strand.
ACGATTGTACAACCGTACGGCATCGGCGAGAAGCAAGACGTCGGTGGGATGGGACACTTGAAAACGCATGCCCACGACGAACTCTGCCATCGCCGCCGGCCCGACGCCAGGGGACAGCCCCGATTGACTCCCCCCGCCCAGTGACTACACTAATGGTTTAATGCCGCTTGACTGTTGTCGCCGCTCCAGCACAAGAGAGAGAAAGCCATGCCAGACGCCCGCGTCTTCGAAACGATCGCCAAGTGCGGGATTGTGCCCGTCATCGCCATCGACTCCGCCGACTCCGCCATCCCGTTGGCCGAAGCGCTTGTGGAAGGCGGCCTGCCACTGGTGGAAATCACCTTCCGCACGGCGGCCGCCGCCGAGACCATCGAGAGAATCTGCTGGAACGTGCCCAGTGTGCTCGTCGGCGCCGGCACCGTGGTCACGGCCGACAGTCTCCGCGCGGCCAAGGCCAGCGGCGCCAAGTTCGGGGTGGCCCCCGGACTCAACAGCGACATCGTGACGGACGCCAAGCGGGCGAGCCTGCCCTTCGTGCCCGGCGTGTGTACGCCCAGCGACATCGAACGGGCCCTGGCGCTGGACTGCCGCCTGCTGAAGTTTTTCCCGGCCGAGGCGAGCGGCGGCGTCGAAATGCTCAAGGCGCTGGCAGCGCCGTACGCTCACTTGGGCGTGCGATTTGTTCCCACCGGGGGTGTGAACCTCGACAACCTTGCCGCGTATCTGGCCATCGACTCCGTGGCCGCCGTGGGCGGCACCTGGATCGCCAAGAAAGAAGACCTGGCAGCCGGCAACTGGGCCGAAATCCGCGACCGCTGCAAGAAAGCCGTCGACGTCGTGGCCCAAGTCCGCGGCTAGAACGTGTTTGCAAAGCCAACCTTCTTGGTCCCCTCTCCCGACCAACCTTCGGTCGGTGCCCGGAGAGGGTTAGGGTGAGGGCAGGCGGCGATGAGACCCCGATACATTGCCGTGAAACCCATGTCGCCCTCACCCCCGGCCCGTCTCCCAAAGGTGAGCCGTTTGCGTTGGTGGGCATAAGGCAGCCCGCCGGAAATAATCTACCCAGGTTTGGGATGAATTACGAGGCTCCATTTCGGGAGCAATTTTGAGCGTACGAGACGGGTAGCAATGGGACGGAAATCGCGGGGTGAGAGACGGACGCCGGTCTCGTACACTCGGTCCAGTAGATGTACAATCGGAGCCGCCCCGCGCCACGTCATGGTCTTGGCCCATCGCAGAACTGTCTCGATGGATTTCAGCAGCGTGCCGTTCCAGTGGTTTTCCCGAATGCCCCAACAGCGTTCGATGAGGTTATACTTGCTGTGATACGGCGGGTAGTACGCCAGTTCGAGCATCAGTTGGTGCCGATCCGAGAACTCCACCAAACGCTTCATAAACTGCGTTCGCAAACTGGCGGTCTCCGGGCCGTTGTCCAGGTCGATCAACAGCCGACGCACACCGGGATGCGCGGCCTGGCGGTTGCTCCACCACAGTTCCAGACAATCCGCCACGAAGTCGCTTGTGTCCCGCGAAGTCCCGAAGACCACATTCAGTTGACCGTTGTTGACCTCCAGAATACCGGCCGGCACGAGCACGGCGTCGGGATGCATGTCATGGTCGGCAGCACGCACGGACTGCTGGCCGCGGGTCACACCACCACGCGAAAACTCGCCGATCTTCACCTTGGCCTTGGTGTCGAGCGAGATGCGGAGCGTTTCCCGGTCTTGCGTGGCTTCGGCGTGGACTTGCCGCAGGTGGTCGAAGATGGCGTCGGTTTCGGGAAGTTTTTTTGAGGCTTGGTCTTGCGGACGCGCCGCAGCCGATAGCCCAAGCGATTCAAGATGTCGTACACGGTGCGTTCGGCCGGCACATGCCGATCCTTCTCCGCAGTGTTGGCCGCCAATCGCTCGCGCACCGCCTTGGCGGTCATCCGCGTAGAGGCCAGCGGCGTTGGGAACTTCGGATCGGCTTGGCTGTGCGAATCGACTAGCGCGTGGATTTCCCGTACCAGTTCCGGTTGTTGCGCTTCGGTCCTGCGCCGGCCGCGAGTCGAAAAACCGTCCACGCAACGAATCCCGGTGCGAAGTTCGTTCAGCCCGGTATTGACCGCATCCCGCCCCCAACCGAAGACCTGTTCGGCTCGACGCGGATTACCCCGGCAATACTTGATTGCCGTCTCCGCTTGAAACGGCCGCCGCCGAAATCCCGTCAGTTTCCGGGCGGCTGACCTGATCGTCTCTCGCACCGATTCTGTCAATTCTGCCAGCATCGTCTCGTCCCTGAGACACAAAGCCCGCAATTTCTCCCCCGAAAAGATGCCTTCTACCAAAACCGCCCATTCTACGGTAGATCATTTTCTGCGGGCTGCCTTACGCACAACGCAAGCGGCTCCGGGAACTCAGGTTAGGGCTTGGCAGGGCGGAAAGTGGTGGTAAAATTGACCGCAGACATTGCGAGTCGCCTCCCGGGAGAGAGAATTAATTGGACTACTACTCGACGCCTTGCCGGGCGTCAATCGGGATGTCGGTGGTGAAGGCCGACGGTTTTCAATGTGTTTCGCCCGGTGGCACAAGTCCCCAAGGGACAATAACTTGCGATGTTTCGGGCGGCTAGCTCAGTTGGTTAGAGCGCCATCCTCACACGGTGGAAGTCGCTGGTTCGAGTCCAGTGCCGCCCACAACGCAAAGCCTTTCGCAGCAACGAGTTGCGGAAGGCTTTCTTCTTTGATTTCATGTAAACCGGCTCATTGTAAACGGTCTTGTAAACGAATGGTCGAGATCTCAGAAAGTTCGGGTGGCCGTCGCCCTCAATGGGCAGCCACTCGTCGTAGAGCCCCTCGGTTACATGCATCTCACGCAAGCCCCTGCCCGGCCATTGAGCGACGGGAAATAACTGCCTTGCTGCTGGCCTAGCCAATCGACCGAGACCGAGGTCGAACTGGCCGCAAAAGAACCGCAGGTCAGTGCCACATAGCGGAGCAGTGAAGATACGATCATCAATCCCAATTGTCCTTGTCCTCTTCTTCCTCTTCCTCGCCATCGTCTTCGTCGGGGAGGTGCTTGAATCTTGGATGTGCTTCGTCTTCGTCGCTGAGCGATGGCTCTGGTCTCCCGCTGGGGAATTCCAAGGCATAGAGGCTGCTGATGAGTTGCCGAAGGTAGTCGTGTTTTCCCGTCTCCAGGAGTTCTACGAGTTTGACCGTGTACTCGCTCTCCCGAGGCGGCACAAGTTGCTTGCTTAGACTGAAAGTGATCAGCCGCTCATTCCAGAGGTGATTGACGGTCGTTACCCCGAAGAACCAAGCGATAGCTTCCAGTCTTGCCCTGCTCTCCTTGTGAATCTGCCGGATACCCTTCCTGCACAGCCTGCGATACCATCTCGGTCGAATTCCGTTAAGGTCTGCTTCGAGATCGCTTTTGCCACCTTCGTTGGCGTAAGCCCCATCAAGAGCGTCAGTTTTCTCAGATTGTCTCGAAAGACCCAGGCTTGGCCACGTTTCAGCCATGGATGCTACCCGTCTACACGTCGAATTCAGTGTTGATATTGGTACACTACGACCGAAATATGAATTTATTGTAATAAAGGTTCATATTTGGGGCTAGAGTGGAAGGGCATGTGGCTGCCAAGTCACGTGCCCCCTGGCTAAAGACCCGACGCATTCTGCGTTTGGGCATTGCTCCGGTGCCTTCTGCACCGGGACGAAGAGTCTCGTAGCTGCCCGCAAATGCGGGTGGCAGCGGTGGGGCATTGGCCCGAGCCGCTTCTTATGCCCCTGGCGCACTCAGCGTCAGGATGAGAGAGGACAATTTGACAACCACCCAAGCCTTGGGTGGTTTTTTTGTTGGCTCACACGTCCTGGCACGTTGCCGGGACACGGCGGGCCGAAGTCGCCTGTCCTTTCTACTCTACGGCGCTTCAACAGCCCGCTGTCTCGCTTCAGGTTTCGCCTGGAGCGTCCCCCTTTCCCGTTGCCGTTGCAGACCGGGTGCGCTGGGCTGCTGGCGGCAATAACACCCTGCGGAGGTACCTTTTATGCTTCGTGTTCATTGCTTGAACGACGTTCTTCCTCAACACACCTCGCTTGAGATCGAGGCGCTCAAACAAGACCTGAAGGCCAATGGCCTGAAGGTGCCGGTCATTGTAGACGAAACCGGCGAGATCATCGACGGCCGCCTTCGTGCGGACCTGTGTGACAAGTTGAGCCTTCCGTGGCGGCCGACCGCCATGACGGAAGCGGGCTTGACCGCTGACCAGAAGGCAGCGTTGCGTATCAAACTCAACTTCCTGCGGCGCAACACACCGCCAAATGCCAAGCAGAAGCGGAAGTTCTTGGAGGTAATCCTCAAGGCGGAGACACACTTGTCAAACGGTGCAATAGCCCAGTTGTGCGGCCTTGATGACAGCACCGTATCCAAGAAACGCAAGAAACTGGTCAATGCCGGTGAAGTGTCAGCGGCCTCTGTTGTCACGGGGGTCGATGGTGTGCCACGCTGGAAACCCCAACTGACGAAACCAACTTCGATACCGGAGGGTGCCCCCTCGATCAAGCTCGCTACGGTAGACGACTGCTCTACGGCGGACGATGCTGCCACGCCAGTGCCGGTCGGCTGTCTGGAGTCTTCCACGGTCAGCCTCAAGCTTGTGGAAGCGTTCTTGGCAGAAGACGGCCAGTGGGCATGGCTTGCCCAGGACGAGCAGGGGAACAACTACATCGTGACGTGCCGACGAGTTGAAGCAGCCACTCACCCTGGTCAGCAAATGTTGGAGCATTTGGCTGGCTAACAACAGAAGGCGAACGGGGCCTCGGCTGCAACCGAGGCCCCGTTTCGTCTGCTCACCCTTGATTTTTCAAGAGTGCCAAGCACGTGGAGAACCGGAAATGGATTCAATAGCAGATTCAGTTACAGCGATCCAAAGTGCTGCAATCGCAAGCACTTCTGAAATTCCCAGAGACCCGCTGCTTTACGTTTTCAATTTTTTACGTATGATACGTAGGAGTGGAAGGTGCTCTCACTTTCCGAGCCTCCTCGGCAGAATCTGTGGGTTGATTTGGGCCGTGAAACTCAGTTTGAATCTGGATTTTCAGGGGTTTTCGTGATTTCGGGAGCCTCAACGATCTGATTCATAGATTCCATCCCCGTTTTTTCCGTGGCAAAGGTCCGTGCGTTGCAGATGTGGGAGACCCGACGAGGGCCGTTACACAACAAGAAAACCCCGGTTTTGCGGCTGTTTCCACCGTCATTTATTTGCCCTGCCATCCCTCAGAAAATCCACCTTGCCAGGACGAATCCCCCGTAGGCCCATTTTTCACCCACAGATTTTGCCGAAGACCCCTTTCCGAAGACTTCTTCCGGCTGCCGTCCTCGTAGCACGAGGACATGCTGGCGGCTGATCTCCAAACCAGTGTTCCCTGTGTGCTCATCGTATGCGCACACGACTGGAGAATCATTTGCACAATTGGAGGCGAACATGGCTGAAGATCGAGTGCAGCATCACACAGATGTTGCTTCTAACGGAAGCGGGGAACCAGAGACAGAAGAGGACAGGGTTGAGGCTCGCTGGCGAGGCCACGACTTTACCGTGAAGGTCAATGGCAGGTGGTGTTTGGAGGGCTTCATTAAGTGGCATTTGCATGCCTTCGAGATCTTACGAGCAAGAGATCCAAATACCTATCGGCAGTTTCCTCCTCACTTGTGCGATCCGCTGGTAATTGCACTGATGCATCGGATACCACCGGAAGAATTCGGCGTCACCACATTAGAGGACAGGATGGACAACTTGGTAAGCAGGCTAGAAAAGCTGTTCCAAGGCGAGACTATGCCGGGACTGACGCCCACTCAGGAAATGCTTCTGAGAGCAGCTAGCGAGACTGAACCGCTTACCGGTGAGAGCTTGGCCGCCAAGGCAAAGGTCACAGTCAACAGTAATACACGCAATTGCCTGGCATCGCTCGTCAAACTTGGATTGCTTCATAAGGTGAGCGGGGGCTACGTGAAGTCGCCGAAAGGCCAGAATGTCATGACAAATGTCAGGCTCGACTCTCAATGAAGACAAGGGACAATGAAACCATGACTGTTCACCAATCTCGAATCGCCAAAGCCGTCCCGAAAAACGGGGGTCTTCGGCAAAATCTGTGGGTGAAAAATGGGCCTACGGGGGATTCGTCCTGGCAAGGTGGATTTTCTGAGGGATGGCAGGGCAAATAAATGACGGTGGAAACAGCCGCAAAACCGGGGTTTTCTTGTTGTGTAACGGCCCTCGTCGGGTCTCCCACATCTGCAACGCACGGACCTTTGCCACGGAAAAACGGGGATGGAATCTATGAATCAGATCGTTGAGGCTCCCGAAATCACGAAAACCCCTGAAAATCCAGATTCAAACTGAGTTTCACGGCCCAAATCAACCCACAGATTCTGCCGAGGAGGCAAAAACGGAAAGTCAGCCCGTTCCGGTCGGAAACACCGTCAGTCTGATGATGTGGTCAGCCTTTTCATCGGCGGTCTGGAACCACGATCAGGTGACGTGCCCAAGCCGTCCGGAGATGTTGGGGATCGTAGGCCCTTGCACCTAGAGAAGGAAGAGGACTTGCACAAGTGGGTAGTGGAGCGTGGCGCTGCCCACAACTACCGCCTACTCGGAGAACTGCTTTCGGCCTCGGGGGGCTTGTACCGCAACGGCACCACCGGTCATGGCTTGGTTCAAGTTCTGATCAATGGCACATTCCGCCTCATTACCAAGGGCACTCAGCTTGCCCCACTGATCGTGGATCGAGTGCCCATGCGGGTTGAAAAGGAAGGCAAAGTTGTCAATGAGTTGCCCGCAGCGCACCACCTCAACAGCATGCTGCACTCCGAAGAGTTCCTCGGCAAGTTCAAGGCGGTTGATGAGGTCACCGGTCTGCCTATGTACCTTGACGATTTTTCACTTGTGCCACCCGGCTATAACGACTTTGGTCCAGGCAAACGAATCCTCTACCTTGGCGAAGATCCACCGGTCGTTCGGTCCCTCGAAACAATCAATGCCTTCCTGAGTGTTATGTCGTTTGCCACCACCGCCGACTCCACCAACACAGTCGGTGCGGCACTAACGGTGCTTCTCCGACACCAGTGGACCGGAGAAAAACCACTGGTGCTCATCACGGCCACCCAAAGCCACAGCGGAAAAGGAACGGTTACCGACTTCTTTCGAGGAGCCGTTCCAAAGGCCGATGTGCTCTACGAGTCGCTGGACTGGCCTATGCAGGACCAATTCCAGAGACAAGTCAAAAAGACCCCCGACATCGGTGTGGTCCTGTTCGACAACGTTCGCCTCGACAGTTCTGGTGGAAGAGCCAGGTTCATCCGCTCCGCTTTCGTCGAGGCGTTCGTCACTAATGGCGAAATCACGCTTGCCTCACCTGGTGCTGGCGAGCCAATCCGGCTCGTTAACAAGTACGTGGTGACTGTCAACACCAACGACGGGGCACTAAGCACAGACCTGATGAACCGGTCACTCCCGATTCATCTTGCACCAACCGGAGACACTCAGGATCGGGTATCAGCAATCGGAAATCCGAAGCTGGAGTTTCTCCCGGAGAACCGTGCTCGCATTGAGGCCGAACTTCGGGGGATGATCGAAAAGTGGAAGGAGGCGGGGCGTCCGCTGGACATGACAGTCCGCCACCCAATGAGTCGTTGGGCGAGGACGATAGGAGGCATCCTCAAGGTAAATGACTTCAACGACTTCTTGGCAAACTATGGCAATCGCAAGACTACCGACGATCCCATCCGAGAATCTCTGGCCATCTTGGGAGCGGTGAAGCACGACGAGGCACTGCGGCCGATGCAGTGGGCCGAGTTGGCCGTTGAGCATGGATTGGCCAAAACCCTTTTCGGCCCCAACGAGCGGGATACACCCAAAGGGCGGGAGCGTGCTATTGGCCGCATCCTGAAGCGGCACCGACGGATCGTTTTCCATGCCGAAACCGAGACTCAGCAATACCAACTTCGCCTTGAAGGCGGTTGTAGGCGCTGGGGTGGTGAGAAGCCGCACGTTCGCTACGTGTTTACGAAGCTTAGCGAAGAAACGTTGCCGGTTGATGATGATCGCCCGAGTGTCGAGCGACACCCACTGTAACCACTATTGGAGAAACCTCATGAAAGACTATACGTACCACACAACGGGCGGCATTCGTCCGTCGCCGGAGTTCGCCCGAAAGGGTCTGTCCCAATACGCCGTCAATGTCGGCCTGCGATGCGGCCATGACTGCACCTACTGCTCTTCCCGAGCCATGCTTCGCTGCCACAAAGCCTTCAAGGAACTCGATAGAGAAGCCTTCACGACCGGATTCTCCATCATAGACCCCGACATTGTCACCAAGGTGGCCGCAGACGCCAAACGGCTACAGCGCCGGGGCCTCGTTCAGCTTTGTACTACTGTGGATGCCTGGGCCCCAGAAGCCCAGAAGCTTCGCTTGGGGCGACGGTGCCTCGAAGCGATCCTGGCCGAGCCAAGGTGGACAGTCCGCATCCTAAGTCGCTGTTCAAAAATAAGTTAGCCGTTTGTATAATCTGCGTATTCCGCTTCCATGGATGGAGAGACGGTCATGGCAGACAAGGATTGCAGGCGCATTCGCCGGTGTCGCTGCCGAGGATGTCGCTCGCGTAGCGATGCGGATTTGGTTGCGTACCATCGGGCCATCAATCGAGTGATGGCCGAGTTGGACGAACGGAGTCGGCGGTTGTTCGCCGGGATCGTGGCCCGGCAACGCGGACACGGGGGCGTCCAGTTGGTGGCGGAAATCACCGGCCTGAGCCGTATGACAATCCGCCGGGGATTGCGCGAAAGCGAACGCGGACAGGTGGCGTCTTCAGAGCGAGTACGGCGTCCCGGCGGCGGACGAAAACGAGTCGAAAAAAAACGCCACGTGTGCGGGAGTTGTTGAAGGGGCTGTTGCGGGATGCGACGGCTGGCGATCCGATGGGTGGTCTGCGGTGGACGCACAAGACCACCCGCAACCTGGCCGCTGCATTGACGCGACGTGGCGTACCGGTCGGGCACGTGACGGTGGCTCGGTTGCTGCGAGCACAGAAGTACTCGTTGCGATCGAACCGCAAGCGGTTGGGTGGGAAGAGAGATCCCTATCGGGATCAGCAATTCCGCCTGTTGGGGCGTCGGCGACGGCGATTCCAACGGCAAGGGTGGCCGGTAATCAGTGTGGATACGAAGAAAAAGGAGTTGGTGGGCAACTTCAAAAATAACGGACGCAGTTGGCGGTGTGAGGACCGCGACGTGCTGGACCACGACTTTCCCACACTGGCCCGCGGCCGCGCCTATCCCTACGGCATCTATGACGAGAATCGCAATGAGGGCTATGTCGTGATCGGCACAACTCATCAGACAGCGACCTTTGCCGTGCGTGCCATTCGCTCGTGGTGGCTGAAGGTTGGGCGGCGTCGGTACTCGGGTGTGTCTCGGTTGGCCATCGAAGCCGACAGCGGAGGTGCCAACGGCAACCGTTGTTGGGCTTGGAAGGTGGGCCTGCAAGAATTGGCTGACGAATTCAGATTGACGATCACGGTCGGGCATTATCCCGCAGGAGCCTCCAAGTGGAACCCGATCGAGCACCGCATGTTCAACCTCATCAGTGCCAATTGGGCCGGCGAGCCACTGACCAGTTACGAAGTCATGCTGAAGAACATCCGCACGACACGGTCGAGCACGGGCTTTCGCTGCCGCGCATCGTTGGACACCAAGCTCTACCCGACCAAAGTCAAGGTGTCCGACGAAGCGAAGGCAACCGTGCGGCTGTTGCGACATACCGTCCTACCCAAATGGAACTACACCATCTGTCCACGAAAACGAAACGGCTAAGTTATTTTTGAACAAGTCCTAACGAAGAATTCGGCTGTCGCCGAGGACTTCGATTTGATCAAGAAGCACCGTGACCGAGTGCTGGTGGGACTGAGCCTGACGGCCACCCCCGACCGGGAGTCCGTCATGTCCGTGGTCGAGCCACACGCCTCGCCAATCTCCGGGCGGATGGCGGCTCTTGAGAAGGCGCACAAGCTGGGGCTACGGACCTATGGGATACTGTGTCCCTTGCTGCCCGGCATCGCCGATGCCCCCGAGCAGATCGATGAGTTGGTGCGGTTTGTCGCCGAGTGCGGTGCGGAGGAGGTGTTCTCGGAGGCCGTCAATGCTCGTGGCAACAGTCTGACGCTCACCGAGAAGGTGCTTCGGGACAACGGCTTAATGGCTGAGGCCCAAGCGATCTCGGCGATCCGCAAGCGGAATGAGTGGTCCTCTTACGTCGCCAGTCTGCTGGAGAACCTCCAGAAGGCAATGCGACGGCACATAGCGACCAAGAAGCTGCGGTTCTTGTTGTACCCGTCAAGGTTGACCGCACAGGACCAACAGCAGATTCAGAAGGACGATGCGGGGGTGTTGTGGTTGTGGTTCGATCTGCTCGGGATGGTCCCAAGCAGCGACAGCAGGCCAATCCGATAACGAGGTGATTCAATGGAGCCAGCAAAGTTCGTGAAAGAACAACAGGAATGGGCGGACAAGATCGAGAAGATACTGCCCGAACGAGGCAGCCCCGCATTGGTAGCGGCACTGTTGGGCATGGCAGGCTACGTGGCAATGAATATCACGCCTCTACCGCCCGGTTCTGATGTCGAGAAAGAAATCGACCATCTGGCCAACATTTTAACGAGTGCTTGGATGGCATGGACACAAGAGCAAATGCACCGGTGGCAACAGGAAAGGAATTAGTCCAATGAACCACAAACAGTTGAAACACTTGAGAGCACAGCAATACGAATTGTTGCAACCGTTGAAGACACGGCAACCCAATCGGGAAGAGTGGAATACGTTAAATGCTTGGGTGACCGGCATAATGGGGGAGTTGCGGGAGCAAGCCACCACATCCGAAGAGCGATTGCTTGCCGAGAATAGGCAGTTGAAGCTAGACAAGGATGCCTTACGCCAAGAGATCGTGGAAAAGGAAGATCATTGGGAGCAATGGGCGGCGGAAGAAGTGGAGAGAAGGGAAGCCACGATCACAGCAGAGTTGCAGCTTGAGGCCGATCAACTGCTAGATTCGATGGCAGAGGGGTTAGCAACTAAAGAAGCCAACATTGTGCAAGCCGTTGAGGCTGTTTCTCACCAACAGCGCATCAAAGAGATCGTGGTGAGCCCCCGCTTATCGGATGTGCCCCCAACGGCGTTGATGATTCTGGCAATGGGGGCTGTGCGGAATGCCCACAACGTGAAGAAGGGTGAAGTAATGTTGGCAACCGCCAATGAAACAATTGTGGGGTCTTCGGCAAAATCTGTGGGTGAAAAATGGGCCTACGGGGGATTCGTCCTGGCAAGGTGGATTTTCTGAGGGATGGCAGGGCAAATAAATGACGGTGGAAACAGCCGCAAAACCGGGGTTTTCTTGTTGTGTAACGGCCCTCGTCGGGTCTCCCACATCTGCAACGCACGGACCTTTGCCACGGAAAAACGGGGATGGAATCTATGAATCAGATCGTTGAGGCTCCCGAAATCACGAAAACCCCTGAAAATCCAGATTCAAACTGAGTTTCACGGCCCAAATCAACCCACAGATTCTGCCGAGGAGGCGATTTTCTGAGGGATGGCAGGGCAAATAAATGACGGTGGAAACAGCCGCAAAACCGGGGTTTTCTTGTTGTGTAACGGCCCTCGTCGGGTCTCCCACATCTGCAACGCACGGACCTTTGCCACGGAAAAAACGGGGATGGAATCTATGAATCAGATCGTTGAGGCTCCCGAAATCACGAAAACCCCTGAAAATCCAGATTCAAACTGAGTTTCACGGCCCAAATCAACCCACAGATTCTGCCGAGGAGGCCAATTGTGATGGTGCCCCTGATGGATGAGGGCGAATGGATTGTATTCGCCTTTCACAAGGATGATGAGCGACAAGTGCGGCGAGTGAACAGTTTGAAGCGGCACAGCGAATTGATGGTAACACAAATGGGGTCTTCGGCAAAATCTGTGGGTGAAAAATGGGCCTACGGGGGATTCGTCCTGGCAAGGTGGATTTTCTGAGGGATGGCAGGGCAAATAAATGACGGTGGAAACAGCCGCAAAACCGGGGTTTTCTTGTTGTGTAACGGCCCTCGTCGGGTCTCCCACATCTGCAACGCACGGACCTTTGCCACGGAAAAAACGGGGATGGAATCTATGAATCAGATCGTTGAGGCTCCCGAAATCACGAAAACCCCTGAAAATCCAGATTCAAACTGAGTTTCACGGCCCAAATCAACCCACAGATTCTGCCGAGGAGGCCACAAATGCAACAACTGCAAAAGCGGAAGGTCAACCAATGAGCAAACACAAACTCAAGCGGTATGAGTTGGACGGAGAAGAGATTGTAGAATGCCCCCGTGGGCGGTTCACCTTGGAAGAAGCCACACAAATTCAAAAGCAAGTGAAAGAGGATCGGCGCATTGATGAAGAATGCAATGCAGCAATCCGCATAGCAATAAAGAAGTTTTTGAAATAGTGGGTTACCACAAGGAGCCAACAATGAACGGACCCGATACCAACGATGAGTCCCGCCATATCCTATGGCCCGATCCCAACCCAGATGCCAACGGCTACCGGGCCTGCGTGGTGGTCGAAAATGAACACGGTTACACGCCATACGGAGTCATGTCCAACGACCCACTGGCAAAGAAACCGATCTATATCGGCAAGACGCAGGAAGAGGCGGAACGGTGGTGCTATGAGTGGAATGCGAAACACTTCGGGCTCAGCAAGCAGGAGCAAGACCTGATCGTTCTGTCGTCGATACGTCGGCAGAACCTTCAGGTGACATACGATGGCGACAACGACTGGTACGTCGTTCTGCGTGGCGACCAGGAAGTGCTGACGCTTGACTGCGAAGAATGCGAAGACCTGATCCGTCAGCTATACAAACGGCGTTGGCCATACAACGAACCGGAATGTTTTGCATGCGGGGAACCACTCGAACGTTTCGAGTGTGTCAATGAAACCTGTAGCGAAAGTCCCCACTACAAGCCGGAAGACGATGAAGATCGTGATCAGGGATCTGAAAGCAACCACGCCCAAAGATAAAGGAGCGACGGTATTACCATGTTCAACGTACTTAACGATTCCGTTCAGACTATGGTTGATCGCATTGTCGTATTGGCAAATCACGATCCCGAGTTTCGCTCGGCGCTGGCAGAGATGCTGCACTTCTTTTCGGGTACCGACCACCATGAAGCCAGCGCAGTCCAGGGCGAACAGGCTCTCTTGCCAGTTGAGCCAGAGGAAGAAATACAACCCGAGCCCGATGGCGATGCTGTTGCCGTGGCTGTTGAGCCAACTGGTCCCTTGGACCAAGAGACCTTGTCGGAAGCCATTTCGACAACCGTAAGCCGACCACCGAGAGACGTGTCGGCCCCGGACTTAGAACTCATCGAATCTCGGTGTCGCCTCAAAGCCAAAGCGGCTCGCTGGGCGGCAGAGCGACAACGCAAACTTCACGAGGGGATTCCCGCCAGCGTGGCAATAGCACCTTTTGATCGGGAACTCATTGAGCGTGCGAAGGCCCTGTCCGACTGTTACCTCTGGACTAACGGCCCTGCTAGCCCACAACCAGCCGACCTCAGACTATTCGAAGTGCTGGGTGGGTGCTTCGACGTGGCGGCCGACGCTGCATTGCTCCTCAGGAAACATGCGGGGGAGTTGGAAGACGAAGAGGAATTGTTCAAGCAATGCCTCGATGGGGCGGCTGAGGCGCAGTCGGCCTTACGATCAGCGGTCATGGCCGTTGGTGGCGATACGGACGCCGACCAACAGTTGCTCTTCGATTGGCTGAGGAACACGACGGCTGACAAGCACATTTTCATCGAACGCTACCTACGTGCCGACGATCTGGCAGATCCGTATAGCTGGCCTGAGATCCAGGGCCGCATCCAGACAGTCCGGGAAGCCTGTGAAACCGCAATCGCCCGCAGACAACGGCGGGCACAGACCTTGAACCGGCTTCGCTATCATGCTGGTCATGTTGCCGCAAGCCGTGGCACGGAGCATGACTGGGACAGGATCGCCAACGCCGCTAAGGAGTTACTCGATGATGGCGTACCACCAAGCAACCGAGAAGTCAGAGATGCCATACTATCAATAATGGGTTCGTCAGCAGAATTCGTGGGTAAGAACAGGGCTGGTTAGCACCGTTGAGGTGCGTTTTCTGAGGCATGACAGAGCAAATGAATGAGGGGATGAGGGGAAAGAAGAGGCCCTGGCGGTGGAAGCCGCCGGGGCCTGCGAGTCATTCACCCGCCCTGGTCTGGTTATCCCTTGTCGGGTTGCTCGCCAGCAGAGCCCAACTCCGTTTCGCCAGACAGGGATAGTATAGCGGAGAGAGGAGGCAGGAAAACAGGTGCATCCTGTAGCGTTTCCGGTTAAAGATGGAGTTGCAAAACGAACCATCTCGCCGGGAGCCACCACAGGATGCAACTGAAGACTATCCTCAATCGGGTCGAACCTTTCAAGTCCTTTGTGTACGGAAAAGCCAGATGGGTGGAAGGCACGGAACGGCCAACGCTGGAAGTGGAAGTGCTTGCCCGGAAGAATGGTCGGCCGATCTGCTCGGGCTGCGGCCGCCCCGGGCCGGGTTACGATCGTCTTCCGGAGCGGCGGTTCGAGTTCGTGCCCCTCTGGGCCATTACCGTGTATTTCGTGTATGCCCTGCGGCGTGTGGCGTGTCGAAGTTGCGGGGTGACGGTGGAGCGAGTGCCTTGGGCCGTGGGAAAAAGCCATCTTACAACCAGTTACCGCTGGTTCCTGGCACGCTGGGCCAAGCATTTGTCCTGGCAAGAGGTGGCCTCGATCTTCCACACTACCTGGCGAAACGTGTTCGAGTCGGTGAAACAGGCGGTATTTTGGGGCCTGTTCCATCAGGACCTCGATGGGATCGAGGCCATCGGCGTGGACGAGATCCAGTGGCAGCGGGGACAGCATTACCTGACGTTGGTGTACCAGATCGAGGATGGCATGAAGCGGCTGTTGTGGGTGGCCGAAGAGCGAACGGAGGAGAGTCTGCGGCGGTTCTTCCAGACGCTGAGCGCAGAGGCCCGTCAATCCATCCGCTTTGTCTGTAGCGATATGTGGCAGCCCTACTTGAATGTGGTTGCCGAACAACTGAAGCAGGCCATCCACGTCTTGGACCGTTTCCACATCATGAAGAAGATGAACGAGGCGATTGACGAGGTTCGCCGCACCGAGGCCGCTCGCCTGAAGCGTGACGGTTACGAGCCGGTGCTGAAGCACTCCCGCTGGTGCCTGCTGAAACGACCCGAGAACCGCACCGAGAAGGAGACCGTGAAACTGTCGGAGCTGTTGCAGTACAACCTTCAAAGCGTTCGCAGCCACCTGTTGCGGGAGGACTTCCAAAGGTTCTGGGAATATACCAGTCCGGGCTGGGCGGTGAAGTTCTTGGAAGAGTGGTGTACCCGCACGATGCGGAGCAAGATCGAGCCGATGAAGAAGGTTGCCCAAAGCCTGCGTGAACATCGAGACCTGATCCTCAACTGGTTTCGTGCCAAGGGGATGGTTTCGGCGGGCTCCGTCGAGGGCCTGAACAACAAAGCCAAATTGACTACCAGAAAAGCCTACGGCTTCCGCACCTACGAGGCCATCGAAATTGCCCTATATCACACGCTCGGCAACCTTCCCGAGCCGGAATTTACCCACGAATTCTGTTGACGAGGCCAATAATGGATGCCGTGCCGGATTGGAATACCTTTCCACCGGCATTCCAACTTGTGCTTCGGGAAGCCCGAAACTATCAGGAAAGCCGAAATGTGCCGACCTGTTGCCCGGAGGCATCGGCACCGACAGCGGAAATTAAGGCTGTACGCAAGTTCTTGAAGAACAAAGAGCTTGTTGTCATCGGCGGTGATCGCCGTGAACATGCACGGCAGGCGCTCAAAGAGGCATTCGCATTGAAGGATGTGATCTGGCCAGGCACCGACACACACCAGTCCCTCGATAGGCTCAAGCCCTATATCGTCCGCCGCAGCGTGAAACTCGTCGTCCTCATGATTCGTTGGGCAAGCCACTCCGCTGGCGACCTGAAAGAGTTCTGCGACCAACACGGGAAGCTATTTGTGCGTCTGCCCAGTGGCTACAGCCCAAACCAAGTGGCAAACCAGATCGTGTCGCAGTGTGGCCACCTGCTCAGTCGAACGGATCGATGACTATGCGCTGCCCACGTTGCGGAAAATCGATCTGCGATTGTCTTCTCGAAGATCCCGGCTTCCTAGCTCGGGCTGTCGGACGCCAGCTATCCCATCTGTCGGGGAGCGAGGCCCAGGGCCTCACCACTCCGAAGTCGGAGGGCAACGAAGGCGATGATCCTCCGAAGAACAACGGCGATGCCGCCACACCCCAGTGGCTCTTTGACCGCTGCAACCAGTTGGCCATCCAGGCGTGCGGTGAACCGATCATCCTGGATGTCGCCGCAGCCGACTGGAACCACAAGTGCGACCGGTACTTCACCGAAGAGGACGACGCACTGAAGCAGGATTGGAGCGCCAAGGCGGTGTGGTGCAACCCGCCCTATACAGCGACGATCATCGAGTCGTTCGTTCGCAAGGCGCTGGATGCTGCCCAGCATGGAACCACGACGTTCTGCCTTGTCCCGTGGTGGAATTATCCCTACCTTGACCTGTGCGAGCGGCATGGCCGTATTCACCGGATCTGCAACCCGGTGAGCTTCCAGCGTCAGGATGGCTCTCCGTTGACCATGAACAATCAGTACCGCACCACGCCGCTTATCGTCGTGGTGTTCGGCCCGACGATCCAACCAGGATGCGGCATACCAATCCGAAAAGGTGATACAGCGTCACCGTCCTACGACGAGATCGACGATGCCTGTCAAGTCAACGGCATTACCGCTCGTGCCCTTGCAGGTGATGGCAGCCATCGTCGAGACAGCGACACCTATTACACACCGCTCTGGGCGATCTCAGCCCTCTTGCGTGTCGAGACCTTCCCCGGCCTGACGTGGGAGCCTGCCGAGGGCGACGGGCGGATCGTGAGGGCATTACGGGACGCAGGTAGCGAGGTCATCGGCAGTGACTTTGCGGCGGGAACCGACTTCCTGGCGGCCATCAGAGAGGTTGACAACATCGTCACCAATCCGCCTTGGGCATTGAAGACCGAATTCATCCGACACGCCAAGGAGTGCGCTCGCCACAAGGTGGCGTTGCTCCTACCGCTCTCGTCCCTCTCGGGCGTGGCGAGACGGCCATTATTCGAGGACGCCGCCTTTCCCCTTCGGACGGTCTATGTCTTCGACGGCCGGGTCAACTTCGACCCCAGCGGCCAAGGCAGCAGTACGATCACCGCTGGATGGTTCGTGTGGGAACGGGGCTGCCGAGCAGAGCCAGTGTTGAGGTGGGTCAGTGAAGTGTTCTAGCTTCGGATGTTCGACGGAATGAGAGTGAACAATTGGGCCGAACTTTGCCAAGCCCTACAGCAATGTGAGTAGTTGTGCAATGAAACAATCCACCATCCTTTCCCTAGCGCATCGAGTATTAGCCAAATACCATCTTACGGATGATTGGCACATTGCGTTTGATACAACCCAACCCGGTGAGCCGAGGCACAGGGCCCAACTTCGGGCGCACCGATATCAGATTGGCCCGGTCTTTGGGGAGATCGGTCTCACTTGGGGCTATTGGCGTGGCGTACCCGATGATGAGGATTGGCGAAACGAATTGATCTCCTGTCTGTTACATGAGGTGGCCCACGTGTTTGCAGGTGTCGAAGCGGGACACGGGACAGTGTGGCGAGATCAATACATCTCTCTGCTAGAGGAATGGTTTGCCCCGCACATTGTGGTCCGACAGATACTTTACTGTTCGGAAGTTGATCCTGATTGGATTAGGACTGTGTTTCTTCCCGCTAGCAAAGCTCGTTGTCCTGACCTATGCGATGTAACGAGGTGAGAACCAGCATGGAAAGACCCAAGTACCATATCCTCCCCGACCTCTTGCCCGAGGAGTACGAGGCACTCAAGGCTTCCATCGCCGATCATGGCGTTGACATCCCCATCATTGTCGATGAGGGGGGAAACACCATCAATGGCGTCCAGCGGGAGAAGGCATCCAGCGAGCTTGGGATTTATTGCCCACGTGAGGTGCGGCAGTTCGGCAGCGAGGCCGAGAAGTTCGAGTTGGTGTTGCGGGCGAACTGCCGCCGCAGGCAGCTAAGCCAGAAGCAGAAGCGGGAACTGATTGCGGTCTACCTGCGCCGAGATCCCCAGATCGCTGACAACAACTTAGGGAGCCTCATCGGCGTCTCGAAGAACACGGTTGCCAAGGTCAGGAGCCACCTGGAGGCAACTTGTCAAATTGACAAGTTGACCAAGCTCAGAGGCAGGGACGGCAAGGAACGCCCCGTCAAGTACAAGCGGATCATTGCCAACACGCCCAAGGAGGCCGAGGCCGCCTTGGAGATCATTGGCGATCTTCCCGAGAACTGTGTGGGCAAAGTGTTGGACGTGACCACGGCCAAGCGGCGGGCGAGAAGGAACGGGAAGCAAAAGGAAATCCAAGGGCAGATAGTCACGCCCCTGGCCGATGATGCCATCCAGATTCACCACTGCCCTTTCCAACAGTTGGAGCAGATAGCAGGGCTTGGACCAGCCTCGGCCAACTTAGTCTGCACGGACATCCCTTATGGTCAGGATTTCCTTCCGCAAATAAGCGACCTCGCCGCCCTGGCATCTCGGATACTTGTCGAAAGTGGCCTGCTCGTGACGTATTGCGGACAGTTCTACTTGCCCGAAGTTGTCCGGCGACTGGGCGAGCACCTAACGTACCGGTGGGAATGTGCGGCGGTTTGGGAGGGAGACAGCAACGTCATTTATCCGCTCGGTATTGCCAGTCAGTGGAAACCGGTCTTCGTCTACTCGAAGGGGCCTTGGGAGAAGACCGGCCGTTGCTCTGACGTATTTCGAATGAACGCCAAAGAGAAAACGTACCACGATTGGCAGCAGCCCCTTGGCGATGTCGAGAAGCTCGTCGAGTATTTCAGCAAGCCGGGCGACCTCATAGTCGATCCATGCGGCGGGGGATTCACCACTGCGATTGCCTGCCACCGGCTTGGGCGGCGCTTCGTGGGGTGCGACACTGACCAAGCTGCCGTTGCCATCGGACAAGAGCGGCTTGCGCAGGAGCGAGCGTCCGACGCTCCTGAGTCTGGCGATCCGAGGGCGATGGGCCAGGAGCAACCTGCCGAAGAGCAGGCGAAGCTCCTCGACGATCTCCGAATCTGGATCGAGGACACCGAGGACTTGATGCAGCATGCACAGAAACACGATCCCCACGACCGTCACAACCGCCAGCGAGATGTGCGGGAACTCTGGACAACGTTCAGTGGCTTGGATGACGGGCAGATGGACGTGTTTCTGAAACTCCTGCCCGAGACTTATAAGGCCATGTGGCAATCGCTCGCTGGTTAATAACGGCACGTCTTGCCGATCACGATCACGGCCACCGCCTCGCCAACGTTGCCTCGGCATTATCAACTGTCCTCGTCGTCGAGGTCTTCGTCATCCTCGTCTTCGTCCTCTTCGCTCTCATCGTCAACGGCGATGCCGTGGTTGATCCCGGTGGCTTCCTTGACGGCCGCTCGAAGTCGCATGTAGATACTGTTGCTGACCGTCACCATACTCTCACCGGTGTCCTCGGCGTCCTGCAACAATTCAACGGCCGTTTCCAGGACGTTCTTCAAGGTGGCTTCGCTTGCTTTCTTCGCCATAACGGTTCCTTTCGAGGTCGTGTCTCGGTCTTCGTCCTTCCGGGTATACCCGGCCGTGGGCGTACCGTCAAGTGACCAGGGGGACCGTGACTGTCTGGTTGATAGCCAATGCAACTCTTGTGATGCCCAACCCAGCGGTTGATAACCCCGTTAGTAACCGCAGCCCGTGCCCAATGCGATTATTGGACTGCCCGCTTACCACACTAATAACCGAATCGCCTTTCCCCAAGTCGTCTTCGCCCAGGGTAATAATGGTCCAGACGGTTCCCACTGTGAACTGTCGTTGCGGCAGCCTTCAGCACCATTGGTATTGGGGAGGCTATGGGACGAAATGTTGGGTTGGGCCTGATCCCTCTCTTATTGCCTGGGTCAAGGCGCAGTCTCAGCCAGACATTCTGCCAAATGTTGCCGTGTCGTCGAAAAAGTCGGTTGTCCAGGCCATGGCGACCCTCGGATCGTCACAGAAGGAGGTGGACCACGGCTGGCAGGAGCAGGAGAAGGGGCACAGCCATTATTATGTTCCATATAAGTATTATGTTCCTCCTCTCTCCTCTCTTCTCTTCTAGGAACTCAGGAAATATTTTTTAAGCATTCGCCCCGCCCTGACTACAGCCACAATATGTGCTTTGGCCGGAATGTTACCATCGTGGCGGTCGAGATCTACACTCAGTAGTTCCAAATTCGGGAAATTGATATAGGTGAACGCAAGGTTCCTCCAGTAAAGAACTTGGGTCACAAACCAGGTTCACACAAGGAGGAAACCCATGCGTTCACAAACGGAGTATATCATCACCAAGGCGGAGGTCCACGCGTACGCCGAGGACTGGATAGGGACGGCGCTTCGCCTTGAGTATCGGGGTTATAAATGTTCGACTTCCACGCTTCTCCAAATTCTCCTGATTGCCGCGGCACGGGTGGTTTCCGTGTTTGCCGCCTGCCGCGATCTGGCCGATGCACCGTCGGATCAGACGATTCGCAACGCCTTGGCCGTAACGTTGCCGGAAATCGCCGAACTCGAACGTCGTTTGAACCTCGCCTTGGTGACGCATGTGCCCAAGGCGTTGCGACGCAAATCCCGCATGGTGGCGATCGACCTGACGCTGATTCCCTATCACGGGCAGCCGGCGCGGGACAAGAAGGAAATCTTTCGAGGCGAACCGAAGTCGGGCACCACCCATTTCCATGCCTACGCCACGGCTGTGGTACTCCACAAAGGCTACCGTTACACCTTGGCGCTGGTGCGAGTCGAGTACGGCGACTCGATGAAAGAGGTGCTTCAGCGGCTGTTGGCGATTGTTCGTCGCCGAGGCGTAAAAATCCGCTTTTTGCTGCTGGACAAGGGCTTTTTCAGCGTAGAAGTCATTCAGTATCTTCTTCGCGCCCGTCGTGGATTCATCATTCCCGCCGTCGTGCGAGGCCGAAAGCCCAAGGACCCCAAGACTCCGCCGCACGGCTTGCGAGCACTGTTGAAGAAGAAACACGGCTACTATCGGGAGACGATCACCTCGGGCCAAACGAAAGAGAAACCGAAGGCCAGCGTGACCGTGAACATTTGCGTTGCCAGCAAGCATTTCACCGACGAGAAGACCGGCCGGCGGCGGCGCAAGCGGCTTCTCTACGTGGTGTCGAAGGTGCGGCGAACACCTGCGGAGATACGCGAAACCTATCGCAAGCGTTTCGGCATCGAGACGAGCTACCGCCAGATGAACGAGGCGAAGATCAAGACATGCACGCGCGATCCAGCGTTGCGTCTGCTGTTCGTGGGCATTGCTCTGGTGCTGCGCAACGTGTGGGTGTGGATTCATTTTCGCTTCGCCAAAGGAAAATTCACCGAGGAACCGCAACTCTTTCTGGAATTGCTTCGTTTCCAAGAAATGCTCTTGTGGATCACCCAGATCGTTCAACAAGCCCTCGGCGCCAACAAAACCCTCGGACTCGATCGTCATACCTATGAACGACTTACGGCACATCGCCACACATAGCCAAATTTGGAACTACTGACACTAACAAATGGAACGTTCTTCTCTTCCCGTCCCCGGCAGACGCCCCGTGGAAGGCCCTTGAGGTGCTCCCAGACAGGGTTCCACCATCTCCGTTTATCCCCCGTGGGCGTTGGCCATGTCCGGGGCCCACCGGGCACCTTCAGGTATTTCCGAGTCGTCGTCCAGGATGGAAATATTCTGGGATTTATTCCGGCACCCCTCAAGGTTTTGACCTGAAACTTCCCACGATATCTCAGGTGGCCCGCATGTCTCTCGTGTTGGCAGTTTCGGTCTGAACGTTTCCACGCAGGGGTGAATGCCTCGAACTTGCGACAAGATAGCTGGGGCGTTTGGGTGGCGATCAACATGCCCCGCACTTTGCGACTGAAACCTTGTTGTGCGGTTGCCCGCCCGTCGTCGGCCGCCGACAGTAGTTCTATAGTACGTGTTGCGGCTAAGAGAACGTTGTGAGACTTTCTCTTGGCACCAGTCGTTGTATTTGCTATATTCATGTCTATCTGGCAAGAGCTATGCAACTCTTACCAAGGGCCGAGGATCAGGGCCACAAGGTGGCCCGCTTTCGCACGAGACGCAATACCGATTGGTTCACATTGATCCTCGATAAGGCGGCCAGCCAGGAAGCCCAGCCTACGCATAGCTGCGGAGTCCGATAGGGCTCGATCTACAGAACAAGTCCCACAAAGGACATTTGTCTCCACATGGGAGCAACCCGGAGATTGTCTGCGCTGATGGAAGGTTATTACATCCTAATTGGCGACAACGCCAGAAAGTGAGAGTGAGTATGAGTAAGGACTTTGATGAAGCATTCGAACTAGCCAAGAAGCTATTTCCCTTGCTGACTGGGGAACCTGCCCCCGTTGTAGAAACCGATGATGAAATCAAGGCGGCACTAACTTCGGGGAAAGACGTTCTAGTGACGACAGAGCGACTCTATGGTTTGCACGTGGCGCAGTATTTGGAAGCCAGGTACAGCCCAGTGCCGGATGACTACATCATCAATCTTTCGTGCCCCTTCTGCAAGGCGGGCGACATTGAGATTAGACAGGGGTTGTTCTGGTTTGATAACTGTGCCGAACGCCGCATGCGGTGCCCCGAGTGCGGCCGGTACTGGGATGAGCACTATGCTTTGATGGGGCTTGACTTAGCCCCGCCGCCTCGGGATTGTTTCGGCGAGGACTATGGCCCGAACGGAACAAAGGATGATGTTCCTGAAAGTGAGACGGCGGGCATCGAAGAGGCCCAACGCCGTCAACCCGAAGACGAAAGTGTGGACGATGGCGGTGGAACGCACACGGCACAAGGGGGCATGGCGGCCTATACACAGCGAGTGCTATCGATCATCGACAACTACAGGTCGATGCCAGACGCACTCTGTGTCAGCGTCGAGATCGACTACTTGACCGACAACGAGTTCCGGGTCATTGAGCAGGTCTTCAACGGGCTGGCCCCCAAGGCTGGTATCGACAATATCCGTCATCTCGACAACCAATACTGGGTGCTCCAGTGCTGGGGACGGATTCGGAGCGACCAAGTGTCGCCCAAGGCCAAAGTTACCGGAAGTGGCGGAGGTCGAGTTCAATTTCACCACGTGACGAATGGCAGCACCAAGGGTTGGGTCCACACGCACGGTATGGATCAGTTCGGGCTACCGGAGTTGGAGATGCGGGCGGTGCCCGGATTTCTCGTCGAAAGTGCGGCGAGAATCCTAACCTCAGCCTGCGACTACATGATCGACTCGGCAAAGAAAGTATCGGCAGGCGAAACAATGGCGCTATCGGACCACACGGTGTTCCAATTCGTCAAGGCTGACCCAATTCCAGGGGCCGAGGAGCATTACGAGGCGGAGCGCTGGCAGATCGTCGAGGTCGAGCGACTATGCGAGTGCTGCCAAGCGAAGGCGGCTAATCAGGCACAGGATGAACACGTAAATGAAGGAAAGGACGTGTAACCAGTTACGGTTTAGCCGAATCGTTGACCACGTACCAACACAAGGAGAAGTTATGGGTGCTCACATTTGCCATTACAAGTATCGTTGTGACGTTGCTGCCCATCCCAGCGCAGCGGTGCTGGAGTGGTTCTATGCCCAGGACGACAAAGAGGTCGTAACCTGGACACATGTCGGCGAGGACGGCATGCCCGAGGAGATTACGCAAGCGCTGCTCGCCGCAGGATGCGAGCACGGCGATCCGGTCATGTTGGCGTTGAATTGCTAAGGGTGCGTTCTGAACAAGGAGATTGGGCGATGACTACGACGGTTGAACTGGGAACGTGGAACGGCATCAGGGCCACCTGGGGCCACAACGAAGATTACGACGAGGAAGGGTTGACCATCTCCTACCCGGATGGCGACCACGACTTCTACACTCCTGATGATCTAGCCAGGTTCGTGTGCCGAGTTGGGTCATTGGGATGTTGGTATCTGATTTATTCGGGGACAGCCTGGCAAACCATCCCTGCTCTTTGCGGTGAATTCGGCGATGTCTACGAGCGATGGGGATGCGGTTGACAAGAACAACAATGGTCGGCAGGGCGTCGGCCACAAAGGAGGAATCGAGCTATGGGATATGTTGCCGCAAAGCATGCAGTCCAGACGATGGGCATCGATGAGGCGCTCACCTTTCATTTCCGGGGTCTTCGGCAAAATCTGTGGGTGAAAAATGGGCCTACGGGGGATTCGTCCTGGCAAGGTGGATTTTCTGAGGGATGGCAGGGCAAATAAATGACGGTGGAAACAGCCGCAAAACCGGGGTTTTCTTGTTGTGTAACGGCCCTCGTCGGGTCTCCCACATCTGCAACGCACGGACCTTTGCCACGGAAAAACGGGGATGGAATCTATGAATCAGATCGTTGAGGCTCCCGAAATCACGAAAACCCCTGAAAATCCAGATTCAAACTGAGTTTCACGGCCCAAATCAACCCACAGATTCTGCCAAGGAGGCCATTTCCGAGCCAATATGTTCCCGCCTGTTGACTTGTCATGGGTGCCGACAGCCCGTCGAGCCATAACAAGGGTGAAGTCCGGCGAAGGGACGAGCAGGGTCCAACTGCCTGATGGTCGATACCGAACGGCCTTCGAGATAGTGGATGCACTTGGCTTGGAAGCATTCGTTGACGAGTGACATCGACGGACCACGCATTGATCCGCCTGTGCCGACCGGCGAGCAAACCATGTATTGGGCGAGGGGCTGACATTATTGGATTGACGATTTGCGGCGGTGGCGGGCGGGGAGTGCCGCAGCGGATGTACCGCTACCTATAGCCCGCCCCGCATTACCGGCCCTATACGATGGGGCCAGAAAGAGGCCTCCTCGGCAGAATCTGTGGGTTGATTTGGGCCGTGAAACTCAGTTTGAATCTGGATTTTCAGGGGTTTTCGTGATTTCGGGAGCCTCAACGATCTGATTCATAGATTCCATCCCCGTTTTTCCGTGGCAAAGGTCCGTGCGTTGCAGATGTGGGAGACCCGACGAGGGCCGTTACACAACAAGAAAACCCCGGTTTTGCGGCTGTTTCCACCGTCATTTATTTGCCCTGCCATCCCTCAGAAAATCCACCTTGCCAGGACGAATCCCCCGTAGGCCCATTTTTCACCCACAGATTTTGCCGAAGACCCAGAAAGAGTAGGTCTTCTCGTGTTAGTTATTTCTTTGGCAAAAACGATGAAACCGGGTGACAAGCAGCAAGTAACCATCAATGGCAAGAAGCGCCAATTGGAATTGGGTGACTTGAAGGTAATCCTTGATGGCACCGACACCCGCAAGGTATTAGCGGTGCAAGACTCGGGTGAGCTAATGACTTTGATTTGCTCCGATGCCAATGGGACGCAGGAGGACATAACCATAATCCGTCCCAGCGTCTTGGCTGTGAAGCATGTTGAGCGTAGAAGCAAACAGGTTAGCGGCGACGAAATGCGGGACATGTTGCGGGAAGCCGGGATGGACATTGTGGAGTTGGATCACCCGCTTACATCGGCCGAGATTGCAGAAATTGCCCGCAATCATCCGGGGGCCATGATCTATGGCCCCAAAGAGGTACGGGCCGAAGAAGCAACGTGCTCGCCCTAGCCCTGAGGTAACACTGTGGGCCGGTGTGCTGTGACACGGGGACTGCGCCGACAACGGTACGTGTACTTTATGGAGGTGGAACAGGAGGATCGGAGATGTCTGACTTTGACACATTTGCGAGAGCGGTCGGCTTGGTCGAAGACTCGGAGCGATTGGAAGCGTTGGGGTTTCCGAGACGTGACTTCGATGACAACGGACGGTTCGCTACGGACAGGTTGCCGAAACTGCTGGCGTTTTGCGAGCAACACCCGGAGTATCATATCGTTACGCAATGCGACGAGTGCTACTCTAATCAAGTGCGATTCGTCAATCGGCTCTGCTATTTCCTGGCAGATGGCAGCAAAGACCTGGACTTGTACATCGATGCGTGTCGGGTGTGCGACTCTTACGACTGTTCGTGCGAAGAGTTTTACCGTGAGTGGGTCAGTGCTGGAAGGCCCGGCCAGAGCTTTACGAAGTGGCTGGTACAGTGCAAGGGGCTTGAGGAGGATCAAGCGGAGTATTACATTGATCCCGAGGCGGACGGGGATGACGAAGAATGGCCCGATACCAACCACGCCACGGACTGGAGGCGGGAGGGGTTCTGACTTACTGGGCCAGCTACGGCCCTACAAAGCTGCCTGTCGCAGCAGAGCGGGCGAGCCGTGAGTGCCCTCGTAACCACGGTGCATTTGTATTTCTTTGGTTCGGAAAGGGACGGGACTGGCCCGTCCCTTTCTGTTCTTCGAGATTTCCCATGAACAGTAATCTCACTCAAGACTTCCAGGCAGTTCGACATCAGTTCTTCTCTTCCTGGGATCGGGCAGGTCGGTGGCGACTACGCCAAGAGCCCAATCTCAACGGGGCCCAGGGATCGTGCCGCCGAGAAAGCGAGACGATCCTCGTCACACACTTGCCCGAAGGCGATGGGGGAACACTACTGCTGATCCACGAAATTGCCCATGCCGTGACCGATGGTGGCCACGGGAAGAAGTGGCAGGCACGAATGGAGAAGGCGGCGGTCACGGCCGAGCAGGCGGGCCGCACAGAATTGGCGACGTTGTTGCGGAAGGAGATCATCGGCTACAGAGATCCGATGGCCCGAGTGACGGCTGGGTTGGTGTACAGCGAGATAGCTGACGCCGTGGTCGAGAATCCCGAGTTGACGTTCTATCAGGTCATCGACTTCGTGCGCCGGGATTATGGCTTTTCCCGCCAGGAATTCTTGCAGCGATTTCGCCGGGCAAGGGTAGTGTTTGACCGGGAGATGCGGGACGCACAGGAGGAGGCCAAGGCGAGGGCGAAGCTCTTGGCCATGTGTAGGTGGCCTGGCGGCTGAGACCCCCGACGAGGGAGTTTCCGAACTCGACAATTATGGACTGTTGCCGATGTGGCGAGATGACGAAAAGGAGCGAAAAGGAAACTATGAATCCCAACAAAGTAATTGTAATAGATGAGTTGCACCGGAGGGCTGAACCCCAATTCTGGATTGCCATCAATCAGTCCAGTTGCGCCCTATGCCCAGTTCCCACGAACAAGCCGCCCAAAGTCAGTCCTGTGCCACAGAGGCTCGTGGGATTTGCCACCCTGGCCGAAGCCGAAGCGGCACAGAAGCTATGCGTGGAAGCCCCAATCGCCGAAGTCGCTAAGGCGGTACAGCGGTGGGAGGCAGGCGCTGCCACAGTGATCGATTACGAGAATTCTGAACCACCACAAGCCCAAACAACTTGGGCGTTGTAGACGGCAAAAAGCCAATGAAGTTGTGCGAACCCCTACACCTCCATCACATCCGTCGCCTCATACCGAGTCGCTACGTGAATCGGCATCCGCTTGCCAATGATCCGCTGATGGGTGCGGAGTGCCAGTGCCGGGGTGTTGTTGTCGTGAGACAAATGCGCCAGACACGCCCACCGCATTCGCTTGGTGCCGTTCAGAAGTCCGGCGGCCTCGAAATTGCTGATGTGGCCGTGGGGTCCGACAATTCGCTCCTGAAGCCACCGGGGATAGGGCCCGTTGGCGAGCATATCGGGATCGTAGTTGCTTTCCAGAAGCACGGCATCAAGGGAGCCGATGATCCCCGCCAGATCATCGAAGACATGCCCAAGGTCGGTCAAGATGCCCAGGCGGTGTGAACCGTCGTCTACCACGAACACCACTCCATCTTGGGCATCATGCGGTGTGGCCGTGGTCTCCACCGTCACCTTCCCAAAGCGCAGAGTCTCGCCCGCTGTGAAATGCCTGATATCCTCGATCTCGCCCAATTCGTATCGGCTTGCTGCTCGGTAGGTCTTGGCCGTAGCGTAGATCGGCAGGCCGAACTTGCGGTGGAAGATGCCCATCGAGCGGCAGTGGTCCACGTGATCGTGGGAAATCAGGACGGCATCGACATCGGCCACGTCCCGGCCATGGGAAGCAAGCCGCTCCTTGGCTTTGCTGCCGCTGATCCCGGCATCGAACAGCAGCTTGACGCCACCTGCTTCGACACAGATGCAGTTGCCGTTGCTGCCGGATTGGAGGGAGATGACATGCATGGCTGCATTGTACTGCGAGCCGGGGGAACGTGAGAAGAGGCAATGGCACGTATCGACAATGCCCTGACGAGCAGTAAAATGGCCGCAGAAGGATGCCCTATGCCCCAGGCCAAAAGCGGCGGATTGTGAAGGGGTAGCTAATCCTCTGGCTCCGTCGCTCGTAGAAAATCCTCCCCGTCAATCATCAACATTTTGACGGCGGCGGCCTGGTCCTCGGTAGCGGGCTCGTGGGCCCTGGCCACGGTGAGGAGCCCCCACACTAACTCTCGAATGCCAATTCCCGAAGATGCAGTCCAATCGTTTGCCTCCATATTCTATAGTAGTGTCCTGGCTGCGACATTCTTACCGCCCTAGACATCATCTCTTCCCTCCCCGTTCCACCACACGACAGATTGCCAACGTGCTACGCCGAGCACCAGACTGGTGTGGTTGGCGAGTGTGCTTCGTGCAAGGAATAGCCTCGGATCACAATCCTCACTTCCCCCAGCGGGAACCCTTGACATTCATTCCCCCTTTGGAGAATTACACTGTCATCAACCCACTCACAATAGGAGCCAATCATGGCGAAAAGGCAAGGCACCAGTAAGTCCCAGGCGGTTCGAAATTATCTCAAGACTCACCGCAAAGCCACCAACAAGGAGGTTTCCGATGCGTTGGCGAAGCAAGGCGTGGCGGTGTCGCCGAACCACGTCGCCAACATCAAGACAAAGACCAAGACGAGGAGTACGGCCGCAACAGCCGTGGTGTCGAGGCGTGGCCTGGGCATCCCCGAGGTCAAGGCGGCACTGGCACTGCTGAGGGAATGCCACGGCAGCTTGAAAGATGCCAATGCAGCCCTGGCGGCGGCACAGGAGATTCGAGAACTGGTGTAGTGCGGAGTGGGCAGAGGGGGAGCAGTGAGAATCCGTGACATCCCGACTTTGTCATCACGACATACGGACGGACCCAGCACACATCATTCTAGCCGAACCTCACCCATTCTCAGCGCCTTGCTCCACGTATTGGATAAGCACAATCAGCACGTCACCGTTGTCAAAACGGTCCACCACCTCGTAAGTGTACTGCTGGAAGTGATGCGGTTTCTCTTCTCGGAGATTCTCCTCGGTGAGCAAGTCGATGGCGTAGTCGGAAGCTGTGTGAAATCGTTGCCCAATGCGCCCGTGGTCGGTGATCGCATTATATCGCTGCGCTTCCTTTTCCTTCCTCGACTCCCCCACAACTATCTTGCCGTCGAGGGGCCCACCCATAAACTTGAAGATCATCTTCTTCATGGCGAGGAATTGTATACCTGATGAGGCAGTCGGGGTATTTGTTGATACGGCGATGGCGGGCTGCTACAATAGCCCGGTCACTGCACACCCCAAAGAAAGGAGCCTCCCGTGCCCAACAT
The DNA here is from genome assembly GCA_963759115.1 of uncultured Planctomycetaceae bacterium. Classification (GTDB taxonomy): domain Bacteria; phylum Planctomycetota; class Planctomycetia; order Pirellulales; family Thermoguttaceae; genus CAVWXT01. Next base: position 1,365,369 of record CAVWXT010000006.1, read on the forward strand.
CGCTGTTGTACTGAAAGAAGAAATCCGTCGCCTCGCCAAGAAGGAAGTCAAAGCCCAGGTTGGCTCAACCAAGAAAGCTGTCGTGCAATACCGCAGCGAGATCGCCAAATTGAAGCGGTCGCTTGGCCAGCAGGAGCGGGAGATCACACTCCTGAAGAAAAAGCAGGGCCAACCACAAGCCAAAGAGCCGCTGGAAGCCGCTCGCTTTTCCGCCCGCTCGGTGAAGGCCCAACGAAGCCGACTGGGTTTATCGGCTGCCGACTACGGCAAGCTCGTTGGCGTGTCGGGGCTGACGATCTACAACTGGGAACACGAGAAGGCTCGTCCCCGCAAGGCTCAACTCGCCGCCTTGGTCGCTGTCAGGGGAATTGGCAAGCGTGAGGCGATCATGAAGTTGGCGGAATTGACGCCGACGAAGGGGCGAAGGAGAAGGCAGTAGTGGAACGGTCTACCAATGCTGGAGGGCATGGCAATGGCGAAGAAGAAACCAGGGCGACAGTGGACATGGGCACCGTCAAAGATGCACAAGCCCAACGTTCCCGACGACATCAAGAAGGAACTGACCACCAAGGCCACGAAGTTGGTCGTGGAAGTGCTGAAGCCAAAGTACATCAAACCACCGCCCAAGAAACCTAGGTGGAACTACCCCACCGACCTCTGGACGAAATGGCATCGCAGCTTCTTCTATTTCAGGGTCTTCGGCAAAATCTGTGGGTGAAAAATGGGCCTACGGGGGATTCGTCCTGGCAAGGTGGATTTTCTGAGGGATGGCAGGGCAAATAAATGACGGTGGAAACAGCCGCAAAACCGGGGTTTTCTTGTTGTGTAACGGCCCTCGTCGGGTCTCCCACATCTGCAACGCACGGACCTTTGCCACGGAAAAACGGGGATGGAATCTATGAATCAGATCGTTGAGGCTCCCGAAATCACGAAAACCCCTGAAAATCCAGATTCAAACTGAGTTTCACGGCCCAAATCAACCCACAGATTCTGCCGAGGAGGCCTATTTCAGTTCCACCTGGGCAAGTCCTGGCCCCAATGCCATTTCACCAACCTTCGAGGCCCCCTTCGCCCGCATGGAGTACGTAGGTGACCGTCGCTTCAGTCTTGCGTACATGCGACATACAGGTCAGTGGTGGGAGACGCATACTCGACTGACCATCGGCCAATGCCTGAACTTGATTGGCGAGGGTGGACCGTTCTCGCTGGTGTGAGGGTGCATTTGGAGAGCGACCATGCCTGTCATCCGTTGTACCTCCAAACTCCTCGCTGACATTGACGATCCGCCAGTGGCAGATTCCACTGTCATCGCTCCATCACCCATCGGAGACTGGTGCGGCCACATCTTCACGGTCGAACGTCGCAAGGGCATCCTCTTCATCAACGAACCCACCCTGTTCGTGTGCCTGGCTATCGGCATCACGAAATTGGACTATCGGTGGATTATCCCGTTCTTCTTCGACCTGCTTGGCCAAACGCTTCACCAAGAAGGATTCAATGAGGCGGAAGCTGCCTGGATTCTCGGTCTGCACAAGAACATGGCGATAGGTCGGACTCTCAATCGCAGCACGATTGCTTCACTCAACAACAGGATTCGTGATGCCAGGTGCATCATTCAGTACGAAGGTGGCCTGGGCAATTGCGACGTTGCTGTACTGGCCCATCTCCTGAATGACACACCGATGAAGCCGATTGGATACTCAAAGGGGCTTGAACAGATGAAAAGGCTGGTTACAGCAGGAGTAGGGCCATGATCTTGGGCATCGTTCCAGTTCTTCTGTGCTTGCCTCCCCAATAAGGAGTCTTACTTCGATGAAGATGTACTTACCTTGTTGTTGAAGATCCCCCGTTTTCCAAAGGAATTCCACAAACGGATCAAGGAGGAGATGGTCAAACCGCTTGCGAAGGTACTGGAAGATCTTTGAGGGTGAAGACAACATGCTCGACCTCAAGCCCATCGTCCACGCTATCTTGGAGGAATATCCCTTGCCCTTGGACGGCACGCACGGCGTTGCGCACTGGGCCAGGGTACTGGAAAATGGACTGCGGCTTGCCCAAGTGACCGGGGCCAATGTGGAGATCGTCCAACTCTTCGCCGTCTTCCATGATTCCCGGCGTGTCAATGAAGGCACCGACGACGGGCATGGCAGACGGGGCGCTGATCTCGCTGCACAACTTCGTGGCGACTTCTTCGATCTGCCCGACGTGGACTTCCAACTTCTCTACAATGCCTGCGATCACCACACCGATGGACTGACGGATGGGGATATCACGGTACGAACCTGCTGGGATGCCGACCGGCTCGACCTGGGCCGAGTTGGCATAACCCCGGAGCCGAAGCACCTTTGCACGGCGGCGGCCAAGAGTCCCGACATCTTGAATTGGGCAGATGGTCGTGGGGCTTTTCTGGTGGTCCCCGAGATCATCACCAGGGATTGGGGGATTGACACCGAAGACTGGGAAAAGGCATGAGCGTCCTCTATGTGGCCGAGCGTGACAGCGACTCCTTCCAGGGAAAACGGGGAGTCGTTGATGTGGTTTGTGCGGGCGACAGCCTCACTGGTTGGAACAATGAAGGCCCGATCCAATACTGGCCATACCCTACCTATCCGCAGTTTCTTGTGGAGTTGGCGCAGCCGCTCAGAATCGCCAACGGCGGCATTGCTGGCGAGATCAGCGAGAATGGGATTGGACAGGTCAGAGATTACCTCGACCTGTTCCCCAACGCTCGCTCCTTCATCATTGCCTATGGGACCAACGATCTAGGAATGTGGCCGGATACCGAGCAGACAAGCCGCCGCATCATCGAGAACCTGGACTGGATGGTGCGGGCGGTTGGCGAACGGGGCAAGAAGGCGATGCTCTTCAACGTCCCTTATGTCAACGAGGCGATGTTCCCGCTGTCTATTGCCAAGGACTCGCATCAGAAGAGGGACTATCACAATGCCCGGTTGAAGGAATACTGTGACCAGCACGGTATTCCACTGGCCGACATCTGCTCGCACCTGCGGGATAAACACTTCGCCGACGAGTTGCATCCGAATGGGGCTGGTGCGAGAATCATTGCTGAGGAAGTGTTCAAGGTCTTGCGTGCGGTTCACAAGGTGGCCGCCTGAAGAAACAGACGGTAGGCGGCGAGCCAGAGGCCAAGGTGGATGTAACTCCTTCTGGGAGACCAGTGAATTGAAACTGACACCAACTATACCGGGAAAGGAGGCCATACATGCCTACTGACTGGTTTGCTGCGCATAAAGACGGGTTACGGCAGATTGCCGAGAGGCTCGTGGAACGGCGGGGATTCGGTATACTGGCAGGAGAACTCTACCAGAATGTCCGAGACAGTGACGCTACCGAGTGTCTGATGACCCTGGAATTGATCCCTGGTAAGCCCCAGGCCCATTTGGTCTGCGAGGATAACGGTGAGGGATTCGTGGACCTCACCCACGCTTGGACGATATTCGCCCCGAGCGCCAAAAAGGACGACCCCACCAAGGCAGGGAGGTTCAACCTTGGCGAAAAACACGTCCTTTCTTTCTGTCGGACGGCCCTGATCCACACCACCAGCGGTAGCGTGCAATTCAGCAGGGATGAGGGACGCCAAGTTTTCCCTCGTCGGAAACGAGACGTTGGCACGAAATTTGAGGCCGAGATTGACTGCACCCGTGAGCGGGCACAACAATTCGCTGATTACGTCAAGATGCTCATCGTGCGGCCTGGGCTGACAGTGAAGTTCAATGGCGATGTTGTCGGGTTGATGGATCAAACGGGATTGGAACCTCGGAACCCCATTCGGGTGTTCGAGACGGTTTTGAAAACGGGGTCTTCGGCAAAATCTGTGGGTGAAAAATGGGCCTACGGGGGATTCGTCCTGGCAAGGTGGATTTTCTGAGGGATGGCAGGGCAAATAAATGACGGTGGAAACAGCCGCAAAACCGGGGTTTTCTTGTTGTGTAACGGCCCTCGTCGGGTCTCCCACATCTGCAACGCACGGACCTTTGCCACGGAAAAACGGGGATGGAATCTATGAATCAGATCGTTGAGGCTCCCGAAATCACGAAAACCCCTGAAAATCCAGATTCAAACTGAGTTTCACGGCCCAAATCAACCCACAGATTCTGCCGAGGAGGCTGAAAACGGAAGTCGGGGACACCTTACGCCCGACCATGCGGCAGACCAAGGTAGAGGTATACGAAGCCTATGAGGGCGAGACGCCCATGCTCTATGAATTGGGAATCCCCGTTGTGGAAACCGGAGATAAATGGCACGTCAATATCCACCAGAAGTGCCCATTGAATGCGGACAGGGATAACGTCACCCCGGCCTATTTGCGTTCCGTGCGAGTGGCCGTGATGAACGAAATGTACGAAGACATAAGCGCCGATGACACCACAGCATCATGGGCTGAAGAGGCCACCAGCGATCCCAATTGTTCGTCAGCCGCCGTCAAGACATTCTTGGCAATGAAGTTTGGCGAGAAGCGGGTGGCTACTGATCCCAACAATCCCGAGGCTAATGGGGCGGCTGTGGCTGCGGGATACACGTTAATTCCTGCTCGTGGACTAACCCCCGGTCAGCGCAAAAATGCGTATGAGAATGAGTTGTTGCGAACTTCATCTGAGGAATTCCCTACGGCGGGCAAGGGGGCATACAGCGATCACGGCACACCCGTCGATGTAATCCCCGAGGGGAAATGGTCGGCCGGGATGAAAAATATTGTTGCCTATGCCCATTTTCTCGGTCGGGAGTTGTTGGGCAGGGAGATTGAAGTGCGGGTCGTCAACTGCAAACATTTCGTGGGGAAGCCGTGGGGTGCTAGTTATGCTCCCGGTCATCTCGATTTCAATATTTGGAAATTGGGGTGGGCATGGTTCGATCAAGGGATCACTGTGGAAGTGGACAAACTGCTCATTCACGAATTTGGGCATCACTACGCTATGAATCACCTGTGCGATGATTATCACGAAGCCCTTTCCATTTTAGGCCTCCTCGGCAGAATCTGTGGGTTGATTTGGGCCGTGAAACTCAGTTTGAATCTGGATTTTCAGGGGTTTTCGTGATTTCGGGAGCCTCAACGATCTGATTCATAGATTCCATCCCCGTTTTTCCGTGGCAAAGGTCCGTGCGTTGCAGATGTGGGAGACCCGACGAGGGCCGTTACACAACAAGAAAACCCCGGTTTTGCGGCTGTTTCCACCGTCATTTATTTGCCCTGCCATCCCTCAGAAAATCCACCTTGCCAGGACGAATCCCCCGTAGGCCCATTTTTCACCCACAGATTTTGCCGAAGACCCCATTTTAGGGGCACGATTGAAGAAGCTGGCTATGGAGAAGCCCGAAAGGTTTCCGACACCAACGGCAGACTAGTTCTTCGGGAAACTGGAAATAACCAGTTGGAGCGATAGCGATGGGTTTGGGCGGCTGCCCGGCGACATTGTGATCGAACGGGAGAACGGCCGGTTCCACTTTCCCATCGTTGTGAGTTTGCTCCTGAGCGGGCTGATGTGGTTGATCCGACATTTCGCCAAGTAACGCCGAGGTGCGGAATCGTGAATCGGCTGCTCATGTTTATCGGGATGACGGTTGGCGGGTATGTCGACTGGTGGGCAGGCGAGTACGTTGGTTTCGGGCTGATGGGGACATTCCTCGTCAGTTCGCTTGGAAGTATGGTCGGAATCTATGTGACATGGCGGATCACAAGGGACTACCTGAATTGAGGATGTGCTTACCACGAGCTACCCACCATGAAAACCAACGCCATGCGTCTCCTCGACACGCTCGGCATCCATTACGACATTCGAGAGTACGAGGTTGGCCCTGACGATCTGAGTGCGGAGCGGATTGCCAGCGACATCGGATTGCCGCCCGAGCAGGTGTTCAAGACTTTGGTGGCCCGAGGTGACCGTCATGGGGTACTGCTGGCCGTTGTTCCGGCCAACGCCGAAGTGGACTTCAAGGCTTTGGCTCGGCAAAGCAACAACCGAACCGTGGAGTTGGTTGCCCTGAAGGAGGTACAGCCGCTCACCGGTTACATTCGTGGCGGCGTTACGGCGTTGGCTGGCAAGCGAGACTATCCCGTGTACGTGGACGAACAGATTCAATTGTTTGACGTGGTGGCGGTATCGGCGGGGGTGCGGGGAAAACAGATGGTTTTGGCACCAGATGACTACGTTCGTGCGACGAAAGCCACCGTAAGGCCAATCAGCCGAACCGGCGATTGATAACGCTTGACGCCCCTTTAAGATCGTGACGGCTTCCCCACGATCCGCTCCCACAACTGGCTCGCCATCTTCCGTATGTCGATGTCTCGGCGTCGAGATATGGTCCTGACGACCAGTTCCTTCTTGGCATCTCGCTCAAGGGCAAACGAGAAGGCAGTCTGGCTCGCATCGGAGTCAAGGGAAAGAACTCCGAACTTGGCCTCGTCAACAGAATTCGTGGGTAAATTCCGGCTCGGGAAGGTTGCCGAGCGTGTGATATAGGGCAATTTCGATGGCCTCGTAGGTGCGGAAGCCGTAGGCTTTTCTGGTAGTCAATTTGGCTTTGTTGTTCAGGCCCTCGACGGAGCCCGCCGAAACCATCCCCTTGGCACGAAACCAGTTGAGGATCAGGTCTCGATGTTCACGCAGGCTTTGGGCAACCTTCTTCATCGGCTCGATCTTGCTCCGCATCGTGCGGGTACACCACTCTTCCAAGAACTTCACCGCCCAGCCCGGACTGGTATATTCCCAGAACCTTTGGAAGTCCTCCCGCAACAGGTGGCTGCGAACGCTTTGAAGGTTGTACTGCAACAGCTCCGACAGTTTCACGGTCTCCTTCTCGGTGCGGTTCTCGGGTCGTTTCAGCAGGCACCAGCGGGAGTGCTTCAGCACCGGCTCGTAACCGTCACGCTTCAGGCGAGCGGCCTCGGTGCGGCGAACCTCGTCAATCGCCTCGTTCATCTTCTTCATGATGTGGAAACGGTCCAAGACGTGGATGGCCTGCTTCAGTTGTTCGGCAACCACATTCAAGTAGGGCTGCCACATATCGCTACAGACAAAGCGGATGGATTGACGGGCCTCGGCGCTCAGCGTCTGGAAGAACCGCCGCAGACTCTCCTCCGTTCGCTCTTCGGCCACCCACAACAGCCGCTTCATGCCATCCTCGATCTGGTACACCAACGTCAGGTAATGCTGTCCCCGCTGCCACTGGATCTCGTCCACGCCGATGGCCTCGATCCCATCGAGGTCCTGATGGAACAGGCCCCAAAATACCGCCTGTTTCACCGACTCGAACACGTTTCGCCAGGTAGTGTGGAAGATCGAGGCCACCTCTTGCCAGGACAAATGCTTGGCCCAGCGTGCCAGGAACCAGCGGTAACTGGTTGTAAGATGGCTTTTTCCCACGGCCCAAGGCACTCGCTCCACCGTCACCCCGCAACTTCGACACGCCACACGCCGCAGGGCATACACGAAATACACGGTAATGGCCCAGAGGGGCACGAACTCGAACCGCCGCTCCGGAAGACGATCGTAACCCGGCCCGGGGCGGCCGCAGCCCGAGCAGATCGGCCGACCATTCTTCCGGGCAAGCACTTCCACTTCCAGCGTTGGCCGTTCCGTGCCTTCCACCCATCTGGCTTTTCCGTACACAAAGGACTTGAAAGGTTCGACCCGATTGAGGATAGTCTTCAGTTGCATCCTGTGGTGGCTCCCGGCGAGATGGTTCGTTTTGCAACTCCATCTTTAACCGGAAACGCTACAGGATGCACCTGTTTTCCTGCCTCCTCTCTCCGCTATACTATCCCTGTCTGGCGAAACGGAGTTGGGCTCTGCTGGCGAGCAACCCGACAAGGGATAACCAGACCAGGGCGGGTGAATGACTCGCAGGCCCCGGCGGCTTCCACCGCCAGGGCCTCTTCTTTCCCCTCATCCCCTCATTCATTTGCTCTGTCATGCCTCAGAAAACGCACCTCAACGGTGCTAACCAGCCCTGTTCTTACCCACGAAATTCTGCTGACGAACCCGAACTTGAGGACATCGAAGACAAGACCTGCGTTGTCCCGACGCACGGCGTAGTAACCGTCACTGAACCAGATGAGGCGCTCGATTATGGGGTCTTTGCCAATGCCTGCCAGGAGATCGTCACGCCTGGGCACAAATGCAAACTCGACTGGCTGTCGAGCCAACACCGAATAGTATCCGATGTGGTAACCCTTCTCATCTTCGGCAAGGCAATACCAGAGGATGCTGTTCAAGGGCGTCGGGCCGGTCATGAAGCGGTCGGCCTCGATTCCCTGTTGGGTCAGGGACGCCACAAAGACCTGCTGGGCGACGTACTTGTTTGCGAAGGTCATGCCCATGTAGAGTCCGCTGAGAACGATGGCGGCCCAACTGACAAGCTGTCGTCGGCGAGCATTTGGATGCAGTACACAATAGCCGGTGCCGAGGAGCAATGGGAGCGTGAAGAGCGGATCGACGATGAAAATGTTGTTGAAGGCCACCCGGTAATCGCTGAAGGGCAAGAACAGCGGTGTCCCATAGGTTGTGCAGGCGTCCAACAGGACATGAGACAGCAAGCAGATCAGGAACAGCAGTACCCAACTCCTGGACAACGTACCCGAACGGGCGTACCATCGGCCAACCAGCCAACTGAGGATCGAGCCAACGATCACGACGAATAGCAGCGAATGGGTGATACCCCGGTGATGGAGGAGAAAGGTCACCTCGTCCTGAAACGGAGCAACGATGATATCGAGATCAGGAAGGCTCCCTGCGGCCGCTCCCCAGAGCATCGCCTGCTTGCCAATCTTCCTCCCCAGGACAACTTCGCCAAGGGCAGCGCCAGAACCACGTGCGTTACCGAATCCATAACCATCCATTGCGCAAGAGACGGCCACAGGCAGAGGGTAATCGGGGCTATTTCTTATCCACCAAGTCATACACCCGCACGTAATCGACAAGGAACGCATCGGGCAGCGTGGCCTTGCCGATGTCGCCAGCCCACTTTCCTACCTCGTCGCTCAGCTTGATATACAAGGGCACTTGGCAAACACCACCCGCCTTGGTCCGCCAGGTTTCCTTGCCGTCCACGTAGAAGACATATTCATCGGGCATCCAGAGGAGACTGAAGGTGTGCCAGCCTTCCATGATGCCAGGAACCGTCGTCACGTTTCCGGCAGACTTGTGGTCCTTCCCGTACCCGCCCCAGTGAAGCGTCTGCTGCACCCGGTCGTCGAGCCAAGGCTTCTCATAGATGTCGATCTCGGTGCCGTCCCGACCTTCGTTGCCAACCTTGTTGACGCTCTGGTTATACAGCCAAAACGCCGACCAATGCCCTGGCTGTCTCTGGAGTTGGATGCGGGTGACGTAGTAGCCGAAGGCGTGTTCGAACTTTCCCTTCGTCCGCACGCAGCCGTCGATGTACTTGTCGCCCTCCTTCACGGTGCTGATCACCAGATGCCCCTTGCCGTCAAGGGAGACCGCCTTCCGCATCCAGTAGGCGTCTCGTCGCTTGCCATCGGGTGGAATGTCCCACTTGCTCTCGTCCAGCTTGGTGCCGTCAAACTCGTCATGCCAAGCCAGTTTCCAGGTCTTGCCTTCGGGGGTTGGGGGGAGCGTGTCTTCCTGCCCGAAGATCAACGGGGGGATCGCAACCAATACCACCATGCCGAAGGCTGTTTGCAGTTTCATTCTGGATTCCTCCACTTTGGATACATCGCCCAACGATTGCCACGTTGCGTGCCTCCAGTCTACAATGTTGGCGACGGCAATCAACAGGGAGCAGTCAGCCAGCGCAGCCTGTGATGGCTGGTAACTGGGGAACGAGGCGCTTGAGGTGAGGGCCGAGCCGATGCAATACCGCAAGTTCGGAAGACTGCCCATTGAAGTATCTGCTCTTGGCTTTGGCTGCATGCGGCTTCCCACCATTGGAACCGAAACCGAGATCGACGAGCCGACAGCGATCAAGATGCTCCGATATGCCATCGACTGCGGTGTGAACTATGTGGACACCGCCTATCCCTATCATGGCGGGAAAAGCGAAATGGTGGTCGGCAAGGCCCTCCAGGATGGCTATCGGGAGAGGGTCTACCTCGCTACAAAGTCTCCGGTGTGGTTGGTCGAGAAGCACGAGGACTTCGACCGCTTCCTCAACGAACAACTGTCTCGTCTTCAGACGGACCACATCGACTTCTATCTCCTCCATAACCTGCAAAAGAAGTTGTGGTCGAAGATGCTGGAGTTGGAGGTGTCTCGCTGGGCCGAGAAGGCGAAGGCTGATGGGCGGATCGGCGAGTTCGGGTTCTCGTTTCACGACAGCTACGAGGCGTTCGTGGAAATCGTGGATGCTTACGACTGGCCGTTCTGCCAGATCCAGTACAACTACACCAACGAGGACGTGCAGGCGGGAACGAAAGGGCTCAAGTACGCCGCCCAAAAGGGGTTGGCCGTCATCGTGATGGAACCGCTGTTCGGTGGCACCTTGGCACATCCACCCCCGCCTGTCCAAGAAATATGGAATAGCCTTGGAGAAAATCGCCATCCTGCTGATCTCGCTCTCCGTTGGCTGTGGGACAAGCCGGAGGTCGCCCTGGTCCTAAGCGGCATGAGTACCATGGAGCAGGTGGAGCAGAACATCGCAAGCGCCAGCCGGTCAGGGGTGGGCTGGCTTGATGAGGAGGAAGTTGGGCTGCTCGCTCGGGTGCGAGAGAAATACAAGGAGTTGTCGCCGATCCCCTGCACCAAATGCGGTTATTGCCTACCGTGCCCGAACGGGGTCAATATCCCGATCAACTTCGAACTCTACAATCAGGCCACGGTGTTTAAGGGGAGCAGCGTTGTCTTGTGCCGAAACCTGTACGCCTCCTTGCCCGAGGCCGAGCGGGCCAGTTCGTGCCAGGAATGTCGGTCTTGCGAAGAGAAATGCCCCCAACAGATTCCCATCAGCGAGACGCTGGGAACGGTGCGAGAACAGTTCAAGTAATCGGGCAGCCATGCACTCTACTTCCAAGGAGTCAATCATGTCGGATCGGTCGCTACTGTTGCTGTTGGATGAGGTACGGGGAAAAACCCTTCGTATGCTTCAGGGGATGACCGATGAGGAAGCCCGTTGGTCCCCGCCTGGCCTGCACAACCATGTCCTTTGGCATGCCGGGCACAGTTACGTCCTGGTCGAGTCGCTCATCATGGAGGGCAGCGGGGATAATCCCCTGATCCCGGAGGGATGGTCCGAGATCTTTAGTTCGAAAAGTGATCCTGCTCGTGTCGCTTCGGATCGTTGGCCATCACTTTCGGAAGTGGTTGTGCAATTGGACCACCAGCACTTGCGTCTGCGACACGTAGTCGGACTGCTCAGCGAGGAGCAGCTATCCCGTCCAATGCCTGGAAATGTGAACCACACCGTCCGCTACATCATCGTACATGGGCTGCACGACGAAGCCTGCCACTCCGGCGAGATCTGGCTCCTACGCAAGCTGATCCGTGCCTCCGAGGGCAAATGAAGGCCCATCCCGTGGACACTTAGGCGCTGTGGAGGCTTGCTTGCGAAGGTCAACGGTCTCTCAACAGACAACCTCGATCTTGTTGACAACCTGACGTACGGCTTCCTGGGCAATCTGCTTGCAATAGAAGCTCGGCACCTGCCCCCGAAAGAACAGCCGCTCTTCGTCACACTCGCACCGTTCCCTCCTTTGCGAGATCCAACAGCGGCACCAAAAACAAACCCCGCCTATCTTGGTGCCATAGACGGGGCATGTGTGGTCAAGGCGGTCTGGCTGGCGTCCTGCCAACCTGTCTTAACTGTATTGTCCCTGGCCGCATCCTGTCAGCCAGTAGCCCGATTCCGAACAGCATATTATTGCGACAGGAAAAGTCAATCCCGAGAATGTGGGAAAATGTTGCGGACGGTGCTGGCAGTGCTAGCGAAACCTGTCAAGGATGGATTGTGGCACACTGGTCTACTTGTTGGAAGCAGGGTCGTCTTGGCGCATTTCCTGAGCACCTTTGGATCGCTTGATCGCCTCGTAGACCTCAAGGCGGTGGACCGTCACCTCCTTCGGGGCCTCAATGCCGAGCCGCACCTTGTCATGGCGAATTTCCACCACCACCACGACGATGTTCTCGCCGATGATGATGCTCTCATTCTTCTTCCGGGATAGGACAAGCACTATTCTTCCTCCACGCCTGGACTAGCAATCCAACCAGTAGGCGATGGCCCTGAGGGAGGCAAGCAGACAGCCCTCACTTGCTGACGATCCAGCCTCCTACACCATTATGGAACACGCTAGGACATCAGGGCAGAATGATGGCGTGATCGGAATAGCAGACGTGATGATCGGGTGGGTTTTGCCGGTTATAGCGGCCACCGGGCGGTTGTCTGATCCAGCCCTTCTCGATGGCGGCAATGCTCTTGTCGAAAATCGTTTGCTGGAAACCCGAATGCGGTCTCCGAACCGTTCAGCGGGGGTAAACCGGCGTGGATTCCAATGTCTCCAGCGTTTCCATCTCGCAGACTTCAACCCATTCTGGCGCATCGATTGCCAGAACCACCTCCTCATCATGGATATCGAGTACCGTCACGGTGATTTCGTCGTTGACAACGACACTTTCGCCCTTGGCCTGGACAAAGACCTTCATGATCGGGATCTCCTAGAGTGCGGCAAACCTAGCTTACGTGGTCAGAACGGACAACGAAAATATCAGACTGATACATGGCCTGCCTAGTCCACTACTTCGATTTGGTTGACCACTTCGATCACGCCTCTGACCCTGGCAACAGTTTCCTGGGCGGCTTGCGTTTCGTAGAAACTGAACAGGCGACCTTTCAGAAGAAGAACACCGTCTTTGCACTCACACGAAATCCTTCTCAAGGCTCGGTACGGGCTGTCATACAGAGACTTCATCGCCGCCTCTTCGACTTCGTGGGAAGGGGCATCGTTGGTACTAATCATCGGTGGGTACATCGTCTCACCTCCCTGTGTGCGAACAGAGAAACCCTCCATGTGTGGACGGCCAGCTATAACTGGCCATCTCATGGACTGCCATAACTCGGCTTGGGTCTTGCGAAGCAAGCGGTGCTGATACGCAACCGCAGGGAGGGCCGCTCAGAAAGGAGACAAGGGTGCGTGCGACGGACCTAGCTAGGTGCTCAGGACCAAACCAATAGTACCACTGACCTGTGGAATGTCCACCCCACCCCCGGTTGGATTTCAATAACATTCCCAGCCGACTCGGTGGTCGGTGGTCCCCTTTGCTGTTTTGCCACGGAATCCAATTTCTCTTTACACGCTGTTGATGGGAGCCGGTGTCTGGTTTACGGCAAAGTGGGAGGCGTGGGCAGGATCGGGCAGCACATCATCCCAAACCAATCGGCCGCCCCAGAATGGCCGATGAATGGCCTGTCCCGAGTCAATCACCCCGAGACCCGCAACATGGGCGCATCGGCTTCGATCCACGAATTGGTGGCGGCAACCCTGGCCGAGCTTGGGCTGCCTGCTCTGGCCGTCATTATTCAGACGATGTTGTTGAAGGACGGCTACTTCGTCGGCTACAAGTTCCGGTACAATGGCGGCTTCGCCACCTTGCAGGCAGGGAGCAGCACAATCGAGTTCTATGACGAGCAGGGCAAGTTGCTGAAGACCGCCGCCATCAATGCTGACAAGGGAGCGGCGGCGTAATGATTGTGTTGTAGCGGCCGTTTCGAGTAAACTGGAAGCTGAGAGCGAAGGCTTGCCTTTGCTCAGCCCTCTGCGGACTCTGCCCCGTCTGCGGAGGGTTTTTTCGTTTCGGCGTCACCGCCAATTCCAGAACCAGTACCAGTAGTCTTCGACAAGTTCATGGTTGGGATCGTCCACGTCCACTTCCTGGTCGGCCAACGATAATTCGATCCTCTGTTCTCCTCGGCGAGCCTTGCAGACGAGGCCAAGGGACTCGCAGTCGAGATTCTTTGCCGGATCGAGCAGGCCAACCACCGTCACTGTGCGGATGATCTCCTCGTGAAGACCGACTGGCTCAGGATACCGAGCCTCAAATGGGAAGGACAAGTTCGAGGCCAAGTAGTCGTAGTAGGCTTGAAGCGTCTCCTTGCCGACGCCCGGCAGTTCGCCTCTTCTCTTCAAGCCAAGGGCCGCTCAGAATGCGATCTTCGGGTTGCTCCCGTGTGCGTGGTGCCATAACGAGTCGGAGTCCATTCCAATTTGCCTCGGTGTAGGTTGGCATGCGATCACAGTCCTGTGGGAGAGGGGAACATCCATTTTCCGTTGAAAAGCATTGTCTCGTTACGGAATCGAACCGAGATTTGTTCGCTCGCCAGGGAAATCTGCCACAAGGGCAGCCGTGGTGCTAGCAAGTACCAGTCGCACCAGCCTTTTAGGCCGACTTATGGCTAAGGGGGCGGCGGCATAGCGCTCAGGAAATTGTGTCGTTGCGACCGTTTCGAGTAGACTGGAAGCTGAGAGCGAAGGCTTGCCCTTGCCTCGACCCTCTGCGGACTCTGCCTCGTCTGCGGAGGGCCTTCTTTTCAGCCTCCTCGGCAGAATCTGTGGGTTGATTTGGGCCGTGAAACTCAGTTTGAATCTGGATTTTCAGGGGTTTTCGTGATTTCGGGAGCCTCAACGATCTGATTCATAGATTCCATCCCCGTTTTTCCGTGGCAAAGGTCCGTGCGTTGCAGATGTGGGAGACCCGACGAGGGCCGTTACACAACAAGAAAACCCCGGTTTTGCGGCTGTTTCCACCGTCATTTATTTGCCCTGCCATCCCTCAGAAAATCCACCTTGCCAGGACGAATCCCCCGTAGGCCCATTTTTCACCCACAGATTTTGCCGAAGACCCTCTTTTCACGGCATGGCAGCACAAGGGTCGTGAACTTCGACTGGGCAGACGGGTAGTTGACGCCAGTCACGGTCGCACAATAGCTCCTGCCATCGGCAGGCCCCGCCTACTCACCTGCTTTCACCGGTGGCCGCTCAATTCTCGACAGGCTGCGGGTTTACCCAACCGCCCATCGTAGGCTGTGCCACGACGGCGACGGGTGTGGATGGATGATGGCTGATGGCGGATGAAAGCTTCGTGTCCCTGGCGTGACGGGCAGCGTATGATACGCCGATGATCCGTCCGCTCACGTCCCTGATCGTAGCGAACGTCACAGAAACATCGACAAGCGTGCCATCCTTGCGGCGTTGAATCGCATCACACGGCTCAATACATTCGCCTCGCTTCAGCCTTGACAGCAAGGACTGCACTTCGCCGGGTCGATTCCCTGGCGAGATCATCGAGATGGATTGTCCAAGGGCCTCTTCCGCCAGATATCCGTAGAGCCGCTCTGCGCCCGCATTCCACGAGGTGATGATGCCGTCCAGATCGTTGCCGATGACTGCATCCGGGAAGGAATCGACAATCGCTGACAGATGAGCCAGTTGCGCCTCCTTCCTCTTCCGCTCGGTAACATCTCGGAACACGTTCACGACCTCTGTCACCCGACCGTTGCGCCGCACAAACCGAGTCCCAACCTCCACCCACACGCTGTCGCCATTCCTATGCTTCAGTTCCAGTTCGACGATCTCAGTGGGTTTGCCTTGGAAAATCGTCCGGCGAAACAGCCATACCGTCCGGGGAATGTCTTTTAGCCGTAGAATTCCCAACTTGGTAAACCGCTTCCCGATCAGTTCTTCTGGCGTGTAGCCGAAGACCTCCTCGACTCTGCTATTGACGGCGAGCATTCTGCCGTGCGTATCGACGTAGGTAATCACGTCTCGTGTATTGTCGAAGATTGTGCGGAAGCGGCTCTCGGACTGCCGCAGTTCCTCCTCGGTTCGCACTCGCTCCGCCACTTGGCGATCCAATTGTGCGTCGGGATCGGGAAACTGCGAGAGGCAGATCTGGCGACGAGGCCACCGCAGGAAGAGCAGTACGTCGAGCCACAACAAGACCGCTGCGCTGACTTTTGTCATACCATAGACATCTCCGAGGAGGGCTCGGTCTAGCCCAAGTCCCGTTAGATGAAGACCGCCCACTCCAAGGGCTGAGACAAAAAGCATCCAAAAGGCAATGGATAGTCGCTCCGTCGAGCACCGTGGTATGAGGCGACTAACGAGAAAAGCAAGCACCCAGCAGGCCCCCAGAATGGCGATGTCACAAAGGAAGTGGAACCAGATGAAATAGGGACTCAATGCATCCACCACGGCATCAATCCTCGAATTGTGACCATCTACGGGTTCAGGGAGCGTAACAGGCTCATGTAGGCGACCCTTACCATGCCCCAGAGCCACTGCGCAAATTTAGGTTGCGAAACTCCGGGGAGAGGACAACTAGGGTATACACTTGTAGCGGTTGTCGCAGACGGCGCAACCCATTTGGCAGCAAGCGATGGCCTCCTGTTGCCTTCCTGGGGAACTCCTGCTTGGATTTTTCGGATTATCCGTCATCCGTGTCCTTGACGTGAGGCTTTGCCCTGGTGTTATAGATTGCCTCGTCGATTTTGGGGGTTATGTTTGTTCAGTCAGGGGTAATCGCAAGACTCAAGAACGGAGAGCCAACGATGGCCAAGAGAACACGACAGGGGCAAAAGCAATGTCCAGCGTGCAAAAAGTGGATCAAAGGGACACGAACCAGGGCGTGCCCTTCCTGCGGCCACGACTTCACGGGAAAGCAACCGGCTGCGCCCGAAGCGACACCCGCCCCAGTTGAGAAAACGGCCAACACCGTTACCGTCGAGCAGGTGAAGGCGGTGGCCCAGACCGTCAAGGCCATCGGTGGCGCTGATCGCCTAAACGAACTGCTGGGGCTGATCAAGGAAGTCGGCGGCCTACGTCGATTCAAGGACTTGCTCGACGCCATGTCAGTAGCGTAGCTACTCGCCATCCTGAATACTGAGAAAGCCTAGGAGATCCCAGGCTTTTTCTTTGGTCGGCACAACGTCAAAGACCGAGCCACACCCACTTCCAACGGCCACCACGCTTCAACGCCCGTGGCCTACTTCCCGTTGCGAGGCACATCGGACGCATTGTGCCGTGTAAGGGATGGCTTGTAGGCGGGCATCGGGGATCTTCACGCCGCACTCGTCGCAGTAACCGTAGCTGCCGTCCTCGATCCGCTCGATGGCTGCTTCAATCTGGTCAAGAGCCTCCTTCTCGCCCCCCAGCAGGCTCAGCGTGAGTTCCTGATCGAAGTTGCCACTGCCAAGCTCGGCCATGTGGTTCGGCATGCTGGTAGTGTTGTTGTGCTCCTTGTTCAGGGCGTTATTTTCCATCTGCGTCATGTCGCCCTGGAGTCTTGCTCGGAGAGCCAGAAGTCTTTCCCGATGAAGCGTGTAGTCCGGTGTGGACATTTCGTGGAACCTACAAGAAGGTCGGGTAGTGCAGCAGTTCACCAAAGGCAACGACGCTGATGTACTGCATTATACCCGATCTCTACCCGGTGTGGGCGTAGCGGTCGGCCAGTCCCGTCACGGTCTCGTCGTCGCTTGCCCAACTAGAGGATCGCCGGGCTTCGTCGGATTGCCGGAAGGAGCCGACATTCTCCTATGCGACCTTCGAGACCTCTTCCCAAAGGCCGGGCCCTGTGTGGAAAACGTGGTTCGCCGTTGCGGGCACTACCTGCCACGGGTCTGCCGCCAGAAAGCGATCCAGTTGCTCCGGTCCCCAGGCGACGTGGCTACGGAAGAACTTGCATGGATAGGTCGGCCCGCAAACCAATTGTTGTAGATGCTTGGTCTGCACCGAATGGTAAACACCCGGCAGGACTTCGATTTCACCGAGCGGCTCGTCCGTGTGTAGGGCGATCAGCGGTCCAGCGATTGGCCCGCCCGAGTACAGGTACCCATTATATCGGCATCGCCGCTTGTATCGCCACGTCTCTCTGACCGTCGTGGTCGTTGGGCGATTGAGCACCACGCCGACCGCCTGATCCTCCGATTGCTGAATCAATATGATCACCGTCCTGATGAAGTCCAGGTCACGCTCATGCGGAGGTGCGACCAGAAGATGTCCTGCGAGGGAGTCCATCAGGCGGGTGTTCCGTGTGGAGGGGGCGGCTTGCCTTTCGGTCCAGCCGGACCCCAGCCTATCCTCGAAGCGCCCCCCGTGTCAATATGCTACGATGATCGCCTCCTGGCAACTCCTAGAAGAACGGGGCATCACGACTGATGGTCCGTCCAAACGAACGCCGCCTGGGTCAAGATGTTGTGAACGAAGTCGAATCCCGCCTCCCTCAAGGCGATCTCCACCTTCTTCTTGCTGGGTGGCTCGCCATTCAGATAGACAAGGCCCCAGCAGACCGTGTCACCACCATCGACGTGCAACCCCGTTGCTACCTGCTTGACCAACAGCTTCGGGTTCAGCCTTGCCAACAAGTGCTGGATGGGGAGGAACTCGTGTTCATCCCGCACCGAGAACGCTTTCGGCAATTGGATGTTCGTTTGCATGACACACCTCCTGATTGTGTTGAAGACGCAAACAACCAATCCCCCCACAATCACATCTCCTCCAACCGCTTCCTCAACGCCGTATACCTCCGGGCCGTGGCCTGCCACCACACGGCCACCGTCAGGTCTGCTTCGAGGAGTTCAATGCGCTCTTGCAGCGAGGACATCGCATAGCCGCAGTTCTTGAACTTCCATTCTCCGGCGAAAGCGTCCCTCCTTGGTGATTCAATCGAGTGCATGCCGTTCCTTCGAAATTAGTTTAAGGCCAGCTTTCCCATGCACCGACTCGACATACTCTGCCAAAGCGGCGGGATCATAGGCATCGCTCTTCCTCAACATTTCGATCAACTGCATCAGTTCGGGCAGCCGAGGTGCAGTATAGTGTGCTTCGCAGTAGAACTGTTCGCCATCCCAAACGAAAAACTTGCCCAAAGGTAGTCTGAATCGAGTCATGCTACATCCCTCCATCACCTAGGATCACTCGCTCACCCCCCTCACTGGCCAGCACGTGCGAGTCTGGCAGATTGTCGGGGTGGGGCAGGCCACGTGTCGCAACGCCTGCGCCGATGCGGGCTGCGGTGACTTCACCTTTTCTTCTTGCCGAGCTTCGAGACGATCCGGTTCTTCTCCATCTTTTTCCGCAAGTGAGCGAACTTCGTCGCTGGTGTGCGGGTCATCTGCCGCCCTTGTCGAGCCATTGCAATTCCTCCGCCTGCTTGATTCCCCTGGGGAGATCACGGCCACCTCCCGAACTTCTGCAACAAGAACAACAACACGACTGCCCCCACCGTTGCCCCGATCAGGCTCCAGAGCAATCCTCAAGCTAATTCAGGAAAGGCTGCAACCCAAGCCCGTCTCAATTCACCGTAATGTTCGTGCAACAGACGCAGCCAATGGATAATCTGGCAGCCACGCACGTACTTCTCCTTTTCGTTCCACCTGTTCTGAATCCCAACAAGTTGGACTCCCTCTGCATTCCAGAGTTCAACTTTGGTCACAGAGCCCTGCCACAGCCCGCCACCGCTAGCCCCACGGGGTTCCGGCAGATTGTCGTCTCCCTCGTTCTCCTCGTAATACCATATTTCCTTCTCTGGGTCGTATGGTAAGAAGATATCCACCGCTCGGTCGGATGCCGGATCGGCCGAGGATACATTAGGCCAGTTCTCTGGCTTTATGGGAGCATTGCTGTAACACATGGGTCGGAGCGTCGGGTGAAGCTGAGATGGGTCCGTCTGTTCAGTTCGTATCACTTCGGACGAATAGCCGAACAGGAGACATCGGCATTCTGGATGACCTGGACCACGCAAGCTGATTTGGTCCAAGTCGATTGCCTCCTTGCCCAAAACAGGTAACGCCTCTGCGGGATCAAGTTCCAAAAATCCAACGTCAGGCCATTCCGATTCAATCTTGCCGCAACGTAGGATTGGAAGTGCTCCCGCATCAATCGCCTTAGTCTTCGGAACGACAAATGACAGTCGGCCTTCTGGTTGAGATGGCACGGCGTGAGCGGCGGTAGCCACAAACAAGTGCCCATCAATACTGACGAGGACTCCGCTCGTGATCCTCTCCATTGGCTTGTTCAAGTCCACGAACGGGGTCTTCGGCAAAATCTGTGGGTGAAAAATGGGCCTACGGGGGATTCGTCCTGGCAAGGTGGATTTTCTGAGGGATGGCAGGGCAAATAAATGACGGTGGAAACAGCCGCAAAACCGGGGTTTTCTTGTTGTGTAACGGCCCTCGTCGGGTCTCCCACATCTGCAACGCACGGACCTTTGCCACGGAAAAACGGGGATGGAATCTATGAATCAGATCGTTGAGGCTCCCGAAATCACGAAAACCCCTGAAAATCCAGATTCAAACTGAGTTTCACGGCCCAAATCAACCCACAGATTCTGCCGAGGAGGCCACGAACGCAACCGTATGTCTGCTCAGGTTTTGGGCTACAGCCCAAGAATCGTTCGTATTCACAACGATTCTGTCGAAGTATTCCACCTTCCTGGCCGCCCTAGCGCTTCCTGCTTGAGCCTTCTTTCCCATGATTTTCAGTCTTCCTCCCCATTTCCTCGCAACTGCCAGATTGTATCCGGTCTTCCAGTATGGACTGATCGAATCGGTGCAGTGCGCCTCACGATGACCTTCGGCGGGGCCATGCCGGTGCCCACCACACCAGCCATCGAATCACGTCTTTGATGCCCACCTCGTAGGCGGGTAGCCGTGCTGGTCATGGCCCTCTGCCGATCCCTTTCACCTCTCGAATGCGGATCAGGAATCGCCCTCCTCATACCACACCGAAATCGACCACAGTATCGGCCCAAAACTGCCGCCAGTTGCCGATTGCCTGATGTCCGCAATCTTGATATGTGGGTGCTCCCGCAGCCAAGCATTGATTTCGTTCTCCAAGGAAATCGCCTTGTCGTTGGAAACACGCCCCCAGGCGTCGAATACCGGATTCTTCTTCCAGAACAGCTTAACCTTCATGTGAGCGTTCTCCTGTCTAACTAGCTTCACGCTACTTCCAAAACCCTGTAATGAGCCTCCTCGGCAGAATCTGTGGGTTGATTTGGGCCGTGAAACTCAGTTTGAATCTGGATTTTCAGGGGTTTTCGTGATTTCGGGAGCCTCAACGATCTGATTCATAGATTCCATCCCCGTTTTTTCCGTGGCAAAGGTCCGTGCGTTGCAGATGTGGGAGACCCGACGAGGGCCGTTACACAACAAGAAAACCCCGGTTTTGCGGCTGTTTCCACCGTCATTTATTTGCCCTGCCATCCCTCAGAAAATCCACCTTGCCAGGACGAATCCCCCGTAGGCCCATTTTTCACCCACAGATTTTGCCGAAGACCCTGTAATGAAGACTCGGCCTTGGACCGTGCAACGGCAACACCCCTCGGGCCTCGGGCATCCTGGACGAGAGACCATAGCCACCATCACCACCACCAAGCACCTTTCCGGCCTCGGCACTCCATTCCGTATCAGCCGCCCGCTCCCTAAACACCCTCCCAAACGCACCAGGACGCACGAGAATCAATTCAAAATGGAAAAACGACTTGGGACACCCCCCATTTCCATCTTGCGCAATTTGCAGACACAACAATAGCCCGTGAACGAAAAGTGGTCTCTCGTTATCGTTTCAATCGAATCAGCGACTCTTTCTCCTCCCGTGACATGGCCTTGATCGCCAACTCACGCCTCAAGGCCACGCTTCGGCTGGCGTGCGATTCCTGATAGATCAATTCAACGGGGAGACGGCTGCGGGTATAGCGTGAGGCGTTCCCGGCGTTGTGCTGCTGACATCGGCGGGACACGTTGTTGGTGATCCCGGTGTAAAGCGAACCATCGGCACACCGCACAAGGTACAAGAACCATGCCTCGTTAGTTGTTTCAGCCATTTTCCTCTCCACCAAACCCGCTCGGCACCTTTTCCACGGCCCCCGATGTATGATAGCCCCACAACAAGGCACGATCTTCGGCACCGACATCATCAGTTTCACGTCATCAAATTCAGGGCAACATCCGGTTCATCAAGACTCCGGGAATCGTCAAACTATTAGCTCGCACATCATGCTATCCTGGGGTAGATGCTCGCCTTTGGCAACGCCCCTTGAAGCTCCTCAACTCCCGCTTTGGTCACCTGAGTGTCACAGAGGTCTAGCCTCCTTAGTTGTGTCAAGCTCTTGAGGAATTCCAGCCCACCATCCGTCACCCGAGTACGCTCAAGCTCCAGCCATAGGAGTTGGGTCAGCCCTTCGAGGTGCTCCAGTCCGGCGTCGGTCACTTGGGTGTCACAGAGGTCGAGCCCCTGGAGGTGGACCAGCCCTTCGAGGTGCTCCAACCCTGAGTCGGTCAGTTGCGTCTTTTGGAGGTCTAGCCATTGGAGTTGCGTCAGTCCTTCCAGGTGTTCCATTCCGGTGTCGGTCACCTGGGTGCCCTTGAGACCCAGTCGTCGGAGTTGGGTCAACCCTTTCAGGTGTTTCAGTCCTGCATCGGTGACTTTGGTCCACGAAAGCTCCAGCCATAGGAGTTGGGTCAGCCCTTCGAGGTGCTCCATTCCGGCGTCCGTTACCGAAGTGGCCCAGAGGTTCAGCAACAGGAGTTGGCTCAATCCCTTGAGGTGTTCCAGTGCGGCATCAGTCACCTGAGTTCTTCGGAGGTCAAGCCATTGGAGTTGCGTCAGTCCTTCCAGGTGTTCGAGTCCGGCCCCGGTGACTTGCGTGCCCTTGAGGTCCAGCCCTTGGAGATGGGCCAACCCTTTGAACTGTTCCAATCCGGCATCGGTCACCGGGAGAAAGCTCAAGCTCACTTGAATCCCAGGTTGCCCGGAACTCTCGACCGTGCCACCGAGTGCTTCAATCTCGGCGATGGCCTTCTCTTGCTCGTTGTCCATAGGTCACTTCGCCGTTCGGTCCTTGACCACGCCACGTCCTCACCCAAGAGCGACACTCAGGCCCGAAGCACAGGGGCATCGAGATCCACAACAGCACATTCGGAGAGCCCCAAGGAATCACCCACTTCTGCTGAAGTCCGCTATTTGAATACGATATTGTCAGCGAAAGGCCCGATCTCAAATCGTCCCTGTTCCGCACTGAGTACCTTCTTCCCATTGATGGTGAGATTCTCGAAGACAACACCCTCGACATTGTTTGCCGCATCAAATCCCTTGATGTAACTTGGGTTCTGGTTCCTGCCATTGTAGGAGACATTGCGAAACACGACGTTCCTTATTGCACCTCCTGGCCCCAACTTTGTCCAGATATTCTCCTCTATCCGGATCGCCACGAGGTTGCTGAATGAAAAATCCTCAACACGGCAATTCTCGACAAGGATGTCTTTGATGAGCATTTTGTCGCCGTTTGTTATCGCTATCACGCCCCAGTAGTCCCTTCCGGGGAATTGGCATTCCAGGAAGTCGCAATTTGTAATTGTGACCCTTTCGGTGGATGTGCCGTTGCCTTCCGGCCCGATCAGTATGCAATGTGCGGCATCGGACCAAAAAATGCAGTTCTTGATCATGATGTCAAGATTGGGTTTGGTATCACTCGATCTTGACATAGCCTTAACGGAGATGCAGTCGTCGGGTATCCGGAAGAATATGTCATCAAATGTAAGATTTTGGCAGCCGGACGGATCTGCACCGTCCGAGCTAATGGTTTTGTTTATCAGCTTCACGTCTCTTATGACGCTATTGTTGACCTGGTTGGGAACAATGGTCCAGCCTGGTGCGTCGATAAAGATGATCCCTTCGATGGTGATGTTCTCCGCCTTGTCGAGTCGGATTCCACCGTTCATGAGGACACCACGACCTTTAACCGACGCATTGGAGATGTTGGACCCTCTTATGTTTCCTCTTACGATGGCCCCACCTGCAATGTAGATTGTCTCATTTGAGTTAAGTGTCATGTTACCGGCCTCGTGGAAGCCAGGGCCGAAGTACCTTACGCCGGGATCGCCCTCCTTCGGAGGATTCGCCTCAACGGCATTGGCAAAGAGGCAGAGGTTGTGGTATATGTCCTCATCACACTCGATGGATAGCTTGCATGGCCTGTCGAGGAAGAAGCTTATGCTGTTGTCCCTCACGGTGGGTTTTATTCCATAGGCAGCAGGTCGTATTCTTGCGTTTGTGCCATAGAAGAATGAACCTCTGAGCTTGGTTACCCTGACTTCGATCCTCTGCTTGAAATCGGAATCAAAGTAGGCATAAGTCTGGGCGTTCAGTGTTGGCCCTGGAAAAGGCCCTTTGTTCATGTTTATTGCATAGTAGCCAACAAGTTGTTGCCACTGGCCGCCCTCTTTCCTCACCTCTATCCGGTAATCGTTGTTGGTGTAATGCCTGTGTGCGGCTCTGTAAAGGACGAGGCCCGGATCGGTCGGTTGGGGCTTTGGTCTTTGTCGTTCCTGGCCGAAGACTATGCCGTTTTCATGCCCGAGAAACGAAAAGGCAATCAACAGAACGAATGGCAGGACTTTTGATCCCGCCGTGAGGGAACGTATGGGGGCTTGGATCATTGGACGGCTCCTTGTGAATGAGGAATTGAATTGGACTCGTTGCACAACGTGACCTCGTAGGCCGGAAGCACCGGAGCTTCGAGATCCACGACGGCGAATTCGCAGATGGGGACCATCATACGGCTGCCTTGTACGCCCTGACCTGGAGGCTGAGGATCTTGCCTTTGAGAGCTTCGTCCCTTTCCGCCAAGGCAAACAAGCCCTCCATAACGCCTCCTCGGCAGAATCTGTGGGTTGATTTGGGCCGTGAAACTCAGTTTGAATCTGGATTTTCAGGGGTTTTCGTGATTTCGGGAGCCTCAACGATCTGATTCATAGATTCCATCCCCGTTTTTCCGTGGCAAAGGTCCGTGCGTTGCAGATGTGGGAGACCCGACGAGGGCCGTTACACAACAAGAAAACCCCGGTTTTGCGGCTGTTTCCACCGTCATTTATTTGCCCTGCCATCCCTCAGAAAATCCACCTTGCCAGGACGAATCCCCCGTAGGCCCATTTTTCACCCACAGATTTTGCCGAAGACCCTCCATAACGATCCCGACATCCTGGAAACCAGCCTCCACGATTGCCTTCAGGTAGTCCTTCTTTGACGAGGCTCCAGCGATCCAATCAACCCAAATCTTATTGACTCGGCTCCGCATCTCGTCGGTGAGCACGCTCTCGAAGGTCAGATCGGCTACGTGGATTCGGCCACTTGGCTTCAAGACCCGCAACACCTCCTTGAAGACGGCCACCTTGTCAGCGGCGTGACTGACGACACAATTGCTGATGACGACATCGACGGAATCAGCCACAACGGGCAGGCTCGCCATGTCGCCAACCAGGAACTCGACGTTGGCGTAATCACCCTTCTTGGCATTTGCCTTGGCCCTTTCGACCATCTCGGGCGTCAGGTCTACTCCAATCACCTTGCCCGCCTTACCGACTTTTCGTGCGGCAAGGAAGGCGTCCAGCCCGCCCCCACAACCAAGGTCCAAACAGGTCTCCCCTTCCCGCAACTCGGCAAGTGCTGTGGGGTTTCCACATCCCAGCCCCAACGGAACGCCGTCTGGCACGCTGTCGAGTTCCTCTTGGGAGTAACCTTTGGCTAGGGCCTGTTGAATTGGGTCTTCTGCCTCCCTGCCAGATGCGATCTTCGCATAATGATCCTTCCATGATTCGGTGCTCATGCATTACCTCCACAGAATCATGTTTCCCACGGTTGTTGGCCATCAGGGAAGCGCTATACTGCCTGCGGCGTCACCTTTTCTTCTTGCCGATCTTCGATATCCGTACCTTCCCATCTTCTTCCGCAGATGAGCAAACTTGGTCGTCGGTTTGTGGGCCACTTGTCGTCCTTTTCCTGCCATTGTGATTTCCCTCCTCACCTCGCCGGTTCGTAACAAAGGAGAACGTTGCCATTGCCGAAGATCCGTGTCTTCGTTAGCTTCAGGTTCAGCCTGGCGGTGATTCCAGCGAACATTGGCTTACCTTGGCCAAGCAGGATCGGATTGATGACGTATTGGTACTCGTCGATCAAGCCCGCCTCCGTCAACTGGGAAACAATACTGCCGCTGCCGAGAATTGCCATGTGCTCACCAGGTTCATTCTTCATCTTCTGAACTGCCGCCGTGATATCGTCCTTGATCAGCGTCGTGTTGTTCCATAATGGCTGCTCAAGCGTCCTCGAAAACACGACCTTCGGCAGGTTGTTCATCCGCTCGGCGACAACCGGAGCAATCTGAGCCGCAAGAGGGGTCGGCCAGAAGCTCGCCATCATCTCGTAGGTAATCCGTCCGAACAGAAGCATCTCGCCACCCTTGGCGTTGTCTTCCACGAATTGGCAGAACTCCTCATCATCCTTCTTGGCCCAACTCATATCGCCGTTAAGGTCAGCAAAGTAGCCGTCCAACGACACCTGAATGAAACAAGAGAGTTTACGCATATTCGTCCTCGTTGTTGCAGCAGGCGGTATAGGATGTCTTCTGCGGCGGCGCAGCCCCGATGATTGGTGATGTTTACTCTCCTCCAAACCCACTCGGCACCTTCTCCACGACCTCCCGATGCACGACACTACCACGCCTGGGCACGATTTTCGGCACCGCCCTGCCGTGCCCGGTCCATACCAAGGCCATGTGCGGGCGGCGGTAGTGGGGGACGACCTCGATCTCCCGCCCCACGTTCCACCCCACCTTGCCCCGCCGATGGGCCTTGGACACATACCGCTCGTCGCCGCTCGCCTCGAACTTGTCCCGGTCGTCGGCCAGGACATCAGGCAAAATCACCGAAGGGTCGTTCTCCAGCAAACACAGAGAACAGCATAGTCGGATGCAGTCCGTCACGAGATCGTCGGGGATCACGATGCCGATGTCGGCAAACACCCCCTTCTTTCCCAGGCTGGCCAACGACTGTTCGACGGTGAGACCGGGCTTCTTGGCGAAATTGCGATACGTGTAGATTGGCACCCCGCCCGGCATCGCCTCCCCAATGTCGAGCAGCACCAAGATGCCCTTGCCCTCATTCATGTCCCCCATCAGGATACAGCGGATGGTGATCTCGTCGCCCTTCCAATCGAAGGCGAGGGGGCTCTTCTCTTTGGGGAAACGAATGCAGAGGGCGGGCAGTGGAAGCCGGATCAGGTCGGAATCCAAGTCAAGGTTTAGGCGAGTGAGCATCGGGACAATGGACGGCCATACGTTGTAGTAGGGCCGCCTCAGCTTTTCCCAATCCCGCTCGTTGTAGAAACGGTCGATGGTGTCGGCAAAGCGATCTGTAGGCATTGCTCGCCGTGCCCAGTCTCGGATCGTGGTGTAGGAGTGGAAATCCATGAGCCAACCCAAAAATCAAAACGGAACCACTTCCCCGTCGTTGTCCTCCGAAGGAGCCGCTGCCGAATGCCTGCTTTCTTCAAGATTGGCATGGACTACTTGGTCACAGATTCTCACCAGCCCATCGAACGGTATTACTTCAATTCGGTGCAGATGAGAATTGTACATCCGTAGCGCAAGCCGCTGCGTTTCCACATCGGGATGGTCCTCGTCCACGTGGCCGATCAGGATTTTGGCCCGAACCTTGTAAAGATCGACCTTGTATCGGGCAATAAAGTGGTCCCGTTGCCGCTCGATTTCCGAAATGTAGTGGCCTGCTTGATTGACGGCATCGTTCACGTCGGCGGAAACAATCCATTTCTTGCGATGCTGCTTAAAGAGGACAGCGTTGCTACGCTTCAGTTCTATGATGTCGTAATTGTTATCGGCACTCTTCAACATCATGTCGATGGTCTCTTCGTCCGTCCATTGCCGCTTTTCGATCTTCTCGACATACTGGCCGCCTAACATCCACCAGTTGGCATCCAGGAGATTCTGAAATTCCTCTTCCTCAGCTTCGGTCTTGATTAGGTGTCGAAGCGTATTGAGGGCAGTCATACGATGGGCCGCACGAAGAGCGGAAGCAACCATTCGGCGGTTATCCGTTTCTCCGAGCGGCGGTAGCGTCCGCAACTCGACAGAACGTTCAGCCAGTGCTGCAATGATCCCAGAGAGATTCGGGGAATTCAACGTGCCGATGGCTTTCAGCAATTCTTCCAGGGTTGGCGTCGGGCGGCCTTCGATAACCGTGTAGTCCCCTGGTTTCCTGGCTTGATCGTAGGAGGCAAGAAAAGCCGCCACCTGCTCGATCTCATCGTTCTCACAACGCCAGTGAGCCAGCCGATCCTCGACGCCCCACCCGAATCCCGCACCTACTCGAAATGGATAGTCGTTGAAAACCAGTTGCCGGTGAGAAATCTTGCCCGTTTCCGGGTTCTTGAATTGCAAGACACTGGCTGTCTTGTAGGTTTTTGGCCCCCGCTTGATCACCACGGTCTGGATGATCTCGCAGTTTGGCAAGTTCGTCGTTGCACGGGCCTTGATCTCTTGGATAATCTCCGCATCACAGGGGGGTGTGTGCCTTGCTTTTGCCATTAGCCGCTAGCCCTTTGATGGTGGTGTTGGTGTCCGTTGATACCACTCTGGTAATGGCCCTCGCCATTGCAGATAATCACGACCCTTTGGCGTCACCACAATTAGCCCATTGCCGGTATCGATTAGGTAGTGCGAGTGCAGCGTTCCGATAATTGCTCGGCGTTCCCCGGCGTCCGGAATAAACTGCTGGAGCAGATTGTCGAACAAAGCCACAGTGGGCGGGGTCGCCATTGATGCCAGCCAATCCAAGACAAGCTGCGTCTGACGAACCAAGTGGTAGTTGAGAAAACGGTACTCCCATAGAGCCGCATTTGCCCTCTCGCCTGCGATCAAGTGCTGTAGCTCCGTGAGTTGCTCGGGCGTCAGGGTAAGGTTCTGGGGTAGCGCTACCTCCTCGGCTGGCGGGGACGGAGCCGTCTCACTTTGCCGTTCCTTTGCCGTTCGCTCAAGTTGCGACATCGACAGTTCGCCACCGGGAAATGTTATTTTTCCGATTCGGCTGATAATCGCTTTTAAGTCGGCCTTAAACTGATACAAGAGAATGATCACGATGGCCCCGATGATGACCGGAGCCGAAAGAAATACCTTGACGTACTCCAGCAACGTTGTGGCAATATGCGTTCGTGCGTCGGCACTGCGCAGTTCGTCCGTATCTGGCTTATCGGCCTGTGTCAAAGCAAGAGAAGTTGGGACGGCAGCGGCAACGGACGGATTAGGAGGTGGCGTACTACTGCCGGTTGCGGATGTCACAAATATCAGGAGCATCCAGAACGTGGCTGCGGCGAACAGAATCGCAGAAGCTCCATCGAAAAACAGTTCCAGCCAAAACTGCTCGGAAAGCCAATCACACCACTTGTGGCGTCGAGTGCGCTGGAAGGCGGAAGACGTTTCACCAAAGTACAAGTACCACATTGTGGCTTTGTACAGCAGCGCCGCACACACTTGTACGCTCACTCCAGCTAGAAAAAGGCCAATGATACAAGATGCGGCGTGTTTATTTTTGAGGGTCTTCGGCAAAATCTGTGGGTGAAAAATGGGCCTACGGGGGATTCGTCCTGGCAAGGTGGATTTTCTGAGGGATGGCAGGGCAAATAAATGACGGTGGAAACAGCCGCAAAACCGGGGTTTTCTTGTTGTGTAACGGCCCTCGTCGGGTCTCCCACATCTGCAACGCACGGACCTTTGCCACGGAAAAACGGGGATGGAATCTATGAATCAGATCGTTGAGGCTCCCGAAATCACGAAAACCCCTGAAAATCCAGATTCAAACTGAGTTTCACGGCCCAAATCAACCCACAGATTCTGCCGAGGAGGTATTTTTGAGAACCGACGCAAAGGCGGGTTGACTGGCAAAGAGAACTGGCACTCCGATTCCATAGGCGACGAACCAAGTACGGAGGGTCCTGGCAAATCCGACGTAAGAATCGTAGAACCCCGTTTCCTGTGGAGGTACGCTCTTGTCTGGTGGCTTCATTTGTCACATCCCTTTCCAAACAACACTGTGCTTACCCGCTTGATCCGCCGTCTCGTGTTCGTCCATGAGCGGAGCCGCCCTCATCCCCAATTCCTTTTTGAGCCGATTGCTGGGCCTTGGCGATGCCCAACAGGGTGTTGGGGGAGGAGCGGTTTCATGGTGGTTGCCGGTCTCACAGGTAAACACTGCCCATAGGTCAGAACTTCAGAAGGGAACATCATCGACTGGTTTGGCTACCGCTGGCTTTGGCGAGGATACTTCCTCTGGTACTCGCAATGCGGGCTTTCCTAAACCGCCCTCCCAGGTGTGCCCTTTTACTAATGGCCTCCTCGGCAGAATCTGTGGGTTGATTTGGGCCGTGAAACTCAGTTTGAATCTGGATTTTCAGGGGTTTTCGTGATTTCGGGAGCCTCAACGATCTGATTCATAGATTCCATCCCCGTTTTTCCGTGGCAAAGGTCCGTGCGTTGCAGATGTGGGAGACCCGACGAGGGCCGTTACACAACAAGAAAACCCCGGTTTTGCGGCTGTTTCCACCGTCATTTATTTGCCCTGCCATCCCTCAGAAAATCCACCTTGCCAGGACGAATCCCCCGTAGGCCCATTTTTCACCCACAGATTTTGCCGAAGACCCTACTAATGTTACCAGTCGCTTTGACAACTGATCTTCCAATACTTTCACACCCTCTCGATTCAACAGATACTTTAGGACTCTATGTGATCGCAGATCAGAGGGTACGTCATCAATTGACTGCGTGATAGGAACAACGTGTTTGCCCAACGTGTGGGCGATACCAGTCTCGTACATTACGTTTGAGTTCCTACCAGTGAAATCGACAACCACGATTCGTGAAACGAAAATGAGATCGAAGATGTCCTGAACAACAGTGCTATTCGCCCAAATGTCATCCGCCCGAAGGCACCGTAGCTGCGTTGATTCACAACTTCTCTTGATAGCCGCATAAACTGGCATGAACTCCATCGCAAACGGCATCATCACACTAACGAGATCGTCTTGCACCGTCCCTTTGGGTAGCGAAAACACGGAGGGCACAAACGCAATCGTTCTCTCGACGAGGCGTTCTTCGCTTGCAGTTGAGATATATTCGGCCCCGAGTGCCTTCAGTGAGGGGACACTCGTCTTCCTATTTTCCACTAACACCAACGAGTATGTTTTCAGCAAGGCATTGAGTTGGTCAGTGGCCGCCCTACGGTCGAGCGTGGCATCATGGCTGGCAACAAAGTAGTCTGGATGTACGAGCGACTCAACGACCCGTATCATCTCCGATGATGGCAACGGCGATGTCTCGGAGGCACTGCTGTTTAGCTCCTCCAGAACACCCTAGACATGTTTCTCAACTCATTATGGAAAAATGCCAACCGCTCACGCACGGCAGTTCCCGCCCACGTCGGCCCGAAAGCATCCGGCAAGCGGCCGCAGGCCCGGCGATTGCGTTGCGAACCCTTGGAAGACAGGCAACTCCTCTCGGTGGCCCCCGGCGTGAATTGGGCGACGTATCTCGGTGGAAGCAACGGCAACGATTGGGCCTACGCGACTCGCGGTGGACGGCGCCGGAAACACCTTCGTGACGGGTCTTACCCAATCATTGGACTTCGCGGGGGCCACAAATTCGTACCCCGGTAGCACCGAGAACGACGCCTTTGTGGCCAAGGTGAAACCTGACGGCACGTTGGCCTGGGCGACCTACCTGGGTGGCACCGGCACCGCCGGCGGCTGGGGAGATCGGGGCTACGGGATCGCGGTGGACGGCGCCGGAAACGTCCTGGTGACGGGTGAAACCGTCTCATCGGACTTCGCGGGGGCCAACAATTCGAACCACGGATACCCCGGCTATGCGTTAGACGCCTTTGTGGCGAAGATCAATGGCACCGATGGAACGGTGGCCTGGGCGACCTACCTCGGTGGAAGCGGCGACGATATTGGCTTCGGGATCGCGGTGGACGGCGCCGGAAACGCCCTGGTGACGGGTCTACCCAATCATCGGACTTCGCGGGGGCCAACAATTCGTTCCACGGCGGCGGCCAGCGACGCCTTTGTGGCCAAGGTCACGAGTGGCGGCTCGTTGGCCTGGGCGACCTACCTCGGTGGAAGCAGCAACTACGATCAAGGCAACGGGATCGCGTTGGACGGCGCCGGAAACGCCCTGGTGACGGGCAATACCAACTCAACGGACTTCGCGGGGGCCAACAATTCGTTTCACGGTGGCACCGACGACGCCTTTGTGGCCAAGGTGAGCACTATAAACGGCTCGGTGTTCTGGGCGACCTACCTCGGTGGAAGCGGCAACGATGAAGGCAACGGGATCGCGGTGGACGGCGCCGGAAACGCCCTGGTAACGGGTCAAACCAACTCCACGAACTTCGCCGGGGCAAACAATGCGAACCACGGCGGCTACGACGCCTTTGTGGCCAAGGTCACCAGTGGCGGTTCGCTCAACTGGGCGACCTACCTGGGTGGGAGCGGTGCGGATAATGGCACCGCTAATCCTACCGGGATCGCGGTGGACGGCGCCGGAAACGCCTTCGTGACGGGTGACACCGCCTCATCGGATTTCGCGGGGGCCAACAATTCGTTCTACGGGGGACCGCGGGACGCCTTTGTGGCCAAGGTCACCAGTGGCGGCTCGTTGGCGTGGGCAACCTACCTCGGTGGAAGCGGCGACGATGTTGGCCGCGGGATTGCGCATGGACGGCGCCGGAAACGTCCTCGTAACGGGCACGACCACCTCAACGGACTTCGCGGGGGCCAACAATTCGTACCACGGCGGGACCTGGGACGTCTTCGTGGCGAAACTCAATCCGGCGGATTACTACGACGCGACCAAGTTCCACGTCGTCAACGACGCCTCGCCGGATCAGACCTACGACTACAACAGCGGCGGCGGGCTGAACGATTCGTATAACCTCACCAGCGGCAACACCGCCCCGCGCGGAGTGGCCAGCACGGTCGCCGGCGACAAGACCTGGGTCGTCGATGCCAACCGCAACGTCTACGTCTACAACGCCAGCGGCGGACTGCTGGGCTCGTGGACCGCCGGCACCCTGGCCAGCAATGCCACCGTGGAAGACATCACCGTCTACGGCAACGACGTCTGGATCGTGGATGCCAAGAGCGACAAGGTCTACCGCTACACCGGCGCGGCCACCCGCCTCTCCGGCAGCCAGAACGCCGCCAGCAGCTTCAGCCTCAACAGCAGCGACACGAACCCGATGGGCATGGTCACCGATGGGACCAACCTGTGGGTCGTCGACGATAGCAAGACGGACAAGGTGTTCAAGTACACGGTGGCCGGCTCGCTGGTGGGAAGCTGGACGATCAGCACACCCGGCGCAACCAGTCCGACCGGCCTGACGATCGACCCGACCGGGGCGAGCCAGGACATCTGGATCGTCGATAGCGGCACCGACAAGGTGTACGATTACGCCAACGCCCGCGGCCGGACCTCCGGCAGCCAAGCGGCCTCGGCGTTTTTCGCCCTTGCCGCCGGCAACACCAACCCGCAAGGCATCGCCGACCCGCCTCCATCGGGCAGCATGTTGGCGACACAGCCCACGGCAGCCCCGCTGAGAGCCGCAGCGCTACAAGCCGGTCTGCTGAACCTGGCAGCGGCTCGGGAGGTCAGCGCCGCGGCGTGGGCTGCCGCCGTCGATCGTTCGCTTGCCGACCTGTCCGACCAGGACCTGAAGGTCGACGCGCTGTTCAGTGACCTGGCCCTGAGCGCGGCGTAGTGGAAGAGCTTTAGTTCCGAAGGAACGATAGTCAATAGCCAGGGGCTGACGCCCTCGTTGTTGCATACAAGTCGTTTGGACAGAAATGACAGAGGGTTCCTTCAGACCACCTTTCTCATAGAGGTAGGGAGGCCGCATTGGGTTGCGGCCCCCCTCCCTCCGAACCGGACTGGCGGATTTCCCGCATCCGGCTCTCCAGTTGATGGTGTTACCTCCGAAAGGGTTGAGCGAAACAGACATGGGCGGTTTGCAGGGAATACAGCCCTTGCTCGTCGAAAGAAGCGATTGGGCCAACGCTGCTGGTCCCTTCCGCGGCCCCGTCCGCGCCGTTTCTGTCGCCGCCGCAACATGCTACGCAGCCGACCACGAATCCAGCCGTCCAGTTGGCGGAAAACCGACCCGCGACAATGGCGGAAGTAGATGAACCAGCCGCGAAGTTGCCGCGTCAGTCGAGCACACGTGAAGGGCAGGTCATGCCCGTTCGTGCGCTTGGTCTTCGCGCGACCGCCTCCTTGAGTTTCCGCAGGCTCTTTTGCCGCGGCACACGCAAGTCGCCGCGGAAGCGATAGCCCAGAAAATCGAAACCCTCGATGCGGGCGTCCACGATCTTGGTTTTGGTCGGATGCAGGGTCAACTCGTTTTCGTTGACCCAACGTTGCACCATCGCCAAGGCCGCTTCCGCCTCCTCGCGAGTCTTGCACAAGATCACGAAGTCGTCTGCATAACGGACCAGCGCGAAACCGGCGTCGTCCAGCACGTGGTCCAGCGGGTTGAGGTAGATGTTGGCCAGAAGGGGCGAGAGGACTGCTCCTTGGGGCGTGCCCGTTTCGGGCGTCCACTCCCGCAGGTTGTCCATCACGCCTTGCTCCAGGAACATCTCCACCAAACGCAACACCCGGCTGTCCGACACCTTCTCGCGCAGTCGCGTCATCAGCCGTGGCTTCGAGATCGTGTCAAAGTAGCTCTTGAGGTCCGCGTCCACCACGTAGACGCGACCAGCGCCGAGCAGTTCCTCGACCCGTTCCAGGGCGTGATGACACCCTCGTCCGTGTCGAAACCCGTAACTGGCTTGCGAAAACGTGGCGTCGAAGATCGGTTCCAGCACGTGCAACAGCGCGGTTTGCACCACGCGGTCACGCACGGTCGGAACCCCCAACGGCCGCTGCTCCTTGCTGCCCGGTTTCGGAATCCAGACTCGCCGCACGGCCTGCGGACGATACGCATTGGTCCGCAGTGCCTCGTGCAGCCTGTCCAGTTCTTTCTGGCCATTGGCCTGAAAGCCCTCGACCGATTGATGGTCCACCCCCGCTGCTCCCCGGTTGCCGATCACATGGCTGCGGGCGGCAAACAGGTTCAGCGGCGCGTACACCTTGTCGATCAGCGTGTGCCATCTTCCTCCTCGCACTCCTTGTTCGAGTGTCGCCAACATGCGGTCCGTCCAGACACACGGGTTCGCCCAGTCGCGAATCGACGGAGGCTCTCCGGCGGGAGTAGCCGCGAACGGCACTGTCACCGGGGGATGGTTTCTTTCCCGTGGCTCGGACATCACGCATCCATCTTCCTGCACCCCTTCGCTCCCCCGGCGTTACCCGGTTTCGTCGCTACTATGGGTGCTCTGACTCCTGGACGGCCGGTTCTTCCTATCCTTATCAGGGACAATGAACTCCGTCCTGCTTCCTTCCAGGTCTCTCTCCTTACGACGTTTGACCTTCCGACCATTCCGTCCTCAACCACCGTGTTGCCATCTCCCCATCACGGCTTTCGCACGTTACCTTAGCCGGATGGGCCGCCGCGTCTATCCCCCGGGCAGATCTGGACGGATCGGAGGGAACGCCGTCACGCGGTCGGAGGTTCGCCATTGGCTAGCAGGCTCCCCGACAGGCTTGGCCGAATCAGGTTCGTTATCCTACGGACTGGTCATTCACCTCCGGTTGCTTCCCACCCCTCCTCGCGGAGACGCGGTTACTTTCGGTTACAGGTTTGTAACGCAAACCTGGTGGGGACTCGCACCCCACCGATCAAACGTTTTCAGAGACGCACTAGCCCAGGCGTTTACGCCTGCGGAACACGAGACCATCGTTGATATATCCTTTTCCTTGAAGCCCCCTTCAGGGGGCGTGAATTGGTTCGTTGGCGAAAATTGGCTCAGAATCAACCATTTGCGCCCCCTGAAGGGGGCTGGAAAAAGAAAAATGGTATTTTGGCTTCCTTTCCCCAGGCGTAAACGCCTGGGCTAGTGCGTCTCTGAAAACGTTTGATCGGTGGGGTGCGAGTCCCCACCAGGTTTGCGTTACAAACCTGTAACCGAAAGTAACCGCGTCTCCGCGAGGAGGGGTGGGAAGCAACCGGAGGTGAATGACCAGTCCGTAGGATAACGAACCTGATTCGGCCAAGCCTGTCGGGGAGCCTGCTAGCCAATGGCGAACCTCCGACCGCGTGACGGCGTTCCCTCCGATCCGTCCAGATCTGCCCGGGGGATAGACGCGGCGGCCCATCCGGCTGAGGTAACGTGCGAAAGCCGTGATGGGGAGATGGCAACACGGTGGTTGAGGACGGAATGGTCGGAAGGTCAAACGTCGTAAGGAGAGAGACCTGGAAGGAAGCAGGACGGAGTTCATTGTCCCTGATAAGGATAGGAAGAACCGGCCGTCCAGGAGTCAGAGCACCCATAGTAGCGACGAAACCGGGTAACGCCGGGGGAGCGAAGGGGTGCAGGAAGATGGATGCGTGATGTCCGAGCCACGGGAAAGAAACCATCCCCCGGTGACAGTGCCGTTCGCGGCTACTCCCGCCGGAGAGCCTCCGTCGATTCGCGACTGGGCGAACCCGTGTGTCTGGACGGACCGCATGTTGGCGACACTCGAACAAGGAGTGCGAGGAGGAAGATGGCACACGCTGATCGACAAGGTGTACGCGCCGCTGAACCTGTTTGCCGCCCGCAGCCATGTGATCGGCAACCGGGGAGCAGCGGGGGTGGACCATCAATCGGTCGAGGGCTTTCAGGCCAATGGCCAGAAAGAACTGGACAGGCTGCACGAGGCACTGCGAACCAATGCGTATCGTCCGCAGGCCGTGCGGCGAGTCTGGATTCCGAAACCGGGCAGCAAGGAGCAGCGGCCGTTGGGGGTTCCGACCGTGCGTGACCGCGTGGTGCAAACCGCGCTGTTGCACGTGCTGGAACCGATCTTCGACGCCACGTTTTCGCAAGCCAGTTACGGGTTTCGACACGGACGAGGGTGTCATCACGCCCTGGAACGGGTCGAGGAACTGCTCGGCGCTGGTCGCGTCTACGTGGTGGACGCGGACCTCAAGAGCTACTTTGACACGATCTCGAAGCCACGGCTGATGACGCGACTGCGCGAGAAGGTGTCGGACAGCCGGGTGTTGCGTTTGGTGGAGATGTTCCTGGAGCAAGGCGTGATGGACAACCTGCGGGAGTGGACGCCCGAAACGGGCACGCCCCAAGGAGCAGTCCTCTCGCCCCTTCTGGCCAACATCTACCTCAACCCGCTGGACCACGTGCTGGACAACGCCGGTTTCGCGCTGGTCCGTTATGCAGACAACTTCGTGATCTTGTGCAAGACTCGCGAGGAGGCGGAAGCGGCCTTGGCGATGGTGCAACGTTGGGTCAACGAAAACGAGTTGACCCTGCATCCGACCAAAACCAAGATCGTGGACGCCCGCATCGAGGGTTTCGATTTTCTGGGCTATCGCTTCCGCGGCGACTTGCGTGTGCCGCGGCAAAAGAGCCTGCGGAAACTCAAGGAGGCGGTCCGCGCGAAGACCAAGCGCACGAACGGGCATGACCTGCCCTTCACGTGTGCTCGACTGACGCGGCAACTTCGCGGCTGGTTCATCTACTTCCGCCATTGTCGCGGGTCGGTTTTCCGCCAACTGGACGGCTGGATTCGTGGTCGGCTGCGTAGCATGTTGCGGCGGCGACAGAAACGGCGCGGACGGGGCCGCGGAAGGGACCAGCAGCGTTGGCCCAATCGCTTCTTCGACGAGCAAGGGCTGTATTCCCTGCAAACCGCCCATGTCTGTTTCGCTCAACCCTTTCGGAGGTAACACCATCAACTGGAGAGCCGGATGCGGGAAATCCGCCAGTCCGGTTCGGAGGGAGGGGGGCCGCAACCCAATGCGGCCTCCCTACCTCTATGAGAAAAGGCACAGAACTGAATGGCTACAACGGCAATGATCGTCATTTTTCACCCTGAATCGAGGAGACAACCTGTGATGTGGCGCAAACTGAAGCGGTTCGTTTTGGCTTTGGCAATGGCGTCTTGCGCGGTCGTTGCACGCGCTGCCGACGTGTTCAACATGCCCCCGGGTCAGACGAGTCTGCAATTCGTCACCGTGGGCAATCCGGGCAACGCGGCCGATCCGGCGACTGGCTCGCTCTACGGCTCGGTCCCTTACACGTACCAGATCGGCAAGTACGACGTGACGGCGGGCCAGTACACGGCGTTTCTTAACGCGGTGGCAAAGACAGACACGTATGGGCTATACAGTTCAGGCATGGCGGTGGTTGGCAGCGGCGGCACGTACGGCTGCGGGATCGTCCAGAGCGGTAGCTCGGGCAGTTACACCTACGCGGTTGCCACGGCTTATCAGAACTATCCGGTGAACTATGTCTCTTGGGGCGATGCCGCGCGGTTCTCGAATTGGCTGCAAAACGGCCAACCGACAGGCGCGCAGGGAGCGGGCACGACCGAGACGGGAGCGTACACGCTCAACGGCGCCATTACCAACGCGGCCCTGATGGCCGTGACGCGCAACGCCGGTGCCACGTACGTCATTCCGTCGGAAAACGAATGGTACAAAGCGGCCTATTACGACCCGAACAAGCCGGGCGGTGCTGGCTACTGGAGCTACCCGACGAAGAGCAACACCGCGCCGATCAACATCCTATCTTCGACGGGCACGAACAACGCTAACTTTTACGACTCCCATGGGACAGGCAACGGTGGCTACACCGATCCGACGAATTTTCTGACGCCGGTGGGAGCGTTCGCGTCGTCACCCGGCCCTTATGGGACGTATGACCAGGGGGGCGATGTCTTCCAGTGGAATGAAACGGCCGTTACCAGTTCGTCGCGTGGGTCGCGTGGCGCGGCGTTCAACGAAAGCTCGGACTGGCTGATTGCCTCCTTGCGCGTCTGGGGCGACCCGACGGGCGAGAACGCCACCTCGGGGTTCCGCGTGGCAGATGTTCCAGAGCCCGGTAGCATCACCTTGCTGGTATGCGGCGTCCTAGCCGGTTTGCTGTGGTGGAGACGTCGGAGGTAGCTGGTCCACAAGCTCCGGGAGGTCTTCATGGGCCCCGGTTGGGACGCCCTGGTCCGAGAGATCAAGAAGCAACTGCAAGGCGAAACCAAGGCCAACAGCCGCGACGTGGAGCGATTGCAGAAGCGGCCGCGGACTTGGAACGGGAAGTCTCCCGGCTGGTCAAGGCGATCCGCACCACTGACGTTGCGGAATTGGTCGAGGAACTGGCCGTTGTGCAGGCCGAGCGGGATGTCAACCAATTGTAACCGTTCACAGTTCGGGGAATGGCTCATTTTTCGGCCCTTCAGGGCTGAAAAATGTGCGTGTCCCCTTCCCCGCGAAGGCAACCGTCCCGTTTTCGGCACCTGCGCCGCGAGAACTGGGACAGCCCCTGTGGACGGTTACCGTCGCCCAGCACCACGATCACGTCCCCAGAACCTCCCGCACCCGCTCCACAGCCCGTAAGCCGCTTCGCCGTCTATATCTACGGGCTAAGATACCGATCAAACCACTCGACGTTGCGCTGGGCCAAATCGAAGACTTCTT
Organism: uncultured Planctomycetaceae bacterium; assembly: GCA_963759115.1. Lineage (GTDB taxonomy): Bacteria > Planctomycetota > Planctomycetia > Pirellulales > Thermoguttaceae > CAVWXT01. Next base: position 1,404,744 of record CAVWXT010000006.1, read on the forward strand.
TTGGCTCCTGAAACCGATGGCCCATGCGCGGATAGACGACCAGCGTGACCGGCACGCCGCGCCGCTTCAGGGCATTGTAGAACTCCTGGCTCTGCGAAAGCGGCACCCGAGTGTCGGCGTCACCGTGTTGAATCAAGGTCGGCGTGGCCACTTTCTGGACGTGGAACAGAGGCGACCGCGCCAGGTAGAGCTCTCGACTCTCCCAATACTCGCCGCCGAAGTAGTCGGGTAGGAAGCCGGGGATGTCGGTTGTGCCCGTGAAACTGATGAGATTTGGCAGGCCCGCCCCGACCGAAGCGGCCTTGAACCGGTTGGTCTGCGTGACGACCCAGGAGGTCATGTAACCGCCGTAGCTCCAGCCCATCACGCCGAGCCGGTCGGGGTCGGCAACGCCCTTTTCGATGACGTAATCCACGCCGGTCATCAGGTCCTGGTAATCCATGCCGCCCCAGTCTTTGTAGTTGGCGTAGCGGAACGCCCGGCCGTAGCCCGACGAGCCGCGCACGTTGCACCGCAGAACCGCGTATCCCCGCGCCGCGAAGGCCGCCAACGGATAAGGCGCCGGTTCCGCCAGGAAAGTCTGCTTGAAAACGCTTGCTGGGCCGCCGTGAACCACAAGCAGCAAGGGGTATCGCTTGCCCGATACATACCCGACCGGATATGTCAGCAACCCCTCGATTTCCAGCCCGTCCGAGGACTTCCAATGAATCACTTCCGTGCGGCCCAGCGGGTGGCTAGGCAGATCGGCATTGACGCGGCTGACTTGCACGGGCGCGAAGCGATCGAGCCGAGCGAGGTACGCCTCTGGCGGCCGGTCGGACGTTTGGGCGACAAAACCCACAACTGTCCGCGTCGCATTGAGAGCGAAGTCGGCATTTGCCGAGTCGCCGGGAGTAATAATCACCGCATCGCCGCGATCGAGGTCGTGAGGCGGCCCGCCACCCACCGGCAACGCCGAGAACCGATGGACGACGCCTCGGGTCTCGCTGAAGTAGATCAATTGCCCGTCCGCCGACCAGCCGACGATCTGGGGCTGCCGGTCGGTGGTTTCGGCCAGTTTCCGCGGCGCGCCCCCGGCGGAGGCGACGACCACAACGTCGGCCGTCCGCCTCCACGTATGGTCGCGGACGATGTAGGCAATCCAGCGCCCGTCGGGCGAATAGAAGGGGAACGCCTCGCAGGCCTTCGTCTGGGCGATCGGCTCGATCTTGCCCGACGCCGCGTGAACGACCGAAATGTCGCTGGTAGCCCAATCGTCCGCCCGGGGCGTCGTCGCGTGCGCGAAGACAATCGCCTCGCTGCCGGGCGACCAGTCGAAACCACTCTCGACGCTGAAATCACCCGGGGTGAGCGATTGTTCTGATGGTTTCCCGTTGGACGGCGGAGTGGTCGGCACGACCCACAGCCGATTCCGTTTGAAGTCCTCGGCTGCGACCTTGGAATCGTTCTTGCCTTTCAGGGCTTTCTCCTCGGCGGGAGTCGGCGCGTCGGGCGAGATATACGCGATTGCCCGGCCGTCGGGTGACCACTTGAAATTGCTCACCGCGGTCTTCACGTCCGTCAGTTGCCGCGCCTCGCCCCCGTCGGAGCGCATCAGCCACAAGTTGCCGCGGCCCGACCGCTCTGATCGGAACGCGATCCATCGGCCGTCAGGCGACCATTGAGCATCGGTACACGACTTCTCGCCAAAGGTAAGCTGCCGCGAGTTCGATCCGTCGGCATCGGCCAGATAAATGTGCCGCAGATACTCGCTCCTCTCGTCGGTCATCACAGCCTCGCTGACGACGAATACGACGCGCCGGCCGTCGGGCGAAACCCGAACGTGGCTGACTTCCTTCACCTTCATCATTTCCTCGGGCGTCCAACCGGTCGGCGGAGCAGCGTTCTCCCCCTCAGCCGCCGTCTCGCCGCCAAGTGCGAACGTCCCGGCCGCGATCGACAAGGCAATAACCATCCAACACACCCCACGAACTCGGATGCTGCGGGCCATGATTGCTCCTTTGCGGTAAAGAGGGCGGGAGTCTTCACTGGGGTCGCCACCCGTGCTAGCTAAGCCATGACCGCGACTCTACCGATAACCTCCCTTGCCGTCAATCATCATGCACGGCGTCTCCGGAGTTGCCGTTCCGCGTGATGATCGGCTCCTCGTCCGACGACATCCAGCTCAAGGACGAGTTCTGGGGCAAGTAAAACCTCTTTGAGCGTATTCGAGAAGTCTCCCCTTGCCCTTTGGGAGAGGGGCAACCGCATTCGTTGCCCGAGAGCCGTCTCGGAATTCGGTCAATTCTGATACGTCTCGGTATACGGTTGAGATTACGAGACAATACCTAGCCTAACATTGCGCCTGAGTCGCGCCGTCAATCGTCGTCTCCAGCCATCTTGTTCGGCCAGCTCATCCTTCGGTCTTTCCGGAGCGAACGTTTCTCGGCTCTTTCAAAAACTCCGTCAGTCCGTTGTGCAACTTCACCTGCTTTTCCGCAGCTCTGCCAGAGGGGATCTCGCGGTAGATCTCTTGTATGTTGTCGGCACAATTCCGGATGCGCAAACATAGCTCTCGGGCTGTCAACTGGTCGTCTTGCCGGAGGCCAAGCCGTTTTAACCAGCGCTGGTCGATGAGGAGGTTGTACTCTCGTTTCGACTTCGGGGCCTGTGGTCGGAAGGAGGTGTCGATCGTGTCTTCACAGAGCCCTCCGACATTATGGCAGCAGGGAAGACAAATATCGTCAGCTCCCAACTCGATGCGGAAATCGACGTCGCGATTATCGAGGATCTTCATCGCGACGCTGTGCATCGCATGCCCGTGGGGATGTGGTCGGAACTCCGTAGATTCACCTCCAAACGCTGTGATGATGTCAATGAAGTGATGAGGTTTGATCGCAATCATGTCGGGGAAGTCCGCTCTACCTACCGCGCGCTGTGGCCAAACGCCTGAATCGCTTTCTCGGCCAGCACTTCGGTGGCGTTGACCACTGGCACTGCGGCGCGATCCGCGTTGAAAGCCAGGGGAATCTCGGTACATCCGAGCACGATCACTTCCGCCCCCTTTTCCTCCAGGTGCTTGCCGGCAGTAAACAGCAAATCCTCGCATTCCTTCTTCGGGCTTCCCCCCTTGATCCCGTAGACGGCTTTCATCACGCAAAGTCGTTGGATGGACTGATCAGGATGGACCACCGAGAGTTCCTGAACTTGTAGTTCCTTCTCGTATAGTCCGCTTTGCAGAGTGCCGTCTGTCGCCAGCAAACCCACGGTCTTGCAGCGTGGATGACGTGAGACGACCGCGACGGCCGTCTCGCGGATCATGCGGATGATCGGGACTTTCACCACCCGCTGCATGTCGTCGCAGAAATAGTGTGCCGTGTTGCAGGGGATAACGATCAACGAAGCCCCCGACTTCTCCAGCCGCGTCACCCCTTCCACCAGATAGGGAATGATCGAGCGATCGCCGCTCTGAATGGCCGCCGTGCGGTCGGGCACCTGGGGAAAGCTGTAGATCAGCGTGGGGATGTGGTCCTGGTCCTTCTTGGCCGGAGTCCGCCGCACGATTTCGTAGTAAAGGTTGGCGGTGGCTTCGGGGCCCATCCCCCCGAAAATCCCCAGAATTCGTTGCGGCGCTATCTCCGGAGTAGGCTGGGCGCAATGTGCTGTCCGACAGACAGTTGCCAGAATGACGAGCAAACCTAGCGTCAACCCCAGCAATTCCGTCTTGCCGGGAAACGCCCTCCGACTACTGTATGGGAGTTTCAGAAGGTGGCAACAGCCTTTCAAAACGTGCGTCGGATATGCGTGTCCGGGCCGCCGCGCCAAGTTCATGGTTCGTTCTCCTCTGCTGGCCAAGGCCCTGATTCTATCAAAACCCGCTGCCCGACGGCGACCCCGCTGCTCGCGATGCCCGTCGGCAACGCGCCCGCGCGGTTCCGCAGCAGCGCCGCGGCGACCGCCAACCGCTGGCGGGCAAAGCTCGTCGAGTTGTACGGAGAAGAGCAGGGCAAGAAGGTCCGCTATGCCGAGGCGTTTGAAATCTGCGAATATGGCCGGCGTCCCGGCTCCGAGGAACTGCGACGGCTCTTCCCGTTCTTTCCTAATGGTAGTGAACGGTAGGTGGTGAGGCGTTGGGTCTGGAGGATACTCCGGCACATTTGATGCCTCCGTCTGTTTCGATCTCTATCGCGGTTCGATGCAGACTGAGAATATGAAGAGAAGACGATGCTACGACGTGATCTGCTGAAGTGTGGCCTGGCTGTTCCAATCGGTCTATTAGCAGTTCGTACGGGCAAGACCTCCGCCGACAACGCGGCCAAGGAACCGAAGCCCATTGTCAAACTGCAACCCCAGTCATTCTGGAGAAACGAGGTAGCAATGACAAAGACGCAAATTACGGTACTCGTTGAGAACACGACGCGCCGACCGGGTCTGCTGGCAGAGCATGGTCTGGCCTACTGGATCGAACACAATGGCCGGCACGTGTTGTTTGATGCTGGACAAGGAGCCGTGTTGGTGAGCAACGTTCATAAGTTGGGGATTGTCCTGCGCGAAATCGATGCCTTGGTCCTGAGCCACGGACACTGCGACCACACAGGCGGCGTCGCCGATGCCCTACCGACCGACCGGCCCGTGACAATTTACGCCCATCCGGCGGCGTTCGTGCGGAAGTTTGTACGCAATAGCGACGGCTCGGGGCGGGAGATCGGCATACCCTACGTTTCCCGTGGGGCGATCCGTGCTGCGCGTAATCGGTCGGTCGCCACGGATCGGCCGACCACCGTATTCGACGGGCTGATGGCGACCGGCCCCGTGCCCCGACGGACGGATTTCGAGGACACGGGGGGGCCGTTCTTCTTGGATGAAGCATGTACGCAGCCGGATCCGTTGGAGGACGATCAAGCGATATTTTTCGACACAGCCGACGGGGTCGTTGTGCTTCTGGGCTGTGCGCATTCGGGTGTTGTCAACACGCTGTACTACATCCGCCGGTTGACCGACAACCGTCCCATCTGTGCCGTGATTGGCGGAATGCACCTGATCGACGCTTCTCCGCAGCGGATTGCGCGTACGATTGAGGAACTCCAGAAGATTGGTGTCCAGCGATTGGCACCCTTGCACTGTACGGGGGTGGCGGCGACGATGGCCCTGTGGAGTGCGTTTCGGGGACAATGTACGCCGTGCAGCGTGGGAACAAGATTCGAGTTCGAGCGAAAATAGGCGGGCTGCAATGAACGACATCAAGGAGCGGGACAGCGACCGCTCCCATCACCCGCTCTGCCCCACCATCAGATCGCGGACCTAATCCACGAAGGCATCTCTCCGCGCAAGCAGATGTGAGTGTCTTGGAAATCCTTGCTTTCCCGGGAAGCCTGATATTCTCTCGCCACAGCGACTATTCTTGCTCCCTGCCGCTCCAAGACCGCCGTCTCGTCCTTCAAAGCCCTGGAGAGCCGCGAGGAATGAGGCTCTCGGAACCGCCTACCCCTCGTCCCTTCCGTCCGCCCCCATCCACCCCGTGAACTTCGTCCTCGGCCACGGGGCATCCATCCAGGACGTGTCCGGTAGGGGAAGTTCGAGAGCAGCCTCCACCGTCAGCCACCCCTGGGATAGCCTCACAGACCGAACCTTCCCGCTGCGGGCGACCCAACGGAAGGCACCGCAGGCTTCGCATGCCGTCGCCAGTTCCATCGTCGTCCTCACGTCCTGGGCGACGTAGCGCAGGACCTCCTCCCGTTTCCCTTCCGCCCACAGCAGGGGAGCCTTCGCGCCGTTCATGCCCTTGGTTTTCCCCGCAATGCCCATGCCCCGAGCGGCGGCATCGAGCCCGACGCCATGACCAAGCTCGCAGAAGACGTGGAACATCATGTCCACGTGGCTGGATACCCAGTCCCACTCCTTGCAAAATGACCGTTTGCAAGGAGTCACGTCATGCCGATCGACTTCGGAGCGAGGATGACGTCTTCCTGCCCGACGCGCCGTGGCAACTGGTCGACTTGACCAGTTCCGTCGCTCGCGACACCGCCCTTTCGGGCGGCAAGGCATGGCACCTCGCTCCCCAAGAGACGGGACGGCAGCTTACCGATGACCGCGTTCGCGGGAGCCGCCTTCTCGGGCATCAGCCCGTCGTCGCTCTTGACGACGACCGCCTTCAAGCCGAGGATGGCGTTCGGCGCGAGATCGCGACTGGACGAGGGTCTCATGCGGACGGCGACGCGCTGGTATCATCTGGTCGCCTGGTTCTTCGGCGGGGCGTTCCTGGCAAACGCGATCCCACACTTCGTGAACGGCATCTCCGGTAGCCCGTTCCAGAGCCCGTTCGCGTCGCCGCCCGGCGAGGGACTGTCGTCCGCGACGACCAACGTGCTGTGGGGGATGTTCAACCTGGCAGTCGCCTACGTGCTGGTCATTCTTGTTGGCCGGTTCAGGCTGCGCCGGACGAGCCACGCGGTCGCCTTCGGGCTCGGGGCGCTGCTCATGGCGGTCATGCTGGCGCGGGCGTTTGGGAGGTTCCACGGGGGCAGTTTTTGAAGCGCCATCGGATCGAGCCGTGGTGTTACGTCCGCGCGATTCTCCTCCGCCTGCACGCGGATGACACGCGGCTGAATGAGATGTTGCCCGACCACTGGGCCGCGGCACATCCCGACGCTGTTCTCACCCGTCGGCTCGACGAGTCCCGAACCAAAGCCGCTCGCGTTCGAGCATGCCGTGCTCATCACCGCGCCCGCCGACGGTGACACCGGCTCCCGGTGCTTTGCGCCATCACGGATGGGACGGATGCTTACCAAAACGCCACCCGATGAGACATAGGAGCAGCCGCCCAACATCGCTAGCGGCGCGCCGCCCTATGGTGCAGGGCGGGCGGGCGCAGTAGAATTGGTAGCGTGCGGCAGGGGTGGCTGTCCCTTCGCGTAGACAATGAATTGATCGGCCTCGTGAGGCACCGCCATCAGCGAGCACTCGACGAGGTGTTGTCCTTCGCCCGCTAGTGCCGACGGGCCACCGCCAAGAGCATACCTACGCAGGATAAGGAAAGGGCAAGGGGATGGTTGGGGCGGTAGTTGCACTGCCGCCCCAACCGAGGCCGTTCGTACCATCACGCACTTCTTGGGGAATGGCACTACACTGTGAGACGCTCTGTAGTGGCAGCTTCTGGGAAGGCTGAAGCTGGAAGAAGCGTAGAGGCCCGCCGACTCAGCTTCCTACCGCTGGCCGGCCATCGGACAAGAATCATCAAGGAGAACCACCATGAGACCGTGGCAATTGCGTTGTGTCCTTATCTGTTCCTTGAGCATTGCGGCCGGTGGAATCGGCCTGCGAGCCGATGGCGAGCCGGTGCCCGTTTCGCTGGCTGCCGATGCGGCCACGGCAGGGCTCTGGCGGTTTCGCGAAGGCGAGGGCAACGTTTCCGCCTGCGAAGTGAAAGGGCCGGCGGCCACCCTGCACGGCGCCGTCTGGGTTCCTGGCCGCGACGGCTTCGCTTTGGCGACAGGCTCCGGCTATGTGTCGATCCCCGATGCGCCCCAGTTGCGGCCGAAGGACGCGCTCACCGTCGAAACCTGGGTCAAGCTCAACCGCTTGGGCGGTGATCTCGTCTGCAAGAACTCCTGCTACCAGCTCCGCCTCGATCCCACGCTAAAGGTGTCGCTGCACATCGACGGCAAGTGGCGGGTGTTCACCGGCCACAAGCCCGCGACCACCGGCCGCTGGACGCACCTGGCGGTGACCTACGATTCGGCCACCAAGACCGCGGCGATCTACATCGACGGCGCGCTCGACGTGAAACACGAGATCAAGGACCTGACCACCGGCAAGTTGAACCAGTCGACGGCCGAGCTCCGGCTCGGGGCCAACGACTGGAGCCCGCTGAGCAGTGCCGTGGACGGCAAGATCGCTTCGGTGCGGGTGTCGAATGTCGCGCGGACGTTCGAGCCTTCGGCGGCCGCAACCCATGAAACACCCAAGGGCAATCTGGTCCCCAACGGCGACTTCGAACTGGGACTGTTGGGTTGGCGGCTCAATGGTGAAGGGGACGCCAATCTGGTCTGGGACACCACGACGAAGGAAGCCGTCAGTGGGTTGCGATGTCTCTGTAACATTCCGGATAGTAAGCACAGTATCGGCCTGATGTCGCAGACGATGCCGGCCATCGCCGGCGCACACTACACGTTCAGCGCACGGATGAAGTCGGACTCCAAGCAGTCGCCGCGCATTGAGATTCAAGGATTCGGCGTCAACGGGGGAGGGGTGCCAGTGCCCTCGTTCCCCATCTATCCCACGCTCGGCACGGAGTGGAAGGAAGTCTCGCAATCGTTCACGCTGCCGGCCGATTTCGAGGCCCCCTCGCTGGCCATTCATTTTGCACATCCGGGCAAGGGACAAATTTGGATAGATGACGTGCGGTTCGTGCTCGGCGACGGAAAGGAGCCGCCGCTTCTTCAGGACAAGATCACCGTCGGTCCGAAGACGGCGCCGGTCGGCAACCTCTATTTCGCCGACAAGCCGACTCCACTTACGCTCACTGTGGCGAATACCGACAGTTGCCCGCACAAGGTGGCGGTGCGGGCGCAGGCCGTCGATTGGCAGTACGTGCAGTCCTTGCCAGTCGAGGTGGGTACGGTTGAGGTGCCGGCCAACGGAGTCAAGGAACTCACGTATCAGCTCGATACGGCCCGGCGGGGAACCTTCCGGCTCAAGTTCGACCTGACCGCCGAAGAAAAAAGCTGGCGTCAACGGGCCGACTTCAAGTACGCCGTGGTCGTGCCGCTTCAGGGCGTTGGCGATGCCGAAAACTCGATCTTTGGCATGAACACGCACATGGATCGCGAGCCCACGCCCCACTTGCAGCGCAACATGGAAGTTCTCTCGCAGTGCGGCGTGAAATGGATTCGCGCCTGGTGGGGCTGGGGCATGTGCGAGAAGACGCAAGGGAAGTTCGAGTTCGACGAGTACGAACGGCAGTTCGCCGCCGTCAGCGGCGCGCGAAGATGCGCGTGATGCCCGTGCTCTTGCGATACTATCAGAACTTGGAGCAAGCCTGGGCCGGCTCGTTGGCCACGGTGCAGCAGCCGCCCGCCCCCGAGATGATGGACGAGTGGGGGAAGTTCGCCGGCGAGGTGGCCAAGCATTTTGCGGGCCGAGTCGGCGTCTACGAAATATGGAATGAGCCGCCCACGGACAACAAGGGGGCCATCCCGCCCAAGATCTACGCCCAGATCGTCAAGGAGGCCGTGCCGGCCATCCGCCAAGCCGATCCCAAGGCGACGATCGTCGGCTTCGCCGGCGTCGATCTCAACTATATGAAAGAAACCCTCAAGCTGGGCGTTGGCCCGCTGATGGACATCGTCAGCGAGCATTCCTACGGCCAGGTGAATGCGCCGGAAGTGGGCTTGGAGAAGCAAATGAAAGCGGTACATGAGGTGCTGCGGGCGGCGAACGCCGATAAAGCGATCTGGCACACCGAGCAAGGCATTATGGCCGACGACGACGGCTATCGGAGGGGCCTGATGTCGGAGCCCCAGACGGCCGTCGCTCTATACGCGGAATCTTGTGATGTGCAGCTCCCTGGACGTGGGCAAATACTTCTGGTTCTCCGCCCAATGCACTCCGACCTACGGAGCGGCCGTGTTCTACGAGAATTACATTCCCCGCGCGCGGCTCGTGGCGCTCAACGCCTGCGCGTCGTTTATCGAAGGGCACAAGTACCGCAAGTCGTTCCGCCCGGACAAGAGCACTTACGCCTATCTCTTCGACGGGCCGACCGCGGTGGGCGTGGTTTGGAACATCAGCGCCCCCGTGCGTCTGAGTTTGCCGCTGTCCTCGGAGAAATTGCGGGCCTTCGATACGATGGGGAACGCCCTGCCGCTTGCGGCCCAAAAGGACCAAACGACGGTCGAGTGTCCGGTGGACTGCCCTATCTTTCTGCGATGCGAAAGCGGCGACTACGCCCTTCTGGAAAAAGCGTTGGCCGACGCACGTGTGGAATACGTCGCCCCGCTCGCCGTCAAAGCCAATGCCACCGTCGGCCGCATCGAGGTAACGATGACCAATTCGTCAACCGCCGCGGCGGACGGTGTGGTTGACCTGGTTTCCGCTGAGGAGAAGCCGCCCGCGGGCTGGCCGGTCGCGCAGCACTTCCACTCGCTCGCGCCCGGCGAGACCAAGACCTTCACCTTCAGGCTGCCCGAGAAGAGCGCCGCCCGCGAAGTGCGGGTGCGCGTAGGCGACCGGCAGATGCAAAAACTGAAAGTTACTGCAGAATAGCGAGCCTGTCCCCTTGACTTCCTCCGTTGCGGAAGATCATGCATTTGCTCGCTGTTATTGCTCTAACCTCTATGGGAAAGGAGGCGGGGTGACGATCATCTTTCCCTACGATTACGTGAGGATGCTGAATGAGCCGGCCTTCGTACCTGACGAAGGGCCGGGCGGCGGTGATGCAAGTCCAATCGCGCCAGCGGCGGTGAAAGACCGTCAGCCTGTCCCAGCCGCGCCTTGACATCAGCAGTCCGCCGAGGCGGGGTTGTGATGAAGCAACTACGACCCCCGGGGCGAAGGGGTGCCCCACGGCTCACGGCTTCCCGGCAGGGGCCTTCGCCGGAGAGCCGCTCGTATCGGCGCCGCCAGAGTCGGCGACCGACTTCATCAGCGCCTCCCAGCCCTCTTGCAGTGGGTGGGGATAGACATAGGGCTTGTAGTAGCCTTCCGGCGGCTTCTGGTTGAAGAATTCCCGCCCTTCCTTGATCGTCGCCGCCTCGTTCGCCTCTGCACGCGGGTCTAACACCATGAGCAGCTTCGCGCCGTTGAAGGTGTTGTTCCACGCGTAGCAGGGCGACGGACTGAACTTGCCGTCGACGTTCGTCGCCCAACCGACCTGGCCGAAGCAAGGATAGCCGGCGCCGAGCTCGCCGGCAGGAATCTGGTTGCCGTCGGTGGGAATCCTGCCGTCGGCCTTGGGGAAGCCGGGCAGGTCGCGCCATGCCCGCTCGTTCCTCAGCGTGATGGCGCGATTGATGTAAGTCGTGCCCGTCACCGTGTTGTTGAAGACGATGGCGACCCCCGCGCCAATGAAAATGATCCCTTGCGGCCGGTCTTGCTTCAGGCCGACTGCCGAGAACGTATTGTCGTAGATCTCGACACTCTGGCTTCCGTAAAGCCCCGGGGGAGACCCGGCCTGTATATCTCCAGTTGCGTATTGATGAGCTTGTTGTGCCGAATCACGGTCCGCGCACCGTTGTAAGGCACGAACCAGGGGTTGTTGCCGGTCGGGTTCACGACCTCCGGACTGAAATGGGCCTCGTTATCCTCGAAGTAGACCGCCTCGGCGGTGCCCAGGCTGAGCGGCTTGCGGTAGTTGGCGATGCCGGGCCCCTCATAAAAGACGGTTTGGGCATTGCCGCCGTGATACTCCATCGCATGAAACAAACACTGGTCGAACAGCCCGCAGGTGTCTCCGACGATCTGAATCATCCGCTCGGCATTCTTGAACTTGCAATGATCGATGCGGAAATTCTTGCAGGTGCCCTCGATGAACATCAGCCCGCCCCAATATCCGGCGTTACGGTAGCCCGGGCCGTCGAAGCTGCGGTAGCCCGTGCCGTCGAAGGTAATGCCCGTGACTCGGAACGGCTTTCCTTCCACTCCCGCCAACCAGAAGGGCACGGTGCCGTTCCCTTGGCTCGTCCGACCGTCAAGAATGACCGTCCGGTCCATTCCCGCCCCCTGGATCGTGATGGCCTTCATCTTGGCCCCATGGCCGGTGTTCCATCCCTTCGTCCACACGGCCGTCCCGGCGGGGAGTTGCACGGTATCGCCGTCCTTGGCCGCGTCGATCGCCTTCCAGACGGCTTCCGGTGTCAAGGCGGCGGCCGTGCGGGTCTCGGCAAGAGCCCCTGCGGGCGATAAACCGGCGGCGACAAGGCAAGACGCCGCCAACAACGACCGCAATCGTGCAAATGTGATTCTCATGGCTAGGGCTCCTCATGTTATTCGGGGTGGAAACGACTTCACGGCTTTCTCGCAGGTGACATCGTCGCCGAACCGTCGGAGCCGACGGCGACCGACTTCATCAGTGCTTCACAGCCCTCTTGGAGCGGATGGGGATAGACGTACGGCTTATAGGATCCCGCCGGCGGCTCCCTGTTGAAGAAATCCCGCCCTTCCTTGATTTGGGCGGCCTCGTTCGGATCCCTGCCGCTGACCGCCATAAGCAGCTCCTTGCCGTCAATGGTATTGTTCCAGCAGTAGGCGGGCGTCGACTCGAAGACGCCGGTGCCCTTGAGGTTGGTTGCCCGGCCCACCTGGCCCATGCAGGGATAGCCCGCCCCCACTTGCCCGGCGGGAATCTGGTTGCCGTCGAAGGGACTGGTCCCGTCCGCCTTGCCGAAAGGCTCCGTCATTACGCCGTGTGCCCTATGGTTCGCCAGCAAGATGATGCGCCAGTTGCGGGGGCCGGTGACCGTGTTGTTGAACACCATGCCCGTCCCCGCGCCGATGAAGACGGAGCACTGCGGCCTCCCCTCGCCCTCCGTAGAGAACTCATTGTCGTAGATCTCGCACTGCTGGCAGCCGTACAGCTTGTTCATGCCGGGCGAGTAGATCTCGATTTGTGAATTGACGAGCTTGTTGCGGCGGATGACGACGCGGGCGCCGTTGTTGGGCGCGATCCAGGGATTGTTGCCCGTCCTCGTGCCGCCCGTGCCGGCGAAGGCGCCGATATGGACCTCGTTGTCTTCGAGGTACAACGCCTGGCTGGTGCCGAAGCTAAGCGGCTTGCGATAGTTCGCCGCGCCGGGACCGGCATAGCCGATCGGCTGCACGTTGCCGCCGTGCGACTGCTGCCCGTCAAAATAGCAGTGGTCGATCAGTCCGTAGGTGTCGCCTTCCCCCAAGCCGCCGATATGGATCATCCCGTCGGAATTCTTGAACTTACAGTGATCGATGCGGAAGTTCTTGCAGTTTCCCCTGATGTCCAAGAGCGGGTAGCCGGTCCGGGAGTTGGGGTAATCCGATCCGTCGAAGGTGATCCCCGTGATGCGGAACGGCTTCCCCTCCACCCCCATGAGCGCGAACGTCGCGTCGGGGGCCTCGCTCCGATCATCGCCGATGATCGTCTGGTCGATGCCCGCGCCCTGGACGATGATGGCCTTCATCTTGACCGAACGACCGGAGTTCAAGCCCTTCGTCCAGACGATCCTGCCGGCGGGCAGTTGCACGGTGTCGCCGTCCTGGGCCGCGTCGATCGCTGCCCGGACGGCCTCCAGCGTCAAGGCGGCGGCCGTTCGGGTCTCGGCGCAAGCTCGCTCGGGTGATAAAGCGGCGACGACAACAAGGGACAAGGCGAGAAAAGCAAGCTTCGTGCGGGACATGGCGAGCTCCGGCAGGTAGGCAACAGAGGCAAGGAAGACAGCCTCCATGATGATGCCTGGCGCGGGCTAGAGCAAGAGGATCGCCTCGCCTGCACTTATTTCGTCGCGTTGCGTGAACGGATGCTGGCAACCATAGATAACTCCATGTCGAGGACATCATTCTCCGACTGGCTCAAAAACCGCTTCCAAGAAGCTCCTGAAGCCGACCGCCTGGCGACCGTAATCGCCCAAGCCGGCACGGCGGGCATTTCTCGGGGTCGTATCGAGAAGGCTGTGTGTCTCCCTTCGGAGACGTTGAATGACCTGCTGAAGGCCCTGGTGGCGACGGGGCAGGTGACGATGCTTCGGGTGAACGGGGAGTTGGTCTATCGGGCGGCGGGGTGAGGGGCTGCGGTTCGGACGGGGCAGCGGATGGTGACGGAACGTCGGGATGTCCCCTGTCCTACTCCTTGCAAAATGACCGTTTGCAAGGAGTCACGTTATGCCAATCGACTTTGAAGCGAGGATGATGTCTTCCCGCCCCACGCGCCGTGGCAACTGGTCAACTTGACCAGTTCCGTAGATCGCAACGCGCAGAGGTCTGACGCCGGACGAGGTACGACGAAAGACCCGGCTCCCCTTCGGAGTGCTCGACAAGTTCCTGGAGGGACTGCTCGCACCGGGACAGGTCATCCTGTCGCGTGTGAACGGGCGGTTGGTCTACCGGGCAGGGGTGTGACCCGCGGCGGGCGGGGCTGAGACGGACATGCCTCATTACCCCTTCCCCACGACCCGGCAAACGGTATGCCCTGACGCGACAGCCGGGCGACGCCGAGCCGCTCTAGGCGAAAGCATAACCTAAGCGCTGCCCGTTATGCTCACTCACGGCTTGATCGGCTTGGCTTCCGGATTGGCTTTGGTCGTGTCGCCTTGGCCAATCGCCCGGGCCGTGAAATTCTTGAACCCATAATCGGCATTCGTTCCCTTGCCATTCCCCTTCGGACATTCCAGAAATATGCCGATGCCCGGATTGCCCGACGTATGCGTATCGTCAACGGCCCGCGCCTTCTCCACGCCGTTGACGTACAGGGTAATCACGTTGCCCACCACGCGGGCCTTCAGCACGTCGCCGTCCTTCAGTCCGTACTCGGGCCCCTTCATGTCGGCCAGATAGGTGAAATTGCCCAGCGGCCCATTCCACCGCACGATCTGCAAGTAGGAGTCCTTGCCGCTGAGGCACCGCCCAAAACACTCGTAGCCGGTGGCGCTGTGCGGCGTGTCGGCCCAACGCAGCAGAATTTCGACCTCCTGATAGCACGTCGAATCAGGCTTCGTAATCCGCACCTCGCCCCACGCCTCCTGATCCGGCGGGAATTCGAACAGATGGGCGTACGAATCGTCGTATTTGTATTTGCCCTCCTTGGTCCCGATCTGCGTCCCGAAGGCAATGCCGTCCCCCTTTCTGATCTTCGCCCAATCCTCACCGATGTTGGCCCACTTGTCGCCTTCGGAGATCGGATTCTCCTCGCCCTCGAAGTTGGTCGTATACGTCCGCGAGAACACGATCTTCGCCGCCTCGGCCTTGAGCGCTTCGGCCTCCTTCGGTTCGATCGCCCGCGCCGTGAAATTCTTGAACCCATAATTGGCGTTCGTTCCCACGCCGTTCTGCCTGCATTCCAGATACATGCCAATTCCCGGATTGCCTGTCTTGTAGGTGTTGTCCATGGCCCGGCCTTTACCTCGCCGTTCACGTAGACCGTAATCACATTGCCCACGATCGACGCCTTCAGCACGTCGCCGTCCTTCAGTCCGATGTCGGGCCCGTGTTTTTGCGTCAGATAGGTGAACTTGCCCAGCGGGCCTTCCCAACGAACGATCTCCAAGTACGAGCCCTTGCCTTTGATGCACCGGGCCATGCACTCGTAGCCGGTGGCGCTGTGCTCCGAGTCGTTCCAACGCAGCAGGATCTCGGCTTCCTGATTGAAGCCCGTCTCAGGCTTGGCGATCCGCACTTCGCCCCACGCCTCCTGATCCGCCGGAAATCCGGACAGATGGGCGTAGGAATCATCGTACTTGTATTTGCCGCTCTTGGTGCCGATCTGCGTGCCAAAGGCGATGCCGCCCCCCTTTCTGATCGTCGCCCAATCCCCGCCGTTGTTGCTCCACTTTCCATTTTCGGAGAGCGGATTCTCGTCGCCCTCGAAGTTGGTGGTGTAGGTCTGCGCGAATCCGGCGTTCGCCAGCAGCGCGGCGGCCAACAGGATGATTGCCCCCCGCATCCCAATGCGTCTGATCGTGTTAGATTGCAGCAATTCTCGATTGGTGTCCATGTTTTCGTCTCCTCGTCAAAATCAGCGATACATACTCGTGGCAGCCACGCTGCCATCCCAACACGTTGTGGAAGCAAGCAATCACTCGCCGACTTCCCGTTCCTTTTGCGATACGCTCACTCCTTCCATTGAAGAAGCCAACTTCGTGCGGCGATGGTCCAGGCCCTGCCGTCCAGTTCGACTTTGACCGGCTCATCATTGAAGTTCTCAGCTACCCAGCTTCCGTCGCCGAACAGGTAGAGGCCCACACGATTGGGCGCGCGGAACGCATGTCCCAAGGGGCGCAGGAGCGCTGCCCGGCAATCGTCCAGTTCCTTCTGCGGAAGTTGCAACAGGCTCTTCGGGGCGCCGTTGACCGGGAGGATGCGGACGTTGGGCGCGTCAAGGTTCACCTTGCCTTCCAGTTGTTTCGCCAGGCCGTCGGTCAACAGCACGGGTTTGCCGGCGGCAAGGAAGGCCGTGAGCTTGGAAACGATGTCCGCATCCTTCAGCGTATGGATGGAAAAGAACGCCGCCTTGGCATCGGCGGGGAACTCATGGCAGGGCACCAGGGGCAACCCCATCATGCCCACGAAGTTGAACACCCATTTTTCCTTCTCCCCATGACTGTTGGCCGGCTTGTAGGCGGCGATTCCCGCGATCTGGCGACGCTGCACCTGCTCGGCTACCGAGAGCAACTCGCCGGTGTTCTGCCGCAGGGATTCGATGTTCTTCGGGCCCGTGCCGTGCAGCAGCGAGCCATAGCAGAACAGCATCGACTCGCGGGCGCCGCCCAGCACCGTCTGCCGAGCCTGCTCGATGTAGGTAGGCGGCGACGTGCCGTACGGGTCGTACCAGCCGCCGCCGCATTTCTCTCCGCCCATGCCGCCGAGCCAGCGCATGATGAAGTAGGCTGAGTATTGCGGCGTGCCTCCCCATCGGGAATCGCCATAGTCGCGGGTTTCGGTGCCCACCCACGTCCGGTCGAAGTCGGCCGTCTCCCGCGACACCTCATAGCCGCGGTCGTGAAAATCGTCGTACCACAAGGGATACTTGATGATCAGCCGCGCCTTGGGATTCACCCGCTTTGCCGCGCCAACACATTCTCCTGCGACAGACGGACCATCAACTCGCAACGGTAGTCCTCCCACGTGTCGCCCGTGACCGGATAGGTGCGATCGCCGACCGTGACCATCTTCGCATGACGCGCCGCATCGCACTCTGGACAAGAGCAATCGGTAAACCAGAAATCGTCGATCATGATCTCATCGAAGAGGCTCGCCGCGTACTCGAAGATTCCTTGGAGCTTCTTCTGCGTGGGTTGGTCCGTGTAGCAGGCAACGACGTTCCAACCGGTCGATGGCTTGCCGACCTGGGTGGTCGTCACGCAGCCGGAAACCTCGAAACCCGCCTCTTGAAACCGCCGCTTGGCATGTTCGAGCGTCTCGCGTTTTGCTTGGTAGCCGTCGCGGAAGGCTTCGAGGTACACCTTGGTGACGCCCGTCTTCTTGCACCAGTCCATGGCCGTGGCGATGCCTTCGTCGCTCGACAACCGGTCGCGTACGTCCTGGGCCGTAAATAAGGTCGAGAATCGGTGTAACTGCTGCTTGCTCTTGGCCAAGTCCCACGCACTTCGCGTTTCCGGGGCAGGGGCCGACGGTTGGGCCGACGCTCGCGGGCTCGACAAAGCGGCAATCGCGGCGGCGGTGACGTGCAAGCAAACATTCAAACATCGACCGCTCGTCATCCTGTTCCGTTGCTGGAGCATATTACAATTCCTCAGATCGGGCCCGTCGCGTCGGACACGTAGCCACAGAAGCCCGCCAGTCTCGGCTTCGTTCGCCCGAACACCCGAGACTCGCTGTTGCCGTCAATCTAGCTGGTGGTCCCGACGTGTCAAGGTACGTTGGTTCTCCAGAACAACCTCCGCCTTCGTCGCCGGGTCGATCTCGGCACTCCGCCATTTCGGGGTTGTCGTCTCGGAAGCAAAGACCCCGAGTACCCGTCCGGAACACGGTGTCCCGGAGCAGCCCGCCCTCACCCCATCCACCCCGTGAATCTTGTCCTCGGCCACGGGTCGTCCATCCAGGAAACGTCCGGAAGCGGCAATTCCAGAGCCTGCTCCACCGCCAGCCATCCCCGTGGCAACGCCATCGACCGAACCTTCCCGCTGCGGGCGACCCATCGGAAGGCGCCGCAGGCTTCGCATGCCGTCGCCAGCTCCATCGTCGTCTTCACGTCCTGGGCGACGTAGCGCAGGACCCATACCGACGGCATAGCATCTCGCCGGGAGCGGACCCGCGTTCAGATCCTGAACGTCCGCCAAGGACAAGTCTTGGGCGGTGCCGCGTGAGGTCGGCTTCGGCCCAGGTTTCGCACGTGAAACTTCCAAGGTTCCGGGCAGTCGCCCCGTCCAGGACAAGGCAAGAGTCCCCAATCGCCGACACCACCACTGTCACTTCAGGGCCGGTGCGGCGAAGGTGACGAAGGGCCATTTGCCCCCTCAGGCAGGTTCGTCGACCAGCAACTTGCCCCGGGTTTCAGGCAGGAGGCGCGCTACCAGGGCGCCGGCTACGAAGAACGCGGAGGTCAAGACCAGAGCCGGCCCGACACCCCAGGTTTTTGCGAGCATGCCGATGCTCAGCGGGGCTAAAGCGCTCAGGGCCCTGCCCAGATTGTAGGTCAAGCCTTGCGCGGTCGCCCTGATTGGCGTGGGAAACAGTTCGGCCAACAAGGCGCCGAACGCACTGAAGTAGCCGTGTCCCAAGAAGCCGAGTGCGGGGCCAAGGACCATCAGCATGGCCGGATCTCGCGCCAACATGCCATAGTATGGCGTGATGACTGCGGCACCCAGCAGGAAGGCGATAAAGGTAGGCCGCCGCCCGAAGCGGTCGGAAAGCGCGCCGAAGGTCAGGTACCCGACCAGGGCGCCCAACTGCATCGGTATGATCCAGCCGGTCGACTTCACCAATCCGAGTCCGACGCCGCCTTCTTCGACCGGGCTGGCAAGGTAGTTGGGCAACCAGGTGAAGAGCCCCCAATACGCGAACATCACGGTCGAACTGAGCGCGACGCCAAGGCACAGATTCTTCAACACCTCGGGCCTGAACACGATCGCCGAAAATGGGGACCTCCGGCGTTCTTGAGCCTGCGACCAGAGATCAGGCTCTCCTACTTCCTTGCGAATCCAGAGGACCAGGAGCGCCGGCAAGACGCCGGCTGCGAAAAGCCACCGCCAGCCGAAACGCGGGATGATGGCCGCCGAAAGGAGCGCGGCCAGTATGTATCCCAAGGCCCAACCCGACTGCATGATGCCGATCGCTTTGCCACGATGGACGGCGGGCCAACTCTCGCTCACGAGGACCGCGCCGGCGGACCATTCGCCGCCCAGTCCGAGCCCCAAGAGGGCGCGCCAGACCAGCAACTGTGTCACGCTGCCAGCGGTGGCCGTGCCTAGCGAGCAGAAGGAATAGATCAGGATGGTGGCCATCAGTGCCCGCGTGCGGCCGATACGGTCGGCCAGCGCGCCGAAGAAGATTCCACCCGCCAAGGAGGTCAAGAGCGATGCGGTCACCAGCAGCCCTGCCATATCGGGCCCAAAGCCGAACTCCGCTTGGAGGACCGGCATGGCCATCAGGTAGATCACGAAATCCAGGGAATCCAGTGTCCATCCGGCCATCGCCGCCAGCAGCGTCTTCCATTGGGCGGCAGTGATGGAGCGATACCAGGGAATGGTCATTGCCTCGGGTGCCTGTTGTTGGGCGATCGCAGATACTCCTCTTTCACAGGGGAGGCGTGCCGAAGCCGCCGCCGCCGGGGGTGTGAATTGTCAGGGAGTCGCCGGGCCGGGCCGTGAAGCAGACGGTGCCGGGAAGGACTTCCGTCGAGCCATCGGCCCGACGAAGAATGTTGCGGCCTAATGCGCCCGGTTGCCCGCCCTGAAGTCCGTACGGGGCGTAGGGGCCGCGGCGCTGGGAGAGCAGGGAGACTTCTACCTCGGCGAGGAACTCGATTCGACGGATCGCACCGTCGCCGCCACGGTGTCGGCCCGCGCCGCCGGAACCGCGGCGAATCGAGAATTCCTGGAGTCGCACGGGATAGCGCTGTTCGAGGACCTCGGGGTCGGTCGTCCGGGTGTTCGTCATGTGGGTATGGACCGCGTCGGCTCCATCGGCCTCGGGCGTTGCCCCGGAACCGCCGCAGATCGTCTCGTAGTAGCCGGTCGCGGCACTGCCAAAGAGCAGATTGTTCATTGTGCCTTGGCTGGCGGCGGCGACCCCCAGCGCGCCCAAGATTACGTCGACCACGCGCTGCGAGGTCTCGACGTTGCCGCCGGCGACGGCCGGACATTGTTCGGGCGACTCCGCGCGCGGCGGATTGAGCAAACACTCCGGCAGCACGAGTCGGATCGGGGTGAGCACGCCCTGATTCAAGGGGATGTCCTCCTCGATCAGGCAGCGGAGGCAGTACATCACGGCCGCGGTGACGATCGCCCGGTTAGCATTGAGATTGCCGGGTACGACCGGCCCGGTGCCCGTAAAGTCGATGGTAGCCTGAGCGTCGGCCACGCTTATGGTCACGGCGATGGGCGAACCGTCGTCGAGGTGATCGGCGAACTGGTAGCGGCCGGCGGGGAGTCGCGCAAGGCGGCCCGCATTTTCTGCTCCGCCGCCTTTTGGATGTGGCCCATGTACGCGCTGACAACCTCCCACGAGTAGCGATCGATCAGGCGGAGCAAGTTCTGGGCCCCCCGGCGATTGGCGGCAATCTGGGCGGTGATGTCGGCCAGGTTGTCGTGGAGGTTGCGCGTCGGCCACGGCCCGGAACGCAAGACGGCCTCCAGCCGGTCGAACCGCGGGTGACCCGCATCGACCACCTTGAGGTTGTTCAGGACTACGCCCTCTGCCGCCAGATTCGTCGAGAAAGGCGGCATCGAGCCGGGCCTCTCGCCGCCGATCTCCGCATGGTGGGCGCGGCTTGCCGTGAGGAACAGCAGTTGCCCCGTGCGGGCGTCGTGGACCGGAGTGACCACCGTTACGTCGGGCAGATGGGAGCCGCCGCGGTACGGGTCGTTGGTCACGAAGACGTCGCCGGACCGGATGGTGGCGTTGTCGGCCAAGACTTGCCGGACCGTCTCGCCCATTGCCCCGAGATGAACCGGGATATGAGGTGCGTTGACCACCAGGTCGCCGCCGGGCGTGAAGACAGCGCAACTGAAATCGAGCCGCTCCTTCACGTTGACGCTCGTGGCCGTGTTTCGCAAGGTGACGCCCATCTGCTCGGCAATCCCGGCAAACTGGTTGTTGAAGACTTCCAGCATCACCGGATCAGACTGTGCGGAGATGGCTGTGGTGGCCTTCGCGCCGCAATCGGTCAGGAGCAATTCGCCGCCGCTGAGGATTTCGCCCTCCCAGCCGGGATCGATGACCGTGGTGGAGGTGGCTTCACAGAGGATGGCGGGGCCGCAGAGCCTTTCCCCCGGCCGGACTGCATCGCGAACAAACACCTCCGCGCGATACGGTCGGGCGTCAAACCAGGTCTCGACCGTCCGCTCGGGCGCGACAATGCGCGGCGGTACAGAGGCCGACGGCGCGAGTTGCTGACCAGCGCGGGCGACTGCCTCGACCCGAGCTGCGACGATTTCCAGTGCCCGCCCCTCGTTTTCATATCCGAAGAGCTTCTTATGTTCCGAAATATAGCTCTCCGCATAGGTTCCGCGGGCGGGCTGCGGAATCGTCAGGTAGGCTTCGAGTCCGCGGTAGCGCATATCCAGAAAACGGTGAGCCTCGACCTGTATCTCAGCAAAGCCTTCCCGGACGACCTCGTCGCACGCCTCGTCGGCAAGCCGCTCGAACACGGCCTCCAATCTCTCCAAAGCGTTCTCGGAATAGGGCTGGTAGATTCCGGCCACCCGGTGGCGCGACACGTCGGCCATTCCGATGCCGTACGCGCTAAGGATACCCGCATCAGGGGAGGCGAGGATTTGGCGAATGCCTAGTTCGCGAGCGACCGCACAGGCATGCTGCCCGGCAGCCCCGCCGAAGGCAACGAGCACGTACTGGCGCGGGTCGGCCCCCTTGGCAATGGAAATCGTGCGAATCGCCTGGACCATCTTGGCGTTGGCCACGCGGAGGAAGCCATCGGCCAGTTCGTGCGGCCTATACTGCCGGCCCGTGGCCTGAGCGATCCGGTCGCAGAGGTCCCGCAGCCGTGTTTCGACACAATCCCGGTCCAAGGGGAAGGGAAAGTGCTCTGCAAGGATCTTGCCCTGGTAGAGGTTCATGTCGGTCACGGCCAACGGCCCGCCACGTCCGTAGCAGGCAGGGCCGGGGTCGGCGGTCGCACTTTCGGGACCGACCACCAACTTCACGCCGTCGAAACGGCAAACGGAGCCACCGCCGGCCGCCACGGTTTCGATGGCCATCATTGGGGCGACGATGCGTACGCCGGCCTTCTCGGTTTCGTACTCCCGTTGGTAGCCGCCGTCGAAGCGCGACACGTCGGTACTCGTGCCGCCCATGTCAAAGCCGATGCTGCGCTCGAATCCGGCCGCTTGGGCAACCCTGGAGAAGCCGATCACGCCGCCGGCGGGACCGGAGAGGATGCTGTCCTTGCCGACGAAGAAGTCGGCGTCGACCAACCCACCGGCCAAGGTGAGGACTTGCAGTCGCCCCGCATCAAGGGCCGTGCGCAGCCCGTTGATGTACGCCCGCAGGACCGGGTTGAGATAAGCATCCACGACTGTGGTATCGCCGCGGGAGACAATCTTCGCCAACGGAGCGACGCGGCTGGACAGACTGATTTCCGCAAATCCCAACTCGCGGGCAATTCGGCCCACTAACTGTTCATGTTCGGGGCACTTGTAAGCGTGCAGCAGGCACACCGCCAGGGAGTCGATGGCTTGGCCCCGGAGCACGACTAACTGTCTGCGGACCGTCTCCGGGTCGGGAGCCTTGAGAACGTCACCGTTGGCAGCAATCCGTTCGTCGATCTCCACCACCTCCGAAAAGAGTGGATCCGGCTTGCGGATGGCGAGATCAAACAGCCGCGGGCGGTTCTGGTAACCAATTCGCAAGACGTCGCCAAAGCCGCGGGTTGTGACCAGCGCCGTCCGAGCGCCACTGCGCGTCAGCAGGGCGTTCGTGCCGCGGGTCGTGCCCAACCGCACAACCGCGGGAGAAATCGCATCACCCCGGCCCAATCCCAGCAAATAACGGATACCCTGGATCGGCGCTTCTTCCCCCGAGACGAGCTCGTACGACTGACCAGCCGCGGGCGTCACGCGAAGTGGCTTGGCAAGGTACTGTGTTCCTTGCTCCCGGTCGAAGCGAAGAACGTCCGTCTCCGCCGTGCTCACTCCCTGCCGATCCAGCAGCCGCAGGCGGTAGCCGGACCAGTATCCTGCGGGATCGGCACGACGCGCCGAGTCAACGACTTTCGTACAGTCCGAACCGGGGCCGACCGCCCCTTTGGTCACTCCCGAGCTTAGGAGCTTGTGCCGGACTAGCTGACCGTCCGGTTGTCTGCCGATGCAATCGGTGAACGTCCCTCCCACGTCCATCCAGAATTGCCATACGCCTGAGTTGCACCAGCATTCATCAGACACATTCCAACTCCGTGTGCATCCGATCCGTGACGAACATGTGTCCCGGCGCATGGGTAACCATCAGCGGAAGTCTCGCCGATTGTGCCACCGCTTGAGGCGTCACGCCACAAGCCCAGAAGACCGGAGTCTCGTTCGCATCGATCGGAACGGGGTCGCCAAAATCCGGCTTCTCCAAGTCGGCAATGCCCAATTCAGCGGGATCGCCGATGTACAAGGGCGCACCATGAGCGGACGGATACCGAGAAGTGACTTGCACGCAGCGGGCAAGGAGTCGATTGGGAATCGGACGCATGGATACCACCAATGGCCCTTGAAAAACGCCCGCCGGCTCGCACGGCCAGCTCGTACGAAACATGGGCACGTTGCACCCACGTTCGAGATGACGCACAGGCACGCCGGCCGACAACAGGGCGTGTTCAAAGGTGAAGCTACACCCTGTCAAGAAAGCTACAAAATCATCCTGCCATACTCCCGTGATGTCGGTCAATTCACGCTCTACTTCGCCATGTTTATAGACCAAGTAGCGAGGCAGATCCGTGCGCAGATCCGCCATCGCCGCCAACTTCGGGTTGGGATGGGGTGAGCCAACCAGAGTCGCGTCCAGCACGGGGCACGGTTTGGGGTTACGGATGCAGAAGCAGAGGAAATCCGAGGCAAACGATTGGGGAAGTATCACCAGATTGGCCTGAACAAAACCCGGCGCCAGACCTGCCGTCGGGCGCCTCCATTGCCCATCGCGAATCGCTTGGCGCACGGCAACACCGTCAGGGTAGGCCGGAGACATGTTCATCTTGTCTTGCGCAGGGCTATTAGGTACGCCGAACGTGATTTTCTTGCCGGCTTTTGGGTCAAGGACGGCGGGATAACGGACCTCCGGTCTGAAATCCGCGAGACGGCAGTACATCCAACAGGTGATGCCCCGAAAAGCGTCCTAGCGGGCATTGTAGCCGAGTCTCAAGGTGTGCCAAGGGCAGCTCCACGCTTCCCGCAATTCGTCTGCGAGCGACCCAGCGGAGGGCGCCACGCGACTCGCATGCCGTCGCCAGCTCCATCGTCGTCTTCACGTCCTGGGCGACGTACTTCAACACCTCTTCCCGCTTCCCTTGCGCCCACAGCACGGGAGCGAGATCGCCGGCCATGCCCTTGGTCTTCCCGGAAATGCCCATGCCCCGGGCGGCAGCGTCGAGGCTGACGCCGTAGGCCATGTCCAGGGTTATTGACTTAGTGGGTTTCAAGGGGAGTCGGGGCTGTTCGCCCACGGCTTAATAACGGAGTCCCGGACGCCGGCGCTTGCCATGCCCGATCCTCCGGCAGGACATGTCTCCTACGCAGGGCCGGAACGATTTCCGCGATTTTCGGCTGCGGGGTGTAACAGTTTCGACCGCGCGAGAAGCGCCTCCAGACCGCCCGGAAGACATCTGCGAGGTGTCGTCGGGCGTCGAGAACGGGCTTCGCCCGCCACGGGAAACGCCCGCAAGAGGAAAGGACTGCACGGTATTAACTCGTGTCGGCGCAAGCTGTTGACCCTATGCACCACCGGGGGCGGTGGAGGATAGGTCTCTTGATCTCGGCGGCGTCACCAGGCGCCGGTCGTGTTCGTCATGCCCGTCACGACTGCCGAGCCGTCCGTGCCGTTCACTCACAGTCCGTTCCTGTCGAGTGACCTGCGTTCCGAGTCCTCGTGCCACCGGCTGCGACGACTCGTGGAAGAGCCGTTCCCCGTATGCTGCCGGATATCGGTCTTCGATTGCCGATACCGAACCTTGCCTGCCGGCTCGTCACGGTCGTCCTGCCGCCGGTCGGGACGACGAGGCGTCGGCTGTGGCGGTCGGGGCAGCGACGGCGCGGCGGTGGGTCGATGTCGGTTGGTGGGACGTTGTCGGGGGAGGCGAAGCGCGGGCACCGTACCCGTACCCATAGCCCCTTTCCCACCAGCCGCCGCAAGGCGACCTCCTCGCCGGTTACTGAAGAATTGCTTACGCAGTCCCTTACTTACCGTTCTTATTCAACTACTCCTTACTTAATGGGCGCATTTTTACAGATCGTGGCGCAAAACTACAGATCGGACTGCGCATTTTTACAGATCGACCCCGAGGCAGGACGACCGCAAAATCGTGACCTGGTTCAATTGCGGGTAACAGTCCGGTAGCTGAGTTTTGAAGAGATTGGGGTTTCTCAAAATGCCTGTTTCCCCCAGACTGGTGGCTGGCTAAAGTCACCCAGTTTCATGGAGGAAACAGACATGGGCTCCTATCTTAGCGTTTCCGGGATGCTCCCGCAGCCCGAAGCCACGGTTTTCTATCCGGCAATGGCGATGGGGCCGGACGAACGGCAGGGTTTGGCGCTGCATGCACTCGCGGGTACTGTGCCGATCAGCCGACTGGCCGCCGAACACGAGGTCAGCCGAAAGTTCATCTATCGACAGCGCACTCGGGCCACCGACGCCCTCCACGATGCGTTCTTCGAAGAGAAAGCCCATGCCGATGAGGTCCTTTTCTATCTTCCCGTGACCAAGGATTGGCTCGACCAATTGATCGTCGGGTTGACGTTGATCTGCCATAGTTCCATCCGTGGGGTTGGCGAATTCTGCCGTGACCTGCTGGACTATCCGATTTCCGTCGGCAAGGTCCACGATGTGCTTCAACGCTCGGTGGAGCAAGCCCGCCAATACAATCAGCAACAGCGATTGGACACCGTTCGCATCGGCGCCCATGACGAGATTTTCCAGAGCGGCCAGCCCGTCCTGGTGGGAGCCGACGTCGATTCCACCTACTGCTACTTATTGAGCCTGGAGGATCAGCGTGACGGCGAGACGTGGGGACTCCGCCTCTTGGAACTCCAAGACCGAGGCTTCCATCCCGAGGCGACCATCGCTGACGCGGGCAGCGGTTTGCGAGCCGGACAGGCCCTGGCCATGCCCGAGGTTCCTTGTCGCGGCGATGTCTTTCATGCCCTGCAAACCGTCCAGCCCGCTGGTAACGTTCCTGGAAAACCGGGCCTACGAGGCCATTACCGCCCGCGCTGATCTGGAGCGAAAGAAGGCCCGCCGACGATGGCGCGGACAACGCACACAGGATCTCGCTTGCCAAATTGGTCGTGCCCGCCGAACGGAAGACAAAGCCATCGCTCTGGCCGAGGACATGGCGACGTTGTTCGACTGGCTGCGTTACGACATTCTCTCCTTGGCCGGACCCGACCAGACCACGCGCCGCGAGTTATACGACTTCGTGGTCGCCGAACTGCGGGCGCGCGAGCCGCTCTGCTCCTATCGAATTGGGCCGGTCGTTCGCGCCCTGAGCAACCAGCGCGATCAACTGCTGGCCTTCGCGGGCCAACTCGATCAGGACTTGGCGGCCTTGGCGGTCGAGTTCCAACTGCCCCCTACCACCGTGCGCGAAATGTTTAACGTCGCGGTCCTCGATGAGAATTCGCCCGCTCGCTGGCCACGCGAGGCCGCGCTGCGCGAGCGACTCGGCCACCGTTTCTTTGAGGTCAGCGTGGTCGTTGCCGAACTGGCCCATCGCACGACCCGAGCCAGTTCGGTGATCGAGAACTTTAACAGCCAGCTCCGCAACTATTTCTTCCTCCGCCGCCATCTGGGACCAGACTATCTGACCTTGCTCCAATTCTTCCTCAATCATCGCCGCTTCCTGCGGAGTGAACGACCCGAACGCGTCGGAAAGAGCCCTGCGGAACTGTTGACGGGCAAAGCCCACCCTCACTGGCTGGAAATGCTCGGCTACACGCGGTTCTCCCGGAATTGACCAGTTCCAGCCGGCCGCTCCTGCCAACAATCCCGAGGACAACGCTTACGGTCCGTAGTTGTTACCCAAAAACGAGCAGAATTGAACCAGGCCTCGTTCCGTCTTGGATGACTGTTGATAAGTCGTTTGTTATCAACGCATTCAGTTCATACACGCGCAAAAAATAAGCCCCGTGAGGGGCTAGAAATGTGGGCGGCACTGGACTCGAACCAGCGACTTCCACCGTGTGAGGGTTATTCGTCGTCGTAAGTCCTTATTTATCGGTATTTTTTGTAAACGCATCTTACCTGTTTCCCCACTTTTCGTTTACAAAACCGTTTACAGGGCATAGACTTCCACCCCATATCCGTTTACACTCCGTAGACGACCATCGGGGGTCGTGTAATACGGAGGCGAACGGCGATGAGAAAAACCCTAATGACGTGGTCGGCTCTCCGGAAGGGGTGGATGAAGAACTACCGTGGACGGATGCATGGTATTTCCTGTCGTCAACTCGGCGTCGATGCTACCAAGGAGGCTTCCTGGCAGGCTGCAAACCAGTGGTGGGAAAACAAGCGGTCTGAACTAGACGCCAAGATCGCTCCGCCACCGGCCCCCTTGCCTGTCCGTCGATGGGAACAGATCGCCGAATGGTGCGAAGTGAACGGACAAGCCGACAATGCAGCCCTCTATCGTCAAACCGCCGCCAATCCAGAGGAGGCACAGAAGCAATGGGACGGTATGGGTGACATGGCTCGGGTGGTATGGCTCGACAGGATCAAGACATCGGGAATCCTGTTCAAGTCGGAACAGTTGCGCCAACCGAAAACCACGACTGGCCTCGACAAGCTCGTCACCCAATTTCTGGACTACAAGAAGGCAAAGGCTCAAAGCGGCCAACTGTCACTAGGTCGATGGGACAACTGCCGACGATACCTCACTCATTGGCAACAGTGGATCGGGATCGTTGACCCAGCGGGGTTGGACGGTGTTCAACTCGAACAATATCATCTGCATTTGCTCGAACGGATCGCCGCCAAGAAATACAGTACCGAGACCGCCAAAAGCAATTTGTCCGTCGTCAAGGAGTTCTACCGGTGGTTGTGTCATCAGGATATATTGGAGCATCTGCCCAAGAACCTCGACAACATGACAATCACCGTGGAGAAGCATAAGGTCAAGACCCTTAGCATCGACTACATCAAGATGACTTTGGGTGGAGCCACGGATCGGGAAAAGCTCTATCTTCTGCTTATGCTGAATTGTGGTTTCACCCAAGTTGATGTCGCCAAACTAGCTCAAGAGGATGTCAACTGGGATAGGGGGGTGATCGTGCGGAAGCGGAGCAAAACGCAGAAGCATGAGGGCGTTCCCACCGTCGAATATCCTTTGTGGCCCGAGACACTGAGACTGCTAAAAAAGTTTCACAATGAGAACGGCCCAACCGTCCTGACCAATGAGGATGGCGGTTGCCTGAAGTCGGAGCGGATCAAAGCTGATGGCCGCTACACCAAGGTGGACAACATTGCCGTTGCGTACTATCGTCTCTGTAAACGGATCAAGATCACGCAGCAGCCGGTCAAGCTCATAAGGAAGACCTCGGCAACTCTCCTTCGATACAGCAAACAGTATTCGCAATTCGCCATGCTCTTTCTCGGTGAAAGTCCCCGAGGAATTGCCGAGATCCATTACTACGGCGATGCGCCGACAACCTTCGGCGAGGCGATCCGCTGGCTTGGCCAACAGTACGGATTCTGACCGGCAACGATCTTGTCAATTTCTCGCCGGTGCTTAGGCGGGTGACCTCCTGCCGAGCCCGAAAAGTCGGTGGACCCGTCCAACTCATCAACTCAATGTCCTCTGTGGAGTGCTGGCCGAAGTCGGATGGGCTAACGCTGCCCTGGCCCACGAGACCCCCATCAATGGTCACGCCCGTGCGCTACTCGCACCCGACAACACGATCCAACTCCGTGGGGCCGAACGAGATTGTTGTTTTGGGCAAGAAAAGGCCCAGCGTTATATTTCCTTCCAAATCTCGCCCATAGTTGACGGTCGGCCCCACCCAGGGGTGCAACTGCGTTCCTGGTGGTCCCCTTGGTAGCCCCGACCAGAAGGACTGGCGTCATGAGAGTCTTCGAGAACCACTTCACGAGGATTCATCTCTTCGTCTTCCTCGGCATTTGGCTATGCTTCACCGCCTTGACCTACTGGATGGCAGATCACGGAATCGGGCAGGACAATCACAATCGCTTGGTGTGCCTCACGACATGTGGGACAATCCTTGGTCCGATGACGGGAGCCATAAGCCGAGGGTGGCAAAGCTGCTGTCTAAACGCTTCGCTCTCCCTGTTGCCCTATTGTGCGGCAT
Source organism: uncultured Planctomycetaceae bacterium (assembly GCA_963759115.1). GTDB lineage: Bacteria > Planctomycetota > Planctomycetia > Pirellulales > Thermoguttaceae > CAVWXT01. Next base: position 1,434,092 of record CAVWXT010000006.1, read on the forward strand.
TCCTGATCCTGGGAGCCACACCGCTATTCCTTAAGCTGCCCTTCAATGTGGGTGCCGCTGTTTTCCGTATGGCCTTGTGGGTCATCGGCCTCCTGGGATGGTTCTCGGGTGGGATCGTTTCGTTCGGCCACGCTTTCAGTTGACGAAGGAAGGATCGCCATGGCCTTTTTCCGTGAACGCCTCGTTGTGACCGTGCTTCGCTGGACGGCCCGAGCGATGGGGGCCGCCCTCCTCGTGCTCGTCGCTGCGTTCGCCATTGGCGAGGGCATGCCGATCCCCTTCCGAGGTTCACTTCCAGAGAACTTGCTCACCCTCGGCTTTCAGACGATGCTGATCGGCCAAATCGTTGCCTGGAAGTGGGATGGCATCGGCAGCCTCTTGATCTTGGGCGGGTTCGCCTTGTTTGCCGCCGTGAACCACGGGGTTCCGCTCAACGTGGTGTACGGGCCGTGGCTGGTCACGGGGCTACTGTACTTGGTATGCTGGTGGCGCAGGCCGAGGGTGGCTGTCACGTGAGAACACCGAAACGAGGTTGACCGCTATGCGATCTTTCAGTCGAACACAGCGCCGAGTTCTTGTCACTTCGTGCATTCTGTTGGGGACATCCTTCTTCGTCCGGTGGGGGCTAGCTGCTGATGACCCCAAATCGTTGATTCAGATCCAAGCCAAGGGCAAGGACGGCAGCGACTTTATCATGAAGGCCACCGAAGTGGCGAGAGACAACAAGACCTCCACGATCAAGGTAATCCGCAAACAGAAGGTTGGCTCCGTAGGCTCCAGCATGTTCGTTGTGCGGGCTTTCTACGAAATTGCCAAGGCGAGAAAGTGCGAATACTTTGCCAACCTGAAGGAATGGAGCGACAAAGACGGAAGCCGGATGTACATTGCCGGATTCACCAACACAAAGGACGCCGACATCAAGAAAGAATTTGGTGAGCAGTTTGACCTCAACAGTGAATCCGGTCAGAAGCGGAAGCTCTTGAGCGTGTCGCAGTTCAGCGTGTTATTCGAGAACGGTCCAGCCTCTCCAGTGACCGTGGAGACAATCGCTGCACCCTCCACCGATGCCAAAACGTCGCCGCCCGGATCAAGTCCCTCCAAGGAGCAACGATGAGTACGCCCCGGCTCATGTCTCGGGGCTTCAGGGCGTGTCGCTCTCCACATACGAATCGAACACCCGAACTGCCTTCCAGTTGTTCTTGTTCTCTTCGATGAACTTCAGGTGCCGCTCGGCTTTCTGATACGCATCGTGGGCGGCCTTATCCTGGAACACGACATGCAGCGCCACGTCGAAATCCCGATCATTAACGGGACGGTCGTATTCCTCGGCAAGCACACCAGCGGCGAACAGTACAGTGCCAGGATGGTCCGTCAGGTGCTTCTTGCAGGCGGCGACCAGCTTCTTCTTTGCCCCGTCCGACGTGTCTTTCAAGCTGAAGTAGACGTTGTGAGCGAGCATCGGCTTCTCCATAGGACTTCTTCTTCGGGGACTGATCGAGCAGCGTCATTATCGCCCGAACCCCGATCCCGGCAAGGGGCTGGCAGCGGGAGATTGGGTTGGTATCATAGTTGACGTGGAGAAACGCTATGGACCCCACAATACTCATCGACGACTACCTTGACGGTCTCCAGATGTTGCGGAAGGCCGTGGCCGGGATGTCCCACGAGCAGCTTGTGGCCCGCCCCGTCCCCGGCAAGTGGTCTACCTTGGAAGTCGTCTGCCATTTAGCCGACTTCGAGATCATCTTTGCCGACCGCATCAAGCGGGTCATTGCCGAGAATGAGCCGACTTTATTCGGCGGCGACCCCACTGTTTTCGCCGCACGCCTTGCCTATAACGAGCGAAACCTCGATGAGGAACTTCTGCTGATTGCCTTGATCCGTCAACAAGTGGCTCGGATTTTGCAAACCCTAAAGCCCGAAGACTTCCAGCGCCGGGGCATTCATTCGGAATCGGGACCGATGACGCTGGAGGCGCTAGTCCAGCGAATCACGGGCCATATCCCGCATCACCTCCGGTTCATCGAGGAGAAGAGGAAGGCGTTGGGCTTGGCATAGACGTAAAGGTTCGACACGTCCAGTCAAGTTCTTGGGCGAGATCATTGGAGGAAAGCAGTCTATGCCCAGTGCATCCGTGCCGCTATTTCAAGTTGACGCTTTCACGGATCGTGCCTTCGCCGGAAACCCTGCGGCTGTCTGCCTCCTCCCAGAGCCCAGGGACGATCAGTGGATGCAGGCTGTGGCGCAGGAGATGAACCTGTCTGAGACGGCATTCCTCGTGGGCGAGGATGACGGCTTCCGCCTGCGTTGGTTCACACCCAAGATCGAGGTGGATCTCTGCGGTCATGCCACACTGGCCTCAGCCCACGTGCTTTTTCGGGAGAGGCAGGCTCCACCAGATCGGCCGATTCACTTTCATACGAAGAGTGGTCTGCTGAAGGCCGTGAGCAAGGGGCCGCTGATTGAACTGGATTTTCCCCTCGAACCGGCGAAGGAACGGGTTTCGCCGCTCGGTCTGCTGGAGGCATCGGCGTATCCGCCAAGTATGTGGGCAGCAACCGCTTCGACTTCCTGGTGGAGGTGGAATCCGAGGCGGCCGTTCGTGGAATGGCCCCCGATTTTGCTCGTCTGGCTCAAATCGAGGTCCGGGGCGTCATCGTAACGGCCCGATCGGCTGATCCCAAGTTTGATTTTGTCTCCCGGTTCTTCGCCCCCTCGGTGGGAGTCAACGAAGATCCCGTGACCGGTTCAGCACATTGCTGCCTGGGGCCGTACTGGCAAGAGCGGTTGGGCAAAAGCGAGTTTACCGCCTTCCAGGCATCGGCACGGGGAGGCGTGGTCCGTGTCCGGGTATCCGACAACCGAGTCTACCTTGGCGGTCGGGCGGTCACGGTGCTGCGAGGTGAACTCATCGCATAGATCATCTGACAGGTCATAGCCCCCCTTTACACCAGCCCCGAGCCGCCACTGACCTCGATGTACTGCCCTGTCACCCAGCGGGAATCATCGGATGCCAGCCACGCTGCCACCCCGGCGATGTCCTCGGCCTCGCCGATCCGCCCAAGGGCGGTGTGGGCCGAGATTCGCTCAATGACCTGCGGGTCTCGTCGGGCGTGAGCCGTAAAGTCGGTGGCTGTCAGACCGGGGGCGATGGCGTTCACGGTAATGCCACGCTTGCCCAATTCGGCGGCGAGATTCACGGTGAAGTGGTTGATGGCGGCTTTCCCCATCGAGTAGGCCGCCATTTGTGGATACGGATGACGGGAAAGGGCTGAGGACAGGTTGATGATCCGGCCACCGTTCCGCAAACGGGAGATTGCCGCTTGGGTCACGAAGAATGGGCCCTTGAGATTCACGGCCATAAGCTCGTCGAAGATCGCCTCGGACGTGGACTCGACCGTGCCTTGCCTGCCGATCCCAGCGTTGTTCACCAGGATGTCGAACTGATTGCTGCCTCTCCGCTTGATCAGTTCGGCATCGAGCGACTCGAAGAACCGGCAAATCGCCGGGACCGAACCGACATCGCCTTGTATGACAAAGGCTTCGCTACCGGTTCCTTCGATCTCACGTACCACGGCGGCGGCAGCTTCGGCATTCTTCTGGTAGTTGACGGCGACCAGCGCCCCGTCCTTCGCCAGGCGCAAGGCGATGGCCCGGCCGATGCCACGGCTGGCCCCGGTGACGACAGCGACCTTTCCTTTCAGACCCATTTGGACCTCCGTTCGTTTGGACCCCCTATCGGATGTTGCTGGACGACTTGGTATTATACATGGCCTTCGGCGCTTCGGCGCATTTGCCACGGCTGATGTCCGATGGAGATCGTACAATGGGATTCCTGCGACAACTGTTTGGGCCCAGTAAGGAAGAAATCTGGCGGCAGCTTTGCAGCGAGATCGGAGCCCAATACGTCCAGGGTGGATTCTGGAAGGGCGACAAAGTGCAAGCCCATCACGGGCAGTGGACAATCACCCTGGACACCTACACCGTGTCGCATTCCGATGGGCACACGACGAATTCCACGACGTACACACGAATGCGTGCCCCCTATGTCAACAAGGACGGGTTCCGGTTCACGATCTACCGCAAAAGCATCTTCAGCGGCTTGGGCAAGCTCCTTGGAATGCAGGACGTGGAAGTCGGCTTTCCAGATTTCGACGAGGCGTTCGTCATCAAGGGCAACGACGAGGGGAAACTGCGGGCGCTGTTTGCCAACCCGAGAATCCGACAGTTGATCGAAATGCAGCCAAGTGTGCATTTTACGGTGAAGGACGATGAGGGCTGGTTTTCGACGACCTTTCCCGAAGGAGTTGATGAACTGTACTTCAGCGTGGTGGGCGTTATCAAGGATGTGGAGCGCCTGAAAGCGTTGTACGATCTCTTTGCCGAGACGCTGAATCACCTATGCCACATCGGATCAGCCTACGAGAACGATCCGAACCTGGAACTGTAGCCTCGGCCAGGACGGGCCAACGAAGGAGTTCAAGATTGAACTTCGAGGTGTCCAGATGCAATACGACTTCACCGCCATCCCTGATGAAGAAGTGCCCCAGGCCAGTCGGCTTTTTCAGCACCTCGTCACGACCTACGCCAGCGAGACCAACAAGACCGTCAGCATGTGGAGGGCCGTGCCTGAAGGTTGCCTCGACTTCAGGCCACACGAGAAGGTCAACACGATCCGAACCATCCTGGTCCACCAGATCCTTTCCGAGCGACGGTTCTTTGCCCAATTCATTGGAACGCAGGAGCCGCCTGCTGAAGAGTTGCTGCCCGCTGGCGACAAGCCTCCTGTTCAAGCCTACATCGACAAGTACCTTTCGCTGGCGAATCTGCGGCTGCCACAGTTGGCCCAGGCGACCGAGGAGTGGTGGCTGACGCCCATGCCATTCTTTGGCGGACAGCGGGAGCGAATCTGGACTTTCTGGCGGCGTGTGCTGCACACCTGCCATCACCGCACCCAAGTCCAAACGTGGCTGCGTCTGGCCGGTCAACACGTTCCTGCGATCTACGGCCCATCTGGCGATGTAAAGTGGAGCGAGGCCGATCCGACGTATTCTGTGGAAGCGGCAAAGCGGGCGTGAAGAAGCTCGTTCCCGCCCTGCAATCGACAATGGCACCAATCCAAGTCCAATCCGATGAGCATCTCGTTGCCGTTCGCAGGTTGTTCCTCGAATACGCCGACTCACTGGGCATCGATTTGAGCTTTCAGGATTTTCAACGGGAGCTTGCCGAACTCCCCGGTGCCTACGCTCCACCGGATGGGCGATTGCTGCTGGCCGTTGACAATGACGAAGCCATCGGCTGCATCGCCTTACGGAAGCTGACTGACGGCGTTTGCGAGATGAAGCGGCTCTACGTTCGACCAGCGTATCGGGGCAAAGGACTGGGGCGCACGCTGGTCGAAGCGATTATCCAGGCTGCTCGTGAAATCGGCTATGAGACGATGCGGTTGGATAGCATATCCTCGTTGAAGGAAGCAGCGGCGCTGTACCGCTCCTTGGGCTTCGTCGAGATTCCACCTTATCGCTACAACCCGCTGCCCGATGCGGTCTACATGGAGCTTGGGCTCTAAGTGCCACAGGCTCCCGTCGTAGAGGCGGTGAGGCAGCCGTGAGCCGCCCGCTTCACGAATTGCCTGCTCGTCGCAACTGCCTCGCCCAGAGAGTGAGCCACAAGGCAATAAGCACCATCAGCCACACGATGAACTTCAGGATCGCTATGCCCCAGAACCACGCCATCTGGACGAAAGTCCAATCAAGGTTTGGTCCCCTGCGGTTAGCGGCCTGGGCATCAGCGGCAAGGGTACAGACAACACAGGCGATCAGGAATGATCTGCGGTTCATAGCGCACTCCTACGGTGGCAGTTTCTCGGGAACACCGTCATTCCCATTCCCGGTCAAATCGGTCACCTTGCCGCCGTGCATGGCACCTTCCCCATAGATGAGAAGGGCTCTGCACGGAGAGTCATCGGGGTCTTTCGTGAACTCCTGGTCGGGCACGAAGTTACCTGTATAGCGTTCGCCCTTGGAGATCCTGACCGCCCGGACTTGCCCGACGAAGTAGTCGTTGGGATTGTTGGGGCCCACGTTGCCGATCACAAATCGTGCCCCACCACGAACTTGGGTAGCCGGGCCAGTGGCGACCTGCTTTCCGTTAAGGTACAGCCGAGTCTCGCCGGGAGCAAAGACAGCCGCCAAGTGCGACCACTCTCGCAGGGGCACGATTTGCTTCGACTGATACATTCCTTGGAGGTACTCGGCACAAAGCAGTACGCCCGAGATCCCCAACCCGATACCATATTCAGTGGGAATGTCACTGCCGACAACACATTGACAGCGGTATTCGTATCGCTCAGGCCGTATCCACGCCTCCAAGGTCACCGGAGCAAACCGCTCTACGGGTGTGACGATCCGGTTCGTGCCATCGAAGACAAACGCCCCCTCCTTGACGAACGTACCCGTCCGAGATTCAAGGAGCGAGGGCAAGAAGCGGATGCCAACAACCGTCGCAATGGCCAAGACCGCCAAGAGCAAGACGATAAGCGTCACCCGCCAACGTTGAGCATGAGCCTTTCCGGTAACCGCCTGTCGCAATGCTTCGGCCAATGCCTGGGCCGTTGGAAAGCGGTCAGCCGGATGTTTTGCGAGACAGCGCAGACAGACTTGCTGAAGTTCGGCTGGAGCATCGAGGCGCAGTGGTGCTCGAAAGAGGATCTGCTCTCGCAATGCCGTAGGCGTTCGAGCTTCGTGCGGCGTCCGTCCGGTCAGCATCTCGTACAGCACAACCCCCAATGAGTAAACGTCGGTGCGACCATCGACCAGTTGCACCTCGCCAGCCACTTGCTCGGGGGCCATGTAGGGCAATGTGCCCGACGAAAGGTGTGTGCCCTGCGTCAGTTCCTCACTGGTGGCGGCGATCCCGAAGTCGGCGATCAGCGGTTGTCCCTGCTGATCGATCAAGATGTTGGCGGGTTTGATGTCCCGATGGACGAAGCCCTGCTCGTGGGCAAAATGCAGGGCCTCGGCGATTCGAGCGACGAGTTTCGCTGCGTCCCAAGGGACCGGTGGTTTGGCTTCGAGTAGCTGGGCGAGGCTTTGCCCTTCGATGAAATCGCTGACCACAAATAGGATCTGCTCGTCGTGGCCGACATCGTGGACGGCGACAATTCCCGCATGCCGAAGCTTGGCGACCCGCCGGGCCTCTTGCAGAAGGTCATCACCGCCTGTTCTTGCTTTGTGATGGGCGATCTTGATCGCCACCGCCCGTTGGAGTTCGGTATCGAACGCTCGGTAGACTTGGCCGAATCCGCCTTCCCCAATAAATTGGTCGATCCGGTAACGCCCAGCCAGGGTCTTTCCGACGAATGGGTCTGCGACTGCGTCGTCACCATCCGACTGCACCTCATTAGCAGCATCCTTCTTCATCCAGGCCATCTTCTTGAGCACGTCGATGTTGGCCTGCAATTGGTTGGCCACGTCGGGGCAATCGGTGCAGAGTTGGCTGGCGGGCAGATCGTCGCCAAGTTCCCAGGACTCCTCCCAACGGAGGAGCAAAGCAGCAAGTCGGTCTTCCTGAGAGATTTCGCTCATTCCTCGCACCAAGTTTCCTTGAGGTTCTCGAACAGTGACAACCGTGCGATCTGCCATCGCCGCTTTAGGGTCGCAAGTGAGACACCGAGCACAACCGCCGCCTCGGGCTGCGACAACCCCTTGTACCACAGCAGGCCGACAACATCTCGTTGTTCCTCGGGCAACTGATCCACCTGCTCGTGAAACGCCGTCCAACGCTCCAGAGTCTCCGGTTCCTGCTCATCCTCCTTCGCCTCGGCGGCCCGCCCGCCGTCCGTGTGGTGATGGGCTCCTTGCCCCTCAGCCCCGTAGTAGTGCCGAGCCAAGTCGATGAGTTCCCGGCGAATCTGGGTCGCCGCCAGACCGTAGAACTCGGCCGCCGACGTTGGTTTCACTTCGGCCAGTGATCGATGCAGTCGAAGCATGGCGTTTTGTAGGACATCGTCGGTTTCGGACCACCGCCGCACCCTTGGGTAGGCCCGCAACATCTTGCTGGTCAACATCCGCAACCGCTCACAGGCGTGTTCGATGACCTCGTTGCGAACATCAAGGTTGTCCTGGCGTGCAAGGGCAAGCCAATCCTGGAGTCTGGTCGTGTGGCTCATCGCCCACCTGCTTGGCTGGTGTCATCGCTGGCACTCAGTTTACCAAGCAGGCACAACGGCTGGTATTCAGGGATTCCTCTACATGGACAAGCGAGAGCGGGCGGCAAATCGGCTCAAAGCTCATGGAAGCGGCCTGCCACACCCCTATATTGCGTCCCCCTCCCCCTCTGGCTATCATAGGAACATCCGGCTTTCGGGCTGGAGAGTTGACTTCTTAACCGAAGGAGAGCACGAAACATCGTGGCCGACGACGGCCACAACGACAATTTGACGACTTGCGAAAGTCAGTCCTGCTTCATCGAAAACCGCCAACTTGGGCCCTTCTCGGCCCACGAGATTACAAGAAGCAGTGCTGGTCTGTCGCCCCGCAAGGGGCGTCAGCCATGCGCTGTTCTTGTAGCCCCTTGGCGGGGGTTCGATGGGCAGCCGTGGTTTGACGCCCTCTTTATTTGAGCCCGCCAGGACTGCCTGACACCAACTAATGATTTTCGTGAGCCGGTTTGTCGTTGGTTCTCGCTTTATCCAACGGGAGACACGTGGGTTGAGAAGGCAAGCGACGGTTGCGAATCAGTGAGAAGCTGCCAGTGAGGCCGGAGACGAATTGTGTTCGATCCGTATTACAAGTGGCTCGGAATTCCTGCCAAAGACCAGCCGCCGAACCACTACCGGCTTCTTGCCCTCGACCTGTTCGAGCCTGATCCTGAAGTAATCGATGCCGCAGCCAATCGCCAGATGGCCTATCTTCAGCAGCGGGCCATTGGCGAGTATGCCGCTCTCTCGCAACGATTGCTGAACGAGGTCGCAGCGGCCCGGCTGTGTCTTCTCAATTCCGAAAAGAGGGCGGCATACGATAGCGAACTAAGGACGAAGCTGGAGAAGGCTAAGCAGCCGGACCCAACGTTTCATTTTCATTTCGACGATCTACCCACGCCAGACGAGTCGATTCCGGCGCAACCTCTACGTGTTCATCGGTCTTCCCGCCCGAAGCCTTGGCACTACGGAGTGATAGTTGGAGTAATTCTCTTGCTTTGCCTTGGCGGATGGGCTTTGTTTGTGCGCCGAGGAAGCCCCGAACCAACCGCAGAAGCGAACGTGGCCGTCGTGGCATCGACTACTGCTCAGGAATCGGTTACGGCAGCGGTCTCTGAGAAATCGGACGATAGACCACCTGATGGCTCCACCCGAGCCAACTCGCCTCAGGTTGAGCCGGTCGTCTACGACATCACTGTTGATCCGCCTTCTGCCGAACTGAAAATCGACTGCGGCAAGGGTGAAATCACCGGCACGGGGCGGCAGCGCCAGATCCAGATCTCGGAGTTTCCCAGGGACCATCTCGCCCGTGTTGTCGTGTCGTGCGAAGGCTACCGGGCATTGGATGAGCGGCTGACACCGAGCGGCGATACGAAGCGATCATGGACTCTCAAGAAGCTGACGGAGTCCGAGATTGCCAGTTCCGAAGTGGGGAAAGCATCTGACACTGGCGAGATCCACTGCCTTCGGGGGCACTCGGATTTCGTGAGGCGCATTGCAATCTCTCCTGATGGCCGGTTCGTTGCTTCTGGCAGCGACGACAAAACCGTGCGGCTTTGGAACATCGCCACGGGTGCCGAGATTTGGAAATATGACGGCCTCTCATCAGGTGTCGATGCCATCGCCTTCAGCCCCGAGGGCAATCGAGTATGGGTCTGCGGACAACAAGACGTGGTGCGTCTCGACACAGCCGATGGCAAGCCGTTCAACGATCCAATGGAGATTGGACCGATGATGAAAGGGGACTTCGAAAGGGCCGCCTTCGGTCGTGGCTGTTCCCGGTTAGTTATTGCTCTTTCAGGAAGCGGGCAGGGGGGAATGCAGGTTCATGACCTCAACAGAAGGATGCTCCAATGGGACAATGGGGCCTGGGTCTCGGTTGTAACCTACAGCCCGGACGGCAAGCAGATCGTCGGTGGTACGTGGAACGGATCAGTCGAAGTGAACGTGGCTGACTCTGAGAGCGGGAAGATCCTTCGCACATTCGACGGCCTGGGAACCCGGAATAGCGCACTAGCATTCTCCCATGACTCCAGATTCTTAGCAGCCGCCAGTGGCCCATCGGCTCCCAAGGCAAACAGGCCGTCAGAGCAAAAAGTCATCGTGTGGGAGGTTGCCACAGGTAATCGTATGCGGGAGTTGTCTACACCGGAAGGCTGGCTATGGTCGCTAGCGTTCTCAGCAGACGACCGCCTATTGATCGGCGGTGGCAGTGGGGACGAAGGTTGGTATGGCTACAAGACCGACAATTGCATCCACATCTGGGACATTTCCAGCGGCAGCGAAATAGGTCGTCTGCGTGGCCACGAGAAAGCCGTGTTCAGTCTGGTTGTTACCCCGGACGGACGGCAGCTAGTTTCAGGAAGTGCCGATGGCACAGTTCGGGTGTGGAACCTTCCTATCCCCGAGGTTAGTCGGAACGTGCCAAACGCAGTTGAACCGGTCGTCTACGACATCACCGTCGATCCGCCTTGGGCCAACTTGCGTGTCTATTGGGAAAAAGCAATGGTCACCGGCACAGGTCGGCAGCGACAGATCCGCATATCTGAGTTTCCCGAGGGTGGTCTAGTTCGTGTTCTCGTTTGGTGTGACGGCTACCAGTCAGCGGACGAGGGGCTGGGGGCATCCAGCAGCGACAGAAGGCAATCTTGGAGTCTCAAGAAACTAGCCGAAGTTGAAACAAGGAAGCCCGTCAAGCAGTCAAAACCCAAGTCTTTGGCAGAACGACTGCGTGGCACGAAATGGATCAACACGAATGGTGTTACTTTTGAGTGGGATGAAACCGATACGTTTCGCCACAACGGTAAACCGATGAAGTGCGAGGTTCTCGACGATACTCGAATCCGCATAGATTTCGGCAAGAACCATATCGACACTTTTGTGTTCGACAAGGGACTCAAGCGGTTTGATCAGTTCAGCACGCAGCAGCCGAACCGCAAGCCGCTTTTCACTGGCGAGAGGGTACGTTAGGAAGCGAATAATGACCCATTCGAGCACCACCCCCCCAGTTGGAATCGACCTTGGCACGACCTTTTCTGTCATTGCCCATCTCGACTCGGCGGGCAGGCCGTGGACGATTCCAAACTCCGAAGGCGACCTGATCACCCCCAGCGTCGTCTTCTTCGATGGCGACTCCGTCGTCGTGGGGAAGGAAGCGATAAAGGCGGCCGCCGTTGCCCCCGAGGATGTGGCGCAATTCATGAAGCGGGACATGGGCTGCCAGGTATACCAGAAGCAAGTTCACGGCGAACATCTTCCTCCCGAAGTGATCCAATCGTTCATCCTTGACAAGTTGCGGCGGGACGCCGTCCTAAAACTCGGCGAGTTTCGCAAGGTCGTGATCACTGTCCCCGCTTTCTTCAACGAACCTCGGCGAAAAGCCACGCAGGACGCTGGGGCGTTGGCAAGGCTAGAGGTGATCGACATCATCAACGAGCCAACGGCAGCAGCTATCGCCTTTGGCGTGCAGCAGGGGTTCCTGACAACCACTGGCGAAGCCAAGGAAAAGGAGAAGATTGTCGTCTATGACCTTGGCGGCGGAACCTTCGATGTCACGCTCATGGAGATCGACGGTAGGCACTACAACGCCATCGCCACGGCTGGTGACGTGTATTTGGGTGGAATCGACTGGGACCAGCGAATCGCCAACTACGTGGCTGAAGAGTTCGCTAAGAAGAACCGGGCTGTCGATCCTCGACAGAATCCAGCCGGTTTGCAGCGATTATTGCGTGAAGCCGAAGATGCCAAGCGTACCCTCTCAGCACGGGATCAAACCACGATCACCTTCGAGCACGCCGGTGATGTCGTTCGGCTGCCCTTTACCCGCCAGCAATTTGAGGAGATGACGGCCGATCTCTTGGATCGGACTCGCTTTACCGTAGTCAATCTGATGCAGGATGCCGGAATGAAGTGGGACGACGTTACCCGGCTCCTGTTGGTTGGTGGCTCCACGAGGATGCCGATGGTACAGAGGATGTTGGAGGAGGTGTCTGGCAAAAAGCCGGATCGCTCTCTCTCGGCAGATGAGTCGGTCGCCCACGGTGCTGCCATCTACGCTGGACTGCTATTGGCCTCCAAGGCGGGATCTCGCCCCGAATTCACGATACGCAATGTGAACTCGCACAACCTCGGGGTGTTGGGGATCGAGCAGACGACCCACCGCCCTCGCAACCAAGTGATGATCCCACGGAACACCCCCTTGCCAGCTACTCGCACAGATCGTTTTGTCACCCGCCGAGCAAATCAGACCAGTGTTGCTGTCAAGGTGGTCGAAGGCGGCGATGCCAGCGGCAACGACGCCACTCACATCGGCAAGTGCGTTGTTCGAGGTCTGCCTCCGAATCTTGCTGCCGGAACGCCAGTCGATGTTACCTTTCAATACGGGCAAGATGGCAGGCTGACAGTCAGAGCGAGGCTTCCTGGGCTGAACAGGGAGGCTCTTTCGGAGATCGAACGGGCGTCGGGCATGACAACCGAAACGCTTCGAGACTGGAACCAACGGCTGCGGAGTGGAGGCGGCATGCGCCTCGGTGCTGGCGAGCCCCTTGCTCACGAGTCCGCCGATGAACCACCACCAGTTCCGGCGATTACCGACCAGTTGGAGGATGAACCGCCGCCGCTCCCCGATATGGTGGAAGATGAGGAACCGCCCCCGCTGCCAACGAGCACCGACCAGGACGAGCCCCCGCCCCTGCCACCTTGACCTGGGCATCGGGCCAACAAATACGAAAGGCAATCATGGCGCTCACAATCGAAATGCCTTCGGGGCAGCCTATCGTTTTCGAGTCGCAGTCCGTGACCATCGGCAGAGATCGAAAGTGCGACGTGGTGTTGCCCGACAAAGATATTCAGCCCTGCCATGCCAGGATCAAGAGGGTGGCGGGCAAGTGGATGATCGAGTCGGACGGCGAGTGGCTTCTTCAGGTGGGCAACGGCGTGCCGGGGCGCAAGTGTTGGCTCAATCCTGGCGACAGAATCCGTCTGACAGAATCCGGGCCTGTGATCATTTTCCATCTGGAAAGCAAAGTCGAAGACGCCCCTGCTTCGCCTCCAGCCTTCGACACAACAGAGCCTCCGCCTATTCCTGAACCGGCATCGCCACCAACGGCACCCCAGACGACGGCAGTTCCAAGCCAACTATTGCCCTCAGCTAAGGAGAGGCAGGTGCCGCCTTCCGGCTTTCATGCCTATTTGGCCGAACATTTCGTCGTGACTCGATGGCCTGCCGCCATTGGCATTTGCTGTGGAATCGTGGCTGCTCCGCTGCTGAGTCTTCTGAAACCTGTGTGTGGGCTTCGGGGAATGGCAGCGATGCTTGCCATAGTGGCCGGGGCCGGAGCGCTGAGTGGACTGCTTTACTTCGGAATGAGACTCTACGCATACTGGGTCGTGCGCACGCACACCATTTCCAATCACGCCCACAGCTATACCGCCACCTTCGCATACTTCTGCTTCACCATGCTCATCCCTCTCACCCCTCTATTGATCGCCGAATGCTTCACGCCATCGCATGGATTATTGGCCACGCTGGTGCCTCAGTTTCAGAAAGAGCAGACCAGTTGGTTTCGCACGGGCGTTACGGAGGGAATCACCGAAGGACAATCACCGTCTGCCGAAGGATCGGCCGATGTCGCCGCCGCCCGTCGTATGACGGCCTCCAGTCCCGTGGTCACTTCTGTGGACAACGACCAAGTGCTCTCGGAGGCAATCGGCCTGATCGTCTGCGGCTATCACGTGGTTCTGCCGGATGGCGCACAGATCGAACTGCCCGAGACTACAGGCACCGGCTTTGCCGTGTCACCCCAGGGGTTTGTCCTAAGAGAGCGCGCACGGATAACTTGAACAAATTGCTATTGTGGCGTTCATTGCATTGTGTGATAACGTGTGCATGCAGGATGCACAGGTAATTGCACGGATTGAAGCCAAGTATCGGTTGCTGGAGCCGGAGTTGGATGAACGCCGACGGCGACAGTGGGCGGCAGCGGAAGCCTGTGATATCGGCTGGGGTGGGATTACAGCGGTTTCGCAGGCCAGCGGAATGTCTCGTACCACGATCACCGCCGCGCTTCATGAGTTGGAACTGCCTGAAAAAGAGCGTGCGGTTGCGGCCTGTCGCGTGCGACGACCGGGTGGCGGTGACAAGTCCTTGACAGAGACCGATCCGGGTCTGATGGCTGCACTCGAAACGTTGATTGAACCAACGACCCGTGGCGACCCCAAGTCGCCGTTGCGCTGGACGTGTAAGAGCACGCGCAACTTGGCCGAGGAACTGACGCGTCAAAGCCATCCGGTCGGCGCACGGACCGTGGCCAAATTGTTGCACCGTGCGGACTATAGCTTGCAGGCAAACCGCAAGACTCGGGAGGGATCGTCGCATCCGGATCGCAATGCCCAGTTCGAGTACATCAATGCGAGCGTCCAGCGGTTCTTGAAACGCGGCCAACCGGCGGTTTCCGTGGATGCCAAAAAGAAGGAAAACGTGGGCGATTTCAAGAATGGCGGGAGGGAATGGTTCCCCCAGGGAACGCCCGAAGAAGTGCGCGTTTACGACTTCCTGATCAAGTCGTTGGGGAAGGCGGCTCTCTACGGCGTGTACGATCTGCTGCGGAACGAAGGGTGGGTAAGCGTCGGCATCGATCACGATACAGCGCAGTTTGCCGTCCCCAGTATCCGTCGATGGTGGAATGAAATGGGGCAGCAGCGATTTCCGCGCGCCCGCGAACTTTTGATCACAGCGGATGGCGGAGGCAGCAACGGGAGTCGCAACCGGTTGTGGAAGGTGTCGCTGCAAGAGTTGGCTGACGAATTGGGCATCAAGCTGTTCGTTTGTCATTTCCCACCCGGCACCAGCAAATGGAACAAGATCGAGCATCGCCTGTTCAGCTTCATCACGAAGAACTGGCGTGCCCGCCCCCTGGTCAGCCTTGAGGTCATCGTGAATCTCATCGCCAACACGAAGACGCGAACGGGATTGACTGTGAAAGCGGCCATTGACACAAACCATTATCCGACCAAAATCAAAGTCACTGACGAGCAACTGAGAAAGCTGCGTCTCAAACATCACAAGTTCCACGGCGAATGGAACTACACGCTCTCACCACGCAAGTAAACTTGTTCAAGTTATCCGTGCGCGGCCGCTAACCAACAAGCATGTTGTTGAAGATATTGCCAATCGCATGAATGCCAAACTCCTGCTTGAGAAGCTGCGCAAGGAGAAGCTGCTGGATGTGACTCCACGAATATGGGTGTTCTTTGGGCAGAAGCAAAAGTACGTCGCCAACCTCGTCCACATCAGCGAGACTTATGACCTAGCAATTCTAACAATTGATCGCACAAACGGCACTTATCTTCGACTTTCACAGAGCAATACCCATCGTCGAGGTACACGAGTCTATGCTCTCGGATTCCCTGGCGCAGCGAGAGTTCCGTCGTCCGAGGCGGAACTTGGCGAAGAGGCTAGGCGTCACAAGTCTGGTACGACGATTCAAACGGAGTTCAAGAGCCGAGATTTCGAATTCATCTTGACTAGCGGAGACATCAGCAGGGTTACCTCGGAGAGTGAAGGGCGTCGCTGGATTCAACACAATGCGAACATCAATCCAGGCAATTCTGGTGGCCCGTTGGTAATCGAGAACGGAACAGTGATTGGAATCAATACGCTCAGGATAACAGGCGGGGAGGGAGTATTTTACTCGCTGGCCACGCCGCAGCTTAGGAAGGAAATCGACCAGCATGTGCCTTCGACGCTTTGGGAGTAACGGCATCTGAGGTTATCTGGCGCATTGACCACAATTCCAGCCGAGGAGTGCGGATCAAGGTCGCCACCAACCCGAGAGATCAGGGGGAGTACAAATGTCAGACAAATGGTATTACGCCCAAACTGATCACCAGCAAGGCCCGGTCACTACGGAGAGATTGAGGGAGCTTGTGGCATCTGGGCATCTTCGGCGGGCCGACCTCGTGTGGAGAAAGGGGATGTCCGGCTGGGGCAAAGCCGGTTCTGTGAATGGACTCTTTCCCGAGCAATCGCCACCGGAGTCACCACCGCATCTGCCTACCGTCACCATTCCACCCGTACCGGTGCCGACAGCACCTACACTGCCGCCGACTGATGCCACAAGGCAAATGCCATTGCCTACAGCGACCCAGGCTGCAACCAGGCCGACTCGCTACACGGTAGGTCGAAAGTATGAGGTGTGCTATACTTCTTCCGATCATGGCTCAGGCCAATACCTATTTCTGGGCAGTGGGGGGCGCTACTCGTTCTATGGCAAAGGGGAGGTGCTTATCACCGAGACTGCGGCCGTGTTTACGGCCGAACGCCCCGCTATTCGGTTCATATTCTCAAACAAGCCCCTTGAAATACCATTGGGCGACATTGGTGACGTAACCTCTGAAGGAAAGATGGTTCGATTGTCCTTCAGGAAGAACGGCAAGACCAAGAGATTCTCCTTTGTTGCCCTGAGCGAAGAGGAAGCCCGCTCGATTACGGCTGCATTGCCGCAAGGGGGTTTGGGAGAACTTCCGCACATTCAAGTGCAGCAAAGTGAATTTGTTACCGCCCTGAATAGGGCCACGCCTAATGCCTTCGTGACGCCACTGATCATTGCGGTCAATGTCGTCATCTTCCTTCTGATGGCTCTCAGCGGGGCTGGCGTATTTACAACCAACCTCGATGTTGCTATTCGCTGGGGTGCCAACTACGGTCCCCTCACTACGGATGGCCAATGGTGGCGGTTGCTTACGTCAGCCTTCTTGCATTTTGGAATACTGCACATCTTCTTCAATATGTGGGCACTGAGCGGGATTGGCGTACTGGTCGAAAAGCTCTTTGGGAACTATGTCTACTTGGGGATATACCTCGTGTCAGCCATTGTTGGAAGCTCGACAAGCCTGATTTGGCATGCCGACGCAACCGTGAGCGCTGGTGCCTCCGGCGCTATTTGCGGCATCTATGGTGCCTTGGTCGGCTACCTTGCCATTCAAAGACACAGCGTGCCGCAATCGATGTTAGCCGAACTGTGGAAGAGTACCATCGCCTTCGTGCTGTACACATTGTACTTTGGGTTGGCTCACAAAGGTATCGACAACGCCGCACACCTCGGCGGCCTGCTTGGCGGGGTCCTGACTGGGATGGCGTTTGCACGTTTCGTCAATCTTGAATTGCGAGACTTGCAGACACGTGTGAAGCTTTGGATCGGAATTCCGGCCTCATGCGGCCTAATCGTCGTGGCGTTGGCATTTATCCCCAACTGTGATTCTTCCGATGTCAATCTCGTGAAGACGGGCCACCTGTCGGCCTATCCAACCGTGCCGGTTGAGAAGGCCGTGAAGAGCTTTGTTGGATATCCTCGCTGGGAGTCTGGTGTCGCCTCGGACGGGCTGCACTTCGTGAACGTCCGTGGCAAGATCCGCCTCATGGAAAAAGAAGTGGAGGCCGTGCTTCAGTTCGAGGTCAACCCGAGAGCCAAGACTTTCGAAGTGCGGGCGCTCGAATACAACGGTATCCCCCAAAACGGTCTCGAACAACTGGGATTCCTGGCGAAGATGTTTGAATCCTACAAGAACTGATCAGTTTCCCGGACGATCATATCCGTGAGCCGCTTCCTTGTCGGCGCTCGCTTATTGGAGTGGGGCGGCAGCAGCGGGTTCCGAGACACGTCTGGCATCGCCCGGCTGACACCAACTGTTACGCCGATGTGCTGACTTGGCCGTACCCTGCTGATGGCATCCCCCGCCTGGATGCTCGCCAGCAGGTTCTCGATCCGCTCGGTATTGCCGAAGTGCTTGGCCATTTTTGTCCCCGCCACGGGCCGATTTTTGCCCCAGGAAACCAGTATAGCCACTCAAACTGGGCCTTACAGCCACCTGAAGCGGCGAAATACGGCCAAATCGACATCTGGAGTTCGCTTTGACACCAATTCGTGACACCAACTAGGCGTCGGCGATCACGGCGGCAAGGGGCTGGTGTCAAACTGGGAAATCTGGAATTTCGGTGTCCTTTTTCCCCCGCCACCTTCGTTCTGCTGCTTAGCGGGAGGGGCGACGGTCGCCCACCCGGCAGTCCTCTTCTCAAGGAGCTTCCCATGAAGCGATTTGGTCTTGTGATGGTAGTGTGTGGCGTACTGGTCACGGCGCTCGTGTACGGCTGCGGGGCCAGGGTCGAGGTCGCCAAGGACAAGGTGAGGGCCAAAATCGACTCCCTCCTTGGCAGTATGGATGTCAAAAGGAAGGAGATCGAGATCGGCATCCAGGGCCTTCGGGAGGGGATCGACGGTCTGCGCAAAGCCAAGATCAAGGCCCAAGTAGCCACGGAGCAGCTTGGACGACAAGCCCAGCCTCAGGAGGGGAAACTGGCTAACATGGACACGGCCCTCAGGACGCTACGAGGGCATCTCGAAGCGGCCAAGCCTGTCGAGATCGCTGGGAAGATGTATAGCCCGGCCGAGTTGAAAGAGTTGGCGGATCGTGTCCTTCAGGCCAGAAAGACATCGGCATCCCAACTGGAAGCGTTCCACGGGGCGCAGGGTCGGCTACAAAAGGTCGTCTCGACGTTGGAGCGGAAGCAGCAGGATGCTGTTGGCCGGTTGGCTGCCATTGAGGGCCAGCTTGCCGTGATCGACTCCAACCGGATCGCCCTCACGGCCCTGCAAGAGTCGAGTGAGGCAATGGGCGAAGGCGATGGGAGCCTGTCTAAGGGTATCGATGGCCTCCAGGACAAGGTCAACGACTTGTTCGCCAGTGTCGAAGTCGAACTGCGGTGCGAGGATGCACGCTGGGCTGAAACGGCCAACAAGGAAGTTGACTCGGTGGAAGCCACGGTCACTCGACTCCAGGACTCGCACGAAATGGTCGCCGAGATCGACAAGATCCTTGGCAAGTGATTCGCCAAAAGGTGCGCCGTGGGACATTCCCACGGCGCACCTCCTTTTAGAGGTAGTCGCTATGAGATCCTGTACGTTGATCATCCTGGCCATGCTGCTCTGCACGTTCTCGGGGTGCAGCCAGATGAACACCCGCATCGGCTGGCCGTGGACGTACTGGGAGCACGGATTCTGGCCGGTTATTGGGCTCTTGGTAATATATGCCCTGCTGCCGGTATACGTCGGGTTGATTTGTGCGCTCGCCGAAGACCACCAGCCTGCGCTGTTGTGGACCATCGTGCTTTTGGTCATGGTTGGCCTGGTATTACAGATGTTGCCGCCCACGGCAAGTGGAATTCAATTCGTGCCGCTGCCTCCTTGGTACTACGTGGGATGGATTGCGAGGATCATCTCGGCTGCGTGCTGGGTTTGCCTTGTCGCTACATGTATCGCCATTCTCGCCACAACAGCGAATCCTAACGTCTCAGTCGAGGACCGATGCACGTGTGGGCAAGGATTCTTCTTCGTGCTCTGTCTAAACGCCCTCTTGTCTTTCGCCACTCCGGTTGGTGTCACCGCATCCAATGTCGCTGAATCCTCACCGCCCCAGGTTGCCCCCAGCGTTCCCGATCACCCTCCGCCACAAAACCAGTTGGGCGACAATCAGATTGCCCAATGGGAACGCCGCAAGGATGAGCAGACCGAAGCACTTGCGAAGCTCCTGTCGGACAAAGAAGCTCTGCGGGACCGAATCGGCCGCCTCGGAGCCAGGAACAAGCAAGAAGTGATGGCAAGCGAGTTGGGTCGCACGTTGATGGAAGAATTCGAGCAACTGGCTCGCCAGATCGCTATGCAGCAGCAGGAGGTTAAGATCAGCGAGGTGATGATCGAGCGGACGAAGTCTCGGTTACGCAGTCTGGAGCGAGAGGCTTTGCTGCGGGGAACCAAGGTGACGGATGAAGAATACAGGGCAATGTGCGGCACTGACCATGTGCTGGAGGAGGAACTACGTCGAAGGGCGGGAGAAAAGACGCCCGGTTCCGAGGTGCATCTTGACAGATTACTTGATGAAGTCCTTCGCAAGGAGAATTGAACCGTGAAAAACACGCTTTACGGCCATACCGTCGAAATTCTCTCGATTACGGCAGGTGAGTCGCTGGGTGTGCCAATGGCGCTGGTGGAGTTGCGCCTAATGCCGCACGGCAACTGGAATCGAGATCGAGACTACAATCGATCCTGCTGATGTTCGACCGAGAGCAGTGCGTTCGGCTACGAGATACCCTCCACGTTTTCTTGAGTGATTCTCAGTTGTGGTTGTTCATGCCAGTGGAAGAACAGATGGAGATCGCTGCGGAAGACGAAGAGTAGCCATCACAGGAAAGGTAATCCATGCCCAAGACGCTCGCCATTAGTATCACCGGCCCTCACCTTGCTCACCGCTTCGTGATCATTGACATGGAGGGCAATTATTGGTGTGGCAAGGACACCCAATGGACCCGTGACCATCGCAAAGCGGGACTGTTCGCCACTCCCGCTGAGGCAGGCGAAAAGGTTCGTGAATTGATGCTCACTGAAGTGCCGGGGCCGTTGACCACCTTTACCACTGAGATCGTGATCGAGGTCAAGAGCCCCACACCCGTTAGCGCCAAGGAGGTCAGCGAATGGTTGAACAGAAGTCTGAAGATGTACGTCGATGCCCGTTGTGGTATTGGCCCCGTCGCCGACTCCATGGCCATGCTCCGGCTCGATTGGGACAACCTCAAACCACAGGAGATGGCACCGGACCCTGAAAACCCCCGGTGATGCTTGAACTTGACTGGGCCAACCTTAGAATTGTGGGTTAAAGGAAACACAATGCTGGACAATGAAGCTCCCCAACTTCTTCTGCGATTCGCTCAAATCCCCGACAACACCGAGGAGAGCCACCAACTCGCCGAGCAGCTTACCAAGTTGAAAATGGTGGTCGAGACCCTCTTCTACTTTGGAGATGCTTGGACCAGGCTCCTCGCTGCCTGCGCCTTGGCACGACTACACTTGGCAGAGGCCGATACTGTTTTGCCCGTGCTGATTGAGGGCCTGAAAGGTGCTGAAGAGCGAGAGCGGGTCTG
Organism: uncultured Planctomycetaceae bacterium; assembly: GCA_963759115.1. GTDB lineage: Bacteria > Planctomycetota > Planctomycetia > Pirellulales > Thermoguttaceae > CAVWXT01. The sequence continues at coordinate 1,455,262 of CAVWXT010000006.1, forward strand.
TGGAGCCATAGGGTGTCAAGCACTCGGCCCACTTGCTGCCCCTGCCGTCGATGAACTCGTCGAAGTGGTGAAGAGAGAGGGGGACGGCAACGTCTTCGGCCGTTGCTATGCCCTCCTTGCTTTAGAAGCGATTGGACCAGCGGCGGCCGAGGCCGTACTCACCTTGACGGCCATGCTTCGTGGTGTTGAGCCCGATACCGTTGTCATCACAATTATCGAAGCCACGAATGCCGCTGCTGTGCTCGGAAAAATCGGCGCATCGGCCCGTGAGGCAATTCCAGCCCTACAAGACTGCCTTGCTCTCGACGGATCGGACGACGACTCCCTCCGTTCGCTACGGATCACGGCCGCCGAAGCGATTTGGCGAATTGGCGGTGAAGCAGAGACGGTGTTACGTATCGCCACCGAGATGTTGGACGATGAGGAGGACTGGTTGCGGGCCGACGCCGCCGAGGTGTTGGGGAAGCTTGGCGAGGCAGCACAAGCTTCCGTGCCACATCTCCAACGATTGCTGGAAGACAATTATAAGTACGTTCGGCAGCAGGCTGAGGCGGCATTGGCGATGATTCTGCACCAATGAGCCGCTCAGCACGTTTGTTCCCTTGGCGCAAGTCGGCTAAAATAATGCAACCATCGTCACACACCGTCCATACCGGAGGGACCGATGTCCGAGCAGCGGGAAACGAGTATACGACTAGGCCGAAGGGCGTTCCTGAAGGGCAGCACGCTCTTCTTGGCGGGCTCCCTTCTGCCGGAATCGCTGCTGGCGGCCGAGGACAAGCCCACGCTACGACTCGGGCTGGTGACGGATCTGCACTACGCCGACAAGAACGCCAGCGGCACCCGCTACTATCGAGAGTCTCTCCCAAAGTTCGCCGAGGTGGCCAAGCGATTCGACGAGGAGAAACCTGATCTGGTCGTCGAGTTGGGCGATCTCATCGACTCAGGCTCGTCCCTGGATGCCGAGAAGGGGTATCTCAAGCAGACCGCCAAAGAGTTCTCGCACTTCAAGCACCACTGCGTGCTGGGAAACCATTGCGTGGAGAACCTGACCAAGCCCGAGTTCCTGGGGATTGTCGGGCAGGACCGTTCCTACTACTCGTTCGATGCCTCCGGTTACCATTTCGTGATTCTCGACGCCTGTTTCAACAGCGACGGCAAGCCTTATGGGCGGAAGAACTTTGCCTGGGCCGATGCCAAAATCCCTCCAGCGGAATTGGAATGGCTTGCTGCCGACCTTCACCAGACGCCGAACAAAGCCATTGTGTTCGTCCATCAATGCCTGGACGTGATCCCGCCCTTCGGCGTCAAGAACGGCGCTGAGGTTCGCAAGATCCTCGAAGACTCGGGCAAGGTGCTGGCTGTCATGCAAGGTCATTACCATTTTGGCAACTATCAAGAACTCGGCGGCCTCCACTACTGCACATTGGCAGCGGTGGTCGAGGGCACGGGGGCCGAGAACAACGCCTACGCCGTGATGGATGTCCTGCCGAACGATGCGATCCGCATCACGGGCTTCCGAAAGCAGAAGAGCTATCGCTGGTCGTAGTCGGCTACCAGTGGCTCATGAGGTAGCCCTTCTTCTCGAACACCACGGCCCGGCACAGACGCACGGCGGGGCGTTCACAAACGCCCAGGCCCACGTCCTCTGCCGTCGCCACCATTTCGTCAAAGGCCCTGCCGGGGACGTGTAGCCGAGGCTCGGCGATGAAGAATTTGCCCTCCGGCTTGAGACGGGCACGGATCTGTTCCAAAAGACTTCTCTTGTTCGGCACCTCGTGAACCATCGCAAAGGCCAGGGCGAAATCGACCATCGCCTCAACCCCGAGGTCATTGGCCTCACAGCGATGTGTGTCGATGCGACTGACAATACCCGCCGTCACCGCCCGCTTCTTCACCACATCCAGCATCTTCTGTTGAAGATCGACGGCGATCACCCGGCTGCCGTCGCCAACCATCCTGGCCATCGCAATCGAGAACAGGCCCATCCCGCAGCCGACATCCATGACGGTCATCCCCGGCTTGACGTAGGGTCCGAGGATCTTCGTGGGATTGTGGAGCAGGCGACGTAAAGGGTTGTCGATGACGAACCCGCCCCACCAAGGGCAAACGTGAGGCATGGAAGGCCCTCCTGAGATCCAGCAGATTATTGTACAATCCCTCTTGTGGAAGTGTCGAGCACTTGGGCGGCAGGAGAGACGTACTATGAAGGATGAAGCCAAGACCAGAGAACAACTCCTCGACGAACTCGATGAGTTGCGGCGGCGGATCGCCGAATTGGAAGGTATCAACGACCAGAAGCGGGGTGAGGAAGAACTGAGAAGGAGCCAAGCCACGCTTCGGGCGACCATCGAAAGCCTCCCTTTCGACTTCTTCGCCATTGGTCCCGATGGTCGGTACGTGATGCAGAACGCCGTGTTGAGGGCCAACTGGGGCCAATTAGTGGGAAAGAGTCCCGAAGAAGTTTGCCCCGATGAGAACACCCGTTCCCTGTGGCTGGATAACAACCGGCGTGCCTTTGCTGGGGAGAAGGTCGAGGAAGATGTGACATTGACGGTCCAGGGTGAGAAGCGTTTCTACCACAACGTGGTTGTTCCGATCATCGACGAAGGCCAAATCCGAGGAATTCTCGGAATGAACGTCGATATCACGGATCGCAAGCGGGCAGAAGAGGCATTACAGAGGGCCCACGACGAGCTTGAAGAGAAGGTCAAGGAGCGGACTGCCGAACTGACCACAGCCAATGATGAACTCAGATGTGAAGTCGAGGAGCGAAAGCGAGCCGAACAAGAGTTGGCTGTCTTCCAGCAGTTTGCCGAAGCATCGGGGCGAGGTTTCGGCATGATTGACCTGACCGGCTGCATTGTCTACGTCAACCCGGCATTCTGTCGAATGCTTGACGAAGAGAAGCCGGGCGATGTCGTCGGTAAACGTGCTTCTGCATGGCATCCGCAGGGATACGAACGGCAGTTCGAGGAAGAGATCAAGCCTGCCCTCATCCAGGGACGGCACTGGGAGGGCGAACAGATTTTGTTGACAAGTCAAGGAAGGGCAATTCCAACGCTGTACAATGTCTTCCTGATTCAGGACGAGCGAGGTCAACCCTATCGTCTTGGGGCTGCGATCCTGGACCTCACCGAGCGTAAGCGGGCTGAGGAGGCGTTGCGACAAAGCGAAGAAAGGTATCGGACGTTGGTGGAAGCCTCACCAGATGCCCTGCTGATGTCCGACCTGGAGGGACATGTGACGTTTGCCTCTCAGCGGGCCGCAGAGTTGCACCGCTGCAAAAGCGTTGACGAGTTGATTGGCAGAAACCCGCTGGAGTTCATTGCTCCTGAGGACCATCCACGGTTTCTCGCAAATCTCCAGCAAACGTTGAAAGAAGGCATTTCAAGGGACGTTGAGTATAAGTTTGTCAGGAAAGACGGAACACAGTATTCTGGCGAAGTATCTGGTGCCGTTGTCAAAGACGTAACGGGAAAGCCAATAGCGCTGATGGCTCTGGTGCGGGACATTACCGAACGCCAAGCGGCGGAAGAGGCACTTCGGCAAAGCTTCGAAGAGCTTCGGGCCGTTTACGACGGCATGTTCGAAGGGCTTCTGATTCTGGACGGTGAGACCAAGCGGCTTGTCCGAGTGAACTCGTCGCTATGCCGGATGCTCGGATATGCGGAGGAGGAGTTGCTGTCGATGTCGGTCACGGATATTCACCCACCGGATGATGTTGCCTCCACCCTGGCAAGAATCCAAGCACGAGCCGATGGGCGATTTCAGGAGGACGCCAACGTGCCTTTCTTGCGAAAGGATGGAAGTGTCTTCTACGCCGACATTATGGGCAACACGCTCACGTACGGTGGACGCCCATGCATCCTTGGACTATTTCGTGACATCACCGAGAGGAAGCAGGTGGCGGAGGCACTTGCGGAGAGTGAAGCGAAGTATCGCCACTTGGTCGAAACCACGGATACCGGGTACTTGATTCTTGACGCCAGCGGTCGAGTCGTGGATGCCAATGATGAGTACGTCCGCATCAGTGGGCATCATGCCTTGGAGGCAATTCTGGGGCGGAGCGTGGTGGAATGGACAGCGCCGTATGATGTTGATCGCAATGCGAAGGAGGTCGAGAAGTGTGTGGAAAGGGGTCATGTGCGAGAACTCGAAATCGACTATGCTCGCCCCGATGGCACGGTCACCCCGGTCGAAATCAACGCAAGCTGCATTGACACCAAGCAAGGCAGACGCATTCTCTCACTATGTCGAGATATTTCCGAAAGACGGCAGACACACGAAGCCCTGGTGCGGGAACGACGAACCCTGAAGCACATGCTGCGGGCCAGCGACCACGAACGGCAACTGATCGCCTACGATATCCATGATGGCCTGGCCCAACAGTTGGCTGGGGCCATCATGCAACTCCAAACCTACGGACATCTGAAACGCACGAGACCGAAGGCGGCAGCCAAGGCGTTTGATGCCGGGATGACAATGCTGCGGCAAGGCCACTCCGAGGCCAGAAGGCTCATCAGCGGTGTCCGCCCACCCATTCTCGACGAGTCCGGGGTAGTGGCCGCCATTGCCCACCTCGTCAATGACCAGGGTGTCAAGGGGGGCCCACACATCGTATTTCACAGCGGCGTTGAGTTCACCCGCCTGACGCCTATTCTGGAGAACGTCATCTATCGCATCGTCCAGGAGGGCCTGACCAACGCATCCAAGCACAGCCAGAGCGAGATGGTGCGGCTCAACTTGCGACAACGAGGAAACAAAGTTCGTATCGAGATTCGAGATTGGGGCCAAGGCTTCGATCCAAAGACTGTGCCAGCAGACCGCTTTGGGCTGGCCGGTATTCGAGAACGGGCACGATTGCTGGGCGGTAAGTGTCGCATTCAGAGCAAGCCTGGCACAGGAACTACCATCCTGGTGGAACTGCCCATCGCAGAGAGGGAAGCGGAGGAGTGGGACGGTTCCTGATTGCATCTCATGCATCGAACGGACGGGCATCTCCCGTCGCCAGTTGGATCGATTCCAAGTAGGGATCACAGTCCCGGCACGCTCGCACGTGCGCCAACGCCTGCTCCAAGTCCCAGTGTTCGATCCAGTGTAGATAGGCGATGACCACACTCGGTGAACGATTGACGCCTGCATTGCAGTGGATGAGAACTGTGTGTCCACGGTGCAACAGTTCATTCACGGTATCCACACATCTGGGAAGCTGCCTGCGAAGATCCTCGGGCGAAAAATCCCGCACGGGAACCCGACGAACCTCGATTCCTGATTTTCGGTAATAGGCGGCGAGCCGGTTCCAATCGATTCCCCAGCCGACCAAATCCTCATCGGTTTGCAGGCAGAGGACGGCCGTGATGCCAAGCTCGCTGCGAAGGGAGTCGATGTCCCCCGTGCTTTCGGGGCACGATCCGCAGTACAGGTTGGACAGGATTTTGCTGTAGTCCATCGGTGTCAGTTGGGAACGAGGCGATCCCCACCCCACAAGAGGCAGGTATGCCGCCTTCACCGTGCGAATAAAATTCTAACAGGATGCGGGAGACAGGGCATGCGAAAACGTGAACGAGACGACGTGAAGCTGCACCACTTGCTGGCCACTGCCGCTCGCAGGCTTGCAGCGGTTCATGGGCCGATCTGCTCGGATTACGACAGCGGTTCGGAGATCGCTCAGTTTGTCCTTGAGTGTCGCAACGGGATCGAGCACGGAACGTTGGAACCGGCTCAAGAAGAAGAACTCCTGCGGATATTCACGCTGGGTGGTGACTGGGACAAAGTCGTGGGTGATGTGCGACTCGGCGATGAGGTGCATGTACTGCTGGACTGGCTTTACGGCGACGAAGTGGAAGTGTGACATGCGAACACGATGCTTTTGCTCAATGGCGGGGCACGGGGAATCCCAGCCGTATGACGAGCGGATGATCCGTTCCTCCAAACGCTTCCAAGAAGTCGGCCCTCATCAGGATCGGAGACAAAGAGACGCCAATCAGCCAACATCCTTCTGTCCCTGGTGCGGAAAAGAACTTTCGGGCAGGCTTCCCGCCGATGTCCCGCTTGATTCCGAGCGATGATACGGCCGTGTGTGCGAGCACTGCTCGTGGCGATTTTTTGGCAGCGGCGGATTTTTTGCGATGCCGATTCGTATGGAGTTCTCCCCCTGGCCGAGCCCTCGACGATTTTCCGTGCGAGGGCGAAAACCACTGGGTGAAAACCCTACCGGCCCGCCGATTTTTCGACCCGGCGATTTCTGCGATCTCGCTTTCGTGGATGGCTCAAACCCTGCGGCAGGAAGTTTCGAGAAATGAAACAACAAAAAATCGCCTCCTCGGCAGAATCTGTGGGTTGATTTGGGCCGTGAAACTCAGTTTGAATCTGGATTTTCAGGGGTTTTCGTGATTTCGGGAGCCTCAACGATCTGATTCATAGATTCCATCCCCGTTTTTTCCGTGGCAAAGGTCCGTGCGTTGCAGATGTGGGAGACCCGACGAGGGCCGTTACACAACAAGAAAACCCCGGTTTTGCGGCTGTTTCCACCGTCATTTATTTGCCCTGCCATCCCTCAGAAAATCCACCTTGCCAGGACGAATCCCCCGTAGGCCCATTTTTCACCCACAGATTTTGCCGAAGACCCAAAAAAGGTGGGGCACTCTTCCCTGTAGAAGCCCACTTGGTGTCAGGCCACTGGCGGAAAAGGGTGGGATTGTTGAGAAATCGGTTTTGCAACACGCCTTCGTTTTCGGAGCGGCGATCCTAAAATCGGCTCGCCCCCAATGCCTTCCCACGGCATCGGGGGCGGTCGTCACCGCCCTAATCGGCGAAGAACTCATCAAAGAGCCGCTTGAACTCACGTCGGAATTGCGAGATGCGACCCGGCGACAAGTTGTACTTCTCAGCGGCCTCGCTTGTCCGCATGCCCATCGCCAGATCGACTGCCATTCTGCCGCTGTCGGTCGGCCAATGTCCCAAAGAATGCTGGCACGTCAATCCTGAACGAAGCCTGATCGGGGACGGGCGTGTTGCGGCCGATGAAGTTTCCCAACTCGACTTCCTCAAACTTCGCCTTGCCTGTTCTTCGATAGTCAAAGGCATCCCTGAACCAAGTCCGGCCTTGAACCTTTCGACCACACTCAGTAGTTCCAAATTTGGCTATGTGTGGCGATGTGCCGTAAGTCGTTCATAGGTATGACGATCGAGTCCGAGGGTTTTGTTGGCGCCGAGGGCTTGTTGAACGATCTGGGTGATCCACAAGAGCATTTCTTGGAAACGAAGCAATTCCAGAAAGAGTTGCGGTTCCTCGGTGAATTTTCCTTTGGCGAAGCGAAAATGAATCCACACCCACACGTTGCGCAGCACCAGAGCAATGCCCACGAACAGCAGACGCAACGCTGGATCGCGCGTGCATGTCTTGATCTTCGCCTCGTTCATCTGGCGGTAGCTCGTCTCGATGCCGAAACGCTTGCGATAGGTTTCGCGTATCTCCGCAGGTGTTCGCCGCACCTTCGACACCACGTAGAGAAGCCGCTTGCGCCGCCGCCGGCCGGTCTTCTCGTCGGTGAAATGCTTGCTGGCAACGCAAATGTTCACGGTCACGCTGGCCTTCGGTTTCTCTTTCGTTTGGCCCGAGGTGATCGTCTCCCGATAGTAGCCGTGTTTCTTCTTCAACAGTGCTCGCAAGCCGTGCGGCGGAGTCTTGGGGTCCTTGGGCTTTCGGCCTCGCACGACGGCGGGAATGATGAATCCACGACGGGCGCGAAGAAGATACTGAATGACTTCTACGCTGAAAAAGCCCTTGTCCAGCAGCAAAAAGCGGATTTTTACGCCTCGGCGACGAACAATCGCCAACAGCCGCTGAAGCACCTCTTTCATCGAGTCGCCGTACTCGACTCGCACCAGCGCCAAGGTGTAACGGTAGCCTTTGTGGAGTACCACAGCCGTGGCGTAGGCATGGAAATGGGTGGTGCCCGACTTCGGTTCGCCTCGAAAGATTTCCTTCTTGTCCCGCGCCGGCTGCCCGTGATAGGGAATCAGCGTCAGGTCGATCGCCACCATGCGGGATTTGCGTCGCAACGCCTTGGGCACATGCGTCACCAAGGCGAGGTTCAAACGACGTTCGAGTTCGGCGATTTCCGGCAACGTTACGGCCAAGGCGTTGCGAATCGTCTGATCCGACGGTGCATCGGCCAGATCGCGGCAGGCGGCAAACACGGAAACCACCCGTGCCGCGGCAATCAGGAGAATTTGGAGAAGCGTGGAAGTCGAACATTTATAACCCCGATACTCAAGGCGAAGCGCCGTCCCTATCCAGTCCTCGGCGTACGCGTGGACCTCCGCCTTGGTGATGATATACTCCGTTTGTGAACGCATGGGTTTCCTCCTTGTGTGAACCTGGTTTGTGACCCAAGTTCTTTACTGGAGGAACCTTGCGTTCACCTATATCAATTTCCCGAATTTGGAACTACTGACACTTGGTATGTCTGATCGCAAAGCGAAAACACGAGTTGAGGATGCTGGGCTCATCGTGACGGCCCTGGAGAAAAAGGGCGTAGAAAAACTTCCAACAGATGGCGATTGAGTTGGCAATCGCCTCCTGTCGGGCCTCGGGCGGTAGCTTGCGAAAGGGGAACCGTGCCGCCTTTTGCATTGCCGGTATGTGGTGAACGAACCGATCTTGCAGAGTGGTGAGGTCGCACATGCGAGGGCTCCGGTGAGGGGTTGGTCGTTGAGCAGCCCCCTAGCTGGTGTCAGCGCACGTTCGAGGCCCCTACAACTCGACCGCCTGCATCGCCCCCTGGTACTTGGCCTCCAACTCACCATCGAGCGCAACGTGCTGGTAAATGGCAAGCGTCTCCCGCCTTGCGTGGCCGGTAATCAACTGTAATTCGGCGTCAGCCATTCCCGAGTGTCGGGTCAACCAAGTGATACACTGGTGCCGGAAGCTATGCGGGGTGCAGCGAACCCCGGCTTCCTCCGCATACTTCTGAACGATCTGTTCCACCCGGTGAGTCGAGAACTTCGTGGCCCTCCTCGTCTGAAAGAGGAAACGGTTGTGCCGATGGGCGGCAATGTGGGTGCGAAGGGCCGTAGCGAAGCCCCTGCCGAAAAGGACATAGCGATCTTTGCTGCCCTTGCCTTGGGAAACGAAGATCTTGAAGTTTTCCAGATCCACATCGGCGACTTCGATGCGGCACAACTCGGAAACTCGCACACCCGTGTAGAACAATAGACGAAGCATCAAGCCATGCTGAACGTCCTCGGCCCTGTCAACGATCAGATAGAACCGCCTGAACTCCTCGGCGGTCAGGACACGAGGCAACCTTCGGCCCTTCCGGGCTGGACGGAGGTCACAGATGTGCCGCACTTTCTTGCTGACGTACCGCCAACCCTGGTAGTCCAGCCCGGCCTTCCGCACGATTCTGGCGATCTGGGCGACCAGATTGGATTTCGCCTTTCCGTTTTGTGATCCGAAATTGGACGGGTTTTCGACTGTTTTCATGGGGCTGTGCCTACCAAAATGCCTGTTGTACTTCGGGAACCACCGATTATGCGAAATTGCGATTCCGCTCCTCGGTATGGTGATATAGTTGGTGTCAAGTGGGCGGGCGTCGTCGCCCGTCAACGCAAGCAGACACCGAGACAGCGGGGCATTAGGCGTTGTGTTGGTCACAAACACCAAGTGGGTGTCAGGACGAAGATGGGAAGGCGTGGCGATGATAACCCAATCGCCCCAGCCCACGGGGATTGCAGAACCATTAAGGGCTGAGTACGATCAGTTCAGTCTGATGGGGCATGTTCTCCGCATTGCTCTGGCAGCCTACGTTGACCTCTCTTTTCTTGGCTCTTCCGGTTCTGGGTGCGAACGCCGCACAAACCCGAGGCTCAACAATAGCGGCCGTTATACTACGCGCGACGGTTGCTTGAACGCCCCAGGCACGTAATTCTCGCCATATTAGCCCCCCCCACAAGAATATAGTGCAACAGGGATTGCGAGCGTAAGTGCTTGTCCGGGAACATGTTCCGCCGCCTCCTCCCTGCGGGCGCCGATTTCGCGAGTTGGGAAGGTTGCTGTTGGCCCGAGGTCGCCCGCGGCGTTACCTTGCTCAAGCGGCGGCGGTCGGACCAACGCGGTTGTTGCCTTCGCCCCGTCGCAGAAGACACCGCCAACCAAGGAGGCCACGGATGGCTCAGGTCGAGGTCAAAGTGAAGTTGGATTTGCCGCCGGGTGTGGAACTGTTGGGATACGAGCGCTCGCGCGACGGGCACGGCTTCGAGGTCAAGTTCCCCCTGCCCGACTCTTGCCGTTGTGAGCAGTGCGGCCACGAAGAGCCGTCCACCTACGAGTACAAGAACACCGTCTATGTGGTCCGCGACCTGGACCTGTGGGGTCAGCCGAGCTTCCTGATCTTCCAGCCTTGCTTCCATCGTTGCTCGCGCTGTGGGCATCGCCAGGAGCATTTCGCCCCCTTCAAGCGGAAGAAGGTGCTGTACACGTACCGCTTCGAGGAATACGTGCTGCGGATGCTCATCGGCAGCAACGAAGAAGAGGTGGCCGCGCGGCTGGGCATCTCGGCGGAGACCGTGGAACTGATCGTCGAGAACCAGTTGAAGGACGACAAGCGGATCGACCCGGCACGGGTCATCAAGCACGTGGGCATGGACGAAATCAGCCTCAAGAAGCGGCACAAGTTGTACGTGACGGTGATGACGGACTTGACCGACCCGGAGTCGCCGAAGGTGCTGGCGGTGGCCCGCGGGCGCGACACGGCAGCGGCCCTCGAATGCCTGGGGAAATTGACGCCCGAGCAGCGCGCCGCGGTGGAAACGCACCGCGTGGACATGGGGAAGGTCTACGGCCCGGTCTGCAACGAGCAACTTCGCAACAGCCGGTTGGTGGTGGACCGGTTCCACGTGGCCAAGCAGTTCAACGAGGTGGTGGATGAGTTGCGAAAAAAAAAGCACGCGGAAGCACAAGGCCCAGTTGTCCAAAGCCGAGCAGAAACGGTTCCGCTCGCTGATGTGGGAGTTTCGCCGCGACCCGAAGGACCTGAAGCCCGAAGAGCGCGCAGCCTTGGAGGAGTTGTTCGCCAGGTTGCCCGCGTTGAAGGACGTGTATGACGTGCGGGTGCGGTTCAAGGAGATCTTCGATACAGCGCCGGACCGCGCCACGGCCGAACAGCAGTTGGCCGAACTCCGCGCGCGGACCGAAGCGCTGGGGCTGGACTTCAGCAAATTCTGGACGACCTACGACAACTGGAAGACAGGCATCCTGAACTACTTCGACGGGCGGTACACCAGCGCGGCGGTTGAAGGTATCAACAACAAGGCCCGCGTCATCACCAAACGCTGCTACGGCGTGAAGTCAGCCGACACGCTCTGGAACCGGCTGCTCCTGGACTTGAACCGGGCGTCGGAAGCCGCCGGGCGGACCATCGCCGAGCTACGCGAGATCGTCCGTGGCCTGAAGGCTGAATTTCTCGCGTTCTGCACCTAAAACCGGAAGAGCCCTTTTCTTTCGGACACCTTGTCGAAAAGAACACTGTTCGCCACACCGGAGTGGGAGCATAACATGATTGATCCCGAGGACTTAGCGGGGCCGCCGTCTGGCGACGGCACGAAAGGCTGGGTGTACGGCGTCGTGTTCCCAGGCATCCTGGCCGCCTACGGGCTATTCTGCGTATTCACTGCCCATGCCATAGTCCTCAACATTACTCTGCGGGGGCTCCCACCGGCGCAGCCTGGGCTGCTGCGGGATGTGTACGGGCTCGATGCAATCCTGACAGGCATCGTGGTATTCTTCGTTGCCGCATTTGCCCATTTCCACTGGTTTTGGAGCAATCAACGATGGTTGAGCCGCTACTACGAAATCGGCAAGGTGGCCGCCCTACTTGGCATCATATTGAGTGTCGCAGCCCTCGTGTACCGCACGTTTCGATTCGGGTGATGGTGCGAACACGCCGCAGCCGCAGGGCGAGTCGCCGCTTGGTGGTGCGGGCCGTGAAAAAGTAGTAGACTGACTGGCGTTTCAGACCGCTGAAGGATGGAAGCTGCGGCGACGGCTACGGCTTCCGTTTTCCCCCTCACTACGACGATCTTGTTGGTGTCACGCCTCCACGATGCTGCGGATGATCGGGATGATCTCATCGACCGGCACACCCACGTCACGCAAGGCGTCCGCAAGTTCCTGGTGCTCGTCGGCGGGGAGGCCGAAGTCTTCGGCGATCTCCACATACTCCCCGCTGTCGTCCACCGGTTCGGCCTCGCCGTCCAACAGCTTCACGATGGCCTCGGCTTCATTGGCCGCCTCGACCGTGTAGGTCTGGACGTGGATTTCGTACTGCTCGATTTCAAACGTTGGCATTGCTGTGCTCCCATACGCCCTCGATATAGGCGTCACCTTGCTCGTCCTGATGGACATTGTCCTCGCCGTCAACGTCGTAGTCCTTCACGATCACCCTTACGCCCCGTGGGCAATCGACAAATTGGATCACGCCACCCTCGACAGTTATCCTTACAGTCTTCATGTCTTGTCTCCCTCGTAGTTGGTGTCACGCTGCTTGTTCGTGGTGACAACGGCAGCCCGAGTTCAGGATGCACCCCGCCGCTGTCCGTTCCCTCACGCCCTCCCTATTGAAGAGGATCGTCGTCATCGTCGCCTTCGTTGGTGTCACTCTGGGTATTGTTCGGGCTCTTGGGCAAGTTCTTCGTCCGTGAAGGCATCGCAATCCGACCAACCTTCGTGCTCGTTCAGAGCGAGGAGAAAGGCGGCCAGTTCGGCTTCACCGGCGAAGTCGTAGTAAGCGGCATCTCGGGGAGTGTCGTAGATTTCCCGTTGGCTATTCTTGTCGCCCCATCGCACATGGATACCGAAGGGCTTTTGCGCCCGTATCTTGTCGATGAAGGCATTGGCCCAATCACGGATTTCCTCGGCGCAGGTAAGGAGAAAGGCATCCGTGGCTTGTTCATCGCCGTTGGAAGCGATGTCGTTCAGGCACTCGGCAACGGCCTTCCCTTCGGAGGTGCCCGAGCGCCAGAGTTCGTCGAGGGCCTTCCGCACTTTGAGGGAAATCTCGGGGGCAGGGGTGAAGCTCATGGTCAACTCCTAAACGTTGTGCTCGTCTCCGATGTAGTTGGTGTCAAGAAAGAGCCAGGGGCTCCCACGGCTGGCCGCAGGAGCCCCTGGCGTCACCCGGCCGATCACCCCGGCTGAAATCCGTAGTAGAACCTCGGATTGTGCTGGAAGAAGAGACTTCCCCGCACGCCGTCGCTCTTGCGCCGCACGACGACCAATGGCGCAGCAAATCCAATCACCTCGTAGTCACGGCCAAGCTCCTGAGTATCCCACACCTGCCCGTGTTCGGCTTGAAGCGCCTCTCGGCTGCCCGGTGCGGCGTTGATTTCGGCCACCAACTCCCTGCGGATCGCTTCGGTTTCGTCAGACATGGTGTCTCCTCGTGAAGGGGTGTTGTTGTTACAACCTCGTAGCTGGTGTCAGGACGACCCGCTGAAACGCACCTTGCGCTTCCTGATACTCGGCGGCCGTGAGTCCAGCCGCATCGAGGAGTCGGTCCCAGTTGTCTTCAAGGTTCGCCACGGTGCCGATATAGGCGTTGTGGCCACAATCGCCAACGTTGCGGCCAAGCACGTGGCCATCGGATGTGACCACGAGTTCGGCGATGGCCGGAGAAGTCCAACGCTGGCCCAGGATGCAGGCGACTATGGCTGCCATTCTGCCCGACATGCCCGTGAAGCGGGCGGGGTGTAGTTTCTCTGCGAGCGTCATACTGGTTTCCTTTCAGGTGTCACCGATACGGTTTCCAGCCATTCCTCATCGCCCTCTTCGATTGTCTTGTCGTCATAGGCCACCTCGCCGTCCCGACACAGCTTCTCGGCGTCCTTGCGATTCTTGGCTTCGACGTAGTAGGTGGTTCTGACGACGAACTTTTCCAGGGCTTCGACACGATACTTGGGCATAACGGCTCTCCCCTTGCTGGTGACTGATAGTCGTGGGTGCGACGATGACAGGGCAGTTGGTGTCAGACGGCAACAGTTTCGCCCGATTCGATCATGCTTCGGCAGGCTCGATACGCATCGCAGTAGCGGCTGGAATTGCGGCTCCTGGTGAGGTAGACCAGTTGCAGCACACACGCTAGAACATCGGGGTGCTGGTTTCGCCAATCCGTTCCTTGGTTCTCTCGATGCGATTGCTCACAGAGCCGATACATCACGGCCTTGAAAGTCGCCATCAATTCGGGCAGCGTTTTCATCGGCGGCTTGAGGGGGAGCGTGGGCATACGGCGGCAACCACAAAGATCATCGAGCTTGTCGGCGAACAAGATCAGCATGGGCTGGTTGAGCAGCCAGTCTTCATCCAGCCCCAATCTCACCCGTTCCTCTTCCAGTTCGGTGACAAAGTCGGCCAGGTCGAATACGATTCCACTAGCGTTGCAGGCATCCTGAGCGTACAACGCCAACTGTGCCATGTTCGTGTTCACGGGTCGTCTCCTGTGGGGTTTCGTTTCACACCGGTCTAGTTGGTGTCAGGCGGAGCACATGCCTACCGGAGCAGGACTTCATCCAGTTCCTTGACGGCTTTCCGTGGTAGCTCAATCCAGCGGTATTCGTCGGGGAGGCCCTGGTGCTTTTCCTGCCAGTCGAGGAAACCCGCCACGGTCTTGAACTGCTCGTGGCACTCGGCCGACAGATGTTCCAAGGCGTCCTGCTCGCTGGTAAATGCCTCTGCGTCTTCGACAACATCATGGACAAGATGCAGCACGACTTCCATTTGTGTTCTCCTGGGCCGTTAGGAGTGTCGTTGGTGTCAGGCGGGGCAGCAGCGTTGCCGCCTTTTCTCGGCTTGTTGGGCGTGATACTGCCGCACACCTTCCCGCCACTCGGCATTGCCGCCGAATTGTTCGATGGGGACCATCTTCAAGTAGCCCAAGGGACACGAGTAGAAATAGGGATGCATGCTCTCGTCCATGTCCTTATAGCCCCAGCCGTAATCTCGCTGGTATCTCAACAAGTCGCAGGTGATCCACCGCTCGGTGGGCCTGACCTGCTGCCCCTCCTTGGTGAATGTCCGTTCCCAAACGGCCCACAGCACGCCAGAGAACCGGCCACCCCGGTAGCAATGTGCGAGGCAGACGGACTTGGCCACCATGCCATCCTCGGCAGTTCGCTCCCAGTTTTCCGTTCGCTCCCCGATCAGCGTCTTCCGTGTGCTGCCTCTCGTGAAAAGCCAGCCCATACGATTTCTCCCTGTTGAGAAGGTGGTTTCGTTTCACGAAGAGGTAGTCGGTGTCACCGGATTGAAGACAATCCGTAGGCATCGCACTACTTTCGCACGATGATGACCGGCCCGCCGTTCGACTTCACCCCTCGCTTCGCCCACCGCATTTCTTGGCGAGGCTTGTACTGGTTGTGGGGATTGGGGGCCAGTAGATCGCCCGGCTCATTTGCCCCATCGTCCAACAGGTGTAAGGTTGTGGGAAGGTTGTCCCGAATGTATTTTCTCGCCGCCGCCTTTGGGCTGATGGTGCGGATCGACAGCGAATGCACGGCACCCAATGGTGCCTTGTCACTGGCTCTCGTAACCACGATTACAGGGCGGTAGCGGTTGCCCTGCATGTATCGCTTCCAAAATGTGAGCGACACCCGCCACAACGTTGTCTTGCTCATAGCGTCGCTCCTCAGGTGTCGTGGCTTTCCTTTGTGGTCGGATAGTCGGTGTCAAATCACCTTTTGTAGTTGGCACGCCAGATCGTCAATCGCCGTTTCGACGGTCCAGCCATCGAAGTAGTGATGGTTCCACTTGCCAGAGAAGCGGTTGCAGTCCACGAATTGTCGGGCGGCCTGGGGATCGTCGAAGCGGGCGAACACTGTTCCAAGCTCTTCGCCCTCATATTCGCTGGGGTGCAGCTTCAAGCGACCGGCTTTGGTTTGCAGGATGAACTCGTCCCCCTCTTGCTTTGCTCCCAGGTCGAGCAACAGCTTCTTGGCTTTGGCAAGGAAAAGCTCTCGTTGCTTCTTTCGGGTGAGTGCGCTCATGGTCTTGGCTCCTCACGTGCCGTTGGTGTCAGGTGATCTTCCTCAAGGCCCAGTCCGGGGTACACTGGATTTCATGGAACGATCTGCCGAGCAGGATTGGCTTGCCACGGCCGTCGTAGTACCATCCTTGGCCTCGGACGTAGCGGATGGTTTCCACAGGGACGTGGAATCGAGCAGTGATTTGTTCTCGCTTCGTCATTTCATTCCTCGCTTCCGCCCACCTCCACGTCGAGGCACTGGGCCTTGAGGAAAAGGATGCCGTGCTCCCGTTCCAGCCACTCTCCAAACGTAGGGAGCATCGGCGGCTGCGGCGTGTCGAGAAACTTGCGCCAAAGGCAGGCGATCTTGGCCTCGAAGCGTTTGATGCTTGTCCCTCGGGGCCGCAGCGCCACGCCAACGAAGGTATCGTTTTCCCCATCGTCGAGATGAAGTATGGTCGGCGTCGGATCGTCCAGTTGGTCCATTTCCTGCTCCTCGCACTTGCCACAGTGCGGAGTGCCAACCGTGGCCAACTCGCCGCCGTCAATGGTGGCGTGGTGCTTGCAGACGGGGCAACGCCAGAACGTGGTGCCTATGCGGATGGGCATTGTCTTGTTCCTTTCGCCGAGCTATTTGGTGTCAGGTGACGGTGGCTGTGGCACGGTTTCCACACGATAGGCATGGTTCTCGACCTCGGCCTCGGTTTCGCCGGTGAGCAGTCCCTCTCTCACGGCGAGCACCACCACGTTGCCCAGCAATCGCCGCAGCGTTTCTTCAGCCACGCCATTGTCGTTGTAGGTCACGTCCAGAACCAATCGCAGTTTTCTCATCGCAATCTCCTAGTCGATAAATGTGTGGCGGTCGTGGCGTTGTAGTTGGTGTCAACGGGACCGTGCTTGCAGATGCAAGACGTACTTCTCGCCATCGTCTTCCCACTCCCAATCTCTGTTGAGTGGCCCATCGGATGGTTCTTGGAGGGCGATTTCATTGCCATCTTGATCGAAGAGAACGGCGTCGATCCACGGCGAAGGTTCGCCGTTGCAGACTTTGATGTCGGCTTCGTGACCGTTGGGGAAGGCCGCATTAAACGTCTGGATCACGCCGTCACGTTTCGTATCCCCAACGCAAGGGCCGCCAAGGATGGTGTTCATCTCCTGGACAACGTGGGTATCGACGAGGAGAGTCGTTTCGTGCATGGTCATTACCTCAAGGGGTTGCTGTCGTAGTCGCCCTCTCCTATTCGGTGTCAGCTTCTTCCTCGACCCACTCGGGCTGCGATTCCCATTCCCGCACCCGCTTGTCGTACTCGACGGCATCTTCAGGATCGTTCATGTCGAAGATCTCGGCGTGGGTATAGGAGGAAGCGCCAGGGCTGTTGTCGTTGCCCCAGGTGCCGAAGTAGATCACCCGATCACCATTGGGCAAGGCGTCGTCGGGGACGAAGAACCATTCGCCGTAGCCGCTGAAGGCGTCTTCCCCAGTGTTACACTCCGTCACCATGTCGCCGAAGTCCTCGTAGTCGGCCAGCCCGAGCCGCTTCCACTCCCGGTGGTTGAACGCACAAACCGTGACTGCCATGACAGTTCTCCTCGTTGTGTGGTGATCTATTCGGTGTCAGGCAGCCATACCAGACGATAGCGAAAGCAGTTGAGAACCTGCCACTTGTTTCGCCTTGTTGGACCAGTCGAATAGTACCAGGGGATGCGACAGTAAAAGCTTGTCGCCTCGGCATCGTGGTAGAACACCCAGTCCCGGTGGCTGCGTTGCTCCAGTTGAGTCGGTGTCAAGTGCTGGAGGGCAACGGAATCCGTGGTGCGTTCCCTTCGCACGTACACGATGAGGGGGAGTATTCCTGTTGTGGTCATCAGCCCTTCCTTTCGCTTCGGTCGTTGCCCCGCACCGTCTCAGTTGGTGTCACACTGAGACGGTGCGGGTGAGACAGCAATCAATATTCGGAAGGTTTCAAGATCGTTGAGGCCGCCCTGTTGCCCCGGTCGTCTGCGGCCTCCGTAATGACCCAGAGACGCACGTTCTTCAGGGTGCGATATGCGCTCAGCAGCCGTGAGCCATCGACAAGGGCCTGGTCATTGAGTTGGGCGTCCTCTTGACACACCTCGCCCCAGTCGCCTTTCACATGACGGGCAAGGAAGAATGCGGGCGTCTGCCCGCTCTCCTGAAGGGCATCCAGTGCGCCAGGGGTTGCGAGGACTTGTCCGAGCGAGAACTTCGCTTTGCCGTTGTTCGTTGTCATGCGTCATCTCCCGTGAAGGTTGGTGTTCGTTACAAGTGGTCAGTTGGTGTCAGCTTCGTCCTCGCTCTCGTCTTCCACGTCCAGAGCCTCACGAGCTTTCGCTTCTTCTTCATCCGTGGGTTCGAGGATTTCGACCGTGATATTTCCCAGAGGGGCATCGTTGTCGTAGAACCAGCAATTGCCATCCTCGCAGAAGAGAGACGCTTTCACGTCTTCGGCGTCCTCTGCCAAACAGAAGAGGCTCATCACGATCTTGCGGATGCACTTGCCATTCGTGGTCATTGCTTTTCTCCCGTTATGTTGGGCTGGGTGGTGTCAGCCGTGCGGTTTCCTTTGCGCCCGACAGGTCGATGACGTGCGTTGGCTCTTCCTGGTTGATGTCGGCCCACACGAGCAGGCGGACTGTGCCCCGATGGCGTTCAAGGAGGATGGGACCACTTGGATTGTCGGCGGGCACGCCCCAGACGTTCATGCCTTCGGGCAGGATGCACAAGGCCAGGTTGTCCCTTTCGATTGTCACCGTGACCGGTGTGACCCCTTGGCCATCGCCAACGGTTTCCCGTAGTTGTACCTGCATGGTTTCGCTTCCTTTCGCTGCGTTAGTTGGTGTCAGCCACAGCCCATTCTCGTGCCGCTTCTCTTCGCCGTTCGTGGTGATGCCACGACGCCTTCTGAATTGGGCGCAGGTTGTATCCGATCCTGGTCAGTTCTTCGGCGAGATCAGCGTATTCCTCGGGCCGCACGGGGACGGTGTGTTGGATGCAGCCGTGGAAGTCAGCGCCACCGTGCTGCCCGACGTGCTCATAAGCCTCGCAATACCAGCCGTAGAGATCGGTGGGGATTTCTGGAAACAAGGCGATCAGGCTGCCACAATCCTTCCAACGCCGAAACACAAAAACGTCAGTTTCTTGCATGGCTGTTCTCCCTTCGCCATCGTGGTTGGTGTCAGCGGGGCCTCGCTCCGAATAAAGGAGCGAGGCCCACGGCGTCACCAATCACCCATAAGCCGCCAACACGGCATCCTTCACCTGCTTCCAATCGTGTGTGCCACGTTTCTTCTTGGTTTCAGGGATCGGCGTAACGTAGGCGTCCCGGTATGCATCCGAGTCGCTGGACTTGAACGAAATGGCGGGCGACCAACTAAAACCGAAACCTGGTGCTCCCAAGCTGCCCATCGTTTCCGTGCTGTCAGCAACAAGGGCACAGTGTTCGACGAATTCGTCGAATTGTTCTTGGCTGAGCATTGCGCACCATTTACGGTGGTGGCCGCCGTCCCATTGACCTTCGAGATAAGAAAAATCGTATTGCTCGTCGCCCTCAGTTTGGTCCCAAAGCTTGTTTACCTTGGGCGGGGCGTAATCAAGTGGATCGCAGTCGCAAGGAACATCGACACTGTAGATCACCGAGAACTGCATGGCGTCGTCCTTTCGTGAATGGTGTGAGCGTGATGCTGCCGTAGTCGGTGTCACGACGATCTGCTATAATCACGTCGTCCCAAGCGGAGGCCGAAAGCATGGAAGGACTGAAGATCATCCTGCTGTGCATCCTGGCCGCCATCGTCTACGGCATGTGCCACGACCAGGTGACGGCACGGGTCTGCGTTGAATACTTCACCATCGGCCACCCGCCCATCTTCCACACCGATTCGCCGACGCTGCTCGCCTTCGGCTGGGGCATCTTTGCAACGTGGTGGATGGGGCTGATCCTCAGCATCCCGGCTGTCATCACCTCCAGACTCGGATCGTGGCCGAAGTTCAACGCTGCCGATCTGTTGCGGCCAATCGCTTGCCTGCTGCTCGTCATGGCCTGCGCCTCGTTCTTAGCAGGAATCGCCGGGTATCTCACTGCGAAGGCCGGTGGCGTGCGGCTGATCGGGCCGATTGCCCTACGAGTCCCAGAAGCAAGACACGTCGCCTTCCTGACGGATTTGTGGGCCCATGTGACTGCTTATGCAGTCGGCTTCTTCGGTGGGCTTGTGCTCTGCGTGTGGGTGCTGTTCCGGCGACGGCGGCTGACGAAGCCGTTGCGTTGATGGTGTCAGGTCTGGCCCAACTTCCAGGTGCCGCCAACGTTCTCGACCTTACACCGATCCCAATCGCCTTCAGCGGTCGCTTTGGCCTTGGCCGAACACTCCTCGGCATAGTCCTCGCACGCATCTTCGTCGGGTGCATCGGGGTTGTCGCACGTGGCCAGGATGCGGGCCAGGGCGAGCTTGTTTGCCAAGAGCTTGCCGTCATCGAGGGAAAGGTGGTCTGGCACGAGGACCGTCACTACACCTACAAATTGCACAGGCACGTCAATGCGTTTCATCGTTTCTCCTCTACGGGTTAGAACCAAGATGCAAAGGCTGGCCCCTGGCCACCTTGGCGAACATGAAGGACGAGGGCCAAGGCCCGCTTCGCCTCAGCCATCGGGCCTCGGTGGTGGCTTCGGCGCTTCACGGCATTTTGGAGGGCCAACTCGCCGACCTCCCGCACAACCTCCCGCAAATCGGCGGACACGGCATTGCCGTTGCGCAGGCGCTTGGCAGCCCAGTCGTAGTACCACTCACAGAAAAACGCCTCGCTCTTCGTGAAATAGGCGATGGCATTGGCGGCCGATTGCGGCGTAAAGTAGCCCAGGCTTTCGGCAATGAGGTGCGCCGTGAGACAGGGCAAACGCTGAATCACGTCCTGCTGGGTCCGCACCTTCTTGTTGGCGGCGATCACGCCTTTCGGTGTCGAAACGGTACTGGTCATCGTTCGGTTCCTTTCGACCATCCACTTGGTGTCAGGGCTTGCCAACAAAGCTTTCGGAAGGGAAGAGCCCGTAGACCATGATGCCATGCCTCTCGGCAAATCGCTCCGCAGCTATATCGCTCGAAAACCAGGCGGCCTCTTTCCACGGCACCCACTGACCCTGGCGGTTGAGGTACAGGTTCTCGCTAAGGCTGTTTCTTCGGATCTTGACCCGCCGTGTGTTGGGCATGTCTTCCTCCGGTGATTGGTGGCTGGTGTCAGGGCGTGGCGACGACCTCTGTCTCTGCCTCCACCAAAAGTTCCTTTACGTAGCTCAGCAGATCTTCTAGGTCGGCTTGGTCTTCCTCGCTAGTTCCCTCACGCTCAACGCACGTGATGGTCCGTTCGATTGCCGGGATGAACATTCGGAGGAACTCGGGGTCGCCTTGCTCGACGGCGAAATTGTAGAAATGGTAGCCGTCTCCCGGTTGCCGTGGGAAGCGATCATAAACTGGGTCGCAGCCCCAGAGCGCTGCGTATTCTTCGGGGCCATACTCATTGGCGAATGTCGGCACGTTGGCCATTGCTGTTCTCCCCTTACATCGTTAGTGGGTGTTCGATGACATCCCTCTTGGTGTCACGCCCACGGCGAGGTAATCGCCGAAGACCTCGTTGACGAAATGCTCGGCGTGCTTGCGGCAGTCCACCCAGTAGATGCCATACAAGTCCTTGATCTTGTGGGGCAGACCCAGGTTGGCCTGTCGTTTCCTGACGTGCCGCCCATCTCCTCGCCAGGCGTAATCGACGAGCCGCCGACACGCTTCGTTGAACTCGCCCGCACAGACCAGAGCATCGCCCTCGCCCATGCCCTCGCCCGTCACCTGGGCGAAGAGAATGGACAGATTCCAACCGGCCTGCCAGCAAGCTTGGTCCTCGAAATGGCTGGACTCCGGTGGCTCGGCATCAGCCTCGTGTGGCAATTGGGAGGAGATCATCTCAAGCGCCGACGTGAGCATCACTTCGGCGACGAACACCAGTTGTTCTCGGTCGAACGGCCGAGTTCCTGCGTACATGTCTTTCACAGCATTACCTCGTGTTGTTGTCGGATGCCGTCCCCGTTGGTGTCACGCCCACGACCAACACCGGGGCATTGTGGCCGTAGTGGACCCAGGTGAACTCGCCGTATCTGGCGACAAGCCGCTTAAGCCGAGAGCAAACCGACTTGTGATCCTTGCGGAAGAACCTGATCCCCAGGTCAGCGATCTTGCCCAGGCTGTCGATGTCGTCCAACTGGCTGAGTTCGAGCCGAGCGAGATCTTCGTGGACGACAACAATGCGGGCCGGAAGAGGGTCGAGGTTGCGAAACCAGCAGGCGTACTGCTTGCCGTCCATCTCCACGAGGGCATCGCCTGTACGTGGCAGGGCCGTGATAACGGTGGTGCTGGGGCCGATGTGTTGGCAGGACAAGCCGCCTGGCCCGTCAGCGAACCCGAGGAAGCGGGCTCTCCTACCGCTTCCCCAACCGCACGTTATGGTCAATTCCTGATCGGTGGTTGCTGGCATGGTTGTCTCCAGTGCTGTAATGGCCCCGTAGTTGGTGTCAGTGGAATAAGGCCCAAGGAAGAAGCTACCGCCTCCGTACCGGCGATACCGCTTCCCGGCAAAAGCGGCTATACTGTGGCGCAAGCGTCTCTTACACACGACACGTCGGTTCCAGGTGTTGACAATCGTGGCACTACTGCACGGAGAAACCCCATGAACCGGATTGTATTGGCCCTGCTGGTGATGGCCTTGCTGACGGCCTCACTTCCCTCGGGCTTGACCGCAGAACCGAATGAGGAGCAACCCAAGGCGATTGCCGAAATTGAAAAACTGGGAGGCCGGGTGACCCTCGATGAAAGGAGCCCAGGAAAGCCAGTCGTTGCGGTGGAGTTCGGTGATACCCAGGTCACTGACGCTGCGCTGGAACACGTGAGAGGGTTGACCAATCTCGACACCCTCGGCTTGGCGTCAACTAGGGTTACCGATGCCGGGCTGGTACATCTCGAAGGTTTGGCAAGACTCCGACAGCTAAGCCTGTACGGTACGGCGGTTACAAGTGCTGGCTTGGAGCACCTCAAGGGGTTGACCAATCTCGACTATTTGGATCTACGTCTTACGAAGATCACGGACGCCGGGCTCGTACATCTCGAAGGTTTGACCAAACTCGAAACGCTGGACCTGGGGTACAACAAGATCAGCGATGCCGGGCTGGAACATTTGAAAGGGTTGACCACACTTCACACGTTGGGCCTGGGGGGAACTTGGGTCACGAACGCTGGACTCCAACATCTCAACAGGTTGACCAAGCTTCAATGGTTGGATTTGGCGAGTACCTGGAGGGTCACGGACCCTGGGCTGGAAGTCCTTGAGCGGCTGACAGAACTCGATTACCTCGACCTGAGCTTTGGCTGGATTACGGACGCCGGGCTGGAGCACCTTAGAGGGCTAACGCAACTCAAGGTACTGAGCCTGGCTGCCACCAATGTCACCGATGCGGGATTGGCGCATCTGAGAGGGTTGACCAATCTCACTTATCTGAGACTGACTCAAACCAAGATCACCGATGCGGGATTGGAGCACCTCCAGCGGTTGTCCAAACTTCAAACACTGGATCTAGCGGCGACCACGGTCACCGATGTTGGAGTAGAGCACCTCAAGGGGTTAACCTCACTGCAAACGTTGGAACTGGCGTCAACCAAGGTCTCGGATGCGGGGCTGGCATACCTCAAGGGCCTGACGCAACTCAGAAACCTGAATCTCCACGACACACTGGTTACCGGCCCTGGGCTGGAGCAGCTTCAGGGGTTGGCCAATCTTACCTACCTGAAACTATGTTATGACAAGGTCAAAGACGATGGACTGGTCCACCTCAAAGGCTTGGCGAAACTGGATAACCTAGACTTGTCGTTGACCGAGGTCACCGACGCCGGACTGGCGCACCTGAAAGGGTTGACCCAACTCCGCACGCTGGACTTGCACGAAACCAAAATCACCGACGCTGGATTGGAGCATGTCACGGGGCTGCGCCAACTCCAAAAGCTGGACCTCGGGGGAACTAGAATCACCGATGCCGGGTTGAAACACCTTGAAGGTTTGGCCGACCTCAACTACTTGGGCATGACGGATGTCGAGGTGACGGACAGCGGTTTGTCACACCTCAAGGGGATGGCTCAACTTCAAACGTTATTCCTATTTCACACCAAGATCACTGACGCCGGGCTGGCATATCTCAGCGGATTGCCGAAGCTCAAGAAGCTGTACTTGGGGAACACCGAGGTAACCGACGTTGGCCTGTTACACCTCACAGGGCTGACCCAACTCCAGGCGTTATCTGTCACGGGGACAAAGGTGACCAGGGCTGGAATCCAAGACCTTCAAAAGGCACTGCCGAACCTGAAAAGCGTGCGATGATTTCACCCATCGGTGTCAAGACCTGACGGACTTCGTAGTTGCCTAGCCATTGTGGTGGCCCAACCTCGGGCCAATTGTCCCGAAGTCTCGGGATATCTGACCGCCTCGGTTCCCGACCGGTCAAGACCAGGGGGGATCGGAGGCCAGGCTTTTCGCTATCAGCCTGTTGAATACCGGGTCACTGGTAAACAGAGTCGCTGGCTTAGGCTTTTGAAGCTCTTGGCTTTGGCTCAGAAGCCTATTGAACACCGGATCGCTGGTCAGCCTCAAGACCCGACGTGGACGAGAATCAGGGATTTGTACCGCTATAGATAATAGATCCCTCTGGTTACCATACTCCTCCACCTGTTCCTCTATTGGCATGATGATAGTGTCAATCTTATCTTCATTTACCGGTGTTCGGTTCTCGCATGGCGTTTCCTTTTCCGCCAGCCGTCCCGCTAAGCCATAGTAGGTCGCACCACAGCGGTGACGGCCCTGCCGCAGCACCTTGATGAACCCCAGGGCAATTAGTGCCTCCTTGATTTTGCCGAACTTGGTCTTGTTTTGGCAACAAATACCAGTCTCTCCCTTGATGTACTGCTGGAGGTAGGATGTGGCCAGGCCCGTGCCTTGCTTTTCCTTGGCCGAGACCAGTCTGACGATGCAGTCGGCCAGATGGACAGCGACCTCCAATGATTCCTGGCCTTTGGCGTCCCGACTGGACAACAGCGGGAGCAGGTACGCTTTGATGTTCTGCCGTTCCTGTTCCGTGAAACTGACCTTTGGCACGGCCACGTAGCCATAGGTGAGGTTCCAGGTGGTCTTGTCCAAGAACACCAACCCCTTGGATCGCCACGCCGTTGCCACCGCCCGCATTTTCTGGGTGGAGGTCTCGGCGTCCTGCTGTCGTCCATTGTCCTGATAGACGCCTTCCACGGCCCGGCGAATGTCCTTTTCCAGCACATGGCGTCGAGTCGAATCGGTGAGTCGGCTTGATGTCGGGTTGGGGATGGATCGGCAGTAGTCGAGCAGGATTGATTTGGCGGTGTCAGCGGGTAGCCCCTCGAAGAACAGAATGCGGGCTGAAAGCAAGAGGGCCGTATTCAGCGGGAGGGATTCCCGGCCCTCAAAGAACCCGGTTATTACCCGCCAGAAGCGGTGTTTTAGGCTGCCAGAAGCGAATTGTACCGCTATAGATAATAGATCCCTCTGGTAATGGTTCTCTACCTCTTCCTTCTGCTGAACATCGGCTGGTGTTGGGTTCCCGTCCTCTCCCAGCATCCAGTCCGCCAGCCCAACCACATCCTCTTCCGGCCCCTTCTTGGTCTGGACCGAGGGTAATAACCGGTCAACGAAAGTCAGGCTACCTCGGGACAGTGGCAGGTCAACGGCAATCTTGGCGGTGGGACCGATGGTGGCGGGAACGTTGCCGAGGCATTGTCGCACCCGTGCCACAACATGCTCGGTTTTCGTTCGGTGTTTGAATACCCAGTAGATGGTGACGCCTTCCGCAGCGACTTGGCAAAACCACTTGAAAGCGAAGAGACGTTCCTTGATTTCTTGGGTCTTCGGCAAAATCTGTGGGTGAAAAATGGGCCTACGGGGGATTCGTCCTGGCAAGGTGGATTTTCTGAGGGATGGCAGGGCAAATAAATGACGGTGGAAACAGCCGCAAAACCGGGGTTTTCTTGTTGTGTAACGGCCCTCGTCGGGTCTCCCACATCTGCAACGCACGGACCTTTGCCACGGAAAAACGGGGATGGAATCTATGAATCAGATCGTTGAGGCTCCCGAAATCACGAAAACCCCTGAAAATCCAGATTCAAACTGAGTTTCACGGCCCAAATCAACCCACAGATTCTGCCGAGGAGGCGATTTCTTCGGCTTTGGCAAGCGCCTGCTGCACGGCTTCCCCCTGGACGTGAGCGGCAACGAAACGGGTGTAACGACCGGCGTAGACTTGGCATGGCTCCTGCCCCCGCAGGTGTTCCTTGATTTTGGCTTCATTCAGCCCGTACCGATACTCCTTGGCCTCCACCTCGCACCATTGTCCAGCAAGACAGCAGCGGTATCGCTTCCATTGGCTGACGAACACGTCCTGGCAAGTCCAGATGGCCCTCGTTCGGTCGGTGGGGCAGTATGGCTTCGTACAAGACAGGTGGTGGAGGGCACGACGGTTGGTGCCAATTTTGTCGCCGATCCACACCAAATCCGCCGACGACAACCAGATGGCCCGCTCCAGGTCGTTCATGTCGGCAGGTGCGACGGCGTCGAAGAGACTGGCCCTCGACCTCGACCCATCCGGCTTGAGGTTCCTCCGTTTGAGTTGCCAGGGACGGAAGTATCCAGCGGCATTGGCTTGATCCAACGATGTGAAAATCTTGTGCTGCGTTACTACTATACTATTGGTGTCATGCATGTGTCCTCGCATTGGGAAGAGGAATAGTGGCCCGGTCGGTTCGCATTGCCGACCGGGCCTTGTTATTTATGCCGTTTCTCTCCCTGAAAAGAACTGCCGTAGCCGCTCTAAGTCCTTTTCGGCGTAGTATCGCCGGGGACGGCCCTTGATCCGGGAGCTAGGTCGAGCAACGTGCGCAACCGTGATGTGATGGTAGAGCGACCAATAAGAGCCTCCTCGGCAGAATCTGTGGGTTGATTTGGGCCGTGAAACTCAGTTTGAATCTGGATTTTCAGGGGTTTTCGTGATTTCGGGAGCCTCAACGATCTGATTCATAGATTCCATCCCCGTTTTTCCGTGGCAAAGGTCCGTGCGTTGCAGATGTGGGAGACCCGACGAGGGCCGTTACACAACAAGAAAACCCCGGTTTTGCGGCTGTTTCCACCGTCATTTATTTGCCCTGCCATCCCTCAGAAAATCCACCTTGCCAGGACGAATCCCCCGTAGGCCCATTTTTCACCCACAGATTTTGCCGAAGACCCCAATAAGAAATGCCGAGGGCATCGGCTGCGTCGTGCAAGGTGTACAGACCGGCACGACGCCTCAAATCCTTCTTTTCCACGATCATAAGACCTCCTTGTCTTATCTAGTAAAGATTAGATCATTTTGCCCAACAATCGGCAAACATTTTTTGTGGCGGGGCTAATTTCGGGCACCAATTTCTTTGGGGTCGAAAATCGGGAAATAGTCGAGGAGAAATGGGGATAAATCGGTATTTTGGCAAGAGCCCCCAGTTGCGCCAAAACTTATTGGCCCACAACGGTATAAATACCTTAGACTCCAACTTTTGGCCTCCTCGGCAGAATCTGTGGGTTGATTTGGGCCGTGAAACTCAGTTTGAATCTGGATTTTCAGGGGTTTTCGTGATTTCGGGAGCCTCAACGATCTGATTCATAGATTCCATCCCCGTTTTTCCGTGGCAAAGGTCCGTGCGTTGCAGATGTGGGAGACCCGACGAGGGCCGTTACACAACAAGAAAACCCCGGTTTTGCGGCTGTTTCCACCGTCATTTATTTGCCCTGCCATCCCTCAGAAAATCCACCTTGCCAGGACGAATCCCCCGTAGGCCCATTTTTCACCCACAGATTTTGCCGAAGACCCCTATTTCGAAGATACCTTGTATTTCCTCGGCCACCGCAGCTACTTGGGGCGACCACTTCGTCTGTAGGCTGACACCAGCTAACTGGACGACCCCAACAGGAAAGGACAGGTATGGACAAGACGAAATTGAGCGAGGTTACCAAGGCTTTGCGGGCCTTCTTCGACAACGTGCCCGAAACATTCAGCCACAACGGCCAATCCTTCGAGGAGCGATGTGAAGCGTGGGCCCGGCACGCCATCGACCAACTTGAGGAGGAACTGGAGAGCAAGCGCTTCCGCAACTTCTATCGCTGCCCTCGGTGCGGCCACGAGTGGGAAGATGAGTGGGACTGCGCCTGTGACGACCAATGCCCGGCCTGTCACCTGAAGAGCATCAGCCCCTACGATTCCGAAGACCTCTGACACCTGGGGGGGAAAGAATGGCGGAAGAACGCAGTCTGCCCGGCTGGCCCACGAGAAGGCTCGTCAAGGAAGTGCGTCGGCATCTGTGGCACTACGGGATTCGCCCCAGCAAGTCCGACGTGTGGCAAGCGACCTGGGCCTGGGCCGAGGCGATCGCCAAATCCTACTGGAAGATGCACTGGCCGCTGCCCAGCGAGATCGGCACGCAGTATATCCTGCTGCTGTTGGTGGAGATGAAGAAGTCGTGCATGCTGAAGCTACCTTATCGGGCCAAGGACGTGGTGCCGCCCGAGGTGGCGGCCTTGTTCCCGCAGCACGCCAACGTTTTGGCAATCGGAGATAAATGACCATTACAACTCTTGGATTGGAGGGCGCTCTCGTGCAAATGTGGCCTCTGGATTGGCTAAGAATTGCGAAGCCTGGCGGGCAGACTCGGCGACCGGTTAGGCAGGGGCCACCTGAACATCAGCGACGCCTATTCCATCGCCGTGGCGGCCGAGAGCGACCCCGGCGACACCGAGAACTGCGAGAGGCGGGGTGACACCGGCTCCATCATCGGGTTCGTCAGCAGAATTCGTGGGTAAGAACAGGGCTGGTTAGCACCGTTGAGGTGCGTTTTCTGAGGCATGACAGAGCAAATGAATGAGGGGATGAGGGGAAAGAAGAGGCCCTGGCGGTGGAAGCCGCCGGGGCCTGCGAGTCATTCACCCGCCCTGGTCTGGTTATCCCTTGTCGGGTTGCTCGCCAGCAGAGCCCAACTCCGTTTCGCCAGACAGGGATAGTATAGCGGAGAGAGGAGGCAGGAAAACAGGTGCATCCTGTAGCGTTTCCGGTTAAAGATGGAGTTGCAAAACGAACCATCTCGCCGGGAGCCACCACAGGATGCAACTGAAGACTATCCTCAATCGGGTCGAACCTTTCAAGTCCTTTGTGTACGGAAAAGCCAGATGGGTGGAAGGCACGGAACGGCCAACGCTGGAAGTGGAAGTGCTTGCCCGGAAGAATGGTCGGCCGATCTGCTCGGGCTGCGGCCGCCCCGGGCCGGGTTACGATCGTCTTCCGGAGCGGCGGTTCGAGTTCGTGCCCCTCTGGGCCATTACCGTGTATTTCGTGTATGCCCTGCGGCGTGTGGCGTGTCGAAGTTGCGGGGTGACGGTGGAGCGAGTGCCTTGGGCCGTGGGAAAAAGCCATCTTACAACCAGTTACCGCTGGTTCCTGGCACGCTGGGCCAAGCATTTGTCCTGGCAAGAGGTGGCCTCGATCTTCCACACTACCTGGCGAAACGTGTTCGAGTCGGTGAAACAGGCGGTATTTTGGGGCCTGTTCCATCAGGACCTCGATGGGATCGAGGCCATCGGCGTGGACGAGATCCAGTGGCAGCGGGGACAGCATTACCTGACGTTGGTGTACCAGATCGAGGATGGCATGAAGCGGCTGTTGTGGGTGGCCGAAGAGCGAACGGAGGAGAGTCTGCGGCGGTTCTTCCAGACGCTGAGCGCCGAGGCCCGTCAATCCATCCGCTTTGTCTGTAGCGATATGTGGCAGCCCTACTTGAATGTGGTTGCCGAACAACTGAAGCAGGCCATCCACGTCTTGGACCGTTTCCACATCATGAAGAAGATGAACGAGGCGATTGACGAGGTTCGCCGCACCGAGGCCGCTCGCCTGAAGCGTGACGGTTACGAGCCGGTGCTGAAGCACTCCCGCTGGTGCCTGCTGAAACGACCCGAGAACCGCACCGAGAAGGAGACCGTGAAACTGTCGGAGCTGTTGCAGTACAACCTTCAAAGCGTTCGCAGCCACCTGTTGCGGGAGGACTTCCAAAGGTTCTGGGAATATACCAGTCCGGGCTGGGCGGTGAAGTTCTTGGAAGAGTGGTGTACCCGCACGATGCGGAGCAAGATCGAGCCGATGAAGAAGGTTGCCCAAAGCCTGCGTGAACATCGAGACCTGATCCTCAACTGGTTTCGTGCCAAGGGGATGGTTTCGGCGGGCTCCGTCGAGGGCCTGAACAACAAAGCCAAATTCAGTAGTTCCAAATTCGGGAAATTGATATAGGTGAACGCAAGGTTCCTCCAGTAAAGAACTTGGGTCACAAACCAGGTTCACACAAGGAGGAAACCCATGCGTTCACAAACGGAGTATATCATCACCAAGGCGGAGGTCCACGCGTACGCCGAGGACTGGATAGGGACGGCGCTTCGCCTTGAGTATCGGGGTTATAAATGTTCGACTTCCACGCTTCTCCAAATTCTCCTGATTGCCGCGGCACGGGTGGTTTCCGTGTTTGCCGCCTGCCGCGATCTGGCCGATGCACCGTCGGATCAGACGATTCGCAACGCCTTGGCCGTAACGTTGCCGGAAATCGCCGAACTCGAACGTCGTTTGAACCTCGCCTTGGTGACGCATGTGCCCAAGGCGTTGCGACGCAAATCCCGCATGGTGGCGATCGACCTGACGCTGATTCCCTATCACGGGCAGCCGGCGCGGGACAAGAAGGAAATCTTTCGAGGCGAACCGAAGTCGGGCACCACCCATTTCCATGCCTACGCCACGGCTGTGGTACTCCACAAAGGCTACCGTTACACCTTGGCGCTGGTGCGAGTCGAGTACGGCGACTCGATGAAAGAGGTGCTTCAGCGGCTGTTGGCGATTGTTCGTCGCCGAGGCGTAAAAATCCGCTTTTTGCTGCTGGACAAGGGCTTTTTCAGCGTAGAAGTCATTCAGTATCTTCTTCGCGCCCGTCGTGGATTCATCATTCCCGCCGTCGTGCGAGGCCGAAAGCCCAAGGACCCCAAGACTCCGCCGCACGGCTTGCGAGCACTGTTGAAGAAGAAACACGGCTACTATCGGGAGACGATCACCTCGGGCCAAACGAAAGAGAAACCGAAGGCCAGCGTGACCGTGAACATTTGCGTTGCCAGCAAGCATTTCACCGACGAGAAGACCGGCCGGCGGCGGCGCAAGCGGCTTCTCTACGTGGTGTCGAAGGTGCGGCGAACACCTGCGGAGATACGCGAAACCTATCGCAAGCGTTTCGGCATCGAGACGAGCTACCGCCAGATGAACGAGGCGAAGATCAAGACATGCACGCGCGATCCAGCGTTGCGTCTGCTGTTCGTGGGCATTGCTCTGGTGCTGCGCAACGTGTGGGTGTGGATTCATTTTCGCTTCGCCAAAGGAAAATTCACCGAGGAACCGCAACTCTTTCTGGAATTGCTTCGTTTCCAAGAAATGCTCTTGTGGATCACCCAGATCGTTCAACAAGCCCTCGGCGCCAACAAAACCCTCGGACTCGATCGTCATACCTATGAACGACTTACGGCACATCGCCACACATAGCCAAATTTGGAACTACTGAAATTGACTACCAGAAAAGCCTACGGCTTCCGCACCTACGAGGCCATCGAAATTGCCCTATATCACACGCTCGGCAACCTTCCCGAGCCGGAATTTACCCACGAATTCTGTTGACGAGGCCGAAATAGGGGGGGACGCAGGCTCAACAACCACGCCTGCTGTATGGAAGAAGATGGCGTAGAATGAGGCACTGGCAGCCCCACCTACCCATCACCGCCCCACTTTCCGACACGTCAGCGGGTGGCGAGCGCCATCAATCCGAAAGCGGCAACGGTCGGGTCTTTTGTGCGTTGAATGACCGCTTCGGCTTTGTTGATAAAGTCGTCGCCCTCGCCGTGGTCTTTCTTCGGGTGAAGGCGCACAGCCTTTGGGATCATAATCTCGAACTTAGCATGACCTTTGCTTGGCACACTGTTGGTGCCACCCCGAGCCAGAGCGATTTTCTTGTGGGTGGCCAGGGCCTTTTCCATTTCATCGCAGCGGAAATATCGGCTCCACGCAATGTTGGAGTTGTAGTGGTTGTCCACGGACAAAAAGGTGCTGCCGTGATTGTGTCCCAGCCCCAAGGTGTAGATGCAGTAACGGGGTTCACCGATTTCTCGGTACAATTTGCCGTCGATGAGCAAGTATCGTCGAAAATACTCATCGAGTTTTTGTTGCACCTGTTCTGGTGAAACCACCCCTCGCCACCTGTCAAAGTCAATGTCGCTGGGCCTTGCCCATCGGTTTCGTTTGGATTTGCCGCCCCATCCAGACAAACAGACGAAACCAGAGAGCCGAACACGGGAGAACAATCGCTTGTCGTACCAGTGATATTCGGTGCGGTTACGGCTACCGCAATCCCGTGGCTGGTAGCCGTATTGTGTGATTGCCACTGGGGCGTCGTCCCTGTTGACTTCCTTGATCTCGCCCGAAAAGTTGGCCGTGACTTCACGGGAACGCATGTTGCGACAACGAGGAGGCAAATACTCCTCAGAATAGCGAACTTCACGAGTAACGATCATGACGTTTCTCCAGGTAGTTTGCTGACCGGTCGGGACAACTCCCGACCGGTCAGCAATTGGTTGGTGTCACTTCTTTTCAACGACGAATAGCGAATCGCCGTTGTAACGGATCGGCTCTTCGTCTTCGCACAACTCGTTGTGCATCTCGGCCAGGGTTTCGCCACTGGTATGATGCAAGGCCAATTCGATGCGGTCGATCACATCGTCGAAATCGAGTGTGTCGGTAGGGGCTTCACTTCGCAAACGGCTGCACTCGATGCTGGCGATGAGTGCCGCCACCCGTCGTAACCGAACGGGGAAAGACGCAGCACTAACGCCTTCCCTCACGCATTCGTCCTGGGTCTTGGCCTCTTTCTCCAAGGCGGCGGCAACCATCAGGGGAGAAATGTCGTTCTTCTCCCCGGCGTATTCCCACCCATTGAGAATCACGTCACGAGCACACTCGAACAGGTCTTCATTCTCGGCTTCAAGTCGTTTCAGAGCGTTCATTGGTTTTCCTTTCGAGAAACTGGTTGGTGTCAGTCACCGCCTTCCGACACCAACGGGTCGTCGTAATCCCAATCGAGATCAGGGAAAACGTCACAGAAACACTCGATTTGGAAGCCGACAACCCCGGCTTCGGCCAGGAACGGGCGCAATTCTTCTTCGTACGACGCAACGTCGCCGATGTTGAAGTCGCCGTTGTTGCTCTCGACCACATCCCGACCTTCATCGGTCTTGGCCCAAGCCGTGACCGCTCGTGTGAGGGCTTCCTTGAGATCGTGGGCAGTCTGGATCTGATTGGTTTTGTCGCAAACGATCACCGCACAGGTGTGTTCCTCTTCGCTGCTACGGATGACCACGGCTTGGAGCGTGCTGATGGGTTGACTCATAGTTCTCTTCTCCTGTTGTTGGATGCGGGTGGTCAGTTCACTCATCGTCGTCGTTGGTGTCAGCCAACCGCTCGTCTGCCTTCGTAACCCGCCCCGTGATATAGCCGATGATTTGCGCCAGGAAGGCCGCCCGTTGATGCCCCACCATGCCGTTGTAGGCGACCTTGAGCGGAGCCAGTTGCCGCTGGATCAGGTTCGTGCTCTTACCCCGCTTTTCCTGCCGCTCCAACTCTTGAGCGGCAAAAAAGGCGTCGTGGCGAGCCTGCCACCCAACGACACGGGGGTCGCTGTCGAGGAAGCCCACCCAGCGCCGGGCATTGCCGAAGATCGTGCTTTCGTTGTCGGGGCTGCACTCAAACTCATAGATCGTTCCGGGACGGCCAACAAGCCGAGGAATCTTGCCACCGTAGATGCGCTCCTGGGGAAGCTGGTCAGGCAGCCGTTTCTCTTGCAGTTGCTCCTCGGTGATCGGCAGGAACACGCCGCCGAGTTTCTTGTCGGTGGTGGTGCAGGGGCGATGTAGACCAGCTTGACCGTGGGGTTTGGTTTCTTCTGCTCGGGATGTGGAGGCTGTTGATCGATCTTCTTTGCCATGGCGCACCTGTATTGGGAAATCTCTCGAACGTGCCAGGTTAGTTGGTGTCAGGCTCATTTTCCCTGTTCCTTCAACAGCCGCAGAAGCCCGTCGATCTGATCTTGCCCAGCCACCACCAAGTGCTCGAAGTCGGGAAAACTTCGGATCGGTGCCTCCACCCTGCCACCAGACAACGCATCCAGGGCTCCCACACCAGCGGCGATGAAGGCATTCCAGTCGGCGATGGTGTTGACCAACGCCGGAACGTCCCGGTCCTCAAAGAAGTCACCTTCATCGGAAACCGTTTCCAATATCCCCAGTTCCTTGGCACAATCCAACATGCGGCAGACGGAGAGGTGCGCCCTCAAAAAGTTGGGCACGCCACCACAATCCGCATTACTGGCATACTGCGTTTTGCAGAAGCCACGGCCTGACCAAGTGGTGTGGTTGGTGCGGAGCCGCCTCGGTCGCCCCCGCTCATCCTCGACGGTGATCGTCTTGAGGTAGGCCGCCAGGAAGATCTCCATCGGCTCACTGCCGGGGGCTACGTCGATCTGGAAACCGACGATCTCGTTGGCCGGGCAGTCCCAACCCCGCCGCCCGTCTGCGCTCCAGATCGTGTCCCTCGCCATGATCTTGAACCAGCCGTATTTGTCATCGGCGGGGCCACGGTCGAACTGAGCCTCCTCACCCTGGAAGCAGAGGATGTCGCTCACGTTCTCGAACGGCAGATCCATTGCCCGCTGGCGCAGCTTCTCGATGATGGCCTTGGCCTCGGTCTTGCTTCGTGGTCCCTTGAAGTGCCAATGTATCGTCAGTCCCATGTTGGTATCCGTGGTTGTTGGAGTTGTTCGTTACGCCGCTGTAGTTGGTGTCAGCCCTCTTCGTCCCGAAGCCTCGACACCATCCGGTAGAATGAGGCCCTCGACTTCTTGGTGTTGGCGCAGAAAAAGGCCATTTGGTCTTTGACGTTTTCCGGAAAACGTTTTAGGGCCTCCCGCAGCACACGCAAGTCATGGCTCCGGCTGTCCAGCCTTCTCGCCGCTTGCTGCTTGCGGCCGAGAGTCTGCAACTGGCTCTTCACGAGCGGTCGCCAATCCAGCCCCTCGGAGCGGGCATACTGGAGCTTTCGCAGGCTTGGCCCAAGTAGCCGCATGGAAAGTTGGAGATCCTCGCTGTTCTCTGCGATATAGTCGATCACCACGCCACAATCAGTCGGTGTCACTCCCTGGAAGCCGTTCAGGGAAACGCAGCGCATGAGATCGAGAACTTCTTCGTTGGTGGCGCACAATTCGAAGATGTCGCATCTCGACAACACGGCCCGAAATGCATCGTTCCGGCCAGGAATCACGTTCGCCGCAAAAATGCAGCGGGAAGTGAACTCGAACATCGGCGGCAGATCGGAGGGGAGTTGGCTCGATCCATAGGTCACGACTCTCGGATGGCCCCATAGTGCCGACCGGAGCAGACCGAGGTGGGGCATCGAGGAGAAGACGGCATCGACATCGTCAAAGAACAGAACTCGCTCGTCCCGGTGCTGGTACAGGATGCCGTACAGCGCCAGCGGCGTGATGTGCGAGTTGATCAGCACCGGCGTCACGTTCTCTTCGTCCAGGGTGCGAAAGATGGTGCGGGATTTTCCGAGCCCGCCCTGCGAGCCAAACACTAAGAGGGCGTGCGAGAGCTTGCGTGCCACCATCCGCACGTGGTGCGCCAAGAGTTGCTGTTTTTGCTCCAAGGCTGAAGTCCCCGGCGACTCCAGCACACTTTCCGTGTTTTCGTCCATCGGTTTTCCTTTCGTGTTCGACCTGCTTGTTGGTGTCAAATGTCGGAGTTGCAGCGGGCCTCGAAGATTTCCTCCATCACACCATCCCACGTCACGGCACGCAGGCCCCGCAACCGATAGCCGCCTCCCCGGTCACTTGTAGGCAACCAACCAGGACGACAGCGGCGACCACGGCTGAACATGGGCTCGATGTCCTTGCGGTGTTCGTAGATAACCTGTGTCTCGTACTGCGCACCTTCCAAGATGAGTTCGTGCAGTTCCTCACGCTTGTCGTCATCCAACGACTCGACCGGCTCATACTGGTGCTCGATGAACCAGAGTTCGTAGGAGGCGCACATCTCGCACAGGTGGAAGCGCTGGCGGCGGTCCAAGGCATAGACCCCGAAAATCCTGGTCGTGAGTTGCTGCACGTCCTCGCTCCAGTAATCACGATCCGGTATCTTGACGATGCAGGAGTCGGGCAGGAGTTGCACCTTGCCAACGGTTATCTCGGAACCGTCAGGCAGGAAGAAATCACCTGCCCGTTGGATGTAGGCCGGTTGGCCATCGTTCTTCCACGCCTCTTCGGTGTACGCCTCACCGTGGCTGTACTCACCATCGACCATAAGGAGCGTGCAGTCGTCTCGGTCGAAATCCCGGCCTTCCTTCCCTTTCGCTGTGGGAATGAAGACGGCATTGGGGACGAACAAGCGTTTCTCTGTTGCCAACATGTCGTGTCCTTTCGTGGGTCGTTGCTCAACATCCCATCAGTTGGTGTCACGCAGCACGGCCGTCCCGCACACAGCGCACACAAATGGCCCCTCGGGGTCGTCGAAAGCGAGACTCGAAACGTCGAGGTCGCCATCAGCCGTGGCGCTCCGCATAAACACCGGCCCGCTCGCCTCCAGCACGACGATTACCGGGACAGTGCCACGGCAGACTTGCGATGCACGAAACTGGGTGCCGTGGCACAAAGGACAGGTCATTGTCATGTGTGTCTCCATTGCAGCAGTTGGTTTGGGATTGACGCTGGTCTACTTGGTGTCAGCCCCAAATCGTCCATTGGCGAAACTGGGGTTTCTTCCCAATGGCCTGGAGGAAGGCTTGCATTTCGGGAGTCTCGACCTTGGTGTAAAGCTCTTCCTCGTCAAAGCGAACGTAAACGGTCCCCTGTTCGAGATCATCGCTCCAATCGTCATGGCCAAGGAGGAAGGCTTCGGCAAAGAGTGGCAGAGTGGGCGGAAGGTGCTCCGCCAGAAACTCCTGTAGCGCCTCCAAATCACGGTCGTCGAGCAATCCTCCGGCCTTGACCCGATGTTCGTGGGGGAGAGCGGGGATCAGTTCGGCAGCAGCGACGATATAGCCGCAGCATGGATTATCTCTCATTCCCATGGTTGTCCCTTTCGTGAAAGCTAGTCGATGTCACTCGAAAAGCGATTTCCACTCCTGGTAGGTGGCGCTGCCAGGCTCCCGGACTTCCTCCAGGTTGCCGTGGATGTCTCGACGGCGAATGATGCCTTCCGAATCGGGATATTCGATCACGCCGCCATCGCCCAACTCGAAGCCGCTTTCGCTCAGCTTCGGATTGTCCAGCACCTTGAACGAACAGCCCTCGACGCAAAAGCCGAAGTTGTCGGAGAGAAGATCTGCCGCCTCTTCCTCGGGATTCCAGTCGTCCTCGACGACGGCCAGGTGTTCCTTGGGCAACCCCAGTTCGCCTGGGTCCTGGTTGTCGGTGTCCCAGCGGATGTCGAACAGTCGCACGATCTTCATCGTTCGTCTTTCGTGTAGTTGGTGTCAGCCCACGCAGAACACGTCGCCGGTCTCTTCATCTTTGACGACATCGAGAACCTCGAACTCCACGTCATAGCTTTCTCGGTGGACGATCTCGTATGGGATGCGAGCCCGAAGCTGGGCCTCGGGTAGGAAGGATTTCAATCTCTCAATCGCTTCTGCAACGTTCATCGTTACGCTCCTTCACTTGGTGTCAGGCAGCCGGGGCATCCTTGCCCCTTGCCGCCACGATTGTGGACTCACGCCATTGCCGTTTGGCGATAGTCCAGCGCCTCGAATGCCGCCCTGAGTTGTTCCTCGCTCGGGTAACCGCCTCTGTCATCGGTGTTCTCGATTGCATCGCAGTCGTATTCCGCAAGCCAGTGGAAGACTGCTCGCTCCCAACCCTTGGGAAGCTCGTATTCCTTCTTCAGCTTCCAGGCGGCATCGCCAAAGTTTGCCAGGGTCTCCTCATATTCCCGTGCGTAGTAATCGTCTTCGTCGAGCAGTGGATAGTTGGCAAGGCGCACAGCCAACCCGTGATAGGTGCGGAACGCTTTCGTGATTTTGCTACGGCGAAAGACCCGAATGCTTGCCCCATCGACATGTCCCACGGCCCAGTGGTTGTGGGTCTCGAACACCACGTTGGGGTCGGTGCCTTTCGTGAATGGTGTCAACGCCTCTTCGATGGTGCTGGCGTTGCTCTGATCCGTAAGACCGCTGTCACGGTTGTGCGTGTAGACAATGGCCCAGTTCTCGGCGTCTTTCAGTTCACTCGCCCGGTGCCAACATAAACAGTCGAAGTCCCGCCAGTTCCCTGCCGCCTCTTTGGCGGCCTCCTCCAGACTCATCTCGCCAAGTCGCATGATCTGTTCTCCCGTAGGTTTCGTTTCCTCAACGCCGATGTAGTTGGTGTCAGGCTTGCATTCCCGAGGCGCAACGCCATAATCACGGATGTGGCTCCGACATCAACAAAGGAACCTTGCCATGTACTACAACGCCCCGTGGTTCGTCGGCTGGGGCACGCTGTCCCTGATCAACGCTGGCCTCGCCCAGTGCAAAGGCCGAAGCGGGCTCTTGTGGTGGCTCAATTCGCTCTTTCTTGGGCCCATCGCCACGCTGCTGATTGTCGTCCTTCCCGCTGAGCGCCGCCTGTAAGCACAAAACAGCCGAGGGGAGTGCCGTCGATGATCGCTGGGGGCTTCGAGCCTTTGGCAATTCGCAGTGGTCACCGGAGACTGTCGGCCGCCAGCATCCGGTTTGCCTGCGTGTTCAGGTCGTCAAAGCCGTAGCCCGCTCACGGTCATGTCAGGCACTCTCGCCTCGGCTTGTCCCTTGGGACATTGGCTCAGTTGGTGTCAGAGAAAGGGGGCGGTAGCGACGGGCCACCGCCCCCGCACGGGAGAAGTTATTCTGCCAAGACTTCCTCGGGCTGCTCTATACGGGAGAATGACAGGATAAAGTCGGCGGCCTTGCTGGCTTGTCTACTGGCTTCGAAGATGTAGCGGCAGTCGCTCTGCATCTCCTTCAACCAGTGCTCCAGGTAGCTGACGTGGTTCGGCAAGTTCTGGGCGTTGGGGAGCCCCAACTCCGTTGCCAAGAAGCATGAGCCCATTTCCGCAATCAACTCGCCCATCGCATAGGGCCGCTCGGCTTGGTGCCAATCGAGCCGATTGGGATGTTCTGTCCAATGTACGCACTCGTGCAGAACCGTCTCGTAGTATTCCGGTGCGCTGAACTGTTCACGGCAAGGGACTTGGATGTAGTCACCCTGCCGGTGGTAGTAGGCCCGATTCCCGCCATATCGAATATCAGCCCCGGTTGCCGCAATCACCCGATCCGCCTCCTCGTAGGTGACGATGGGATCGGCGCTGGCGACGGTGTAGCCGACACGCAGGTGATCGAGGCCACGCACTTGGTCGATGTTGAACACGGTGTAGCTCTTCATCACGAAAATGGTCTTCTTCCGCTCCTTGCCGGTGTCATCTTCCTCCATGATTTCGATGGGCTTGAAGAAGATGATGCCTGTACCCCACTCGCCCGGTGGCACATTATCGGGTCTCTTCATCACGCTGCCGCCCATCTGATCCCACTGCCTGAACGTGGCCCACCACTTGCCCTGGAGGCCGTGCCGCATCGAGGCAAGCTGAAGCAGCAGCGGGTTGATCCCGGTATAGCGCCGCTTGCTGACGACGTTCGTTGGGAAGCCCGCATTAGGGTCCGCTCGCCACGGCATTCTCCACGGCGGGAGGCCACCTTTGGAAAGGGCCTCGATGATTTGGTTGGTGATGCGTTCCCGAATCTCGTTTTGCGTTGGCATGACTCGTTCTCCCGTGGTTGTGACTGACGGTTTCCTAGTTGGTGTCAGCCGAGAGTGGCGAGAAGTCATTGCTGCGGTTCGCTCACGGAAGTGGTAGGCAAACACCGGTCAAGATTGCTGCTCCCTCGGCCTCCTGGTAGAATCGTGGTCGGGTAGCCGCCTATAATTCCACGGGGAGTGGGCTTTCTCAGAGCAGGGTTTCAGACGTATGCCCCTCGCTGATCCCGTTGCCGTCTACAACGCCGAAAACAATGTGGAGGCCCACTTCCTGTGCGGATTGCTGATTGACCTTGGGGTCGAAGCCCACGTAACGGAAGACGTGTCGGTGGTGGGGCTGGCGCTCTTTGGGCCGCTGCCGGAAATCCACAAGCCCCAGGTATGGATTGACCGCAAGGACTTGGAGCGGGCGAAGGCTGTGCTCGAAGGCTACGAGCGCCGCCTGGGCGATCGCCAGGGCGTCACCAATCGGTCTCCCGACTCGCCAATCGAAGTGGTATGTGAAGAGTGCGGAAAGGTGAGCGTGTTTCCCGCAGAGATGTGGGGCACTGTCCAGGAGTGTCCCCACTGCGGTGAGTTCATGGATGTCGGGGACGATGATGTTGGGGACGAATGGAGAGTCGAGGGCGGAGACGAAGCCGCCGAATCCGGTGGCTCACCCACGGAAGAGTGAGGTGGAATGTCGCTATTGTTTGGGGAGCGCTGACATGGGCGCATTTGGCCCGCTGCTTTGGCTGATCATTGCGGCGATCATCTTTCTGTTGTTCGGCAACCGCTTACCGGACGTGCTGGGTCAATTGTGGCGACGTGACCCGATTCAATGGCAGTTTTTCATGCTCCAAGAAACGATGAACCAGGGTGAACGAGAACGGCGAGTGCGTGCCGGTCTTCGATGGCTTATGTCGTGGCGAGGCGTGCTGACGATAGCACTTCTGCTCCTGCTAACGGCCCTGCTGATCCGGCACGTGTGAGGTCTGGCACATTTGGCGGGGGCCGCTAGCTGGTGTCAGACGGAGTCGGGGCGGGCGTTTGGGAAATCTCGTGAGATTTGAGACTGCCGCCGTCGTCTCACCGCCGATCTCGCCTCGGCCAAGGGAAAATGAGACGAGAGCGGTTGCCAGATGTTGTTTGTCAAGACGGAGTTGCGACGACGGGGCGACGAGTTGTCTCAATTCTCACGAGATCCGCCAAACGCCCGCCCGTGGTCGTGTGGTGGGTGAGATACGGTGCGACTTGTCGCAACTGCTCGATCTCACGGGCAAGGCAATGGGACGGGCGGCCCGTTGTCGGAAGTCGGCTGCCAAAGGGCAGTTGCGACTCAGGAAACACTCCTTGTCTCAAATCTCACGAGATCCGGGAAACGCCAACGCCTCCTCTTGGCCCACCAGCTACCGTTGGGCCAGTACGATGTCGGGAACACGGCTGTTTCCGAGATGGCGAAGGATGTCTGTTGTCACCCAACCCCGGTGGCAGTGAGCGTATCAACGGCTGGAACTGACCTTGCCCAAAGGGGCTCCGATGATGGAAAATGCCGTCCATCAGGAGGATGGCGATGATGAAGGGCTTCTTGTTCACCGTAGCGATCTGTGCGTGGCTCTCGTGCAATTCCATTGCTGTCGGCCAAGGGGGTGGGATGGGCGGCGGCATGGGTGGTGGTGGCAAGGGACATGGCGGCATGGGCAGTTCGGCAGGCTCGGATCGCCGCAACGCCCCCTCAGATTATTATCGTGGTGCGGCTCCCCCACCCACGCAAATCATTCTCACGCCTCACGGAGGCGAGTACCTTTTGACCGAGACAAACCATTATGAAATCGTTTACATGCCGCTCCAGACCCGCATCTACGTGTTCGACAGCAAAATGAAGCCCCTCAGCGCTCGGGATGTACATGCCCAGATGTCGCTGAAAGTTTCGGCGGAGAACACGCCCCAGTGGATTCCTTTTCAATACGTTGGCATGCCTGCGGGGTCAGCCGAGCAGGATTATGTGGTTGCGGTCTTTGATAACCGGCAACTGACGGACGAGGACACCCCAATCGCCTTAGAGTTTTCCGGACTTCCAAATCAGCACAAAGCGACTTCGCCGTTCACTTCCCTGTTCAAGTCTGGCCCTGGCGACAAGACGACCATTTCTTTCAATCCGACGTTCTCCCCTTCGAAGATCCGTCCCTACGTGGCAAGAGTCCTGCTCACCGAGGCCGACCGTGACGGGGTCATGCGGCAAAGGATGTGCCCGGTGTCGGGGCAGATGCTTGGCAGCAGAGGGCCGATCACTAAGGTGTACATCGCCGACCATCCCCTGTATTTGTCGGGGGAGGACTGCATTGCGGCGGTCAAGGACGCACCCGAGAAATACCTGCCTCAACCGGTCACGCCGATGCCTGCCCGGTGAATGCCGTTCCGGTGAAGAGCGAGCCCATTGCTCATTTGACTGCTTGGTTCAAAGAGTGGAACGATGGCCGACAACCGTCCGATCTTCGTTATCAGCGACCTGCACATGGGCGACGGAGGCCCGAGGGACAACTTCGCACTCGGCGACCGGGAGGAGCAACTGGGGCTGTTCCTCGATTACGTCAACCAGCAGCAGGGGGAGCTTATCGTCCTGGGCGATCTGTTCGAGTTCTGGCAGATGAACCCAAGTAAGATTGTCATTCGACACAAGTTGCTGCTGGATCGGTTTGCGGCAATGAACGCCATCTACGTGGTCGGCAACCACGATGTTGACTTCGACCATTTCATCGGCACGGGGTTTCTGTCCCATCCGCTTTTCAAGAGAATGTCTCGCCCATTCGAGAGGGAGATCGGCGGAAAGCGGTTCAAGTTCATGCACGGGCACGAGGTCGATTCGTTCAACTCGGGCGATGAGCCGGGAAAGGGAAGAGTCTGCTGCATCCTGGCGGGAATGGGGGAAGACAAGAACGGGTCGCCGGTGCTACCCAATGGCGAGTTTGTGGAAGATCACCTGGAGGAAATCGGAGACATTCTTGAAGCCATTGCGGGCCACTTCAAAGGGGCTGAAACTCGGCTCACGGGCTGGTGGGATCGGCTTCGTAGTTGCCGGACACGGGGCGATGTGGCAAGGCACCTTACCCCTGCTCAAAATCCGGATCGGGCCAAGGAGATGCTTGCGCTGTACTATGAGGACATGGAAGATTGCGGTTACGATGTCCTCATCGCCGGGCACACTCACCATCCTGGGCGCATTGACGACTGGTACTTTAACAGTGGCACCTGGGCCAGAAAGACGAACAACTTCGTGCAGGTCAGCCCGGCCGGTAACGCCGCCGTCTTCGACTGGGTGGACGGTCGCCCCGTCCCCAACGGCACGGTCCTGCAAATGTGAAGGGACGTTCCCGGCATCGTTCCCGATCTAGTCAGGATCAGTCTTCAGATGACGCCCCAACGTGCGGAGACCCAGCCAATAGATGCCTGCGCCAGCAGCAATGCCGAGGATGTTCTCGACGCCATCCATTACTCGGGCAGTGCGGTGGGGAACAAGGAGTTGCAGTGTTTCCGTGGTGATGCCATACACCACGAGGAGAACGATCAGGGGCCACCAGAGACGTTTCGACCACCGGCTTGCATGAACCAGGACACTCAGAATGGTGAAGGCAATCAGGTGGATTCCGAACTTGCCCCAGGGAAAAATGGGGACTCTTTCGAGGCCGACCATTGCGGCTGGGTCAGGCACCAGGAGCAGCACCGTCAGGAATATCCAGTAACAGTAGCAGGCAAGCTGAGCGATAATCCGCACGACGAAGCCTCCTGGTGTCACGATGGCTACGGCGTCCCAATTATACTGTGTGGAAGCGTGGGGTGACACGAACCGAGATTGGCCGAGCCGACCACCGAAATCACTTCCCGGCAGTGACACGCCTGTCATTGCGGGACGCATGGAACCGTGACCATGTCGCTACCTGCCAACACGATGGCCTCGATGTTGGGTGAGCACGAGCGGCAGCGAGCGACATGTTCAATGGCTTCGTCCAGATTCCAGCCCTGCTTCCAATGCAGGTAAGCAATGACGACACTGGGCGACCGGCCCGCACCAACAGTGCAGTGGATGTAGACCCTGCCGCTCTCCTTTAGCAAGGCATCCAATTCTTGCACGCATTGGGAGAGCTTCTTCCGCAAATCCAGGCCGTCGAAATCCCTGACGGGAACTCGCCGAACCATGATTCCCACCTCGTGGCAATGGCATTCCAACCGCTTCCAGTCCATATCCCAGTAGTCAAGATCGTTGTCGGTCTGCAAGCTCAGAATGGCGGTGATCCCGTACTCTGCTTTCAGATGGTCGATATCGTCGGTGCTGGTCGGGCATGAGCCGACGAAGAGGCGAGGCACGACTTGGCTGAGATCCATGACCAGTCTCCCTGGGCTGCGGGTGAGAAGGGGCGG
Source organism: uncultured Planctomycetaceae bacterium (assembly GCA_963759115.1). Lineage (GTDB taxonomy): Bacteria > Planctomycetota > Planctomycetia > Pirellulales > Thermoguttaceae > CAVWXT01. Next base: position 1,499,709 of record CAVWXT010000006.1, read on the forward strand.
CAATGGTATCCCTGGCAAGACTCCCCGTCAATGCAGCTTCTCCCCCCCCGTGCGAGCGTGCTCATCTCATCTGCGTAGTCTCAGCATCAGACCAAATGCGACGGGCAGGCGGTGGTCGCAAGTCCAGCGCCAAGAAGAAGTTGTGGCGACGGCCGGGACGGTTGTCTCAAATCTCACGAGATCCGGCAAACGCCCGTGCCGCTGGCGAGACCTGCTCGGCGCTGCTGCTCCCTCGATCATCACCGCACCAACTCCAAGACGATACGAACTTTTTGGCGAGATCGGCAAGTTGTCCGGCAGCGACCGACGATGCCCCCGTTAGGCAAAATTGGCACAACGGGGAAGACGGGGCATCACACTGCCAGTGTATAATGGCGGCATCTGTGACCCCAAAGGTCGAACCATGAGCATCTACGCCACGCTTTGGTCCATCCAGATTCAAGACCCGGCATCACCATCAACGATGCCCGGTTGGGTCAAGGTGACGGCCCAAGCCGTCCCGCCTCACATTGGCAGCCCAACGGCTGGCTGCGGCTACGAGAATGGCGACCCCTACGGCGACTTCTTGCCACCGCCTGTTGAGACCAACGAGGATGGGGAAGCCGAGTACAACCGTGCCGTGGTCTTCGTCACGCACGACACTCGTAAGGGCACCGCACGAAGCGGGCAGGAGTACGTCAACCCGCTACTCGTTCTGAGCGGCGAGGAATACGCCAAGATGCCGTTCCAGGCGCTCCTGGACAAACTGGAGGAGGCGATTCGTCGTGGCCCACGGGTAGTCATCGAGTATTTCGACAGCGAAGGCCACACGCATATTGTCCGGGAGGACAAGGAATCCCGTGAGAAGCGAGACAGGTGAGGGCGGTAGCGATGAACATAGCCGACATTCAGCAGGCGATTCGAGACAATGGTGGTGACGGGTGGTTGTTCTTCGACATCCACCATCGTGATACCATTGCCTACCGGATACTGGATCTCGACTCCAAGGCATTCACGACGAGGCGATGGTACTACTTCATCCCGGCAGAAGGCACGCCCACGAAGCTCGTGCATCGGGTGGAAGGAGGGCGGCTCAGCGCCTTGCCCGGCAACACCGTCGTGTATGTCGGCTGGCGGGATCTGCACGAGAAGCTCAAGTCTCTCCTCGACGGCAGGCAGCGGTTATTCATGCAATACTCGCCGATGAACAACATCCCAATGGTGTCTTGCGTGGATGCAGGCACGGTGGAATTGGTGCGATCCTTCGGCAAGGATGTCGTCTCCTCTGCCGAGTTGGTGCAGCGGTTCGAGGCCCGAGTGGACGAGGCTGGCGTGGCATCGCATCGGGCCACTGGTGCGAAGATCCAGAGAATCAAGGACGACGCCTTCCAACTCATCATCCGTTCCATCAAGTCTGGCCGACGCATCACGGAATACGAGGTGCAGCAGTTCATTCTGGCGGCGTTCGACCGGGAGAATCTCACCTGCGACGGATCGCCCCCGATGGTCGGAGCCAACGAGCACGCAGCGGACCCACATTTTGAGGTCTCACCTATCGGTAGTGCTGTCATAAAGGAAAATGACCGGGTGCTGATCGACCTGTGGGCAAGGGAGAACGTGCCCGAGGGCATCTACTACGACATCACCTGGTGCGGCTTCATGGGCAAGAAGCCAGACGAGGAGTATCAACGGCTCTTTGACATTGTGGTCCAGGCCAGGAACCTTACCAAGCAGTTCATCGCCGAGCGGGTCGCCGGCAGACAACCGGTTCATGGTTGGGAAGCCGACGATGTGTGCCGCAACTATATCGCTGAGCGTGGGTATGGAGAGTTCTTTGTTCATCGCACGGGCCATTCGATCCACAAGGACGTACATGGCAACGGAGCCACTCTCGACAACCTGGAGACGAAGGACGACAGGCGGATTGTTTGGGGAAGCTGCTTCTCGATTGAGCCGGGGATCTACAAGGATGGCATTGGCGTGAGATCGGAGATCGACGTGCTGATCGACAGCCAGGGGAACCTCAGCGTGGCAGGGCCGGAACAGGACAAGTTGATCCTGCTGGAGTAGCAAGGCCCTACGAAATGCGAGAAGCCCGCACAGCGAGAGGCGGGCTTCTCCTGTAATGAGAACGACTTTTTCTGACGGAGAGGCGGTACGCCGACCTCAGTCACCGTGCCCTCCAATTTCGGGGTCTTCGGCAAAATCTGTGGGTGAAAAATGGGCCTACGGGGGATTCGTCCTGGCAAGGTGGATTTTCTGAGGGATGGCAGGGCAAATAAATGACGGTGGAAACAGCCGCAAAACCGGGGTTTTCTTGTTGTGTAACGGCCCTCGTCGGGTCTCCCACATCTGCAACGCACGGACCTTTGCCACGGAAAAACGGGGATGGAATCTATGAATCAGATCGTTGAGGCTCCCGAAATCACGAAAACCCCTGAAAATCCAGATTCAAACTGAGTTTCACGGCCCAAATCAACCCACAGATTCTGCCGAGGAGGCCAATTTCGGGCCAACGGTTTGCGTGAGCCCCCGGAAATGCGCCAAGGCAGTGTCCGTCACGTTGGTCGCAACGTCCAATAGGTCAACTACCGAGGCTCGATAAAACCCTTGACACCCTCCCTGCCGCTCGCTAGTGTAGTACAAGCGACCGAGACCCGTCGTTTGATCCTTTTCACTCTCTACAAGGGTACGAACATGGCTTTCCGATCACTCAACAGCGTTGCCGTAATGAAGACACTAGTGATCTTCTGCTCTTGCGTGACGTTTTCAACGTCCGTGGCTGCTCAACCCGGAACAGGAACTTCTGCCACAGAAGGTCTTGCGACTCTCGCCAACAAGATACGACGTGATTTCTATATTGGTTCTTTTGCCAGCGGTCTTAATCCTTCAAGAGAAGATAATAAACAAGCTGCTGAGTTCTTCAAGAACAACTTCAATATCGTGACAGCAGGTATCTACATGTCGGGCACGCAACGGGAACGTGGTAAATACAACCTAGAGAGAATAGATGCCCTCGTAGATTATGCAAGTGCCAACAACATCAAAGTGCATTTTCATCCGATGATAGGCGGAGACCTTTACAGTCCGGAGTGGATCAACAAGGGTACCTTCACAAAAGAAGAGTTAGAGACAGTCATGAGAGACCGGATCACAACCATTTTGACCCGGTACAAAGGCAAAGTTCAATACGTTGATGTTGTTAACGAGGCTTTAGGTCGAAGTCAAATGACAACCCAAGGTGAATTTGACTGGGCTGGTGCAAAAGGAGGGAACATGTGGATGAAGACCTTGGGTATGTACCAGGGTAAGAAATGCAAATTCCCTCAATACCTCGTTGACGCTTTCAGGATAGCACGTGAAGTTGGCGACACAACTTTGAGGCTTGTCCTGAATGAAGGTCATGCTAATGCTACGATAAACAATCCCTGGGGGCCTATCTCTCTGGCTGCGATAAAGGCGTTGAAAGAAGAGGGTATTCCTGTAGATGACGCCGGCATTCAGCTTCATTGCAACATCAGTGATGGAAAACTGTATGAATGGGGGAACGTGTTGTTCGCTTTTGATGGTTTCGATGCCATGCTGAAGAAATATGAAGAAGCACGAATAGACGTGCATATCACCGAATGTGATATTTTTATGCCCGCCAATCCGACTGAGGCTGATTTTCAGTTACAAGGGAAATATTATGCCGAAATACTTGAGCACGCCATAAAGTCTCCGGCTGTTAAGTCGTTCAAAACATGGGGCTTTACTGACAAGGCTGCTTGGAATAGAGGACGTTGGAATGGAGGAGTGACGAATGGCCATCCTTTATTGCTAGATGAAGAGTTGAAGCCGAAGCCCGCATATATTCGGCAAGTTGAGATGCTAAGAGCATTAGCGAAAGAGCAAGAGTAGCACTGAAGGTGGTTCAAGATGATGGCACCTGCTGGTGCAGCGCTGCGTCGTGGCGTGGACAGGCTGCGATGCGGATCAGCGTCTCATCCGGGGCGACAACTGATGATGTTGAAAAGAGTGTCTGCAATTCTGCGAGCGGCCAGTGATTGCTGACGAAAGCGAGAGACGCCGCCTGGCGTCCTTTGCGAGCCAGTTCGTCGGCCATCGTTCTCAGTTCCTTGGGCTGTGAATCGGTGGCGTCGGGTTCCCTGTCCGACCTGCGAGTACATCACGGATACGTCTGGCAAGTGACTCGCTGTAGGCCATCTGCTGCTCCTTCTGCTGGCTGACACACTTTCACGTACTGACGGGTGACCATAAGAGAATTACTCTGGCCGCTCGTGCTCCTCCACCGCCGCCTCGTAGACCGCCACGGCCGCCTTCGCCATCATCTCCATCGTGTGATGGGAAGGCAGGAGCGGCAACTTCTTGAGCCCCAGGCGGCCCATGACATCAGCGATTGCCTCTTCGAGTTTTCTCTCCAGTTTGCGGACAGTCTTGGGGTCCATAGGTCACTCCTCGTTGCGCTCGGGTGTCCTTCACTCACGATGACGGGTACGGCGTGATCTTGTGTTTGATGTCCACGATGGTCCCATCCCTGATCGAGACCTGGATCGTCCCTCGATAGCCCGATTCAAAGTACCCACCTGCGTTCAGCCGTTGCATCTTCCCATCACTGTCGCTGAACTCGATCTCCAGGTGCGACTCGCCATGGGGACGGATGGTTGCTTCAGCGGATGATCCCGAATCAATGTCCCCCAAGGGATAGGCGACCCCTGTAACATGGAGAACGACTGAGCGAATTGGAGTTGTTCCGGTATTCCGTATCGTGACTCGAACTCCCTCTCTTAGCCAATGGAACATCAGCACCCCGATTAGTGCGAGCGGGATGAGAACCAGTAGCCAACGTCGCCGTCTTCTGCCCACCGTCACCTTCTTTTTCGCCGCCCTTGCCATCGCCTAGTAGCTCCGGTCACACCAGATCAGTCTCATCTAACAGAACGTAGCAATCGTCAGTTGTCCAGCCCTCCTGCCCCTTGACGTTCACCCACGAATGGAGCTACGGTGATGGCATGGCCTACATCATGGTGGACGTTGAATCGGACGGCCCGATACCGGGCGACTACTCGATGGTCTGCTTCGGGGCCATCGTGGTCGAGCCCGCCCTCGACAGGACGTTCTACGGGCGGCTGAAACCGATCTCGGACAAGTGGCTTCCCGAGGCGCTCCAGGTGAGCGGCTTCACGAGAGAGGAGACGTTGGGGTTTGACGACCCGAGAGAAGTCATGCAGCAATTTGCCGACTGGATCGCCGAGGTCGGCGGTCGTCCCATGTTCATCTCCGACAACAACGGCTTCGACTGGCAGTTCGTGAACTGGTACTTCCACCACTTCCTGGGCGAGAATCCCTTCGGGCATAGCTCGACCAATCTCGGCTCGCTCTACAAGGGTGTGGTCAGGGACACGCACGTCAATTTCAAGCACCTGCGTAAGACCAAGCACACTCACAATCCCGTAGATGATGCCAAAGGCAACGCCGAGGCGTTGTTGCAGATCAAGGAGCAGTACGGGCTGAAGATCAATTTCACATGATTTTCCATCATCACGGGAGGCAAAGATGGCCGAGAAGCCGAGCAGCGAATTTGTCACGTACATCATCACAAGTGCCGAAAAGCTCTGGGAAGCGCTCACCAACCGTCACTTCACCAAGCAGTATTTCTTCGGCCGTCGCATGGAGTCGGACTGGAGCGTGGCGTCATCGTGGAAGCTCGTGATGAAAGATGGCCGTATCGATTGCGAAGGCAAAGTGCTGGAGGCTGATCCGCCTCGACAACTGGCCCTCACTTGGCACGTCGAATGGATGGAGGAGTTCCGCAATCTGCCCGAGGCCATCGTCACGTTCCAGATCGATGCATTCGGCAGTGTCGTGCGACTGACCGTCAGCGAGTTCCACCCGGAGGGCATCGACCCGAAGTTCGTCGAAGGTGGTCGCCGTGGTTGGCCCATCATCCTCAGCGGACTCAAGAGTCTGCTGGAGACTGGGCATCCGCTGCCCAAGTTCCAGTTGCCCGAGATGCCGACCGAGTAATGCCTGCCATCGTCGTGTGGCCGAAGACACGTGCCGCCACGGCTGTCCACCACAGAGCGAATGATCGTATCCAGCACGCCATAAAGGCGATTAGCCTGTTGGGATTGGCGGTGGGGTGGCGGAAAGGCGGACAAGCCGGAAAACCACTCTTGCCACTGTGGCTTGCTGGCAGTGCCAGCATCTCAATCCCACCCGAGGGGGTTTGTGTACAGGCGTTGATCTGGTATCATCATCCTCAGTCCTGACCACATAAGCTAGGTCTGCCGTACTCCACATTGTCTCTCTTCCGAAGCGGCTCTCCCAGCGGTTGCGTCTCAGCACCGCTTTGCCTCGCAAGGTCCACGCCGAATCGTGGCGGGCCATTGGGCAGCCAGTCGTAGTTGGCTACGAGGCGATCCTTCCCCACGGAAGGTTTCCTATGCACGGAGGTGACACTATGCACCCGCTCACGATTATGGATGCTCCCACCATTGCGGAAGTGGCGATGGAGCGTCTACGAGACAGCCCTTACAAAGCCATGCGACGGATTTCGTGTGAGTGCAAAGACGGCGTTCTTTTCCTCCGAGGTCGGCTGTTCAGCTTCCACGAAAAGCAAGTCGCCCAAGAGGCCGTGACCAGGATTGACGGAGTGACCCAGGTCGTCAACGAGGTGGAAGTGGACTGACAGGCGGGAAAACGAAGAGGCACTGCTACGAACCGAGTGTTGCGGCAGGAAGAACCATGTCCGAGGAAGAAGGAGCGACCCATGTTAGTTTTGAGCAGGAAGCAGAAGGAAAGCATCTTTATCAACGAGAACGTTGTCGTCACGGTGCTGAGCATTCAAGGTGACAGGGTGCGACTTGGCATCGAAGCCCCGAGCGAGATACCGGTGCATCGCCAGGAAGTACATGAGAGGATACAGAACCCGACTATTGGTTAGGATGGAGGTGAGCTACGATTCGCATCGACTTGGTTGACAAGACGGACAAGGTAAAGCATGTCAATTTCCGTGTGGTTCCCGCAACCACAGAGAAGGATTTCACCTGCGTTCCAGACGGCCTTTTGCCGCTAGGTAGTGTTGTGCGACTTTCCCATAAACTCAAGGCTGGACGTGTGTTTGGGCAGATGGGCAAGTACCTCTGGTATCGGTTGATAGAGACACCGGCTGGCGAGCACAGGAGTGTCCACTAAACAAGTGTCGGCGAAGCATCCCACTGCCAACCTCGTGGCCGACGACGGCAAGTCCTGACGGAACTATACCGGTTTGACGTTCTCGGCACGTGGGCCTTTCGGACTCTGGCCTTCCGTGTAGGACAGCAGCGGAAGAGGTTGGTGGTACTGGTCGGCACGACGAAGGCGTTGGGAATGGCAGTGCGGCGGCAGGATACCGCACGAAGGTACACGGCGTTGAGAGGGAGGTTGGAGGACTTGGGATCGGCGGTGACCAACTGATTGGGTGTCGGGCGTCGGTTGGGAATCGCACTACTCCCATCACCATTAGGAGGTGCATTATGCACACCAAAGTCGAATTGCCCAAAGCGTTTTCGGTGCGGGATGAACACGAGTTTCTGCCCATCCAGCACTTGTTGATAAGGCTGAACCCGAAGCTGCTGGTCAAGGAAGTGGCAACGGGGGTACATGTGGACGGCGGCGGAACCGTCTTTTGGGGTCTTATCTACCTGGATGGCGAGCCGCCGAGCAAGAACAAAGTTGAAATTGCTTTGCGGGAAGCCGGTTTCGATTTCGCCCACAACGTCTTGACCCAGGCGGCGTTCGTTCGGACGGATCATGTGGGCGAAGATGGTAGATGCGGCAATGCCCAACACGGAAGCCTACGACGAGGACTAGAACGCATACTGGGATGGAGTTGATGTCAGCGACAAGCGTGAAGCCCATCTTGATGCCTTGGAGAAGCCCGTAGGATGCCACTCCGCCACGGATCTTCCCCACGTCTCTCACGCTCTGGGCTTTTCAGCTTCGGAATTTCCGAAGCTGCCCGCTTGCCATCGGAGCCTCTCGGGCCACGCTAACGGCGAGGGGAGTTCCGCAAGCTGCCCGAAGCCATCGTCATGTTCCAGATCGATGCTCTTGGCGAGGTTGTGCAACTCACCGTCAGCGAGTTTCACCCAGAAGGTATCGACGAGAAGTTCGTCGAAGGTGGTCGCCGTGGTTGGCCCATCATCCTCAGCGGACCCAAGAGTCTGCTGGAGACTGGGCATCCGCTGCCCAAGTTCACGTTGCCCGACATGCCGACCGAGTATACCCCGGTTGGGCACGACCTTAGCCAATTTTTGCCTAAGGTGCTAGCACGTCCCGGCGAGACTACACCGGCTTGATGTTCTCGGCCTGCGGGCCTTTCTTGCCCTGGCCTTCCGTGTAGGACACCTTTTGGCCTTCATGCAGGTCGAGGAAAGTGACGCCTTGGAGGCTCGATGAGTGGAAAAACAAATCTTTGCCGCTCTCCGTCTTGATGAACCCGAAGCCTCTGCCCGTCAACTTCTTGATAGTGCCCTCAGCCATTTGTGCGTTTCCCGTAGTGTTTGCTTGGACTAACGTCACCTGGTTCACATTGCCGAGTCGCCGCCATCCGTTGAAAGGAGTGTAAACCAATGGTGGCATTACGCAAGTGGCTTGCAGCCGTCGATCCGGTTAGCGTGCCACTGATTGGCGAAACACAATTTTCCCAGTGTGGGAAATTTGCCCGCCAAGAAAACGAAGAAGCCCGCATAGAACATGCAGGCTCCCCAAACCAGGTTGTCGCTGGGAGAGGCACTGCACCGACCTCAATCGGTGAGTAGGCCCGTCCTCGTCGCTGACTCAGCTACTTGTATCGTAGCAGAGTTTCGACATCCGGCTATACCCCGGTTGGGCACGGGGACAACCTTAGGCAATTTTTTGCCTAAGGTGCTGTACCGCTATCCTGTCGAGCATCACAGTTCCCTGCATATCGCCGCTTGCTTGAACTCTACGAATCCGGCCTTCTTGTATAACGTCAAAGCGGCGGGATGATCCAACGAGCAGGTGTGCAACCAGAAGCGTCTCGGCTGGTAGCTCCACACCATGTCGATAGTCCGTTGCAGGAACCACGTGCCGAGCCCCTGGCCGATGAACTCCGCCATCAGGCCGAACTGGACCATTTCAACTTCCTCGGCTTGGCGACGGTCTAGCTCGGCAAACCCAGCGGGAGAACCATCGACATGCAGGACATACAACTCGTTGTGTGGATCTTGAATGACAGCAGCTAGTTCCGTATCGGAGAGCTTTCGGCGACTGAGCCAGTGATAGTCCTTACCCACGGCATCGTACAGGAATCGGTAATACGGCAGGGACGGCTTGCGAACGTGCAAGATCGTCAGGCCATCTCGTGGAGTTAGGACAGACTGATGCGACGGAGCACGCATTTCAAGATAGTACACGACGACATCGACAAGCTCCGGCGAACTGCTTGCCCTCTCCACCGCCTCCAGCATCGCCCTGAGCGGCCCCTCGTCGGCCAAGCGGTGATCGTGCCCGACAGCAATCAGCGCCGAATCGGGGAGGCCGCTGTTCCTGACCAGTTCCACGGAATCCAAGAACGGCACCACCTCGTCGGTTGGGGAATGAAGGATGACCGTGTTGGGCTTGACCGTCGTGGCCTTCCCCCAACTCTTCCACGCCGGGCAGAGCAGGACGAGGGGCGTGTTGCCGCTGTTGATGTTCATGGCGACGGCACCACCCCGTGAACTACCCACCACAACATCGGGATGATGGAAGTCGAATGCGGCCTAGGCAATACGAACGGCTTCGTCGAAATCGTGATCGGGTAAAGGCGGGTTGCGAACCTCGTGCCCGTGGGAGTGGAGGAAAGTCGGCTTGATGCCGCCCGGCGTCGAGTTCCAGCCGTGGAGGTAGAGGATTTTCATCGGATCACTTTTGGTTCGCACCTATCTCGTTGGCAGGCAAGGGCGTTACGTGAGGAACCAAACCCAGCCAGAACGTAGCCCCGCATTGGCTGGGGTCTGGTGCAGAACGACCGCCAACCAACACGGGGCTAACTGCCGCAGTCTACCACCACGCCCCCGCAACACAAGAGGCGAGAGAGCAGGGACACCGTGCGAAACCGGGAGCATTTTTTGGGGCCGCCCCTGTTGGTGTCAGATGTCGTTGGGGCGGGCGTTTCGGAGTTCGCATGAGAAATGAGAGTTGTCTGTTGTCGCTGTCGCTTCTGAAAGCCCGAGTGAGAGTTCGGCAGTCGCCGTAACTTGGCTGGCAAGAAAGAGTTGCGAACGGCGCTATCATTTCTCATGACATCCGGCCAGCCCGGTCTCAACGGCTCTCACGCCTGTCTCCTGCGGACGGAGGGGCTATCGTTTTCCGGCGGCGATGTCGCTTCTGAAAACCAGGATGAGAGTAAAACCGTCGCCGCAACTTGGCTGGCAAGAACGAGTTGCGAGCCGAACTATCAATTCTCACGAGAAACGGCACATGCCCCCACGGGTCGGCCAGCCCACTCTCAACGGCTCTCACGATGTGTTGCGGACGGAGGGCCGTTTTGTAGAAGCGCTTCTACAAACGGCGAGGCGACGGTCCCGCCCCCAGCCGCTTTCCCAAAGATAATCGTGGGGGGTTCCCCTGATCTGACCAACCCTGCTGCTATGTTGGGGGCGGAAGTGTCCGTTTGCCGAGCCAATTCGCAGGCTTGACCCCGTTCGGGTGTCCGGCTTGCGGCCACCCCCTGGGAGAAGTAAAATCGGGGGTTCTGCAACTGGGTCAGACTTATTCGGAGAGGGGCATGGCCGTCGTCTTCGGTGCCGAAACAGGGTCAGTTGGGTCGGCACAGCGGCAAAGTACCGTGAGATACAGTGCTGACATCACCGCTGGATCGCTCAAAGTGCCGGAAAGCCGAGCCATTGCCGATCTGCTGCTCCGAGGTGTCGGCAACGAGGGATGGAAGGAAGCCATCGTGAATGAGAACATCCTTCAGGCTCGAAATCCGGCGACCGCTATCCGGTTGGGCAGGCTGATCCGCAAACGGCTCGAACTGATGGATGCCGATTTGTGGCGGCTGATCCGGGATGGATCTGCCGTCGTCGCAACCCACGCCGTCCTGGCCGCCGCCGTCAAGCATAGCCCGCTGTTGGGCGACTTCCTCGATCTGGTCGTCAGGGATCAGTACCGGATCTTTGCCAAGACACTGACTAACCAACTCTGGAACGAATACCTCGACGATTGCCGTGGCCGTGACCCTGATATGCCTCAGTGGAACGAATCGACGAGGCGACGGTTACGTTCCTCAGTGTTTCAGATACTTTCCCAGGCCGGGTATATCGACAATACCAAGGCCAAGCAGCTTCAAGCCGTCCATATCGCATCCCAGGTACTCCGCTACCTGGAGAGCCACGACGAGCAATACGTCCTTCGCTGTATCCAGGTGGCACCATGAGCGATGCCCTGACCGATAGGCTGAACCAAGTCCTTCCCCGAATCACCTCCGACGACTTCCTGGCGGGCAAGGGGCTCGGCAACGAGATCGCCTTCTTCATCTTCGACTATCCACCCGAGGACGAGCTTCGCATCCGAGAGCACATTCGTTTCTTGCTCGACCACATCCCCAAGCACAAACCGGGCCTGCGGGTGAAGCACATCAACCTCTTCGACTTGGTGATCGACCATCTGAAAGAGCGGAAGTTGCTTGATCGCTCTCTGCAAATGCAGAAGGAAAAGGGGAACGAGGCCCTACTGAAGGCCCTCAGTGCCCCGCTGCACGAAACCAAGGTGGCCCAAGTCTTCGCCCAGGCCGCCCAGCCTGACCAACACGATCTGGTCTTGGTTTCGGGCGTGGGTAGCGTGTGGCCGCTCATGCGGGCGCATTCGCTCTTAAACAATCTGCATCACCTGATGGGCAAAACCCCGCTGGTGATGTTCTACCCAGGCCGGTACGACGGCCAATTCCTGCGCCTGTTCGGGAAGCTGAAGAACAACAACTACTACCGGGCATTCAAGCTCGTATCGTGAGGCCAATGATGCAGATCCAGAACCTTTTTGTGCGGGACATCTTCCGACCGATCAAGGGCGTCGTCATGGCGAGGAGTTGGACGACTTTTCCGTCTGGCAGGAGTTGGACGAGTTCGTTTTCACCAAGGAACTCGATAAGTATTTCCGCAAGTTTCTCTCGGCGTATCTCGATGCCATCGACCGCAGCAACGACTCGAATGTCACGGGAAAGATGGCCGTCTGGATCGCCGGTTTCTTCGGCTCCGGTAAGTCCCACTTCCTCAAGGTGCTGTCGTACCTTCTGCAAAACCAAGTCCACACCTACAAAGGCCAGAGCAAGAGGGCCGTCGAGTTCTTCGAGAGCAAGGTCAAGGACGCCATGCTCTTCGGCGACATCCAGCGGGCCGTAGCATCCAAGACCGATGTCATCCTCTTCAACATTGACTCCAAGGCCGATAACAAGGCTGGCCGGGAAGCGATCCTGGCCGTCTTCCTGAAAGTCTTCAACGAAATGCAGGCGTACGACGGCGACCACCCGCACGTCGCCCACATGGAACGATACCTGGAAAGCAAGGGCAAGCTCAACGCCTTCAAGGCCGCCTACCAGGAATTGACTGGCGAAGCGTGGGTCAAGGAGCGGGATGCCTTTGACTTCAGCCGGGATCAAGTCGTCCAGGCATTCTGCAAGACGTTGGGGCAAAGTCGGGAATCGGCCAAAAAGTGGGTGGACAACGCCGAGGGCAATTTCACACTCTCCGTCGAGAACTTCGCCAAGTGGGTCAAGGAATATCTCGATTCCAAGGGACCGGATCATCGGCTGATTTTTTTGGTCGATGAGGTCGGCCAATACATTGGCACAGATGGACACCTGATGCTGAATTTGCAGACCATCGTCGAGGACTTGGGGACGATGTGCAAAGGCCGGGCTTGGGTCGTTGTCACCTCGCAGGAGGAGATCGACCGGATCATCGGCGAGTTGAAGACGGCGGCGAAGAACGATTTTTCCAAGATTCAGGGCCGCTTCAGCACCCGCCTGTCGTTGTCCAGTGCCAACGTGGACGAGGTGATCCAAGCCCGCCTCCTGGCAAAACTCCCCGAGGTGGAAGATGAACTGAAGGAACGGTTCGTTGAGAAAGGCGACATCCTCAAGAATCAACTCACCTTTACTGGCTGCGGGATGACCTTCAAGCCATTCAAGGATGCCGATGATTTCTGCAAGAACTACCCCTTTGCCCCCTACCAGTTCCAACTTGTCCAGAAAATCTTCGAGCAGATCCGCAAGGTCGGCGCAACCGGACTGCACCTCGCCAAGGGCGAGCGGTCAATGCTTGATGCCTTCCAATCGGCGGCGAAGAAGGTGGCGGCTAGTGAGGTCGGAGTCCTCGTCCCTCTCTACGAGTTCTATCCGTCCATCGAGAGTTTTCTGGGCACGTCCGTAAAGAGGACGATTGATCAAGCGGCAGAGAACGCCAGCCTTGAACCCTTCGATATCAAGATGTTGCAGGTGCTCTTCCTCATTCGCTACGTCGAGGAGATGAAGAGCAACGTCGATAACCTCGTCACGCTCTGCATCGACCAGATTGACGCCGACAAGCTCGCCTTGCGGCGGCGAATCGAAAACAGTCTTGGGCGACTGGAGAAAGAGACTCTCATCAATCGCAGCGGCGATCTGTACTTCTTCCTCACCAACGAAGAGCGGGACATCAGTCGGGAAGTCAAGGCGGTTGACCTCGCCAGCGGCGAAGAAGCCAATCTACTGGGCGACATCATTTTTAACGACGTGTTGAAGACTAAGTGGAAGCATCGCTACAGTATCAACAAGATGGACTTCGGCTTCCTCGGCATGGTCGATATGCACCCAATGGGCCGACGTGTCGAAGGGGACTTGATCGTCTCCGTTGTCTCGCCCTTGGCCGACGAATACGAATACTTCAATGACCAGAAATGCATCCTGGAGAGTGCCAACGAGAACGGCCAAATCCTGATTCGGCTGCGGGATAACGAAGACTTGGGCCGGGACTTGCGGGCCTATGTCAAGACCGAAAAGTACCTGCGGACCAAGAGTGATGCCGGCCTGCCCGAACCAACCAAGCGCATCCTCCGAGATAATGCCGAAGAGAACCGGCAACGTCGGGAGCGATTGGCTACCCTCATCGGGCAGATGCTTACCGAGGCCGGTTACTTCGTGGCGGGGCAACCACTAGAGCAGAAAGCTACAGCCCCCGGTGCCTGCCTGGATGCCGCCTTGGAGTATCTCATCACCAATACGTTCACGAAGATGGGGTATCTCAAGCACCTGCACCCCGAACCACAGAAGGAAATCCAGGCGATCCTTCGTAGCAACGACATCGCTCAGCAAACCCTTGCCCTGAATATGGAAGAGGCCAATCCCCAGGCCATCGAGGATCTTCGCAATTATGTGGAACTGTGCCACAAGAGCAGCAAGCAGATCGTTTTATATGAGATGATCGAGAACCGCTATGCCAACCGGCCCTATGGCTGGCCTTCGATGGAAGTCGTAATGCTGATCGCACGGCTGATCGTCTTGGGCGAGATCAGCTTGGTGATCGAGGGTGCTGTGCTGCCGCTGGACAAGATTTACGATGCCCTGACCACGCCTGCCCGGTGGCGAAAGATCACCATCCTCAAGCGGCACACCCCTGATCCGGCGATGATCCAAAAGGCCCGTAACCTGGGCAAAGATGTTTTTTCGGAGATTGTGCCAGATGGCGAAGATCCGTGCTTCACTTTCCTCAAGACCAAGCTGCGGTGCTGGGAAACCAGTCTCTCCAGCTACAAGCCGCTGGCCGAGACCGGCAACTACCCCGGCCAGCAGGAGATCGTGGATGGGCTGTCCGTCATCCGGGCATCACTGGCGTGCGACGACAGCTACAAATTCCTCGAACGTTTCAATGAGCGGAAAGATGATCTGCTGGAACTGTCCGACAACTTCCATGATCTAGAACACTTCTACGATCACCAGAAGCCGACGTGGGACAAGCTCCGCAAGGCGGCCGACCGCTTCCAACTGAATTGGATGGAATTGGACCGAGATGCCAAGGCGGCCCCGGCACTGAAGCGAATGCAAGAGATCCTCCAGGCCCCTAGCCCTTACGGCATCATCAAGGAGGCCGAAGGGCTCATCGGCACGGTTGAGGCGGTCAACACGGCCTTGGTCTCCAGGCGACGGGGCGAGGCCCTGGTGAAGATCGACAAGCTAATCGCCGAGGTGACCAAGGAACTTACAACAGCGCAGGCGGAAGCGTCTCTACAATCCACGTGCCTCGGGCCATTGAAGACTCTACGTACTCAGGTGGAACGCCAGGAAAGCGTGGCCCACATCACCCAGGCCGAGCAGGAGGCCGTTCAGGCGTGTGATGCGGCGGTGGCGAAAATCGAGGAGGAGGCGAAGAAAAAGCAGGCCAAACCGCAGCCGCAACCCCAAGGTGGTGGCCCGCCCGCCGTGCCCACGCCCGTTGTGAAACCTCGTTGCATTGTTATACCGGCCGACTTGGTCGGCAAGCCATACCTGGAAACAGATGACGACGTAGATGCCTTCCTTGCTGAATTGAAGACCAAGCTAAAGGCGGCCATTGCCTCGGGCCAACGAATCCAGATTCGGTAGCCCAAAAGAAACGACTGCACCATGAACCGCAATAAACTGAAGACGTATGCCCCCAAGGCCCGGCGTGATTTTATCCGTGCGATGGCGGATCGGGCTGCGTTCTACGGGCTGACCGAGAAGAAGATCGAGCCGGTCACCGAGAAGGGTGACGTGGCGATCATCGCCGGGAAGGCGTTTCCCATCCCCGTGGCCGCCAAGCGGCGGGCATTGGAAGACCGGATCAAGCGGCAGGGGTTCGAGCAGACGATGGAGGCGATGGCTTATACGTGGTTCAACCGGCTCGTCGCCATCCGGTTCATGGAACTGCACGGCTACCTGGACCACGGCTACCGGGTCTTGAGTCATCCCGAAGGGCATAACCAACCCGAAATCCTCGAACATGCCCAGCATGTCGATCTTCCCGGACTCGACAAGCAGAGGGTCGTTGCACTCAAGCTGGACGGCACCAAGGAGGCCGAGCTTTATCGGATGCTGCTCATCGCCCAGTGCCATGCCCTGCACAAGGCGATGCCGTTCCTGTTTGAGGCCATTGATGATGAAACCGAATTACTGTTGCCCGACAACCTATTGCATTCGGACTCCTTGATCCGGCAGTTGGTCAACGAGATCGATGAAGCCGATTGGCACGAGGTCGAGATCGTCGGCTGGCTTTACCAATTCTACATCTCGGAAAAGAAGGACGAGGTGATCGGGAAGGTCGTCAAGAGCGAGGACATCCCGGCTGCCACGCAGCTTTTTACTCCGAACTGGATCGTCAAGTACCTCGTCCAAAACAGCCTCGGACGGCAATGGGTAGCAACCTACCTGAACTCGCCGCTGAAAGGGCAAATGGAGTATTTCATCGAGCCAGCGGAACAGACGCCGGAAGTCCAGGCCAAACTTGCCGAGATCACGCCCAAGAGCCTGAACCCGGAAGAACTGACGTTACTAGATCCGGCCTGTGGTTCCGGCCACATCCTGGTCGAAGCCTACGACTTGCTCAAGTCCATCTACCAGGAGCGGGGCTATCGGGCGAAAGATATTCCCCGGCTGATTCTGGAGAAGAACCTATTTGGTCTAGGTCTCCTTGGTTTGAGAAGAAGTTGTCAGTTGTCAGTAGGCAGTAAGCAGTAGGTGGTAGGTGGGGAAAAAGCGCGAAACGATAAAGGGTTTTACTTGCGACCTCTCCGCCAGATCAAAGCGGCAATCGCTCCGACTACGAGCAAGGTGATGCTACCGGGCTCAGGAACACTTGCCACGCGGAACCCCAGGTAGGGGTCGAACTGGCCAACCGACGGTGGTTGGCCGCCGGATTGCTCGGACGAGGCGAGGCCCTCATAACCGCCGCCACGATACGCCCCCTTCGGATCCTCAATCCACTGCCAGATATCGCCGCCCATATCATACGTGCCATAAGGCCCCGGCGACGCCGCAAACGTCCCGACCGGCGTCAGCATATTCGTCGGATCGGTGTAGACGCCGTTCAAAACAAAGTTGGCATTGTTCGTGCCCGTCGCGGAAAGCACGTTGCTCGGCAGGGTGTTGCTCTTCGTGGGGTAGGTCCAGTAACCGGCGCCGCCCGGCTTGTTCGGGTCGTAATAGGCCGCCTTGTACCATTCGTTTTCCGATGGAAGGAAGTAGGTAGCTCCGGCGTTGCGGGGGACCGCGTTGGTCATCGCACCGTTCAGCGTGTACGCTCCAGTCTCGGTCGTGCCCGCTCCCTGCGCCCTGTCGGCTGGCCGTTTTGCAGCCAGTTGCAGAACCGGGCGGCGTCGAACCAGGACATATCGAAGACCGGACAATTGGCGGCTTGGCTGTAGCTGCCCGTGACCGCGTAACTGTAGCTGCCCGAACTGCCGCTTCGAGTGATTCCGATGGTTGGGTAGTCCGTGGCCATGTCCCCGTAACTGCCGTACAAGTTGTAGGTGTCGGTCTTCGCCACGGCGTTAAGGAACTGGACGTATTGGCCCACCGTCACGTCGTATTTGCCCATCTGGTACGTGTAAGGAACCGAACCGTAGAGCGAGCCGGTCGCCGGATCGGCCGCGTTGCCCGGATTGCCCACGGTGACGAATTGCAGACTCGTCTGACCTCCGGTCATGTTGAACACGTCTGCCCGTGCAACCACCGCGCAAGACATCAACGCCGCCGTCAAAACCATCCAATTCAGTTTGTGCCGCATGGCAGTTTTTCTCCTCGCTTCAGGCAAAAGAATCAGGAACCGCTTCCAACTCACTTTCGTAGCCATGACAGATCTCCTCATCGGTGTCGGTCCTCGCTATAATGAAACGGTCATCGCCCCGGGCGCGCAGACCGAGTCCGCCCGGGAGATGCCGGGCCGGGGAGGAACGTGGTTGTCGCCTTGGGCCTCCCCGGCCGCTTATTGTTAGGGTTCAGGGTTCAGGGAGATGACGATCAGTCGTTTCCGGTGTTTCGGTCGGATCTCTCGACTCTCCACTGCGTACTGCCTCCAGTCGTGGTATAATACTCTGGTCGAAATTGTTTCTTACGCGAGGAGCCCCGCTCATGGCCATTGTCGTCGAAGCCACGTACGAAGACGGCGTACTCAAGCCGGCCCAGCCCTTGCCGCTGGCGGAGCACCAAAAAGTGCAGATCACGGTCGGCACGGGCACCAGCCCGCTGGTGCAGGCGTACGGGATCATCGGATGGACGGGGGACCATGCCACGCTGGAGCGCTTCGCGCTCGATCCCGAACTCGATCCGCAGGAGGGTCCATGATTCTCGCTGACCTCGCTGCGGGGGAATCCGTGTTCCTCGATGCCAATATCTTGGTTTACCACTTTGCCGCCGATCCCCTCTTCGGTCCGTACTGCACGCCGCTCGTCCAACGCATTGATCAGGGGGAGTTGTCCGGCTTCACGTCGCCCCACGTCCTCTCGGAGACCGCTCATCGCTTGATGGCGACCGAGGCCAGCGTCCTGTTCGGCTGGCCGTTTGCCGGCATTGTGCGGCGTATGAAGCGGCATCCCGCCGAGGTGCAGAAGCTGACGGGCTTCCACCAAGCGCTCCAGATCGTGGTGGACTCCAAGATCAAGGTCTTGAGCACTACTCCTGCGATGGTCCTTGCGGCTGCGGGCGTCAGCCGACAGACCGGACTGATGAGCAACGACGCTCTGATCGTAGCGATGATGCAAAGTCATGGCCTCATTAACCTCGCGAGCAACGACGCCGACTTTGACCGGGTTGCCGGGCTGACCCGGTACTCGCCGGCCTGAGTCAGGGTTCAGCGTTCGGGGTTCAAGGTTTAGGGATTTCCGTTCATCACTCATCATTCATCCCTCATCCCTCCTCCCTAGCCCCGTCTGTCGTGGTATAATACACTCTGGTCGGAATTGTCTCTTACGCGAGGAGCCCCGCTCATGGCCATTGTCGTCGAAGCCACTTACCAGAACGGGATTCTGAAGCCGAAGGAGCCCTTGACGCTGGCTGAAGGGACCGATGTCCGGTTGACCGTCACGCCGACCACCGAGGTTTGCGACCCGCTGGAGGCGGTGATCGGGATCGGCGAGGGCCAGCCCGACGGCGCCGACAACCACGACAAGTACATCTACGGAAAACTTCGGCCATGATCTTCGTCTGTCGATTTTACTTCGATGGTTGTCATGCAAGATCTGGGCGTCTCGCAAGTCTTTACCGGTGACGCCCATTTCCAACAGGTCGGGCTGGGCTTTTCCCTCTTGCCTTGAACTGTTTTCACTTCGCTTGCGGTCTTTCCGCCGCTCTTCGCTCTCGACTCTCCTCGCGGTTTCTCCTTCGTTTCGCTGGTGGGCAGAACCGACCCCTGCTCTTTCTGCTCGGGCTTCGCTTTGGGGGCGGGGGCATTCAACACCGCTCGGGCTTCTCGCTGCAAGTACTCCAGAACGACACGCTGGCTCCAGAAAAGGGAACCGGATAGAGGAATCACGCCAATCCCGGACTCAGTTCCGACTGCGGCGGGTTTCGCCAACCTCGTCTGGCTGTAGGCCTCGGCTTTGTCGAACCAGGTCCGGGCTTCCTGATAATGGGCCAGATCGTGATGGGCCATCGCCAGGAAGTACCAGACGTATGCTGGCAACACATCCTTCGGGTTGATGACGGGCGCGTCATACACCCAGGCTCGGCTGGCCTTGGTCAGCGTCTCAACTGCCTCTTTGGTCTGTCCGATGCGGTACAGCAGGGCACCGAGACTCGCCAAACGGACATAATAGTGGTGCGCGACGTCGCCCACGATTGCTTCGCGGACCAGTGGGACAACGCCCTGAAGATTGGGGATGCTCCGGGGCACGATCGCGCACGCCCAGACCCCCTCATAAGCCGTCGATGCGATCAAATCGTCGCGAATCCCTGCGAATATCTGTTGGCAGACATCGCGATAGGCATCCAATCGGCCGAGGAGCAGGTAAATCAAGGCGAGCCGAAATCGCGGATAGCAGTCTTGTTTCAGTTCCACCAGCCGCAACGCATCGGGCAGGGCCGCCTTCCATTGGCCGCGCGCCGCATAGACTTGGATGCGGGAGTCGAGAACGTCGGGGTCGTCCGGGTCGAGGTCGACCGCGGTTGTCAGGTCGGCCAGGGCTTCATCCAGTCGGCCGAGTCGCAGGTAAGTCGCTGTTCAAAAATAAGTTAGCCGTTTGTATAATCTGCGTATTCCGCTTCCATGGATGGAGAGACGGTCATGGCAGACAAGGATTGCAGGCGCATTCGCCGGTGTCGCTGCCGAGGATGTCGCTCGCGTAGCGATGCGGATTTGGTTGCGTACCATCGGGCCATCAATCGAGTGATGGCCGAGTTGGACGAACGGAGTCGGCGGTTGTTCGCCGGGATCGTGGCCCGGCAACGCGGACACGGGGGCGTCCAGTTGGTGGCGGAAATCACCGGCCTGAGCCGTATGACAATCCGCCGGGGATTGCGCGAAAGCGAACGCGGACAGGTGGCGTCTTCAGAGCGAGTACGGCGTCCCGGCGGCGGACGAAAACGAGTCGAAAAAAAACGCCACGTGTGCGGGAGTTGTTGAAGGGGCTGTTGCGGGATGCGACGGCTGGCGATCCGATGGGTGGTCTGCGGTGGACGCACAAGACCACCCGCAACCTGGCCGCTGCATTGACGCGACGTGGCGTACCGGTCGGGCACGTGACGGTGGCTCGGTTGCTGCGAGCACAGAAGGTACTCGTTGCGATCGAACCGCAAGCGGTTGGGTGGGAAGAGAGATCCCTATCGGGATCAGCAATTCCGCCTGTTGGGGCGTCGGCGACGGCGATTCCAACGGCAAGGGTGGCCGGTAATCAGTGTGGATACGAAGAAAAAGGAGTTGGTGGGCAACTTCAAAAATAACGGACGCAGTTGGCGGTGTGAGGACCGCGACGTGCTGGACCACGACTTTCCCACACTGGCCCGCGGCCGCGCCTATCCCTACGGCATCTATGACGAGAATCGCAATGAGGGCTATGTCGTGATCGGCACAACTCATCAGACAGCGACCTTTGCCGTGCGTGCCATTCGCTCGTGGTGGCTGAAGGTTGGGCGGCGTCGGTACTCGGGTGTGTCTTGGTTGGCCATCGAAGCCGACAGCGGAGGTGCCAACGGCAACCGTTGTTGGGCTTGGAAGGTGGGCCTGCAAGAATTGGCTGACGAATTCAGATTGACGATCACGGTCGGGCATTATCCCGCAGGAGCCTCCAAGTGGAACCCGATCGAGCACCGCATGTTCAACCTCATCAGTGCCAATTGGGCCGGCGAGCCACTGACCAGTTACGAAGTCATGCTGAAGAACATCCGCACGACACGGTCGAGCACGGGCTTTCGCTGCCGCGCATCGTTGGACACCAAGCTCTACCCGACCAAAGTCAAGGTGTCCGACGAAGCGAAGGCAACCGTGCGGCTGTTGCGACATACCGTCCTACCCAAATGGAACTACACCATCTGTCCACGAAAACGAAACGGCTAAGTTATTTTTGAACAAGTCCTAAATCAGCCCTCGCAAGTGCCGACACAAGGCCCGGCTCGGCGACAGGTCGATCGCCTGCGAGAGTTGGACGACCGCCTCCGCCAGGTCCTCGTGTTCGATCAGCCGCAGGGCTCGCTCCTCGTACATTCGGGAACGCGCCCGCGGGTGTCCCACACCGGAGAAAAGCTCATAACCGATAGATGCATCCCAAACGTGGATTCGACCCGCCTCGTCTCCCGCGGCAAGTTGTTTCCCGTCGGAGGACCACTTCACGGCGGTCAGTGGCTCCCCACCGTCCGTCAGCGCGAGCAGTTCGTCGCCTGTCACAGAGTCGCAGACTTTGACCGCCCCGTCGTCACCGACGGAGGCGATCCGGCGACCATCGCGAGTCCAGTCCAGGGCGCGGACGCTGGCGATGTGCATCTGGGCGCCGACGACCGGGCGCCCCGTTCCGGCCTCCCACACCATGACGAGCCCGTCCTGGTTTCCGCCGGCCAACAAGTTCCCGTCGGGATGCCATGCCACACAGTTGGCGTACACTCGCTGTGGGCCCATGCGGACTTTCAACAACCGCGTCTGGTGGTCCACGTCAAACACGTGTACGTGGCCCATATTCCTCTCATTGCCATTGTCCATCGGATCTCCCATGCCCGCCACAGCCAGCCGAGACCCGTCCGCGGCCCAGGACATTGAGTTGATGCCCACTCCCTGCCAAGTAAACAGCGATCGCATTCCCGGAATGTCCCAGACGTACACGTAAGTGGGGTAACTATGGAATGCGGCCAGCCGCCTGCTGTCGGGAGACCAGACCAAAGCCTCCGGTGCCGTCAGCTCCGAGGTCAGTTCACCCATATCCTTCTGCTCAAGGACATCCTGAATACGGATCGCGACGTGCCCTTCTTTGGCGATCGCAACGGCCTTGAACCGACCGTCGGGGCTCAATGCTTGCCAAAGGCCTTGGCCGGTCGGAGTCGTTGGCGCCGCCGTGCTCGTCGACCGATTCCAGGCCGTTGTGCCGCCGTCTTTATTGCTGACGCTCGTCAGCCGGAGATCATCAGGGCTCCATGTGAGGGAATGCACGGCCTCGGGCGGACCGGCCAGCACGGTGGGTTGTCGCGGAGGAGGAACCTCCCAGAGTCGAACGCTCCTGTCGGCACTTGCGGAAGCCAGTTGTTTGCCGTTGGGGTTCCACGCCAGGGATTCCACCTGCCTCTGGTGTCCATACAGCGTAAAGAGGAGCTGCCCCTCCCCGGCGTCCCAAAGGATCACGCGGCCATCGGCGCCGGCGGAAGCGAACGTCGCTCCGTCGGGGCTGAATGCCACCGCATTGACCGCGCCCGTATGGGCCTGGACCTTCGCTCCGGTCTGCCACGTTTCGGTGCTTAACAACCAACAGTTCCCGGACGCAGTTCCGAGGACAAGTTGCTCGGGGCCATGGGAGCTGACAGAGGCCGATAGCACCCACGGTTCCGGACTCAACTCGCGGAGCAGCGTTGCCTTCTCGGCATCCCAGACCTTGACGCCGTCCTTTTGTTGGGGCCCCACTGTGACAAGAAACTTGCTGTCACGAGTCCAGCAAGCGTCATAGACGAAAGCGGAATGGCCTCGAAGCTCATGCAGGCATGCGCAAGTCTCGGCGTCCCAGATTCTGGCCGTGTTGTCCATTGCCGTTGTCGCGAGGCGACGGCCGTCAGGACTCCATCGGCACGATATCAGGCTAAAGGTATGACCGCGGAGAATCTGGATTTTGTCGGTCACGCGGTCCCAGATTCGCGCCGCGCTTTCGTCGGCACAGCTTCCCCAGGCGAGTCGTCGGCCATCGGGGCTCCAGGCGATGCCCCGCTTGAACTTGCTTAGCATGCTGAAGCGGCGGACGAGGGCGCCGGACCGGGCGTCCCAAACAATCGCATCGTTATCGTAGCTCGTTGTGGCCAGGTCGCGGCCGTCCGGGCTCCACGCGACCGAGCTGACAATGTATCGGTGCTCACAGAGTATTTTTCCTACCTCGCACAGCGAGATCAGGTAGTACCACTCCCAACCCCGCAAATCGGCGCGACCAGGCTCCGGCAGATGCGCGATCTCCGCCTGGTAGAGGCGAGACACGTTCGCGGCTTTCCAATCGACCAGCCCCAGGCGCATCTCCGCCTTATATTGCTGGCGATAGGCCGCCGCGGCGTTCTGTTGCGCAACCGTTTTCGCTCCCTCCGCGGCCTCCCGCTGGCGGACCGCTTCTTCCCGCTGAGCAACCGCCAATCCGTGCTGCTCCTCTGCCAGCTTGCGCTGCTGATTTGCGAGTTCCTCTTGCCGCTTCGCCAACTGTTCCGCTTTTTCCGTGGCCGCCAGTTGCACGGCCTGCTGGCCGTAAGCTTCGGCCGTTCGTTTCTGCTCTTGGCCAATCAACACAGCGCTAAGCGTCGACCCGATCGTCGCCAACAACAACAGCACTGCGGCTGCCCAGACTACGGGCCGGTGCCGCCGGGCCCATTTTCCCGCCTTATCGGCTAGCGTTGGCGGCCGGGCCTCGATCGGCTCATTGGCAAGGTGACGCTCGACGTCCGCCGCCAAGGCGCTGGCCGACTCGTACCGCCGCGCGCGGTCCTTCTCCAGGGCCTTCATCACAATCCAGTCCAGGTCGCCGCGGAGTAGGCGACCGAGGCGCCGGGCGTCCACGCCGCGATGCGCGGTGACGGTCGACATCGCCTCCGCGCCCAGCGTAGCGGAAAAGGGGACAGTCCCCTTTTGTGCGACGGGCCGTTCCGGCGGGCACCGACCGGAGGTTGGTCGGGGACTGTCCTCCTTTCCGCGCATGCTGATGCGGACGCTCGGCCGGGGTGGCTCTTCCTCGCGGATCACCCGGCGGATTTCGTCGAAACCGGCCTCGCGGAGCCGCTCTTGGTCAAACGGCGTGCTGCCCGTCAGCAGTTCGTAGAGCAACACGCCCAGCGAGTAGATGTCGCTTCGCGTGTCGACGTCCAAGCCGCTCATCTCGGCCTGCTCGGGGCTCATGTACAGCGGCGTGCCCATCATCCGGCCGTGGCCCGTGAAGAGCGTCTTCTCGGTGAGCTGCTGATGGATGGCCTTGGCGATGCCGAAGTCGATGATCTTGGGCACGGGCACGCCGTCGTAGAGCGTGACCATCACGTTGGAGGGCTTGAGGTCGCGGTGGATGATCCCCTTTTGATGGGCGTGCTGCACGGCCTGGCAGACCAGGACAAACAGTTCCAACCGCTGTCGCGTCGTGAGGCCGGCCTGATCGCAGTACTCGGTGATGGGCATGCCCTGGACCAGTTCCATCACGAAGTAGGGCCGGCCCGACTCGGTAGCTCCCCCGTCCAGCACCTTGGCGATGTTGGGGTGGTCCATCATGGCCAGGGCCTGCCGCTCGGCCTCGAAGCGGGCGATCACCTCCCGGGTGTCCATGCCCGGCTTGATGATCTTCAGGGCCACCTTGCGGCGAACGGGCTCCCGTTGCTCGGCCATGTAGACCACGCCCATCGCCCCCTCGCCGATTTCCTCCAGGAGCTTGTAGCGGCCGATGAGGGCGCCGGGTTTCTCGGTGACGAGGGGGGCGATTTTGACCGCTGCGGCCAATACAGCGTCCGGCGAATCCAACAGGTCTCCCGATTCCGCGTGGGCGTCGAGCAGCGCCTGAACTTCGGCTCGCAATTGCAGATTGTCGCCGCAAACGCGATCGAGATATGCGGCACGTTGGTCCGCGGAGGCGATCTCGATCGTTTCCTGGAAGATCGATTTTTCGGATGGTTGGGGGTTCGACATGGCATTGTTCCCCGCGGGTCGCCGTGTGGGGCGTCATATAACAGTGCGAAATCGGCGCAAAAAAGTGCCAAGAAACTCTGGCATATTTCTAAGCCGTTTTATTTTCAGGAGTTATGGCCGCCGTCGCGCCCGATTTGGCGCCGCAGCCACGCCCGTGCGTAGGCCCAGCCGCGTTTGGCCGTGCGTGGAGAAATGCTGAGTATTTCGGCGGCCTCGTCGACGGTTATCCCCGCAAAAAAACGAAGTTTCACCAACTCGGCAATCTTCGGTTCAACCTGGGCAAATTTCTCCAGTGCCTCATCCAATTCAAGAATATCGCCGGCAGGCTGGGCGACGGGATCAGCCTCTAGCAGATCGTGGAGTTGATGCAGTCCGCCGTGGCGCTCGCTCCGTTGTCGCCGGGCGGACTCGACCAGGATCCGCCGCATCGCCTCTGCCGCCGCCCCGAAAAAATGCCCGCGGCTGTTCCAGTGCTGGGCTTCCTTGACATCCACCAGCCGGATGTACGCCTCGTGGACCAAGGCCGTCGCCTGGAGCGTTTGCCCGGGCTTCTCCTGGGCAAGTCGCTGAGCGGCCAGCTTCCGCAGTTCGTCATACACCAGCGGCAGCAACCGTTCGGCGGCGTTGGAGTCGCCACTCTCGATCTGAGATAGGATCCGCGTGACGTCGCTCATGGAGGCTGGCAACGCATCGTGCGTACCGCCGCCCGTTTTGTTCCGCAGGGCGGCAGGCTACATACTGGACCTGAGTTTCACCCACGCCAGGAACCGATCCTGCCAGTCTAACAGGGGCAAGACAGTGGGGCAAGCAATCCCCTCGAACTAAGAAATCATACGCGACAAGTCACAGAGCGATACCACACCAAAATGGTGAACTCAATGACACCTGCGATCCGCGACGGCAATGATGGTTGCCACCGGCGAATGGCGGAGGCAACGGAGGAGATGGATCACGAGAAGACACCCGGGTCGTCAGCACGGGCTCGGCTCAAGAGCAGCAGAAGGGGATACACAAACTTCTTCGGTGGTGACTGACGCGCCGTCCTGTTCATTACCGCAGCCGCAAGCCTCCCGTCAAGACACCGCACCACCGCAGTGTGGTCCCGGCGACTCATCACCCGGCGAATGATGGCACAGTGCAGTCTCGCGTACCCGTAGCGGTTGGTGTGGCGATGGTGCAACACGCGCGTTGAGAAACCGCCACGTTCGATCGTCTCCAACACTCACGCCGCCAAGGCGCCGCTGCCGGATTCAGGCGGTACAACCGGCATCTTGCCGCTTCATGCCTGTTTCGAGAGCCATGACTCGACCGAGGCAACGCAGCAAGATGCCGCGTTTACGCGCCCGCGAACGGCTCCACGGCCGGATCGTCCGGTAAAATGCTATACTCTGAATAGGAACGTTCTTGAGGCGCGAGGAGACGCTGTGCCGTGTCATTCAAGGTTGCCATAGCCGCCGAGCCTATTGCCGGATACACGCTGACCGAACAGATCGGCGCGGGTGGATACGGCGAAGTCTGGAAGGCCGATGCGCCGGGCGGTTTGACGAAGGCCGTCAAACTCGTCTTCGGCCACCTGCACGACCAATGGGCGGCTTGCGAGTCTGCGATCGCTGCGGCGGATCAAAGAAGTCCGCCATCCCTTCCTGCTCTCGCTCGAACGGATCGAGATCGTCGAGAACCAGTTGGTGATCGTCACCGAATTGGCCGACGGCAGCCTCAAAGACCGCTATGAGGAATGTCGCCGCTCCGGGCTTCCCGGCGTCCCGCGCGACGAGCTGTTGGGCTATCTCAGCGACGCCGCCGAGGCGCTCGACTACATGCGGGAGAAGTTCTCCCTGCAACACCTGGACGTCAAGCCCGAAAACCTGTTGATCGTCGGAGGCCGGGTCAAGATCGGCGACTTCGGTCTGGTTCGCGACATCATGGATCCTCAGTGGCACTTGGAGGAGCCGGCCAAGTCGGACGCCGAGGGCGATGTAGCCGCGGATCACGAAATCGCGGCGCCCATCCTGGGCGGCCTTACGCCGCTCTACGCGTCGCCCGAGTTGTTCGACGGCCGGCCCGGCATCCACAGCGATCAATACAGTTTGGCGATCGTCCACCAGGAGTTGCTGACCGGAGTGCCGCCTTATCCGGGAGAGACGGCCCAGCAGTTGGCGGCTCAGCACCGCAGCGGCCGGCCCCGTTTGAGCCCGCTTCCTCCCGCCGACCGGCCGGTGATCGCCCGTGCGCTGGCCAAAGACCCCGGCAAGCGATACCCCAGTTGCCGCGACTTGATCGCGGCACTGCGCGGTCCGGTGCAGGCGGTCTTGCCGCCATCGCCCGGCGTGGAGTCGCTGTTTTCGTCGCGTCAGCGGCATGCCGACACGGCCATGCCCGGCTCCTTCTCGATCCCGACCGAGGCTTCGTGCACGTTGCCGCGGGCAAACACGATGGGCCTGAGCGGGGAGCCGGAGTTCGGCGACATCGTCGAGGCAATCCCGCAGCCCCTGTCGATCATCGACCTGCCGCCGCCCGAGATTACCGGGCAGGATCGACTTCGGCCGACGCTTTGGCTGGGGATCGGCGGCACGGCCGCGGCCATACTCCGCCATCTCCGCCAGCGACTCCATGCGCGGTTCGGCAATCTGTCGGGACTGCCCGCCCTGCAAATGCTCCTGGTGGACACCGACCGGGAGACGATCTCCCGGGCCATGCAGGGAAACGAGGCACAGGCCCTCCAAGACGGCGAAACGCTCTTGACGCCGCTGCGGAAGTCGCAGGAGTACCGCGAACGATCCGAGGAATACCTGCGCTGGCTGAGCCGGCGGTGGCTGTACAACATCCCCTTTTCGGTGCGCACGGAAGGCTTCCGGCCGCTGGGTCGTCTGGCCTTCGTCGACCACGCCGGGGAAATCGCTCGCAGGGTGCGCGACGCGCTGAAGTCGATCACGGCCCCCGAGAGTCTCGCGGCGACTTCGAAGGCGACGGGTATGGAGTTCCGCGACGTGACGCCCCGGGTCTTTCTGATCGCTTCCGTCTCCGGCGGCACCGGCAGCGGCATGGTGTTCGACATGGCCCATGCGCTGCGGAGAACGTTGGAGCACCAGGGGTTGCCGGCACGCTGCGTGTGCGGAATGCTCACACATTCCACGAGCCGCGTCCCGGAACGGAAGACCCTGGCGATTGCCGACGCCTACGCCTGGCTGCGCGAATGGAAGTACTGGCAGGCCAACAAAGAGAACCGCGAGCTGGCCGGCAGTTGGCCAACGGCCGGCGAGGGGAGCGCGTCGCCGCTGTCGCAGGCGTATTTGGTCCACCTGGGAGACGAAATCGGCGAGCAGGATCTCGAAAGGGCCGCCGACGACGTGGCGACCTACCTCTACCTCGACGCCGCCACGGCCGCAGGAGAATTCTTCGACAAGTGCCGCCAATCCCAGGATCCGCAGGGTCCGCCGCAGGGGCCGGAGACTCGGCTAAGGACCTTGGGAATATGCCAGGCAGGTTCCCCGGAGGAAGGAGCGGCGGGCAAGGCGGCCGACTCGTCGTATCAACAACGGCTGGATCGGTTGCGCCGCGACGCCGACAGGAAGAGCACGCCGGCCTCAGGCGGCGGACGAGAGCAAGGCCCAAGCGAACTGCGGCACCGGGCCCTGTCCCACGCCCAGGTCGACGATCTGCTGTCGCTGGAGCCAAACGGCGAGCAGGGCAACTCCTTAATGGCGACCTGCCTCGACCTGGCAATGCCCCGCCTGCTGGCCTGCGGCGGCTCAAGACGGCTGCTACTGGCGCTCCCGGAAGGATCGGTTACTCCGCAGACCCGAGAGCGTCTGGCAGCGCATCTCGGCTGCGCACCGACGATCATCGGACGCCGGCCGGGCGAAATCGTCCTTTGCTACGAGGGGGAGTATATCGACGCGGATCGCGTGGCGGCCCTGCTGGTGGGGCAACGCCGCGACTGCGCCCGGATGGCCGTGCGGCTCCACACTCGCATCGACATTGCCTGGATGGGCCAACACGCCAGCTATTGACGGGCGATGGCTCTCGTAGCATCTCCTGCCGGCACTACTCCGGCGGAATCGCCGAGCCGTTCTTGGACAAGCTCCTATCGGGCAGCAGTTCTCCGTCCAACCATGCCAGGTAACTGGCGCTGCCGGCCAGCACGGGAATCGCCAGGATTTCAGGGACTTCGTAGGGGTGAACCTGGCGAATCGCTTGCTCGATCGCGTCGTAGAGGTCGCGGCGGCTCTTCGCCCAGCACTGCCACTCCTGGGCGGTTTCCATCGCGCCGCGCCAGCGATAGGTGCTGCTGATCGGCCCGACCACCTGCACGCAGGCCGCCAGCCGCTCTTCGACGAGCGTCCGGGCAATCCGCTCGGCGTCTTCCCGCCGCTCGGTCGTGGTGACCACTTGGATGTAGTCGGGCATGGGTTCAATGTAATGCCGGCCGGCGTCGCGTGGAAGCTCGGATCAGAAAAGGGGTGTGCGGCGATGGTGCAAGCGGTCAAGCGGAATGGACAGCGAGGCACAATGCGGCTCTTGTGGATCACTCAACGTCACCGATCACCGGATCGGCGACGACTGAGTATTCGCAGGAAGCCCCGACTTCGCCGCTCCGGTGGATCGGCTTCTTCGGCTTCTCGGACCCACGAACTCTCTGTCGGATCGGCGTTCCTCACGCTGTAATTGGGCGACCAACCCGTCCAGGGTGCCACCCGCCTCAGCGAGCAATCTTTCCCGCGTTTCCCGCAACTCGTCAAGAATTGGATTCTTGTTCATCGTCCTTCCTCGCGAAACGACGCGGATCAGTTGCCGGAAGCCGGCGGCGACTGACCCTGAAATTCCTACGGACGCGAACCGCAATCGCCAGTCAATGGTGGAGCGGTAGAAGGGGCGCAGCGTACAGTGTATCGCGAATTCCAGCCCTCTGTCTACCCCGGCACTTCCCACTCCGCAAGGTGGGCCAAGAAAACGCTCCAAGCTCGCCGAAGCTGCGGTGGCAACAGATTGTTGCGAAATCGCAACATCGTTCTCATCCGGCAGAACGCGCCGGTTTGCCCCAGAGCGGAACCTGACATAGGCTTTCTATGGCCCTCTCCTCTTTCGGGCCGTCGAATCTCGTCAAGGATTTCTGCCGGGTGTCGATGCTCCTGA
Source organism: uncultured Planctomycetaceae bacterium (assembly GCA_963759115.1). GTDB lineage: Bacteria > Planctomycetota > Planctomycetia > Pirellulales > Thermoguttaceae > CAVWXT01. The sequence continues at coordinate 1,530,125 of CAVWXT010000006.1, forward strand.
CTTATCGCAACGAATGAGACCCGTCGAACAAGCCATCTTTACATCGATCGACGCGGATCGCGCGGCCGGATATCGGGTCGCCGCCTGTACGCGCCGGCGTCTGTGCGACCGATGCCCAGGAATTGGCCGTCTGGGGGCCGTCGCGCGACGCCCTGGTCGACGCGAGCCCTGAGGCCGAGAGCTACAACTTCCATCCCCTGCCCAGCGGGGCTTACTGCATCTCGCGGACCACGCCGGCGGGCTGGGAGTATGACGGCGGGGGGCAACGCCTCTACACGCACTGTTTGATTGTGCCGCCGGAGGTGCTGTTCCGATTTGGCAACAATCCGTTTGCGATTATTCGGGCGGCCTCGGAACAGGGCCACTGGCGGAACCCCGCCATGCCTTGCCCGCCGCTTAAGCCGCTGCGGTTGACCGGCGGGGCGACGGCCGTCGACACGGCCGTGTTGGGCCAAATGGCCGTCGACCCCGGCCCGGAAAACGCGGCGGCTTTGGTGCAGGCGGCGCGCCAGGCGATATGCCTGGCGGTGGCCGGCGCCGCGCGGCCGGCCGAGTTGATGGCCGGGGTGATGAGTTGCCTGCCGCCGGAATGCCGGCTGGAACTGTCGTTCTCCACGGGCCTCAAGTTCTCGCCGCGGCGGCCGTTCCGCATCGTGGCCCTCTCCGGCGATCTGGCCGAGCGGCTCTGGGTGGCCAATTACGCCAACGTCACCGTATTGGATTTGGGCACGGGCGCGGCGTCACGATCGACGCCGCTGGACGGCTGGTCCCTCTTGGTCGAGCGGCTCCTGTCGACGGGCCATTTCCCTTTCCTGGCCGAGCAGTTGTCGAAGCGGCGGTCTGATCTGACGCTGGACGATCTGCCCGCCCTGGGCCTGCAACTGTTGGAGGACCTGGACGCCTGGGAGTTCGGCGGCATCGCCGGGCTCATCGAGGCCCGGGAGCATCGCCCTGCGAAGCCCGGACCGCGTGCCCATGCCGCCCACCGGCAGTTCGAGAAGAGCCGTGAGGCGGGCACGGCCGTGTCGGCGGCCACCTCGATCGACTGCGATCCGACGTCGCCACAGGTCGTCCAATCGCTGGAGCACCTCGACGACCTGGTCTACGAGGCGATTGGCGGGCCTCCCACCGCGATCAAGGAGCTCCAGGCGGCATGGCCCAAGCTCGTACAGGAATTGGGCGAAGACCTGTTGATCGAGTCGCGGGAGCAGTATCTGCGCTATGCCCTGTCGGTGTGGGAGGAATGTGTCGATTCCAACAGCGTCCGCGACCCCGCCCGGGCCATTCAGGCCCTGGACGTGCTCTGCCTGCTCTTTGGCGACGCGACCTGAGCCAGCGGCTCTTCGTAGTGTGCGTGAAACGCACTACCACTGGCCGTCCAAGGTGCGTTTCACGCACCCTACGACGCGACCTGACCGCGACTGTGCGTCTGACACACCGAAATTGTCGGGTGCCAGGCAGCTTGTCTGCCCGTGATTCCTTGCACGGGCAGGCAAGCTGCCCGTGGCACCCAACCCGACATCTTTCATGGGTCGGACTATTAAGAAAATCTGCCGAGGAAACCCGCCCCCAGCCCCAATGGCGGGGAATTTCGGGGCACCGGACGCAGATAGGGCTGGTCGCAGAGCCGCGGGAATGGTATACCTGATACCAATCCGCTGAGAATCCTGGTATCCGCTGGGTGCCACACGGCTGTAGTTGTCTCCCCCCCGGCAAGCGATCATGGTGTCTAAGAGCAGCCGACGCCACGCCTCCCGTTCCCGCCCGCACCGCCCTGGCGCCCGCGAGCGTCAGCAGCCCGTGCTGAACCGGATTCTGGAGAACGGGCTGATTCGGCGGGTGAGCTTTGAGGAGTATCAGGAGAAGGTCCGGGACGTCTACGACGGGCCGCAGGGGGCCATTCTGGCCACGTGCAGCATGCTCTCGCTGCACACCCCGCTGGGCGCGCGGATGTTCCGGGAGCGGAAGTTCGACCTCCGCGGCGCCCGCCAGATCCTGGACGTGGGCAGCGGGGCCGGGCAGATTGCCAAACATCTAATCAAGTACGCCGACCGCGAGGCCGACATTACTTGTTTTGACCTCTCCCATGAGATGCTTCGCCGCGCCCGTCACCGGCTGAAGAGCGACCGGCCGCGATTCGTGGTGGCCGACCTGACGCGGCTGCCGTTCGCCGACGCCTCGTTCGACTGCGTCACCTGCGGTTACGTGTTGGAGCACCTGCCCGACGCCCGCCTGGGGCTGTCGGAACTGAGCCGGGTAATGCTCCCCGGCGCCCGCATGTTGTTGCTGACCACCGAGGACACTTTCGGCGGCGCCTGGACGAGCCGGATCTGGTGCTGCCGGACGTACAATCGCCGGGAATTGGCCCGAATTTGCGAGGAAGTGGGCCTTCGCTGGCACCGCGAACTCTGGTTCACCCGCATGCACAAAGTGCTCCGCGCCGGCGGCATCGGCGTGGAATTGGTGAAGGGCTGAGGCGACGCGGCCTATCGTCCACGCCGGGTGCCACTGGCCGCCGGGTGCCACTGGCCGCTTGCCGGCCAGTGCATGAATCGTCCGCAGCACGGGGTGCTACTGGCCGCTTGCCGGCCGGTGCATGAATCGTCCGCAGCACGGGCTGACGAGCAGCCCGTGGCACCCGCGCGTCTTCCGCCGGCCGTTGTCCGCCGGCAATTTTTGCCCGCAATTTGTCTCGCCTACGACTTTTCCTCTTGACAATTTATCCACGAACTGTATGAATTGCTTTCAAAGAGCGGTGCGTATTGCCGAAAGGAATTGGATAAGTATGACCGCTGCGGGTTGACAAGGGAGTTCGCATTCTCGCGGTGGTGACCGAGGGGCCGATATGGATGTCGAGCCCCCGAATCTCCGCGGATCCCTGGAGGATGTTCCTAAATGGCCAGCATTGATGCTGAGGCGTGTTCGTACTGCCGTGTGGATGATGAAGAGCCTCCCAGTACGACGACCAATTTCCTCTCCTCTCGCGTTGTAGCGCGACTCTCCCGGCCGAGGCGGCCGCGTGCGATTGCCCGACGCGACATCTTCTCGCCCGGTGCTCCTCCGGGCCGAACCCCTCGCAGCACCTTCCAAACCAGGGCTTTTCGCAAGGCTTTCTACCCCGGCGTCGCCGATCGCGATTGGAACGATTGGCGCTGGCAGGCCCGAAATCGACTGCGAACCCTGGCCCAGCTTGAACAGGTGCTGGTGCTTTCGGACGATGAGCGGACGGCCCTGTCGGAGGGCGAGGCGATGCTCCCGGTGAGCATTACCCCCTACTACATGAGCCTGATCTCCCGCGACAACCGGAATCAGCCGTTGCGGCGGACGGTCATCCCCACCACGTCCGAATTGCGGCAGGGCCTGGGCGAAGCCGACGATCCGCTGGGCGAGGACGGCGATAGTCCCATTCCGGGCCTTGTCCACCGCTACCCGGACCGCGTGCTGCTGCTGGTGACCGATTTCTGCTCGAGTTACTGCCGTTATTGCACCCGGTCGCGCGTGGTGGGGCATGGATCGATCGCCCCCAGCGAGGCCCGGCTGGAGCAGGCGTTCGACTACATTCGCCGCACGCCCGCCGTCCGCGACGTGCTCATTTCCGGCGGCGATCCGCTGGCGCTGAGCGACCAACGGCTGGACTGGATCCTCGGCAGCTTGCGGCAGATTCCGCACGTCGAGTTCCTGCGGATCGGCACCAAGATGCCCGCCGTGCTGCCGCAGCGGATCACCCCGAGCTTTGCCGGGTGCTCCGCAAGCACCATCCCCTATGGATGAGCCTGCACTTCCTCCATCCCGACGAGTGTACGCCCGAGTCGTTCCTGGCCTGCGGCCGGCTGGCCGACGCGGGCATACCGCTGGGCTCGCAGACGGTGTTGCTCTCGGGGGTGAACGACAACGTCGAAACCATGAAGACGCTGGTCCACCGGCTGCTGATGATGCGGGTCCGCCCGTACTATCTCTACCAGTGCGACCCGATCAGCGGCTCGGCACATTTTCGCACGCCCGTCTCCAAGGGATTGGAGATCATCGAGGGCCTGCGGGGCCATACGACCGGCTACGCCGTGCCCAACTTCGTGATCGACGCCCCGGGCGGCGGCGGAAAGATTCCCTTGCAGCCGAACTACATCGTCGGCCGCGAAGGCAATGACCTGCTGCTAAGGAACTTCCGCGGCGAGATGTACCGTTACCCGGACCCGGTGTGAAAAGTGTTACTCTGTTAGCCCGAAGGGCTTGAAGAGGAAAGCCCAGGGTTGCTGCGTAGCAGCTACCCTGGGAAGAGGTAAGTACACGGCCCAATCAACCCTGCAAGGGTTGCGTCGGGTGGCCTTCCACCTCCGAAGCCCCATTTTCTTGCTCTACGAAACTCCCCATAGCCCACGGCTTGTGCAGCCCGTTGGCTATGGGTATTCTATTGGCAGTTATGCCAATGGCAATGAAAAGCATACCCATCTTGCTATTCGCCCTGGCCGGTGCGATCTTCGCGTCGTGTTCGCGCGAGGAACCTGCCGCCCCGCGCGGCAAAGAGGACCAGAACCGCAACACGAGCGAAGCAACATTACAGAAACCGCCCGTTGCTACGTCAGCCCGGGAGAACCAGAACTGGACAATCCTTAGCGAAACTGATGTGCGCAACAGCGCTTCTGTGCGCGACAGCACCTTCCAAGGGATATGGCAACCCTCGGAATCCGATGTGCTTCGCGCCATTAATGAGGCCCGTCTGTACCTGGAGAAACGGAAGAAGACGGCGTCCTCAGACTACGAGCGTAAGCGGATCGGTGACGCACTCGCCAGATGGGACAAATACCTTTGCCAAGCGATAGGACACACCAAGGAAGGCAAGAAGCTGATACATCTGAATTTCTTCATCAATGTCTTTCCAAGGGAGACTTTCGATTGGCGACATGGCTACATTAGATACCTTAGGGCGATCGGTGACGGGGCAATGTTTTGGCGAATAGAGTATGACTATAAGGCGATGGAGTTCTTGGATTTCCATGCGAATGATGAATAGTGAATTTGGATGCCTGAAAAGGCCGTGACGCCAGCAGTCGCAATAATCCAGTAACGCGGACGGCACACGGAGAGCTTGTGATTTTTTCGATTTTGTGTCACCGCGACCAAAATCCGTAGGGTGCGTGAAACCAGCCCTTTCAAGGTGCTGACTTGGTTGCCTGGATAAACTGGAGAACGAAAACACGCTAGAAGCAAGTCGTTTCGCAACGCACGCTCCGTGTCGCAACGGCCAGCAACTTGGCGCTGTCACGTCGCCAAAACGATACCAAGCGCGAAAACGCCTGAACTCCCGTTGGTTTCATCACTTAGGCTCACCTTGAAAGGGCTGGGTGCGTGAAACGCACCATCCACTTTGGGTTGTGGTGCGTTTCACGCACCCTACAAAAAATCACAACCTCGGAGTGTGCCTGCTACCACAATTCCATGAACATCGGCTTAACCTACGACTTGCGAGCGGACTACCTGGCGGAAGGGTACTCCGAGGAAGAAACGGCGGAGTTCGACCAGCCGGCCACGATCGAAGGCATCGAGGCCGCCCTGCTCGAACTGGGCTACCGCACCGACCGCATCGGCAATGCCAAGCGGCTGGTCGAGCGGCTGGCCCAGGGCGACCGCTGGGACCTGGTGTTCAACATCGCCGAGGGGCTGCACGGGGTGGCCCGCGAGGCCCAGGTGCCGGCCCTGCTGGACGTGTACGACATTCCCTACACGTTCTCCGACCCGTTGGTGCTCTCGCTGGCGCTGCTACAAGAACCTCACGAAGACCGTCGTGCGGCAGGCGGGCATTCCCACGCCGGACTTTGTCCTGGTCCAACAGCCGGCCGACGTCGACGCCATCAGCCTGCCCTACCCCCTGTTCGCCAAGCCGGTGGCCGAAGGCACCAGCAAGGGGATCACCGCGGCATCGAAGGTCCTCGACCGGGCCGCCCTCCGCCGGGTCTGCACGGACCTCCTGGACCAATTCCGGCAGCCGGTGCTGGTCGAGACGTTTCTCTCCGGCCGCGAGTTCACCGTCGGCCTGACGGGCACCGGCGACGAGGCCCAAGTCTTGGCCACGATGGAAATCCACCTGCTGCCCGGCGCCGATGCCGACGTCTATTCCTACGTCAACAAAGAGCAGTGCGAGGAATTGGTCCGCTACCTGCCGGTGCGGCCCGGCGAGGACCCGGTGGTGCGGCGGGTCGATGAACTGGCGCTGGCGGCGTGGCGGGCGCTGGGATGCCGCGACGGCGGCCGGCTCGACTTCCGCTGCGACGCCCAGGGCGAGCCCCATTTCCTGGAAGCCAATCCGTTGCCGGGCCTCCATCCGCAACATTCCGACCTGCCGATCCTCTGCGGATTTGCGGGCATTCCCTACGTCGACCTGATCGACCGCATCGTGCGATCGGCCCGGCGACGGCTGGGAGTATTGAAAATTGAAAAGTGCAAATTGCAAATTTGAGATTGTCAATTTCAGTAGTTCCAAATTTGGCTATGTGTGGCGATGTGCCGTAAGTCGTTCATAGGTATGACGATCGAGTCCGAGGGTTTTGTTGGCGCCGAGGGCTTGTTGAACGATCTGGGTGATCCACAAGAGCATTTCTTGGAAACGAAGCAATTCCAGAAAGAGTTGCGGTTCCTCGGTGAATTTTCCTTTGGCGAAGCGAAAATGAATCCACACCCACACGTTGCGCAGCACCAGAGCAATGCCCACGAACAGCAGACGCAACGCTGGATCGCGCGTGCATATCTTGATCTTCGCCTCGTTCATCTGGCGGTAGCTCGTCTCGATGCCGAAACGCTTGCGATAGGTTTCGCGTATCTCCGCAGGTGTTCGCCGCACCTTCGACACCACGTAGAGAAGCCGCTTGCGCCGCCGCCGGCCGGTCTTCTCGTCGGTGAAATGCTTGCTGGCAACGCAAATGTTCACGGTCACGCTGGCCTTCGGTTTCTCTTTCGTTTGGCCCGAGGTGATCGTCTCCCGATAGTAGCCGTGTTTCTTCTTCAACAGTGCTCGCAAGCCGTGCGGCGGAGTCTTGGGGTCCTTGGGCTTTCGGCCTCGCACGACGGCGGGAATGATGAATCCACGACGGGCGCGAAGAAGATACTGAATGACTTCTACGCTGAAAAAGCCCTTGTCCAGCAGCAAAAAGCGGATTTTTACGCCTCGGCGACGAACAATCGCCAACAGCCGCTGAAGCACCTCTTTCATCGAGTCGCCGTACTCGACTCGCACCAGCGCCAAGGTGTAACGGTAGCCTTTGTGGAGTACCACAGCCGTGGCGTAGGCATGGAAATGGGTGGTGCCCGACTTCGGTTCGCCTCGAAAGATTTCCTTCTTGTCCCGCGCCGGCTGCCCGTGATAGGGAATCAGCGTCAGGTCGATCGCCACCATGCGGGATTTGCGTCGCAACGCCTTGGGCACATGCGTCACCAAGGCGAGGTTCAAACGACGTTCGAGTTCGGCGATTTCCGGCAACGTTACGGCCAAGGCGTTGCGAATCGTCTGATCCGACGGTGCATCGGCCAGATCGCGGCAGGCGGCAAACACGGAAACCACCCGTGCCGCGGCAATCAGGAGAATTTGGAGAAGCGTGGAAGTCGAACATTTATAACCCCGATACTCAAGGCGAAGCGCCGTCCCTATCCAGTCCTCGGCGTACGCGTGGACCTCCGCCTTGGTGATGATATACTCCGTTTGTGAACGCATGGGTTTCCTCCTTGTGTGAACCTGGTTTGTGACCCAAGTTCTTTACTGGAGGAACCTTGCGTTCACCTATATCAATTTCCCGAATTTGGAACTACTGAATTTGCAATTCGTCCCATGCGTGTAGCTGTTCTCCATCACGCCGTGCCGCCCGATGCCACGCTGGAAGACCAGGACACGCTGGTCCAGGTCGAGGCCGTATCGGGCGGCTTGGCCCAATTGGGACATGAGCCGGTGGCCGTGCCGTGTAGGCTCGACTTGGCCGCGCTCCGCGAGGAACTGCTGCGGCTACGGCCGGACGCGGTCTTCAACCTGGTGGAATCGCTGGCCGAGGCCGACTCGCTGGTTTACCTGCCGTTGGCCGTGCTCGACGTGCTCGGGCTGCCCTATACCGGGGGCCGGACCGAATCCCTCTTCCTCACCACGCACAAGGTGCTGGCGAAACAACGGCTGTGCCAGGCGGGGCTGCCCACGCCGGATTGGGCAGAAAGCAGCCGTACTCCTCACGCTCCGCGTGAGATGCCGCCTCACGCGGAGCATGAGGAGTACGTTCGTTCGTGGATCATCAAGGGCGTTTGGGACCAGGCCTCGCGCGGCATGGACGACGACGCCGTGCTCCGCGACGTGGATTCCCGCGAGTTGCACGAGCGGTTGCGGGAGCGGGCCGAGAGGTCGGGCCGGCCCTGTTTCGCCGAGCAGTTCATCGAGGGCCGCGAGTTCAACCTCTCGGTGCTGACCGGTCCGCAAGGCCCGCAAGTGCTTCCCCCGGCCGAGATCGACTTTTCGGCCTTCCCACCCGGCAAGCCCCGCATCGTGGGCCACCGCGCCAAGTGGCAGGCCGATTCGTTCGAGTTCCACCACACGCCCCGCCGCTTCGATTTCGACCCCTGCGACGGGCCGCTGTTGGATGAGCTGCGCCGGCTGGCCAAGAGTTGTTGGACGCTCTTCGGACTTCGCGGTTGGGCACGGGTGGACTTCCGGGTCGACGCGGCCGGGCAGCCGTGGATTCTGGAGATCAACGCCGATCCCTGTCTTTCGCCCGACGCCGGCTTTGCCGCCGCGCTGGCACAGGCCTCGATCCCCTTCGAGGAAGCCATCCGGCGGATTCTGGAGGACACGGCATAGGTCTTTGGTCTTGGGTTTTTGGCCTTGGCACGAAGACCCAAGACCTAAGACCCAAGTCCAAAGACGCAGGCACTACGTTCTACTTTGCCGCCGAAATCCGCACGACCAGGTCGTCCCAACCTTCGCCCTCCTTGGCGTCGTCGTAGCTCTTACCGCCGTCGTCCTTGCCGTTGACGCCGACGCTATAGAGCAGATAGCCGTCGCCCTCCCGCGTGTAGCGCAACTCAGTGTCGACAAAGATATCTTTGAAGATATCTTCGGGGACCTCGGCAACGTACTTGGGCTTCAAGTCGGCCAGCTTCGCTGGGTATGAGCCATTGTCGGCGCGGTACGCCGCCAGGGCGAACGCGAGCTTGGTCAACTCGAATTGCATCGTGCCACGGTCCTCCGCGTCAACGAATAGCGAGGCGCTCGGCAACAAAGTGCTCAAGAGATACAGCCCCATCCGCCGTGATCTGCCCTCCCGTGGATTGAGAAACGCCGACATAGCTTTCGATTTCCAGTCCTCGGCGGCATTCATTTGCTCCGTGAAATCCGCTCCGAACCTCTTCGCGCCCTCCTTTTCGCGGTTCGCGTGGTCCTACGCATCGCTTCAACTTCCCGATCGTACCAAGAATTGCCCATGCGAAGGATCAGGTCCCAGTCCAAGCCATGCCCCACGAGTGAGTCGACGAGCGGCCTGGCCGCCCAAGTATGTCCGAAGATTTTCTCCAAAGATGCAGGTCCCTCCCGGGCGACCATCGTGGCACAGTCCAGGTAAAGGAACCGCTCAACATCGAGCGCGTCGGCCAATTTGGGCATCGGCGGCAGCTTGGCCAGGTCGTCGCGCATCCTCGCGATTGCGGTCGCCGATAGTTGAGTCTGCTGCAATATCGCCTGATCCCCAGCGCACGCGTAGCGCTCGCTGCCCAACGAAAAAACCGCGGTGCCCGCGAACGTGGGACCTTGGTTAACTAGGCGCGCCAGCCGGCGGCAGGCCATGAGATCCTCCCACGCCTCATCCACCTTGCCCTCATGGGCGCGCAGCGTTGCCCGGGCCACAAGAGCTGCCACGACGCGGAAAACCAGCTCGGCAGGCCATCCCGCATCAAGGAGCGTTGCTCTGTTCCCGCCAGTCAACGGATCATAACGTCGAGGACGCTTGGACGCTTCCAGTAATAATTTCAGTGGTTTTTCATTCGCTTCAAGCCAGTTGGCCACGAGTGGGAACTCTTGCTTCGACCAGGGCCGCTTCATGGCCGGGTCGAGCTGGGCCCACATCGCGTCGATACCATCTTGCTTCGTCTTGGCGTCGAGGAGTTTCCCGGCATCCATTAGCCGCTTCACGTAAGCTTCCGGCGGGATGAAGTACTCCCCTTGTTCTGGAAGCGCCGGGATGCCGAGCATCTTGAAGAACTTCTCTCGCTCCTCTGGCCGTAGCTCGGTCGGCCCCACGGCCGTCCAGAAAAGCACGGCTGCGTTGTTTTCGGGCGTCACGCCTTCACTGGCCCGCTGGTTTAGGGCCGCGATGTAATCCGGATAGCCGTCCTTCCGCAGCGGCTCCGTGATATAGGTCGTCTCCTTCGAGATCGTCACCAGCACGTGGGCCTTGGCCGGCGGCTGCGAGGCGGACTTTTCGGCCGGCCGTTTCTCGTCGGCCGAGGGATCATTGCCCTTCACTCCGCTCGCCGCGATGACGATTAGCCAGAACGCGAACAACACGCACCGAAGAATGGACGCCATGGGCAGTTCCCCCTCGTCGGATGCCTATGGACAAGAGACGCGCCAGGCCGCCGCGCGTCACGTACGCGGGGCCGCATCTCCCCCATCGTAATGGCCCGACCGCGATTCCGCAAGCTGCGGGCTTTCCGCCAACGACAAAGGAGCGACCGGGCTGCAAGTCCATCCTACCGCAGGACGCGCGACGGATTACGCCGCGGCTTCTACTACTGCTGCGCAGGGTGGGCGGAAAAAGGGGGACTGGCTCCGTGGCGCAAGTCGGTTTGGCATTGGGAGAAACGTTGCCGCCACGGTGCCAGTCCCCATTCCCGCGTCTACCGACCCTGCGCAGCAGGTACTACGTACGCGACCCGAAGTAAGAAGCAACCATGCTCCAACGGCCCTCGCCGCGATAAGCTCGCGTCCGCGACTTGCCAAGCTTCAACAGCGGCGCCGTCGAACTCTGGGGCTGCGTCGGCTTTTCGCCCAATAGCTTCGCCACCATCGGTTCGATCGACTCGGCCCAAATCTCGTAGCCTTTTGCCGAAAGGTGCAGCAGGTCGTGGGCGATGTCCCGGCTCAGCTTGCCGCCGTCGCCCAGAAACCTCTGGCCGATGTCGAGATAGAACACACTCTTGCCGTCCGCCAGCTTGGAGATGATCTCGTTGACCTGGGCGTTCGTCTGGCGGCGCGGGTTATCGGTTGCGCCGCGGGGGAAGATCGCCAGCAGGAGGACCTTCGTTTCCGGCAGCTTCGCCCGCAACTTTTCCACGATGGCCTTGACGCCGTCGGCGGTTTCTTCGGCCGTGTTGACGGCCGTGTTGTTGGTGCCGATCATCACCACGGCCAGCTTGGGCGAGATGCCGTCGATGTTGCCGTGGTCGAGCCGCCAGAGGACGAGTTGCGTGGTGTCGCCGCCGATGCCGAGGTTCACGGCGTTGCGGTTGCCGTAGAACTTCTGCCAGACCTCCTTCCCCTCATTTTCCCAGTTATGGGTGATCGAGTCGCCGATGAACAGCAGGTCGGCGTTGCCCTGCTTGATCCGGGCGTTCATTTGGAGGTATCGGCCGATCCACCAATGCGTGCCCAGCGGCAGGGGCCGCACCGTGCTGGGATGCTCTCCCATCAGGCTGCCCACCATCGTCTCGATGGCCTCGGCCCAGATCTCATAACCCCTGGCGTTCGGATGGAGGAGGTCGGGCATGATCTCCTTGCTCAACGTGCCGTCGGGCTGCGTCAACAGCCCGTTGATATTGGCCCAGTACACCATCTTGTTGTCGGCGAATTTTTGGATGGCCTCGTTGACCCGCTCGTTCACCCGGCGCCAGGGGTCGTCCTTATCGGCCCCGCGGGGAAAGATCGCCAACAGGAGAATCTTCGTGCCGGGCAGCTTCGTCCGCAACCGGTCGATGATCGCCTTGACGCCGCCGGGGATGTCTTCCGGGTTGCTGCGGCTGGAGTTGTTGGTGCCGATCATCACCACGGCCAGCTTGGGCGAGATGCCGTCGATGTTGCCGTGGTCCAGCCGCCAGAGGACGTGTTGCGTCCGGTCGCCGCTGATGCCGAGATTGAGGGCGTTCCGCTTGCCGTAGTACTTCTCCCACACGTCTTTGTTGCCTGGCAACTCCCAGCCCTGGGTGATGGAATCGCCGATGAAGATCAGTTCCGGCTTGCTCTCCTTGGCGCGGGCGTTGTACAGCTCGTGCCGCTTCATCCACCAATCGACGTCGAGACGCGGCAGGGGAAGGGTCGGATTCTCCTTCTCGCCCATCAGTCTGGCCACCGTCGGCTCGATCGCCTCGGCCCAAATCTCGTAGCCCTTGGCCGAGGGATGGGCCAGGTCGGGCATGACCTCCTTGCTGAGCGTGCCGTCGGCCGCGAGGAAGTTGCGGCCGATGTCGAGATAGAACACCATCTTGTCGTCGCCCATCTTGGCAAGGCTTTCGTTGACCTTCGCGTTGACCTGGCGGAGGTGATAGCTGTTGTCCGGCCCGCGGGGAAAGATTCCCAGCAGAAGGACTTTGGTGTTGGGCAGCTTTTCCCGCAGCTTGTCCACGACCGCCTTTACGCCCGCGGGGGTTTCTTCCGTCTCGCTGCGATCGGCGTTGCCCGTGCCGGTCATCACCACGGCCAGTTTCGGCGAGATGCCGTCGAGGTTGCCGTGCTCCAGCCGCCAGAGAATGTGTTGCGTTCGATCGCGGCTGATGCCCAGATTGACGGCGTTGCGTCGGCCATAGAATTTCTCCCACACGTCTTTGTTGCCCGGCAGTTCCCAACCCTGGGTGATCGAGTCGCCGATAAAGATCAGGCCGACGTTGCCCTGCTTGACGCGGGCGTTGATCTTTTCGTGCGCCCCCATCCAGCCGGCGGCTTCGTTCGGCAATTGCAGCGGCACGGCCTGCGTCGGGTTCTCCTTCTCGCCCATCAACGTCGTGACGATCGCCTCGATCGACTCGGCCCAAATCTGGTAGCCCTTGGCGTTCGGATGGAGCCCGTCGGGAAAGAGCTCCTTGGGCAGCGTGCCGTCGGCCGCCAGGAAGTTGTGGTTGATGTCGAGCACGAAGACGTTCTTGTCGTTGTGGAGCTTGGGGAGCAGCTTGTTGATCTCCTTCGGCCCCTCGCTGTATTTGGTGCGGGGGAAGAGACACAACACGAGAACCTTCGTCTTGGGCGACTTCGTCTGCACCTTCGTGATGATCGCCTGAATCCCCTCGACGATCTGCTCCGGCGTTTCGCCAAAGCTGTTCGTGCCGATCAACAGCACGGCCAGCTTGGGCGTGATGCCGTCGAAGTTGCCGTGGTCGAGCCGCCAGAGCACGTTCTGCGTCCGGTCACTTTGAATTCCGGCGTTGACGGCGTTGCGACGGGCGTAGAGCTTCTCCCACATCTTCTTGCCCGTGCTCTCCCAGCCCTCGGTGATCGAGTCGCCCAGGAAGATCAAGTCGACGTTGCCCTGTTTGACGCGGGCGCTGATCTTCTCGTGCCGCGGCATCCAGGTCTTGTCCCGCTCGTTCGGCACGGGGATTACCGCGGTGTTCTTCCTCTCCTGGGCGGTCAATGCCGTAGCGGAGAGCATGGCCACCGCGATCGCCAACAACAACGCCTGCCGAGAAAAAACGACACACCTCATCACAATTCCTCCTGCGAAGGGATGGTGCTATAGCGACCGTAGTAGTGTGACACACCGAAGTTGTCGGGTGCCACGGGCAGCTTGTCTGCCCGTGCTGGGGACACGGGCAGACAAGCTGCCGGTGGCACCCAACCCGACATCTTATGTGTGTCAGACTCGTAGGTCGCGTGGTTGGAACACAGGCAGACCATGAGCATAATGCACGTCGGCCAGCCGTGCAACGAAACCCGTCCCGCGCGGGGGTGTCAGAAAATCGCCTCCACGCGCACCTCGGCCGCCCGTTGCTGAACACGGATCGGGTCGAGACGGCAAGTCTCCAGATGACCGACGTTGTCCACGGCCGCGGCGATGCCCAGTCTGACGGCGTCGACCATGGCGCGTCCGTCGCGAATCGCCCAGGCGATGCCCGCCGCCATGGCGTCGCCGCTGCCGATCGGGTTGACCACCTCATCGGCCGGCAGCGAGTGCAGCCGATAGGTCGCCGACGCCGAAGTGATCCAGACCGGCCCGTCGCCTTGCGTGACCACGACCCATTGGGCCCCGCGGCGGTTGAGCGACCGCATGGCGTCGAGCAGTTGGCGGTCGTCGTCCGAGCGGTTCGCCCACGGTTTGGGCCAGTTCCTCGCGGTTCGGCTTGACCACCAGCGGCTTGAGATCGAGCGCGGCCAGCAGCCCCTCGCCGCGGAAGTCGAGCACCGCCGGGCAGGGCGTCCGCTCCACCAACTCCCGATAGAAGCGAACTCGGCGTGCCCGCCGGCAACGAGCCGGTGATGACGGCCACCGTGGCCCTGGCGGCCTCTTCGGCGTAGGCGCGGCGGAAGGCGTCGAACTCCTCGGGCTGCAGCGGCTTGCCGTTCTCGACCAGCTCGGTCATCTGCGCCGCTGGCCCGATCGAGAATGGTGGTGCACACCCGCGTGGCCGACTTCGGTGACGATCCACCGCCGCGGCACGCCCAGTTCGCCCAGTTCGCGGTCGATGTGCGGCAAGCGGCGGCCCGCCGACGGTGGCCAGCGTCAGGCTCGGCCCGCCGAGATGATGGGCGGCGATGCCCGCGTTGAGCACCTTTCCCTGCGCGTGCCAATGCACTTCGCAGGCCCGGTTCACTTCGCCGTAGCGGAAGCGGTCGAAGACCATGATCTGTTGCCAGGCGGGCGTCAGGCCGGCGGAGAGGATCATAGCAGGCCCTCGAGGATTTCGGTGAGTTCGCCGTCGGAGAGTTCGCGGGGATTGCCGCTCATGCTGGCGCCGCGGGAACTCTTTACCAACGCGGGAATCTGCTCCGGCGCGACGCCCACCTGGGAGAGCCGCCGCGGCACGCCCACCCGATCGCAGAGCGTCTCGATTTCGTGCAAGAAACGCCTCGGCGGCGTCGGCCGGCGTCTTGGGGTTGCGACCGAACAGCAGGTGGCCCAGTCGGGCGAAGTCGGCCTGGCAGACCTCCATGTTGACGCGGATGGCCGCCGGCAGCATCAGCGCACAGGCCGCGCCGTGCGGCACGCGGCAGTGCGTGCCCAGGGCCGCCGCCACGCCGTGCGCCATCCCCAGCCCCGAGTTGGCCAGGGCCATGCCGGACAAGCAGGGCCGCGTGCGACATGGCCTCGCGGGCCGGGCGCGAACCGCCGTCGGTCACCGCCTCGACAATGGCCGGGCACGGCCATCTTCAGCCCTTGCACCGCCAGGGCCCGCGGAATCGGCTGCGACTTCCGCGAAACGTAGCTCTCGATCAACTGCGTGATGGCATCCATGCCGCTGGCCGCCGTGACGCGCGGGCGGCACGGTCACGGTAAGCTCGGGATCGACCAGCGCGATCCGCGGCATCAGCCGATCGTCGCGGAGGCTCTTCTTGAAGGGCGGATCGTAGCAGGAGATCACCGCGTTCTTCGTGGCCTCGGCGCCCGTGCCCGCGGTCGACGGCATGGCCAGCACGGGCAGCGGCGGCTCGCTCGATCTTCAGACCGCGGCCGACGCCCTCCAGATAGTCCTTGACCGTGGGGCTCTGCTGGTTGGTGGCCATCGCGGCGGCCGCCTTGGCCAGGTCGATGGCCGCGCCGCCGCCGACGGCCAGCAGGAAATCGCCCTCGGCCGTCCCGATGGCGCGAAGCCGTGCCGCGTGCCGATCCACGTCGTCGACTTCCGGCTCGTGCAGCAGCGTGGCCAGCGCCGCCGACTCGACCCCTTCGGCCCGCAACAGGGCGGCCAGTTCCGCCATGACGCCGTCGGCGATCTCGGGCGGCAGGCCGCAGACCACGAACGCCCGGCGGCCGAGCGTTCGCCCCCAGCGTGCCCACTTCGCGCCGCCGTCCCCAGCCGAAGACGATCCGCGGCGGGGCCAGAAAATCGTATAACAGATGCGTGTCCATAGGGCTTCATTAAAGCGGATTGGCGTGGGAAATCAACCGGGCGACGTGGAGCGTGGGAACGAGGATGACGAGAGGACCGCGGCTGTCTAATCTTGCGGTCGAGTGTACAATAGGGGGAACCTGCCGGGAGTAGCACGATGGGCACGAAGGATGGTGTGAAGCACGAGGCCGGCGCGCTCGCCATGCCCGTTCACCGCCTGCATTCCCCGGGCAGCGCCGGCGCGTCCAACATGGCAGTCTCAGATCGAGTCGAAGATGCCTTGCGGCAGTTGCTTGCCGCCGAGGTGGCGGAACTCACGGAACAAGGAAAAGGCGGCCGGAAATGCTGGGCGGCCGTCCTCTTGACCATCGCCGAAAAGCAACCGCGGTCGCCCGAGGCGACGCGACACGCACTCACCAAGTTGATCGCCGATATTCTCGATCCAAGGCACGCGGTTCCCGAGGAGCGTCGCGACGAGGTGGCCCGCTTCTGCCAAAAGATCGTAGAACAAGGCGGCGGCGTGAAGCTGGGGCGTCTCCACCGTCTGAGCCGCATCGCCAAGCCCTTCGCCGCCGAGACGCTTGGGCTGTTTGGAGAGGACCACCGCGTCAAGCCACTGGGTCAAGAGAGCGGAAGGCATTTGACGGTTCAGCAGCTTCTGGCGCGGTTGGATCGGCATCAGCCCTTCGAGGTGCAGGCCAAGGCCGTCAAGATTCTGCCCGACATTGTCAGTCAAGAGTTGCGCAATGCGCCCCCCGTCGCCCAGCAGCGGCAAGAACAGCTTCAGACCCTGAGGCAGGCGGTCGGCATGGTCGGAAGCACGAAGTACTTCGAGAGTCTCGCGCCGAAGATGCGCGAGGTTTGCGCCGCCCGAATGACGGAAGTAACGCAGCGAATCGACAAGGCGGGCAGGAAACCGTGACGGCGGCGGGAGCGGACGAGCCGTGTACACAGTGGAGACAAGAAAATGACTCGATTCGCGTTTTCGGCAGCGATCGGCGTGCTGGCGGCCATCGCCGCCGCTGGCGGGACCTCGGCGCGCAGCAGACGCGGCAGCAGCCGTGGATACGCCCCGCGTGGATCATGCTGCACCCGCCAGCCAGTTGACCATGATCTACGTCTCTCCGACGGGCAATGACCGCAATTCGGGCAAATCGCTCCGCAACGCGCTGAAGACGCCCAACGCCGCGGTGGCCGCGGCCTCGCCGGGGACGGCCGTCTGCTTCGATGCGGGAACCTACCCACCGATGAAGATCGCGGGCAAGAAGGGCACGGCCGACAAGCCGATCATCTTTCAGACCGTTCCGGGCAAGGAGCGACAGGCGACCTTCACGTTTGGAAAGCTCGCCGGCGGCATCGGCATCGCCGTGGAACTCAGCACGTACGTCGAGATTCGGAATCTTCGAGTGGCGAATTCCCTGAAAGGGATCGCCTTCGACAGCGTCTCCCACTGCGTCATGCAGGGCAATCTCGTCGAGAACCTAGGGCAGGAGGCGCTCCGCGTGGGCCGCCTGCACACGTTCGATAGTTCCAAGCGGTTTCTCGGCCCCGACTCGGAATACGTTCAAGTCGTTGGAAACCGGGTCGAAGGCACCGGCAAAGTCAAAGCGGAATACGGCGAAGGGATCTACATCGGCACGGGCGCCTTCCGCGGCGACCACACGCACGACGTCCGCGTCGAAGGCAACGTTGTCAACGACATCGGCGCGGAAGGGATCGAACTGAAGCCGGGCACGTACAACCTCATCGTTCGCGGCAACGCTTTCTCCAATACCCACCACGAGTACAACGGCGCGATCACGGTTTGCGTCGAAGGCAGCGAAACGGAGGACGGGAACTACCTCATCGAAGACAACCTCGTCTGGAACATCAAGAAAGTGAAGTACGGGGTGTCGGGAATTGCCATCGGAAACGGCAACGCCGTCATCCGCAACAACGTCATCTGGGCGGTCGAGGGCGGGATCGGCATTCGGGTCTACGAGACGTTCGCCAATCCCAAAGCGCTCTTGGTCGTCATCGCCAACAACACGATTTTCTGCGACGGCCCCAACGCCCGAATCCTGCGCAACGGCACGGCGGGCGGCAAGGCGAGCCCGCTGAAAGCGCTGCTGCAAGTGAAGAACACCTATACCAACGACGGCTCCGCCGGCTCCACGCGAACCGCGGCCAATCTCTTCGCCGGCCCCTTGACGGGCGATGCGGACGCGGGTCGAGGACCCGGTTCCGGCTTCGAGATCAAGAACTATCGCGGGACGGGGGCCGACTATGCGAAGATCCGCAAATGGCTGCCCCTGCTTGACAAACCCGGCGCCGCCCGCAAGGCTGATAACTGAGTACCTTGTTCCAATCGGGTGGCACGCCCTGAGGAACGAAGGGCGTGGCAGATCGCCAAATCACGCCCTTCGCTCGGGCTCGGAGCGTGCCACACTTCTCTCCTGGAGGATGCGCCGATGCGGACGAAAGCGACTGCGCTGCTGTTGGTTTACGCGCTGCTGACGACGAGTGCTCTTGCCCAGACAAGAGACATTGACATCCCCTATCAGAAATTCGTGCTCGACAACGGCTTGACCGTGATCGTCCACGAGGACCACAAGGCGCCGATCGTGGCCGTCAACGTGTGGTATCACGTGGGCTCGAAGAACGAGAAGCCCGGCAAGACGGGATTCGCCCATCTGTTCGAACACCTGATGTTCGGCGGCAGCGAACACGCCAAGGGGCGATACATCGACGCCTTGGAGCGAATCGGCGCCACGAACCTCAACGGCACGACCAATTCGGACCGGACGAATTACTTCGAGAACGTGCCCACCTCGGCGCTGGACTACACGCTGTGGATGGAATCCGATCGCATGGGGCACCTGCTGGGCGCGCTCGACCAGAAGACGCTCGACCTCCAGCGCGGCGTGGTGCAAAACGAGAAACGGCAGGGCGAAAACCAACCCTACGGCGTGACGGAAGAATTGATCACCAAAAACACCTACCCGGCGGGCCACCCCTACTCGTGGACGGTGATCGGCGAGATGGCCGACCTCGACGCGGCGTCGATGAAGGACGTGCAGGATTGGTTCAAGACCTACTACGGGCCGTCGAACGTCGTGATCGTGCTGGCCGGCGACATCGACCCCAAGACGGCCAGAGAGAAGGCCGAGAAGTATTTCGGCGACATCCCGGCAGGTCCTCCGGTGGGGCACCAGGAGGTTTGGATCGCCAAGATGACCGGGACGCACCGCCAGGTGGTGCAGGATCGCGTCCCGCAGGCGCGACTCTACAAGGTCTGGAGTGTGCCGCAATACGGCAGCGCCGACGCCGACTATCTCGGCCTGGCGAGCAGTTGCCTGAGCCAGGGCAAGACGTCGCGTCTCTACAAGAGATTGGTGTATGACGATCAAATCGCCACGGGCGCCAGTGCGTTTGTCGATGCCAACGAAATCGGCGGACAGTTCTATCTTATGGTTACGGCGCGGCCCGAAAAGGGGCTTGCCCAGGTGGAGAAAGCGGCCGACGAGGAACTGGCGCGGTTTTTGAAGGACGGCCCGACGGCCGACGAGCTTGAGCGGGCGAAGACGCAGCACGAGGCCAATTTCATCCGCGGGATCGAACGGATCGGCGGCTTCGGCGGCAAATCGGATCGCCTGGCGATGAACGAGACGTTTCTGCGAAATCCCGACGCCTACAAGATTTCGTTCAAGCGAGTGCGCGAGGCCACGGCGGAAGACGTGAAGTCGGCGGCCGATCACTGGCTCTCGGACGGGGTCTACGTGCTCGAAGTGCATCCCTTCCCCCAATACAAGACCGCGGCCACCGGCGCCGATCGCTCGAAGCCGCCGGAGACCGGCACGCCCCCCGAGTTAAGGCTTCCCAAGATGCAGCGGGCCGAGCTCTCCAATGGGCTGAAGGTGATTCTGGCCGAGCGGCACGAAGTGCCCGTGGTGGATTTCTGGATGACCGTCGACGCCGGCTATGCGGCCGATCAGTTCGCCGCGCCGGGGACGGCCAGCATGGCCATGGCGCTTTTGAGCGGAGGCACCAGCAGCCGAAATGCCCTGCAAATCAGCGACCAACTGGCCTTGCTGGGGGCCCAGTTCCGGGGCTATTCGCACCTCGACGTTTCGGTTGCATGGCTTTCGGCGCTCAAGAGCAAGCTGGACCCGTCGTTGGATCTCTACGCGGATTTGATCTTGCACCCTTCGTTCCCCGAATCCGACTTCCGGCTGCAACAGAAGCAGCAGTTGGCGCGGATCAAGCTCGAGGAGAACACGCCCTTCTCGATGGCCCTCCGCGTCTTTCCGGCCCTGATCTACGGCCAGGGGCACCCTTACGGGAATCCGCTGACCGGCACGGGCACCACGGAGAGCATCGCGAAGATGACGCGGGAAGACCTCGCCAGGTTCCACCAAACGTGGTTCCGGCCCAACCACGCCACGCTGATCGTCGTGGGCGACACGACGCTGGCCGAGATGATGCCCAAGCTGGAACGACTGTTGGCCGCCTGGAAAGCAGGGGAGACGCCCCGCAAGCAGATCAAGTCTGTGCCGCTGGCGGCCAAGTCGCAAGTCTACCTGATCGACAAGCCGGGCGCCCTGCAATCCGTAATCATCGCCGGCAGCGTTGCCCCGCCGAGAGCGAACCCGCAGGAGATCGCCATCCAGGCGATGAACGACGGGCTGGGCGGGACGTTCGCCTCCCGGCTCAACTTGAATCTGCGGGAAGACAAGCACTGGTCGTACGGTGCGCGGAGCTCGCTGCAGAGCGCCGGGGAGATCGCCCCTTCCTTGCGGTGGCGTCGGTGCAGACCGACAAAACCAAGGAATCCATGATGGAGATGCTGCGGGAGTTTCGCGGCATCGTGGGCGATCGCCCGATGACGGCCGAGGAGCTCAGGGACATCCAGTCCCACGAAACGCTCCGGCTTCCGGGCTCCAAGGAGACCATGGATTTCGTGGGCGAGTCGATTCTCGAACTCGTGCAATTCGGCCTGCCGGATGATTACTACGAGACGTACGCGGGGAAAGTCCGGGCGCTGAAGACAGGCGACGTTGAGGCCGCGGCCAAGACCGTGGTTCACCCCGATCAACTGATCTGGGTCGTGGTGGGCGACCGGGCGAAAATCGAAGCGGGGGTCAAGGAACTGGGGCTCGGCGAGCTTCAGTTCCTCAGCCCGGAGGGAAAGAAGCTTCATCCGACTGAAGCACGCCGAGGCCTTGATTAGGATTATTGCGCCCTTCACGGGGTAGCGGCAGCGGGCCGCGTTCGAGCCGGGGGCTCAGTGGGCCGGGACGATGGCTCGCGAAAGGCTCGCCCCGCTTCGTACAGCGGTATCTTGGCCTTGATGGTTTCTGCCAACGACGGCTCGTTGTGTTGCGCGGCGAGGTCTATCGCCTTGCGCACCGTTTGCAGGGCCTCGGCGAACCGGCCCGCCTCAGCATAGGCGGCGGCCAGCGTGTCGAGAATGCCCGGATGCTCGTGGTTTGTGAGGCTTGCCGCCCGTTGGGCCAGTTCGACGGCGCGGGGGCCGTTGCGGACCGCGGCCTCGGGGTCGGTCGCCATCGTCCAGGCCATCCGGTCGAGAGCCGTCACGCTGTCCGGCTGCCGGCGGATCAGTTCTTCCCACTGAGCGAGCGCCTCGGGGATTCTTCGGCGCCGGTAGAGGACCGCGCCGAGATTGAAGCGGGCGTCGGCATAGTCCGGCTTGAGATCTAACGCCGTCCGATACTCCGCCATCGCCTCGTCGAGTTTCTCCTGCAAAACCAATGCGTTGCCGAGATTGAAGTGGGCCTCGGCGTATTGAGGGTTGAGTCGCAACGCCTTCCGGAGCGGGACGACGGCCTCGTCTGCGAGGCCCTCTCGGCAGAGAGCAAGACCCAGATTATTGTTGGCCACGACCTCGTCGGGCGTGATCGCCAGCACTTCCCGATAATGGTCGATTGCCTCGGCCACGCGGCCTTGCTTGTACAACGCGCTGCCGAGATTGCCGTGGGCCAACGCGTTGCGCGAGGTGCAGTCCAGGGCGCGGTTCCACAGGGTTTCGCTGTCGCGCCAATACGACGTCTGCCGCCACGCGCATCCCATCAGCACCGCCACCAGCAGCGCCGAGACGACGCCGCACAACCAATCGCGGCGGGGCCATGACCCGAGCACGTGCTTCGCTCCCCAGGCCAGCGCCACTGCCAGGCCGATCTGGGGCAAGTACGTGTAGCGGTCGGCCATCGAATGTCCTCCCACCTGCACCAGACCGATCACGGGCACGAGCATCCCCAGATACCAGAACCAGCCGACCGGCAGCCAGGGACAACGCCGCCGACAGGCCAGGGCAGCCGCGGTGATGCCCACCAGCAACAGCACGGCGCCCGCGACCTGCCACGCCGGCAGAGCGCCTTCGGGATGCGGATAGTAGGCCGCCAGCCCCATCGGGCAGAAGAACTGACCCAAGTACGCGACGTAGGCCACCACGGCATTGGTCACGCGCGACGACAATGGCAAGATGTCCAGTCCGGCGAAGGCACGCCGTTGGGCCAGCGGAGTCACTATGGAGGAGGCGGCCGAAAGCACCAGGAGCGGCAGCTTTTCGACCACCAGCCGTAGCAGACGCCGCGGAGAGCTGGGATGCGGAGGCAGCGCCGTGCGTCCCAGCGGCCAGTAGTCCAGCAACAGCAGCACCAGTGGCAGCGTCACTACCATCGGTTTGGCCATTAGGTCCAAGGCAAACAACAGCACGACCGCCAGGTAGCGAACGAGCGAAAAGGGGTGGCGGACATAGCTCACGTACGCCCCGAGCGTCAGCATAAAGAACAGCCCGCTCAAAACGTCTTTCCGCTCCGACGCCCAAGCCACCGATTCCGCCCGCAAGGGATGGATGGCGAAGACGGCGGCCACGAAGGCGCTGGGCCAGAGGTCGCCCGTCATCCGCCACAGCACCAGGAACAGTCCGATCGCCGTGGCGGCGTGCAGCAGGACATTGCTCAAGTGATATCCCCACGGCTCCAGCCCACAGAACTGATGGTCGAGCATGTAGGAGAGCCAGGTGAGCGGATGCCAGTTGTCGGCCTGATTGGTGGTGAAGGCCCAAACGACGTTCTCCGCGCTGAGGCCATGGGCCAATTGAGGATTCTCGTAGACGTAGACGTCGTCATCGAAATTGACGAAGTCGAACCCGACGGTCTGGCGGAAGACCACCACGACGGCCAGCAAGAGCAGGCTGCAAACGGCCAGCACCGTGTAGAGGTTCCGGGCCGGAAGCTGTGTAGGGGGCGGGGCATGGCCTTGCCGCGGCGGCTCCGCAGGCGCGTCGCATCGAATCGAGCGCTGCCGAGGCCGGCTTCGCCAGCCTCTTCAAGCCGCGCCGAGGGGGCGTTGTGTCTTTCCGCGGTTCTCGGCCCATTTTCTCGTCGATCTCCGCAAGATCGAGTTTTTCCGCCTGGCGCGGCGCCGCCCGTCGCGGGAAAGGGGACAGGCACCGTCGCCGCGGGCCGTTTCGGCAAGTCCGGCCGATCAAGGCGACGGAGCCAGTCCCCATTCCCGCGTCTACCGACCCTGCGCAATAGCACTAAGAGGCAGGGAAAATGGCAGAGCCCCGCAGGGGCGACACGAGACGCGCACGGCGTCGCTGTCGCCCCTCCGGGGCTTGCCCACTAGGATCGGCAACGCGGTCCAGGGGCGTTAGCGCCCTGGCTGCTGACTACCGCGATTTTACCGCAATTGAAGCTGGCGGCAAATTGCCGGTTGGCCCGCTCGTCCCCGTCACCTTCACCCGCCCGGCACCTGCCGCAGCATGGGGGCCTTCGGGCCCGCCGCGTCGGCTTTCTTCGCCGATTGGCTGGTCTTCGCCAGGAAGTTGTCGATCGTGGCCGATGCCTGCAACTTCTCGAAGGCCTCGGCCATCGCCACCCGCGACTTCTTTTCGAGCAAGTCCTGGTAAATCTCGTCGCGGACTTCCTTGAAGTCGACGTGGACGGGCTTGGTGTAACCCTCGCATCGCAGGATGACGAACTTGTCGTCCACCTGGATGACGCCGGAAAGCTCGCCGGGCTTCAGCTTGAACGCCTCGTCCTCCAGGATCGGCTGGCCGCCGTTCTTCTTGATCGGCGGCACCTCGCCTCGCAGCGCCTGGCTGCCCGGCTCGACGGAGTATTGCGACGCCAGGTCGCCGAAGTTCTTTGAGGTGTTGTTCCGCCGCGCCATCTCGAACACCTGCTGGGCCCGGCGTTCGTTGCCCAGCACGATCGCCAGGCAGCGCACCCGCGGCCCGTAGTTCGCCTCGAAACCCTTGCGGAGGTCCTCCTCGGTCACTGCGACCTTCTTGCCCACCAGCTTCTTTAAGGCGACCGAGGGCCAGACGACGTCGTGGCGATAGACGTCCACGGGAACGCCCTGCTTCTTCGTGACCAATTCCAGCCAGGCCGCCACGTCGGGCGAGCCGTCGCGGCTTCGACTTGACGCCGGTCGCCGCGGCCCGCGGCGATTTCCTGGTCGATGTCCTGTTCGGTCACGTTGATGCCCTGTTTCTGGCAGGCCTGCTCCAGAATCTTGCGGCTGATCATCCCTTCCAGGGTTTCCGGCCCGTGCCGCGCGATGCACTCCTCGGCCAGTTCGCCGATGGTGATTTGTTCGCCGCTGCACGAGGCGGCCACGCCGGGCATCTTGGCCCGCTTCGCCGGGTCGTTCCACACGTTCTCGATCTTGCCCTTCGCCCGCTCCTGCAACTGGCGGAAGATGTCCTGGGCGGCCGCGTGCATCTTGCGGTCGCGGAGGACTCCTCCAACAGCGGCGCGGCCTGCTCGAACTTCACCTGCCGGCCGGGCTGGGCCCTTCGCGCTTCAGGATCACGTATTGATCCCCGGCGTGGATCACCGGCGAGACCTCGCCGTCGGCCATGTTGAACACCGCGTCCTCGATTTCTTTGTAGCTGCCGTGCTTGCGGATCGGCTGGATCACGCCCTTCAGGCTCGCGCTGGGCGTGTCTTCCGAATAATCTTTCGCCAGGTTGCCGAAATCCTCCGGCTTGGCTGCCGCCTGGGCCTGCAAGCTTCTTGGCCTTCTCCGGGTCGCTCACGGCGATCAGGCGGGCGCAGATCGCCTCGCCGTACTGCGTCTCAAACTCCTTGTCCAACTCCTCGCGGCTCACTTTGAGCTGTTCGCCCGCCAGCTTCCGCAACGCCAAGGCGGGCCAGATGATGTCGTTGGCGTATTGCGCCGGCGTGACGTTCCGCTCCTGCTTGAGCATCTTCAGCCATTGGTCGACCGGGATGTTGAACCGCTTCGCCATGCGCTCGATCTCGGCGTCCACTTCGTTTCGCGTGACGCTGATCCCCCGCCGCCGGCACTCCTGCACGATCAAGTGCTTGTTGACCATGCTCTCCAGCACCTCGTTGCCGTAGTGGCGGAGGCACTCGCGGGCGAGGTCGTCGCGGGTGATCCGCTGGGTGTTGACCGCGGCCACCACCTCCGGGAGCGAGGGTCCCCTGGCAAAGTCGTTGGCCGAAGAGCGGTCGCTCGGCTCCGGCGCGACGGACGACGAGCGCGACGCCGTCCGGGTCGAGGCATTGGTGCGGTTGGGCTGGCCGGTCGGATCGGCGTTGGCCGTGTCCGCCCCCCAGTAGTACCGAATCGTGACGCAGAGCGCCACTAAGAACAGGCTGCCGAGTACGATGCCGAGGCGTTTCCGTCCCGTCTTAGGGGCCGGGAGAGCGTCGGCGGCGCGGTCCGTGCAATTCTGGGTCATGCTGGTTCCTCCTTAAACCGTTATGTCAGAAGATTTTACGTATGCGCACCTCCGCGGCGCATAGGTAGGCGGGTGTGGCAGTATAGACATTCCGCAGCGGGCGAGGCAAGAGGGAAATTTCACATGCCCAATAGCGCACGACAATTCTTGCCGCAGGGGCTTAACGCCGTTGTTCTAATTTTATAGAATACGAAGCCACAGGAGAAACGGCTCATGGCTCGAACGCCCAGCACGCACCCGACCGACGGCGAATTGGAATTGCTGCAAATCCTCTGGCAGGCCGGCCCTTGCACCTTGGGGCAGATTTGCACCGCGATACGGCTGCGGCGGCCGGCCGCCACCACCACCGTGGCCACCATGCTCAAGGTCATGCTCGACAAGGGGCTGGTCCACCGCCGCCGCGGCCCCCAGGGCTATCTCTGGTCGGCCAAAACCACCCGCCACACCGCCGCCACGGGCATGGTCCGCAAAGTGGTCGATCTGGTGTTCGACGGTTCCGCCCAGCGGCTGGTGGCGCACCTCCTGGAATCCGATCAACTCAGCGACGAAGAGCGTCAAGAACTTCGGCGACTGATCGAAACGAAGCACGCGAAAGAAGTCAAAACGCGATAGGGGATACCGATCATGCTGGGTCTTCGGGTCTGGCAGATCGTGGGCTGGACGATGTTGCACTACTTCTGGGTCGGCGCGGCACTGGGCGCGTTGGCCCTGTTGGGGCGGCGATGTTCGCGGTCGTCCGCGGCCGGCGTGCGCTATTTGTTGGCCCTGGGCAGTCTGCTGCTGCTGAGCGGAGCGCCGGCGGCAATTGCCCTGGTGGTAATGCAGAGCTTTCCTGCGGCCGCGCCCCGCGAGGCTTTGATTGTCGAGGTGGCCGGCCGGCCGATCGCGGTTCCGCCCGCAGCGGCGCCGCTGCCGATGGCGGAAGGCGGTGGGCTCTTGCCCGCGGCGGGAATGGAGTTATCCGCACCGGCCCCTGCGGCGCAGGGCAGCGAGCGTTTTTGGGCCGCGCTCGAACTTGGCCGCGATGTGCTTGCCCTGGCTTTGGATTTGCGGCGCGCCGCTGACGTTTCGCGCTGACGACCGCGGGCCTGCTGGGGGCGGAACGACTGCGGCGGCAGAGCCGGCCGCTGGAAGACGCCCGGATCAGCGAAATGTGCCGGCAGTTGGCGGCGTCGCTGAAGATTTCGTACCGCGTGGGCGTGGCCATCTGCGACCGCATCGCCGCCCCGATCCTGGTGGGCATCTTGCGGCCGATGATCCTGCTTCCGGCCGTCGCGCTGGCCGGTTGGGACCCGCAACAACTGGAGATGGTGTTGTTGCACGAATTGGCCCACGTGCGGCGCTACGACAACCTGGTGAACCTGCTGCAACGGATCGTCGAATCGGTGTTGTTCTTCCATCCGATGGTGTGGATCATCATCCGGCTGGGTGCGGCGTGAGCGGGAACACTGCTGCGACGAGTTGGTGGTGGCCCGAACCCGTCAGCCGCAAGCCTATGCCGAAATGCTCGTCACGTTGGCCGAGAGACTCTCGCAAAGCCCGCTGCGGAGTTCGTCGCTCGTGCATCCCCAAGCGGTTTCATCAATGGCCGAGCGGCCGCTGGTCGCCCGCGTCCGCCGCATTCTGAACAAGGAGGAACAGCCCATGCAAGTCTCCCGCAAGGCGTTTGTTCTGGTGATGATTGGTCTGGTGGCCCTTGTAATCATGATTGGCGGGTACTGCTCGATGCCGAGTAATGCAGCGGATTCGGAGGCAGGCAGCACGCAAGCCGGACCCCAGTCCGATGCGGCGATGAAGCAATCGAAAGCGGCGGAGTCGCAAGCGTGGTTCATTTTGTCCCAAACGGACACCGTGGGACTCTTACTCGGTTTGCCGGAACAACTGGGCAAGACGATTGCTTCTGCGCCCGAGCGTGGTCCGGTGTGGGACGGCGTGGAGAATGGTGGGCGGCTGACGTTGGACGTTCAGGTCGAGGGTGACGCCAAGGGAGAGATCATCATCGGTTTCTTTACCGATCCCAAGTGGTGGTTGGCAGAACCGGTTCAGGTCCGCCGGGTACGGGGCCCAGGGCGGTACACCTTCGACAGGTTGATTCCGGGAAAATACCGATTGGGGGCAGTGATTGGCGCACCACCCAAACCACTTGCGCTGGGAGTCCACGCCACGTGGCCTATGCCCGTCGAGATCACAGCGGGACGTACCGCAGAGGCCCACTTGCTCGTTTCTACGAAGTTTCAGAATCATCCTGCAGGCATTCCTGGACTGGAGAAAGGATTTGCCGGGCAATGGAAGAAAACAGACCCCTCACGACTGATTACCGTTCGCAATGTGGATGCGGGCGGCAAGCCCGTCCCGTTCGGTCGAGTGACGTTCGTCGATCGTGGTGATGGGAGTGAAACGTTAGGATTCCACGAGGCTGGTGCGGACGGTCAGGGCTACGCCTACTGCGATAAGATCAATTGGATGTTCTCGCTTTGCGTGCAGCGGTTCGACATTCTGCCCGAGCGGTTGGGAACCCGGTATGAGTACCGAAAGATGGCGAAACTGTACGACGCTAAAGATCGGCCAGTCATCACAGTCAACTGGGACCGGTTCCCCGCAGGCACGGCCAAGCTCGTCGGTCGAGTGCATGACCAGAACAATCGGCCATTGACGCAATACTACCTGACTTTGACGCGAAACACGGGCGAACAACACGACTGGAGCGACGCCAATTCCTATTCCGTGTCCCTGCCAATCATCGATCCGCAGGGGCAGTACGAAGTTGCTGAAGCTGCCGCCAGGTACATACACCATTATGGTGCGTCACTTTGATTACTCGGCATATTCGTGGAAATTGGACGGGCCGAAAGCAATAATACCGAACGATAACGATGCGGTGGTCCGTTGCAGCGTAGAGGTCGCAAAGCTTTCCGTCCCTGCCACGAGTCGGGTTGCTCCGAAACCAAGCGGAGCACTGGGCAAGAACGCCGCAAACCTCGCCGACAACGCAGCCGGCTCGCTGACGGAAGCCGTTTGGCTCATCAACGTCCAGGCGGCCAAATTGCCGGAAGGCCGTGCCCAAAAGCCGTTGACCGAGGACGAGGTGGTCAAGGCCATCAGGGACCTCGACCGCGAAAAGCCCCGACTGTCGGACGCGAAGTATCAGGAACTCCAACAGATCGCCGAGACGCACCGCCTGCCCAAGAACGCCTACTTGCGGCCGTTCGTCCGCTACAACGACGGGACCGGCGTGCAACATGGCTGGTGGGTGCAGTTGCTGGTGGAGCGAACCGAATCGCCCTACGGCACGTTCGTCTTGACGATCCGCCAGGCGCCGCCGTTTCACCGGCCCTACACGCAAAAGGAGCGTCTCTTCCGGGAGGAGTTTGGCCGAACAGGCGCCATGCCCTTGATCAACCGACTGGTGGCGTATTTTGATGAGGACCCGAAGTTCGGCGTGCAAGAGCGATTGCCCCAGCAAGCGGCTGATCGGCTGGCCGATTCCGTGAAGAAGGCCATCATTGACAAGAGCGCGGACAACCTGCTCGCGGCGTATCACTGGGAAGGGGTCGATAAAGAGACCCGCGCCGCGGTCAGTGCGGAAGCGAAACGGCTCGTAACGCGACCGCTGGCTTCACTGTCTGTCAGCCCTCGGCGTTTCAGCGGCCGGCTTTCTCATCGGCAGGCGTTCGCGACATTTGACCCGAATCTGCCGGTACTGGGTTACGTCGTTCTGGAGTTTGCAGACAAGCAGTGGCCGACTCGGTCTGGCTGGAGTTCGGCGAGAACGCGGGCGTCGCACGGTTGGTGAACTATATTGTGACGCGGGACAACGGTCCCGGCCGGGTGGGAAAGCCGCTCGGCCATCTCAGCATGGGCGGCATTCCCTTGGCAGACGCCGGAGACGGCTGGTTCGACTCGTACTCGCAAATTGACGCTTCCGACGATTGGCCGGCGCTGCAGAACGCCAATTTCGAGTTTTGGAAGATTCGGCTGAAACCATAGCGGGCGCACGACGCGCACGCGGGCGACGCCGAGCGTCGCGGACGGTGGGTTCCCACGCAGAAAGCGTGTGGGGTAATCTTGGCTCCCCCGCCACAGAGCGGGAAAATGGCTGGCCAAAGGCGTCCGCTTCTTCGCGTTAACGATCATAAGAAGGGCAGACGGGGCCGACTTTTTCAGCTAAACTAGTAAACTGAGGCAGATGCTGGGCAATACGGCCCTTCCCCACTTGTCCAAAGGAACACGACGATGCGACGATTCATGCTCTTTGGCTGCATGGTTTCTCTAATTCTCTTCCTCCCCTTGGTGACGATCCAGGCGGCCCCCGAGCCGGGCAAGGACGAACCGGCGGCAGCCAAGCCTGATTCCGACAAGAAGGAAGCGACGGCAAAACCGGACTCCGTAAAGGAGGAAGCGGCTGCGACTAAGGCGGAATCCGGCAAGGAGGACAAGACGGCTGCTAAGCCCGACTCCGCCAAGGACCAAGCCGCTGCTGCCCAGCCCGACGCCTCGAAAGATACTTCGGCTCCCACCGAGACCGACCGGCAGCGACGCCGTCGCGAGAAGAACGAAAAGGCCGCGCAGGAGAAGGCGGAGCAGGAGAAGAAGACGGCCGCCGAAGCCAAGAAGGAAACCGAGGCCGCCAAACCGGCCGAACCGCCAGCGAAGTCCGACGAGAATACCTCCAAGCCGGCCGAAAAGACGGCGAAGCCGGCCGAAAAGACAGCCAAGCAGACCGTCGTTTGCCTCACGCTCAAGGGCGACTATCCCGAGGGGCCCGGTGTGCCAGGGCTGTTCGGCGAGATGCAGCCTTCGCTGGCGGCGGTGGTGCAACGCATGGACGCGGCCGCCGCCGACAAAGACGTGCGGGCCGTCTGGCTGAAGATCGAAGACCATGGGCTGGGCCGCGGCAAGATCTACGAGTTGCGGGGCGCCATTGCCCGACTGCGGAAGGCCAACAAGCCCGTCTATGCCGAGTTGACCACCGCCGACAGCGGGCAATACCTGCTGGCCAGCGGCGTGCGAGCAGATCGTCATGCCGCCTTCCGGCATGTTGATCGTGCCGGGCGTCCGGGCGGAAGTCACCTTCTTCAAGGGCCTGTTGGACAAGCTCGGCCTGCAGTTCGACGCCCTGCAGATGGGCAAGTTCAAGGGCGCTGCCGAGCCGTATACCCGCAGCGAAATGAGCAAGCCGCTGCGGGAAAGCTTCGACGCCCTGGTCGACGACATCTACGAAGACCTGGTGGCCACCATCGCCGCCGACCGGCAGATGAAGGACTACCAGGTCAAGACGCTCATCGACCAGGGGCTGTTTACGGCCGCCGGCGCCAAGAAGCGCCGGGCTGATCGACGACGTGCTCTACGCCGACCAATTCCAGCGACTCGCTCAAGCAGAAGCTCAAGGCCGAGAAGTTGGAGTTCGTCACCGACTACAAGAAGAAGCAGATCGACACCGATTTTTCGGGCATCGGCGGCATGATGAAGTTGATGGAGATGTTCATGGGCGGGAAGCCGTCGGAAGCGGCGGGCAAGAAGCCGAAGATCGCCGTGGTCTACGCCGTCGGCCCGATCATGGAGGGCAAGAGCAGCAGCAGCGAGTTGTTCGGCGAGTCGGCGGTCGGATCGACCACGATGGTGGCCGCGCTCAAGAAGGCCGACGACGATCCCAAGGTGGCCGCCATCGTGCTGCGGATCGACAGCCCCGGCGGATCGGCCACGGCCAGCGACTTGATCTGGCGGGAGACGGTGCGCATCAAGAAGCCGATCATCGCCAGCATGGGCGACGTGGCCGGCAGCGGCGGCTACTATATCGCCATGGGCGCCAAGAAGATCATCGCCGCCCCCGGCACGTTGACCGGCTCGATCGGCGTGATCGGCGGCAAGCTGGTCACCCGCGGGCTGTACGACAAGATCGGGCTGAACACCGAAGTCATCAGCCGCGGGGCCAACAGCGGCGCGCTGTCGTCGCAACCAGCCCTTCACGCCCGAGGAGCGGAAGGCGTGGACCGAATTGCTCGAAGAAACCTATCACCAGTTCGTCAGCAAGGCGGCCGAAGGCCGGAAGATGACCTACGACAAGCTGGAGGAGTTGGCCCAGGGCCGCGTGTACACCGGCCGGATGGCGAAGAAGCTCGGCCTGGTCGACGAGTTGGGCACGCTGCAAGACGCCGTGGCGGCCGCCAAGACGGCCGCCGGACTGAAGGCCGACGCCGAGGTCGAATTGCTCGTCCTGCCGGAGTCCAAGATCGTTCTTCGAGCAGCTCTTCGGCGATCCCGCCGCGTCCGCCGACTTGGAGTCGTTGCTGCCGGAAGGCTTCAAGATCGTGCGGCAGACGAAGCTGTTGCGGCAGATGCTCTCCGAGCGGATGCTGCTGTGGATGCCCTATGCGGTGCAGGTGAAGTAGCGCTGGTTCTTCCCTAGCCCATTTTCACCCGCCGGCTGGAAGCGGCTCAGCGAAGAGGCTGATCTCGTGAATTGACTATTGACGATACAATCGTGTGCCGTAGACTATCATTAGCAGTACAGGGAGGTGTGCGATGGATGGTGAGGTGGGGGATACGTGGGGACAGATCGGCCGATGGGCCTGGGAGAACAAGGAATGGGTCGCTGCTCGGCTCGCCGAAATTCGCCGCTGGCTCTTTCCCCCAACCACGGACAAGTCGACATCCAGCATCCTTATCATCGGACCTGGCGGTGTTGGTAAGTCGACGCTGGCTCGCATGTTGTCCGGTGAATACGGGTCGCTCCTGGAAATCCCCGGCGCCTATGAAGAAAGCCTCGGCCTTGAGCGATTCAGGCTGGAGGACAACCCGAAGGTCGAACTAGTGGTGCCTCCCGGACAGCGACACAGGCGTGACGCAACCTGGTCCGAATTGGAGAGGAGTATCAGTGCCGGCGGCTACCGTGGCATCATCGTAACCGGCTCGTACGGCTATCACAGCCTAGGCGAAATCAGCTACAAACATCACCGGCTGTATCACGGGGACAAGGCCGGCATTCCTTTCCGAATTCCTGGGTGAATCCCAAGCTGATGAAATCGGAGTGCTTCGCAGGTTGGCCCCGCATATGCGAGCCAACAGCCGCCGGTTCTGGGTTCTAACGCTGGTGACGAAACAGGACCTCTGGTGGCCTGATCGCGCCCTTGTCGAGAGTCACTACCGATCGGGTGAATACCGAACGCTCATGCACGGAGTGACCGAGGCTGTTGGCAAGAGCAACTTCCGCCACGAACTTATATTCTCGTCCCTGGTCATCAGCAATTTTACGACTGGTCTTGGTGAACTCCTGGCGAGCACAGTCGCGGGATATGACCAGAATCTTCAAGCCGAGTCCTTGCGCCGTTTGTGGGAGACAATCGACGCACTCAAGAACTGGGAGCAACAGGTATGAGTACCGATGTCATAGAGTCCAGACTCAGTAAGTTGACCTTGTTGTGCAGACAGTATGTAGCCGTTCTCTCAAAGAAAAGAGAAGAAGCGGAGAACATATCGCAGGAGTTGATCAACGCTCGCCACAACACCACGAATACTGACGCGTTCCGTGACGACGAGTTCAAGATCGCTGTCGCCAAGTTGTGGGCGCTGCAGACCGGTTTTTTGAGGCTTAGACCCGCGCTAGAGAAACTCGTCAGGACCGTGTCCCAGACGGTAGAACACTCAGCCGGCGATGATGTGGACAGACTGGAATTGACGGTCCTTCTTGCGGATTTAGAGGCTAACCTTCAACAGGCCGAGCAGTTGATAAACGAGTTGATGCCATTCGCCAACCGATGAACTGAGGCGTCGCTTGTTTCGGCCGAATTTGGAGCACGAGCACGGCCCGAGATTTGATGCTTCAAGCAATTGTTGGGCCGTCGTGATTTCCTGTACGGGAGCCACACACATATCATACCGCTCTTACCGAGGCCCGTCAATTTCGGCCCCCTTCGGCCCCAGCAACTCCGGCGCTTGCAGCAACCGCGACGACGTTTCGATCTGCGGCAACTCCTCAATCTCCGCGCCGATCGCCGACGCGCCGAGGTCCTTGAACCGCCGGGCGCTGACCAACACCCGCGATTCCAGCGAGCCGACGGCGCTGTTGTAGGCGTTGACGGCCGTGCTCAGCCCCTTGCCCAGCTCGCTGAATATGCTCGCCCAAGTCGGAGAGCCGCTTGTAAAGCTCCTGGCCCAGTTCGCTGATGGCCTTGGCGTTTTCGGCCAGCCGCTCCTGCCGCCAGCCGTAGGCCACGGCCCGCAGCAGGGCGATCAGCGTGGTCGGCGTGGCGACGATCACGTTCTGGCTCACGCCCAACTCGATCAGCTCGGGATCGTTCTCCAAGGCCGCGCTGAAGAACACCTCGCCGGGCAGAAACAGCACCACGAACTCGGGCGTGAAGTCGAACTGCTCGAAATACGACTTCCGGCCCAGGGCGGCGATGTGGTTGCGCACCTGCCGGGCGTGGTCCTTGAACTTCGCCGCCCGCGTCTCGTCGTCCGGGGCCTCGATGGCTTCCAGATACGCCTCCAGCGGGGCCTTCGAGTCGACCACGATGTTCTTCTGGCCCGGCAGCTTCACGACCAGGTCGGGCCGCAGCCGGCCGTCTTCGGTGTCGGTCGACTGCTGCTCGACGAAATCGCAATGTTCCAACATGCCGGCCATCTCGACCACGCGGCGCAGTTGGATTTCGCCCCAGCGGCCGCGGGCCTGCGGGCGGCGCAGGGCCTTGACCAGATTGGCCGTCTCGCTGCGCAGGTCCTTCTGCGACTCCGAAAGCGATCGGACCTGCTCGGTCAAGCCGCTGTAGGCCTCGATCCGGCTCTTTTCGATCTCTTGCAACTTGGCGTCCACTTTGCCCAGCGATTCCTTGACCGGCTTGACCAGTTCGTCGATGGCCGTCTGCCGCTTTTCGAGGTCGCCCTTGGCCGACTCCTGGAACTTCTCCAACTGGGTCTTGGCCAGTTCCAGGAACGACGTGTTGCTGCTTTTCAGGGCGTCGGCGGCCAGGGCCTTGAAGGCGTCGGCCAGTTGCCGCTTGGCGTCGTCCAGCAGGGCCAGCTTCTCTTGGGCCTGCTTCTGCTGTTCCAGCAGCGCCTGGTTCAACTCGGCCGCCTTGGCGCTCAGCGCGGTGACTTGCCGCTGGAGGTCGGCCAGCGAGGCGTCTTTCTCGCTGAGCCGGTTGCGGAGTTCCTCGATCGACTCTTCGCGGGCCACCAACCTTTTCGGCCAGTGCGGCCGTTTCCGCCGCCGCCTCGCCCCGGCCGCGGTCATAGGCGGCGGCGATTTTCGCCCGCAGCAGCAGCCATCCGCCCGCGCCGCCCAGGGCAACGCCAATCAACAGCATCAGAATGGGAAAGAGGTAGTCCATGGGCGTTAGTGTATGCCGCCCGAGTAGATGCGCCAAGCCGTAGCGTGGGAGTCCAGCCAGGGCTGATTCGCTATCCGCCCGATCGCTCGCGGTCGGCCATTTCCCGCCGCACCCGCTCCAGGTCGGCGTCGACCATCATGCGGATCAGTTCGGCGAAGGAGACCTTCGGCTCCCAGCCGAGCACGCGGCGGGCCTTGCTCGGCGTCGCCGCGAAGCGTGTTGATCTCGGCCGGACGGAAGAGCTTCGGGTCGCTCTCGACGTGCTCGCGCCAGTCGAGACCCGACGTGGCTGAAGGCCAACTCGACCAATTCGCCGCACCGAGTGCTTCACGCCCGTGGCCACGACGTAGTCGTCGGGCTTGTCCTGCTGGAGCATCAGCCACATGGCTTCGACGTAGTCGCCGGCGAAGCCCCAGTCGCGCATGGCGTCGAGGTTGCCCAGCACGAGCTTCTCTTGCAGGCCGAGCTTGATCCGCGCCACGGCGTCGGTGACTTTGCGGCTGACGAACTCCTTGCCCCGCAGCGGCGACTCGTGGTTGAAGAGGATGCCCGAGCAGGCGAAGATGCCGTAGCTCTCGCGGTAGTTCACCGTGATCCAGTGGCCGTAGACCTTGGCCACGCCGTAGGGGCTGCGGGGCCAGAAGGGCGTCTGCTCGTTCTGCGGCTCCTCGCGCGACGTTGCCGAACATCTCGCTGCTGCTGGCCTGGTAGAAGCGGATCGAGCGGATCGACCAGCCGGATGGCCTCCAGCATCGCGCGTGACGCCCAGGGCGGTGAACTCGCCGGTCAACAGCGGCTGCGACCAACTGGTGGGCACGAAGCTCTGGGCGGCGAAGTTGTAGACCTCGTGCGGCCGGACCTCCTGGATGATCGTGACGATCGACAACTGGTCCAGCAGGTCGGCCTGGTGCAGCGCGATGCGGTCGTGGAGGCGCTCGATCCGCTCGAAGTTCTCCGTGCTGGCGCGGCGGACCATGCCGTGGACTTCGTAGCCCTTTTCCAGCAGGAACTCGGCCAGGTAGGACCCGTCCTGCCCGGTGATGCCGGTAATCAGCGCCGGCGAGCCATGAAAGACCTTCAGGGTGGGAGACACTGCTGAGTGTAATTGCCGTGGGGGCCGTTTGCAAGCCGCCGGCGGGTCTTCCCAGGGCCGATCAGTTATTCACTGTGGGAGGCGACTCCAGTCGCCGATTGCTTGAAAAACGACCGCAAATCGGCGACTGGAGTCGCCTCCTAGTGCGCTTGTGAGTGTATCGAATCAGCAAGGTGCAAGTCCTTGTCGAAGTTGGGTTTGAACTTCGTAACCGAAAGTAACTGCGTCCTCGTGAGAGGGGGTGGAGAGCAACTGAAGGTGAACGGCTGGTCCGCAGGATGACGAACTCGATTCGGCCGGTTGTCGTGGCGAGCCTGCTAGGAAAAGGCGAAGCCCAAGTGACGCTGTGGTCCTCGCAAGGGATGCGGTCGGCAGACCGCGCGGTAAGCTCCGGGGGGAAACCAAACCAAGCCCCAGAGGCGGCAACAGGTGGTTGGAGGCGGAACGGTCGGAAGGTTTGATACATGAAGCAAGGAGACCTGGGCGGGTACAAGGACGAAGTTCATTGTCCCTGATAAGGATACGAAGAATCGACCGCCCAGGAGTCAGAGCGTCCATACGAGCGAGGAAGCGGGGCAATGCCCGTCGAGCAAAGGGACGCAGGAAAGGGGATGAAACATGACGCACGGCCAAAACCACACCGTACCGCGAGTGTCGGCAACGACTAGCCACGACGGACTGCGTCAGGCACACGTAACTTGGCTCAGATTGGCCGCACCGTCGATGTTGCATGTTGGTGGCCTTCCCGTGAAGGTCAGGGCCTTTCGCTTCTGCCGATCCCGAGAAGGAACCTTGTTTCCTTCCCGCGCTCGGTTCACCAATCCTCTACGAGGTAACACCACTAACCGGAGAGCCGGATGCGGGAAATCCGCCAGTCCGGTTCGGAGGGAGGGGAGGCCGGGAACTTAACCGGCCTTCCCTACCCCTATCAAGCCCTATTCGGGAAAACTGATCGGCCCTGCGGGTCTTCCCAGGCCCCTCAGTCGCAAAACTGGTCTTGGCGATTTTGCCTCCGCACGGTAAGTTTTGCACATCTTACAATTCCATCTTACAATTCCCCGAAAGGACTCGGGAAGCGAGGCAGGGCATGGAAGCTCGTATCAATTGGACCGCTGCTAGGGCGGCTACTGTTCGGGCCGCGCTGCTGGCGGCCGTGCTGCCGGTGGCGATGGGCGCCCGCCAGCAGAGCAACAACTTCATCGTCGAGACGCCCGACCCCAACTTCGCCCGGCAACTCTGTCAGGCCGCCGAGAAATATCGCCACGACCTGGCCATCGAGTGGCTCGGCCAACCCATGCCCGACTGGTCGCAGCCCTGCCTGATGACGGTCCGGGTGGGGCCGCAGCTTGGCAACGGCGGAGAAACCGCCTTTGCCTTCGAGCAGGGCGAGGTTTTCGGATGGCGGATGTCGATCCAGGGTTCCGCCGAGCGGCTCCTCGATTCCGTCCTGCCGCACGAAATCACGCACACGATCTTCGCCAGTCACTTCCGCCAGCCGCTGCCGCGGTGGGCCGACGAGGGCGGGGCCACCAGCGTCGAGCACGTCAGCGAAACGAACAAACACCGCCAAATGCTCAGCCAATTCCTCCGCACGGGACGCGGCATCGCCTTCAACCAGATGTTCGCGATCATGGACTACCCGAAGGACATCATGCCGCTCTACGCCGAGGGATACTCGCTGGCCGAGTTCTTGATCGAGACCGGCGGGCGGCGGAAGTACGTGGAGTTTCTCGACGACGGGCTCAAGAGCAAAGACTGGCCCGGCGCCATCCAGCGCGGCTACGGAATCAAGGACCTGGGGGTGCTGCAAAACACCTGGCTAGCCTGGGTAAGCCAAGGCTGGCCGCGGCTGACCCCGCGCGACGCACGACCGGCGGCCCCGGCGGGCGAATTGTTGGCCTCGAACCAACGCCGGCCTCGGCCGGAGCCGAATCTGATCTACCACATCCCCGACCGGCAGTCGCCCGACAAGCCGCTGGCGGGCCTGGTGCCGGTCCGTTTCCCGTCGCCTCCCAATTCCCCCGGCCCGCGAGCCGATGAGGGGGTGAGGCCCGTGGCCGCCGCCGCGCCGGCCCGACCGGCCACCGCGCCCCTCAAATGGAGCGACCCGACGCGTGCGGTTTCGCCGCCAGCCGACCGCATCGCAGTGGCCGATCCGCGCGAAGCCCGACATGCAGGCGGTTGCCGAGTGGCACGCCCCCGGCGAGCCCGCCGCGACGGCCATCGCGTCGCCTTCGATGCCGCCCAGCGTGGACCCCTTCCGCATTCAAGTCGCCCACCCTCAGCCGCTTGAGCAGACCCGGCAAACGGTGCTGCAATAGGGCGAGCAGTCGTGCGAACCGTGAAGGAGAGGACGGGTTGAGTCCCACGGCCGACTTCGCCATTAACGAAACGCTGCGGTCGATCCGCGCCCGGCACAGCGTGCGCCACTTCACCGACAGGGAAGTGAGCGACGAGGATCTGAACACGATCCTCGACGCCGCCAACCGGGCGCCGTCGGCCCATAATCAACAGTCCTGGCGATTCATCATCCTCCGCCACCAGAAGAAGCAGGAACTGGCCGAGTTGGTCAGCGCCAGGGCGGCCGACTTTCCCCGCCCGTCGTCGATCCTGCTGCGGATGGCCGCACGCAGCATCTTGAGCGCTCCGCTGGTAGTAGCGGTAGCCAATACGGGCGAGCTCATCCGGCACGGCTCCGAACTGTTCCAGGTCGATCAGCAGGCCGCCCGCGATTTCTTTCGAACGATGGAAATCCAGAGTTCGGCGGCCGCCGTCGAAAATTTGCTGGTCGCCGCCACGTCGCTGGGGATCGGCTCGGTATGGCTGGGCATTCTGTTTCTGATGAAGCAGGAGGTGCTGAGTTTCTTGGGCGAGCCCGAGGGCGAGTTTATGGCCGTGATACCGGTGGGTTATCCGGCCAAAGCCACGGAAGGCCCCAAGAAAAGGCCGCTCGAAGCGATCGTCCGGCAGCTTGGTTGATCCCCTCTTGACGCGGATCAAGGAATCGGTTGCCGTCGGCTGTAGAATAGTCACGTGTGGCAAGCGCTTCCCATTCCAGCCCAGGGGACGGCCCATGAAACCCACCGAAATTCTCATGAGCGAACATCGCGTCATTGAGCAGGTGCTGAGTTGCCTGGAGGCGATCGTGCGGCAGGCCAGGTCGACGGGCCGGCTCGACGGGCCGCCGGCCCGGGACGCCATCGCGTTCTTCCGCCATTTCGCCGACCATTGCCATCACGGCAAGGAAGAGGCCCACCTCTTCCCGACGCTGGAGGCCAAAGGCTTTCCGCGCCACGGCGGACCGACCGGCGTGATGCTCTACGAGCACGAGCAAGGCCGGGCCCGCCTTCACGGCATGGATGAAAGCCTTGAAGGGGCCTCCGCCGGCGACCCCGCCGCACTCGAACGATTCCTCACGAACGCCGAGGGCTACGTGTCCCTGCTCCGCGAACACATCTACAAGGAAGACCACATCCTCTTTCAACTGGCCGACCGGACGCTTACCGAGGCCGAGCAACGAGAATTGCTCGCCGCATTTCGGAAAGTCGAGGCCGAGGAGATGGACGCCGGCACGCACGAAAAGTATCTGCAAGTCGCCCAGGACCTGGCCACGCGGTATGGCGTCGCGCGTGCGACGACCGGCCATCCCGCGGGGCAACTTCATTGCGGTTGCGGGCATTAAAAGAGGACGCCTCTCTGGAAAGGTTGGGAAGCCCGATGTTCGAAGACTTGACCGACGTCTACGAGGCGATGATCGACTGGCCGAAGCGTCTGGCTCACGAAGGGCCCTTCTATCGGCGCTGGTTCGAGCAAGGCGGCGTCTGCAGCGTGGTCGACGTGGCCTGCGGCACGGGACGACACGCCGCGTTGTTCCACTCCTGGGGTCTCCGCGTCGAGGGCGCCGACCTGAGCCGCGCAATGATCGATCGCGCCCGCGGCAACTTCGGCGAGCCGGCCGGCCTGCACTGGGTGGTGCGCAGCTTCGATGAGCCGATGGCGGCGGCCGAACCGTTCGACGCCGCCGTGTGCGTGGGCAATTCGCTGGCCCTGGCGCCGGACCGGGCCACCGTCGAGCGGGCCATTCGGCAAAT
The DNA here is from genome assembly GCA_963759115.1 of uncultured Planctomycetaceae bacterium. Lineage (GTDB taxonomy): Bacteria > Planctomycetota > Planctomycetia > Pirellulales > Thermoguttaceae > CAVWXT01. The sequence goes on from CAVWXT010000006.1 coordinate 1,570,346, forward strand.
GTCGGCGGCCGTGCGAACGGGCGGCCTGCTGATCGTCCAGGTGTTGAACCTCTGGCACCTGCCGGATGGTCCGTGCGTGTGGCAGAAGTGCCATCGGACGACGCTTCCGGAAGGCGAGGCCGTGATTCTCAAGGGCGTTCACCGTTGCGGCACGCGCGGCTTCGTGGAACTGGTCGTGACCGGCGTGGGCGAGTCGGCGCCGGTGCGGAGTGAATCGTTGCCGCTGTTGGGCTTGGAGGCCGGCGAACTGCAACTCATTGCGGAGAGTGCCGGCGCCGCCAGCATCAGGTTGTTTGGCGGCCACCAGGACCAGCCGTACGACCGCGAGGAGAGCGCGGACCTGGTGCTGGTTGCGGAGAAACGCTAGTAGTCTGACACACCGGACATCTTATGTATGTCAGACTACTGGGGTTCCGGGCTATCCGACGGCGCCGCATTCGTGCCACCGCCGGAATCGGTGCGGCGGGGCGCCGCGGATCTCATCCCTCTGGATGTGTACGTCGGCAGGCGCCGAAAAACCGAGTTTGACCCGGCCTCCGTCAATCTCCAGGACCTTGACTTCAATGGACTCCCCGATGCGCACGCACTCGCCGCTTTTTCGCGATAGAACGAGCATGGGACTCCCTCCTGGCACAAAAAACCGCCTTCACTGGCTATCGTTCTGCACGGAGGCCAAGGCCCCGTGCTCCCTTCGATCATGGTTGTGGATGACGCGGGGGCATGACGACCTCCACGCGGTTGTCGACCTCGAGGACCCCGGGCACTTCGGCCACTCGCGCTTGCGCCAACTGCTTCAAATGGTAGCTGGGCACGCGTCCCTGCAGTGTCAGAACGCCGCCGGAAAAATCGCAACAGACGTCGCGCAATTCAAAGTACGAGGACCGCCGCAGTTTCGTTTGCGCGAACGCCGCGATTTCTTGAAACAGGGCGGCAAACGGGTTGGGACGCTCCAGCAATGCTGTCGGGTCGCGATTGGCCAACATGATGACTTTCCTTGTGTTAGACTTTTTCTGTCCTTGGGTGCGCGCTCCGCGGGTCGGTGCTCGCGACGAACACTTCGACGATTCTAATCCCGCTACGATATACGCATATCGAGAGTAATATGGTTCGGGCATAGGGAGATTCCGCGATCTTGCGTCAGGAGTTTCCCTACCCCGTGCGGGGTCTCTGGTCCGCGCGACACGGCAGCGGGCGACAATTTCCGTCCGCGCGCGCCGCGCCTCCGAAAATCCCCGATGACAATCACCGCGCCGCATAGTAGACTAGGAGACATCGTAGCGAGCATGTTGCGCGCACGGCACGTTCCCTGAGTCCTATGACGATGACTGGCCGATTCCCCACCAGCGTGCGCGGCGTGTTGTTGCTGCTGGTGTTGGTGGTGTTGCTGCCGCTGTTGTTGGTGCAGGCGGGCATTTACGCGGCCTGGTACCACAGCCGCTGGGCCGAAGAGGAGCGGGCCAATCTGGAAGTGGCCCGGGGAGTGGCCGCGCTGTTCGACGACTACGTGCAGGAAGTGCATCGTCAGGAATTGGCGATCGGCAAGGCGCTCGCCCGCCTGAATTCGAATCTGCCGGAACAGGCCAACGAATTCCTCGCCGCGAACGCTCACGACTATTCTTTTGTCCGCGCTTGGCATTGGGTCAACCCCGAGGGCAAGATCGTTGCGTCCAGTGATTCCCGCGCCGTCAACCTGAGCATCGCGGATAGGTCCTACTTCCGAGAAGTGCGCGACGGCCAAGCCTGGGCCGTAAGCGACGTCCTGACGGAACGGGTGACTGGAGCGCCCGACTTCGTCGTGGCTTGCCGCATTGCCGACACGAAGGGCCAACTATCCGGCGTGGTCACCGCCACGGTGGAACCTGGCGAGTTCGGGACGCACCTTGTCGAATTGCACCGCGCCGAGCAAGGACCTGCCACGATTTTCGATAGCAAGGGAGTGTTGGTCTACGCCAGCGTGGAAGGACAGGGCGTCTACCAGGACTGGACCGGCACCGATCCGCTTCTGGCTACGGTGCTCGATAGCCATGCGGAGCGGTCGGGAGTGATCACCCTTCCGGTTGACGGACATCCGTGCATCGCCGCGTGCGTTCCGATCGAGGAGATCGGCTGGGTGGCGGGCGCGCGGCGGCCCGTGAAAGCGGCCATGGCGCAGGTGTACGCGGGCCTGTGGATCGCCGCCGGCTTGAACCTGTTGGTGGCCCTCGGCTCAGGCGGGTTGGCGTTGGCGGCCAGCGGCCGGTTGATCGGCCAGCTGCGGCGCTGGAAAACCACGCTCAAGCGATCGGCCGGGGCGAACTGGACCACCGCACCGAGACCGGCGGCGTGCGCGAGCTTGCCGCGTTGGCCGCCGCCTTCAACCAGATGGGCGATGCGATCCGCAATGCGCAACAGGAACTGGAAACCGCCAACGCGCAGTTGGAACTGGAAATCGCCGAGCGCAAGCGGGCCGCCGAGGCGCTGGAACGGCTGGCCTCCTTCCCCCGCCTCAACCCGCATCCCATCACCGAGGTTGACTTGCAGGGGCGGGTGCAGTACCTCAACCCGGCCGCCGAAGCGATCTTTCCCGATCTCCCCCAGCGCGAACTTGCGCATCCCTGGCTGGCCGATTGGGAGTCGGTAGCGCAGACCTTTCGGAATGGCGACGCGCGCGTGAGCATGCGCGAGGTGATGGTGGGCGAGAAATGCTACCAGCAAACGATTCATTGCGTCCGGGAATTCCAGCGAGTCCGCTTCTACGGGCTGGAGATAACCCAACGCAAGCAAGCCGAGGAATCGCTTCGGCGGACCGCCGATCAGTTGGTCCACTCCAACCAGGAATTGGAACAGTTTGCCTACGTCGCCTCGCACGACCTTCAGGAGCCGCTCCGCGTCGTCACCGGCTACGTACAGTTGATCGATCGCAAGTACAAGGGCCGGCTCGACGCCGACGCGGACCAGTTCTTCCACTACATCGTGGACGGCGTCACGCGGATGCAGCAATTGATCACCGATCTGCTGGAGTACCTCGCGCGTCGCCAGCCGCGGCCAGCCGTTTCAGGCGATCAGCGTCGGCGACGTCCTGGATCGCGTGCGGGCCAACCTGGCCGGGGTCATCAAGGAGAGCGGCGCCGTCGTGACGCAGGGCGATCCCCTGCCGAACGTCTTGGCCGACCAGACGCAGTTGATCCAGTTGTTCCAGAACCTGATCGGCAACGGGATCAAGTTCCGCGGCGAGCGTCCGCCGCAGATCCACGTGTCGGCCCGCCGCGACGGCGACCATTGGGAGTTTGCCGTCCGCGACAACGGCATCGGCATCGAGCCGCAGTACCTGGGAGCAGATATTCGTGATTTTCCAACGGCTGCACACGCGGCAGAAATATGCGGGGACGGGGATCGGATTGGCCGTCTGCAAGCGGATCGTGGAGCGGCACGGCGGTAGGATCTGGCTGGAGTCGCAGCCCGGTCAAGGCAGTACCTTCTATTTCACCCTTTCGTAGCATGCGAGGACTTGGCCATGATGGTTCGCCCGATTGAGTTGCTGCTGGTCGAAGATAGCGAGCCGGATGTGCGTCTGACGCAGGAAGCGCTCAAGGAGGCGAAGGTGCGCAACCGCCTCTCGGTGGTCGAGGATGGCGTGGATGCCATGGAGTTCCTCCGCCGGCAGGGCCGTCACGCCGACGCTCCGCGGCCGGACCTGATCCTGCTGGACCTGAATCTGCCCCGGAAAGACGGCCGGCAAGTGCTGAAGGAGGTCAAGGCCGACGACTCCCTCAAGCGCATTCCCGTGGTCATCCTCACGACCTCCAAGAGCGAGGAGGACGTGCTGCGGGCCTACGACCTGCACGCCAATTGTTACATCACCAAGCCGGTGGATTTCAATCGGTTCATGGAAGTGGTAAAATCGGTCGAAGAGTTTTGGTTGACCGTGGTCCGGCTGCCCGAAGACAGGTAAACGCTTCATGAGTTCCTCGCCCATTCGCCTGCTGCTGGTGGAAGACAGCCCGGCCGACGCGGTGCTGCTGCAGCACCTGTTGGCCGAGGCCGGCGGGGAATCGTTTCACGTCACGCACGTGGAACTGATGGCCGAGGCGATCGCCTGTCTCGAACGCGATTCGTTCGATGCGATCCTGTTGGACCTCTCGCTGCCGGACAGTCACGGGATCTGCACGGTGGCGCGAGCCAGCGCGGCGGCCCCGCAACTGCCCATCGTGGTGATGACCGGCCTGGACGACGAAGCCACGGCCGTCAAGGTGGTCCGCAAGGGCGCCCAGGATTACCTCGTCAAGGGACACGCGGACGGCCGGCTCATGGCCCGCGCGATCCGCTATGCCATGGAGCGCAAGCAGGCCGAACAGCAACTGAAGGCGCTCAACGAGACGCTGGAACAGCGCGTTGCCGAGCGCACCGCCGTGGCCACGCGCCGCGCGGCCCAACTGCAAGTGCTGGCCTCCGAGCTCACGCGGACGGAGCACCGCGAGCGGCGCCGCCTGGCGCAAATCCTGCACGATCATCTGCAGCAGCTCCTCTACGCCGCCCGCCTGAGCTTCGGCGCCCTGCGGCGAGCCGACCAGCAGGGGCAGCCGACGGAGGAGACGGTCGAACGGGTGGACGCACTGTTGAATCAGTCGCTCGACGTGTCGCGCTCCCTGACGGCCGAGCTCAGCCCGCCCGTCTTGTACGAAACCGATTTGGCGGGCGCCTTGGAGTGGCTGGGGCGGTACATGCAGGAGACGTGCGGCCTGGCGGTCGCCGTTGAGGCCGACACGGAAGCGGATCCCGAGAGCGAGGACCTCCGCATCCTCTTGTTCGAGGCGGCGCGAGCTGCTGTTCAACGTGATGAAGCACGCCCACACCGGTTCCGCCCGCGTGACCCTGACGGCGACTCCCCGCGACGAAATCCAGATCGCGGTCGCGGACGAGGGGGCCGGACTGGTTCCTGCGGCCCTGGAGGAATCGAGACGCGCCACGGGCGGCTTCGGACTGTTCAGCATCCGCGAGCGTGTGGAACTATGGGGCGGCCGCATGCAGGTCGACGGCGAACCGGGCCACGGAACCCGCGTGACCGTCGTTGTTCCCCGCCGTCCGATTTCGTCGGCGGCCGCGCCGTCGCATGACGGGCATGCCGCTGTCATCTCGGCGGCGCCCGCGTCGGCAGACCACCCGCCGACCGGCGGCAAGATCCGCGTGCTCCTGGCCGACGACCAGCCCATCTTGTTGGAAGGCCTGGTCCGCTTGCTGCACGAGCAACCCGACATGGAAGTGGTGGGCACGGCCGTTGAAGGCCGGACCGCGCTCGAGGTGGCCTTCCAGACCCGGCCGGACGTGGCGGTACTGGACGTCTCGATGCCCGACGTGAGCGGCGTGGAAGTGACCCGCCGCCTTGCCGCCGCCTTGCCGGGCACGCGCGTCATCGGTCTATCCATCCGCGAGGAAGAAGACGTGGCCCTGGCCATGCGTACCGCGGGGGCTGCGGCGTACCTGTCCAAAAGCGGCTCCCCGGAGGCGCTGATCGCCGCCATCCGCGGCCAACCCCGATCGCTCGCAAAGGACTATTGTCATGACTCCTGAACACAAATCCAAGCTCCGCAAGAACCAGCCGAAGAAATACCGCGTCCTGCTGGTCGACGACCATCCGCTGGTCCGCCGCGGGGTAGCCGACGTGATCGCCCGCGAGACCGATCTCGAACTGTGCGGCGAAGCGGCCGATGTGGCGGAGGCCTTGGCCGAGTTGGATCGCACCAGCCCGGACGTGGTGGTGGTCGACCTTTCCCTGAAGACCGGCCACGGCATCGAACTGATCGAGAAGATCAAGGCGCGCGGCACGGAGGTCAAGACGCTGGTCTCGTCGATGCACGACGAAGCGCTCTTCGCCGAGCGCGTGCTGCGGGCCGGCGCCATGGGCTACATCACCAAGCAGGAGCCTCCCGAGATGCTGGTGAAGGCCATCCGGCAGGTGCTTCGCGGCGAAGTGTATCTCAGCCAGCGCATGACCAACCGCCTCTTGCGCCGCGTTACGGCGGGCACGCCGACCGATGAGGACCCGGTTCACGGCCTCTCCAACCGCGAGGTCGAGGTCTACGAAATGATCGGCCAGGGCTTGACGATCCAACAAATCGCCATCCGCCTGCACCTCAGCCCAAAGACCGTGGAAACCCACCGCGAGAAGATCAAGCAGAAGCTCAACGTCAAGAACAGCGCCGAACTGAATCGCCGCGCCGTTCAATGGGTGCTGGAGCGCGGCTGGTCGGCGCCGAGCGCCGGCGACGGCAACGACCCCGTATCGTGAGGCCGCCGGCCGTATCATCGCTCGATATCAAGTGGGACATCGGCAAGAAGATCGCCTGAGAGTTCTTTGCCGCACCACGGGCAGAAGGATGTCGGCGGATACCGTGAAGATGCCTGCGTCTTCCAGGCAGTTGACCGTGCGAACGTCGATGTCGATCTCCGCCAGGCTGAGGTCAAGCCGATTGTCGGTCCTCCGGGTCTGTGCCCCGTCGGGGATGGGAATCCTCGTGACTGCCATGTGTCCCTCCGTGGTTTGGGTACGACATGAATTAACAAGCAGACACTACTTCAGGTGCGGGAGATCTTGAAGAAGGAAGAGTGAAGCGGTCTCGCGTCACATCAAGAACCGCTGAATGGTTGCCACGACCAGCGGAACCCATACCGCCAGCAGCAACACCATTCCTCCTCCAGAGGCAACAAGGCAGCCAGGCATGCCCAAAGGTATGACCGACGATAAGACGTAATATATTGCAGTGCAACGACTTGTGGAGTGGGCGGCACTGGAACCAACTTGGAAAATCCAGAACTCATTGGCACTACACAACTTAGCGACGAAGAGCCGTTCTCGAAATCCGCCAATTCCGCCCTGAAATCCGCCCTGGCTTCCGCCGGCGAGGGATGTCCTGTCGGCGGGGGGTCGATGCGGTCACGACACATCCGCTTCTCACCCTGGCATGGTAGACCGTCGCTTCTGAGCCGTCAATGGCTGCCCGCCGTCTGACCAGCCCGCCCCGGTCCAGCAGCCGCCTAATTAACGCCGGGAGCGACCGTCCTCGTCACCGTTATGAACGGCTCCCGATCGGCGAGCCGTCCGCTCGAAACCCGATCTGAGGAACCCCGACACCGCCGGGCAGCCGGCGACTTCGCGCCGACTTCTAGCCGCCTTGCTGCGTCTTGAAGCTCCCGGCTGCGGAACCTCGCCGCCCAGCCAGGAACCTGGCGATCTCCCCGTCCGTCCAAGACCCCTCTCAACGAATTCCAGACCGCCGGGCAGCCGGCGACTTCGATCCGCCCTCTCTTCGTCTTGGAGTTCCCGGCTGCGGAACCTCGCGCCCAGCCAGGAACCTGGCGATCTCCCGTCCGTCCAAAACCCGTCAAAATGAATTCAAGGTCGCCCCGGGCAGCCGGCGACTTTGAGCCGACCTCTCTTCGTCTTGGAGACTCCGGGCTCGGCAACGTCGCGTCCCCGATCCAAGAACGTGCCGCTCTCCCGTCCGTTCAAGACCCCTCGAACTGAACCCGAGAACCGCCGGGCAGCCGGCGACTTCGATCCGACTTCGATCCGCCTTGCTGCGCCCATAAGCTCAGGGTTCCGAACCCGAGACCGTAGTCCAGAAGTCCACGGCTTTTTCGACTGAACATCAGCAGTCCGTCCCAAACCCCTCGCAACGAATTGAAGGTCGCCCGGGCAGCCTGCGACTTCGAGCCGACCTTGACTCGCCCTTCTCCGTCCTGGAGATCAAGGCTCGGCAACGTCGCACTGCCAGTCTAAGAACCTGCCGCTCCCCCGTCCGTTCAAGACCCCTCACAACGAATTGAAGGTCGCCCTGGGCAGCCGGCGCCTGGGAGTCCCTCGTCGCCGTCGAGAAGCGGACGGCGATCTCGCGCAGAGTCCTTTCCACGGCACTCCCAGCAAGCCCTCCGCCGCCGTCCCCCAGGACTCGGCAAGCCAAGACCGCCGGGCGGCGCTTCGGAGTCCACTTCCATCGTGCCTCTCTGCATCCTTGATCTCTCGGCTCGCCGTCAGGATCGCCGACCTGATCTCCTACAAACTCCCTCCGCACGGCACTCCCGCCCCGCCCTCCACCGCCCCCCAGGACTCCGCAAGCCAAGACCGCCGGGCAGCCGACGCTTCGGGAGTCCCTCGTCGGCGTGAAGGACGGCGACCGCTGGCCGACACCATCGGCTGCATGACCTGCAACGGCAGACATGGTACGTCTGTGTCGCGCAGGAGTTCCATCAAGAGAGAAGCCGCCGACGCATCTCCCAGGGGGCCCCAGCCTGACCACCTTTGTGCCGGGGAAATCGCACGATAGTCTTTTCGTTTCGGTTCCTGAAGATGGCGGGGGCGGTCGGACGGTTCAAGAGGACGTGGTTCGTCGATTGTTGCACTCGTCCGCCAGATGTGCCCAATCTGAGGCCCGTACCAGCAGGAACGTCGTCCCCGGAACCGTGCTGCATTCCATCATCTGCGGGACTGTGCTCTCGACATCGGCCCACCCCTTGTCCCCGCCAGGCACCGGAAACCCCGCCATGTGCCGCGACCGCATGACGATGCGCTCAGCCTCCCTCGCCTTGCGCTCCGGGAACAACAGCACCCGAGTGTCGGACGGTGCCCGCCCCAGGAACTCTCTGACCTGTCCGTTTGTCACACGACACCTCATGACCTCTCCTCCTCTTCTTCCTCTTCTTCGCTTTCGAGAACGCAGAAGTACTTCTCCCACTCGTCGTTGGTCGTCGGCGCAGGACGGATCTCCACGTTGGCCGCATACGCCCTATTCACTCTGTACACGGGCATCGGGTTCTGGTACGCCGCGATTCTTTCCTCCGCATTTTTTGCACTGCCTCATGCTGGTAATTCCGGCGAAACTTGGATCGGCCTGCTGAATGCCGGTTTGAGCGGCTTATTATCCTGCCTGTTGCTGCGAAGAACCGGCGATCTTTGGATGGCGATCGGTTTTCATGGAGCGTGGGACTGGGGGGAGACCTACTTCTACGGCGTGGCTAACAGCGGCCATGTGACGGAGGGACATCTTTTCAATTCGAGCATTTCGGGTCCGGCGTGGCTTTCAGGAGGCTCTGTCGGCCCGGAGGGGAGTTTGCTCTGCACTGTGCTATTGGTAACGTTATGGTGCGTGATTTGCTCGTTATTCCGAGAGACCAAGTTCCCCGGCGTCCCTATTGCACCCGAGCCGCCTGACACCGTGTTGGATTCGCCGCCGTCAACCGATCCTGCTCGCAATCCGGTCACTTCGGATGATCTCGCAGGGCAATGGCAGACTCTACCTGGACAGCGCCGCCCGGACGGTGAGCGTCGATTTCCGGCACGACGGCACGTTCGCCCAACGGATCATCGCCAATCAGGGCGGCATCCAAGAGTGCCTGGGCGGAACTTGGAGTCTTGAAGGGGCGTTGGTGCATCTGACCGGCTACGTCACGGTGGGCGACGGCACCAGCCAGTCATGCACCTGGCGGATGATCGGCACCGGATCGGGACTTGCGTTGTCTGGCGGCGACGGTCCCGATGCTCAATCGTTCGTCTGGAGTCGGCGGGGGCAACCAACGCCCGCCCGATGTTCGGATTCTCTATGCCAGTCCACGTTTCGCATCTTGTGCTGCGGACCTTCCACGCAACGTCCGATCCTTCGGGCAATTTGGAGGGGCAGTCGTCTGGGGGCGGCAATGGGAGCGGCGGCTGGAGTAGCGGCGGGGATCGTATTGCTATGGATGTGGCGGGAATATCCGCCGCCGCCAGGTAGCCCTGGGGCTTCCGCACCTCTTTTGGCAACCTCGTTGGTGATGTTGGTTCTTGGCGGCATGGCAGCATTTGTGGGTACGGTTGTCGGGGCAATGGGATTCGGGGCAATCGCGGTTGCACGTCGTTTCAGGACATCACGTCTCGTCAACACCGAAGAATCGTCTCCGACGGACCAACGGTTGGAAGTCGGTTAGTCCACGGCAATCGAGCCATGTCGTTTACCCAACACTTCAACAACGAACTGCTGCGACTGGGACCTTTGTTTGCCAGTGCCGAAAACGCCAATAAGGACTTCCATCGAGCCTGGAAGGAGGGCATCGCAAAGCTGGGGATTGGTCGCTATAAGCAGACCGAGGACTACGGGCAGCGGTTGGAGCATTACCGGGCAACTCGTCAAACCATCGACGCCGTTGTGTCGGCGGCTTTCACTCAAGCAAAGGCGGGCGATCAGTCTCAACTCCCGACGTTATTTGCCTATATCGCTCTCCCAGGTCGCTACTTCCGCTCGGGATACCGACGAGCCGACATTTGGCGATTCTTGAAGAGGCTTTCTTTGGACGAGGAACAGTCCGATATCTTGCGGGGAATTGTCCTTCGTCAGATCGAAACGGCGGGACCAGAGTTTACCGAGATCGCACGGACGGCTCGGACCGTCAATTCCGCCGAGTTTCGGGAGAACGTGAGGAACGTCATGGATCGGTACGAAAAGGATTATGCGTTCGGACGGGCAAAGCACTTGCTCACCGTGCTAGAGTCCATTGCCCTATGCACGGAACGCCCAACGCAGCGAAAAACCCCTGGTCCGCTACGGTAATGATGTAGTGGTCGTGTGGCATGCCGAACCACTTCTTCCTACACTGGGAACATTCGCCGAAGCCGTGTTTCCGATCACGCCACCGACAGAGTCGGATAAGCATTGTCCGGGCAGCCGGAGTCGCAGATAGGGGCCGAAACGCCCCGGAAACCCGACCGGACGTTTAACACGCGGACGCAACGGCGCTGCGCTGGCGGATCGCGTATCAGGACTGGACCTGGTTGCTTACGGCGAAGGTCATGGCGAAAATAGGGCTTCACGGCAAGAGTTGCCGGTGCTTGCCGGATTGGCGTTCCTCGCGGACAGCGCCAAGGGCCTCGGGCTTGTAATGCAGAAACCGTCAAAACGACCTCAAGGGGAAAGGGTTCGCCGACATGAGTATCCTGATCGGAGCAGAGATGGGGAAGGCATTGAAGAACAGATCGATCAGGATCGAACCGCTCGATAGCTCGCAGGTCGGGCCAGGGTCCATCGACCTCACGCTCGGGAACGACTTCCGGATATTCAAGAAGAGATCCAAGGTCTACCACGTAAAGAACGACTCCCGGTTCGAGGACATCACCAGAAGCGTCCACGTGAAGGACGGGAGCTTCGTGGTGGTCCAGCCGGGCGAGATGATCCTCGGGATCACGAGGGAGAAGATCACGCTGGCCGACAACATCTCCGGTCGCCTCGAAGGAAGAAGCAGGTTCGCACGATTCGGCCTTGCCGTCCATGTCACCGCGGGCTTCATGCACCCGGGCATCTCGAACCATCAGGTCCTGGAGATCGTGAACCTCGGACACGCGCCGCTGGCCCTGTATCCGGACACCCGGATCTGCCAGTTCGTGTTCGAGAGATGTGACGGCCATGCGAAGTACCAGGGAAGGTTCGCCGAGCAAGACAAGCCGTGAACCACGCTAATTGGCGTGACGGGAAACAAGACTTTGCCGCGGGCGAGGTGCTGGCCGCCATCAAACGCCGCACCCGCCGAAGCGCGGACCTCTGCGCCTTTTCGGGAAGCCGGCGCGCCCGCCGACCAAGCGGGATGCTCAGCGGTGGTTACCATGCCCGGGCGAGTCGGCTAGAATGGAAGGCCAACGGAAGCCCGTTGGCGGCCCGTGCTCAAGACACGATCCTGGCAGGGGGAACTCGACATGGCTCGCAATTGTCGCATCATCGTCCTCTGGCTGTCCCTTGCGGCAGCGGCTACGGCGGAGCCTTCCTCCACACCTGCTGCGGCACACGGTTGAAATCACGGGGCGGATACTGCTATCATTATGGACGTGCCGGCGCACTCGGGATCAGTCTGTACAAGGCGGTCAAGCAGGCTCTGAGGAAGGGCGCCTGCCATTGCGGGACATATCGATTCTCATTGGCGTAAGCATGGCTCTGCCTACGGCGGAGCGGTTGATCCGCTGCGGTAGCGGGGTGGTGTAACGATGGAGGAGGAAAAGGCATGGCTACCAGCGAACGCAGGCGACTGGAACTGGAGAAGGGGCGAGGCGCGGACGAGATCGCTGGCGCGGTGGAGCACATCCAAAGGCTCTCCCGCCGGCAGGCGATGAAGGCTGCGGCATTGGCTGCCGGCGGTTTGCTCCTGGGCGGAACGGGGTTGCTGCCGAAGCGAGCCGGGGCCGACGAAGGGGTCAAGACCGGACAGTTCATCTTCCCGCGACTCCAGTTCACCGTGTTGGACAACACGCCGGACATCTGGAACGTCCATCCGATCGGCGACGTCAACCTCCGCAAGAAGCTCCAGGAGCTGACCAACATCAACGTCAGCCAAGAGTTCAAGGTCGTTCGCCTGGCCGACTTCGACGAGATGTGCCGCCACCCCTATGTCTTCATGACTTCCGAGGGCTTCTTCAAGCTGCCCGACAACGAGGAGAAGAATCTGCGTGAGTTTCTTGAGCGCGACGGATTCGTCCACGCCGACAACTGCGTCTTCAGCAAGCAGGATCGCTTCTTCGTCAGTTACGTCAAGTTGATCAACAAACTGTTCCCCGACAACCCGATGCGGCAGATCCCCAACGACCACGAGATTTACCATATCTACTTCGACATGCCGATGTGGCCCGGCGGCGTCTCCCCTTGCCCTCACATGCAAGGAGTTGACCACGGCGCTTGGGGGCTGTTTGAGCGTGGCACCGGACAACTCATGACCGTCGCAACTGCGGGCGACCTGCACTGCGGCTGGGTGAACAGGTTTTGGCCTTACAGTCACACGCTCGCCTGCATCAAGATGACCATTAACTTCATCATCTATTTCTTGAGTCATTGAACTGTCCGGGACCGGCGGCGCTCCGAGAGCAGACCATAGCGAAGGCTCACGGCGTTTGGTCCGCAAACCCGACCGGTTCTCGCTCCACCCTGTAGCCGACCTCCGTCGAAGCCAGCGGCGACGACAAGTCGGGCGCATCGTCGCCTGCCGGACGAACGTGACCTTCTGTGACGGCAGCAGGCGGAACCGCGCCAGGCGCTGGTGCTGAAAGTGGAGGAAACCATGACCGTCGCCGTCCCGCGGCTTAGCACGGCACGCCCAAGGAACCGCCGTGCCGACGAAAAGCCCCCCTCGCCGCCCGATCCACGATACCGACGAGCCGTTCCTGGTCGTCTGGGGCCGACGAGCCGGTCTCGCCCGGAAGCCCCTGCCGAGCACACGGGGAGCCGCCGGCAAAAAGGTGGGGAAATAATTCCCCACCTTTTTCCCCGCCGAGCGGCGGCGGATCGGGCTAAGCTCAGTGTTGGAAAATTTTTCCAACAGGGTCGGCTGGCGTGGAAGACGGGCGACCGGCGGTTGAACCTTCCTCAATCCTGGGGAAGGTCAGCGAGCGGCTCGGATGCCTTCCGCCGTCGCGCAGCCTCAGCTAAATTTTTGGCGAAGCTCGGTTGCGGCTGGCGACAACCGACCGCTCAGCAGCCATGACAACGGGCTTTCAAGCCCTGGTGGACTTGCGACGATCGGAAGCGTCCTCACGGTTCCCGCGTTATACTCGTGCCGCAGTCCCGCCTAAGGATCGGGAGGCAATCCGCCTGTCACCAACGCCCCGCAAGAAAGGACATCCCGTGAACGCCCGCAAATTCTGCTCGCAGGCGGTCGTCGTCGTGGGGCTGGCGGCCATGCTGCTAGGAGCGTTCGACCCGCTGGAGGGCTCGATGTTGATCCTCCCCGGCAGCGGCCTGGTCGCGCTGGGGGCGCTGCTGGGCAGAAACCCGCAGCGAAGGCTTCTCGGCACGGCCTTCGTGCTGACAGCGGTCGGCATCGGGGCGATGTTCGGGCTGAGCGCGGTCGGGGCGCGGGCGGCAGCTCGGGGCATTCGACGTGGTGGCTGCTGACGGTCGTGCCCTACCCTGTCGGCTGGATCATGGGGCTGGGGGGCGTGCTCGCGCTGGTGGGCCGGGGTGGGCACCGGCGGCTTCTCTGCGGCGGCATGCTCCTGAGCGTGACGGGCCTCGGCGCGCTGGTCTTGCTATGCACGCTGCGAGGCGTGGCGGCAGGAATGCCTTCCGTGTGGTTCCGGCTGCTCGTGATCTTGCCCCACGGTCTCGGCCTGGTTGCCGCGCTGACCGGCGGCATCCTCTGGATGATCGAGTCCTTCCGGGCCCCTGCGCGATGAGCCGCCTACGGAAAAGGTGGGGAACTTTTTCCCCACCTTTTTCGCCACTTGTCAAGCGGACGGGGCGCGGCTCCAGGGAGCGCCCCCCTTAGCTAAATTTTTGGCGAAGCGCGGGGCGAGGGGCTGTTGGAAAAGCTTTCAACAGGGTGGGCGGGACGAGGTCGCCGACGACGCTCCCGAGCCGCCAAGGAGCCCCAGGCACCGTAATTCCGTCAACATTGACGGAATTACGGGCGGGATCGACCTTCCTCAGGATTGAGGAAAGTCGAGGACAGAACATATTCCATCGTCACGCCACCGACATGCGTGGCGGATCAGTTCCGACTGCTACTTCGCCATGTCCTTCAACAGCTTCAGCGCCCGCACCTTGACCTTGCTGTAAGCGGGCTTGGCGGGGCGATCCATCAACTCGCCCGGCTTGAACGGGTTGGGCACGCCGGTCTGCGCAGGCCGAGCGGAAACCTTCTTCTTCTCGATCTTCATCAGTCCGGGGATCGTGATCACGCCCGCGCCCTTGGTGCCGAGGCTCTTCCTGATCTCGGCCGTCAGGGCCTCCAGCACGGCGGCCAACCGGAACATCGCCGTTCTGACCGATGCCTTGCGGAAGGCCCGGCTTGGCCAGAACGACAAGCCGGATGCCCTGCGCCGGCTCTCGAAGCTGTGCGAAATACGACCGCTTTATCAGGATCGGCCTGCTCGACACCCGCCTCACAATCCGCCGGTCGCTTCCGCCCACGTTTTTCGCAGCCAGGCTATCTCTTCCTCGTTCAGGATCAGCCCCTGCGCCAATCCACCCACAACAGGATACTCCTGCCAATCGACATCCGACCCCCGCAGAATGCCCTCGCCGGTGCCAGAGTCGTACGCAAACTCCCACTCCTCCCCGTAACGGTTCGTAAATCGCCAAGTAGGCGAGCGCGGGGCAATCATCACTGCGTTCTCCCGTCAATCTCCGCGCACCGATGTGTCGTCATTCGCTACGCCCCCACTTCGCCCGAACGTGGCGCACTTCTTCCGCGATGCTGGCCCGTGCATCGCGTCGATCCCAATATCGCCGCAAGAGCTGATCGTACTGCGTTTCCGCGTGACGGATGTGGGCAATGACGGCGAGATCGACGGCCTCATCGGCGAAGCTCTTGGCGGACGCCGTCCTGCCGATCCGGCCGCTATACTTCAGACAGGCGTGTTCCGCAATGACCATTTCCCTTTCGGCAGGGCAATTTGGATAGAGTTCCCGTACGCGGGCCGCAAACCGCGCAACGTATTGTTGGTCAAGTTGCGCTCGATATTCCGCTTGCCGCTGACGCCGCCGCGTGCGGACCTCGGCGTCGGCCAAGCACTCCTTCTCGGCCTGCTCCAACGCCTGAGCCTCGACCAGCAACCCTTGCCGTTCGTACCGCTTGCGGGCCTGGCTCCACTTGAGCACCACCGCAGCCAAAGTCGAGTGCTTTCGGGCACGCCGCGTCACGGCCGTGTCGCCTGCGGGCAGAAAGACGAGATGGTCCAAATCGGCACACGCCAGGCACAGCGCCCCCCGGTCGCCGGCGAGCATAATCCATGCCTTGCGGCCGAGTTCCTCGCCGCACTCGTCGCAAACGGACTCCCTGGAAGTGATGAAGACCTTCGGAGGTGTAGTTTCAGTAGTTCCAAATTCGGGAAATTGATATAGGTGAACGCAAGGTTCCTCCAGTAAAGAACTTGGGTCACAAACCAGGTTCACACAAGGAGGAAACCCATGCGTTCACAAACGGAGTATATCATCACCAAGGCGGAGGTCCACGCGTACGCCGAGGACTGGATAGGGACGGCGCTTCGCCTTGAGTATCGGGGTTATAAATGTTCGACTTCCACGCTTCTCCAAATTCTCCTGATTGCCGCGGCACGGGTGGTTTCCGTGTTTGCCGCCTGCCGCGATCTGGCCGATGCACCGTCGGATCAGACGATTCGCAACGCCTTGGCCGTAACGTTGCCGGAAATCGCCGAACTCGAACGTCGTTTGAACCTCGCCTTGGTGACGCATGTGCCCAAGGCGTTGCGACGCAAATCCCGCATGGTGGCGATCGACCTGACGCTGATTCCCTATCACGGGCAGCCGGCGCGGGACAAGAAGGAAATCTTTCGAGGCGAACCGAAGTCGGGCACCACCCATTTCCATGCCTACGCCACGGCTGTGGTACTCCACAAAGGCTACCGTTACACCTTGGCGCTGGTGCGAGTCGAGTACGGCGACTCGATGAAAGAGGTGCTTCAGCGGCTGTTGGCGATTGTTCGTCGCCGAGGCGTAAAAATCCGCTTTTTGCTGCTGGACAAGGGCTTTTTCAGCGTAGAAGTCATTCAGTATCTTCTTCGCGCCGTCGTGGATTCATCATTCCCGCCGTCGTGCGAGGCCGAAAGCCCAAGGACCCCAAGACTCCGCCGCACGGCTTGCGAGCACTGTTGAAGAAGAAACACGGCTACTATCGGGAGACGATCACCTCGGGCCAAACGAAAGAGAAACCGAAGGCCAGCGTGACCGTGAACATTTGCGTTGCCAGCAAGCATTTCACCGACGAGAAGACCGGCCGGCGGCGGCGCAAGCGGCTTCTCTACGTGGTGTCGAAGGTGCGGCGAACACCTGCGGAGATACGCGAAACCTATCGCAAGCGTTTCGGCATCGAGACGAGCTACCGCCAGATGAACGAGGCGAAGATCAAGACATGCACGCGCGATCCAGCGTTGCGTCTGCTGTTCGTGGGCATTGCTCTGGTGCTGCGCAACGTGTGGGTGTGGATTCATTTTCGCTTCGCCAAAGGAAAATTCACCGAGGAACCGCAACTCTTTCTGGAATTGCTTCGTTTCCAAGAAATGCTCTTGTGGATCACCCAGATCGTTCAACAAGCCCTCGGCGCCAACAAAACCCTCGGACTCGATCGTCATACCTATGAACGACTTACGGCACATCGCCACACATAGCCAAATTTGGAACTACTGAGTTTGCTTCATCGACCCATCCATTATCAATCATGTCCGGCCGTCGTCCGGACTTGCATCAGATACTCCAGGTTTCCTGCCGGCAGCGCATAGTCGGCCGGCGCCAGCTCAACTGCTCGCCGAAGCGTCTTTTCCGCCTCCTCGTATTGCCGCGATTCGATCAGACTGTAGCCCAGGTCGTTCAAGAGCCGACAGTTCTCCGGCTCCAGGTCCACGGCTCGTCGGGCATGCGCCACTGCTTCTTCCTTGCGCCCGTTCTTGCCAGCGCAACAGCCCAGGCCGGTGTGGCAGAGAGCAACCTGCGGAAAGGCACTGACGGCGGCGGCATAAAGCTGCTCGGCGTTGGCCAGATCCTCCGCGTCGATCAGAAACTCCCCAGCCTGGTCGATAATCTCTGGCAGCGCATCCAGGTCTGCGCGGCAGGTCGGCAGCTTCAGGAACAGCAACATCGCCTCGTCCACACGGCCGTACTGATACTCCAGCGAACCGACTGTGAGGATTGCTGGGGCATATTCCGGGTCGATGGCCAGCGGTGCTGCCGCGTCGTGCCAACTTGGGTCGGCCCAATCCGAGTCCTTCAAGGCCCTCGCCATGAGCATCGAAGCGTGGGCGCTGTCGTATGCCCACTGGGCAGCCATGCGCCGTTGCTTGGCGGGCTGGGTTGCGTACTCCTCCCGCAGACTCCTCAACTCCGCATCGGTTTGCACCAACTCGCGGAATGGCATCTCGGCCAGGGTTGGAGCAGGCTGGCTGTTTCGGCCGGAACGCTGCTGAGATTTTCTTTTCATAAAGTCATCTGTGCTGCCGGCTCACGAACGCTATTTCCCGGTGTGTCGTCGCTTCTTCCGCCTCAACTCCGCACCACGTCGCGGCAGTTCCGGCCCGCCTGACCGAACGATCTTCGCGGATCGCTTGGCCTGATATGCTCCGATCCGTGCAGCGAGGGGATGGCTGTGGTCGACTCGAAGATGCGTCAGCGACACGACAACTGCGTTCTTGCCCGCGGTCGGCCACTTCTTCAGCGCGCAGGCAATTCCGCCGACGTCACCCAAGCAGAGCACCGACCCAATTTGCAGACTCTCGTCCGGGCGACATTTCACTCCGCCTTGGGCCAGTGTCTGCAAAAGTTCGCGGGTAGGCCGCACGCTAATCGGGAGTTGCCCCTCCATGTCGCGTAGGAGTTGCTGAACTTCCTTTTCGTCGTCAATCATGGTGATTCCTTTGCCTGAAGGGTGTGCAGCAATGGCTAATGTGGTGGATCAGTTCCGACAGCTACTTCGCCATGTCCTTCAACAGCTTCAGCGCCCGCACCTTGACCTTGCTGGGCTCTTCCGGTTTTAGGTGCAGAACGCGAGAAATTCAGCCTTCAGGCCACGGACGATCTCGCGTAGCTCGGCGATGGTCCGCCCGGCGGCTTCCGACGCCCGGTTCAAGTCCAGGAGCAGCCGGTTCCAGAGCGTGTCGGCTGACTTCACGCCGTAGCAGCGTTTGGTGATGACGCGGGCCTTGTTGTTGATACCTTCAACCGCCGCGCTGGTGTACCGCCCGTCGAAGTAGTTCAGGATGCCTGTCTTCCAGTTGTCGTAGGTCGTCCAGAATTTGCTGAAGTCCAGCCCCAGCGCTTCGGTCCGCGCGCGGAGTTCGGCCAACTGCTGTTCGGCCGTGGCGCGGTCCGGCGCTGTATCGAAGATCTCCTTGAACCGCACCCGCACGTCATACACGTCCTTCAACGCGGGCAACCTGGCGAACAACTCCTCCAAGGCTGCGCGCTCTTCGGGCTTCAGGTCCTTCGGGTCGCGGCGAAACTCCCACATCAGCGAGCGGAACCGTTTCTGCTCGGCTTTGGACAACTGGGCCTTGTGCTTCCGCGTGCTTTTTTTTTCGCAACTCATCCACCACCTCGTTGAACTGCTTGGCCACGTGGAACCGGTCCACCACCAACCGGCTGTTGCGAAGTTGCTCGTTGCAGACCGGGCCGTAGACCTTCCCCATGTCCACGCGGTGCGTTTCCACCGCGGCGCGCTGCTCGGGCGTCAATTTCCCCAGGCATTCGAGGGCCGCTGCCGTGTCGCGCCCGCGGGCCACCGCCAGCACCTTCGGCGACTCCGGGTCGGTCAAGTCCGTCATCACCGTCACGTACAACTTGTGCCGCTTCTTGAGGCTGATTTCGTCCATGCCCACGTGCTTGATGACCCGTGCCGGGTCGATCCGCTTGTCGTCCTTCAACTGGTTCTCGACGATCAGTTCCACGGTCTCCGCCGAGATGCCCAGCCGCGCGGCCACCTCTTCTTCGTTGCTGCCGATGAGCATCCGCAGCACGTATTCCTCGAAGCGGTACGTGTACAGCACCTTCTTCCGCTTGAAGGGGGCGAAATGCTCCTGGCGATGCCCACAGCGCGAGCAACGATGGAAGCAAGGCTGGAAGATCAGGAAGCTCGGCTGACCCCACAGGTCCAGGTCGCGGACCACATAGACGGTGTTCTTGTACTCGTAGGTGGACGGCTCTTCGTGGCCGCACTGCTCACAACGGCAAGAGTCGGGCAGGGGGAACTTGACCTCGAAGCCGTGCCCGTCGCGCGAGCGCTCGTATCCCAACAGTTCCACACCCGGCGGCAAATCCAACTTCACTTTGACCTCGACCTGAGCCATCCGTGGCCTCCTTGGTTGGCGGTGTCTTCTGCGACGGGGCGAAGGCAACAACCGCGTTGGTCCGACCGCCGCCGCTTGAGCAAGGTAACGCCGCGGGCGACCTCGGGCCAACAGCAACCTTCCCAACTCGCGAAATCGGCGCCCGCAGGGAGGAGGCGGCGGAACATGTTCCCGGACAAGCACTTACGCTCGCAATCCCTGTTGCACTATATTCTTGTGGGGGGGGCTAATATGGCGAGAATTACGTGCCTGGGGCGTTCAAGCAACCGTCGCGCGTAGTATAACGGCCGCTATTGTTGAGCCTCGGGTTTGTGCGGCGTTCGCACCCAGAACCGGAAGAGCCCCTTGCTGTAAGCAGGCCTGGCGGGGCGATCCATCAACTCGCCCGGCTTGAACGGGTTGGGCACGCCCGTCTGCGCAGGCCGGGCGGGGACCTTCTTCTTCTCGATCTTCATCAGTCCGGGGATCGTGATCGCGCCCGCGCCCTTGGCGCCGAGGCTCTTCCTGATTTCGGCGGCCAACGCTTCCAACATGGCGGCCACCTGTTTTTTGGACACGTCGGTGGCGGCAGCGATGTTGGCCATCAGTTCGGTCTTGGTCAGGGGTTTCTTAGGGGCAGCAGCCTGGGCCATGATTCTTCTTCTCCTCTTCATCGGTGACGGAAACGCTAACTTGCCTGTCGGCAACAGGGAACGTGATAATTGAAGCCGGTTCGGGAAAAAATGCAACCCAGGTCCCGGCCCAAAACCGGCCTCCATCGTCCTCCAAACATGCAGGCGGGCTATAAGGAAACGGATTTCGAGTGACGCCGCCCTAGTGTGCGTATCGGAGCCCCGCCCCATGTTCGGGTCCCGAACACGGGGTTCGCCAGCCAGTCACGCTTCCGCCGAAGCGCAGACGTCTGCGCCCGGGCCGGAACCCGAAGCTGGCCCCGAGGCGAAGTCCGCCCGACAGTCGGGAACCGCTTCTTCCCACAATGGGAAGATCCGTCGGAGCCCAATTTCCGGTCGCGCCGCCGACAGGCTCGGGTACCGCTTCCGGCAGGAACGTCCCTTGCGGCTCCGCAGGAGCCAGTCGAGCCAGTAGTCGGGCACGTCGCCCCGTAGCAGGAACGCCGCCTTCGCCGACTCGTCGCCGTACTCCTCCAGCACCCGCCGGACGAACCTGGGGCTGGACGACGGCTGGCAAAGGAAGTGATATCGGGCGATAGCCGACAGCGCGCTGTCGGCGCTTGCAACCCTGCCCAGATCGTGCGAGAATCGCGTACGCGACTGTCCCGGCACCCCAGCAAGGAGAAATGTCATGCGTCTGCCTCTTGTCGTTTCTGCCGCCATTTTGCTGGGCTGTAGTGCGATGTTTGCCGGCGAAGGAGAGGATCTGTCCGGCGACCGGATCGCCACCGACAACGGCGCCCTGCTCATCCACCCGGTATCCCATGCGACCCTCGTGATGCAGTGGAACGGCAAGACCGTCTACGTCGATCCGGTGGGTGGCGTAAAGCCGTTTGCCGACCTGCCCAAGCCCGACCTCGTGCTGGTGACGCACATGCACGGCGACCACTTCGATCCGGCGACCCTTGAAGCGCTAGTTCCCGCCGAGCGGCGGACCATTGTCGTTGTCCCGAAAACGGTCGCCGAGAAGATTCCCGAGTCGCTACGAGCCAAGACCACGGTAAGGATCCTTACCAACGGGGAGAAGACTGAGGTCGAGGGGATCGCCGTCGAAGCCGTGCCTGCCTACAACACGAGCCCCGGCAAGGAGAAGTTCCGTCCGAAGGGGCGCGACAACGGGTACGTGGTGACGATGGGCGGCAAGCGGGTCTACGTCGCCGGCGACACCGAAGACACGCCCGAGATGCGGGCGATCAAGGACGTCGACGTAGCCTTCCTGCCGATGAACCTGCCGTACACGATGAGCGTCGAGAAAGCGGCGGAGGCGATCCGCCAGTTCCGACCCAGGATCGTCTACCCCTACCACTTCCGCAGCGGCGACGGCACGAAGGCGGACTTGGAGCAGCTCAGGAATCTGGTGGGCGACGACGTGGAAATCCGGGTTCGGGACTGGTATCCCGAACGGTAGTGGTCGGGACTGTCGCCGTCGTTCTCCACAGCCAGAAACGGTGAAGCCTGCAATCAGGATTCTGTTGGACACAAGCCCGTACGGTCCACCCAACGACATGACGAAGGAACGCATCTTGCTTGGGGCCTTGAAACACCGCAACTTCCGCCTGTTCTTCTTCGGGCAGAGTATTTCCCTGATCGGCACCTGGATGCAACAGGTGGCCATGATCTGGCTCGTCTATCGGCTGAGCAACTCGGCGTTCCTGTTGGGGTTGGTCGGCTTTTGCAGCCAGATCCCCAGTTTCTTCCTGGCACCCGTGGCAGGCGTGTTCACCGACCGCTGGAACCTGCACCGGACGATTGTCGTGACCCAGAGCCTGGCCATGTGCCAAGCGATGATCCTAGCCGTGCTTTCCCTGAGCGGTACGGTCGCCGTCTGGCATGTCCTTGCCTTGAGCGTTTGCATGGGGCTCGTTACCGCCTTCGACATACCCGCCCGGCAAGCCTTTCTGATCCAGATGGTCGAGGGACGTGAGAGTCTGACCAACGCGATCGGCCTGAACTCGTCGATGTTCAACGGGGCACGACTTATTGGGCCAACGATTGCCGGTTTCCTGATCGCGGTGGTGGGGGAAGGCGTCTGCTTCCTGCTGAACGCGCTGAGTTATGTGGCCGTGCTGGCGGCCCTGCTGGCCATGCGGCTGCCACCGCGAGCACCAGCCAATCCCCCACAGCACGTCCTGCACGAATTGAGCGAAGGATTCCGCTATGCTTTTGGCTTTCTTCCAATCCGTGAGATCCTCATGATTCTGGCCCTGGTGAACTTGGCGGCCATGCCGTTGACGGTGCTCTTGCCTATCTTTGCCACGAACGTGCTCCAGGGCGGACCGGACACGCTTGGCCTGTTGACGGCGGCCATGGGGTTGGGAGCGTTGTTGGGAGCCCTGCGCCTGGCCTCTCGCAAGAGCGTGCTCGGTCTGGGGCGACAGATTGCTTGGGCTAGTGCGTTATTCGGCCTGAGCCTGATCGCGTTCTCGTTTTCCCATGTTCTGTGGCTTTCGATGTTGCTGCTGGTGGTCAGTGGTTTTTCCGTGATGATGGAAACGGCGGCCAGCAACACCATCCTGCAAACCATCGTGGACGACGACAAACGCGGTCGGGTGATGAGCTTCTACGCGATGGCTTTCCTTGGCGTGGCTCCGTTGGGAAGCCTGTTGGCTGGCAGTCTGGCCAGTCGCCTTGGGGTGGCCCACGTCGTGCAACTCGCCGCAACCATGTGTATCATGGGTTCGTTGGTATTCGCCTGGCGTCTGCCTGCCCTGCGGAAGATCATCCGACCGATCTATCGGCGGATCGGAATTCTGCCAGATGTGACATCCGGGATTCTGTGCGAGGCGGAAGTGACGGTGTCCGAGGACGGAGGAAGATGAGAAAGCAAGGCGGCTTGCAGATGGCCGCGGGAACGAGGAGCTGAAACATGAGCAGCAAAGCCTATTTCGTCGTCTCCGGCACCGTCTTTGGCTTGGTGGCGGTGGCACACCTTGTTCGGGTGGTCTACCAAGTGCGGATCCACGTCGGGGACTGGGCTTTCCCGATGTGGGCGTCGTGGGGCGGCTTCGTAGTGGCAGTCGCTTTATGCGTATGGGCGTTTCGGCTTCTGCGGCAATAGTCACTGCCGTCCAACCCGCAGAGCAAGTAGCAGAAGCCCTCCTTCGTCGTCCGCCTATCCGTTCCGTGGAAAATCCCCAACAGTTTCGGAGGGCAGCCGAAACCCTCCCACCCGTTCCGTGCTTAGCCGATTTTTTTGCTAAACGCCCTCTCCCGTCGAGGCTTTGTTCCTGCGGCATCGTCGGCTACATGACGAGCCCGACATGCCGCCGCTGCCTGCTTCCTGCATCTTCACTTCTTCTGGTCTTGGCGCGACAGGTTTTCCGGCTATGCCCAGATAGGAAAGATGCTGTCGGCACTTGTGGCGGTCGGAGGGCTCATGTACTTCCTTTATCGAGAGCTGATTTTCGGTTGGTAGAATTGGACATTCGGACGATGGTGGCAGGGAGCTCGGACAATGCCCATCGTGAGCAAACGGGGACTACTCTGGTTCTTGGCGGTCGCAGTTGGCATCGGGGTAGTGGCGGCCGTTGTCGTCGCCTTTGGTCGATACCCGAGGCGAGTGCTCCTGTCGGACGTTCAGCAGTCCAAGAAGATCGTCGTCGAATGGCAGGTGCCTGATGGAAATCACACGTCCCGCCCTATTGCTTTCGAGTTGGATGAGCACACTAGGGCACAATTCGTCCGGGGCTTGACCAAGAACCTTGGCGTGGACTACTTCCGGGGGCAAGCTACCGTTACTCCCACGATCGGCATTTACCTTGTCGACAACAGGAACGAGTTCTTGGCGTATTACGGGATTCGATGTGCTCGCGGCGGCGGCAGGTGTCCCTCAATGGAGTCGCTGCGCGAAACGGCATCGAAGGGTCGCCCGCTCTCGGAGATCGAGGCTGACAACATCTTCAACGACGACGCCCTTCGCTCAAAATGGCCCCAGATCATTCCGGGGAGTTTTGACTACGTCTTGCCTGTCACGCCATCGGCAACGAACCGATCATGGGAAGAGCTACGGCGTGTGCCGCCCCCAGACCCGAGATTGCGGCATACGCTCAAAGGGCATACCAAGCCTCTTCTCTCCGTGGCGTTCAGCCCTGACAGCAAGACGGTTGCGACCGGAGGCTGGGACACGACGATCAGGCTATGGGACGTGGCCACCGGCAAGAACACCGCTACGTTCACAGGACACGCCAAGGAAGTCAGATCAGTCGCTTTCAGCCCGGACGGCAAGACCCTTGCTTCTGCGGGCGGCAACGACCTGACGATCAGGCTCTGGGAAGTAGCCACCGGAAAGAACTTCGCCACCCTCAGCGGGCACGAGGCAATCGTCGCGTCGGTCGCGTACAGTCCGGACGGCAAGATCCTGGCTTCGGGAAGTTGGGATCGCACGATCAAGTTGTGGGACGCGGCGACTGGCAAGAACGTCACCACCTTAAACGGCCACCACGAATACGTGGACTGTCTAGTATTCTCGCCGGACGGCAAGACCTTGGCATCGGGAAGCGCAGATGCCGCAATCAAGCTGTGGGCCATCACCACGGGCGAGAACACCGCCACATTGAACGGGCATTCGCGTCGTGTCAGTTCGGTGGCGTTTAGCCCGGACGGGACGGTATTGGGTTCGGCAAGTCCGGACAGCACGGTGAGACTGTGGGATATGTCGAGCGGCAAGACGATCAGCACACTGAAGTCTCCATCGACTGTTGGCTCAGGCGGTGACGTGCTCGTTGCGTTCACTCCGGACGGCAAGACGCTG
Source organism: uncultured Planctomycetaceae bacterium (assembly GCA_963759115.1). GTDB lineage: Bacteria > Planctomycetota > Planctomycetia > Pirellulales > Thermoguttaceae > CAVWXT01. Next base: position 1,595,541 of record CAVWXT010000006.1, read on the forward strand.
ATTACGGGAGGGTTCTGTCGGAAGATCAAGCTGTGGGATGTCGCTACTGGCAAGGGCATCACGATCTTCAGCGGTGACATCTGGAATGCCGGGTGCATGGCAGTCAGCCCGGATGGCAAGTCCCTTGCCTGCGGATCGGGCGACGAGGACGGCACAGCCAGGCTGTGGGACATGACCTGCGTTCAGGGAACGGTGAAGTGACGAGACGCACGGTCTTGCCAGTCCCACCGCGCCGCTTTGAGACTTTTCACGTGTGCCGCTTGTGACCGGAGTTGGAAATGCGCCTGGGCGACACGATGCGGCTGCGGACGGGCATGGGCGACGTGCTGCGGATACGACGAGTGTGTCCGGGGCTTCGGGGATGAGTGAGCCAGGGAAGACGCTGGTCGACAAGTATGCAGCAAAATCATTAGTAGGTTGATCAGTCCGATCGGACCACGATCGGACTATCCGGACCGGGTTGGTTGATCCGGACGGTCTATAAGACCGTCCGATCAACCCAGCCGGACTACTTGGCTAAGAGAACAACAAAGAAACTCAGCCGCTTCGCCTCCATGGCCATGTCACCCGCGTTCGGATCCCGAACACGGGCTCCCCGCCAGGAACGGGCAACTTCCCGTTGCGGGAAGTACCGTCAGGCATGACGGCTCGTGCCGAGAAGCTCCGTCTGCCGCCATGGCCACGAAACCCGTTGGCCACGTCCGTCCACCGGGAGCCCGATCGTAGGAACTCCGCTCCTCGACCCTCAATCGCTCCGAGCCCCGTCCAGGCGACCCGCCCCCTCATCGTCCCTCCGGCCCGGCGACGAAACCGACGCCTGCCCCCGACTTGCCGGCTCACGGCCGAGGCTTCGGACGACCCCGCCAGATGCGGCAAGCCGGCGTCGGGAACCTCATATTTGGGGCTTCCCGACTCGATGTCCGAGTTGTCTTCCTGCTGGGAAACCAGGCAAAACGGCGAGCAGTTGGTCGGGTTTCCGCGAAACGAACCTTTGATGCAGCAAGCGGAGATCGCTCAGGAATTCTTGCCTTTTCCAATACCAGTGTTGAGCCGGAAAGTTCCATGCCTCCACCAAGTACCGCGAACACTCGTGTGCCAATCGAGATGGCGGCGCCACAACCTGTTGCGGTGCGAGCGAGGGCAGGCTGACTCGGGCGCTACAATGTTCTGAAAGGACGGCCGATTCAACGATCGTCCGAATCGCCCCGAATATGGCGACCGCCGCCAGACAGGCGCAGCACTCGCTTGGGGCCCTCGCCCATCGTCGAAAGGCTTGCCACGTCCTGATAATAGCCGGGGACAAGTTTGGGATAGTCGGCGTCCAGGTCCACTGTGAACAGCGAGGTCGCTTCCATCGGCTCCAACTGAGCGGGGAGTCGTTCGATCTTCAATCGGGCCGCAGGCTTGCGGGGAATCTCCCGCCATTGCCGATCCTCGCCAAGCGCGTTGGGCGACGCATCAGAGGAGGGCTCGCCGTCGCCCTCGAAACGATACAGGCGAAAATCCAAGATCGTGGAGCCCGAAGGGGCCGGGCGGGGATCATCCGCCGTATGAAAGCGGGGAAGAGGTTGTGGCACGCCGGAACGATTCACCAAGTCTACCCCAAGCACCCAAGACTTCAGATTCACGTTGAAGGCGTCATCCCAGCGATAGCCGCGGACATCGAATTCGATCTCTTCGGCGGGAGCTTTAGTCATGCGGCCGGCGCCGGCGAAGCCGTAGTAGCGATGCCACTTCCCGGCGACCTGCACTTCCTCGGCCTGCCATATCAAGCCGTCCTGGTGGTAGTTGACGTGGGGTACCTCAGTCCTCTTGTCCGAATCATAGACGTATCCCAAGTAAGGCTCGTCCCGAAACGTGACCCATCGCGCCTCGGCGGGCCGTTTGAACAAGTTGCAGCACCGCGCTGCGCCTTGTCCTTCCAGCGAAAAAATGGCCTGCCCGTTGCGCACGTCTTCCAAAGTTGCCGGGTGATCGAGCGTCGGAAAGGCGAATTGCACTGCCCAGTATGTCCTCGGACCGCTCAACCTCGTCAGGAGGTGGCCATATTGCTGGAGAAGCCGGCTGCACTGGGCAACTGAGGAATCACGTCGGTCTTTCGGCCAGAATAGTTCACAGCGAGGCAAGCCCAGAATCTCACGTAGTTCCCACGCACAAATGTCGCACGAACGAAATTCCACCTTGGCTCCCGGCGCCGGACAAAGCGGATCGCTCTCGAAGGTTGCGGTGGTATGCCCAACGACCCCAACATGGATCTGTTTGTGTGCGTCGATATTGGCTGTCCCGGCGATCCGATCGTCGGCCAGGGCGCGTAGTATCAGCTTGCGAAATGCCGGCAACATCATCAGATTGTTCCGGCTCAAGAATGGATTGGAATATGTCAGTGGGAGGCGCATGTTCCACGGTGAAGCGGGATCGTTGAACATCCATTCGGCTCCGGAGATGACTTCAGGGGCATCGCAGTACTTCAGCAGCGGCTCGAAAGCATCTTCGCCAGCGGCGGGCTTCTCTAACTCGTGGAATAGCTGCAGGTAGTCTTTCAACGCGGAGGGATCCTTCAGCTTGGCCCGGGCGAGCGCAAGTTTGACGAGCCCGGAAGGAATCCAGTGGATGCGGCGGACCTTTTGGGGACTTTCGTCGAGGAGCACCTCGTGCCAGCGGGCCGCCACTTGTCGCAAGATCGGCAAGGCCGCCTCGGGGTCCCACTTGGCCAACGCGAGGGCCATCTGGGCAGCCTGGTCCATCAATCGCTGTTCGGTGAGGCTCCGGGCCCGTTTGATCAGCAGTTCGCTTATGCTCGGGTCGCGCTTCGTTCGCATGGCTTCTCGCCGGGCCGCCGACTCCTTGGTATCGCGTACATGCGGGCCCGAATAGCCGATTGTCATTTTCACGGCCTCGACCCAGCGATCCGGCGATTGCGAGTCGTCGCGGAGGATTTCATACCAGCCATCCGCCGGAGACATGTTCCGGATCTTGTGCCAGTGGGCGCGGATCCGCTCGGCAAGCGCCTTGCGCTCGTCGCGGGTCAGCTCGTGAAGAAAATACGCCTCAAAGCCGGTTTCCAAGAGGCAACACACGACGCTGTACGCAAGTTGATCGACCCCCTCCAGCTTGAAACCGGGGCCCGGATTCTCGAATCTCCCGCCCCGCGACAGCCGCGTGTCGTTCTCCAAGCAGTTCAGCAGCGGCTCAATCGCCTCGTCGCGATAAGGGCGAAGCAACTTAGCCAGCCATTCGACAGGCTCGCTGGTCTCCTCAAACCACTGAATCACAATCACAATTCGCTGGCCATGATCCAGCGGTCGTCCCAGTTTTCGCTCCGCCTCTTCCCAATAGTCCTTCGTCTTCCCTCTCGGGGAAGACCCTAGTTCATCGAGGTGCAACGGCGGCTGGTTTCCCCGGCTGCGCTCCGCCGCGCGGCGCTCCTGGTCGGCGAGGAGTACACGAATGGGTTTCAACGCTTCCAGGTAAAGCGGGATTTCGTCCGCGGGGCGGTCCTCGGAGGACTTAGGCGGGGGCATGTCGACTCCGTGGCTTCGGCTTCCACCGCTTCCCAAATCGGAATCAGGGCCCGGGCCGCCCATAGCGCCAGCCGGTCGTCGCCTTGCTGGTCGGCGCAAATCGCACGGGTAAACAGCGACGAGGTCCACTCCCGGGCCAGGAGCAGGTACGGATCGTGGAGATCATCCTGTCCCCCGTTCAGCAGGTCAAAGTACTTCTCGGCCAACTCCGATTCTCCCAGCCGCAGGAGCAGGCAAAGGCGTATCAGACATCCGTCGCCCTCCTTACCGGTCCACTGCTTCCAATCCTCAGTCGTCTGGGGGACGTCGGCCCGTAGATCTGCCGGTCGCCCGACCGTCAACACGGGATAGATGAGCCCGTTCCAGCGCATGGCGAACCGCTGCGGCCGCGCCGCGTCGGCCGGAAGCACCCAGCCGTGCGACTTTGCAACGCCTCGTTCATCCGCATCCCGTTCACCTACGCCTTTGAAGGTCTCGATCTCGCGGAACTCGCAGCCGCGCGGGTCGGCCAGCCCCTGGGCAAAGAGGGTCCGGGTCGCAGCGATCAGGCGGCTGGAGAGCCGTGTCTTCGGTGGCGTCCAGGCGGCTGACTGTTGTGGCGGAGCGGGGAGCGAGTCGCCCTGGAATCGCAGCGCCGCGCGCTCGCCCGCGCAGGCCGCCGGCGCCGCAGGCCACCGCGCAAATCAAAACTGTCAGAAACCGGAGCATGGCGTCTCTTCTACGGTAATTCCGAGTTGTTCTTCGATGGGTCACCACTTGGGCGGCTTTAGTCGCTGTTCAAAAATAAGTTAGCCGTTTGTATAATCTGCGTATTCCGCTTCCATGGATGGAGAGACGGTCATGGCAGACAAGGATTGCAGGCGCATTCGCCGGTGTCGCTGCCGAGGATGTCGCTCGCGTAGCGATGCGGATTTGGTTGCGTACCATCGGGCCATCAATCGAGTGATGGCCGAGTTGGACGAACGGAGTCGGCGGTTGTTCGCCGGGATCGTGGCCCGGCAACGCGGACACGGGGGCGTCCAGTTGGTGGCGGAAATCACCGGCCTGAGCCGTATGACAATCCGCCGGGGATTGCGCGAAAGCGAACGCGGACAGGTGGCGTCTTCAGAGCGAGTACGGCGTCCCGGCGGCGGACGAAAACGAGTCGAAAAAAAACGCCACGTGTGCGGGAGTTGTTGAAGGGGCTGTTGCGGGATGCGACGGCTGGCGATCCGATGGGTGGTCTGCGGTGGACGCACAAGACCACCCGCAACCTGGCCGCTGCATTGACGCGACGTGGCGTACCGGTCGGGCACGTGACGGTGGCTTGGTTGCTGCGAGCACAGAAGGAACTCGTTGCGATCGAACCGCAAGCGGTTGGGTGGGAAGAGAGATCCCTATCGGGATCAGCAATTCCGCCTGTTGGGACGTCGGCGACGGCGATTCCAACGGCAAGGGTGGCCGGTAATCAGTGTGGATACGAAGAAAAAGGAGTTGGTGGGCAACTTCAAAAATAACGGACGCAGTTGGCGGTGTGAGGACCGCGACGTGCTGGACCACGACTTTCCCACACTGGCCCGCGGCCGCGCCTATCCCTACGGCATCTATGACGAGAATCGCAATGAGGGCTATGTCGTGATCGGCACAACTCATCAGACAGCGACCTTTGCCGTGCGTGCCATTCGCTCGTGGTGGCTGAAGGTTGGGCGGCGTCGGTACTCGGGTGTGTCTCGGTTGGCCATCGAAGCCGACAGCGGAGGTGCCAACGGCAACCGTTGTTGGGCTTGGAAGGTGGGCCTGCAAGAATTGGCTGACGAATTCAGATTGACGATCACGGTCGGGCATTATCCCGCAGGAGCCTCCAAGTGGAACCCGATCGAGCACCGCATGTTCAACCTCATCAGTGCCAATTGGGCCGGCGAGCCACTGACCAGTTACGAAGTCATGCTGAAGAACATCCGCACGACACGGTCGAGCACGGGCTTTCGCTGCCGCGCATCGTTGGACACCAAGCTCTACCCGACCAAAGTCAAGGTGTCCGACGAAGCGAAGGCAACCGTGCGGCTGTTGCGACATACCGTCCTACCCAAATGGAACTACACCATCTGTCCACGAAAACGAAACGGCTAAGTTATTTTTGAACAAGTCCTTACTGGCTTTTCGTCGACCCAGAACTCAGCCGTGGCCGTGGGCTGTTCGTCCGGCGGCTTCTGGCCCGTGTCACATGTCACCACGATCCGATACCACCCCGCGGGGGCCAACTGAAAATGATCGCGCAGGTCGAACGTGAGGATCTGGAGGATCTCCAGCGGCTTCAAGTCGCGGTCAACGGAGCGGAGTTGAAATGAGGCGGGCTTGCGGGGCAGCTCGCGCAGGTGGGCGGCTTGCCTCCCGATCCCGACCGGCAGAACCGGGCAAACTGCCGATGGAGAGATTCGCCCGGCTGTCTGTCAGCGTAGGAAAGCACGACATGGACGCCGATCGAGTCCTTCAGCTTCGCCATGCCTGCTCCGTCGATTACAAACCGCGGCAACGGCTGATCCAAACCCGTGTAGTTCCGCACCGAGACCACGACTGGCAACGGACCGCTGATCCACGGCAGCGAGTTCCCCGTCGACGTATCGTCCGACCATCCCGCGCAAAGGCAGACACGTCAAGACCCGCGATGCGGGCCGATGGCTCGCCGTAGGAAAAATTGATCTCGTCGGCCGGGACTTTGGCCAGGCAATGGCGGCCGATGAACGCGAAATAGCGTTTCCAAGTGCCGCCGACCTGCACCTCCTCCGCCTGCCACACGGCGCCGTCCTGTTCGTAGCTGACAACGGTCGTTTGCTGGTTCGTCTTCGGGTCGAAAACCACCTGCGAGGTCGGGTAATCTTTGAGCGCCAACCATTTCGCATTCACCGGCATATCAGGCAGCGACAATATCCGCGCGGTGCCCTGGCCCGCAAGGGAAAAGATGGCCCGGCCTGCCTCAACGTCCTCGCGCGTCGCCGGATGATCAAGCAGAGGCAGCGCAATCGACACCGATGGACCGAACCCGGCCGACTCGAATCGTTCGCCATACTGCTGGAGGAGCCGGGCGCAGGTGGCCACCGCGGCGTTGCGCTCTTTTTCCTGCCAGTACAACTCGCACCGCGGCATCCCGCGTATTTCGGACAATTCGTGAGCGATCCAATCGCAAACGCGAAACTTCGCCGTGGCGTGAGGCGACGGTTGGGGAACGGCACTGGAACTGCTCGAAAACCACTGCACCCACTCCTTGTTGACCAGCAGATCGGCATTCTGCTGGCCGTCGTTGGCCGTAAGGCGGCCTGCCAACCGCCGGTCCGTCAAGAGACCTGCAAGGTGTCTGCGGAAGGCCGGCAGCACCAACAGGGGTGCGTCAAACCGGCGGCCAAACCGCGCGGCATAGTTCTTGTCCCTGGGAGTGCCGATGATGGGATTCCACGGCGATTGGGCATCGTTGAAGAGCCACTCAGCAGTGGCGCTGGCCACGGGGTCGCGGGGGTTCTTTACGAGAGGACTGAAGAATTGCCCCCGGTTTTCATCTGCCTGTTCTCTTGGCAAGGTGCGGATCCATTGGGCATATTCCTCCAGGGCTTGCCGATCGTGGATCGCCATCCGCGCGACGATAAGCTCGACCAACGGCTGCCAGTCAGGGGGGCCATTGGCATAGCGCTGTCTTTTCGGGTCGCCGATCTCGCCCCGCGCTCTTGGGTGAGTCTGCGCAGGGCGGGCAGGGCCGCCTCTGCGTCGAAGCCGGCCAAGGCCGTGGCGACGTCCCGAGCCTGGGGCGGCGGAAGGTTCTCTGTGAGCCTGACCAGGACCGGCACCGCCGCTTTCGGGTCCCAATCGGCCAACGCCATGGCGACGTCCCGCGCCATGTCGGGTGGAAGCTCTCGGATACGCTGCTGAAGGATCTTGGTCACGCTCGGGTCATTCTTGCTGCGGAGCGCCTCGCCGAGCAGCTTGACCGCCTTGCCCGGTTCTCGGATCGGCTTGTGCCACCTGCCTGAGCCATACGTGTTCACACGCGGTTCCGTCGCGTCGGCCGGCTCAACAATCTTCTGCGCCGCGTCGACCCACCGGCTCATCGGCGCACGGTTGTCCAAGAGGATGCCATACCAGCGTTCTTCCTGCGCCAGGCCCTTGTACTTGTTGAAATAATCTCGAATCCTCTTGGCCAGCGCCATTCGCCCCGGCTTGCCGTGCGAGGTCAGGTTGTCACGGGTAATGGCGTTGCCGAAGAAGTCGGTATCCAGGATGCCGGCCAGCGCAACGTAGGCCGCTTCAGGCACGCTAACCAGCGCGCGATACCGGGAAGTGTTATAGTCACAACTGAAATGGACGCTTCGTGTCAACCGCGTGTCGTTTTCGAGGCAGGCCAGCAAGGGCTCCACCGCCGCCTCTCCCGTCTGCAAAAGCAGACTGACCACCGGGTCCGAGGCGAGATCGAGGCCGCCCTGATCCATCTCCTGTGCCGAGACCTCTTCCAACTCTTGCACCAAGAGCGCGATGCGGTGGGCATCGTCGGGGCACTGCTGAAGTGCTCGCCTCAGGGCAGCCAGCGTCGCGTCCGGATCGGCACCCGGCGCAGGCATCACGGGAAGCAACTTGCCCGCTTGCCGCAGCGCCGCCCGCCGCTCTTGATCGGCCAACAACTCGCCGATGCAGGAAATCTCCTCCAAATGCGACGGTTTCCCGCGTTCCCAGGGCGCTGGGTTCGGCTGCGGATACGTACGCTTCGTCGCTTCGGCCTCGGCGGCCTCCCAAATGGGCACCAGCGCCTTGGCCGCCGACAGCGCAACGCGGTCGTCCCCGCGCATGTGGGCATAGACCGCGCGATGAAACAGCGCCCAGGTCCAGTCGCGGGCCAAGTCCAGGTACGGGTCCTCGGGTGCTTCCTGCGGGTCGCGTGGCCCAGGTTCGACCGGAGCGCATGCAGCCCACGACTTCTCCGCCAGTTCGACCTCGCCCAGCCGCAAGAGCAGGCACGCCCACAAGGGCGTGGGCGATTGATGGCACACCGCAGCGACTTCAAGGCTGCCCTCGTCCGAGGAGGCGAACGGGACGCCACCAATCCTCCAATTCCCATTAAGCTGTGCCTCGCGCGCTTCCTGCTCGGCCTTGATGGCATTCAGCACGTCGGCCCGCAGGTCGGCCAGCCCCCCGCTGGCAACCACCGGGTAGACCACCCCGTTCCAGCAGATCGCAAAACGCGGCCCCGCGACGGCACTGGAAGGGATAAGCCAACCGTGCGTTGAGACCGCGATGCCGTCGGCGCTCACGTAGTTGCCGGCGCCCAGCCGAATCGCGCAGGTACTGGCAGCCGCGAGGATCGGCCAATCCCTGGCGGAAAAGCGTGCTGGCTGCCGACACGAACTCCTTGGGCAGCTTTGTTTTTGGGGCATTCCACACGGCCGTCTGCTGAGGCGGCACAGGAATGGAAGGGCTGGCAATACGCTGGTTGGACGGGGTGCCTCCCAACTCGTTGACGCTTTGGTCCTGGGCGTTTGAGGTCCACCCCTCAAAGAGCACAGCACAAAACAGAACACAGCAGTGAACAACCCGCAAAGCTCGCTGCATGATTCTGTTCTCCGTGTGTGCCAATCGTCGTCTCGCGGCCGGCCCCACCCTTTCGATTATCGCTGTTTGCGAGTAACCCGGCAAGCGTGCGAGACGGGCCGCCCGAGGAGGCTCGGGACGTAGAAGGAGGTCATGGCGAAGCCTCGCCGCGCCGGGGTCTTTCGTCTGTCGAAAGAAAGGTCTCCGCAGGCGTCCGGAATAGCCCCGTCCAGGAACCCCAGCTTCAGGGAGACTCCTTCAGAATCTTTCCGATTTTAGGGAGGGATCTTGCCTGGTCGCCCGGCTTATACAACCCGACTGCCGCTCGCCCTGGCGACGAGCCGGCAGGGCAAGGGCTGTGACGGAGGACGAGTGTCGCTTCACGAGACCGTCCGTTGTGGCGAGCGGCGCCGGCTTCTATACTATGTGCTCCTCCCTCTTCCCGCCTTTGACACCTTTCCTGCCCGACGGTGGAACCCATGAGAGTCGAAGTCTCGTCCCGCATAAGCCTGTTGTCTGCTGCCGGCGTGGTGGCTGCGGCGGTCGTTCTCGCCTCGGGGGCGGCTTTCCGGCACGCGGAAGGGCAAGAGCCTTCGATCGGGGCGTCTTCCGCCGGCGCGACGTACTACGTCGATTTCGAGACGGGCAAGGACGAGAACGACGGCCGCTCGCCTGCCGCCGCGCTGAAGCACTGCCCCGGCGACACGGAAGCGACTGCAATGGCGAAAGGCGTCAAGCTGGCAGCGGGCGACAAGGTGATCTTCAAGGGCGGGGTGGATTACCGCGGCACGGTGACGGTGCCCTGGTCGGGAAAGGAGGGGCAGCCCATCGTTTACGACGGCAACACCGAGGAGAAGTTCGGCCAGGGCAAGGCGATCATCCAGGGGGGCGAGCCGGTCACCGGCTGGAGAAAAGTCGCCTCTGCCGACGAAGTCGAACAGAACCCGCACTGGCAGAACCTTTACTACACCTACCTTCCGGACAACCGCACCTTCTTCAATTTCGGGCTCTTCGAGGGCGACGACTACCTCGCCGCCGCTCAGGACCCGAAGTTGGACGATCCCTTCTTCTTCGACCGCGTGGGCGCCTACCGGACTTCGCGCAAAGCCGACAAGGACTCGCTCGCCGATGCGGAGTATTTCGCTTCGGCGAAGCCGGACCACTACGCCGGCGCCTATCTGGCGCTCCACATCCAGCCGAACTACATCTGCTGCCAGGCGATCACCGGCTACGATCCCGTCGAGCACAAGGTGACCTTCAAGCCGCACGGGCAGGGGATCTATCGGGGCGTGCAGCGCTACTCCCTGCTGAACAGCCTCAAGATCCTGAGTCGCCCGGGGGAATACTGCCTCGACGAGAAGAACGCCAAGGAAGGAAAGGTGCGCCTGGTGGTCTGGCCGTACAAGCCGGGCGCAAACGGCCCGGAAAACGTCACGATCACGACCCGCTACCACGGTTTCCTGATCCAGAACGCCAACCATGTCGTCATCGACGGCTTCAAGATCTGCCATCACGGCGGCCATCGCCGTTCCGCCGCCATCTATAAGCCTGGCGGAGCGTACAGCACCGGCATCGTCATCCGGAACAACGAGGTCTACCGCGGCTGGCCTAGCATCATGGTCAACACGACCGAGGATCTCATGATCCAGGGAGCGATCACGCTCAGCAACGTGTCCCACAGCCTCGTGGAGAACAACACGCTCTACGAGAACCGCCGCCTGGGTATCCTCGGGGGCGGGTTCGACGATTCCGTCTGCCGCAACAACTATCTCGGCCGGAACGGTTCCACTGCGGCATCCTTCCACACCTGCATGCGGTCGAAGATCCAGCGGAACGTCGTCTGGGACAATCTTGGTCTTCATGCCAACGGAATCAGTGTCTACCTCCGCTCCAACGACATGCTTGTGGAGGAGAACGAGGTCTACAACTCCAACGACTGCTTCACCACCGGCAACAGCAGCAACGTCATGGTCCGCCGCAACATCTTCGACGCCCACGGCCTAGAGTGCCCCATTGCCGCCTGGACGGGCAACGTCCCCGTGAAGAACGTGACCATTGTCAACAACGTGCTCGTGCGTTCCGGCGGCAACGGGAAGGGCGGCATCTACGAGAGCGCCGATATCGAGAACTGCATCATCAAGAACAACATCATCGACGGCATTGCCTGCACCCGGCGGGGGATCCACGGCGAGATGAGCCACAACCTGTGGACGTCGAAAGGGAGGAATTTCCAGGGAGAAAAGCCGGGGGACCTCTTCGAGCCGGACCTGCACAAGATCTTCGTCGATCCCGACAACCACGACTACCGCCTGAAGCCCGGCAGCCCGGCCATCGACGCGGGCACGGAGACCGACAGCAAGGAGGACATCGTCGGCGCCTCGGTCCCGCAAGGCAAGGCGGCGGACATCGGCGTGTACGAGTTCGTGCCTGACGGCCCGCAGCACCGTCCGGACTACGCCGGTCGCCTGGCCCCGCCGATCCGGCCCTCGCCCGCGGCGACGATGCCGTCGCACTAGCCGTCCGGACGAGGGCGCTGCCGGGATTTTACTTGCCGAACCATGCTCATGCGGAACCGTCAAGTCACGCCGATGCGATGCCTAGCGGGGGACGGTCCTTCCAGCGACCTCGGGTGAAATCGGGGAACTCCATGGGTACGCTCCCCTTGGCGATTGATTGCTCGCTCAAGGCCGACACGGCGCTCCATGCCACCGCGTCATACACGTCCCAGTCGGTGGCAGTGCCCGTGCGGAGGCATTGGACCAGGCGGAAGCTCTCAATGAAATCCATGCCACCGTGAACGGCGCCCTGCGAGCGTTCGGCAACCGCCTTCCACAACGGATGCTCGTACTGGTCGCGATAATTGGCCAGCGGCTCCCAATCGTGCCCCTTGGTCCGCCCTTCAACGTGGATCTTCTCTTCGGGATACTTTTGGACGATGCCCTTGGTGCCCTGGACGAGGATGCCGCGGCTGTAAGGTCGAGGCGAAACAAAATCGCTGTTCACTGTGATGGTCTGCCCTGCGGCGGTCTGGATGAGCGTGGTCACCACGTCGCTCAGGGCGTAGCGCTGTCGTGCCTTGGGGTGTTCCGGCCCGAGCTTTTCCTGGGCGAACAACCGAAGGCCCCGCGACTGGCTGCCCATCGACACCAGGCGGACAAAGCGGTTGCCGCGGTTGATGTTCATGCACTGGGCCACGGGCCCCAGTCCGTGCGTCGGATAGAGATCCCCGTTGCGCTTGATGGCGTGGGCAAGTTGCCACGCCCCCCGCGCCGTGTCGTTGAGCATCAGCTCCCGGCCGTCGTGCAGGTAGCCGCACTCCGCATGGACCAGCTCGCCGAAGAGGCCCTGTCTCACCATGTTGAGGATCATCAGTTCCGTGCGGTCGTAGCAACAGTTCTCCATCATCACGCAGTGGCGGCTCGTCCTCTCCGCCGTTTCCGCTAGTTGCCAGCACTCTTCCAGCGTCACCGCCGCAGGCACCTCCGTGGCCGCGTGCTTGCCGTTCTTCATCGCCGCCACGCACACCGGCACGTGCCATTCCCAAGGCGTGGCGGTGAACACCAGGTCGATATCCTCTTGCTCGCAGAGCCGCCGGAAATCCGTCTCGCTCCGGAAATATCCTGTGGGCTCCTCCTGGCCGGCTTTTACGACCATCTCCTGGACGCGAGCGACCCTAGCCTCGACGATGTCGCAGACCGCACGGATTTGCACCCCTTCGATCTGCAACATGTTGCCCACGTGACTGGTTCCCATGCTGCCGACGCCGACAAAGCCGATCCGCACGGGGTCGATAGGAGGGACTCTCGGCAGGCCGAGCGGCGCGTCCGGTTTCTCCGCGGTAGCGGACGCTCCGATGCCCAATCCGTTTATCGCGAGGCCCAGACCCCATACGCGCCGAGCCGCAGAAAATCGCGGCGATGGCCGCCGGCCACCGGCCCGTGCGTATTCTTACCCATCACGTGACCTCCTCCCATCGGCATCCGGAGCGATGCCCTCCCATCATGTTGCCCGATATTGTCGCAGCGAACTGGCACTGATCCAGGCTCGTTCGACCAGCCATCTTACCGCGCGGCACGGCAGTAGGGCTATCCGTCTGATTGACCGACACGGCGAGCGTAGGAACGAGAGATGGACGAGTCGAGCATGCCGCCGATGTCATGTTTGCCAGCACCATCTCGGCGACCTCCCGATTCCGCAAGCATTTGACGTGGAAGGCAGAATTTTCTTGGGGTCGGGTCGCTACTCTAAGACAAGGAGGGAGAACCATGACGAAAACGCAAGACACGAACCTGCCCGTCAGCCGCGCCGAACCGGCGAAGGCGATGGGCATGGTGGTGGAGACCCTGGCCTACTACTACCGGACGGACAGGATCCCGCGCCCGCACCGTATCGGCAACTGCTGCTACTACACCGCCGACGAGGCGAGACAGGTTTCCGAGTGGTGGGAGGCGAGAAATAGGCTCGTCTTCAAGCAGGAGGGAGAACCGACGAACGAAGTCGCCCCCTTGACGGCCCCGTAAAGCCGGCGAGCCAGCCGGGGCGGTCCCGACTGGCTCAAGGCTTCAACACGAAAGGCTTTTTCAATGTTGAGGTATCGTCTTCATGGATATAGTAGTGTCCCAAAGGACAATAAACCAGGCTCTCCAGAAGAAGCGCAGCGCGTGGATATTCCACCCGCTGGAAGCCGCCCGCCTCTCGCTCTCGGAGTTGGTGGTCTTCTCATACCGCTCCTGCCAGAACGAGTACCAGCAGCAGTCGCCGAGCCGTAGGCAGGTCGCCCGAGCCGCAGGCATGGGCAGGGAGACCGTCGCCCGAGCGGACCTGGCGCTGACGAAGACAGGACTATTGGACTGCAACCTCGTCCCGCAGGAACCGCCCGAGGGATGGTTCCAGAAGCGGAAGGAGGCGGGGCGGGGCAGGCACTGGCGGCACGACTACACCTCGTGGACGAAGTACGTCCCCAGACCGGACTGCCGGCTGTCCTTGCTCACCGTCTGCTGCTGGTCGTACCTCGCCCACTGCGCCCAGACCGATTGGACTCCCCGGAACGGGCTCGGCGCGTCCTACCTGTGCCGTATCCTGCGCGAACCGGCTAAGCGTGCAACGGGTACTGGCGACCCTCCGGCAGTCCGGACTGATCCAGCGCCGTGACGGTTCGTGGTGTCCGGTCCTGGTCGACCTGGACTGGCTGGCGGACAAGTGGGACGGGCAGAAGTCCGGGAGCGACATGCCCAAGGTCCGTTGGGTCGAACCGCCGGAGGGAGCGACGGTCACGATCCCGACCGAATCGTCGGTCTGCGCCGCCCCGCTCAGACCGCCGAGGGATTGCGTCACGGAACTCTTCACCCGGCTGATGCGCTGTGCGAACCTGCCCGACACGGAACGGCGAGTGCTGATAGGACAAGCGGTCGTCGCCACCGCTGCGTGGAAGGAGGACGACGACGCCTGCTACCTGGAGATCGTCGAGCGCCCTGAACAACTGTCCGCCCGGCAAGGAGTGGGCTCTGGTGGAAGAGTGGGCGCGGAATCACGGCAACGGCGAGGCGTAGGGGGTGGCTGGTTCAGCTACACCCTCGCTGGTTTAGCTACAGGGGTGGCTGGTTCAGCTACAGGATTATTGTAGTATCGAAGTCCTGGAGCATAGTTCCAAAGGAAATTAGGGCGGGCGAGCCCGCCGAAGTTCCCTTTGGAGGTCGCTTTCCTGCTGGTGGGCGTGGAGTAGGGGAATGGGGAGCAAGACCCTGACCCGGCAGCACGGGCGACAAGACGGGCGGCGGCCGTACAGCAACAATTCGCCAGCGGGAACGACAAGACTGGCGACTACGACCCACATCTGCCAGACGAGAACGACCCGGCGCACGGCAGACCGTACCGCAACATCCCGCCAGTCGAGACACCGAAACCGCCACTGGCACCGACAGTATTGCCGACAACCGCCCAGCAGTCGATGCAGCACATCGGTGAGGTACGGCCACATGTCCACACGGTTCAGGCTGGCTCGACTCCATACCTGCCGTCCCGCCGTGACCGGGAGTCATGCCGCCCTGCGAGGTCGGCGGGTGCCGCTTCGCCTCCATGGCCATGTCGCCCGTGTTCGGAGCCCGAACACGGGCTCCCCGCCAGGAACGGGCAACTTCCCGTTGCGGGAAGTACCGTCAGGCATGACGGCTCGTGCCGAGAAGCTCTGTCTGCCGCCATGGCCACGAAACCCGTTGGCCACATCCGTCCGCCGGGAGCCCGATCGTAGGAACTCCGCTCCTCCGCCCTCAATCGCTCCGAGTCCCGGCCCGAGGCGACCCGCCCCCTCGTCGTCCGCCCGGCCCGGCGACGGAACCGACGCCTTCCCCGGTTCGCCGGCTCACGGTCGAGGCTTCGGACAACCCCGCCGGCGTCGGGAACCTCATATTTGACGGCTTCCCGACAACTTGTTATCCGAGATGTCTCCCTGCCGAGAAACCAGGCAAGACGGCGAACGGTCGGTGGGTTTCTGTAAAACGAAGGGTTGGCTGTAATCCGCAACCTCTTGATGCGATAATGTTTAGAACGCTTTTTCGCTCTCAGCGGCGTCAGGTCCTGCGATTTCCGTGTAACGCCCAGGCAATTCTGTTCTTTATATTGGTAGAGGACGACCATGCCACTCACCCCTACCACCCGCGCCAGCCTGTTGTTTCGGCTCTGTGACTCGGAAGATCACGAGGCATGGGTCGAGTTCGTAACTCTTTATGAGCCCGTGATTTACCGCTTGCTGCGGCGGCACGGGCTTGCAGGACGCCGACGCCCGCGACGTGATGCAGGAACTGCTGCTGGCCGTCAGCCGCAGCATCGACCGCTGGGAACCCAGGAGCCAACGCGGCTCATTTCGCGGCTGGCTGCGGCGGGTGGCCCGCAACCTGGTCATCAATTGGCTGAAGCAGCATGGGCGGCGAGCGGTGCCGGCAGGCGATTGTGACCTGCAATCGCTGCTCGACGCGCTGCCGGCAGCCGATGAGCCGGATTCGGTCGAGTTCGACCGCGAATTGCATCGTGCCCTGTTTCATCGGGCGGGCCAGCGGGTGCGGGGCGAAGTCCACCGGGCAACCTGGGAAGCGTTCTGGGAAACGGCCGTCGCAGGGAAGTCGGCGGCAGAAGCCGCAGCGAAACTCGGGATGACGGTCGGGGCGGTGCGAGTCGCCAAGTGCCGCGTGCTGGCCCGGGTGCGGACCGCCGTGGCGGAATGGGAGAAAACAACATGAACAGTTCAATGTTCGGTTGAGTTGCTGGAATCGGCGTTGGCGGGGGAGTTGCCCCCGGAACGCGAGGAGATCCTGCACCGCCACCTGGAAGAGTGCGAGGCGTGCCTCGCGGCCCTTGAGCAAATGGCGGGCGGCGAGGCCTGGCTGCCGGGAGGCGGCGGCGCTGCTCGCTGGCGACGAACTCGACGACGCCGTGCCAGCCCGCGGCGAATGGTCGGAGGTCGATTTCACGGTCGAACACCTGGAGCCGTCCGACGAGCCGAACGTGCTCGGGCCGGCTGGGCGGCTACGACGTGCTGGAGATCATCGGGCGGGGCGGCATGGGCGTCGTGCTGAAGGGGTTCGACCGCGAGTTGAAGCGATGCGTGGCCATCAAGGTGCTGTCGCCGCATCTGGCCCAAAGCTCTCTGGCAAAGAAGCGCTTCGCCCGCGAGGCCCAGGCGGCCGCGGCCGTCGTACACCCCAACGTGCTGGCGATCCACCAGGTGCAACCCAGCGGGCGGTTGCCGTTCCTGGTCATGCCGCTGGTGGCCGGAGAGTCGCTGGCCGGGCGGCTCGTCGCGCAAGGCCGGTTGGAACTCAAGGAGACCTTGCGCATCGGCATGCAGGCTGCGGCCGGCCTGGCCGCGGCCCACGAGCAAGGGCTCGTGCATCGCGACGTGAAGCCGGCCAACATCCTCTTGGAGAAAGGAGTCGAGCGGGCCGTGCTGACCGACTTCGGTCTGGCCCGTGCGGCGGACGACGTGTCGATGACCCGCTGGGGCGATCATCGCCGGGACGCCGCAGTACATGTCGCCCGAGCAGGCGCGGGGCGAGCCGTTGGACGGCCGCTCGGATCTCTTCAGCCTGGGTTGCGTGCTCTACGAGATGGCCACCGGCGTTTCGCCGTTCCGCGCCGATTCGACGATGGCGACCCTGCGGCGGCTGATCGACGACCCGCCGCCGGCGATGGCATCGCTCAATGCCGAGTTGCCGCCGTGGTTCATCGGCATCGTCGAGCGTCTGCTCGAAAAGGATCCGTCCCGACGATTCGGCTCGGCCAAGGAAGTCAGTGAATTGCTCGAAGGCTGTTTGGCTCACTTGCAGCAGCCGGCCAGCGTGCCGTTGCCGGCCGCGCTTCCTGTGCCGGCGGCTCGCCCAGTTTCGAAGTTCCGCAATAATCTTTGGAAGGGAACGATTGCTATGATCGCGACCTTGGGAATTGCTCTGCTTGGTATGTTTTTGGTGCAAGCGACCGAGCCGCCCGACATCGCGGGCCGGTGGTCGGGCGAAGACTGGGGCCAGGTCGTGCTCACGCAGACCGCGGCCGGGGAGTACACCGGCACCTACAGCGACACTGTCGGCAAGGAGCCGGGCAAGATCGAACTGAAATGGTCGCGGATCGAACGCCGCTTCAACGGCAAATGGAGCGAGGGTGACGACCGCTTCGGCGAACTTTCCATACGTCTGGCCGACCGTGAGATTCGCGGCGCCCTCACTACCGATCCCAAGTCCAAAATCAACCCCGCCACACCCCGGTTGGCCGATCTTGTCTGGACGCGAGTTGAATCCGCCGACGGCAGAGAACCCGTCAAATCCGACGTTCCGTGGGGCGAATGGAACCACGGTTGGAGCGTGCGTCTGCGTGCCGCCAAGGCCACTTGGATGCCCGATGAGTTGCCAGAATTTGTAGTTGATCTTTACAGGAAGGAAGACCAGGAGCCGGACGTGGTGCGGCGGTCTTTGTATAATTGGCTGTTTGAGGTCGACGGACAGCCATTCCGGCTTCGCATCTTTTCCACAGCTTGGGAACGAAGTCTGGTGTTCGAGCCCGGAACAATACGGGACGGCTTTCTCGCGTTTCGTTTCGACCGTGATAAGAACGGGCTTCACATTCGCTCCGTTGCAGACAGCAAATTGGGCAATTTCTATAGCTTGGCTCCTGCGGGTGCAGATCGCCAGATGTTGAGCCAGAGCCGCCCTACGACGCCAGAGGAACGGTTCCAATGGACCCCGGGAAAACACGTCGTGCGGATCGCCTTTCCTAGGACGCCAACGGCGGTGCCGGGATCCCCGGGGTCTGAGTTGGTCTTCAGTAATTCGGTGGAAGTAGAGATTCAAGGGAAGCCTCGGGAGGCGACAAAGGCTCCAGGAACCGTTAATTCCTTCGTCGAGTCGCGCAGCCTCTCCCACCGCGTTGCATTCGAGGTGGGCGAAACGTATCTGCGCGACGGCGATCGGATCACCATCGACGAGATTCGCGGCACGGCGGATACGATCAAGGAGGGCAACGTCTACGAAATAAAAGGGACGTACCGGCTCGCGTCGCAATACAAGGCGATGCTTGCGGTCCACACCACGGTCGGTAGCGCCGACCCGACCGCCCAGAGGTTTCGCGACGTTCCGGACCTGAAGACGCAATCCATGAGCATCGAGCGCGGCGAAGGGCGGTTCACACTGATCTTGTATATGTGGCAGAACGGCTGCCCACACGTGAGCTTCTACTCGGTCAAGGAAAGCTTCGCCAGCGTCTACTTCGGGACAGGCGATTCCGTGCTCCATAAGACGAAGCCGGCTGAACCGAGCACCGGCGGACATCAAATGCCGCCGGGCACTGGCGGGGCCAGCGCCACACCGGCCGTGGTTGACAAGACCAAACTAGAAGCGGAATGGACCAGTCTGTTTCAGCAAGCCAGCCAATTGAAGCCCGACGATGCCGAATCTCGCAACCGTATCGCCGCTGCGATGACGAAGGTCGGCATACGGCTGCCGGCGATCGACCTATTGCTAGAAGCCGCGGACCTAGCTGGCGCGGCAGAGGTCGTCCAAGAGTTTCTGGAGGCCACACAAACCCACAACGAGGAAAAGGCTGCCAACCTGCTTAGCACGCTGGCCCACAGAACCCCTTCGTTCAAGCAGAGCATAACGCCTCCGGCCAGCGAGACGGCCCGCTTCAACGTGGGCAATGCACAGCGCGACGGCGACAGCAACCCGTCGACTCGCTCGGGGCAGACCACGGGCAGGGCGCCCGCTACGTTTGAATCCGCTTGCCGAACCGAACCTCCGATTAGCCCCAACCGGTGCCATTACGCAACGATTCCTTTCGGCATTCCCATCTATCCATACGTTTGCCCGGACGTTTCCTCAAAGCACCCGTTTTCGACGCAACTGACGGCAGGTGCGTACCGACGAGGGGGACAAGTTCCCTGCGGGTTTACCTCGGTCGTCCCCCGTGCTTCCGCTTCCGCTTCTCGAACAAGGATATGATGTAGAGGGAAGGCATGGCTCGGCGTCGTAGGAGTCCCAAGTGCGTCAAAGAAAAGCGGCGACTGCTTCCACCAAGGCAAGGCTACTGGATGGAACCAAGTTCAGGAGGATTCGAGCATATTTAACGAGATGAATCTCCCTGAAGATGTCCCGTGTTGCCGAGCTCTCGTCTGCTTCGTATACAGCCTAACCGACCGCCGCTTGCCCTGACGATGAGTCGGCAGCCTGGCATTCACAGCCGTTTCGGCCGCCTCCTCGTTACAGCCCCACGTCCCGCATAGCGAGCTGATACTTGTCCGCCATTGCGCCATCGACGCAGACGTGCTGGTATATCGCCAGCGTGTCCCGGCGGGCGTGCCCGGTGATGAGCTGAAGCTCGGCATCCGCCATGCCCGAGTGCTTCGTCAGCCAACTGATCGCCTGGTGCCGGAAGGTGTGGGGCGTGGCGTTCACGCCGGCTTGCTCACTATACAGCTTAACCACCTGCTGCACTCGGCGGGTGCTGAACTTGCCGCACCGCCTGGTCTGGAACAACCAGCGGTTCTGGGGGCGAGCGGCGATGTGCGTCTTGAGCGCCGTCGCAAACGAGCGACTGAACAAGACGTACCTGTCCTTGCTGCCCTTGCCCTGGTCGACGAAGATTTTGCAATTCTCCAGGTCAACGTCGGCGACTTGGATGGCGCACAACTCGCTGACCCTGACCCCCGTGTAGAACAGCAGCCTCAACATCAGGGCGTGCTGCACGTCTGTCGCCTGGTCGACCGCCTTGTAGAAAGCCCGGAACTGCTCGGCGGTCAGGACTCGGGGGAGCTTCGTCGGCTTCGAGGCAGGTCGCAGGTCGCACCTCTGCCGCACCCTGCGGCTGACATACCGCCAGTCTTCGTAGGTAAGCCCCGCCCGCCTTGCCAAACGGACGATCCGGGCGACGAGACGCGCCCTCGGCGATTTCGCCTTTGCGTTCTGTGCTGCGCACTTGGACGGGTTTTCCATCGTTTCGACAACCATTTTGCCCTCCGATCTGCCTTCCTATTTCGGGAACCAAGGGAAGTGCGAAATCGAAAATCAGCCCCCGTCCTGCCACCTCTTGCACGCCGATTTCCATTCGTACCACATTTTGGCTGCCGTCCACGGTATCACCCCTCAATCAGTTCCGCTTCGTCCCACTCGACCCCGGCGGCGGCGAAGACCGCTCCCTCCGGCTGCCCGTAGCCCTCGGTGTCGATGTCGAGACGGAAGGCGCTCTCGCTCAGGTACTCGACGAGCGACCGCTTGGTGGGCGGATTCTCGCCCTCCCGGTCGTCCATCTCCTCCGGGTCGGTCGTGAACGAGACCACGACCGGCACCCGGATCGTGAGACGGTTCGGGTCGCCCGACCCAGGCAGTTCGTCTTCGTGGACGGTGACCACGATGTCGCCGTTGCGGGAGGTGAAGCCCAATCCCCGGTCGAACGCGGCTCGGATTTCGTCCTTGGCGCTGTCGCATTGCTCGGCGGCGATGTCGACGGCAAGACTCTTGGCTTCGGGAAGGGTCTTGCGGACGTTGACTTGGTTCGTCAGCCCCTCGACGTTGCAGACGATGACGTACAGTTTCATGGTTCTCTCCTTGTGTCGATACGTCCTTATACGGCTTAACCGATGCGGCTAAAGACCTTGGTCTCGGGCGGAAACGGCTACTGTTCCTGCCGGAAGTAGATCCCGCTGCCGTCCTCGGTCACGTTCCACGACCAGTGCCTCCCCCACTCGGTCGGCGGCTCGACCAGGACCTTCCGGTCGCTTGCCCTGTCGCAGAGCCATACGCCACGGGAGGAGGCATCCTGAGTGGCATACCAGTCAGGAAACGGCGAGAGATGTATCCGAAGGTCGTAATCGGTCACGGCAGTCATCCTTTCGGTAGACGTACAAGATCATGGCGAACCATAGCGGGGGCAATGCCAGGACGACTGGGAAGACTGTCAGGAACAGCAGGACTTTCAGGAAGCGGTTCCCAAAGTTCACGGCACCTCCTCCTGGGCCTTGTCCGCCGTCGCCTTGCACCGTTCGTAGGTGAGCTGCGCCTGCTTGAGTCTCAGCTCCTGCAATCGGGCGTTCAGTTCCGATGCCGCCTTGGTCTCGTCGCCGGGCTTCAGGATACATGCCAGCGCCCGTCCGACGATGCGGAACTCCTCGGGGGTCAGTTCCAGACGGTAGGTCACGTTCATGTCCAGGTGGGCCATGGCGATGTTCCGGTCCTGCCTTCAGTCCTTCTTGTCCGCCTGGCGAGCATACAGGACCTCGACCTTGGGGCCGTACTGCTCCCGCACAAGAGCCTTCGCCTGGTCGGAGCCGTTGGCCTCGACCTTGACCCAACTGATATGCCCCTGGAACCGGACCTTCACTTCGTACTTCATGGACGGACCCTTTTTTCTGCGGAAAGCCAACTCAATACTATTGCGGGGTAAGGCAAGTAGTGGCGGCGCGTCTTGCCCTCGTCGTCCGCCGCCTCGGTAATGATCCACAACCGCTCCCCCTTGAGGGTCTTGTACGCGGACAGGATGCGGGAGCCGTCCACCAGCGCCTGGTCGTTGGCACGCTTGTCCTCGTCGCAAACCTCGCCCCAGTCGGCTTGGACGTGTCGGTCGAGGAAGAATGCCGGCGCTCTGCCCCGCCTCCTCCAGGGCGCTTCAACGCAGCCGGTGTGGCCAATGTCTGACCGAGTTGAAACTTGGGCTTGGTATTCATTTCCTGTGTCCTTTTCGACGGCGAACGCTTTTAGGGATCGTGACCGTCTTTTCAAGATGCTTCCGCAGGTGACGGAGGATTTCGACCTGTTCCTTGAGCTCGCGGATGGTGTCGTCCACGCTGGCGACGATACGGGGGATCGCCTCGGGCTTGGTGATTTTCGTCCCTGCCTCGCACTCCGCACGGTAAGTCTTCCAGCGGGCGATGTCGTCCTTGGCTTGGGCAACCATGTCATCGACCTTGCCGAACTGCCAGCCGGGAGGGTCTTGGCTGTCGTGGAACGCCCGCATCTCGTTGATCCGCGCCCAAACGTCCTGCGCCTTCTCCCGCCGCTTCTCGTCCCACGACTCCGGATACGGCGTGAAGAGTTCGGGATAGTCGTACTGGACGAGCGGGCTGATGCCGATTCCCGCCGCCATCGCCTTCCTGATCTCCTCCTGGTGCGGCGTTCTCAGGACGGCAAGCGTGGCTTCGTCGGTCACGAGGAGGTCGGGCGTGGCATACCGCGAGCGGAGCAGCTTCTCGACCTCGCCCGTCGCCACGTTCGTCGCCATGACGAAACCGCGCTTGGGCGGGACATGCGCGATGCGCCAACCGTACCCCTTGTGCAGGATGACGTTGCCGACCGCCAGCGCGTCCCAGTCCGCCTTGGGTTGGGCGTGGTAGAGGGAGCGAAGATGCTCGACTGTCTCTCTCCTCGTCATTTCGTGGAAGGGTTTCACTCGGCACCTCACTCCCTAACCGTTGCCACCTGCAACCCCGTGCGGTTCAGCCAAAGCAGGTAGCCGGGTTTCGCGCCGAAATCCAGGTGAAGACTGTCGATATGCTTCTCGTAGTCGATGGCGGCGACCAGCTTGGCGACCGCCTCGGCGACCACGGCTCTACGAGCCATGACCAGGAACTTGTAGTCCCCTTCCGCCGTCTCCTGGGCCTCGTGCCGTTCATGGGCGACCTCGTCCAATAGCGCGACGAACGGGTCCATCTCCTCCCGGAGCTGGGCGCGGACGACGAGGTACTCGTGGTCGACGGGGTGCTGCCCCACGCTAAGATGACCGTTTTTTGTGAAGAGCCACATCCGATTTGCCTTTCGTGTTTCAGGACTGTTTGCGTACGTCCCTTTCTTATACGGCCTAACCGATCCGGCCATGCCCGGTTCAAGCGGTAAACGCGACGCCGAGGTGGACCATCACGCCGGCGAGGCACAGGGCGGACGCCAGCATGCCGTCGTCTTCGGCACGGAACGTCTCGCCTGGGCCCGACGCCGCCGTCCTCCGCCACGCCGCGTCCTTCAGTCTATACAGCTTAACCGGTAGGTCGGCGCCGCTCGCCTGGCATGTCGTGCCGGCAGCTTCGAGGGCGTCGAGGACGATCCCGTCCACGAACTGTCCCCAGATCCTCGCCAGGGTCCCGGGCTTATCGAAAATGTCCAACGACACGGCCTTGCCGCCCAGCACGACGGCGATCCCCAAAGCGCCCTCGGGCCAGGGAAGACGATGCCGCAGGTCTTCCGCCCTGTCGCGATGCGCGTCGAGCGTGTCGGACAGGTTCTCCCGCTCGGAACGGGTCGCCGTCGCCCGATGGTTGCGGCGGATCGCCTGCCACACGGACGCCTGACCGACGATCCGACCGCCCCCGGCGGAAATGCGCCGCCTGCTTGAGCAGGAGCCGCATGGTCGGCGGGCAACAGGAGCCCGGCGCGAATCGCCTGCCGGCGTACTCCCACCGTCCCCTTTCGACACAACAGACGGGCACCCGGGTATGGCCACCGCCGGCGACCAGCACGGAAGAGCGAAGCACTCGGTCTTGCTTCGCGCCCCGCAGCACCTCGCCCTCCAGGAACAGCACCGGTGTGTCGCTGGCGTTGTCGACCAGAAGCTCGCTTACGGAGCCTTCTTCCGACACCTCCCGGACGATGCAGGTCCCCGCAGCGATCGCCTCGGCGGCAAGGACGAAGGCAGAATCGCCTTCGGGGAAGACACCACGGTCGGAAAACAGGGGAAACAGGCTGATCCCCTCGCAGCACATCGGAGGGTCGACTCGGATTTCGGGGATGGAAAGGTTCATCTTCAGGTTCCTTGTCATCTTTGCTTCGCTATACAGCTTAACCGCAGACAATCGTGAGGTTCCTCAGCTCCACCACCTCGCTCGTCCCCAGGGAGATCCGGCCCTTCAGGCGGTGCCGGAAGCCGGCTTCCTCGCCCTGTCGGACTGCGGCGGCGACCGCCTCCACCGCCGCCTTTGCCATCTCCCTTGCGGTCATCTCTTCGGCGTTCGTCCTGACCATGACGTGGACGACGACCTCGACCGCTACGGCATCCTGGGGACGGACGGGGCAGTTGCCTAGCAACCTCGCAGCAGACCGGCATGCTCGCCTTCGTCGGCGTAGATACCGACGATTTCGTCCTCGTTCAAGCCGCCGCGAACCTGGTTCATCAGCCGGGTGAACGTGCAGGGGAAGCAGATGTCCTCCGAAGTGGAGAACTCGGTGGGGCGGGTCACGACCCAGAACTCTTCGGGCAATCCATGTATCTTCATGTGCTGTTCGCCGGTGGTAGTGCTTCGGTGATTTCGTTCAACGATCCGTCCTCGGCGAAAGTCACCCGTATCCTGTTGCCGAGGACGAGGGTCACAGCCGCGCCGTGTCGTCTGGCGTAGTCGGCGGCGTATTGCTCCATCTCCTCGACGGTCTTCAGCCCCTCGGGCAGCGCGATGCAGCCCCGGTACGGTCGTTGGATCATGTACGGGGTGGGGGGATTGCCGGTTGCGGCGAGCCACTGCTTGTAGTCTTCGTATGCGAGCCGGCTCCTTGTCCGCCGGTCGATCCCCAGCGCCGCCGCCAGCTTGTCAAGCAGGACGGGATGGACGTGTCCCGTCCTCTCGAAAACGTCGATCTTGCGGTAGCCCTTGGATACGTTCGTGTAGCCGATCATGCGGGCGAGCTGCGATAAGGACAGGCTCGTCTCGACCCTCCGCCTCTGAAAATGTCTTGCCACATGCGTGGGTTCCAGATACATCCTGGCTGTTCCCATTAAAGGATCGCCTCACCCGGCCTCGTTCGATGCCGTTCCCCTTTCGTCGCCCGGTTCCCGCCTTTCGGGCTCGTCGAGAGCCCGGATGCCGAAGTCCTGGGAGAACAGGAACCTCCTCTTGCCGCCGGCGAGCCGCATCCACGGCCCGTTCGGCTCGCCGGGAACCGCCTCCTGGACTTCCCGCCTCGTCCCGTCCTCGTCGAAACGGATGCGGCGGCGGCGACTGAGTACCAACCAGGTCTGCTTGCGGTTCCGTCTGGCGAAGTCGGCGGCATAGTCCTCGATTTCCCCTGGCGTTTTCAGGTGACCAGGGACGGGACGGAGGCAGAACACGCTGGGAATCGCCCTGAAGACGATCACGGGCGCGACCGGCTCGTCGGCCCAGTCGTCCCATTCCTGGAGGAACTGGCTCCGGTCTTCCCGAATGAGCCGATCCACGGTCGCCTGGTCGATCCCCAGGACGGCAGCCAACTCGGCGAGCAGTTTGCCTCTGATGTGCCCTCGCTCCTCGAACAGCACGATCTTGTTGGCCGTGCCGACGACCGACCGGTAGCCCATCCGGCGGACGACCTCGCCGGGCCGAAGGCCAAGGTCAAGGCGGCGCTGGCGGAAGTAGCGGGAGAGGATCGTTGACATGGGAAAGCCCTTCAGGCGTTGCTGTCGCTCTCTTGGGATGTGTCCTCTCGCTCCGTTTACAACTTAA
This sequence comes from uncultured Planctomycetaceae bacterium, assembly GCA_963759115.1. Taxonomy (GTDB): domain Bacteria; phylum Planctomycetota; class Planctomycetia; order Pirellulales; family Thermoguttaceae; genus CAVWXT01. Next base: position 1,621,536 of record CAVWXT010000006.1, read on the forward strand.
CCGACCCCCATCGCCGCCTGCGCCGTGGAGACCTCGCTGGCGTTCCCGCTCAGCGCCTTCTTCAAGCGATAGAACGTGGCACGGGAGCGACGGGTGAGGGAGCACCAGGCTGCCTCCTGCTCGGCAACGCTGTCGGGATAATCCTCCACGACCTGCTTCAGGCACGCCAAATCGTAAGTCCGGGAGTCGGACACTCGCGGAGCCGCCGTGCGACCGATCTCGTGTAGCTGCGATGCGACGAGCTGCCGCCAGTCCACGCCGGCTTCCCGCCCATAGATGACCTTGCGGTACGACGGTTCCAGAAGCCGCAAGGACAGTTCCCGAGTCGCCGAGAACTCGGTGATGAAATCCACGACCTCCTGGCATTCGTCCGGGCTCAGCCCGTCGAACCCTAGCGCCGCCAAGTGCCGCAACATCACGAGGACTTCCTCGTTAGAAGCCGACAGCTCGAACTGGTCAACACGGCTCAGCACCGCGCCGAAGGCGTGGTTCTGGCGGGGCAAGGCGTTTACGGCGAAGATGATCCTGCCGTCGAAACGGAAGGACGACGGGACTTTGAGCTGGCTGCTGTTGTAGTTCACCAGTCGATGCCCCTTGTCTCCTTCCCAAAGGGCGCTCCGCAGGATTCCCAAGGCGGGCAGGTTGCGGAACATCGCATCGCAGTCGTCGAGGAACACGACCGAGTCGGGATGCTCGTACAAAGCCATGTACATTGCCAGAGGCGTGCAGTGCCCGGTCAAGATCACGGGCTCGATAGCCTCTTCCTTTAGGGTCGCCAGCACGACTCGCGTCTTGCCCAGCCCGCCACGGCTGCCGTAGACGCAGAGGCCGTTCGCCATGCCCCGCGCCACCAGACGGACATGGTGCGACAAGAGTTGCTGCCGCTCCTCAAGGGCGGTCGGCGCGAAGCGAACAACGGGAGGGACGGCGGGGACGGAAGGGATGGGCGCGACAGGAGGGACAGCGACGTTCTTCTTCCAGTTCCCGGTGAACAGGCCCAACAGGTTCATCATGGCTTGACCTTTCTCAACGTCCGAGGAAGTATCTCCAACAACATCCCTTCCTTCCCGGCAGGGCCTTTCACGAAGAACTCGCGGTGCCGTTTCAGAAAGACGGCAAGTGCCTTGCGCGACCACCGACCGGCATAAGTCACTATGGAGACCGTGACGGCGAACGTGTCGCCAGCGTCCCCAAGGCAGTGGCGGTTCCTTTCCGCCGTCGCGTCCATTTCCGTGCAGAACAGCAGCGCGTCGGACGGGTTGTCGCGCCAACGGCGTTGCTCGCCGCACCACCACTGCGCCGTGCCGTCTTGGATGGCCCAGCGCCGCCAGCGAGGATCGCCGACCTTCACGATGAAGCCCGGAGGAAGGTAGTCCATCACCGTCCGACAACCTCCCAGGAACAACCGTTCACGAGCCAGCCGTAGTGTTGGCTGAGCACGTCCGCGCCGTCCTCTGCCAGGTCAATGTCGTCTTCCACTTCAAGGACGCACTCGGACGGCAGGCCGCAGTCCTGCGGGGTGCGGGTCTCCTCGGAGTCGTCCTCGGTCATGTCCCAGTCGATGTCGAAGAACCGTACTTGCATGGTTTTCCCTCATTCGGTCAACCGAACCGATCAGTCCGCCTGGAGCGGTGGCAGCGGCTCGACCTCGGGCGGCAGGAGCCTTCTCATCTTTCTGCTCGCCTTCCTTACTCCTGCCAGCAGCTTGTCCTTCGTCAGCCCGGCGGTCGCCATCCGGGCCAGTTGCCGGGCGACGGGGCGGAGTGCTGACCGGCGAATTGTCGAAGCGTCAGGCCCGCAAGGAATACAGCCTGCATTGGGACACGCTGCCAAAGATTTTGCAGCATGAGGCACCGCTTGGCTATCGGAAGAAGCAACCGCGCGAAAAGCCGGTCCTTGGGCCGTTCGTGGCATTGATCCACGAGATTCTCGAAGCCGACAAGCAGGCCCTGAAGAAACAGCGGCACACGGCCAAGCGGATTCTGGAGCGGCTCCGCGAAAAGGGGTATTGCGGCGGCCGAACGATCGTCCAGGAAGAGGTGCGCCGCTGGAAACGGCGGTCGGCGGAAGTGTTCATGCCGCTGGTGCATCGGCCTGGCGAAGCCCAGTCCGATTTCGGCGAGGCGACTGTCGTCTATCGGGGGCAGGCGGGAAAAGTGGCGATGTTCGTGATGTCGCTGCCTTGCAGCAATGCCCTCTTCTGCCAGATCTTTCCCCGGGAATGCACGGAGACGTTTCAGGAGGGCCATCGTCGAGCCTTCGAGTTTTTCGGCGCCGTGCCGAAGCGGATCACCTACGACAACACGAAGATCGCCGTGGCGAAGGTGATTCAGAAGCGGGGCGGCGTGTTCACGCGCGAGTTCCTGCGGTTGGAGAGCCATTACCTGTTTGAGCATCACTTCTGCCTGGTTCGTCGGCCGATGGAGAAGGGCCATACGGAAAGCCTCGTCGGTTTCGCACGGCGGAACTTCCTGGTTCCCGTGCCGGAGTTCGACGATTTCGAGGCGTTCAACGAAGGCTTGGCCGAAAATTGTCGGCGGAACCTCCAGCGTCAACTTCGCGGGAAAAAAGGGACCAAGGCGGAACTCTTGGAGGAAGACCGCCGGGCGATGCTGTTGCTGCCCGCACAACCTTTTGAAGCGCGGCGTGTGGAGCCCTGCCAGGCCAATTCGCTGTCGTTGGTCCGCTTCGATCGGAACGACTATTCGGTGCCGACGCAATACGCGCATCACGACGTCATGGCGATCGGCGGGATCGAGAGGGTGCGCTTTGTAGTGCAAGACCAGGTCGTGGCCGAGCATCTTCGAGACTGGGACAAGGAGAACGTCCATTACGATCCCGTCCATTACCTCGCGCTGTTGGAGCGGAAGCCTGGAGCATTGGACTTCGGCAAACCCTTCGATGATTGGGACCTGCCCGATGGTTTCGGCGTATTGCGGCGGCGGTTGGAAGGCGAACTGGGCAACGATGGCCGCCGCGAGTTCATCAAGGTGCTTCGGCTCCTGGAATCGTGCGAACTTGGGGAACTGGCCAGGGCCGTGGATCGCGCGCTGGCGATCGGCGCCTTGACGGTCGAGGCCGTTCGGCTCTTGTTGCAGGACGGCCGAGAAACACCAGCGAAGTACTTTCGTTTGGACGGCCATCCCCACCTGCAAGGCCGCGTGGTCCTTCCGCCAAAGTTGGCCATCTACGATGCCTTGCGAGGCGGGGAGGTTTGCCATGACAAAGATTGAAACCCAAAGCGCCGTCTTACTGAAGCATCATCTGAAGGCGCTGAGGCTGCCTGCCTTCCATGCGGAGTGTGAAAAAGTGGCGGCTCGTTGTGCCACGGACAACGTCGATCACCTGGGGTTCTTGCTGCAACTCTGCGAGTTGGAGTTGATCCAACGGGAAAAACGAGCCGCCGAGCGGCGATTGAAGGCCGCCCGCTTCCCCAATCCCAAGACCCTGGAGGATTTCAAGTTCGAGGCCCAGCCATCGCTCAATCGGGTGTTGGTCAGCGAACTCTTGCGCGGAGAGTATATCGACAAACGAGAGTCGGTGATCCTGGTGGGCAATCCGGGAACGGGCAAGACGCATCTGGCCATCGTGTTGGGTATGGCTGCCTGCCAGCAGGGCAAACGGGTTCGCTTCTGGCGGGTAACCGAATTAATCACGCAACTGATGGAGGTCCGTGAAGAACACCAGTGGATGCGGATGAAGAGTCAACTGGCGAAGCTGGACGTCCTGATCCTTGACGAGCTTGGCTATGTCCCGGCGAGCAAGCTCGGCTCGGAGCTGCTGTTCGACGTGATCAGCACGGCCTATGAGCGGACCAGCGTGATCGTGACGACGAATCTGCCCTTCGAGCAGTGGACGGAGGTGCTAGGCAGCGAGCGACTGACCGGCGCGGTGCTGGACCGTCTGACCCACCGCTGCCACATCTTGGAGGCGAGCGGCGAAAGCTTCCGCTTGAAAGATGCCCGCCGCCGATCGACCGGCAAGAGAGCGGCAGAAATCCCGGCAAAACCGCCGGAGAAAGATCAATCCGCCCCAACAAACTAACCGTTGCAACCGGCCCTGCCCTAGGGCAGGGGAGCCTTCTTTCTTTCCCTTAACCCTGGAGTTAAACTAGAAGCTTCTTTCACCCCGAGCGCCACGCTCTTCAACCGTTCCGCGCCACGCTTTTCAACCGGCGTTTACATGGGACCGGGTGAAGGCGGAAATGGCCCAGGCCAGTAGACTTGCCGATCCGACGGACCTGGACGCCGAAGCGGAGCGGATTGCAAACAGCCTATGGGAGATCGGGCGCCCCGAAGAGCATCTGGGACGGGCTCTTCCGGTCGGTTGCCATTCCGAAGAAACGCATGAGCACTCGGGGCACTCCCGAGTGCGTCATCAAAGGGTGGTTCTTCGAGGCCTCTCAGAAAAGGGATGCTTGATGGTACGCCAAGGAGCCTAACGACAAGCATCACCCGGGCGGCGTGCTTGACTCTGCCATTATCCCGGACGCTGCCGCCGCGCATGCATGCGCTGGTTATGGGGCCTTGCTGGCGGTCCTTGGCTTGAATGCATACGTGAACACGTAGGCGAGCCAGCCAATACCGCCGGTCATCAGTATCAGCAGAAGCCACGTCAGCTTCGCGTTTGGGTTGGCAAACGGCCGCAGGTACAAGTCCCTGATTGTAACGATCAACGCCGCGACGTTCAGCCCTATGCCGAGGAAATGAAACGGGAAGATCGCCAATGGTGAAACCTGATCACCGTTTGCGACGCGCTGCATTTGGATCAGGAAGTACGGAATGTATACCACCATGTAAGCCAAAGCAGCGATCACGGCGGCTCGTTCAGTTCGTCCCACAGCTTACCTTTTGCCGTCTCAGTCCCATACCTTACGATGTGTGCTGATTTCCAGTTCCATCAGTGCAATGTCCTAGGAGCCCCAAAGGACTAATATGGCTTTTCTGCCCGTCGCTTCTGGATGAACTCTGCGCCGCTCTCACGCCACCATTTCTTCACATCGCTGCTGTGGTTGTCAGCCCACTCATGTTCCGGGTCTTTGCACCATGTTCGCCCGGTGATCCGTTGGACAGCGAGAACCGCCTCCACGTCCACCAAACGCCAAGGATGCTCGGGAGCGGCTTCCACGAGGACGTCCAATCCTTCCCGGCCGCCAAAATTCTCGATTGCCCGAATGGCGGCGTAGCCAATCCTATAGGACTGGAACGCGAAATGCTCTCGCTTGATGTACTTGGGATCGCCAAAGAGCGCTAAACAGACTTCCAAAGCGGCTCGATCAGCGCCCTTGGAACTTGCGGCAGAAGGCTCTCCACCTCCGTTTTAACGTCGCGATCGCCCTGCTTGGCGATCGCCAGGTAGGCACTGGCGCGGAGCCCCGGCTCATCGTTACCATCATTCCACTCCTGCTTCTCTCTTGGCACTTCACCACGGGCGACCTGATGGAGGAGCGCGCGGACGCCGGTATCTTGGAACCCTTCAAGCGGCGAAATTACAACCGATCGGTGCCTGTCTGTGCCGTAGCTCATGACGGCTTGGGCCATCCTGACGACCCATTCCGCGCGTTCGGTCTCCGGAATCCTGGTGAGACTGGGATACTTCGGATGCGCGGTCCCCGGTATCTGTGTGAGATAACCCCTGCTAAAACAAATGCGCCGCCCCCATTAGACCTCGCTGGTCGCCACGCAATTGCCTCAACGCCTTCATGAAGTCTTCGGGGCTCGCTGTTGCTGCGGCGCAGAAGGCGAATTGGTCCTCAAACGTCCCAGTATCCCAGCTCGCGTCCCGCGCCCCTAATGCACGGCAGGCCGCCACCACGGTCTTCACCGGATCGCCGACCGCCTCGGCGATTCGTTCGCCTTCTCGCTCGACTCTCCATCCCTCTGGTTTCGGTCCTTCCGCAGAATCGAACACCTTTCTTGCCCGCTCAGGAAAGAAACTCAGGAACAACTCGCGTTGCCAATCCCAGGAAGCCGGCCCGACCTCAATGATCGCTTCCGCTTCTCGACGTTGGACGGACGTGATACCGGTCCAGTTGCGGCCTGGGACTTGAGCGCTGAGGAAGGCCGGATCACCGTAGAAGACTGCATTCCCATTTTCGACATGCTCCACGGAGAAGCGGCCTTGGGTGTCCGTCACGGTGCACCGTGGGAGCGCCTGATAGCCCGATGGATCAACCCTGACAACGGCGCCGGGTACCAACCTGTCTTGCGCGTCTTTCACGACGCCGCGGAGCGCGCAGGTTGGCGAGGTTCAGCACAAAGTCCTTCTCAATCTGTGCTCCTGGGCCAAGTTCATCCCGCATTTTGAAAGTCACAACCCCCCGGCTTAGTTCCACACAAGTCATCTGCACTTCCGCGATCCCGTGATCCGGCGCCATCGCAGAGAAGAGATAATCGCTGTCCCTAGCGAGGATCGCTCCCAACGGCATCTGATACTTGCCATCCTTGTCGGTCCGGGCCGTTGTGACGATATCCGACTCACCGCGCGGCTCATACTCCCCAAGATGGACAACGATCTTGGCGTGCAAAGTGGCGCCGGCGATTGCTCGCCCTGCCGGGTCCCGAACAACACCGGTAAGCGTGAGCGGCGGCTGAACCTTAACATCTCCGCGCCCGGCATGAAGGATCGGAACGCCCTTGTCCGCAAGGCGCTGTTTCTCGGGAGACAGATCGAGGACTTCGACCACGGCGGTCGCCATCAGGGACCTTTGCGGGTCGCGCACAAAAACATGGAAGCACGGCCCGCTCTGATCGGCGGGCTCGATCGAGAATCGACCCTCGCCGTCGGCAGCCACATCCTTCCCCAACCCTCGAAAGGGGAGGATTCGGATACTCGCGTTCGCCACCGGTTTGCCTGCGGGATCCCGCACAACGCCTGTCACTCGCGGCATCGCACGAACAATCACGGACGACCGCGTTGTCTGGTCCTTCTCGACCCGAAACCGCATGTCGCGCCACGCATGCCATGAATCATAATAGTAGCCCGGGGCCAATACATCGTCGACCACGTACTCACCCGGCGCAAGATATAGTTTCGCCACGCCGTCCTTCGTCGCCGTGCCAGGTTGGGGGATGCGATGTGATCTCTCTTCCATCGAAATGACAAGTGGCACGGCGGGAAAGGCGATGGGCTTGCCCGTGGCGCGGTCCGTGAGTTCAAGCTCTGCGGTGCCGCCTCGGACGGCTTCGGCCGTGATCTGAGCGGCCGTGCCCGCCTCCACGCGGATTTTTGGCTGCAAAATGGTCCACTCTGGCAGCCCCCGCGCGATGAAGGCCGTGTTGCCGACAACGACAGGCTCGGGCACGGCAGGGCCGACAATCTTGATCTCGTAGCTGCCCTCGGCCAAGCCGGCCGCGCTGAATCGCCCCTCCGCGTCCGTCTTCGCCTCGCCGAAGTCAGTTTCCCCATTCCCGGAACCGACTATCGACAGGTTGAGACCAGTCAACGGCCTGCCCGTAGCCTTCTCCACGACCACCCCTGCGAGCCGGCCCTCCGGCGGAAGGACAAATCGGAGTCCTTTCTGACCGGGCACGAACGGCCCCGTCGCATGGGACCAGGCGAAACCGGGGGCCGACATATCGAACTGGACCAACGCCGCGGCCGGCAGGTTGGCAAGGCGAAACCTCCCCTGCTCATCCGTCTTCACGGTCAGGGTTCCACCGGCAGACTTGTAGTCAATTCCCCGCGCCTTTGGCGATTCCACGTGGAGCGATGCGCGAACGCACGCCGCGGCGACTGGATTGCCGGCGTCGTTCACAATTACGCCCTCGATCACGGCCGTCGCCCCCAGTCGAAGCTTGGACTCCGCGGCACTCGTCTGGAATGAGCCGTCCCAGTCAAGGCATCTTCCCTCCTTAACGCCCACGACTATTCCAAGGGCATTTCGCAACTGTCCGTCAAAGCTGAATCGACCGTCAGCGTCCGTGAGCACCGAGGTCAGCACGGAATCCTCAGTGCCGCCAGTGACCATTACCTTTACGCCGGGCAGCGGACGGCCGTTCTCGTCGACAACTTGCCCCGTCAACGGACCGGCGGGGCCGGCGGCATCCAATGCGCTGCCGATCAGCCATGCGGCAAGGCCGCAGGCAATACCCTTCTGCATCGTACTCATCCGCATGGAAAACTCCTCGATGGTCGAACCATAACGGGTAGATTCTGGGCGCCCGTTTCAAGAGGATGGCGACCCTTCTCAACTTAATGGCTGCGAACCCAGTGTCAAGATAGGTTCGTTTTGCAACATCCAACCGACTGCCCGCCGCTTTGCCTGATTTCCCGGCAGGGAGACTCCGAGATCGCCAACTCGGAAATCAAGCCGTCGGAAATGAGGTTTCCAACACCGGCTGGCCGCATTGGGCGGGCGAAGGCCAACCACCTCGCCCCAAAGCACGACAGACACGCGGGTGCCAATGCTGGCTTGCCAGCAGTGCCGGTGCGCGGAAGCCTGAAGGGTTGTGTCAGTCGCTTAAGCCCGACAACCAGGGGCCGGCCGGCAGGGGTTCCGGCGCACTGGGCGCAGTTCTTTTCGCCCCACTGGCCCCAAAAATGCCTTGCCTTCCGGGGGCCGGCTCCTCAAACCTCTTGCGGCTGGATCGGCACGGTGAACGTCGGCGCCGGCGGCGCGGCGATGGGCGCCGGATTGGCCACGGGCTCGGCCCGCGCCGGCGACGCCGATGTTGGCCACATACGCGATTGCCGAGAAGGCGTGCTCGCCTCCGACGAGTCCATGCCGCGCACGTTCGTGAAGTAGCTGCTGATGACGTGCTCGAAGTACTCGGGACGCATCTCCAGGGGCAGATCGTGGTAGACGCAGTAGTTGTGGACCTGGTCCATCAAGTCGCGGGGGTGGCACCGCCGCATGGGACGGCCCAAGGGCCGGTAATGCTTGCGGATCAGGTACTCCACCACTTCCCGCCGGCATTCGCAGTGGAACGACCTGGCGTACAACTGGAATAGCCGGTGGAACTCCTCCTCGCTGGCATCGGCGATTTCGATCTTGTAGGGGATGCGCCGGAGGAAGGCCTCGTCCACCAGGTCGGAGGGCTCCAGGTTCGTGGAGAAGATGATCAACTGTTCGAAGGGAACCTGGATCTTCTTGCCGGTCGCCAGCGTGAGGAAATCGACGCGGTTCTCCAGCGGCACGATCCAGCGGTTGAGCAGTTCGAGGGGCTCAACCCTCTGGCGGCCGAAGTCGTCGATCAGCAGGCAGCCGCAGTTGCTCTTCAACTGGATCGGCGCCTCGCTGGTCTTGCTGGTGGGATCGTAGCGGATCTCCAGGGAATCCATGGTCAATTCCCCCCCACGATCACGGTGGGGCGGCGCACCTTGATCCATCGCCGGTCGTACTCGGCCGTCTTCACCAGATCGTTCTCGTCGTCCGCGGCGGGCTGATGGTAGGCGGCGTCGTAGAGCTTGATCAACTGGTTGTCTTCCACGATGACTTGCGGAATCCAGACCGCCTGGCCGAAGCACTTCGTGATCCGCTTGGCCAAGGTGGACTTCCCGTTGCCCGGCGGCCCGTAGAGGAACAGGCCGGCGCCGGAATTGACGGCCGGGCCCAAGCTTCCGAAGAGTTGGGGCTCGACGGAGATGTCGGAAAAGGCCGCTTCGAGTTGTTGCCGCCGGGGAGTCTCCGCGCGGATCGTCTGGGCCTCGACGGAAAGCACGTAGCTGATCAGCGGCACGGGCGCCGGCCCGACGTAGGCGCAGGCCGCCAGCGTAGGCGTCGGCGCGCTGCCGCCCTCGCTCGGCCAGCACGTAGCGATAGTCGTTCAACGGGGCCGAGCCGATATGGGTGATCAGTTGACGGTTCCGCAAGTCTTGCATCAGGTTTTCCAGAGCGTCAAACGGCAGGCACACGTGCTGGGCGATGCCCCGGCCGCTGTCGCACCCTACGATGGTCAAGTGCTTGAGGATCAACGATTCGACCAGCGTCGTGCTCAGTCCGGTATCTTCCAGGGAACGCGGCACCGAAGGCCAGAATCGTTCCTCGGCAAGCACCGGCGCCAACAAACTGCTGGGCGACTCGTGAGAAGTGGCGGACATAGGTTACCTCGACAGGCCCCCGTCCCCCGTTATGCGTGGACGGCTTGGTCGTTGACGCTCGGTATCAGGATCAGCGGCGCGTCCGGGGGCTCCCGTGCAGAAGCTCCCTTGGCCAAAATGGCAGCCCAACTCGCGGCAACATGCCGCTTCCTCCTCGTGGGATATCCCCGTGGCAATGATCTGGCAGCCGGCGTTGCGGGCGTCGCGGACCATGGCCTCGACCCGCTGTTGTCGCGCCGGGCGCGGTGGATTCCCCGGGTCAGCGCGCGGGCCAGCTTGACGAACTCGGGCCGATTGGCCTCTTTTCCCTCTCCCGGCGATGTGCCCTCCGGCGCACTCGCCGTAGGCCATTCCCAGCCCCAGGTCGCGCGTCCGATCGTAGAACTGTCCGAGGTAGGCGTTGTCCGAGACGTTGTCGTGGGGTACGACGATCACCAGCCGCTTGTTGGGGGAGACGACGTGGCTCAGGTCGACCAACGACTCGATCAGCCGTTGGCTGCCGATCTCGGAGCCTGCCACGGGCAGGAACACGTGCGCGCCCGCAGAAAACTCGCCCGCTTCCTCCGCGGCGATCATCCGTTGCAGTTGCCGGAGTCGTGCCGTCAATTGGCAGTCGATCTGCATCAGGCGACGCTGTTCGGCCGCGAGATTCGACGGGGCCGCGGAAAGGCCGTCGATCGCTTCGTGTCCAAACAGCCCGCCTTGATCCAAGCGGACGATCGACTCGAAGCGGACTCGAAGGCAGCGGCTCATCAGCATGGCATGCATGCGGCGAACCAGATAGATGGTGTCGTCCGCGGCGCCTTCGGGTTCCCGCCAGCCCGCAAGATCCATGATCTGCGTCGCCATGCGAGCTGGCCCGTTCCGACTGCGGGGCATTGAAGGTGAATTCCGCATCGCCGAAAACCACGACGTCGCCGCTCTGGAGCTTCGCTTCGGAAATCCGTTCCCCATTGACGAAGGTTCCGTTCGTGCTGTCGAGATCGTCGATGGAATAGACGCCGCCCTCGCAGTTGATCACGGCGTGCCGCCGCGAGACCCGCCTTGAATCGATGCGTAGATCGGCAGCGTCGTCCCTGCCGATCGAGAACGGCGTCGTGGTGATCGGCGTCCTCAACGGTGCGCTGCCATCCTCGGGATACTGTTCCAAGACGGCTATCTGTGGTGACTGTGGCCGAATGGGCTCCGTTCGCATCGTCTGATCCCCATCGCAAAGTGACGCCGGGAGCGTGTGAATTCTCGCCTCCCGTTTCGGCGGGCCGCAAAGCGTAGGTGGCGCCGCCCACCGAACCGAACGCATGGCGGCGGGCCATGCCCGCCCAAAGATTCACAGCCGCCAGCCGCCCGGGGGGCCGCCGGCCGGCGACCGCATGTCAATCAAGTATAGTCGCGTTTCCCTTGTCGATTCGCTCGCCCCCCCTGTGGGGTTGGCGGCCGGCTCGCTCGCGCCCTGTAACGTATACTTCATCCAGAATGTCGGAACATGCGCCCGTCCGCGGATGAGCTGGGCTTGCGTCGTCGGGTTGAACGACGTTTCAGGCCTTGCCCGGACGGTGCTCTTGAAGGGAACGACCGGGTTATGAACGCATCTACATCCACGATCTTGCTGGTCAGCAAGGATCGCGGCGATTTGAGGCGGCTAACGACGGTGCTCGCAACGACGGGCTATCGCTTGCAGCAGACATCGCAAAAGGAACAAGCGGCCGCGTTGCTGGCTGCCGACCCGCCCGACCTGCTGATCCTCGACGCGGGCCCCTCGCTCCGCCCGACCTTGGGGCTGCTGCAGATCGCCGATTCCGACCAGCAGGGCCGGCATCCGTATACCCTGGTCATCGTCGACAATCCGACTCGGGAAGATCTCGTTGCCGCCGTGGAAGCCGGCGCCAACGATTTCCTGACAAAACCGTCGCCAACGGAGAATTGCTGGCGCGCGTTCGGGCCGGCAGGTGTTTTCGACAGTGCGAGCGGCGTCTGCTCGACATGGGTGGAACGCCCACCGTCACGGGCCTGCCCGGGTTCGCCGCGTTCGAACATCGTCTGCGACGGGAATGTCCCGGCCGGGACGGAAAGCCGGAACGCCATCGCTCGTCGTCGTGGACCTCGACTTCTATCATGCCATTCTGCGCCTGCTACGGCGAAGCGACCGGCGCGGCCGTTCTGCGAGCCGACCGGCCAGGCGCTGCGCGACGCCGCCAACGGGTCCGCCTCCGTGTATGCCCTCGGCGGGGACCGCTTCGCGGTGCTTCTGCCCGGCGTCCTGGAGGAAGGGGCCGCGTCGTGGGCGGAGCGCGCGCGGGAGACCCTGGCCGAGTTGGAGTTCCCCGTCAAGGAGCAGCGACCCTGCGGATTGCCGCAAGCTTCGGCGTGGCCGGCGCTGCCGCCGAAGAGGATTCGGAACGACTGATCGGCAACGCCCTGGAGGCGCTCCGCTCGGCCAAGTCGTCCGGGCGGGATTGCGTGGCGCGGTTCGGCGAATTCGCCGCGGAAGCCGCCGCCGGACCATGTTGCGGCGCCGCTTCAAGCTGCTTCAGGATTCGGTTGCCCGCGACATCTTCAGCCCGTGCGGCGTGGAACTGCGAGCCGACGACCGGTCTGGCCGATGCGGCGGCCCTTTTCCGGCGTACGCGGCTGCCGGCCTTCCCCGTCGTGGACGAGAAGGGCGAAGTGGCGGGACTTCTCACCGACGAGGCGGTTCGCGCGGCGATCGCCTCCGGCGTCGCCGCGAACGTTGCCGACGCGATGTCCGCCGACGTGACGAAGTTCGACGAGCAGACCGATTTCGTCACCCTCCTCCAATACTTCGCAGAACATCCGGAGGCGGTCGCGATCGTCGTCCGCGACGGCAAGCCTACGGGCCTGCTCACCAGCGACAGCCTCGTAACGCCGGTCAATGCCACGGACACGCTACCCGGCCGCCGAGGGAACCCCGATTGCCTGGGAGTACGCAATGGAGGCCGACGCGGTCTGACGGGATTCCCCGACGCGCCGCCCCGACTGCCTATGATACTTGATATTTGCGACGTCTGACGCTTGTCTTGCTGGAACCCGTTTCGCGCACGTCCCCACGGAGCGCAGTACCAACGATAGGAATGGTCGTGTCGAGCGGACTACTAGATTCGATTTCCCGTTGCGACGACGTGCGAAGCACGCTCAACGGGATGCGCGCGTGCCAGGGTGAGTTCGAAAATGTCCTCGACGGCATGTTCGACGAGTTGCCCACGGTGCTCGAAGGGATGGCGGCGCGCCAACGGGACGCCGCGCAGGCAACCGCCGCCAGTCACCGGCAGGAAACCGACCGGCTTCAGCAACGTATCGCGGCGCTGGCCGACCGGCAGCCGCTCGATGGCGTGCAAAGCGCGCTCGAACGGGATGCGCACGTGCCAGGGCGAGTTCGAGAATATCCTCGACGGCATGTTCGATGAACTGCCTGCGGTACTCGACGGGATGACGGCACGCCAAGGCGAGGCCGAGCAGACCGCCGCCGCCGAGCACCGGCAGGAGATCGACCGGCTTCAGCAACAGATTGCCGAACTGACCGATCAACGAGCGCTCGTGGAGCGTAGGGAGGCGGCACAGGCGGCCGAGTTGCAGGCCGCACGTGAGCAAAACGCGGCGATGGCAGACCAGTTGGCCCAACAGCAGCGTCAAACGCAGCACTGGCAGGAGACGGCGCAACAGAAAGCGGCCGAGATCGAAGGGATTGCCGCGCGCCAAGGGGACTTCGAGCAGACCGCCGCCGCCCAGCACCGGCAGGAAACCGATCGGCTTCAGCAACGCACCGCCGAGTTGGTCGAGCAGCAGGCGTCGGCGGAGCGTCAGCAGGCGGCACAGGCGGCCGAGTTGCAGGCCGCACGTGAGCAAAACGCGGCGCTGGCAGACCAGTTGGCCCAACAGCAGCGTCAAACGCAGCACTGGCAGGAGACGGCGCAACAGAAAGCGGCCGAGATCGATGCGATTGCCGCGCGCCAAGGGGAGGCCGAGCAGACCGCCGCCGCCCAGCACCGGCAGGAGATCGACCAGATTCAGCAACGTATTGCTGAGTTGGTCGAACAGCGGGCGTTGGCGGAGCAGCAGCAGGCGGCTCAGGCGGCCGAGTTGCAGGCCGCGCGCGAGCAGAACTCGGTGACGGCAGACCAGTTGGCCGATCAGCAACGACAGACGCAACACTGGCAGGAGACGGCCCAACAGAAGGCGGCCGAGATCGAGGGAATTGCCGCGCGCCAAGGGGACTTCGAGCAGACCGTCGCCAAGCACCGGCAGGAAACCGACAGGCTTCAGCAACGCATCGCCGAGTTGGTCGATCAACAGGCGCTGGCGGAGCGTCAGCAGACGACTCAGACGGCCGAGTTGCAGGCCGCGCAGGAGCAGAACGCGGCCATGGCCGGCCAGTTGGCCGATCAGAAACGTGAAATGCAGCACTGGCAGGAGATGGCCGAACTGAAACAACAGATGGCCGGAATCCATGCCCTGTTGGAGCGTCAGCAGGCAGGCCAACAGGCCCCGGCAGCCGACGAACAGGTCGCCGCGTCGTCGCCGCACTCCGCCGATCTGGGGCGTCCGCCGGATCGCCCGGAAGACTCGCCGGGCCATCCGCCGGCCCAGGCCGACTCGGTCCAGGGGCAGACGCCGCCCGATCGCCAACCGCCTCCGTTGCCGGCAGGCGGCGGACGTACGACGGACTCGTCGGAGCAGATCTCGGAGCAGGATCGCCTGATGGCCCAGCACCAGGCCCAGTGGGAAGAACTGCTTCGCAACCGTGCCAGGACGCAGAAGTAGGCGGCTCCGGTGGTTGTCCGCCCCGGCGACATCGTCGGCTGCGACTGGGACGGTTGCATCGTTGTCCCCATCGAAGTCGCCAAGGAAGTGCTGGTCATCTCGGCGCGGATCGCCGTGGACGACAAGAAAGCCCGTCGCCGGCTCTACGATCGCATGGGCCGCAAGCCCGACGAGACCGTGGATTGGGAAGCCGCTGCGGAATATTTCAAGGACCTGCTGAGTTAGCAACCCGTTGAAAAAGCTGTAGGAGGCGACTCCAGTCGCCGATGGCGATGTAGAATCCGCTGCAAATCGGCGACAGGAGTCGCCTCCTAGTGCGCTTGTGAGTGTATCGAATCAGCAAGGTGCAAGTCCTTGTCGAAGTTGGGTTTGAACTTCGTAACCGAAAGTAACTGCGTCCTCGTGAGAGGGGGTGGAGAGCAACTGAAGGTGAACGGCTGGTCCGCAGGATGACGAACTCGATTCGGCCGGTTGTCGTGGCGAGCCTGCTAGGAAAAGGCGAAGCCCAAGTGACGCTGTGGTCCTCGCAAGGGATGCGGTCGGCAGACCGCGCGGTAAGCTCCGGGGGGAAACCAAACCAAGCCCCAGAGGCGGCAACAGGTGGTTGGAGGCGGAACGGTCGGAAGGTTTGATACATGAAGCAAGGAGACCTGGGCGGGTACAAGGACGAAGTTCATTGTCCCTGATAAGGATACGAAGAATCGACCGCCCAGGAGTCAGAGCGTCCATACGAGCGAGGAAGCGGGGCAATGCCCGTCGAGCAAAGGGACGCAGGAAAGGGGATGAAACATGACGCACGGCCAAAACCACACCGTACCGCGAGTGTCGGCAACGACTAGCCACGACGGACTGCGTCAGGCACACGTAACTTGGCTCAGATTGGCCGCACCGTCGATGTTGCATGTTGGTGGCCTTCCCGTGAAGGTCAGGGCCTTTCGCTTCTGCCGATCCCGAGAAGGAACCTTGTTTCCTTCCCGCGCTCGGTTCACCAATCCTCTACGAGGTAACACCACTAACCGGAGAGCCGGATGCGGGAAATCCGCCAGTCCGGTTCGGAGGGAGGGGAGGCCGGGAACTTAACCGGCCTTCCCTACCCCTATCAACCACAAGCCGACTTTTTCAACAGACTGTTAGCTCGGGGGGGACGCCGGAATCGGGCCGGTCGCCCCAAGACTGTCGGGCCGGCAACGAATATGTTAGAGTGACGGCCATCGGTCAGGCTCCGCTTCATCCTCGATTCACCAGACGGCGGGGTTCGGATGCTACTCGCGCTGCGTGACATTACCAAGACGTACGGCAAGATCACCGCCTTGCGCCAGCTCTCGGTCAACGTGCCGCCCGGCGCCGTCGGCCTGTTGGGCCCGAACGGGGCGGGTAAGACGACCCTGATTCGCACCCTCCTGGGGCTTATCTCGATCGACTCGGGGTCGGGCGAAGTGCTCGGCATGGACTTGCACTCCCGGCGGCTCGACATCCGCCAGGCGGCCGGTTTCGTTCCCGAGGACGAGTGCCTCTTTCCCGCCGTTTCCGGGGTCGAGTTTGTCGCCTACGCCGGAGAGCTGTGCGGGATGTCGCGCACCGACGCCCTGCAGCGGGCCCACGAAGTGCTCAACTACGTCGCGCTGGGCGAGGCCCGTTATCGGCCGGCGGAGTCGTATTCGGCCGGCATGAAGCAGCGGGTGAAACTGGCGGCGGCCCTGGTCCACGACCCGCGCCTGCTGATTCTCGACGAGCCCACCAACGGCATGGACCCGGCCGGGCGCCAGGAGATGCTCGAACTGGCCCGCGACTTGTCGCATGGCAAGGAGATGAGCCTGTTGTTCTCCAGCCATCTGCTGCCCGACGTGGAGTTCGTCTGCGATCACGTCATGGTGCTGGGCCAGGGCCGGCTGCTGGCGCAGGGGCAGATTCAGGAGTTGAAGGACCTTCACAACCACTGCTACGAAGTCCGCGTCAAGGCCGACACGAAGACTTTCGCCCGCCGCCTCAGCGAAGCCGGCTGTACCATGAAGGAACAGGACCACAGCCTCGTCGTGCGCTTGCCGCCGGGCGAGTCGCGACAATTGTTGTGGAAGCTCGCTGCCGACGCGGGGGAGCAGATTCGCTACCTGCGGCCCCAGCGCAGCACGCTCGAAGAAGTGTTCCTGAAGGCGCTCGAAGAAGACAATAGGCCGGAGACAACAAACTAGTGTAGTGATTTAGAATTGCGGGGATTTGTGATTTGGACAACGCTTTTGGCCCCGTAGGGGCATTTGACAGTAGCCCAGCAGTTCACTGCTGGGGCTGGAAACGCACCGTTCTCCTCGACCAAGTCCCGTAGGGACAACCGAATGCAATGGCTACGAATTCAACCGTCCCTCCGGGACGAAGGCAGAACGTGACGTCCCCTTTCCCAGCGATGAATCGCTGGGCTAGTGCGTCTCTGAAAACGTTTGATCGGTGGGGTGCGAGTCCCCACCAGGTTTGCGTTACAAACCTGTAACCGAAAGTAACCGCGTCTCCGCGAGGAGGGGTGGGAAGCAACCGGAGGTGAATGACCAGTCCGTAGGATAACGAACCTGATTCGGCCAAGCCTGTCGGGGAGCCTGCTAGCCAATGGCGAACCTCCGACCGCGTGACGGCGTTCCCTCCGATCCGTCCAGATCTGCCCGGGGGATAGACGCGGCGGCCCATCCGGCTGAGGTAACGTGCGAAAGCCGTGATGGGGAGATGGCAACACGGTGGTTGAGGACGGAATGGTCGGAAGGTCAAACGTCGTAAGGAGAGAGACCTGGAAGGAAGCAGGACGGAGTTCATTGTCCCTGATAAGGATAGGAAGAACCGGCCGTCCAGGAGTCAGAGCACCCATAGTAGCGACGAAACCGGGTAACGCCGGGGGAGCGAAGGGGTGCAGGAAGATGGATGCGTGATGTCCGAGCCACGGGAAAGAAACCATCCCCCGGTGACAGTGCCGTTCGCGGCTACTCCCGCCGGAGAGCCTCCGTCGATTCGCGACTGGGCGAACCCGTGTGTCTGGACGGACCGCATGTTGGCGACACTCGAACAAGGAGTGCGAGGAGGAAGATGGCACACGCTGATCGACAAGGTGTACGCGCCGCTGAACCTGTTTGCCGCCCGCAGCCATGTGATCGGCAACCGGGGAGCAGCGGGGGTGGACCATCAATCGGTCGAGGGCTTTCAGGCCAATGGCCAGAAAGAACTGGACAGGCTGCACGAGGCACTGCGGACCAATGCGTATCGTCCGCAGGCCGTGCGGCGAGTCTGGATTCCGAAACCGGGCAGCAAGGAGCAGCGGCCGTTGGGGGTTCCGACCGTGCGTGACCGCGTGGTGCAAACCGCGCTGTTGCACGTGCTGGAACCGATCTTCGACGCCACGTTTTCGCAAGCCAGTTACGGGTTTCGACACGGACGAGGGTGTCATCACGCCCTGGAACGGGTCGAGGAACTGCTCGGCGCTGGTCGCGTCTACGTGGTGGACGCGAACCTCAAGAGCTACTTTGACACGATCTCGAAGCCACGGCTGATGACGCGACTGCGCGAGAAGGTGTCGGACAGCCGGGTGTTGCGTTTGGTGGAGATGTTCCTGGAGCAAGGCGTGATGGACAACCTGCGGGAGTGGACGCCCGAAACGGGCACGCCCCAAGGAGCAGTCCTCTCGCCCCTTCTGGCCAACATCTACCTCAACCCGCTGGACCACGTGCTGGACGACGCCGGTTTCGCGCTGGTCCGTTATGCAGACGACTTCGTGATCTTGTGCAAGACTCGCGAGGAGGCGGAAGCGGCCTTGGCGATGGTGCAACGTTGGGTCAACGAAAACGAGTTGACCCTGCATCCGACCAAAACCAAGATCGTGGACGCCCGCATCGAGGGTTTCGATTTTCTGGGCTATCGCTTCCGCGGCGACTTGCGTGTGCCGCGGCAAAAGAGCCTGCGGAAACTCAAGGAGGCGGTCCGCGCGAAGACCAAGCGCACGAACGGGCATGACCTGCCCTTCACGTGTGCTCGACTGACGCGGCAACTTCGCGGCTGGTTCATCTACTTCCGCCATTGTCGCGGGTCGGTTTTCCGCCAACTGGACGGCTGGATTCGTGGTCGGCTGCGTAGCATGTTGCGGCGGCGACAGAAACGGCGCGGACGGGGCCGCGGAAGGGACCAGCAGCGTTGGCCCAATCGCTTCTTCGACGAGCAAGGGCTGTATTCCCTGCAAACCGCCCATGTCTGTTTCGCTCAACCCTTTCGGAGGTAACACCATCAACTGGAGAGCCGGATGCGGGAAATCCGCCAGTCCGGTTCGGAGGGAGGGGGGCCGCAACCCAATGCGGCCTCCCTACCTCTATTTGTCACACGACCCTCCGGGTCGAAATCAATGTTGCTAACCTCTCACGACAAAGTCCCAATGGGCTGAATCACTGCACTAGCGCGAGGAATGCGGCTCCGTGTGAGACAACGCCGGCCCAGGAAACGATTATGCCGATCTTCGACCAGGGATATCAGCACTGGAAAGGCGCGCTGTCGGGCCACGCCTGGCGCTGGCTGGCCATCACCAGGCAGGGGCTGCGCGGGCAGCTCAAGGGCTCGCTGATCGTCCGCATCCTCTTGCTGCTGGCGTGGCTGCCGGCGCTGGCCCTGGTCGTCGTGCTGGCCCTGTGGGGATTGTTCGAGCAGGGAACCAGACGGCGTGCTGAGTCTGCTGCAGCCGATCCTCCCGCCGGGCATCGCCGCCGACCCGCACGCCTACCGGCACGCGGTGTGGACCATCGCCTATTCGATGTTCTTCAAGTTCGAGATCTTCTTCATCATGCTGTTGGTGGTGATCGTCGGGGCCGAACCTGATCAGCCGCGACCTTCGCTTCAACGCCCTGCCGCTGTATTTTTCCCGGCCGCTGACGCGGCTGGATTACTTCCTCGGCAAGCTGGGCGTCATTGCCGCGCTGGTGGCCGCGGTGGCGGTCGTGCCGGCGGTCGGCCGCCTACGTGCTGGGCGTCTGCTTCAGCCTCGACCTGAGCGTGATCCGCGACACCTGGCGTTTGCTGCCGGCCAGCATCCTGTATGGCCTGGTGATTGTCGTCTCGGCCGGGACGCTCATGCTGGCCCTGTCGTCCTGTCGCGGCGGTCGCTCTACGTGGGCATCGCCTGGGTCGGCCTGTGGATCATCAGCTCGACGGTCGCCGGCGTGCTCGAGCGGCATCCAGCGGGCAACCTTCTTTCAGCACAGCTCGGCAGGAAGAGATGGCCGAGGCCAGTCGCCAAGCCGCGCTGATGGCGGCCCGGCCTCGCCCCAACGAGCCCGCGGGGCACGGGCGGCCACCGGCGGAAGCTGGTGGCAAGCGGCGTGCAGGCAGCGCATCGAACGAGCCGAGGCCGAAGCGGCGCCGACCAACTGGCGGCCGCTCTGCTCCTACACCGCCAACCTCCAACGCTTGGGCGAGGCCCTGCTGAACACCGACGCCGCCTGGGTGGAGATCGGCCGGGCCATCGAGGTGCCGCGGGCCGCCTTGCAGCCGTTCTTCAGGCCGCGGCGGGCCGGCGAGCCGGATCGCCGCGATCAACGAGCGCCGCCTCGCCGATCAGATCGTGCCGCAGTATCCGTGGATATGGTCGGCCGGCGTCCTGGCCGGCCTGTTGGGACTTTCGCTATGGACTTTGAGCACGCGCGTGAAGTCGCTGGACCGGCTGCGGTGACGCCCGTCGTCGAGTTCGACGGCGTCTCCAAGTGGTACGGCAACGTCATCGGCCTGAACAAGCTGACGCGTGCGGATTCCGCCCGGCGTCACCGGGCTGCTGGGCCCCAACGGGGCCGGCAAGTCCACCCTGCTGCAACTGGCCACCGGGCAACTCCGGCCCAGCCAGGGAAGCGTGCGCGTCCTCGGGCCACCGGCGCCTGGAACAACCCGGCCCTGATGCGGCACGTCGGCCTCTGTCCCGAGCAGGACGCCTTTTACGAATGGATGACCGGCTACGACTTCGTCCGCACCTGCGCCCGGCTGACGGGGATGGGCCGACGCGAGGCCGCCGCGGCGGCCGAAAAAGCCCTGGCCATCGTCGGCATGACGGAGCACATGCGCCGGCCGATCCGCGGCTACTCGAAGGGGATGCGGCAGCGGACGAAGCTGGCCCAGGCCCTGGTCCACGAGCCCCGCGTGCTGCTTTCTGGACGAGCCCTTCACCGGCACCGATCCGGTGGCCCGGCGCGACCTGCTGGAAGTGATCCGCGGCCTGGGCGGGACCGGGCGCAGCGTGGTGGTCTCCAGCCACATCCTGCACGAGGTCGAGGCGCTGACGCCGAACATCATCCTCTTGCACCGCGGC
The DNA here is from genome assembly GCA_963759115.1 of uncultured Planctomycetaceae bacterium. Taxonomy (GTDB): domain Bacteria; phylum Planctomycetota; class Planctomycetia; order Pirellulales; family Thermoguttaceae; genus CAVWXT01. The sequence goes on from CAVWXT010000006.1 coordinate 1,642,663, forward strand.
CGGCTGGTGGCCGAGGGCCAGGTGCCGCGAGATCCGCGACCTGATCGACCGGCATCCCCATCGGATCGTCCTGGTCTGCGACGATTACCGGGCGCTGGCGGCCAAGCTGGTCCGCTGGGAGGACGTCGAGGGCGTGACGATGCTCGAGCGCGAGCAAGGCCGTGCTGGTCGAGACGCGCCGCCCCGACGCCTTTTACGCCCGCTTGCCGGCGCTGTCGCTGGAAGACGGAACGGCCCTCCGCGAGGTCTACTCGGAAGACGACAACCTGGAAGCCGTATTCAAGTACCTGGTGAGCAAATGAAACCTTCGACCGTTCGTTGCCTGCCGAACGCCGTCGTCCTGTCGCGGCGTCCCTAGTCTGGGCGCCCTGGCCACGCTGTTCGTGCTGACGCTGCGGCAGCACGTCCGCGGCCGGCGGCTGCTGGTGCTGTCGCTGCTGTTTGCGCTGCCCAGCGTGCTGGCCGCGGTGGTCAATCTGGCGTCGCGCGTCGCGCCCCCGCCGAGGGCCTGCAGTTCGCTTTCGTCTTCAACCTCATTCCGCATGCCCTGGTGCCGCTGGCGGCGCTGCTGTACGCCACGGGCATCATCCAGGACGAAGTCGAGGAGCAGACGCTGACCTACCTGCTGCTGCGGCCGCTGCCGCGCTGGGCGCTGTACCTGGTCAAGCTGCTGGCGACGCTGTTGGTGACCGCGGCGCTGACGGCCGTGTTCACCGCGGCCACGTTCGCGGTCATCGCCCTGACGGCGCAGCGAGCCGGCGACCGCGGGACTGGTCGCGCAGGGCGCTGAAGACGGCCGGCCTGCTGGCGCTGGCGCAGGTCGGCTACTGCGGGCTGTTTGGCCTGCTGGGACTGCTCATGCGGCGCTCGCTCTTGGTGGGCGTGGCCTACATCGTCATCTTTGAAGGGCTGCTGGCCAGCCTCGACACGGTGGCCCGCCGGCTGACGGTGATGTATTACTTCCGCGTGCTGGTGCTGCGCTGGCTGGACCCGGCCGAGCGGCAAGGAATGGTCGATCGACCTGGCGACGGCGCCGGCAGTCGCAGACGTGCGTGCTGACGCTGCTGGGCGTGGGCCTGGTCCTGGCCGCTGGTCGGCCGCGATCTTCTTTGCCGCGCAGAGAGTTCCGCATGAAGACGCCCGAGGGCAACTGAGCCAGAGAACGCAATTCTCGCGGCGCTCGACCCAAACGCGCCCCTGTTGCGTACAAGAAACAGGGCGGCACCCGCCCCATCGACCGGAAGAACCAACAAAATCAAGGAGGAGAGCCATGTTCCGACGATTCGTTGCCATCGCCGCGGCCGCCGTGATGAGTGCCACCACCTCGATAGCGCTAGCCCAGTGCAATTGCGGCGGCCCGGTGACAAGCTATGTCCCGGACGTGCCGAGTTGCACGACGCACTGTGCGCCCGCGGTGGTGCATTACGCGTCTGCACCCCGCACGACCTACCTTGCGCCGGCTGCGCCACACGTAACGTACTATGTCCCGGTCGCGCAGCCGTACACCGTAAGCTTTGCCCCGGCTGCCCAGCCTCGCGTTGCCTACTATGGCGTGGCCGGTTGGAGCCTGTACGGGACGCCAAAGGTCTACGTGCCGGGCGAGCCGGTGCGAAACGTCTGGCGTGCCATCACGCCGTAACCGCCCGCCTTCCGGCGAGCCGCTGCGGCTCCGGCCGGCTCGCCCTGCAAGCAGTCCACGGGAAACGTGGCGCCCGTGGGAGAGGCTGCCAACCTCTCCCGCGGGCAGCTCGATTTTTCGCGTGCGGCCTTGATTCTATTACGTCGGGTCGGGAGCCGCGGGAAAGGGGATTAACTCCGTCGCTCCGCTCGGCCGATCCTCCCGAAACGGGCTCCGACAACGGTGCCTGTCGCCTTCTTCCGTCCTGCAATCGGCAAGGGCCTCCCCCCTTTGTCGGGCTGCCTACAGCTTGACGCAGGTGCAACGGCGCGGCACAATGGCGGGATGCAGTTCCGGTTGCGTCCCACGGCATAGGAGAGCTACGATGTCCAAATCAGACGGTTCGTCGGTCACTAGACGCGCGTTTCTGGAAACAGGCTCGGCGATCGCCGCGGGCGTCGCGCTCGGCGGCACTGCCGGGGCCGCGCCGGGCGAGGAGGCGAAGACCGACATGAAGTACCGCCGCTTCGGACGCACGAACCTCATGGTCTCGGCGGTCGGGTTGGGTTGCGCCAGCGGCCTGAAGTCGCAACAGCTCGGCCCCTTCCTCTTCAACCGCTATCGCGAGCAACTCCCGCAGATGGTGGAACTGATGCTCGACCGCGGCGGCAACTTCGTGGCCACCTCGGAAGTCTATCACGACACCGAAGAACTGCTGGGCAAGGGGCTCAAGGGCCGGCGGCAGAACGCCATCATCTTCACCGCCACCACGCCCGAGAAGAAGAGCGTCGATGAGATCATCAAGAAGTGCGAGACGAGCCTGAAGCGCTTTCAGACCGACTACATCGACTGCTACTTTGGCCACGGCGGATTCACCGACGAGTTCCGCGAAGCGGCCCACAAGCTCAGGGAGCAGGGCAAGATTCGCTGGATCGGCCAGAGCCAGCACGTGCCGGCCAAGCACACGCCCCTGGTCGAGTCGGGCGACTTGGACTTCATCTTCCAGCCCTACAACTACATGAACCTCGCCAAGTGGACCGAACAGGTCGACCGAGTCGGGGCCGAAGACCTCTTCAAGTTGTGCAAGCAGAAGGACGTGGGCGTGCTGGCGATCAAGCCCATGACCGGCCATTTCGTCCCCAATTGGGCCAAAGACAGCACCGATCCCAAGGTCACCAAGCTGCTGGCCGAGCTCAAGGAGTTCGGCGCGGAGCACCTCTACCACGCGATGTTGCTCTGGGTGCTGAAAAACACGAACGTCTGCTGCACGGCCGTGGGCATGACGACGCCCCAGGACGTCGTGGAAGATTGCGGCGCGGTGGTCAAGAAGTTCACCGAGGTTCACGAGCGCCTGCTGGAGACCTATGCGGCGGCGGCCACGGCCGATTACTGCCGCATGTGCGAGACCTGTGCGCCCAAGTGTCCGCAGGGCGTGGCCATCCCGCAGATCATGCGATTCCGCATGTACTACAAGAACTACGGCCACCACGAGGACGCCCGCGAGTACTATGCCAAGCTATCGGCCGAGCAACGCGCGCCGGCCTGCACCGGCTGCGGCATCTGCGAGCAGACGTGTCCCAACCGGCTGGCGATCATGGCGAAGCTGAAAGAAGCGCACACGCTGCTGGCGTAGGCTGGCATGGCTAATCAGTTGGGCAAGCGCCAAAGCGGTTTGCCGCCGCGCCTGTGAAAGCACTGCGCAGCTTTTGGAATTGTGAAAAGACCTGTTGACAGCGATTTTCACACTGATAGAATCAGTTGCAATTGTGTCGTTGGTGGTCGGCCACTTCACCTCGAAGGGCCGACGTACAGGGAACCCGGTGCAATTCCGGGACGGGTCGCGCCGCTGTAACCGGGTGTTAATAGGGAGCCTTTTCTGTTGGCCATTGCCATAGTTCCTGCTGAGGGAACTCGGTGAGAAGGCCGGGCATTCCTGAACTCGGAAGTCAGAAGACCTACCAACGTCAGGCCAGCAGTTCTCTGCGCGGACGGAGGCTGTAAAGTTGTCGGTGGATTAGTTGCGCCGCCTCTTGCTTGTCGGACCGCCTTTCACCCGTGCGCTGTTCGTGCGCACGGCAACGATGGGCTGCGGCTGGCGCATCACAATCATGGCTGCCTTCCCTCTGCCGCGATCGCGGTCGCGAGCCTTTACGCTCGTCGAATTGCTGGTCGTGATTGCGATCGTCGGTATGCTGATCGGCCTGTTGCTGCCGGCAGTCCAGGCAGCGCGCGAGGCGGCACGACGCACCGCCTGCTCCAATAACCTGCACCAGATCGGACTGGCGATTCAGGGTTTTCATGCGGCGAATCAACACTTTCCGGTCGGGACCGCGTTAAAGGGTTACCCGGACGGGACGAGCCCACCGGTCAATCTCCTCAACACCGGGCCATACCGTCCGGGAGCCTTCGCCATGATTCTGCCGTTCCTTGAACAGGGAAACCTCTACCGGAGTCTCCGGTTGGATTTGGCGATCGACGAAGGCGTGAATGTTGCCCTGGGCAAGACGGTTCTCTCTGTTTACCTTTGTCCGTCGTCCAACCACACCTACGGACTGCAAAAAGCTCCCCACTCTCCGCCGCTGGCCGATCCGAACATGCAGTTCGCCGTGATCGACTACAACGGCCTAAACGCAATACCGTTCAACGGATTAGAACGATGGCAGGTCGAAACTCTTTGGCTGGCTGGGGGTAATGACGATGCTCGGCCCTTTTTTTCGCCCAGCAGCTCATCTTTCGTTTGATCACGCGTGGGTTGATTCGGTTACGGCGAGCGGGAAGTATTTCCTCGGCAATTTCCTCCAGCAGCGCCTGATACCACTGCCGCAGGGCACAAGCGCTTTTCGGGCACTCGGGCAAGCGACATCGCAAGATGTTCAAGGTGGCGGTGAAAGAAATCCGTTGCGGATCAACGCGCTTCTGCAAGGCCGCTTCGTACATCAGGACGCGCACAACGTAATGGCCCAAGAGGAGCCCGTAAATCTCTTGCAATACGCCGATGGTCGTTTGGCTCCGCAAGACCGGCCGCTCTCGTTGGTGGGTCTTCAACTCATCAATGGTCAGTTCCTCTTCCCAACGCTCGTGGTAAAGCTCGATCAGGGTCACGGCTGGGTCCAAGGTTTCATCCAGGAAGGTCGTCAGCAAACGGTGCATAACCTTGTTTCCGGGGCGGCCAGGATCATCGAAGGTGTACTCGATGATCCGCACCTCGATCCCGCCTTCGTCCTTTCGTCGATGACGAGCCGAGCGATACACCTTGGCCAGGTACGATCCATCGGAAAGACGGCGAATAGGCTGGAAAATAAGGCCGGTTTTGACTCGTGCCAGCAAATGCGCATGGCGATCCAACACCTCCTGAATGGTCTGATAACTGAAGAAACCGCGATCCCACAGCAGCAACATACCTTCCTTCAGGTGACGCAGCAGATCGTGGGCCATGGTGACCTCGCCGATGCGAATGGATTTGATCAGACACCGCCACAACACATGGGTTCCCGTTTCGCACAACGCCAAAACCCGTGCCTGCGAATACGCGCCAGGAGCACGACCGCTGCCCGGTCTGCCGAAGACCCGTTCGTTCTCCGGCGTATCGGGAAGATCCAGGATGAACCCATCCAGCGCCATCAGACGCAATCCGCGGTAGAACGCTCCTGGGGTGTCAGGTTTGGCAAGCAACCGAACGACTGCATTAGCCAGCGCACGAAACGGTGCCAAGCCGATGCGTTTTCGGGCCTCACACAATGTCGATCGGCCGGGAGTGCCGTTCCGCCGAAACGGCTGCAACCAGCGAAAAACCTGCCGATAACAATCGCAGCAAAACAACCCCAGGGCAACCACGAACCAGACCATGAACCACCCTGGAAGGCGACGGCAGAAGCCCTTCGCTTTGCCGCATCGCTCCAAGATGGCTTCCACCTTGGCCCGCGGGATGATACGCTTCAGAGCACGGATTCGTTCTCGCGTCGGCCAAGACGCGAACTGGGCGACTTCCTTGTCGACCGAAATCATCGTAGCCTCCTTGCCAGAAAGGATTTGTGACAACCCAATCTTGGCGGGAGGCTACTTTTATTGAAAGATCAATTGAACGGTATTGGGCCTAAACGGGGTCAATCGACTTTTCACAGCCGCCCCCAGCAGAGATCAGTTGCAGGACCACGGCGGCTTCACTGAACGCTGGCAGTTGCGGATCGAAGATTTCATCGATGGGACCTCCAACACCATGCATGTCGTGGAAACGGTCAACTTCGGACGAGGGGTGTGGATTCACGGCCGGCCGCACTATAACCAGGCCGCCTACGCGATCAACACGCTAAACGGCTATAACAACGCCCCGAATTCCGTCTATCCAGACGGGTCCAACCTGCCCGTGACAAACCGAGGACCAGGGAAAGGCGCCGGAGGCACGTGGGGCATTTCGAGCAGCCACCCCGGCGGAGCGAACACTCTCTTCGTCGATGGGTCCGTCCATTTTTTGACCAACTCTCTTTCGGCCGAGACGCTCACGGCCTTGATTACCCGGGACGGACGCGAGGCGATAGATGGCTCGTCGTATTGACTAGGTGTTTCATTCAACGTTTCATTCTTCAACAAGGAGTGTCCCCAACATGACTCAGTTCACAATTCTCGATCACCCTTGGCGGGGCGCGTCACGCGTGATCGTTGTCCTCCTCTTGGCACTCGGCGATCTTGCCGGAACGAGCCAGGGGGACACCGTTGTAAATTTCCAAGACCTTTCGTTGGCTCCGAATTCCTATTGGAATGGCTCCAGCGGTTCAGGAGGCTTCACCAGCGGAGGCGCATATTTCAACAACAGTTGCAACCCGTCTTATGGCAGTTGGAGCGGCTGGTCGTACTCCAACGTGAATGACACCACGACACCGGGTTACGGCAACCAATACGCCGCCTACACGGGAACCGGCTTCGGCGGCTCCGGGAACTATGCCGTGGGGTACGTGGGAAATCCCGACTACGGCGACGTGTTGCCAACCATCACGATCCCTGACGGAATGCAAGTTCAGTCCGCGATGTTCACCAATACGACGTACGCGGCGCTCTCGATGCTCGATGGCGACTGGGCTGCCAAGCAGTTCGGACCTAGCGATTGGTTCAAGCTCACTATTATCGGCGAGGGCGCATCCAACAATGTCGTGGGATCGGTCAATTTCGATTTGGCACAAAACGGTTCCATTGTAAACACCTGGCAACTGGTCAATCTCAGTTCCTTGTCGGGGGCAAGGACACTGGAGTTCGACTTGTCATCGACGGACAACGACCCCGTCTACGGCATGAACACCCCGGCGTACTTTGCGATGGACAACCTCACGTTGTCGCCGGTGCCCGAGCCTTCGACTCTCGCTCTGTTGTGCGGCGCTGGCATTGCCTGGGCAGTCTGGGGCTACAGGCGACGTGTTTCTCTCCCATTGGCGGCCCTCGACACAGCGGAACGTAGCTAGAGAGTGCTACTCAAGGCCCTTTCTTCGCTCAGTGCGATGCTGGCATGGGCGAAGGAAGAGGCGGTTTTCATCTGGACGGCAAATGTGAGAGTCAATACGGCATGTGTGGGCGAACTCCATGAGCAATACGCCGAAGAGTCTTTGGGCAGCCGTTTTAGCGATCTGTTTGGTCGCCGGAGGACTCGTGATATTCGGATGCAGCCGAGATGCCCCACACGATACGCCGGTGAGTGGCAAGCTGCGGATCGTCTCTCTGGCCCCTAGTGTGACGGAGATTCTTTTTGCGTTGGCATTGGGGGATTCCCTGGTCGGTGCGACGGACCATTGCGACTATCCGCCCGAGGCGGAACACATCGAGCGGGTTGGCGGGTTCGGCGCGCCCAACGTGGAAAAGCTGCTGGCCCTGAGTCCCGATCTGGTGATCGCAGCCGGACTGGAACGGGAGGAGATTGCCGAGGTGCTGCGTCGATCAGGTATCCGGGTACTGGATGTCCGAATCCGCAATTTCGACGAACTGTTCGATGCGATCCGGCAGATCGGCAAAGCGGTGGACAGGTTCGCAGCAGGCCGAAGGCGTCGTTGCACGGATGCGGGCCGAACTCGAAGCTGTCGCGGCACAGAACGGCACGACGCCTCGGCGGCAACGCCTAAAGGTCTTCGTGGAGATTGGCGATCATCCCTTGATGACAGCGGGCGGCACCTCGTTTCTGGACGACCTGATCGCACGGGCCGGCGGTGTCAATGTGGCACACGAAATTTCCCAGGCGTACACAAGCATCAATCCCGAGAAAGTGATTGAGTGGAACCCGGACATCATCCTCGTCGCCCAAATGGGTCAACCGGGAGACGCAGCCGTGCAACTGTCCCGTCGCATAGGATGGGCCGACATCTCTGCTGTGAAGAACGGGAGACGTTATCGACGACATCGATCCCGACCTGCTCTTTCGCCCCGGCCCGCGACTGATCGACGGAGTAAAGGCGTTGGCCGCGCGTCTCCACAAACCAGAAGGCAAGCAGTAGATGTCCAATTCCTGCGACAAGAAGAGCTTGGTCGTGTATAGCGTCCTGTTGCTGGCTCTCGTGGTCGCGTGCCTGATTTCGCTTCTTGCAGGGGCCGTGCCCCTTCCAGCCAATGACGTGTGGCACTCCGGCATCTTTCGGCTGCGGCTGGCTCGGACCGCGCTCTGCGTTGTTGCGGGGGCAGGACTCTCCGCGGCGGGCGTGGTCTTTCAGGCGATCCTGCGCAACCCGTTGGCCGAGCCCTACGTGCTGGGCGTCTCCTCTGGAGCGGGCTTGGGCGCGGCGCTGGCAATCGTGCTTGGCCTCAGCGCCGCCGGAGCTTGGACGCTCCCCGCCACGGCATTCGCCGGAGCGCTGGGCACGATCCTGCTCGTCTATGCCCTGGCCCGAACGCCTACCGGAACCGCACCTGTCCAGACGCTTCTCTTGTCGGGAGTTGTTGTAAGCGCCGTGCTGGGAAGCATTCTCATGTTCGTGGTGTCCGTTGCACCTTCGGAGAAGCTGCACGGCATTGTCTGGTGGCTTCTGGGCAACCTCCAGGTTTTCGATTGGGGGTTGTTGCGCATCGTCTCGGCTGTGGTCGCGGCCGGACTCGCGGTGAGCGTGCTTTTTGCCAGGGACTTGAACCTCATCGCCCTGGGAGAAGAACCGGCGGCACACCTGGGTCTTGACGTTGAATGGACGAAGAAGCTGTTTTTCCTGTTGGCGTCCCTGATGACCGGGGCCACCGTCGCCGCCTGCGGACTGATCGGCTTCGTGGGACTGATCGTTCCCCATACCGTGCGCCTGGTGGCTGGCCCGGACCATCGCCGGCTGGTCGCGGCCTCCGCGCTGGCGGGCGCGGCCTTTCTGGTGTTGGCGGATAGCGTTGCTCGTACAATCATCGCACCACGGGAAGTGCCGATCGGTGTCATCACCGCAATACTCGGCGGCCCGTTCTTCCTGGGGTTGCTAAGGCAACGAAAGACTTCTTACTGGGACTGATATGCTCTCCCTTCAAAACATCAGCGCCGGCTATGCCGGAAGACTCGTGTTGCAGAACGTCGTGGTGAACATCGCCGCGGGAGAATTCGTCGGCCTTATCGGGCCAAACGGCTCAGGAAAGACCACGTTGCTGCGTGTTATTAGCGGCGTGTTGCCTGCCCGACAAGGAGAGGTCTGGCTCGCGGGACGTAAGCTGCGAGAGATGGGCAGACGCGACGTAGCCAAGATGGTGGCAAATCTGGTGCAGGATTGCGCATTGGGGTTGGCATTCTCAGTCCGCGAGGTGGTCTTGATGGGACGGTCGCCTCATTTGCCAAGATTCGGCCGCGAGACTGAACATGACTTGGCGATCGTCGAACGTGCGATGGACCTCGCCAATGTCTCGCACATCGCCGATCGGCCAATCACGGAGATCAGTGGTGGCGAGCGCCAACGAGCGTTCATTGCCATGTGCCTCGCCCAGGAGCCGCAGGTGCTCCTGTTGGATGAACCAACAAGTCACCTGGACATCGGGCATCAACTGTCCATCCTCAACCTGATAAGGAACCTGAACCGCCAGACCCGCATGACGGTTGTTGCCGTATTCCACGACCTGAACCTTGCTGCCGAGTATTGCGACCGATTGGTCTTGCTGGATCAGGGACGGGTCGTGGCCGCTGGAACACCGGCGGATGTGCTCACGACTGAGATGATACTGAACGTCTACGGGGTGAACGTTCTCATCGGACGCAATCCCGTGTCTGACGGTCCCCACATCGTTCTCGCCACCAGTAGATGTTCCGGCATCGAGAACAAATCGGCCATCCCCTCGTCACAATTGATACAACGGGGGGTGAAGCGTAGCGAGCGTTGATGCCGTTCTGTGGAACGACACCCCGGCAGTCATATTCGCCCCGGACCGGCGTAGTATGGCGGCTACTCCCAAACTCGATCTTCATCCGCCAGCGGCAGCCGAACGGGCTCGCCCAGCCGGGCCGATTGATACATCGCCAACGCGATCTCCACGGAGGGCCGCACGCTCTCGCAGGGAATGGCTACGTCGCGGTCGTCCGCGATGGCCTCGGCACAGTCGTCGATCACCCGCTGATGATCGACGCTTGGCAGCGCCGTGGGCGAACTGGAAGCCGTGGCCTGCGTGGGGTCGCCGCAGCGGCGGATGGCCTCGTCCTCGGGCCGCTCCTCCTGGAACTTCCACAGCGAGAGGGCCGTGCCCTGCATCACCGCGGCGCCCTTCTCGCCGAACAAGTCGACGCGAACGTCCGTGCCCGGCCAAAGTGCCGTGCTGGCCGTGACTGAGCCGATCACGCCGCCTTGGAACCGGATCAGGGCGTCAAGGGTGTCTTCGATCTGGATTTTCGGGTGCCCGAGGTTCGTCATGCGGGCCTCCACCGATTCGGCGGGACCGGCCAGGTATTGCAGCAGGTCGATGTAGTGGAAGGCGTGCTGGATCGTCACGCCCGCGCCGCTGCGGCGCTCGGTCCGCCAGACGTCGTTCAGATAATACTCGGTGGTGCGGTACCACTTCATCACCGTATCGGCGCGGAGCAGACGGCCGAACCGCCCCTGCCGGATGGCGAGTCTCATCTGCTGGACGGGCTCCCGCAAACGGCATTGCACGAAGATGCCCAGCTTGCGGCGGGCCTGGCGGCAGGCCGTCGATCATGCGGTCCGTATCGCGGAGCGACATGGCCGGCGGCTTTTCGCAGAGGACGTGCTTGCCGGCCTTGGCGGCGGCCACCACGGCATCGGTGTGCAGCGCGTTGGGAGTAACGACGGCGACGACGTCGACCTTCGGGTTGGCCAGCATCGCGTCCAAGGCGGTGTAAACCTTGGCCTCGGGGGCGAAGTCGTGGGCCAGCTTCTCGGCCCGCTGCTGCTGTACGTCGCAGACCGCCACGAGTTTCGCCTTTGCCGAGTTCCTTAGGGCGTCGGCGTGCAGGCTCGAAATCATCCCCGCCCCAGAATTCCAAAGCCGATCGTCATCGTCGATTCTCCCTATGCCGGAAAAGGGGTCAGGTACATTTTGCCTGAAAGGCCCGAAGGGTGCTGCGCACAAAATGTACCTGACCCCTTTTCCGGCTCCTACGGATGCAAAATTACTTTCAGTGCCCGCTGGGCCTCGATCTCGGCAAACGCCCGCTCCCAGTCGCTCAGCGGCAAGCGATGGGTCACGATTTTCTCGGCCGGGATTTGACCGCTGGCGATCAAGTGGATGGCCCGGTCCCAACTCGTGTAGCTGGTCGACAGGCAGAAGTGGATGTCGATCACCTTGAAGGCCGCCTTCTCCCAGGGGAAGTCGACGGTCTTGCCGCCGGTCAGGCCGATCGCGCAGATGCGGCCCTTTTTGCGCACCAGGTCGACCGTGCCGGCGATGGCCGGCGGGGCGCCCGAACACTCGATCACCAGGTCGGCGCCGATGCCGCCGGTCAGGTCCAGCACTGCTTGAGTCACGTTGTCCTTCGCCACGTTCAGCACGGTTTGGAAACCGAGTTCGTCGGGCCTTGTCCAACCGCAGCCCTTCGTCCGGCGGCGCGCCGACCATCACGATATGCCGGGCGCCCGCCGCCCGAGCAGCCAAGCCGGCCAGGAGCCCGATCGGCCCCGGCCCGAGCACGACCACGAAGTCGCCGGCCACGACCCCGGCCCGCTCGTACACGTCGTGGACCACGTTGGCCGTCGGCTCGACCACGGCGGCCGTGTCGAAATCCAGGCTGTCGGGAATGCGGTGCAACAGCTTCTCCGGCATGACGCACAGCCGGGCCATCGTGCCGTGGATTCCCCAGCCGGGGCTGCGTTTGTTGGGGCAGATCTGCACGTTGCCCGTGCGGCAGAGATAACACTGGCCGCAGTGCCGCGTGTGCGGCTCGCCCACCACGCGCTCGCCGACGCGGAAGTATTGGCAGTCCGGCCCCAATTCGACAATCGTGCCCGAATACTCGTGCCCCAAGATCACCGGTGGCCAGTAGGGAAACCGATCGTGTTTGACGTGGACGTCGGTGCCGCAGATGCCGCTGGCGTGGACCTCGATCAGCACCTCGCCGGGTCCGGGCCTCGGCTCGGGCATGTCCATCAAGCTGAGATTGCCGACACCTTTGGCGGTCTTGACCAGGGCTTTCATGGAAATCCTTCTATCCGCACCGACGTTGGGGCGGCAGTTGTACTGCCGCCTCCCGTCACGCCAAACTCGGGGATGGCAGTGCAACTGCCACCCCAACCTCAGTCCCCTTTTCCTATCTGCACCATTGTGCGGCAAAATCGGTGAGCACGCAACCCGCTTGGGCAATCTCGCTCAAAGCGATCTGCTCTTCGTTGCTGTGGGCGAATCGCAGCGTCCCCGGGCCGTACACCACCGTGGGAATCCCAAGCTGGTTGTTGTAGAGCCACGAGTCGCACGAGGCCGTCAGGGCATCGACCTCGGCGGGCAATCCCCAGTGGCCGCAGCACTTCTTGAGCCCTTCGACCAGCGGATGCTGGGGGTCGAGCACGTGGCTGTCGTGCCGGTACATGAACTCCAGACTGACGCGCTCGCGCAACCGCGGGTCGCCGCTCTGCTCCAACACGGTCCGCAAGTCGTCCATCACCTGGTAGCGGGTCTTGTTGGGCAGCAACCCTAGCACGCCTTCTACCGTCGCCCGCGCCGGCGCGGTGGCTGGCCAATCGCCCGCCGCGCAGCGGCCGAAGGTGATCGGCATCGGATTCTCGTATTTGTCGAAAAGCGGAATCCCCCGCGACGCCGCCAGCAGCTCGTCGTGGTACTTCTCGAACAGGTCCATGGCCTTGCGGGCCAACGTCAAGGCGCTCACCGTGTCGCCGGCGCGGCCCGAGTGGCCGGCCTTGCCCTGGCAGAGAATCCGAAACCACACCGCCCCGCGAACGCTGGAAAAAATCTTGTTGGTCGACGGCTCCATGACAATGCAGGCATCGGCCATCTCGCCCGCGCGGGCCATGGTCAGGCTGCCGTTGCCGCCGTTTTCTTCTTCGTTGACCACGTGGGCGATCACGTCGCCGGCAAGCCGCAGATTGAGCTTTTTCAGGGCCGCCAGCACCAGATAGATGGTCGCCACCTGTCCTTTGGCGTCGCACGCGCCGCGGCCGTAGAGAATGCCGTCCCTCTCGACCGGCTCCCACGGCCGCTCCTGGCCTTGGGAGGGCGGAACCACGTCGGCATGGGAGTTCAGCAGCAGCCGCTTGCCGCCGCCGCTTCCCGGCAGGCAGAGCCGCAGGTTGAAGCGGCCATCGTAGCGAATGCCCGCCACCGGGCTGGAATAATCCTCGTCCTGTTTGATCGTCTCGGCCAACGGCACTCGCCGCACTTCAACCCCCAGCCGTTGGAACGCCTGTTCGGCCCAGCAGAACAATTCATGCTCCTGGCCCGAGGTCGAGGGGAAGGAGATCAGCCGGCAGAGAAACTCCTGGGCCGATGGCATAAGCTCGGCAATGGTCTGACGAATGGCATCGCGGTTGGCGGGCATGGCTGACTCCGAAACGGCACGATCATCGGCGCGAAAACGGTGGCCTGGCGCTCAGTAGAACAGGATTTTACCAATCCCCCGACCCGTCGGCTAGGTAACCGTTCACGGATGTGGACCGTAGAAGCGGCATCTTGCCGCTTCCTGCCGCGGTGCGAGATTGTCGCTCAACCGAACAACGCGGCAAGATGCTGCGTCTACATGGCCCGTGAACGCTTGCTCGGCTAGTTCCACGGCGCGGTAGTATCAGTCCTTCAACTGGAACAGCCGCTTGAGGGCGTCGAGCAGCCCGCGGGGGACGCCCTTCTGCGATTCGTCGCGGAGCGATTCCAGCGGCGGGTGCAAGAGCTTGTTCACCAGGCGGTCGAAGGAGCGGCGGATCTCGTCCCGCGCGTGGTCGTCCAACTCGGGCAACTTGTTCAACAGCCGCTGCAATTCCTCATCCTTCGGTTTCTGCCACCCCAGCCGCAGCCGCTCGATCACCGGGCCGACCGACCGATGGTACATCTCGGCCATGAATCGGGCCGTCTCCTGCTCGATGATGTGCATGGCGGCGGGCAGTTCCTTGTCGCGGGCGACGCGGTTCCGCTGACAGGCCGCCTGAAGGTCGTCGATCGAGTAGAGATACACGTCGGGCCGGTCGGCGATGGCTGGCTCGAAGTCGCGGGGCACGGCCAGATCGAGAATGAACAACGGCCGCTCGACCCGTTGGTGCTCGATCGCCGCAAACTGCGGGAGCGTAACGATCGGCTCTCCCGCGGCCGTGGTGCTGATTACCAGGTCGGCGGCAACCAAAGCCTTCGGCAACTCGTCCCACGGCACCGCGCGGCCGTCCCATTGCTGGGCGAGGTGAACGGCGCGGTCGAAGCTCCGGTTGACGACCGTCACCCGCCAGGCCCCTTCGTCTTGCAGGTAGCGGAGCGTTTCTTCGGCCATTTCGCCGGCCCCGATCACCAGCACCTCTTTGTCGTCGAAGCGCTCGAAGATTTGCCGGGCGAAGTCGGCCACCGCCACGCTGGGGATGCTCACGCGGCGCTGGTGAATGGCCGTCTCGCTGGCCACGCGCCGCGCCACCCGCAGCGCCGTCTGAAACGCCGCGTGCATCAGCGGCCCGGTGTTGTCCTGCTCGGTGGCCACCTGGTAGGCCTGCTTCACCTGGGCGAGAATCTGCGGCTCGCCGAGGACCATGCTGTCGAGGCTCGACGCCACGGTGAAGAGGTGCTGCACCGCCGCCTCGTCGCTGTGCTGATAGAGATGCTCGATCACGTCGGCCGGGTCCAGGCCGTGGAAGCGGGCCAGGAACTTGGCAATCTGATCGAAGGCCGGCTCGGTATCGTGCTCCGTGGCGGCATAGATCTCCACGCGGTTGCAGGTCGAGAGCACTACCGCCTCCACGCCGCGAAACACCCGCCGCCAATGGTCCAGGGCCTCGCGGGTTTGCTCGGGCGTGAACGCCAGCCGCTCCCGCAGCGAAATCGACGTGCCGTGATGGCTGCAGCCGACCACTTGCACTAGCATGGCCGGCCTCCGACGGAGGGGCGCGGGGCAAGGGACGTGGGACGAGGGACGGTTACAAGGCCGAAGGGAAACGGAACGGCTGCCATTGAAAATTGAAAATTGAAAATTGAAAATTGTTCATTGCGCGGGCCAATCGGCAATTTGCAATTTGCAATTTGCAATTTGTATTCAACCCTCGCCCCTCGCCCCTCGCCTCTCACCTCTCTTCCCCGTCCCCAGTGCCGGCTGTCCATCAGCAGGCCCGTGGCCAGCACGATCACCAGGAAGACGAAGCTGGCGACGGTGAGATAGGCCACTTTGTGGCCTTTTCGGGCGGGAGGGTAGACCGCACTGAACACGACCGCGGCCAACAGCCAGAAGAACATCAGCCAGGTGCTCAGGATGAGCGGATCGGTCCAAGGGAGGAAATTGGCCTCGTTGCGGATGTTGATCAAGTTGAGCACCATGCCCGCCAGCACGCCCATGCCGAGCATCAAGACCGACACGACGATCGCCCGGCCGTTGGCCCATTGCAGCCATTCGAGGCTGGGGAGCCGCAGGCCGCGGGTGGAAAAGATTTTGTGCTTCAGATGCCGCACCTGGGCGATATACATCAAGCCGGCGACGAACCCCACCAGCACGGAGACCGCCGCCAACATGATCGAAATGCCGTGGATGGCCCCCCAGATTTTGGAGGCCGGCTCGCGGGCCAGCGGCTCGTCGGGGGCCAGAAAAGTGGCCGTGGCGATCAGCCCCAGGGCCAGCGGCAGCAGGAACAAGCCGAACGGCGCCTTGGGGTGGAACAGGGCCATGTACAGGTAGACCGCCACCAGCGCCCACGCCGCCACGAGATACCAATCCTTCTCGCTCGACAGCGGCGCCGGCCGCATCGAGCACGTGGACCGCTCGATAGTAGAGGAAGGCCGTGTGGGCCACCAGTCCGGCCGCGGCGAAGCCGAGCCTGACCAGCCTGCGGACGGAGCTGCGGAACAGCAGCCGCGAGATTTCCAGCACGAGGGCGACGGCATAGCTGGCGGCAAAACAGATGGTAGTGACACCGGACATGATTAGGTCGTTTCCAGCAACCTCTTGAGCGGTTCGATCAACGGCGGCAGATCGTTATGAATCGTGTCCCATACGATCTGGGCATCCAACGAAAAATAGTCGTGAACCAGTCGATTGCGAATTCCCCGCAGCAGGTTCCAGGCAATCTCAGGATGAGCTTTCGCGATATCTTCCGGCACACGCCCCGCTGCCTCGCCGATGACGATAAAATTGAGAGCTACTGCTTTGAGCGTCCTTGAATCATCCCGGAAGTCCGCGAAGCACATAGATTGCGTGAACGCCTGGATTTCGGCAATCGCTTCGAGGATATCCTCGATTCGTTCTTTCCACGATCTAGGCGACATAGATCCTCTCCTGTAGGACTTTGGCCCGTATGCGCGGCTTGAGGCTATTGGGTGTGCCCACATCTACTTTGCACCCAAAGAGGTCTTCGAGACGTTGTTGGAGGGCGATCAGACCGAGATAGCCTGTCGGTCGATCGAATTCAACGAGCACGTCCACATCGCTGGCCTCGGTCGCCACGTCGCGGGCAGCCGAACCAAAAATCCATAACGACCTCACGCCAAACTGCTCTCGCAATTCATTCTTATGTGCCGAAAGGGTTTGCAGCGTTTCTTCTCGTCTCATCCTTCGCCTTCACTTTTCCAGCCCGTACTCCTTGAGCTTCTTGTGCAGCGTGTTGCGGTTGATGCCCAGGCGTTCGGCGGCCTTGATCTGCACGCTCTCGCAGGCGGACATTACCTGAATGATCAATTCCCGCTCCACGCGGTTGACCACCGCGGCAAACAGGTTCTCGGCGCCGGGGCCGGCCGTCTCGATGCCCTGCTGAACCAGTTCCGCGGCGAGCGTCTCCACGTCGGCGCCGCGGAGGCGGCCGATCCGCCGCGGCTTGCCGCCCAACACGGCCTCGGGCAGCAGGTCGCGGGTCAACTCGTCGCCGGGGGCCAGCACCACCGCCCGCTCGATATAGTTCTGCAATTCCCGCACGTTGCCCGGCCACGAGTAGTCCTGCAGCGCCTGCATCGCGGCCGGCTCCACGTAGGGCACGTGGCGGAAGTCCTGCTCGTTGTAGATCCTCAAAAAGTGCGTGACCAGTTCGGGAATGTCCTCGCGCCGCTCGCGCAAGGGCGGGAGGTACACGGTCACCACGTTCAGGCGATAGTAGAGGTCCTCGCGGAACCGGCCCGCCTCGGTCTCTTCCAGCAGATCGCGGTTGCTGGCGGCAATCACGCGGGTGTCGACGCGGATGGTTTGCGTGTCGCCCACCCGCTCGAACTCGTGTTCCTGGAGCACCCGCAGCAGTTTGACTTGGAGCTTGGGAGTGGTGGAGTTGATTTCGTCGAGGAAGACGGTGCCGGTATGGGCGGCTTCGAAGCGGCCGGTGCGATTGTCGATTGCGCCCGTGAAGGCGCCCCGCACGTGCCCGAACAGTTCGCTCTCCAACAGGTTCTCGGCCAGTGCGCCGCAGTTGACGCGGATAAACGGGCCGCTGCCCCGCGGGCTGAGCCGGTGAATCGCCTTGGCGATCAGCTCCTTGCCGGTGCCGGTCTCCACCCAGCAGCAGCACCGAGGCGTTGGAGCGGGCCACCTGCCGCGTCAGCCGATAGACGTTCTCCATCGCCGGCCCGGATCCAATCAGCCCCGGGATCGGCGGTCCGGTCTCGTGGGGATCGACGTTCGGCGCGAGACGAGCCATTAAAGGGAGCAGGGGTTCAGGGCGCAGGGGGCCGGGTTTGCGGTTCAGGGTCCGGGGCTCTTCCCAGCGAACGATTAGGGGGACTGAACCCGGAATCCTGGACCCTCAGCCCTCGGGCCGTGGGGGCTTCAATACAATCGAGGATCAGGCCCAACACGTGCTGCGTGGGGACGTCCAGGTTTTCGCTCTCATTGTAGCGGCCGTATTGCGTGCGGATTTCGCCGCTCGTCAACAAGATGCCGTGCTTCTCGGTGTTTTGACGGAATGCCTGGGCCGCCGCAATTCGCAGGTCCAGCGGCTGGGTAAAGCGGCTGGCCACTTCGACCAGCGTTTTCTGGCTTTCGGCCGAGTTGACGTCGGCCAGCACGGCGACCGCCCTGACGGCTAACTTCGGATTGGAGAGTGCCGTGATCGCGCGCATCCTGCACGCGGCGCAAGTCGTAGAGTTGGCTCGACGAACGGTTCGCCTCGGCCCACAGGTCGAGCGCCTGGGCCGCCTGGCGCTGCCGCGTCTCGAACCCTACGAACTCCCGCGGCGCCAGCGTGGCCAACTGCGCCAACTGCCAACGCAACGACGCGTCGTCGTGCGGCCGTGAGAAAGCCAGGGCCAAGGGGTCTTGCCGAGCCAACCGCTCGGCCCGCTCAAGATAGCCGGACCGGGCAATCAGGCCCACGCGGAGCGACGCCGACCGTTCGTCGTGCCGCAACTGCTGCAAGAGCATGGCGATCTCCGGGCGGTCGATCGACACGTCGATCAATGCCAGCTCGTAATCGGGCGACTGCGCCGCCAATCGCAGCAGATCCCTGCCATTCAGGGCCGTGCCGCACTGGTAGCCGGCCGCGGCCAACATGCCCGCCAACTCGCGCGTCTCGTCGGCATTTGGAGTGGCGACCAGCGCGTGACGGGTGCCGCGGCTGGCCGCGAAGAACTGTAGCGCCCCGGGCACGTAGCCGGCGCCCGCGAACGGTTTGCTCGGCCGCAACCGCACGATTGCCTCCAGGGCAGCCATGCGGAGCCGCCGATCGGGATGCCGCAGGGCCAAGGCCAGCGGCGCGGGCTTCTCGCCTTGGTACAACACTTCCTCGGCCTTGCCCATCTGACCCAGCAGCCGGGCCGCCACGGTGGCTGCGGCCGGATGACCGTGCGCGATCCCATAATCCAGCAGCCCGTCGAGCGTCTTGACGCCCAGCTTCTTGGCCTCGGCGACGGCCGGATCCTTCTCGTCGAGCGGCCGGTCCAAGCCCTTCTCGTACGCGGCCGCTTCGAGCATCGTGGCCGCCGCGAGCAGGCGGATGTCGCGGTCGTCGGGCGCCAGCAGCGAGGCGTCGTGGGCCCAGCGCACGGCCATCGCCCGAGCGGCGTCTTCCGCCGCGTAGGTCTTGGCCACGCATTGCTGCTTTCCCTCGTCCCATCGCCAGAGTTCCACTTTGTCATCCCCGGCCCCCTCGACCGGTTGATGGCGATCAAAATAGTCCTTGGCGGCATCGGTCAAGAGGCCGATCGCCTCGGCTTTGGCGGGCACGCGTCCCGTCAACTGTTTTAGCGCTGCAGCGGCGGCGGCCCGGACTTCCGCGTCACTGTTGGGCGCCAAGCACGGACTCAACAGGCTAAGCTCGGCCTTCGGGTTGTTCATTTCGGCGAGGGTCAGAATCGCCTGCACCATCAACTTCGGCTTGGCGCCCTGGAGGATACCCAGCAGACGCTCGCGCGCCGGCCGGCCCATCTCGGCCAGAACGATCCGAACGTTGGTCTGCTCGGCGGCGCGGGCCGGATCGGCCAGCACGGCCAGCAGCGGGCCGATGGCGGCGCCCCGCGTCTCCTGCAACTCGACCATCGCCTCCGCCCGCTTCTCCACCGAAGGATCCTGAAGTTGCCGGATCAGGCCGGCGATGCGTTGGGGGTCTCCGAGCCGGGCATTCAACGTGGCCGCGACAGCGTCGGCCAGTTGCCGAGCCTCGGGCAAGAGAGCGGGCTGCGCGGCCAAGTCGAAGAAGACCGCCGAGCCGACCTGCCCGCTCAGGTCGACCAGTTGCTGCGGCTCCAGCTTGGCGTCGATCACTTTCTTGAGAAGGTCTTTGGCCAGGTCCGGACGGCCGAGGTCCACGAGGACCCTCGCCGCACGCATGCACTCGACCGGCGTGGCCGGCTTGGTTTCCAAGACCGCAGTTACCGCGGGACTCTCAGGCGGCAGTTCTTTCGCGGCCGACGGTTTCTCCGCGTCGGCGGTTGCCGCCGATTTGCCCGCGGCCTGTTTCTTTGCAGGTTTCTCCGCAGGGGCCTTCTCCGCAGGGGCCTTCTCCACCGCGGGCTTGTCGGCCTTCGGCGCCTTGGGGGCCGGCCCTGCGCCGACGCCAGCACGGCCAGCGAACACGGCACTATCGCGATTACGAACCAGGCGATGACTCGATGGTAGTTGTTCATGGCGAAACTCGTGCGCAGTGCGCGGATAGGTAAATCTCTCGTAGTCGGCGACTCACGGCCGCCGGTCCGTCGCAAACAGGCCCCCGGTCTCTGCGGCCGGCGGCGAGTCACCGGCTATTTGTCGTCGTTCATGGCAATTGCGATAACGTGTCCTTCTGGAGCTTCTCTTTCCAGCGTCGCACTTGTTCCTTCACCTGCTCGGGGCCGGTCGAGCCATAACTGATCATGGCCGCCACGGCCCGTTCGGGGCCGAGCGTCTCGTACACGCTCTCGTCCAACTCGGGATGGGCCTCGCGGAACTCCTCCAACGAAAGGTCCGACAGCCGCACGCTGCGCTTCATCGCCTTGCCGACGAGGCGGCCCACCAGCCCGTGGGCGGTCCGCTGGGGAATGCCGCGGCGAATCAGGTGTTCCATCAGCGTCGTGGCGTCGAGATGCCCGCGATCGAGCCGTTGGGCAATTGCCGGACGATTCAGTTCGGCACCGGCCACCAGCGGCGCCGCCAGTTCCAACGACGCCCGAACCGCGTCGAACGAATCGAACAGCGGCGGCTTGTCTTCTTGAAGGTCGCGGTTGTAGGCCAGCGGCAGTCCCTTGACCAACACCAAGAGCGACAGCAGATCGCCGACCACGCGAGCCGTCTTGCCGCGGATCAGTTCCAGCACGTCGGGATTGATCTTCTGCGGCATGATCGACGAGCCGGTGCAAAACGCCTGCGGCAGCTTCAGGAAGTCGAACTCGGCGGTGGACCAGAGAATCCATTCCTCGGCCCACGTGCTCAAATGTCCGGCAATCACCGCCAGAGCGAAGGCGAACTCCAGGGCGAAATCGCGGTCGCTGACGGCGTCGAGGCTGTTGGCGGCCACACTGTCGAATCCCAGCCGGGCCGCCACGTCGGAGCGGTCGATCGGCAGACTCGTTCCCGCCAGGGCAGCGGCGCCCAGCGGCAGCACGTTCGCGCGGCGGCGACAATCCGCCAGCCGATCACGGTCGCGATCGAGCTTCTCGCAGTAGGCCAGCCAGTAGTGCGGCGCCAGCACCGGCTGTGCCCGTTGAAAGTGCGTATAGCCGGGCAGGATCACGTCGGCATCCGCGTCGCATCGGCCGACCAGTGCCTGCTGGAACGCTGCCAGCCGGGCGTCGATCTGGTCGATGGCCCAGCGGACCCACAGCCGCAGGTCGGTGGCAACCTGGTCGTTGCGGCTGCGGGCCGTGTGGAGCTTTCGGCCCATGTCGCCGATCCGATCCACCAATGCCCGCTCGACGTGCATGTGGATGTCTTCCAGTTCGGTGCGGAACGGGAAACGGCCTTGCTCGATTTCCTGGCGAATCTCTTGGAGGGCGTGCTCAATTTGGCGGCACTCGTCGGCCGCGATCAGGCCGACCTTGGCGAGCATCTGGGCGTGGGCGATCGAGCCTTCGATGTCCTGCGCATAGAGCCGGCGATCGAAGCTCACGCTCTCGGTGAACTCCTCGACGCGACGATCGGTCGCCTGATCGAACACCCCGCCCCACGGCTTCTCCACTATCAAGCTCCTCCAGATTGCCCAACAAGCCCCGCCAGATTGCCCAACAAGCCCCGCAGAACCCAAGTACCACTGTAAAAGCGGCGACAGGGGGTGTCAATGCCAACCTCCCCGGCAGTGGCATTAGATTGGCTCTTGCTTGCTAGAAGTCCGTGGGGGACCTACAATGGCTGAAGGGTAGGGATGACAACTTACCCCCAGGGTTCGGTGAACGGGTGGAACTCGTTGGGAGAGTATCTATGGCATCGGTAGCGACGAGCATCCTGTTTGAGGAGCAGATTGAGGTTCCGCTGACGGTCCGCTCGTTGGCCGAGTTCCGCCACTGGGCCCTGTCCGACGAATTCCCCGAGACGGGCCGGATCGACTTTATCGACGGGAGAATCGAGGTGGACATGTCGCCGGAGGACATATTTTGTCATGGTACGCTTAAGAGCGAAATTGCGGGAGTACTGTACCATCGGGTAAAGCGCGGCAGGTTGGGACACTTGTTGATCGCTAAGGGGCGAATCTCCAGTCTCGAAGCAGAATTATCCGCCGAACCAGACATAGTATTCTTGTCTTACGAGGCGGTCCGATCGGGTCGTGTTCGTCTGGTCCCAAAGGCTGGCGGCAGGCCCGGGCGGTACGTGGAAATGGAAGGTGCGTCCGATCTGGTCGTGGAGATCGTCAGCGACAGTTCCGCGCTCAAAGACACCCGGCGTCTGCCCGCAGCCTATTTCCGCGCGGGGGTGCGGGAGTTCTGGCTGGCCGACGCCCGCGGCGACAAACCGGTCTTCATCATCCACCGTCCCGGCCCGAATGCCTTTGAGCCGGCCGCGCGAGACGCCGACGGTTTCCAGCCGTCCGCCGTCCTCGGCTGTCGTTTCCGCCTCGACGCCGCCCGCGACGAAGACGGCAATTGGGAGTTTGATCTACGGGAGGGGCCGTAAGGCAACGCGGGGGAAAGAACGGCGTGGACGAGTTGCAGATTCTCGCCCTCGTAATGCTCATCCCGCCAGCCATCGTCCTGGTGATGGCAGCGGAGCCTTTCACAGCTTCGGGGAAGGTTCCATTGACCGCGGAGAGCTTCCTGGTCTTGGCCACCGCGCCGCACAGTCTGTGGCGGGTGGTTTGAGTCTTGCAAAATAGAAATCATATTCTATTATTCAATATATGCTTCCCCGCGCGATCTCCCCGGTTGTCCGCCAACGGCTCGCCCGCTACCCGGCCGTGGCCCTGGTCGGGCCGCGCCAATGCGGTAAAACGACCCTGGCGCGGACGCTCGGCGGGCGATACTTCGACCTCGAACAGGAAGGGGACCGCCTGCGACTGGACTTGGAGTGGCCGGACCTGGTCCGCGGCAAATCGCTGGTTGTACTCGACGAGGCGCAGGCATGGCCGGCCGTCTTCCCGCGTCTGCGCGGGGCGATCAATGCCCACCGCCGCCGCACAGGACGATTTCTGCTGCTGGGGTCCGTCTCGCCATCGTTGATGGTCGAAGTGGCCGAGTCGCTGGCTGGACGCCTGTCGCTGGTGGAATTGACGCCGCTAAGCTGGAATGAGTTGCCGACCAAGGCCGCGCAGAACCGGCTCTGGCCGTGCGGCGGCTACCCCGATGGCGGCGTCTTGGCTCCCAAACGCTACCCTCGTTGGCAACTCGACTACTTGACGCTTTTGGCCCAGCGGGACCTTCCCAACTGGGGCCTGCCGGGCAAGCCGCAAATCACTCAACGGCTGCTCCGCATGTTGGCGGCTTGGCACGGCCAGACGCTCAACGCCTCGCAGATCGGTCAAAGCCTGGGACTCTCCTACCACACTGTCCAACGCTATCTCGACTTCCTGGCAGGGGCCTTCCTGGTCCGCCAACTTCCGCCGTACCACGCCAACATCGGCAAACGACTGGTCAAGAGTCCCAAGGTTTATTGGCGCGATGCCGGCCTGCTCCACGCACTGCTGAACGTCGGCAACGCCCGCTCGCTGCTCGATCAGCCCTGGGTCGGGGCAAGTTGGGAGGGCTTTTGTATCGAACAGGTGCTGACCGCCCTGCAACAGTGCGACTGCGCCGCCGAGGCATTCTTCTTTCGCACCAGCGACCGCCGCGAGATCGACCTCGTGCTGGATCTTGGCACTGCCCGTTGGGCAATCGAAGTCAAGCTTACGGCCGATCCGTCGTCGCACGACCTGGAGCGATTGAACCGCACAGCCGACCTGATCGGGGCGGAGAGACGCGTTCTGCTCTCGCAGGTCAGGGAACCCACCGTGGGAAACGGCCAGGTGTCGTGCGGGTTGCCGTGGCTTCTCCAGCATCTTCGCGAGATGCTGCCGTGAGGCCGCGGATGCCAACTGCCGCAAGCCCGACGTCTTCCGGCGTTCTCAGGTAGTGGTACAGTTTGGCCGAAAAAGAGGCGGCGCATAGGAAAAAGGGCTCTTCCGGTTTTAGGTGCAGAACGCGAGAAATTCAGCCTTCAGGCCACGGACGATCTCGCGTAGCTCGGCGATGGTCCGCCCGGCGGCTTCCGACGCCCGGTTCAAGTCCAGGAGCAGCCGGTTCCAGAGCGTGTCGGCTGACTTCACGCCGTAGCAGCGTTTGGTGATGACGCGGGCCTTGTTGTTGATACCTTCAACCGCCGCGCTGGTGTACCGCCCGTCGAAGTAGTTCAGGATGCCCGTCTTCCAGTTGTCGTAGGTCGTCCAGAACTTGGCGAAGTCCAGCCCCAGCGCTTCGGTCCGCGCGCGGAGTTCGGCCAACTGCTGTTCCGCTGTGGCGCGATCCGGCGCGGTGTCGAAGATCTCCTTGAACCGCACGCGCACGTCATACACGTCCTTCAACACAGGCAACTCGACGAACAGCCGATCCAGCGACTCGCGTTCCTCGGGCTTCAGGTCCTTCGGGTCGCGGCGAAACTCCCACATCAGCGAGCGGAACCGTTTCTGCTCGGCTTTGGACAACTGGGCCTTGTGCTTCCGCGTGCTTTTTTTTTCGCAACTCATCCACCACCTCGTTGAACTGCTTGGCCACGTGGAACCGGTCCACCACCAACCGGCTGTTGCGAAGTTGCTCGTTGCAGACCGGGCCGTAGACCTTCCCCATGTCCACGCGGTGCGTTTCCACCGCGGTGCGCTGCTCGGGCGTCAATTTCCCCAGGCATTCGAGGGCCGCTGCCGTGTCGCGCCCGCGGGCCACCGCCAGCACCTTCGGCGACTCCGGGTCGGTCAAGTCCGTCATCACCGTCACGTACAACTTGTGCCGCTTCTTGAGGCTGATTTCGTCCATGCCCACGTGCTTGATGACCCGTGCCGGGTCGATCCGCTTGTCGTCCTTCAACTGGTTCTCGACGATCAGTTCCACGGTCTCCGCCGAGATGCCCAGCCGCGCGGCCACCTCTTCTTCGTTGCTGCCGATGAGCATCCGCAGCACGTATTCCTCGAAGCGGTACGTGTACAGCACCTTCTTCCGCTTGAAGGGGGCGAAATGCTCCTGGCGATGCCCACAGCGCGAGCAACGATGGAAGCAGGGCTGGAAGATCAGGAAGCTCGGCTGACCCCACAGGTCCAGGTCGCGGACCACATAGACGGTGTTCTTGTACTCGTAGGTGGACGGCTCTTCGTGGCCGCACTGCTCACAACGGCAAGAGTCGGGCAGGGGGAACTTGACCTCGAAGCCGTGCCCGTCGCGCGAGCGCTCGTATCCCAACAGTTCCACACCCGGCGGCAAATCCAACTTCACTTTGACCTCGACCTGAGCCATCCGTGGCCTCCTTGGTTGGCGGTGTCTTCTGCGACGGGGCGAAGGCAACAACCGCGTTGGTCCGACCGCCGCCGCTTGAGCAAGGTAACGCCGCGGGCGACCTCGGGCCAACAGCAACCTTCCCAACTCGCGAAATCGGCGCCCGCAGGGAGGAGGCGGCGGAACATGTTCCCGGACAAGCACTTACGCTCGCAATCCCTGTTGCACTATATTCTTGTGGGGGGGGCTAATATGGCGAGAATTACGTGCCTGGGGCGTTCAAGCAACCGTCGCGCGTAGTATAACGGCCGCTATTGTTGAGCCTCGGGTTTGTGCGGCGTTCGCACCCAGAACCGGAAGAGCCTGAAAAAGCAATTGTCCCCCTCCATTGGATGAAAATGTTGTCGATTCTCCGGGAAGATGATAAGCTGATGCCTTCGGAGGGCGCACTATGGGAATACTGATTGCCGTCGAAGGAATCGACGGGGCCGGCAAGACAACCCAAGTTCAATTACTAGGGGAGGCGTTACGTACGGCCGGCGAAGAACCGATTCTGTCCAAAGAGCCCACCGATGGAGTCTGGGGACAGAAGATACGAGAATCAGCCCAAAATGGCAGAATGACTCTGGGAAGGGAGTTGGCCGCCTTTCTCAAGGACAGACGAGAACATATCCGCGAGAAGGTTGCGCCTGGCCTTGCGGAGGGGAAAATCGTCATCTTGGATCGGTATTTCTACTCTACCATTGCCTATCAGGGTGCGCGAGGGGCGGGAAGAGAGGAGTTGCGGCGGCGAATGGCGGAGTTTCCGCTACCCGATGTTGTATTACTGCTTGACGCCGATCCGGCCGTAACGCTCGGGAGGATTTCCAATGGGAGAAACGAAGAGCCAAACGAGTTTGAGCGACTCGACCAACTGCGCGGTACGTGACGTGTTCAACTGGTTGGCTGAGGTTGACAATCGAATCCTCAAGATAGACGCGCACCGATCAATCGAAGAGGTGTACTGTACGGTGGCAAACGCGGCTCCTTAATGGCGCGTTCCGGCAGTATCAAGCGAAACCCTACGGGTGCGAGTGTTGGCCATCCTATTGCTCTTATGGGGCAACCGATTCCTGCCGATGGCTAAAACTCCACGGCGCTCTTCTTGGTTCTGTTCATCGCACCCGTACGCTGATGGCGAGTTAGGCGGGCCGCTCTCCCCGCAACAGAATGAACGGCCTGTAGGACTATGACGATACACATCGCCAAAAGGTTCCACCGAAAAACTTACTGGACTTTTCTTGCGCTATCTCTTTGTGGTAGAATAGTTTCGGTAGCTCCGCAGTCTCTTGAGGTGTCACCATGACTGACCTACAAGACTGGCTTAAACTGGAACTTGGCGATGCGGACAAACCTGTCAATGCCGATGCCTACTGTACGATTCTTGCGAGCACCATTGAGGCTCTAAAGGCAATCAATCGGCGTCTATCTTCTCATGGTGCCGAAACGATTCAATGGGAAGTGGTCGGCGCTGGATCAAGCAGTCCCATTTATGCGACCATTCGCGGACAAGACCAGATCGAAAATGGCCAATACGGTCGGCAAGTCGTGGACACGTTCATTCGAGGAGTGAGTCATCTCACCGAGAGCAATACTTGTCCAGAGTCCTTTGACCGCCACAGCTTAGCTGCCATCAAAAAAATGCGAGACGGCGCAGGGCCATACGGATTGCGGCCCGCTTTTTCGACTCCGACAATAAGCAGAATCCGCGTAACTCCTTCTGTCGGAACGAATGCCGACCATGCCATGAAGACCCTACGGCACCGCAAGAACACCTTTTGCGAATACGGGAGCCTTGAGGGATATTTGCGGGATTTGAGTGGTTCCGAAGAACGCGACAAGGTGGTTATCATAGACCCCCATACCAACCTCGAAACGCCATGTAGTCTAAATCCTGATAAGCTGACGGATTTAGAAGAAAAAGTACGGGTTGCCTGGAAACACCGCGTTGTAATTACCGGCACAATTACCGTTGACCGTCGCACTCGTGCGCATCCCATGTGGTGGCGGACGATATTAGAGTTTTGCGAGATCGGTCTGAATTGCCCCAAATGAACGATTTGCACGGCATCAACATCACGGACGGAATGGAGTCGTCTGAGTACGTCAGGGGACTTCGTGATGCCGAGTAAGGCCAAGCAAGAGCGAATCTACTGGGATAGCTGCGTCGTTATTTCGTGTATTGAACGGACTCCAGATCGCTATCCCGTCTTGAAAACAATCATCCGGGGAGCCGAAACGGGCTCCTTGGTGCTGGTTGCCTCTACCCTAGTTATCGCGGAAGTCGTCAAGCTAAATGGCTTGACCGAGACGGAGGAGAAGCAAGCCAAGCTCATCCAAGATTTCTTTGAGAACGATTACATTGAGATTCGGACCGTTGACCGTCTGACGGCCGAATATGCTGCAAACATCAGTCGAAAACATGGTCTAAAACCTGCGGATGCAATCCACGTCGCCACGGCGATTCTACACAAGTGTGACTGCCTGCAAACATACGACGGGGTGCAGGGCTGTCACAGTAAGTTGCTGGCCCTCGACGGCCAGATTGGTTGGCCGACCCTAGCTATAAAGCCGCCAAGAGAGCACCAAATAGTCCAACAGAAGAACATGCTTACGGACTGATGGTGCGGTTTGCCACCCATTCTTTTCTGCCACGTTTTTTCTGACGGGGCCGTCAAACTGTACCACTACCCGTTCTCAGAGCCCCTTGAAGGCCGCCCAGCCTCGTGCTATCATCAGGGGATTTTACACAGTGTCCGGCCCCCAGTGAGCGGGGAAAACCGGGATTCCGCCCGCAGACCCCGTCAGGGAAGGCTCCGCCCGTGCCACGTCGCAATGATATCCGTAAAATCCTGTTGATCGGCTCCGGACCGATCATAATCGGCCAGGCCTGCGAGTTCGACTACTCCGGCACCCAGGCCTGCAAGGCGCTGCGGGAGGAAGGGTACGAGGTCGTGTTGGTCAACTCCAATCCGGCCACGATCATGACCGACCCGGAAATGGCCGATCGCACCTACATCGAGCCGTTGACTTGGGAGATCGTCGAGAAGGTGATCGCGGCCGAGCGGCCCGACGCCTTGCTGCCCACGCTCGGCGGCCAAACCGGCCTGAACCTGGCGATGGACCTCCATCGGCACGGCGTGCTCGAAAAGTACGGCGTCGAGATGATCGGCGCCAACGCCGCGGTGATCGAGAAGGCCGAATCGCGGGACCAGTTCAAGACCGCCATGGAACGCATCGGCCTGGAAGTTCCCCGTGGCCAGACGATCGGCAGCCTCGCCGAGGGGCGGCGGGCGGTGCAGGAGATCGGTTTGCCCTGCGTGGTGCGGCCGAGCTTCACTCTCGGCGGCACGGGATCGAGCGTGGCCTACAACCGCGAGGAGTTCGACGAACGGGTCCGCTACGGTCTCGACCTTTCGCCCATCCACCAGGTGCTCCTGGAGGAGGCCGTGCTGGGTTGGAAAGAGTTCGAGATGGAGGTGATGCGCGACAAGGACGACAACTGCGTCATCATCTGCTCCATCGAGAACTTCGACCCGATGGGTGTTCACACGGGCGATTCGATCACCGTGGCCCCCGCCCAAACCTTGACCGACAAGGAATACCAGCGGATGCGCGACGCCTCGATCGCCGTCATGCGGGAGATCGGCGTGGAGACGGGCGGGTCGAACATCCAGTTCGCCGTCCATCCCCAGACCGGCCGCATGGTGGTGATCGAGATGAACCCGCGGGTAAGCCGCTCCAGCGCGCTGGCCTCGAAGGCCACCGGCTTCCCCATCGCCAAAATTGCCGCCAAGCTGGCCGTGGGCTATCGACTGCACGAGTTGCCCAACGACATCACCCGCGAAACGATGGCCTGCTTCGAGCCCACCATCGACTACGTCGTGACCAAGGTGCCGCGGTTCGCCTTTGAGAAGTTCCCGGAGGCCGATCCCGAACTGACCACGCAGATGAAGAGCGTGGGCGAGACGATGGCCATCGGGCGGACCTTCAAGGAGTCGTTCCAGAAGGCGTTGCGGGGGCTGGAGGTGGGCAGCTTCGGCTTCGGCTGCGACGGCAAGGACCTGTGGGGCACGCCCGAACAACCCTCGATCGAAGAGGTCCGCTCGAAGCTGGTCACGCCCGGCGACCAGCGGGTCTGGTGCCTACGTTACG
The DNA here is from genome assembly GCA_963759115.1 of uncultured Planctomycetaceae bacterium. GTDB lineage: Bacteria > Planctomycetota > Planctomycetia > Pirellulales > Thermoguttaceae > CAVWXT01. The sequence continues at coordinate 1,672,310 of CAVWXT010000006.1, forward strand.
CCATCAAGTACGGTATGCCGCTGGAGGAAATCTACGAGCTGACGGCCATTGATCCGTGGTTCCTGGAGAACCTCTACGAGATCGTGGAGATGGAGGACCACCTACGCGCGATCGGCGGCCTGCGCCAATGCGACAACGCCACGCTTCGCCGCGCCAAGCAATTCGGTTTTTCCGACCGGCAGTTGGCCACGATCTGGAACGCCACGGAGATGGACATCCGCCAGGACCGCAAGCGCCGCGGCATCGTGGCCACCTTCAAGGCCGTCGACACGTGCGCCGCCGAGTTCGAGGCCTACACGCCCTACTACTACTCGACGTACGAGGACGAAGACGAAACGCCGCCGAAGAAAGCGGGTCGGCGGCGGGTGATGATCCTCGGCGGCGGCCCCAACCGCATCGGGCAGGGGATCGAGTTCGACTACTGCTGTTGCCACGCCAGCTTCGCCTTGCGCAACTTGGGCATCGAGTCGATCATGGTCAACTCGAACCCGGAGACCGTCTCGACCGACTACGACACCTCGGACCTGCTGTTCTTCGAGCCGCTGACGACCGAGGACGTGCTGAACATCTGTGACCGCATCCAGCCCGACGGCGTGATCGTGCAGTTCGGCGGACAGACGCCGCTGAACCTGGCCCCGCGCTGAGCAACGCGGGCGTGCCCATCATCGGCACCAGCGTCGACACCATCGAGGACGCCGAAGACCGGGAGAAGTTCCGCAACATTCTGAACCGGCTGGGACTGAAGCAGCCGGCCAGCGGGATTGCGCGGAACATGTCGCAGGCCCGCGCGGAAGCGGCCAAAGTGGGGTTTCCCTGCCTGGTGCGGCCGAGTTACGTGTTGGGCGGGCGGGCGATGGAGATCTGCTACGACGCCGCCCAACTGGAGCGTTTCGTGGCCGCGGCGTTCCTGGTTTCTCAGGGCCAGCCGGTGCTGATCGACCGCTTCCTCGAAGACGCCACGGAAGTGGATGTGGACGCCATCGCCGACGGCGACCAGGTCATCGTGGCCGGCATCATGGAGCACATCGAGGAAGCGGGCGTCCACTCGGGCGATTCGGCCTGCGCCATCCCACCCTACAGCCTGCCCGGGCCGGTGGTCAGCGAAATCCGCGAGGCCACCTGTGCCCTCGCGCGGCGGCTGCAAGTCAAGGGCCTGATGAACATCCAATACGCGGTCAAACGCGAAGAGGGGCGGTTCAACGTCTACGTGCTCGAGGTGAATCCCCGCGCCAGCCGCACCGTGCCGTTCGTGTCGAAGGCCACGGGCATGCCGCTGGCCAAGGCCGCCGCCAAAGTAATGGTCGGCGTTTCGCTGGCCGAACAGGGCTACGACCGCGAGCCCATCCCCAGCCACGTCTCGGTGAAAGAGGCCGTCTTCCCCTTCGTCAAGTTCGCCGGCGTGGATATCGTGCTGGGGCCGGAAATGAAATCCACCGGCGAGGTGATGGGAGTGAGCGAACGCTTCTCCATCGCTTTCGCCAAGAGCCAATTGGCGGCGGGCACGGTCTTGCCCCAAAGCGGCAAGGTGTTCATCAGCGTCACCGACCGCACCAAGGAACACGTGGCGCAACTCGCCCGGCGGTTGGAGCAAATGGGTTTCGAGCTGCTGGCCACCAAGGGCACCGCGGTGCGCTTGGAAGAGGCAGGCATCCGCGTGCAGACGCTCAAGAAGCTCCAAGAGGGACACCCCAACGTGCTCGACTACGTGATCGATGGCAACCTTCACCTGGTGATCAACACGCCCAGCGGCAAAGGCGCGCGGACCGACGAAGGCCGCATCCGTGCGGCGGCCGTCTCCCACGGCATCCCCTGCATCACGACCATGCAAGCCGCGGAAGCCGCGGTCGGCGCCATGGAGGCCCTCCGCCGCGAAGAGATGACCGTCCAAGCGGTGCAAGACCGCTTCCCGAACTACAGCCGGACGCCGGTGGCCCAGCGGCAATAGCGTCTCGCGCGGGCGGAAGTTCCACCTCGGTCACTGTCGGATCGCGTCGCAATACCCTGGTTTATCTCAGGGACGACCAGTCTTTCGCTGTGGGAGGCGACTCCAGTCGCCGATTGGCCGAAACCAGCCGCAAATCGGCGACTGGAGTCGCCTCCCACAAGTCCTATTTGGGAAAACTGATCGGCCCTCTGGTTCATCTCACTTGCGCTGCAGCGAAACCCTGGCCCGCAGCCCCTGTTGCTCAAACGTCAGGCCGAACGAGCCGGTGGCGAACTCCGTGAGGGCCGGGGGCGCGGCTGGTCCGCTCTTCGGCTCGCCCGGATGGCCATAGACCGTCGATTCCATGGTCTGGTACTTGTCGTTCCACACATAGCGGCCGCCGCCCGGACAGATCAGCCGGATCTGCCACACGCGCTGGTGCAACTCGACCGGGTCCTGGTCGGGATAGAGCCGCTTCCACTGGTTGAGGATCGGCAGATTGCCCCATGCGCGGGCCTGCATGGCCAGTTCATATTGGTCGCGGCTGAGGTGGCTCACCAGTTCCAATGCCTTTCGATCGACTTGCAGGCCCACGTTCGATCCCAGCCACGGCTTGCCGGCCGCGGGCGTCCCCGGCTTCTCCTTATTTTCGGGTGCGCGGGCCAGTTGCCGGTCGAGCGCGCGTTTCATCACGTTCTCGTTGAGCGTTACCAGCAGGGCGTCGCCGGAGGCCATGTAGTAGAGGGCGATGTTGTCCAAGTTTGCGTCCTCGCCGGCCAAGGGGCGGGCTTGACTCTTGGCCCGCTCCGTCGGCGTAACCTTCACGTAGGGTTGATCCTTGTAGGTAAGCGACTCCCAGCGGACCATGCCGGGCGTGGTCTGCTCGATGAAGGCCCGCAGCGACGCTAAGAACGCCGTCAGACGAAAACCGTTCGAGACTTCAAAACGAACCGCAATCGGCAGTTGCCCAATGTGCGATTCGAGCGACCGCTCCAGTTTTTCGCTCGGGATCTTGGCCAGTTCTTGCCACACGGGGTCCTCGTCGGCATAGATGGCCACCGACGAGCCGAGCCAGCCGAGCGTCACTCCCTGCGACATTCCACTGATGAAGTTCTCGGCTTGTCCGAACATGGGCGACTTCGGGTTGATGGCGAGAATGAAATGCACCAGGGCGTCGTGCGGGTCGCCCGCATCGGGGACCAACTTTGCGTCTGCGCGAGATCGAGAGCAACTCGCGGTACTCGGTGCCGAAAATCAGCGGCATCACGGTCAGGTCGCCTGCCAGCCGGTCTTTTTGCAGCGTCAGTCGGAAGGCGATCGGGTCGAAGGCCCAGCGCCAGTTCCGCTGGTAGCCGTCGCGCCACCACTTGTAGGCGTCGGCCTCGGCCTGGGTCACCTTGCGCAAGGGGAGTCTCGGCGATGGGCGTCATGAACTCGAGCGAACCTTGCACGGATGAGCGAACGCCCTTGGCATCCAGCGCCAACTCACCGGCGTCGGCCGTGGCCAGATCGGTGTAGATCGGGCCGGCCTGGGCCGTTTTCTTTACCAGCCGGTCCAGGTTCGCCGCTTGAAGCTCGGCCAGCACGGCCATGTCGCGGGTCTGCCGGGAGGTGGCGATCCGCCAGCGCGGGCCGCACCAGCGGCGGATCGTCGCATCGCTCAAGAACACCAGCGCGGTCTCCTCCGCGTCGCCGCGCCGGTAGCGGTCGCGGAAGAATACGTATTCCGGCAGCGACGCGATCGACGGCGAATCCTTCTTGGCCGCGGCGGCCAGCCGGCCCAACTGGTAGAGCGAATTGGTCACCACCACCGCCCCATCCAGCCGGGCCACGTAGGAGCACACGCTGCGGTCGGGCGATCGCACGCCGCGATAGGCCAGCCCTTCGATCTGGCCCTGCTCCGGCTTGGCCTGCGGCTCCTTGGCGGCCGCCAGGTTGATCTGGGCCAAGAGCAGGCCCTCCAAGATCGCCGGATTGGGGGTCTCGAACAGCACGGCCACGTCGGTGCCGGTGCGGAAATACGGATCGGAGCCGGTCAGGGCCACGCTCTTGGCCACCGTGGGCCCCAACAGCCGGCCCAAGCCGCTAAGCGAAAGGCCCAACTGCCGCTGGTAGCGTTCGGCGGTTCGGGCGTCTTCGGATCGCGGCTCGGCCAGATGCAGGATCGGCGTGCCCTGACGCTCGGCCTCATCGGCCGTGAGCACGGCGGCGTTGAACGTGGGAAAGAATACCGCGTGCTGGTCGGCCGGGATCGACGCGGCCAAGGGGTCCAACTCCGGCTTGAGGTCTTTGATCAGCGGCTTCCAGTCGATCTCCGGCACCGAGATGCCTTCGATCTTGTCAACATCAATGGTTGCTTCGGCGGCTTTCGTGCCGCGGAGAGTCCGGTCGAGTTGCAGGTTTTCGCTTACGGCCCGGCCGCCGCTGAAAAGCTCGTAGGTGGCGGCTAGGTCGCCCTGGAACGGCCGCTGCGGCGCAGGGACGTTGGCGTTCGCTGCCAACTCGCCCGGCTTCTTGTTCAGCGCGACCTCTGCTTCGCGGGCCTCGTGACGGAACCAGGCCCCGCCCGGAATGTCGCGCGACATGAGTCCGCATGTAGTACGCCTCCTTGACGCGATAGAACGGCTCGCGCGGCCCGGCCTTGGCGGCCGTTGGGGGAACGTGAACTTGAGGTCTCCATCCCCTCCAGTCCGACTTTGGATAACACAATCGGCCCGTCACGTTGCCGGCCTGGGGCGTGCGGATGACCATCGCATCGAAATATTCATCCTCCGGGGTTGGCATAATGTCCCCTAAGTTGCATATTTCCGGCGTCGACGTACGCCTCGCCCGGGCCATCGAGGACCACGTACGGGTGAAGATTCCTGGCCCATTGCTCCGTCGCCAAATATTGCTCTCGACCGCGGCTGGCGGAAGATTCCCTTCCGTAATCTTTAGATCGCCCAACGGCACCCGATAGTAGGAATCTTCGGCGTGGGCCGCCGTCGCCAGCGCCAGGACGCCCAGCGCCACCAAGGTTCGCAGGAATGTAGAGAGCATGACAATGTCCTTTCAGAATAAGTGGGAAGTGCCGAACGGTCCTTCCGCGACCTTTGCCGGTACATGACCTGCAAATGTGCTCTTTTCTTTAGCCCAGGCGTTTACGCCTGCGGAAACGGAGCCAGAAGATCGGTTCTTTTCTCATTTGGCCCCCTTTCGGGGGCGTCGATGGTCGGTCTTGAATCAAGATTGGCCGATGAATCAGTCCTCGCTCCCTAAAGGGAGCTTCAAGGAAAGTGAGAGATCAATGGCCTCCCGTTCCGCAGGCGTAAACGCCTGGGCTAGGGAAAAGGCCACAAGACAACGTTTCCTGCAGTCCGGCACAAACAAACCGTGCGTCACAACGAGGGATACGCACTGCGGCCAAACTCCCCATCTCACGGCAGTGATCCTACGCCCTACCGGTCCTTCCGACAAGCGGGAGCAAGGGTCGCCGAGAATCCGGCCGTACCCTACAGGGCGAGCTTTTCGGCCGGATATAACGCCCGGGGTGCGGAATGCGTCCCGTGGCCCGCCGCCGGGTCACTCGGCCGCGTTGGGGGCTTCCGCCAGCCGCTCCGCCGTCATCGCCTCGGCAGACAAGTCTTCCTGCTCCATCATCGACTCCGGCATGCCGTGGCCCGGCTTGTTGGCGTACAGAAGCCAATACACGACCGGAATCACAAACAGCGTGAAGAGCGTCGAGGCAAACAGCCCGAAAATGAGCGACCAGGCCAGCCCCGAGAAGATCGGGTCGAGGATGATCGGCACGGCGCCGAGCATGGCCGCGGCGGCCGTCAGCAAGATCGGCCGCAGACGCACCACCCGGCTCTCCATGATGGCGTCGAACAGCGAGCGGCCGCGGGCCAACGAGAGATGGATGAAATCCACCAGGATGATCGAGTCGCGGGTCACGATGCCGGACAGGGCGATCATGCCGATCATGCCCGTGGCCGTGAAGTAGACCGGGTCGAGAAAGCCGCCCACGTGCTGGGCGTTCAGGGTGTTCAGCAGCCAGAAGCCGGGCATCACGCCCAGGATCGTCAGCGGGATCGCCAGCATGACCACGATCGGAATGGTGAACGATTTCATTTGGGCCACCAGCAGCACGTAGATGCCGACCATCGCCGCGCCAAAGGCCAGGCCCAGGTCGCGGAACACGTCCAGCGTGATCTTCCATTCGCCCTCGCCGGCGAAGTCCACCGTGAAACCGGCCGGTATCCACCAGCCGACGTGGCTGCCGTTGGAGAAGAAGGTCCGATTCTCGACCGGGCGCGGGGCGTTCGCGGTAATCCGGCCATTGCCGACGCGGCTCTGACGTCGCCTGCTGGCTTTCCGAGAGACGGGCATGTCTGATCGGCCAAGACGTCGACCACCACGTCGGCCGGCGGCCGGCCCGCCGTCTCGGCAAACACGTAGGCCACGCGCTGGAGGTTCTTGTGGTAGATCATCTGATCGACGCGGGCCGTCTGCCAGCGGCCCAACTCGGCCAAGGGGACCAGTTGGCCGGAGTTTCCCTTGACCTCGATTCGGGCCAGGTCGGCCGCGCTGGTCGCCGAGCCACCGGCAGCCGCAGCTCGATCCGCAGCGGATTGCGTTCGGTGTCGTTCCGCACGGAGCCCACCGTGCCGCCCTCGAGCACCGCCTGAAGCGTGGCGGCGATCTGCTCCGTGGTGATCGCCGTTGAGGGCGGCCTTCTCCTTGTCGGCAACGAAGGTGATCTTCTGCTGGGCCGCTTCCCGCACGTCATCGACGTCGACGACGCCCGGCTCCTCCGCCAGCCGGGCCCGCACGGTATCGGCCGCCAACAGGAGGTCTTCGTACTGATGATCGGGCTGCCCATAGACTTCGGCCACGACGCTGGCGATCACCGGCGGGCCGGGCGGCGTCTCCACGAGTTTCATGCGAGCCTGGTGCCGATCGGCAATCGCCTGCAGCTCGTTCCGCATCCGCAGACCGATGGCGTGGCTCTGCAACGTGCGGTTCTTCTTGCCCGCCAGATTGATCCGCAGCTCGGCCACGTTGTCGCCCTGCCGGAGATAGTAGTGGCGCACGAGGCCGTTGAAGTCCATCGGCGAGGCCAGCCCGACATAGCTCGTGTAATCGGTGACTTCGGGCACGCCGGCCAGGTAGGTCTCGAAGTCGCGGACGGCGGCGTCGGCGCGTTCCAGGGTGGTGCCCTTGTCGAAGTCGAGCACCAGCAGCAGCTCGTTCTTGTTGTCGAAGGGCAGCATCTTCAGGGGGACGTCGCGCATCGCCGCCAGTCCCATTGCCCCGACCGTCAGCAGCGCCATGCCGAGCAAGAACGTCCAGGCCACCAACCGCGAGTGGAGCAGCGGCGCCATCAACGGATAGAAGAGCTTGTAGAGCGGCGACTGCTTGACGGCGTCGAGGTCGTGCGGGTCGTGATGGGCATGCGTAGCCGGTCCCCTCTCCCTTTGGGAGAGGGCTAGGGTGAGGGCACTGGCAGACTCAGTGCTTGGGCCCTCACCCCCTGCCCCTCTCCCAACAGGAGAGGGGAGACTCTCAGCCGGGCGCACGCTGTACTTCCGCCGCAGCACGTGATAGGCCAGCCAGGGCGTGATCGTGAACGCCACCACCATCGACATGAGCATCGTCACCGGCACGTTGAGCGCCATCGGCCGCATGTAGGGCCCCATCATCCCGGTGATGAAGAACATCGGCAGAAAGCTGACGATGACGGCCAGCGTGGCGGTAATCAAGCGGCGGGCGGATCTCGGCCACGGCCTCCAGGACGATCCGCCGCGTGGCCTTCTTGCGCAGGGCGAAATGGCGAACGATGTTCTCCACGTCCACAATCGGGTCGTCCACCAGCAGCCCCAACGACAGGATCAGGGCGAACAGCGTGACCCGATTGATCGTGAATCCCAGCATCAGGTTGACCGCCAAGGTCAGCCCGAAGACGACCGGCACCGCGACCGCCACGATCAGGGCTTCGCGCCAGCCTAATCCGAGAGTCAACAGGGCCACGACGATGACGATGGCCACGGCCAACGCCTCGACCAGCTCGTTGACTTTCTCATTGGCCGTCAGGCCGTAGTTGCGGGTGACGATCAATTGCATGTTGCCGGGCACGATCGTCGTGCCAAGTTTTTCGGCCTCGCGCAGCACGGCGTTGGCGACCCAGACGGCGTTTGAGCCTTCTTCTTGGCGATGGCAATCGTCACGGCCGGCTGCGACGCGGCCATATCGGCCGCCAGCGTGTCGGGTGCCACGGTGTTGGGTGCCACGGTGTTGGGTGCCACTGGCGGCTTGTCCGCCAGTGTCTTTTCCTCACGGGCAGTCGAGCTGCCCGTGACACCCGAGGCAATCGATCTGCCCGTGGCACCCCGCGATTCCGTTTCACCTAGTACCGTGCCGGGAAAGAACTCGTGTTGGGTGAACCCTCGAGCCGGCCCCCAGCCGTGGCGGACGTAGCTCGTGATTTCCTCCGGCCCGTCCTCGACGCGGGCGACGTCCTTGAGGAAGACGGGCCGGCCGTCGAACACGCCGATGACCAGTTCCCGCAACTGCCGGGCGTCGGTGAAGGGCTCGCCGGCTTCGACGCGAATCAGGCGGTCGCCGTGCCGAAAATCGCCGGCCGTCTGGCGGACGTTGGCCGCCTGGATGGCCCGCTGCAATTCCAGCGGCGAGGCATGGTAGGCGGCCATCCGCTCGGGGTCCATCAACACCTGCACGACCCGCGGCCGCCCGCCCACGACATAGGCCCGCGACACGTCCGGGAGCCTGGCCAGCCGCTGCGTAACTTCCTCGGCCACGCGGCGGAGCGTCATGTCGTCCACGGTCCCCTCTCCCTTTGGGAGAGGGCTAGGGTGAGGGCTGTTGTCGAGAGTGACCTGGACGTGTTCTGGTGCGAGCCGTGAAGCCCTCACCCCCTGCCCCTCTCCCGGCACCGACCGAAGGTTGGTCGGGAGAGGGGAGACTCGACCGGCCAGCGTCAGCGTCACCGCGGGCACGTTGTCGATCTCGACGGGTTTGACGATCCAGCCGGCCACGCCGGGCGGAACGAGGTCCAGGTTCTCGTCGAGTTTCTTGTAGAGCTTTACCAGGCTCCGCTCACGGTCCTCGCCCACGTAGTAGCGAACGGTGATGACCGCCTGATTTTCGCGGCTCATCGAGTAGACGTACTCGACGCCGTCGATCTGATAGAGGATTTTCTCCAGCGGCGTGGCGACCAATTGTTCCACTTCCGCCGCCGAATGGCCGGGGAAGTTGACGTACACGTCGGCCAAGGGGACGACGATCTGCGGGTCTTCCTCGCGGGGCGTCAGACCCAGCGCCGCCAGGCCGAGGATCGTGGCCAGCAGGATCAGTATCAGCGAGAGGTTCGACTCCAGAAAAATCTTCACGATGCGATTCGTGAAGTTGTGTTCCGGAGCGGTGGGAGTTTCGTGTTGCTCAACCATCGGACATCTTAATACCAAATCCCCATTCGCAGTCCGGGGTGGAAACGGTGTCAGGAACCGTTTCCGCCAAATTGTTGGTTGCGTGAAGAACGGGGGTCGAAAACTATTTTGTCTCGCTCTTGATTTCCCCCGTTGGCGAGATCAGCTTCGGCGGACGCCGAACGACCTTGCAGCCGGATTCGCGCTGAATGCGGCGCAAGTCCTCGCAAATCAGCGTCAAGTCGCCGCCAAACCGGCGGGTGTGCTCCATTCGGTAACGCCGAACTTCCTCAACGATGGGGTCCGTCATCGAACCGCCTCCAGCAACTCGTCGGGTGAACAAGCACGAATAGGCGGCCGGGATTATTTCTCCTTGGCCTCGTGCTTCCGCCGGAGGACTTCCTCCTTCGTGACGAGCCGTTCTCGGTCTTGGGCCTGCTCTTCAATCAGATGATCCACGTATTTGCCCAGGTCCCCGTCGAATTGGGCAAGAAGACGCTCGCGGACTAGCCGAGTCTCTTCGACAATAAGGTCGCGATTCATTCGATGTCTCCTATTGCATCGTCCTCAGACAACAACTCGTCCGGAGTCAGCAGAAGCGGCGTGTATCGTCCCAAACTTTGATTCAAATTCATCAGCGCGCGAAGGACGTACCCGTTGGCAATATGGGCACAGTTCCAGGTGACGAGGTAGTCCATCTCATAGAACACTGCCAGGGCGATGTGTAAGGCGTCCGCCGCGGCTTTTTTGGGCAGCCGCAACTCCGCTTGATACTGATCCGCCAGAGAACGGATCTCCTGATTCAAGGGCAGAACGGGAATCGCGGCAAGCACTTCAAGACGCCGAGCAGCATACTCACGATCCCCCGCGCGGACTTCCCGCAGCACTGCCTCAGATATGAACAGATCGAAACGTTGCCTTGCAGTCCGCCACCATGTGTGGGTGACTTGTTGGTGGCCGGCCACAACCAGATCGCGGCTCGGGGCGGCGGTCAGATAACTGGGAATCGTTGTCTCGACGTAAACACTTGGCATTTGCAGCCAACCCTCCACCGCGTTTCAAGATACGGGTGCATAACCAGCTTTCGCCGCCCCCAACCGGGAATTGTACCTCAAGGGGTGGCGAGCTGGAACCCTCCGTCCTCGGGCAACACGACCTCTTCCCCTTTGCGCAGCCCGGAGAGCACCTCGACGTATGTTGCTGTTTGAGACAATCCGGCGAGCGCCGGGACTTCCTCTTTCTTGAACGTCCGTCCGGTACGGATTGCACGCCGGCTTACCTGACCGTTCTCCACAACTTCCACCAATTCCAACTGCCCGACGTTCCGCACGGCCTGCCGCGGGATCACCAGCACCTGCTCTTCGTCCAGCGGAATCAGGATCCGCCCGAACATTCCCGAGTAGATGCCCGCCGGGCAAGGGCCGGTGACTTTCACCTGAAACGCGCGGCTGGCGGATTGCGATTCGGGCACGATCTCGCTGACGGTGCCGCTGCACTGCTTGTCGAGCCCCTCCACGCGGACGCCGATGCTCTGTCCCACCTGGAGCCGGTGCGTCAGCGACTCGCGCACGCTGGCCACCAGTTGCATTTGTTTGGGATCGAAGAGCGTGACCAGCAGTTGGCCCGGCGTGACCATGTCGCCCACGTCGACCTTCTTGTCGATGACGGTTCCATCCATCGGCGCCCGGACGGTGGCCGAATCCAGCATCGCCTGCACTTCGTTGACGGCCGCCTGGGCGCGGCGGAGGTCGGCTTCGGCCGTTCGCAGCGCGGCCACGGCCTGATCGTAGGCCTGCTGGCTGACCGTTCGTGATTTCACCAGTTGGGCCGCTCGCTTTTCATCGGCCGCTGCCTGGTTGCGGACCGCCTCGGCCGAGGCTACGGCCGCGTTGACCTGCTGAAGTTTGGCTCGCAGATCCGAGTCGTCCAGTCGCACTAGGACGTCGCCCGCCTTGACTTTGGCGCCGGCCTTGAGGTCGACCTCCATAACCCGGGCCAGCAACTTGGAGCCGACGCTCGTCTCATGCACGGCGCGAATCGTGCCCACGGCGGATTCGGACAGCGGCAGCCGAATCATCTGCACCGGCGCCACGCGACCTTCGCCGGGGGCCGTTCGAGACTCCGCCGCTGCGGCGCTCTCCGGAACCTTGGGCGAGTACGTGCCCGCCAGCCACCGCATCAGGAAGAACACCGCCAGGGCGAAGCCGGCCAAGATCAGGGCACGGCCAGCCCATCGCATTGCCGAAAGAGGAAGGCTCCAGCGAGTTGCCATCGGTCGTGCCTTTACTGCGACAGGAGTTGCGCGAACAGCGCCTTGTTCGCCAATCCGACGTGCCGGCCCGCCAAGCGGCTGTCCCGGAAGACCAACAGGCTGGGAATCGACTCGATCTGAAACTGGGCGGCCAACGCCGGGTTCTCGTCCACGTTGACCTTCACGATCTTGGCGCCGGGAGTCTCGGCGGCGAATTGCTCCAAGACGGGGGCAAGCGCCCGGCACGGGGGACACCACTCCGCATAGAAGTCGACCAACACCGGCACCTTCGACCGCAGCACCTTCTCCTCGAAGTCGGCGACCTGGATGTGCTCGATTATAGGGGCAATCTGGGCCGCCGGCAGAGGTTCTCGCTGCGCCGTTGAGGACGCCGATCGATCCGCTGGCGAAGCACCGCCAATCAGGCTCTTCGCCGAAAGGTGGGAACGGGCGAGGACTCCGGCCACGATCGCGATCAGTACGACGATGGGCCACGAACGGGCAATCCAGAGGGACTTCATGATGTTGGCGTCTCCTTGAGCATTAAGCGTCTTGGTTAGCAAAGAATCGAAAGATCGTGATCTTACGACATTTGTACGCAAAAAAACTCCGCTCGGTTCTACGGGCACCCCGCGCCAAAGCGACTTTCAATGCACTGAATGATCCGCGTCACGGCCGGTTCGGCCACCTGATAGTAAATGCGTCGCCCATCCTGCCGGCGCGTCAAGAACCCGCAGTGTTGCATCATTCGCAAGTGCTCCGAAGCCACGTGGCTGGGGACCCCGCAGGCCTCGGCCAGATCACCCACCGTGAATTCGCCTTGAAGCATCATTTGCACCATGCGAAGCCGGACTGGGTGCGCGAGCGTCCGCAGACATTCGGCGGCCTCCTGGAGATTCGCCAGATCGGTCAGTTTGAGGGCCTGTGTCGCGTTCATGTATACATTATATCGACATCTTACGATATGTCAACATAATTTTTCCGGGAAGCGGGGGATGAGAATGAGATTCATGAACGCAAGTCGTTTGCAAATATTATGTTAAAGCATGACCTGCCAACGCCGCCTGCGGCCTAGCCCACGCGCCGCCGTTGCCGCCACGCCGGCAAGAACGAGGAGCATCAAGGACCCAGGCTCGGGGACATGCGTCCCGGCCATGATCAGCACGTCATTGCCGCCGTTGAGTTGGCCGCTGGCCGCATCGGCATCGTAGTAGATTCGCCACGGACGACCATCGTAGGCGCAGACCAACGCGCCGTTGGCGTAGCCGATGAAAGTGCCCTGGAGATCGCCGGCCGTGTCGTTTCGGATGATCCACAGCTTGTCGCCATCGGCAGACCAGCCCGTCCCGCTCCACGCCAGAGTGAGCGAGCCGCTCAACGAGACGTCCGACGCACGGCTGCCGCCGACGAGGACCTGAGCGTAGCCGGCGACGCCGTTGCCGGGCGCGGCGCCGCTGATTTCGAGTTGCAAGAGGCCGTCCATGGTGTAATTGCCTTGCACGGATTGGACGCCAGGGCTGCTGCCGACGTCGTGCGTGGCGAATCGGCCGATCCGCAGGTTCCCCACGATCGTGCCCGTCCCATCGAGCCTCTGGTTGCTGACGGTCCCCAGTCGATAGTCGGCAACGGCGGCCACGTCGAGGGTGGCCCCGGCGCCGACGGTAATTGCCGCACAACTGCTCAGCACGTCATTCGAGCTAAGCCGCAGCACGCCTTGCGCCAGGTTGACCTCTCCCGAGAAGGCGGAACCGCTGCCGCCGAGCGCGAACGTGCCGGCGCCTGTCTTGGTGAATCGGCCGGCGCCACTCCAGCCGTCCGCCAGAGCCGAGCAGTCATAACCTTGGGTATCGACAGTCCCGCCGCCTGACCCGAAGACAAACGGATGGTTGCTCTGGATATCTACCGGGGCCGTGAACTGCAAGCTCCCGCCGTCGAAATGGACGCTTGCCTCGTTAGCGCCGAGATTATAGCCGTGAGCGACACACACTGCCCCGCCAAGAATAGCGGTCGGGCCGGTGTACGTATTGACGCCTCCCAAGACGAGCGTTCCGGCGCCGGTCTTCGTCAAGCCGACGCCCGGGTTGCCGATGATCGTGGCGTTGATGGCGGCAGTGTGGCCACGGGCGGTGACTTCAATCGTATTGGCGCCGGCCCCGCCGGAGCCGCCATTGACGAGCGCCAGCCGGGACAGCGAATCGCCGCCGGCGATGGTGTAGCCGTCAGCGCGTAAAGGTAAGGCTGCGGGCGGCGACCGTGGTCTCGGGAGCGATGGTTACCACGCCGCCGGATCGGACGAAGCAGGCGTTGTCGCCGTTCACGCCGTTCCAGGCAACGTCATTGATCCCGTCGCTTTCGGAAGCCCAGCACTTGGTGGCGGCATTGTCCCAAACGCCGCTGCCGCTGCCGTTCCACCAGCGGTTGTTGCTGACGGTGGCCGTGCCGTTGAGCACGACGTTGTCGAGGTTCCAGTAGGTTCGACGCTGCCGTTCTTCGCAACGATCTTGACAGCCAGCGAGGACTTATCGGAGGGCACTTTGATCTTGAAGTCCGAATAGCCATCCGTCGTCCGCAGGCTGCCGGCCGCAGGCTGCACTTCGATCGCCGACCCGCCGGCCATCGCACTCGTTTGCGGTGCGCCGCTGTCGTATCCCCACCGGGAATGGCTGTTGCCTTTCAGGGTGATGTCGGCCGTGTCGCCGAAGCCGGCGCCGTCGACGGCGGCATAGGCGGCTACGAAATCGCCGCCGCTATGACCGCCGGTGCTCGTCGCGGCCGTGGATGACACGCGGTAGGCGACCGCGACGTCGGTCCAGCCGGAGAGCAGCACGTCGGAAAACGTGAGAATCGACGTCGTGCCGCCGCCGACCAGCCACGACCCCGAGCCGCTGAGAATGCGCTGATTGGGAGGAGCGTCGTCCGGGCCGAGACTCGCGTTGAAGACGCCGCCGCCAACGGCCGTATAGGACCACGTGTCCCCGGCGGGCTCAAAGCCGCACGACGCAATGACGGCGGCCTGCCCTGGAGTTGTCAAGGCCAACGTATACAGCGCCAAACAACATCCCGGCAGTTTCATAGCCTGATCTCGGGATACAAAACCGAGGTACCGCTGGTCGCCGGCCAGGCTGCGTAACACCGGGCCAACATAATAGAGGGGGCCGGCGACAACACTCGACGTGCCTTCCATTATCGAGCCGGCTCTTCGGTTGTCCAGAGAGTGGCGACCGGACGGACGTTGTCGCATTTGGATTTGAGGCATTGGTTCGCATGCGGCGGTAACCCGAAGCACTGGGCTTCATTGCTGGGCGGCGGGCGGTATTGCTTGCCAGCCTGACCATGCACCGACAACTCCCCCCAATTGGCCGCTGCCGCTGTGGTTCACGGGGATGGTTTTGGGGGTATACTTTCCAGGTGATTCCAGCTACAGGCTTTGCGCCGGAACCGACAGGAAACTGCGCGTAGGGCCGCGCGATTTCGGGGGATGCAATGAGCAGCTCGCCGGCCGAAACTCGTCAAGTCTCATCGCCCCCGCGGGTTGTTGCTATCAGCGGCATCATCTTTTCAGCGCTCTATATCACCAGCCTGGTACTCGTCCGACTCGCGGTCCCTGCCGACCCAAAGGACCCCGGTATCTGGCTCGCCGATCCAGCCTACCGGAACTGGGTCCACATCGCACTGAACCTGGTTCCATTCACGGGGATCGCGTTCCTCTGGTTCATGGCCGTGCTGCGTAACCGCATCGGCCTGCTCGAAGATCGGTTCTTCGCAACAGTATTTTTGGGCAGCGGACTGCTGTTCGTCGCCATGCTGTTCGCCGCCGTGGCCGTCTGCCGAGGACTGCTGGAAACCTTTGCGGTCGCGGGTCGCCTCTCCGCCGACAGCGAAACTTATGCAGTCGGTCGGGCGATGGCCTACACGCTCGTGAACACCTTCGGCATGAAAATGGCGGCCATCTTTATGTTCGTAACCTCCACGATCGGGCTTCGCACGGCAGTCCTTTCGCGCTGGGTGTCGTTTGTGGGCTTCGCGTTGGGCTTGATACTGCTGCTGGTCATCACCGACTTCGCATGGATCGCGCTGGTCTTCCCCTTTTGGGTGCTTCTCGTGAGCACATACATTCTCGTTGCAGATTTCCAACACGCGATCCAGGACGGAAAGATCGAGGCGGTCATCGAAGAGCCGAAGTGAGCCATACGCGCAGGAAGGAAACGAACGAGGATCAGGAAATGTACAACCCAACTCAGTATCCGCTGCTTCTTTGCGTGCTCTCCTTCATTGCGCTGTGGCTCTCGGCGCGGATCGGATGGTCGTTTCGTAGGAGGCAGGGCACTCTGGACGCGGAGATGCACGAGGACTTCGGCTTCATTCTGGCTGCTACGCTGACACTGCTCGGGCTCATTATCGGCTTCAGCTTTTCGATGGCCACAAGCCGCTACGACCAACGCAAGAACTACGAGGAGGCAGAGGCCAACGCGATCGGGACGGAATACGTCCGGGCCGACTTGCTGCCTGCCGCCGATGCGGCGACCGTACATGCGCTGCTGAGGAGCTACCTCGATCAGCGTGTTTTGTTTTACACGGCTCACGATGAGCAAGAGTCTCAGCACATCAATGCGCGTACCGCTCAGTTGCAGACCGAGTTGTGGTCCGCGATTCGTGCCCCGGCCGCGGCACAGCCAACACCCGTCATAGCCATGGTCGTTTCGGGCATGAACGACGTATTGAATTCGCAGGGATACACCCAGGCCGGATACTGGAATCGAATCCCAACTGCGGCATGGGCTCTGATGGCGCTGATCGCCATCGGCTGTAACTTGTTGGTCGGCTACGGTTCGCGAAGCGCTAAAGCGGGAGCCAAATTGCTTCCGATTCTGCCGCTTATTGTTTCCATCGCGTTCATGCTGATCGCGGACATCGACTCCCCGCGACACGGCATTATTCGCGTGAGCCCACAAAATCTGATCAGCCTGGCTGAATCTATGCGGCCGCCCGGCGGCGTACGTTGAACCAGCACATCGACACCCCATCGCTGCGCGGCTGTCTGCCTGTCCCATCAACTCATACGCTATCGAGCAGCAGCACACTAATTATGGGCAGGCGGCAAGAACGGGTCGAGGCAAGCGAGCAATCATCCTTGCCACCCCTGATTGTCGCCCCGCGACTTCAAGCGTTTTCACAAGATGCGAAAACGGCAGGCCTGAATGGGACCAAACTCGAGGAAAGCAGGCTCTCCGGATAGTCCGGAAGCTCCCAGTTGTCTAGACGTAACAAATTATATGATAATGACATACGACAATCTCAGACTTTCCCAGTGCATCTATTGACCCCGACAACACGAACAAGTATACTTCATGTGGACGGACTGGTCCGTCCGATACGTGCTAGGCGCAAACCTGTTCGTCGGGAGTCTCTGCGGTGGCTGGTCGAAACGGCACTTCTTCTGAGGACCCCGACAAGCGTCAGGCCATTCTGGAGCAGGCGATCCGCACTTTTGCCGAGCTCGGCTTCCGCGGCACCGAGGTGCAGGTGATTGCCGATCGGGCAGGCGTGGGCAAGGGCACGGTCTATCGCTACTTCGGCAGCAAGGAAGACCTCTTCTGGGCGACGACCTTTGAGGTCATGTTGCGTCTGGACCGGCACGTCTTCTCGGCGATGGAAGGCGTCGACGGGGCCTGCAACCAGCTTCGGGCGGCCGCCATTGCCTACGCCCGGTTCTTCGAGACCAACCCGCAGTATCTCGAAGTGTTCATCCAAGAGCGAGCGGAGTTCCGCGGCGTCGGGCCGCAGTCGCATCGCGACCACCACGACATAATGATCGCCAAGACCGGCGCCATCATCGAACGGGGCATCAAGACGGGCGAACTGCGTCCCGTCGACGCGCGACAAACCACGATTGCGATGGGCTGCCTGCTGTACGGGACCACCGTGCTGGGCAGCCACCTTCAGTCGGGGGCCGTGACGCAATTGGCCGAGTACGCCATCGACATTTTCCTGGGCGGCCTGCAAACGGAAGCCCCCTGTTCCGTCGGGAGAGAAGCAAAGTGAGCTCAACATTGACCGAAGAACCGGTGGCGAATCCCAGTCTGCCGGGAGTGCAGCGGGCCCACAAGACGAAACTGACCCTGGATCCGGCTGCTGCCAGCCCGCCTCGCGCCGGGAAGCGCCGCTGGTTGTGGCTTCTGGCGGCCGTGGCTGTTGTCGTGGTGGGCGTCGGCGCGTGGGGCGTTCCCGCGTTGTTGGGCACCCACGCCGCCAACGGGACGAGTGAAGGCGCCGCGTCCGCCGAGAAGGGGCAGCCTGCCGGAAAGGCCTCGCTCGGATTTGCCGCCAAGGCCGAGGGCACGGCGTCGCCCGTGGAGACTGTGGCCGCCGAAGTCGTCCAGCGCAGCCACACGCTCCGGCTGACGGGCACTCTCGTGGCCGACGAAAAATCGTCGGTGGCCAGCAACACCAGCGGCATTGCCGCCGAAGTACGCGTCGATCGCGGCAGCGTCGTGCGGAAGGGCGACGTGCTCGTGCAGATCGACCCGACCGACGCGAAGAACAAGCTGGCAGAGGGCCAGGCCCTGATCGACGAACTCAAGGCGCGGCTCGGAATTGAGGAATCGTTGGGAAAGTTCGTTCCCGAGGATGAGCCGGAGGTGCGCTTGGCCAAGGCGTCGGCCGACCTGGCGGCGGCCAACCTCCGCCGCGCCAAGGACACGTACGCCAAGAAGGTGATCTCGACCGAAGCCTTCGACCAGGTTCAGACGGAGTTCGAACTGGCCAGCCAGCGATATCGCCAATCGGTATTCCAGATCCGGCAGGTCTATCAACTTTGGCGGACCGCCCAGATCAAGCTGGCGATCCTGGAGAAAGCGGTGGCCGATACGGCGATCCGTGCCCCGTTCGACGGCTGGGTGGCCGAAAAGCTGGTGGCCGTCGGCGAACAGATTTCCTCGGGCATGCAGGCCACCAAGGTCGTAACGCTGGTGCGGATCGACCCCTTGCGGCTGTCGCTGACCGTTCCGCAACAGAGCATCGGCTCGATCCAGCCCGGCCAGAAGGTGCGGTTCCAGGTCAACGCGCACCCCGATCGCACATTCGAGGGCACGGTGCGCTACATCGGGCCGGTGGTGGCCGACGACACGCGATCGATGATCGTCGAGGCCGTCGTGGCGAATCCGGATGGGGCGTTGTGCCCGGGGCTCTTCGCTACGGCCGAATTGCAGCTAAAAGAGAAAGGGGCGGAAGTCTTCGTGCCCTTGAGCGCCGTGCAGAAGATCGGCGAGGTGGCGCGGGTGTACGTCGTTCGCAACGGCATGGCCTGCGAGCAGGTCGTCGCGCTGGGCGAAGCCGAACAACAGCGGGTGGCGATCAAGTCGGGGCTCACGGGCAAGGAACGCCTGGTCGCCCGCCCCGAACTGATCCACGACGGAGACGCGGTGCGGCAATGAACCAACTGGCTGCGATTTGCGTCAAGCGTCCCGTCTTCGCCACCGTGCTGATCCTGGTGCTGGTGGTGTTCGGGGCCTTCGGCTATCTGAAGCTCGGCCTGGATCGCTTTCCGAAGGTCGATTTTCCGATCATCACGGTGACAACCCGCCAGCCGGGCTCCGCGCCCGAAGACATCGAGACCCAGATCACCGACAAGGTCGAAGCGGCCGTCAATACCATCAGCGGCATCGAGGAATTGCGGTCGGTTTCGTCGGAAGGCATTTCGCAGGTCTTCGTTCAGTTCGTGCTGGAAAAAGACGGCGACGTGGCCGCGCAGGACGTCCGCGACAAGGTGAACCGCATCCTGCCCGACTTGCCCAAGGACGTCGAGCAGCCGACTGTCGAGAAGTTGGACCCGGACTCGACGCCCATTCTGAAGATCGCCGTTTCGGCCCCGCCGCCGACGACGATCCGCGACATCACCGAGTATTGCGACAAGGTGCTGCGGCGGCAACTGGAGACGGTCAACGGCGTGGGGCAGGTGATGCTCGTGGGCGGCCAGGCCCGGCAGATCAACGTGAATCTCGACCCCATGAAGCTCCGTGCCTACCGCCTGACGGTGGCCGACGTCGCCCAGGCGCTCGGGTCGCAGAATCTCCAGATGCCCAGCGGTTCGGTCAAGATCGGTCCCACCGAGTACACGCTGCGAACGATGGGCCGCGTCGGCGACATGAAGGAAATGAACGCCATCACGGTGGCCAATCGCGACGGGCGAACCATCACGGTCGGCGACCTGGGGCGCGCCGAGGATTCCACCGAGGAACTCGAAGAGCTCCTCGCTCCTCGACGACACGCCCTGCGTGTTGCTGAACATCCGCAAGCAGTCGGGCACCAACACGGTCGAAGTGGCCACCCAACTCAAGGATCGGTTGGAGTCGCTGCGGAAAACCCTGCCGAAGGATTACGACGTGAAGATCGTCGGCGACCAGTCGATCTTCATCAAGGCCGCGGTCGACACGGTCGAGCATCACCTGATGCTCGGCGGCACCCTGGCGGCCGTCATCGTGTTCTTCTTCTTGGCCAACGTCCGGGCGACCATTATCGCCGCCCTCTCGATCCCCACCTCGATCATTGCGGCGTTTGCCATCATCGACTACATGGGCTTCACGCTCAACAGCCTCACGCTGCTGGCGCTGACGCTCGCGGTGGGCATCGTCATCGACGACGCCATCGTGGTCATGGAGAACATCTTCCGCTACATCGAGGAGAAGAAGTACGCGCCGCGGGACGCCGCGATTGCGGCTACCGGCGAAATCGGCCTGGCCGTGATGGCCATCACCTTGTCGCTGATCGCCGTGTTCCTGCCGATCGCCATGATGGAAGGGATCGTCGGCCGGTTCTTGAAGAGCTTCGGCGTCACGATGGCGGCCACAATTATGGTGAGCATGTTGGTCAGCTTTACGCTGACGCCGATGTTGGCCGCGCGATGGTTCAAGAGGCCGAATGAAGAGGACCCTTCCTCCCCTCTCCCTTTGGGAGAGGGGCAGGGGGTGAGGGCTGCGGGTAAGGCAAAGAAAGACGCCCTCACCCTGAACCTCTCCCAAGAAGAGAGGGGACCGAAGAAGAAAGCGCACGGCAGTTCGAAGGAGCAGGGATTCTATCACGCCATTGAGAGCGTGTACCTGGTGCTGCTGCGGTTTTCGCTGCGGCATCGCTGGATCGTGGTGCTGGCCGTCGTCGGCTGCATGGCCACGTTGCCCACGCTCTTCCGGATTCTGCCCAAGAACTTCACGCCGGACGAGGACTCGTCGGAGTTCCAACTGAGCATTCAAGCCCCGGAAGGGACGGCGCTCGAAGCGACGCAAGTGACGATCGCCCGGATCGCCCGCGACATCCGCACCCTCAACGGCGTTCTCTACACCACGGCCAGCGTGGCCGACACCGAACAGCGGAATCCGTATCAAGGCACGATCTACGTCCGGCTGGTCAACATCGCCGACCGCGAGTACGGCCAACTGGACATGATGGACTTCGTGCGGAAGAACATTCTGCCCAAGTACGACTCCGAACAATTGCGGATCAGCGTCACGCCCGTGTCGTTCATGTCGGGCGGCGGCATGAGCGCGGCCAGCGTGCAGTACATGATCGGCGGCCCCGACATCAACAAGTTGGAGCAGTACGCCAAGGCCGTGATGAAGGATCTGCGCGAGGTGCCCGGCGCCGTCGACGTCGATTCGTCGCTTTCGGCGGGCAAGCCGCAATACGGCATCCGGGTCGATCGGCCCAAGGCCGCGGAGCTCGGCGTCTCGATCGCCGACATCGCCAACACGCTCCGCCTGCTGGTGGCCGGCGATAAGGTTTCGGATTACACCGATCAAGGCGAGCAGTACGAGGTGCACGTCCGCTCGTTCGCCGACGCCCGCAACCGGATCAACGAATTGAAGATGGTCACGGTGCCGTCGAACAAGCTCGGCACGGTTCCCCTGGAGGACGTGGTGCGATTCGAGCCGGGGACCGGTCCGGCCCAGATCAACCGCCTCGGCCGCACCCGCCAGGTCACCATCAGCGCGAACCTTACGCCGGGCACGTCGGAACGAGGGGTTTTGGACGCCATTGCCCAGGCCACGAGTCAACTGAACCTGGGGCCCGAGTACAAGACGGGCCTGTTGGGCAAGTCCAAGGAAATGGCCAAGGCCTTTCGGGCGTTCTTCCTGGCGTTCGTGTTGGCGTTCATCTTCGTGTATCTCTGCATCGCGGCCCAGTTCGAGTCGTGGCTGCACCCGATCACGATCCTGCTCTCGTTGCCGTTGACCTTGCCCTTCGCGCTCCTCTCGCTGCTGATCTTCCACCAGTCGATCAACATCTTCTCGCTGTTGGGAATCTTGGTGCTGTTCGCCGTGGTGAAGAAGAACTCGATCTTGCAGATCGACCACGCGAATCAGCTCCGCGCGGCGGGGATGCCCAAGTTCGAGGCGATTGTGCAGGCCAACCGCGACCGGTTGCGGCCGATCTTGATGACCACCGTGGCCTTCGTGGCGGGCATGATCCCCACGCTCATCTCCAACGCCGAGGGGGCCGCCGTGAACAAGGCCATCAGCGGCGTGATCGTCGGCGGCCAGACGCTCTCGCTGCTGTTGACGCTGCTGGCCACGCCCGTGGCCTACTCGCTGTTCGACGACCTGGGCAACCTGATCTCGCGCCTCTTCGGCCGCGCGGCCTTCACGCCATCGGCTGGGCCCGGCCGCGACGTGCCTCGCGGACCCTCCGGCGGCAATGGCGAGGGGGGCAACGGCGAGACGCAGTGGGTCAATCCCGGCCAGGAAACCGTCATCGTTCACCGCGAACCATCCCGCGAACAGCCGGCCGGCAGCACCGCCCTGCACATGTAGCGCAGTGGTCCACTGTTGTGCGGCGCGTTTGCGCGCACAAACTCCAAACTGTTATGAAACCCGTTCTGACCAACCGGCGTGATTTCGTGAGGCATTGCGCGGCGGCTTCGGCCATCGCGATGGGGTGGCGCGGCCTGTCGTGCGCGGCCGAGGGAGAGCCCCCGCACGATTGGGCCACCTCGCTCGAAGACCCCGTCCGCAAGATGTTCTCCGGGCCGCCGGATCTCGACAAAGTGCTCGCGCTGTTCCCCCGCACGCAAGGCCCGCCCGCCTTCGATCCACAACTCATCGGCGAGAACGTCGCCAAGTTGCAGACCAACCCGAAGGTCGACACGGGGCACCCTTTCCTCGACAAGGCGGTCCTGACGGGATTGGCCCACATCGACGCGACCTTTCGCGGCGATCATCCCAAGTACGGAGTAGGGACCTATGCCGCCTCGGTACACGATGGCTTTCCGCCCACGATCATCGCCGCCGTCGACGCCCTGACGGCCTGGGGCATGAACCTGCGGGCGTGCGCGCTGTTCCGCTATTGGCTGGCGAACTTCGTGAAAGAGGACGGGCAAATCAGCTATTACGGGCCGTCGATCGCCGAGTATGGCCAACTCCTGCACACGGCCGCGTTGCTCGAAGAGAGGGCCGGTCCCGAGGGCTGGTGGCCCGAAGGACTTCAGGCCCTCGATCGAATCGCCGAACATCTCCTACGGCTTTGCGCTGCGGCAGGCAAGGAGGGCGGGCTGATCTCCGGCGTCCCCGAAGCCGACACGCGAAAGGACACGGCCAGGTATTTCCACAACAACGCCTGGGTGGTGAAGGGCCTGCGACGCTGGGCCGACCTCTGCCAACGCCGCCACGCTTCGCCGACCACGGCGGCCGACACCGCTCGGAAAATTGCCGGCGAATTGGCCGACCATACGCTCCGCGCAATTGCGAAGACGTGGCCTGCCGATCGGGCCGACTGGTGGCTGCCGCCGCAGGTCGAGCCCGTTGCGAGGCCCTCGCCCCTTGTCGTGGCCTCACGAGTCGGCTCGTACACGAATTACCGTTACTGGCCCGAGTTGCTCTCCAGCGGGCTGTTGCCGGCGGAAATGACCAACCGGGTCGTCGACTCGCGTCTACATGGGGGCGGGCAGTTTTGCGGAATGACGCGGTTCGCCAAGCACCTGGACGATTGGCCGCTGGCCGACTATCTCCACGGCCTGTGGTCGCTGGGGCGGAAGAACGACTTCTTGCTGAGCCTGTATGGGCACGTCGCCTATCACCAGGCCGAAGGCCACTTGACGGCCTACGAGGGCGTTTCCTTCCCGCCGGGCAAGAAGGTGGCCGACTATTGTTTGCCCAGCCAACTGGTCGCAGTCCGGGCCGGCCGATTGCTTCAGCGGTAGGGCCGGGCTTGCTCCGCCTCAAGCCGCTTCCGCCCTCGCTCCTTGATGTCCTCAAAGAAAAGCCGGAGCCCGTCTTCATCCTCGATCTCGATTCCCTCGCCGCGGTCGAGCCGATCCAGGGCCGGCTGAATCTCGCGGCGAAGCTCTTCGATTCGCCGCTGGCGCTGCTGCAACAACCGCGGCGCTTGGCCGACAACCCCTTCACTGCTCTCCGGGGTGTGAACCATTACCCAGTTGAGTTTGCTGTGTCTTTTGGGTAGGCTATCCGGAGTTGGGGGGGAGCGTTGGCCCCGACCAACGTCAGATTGAGCCAGATACTATCACAAGAGAAAGTGCGCGATTATGGCCAGCCACAATTCGAACGTTCCTCGCGAATTTCGCAACGCCGGCGTAGTACACGTCGAGGAGCCGGTCCGCGTCGGCATCATCGGCGTAGAGGGACGCGGCATGGAGCATCTGAAGACGTTGCGGACGATCGAGGGCGTCGAGGTGCCGGCTGTGTGCGATCTGAACCCCGCGGCCGCGGCCAAGGCGCAGGAGACGGTCGCCCGTGCGGGCCGGAAGGAGCCTGACGTCTATGCTCAAGGCGCAGAGGATTTTCAACGTCTCTTAGAACGCAGCGACCTCGACGCCGTGATTATCGCCACTCCCTGGGAGTGCCACGCGTCGATGGCGGTCGCTGCCATGAAGGCCGGCAAGTACGCGGCCGTCGAAGTGCCCTGCGCGATCTCGCTCGACGAATGTTGGGAGTTGGTGAAGACGCACGAGGCCACCGGCGTCCCCTGCATGATGCTGGAGAATTGGAGCTACCGCCGCGACAACCTCGCTGTGCTGAACATGATTCGCAACGGCCTGTTCGGCGAGATTGTCCACTGTCACTGCGCCCATTCGCACAACTGCCTCTCCTGGTACTTCGACGCCGAAGGCCAGCCGCGCTGGGGCGGCAAGCACTTGCTCAAACGGAACGCCGATCAGTATCCGACGCACAGCCTCGGGCCGGTGTTGAGTTGGATGGACATCAACTGCGGCGACCGGTTCGACTGCCTGGTGTCGATGGCCACACGATCGTTGGGCATCAGAGATCAATTGGAGCGGAAGTACGGCAAGGATCACGGGCCCGCCAATCTCCCGTACCTCCAGGGCGACATCGTCACCACCATGATCAAGACAGTCAGAGGGAACACAATCGTCATCAGCCATGGACATGCAATTGCCGCGGCCCTACGATAACCGCTGGCAGGTTCAGGGCACGCGGGGTTTGTACAATGAGCAGCGCGACGCCGTATACATTGACGGTGTCAGCCCGCAGCACGAACAGTGGGAGCCGTTTCCACCTTACCAGGACAAGTACGATCATTCCCTCTGGAAGAACTTGCCGCCGGAAACGCTCCAGACGGGTCACAGCGGCACCGACGTGCTGGAGTTGCGGGAGTTTATCCGGGCGGTTCGCGCAAAGCGCAGACACCAATCGACATCTACGACTCGGTGGCGATGAGCGTCGTCTTCCCCTTGTCCGAGCAATCGATCGCCGCCGGCAGCATGCCGGTGAAATGCCCGGACTTCACCAGCGGCAGGTGGGAAACAACCAAGCCGAAGTTTGCCGTCGACGGTTAGCCAGGGTGAGCCGATGGAAATGACGCCGCGCGAGCGCTGGTTGGCACTGTTGGGGCACAAAACGCCCGATCGCATTCCGACCGACTACCAGGCGACCGAGGAGGTCACCGCCCGGCTGCGCCGCGATCTCGGCTGTGCCGACAACGAGGCGATCTACCGCCGGCTCCACATTGACGCCCGCCGCTTCGTCGAGCCGACGTGGCGCCGTCCGCCGGACCGGCGTCCCGAGGCCGACGTGTGGGGCATCATCTATCGCTCGGTGTCGTATGGTTCGGGCGCATACCTTGAGCCGCATGCTCTTCCGCTCGCCGGCAAGGACAATGTGGCGCAGATTCACGCCCATCGGTGGCCGAAGTGCGATGAGTTCGACTATGCCGCGGTGACGCAGGCCATCGAGCAAGACGACGGGTTCCGACCGATCCACGCCGGTTGCTACGAACCGTTTCTCCTATATGGCTATCTGCGCGGTTTACAAACGTCGATGGAGGACTTGGCGCTGCGGCCGGAGATCGCGGATGCCATCCTCGGACACATCTTCGACTTCTACTACGAGCATCACCGCCGCATTTTCGAGGCCGGAGCGGGCCGCATCGACCTGACATGGGTCGCCGAGGACCTGGGCTCGCAGAGGGGGCCGCTGATGAGCCTGGCCATGTATCGCCGTTTCCTGCTGCCCAACCAGATCAAGATGGCCGAGTTGGCTCGCTCCTACGGCGTTCACGTGATGTACCACACCGACGGGGCCGCGCGGGTGTTCCTGCCCGATTTGATCGACTGCGTGGGAATTGAGATACTCAATCCGATCCAATGGCGGTCCGCGGGCATGGAGCGGGAGAAGCTCGTCGCCGACTTTGGCCACAGGATCATTTTCCACGGCTCGATCGACAATCAACAAACGCTGTCGTTCGGCAGCGTGGACGACGTCGTCCGCGAGGTGCGTGAGAGCGTGGATATCTACCGCAACGCCCGCTGGGTCTGCGCCCCCTGCCATAACCTCCAGCCGGTCAGCCCCACCCAGAACATCGTGGCCATGTACGAAGCGATCCATGAGTTTGGGTGCGCTCACGTCGACTGCGATCAATAGATTACCAACGAATGTCCGACCGTTTCGGCTTCGCGCCCCGGCCGTCCGACTCGAAGCCGGTTTGTCGGGGAGCGAATCCACGTCCATCCCTATCCGTTGTCAGCGTCATGGATTAGAATCGATGGATTCTCCAGGCAGCCAAGGGGCCTTGTCCGTGCGGGGCCTCTGTGGCGAGTGGGGGGCAGGGACTCGTACATCAAGGTCGTCGTCGTTCGCCCGCCAATCGCCGCGTGCAAAGCGTCAGCAATTTTTTCAACACGTTTCATGAACCATATTCGTAACTTCTGCATCATCGCCCATATTGACCATGGGAAATCGACCCTGGCCGATCGGTTGATCCAGGCCTGTGGCGGCGTTTCGCAGCGCGAGTTTCGCGACCAACTGCTCGACTCGATGGATATCGAGCGCGAGCGGGGGATCACGATCAAGAGCAATTCGATCACGCTTTCCTACCGCGCCCCCGACGGGCAGGACTATCAACTGAACCTGATCGACACCCCGGGGCACGTCGATTTTTCGCACGAGGTGCGGCGCTCGCTCCTGGCGTGCGACGGCGCGTTGATTGTCGTGGATGCATCCCAGGGTGTCGAGGCGCAGACGGTCGCCAACCTCTACCTGGCACTGGATCACAACCTGGAATTGCTGCCGGTAATCAACAAGATCGATCTGCCCGCCGCCGATGTCGAGCGGGTGCGCGAGGAGATCGATAAGGACCTGGGGCTCGATCCGTTCGCGGCGATCCCCGTCTCGGCCAAGACCGGTTTCGGCATTCAAGACGTGCTGGCGGGAATCGTCGAGAAGTTGCCTTGCCCCAAGGGCGACCCGACCGGGCCGCTGAAAGCGCTCGTCTTCGACGCGCAGTTCGATCGTTATCGCGGGGTGATCCTCCTGTGCCGCGTCATGGATGGCACGGTGAAACCCGGCGACGCCATCCATTTCATGCACTCGGGCTGGGATTACACGGTGGAGGAAGTGGGGATCAATCGGCTGAAGTTCTATCCCCAAGAGCAGCTCGGCGCCGGGGAGGTGGGCTACATCATCGCCGGAATCAAGAGCGTGCGGGAGATCGAAATCGGCGATACGATCACCCACCTCGACCGCCCGGCGGCCGAACCGGTCCCCGGCTACCAGAAGGCGAAGCAGGTCGTCTTTTCTTCGATCTATCCGATCGATGCGGACGAGTACCGCGAACTGGCGAAGGCCCTGGACAAGCTGGCCATCAACGACGCCGCCCTGACGTATGAGAAAGACAGCTCCGCGGCCCTGGGCTTCGGGTTCCGCTGCGGATTCCTCGGCCTGCTGCACCTGGACGTGATCCAGGAGCGCCTGCAGCGGGAGTTTGACATCGGGTTGGTCGTCTCGGCCCCGTCGGTCAGGTACAAGGTGACCTTGAAGGACGGCAACGTGCTCGAGGTCGACAACCCGGGAAACTGGCCCGATCCGTTCAAGATCGCCAGCGTCACGGAGCCGTACATCAAGGCGTCGATTCTCACGCCCGAAGAGTACGTCGGATCGGTCATGGAGCTATGCCGTGAATATCGCTCGGCGAGCCAGCAAATGAATTACCTGTCCGTGGGCCGGGTCGAGGTCACGAGCGAGATGCCGTTGGGCGAGGTGCTCTTCGATTTCTACGGCAAGCTCAAGACGGTCACCCGCGGCTACGGCTCGTTCGATTACGCCCCGATCGACTATCGCGAGACCGACGTGGTGAAGGTCGAAATCCTGATTAACCAGGAACCGGTCGATACGCTTGCCTACCTGGTCCATCGCGACAAGGCGCGGGCACGGGCGCTGCACTACTGCGAGCAACTGGCCGAAGCGATTCCCCGTCACCAGTTCAAGATCCCGATCCAGGGCGTGATCGGCGGCAAGGTCATCGCCCGCTCGACGATCCAGGCCTACCGCAAGGACGTGACGGCCAAGTGCTACGGCGGCGACGTGACGCGCAAGAAGAAGCTCCTCGAAAAGCAGAAGAAGGGCAAGGCGAAGATGAAGCAGGTCGGCCAGGTCCAGATACCGCAAAAGGCCTTCATTGCGGTCCTTGCGGCGGATAGGAAGTAGGGAGCGCCGCGAGTCTGCGTCCCGGTTTCGACTCGTTTCTGCTCTAACGATGCCCCCCTTATTGCTGCAGCCGACGGCTGTGGTAGAATATTGGTGGAGGAAATCATGAACGTCGTGTTGCACGGGACCGTCCGCGGCCGGACGGTCGAATTGGATCGTGATCCGGGAATCGAAGAGAACCGCGTGGTTGAGGTCATTCTGCGGACCAAGCGGTTGCCTGGCCCTCCGCCGGCCTGGGAGGCGGGAAGCACTGAAACGGCCGCGGGGATGCTGGCGGACGCGTGGACCTCGGAGGATGACCGGATCCTCGAGGAGATCCACGAAGAGCGCCAACGGTCGGCGTTTCGGGAGATCCCGGAATGAGCTATCTGCTCGACACCAACATTCTCTCGGCCCATCTGCGCCGCCCTTCCGGGCTGCAACACCGCACGTTCGCAGTTGCCCGGCACCTGCGGGAGAGTGCAGAATAGAGTCGGAAGTGCTCAAAAACGTTGAGGATTGCTATGATAGCCGTTCAACTCGATCAGAGCCGCGAAGAACTCTTGGACCAACTGGCGCGAGCGGAAGGTGCAGAAGCCGCTGACGTTGCGCGACGAGTCCTTGAGGACTATCTCGATTTCCGGTCACTGCCGAAGGACGATCATGCGGACTGGGCAGAGGCGTCCGTTCGATTGACGCGGGAAATCATGAGTGACGAGAATTGGGGCGAGCAATAGCATGGACCGCGGTGAAGTTTGGTGGGCTGATTTGCCGCCGCCCGTCGGACGGCGTTCCGTCTTGATTGTCACGCGATCGGCGGCGGTTGCCGTTCGGAATCAAGTCGTGGTTGCCCAGGTCACGCGCACCGCACATGGCCTGCCGTGTGAAGTTGCGCTCACGCAGGCCGATGGGATGCCGGAGGACTCGTTTGCGAATTGCGACGTGCTCTTGACGGTGCCGAAGTCGCGGCTGACGCGACGAATCACCCTGCTCAGCGCGACCAAGATGAGAGATATCAATAACGCCCTGAAGTTCGCGATAGAGATCCTGTAAGGACAAGTCGCGGTTGCACGGCACAGCCGTGCCGGATATTTTGCCTACTATGGACCTCACGACTGAAGATCGTCGCCGGTCGCAAGACACTGCCCGTTTGACGCCGCGCGAGCGGTTGGAACGTTTCGCCGCGTTGCAGAGACGAGCCATGCAACTGCTTTCCGCGTCGCCCGAAGGCTACCGGCACTATTGGGAGCGCAACCTGCGCCAGCGCAGCATTCATGCCAAGTACTGAC
This sequence comes from uncultured Planctomycetaceae bacterium, assembly GCA_963759115.1. Lineage (GTDB taxonomy): Bacteria > Planctomycetota > Planctomycetia > Pirellulales > Thermoguttaceae > CAVWXT01. Next base: position 1,702,123 of record CAVWXT010000006.1, read on the forward strand.
GATCCCCTGACCGTCTTTCAGCTTCTGGCTCGCGCCGGCGTGCCGTTTGTCATCATTGGCGGGCACGCCGTCGCCTTTCACGGTTACGTACGCGCCACCGAGGACGCCGACCTCATTTTTGAGCGATCCCCGGCCTCGGAGGCGGCCCTGCTGGAGGCCCTCCAGTCCATCCACGCCTGCTGGATCAGCGCTGAGCGCGACCCCGCCACCGGCCACGAAAGGCTGGTCCCGGTGTCGGCGTCCTACGTGCGCGGCGAACACCTGATGATGCTGACCACGGATCTTGGTTTTCTCGACCTCTACGACTACATCCCCGGCTTTCCGGATATGCCGGTAGCCGACGTCTTTTCCGACAGCATCGAGCTTGACAACCTGCGATTTGTTTCGCTGCGCTGGCTGCGCAGATTGAAGCAGGCCGCCAGCCACCACAAAGACCTTGACGACTTGGAGCATCTTCCCTCTTCTTGAGGCTCCCGCCGGGTGAGCAGGCGAGGCATGCGAGGGCCGAAGGCCCGCCAGTTCTCCCAGCGAAGGCGGGGCACCCCGGGGTACCCGCGGAGCGGGTCGGCGGGTCGGCCCTGGTTGCGAGAGACGCCCACCGCCCCGCCATTTTTTCACCACTCCATCTTCCGGCCCGAAGGGCCAACCGTCCTTCAATCCCACACGTAACGCTCATCGATTTCGATTTCATGCCTCTGGCAAATCCGGCGGAACTCATCCTGAAAAGACAGCGTCCGATGATGTTCGGCCTGACGCTCGATGTAATCGATCACCTGCGGCACCGCCGACTGGCTGACCGAGAACGCGCCGTAGCCGGCCTGCCAATGGAAATCGGGCAGATCACACGCCCGCCGCTTGATCCACTTCGAGGTCTCCGTCTTCAAATGTTCCAATAGCTCCGCCACGGTCACGGTCCGGGCCAGACCGCAGAGGATGTGCACGTGGTCGATCCAACCGCCCGAGCGCGCCGACGGGCAGCCGATCTCCTTGGCGTGGTGGCCTAACATGCGGAACATCTCCTCGCGGATTTCCTCGTTCTGGAGAAACGCGCGGCGTCCCACGGTGCTGAAGGTGATGTGCAACCAGATCCGTGCGAGCGATTGAGGCATAGGAATTGTTGGCCCGTAGGGCCGAAGGGTGATTGAGAATGGAAGAATGGATTCTCTCTCGGCGGCGTCCCAATTACCAGGGCGTTGCCCTTCGCTGAGAGAACGCCTGGGCCTGCGGCCCGCATGTAGTTTGGCCTGCACGCCTGGTTTGCCCCGAACGCCATCCGTTCATTCGGCCCGCATGTTGTCCGGCCTTCGACGTGGATTTGGTCAGCCTCGCATCGCTGGTTTGCTCCGAAGTGCGTGCCCCGAAGGGGCGTCGGTTCGCTCAGCGAAGGCGGGGCACCCGCGCAGCGGGTCGGCCCTGGTTGCGAAAGACGTTCACCGCCCCACCATTTTTTCACCACTCCGTCTTTCGGCCCAACGGGCCAACTGTTCGTCGTCCTCGCCTGGCCGAAGGAGAACGGTTGGCCCGTTGGGCCGAAGGGTGATTGAGAATGGAAGAATGGATTATCTCTCGGCGACAACCCAATTACCAGGGCGTTGCCCTTCGCTGAGAGAACGCCTGGGCCTTCGGCCCGCATGTTGTTCGGCCTGCGTGCCTGGTTTGCCCCGAACGCCAGCCGTTTATTCGGCCCGGCTGTTGTCCGGCCTTCGACGTGGATTTGGTCGGCCTCGCATCTCTGGCGTGCCTCGAAGTGCGTGCCCCGAAGGGGCGTCGGTTCGCCCAGCGAAGGGCACCGCCCTGGTTGCGAAAGATGCCCACCGCCCCACCATTTTTCCACCACTCTGTCTTTCGGCCCAACGGGCCAGCCGTTCTCCTGCGATGCGGCGACTCTAGCGGTCGCCGACGACCAGCTAATACGCCGTCCTGTATCGCACAGTTCTTCAGAAGGCGTTCGGTATGGACGGGCGGCGGTATTCGGCGGACCAGATCAGACCCCGGGGCGGAGTGCGGATTGTTCCGAGGTTCTTGCACGGCAAGCGCTTAGCGGGCGAGTGTCAGTACGTTAAGGTCACTTTTTTGTTGAAACAATGGCAAGTGTCAATAGGTTAAGGTCACTCTTGGAAGGGACGTTTTGGCAGGGTGTAGGACACCTTGTTCAAGAGTGGCTGATCGGTTGGCTCGCGGCGTCGCAAGGCAGAGAAGCGGATAGTGTTGTTGTCCAAATTGACCTCCGCACGAACGAGGCGGTGCAGCCAATGTCGATCGACCGCAAACGCATGACCGAGAAGGCTGGTCCGACCGTGGTCGTCGGTACGTCGCAAGAAGACGATCATTCCGCGCGGAGCACGTTGCAGGTCCAGACGCCAATGTTTTGGAAACGGCCGACGGCGCGGCGAGGCTTCGATACGGGCGCTGCTGCGCTTTCGCGCCGCCGCGATGTACTTGGCCGATCGCTGGCTCAGGCCGCGGATCGAAGCGTGTGTGAATCGCGACCAGACCTTGGCTTGCCACCGGCCGTTGTAGCTCTCGATGGCCGCCTGAAAACCGGTCTCGTTCGGCGGCGCAAAGACAGGCGTTACGCCCAGGCTCAAGCACAACCGGATCACGCGTCCCACGGTGTCGGCGTACTGCCGAGGACCGTGAAACCGATTGTCGTTGTCGAACTGCGCGTAGGCGGGAAGCCCTACCGAACGCCAGTGTTCCACCAGGGCGTTCACCACCATCTTGGCGCTGACGGCCTGGGCGATCCAGGTTGCGGGCAGACCGCCATGCAGCGATATTCCCGTCAAAACGGCCACATGGGGCCCACCACGAATTGCCAGACCTTCGATCGTGTCGAAACTGTCCAATTCGGCCTTTGCCGCTGCAACCGCGGGAAGATACCAACCTCGTGGCGGCGATGGACGACGAACTCGTCGGCGGCCATCCAGGACACCATGACGCCGCAGAATCCGGCCGATCGTGGAAATCGAGAGCAACGGCGCGATCCCGCGGGTTTCCATTTCGCGTCGAATGGCCGCAGCGCCAAACTCTCCCAGCGGGCTGTGGTCCTTCAGCCGACGACGGATGGTCAACACCTCCTGCTCGCGGGAACCCTTCGTACGTCGCGTTCGATGGGGAGCCGAGGAAAGACCGTTCCAATCGACACGATTCAGCCTTTGACCCTGAGCACGTTGAAACCATCGTTGCACGGTACAAAGCGCAACGCCGAAGCGAACCGCTACGGTACGCTGAGAAGCTCCGCGCCGCACCGCAGCCACGATCTGACGTCGTCGTTCGGTGGGACTGTTTTTGAACCATCACAAGTAACTCCAGGGGTTTCTGGGTTGGTATCGCAGCAATGCGATTCAACCACAAGCCCACCCCTCGGCTCGGCGTCCGGCATGGCCGGGGGCGGAACTCCAGTCGGGCTACGCCCTCCTTCCGTTCCGCCCCCGGCCATGCCCTGTTTTACTCCACAAATGACCTTAACGTACTGACATCTAAGTGACCTTAACGTACTGACACTTCGCCCTTAGCTGCTAAACTCACTACCAAGCCCAGGGGCTATTATACGGCCCAACCGGACAGGCCAAAGGATTAGCACGGCCGTAGGTCGGCCGGATAAATCCAAGTTCCGCAATACAAATACCGACACTGGAGTTCCTGTGAAGCTATCCGATCTTCACCCGGTTCCTGATGATCGAGAAGGCGACATCATCGTTCATACGGCCTTGATAAGGCCCGCCGAAGTGAGCCCGTTTTCGGCGTACTTGGCTCTCCGGGCCCAATTCGGTCCGCCGAACAGCGACAAGTTCGACGATATGAAGACTCAGTGGTGTTACTACCTCAAATGGCAGGACGCACATTTCGAGATCTACGACTGGAAACTCGAGGCCCTGAGCATCGCGGTATACCTTGAAGACAACGATGAGGAGAGGGCTACTAAGCTTGGTGACGAGATCGCGAACCTGATTCACAAATCAAGTCTCCGGCAGACCGCCGTAATCGCCAAGGCGGCCAAGAGCGCGACGGGCTACGTATTCCAGAATCCATACCTGTTGTACTACGAAACTGGCGAGGAGTTGCTCGCACGGGCAAGCCAAGGGAACCTGGGCGACGCGACCTTCTGCTCTCGCGCCGCCTTCTTCATGTTCATGTCGGCTTTCGAAGGACTGCTTAATCTGATCTATGAGATGTACCTAAGGCGCGAGTTTGCGCGACGAGCGGATAGTCGAACGACTCGCACGCGAACAGATCGACGTGAAGGTTCGATTGGCACCGCTATACTGCGACTGCTTCTGCAGGGACCAGATCGACCACGAATCGCCGCAATTCAAGCGTTTTCATTCGTTGATCAACATTCGAAACGACTTCATCCATGCCAACCTGACAAAACCAATGAAGCGGCCGATTGTAATCGAGAATGGGTTGCGCTTCATTGTCGAACCGGAACCGCGCGACGGAAACGGCCTTCCAAAGAGCGCTGGCGACCTCGTGCCCGAGGACATCGTGGCTGTCAAGACTGTGATTGACGACCTTGTGAAGTAATTGCTGCAATCGATGAAGCCTAGGATTCGACGTGAGTTTTCTGGCGTTCTCGAGAATGAGTTCTTCGTGGTGAGTATTGAAGACGGTGAAGTAATCGTGGATTGGGACTAGCCAACCCCCGCCAACGTTCTCGCGGGTGGATGGCACGCCCGGAGCGAACTTATGGGCGTGGTGAATCGCGAGGCGGTTCAACCGAGCCCTTCGCAGTGCCTCGGGGCGTGCCACCCAGCCCGTCACATCGGAACTCGCTGAACGCCCGCATTGGGAGTCGGACGAATGATTACATTCCGCGTTTCAACGCTTGAGCACATTGCGGACATGATCTGCGGAAACGATGGCAAGTTTTCCAAGAACTTCCCCTACCGATCGAGCTCATACCTAACAAGGTTCTTTCGTGACTGCGACTTGGATTACACGCATGATGGCAGCACCAGAAACCATTGGGTGGCAGGTGTTCTGAAGGAGATCTCTGTTGGCCCAGCAAGCAGTCCTGACTTGCCTGCTGACACGATGGTTACGGTTCTTTCGCAATTGACGCATATTGACTACTTCGATCAAGCGAATTGCGACAGGACACTTGCACTTCAAGACTTGAACACGCTGCTTGAACGATACGGGCTTATCGTGTATGAAGACAACGCCCACAAGTGCCATATCCGCAACACTGGAACGGGGGCTGTGTCCGCTTTGCAACCAAATCGGCCACGCCCTTTAACTTCCATCGAACTTGAGCAGCGTCACAGAATCATCGCATACTTTGACCACGCGAGCGAAGACGACTTCACGGAAAAGGTTCTTGTACCTTTCTTCCAGAGACAGGGATTCCACAGGGTTGACGCGGCAGGACACAAGGAAAAGCTGCTTGAATTCGGAAAAGACCTCTGGATGAAGCTGCAATTGCCTACGGGTCACTGGATTTACTTCTGTGCGCAGGTGAAGCGGGTCAAGATCGATGCGAAGGGTGTCAGCGGCGGCAACGTTGCCGAGGTGTTGAACCAGGCACGGATGGCCTTGAGTCATCCGATCTTCGACCCCGACATAAACAAGAAGGTGCTTCTAGATCACCTGTTCTTAATCTCGGCTTCGGAGATAACACGGCAGGCAAGGGAATGGCTTATTCAACAACTTGATGCCGAAAGCCGCAGGCACATTATCTTTATGGATCGGGAAGATTTCTTGAATCACGCTGCGCGGATCATCAACGACATTCCCTTTGATTCGGGTTCGGAATCAACTGATATTGCCTTCTAACAGACCGACAGCATTACCGTTTGGCAAGAGCCAACATGCCGCGTTCTTTGCATCAGCCGATCGGCCTTTACGTTCATGTGCCCTTTTGCATAAGCAAGTGCGCGTATTGCGACTTCGCATCGTACGCGGGGCGCCAGTCGGATATCCCGCGGTATGTGGATACGGTTGTCTGGGAAATAGGACGGCGCGGCGCAGAAACGGGGCATCCAACGGCGGATACGATTTTCCTGGGCGGGGGCACGCCCTCGCTTCTCCGCGAGTTCCAGGTAACACGCATCCTGGATGCCCTGTTTGAAGCATTCCCAATGGAAGAGGGCGCCGAGATCACCTGCGAATGCAACCCGGGAACACTGGGGATTCCTGATAGAACCTCCGACGGCCCTCACCCCCTGCCCCTCTCCCAAAGGGAGAGGGGAGATGTGATGACGCCCTTTGCCGAGGCGCTGCACAAAGCGGGCGTTAACCGGCTGTCGATGGGAGCACAGGCAAGGCAGGCGAGTCTTTTGCGGCTCTTGGGCAGGGTCCATAATTGGCAGCAAGTGATCGCTTCCGTAGAAATTGCGCGGAAAGCGGGATTTCAGAATATCAACCTGGACCTGATGTTCGGCCTGCCCTTGCAAACGGTTTCGGATTGGCGGGAAACTCTGGAGGCAGCCATCTCGCTGTTGCCCACGCATATTTCCTGTTACGGTTTGATTGTCGAGGAAGGGACGGCGATCTGCCGCGATATCGCTGCGGGAAAGCTGGCTCTTCCGGATGAGGAAATTGAGCGCAAGATGTACGAGCTTGCCCGGCAGACGCTCGCCCAACACGGCTTTCATCAATATGAAATCAGCAATTTTGCCCGCGAAGGGTACGCCTGCCGGCATAATCTCGGCTGCTGGACGCGCGTGCCGTACCTCGGCTTCGGCTCCGCGGCGCACAGTTTTCTCGGGGAACGCCGTACTATGAACCCGTCAATGCTTGATGCGTACTTGGCAGGTGTAGAACCGAAGACCGAGCACATATCAAAAGAAGAAGCGCGGTTTGAGAGCATGATGCTGGGCCTGCGCATGACGCGCGGCGTAAAGGACGAGGATTTTACGCGCATGCACGGGATGAGTATCCGCGAGGCGTTCGGTGAAAAACTAGATAAACCGATCGGCGGCGGGCTGCTCGAGTGGCACGAAGGTGCTTTAAGGCTTACGCGCCTCGGCATGGATCTGCAAGACAGCGTGCTTGTCGATCTCATGTGACACTTCGGGATCGCGGGAACGTTGTGACTCTTTGACTTCGTGGCGTCATGCAACCCAATGCGAAATGCTGAAAGCCTTAATGGTGCTTGTTCCGCTTTCTCAACAATTCATAACCTATTCTCGGCTGCACCATCAAATGACCCTGTGACGACACGACCGATCGCGCGCGGGAACTCATCCCTTTGGTGACCCTCGGGCCGAATCCGGGAGGAACACCTGAACAGGTTTCCAACACAGTTCGATCAGAGGAACCTTGAATGGAACACCAGAAAGCTGCGGAGCCGGCGTTCCCAGCCCTCGGCTACTGGGTACGATCCTTCAGGCCGGGCTACAGATACTGCAATGGCATGAGCTTAGCGTGGGGAGAGGCCGTACTTGGCCGATTGCCGGAAACGAAACGAAGTGGCAGACACAGGCGCTTGGTATTAACGTGCGGACTGTGTTAAGGCAGTTTCGTTCGGGTGCCGGTGTTCCGCAGCGCACACGATGCGTCGATGTGCCGGCGACTTGGTTGTTCCACGGCGGTAGTAGCGCCTCAAGCCTATGGACCAGCTCGTCGGATAGTCGGAGCAGATCACCCCGGTACTCGATCAGATCGTACACCCGGAGTTGGCAAGCCATCTCTAAATCGAGGTGCTGTAGGTGTGCCACGTAGGCCCAGATGGGTACGGTGGGACGCAACGCGCGGAGTTGGCGAATCAACGACCAGCCGTTGCCATCGGCTTGGGCCAGGCTGACCAGAAGCAGATCCGACGGCGACAGACAGAACCGCCACCACGCCATCGCCGGCCCTTTGCCCCGAATAACTCGCACACCGCGGGCACTCAGGTCGGCGGAGACTCGGGCGAAAACCTCGTTGCGCCATTCGATGAGGAATACCCGCCGAACCATGTGCAAACTGAGTTGTCTCCGCTGGCTCGCTGGCTCGTGACTTGCACCAGAAGGAAGCGACTGAGAACCATGTAATGCCAGTATCGGATTCCTCGACATGATGTCACCTGTGTTTGGACCGTGCCGCGGCACAGCGTCTTGCGTGATGGAGTTCGATTGTACATTGGCATCTCAACGGCGTCGCAGTGGCACGGCGCCGGTAGTCGGCGAAGCCAAACCGGAACACCGATCCGTACCGCGGCTGTCCGTCTACAGAGCCGATCTGTTCGACAAGGACCGCGGGGATGAAAGCCTCTCGGCGGCCGGTTCTCCCTGGATTATTTATGACAGCCAATGCTGTCAGTACACTTTAGGTCATTGCGCCGAAGAAGCAAGTCGAGATTGGGCCGTTTGCAACCACCCTCGCATGAAGCTGAAGCGAAGAGGCCTTCTTCACGCGTGTCGCAGACGCCAGTGCCTCAGTTCGAGGGGTTCCGTCACATCATGGCACAGCAGGAGAGCGGAGGGCACGGGAATCGAACCCGCAACCGGTTACCCGGCACCACATTTCCAGTGTGGCCGCTAGCCATTCGCTTACCCTCCCAACAGTTTCCTAAGTCATCTACCCCATTGACTTTCCGTCGCAACAGGCTTACGACTCACAAGCGGGTGTCAAAAACTACGCCCAAAACTACGCCTGACACCCGTTTTGACACCTGCGTTGACACCTGGTACCCACCCTGACACCCGAGGCCTACGCCCGCCAAGTGATTTCCGGAGATACCTATGGACAATCGTAAGCATACTCCATCTGAGCGACCGATCAAGCCGTGGCCCGATTTTCCCTCACAGTACCGGCCAATGGGCGAAGAAGATTCGCGGCAAGGCCCAAGTGACGGCGCTAGCGAAAGCTGAAAGTGACGGGCCCGCCCGGCATATTCGCAGTATCGTCGCCCACGGCAACAATTGTTGCCAAGAGTGTTGCCACGCAACCCGCGAAACACCCTCCCGCAACGTAATCGCAAAATGAGCCCCCCTGCCTTTCTCGGGAAAAACAGGGGTTCTGCAATCTATCCGCAACATGTACAGGGGTTCATTCCGACTGGAAATGTAAGGACTTCATGCCAGCGGCTGTTAGCCGCCGGCCATTTTTCCCTGACGCTAACCGCTCCGCCGGATTCGCTGTCGCGGTTACGCGTCAGATGGCCTTGCCGACGTACGAGGTCAGCGTCTTCATGTAGTTGCCGCGTTGGAAGGCGGCCGGGTCGGGACAGTTCTCGCGGCTCATGCTGCCCTTGAGCTGCTCGACCGAGTCGTACTCGTTCTCCTCCATCCACTCGCTGCATGCCGGCCAGGATGTTGCCGACCTGGCCGACGCCCTTCTGGTAGAGCACCGAGGCGATCATGCCCACGTCGGCGCCGGCCAGCAGGGCCTTCAACAAGTCCGGCGGCGTCGTGGATGCCGCCGGTGGCGGCCAGCGAGGCCTTGACGCGGCCGTGCAGGATGGCGATCCACCGCAGCGGCACCAGCAACTCGGCGGGCGTGCTCAAGTGGAGCTTGCGGCTGGGCCTCCATGCGTCTCCAGGTCGATGTCGGGCTGGAAGAAGCGGTTGAACAGCACCAGGCCGTCGGCGCCGGCCTCGGCCAGCCGCACGCCCATGTTGCCCATGGCGCTGAAATACGGCCCGACCTTGACCGCCAGCGGGAATCGAGATCGACTGCTTCACGGCGGCCACGAGGTCGAGGTAGCGGGATTCCACGTCGCGGCTGGTCATGTCGGGGTCGGCGGCCACGAAGTAGATGTTCAGTTCCAGGGCGTCGGCCCCGGCGTCTTGCATCATCTTCGCGTAGCGGAGCCAGCCGCCGCGGCTGGCGCCGTTGAGGCTGGCGATGACCGGAATCGCCACCGCCTTCTTCGCCGCGGCGATGGTTTCGAGATATTCTTCCGGCCCGGTGCGGTAGTCTTCCTGCTCGGGGAAGTAGGTCAGCGATTCGGCGAAGCTCTCGGTGCCGAACTCGTGGACCTTGGTCATTTCCTCGGCGTCGTGCTCGATCTGCTCCTCGAACAGCGAGGGCAAGACGGCCGCGGCGGCGCCGGCCTGCTCCAGACGCCGCAACTGGTCGATCTCCGCCGCTCAACGGGCAGGCGGAGATCACCAGCGGGTTCTTCAGCTTCAGTCCGAGATAGGTTGTGCTCAGGTCGACGCTCATGCTTCCACCTCCTTCGAATCCTTGGCCTTGGTTTCGCCGTTGCCGCCGGTCTCCGCCGGCGGTCGCCGCCGCAGCCGTCGCCCGGTCCACGCCGGCCAACTGCTCGTAGAAATGGTACCGCTTGTCGATGTCCTGCTGGCCGAGCTCCAAGCAGCCGGGCCGAATCGTCCGGCTTGGAGCGGGCCAGCATGCCGAAGCGGGCCTCCTTCATGGCGAAATCCTTGAAGGCGCCCGACCGGCTTCTTGCTGGCCAACTGGAACGGATGGGCCTGCTCGCGCGGATCGAAACTGTACAGCGGCCAGTAGCCGCAGGCCACGGCGTCCTTCTGGATGTTCATGCCCTGCTGCATGTCGATGCCCCAGCCGATGCAGTGCGAGAAGGCGATCAACAGCGACGTGCCGCGGTACGACTCGGCCGCGCGGATGGTGCGGATGGCGTGCATCGGGTTGGCGCCCAGCGAGATCGAGCCGACGAACACGTTGCCGTACGACATGGCGATCATGCCGAGGTCCTTCTTGCAGCCGCGCCTTGCCGCCGGCGGCGAACTTGGCCACGGCCCCGCGGAAGGTCGACTTCGACGCCTGCCCGCCCGTGTTCGAGTACACCTCGGTGTCCAGCACCAGGATGTTCACGTCGCGGCCGGAGGCGAACACGTGGTCCATGCCGCCGAAGCCGATGTCGTAGGCCCAGCCGTCGCCGCCGAAGCTCCACACGCTCTTGCGGATCAGGTAGTCGGACGAGGCCAGCAGATTCTTCGCGTCGGGGCTGTTGATGGCCGCCAGCCGCTTGTTCAGCTCGGCCACGCGGGCCCGCTGGGCGGCGATCTCCTCTTCGGTCTCCTGCTTGTTGTTCAACAACGCGGCGACCAGTTCGTCGCCCAACTGCGAGGAAAGCCGCTTGAGCAGCTCGTGGGCGTACTTGGTCTGCTGATCGACGGCCAGGCGGAAGCCCAAGCCGAACTCGGCGCAGTCCTCGAACAGCGAGTTCGACCACGACGGCCCGCGGCCCTCGTGGTTGACCGTGTAGGGCGTGCAGGGCAGATTGCCGCCGTAGATCGACGAGCAGCCCGTGGCGTTGCCGATCAACATCCGGTCGCCGAAGAACTGCGTGAGCAGCTTGACGTAGGGCGTTTCGCCGCAGCCGGCGCAGGCCCCGGAGAACTCGAACAGCGGCAGCAAGAGCTGCGAGCCCTTGATCGTGTCGGGCTTGACCTTCGAGCGGTCCACGTCGGGGATCGTCATGAAGAAGTCGTAGGTCGCCCGCTCGCGATCGAGGTTGCGGCAGCTTCGGCTCCATGTCGATCGCCTTGTGCTTGACCTTCTCCTTGTCCTTGGCCGGGCAGACGTCGACGCACAGGCCGCAGCCGGTGCAATCGTCGGGAGCCACCTGGACGACGAACTTCCAGCCGGGGAACTCCTTGCCCTTGTAGTCGGTCGCCTTGAAGCCCTCCGGGGCGTTGGCCAGCAGGGCCGGATCGAAGGCCTTCATGCGGATCGTGGCGTGCGGGCAGCCCAGCGAGCACAGCCCGCATTGCGATGCAGATCTTCGGGTCCCAGATGGGGATGTCCTGGGCGATGCTCCGCTTCTCGTACTGCGTGGTGCCCGTGGGGAACGTGCCGTCGCAGGGCATGGCGCTGACGGGCAGGTCGTCGCCGCGGTTGGCGATCATCATGCCCAACACGTCCTTGACGAACGCCGGGGCGTGGGCCGGCACCGGCGGCACCATGTGCAGCTTCGAGGTGACCTGGTGCGGGATACTTCACCTCGTGGAGCGACGCCAGGGCGCCGTCGACCGCCGCGTAGTTCTGCTCGACGATCTTGCCGCCGCCCTTCTTGCCGTAGGTCTTCTTGATGGCGTCCTTGATCTGGGTGATGGCCTCGTCGGCCGGAATCACGTTGGCCAGCTTGAAGAAGCAGGTCTGCATGATCGTGTTGATCCGCACGCCCATCTGGGCCTCGCGGGCCACGTGGTAGGCGTCGACCACGTAGAACTTCAGCTTCTTGTCGATGATCTGCTTCTGCACCTCGGCCGGCAGATGGTCCCAGACCTCGTTCGGCGCCGTAGGGGCTGTTCAACAGGAACGTCGCCCCGGGATCGGCCATCGACAGCATGTCGATCCGCTCCAGGAAGTGGAACTGGTGGCAGGCCACGAAGTTCGCCCGATGGACCAGGTACGAGCCCTTGATCGGCCGCGGGCTGAAGCGGACGTGCGAGGTGGTGACCGAGCCGGCCTTGCGCGAATCGTAGACGAAATAGCCCTGGGCGTGCAGCGGCGTGTTTTCGCCGACGATCTTCACCGAGTTGCGGTTGGCGCTGACGGTGCCGTCGCTGCCGAGGCCGAAGAACACGGCCCGGACCACGTCGTCCTTCTCCGTCGAAAAATGGGGATCGTAGTCCAGGCTCAGCTTCGTCACGTCGTCGAGGATGCCGACGGTGAACTGCTGCTTGGGCTGGGCCTTGGTCAACTCGTGGTACACGGCGGCGACCATGGCGGGCGTGAACTCCTTGGACGACAGCCCGTAGCGGCCGCCGATCACCTTGGGCATCGAGCCGTTGGTCCCCTCGCCCTTCGGGAGAGGGCTAGGGTGAGGGCTTTCCTCCCAAACCTCGCTTATCCCCGGAAGGTCTCCCGCCGGAATATCGCCAAAAGGAGCGCGACCTGTCGATGCCACCCTCACCCCCTGCCCCTCTCCCGACGGGAGAGGGGACGATTCTGCGGCCCAGCACTCGGCCAGCGCCGTGACCACGTCCTGATACAGCGGCTCGCCGGCGGCGCCGGGTTCCTTCGTGCGGTCCAGGACGGCGATCTTCTTGACCGTCTTCGGCAACGCCGCCACGAAGGCGCCGGAGTCCCAGGGGCGGAACAGCCGCACCTTCAACACGCCCACCTTCTGCCCTTCGGGCACCAGCTTGTCGACCGTCTCCTCGACCACGCCGATGCCCGAACCCATGATCACGATCACGCGATCGGCGTCGGGGGCGCCGGCGTAGTCGAACAGGTGATACTGCCGGCCGATCAGCTTGGCGAACTTGTCCATGTGCTTCTGCACGATGCCGGCACACTTGGCATAGAACGGGTTGCACGCCTCGCGGGCCTGGAAGAACACGTCGGGGTTCTGGGCCGTGCCGCGGAGCTTCGGCCGCTCGGGCGAGAGGGCCCGCTGCCGGTGCGCGGCCACCAGGTCCATGTCGATCATCGCCTTCACGTCGTCTTCCGTGAGCTGCTCGATCTTGTTCACCTCGTGCGAGATGCGGAAGCCGTCGTAGAAATGGAGGAAGGGCACCCGGGCTTCGAGCGTCGCGCTGTGGGCGATCAGCGCCATGTCTTGCGACTCTTGCACCGAGGCCGACGAGAGCATCGCCCAGCCCGTCGTGCGGCAGGCCATCACGTCGCCGTGGTCGCCGAAGATCGACAAGGCGTGGGTGGCCACCGTGCGGGCCGTCACGTGGAAGACCGTCGAGGTCAACTCCCCGGCGATCTTGAACATGTTGGGGATCATCAGCAGCAGGCCCTGCGAAGCCGTAAACGTCGTGGTCAGCGCCCCGGCCTGCAACGAGCCGTGAACGGCCCCGGCGGCCCCGGCCTCGCTCTGCATTTCGACCACGTCGGGCACGGTGCCGAAGATGTTCTTGCGTCCGGCGGCGGCCCAAGCGTCGGGCAATTCGCCCAGCCCCGACGAGGGGGTGATCGGATAAATCGCCATCACCTCGTTGCAGAGGTGGGCGATGTTGGCCGTCGCTTCATTGCCGTCGACGGTCACGAAGCGTCTTTGTTCCACGGGTGGTCTCCTGCATCAAGAGAAACTTGCTGCTGGTATTTCGGTAGGGCGGCCGTGCATGTCTCTCGGCCGTGAGGAATCCAGTAGCCTACCGCGCGAGCAGCTTCCCCGCAATGCACACGGATGGGGGGCCGGCTGTTGCCCTTGTGTCGGACGGGTATAATACATCGGTCAAGGCCACGGCTGCCGTCTAACAGCCGTAGCGAGGGCGCTGTGTGTGATGGAGGGTCATAACGATGGAGACCGAAACGATGGGCCGGGTGTTGACCGAAGTGACGTTCGAGAACCTGGAGGACGTGTGGGCTTGCGAGAAGGGGCTGATTTCTTCGGACCAGGTTCGGCGAGTTGTCGTCGGCGATGCGCTGGTGGATACCGGGGCCACCTATTTATCCATCCCCACTCGTTTGATACGCCAACTGGGGCTCAAGAAGTTCGACACGCGACGCACTAGAACAAGCGCCGGCATCGTCCACGGCAGTCTCTACGGGGTCGTGCAATATACGATCCACAACCGCACGGGGAAGCTCGATGTGATGGAGGTGCCCGATGACGTTCCGGTCTTGGTCGGCCAGTTGCCGCTAGAGCAACTCGATTTCGTGGTAGATCCGCAGAGCCGCTCGCTGATCGGCAACCCAGCCCACGGCGGCGAGTGGATGTACGAACAATATTGACAAGGTGCTGGGTCGCGCCGTTCCTGAGACGCGACTCGCCACCGGCAAAACCTCAGAGAATCGATCATGACACCTGCCAAGAATCTCATTTGTCAGTCCATTGAGATGGGCCATTTCGTTGCGCGGTCCTACGTCGAAGACCTCACCGACGCCGAGTTGCTGCTGCGTTCGACGCCGGGGTCGAATCACATCGCATGGCAGCTTGGCCACTTGATCGGCAGCGTGCGGGGAATGCTCCTCGGACTGGGTTGCCAGGCGCCGCGCTTCCCGAGGGCTTTGACGCCGCCTACCATCGCGAGAACCTCCGCATCGGACGACCCGGCCAAGTTCGCCACCAAGGCACAGTACCTCGCCCTGATGGACCAAATGAAAGCGGCCTCGCTGGCCGCGGTGGAAGCCACGCCCGAGAACAAGCTCGATTCGCCGGGTCCGGAATCCATCCGCGAGTACGCCCCCCCACGATCGGCGCCGTGCTGATGCTGTTGGGCACCCACTTCTTGATGCACGCCGGTCAGTTCGTGCCGATCCGCCGCAAACTCGGCAAGCCGCCGCTGTTCTAGGCCAATTGCTGGGAGCGCGGCCTACGTCAGCCCGTGTGTGTTGAAGAAGGGGCCGTACTGTTTGTCCACGACTCTGATGTGGTGGCGCAGCCAACTGCTCAGGTACGTGAGCACTTCGACCGACAGTCCCAACAGGTTCTTGTCGAATTGCGTCTTGAAATCGCCGACCTTGGCCACGAAGTCGGCGTGTTCCTGCTTGTGACTCTCGGCGTCGGGATAACCGAACCGGTCAAAATACGTTTCTTCGGTTTTGAAGTGGGTTTCCGCGTAACGAAACAGGCGGTTGAGGATCGGACCTAACACCTCTTTTGCCTTCCCTTGAAGCATCGCGTCGTTCAACTCGTTGATCATCGCGACGAGTCTCTCGTGCTGCCTGTCGATTTCAGCGACGTTGACGCTCAAGCTGTTGTCCCAGTGGATCAATGTCATCGGTTTTTTCCTCTTGGCTGCAGAACCGGCGCCTCGTGTTCCCACTATACCCGTTAGCGGCCGGCGGTGCGAGCCGGCTCGCTTCCCTGGAAGAGCTTCTTCTCGACCCAGCCGGCCGCGCCCAAATGCGTCTTGATACCGTCCTCGGTCAGCCAAACCTTGGCGCCGGCGTCGTCCTTCAAGTACGCATCCCAGAAGGCCGTGGAACACTCGGCGATCAGCCGCTGAAACGTGCCGTCGCGGGCGGAGTTGCCCGTATACATCAAGTGATCGGCGCCGTAGAAGGTGACCAGGTATTGATCGGCGCCCGCGGCATGGTCGAACGGCAGGCGCCGTTGTGACGCCCGAGTGGTGGCGACTATGCTATTGTCGGCCGTACCGGTGACGTGCAAACAGGGTCGCGAAACGTCGCTATAGGCCACGTCCAGGGGGACTTGTCCAAGCGGTACGGGAGTGCTCATGGCCACCACCGCTTTCACCCGCGGCTCGGCAAAGGCGATTTGTCCCGGCAGCACCTGGCCGGCCAGGGCCATCGCCGTCTGGGCGCCGAAATCGTGTCCCGACACTCCGATGCGATCCAAGTCGAGGCGATCGCCGACGGGCGAGCCATCCTGATGCAACCGTTCGAGCTGATCAATGACGAAGATGATGTCCAAGGGGCGGTTGCGAATGTTCTGCGGGTCATAGAACTCTCGCTGCAACTCCTTCCGCGGCCGCAGGCTCCCTTGCCTCGCATCGTTGTCGCTTCCCTTGTGCTGCACGTGGACCGCCACGTAGCCGCAGCTTGCCCAATGGCGGCCGAGATAAGCGCAGTCGTCGCGCGAGCGTCCCAGCCCGGTCGAGAACACGATCACGGGGAATCGCTCGGAACTGTTGCCGGGATAATAGATTCGTGCCGGCACGGTGCGGCCACGCTGCGAATCGAACCAGGCAAAGTCGGCCACGGAGACGGAGTAGCGTGTGGGCCAGGCATCCGGCGCGGCAGAGCCGTGCGCGGTCGAGCCACGATACGCCCCGATGGCGTATGATTCGGCTAACGCCCGCGGGGCTTGAGTTGCCACGACGGACAGGGCCAGGAGCACGGCGACGATCAAAGCCAATCGGGATTTCATGGCAGTGTTTACTTGGCGGGTGTGGCTGCCGGCTGGCGGCAGAGGTGTACGACCTGCAATGAATTCGGCATCTTGCCCCGGCATGAGCACGCGAAAAGTGCCCAGTCGTTACGAGCTCATCCCCACGCCGGCGGGTCGAGGGGGCGCGCCGGCAATATCGGCATAGTTTGCGCACGCCCGAAATTCCGCCACGGACCACCACGCGCCTCTTATACCGCGTGTGCGTATTCCCATTGCGGCAGTCCCTACGCACTATTGTGGTGGCGTTTGCCTATCTTACACGCGATAGGTAGACTGATCTTGTGGAGTCGTTCATCTGCGAACGGTACTTGATCTCTACGGCCTCTATAAACCAGAAAGCGGCGATGGCAGTCAGCACGGCGGACGAGTTCTTTGCAGTCGTCGAGAAGAGCGGGCTGCTGACGCCCGCCCAGTTGCGCACGCCCGCGGCACGGCCGATCGCACCGACAACGCCCAGGCGACGGCTTGGAGGCTGGTAAGCCAAGAGCTGATCTCCCGCTGGCAGGCCGCCCAGTTGCTGGCGGGTGCAGGGCCTTCCATCTCGGCAAGTACCGTCTGCTCGAACCGCTCGGCCGGGGCGGCATGGGGAGCGTGTTTCTGGGCCGGCACGTGACGATGAACCGCCGCGTCGCGTTGAAGGTCCTCTCCCGCCAGGCCGCCTACGATCCCAAGTCGATGGAGCGGCTGCTGGCCGAAGCCCGCGCCGTCGCCTCCCTCGATCACCCGAACATTGTTCAGGCGTATAGCGTCGACAACGACGGCGATCACTACTACTTCGTAATGGAATACGTCGAAGGCATCGACCTCGAGCGGTTGGTGCAGACCGAAGGGCCACTGGAGGATCATCGCGCGTTGGATTACATCCGTCAGGCCGCCGATGGCTTGGACCATGCCCACCAGAGGAACCTGGTGCACGGCGACGTCAAGCCGTCGAATCTGCTGGTCAACCTGCACGGGGTGATCAAGATTTTGGACTTGGGCCTGGCCCGTTTCACCGGCGACGATGAACTGGGAGCCGGCGGCTCCGACCAGGCGATCTTGGGTTCCGTCGATTACCTCGCCCCGGAGCAGGCGATCGAGAGTCCCGACCGAGACCATCGTGTCGACATCTATTCGTTGGGATGCACGCTCTACTTCCTGCTGACCGGTCATCCGCCGTTTCCCCAGGGGTCGTTGCCGGAGCGAATCCTCAAGCACCAGACCGAGGAGCCGCCGGACCTGCGTGCCGAGCAGCCGGGGGTCCCTGCCAAATTAGCCGCCGTCTGCCGGAAGATGATGGCGAAGACGCCGGAAGACCGCTATGCTTCGGCGGCCGAGGTGAGCCAAGTGCTGGGCGAGCTTGAGGCGACGTTGCCGGCGCGCCCGCGTGCCGTCGCGGTTCCGATGGTGAAGCTCCTCGATGAGTTGGCGGCAGACGAGGCTCGCGTGCCCAGGGCCGCGGCAAAGCCGAGGTCCACGTTGCGGCGCCACATTGGCCTGATCGTGCTCGTCCTGCTCATGTTGGTCGAACTTCTGGCGTTCCTGATCGTCTGGCGTTCCTCATCGTAACGTTGGGGCGGGGAGAGACGCCGTGAAAAGAAACAGGGCCGGCCCACCACCAACGGTTTCCGTTTCCGCAGCGAAACCTCGACGCGTTGCCGGAGGGGAGGCGACGGCCTTCACTTCAGATGGAGCCGACGGATCGAGGCCAGGGTGCGCAGGGCCGGTTTCGCGTGGCGACGGACGTCGAACAGGCCGCCGTGCGGAAAGTCGTGCGGCGCGCTGTCGCGGAGTTGGTTCCACAGAACGCCCCGCACCATCAGCTTGGCCAGCGAAAGCGGTACGCACCGGGCGACCCAAGCTTGCTGGGCCGCCGGGGTCCAACTGCCCGACAACACGGCCGCCGGATGATGTGCCAGGGGGTCCTCGTGATCGGCGCTGGGCGCCGACAGCGACAGCCACAGCGGCAGCCCGAACGAGCTCCACGCATCCAGGAGGCGGTTGAACTCCAAGGAATGGCGCAGCAGCGTTCCGCCGGGAGAATAACCGACGTTCATCTCCATCATCAGGCCCGATAAACCCGAGCCGGCTCGCATCAAAGCGTCGGCAAAGTGCAGCGGAGGGAAGTCCGACTCCTGCTGCCGCATGTACTCCGCCCAGGGTTGATCGAATGATACCAGCACCGGCGTGTCGGGGTCGAGCGATCGGACGAGCTCGACGATGTGGGCAACGAGTCGCAGGCGTTCCTGTTCGGAGAGCGACAGCACTTCGGCCGTGTTGACGCGGCCGGCGCAGATCCAATAATCGACGCTGCCGCGATACCGCTCGACGGCCCCGCGAACAAACGCCAACACCGAGTCCAGCAGATTGTCAAAATCGTCCTCGAAAAGATAGAGCCAGTCGGGCAAGGCCTGCGGATCCAGCATCAGCAGAGGTCCGGCCAGGACCTTCAGCCCGTGTGCGCGGCACCATTTGATCTGCTTGTCGCTGACGCTCCAGGAAGAGCTGCCCTCGGTGGTTTCGACGTCGCGCCAGCAGATCGGCGTCTCCGCGGCGTTGAAGGTGAGGAGGAACTTTCGGGCGACGTGGTTGTCCAACAGCGTGGCGCCGAGATTCGCGCCCAGGAAACTGGCCAATTTGCCCTCGTTGCGGCGACGGATCGCCAGCACCTGTTCGGTGTACGCGGCGGCCAGCAACTCGCCGGCATCCAACGCCGAACGCAGGGCGGACTCGGCGCAAGCGGCCGACGCCGGCGGGTCGTCCTGCACGACCGCCGCTCTGGAAAACTGCTTCACCGCCTCCAGAATCTTCGCGGAGACGGCTTCAGGAACGGACAGCCCGAGCGACTGCCACTCGAAGAGCTGGTCGCGGGCCTCAACGACCGAGCCGCGGGCGATTTCCAGGGGCAACAGATACGGCTCGGCCCGTTCCATCAAGCTGCCGGAGGAAAGCGTCAGCCGTCGAAACCCTTCTACGGACCAAGGGACATGGAGGTTGGCTGAATCCGATACCGACCGCTGGAGAATCAGTTCTCCTCCCTCAACGCTGATTCGGACAGGCCATGATACCCGGTCGATTCCGGACAAATACGCCTGCCGGACCATCTCGTCGGTGATGCGTTCCGTCGGAAAGACACGAAATCGCATCAAACCCATCGGGTCGGTATCCTAAGCAAGAAAAGCAGGGAAGCCAGCCGCCAGTTTACCCCATACGGGCAAGGGGGGGCAAGTCGAGGGATCAGGCAACAGCTCCGCAACGGTGCCCATCTAAAGGGTGGGACGGACTTGTCTGTCTGGGCCACCCTTGCTTGTCCGCGCGATTGGTGGTAACATGAGCTTGTGTTGGGTCGCTATTCTCGGATGGGAGGGGACTTGCCATGAAGATGCTGGGACTGTTGGCGACGGCGATGGCCGCCCTGGTATTCGTGTTCACATTAGGCACGGTTAGCAGCGGGGCCTCGGCCAGGCCCGGCGGCGGAACGAAGGCGGCGAAAGCGGAAGCTTTTTGCGTCGTGCAGATTGGCAAAGATGCGACCGATACCAGCGATATCAGGGCCGTCGCGAAGTCGCAATTGAAAACCCTGGAAAAGACCATCAAAGACGAGGACACCCAGAATAAAAAGGCTTACGACGACGCCAAGAAGAACGCCAGCAAGAGCAAGAGCAAAAGCAAGAGCAAGGCCGACTCGGGCGACCCGGACGCGCCGCCCGCCAACGTGGGCCAGCATACCGTCGATTTGAGCCAACCGCCGCCGGTCAAACGCAAGTTTATCCTCCTCAAGGAGTGCAAGTCCAAGGAGGATGCCGATGAGTTGGTGGAGAAGTACCGGCGCGATGGAGTGCCAGATAAGAAGAAATCGGCCGCCTCGTAAGCAGGCGCCGAGGAGTGTGTTCGTTCGTTTCGTGAGGAGTGGATGCGATGCCGCAAGGTACCATTAAGAAACTCGTCTCGGACCGTGGCTTCGGGTTCATCTCGGCGGCCACCGGAGACATCTTCTTCCATCACACGGTGGTGGCCGACAACAAGTTCGATGAACTCAAGGAAGGCCAGGCCGTCACCTATGAGATCGCCACCGGCCCCGATGCCCGCGGGCGGGATAAAGGGCCACGAGCGGTCTCCGTCGCTCCGGCCTGATCTTTCCCCGGCGGGCGTCGAGCCACAACACCCATCGTCCCCGCGGGGACTATGTAGCGTTGCATCTGCGCGCTCTGCGGCATCTCGCATTGTGTGAGCCAAATCAGGCTGCCTGGGGGTGTGCCGTGCCTTGGTTCTTCGTGACCACCCGTGCATGCGAGGCGCTCTGTTTCACCGTAGAGTGGATTTGATCCCGCTCGAACGGAATCGACTCCGTTCTACGAGGTTGCTCTCAGGCTGTCACTCGCACCCGCAAGTCTTCTCTAGCTTACCCAGCCAGAACCCTCCAAAAACTTCCCGCAGGCCAACCCTCTGCTTTGGCCGATGAAGTGGATGGAAGCCCGTGCGCACCGGTGCGCGGCGAACGCCCATGCGCGGCCGGAGTGCCATCCTTTCCAGGGGGGGAACATGTCAAGACTGTCCGTTTCATTTGCGTGCAGTGTCTTCCTCGCAGTGGGCTGGATTACGGGCGCGGTGGGCCGGGCCGAGGCAATCTCCGAAGTCTCTGCGAATCGAGTGATTGCTCTGGCCACGCCCAACTCTCAAGAAAAGACCCCCGTGATCTCAAGCGTAGCCCTCGATCCGACCGGAAAACTGTTGGCGGCCGTCGGCGACGATCACCTGGTGAGGGTGTTTGATGCCCAGAGCGGCCAACTGGTGCATCGTTGGCGGTCGCACACCGACTGGGTCAAGGCCACCGCGTTTCGGCCCGATGGCCGGATCTTGGCTACCGCGGGGGCCGATCGTCAGATCCGCCTTTGGGATGCGACCGAGGGATCTCGGTCGTTCGAGCTGACCGGGGCAAATCAAGTGGTTTACACCCTCGTCTACAGTCCCGATGGGCGAATGTTGGCGGCGGCGGGATTCGACGACAAGATCAGCGTGTTCGACGCCAAGTCGGGCCGGCTGCTTCGCGAACTGGCCGCCCCCGGCAGCGACATCCGCGCGATCAGCTTCTCGCCCGATGGTGCTCGGATGGCGGCCGCAGGGCGGGCCGGACTCGTTCGCATTTGGGAAGCCCCGAGCGGTCGGCCGATTGCCGACGTGCAAGTCTCCTCGCGGCGCATTTGCGCGTTGGCCTATTCGCCCGACGGAAGACTCTTGGCGGCGGCCGGTCAGCAACGCATCATCCGACTGTTGGATGCGTCATCGAGCAAGCCGCTGGCCGATCTGCCCGAACGGCCCGGCGAGGTGTTGGCGCTGTGCTTCTGCGGGCCCGACACGCTGGCCTCCGCTGGCAGCGGCAACGTGATCCACGTCTGGGACGTGGCTGCGCGCCAGGAGCGATCCCGCTTGCTGGGTCATACCGGTTCGGTCACGACGCTGGCCTTCGACGGTCGTGCCGCAACGCTGATTTCCGGCAGCTACGATACCACAGTTCGTCTGTGGGAACTCAAATCTCAGAATGAAGAGAAGGTCACGCGGACTCAAGACAAAGAGAAGATATCGCAGCGGGTCGCTCCGCCGCGGACCGAGTAGCCACAACGAAATCAACACGGAGGTTGACGTGGGCCTGCTACGAAAATCACACGCGAAGCATCCTCTCCCTCGGCCGCACCACAAGGCGTCGCACGCCGCCGGCTCCCGGTCGCGCCTCTGCCGCTTCGAACAGATGGAACCGCGGCAACTCCTGTCGGCCACGGCGCCGGCGCTGAATGTCGGGGCCACGTACTACCAGCCGCACGACGGCAATGATTCGGTCGGCAGTCTGCTCTATATCAGTTGGAACGGCGGGGAACAGTCCACGCGGCTGACGGACCTCTATATCGACACCCACAAAGTTGCTGCCGGAGACCCGCAGTTCACGGTCACAAGTCCGGTGCCTGGCGACGTGTTCTTCCACACTGCCCCAAGCAGCGTGGGCGGCACGATGGACGGCGTTCCCCCGCAGGTGGTCGAGTGGTCGGGAACCGTCCAGCCCGTCGTTACGGTCAGCAACGATTCCACGCTGATGCACATCCAGTTCGTGGGCCAGGATTTCCAGTCCAGCGGCCGCCTGGTGCTGAAAGTCAACTTCGACATCATGGAATCCTGGTCCGGCGGCGACGCCAAGCGGGTCGTCGAAGGCGCCGACTTCGATGGCACGTCGTTCGAGGCCGTCTTCGCCGCGCCCCATTATCAGACCGCTACGGTGGATGGCTTCTTCCGCAACGTCTACGCCAATCCGGCCACCACCTACGGCCTGAATCTGCCGGACGACAACTACGACAATTCGTCGGCGATTTTCACTACGAACATGCCGCCTGCGGCGCCGCCTGAGCCGGTATTCACCGCCGGCATTCTGGCGTCGGTCCAGCAGAATCCGCTGCCGATCACCCTCTCCGGCACGGTTTTCGAGGACTTGAACACCGACAATCACCAGGAAACCGGTGAGCCGGGCATTGGCAGCGTCGCGCTGACGTTGTACGCGTTGGACGACAATGGCGATTACGTCGCCACCGGCAAGACCGCCACGACCGACGCCAACGGCGACTACCAGTTCACTGGCCTCCTGCCCGGTACCTACCGCGTCGTCGAGACTCAGCCGGTCGGCTACTCGAGCGTCGGCGCCACGGCCGGCACGGTGGGCGGCGCGACCCGCGGCGTAGTGACCACGGTCGACGAGCTCAGCAGCATCAACCTCGACGGCGGCGACAACAGCGTCCACAACAACTTTGCCGAAGTCCGGCTGGCCGAGATCAGCGGCTATGTCTACGTCGACGCCAACAACAACGGCGTGTACGACGCAAACGAAGTGCCCATTGCGGGCGTGCAACTCACGTTGTTGGATGCCAACGGCAACCCCACCGGCTTGACGGCCACCACCGATCAATCGGGTTTCTATCGCTTCGAGAATCTCACGCCCGGCACGTACTGCGTGGCCGAGGCGCAGCCGGCCGGATACTACGACGGGCTCGACACGCCCGGCACGGCCGGCGGCGTGGCCCAGAACCCCGGTGATGAGATCGACGCGATCCCGCTGGCCAGCGGCGTGAACGCCAAGGATTACAACTTTGGCGAGCTCCTGCCCGCCAGTATCAGCGGCCGGGTCTACGCCGATCTGAACAACAACAGCAGCCTCGATTCGGGCGAGCCGCTGCTGGCCGACGTGACGATCTACCTGGTCGACGGCGCCGGCAACCAGATCGCTTCGACCACCACCGACGCCGATGGCAAATACGCATTTGTGGACCTGAAGCCGGGCGTCTACGGCGTCCAAGAGATCCAACCGGCGAACTACCTCGAGGGCGGCGACGTCGTGGGCTCGGCCGGCGGCGCATTGGATGGCCCCGACCGCATCCTCAACGCCCAGTTGGACTCGGGAGTCAACGGCGTCAACTACGATTTCTGGGAGGAAGTGCCTGCCAAGATTTCCGGCTACGTGTTCCAGGACGGACCGGCGATCGTGGTCAAGGAGGGCGATCCGGCGCCGAATATCCCGGCGCTTCGCAATGGTCAGCTCACGCCCGACGACAAACGGCTCCCCGGCGTCGTGTTGCAACTCTGCGACGGCAGCGGCGTGCCGCTGCTGGATTCCCAGGGCCGCCAGATCACCACCGTGACCGACGCCAACGGCTATTACGAGTTCGACATGCTCTACTCGGGCGTGTATTCGATCAGGGAGATCGCGCCCAGCCAATATCTGCCCGGCGTCGATACCGTCGGCAGCAAGGGCGGGCTGGTGGTCAACCGCTACGCAACCATCGATCCCAGCGTGCTGAGCACCTTGGCGGTCGATACCGGCGGCAATGCCATCGTGCGGATCCCGATCAATCCGGGCGACGTGGCCGTGCAGTACAACTTCAGCAACGTCTTGGTCGAAACACAGCCTGTGCCGCCGCCAACCCCGCCGCCCCCGTCGCCGCCCCCGTCGCCGGAGCCGCCGTTGCCTTCGCCGATCGCGCTTCCCTTCGTTGAATACCAGCCCGTGGGACAGCCGTACTATCTGCCGCCGGACGTCGTGATACGGCCGCTGTTTGGCGGCGGCGGCGAGCCGGGCGGATGCAGTTGGCACCTGAGCGTGATCGATGCCGGCAACCCGCGCGGCGAGGCCTCCGGCACTGAAGTCGCCCAGTACCCGCAGGATTCGTATTTCGATCCGGTCTCCTGGACCGGCGCCGACCTGGGCCAGTCGCAATGGATCCTGGCGAATCAGGAGGGCGTGCCGATCAAGACGATCCGCTTTGGCATACCCGGCGCGACGCCCGTGACCGGCGATTGGGACGGCAGCGGCACGACGAAGGTCGGCGTGTTCCTCGACGGCCTGTGGTTCCTCGATCTCAACGGCAACGGCATTTGGGACCGGGCCGACCTGTGGATCAAGCTGGGCAAGAAGGGCGATCAACCCGTCACCGGCGACTGGAACGGCGACGGCAAGACCGACATCGGCATCTTCGGTCCGGCGTGGGTGGGCGACTCCAAAGCGGTGGCGGCCGATCCGGGTCTGCCCGATTCGCAGAATCCGCCCAAGGTCCGTCCGAAGAACGTTCCGCCCGATCCGGCCCACGCCGCGACGGGCTACCGCACGCTCAAGCGGGGCAGCGTCGGCAAGCTGCGATCCGATCTGATTGACCACGTCTTCCAATATGGCAGCAAGGGCGACATCGCCGTGACCGGCGACTGGAACGGCGACGGCATCTACACCATCGGCATCTTCCGCGACGGCGTGTGGTTCCTCGACATGGACGGCGACGGCCGCTGGAGCGAGGGCGACCTGGTAGTGGAGTTCGGTCAGCCAGGCGATCTGCCCGTGGTGGGCGATTGGACCGGCGACGGCATCTCGAAGCTGGGCGTCTACCGCAACGGCACGTTCTACCTCGACACCAACAACAACCACCAACTCGACCCGTCCGACAAGGTTATCGAACTGGGCCGACCGGGCGACAATCCGGTGGCTGGCGATTGGGAAGGCAACGGCGTGGACGAAGTGGGCGTCTACGAGGATGGCGTGGCGCCCGAGCCGTCAACATAGACGGAGTTGGGGACTGTCCCGATTTTTGTGGCAGGACGCCACAAAAATGGGACTGTCCCCTTCGGGAACGACCCGGACTCACTGGTTCAGATGCACCACTTTCGCCGGTGGAAACCCGTTGAACCAGGTCGACGAGGCCCAGCTATAGGCCCCGATGTTCTGGCTGTAGACGTAATCGCCCAGATCGAGTTCGGGCAGTTCCTCGGCCAGCGAAATGGTGTCCAGTGCGTCGCAGGTCGGGCCGAACACCGAGCAGATCTCCGTCGGCGCCTTCTTGAACGCCTTGAGATGGTACTGGCAGTGGTCGAAGATGATGCCGGAGTAGGTGTGATACACGCCGTCGTCGAGATAGTAGCAGCGTTTGCCGTCGCGGTAGGCGCGGCCGATGATCTTGGCAATGGCCGTGCCGGCCGTGGCCACCAGGAACCGCCCCGGCTCGGCGAGGATCTCGATATCCTTGGGAAACAGTCGATTCAACTCGGCATTGATCCGATTGGCCAGGACCTTGAAGGGCTGGACCTGCGAATCGTAAGGGGCGGGAAAGCCGCCGCCGATGTCCACCAGCTTCAACTTGAAGCCCCGATCGGCCGCCTCGCGGAAGACGCCGGCCGACAGGTTGAGGGCCTGGACGTAGTTCTCGAAGTTGGTGGTCTGGCTGCCGACGTGAAAGCTGAGGCCCTCAACGACCAGCCCGGCCTGGTGGGCGGCCTCGATCAGGCCCACGGCCTCGCCCGAGGCCGCGCCGAACTTCGAGGAGAGCTCGACCATCGCTCCGGTGTTCGGCACCTGGAGCCGCAAGGCCAACCCGGCGTGGGGCGCGTGCTTGCGAATCTTGCCGATCTCGTCGTAGTTGTCGTAGGTCACCAGCGGCTTGTACTGGTCCAACTCGCGGAGCGTCTCGTTGGCCTTGATGGGGTTGGCGTAGATGATCTTGTCCCAGATGAAGTCCTGCCGCTGCCTGGCCGGGAGGTCCTTGATGTTCTCGTGGACGATCTCGAACTCGGGCATCGAGGCGACGTCGAAACTGCCCCCTTCCCGATACAGCGTCCGCACGATGGCCGGATCGGGATTGGCCTTCACGGCATAGTAGGCCTGGACCCGCGGCAGCCGCTTACGGAACTCGGCGTAGTTGCGGCGGATTTCATCGTGATCCACCACGAACAGCGGCGTGCCGCGCTCCTTGGCCAGCTTCTTCAAATCGCTCTTATGGACCATGTCAAAGATCGCTTTCCGTCAATCTGGCCGATTTTAGCAAGTGATTGAGCAGACCGATTTTGAGGGCCGCTGTGCCATGAACCGGGACGGAAAGCCGCGCGTTACCGTCGGGCTTCCCGTAGATGCAATGCTCGCCGTGAATACGTACGAGTTCCCATTCGTGGTTTTCCAGAACCCGCGTCAAGTCTTTGCCCGTGACAGATTTCATCAAACCTCGACCGAAACACCGCTTCGACCGTCTTCGCCGCCAGCCAAGAGACATCCCGCTGCGGCCTCGGCGATGTTCCGGCGGACCTCTTCAAGAGTCTCTCCTTGCGTGGCGCAGCCCGGTATCGCGGGGATTTCCGCCCAGTAACCACCTTCTGCCGCCCTGTGGATAACGACCTTGAGTGTCATTGCGGCGTCCATCGTCTACCACGACAGTCTCACCGAATAAAGACCACGCGGCACGCGCCGGCCTGCGCCACCGGCGCGAAGTCGCGATGATCGCTCGTGAGGATTTTGGCGCCAAACCGATCGGCCAGCGACAATGCAAAAGCGTCGGCCAATGATACGCGGAATCGGACCTTGTAGCGTCCGGCCTGCTGCCAAAACGCCTCGTCCATGTCTTCGCGGACACTCAATCCCACGGAGCGAAGATCGTCCAATGCGGATTGTGCCGACTTCTCGTCATCGGTCTTGAGAAAGTCGTAGAACACCTCACAGAGGTTCACAGAGTGGGCCAAACACTCCGGCGGCTCCACCGCCAGGCTCTCCTGCACTTGCTCCGCGCCCGCCTCGCCGCGGAGGTATGCGATCATTGCCGAGGCGTCGAGGACGGTGGGCACAGCTTCGACTCCTCTAGTTCGATTTCGTCTTGTTTTTCGCGGATGTGATCCTCGCTGCTAAACGGGATCCAAGCATATTTGCCGCAAAGTGCGCGGACTCGCTCTGCCCGCGTCGGAATCCTCCCCAGCGGGGGAAAAGATTGTCCCGTCGCGTTGACCTGGTTCGGCGGAGAGGTGGGTTCGGCCATAGCGGTTTCGTCACTTTCAGAACAAGCCTATTATATCGCCCAGCCACCGCACCATCAATCCCCATCCGTTATCAAGAAATTCTTGAACTGCCACGGATCGTCGAAGTCGATGTCCGGCTGGTTGAAGCCGTGGAAATTATTCACGTAGTACTTCAGCGGCGTCCAGTCGGAGGGAATCGAGAGCGACCGGCCCAGGTAGGGCTGGGCGATGTCGAGGATGTACTCGTGCGGCAGATCGTCGGGCACGCACACGCCGCGATTGGGATTCTCGACCATCCACGTGGCGGCCGCCACCGCCGAGACGGCCACCTGCATCGTGGTGGCGTTCTGGTGGGGCACCAGGCGCCGCGAGTCTTCGATGCTCAGCACGCTGCCGGTCCACCACGAGTTATAAACGTGGCCCATCAATAGGCGCCGAGGACGTCGGCCCCGCCGGTGATCTCGTCACGCATGATCCGCAGCTTCGACTGCAATTTATAGTCGTTGCCGCGCAGCTCTTCCAGCGAGACGATGGCGCAATCGCAGGGGCAGTAGGCATAGTGTACAGTGGGCCGGTAGATCGGCCGTCCGTCCTCCCAGACGGTCAGGCGGTCGGAAATCGTAAAGGCCTCGCCGTGGCGAATGATCATGCCGCGAATGCAGTAGTGCGGCACCCAGGAAACGACCCACGTGTTCATGCCCATCCGCGCCAGGCAGATTTGGTTGCCCGGCCCATTGGCATGATGGTAGGCCAAGGGGGGCAGTTGTCGTTCGTGGGTGCCCCAGCCCATCTCCGCCGTGGTGATGCCCTCCTCGCGGAAACCCTCGATGCTCCACGTGTTGACGAACTCGTCGACCTGCTTAGGCTCAGCGCTAACCTGGGTGTCGCGCTCGCTGCAATGGATCACCTTCACGCCCAACTTCATGGCCAGCCGGTTGAAGGTCTGATCCTGCACGAGTTGGCGAAGTTCCTCGGCGTCGGGGCCTTGGACCTTCTTGTCGTCCAGGACCTTTTCGGCGAGGTCGATCAGACCTCGCTTGGTCCAGTGCGAGATCAACCCGGGGTTGGCGCCGTGTTCGAGGACGGCGGTGGGGCCCGGTTCGCGCCAGCCCGCGGTCATGCGGCGGATGTTCATGTGCCGCCAATAGAGCGTCCGTTGGGTGGGGTGCTTTTCGGTCGCGCCCGTATACGGGTCCCAGATTTCCACGGACGTGTTGACATAGAGCACCCCCCGATCATGGCACCACTGGACGATCTCGCAGCAGTCGATGTTCCAGGCCAGGTCGATCAGCAGGTCGCCGGCCGACACGAGTTCTTGCAGCACGGCTCCGAGATTTTGGGGCGTGATCCGCTGGCGGACGAACCGCACGCCCTGGCTGGCCCAGGGTTGCATCGCCTCCGTGCGGTCCTCAAAATCCAGGACCGTGATATTCTTTGGCGAGACGCGGAAATACTTCAGAAAGATCGGCAGCGTGCATTGGGCGACGGCCCCGTAGCCCAGGAACAAAACCCGTTTGTGGAAGTCGATCATGGTGGACGTTTGCTCCCCACCCGGCAGTGGTGATGCCTGTCGTAGCGGCCGGAGATCGGGAATGCTTGGATTCTGGCCTCAGGAAGGACCGCGTCAATGTTTTCCCGGGGCGGGTATCGCCCGAATTTGCATCGCGTTCCGACACTCCCCCCCCCCGACGGGATTGAGTCTATCGCAATTTGGTCAAAAGACCGCTTGATTTCTATTGCGTATCAGCAATAATAATGATGTTTGGCCGGCCCGCTGTAGTGGTGGATCAACCGGCCGAGCTCGGGTCGCCTTCGGGCGGCCCCTTTTTATTGCCGCACTATTCCCTGCGGATCACGCGGCGAAGCTGGCTTGAAGCATACCCCCTCTAGCGATTGCTGAAACATTGAGCGCATCGCGTATCTCTCGGTGAATTCAGTTGGAGGGGATTCCTGCTTCAACAAGGCGAACGCTACGCAGTCGGCCAATTGCAGGAAGTATGATCGCTGCGAGTTCTTGAAGACTGGGTCTTCGATGATCCGGTCGGTCGGAATATTCCTCGCAGACACCCCCGGCTTCCACTGGCCGAATTGCGAAGGGATATAGTTGAAAACCCGCATTCGTCGGACGGCTGCCGTAATCTCATTTTCTCGACCTTCGTCTGAGACCCGCTGTCAAGTCTCAATCGCAACCTTTAGGCGAGAGGCGAGAACTTCGTTGGGAGTTCGATAGCCGAGGCGTTTTCTCGGACGGTCGTTGAGAAGTTGTTGGACTTTGGTAAAACGATGATTGGGGATGCCGACCAGATCCGTACCTTTGGGAAAGAACTGTCGGACCAGGCCGTTGGTGTTTTCGTTCGTGCCGCGCTGCCACGCGCAGTACGGCTTCGCAAAGTAGATCTTCAAAGCGGCTTCCTCCGTCAACTGCTCGTGCTCGGCGAACTCCTTGCCGTTGTCCAGCGTCAGCGTCTTCCGCAGCTTCGGAGGCGTGGTCCGATACAACTCGGCGGCGGTCTGACGGACCGTCGCCGCCTGCAAGGTGGGAACCTTGCCCAGCAACAAATAGCCCGACTTCCGCTCGACCAGCGTGACGGCGCCGCCGCGTCGGTTGGCGCCCACGATGGTGTCCCCTTCCCAGTCGCCGAAGCGACGGCGGCGATCCACGACCACGGGGCGTCCCTCGATGCTCGTGCCGGTGCGAATCCGCCCGCGTTTTTCCCAGTTGGGCCGCTGTCGGCCCAGACGCCGCAGATAACGCCGCCAGTGCTTCCCGGTGGCCTCCTCGCCGCCGATCCAGGCGTAGATCGTTGGGGGCGAAATCCACTGTCGCCGATCGCCGGGAAAGTCGCTGCGCGCGCGACCGGCGATCTGGTCGGGCGACCATCGCCGCCGCAGGCGATCCCGGACATAACGCCGCACTTCCGGCCGTTGCATCTTGGCGACCCACGGACGTTCACTCCGCCGCCGCCGAGCCTTTCCCTCGGCCGCCACCGCCCAATAGCCGTTGCGGCTGCGATTGCGTCGCAGTTCGCGGGAAATCGTGCTCTTGCTGCGGCCGAGCCGGTCGGCGATCTGCGTCTGCATTTTTCCCGCCCTGTGCTCGTGGGCTATGATTTCACGTTCTTCCAGGGTAAGATGACCTGCCATCGCGGGGACTCCTTTTTGCATGGACCTTCCTCAAAAACGCCCAT
Organism: uncultured Planctomycetaceae bacterium; assembly: GCA_963759115.1. GTDB lineage: Bacteria > Planctomycetota > Planctomycetia > Pirellulales > Thermoguttaceae > CAVWXT01. The sequence continues at coordinate 1,733,254 of CAVWXT010000006.1, forward strand.
TCAAACGTCCCTGCGATGTTTTTACCTATACCAGTCTTCCATACGGTTGCGATTCAATTCTAACAGCGGGGGATCGGAACGGCCTTTTTTGTCGAGGCAAATGTTGAAGACCTGAACGGTAGGCAGGCTCGCAACAAGCCGCAACAACCCAAAGAAGATTCTGCTTCTTTGCCATTTCGTTATGACGTTGTTCGATAACCTCCCCCGTCCATGCACGAGGTCACGGGCATGGATTTCCTTGTTCAGGAAGAAGCCGTGATCTTCCCGCAGTTGGTTGCGATGCTCGCGAACCCGATTGAAGCACTCTCTCCAATGCGAATGCCGGATGCCTATCGCGGAAAGACAGAATCGTTCCGCATCGTATGACTCATCCACATAGAAGAATCGAACAGACACTTCGAGCCCCCGTATAGCCGATAGATTAGGGCAATCCGCCCGCCTCCGAGAACTCCCGATCGGTGAGCCGCTCGTAGGCCTCGACGTACTTCTGCCGCGTCTTGGCCACCACGTCCTCCGGCAAGGCCGGCGGCGGGCTGTTCTTGTCCCACTCGGTGGACGACAGCCAATCGCGCACAAACTGCTTGTCGAACGACGGCTGACCCCGGCCCGGCGCATATTGGTCGGCCGGCCAGAAGCGGGAACTGTCGGGCGTGAGCACTTCGTCGATCAGCAGCAGCTCCCCGCCCACCCGGCCGAACTCGAACTTCGTGTCGGCGATCAGAATCCCTCGCTGCCGGGCGTATTCCGAGCCGCGTTGGAAGACCCGCAGGCTCCGCCGCCGCAACTCTTCGGCCAGTTCGCGGCCCACCAGGTCCACGACCCGCTGGAACGAAATGTTCTCGTCGTGGCCGGTCGTCGCTTTGGTGGAAGGGGTAAAGATGGGTTCCGGCAGGCGGGCGCTCTCGGTCAGCCCGGGCGGCAATTCGATTCCGCAGACCATGCCGCTCTGCTGGTATTCCTTCCAGCCCGAACCGGCCAAGTAACCCCGCACCACGCATTCGATCGGCACCACCTCGGTCTTGCGACAAAGCGTCGAGCGGCCGGCCAACATGCGGCGGTCTGCGCCCGCCGGCAGATCCATCTGCTCGACGGCGGTGGTAATCAGGTGATTCGGCTCGCCGAGCAGCCCGAACCAATAGGCGGCGATCTGCGTCAGCACCCGTCCCTTGTCGGGGATGCCGGTCGGCAGCACCCAGTCGAAGGCGCTGATCCGGTCGGTGCTCACCAGCAGCAGGCGGTCGCCCAGGTCGTAGACGTCGCGGACCTTGCCCCGTCGGACCGGCAATCCCGGCAGAGATGTTTCGCGAACAACACTCATGGCTCTCGCTGAATCAATAGTGGTTAACGAACGGGCGGCTGGTCGAAAGGCATCATGCGACCGCGGATCGTACGGCTGCAAGGCGAGCAGAGGAATAGCGCCAATTACCGGGGGCGGTGGCCGGCGCTCTCGCCCCGATTCACCGGCCACGATCCACCAATCCCAGTCGCCGAATATACCCCACTGGCCGCAGAATAGCCAGGGGGCGGGAGGGCGGGAAAAGGGGAGGTACTCCACCTGCACAGCCGAGGATTTCGACCTGCCAGCCCTCTTTGCCGAGCGCCATTTTGAGCGTTCAGGGTGTGACCTGGCTTACAATGGCCCTGATCGCCTTTCCGATTCATTTGCTTCGGTCGCCAGGCTCACGCTCCGGATGGCGTTCAACCTCGACCTCAAGACGCCCGTCTTTTCCATCCGGGCCCTTACTGCGCTCGACCTTGACTCTGGTTTTCCCCTCGACTTGCACGTCCAGAACTTTCTCTTTCTCTTCCCTCTTTTGGCAACCGATGGTCGGCAAGGCCAGAATCAGGGCGAGAATAATGCTCGTCACGCCGGTCAGCAGCTTGGTCATGTGCCTGCTCCTTGTATTGCGGGTTGTCTCGCAACGATCTTCACGTTACGGCGGCGGCGGACGCCTGGCAGTAATCAAGCTCAAGAGGGCCACGAAGAGGGCCGCGCCGATGATCGACCAGATGATGGGAAAGCCCTGCCCGCCGACCTGCAGCACGAATAGGTCGGGCAGCGCCAGAAGCCGCGCCAACCAGGTGCCCAGCAGCGCACCGATAAACCCCAGCACCACCGACACCAGGCATCCGCCCCGGGAATATCCGGCGATCGCCTGGCCTAGCGCCCCACAAATCCCCGCGACCACCAGCAGCAGAATGAGGTCGACGATCGTCATGTCGCCAATCTTTCGATGTTGCTCAGCGCCTCATCAACAGCAAGGCGCCCGCGGCAACCGCCAAAATCGCCAGAATCTGGCCACCGTGCGAAACGCTTATACCCAATAGTTGGATCAAGCCGGTGGCCAACAGCCAAATCCCCAGCAGCAGGTAACCCCATTCTTGTTGGCGCCGCCAATTCCAAGGCATCATCGTCGTGCTCCGCTGCCGGTTGGTTACGGCTGGTGCTCGTGTTCCGCAACGGGTGGTTCCGTGGCTGTCGGCGCGCTGATAGTGCGACGGCTGCCGGAGCCCCTCTCCCGCTTTGCGCAACGCAGCGCCCGCTTTGTCGAGAATCTCGCCTCCGGCTTCCTGCGTCTTTTCGACCGCATCGTGCGTCTTCTCCTTCAGTTCCTTCTTGTCGACCGTGATGCTGGCATCGTTCTCGGTGTTTCGCACGTGAATCACGCCCACGTGGGCCAAGAGGATGCCGACCAACGCGAGTATTGCAATCACTATCAGAATCCATCGGCTCATGGCAATTCTCCTTCATTCGCGCCCTGATGACGTGGTCGCAGCCAACTGCTCTTCAAGGACTTGAACCAGCTCGGCCGGGTCAACCGGTTTGGCAAGAACCCGCTCGGCCCCCGCTTCCATTGCCTGATACACCGAATCAATTCGGGGAGTGCCGGTCAGGAAGACTTGATGAGTGTTCGGCTGTGCCTCACGGATCCGTCGGCAGACGTCGGCGCCGTCCAATCCGGGCCTGCGATAGTCGAACACGACCGCGTCGTAGTTGTTCTTGCGGGCGAGTTCCAACGCCCTCGAAGCCACCCATGCGGTCTCCGTCCGCCAGTCTCTCGACAAGAGGATTTTCGCCACGTGGCGCAAGCCTCTTCGTCGTCGCCGACGATGAGAATATTGACTGATGTGGTTGCCATTGCGTGTCTCCTCAGTGGGCTCTTGGCGGTTGCCCCCATGTCGACGTATACGCAGACCGGACACTTCCGACTCGGGACATCTCAAGCAACACGAGCGAAGCCCGTGGAACGGCCTCTAACGGCGGTCTTGGGCTTGCAGCGGTTGGCAACTTCCCGGCGCCAGCTTCCAACCACCTATAATGACTTTTATGCGCGGACCCGGCCGGAGGCAAGTCACACGGCGGGGGGCGAGACGCCGCGGGCCTTTTTGGCCATCTTGGCTGACATTTTTCGCACGCCCTCCAAACCGACGGTCGTCTCCGTAACTCCGCCAGGGCGATGAGGAATCGGCGAATCGGCGACTTGCCGACGGGCAGCCGCAGCCACCTCGCCGCGCGGCACTTCACCTCGGCTGGCCAATTGACTAGACTGTTGGCGGAAATCCTCCCGGCCTGCCGCTAAGGACCTGGCGTAGAGCGGATTTCAATCCGTTGGAACGGAATGAATTCCGTTCTATGAACTTGTTCGCCGACAACCGCCAAGGACCAACGCATGAAAATCAGCCTCTTGACCGACCTGGAACTCCGCAAGCTTCACGATGCGTCGATCCACATCCTGGAGACGATCGGCGTCCACGTACCACACCCCGAAATGCTGAACTTGTTCGCCGAAGCGGGCGCGGTGGTGGATTCCGACAGCCAACGCGTACGGATCCCCGAGACCTTGGTTACCCGCTGCCTGGAAATCGCCGGCAAGTCGTTCACGATCTACGGTCGCGACCGGAGCAAGAAGGCGGAATTCGGCTTGGGAAAACGCAACTACAACAGCAGTGCCGGCCAGGCACTTTGGGTCAACGACGATCTCACCCGCCGCTACACCACCCTGGACGACGTCGCCGTGGCCAGCCGCCTGGCCGATGGGCTGCCTTCGATCAACATCGTGGGGTCGATGTCCGATCCGCACGAATTGCCCGTGGAGTGGCGGTGCGTGGCGGTCGCCGCCGAGCAGATCAAGAACACCACCAAGCCGATCACTTTCTGGTTCCACGATCGGGCGTCGGCTAAGTTCCTGATGGAACTGTTCGCCATCGTAGCCGGAAGCGAAGACGAGGCCGCCCGCTATCCCCTGGCGTATCCCTTCCTGGAGCCGATCAGCCCGCTGAGGTTCCCCCAACGCGGCGTGGATCTGTTGTTCGAGACCTGCCGCTTGAACTTGCCGGTGCCGATCGGACCGATGGCACAGGTGGGCGTCTCGGCAGTGGGCACGCTGGCCGGCACGATGGCCCAGCAGAACGCCGAAATCCTGGCCGGACTGTGCATCGTGGAGTTGATCCATCCGGGCACGCCGGTCTGCTACGGCGGCATTCCCCACGCCTTCGACATGCAAACGACGCAAGTAATCTTCAGCGGTCCGGAACAGGCCCTGATGGCCGTCGGGCTGACGGAGTTGGGCAAATCGTACGGCCTGCCGATCTACATCAACGTGGGGCTCACCGACAGCAAGTTGCCCGACGCCCAGGCCGGCCTCGAGGCGGGCATTACACTGGCGTGCGGGGCGATGGCCGGGGCCGACATCTTCGGACATTTTGGCATCTGCGGGGCCGACCAGGGGGCGTCGCTTGCCCTGTTGGTCCTCCAGCACGAGATCATTCGCTACGTGGAGCGATTGCTCCGCGGCATCGAGATCAGCGACGAGAACCTGGGCCTCGAAGTGATTGAGGAGGGCATCGCGGCCGGCAGCTTCCTCGGACTGGAGCACACGGTCCAACATTTCCGCAAGGAGTTGTGGTTCCCGCAGTTGCTCGACCGGCGATACTGGGAGGGCTGGGCCACCGGCGGCCGCGAAGACATGCACGCCCGCTGTCGGGCCTTGAAGGATCGCATCCTTCAGCAGCACAAGCCGCAGCCTTTGGACGAACATCAACGGAAGGCTGTCGACGGCGTGGTGGAAGCGGCGAAACGACATCTCCTCGTTCCGTAGGAGCCTGCTTTTGCGCATTCGGCAGACGCCCGGAGAAATAGCCAGATGATTCCGCTGCCGGACGCAATCTCATCGTGCTACCGGCCTGCCAGCACTCGCGATGTGCATTCGTGGTCGTTCGGAGCCATTCGTGCGCCCAGAGACCCTAATGCGACGGGATGGCGGATGGCAGGCAAGACGCTGAATGATGAGGCGGTATTTGGACCGAAACGGGATTATGAATGCGCGTGCGGCAAATACCGCGGCGAAGAACATAACCGCATGATCTGTGACCAATGCGGTGTGAAGATTACCGCGTCGGCGAGCCGACGTGCCCGATTCGGCCATATCGACTTGCCCAATCCGGTCCAACACCCTCTCGGCGAACCATCCGCATTCTTGGAGGCTTTTCCCGTCATGCCCGCAGCGTTCCGGGAGTCGCCTGCGGGGACCGTTCTCGATCCGCTGTACGAGGAAGTTCTGCATCTCGTGTCCCCGTTCAGGGCCGAGTTGGTCGCGGGCGTTCTCGCATCAATTGTCCAAGTGATTCTCCCGGTCCTCGTCGTTTCGATCGGATGGAATCTTAGGGAGGCGGACCTGCTCGCGCGGCGCCGCTCTCGTTGCATTCCGCACATCCGACGACGGCCGCTGTATTCAATGCGGTTTTCTGCTCGAAGGTCTCCGGGTTTCAGAGTGTCCGGGCTGTGGCAGAAGTTTGCAGGTTCCTTGGGGCCCAAGGCCGTAGCGATCGGTTGATCGTATCGTCGCAACGGGCTATCGTGAGGTTGGCCGGCGACGGAGTCCGCGCATGAGGTTCTTCAAGTGGATTGAATGGAACCAGCCCTTTCAAGGTGCTGACTTGGTTGCCTGGATAAACTGGAGAACGAAAACACGCTAGAAGCAAGTCGTTTCGCAACGCACGCTCCGTGTCGCAACGGCCAGCAACTTGGCGCTGTCACGTCGCCAAAACGATACCAAGCGCGAAAACGCCTGAACTCCCGTTGGTTTCATCACTTAGGCTCACCTTGAAAGGGCTGATTGAATGGAACCTACAGAAGATTGAAGCCCACGCCCTCGCGTCCGAAGACGTCTAGGCTGCGTTCGACCGGGTATTCAGCCTCGAGCAGCGCAAGGACGGCTCCTGCCAGATGTTTGCCGAGACGCCGTCGGGCCGCCCAATATGGGTGCTCTGGCGTTACGACCGCGAAGACGACGAGATCCCTGATATCTTCGGAGAGTTGGGCAACGTGCCTATTTTCGTGATCACCGCCTACTGAGGAAACCTCCGATGACTACCCCCAAAACCGATCCGCGCAGCCCGGGGCGTCGAGCCCATGACGAGGAGATTGCTGCGGAACCGCAGTTGACGCCCATTGAGTTGCCGCCCGACGCCGCACCGTCGTCGATGGAGGCCCATCGAGCCCGTCTCACACCGCACGCCTTGGCCGTGCCGGGTGTCGTGGAGAATGGCCTGGTGCGTCCCCTCGATCCCTCGGTGAGACTACCGGAACATTCGCGGGTAATTATCGTGACGTCTGAGGCCACGTGACGGCCGCGGGTTGACGGGAGAGTGCACGTGAATTCGCCCTCTGTGCGCCGGCACATGACGATGTTGCGGCTTGTGGCCGAGGGAACCTTCTTCGCCTTCTGTTCGTTGGGGCTGGCAGCTGCCGCGGAGCCTGCCCCGGCCTGGAAAGCCTTCGAGAACGGCAGGTTCTCGTGGAAGGCGTCCGAGCCGCTGGTGGCGCCGGAAGCCAAGGCCGCTGATCCGGCGATCCGCATCAAGAATCCTTCGATCATCCGCTACGAGGGACGCTGGCACCTGCTCTGCAGCGTGCGATTGGCCTCGGGCAAGGTGGGCGTTCAGTACCTCAGTTTCGCCGATTGGAGGGACGCCGACCGCGTCCCCCGGCACTTGCTGAATCTCCATGAGTCGTATTGCGGCGCCCCGCAGGTTCTCATCGACAACTCCTCACGCGATGGCGAATCGACCTAGGTGAGCCCTCGCGGGCTTTCCCTGTCACGCCACCGTGCGTACGGGTCCGTACACGGCGGTTCGGCTGGTTAAGCAGTCGGTCGAGCAACCAGAGTCGGCAGGCCCAGCGACTGAAAGTAGACAATGGGCAGTGCGTAGTTCAGGGCGGGGCTGCGGGCGAGCCGCCACGGTCCGTGAGGACTCCCGGCGGTTTGGGCCGCCAGGTCCTTTCCCACCATCCGGGCGCGAAGTTCCGCAAACCGTCGTTTCCCTCGCTTCCACTGCTTTCAAAGGACGCTTCGCAAGCGTCGTCGTATCCACGAGTCCAGGTCGGCTAGCACCGAGGGGTCTGACAGAAGCCGAAGTACGCCCGCCACCCGTTGAGGTAGCGGGACAGTTGCTCCACCATCTACGGCAGACCGATCCCCCGTGTTCGACGCGTCAGTTCCCGGATACGTTCCTTGAACCGCACCATGGACACGGGCTTTGTCGTCTGTTGCCAACTCGCCCGGCCCGCCTGGCCTCGCATCCGGTTTCTGTACGTCAGGTCGCGGTTTTGCTCCGCACTTCCTTCAGACGACGCCTCACGACGCCGCCCTTGCGCTTCGCTAACCCTTCACCTCCATCAGGTTGGGTAGAGGAGTTCCACCTCCAAACTGTCAAACATGCTCGGCATACAACGAAAATCGCCGGCAACCGTTGGCGGCTGTCGGCGAAGAGAGGCGCCGGTGGGAGTCGAACCCACGATGGCGGATTTGCAATCCGCTGCCTTAGCCACTTGGCTACGGCGCCACGTCTACATAACTAATTGAAAATAAACGACTTACGCGCTATGATAGAGGTGTTGGCAGTAAATCTTGGCAGTAAATTACGCGATACTGCCTTCACTGCCTTGCCCAAGCTACTCTGGAGAGGGGAAGCAATCATGGGACGCCGCAAACGAATTCGCAACAACGGGTATTGGTTCTATGCCGGTCGGGGATGGGTGAGAACCGATGGTAAATCGTCAATTTTGCTGGGTGGCGAACAGGGAAAGTCTATCAAGAGTGAGGATGAAAGGGAAGAGGCGAAGAGAGCCTATGCCCGGTATCTTACGGAAGAGGGCAAGGTAGCAGAACAGCCGGCCCCCAACACTCTGACGGTGGCAGAGGCGTGTGACGCCTACCTTGACAGTATCCGTGAGGGGCACGACGAAACCTATCGGATGAGGGCTGACTTGCTTTTCGATCTTTGCTCCGGGTATCCGGCAAGGTTCCAGGTCAAGAAGGCAAGGCTCATCGAGTCGAACCCTCTCAAGGGGTTGAAGGTTCCGGTAGTTGGGAAACGGGACACTTACCTATCACCCAAAACGGAAGAGGCAATCTATCGGTTCGCGCGTCCCGCCCTAGCTACGGCTGACAGTGTGCCGCACACGCCGTCTGCGGCGAGTCACGTTACCAGGGGGCCATCTCACGCGGCCGCAAAGGTGGAGCGGGCTGGCAGCCCGCGCCACGGGGCGATTGAGCCTCCCATGGCGCTCGATCGCCGGGGCGGCCTCCGTAGGAGGCAGTGGCTGAGGTTTCCGCACACTCAGAAGGCGAGGCCAACGACGGACGTTTGCCGTCGGCAGCGGGAAACCGCGAATTGAGAAGGAGCAACCGGCCGTCGCCGGGATCGAAGCCGAACCGTGTGCCGATGGCAGCGGTCCGGCGTATTGAACACACCTATGCCACAGGTGCTGGCCTAATTTCTAGAGGAGTTTTTGGGCAAAGGAAGTGGGAGGGAAACGACTGGGTGGGGAGTTGTTGTCTGCAAAAATAGGATTTCCTACCGGATGCTACTGTTCAAACTCCACTCGCCGTCGTTCGAGTTCGGCCATGATTTCCGGGCACTCTTTGAGTTCGGTCAACGGCTGAAGCTGGCTGCGGATGTAGAGCCAATCGAGCCTGCCGGTCTGACGAACGATGATCCCTTCCACGTCGAGCCAATCTTTGGCACGGGCCGCGAAAGCCTTCATCACCACCAGATCCTCCGCCGAGCAAGTGCGGAGCGGCACCTGCGGCAGAAAGGTGAACAGACTCGATCGCGCGACGGCCGACTCTTCGAAAGGCAGCCCGCCCAAGGCAATGTCGAGGCCGACGCCGGAGCGGCGCGGGCCAGCAACACGCGCCGCGTGAGGGCGAACTCGACGGCGTCCGCGATGCGGGCGTCAAAATGCTCGAGGAGCTTGCGGACAAACGGTTCCTCGCGGCCGAAACCAGTCAGCAAGGTCAAATCCACGTCGATGGTCTCGCGTGGTTCGCCCCATCGCTGTAACGCCAAGCCGCCAATGAAGCAGAATCGCCACCCCTCGGATTCACAGAGGGCCTGAAGTTCGGCGGCAGCCCGGATGACCTCATTCACGGCCGGCCGCTTTCTTGAACCATTGTTGCTGTTCGACTAGTCCGGAAGTTGGCCGCGGCGCGCGGGGAGCAACGGTGTAATCGGCTGGACCGCACAAGAGCGCGATGGCGCGCTGTGGATCCAGTCGCCGCAATTCCTCCCGCCGCAACCGTTCCAGTTCGGGGCCCGCTGTTTGCCACGCCCGCACCCAACGGCGGCCCAGAGCAATCTGTTCGGGCGTCCAATCTCCCAGACTCGAAGGCTCGATGCTCATGACTCCATTGTGGCCGCTGCTGCGGGGCGACACAAGTGGGCTTGCGAGTGCCCTTTCTGGAGCTCATAGCCCAACGGTGATGGGCGGCAAGCCGTGCATTCGGGGCTTGCGCGTCACGGTCGGGACTGTTGTCGGCTTGTTGGCCGCGGTGAAATCGCGGGTGCGCATTGTGGCGGCTTATCCCCATCTGGAACCGGCAGACCTTGACGAAGCCCTGGCCTATGCGGCCTGGCGATTGGAAGAACGTGAGGAGGAACTGGTGACCTCGTAGGTATTCCGAGCACACCCCCGCGACAGTCGGGGATTGCAGGGGCATCAGGGGCTGAGTACGATGAGTTCAGCTTGAGGGATCACGCTCTTCGCATTGCCCTGGCAGCCCACGTTGACCTCTCTTTCGGACACCTTGTCGACGAGAACACTGTTGTCGGAAAGCGATATGACTCAAGGTAACGAATTACCTGAAGGTGTTCGGGAACCTGCTGTGGCTCAGAGGCCCGGTTTCGGAGATCGCTCCGTTGCCCGTACTGTCACTTCACTTCTTATCACCGGGGCGTTGTTCGCTGGGGTTCTTAGCACCCAAGGGCGCTTTGACAAAATCTTCAGTGAGTTCGGCGTCACATTGCCCTTTGTCACCAATGTGGTTAGGTCGGCGTGTTTTGCGTGGCTCGTGGGCACACTGTTCAGCTTGACTATTATCAAGGAGTTGCTCCTGAAGAGCACGACCAAGAAGGCGGTATATAATACAATTGCCATCTATGCTGCCCTGCTCCTGGCCGTCGTTTACGTGGTGGGTATGTTTAGACCGCTGATCGTAATTGTCAGCCCCCTATCAAAGTAAGTGACAACACGGGCTGGCCGCGAAGGCGGCTGAGCGTTAAGGATCACAACGTGTCCTCAACCAGCGGAAACTACAAGCCGCCGTCGCCTGAAGAGGTCAGCGTCCTGGGGGCGGTGTTTTCTGTCGTTGTGGTCTGTCTTTTCGGCGTGGGGCTGTACCTGATTTACTTGTCGTTTGGACAGCCACCCGCGAAAGCCGAATTGGTCGCTAGGGCTCGTTGGATCGGGACTGCCATGGTCTTGGGATCGATTGCGGTCAAGTTCCGCTGGGTTCTGGATGTGTTGCTCTGCTTGGACCGACTATTCAAGCGATATATCGGGCGATAGCGGGAGACCTGCCAGGGCCGTCTGTTTGCAGGTTGATTCGCAATGGGCCGGCGGCGCGTGCCAGCACGTTCGTGTCGAGTACGATGCGCATCAGCGATACTGTGGCCGAATCTGCCGCATCGCCTCATCGACCGCGGCATCGGCTTCCTCGGCGGTGACCCCACTTGCTTCGGCGTGCCGATCAACGGCCGCAAAGGTTTGCTGCAGATTCTCCTTGGCCGGCTCCCGCGCGGCGGCGTCGGGCACGACGTTCGGCGTATAGGCCAGGACGAACACCTGCTGATCCGGGGCGAGGGGACGTCCCAAGAGCGTCTCAATCGCCTGCTTCTCCGCAGCCGGAATATCGCTAACACTGCGAGTGGCCATCGATTCCATACAGTAAGTATATCCGCGGCCAACGCTTTTCGCCAGTGAGGTCGCAGTCGGAACTCGCCACTCGCCTGAAAGGCGGGACTGGGCCTCTGGCCGCCGCCGCGGTTAGTTGACATCCCGCGGAAACGCGGCATAGAATTGGCCCGCTGGAACTCCCATGACTGACAGGCCGACGGCAGCCTGAGCGGGAGTTCGCCACCACCATCAACTCGCGCTCGGGGGGACTTCGCATGAGACTCACGTTGACACGCCTACTGGCGATCTTGACGATGTGGCTGTTGGTTGTCGTGCTGGCGGCTGCGCCGGCGTTGGCCGCGCCGCCGGCCTTGCGCGAGCAGGTTTCGCTCAACGGCCAATGGGACGAAGGCGGAACCGTGCCGCAGTGCTTCGGCGAAGTCTTCAAGACCAAGACCTACCGCCGCCAGGTCGAGGTGCCCGCCGCCTGGACCGGCAAACAGATCCACCTGGAGTTCCGCCAGGTGAACTTCACGGCCGACGTTTCTATCAATGGCAAGCACGTGCTTACGCACCTCGGCTGCTTCATCCCGTTCTCGATCGACTTGACGAAGTTCGTCGAGCCGGGCAAAACCTTCGCCCTGGAAGTCGTCGTGAAGGGCTCGACCCAGGCGCCCAACGTCGATGAGCGGGGCGGGGCGCTCTGGCCGGTCGGCACGTACCGGCTCGACAACTCCTACTCGGGCATCGTCGACGACGTCTGGCTGCGGGCGTATGGCCCGGTGTCGATCGATGACAGCTTCATCCAGACTTCGTTCCGCAACCATACGCTCACGGTCGATTACACCGTCACCAACCACGACCAGAAACCGCGGACCGTGAAGATCGGCGGCGAGGTCTCCGAGCCCGGCGAAAAGACGGCCGTGAAGACGCTGGGCATCGACGAAATCGGGCTGGCCGCCGGCGAGACGAAAACCGTCAGCGCCCAGATCGGCTGGGAAGACCCCAAGCTGTGGATGCCCGATAGCCCCGCGCTCTACCACCTCACGTCGAACGTTCTAGAGGGCGATAAGGTGATCGACAAGGAGACGCGGCGTTTCGGCTTCCGCGAGATGTGGATCAAGGGCAACCAGTTCGTCTTGAACGGCATCCGCGCGAACCTTTTGGGCGACAGCATTCCGCGGGTCACCCGGCACACGGACGGCACGGCCCCCGACGAGTGGCCCAAGCACGTCGACATGCTGATGAACGTGCTACACGTGCGGATCATCCGCTGGCACATGGTTCCGGCCCAGGATTACTTGCTGGACGTGTCGGACGAGAAGGGGCTCTTGATCGAAGCGGAATCGGCGTTCTACGGCCGGCCGATCTACTCCAAGGACCGCCAGAAACTGCTGGAAAACACCCGGTCTTGGATGCGCGACTGGGTCCGCTCCAATCGCAATCATCCGTCGATCGTGATCTGGAGCGCCGAGAACGAGTGCGGCTGGATGCACCCCGGCTGCATCGGCGCCCCGGCGATCACGAACGAGCAACTCCTCGATCTGGGCAACACCATCCGCCAAAACGATCCCACGCGGGCGGTCGTGTACGAAGGCGACGGCGACGTGGGCGACGCGGTGATCGACTATCACTATCCGGAGGGCTATTTGGCGCTGCCCCGCCAGGCCCCCGGCCGCAGCAACAAGGTCTGGCCGCCGGCGCAGGGCCTCTACAGTTGGGGCGCGCTGGGGCCCGACTCAACTCCGCAGGCCCTCAAGGCGAAGGGCTGGCGTGAGGGCGGCGCCTATGGCCCGTATCTCGATCCGAACAAGCCCACCTGCTTCGGCGAAATTCTGTTCCTTCCCAAGGGTAGCACCGAGATGTACTGGTGGCACGGCACGTGGACCCGCGGGCTGCGCTACTGCAACTACACCAACATCCGCCCCTTCATGGGCCGCTGGGCCTGGAAAGACGACCAGCCCGAGGCCAAGCGGAACTACATCAACAGCTTCAATCCGGTGGCCCTGTTCGACAAGGAATACGACGACCTGGGCATCACGCCGCTGATGACGCACCAGTGGCCCGAGGTCGTGGAAGGGGCCACGCTCAATCGCACGCTGGTGCTCTACAACGACGAGTTCCGCGACACCAAGGTCACCTTCGAGGTCCAGATCCGCTCCGGCGCGACGACCTACGCCAGCGGGAAGAAGACCATCGACCTGCCGCTGGGCGAACACGTCGACATCCCCTTCTCGTTCCAGGTGCCCAAGGTGCCGGGCCAGGAGATGCAGATGGTGCTCTCGACCTATAAGAACGGCGTGAAGAAGTTCGAGGAGGTGAAGATCTTCAAGGTGGCCGGCGCGGACACGGTGCCGTTTGGGGAGGTGCGGGCGCCAAAGGGGCCGTGATCGGCCGGCGTCTCCGCGATTTTGCGCAGAGCGACTTTCCATTCGCCCGAGCCGTAGAGTGGATTTCGATCCGCTCGCACGGAAGCCGGCCTCCTTGACGTTCCATCCCATTGTGGATAGAAGTGAGGGAACTGAAAAGGGTCGGTTTATGACGACTGGCGCCCAGAATGAGACTGAGAACCTCAGCGGGTGGGCCGCTGTGATCGCCTGGGTGGCGCTGAGTCTGACTTGGACAGCCGCCTTTGCCCAGGAAGCGCACGGCCAAACGCAGCCGGCATCCGGCAGAGTCGAGAGTGTTTTGGGGCGAGCGGCGGAAGGGCAGACCGTCGATCCGGCCAAAATCGACCGCCTCATCATTGAGCTTGGGGCCGACGAGTTCACCGTGAGAGATGCGGCCGCGAAAGCCCTCATCAAGATCGGCGATGAAGCCCTGGAGGCATTAAAGAAGGCGGCCGCAAATGATGACCCGGAGATCGCGCACCGGGCCAAGTTAGCCATGCGGACCATCCAGGCCGCAGCGGCTGCCGCTACACATTGCGTGGTCGACTCCGATGGCAATCCCATCGCGGAAACAGCGGTCGTATTCCTCGTCCGCGATCGGCAAACCGGAGAGCTCGGGGCGACGGTCTTAGGCAAGGCCAACTCCGACGGCCGCGGGTTCCTATCAATGCCGGCTGACGGCGTCAACACGGGGATGGGCTTCGCCGCGATTTCTCATCCTCAACTCGGCCGGGCAACGATCCCGATGCCGCTGCCTTCGCAGGGGATGCAAACCCTGGCGTTTCCCCTGGTCCCTAAGGGCACGCCGGCGTACGCGCGGGCTCTGAAGGGACAGGTCTTCGATCAAGACGCAAAGCCCATTCCCCAAGCGCGCATCTCCTGTTCGACGATCCGAACGCCTGGCCAGGGGCTCATCTCCGCGGATGCTCGAAGCTTCGTACTGTCGGACAAGCAAGGGCGGTTTTTGATCTATCCCGTAGCCAATCAACAGCACCGCGAAGAACGGGGAAGACTCATCCCGGAGAATTCCCGATTCTACCTGACGGTTCGGCCATCGGAGAGGTCGGGGCTGTTCCCGGCCTCGGTCGAGGCTGTCAACACGCGGCCGGCCACCATCGTGCTGGAACGACCGCGGCACGAGCACACGTTCAAACTGGAGAAGCCCGACGGCACGCTGGCGGGCGGCGACGAGTTGCGGTCGGTTTACGTCCGCTATTCCAAGCGGCAGGGGCCGGGAACGCTCGTCTTGGACCAAAGCCTTGTACGAGAAGGGGGCGGGCTAGTGCCGGGCTTCTACACGGCTCGCACGGCCAACGTGGAGTACCTCCCGCTGGAGGTAACGGACGACAGTCCCGCGGAACTCGTGTTTCGGCTGCCAAAGAGCCGAACCTATCGGGGGAAGATCGTAGACGGCAAGACCGGCAAACCACTCGAAGGGGCCTTCGTGATCGCCGAGGCGGCCGTCGGGTACAACAACCTGGCATCCTTGACCGATGGAGAGTGGGACAGCCTGGAGAAGCTTCCGTCCCCGGCCCCGATGGACCTGCCAATTATCGCCCGACTTCAGTCCCTATACGGCGTCCACGGGCTGGTCCGGACTGATGCCGAGGGCGGCTACGAGATCGCCGAACCTCGCGGCAAGCAGACCTACGCGCTGGTCGCGTTTGCCCGCGATCGTCTGCCCTACAGCTACCGGACGTACAACGTGAAGGCCGCCGAGGACGGCAAGACGCGTGTGCCGGACCTGCCGCTCTACCCGGCGGCGAAGGTGCTGGTGCGACCCGTGTTCGACAACGGCCATATCTCCGTCGGACATTACTGGTCGGTGGAACGCGAGGGTCAGCCGGCCTGGGCGTCAGTCTTCCCCGGGCGCCGCCACCCGTCGGACCAAGGCTTTGAACGGCTCCACTGGCTCAACCTGAACGAAAGGCAACCGCTGTACGTGCCGGCCGGCGTGCGGCTGAAGGTCCGGTTCGACGCTCCCTACGATGGCCCGTGGACGGCGATCAACCCCGAGGAAACGTTGCTGTTGGAGCCCGGGCAGACCAAGGATCTGGGCGACCTGAAGTTCGTGCCGTCGCCCAAGGTGGAGGCAAGCGTGACCGATGAAAACGGCAAACCGCTCGAAGGCGTGCCTCTGCGGAAGATGCAGGACGGGCAGGAGAAGGGCGAAGAGTCTTGGAGCGTCGCCCACAACACCGACGCGGAGGGCAAGGCAATCTTCTACGCGCCGGCCGGTTCATCCGGCAAGATTGCCATCCTCGATTTTCCGCAGCGAGACGCCGCTGCGGCCAAGGCCGCCAACGTGACCGCAAGCTTTCAGGTGGACAAGGACGGCAGACAGGTTGAGCCCTGCGCCATCCGCGTGACGGCCGAGCAGGTCCGAGCGCTGCAGGGCAAATAATCCTGGGACTGTCCCCCGGTTTCGCGGGAAAGACAGGGGGTGTGCCCGGGTTCTCCTGGTCTTCTCGGTCGCTCCGGGTCGCCGCGTGGCTTCCGAAGTCTGATGAGGCATCCGGCCGCGTCCCTTTTCAACCGATCTTGCCGCTGGCCACCAGGCGGGCAAAGTGGGCGTACGAGCGGTCGTAGGTGCGCTCGGCGCTGGGCGGGAAGAAACAGCCCGGCAACTGCTGCGCCTTGAGATGATAGCTGACGCACTCGCAGCAAAGTCCCTTGCGCGGGCAAGAGTCGTAGCTGCACGTACACTGCTTGAGGTTGTTGGCCTGTTTGCATTCCATCGGATAGCACCCAACACTGAGGTAAAGGCATCACGTCAAAGTCCGCATTATACGACTACGACTGCCGGAATGCGACCTCCTCGCCAACTCGGGCGCGGCAAGATTTCTTGGCACGCATTCTGAGGGCCAAAGGCCCTGCCGTTCGCCCAGCCCACGGGCAACGCCCTGGGGAAGAGAGACGATCCTGCCCATCTGTCGGCCCAACGGGCCAATCACTCGACGAGCGATTGGCCCGTTGGGCCGACAACACGGGTTCGATTGGGCAACTTTTCCCAGGGCGTTGCCCGTGGGCTGGGTGAACTGAGCCCCTTCGGGGCAAACTGAGCGATGCCAAGAAATCTTGCCGCGCTCGCCAGCTCCGTCGGGTCCGCCGTGCGGACCATGCTGGCGAGCGCCGGCGGAAAAACGTACAATACGAACGAGGAATGATGGGGAGCGATGCCAATGATGCACGGTCTGCTGCTGATGGGCGCCTTGCTGGCCGGGCAGGTCCAGATGCCGACGGGCGGGGACTTGCGGGCCGACGTCGGCCGCCTGGTCCGCCAACTCGACTCCCCAAAACTGGAGCAGCGCGACGCCGCGGAGGCCGCGTTAATCGGATACGGCACGACCGTTCTCGACGTGTTGCCGCCGGCGAACAACCACATGTCCGCCGAAGTCCGCGAGCGCCTTGGCCGCGTCTGGCAGAAGCTACAGCAACAGGCCGCCAGCGCCACCGCCCAGTCTTCGACCATCACCCTCCACGCCGACGCCATGCCGCTCAAAGCTGTTTTGGCGGCGTTTCAATCTCAAACGGGCAACCGGATCGACGACTTGCGTGGGCAGTTCGGCCAACTCTCGCCCGATCCGGCGTTGAAAGTCGACTTCGACAGGACGCCGTTTTGGCCGGCGTTGGATCGCGTCTTGGACCAGGCCGGGTTGAGCATCTATCCGTATGCCCCACGGCGGGCGATTGGCGTGGTTGCCAACTTGGGCCAAGAGAGGCGCGACCGCGCCGGCCGCGTGAGTTACCGCGGCCCGTTCCGTTTCGAGGCCGATTCGGTCGTCGCACGGCGCGAGCTTCGCCAAGTGGACCGCAACTCGTTGGTGGTGGGCATCGACGTGCTGTGCGAGCCGCGGCTGCGCATCATCAACTTGATGCACCAGATGCGCGACGTGGCGGCCGTCGACGAGCAGGGCAAGCCGCTGCCGGCGCTCAGCCGCGATGCCAAGACGGAAATGCCCGACGTACGCGAAGACGGCAATGCCTCGGCGGTGAAGCTGGAGCTGCCGTTTCAACTCCCGCCCCGCGACGCGCAGCGGATCGCCCGTCTCCAGGGCAAGCTGCTGGCCACGCTCGCGGGCAAGACCGAGACCTTTCGCTTCGAGAAGTTGGCCGGCGCGAAGAACGTGGAGCAGCGGATCGCCGGCGTCACGGTCACTCTGGAGCAGGTCCGGCAGGAGAAAGCGGGCGATTCTCAAGACGCGAGCCCTCACCCTAACCCTCTCCCAAAGGGAGAGGGGACCACTGAACGCCACCCTCTCCCAAAGGGAGAGGGGACCACGGAACGCCACCCACGCCGGGCACCGACCGGAGGTTGGTCGGGAGAGGGGACTAGGTGCGAAGTCCGCTTGAGGGTGCGATTTGATGACGCTGGCGACGCCCTGGCTTCGCACCGCCAATGGATCTTCAGCAACCCCGCGTACCTGGAAGACGCCCACGGCAAGCGAATCGTCTACGACAGCTACGAGACCACGCTCCAGGGCAAGAACGAAGTGGGGGTGGCGTACCTTTTCCACGACGATCGCCCGCTGGCCGAATTGACGTTCGTCTACGAGACGCCCGGCACGATCATCACCGGCGGCTTCGACTACGAGTTGCGCAACATCAAGCTCCCGTAGCCCTACTGCACCGTAGGATGAGGGGACGAGAGGCGAAGGGCTCGGTCGCGTTTGACGACGTCAACCAGAGACTACTCTTCGCCGACGCAGAAGAGGTGCTTTTCCCCGCGAAGCAGGAGGCGACCTGCCACGGGCACGGGCGACGCAATCACGCGATCGCCCAGGTCGTTTTCGGCCAGCACCTCAAATCCTCCGTCAATCTTGGCGACAAACACCATGCCATCCTCTCGGGCGGCGTAGATCTTGCCGTCCGCGACCGCCGGCGACGCGTAGTAATTGGAACTCTTCTTGGGCAGGTTGCCGGTCCAAAGGGTCTTGCCTGTGGCAGGGTCGATGCATTCGATATCGCCGCGGTCTCGCAAGAGATAGACTCGACCTTTGTATGCGACGGGCGTGGGGACGAACGAGCCGGTGTCCTCCCGTTTCCAGAGCCGGTGCGTCGCCGTTACATCCCCATCGCCCCCCAGCTTGATCCCGTGCAGGCGATCTCCGCGACCGTAGGGGACTACGACAACCTCGCCGGCGATGACGGGTGTGGCGACTGCCGGCCAATTGCGCTTCGCCTCGGGGTTGAAATCGCCGCACGACCAGAAAACCTTTCCGTCGGCCGCGTCATGGGCCGTCAAGTGTACGGCGCCCCAAACCAACAGCGCCTCCTTGCCCTGGCGCCGGAAGACAATGGGTGTCGTGTAGCTGTGGTCGCCCTCCACGGGCGTCTCGTAGTCTCGGGCCACTTTCCACTGTAACTGGCCGGTGCGCTTGTCGAACGCCGCCAGATAGGAATTGCCGTGCTGCATCACGGCCACCACCACGGCCTTCTCCGTCAACACGGGCGAGGTGCCGATGTCCCAGTTAAGCGTGTCCTTCCCAAAGCGCTCTTGAAGATTGGTCTTCCAGCGGATCTTGCCGTCGAAATCCACGACCGCAAGGTTCCCGCTCTTGAAGTAGACGCAGACGTTCTCGCCATCCGTCGCCGGCGAAGGATTACTCCCCGAGCCGTTGCGATTCTTGCCGGCACGTTCGGCGCCAAGAACCGTCTGCCACAACGGTTTGCCCGACCAGTCAAAGGCCAACACGGCGTCCTGTTCTTCCACGGGGGCCGTCAGAAATATGCGGTGGTTCCAGACGACGGGCGTCGAACACCCCTTGCCGGGCAGGGGCGCCTTCCACAACAGATGTGTGGCCGAATCCCACTTGACGGGATACGCGCCGGGTTCGGCGGCGCCGTCGTCCGTGGGACCACGCCAGCGTGGCCAATTGCCCGAGCCCTCCGCCAAGGCAAAGGACCCAGCCAGCAGCATCAACAGCATTAGCGCAAGGGATTTCAATGGGTGTTGCATAATGCCGGATTGTACCGCCGCGCGAGGGCCGTGCCAAGCCGCGGCCATGCCTTCTTATGCCGGTGTCGCCCCCTTTCCACGAACGACGCCAAGGCGTATTGTGGTGGGAGCCCGCGACGGCCCACGCGACGATCGATCAGGGAGCAGACCATGGACGCCTTCGAAGCCATTCTCACCCGCCGCAGCATCCGCAAGTACGAGAACAAGCCGGTGCCGCAGGATCTGGTCCAGAAGCTTTTGGCGGCCGCCATGCAGGCCCCCAGCGCCAGGAATCAACAGCCCTGGCAGTTCGTGGTGATCGACAACCAAGCGACGTTGGCCAAGATCGCGGAGATCAACCCCAACGCCTGGATGGCCAAGGGGGCGCCGTTGGCGATCCTCGTCTGCGGCGACCAGACTCTGGAGGAATCGCCGGGCTATTGGGTCGTGGATTGCGCCGCGGCCACGGAGAACCTGCTCTTGGCGGCTCATGCCCTGGGACTCGGCGCTGTATGGACGGGCGTCTACCCGAGAGAGCCGCGGATGGAGGGCCTGCGGAAGCTCGTCGGCCTGCCGGAGAACGTGATCGCGCACAGCCTCGTCGTGCTCGGCTATGCGGCAGAGCGGGCGCCGCCCGAGAACCGCTACCGCGCGGAGCGGGTGCGTCGGAATCGCTGGTGACGCAGCGAATTGATTCTGAGAGCTTCAGCCACAAAAGAACACAAAGAACACACGGAGACCAAGAGATGGTTCTGAAAGCTATCACGGATTTGTGTCCCTTGGTGCGCACGGCGCCGTGCTGCTTGCGTTGGCCGGCTGGTTGGGCGCAGCGGAATCGCAATCGCCGCAGCAGAGCGATCTGACGCTGGACTTGCGCTACAGCCCGCCGCAGTGGCAGACGGCCATTTGTCTGCCGGACAACCCGTGCAAGAGCCTGGTCGATGAGGCGGGCACGTTGCTCTATCACCACCACAAGTATACGAAGTTTGAGAACGACAACAACCAATACAAGGACCGATTCGCCACGAGCGTGGCAGTCAGCACGGCGGACGACGCCCGTTGGGTCGAACAAAAACTGTACTCGCCGCGCGTTCCCGTTGTGCAAACCCGTCGCCGGTCGGCCAATTTGGACATTGTCGAGGAGGCTTTTGCCGTCACGAATCTTCCGGCGGCCGACGCCTCGCCGGGGCGTCTGCAATCTCGCAATGATCTGGTCCTGGTTCACGTGACCAACCGTTCGGACCAGCCGCAAACGATTCACCCGAAGATCACAATCGACACGTTGCTGGATTATTCCTGCAAACTGGAAGACCAGCGTGCGGTGATCAACAAGCAGGAGACGGTCACAGCGTCGCTGCCGATCACGGCGGTTCGCGATGAGAAGGGCTCGCGGCACGTCTTGCAGCTTCAACCCGTGTCGATTGCCCCCAAGGCGTCGTCGGAGTTCTTCATTCTATACAGCGGCGGTCAGCCGGTAGTTGTCGAGCCGACCGCGCTCGAAGCCGCCTTGAAATACCGCCAAGACGCCGTTGGCTATTGGGAAAAGGCGCCACTGCCCTATGGCCGCATCCAGGTGCCCGATCCGCTCGTGCAGGGCCTCGTGGATTCGTCGATCCGCAACATCTGGCAGGCGCGGGAGATCAAGGGCGGTCTGCCCGCCTTTCAGGTCGGCCCCACCGTCTACCGCAACCTGTGGATCGTGGATGGGGCATTCTTGCTGGAGGCGGCCACGATCCTGGGGGCCGGCGACGAGGCCCGCAATGGCATCCGTTACACGTTGAAGCAGCAAAAGCCCAGCGGCGCCTTTGAGGTGCTCAGCCCACTCTACTTCAAAGAGAACGGCATCGTGGTCTGGACGTGCGTCCGTCATGCCATGCTGACGCAGGACAAGCCCTGGCTGGAGTCGGTCTGGCCGCAACTGGAGAAGGCGGTCCACTACATTCACGTGCTGCGGGAGCGGTCGCTGAAGAACGACGATCCGCTGGACGACGGACTGATGCCGCCCGGCGACATCGACGGCGGACTCGGCCGCGGCGACCGCGCCGAATACTCCAACGTTTATTGGAATCTGCTGGGGCTGAAGGCCGCGATTGGCGCGGCCCGCTGGCTCGGCAAGGCCGACGAGGCTGGCGCGTGGCAAGCCGAATATGACGACTTCCTGGCCGCGTTCCGCCGGGCCGCCCAACGCGACCTGCGCAAGGATCCGCACGGCAATCCGTATCTGCCCACGCTGATGGCCAACCGCGACAACGAACTGCCGCAGCGGGCGCAATGGGCCTTCTGCCACGCCGTGTATCCCGGCCAGATCTTCGCCAAGGACGATCCCCTGCCGGCCGGCAACCTCGCCATGCTCGCCGCCACCGAGCGCGAGGGCATGGTCTACGGCACCGGCTGGGACGCCAAGGGCATCTGGAATTATTTCGCCTCGTTCTACGGCCACGCCTGGCTGTGGCAGGGCAACGGGCGCAAAGCGGTCGAGGCGCTCTACGCCTTCGGCAACCACGCCGCGCCCACGCTCGTTTGGCGCGAGGAACAATCGCTGCGGGGCGAGCCGTTCCGCAAGGTCGGCGACATGCCGCACAATTGGGCCAGCGCCGAGTTCATCCGCCTGGTGGTCCACCTCCTGGCCTTGGACCGCGGCGACGAACTGCATCTTTTCGAAGGTCTGCCCCCGAGTTGGCTGAAGGCCGGCATGGTCACGCGGTTAGACGGAGTGCGCACGCCGTTCGGCCCGCTTTCGCTGGAGTTGGTCGTTTCGGCGGATGGCCGCGAAGCGAAATTGAAGTTGGCGCCGCTCGCCAGCCCGCCCGCAAGAATCGTGCTCCATCGCGACGGTTGGTCGGGCGAGAAGGGCGAAGTCGAATTGCCGGCGGGCAAGACGCCGGTGGAACGGACGATCCGGCTGGCGGAGAGTGCAAGATAAGGAGGGATCGATGGATTCGGCGAAGCGCAAGGCACTCGAAGCGGCCGGTTGAAAGGTGGGCGACGCCGCGGATTTCCTGGACATGAACGACGAAGAGCGGCAGTTGCTCGAAGCGCGGGTTGAACTCGCCCTGGCAGTCCGTCGTCAGCGCGAGATTCGTCACCTGTCCCAGAAAGAACCGCGGCTCACCGGGTTTGCTTGATCGAGGTGATGACCACGGGATCGACCGGCGTGCAGTCGAAATCGCGCGTGTCCTGGACCTTGACGTTGCCAATCTGTTGAACCACGTCCATTCCCGCCGTCACCTTGCCGAAGACACAGTAGCCGTATTTGTCGGGACTGCGGTCCGTGTGGTCCAACGCCGGGTTGTCGGCCAGGTTGATGAAGAACTGGCTGGTGGCGCTGTGCTGGTTGTCGGGCAGCCGTGCCATGGCAATCGTTCCACGAAGGTTCTTCAAGCCGTTGTCGGCTTCGTTCAAGATCGGCGTGCGGACGGGCTTTTCGATGAAGTTCTTGCCGTAGCCGCCCGCCAGAAACACCTGACCCTTGTAGACCTGATGCACGATGGTCTGGTCGTAGTGCCCGGCGGCGATGTAGCGGAGGAAGTTCTCGACGGTGAAGTGGGCCTTTTCCGCATCCAGCAGCACGGTGATTTTTCCGAGCGTGGTCTCGATCACAACCTCAGGGTGTTGGGGATCGGAGGTGGTAGCAGTCCGGATGGACCCGTCCGGCGTGGGGGATGCGGCGTTCGGGCCGGCAATCGCGGCCGCCGCCGACTGGCTGGCGTCGCCGCCGCCGCGATTACAACCGGCCACGGTCATGGACACAATCAGGCTCACGCATGCTACAATGGGCTTCCAGCGATGTGACACGATCGCGGCTCCGTGGGGGGGACTGGCTCGCGGCTGCGAAAAATGATCCCTATCATCCGCGGAATGCCGTTTTGCCGCAACGTCGATTGCACGAGATTCTGACAGCGGGTTGAAAAGTTGGGCGGTTTAGGGAAGATCGCCCTCTCGCTCGGCCCGCGATAGCATGATAAACGCTCGCCCGACGTCCCCTAATCGCGTATGTACAGTCGTTGGCGCAATGCGGCCGTGGTATTGTTCTGGCTGGCCACCATGAGTTGGTTGGTGAAGGAGAAGGTGTTGCCGCCGCTATTGGTCGGCGAACCTCCGAGCTTGAGCAAGATCGCCGACGCGCAGGCGCGTGCCCTGGTGACCGGCTGGCGCATCTCGTGCAATGATCGGCGACTCGGCTGGGCCCTGTCCGACGTAATGCCGCAGCCGAACGGGATGAAGAGCATCCACGGCTGGGTTCACATCGAGCCCTCTTTGCTCCGAGAGACGTTTCGCCGTCTGCTAGGCACCGTCGCGCAATTGCTGGAACAGCCGATTGCCGGCGTGCACATGGATGCACGGAGTCTGATGATGGTCGACCCACTGGGGCAATTGACGCGGTTTGACTCGACGGTACGATTTGACCCGCTGCCGGAGGTGATTCGGGTGAGCGGCACGGCGGAAGGAAACCGGCTGCAGATTCAGGTTCACGCGGGCGAGATGTCGTTTCGCAACGAAGTCTCTCTCCCGCCGCGGGCCTTGTTGAGCGACGCCTTGTCGCCGCAGACCCACCTGCCGGGACTGCGCGTCGGCCAGACCTGGACCGTCCCCGTCTACAGTCCCCTCCGGCTTCCAGGAATCCTCTGGAGATCATTTACGCCACGGTGGAAGGATCGAGCCCGTCGAGTGGAACGGCGCCGATGGAGAACGCCTGGCTGGTGGTGTACCGCACCGAACCGGGCAAGGCTACGGCCGTTGGCCAGGCGCCGCGGGGCAAGCTCTGGGTCCGCTGCGACCGCGACGGCACCGTGCTGAAGCAGCAGGTGGTGTTCTTCGACACCACCATCACCTTCGTCCGCCTGCCCGACAGCGACGCCGTGGAACTGGCCGACGCGGCCGGTCCGGAATGGTGGAACGAAGACGGCAACCGGCGTGTACAGAACCATGATTGAGTTCGACAACGTCACGCGAACTTACGCCCGCAACGTCGCCGTGGACGGGCTTACGCTGACCGTTCCGCCGGGCGAGTTGTTCGCGCTGTTGGGGCCCAACGGCGCCGGCAAGACCACGACGATCAAGATGCTCACGGGACTGTTGCGGCCCACGGCGGGCGCGGTGCGGGTGTGCGGGCACGACCTCGTGGCCGACGTCCGCCACGCCACCCGCTCGATCGGCTACGTGCCCGAAGAGCCCTTCCTCTACGACAAGCTCTCCGGCCGCGAGTTTCTCCAGTTCGCGGCCGAGATGCGCGGGCTGGACCGGCCGACGGTGGACGCCCGCCTCCAGCGCGAGTGCGACTACTTCGATCTGGGCGATTTCCTCGACGACCTGACCGAAACCTACTCCCACGGCATGAAGCAGCGGCTGGTCTTCGCCTCGGCCTTGCTGCACGACCCGCCCGTGCTGGTGATCGACGAGCCGATGGTCGGGCTCGATCCCGCGCAGCGTGCGGGTGGTCAAGGACCGGCTGCGCGCGCGGGCGGCCGCCGGAACGACCGTCTTCATGTCGACCCATACCCTGGCCGTCGCCGAGGAGATCGCCGACCGCATCGGCATCATGGACCGCGGCCGGCTGCACTTCCTGGGAACGGTGAGCCAATTGCAGCAGCGAGTTGGCCTCGCCCCACGCGTCGCTCGAACCGCTGTTCCTCGAATTGACCAACGGCGGCAACGGGCACGCGGCAACGAGGAGAACGCGAAGACACGGAAGGGGGCGACGCCGAGCCACGGAACCCCCGACCGACAGTCCCTGAAGGAATCGCCGATGCACAGAATTTCTCGTCGGTCGAGGCCGAGGCGCGGGCGTTCGGACGGATGCGCCGCCGCATCTCGCCACCCTGTTGCGGCAGACTCATCGCCGAGTCGCGATTCCGCGTGTCGCTGGTGGTGGTGCTGACCGCTGTGGCTCTGGGGCGGGATGTTCTGGATGTTCGTCGACGGGTTCTGGTTCCTGCAATCGACGATTGCCCACGACGAACTCTATGCCCGCACCGTCGGCACCCTGTTCGGCACGTTCTTTGCCGCTTTGATGCTGATGCTGGTGTTTTCCTCGGGCATCATTCTCTACGGTTCGCTGTTCCGCTCGCGGGAGATCGCCTTTCTGTTGACGATTCCCGCCCGCACCGGGCGGGTGTTCCTCCACAAGTTCCAGGAGGCGATCGTCCTGAGCAGTTGGGGGTTCGTGCTGCTGGGAAGCCCCATGCTCCTGGCCTACGGCATCGTGGCCGCACGCGCCGTGGTACTATTACGTGATGCTGCTGCCGTGCCTGGTGGCCTTCATCTACATTCCCGTGGCCATCGGAGCCATCATCTGCCTGCGGCGTCGTGCACCGCATTCCCGACAGCCGGTCGGCCGTGCTGATCGCCGGCGGCGCATTGCTGGCGGCCGGCGCCGCCTGGATGGCTGGTCGGCTGCTGCCGGTCCGAGGAACGACCTGCTCACCGCCGGACTGGTTCCGGAGAGATTCTCGGCCGGCTGCAATTCTCGGAACAACGCCTGCTGCCGAGTTGGTGGCTGAGCCCGGCCTGCTCGACGCCGCCGGCCGGGAGTGTGGTCGGAGAGCCTGTTGTTCCTGGCGCTGATGATCTCCAACGCCCTGTTGTTCCGCCAGTTGGCCCTGTGGACGGCGGGCCGGCTCTATCGCGCGGCCTACAGCGGGCTGTGCGGCAGGACGCCGCGGCGCAGGCGCCGTCCGTCCGGCATGGGTCGACCGCGCTGCTGTCGCGGATGATCGCCTTCCTGCCCACGCCCGTGCGGTTGATGATCGTCAAGGACCTGCGGCTGTTCCGCCGCGACCCGCTGCAATGGTCGCAGTTCCTCATCTTCCTCGGTCTTTCTGGTGCTGTATTTCTCCAACATCCGCCGCTTCACCTACGACGTCGCAGTACGTCGGCTGGGTGAACATGGTCAGCTTCCTGAACCTCTCGGTCGTGGGGCTGTTGCTGTCGACCTTCACCACCCGGTTCATCTTTCCCATGATCAGCCTCGAAGGGCGGCGGTTCTGGATTCTCGGCCTGCTGCCCGTGCGGCGCGAGACGATCCTCTGGGGCAAGTTCCTCTTCGCCGCCGGCGGGACGGTCATTCCCTGCTCGGCGCTGGTCCTGCTGAGCGACATGATGCTCAGCGTGTCGACCGCTGGTCCTGCTGAGCCATCAATTGACCTGCCTGGTGCTTTGCCTGGGGCTGTCGGGCATTGCCGTGGGTCTGGGCGCCTGGCTGCCGAACCTCCGCGAGCAATCGCCCTCGCGGATCGCCGCCGGCTTCGGCGGAACGCTGACCCTGGTGCTCAGCACGCTGTACATCCTGGTCGTGGTGCTGCTGACGGCCCTGCCCACCCACTTCTACCTGGTGGCGCAGCATCCCAAGGTGGCCGCCCGAATCCACGTCACCGCGACTTCGTCCTTGCACTGGTGGCTGAAGCTGTGGTTGATCGGGGGCGCCGCAGGCAGCGTCCTTCTCGGGGCCCTCGCCACCTGGCTGCCCATGTGGCTCGGCTGCCGCGCCTTCCGGCGACTGGAGTTCTAGCCGGTCTTGGCCGCGCCGTACTTGCGGACGTAGGCGACGTTGTCGCTGAGCTCGTCGTAGTATACGGGAAACATGCCGACGATCACGGCGTCGATGGGCTTGATGTTGGCGAAGGCGAATTGGAACGCCTTCTCCACCGACTGCTTGGCGGTCTTCTCGTTCTTGCAGACCCGGCCCGCCGCCAGAATCTTGAATCCCAGGCACGGCTTGGGGATCGACCGGACGACCTTGGTCATCTCCACTGGATCCTGGTCGAAGAACGGCTCGCCCACCACGACCCGGCCGCCGAAGAGTTCCTTCTGGTCCTTGGCCGGCCGGCTGACGTGGTAGAAGCACGTCATGAAGAAATCGTTCTCCCAATCCTCGTCGGCGATCCTCTTGATGTGATCGGGGCAATGGGCGGAAATGCCGGCCAACAACCCCAGGTCGTGGACCTTCTTGACGTAGTCGTGAACGACCTGCGCCTTGCCGGCCCGGAAGAGGCCGTCGGTTGCGCCGCCGTGATGCGAGAAGCCGAAGACGCCCAAGTCCGCCAGCGCGGTCTTCAAGGGGGCGTCCGCGTCGCAGTGGAGGCAGAAGAACTGGAGCTTCGAGCCCTTCTCCCGCAGTTTCCGCACGGTCGCGGTCGCCCTCTCGTCGTGGTCGAGTTGCCAGGTGTTGACGCCGGCCTGCTCGCACTTCAGGAGGAAGTCGACCACGCGGTCGACGGTCCAGTATTCCATCATGTGCCGCGAGGCGTTCAGTGATTGGTGCGAGGTGCCGCCGATCGGGTTCCAGCCGGTAATCATGCGAGTGACCCGGTAGCTGCCCAGCGCGATCGTGGGCAGCAAGGGCGCGGGAACCGCCGGCGAGGCCGGGGTTTCGGCAACGGCCGTTCCGGCCAGGGCCATGCCCGACACCGCCAGCGTGCCCGAGACACGCCGCAGAAAATCTCGTCGATCGGTCACGTGCGACTCTTGGATCTCTCTCGCCATGGCTCAAATCTCCCCGAAAAGATCAGACGGACGGTTGGCTCGATGGCTTCCATTGTTTCACAACCACATGCGGTTGTCAATAATCTATGCTTTCGGCATCTTGGCAGCGCGGCGATTCGTTACTCTTGGAGTGCGGCGATTTATCGCCGCTTTTCTTGCGTTTTGTCGCCCGCGAGAAACCGTTTCAAGCCTTCCCCGGAAAGCGGCGATAAATCAGCCTTTTTCTAGGGCTTATTGATTGGCCCCTATCATAGCAAGCCGTCCGGTTCTTGTCGCGATACTGGCCACGCCGGGCACTTGATAGACTAATTAAAATGGCGGATAATGTAAGTCTATACGCAGCAAATGGTTAGGTAATGAGGCATAATCCGCCATATTTAATTAGCCTTTTGTGCCCCTTCCTGTTATCATCTTGGCAGAAGAACCGGCCGCGCGGCCGGGCAAGCCCACTGCGTTTATGGAGGAGGCAGACATGGCACAGTTCGATCGGAAGAAACACGTCCTGGTCGGCCTCGCCGGTCAATTGAAGGTCCCCGACAACGACCATATCACCCCAAAACTGCTGATGCTCACGGAAGGGGAATGCGACGGCCTGGGGCCACTCCAGGCCGCCCGCAAGTTCGGCTATAGCCGCCAGCGCTACTTCCAACTCCGCACCGCCTTCGCCAAACAGGGCGCAGGGCGCTGGACAATCAGAAGCGCGGCCCGAAAACCCATTACCGCCGCACGGCGGAAGTTGTCCGCCAAGTGGTGCGGCACCGCTTCCTGGATCCCGAGGCTTCGCCGCAGGTGATCGCCCAAAAGCTCGTGCAGAGCGGTTGGACGATCAGCATCCGCAGCGTGGAAAGGGTGCTGGCCGAGTACGGCCTGCAAAAAAAACTCCACAGGTTCCGCCCCAGGCCGGAAAGCGAACCCGTCGAGGCGCGGCTCACTCACAAACTGGTCCAGCACGTCGAAGGCGATCCGAGGAGCATTGAACGCGGCGTCCGCCAGCGGCTGGCCGATAAGATCAGCGACAACATGGCGGGCCTCTGGCTGTTGGTCGCAGAACACCTGCGGCTGGGGACGTGGGACCTGCTCCGCGCCTGGACGCAACAGCCCGCCGAGCGGATCGAACCGCGCCTGGCGCTGCAACTGGTGCATGAAGCGGCGCTGTGCAGCAACGGGCTCCGCGCGGGGCGTTGCTTGACGCTCCGCGGCTTCGAGACCCTCAACGGACTGCCCTTCCTGGCGGAGGACACTACGGTGCATGAGGTGCTGGGCGGCGCGAGCGTGGCCCACACCCAGGAACTGCAGGTGGCCTTGGGGAAACTCCGCCGTGCCTCCGGGCATTACCAAGGAAAACTGCTGCTGATCGACCCGCACCGCGCGCCGAGCTACAGCCAGCGGCACATGCGCAGCGCAGAAGGAGAGCGGCTCCCGGCCCATCAAGACGGCGCAGACCTTCTTCTGCCTGGATGGCGACAGCGCGCAGCCGCTGTGTTTCACGGTGGCCAATTCCGCCCGGACCGTGAGCCAGGCGACGCCTGAGTTGCTGCGCATGGCCGGGGAAATCCTCGCGCCGCTGCCGGAGCACACGTTGGTGGCCGCCGACACGGAGCACTTCGCCGTGGAACTGGTAGACTACGTCCATACGGAGACCTCCTTCGACCTCATCACGCCCATCCCCAACCGGCAGAGCGACCGGAAGCGCTGGCGGCAGATTCCGGCCGCGGTATTTAAGCCCCATTGGGCGGGCTACGCCACGGCAGTCCTGCGCTACACGCCCCACCATAGCCGCGGCGGCCCGTACTACGAACTCGTGCAACGCCAGGGAGAGCGCCCCGAGGATTGGCAGTTCAACGGCTTCTTCTCCACCACCAACCGCGATCCGCTCGACGCCCTCACCCGCGATTATCCCCATCGCTGGCACATCGAGGAGTTCTTCAACTTCGACCAGTCGTTAGGTTGGAGACGGGCGGGCACGATGAACACCAACATCCGTTACGGCCAAATGACGACGGCCTTGGTGGCGCAGACCGTGATCCATCAGTTCCGCAAGCGACTTGGAGAGCCCTTCGCACACTGGGATGCCAGACACTTGGCGTCCGATATCTTCCGCGGACTGGACGGCGACATCCGCGTGAAGGACAATACCATCCTCGTTACCTACTACAATGCTCCTAACGCGGAACGCCTGCGGGCCGAGTACGAAGACTTGCCGGCCAAGCTCAGGGCCGAAGGCGTCGCGCCAGGCATCCCCTGGCTCTATGGATTCGAACTCGACTTCCGCTTCCGGTAGCCTGCCCCCGCCGACAGAAGGTAAAATTAATAAGCCCTAGAAAAAGGCTGATCAATCGCCGCACTCCACGGGCGGACGATCTCTCAACAAGCCTGCTTCGCCAATCGGCTGATCTGCTTGAACTCCGCCGTGCCGGCGACTTCGCACCACTCGAACAGGGCCGCCTCGGTGGTCGTCAGCGTGGCGCCCGCAGAATCCATCCGCCGAAGCGCCGTGCCATAGTCGATGTCGAACCGCGACCCCACGGCATCCGCCGCCACGTACACCCGCCAACCGTCGGCCAGCAGATCCATCACGGTTTGCTGCACGCACACGTGCGTCTCGGCGCCGCAGACGAGGATTTTGTGGATGCCGCGGTTCCGCAAGTCATCGAACAACTCGGGGCAGCCGCCGCAACTGAAGGCCAGTTTCGACGGGACGGCTCCCAGCCGTTGGGACAACTCGTGGACGGTCGGTCCTAAGCCTTGCGGATACTGCTCCGTGGCGATCACGGGCAGACCGAGAATCTTCGCCCCGTCGATCAGCCGGCCGGCGTTCCAGATGACACGCGGGCCGTCGGCAATTGCCGGCATGAGCTTCTCTTGGACGTCGACCACCAGCAGCGCAGTATCGCCGCGCGACATCAGTTCGGGACTTCGCGGCAAACGGCGATGTTCGTCCATGGGCGACAGCATACCGCAAGCTGGGCCGGAACACAACGTTTGGCCAATGGCGTCAGAACCGCCCGCCGTGGATCAGGAACCGCCCAGTTGACGGATGCCAACTGCCGCGTTACCTTTCCAGCTACGTCGTTTGCCGAACTCAACGTAGCGCAATGGCCCGGATTGGTCGGCCGAAGGAGACGTATTTCATGGGCGGTTTAGACTGGGGCGTGATTGCTCTGTACTTCCTCTCTTTGCTGGGTCTCACCTGGTATTCCGTCCTGAAGAACCGCGACACGGCCGACGACTACTTCCTGGCCGGCCGCAACCTCGGCTGGTTCATCGTGGCGGCATCGATCTTCTCCTCGAACATCGGCTCCGAGCACCTGGTGGGTCTGGCCGGTTCGGGCTGCACCGACGGCGTGGCCATGGCCCATTACGAACTGCACGCCTGGTGCCTGCTTGGTGCTGGCATGGGTGTTCGTGCCCTTCTACGCCCGCAGCATGGTCTTCACCATGCCCGAGTTCCTGGAAAAACGCTATTCGCCGACCGCCCGCTGGGTCCTCTCGATCATTTCCCTGGTGGCCTACGTGGTCACGAAGCTCGCCGTGGGGATCTTTGCCGGCGGCGTGGTGTTTGCCGTCCTACTGCCCGAAATGAACGTCAATCTGGGATTCATGCGGCTCGATGCCTTCTGGATCGGCTCGCTCGCCGTCGTGGCGGCGACGGGGCTGTACACGGTCATCGGCGGTTTGCGGGCCGTGGCCTATACCGACACCCTCCAGACGATCATCTTCATCATCGGCTCGGCGATGGTCACGGTGTTTGGGCTGATCAAGTTGGGCGGCTGGGAGGAATTGCGAACCGTCTGCGGCTCGAACATGTTCAATCTCTGGAAACCGTTGGTCCCGGCCGGCATGGAGGCCGCCTGGGCCCCGGTCAAAGAGACCGGCCGGATCGCCTGGTACTTCAACGACAATTTCCCCTGGCTGGGCATGTTGTTCTGCGCCCCCATCGTCGGCCTGTGGTACTGGTGTACCGACCAGTACATCGTGCAGCGGGCGTTGGCGGCGCCGAACGAGACCATCGCCCGGCGGGGGAGCATCGCCGCGGCCTTCATGAAGCTGCTGCCCGTGTTCATCTTCATCATTCCCGGCATGATCTGCTTCGCGTTGGCCAGTCGCGGTTATCCCGGGCTGACGGGCCTGGTGAAGGACGGCCTTCCGGTGCGCGATGAATGTCAGGCGGCTTTTCCGTTGATGGTCAAGCACGTCCTGCCCGTCGGGGTCCGCGGCCTGGTCGTGGCAGGGCTGCTTTCGGCCCTGATGAGTTCGTTGGCCGGGGCGTTCAACGCCTGCTCGACCCTCTTCACGATGGACCTCTATCAAAAGTTCCGCCCCCGGGCCTCGCAGCATCAGTTGGTGTGGATCGGCCGCGTGGCCACCACCGTCATGGTCCTGATTGCGATCCTGTGGATTCCGGTCATCCGGGGGCAGAAGGGCCTATACTTCTATCTCCAGGCCGTTCAAGGCTATCTGGCCCCGCCGATCTTCGTGGTGTTCTTCCTCGGCGTATTCAACAAGCGGCTCAACAGCAAGGGGTGTCTGAGCGCGCTGGTCGTCGGCTTCCTGCTGGGGGTTTTCCGGCTGGCCGTCGATACGCCGGTCCAACTCAAACTGGCCGGATTCGAGAATGGCTATCCGCAAGGCTCCTTCCTCTGGATCGTCAACAACACGTACTTCCAATACTACAGCGTGTTCATTTGCCTGGTGTGCATGGCCGTGATGATCGCCGTCAGCTACGCCACGGCGGCGCCGTCGCTGGAGCGGATTCGCGGTTTGACCTACGCCACCGTGACCGAGGAGCAAAGACTCCAGTCGCGGCGCAGTTGGGCCTGGGGCGACGTGATTGCGTCGGCCTTGGTCCTGGTGGGCATCGCCGCGGCGTACTTGTACTTCACCGGCTAAGATGCATGATTTTGCGCCCTATGTGCCGCTGATTGGCTTGCTGTTGGGCCTGCTGTGCCTGGCCGGCGCATTCCGCGCGGGCCGACGCCGGCGGCTGGTCGACAACCTGCCCACCTCGAAGACCACGGGCGTGTTCATCGGCCTGGTGGAACTCAAGGGCACGGCCGAGTCAGCCGGCCCGTTGACGAGCTACCTTGCCGGGCAACCCTGCGTCCAATATCACTGGAGCGTCGAAGAGCACTGGTCGCGCACCGTCACCGAGACTTATACCGACAGCGAGGGCAAGACTCAGACCCGCACCCGCCAGGAAAGCGGCTGGACCACCGTCGCCGACGGCGGCGAGATGATTCCCTTCTTTCTGCAGGACGATTGCGGCGTGATCCTGGTCCGACCGGAGGGTGCGAAGCTGGAGCCGGCGGGCTTGTTCGACGAGACGTGCGGCCGCGGCGACCCGCTCTATTACGGCAAGGGCCCGGCCATGGCCGTCGGCGACTCCGATCATCGCCGGCGGTTTGTCGAACGGGGCATCCCCCGGCACGCCATGCTCTACGTGATGGGCCAGGCCCGCGAGCGGCAAGACGTCGTTGCGCCGGAGATTGCCCACGACCGCGAGGCCCCGATCTTTCTGATCTCCACCCGCAGCGAGGAACAGGTCAGTTCGGGCATGAAGTGGGGCCAATGGGGCTGGACCTTTTTGGGGTTGGCGCTGTTGGTCGGCAGCCTCGTGGGGCGCGACGCGGTCCTTGGCGTTGAGCCGAGGTCCCGTCTGCCGATGTATGCCGTCGCCGCGCTGGGCTTTGTGGCCGTCGCCGCGCTGGCCTGGATCTGGATGGTCTTCAACAGCCTGGTCGACCTGCGCCAGCGGGTGCGCCGCGCCTGGTCGCTCGTGGATATCCAGCTTCAGCGGCGCCACGACCTGCTTCCCAATCTGGTCGAGCTGGTGAAGGGCTATCGCGATTACGAGCAGCAACTCCAGACGGAGTTGGCCACGCTGCGGAGCCAACTCTCGGCCACTCCGCCCGGCGTGAACGGGCCCGACTACAGCGCGGTGAACAAGACGACGATCGCCATTGCCGAGCGTTACCCGGAACTGAAGGCCAACGCCAACTTTGCCGCCTTGCAGAAGAGCCTGATCGACACCGAGCAGCGCATCGCCCTGGCCCGCGGCTATTTCAACGACATCGCCACGCACTACAACACCCGGCTGGAAATCGTGCCGGAGAGGTACGTCGCCGGCCTTGCCGCCATGAAGCCGCAGGCGCTCATGGAGGCCAACGATTTCGAGCGCGCGCCGGTCAAGGTGGAGTTAACCCGCGACGCGGCGCCGCATCAACCCGACGAAGACCAGCCCGCCGATCGCCAAGAGCGCAAGTGAGCCGGGCTCGGGAACGGTATGCAGAATCGGCGGAGAATCGTTGAGCAACATCCGTTTGTTGATCAGGCTGATGGGAAAGACCAGTTCGGTGAAATTGTAGTCCTTGGCCGTGTAGCCGTCGAGTATCTGAATGCTGGAGAACTGGTTCTGCCCAACCGTGCCGGTTCCCGTAGAGACAACCTGCCCGTTCTCGTCAAAAACTTCGCCGAGGGTGTCCGTGCCGGGCGACGGGGATGGCGTCAGCAGGGTGACGGTATAGGTGCCGGGGAAGAGGCCGCTAAGGCTATAGGAGCCGTCCTGCTTGCTGTAGACGATAAGCGGCGGGTCGTTGTCGCGCGTGAGCGCTATCTCGGCGCCGAGGATGGCCCAATCGGCGTTTGTCATCTTGTTGGTGTCGGGGCTGGCATCGAGATACACGAAACCCGAAAGGCTCGCCGTTCCACCGGGGCTGGGCGACTCCGGAACGGGGCTCGGCATGGGCGAAGCCTGCGTCTGCGAAAATCCATTCCATTGCCAAGCGTTATAGCTCCCGCCGTTGATCGTGTCGGCTAACACGGGCGCCGTAAAGAGGACCAACGCGCCTAGGCACGAGCACGCGCGCAAAGCGGCGCTGCAGACACCTCATCAAGTCAGGCCACTGATGCCGCCATCTCATGGGGTCCCCCTTGCTTAAAGGTAAACTGGGCGACTTCCGTCGTCTCTAACGCTGCGACGAACAGCCTTCATTCACTCTACACAGCTTTGCGGATTTCTCCACCGAGAATTTGCGGATTTCTCCATCGGGAAAAACACGCCGCCGCCATCAGGGTGGCCCTGATAGGAATATCCGGAAAATCCCGACGTGCCACACGATTGCGGGGGCACAGATGCGGCGAGGACCGCGCGTCGCCCCGGATTCGCCTCTCGTTGCAGGGGATTTCTTGCCGTCACGGCTGTTCGTCGGGCGGCGGCGGCAGCCAAGT
>CAVWXT010000007.1:0-104821 GCA_963759115.1 uncultured Planctomycetaceae bacterium
TGGATTGCGGCAGGGGCGGCTGCGGCAGTGGGCGCGACCGCCGGATGGTTGATCTCCCGGCCAGCCGGTGTAATGTTGCGGGAGAGCTTCCGGCTGTTCAACGCCGGCTTCGCCTCGGCCACCACGGCCTACACCCGCGCGGTTGGCGGTCTGCTGCGCGTCAGCGTGCTAGTATTGGTCGTTTATGCCGGGATGTTGTTCCTCACCTACCGGTGCTTTACGGTCGCCCCTAAGGGGTTCATCCCAGCACAGGATATGGGCTACCTGTATGCGGCCGTGCAGTTGCCGGATGCGGCTTCGATCGAACGGACGCGGGCAGCAGTGGACCATGCGCAGCAAATTGCGATGGGGATGCGAGGCGTCAAGCATTCAATGGCCATTGCGGGATCGGCATTCGGCATTGGCGCGTCGGGTTCCAATTTTGGCATGATAATCTTGATCCTCGACGACTTCGCAGAACGGAACAAGCCTGGGCTCTATGGTACCGAAATTGCTGCTACGCTGCTGCGCAGATGCGCGGCCGAGGTGCCGGAGGCGAAGGTTACCGTGCTGCCGCCGCCACCGATCCGCGGCATCGGCCGGGCAGGCGGCTTCAAGTTCATGGTTGAAGACCGCAAGGACGCCGGCGTGAAGGCCCTGCAAGCCCAGACGGACAAGCTCGTTGCAAAAGGAAACGCACTGCGCAAGCCAAATCAACGCACGCCGTTGCTGATCGGATTGTTTAGCGTCTTTCGGGCCAACGCACCGCAGCTCTACGTGGACCTCAACCGCGCGCAGTGCATGACGATGGACGTGCCGCTGGCCGATGCCTTCGACACGCTCCAGATATACTTGGGATCGGTGTACGTCAATGACTTCAACCGGTTTGGCCGCACCTGGCAGGTTGTTGCTCAGGCCGACGCGAAGTTCCGCAACCAAGTGGAAGCCGTCAAGCTTTTGAGGGTTCGTAACCGGCAGGGGGCGATGGTGCCCATCGGCGCGTTGGCCGACGTGCGGGAGGTGAACGGGCCGTTCATCCTCACCCGCTACAACATGTACCCGGCCGCCGGCATCACCGGGAACGCGGGACCGGACGTAAGCTCCGGCCAAGCCATCGATCTGATGCAAAACCTAGCCGACCAGGAATTGCTGCCGGGGATTCACTACGAGTGGACGGAAATGGCATACCAGGAGTTGCAGGCCGGCAATACGGCCATGTGGATTTTCATGCTGGCCGTAATCATGGTGTTCCTAGTGCTCGCCGCCCAGTACGAAAGCTGGTCGTTGCCGCTGGCCATAATCCTGGTCGTGCCGATGTGCCTGCTTAGCGCGATCGTGGGGGTGATGATCGCCCGGTCGGACGTCAATATCTTCACGCAGATCGGTTTTGTGGTCCTGGTCGGGCTGGCCAGCAAGAACGCGATTCTGATCGTGGAGTTCGCCAAGCGGCAACGGCAGGCGGGAATGGGTCGCCGCGAGGCGGCGATGGAGGCCTGCCACTTGCGACTACGTCCGATCATAATGACCTCGCTCGCCTTCATCCTCGGCGTGGTTCCGCTATTGATTGGCCACGGCGCCGGTGCTGAGATGCGGCGCACTTTGGGGTTGGCCGTGTTCAGCGGCATGATGGGCGTAACACTGTTCGGGATTTTTCTCACCCCCGTGTTCTTCAATGTCGTCGATTGGCTGGGGGCGACGCGGGGGTTCGATTCCCGGCCGATGCGCTGGATCCGTTTCATCACGTTAGAGATTTTCGCGCTGGGCTTCCTCTTGACGCTAGTGCGGCTCTTGAGAGACTGGGGACGCAGCGCGCGGCGGCGGGGACGCACGGTCAGTCCATCCGGCGACACCGATAATCCGAAGTGAGGATGCACCGTGTTTTCGCGATTTTTCATTCATCGGCCGATCTTCGCCGCAGTGTTGTCGATCATCATTACGCTGGCGGGCGGGATCGCCATGTGGACGTTGCCGGTGGCGCAATATCCTGAGATTACTCCGCCCACGGTCGAAGTCTCGGCCTCCTATCCGGGCGCGGATGCGCGGGTGGTGGCCGACACTGTGGCCGCGCCTATCGAGCAGCAAGTCAACGGCGTGGAGGGGATGCTCTACATGTCGTCGCAGTGCACCAACGATGGTACCTACACCCTGACGATCACCTTCGAGTTGGGCGTAGACCTGAACATGGCGCAGGTCTTGGTGCAGAACCGCGTGGCCATGGCCCAACCGATTTTGCCTGATCTAGTCAACCGCAAAGGGGTGACAGTGAAGAAGAAGTCGCCCAGTGTGCTGATGATCGTGAACCTTTTTTCGCCCAAGGGCAGCCGTGATAACCTCTACTTGAGCAACTACGCCACGATCCAGTTGCGTGACGAACTAGCGCGGCTGAGGGGCGTGGGCGACATCACCTATTTGGGCCAGCGCGATTACAGCATGAGGCTCTGGCTCAATCCGGAGAAAATGTCCTCTCACAACCTCACTGCCAGCGACGTGGTGACAGCCATCGAGCAGCAGAACGCCCAGGTGGCCGCCGGCCAGATCGGCCAGCCGCCGGTGCCCAAGGGTCAGGTGTTCCAGTTCACAATGACCACGTTGGGGCGGCTGGCCGACACGGATCAGTTCGCCGACATGATTCTCAAGACCGACGCCTCGGGCGCGTGGTCCGCATGCGCGACGTCACTCGCATCGAGCTGGGCGCCCAGGACTACGACCAGAGTTGCACGCTAGACGGCCGGCCCTCGGTGGCATTGAGCATCTATCAATTGCCCGGGTCCAACGCCCTGAAGGTCGCGGGGCTGGTGAAGGCCAAGATGCGGGAATTGAAGCGGAGCTTTCCCGACGACCTGGACTACTCGATCGTCTACGACACTACGCCCTTCATCACCGAATCGATCAATGAAGTCCGTCAGACTCTGCTGGACGCCGTGCTGCTGGTGGCACTGGTGGTGTTGCTATTTCTGCAAAACTGGCGATCGGCGGTGATCCCGCTGGTCGCTGTTC
Source organism: uncultured Planctomycetaceae bacterium (assembly GCA_963759115.1). Lineage (GTDB taxonomy): Bacteria > Planctomycetota > Planctomycetia > Pirellulales > Thermoguttaceae > CAVWXT01. The sequence continues at coordinate 2,977 of CAVWXT010000007.1, forward strand.
CCGTAGCCGTGGTGGGCACCTTCGCGGTGATGGCTGCAATGGGATTCAGCCTCAACAACCTCACACTGTTCGGCCTGGTGTTGGCAATCGGCATCGTGGTCGACGACGCGATCGTGGTGGTCGAGGCCGTAGAATACCACGTCGAGCACGGCCTGACACCGCGCGAGGCCAGCATCAAGGCGATGAGCCAGGTTTCCGGGCCGGTGATTGCCGTGGGGCTGGTCCTAAGCGCCGTGTTCGTACCTTGCGCGTTCATCACGGGCATTACAGGGCAGTTCTTCCGGCAATTCGCCTTGACCATCGCCACTTCGACGCTGATCTCCGCTTTCAACTCGCTGACGCTCAGCCCGGCGTTGGCGGCGGTGCTCTTGCGACCGCGCGAGCAGGGGCGGTATGACGTGCTGCCGCGGGTTGTCTATGTCCTGCTGGGCGGCTGGGCTGGCTACACCTGGCTGCTGCCCCGGCTGTCGCCCTGGCTGACAAGTCTCTTTCAGCAGGGCGCGACGGCCTTGCAACTGGGCCAGGGACAAATCGTCGCCGACGTCGCCTGGTGGCTGGCCGCTGCGGTGATGGTTGTGGCCGGCGCGATTGCCGGCCGGTTGTTGGCCGGCATCCTGAACGCGATACTCGGCCGGAGTTTCCACCTCTTCAACGTCGGCTTCAACCATGCCACCAACGCCTACACCCGCGCCGTGGGTATGACCCTCCGAGTTAGCGTGCTGGTATTGGTGGTCTATGGCGGGCTGCTTGGGCTGACATACTGGGGCTTTATGCAATCCCCATCGGGGTTCATCCCCATGCAAGACAAGGGCTATTTGCTGGTGAACGTGCAACTGCCGGACGCCGCCTCGCTCGAACGCACAGAGCAGGTGATGCGACACATCGAGGACATCGCCAGCAGCAACTCGGGAGTGGAGCACACCGTGGCCATCGCCGGCCAATCGATTCTACTGGGGGCCAATGCGCCCAATTTTGGGGCGATGTACGTCATGCTCAAGGACTTCCACGAGCGCACCGGCGAGGGACTCTCGGCCGATATGATCGCCCGCCGGCTCCAGCGGCAGTTCGAGACGGTGATTCGCGGCGGACTGGTCAACATTTTCGGCGCCCCACCCGTGGATGGGCTGGGGACCGCCGGCGGGTTTAAGATCATTCTCGAAGACCGCCGCGACAATGGACTCGGCGCCCTGCAGCAAAGCGGCGAAAAAATCGTCGAGCGGGGACGGAAAATCGATCGCCTGAAAGGTCTATTTTGCAGCTTCCGGGCCGATACCCCTTGGCTCTTCCTCGACATTGACCGCGACCAGGCGAAGGCGATGGGCGTTTCGACGACCGAAATTTTCAACACGCTTCAAGTCTATCTCGGTTCACTCTATGTCAACGACTTCAACCGATTCGGCCGCACCTGGCAAGTAAACGTCCAGGCCGACGCCGACTACCGCCGGCAGATCGAAGACATCAAACAGTACAAAGTTCGGAACTCGGCGGGGAAGATGGTGGCGATGGGGACGATGACCAGCGTCCGCGAGATCAACGGCCCGGTACTGATGCAGCGCTACAACATGTACCCTTCTGCCGCGATCAACGGCGAGCCGGCCCCCGGTGTTAGCTCCGGCGAGGCGATCAGCCTGATGGAGACCGCCGCTAACCAGAGCCTCCGTCGCGGCATGAAAACCGAATGGAGCGAGTTGGCGATGCTCCAGATCGAGACCGGCAACACGGCGATGTGGGTGTTCTTGCTGGCGGTGGTGCTGGTGTTCCTCGTCTTGGCCGCGCAGTACGAAAGTTGGTCGCTGCCGCTGGCCGTAATCCTGGTGGTGCCCATGTGCCTACTGTTTTCGGTGGCGGGCGTGGCGCTGGCAAGGATGGACATCAACATCTTCACCCAGGTGGGCTTCGTGGTACTGGTGGGGCTGGCCTGCAAGAACGCGATTCTGATCGTCGAGTTCGCCAAGATCCAGCGAGAGGCGGGCCAGCCGCGGCGCGAGGCCACCCTGGCCGCCTGCAAACTCCGCCTACGGCCGATCATCATGACCTCGCTGGCGTTCATCATCGGCGTGATTCCCCTGGTGCTTTCACAGGGGGCCGGGGCTGAGATGAGGCGGACTCTGGGCGTAGCCGTCTTCGCCGGCATGCTCGGGGTGACGCTGTTTGGAATCTTCCTCACGCCGGTGTTCTACTACGTCATCCAATGGCTCAGCGAAAAGGTGACAGCGGCCAAATTGCGGAAATATGTATAAGTGGTAGCGCCGTACGATGTTGGCAAAGAGAACCGGTAGTTCTTGGGAGAACGGCCCTCTGTTATTCACGAACCGCACTGCCCTCGATCACCGCATTGCTTTGTGGAGACCGTAAAAACGCCTGGAAAGAGGCAGCTAGCATTGCATGCTATTGTCCTAAGTCGAATGGCACGTGAACTTCTGTAAGTGATTGTGGTGAAAGGTGATATGGACAAAAAGGGCCTCTCTTGTCAAAAGGGATGTGAAAACCCAATCCCCAAATGGCAAGGAGGCCAAAGATGGTTCATTCGCTTCGCGCGGCGGTTGCGGAGGCTCGCCGACACGGCGACCTGTACTTTGCAGCTCTCCTTCCCCAAGATCGTATCGAAAAAGCCTTCGGAAATGCAAGATGGTTTTGGCAAGGTTGGATTTACACGCCGGCAGTGACGGTATGGGTGTTTCTCTCGCAATGCCTCAGTTCCGACCATTCCTGCCGCGATGCCGTGGCTCGGTTGATCGCCTGGCGAGTCCTGCGCGGCTTGAAGCCCTGTTCGGCCGAAACCAGCGCGTACTGCACGGCGAGAAACGACCTGCCCGAAAAAGTCGTTCACGAATTGATGCGCGACACGGGCAAGCAGGTCGAGGACAAGTCGCCGCGCACTTGGCTTTGGCACGGACGAAAGGTGCGGGGTGTAGACGGGTCCACCATCACCATGCCCGACACGCCGGCGAATCAAGCGGCCTATCCGCAGATGAAAGCCCAAAAGCCGGGTTGCGGCTTTCCCCTTGCCAGAATCCTGGTAATCTTTTCGCTTTCGGCGGGCACGGTCTTGGAGGCGGCGATCGGAAAATACAAGGGGAAGCAGACCGGCGAGAACAGCCTGTTTCGCCGTCTTTACGATGCGTTGGACCAGGGCGATATTATCCTGGCGGACCGCTATTTCAGCGGTTGGAGCGACATCGCCTTGCCGCTCGGGCGCGGCATCGACATCGTCGTCCGCAAGCACCAAGGCCGCGCCACGGACTTTCGCACGGGCAAGCGATTGGGCAAGGACGACCACTTGATTTTCTGGGCGCGACCGCAACGACCGAAATGGATGTCGGCCGAACAGTACGCCACACTGCCCGAAGAGTTGACGTTGCGGGAGGTTCGCATTCGTGTTGTTCAAAAAGGCTTGCGCACGCGGTCGCTGGTCGTCGTGACAACGCTGCTGGACTCCGAACAATATCCGCCCGAGGAGATTGCATTGCTGTACCGGCGTCGGTGGCAAGCGGAACTTCATCTGAGAAGCCTCGAGACGGTCCTGCAAATGGATCACTTGCGGTGCAAAACTCCCGAGCGCGTCCGCAACGAATTCTACATGCACATGGTCGGTTACAATCTGATTCGCGGCGTGATGTCGGCAGCCGCTTTTCAGTCGGGCCGATCGCCGTGGGAGATCAGCTTCAAGGGAACGCTGCAAACGCTCGACCGGTTCCTCCCGGTGCTGTTTGCCAGCACCGCGAAGAGTTGGTGCGAGGCGTTGTTGGCAGCGGTGGCCACGCACATCGTCGGCGATCGGCCCGATCGTTTCGAGCCCCGACGTGTGAAACGACGGCCCAAACCCTACAAGCTTCTGCAAAAACATCGGCGACTTTACACAATCCAAGACGAGCAAAGTAGTTAGGAAAGTTTGGCTCTTCCGGTTCTGGGTGCGAACGCCGCACAAACCCGAGGCTCAACAATAGCGGCCGTTATACTACGCGCGACGGTTGCTTGAACGCCCCAGGCACGTAATTCTCGCCATATTAGCCCCCCCCACAAGAATATAGTGCAACAGGGATTGCGAGCGTAAGTGCTTGTCCGGGAACATGTTCCGCCGCCTCCTCCCTGCGGGCGCCGATTTCGCGAGTTGGGAAGGTTGCTGTTGGCCCGAGGTCGCCCGCGGCGTTACCTTGCTCAAGCGGCGGCGGTCGGACCAACGCGGTTGTTGCCTTCGCCCCGTCGCAGAAGACACCGCCAACCAAGGAGGCCACGGATGGCTCAGGTCGAGGTCAAAGTGAAGTTGGATTTGCCGCCGGGTGTGGAACTGTTGGGATACGAGCGCTCGCGCGACGGGCACGGCTTCGAGGTCAAGTTCCCCCTGCCCGACTCTTGCCGTTGTGAGCAGTGCGGCCACGAAGAGCCGTCCACCTACGAGTACAAGAACACCGTCTATGTGGTCCGCGACCTGGACCTGTGGGGTCAGCCGAGCTTCCTGATCTTCCAGCCTTGCTTCCATCGTTGCTCGCGCTGTGGGCATCGCCAGGAGCATTTCGCCCCCTTCAAGCGGAAGAAGGTGCTGTACACGTACCGCTTCGAGGAATACGTGCTGCGGATGCTCATCGGCAGCAACGAAGAAGAGGTGGCCGCGCGGCTGGGCATCTCGGCGGAGACCGTGGAACTGATCGTCGAGAACCAGTTGAAGGACGACAAGCGGATCGACCCGGCACGGGTCATCAAGCACGTGGGCATGGACGAAATCAGCCTCAAGAAGCGGCACAAGTTGTACGTGACGGTGATGACGGACTTGACCGACCCGGAGTCGCCGAAGGTGCTGGCGGTGGCCCGCGGGCGCGACACGGCAGCGGCCCTCGAATGCCTGGGGAAATTGACGCCCGAGCAGCGCGCCGCGGTGGAAACGCACCGCGTGGACATGGGGAAGGTCTACGGCCCGGTCTGCAACGAGCAACTTCGCAACAGCCGGTTGGTGGTGGACCGGTTCCACGTGGCCAAGCAGTTCAACGAGGTGGTGGATGAGTTGCGAAAAAAAAAGCACGCGGAAGCACAAGGCCCAGTTGTCCAAAGCCGAGCAGAAACGGTTCCGCTCGCTGATGTGGGAGTTCCGCCGCGACCCGAAGGACCTGAAGCCCGAAGAGCGCGCAGCCTTGGAGGAGTTGTTCGCCAGGTTGCCCGCGTTGAAGGACGTGTATGACGTGCGGGTGCGGTTCAAGGAGATCTTCGATACAGCGCCGGACCGCGCCACGGCCGAACAGCAGTTGGCCGAACTCCGCGCGGACCGAAGCGCTGGGGCTGGACTTCGCCAAGTTCTGGACGACCTACGACAACTGGAAGACGGGCATCCTGAACTACTTCGACGGGCGGTACACCAGCGCGGCGGTTGAAGGTATCAACAACAAGGCCCGCGTCATCACCAAACGCTGCTACGGCGTGAAGTCAGCCGACACGCTCTGGAACCGGCTGCTCCTGGACTTGAACCGGGCGTCGGAAGCCGCCGGGCGGACCATCGCCGAGCTACGCGAGATCGTCCGTGGCCTGAAGGCTGAATTTCTCGCGTTCTGCACCTAAAACCGGAAGAGCCGAAAGTTCACGTGCCATTCGTCCTAAGTCCTTGCTACTTCAAGTTATCGCACAAGTGCATATCGCGACGCCATTATCCGCAAAACCCCCGCGAAACCTTGCCAACATCGTACGGCGCTACCAACTGCTTGGCGTGGCTTACAATCGTATCCACCCATGAAGGTTCTCTTGCTCCATCCTGGTTGCTTGATGTACGCGGAGATTTATCTGCGGTTGGAGCCGCTGGGATTGGAATTGGTGGCGGCTGCGGCCCGCAACTCCGGGCATGACGTGCGGATCGTCGATCTCCAGGTTCAGAGGCAAGAGGAGTACTTTCAGGAACTGAAGGCCTGGCGGCCGGACGCCGTTGGGTTCTCGCTGAATTATTTGGCCAACGTGCCGGAAGTGCTGGATTTGGCGACCCACACTCGCCAGATGTTGCCAGAGGGCTTCTTGTTCGCTGGCGGTCACAGCGCCAGTTTCATAGCCCCGGAGATCCTGGCACATGCGGGGGCGGCACTGGACTGTGTGGTCTGCGGTGAAGGGGAAGGGATTGTAGCGCGGTTGCTGGAAGTGGCGAGTAGCGACCGGGATGATCTGCACATGCTGCCGGGGATCGTGACCCACTGGGGGCGAGGCCCACAGCCGTCCTTGATCGACAACCTGGGTGCGATCCAGCCGGCCCGCGACCTGCTGCGAAGGAGAAGGCGGTACTTCCTCGGGCCGTTTGATCCGTGCGGATCGGTCGAGTTTTTGCGGGGGTGCCCCTGGGACTGCACCTTTTGCAGCGCCTGGACGTTTTATGGCCGCACCTATCGGCAGGTCGGCGTCGAGACGGCCGTTGAGAATTTGGCCCGAATGTCGGAACCGGGCGTGTTCGTCGTCGACAACGTGGCGATGCTCGATCCCCACCACGCCGAGGCCATCGCCGACGAGATCGAACGCCGAAAGATTCGCAAGGAGTATTATCTGGAAACGCGGACCGAAGTGGTGTCGCGCCACCCGGAAGTCTTTCGTCGCTGGCGCGGGCTAGGGCTGCGATACATGTTCCTGGGTCTGGAAGCCATCGACGATGAAGGATTGAAACGGTTCCGCAAGCGGACGACCACCGGTGGCGGCTTTCAGGCGTTGGAGGTCGCACGCCGGCTGGGGATCGCTGTCGCTGTAAACATCATTGCTGATTCGCAGTGGGAGTCGCGGCAATTTGAGGCCGTGCGCCGGTGGGCAATGTCGGTTCCTGAGATCGTCCATCTCACGGTTGCCACGCCGTATCCCGGTACAGAAACTTGGCTCACCGAGGCTTGTCAATTGACGACTCGCGACTACCGACTATTCGACATTCAACACGCGGTGCTCCCCACGAGACTTCCGCTGGCACGATTCTACGAGGAACTGGTACAAACCCAGCAGGTACTTAACAAGAAACACATGGGCTGGGCTGGTCAGTGCCGCGCCTTCTTGCGGACTGCCCAACTGTTGACCCGGGCCCAAACCAATTTCTTCCGCATGCTGTGGAAGTTCAATTCTGTGTATGATCCCACACGGCAATTTAGGGATCATCATCGTACGGCCCGATACGACATTGCCGTGCGAGAAGCATCAGCAGCACTTGCTGACCGGAGACCGCTGTACGTGCATCAGCCAGCGACAACGACGGTCCGTGGGGACGTGGGGATTTCACAATTTGAAGCCGACTTCCGAGTGGACGGTGCGACGCCGGACAAAAGTATCCATCGAGTTGGATGCCAGCACAGCCCGAGCCATCACTGACCAAGGATACGGATTTGCGCGTCTGGCCGGATACGGGACCCGCGCGGCCAGCTCCGGTTGCAACGGGTACTCGCGGAACCGACGTTAGTGATTATGAGCGGCCAGACGGCTGTTTTCAACTCTGGCAGCGAGTTGTCAGTCCCGAAGCCGCAGCCGGACGGTTCACTGACGATGGAGCGTCAATATGGTATCATGGTGAAATTGACGCCCGAGGTGCTGGGCGACCGGGTGCATCTGGCGATCCACGGCCAACTGTCCGAACTCGACTACGGACATATAGTGCGTGTCGGCAGGGAAACCGTACCCGATGTCCAGACCCGTGAGTTTGACACTCGCACTGAGTTGGCGAGCGGTCAAACGCTGGCGATCAGCGGCCTGACTTATGTCCGCGTGGAGGCAATAGCGCGTGGTGTGCCCTACGTTAGCGAGATCCCTTACGTCGGCGCGGCGTTCAGAAGTGTGGAGGAAGAACGGAACGACATGGACTTGTTGATTCTGCGCGGCCCGAGATCGTGCAATCGCCTGCAACGGCACTTCACCCTGCCACCATCGGCCTGCAAGGTAACATGCCCGCACCGCAGACCGTGCGTCCGATCAATAGTCCGGGTAATACGCCCCCAGCCACAGCCAATCGGCCCACGAAAGCCGATATTCAGCGGTAGGGCAAAGGTCGCCGCGGGCGTCCGGAACAGCCCCGCCCAGGAACCCCGGCTTCAGGGAGATTCCTCCGGAATCTTTCCGATTTCAGGGAGGGACCTTGCCTGGTCGCCTGGCTGGTACATGCGCCGCCGCTGCTCCCTTTGACGGCCATGAATTGACGAGTGTCCCTGCGTGACTCTACAATGACGCGAGATTCAAGAGACCGTGTCAACGCCAAACCCCGACGGAGCCTGACTGCCATGAAAACCATCGCTGCAATGCTCGTCCTTGCTGCTACGGCCGGTGCGGCCGAGTCAAAGGTTCAACGTGGGCTGCCTTATGCCGAGCCCGGCAGCGAGTTGCAGACGCTCGATGTCTACGCTCCGGCCGAAGGCGAGAGTCTCCCCGTTGCCGTATGGATCCATGGCGGCGGCTGGCATAGCGGAGACAAGTCCGAAGTGGATAACAAGCCGCAGGCGCTGCTGGACAAGGGATTCGTGCTCGTCTCCGTCAACTACCGTTTGTTTCCGACCGTGACCATCAAGCAAATTGCCGAGGACGTCGCGAAGGCAATTCGCTGGATTAGCGATCACATCGCGGAGTACGGCGGCGATCCGCGCAGGCTCGTCGTCATGGGCCATTCCGCCGGGCGCAACTGGCCGCGCTCGTTTGCACGGACGACCGATACTTGAAGGCGGAAGGGGTCCCCCTGTCCGCAGTCAAGGCATGCGTTCCGGTCGACGGCGACAGCTACGACGTGCCGATGCAAATCCAGGCGGTAGAGCAGGGGCCGGAGGCCAGCCAAACGCTCACCTTCGGCGACCCGGCAAAGCCGGAGAGACAGCACACGCTCACGATCGTCGCCAAAGGCAAGCGTGCGGCCAGCTGTAGGCTCAAGTTCGGCGACGAGGCACAGCAGAAGGAACTGTCGGCGGTGACCTACGTCGCTAAGGGGAAGAACATTCCGCCCTTCCTGGTGCTTCACGTCGCAGACCACCCGGAAACCAAGGCCCAGTCGCAGCGGCTCGTCAAGGCGCTCGCGGAAGCGGGCATTCCGGCAACAGCGTATCCGGCAGCCGGCAAGAACCACATGACGCTCAATGCCGACTTGGGCTTGCCAAACGACCCCGCGACCCAGGAGCTGTTTGCGTTCTTGCGTTCCGTGCTAGAAAAACGATGATCTGCGGGGTGCGCGGCATAGAGTCGGTGACATGCCACAATACGACCGAATTCCGTGACAGTGGTGCCTGGAAGTACCCGCTGCAACGGCTGTCGCAGCCGCCCGTTCCTGTTCCGACACTATCGAAACTCATGGTCTTCAGGATGGCCCGAACGAGCATCCGGCTGATGCTTGACGAGACCAGCCGGGACTTCACGTACTACCGGGAGAAGGGCTGGTTCGAGTCCGACTACTTCTATCCTGTCCGCCTGGGTCTCTTCAAGAATGCTGCCGTCCGCCTGTTCGACTGCATCGCGTCGAGAAGAGCGAAGAATACGATCTGACCGGCGGTGCCCCCCGAGTCGTTCGGCTCGTTTGCCGAACGCAGGTCGCTTTTCAGTTGGCGGGTGTTGGAGGAGGGGAACCAAGGAGCCTGTGCCCCACCCTGACCCGGCAGCACCACGACTCTGCGCCAGTCGGGCACGCCCGACCGGGGAAGCAACAAACCCAACTCGTCCGAAAGATGTGGTGTAACACGGTGCTGGCTCGCGCGATGAGTGTGCTCCAACTTCGTGCCGCGAAGGTATCGGCATCCGGGGGCCGGCGGTCAGACCGCCTACGGCGATTTAGCTACAGCCCCATCATCCACTTGAGCCGTCTGATCGTGGCGCGCAAACCCGTGCGGCCAGCCCGGGCGAGCTCGGCGACCGGGTGGCGGGCGATCGGGTTGGCGCCGCTTCGGTCGCCTTGCGCGAGGACGGTCGGGAAGTAGCAAGTGGGGTCGCAAGTGGGGACGTGCTCGATGTCGAGCCGGCCGTTGACAAAGTGGTAGATCTGGGCACCCGGGTTCGCGATGCCGAGCGGCCGGACGATCATCGAGAGCATCTGGAAGACTTCGAAGCCCGCGGCCGTGACGCTGAAGGGAAACACGTTCTCCCTGCGGCGCAGCGGGTGGTCCTGCGGAAGCCCGGCGATGTACGTGGGATCGTCAAGGTAACCGTCGCGTTCCAGCGACACGAGGCCAGGATCGTACTGTCCCAAACACACGAGGCACCGGCGCGTGGGAGCGGCGATGTGCGCGCGGAGGTCGGCATGCCGAATGCCCTGACCGCCCTTGCACGTGCGGATGGCCACGCCGCCGTCAACGACGGGGATGAGATGACTGAAGGCGATGTGGTTCAAGACGTGGCGCGGCCACGGGCGATCCACGCAACTAAAGACAACGTCGCAATCGAGCGCCGCGCGGAATCCCCCCTCCTCCACGATGCTCCACTCCAGGGGCTCGACGGAGAACGGACGGGCGGTGGCGCTCCTGCGGAGCGCTCGGGCGAGGACGGAGACCTTGGGCTGACCGACATCGCGGTGCGTGGCATGGAGAAGGCGGTCCAGGTTGAGGAGTTCCACGGCGTCGAAATCGAAGAGCCGCATAGCGGCGATGCCCACGCGCGCGAGGGATTCTCCGATGATGGAGCCGACGCTCCCCGCGCCCACCACGCCGATCCGCAGGCGCACGATGTGCGACTGCGTACGCTCACCCCAGGCCGACACGGTTCGGTGCTGCTCGCGGCGCACCGGAGGGGGCGGCAGGAGCGCGTCGTTGTACGTCACAGCGAGGTAGTCGCCCACGATGCGGACGGATTCGCACCAGCGCCGCGCGTACCTACGCGGGCCGATCCGTTCCCAGAACCGCGCGCTCCAGCGCCGTCCGTTCCCAGGGTGAGGCCGACGAGCGGCAGGCCGGTCGCTCCGGCGACTGACGGGGCAAGCCGCTCCTCGGCAACGACGTCTTCGCGGCTCATCCCCTGCCAGCCGGGGCCCAAGTGACTGTGGAGGAAGGCAAGACCGGCGTTCGCGGCGAGTGCCGTCCCGATCGCCCGCTCCAAGAACTGCGGCTCGAAGCTCGCGTTGCCGTGGACGCGCCGCTCCCCCGGCTTTGGCAGGATGACGTCCTGTACGAGCGCCGTCGAGCGATCGCACCCCTGGCTCGGGAACCAGAGCGCAAAGCAGAGATCCTCCTGACGGTCGCCGCGGAGGAGGTGGGCGGCGGTTCGGGCGTGGACATCTGAGGGGAGGGCGGCGGAGTATCTCATTGCGTCGCGAAGAGCTTCTGGATGTGGGCCATGTAGGTCTTCACCGTCCGCGGCGTCTTGTTCCAGTCGGGAAACGGCCGGCTCCAGGTACTCCCACTCGTCGCCGAAGGAGGAACTCTCATGGATGCCGCCGCCCGGATGCTCCTTGCTCGTGTTGTTGAGCGGCAGCAGGCGGGGCGAAACGTGGGGGCCGCTCGGCGGGGAGGACGGGAAGTCGTCCGGCACGGCGAAGCCGATCTGAATCTGCTTCCCGAGGAACTTGCCCACGGGCACGTCGTAGCGGAAGGCGATCCGGTCGTCGCCCCGCCCTTCGACAGCGTAGCCAAGGGCGCTGAAGCCCATCGATGAAGTCCTGGCGGGACATGGCGGTATCCTCCTCAGGAGATCGGGGTGGGACCGAGGCACACGCTGATGAAGGTCAGGTGCGGGTGCATGACGATCGGCTCGTCCATGTGGTCGCGGAACGAGTCCTGGTCCTGGCCGTGGACACGGACGAGGTAGCAGGTCGCCGGGTCGATCCCGGCCTTTTCGAGGATTTGCCGCGGCGTAAGCCTTTGCTCTTCCGTAGTTTGCAAGCTCGCCGTCAACAGTGTACTCAATGGGTGGTCGCATGTCTCAAACTCCTAAAAAGGGGGGTCGCATGGTTCTGTATAACGAACCAAACTTGCATCCATCATACCAAAGAAGACCTGGCGGGCAAGGGGGTTGCTTCATTTTTTTGAAACCCGGCGACAAATTGGTTCTATACGCAGAACCGGACACGACGTAGAATGATCGCGGAGCACCCCCATGAGCCTAGCCGAGAATATCCGACGGATTCGCCTACAGAAGCAGATCACCCAGCCCGACTTAGCGAAGAAAGCCGGGGTGTCGAAGGGGTACATTCACACGCTCGAAGCCGGGGTGATGAAGAACCCGTCACTCGACGTGCTCGGGAAGATCGCCACCGCGCTCGACACGACGATCGCCGAACTCATCGGCCAGCCGCGAACCGAGGCGGTGCCGCAAGCTCCCGAACTCCCCGAGGCACTCGTCCTCTTCGCCCGGCAGCGCAAGAAGGCCGGCGAGCCGCTGAGCGAGGAGGACATCGTGAATCTGGCCGCGATCCAGTTCCGCGGGAAGCGGCCGGAGACGGTGGACAACTGGGCGTACGTGTACGAGTTCTTCAAGCGGACCTTTGGAGGCGAGAGGAAGTGAAGCCCCGCAGTCGCCGACGAACGTGGAGGCACAAGTCCGTGAAGGCCCTCATCCGTCACGGAGGAGGGGGCGATCCGGAGGAGATCATCCGGGCGAAGGCACAGGAGGTCGTGGCGTGGGCGAAGGGTCTGCAGTGGTCGGGCCCGCCGTATGATCCACTCCTACTCGCCTCGCTGCGGGGAATCAAGTGCCGGGCGGAACCACACCTGTTCACCGCCGAAGCGCAGCTCACGCCAGTGGATGGCACGCAGGTCGTGCTGGAGTACAACCCGGACCGGGCGGAGGGGCGGCGAAATTTCTCGATCTGCCACGAGATCGCGCACACCTTGTTCGGCGACTGCTACCAGATGGTGCGCCAACGCCGCTCGAATCCGACGCAATTTGATCCAGACCACGAAGTGGAGCAACTCTGCCAAATCGCCGCCGCGGAACTCCTAATGCCCGAAGCTGATTTCCTGGCGGACCTCAAGTGCCATCCCGTGTCACTCCGCTCGGTGCGCCACTCGTGGATCGCTACGGCGCGTCGCGCGAGGCGGTCATCCGGCGGATGGTGGGCATGGGTGGTTGTCCTTGTGCCGCCGTATTCCTCTCTAAGCGTCTCTCACCCACAGAGGCAAGCATCGCCGGGAGACCGTCGCTCTTTCCCTCCCTCGACTTCGACCCGACTCCGAAGATGCGCGTGCTGTACGTCGCCGCATCGCGCGGATTCCCCGTATTCTTCCCGCCGGACAAGTCCGTGCCCGAGACGTCCTGCGTCTACTGCTCGCAGGGCCCGGACGTCGTCGTGACGGCAAAGCGCGAGACGTGGGATCTGCCCGACTTCGGGAAGTGGGCGGTGGAGGCGATGGGGCTGCCGGTGCCGGCGGATGCCGGGAACGACGTGCCGACCGTCGTGGCGCTGGTACTCGGCTGAGGGCGCGCTCAACGAGCCCTCGCAGATTTCGATGTTTCGATCGAAGAGTGTCGATGTCCACCTTGAATTCTGATGTGCTGGCGCGAGCAGCGGGTACCGGGACGCGCATCGGTCACCTCGACCGCCGTCAGTTGCAGCAAACGTATGGCTGAGCTGGGACACGCTAAGAATTGGACCGAATTTCGGGACAGTGCTGCCTGATACCTGCCCGCCGCCACGGCAAGATGCCCTCAGTACGTCACCCTGTCCGCCGCAGCCTCCAGCTCGCCGTCACTCCGGCGGGCATATCGCGCCGTCGTGTTCAGGTTCTCGTGCCCCAGGATCTGGGCCAGCGACACCAGGTCGTTATCCGTGTCCGCCAGGAACCGGTGCGCCATCGTGTGCCGCAGCAGGTGGGGATGGAGCTTCGTGCCGATGATCGCCGAATACTTGTCGCACAGCGCCCGGATTCCGCAGTCGGTCAGCGGCCCCCGTTCCCCGACGAAGACCCGGTCGCTCGCCGCCGGCGGGCGGGTCTCCATGTATGCCGCCAGGGCTCGCCGGGCGGGCAGCGGGAGAGGGACCGACCGCTGCTTGTTGCCCTTGCCCAGCCGGAAGACGACCGTGCCGCTGCGCTCGCCGAGCGTCAGGTCCGTGAGCTCCAGGTTCGCCACGTCCGAGACGCGGGGACCGGCATAGAGAAACAGGTTGAAGACGGCGTTCGCCCGCACATCCTGCCGCAACTCGACCTCGCGCAGGAGCCGCCGGACAACGGCCCGCTCCAGTCCCTTCGGGGCGAGCGCCTGCTTCCGGAGCTGTTTCGCCTTCCTGGCGGGGTTCGCCGGGACGTATCCCTGCTCGTTCGCCCACCCGAGGAACCGACGCACGCTCACCAGGCATCGGTTGACGGTGGCCACCGCCTGACCTTTCTCCCGCCGCAGGTGTTCGCGGAAGTCCGTCACGTCACGGACGGTGACGCGACTCAGCACGAACGGCTCCTTGTTGGCCGCCGCGAACCAGGCGGCGAACTTCCGCAGGTCGCTGGCGACCGCCCTCCGGCTGGCGGCGGCGAGGTCGTGGTCGTCCAGGAACCGGGCGAGGCGAGACGCCTCTTCCTTGCCGACCGGAATGTCCTCGAAAAGATTATCATGACAATTTTTCACGGCTTGTCCTCACGGATTGGGCTTCTTTCGGGCAGCTTTTCCTCGTAACTGGCTCGATAATCCCCCTTATCACGCGAGGTTATCCTGCGAGTTCCGGCGCTTGGTGGCGGGGCGGAGACGACGATCCGGGCGACGAGACGCGCCCTCGGTGATTTCGCCTTTCGTTTTTGCGTCATCCCATTGGACGGGTTCTCGACGGGTTGGGTCATCATTTCCTCCTCAGAAGTCCGCCCTTATTCGTGAACCAAGGGAAGTGCGCACTACGATTTCAGCCCACTTCCGCCGGTTGCATGTCCTCGTCCCGCCACGTTTCGATGCCGTCGTCCGTCATCACCTCGTAGGAGTGCGGGCCGACACGGTTCAGGATCGTCCCCGGCGTGCCGTCCAGGCGGCTGAAGACCTTGGTTTCGGCAGGAAGCGGCTTCCGCTCCCGGCGGAAACAGACCGCCTTCCCGTCCTCCGTCACGTTCCACGACCAGTGCCGCCCCCACTCGGCGGGCGGCTCGACCATGACCTTCCGGTCGCTTGCCCTGTCGCAGAGCCACACGCCGCGGGCGGAAGCATCCTGGGTGGCGTACCAGTCGGCGTAGGGGGATTCGTGGACGATGCGGTCGTCGGTCATTTCTCGCGGTTCTCGTTGGTGGCACGGCGAGCGTACAGGACATCCACCTCAGCGCCATATTGTTGGCGAACGAGGGCCTTTGCCTGATCCGAGCCGTTGGCCTCGACCTCGACCCAGGAAACGTGTCCCTGGAACCTGATCTTGACCTCGTACGACACGGTCGGACTCCTGTTTACGGGGAGATGCCATCTCAATACTGTTCCGGGAGCAAAATCGTGGTGGCTTCTCGATTGCCGTCATCAGCCACCGCCTCGGTTATGATCCAGATACGCTCCCCCTTGAGGGTCTTGTAGGCGGACAGGATGCGGGAGCCATCCACCAGCGCCTGGTCGTTGGCACGCTTGTCCTCGTCGCAAACCTCGCCCCAGTCGGCTTGGACGTGTCGGTCGAGGAAGAATGCCGGGCTCTGCCCCGCCTCCTCCAAGGCACGCAACGCGCCCGGCGTTGCCAATATCTGACCGAGCTGGAACTTGGGCTTCTTATTCATTTCTTGTGTCCTTTTCGACGGCGAACGCCCTTGGGGATCGTGACCGTCTTTTCAAGATGCTTCCGCAGGTGACGGAGGATATCGACCTGTTCCTTGATCTCGCGGATGGTGTCGCCCACGCTGGCGACGATACGAGGGATCGCCTCGGGCTTGGTGATTTTCGTCCCTGCCTCGCACTCTGCACGGTATGCCTTCCATCGCACGATGTCCTCTTTGGCTTGGGCGACCAGGCTATCGACCTTGCCGAACTGCCAGCCGGGAGGGTCTTGGCTGTCGTGGAACGCCCTCATCTCGTTGATCCTCGCCCAAACGTCCTGCGCCTTCTCCCGCCGCTTCTCGTCCCACGACTCCGGGTACGGCGTGAAGAGTTCGGGATAGTCGTACTGGACGAGCGGGCTGATGCCGATTCCCGCCGCCATCGCCTTCCTGATCTCCTCCTGGTGCGGCGTTCTCAGGACGGCAAGCGTGGCTTCGTCGGTCACGAGGAGTTCGGGCGTGGCATACCGCGAGCGGAGCAGCTTCTCGACCTCGCCCGTCGCCAAGTTCGTCGCCATGACGAAACCGCGCTTGGGCGGGACATGCGCAATGCGCCAACCGTACCCCTTGTGCAGGATGACGTTGCCGACCGCCAGCGCGTCCCAGTCCGCCTTGGGTTGGGCGTGGTAGAGGGAGCGAAGATGCTCGACTGTCTCTCTCCTCGTCATTTTGTGGAAGGGTTTCACTCGGCACCTCACTCCCTAACCGTTGCCACCTGCAACCCCGTGCGGTTCAGCCAAAGCAGGTAGCCGGGTTTCGCGCCGAAATCCAGGTGAAGACTGTCGATATGCTTCTCGTAGTCGATGGCGGCGACCAGCTTGGCGACCGCCTCGGCGACCACGGCTCTCTCCGCCCTCACGACGAAGCGGTAGTCCTCCGCCGTTTCCTCGATCTCGTGCTTCCGACCGGCAACCTCGTCCAGCAGGACGATGAAGGGGGCGATCTCCTCCCGCATCTGGGCATGGACGAAGAGAAAGCCCGGGGCAACGGGGTCTTGCCCCACGCTAAGATGACCGTTTTTTGTGAAGAGCCACATCCGATTTGCCTTTCGTGTTTCAGGACTGTTTGCGTACGTCCCTTTCTTATACGGCCTAACCGATCCGGCCATGCCCGGTTCAAGCGGTAAACGCGACGCCGAGGTGGACCGTCACGTCGGCGAGGCACAGGGCGGACGCCAGCAAGCCGTCGTCCTCGGCACGGAACGTCTCGCCCAAGCCCGACGCCGCCGTCCTCCGCCACGCCGCGTCCTTCAGTCTATACAGCTTAACCGGCAGGTCGGCGCCGCTCGCCTGGCGTCTCGTGTCGGGAGCTGCAAGGGCGTCGAAGACGATCCCGTCCACGAACCGTCCCCAGATATTCGCCAACGTCTCGGGCTTGTCGAAAACATCGACCGACACGGCCCTGCCGCCCAGCACGACGGCGATCCCCGACGCGCCCTCGGGCCAGGGAAGGCGGTGCCGCAGGTCTTCCGCCCTGTCACGGTGCGCGTCCAGCGTGTCGGACATATTCTCCCGTTCCGAACGGGTCGCCGTCGCCCGATGGTTCCGGCGGACCGCCCGCCACAGGGACGCCTGGGCAGCGACCCGGACCGCGCCGGCGGAATACGCAGCCTGCTTCAGCAGGAGCCGCATGGTCGGCGGGCAGCAGGAGCCCGGCGCGAATCGCCTGCCGGCGTACTCCCACCGTCCCCTTTCGACACAACAGACGGGCACCCGGGTATGGCCACCGCCGGCGACCAGCACGGAAGAGCGAAGCACTCGGTCTTGCTTCGCGCCTCTCAGCACCTCGCCCTCCACGAACAGCACCGGCGTGTCGCCGGCGTTCACGGCCAGCAGCTCGCTCACCGATCCCTCTTCCGACACTTCCCGGACGACGCACGTCCCCGCGTCCATCGCCTCGGCGGCGAGGACGAAGGCAGGATCGCCTTCAGAGAGCCGCTCGGAATAGAGCGGGAAAACGGCAAGCCCCTCGCAGCACATCGGAGGGTCGACTCGGATCTCGGGGATGGACAAGTTCATCTTCAGGCTCCTTGTCATCTTTGCTTCGCTATACAGCTTAACCGCAGACAATCGTGAGGTTCCTCAGCTCCACCACCTCGCTCGTCCCCAGGGAGATCCGGCCCTTCAGGCGATGCCGGAAGCCGGCTTTCTCGCCCTGGCGGACGGCATTGGCGACCGCCTCCACCGCCGCCTTTGCCATCTCCCTTGCGGTCATCTCTTCGGCGTTCGTCCTGACCATGACGTGGACGACGACCTCGACCGCTACGGCATCCTGGGGACGGACGGGGCAGTTGCCTAGCAACCTCGCAGCAGACCGGCATGCTCGCCTTCGTCGGCGTAGATACCGACGATTTCGTCCTCGTTCAAGCCGCCGCGAACCTGGTTCATCAGCCGGGTGAACGTGCAGGGGAAGCAGATGTCCTCCGAAGTGGAGAACTCGGTGGGGCGGGTCACGACCCAGAACTCTTCGGGCAATCCATGTATCTTCATGTCAATCGTCCTTTCGTGGTTGAAGGCGGTGGAACCATTCGATCTCCGGCAGGGTGGCTCCCCGATCCAGGAACCGCATCAGCGACTTCCGCCCGCCGATAACCGTATACGGATGGTTCGGGCCGCCGCCGGGCACCGCTTCGGTCGCGTGGGAGAACGAGCCGTCCTCGTCGAAATAGGCGGACACCCGGCGGGACAGCACCAGGCAGACCAGGAGTCGGCGCTCCTTGGCGAACTCGCCGGCATACCGCTCGGCTTCCTCGACCGAGCCGATCCCGTCAGGCAGCTCTGCGCGCGAGTAGACCGCCGGCATCAGCCGGACGACCAGGAAGGGCTTGACGGGTTCGTTCGCCCACTTCGCCCAGTCCTCAAGGTCTTCCTTCAGCAGGCCGTTCACCGTTGCTTGGTCGATCTCCAGCACCGCCATCAACTTCCTGAACGGCTCGGCGCTGATTACGCCCGTCTGCTCAAACCGGTGTAGCCTATTGCATCCGTGGGAAAGGCTCCTCTCGGTGCGACGGTAGCCCATGCGCAGGGCGACCTCGCTGAACTTCAGCCCCTTCTCCATCCGCTTCTTTCTGAAGTATGCGGCGACGTGCGTGGTCATCGGATGTATCCTGCGTGTTCCATACAGCTCAACCGCCTACTCCCATCGCCGCCTGCGCCGTGGACACATCGCCGGCGTTCCTGCTCAACGCCTTCTTCAGGCGATAGAACGTCGCCCTGCTGCGACGGGTCAGCATGCACCAGGCTGCCTCCTGCTCGGCAACGCTGTCGGGATAATCTTCCACGACCTGCTTCAGGCAGTCCAAATCGTAAGTCCGGGAGTCGGACACTCGCGGAGCCGCCGTGCGACCGATCTCGTGTAGCTGCGATGCGACGAGCTGCCGCCAGTCCACGCCGGCTTCCCGCGCATAGATGACCTTGCGGTACGACGGTTCCAGAAGCCGCAAGGACAGTTCCCGAGTCGCCGAGAACTCGGCGATGAAATCCACGACCTCCTGGCACTCGTCCGGGCTCAGCCCGTCGAACCCCTGCGCCGCCAAGTGCCGCAACATCACGAGGACTTCCTCGTTGGAAGCCGACAGCTCGAACTGGTCGACACGGCTCAGCACGGCGCCGAAGGCGTGGTTCTGGCGAGGCAAGGCGTTGACGGCGAAGATGATCCTGCCGTCGAAACGGAAGGACGACGGCACCTTGAGCTGGCTGCTGTTGTAGTTCACGAGCCGGTTGCCCTTCTCCCCTTCCCAAAGCGCGCTCCGCAGGATGCCGAGGGCGGGCAGGTTACGAAACATCGCGTCGCAGTCGTCGAGGAAGACGACCGATTCGGGATGCTCGTACAAAGCCATGTACATCGCCAGCGGCGTGCAGTGTCCGGTGAGGGTCAACGGGACGACCCCTTCCTCCTTCAATGTCGCCAGCACGACCCTTGTCTTCCCCAGCCCGCCTCTGGAGCCGTACACGCACAGGCCGTTCGCCATCCCGCGCGCCACGAGACGGACATGGTGGGCAAGCAACTGCTGCCGTTCTTCAAGGGCTGTGGGCGCGAAGCGGGCAACGGGAGGGACGACAGGTGCGGGAGCTACAGGCGCACCGGCTGCCGGTGTGGCGGTGTCGCTCTTCTTCCAACCGCTCGTGAATAAACTCAATAAGCTCATCATGGCACGACTTTTCTCAACGTCCGAGGAAGTATCTCCAACAACATCCCTTCCTTCCCGGCAGGGCCTTTCACGAAGAACTCCTTGTGCCGTTTCAGAAAGGCAGCAAGTGCCTTGCGCGACCACCGACCGGCATAAGTCACTATGGAGACCGTGACGGCGAACGTGTCGCCAGCGTCCCCAAGGCAACAGCGGTTCCGCGCTTCGATAGCGTCCATCTCCCGGCAGAACAGCACGGCTTCGCTCGGGTTGTCGCGCCAACGGCGTTGCTTGCCGCACCACCACTGCGCCGTGCCGTCCTGGATCGCCCAGCGCCGCCAGCGAGGATCGCCGATTTTCACGATATTTCCCGGAGGCAGGTAGTCCATCACTGTCTGACGACCTCCCAGGAACAGCCGTTCACGAGCCAGCCGTGGTGCTGGCTGAGCACGTCCGCGCCGTCCTCTGCCAGGTCGATGTCGTCTTCCACTTCAAGGACGCACTCGGACGGCAGGCCGCAGTCCTGCGGCTTGCGGGTCTCCTCGGAGTCGTCCTCGGTCATGTCCCAGTCGATGTCGAAGAACCGTACTTGCATGACTCTTCTTCCTGTACAAGCGACCAGAAAATGGGCTTGCGACTACGGATCATTGGGATTCTTCGTTTCCATCTTGCGGATGATTTCGGTGCAACGGTCGCAGTCCTGTTGCAACCGATCGATCTCAGCGGCAAGCACCTTCTCGGTTTCCGTCGGGAATGAGCGGAAGCAGCACGCACACGATCCGCCACGCTTTGTGTCGCGTATGACGTCGGCGATGGCCTCTTTTGTCGTCATGGCTATACCCTATCGAATCTGTTACGGATCTACCCAACTCCGCTCTTATACAGACTCAACCGACGATGCCAAACTGCCCCTCGATCCTCCTCCTGGACGTGCCGGCGTCGCCAAGTCGCCGGCGGCATCACTCGCCGCCCTGCAACAGGCAGTCGATTCCGTGCCGGTCGTGCGCCTGGTCGGCGATGGCGTCGGTCATGTTCGCCAGACCTTCCAGCAATCCCTCGTCGCCTGGGGCAGGCTCGTAGGGGTGCTTCCGCCGGGCAAGGTCGGCGATCCGCAGCAGCAGCTCCCGCTGGGCGCGGAAAAGGGGGCCGTCGATGTGCAGGGCGTAGTCTTTCATGTCGTTCATTCGTTATCCTCTTCCTTCTGTCTCTGTCGCTCCTCAATCAGGTCGTCGATCTGCCGCTCGGTCTGCCGGGCTCCCGTCTCCTTCACGAGACACCGGACCTGTTCCTCCAGCCCGCCGTTGTTGACGTCGGCGGCGATGCTCGACATCAGCTCGTGAACCGCCTCGTCGAGATCCTCCGGCCGCAAGCCGGCGGACTCCGCCTTCTCCGCCAGCCTCTCCACGATGGCGGCACGGTCGTCGTCGGCTTGCAGCGACCACTGCCCGCCCACGCCCGTCGTCC
Source organism: uncultured Planctomycetaceae bacterium (assembly GCA_963759115.1). Taxonomy (GTDB): domain Bacteria; phylum Planctomycetota; class Planctomycetia; order Pirellulales; family Thermoguttaceae; genus CAVWXT01. The sequence goes on from CAVWXT010000007.1 coordinate 24,160, forward strand.
GGCACGCATCCCAGTTCCGCTCGGCGGTCGCCTCGTCGAGCCCGAACTCCGTCTCGTAATCCGCGCAGGCGTCGTCCTCGGGAGCGTCGGGGTTCTCCGTCGTCGCCAACACGCGGGCAAGAGCGACCTTGCTCGCCAGCGACTCGCGCCGTTCCTGCGGCAACTCCGCCGGTACTTCCACTTCGACCGTGCCCGAGAAACTCACGGGCACCACGACCTTCAGCATCGTTTCGTTCTTCATCTTGTTCCTCCTGGTCCGGGTTCTCTCATATCATCGGGGCTTGCGAGCCTTCTTCACGCAACCTGACCCACTAGAGCCTTCGATCCGTCAGCCAGTTCTGCACCATGCGTTCCACCTAGCCACGCACGCTCTCGTAGTCCGCTTGGTCGTTCCCAGTGTCAGGAACCTGGACCTTTTGGGCGATCCGAGCGGCAAGGGAGACGTCCGCCAATTCGGGGTAATACTCGGTCAGTCCCTTGATGGCGTCCTCGACGATGCAGGCACGAACCATCGCGGCACCGTCCTCCTCTTCCTCCTTGGACGGCAGTTCGGTCGCTCCCCACGGCGGGAGCTGAATACCGGCGTTCTCTTCTTCGTGCCGGTCGCCGTCCCAGCCCCGCTTTGCTTCGCCTTGCGCGTAAGTCTCCTCGTCCGGCGCAAGACACTTTCGCCAACAGGCGGACGACAGCCACGACCCCTTCCCTGTGCCCCTTGCCCCCCTTCTCCATCAGGTCGAAGAGCAGTTTCGCCGTCCCCAGGGCGGCATTCGTCATGTCCTCGCCCTGCTCCGCATCGGGGCAGACGTTGTGGACGGCGGCAAGCAGGTCCATGAAGGTCTCTCTGGTGATGTTCATGTCGGGGCTCCTTTCGGCTGGGGAAGGCGCTAGCGGTGACGCTCGGCCGTCGACGCAAAACGGTCGACGGGAACGACGGGCATGGTCATGCCACGGTTCCTACTTTCTCCTTCCACCACTGCGGTTACTCCCGTATCATCGAAGTTCAGGTGGTAATCTCGCCTCACGCCCCTACCGAACAGTTTTCCATCCGTTCCGGGCACTCCACCCCCTGGATGCCGCACCAGTCGGGTTCGCCGTCCACAAGCGGCACGCTGACGACCTGCCCCGTTTCCCACGGGTACAGATATATCCTGTGGACTTTCCATGCGCTGCCGTCCTGCGCACAGGATATACTGTCTGCGGCCGAAGGAACCGAAATTGGAACTTTTCGCCACGACGGTAAACTGCTGGCAGGTCTTGCTGGCAAGGGCGGCACGACGGTCGGTTTCCGCCTGCGCCGCCTCGGCATGTTTGCGCTCGTTCTCGGTCAGCGCCGCCTCGACGGCTTCGGCTTCGATCGCCGCCCAGGACTTCAGCTCCCGCTCCACGTCCGACCAGCAGTAGTGCGGATCGCCGACCGGAACATGCTCGTGGACTCGCCGGACGAACTGCCGCTGCTTCACGGGATCGGCGAACCAGACCTCCCAGAAGCCGTCAGCATCGCAGTTGGCAATGTGTCCGAAGATGCAGGAGAGGCGGCGATAGAACGCCGACTTGAACATGCTGCGGGGAAAGCCCCCAAGGACGAACCTGGCGAACGTGGCGCAGAACCTGGCTTTCTCCTCGGCGGTCGAGTGCTGGGTGGCAACGAAGCGGTCGGCGGGAAACTTGGTCTTGCTCATGTCGTGGTTCCCTTCACTCCACTCCTTATACAGCTCAACCGATTTGCCGTTCGCTACGCCCATTCGACATCGCCGCCCATGCTGTCGTAGTCTTCCTCGTCGGTCTGCTCGGCAGTACGGACGAACTCGTCGTCGGAGGCGTCCATCTTCCCCAAGGCGATCGCCTCTTCCACGATGGCATCCTCGTCGTCACCCAAGTCCTTGTCGGACTTGAAACAGACGGTCTTGCCGTCCTGCCCGCCGTAACAGACGTAGACGCGGTAGTAGAACATGACTTGTCTCCTGCGACCTAGCTCCATACCGGGACATTGGCTTGCGCGTCGATGCCCGGCAGTTCCAGCACGATGGCGGACACCACGTTGAGGCTGGTGTTGAACGGGGTCGGCACGAGAACCGACCGTCGCCGGGGCAGGCAGACGCAAGGCAGAAGCGCCAGCCGCTCCCCCGTCGCCTTGCGGTACTCCCGCTCGACGTGCGCCTTCTTCCGCCGCAGCAGGGCGACGGTCTCGGCGACCTTCCCCTCGGGAAGACCGATGGAAAAGGCGACGTAGTTGTAGCCGGACTCGAATCGCTGTCCGTTGGCTGCCAGGAGTCTCTTGAGCTGCTTGATGGTCATGGGTCAGTCCCTTTCCGAGCGTCACTTATACGGCCTAACGGCGAAGTGTCAGTACGTTAAGGTCACTTAGATGTCAGTACGTTAAGGTCATTTGTGGAGTAAAACAGGGCATGGCCGGGGGCGGAACGGAAGGAGGGCGTAGCCCGACTGGAGTTCCGCCCCCGGCCATGCCGGACGCCGAGCCAAGGGGTGGGCTTGTGGTTGAATCGCATTGCTGCGATACCAACCCAGAAACCCCTGGAGTTACTTGTGATGGTTCAAAAACAGTCCCACCGAACGACAACGTCAGATCGTGGCTGCGGTGCGGCGCGGAGCTTCTCAGCGTACCGTAGCGGTTCGCTTCGGCGTTGCGCTTTGTACCGTGCAACGATGGTTTCAACGTGCTCAGGGTCAAAGGCTGAATCGTGTCGATTGGAACGGTCTTTCCTCGGCTCCCCATCGAACGCGACGTACGAAGGGTTCCCGCGAGCAGGAGGTGTTGACCATCCGTCGTCGGCTGAAGGACCACAGCCCGCTGGGAGAGTTTGGCGCTGCGGCCATTCGACGCGAAATGGAAACCCGCGGGATCGCGCCGTTGCTCTCGATTTCCACGATCGGCCGGATTCTGCGGCGTCATGGTGTCCTGGATGGCCGCCGACGAGTTCGTCGTCCATCGCCGCCACGAGGTTGGTATCTTCCCGCGGTTGCAGCGGCAAAGGCCGAATTGGACAGTTTCGACACGATCGAAGGTCTGGCAATTCGTGGTGGGCCCCATGTGGCCGTTTTGACGGGAATATCGCTGCATGGCGGTCTGCCCGCAACCTGGATCGCCCAGGCCGTCAGCGCCAAGATGGTGGTGAACGCCCTGGTGGAACACTGGCGTTCGGTAGGGCTTCCCGCCTACGCGCAGTTCGACAACGACAATCGGTTTCACGGTCCTCGGCAGTACGCCGACACCGTGGGACGCGTGATCCGGTTGTGCTTGAGCCTGGGCGTAACGCCTGTCTTTGCGCCGCCGAACGAGACCGGTTTTCAGGCGGCCATCGAGAGCTACAACGGCCGGTGGCAAGCCAAGGTCTGGTCGCGATTCACACACGCTTCGATCCGCGGCCTGAGCCAGCGATCGGCCAAGTACATCGCGGCGGCGCGAAAGCGCAGCAGCGCCCGTATCGAAGCCTCGCCGCGCCGTCGGCCGTTTCCAAAACATTGGCGTCTGGACCTGCAACGTGCTCCGCGCGGAATGATCGTCTTCTTGCGACGTACCGACGACCACGGTCGGGCCAGCCTTCTCGGTCATGCGTTTGCGGTCGATCGACATTGGCTGCACCGCCTCGTTCGTGCGGAGGTCAATTTGGACGACAACACTATCCGCTTCTCTGCCTTGCGACGCCGCGAGCCAACCGATCAGCCACTCTTGAACAAGGTGTCCTACACCCTGCCAAAACGTCCCTTCCAAGAGTGACCTTAACCTATTGACACTTGCCATTGTTTCAACAAAAAAGTGACCTTAACGTACTGACACTCGCCCACTAACCGATACCCTTGAAGCTGCCCAGGCAGCCGAGACGATCCCTGGTCTTCGTCAAGGCGGGGCGCAGGGTTCACTCGTCCCTCCACTCGTTTCCGTCCTGGTCGTACACCTCGTCGAAGGTGTAGTGGACGATGTGCGCCGGGTCGTAGCCGGTGACGATCTGGAACGCCGCCTTGAGCCGCTGGTCGCCGGTCAGGCTGCCGGGGACGGCACCGATAGCGTCCAGCGGGACGTAGGCGAACCGTCCGACCTTGGAATAATTGCCGCCCCCGTAGTCCGGGTCGTATTCGACCCGGATGCACGCCTTGGGCGGTCGGGAAGGCCGGGGCTGCACCATGTCGAACGGCAGGTACGCCGCTTTCCCGTCCGTCTCCAGCGCCTCGCTGCACGCCGGAACGCCGTCCTTGTCCTCGTACTGGCACTCGTCGCCCGCCACGAACTCCTGGGAGACGAACCGCTTGAGTTCCGTATCGAAGACCTGGATGACGAACCCGGAAGTGACCTTGTTTATCAGCATCGCTTTCCTCCTCGTGTCAGAACTCGATGTCAGGCGATACGGCGATGGACGTGCTCCAGGTCGGCGACGGCGCGATCCAGCCGTCGCTGCGCCTCTGCCGTGTCGATGTCCTCGCCGCACAACTCGGCAAGGACGAAGTGAAACAGCCTGTCCTCCGCCAGCGCCGCATGACCGATGCGGTCGCGGTACGCCCTGTAGGTCTCGCGTTCCTGCGGCGGGTCGAACCCGAACAGGTCGTTGTCCTGCCAAACGTCGAACACTTGCTTGGGGGTAATCATGTCCGGTCTCCCGGTCTGGCATTTCCGAAGGTCATTTCTCCAGCTCGGCCACGATGATCTCGGCGAGTTTCCGACGCACCTGCCACGGCAGGCTCGGGCTGAGCGTGACGACCTCTTCGTCGGTTCCGGCTTTGACGATGTAGGTCGGTTCGTCGTCCGACTCGTGCTGGATCTCGTACTGGTCTCTAGGCATAGGGTTGCTCCTCATACGCGCGGGATACATCCTCTACTTCCAGAAGAACATGCGGGCTTGCTCGTCGGGGGCGTAGTCGGCGCGCTCGTCGGCATGGGCGGCTTGGTGCTTCACTCCGCCCACCATGACGTACTCCTCGACGAGCTGGTCGTCGTCGTCCTTCTCGTAGGACTGGCAGATTTCCACCTCGCGGGTTTCGGCGTTGACGATGCAGTGGCTCGTATGCTCCACGCCACTGTCCCACACGCTGACGTACTGACCTTCGGCGTACTCGGGCTTGAGGACATCCTCGCCCGATTCGTCCGCCATGAGGTACTTGACATAGCAGTCCCCGCATACCGGTTCGCCCTGCCATTCCCCGCCGATGAAGAAACTGGGAGTCCAACCGGCTTCCACGGCAGCCTCGACGGTCGGCTTCTCGGCACCACAGAAGAAGCACACGAGGTTGTCGGGCGGCTCCGGGTCTTCGTTGCCGTCGTTCGGCTCGTCGCCATCGACCGGCACGGCTCCGTTGCCCTCGAAATCGTATTCCACGACGCATCCCGTAAAATCGGTGTCGTGCGCCTGTTCGACCGCCTTCTCTTCCGCTTGCTCCGCAGTGTCCGCCTCGACGCGAATGGTCAGGGTCGCGGTGCTGATGCGGGACACGTTCACGTCGTAACGCATTTCCGTTGTCTCCTCGCCTCGATGATTCGCTCTTATACGGCCTAACCGATCAGCGCTTCTTCCCGGCGAGATGCCGCAGAAAATCGCGGATGGGTACGAGCGACTCCCCCAGTTCGTCTTCCTGCCCGTCGATAAGATGGTCGAGTTCCTCGGCGTGCTCGGCTGCCTGTCCGGTGTCGAGGACGAAGAACTCACCGACCTTCGGCGCGCCCTCGTACTCGTCCCAGCAGTCGCCCAGGGCGGACATGCCGGTCTTGACCACGTTGTCCATCGCCGAGGCGATGCTTTCGCCGTCCGTCTTGCGACCGTTGAACTCGATGTCCAGGTAGAGCCGTGCCTTCATTCCTGGACTCCTTGCCCGTTGTCGGCAGCACCCTTCGCCCGCCGTTGCTCTGCCAGCTTCCTCATCGCCTCCAGAAACGGGGCAAGGTACTGAAGGTTCTGTTGCCCCTTGAACTCCAGGTGCTCGAAGTCAGGGAACGCCGAGATCGGCGATTCCATGCCGAGAGACGAGCCGCTCGTCTTCAGCATGTCGTTGATCGCCCCGGACATGACTGCCAACATCTCGTTCCACTCCCCTACCTCCTCCACCAGCGCCTTCACGTCGTACTTGCCGTCGTGCCAAGTGTAGACCCGCTCTTCCGCCCACGGCTCGTCGGTGTAGTACGACCGCCCGTACTTTCCCTCGTCGTCCGTCTCGACCTTGATTCCGGGCAGCCCGGCGATCCGGTCCAACAGATGGATGACGCACAGGTGGCAACGGACGAAATTGGGTATCCCGCCATATTGCGCCGGACGAATACTGCGTCTTGCAGAAGGTCGAATAGCTCCAGCCGGAGCCGAGCCTGGTCTTGATCTTCCGCTTCTCCTGGAACTTCTCGTCATCGGGATCATCGAAATGGTCGTGCCCGTTGGCTTGCAGCCACCGCCTCCACCGACCCCAATCGAACTGCCAACGGGTCGAGCCACCCTCCTTGATCGTCCTGATGAAACGGTCGTCGTCCTTGGGGGAGTAGACGACCTCGATCTCCGCCGGGTAGCGGGCGAGACCGAAGCTCGCCCACTCGCTGCCCGGACCAGGCACGGTCCAGAAGGAGTAGACCTCCAAGGGCTGGACGGTGACGCTCCCGTGCTGCTTGCGGTGCCAGGGGATGTCCACGTGCTTGCAGCCGTCAAGCACGGTCGAGAACACGTTCCCGTTGGGTCGCAACTCTTCGAGAGGACGCTGGCAAACGTCGGGGCCGAGACGCCGGACTTCGGCGTCGACCCGCTCGAAGGGCAGGTCGAGGGCCAGCTGCCGCATCTGCTCGACCAGCGCCTTGGCTTGCCGCGCCGAACGGGTCTTGCTGGTCAGTCCGTAATGAATCGTGAGTCCCATTTTCTTTTCCTCGGGTCAGTTTGTCTGCCCGTCGCTTATACGGCCTAACCGAAGACGTCAAACGTGCCTGAACGCCGACACTACGACCTGGAACTCGCCCTCCTCGACGATGGCGAAGCCGTGTCCGGGGTGACGAAGGATGTATCCGGTGAGACGCTGCCGGAACTGCGCCCACGTCAGGGCGGGCTCCCACGTCTCCCCGTGCCCCGTCTTGTCGACGAACCACGTCTGCCCCGTCCTCTTCCAGTCCCGAGGCTTGAGGGAGCCGATGTTGGGAAAGGTGAACGGCGATTCGACCTCGTCGGCGCTGACGGGGACGTAGGGGACGAGCCCTTCCCGTGCCGCCTGCCGGGCGATCTGGTTGTTGACGGCGACGATGACTTCAAGGGACATCATGGCGATTTCATCCTTTCCGCTTGGGCTGGTTCTTCCTCGACCTTCCGTTGGCACGCATCGTGCGCCCGGACGTAGGTGGCATGGCTGTCGCACCTGCCCGCCCCGGTCAACCAGGCGATCTGCTCGGCGTAGAGGCGGCAGACGGGGTGCCTGTTGGCCTGTTCGGTGCCGCCGCCGGCTGCCCGCACCTCCTCGTTGATCCGCTCCATGTCGCGGGCGAACTGGAAGACGACCCCCGACAGGTTGCTGGCGGACTGCACGTCCAATGCGTTCCGGTAGATGCTGCTCATGGTCTCCTCCGACAGTCCCTCACCGCTTGCCGGTATCGCTCGCCCGCTTCCTGCCGCTCGTCGCCGGTCAGGCCCGCCGCGCCAGAAGGTCGTTCCAGTTGCGCTCCAGGTCTGCCGCCGTGCCGACGATGATGTCGAACTCGACGTGGCCTGCGTTCCTTGCCAGCGCCCAGCCGTCCGAGGTGATGACCAGCTCGACGATGCGCGGTCGAGTCCATCGCTCGCCCAGGATATATCCCGCCACGGCTGCCATCTTGCCGGACATGCTGGGGAATCGTCTGGGGTGGAGTTTCTCAGCGAGCGTGGGCATGATTGTCTCCCCTCGCCGCCAAGGCTGCCTGTTTCCCCATGGCCGCGCCACGCCACTCCGCCGCTATCCGGCGGCGGCGCTCGTGCATTACGGGGGTGGCGCGCTGCCTGACGGACAGGATATATCCCCGACGCTCCAGCTCCTCGAACAGGTCTCGGTAGTCGTCGGGAGCGGCGGGATCGCTGGCGGCGATGCAGCCGTGATAATCGGCGGCGCAGTGTTGGCCTACGTGTTGAAATGCGGTGCAGAGGCTCCCGAACTCGTCGCTGGGCAATTCGGGGAACAAGGCGAAGGTATCCTTCCATCCCGTCGTATCCTTCCGGAAGATGACGATGGTTCTCGCTCATTGCATTACCCCTACGGCTTCGGGCTGCTTGACGAAACTCAGCAGAAAGTCCGTCACCTTGCTCGCCTGCTTGGCGGCGCGGAAGACGTAGTTCCGATCGTTCTTCAACGCTTCCAGCCAGTTCTTCAGGTAGGCGGCGTGGTTGCCGAGCCCTTCGCCCATCGGCACGCCCAGTTCGGCGGCGACGTAGCAGGAGGCGATCTCGGCGGCGAGCTCCCCGAGGGCGTAGCCTTCCTTGTCGTGGTTCCAGCCGGTTCGGCATTCCGCCCAATGCGACAGCTCATGCCCTGCCGTTTCGTAGAACGCTCCCGGCGGGTCGAATGTCGCCTTGGGCGGCATGACGATGAAGTCGCCTTCGTGATGGTTCGGGAACGAGCCGGCGGGCGTGGGACGGCGGTAATAGGCGCGGTCGCCGCCGTAGCGGATATCGGCTCCGCTGGCGAGCATCAGCTCATCGGCGGGCTGGAAGTCGGGTTGGGCGTGGGGCTGGCCTGCTTCCTCATGCACTTGGTACTGTTCTGCCGCTTCCCCCTCGACTTGGTCGCCGGAGAAGACAGTGAAGGTCTTGAGGACGAAGAACCTCTCCTCGTCCTCGTCGCCGGTCTGGTCGTCGGTGACGGTCTTCGTCAGGGGCTTCCAGAAGACCACCCGGCATCCCCAATGCCCCTGCTCGACATCATTGGGTCGGCGACGGATGCGGCAGCCGAGGGCGTGCCATTGGTTGAACGTCGCCCACCAGCGGGAAAGCAGTCCCAGGCGCAAGGCATGGATTTCGAGGAGGAGAGGATTGATGCCGCTGTATGCTTTCCGGGAGGCGACGTTGCTGTGCCGACCGGGCTGAGAGCCGCCTGCGGTCGCCCGCCACGGTCTTCGCCAGGGGAGAAGGTCGGCTTCGAGCGCCTCGACGATCCGGGCGGTCACCTCGTCGCGGATGGCGGTTTGGCTGGGCATCGTGGTCGTCCTCCGATGCCCATGCTGTTATACAGCTTAACCGATATGACGATTCCGCCTTTATCAAGATCTGCCTGGGATCTGCCTTCTCCTTATCAAGAGGGTTCGCCGGCGGGCGGCGGCGCTCGAAGTCGCATTCGAGGCCGGTTCTGGCCTCAAGTCTCGTGAGACTTCTGCACGCCGGGCGAGACGCCAGGGAGCGCGATCGGGCGTCTGCCGCCCCTCTCGATATGCGGACGGGGCGGCTCGGAGCCGTGCCGAGAGGCGGCGAAGTCCAGACGGGATGGCTTGGGCGAGTGGTCCGGCAGGGGAGGCTCCCTGGCGCGCTTGCGATGGGCGCTCCTCATAGCGGCGGTAATCGAGGGAGCGGTGGCTGCGTATGCCGTCCTTCACTGGTTCGCCGGGTGCTGCTTCGTCTGAGCATTGTTCCTGCTCCTTCTGCGATGCCCAGGATATATCCCGTACCACGACGCTCGCGCCCGTCAGGTGGCGATGCTGGTGCAGATGATCGTGCAAGCCGGGGCGGCTTTGACGTCGGCCGGGTAGGTCACGGTCGCACAGGTGAATGGGCAGCGGGTCTATCGGGCGTTGATGTGAGGAGCGAGACTTCGACTCTGGCTCGGGTCGGCAGGACAAAGAAACTCTCGACAGATTTGGCGACGGTTATGCCGAAAACATCAAGTTCGGCAGCCCGCTTGCGCGGCGGATCTGAGGTCCTTCATGTATTCCAGCGCGAGCCGGGTTTGCTCGTGTATGTAATCGATGCCCGCTGGCTTGCCATCTCGTATCGCTGGATGACAGAACTCCCAGTCCACGTAGCCGCCGTAGCCGGACGCTGCGAGAGCTTCGAAATATGCCGGATAGGCGGTCCTCCGCTGCCAGAATCGTTGATCATAGTAGCCCGAGCCTGTCAACGCCACGCGACCGTCCGACTGTCGGTAGAATTCACCGTTGACATGAGAGTGAACTGTGAGGTCTCCTGAGGCACGCACCATCTCTTTTGCGGTCTCTGCCGACTCCGCTTCCGGCTCGATATTGATGTCCATGCACGCCTTGAGCACCGGCGATCCCACCTCTGTAATCAGCGACAGAACGTCTCGATAGCTGTTGACGACATCGGGACCATGATTCTGCATGGCCAGCACGACGCCGTGGTCGGCGGCGACCTTGGTCAGTTCTCGCAGGCTTTCGACCACAAACCCCCGACGATCGCCTTTCCAATAGCCGTACTGATCGTATCCATACGTATCGTCGTATGTTGCCAAGCCGTTGTAGAGCGTAATGCCGCGCCACGCGGCAAATATCTTGCAGAGGGGAGCCCGCAGATCGTGGGCGAGCTTGATGCATCTCTCACGTAGCAAATCATCGCTTCGCGGTAGACGGGCACGGGGCTGGAAAGATCGCAGTTGGGAGACACCGCAACGATCGGCAGATCGAGCTCGCCAGCCAGGTCGTAAAGCCGTTTCCGATCGTTCGGCAAAAGGTCCATGGGCGCAGCATGCGGTCGGTCGGCATCGAACTCGACCCCTTCCCATCCTTGCTGCTTGGCAAGCCGCATCATATCGAACAGGTCGAGCGGGGCACCCTGATACCATGCTCCGCGATAGGTGACGCTGTACAAGCCAATCTTCATCATGGAACTCCGATGGTCTCGGATTTGGGTCGAGGATATCCTCGTTCTTTTGGTTCATGTTGTCAAGGAATTGATCGAGCAGGCGATGGTATTCCGCCGGTTCGGGATCGTTGTGGTCGCCGCCGATGACAACGAAGAACTTCTTCGGCTCATTGGCTGCGGTGAAAAGTCGTTTTCCGTGAGAGATGGGAATCACCCGGTCCGCATCGCCGTGGCTGATAAGCACCGGACCGTTGTAGTTCCCTACCGGCTTGGCGCTCTGTTTCCTGCGCCCTGCCGCTGGTTCTGGGTCGCGCTGTCCATAGCGGCGCTGACGGTCGCCGGCACGGCGCTCCTGGCGGCGTCGGTCTGCGCCGTGGCGGCTTGCCTGACACTCCCCCGCGAGTCGCCGTTGATGGTCTGGACGGCGCTGGCGGTCCTGCGAATGCTTGTGTCGCCTCCCCTGGCTGCCGCCTTCGCGCTCGCCGGGATCGTCGCCCCCAGCCGGACGTCACGATGGTCGCTGCTGGCGGCAGCAGGAATCGAAGGTACGGTGGCTGCGTATGCCGTCCTCCGTTGGTTCGCCGGGTGCTGTTTCGTCTGAACGTCATGTCTGGCGTTCTTGCTCCGTCTGGCGCGTCCAGGATATATCCCGGACGACGACGATCCCGGCCGCCAGGTTCCGCTTCATCCCCAGCGGCATCTGCACTGAGGCGGTTGCCAAGAAACGGGGTGCCGCCAAGATCGGCGCTATTGTGCCGGCGTACCCCTTCACCACTGCACCGACTGCCAAGGGGTTCGGTCGGTCAGCCTTGCCTGGCAAGACCGAATCGACTGGTCGTCGTCCACCATGGAAGGGCAATGGGCGTTTGTCGAGAACCTCGTTCTTGACGGCTTTCCAGTGCTTTGAATGACGATGTGGCAGTCTCGGAGCGGCAGGGAGCCAAGACTGGCGTGTCCGAGGGAGAGGAACAGCGTTCCAAGGAACGGAACGATTTGCAGGGTGCGGCTTGGGGAGATCGCTCGGACTCTCCGAAGAATGACTCCCTGAGGCGGTTGCATCGGCGGGACGCTATAATGGTGGGCGTCTTCGTTTCTTTGGAACCCACGCCCATGAGCGACGTCACGCGAATCCTATCTCAGATCGAGGGTGGCGACTCCAACGCCGCCGAGCGGTTGCTGCCGTTGGTCTATGACGAGCTGCGGAAGCTGGCCGCTCAGAGACTTGCCCAGGAGAAGCCCGGGCAGACGCTCCAGGCGACAGCCCTGGTTCACGAGGCGTACATCCGGCTAGTGGACGTGGAGAAGGCTCAGCACTGGAACAGCCGGGGGCACTTCTTCGGGGCGGCGGCGGAGGCGATGCGGCGGATCCTGGTCGACCAAGCTCGAAAGAGGCGTAGTCAGAGGCGGGGCGGCGGACTACAGAAACAGCCCATCGAGGACATCGAGATTGAGATCCCGGAGCCGTCATTTGACTTGCTGGCCCTCAACGACGCGCTGGAGCGGTTCGCCCAGAGCGACAAAGTTGCGGCCGATCTCGTCAAACTCCGCTACTACGCCGGTCTGACGATCCCCCAGGCGGCGGATGCCCTCGGAATCTCTTCCACAACGGCTGACCGCTATTGGGCTTACGCTCGCGCCTGGCTTCACGCGGAGTTGAAAAAGGGCGATCAGAGCACGGACCAGTAGAAGAATCTCGCAGATTCGCTCGATTTCGTGGGGTGATCTGCGACGCAATTACGCACTGTTCTTTGGAGGCAGTGATGACCCAACAAGCCAGAAACGAAAAGGCCATCTTCCTGGCCGCCCTGGAAAAAGCCGCACCGCGGGAACGCAATGCGTTTATCGAAGCGGCTTGTGCCGGTGGTCCCGACCTGCTGGAACGGGTCAAAGAGCTTCTGGCAACCCATGAGGAATCCAGAGGTCCGCTCGACTCTCCGCCTCCCGGCCTGGTCGCCACCATCGTCCTCCCCATCACCGAAAAGCCCGGCGACTTCATCGGCCGCTACAAGCTCTTGGAGGAGATCGGCGAAGGGGGGCATGGGCATGGTCTACTCGGCCCAACAGCGGGAGCCGGTCCAACGGCAGGTGGCGCTCAAGATCATCAAACCGGGCATGGACACCCGCCAGGTGATCGCCCGCTTCGAGGCCGAGCGGCAGACGTTGGCCCTGATGGACCACCCCAACATCGCCCACGTGCTCGACGCCGGGGCGACCGACTCGGGCAAGCCCTATTTCGTGATGGAACTGGTCCAAGGTCTGCCTATTACGGAGTATTGCGACCAGCACCAACTTACCACCCGGCAGCGGCTCGAGCTTTTTGTCCAAGTCTGCCACGCGGTCGAGCACGCCCATCAAAAGGGGATCATCCATCGCGACCTCAAGCCCACCCACGTGATCGTCACGCTCCGCGACGGCGTGCCGGTCCCCAAGATCGTCGACTTCGGTGTCGCCAAGGCGACCGACCGGCACCTGACGGAGAAGACGCTGTTTACCGTCCAGGGGCAGATGATCGGCACGCCGCTCTACATGAGTCCGGAACAGACCGGGCTGGGCGGCCTGGACGTGGACACCCGCAGCGACATCTACTCGCTGGGAGTAGTGCTTTACGAATTGCTCACCGGCACTACGCCGTTCGATACTCAACGGGTGCGGGAGGCCGGGTATGACGAGCTCCGCCGCATGATTTGCGAGGAGGAGCCGTCGCGGCCGAGCACCAAGATCAGCACGTTGGGAGAGGCAGACACGGCAGTCTCGGCGTGCCGCAAGACGGACCCCGGCAAGCTCCGCCGGGCGCTACACGGCGAGTTGGATTGGATTGTTATGAAGGCCCTGGAGAAGGACCGCGCTCGGCGCTATCAGACCGCCAGCGATTTTGCCGAGGACATTCAGCGCTACCTGGCCGACGAGCCGATTCTGGCCCGGCCGCCGTCGCTGACCGATCGAGCGGCAAAGTGGGCCCGGCGGCACCGGCCCGTGGTTTGGGCGGCCGCGGTGCTGTTGGTGTTGGCAACCATCGGGTCGACGGTCAGTGCCGTGTTGATTGCCCGCGAGCACAAGCGGACGGCCGAAGCATATCAGCAGCAGGCAGTGCAATTAGCGGCCACGGAAAAGGCGGAACGGCTAGCAAAGCAGCAGGAGGAAGCTGCAAAGCGACAAGAGGAAGTGGCAAACGAGCAGCGAAAACTGGCAGAGGAGCAGCAGCGACTGGCGAAAGAGCAGGAACGGCTGGCGGTTGCTCAGAGGGAAGAAGCGGTCCGCCAACGGGACGCCGCCGAGTATCGTCGTTACGTTTCAGACATGCGACAGGCCCAACACGATCGTGCGGCAGGGCATACAGAACGCCTCTTTCGTCTGCTGGACGCTCAAGCCCCCGAGCCTGGCCGCCCGGACTTCCGCGGTTGGGAATGGTGGTACTTGTTTTCCGAGTGCCACAGCGAGCGATTCTGCTTCCCGTTCCAGGATGAGCCGATTGCCTGGAGCGCGGACGAGAAGTACGTGGCCACGTGCGTGGAAATGCTCGGGCTAATGACCATCTGGGATATCGCTAGCGGGGAGCGGAGGGCATCACTCCAAGGTTGTCCAGGCACAATCAATGCGATGGCCTGGAGTCCGGATGGGAAGTATCTCGCGGCGGGAAACGATCGCAACACCGTCGTGATCTGGGAGATCGCCTCGGGAAAGAGAGCGCGCTCGCTCTATGGACACACGGCATCCGTTCGGTCGATCGACTGGAACCCGGACGGCGTCCGGCTGGCCTCGGGAGGATTTGACGGCACGATCCGGATATGGGACACGCACACCGGAAAAGTAGTCTCGTCGCTGTTTGTGCCGAGCGAGCCTTTGTGGCGAGTGCATTGGCATCCGGACGGCAAACACTTATTGGCAACTTACGTCGAAAGCCCTGATCGTTCTAGTTCCACACTACTGAAGATTTGGGACACCACAACTGGCCGGGAAACTGACAGCTTTCCGAGCGGTACGGGTGCGGCGTTCAGCCCGGATGGGGGTCGCGTTGCCTGGGGGCAAGGCGTTATGGACCTGAAAACACGCGAACTTGTCGAGTTGCGCGTAGAGGGTAAGGGCGGTCACACAGCTTGGAATCCGGACGGGAAGCGGCTGGCGTCTACAACGGATAACGGCCCCATCGTCATCTTTGACGCGAAAACGGGGGATGTTGTTTCGTCAGTCGTGACGAATGCGGCGCGACATATTGCGCCGGCGTGGAGCCCGAGAGGCAGGTATCTTGCCGCGCAGGGGTCTTTCCGACCGAACAGTCAAGGTTTGGGATACCGGCGCCGTTCCGACATTCATGACTCTGCCCATGATCACCCAGAATGACACGACGGTAGCGTTCAGCCCGGATGGAAAGCGCCTGTTGGCGGCTATAGGCAATGGCACCTTGAAGGTCGTCGACGTGGAGGCGGGCAAGGAGACTCTTTCCGTGCAATACGACAAGGATCGAGATTTGGTGAAGCAATGCGTAGCTTGGAGCCCTGACGGAAAAAGATTTGCCGCGCGCGTGCGTCCCGACAATCTCATGATCGCCGATGCGGACACCGGCAAGCCGTTGCTACCGTTGTTGCCGTGCGGGGACGAGGTACGGTCGCTGGCCTGGAGCCCTGACGGTGAGATCCTTGCCGCGGGACTATTAAATCCGCGAATCGGCGGACGTGTCAAATTGTTCTCTGCCGGCACGGGCAAGGAAGTCGCGACCTCGGCGTATGACTCCCCCGAGCTATGGCTAAGTAACATACAGTGTCGGTGGCGGCCCGACGGTAAACTGCTGGCGATGACAGGAAATTCGCTCCGCGTCTGGGATTCTGCTCTGCGTCAACTGTCCCAGGTGCAGGGAAGATCTCATGCTCTGGACTGGAGTCCGGACGGCAAACGCCTGGCTGTGGGCCAAGAGGGAGTCAGCGGCGAGAATGACATCACAATCTACGACGCCAGCGACGGCAGCCCGACGGCGGTCGTCAGGGTCCTTAGGACTTGTTCAAAAATAACTTAGCCGTTTCGTTTTCGTGGACAGATGGTGTAGTTCCATTTGGGTAGGACGGTATGTCGCAACAGCCGCACGGTTGCCTTCGCTTCGTCGGACACCTTGACTTTGGTCGGGTAGAGCTTGGTGTCCAACGATGCGCGGCAGCGAAAGCCCGTGCTCGACCGTGTCGTGCGGATGTTCTTCAGCATGACTTCGTAACTGGTCAGTGGCTCGCCGGCCCAATTGGCACTGATGAGGTTGAACATGCGGTGCTCGATCGGGTTCCACTTG
The DNA here is from genome assembly GCA_963759115.1 of uncultured Planctomycetaceae bacterium. GTDB lineage: Bacteria > Planctomycetota > Planctomycetia > Pirellulales > Thermoguttaceae > CAVWXT01. Next base: position 40,177 of record CAVWXT010000007.1, read on the forward strand.
GAGGCTCCTGCGGGATAATGCCCGACCGTGATCGTCAATCTGAATTCGTCAGCCAATTCTTGCAGGCCCACCTTCCAAGCCCAACAACGGTTGCCGTTGGCACCTCCGCTGTCGGCTTCGATGGCCAACCAAGACACACCCGAGTACCGACGCCGCCCAACCTTCAGCCACCACGAGCGAATGGCACGCACGGCAAAGGTCGCTGTCTGATGAGTTGTGCCGATCACGACATAGCCCTCATTGCGATTCTCGTCATAGATGCCGTAGGGATAGGCGCGGCCGCGGGCCAGTGTGGGAAAGTCGTGGTCCAGCACGTCGCGGTCCTCACACCGCCAACTGCGTCCGTTATTTTTGAAGTTGCCCACCAACTCCTTTTTCTTCGTATCCACACTGATTACCGGCCACCCTTGCCGTTGGAATCGCCGTCGCCGACGCCCCAACAGGCGGAATTGCTGATCCCGATAGGGATCTCTCTTCCCACCCAACCGCTTGCGGTTCGATCGCAACGAGTACCTTCTGTGCTCGCAGCAACCGAGCCACCGTCACGTGCCCGACCGGTACGCCACGTCGCGTCAATGCAGCGGCCAGGTTGCGGGTGGTCTTGTGCGTCCACCGCAGACCACCCATCGGATCGCCAGCCGTCGCATCCCGCAACAGCCCCTTCAACAACTCCCGCACACGTGGCGTTTTTTTTCGACTCGTTTTCGTCCGCCGCCGGGACGCCGTACTCGCTCTGAAGACGCCACCTGTCCGCGTTCGCTTTCGCGCAATCCCCGGCGGATTGTCATACGGCTCAGGCCGGTGATTTCCGCCACCAACTGGACGCCCCCGTGTCCGCGTTGCCGGGCCACGATCCCGGCGAACAACCGCCGACTCCGTTCGTCCAACTCGGCCATCACTCGATTGATGGCCCGATGGTACGCAACCAAATCCGCATCGCTACGCGAGCGACATCCTCGGCAGCGACACCGGCGAATGCGCCTGCAATCCTTGTCTGCCATGACCGTCTCTCCATCCATGGAAGCGGAATACGCAGATTATACAAACGGCTAACTTATTTTTGAACAGCGACTAAGGCGTCAACGTGACCCGTTCACCGTTTGCTTGACGGGTAAGGCGGTACGACTGTCGGCGACCACCGGAGAGTGCAGTCTTGATGGTCTCACTCGAAACGCTGGTAACCGTGCCGGCTTTGTTTGGGACTACTGAGGGCCAAGTGACTTGGACCTCACTTCCTTGTGAAGCGGCCTTCATGGCTTCGCGTTTCGTTAGATTCCATACCGAACGCATGTCACCCACACGAAAGAGCGCAAGCCGTTCGCTGGCGACCCAAGAGTCATCAGCCGGCCACACCCGGATGAACGCGACAATGTCGCTGTCTCGAAGTCCCTTATCCCATGCTCGATCGGTGTTGTTGACCGAATGGGACATCGTGATCTTCAGGTCGGCCTTGGCACGACACTCGATTCGTATGCCCGACTTCAAGCACAGCAGATCAGGGACTCGCAATCGCTTGATCTTGGTTCCCCAAATCTTGTTGTTGGAGCAATACCGCTCCAGTTCGATGACTTGAAAACCTCCCGCGCTGAGAATCGCTGCGACCTTTCGCGTCCCAACTGCGCCGATGCTGACGTTGCGGAGAAACTCCCGGTCGCTCTTGAATCCCACAATGGCCGCCCTCAACGGCAGGCAGGACTAGGGCATGAGGTCTGACATCGCAACCCCCAAGGCGGTAGCCAACCTCTCGATATTCAGTATGGAGATGTTGCGCTCGCCGCGCTCGACGCTGCTAACGTAGGTCCGATGCAACCCTGCCAACTCCGCCAGCCGCTCCTGGGATATCCCCTTCCTTTGGCGGATCGTCCGCAGTCGCTTGCCGAATTGAACCAGTACGTCGGACAAAACCGTACCCATTGCTGCGTCAATAGTTCAGGATATAGACAGCTATTGACAGCAGTTTGCGGAAGTGCATATTATACGTCTACAGTCTTTACGTTACGGTAACTTATAGTCTACATCGCTATGAGACTCGCAGGAGACTTGATACGCTATGAAGAAAGGGAAAGGGTGCATACACCGAATGGATGCCAAACAGAGGCCAATTGAAGTCTACCGGACGAAGTTCGGTCAAGCACGCTTGACACGCGCGGAAGACTATCTCCCGTCCATGCCGGAGAACTCAGTTGACTTAGTTATCACCTCCCCGCCTTTCGCACTCCTGCGTCAAAAAACCTACGGGAACGTGGACCAAGGCGAGTATGTCGATTGGCTGGTCTCTTTCGGTCGACTCGTGCGACGGGTGCTCAAAGACACGGGCAGCTTTGTGCTGGATTTGGGAGGGGCCTATCAGCGCGGCGTTCCTTGCAGATCGCTTTACAACTACCGTGTTCTTCTACGGATGTGTGACGAGCATGGATTCCATCTTGCAGAGGAGTTCTTCTGGCATAACCCGGCCAAGCTTCCCTCACCGATCGAATGGGTCAACAAGCGCAAGATTCGCGCCAAAGACTCGGTGAACACCGTTTGGTGGTTCTCCAAGTCCGAGTATCCAAAGGCGAACGTTAGTAACGTGCTCGCACCGTATAGCGCGCACATGAGACAATTGATTAAAGACCCAGATGCATTTTATCGACCAAAGGAGCGCCCTTCTGGCCACGACATCAGTGGGAAGTTCGGCAAGGACAATGGCGGAGCCATCCCATCCAACCTGTTACAATATCCTAACACCGAGAGCAATTCTGCCCATATCCGGCTCTGCAAGGCACACAATGTCGAGCCGCATCCTGCGCGGTTTCCACGAGCATTGCCAGAGTTCTTCATCAAGTTCCTGACCGACCCCGGCGATGTCGTGATGGACATTTTCGCTGGATCAAACACGACGGGCGAGGCGGCAGAGTTGCTCGGTCGGCAGTGGATTTCCCTGGAATGCAACCTTGAATATATCATCGGTTCGGCATTTCGCTTTATGGCCGAATGGCAGGAGGATGAGATTGCGGAGTTTGTCCGCAATGCAAGAGGAGTTCCAACCGAACCCATATCGGTGTTGCCATTGCAACACGCGTTGTTCTAAGGTTTCCCGCCCGACTCGCAACGCTGAATCAAACCGCAAATGTTGACTGCCACCTGGGTGGACTTCGACATATTCCGTATCAGGGTTCGCCCGTCGAAGTCCCAATCGTCGCCGGACTGCTCCGTCTCCGCCTCCCGTGGATCGGAGCGGGCGGGCGGTTTGCCCGCGGCCGGCTCTGCGCTCCAATATCCCCCTTTGCGCGCCATCCGCACGGCCACCCGCCTGGCGATCGTGCAGATCCACGGTGCGAATCGCTCGGCCCGCCGTAGCCCTGCCAGTTCTCGGCAGGCGATGACGAAGGCTTCCTGGGCCGCATCCTCGGCGAGGTGCCGATCGGCTGGGACGCAGCAGGCCACGCCTACGACCACCACGTAGTGCCGGCGATCGAGCTCGCCAAAGCTGTCCACGTCGTCGCGTCGGGCCGCTTCGACCAGTTCGGCTTACTCCCTTTGATTCCCAGGTGTCCAACTCGCCGTCTGTCGCCCGGCCGAATCTTGCGAAGCGTAAGGCGTTACGGCCACGTTCTGGCAATGCAGCGGTAATGCATACACCTAAAGTGGGGGTCTTTGCCTGCTTCGGGACGCCAGTTTAGAGGGCCCCCCCAGATTTGTCTTCTCTGCCATTTCTTCGCCCTATAATTCATTGAGACAGGAAAGGAGCGGTCATGTTTGCCAAAATCCTCAAGCTTGTGAAAAGTGGTGCGGGCCCTTCCGAAATCAACGAGGAACATGTTTACGGAAGATTGGTGCCACCGACCGTTCCCCCTTGGTCCTATCCCGTGGCCGAACGCCGGCGGGAAGAAGTGGTCGAGCAGCAGCGGGAGAAGAAGGAGGAGGGCGAACGTCCCGTCGAGGAAGTTCACCCATTGAGGCTGGCGCTCTTGCCCGGCCTACAGGCAGAAGTGCTGCGACCCGTCCGACTGGGCCATGACTACGTGGGCGGGATCATCGCGAGCATCGGCGTGATCACGATTGGACTCGCCCTCTTGCTGTTTCAGTTGATGCAGCATTGAGCCCGCGGCATCGAGCCGGAGAGTTGCCGGCGTCGAGAGAAGAGACGCCCGCGAGGCGCTACCAGACGACCTCGATCTCATTGACGATCTGCCGCACGTCGGCCATGCCCGCGACCGCTTCCTGGGCAATCTGCTTGAAGTAGAAGCTCGGCACCTGCCCCCGCAAGAACAGCCGGCCCCGGTCGAACTCGCACCAGATCCGTTGCTGGGTCAAGTGCGGTTGATGCAGGATTCGTTGTTTGGCCGCTTCAGCCGTTCTCTTCGCATCCGTCAAGCTGGTGGAACTCATGCTGCTCGGGCCCTGTTTCCGCTTCCAGACGTGAGAGAAAGCGAACCTGTCGTTACCGAGAGTCGGGCCGGTCTTGGGCAACGCGCGGAGACTGAACCACTCGTGGGATCGGTCGGCAACCTGTCCGAGACAAGTTGGCAACCTGTCCTACGGGCGCCACGTTTCCGGCGGATTGCCTTATTGCACCATGTCCTTGAGCCCCTTCAAGGCAACCACCTTCACGACATTCTTGGCCGGCTTGGCCTTGAAGATCGTTTCCTCCTTGGTGAAAGGATTGATCCCCTTGCGCTCTTCGGTGGCCGGCTTGCGAACGACCTTGATCTGCAGCAGGCCGGGGAGGGCAAAAACGCCGGGCCCTTCTTGGCGAAGGTTTTGGCGAATCAGCGTGGCAAGCTCGTCGAACAGGCCGCCGACCTGCTGCTTGGTGAGGCCCGTTGCCTCACACAGTGCAGTGAAGATCTCCGTCTTGTTCATGGGTTTCTTGGCGGCAGTCGCGTTCTCTTCCATGGCGGTTCCTTTCATCGGTCGTGACGAAGAAGACCCTGCCATTGCTGCGGACATCGGCAGGGCGTAGACTCTCGGGGCAACGGCACGTCCTGCGACGTTGCCCCCACCACCTCCGCGCGGCAGGCGTCCTGCCCGCCAAAACGGGAAACATAACACGGATCGAACGAACGTCAAACCTGTCGATTTGTTCAGGTCCCCTGGGAGCGGTTGCCTACTTCACGCCGCAGGCCCGCTGGGCCCGGAGCAGGACCTCGGCGGCCTTGGCTCGGGCACGGGCCGCGCCGTCGGCCAGGATCGCCCGGACCCGCTCGGGATGCGTCTCCAATTCGCGGCGGCGATCGCGGGCTTCGGCGAAGTAGTCCACGGCCAGGTCGGCGAGGGCCTTCTTCACTTCGCCGTAGCCGAAGCCGCCCCGCCGATAGGTGGCCGCCATCGTTTCCCGCTGAGCGTCGTCGGCAAAAAGGGCGTAGAGCTGGAAGAGGTGATCGGTGCCCGGCTCCTTGGGCTGTTCCATCGGCCGCGAGTCGGTCACGATCCGCATGATCTGCTTTCGCAGGGCCTTGGGGTCCTCGAAAACCTCCAGCGTATTGCCGTAGCTCTTCGACATCTTCTCGCCGTCGACGCCGGGCACGCGGGCCGACGTGTCCAAGAGTCTCGCCTTCGGTAGAATGAACGTTTCGCCGAACAGATGGTTGAAACTCCCCGCTAGATCGCGGCAGACCTCTATGTGCTGCACCTGGTCCTCGCCCACCGGCACCGTATCGGAGTCATAGGCCAGGATGTCGGCCGCCATCAGCACGGGATAGGCGAACAGGCCGGCGTCGGCCGGCAGCCCTTTCGCCTTCTTTTCCTTGTAGGCGTGACATCGTTCGAGCAAGCCCATCGGCGTGACGGTCATCAAGAGCCAGCACAATTCGGAGACCTCCGGCACGTCGGACTGCACGAACAGAGTGGCGCGATTCGGGATCGAGCCCCAGCGACAGCAGTCCAATGGCCGCGTCCAGCGTATATTGCGTAAGGGCCGCCCGATCGCGAACGGTCGTCAATGCGTGCAGGTTCGCGATGAAGTACAAGGCGCCGTCGGGATCGCCTTGCAGCTCAATGTACTGTCGGATGGCGCCGAAATAGTTGCCCCAGTGAAATCGGCCTTGGCCCGTCGGTTGAATGCCGGAAAGAACACGCATGGGAAGGGAGAGGGATTGGGGATTAGGGATTAGGGGATTAGGGGGAAGGCTATCATTGTCCGAGCGTTCCGACCACCTCGCTGACCGAACTGGCGCCCAGTTCAGCCAAGGCGGCGGGAAGGGCGTCGAGGATCTGCGTCGACACCGTGGGATTGTAAAAGTTTGCCGTGCCGATCTGAACGGCGGTGGCGCCGGTGACGAGGAACTCCATGACATCGTTCACATGGGCGATGCCGCCGACGGCCACCAGCGGAATCTTGACGGCACGGGCTGCCTGGTAGACGATCCGCAGGGCGATGGGCTTGATGGCCGGGCCGCTCAGCCCGCCCAGCACGTTGCCCAGCACGGGCCGGCGGCGGCGCCAATCGACCGCCATGCCCAGACAGGTGTTGATCAACGAGAGGGCGTCGGCCCCCGCCGCCTCGGCCGCACGGGCAATCACCGTGACATCCGTCACGTTGGGCGTGAGCTTGGCCAGGATCGGGTGCGAACAGGCCTTCCGCACGCCGGAGACCACCTTCTCGCACAACGACGGGTTCGTGCCAAAGTCAACCCCGCCACTGACATTCGGGCACGACATGTTGAGTTCTAGTGCGTCCACGCCGGGCACGCCCTCCAATCGGGCGGCCATGTCGATGAACTCGTCCCAACTCTTGCCCGCAATGCTGACGACCACGGCGGTCTTTAGCGAAGCCAGGTAGGGCAACTGCCGCTCAATGAAGGCCTCGATGCCGTCGTTGTCCAATCCGATGGAATTGAGCATGCCGCCGGTGGTTTCGACCGTGCGCGGCGGTCGGTTTCCGGCTCGCGGCAGTTGCGTAATCGTCTTGGGCAGAATACCGCCCAGCCGCGACACGTCGACCAGGCCGGCCATTTCTCGGGCGTATCCGAACGTGCCCGAGGCCACCATGATGGGATTCGCCAGGCGCAAGCGGCCCAGTTGAACGTCGAGATGGACGTCGGTGGGATTCACGGGCGTTCGTTCGGTTGGCGGTTACAGCGCACGCGCATACGCAGAGGGACTTCCGTAGGCATGGCTCCATTGGGGGGTGACGATTGCGCTTCGTTGGGACGGCAGTTCAGCCTGTTGGGGTGGCAGTTCAACTGCCACCCCAACAGACCCGTTCACTGTCACCCCGCGAGCGCCACCTCAGCAGAGCCACGTCAACAGGATCTCCCCAGCAAAATGGACAGAATCGCCAGTGTAGCGACCCGATCCACCGGGTGTCAATTTCCGCCGACCGCGCAGACTAGATTATGCCACCGTGAGTCCGGTAGGGCGTCTGGTGGTCAGGCGCGTCGAGGAACCACATCCGCTCCCACTCGTCCAAGAGCAGACGCAGGTTTTCTGACGTGAACATCAATTCCTGGGTGCGGCGGACCGGGTCAGCCGAATAGGCCGGGATAAGGCACCCGGCCGCCGTGCTGAGCAGCATGCCACACGCCAATGCCATTAGCAGGCTACGCATCGGACAATCCTCCGTGAAACGAATACCCCCTGCATCCTAGCAAGATGGTTTGTGTGCGACCCCGGCGGCGATGACAACGCCAACCTGCCGGAGGCGAACCTTCCGAAAGTCTATGTAGTGACGAGAGAAAAGATCGAGACGAGAGTAGTAGGACGTGTCGCTGGGCGGCCGCGTGTCTGCTGCGTGGCAGACTTGGTATCGCGGCGGCTTATGGCTCGCGGTGATCGGTGTCGTAACTCGCTGTCGCGCCAAGCGGTTGGGGCACAGGTTTCGGAGTCGCGTCCTTGCCGCCGGTTTTCACCCGGGCCGCCCTAGCAGCGGCCGCGGCCTGACGCTCCAACTCCTTGACCCGTTCCTCCATCTCCTTGCCTGGCTTGAACGTGACCACGTATTTCTCGGGTACGAACACCTTGTCGCCGGTACGCGGGTTGCGGGCCTTGCGGGGGGCCCGACGTTTTACCTCGAACACGCCAAAGTTGCGAAGTTCAATCCGCCGCTCCGCTACCAGGGCCTCGACAATGGCGTCGAAGGTCTTCTGCACGATCTCTTTCGTCTGCAATTGGGTCAGACCGATTTCCTCAGAGATAGTCCGGACGATTTCTTTCTTGGTCACGACTCAATTCTCCTCTGAGAAGGGTCGTCGCAGGCTGGAGTAGCGGACACGGACGAAAACGCTGCCGCGATGCTCCAAGTGTAGGTGCCATAACGACTAGTGTCAAGGCCAATGTGCGATCGCGTCTGCCATGGGGGCCGCCTCGCGGTGACGTCAACCGTGGAAGCGCCCAACGCACGCGAGGCACGTCTATTCGTAAGTGCTTATTTTCAAAGAACTTATGCCGATCAAGCCGCCGCGGCGCCACGACTTGGTTCTTAAGTCCTTCCGAGCAAAGGACTAACGAGCCGTTTTCATGGCCTTCCGAGGCCGACAACCGGCCGTTGCGCAGTGGCAGAGCCTGCCCGCCCTGGGCTGCACCTATCATCGGTTGCCCAGGCGAAAAACTCTTGCCAGACATCAAAATCGTTATTATCGATAGGCTTTGGCGACATCGGAAATCCTGACGAAATGATCCGTCTCTGTGCCTCCACCAATTGTTGCTGGCTGCAGGGCTGCTCTGCCAAAACGGCAGGCAGATCTGTCGAAAAGGACGAGCTATTCCTCCCAAATTCGCTCTAGCACCGCCCCCACAAATGACGTAAGATTCGTTGCAGACGCCGGTTATCCTCGTATTGCCCCCAAGGTGACGGGGATGGCCTACAATGGCATACAAGTTGCACTCGATCTGCGTTGGACCGTGGCAAACGAGGCAATTGAAGCCATGATGCTGGAAACGCCCTCACTGCTGATTACGGACGACGATCCCGGTTTCCGGGAGACGCTCCGCGTCGTCTTCGAGCCGAGGGGCTTTCGCACGCTCTTGGCAGGCGACGGCGAGGAGGCGCTGAAGATCGTCCACAATGAAACGGTTCACGTGGTGCTGTTGGACATGCACATGCCAAGACTCACCGGGCTGGAGACCCTGCGGATGCTCAAGGAGTTTCGGGCGATGCTCCCCTGCATTCTGATCTCCGCTCAACTGGATGAACGAATCGTCGAGCAGGCGGAGCGGGCCCATGCCTACTCGGTCCTCTCCAAGACGGTGACCGTACGACAGATCACCCATGCGGTCCGGCAGGCATTGCAGCGGACCTACGCGTGGCACGGGTGACAGGGAAGGGGGAAGGCGGAGGGCGGAAGGGGGAAGTTCCTCATTCACGGCTCGTCGTTTACCCTATGACCAAAGTCCTGGTTACCGGCGCAAGTGGGTTCATTGGGACGCACCTGGTGGCGGCCCTCGCCGAGCGGGGCGACGAAGTATCCTGCCTGGTGCGGAAGACCTCACAGGTCGATCGGCTCAAGGAGATGGGAGTACGTCTGGTCATTGGCGACGTGACCGATCCCGCCTGCTTGCCGGCCGCAGTCGCCGGTCAAGAGATCGTCTACCATCTGGCCGGCCGCACGTTGGCGCTGAAGCGCCGGCAGTTCTACGATGTGAATCGCCTGGGTGTTGCTCAAATCGCCAAGGCGTGCGCCGGGCAGCGCAGGCCGCCAGTGTTGGTGTACGTTTCGTCGCTGGCGGCGGCGGGACCAGCCATCGACGGTCGGCCGCGGGTCGAGTCTGATTCGCCCTCGCCCGTGTCGCACTATGGTCGCAGCAAGCGGTTTGGTGAGTACGTCGCCGAAAGTTTTGCCTACCGCGTGCCCACCACCGTCGTTCGCCCGCCGATCGTGCTGGGCGAGGGAGATCGGCTGGGGCTTCCGCTGTTTCGTTCGGTCGTTCGATTCGGCATACACCTATCGCCGGGGTTCAAGTCGCAGCGTTTTTCGCTGATTCACGCCGACGACCTGGTGCAACTGGTGATGCTGGCCGCCGAGCGCGGCAAGCGGCTGCCGCCCTTGGGCCAGCGCGGCGAGCCAAACGGCCACGGGTATTATTTCGCCGCCTGCGAACAAGATCTGACCTATGCCGATCTGGGCCGACTGGTGGCCGAGTCGGTGGGGCGGCGGGTGCTGGTCATTCCCACGGCCATGCCCGTGGTGCGCACCGTGGCCGCCGTCGGCGAGGCCATCTCGCACGTGCGCCAACAGCCGTTGGTGATGAACCTCGACAAGGCCCGCGAGATCGCCGCCGGAAGCTGGCTCTGTTCCGCCCAGGCCGCCAGGGACGACTTGGGCTTCGCCGTCGGCGCCCCGCTGCTGGAACGGCTCCGTCAGACGGCCGAGTGGTATCAGCGCGAGGGATGGCTGTAACTGCCGATCGGAATTGCACCGTCGTCCCCATGCGTGAAGTCGGACGACTTTGTATGATGGAACGCAAATCAACTCCCCGAAGAGATCGCTCATAAGGAGCCAACCCGTGCTGTCTTTCGCCGACCGACTCGATGCGGCCGTCCGGCGTTGCCGCAATCCCGTGCTGGTAGGACTCGATCCCCGGCAGGAAAGCCTTCCTTCCGACGTCCTTCCCGAGAGCGGCAGCGCGAGTTTGCAGGGAACGGCCGCCGCCTACGGGCGATTCTGCCGCGGGGTGATCGACGTGGTGTCTCCTCTGGTGCCGGCCGTCAAGCCGCAGGCCGCGTTCTTCGAGCAGCTTGGCCCGCTGGGCATGGCGGTCCTGGCCGAAGTGATTCAGTATGCCCAGCAGAAGGGCTTGTTGGTGATCCTCGACGGCAAGCGGAACGACATCGGCTCGACCGCCACGGCCTACGCGCAAGGGATGCTCGGTTCCGGCGGCCAAAGCCCGTGGGGGGCCGACGCCCTGACCGTCAGCCCTTACCTTGGCGACGATAGCCTTCAGCCGTTCATCGACGTGGCCGTCGAGCGTGCCGCGGGCGTGTTCGTGCTGGTGAAGACCTCGAACCCCGGCGGCAAGATGCTCCAGGATCTCGCGGCGGAGGGCCGGCCCATGTATCGCCACGTGGCGGAGTACGTCGAGCGGCAGGCCGTCAAGACGGCGGGCGCCTGCGGCTACGGCGCGGTCGGGGCCGTAGTGGGCGCCACTTACCCGGCCCAACTGGCCGAGCTTCGCTCGGCGATGCCGCACACGTGGTTCCTCGTGCCTGGCTTCGGCAGCCAGGGCGGCACCGCCCGTGACGTGGCCGCCGCCTTCGATCCGCAGGGCGGCGGGGCCATCGTCAACAACTCGCGGGGCATCATCTTCGCCCACGCCATCAAGGCGTACTCCCAGCGGTACGGCGCTGGCCAGTGGCAACAAGCCGTCGAAGCCGCCACGCAAGACATGATCGGGCAACTCCGCAGCGAAACACCGGTGGGAAAATTGTAAGTGCAAGAGTAGGGTGGGACAAGCGTAGCGCAGTCCCACCAATTGCCGTGAAGAACCTGGTGGGACCGCACTGCGCTTGTCCCACCCTACCTTCCTGTTGCGGAAAGCTCATCGCGCAGATCTCCTCCGGGCTGAAGAAGATGGCGATCTCGCGTTGGGCCGACTCCAGGCCGTCGGAGGCGTGTACCAGGTTCATCTGCTGACTGGAGCTGAAGTCGCCGCGGACCGTACCGGCAACGGCATCCAGGCCGTTGGTGGCGCCCACCATACTGCGGACCACGCGGATCGCTTCCGGCCCCTCGACGATCATGGCCACCAGCGGCCCGCCGGTGATGAAGGCCTCCAGGTTGGGATACCACGGCTTGAGAACGTGCTCGGCGTAGTGCCGCTTCGCCAGCTCGGGCGTAACCCGCATCAGCTTCATGGCGACGATGTTGAGTCCCTTGTCCTCAAAGCGGGCGATCACGCGGCCCATCAAGCGCCGCTGCAGGCAATCGGGTTTGAGTAACACGAGCGAGCGTTCCATAAGTCGTCCTTTGCAGGGCAGGCAAGACGGATGATTCTAGGAGATTTGCGCGGGCGGCTCAAGCCCTGCCGAACGCGGATGCAGCCCACGGAGGCGGCGGTGCGAAATGTGGATCACTTGTCTGGCGGGCACTTCATCACGTCGGCGCCCTTGGCTTGTACCGTGTGCAAGAGTGCAAAACGGGGGCGCTCGGGTATACGTACACCCCCTTGTTCACCTACGGAACAGCCCTGTCAGAAACCGACGCGAGAGCGGAAATCGGGCAAACTTGACATTGTCCAGTCTTGATGTAGGCTTTCAGCAGCCGTGTCACACGGGTAACGGCAGCCAGATAACCAAGGAGCAGGAATTTGTCTTATGGAAACGCTGCCGTGGTCGCGAGGGGGCATGTCACCGGAAGACCTCAAAAAAGAAGTGCGGGAGAAAATCCGCGGCCTGCTCAGCAACCTTCTGTATCCGCACGAACGTTCGTTGGGCGAGCGCCGACGAGTGTTTCGTTGTCCACTGCCGCAACCGATCTACCTGACCCTGCCCAACCAGGACGAAACGGGTTGTCAAGGCGAATTGATCGCAGCGGCAGGAAAAGACCTCTCCGAACTTGGTATTGGATTTTTCCACGCCACGCCGCTGCCGGCCCAACGGATGGTTGTCTCGCTGCAACTGTCCGAATCGCGTTGGCAGGCGTTCTTGGTTAAAGTGGTTTGCAGCCGCGCCATCCGGCAGGGTTGGTACGAAAGCGGCGCTCGCTTCGTCCGTTGTGTACCAAACCTACCGATCGAACTGACAACGCCGCCGAACAAATCGGCCTGAACGGGAGCAATGTTCACGGCTCATCAAACATCCGCTCCATGCTCCATCGACGGCCGGCCATCTATCGCCGCGGCGGAATGAACGTATACGGCGTGCGGATCATGGCCATCTGCCGCTGCATCCACTGTGCCTGCCAGACGGCCATCGGGTTGGGCCGGTACGGCTTGTTGCGGCTCTTGCGTTCTACGGGGGTGGTGGGGGTCTTGGCGTTTGACTGCGATGTGTCCGGCGTGCTGACCGCGGCCTTCTCCTTGGCCGGCTTCGCACCCAAGGCTTGCTGCCTCTTGATCTTGGCTTGTTCGGCGGCCCGCTCCCGCGCTACCTTCCAAGCGGCGGCCTCTTGGATCTTCGGGTCGAACAGCGCCGCGGGATCGTCCAAGATGCTCTTAGGTGCGTCGGCGTCTTGACCCAAGACTGCGACGGCCGAAAAACACAGAAGCGTGCAGAGAAGCAATCGGTTCATGGTGACCGTCCTGTGGACGCGACCTCTTTCAGGTCGTCACAGGCCGGCTCTCTTTTTGGCGAGACGCTAGCGGAAGGCGGTGGCATCCGCTGTGCGACGGGTGGCGATTCCCTTTCTATTTTCCCCCGTAAACGGTCAATGGCATTTACAATACAGTTCGTTGCGGTCGCGATCGCTGCCAAGAGCAAGAGCGCGGTGCCAAGCTCAAATCTGAGCCGACGCTGGGCCATAAGCCCGATGTCAGTAGTCCCGTCGATAGTTATAAGGGAGTTGAGGGCGTCAAACCAGCAAAGCAGGCCGGTCAATCCCATGATCGCAATGCAAAGCACTAGCACAGTTCGCATGGTTCACCTCCCCACAGGTAGTCTGTCACGTCCGCCCAGCAAAAACAATGCCCGCTTCAGGGGACGCGCGAATGATCCGGCATACTGCGACCGGATCTCTCAACACGACCTTCCTGTTGAGAATTATTGCGAGTATCCTTTGTCGAGGGGCAGTCGGCCGGCCGCGTTCCGGCCCGATCGGAAGAACCGTGCACGCATTAGGAGCCTCTCATGAGCGAAGCCAACCGCCGGCCCTCCGAACTGTCTTGGCTGCGGGGTTACGTCTTGGCCCTGGTGGCATTTTGGACGGCCACTGTCGGCGCAACACTTGTCTGGGAACTAATCAATCAGCGCAATCACGCGCGAGACGTTGCCCGGGCGGAGGCACGGGGGGCCTGCAAGAGGAACGAAGGATTCCTCCGATGGTACTCGGCCCTTGGTGGCCTCTATGCCCGGGTAAGCGAGGTCACGCAACCGAACCCGGGACTCGCCCACTTGCCCGACCGGGACGCTGCCCTGCCGTCGGGCCAGGGTTTGACGCTTGTCAACCCAATTGACATGCTGGTGCAGTTGCGCGAATACTCCGACGAAGACACGGACTTGCACGTTCGGCCGGCGGTACTTGAACGGAGCGGTTCCACATCCAGGAACCCTCCCGATCGCTGGGAGGGCAGGGCCCTGAACGCGTTTGAACGGGGCCGGGACGAGGTGAGTTCCGTGCGTCTCATCCACCAAGAGCCCTACATGCGATTGATGCGGCCGCTGGTGCTCGAACGGACTTGCGTCAAATGCCACCCAGATCAGGAGAGCCAAATCGGTAAAGTCTACGGTGGGTTCAGCGTTTCGCTGCCGATGAGCATGGTGTGGCCTGACCAACGTGCTGAAAGGAACCGCAGCCTGTTGGGTTACGGCAGCATGTGGCTTTTCGGCCTGGCGGGCATCGGCCTCGGTTCCCGCAGCTTGCGACGGCAGATGGAGCGGCGCCGTCAGGCCGAGCAAACGTTGCGGGAACGCGAGGCGCAGATGCTGGCGGCACAACAGATCCAGGAACGCCTCCTGCCGGCCGGGCCGCCGCAATTGCCCGGGTTCGACATCGCTGGGGCGACCTATCCCGCCGAGTTCACCAGCGGCGACTACTTCGACTACATTCCCATGCGCGGCGAAAGTATCGGATTGGTGATCGCCGACGTATGCGGGCACGGACTTGGCCCCGCGCTCCTGATGGCCTCGACGCAGGCTTTTCTGCGATCGTCGGCGGAGGTCTATGACGACATCGGCGAGATACTGGGCCACGTCAACCGCTGCTTGCTGGACGTTGCCGAGCAGCACCGCTTCGTGACGCTTTTCCTGGGCCGCCTGGACCTGCGCGCCCGCACTTTCACCTATACCAGCGCCGGACATCCTACCGGCTACGTGTTGGATGCATCCGGGGCCGTCAAGACCCGGCTGGAGAGCACGGCTGTGCCGCTGGGCATCGCGCCTGACACCACGTTTTGCGTGGGCAGCAGCGCGTCGCTCGAATCGGGCGATACGATTCTCCTGGTCACTGATGGAATCCTGGAGGCACAATCGCCTGCTGGTGAGGCATTCGGAACCGAACGTCTGATCGAGACCGTCCGTGCGGCCCAAGCCGGCAAGGCAGCCGAGATTGTCGACCGCCTTTTCCAGGCCGTCCGCGCGTTTTGCGGGCCGGAGAAGCCCGTTGACGATGTGACGACCATGGTGATCCAGGTCGAGGCCGGTTCTTGATCTGGAACACAGCAAGTTCCGGTATGGCAGCGGGCGCATCGCCCCCGGATGGCCGGATCCGACAAGTTGGAAGCACCCTCTTACCAGGTGACGGGGACCTCCAGGACCTGGCTTTTCCCCGCCATGTCTCCACTCGGCAATTCAAAGGCCACGCTCTGTTCTTTTTGCGACGTGGTGATGCTGAGATGCACCGTAAAGAACTCTCCGCCCGGACTCGACACGGCGATGCGCGTTGAATTCCCCTGTTTGGCCAACAGCACCAGGCACGGGTGATCGACCTTCACCGTGACACCGGCTGCCAGCGTAACCTTGCCCGGCCTGTAAAACACGATTTCCGCCACGCCGATCCGGTCGTTGATTACCGCCTGCTGTTCTGGCGTGTTCGCGATAACCCGCACCGGCGGATGCTCCCGCCATTCGGCAAGCTGCTGCGCGTTGATGCCGGGCAGAACCACGTAAGCATATTGTGCGTCCCGGGGGTGAACCCCGTGGTCAATCCAGAGCGTAAACACCGATTGGGGTCCTGCTTTGACGCTGGCGTCAGCCGGTCCCAGGAACGCATAACCGACCTCGTCGTGTAGCAACCACGACGATTGTTGCACTTTCGCTTCCCCCGGCTCGGCCGCATGACCATCAATCAGGACCGGCCCGTGCAGCCCCGTTTGATTCAGGGTTGTTCCGACGGGCTCGTCGCGCGAGGAGCCAATGCCGGCGCCCATCGCCACCATCTCGCGGTCAAAGAAGAACCACGCTTTTCGACCCCACGTTGATATTTTGAGCCGGGGAGTGAGGGGAAGGGCTTCAGTCTGCTCGAAGACCATGGCGGCGGCGCCATAGGCGCCGTCGGAGACCCCCCCGACGAAGCCTTCAGGCTGGCTGACGTTTCTGACGGGCGGCGTGGTCATGTGCGGCGAGGTCACGCCGGGCAAGCGTCCCCAATCCAAGACGCGGAGAATACTATTGTATTCATCGCCGCGCCGGAGGATCCAGGTGGCGCCGAAGGGAAGCCAGCATCCTTTCGCATTCTCGCCGTGGATGGTTTCAGTGCCCACGGTGCGGTATGACACCATTTTGACGGAAATGTAATACGCCTCCCGCTGGTGGGTCATGAAATCGGAGTTCCAGAAGTACCGGTTGCCAAGGAAGCTGTACGGCGATCCCGTTCCTTCAATGTGTTCTTTGAGCGCGATCAACTGGCCGGCGCGCTCGGGAATGAGGGCGGCGAGCTGATCGCACAACGCCACAAACTCCACCGCACTTTGTCCGGCATTCCTGCGGAGCAGGGTGCGGCCGAAGGCGCTGTAATCGAGCGCCTTGCCTCGAATCATGTGCCCGCTGCCCTCCAACAGGTGATCGGCGAGCAACGCGAGCTTGTCGTGGGCGAAGGCATAACGGGTTCCTCGAAGGACGGTGGCGTAATTGATAATATCAACCATTAAGGTGAGGCCATACCCGCCGTCGTAAAGCTGCGGGCCGTGTTGGTGAAAACTGAAATCCCGCTGAATGCCTTCGTCGGTCCGGATGCGGATGATCCTCTGCATCTCTTCACTGGCTGCGGCCATGTCGGCGGCGGAGCGCGCCAGCGCCCCGCGAATCAGTTGTTGTTGTGGGTACGAGAGGGCAGCGCGGGAATAGGTGGGATCTTTATCCGCAGGGACGACAAGGTAGCTCACGCCCTGGCGGAGAAGGTCGGCCGGCAAAACATCCTCCAACGGTACCAAGATGTGCGAGAGCAGCAGCGGCACACCGATGGTGTTGTCCCACCAGTTGTCCGAGAGGGGGTGCCCCTGATACCAACGCTGGAGCCCGCGCTCGACCCCATCGAGCATCTGCGGCGAGTGATAGTCCGGGCTGTCGGGATTGGCGTAGGCGCTCGCCATCTGGGCCACCCGGCTTAAGTGCGCATTCGAGTAACGGTTCGGGGTGGCAGGATTGGCGTAGTCGCTTTTCGTCTGGGCCGGCCGGGGCTCGTACCCGATATCAGGCCAGTGCCCATCCGCCGCCAGGGAAGAAAGCCACTTCGACGCGCGCGAGTAATTGACCCCGTGTGCGTCGTGCGGGTAGTTGGAGTTGGGATTGGCGAAGTCCACCTTCAACCGCCGCAGGATCAAGGCCAGATCATCTGCGTCGGGCCCCGCCGGGAGAGCAGCCCCAGCACGGGCCTCTGGACGTTCTCCGGGGCTTTCGGCTCCCCAGGTTCTCGCCGCAGTTAGAAGACACGCCACGACGGTGATGATAACGACATTCCCACGATGACCTTTACGGTTTGCGAACATTAGTTGTCTCCTTGTCGCGCCAGCCCAATATCGCTTGGCCTGCCGCAAAGATCGTTCGGAATTCAGGACGCCCCAATCGCCAATGTAGGGCACGGAGTTGAATAAGAAAGGAAAAACACGTTGCGATTCCCTGTTTCATCGCGATAGAGCGGCCCCTTCAGTCTTTCAAGCCGCGCAGGTCAACCTCAACCCGTCTGTTCTCCTTGAGGAGTTCTTCCATGGTAAGCCGTCCGTGCCGAAAGCCGGCCTCGCGCCCCAAGATGCACGTCAAACAGCCATCGACCGCGCGCTGCACCGTGGCATTCTCGCATCGCCCGGCAATAACATTTTGGTAAAACGAAGCAACATTGAGCGTCACTCCCGCTGTATTTGTATTGATCTTCGTCAAATCGATCGTCAGCGGCTTTTGACCGCGGCGGTGGAAGTGCGCCTGGTCGTAGTAGTCGAGCACGGCATTCCACGTCTGGCCGAAGAGTTTGCAGGAAATCTGCCTTTCGGCGCCATTGGGCAATGCTTGCCCCGAATGCTCGTGCAGGAGGCCGCCGGCGTACTGGTAAATCACCGACGAGACGTCGTGGCTGTCGCCGTGCGGATTGGCCCGGCAGATGCGCGAATCCCCCATGGCCGCGACCGGACGCTGTCCGAGAATCCAAATCGCGGCGTCTAACGCGTGGATGTCGTAGGAGTTGATGTAACTGCCGCCGATGGCGACGTCGTTGTCCCAAACCAGGCCCTGGATACGGCTCTCGATGTTTGCCGTCTTCGGAGGGTCGTTGCGCCCGCCCGCTACGCAGACCGTGCTCAGCTTGGAGATCGTGCCCAATCCCTCCTCGCGGACTCGCTCGGCCACTTCGATGTTGGCCGGGTGGACTGGCAACTGGTAGTCGACGAATAGCACCCTCTTGTTCTTCGTCGCTGCCTTGCCCGCGGATGCGACGCGCAGACACCCGAATACGTCCACGGCAACCGGCTTGGCCATGTAGACGTGCAAGCCGGCGGCCACGGCGGCGCTGGCGTGTTCGGCAAAAAAGCACGGCGGCACGATCAGAACTACGGCCTCGACGCCGCTCTCGATCACCCTCTTGTAGCCGGAAAGTCCCGAGAATCGCCGTGACCGGTCTATGCCCAGCGCCTCGCCGCCGCGATCGACCACCGCGGGAAAGTAGTCGGCCACGGCGTGCAGGTCATAGCCGCCATGTTGCTGGAAGAGTTTTGCGATCCAACTGCCGCGCCCTCCGCATCCGACCAGCCCCAGTTTGATCTTGCGCTCAAACGACCCCGGCTTGGCCTCAGCGGCGGTCTGGTCGGCGGCGAGCCCCGCCGAGTTCCCCAGCAATGTTCCCGAGGCCGCTGCGGCGAGTGCGCCGCCAAGAAAATGCCGGCGAGAGCAGTCTGATTGTTGCACAGCAAGCGTTGGAAAACCTTGGCGGGACATGATCTGCTCCTTCTGGTGATTTGACAAGTTTGTGCAGGAAGTCCAAGTAAACCGGCTATGCCGATGCGAGAACCATGTCTGTGTGATCAGAACGGCAGCCGTCTTGAGCACGCTGCCGCTAGCCCTTCACTTCCAACATCTCCCGGTCACCGACTTGGACCCGCACGGCGGGCGGGGCGGCGAGCTTGCCGGGCGAGGCAAACTTCAGCGTCCGGCTCTCACCCGGCGCGAGCGACTGGAAGTGCTGCGGCGCGGGCCACCCGGCCGGCGCGCCGCCCGCCGGCGGCACCAGTTCAACCATACCGTCCTGCGGGCCGCGCGATTGATTGACGACCGTGACCTCGATTCCGCCTTCCACGGCACGCTTGGTCACAGCCACCGGATCCAGGTTGACCGCCTTGGCCTCGGCGATGGCCTTCTCTAGCGCGGCGTACCCGCCGGCAGCCACGCGGAGATAGACGGGACGCTCCGCCGGGAGCGACACTTCCGACAGCGACACTTCGCCAGTGTCAGTCACCGGGACGCTGTTGCCCATCATGTCGAACACTTGGAGCGACGCGATCGGCGGCAGCCCGAGCCGGGCCGGCCCGTTGAGGTTCCAAACGGCGCACACCGGCCGTTCGCCCTCGAAGAGATAAGCGTAGGCGCTCGGACCGGGTCGGAACGACCGCCGGTAGCTCGTCCCCTCGATGAACGTGGCGCAGGCATTGAGCGCCGCCAGCCGCGGCCGCGGAATGTAGTCCTCATAGAACACGGCAAAGCCATAGGTCGGGCTGGTCTGAGCCGAGAACCAGAAATTCTTGGCGATGCCCAGCGCGCGGCCGACGACGATGTTGCGCATGAACAACGCGGCCGCGTCCGCCTCAGATTCCGAGGGGGCCATGTAGCCGTCGTCGTCTCCGCCATTGCCTTGCTCGGTGTGCCAGATCGGCTTCTCGCCGCCCTGGGCGGCCAGCAAGCCGCGGAGGGCCTCCATCCGCTTGGTCAAGTTCGCCTCCGGCTGCTTCAACTCGGCGTAAGAATGTTCGCTCACGACGTCCATCGTCGAGGCGACTCCCAACGCCAACGTATTCTTGATAAACGGCAACGGGACCCCGGCGAAGCCCACGATCTTAGCCTTGGGATCGTTCTGGCGGATCGCCGGCGCGGTGGCGTGCAGCAAATTGGCATACTGCTTCGGGGTCAGCACGCCGTGGGGCGCAACGCCCATCGTCGGCTCGTTCCAGACCTCATAGGCGGTGATGCGGCCCTTGTAGCGATCCGCGATCTTGCCGGCCCACGCGCTCCAGTCGGGCAACACGCTGTCGTAAGGATATTCCTGGATAGGGGCCTGCCCCTGCCGCGACGGATCGGGTTTGGTAATCGGACCGGTCCAGGGGTACTCGTAGGAGGAGTAGTAGCGCAACAGGATCGGCATCACTTTCATCTTGGCATCTTCGACCGCCTTGAGCTGCCGATCGTATTCGTTCCAGTCGTACTTGCCGCGCTCCTTTTCGCACATGCCCCAGCCCCACCAGGCGCGGATCCACTTCACGCCGCACTGCGAGAGGACCTGCATGCTGTGGGCCAAATGGGCCGAGGGCTCGCGCTCCATGTGCGTGTTCATGGCGAAGAACGAATCCTCCGCATTTCCCACGCCCAAAAGTGGCACGATCACGGTGTACTTGAACACGGCCCCTTGGCGCCAGGTCTGGCCGTCGGCGGTCAACTCGAAGCCCAGCCGGTAACTGCCCCGGCGGTCGGTGTCGATCGAGAAAGGAGCTTCTACGACACCGCCAGCCGGCACGTCGAACGTGCCCACCGGCACGGCCGGAAGCTCCCTGCCTTCCCAATCCACTGCGACGGCCTTCACGGTGACGCTATGCGATTGGGCGTCGGTGTTGACGACATTCAGCGGGGCCGGCGCAGGCTTGCCGGCAAAGAACAGGTGCCCCACCGGCGCCGACTTCGGACCGGCACAAATCTTGTCGTGGAGCGTCAAAGCGTTCACACCGTCGCCGGCCACCAGTCGCACGTCATCCACCCAAAGCTGGCCGCCGCGGGGGTGGTCGATGCGGATGCACAACGAGGGCGCGGTCCAGTCGTCGGGCAGGGTAATCGAGCGCGAGACCTGCTTCCACTCCGTTCCCAACTCGATGCTCTGGCTGAGGTTGTCCCTGCCACCTCGCCGGCCACCGCCCGCCGGAGAGGCCATGATCGAGGCTCTTTTCCCGGCGGCATCCGAACGCATCCGGGCGCTGATCACATAGCGCCCACCGGGGGCAACGGATATGGGCCGCGAGAGCAAGGCGTCCTGAGGCGCGGGGTCCCGCAGGTCGGTGCTCTGCGCCGCACCCGGCAAGGTCCGCAGACATAGCTTTCCGCTGGCTGGATTTGTCGCGTCGGGCCCCCAGAGCAACGTGGCATCGCCTTCGCCGGCCAACCGCCAACCCATCAGCCCTAGCTCGAAATCGCCGTTGGGCACCAGGTTGCCCTTCGGTGTGGAGGCGGGCGACGCCGCGGGCCGCGTGGCAGCGGCCGGCTCGAACGTGCGGGCGACGTTGGATATTCGCACCGCTGCGATCTTGCCGTCCGCCTCGGCGCCTTCCGGCCGCCAGTCGTTGGTGCCCAGACGAAGCTCGGAAGTGGCCTGGTTCACCAGACCGTTGCCCGTGCCGGTAAACTCCTGCTTCACGTCCAATTGGCCATCAATGTAGAGCGCGGCGGTTTTTGTAGCGGAGTCGTAGGTCAAAGCAATATGGGTCCACTTTCCGATCGGCACAGCGTGCCGCCCATTGATGTTCCGCCATCGACTGCCGTCGACGGCCAGCAGGGCGGTCATGCTGCTGCTGCCCAGCCGAAACGCGTAGACGCCGTTCTTGCACAGCACGTCGCCGCCCGGCCGCGCCAGCTTGACCCAAAGCTCCACCGTCAGGGCCTTTGCCGGGCGGAGCGCGGGCGCGTCGGGGATCGACACGTGGCCGGAATGCGTGGCCAGGGCGTAGCCTTCAATGCCCGGCACCCAAGTGGCGCCGTGAACCTTGCCAGCCGGCCCATCCTTGATTGCCGAGGCGACCCGATCGCCTTGGCCTTCCTGGAACAACCACAGCCCGACCGTCGAGGCGTCGGCGGTCGGCACGGTCGGCACCGGCTCGGCGGAGGCCCTCGCCGCCAAAATTGCCGTTACGGCGACAAAACCGAAACAAACACAAGCAAGCCTCAACATGGGCACGGTGGGTCTCATGATGGTCTCCTTCTTCTGGGCAGGTTTTGTTGGCGGGTATCCGAACGCACATCATAGTGCGGTCTGGAAGGGGGCTAGTCAAGGGGGCGGTCGTGCGAAAGGGGTCGGCCGCAGTCAACCCCCGACGCCGGCCCGCCGCATTGGCCAGGCCCTGCGAGCGGTCCCGTTCGGCGAGGACGCGGGACGAGCGGGTTCGCCCGCTTCCTTCCGCGCAGCGACTCCCACGCCTCTCCGATTCTCATCTCCGGCCGCACACACCATTGCGGCACGCGAAAATAGAGCGTGAATCGGCTGGCACGCTCGGGTTCGACTCGGACGCGGAGTACCTCGTCGAACGGACTACAACCCTTTAGGATAATCCACGCTCTACGCGAGCGACTGGTCCAACCATTTTGTCTCCGTAAACGCAGTGTGATAAGCCAGAGTCCACACTGCCTCTCGGTACGCTGAGAGCCGTGTCATCTAAGGGTCGTATACCGGGACACCAGAACAAACGGCGGAAATTATGAGACAACTGCGACAGTAACACGAAAGCTCACCGGCCGGGTGCTTCTTCCGGTCCGGTAAAGCGCCTTGTTGGCCACGTTCTTCTGTTGCTGCACCTCGCCAGCATCCAGTGCCCGGTTGATCCTTCAACAGGTAGGGGCGCGATCTTTTTTTTCGCCCCACCGGCCCCAAAAATTCCCCTGAAACGGCCGCCCGGCGATCGAACGCTTTGGGAAGCTCGATCGCCCGTTCTTTTGCGGGCCGCGCGAGATGGCCGCCTGGTAACGTGCCAGGCACAAGCCATCCCCCGCGGCATATCGCCGCCGCCGCGCTGGACCAGCGCCCGCGTTATGCGCAAGTAGCTGCACACGATTGTGCAACGGGGGAAGCGGCACGAAGACGGGTAATTCTTTTCGCTGCAACTTCGCCAGAACTCCTTTCCCCGGCGGACGTTACAAAAAACGGACGGCGGACGAAAGTCAATTGTGCAAAGGTCCACTCGACGGGTTGCAGGCAACGCACAATGTAAGTCCCAGTCCGGCAATGGTTTGCGACGAAGTCTTCAACAGCGAAAAATAGGCGCCCCTGGGGGGCGTACGCACAATGCAAAAAAGCGGTTTGCCATCGGCGGGGGTCCTCTCGACGAACAGACAAGCTGCCAATCCAGCCGTAACAACCGCAAGCCGACTCGCCAAAGCCCTCTTCGCACAGTATCATGTCCCGTCATAGGAGTTTTCACCTCTGCCTCGACCCGAAAGGACCATGCCCATGAAGCGAACTGCAACTGTCCTGACAATCGTCTGCGCTCTGGCCGCCTGTTGTGCGGCGGCCGACCAGCCCGAAGCAAAGGACGGCTGGATCAGCCTTTTTGACGGCAAGACCCTCGACGGCTGGAAGGTCGGCAACAACGCCGGTTCCTTCCGATGTCAGGACGGGATGATCGTCGCCAACGGCCCCACCGCGCATCTGTTCTACGCGGGCGACGTTCAGAAACACGATTTCAAGAACTTCGATCTCAAGGCCGAGGTAATGACTTTTCCCAAGGCCAACTCGGGCATTTACTTCCACACGCGGTATCAGGAGAGCGGTTGGCCGCAACACGGCTACGAGGCGCAAGTCAACAACAGCCACTCGGACCCCAAGCGCACCGGCAGCCTCTACGGCGTGAAAGACGTATACGAGGTTCCCGCCAAGGACAACGTCTGGTTCACCCAAGAGATTATCGTGCGCGGGAAGCACATCGTGATCAAGATCGACGGCAAGACAGTTGTGGATTACACGGAGCCGGACAAGGTGGAGGGGACACGTCGTCTCTCCCAGGGCACGTTCGCGCTGCAGGCCCACGATCCGGGCAGCAAGACGTATTTCAAGAACATCATGGTCAAACCGTTGCCGGATTGATTTATGCCGGCTGCCAAGGAACAGAATGGAAGCAGTGGAATGGCGAAGATCGCGTCGGGCCCCGAGCAGGGCGCCGAGGTGATCCTCGTCGTCGAGGACGACGTTGACCTCTCGAAACTGATCGAGAAGCGTCTGGCGGCCGGCAGCCATCGTACGGCGGCGGTCAACGACGGCGCTTCGGCCCTGGCATGGCTGCGGCGGCAGTCGCCGAGTCTGATGCTGTTGGACTACAGTTTGCCCGACATGAGCGGCGAACAACTCTTGCAGAGCATGGAAGCGCTGGGGATGCGCGTGCCGTTCGTGGTGGCCACGGGGCACGGCAGCGAGAGCCTGGCGGTGGAGATGATGAAACGCGGCGCCTACGACTATCTCGTCAAGGGCGCCACGTTCATGAAACTGCTGCCCGCGGTCGTTGAGAAGGCGCTAGAACGAGTTCGGCAAGCCGATCGGCTGCGCCGAGCCGAAGAACAACTGCGACAGGCCCGTGACGAGTTGGAACTTCGCGTCCAGCAGCGCACGGCCGAGTTGGCCGAGGTGAACCGCCGCTTGCGCGTGGAAATGGAGGAACGCCGCCGTGCCGAAGAGCAGGTGCAGTGGCACCAGGCCGAGTTGGCCCACGTGGCGCGGCTGAGCACCGTGGGTGAAATGGTGGCGGAGTTGGCCCACGAGGTGAATCAGCCCCTCAGCGCCATCTCCAGCTATGCCCAAGCCTGCCAGCGGCTGTTGAGTCCCGGCTCTCCCGACCGGACCGAGGAGTTGTTGGTCTCGCTGAGCCAGGTAGCCGAGCAGGCCGATCGGGCGGCGGAAATCATCCGCCGCTTGCGGCGCTTCGTCACGAAAGCCAAGCCGGCGCAGGTGGTGGTCGACCTGAACGCCCTGATTCGCGAGGTGGCCGCGTTGATGAACATCGACGCCCGGATGGCCAAGGCCCAAGTGGATCTCGAACTGACCGACCCGCTGCCGCCGGTGGTTGGCGACCGCATCCAATTGGAACAGGTGTTGGTCAATCTGATGCGCAATGGCTTCGAGGCCATGCGCGAAGCGGAGCACGAGCCGCGCCGGTTGACGATCCGCACGGCGGTGGACGGCCGACAGAGCGTCCGGGTGGACGTGAGCGACAGCGGCCTCGGCATTGCGCCGGCGGCGATCGATCGCATCTTCGACCGATTCTTCACTACCAAGCCCGACGGGATGGGAATGGGATTGCCCATCAGCCTGTCGATCATCGAGAACCACGGCGGAAGGCTGTGGGTCACGCCGAACCCCGATCGGGGCAGCACCTTCCATTTCACTCTGCCGATAGACCTTGGAGAGCATAGTCGTGGAAAGTGAGCCCACCATCTTCATTATCGACGACGATCCGGCCGTGCGGCAGGCCCTTTCGGTGCTCGTGCGGTCGATGCACATGCAGGCCGAGACGTACGAGTCGGCCCAGCAGTACCTTGCCGCCCTCGATCCGTTGCGGCCGGGATGTCTGCTCTTGGACGTGCGGATGCCCGGCACCAGCGGCCTGGAACTGCTCGAGCAGCTCAACCGGGCGGAAGTCCGCCTGCCGGCCATCGTGATGTCGGCCTATGGCGACGTGCCGATGGTGGTTCGCGCGATGAAGGCCGGCGCCTTGAACTTCCTGGAGAAGCCCTGCCGCGACCAACAACTCTGGGAAGCCATCCAAGAGGGGTTGAGATGGGACGCCGCCCATCGCCAGCACATGGTGTTGCACAATAAAGCCCTGCACCGCCTGAACCGCCTCACCCCCGGCGAGCAAGAGGTCCTCCGACACCTGATCGACGGCAAGTCGAACAAGACCATTGCCGCGGAACTTGGAATGAGCGTGAGGACGATCGAGGTCCGCCGGGCCAAACTGATGAAGAAGATGAAGGCGGATTCCTTGGCAGAACTGATACGGCTGAGCATTTCGGCAGATCCGCACTTCGGAAAGCCACAGATTCCTTCCGAAAATCTGCCATAAGTCCGGCGGGCAGAAAGACCGGCTAGTTTTTCACTCGGCGCTCTTCGTGATCTCTTGACTTCCCCGGCAGTGCTGGTATAGTATAACCCCAGTATGAGGGGGTTACGATAAGGGGGAGTGGACCATGAGACTCTCGCGAACCGTGGCGTACGCCCTACAAGCGACCCTGTTGTTGGCCCAGGAAGATGGGGAGACGCCTGTCCCGTGCAGCCGTCTGGCGGCGAAAGGCGGGATGCCGGAACGCTTCCTCCTGCAAATTCTCCGCCACCTCGTGACCGCGGCATTCTGGAATCCACGCGCGGCGTGGACGGGGGCTATCGGCTCGTACGCAATGCCGACGAGATCTCGTTGCTCGACGTGATTGAGGCCATCGACGGCCCGCTCCACTCGATATTGCCGATCATCGAGGGCCTTCCCGACGGATGCGCGACCAATCTGGAGCGCGTCGTCGCGGAAGTCACCGAGCACGCCCGGCGCGAACTCCAGTCCACCAAGCTGACCGATCTCCTGCCCTCGCTCAACGGTCCTACGCGCGACAAGCGATAGTGCCGGCGCTGGTGCCGGGCACTTCACCGCCTTGGACTAGCGAAGTTCCCGATCCGGTTTCCGATCGCCGCAACCGTTCGCAGGCCGGGGTTGTAGAAGCGGCATCTTGCCGCTTCATGCCGGTCCGAGGCGGCGTTCTTGCCAAGAGGACGCGGCAAGATGCCGCGTCTACTTGCCTACCCGATCGCCGGCCAGGGCTGGGTGCTGCGCGGTCGGGAGGTTATGCTATGAGCGATCCAGAATGCCGCCGACAAGGCCAGTTCGCGCCGCTGTCGAACCACAAACTTCAAGAGCTGCGCCGCCGACCCTTTGGCTGCGGCGCCAGGGCGCCTTATGACGCGATGGGAACGACTTTACGATTGGTGGACCCGCCCCTGCGGCGTAAGGGAAGTGCTGCAAGTGGCCGTGCCACTGGTGGTCTCCTCGATCTCCACGACGGTGATGATCTTCATCGACCGAATGTTCCTCTTCTGGTACTCGCCCGAGGCGATGGCCGCGGCGTTGCCGGCCGGCATGTTCCATTTCACGGTCATCAGCTTCCCGATGGGCATCGCGCTGTACGTCAACACCTTTGTGGCACAGTATGCGGGCGCCGGCCAGCCGCGGCGGATCGGGCCCTTCGTCTGGCAAGGGATATGGGTTGGCGTCATGGCGGCGCCGCTCTTGCTGGCCACCACTCCTTGGGCCCCGCTGGCGTTCGCGTGGACGAACCAGGACCCGGAGCTGGCCCGACTTGAGACGACCTTCTACCAAGTGCTCACGTTCGGCTCGGGGGCCATGATCATTGCCGCCGCGCAGGCCTCATTCTTCACGGGGCTGGAGAAGACGCGGGTTGTCATGGTCGTCGACACAAGTGCTACCTTGTTGAACGCCGCGCTGGATTACGTCTTCATCTTCGGACGTTTCGGCTTCGCCGCCAGCGGCATCGCCGGCGCCGCTTGGGCCACCACGACGGCCGAGTGGTTTCGCGTGCTCGTGTATGGTTGCCTCATGTTGCGGCCGGTTACCCGGCAGACGTATCAAATGGCGGTCGGCTGGCGGCCCAAGGCGAGGTTGATGGGCCGGCTCTGGCGCTACGGCGGGCCCGGCGGATTGCAGACCTTCGTGGAAGTCGCCGCTTTCACGATCTTTCTCATGCTCGTCGGAGGCCTGGGTGACGTGGCGCTGGAGGCCACCACGTTGGCATTCACCGTCAACAACGTGGCCTGGGTGCCCATGTGGGGCTTGGGCACCGCGGTCACGGCCATCGTCGGACAGCAACTCGGCCGCAACCGACCCGAACTGGCGGCGCGGGCCACCTGGACCGCGCTGGCCATCGCCCTGGCCTACATGGGGACGATGGCCTTGTCCTACGTGACGGTGCCGGGTTGGTTCTTGATGGGCCACGCCGCGGGAGTCTCGGCGGAGACCATTGAGACGCTGCGGGACTTGACCGTCGTGCTGTTGCGATTCGTTGCCGCCTACTGTCTGTTCGACGCGATGAACGTGGTTTTCGTCGGCGCGATCCGCGGCGCGGGCGACATGCGGTTCATCCTCTTGACGACGCTGGTGATGTCCCCGCTGCCGCTGTTGGCCGCCTGGTGGGGCATCGCGCGGCAAGGTTGGGGACTGCTCTGGTGCTGGTTCGTCATCACGGCTTGGATCTGCTCGCTGGGGCTGATCTATCTCGCCCGTTTCCTCCAGGGCCGCTGGCGGGAAATGCGGGTCATCGAATAATTACGGCCGGATGACCGTCGTCCCGCTGAGGCGGCGGATCAGCCGCCGCATCTCCAACACGCTCAACGTCGAAAGTACCTGCGAGACGGGCAAGCCCGTGTCGGATACGATCTGGTCGATCGGAGTCGCCTCGCCGTGGATTGCCGAAAGCACCTGCTGCTCCAATTCATTCAGCAGCAATTCGGCCGGATGATGAATCACCTGGCCGTCGTCGCGGGGCGCGGCCTCGACCAGCGGGCCGAGCTCTTCCAACACGTCGTCGGCCGACTCGACCAACTTCGCCCCGTCGCGGATCAATTGGTGGCAGCCGCGCGAGGCCCGGCTGTCGACGTTACCGGGCACGGCGAAGACCTCGCGGCCTTGTTCCATCGCGTGCCGGGCGGTGATCAGCGCCCCGCTCCGGTCGGCCGCCTCGACCACGATCACCCCCAGCGACAGGCCGCTGATCAACCGGTTTCGCTGCGGGAAGGTGCCCGCCAACGGCTCGCTGCGCGGCGGCGACTCGCTCAGCAAGGCCCCGTGGGCGACGACCTCCTCGGCCAGTCTGTCGTGTTCGGGCGGATAGATGTTCATCACGCCGCTGGCCAGCACGGCGATCGTCCGCCCGCCTGCGGCCATTGCGCCGCGGTGGGCCGCGGCGTCGATGCCGCGTGCCAGGCCGCTGATGACGGTCAGCCCCGCCCTGGCCAATCCGCCGGCCAGCCGCTCGGCCTGCCGCAGGCCGTATTGCGTGGCGTGCCGCGTGCCGACCATGCCGATCGCCAGGGCATCGTTGGGCCTCAGCACGCCGCGCACGAACAGCACGCCGGGCGGATCGTGAATCTCGCGGAGCGCCCGCGGGTAGGCGGCATGGCCCTCCGTGATAATCTCAATACCGTGTTCCCGGCACAAGGCGATCTCGGCCTCGACGTCGATCTCGTGGTCGGCGTTGGCGATCGTATGCGTGAGCTTGGGGCCGATGCCTTGCACCGCGCGGAGTTCGCTGGGGGCTGCAGCCAGTGCCGCCCGCGCCGAGCCGAAGCGTTCCAAAAGCGCCTTGCGGATTCGCGGTCCCACACCGGAGACTAAACACAGGCGGAGCGTGTCGAGCAAGTCGTCCTGAACTGGTCCGTTCATGGGATCGTCAGATACTTTCCAAGTTTCTTTTCCAATAGATCCTTTTCCAATAGATCCTTTTCCGTCTGCGTTTTTGCGACGACAAGGCAACTCGTCAGTTTCAGGATGGCGTTGGCGGATCGCTTTTCGGGCATGGGGATTAGAATCTCGCGAAGATAGTCTTCCGCCACTTGGTAGGAACCCTTGGGCGTGGGACGGCGGGTTCGCAGCCGCTCATTAGCCTCGTCGCTGTTAAGGAACGCCAGGCAGTATTTGAGCACCGATTGCAGCGAGGCCGGTTTCCCAATCGCCTTGGTTAGTTGGCCGCGCAAGGCGGCATATCCGACATTGGTTTTCGCCGCCGGCTGTAGATAAAGGCAGGCGTGGTCGGACAGATGCCCGCGATTGTCAAGCGAGAATCGGACGTCTTTGACTAGCGTGGGCGAAACGATCCGGGTTTTGGAAAGCATATATCGCGGGTCTCGCGGCCGATGATATTCATACCAATGTTTGCCCATCTTCGCGAATCGTTTTTTCTCGTAGATTCGCCCCTCTAGTTGTTCGTAGTGCCGAACGAGGTACGCGGCGGTGGCGGGATACTTGACCAATCCCAAGGCAACGCGGTGCTTGAGCAACCGCTCGACCGTAGCTTGATTGACGCCTTTGCGGCGGACGATTTCTTCCTCGTGGGAGTCCAACGA
The DNA here is from genome assembly GCA_963759115.1 of uncultured Planctomycetaceae bacterium. GTDB lineage: Bacteria > Planctomycetota > Planctomycetia > Pirellulales > Thermoguttaceae > CAVWXT01. The sequence goes on from CAVWXT010000007.1 coordinate 70,245, forward strand.
TTTTTCGAAGTCCAAGGCGTGCGAAATACCCAAACGACGAATGGTATCTCGCAATGCCGCATCCTCAACTTCCTCGGCGTTCAACGTGAAGGCCGGCACCGCACGACGACCGACAACGCAATAGGGATACAATAGAACGCGGCCCGCCCAGGATACCGACCAGCGGTCGATTTCCCGACTCTTGATCGCGTTATGCACGAGTTCCGCTTCCAAGCCCAACCCCTTCGCTCGCTCCGCGGACAGGAGAAACACATCGAGGCAACCGCCAGGCGTGACCCCCTGCCGGATGTCTAGGATATCGGCAGCGGTGAGCGTTTCTTTGTCGGCCGTCGTCCGAATTGGCGACGGCGCAAGATTCCACCGGTTCCTTGCCGTTTCTGCCAGCGTGCGTTGCTCGACGCGGGAGACGCGGGCGAATCCCACGGACTTCGGACACTTGCCAGCGGAACCTTGTTGAATCGCCTCCCTAACCACGGCAATCACTTTCTTTCGACGGGCGGTTTCGTCCAGGCCGGAAAAAGCCGCTGGCGGCGCCGAAAGGACAGCAACGCACTCGCTTCCAAGATCGGCCTTCTCCGCCACGTCCGTCACGGTGATGCACGGGGTGTTCATGGCGTGGAAAAAAAGCTGGCCGAAGGGGTTTAGATCCCGCTGTTAGAATTGAATCGCAACCTTATGCAAAACTGGTATAGGTGAAAACATCGCAGGGACGTTTGAATGGGCGTTTTTGAGGAAGGTCCATGCAAAAAGGAGTCCCTGCGATGGCAAGTCATCTTACCTTGGAAGAGCGCGAGGTCATAGCCCACATGCAGCGAGCTGGGAAAATGCAAACGCAGATCGCCGACCGGCTCGGCCGCAGCAAGAGCACGATTTCCCGCGAACTGCGACGCAATCGCAGCCGCAACGGCTATTGGGCGGTGGCCGCCCAGGGGAAGGCCAACCGCCGTCGGAGCCAGCGGCCGTGGACGGCCAAGATGCAGCGGCCGGCAGTGCGGCGTTACGTCGCCGACCGCTTGCGGCAGCGATGGTCGCCCGACCAGATTGCAGGCCGCGCGCGCAGTGACTTTCCCGGCGATCGGCGACGGTGGATTTCGCCCCCCACGATCTACGCCTGGATCGGCGGCGAGGAAGCCAGCGGGAAGCACTGGCGGCGTTATCTGCGGCGTCTGGGCCGAAAGCGGCCCAACTGGGAAAAACGCGGGCGGATTCGCACCGGCACGAGCATCGAGGGACGCCCCGTGGTCGTGGATCGCCGCCGTCGCTTCGGCGACTGGGAAGGGGATACCATCGTGGGCGCCAACCGACGCGGCGGCGCCGTCACGCTGGTCGAGCGGAAGTCGGGCTATTTGTTGCTGGGCAAGGTTCCCACCTTGCAAGCGGCGACGGTCCGTCAGACCGCCGCCGAGTTGTATCGGACCACGCCTCCGAAGCTGCGGAAGACGCTGACGCTGGACAACGGCAAGGAGTTCGCCGAGCACGAGCGGTTGACGGAGGAAGCCGCTTTGAAGATCTACTTTGCGAAGCCGTACTGCGCGTGGCAGCGCGGCACGAACGAAAACACCAACGGCCTGGTCCGGCAGTTCTTTCCCAAAGGCACGGATCTGGTCGGCATCCCCAATCATCGTTTTACCAAAGTCCAACAACTTCTCAACGACCGCCCGAGAAAACGCCTCGGCTATCGAACTCCTAACGAAGTTCTCGCCTCTCGCCTAAAGGTTGCGATTTAGACTTGACAGCGGGGATCCACGAGAAATCGGAGTTTGGACTTTGTCGCCAAAAGACGCCGCAGTCCCGCGGCCCAAGATCTGTCGAAAAACGTGTTTTGCGTCACCATCCCGATCCGTCCGCCGGGATTGAGGATTTGCAGGGATCGTTCGAGAAATAATCCGTAAACGTCGTACTTGCCTCGCGCGGCTGCCGGATACTCCTCGGCGAACCGCCGCTTCTTGGTCTTGTCGTAGACGGGGGCCAATGGGCCCTTCAATACGCCGCCCCAGGGCGGATTACCGAACACGCGGTCGAAACGCTTTTTCAGCATGTCCTGGTAACGACGAAACGATTCGGCGGTAAGTTGAACTCGCGAATTAAGTTTGGCGAACATGTCCGGATTCAGCAAATCCCGGTCGTGCTTTTCCAGCGAATCCGATGAAAATACCTGCAAATCCAAGGAATAGTCGGGATTTCTTCCCCTCGCTTTCGCGTAAATCGGCATCAAGAGGAACAAGACGTTGACGGTCGTCAAGAACGCCGCGAATGGATGTAGGTCCACACCGTGCAGATTTTGCGAGACGAGATTCAAGATGGCTTCGGACCGTTTCCATTCGGGCGTTCCGCGCTTGTGCAGGTGGGCGTGGCAAGGCAGATTTAGAGCGAGGTGCTGCAAGAGTCTGGCCAGCGCATTGGCGACGAACGCGCCGCTGCCGCACGCCGGATCAATGAACGACAGCCGGCAAAGCCCTTCGGAAGCCGGCGTGTATTCCGCCAGATCGAGAATCAAGTCGATCAACTCATCGGGCGTATAAAACCCACCGAGCTTTTGACGTTCTTCCGCGGGCAGGTAGTCTTGGTACACGTTCCGCCAAACGTCCACGTCAACCTGTCCGAAAAAATACCCGTCGAGGACTCGCAGAAGGCGTTTCGCCGTCCGCTCGAACTCATCGTCGATTTGTCGCAACCAAGCGAGTTCGGTGCGGGCAAGCGCCGCCCGCTTGTCGCTCCGCACTTGCCACCAATCGAATTCGCCCAATTCGTAGACTGCGGGCAGAAAACTCCGCATCGAATCCTGAACGCGGAGCAGCATGTCGGTGGCTGGTTTAGACGACTCGACAACTGCGGTTGATGAAGCGGCTAATTCCTTCTCCATCCGCTCACCCGAGAGGAGGCGGGGAAAAACTCCTTGGTCCTCGCCGATTCGGTAAAGCAAGGCGCGCGCCAGAATCACGTGGGCCGACTGCGCCAGAGTTTCTTCGTCGTTTCGGCGTAGGCGGACCAAAGTGCGCTCGCCACCATCGTGGAATCGCGTCGATCGGCGTCGGAAAGCGCCGCCACGGCATCCGCCGCGGCCGTTGCCGCAGATTCGCCGAAGCCGAGGGTGCGCACGGCTTGGGCTATATCGCGAGGTTTTGGACTCAGTTTCCCGTCCGCCATTTCCCGCGACAACATTTCACCGGCTTGGCGGGGCGATGCAATTAGTGATTTGTCGCACCATAGGTCAAACAAATTCATTGCGATTTGGCCGGCTTGTGATCCCGCTTTGGCATCGCAAAAGCCCGACAACATCGTTTGCAGCAGAAATGCAAAATCCCCGATGGTCTGATGCAAATCGGCGGCCAATGCCTGGAGGATGTGCGGATTGTCCTTACCGACGCGATGCCTCGTCGATCTGGGGGCTCGGTGGAAGTACCTATAACCCGCCAACGGCGCGAAAAACGCTTCGGATTCCTCGGGCGTGACATGATTCAGATCAAAGGAGAAACGAGTCTGTATCTCCAAATCACCGGTGGGCGAAAAGATATCCAAGCGTTCCCATTGATTGCCGTTGGTGAAGTAGGCGTGCCGAAGGGTGCCGAAGCCCGACAACCGTTCCTCAAAATCTGCTCGTTCTTTCTTACTCGCTTTATGGTACGGCTCCTTCGTCTCGATGGTGGCAACGGGAAAACCGTCCGCGTCCTGAAGCAACACGTCGAATCGCTCTCCGACGACAACCTTGTCGGTCGGCCATCCAAGGGCCGTGATAAGGAGATCGCTGACCAGCCAGCCGCGAAACGCGCGTTCACCTCCCTCGCCAGGGTATCCCAATCGGACGCCGGTTTCCTCGCAGCGTCTCAGGATACTCGACAAGGCGTTTCTTATAATATTGCCGAGGTCGGCGGTCTTCTTGCTCGCGTGTGGCGGCTGTTTCATGACGTTTCATCCCTGAGCTTGTCGATGGTTGTCGGCTGACAACGGCCCTCGGCAAAATCCTTTCTTGCTTCCTCGACATCGGCCACGACGCGCCTGCGGCCCTCCTCCGCCAAGCGACGCGCAACAATATCCACCAACGTCAACTGTTCGTCAGCCGAAAGCGCACCGACCGCTTCGAGCACTTCTGCGAAATGGCCCATTTCTTCCATCGGCTCCTCCGACAACAGGGTACCTGCCGCCAATCGTTCAATACCTGATTCTAGCGGGCAATGCCCCCCTGGTCAAGCAGTGGAGACGGTCCGCTGGAGACGGTCCGCAATGCGGCCAGGATGTCCGATGCAGCAATCTCGCCCACCAGTTCCACCTGCCCCATCCGGATCGGCAAGACAAAACGCAGTTGGCCAAACTCCACCTTCTTGTCGTGCATCATGGCGTCGACGACCTTCTGGTGATCCAGTGTTGGAACGTCCACCGGCAGGCCGAGCCTTTTCAACAGCGAGCAGAGCCGTGCGGTGAATTGGGCGTCGACGCGACCGAGACGCTGGGCCAGCCGCGCGGCGCACACCATGCCGATGGCCACCGCTTCGCCGTGCAGCAGCGGAGCCCTCACCCCCGGCCCCTCTCCCGAAGTGAGAGGGGAGGCGTGCCAGGACAGGGTCTCGAAGGCGTGGCCGAAGGTGTGGCCGAAATTGAGCACGGCCCGCAGCCCACTCTCCTCCCGCTCGTCCTTCTCGACCACGTCGGCCTTCAGGCGGCAGCAGCGGGCGATGACGTGGATCAGCACGTTTTGCCGGCGTTCGGAAATGGCGGCGGCGTGGGCCTCCAGGTAGTCGAAGAACTCGGCGTCGAGAATCACGCCGTACTTGACCACTTCGGCCAGGCCTGCGCGGTACTCGTTGGCCGGCAAGGTTTCCAGCGTGGCCGTATCGATCAGCACACCCAGCGGTTGCAGGAACGCGCCGACCATGTTTTTTGCCTGGGGGAGATTGACGCCCACCTTGCCGCCTACCGAGCTATCGACCTGGGCCAGGAGCGAGGTGGGAATCTGGAGGAATCGAAGCCCGCGGGCGTAGGTAGCGGCGATGAATCCGGCCAGATCGCCGACAACCCCGCCGCCGACGGCCGCCACGACGGTTTTGCGGTCGGCGCCCAGCTCCAGGAGCCCCTCCCACAGGCTGGCGGCCACGTCCAACGATTTGCTCTCCTCGCCGGGGTCGACCAAGATGACGTCGACGTCGAGGTCCTGCTCGCCCAAGCTTTCAGCAACTCGCATGGCGTGCGGCTTCTGCACGTGGTCGTCGGTGACGATGACGACGTGCGTCACTCTTGCTCGATCAGTCAGGAATCGGCCCACGCCGGCGAGATTGCCGGCGCCAATCTCGATGTCGTAGCTTCGCTCAGCGAGGTTGACGCGGACGGTGTGGGGCGAGCTGCTCACGGCGTGTTCCCCAACCGTTCGAGGTCCGCCGCCGTCACGGTGATCTTGCGGATGAAGCCCGTGTGAAGGCGGACGTATTCCAACTCGGCGGCCTGGGCGGGAGCGGCGTGCAAGCGCGCCGCAATCCGCTCGCGCTCCGATTCGCCTTGCGGCGCATTCGGCAAGTCCTCGGGCCAGACGGTCTTCGTCTCGACTACCAGCGCTTCTCGATAGGCATCATAAGCATTTGGCATAGTGGCACCATTTTATGCTCGATCGAACGGGAATGCCATGACCTCGGCAATGCTCTTGGCGCCGGCGGCCAGCATCACCAGCCGATCGAAGCCCAATGCCACGCCCACCGCCGCCGGCAGCCCGGCCTCCATCGCCGCCAAAAGCCGGCTCTCTTCCGGCAGGGCCGGCTTCCCTTCGGCCTGACGCTGGGCGTTCGTGTGGGCGTTTCGCCGCCGCAACTCGGCCGGATCCAGCAACTCGTGGTAGCCGTTGGCCAGCTCGATCCCCGCGACATACAACTCGAAACGCTCGGCCACGGGGGGACTATTCGCGTCGCCTGGCCGCACGCGGGCCAAGGCCGCCTGGCTGGCCGGATAATCGTAGAGCAGCGTCGGACGATCGACGCCCAAGTGCGGCTGCACCCGCTCGACCATCAGCAGATCGAGCCAGCCGTCGCGGTCGTCCAACGCCAGGCTTGCCGGCGATTCGACGCCGCACGTCCGGGCCGCCGCGGCCAGAGCCGGGCCGTCGGCCGAGTGCGGATCAATCCCCACGTGCCGCTCGAAGGCCTCGCGGTAGCTGATCCGCTCGGCCGCCGTAGCAGGCACACTCCGTGTGCCGTCCGCCGTTTCCCTGACGCGATCCTTGTTTTCGTCTGACGTTCGCCGGCCGATGGGGTCATCCGGGCCGACGACACACGGAGTGTGGCTGCTACGTGGGAGCATCACCTCACAAAGGTCGCTGGTCAACTGCATCCCCTCTTCCATGCCGTCGCCCGGCTGATACCATTCGACCAGCGTGAACTCCGGGTTGTGCAGCGGGCCAAGTTCGTCCAGGCGGAACACGTGGGCGACCTGATAGATCGGCCCGGCGCCGGCCGCCAGCAGCCGTTTCATGGCGAACTCGGGCGAAGTCTGCAGCCACATCTTCTTGGAGTGCGGCGATTCATCGCCGCTTTCCTTTCGTGATCTTTGCACCGCCAAATCCCACCGCTTCACGAAAAGCGGCGATGAATCGCCGCACTCCAAAGCGCGGTCAATCTCCACCCAAAACGGATCGAGGTGCCGATCGACAACCGTATCGGCCGACAGGATGGGCGTTTCGACTTCGAGGAATCCACGGTCGTCGAAGAACCGCCGCAGCCGGCGGAGCAACGCGGCCCGCAAGCGGAGGTTCTCGCAGTCGGCCGTGGGGCGGAAGTCGTCGGACGTGGCACGATGGTCGCTCATCGGCTTTTCAGATTCCAGTTTGCAGGGCGGTTGGCAAGTGCGCGTTGCGGCGAAGCAGGGCGGCTCTGTCCTTCCCTTGGTCTTCTTCTTCCTGCAACCATGCAACACTACGGCGATGCGTTGCAGGCACTTGGGTGTTGCACGTCGAAAGCTATTAGCCGACATCATGTTAGGACAGAAGCAGAAATCGCAAAATCTACCAGCTCACAAGGGGGGTGTTGCACGGTCGTCGGGAATTGGCAAAATGGGCAACTCGGGAAACGAGAACCTCACGGTCCCAATTTCCTCCGCTCCCCGTTTCCTCATCCAGGTCGTCCCACGGCCCGCCGACCTCCGACCGCACGTTGCCGACCCCCGACTCCTCGCGCTGCCGGTCGGCCTCGGCCCATATCTTCTCATAATCGGGCAGCGGCGGGCAACTGGGCTCTGGGGGGCGGGACGCGGCGACTTCGCCTCCTCGCCGCACGGTTCGATCGCCTCGTCGATCTTCTCCAAAAACTTGTCCCAGTCGACCTCGGGCATCTCCTTGTAGAACTTCTCGGCGAGGATGGCCATCATCGCGCCGACCTGCTCATTGGTGAAGACGCGGGCGGGGCGGGGGCGAAGTCGTCGGGGTTCCTGCGTTCGAGCAGCCAGGCCCCGGCCCGCCAGTAGCCGGCTTTGCGGGCGGCGCCGCGGATCGCCCGCAGGATTTCAATCTCGGACGATTGTTCGGCCTCGGCCAATTGCCGGCCGAAGTCGGGATCGCGCACGCCGGCGCGGGTGATGGTGCTGGCCGCGACGCCAAAATAGCGGGCCGCCATGCGGCGGCTGCTGCCGTTGGCCAGCAGGGCGAGGACTTTCTGCCGTTTTCGTTCGTCGAAGCCGCCCTCCCGTGAGACGACATCCGTCTCCGGCGGATCGGCTTCGGGCGGTTTGGGGTCGGGGTTGGACATGGCGGTAGGGGTTCAGGGGTCAGGGTTCAGGGGTCGAAAATGGGGACTGGCTCCGTCGCCTCGATCAAGTTCCGACTCGCAAAACAGCGTCCCTGGCGACGGAGCCTGTCCCCTTTTCGACGGGATCTGCTGGCGACGCCCGCGGAAAAAGGGGACAGGCACCGTGGCGGCAACGTTTGTGCTTACGCTATACCGGGTCACGCCACGGAGCCAGTCCCCATCTTCCGCGAATATACGCCTGTACCCTTGTGACTTCAAGCTAACTTTTTGTGCCAGGGGGAGAAAAGGCAAGACGGGTGGCAAGCAACCGCCCAATTCCTTAGAATGGACGCCTCAAGGAGGTTCCTCCACCGTGCCCATCGAAGCCAAGCCGCTCTTTCGCCCCGACGTTCTCCGCAATCACCTGGCCGGTTTCGAGTTGCCGAGCCACGTTGACGCGCTGCGCCCCAAACTGAAACATTGGGCCGACCTGATCTCCTCGGGCAAGGCCAACACGTTTACGGAACAGGAAATTCTCCCGGATTTTCTGACCGACTTCTTCTGCGAGCTGCTCGGCTATACCCGGCCGGCGGACGGCGGACCGCGCTACACCATATCGCGCGAGAAGCACGTCCAGGTGGATGGCGAGTTTGCCGACGCCGTGTTGGGCGACTTCGGCCACGGGGCGGATAAGTTCATCGTCGCGTTGGAGGGCAAGGGCCCGAAGGACCCGCTGGACCGGCCCTTCGCGGGTCGGCGAATGTCGGCGGTCGATCAAGGCTACCGCTACGCCATCAACCTGCCCTGCGACTGGATGATCGTCACCTCGATCCGGCAGACTCGGCTGTACTACAAGGGCACGGACCAACAGACCTACGAGCGTTTCGACACCGAACAACTTGCCGATAGCGACGCCCTGTTGAGGCGGTTCGTCTTCCTGTTGGGGGCGGCGCGAGTCGTTCCCGAAATCGGCCGCTGCCACTTCCACGAATTGCGGGCCGAATCCGAAAAGGTCGGAAAGCAGTTAACCAAGGAGTTCTACCTCCGCTACGCCGACATGCGGCAGGACGCTTTTCAACGCCTCTGCGAGAACAACCCGGAAGTGTCACGCCACGACGTGCTGAGCTGCGCCCAGAAATTGCTGGACCGCGTGCTGTTTTCCGCCTTCTGCGAGGATCGTGGGCTGCTGCCGGCCGACACGATCCGCAAGGCGTATGAACACCACGACCCCTATCATCCCCGCCCCATCTGGGATAATTTCCGCGGACTCTTCCGGGCAATCAATCGCGGGAACGCCGCATTGGGCATCCATGCGTACAACGGCGGGCTGTTTGCCGACGATCCGATCCTCGATGGATTGAAGGTGTCGGACGAGGTTTGCGCCTACTTCCGCGAGTTGGGCGATTACGACTACCGGCCCGCGCACGAGGCAGCGGCCTACGCCCCGGCGGCTGGCAAAACGGGGACTGGCTCCGCGGACTTGCCGCAGCGGGCCTCCGGCCCAAACACCCGCGCGGTGCCTGTCCCCGTTTTGCGGGGAGCATTGATCGACGTTGACATCCTGGGGCAGATTTTCGAGCAGTCGATCACTGACCTGGAGAAACTTCGCAACGAGTTGGAAGGGCTGGTTGAACCTGCCAGTGCTGAAAAGCGAAAGAGCCGGCGTAAGAAGGAAGGGGCGTTCTACACCCCGGCGTTTATCACCCGCTGCATCGTCGAACAAGCGTTAGGCGGGGTGCTGCGGGACCGATTCGAGCGACTCCGACAATCCCACCAAAAAGCCGCAAAGGGTGCGGCACGTGCGGCCCTTGCCGATCCGGCCGTCTACGAACTGGACAAATTGAAAAAGCCCGAACGGGCTGCCTTGGTTCGATTCTGGGAAGCGTGGCAAGAAGAGTTGCAGGGCATCCGGCTCTTGGACCCCGCGTGCGGCAGTGGCGCATTCCTCATCGAAGCCTTCGACCAGTTGCACGCGGCCTATCAGGAGTCGAACGACCGGCTGGAAGAATTGCGGGGGCATCGCACCCTCTTCGACCTCGACAAGCGGATTCTGGAGAACAACCTGTACGGCGTGGACTTGAACGAGGAGGCCATCGAAATCTGCCGGCTGAGTCTTTGGATCAAGACGGCCGAACGCGGGAAGATACTGACCAGCCTTGACCACACGATCCGGGTGGGCAACAGCATCATCGCCGACCCGTCGATTCATCCAAAGGCGTTTGACTGGCAGGCAGCTTTCCCGGAAGTCTTCGCCACGGGGGGGTTTGATGTGGTGGTGGCCAATCCGCCCTACGTCCGGCAAGAATTGCTTTCTGCGATCAAGCCCTATCTGGAATCGGCCTACCGCGCCTATCACGGCATGGCCGATCTCTACGTCTACTTCTACGAACTGGGGCTCCGGCTGCTGAAGCCCGGCGGGCTTCTGTCCTACGTCGTCACGAACAAGTGGATGAAAGCCGGCTACGCGGAGCCTCTGCGCCAGTTGTTTGCCGAGAGAGCCTGGATCGAGTCGGTGGTTGATTTCGGGCACGCCAAGCAGATATTCGAGGAAGTGGACGTCTTTCCGTCGATCATCGTTGCCCGTCGCCCGACCGACGCCCCCAAGCCCGACACCGCGCGGCTGTGTACGATCCCCCGCGAGCAGCTCCGCATCGACGATCTCAGCCGGCAGATTGAACGGGAGGGCGTCGAATTGCCGCTATCGCAGCTTGGGGCCGATGCGTGGCAACTCGAACCGGGCGGGGTGAATGCTCTTCTGGCGAAGATTCGAGGAAAAGGCGTACCACTTGCCGAGTTTGCCAGCATAAAGCCTCTGAGCGGCATCAAGACCGGCTTGAATGAAGCCTTTCTGGTTGATACAGCCGCCAAAGAGTCCTTGGTAACGGCTGATCCGCAATGTACTGCAATACTGAAGGCGTACATGCGCGGGCAAGACTTCAGCCGCTGGAACGCCGACTGGGCCGGGTTTTGGATGATCGTTCTGAAGTCGAGCGAGAACCAGCCGTGGCCGTGGTCGGACAGCGGGACGGCGGCAGAGGGCATATTCGAGCGAACATACCCCGCTATTCATGCCCATCTGAATCAGTATCGTGACGCTTTGACGAAACGCCAGGATCAAGGTCGGTACTGGTGGGAGTTGCGATCTTGCGCCTATTGGTCCGACTTCGATAAGCCCAAGGTCATGTATCCCGAGATAACTTGGCGACCAGAATGGGTATTGGATACGTCGGGAATGCTGTGCAACAATACGGCATGCATTTTGCCCTCAGACGATCCTTGGATTGTCGCGGTTGTGAACTCGCCGATCAGTTGGTGGTACGCATGGCGAAACGCAATCCACGGCAAAGACGAAGCCTTGCGGTTCATCAAGGAGTTTGTCCAGGACTTCCCCGTTCCCACGCCAACGCAGGGACAACGTGACGCTGCCGCGAAGAACGTTGGGCGACTTGTCGAGATCATGCGAACGCAGCAGACAAGCCGGCGGCGGATTCTCGATTGGCTTCGAGTCGAGTACGAAGTCGAGAAACCCACCCTAAAGTTGCAATCGCCTATCGACCTGCATTGCGATGCCTTCATTTCAGAAGTCAAAAAGGTTCGCGGGAATAGGAAGCCGTTGTCGGCGGCCGGGCTGGCGAACCTCCGGGACGAATACGCCCGATCCATCGAACCGACCCGCGCGCTTGCCGCCGAAGCCCTGACCCTGGAAAACGAAATCAGCAACCTTGTGAACGAAGCCTACGGCCTGACGCCCGAAGAGGTTGCCCTGATGTGGCAGACGGCCCCGCCACGGATGCCAATCGCGGTGCCGCGAACCGACGAGAAGAAGCCAATCGGGCTTGAGTCCGGTTCGGCATCGGGGTAGACTCACCGTAGGCTAATGGATTGTCGGGAGTTGAGCCCTAATGGCTGACACGAATCTGACCCAAGCCGAAGCAGACGCCCTGATCGCGATGGAGAAGCATCGCGCGAATGACGAGCGGCACAACTTTCCCATGGGCGGGCAATCACTGATTCTGCCGCTGCACTCGCCAGACAAGCGAGAGGTATTCCTGCTCGACCTAAGCCGGGCACGAATCGACCTGGCAAAGATCAAGATGCAGAATCGGGCACGGCAGGTTGTGGTGCTCGTGCGGCTTGATTTGGCTGGCGCACCGCACCGCAACCCGGATGACGTGGAGGTCCCCTGTCCACATCTACACTTGTACCGCGAAGGCTATGGCGATAAGTGGGCTATGCCCCTCCCCGTGGCTCACTTTCCTGTTCCATCCGACGTATGGAACACGCTGGCGCGCTTTATGGGATACTGCAACATCACGCAGCCGCCACACATCGAGCGGGGGCTGTTCACATGATTTACGAAATCCAGCGTCTGCTCGACGACTACCTGGCTTGGCTCCGGGACAGGACCACGCTGCGGCAACTCGACGATTGGGTCGAGATCACGACCCCGTATCTGGATCGGCACAATGACTATCTGCAGATTTACGCCAAGAAGCAAGACGGCGGGTTTCTGCTCACGGATGACGGCTGCACCCTTAACGACTTGGAACAGTGCGGCTGCAGGCTGGACAGCCCGAAGAGACAGGAGTTGCTCAAGGTGACGTTGAACGGTTTCGGAGTACAATTGCGCCACGACGCATTGGAAACTCAAGCCTCCCCGCAGAGTTTTCCTCTGCGCAAGCACAATTTGGTGCAGGCAATGCTGGCGGTGAACGACATGTTCTACCTAGCTACGCCCGTGGTGGCAAGCTTATTCTATGAAGACGTGGTAACGTGGTTGGATCTGCACGAAGTGCGCGTATACTCCCAACGTCAAGTTTACCGGCAAGAGCGGGTACGATCACGTATTTGACTTTGTGATTCCCAAGTCGCGTCGGGAGCCAGAGAGAATTCTCAAGACGATCAACCGCCCCAATCGCGATACGGCGCAGGTCGTGGCCTTCTCATGGATCGACACCAAGGAGGTGCGGCCCGCCGATGCAAAGGCCTATGCGGTTCTCAATGACACTGAGAACCCTATATCGAGCGCCGTTGTCGATGCACTGCGGAATTACGATGTGCGGCCTATTCCTTGGAGTCAGCGAGAGCAAATTCGCGACGAACTAGCTGCATGAACGGCGGCGAGACTGGCAGGCGAGAAAAGGGGATAAGTCCAATTATCACGCGGTGATCGGGCTCATCGCCTTTTCCGCGCCTGCCCTCCACACCGTATCTACTGGTCGCCCAACTCGGCCGACACTGCTTCATAGTCACTCAGCCGATCCAACGTGAACGACACGTAATTGCCCTCGACGCGGAACGGCACCTCGGCCCGGTCCCACAGGCGGCGGAGTTTCGAGACCGTGCGTCCGACGGGGATCTGGAGCCGCACCTGTATGTTCTCGATCGGCGCGATCTGGTCGGACTGGTACAGGCTGTCGCCGTTGAGGTTCACCAGGTGAAGGATGCGCCGCTCGGGCTGATCGAACAACGTTACTGCAACAGGCGCCGGGGCACGGACCTCGACGGGCGCCGAGTCGCGGCCCACGTATCGTGCGGCGTTGGCGAACAACCGCTGGATGCGGTAGGAAAGCCGCTCGGATTGGATGCCCTCGAAACGGCCGGGCAGATAGACCACGCGGCCCGCGCCGTAGCGGTGGATGAGGATCGCGGGGGCCGTCCGCGGATCGGCCTCGGTTCCCTGGAGTGTGGCCAGCGAGTCGGCCCCGTCCAGGCGAGCCAACACGTGAGGGTCGTTGTGGACCCACGTCGGTTCGTCCATCATCTCCCAAAAGTTCCCGGGCTCAAGCCTGAATTGCGCGCCGCGGGCGGGGAACAGGTCTTGCAATTCGCGATTTGGCAGCCCCTCCGTCATCGTATGTCCTACGTCAATTCGCACTTCTCGCGCCGTGGCCGGGAGCATCTCCACGTAGTGGGCACCAAACACGTCGGCCAAGCCGAAATCGCCGCGGCGGTTCCCCTTTTCGTCGTAGAGCGAGGTCTCGTGGGTGGCGATCAGGCCGCCGCCGGCCTTGACGAACTGCCGCACGGCCTCGACCTGTTCGGCCGACATGCAGGCCTCGTTGGCCAGGCAGAGGACCTTGAAGCCGTCCAACCGCTTGTGGAAATCGCCGCGGTGGAGCGTGACGACCGGCAATCCTCGCCGCACGAGCGCCGAATAGAGGCCCACGTACGAGCCGAGGAACCGATCGGTGGGCGGTTTTGCCGCGCCGGCGCTGCTGCTGAGTCGGAACTGGGCAACGTCTTCGTGAACGCCGCGGGGAAAGGCGAGGTACTTCACCGGCGTGGTCCGCGCAAAATCAAAACACTCGGCGTTCTCGCGCATAAAACGGAAAATGGGCTTCATGCCCACCAGGTTCCAAAAGTTAGGATAGCACCCGTTGGCCAGCCCCTGGAAGGCGTGCAGCCGGGCTTCGGCCTCGGTGCCGTGGGCGTGCAGGTAGATGTTGAACAGCACGGGCACGGGAAAGACGTTGGAGTAGCTGGCCATCTCGCCCGACTTCCACAACTTGTGTTTCCAGGGATGTTCGAGATAGATTTCCGTCAGCGTGGCGTCGTAATACTGCACCGTGCTCGGCTTGGCATAGGAATGGAAGATCGTCACGGCGTCCGGCTTGCAGCGCTTGACGGTTTCGGAGACGAGCCGGTTGATCTCGGCGCCGCTCTGGTTGAGGAACTCGGTGTACTGCTGGCAATCCGGGTCGTTCGGGTCGCCAACCGGCTCCGGCCGGCTTACCATCTCCCATATCCAAAGGTCGCGGGCAGGAATCTTGGCCAGCTTCTCGACCGGCATCTCTTTGCCGAACATCCGCTGGTATTTCTCCCGGCAATGCCGGCAGAAACAGCGGTGCGCCGTGACCCCGTCCACATAGACGCCGGCCGGGCCATAGTCGGTAAAGACCTCCGTCAGCACACGGGCCAGGAAGTCGCGGTAGGCGGGATGGTTCGTACAGGCGGGGTAGGAGTCGGGCGTGTCTTCATCCGTAAGCGGCGTTATTTCCCTTCCGTCGGCGCCGCGGACGGCCACCTCGTGGCAGAGCGGATTGTTTGCGCGGAGACTGCCTGGATTCATGTACATCACGACCTTCACGCCCAGCCGGTTGCCCTCGTCGACGGCCTCGCGGAGATAATCGAGCGAACCCAAGCCGGGCGCGTGGGCGCCACCTTGCTCTGAAAGTAGACCTCGCCAAAGTAGTAGCCGGCCATGCGAAAGGCCGAGCCTTCGCAGGCGGCAATCTGGCGGACCAGGAAGGCGACGTCGCCCGGCTTGCGGGTGACCAATTCGGCCCGCCACGCGTCCTTGGTGTAGAATCGCGGCGAGCGGAGCCAATCGGGGATCGGCTTCTTGCCCGCGCAGGCCCAATCTTCCGGGCTGACGGCGGGCAGCTTGAGCGGCTTCACGCGGTTCTCCTCGGCGCTGTAATGCGTGGGCTGCACATTCAAGGCGGCCTGGGCGTCGGCATCGGTGGGCACGTAGGCCGGATCGGTCGTCAAGCAGATCAGGTTCAGCCGCGGGTTGAACGTCGGCCGGGCCATCCGCCATCCCAGCGGCGTGTAGACCGAGTCGCCGGCCTCGCGGGCGTAGACGCGAAACGCGGCATTGCCGGCGTCGAACTTCAGGCTCATTCGACTGCTGCCGCCCCGGCTGTCCCAATGCCACCGATCGACGCCAACGCTGCTCTTGCCCAGGCAGCGGCTCGCGTCGGTCGTGGGCGTTTCGCCGCCGGGGATCAGGGCGAACGATTCGGCGGTACACGAGGGATATCGCAGCCGGGCCCAGACGTAATACGTGGCCGTCCGGGGAATCTTGACGGCGTACTGGGCGTAGCCGCCGTCGAGTTTCTCGGCCGTGACGCACACGGTTGAGACGAGGAAATCGCCCAGCGCGCCGTCTTCGACGATGCCCGTTTTCGCGCCAGGACGATCGGCCCCGAAAGGCTTTGGGCGTCGCCGGCGCGGATCCAAACGGTCTCGGCGATGCCCCGCGAGGCGTGTAGGATAGCGCTGGCGGCGAGCGCAACTGTAAGGGCGGACATGCGGCTCCAACGGCACGAAAAGACGTTCATGGGATGGCCTTTCTGCACGACCGATTTCTGCGCATTTCGCTTTCGACGGCAAAAGCGGCGGCGGCCACGTCGGCCTCCGCCGAAACGATGCACGCGCCCAGCCACCGATTGTACCGTGCTTCGTCCGCCTGCACCACAGTGGGCGGCCACGGCGTGTAGAGGGCGTGGCAATAGATTTGACAGGCGGCGACGCGGGTGATAGGCTCTCCTGCTTGACCACAACGTTTCCCGGAGTCGCACTATGAAATGCCTTCCACACGTTCTGCCCGCCGTTTTCTTATTCTTCGCCGCTTTGGCAGCGATGCCTGCGGCCGTCGGCCAGGATCAGTCGGCCGCGCCGCTGCCGCAAGGCGTCAAGGCCGTTTGGGACATGGGCCGGGCCTACCACGAAACCACGCCCACCCGCGAACGCATCTGCATCAACGGGCTGTGGCAATGGCAGCCCGCGGAGACCAAGGGCGACCGGCCGCCCGCGGCCAAGTGGGGATATTTCAAGGTCCCGGGCTGCTGGCCGGGAATCACCGACTTTTTCATGCAGCACGACTGCCAGACTGCCTATGCACACCCGAGTTGGAAGGACACGAAGTTGGGCAGCGTATCGACGGCCTGGTATCAGCGCGAGATTGCCATTCCCGCTGCCTGGTCCGGCCGGCGGATCGCGCTCTCGGCCGATTATCTCAACTCCTTCGCCACCGTGTACGTGGATGGGAACAAGGCCGGCGAGATTCGCTTCCCCGGCGGCGAGGCCGATATCACCTCGGCGTGCCGTCCGGGCAGCAAGCAGGTCCTTAGCGTGCTCGTCACAGCAATGCCTCTGAAGGCCGTCATGATGTCGTTCAGCGACACCAACGCCGCCAAGCAAGTGAAGGGCAGCGTGCCGCGGCGCGGTTTATGCGGCGACGTTTACCTGGTCAGCACGCCCTCGGCCGCACGCATTGATAACGTGAAGGTCGACACGTCCGTGCGTAACGGGCAGATCACCTTTAGCGCAGACTCCAAGGGCCGGCCACCGGCGCCCAATACGCCCTTCGCGCAGATCGTCGACAACGGACGCAACGTGGCTGAGTTCACGAGCCCGCCGCTGCGGGCCGGCGATCTCAAGGACGGGCGCGCCGCGTTCACTGCGAACTGGAAGCCCGACAAGCTTTGGGACATCATTACCCCTGAGAACCAATTCCAGGCCGTGGTGTCGCTGCTGGATTCCGAGGGCAAGGTGCTCGACGCCGGCCTGCCCGTCCGCTTCGGCTTTCGCGAGTTCTGGATCGACGGCCGCGATTTCTACTTGAACGGCACCCGCATCTTCCTCTCCTGCGTTCCGTTGGAAAACGCCGCCCTGGGCGCCGCCGGGGCCAGTTATGAAGCCGCCAAGGAAACCATGCTGCGGTTGAAGGGCATCGGCATCAATTTCGTCTACACCCACAACTACGGTTGCGAGCCGGGCAGCCACCTGAGCTTCACCGAGATTCTGCGGGCGGCCGACAACGTGGGCATGTTGGTGGCCTTCTCGCAGCCGCACTTCGGCCAATACGATTGGCAGAAGCCCGACGCCGACCAGAAGAACGGCTACGCCCGCGATGCGGCATTCTACGTGCGCGCCGCGGGCAACCACCCCTCGGTCGTGTTCTATTCGATGAGCCACAACGCCACGGGCTACGTCGAGGCCCTCAACCCGGACATGACCGACGGCATCCGAGACCCGCGGGATTCCTGGAGCAAGGAAGGCGTCAAGCGGGCCTTGCGGGCCGAGGCCATCGTCCATCAAATGGACCCGACCCGGATCGTCTATCACCACGAGTCGGGCAATCTCGGCTCGATGCACACCACCAATTTCTACACGAACTTCGCCCCCATCCAGGAAATGGACGACTGGTTCGAGCACTGGTCCACGAAGGGCGTCAAGCCGAACTTCACCTGCGAGTACATGGTGCCGTGCGTTTGGGACTGGACGATGTACCGCGGCTGGTACAAGGGGAAGCGGGAATATGGATCGGCGTCGGTGCCCTGGGAGTATTGCGTCGCCGAGTGGAGTTCGCAGTTCCTCGGCGATCGGGCCTACCAAATCAGCGAGCAGGAGAAGAAGAACCTCCGCTGGGAGGCTGGGCAGTTCCGCGCCGGAACGGTCTGGAAGCGGTGGGATTACCCCTACGAGCCCGGCTCGCCGGTATTCGACGCCGAGCACGAGATCATCGGCATGTATACCACCAGCAACTGGCGGGCGTTCCGCACCTGGGAAATGTCGGCCAACTCGCCCTGGGACTTCGCCTTCTTCTGGAAGATGCGCGACGGGATCGACAAGAGCCGCAAGGCACTCAAGACCGATTGGGAGAACCTGCAACGACCGGGCTATCAGCGCCGACTACATCCACGAGCAGTACGAACGCATGGACACGGCCCACCGGCGTTCGGATTGGATCGCGACGGCCGATGGGGAAGCCCTCTTGCGCAACAACATGCCGTTGCTGGCTTACATCGGCGGCAAGAATCCGGCGTTCACGAGCAAGGACCACAATTTTGCGCCGGGCGAAACCGTCGAAAAGCAACTCATTATCATCAACAACTCGCGGCGGACGGTTTCCTGCGAGCACAGCATTTCGTCTGAGCCTTCCTCACTGACAGTATACAGCGTGATCAATCATCCTTTTAAGCCCATCACCTTGCCCACGGGCCAGCAGGAGCGAGTTCCGATCCATTTTTGTTTGCCAGCCGAACTGACGCCCGGCAAGTACGCGATCAATGCTACTGTCAAGTTTAGCAGCGGCGAGGAGCAGAAGGACACTTTCACGATCAACGTACTTCCGCCGCCTCCCGCGGTAAGACCTGCGGCGAAGATCGCCTTGTGGGATCCCAAGGGTGAGACGACCAAGTTGCTGGAAGGGATGGGCGTAAAGTGCCAAGCAGTTGATGCCAATGCCGACCTCTCCGCCTACGACATGCTGATCGTGGGCAAGGCGGCCCTGACACTGGACGGCCCGGCCCCGAACATCGCCCGCGTGCGCGACGGCCTGAAGGTCGTCGTGTTCGAGCAGACCGCCGAGGCGTTGGAGAAGCGGCTGGGCTTCCGCGTCACTGAATACGGCCTGCGGCAGGTCTTCCCACGCGTGCCGGACCATCCCGTGCTCGCCGGACTCGACGTGGAGAAACTCCGCGATTGGCGGGGCGACGCCACGCTGCTGCCGCCGCGGCTGAAATACACCACCAGCCGCACCTACGGCGGGCCGGCCGTCAAATGGTGCGGCATCGAAGTGCCGCAGGTCTGGCGGTGCGGCAATCGCGGCAACGTGGCCTCGGTGCTGATCGAGAAACCGGCCAAGGGCGATTTCCTGCCCATCGTCGACGGCGGCTACAGCCTCCAGTACAGCCCGCTGATGGAATACCGCGAGGGCAAGGGAATGATGCTGTTCTGGCCAGTTGGACGTGACCGGCCGCAGCGACAGCGACCCGGCGGCACAGACGCTCGCCGGGAGCGTCGTCTCGTACGCCTATCACTGGAAACCGGCCGCCAGCCGCAAGGCGCTCTACGTCGGCGACTCGGCCGGCAAACGCCACCTCGAATTCTCGGGCATCCCCGCGGCTTCGTATGAAGGAGGCCAACTGACGCCGGATCAGGTGCTCGTGGTGGGACCCGGCGGCGGCCAGCCGTTGGCCAAGAGCGCCGCGGCGGTGGCCGAGTTCGTCAAGGCCGGCGGCAACCTGCTGGCCCTCGGCCTCGACCAGCAGGAAGCCAACGCCTTCCTGCCCTTCAAGGTTGGCATGAAGAAAGCCGAGCACATTGCCGCGTTCTTCGCGCCGGCGGGCAAGAAAACGCTGTTTGCGGGAGTGAGCCCGGCCGACGTCCACAACCGTGCCCCGCGCGAGCTGCCCCTGGTCGCTTCGGGGGCCGAGGCGATCGGCGACGGCGTGCTGGCGAAGGCCGCCAACGCCAACGTCGTGTTCTGCCAGTTCCCGCCGCACATCGTGGGCCGACCGGAAGAGGCTCTGACGTACAACCTGCGGCAGACCTACCGCCGTACCGGCTTCCAACTGGCGCGGCTCTTGGCCAACATGGGCGTGGCCGCCCCGACTCCGCTCTTGGCCCGGTTCAGCAGCCCGGCGACGCCGTCCGAGAAGCGTTGGCTGGATGCCTTCTACCTCGATCGGCCCGAGGCCTGGGATTATCCGTACCGCTTCTTCTGCTGGTAGCGCATGTCAAACGACCTTGAAGCCATCCGACGTCATTGCCTTCGGATGGCCAGCCGATTTCTCGCCGGCGGCCGCACCGTGCTCTGATCGCCTCACCCCTTTGCCTGCTTCTTCGGATTCGCCGACGCCATCTCCTGTGCGATGACTTTCACCTGTCGGGCGAAATGTGTAAAGATGTCTGCCGCACAACCGTCACGAGGCCCGCTGTTAGAATTGAATCGCAACCGTATGGAAGACTGGTATAGGTAAAAACATCGCAGGGACGTTTGAATGGGCGTTTTTGAGGAAGGTCCATTCAAAAAGGAGTCCCCGCGATGGCAGGTCATCTTACCCTGGAAGAACGTGAAATCATAGCCCACGAGCACAGGGCGGGAAAAATGCAGACGCAGATCGCCGACCGGCTCGGCCGCAGCAAGAGCACGATTTCCCGCGAACTGCGACGCAATCGCAGCCGCAACGGCTATTGGGCGGTGGCGGCCGAGGGAAAGGCTCGGCGGCGGCGGAGTGAACGTCCGTGGGTCGCCAAGATGCAACGGCCGGAAGTGCGGCGTTATGTCCGGGATCGCCTGCGGCGGCGATGGTCGCCCGACCAGATCGCCGGTCGCGCGCGCAGCGACTTTCCCGGCGATCGGCGACAGTGGATTTCGCCCCCAACGATCTACGCCTGGATCGGCGGCGAGGAGGCCACCGGGAAGCACTGGCGGCGTTATCTGCGGCGTCTGGGCCGACAGCGGCCCAACTGGGAAAAACGCGGGCGGATTCGCACCGGCACGAGCATCGAGGGACGCCCCGTGGTCGTGGATCGCCGCCGTCGCTTCGGCGACTGGGAAGGGGACACCATCGTGGGCGCCAACCGACGCGGCGGCGCCGTCACGCTGGTCGAGCGGAAGTCGGGCTATTTGTTGCTGGGCAAGGTTCCCACCTTGCAGGCGGCGACGGTCCGTCAGACCGCCGCCGAGTTGTATCGGACCACGCCTCCGAAGCTGCGGAAGACGCTGACGCTGGACAACGGCAAGGAGTTCGCCGAGCACGAGCGGTTGACGGAGGAAGCCGCTTTGAAGATCTACTTTGCGAAGCCGTACTGCGCGTGGCAGCGCGGCACGAACGAAAACACCAACGGCCTGGTCCGGCAGTTCTTTCCCAAAGGCACGGATCTGGTCGGCATCCCCAATCATCGTTTTACCAAAGTCCAACAACTTCTCAACGACCGCCCGAGAAAACGCCTCGGCTATCGAACTCCCAACGAAGTTCTCGCCTCTCGCCTAAAGGTTGCGATTGAGACTTGACAGCGGGAGGTGTTTAATCTGGCTTGTTGCGGGGTTTCATATCGAGGGTGACGGATGGCCTGGGTTTCTTGGGTGCGAGCGGGTCGTCGTCCTCGATGGTCACCAGGGCCGTGCCCACGTACTCGGGCAGGCGCCAACTCGTGTCGACAACCCCGTTGTTCGGCTCGGGCCGATAGGCCCAGGCGACGATCTTGTATTGGCCCGGTTCGAGCAAGCCCGTCAGGAATTTTCCGTTGCCCAGGCAGGCCACCGCGTCATAGGTGGGCAGTTTCCACTCATCGCGCGTCTTCGGGTCATCCGGATTCCCCGGGTCGCCGGTGACCTGCGGCGGGCGGACGGTGATGAACGCACCTGGAATCTCCTCCGGCAGGCCGCGGACTTCGCCATCGACGCGCTGGCCTCGCTTGCGAACCAAGCGTACGACCTTCGTTTCGCCGGGCAGTAGCGTCACGTCCTGCCGGTCGCAGAAAGCCCCGCCTCCGAGCAGGGAGAATTTCGTTCGCCAGAAATCGTATTTTCCCGGCGTCAAGTTCTCAATCACCAACTCACCCGGATTGGCAACCGCGTGCATCTGCCGGAAGGTCCCCACCTTCTTCCAGCCCTCCATGTCCCAAGTCTTCAAGTCAAGCTCGATCCAAACGTCTTTGCCCGCCGGCTTCATCGAAAGGCGGGGTTGGTAAACAAGAACCTGTTCATTGTGTTGGACCGCACCGGGGATGTCGACGATGACTTTGAGCGTGGCGGGGCGAGGCAACCGGATGGTCAGTTCCTCTTTCACTCCTTCCTTTGGCGCCGGCACGATCCAGGCGTCTAGTTGCGGAGCGAGGACGCCAATGTGTTCGGCATCTTTGCCGCCACCGGCGACGAGGAAGCGGCCGTCGGCGTCGGTGAGGACGGCATCGCGGCCGACGGCGCTGTATAGCATCTGGCCATATCGCTCGATCGATTCACCCGGCTTGCGGAGAAATACGCGGGCTCCTTCCACTGGTTTGCCCGCATGATCCAGGACGCGGCCCCGCATCGCAGGCCGCGTGTCGCGATCGTCGGCCTTCGGCGGGTTGACGGTGCGCGGCTGCTGCCTGTCGGGCGTCAAGGTGATCGTATGCTCCGCGCCGCCGGCGACGAGGGGCTTGGACGTGATCGTCCTGTAACCCTCTTTATAGAATCGATATTGCACTTCGTCATCAGGCGCCCAGGTCCACTCGTAAACACCGTCCTTGCCGGCTTGGGTGGGAATATGCGTCTCCAGAACGATCGGGTGTTTGACATTATAGAGCGACTTGCAGCCGCGCCAGCGTTCGATCCCAACCCCCACGCCTGGAATCGGCTTGTCCGAACTGTCGACAAACCGGACCCGCAAGGTGTTCCCCCGTTTCAGCGGGAAATCGACCTTGGGATTTTCCCGCGTGATCGTGACTTTCTTCAAGCTGGGCATCCATCCCTCGGCAATCACGGTCACCGTCATGGTCATGGGCGGCGAGGGGGGCAGCCGATAGACGCCGTTGGCATCGGTGAGGACTTGTTGGCGGTGTTCCTGGTGGCTCCCTGTCTGGCTATAGGGATCGTCGCCCCAGACCACCACGGCCCCCGCAATGCCTTTCCCCTGCGGATCGGTCACCGAACCGGTCAGCGAAATTCCGTGGGCCATAACGATGGTGGCCTTTTGCTCGCGAAGCGATGCCACCGTCACGTCCTGCAATTCTTGCAGGCCGCCCCAGGACAGATCACTGATGTAGTCAGGATGCGTGACGCTAAGTTTCAGGTCGAGTTGCCCCTCGGGAACGTTGTTCAGCGTCCACCGGCCCTCGGCGTCGGTAACGCGCGGGTCATCTTTGTCGGCCAGCCACTCGTCGACTTCCAGATGCTCGACGTCGACGCCCGTCCTCAGGAGGTTTGGTGTTCCCGCTACGCCAATTCGTGCGCCGCGATCGGCTGGCCCTCCTCATTCTTGACGAAGCCGCCGATGGTCGTGCCTTTTTTGAGCGTGATCGTGACTTCGTCGGGAACCGGGCGCCCTGCGGCAAACCACTGCTGCTCCCAATGAGCGAACATGGGCACGAGGCCGTCTTTGCGGGCCCAGATGCGGAGAAGGTCCACGGTCTTGGGCAGTTCGACGGCAGCCCGCCCGTCGGCGTCCGTCACATAGTTTCGGTTGATGATTTCTCTTCGCGCCGTGCCCACCGCAGCGGCCACGGCATTGGAATGGACTTTTGCCCCTTGGATCGGTTTGCCGTCCACGTCCACGACGTGTACCGGCAAGGTCCGTACGGTGGGGTCTTGCCTCTTCGCTTCTTGGGCCGCTGGCGCAGAGGCGGCGGGCGATTTCTCGGATTCAGTCTCCGCTGTGCTTGCGCTCTCCGTTGCTGTGCGAGCCTGTTCCGGTTTCTCCGCGGCCGGTGCCGCGTCCCGGACTGCGGTGCCGGCGGTTACAGCCGGCTGGGCGGTGCGCGCAGTGTGCCGCTGGTTGGCCCCCGCCGCAACCAAGTCCTCTTCAATCACTTTCATCTGCTGGGGCGAAATGTGGGACGACGTCTGTCGGAGCATTTTCATGAAATGCTCGATCTCTTTCGGTTCTGAGGGATAGCCGATATTTCCCTTCGGCCCGGTGGAGTTAATCAGCTTTTCGCCTTTCGGTGACAGAATCGCAAACCAGGGTATGCCCGCCATTTCATCGCTTGGATACCCGATGCGGGTCTGCGCCTCATTGGCACGCATCATTCGATCCATGTTGATTTTGACGAAAATGTAGTCCTGGCCGAGGACCTCTTGCCAGCGATCCAGGAAGTCGGTAAGCAGGTGGCACGGGCCGCAGTAAACGCCCGTGACAATGACAAACGCGTTCTTCTGCTCCTTGGCGGCTCGCTCCAACGCGGCGCGCACAACGTCTTCAGCATTCTCGCGCGGGGCCTCCCACTTCTTCAGGAATGCGACGAGCTTGTCGGCATCATAACGGCCCTCTTGCTCGAACGCGGTCAAATCCTGGTTGCACAATACGCGGCCGTCCGGATCCAGGACGGTCATCCAGGGCGATTGCCGGTCGCCCGGGGTCGCGCCGTATTCGGCGGCCAGTGCTTGAACGGCCGGATTGGTCAGGTCAGCCATCACGACCTGATAGGCGTAGATGATCTGCGGATCGAGCAGTTGCAGAAGTGTTTCCGGACTCGATTGAAATGCTTCTTCCAGCGCCGCACACCGCGGCCAGGCGTTGGCGCCGAAGATCACCAGCACATGGTCGTTGACTCGCTTGGCAAGTTTGAGTTTGCCGGCGATCTTGGCCTTCGCGTCGGCCGTCGGATCGAACTTCCCCTTGATCGCCGGGGCGGTGACCTTCAGGATCTTGCCCTCGCGCCACTCGTACGACACGTGCGGCGTGAAAAGGGCATCCGAAACCGATACCGGCGTGCCGTCTGGGATGGGCTTCGAGAGCTTGAAGTCCTCGTCGGTGAACTTCGGACCGAATTCGATGCTCGCCAAGCGGATTTCCCAGAGGCCCGTGAAAGCGGGAGACATGATGATATTTCCATTCTCATCCTTCGCCGGCGGGAATCCTTCTCGAACGACCTTGCCGTCCACCATTTTTTCGCTACGAATCACGGGCATCAGGACCGGCCGCGCGGGCAGCTTCTGGATCATGGTCGCCTCCACCGGAACCGGTACGCCGCTACGCTCTTCAAAACGCTTCACTTCATATCCGCGCCAGACCGCCGGCGATTGGAGCGTCGAACTTCGCTTGTCGTAGACGACCTTTCGGGGCCCATATCCGAGAGAGGGATCGAGCCAGAGCGTGATCTCGACGTCGCCCGAGACGCCGCGGAGCACATCGACCGGGTGACCGCCGAAGTCGCCTCGCTCTGACGAGAGTTTGGCCGCCCGCAAGAACGACGGAATCCACAACTGGCAGATTACGCCCTGGTTCGGGGCGACTCCCACGTCTGTAAACCGCAAGAACTCTTCGTCAGACACGTGAAGGCCGCCCATGATAACGGGCGCGTCGGGGCGACCCCCCGCCTGAAAACCCGGATTCGGGGCGGAAATGCTGATCTCGTTCTTTCCTTTTTCCAGGACGCTCTCTCGCCACGCGTACTGCGGCTGTGCCTCTTTGCCGGTGTCTTTCATCACCGACTTTAGGCGGTTCCGGTCTAGGAGCAGGGTGTGCTCCTGGATCATGTCGGCCCACTTGGGCTCGTTGTTGCTCTTCAACTCGGCAAACCGCGTGGTCCACGCGGCTTTGAACCGCTGGTAAGGCAGAAGCGTCTTTTCGTAGGCCTGCACCAGCGCGGCCGGGTCGAGTGAGGCATTCTTGGATTCCACTCGGGGACCGGCGGCCGTTTGCTCCACGGCCGTTGCGGTGCCCCAAACGATCGCGCCGACAATGGCGATCGACACCAGAACAACGCCCATCACGCTGCCGCCCCCGACGACCGACGGCGCCGGTTCGCAGCCGGCAATGCGGCGAATCCGGGCCAGGAGCGAGCCACCTCGCGCCGCCAGCGAGAGCGCGGTCGGCGCGGCCCGCAACTCTTCGATGGCCAGCAGGGCGCGGCCGTAGTCGGCGCGACTGCCCACGGCGGCCATCGCCACGTCGTCGCAGCAGTTCTCCCGCTCGTTGCGCACCTGACGCGATAGCCACCACACGGCCGGATGGTAGAAGAAGAGCGTCTCGACCACGGTCTGGAGCAGATTGACCAGGTAATCGTGGCGGCGAATATGGGCCAACTCGTGGGCCAGGATCGACTCCAATTGCCCAGCCGGCAGACCCGTCAACACGCAGACCGGCAGCAGAATCGCCGGGCGGAAGTAGCCCAACACAACCGGGGCATGGACCAGCGTCGATTGCAGCACGTCAACCGCTGTGCGAAGCCGCAGCCGCGCGGCCGTCCGCTCCAGCAGGCATTGCACCGCGCCGCCAACCGGCAACACGCCAACCCTGCGCAGCCGGCGCACCGTGTGCCAACTCACGATCGGCCGCATCGCCGCCACCAACACCCCGGCCAGCCAAACCAGCACGATCTCGGCCAACCACGGCTGAACGCGGGCCTTCACGGCCGACCACCAACCGGTCAGACCAGCCGGCGCCGGCTCGAAACGAAGAGTTGCCGCGTGCAACTCCACCGCCGCTTCTGCAGCCGGCGCCGCGTCGAGCGGCCTCATCGCCATCGTGTCGCCCGAATGTTGCGAACGCGATTCGTTCTCAGGGCTCCCGGCCGGACTGAGCCTAACCGCTGCCGCCGGCGCATCGGCCAACCAGGGCAAGAACCAGGTCGCCGCCGGCGCGACGACCATCATCGACATGGCGGCCAGCAACGCCCCATAGCGAGTTGCCGCCGACCTGCGCTGCAGCACCCGCCGCAGCACGATCGCCACCAGCGCCAACAGTGCAAACTGCCACAGCGAATGGACCAGCACCCAACCGAAGCGGTCCACCCAGGTCGTTTGTGTCAAGTATTCGAGCATGGCTACTTGCCCTCCATTTGGTCGAGCATCCGGCGAACTTCGTCCAATTCTTCCTTGGTGGCCTTTCCCGAAGACAATGCCTGCAGCACCAGGCTCATCGCCGAGCCCTGGTAGACCTTCTCGATCAGGTCGTCGAGCATCCGCTTGCCGGTCTTCGCCCGCGTGAGGGACGGCCGATAGACGTGCGGCTGGGCGTTCTCGTCCCGCCTGACGAGTCCCTTTTGCAGCATGACTGCCAGCATCTTGACGGTCGTGGAGTAGTTGGTTCCCTTGGCGGCTTCCAACCGTTTGTGGATCTCGCGGACCGGACTGGGGCCGAGTTCCCACAGGATCCGGAGTATCTGCATTTCCACTTCGGTGGGCTGGGTCGAGACGGGTCGGGGCATAAGGCAAATCCTCCTGGCTACGGCCGACGCGCGCGGCCCTGTACCGTGCAGGGCGAACGGAGACGGCTCAGCGAATTCATTCGCCACGCCCCTAAGTGTAGCGAAAGAATTCGCCGCGTCAAGACCCATTTGGCGAATTATTTCGCTAGAAGGCGACCAGGCAGGTCAGGCAAGTCGGCGGGTGAACACTTGCCGCAGGTGCAGAATGTCGGACCTGTTCATGGGCGACTGGTCGTGCGCGGCTGATTAGGCTTCGTGGAAGCGCCGCGCCAGCGGCGCGCCGCCGATACGTAGGTATGCGCGGCCGCTCGGCTTGTATAGACAGTCCTTCGGAACGCGGGATTCGGTTGGCATTGCAGGACCCTTCACTAAGACGGCGCGCGTAAATTGCGCGCTTCGTCTCAACTTACGGGCTGCCCTGCCGACCGTCGGCAGGTATCCTAACTCCAGGATTCAGCTTAACTTACGTTTAGTGGGCGATACGGGACTCGAACCTGTGACCCCCAGCTTGTCGAGCTGGTGCTCTAACCAACTGAGCTAATCGCCCAAGGCATTATCTGGCAAACACGTACGACACCCCCAAAGTCGCCATAATCGCTGTCCGACTTGGAATCAGTATGACAGGCTCATAGCCGGCCGTCAACCGGCTAACGGCAACTTGCGGGTCGGGGAGTTGGTCCAGCGGCTCAGTCTTGCACTTCGGTAGCGATGGGCCGAGTGGCGTCGATGCGCAGCCAGCAGAGAGCGGCAATCACAGACACGGCGGCCATGATCAGGAAATTGATCTGGTAGCCGTGTTCCAGGCCCACATTCTTCTCCGCGTGCGAGAGCGATTCTACGGCGGCGCCCAGCCTTTGGGCGTGGGCTGCCAACGACCGCTCCAAGATGAAGCCGAAGATCCAGTTTGCCGCCGCGCCGCCGAAATTGCCGATCATGTTCATGAAGCCGGCAACAATGGCTGCGTATCCTTTGCCGATGTCCTGACAGGTGGCCCAGGAAGAGGCCATGGTGATGTCGGTAAAGAAGCCGGCCAGGGCAATCATCACCAGAAACGTGCCCGTGCCGGGCCTCATGCCGCAGGACAAGAAACAGAGGGCGGTCAGACCGTAGCCGAGCACGCCGAACAACCTCCGGCCCCAACGGCGACTGCCGCTGCGACGAATGAACCAGTCGGTGAGAAGCCCGCCGACGATACAGCCCAGCGCGCCCATGCACAGCGGCCCGCCCTTGCCAACCGCACCCAAGATGCTGGCCGCGGGCACATCGCGGGTCTGCTCGAGATAATCGGGCAGATAAGTCATATAGAACCACCAGCAGTAGCTCAAGCAGG
Source organism: uncultured Planctomycetaceae bacterium (assembly GCA_963759115.1). Lineage (GTDB taxonomy): Bacteria > Planctomycetota > Planctomycetia > Pirellulales > Thermoguttaceae > CAVWXT01. The sequence continues at coordinate 98,643 of CAVWXT010000007.1, forward strand.
AGTAACTGAGCCAAAGCAGCCAGAGATTGGGACTGGTGAGGATCCGTCGCCAGGGAACACCGACGTGCGACGGCAATGAGTCGGCGCCGCCCGCGCGGATCATGGCCAGCTCGGCGGCGTTGACCTCGGGCTTTTCTTCCGGCCGGTTGCGGAACGAGAGGGCGAAGACCACACACCAGACCACGCCGACAAGGCCAAAAGCCCAGAACACGGCCCTCCACGACAAGAGTGGCGGCAGCAGGGGGGGCAGGATGTCGCCCGCGGTCGGGCCGGCCGCCGGGCGGCTGATCCCTGAGACCAGGACGGTGAACACCAGCGGCGTCAGGCCGCCCATCAATCGCGCCACATCCACACCGTCCCCTGGGCAAGACCGCGCTGATGATAGGGAAACCAGTTGTGCAGGGCACGGGTAATGTTGGGAAATGCCCCCGCCTCGCCCATGCCGAAAAGGAATCGAACGAGCACTAGCAGTCCCAGGCCGCCGAGCACATAGCCGCCCAGCGAAAGACCGATGACTCCGGTCAGCGCCGTAAAGAGCGACCACCAAAGAACGATGCGGATCAGGACCTTTCGCGGGCCGAAGACGTCGCCCAACCAACCGGAGGGCACCTCGAACAGCGCGTAGGCCAAAGTGAAGGCCGCGAAGGCCCAGCGCAAATTGGCGATGCTTGCCAGGTGCAGATCGCGAACCATTAGCGACCCGGACGCACCGAAGCACGCCCGGTCCAGATACGTAATCATCGCCAACGTGCAGCAGAGCGCCAACACCTTGTAGCGAACGCGCGAGGGCGTCTGCGAGGCGAGAGGCCTCTCGGCCGGGAGACGGACATCCGGTAAGACAGAACCGTCGCTTTTCACGGAAAGCATAATAACAGGTGTTCCGGCTGCACACCAGCAGCCAGTACACCTTGCCAAATGACGCGAGGGTCCGCAAAATAGGGCACGTCACACGAGTTGGGCGTGCCGATTCCTCCATACGTGCAGGGGCGGCCGAGTGCAGTCTTGCGACAGCGGGCATTCATCCCGGCATGTTCGCGTGGTATAATTGCGCAGTCAATTCGTTATCGGGAGAATGGTCCATGAAGACGGAAACTACAGCCACCGTGCTGGACGGCGCCCTCGAACTCGACGCACCCCTTGAGTTGCCCAATCGGAGCCGTGTGCGCGTTGCGGTAGAACCGCTGGAGAACTGGCGAGCCAGATTCAAAGCCGGCCTGAACGAGTGGAAGGCTTACTGCGAACAGCATCCGGTCCATTCCGGTCGACAGCACTTCACGCGGGACGAACTGCATGAACGCCGTTGACACCAATGTACTTGTCTACTTCGTCGACAGGGATGAACCGGCAAAACGCGCCGAAGCCATCGAGGTTCTTGACCGTCTCGTGAACGAGGCAGTCGAAACCGTACTTCTTTGGCAAGTAGCCGCGGAATTCTTGAGTTGCCTGCGGCGATGGGAAAATCAGGGCCGGATTAGTCGGCAAGAAGTTGTGGAAAACCTGGCGCGCGTCCGATCCATGGTCCGTTGCGTGCTTCCAACCGAGCGCATATTCGACAAATCGCTCGACCTGAGTTCCCGCTACAGCCTTTCGCATTGGGATAGCATGTTGCTCGCAGCATGCATCGACGCCAACGTAAGCACGCTTTACAGCGAGGATCTCGGGGATGGCGCGACCTACGACTCGGTGACGGTAATCAACCCGTTCGCGTCGCGCGGAACCTAGACTCTGGAGTCCGCCGAGAGCGCGAGAGTGAAAAAGGGGTCAAGAGCCGGCGCTAAATGCCGGGTAAGGTGACTTGGTCGTCGATTGGAAAAGCCGAAATGGATGTTGATTTTTGGGAAGAAGTCGAGCGATCGCGGCGGATGACGCCGGAACAGCGATTTCGAGGCACGCTGGACATGATCGATCTTGTACACGAACTTCGGATGGCGGGTATTCGGCACGATCTTCCCAGCGCGGACGATTCTGAGGTGCTTGCGGTTCTTCGCAAACGGATGCAAAGTGCCGAGAATTTGGGCGCGGTTCGATGAAATGCGGTCGGCTGCTACTGCAAAACCGACCCAAGGACCGCATCGACATTGAAAGTGTGATTGCCGTCCAAGGCGATGCGATCGACTGGCCCTATGTGGAAGCTTGGTGCGACCAGCACGGATCGCGGAAGCTGCTGGAGCAGATCCGGGAGGAGTTGAGGCAGCGCTGAGCCGTTAACAGCAGTTGAAACGGAGCAGTTGAAACGGGGGCGCAGCTAGTATTTGCAAGATGGTGAAGAATAAACTAGCTGCGTCCCCGTTTCGACTTCGCCGACTACGATCTGGACAACAACAGGTTCGCCGACTCAAGCGATGCCAGACGAGAAGCCTTGAGGGCCCGCCAAATCTTGGAAACCTTCGATCAATGCCGCACCCAGGCAGCGACCGATTTCCGCGCGAAAATACGATCGCACGCCAGATTGCTTGGGTTGACGGTCTCCGATTGAGAAGTTGTCCCGGGCCCCTCCTCCGCTCCAAAAGCAAAAAAGTAAGCAGGGTCAAACCGACTTAGAAAATCAATCTGACCCCTTTCCGCTTTCAATAGTTCCCCAGCTCCCCGCTCTTTGTTCCCGCCTGGATCAGGAGACCGCTTCCCCGCCGATGCTTTTTGAGCGCTTTGGGGCTTGGGCGGCGATCCGGGGCGTCGGGGATCGTGATCGCGGCTCCGCGGTACTGCTCGTAGCAACTGCCCGCGAGGGATGGGGAGACGAGTACGCGCATCGCGTCGGCGTCTACCGCGAGCAGCTTGAGATCGAACAGGGTGTGTAGGTCGGCGCGGAGAAGCAGGCCATTGCCGCGATGATTCCATTTCGGCCTCCTGTACGGAAGAATGTGCGCCGCTTCCAAGACAGATTCTACGCAGCATCCCGAAATGGCACAGCGGCCTTTGTAGGCCGCCAACAGTCCCTTCCGGAAGGCGGGCTGCCCCATACGTTTCGCGATGGTCGACAGGACGCGCCCCGAGCGTCGGATGCGCTCGGTGGCTCGAAATCGCCGTCCTCGTCTAGCTGGTCGCCGAGAGCTGGCAGACGTTTCCTCATACGTGCGTCCGCCTCTTGCATATTAGCCCTTGCATCCAATTCGCGCGATTCTCTGAGGACCTGAATCTCCCGCGGTGAGAGCGAGAATTCTTGGAAGAACGGGGTCAGGTCGGGGGACGCAGCATGTGTGCGGATACGTTGCTCGTCTGGGTAGATTGCAATGGTGTAAACCCCGTCCTGCTTTAAGGGGGTCTTCGGCAAAATCTGTGGGTGAAAAATGGGCCTACGGGGGATTCGTCCTGGCAAGGTGGATTTTCTGAGGGATGGCAGGGCAAATAAATGACGGTGGAAACAGCCGCAAAACCGGGGGTTTTCTTGTTGTGTAACGGCCCTCGTCGGGTCTCCCACATCTGCAACGCACGGACCTTTGCCACGGAAAAACGGGGATGGAATCTATGAATCAGATCGTTGAGGCTCCCGAAATCACGAAAACCCCTGAAAATCCAGATTCAAACTGAGTTTCACGGCCCAAATCAACCCACAGATTCTGCCGAGGAGGCCTTTAAGGAAAGCCCCGCCAAACTGTCGTACAGTATTGGTTCCGGGATGGCCCAAACGCCCAGTTTTGTTGTGTCTTCCGGGTCGGAGTAGGCGAGCACGTACGCCGCGGGACTGCTCTTCGCGGCCTCATGCAAAGCATTCGCAACGCGGGGTGTCAAGTTCGTCCAACTGTAATGCCGGTCGGCAGTATTCTTAGAATTGAAAATCCCTTCCTTCCATTCGAACGTGGTCTCTGTCTCACCAGCGTTTCGCTTTCGCGTCGCCTGGCGGCCGGATCTCTCGAACAGCCGTTGGCAGATGATGGCCTCCATCGCCTTTGCGGCGTTCCGTTTCTTTGTCCGACGGGGTAATGAAATATCCTCGACCTGCGGGTGAACCGGTGACAGTAGCTCCTTCAGTTCGCGCGCGTACGTTTCATGTTCGTCGGCTACCATGGCGTCGTCTCCCAGATCACAGTTTTGGAGGAAAAGAGAGGAGGGGAAAAAGGGGTCAGAACGATTTAACAAATCGTTCTGACCCCTTTCTGCTCCATGGGCTCTTATGTCTCAACGGTAGGGAGTGTCCGGGGGAATATCTTAATACGCTTAAAATCATACCTATTTTTCCGCAAGAACATTTCAACAGCAGATCGGTTCTCGTGGTTATGCGGGCCTAAATGGATCTCCACAATGTCCTCTACGTCAAACGCAAAGTCAAAATACGGAACCTTTCGATGCCCGCTCTCGCGAAAACGGAGGTCGGATTTTCCGGCGTCGGGAATTTGGGAACGAAGTGCGGGCAGGTCGATGTGACGAGGGCTGCGCACGATACGAAGTTCGTCTTCCGCGCGGAAATGGGGCCGCTTGCAATACGAGGCTAGGACCCAAAGATCAGTGTGCGCAGACGCAATTTCAAGTTCTTCTTCGACCGGGTTCATTTTAGGGAGCCGTTTCAAGTATTGAGCGAGGTGACCCTCAATCACCTTACCGAGCAACTCGCTTTGCTTACACGGATCGTACTCTACTCGGTGCCACATCATGTGCTTCTTCGCCATGCACGAAAAGCAGCGATTGTCGATCTCATAACCAGAAAAACCAATCGCGAAGCCCGTTCCGCCGCGCATACTTGCTCCATTGATCGTGCAAGCGGGGGCTTAACGAAAAGCAACAAACATAGGGATGAAACGGCGACGATTCGAGCAGAGATAAATTGAGCAGGGACTCTTTCAGCTTTTCACAGAAGCGGCTTTTTCCCCGCTCCTTTGGCTCCTGCGCTGCTAGAGCCTCAAGTTGCTCGACTGCTTTGTCAAGTATTAGCCTAAGTTCCTGGGAGTCTTTCATGGAACAGGCGTCGCTCATCCAAAGCGTCTTGCTTGCCAGAATTCCGTGAAATCCGTTCGCCTCACAGTAGTGGTAGAGTTTATCGGGTGCTTCGGGCGCATCGGTCATGATCTCACGCTCCACAAAGTGCGCTCACGGTAGAAAACGTGGCACTTCTTTGTCCTTTATGGCGTTCCACTTGGCAATAGAGGGTCGTTGCCGTGGAATGGCAGTGTCGATGCCCGCACTTTGTCGAGCAGTTCCCGCGTGCCGTGAGCATCGCACCAGCGGCGGATGTAATTCCAGTCGAGGCGCTCGTCTTGGACCGCAATGACGCCACGCGCATCCTCGGCGTCCTTTGGCCTGTTCAACGACAATGCCCATCGCAGCTTCACGACAACAACATCCTCCGGCGTGGGCACGAACGCCTGCCTGCCAAGAAACGGCGACCGCTGCCGCCGCGCAAAACGCTCCCGAGCAAAGGGATCGTCGTTCATACAGAAGAACTCGATCCGGTACGGGTTTTCGGCGATGTTGACAACGTACCGCATTGTTCCCGTGACCGTCTCGAACAGAACCTGCGGGTCAAGGCGGAACTGGGAACCTAAACGTGCAACGATGGCACGAATACCGCCGGCCCCCACCTGCACGCTGAAATCAGCGTCCTTGGTCGACCGGGGAATTCCGTAGAGATTGCTCGCCAGGGACCCAACCAGGATGTAAGGAATGTCGAGCGCCTGAAGGGCATCGATGACGGCGACGGTGGCTTCGTCACTGTTCACCCGGCGTTCTCCAGGCGGCGGCCCAACTCCACCCGGTCGGCCAGAATCTGACGAACGCGCTGTTCGTCGACATCCGGGAACTGATTGCGGATCCCATCCAGGGCAATTCGGCAGGCGAAGTCAAAAAGCTGGGGACCGGCCAAGAGTTTCTCCTCCGGCGTCATAACGCGAGCAGCAAGCACCTCGTCGCGGTAGAGTGGATCGCCACGTGTAGCCGTCGGCTCCATCGCATCCTCCAATCCGCGGTCCCTCTCCATCAATACTGGCATTATCGCATGCCTCTTGGGGGTCGTCAACGTGCCGTGCGCAGAACGTCAGCCGCCTTGAGTAGCGCCCCCAGCCGCGCCTGCGCCCCCAGAGCGGCACTTCCCGCGTGGCACCTCCCGTCTGCTGGCGCGGCTGGTCTCGCCCCGTCCGATCCCCAAGTCCTTGCTGGCGGTTGCCTTACGGAACGAAAAAGCAGAACAAAAAAAGGGGTCAGAACCATTTTCCGCAGTCAAGAGGTCTTGGGGCCGCATAATAGTTTTG
>CAVWXT010000008.1:0-273194 GCA_963759115.1 uncultured Planctomycetaceae bacterium
AACCCCGTCACCAGCGTGTCAAGAATCGTTCCTTTTCCGGCAACCGCCCGATCACCGCGCCCTTCGGCTGACTTCCCCACCGTGTGAGTCCGAAATTGCCATGTTTGAATTCAAAACACCGAGAAGCCGTGCCGCGAGGGGGTTCTCGGTGTTGGACCGATGTCCTCCAAGCCCGCCGTGTTGAGGCTGCTTTGAACCCTTGGCCGACGGCGTGGAGCAGGATCTTCGGCTCTTCCGCTTCTGGAAAGGCGGCGCAAGGGCGCATGAGCAAGACGGCCAACGATCCCGTCCCAGCCATTGTCGTGCCAGGGCGCGAATGGAGATATGGCGAAGTGGGTATGATGGTTTGCTTGCTCGTTTCATCCTCCCTCCGTATGTTCATCCTCAGCGCCACCCTCGAGTAGAACTGCCCACGGTCCCATTGCCGCGCTGTCACGTCACTGTCTCTCGATACGGCTCGTCCAATCTGAGGCTCGCAGCCAGCTAATGGCGTTGGCGTGAACCGAACAACTGTTCATACTCGCTGAGCACTCGCGGCTGCAACTGCTTGCCGTCGGCCAGGGCCTTCCGGATTTCCTGCCAGTAGAGGCGTGAGTTTTCGGTTGGATTCGTAAATCCTTGCGAAACGCGGGACTGATGGAACTCGCCCCGCGTCATTTGCCACGGCTGGCCGACCTGCTCTTCTTCGGTCTCGCCTTCGGCCGCAGGCGAGGCCGCTTCACAAAAGGGTCTTTCTGCGGTGGCTCGCCGTCTGTTTCGGCAACGGGCTCCGTGGTAAACGCCCCAGGCCAGCCGCCGTGCTGCTCGATGACCTCGTCGATCTCCTTCATCAGGCGGATGGTCTCGGACAGGGCGACGATGATCTTGTGGTAGTGGGCGATGTCGTCCTTGGAGAGCGTGCGGCCCTTGCGGTCTTTGAGCCATTTCTCGCAGACCTGATAGCCGCCAATGTGGAAGTTCCACACGTCCTCACGAACGCCCTTGAAGCCGGTGGTCTGCGCCTTGTCCAGCCAGACGGTGTCCCTCGACCACGAGACTTTCTCGACCTCGGGATTCCGGCCGCCGATGAATTCGGCGGTGGGCTTGCCGAGCTTGGGCGATTCCAGTAAGTGCAAGGCGGCAAGTTCGCTGCCTAGCCGGACTAGCGCGCGGAACAACTCCAGGTTCGACGTAAGCAGCAGACGTGGAAAGTCAATCTTCAGGAACTCGGCGTAGCGACTCCGATAGCTGGGGCTGTGAAATACCGCATAGGCGTAGTAAAGAACGTCCTCCGGCGACAAGCCTAGTGGTAGTTGATGTTCACCGCTCTGGGGCGCATTTCAGGACACTAGCCAGTTTCCGCAGGAAACCTTCTGAAAAATTCGGGTAGTATACCGACTTTTTTCCCAAGCAGCCCTCGTCAAGCAGCAACAGCGGAAACACATTAAGGATGCCTTTGTTGCTATAAAACGTACGATTGTCCGAGAGCGTATCAGTGACCAGAAAGTGAGAATACGCCTCCCCTGCCGCAACCTGCCTCATCGCAAGTAGCGAGAGGTTCCTGCGCGGACCGATCATGTGCCGCATAACCTTGAACGCCGGACGGCTTGTGAGGTTCGGGTCATAGTAGATCGGACGAATGTCGAATGGCCGATACAGGATTGTTCTAGTGTTGTGCAGTGAGTAGGTGGCATGGTCGCGTCTCGCTTCGATGTCAAAGCTCGACAACGCCCTGATGTTATATCGTTCAATGAAGTCCTGATCGTAGTGTTTCGAGAAGAACCGCTGAATCCTTGCGACCAATGCGGCCCGGTCAAAATCGATGAACAGATCGTCCCGGTCCGTCTTAACAGCGTTCTGCTGGATGACAAAGCACTCGACAAGAGACGGTGCCGACAAGTATTCATCCCCAGCGGAGAAATCCTTTGGGACAAAAAAGAACTGCGGAGGAACTGGCTCGATTCCGTTCCACGCTTCACTGGTGAAATCCTCTTGTTGGAGTCGTTCGTATTTTTGTTCACGGCCACCCCAGAGGTCTAGGTAATGCGTTCCTGATGCGCCACCAGCAGCACATTTCAGCAGTAGGGTGACGCCAACTCCCTGCTGAATGTCGAACACATTCTCGTCTTTTGTTCCATCTGGCGAGCGCTCTTGTTTTGCAACACTTCCATGAAGATTAAGAATCCAACGACCGCCGAAGCTCTCGCAGAGCGACTCACGCATCCTCCGGTGAGTTATACCGTCGATAAAGACGCTGTTCGTAATCATGCCGAACACACCGACGCCGGTCTTATCGAGTAAATGTTGCGAGAAGCGAACAAACTTAATGAAGTCGTCGTCCAAATTGATCTTCTTCTCGTCCAGCCCGCGTTTGTAGTCCTCCAACAGTCCAAGGATAAACGGGTTCTCGTTCAATTGCCCGAAGTTGGAATATGGCGGATTGCCGATGACGACGGTGAACCGTTTGTGGCGTTTGATGTGGTTGACCTCTTGGGCTTCCCTGGCGAGCGGGCCAAAGAGGTCGGCGAGTTTGGTATCGGCGATGTCGGACGGCGGTTCGAGTGTGTTGGTCAGATAGATGTGCAGCCGGTCGCCATCGTGGAACTGGTAGCCGGTCTCGCCGAGCTTCAGCGCCAGCTTGAGGTGGGCGATGGCGTAGGGGGCCATCATGATCTCGAACCCGTAAAGGCGCGGGAGTAGGTGGTTAGACACGTACTCGCGCCAGCGGGCGGCAATTTCCGGGTCGCGCCAGGTCCGGGGCGATTCGGGATCGCGCTTGCCCGAGGCCCGCGCCCACTTGGTTTTCATGGTCCGTTCGATGACTTCGATGCACTCGTAGAGAAACGTGGCGGTGCCGACGGCCGGGTCAAGGATGCAAACGAATGGGTCGCCGGGCTTCACGTCCTTGGGCGGCTTGAGGTCAGGGAGTTTCTACAGCCTAGCGCGGCGTAGCCGCAGCCAAGGGGGATAAAAAAGGGTATCCTTGCGGTTTTTGGCAAAACCCGCACGGAAAGGCAAGGATACCCATGAAGAACAGTCTGATTTTAGCACAAGACCCATCGCGTGTCATTGGCGTGTTGAAAGGTTGGGATCGCTTGGTGTTTCGGGGCTGTTGTCCGTTGTTTATGTTCGTTGACGGCATGCTCAAGTGGTTGTTGCACATGGGGATTCGGCTCACCGAGTTTTCGCAATGGGCGTTGGCCACCAGTGAGGCGATGAAACTCGCTTGCTTGGCGGAAGCGGAACGTCGCCGCCGACCAATCCGTTATCTTGGCGCCTCCGGCGTTCGCAAAGACGAACTGGCCCGCGACATTCTCCGGGAAAATCCCGTATCCGAAGGCTTGGTCTGCGTACTGACGTGTCTGGAGCCGTGCGACACCTACCGGATTCGCGGCAACCGGCAAAACAAGAGGCTCGAACTGCGGCGGGAACGGACCAAATGCCTGCACCTCTACAAATACTGGCTGGACGGCGAGTTCGGCCTGATGGGCGCTCGCTTGCAGACCTGGTTGCCCTACGGCGTACAAGTCTGGATCAATGGGCGCGAGTGGCTTGCCCGCCGTTTGGATCGCCGGGGGATCACCTACCGCCGCCACGACAACTGTTTCCCCTGGATTGAAGACTTCGACTCCGCCCAAAAATTGATGAACCGGATGCAATGCCATCGCTGGATTCGCTCGTTGGACCGAGTTCTGGCGCGGTTGTGTCCCGGCTATCGACAGCGGTTGAACGGCCCGGAGGTGTACTGGACGGCGTTCCAGACGGAATGGGCGACCGACGTTTGTTTCGATTCGCCGGCCAGCCTGCAGGCCCTCTATCGGCCGTTGATTCGCGGTGCGATGACCGCCTTGAGTTGCGACGACATCTTGCGTTTTATGAGCAAGCGTCGCTCCTTCCAGGGCGAAGTGGACGCCAATCTCCGCCGACATGAAGGCGTCCGCATCAAACATCATCTGGGAGGCAATACGGTGAAGGCGTACGACAAGGCTGGCTCGGTCCTGCGGATTGAAACCACGATCAGCCAACCGAAGCAGTTTCGTGTTTTTCGCACCGCCCAGGGCGATCCACAAGGTGCGAAGGCATGGCGACCGTTGCGCAAGAGCGTGGCAGACCTTCATCGCCGGGCGGAGGTTTCGGAACAGGTCAATCGCCGCTATGCCGAGGCGCTGGCGACACTGGACACCACTACGTCTTTGAGCGACCTTGTGACCCCCATTTGTCGCCCCGTGCGGCGTAATGGGACCCGTTGTCGCGCCCTTCGTCCCTGGTCGGATGAAGACCGCACACTCTTGGAGGCGGTTACGCGCGGAGAGTACATCGCCGATGGTTTCACTAACCGTGACATCGCAACCCGATTGTATCCGGGCCGTCGTGCGGACCAAGGCGAACGTTCCCGCATCGCTTCGCGTGTCAGTTATCGACTGCGATTGTTGCGCGCACACGGCTTGATCCGCAAAATTAAGGGTCAACGTCGTTACCATGTCACGCCCAAAGGTCGAAAAATAGCAAGTGCTCTGCTTGTTGCACAAACCGCAACACTTCAACAACTTAACGCACTAGCCGCATGAAACTTTGTGGAGAAATCCTCAATCCTGAAGGCTAATGGCATATCGGCCCAAGTGGCAGTCGAGGCCAGGCCGTCTTCCAGACCGAACTCCGTTTGCAGCAGTTCGTGAACGCTGCGGACGATGTAGGAGACGATGGGGCGTGGGGTGAAGAACACGCCACGTTTGACCTTTTGGTCTGGGTCATACTCATGGAGAAAATCTTCGTAAAAGCGGATGACAGGGTCTTCAGCGGGGTTCAGATCGTTGAAAGCGGCTTTGATGGCCTCGATGTTGGTGTTGCGCAGCAGGTCCAGCACGTCGTTGATGCCGACTTCGTCCACGTCGAAGTGGAACTTGCCGCGATTGAGGCGGAAGAGGTTTTCCAGCAGATTTTCGAGGAAGGGGTTGCACACCGACGTAAGCTGGACGAGGTTCTGGGCTGTCAGCCCGGCCGGGCGCGAGAAGCTCGCAGAGAGCAGGCCGTAGGCCACTGTCTGGGCGTACATGTCGGCGAAGCCGTCCTCGTCCATATCATGGATGAGCAATTCCTGCATGGCGGCAAAAATGCGGCGCATGGGGCCGCGCTCGGTTTCCGCGTCCAAGACGGCGCGAACGCGCCCGCGCACGGCAGAGGCAAGGGCCGCCAAGCGGGGAATCAATTCGTCGGCCGAGCGGATCGCCTCGTGGTAGCGGTCGGTAAATGCGTCGGACCAGCGCTTGCGCCACGCCTCGACATCGGCGGGATCGCCCGGCCAGCGGAAGTGGCTATGGAGCCGGTTGGCCACGCGGTCGAGCTGCATGATGGAGTTCTGGTCGTCCCAGCCGAGGACGCGCAGCACGGGTAGCTCGTCCGTTTCCGGCGTTTCGCTGAAATGGGCGAAAGAAACTGTGCGGTGTTCCTCTTCACCGTAGGCCGAGATGAACAACAGGTCGTGCAGGTGCCAACTAGGACGGTCGGCTTTGCGGGCGCTGTGCGCCTCTTGATGATTAGGTTGCCAAGGATGCGGCGCAGAACGACCATCGGCAGGCGCTTCTTCTCGAAGCTGATCCAGAAGATGCCCCAGGGTTGCTTTGTGTCGAGGGGGCGAAGCTGCTTGATTTCCTTGATGTTTGCAGCATGCTTGGCGTCGAGTCCCAGTTCTTCAGCCTTATACTCGAAGAAGAGGTCATCCTCAGCGTCGGCCTCAACCGGCCAGTCAAGTTCGTCACGCAGAAACTTGATGAGTGAAGGCAGCGTCTTGATCTGTCGAAGACGTTCCACGTCCGGGCCGCTCATGCTGCTCTCCTTCAGTTCAGTTCCATCCAGGCTTTGAGAATCGGCTTTACGCCAATCGGGGCCTGAACTTGCTTGAGGTAGGTGTTCTTGATGTGTTTGTCGATCTGGCTGCGGATTTCGGAAAGCGTTTTGCGCTCGATCGTGCAGCGCCGCGGGGTTTCAGGCTGGCTGCGGATGAGGTCGATGATTTCGCTGGGCTCGTCGATTACCTTCTCCAAGGCAAGGTCAAAGAGATACCATCTTGTGAAGCCCGCCTCTTCAGTCCACGTCTGCTCATCTTCCGACTGGCGGTCACGGTCTTGCACAGCCGGCGCCGGCAGGGCGTAGCAAAAGAATACCGCCCGGCTGTCGGGATTGGGGTGTTGTTTGCCGCTGAACACACGGCCGGGCAGACTATTCAAGCGTTCCTCCAGCCCGGGGTTATCCGCCAGGAGCCTCTGATACTCCAGGTGCATCTTCTCGGTCGTGCTGGTGGTCCCTTCGTAGACGTGGTTGAAGTCCTTTACGGCATCATAATCATCTTCGGGGCGGAGAAGCTTCTTGCCCTCAATGCCAAAAACCTTGGAGATGCGCAGGGTCTTGTGCGAAACCTTGCCGTAGAGTCGCAGCAGTCGCTCCAGTTCGTCGGGCGGAAGGAAGTTCCAATAGACCACCGTGCCGCGCGTGCCCCAAAGCTCGGGATGGTCGGCCAACATCTGCGCCTCAATCTCCGGGTTCAGCCGTCGATCGACGCGGCCGATCCGCTGCATCAGCCGCACGGGGTTCCAGTGCAGGTCGTAGTTCACCAAGCGGGTCGCATCCTGGAGGTTCAACCCTTCGGAAAGCACGTCGGTCGAAATCAAAATGCGGGTCTCTTCCTTGATGCCCTCAAAGAGGTTGCCCTGCGCGGGCCGGTTGTAGTAGGGGGCGAAGGCGCGGATGATCTCACCGCGATCCCGGCCGCTGGCGCTATCAACCTCATCGACTTCGGTCAGGCCGGCTTCTTCCAACTGCTTTTTCAGATAGCGGGCCGTGGCCATGAACTCCGAGAAGATCAGGACTTTTCGCCCTTTCAGGTCCTTGTCGTTCTTCAGCAGTCGGGTCAGGGCCTTGAGCTTGTCGTCATTGGCCGGCTTGAACTTTTCGAGCTCTCGCAGAAACTCGACGATTTGGCTGAGGTCAAGATAGGTCTCCGCCAGGATTTCATCGACCTTGTACTTTTCCGGCGAAAGCTCTTCGACGGCCTCCAGCATTTCATCGTCAATGATGTCTTCGTCTTGCTCTTCGTCGAATTCCTCTCCGAACAACTCGTGTTGATCTTTGTGAACGTAACCGATCAGGTCGGCGTGCTGGCGCTTCCATCGCTCCAATCGTCGCTTGTCGGATTCCGACGTGCTGTGCTTGGTGACCCAGGCCAGCAGCTTGACCAGCAGCGTTTCACAGGAGAACTTGAATGCCTGCGCCGAACTTTCGAAGCGCTTGAGGAATTGAGTGCGAATGAGCCCGACGACTTCCTTTTGGCGGTTTTCGGCGAATGCCCGCTTCTGTAGCTCGATGTCGGGGCCTTGGTAGTAGGCCAAAGGATAGTAGATCGCCAGCGAGAAAAGCGGCTTCTCCTTCTCAAACGCCTCCTCGACCATGTCGAGCAACCGGCCGTAGGTCTTGCGTAGCTGGTACTCGGCGACGCGCGGCGGATCGCGCTTCGGGAAGATGGCTTGCGAAACGCCGTGCTGTTGTTGACTCTCCTTGACGTACGCGCGGCTCCGTTGGACCACAATGGCGCGGAAGAGGTCGTCGCTCCAAAGGACCTGCTCGGCCTCGGCCTGATTGGTTTGGACACTAGGGGCGTTCTCTCCGCGCTCTTTGGCCTCAACAATCGCTTCGAGCGCCTTCTCTAGTTTGCGGAAGTGGCCGGCCAAAGAGTGGATTCCCAACGGAGCGGCCTTGAAATGCTCGGGCCTGCGCCGGGAGAATAGCTCGATCATGTGCTGCAAGTCGGTGAGCCGGTTGTTGACCGGAGTAGCCGTCAGCATGTAGAGCTGCTTCCCGTCGCAAATATCGAACATCCTCCAATAGCGTGAAAGGACTTCCCCCTCTTCGCCCTTCAACCCGGGGTTTCGGAAGTGATGGGCCTCGTCGATGATGACAACATCGGCTATTTCCTTGACGCGGTCGAGCCTGTATTGGAACTCGCCGCCACGCAACAGATCGGTGTGATTGAAGATGGTCAGGTTGCTGAAATCACCGGAAAGGTAGCGCAAGTAGCGCCTCAGGTCGCGTTCCCAGACGGGAAAGCGTGCGGCCTTGGGAACAATCAGCACCACGCGCTTGCGGTCATACATGACCAACCGCTCAATCAGCATCAGTCCGACAAACGTCTTGCCAAGACCAACGCCGTCGCAGAGAAACGCCCCGCCGTGCTGAGCTGCGATCTTCAACAGTGCGTGATACGCTTCCTTCTGGTACTGATCTAGGACGCCGTACATTCGCGAGCGATGGTGTTCATCGCCGCCCGACTCCCATTCGCTGGCGGTCAGTTCATGCCCACGAAAATACTCCTGCATGGCGCGAGCGTACACCTCAAATGGTGAGCGCTCTCGCGTGTGCCGCTCGATGACCTGGAGGATTTCCGCCGTCACATCCTCCGCATTGTTCCAGTGTTCCTCGTACCACTCCTGGAGAACGGCGACCGGCGACCCGGCGATCTGCACGTTCAGTTCGATGTTCTCCGTGATGCCGGGCAGGGTGAGGTTCGACGAGCCGACCAAGGCAAAGGAGCCAACCACTTCCTGCCGGGCGTGCGTGATATAGGTCTTGGCATGGAACTTGTCCTTCTTGTAGACCTTACACCGAATCTTGCCCGAGCGCATGGCCTCCACGATGGCCGGAACGCCGGCGAGGAAGTCGTTCTTCTCCTTCTCGGTTTCAAGGCTCTTGTCCAGCCGCAACTTGACAGCGTCGGCAAACGCCTTCTTGGTGCGGGGAGAGACCTCGTCGCCCATGAGGATGCGGAGGGCATCGACCTTCTGCCACTCATCCTTTAGGCCCAGCAGGCCGCCGATCTCAAAGTAGCCAGTGGCGATGTCGATGGCCTTGGAAAGTTGGCACCAGTCGTGCAAGTAGCGTTGAACCTTCCAGTCGTCTTCACTGTTGTCGACGATGAACAGTTCACTGCCGGTCTTGCTTGTGCGCTTGGGCATCTTGTCTTAGACCTCTCTGCCCGACACCATCTCTGCTTGGGTTCGGTCGGCCGCTGCCGGCCGCTCAGATGCCTACAGGATACCCCTGAGCGGTCTCAACAGCGGCAGTTGAATATTGTCGAATATCCTTGGCATATCCACTCCAGTCTGGAGCGTCGTTCGGGTACTACCTTGGTTTCCTTGGCTTCTGTGCCGACTGCTCGATACGCTCAAGAAATTGATCCAGATCCTCGTGGCGAAACAGGCGGTAGTTGTTGGCCGGGTTGACTCGGACAGGAATCTTGCCGGTCGCAGCCCATGCCCGAAGCGTAATTTGGGAAACGCCTAAAAACTGGGCGGCTTCGGCGATCTTCACGTATTGATGGAGCTTTTCCACGGCTAGGTCTCCACTGGCATGCCCCGGTCGTGGATGTCACTATACCAGACCATGCAAACCACGCCTAGTATGCCAATATTGCCCCAGCCATGGAGGGGATTCCAGGGAAGTTGCCACAACATCACGGCGGAGGGAACCGTAGGACGTGCAAGCCTGCCCAAGTGCTTCCTGCCACCCAACAGACTACCGGCCCGTTGAGTCGCCGCCAGGCACAAAGAAACGCTCATCCGGCCGCGCATCGACGGGGCCGAACGGGCGCGGCGCAGTCCACGAGCTGCGGTCGGCGGGTTTTCGGGCGGCGATCCATGAGCCGAGGCGGTATCGCACCCGTTCAAGGTTTTCCGGAGAGAGGCGATCATAACTCATCGTGCCCGCATCGTCTTCGGAGGTCTTCTTGAGCAGGCCGTCGAGCCCCAGCTCCCGGCGCAGCGCCTCGGCGACCGAGCGGCGGTCGTGGCCGGCGAGTTGGGTGAAGATGCCAACGTATTCGACCAACTGCTGGCCGTGGCAGAATGCTTTGAGCCTCAGGCTGGGCAGCGGGCCTTTCTCCGTGGGATAGAACAGGCAGGTCTGGTCCGGCTCGGTCCACGAGCGGGCGGTGCCGATGGTGTTCCACGGCACGACGCCATCCGCGCCCAGGCACCAGGCGTCCAGACACCAGGCCGAGCACTGGATATTGGGCGTGCCGATCTTGTTCGGGCTGCCGTAGAGGAGCACCGTGTTGCCCGAACCGCGCCTGACGGGCCAGGATGCGATCGCGGTACGGCCGCAGCGCTCCGCTGACGACTTCCTCGCCGCAGAGCGCCGTCGAGCAAATCGCGCTGCCACTCGGGCCGCGAGATATCGCAGCGGAAAACGAGGTTCCGCGCGCCGCCGGTGGCGGCGAGGAACTCGCGGCCGAAGCGGCGCAGCGCCCAGAAGTCCTGGGTATTGACCGGCTCGTCGAAGATCCACGGCGCGGAGCAGCCC
Source organism: uncultured Planctomycetaceae bacterium (assembly GCA_963759115.1). Classification (GTDB taxonomy): domain Bacteria; phylum Planctomycetota; class Planctomycetia; order Pirellulales; family Thermoguttaceae; genus CAVWXT01. Next base: position 10,327 of record CAVWXT010000008.1, read on the forward strand.
GACCATGATCCCCGCTCGGCCTTGAAGTAGACCTTGTTGTTGAGGTAGAACTCGAAGGTCGGTCTGCGTCCAGCCCTTTTCGGCGATGTGCCGCGCGAACCGCCCGCTGGCCGCGCGGAACTCGGCCCAGTAGCTGTCGGGGTAGGCCGTCTCGATCCAATAACCGCCGCGATAGGCCCGCTCGTGATCCATGGGCCAGTTCTCGTTCAGCGGAAGGTAGAAGTTGTCGACCGGCGTCCGGCCCCGCGGCAGATCGGCGAAGGCGGAACCGTCCAAGAGCGGCCCGAAGCGGCGGTCCCACGCCGTCCAGTCCCACGATCCGTCGGCAGCCGTCTTCGGGGCACAGCCGTCGGCAACCCGGCCCTGCCACGAGTACCGCAGGCAGTTCAGACAGCTCCGATGTTCGTGGGCCAGGCGGTAGTAGGCGGTCTCCTGCGCATCCGGCAGGCCGTAGGCGTTCATCTGCGGGACGAAGGAGAGCCGGTCGGGCAGCGCGAAGTCCCAGACTTCCAAGCGGCACCTCGCAGCCCTCCGCAAGCCGAACCGTGTGCCGCCCCGGCCTGGCCGACTTGGGGACGAAGATTTCCGCCAACCATCGGCCTGCCTGGCGATGGCGGTCGGTTCTGTCGGGAACCAACGGCTTCCCCGACGAGTCGCACGGCACCAAAGCGTCTCCGTGGGCCTCGACGGAAAACAGCTTTCCCGACAATCCCTCGGGCAGGCGGAGGTCGAGCTTTGCGTCAGCCTCGCCGCGGAGATCCAACCACACCGTCTCGCCCCGCGCCGCACGGAGGACTGCCAACGGCCGGCCAAACAGATCGCCGACGGCCAACGACCGCTGCGGGACTTTCTCCTCCTCGGGCGGGGCGATCGTCGGCAGATCGATCCGTTTCGGCTCGGCCAGTGGTGGCGGAGCGGGCGACCGGGGAACCACGACCGGCTGGCCGTCAGCCAGCCAAATCTCGAACCGCGGGGCGACCGAAGCGTTCTGGTCTTTGGAATGAAAGAAGCGGTTGGGGAACAACCGCCAGCGGAAGGCATCGCCCTCGCGCGTCCACTCGTTGCCCACGTCGTCGATCACAGCGAATCCGTGGCTGCGGCCATCGAGCCGTGCCTGGATCACCGCCGGGTCGACGGGGATCGACTGCCATCCGTTCCGATCCGGGGCCGAGGCATCGGCGAATCTCCAGATCGATCCGCCGTTGCCGAGAATGACCGCCGTGATGTCCGGGCGAAACGCCCGGCAAGCGGAAACACGCCGCTCCGGGCACCTTGGCGTAATTCGTCCCCGTGCCTTCCTCCCAAGGGGCAGAAATCGTCGAGACCGTCACCCTCCACAGCCGTTCCTCGGATGCCTGGTGCAAGCGAAGCACGGCCCGCTCAATCCGCCGGCCCTTGAGCGCGGAGAAGTCCCCGTCGACCAGGCTGAACTCTTGGATGCCTTTGAGCTTGAGCTGCGGGGAAGCACCATTGTTTCCCTCCCGCTCCGTGCCCACTGCCGAAACCCACGTGTCCCGCGTCACGGGCACAATCACTGGTCCGTTTTCCGTCCCCAACGCGACCAGGGGAACCAGCAGGAAGGCGACCGTACTCCGACGGCTGAGGCTGTGCAATCTACACCTCCTCCGGCACCACCCAAGGCTTCCGGTAAGTCCGCTTGAGGAGCTCGCAGGCTTGCGGATTGTCGATGACCTGCTCGGCTTGAGGATCGATACGGAGCTTCTGGCCGCCCAGGCGGTAGCTGATGTTTGCGTAATGGGCCAGGAGCGTGCTGCGATGTCCCTTCTCCACGTCGGCATTGGGCAACTCGCGGCTACGGAGGCAATGGATGAAGTTCTCCTTGTGTTCCGGATCGGGGAAACGGCCGTTGTCCTGATCCTTCAGCACGGGCTGCTCCCGTTTGGGACGGCCGAACACCTGCCAGCCACCGCCCATGCGACCGACGTACATCACGCCCTCCGTGCCGTAGATCTCGATCCGCGTAGCGCACTGCGGCCAGTAGGGATACTCAGTGAGCGACTCGCGGATGTACGGCGAAATCTTCAGCATGTACGGCGTGTACAGGGTCAAATCGAGAGTCATCAGGAGATTGGCATACTCGAAGGTGGCCACTTGGGTCTGCGCCGTTTCGGCTATGCCTTCGTCGTCGTAGGGCAAGCCGGGGCAGCAGACCGTCTTCGGATACTCCACGCCCATCAACCAACGGGCCAGATCGAGTTGGTGGACGGCGTCGTTGCAGATGTCGCCGCCTGAGTAACGCCACAGACTGTGCCAGTGGTCGATGCAGTTCGGGTTGTAGCGGCCTTCAGGGGCCGGCCCATTCCACATCTCCCAGTCAAAACCCGCCGGCGGCTCGCGATCCGGTACCGCAGCGAAGTTGCTCTGTGATTCCTGGCTGCCCTTCTGGTTAAACACCCGGCAGAGGTGGATCTTGCCGAGCCGGCCCTCGTCGAGATACTTCTTGGCCGACATGTTGTAGGCCGCGCTACGGTTCTGCGTGCCCACCTGGACGATCCGCTGATACTTCCGCGCAGCTTCGACGGTCTTGCGGCCTTCCCACGGGCTATGGCTTAGTGGCTTTTCCACGTACACGTCTTTTCCCGCCTGGCATCCCCAGATCGTCGCCAAGCAGTGCCAGTGGTCGGGCGTAGCCACCACGATCGCGTCTACCGCCTTGTTGTCCAGGGCCTTGCGGAAGTCCTGCACGCACACCGGCGCCTGCCCACCCTGGAGGGGAGCAACACGCTTCACGGTTCGCGCGAACAGATTGCTGTCGACTTCGCAGAGGTAGCCGACGCGACAATCGGGCCGTTCGGCAAAATCCGCCGCCAGGTTCGCGCCGCGGCGCGGATGCCAATAACGGCCAGCACCACGCGGTCGTTGGCCGGCGCCGCCCGAACCGATCCGGCATCGCGCAGGATGGTCCAGCCGGCAGCCATTTTCAGGGAAGTCTTCGCGGAACGCTCCAAGAAATCACGACGGTTCATGTCGGTCTCCGATGATGTGGCCGTTCGACACGTTGGCCTGCGGCCATCAATATACACCCCCAGATGACTGCCGCACACCGGCGGTTTTGCGCACTCCGACAACGGGTCTGTTTCTCTTGAGGTCATAACCCTATGGCGCCAGTTTCTATAGCCTCGCCCGAACACGCGCGAAAGCCTAGCATGCCACGGCGCAACACTGCCGAATCGGGTCTATCCAGTTGCGCGTACGGGCGCGGAGGTGTGTACCTGTGCGAGACAACGATCCACGGCTCGGCATGTCCAAGAGCGCGGTGCCCGCTAGACAGCTTCGATCGGCGAATTGTGCCTTCAGGCTCACGCCAGGGGACCAACACAAGCTCCACAACCTCGTCCTGGCCACCAGCCCTCAGTCTACCCCACTTCTCTCATCCCCTCGGGATCCGTTCACGATTCGGCTGCCCCGTCATCTGGCGACTCCCTCACAAACCTCCTCACCGCCTCACTAAGCTCATCCCAAGTCAACAGGGACACGTCGATCGGCCGTCGGCTGGCCTCATCAACGAATTTGGCCAGACTGGCAAAGCCTCGCAAGGTCCTGGTGCCCCGAGCGGCTCTCAGGTAGTAGCCCCAGACGCAGGCGAGGCTGTTGATACCGCCAGAACGGGCCGCCATCGCGGCAATCAGCGCCGCGACTCGGTCAAGACTCCTTGCCCGGCCCATCTCTGCTGTAAACTGCTGCAATCTCCGCGCCCGGCGGCCCTGCCTGAGCCTTCTCATGTCGTCGGCGTGACATGCGTTACACCGCGATTCCCGCGCCTCACTTCCCTTCCGGCGACGTCTGAACTCGGTCACGGGCAGCCACTGGTGGCAGCCGGAGCAGACCTTCCAGCCGAGCGGATCGTCAGCGGGGCGCTCTTCACTCGATGTAGGTAATACCCCGCCGGGCTGGGGCTGTGGTTCCGAGACGAACGATCGTTGATCGGGTGGCATAAGTTATTATCACAAGAGAGCTTACGGCGTTTCTGGGAGCCGCGTACGCCACGGGCACGCGCCACAGTGGCCAACGGCCTCCCGACCGCCCTATTATACCGCCATCGACGTCCCGTCCACCTCTGCAATGTCCGGACACCGCTGTAAAATGGGGGTACCGGGAAGGCCGGCTGATCCCCGGCCGAGGACCCCGGCGGCGGCGCGCTTCACCGACCTTTCGCGCGACGCTGTCGGTGGTCCGGCCTGACTAACGAAAGGCACGATTCTGTGAGCGATCTTCCCATCTCACCCGAGATAGTACGGCGGATTCGCGGGCCGTTCCCGACGGAGATTGAAGGGGCTGAGATGCGAGCCCAGGCGATCAATGAGGTGGCTAACGAACTTGTGGAGGAGTGGCAGCAGAAGGCGGAAGCTCTTGTCAATGAGATTATGGGTTGGATGCGTGACCACCTGGACGAACGCAACGCAATTACGGCAGCCAAGATAGGCCTCCCGCAACAGACCGTGGCGATGGTTGACTGGCTGGCCCGATGGAAGGACCAGAAGCGCCGGGCGCTAGACGTGATCCGATCCAGCAAGGCAGTCGATGAAGCCCGGTGCTGGGTACGGTTCACGTGTGAGCACGGCCCAGACAAGGTAGACCGAGCCCGGAAACCGGAACTGCTGGTTCTTTTGGCAGGGCTGGAAGACACGAGACGCAAATTCATGCGTGATGATCCGCTCACCCACTCCATTTGGGAGGAGGTCTTGCGCGAGGGGATCGTTGAGGATGCGGCGAAGTTGCCCCCGCCCCCGACACCCGAGAAGTCGCCACTGGACGAGCTGCGGTCGGAAGCGGATACGCCAAGCCGGTTGGCAAACGAAGCCCGGCACAGTACCGATTTTCGGTCTGTTTATTGGTTCGGCAAGCCATATTCGTTTACACCCAAGCAGGCGGCTTGCGTCAAAGTGCTCTGGAAGACATGGGAAAATAGGACGCCAGAAATGGGCCAGGCCACAGTTCTTGCACAAGCAGAAGACGAGTTGAGTCAAGCCAATCTTGGGGAGCGGCTGACCGATGGAGCCCGGCTAGTGGACGTGTTCAAAACTTCGGAAGCATGGCAGACGATGATTGTGTCTGGCGCAACGAAAGGGACCGTCCGCCTTCAAGAACCGGGCTAGTTCGACGCTACGCCCACGCAAAACACCACGGTACGGCAACCGTGGTTTCATCGGGTCGCGGTAGGCTACGTTCGTCCTAAGTGACGGAGGTAGCCACAATGAGCGAATTACTCCCCCTGCCAATCTTGGCCCGTTATCTGCGGGTGTCACAATCTTGGCTACGCGAAGAGGCGGAGGCTGGCCGACTACCGGCGGTTGCTGCGGGCCGCGGGCGGTATCTTTTCTCTAGGGTTGCCGTAGAACGCGTTCTCTTGAAGCGCGCCCAGAGCGTTCAACGGGAGGTCGCCCGATGAAACGCCCCCTCGACCCCACACCGGCCATCGGCCGCGGTTCTGTACGTGCCGATGAGGTGATGAGCCTTAGGGAGTTCGGCCGGCGACTCGGTTTGGCTGCCCGTGCCTTGTGCGATTGCCAGCGGGCCGGACTTCGCACCGTACTTGTCGGTAGGTGCAAATTCGTAATCGGCGCCGACGCCCTCCGCTGGTTCGCCGCGATGGCCCAGCAGCAAGCTGAGCAACAGGCCGGGCAGGGAGGCAACGGCAATGCTGACTGACACCGAACTGCGGCAAGCCATCTTCGCTCTTACGATCATAGAGGAGCGTGGCGACCCCGACGTCTTCGCCCTCGTCCTACGCGAGGCCAGCGACAAGGCACCCGCGGCGAACGACTACGACAACATGACGCTGGGGGGCCGCCTTCACGCCCAAAGACTCGCAAGCCAATTGGCTTCCCTTGTGGGTGAACCTTACGACCGCTGCCATCAGGCGGCAACCGACCTGCTTGGAACGGGCCGGCAGCAAGTGACGTTCAAGGCGATCATCGACTACGCAAGCGAGTTGATCGGGACGTGCGCCGAGTTAAAAGACACACCCAAGCCGAGACGACGGCCGACTGTGCGGCTGGTTGCCTACAAGGAGGGCGTGGCGTGACAGATATTCAGGTTTCAGTAGGCGAGAGAAACGGAGACGGAAAGCGGCCTGTGGTCTATCGGTTGGGCGATCAAAAGTATCCCGACGTGGTTGACGTGGCTTCCGGTTTCCAGCGGCAGAAGTCTATCGAACGCGCTTTGTCGGCACTTGGCCAAGAAGATAGTCTACGCCGGCATGACGGCACCGCCACGTTGAACCTTTCATACTTGGATGCGCAGATTGCCCGGCTGGCCGAAGAGAAGGACCGGGAGGGCAAGGGCGATGCGTGGGAAGGACCGGAGACCGAGGGAACCACCGACACCACGTCAGCAGTTCTACCGGAGATCCAAGACGCTTACGACTTCTGCGCCACGGAACTGGCGATGCCGCAAGAGTTGATTCAAGGGGTGTTGCATTGTGGTTCCAAGCTCTCGGTCGGCGGCAGCAGCAAGTCATTCAAGACGTGGGGCTTGATGAATATGGGGCTGTCAGTGGGCTATGGGTTGCCGTGGCTGGGGTGCGAGACCGTTTCGGCCCGCGTTCTGATCGTGAATCTGGAAATCCAAGCGGCTTTTGCACGACGCCGTTTGCAGGCGCTTGCGGATGCAATGGCAATCCAACAAGAGCCGAGCCGGGTGGACGTTTGGAACCTACGCGGATTCGCCGCCTGTCACGCCGAGATATTTCCCAAGATTATCGCGCGAATTGAGAACGGCGGCTACGGACTCATCATCTTGGACCCCATTTACAAGCTGTACGGGGCTGGCGACAACGAGAACGGGGCGCAGAGGTTGCCGCGTTGATGAACGACATCGAACGACTGGCCGTCAAGACCGGCGCCGCTGTGGCGTTCGCTGCCCACTACTCCAAGGGCAATCAAGCCGCCAAGGAAGCCATCGACCGGGTAAGTGGTAGCGGAGTCTTTGCCCGCGACCCGGATAGCCTCTTGATGTTCACCAAGCACCAAGAGGCCGACTGCTTCACCGTCGAGGCGACTTTACGGAACTTCCCCCCGCTCGATCCGTTTGTAGTGCGGTGGGAGTATCCGCTCTTTCACCGTGACAGTGAACTCGACCCCACAAATCTGAAGACAGTCCGTGGCAAAAACGAGACAACGCCCGAAGAGCGCGAGGCCCGCGCCCAGGCGAAGAAGCAACAGACTATCGAAGGTAACGCGAAGAGGATATGCGAGTTTCTGGCAAAGTATCCGAAAGGCGAGACCAAGCAAGCTATCTCGCACAGCACGGGCATGAACAGTGCCACCGTTACGAAAGCAATCGAGTGGCTGTTGGGGCAGCAGTCAATCGTCCCATGTGTGGTCAGGAAGGGCCGGAAGAAGAAGCCGGAAAAAGCCTACAAGCTGGCGGAGTGATAACCACCTATGAGTATTTCCCCGACACCCCGACAAAACACACCCCGACAACATTGTTTGTCTGCCCATCGAACCCAGACAGACAACTTCCCTGTAAGGGAGTTGTTTGTCTGTCTGGGTTCGTTCCGGGAAAGCAATACCCCGACAACTTTTGTGTCAAAGCACCATGACCACCATCGGACGCCGGCCATGAGAAGAACCAAGCAACAGCGAACCGCCGAGCCGTGGCCACCTGTTGCGTTGATGTTGCCGGCGACGGTCGAGGGTATCGAGGCCGGGCGACCCGAGCCGCGCGAGTTGTTTCCCGCGGTCCCCGACGATTTACGGGAGGCCCGGCTTGCCCGGCTGTGTGGCAGGGCAGCAACAGGGGGTGGATGATTGCGTAGCAGCGATTCTGGCGGCATTTGTGCCGGAGGTATCAGAACACCAAGAGGCCCGCGGGAACGCAACAGCGGGGCAAGGGCGAATCCGAGTTGACGTGAGGCAAGCATGATAGACGCGACAATCCACAATCGAGGGTCGGGCAACCAGCGGCGGCGACTTCCGGCGGTGCCCATGCCGGGCAGCTACCTTTTCAGCGAAGCCCCGGCGGGTCGAGGCCGTGGTGTTCGACGGCAGCGGTGTTGCGGTCTATTGTGTCGAGGTGTCGGCCATGCTGGCAGCGGAGTTGACGGCCGCACGGGCAACGTGGGGCGAAGCCGAGCAAACAAACCAGTTGACAAACTGACGCAAGAGCCGATAATAGCCCGTGGTGGTCGAATCCGACTGACCGCCAGGGCTTAAGAACCCTACTTTGGATTCTACGATGTTCCATCAGGCCACAAGCCCGGTTATCCGTGCGCGTAACCAAGCAACGATCCGCGTAGGCGGGGAGCAAGGCCGCGCGGCAGTCCAAAGCTGCTTCTTAGCGGGTAGCCGGGCTTGTGGTCTTTCCTGGAGTGTTCCCCATGAGTGACGAAATCAGTGTAAGCGTTGCCAGCTACGGGGCGGGGCGTTGTTTGATGATGACGTACCGTGACCCCGTGACCGGCAAGAAGGTGGCGAAGACTACCGGCACAACGGACCGTGGTGAGGCAATCAAGGCCGCTGGAAAGTGGGAAGATGAATTGCGAACTGGCCGCTATCAGGCCCCGAGCAAGTTGACGTGGGCAGAGTTTCGGAAGCGGTACGAAGCCGAGAAGCTGGCCGCGATGCCCAAGTCTTCGCAAGTGGCCTACAGCGCTTCCCTCGATCACCTGGAGAGGATTGCCAACCCGGACCGGCTATGCAAAGTTACGGCCCCCGTGCTAAGCCGGTTACTGATGAGACTGCGGGACAGCGGGCTTGCCGATGCCACCGTTGCCAAGACGGCCCGGCAATTGAAAGCCGCGCTGCGATGGGCTGAGCGGCAGGGGATGCTTGCCAAGGCCCCGGCCATCGAAATGCCGAAACGTCAGAAGGGAGCAAAGCTGATGAAAGGGCGGGCCGTCAGTGGCGAAGAGTATGACCGGCTGTTGCTGGCCGTCCGCAAGGTACGCCCACAAGACGCCCCGGCATGGGAACGGCTGCTTACTGGCCTATGGCTGAGCGGGCTGCGTCTTGGTGAAGCCGTTGTCCTGACTTGGGATGATGGGCCATTCGCTGTGGACCTGACCGGCAGGCATCCACGTTTTCGGATTCTTGGCGAAGCACAGAAGAGCGGCCGGGATGAGCTACTGCCGATGACCCCAGACTTTGCCCAATGGCTGTTGGATGCCACCCCCGAAGCCGAGCGGGCGGGGCGGGTGTTCAAGCTGACGAATCGGGCGACGGCCAAGCCCTTCACCATAACAGAAGTCTGCCGGATCGTGTCGGCCATCGGGGAAAAGGCCCGCGTTGTGGTGGACAAAGCATCGGGCAAGTATGCTTCCGCCCACGACCTGCGCCGAAGCTTCGGCACCCGATGGGCCAAGAAGGAAATGCCAGCCGTGTTGCGGCGGCTGATGAGGCACGCCGACATTGCAACCACGATGGGCTATTACGTGGACATCGACGCCGACGAAGTGGCGGGCGACTTGTGGGCCAAGTATGGGGCGGCGGCTGGCAACACCCCGGCGGCTGGCAACACTCTTGGCAACACTCCGCCCGATGGGCACACCCCAGCGGTTACAGCAGGCGACTCAACTCCCAACGTCGAAACGGGTTGCGAAATAGGCCCGGTAGGGATCGAACCTACGACCAAGGGATTATGAGTCCCCTGCTCTGACCGCTGAGCTACGGGCCCTAACCTATCTTCTCTGCTGAATTCGACGTTTTCTATGATGTACTTCAGGGTGGTGTAGAATGACTACGCCTGAACTGCGCGACTCCAACTAGCCCGATGCCAACCCCTGAAGGATAGCATCCCGAGGCAACTCAGCCAAGCCGGAGAAGCCTCCGCGGGACTTCCCCAGCTTTGCACGATTCCGTCGCTGGGCGGCGCGACGTGCCTGCGATTGCGCCGCCAGTCGGCCGCCAAAGGCGTCTCGACTGGAGACGGTATACCTTCGAACTCTGCCCCTCCGGTTCTCATAATCGGCCTAACCAGGATATGTGGACCGCCCTACGCGCCGTCTGAACGAGCTATGTTTGCGAGGGCGGTTGTGCCGCCTCGCCCGCGCTTCATTTGGACGAACGAGCGTGCAAGAGACAGACCGAACGGTCATGACGCGTGCCGTGCAAAACTCGCCGCGAGACGCGGAGCCTCCCAAGACACTGGGAATCTCCGCGATTGCCACCTACAAGCCGCCTTGGGTGCTTGGCAACGAGTGGTTCGAGGGGGCCCTGTCGCGCAAGTTCGTCCAACACACCGGCATCGTGTCCCGCCGCATCTCGTTGGAAGACGAAGTGACGATGGGCATCCGGGCGGTTGAGAAACTTCGGAGCCAGACGGGATGCGATCTGCGGAAGTGCGCGGCCGTAGTGCTTGCCGGCTCGTCGCTCATCCACGGCTATGTTGCCCGGCGCTATCTGAGCGAAGAACAGGCCAGACGGGAGGATTTCCGCGCCGTCGCCCGGGACTTCGTCGAGCGGCTGGGGATTCCGTCGGTCCGGGCGTTCGGCATCAACTGGGCGTGTAGCGGCTACGCGAAGGCGATGGAAATCGCCGCGCGTTATGCCGCCCGGCGCCCCAAGCTCGGGCAGGACGAGTTTGTCCTGGTGGTTACGGTGAACCGCACGAGTAAGATCACCGACTACGGCTGCAAAGCGACCGCTCCGATCTTCGGCGATTTTGCCCAGGCCACGCTGCTGGGCGGGGCGGAAAGCGGGCGATACCCGAGCCGGTTCACCCTGGTCTACGCCCGCGCCGAGCGGCAGCCGACCGACGGCGTGTTCTTCAACTATCACCTGCGGGAAAACGTGGTCGTGCCCACGCCCGAAGGCGGCCGGGCGATCGAACCGAAGCGGCTGGTGTTTTCGTTGGACATGATGGGGCTGGGCGATGGGGCGCCGCGGGCGATGGCCGACGCCGCCGCCAAGGCCCTCCAAGCGACCAACATCCGCCCCGAGGCGGTGGATTTCGTCGTGCCGCACCAGGCCGGCGCCGGCGTCGTCCGTCTGACGGCAATGAAGTTGGAGCAGTTGGGCATCCGCGGCGAGGTCATCAACGGACTGACGCGAGACGTGGGGAACATCAGTTCTTCCTCGGTCCCGTACGCCTTGCAGCAGAACTGGGGCCGGTTGCACGGCACGATCATCTGTCCCACCGCCGCGGTGAGCAAGCCCGGCCACGCCTCGCTCACGCAGGGTTGCATCGTCTTGAAAGCGCCGTAGCCAATCGTGGTCCGCAAGGTGGACCCTATTGGTGACTACCGGCGAGTCCCGTTTTCATCGGCCGAAGGCCCCTTGAGCCGTCCGGCGATGGCGTCCTGGACCTGCTTGGTTCCGCAGATCAAGCCGTCAAGGTCCGACGAGAGCAGCACGATGGTCTTCCAATCGCTGGAGACGATGTGCGAGTTGCGTCTGGGCGGGGAGAGCAGTATCGATATCGCACAGGCCGGGAAGGATGCTGTCCACCAGGATTTGGATCCGGGAGCGATGTTGAACGCCCTGGTACTTGCTTTCCAATGCCGCTTTGACCGCCCCGCAGTCAACGTGGCCGAGAACGAGAAAGAGGGGCGTGTGAAGGTGCGCTCCCGCATACTGAATGCTGCCGGCAATTTCCGGCGAGAGGACGCTGAATCGCCTCGTCGGCAGAAATGCCCGGCTGATCAGGTTTCGTTGGGCTAGCTCCCATAATCGGTGTCCCGTGGCCAGGTAATGCCGAGTTCGTCCCTCACTCGATGGGCGATATGGTCAGCGCTCTTGTGCATGGTGGTCACTGTAGTCGCAGGATCTCCATGCGGTGGTTTGCGTCCGGGCTTCCGGGCGAAGGACCTTGAATAAGCAGGGCTATGGAGCCGGGCAACTCCTCGGCACGTACCCAGGCGCGGGCAAACGCCGTCCACTCCGCGGGAAGCTCTGGGATGGGCACCGCTTCGATCCCGTACGTAAACTGCAGATGCCGCACAGCGTCTGCACCGTCGGTGGGCGCCGCGATCCAGACGGGGAGGCGGAACCGTGCAATGGCGCGGGCGGTGACGCCGCTGCGCGTCGGCACCACTACGGCGGCTGGCGACGATGCCGCAATGATCGCCTCGACGCTCAGCGAGAGGAGGTCCGCCGTGCTGTACTCAACTTCCCGCGGGAGGTTCTTCAACCGTTCCCAGAGATCGGCCCGCCTCCGGTGCGGTTCGGTTGCCGCCGTTATGCGGGAGAGCATCGCAACGGTTTCGACCGGGAAGTCGCCCGTTGCCGACTCGCCGGAGAGCATCACACAGTCGGTGCCATCCAACACGGCATTGGCCACGTCGGTCGCCTCTGCGCGAGTCGGCTGGCGGCTATGGGTCATCGACTCAAGCATCTGAGTGGCGATAATCACCGGTTTCCCCAGGCGCGCCGCTTTCCGAACGAGCGTCTTCTGCAGGATGGCGATGTGCTCGATCGGCACCTCGACCCCGAGATCGCCGCGTGCCACCATGATGCCATCGGCAGCGGCAAGGACCTCATCAATATTCTCCAACGCGCGCGAACGTTCAATCTTGGCCAGAAGGAACGGGTTGCCGCCGAACGAACGGGCAGTCTCGCGCACGGCCTGGATGTCGGCCGCCGACTCCACGAACGATTGGCTGACGGCGTCCACCCCGTGGGCCAGGGCGAACCTGAGGCACTCGCGATCGCGCTCGGTGAATGCCGAGATGCCCAAATCAATGCCCGGCAAGTTCAGCCCCTTGCGCGACCGCAACTCGCCGCCCGCGAGCACGCGGCAATGGACATCGGGGCCGTCCACACGCTCGACCTCCAGTTGAATGATGCCGTCGTTCAGGAACAGTTTGTCGCCCGGTTTGACAACCCGGGGCAGTCGGTCAAAAGTCATCCAAGCCCGGCCTGCATCTCCCACGATGTCCCGTGTGGTCAGGATGAACGTGCCGCCGGGGGCGATCTGGATCGGCTCCTCGGCCAGTTGACCGATGCGCATCTTCGGGCCCGGCAGATCGGCCATCAGGGCGATTTCGCGGCCGACGGCGGTCGCGGCGGCCCGCAGGCGGTCCATCCGCGCCGCGTGCTCATCGAATGTGCCGTGCGAGAAGTTCAAGCGAGCCACGCTCATTCCCGCCCGGATCATCTGTTCCAGCACCGCCGGCGCATCGCAAGCGGGGCCGATCGTGGCAACGATCTTCGTCTTTTGCGGTCGCAGCGACATGGCACCTCCTAATCCCCGAGGCAAATCCCCAGTGCCCGAGCTGTGCGCCGAAGGCACCTGTGGGCAGCACGGTCTTCAATTGCCCGACGGCTTCCGTGATCTTCACCGCGCCCACCCCGGAGCCCTGGTAGGCCACCATGTACCCGTACTTGCCGGCGGCAATCAGTTCCACGGCTTCAGCCCCGAAGATCGTACACAGGGCGCGGTCGAAGTTGGTGGGGCTGCCGCCCCGCTGCAAGTGACCCAGGACGCAGGCGCGGGCCTCTTTGCCGGTCCGCTTTTCGATTTCTCCGGCAACCACCGCGGCGATGCCGCCCAGTCGGGCTTCGCGGTTAGCAACTTGTTCTGCTGCCGTGACAAACTCGCCCCCCTTCTCCCGGGCGCCTTCGGCCACAATGACCAGAGTAAAATGCTTGTCCGCTTTCTCGCGTTCCTCGATCTTGGCACAAATACTGTCGTAGGTGAACGGGATCTCCGGAATCAAAATCACGTCGGCGCCGCCGGCGACTCCGGCGTAGAGGGCAATCCAGCCCGCATACCGGCCCATGACTTCCAGCACCATCACGCGGTTGTGGCTCTCGGCCGTAGTGTGCAGCCGATCGAGGGCGTCGGTCGCGCAGGCCACCGCCGAGTCGAAGCCGAAGGTCATCACGGTGCCTTCCAGGTCGTTGTCGATGGTTTTGGGCACGCCCACCAAGGGGACGCCGCCCTCGAACAACTGCTGTCCGATGCTCAGCGAGCCATCGCCGCCGATGCTCACCAATCCGCGAATGTTCAGCTTCTGCATGCCCGCCTTCACCCCGTCGATCAACTCCTGGGGCAAGCGCCGCGACTCGCCGTGGCCCACCTTCGCCGAGAACCGGCCGCGGTTGGCGGTGCCCAAGATAGTCCCTCCCCGGGTCAGCAACGAACCGAGCTTCTGATAATCGAGTTCGATGTACCTCTGCGGCTCGAGGATGCCCTCGTAGCCGCCGAGGAAGCCGATCGTTTCCCAGCCGCGCTTGGCGGCCGCTTTGGCCACCGCGCGGATCACGGCGTTCAGGCCAGGGCAGTCGCCCCCGCCGGTGACAATGCCGATGCGTTCGCTCATGGTACTCCTCGTTCTAACAGGTCAATATTCGCACCGGAAACGCCAACAGCGGCACCGCGTGCCTGCCGCTAGTCCCACCAACACGCAATGGGCAGTTTTCCCGCGGGAACGTCGAGCGGCTCAAAAGAAACGCCGTCGGTCCAACCTGCCCAGCACTCGTCGGGCGCGATCGACTCCTCGAACCACGACTTGACTTCCTCCGGCTCGGCGCTGCTCACTACCCAGACTGTATCGCTGAACGGCCACTCCGCGGCGTCGAACTGCGCGACCTGCACGTGAACGTCTGCAACGTCGGGCCGCGAGCGGATGCCCTTGAGCAGTTCATACATTTTATCCGGCTCCGGTGTCGGCGTGCAGTTGCAGCAGATGCTACCCGTGACATCGTTCCCTTCGAAGAACTCTTCGAGAGTGAGCAACGGCCGGATCGTGGTCGCATCATTGATGTCGCCGTGCCGGTTCACACGTTCGGTAATGCGTTCAAGAGGCGTCATACGGAACTAACTCCTGCTTCAGGATTTCCAACAGTCTGAATATGCGTGAACTCATGGGAATGGATCGCTGAATAACCGGCTCGATTAGTCGAGGAATCCATTTCGTGCAAATTGTGCGACAATATCGAGTGATTTGCAATCCGCGACGTAAGTCCCGCTGTCAAGTCTCAATCGCAACCTTTAGGCGAGAGGCGAGAACTTCGTTGGGAGTTCGATAGCCGAGGCGTTTTCTCGGACGGTCGTTGAGAAGTTGTTGGACTTTGGTAAAACGATGATTGGGGATGCCGACCAGATCCGTACCTTTGGGAAAGAACTGCCGGACCAGGCCGTTGGTGTTTTCGTTCGTGCCGCGCTGCCACGCGCAGTACGGCTTCGCAAAGTAGATCTTCAAAGCGGCTTCCTCCGTCAACCGCTCGTGCTCGGCGAACTCCTTGCCGTTGTCCAGCGTCAGCGTCTTCCGCAGCTTCGGAGGCGTGGTCCGATACAACTCGGCGGCGGTCTGACGGACCGTCGCCGCCTGCAAGGTGGGAACCTTGCCCAGCAACAAATAGCCCGACTTCCGCTCGACCAGCGTGACGGCGCCGCCGCGTCGGTTGGCGCCCACGATGGTGTCCCCTTCCCAGTCGCCGAAGCGACGGCGGCGATCCACGACCACGGGGCGTCCCTCGATGCTCGTGCCGGTGCGAATCCGCCCGCGTTTTTCCCAGTTGGGCCGCTGTCGGCCCAGACGCCGCAGATAACGCCGCCAGTGCTTCCCGGTGGCCTCCTCGCCGCCGATCCAGGCGTAGATCGTTGGGGGCGAAATCCACTGTCGCCGATCGCCGGGAAAGTCGCTGCGCGCGCGACCGGCGATCTGGTCGGGCGACCATCGCCGCCGCAGGCGATCCCGGACATAACGCCGCACTTCCGGCCGTTGCATCTTGGCGACCCACGGACGTTCACTCCGCCGCCGCCGAGCCTTTCCCTCGGCCGCCACCGCCCAATAGCCGTTGCGGCTGCGATTGCGTCGCAGTTCGCGGGAAATCGTGCTCTTGCTGCGGCCGAGCCGGTCGGCGATCTGCGTCTGCATTTTTCCCGCCCTGTGCTCGTGGGCTATGATTTCACGTTCTTCCAGGGTAAGATGACCTGCCATCGCGGGGACTCCTTTTTGAATGGACCTTCCTCAAAAACGCCCATTCAAACGTCCCTGCGATGTTTTTACCTATACCAGTCTTCCATACGGTTGCGATTCAATTCTAACAGCGGGAGTTGTGCACTGGCAGGATGTTGCGGTGCGCAACTTTTGGCGAACTTGCAGCACGGTATCTACGCTGGTCGGTCTTTCATGGCTTGGGTAACTTTGAACCCCACGAGTCCCGCCACCAGGATCGCAAGATAAAACTGACCCGCGATGGCTTCCATCCAGGCCAAGGTCCGAGTCAAGGGCGTCGTCGGCGTCACGTCGCCGTATCCCACCGTGGCCAGGGTAATGAAGCTGTAGTAACTGAGCGTGCCGCGATCGGCTCGCGCGGCCATGACAGCGGCGTCTCCCGGTGATGGCACGCGAAATGACCCTGGGAAGGCGGTCTCCACAGCGGAGTAGAGAAGGCTCCAGATGATTCCCAAGAGTAGGTAGCCACACACGGCGCCAAAAATTGCGTCACCCGACGCCTGTTTGACGAGGATTGCGCGGAGAATTCCATACAAGGCGAACGCAAAAAGACAGGCCGCGACCAGTTGTGCTCCGACGAGGAGCATTCGGCCGGCCGGGCCGTCGAGGCCGCGGCTCACCCAAACGCCAACAAAGGCGGCCAGTCCGAGCGAGATGGCGATTCGTCGGTGTTCCCTCTCCTCGAACACCAACAGCAACACCGCACCGATCAACAACGAGAAGAAGACGTCGAAAGAGCCTTGTTCTCCCAACAGCCCGGACACAAGCGGCTGTGCGACGGCAAGCGACAGCGAGGCCAGAAGCATAACGGCGAATCGCCAGCGATGGCCAGTGGCCTGAGACGGTGTGGGTTGGCCCGTTTGCTCGACCATTTACTCGTCCTCTCAAGCCGTCCTCGGGCCCGTTCGCTCACTCATTCCGCAACTTCTTCGTCGGATGCCTTTTCCGGAGCATCCCCAAGGTCCGGGACGCTTGGGAGCGGGCCTGGCTGGACTGCCCGGAAGGCGGCCATCGCAGATTTTAGCGTGGGATATACGTTATCACCCCCGATCGCAGCCATCGCGCCCGCCCGTTCGAGCATGCTCCGCACTTCCGTGCGGAAACCCGCCAGCGCCAACCGAATGCCCCGCCGGACGAGATCGCGAGACAGTGCCTCGATCGTCTCGGCGCCCGTGCTGTCAATCGTGTTGACCGTACTGCCGTCAACGACCACCCATTTCAGGCTCGGGTTGGGCAGCCACCAGATCCAAAACGCGCGTCTTGAGATAGGAGGCGTTGAAGAACACAATCCCGGCGCCAAACCGGTAAAGCAGCAAGCCGGGCATTGCCTTGGCGTCTGCGTGGCGAGCAAGGTCATGGAATCCTTTCATCCCCGGCACGCGGCCCAAGACCGCATCGGCCGGGCGGGCGCTGCGTTTCAGAAGAAGGAGCAGGGCCAGGGTGACCGCCATCAGGATTCCCTCCAATACGTCCAATGCGATGACGCCCACCATCGTCGCGACGGCTACGCTGAACTCCGTCCGGCTTACGTGCCACAGCCGCCGCAGCGAGGCGAGGTCGAATAGCCCGATGGCCGCGACAATCAGCACGCCTCCCAACGCCGCTTTCGGCAAGTAGCTCAAGGGAGCCGTCATGAACAGCAGGACGGCTGCCATCGCCGCGGCCGCCACCAATCCCGCCACTTGACTCTTGCCACCCATCGCGTGGTTCATCGCCGTCCGCGACTCGGTGCCGCTTACGGCGAAGCCTTGGCACAGGCCGGCGGCGAGCTGGCTCGCCCCGAGCGCGGAGAGCTCGCGGTTGGCATCGATCTCATAGTTGTGCTTCGCCGCAAAGCTCCTCGCGACGACCATGGCATTGCAGAAGCTCACCAGTGCCACACCCATCGCGCCGCCGAACAGAGGCTGAAGGAACTGCGGGTCGAACGTCGGCCAGCGGAGGGACGGCAATCCGGAAGGCACGTCGCCCACCACGGCCACGCCCACGGAGTCGAGTCCCAGAGCCTTCACGACGACAACCGCTGCCGCAACGGCCAGCAGCGGACCGGGCCATCTCGGCAATAGCCGCTTGCTCGCCAACATCACGGCGATCGTCAGCAACCCTACCGTCAGGGTCGGCACGTGTGTTTCGGGCACCTTGCCGACGAACTCGACGAAGCAGGGGATGATGCCATGCGACTTCATCGGGAAACCGAACACCTTGCCGATCTGGCCGAGGAAGATGCTGATGGCCACGCCGTTGAGAAAGCCGCTGAGAATCGGCCGGGAAAGGAAGTCGGCGAGAAAACCGAGCCGGAGCAGGCTGGCTGCAAAGCACAACAGCCCGGCGAAGATGGCCAGGACGACGGAAAGCGAGAGCAGGACTTCCGAATCGCCGGCCGCAAGAGGTGTCAGCGTGGCTGCGATCATCGCGCAGGTGGCCGCGTCCGGATTCACGATCAAGTGGCGGGACGTGCCGAACAGGGCGTAGGCCAACAGCGCCGGAGATGGCGGTGTACAGTCCCACGACCGGGTCGAGCCCGATAATCTCGGCGTAGGCGATCGCCGTCGGCAAGGCCACTGCGGCCACCGACACGCCGGCAATCAGATCGTGCTTGAGCCAGTCGCGACGATAGGTGGCCAATACCCGAAGGCCCGGAGCGATGCGATAGAGGATCGTCTCTCGATCAGGACTGATGGGCATCGTAGTACGGTTCATGGCCGGCTCGAATACGGATCACGTTTGATCTGTTTCGTGTACCGCGTTGGGCTGAACGTGCCCGGATGGCTCTTTCCCGGCAAATCGCATAATAAACGAATAGAAAACCGGCGTGAAGAAGAGTCCGAAGATCGTTACGCCCAGCATTCCGCTGAACACCGCCACGCCCAACGCCACGCGCATCTCAGCGCCGGCGCCTTTGGCCAGCACCAACGGCACAACGCCGAGGATGAAGGCGAAGGAGGTCATCAGGATCGGGCGCAGTCGCAAGCGGCACGCGTCCACGGTAGCCTCGACCCGGCCTGCCCCTTGGTCCTGCCGTTGCTTGGCAAACTCGACGATCAGGATGGCGTTCTTGGCGGCCAAACCGACCAGCACGACCAGGCCGATCTGGGTGAAGATGTTGTTGTCGAGCTTCACCAACCAGATTCCCGTGATCGACGCGAGCAGGCACATGGGGACGATCAGAATAATCGACAGAGGCAGGGACCAACTCTCATATTGCGCTGAAAGCACCAGGAACACAAAGACCACGGCCAGCGGGAAGGCCAGCTTGGTGAAAATGTCCTGGCCGGCAAGGATCTGCTGAAGCGTGATCTCCGTCCACTGAGACCCCATCGTCGAGGGGAGCGACTCTTTCGAAAGCCGGTCCATGATTTCGACCGCCTGACCGGAACTGGTGCCTGGGGCCATATTCCCGTTCACTTCGGCGGATGGGTAGATGTTGTAGTGGTTGACGATTGCCGGCCCGCTGGTGTCCTTGATGTGAATCAGGGTTTGCAAGGGAACTCGCTGGCCGTCGGCGTTGCGGACCTCCAACCGGCCGATGTCCTCCACGCGCATGCGATACCGCGCGTCAGCCTGGACGTTCACTTGCCAGTTCCGATTGAACAGGGTAACGTCGTTGACGTACAGGCCCCCGAGGTACGCCTGGAGCGCGAGATTCACGGCATCGAGCGATACCTTCTGGGATTTGAGCTTGTCGCGGTCGATCTCCACGAAGACTTGGGGCTGGTTCACCGTGAAGCTGCTGAATAGTCCGACCAAACGCGGGTCCGAGTTGCCTTGGTCGGACAGGTTCCGCACGGCCCCTTGCAGGGCGCGGAGGCCGGCCCCGCGCTGGTCTTGAACCTGGAGCTTGAACCCGCCGGCCGTGCCCAGGCCATCGATCGCCGGCGCGCCGAACACGGCGATGCGGGCCCCGCGGATGTCACGGCACTGCTCGCGGAGTCTCGCGGCAACGGCTGTGGCGCTCCGCTGGGGGTCTCCTTTGCGCTCTTCAAAGGGCTCCAAAATGACGAACATGCCGCCCACATTGCTGATGTTGGTGCCCAACAAAGCCGAGTAGCCCGGAAGGTCGATCGTATGCCAGACCCCCGGGACCTTCTCCGCATCGCGGGCAATCGCACTCATCTGCTTGATGATCTTGTCGGAACGGTCCAGGCTGGCGCCGTCGGGCAACTGCGCATTGACAACCAGATACCCCTTGTCCTGGTCTGGGATAAATCCGACCGGAACTGCTTGAAACCCGAGGTACGTCAGCCCCATGAGGCCGGCGTAGACGAGCAAGGCGATGAATGACACTTTCAGAACGATCGCGACGGTGCGGCCGTAAGCGTTGATCGCCACGTCAAACACCCGATTGAATACCGCGAAGAAGGCTCCCATCGCCCCATTCACCAGGCCCGCCAGGAACCAGCCTGCAGCCGCTCCCGCGGCCCCGCAAGCCAGCCGAACGCCCCACACCGCCGCGGCGCTCGAGTGACTAGCTTCTTCGCCATGCGCGCCGGGCAGTTGCACCCCCACAAGATGAGCGACGTGCGGAGCGAGCATGAAGTAGGCCAGCAGCGCAATGATC
The DNA here is from genome assembly GCA_963759115.1 of uncultured Planctomycetaceae bacterium. Lineage (GTDB taxonomy): Bacteria > Planctomycetota > Planctomycetia > Pirellulales > Thermoguttaceae > CAVWXT01. The sequence continues at coordinate 30,750 of CAVWXT010000008.1, forward strand.
AGGACAACGCCCAATCGCGGCAGGGCCTCCTTCTTCGCCGATGCGTGCTCGCCGGCCCCATGTTCGACGGCTCCGTGCCCCTTGAAGAGGATTGCGCACAGCGCCGGACTGAGCGTCAGCGAGTTGAACGCTGAAATGACCGTCGAGGCGGCGATCGTCAAGGCAAACTGCCGGAAGAACTCCCCACTGATGCCGGCCATCAGTGCGGTCGGCACAAAGACCGCGCAAAGCACCAGGGCAATGGCGATCACAGGCCCGGAGACCTCGGCCATCGCGCGGCGCGCCGCGTCCCGCGAGGAATGGCCCATGGCCAGATAGCGCTCCACGTTCTCCACCACGACGATCGCGTCGTCCACGACAATGCCGATCGCCAGCACCAGCCCGAACAGGGAGAGGTTGTTCAGCGAGAACCCCAGCATGGCCATGACGGCAAAGGTGCCAACGAGCGACACGGGCACGGCGATCATGGGAATGATCGTGGCTCGCCAGTCCTGGAGGAAAACCAGCACCACGATGAACACCAGAATGAAAGCCTCGACGAGGGTTTTGAACACTTCGTGGATCGATTCGTTCACGAAGACGGTCGTATCGTAGTAAATTCCGTAGTCGACCCCCGCCGGAAACTTTTCTTTCAGTTCCCGCATCTTGGCTTTGACCGCATCAGCCGTCTTCAAAGCGTTCGATCCCGGCAATTGGAACACGGCCAGCGTCACCGCCGGGTTGCCGTCGAGATAGCTGTTGACGTCATAGTTCTTGGCGCCCAGCTCCACGCCTTCCTCCAGCGCTTGGCCGTTGGGGCCGTATGTGGTATCGCGGACGATGTCCTTTAGATACACGTTCTGCCCCCGATCGCCGGTTTTCACGATGATCTTGCCGAACCTCTCGGCGCTTTCGATGCGACCCTGCGTATTGACGGTAAGTTGGAAGGGCAGGTTCGTGCCCTCGGGCACGGGAGACTGGCCGATGCGCCCCGCCGCGACCTGGATGTTCTGTTCGCGAATGGCGCTGACCACCTCGTCCACCATGATTCCGCGGGACGCCAGTTTGTGCGGGTCGAGCCAAACCCGCATGCTGTAGTCGCGCGGACCCAGGAACGCCACGTCGCCGACTCCCTTGATGCGGGCCAGATCGTCTTTGACGGTCATCAACGCGAAATTGCTCAGGTAAAGCTGATTGTAACTCGCGTCGGGCGAGATCAAGTTGACGCACAACAGGATTGCCGGCGATTTCTTCTTGGTGGTCACGCCTTGCCGCTTGACTTCCTCCGGAAGTTTGGCTTCCGCGATCGACACGCGGTTCTGCACCAGAACCTGCGCCATGTCCAGGTTGGTGCCCACCTCGAACGTGACGTCGAGATACATCTGGCCGTCGTTGGTGCACTTGGACGACATGTAGAGCATCCGCTCGACGCCGTTGACTTCCTGCTCGATGGGCGTGGCCACGGTCTCGGCCACGGTCTTGGCGTTGGCACCGGGATAGATGGCGGATACCTGGACCACCGGAGGCGCAACCTCCGGGTACTGGGCAACCGGCAACTGAAAGAACGTGACCGCTCCCAAAATCACGATGACGATGGATAGCACCGTGGCGAAGATCGGCCGGTCGATAAAGAAATTGGATAGCATGGAAAGGGTCCCGAGGATGGTCCTTGGAGTGGCTCGCTCCGAACAAACAGGAAATGTGCTGCGGATCGGCTATTGGGCAGATGGTGAGGCCGTCGGCGTGGATTCCGGGACGGGCTCGACGGGATAATTCAACCTCGCAAGCTCCATCCCTTCCACGATGATCCATTCGTTTGCCTTGAGTTCAGGCTCCCGAATGACGCGCATGCCGTCGTCGAGCAGGCGTCCAAGGCGCACGTTCCGCCGCTTGACGACCTTGTCGTCTCCGACGACCAGCAGGTACTTTTGATCCTGGTCGGTGTTCACCGCCGTGTCGGGGACCAAAGCCGCCTCGTAGGGGTCGCTCACCGGGACCCGGACGCGGACGCGGGAGCCGGGAATGAGCCGCCCGTCCGGGTTCTTGGCCTCGCCGCGGACAAGGATCGTGCCGGTGCCCGCGGTGTACTTATTGTCGGCGAAGACGAGAACACCCTGATGCGGAAACCCCTTCTCCGTATCCAGGCCAAAGGCAAAAGGAATGTTCTGCTCGCGCACCGCATTTTGCTTCTCCTTGGCCTGCAAATTTGGCTTCATCCCCTGGTATCCCTGCATCGCCCGCTCGTCGACGTTGAAATCCACGTAGATCGGTTCGATGGCCACGATCGTGGTCAACAGCGGATCGCTGCCGCCGGCGTTGACAAGGTTGCCTTCGGTAAGCTCCGCCTTGCTGATCCGGCCGGCGATGGGAGCGGTGATGCGCGAGAATTCGAGGTCCAGTTCGCATCGCTTCACCGTCTGCAATTTCGCGTTAATACGGGCGCCGTAGGACTTCGCTTCCGCGATGATCTGCTCCGATTCCGAGGCCGACATGGCGTTTGACTTGAACAGCGATTCCGCGCGGGCCGCATTCTTGTCCGCGGCAAACTGCTGTGCCTTCAGCACGTCGACGTCGGCAACGGCCTCGGCGAGGGCGGCTTGGAAGGGACGCGGGTCGAGTTCGAACAACAACTGGTCCTTCTTCACGAGATCCCCGTCCTTGAAATGGATCTTCAGGATGTGCCCCCGCACCCGGGCACGCAGTTCGACCGTTTGCGACGCCTCCAGCCAGCCGTTGTAGTCGTCTTCGTCCTGGAGGCTCCGGACGAGCGGATGGGCCACCGTCACCCGGGGCGCCTCCTTGGTCCTGTCGGCGCTTTCAGAACGGCTGCAGCCCACGACGGCCAGGGACGCGAGCACGAACAGCCAACCCAATGATCGGAGAAAGCAGACGCTTGTCATTGTGAGAGTATCCTCAAGTAAAGGAGAAGAATCGCGCGCCGCGCAGTTGGCGTCACGGATGCCAGGCGCAGGCGGCGAGAAGTACCCTGCCATTGCAGTCATCTCAGTATAGCGGGGCGACAATCCCCCGGACACGACCCTATGGGATGCAATTCTTGCGATCATACCGTCTCCTCTCCGCGCTCCCTGCGGGGCTGCCGCGGCGGCAATCGTTTGCTTGCCTCAATACCTTTCCGGCACGAACCGTCGGCCTTCCAGCGTAGCCTGATCGTCGTACTTGCCTTTATTCGATCGCTTGGGTAACTTCACCTTCTTTCGCGGCACCCCTTCGTAGGGGATCAGGCTGAGAAGATGGGCGATGCAGTTCAGCCGAGCCCGCTTCTTGTCGTCCGAACGCACGATGTACCACGGCGCGTGCTCGGTGTCCGTCGCTGCCAGCATCATGTCGCGGGCGCGGGAGTAATCGTACCAGCGGGTCCACGACTCGATGTCCATCGGGCTGAGCTTCCATTGGCGCATGGGGTCGTCGATGCGGGCCTCGAACCGCCGCTGCTGCTCCTTCTTGCCGACCTCCAGCCAGAACTTGATGAGAATGATCCCGCCCTCGACCAGGTACTTCTCGACCACCGGGCAGTTCTCCAGGAACAGCCGATACCCTTCCTCCGTGCAGAAGCCCATCACGCGCTCCACGCCGGCACGGTTGTACCAACTGCGGTCGAAGATCACGACTTCGCCGGCGGCCGGGAAGTGCTGCATGTACCGCTGCATGTACATCTGCGTCTTCTCCCGGTCCGACGGGGCCGGCAGCGCGACGAGCCGGAAGACGCGCGGGCTGACGCGTTCGGTGATGGCCTTGATGGTGCCGCCCTTGCCGGCCGCGTCGCGCCCCTCGAAGACCACGATCACCCGCAGCCCCTTGAGCTTTACCCAATCCTGCAAGCGGCAAAGCTCGGTCTGGAGCTTGCTCAGTTCCTTCAGGTACTGTTTGGGCTTCAACTTGGATTTGGTTTCATGCACGTCGTTCTCTATCACGACTTCACCTCCCGGCCCGCGGAACGGGCCATACTCGTCTATCGAAGCGGTACGGTTCAACATCCCTCCGTCACGGAGAAGATGGCGGTTTGCCACGGCGACATGTCCACGAACAGGCCGTGCGATTGCAGATCGCTGCCATCCCGGTCGTATACGTCAGAACTCACTTGATCCTGCAATCGCCATGGGCCGCCGGCAAGATCCGCAAAGGGAAGCCGGACGCGGCACTGGCTCTGATGGGGCGCATAGTTCACCACCGCCAGCAGCCGCTCTCCCCTGGGGCCTTCCCAGGCAGAAGCCACGAAGCAATCCCAAGTCCAGTTGCCCTCCCAGGCGGGCGTGCATTCGAGCAATTGCCACCGGCCGTCGCGCACGGCGGGTTCGCGCAGCACGGCCAACAGCCTTTCGTAGAACTCTTGCAGTTTCGGGTCACGAGGCTCGCATGGCCCGCGACCAAGATGCGGCGAGATTCGTTTCTTCCGCCCCTCGAATTGGCCCTGGTGGAAGAACCGCAGGCCCGGCGACAGGAACGTGATGATCGCCGCGGCTTCGTGCATGCCGGGCGAAAACGCCGCCGCTGCTCGGGGCTCGTCGTGGTTCTCCAGAAAGCGGGCCATCTTGCTCTGGTAGTCCAGCCCCGCGCCAAGGTGCTGGCGCATCGGGCCCGCGTGACCGTCGCGCAGGCGGTCGTAGAGGCGTTTGTCGTAGGTGTAATCGAACCCCTGTTGTTGTAGCGTCCATTCCAGATCCCAGTAGACCTCGGCCATGAAGCAGAAGCCGGGGGCGTGCTCGCGCACGCACTCAGTCGCCCGCGGCCAGAAGGGTTGCGCCGAAATGCCCCACGTTCGCTCAAACACGTCCGGCAACACGAGCATGGCCATGTCGCAGCGCACGCCGTCGCATTGGCCGGCGATCCTGAGAAGCTCGCCGATCATGGCCTCCTGAGTGGCCGGGCTGCCGTAGTTGAGCTGAAGCGTGTCGGGCCAGCCGGGGAAGTACGGATCGCGCCCGTGAGCCAGCAACAGGTCGCCCCGCTTGCGATTGACCCAGGTGTAGTTTTGCGGTGCGCGGGCGAGATCCAACTCCGTGCCGGCGATGTAATACTCGGGGTGGTCTTCTACCCAGGAGTGATCCAGTCCGGTGTGATTGGGAACAAAGTCCAGCAGCAGGCGCAGGCCGCGTTTGCGGAGCCGCTCGCGGAGCCGGGCCAGCGCGGCATCTCCACCCAGGCTGCCATGCACCGTGTAGCCGGTGATGGCGAATCCGGAGCCGGGGATGTCTTCGTCGCACAAGTCGGGAAGCGTCTCCTGAAACTCCCTGCGCCACTCGGGATTGCTGCGAGAAATGCGTTGCCCCGCCGGGCCGGTCTGCCAGACGCTGAGGAACCATACCCAATCGAAGCCCATCTCGGCCAGCCGGTCGAATTCGGCGTCCGGTATGTCGTCCAGCGTCGCCGGTCGACCAAGCTCCCGAGAAAGTTCCGTCAGCCAGACACGGGTGTTGATCTGGTACAGCACGGGATTCTCGGGCCGCGTCTTCATGTCACTGCTCCCGGGCGTCTGCGGTGCCTTTTAGGAACGCGGCCTCCTTGCCCAACTCCAGTGCCCGCTTGGGATCGAGGTAGCCGAAAAGCTGAATGCATTTGGCCACGACGCCGGTCCAGCCGGTCTGGTGGCTCGCGCCCAACCCTGCGCCGTTGTCGCCGTGGAAGTACTCGTAGAAGAGGACGTGGTCGCGCCAGTGCGGGTCGGACTGGAACTTCTCCGTGCCGCCGTACACAGGTCGCCGGCCGTGCTCGTCGCGGGTAAATATCCCGGTGAGCCGATCGGCGATCTCCTTGGCCACCTCGAAGAGATTCATCATCCTGCCTGAACCCGTGGGGCATTCAACCTTGAAGTTGTCGCCGTAGTACAGGTAGAACTGCAAAAGGGCCCGGATGATCATGGCGTTCACCGGCATCCAGACCGGGCCGCGCCAGTTGGAATTGCCGCCGAACATGCCCGTGTTCGACTCGGCCGGCAGGTAGTCCACCCGGTACTCCTGGCCTTGCACGTGGAAGACGTAGGGATGCTGCTGGTGGAACTTCGAGAGCGAGCGGATGCCGTAGGGGCACAGGAACTCGTTCTCGTCGAGCATCTTCGAGAGAATCCGGCGGAGCCGCTCCGGGTTGACCAGGGCCAAGATTCCCCGCTCGGCCACGCCCAGGTGTCCCGGGCCCGTGGGGTGGATGGACTTCAGGAGTTCGGGCATCCGGCGCAAGCGATCCGACATCTGAGCCATCGCCCGCGGAATGCGCTCGCGCTGCCACTTCTCCATTACCGTGGTGGCGCACAAGGGCAGGAGCCCCACCATCGAGCGGACCTTGAGCCGCGTGGTGCTGCCGTCGGGGAGCACCAGCAGGTCGTAGTAGAAGCCGTCCTCCTCGTCCCACATGCCGCCGGCGCCAGGTTGGTTCATGGCCGCGGCGATGTAGGTGAAGTGCTCGATGAACTTGGGGACCATGTCCTCGTAGGTGCGGTCGTGGGCGGCGAGTTCGACGGCGAGTTCGGCCATGTTCTGGCTGAAAAGTGCCATCCAAGCCGTGCCGTCCGCCTGCTCCAGGCGGCCTCCGGTGGGCAGCGGGGCGCTGCGGTCGAAGACGCCGATGTTGTCGAGTCCGAGGAAGCCGCCCTCGAACAGGTTCTTGCCGAAGCGGTCCTTGCGGTTCGCCCACCAGGTGAAGTTCAGCAGCAGCTTGTTGAAGGCCGACTTGAGGAAATCGACATCGGACTGGCCGCGCAGGGCCTGCTCGGTGCGATGGAGGAACAGGGTCGCCCAGGCATGGACCGGGGGGTTCACGTCGCTGAAGTTCCACTCGTAGGCGGGGATCTGGCCGCTGGGATGCAGGTAGGCCCCGCGCAGCATCAATTCCATCTGCTGCTTGGCGAAGTCGGGGTCCACGATCGCCAACGGCAGCGTGTGGAAGGCCAGGTCCCAGGCCGCGTACCAGGGATACTCCCACTTGTCGGGCATCGAAATGATGTCCTTGTTCAGCATGTGGAACCACTCCGAGTTCCGGGCGTTGCGATATCCGGAATGCAGCGGGTTGGAGTTGTGCTCGTCCAGCCAATTGTCGCCGTCGAAGAAGAAGAACTGCTTGCTCCAGAGCATGCCGGCCAGGGCCTGGCGCATCACGTTGGCCTCGTCTTCACTCACAGAGGGCGGCGTGACCGACTTGTAGAACTCGTCGGCTTCGCGAAGCCTGTCGGCGAAGACTTCATCAAATTGCTTTCCGAAGGGTTTGCCCTTCTGGTCCGGAGAGGTTTTGGAGAGCCGCAGGCGAATCACTTGGGTCTGACCGGCGCCGACATGGACCTGGTAGTGCGCCGCGACCTTGGTGCCTTGCTTCTCTGGATTCACCGCGCCCTGGTTGCCCTGCACCACGCAGTCGTTGATGCCGTCCTTGACGTAGGGGCTTTCGTTCTTTTGCCCGGGGAAGAGCCGTTCGTGGTTTGTTTCGTTCTCGGTGAAGAGCAGCGGCGCATCGCCTTCGCAGGAAAGAATGAACTCACCGAGCACCGGATGCGTTACTGCGACCGCACTCGCGCCTGCCGGCGCCTCGATCTGCTTGAGGTTTGGCTTCTCGGCAGCTCGGTTCGATTCGGCAATCCACGACGACCAGTCGTTCCGGAACCACAGCGTGGGCAGGAGATGCAGCTCGGCCGCGTCCGGTCCCCGGTTGGCCGCCGTGATCCGCACCAGGATGTCTTCCGGACCGGCCTTGGCGTACTCCACGAAGACGTCGAAGTATCGGTCCTCGTTGAAAACGCCGGTGTCGAGGAGCTCGTACTCCATGTCGTTGCGGTTGCGCCGGCGGTTCGTCTCCAGCAGGTCGGCGTAGGGAAAGGCCGCCTGCGGGTACTTGTAGAGATACTTCATGTACGAGTGGGTCGGCGTGCTGTCGAGGTAGAAGTAGTACTCCTTCACATCCTCGCCGTGGTTGCCCTCGCTGTTGGTGAGTCCGAAGAGCCGCTCCTTGAGAATCGGGTCCTTGCCGTTCCACAGGGCCAGCGCGAAGCAGAGCCGCTGCTCGTCGTCGGAGATGCCGGCGATGCCGTCCTCGCCCCAGCGATAGGCGCGCGAGCGGGCCTGATCGTGGGTGAAGAAATTCCAGGCGTCGCCATTCTCGCTATAGTCCTCGCGGACCGTCCCCCACTGCCGTTCGCTGAGGTAGGGGCCCCATTTCTTCCAAGGCGCCTTCTCCTGGCGAGCTTCCCCGAGTCGGATTTGTTCTGCGGTCATGATGCACCTGCTTCTGATTCAAAACGGTAGTTCAAGCATGTCTTTGTAATGTCCGGGCACAAGCTCAAGAAACCGAATTCGTGAAGTAGTGGCGAATTCGGTAGCGGTGAATCCAAGTCATGGGAGTCGCTCCACGCACCGCCCTGGCCGGGCTCCTGGCGAGTTGCCCGGCGGGCATCGGCGTACCTCCTCGAATCCGCGGTCACGATGGCAGACCGAGAATCAGATTCTGGGGAGCATGCTCACCTCGCGCACGGCGCCGGCCACAAAGCCCGGATTCAGCCGGACCGCCTCCATGGCGGCGCCGCGGCTATCGCCCGCCGGAACCACGACGCACAGGGGAGGGCTGGCCACGCCGGGCCCCGGATACAAAGCGACCTCCCAAAGCTTGAACAGCCCCGCTTGGTAGCCCTGCAACTGTAGTTGCATCATGGCAATCTGTTGATTGGTCGCCTGATCCTGCTGATAGGCCTGGGCCTGGCTCTGCAGCAGGAATTGCTCCTCTTCTTGCTTGGCCCGGTCCTTGTCCGCCGCCTGCCACCGTTTCCACCCCGGCTGGAGCAACTTGAGGTCGTTTGGGGAGAAGAAGAAGAACGGCACGCCGTACTCGTCGCCGTTCTCCAATTCCAGCACGACGCCTTCGCAGGTGTAGGTGCGCGGCTCGCCGCGGAGCTTCATTACCCAAGAATCGAACCCGCGCTTGTCGGCGATGTCCGTATTCTCGAAGTGCGACACGATCTTGGGCAGCATCTTCTGGTAGACCTCGGGCAGGTTATCGAAGAGCCGGTCGTTTACGTAGACCTTGCCGCGGCGGCGTTGGATCGTGACGTCTTTCCTCGCGTAATCGACGACTCGGCCGACGACCTTGAGGCCCGACGCCATCGTCCAGGTCTGCATGGCGTCGGCGGACCGTCGCGCCGACTCCGCCACCTCCTTCGACTGGAGATAGGCCTGATCGTCCTTGGAGAGCCTGGCGACGGGGACGGCCACCATCTGGCGGTCCTGCTTCTTCAGCACCACCGTCGTGTCGTTGAAGCCGATCAAATCGGCCTCGACGCGGTAGTGGCCCGTCGAATCGGTCCACGTCCGAGCATCGGCCGGGACCCAAACCCCCACACACACCGCCGACGCCATCAGCATGATTCGCTGCCACATATTACAACTCCCGTGAACTAGGTTTGTGGTTCCCATTCCGACACTTCGGTTCCCAGGGCCGCAACCAGCAGTTCGATTCCGTGAACCTTCTGGATGGCGGCGAATTCGACCTCCGGCGGTTGCACCGACATCTCGATGTAGGGAAGCAGCCGCCGAAAACGCTCGGAGCGGAGGTTCTCTTCGACGTCCTCCAGCGTGTTCCACCGCCCCAGATAGGTGAATACGTTGTCGTTTTCCACGTCTTGAAGAATCTGGCAGGCCTGGCATCCTCGCGCGAATTCCGTCGGGCCCTTCAGACACATCAGGACGTGAAGGACTTCCTTGCGTTTGTCGGCGGGGGCCACAATGCGAAACGATGCTTGAATCATCGACCACACCTCATCCCCCAGGTGTTGAGACCTTCCATGAGCTGTTTGAGCCCTCGGCTTTCTCAGAACTCGATCTGGTATTTCTGGGTCATCTTGCGGCGGACGTCGGTGGTCGTGGAGATGAGATCTTCACGAAGCTTCTGGATATCCGTGGCCGCGATCGACTTCTCCTCCGCGCGGATCCTCTGCCGTTCGGCGCTGACGGCTTTGACGTCGGAGGACGGATCGAAGGAGTACGCGCCGAAGGCGCCGATGCGGTAGCCGCCGTACCCGGAATCGCCCCCGTAGTCGCCGCCCGAAACTTGCGCTTTGCGGACGCCGGATTGGATCCCCATGGTCTTGATCGAGCCGGTGCACTGGCGCAAGGTGTCGGCCACCATGTCGCTGTACTTGAGGAGCTCTTCGTCGATGCCGAGGATCGGCATCCGTTGGATCCGCTTGGCGTATTTGTTGAAGTACAACTGGGTCGATGCGAGGCTCTTCGCATCCCTCATGTCTCGCTTCAGATCGTCCCCCATGGCTGACGATCGTGCGGAAGTAGTCGCGATTCTTCTTCGCTTCGATCCCCGGCAGATCGCCGGGGCTGACGCTCGGCGCCTTGGCGAGGGTGGCCGCTTGGACCGGCGAATTGACCAGGCTCAACAGCCGGCGCCGGCCGTCGGACGAGAGTGTGCCGGCCAACGAGATCTCGCTCCCCTTGACTTGAGCGGTCCAGGACTGAAAGTCCTCGATCATCGCGCCCTTGTCGGACAGGGCTTGGAGCAACAGCGGCTTGGCAAAGGAGGCGACGGCGGTGGCGTCGGCGTGCAGATCCACGGCGATTTTGCTCGATTGTTGTTCGCCCACGCGGACGCCGATACGGATCCCCTCGACGTTGCTGAGCAGACTCGCCACGTCGGCCATCTTCAGCGGCAACTTGTTCTTGGCCTGCCATTCGTCAAACTCCTTCTGGTGCGCGTTCAGGTACTTGGCGACGCGTTCGAACGACATCACGCCCTCCAGGTCGAGGGCCATGATGACCTCGCTGCCGGCCTCGTCGGAGTAGACGGCCGCCTTTTGCAGGTAAGCGGAGATCGGCGGCGGCGTGGGCTTGCGGATGTCGCGGATCCAACGCACCACTGTCTGGCGGTTCCCCGGCCCCATCCCAGCCAGCGTCTTAGGGCCGAGTTGCACCAGATACGTGTCATTCGGCAACAGGACTGCCGGCAGCCCTTCGATCGTGTCCAACGTGCCGCCGCGGGCCTTCGCCAGTGTCTTCAGAGAAATCTCCTCGTCAAGGTCCATGACGGCGGCCTCCCAAAGGGGCTCCATGAACTCAAAGTCGATCTGAGACGCCATGACGAAACGCTTCGCCTGTGGCGGCACGCGGGCCGCCCCGGCGGCGAACGCGTTCTCGATTTTCTCCTCCCAACCCTCTTTCAGCCCGAGAGGGCTGTTCTTCGCCTTCTCCAGGTTCAACAGCACCACGGCATTGGCCGAACGCGGAATCTGATTGACGAGATTCTGAAACTCGTCGGCGGCCAGGCCAGAGCGGGCCGAAGCCGCCAGCAACGCAAACGCCGCCAGCAGGCACAGGCCGACCGTCACGCCGCGGGACCATCGGGCGGACAATTCAATCTGTCGCTTCATGGATCGAACCTTTCGTGTGAGAGGTGGGGGGTAGACGGCGGGTCACGACCGCCAAGTGGTAACGGATGAAGTGACACGGGCAAGAGCAATGACCGTGCCAATTACGGAGTAGGGCGGCAGAAGACCTGTTATCACGCTTCCCGGCAATGACTTGCGTGAGAAACGGCCAACCACGGTCCGGACAGAAGAGGCGGCCGGACCCTCCAACATATTGGAGCACTCTACGAAATAATGGAGTTCCGCTTCTGGCGCGTGATGCCAAGCTTTGCCATCCGCGCCTCCAGCGTGGTGGGCTTGATGCCCAAGATCTCGGCGGCGCCCCCGCGCCTCGAATCCGCCAACTCGTTTCCTGGAGCACCTGAAGAATCTGCTCCCGTTGGCCCTCTCGAAGGGTCGTGCGGCGAACCATCTCACATCGGGCGGTGACCGGTATCTCGACGTGCAGACTGGCGCCTGTGGTCAGAATCATGGCGCGTTCGATGACGTTGCTGAGCTCCCGGACATTGCCCGGCCAGGAATACTTCTGCAACCGCTCCATAGTTCTGTGTGGAACGCTCTTGATCGTCTTGCCCATGCGGCGGCCGAACGTTTCGACGAAGGCCCAGACCAGTGCCGGGATATCTTCCCGCCGCTCCCGCAGAGGCGGCACGCGGATGGGAAAGACATTCAGTCGGTGGTATAGGTCGGCGCGGAACTTGCCATCTCGCAAGGCCTGCTCCAGGTCTCGATTCGTGGCCGCAATGATCCGCACGTCGACCGTAATGGTTTTCGGACTGCCCAGCCGCTCGAACCGGCCGTCCTGGAGCACGCGGAGCAGCTTGGCCTGCAACTCGAGGGGGAACTCGCCGATTTCGTCGAGAAACAGCGTGGAGCCGTCGGCCACCACGAAGCGGCCGACCTGCGCCGAGGCCGCGCCCGTGTAGGCCCCCGCCTCCCGTCCGAACAGTTCGCTTTCGATCAGCGTGGCCGGCAGTGAGGCGCAATTGACAATGACCAGCGGCCGGTCTTTGCGGTCGCTCAACTCGTGGACCGTCTGCGCGAGCAACTCTTTGCCGGTCCCCGTTTCGCCCAGCAGGAGAACCGGCGCATTGGTGACTGCCACGCGCTCAGCCGCGGAAAGCGCCTTCTTAAGGGCCTTGCTCTCGCCGATGATCCGCCCGTGATGGTGCCTGAGAACGACCTGCTCGCGGAGATAGAGATTCTCCCGTTCCAGGCGGGCTCGAAGCGCCTCGTTCTCGGCAAGCGCGGCGCGAAGCGACTCCTCCGACTGCCTGCGCAACAGGGCGCTGGCAAACACCTCCCCGATCGTTTGCAGGCGGGCGACAACCGCCGCCGACCACTCGCAACGCCGCTTGAGGAAACCGAAGGAAAGTGCCCCCAGAATCGAGCCGCCGGCCTTGAGCGGAATGGCGACGTTCGACTTGATGCCATGCGCCGTGCAGTATGACCTTTCTTTCTCCGCCTCAGGCGGCAAGTCCTCGGGCAAACACCTCAAGAAAACGGTTTTCCCGCCACGAAACTGCCCGATGTACCAGGGGAGCCGATCGTCCGCCAAGGCCCCCAGGGGAAACGGCTCGACCCCCGGAACCGCGCAGGAATGAGTCACCACGACGCGGCTCATGTCCTTGGTGAATCTCATCATGGTGCTTCGATCGTTCCCCAGGAACTCCACGAGCGCCCTCAGGCTGCTGTCGATCGTCTCATCGAGCCGCTCCGATGGCAAGTTGACAAGACTCGCCGAGAGATCGGCCAATAATCTCTCGAATTGCAGCCGTTCCTCCGAAACCGAGGCCAACTGCTTGTATTGAGTAATGTCGCGGATGATGTGAACGGCGCCCGAAATCTCGCCATCATCGCCGAAGACCGGATCCGCAGTAACTCGATAGCACTTGCCGTCGCGCGTCAGCTCGAAACTCTCCCGTTTCCGGCTCCGCAGCATTTCTCGATACGGGCAGCCTTCGCAGAACGTGTCTGCGCCGTGCATCACTTCGTAGCACTTCCGTCCCACGATTCGCTCGCCCGGGAGGTTCAGCATCCGGCTCATTCCCTCGTTGCACTCCAGAATTGCTCCATCGCGGTCCAACAGGCAGATCAGGTCGTTGATGGCGTTGAAGACTACGTTCCACTGCCAACCGTCAAGCCTCTGGTCTGCCCAATGCGCATCCACTCGGACTGCCTTGGCACGACGAATACCGTGCCCGTCCGGACCAGGGTCGACGACGGGTATAGCAGCTTTCTCGCTCATGCAAGCCACCGTCTGGACGAGTGGGCCGACGACAACGTTCGGCTTGCTGGATCCGTGAAGCCAAAAGCAGCAATCGAGCCGTGTGCAAGGCGGCCCGTTCGGAGGACTCTATCATACCGTTTCGCAGACGGGCGGAATACAAGGGGGATGCCGGAATCTCCAATATTTTGGAGTTGTGGAGTCTCCGGCTGCCGAGTCTTTGGCTTGCTGAGCGGTTGCGCATTGCGTAAGTCATTGCAAAAGCGAGACTTAGGAACGTCTTGGTTTCCCCTTCTTGATTGGTACGCGCCGTGCTTGCCCTGAAAGCCCAGTCATGGCCGTGTCCACGACTTAGCAACGAGATCCAGGTTGTCGGCTTACCCCCAGGAGAAACCGATTATGTGCAGCACCTTATCGAAGCCACTTGCACGTGGCGCCGGCCGGCGGATGCTGGCCGCAGCAGCGGCAGTGGTGATGCTCGCGGTCTGTGCACAAGCCGCCGAGAGGAAGTCCGAGAGCACGTCGGACGAGGATGCCATCCGGGCTGCCGCGGAGTCCTACGTTGCCGCCTACAACCGCGGCGACGCCAAGGCGGTCGCTGCGCACTGGAGCGACTCCGGCGAGTGGACCAGCCCTTCCGGCCAGCGCTTTCAGGGAAAGCAGGCCATCGAGAAGGAGTTGGGCGGGTTGTTCGCCGAGAACAAGGGCGTGCGGATCGAAGTGCTGCGCCCCTCTGTTCGCCTCGTGTCGCCCGACGTAGCCATCGAGGAAGGCACGGTTCGCGTCATTCGCCCTGCGGAACCTCCCAGCGACTCCACGTACCTCGCCGTCCACGTGAAGAAGGACGGGAAATGGAAACTTGATAGCGTCCATGAGACGGACATCCCCGAGACACCCGCGGCAAGCCCCTCGTTGCAGAATCTGGCGTGGCTCGTTGGCGAGTGGACCGACGATAGCCCCGATGCGGAGGTTGCGGCTAACGTAACCTGGACCAAGAACAAGGCATTCCTGAACTATTCGTTCAAGGCGTCCGCGCCCGGCATGGACGATCTCGAAGGCACTCAGATCATCGGTTGGGACCCCGCGGCGGGCACGATCCGCTCTTGGATGTTCGATTCGGATGGCGGGTTCGGCGAAGGCATTTGGTCGAACAAGGAGAATACCTGGACCGTCAAGTTCAGCCAGGTGTTGCCGGACGGCCGTAAGGCATCGGCTACGAACATCTACACGCTCGTGGATGGCAACACCATCACGTGGAGGTCCATTGGCCGCAAGGTCGATGGGGAGTTCCTGCCCAATGTCGAGGAAGTGAAGATGATTCGCAAGGGAACGGGCCAGGCGGCGAAGGAGGCGAGCAAGCCCGCCGAAACGCCGCAGAAGCCCGAGGGTGAACAAGCGAAATAACCTTTCCCAAGTCGGCCACAACAAAACTTCAGACTTTCACATAGGTGTCGTCATGAAGAAATCCACGATTCTGTTGATCTGCCTTGCCGTTGCTGCGTCGTTATGGGCAATGGACGTTTTTGCACGCGGTGGCGGCGGAGGCGGGCGTGGAGGCGGCGGCGGGGGTGGCGCACGGGCTGGCGGAGGCGGGGCGGCGCACGTGCCGGCGGAGGCGGTTACTCCGGCGGGGCGCGCCCGGCGGCCAGCCCCGCCATGAACCGCAGTCCTTCCATGAGCCGGGCTGCACCCTCACCGGCGATGAATCGTCCGACCCAAATGCCGGCCCAGCGGCCCTCGCCTGGAGCCGGTCAGGGGTATGCGGGCAATCGCCCGGCCCAACGTCCCGCAGCGCCATCACCGGGCCAGCGGCCCTTGGCTGGAGCCGGTCAGGGGATGGCAGCCAATCGCCCCGCTCAGCTTCCGGCGGCAGGTTCGAGCGCCGGTCGGCCGGGCGGCGCTGGCCTTGCGGCTTCCCAGTTGCCGCAGTCCTCCTACCAGCGGCCCAGCCAGGGCCAACTCAACAACTTCTTGAATATGCCGGGGCAAGGGGCCGGAGGGGCTCAGGTTTCTCAGTTGCCCGCCGCAGCGCAGCGTCCGTCGCAAGCGGCCGGCTTGGCCGGCCTCGGCGCCGCGGCTGGCGGCGCCGCGATTGCCGCTGGAACGAGGCCCTCGCAGTTGCCCGCTAACGGCGGCGCTCGCGGCGGGACGGTCACCGGCCCCGGCGGCGGCCAAATCTCCGCCGGCGGCGTGGGCGGCAGCCGGACGGGACCGGGCGGTACCACCATCGGCGCAGGCCGCGCGGGCATCAGTTACACCGGCCCTGGCGGCAACACCTACACCAAGGTGGGCGGCGGTGTGGCCGTCCGCGGCCCAGGGGGCAACACCGTGGCGGCCGGTCGCGGCGCCTCGTTCGTCAACGGCCAGTTCGTCGGCGGCCGGGCTTGGACCGGCGTGAACGGAGCCTTCACCCGCTGGGGCTGCTTTACGCCGGGCTGGTACGGCGGTTACCCGGCGCGTGGTGGCCGGGGAAGTGGGCGCTGGCCACGACCGCCTGGGCGCCGGTACTTTGGGCCACCGCCGGCGGCTACTGCGGTTGCACGGGCGACGGCTGCTACTACGACTACGGCGAAAACGTGACCTACGACGATGGCAACGTCTACTACGGCGATCAGCCGGTCGCGTCGGCTGAACAGTACTACGCTCAGGCCGGACAAATTGCCGATTCAGGCCAGGCGCCGGAGAACGAAGAGTGGCTTCCGCTGGGCGTGTTCGCCGTAATTGCCGATGCCGCGCAGACGCAGACCGACAAGGTTGTCCAACTTGCCGTCAACAAGGAGGGCGTCGTCCGCGGCAACTTCCAGGACTCGCTCACCGACAAGGTTACGCCCGTCGTCGGCGCCGTGGATAAGGAGACCCAGCGCGTGGCGTTGAAGCTCGAAGGCAACGACGCGCTGGTCGTCGAAACCGGCCTCTACAACCTGACCAACGACGAAGTGCCCGTGCTCGTGCATTTCAGTCCCGACCGCCAGGAGACTCGGACCTTCATCCGTCTGAAGCAACCGGAGGGGCAGGAACAGCCACATTCGTAGTTCGATCGGGCACGATTCGGCTGCCATGCGGGTATGGTTCGCGAGTGCGGGCCCCGGCCTCGCCCGGCGGCCACGCTCGGCGAATCCGCAGCAACCGGCCGGCGAAGCGGCCGCCGAACGCTCGGCAGCCGCTTTCGCAGGGGGCGCCGAGTCGCCGCTGCCGGTCGCGGGCTATCGTGCAACATATCAGGGCCGATCAATTCTCAAGGAAAAGGTTGTAGGAGGCGACTCCTGTCGCCGATTTGTGGCTGGTTTCGGACAATCGGCGACAGGAGTCGCCTCCCACAGTGAATAACTGATCGGCCCTGTGCAACATTTCAGCCGGATGGCCGCCGGCCGCCGGCGAGAGTATAATGGGCAGCGTCAGCCCCCAAGTCTGTAACCTACCCGACTTTCCAGCAGTTGGAGCGTTCTCATGAGTTCTCGCATCACGCGGCGCTGTCTCTTCGGCATGGCGGCCGCCGCGGCCGCGGCCGACCAGGCTTCCCGTGCGTTTGGGTTCAATGCTCAGCCCTCGCCCCTGCAAACCACGGTGCTTGAGGCCCGCGTCCGCTTCGTTCCCCAGTCGTTCCTCCGGCCGCTGATCATCAGTTCGGGCAAGATCACCGAGATCACCGAGGCCTTGGCGGAGGTGAGGGTCCGGGTGGACGGGCGGGAGGCCCTGGGACGCGGCTCGATCTACTTGAGCGACCTTTGGGCCTGGCCGGATCCGAAGTTCACCCACGAGCAGCGGGACGCCGAGCTGCGGAAGATGTGCTCCGCAAGTGGCCGACAATCTGGCCGCGATGTGCGGTGGCGAGGCGGCCCATCCGTTGGAATTGGGGCTGCGGCTGCACGAGAGCGTCTGCCGGGAGAAGACGCCGCCGGTGTTGGCGCGGGCGATGTGCGCCAGCCCCTTCGATGCGGCCATCCACGACGCCGTGGGGATCGCGCTGGGCCGATCGGCGTTCGATTTCTATCGCGACCCCGTGCCGCTTCCGTCGGCCGATCCGCATTTCCCGGACCGCAACGCCTGCCGCCGCGATCGCCCGGCTGATCCAGCAGCCGAAGCGGGCTCTGCGGGCGTGGTATCTGGTGGGCAAGAACGACGACATGCAGAAGGACGTCGGTCCTTGGGTCCGCGATCGCGGCTACCGCTGCTTCAAGATCAAGATCTTCGGCCACGACAACGCCGAGGACGTCGCCCGGACGGTCGAGGTCTATCGCGCGGTCAAGCGGCTGGGGGCCAAGGACCCGCAGCTTTCCGTCGACACGAACGAGGCCAACCCGGATGCGGAGAGCGTGCGCGATTACTACCGGCGGCTGAAGGCGGCCGACGCCGAGGCGTTCGAGGCCCTGTTGTTCTTCGAGCAGCCCACCGGTCGCGACATCACGGTCTACCGTTACGAGTGGCATCCCATCGGGGCCATGAAGCCCGTGTTGCTCGACGAAGGGCTGACGAGCCTGGAACTGATGCACGAGGCCCTGGCCCAGGGTTGGACGGGGTTCGCGCTGAAGACCTGCAAGGGGCACAGTTTTGCTCTGACGGCGGCGGCCTTCGCGAAGGAGCACGACATGGTCTTGTCGATGCAGGATCTGACGAATCCGGGCGTGGCGCTGATCCACGCCGCCTGGTTTGCCGCCCACGTGCCGACGATCAACGACGTGGAACTCAATTCGCCGCAATTCACGCCGGCGGCCAACGCCCCCTGGCTGCCGCGGTTGAAGGAACTGTTTGCGCCGACCGACGGGATGCACCGCTTGCCCGAGCGCCGCTGATCGGCCTGGGCTCGACGATGTGAACCTCACTTGGCCATCGCCGGCACGTCGCGGTGGGCGTGGATTTTCTCGAGCGCGGCGACGATGTCGTCCATGTCCTCGCGGGTGCCCAGCAACATGCGCTGTTCAAACCAGGCGCCCTGTTGGTAGCAGATCGTCTCGCAATTGGGGCAACTGGTCCGGCCATAATCGAGGTCCGGGTGCGACCGCTTGCAGCCGATATACGGCCCAAATGCCTGATCCTCGAACAGCTTCTGCTTGTAGAGCGGAATCAGGTAGCCGGCCAGCGACGGGATCCCTTCGGCCACAAGGGCCTTGATGAGGTCGTCGCGCGACATGCCGAACTCCTCGGCCACCACGCGGAAGGCGAAGAGGTGGTAGCTGTGCCGGGTGCATTCCGGCCCGCGGCGCTGCGGATAGAGGCCGGGGATTTGGGCGATCTTCTCGCCGAGGTACTTGCCGTTGCGGTCGCGGGTGGTGGTTTGCTCGTCGAATCGCGTCCACTGGGCGTTGAGCACCGCGCCCTGGAATTCGCTCAAGCGATAGTTGCCGCCGATGGTGAAGTGCTCGTACCAGGCGCGGCCGATGCGGCGGCCGCAGTTGTGGATCGACCGCAGGCGCGTCGGCCAGTTCGTCGTTGTTCGTGACGACGATGCCCCCTTCGCCGCTACAGAGGTTCTTGCTCGACTGGAAGGAGAACATGCCCATGTCGCCGATCGCGCCTAAGCGTCGGCCCTTGTATTCGGCCCCGTGGGCGTGGGCGGCGTCCTCGATCAGCGTGAGCTTGTGACGCCTGGCAATGGCCTGCAAGGCGTCGAGATCGACGGCGCATCCGGCTAGATGAACGGGGATGATTGCCTTGGTGCGGGCGGTAATCAGCGACTCGACCGAGGCCGGATCGATGTTGAAGGTGTCCAGTTCCAGGTCGGCGAAGACCGGCGTGGCGTTGGACTCGACGACGGCCGAGGCCGTGGCCAGGAAGGTGTAGGGGGGCACGATCACCTCGTCGCCTTCGCCGATGCCGGCCGCGATGAGCGCCAGACGCAGCCCGACGGTGCCGTTGACGATGGCCACCGCGTGCTTGGCCTGGTGATATTCGGCAAAAGTCTTCTCGAACCGGGTGACTTCATCGCCGGCCAGCCGGCCCCACTTGCCGCTTCGCAGGGCGCGGAGCAGGTACTGTTCTTCCACCTCGCCGAAGATCGGCCACTCGGGAAAGGGCTTGGTCCGCACCGGCGTGCCGCCGTGAATTGCCAATGTGTCTGCCATGTCTATTGTTCCTTGCTAATCTCGCGTGAAATGATGATCGATTGTACGACTACTTGGGCCGATGGCCGTGGTTCACCTTCATTATTTGCGTCTCTCGCCTTCGCCGGCAGGCGCCGCGGCGGCGTCCTGCAAGCTGAGGGCCAAACGCTGGCTGCTGCGCCGGCTCAGCCAGGCCATCAGCGATCCGATCGCAACCAATACGAGCGCCAAAACCACGTTCATCACCCGCGGCAGAACATCCCCACTGCTGATGAACGGCTGCACGCCGAGCATCAGAATTCCGATGCACAGCGACGCAGACGCCGACGATGCCGAACGGGGAGACCGCTTGTTCGTCGCGTTTCACGGCCGCCTGCTCCTCGGGCAAGTCGCCGACGGGCGTCTCCAACCGCGTGTGGAACAGTTCCGCCCGTTGCGATTCCGCGGCGGTCATCGGCCAGATCGCGCTCATCCCGAACATGATCGCCATCACCGTGACGAAGCTGATGGCGAACATCATGACTTCCTTCTCGAAGATGATTCCCAGGATCGTGGTCGAAGCAGGCAGAGTCGAGGAAGAGGCTCACCGCCAGGATCACGCCGACGATCACGGCGACGGCGACGCTCCGCGGCGTGACGCGGCGGGAAACCAAGCCGACGAGCAACGGCAGCCCCAAGGGGGCCACCGCCCCGCCGAACAAGCTCACCATGTACTTGAACAGGTTCTCGGCCGATGCGGCGGCCAGCATGATCGCCATGAGGATCGTCAGGCCGCCCACGACGATCGTCATCGCGCGGCCGGCGGTGACCAACTCCTTTTCGCCGGCATGGGGTCGGCACAAGCGGCGGTACACGTCGTTGGTCAACACGCTGGCCCGCACGTTGAAGTGGCTGCTCAGGTTGCCCATCGTCGCCGAAAACATGGCGGCGATGATCAGGCCCAGCATTCCCACAGGCAGGAGATATGCGCAGAGCCGCGGATAAATCTCCTTGTCGTGCGCGAGCAGGTAGTCGGTCATTGACGCGGCATGAACTCCCGGGCGGCAATGGCGGGCATGAAGAACAGCGGCGGCCCGATGATGTACAGCGCCATCACCAGCCAGCCCACCTTCTTGGCGTCCTTCTCCGTCGGCACGCAGAAGTACTTCTGGATCAGGTGCCAGTGCGTGCTGCTGAAGGCCACCGCGTAGAGCCCGACCAACAGCACGATGTAGTACCAGTTGTAGGTCTCCGTTGGTCAGGGAGAAGAAGCCCGCCGGGGCGTGGTCGACGAGGCTCTGGAAGCCGCCGGCCTTGGCGATCGAAAGCGGGAAGAGCGCCACCACGGCCACGGCCAGGATCACGAACTGCACGAAGTCGGTCACCGTCACCGCCCACAGCCCGCCCATGAACGTGTAGGCCAGCATGATCAGCCCGCAGGCGATGATGCTCGCTTGGTAGGCCGAACCCCATGCCCACGTGGACGATGGTGCCGGTGGCGATCAGCTTCAGGCTGTCGTCGATGATTCCCACGGGCAGGCCGAGTCCAGACGAACAATTGCCGCACCAGGGCGCTGTAGCGGGATTCGAGGAACTCCACGGGGCTGTCGATGCGGGCCCGGCGCCAGCGGGTGGCGAAGAAAGTAACGCTAATGATCGTCGCCGGGACCATGACCCAGAACAGCGTCACCCCCACCCAGCCGAGTTTGAAGCACAGGCCCGAATAGATCACGAAGGCATAGGCGCTGAAACTCGACATGTAGAACGACACGCCGGCGAGCCACCAGGGAATCTTGTTCCCGCCGGTAAAATACACCTTCATTCCCCGCATGTAGCGGTAGAAGTACAGCCCGATGCCCAGCATCAGCACGAAATAGCCGACCAGCATCACGTAGTCGGGGCCCTGAATCGCTTTGGAAACCGCATCGCTGGTTTGCGCGAACAGTGTCATTACCATGGTCTCCTGGTCGTATGTGCCGATTTGCCGGCCCCCCCCAAACCCTTCCCACCCCGCGTTCGTGGCAGAGGCCAGCCGTGAAAGGGCTCTCTAACGAAAATTGCCGAGCGACTTGATGTACGTCGCGGAATCGCCGATGTACTTCTCCGTCTGCGCCTCGATCCAACACCACCCCATGAAAGCCTTCCACCTCAATCGTTACCGGCCCCTTGAACTTGTGTTCCTCCAGGACCTTCAGCACCGCGGGGAAATTGACCACGCCGGTGCCCAGGACGGGGAAATTCCACGACTGGAGTTTGCCGTCGTGGTCTTTCACTTCCATCGTGGCCACGTAGTCGATGCACTTTTTCAACTCCGTCGCCGCATCCAGGCCCGTGTTGTAGAAGGTGATGTTGCCGGTGTCGAAGTTGACCCGAACGTTGGGGTGATTGATCTTCCGCATGGTTTCCACGTGGACGTCGCCGTTAGTGCCCAGGTCGGGATGGGTTTCCAGGACGATGATCACCCCATGTTTCTTGGCGAAGTCGCCCGCCCGCCGCAGCCGTTCACAGGCCACCTCTTTGCCGACGCCCGTGTGCTTGGGCGAGAGGAACATGTACTTGACGCCCATCTTCTCGCAGGTCGCCAACTGCGCGGCCAATTCATCAACGCTCGATTCCCTGCCAAGATCGGTATCGCCGCGCAGAACCAAGGCCGCCAAGCCGTGGTCGGCCAGCTTCTTCTTGAGGCCTTCCACTTCGCTCCGGCTGGGGCACGGCCATGAACAGGAAGTGGACGCCCACCGACGGCAAATGGGTCCAGGCGTCATCCTGGAACTTGCCGTAGTTCATGATGCGGACCGCCAGCGGATTGGTGAGTTGCGTGGCCGCGGGCGACTTCTTCTCGTCGGCGGCCGACGCGCACGCCGCCGACAGCAACAACACGAACAGGGCGGCGCCAGTGAATGTCGGGTGTCGCATCAGGAAGCTCCTGGTCAGGTGTGCGCAAGCTGTTGGCCGTTCTCCCTCCGGCCCACAGGCAAACTGCCATTCTCGGGGGGCAGAATCCGATTGTCAATACGGCACGGTTCGGAGCCCGGGGCCGATCAGTTAATCACTGTGGGAGGCGACTCCTGTCGCCGATTGCTTGAAAACAACCGGAAATCGGCGACTGGACTCGCCTCCTACAGCCGGATTTCGGAAGGCTGATTGGCCCTGGGTTCGGAACCGCCGCGACTCCCGGAATGACGGCAACGTGCCAGCCGTTCGGGCGGTACAATTCTTGACCTCGACAACCCCCCAACCGAAAGCGCATCATGGACGAGGGTCGAGAATTGAGAGGCGAGAGGCGAGCGGGAAGGGGAAAACGAATTGGAAATGGAGCGAGTCGTTGACCAACAACTCGTAGGGTGCGTGAAACGCGCCACAGACGGCCCATGCACGTCCCGCACCCGACCGTTCTGCTTCGTTCCACGCCCTGCTGCCTGTTACTCGCCCGGGCGGCTTGCCGAAACGCCGCTGCGGGTGCAGAATGCCGACCATGTCGGCCGAATCGCCCAACGAGGTTCGAACCGCTCCGACGGACCCACGCTATCAGCCGCTGGTGATCGTGCTGACGGCCGCGGCTGCCGGCATTCTGTGCGATCGCTTCTGGCCGCTGCCGCTTTGGGCGTGGTGGGCAATCGCCGTCGGCGGCTTGGCGGCCTGGATCGCGCCTTCTTGGGGCGGCGGCTGCGATGGGGGGAGCTGCCAAGGCTCCTCCTGAGCAACCTGGCCATGCTGTTGGCCGTGGCGGCCACGGCGGCGGCGTGGCACCACTGCCGCTGGTATCTCTTTGCTTCCGACGATCTGGGCTGCTATGCGCGTCGCAAGGCCCAGCCGGTGTGCGTGGAGGCGATCGCCGTGCGCATGCCCCGCCTCTTGCCCACGCCGCCGTTCGATCCGATGCGGATGATGCCGCCCACGGAAGGCTCGCGGCTGGAGGTGGATCTGACGGCGATCCGCGACGGGTCGCAATGGCGCCGCGCCTCGGGCCGAGCGACGCTCTTGGTGCAGGGCCCGCCGCCGCAGGTCCGCGCCGGCGACCGGCTGCGATTGTTTGCGCACCTTTCCGAGCCGCTCGGACCGCAAAATCCCGGGGCGTTCGACTATGCCGCCTACCTTCGCGCCGAGGGCGTGCGCAGCCGGTTGCAAGCCGAAGTCCCCCAATGCGTGTCGGTAGTTCAGCACCGGCAGTTGGTTGAGTCTTGCGGCAATTCTCGATCGGGTGCGGGCCCACAGCAATCGGCTGCTCGAAGACTATCTCGATCCTCGTTGTGCCGAAATGGCCGAAGCCGTTTTGCTGGGTGAGCGGGAACAAGTCGACTTCGGCCGCACGGAAAACTTCATGGCCACCGGCACGATCCACCTGTTGGTGATTGCCGGACTGCACCTGGGCATCCTCGCGGGGGCCTTATTCTGGGTCGTGCGGCGGACGCCCTTGCCGCACCATTGGGCGATCCTGCTGGTGGCGGCGGCGACGGTCTTCTACATGTTCCTGGTCGATGCGGGGCCGCCGGTGGTGCGGGCGACGGTGTTGGTGTTGGCGACGTGCGCCGCCGGAGCCTTGGGGCAACGCCCTTTGAGCTTCAACTCGCTGGCCGCCGCGGCCTTGGCCGTGCTGGCGATGAACCCCAACCACCTCTTCCACACCGGGGCCCAACTCTCGTTTCTTTCGGTGGCCGGGCTGATGTGGTTCGCCCCGCGCTGGATAGGCATTGCCGGCCGCAAAGATGCGTTGGGGCGATTGATCGCCGAGAACCTTACGTGGCTAGAGTGGCTGCGTTGCGGCATCGTGCGCAGCATCCGGGACCTGACGTTGGTGAGCGCCACGATTTGGCTGCTCACCATGCCGTTGGTGATGGCCCGATTCCATCTTTGCACGCCGGCGGCCGTGATCGTCAACAGCCTCGTCTGGATGCCGATGGCTTGGGGGTTGATCAGCGGCGCTGTGCTCTTGGCGGTCGGTACGATCATGCCGCCGCTGGCGCATCTCTGCGGCTACTTCTGCAATTTCAACTTCTGGCTGATGGAATGGTGCGTGACGATTGCCCGGCGAGTTCCCGGCGGCCATTTCTGGGTTCCCGGCCCGGCCGACTGGTGGTTGTGGGGTTTCTATGGCGGCTTGGCCCTGTTGGCGGCGCTGCCGATCGTCCGGCCGCCGCGGCGCTGGTGCGTGGCGTTGTTGGCCGCGTGGGTCGCGGTCGGGTTCACGGCGGCCCAATGGCCGCACCCTCGCGATCGCCTCGACTGCACGTTTCTCAGCATGGGGCACGGCTGCGCGGTGTTGTTGGAACTGCCCTCCGGCCAGACCATGCTCTACGACGCGGGGCAGTTCGGGGCGCCGTCGGCGGGTACTCGCGCGATTTCCGAGTTGCTCTGGTCGCGCGGCACTACGCACCTCGACGCCGTGGTCCTCTCTCACCCGGACATCGACCACTACAACGCCCTGCCGGGACTGCTGGAGAAGTTCAGCGTGGGCGCGGTCTACGTCTCGCCGATCATGTTCGACAAAGAGGGCCACGCGGTGGCCGCATTGCACTCCGCCATCGTCGGGCACGGAGTGCCCATCCGCGAGGTTCGCGCCGGAGACCGCCTCCGCGGCGGCGAGGGTTGCCTCGTGGAGGTTCTCCACCCGCCTCGGCGGGGCATCCTCGGCTCCGACAACGCCAACAGCCTCGTGTTGTCGGTGGAGTATCGGGGCCGCCGCATTCTCCTGCCGGGCGACCTGGAGTCGCCGGGGCTCGATGACCTGTTGGCCGAGGAGCCGCGGGCTTGCGAGGTGCTTGATGGCCCCGCATCACGGCAGCCGCCAGAGCAATTCGCCCGGCCTGGCCAATTGGTGCAAACCGCGGTGGGTGGTGTTCAGCGGCGACGGACGCTGGAACCTGCCGGAGGTGGAAGCCCCCTATCGAAAGCTGGGCGGGCAGGTGCTGCACACCTTTGACGGCGGGGCGATCGAGGCACGGATCGACGCGACTGGCGTTCGCGTGTCTGAGTTCGTGCAGCAGAGACGGTGACAAGATGACAAGGTGACGGGGTGACAAGGTGACAAGGTGACAAGGTGACGCGGCGCCTTTCACTCTTCACCCCATCACCCCGTCACCTTGTCAACCTGTCGTCCCTCCCCGACTTTGCCGGTCCTTGAATCCTTTTCACGTTTGCCTCTCGCATCGACGGCGTTTCGCCGGGCGTCGTTGATTCTCTGCGATTTTCTTGAATCTTTTTTTTGACTTCAGAAAATCATCGGGCATATACAGGTACCGGGGAAAATGACGCGGGTTCCAGGCCCGATTGCGACGGCCGCGTGTTGTTTTTTTCCGGGCGGAAGTTGAGCGCACGTCCCATGATTCGTCCCATCGGGCCGCTACGTTATGCGTGGGAATACACGCGACGCGCGAGGCTGCCGCGTTCGGGTCCGCCCGCCGGGGCACTCGGCAGCCAACTGAGTGCCCTCGATCGTCGCCGCCAGTTGCGCCAGCAACAGGAGGACCTTCAGGCCGGGTTGGTCGACCACGGGACGGTTCCACCGTACCCGTTTCGACCGCGGCCGCCCTCGTAACTCGGGCCACGTTTCGCCACTCTTGCAGAGGAGGATCACACGATCGCCGAATCCGCACATGTTCGCCACGACGCGTTTGCCTCTCATGGACGCTAATGCCCTATTGCGGGCCGATCGGACCTGATCCGCGACCCCAAACAGCGTGCTAAAGCACGTCGCACGTCGAGAGTGGCCAACGCGTCGGTCTTTTTCTTGAGGGGGAAGTCGAAAGGGCGTCGGTCGCGGCCTCTGGCCCCCTCCTTAGAGTGATAGCAGCGGTCGGGCGGCGTCCGGCGGTTTTTTGCGTGCTTCTTGCCGCCCCAGGGATTATGATAGGGGTTAGGAACGATCCCCTATTTTAGCTTGAGGACGACCGACGATGCGTCAACGTTTTCTCATGGCCGCGGCGTTGATGGCCGCATGGTGTTTCTGCAGCGCCGTCTGGCGCAGCGGGGCGATTTGATTTCCGAAACCACGGCCGCCCAGCACGGCCTGACGCGCCCCTGGTTTGCCCAGGTGCAGTTCGACCAGAGCCGGGGACGAGTTACCGATCTGATCCTGTACGAGGGGGCGCTGTACGCGCTGACCGACAGGGCCACGATCCAAGCGCTCGACGCGGAAACCGGCAAGACGTTGTGGTCGAGGCAGGTGGGCCGTCCCGAGCACCCCAGCTTGACTCCCAGCGCCAGTCACGAGATGTTGGCGCTGGTCAACGGGTCGCGGCTCTATGTGGTCAATCGCTTTACGGGCGATCTCCTTCTTGAGAAAGAGATCGAGGGAGTGGCCGGCGCCGGCGCGGCCCTCAGCGCCAAGCGGGCCTATGTGCCCACGGTCACGGGGATGATCGTTGCTTACCGCCTGGATCCTGCCAAGGAGCCCGGTCGCGAAGCAGCCAGCGCCAATACGGACGCCACGCCGGAGCAAGCCGCGTCAGCCGAAGAGGAGGGCCACCGCGGCTTTCGGCTCCGCCAGGAGCTCATTCCGCCGCTGTTCTGCCAGTCGTTTGGGCGAGCGATGGTGCAACCGCTGGTGACGCGCGAGACCGCGGATGAAGAATATGTTGTATGGGCGACCGACGTCGGCTACCTCAACAACCGCGGCTACGGCTACTACAACATCGGCCGCATCGACCGCAAGGAAGAGAGATACCTGGAGTTGAAGTTTCGGCTCACGACCCACGCGCCGGCCGTCGCCCGGCCCGGCTATTTTCCGCCTGATCCCAAGGTGACGGGCGATTCGGGTTTGATTCTCGCCGCCTCAGCCGACGGATACGTGTATGCCATTCGGGAGAAAGACGGAGAGACCTTCTGGCGATTCTCGGCGGGCGAGCCCGTCATCGAGTCCCCCGCGGTGATCGACGATCGCGTCTACATCATCACGCAACTGGGAGGGATGTATTGCCTGGACGCCACCAACGGCAAGGACATCTGGTGGGCGCCGAACTTGCGGAAGTTCGTCGCCGCCAGCCAAACGCGATTGTATGCGACCGACCGCTTCGGTCGCATCCTCGTGCTCAACGCCCAGAACGGCGCCCGGCTCGACACCCTGGCCACCGAAGGTATTCCCGTCAAACTGGCGAACTACGCTTCCGACCGGATCTTCTTGGCCGACGACACGGGCTTGATCCAGTGTCTCCACGAGGTGGAGCAGACCCAACCGTTGTTGCACGGCCTGGAACGGAAACAAGCGGTCGAGGAGAAGCCTGAGAAGAAAGAGCGCGCCCAACTGGCGACCAAGAAGGAACCGTCCACACCCAAGGAACCCGCGGCCTCCAAGGAGCCGAGACCGAAGAAGGCCGGGAAGAAAGCGGCCGACGTGGGTGCAGGCGACGGGGGAACTGATGCCGTCGGCGACGACGCGGCTGTTGGTGGAGCCAAGGCCGCCAAAGCCAAGAAGTCCAAAGCGACTAAGGGCCAGCCGTAGCATTTCGTTCGGTTGCCCAAAGCTCTTGGCCTGCCATTCCAGCACTCCGCTTCGCGCCGCGGCAACGGGGTGGATGCCGCCAATCGTTCTTGTGGGACGAAGACGGTTGTTCGTCCCGCCAGGCTCTCATCCGGAAACGCGTTTCGCAGACCACGCGGCGGGCCTTGCCCTCTCCCGGATCGCCCAAACCAGAGGATTCGCGATTCTCGCTGCGCCCGGCAAGCGGTGCTTGACCGCACGATGCGGAAAGGCTAAGCTGCTGCCTGGTCGGTCGATCCCGTAACTGTCCCCAGAACGATTTCGACCTTCTTCTCCGGTTCCGCAACGGGGTGTTCGCTTGGGTGAATGTGGCGGGAGAGCGCTCATCACGGGGATCAGCGCCTTTGGTCCGCCCGGTCTTTAGCTCTGTGAGGTGATGCAATGAGGCGACTTTTGACAGCAGCACTGGTTTTGGCATTTGTCGCGGCGGCCGGCCTTGCCCAGGCGCAAGACAAGCCCGACCCCACCGGCACCTGGAAATGGACCATCTCGTTCGGCGGCCAGGACCGGGAAATGACCCTCAAGCTGAAGCTCGACGGGGGCAAGCTGACCGGCGCCATGGTGCGTGACGATCAGCAGACGCCGATCCAAGACGGCAAGTACAAGGACGGCACTCTGTCATTCACCGTCGTCCGCGAAAGAGACGGGCAGAAGTTCACCATGAAATACGCCGGTAAGCTGACCGGCGACACGATCAAGGGGACGACGTCGTTCGACCGCGACGGAGATACCAGAAGCTTCGATTGGGACGCCAAGCGGGCCGCCACCGCCGCCAATCCGACCGGCACCTGGAAATGGACCGTCTCCATGGGCGGCCAGGATCGGGAAGTGACACTCAAGCTGAAACTCGAAGGCGACAAGCTGACGGGCGCCCAGGTCGGCCGCGACGGCCAGGAGACCGCGATCCAGGACGCCAAGTACAAGAACGGCGAAATCTCCTTCACGGTCGTCCGCGAGCGGAATGGCGTGAAGATAACCACCAAGTACACGGGCAAGCAGACCGGAGAGACGATCAAGGGAAAGATCGAGTCCGATCGCGACGGCCAGACCCAGACCAGCGATTGGGCAGCAAAACTGTCGAAGGAGTAGACGTGGCGGCGGCGGCCGGCATTCTGCGGCACCAGTGCCGCGGTGCCGGCGCCTCTGTGAGTCATTATCCTATCGAAACGACGTGATCACGGGTATGGCCGTGGGATAGCGGAAGTCGGCGTCACGCCGACCTGGCCTGACGAACGCTCGCCCCGCGGCGCCGGTCCCAGAATCGCTTTCCACGTACCGGCCGTGACGATGTCGAGACCGGCGGCCTGCCTGGCCCGGCCTTCGCACCGGAATGCAATCTCTTGCCAAGCTCGGCAGGCATGTCCGCCGGGCACTCCTCGACCGTCAGCGTTTGCCGCGTGACACGTTGGATCGCTTGCAAACGTGACCGCTCGCCGTGATCGCAGAACGAAACGGCAATGCCGGCTGCCCCGGCCCGGCCCGTGCGGCCGATGCGATGGATGTAACTGTCGGCATCGACCGGGAGATCGAAGTTCACTACGTGCGAGACGTCGTCGATATCGAGCCCGCGGGCGGCAATGTCCGTGGCCACCAGGACCAGCGGTTGCGGCGCCTTGAAGCGGAGCAAGACGCGCTGCCGCGCCGATTGGCTCTTGTTGCTGTGAAAGGCATCGGCCGGAATGCCCGCCTTTGCCAGCGACTTTGCGATTTTGTCGGCGCCGTGCTTGGTGCGAGCAAAAACCAGCGTGCGCGTCCACGGCGTCTCGCGCAGCCAACGGGTCAACAGTGGCAGCTTCTGCTTCTGATCGACATGAATGACCGATTGCCGAATCGTCCGCACCGTGACCGACGCGGGCGCAACGTGGACGTCCACCGGATCGGTCAGCCATTGGCCGGCCAGACTCCGAATGGCCGGGGGCAGCGTCGCGGAGAACAGCAGGGTTTGCCGGCGGCGCGGGACCTTTTCCACAATTCTTCGCAGGTCGTGGATGAAGCCCATGTCGAGCATTCGATCGGCCTCGTCGAGCACGAGGACCTCCACGTGCGACAGGTCGACGAAGCCTTGCTGCATGAGGTCCAGCAGGCGGCCGGGCGTGGCCACCACGATGTCTGTGCCGGCGTTGAGGGCCTGCACCTGGGGCGACTGTCCCACGCCGCCATAAATCACCGCGCAACGCAGGCTGGTGTAGCGGCCGTAGGCCAGAAAACTCTCGCCGATTTGCAGCGACAGTTCGCGGGTGGGCGCCAACACAAGAGCGCGGATCTTGCGCCCGCGGCCATTCACCCGGCACTCGGCGCGGGCCAGCCGCTGCAAGGTCGGCAAGGCGAACGCGGCGGTCTTGCCGGTTCCCGTCTGGCGCAGCCCATCAGGTCGCGGCCATCCAGGATCGGCGGAATTGCGTCGGCTTGGATTTGGGTGGGGGCGGAATAGCCCTGCGTGCGGACGGCGCGGAGCAACGTCTCGGCGAGGCCGAGTTCTTCAAACTTCATCAACACTTCCTTAAAGCGGCTAAATGAAAGAGCACGGCCCACGGTAGCCAACCGCGGCCACGGGGTTCAGCCCCCGATCCCAAAATGGATAGGATCCTCAATTCGAGACTTCGGCGCCGGGCATCGGCCCGGCGCCAAGAGTGCAAGAGAGATCCATGCGGCCGTAGACAGGATACCCGGCCAGGCAATAAAGTCCGGCGAAGCGGCCGCTACAGAGAAAGCGAATGAACACGGCGTCGGCCTCGGCCGTCGCCGCTCTCGCACGTCACGATGTTATAGCATAGCAGGCTGCCAAAGGATGTCAAGCCGGCCCTCGGGGCTTTGACGGCGATCTGTTTTCCGCTGTGGGAGGCGACTCCAGTCGCCGATGGTCCGAAAACAGCCGCAAATCGGCGACTGGAGTCGCCTCCTAGTGCGCTTGTGAGTGTATCGAATCAGCAAGGTGCAAGTCCTTGTCGAAGTTGGGTTTGAACTTCGTAACCGAAAGTAACTGCGTCCTCGTGAGAGGGGGTGGAGAGCAACTGAAGGTGAACGGCTGGTCCGCAGGATGACGAACTCGATTCGGCCGGTTGTCGTGGCGAGCCTGCTAGGAAAAGGCGAAGCCCAAGTGACGCTGTGGTCCTCGCAAGGGATGCGGTCGGCAGACCGCGCGGTAAGCTCCGGGGGGAAACCAAACCAAGCCCCAGAGGCGGCAACAGGTGGTTGGAGGCGGAACGGTCGGAAGGTTTGATACATGAAGCAAGGAGACCTGGGCGGGTACAAGGACGAAGTTCATTGTCCCTGATAAGGATACGAAGAATCGACCGCCCAGGAGTCAGAGCGTCCATACGAGCGAGGAAGCGGGGCAATGCCCGTCGAGCAAAGGGACGCAGGAAAGGGGATGAAACATGACGCACGGCCAAAACCACACCGTACCGCGAGTGTCGGCAACGACTAGCCACGACGGACTGCGTCAGGCACACGTAACTTGGCTCAGATTGGCCGCACCGTCGATGTTGCATGTTGGTGGCCTTCCCGTGAAGGTCAGGGCCTTTCGCTTCTGCCGATCCCGAGAAGGAACCTTGTTTCCTTCCCGCGCTCGGTTCACCAATCCTCTACGAGGTAACACCACTAACCGGAGAGCCGGATGCGGGAAATCCGCCAGTCCGGTTCGGAGGGAGGGGAGGCCGGGAACTTAACCGGCCTTCCCTACCCCTATCAATTCTTATTTGGGCAACTGATCGGCCTTATCGGGGCTTTGACGGCGATTCCGTCGCGGGCACCGCACCTAGTGCCCCACCCGTGCTGTGTTGACAGCTTGGGTGCCACTGGCCGCTTGCCGGCCAGTGCAGGAATCGGCCACAGCACGGGCTGACAAGCAGCCCGTGGCACCCGCCAAGTCCGGTCGGTCGGGGCACTAGCGGGGTCACGGCAGTTCCGGCACGTTCTCCACTGCCTGCTGCTGCGTTGCCAGTTGATCGAGAAATGCCGCTCCGATCGGCGGCGCGAACCGCCGAGCCAGCCCCCGGTAATGATCGATGCCGGCCAGCAGATTCTGTTTGAATTCGCGGACGTGTGCGGGCGTGATCGAACCAAGGCCGAGGTGGCGCTTCTGAATTTGGCTGCGGAGGTACTCGACATAGAGATCGATCTCCCGCAGGAACATGTGCGGACGAGCAGAACCGTTCAAGAGCGAACTGCGGCCGTAGATGTGCCCGACCATCTCTTCGAGCGTGGCGACGCGGGAGAAGTTGACGATGTTGGGACCGCAGCACACGGCGGGCGTTGCCGCCGGGTCGATGCCGTTCTTCAGGGTGGCCGCGCCGGCCAGATCGTGGCAGATGCAGGACTTGGCCAGCACGTCTTCGCGCCGGGCCGCTCGCTGCTCGTCCGGGAGGTCCTGGCCCTGGAGTTGCTCCAACTTGAGCCTCTGATACTGATGCGATGCGGTGCAGATCGGCGTCTTGGTGAACTCGGTGTTGAACAGCCTGACGAAGCCCTTCCAGCAAGGACTCCCCGGCCGGTTCTCGGCAATGCGGCGGCGACGGGCTTCCTCGCTCGCCGAGGTGCGCAGGTTCCAATAGGGCAGCCCGAAGGGGGAACTATCGCTCAGGTATACGTCGCCGTCCTTGGCGTTGCACAGCTTGCGAAGGAGTTCGTCGTCCACGTTGGTGACCTCGGGCACGAGCAGAAACGGGGTGGCCCAGCCGGTGCCATCCACGCCGTAGTATTCCCGCAACAGCAGGTCCTCTTCCGCGGTCCCGATGCCGCCCTGCGCCGTGATGCGGACGGCCTGCGGCTCCGTGTCGGCGGCCCGGCCGCGCTCGGCCGAGCGCCTTGGCGTACGTGGCAAACAGTTGCTCCACCAGTTCGGCCTTCCGCTGCCGAAACTCCTCCAGGATCGGCCCCAGGAGCAGACCCTTCGTGGCAAACGCATGGCCTCCGCAGTTCAAGCCCGACTCGATCCGGTATTCCGACACCCAGAGCCCTCGCTTGGCAAGAAACTTTCCCTGCACCGCAGCCGAGTGGAAGTCGCTCACCTTCAGCACGATCTTCTTCTTGAGCCGACCGTGCTCGTCCGGAAAGAAATCCGGAAATTCGGCCGCGTACGAGTACAGGCGAGGGTTCATGCCGGCCGAGAACACGATCGACGAGGTGAGCGCGCTTTGGGCGAAACCACGCAAGGCCGCCGATGCGTCACTGAACTGGGGCGCCAACTTCTCGCCCTCGCGATAGATGTCGCGATCGCCCTTGGCCATGATGTTCACGTCGATGCTTCCGGGCACTGCCTGAGCGCGCAGCCGCTCTTGCCGTTGCCTGCGGTCTGCGGCGTCGCCGGCCGCCAGCATTTCGCGGTACTCTCGCGCCAGAGGGCCGTCGGGCAACAGTTCGAAATAGCGTGTGATGTCGCTTCCCGGCTCGAAAGGCAAAGCCCTGCAGCGCGGCAGCCTGCCGACGAACTAGGCGATCGAGGAGATCCAGGTAGGCAGTGATTCGGCGGGCCCGCGCGTCCTCCTCGCGGCCGGCGATCTCCGTGTAAGGCTCGCCCTCACGCCGGCAATGGAACCTGCGCATCTGCTCGATCAGCACGTCGTCGACCAACGAGAGCACCGACGCGATGCCGTACTTGGCGACCCGCAAGGCCGCGTCAATCATGAAACCCGTGCCCATGACGGGAATGTGAAAAGAGTGAGGGCTCCGAGTAGTGGCGTTCGTCATCAGTCGCTCGACTTCTACCAGGCAGCGACTGTGAGAACGGGCCGAGTCCCGGACACCGCGGAAATCAGAGTCGCAAATCGCACCCGAATTGGCCGCTCATTGTAACCGGCTTTTGCCCGACTGTCCCTGCCAATTGCGTCTCCCCGTGCGAAAAGGCCAAAAGATCCGCTTTCTGGCCAGTTCCGCGGCCTCTCGCCCACCCCAACGGTCCCTAGTCGCAGCAAGGGCGTGTTCTTGCCGCCGGATGAGGGGGACGACGACGGACGTTGCGAATTGTCGGCCGCGCACTATCATTGCTCGCCCAATCTGTTAGAATGCTCGCGGTAGGAGTGGCGAGAAGCCTTGGGGCCCCCAGCGAGTTTCAATAGCTCTCGTTCCAAGTGACCCTGCGATTTGCGTCGCGGCTGCCTTCGGTCAGGAAGCCCATCTCCAGTTGCGGTCGATCTTTCGCTACTACCGCTGGCCGCAGTCTTCTTTGAGCCCGGAGTTCCGGAAGTGGTTGTGTTGCCAGCCGAGGACGTCGGGTGGCCCGCCAAGAGGGC
The DNA here is from genome assembly GCA_963759115.1 of uncultured Planctomycetaceae bacterium. Lineage (GTDB taxonomy): Bacteria > Planctomycetota > Planctomycetia > Pirellulales > Thermoguttaceae > CAVWXT01. Next base: position 65,041 of record CAVWXT010000008.1, read on the forward strand.
CGAACCCGTCGCGCTGTCGCCCAAACGCCTTCGACCACCGCATAGCCGCAGGCGTTTCCGTGCGATGAAATCCAATGGGAGTGCTGATGATGCGAGAAAGAAATACCTTTGCCAAGCGGCAGCGTGAAACCGGAAAGAAGCAAAAAGCAGCGGACAAGAGGGCTCGCCGCCAGAAGCGGCAAGAGTCGACCCGCGATGCCGACCCCTCCGCCCTCGCGATTCCCGCCGTCGCGCAGCCAGCGGACGGGCAGGAACACCACGATTAGGCGTCCACACCGCGGAGTCGCCCCGAGGCGTGGTGCGATCGGGGGAAGCGGCGGGAGCAGGCTCCAGTCGAGGCTGTGGCAGACTAGGCGCCTCGCAAGATAACGAGCTTCTCGGGCAGGGGCCAAACCTCGTCATCGTTGGCAACCACGTTCAGAAGGTTGTCGCCGACGTACATCCCCACCACGTCCACGTCGGGAGGCAATGTCTCCAAGTGCTCCGAGTACAGGTTCGCCAACTGGCCTGCGTTGAGCGCTTCGGGCACCTCCGCCCCAAGCTGGGCGAGCCGCTCCCTCACCTCGTCTTCGTCGAGGATCAAGAGTCTTACGATCTTCATGCTTCTCTCCCTTCTGCGACACGATGGTTCACCGGTAATGCGAATCCCACCATCTTCTCAGAATGTCCCTGCCGAAGATCGCCCGCCAGATCTCGCCCGGAAGAGCGAACGCGAGATAACGGCACATGTGCGCAATCCAGCTCATCATTTCACCTCCACCCCATAACGCGGACCGCGAGAACAGCCCGGCAGTTTCTCCTGACGATAGGGTTCGGGCTCAACTGCCGGCAGGCAACCGTTTTCGCGACGGCGCGGTGAGCGTCCGGTTGCGCTCCCTGACAGAGGGAAACGGCTTTCCGTTAAGACGCTCGTATCGCTCGGCGCGGAGGAACCAGAACGCCAGTCCGCCCGTGTTGTGGTATGCTCCCGGCGTCGGCGTGCGCGGCGAGACCTTCGCGCGAACTCCCAGCGAGCCCTTCTTGCCGGTTCTTTTCCAGCCGAGAGACTCCATCATCATGCGAACCACCACGCCGACGGCCTGCCGCAACCGCTTGGTGCGGCGCGGATGCTGAGAGGAGAGGAACCCGTCGACCAACGGCTGGGCTTCAAGCTCTCGCACCACGCCCGCCAGTGCCGGCCGGTTGTGATGGATCTCGGACTCCACCATGCGGCGCTGACGGTCTTTGTCGTTGAAGAAGGCGAGCACGGCGTCGAAAGGCTGTTCGGGATCGTTCAGCACATCGGCGAAAGTGCGGCCGTGACGGTCGCGAAGAAAGTCGTCCCGCGTGAGGGTCCGTGTAGCCACGTTGCACTCCGATCCAATGGGGTTGGTATGGACATCAATTCCTTGTAATGACATTTCATGCACCTACAAATATTGTATCTCGTCACCGGCTAATTGCAAGGTCAATTCGTCCCTGCGCCGGAGCACCCGCGCAAGTCCCCGCTTGCGAGAATCCCGAGTCTGAAATGGCGCGGTGCTGTGAGACTGGCCGCGACCGGCTGGGAGGAGTTTCTAGACATTTGGGTGGATAGCAACCCACCAATCAGACGAGTCTACCTTCACGCGGCAGGAGGGCTTGGCCACGACGGTGCCAAGCTCGCGACCATCGTTTACACGGCGACAAGAGGCGTGCGATGGGACGAGAACGGTCCGTGAAGAAACCGATCCCAGGCAGCCGCACGGCGGCCCTCCGCTTGACGTCCGAATTTCTTCTGCTTGTCGGCGAAACAACCGCAGGGTCGATTGCCTTGCGGGGGGATTCCCAACCTACGCCATCCCCTTGATCCTCTTGAACTCGTCGAACTTCTCCAGGAACCGGTCCACGTCCTTCTTCTGGACGTAGTACGGCGTCGACACTCGCAGCTTATTCGGATCGCCGCCGCGGATGCGGATCTTGTGCGCCGACCACAGCCAGTTCTCCAGCTCCATGCGAGGCACCGGCGGCACGTTGACCGTAACTATGGCACAGCGCAGCGCCGGGTCGGGCGACGTCCAGGAAACCGCGCCGCGTTTGATCATCTCGCCGAGCAGATAGTCCGCCATCTTGCGGTGGCGCCGCTCGATGCGGTCGATGCCGATCGTATTGGCCAGCTCGATCGAGGCTCGCAGACCCCACAACACCGGCACGTTCGAGCTGCCGATCCGCTGAAAACGCTCGGCGCGGAGCTTCGTGTCGTCCCAACCCTCCGTGGCGATGGTTGCCCAGATGCGGTCGATGACCTCGTCGCGCACGTAGAGGAAACCGGTCCCTTTCGGCGCCTGGAGCCACTTGTGCGGGCTCGAAGAATAAAGGTCGCAGCCAAGGTCGCGCAGGTTCAGTTTCATCATGCCGGGAACGTGCGCGCCGTCCACGGCCGAGAGAATGCCCTTGCTGCGGGCCAGGGCGCAGAGTTCCTTTGCGGGCAGCACCACCCCCGTGACCGTGCTGATGTGGCTGAAGAACAGCACCCGCGTGCGGGACGTGATCGCGTCGTTGAAAAGGTTGAGGACCTGGGTGGCCGTCTCGACCGGCCTGGGGAGCGTCACCTTCCTGACCACGATGCCGTAGCGCTTGGCGCGAAGCTGCCACGGCTGCTCGCCGCCGGGGTGCTCCTGGTCGGTCATCAGGACTTCATCCCCCGGTTTGAGGTCGATCCCGTTGGCAATGTAGTTGTTGGCCTCGGTCGCGTTTCGCACCAGGGCGATCTCGTCCCGGGTGCAGCCCACGAAAGCGGCGAGTGGATCGCGAAATTCGTTCCAAGCGGCATAGCCCCAGATGGGATAGTCCTCGGGGTCCTTTTGCGTGAGCCGCTCGGCCTCCTCGTAGCCCTGAAACACGGCGCGGAGCACGGGCGCGGGACTCGATCCCACCGTGCCGTTGTTGAGGTAAATCACGTCGGGCGGAATCAGAAACTGCTTGCGCATCTCCGCCCAATAAGCGTCTTCGTTCGTGTCCAGCAGGCCGTGATCGGGGAGGGACGCAGGGGCGTTGCCCAACTGGGCAAACAGGTTCGGAGCCAGAGCCCATGCGCCCGCCATCCCCAAGGCACTACCGACAAAACTGCGGCGATCAATCATGACGCACCTACGGATAAGAATTCGGGTCCGCCCGCGAGGCATCGCAATGGTCGAAGGTTGATCGGACTGGCCCCCGCTCGCTGAGAAATCGCCTGGAAAGCGCAACAGGGGTAGGCCGAACAGGAGTAGGCCGGAAACGCGAATCTCAGCCTAGCCCTGGCCTGTCGCAATGTCAATCAACTTGCCAAGTTCCACCGCGCGGGGTATTCTAACAATCTGGCTGGCGGAAATCAGGCGGGCATCCCCGATGAGCGGCCTGAAAACGCGCCTGGGGCCGCCGCTGCCTCGTGATCTCAACCGTCTCTCGGAGCGTTCGGCAAGGTGCGTAGCAGCACGCCGAACGTCGTCAATTTCGGTGGGCATCGCCTCGTGCGGTGGCGACGGAAATCATTCTGACCGCCATCGTCGTCACATTGACCTCAAGATTCACTCCGGGGCATACAGTTTGCCGCCGGATGACCCCGAGTATGGCAACGGCACGCAAAGTGCTCACACAAGTGACGCCGCCGAGCCGCGCGGATGTCTGACTGGGATTTCTCACTGGGCCAGGACCCAAGGTGAGTATTACAGCTTCTTGCGGGGAGAAGGAGCGGAGTATGAAAACCGTTGGCACCTCATGGGCAGTATGGGCGGCCGTTGTCGCCGCAAGTTGGCCTGGGACCCTGCCGGTCCAAGCGGCCACCAAGGCCGAGCAAGCCCGCGCCGCCGCGCAGCTTGTCAACGAAACGCTCCGGCGCGAGGCGCTGGAAGGCGTCAAGGACCGGGCGAAATTGCTCGGACCGGCGCTCGAACAGGCGTCCCCCTCTGAGGCAGCCTATTGGCAGAGCGGCTTCGTCTACGACTCGAAACGGAAGGAGTGGCTGCGGTGGGACGAGGTTCAGCAATTCGCCGGCACGGATGATCGGCTCGCCGCGTATCAGCACGCGCGAGGGAAATACGCGGACACCGTCGACGGCCAAATCGCCCTGGCCCTCTGGTGCAGCAAGCACAAGCTGGAGGAGCAATCGCGGGCTCATCTGACGCGAGTGTTGGAGTTGGACCCCGATCAGGCCGAGGCCCGGCAACGTCTCGGCTTCCGTCTGGTCAACGGGACGTGGGTGAACGATCGCGACATTGCCGAGGCGCGGGACTTCGCGCAAGGCGTCGGCCGCAGCCGCAAAGTGGGGTCCGCGTCTGGAAAAGCTCCGAGACCGCCTGGCCGGCAACGACCCTGGCCAACGGGAAGATGCTCGGAGAGAACTCATGGCGATTTGCGATCCCGACGCTGTCGACGCCATCGACGCCGTTTTCTGCCGGCAGACCAGCGAGATGGCCCTGCTGGGCATCGAGTCGTTGAAGGACATTCGAGCGCGGCGGGCTGCCGCGGTGCTGGCTTGGCACGCCGTGTTCTCCCCCTGGCCGCAAGTGAGGCAGGCCGCGGCAACGGCACTGCGGCTCCAGGAAAAGCATGACTACGTCCCCCTGCTGCTGCAAGCGGCGCAAGCGTCGACGGACCTCCAGACCCAGGATTCCGGCAGCCCCAGCAGTTCCGACAGCCTCGCCAACCCCGACCGGCGTATTCGCACCGTGTATCGCTTGGACCATAGCATCAGCACGTACTCGTGGAACACGGTCGAGCACCTCAACGAACATCCGGACTGGCGGCAAGTCCCGAACATGCGCTTCGACCCGAAATCGCCCGACCCGGTAGCCAAGAAGACGACGGAGACCGTGACTCAGTCGGGAAGCACTACTACGATCCAGAAGCGTGAGTACTACGTCGTCAAGGACAACCGGCTTCAGGAGCGGCACACGGAGAACAAAGTCACCGTGGACCGACAAACGGTGACTCCTGTGCGATCGTACGTCTCTCCGACGAACCCGCGAGCGAACCCCTATCAACAACAGACGGACCCGTCTTACAGTAGCGACGCCGCCGCGCGGAAGGCCGCGCCTTGTAACGCATTGGCCGAAGCCACTGGGGAGACCGGGCCCACCTCGCCGTCGGAGTGGTGGGACTGGTGGTACGACTACAACGAAGTTTACCAGCCCTCCGGCAAACGCCCCGATGCCCCGGAGCGTTCCAACGCGAAAGCGCCGGCCGGCGGGGGACCCCAAGCACAGCGCGGCGACTGCCTTGCCGCCGGCACGCTCGTCCGCGCGGAGACAGGCCCGACGGCAATCGAGGACCTCGCCATCGGCGACCGGATCTTCTGCTGCGATCCCGAGACGGGTAGCCTGGCCCTGAAGCCGGTTCTCCGAAAGACGGCCCGTCCGCAAGGCAGGCTCCTCAAGATCCGCGCAGGAGGGGATGAGTTCGAGGCCAGCGGCGGCCACGTTTTCTGGGTCGCTGGTCGAGGCTGGGTCAAGGCCCGCGATCTCCGCGAGGGGATGCAACTGCACACCATCCGCGGCACGGTGCCCGTCGAGGGCGTCGCGTCCGGCGCGGAGCAGACAACATTCAGCCTTGTGGCGGCCGATTTCCACACGTTCTTCGCCGGAAAGGAGATGGTCCTCACTCACGACAACACGATCGGCCCCCCGACCGACCGCGTTGTTCCGGGCCTTGCCGGCAAGCGTCTGGAGAACTGAATCTCCTCGGACAACCGCCTGGCGATCACGGCCCTGTTTCCGGCGTTCGTCGGGTCGCTGCCGGCGAACATCAAGAACCTCGACCCGCGGATCGCCCCCTGGTCGATCCTCGTGGCCTTGGTGAACAATCCCCAGGTGATCCTCGCCGACGAGCCCACCGGAAACCTGGACTCGGCGACCGGCGGCGAGATCATGGACCTGCTGGAAGCACTCAACCGGGCCGGCCGAACGATCGTCATGGCGACGCACGAGCCGGAGATCGCCGCCCGGGCGCATCGCATCGTGCAACTGCGCGATGGGCGCGTCGAGAGAATTGCGGAAAACGGCTGCAGCAAGGCGCCGGCCCCGGTCACCGGCAAGCACGCCTTCCGCACTCTGAACCGTTCGCTTGGGTAAGGACGCAAGCGACCGTTGACAGCCTGAAGCGTGGCAGGCACATTGCCGCTCACGGCTCCACGGTCACGTTTCGCACAAATTCGTTCGACTTCACTTCGGCCGCGCCGAGCGGCTTGCCGTTGACCACCACGCGGCGGAACACCACATTTTCGACCACGTGGGTTGCGTCGAAGCCCTGCAACTCGACCCGCAGGGGGTCGGCCGTGGCCGTAATGTCGCTGAAGATTACGCCGTCGATGTGCCCGCGCTCCGCGTCCCGCGACCAGGACGCCTTGTTGATCCAGAGCGAGATCAGTCGCGGCGATTCCTCGATCCGCAGGTCCGAGAACCGCACGTTCGAGATGCGGGCCGAATCGCAGTGGTACACGCGCAGCGTCCATTCGCGCCCTTGTCGTGGATCACGTCGCAATTCGTCAATAGCACGTCATCGACGTTCTGCCGTAGCTCCGCCCCGATGCTCAGGGCGTGGGCCACTTCGTTCCAGAGCACGCAGTCGCGGACGACGATCCGCCGGGCCTCGCCTTGGGTGCCGTTGGTCTTCACGACGACCAGGTCGTCCAGCGTACGGAGGAAGCAGCCTCGGACGGTCACGTCGCGGCTGTTGCAGATGTCGATGCCGTCGGAATTGGCGCGGTAGCCCAGAATCTTCACGTTTTCCACCGTCACGCGGTCCGACTGGCGGATCGGAATGGTCCAGGTGCTGGAATCGCGGAGGACAACGCCCTCAACACGGACGTCGGCGCCCTGCACCACCAAGAGCTGCCGCGCGTGGGTCGTGCAGCGTGAGCCGTCGATGATGCCGCGGCCGCGGAGCGTGATGTGGTCGCCCCGCAGGACCAACGTCGGGCTGTAGGTCTTCAGTCCGCTGTAGCTGCTGATGCGGGAGGGCTCGTCGGGACCAATGACGCCGCGCACCACGGCGCCGCCCGCCACGTAGACCGTCTTCCCGCTGCCCACCTCAAGGTGGCTGACCTCATGGACGCCCGGACCGAAGTAGATCACGTTAGGGTCGTCCGGGCGCGGCGGATTCTCCTCCGGCGCGTTGGCCAGAATGTGCAGGGAGTGGACCCAGTCGCCGTTGATCTCGACGGTCAGCGGCTTCGGCTCGGTCATCGAGATGGTGAGCCGGTTGCCGGCAACCTCCGGCGCGATCTTCAGCGAGGAAGGCAGGACTCGGGCCGATCGGATCGGCCCCTGAGACGTGACGACCACCTTGACCGTGCCACGCATCTCGAAGGCGGTGAAGGCGGCCTTCTCGTAGTAGTCGGCCGAGTTCGCCTTGTCGTCCATGGCCTTCCAGCGGCGGGCCGGGTCGGTAGGCGCCACCTTGACCACATAGGCTGGCGAATCCTGGCCCTCGACCGTCACGCTGAAATCTTTCGACAACTCCTCGCCCGCCGGCGCCGGCCAGACCGTCACCGTACCGCCCTGCGCGATACCGGCCGCCATTGCGATCACCGCTCCCCAGATACAACTTCTCATGGGCGAGACTCCTGGTTTGGGCCTGAATTGGTCACGTGGTCTTGGAACAGGCAGATTGCCAACCGCGGCTATCATAACACGTGCAGACAGGTTCGCGTAGCGTCGCTTTGGGAACGAGGACCAAGCTCCATAGTCTGGGCGACAGTTGTACTGCCGCCCCACCAAGGTGAAACATTGACACGCGCGGCAAGATCGCTTGGCATCGCTCAGTCTGCCCCGAAGGGGCCCGGTTCGCCCAGCCCACGGCGTCCTGTGGCGGGCCGCACTCACCCTGCGAAAACCCACTGCAATCCGGGGGGAGGCCCGGTTTTCCGCGGAATGGCCGGCGCTACCCTTCCTCCCGGGCGATCCGTTTCCGGTGGATTTCCACCCCAGCCCGTGCGTACAATATAAATGGGACCGATGCTGAAAGGCGATCCGATGTTCAGCCGCCGACTACTGATCGTTCTGATCGTTCTGGCCTTCGTTTGCTGGCCGTTACTCGATGCCGCACGAGCACAGGACAAGACCAACCCGGCGCCGCCGCCGACACAACACGAGCAAGCCCGCCCCGTGAAGGTGCTGCAACTAAAGTACGCGGATGCGGATGTGGTGGGCAACGCCTTGTCTGGCCTCTTTGCATCCGATGACGTGCGGATCATCGCCGACAAGCGGACGAATTCGGTGATCGTCGTCGCCCCCGCCGCTATCGAGGAAATCGTAACGGGTGTCGTCGCCAAACTCGACGTTGCGTCGACCCGCGGTGAGCCCCGCGTCGCCAGCGGCGAAATCCGGCCATCCGGCGGCCATGCCATGAAAATGGAGGCCGTTCCCATTCGGGGCGCCAACGCCGACCTGATTACCAAGGCCCTCGACGGACTCCAGGCCGCCAGGCAACCTGGGACTGAGCACGCGTCAATCGTTGTCTTGAAAGCCTCGCCCGCGGCGCAGAAGGCGCTGGAGGCAGTCGCCCAGATACAAACTGCTCCGCCAGACCAGGGCCAAGACCGGCCGTTGAAGGCCGCGCCGGAGAACCTTGGTTCCAAGGCTGGTGCGGCAAGCAGTCGCAACGTCCGCATCAAGGTCCTTCACCTGTCCGGCGAGGAGGCCACGGCGGCGGAGAAGGCCCTGGCTCAGGCGTTATCGGCCCGCGGCGCAAAGCGGAACGTGGTGGTCGTGAATCCTCCGCGGCCCGCCGACGCAACAGCGCCAGCCGCCGGCGACGGCAGCACGACGCCTCGCTGAAGTCTCTTGCCCCCTGTGGCCTCGCCGATCGCATCCCTATCTTGCCCTCGCGGCAGCTTGTGGCCAGAATGGATTCCTTCGTCAGGCCCCCTCAGCTTTGCCGGGCCATCGGCGAAAGTCACCCCGCAACTATCTTGGAAGGAGAATGCCGATGAGGAAGTGTCTCGCCGTCGTTGCCGTGGTTCTGGTCGTTGGGGCGATCGTCGGGGCCGCCCAACTCCCCGTTCAGGCCGACGCCCCGCCGATGTTGGCCCACAACGTCTATTTTAGCCTCAAGGATGCGTCCGAGGCGGGCAAGAAGGAGTTTGTCGCCGGCTGCAAGAAGTATCTCTCGGGGCATCCGGGCGTGGTGTTCTTCGCCGCCGGTTGGCGTGCCGAGGAGTGCAATCGGCCCGTCAACGATCGCGACTTCGACGTGTCGCTGCACATCGTCTTCAAGGACAAAGCCGCCCACGACGCCTATCAGAAGGCCGAGCGACACCTGACGTTCGCGAAGGAGTACAATAATCGCTGGAAGAGCCTCCGGGTGTTCGACTCGTATGCGGAGCAGTGATACGCACCACGGAAGGGGACTGTCCATTTTTCGGCAAGCAGACGTATTTTGCGGACAAACCGTTGGCCGAAAACATGGACCTGTCCCCCTCCCCCACCCGGAATTTCGACAACACTCCGCCCGCCTCGCGCATCTGTATAGGTAGAGGACCGGAAAAATGACCGCGGAAAAAGGGGACAGGCCCGCTTTGCCGCACAGCGGCCCTTCGGGTGCTTCGCACAAAGCGGGCCTGTCCCCCTTTTTACAGCCCAGCCGGATGGGACGGTCGTGTCGGAATCACCCCACGAGTTGCTCCAAACGGTATGGGAAGAGGTCGCCCCGCAACTGGCGCGGTTGGTGGGCGCGATGGGTATCGGCTTGGGCCGCCGGGAAGACGTGTTGCAGGACGTGTATCTTGCCGCTTGGCAGAAGGCCCCCGCGGAGGCCGGCCCGGTGGAATTGCGGCGCTGGCTGGTTCGGGTGGCCGTCAACCGGTGCAACCTGGAGCAACGCCAACGGAGCCGCTGGCGAACAATTTGGCAGGGGCTGGCCGAGAGGTGGTCTAGCTCGGGCTCCGACGACAGCGAAGCGGATGCCACGCAAGCTGAGGAGCGAGCGATGGTGCGTCGGGCCTTGACACGGCTCACGCCCCAGGACCGTTCGCTGCTGGTGTTGCGGTATTTCGCGGAGTTCGATTCGGCCGAGATCGGGAAGATTCTGGGGCAGTCTGACGCGACCATTCGCGGGCAGCTCCGCGAGGCGCGGAAGAAGTTGGCTTGGGAATTGAAACGGGCGGGCTATCGCCATGAATGACAAACCGTGTTCACGTATTGTCGATCTGCTGGTCGATTACGCCGACGGCGAAGTGAATGCCGCCGACCGCTGCCGCGTGGCGGAGCACCTTGCCGAGTGTGTCGGCTGCCGGGCCGAACTGAGGCTGTTGGAGCGATCGTTGGAATTGGCGCGGGCCGAGTGGCGGGAGGCCGCGGCACGTCCCCTCTCCCTTCAGGACCGCGCCGGCGAATCATGTCCCCTCTCCCTTTGGGAGAGGGTTAGGGTGAGGGCATTACGCGTCGAGCCGCCGCCCTCACCCCCGACCCCTCTCCCAAAGGGAGAGGGGAGAATTTCGGCAGGCCGCTTGCGCCCCCGGGGCCGGCGCGTGCTGGCCGCGTCCGTGGCAGCGAGCGCCGTTCTGGTGTTGTGGGCGTCCATCGCCTGGTTCCCGCCGCGGTCGAAGTCTGGCGGCCAGCCCGAAGTGGCCATTGCCCAGCCCGAGCCGAGCCCGCCGCCAGCTATGTCAAAGGAATTCTTGGGCCGCGAGGTGAGCCCGCCGCCGGCATTGAGTGAGGACGAGATCGACGCGTTCATTTCCCGCCAGACCCGCACGGCCCGGCTGGAAGTGGCAGTCAAGCTTCTGGCATCCCAACCCGGGCTGGAAGACTATAAGGCCAAGGCGGAGCGATATCTGGCGGAGGTTTCCGCAAGTAGCAAGCACACGCCGAGCTTGTGATTTTTTGTAGGGTGCGTGAAACGCACCACAGCCCGTGGCGGACGGTGCGTTTCACGCACCCTACGGATTGTGGTCACCGTGACATAAAATCGAAAAAAACACAAGCTCTCCGTGTGCTGTATGCATCTTTCCGCAGGTAACGCTTCAGCCGAACGAGGTGTAGCCGCAACCAGTATGACTCACTTTGAACAGGAGGAAACAGAGGAAACGGAGGATTGGCTGTCTCTGTTGCCTCTGTTATCTCCTGTTCAAACCCGTCGCAGGAAAGTCTTCGTTGCTAAGCGTCGTGCGACTCACAAGGAGCCCAAAGCATGATACGATTGATCTGCGCTCAGTTGTCGCTTTTGATTTTGGCGGTGGCCACGGCACGCGGCGCCGAACCGCCGGCCCGGCCGGAACAGCCAGCCGCGCCCGGTGCGGTGGCTAAACCGGTGGCCAATGACGCGACCCAACCGGTCATCCCGAAACGAGAAATCAAGTTCTCTGTTCCGTCAGATGTCCCCGTCGGTATGCCAATGACGCTGGCGGACCCCAAGCTATTGGAGCAGCGATACCAGGCCGAGTTCAACCTGATCCTTCCCCTCGGGTTCGAGCCCCTCAGCCAAATTCGCCGGAGGATTGGGGATATCGCAACGATGGGGGAGATAGTTGGCGGTCGAGGGGGCCGCGGCACGGCAATCTCAGGTGGCCCAAGTGGACGCGGCATGGGCGGTCGCTCGCCGCGCGAATCGGCGAACGAACCGGCCGCCGATCCGATCATCGAGCTTGACAACTTATTGCGAGAACATTTTCAGCTCCCAGGGGCCGGACCGCGGCCGGGAGCCGGGCTGCGGCCGGGAGAACGACCGCAGCCGCATCGTGGGGAGCAATTGGGGTTCTATCATTCCTTGTTCAGTAGCATTCGCGAGGAGCGACGGCCGCCCAAGGAACTGGTGGATGCCCTAGATCAAGGCGAACCGTATTTGCGGAATCAGGGGTGGACAGGATCGCAGAATCAGGTGAAAATGCCGTACAGGATTCTCGCTCCGACACCGGAACGGGCCAAGGAACTGGTCCAAGCGTTAGTGCAGCTTTACGACTACGGCATCTCCTATCCGATGCAAGAGGAGTTCTTGCGTCAACGGCAAGAAGCGGCCAAAGAGTTGGTGCAGGCCCAGGAAGAGGTCAAGAAAGTGCAGGCGGTCATCGCCGACTGCGACAAGCAGCTTGAAAGTCTCAAGACCTACGAAGACATCGGCAAGGAAGCCCTGGCGACCTACCGTGCCCAGCAGCGGATGCTCGACGTGGACCTCTCGGGGATCAAGGCGCGAATCGATGCCTGCAACAAGATCTTGGAACGCCGCAAAGAGCTTTCCGCCTCCCGCGTGGAGCAAGTCGAGACGGTTAAGATCGCCGCCGAAATCGAACTGGTGGGCCTGGAAGCCAAACAGTCGGCCATCGCCACGATCGTTCGGAACGGAGAGCGACGCACTGCGCTGCTGGAGAAGAAGCATGAAAACAATTTACTGCTTGGGGGCAGACCGGGTATGCGCGGGCTGGAAGCGGGTATGCGCGGGCTGGAAGAAGAGATCGCTAAATGCACGGCCACGCGGAAGGCCTGGGAGGCGTGTCCGATCGAAAACGGCCTGGTGACCATCGTGCCCATCAAGTGGGAGCCGGCGAAGGCAAAGTAGGGTGCGTGAGACGCGTCTGGGCTTGAGAGTCAAACGCCTTTGGCGTACAGTCGTAGTCCCGACGGGACCAAACCCGACAGCCCAGGGCGGCGTATATTCGTGGTCCCGAAGGGACCTAACTCGACAGCCCAGGGCAACGCCCTGGGTGCGGAGTCGCGATGCCACATCGGGCAAGGCCCAACGGGCCGCCACCCGATTCTCCCGGAGCAATCACCGTGCCCCAATCGTTCCAGGAAGAACACCACCGGAAACGAACCTATCAGGAAGAATTGCGATTGATGTTGGAACGCCACGGAATCGAATATGACGAGCGCTACGTTTGGGATTGAGAAGGGGGTAACGGTCCGTTGGACCTTGGAGGACGATGGACGGCACCCGTTCCCCAGGGCGTTGCCCTGGGCTGTCGAGTCAGGCCCCTTCGGGGCTTGATATTCTTCCGCCCACACTCGTAACGCCAATGCGGGCCACCGCTGGTTTGCCTCGGGCTGCGCCTGGGCTGTCGAGTCAGGCCCCTTCGGGGCTTGCTATTGCTCCACCCAAACTCGCAACGCTCACGCGGGCTATCGCTTGCTCCCCTCGCCCCGGGTCTTGCCGCTCTCTTGCTGCTTTAGCCGAATCGCTTCGCGCTGTTGGAAGAGGGCCAGCGCCTGGGCATACTTCGGTTCGTTGGGCTGTAGCCGATGGGCCTTGTCGCAAAGCGCCACGGCTTCGGCCAGGTTCTTCTCGGCCACCAGCACGCCCAAATTGTAGGCCGCCGCGGCCATTTGCGGATCGGCCTTCCAGGCCTTCCGCAGCGCCTTTTCGGCTTCCGCGGGGCGATTCTCTTCACCCAGCAACAGCCCGAGGTTGAAGTTGGCCGCCGCATTGTCGGGGTCGACGGCCAGGGCCTGGCGGAGGCACCTTTCCGCGTCGTCGTTGCGGCCCAGGTTGCTGTAGACCACCGACGCGCTCACCAGGGCCCCGATGCTGCGCGGTTCGAGCTTGATGGCCGTCTCAAAGCAGCCGGCGGCGGCGGGGAAGTCGCGTCGCTCCATGTAGAAGTTGCCCAGGTTTGCGTGCGAGGCCCAGTCGTCCGGTCTTGCGCCGGCGGACGCCTTGAATTCCGCCACCGCCTTTTCGAGGTTTTTCCGGTCGGTCTCGCTGGCGAGCATCTCGGGCGCCACGGCGGCCAGCGCCAGCGCGCTGCGGATGCGCACCACTCGCGACTCGTCGGCCGTGGTCAACAGCAGAACCTTGAGCACCTCCGGCGTCAGACGGTCGCCCAGCGCCGAAACGGCGCTCGAGCGCACCAACGGCGAGGGATCTTTGACGGCCTCCCGGATCGCGGGCCACTTGCTCTCGGCATTGCAGCCGCGCAACAACCGCAGCAGCGAGGCCTTGTAGACGGCATCGCCCGGCTTTGGACTAACAGCCTGTTGAAAAAGGGGGACAGGCACCTCACCACCACCGTTTTTTGCGGCATTCACATCGGCCGGTTCGGAGCCAGTCCCCTTTTTCAACAGGCTGCCCAGTGCCGCCAGCATCTCGGGGAGCCGTTTCCACTGGTGTTTGCGGGCGGCGTCGATCAGTTCGGCCTGCTGCAAGACTTCCGCTTGATAGTCGTCCTTGTGCCATTGGCGCACGCACTGATCGGCCCAGGCGGCGTCGTGGTCGGCGTGGCACGGCCCGCAGGCGTTGGGCGATTGGAACGCGATGGTCGTGGCCGGCGTGGGCGGACGCATCGAGTGGTCGCTGCGCCCCATCGCCGCGAAGCGCGTCATGGGCATGTGGCATGCGATGCACTGGTCGCCCGTGCTGCCGGCCGGATGATGGCTGTGCTCCGCCGAGTGTTGGACCCTTTCCTCGTGGCAAGGTAGGCACGCCTGGTTGGATTTCTCGCCGACGAACCGCATCCGCCCGCTCGGCGTGTGACAATGGTTGCAGTTCAGCTTGCCTGACTGGCGCAAGGACTCATCAGCCACGATGTAAAGGTGTAGTTCTCGCCCAGATCGCGCCCGTCCGGGTAGTAGTCGGCGTGCTCCAACGTCACCAGGTCGAAGTGATCGAAGAACTTGTCGCCGGGCCGAAAACTGACGCTCAGCGGCATCAACTTGGCGTGGCAGACGGCGCACGTGTCGTTGATTTGCTCGGCCGTGAGGTCTTTGCGCGGAGAATCTTGATGTCCTTGGGGGATTCCGGGAAAAAGGGGACAGTCCCCAATTGTGCGACGACCAACGCTGCGTGTCGGTGCCCGCCTTCGGGCCGTTCCGGCGGGCACCGACCGAAGGTTGGTCGGGGACCGTCCCCTTTTTCCCGCGGGCCTTCGATCTGGGCTTCCATCGCGCGATTGTGCTCGCCGGCCGGGCCGTGGCACGACTCGCAACTGATCCCCGGCTCGGCCCAAGAGGTGTGGTAGGTGTCGCTGGCCAGGTCGTAGTTGGTCGAGAGCTCGCTGACGTGGCAATTGAAGCACGTAGTATTGAACGTGTAGAGGCGGTCGGTCCAGTCCAGCGCCTCATCCCGGCGATCGGAAAAATGGCGCACGCCGCTGGCGGCCACGTCGTACCACGATCGCTTGTGGACATCATAGGCCACGGGCAGCACTTGCAGACGCCCGCGATCCAACGGAGTGAGGAAGTAGTAGACGTTCTTCCCGCCCATCACGTGGGCAATCGGGTATTTCTTTTCTCCGTTCGGGCCGGTCTCGCGAACCAGCCCTTGCCCCGGGCCGATTTCCGCGCGGTACTTGCGGTTGCCGATGGCGATGTCGTCGGCTTGAGCCGTCAGATGTTCCTGGGCCAATTCCGGCGTGTAGGGCTGCATCGCCAGCCCGTGGTACGAAGTCGACCAAAGCCGGTAGAACTCCTGGTGACAATCGCGGCAGGTTTTCGAGCCCACGTAGCCGGGTTCTCTTGCTTCACCAGCCGTGCTCGCCGGCGGTTCGGCAACCTGGCTTGTCGCACCAGGCCGGCAGCCTGCGGCGAGGCAATACATGAGCAGAGCGAGTCGGGTGGGAAAAATGTGCATGGTTGCTTGAATTGCACGTCGGGCTCGGTAAGATAAGTGCGTCTGTCCCCCAAGCATACCCCGGCATCGCGAAAATGACAAACGCTGCCCAGCGGAGGAGGGTGTAATGTTGCGTAGGACTCGGCGACCAACGCGTGTTCTCGGTCTGGCCACCGCAATGGGCCTTGTGCTGTTCTCCGGCGTGTCGACGCTTTGGGCGGCCGGAGAGTCGAAAGCCCCGCCCCGGCCGAACATCCTCTACATCATGGCGGACGATCACGCGGCCCACGCCATCGGCGCCTACGGCAGCCGAGTAAACAAGACGCCGCAGATCGATCGATTGGCCCGCGAGGGCATGCGTTTCGACCAGTGCTTCGTGACCAATTCCATCTGTACGCCCAGCCGGGCATGTATTATTACCGGCAAATACTCCCACCTCAACGGCGTACCCGTGTTCAATCACATCGACGGCAGCCAGCCCACGCTGGCCAAGTATCTCCAGGCCGCCGGCTACCACACGGGCATGATCGGCAAGTGGCACCTGGGAACCGACCCCACCGGCTTCGATTACTGGAAGATTCTTCCCGGACAAGGGCTCTACTACGACCCGGTGTTCATCGAGATGGGCCGGCGGGTGAAGCACCCCGGTTACGCCACCGACCTGATTACGGATTTCTCCCTCGAGTTCCTCCAGAACCGTCCCAAGGACAAACCCTTCTTCTTGATGTGCCACCACAAGGCGCCGCACCGGCCGTGGCAGCCCGACGAAAAGCACGCCAAGCAGTTCGAGAACGTGCAGATACCCGAGCCCAAGACGTTCGACGACGAACAGAGCAATTTTGCCACGCGCAGCGACGCGGCCCGCGAAGCCACGATGCGGATCGACCGCGACCTGACCCCGACCGATCTGAAGAGGGCGCCGCCGGAAGGTCTTTCCGCCGAGGAGTTGAAGAGCTGGAAATATCAGCGTTACATGCAGGACTACCTGGCGTGCGTGCAATCGATCGACGACAACGTCGGCCGGCTGCTGGACTACCTCGATCGCAACGGACTGGCCGAAAACACGATCGTCATCTATACCTCCGACCAGGGAATGTTTCTTGGCGACCACGACTGGTTCGACAAGCGGTTCATGTACGAGGAGTCGCTGCGGATGCCGTTCCTGGTTCGCTGGCCGGGGCACATCAAGCCGGGCTCGGTGAGCGGCGGCATGATCCTCAACGTCGACTTCGCGCCTACGTTGCTGGCGGCCGCCGGTCAGGACGTGCCCGCCGACATGCAAGGCCGCAGCTTTCTGCCGCTCATGCGCGGCGAGAAGCCCGCGGACTGGCGGACGGCGATGTACTACCGCTACTACCATTATCCGCAACACCACCGGGTGCAGCCGCATTACGGCATCCGCACCGAGCAGTACAAGCTGATCTACTTCAACAAGATCGACCAATGGGAGTTCTATGACCTGACGCAGGACCCCTATGAGCTACGCAATCTCTACAGCGACCCCGCGCAGGCGGAGACGATCAAAAAGCTCAAGGCCGAACTGTACCGGCTGAAGAAGGAGTTGAAGGACGAGGATCAATTCGGCGAGAAGGTGCCGAACGATGAAGTCTGAGCTTGGAGGTGTTTTCGCAGCCGAAGCAGGTTATCCTGAAACATGACCTACGTCGTTCCCAAGGAGCCCAACCCATGACCGAGCAATCGCCATTGGACGAGAAGACCATTCAACGCCGCGCGTTCCTGGCGCAGTCGGCAGCCGGGGCCGCGATCATGATCGGCGCGGAGACATCGCCGCGACCGGCGACGGCCGGAGTGCAGGCCGCATCGACGGGATTTCGGGAAAAGCTGCTTCAGTGCCTCGGCGGCCCGTGGCCCGAACCCTGCGACCTGCGGCCAAAACTCCGCGAAACGATCCGCAAGGACGGCTACCGCATCGAGTCGGTGACGTACGAGGCCGAGCCCAACGACCCGATCCCCGCCTACCTGCTGATTCCCGACGGCGTCGACGCCAACCGTCCGGCGCCGGCCGTGGCCGTCTGGCATCAGCATCGCGGCCAATGGCAACTGGGCAAGGTCGAGCCGGCCGGCCTGGCCGGTATGCCCATGCACCACACGGGCGTGGCCCTGGTCAAGGAAGGTTACGTCGTGTTGTGCCCCGACGCGCTCTGCTTCGGCGAGCGTCAGCCACGACAAGCTCAAGGGGGGCGACTTCGAGCGGTTCGAGTTCTTGCGTTACGTCGTCGCGGGCAAGTGCATGGCGTGGAAGAACATCTTGGACATGCGCCGCTGCGATCGACTACCTGTGCTCGCGGCCGGAAGTGCAGCAGGACCGCATCGGCTGTTACGGCCACTCGATGGGCTCGACCTTCACCTGGCTGGTGGGCCCTTGGGAACCGCGACTCAAGTGCCTGGTGGGCAACTGCTGCCTGCCCACGTATAAGGCCATCCACCGGACGGACATCCTGCACTGTTTTCCGAATTTCATTCCGGGGCTGTACCAGTATGGCGACACGCCGGACATCGCCGCCCTGATCGCGCCGCGTCCGCTGCACCTGAACTTCGGCGAGACCGACGAGGGCAGCCCCATCGAGGAGGTGCGCGAAGCGATCCAGACGATCGCCCGGGCCTACCAGCAGGCCGACGCCAAGGACAGGTTCAGCCACTTCATCGAAGAGGGCGCCGGCCACGTCCTTTCCGACCGCATGTGGACGCTGGCCCGCGATTGCTTCCGCAAGCACCTGGGGGCCGAGAAGGCGGGCTAGCAGCCCGTTGAAGAAGCTGATAGGGGTAGGGAAGGCCGGTTAAGTTCCCGGCCTCCCCTCCCTCCGAACCGGACTGGCGGATTTCCCGCATCCGGCTCTCCGGTTAGTGGTGTTACCTCGTAGAGGATTGGTGAACCGAGCGCGGGAAGGAAACAAGGTTCCTTCTCGGGATCGGCAGAAGCGAAAGGCCCTGACCTTCACGGGAAGGCCACCAACATGCAACATCGACGGTGCGGCCAATCTGAGCCAAGTTACGTGTGCCTGACGCAGTCCGTCGTGGCTAGTCGTTGCCGACACTCGCGGTACGGTGTGGTTTTGGCCGTGCGTCATGTTTCATCCACTTTCCTGCGTCCCTTTGCTCGACGGGCATTGCCCCGCTTCCTCGCTCGTATGGACGCTCTGACTCCTGGGCGGTCGATTCTTCGTATCCTTATCAGGGACAATGAACTTCGTCCTTGTACCCGCCCAGGTCTCCTTGCTTCATGTATCAAACCTTCCGACCGTTCCGCCTCCAACCACCTGTTGCCGCCTCTGGGGCTTGGTTTGGTTTCCCCCCGGAGCTTACCGCGCGGTCTGCCGACCGCATCCCTTGCGAGGACCACAGCGTCACTTGGGCTTCGCCTTTTCCTAGCAGGCTCGCCACGACAACCGGCCGAATCGAGTTCGTCATCCTGCGGACCAGCCGTTCACCTTCAGTTGCTCTCCACCCCCTCTCACGAGGACGCAGTTACTTTCGGTTACGAAGTTCAAACCCAATTTCGACAAGGACTTGCACCTTGCTGATTCGATACACTCACAAATCGCACTAGGAGGCGACTCCAGTCGCCGATGGCGATGTAAAATCCGCGGAAGATCGGCGACTGGAGTCGCCTCCCACAACCACGAACCGACTTTTTCAACGGACTGCTAGCGGAATACGCCGCGGACCAATCGCCACGCCGCGAGCATCACACCCATCAACGGCGGGCAGCAGAGCACTACCAGCGGCACCAGCCAGCCCGGCCTAAAGACCTCCTGCGCGTACCACGGGTCATCCCAAATGGCAGACCATTTGACAATCGTCAACAAGGCCGCCAGGCAGAGGAACGGGCCGTAGGGGATCTCCTTGTCGCGGAACAGGATCAGCCGCAGCACGCCGACGACCAGGCCGGCAAACGGGGCGAGGAAGAAGATCACCAGGCACGGCTGCCAGCCGAGGAACGCGCCGATCATGGCCATCAGCGTCACGTCGCCGAACCCCATCGCCTCGCGGCCGCAGGGCGGCGGTGCCGAAGATGCGCACCAGCCACACCAGCCCGCCGCTGGCCGCCATGCCCACCAGCGCGCTGAGGAGTCCTTCCCAGCCTCGGTCCGCTGCGGAACCAGACCAGCGCGATGGCCAGCGAGCCCATCAGGGCCATGCGGAGGATGCGATAGCTGCTGCGCTCGCGGACGACTCGGGCCCAGCAGAGCTCCGCCGCCCGCCGCCAGCCGTGCCGCGAGTACCACGACCGCGGCAACAGCGCCGCGCACCACAGCCACCAGCAAGCCAGCCCCAGCCAAAGCGAGGCGGTACTGGAGCGCCGCCCAGCAATGCGGGCCAGGGATTGGGCGAGGCGAGATGCAGGAAGTCCAGGGTCGGCGGGCCGCCGCCACCGGGCATCGCATCGGGCAGCAGCGACCACGGCCACGCGGCCGCGACCAGCAGGCCCAACAGCGTGCCCGGAATCGTGATCTCGTCGGGAATGATCTTCTCGTCCACGTCGATCATCGACGCCGCCAGCATCAGGGCGATCAGCACGGCGTGCGCGGCGAACTCAAGGTGCAACACGGCCCTGCAGGTCCGGCGGCAACGGGCGCGGAAGCCCGGCGGCAGCAGCCCCGCCGGCCCCGACCTCCCACCAGTAGAGCCAGGCAAGCCGATCGCCGAGACAGCAATTCCAGCAGCATGGGCCGGACCCAGAAGCCGGCCCCGTGCAGTTCGCCTCCCGCCGCAACCCCAGCCAGCCGAAGATCGGCAGCCGGTCCCAGAGACGTCGCGGCGGGGCCGACGGTCGGGCCGCGACCAAGGGCTGATCGGCCGCGGATGCCAGGCCAGCCGGTAGATCGCCAGATTGACCGCGCCGCCGAGGCACGCCCCCAGCACGAACACCGCGGCCAGGCGGGCTTCCATCGGGATGGAGAGGATCAAGTTCATGGTTCGGCTTTCAATTGCAAACTGCAAATTTCAAATTTTCAATTTTCAATTTGCAATCAAACACTGGCACAAGCTCCAACCGCTCCACGATCTCCGCCGCCAACTCCTCCGGCGGCCTTCCTTCCGTATCGACCGCCAATATGGGCCGACTCCCGATAGATCGGCTCCCGGCCCGCGAGCAGATGGACGATTTCCTCCAGGGGGTCCTTGTCGGTAAGATTGGGCCGGCGGGCGGCCGTAGTGGCGTCGCCCGACATCCGCGCCAGAATCGTCTCCGGCCGGGCCGTCAGCCACACCACCTTCCCGCCGCCCCGCATCGCCTGGCGGCTTTCGGGCCGCAACGGCGCCCCGCCGCCGGCCGCCAACACCAGCCGGTCCCGCCGGCACAGGTCGGCGATCACCTGGGCCTCGATGTCGCGGAAGGCCGGCTCGCCGTCTTCGGCGAAGATGCGGGCGATCGACTTGCCCGCCCGGCGCTCGATCTCCACGTCGGCGTCGATCCAATCCCAGCCCAGCCGCTCGGCCAAGAGCCGGGCCAGCGTGGTCTTGCCGGTGGCACGATAGCCGATCAGCGTCAGGATCATGGGGAAGGGATGGGGGATTAGGGATTGGGAATTTGCCGCCCGAAATGGGCGAACACGACAATTAGCTTACGCGAAGCACCGCGTCGACGACAAGGGCAAGGAGCAGGCCAGGAGCACTGCAAAGTCGGGGACTGGTCCATTTTTCGGCCGAGTGACGTTGCCATGGCCTTGGATCGCTGCCCGAAAACATGGACCTGTCCCCCTTGCGTCTGCAAAGTCGGGGACTGGTCCATTTTTTGGCCGAATGACGTTGCCATGGCCTTGGATCACTGCCCGAAAACATGGACCTGTCCCCCTTGCGTCTGCAAAGTCGGGGACTGGTCCATTTTTCGGCCGAATGACGTTGCGATGGCCTTGGATCACTGCCCGAAAACATGGACCTGTCCCCTTGCGTCTGCAAAGTCGGGGACTGGTCCATTTTTTGGCCGAATGATGTTGCGATGGCCTTGGATCACTGTCCGAAAACATGGACCTGTCCCCCTTGCGTCTGCAACCACTGGCATTTCGTGCTGTGGCCGCGCGGCGATGGTGACTTGTCAGAAGCGTTGCGTCGGTCGGTGGTGCGGTGGGCGCCATTTGCGCGGCTCGTGGCAGCAGCGAACGGCGAAACGATTGGAGTTGCAATCGGCGTTGCGTGCCCGCGGTCGCCCGTGGAATACCGTGTCCGAGCCAAAATAAAGACTCCTGATACTATAACCGCCGCGTGATAGGCCCCTTGCTGGTGGAGTAGGATGGAAGCTGTAACAATCCATCTTTCCTCCACCAAACAAGGAGACCTATTCATGTGGCACGTGGGTATCGATTTGCACCGTGAGACCGTGGTGATTGCCGCCGTGAACGACACGGGCGAAGTCATCAAGCCCGTCACCGTTCGCTGTGAAGACACCGCCAGCCATCGTCAACGTCGTCAAGGCGTTGGGATCATTTCGGGCGGTCATCGAGGCCAGCGCAACGTATCGCTGGCTGTACGACCTGCTCCAACCGTACGGCACGATCTTATTGGCCCATCCGTTTCGTCTGCGGGTTATGGTACAACGGCGCACCAAAACGGACAAGCTGGACGCCCAATTGTTGGCGAATCTGTTGCGGATCAACCAGATTCCCCTGGCCTACATTCCGCCGGAGCCATACCAGCAATTCCGCGAGCTGACGCGCCGCCGGGCACGTCTGGGCCGCGAGTTGGCCGAGGCGAAAATCCACTTGCGGGCCTTGCTGGCCAGACAAAATCGGCAAGCCCCTTATCGGGTTCCTTTCGGCGTGCGCGGCTTGGCTTGGTTTCGTGGGCAAGACTTCGGCTGGATCGAGAATCTGGTCCGCGACGAACTGCTGGCGCGATTGAAACATTTCGGACGGCAAGCGACGATCATCGACCGGCACATCGAGCGGATGTCGGCGGCTTTTCCGCAAACGGAGGCCTTGACCGAGATCCACGGCATCGGCCTGTACTCGGCGTTGTTGATCGTGGCGGAAATCGGCGAGCCGGAGCGTTTCCGCATGGCAAAACAGGTCGGCGCGTACGCCGGGCTGACCTGCCGTGTGCATCAGTCGGGCGGACACTGCTACCGAGGTTCGATTACCCGGCAAGGGTCGACGTGGTTGCGATGGATTCTCGTGGAGGCGGCCATCAAGGCGATCCGCGAGGACGCGGCCTTGAAGAACTTTTACACGCGGGTGCGGAAGCGATCCAGCGCAAAGATTGCACGGGTGGCGGTGGCCCGCAAACTGGCGGAGATATGTTGGAAGCGGCTGCGTCGTTGGCAGCGTGAACACGCCGACCAGGCGGCGTAGAGAGCAACACGATATCGCGCACGAGTACGGTCGCGGCTGGCCCGCAAAGGGGTCTCGTGAGACGCAAGTCTGCACTGTCCTCCTGATTGGGCACTGCGGCCGGTGAACAGTACAATATGCGACGGGCTTCGGCTCGGACGGCACGAATGGGTGACTACTAGGTGCGCGACGACGAGTGACAAGCCGTTGCCAATTGCGGCGGGTGTGCTGGTGTTTGGCAGGGTCGGATTTTCGGAGGCATAGTAGAGCAAATGAATGAGTCGGTGAGACAAAACTGCCCTGGCAGTGGATACCGCCAGGGCATCACGGGTCATTCACCCGCCCTAACCTGGCTATTCCTTGTCGGGTTGCGTCCCCGCAGAGCCCGACTCCGCTTCACCAGGCACACACATTATAACAGCGAGACAAGCGAATTAGCAGTTTCCCAAGAAATCCGTTGGCCTGGGCCTTGACACGCCGGCGGTTATGGGCGACCCCTTTACTCTTCGACGAGGACATTCTTCGCCAGCGCGCCATCGGCTGCAATGAGCAGATTCGTTTTATCACCGAGGCGGAATACGTCCATTCTTCCAGCGATGCCTACGCCCAACAGTTCGACGAATTGCGGACGCGGCTCGGCATGGACGGCGACTACGCCGAGGGGCGCGAGGCCGGCGACTGGGGACTCGGGGCGAGAGAGTAGAGCCCCTGCCGTTACCCAACTTTCTATCCCGTGGCGTGCCGTCGCCGATAGTCGCTAGCCGGGACATGATATCGCCAATCTGAATTAAACACCCCTTTACTCCTTCCCTAGCGAGGCGTGCTGCAAGCAGGGAGTTTCGCCCCGCATTGCACCCGGTTCGTCGAAGTCAGGGCGACGGCCGGTCATCGTATCCGCTTTGGCCATAAGGGATTCATCGTTGCGATTCGTGCGCAAGTCGCACCCCTCCGAAGATTGAAATGGTGCAAAACCTCTCCCTGACGAGGGAGCCCGGCTACTTGGCTCTCGACCCTCGACTCTCAACTCTGGACTCTCCGCAGCAATCCGTTGGTCAACATCTCGCGCTCTTTCCAATTCTTGACATCTTCCTTTCACTGCTCGACTCTCGACTCTGGACTCTCCGCCGCACCCTGTTGTTCAACAACTCGCGCCATTTCCAATCCTTCAATCCTGTCCCCACCCCGCTCGACTGTCTACTCCGTACCCTCTACTCCGTACTCCGTACTCTTTTACTCTCCCCTCTCGGCCCTCGACCCTCGACCCTTGACTCCGGCCTCTTGACTCTGGACTCTCCCCCATCATGCGCTTTCGGCCGGGGGGATTTCAAGACCAAGAACTATGCCAACCGGCATGCGGGCCGCAAGTATCTGGCGATGAAGCCGGGGGCCGGATAACTGGAAGCAGCGTGCCAGTCCCCGTCTGGCGAGGCGCAGCGCTGGCGGTATGCGCAGGTTGGGGCTTCGGCTCCTGAGGGCCTGCGATACGGGCTCGTTCTTCGTGGAAAGGGCTTGCACAATCCCTTCAATTGGGTAGAATGATAGGCATGATCAAGGGGTCGCGGGCATCGCGAGAGTGGATATTGCCTAGCCTGTCCGCACTTCTTGCCGAACTGGGGAATTAGAGAACTGTTGGATGTGCGTATGGTGAGGCGTCGGTTGTCGCGGCGTTCGTGCGGCGGGCACGCGGCGCGGCTCAGAGTGGAGTCCGGACATGTGGCTTCTGCGGCTGCTGCGCCACCCAGTAATGATCGTGTGCCTCTTCGGTCACGCATCATTGGTAATTATCTGGGTGTTCGTATGTTGTTTGGCAGAGTTAACTGAATGGAGTCTTCTGTTCTTGGGAGGCTTCCTACTCAGTCTTGCCGTCTTGTTGCTGGATTGTCCCGTCTTTTGGATCGCCTCCTGCTATTTTTCCAAGCCGATCCTTAAAGATGTCTTTTCTGTACACGGCGACTTTTTCCGGTTTGCCCTTTATATTCTGGTCTTCGGATCGGTTCAGTGGGGACTTATGGGGTTACTTCTCACCGTTCCGGATCTTATGAACAGATCGAGACGGTAGGAGGACTCTAACGTGACACGCCGCTTTTCTGATGAGTGGCTCCCGGAGACGCCGGACAAACAACGGCCAATTAAAGACTCCCGTCCCCTTTACTCTTCCCCGGATACGCCATAGACGCTACCGGGTTTATCAATATCCCCTTCGTCATGCAACAAGTATTTAATTACAGAACGGGACAGACCCAATGAGCCAATTGTTTCTTCTTTCTTCAGTGTTGGTGTCCCTTGGACTCGGAATACCACAGGGCGGCGACATGAGTGCAGTAACTGGAGAAAGTCTTACCTGGGGTTCGCCCAAAAGAAAAGGAGTAAAGGGGTCGCCCATAACCGCCGGCGTGTCAAGGCCCAGGCCAACGGATTTCTTGGGAAACTGCTAATTCGCTTGTCTCGCTGTTATAATGTGTGTGCCTGGTGAAGCGGAGTCGGGCTCTGCGGGGACGCAACCCGACAAGGAATAGCCAGGTTAGGGCGGGTGAATGACCCGTGATGCCCTGGCGGTATCCACTGCCAGGGCAGTTTTGTCTCACCGACTCATTCATTTGCTCTACTATGCCTCCGAAAATCCGACCCTGCCAAACACCAGCACACCCGCCGCAATTGGCAACGGCTTGTCACTCGTCGTCGCGCACCTAGTAGTCACCCATTCGTGCCGTCCGAGCCGAAGCCCGTCGCATATTGTATTGTTCACCGGTCACAGTGCCCAATCAGGAGGACAGTGCAGACTTGCGTCTCACGAGACCCCTTTGCGGGCCAGCCGCGACCGTACTCGTGCGCGATATCGTGTTGCTCTCTACGCCGCCTGGTGGGCGTGCTCACGCTGCCAACGACGCAGCCGCTTCCAACATATCTCCGCCAGTTTGCGGGCCACCGCCACCCGTGCAATCTTTGCGCTGGATCGCTTCCGCACCCGCGTGTAAAAGTTCTTCAAGGCCGCGTCCTCGCGGATCGCCTTGATGGCCGCCTCCACGAGAATCCATCGCAACCACGTCGACCCTTGCCGTGTAATCGAACCGCGGTAGCAGTGTCCGCCCGACTGATGCACACGGCAGGTCAGCCCGGCGTACGCGCCGACCTGTTTTGCCATGCGGAAACGCTCCACTTCGCCGATTTCCGCCACGATCAACAACGCCGAGTACAGGCCGATGCCGTGAATCTCGGTCAAGGCTTCCGCTTGCGGAAAAGCCGCCGACATCCGCGCGATGTGCCGGTCGATGATCGTCGCTTGCCGTCCGAAATGTTTCAATCGCGCCAGTAGTTCGTCGCGGACCAGATTCTCGATCCAGCCGAAGTCTTGCCCACGAAACCAAGCTAAGCCGCGGACGCCGAAAGGAACCCGATAAGGGGCTTGCCGATTTTGCCTGGCCAACAAGGCCCGCAAGTGGATTTTCGCCTCGGCCAACTCGCGGCCCAGACGTGCCCGGCGGCGTGTCAGCTCGCGGAGTTGCTGGTACGGCTCCGGCGGAATGTAGGCCAGCGGAATCTGGTTGATCCGCAACAGGTTCGCCAACAATTGGGCGTCCAGCTTGTCCGTTTTGGTGCGTTGTTGTACCATAGCCCGCAGACGAAACGGATGGGCCAATAAGATCGTACCGTACGGTCGGAGCAGGTCGTACAGCCAGCGATACGTTGCGCTGGCCTCGATGACCGCCCGAAAGGATCCCAACGCCTGGACGACGTTCACGATGCTGGCGGTGTCTTCACAGCGAACGGTGACGGGCTTGATAACTTCGCCCGTGTCGTTCACGGCGGCAATCACCACGGTCTCACGGTGCAAATCGATACCCACGTGCCACATGAATAGGTCTCCTTGTTTGGTGGAGGAAAGATGGATTCGTTACTGCTTCCATCCTACTCCACCAGCAAGGGGCCTATCACGCGGCGGTTATAGTATCAGGAGTGAATGGCACGTGAACTTCTGTAAGTGATTGTGGTGAAAGGTGATATGGACAAAAAGGGCCTCTCTTGTCAAAAGGGATGTGAAAACCCAATCCCCAAATGGCAAGGAGGCCAAAGATGGTTCATTCGCTTCGCGCGGCGGTTGCGGAGGCTCGCCGACACGGCGACCTGTACTTTGCCACTCTCCTTCCCCAAGATCGTATCGAAAAAGCCTTCGGAAATGCAAGATGGTTTTGGCAAGGTTGGATTTACACGCCGGCAGTGACGGTATGGGTGTTTCTCTCGCAATGCCTCAGTTCCGACCATTCCTGCCGCGATGCCGTGGCTCGGTTGATCGCCTGGCGAGTCCTGCGCGGCTTGAAGCCCTGTTCGGCCGAAACCAGCGCGTACTGCACGGCGAGAAACGACCTGCCCGAAAAAGTCGTTCACGAATTGATGCGCGACACGGGCAAGCAGGTCGAGGACAAGTCGCCGCGCACTTGGCTTTGGCACGGACGAAAGGTGCGGGGTGTAGACGGGTCCACCATCACCATGCCCGACACGCCGGCGAATCAAGCGGCCTATCCGCAGATGAAAGCCCAAAAGCCGGGTTGCGGCTTTCCCCTTGCCAGAATCCTGGTAATCTTTTCGCTTTCGGCGGGCACGGTCTTGGAGGCGGCGATCGGAAAATACAAGGGGAAGCAGACCGGCGAGAACAGCCTGTTTCGCCGTCTTTACGATGCGTTGGACCAGGGCGATATTATCCTGGCGGACCGCTATTTCAGCGGTTGGAGCGACATCGCCTTGCCGCTCGGGCGCGGCATCGACATCGTCGTCCGCAAGCACCAAGGCCGCGCCACGGACTTTCGCACGGGCAAGCGATTGGGCAAGGACGACCACTTGATTTTCTGGGCGCGACCGCAACGACCGAAATGGATGTCGGCCGAACAGTACGCCACACTGCCCGAAGAGTTGACGTTGCGGGAGGTTCGCATTCGTGTTGTTCAAAAAGGCTTGCGCACGCGGTCGCTGGTCGTCGTGACAACGCTGCTGGACTCCGAACAATATCCGCCCGAGGAGATTGCATTGCTGTACCGGCGTCGGTGGCAAGCGGAACTTCATCTGAGAAGCCTCGAGACGGTCCTGCAAATGGATCACTTGCGGTGCAAAACTCCCGAGCGCGTCCGCAACGAATTCTACATGCACATGGTCGGTTACAATCTGATTCGCGGCGTGATGTCGGCAGCCGCTTTTCAGTCGGGCCGATCGCCGTGGGAGATCAGCTTCAAGGGAACGCTGCAAACGCTCGACCGGTTCCTCCCGGTGCTGTTTGCCAGCACCGCGAAGAGTTGGTGCGAGGCGTTGTTGGCAGCGGTGGCCACGCACATCGTCGGCGATCGGCCCGATCGTTTCGAGCCCCGACGTGTGAAACGACGGCCCAAACCCTACAAGCTTCTGCAAAAACATCGGCGACTTTACACAATCCAAGACGAGCAAAGTAGTTAGGAAAGTTCACGTGCCATTCGGGTCGGGAGTCTTTATTCTTGACATAACGGGACGCGGATGGTAGTTTGCGGTCATGCCACGACGATTACGGGTTGCCAGCGGGGGATACGCCTCCCGCTGTCAAGTCTCAATCGCAACCTTTAGGCGAGAGGCGAGAACTTCGTTGGGAGTTCGATAGCCGAGGCGTTTTCTCGGACGGTCGTTGAGAAGTTGTTGGACTTTGGTAAAACGATGATTGGGGATGCCGACCAGATCCGTACCTTTGGGAAAGAACTGCCGGACCAGGCCGTTGGTGTTTTCGTTCGTGCCGCGCTGCCACGCGCAGTACGGCTTCGCAAAGTAGATCTTCAAAGCGGCTTCCTCCGTCAACCGCTCGTGCTCGGCGAACTCCTTGCCGTTGTCCAGCGTCAGCGTCTTCCGCAGCTTCGGAGGCGTGGTCCGATACAACTCGGCGGCGGTCTGACGGACCGTCGCCGCCTGCAAGGTGGGAACCTTGCCCAGCAACAAATAGCCCGACTTCCGCTCGACCAGCGTGACGGCGCCGCCGCGTCGGTTGGCGCCCACGATGGTGTCCCCTTCCCAGTCGCCGAAGCGACGGCGGCGATCCACGACCACGGGGCGTCCCTCGATGCTCGTGCCGGTGCGAATCCGCCCGCGTTTTTCCCAGTTGGGCCGCTGTCGGCCCAGACGCCGCAGATAACGCCGCCAGTGCTTCCCGGTGGCCTCCTCGCCGCCGATCCAGGCGTAGATCGTTGGGGGCGAAATCCACTGTCGCCGATCGCCGGGAAAGTCGCTGCGCGGCGCGACCGGCGATCTGGTCGGGCGACCATCGCCGCCGCAGGCGATCCCGGACATAACGCCGCACTTCCGGCCGTTGCATCTTGGCGACCCACGGACGTTCACTCCGCCGCCGCCGAGCCTTTCCCTCGGCCGCCACCGCCCAATAGCCGTTGCGGCTGCGATTGCGTCGCAGTTCGCGGGAAATCGTGCTCTTGCTGCGGCCGAGCCGGTCGGCGATCTGCGTCTGCATTTTTCCCGCCCTGTGCTCGTGGGCTATGATTTCACGTTCTTCCAGGGTAAGATGACCTGCCATCGCGGGGACTCCTTTTTGAATGGACCTTCCTCAAAAACGCCCATTCAAACGTCCCTGCGATGTTTTTACCTATACCAGTCTTCCATACGGTTGCGATTCAATTCTAACAGCGGGCCTACCACGTGCTGAATCGAGGCGTGGGCCGGATGCGGCTCTTCGGCAAGCTGCGGGACTTCGAGGCCTTCGAGGAGGTGATCGGCGAGGCGAAAAGTCCGTTGGCGCTGCCGCGCGGCTGGCGGCAGCACGTGCAGTCGCCGCAGACGGATGGCGAGTTAGAGGCGTTGCGCCGTTCGGTGGTGCGGGGGGCGCCGTTTGGCGAGGCGTCGTGGCAGGAGCGAACGGCGAAACGATTGGGGTTGCAATCGACATTGCGTGCCCGTGGTCGCCCGTGGAATACCGTGTCCGAGCCAAAATAAAGACTCCTGATACTATAACCGCCGCGTGATAGGCCCCTTGCTGGTGGAGTAGGATGGAAGCAGTAACGAATCCATCTTTCCTCCACCAAACAAGGAGACCTATTCATGTGGCACGTGGGTATCGATTTGCACCGTGAGACCGTGGTGATTGCCGCCGTGAACGACACGGGCGAAGTTATCAAGCCCGTCACCGTTCGCTGTGAAGACACCGCCAGCATCGTGAACGTCGTCCAGGCGTTGGGATCCTTTCGGGCGGTCATCGAGGCCAGCGCAACGTATCGCTGGCTGTACGACCTGCTCCGACCGTACGGTACGATCTTATTGGCCCATCCGTTTCGTCTGCGGGCTATGGTACAACAACGCACCAAAACGGACAAGCTGGACGCCCAATTGTTGGCGAACCTGTTGCGGATCAACCAGATTCCGCTGGCCTACATTCCGCCGGAGCCGTACCAGCAACTCCGCGAGCTGACACGCCGCCGGGCACGTCTGGGCCGCGAGTTGGCCGAGGCGAAAATCCACTTGCGGGCCTTGTTGGCCAGGCAAAATCGGCAAGCCCCTTATCGGGTTCCTTTCGGCGTCCGCGGCTTAGCTTGGTTTCGTGGGCAAGACTTCGGCTGGATCGAGAATCTGGTCCGCGACGAACTACTGGCGCGATTGAAACATTTCGGACGGCAAGCGACGATCATCGACCGGCACATCGCGCGGATGTCGGCGGCTTTTCCGCAAGCGGAAGCCTTGACCGAGATTCACGGCATCGGCCTGTACTCGGCGTTGTTGATCGTGGCGGAAATCGGCGAAGTGGAGCGTTTCCGCATGGCAAAACAGGTCGGCGCGTACGCCGGGCTGACCTGCCGTGTGCATCAGTCGGGCGGACACTGCTACCGCGGTTCGATTACACGGCAAGGGTCGACGTGGTTGCGATGGATTCTCGTGGAGGCGGCCATCAAGGCGATCCGCGAGGACGCGGCCTTGAAGAACTTTTACACGCGGGTGCGGAAGCGATCCAGCGCAAAGATTGCACGGGTGGCGGTGGCCCGCAAACTGGCGGAGATATGTTGGAAGCGGCTGCGTCGTTGGCAGCGTGAGCACGCCCACCAGGCGGCGTAGAGAGCAACACGATATCGCGCACGAGTACGGTCGCGGCTGGCCCGCAAAGGGGTTCTCGTGAGACGCAAGTCTGCACTGTCCTCCTGATTGGGCACTGTGACCGGTGAACAATACAATATGCGACGGGCTTCGGCTCGGACGGCACGAATGGGTGACTACTAGGTGCGCGACAACGAGTGACAAGCCGTTGCCAATTGCGGCGGGTGTGCTGGTGTTTGGCAGGGTCGGATTTTCGGAGGCATAGTAGAGCAAATGAATGAGTCGGTGAGACAAAACTGCCCTGGCAGTGGATACCGCCAGGGCATCACGGGTCATTCACCCGCCCTAACCTGGCTATTCCTTGTCGGGTTGCGTCCCCGCAGAGCCCGACTCCGCTTCACCAGGCACACACATTATAACAGCGAGACAAGCGAATTAGCAGTTTCCCAAGAAATCCGTTGGCCTGGGCCTTGACACGCCGGCGGTTATGGGCGACCCCTTTACTCTTTACGGAGACCTGACCATGCGGGCTATATTCGCTCCTTGGCTTGCTTTGTCAGCAATGTGTATCGGGTGTTCTGATCATCGTTCCAGCAGGAACGAAGCCACAGGAAAGAGGTTTGAGATACTTGTTGATGAACCTGGAACCAAGTTTGTTCCTAGCATGCCGGTGCCGTCCAATTCTGGTTCAGGTCCGCAAACGGAACAAGCCAAGGCAATTGCCGAAATCGAGAGACTGGGCGGCAGGGTCGGCGTTGAAGAAGTGAGTGTAGGCAAGCCTGTGATTGGGGTAGACCTTGAAAATACCGGGATCACCGGTGCTGGCTTGGAGCACCTCAAGGAGTTCTCGCAATTACGGGTGTTAAACCTTAGTGGTACCCAGGTGACGGACGCTGGCTTGGAGCACCTCAAAGGGCTCTCACAATTGCACTGGTTGAACCTTGACCGTACCAAGGTGGCGGACGCTGGCTTGGAGCATCTCAAGGGGCTCGCGCACTTACGGGAGTTATGCCTTGGGCATACCCAGGTGACGGACGCTGGCTTGGAACACCTCAAGGGGCTCTCGCAATTACGGGAGTTGGACCTTTCGGCTACCCAGGTGACGGACGCTGGCTTGGAGCACCTCAAGGGGCTCTCGCAATTGCAGAGGTTGGACCTTATGAATACCCAGGTGACGGACGCTGGCTTGGAGCACCTCAAGGGGCTCTCACAATTGAGGGTATTGGAACTCATGAATACCCAAGTGACGGACGCTGGCTTGGAGCACCTCAAGGAGCTCTCGCAATTACGGGGGTTAAACCTTAGTGGTACCAAGGTGACGAACGCTGGCTTGGAGCACCTCAAAGGGCTCTCGCAATTGCAGATATTGGACCTTAATGGTACCCAGGTGACGGACGCTGGCTTGGAGCGTCTCAAGGGGCTCTCGCAGTTGAAGTGGTTGTACCTTAACGGTACGAACGTGATGGACGCTGAAGTGAAAGACCTTCAGCAGGCATTGGAGAGAATGACGCGTTGGCTACCCCGTAGCGGTCGGTAACGTGGTTTGCGGTAGCAGCCCCAACTCTAAAACCAAAATGGTCGGACCGACGAATAGCAGCATCCAGGCTACGACAGCCTTGCTTGCCGCTCCTTTCTGGACGAGAGGTTCAAACTCCAAGACTATCCTTGCATCCGCGGATACTACTAATAATTTTGGCCGCCATCAGAGCAACTTCACTATCTTCCTTCCTCGCCGGTGGATGGGGTGACACTGGGAGACCCAAACCTTACCCAGGTGTCGTCGTAACCAGTTGTGAGTAAATGTCTTACGACGCGACTTTCAAAACAGCGCTTACGGCGGAACGCAACATCGGTATACTTCATGAGTGCATGACATGGCTAATGCACAAAGGAAGCGTCCATGCAAATCGACCCTGCCAGCCACGTACCGATCTACCTGCAAATCGCCGAGGGCGTCCGCGCCGCCGTGGCCGCCGGCGTGTATCGGCCCGACAACGCGTTGCCGTCGCTGCGAACGATGGCCACGACCGTCCACGTCAATCCAAACACCGTGCAACGTGCTTATGACAAACTGGAGCGCGAGGGCCTGATCTATTCGCAACGCGGCAAGGGGCTGTTCGTGGCCAAGCAGGCTGCCGCCTTTGCCCAATCGCTCACCGGCGATGGCATCCGTCGGGCGTTTGATGAAGCCATTCGCGCAGCTCAGATGGCCGGCATGAATGCCGCACAAGTCGAACAGATCTTTACGGCGGCCCAAGAACGCCTGGCCCAAGTCGGGAGTAAACGCTGATGATCGCTCCGACCCAGAACGGTCCGGCCATCGAACTCGTCGGTCTGACGAAACGATTCGGCCGCACTTTGGCAGTCGATAATCTCTGTCTGAAGATTCCTCGTGGCAGCACGTTTGGGCTGCTGGGCCCCAACGGCGCCGGCAAGAGCACAACGATCAAGATGCTGATTGGAATGCTTTCCCTTACGTCCGGAAAAGCCCAAGTGCTGGGAATCGACGTCGCCGACGATCCCACGGAGATCAAGCAGCGGGTAGGGTACGTTCCCGAAATGCACTACATCTACCGCTGGATGCGCGTTGGCGAAGTCATCGGTTTCTGCAAGTCGTGTTTCCGCTCGTGGAACGACGAGAACCTGCCGCGAGATGCTCGACTTGTTCGGCCTCGACCTGGAGAAGAAGGTCAAGCATCTCTCGAAGGGAATGCAGACGAAATTGGCCCTGCTGTTGGCCGTTTCGCACGACTCCGAACTGCTGTTGCTCGACGAGCCGCTCTCCGGTTTGGACCCGATCGCTCGCGAGGAGTTCTTGGATGGCGTGCTGCGCACGATCTGCGACCGGGGACAGACGGTGCTCATTTCCACCCACATGCTCGACAACGTGCGGCGATTGGCTGACACGGTGGGGATTCTCTACGAGGGGCAGCTCTTGCTGCACGGCAACCTCGACGCGCTCCTGACCTCCACGAAGCGCATCTGCGCCACGCTCCGCGACGGCTGCCAGCCCAAGCAAGTGCCCGAGGGCACGATTTGGCAGCGCATTCAGGGCCGTGAGTGGATGGTCACCGTGCGTGATTTCTCGCCGGAAAAGGCGCAGCAGGTCCGGGTGATCGATGGCGTCGAGCACGTCACGGTTATCGACCTGGGGCTGGAGGAATTGTTCAAGGATTTCATTCGAGGACAAAGGGTAGTGCCATGAAATGGCTGCTGTGGAAGGACTATCGTCACAACCGGGCGATCGTATTCACGGCGCTCGTCCTACTGCTGGCGCCGCACCTGTTCGTCGTGTACGTCAATTGCGGAGGCCCTTTTCCCGGGCTAAATGCCGAACGATCGCGGCCGGCAGCAGCGAATAGGTGGACAGAAGGCTTCGCGGCATCGAGTTTCTTCAGCCTGGTCATATCTCAGTTTGCCATCGCCCTCATGGGCGGCAACGCCATTGCCGGCGAACGGGTGGATCGGTCCTCGGAGTTCTTGTTTTCTTTACCCATTACACGGAGAAGACTTCTCGCCAGCAAGATTTTCTTAGCGCTGACAATCATTGCGGCAATCTGGATGAATGCTCTCATCTTGTCGTGCCTGTGGTACCTGACACGGGCACAGGGCGGGGGAAACCCGGTCCTTAATGAGGCGATTGCAAATACCGCGATAATAGGGCTGGTATTCTTCTGTGTGGCTTGGTTCCTCTCTGCGTTCACGGCTAGTCCTGCTTATGCCGTGTGTGGAGGGCTGGTTAGTCCCTTGCTTGTGTCGAGCGGAATCTATTTTGTCGCCTACCTGCTTGATTTTCCCCTTGAGGAGATGAATGCTTACGTCGAGCCTTGGTTTCGCGCCATCTGCCTGGCACTCGCCCCGCCGCTTTTCGCGGTCGGCACGTGGTACTATCTGCGGCGCGTGGAACCGTGAGAAACGCAAGGGAAGAATCGACGGTGCTGCGGTACGTGGAACGGAACCCATTGCGAGCGAACGTGGTGGAACAGGCCGAGGCGTGGCGGTGGTCGAGTCTGTGGCATCGGGTCCACGGCGACGAATCGCGACTGTTGGACAACGGTCCGTTGGCGCTGCCCCGCGGCTGGCGGCAGCACGTGCAGTCGCCGCAGACCGAGGCCGAGTTGGAGGCATTGCGTCGGTCGGTGGTGCGGGGGGCGCCATTTGGCGAGGCGTCGTGGCAGCAGCGAACGGCGAAACGATTGGGGTTGCAATCGGCGTTGCGTGCCCGCGGTCGCCTGTGGAACACCGTGTCCGAACCAAAATAAAGACCCCTTTACTTTTCCCGGCTGCCCTTTTCATCGCCAGACCCCTTTTCAGCCCTCGAAATAAAGGGTCCAATGAGAATCACCGACGAAAAGGGAACTCGGGATGCCGCGGAAAGCCAAAAACAGCGATAATACCACCGTGGCCGCTGGTCCGCAGAAGGGCGAGTTCATCGCGCCGCCGGAGGTAGTGGAGGTTGACGAGCGGGCGGACGCGTTGCCGCAACAGGAGGAGTTCTGGCGGCCGCCGGTTCGGTTTGGCAGCGTGCCGGTCGAGAAGGAGCCGCTGGGCTGGGACCGCCGCAGGGGCTTCCGCAAGCTGTTCCCGCACGTCTCGTTGCCGTTTCAAGTGGTTGAGCGCGTTGCCTTCGGCCATCCCGACCTAGAGCCCAACCGCCTTTTCTGGGGTGACAACCTGCACGTCATGCGCCAGCTCCCCTCGGAGAGCATCGACCTGATCTACATCGACCCGCCGTTCTTCTCCGGGCGGCAATACAACGTCATCTTCGGCGACCAGAACGAGCTGCGCTCGTTCTCTGACATCTGGGAGGGCGGGATGCCGGGCTACCTCATCTGGCTCAACGCCCGCCTCTACGAGATGAAACGCCTGCTCAAGAAAACCGGCAGCATCTACGTCCACTGCGACCATCACGCGAGCCACTACATAAAGGTGGAGATGGACAAGATATTCGGACACGAGCATTTCGTTAATGAAATCATCTGGTGCTATTCTCAGGGCGGAAAAAGTGGAAAACGCTTTGGACGCAAGCACGACAGCATTCTATGGTATAGCCCTTCACGCACTTACGTCTTCAATGGTGACGCCGTTCGTGTGGAAATGAAGTCAGGCAAAGAAAGTTTCGGCGGGCGTCTAGAGACTGACGAGGATGGCCGCAAGTATCGCCTGGTTTATGGCACAAAGAACTCCAAGGGAGAAACGCGTTATTACAAGTACTATCTGGATGAAGGGAAAGTGCCAGAGGACTATTGGACAGATATCAATAGTCTCCAATCGGGAGTTGGGGAGCGCATCGGATACCCAACGCAGAAGCCGGAGCAATTACTTGAACGGGTCATCAAGGCGGCAGCGGATGAGAATGCCGTGGTTGCTGACTTTTTCTGTGGCGGAGGGACGACGCCAGCGGTGGCGCAACGGCTGGGTCGTCGCTGGATCGCCTGCGACCAGTCGCGAGTGGCCGTGGCGATTACGGCGGACCGGCTGACCCGCCAGGTCGAGGAGCAGACGGGCAAGCTGTTCCCCGTGCCGGACTTCACGGTCGCGCACTGGGGCGTGTATGAGACGCGGCGGCTAGCCGATATGCCGCCCGAGCATTTTCGGGCTTTCGTATTGAAATGCTTCGGCGCGGTGGATGAGGAACATCAGGCGGGTATTCACGGCATGAAGGGCGCGGTTCCCGTCTGGGTGGGTGAACCGAATCCGAAGAAGGGCGTATCGGCGGCGGACGTGCAGGACTTCGCCAACGCAATCCGCAAAACCCTGCGCTACAAGCAGGACAACCTGCGCGACGGGCTCATGCTCGCCTGGGCGTTCCGCCAAGACGCAATGGACGCCGCCGAGCGCCTGCGCAAACTCGAACAGACCGACCTGAACTTCATACGGCTGGATCAGGTGCGCATTGACTCGCCGCGCTTCCGCGAACACGTGGCGGCGCTCTCGACCCACAACGCCGACTACGAGAACTTCCTGACTTTTGTGCAGCCGCCGCGCGTGGAGGTGGGCCACAAGCGCATTGCCTCCCGTACTTACCTCTTCGACGTGAGCGAGACGGTGGTGATGAACGCGGGCGCGAAGATCATCAACGTACAGTGGGATTTTGACTACGGGGAGCGGTTTTCGAGCACGCCGGGCTATTCGTTCGTCCACGGGGCGAAGAAAGAGCCGGAGTTGCAGGCGCAATACGAGTTCCCGGGGACCGGCAACGTGCGGATCGCCTGCAAGGTGCAGGACGACATGGGCGGGGAGGGCCTATGGACGGCGGAAATCGACGTGAAGTAAAATTATCGCGGAGGAGGCGAGACCGTGAACGCAAACGTGCAACTGGATCGGGGCCTGCTGGCGGCGTTTTGCCGCAGGTGGCGGATACGCGAGTTGTCCATCTTCGGGTCCGCGCTAAGGGACGATTTCACTCCCGAAAGCGACGTGGATTTTTTAGTGAGTTTTGAGCCTGGAACGCCGCTGACTATCGACCGATTGCTGGAGATGAAAGAAGAATTGGAAACGCGTCTCGGCCGGCCGGTGGACCTAGTGGAAAAGGAGGCGCTGCGGAATCCCTGGAGGAAGCACGAGATACTGAAAACCCGCGAGGTGATTTATGCGGATTGACCCCAAGGACATGGCCCGCCTATGGGACATGCTGGATGCCGCCAGGACGGCCGTCGAGTTCACCAACGGTTTGCGGTACGAGAATTTTCTCGAAGACCGTAAAATCCGCAACGCCGTGGAGCGCAACCTGGAAATCATCGGGGAAGCCGCTCGGCGAGTTTCGCCGGAGACGCGCAACAATCATCCCGACGTTCCCTGGAGGTCGATGATTGGTTTGCGAAACGTGCTGGCCCATGAATATGGCGAGATACGTTACGAAATTTTGTGGACCATAATTGGCGATAAGTTGGCGCCGCTCATCAAGCGATTGGAAGACATGGGCGTCGATAATCCTCCGCCCCTGGAGGAACGGTAGGTGTTCAACCAATTTGCCAAATACGAAAACGCCTTCCGCGATTGGCGGCGGGACGGCATGCCGGGGCTGAAGGCGGACTCGTACAAATACATCGAGTTTTTGACCTCGCCGGACGACGACCAGGCGGCACGGGAGGGGACGCTTTGGCCGCACCAGTGGGAGTCGTTTCTCCGGGTGGTGTATGCGCACGAGATTCTTGGCAAGACACAGATCGGGGCCGATGGGTTGCTGTTGAACATCGTCACCGGCGGCGGCAAGACGGCGGTCATCGCGGCGCTGATCGCCTGGTTGCGCATCGTGCATGGCGTTCAGAAGTTCGTGCTGCTTTGTCCCAACCTGATCGTGCGCGACCGGTTGGAGGACGATTTCCAGGGCGGCAAGGTGTTCAAAGACCGCGATTTGATCCCGCCGTGGGCCACCGCTGGGCCAAGCGATTTCGACCTGACCACGCTCGGGAGCGGGAAGGCAGGCGGCTGGTCGAGCCTGTTCAGCGCCAGCGTCATCCTGGGGAACATTCATCAGTTCTACCAGAGCAACAAGAGCGGGCAGAGCAACTTGTCGGCGCTGATGAACGGGCCGGATTTCGCCCTGTTCAACGATGAGGCGCACAACTCGCCCGCCCTGGAATACGAGGCGACGCTGTTGCGGATGCGCGATCGGGTCGTGATGCGGGTGGACACGACGGCGACACCCGACCGCGCCGACGGCAAGACGCCCGACAGCGAGATGATTTACGAATACGGCGTGACGGACGCGCTTGCCGACGCAATCATCAAGACGCCGGTGGTCTATCAACCGGACATCAAGACCGTGCAGTTGACCTACACCGATGCGCGAACTGGCGAAAAACGCAAGGTGGAGGAAATCGACTGGGACGAAGTGGACCGCCTCGGGTTGAACGCGACGCAATGGGTGACCGACGACGAGCCGATGCGCCAACAGATGGCGATTGCGTTGCGCCGGTTGGAGGAGCAGGAGCGACGGGCCAAGGGGCGGTATCAGCCGATCCTTTTCGTGGTCGCGGTTTGCAAGGCGGACGCGGAGAAGGCGGAGCAAACGCTGAGCAAGTACTTCAAGGTGAAAACGCTGCTCGTGACCGAGGACAGCGATGAAGCAGAGCGCCAGAAGGCCCGCGAACTGGGAAAACAACAGAAGTCAGGAAAGCCGTACAAGGCCGTGGTCAGCGTGTTGATGTTGCGCGAGGGCTGGGACGTTCCCGAAGTGGGCGTGATCCTTTTGTTGCGCAAGTTTGGCTCGCGCGTTTACGGGCAGCAGGTAGTCGGGCGCGGCTTGCGGCGCGTGCGGGTGAAAGGCGTTGATCCCACCGAACCGCAGATTTGCGCGGTGGTGGATCACCCCAAGTTGGAGCATCAATGGCTTTGGGACATCTTCAACGCCCGCAAGCGCGAGGGTGTTCTGATTGACGACCTGTTCGACGAGATGGAAGACCTTCCGCCGCCGCCGCCGAAGCAGGAGTTCGCCAACCCGGACCTTGTAGTTGACGTTCCGCCGGTCGATCCATCCTTTGTAGATGACGGCGAGTTCGACCTCGGTGACTTCGACCCACCGCCTCAACCCCTGGAGAACTGGCAAGAGACCATGAACGCCATCGAGTATGACCCGACGGTGATTGAGATTACGAAATTGGGCATCTCCGGCGTGGTTGGCCAGGAACTCGGTGGCCAAGGTTGGAAGACGATCCACTCGGCTCCCGATCCATCCACACCCGGCGAGCCGGGTGTTCAGATATCCGATGAAGCGATCCGGGACGCCGTAAAGGGGCGTATGCTTGAAATAGCGGAGACGTTGACGGTGGAAGCCGGTTATGCGGCAGCCTTCAAGGACCGCGTTTACAGCGCATTGGTGCAGCACGTGCGCAAGAAATTCCTGAACGGGTCTTCCTTGGGATTGGCCGAACGCGAGGAAGTCGATTTCGCCTGGAAAATGCTTCAGCAAATGAAGGCCAAGGTCGGGGCTATTCCTGGACTAATAGCGGGGATCATCGAATATGGCGATTAGCATACATGGCGAGTTCAGAAACCCCAAGAAAAGCCCTTGGAACTTCGAGCGATTCCAGAGTGATCTGGAGCGCCGGATGATGGACCGCCTGGAGCGCGACCCACACGCCGTCAAGTGGATGAAGCGCCACGGCATTACGATCCCTTGGATTGATGGGCAAAAACATCAGCGGCGTTATGTGCCGGACTTCCTGGTCGAGTATGAAGACGGCAGGAAGGTTATCGTAGAAGTCAAGGATCCCAGCCGCTTGGACTCGAATGATGTGCAACGGAAGCGAAAAGCGGCGGAAATATGGTGCAAACAGCGTAACATGGAGTACGTTATAGCGACCATCGGATAGCGGTAGGGAACAAAGCGGTCGGGTGTGAAAGCGGGGCCAGATTCAAAAATTCACTTGATGTGCCGTTAAACGGATTGGACGAGAAAAGGTCAGCCACCAAATCCAGGTAATTTAAGGCGACCCTACAAGCGCTTCTTCGGTCGCTTACGCGGCCGAAGCGTCCACGGCTCGCAGCCCGTGCCGTCGCGCCTTCCTTGTTCTGTTGCGCCGAGCGGCGATTGACGCAATTCTACCGCGCCATCCGGAGCGACCGCAATATGCCGTCCATTCGGGTGGTATAATTCTCGGTCTTGAAAACCCCCCGGCCGAAAGCGCATGATGGGGGAGAGTCCAGAGTCGAGAGTCCAGAGTCGAGAGTCGAGGGCCGAGAGGGGAAACGAAGATGTCACGAATTGGAAATGGCGCGAGGTGTTGACCAACGGGACGGACGGAGAGTTGAGAGTCGAGAGGGGAAAGGAAGATGTCACGAATTGGAAATGGCGCGAGGTGTTGACCAACGGGACGGACGGAGAGTTGAGAGTCGAAAGGGGAAAGGAAGATGTCACGAATTGGAAATGGCGCGAGATGTTGACCAACGGTACGGACGGAGAGTTGAGAGTCGAGAGCCAAGTGCCGAAGCTCCCTCGTCAGGGAGAGGTTTTGCACCATTTCAATCTTCGGAGGGGTGCGACTTGCGCGTCGTACCGCAGCGATCAATCCCTTACCGCCAAAGCGGATACGATGACCGGCCGTCGCCCTAACTTCGACGAACCGGGTGCCATGCGGGGCGAAACTCCCCGCTTGCAGCACGCCTCGCTAGGGAAGGAGTAAAGGGGTGTTTAATTCAGATTGGCGATATCATGTCCCGGCTAGCGACTATCGGCGACGGCACGCCACGGGATAGAAATTTGGGTAACGGCAGGGGCTCTACTCTCGCGCCCCGAGTCCCCAGTCGCCGGCTTCGCGCCCCTCGGCGTATTCGCCATCCATGCCGAGCCGCGTCCGCAACTCGTCGAACTGCTGGGCGTAGGCGTCGCTGGAAGAATGGACGTGCTCCGCCTCGGTGATGAAGCGAATCTGCTCGTTGCAGCCGATGGCGCGCTGGCGAAGAATGTCCTCGTACTCCTGCAATTGCTCGCCATAGACGATCAGCAGCTTGTGCTCGTCGAACTGGATTTCCTGGGGAATATCCGGGTTGAGCACGGCCAGGCCGGTGCAGCCGTCGTTGGTGCAGCATGTCCTCGTATTCCCAAAGGACGCTCTTGAGCACCGGCAAGTCGATGTGCTCGCGGTACAGGTCGGTGTGGCCCTTGTTGTGCCGGCTGTGGCTGGTCTCCAGCACCACGTCGACCGTGAACCCCAACGGGTCGAGCAGCTCCATGAACGATCTCGAAGAGCCGCTCGCTGGGAGACCGCGGCCATCAGCACCGGCACGCTGCTGCGGTTCTGCTCGTCGCGGTAATAATCGTGCCGATAGCCTTGGCTGGGCACGACCTGCAGGTCGTAGGACGGGCGGACGGCCTCGGTGAGGGTGAAGTCGCCGTAGCGCGACACCCCCAGGTGCGATCTCCAGCTCCTCTTCGCTGAGGTGCTCGAAGCTGCTGGCGCCGACCGGCATCGCGCCTTCAGCGGAATACGTTGCGGAAGAATCGTTTCAGAAAACCCATCGATGCTCTCAATCTTGTGGCAAACGATGCTCGCAGTAGGGGAACGGCCGAGCCGCAGCAGGGAGCTTTCTATCCAACCGTAGGTTACGCTTCGCCGGCAACGAACCGCTTCTTTCCGGCTTGTTTTGTTCTCCGCGGGCCGGACCTCGACAAAGCTGGAACAACCGTCACGCCCGCCATATCCGGCAGGCCAACGTCCCGTGCAGAAGCCGGTTACGCTAATGTAGCACTGGAAAACGGGGCCTGTGGCGGCCCGAGGCGATTCCCTCAAGAAACTTCCGTCGCCCGGTGCGCAACGCGTCGGTTGGCGAAGAGTTTGCCACGCCGTAGCCGGCAGGCCGCCGAGCCGGTACACTTCTTGAAGAAGGCAAATCACCCTCAGGATTCCCATCCTCATGGACCATACTCTTGCTCCCATCGTGCGACTCGCCGTCGCTGCCGCCCTATTGAGCCTCGCTGGCCTGTGCAAAGGCCTCGTCGCCGCCGGAGACGGCCCGCGAGACCTGGGACGCCTGCTTCCTGCAAGGAACCCGGCTCGGCTACGTCCACACGACGGTGCGCCGCGGCGCCGAGGGGGATCGCCCGACCGTCAACACGGAGAGCATCGTTCACCTGGCCGTCAAGCGGGCGGGCCAAACCAGCACTCAGGAAATTCGCAACACAAGCGTCGAAACGCCGGAAGGTCAGTTGATCGGCTTCCAGAGCGAGACGCACATGGGCCCCAACCCGATCCGCACGATCGGACGAGTCCAGGGCGACCGGCTCGAGGTCGAGACCACCGGCGCCGGCGCGGCAGCCCCCAAGCGCACGTCGATCGCCTGGTCGCGCGACTACGGCGGCCCGTTCGCGGCCGAACAAAACCTCTTGCGCCGGCCGATGCAGCCCGGCGAGCGGCGAACGCTGAAGGGCTTGCTCGTCCAAGCGGACCAGGTCGAAGTGGCCGACATGGAGATGGTTGCCAAGGACTATGAGCCGGCCGCCTTGCGCACGGGAACCTACGACCTGCTGCGCATTGAAACCGTCACGCGACTGGCCGATGGGCAGAAGCTCGAAGAGACGGTGTGGATCGACCGTACCGGCGACACGCTCAAGACCCGCATGCCGGTAATGAACATGGAGACGTTTCGCACGTCCAAGACCGAGGCCCTCGGAGAGCCCGACACCGTGGGGCCCGATCTGTTCGCCAGCATGATGGTCAAGGTGGACCGGCCCCTGCCGGATGCTCACAAAGCGAAGCAGGTTCGCTACCGCGTTCACTTGGAGGGGGGCGATCCGGCGGGCGTGTTTGCCACCGGGCCCAGCCAGGCGGTCAAGTCGATCGACGCCCACACGGCCGAGATCACGGTCTATGCCATCCGGCCCGGCCGCTCCGATGGAAACCCCAGCGCCCCGGCCGATCCGCCCAGCGACGACGACCTTCGCCCCAACACCTTCATCCAGAGCGATGATCCGTTGATCGTTTCCGATGCCGAGAAAGCCGCCGGCGGCGAGAAAGATCCCTGGCAGGTCGCCGTGGCCCTGGAGCGGTACGTCAACCGCGAGGTCGAGAACAAGGACTACACGCAGGCCTTCGCCACGGCGGCCGAGGTGGCCAAGTCGCGCGAGGGCGACTGCACGGAGCACTCGGTGTTCCTGGCCGCGCTGGCCCGCGCCCGGGGCATCCCCGCCCGCGTGGCCATCGGATTGGTCTACTTGGAAGGCAGGCA
Organism: uncultured Planctomycetaceae bacterium; assembly: GCA_963759115.1. Classification (GTDB taxonomy): domain Bacteria; phylum Planctomycetota; class Planctomycetia; order Pirellulales; family Thermoguttaceae; genus CAVWXT01. The sequence continues at coordinate 108,507 of CAVWXT010000008.1, forward strand.
GGCGTTCTTCTACCACATGTGGACCGAGGTGTATGTCGACAAGCGATGGATTCCCATCGACGGCACGTTGGCCCGCGGCGGCATCGGCGCCGGCCATCTGAAGATCGCCCAGAGCAACCTCAAGTCGGCCTTCAGCGCGTTTTTGCCGGTAATGCAGGTGGCGGGCGGGCTGCGGATCGAGATTCTGAGCGAATGAGGTGAACGCTCTCAGGGCGGCTGTCGAAAAGTAGCAGGCACACGCCGTGTGCCGTCCGCTGCAATGCGATCAATCACGACATGACGCGTATGCTGGGGATCGACGGGCCGCAAACGGCACACGGCGTGTGCCTGCTACTCCAGCTTGACGATGCCCCAGAGGTCCAGCTCCGGCACGGTGATTGTCACGCCGTTGCGGGTCGCTTCGATGCCGAGCGGCGCCGGCTCGCTCGCTCCGGGATTCTCCCGATTCAAGGTGACCGGGGGGCAGTAAAGCGTGCCCCTGGTGAACGATCTGCCGCCAAAAAGGTCTTTGTGGAAGGTCACTTTGACCTGCTTCAGCGTCTTCATCGAGTCCGTCGACGGATCGTACTCCCGATTGAGCAGATGCACGATGGCCGGGGCATCGGGCTTGCCGGGAATCGCCCTCGCCACGGCGATTACGTTGTCAGTGCCGTCGATGGTGATCGACTGCGGCAATAGCTTGGCAAGTGCCGCTTCGTCGAGCCCTTTCTTGGCGTCCCAGGCGACGACCTTCCCAGCGGCCGCGAGCTCGTCGAGCGCCTTCTTCTGCTCGCCCTCCAAGAGCGTCGGCTCGGCTACGACGACGGCCCGGTATTTGCCCAGCGTCTTGGGCGTGAGCCTGGCGTCGAGCCAGTCGTCGCCCGCCAACGTCAGTTCGAACGGGATGTTCTTCTTGGCGAGCCACAAGCAGGCCTCGCGCATTTGGTCGATGCTCTGGCGGGCGGCGGCGTTGCTATAGAGCAGCCCGACCAGGCCCACGGCCTCGTAATCGTCGAAGAGCGTGCTGTTCCGCCGCACGAACCGGTAGAGGTGGGCGTAATCTTCGGGCCGGCTCTGGTACCAGTGCGTGCCTTTCTCCTTGGTATACGCCCACTGCCGGACCGGCGCCATGAGCGAATGGCCGAAGGCGTAGTCCTGCGCGATCCACGTGCGCACCAGGCCCGGTTTCTTGTGGGCGTCGACGTAGGCCCAATCGCCGCCCGATCCGGTGCTGGCCTGAAACCGGCCGATGGCGTCGGCCAGCTTGAACGACCATACCGGTTCCAGGTCCCGATTGGCCTTGGGCCCCCACGGGCGCTGCTCGGCCCCGTGGTTGACTTCCCCGCAGAAGTAACTCACGTAGGGCGCGATGAACAGGCTCTTCGGATCAGAGACCGACGAGTTGACCGATAACAGCAGCGGATGGCCGGCCAACTGCTCGGCGTACTTCCGCACTTCGCCGACGAACTCCGCCGCGCGAGAATACTGAAATCGCAGGTATTCGGGGCCGAGGTTCACCGGCGGGCCGAAGATGACGCGATTGAAATCGGCAGACGTGACGATTCCCTTGCCCTTCAGGAACGCCCCGTAGTCGAAGCCGTCCAACGACGTGACGCCGCACTCCTTCAACCGCTGCGGCGAGACTTTGGTCTTGAGAAATTCGGCAAACGCCTTGGTGCAATGCGGGCAGAAGCAGGCGCCCAGATATTCCGTACCCGCCGTGCCGTCGTAGTCGTCGATGTGCAGTCCCTCGACGTTGGCGGTCATGCCCAGCTTGACTTGCCATTTCAAGAAGTCCCGGTAGCCCTGTGCATTGGTGCAGAACCAGTAGGCGGGATGGCCGTCTTTGTGCTTGTGATCCCAGAGCCAAGGGACGGTGATCGGCTGGCCTTCGATGCTCAGGCACCGGCAGTCGCGCCATTGCGGACTGAAGTCGATCATCTCGGCGAACGCGGTGCGAAACGCCGCCCCCGCGCAGTAGCTTATCCCAAGACCGTGGGCCACGTCCACGCGCTTGCGGAAGTCCGCAATCGCCTTGGGGACGTCTCCCCAAGGCCGGCTGCCCCAACTGACGACCGTTGCTCCATAGGTCTCGTAGATGTCCTTGCTGCTCTCCCCCATGAACACGACGTCGGAGTGCTTGAGGGCTCTTTCGGCCGCGAGGGGTTTTCGTGCCCCCGCCAGCACGCCGCCCAAAACCATTAGTACGACCACCGCCCGCGATGCAACGTTCATCCTGAGTCCTCCTGCAAGGGGTTTTCCGCCGGGTCCGATTATACTTCGTAGGACTGCGTGCCGTAGAACGGAATTCATCCCGTTGGAACGAATCCATTCCGTTTGAGCGGATTGGAATCCGCTCTGCCGGGAGGCTGTATTGCGAAGACCGGCACAGGGGGCACCCCCTGCCAGTCGGCTAATCACAGGCTGCACACAAATCAGGCAGGCGGGCTATGGAGACCACCTGGCGGCATTTCGCCCACAGCGGCTACTCTATTGTCGCACAACGACTTCGGTTTATGGACCGGTTCTTCTGCCTTGATTGGCACAACGATTGCTTCGCCATCGCTACGTCCAGGCGAAGAATAGCCATCGCGGAATGACGAAAGGCGGTCGATCGCATGAAATCCGGAAAGAGGCTGTGGATATTGGTCGTGGCAGCGATGCTGGCGAGCGTGCTCGGGATGGCACTGGCCCCGGCAACAACTCTTTGGGCGGCCGAAGGCGGCAGCACCAATGCCGCACCCCCGACGCCCACACCGCCCAAGCTCGACACCGGCGATAACGCCTGGATGCTGACCAGTGCCGCGCTGGTGCTGATGATGACCGGACCGGGGTTGGCCCTGTTCTACAGCGGATTGGTACGCAAGAAGAACGTGTTGGGCGTGATGATGCAGTGCGTGTTTTTGATGTGCTTGATGACGGTCATTTGGGCACTTTGGGGCTACACGCTGGGCTTCGGCGGCGACGCGCTCGATCCGCCGCCCAAGTGGCTGGGCAATTCGGACCACCTGTTCATGAACGGCGTGCAGGCCACCTGGGAGAACGGCAAGTCGGTCATTCCGGTGTACCCGCTGGGAACGATCAATCGGCTCACGCACATGCTTTTTCAAGGGATGTTCTTCATTATTACGCCGGCTTTGATCTGCGGGGCATTCGCCGAGCGGATGAAGTTCAGCACGATGGTCGTCTTCATGATCCTGTGGGGGACCCTGGTGTACTGCCCGCTGTGCCACGCCGTATGGGGCGGCGGGATTTTGCAGTACGGCAGCAAGCATGCGGAGATTTATGGCGGCGGCGCCTTGGACTTTGCCGGCGGCACCGTGGTACACATCAGTTCCGGCGTGTCGGCGTTGATCTGTGCCTTGGTGTTGGGCAAGCGGTTGGGCTACGGCAGCCAACCGATGCCGCCGCACAACCTGACCTACACGGCCATCGGCGCCGCCATGCTGTGGGTCGGCTGGTTCGGCTTCAATGCCGGCAGCGCACTTAACGCCAGCGGCTTGGCGGCCAGCGCCTTCTGCGCCACGCACTTCGCCGCGGCGGCCGGCGGGCTGACCTGGGCGGCGATGGAATGGATCACTCGCGGCAAACCTTCGATCCTGGGCACCTGCTCCGGCGTGGTGGCCGGATTGGTCTGCATTACCCCGGCCGCCGGGTACGTGACGCCCATGCCCGCGCTGCTGATGGGCGTGGCCGTCGGCATCGTGTGCTTCCTGGCCTGCACGAGCCTCAAGTCGTACTTCAAGTACGACGATTCGCTGGACGCCTTCGGCGTTCACGGTGTTGGGGGGACCTTGGGAGCCATCCTTACCGGGATCTTCGCCACCCGGGTTACCGGGGCTACCGAGTCGGTCACCGGCGACAAACTGCTCGGCCTGCTCGAAGGCGGCAACGTCCTGACCGCTCAGATTATCGCCGTGGTGATTACCTGGGCCTTGGCCATCGTGGCCACCTTCGTGATCCTCAAGGTGCTCGACGCCGTGATGGGCCTGCGGGTCTCGCGGACCGAGGAAATCGAGGGCCTCGATCTCAGCCAGCATGGCGAAGAAGGGTACATTTATATATAGTAGAAGTACGGGAATGAACGAGGGACTGTTGCGGCTAGGGTTCAGGGTTCGGGGTCCAGGACTTGTATCCCCGCACACCAGCTTCTGAACCCCGAACCCTGAACACTGAACCCTGTGCCTGCGGCTACGGCCGCATTGGGAGTCCTCTGATGAAGAAGGTGGAAGCGATCATCCGGCATTTCAAGCTCGAGGAGGTCAAACAAGCCTTGACGGAGCAAGGGGTGGCGGGAATGACCATTACCGAGGTCCGCGGATTCGGCCGCCAGAAGGGGCACACCGAGATGTACCGCGGCACCGAGTATGAAGTCGATTTCGTGCCCAAGATCAAGATCGAAGTCGTCATTCCCGACGCCAAACTGCAGAGCGTGCTGGACACGATCATGCGTTCCGCTCAAACCGGACAGGTGGGCGACGGCAAGATGTTCGTGACCGACCTCGCTGAGGTGGTTCGCATCCGCACCGGCGAATCGGGCGAGAGCGCGATCTGAACATTACTCATGTCCTCTCTCCGCTCCAACGTGCTGGCTGCCAAGGGACAGTTGGCCGCGGGATACGAGGAACTCTACCGGCGCCACAAGGGCGGCTGCACGGGGGTCGACTTGTGCGCCGCCATGAGCGACCTGCGCGATCGAGTTCTGCTCGACTTGACCGACGCCGCACTGGCCGACCTGGGCGAGGCGGGACCAAACGGACTGTGGTCGGAGATCGCGCTGGTGGCGCACGGCGGCTACGGACGCCGCGACGTGGCCCCCTACAGCGACGTCGACCTGATGATCCTCCGTCGGCCGGAGGTCGGCGACCGCGTGGCCAGGCTGGCCGAGCGGCTGTTGCGCGACGTCTTCGACGCCGGCCTGTGTCTCGGCCACAGCGTGCGAACGCCCGAGCAGGCCTGCCGGCTGGCTTGCAGCGAGCCGATGATCTGCACGTCGCTGGTGGAATCCCGGCGGCTGGGCGGCAACGAAACGCTTTTCGGCCACTGGCGGCGGCAGTTCCGCCGCGAGGTTCATCGCCGCGCCCGCCGGCTCATGGCGGGCATTCAGAAGGACCGCTTGGACGAGCGCCATCGCTACGGTGAAACGGTCTTCCTGCTGGAGCCGAACGTCAAACGGTCGCAGGGCGCACTGCGCGACATCCAGTTGATCCGCTGGATCGGCTTCGTGCGTTACGGAGCGGCCGATCCCCGCAAGCTGCACGCGCTCGGAGCGCTCGGAGACGAGGACCTGGAGGCCCTTCTGCGGGCCAATGAATTCCTCCTGCAATTGCGTTGCGAATTGCACTTTCATGCGCGGCACGCGGTTGACGTACTGGATCGGGCCGACCAGCTCCGCATCGCTGAGTCGCGCGGCTACGCGGCCAAGCCCGGATTGCTGCCGGTCGAGCAGTTCATGCGCGACTACTTCCGCCACACCGACGCCGTGAGCCACATTGCCGCGCGTTTTGTGGCCAACGCCCAGTCGCACCGCCGGATGGCGCGGCTGGCCACCGCGCTCTTCGGTCACCGGGTCGAGGCCGGCATTCACGTCGGTCCCGCAGGCATGTTGGCCACGCGGAACGGCCTGCAATTGCTCCGCGGCGACCTGGCGGCGATCATGCGGCTGGTGGACCTGGCAAATCTCTACGACAAGCCGATCGCCGCCTCGACCTGGGAGGCGATTCGCCGCGAGGCGCTGCGGCTGCCGAAGGCCCTGCCGGCGCCGGAGGCGTGCCGCCATTTCCTGTCGCTGTTGAGTCACCCCGCCCGGCTGGGGCCGCTGCTGCGCGAGTTGCACGATGCGGGCCTTCTGGAGCGGTTCATTCCCGAGTTCCGCCACGCCCGCGGCCTGCTGCAATTCAATCAGTACCACAAGTACACGGTCGATGAGCACTGCCTGCGGGCAGTGGAGTTTGCCACGGAGCTTTGGTCGGACCCCGGCCCCTTGGGGCGCGTCTACCGGCCGCTGACCCAAAAGCACTTGCTCCACTTGGCGCTGCTGATTCACGACGTGGGCAAGGGCTACCTGGAGGACCATCGGGAGTTGGGAGGGAAGATCGCCGCCAACGCCGCCCGGCGGCTGGGACTTCCGGCCCACGAGGCCGAGGCCCTGCGGTTCCTCGTCCACAAGCACATGCTGATGAACCACCTGGCGTTCCGCCGCGACACGGCCGACGAGCAATTGGCCGTGCAGTTCGCCGTGCAGGTGGGCTCGCCGGAGTTGCTGCAAATGCTGTACGTGCTGACGGCGGCCGATTTAGGGGCGGTGGGACCGGGCGTGTGGGACGGCTGGAAGACCGAGGTCGTCACCGACCTCTACCACCGCACCATGCAACACCTCGCCGGCGAAAGCCCCGAAACCACCATCGACGACCTGCTCCAGCAGCGCCGCACGGCCGTCCGCGCAGCTCGGGACGCAACAGGACGAGACGTGGTTCGCCGAGCATCTCAATGCCTTGCCGGCGGCCTATTTCCATGCCACGCCGCCCCAACAGGCGGCCGACGATCTGCGGCTGCTCCACGGTCTCTCCCCTCTCCCGCCGGGAGAGGGCCAGGGTGAGGGCTTGCTGTTGCCTCTTTCTGCAGAAGACGCCCACAGCGTTGCGGCCGCCGCGCAATCCCAGACGGAGACCGCAATGGTCCAATTCACCATCGCCACCTCCGAGCGCGTCACCGCCGGCATTTTTCACAAGTTGACCGGCGCCTTGAGCAGCCACGGCCTGCAAATCCGCGCTGCGCAGATTCACACCCTGCCCGACGGCCTCGTGTTGGACCGCTTCTGGGTCCACGATCCCGACTATGCGGGCGAGCCCCCGCCGCAACGGCTGGATGACGTCAAACAAGCGCTGATCGAGTCTCTAACGCGTCCCAGCGGGGAGCCGCCGGCATTCCGCCGCACGTGGCAGACCGGCGCCCACCGGCGAGTGCGCGTGCCCGGCGTGCCCACCCGCGTGAACATCGACAACAGCACTTCACAGCGCTTCACGATCATCGACATCTTTACGCACGACCGCACCGGTTTGCTGTATGCGATTACCCGCACGCTGTTCGAGTTGGGCCTATCGGTGGGCCGGGCGAAGATCGGCACGTTTCTGGATCAGGTCGTCGACGTGTTCTACGTCACGGATCGACAGGATCGCAAGATCAAGGACGAGCGCCGGTTCGAGGAAATCCGCCAGCGATTGTTAGAGGTTGTGGAGCAAGAGGGGGCAGGGCGGACGGAAGAGACGGGAAATTGAGGATGGGAACTCACAAGGCGTGGAAACTGAGGGAATCAATGCACGCGCCCTGACGCCGGACCCGCTCTTGCCCAACAGCGGGCTCTGCCGGTATCATGGCAGCCTGTTCGCGGGGATTTCCGCCTTTTTTTGAATCGGACACTTGCCGGACCGTGCCGTTGGACCTCGAAACCATGCAGCAACAACCACTCTTTGCCAAAGGGATCATCCTGGCCGGAGGATCGGGCACGCGGCTCTATCCGATCACCCGGGCCGTCAGCAAGCAACTGCTGCCCGTCTACGATAAGCCGATGATCTACTATCCCTTGTCGGTGCTGATGCTGGCCGGCATCCGCAACGTCCTGCTGATCTCGACGCCGCAAGACATTGGCGGCTACCGGCAACTCCTCGGCGATGGCAGCCACCTGGGCATTTCGATTTCCTACGCCGTCCAGCCGGAACCCAAGGGACTGGCCCAGGCGTTTCTGATTGGCCGCGAGTTCGTCGGCGTCGACCACGTGGCCCTGATCCTCGGCGACAACATCTTCTATGGCCAGGGCTTTCAGGCGAACCTGGATCGGGCCGTCGCCCGGCAAATCGGGGCCACGAACTTCGCCTATCGGGTGAAGGACCCCGAGAGATACGGGGTCGTGGAATTCGACGACGGCGGAAAGGCCTTGTCGATCGAAGAAAAGCCGAAGGCGCCGCGATCCAACTATGCCGTCACGGGGCTCTATTTCTACGACAACCAGGTGCTCGACGTGGCCGCCGGCCTTTCCCCGTCGGCACGTGGAGAACTGGAAATTACCGACGTGAATCGGGCCTATCTCGAGCGCGGCCAACTCCACGTCGAGCAACTGGGCCGCGGCTTTGCCTGGCTCGATACCGGCACGGAAACGTCGCTGCTCCAGGCAGCAGACTTCGTACGCACGATCGAAGAGCGCCAAGGTCTGAAGATCGCCTGCATCGAGGAAGTGGCCTTCCTCAAGGGCTTCATCCACGCCCGGCAACTTGAGACGCTGGCCAAAGGCTACAACAACAGCTATGGCCGGTACCTGCTGAGTCTGCTGACGCGGTAGCGGCAGCGCGGGGTAATACGCGGACAGTGAACTACCCGTAGGACACGTTGCTAACCCTGTCCCGACAGGTTGGCAACCCGTCCTACCGGCGCCACGTTTCCCGCGTACTACTGCCCCAGCCGTGCTGTGTTGACAGCTTGGGTGCCACTGGCCGCTTGTCGGCCAGTGCAGGAATCGGCCACAGCACGGGCTGACAAGCAGCCCGTGGCACCCGTCAAGTCAGGTCGGTTGACGCACTACTGGCCGATGCCGATCCACCGCGACGGGTAGTAGCCCGAGTTGGACACCCAGCCGGGCGAGTAGTCGTTGTGGTACGGATCGCTGCTGGCGCGCGGGCGGCTGTTCGAGAGGCCGAACCACTTGAGCGATTCGATCCGGCGCAGCCGCTGTTCGTTGCGGAACTCGGCGTTCGCGCGGACGGCCGCTTTCGGGTCCTGATGCTGCCGCACGGATTGGTCGTAGAACCACATCTCGGGCGTCGCCTTCAATTCGCCGGGCGAGACAGCCGTGCCAAGTCCCACTCCGGTCGGAGTAATCGGCCTCTCGGCGCGAACGGGTGCGCTGGAGAGCATCAGAACTAGGGCTGACGCGATCACAAGCCGCTTCATATTTTTCCCCCTTGTCTCTACAGGATCATCCCGGACTCTGGTTCGTCGTCGGCGAGCTCGCGAATCTCCCACCTTCCGTCGTGGCGAGCCACAGCAAGTAGGGTGGGCATCGCCCACCGAACCTATCCGCCCCACAGGGATTCACGAGCCCAGGGCGTGGTCCGGTCGCAGCGCAGGCATGAGCCGCTATTAGAGTCTTCGGCCCCCGGCGGCAGGCGAGTTTAGGCAGTTTCTGACGAACTGCTAGGCCATCGGCTCGCTCGGCAGATTCAGGTAGCCGTTGTAGGTTGCCCGATCTCCTTGCACTACCAGGACATACAGCAGCCCACTCTCCTGCCACGCCGAGGTGCAATACCCGCCGGTCGTGAAGGGGCGCACCGCCGGGGCATCGCCGCACCACTGGGTGTCGTCGGCAGCCACCACATAGAGCGCAGCGCGGACTCCCGCGCGGCCTGGAAGCTCGTAGACAACGCCCTGGCAGCCCAGAAACTCGTCCAAAGGCCGCCAACTCGTGCCACGCGCCTGTAGCACCGCACTGCTGAACGGATAAGCTGTTGGGGGCAACCGTTCGGAAGGCAAGTGCCCCCTTGGCGCGATTACCATGTCAAACGCGGATCGCCTCATCGAGCACAAACTGCTCGCTGAGCCCGCCGGTCTGGCCTGCACCCAACCAAACCGCCATCAGCAGGCTTGCGGCCACCGTCAGCAATCCACCGCCGACCAACAGCCAACGCCGAGAGAAACGAGGCGAAAGATGGGTTGAATAGGTAAGTGGCGATATGTTATCCGCGGCTCCTTGCTCCGTGTTCCGCTCCACGGCCAGACGGTCGAGCAGCCGTTGGGCAAGCCCGGCCGGTATCGGAACGTCGCGGAATGTGGCCGCCAACCTATCATCCACGCGGTTGTCCATATCTCGTCCTCATTCCGCCACCGCACTCGACTGCCGTTTGCGCGGCTCCAACTCGATCAGCAGCGTCCGCAGACGCCCTCGTGCTCTCGCCAGCCGGCTCATCACCGTGCCGATCGGCACCTCCAGCCGATCGGCAATCTCCTGATAGGTACATTCCTCAAAGTAAAACATGACGACCACCAGCCGCGCGGCGTCAGGCAGTTCGTTGAGTGCCTTCTGGAGTTGATCGAGGTCTGCATCGTCGTCGCGGGCAACTGCCGGAACATGGTCCACATTCATCGACAAATTCGCCGCCAACGAGGGCCATCGCCGCTCCCGCTCCCTGAGGAAGCAATTCTTCAAGATGGCAAACAGCCAACTCCGCGCTGTCCATCTTGCGCAATTGATCTATCTTCCGTTGCGCCGTGAGGAACACCTCTTGGGTCAGGTCCTCGGCGTCTGGGACCGTCCCGGCCAGACGATAGGCGTAGCGAAACACCGGCTGGTGGTGTTCGGCGACAAGCCGGGCCATTATGTCGACCCTGTCGGCCGAGGATCGCGCGTCGGCCATCGTCGGTCCTCTTGTAAGAGACACCCTGTGGCGAAGTTATTCCCCGCTGGGGAGGAAAAAAGTCGGAAGCGGGTGCGGAATTCAGACTTCATTGTACTTTGTGTGGAATAATTGCCCAGTGGTTGGTATCTAATTGGTCAGCAAGCAGGAGGGGTTCCTACTGCGTACCCGTGATCGCCCTGAAGTTCTAGGGAGGTGAATCCATGAAGAAATTCGTGACATTCGTGCTGATTTTAGGCCTGGGGATGTTTACCTTGGGTTGCGGCGGCTCGGGAGCGTCGCCAACCAGGCCCAACCAGTCGCCCGGCAAGAAAGCCCGTGATGAAGCCGCAAAGCCCGGAGCAGACAAGGCCCCCGGCGGCGATAAGGCCCCCGAAAAAAAGTAACTGGCTGATAGGAATTCTCTCGTTTGTTTGTGCTTTGCGTGGAATAATTGTCCCATGATCGGTATCTAATTGGTCAGCAGGCAGGAGGGTTTCCTGCTGCGTACACCCGATCACCCTGACGCTTTAGAAAAGGTGAAGCTATGAAGAAGTTTCTGACGTTCGTGCTGGTTCTGAGCCTGGGCATGTTCGTAGCCGTTGGTTGCGGCCCGGCGCCAAAGGCACCCCCGGCGAAGAAGCCCGGAACGGAAGCGAAGCCTGGAACGGAAGCGAAGCCCGGAACGGAAGCGAAGCCCGGAACGGAAGCGAAACCCGGAACGGAAGCGAAGCCTGGCGACGAGGCGAAGCCGACCGAAGAGAAGAAGTAGATCGAGAAAATCCCGGAAACCATCCGGGCCTCGAACTGACAGCCGCCCTACGTTTGTGCGGCAAATCGAACTCCACGAGGGGAAGGGTTGCCCGCTGGCTCTCTTCCCTTCGCGTTTTCTTGACGCGGAACACGAACTGCCGTAGGACAGATTGCCAACCTGTGGGACAGGTTGCTAACTTGTCGGGACAGGCTGGCCATTTGTCGGGACAGGTTGGCAACCTGTCCCATGCGTAGGCATTATCCCTTCCCCGGTTCTGGTCCCCGCGCCGTGCGTTGCTGTTGCTTGTGATGTCTTCCACGCTGGGCCCGCGTGGCGTGATGAATTTCCGCCTCGGCCAGCGGCTTGCCCAACTGTTTACGCATCTGCGCGATGCGATCTCGCAGCGCGGTTGCCCGCTCAAACTCGAGTTCCTCGGCGGCGGCGAGCATCTCGGCCTCCAGTTCGGCCAGGTACTCTTCGGTGATGTACTGCGTTTCGTCGGGCCGGCCCACCGCGGCATACGACTGGGCGTGCGCGGCGGCCTCGGCTTCGATGCCCGCGCGAATCCCCTTGCGGATCGTCTCCGGCGTGATGCCGTGGGCCGTGTTGTACTCGCGCTGCATCTCGCGGCGGCGGCGGGTCTCCTCGATGGCCCGCTGCATCGAGTCGGTCACCTTGTCGGCGTACAGCAGCACCTTGGCGTTGACGTTGCGGGCGGAGCGGCCGATGGTCTGCATCAACGACGTTTCGCTCCGCAGGAAGCCCTCCTTGTCGGCGTCGAGTATGGCCACCAGCGAGACCTCGGGCAGGTCGAGCCCTTCGCGCAGCAGGTTCACGCCCACCAGCACGTCGAAGTGCCCCGTGCGAAGGTCGCGCAACAGTTCGACCCGCTCGAAGGCGTCCAAGTCGCTATGGAGCCACTTGCAGCGAACGTCCTGCTTGCCGAAATAGGCGGCCAGATCTTCGGCCAGCCGTTTGGTGAGCGTAGTGACCAGCACCCGTTCGCCCGCGGCCGCGCGGCTGCGGATCTGCTCCAGCAGGTGCGGCACCTGGGAGCGGGCCGGGGCCACTTCGATCTCCGGGTCCAAGAGCCCCGTGGGCCGGATCACCTGCTCCACGCATTTCCCCCCCGTCTTCTCCAACTCGTAGGGGCCGGGCGTGGCCGACACGTAGATCACCTGCTTGATCCGGCCTTCCCATTCGTCGAACTGCAGCGGCCGGTTGTCCAGCGCGCTGGGCAGCCGGAACCCGTGCTCCACGAGCGTCACCTTGCGGTTGTGGTCGCCGAAGTACATCCCGCGGACCTGCGGCACGCTCACGTGCGACTCGTCGACGAACAGCAGAAAGTCCGCGGGAAAGAAACTGAAGAGCGTGTCGGGCGGCGAGCCGGATGGACGCCCCGAAAGCGGCCGGCTATAGTTCTCGATGCCCGGACAATAGCCCACCTCCTGAAGCATCTCGATGTCGAAGCGGGTTCGGGCGCTCGAGCGTTGCGCCTCGAGCAGCTTCCCCTGGTCCTTGAACAACTTCAGCCGCTCGTCCAGCTCCCGCCTGATGTCGTCGACGGCGCCGGCGATGCGTTCTTCGGGCAGCACGAAATGTTTCGAGGGATAAATGAACATTCGCTCGGGCCGCTCCAGCACCTCGCCGCTGGTGGGATTGATGACCGAAAGCTGCTCGACCTCGTCGCCCCAAAACTCCACGCGGAAGGCCATCTCCTCGTAGGTCGGCCAGATCTCGACGCAATCGCCCCGCACGCGGAACTTGCCGGGCTGAAACTCGACGTCGTTCCGCTCGTACTGGATGTCGACCAGCTTGGCCAGCACCTGATCGCGGTCGACCACCTGCCCCACGTCCAGGCCCACCATCATCGCCCGATAGTCCTCGGGCGAGCCCAGGCCGTAGATGCACGAGACGCTGGTGACGACGATCACGTCGCGGCGGCTCACCAGGGCGCTGGTGGCGGCCAGCCTCAGCCGCTCGATCTGCTGATTGATGGCGGCGTCTTTCTCGATGTAGATGTCGCGCTGAGGGATGTAGGCTTCGGGCTGATAGTAGTCGTAGTAGCTGACGAAGTAGTGGACGGCGTTGTGCGGGAAGAACTCCTTGAACTCCGAGTACAACTGGGCGGCCAGGGTCTTGTTGTGCGACATGACCAGCACGGGCCGCTGCACGTTCTGGATCACGTTGGCCATGGTGAAGGTCTTGCCGGAGCCGGTCACGCCCATCAGCACTTGCTGCTTGGTGCCCGCGCGCAGGCCCTCGGTCAGGGCCTCGATGGCCTGGGGTTGATCGCCGGCGGGTTCAAAGGGGGCGACGAGTTGGAACATGCTTTCCTCGGACTGCACAACGGCACACAAGCCCGCCATTGTACTCTGCCGCGTTGTGCGGCTCCACGGGGATGATCGTAAGTGGTTGTGACGCAGCCGCTTGTGCCCATTGACGGTGGGCCGGCCAAGTGGCGTCCATTGGATCGAAGGTCGCCTCTCAGCATCACACAACCCTATTTGGCAGGAGTGGACTTGCCACCAGGGCGCGGTATAATCCGTGGGATGTTGCGTTTTTTGGAGAATGGCCATGAAGACAGAAACTACGGGAACGGTGATGGCAGGCATCCTGACGCTCGACCAGCCGCTTGACTTGCCGGATCAAAGCCGCGTGCGCGTGGCTGTCGAACCCCTGGAGGGCTGGCAGCCGCAGTTCGGTGCCGGGCTGGAGGCATGGAAGGCGTTTTGCGCAGAACACCCCATACATGCCGGCGGACGACGATACTCGCGGGATGAATCCATCCGACACGCATGAGATGTTGGAGAGGTGAGATGAAGCGTAGACGTATTCATTTTCATTGGCTTTGTTTGCATTTGTTCTTGGCCCTTGGCCTATGGACAATAGGGAACGCGGCAACATCGGGTGAAGAAGCGTTGCCGAAAGACGTGCCGTCACTGGTAACGCTCCTGCGGGACAAGGACCCGAAAGTCCGCGCCGCGGCAGCGAACCATTTGGGCGACATGCATGAGAAGGCGTCGGCAGCGGTCCCGGCGTTGGTTTCGCTCTTAGGCGACGACGGAGTATCCGGTAATGAAGCATTGCTTGGAACTGCGCCGGTGCCGCGAGTGAGCGATTCTGCCATTAGGGCCTTGCAGCGGATCGGCGCTGCCGCCGTGCCTGACGTGACAAGCGCTCTTGAAAATCCGGATGCGAACATGCGCGTGGGGGCAATCAAGGTCTTGACCGGGATTCGTTTGCCGCCGAAGGAAGTGGTGCCGGCACTCGTTCGCATCCTGAAGGACTCGAAGAAGGACGTGCGCCGCTCGGCAGTCGAGGCGCTGGGCGGTCTCGGAAAAACAGCGACGGCTGCCCTGCCCGCGCTAATCACGCTCGCGCAGAATGATCTGGAGTTGGCAGTTCGCTGGAGCGCGGTGGCCGCAGTGTCCGCCATCGACAGCGAAGGCACCCAGGCCATTCCCGTTTCGATTCGGGCATTGGGGGATAAGGACCCCAATGTGCGAGGCGAAGCCGCTCGCACTCTCGGGGAATACGGCCCCCGTGCCAAGTCGGCCGTTGCCGCGTTGACGCTGGGGCTGGCGGATAAGGAACAACGTGCCCGCTGGATTAGCTTCGACTTCTGTATGCAGCGTGCCGTGCGATACGACGAGGCCGAGGCGTTAGGGAAGATTGGCCCCGCCGCCACCTCCGCGCTGCCGAGACTGCGCAAGATGCTTGAGACGGACGAAAACGGAGAGGTGCGCCCATCGTGGCGCAAGCCGTACTACGAATTGACCCGCACGATGAGGAGGCGCTGCCAGCACTGATAAAGCTGCTCCAAGAGGAGCACAACGGAACGGGAGCCCCCGAAGAAGCGCTGGCCGTGTTGGAAAGCCTCGGTCCCGCGGCAGCCCCAGCCATCCCAGCGATCAGGAAGGCGCTCCAGGATAAAGATTCCTATATCCCTTCTGTGGTCAAAGAGATAAGCGAGGACGAGGAGAACTACGACATTCGTGGGGCAGCAGCTAAAGCGCTCGCTGCCGTCGCCGGCAAAGAAGCCGTGCCCGTGCTGATTGAACGGATGAAGTGGGAAAGGAGCATGGGCGATAAGAGACATGCGTCGGACAAGGGTTATAGCGAAAACGACACGGTGTGCGCAGCCATTGCAGCGGCGCTGGGCAAGCTTGGCGCCGACGCGGCCCGCGCCGTGCCGCTATTGGTTGAGATCTTGGCCGACTCCCAAGTGTTCTCAAGCAATAAATGGGACGTGATCGAATCACTTGGCGCCATGGGGCCCGCCGCCAAGGACTCGGTGCCACAATTGATCAAGGTGTTCGACGACGAGGACACAGATTTGCACGAGAGGGCGGCGGTGGCACTGGGTCGGATCGGGCCTGCGGCCAAAGCGGCGGTGCCTCGGCTGCTGGAGTTATCTACTTCCGACCCCGATGAAGACATTCGGGAGGCCGCGCGGGCAGCCGTGCAACGAATCGCACCTGAAGTGCTGCCCTCAATGCGCAAACGAGAGTTGCGTCGCGCAGGCCGCGGATGAAAAGCGGGACAGCATCAGTTCTTTCAGGATGGGCAAACCGGCTCAAAGACTCTCTATGAGACACGTACGCTGAAGCCAATGTCCGCTCCGACGGCCTGGGCATAGCGGTAAAGGGTGTCGACGGTCGGATTCAGATAGACGCCGTTTTCGAGCCGGCTGATGGCCGCCCGATCCATGCCGCTGCGATTGGCCACGTCGGTCAGGCTGAGTCCTTGTCGCTCGCGGTGTTTCTTCAACGTGCCCAACATCGCCCGAAGTTCCAGGTATTCGCCTTGGGGAACGACCTCGGCGGCGTCGCCGCTAGCCAGCAGATCCTTCAGTCCAGGGTGTTCGCGTTGGAACCGCTCGCGGATATCCTCCAATTGCCGTTGCTGCTCGGGCGTCCGCTCGATCTTTCGATGAATTCGCTTTCCACTCATGGTCAATTCTCCCGACCTGGTTCAGGCGTTGGGTAGGCGGTGACGGGGAGACGGTCAACGGCTCTTCGTCGGCCACTTCCCATACGACGGCCAGATAACGCCCCGCCGCCGTCCAGCCAAACGTAATGGGGCGGCCACTGGACACGCTGTAGGTTGTCCGGCTATGCCAATCGTTCAGCACTTCCTCGACTTCGTCGGGCGTTACGCCATGTTCGGCAATATGCCGGATGTTACCCCGCGGATCGTCGTCCAAATCCCAAATGATTAGGATCATCGCCACGGTCCTTGATCCGCCACCCCGTCTATGTCTATTGCAATATTACCAGGATCATCGCTACGGTCCCTGATCTGCCACCCCATCTATTGTAATATATTACAACATAACAAAGCCGTTGTCAATCATGTGGTCGCCATGCAGCGATCCGGGCGGGATGCACGATTCCACGGGATTGACTCGCATTTTTCGCGGGTCTAAACTGGAATTATGGCTACCATAGCACAAACCATAACCGCGCAGCAACTGTTCGAAATGCCGGGCCACGAGCATTTTGAATTGGTGGGGGGAGAACTCGTACCGATGTCGCCGCCGGGATTTGATCATGGGTGTATCGTAGGCGAAGTTTATGCAGCACTTCGAGCATTCGTTCGGGCTGGGAAACTCGGTTCAGTGGCGGTAGAAGCGGGGTTTTGCGTCTCGCACGATCCGGATACCGTGCGCAGCCCCGACGTGGCATTCGTCCGGGCCGAGCGAATTCCGCCCGGCGGCGTGCGCGCCTTTTTCCAGGCGCTCCCGACCTGGCCGTGGAAGTGATATCTCCGTCGGATCGCGCCAGCGACGTCATTGCGAAAGCTCGCGATTGGCTCCACTATGGCTGCGTGGCCGTATGGGTCATCGATCCGGAAACGAAAACGGCGACTGTCTATTCGAGCCGGCCGCAGGCCCTCTTTTTGTCGGCGAATGATGCACTGGTCTGCGACGAATTACTCCCGGGCTTCCGCTTGCCGATCTCGCAACTGTTGGGCGGCTGACCGGATGAAATCCGCGTCGCCCGCGGCCCGATCCCGCTCAGCGCCGCAGCTTGCCCGTCAGCCGCTGGTACTTGCCGCGGCGGTGGGCGAAACGGTCGGGGTTCTCGGCCATCACGGCCTCCTCGTAGGCGGCGAAATTGCCCTCGAACCAGCGGGTCTTGCCGTCGCCCTCCATCACCAGCAGGTGCGTGCAGATGCGGTCGAGGAAGAAGCGGTCGTGGCTGATGACCATGGCGCAGCCGGGGAAGTCGATCAGCGCCTGCTCCAGCACCCGCATCGTGGCCACGTCGAGGTCGTTGGTCGGCTCGTCCAGCAGGAGCAGGTTGCCGCCGCGGCGGAGCATCTTGGCCAGGTGGATGCGGTTCCGCTCGCCGCCGGAGCACTCGCCCACCTTCTTCTGCTGCTGCGGGCCGCGGAAGTTGAACCGCGCCACGTAGGCCCGCGAGTTCATCGACACGTTGCCCAGCTCGATCCGTGTCCTTGCCGCCGGTGATTTCCTCGAAGACCGTCTTGCTCGTCGTCCAGGGCGTCGCGGTGCTGATCGACGTAGGAGAGCACCACGCTGGGGCCCAGTTCGATCGTGCCGGCGTCGGGCTGCTCCTGGCCGACGATCATGCCGCAGCAGCGTGGTCTTGCCCGTGCCGTTGGGGCCGATCACGCCGACGATCGCCCCGCGGGGCAGGTCGAACGAGCAATCCTCCAGCAGGTTCAGCAGCTCGCCGTCGGTCGGATAGCCCTTGCGAGACGTCCTGCGAACTGCAGCACCTTCTCGCCCAGCCGCGGGCCGGGGGCGATCTGGATGATCGTCTCGCTCGTCGGGTCGATCTGCTGGCCGGCCAGCTGCTCGTAGGCCTTGATGCGGGCCTGGTTCTTCTGCAGCCGGCCCTGGTGCGACTTGCGGATCCACTCCAACTCGCGCTGCGAGCGTCTTCTGCCGCTGGGTCTCCTTCTTCTCGATGATCCGCAGCAGCTCGGCCTTCTGGGCCAGCCAGGAGGAGTAGTTGCCCTCGAACGGCAGGCCGCGGCCGTTCTCCAGCTCCAGGATCCACTTGGTGATGTTGTCGAGGAAGTAGCGGTCGTGGGTGACGATGATCACCGTGCCCGGATACTCGCGCAGCGTCTGCTCGAGCCACTGGACGGTCTCGGCGTCGAGGTGGTTGGTGGGCTCGTCCAGCAGCAGCAGGTCGGGCTTTTCCAGCAGGGCCATGCCCAGGGCCACCCGCCGCCGCTCGCCGCCGGAGAGCTGGCCGCACCGGCGTGTCGTCGGGCGGCAGCACCAGGGCGTCGGAGGCGATGTCCATCAGGCGGTCCAGCTCCCAGCCGTCGCAGGCGTCGATCTGCTCCTGGAGCCGGCCCATCTCGTCCATGAGCTTGTCCAGGTCGTCGTCCGGCCTCGGGTCGGCCATGCGGGCGGAGATCTGCGTTGAAGCGGTCGACCAGGTCCTGGATCGGCTTCATGGCCGTGCGCAGGTTCTCGCGGACGGTCTTGTCCAGGTCCAGCTGCGGCTCCTGGGCCACGTAGCGGACCCGCATCCCCTTGGCCAGCGTGGCCGTGCCGTCGATGTCCTTGTCCAGGCCGGCCATGATCCGCAGCAGGGTGGACTTGCCCGACCCGTTCTCGCCGACCACGCCGATCTTGGCCCCGTAGAAGAACGACAGGCTGATGTCGCGCAGCACGACCTTCTCGCCGAAGGCCTTGCTGACGTCGCGCATCTCGAAGATGAACTGGGGGGGCATGGTCGGGGAATGCTTCTGGGTTGGTGGATATTAGCCCCACAAATCCTTCGTCCGCCGGCGCACCGAACGGCTGGTGATGCGAGGCGGCACGCCGTCGAAGTCGTCATCATCTTCATCGGCATCGTCGCCGAGCGAATCGGTCACGCACTGCTGGAAACACTTGAGCACCTTGTCGGGCAGGAACCGCGTCCGCTGGGCAAACGAGTGATGGTCGCTCCGGCCGGGCCAGTAGAAACGCAGCGGATAA
Organism: uncultured Planctomycetaceae bacterium; assembly: GCA_963759115.1. Classification (GTDB taxonomy): domain Bacteria; phylum Planctomycetota; class Planctomycetia; order Pirellulales; family Thermoguttaceae; genus CAVWXT01. The sequence continues at coordinate 127,591 of CAVWXT010000008.1, forward strand.
CAGACGTAGAGAAAGTTTTTCGCCCGCGTCAAGGCCACGTAAAACAGCCGCCGCTCCTCCTCGATTTCTTCCGCGTCCTTCGTGGCCATGTCGGAAGGGATATTGCCGTCGGCCGCGTGGATCACGTACACCGCGTCCCATTCCAGCCCCTTCGCCGAATGGATCGTGCTCAACACCAGGTAATCGTTGTCCAAGACCGGCGGGCCGGCGAGGTCCTGGGTGGAACTGGGCGGGTCGAGCGTCATCTCCAGCAGCATGCGAGCCCGGCTGCGATAGCGCGACGCGATCACTTCCAGTTGCTCCAGATCGCGGAGCCGCGGCTCGACGTGGTCGTACTTTGCCTCCAGCAGCGGCGTGTAGAACTTCCGCACGCGGTGCAGTTGCGTCGGCAAGTTGTCGGACGTGTCGATCAAATCGCTCACGAGGGCCACGAACTTGGGCCAGACCTTTGTCGCCGCGGCGGGCGGGTTCCATTGGGCCCAAGCATCGAAACGTCCGCCGCCTTGCCGCAACATGTCCATCAGTTGGCGGGCCTTGCCCGGGCCGATCCCCGGCAGCAGCGGCAGCAACCGCGTGCCGGAAACCTCGTCGCGCGGGTTCTCCGCCAGCCGCAGGAAGGCCATCAGGTCCTTTACGTGGGCCGTCTCGACGAACTTCAGCCCGCCGTACTTGTGAAAGGGGATGTTGGCGCGGGCCAACTCGGCTTCCAGCAGCATGCTGTGGTGCGACGCCCGAAAGAGCACGGCCTGCCGCCGCAGATCGACGCCCGCCTCGCGATGCTCCAGAATGTGGCGAATGACGTACTCCGCCTGATCGGAGTCATCCTCGCAATTGACCAGCACCGGCCGCTCTCCCTCGGCCCGCTCGGACCAGAGGTTCTTGGTATACCGTTCGCGGGCCAGGCCGATCACGCGGTTGGTGCCCTCCAAGATGGGCTGCGTGCTGCGGTAGTTCTGTTCCAGGGTGACGACGGTGGCGCCGGGGTAGTGCTTGGGAAAGTCGAGGATGTTCCGCACGGTGGCCGCGCGAAAGGCGTAGATCGACTGGGCGTCGTCGCCCACCACCGTGAGCCCCTTGCCCTCGGGCGAGAGCAGGTAGAGGATTTCGGCCTGGAGCGTGTTCGTGTCTTGATACTCGTCGACCAGGACGCAATCGAACAGCCGGCGGACCGCGTCGCCGGTCTGTCCGGTCCCCTCTCCCTTTGGGAGAGGGCTAGGGTGAGGGCGAGAGGAAGAGGGATTAGGGATTAGGGATTGGGTATTAGGGATTGGCGATTCAACGGTTGCGGCGTTGCTCTGACCACTGACCACTGACCACTGGCCACTATCCGCAGCCCTCACCCCCGGCTCCTCTCCGGGCACCGACCGAAGGTTGGTCGGGAGAGGGGAGGATTCCTGGCCCCCGCCCAATAGCGCGTGCCAGTAGAGCAGCAGGTCGTCGTAATCCAACACGCCCCCCGCCTCCTTGCGGTCCACGTAGCCATCGAAGAGCCGCTTCAACTCCTCGGTCCAATCCTGGCACCACGGATAGTGGCGGCGGAGCACGGCGTCGAGCTGTTCGCGGGCGTTGACGCACCGGCTGTAGATCGCCATGCAGGTGCCCTTCTTGGGAAACCGCTTGTCGGTCTTGGCCAGGTTCAGTTCCGCGCGGACGACGTTCATCAGGTCCTCGGAGTCGGCCCGATCGTGGACGGTGAATTGCGGCCCCAGTCCGATCGACTTGCCATAGCGGCGCAACAGCCGGGTGGCGATGGCGTGGTAGGTTCCGCCCCAGACCCTCGTCACTCCGGGGCGACCCAGCCGGCGGAGCGAGTTTTCGGCCCGGCGGAGCATCTCGGCAGCGGCCCGGCGAGTGAACGTCAAGAGGAGGATGCGGCCCGGATCGACCCCGCCGGCGATCAGCCAAGCCACCCGGTGTACGAGCGTGGCGGTCTTGCCGGTGCCGGCGCCGGCCACGATCAGCAGCGGCCCGTCGCCGTGCGTGGCCGCCTCGCGCTGCTGCGGATTCAGACCGGCCAGCAGGTTGTCGATCGTAGAATTCGTTGCCATAGGGCACTGCCTACTCGGGTTCAGCGCCATTATCCGGGATATGTCGATGACCGGCAAGGGCGAAGCGTCTGCCGATCGGCATCGCTGCAATTGCACATTTCCGGCGGGCCTGATAGCTTTAGGACTGGTGAATCAATTACTGTCGTACTCCTCACGCTCCGCGTGAGGCCGAGTCGCCGCAAAACCTCACGCGGAGCGTGAGGAGTACATCCCGAAACGCAACACTTGTTGATTTGCCGATCCTTAGTCGCATGGAACTGTTCTCCGCCATTTTGACCTTGTTCCTGGTGATGGACCCGGTGGGGAACGTGCCGCTGTTCCTGGGCCATCTCAAGGACGTGGAAGAGCGCCGCCGAACGCGAGTCGTGGCCCGCGAGAGCCTCATCGCCTTGTTAATTTTGATGGGCTTTCTGTTCTTCAGCCCGGCGCTCGATGGGGCTGCTGCACATCGGCCCGGCGTCGCTGCACATTTCCGGCGGCGTGCTGCTGTTCCTGATCTCGGTGGGAATGATCTTCCCCGGTCCCGGTCACGTGGGCGTCTCCTTCGTGCAGCCCGTCGAGGGCGAGCCGTTCATCGTGCCGTTGGCCACGCCCTTTTTCGCCGGTCCTTCAACGATGGCCACGATCATGATCTTCAGCGCGCAGCCCGAGCGGCTCTGGCTGTGGACCGTTGCCCTGGTGGTGGCCTGGATGGCGGCGGCGGCCATTTTGCTGCTCTCCTCGCGGCTGAGCCGGTTCTCGGGGCTGCGCGGGCTGATGGCCTGCGAGCGGCTGATGGGGATGATCCTTACCGTGGTCGCGGTGCAGATGTTTCTCGACGGTGTGAAAAGCTTCTTGGCCGGCAAGGCGTAGCCGCGGGGGCACGTTCTGGGCGTGTGCGGCAAGTGTTTGTGGCAGAAGGCTTCATGGCCATTCGGAGATCGTCCGCCTTGGGCGGGGCGGTCGGGCTCAGCAGCCCCATGCTTGACGCCGGCTCAGGCCATTACGATACTTGAGCCCTGTGGCGATTCATCTTCGCTCGAATGAGAACTCGCTTCGTCACCGAACTGATCCTTAGCCGGGGTGAACCATGCGAAATCGTCTCACGATTCCGGAGTACCATGACGCGGGCAAGTGGCCGAGTCCTTGGCCAGGTCGGGCAACAGTGCTGATCGTGGTCTTCCTGGCGGCTCGGATGTCATGGGCTGGGGAGAAACCGGCCGCTCCGGCGGCTCCGCAGCGACGCCCCAACATCCTGTTCATCATGACCGACGAGCAGCGATGGGATTGCGTGGGGGCCAACGGCAATCGCCTCATCAAGACCCCGAGCCTCGATCGGTTGGCAGCCCAATCGGCGTCGTTCCAACATGCCTTCGTCCAGGCCCCGGTGTGCGTGCCGTCGCGGGCGAGCTACTTCACGGGCCGCTACGCCCACTCGCACCGGAACCGGGTGAACTACACGCCGCTGGATCGCAGCGAGATCATGATGCAAGCCCGGCTGAAGGCCAGCGGCTATGCCACGGCCTCCGTGGGCAAGCTCCACTACTATCCGCCGACCACCGAAGAGGCACGGCGAACCGGCTTCGACTTCGTCGAACTGCACGACGGCGTTCGCTTCTGCGACGAGTGGTCCGACTACGCCAAGTGGCGACAGGCCAGCGATCCCCAAGCGGTCGCCTTCTATTACCGCAGTCTGGCCAAGGACGTCAATCCGGGCGAGAACCCCTTCCGCGCCGCCATTGAAGAGCGCTTCAGCGAAACGACCTGGACGGGAGAGCGGACGCGGCACTACTTGAAGCAACTCGCCGGCCAGGACAAACCGTTTTTCCTGTTCTGCTCGTTTTGGAAGCCGCACCCGTCGTTCGAGGTCCCGCGGCCCTTTTCGGAGATGTACAACGGCGTGGAGATTCCGTTGCCAGAGCCGACGACGCTGGCACAAATCCAGCGGTTGCCGCCGCCCTTGCAGTCCTTGATTCTTCGCCAGCCGGTTTACGACATGGACCGCCAGCGTCTGGAGTGGATGTATCGCAGCTATTACGCCGCAATCAGCCACGTCGACCGCGAGGTGGGGGCCGTTTTGCAGGCCCTCCGAGAGACCGGGCAGGCCGAGCGCACGATCGTCGTCTTCGCCTCGGACCACGGCGACCAGATGATGGAGCACGGCCTGATGGGCAAGAACTGCTTCTTCGAGGCGTCGATTCGTGTGCCGCTGATGATCTGCCTGCCGGGCCGCGTCCGTCCGGCAAAGTACGATGAACTGGTGGAAGCGATCGACCTCATGCCGACGCTTTTCGACCTCTGCGGCGTGCCGGAGCCGGTGAGTTGCCAGGGGCGGAGTCTCGTGCCGCTGATTGCCCCGGATGGCCGGCCGTACGAGCCCCACGACGCCGTGTTCAGCGAGAACATCATTCCCGAGGTCATCACCGATGGGCGGCTCGATTTCGCCTTCGAGAAGGGCAAGGGGATCAAGGGCATCCGCCATCCCGACGCCAAGATGGTCCGCACGCAGCGCTGGAAGTACGTCTATTATCCGGACGGCTACGCCGAGTTGTACGATCTGCAAAACGATCCGAAAGAACTGACGAACCTTGCCGGGCGATCGGACTCTCAGGCCGTGGAGCAAGAGATGAAGGACCGCCTTCTGAAATGGCTCACCACCGCGTCGGAGACCGACCAGATTGCGCCCCGCTGGCTCCTGCCCGAACAGAAGTAGCAGGCACACTCCGTGTGCCGTTCGCCGCGTTTCTTGCTGCCCGATGATCGGGGCATAACGCAATTATTGGCGCGATCGCACTCTCGCGGACGGCGCACGGAGTGTGCCTGCTACGGTTACCCCGGATCAAGGGGCCGTTTTCATCCGCTCTTGGAGCCACTGATACGTCTTCTGGCGCATCTCGTTTGAGAACCTGCTGAAATCATCGGGAGCGAATACCTGGATACTGTCGCCGGCGCCAAAGAGGTCATAGATCTTCCTGGCCTGCCCAACGCAGTACTTCACGTCCTGAAGATTCGCATCCTTGTCCATTGTCGGCGCAATGACCAAGATCGGCCTGGGGGCAACGCAGGCCAGGATCTCGTGGAAATCGTAGGGGATTCGGGCCTCGTTGCCGACGAAGAACCCCAACCGCGGCAACAGACCGTGGAGATGCGAATACGCTCGAATCCCTTCCGTGCCCTTGTCTGCCGTATCCAGACGCATGGGCGTGAAACCGGCCACGCACACGACGCCGGCGATTCGTTCGTCCAAGGCGGCGGCGTACAGACCCACGGTGCCCCCCAGCGAATAGCCCGCCACGAAAATCCGCTTGCCGTCGATAAAGTCGAGATTTGCGAGCGCCTCCACGGCCGCTCTCGTGTCCGTCACCATCTTCCCGAGCTTCGACCAGTGTGGATACCGGTCGTAGAACCGCGTTCCTTCCTCGATGCGGTTGCCAAAGCCCAGCATATCGTAGGCGAAAACGGCATACCCCTTAGCCACGATGGATTGAAACAAGGCCTCAACCTGATGATAGGAATTGAAGCCCTTGGAGTAATCGTATTCGTGCAGATAGATGACGACGGGCGTCTTGTCGCTCTTCAACTTGCCGTTCTCATCAACCGGATAGTACAAGTAGCCGAACAACTGATCGCCGAACCCGTTGTAGGGAGTGACCGCCATCACGCGCATTTTGGCCGTCGCCTGAGGGCGGACAAGAAACGTGCCGAAGGTGCTTTCGCCTCGGCCTTCATTGCCAAGAGTCCTTGGTCCCGGATTCGTCACCCCCGGCGGCTCGTCGCCCAAGACCCACTGAAGGTTCTGCCGGATCGTGGCGCGCTTCTTCTCCCAGCCTGCCACGGAAGCGATTCGGCCGCCGACGGCATCGGTCTCCAGATCGTCGAGGTTCCTGACCGGATAGTCCTGCGGATGCACCTTCTCGCCGCTGAGCTTGCACCATTTCTCGAACGAGTAATCGCAAACCAGCTTGTTCCCGGGTTTGTGAGCGCTGCGTTTGAAAACATAGTCAAAGAAATCCATGTAGTCTTCCATGTTGTGCGCGGAGATGCTGTGCAGTCCCTGCCGGAGCCGAATGGCCAGGTTATCTTCAGTGCGCAGAAATTGATATACTTTCCGGGCGGAGAAGTAGGCCTGTTCGCTGCCCCACGGATTGCCGGCCCCCTCGTTGATTGCCGTGCTCAGCATCAGTCCCCGCGGCGCGATGAGAGCCATGAAGAAGTGCTCGTCGACCGGCAGTTTGTTTTCGCGGCCGAAGAAGAATCGCATCCGCGGCTGGAACCAGGAAGGCTGCCCGCACGCCAACAGCGAGATGTCTTCAATATCGTACTTCTTGGCGCTGTAGCGCCAGGGGACTTCCATCGCGGTCCCGCTGCTGGGCACGACTGCGGTGATGCGCTCGTCGAACGCGGCCGCGATAAACGACTGGTCGCCGTTTCTCGAATGCCCGGTCAAGCAGATCTTGTCTTTGTCGACGAATGAGAGGGTGTAGAGATAATCGATCGCCCTGGAGGCGCCGAACGCCCTGCGCATCAAACGGGTGAAGTCGTATTTGCCGCCCCATATCTCCGCGTAGTTCTCGGTGTCGTCTTTGGAGTCGGCTCCCGCATAGAGACAGCCGACATACCCGCGCCGCACGGCAATCTGGGCCCACTCCCGGTGATTCCATTGGCTCATGAAGACCGGAAAAGGCCCCTTGCCCGGCGGAATCAGCAACTCCAGGGTGAGTTTCGCCCGATGTTCCGGACCGAAGCTGAGCTCGACCGTGCGAATCGTCGTCTCCCCGTCCTTCTTCTCGCTGAGGATCTCGGCCTTCAGATTATCGGGCTTGGGCGGACACGAGCCGGTGACGTAGTACTCGAGTTGCTTCCTCATCCACTCGCGTTTCTCCTGCCATTGCGCCTTCGTGGTGATGGGGATGTTCTTTCCGCCTTCATCGAGCACTAAGGGATCCGGCAGGAACGGAATGGACGGCATCCGGTCGAAATCCGGCGGCAGTTCGCCGGTCCTTGCCAGCCAGTCTTTGAACGTCGCATCTTGAAAGGAGACGTGGCCCATGTCGGTGCGGTTGGGAGGCAGCAGCTTGAGGAGCTTCTCAAGGTATGCCTTTTGCTCCTGAGTGCCCGTAGCCGGCGCGTCATTCTCCGCAGAGACCGTTTCGCTTCTTGGACCGCACGACAAGAGAACAGCGAGGCAAATGACCGCACGCAGGGCGGTTGCACGGCCTTGATGAATGCCCTTTCTCATAGAAACATCCTCTCTTGGGATAGGATTCTCACCCGGTGGTTCACACACGGTGCTCGATTCCTTGCGAGGCAACTCAACGTGCCGAAACGTTGTCTTGGGCGACCTCCTCCGCCAGCGGGTCGCCCATGCCGCGCATCCACGCCTGGAGACGGGCCCGCATCGCGCGGCGAATCTCGCGCACCGCCGGGTCGTCGGCCCGGTTGCGCAGCTCGGCCGGGTCGGTGGCCGTGTCGTAAAGCTCGTCGCGGTCGAAGCGGCTCCAGACGTATTTATAGCGCGGGCCAATCACGCTGCGGATCTTGGTCATCTGCTCGAACTCGCCTTCCGGCGTGTACTCGCTGAAGACGGCCCCCGCGGTGGGATCGGCACCGGCGCCGCGATCTTCCGGCGGAACGGGCGTGGCGCCGGTCAGCCAACTGGAGAGGTCGCGCCCCTGCGGTTCCAGCAGCTTCGTGCCCTCGTCCGCCACGCCGCAGAGCCGCATCAGCGTCGGCGCGAGATCGACGTTCGACACGGGGGCATCGATCCGCCGCCCGGCCGAAACGAGCTTGGGTGCCCGAATCAGCAGCGGCACGCGGAGCGATTCTTCGTACATGTGGCACTTCTGGAAGATGCCGTGGCTGCCCAATTGCTCCCCGTGGTCGCTGGTCATGATGACGATCGTGTTGTCGGCCAGCCCCAGCGAATCCAGGCGGCCGAGGAGGCGGCCGATCAACTCGTCGAGCATGGTGACGTAGCCCCAGTAGACGGCCGTCGTCCGCCGCCACGGGTCCCAGGAAGTGCCGTAGGCGTGGGCCGCCCCATGCCAGATCGAGCGGGATTGGAATAGCGGCTTGCCTTCCATGGGATCGGCAAAATTGACCGGCTCAAGGGCCAGCGCGGGATCGTAGAGCGAATAGTAGGGCTCGGGGATCACGAAAATCGGATGCGGTCCAAAGAACGAACAGACGTGGAAGAAGGGGCGATCGCCGCGGGTCTCCAGCCGCTCCAGGGCCCGAGCGGCGATCCAGGCATCATAGGTATTCGTGCTGGGACCCTCTTGCGGCGCCGTCTTGGGGGTGGAGATTCGCCCGTTGGTGCCGGGCATTTGGAAAAGGAACTCCGGCTGGCCGTAGGGCCAGGTGTCTTTGAAGTTGTGCTCCTTCATCCACCGCTTGTAGACTTCCTGCTCTCCTTGATAGTCTGGGATTGCCACAGCCCCTCGGCCGCGGCCGAGGTGCCACTTGCCGTTATAGCCGACGTCGTAGCCCGCGTCGCGAAACACTTCCAAGAGGGTCGGGCGATCCAGCGGCGGCCGGGGGCCCACGTTGTTCGTCATGCCGGCCGCATAGGGATAGCGCCCCGTGAACAGCGCGGCCCGCGACGGCGAACACAGCGGGCCGGGCGTCAGGCAGCGGTCGAAGGCCACGCCCTCTCGGGCCAGCCGGTCCAGGTTGGGCGTCCGGCAAGGAGTTTTGCCCGTGTACCCCAGCGTATCCCACCGCTGCTGGTCGGTGATGATCAACAAGATATTGGGCGGCCGATCGGCCTTCTTCCCGCCCGGCGCCGCCGACGCCGGAGACTGAGCCCGACAGACGGCCGGCCCGAATACCACTACCAGACCCAGGATCACTATGAGCCCACACCGTGAATGATCTCTCATGGCCGCACTCCTTTTCGTGGTGTCTCTGCGCGAAGGGCACGGCCATGATCTTAGGCACGCCAAATCTCGCCGTCAACAGTCTGCCTATCGCCGATCGTCGCCCCCCGAGAACCATCAGCGGGGATTAGCGAGGATTCGTGTTCCTTTCTTGCCCTCGCGTCTCGCTCCCGGCGGCCGAAGCGCCGCAAGGCGGCCATTGCCATGAAGGAAACCGCCCGCTTGCCAAAACTCCACGTTTGCCGTATTCTAAGGGTTACTGGCCATCTGGCTACCGCCTCGGCACTCCCCCCCCATTTCCCACCTCGGAGACCAACCATGTCGGCAAGGGCTGCACGTCGTGTATCCGTGTTTCTCACGCTGTTCTGTGCGGGCGCGGGTTTGTGCTTGGCTGCCGAGGGCGCGAAGCCGGCACTGCCGGCGAAGAACCTCTTGGAGAATGCGAGTTTTGAGGCCGGCATCGACAAGTGGCACCTGGGCTTGGGCGGCAAAACGGTTGCTCGATTTGCCGTTGACGGCGCGGATGCCTGCGACGGCCAGAAGAGCGGCGTAGTCACGATCGGCGCCGTCGAAAGCTGGGGCGCCCAGTTGGCCCAGGTCGCGCCGGCCCTCGATGCGGGCAAGATCTGCACCTTCGCCGTCATGGCCAAGAGCGCGAAAGGTCCGGTGTCGCTGACCCTGGAGATTCAGCGCCATGGGGGCCGCTGGGACCGGGTGACCAAGTCCTTGCCCCAGATCGTTAACTCGGACGCCTGGAAGGAGTCGTCGATCACCTTCAAGGTGCAGCAGCCGTATCCCGAGGGCTGGTCACTGATGATCGGCTGCGCACAGCCCAACGTGGAGTTCCGTTTGGACGCCGCCCGCATGTACGAGGGGGAACATGTCGCGGCCAACCAAGGCGCCGCAGTGCCGGCAGTCGCGTCTGTTGCCGAGGCCGTTAAACCGTCCGCAGCACCGGCCGCGCCGAAGCCGGCGACGGCGCGATCGACGAAGCCGAAGAACATCACGCCAAAGCCGGCGCTCGACCCGGCGGTGAAACTCTTCGACACGGGCAGCACGTCGGCCGCTCCGCTTGCCGGCGGGGCTATCGAGAAGAAGGCCGGCTGGAAGGCCGTGCCGGAAGACACCACCGACCACGCCTTTGCCGGCGATGCCGTGCTGACGAATGGTCGTCTGGCGGTCGCTTTCCGCCGCGGCGGACCCGGCGCAGAGGTCTACGGCTGGGGGCAGGAGGGCTTCACGCTGCGGACCGTGCTGGCGCCGGCCGTCGAATCGGGGAACTTGAAGCTGGCCTCGCTGGCGATCGTCGACAACTCGCTCGGCAACGTGGTGGTCGAAGCCACTTTCCAGGCGGCCGGCGGTGCGCCCTGACGTTGCGTTACGATCTGGCCACGGGCCAACCGTACGTGAAGACCGAAGTCCGCGCGGGGGCGAAGGCCCTGGCGGTCGCGGCCCCCAGCCGGTTCGTGGTGCTGCCCGACTTCTTCGCCGACGACATCGTCGTCGACGCCACGGAAATCCCCGTGGCCAATGCTGAGCTGCCGAGCGAAAACTTCCTGGTCCACTTGCTGCCCGATCGCAACGCGATCGTGATGACGGTGGCCGAGAGCCGCGAGCAAGACTCGCGGGTAACCCTCTCGGGCAAGGACTCGCAGCGGATGATCGACCGCAGCGAGATCTACTTCGGCCAGAGCGGGAAGGTTTGGGTGGCGGTGCTCGAAGTCGCCCGGCATCTGGCACCAGCGCGACGTGGGCGGCAATGAGAGCGGCGACGTCATCCCCTTGGATTGGGCCGCTCCGTTTCCCTGCATGTGGCGCGTCGACTGGCAGACGAGCGACAAGCTGGCCAGCAGTTGGGAGATGATCATGGCCAATGCCGGCGGTTCGTTCGACAAGCCGGCCATGTGGGGCGACGGCGGCGGCCGCGTCCCCCGCAACCGGGTATGCTGGGCTACCGTCCTGGGCAGCTACGTCTATCCCTGCTGGCTCGACCAGTCCGGGCAGGGCTTTCTCCAGCCGATGGCCGCGCCGCTGCGTTTCGTCGGTCCGGCCGTGATCTATCCCATCAACCGCTTGAAGAAGACCCCGTTGGACCAGTTCTCGGTGGTGGACATCGTCAAGAATACGCTGGGCGTCGGCCCCTGCCAGTACATTCTCGACGTCGAGGGACAGGGATCGAGCAAGAAGGGCATCGCCACCTGCGCCACCCGCGACGAGTTGCAAGCCATCTACAAGGCCAACCGGCAGAAGCAGAGGCGGGCCGACGTCGAGCGACTGCTCAACGAGGTCGTGGTCTTCGTCAAGCACATCCGCGGCCGCATCGAAGAGTATTCGGCCTTCAACGAGGGAATGCGCCAATACATTGCCGAGCAGAAGAAGACCCATCCCGAAGCGTTGGCCTTCCTTACCGAGATGGAAAAGATTACGACGGAACTCCACGACAGCATTGCCGTGCGGAAGGAAAACATCAAGACGCCGCAATACGTGGTCGATCTCACGGAAGACTTCCGCAGGAACCTGCTGGATGCGGAAGGGCCCGAGGCCATCAAAGAGTGTACGAGGATTACTGAGGCCATCGTGCAGGTGGGCGGCAACCAGGACGAGTTAGTGGGCGAGTGCCGCATGCACGTCAAGGTGCTGCGGCAGCGGGCGGGGATGGCGATGGCCACCAACCCGGCGGCCGCCGAGGTGGCCAAGGAAATCCGCGATCGAACGCAGAAAATCCTTCGCAATGCCCTGTCCTACGAGCATGCGCGGCACTAATCGCTCGGGACACGGGATGGCCGCGGCTTGACCGCAAAGGTAACATTATAGGGGTGCGGCGCCTGCTGCACTCGGGCGTCGTTTGCCACATCCCGGGCGTCACTCGAAGAGAGAATTTCGTGAGCAAGCCTCTGTTGGTCGTGATTGGTCTGATGTCGATGGCGGTGGTCGCCGCGGCGGGTTGCGGTGCCCGGCCGGTCACGGGAAAAAAAGCGACAGAGTCCGCATCGCAGACGATCCCTCGCGAGACGGAGGTCGCAGAGATCTCGCTTGCACAGCCGGCTCTGGACCAGAGCAAGGTCGTTGATGAAATCGAACGGCTGGGCGGCCAGGTCGAGGTCGACGAAAAGTCGCCGGACAAGCCCGTCGTGCGTGTGGCCTTCGCCACTCGGCCCGTGACCGGCGTAGGCCTGGAGCAACTCAAGGGGTTTACGCAACTCCATGCGTTGAACCTCAAGGGCACCAAAATCACCGACGCCGACCTGGAACAAATCGAGGGGCTGACCCAACTCCGGGAGTTGAACCTTTCCTGCACCAACGTGACCGACGCCGACCTGGAAGAACTTCAGGGGCTTACTCAACTCCAGGCGCTGGACCTGAGCGGCACCCAGGTGACCGACGCCGGCCTGGAGCACCTCAAGGGGATGAACCAACTCGAAGTGTTGGACCTCTTGTTCACTCAAGTGACCGACGCCGGCCTGAAGCACCTCCAAGGGCTGACCCAACTCCGGGAGTTGAACCTTTCGTGTACGGCGGTGACCGACGCGGGGTTGGAGCACCTCGCGGAGCTGACGCATCTCCAAGCGTTGGATCTTTCCTTCACGGCGGTAACCGACGCCGGCCTGGAGCACCTTGGAGAGATGAACCAGCTTGAGGTGTTGGACCTCATGTTCACTCAGGTGACCGACGCCGGCCTGGAACACCTCAAAGAAATGTGTCAACTCCGGGAGTTGAACCTCGGGGGCACCGACGTAACCGAGGCTGGGGCGGCCGACCTTCAGAACGCGTTGCCGGACTGCAACATCGTGGGCTGACGGCGCTCGTCCCTTACCCCACCATCTTCCGAACCGTCCCCGGCGTCACCGGCTTATGGCGCTCGGCGCTGGCCGCCGCCGCGAAACAGAGTTCCAAACTGCGGAGGTTGTTCCGCGCACTGTTGTCGGGCTCGCGGCTTTCCTCGATCGAGCAGAGCAACTCGCCCATCGTGCCGTGAAAACCGTCGGGAAACCAACAGCCCTGGAGCTTGGGCGTTGCGTGGCCGGCGGGCGTGTGAAGGGTTACGAGTTGATCGCGCGAACTGCTGCCAGCGCTTGTGATCGTGCCGCCGCTGCCGGTGACGAAGGTGCGATCCTCGGCGCCGAAGCGGGTGTCGGCGTCGAACACCAGCGACACCTGAGCGCCCTCGTACTCGATCATCGCCTGGGCCAACAAGTCGGGCCGCACCTCCTGCGTCGGGCTGTGCGCCGTCGAGGCGTACACCCGCTGCGGGCGGCGCTCGCCCAGGAAGCAACTGACGATGTCGAACCAGTGAATGGCGAAGTCGTACAACAGCAGGTGCTTGACGCTCTCGAACCGCGTGCCCTTGACCCAACCGTGGTTCCAGTGGACCGAGAGATGGGCCGCCGTCACCTGGCCCAACAGCCCGCCGCCGATCGCCTGGCGGATGTAGCTGAAGTGCGGCGCCCAGCGGCCGTTCTGGTTCACCGCCAACTTGACCCCTTGACGGTCGGCCAGATCGACCAGGCGCTGGCCGACGCCCAGGTCGAGCACGAACGGCTTTTGGCTCAGCACATGCTTGCGGGCCAAGAGCGCGTCCTTGATGATGGCGGCCCGCTCGGGCGGATGCGTGGCAACGTCGACCACCTCGATGTCGTCGCGCCGGAGCAGATCGCGGTAGTCGCGGTAGGTCTTGGCCTCAGGAAAGAAGTCTTGTCGGCGTTTTTTGGCCCGTTGGAGCACCAGGTCGCAGAGCGCCACGACGCGGTAGCCCGCGGCCCGGTAGGCGGTCAAGTGTTCTGCGGTGATCGCGCCGCAGGCGATCAGGCCAATGTTCGGCCGGTAGCGCCGCGGATCGCGCGGCTGGTAAGGAAGCCGAGGGGCCGCGATGCGGCTCGGACTTGTGGGGGCGGAAATGCGGTAGTTCTTCTCAGACATTAGTTGACACCAGCGACCAATGTGACTTCGATGCGTCCCATTATCGCTAATGGTACAAGCTCGGCAGCGTCCGTCACAGTCCACTCGCGTCGCGCCCTGCATTGTACCCCAGCGTGGGGAAATGCGCCCGTTGCGTCTCTGGGACGTAATGACTAAGATGAATCTCTTGGGCACGAAACGCAAGGCAGAGAGAGGAGTGCGATGCGAGTTGCGATCGGAAGCGATCACCGCGGGAGAATGCTGCGGGCGAGATTAGTCGAGTTTCTTCAGCACCTGGGGCAAGAAGTCGTTGACGTGGACGATCACGATGGCCAAGAGGTCGACTATCCCGACGTCGCGGCCACGGTGGCCCGCAAGGTCGCCAGCAACGAAGTGGACCGCGGCATCTTGGTGTGCGGCTCCGGCTTGGGCATGTGCATCGCAGCCAACAAGATCCCCGGCGTCCGGGCGGCCCCCTGCCACGACGACATCACCGCGGAAGTCAGCCGCCGCCACAACGATCTGAACGTGTTGTGCCTTTCCGGCGACTTGCTGGGCGAGAAGCTGGCCAGCCGGCTGGTCGAGATTTGGCTCAAGGCCCCGTTCGATGGCGGCCGCCACGCCCGGCGAAACCAGAAAATCGCCGCCCTTGAAGGCCGCAACGGCAAGCGCTGATCGAGTCGCGTCGTCAGGTCGGTTTTGGTGCAGGCAGGGGTAGTCCCCGCCCACTTGGCCTGTCGTGGTTGGCGACATCAGGGAGCGGATAACGCACAGGCTCTCATGGCCGCCCTTCCAGCGGCAGCTTGTAGCAGGCGGCCTCTTCGGCGTTTCGCACCAGAAGGTACGGGCCATAGAGGGCGAGGTTATTCCACGTCAGTCCTTCGATCGCCTGGAAGCGGCCGAGGACGTAGTTAGAACGGTCCGGCGTGGCCTCTACGAGCACTACCTCGCCCCTCTCCGAGACCACCAGCAGCAGGTCGCCCACGAGCAGAGTCTGCCCGTGCCCGTAACGCCCCCCCTTCCACCTGCTGAGTCCGCTAGCCAACTCCACACATTCGAGAATGCCGTCGGAGAGCCCGTAAACGAAGCCGTCACGGATTGCCACGTTGGCGAACTTGGTCTTCATCACCCGCGGGTTTTTCCAAACGATTTGGGTTGGTGCGAGAACGTCGTTGGGGCTGGGATTGTTATACTTTAGCAGCATGGCCCCTTGACCATAGCCCTTGGAAATGAAGATCAGGTCCGGCGCGACCGGCACGGGCTGCGAGACGTTCGGATCGGCGTTGGTGTGGCCGGGCCAGGGATGTTCCCAGAGAACGCCGCCAGTTGCCACATCGTGCCCGCTCAATGTGGCCTCGTTGGCGATCAGGACTTGTTCGACGCCGGCCAGAGTTGCCAGGGCGGGCGAACTGTAGCTGATCTGGCCCTCGCCCCCTTCCCACAACTTGGCGCCGTTGCGTTTGTCGAAGGCGGCCAGCGAGGCCATGCGTCCGCCCTTGCGTCCGCCGATGGGCACGATCAGCCGATCGCCCACTACCAGCGGCGAGGCCGCCCGGCCCCACGGCACGGCCGCCGCTTCGTCGTCGGGCGAGATGCCGTATTCCTGCAAAAGGTCTTTCTCCCAGACGGTCTTGCCGGTCGCGCCATCGAGACATGCCAGCCGGCCCAGCGCGCCCAAGGCATAGACCATGCCTTCGTCGATGGTGGGCGTGCTTCGCGGCCCGACGCCCGCATCCAGCCTTTCGAAACGCCCGGCCGCCGCATTGGCCCATTCCAACCGGCCGGTCTCGATCGAGTAGCAAGTGATCATCTCCGCGTCGCCCCGCTGCTCCATCGTGACGGCATGTCCGTTGACCGCGGAAAACGCCGACCAGGCTGCGCCGATCGCGTGTCGCCAGACGAGTTGCGGAGGTTGACTCGTCCAATCGCGCAAGCCTGACGTGCTCTACGGAATCGCTCCGGCGCGGCCCGAGGAATTGCGGGAAGTCGTCTTCGGTCGTCGTGCGAAGATCCACGCGGGCGGCCGCCTCGGGCGGCGGCGGCGGCAAGAGCCGATCGGGCTTGGCCGAGAAACGGAATGCGAACATCGGCGTTAGCTCGCCGCTGACCCGCTCGATGCGAAACAGAACGGCCAACAGCGCCAGGCCCGCTACGGCGCCGACCAACACCAGCACGCGCACCCGCCGGCGAAAACCGCTCCAGAACAAGAACCAGACGGCCGAGGTCACGACGGCGGCAAACCCCAGCAGCCACGTGGCAATGTTGGCGAAGGCATGGTCCCCGAGGATGTCGGTGCTTCGGACGATCACGCCCAGGACGCCAAGCGCCACGAGCACGGCCCACAGCCACTTGGGCGGCAGGCAAGACCTGACGCGACGACGAACGGCGTCGGGAGGCGGTAGTGGTTGGTCTGATCTATCGGTACTCATTCTCGATCCTTCCATGCAGTTCGCAATCTAAGCCGTGCCCAATTGCGGCGGGCAGTGCCCGCCCTACAACTCAACTCCTCACAACTCGTCCGCACGCCGCTGGCGGAGACAGCCGAGTTCAGCGAACATATCAGTCTGGAGTCCCTGAATCGTGGCGTGCAGTTCGTCGAAGGCGGCTTGGTCCAGCACTCCGTTCGCGCAAGGGGAACAACGCTCCCAGGGCGAACGCCGCTCCGCGCAACGCACGCTTGAGTTGAACCACCGGGAGTCCAACCATTTTCTGCGAGTCGTCCGCCTCCAGCGCCTGGGCCAGTCCGCCCAGAATTTCGCCGGCGCCGTGCAACAGAACCTCTTGATGGCTGTCGGCCGCTCTCGGCCCGGAGCCGAACAGCTTGTGTAGCCGCAACATCAGGTCGAACGTCCGTTGCTGGAGCGGATGACGCGGGCGATCATTTATGTCCCCGTCCTGGTCGTCTTCGCCAGCGGCCTCGGGGAGGCTTTCCTTCCACGGTTCATCCACTTCCGCCTCGGGCTGTTCCTGCCAAGGGCCGGACGGTTCCATCGGTTCCGGCTCGTCGGGCAAACCCGCCGCCGTTTCTTCCAGCATGGCCGCGTCAAAGGCGTCTGCCACGTCATCGCCGCGCGCCAGGTGTTCCTCAATCGCGCGACTGACGCGCTCCTGTCGGCGCCGATTCTCCTTGTACGAGGCATCCCATTGCGACTCGTCATCGTCATCGTCTCGGCAGCCCAGTTCCTCGTCGTCCCAGCGCACGGGAGGATGCTCCGCGGGCCGCTTCAGGGTGCGATGCACAAGCTGGGCGATCCGTTCGACCCGCGCCAGCAGAATCTCCGGATCTTCGGCTGCTTCGGGGCTCAAACCGTGGCGGCGAAGCCCGTCGGCGAGTCCCTCGATCGCGGCCTGCACGAGCCTGAACTTCACGGTCAAGCCCGCCAGATCGCGGGTCTGCCAGTAATCGCCTTCGTCGCGGACTTCCAGGTTGGGAAAGAACTCCCGCTTCAAGACGGCCAGCAGTTCCACCAGCGCGACGTGTCCCTCGACGGGCCCGAACTGCGTTTTCACGAAGCACCACGACGGCCCGGTGACTTGCCCCTTCTCGGCCGCTTCGATCTCAAATAGGTTGATCAGCCAGCCCTCGGGCGACAGCAGCAGGCTGGTCGTCTCTTGCCCCGGATAGAGATTCAGAATGACGCCACGGACCATACGCCGCGGGTCGTCGTCGTTGGCGGTCCGCCAGATCCGGGCTTGCCCGCCGAGTTCGAGGGCCAGATCGAGCACCCGGTCCTCAAAATCCTCGACGCGATCAAGACCGGCCAGCGATCCGCGGTAGGATATCGTGACTCCCATGTTCCCTCGCTGCGGTTTGCGTAGAAAAGCGCGGTATCACGAACGATCCCGTAAGCATAGCCGTTCGCCTGCCGTACATCAACAAGAGGAGGGGGGCCAAACGCTGCGACGCGGCGAGCCGGCTTGAATTGCGACGATCCCGCTGGTACAGTCACGTTCAACTGGAGTATTGAGACGATGCACGACTGCAATGTCCTGGCCGGCTGGGGAGGAATGATCCTGGGCGCGCTGCTCGGCATGGCCTTCGGACTGCGGGCCGAATCGCGCGACTGGGCAGGCGGATACGGCAGCTTCCAGCGCCAGGCCCTCCGTCTGGCGCACGTCGCGGCCTTCGCCCTGGGAATGATCAACGTGCTCTACGGCTCGGCGACGCGGGCCCTGGACATGTTGCCCCCGTGGGCCATCGTCACCGGATCGGCCGCCATGATGGCCGGCGGGCTGCTCATGCCGGCAGTCTGCCTGGCCGCCGCCTGGCGCCGGCCGCTGAAACTCCTGTTCCCGTTGCCCGCATCCTGCGTCCTGGCGGCTCTGATGATCCAGGCTTGGGCTTGGTGGCGGCTGGTGGCCACGGGGGGATGACCCATGCGACTCGGCTTGCTGGCCATGAGCGGAGTGCGAGTCATCGACCCGGAGTTGGCCTGGCTGGGCGTGACGTTGCCGCAGTTCGTCGCCCGCGGACACGTCGTCGCCTCGTTGCCCAGCCTGTCGCTGCTGACGCTGGCGGCCCTGACGCCCGACGACGTCGACGTCGAGTACGTCGAGATTCCGCACATCGCCGACTTGAACACCCGGCGGCTGCCCGATTTCGACGCCGTCGCGATCTCCTCCTATTCGGCCCAGATCGGCGAGGCCTACGCCTTGGCCGACCAGCTTCGGGCCCGCGGGACGAAGGTGATTCTCGGCGGGCCGCACGTGACGTCGCTGCCGCACGAGGCATTGCAACACGCCGACGCGGTGGTGCAGGGCGAGGCCGAGCCCTTGTGGCCGCGGGTGATCGAGGATCTCCGCCGCGGCCGCTTGGATCGCATCTACCGCGCCGAGGCCGGCTCGCTCTACGACCTGCGGCAATCGCCCGTCCCGCGCTTCCGCCTTTTGGACCCGGAGAACTACAACCGCATCCCGATCCAGACGTCGCGCGGCTGTCCGCACCGCTGCGAGTTCTGTGCCGGGTCGCGGCTGTTCGGGCCCGGCTATCGCCAAAAGACAGTCGACCAGGTGCTCGGCGAAATCCGGGCCGTCGGCGAGATTTGGGACCGGCCGTTCCTGGAGTTCGCCGACGACAATCTGTTCGTCGATCGCCGCTGGGGCCGCGAGTTGCTCGACCGGCTCCGCCCGCTTGGGAGTCCGCTGGTTCGCGGAGACGGACATCTCGATTGCCGACGACCCGGACATGGTGCGAGCCCTCCGCCCGGCCGGCTGCTACCAGCTTCTGATGGGGCTGGAGAGCCTCTCGCGCGACAACCTCGCGGCGATCGAGTCCACCGGCTGGAAGGCCGATCGCCTCGACCGCTACGTCAATGCCGTCCGCGCGATCCAGGACGCCGGGGTGACGGTCAACACGTGCTTCATCGTTGGGCTGGACCGCGACACGCCGGCCGTCTTCGACGACATCCGCCGCTTCGTCCGCGAGGCCGAGCCGCTGGAGATCCAGGTGACCGTGTTGACGCCGTTTCCGGGCACGCCGCTGTTCGAGCGGCTGCGGCGCGAAGGCCGCCTCGACGAGCCGCCCTTCTGGCACAAGTGTACGCTGTTCGACGTCAACTACCGGCCCTTGGGCATGTCGCGCGAAGAACTGCGGCGGGGGCTTTACGACCTGTTCCGCGACTTGTATAACGACGAAGCCTTTGCCCGCCGCCAGCGCCAGTACCTGGACCTGATCCACAAGCTGCGCCGCCGCGAAAATGTTGCTTTGTCCCCGTACTCCTCGCGCTCCGCGTGAGGAGAAACGTCACGCGGAGAGGTCATGAATTTTTTCAGAAACACCACTGTAGGAGGCGACTCCAGTCGCCGATTGTGCGGCGCAACACGGGAAATTCGGCGACTGGAGTCGCCTCCTAGTGCGCTTGTGAGTGTATCGAATCAGCAAGGTGCAAGTCCTTGTCGAAATTGGGTTTGAACTTCGTAACCGAAAGTAACTGCGTCCTCGTGAGAGGGGGTGGAGAGCAACTGAAGGTGAACGGCTGGTCCGCAGGATGACGAACTCGATTCGGCCGGTTGTCGTGGCGAGCCTGCTAGGAAAAGGCGAAGCCCAAGTGACGCTGTGGTCCTCGCAAGGGATGCGGTCGGCAGACCGCGCGGTAAGCTCCGGGGGGAAACCAAACCAAGCCCCAGAGGCGGCAACAGGTGGTTGGAGGCGGAACGGTCGGAAGGTTTGATACATGAAGCAAGGAGACCTGGGCGGGTACAAGGACGAAGTTCATTGTCCCTGATAAGGATACGAAGAATCGACCGCCCAGGAGTCAGAGCGTCCATACGAGCGAGGAAGCGGGGCAATGCCCGTCGAGCAAAGGGACGCAGGAAAGGGGATGAAACATGACGCACGGCCAAAACCACACCGTACCGCGAGTGTCGGCAACGACTAGCCACGACGGACTGCGTCAGGCACACGTAACTTGGCTCAGATTGGCCGCACCGTCGATGTTGCATGTTGGTGGCCTTCCCGTGAAGGTCAGGGCCTTTCGCTTCTGCCGATCCCGAGAAGGAACCTTGTTTCCTTCCCGCGCTCGGTTCACCAATCCTCTACGAGGTAACACCACTAACCGGAGAGCCGGATGCGGGAAATCCGCCAGTCCGGTTCGGAGGGAGGGGAGGCCGGGAACTTAACCGGCCTTCCCTACCCCATCAATAAATTCACAAGCTCAGAGCGTGACGGGTACGAAAGTTCAAGGAGACCGCCGATGTGCTACGACATGTGCCTTCGGGCACTCGACGACGCCTTGCAGACGTTCGGCAGCATGCGATACCGCCGGGTGGGAGACCAGGAGGCGGGCCCGGCGGCCGAAGCCGAAGTGGCCGCCCTGGTCGAGCAGCTCCTGCAGGTCCGCTCCGGGCTCGCCCACTATGAAGGCGCCCACGTAGACGACACGGTCAAGTGCAACGCCTGCAACGTCTATCATCACCACAACCACCAGAAAACCGAGTGGCGCGGCGAGGCCAGCCGCGGCGGCTACGACGATGACACCAAGTGGGCGGCCCGCCAAGACGGCTCGCGCTACGTGATGCGTCCCCCGTCGCCGTACGCCGACATGTGACGTTCGGACGCCGGAGGGCGCGCCCGTCGTTCGCGCTTCTTCACATTGGACCCGCGAAAGGAGAAAGTTGAGATGAAGACGACAACCGTTTCGGGACTCTTCCTCGTGGCGGCCCTGTACGACGGCCTGCTGGGCCTGGCCTTCCTGGTCGCGGCGGACTGGATCTTCCAGACCGCTCAGGTGACTCCGCCGAATCACGTCGGTTACGTCCAGTTTCCCGGCGCGATCCTGATGGTCTTCGGGATCATGTTCGCGGCCATCGCGCGGCGGCCCCGGGAGAATCGGGGCCTGATCCCCTACGGCATGTTGCTGAAGGTTTCCTATTGCGGCGTCGCGGGCTATCACTGGTTCGCTGGCGGAATCCCCACGCTGTGGAAGCCGTTCGCGGTGATCGACCTGGTCTTTCTGGTCCTGTTCCTCCTGGCCTATCGATCGCTGGGCCAGCCCGAAGGGGAATCGCCGGCGTTGGCACGGACGACTGGCACGCCCTGAACGAGCCGGACGTGACGGGGGTTGCAGCGCGTAGACGCGGCATCCTGCCGCGTTACGCCGGTCCGGGCGTTGCTCTCGAAACAGGCGTGACGCGGCAAGATGCCGCTTCTACGAACTGACTTGGCGAACGTCGCCGAAAATTCCGCGTTGAACTGAAACGCCCTGGCGGCGGCGGAGTCTTTAGTTAGGGCGGACGTGGCAAGGTGCAGCCGATGGGCGGGATCAGTCCGGAGGGAATCAGCCGGCTCTGGGCCGAGCAGAACGCTGCCCTGGTGCTCTACGCCCAGCAGTGGTGCGACACGCCCGAGGACGTCGTCCAACAGGTGTTCCTGCTCTTGGTTCAGCAGGCCACGGCGCCCGACAATCCGGTAGGCTGGCTCTACCGCGTGGTGCGGAATCGGGCCATGGATGCCTCGCGGTCGTCCCGGCGAAAATCCCGCCGCGAGACGGCGGTGGCCCATCGGGGCGAGCCGTGGTTCGAGACGGCGGCGGGCGAACGTCTCGACGCCGCCACGGCCACCGAGGCCCTGAAACGGCTTCCGGCCGATCAGCGGGAAGTGATCGTGGCCCGGCTGTGGGGCGGGCTCTCCTTCGAGGAAATCGCCCAACTGGCCGGCGGCTCCACGAGCACCGTCTATCGTTGCTATCAGCGCGGGCTGGCAGCCCTGCGAGAAAGGTTAGGCGTGTCATGTCTGGCGACGAAAACCAAGAAGAAGAACTGAAGCAGTTCGAGGCCAAGCTGGCGTCGCTGGTTCCCCGCCGCGACCGGGTCGATCCCGGCTGGGGTTCGGTCTTGGCCGAGAAAGCCGCTCAAAACATGGTGGCGGCGGTCGCTCAGACGGGGCCAGCAGAAAGAGTGCCGTGCGAGGGTTCTTCGGGCCACGTCTACGTCTGCGTTTATTGCGGCCGGAGCGCGGATCGCGCGGCAGGAGTCCGCCGTTGGGCCTGGCCCGCGTCGCTGGCGGCGATGACCTCGGTCGCAGCGGCTTTGCTGGTAATGCTCGTGGCAGGCCGTGGACCGCAGGTGGCCGATCGTGCGGACGGATTACGCGTCACACCTCCCGTTAATCTGGCAGCAACCACGAACACCTTGGCGGATGACTCTTATCGCGTTGTTTTGCGGACCTGGCGAGACGGGAATCAGCGGATTCTTACCGCCGCCGATCGCAGTTTGCCCGAGGACCTCTTCACGCGGGGCAATTCCCTTGCGAACAACGGCCATACGTCGAGCGGCAGCATCCACGCAGGCGAGCGGCCCTTGACCAGTTCCGAGTTCTTGCAGCGCATTTTGCGTCATCCTGGCGCGGCCGGCGACCCGTTCGATCGTTCCATTTTTTGAGCCAACAGATTCCACAAGGAGCGCGTCATGAGACGACATATTGCCACGTTTGCGATGATCGCGGCGATTTTCGCCGCGCTGGCATCGGCCGGACTGGCAGCCGACAAGGACGAGAACCCCACCATCAAGATCGCGTTGCATCCGGCTGCTGCGCCCTGCCCGGCGTTGAAGTACGAATTGTTGCCGCCGTTGTTGGATCGCAGGCCCGGCAACGCGATCACGCAGTATCTGAAGGCCCCCAGCGAATACAGCAGGATGTACGCTGACGAGAAGCTGTGGGACAAGCTTCAGAGTTGGATGGAGATGCCGCTGGCGGAGTTGCGCGAGAAGCGAGGTGATCCCGGCGACTACTCGTGGTTGACCATACCCGTCGGCCGTATTCCCAACGACATTTTGGACCAACTCTACATGGGCGCCCGGCGCGAGCAGTGCGATTGGGCCATGCCGATTCGTGAGCGCGACTACGACGAAATGATGCTGGCTGAGATTCAATCGATCCGCAAGCCGGCCCGGATTCTGGCGGTGCGGGCGAGGCTCCAGATTGCCGACGGCAAGTATGAGGAGGCCATCGAGACCCTGCAAACCGGCTACGCTTTAGGGCGGCACGTCGCCCAAGGGCCCTACTCTGTCCAATGCCTGGTCGGCGTTGCGATCGGCGGAATCATGTCGAAACAAGTGGAGACGCTGATCCAGCAACCGGTGGCGCCGAATCTCTATTGGGCCTTGATGTCGCTCCCGCGGCCGATGATCGATTGCCGGATGGCTTTCGAAGCGGAATCGTGCAAAATCTACCTGGCCCACCCGGAACTCCGCGACTTGGGCAAGAAACGCTATCCGCCGGATGAGTGGCAGCAACTCCTGCAGCAGACCGCGGACCGCTGGTCTGACTTGACACGAGTGGATTGGTCGGGCAAACCACCGACGGAGGCGGAACGCCGCCAGATGCTCCAGACGTTGCTCGACCAATACGCCGAGGCGAAGAAAGACCTGATCGCCAGGGGGCGGCCGGCCGCCGAGATCGAGGCAATGCCGGTTGCCCAGGCTGTCCTAGTCTACACGCTGCAAACCTATGACGAACTTCGCGATGACCTGTACAAATGGTTTTGGCTGCCCTATCCGGAAGCGGCAAAGCGGCTCGATCAGGCCGAAAACCATTGGAAAGATCGGCCAAAAACGCACGGTGCGTTTTCGTCTCTGGCGGCTTACTACAAGAACCTTTTGACTGTCAAAAGGGCTTCGGCCAGGATCGATCGCAACGTCGCCGCGCTGGAAATCCTCGAAGCAATCCGGCTCTACGGGGCTTCACACGATGGGCGGCTGCCGGAAAATCTGAGCGACATCACCGAGGTTTACATCCCCTCGGACCCGTTGCGGGGCGAACCGTTCCTCTATCATCGCGAAAGGAACTCAGCGATCCTGGAATCGCCGGTTCCGACGGCGGAGCTCGGCGTGTCGCTGCGATACCAGATCGAGCTCGAGCGTCCGGGCGATAAGCCATAACGACATGGCGTCACCGTTCCATCCGGCAGTTCGGCAAGGTCTCCTGGAAGTCGGTGGCCGCCGCGTCGGTCACTTCGGTACGCCAAAGGTCCAGTTCGCGGAGCTGCGTCAGTCCCTTGAGGTCTTCCAGGCCGGCATCGGTTATCTTGGTGTCCGAAAGGTCGAGCACTTCGAGTTGAGTCATCCCTTTGAGGAGCTTCATGCCGGCGTCGCTCACCGCCGTGCCCGCCAGGTCCAACACCTGGAGATGGGCCAGCCCTTTGAGGTGCTCCAGGCCGGCGTCGGTCACTTGGGCGCCCTCAAGGTAGAGTTCCTCTAGTTGAGCCAACCCTTCCAGGCACGCCAGGCTGGCGTCGGTCACCTGTTCGGTGGCCAAGAACGCGCGAACCACGGGATTGTCCGGCGATTCTTCGTCGACCTCGGCCCGGCCCCCGAGCTTCTCGATCTCGCTAATGGCGCGGCTCTGGTCGGGACTGGGCTTGGCCGATTGCTTCGGCAGGGATTCGACCTTGGGAATCGCCTTCCCCGGGGAAGGATTCGCCGTCTGTTGCCCCCGTTCTTGTCTGGCCCACCAGCCGATCGCGGCAATGGCCGCGATCAACGCCAGAGTAGCCAGAAACAACAGAAACCTATTCATGGTACTGAAGTATACGACGCGGCTGAAATGCCGTACAACACCCCCTGCCTGTGGGATAAATCGGCAATTGCCGAGGGCTAGCTTCGGCTTTCTTGCCCACGCGCAATTCTGCCCGCAGATTCTAACGAACGTCCGCCGGGGGCGGGTTGCCGGATTGGTACCAGGTCTGCGGCCGGTTCGGGTTGGCGCCGGGATCCGCGGATTTGCTCAGCGACTTCGTGACGTTCAGGGCTCCCGCGGCGCAGTTCGCAATCTTGTTGCCGAAAAGCCAAGTCGCGAAGGCGCCGGGGCCGTTGTCATAGGTGTTCAGCGCGATGCCGAACTGCTGGCAGTCGTGGATGTCGTTGTTGACGATTCGCGGCCCCATGGTCGACGTCTTGATGCCATTGGCCCAACGGCCGAACGTGACGTCGTAGACCTCGTTGTTCTCGATCCAAACGTCAGGGTCCACGCCGGGTCGGAAGGCCAGGTCCGCCGCTTCGCAACTTATCGCGCCCTCGTTGTGTTGCGTGGCGGTTCCAGGGGCCATGTCATGCACTTTGTTGCCACGAATCGTGACATGGTAGCTCCGCGACTTGATGTTGATCCCCTCGGAATTGGCCGTGTGGCGGATGTCATTGCCCTCGATCCACACGTACTCCACGTTCTCATAGGGCGGCTGGCCCGTGCCGATATAGATTCCTTCCGACCACTGGGGGCGGCGGTGGCCGCTGTCGTAGAGCTTGCAGTTGCGGATGTCGACGTACCGCGACGCACCGCGGACGTGCAGTATCTCCTGGCCTGTGTTGTGGACCTCGAGGTGGATGAAGATCGCGTGATCGACGCTCGTGCAGTAAATCGGCTGGTTGCTGTTCTCCAGGGTCAAGCCGTCGAGCACGATGTAGCTGGAGTTGCCGATCCTGGCGAGGTTCCCGCGATAGTCGCTCCCCAAAATCAGCGGCTTGGCGCCGGGCGCCGCCTTGATCACCAGCGGCT
Source organism: uncultured Planctomycetaceae bacterium (assembly GCA_963759115.1). Taxonomy (GTDB): domain Bacteria; phylum Planctomycetota; class Planctomycetia; order Pirellulales; family Thermoguttaceae; genus CAVWXT01. The sequence continues at coordinate 153,381 of CAVWXT010000008.1, forward strand.
TGTCCTCGGTGAAACGCCGCTGGTCGATGCGGAAGCCGCGGTAGGTGCCGGCGCCGAGGACGAGGACGTCGCCCCCGGCCGCGGCGTCGATCTTCGCCTGCAAATTGTCGCCGTCTGCGACGGCAATTGTCGCCGCGCGGGCCACAACGGGCCCGATCAGGAGAGACGAGAGAACGGCAGCGCCTACCCGCCGCCATCCACTGGCCGTAAACATGCCGCGCGGAATCAAGTTGCGCATCTTAATAAAACCTTCGGTGGGTCGAGGCCGCGGAAAGCGCCAGCGCGACTGCTATGGCACAGCATCTTGAACGCATGATTGACCCATCACAAGCGTTTGGGAACAGAACCGTACTCGACGTGCCCCCCTCCCGTCCGACGGCAGGCCGCTGGTAGTATACAGCAACCGGCTCTGCCTCCGCCAGCCTCTCCCCTTCCGCCGTAGGAGGAATCCAAAGTCAGACGCAAGGCTGCCCCCGCCAGCCTCTCCCCTTCCGCCGTCTCCGCTCCGCTGTTAGCATGTCGGCATGGCCGTTACTCCCATGATGAAGCAGTATGAGGCAGCGAAGCGGGCGTGTCCCGACGCGCTCCTGCTGTTTCGCATGGGCGATTTCTACGAGACGTTCTACGACGACGCTAAGACGGCCGCGCGGGTGCTCAACCTGGCGCTCACGAGCCGCGAGAAAGGGGAGAACGCCATCCCCCTGGCCGGCTTTCCGCACCACCAGTTGGAGAGCTATCTGGCCAAATTGATTGCGGCCGGTTTACGGGCCGCCGTCTGCGAGCAGGTCGAAGACCCCAAGCTGGCCAAGGGGCTGGTGCGCCGCGAAGTGACGCGGATCGTCACGCCCGGCACCGTCACCGACGACGCCTTGTTGGATCCCCGCGAGAGCAACTTCCTGGCGGCGGTGGCGCCCGGCGATCCGGTGGGATTGGCTTGGGTCGAACTCTCGACCGGGCGGTTCGTGGCGGCGGGCTTTCCGGCCCGGCAGTTGCCCGACCAATTGGCGCGGGTGGCGCCGGCCGAATGCCTGCTGAGCGACGATGGCACGCCGCTGCCGACGGAAAAAGGGGACAGTCCCCATTTGCCGGAACGGCCCGGAGGGTGCTTCGCACAAATGGGGGCTGTCCCCTTTTTCCGGGGGATGATGGTCACGCGCCGGCCGGCGTGGGCGTTCGCTCAGCAAACCGCGAGGCAAGTGCTGGCCAAGCACTTCGGCACGGCCGGTTTGGAGGGCTTTGGTTTCTCCGACGGCCCTACCGATGCCCAGGCCATTCGCGCCGCCGGGGCCATCCTCGATTACCTCGCCGAGACCCAAAAGAGCTCGCTCGATCACCTCGACCGGCTGCTGCCCTACCGCAGTTCGGGCACGCTGGAGATCGACGAGGCCAGCCGCCGCAGCCTGGAAATCACCCGCACCATCCGCGACGGCCGCCGCGACGGCTCGCTGCTCTGGGTGCTCGATCGGACGGTCACGGCGATGGGCTCGCGGCTGCTGAGCGAATGGGTGGCCAATCCGCTGACCGACGCGGCCGCCATCGGCGCCCGGCTCGATGCGGTGGCGGAGTTGGTCGGCGACCAAGCGTTGTGCGACGATCTGCACGAGGGGCTGCGGCGGATCTACGACGTGGAACGGCTCTTGGCCCGCGTCACCACGGGGCGGGCCAGCCCCCGCGACTTGAGTTTTCTGGGCGCACGCTGCAATCGCTGCCGGCCCTGAAGGCCAAGCTCACGTCGCGCGGCAGCCGGCTGCTCAATGAGTTGGAGGCGGGGATCGACCTTTGCCTCGAATTGCGGGCCACGCTCGACCGGGCGTTGGCCGACGAGTGCCCCCTGGTGAGCCGCGAGGGCGGATTCATTCGCGACGGCTTCAGCCCCGAGTTGGACGCCCTGCGCGAGTTGGCCCACGGCGGCAAGCAGTGGATCGCCCGCTACCAGGCCCAGGAACTTCAGCGGACGGGCATTCCGACGCTGAAGGTCGGCTTCAACAAGGTCTTCGGCTATTACATCGAGATCACCAACGCGCACCGCGAGAAAATCCCGGCCGACTACATCCGCAAGCAGACGATTAAGAATGCCGAGCGCTACATTACGCCGGAACTGAAGGAATATGAAGAAAAGGTCTTGACGGCCGACGAGAAGGCCAAGGAACTGGAATACACGCTGTTCTTGGAAATCCGCGACATCGTGGCCGCGGACCGGCGGCGGATGCAATCGACCGCCGCGGCGCTGGCGCAGATCGACGTGCTGGTGGCCTTGGCCGAGTTGGCGCGGCAGCGGAACTACTGCCGGCCGGAGATCGTCGAGGAGCCGGTGCTGCGGATCGTCGACGGGCGGCACCCCGTGCTGGATGTTGTCGAGCCCGAAGGCAAGTTCGTCCCCAACGACACGACCGTCGGTCAGACCAATGCCGCTTGCGGTTTCGCACCCGGCGGCCACATCCTCCTGATCACCGGTCCGAACATGGCGGGCAAGAGCACCTACATCCGCCAGGTGGCGCTATTGACGTTGATGGCCCAGATCGGGAGCTTTGTGCCCGCCCGCGAGGCCACGATCGGCATCGCCGACCGCATCTTTGCCCGCGTCGGCGCCAGCGACGAATTGACCCGCGGCCAGAGCACCTTCATGGTCGAGATGACCGAAACCGCGCGAATCCTCAATACGGCCACGGCGCGAAGCCTGGTGATCCTCGACGAGATCGGCCGCGGCACGAGCACCTACGACGGCCTCTCGCTGGCCTGGTCGGTGGTCGAGCACCTGCACGAGCACGTCGGCTGCCGCACGCTCTTTGCCACGCATTACCACGAACTGACCGACCTGGCCAAATCGCTCTCGGGCGTCAATAATCTCAACGTGGCCGTCCGCGAGTGGCAGGACGAGGTGATCTTCTTGCACAAGATCGTCGACGGCGCGGCCGACAAGAGCTACGGCATCCACGTGGCCCGCCTGGCCGGCGTGCCCCGCGAGGTGATCGAGCGGTCGAAGGAGATTCTGGCCCAATTGGAGGAGGAGCATCTCGACACCGAGGGTCGGGCGAAGATCGCCCGGCGGCCGGTCAAGCCGAAGAAGTCGCACCTCCAACTGACGCTCTTCGGTCCGGCCGACCATCCGCTGTTGGACGAGCTGCGCCGCTTGGACTTGAACGGCCTTACGCCGCTCCAGGCGTTTCAGTTGCTCCAGCAGTGGCAGGAGACGCTCGCCAAGGAGGGAAAGAAAGCGTGACAAGTCCGCATGTTTCCGCCGTCCATCCCGACGCCTGGCTGCTCGACCCGGCCATCACGTACCTCAACCACGGCTCTTTCGGGGCCTGTCCGCGGGTCGTGCTGGAGTTGCAGCAGAGCCTCCGCCTGGAAATGGAGCGGGAACCGGTCACCTTTCTTGTGCGTCGGTTGCCGCCGCTCTTGGACGCGTCGCGCGAGACGCTCGCCGGCCTGATCGGCGCCGATCCGGCTGATTTGGTCTTCGTGCAGAATGCCACGGGCGGGGTCAACAGCGTGCTGCGATCGCTCAGTTTCCGGCCCGGCGATGAAATCCTCGTGACCGACCAGGACTACAACGCCTGCCGCAACGTGGTGCGTTATGTCGCCGAGCGCGGCGGAGCGGTCGTCGTCGAAGTGAAGGTGCCGCTGCCGGTCGAGTCGCCGCAGCAAGTGGTGGATGCCGTGCTCCAGCGCGTTACGGCCCGCACGCGGCTGGCCCTGTTGGATCACGTCACGAGCCCCACGGCCGTGGTCTTTCCGATCGAGCAGCTTGTACGCGGTTTGGACCGCCGCGGCGTGGACACGCTGGTTGACGGCGCCCACGCCCCGGCCATGGTTCCCTTGGACCTGAGCCGTCTCGGCGCGGCCTATTATACGGGCAACTGCCACAAGTGGCTCTGTGCTCCGAAGGGGGCCGGCTTCCTCCACGTGCGACGCGACCGGCAGCAGGGCATCCAGCCGCCGGTCATCAGCCACGGTTGGAACCGCCCGCGGCCGGGCTACTCGCCGCTGCAGGACGCCTTCGACTGGCCCGGCACGCTCGATCCCACGCCCTGGCTGTGCGTCGGCGAAGCCATCCGCTTCGTCAGCACGTTGTTGGATGGCGGGCTGGCGGCCCTGATGCAACGCAATCACGAACTGGCAGTCCTCGGCCGGCGAATCCTCTGCCGGCAGTCGGGCGTTGTGGCCATCGCCGCCGAGAACATGCTGGGCTCGATGGCCGCCGTCCGCTTGCCGGACGACGATCTGGCGTCGCCGCAGCCGGAGACCCAGTCGCCGGCCGTGGCGGGCGATCGACTGCACGACGCGTTGCTTGGGCAATACGGCATCGAGGTCCCCGTCTTCTACTGGCCCTCTCCGCCGCAAAGGCTGCTCCGCATATCCGCCCAGGCGTACAACCACCCGGCGCAGTACGAGCGGCTGGCGGAGGCCCTTGTTGCAGAGTCTAGCCTTCAGCGTCCCCTGTAGACGCGGCATCTTGCCGCGTTATCTCGGCGCGCGTCACCGTTACTGGATCAAGCATGAAGCGGCAAGATGCCGCTTCTACAACTACACCAGTCCCTTGAGCGTCCGTAGTCCCACCGGTTCGCGGCTGGCGAACGGCTCGCCGTAGCGGACGCCGATCGACCAGCCCCAGGTGGCCGCCTGATCGCGGAGTTGGTCGATGAACGTGGGCGGCTCTTGCGGCCGGCCCTCGATGAACTGGCTCCGATAGCACTCGATCGCCGCCCGTTTTTGGTCCCAATAGTCGCTAATGTCCAGCACGAAGGCCGGCTGCGGGATCATCCGCAGGTGAACGCAATAGTAATAGAAAATCCGCTCGGGATAGTGCGGCTCGCCGGGCAGATCGGTCTTGGTGAGCTTCGACCAGAAGCGGGCGGCCTCGATCAGTTGCGTGGCGGCCACGTGGTCGGGATGGGCGTCGATCCAATACGGGGCGAAGAGCCACCGCGGCCGCGTGCGGCGGAACACGCCGGCCAGCGCCGCCCGGGCCGAAAGCGTCGGCTCCAAGCTGCGGTTGGGCAGTCCGAGGTTTTCCCGCCAGCCGAGGCCGAGGATTTTCGTCGCCGCCGCCGTTTCCCGCTGGCGGATCTCGGGCGAACCGAAAGGCGTCGGCTCGCCGTTGGTCAGGTCGAGCACGCCGACGGCCAGCTCGTCGGCCTGGAACTTCAAGATGGCCCCGCCCATGCCCAGTTCGGCGTCGTCGGGATGGGGCGAAACAATGAGGATATCCAACATAGCAGCAGCTCTCCCTAACAGTACGGCTTTTCACGATCTTTCCGCCGCAACAATTCGCTGGCGTAGCAACGCCCCAATTGGTCGGCGCGCTCCGCGGCCCAAGCTATCAGTTTCGTCGTACCCGCCGGCGGCGCGTCGACATACAACAGGTTGCCCATCAGGCCGGCGATCTCGTCGCGGGTGACGACCACGTCGCCCACCATTCGGCCGATCATGCCGGCAACGCAATATCCCAGCCACGGCGGAACGGAAACAATCAACCGCCGTTTGCCGATGATCCGGCCGACCTTCGTGAGCAGCTCTCGGTAGGTGAATGTCTCCGGGCCGATGGCGTTGACGATCGTGTTTTCGCGGCGAGTCCCCTCCTCGACAGCCAGCGCCGCCAAGTCGTCGACGTAGATCGGTTGCAGCCGGTAATCGCCCTTGCCGAACACGCCCAAGACGGGAAAGCGGCGGAGCATCCAGGCCATGTTGTTTACGAGGATGTCTTCCTTGCCAAAGAGTACCGCCGGCCGCAGGATAGCGTACGACACGCCCGACTGCCGCAGCGTCTCTTCCACTTCGGCCTTCCCGCGAAAATACTCCAGCGGCGAATCCAAGGACGGATTGGTGATGCTCACGTGGACGATTCGCTCGACGCCCGCCCGCCGGGCCGCATCGAAAAGGACCCGGCTGTTGCGGATGGCGTCGGCGAAGGTGAACGTCGGATGGTTGAAGCGGACCCAGTAGGTGTTGTAGAGCGCCGACACGCCGCGAAGCGATTCCGTGAGCTTGTCCGGCTGTTCGAAGTGGAACGGCTCGGCGGGGACGGCCTCGCCGAACGGGCTGCTCCGCCGCGGCGAGTTGGTCAGCGTGCGGACTCGGCAGCCGCGGTCGAGCAATCGCCGGGCGATGTACCGGCCCGAGTAACCGAATGCGCCTGTGACAACATGAACCTCTTGGGCGCTCATGAGACGTCTCCCACCACAGCCGGCGGCCGCGGTCCGTTTCACGCACACTACGGAAAGTCAGGCACGAAGAATCCTACCGCTAGCGGCGGGTCCGGTCAACCGAGCCCGTTTGTCCGTCGCGATGCCGCTGCGTCTCGGGGGCGTTTCCGTGGCAGGCAATCACCGCTACAATCAGGCAGTCAAGCCACGGGCTGCACCGGCCGTCGCGTGGCAACAATCACTGGGGGAGAGGAGATAGGTCTCAAAGTGTCCCGCGGATAGTGCCTGCGGGAGGAAAGGAACTGTCGATCGATGAACCGCAGACAATTTGCCCAAGGTCTTGCCGCTGGGAGCACGCTGTTGTTGGCCGGCGTTCCATCATTCGCCGCCACTGGCCGCGGCAAGGTCCCCATGAAGATCACCGACGTCCAGACCGTGCCGGTCGATACCTACCTGTTCGTCAAAATCTCTACCAACGAAGGCATCACGGGCCTGGGCGAATCCGGGACTTGGGGATTCCTGGAGGCCTCGGAAAAGGCCATCGAGACTTGCAAACGCTACCTCGTCGGTCAGGACCCGCTCCGCATGGAGCACCATTTTCAGTACCTTTACCGGTCCACCCATTTCAGCGGCTCGGCCATCATGGGAGCGCTGAGCGCCATCGACATCGCGCTCTGGGATATCGCGGGCAAGTACTTCGGAGTCCCCTGTTATCAATTGCTGGGTGGAAAATGCCGCGATAAGGCCCGCGTCTACTATCATGTGTTTGGGGACACCAAGGCGAAGCTCATTCAAGGGTGCATTGACGCCAAGAAGAAGGGCTTTACCGCGGTCGGCCACCTGACTCCGTTCCTCGACGAATCGCGGAATGTCCCCTACTTCAAGACCTACGCCGACAAGATGCAGGACGCCATTGATACGGTCCGCCGCTATCGTGAGGCGGTCGGCAACGACGTGGACCTGTGCATCGAGATTCACCGCCGCCTGACGCCGGCCGAGGCGGTGACACTGGCCGAAGGGATCGAGCCGTACCATCCTTTCTTCTACGAAGACCCCATTCCTCCCGACAGTCTGGACGCCATGGAACTGATCGCCCGCAAGATCAAGATCCCCATCGCCACGGGTGAGCGTTTCTGCACGCTGGCGCAGTTCGCCTCGCTCTTGCAGCGCGGGGCCGTGCAGTACCTTCGCCCGGACGTTTGCCTGGTGGGCGGGCTGACCAACGGCAAGAAGATTGCCGCGCTGGCGGAGGCATTCGACGCCCAGGTGGTGCCTCATAATCCGTTGAGCCCCGTGAGCACGGCGGCCTGCCTGCAATTGGCGGCCTGCATTCCCAACTTCGCCTTGCAGGAATATCCGCACGGCGAGCACGAGCCGCCGAAGAGCGAGATCGTCAAAGGGGCCGCCAAGGTCGACAACGGCTACCTCATCATCCCCGACGCTCCGGGGATCGGCGTAGAGTTGGCCGAGGACGCCCAGCAGCGTCATCCCTACCGCCCTCGCGGCCTGAAGACGAGGCTCAACGTGGATGGTTCGGTGGTAGATCAATAGGCCGCACCGGCACGACGCTGATCACGTTGGCCCGGCCCATTCGCCGTGAGGTTGGCCCCATTTTCAAATGAAATCCGCCACATATTCGGCAAAAGTTCGACCGGCGCTGGCCCGTGACATGGAAGGGCAGTATAATCGGGAGATGCGAGATTCGCGAGGGTTTTGGGGGGCTGGGTGAGGCGCGCCGCGGGAGTCTCGCTTCACACGGTGTGCGACTCGGACTGCGTCGCACATACACGTCGCTGGGTGAGCTTCGTTCTCCGTCGAAGGAAGTGGCCGTGAGAGTCCCGTCGGGCTGGCGAATCGCCGTGGTTGGCCTGTTGTGCGTCGGCATTGCCGCCGTGCTGTTCGTCGTATGGGCGGGACAAGGTTCCGTCCTTGACACGTCGGCGGGGCAACGTCTCGAAGATGCCATCTGGGCGGCGCAGGGGGCGAAGGCCGCAAAGAGCGGCGACACCTTGGAGATCACGTATCCGCTGGACGAAGCCGTCTTTCCTCCCGAGATCGTCGAACCGACCTTTCATTGGCAGGATAAGCACCTCGATGCCGACACCTGGCTGGTGAGGATCGAGTTCGCCGACGGCAAGCGGCCCGTCGAGGCCCTGAGCCATGCTACGCAGTGGACCCCTACGCCGGAGCAGTGGCAGGACGTCAAGGCGCGATCGGTGGAATCGCCGGCCACGGTGACGGTGGCCGGTGTCAGCCAGGACGCCCCGGGGAAGCTGCTTTCCGCCGGCACGATCCGCATCCGCACGTCTCCGGACGAGGTCGGCGCGCCGCTTTTCTTCCGCGAGGTGAACCTGCCGTTCAAGGCGGCCGTCCGCGACCCGGCAAGGTACATTCGCTGGCGGTTCGGTCTGATCTCGTCGCCCGAGCCGCCCCCGATCGTGCTGGAGAACCTGCCGGTCTGCGGAAACTGTCATTCGTTCTCCGCCGACGGCAAGCAATTCGCCATGGACGTCGATTACGCCAACGACAAGGGCTCCTACGTTCTGTCGGCCGTCGAGGAGGAGATGGTGTTGGATCCCGGCAAGATCATTACCTGGGCCGACTACAAACGCGAGGACAAGGATTTGACCTTCGGCTTGCTGTCTCAGATGTCGCCGGACGGCAAGTACGTGGCCAGCACGGTCAAGGATCGGTCGGTTTTCACGGCGGTCGACGACCTGGCGTTCTCGCAGTTGTTCTTTCCGATCAAGGGCATCGTGGCGGTGTACAACCTCAAGACGCGGGAGATTTCGGCGTTGCCGGGGGCCGACGACCCGGAGGTCGTGCAGAGCAATCCCGTCTGGAGCCCCGACGGAAAGTACATTGTCTTCGCCCGCAGCCGGAGCAAGGCGTTTGAGACGGAGGCCATGCGGCAGAACAAGTCCCTGTTTGTGCCGCCGGAGGAAATGCGAGGCCTTTCTGAAGGGTGAACGGACCTTTCTCTTCGACCTTTATCGAATCCCCTTCAACGACGGCAAGGGGGGCAAGGCCGAGCCGATTCCCGGGGCGTCGAACAACGGCCTGAGCAATTACTTTGCGAAATACTCCCCCGACGGCAAATGGATCGTATTCTGCAAGGCCAAGAGCTTCATGCTGCTGCAACCCGACAGCCGGCTTTACATCATCCCGGCCGCGGGAGGCGAGGCGCGGCCGTTGCGGTGCAACACGGCCCGCATGAATTCCTGGCACAGTTGGTCGCCCAACGGAAAGTGGCTGGTGTTCTCGTCGAAGATCAACGGGCCCTACACGCAGCTTTTCCTCACGCATATTGATGCGGACGGCAACAGCACGCCGCCCGTGGTCCTCGACCGTTTCACGACCCCCGAGCGAGCCGCCAATATTCCGGAGTTTGTGAACCAGCCCGTCAGCGCCATCCGCAAGATCCGCGAATCGTTCATGGACGACCATTCGCACTGGCGCGCCGGCGCCCAGTTCGAGGCCGGCCGAGATTGGAAGAATGCCGAACGGATGTATCGCATGGCCATCCAGATCAATCCGCGGAGCAAGGAGGCGCATGCCAGCCTGGGCCCGTTGCTGTTTGATCGGTTGGACCAGCCCGACGAGGGATTGGAGCACATGCGCACGGTCATGGAACTCGATCCGGGGGATGCTTTGGCTTACTGCAACGTGGGCGCCGCCCTGGCCAACATGGGCCGATTGCAGGAAGCGATTCCCTACTTTCAACGGGCCGTGCAATTGAAGCCGGATTACCCGGAGGCCAGCCGACACCTCAGTGCGGTCGTGGCCGAAGCGGACAAGGTTCAGGCAGCGATTCAACAACAGGAGGAGGCCGTAAAGCAAAACCCGGACTCCGCCGACTTGCTGTCCCAGTTGGGCAATGCCCTGATGAACGCGGGCCGAGGGGCCGAGGCGATCAGGCCCTTTGAACGGGTAGTGCAACTGAACCCCAAGGATGTTGAGGCTCACAACAACCTGGCCTGGCTGCTGGCAACGAAGGAACGCGAGCGTGACGGCAATCCGGCCAAGGCGGTCGCCCTGGCGCAGCGGGCCTGTCAACTGACCGCGAATGCGTCGGCCAATTGCCTGGACACCCTGGCGGTTGCCTTGGCGGCGGCAGGACAATTTCCCGAGGCCGTCGCCACGGCAGAGAAGGCCATTCAACTGGCCAACGCCGCGGGTCAGGCTCCCCTGGCCAAGCGAATGGAGGCCCGCCTGGAGTTTTACCGGGCTGGCCGCATGTACGACGGGTCGACCAGTTCGGTGAGGCAGCCCGCTCCCTGATCATTTGGTGAATCTTCTGTTTCTGAGAGATATGGCCATGAAAGTCTCGTTGGGTTGGCGAATCGCCGCGGTCGGCCTGTTGGGCGCCGGCATTGCCGTCGTGCTGCTGGCAGTGCTGTGGGGGAGAGGCTCTGTCCCCGGCACGTCTGCGAAACTGCGCCTCGAAGACGTCGCCTGGGCGACCCTCTTGGCTGAGGTGGGAAAGAGCGGCGACGCCCTGGAGATCAAGTATCCACGGGACGGGACGGTTTTTCCCCCCGAAATCGTCGAGCCGAAATTTCGTTGGCGGGAGAAGGGCGCCGACGCGGATGCGTGGTTGGTGAGGATCGAGTTTGCCGATGGCAAGGAGCCGATCAAGGCCGCGATGGATGCCCCGGAGTGGACCCCTTCGCAGGAGCAATGGCAGGACATGAAGGCGCGGACCGTGGAAACGCCGGCCAAGGTGACGGTCCTCGGCGTGAATCAGGCCAACCCGGACCGGCTGCTGTCCTCCGCCACGATCCGTATCAGCACGTCCAAGGACGCGGTGGTGGCGCCGCTGTTCTATCGGGACGTGCCCCTGCCCTTCGCCGAGACCGTCAACTACTTCAAACGCATCCAGTGGCGGTTCGGGCCGATCTCTTCCCGCACGCAGCCGCCAGTCGTACTGGAGAATATGCCGGTCTGCGCGCAACTGCCATTCCTTCTCTTCGGATGGAAAGCAGTTTGCAATGGACGTCGATTATGCGAACGACAAGGCTTCCTACGTTATATCTCCCGTCGCAGAGGAAATGGTGTTGGAGCCCAACAAGCTCATTACCTGGGCAGACTACAAGAAGGAGGACAAACAGTTGACCTTCGGCTTGCTGTCTCAGGTGTCGCCGGACGGCAGGTACGTGGTGAGCACGGTCAAGGATCGGTCGGTCTTCGTGCAAATCGATAACCTGGAGATCTCGCAGTTGTTTTTCCCGGTCAAAGGCATCCTGGCGTTGTACGACCGCGACACGAAGACGTTCTCATCGTTGCCCGGCGCCGATGACCCGCAGTACGTCCAGAGCAACCCCGTGTGGAGCCCGGACGGCAAGTACATCGTCTTTGCCCGCAACCGGGCCTACAAGTTGCAGAAACTCACTAATGAGGGCCGCGTGGTTCTCACGGCGGAGGAATGCGAGGAGTTTGTCAAGGGAGGAAAGAAGTTCCTATTCGATCTTTATCGCGTGCCGTTCAACGATGGCAAAGGCGGCAAGGCCGAACCGCTGCCGGGCGCCTCCGCCGACGGCATGAGCAATTACTTTCCCAAGTATTCCCCCGACGGCAAGTGGATCGTCTTCTGCAAGGCCAAGAGCTTCATGCTGTTGCAGCCGGACAGCGAGTTGTACATCGTGCCGGCCGAAGGGGGAGAGCCCCGACGGCTCAAAGGCAATACGACGCGGATGAACTCCTGGCACACGTGGTCGCCCAACAGCCGTTGGCTGGCGTTTGCCTCGAAGGTAAACGGCCCGTATACCCAGATATTCCTCACTCACGTCGACGAGCAGGGCGAGAGCACTCCGCCGGTGGAACTGGCCAACTTCACCTCTCCCGATCGGGCGGCCAACATCCCCGAGTTCGTCAACGTGTCGTCCGGCAGCATCCGGAATATCCGCGAGCAGTTCATGGACGAAGGCATGCAGATGCGTGCCGGCGACGTATCGTACAACGGCGGCGAGTTCAAGGACGCGGAAGCGATGTATCGTGCGGCCCTGAAGATCAGTCCCAAGAACCCCGAAGCGCACACGCATCTGGCGATGGCCCTGATTCAGATGCACCAGCCCGAAGAAGCCTTGCAGCATTTGAGAACGGCCGTGGAACTCGATCCGAAAAGCGCCGACCTGCATTACCTGCGCGTCGGCGGCGCGTTTTTCGATACCCGAGATTGGCAGAACGCGGAACAGACGTATCGCAAGGCCGTGGAGGCCAATCCGCGCAACCCCGATGCCCACACGCGTCTGGCGACCGCCCTGGCTGTGCTGCACCGGCCGGACGAAGCCTTGAAGCATTTGAACGTGGCCGTGGAGCTCGATCCCAAGAGCGCCGACCTGCACTATTTCCTCGGCAACATTCTGGGCAGCACGGGTCGAGTGCCGGAAGCGGCCGAACACTTTGAGCAGGCGGTGCGACTGAACCCCAAGCACGCCGAGGCCCACAACAGCCTGGCCACGGCGCTGGCCAGCACGGGCAAATTGCCGGAGGCGATTGCCCACTACAAGCTGGCGGTGGAGGCAAAACCGGATCTTGCCAATGCCCGCAGCAACCTGCTTATGGCATTGTCAGACGCCGTCAAACAGAATCCGAATTCCGCCAAGTGGCTGGGCGAATGGGGCGACGCCCTGATGAGTGCAGGGCGGGGATCCGAGGCCATCGAGCCCTTCGAGCGCGTGCTGCAACTGGATCCCCAAGACGCCAGCGCCCATAACAACCTCGCCTGGCTGCTGGCAACGAAGGATCCGGCGCAGGGCGGCAACCCGACAAAGGCCGTCGCCTTGGCGCAGCGGGCCTGTCAACTGACCGAGAACAAATCGGCCGGTTGCCTGGATACCCTGGCGATTGCCTCGGCGGCCGCCGGGCAATTTCCCGAGGCCATCGCCGCCGCCGAAAAGGCCATTCAACTGGCCAATGCCGCAGGGAATGACTCCTTGGCCAAACGCATTGAGGGCCGCCTGGAGCATTACCGGGCCGGGCGCACCTACGACGGCTCGGCCCCCCGCGTGAAGCAGCCCACTCCCTGATGCCACGGCCGGGGATCGCCTTGGGCGGCGCGGCTGCTACAATGCTCTCATGTGCGGACGCTTTACACTTCGGGCCCCGGCCAGCGTAGTGGCCGAACAGTTCTCGGTTTTCGAGATTTCGCCCTGGAAGGCCCGCTACAACATCGCCCCTTCACAGCCCGTGGCGGCCGTCCGAATGGCCGGCGCCGGCGCCAAGGCGACCTCGCAGCGCGAGCTCGCTTGGCTTCGCTGGGGACTGATTCCAAGTTGGGCCAGCGATCCGGTGATCGGCAACCGCCTGATCAACGCGCGGGCGGAGACGGCCGCCGCCAAGCCGGCCTTCCGCACCCCCTTTCGCCGCCGCCGATGCCTGGTCGTGGCCGACGGATTCTACGAATGGCAGAAGGCCGGGAAGCGAAAGGCGCCGCACCTGGTTCGCATGCGCGACGACCGCCCTTTTGCCTTTGCCGGTCTGTGGGATCTTTGGGAAGGCCCCGACCACTCGGTGGTCGAGTCGTGTACGCTGTTGACCACGGAGGCCAACGACGTGGTGCGGCCGATCCACGATCGGATGCCCGTCATCCTCGCGCCCGCGGACTACGATCGCTGGCTCGATCCGGCCATTGGCGGCCCGGAGGAACTCGCGGCGCTCTTGCGCCCCTATCCGGTCGATGAGATGATGGCCTACCCGGTCAGTCCACTGGTGAACAGCCCGGCCAACGACGAGCCGGGGTGCGTGGAACCGGCGTAGTAGTCTGACACATCGAAATTGTCGGGTGCCACGGGCAGCTTGTCTGCCCGTGTTCCCTGCACGGGCAGACAAGCTGCCCGTGGCACCCAACCCGACATCTTATGTATTTCAGACCGGTAGTATGAAACCGCAAGCGGCTTGGCGGCCGCTGTGGACTTCAGCAGAAATCGCGCGATTGCGAACCCATCCCCCGCAGCCTTTCCGACAAGTCTTCCAGCCTGGTGGTCAGCAGGTGAATCACGCCCGCCTGGCGTTGCAGACGGCCGTGGGCCAGCATCAAGGTCGCGCCCGCCGCAGCCGAGCGCCAGCGTTTCCAAACGCCGGGCCGGATGATCAGGTTCGCCGTGCCCGTTTCATCTTCCAGGGTGACGAACGTGATCCCCTTGGCCGTCCCGGGCGCTGGCGGACCAGCACGATTCCGGCCACGCGGACGGGCCGGCTGTCATCGCACGTCTTCAGGCGTTCGGCCGGTGTCACGCCCAAGGTGTCCAAGTCCTTGCGCAGAAACTTTAACGGATGGGCCCGCAGCGACAGCCCCATCGTGCGATAATCGGCCAAGACCTCCTCGGCCGGCAACATCGGCGGCAACGCAGGGTGCGTGAAACGCACCGATGCGTCGCATGATGCGACAACTGGCGGTTGGACCGGCAGTTCAACTGCCGCGCCAACATTGTGGTGCGTTTCACGCACCCTGCCATCGAACAAAGGCAATGCTTTCTTCTCTTGGGCCAGGGCGTGCCAAAGCGACTCGCGGCGATTGAGTCCCAGCGAACCGAAGGCCCCGGCCTTGGCCAGCCGCACGAGCACCGCGCGGCTCAAGCCGGTGCGGAGGGCGAAATCGTCGAGCGACAGAAACGGTCCTTCCCGCCTGGCTGCTTCAATCCGCTCGACCTGGGCGGAGGGCATGCTCGAGAGCATGTTGAAGCCGAGACGCAAGCAAAAGGGGGAAGGCGGAAGGCGGAAGGCGGAAGATTGCAAGTTGCAAATTGCAAATTGTAAATTGCAGATTGGTTGCGTGGATTCGGCAATTTTCAATTTGCAATTTTCAATTTTCAATTTGTAATTCCCCTCCAGCGTGCAGTCCCACGCGCTGAAGTTCACATCGACCGGCAGGACTTCGACGCCATGCTCGCGGGCGCAGCGGACCAATTGGGCGGGGGCGTAAAAACCCATCGGCTGGCTGTTCAAGCAGCGCCGCCGTGAAGGCCGCCGGGTAGTGGCACTTCAGCCACGCCGAAACGTAGACCAGCAGGGCGAAGCTGGCCGCGTGCGACTCGGGAAAACCATAGTCGCCGAAGCCGCGAATCTGGCCGAACACCGCCTCGGCGTATTCCGCGGAAAGCCCCGCGCCCGCATCCCGTCGATCAGCTTCTTGCGGAACTGGTCGATCAGTCCCGGCCGCCGCCAGGCCCCCATCGCCCGGCGCAAGTTGGTCGGCCTCGCCGGGCGTGAAGCCGGCCGCCTCGACCGCCAGCCGCATCGCCTGCTCCTGGAACAGCGGCACGCCCAGCGTCTTTTCCAGCACGCGGCGGATGGCGTCGTTGGGATAGCTGACCGCCTCCTCGCCGTTGCGGCGGCGGAGATACGGATGGACCATGTTGCCCTGGATCGGCCCGGGCCGCACGATCGCCACCTCGATCACCAGGTCGTAGAACGAGCGGGGCTGCAGCCGCGGCAACATGCTCATCTGCGCCCGGCTCTCGATCTGGAACACGCCCATCGTGTCGGCGCGGCGGATCATCGCGTACACGTCCTCGTCGCCCTCGGGGATGTTGGCCAGCGTCAGTTCTTGCCCGTCGTGCTGCCGCACCAGCCCAAAGCACTTGCGGATCGCCGTGAGCATCCCCAAGGCCAGGCAATCGACCTTGAGGATGCCCAACTCGTCCAGGTCGTCTTTGTTCCACTGGATGACGGTTCGCTCGGGCATGGCCGCGTTCTCGATGGGCACCAGTTCGCACAAGCGGCCCCTGGGTCATGACCATGCCGCCGGTGTGCTGCGAAAGGTGGCGCGGAAAGCCGACCAGTTGCTCGACCAGCTCGATCAACTGCCGTCCCTTGTTGCGTGGCCGGGTCGATGCCGACTTCGCGGCACCGCGCCGGCAGCTCGGGCTCGTGGCGGAAGTGCTCCAGCCGCTTGGCCAGCCGGTCGATCTGCTCCAGCGGAAAACCCAGAGCCTTGCCCACGTCGCGGACCGCCGAGCGAGGGCGGTAGGTAATCACCTCGGCGGTCATGCCCGCCCGCTCGCGGCCGTACTTGCGGTACAGATATTGGATCACCTCCTCGCGGCGCTCGTGCTCGAAATCGACGTCGATGTCGGGGGCCTCGTTCCGCTCGCGGCTGACGAACCGCTCGAAGAGCACGTCCATCCGCTCGGGATCGACGGCCGTGATGCCCAGGCAGTAGCAGACGGCCGAATTGGCCGCCGAACCGCGTCCCTGGCAAAGAATCCCCCGCCGCCGGGCGAAACGCACCAGGTCCCACACCGTCAGGAAATACGCCTCGTAGCGCAGCTCCGCGATCAATTGCAACTCGTGCTCCAACAGCCGCCGTACCTTGTCGGGCACGCCGCCGGGATAACGCCGCCGCGCCCCGGCCCACGTCAGCCGGGCCAGGTATCCGCTCAGAGTTTCGCCCGGCGGGGCCAGTTCTTCGGGATACTCGTAGCGCAACTCGTCGAGCGAAAACGTGCAGCGCCCGGCGATCTCCAGCGTATGGCGAATCGCATCGGGAGCGGCGGCAAACAGGGCGGCCATTTCCTCCGGCGGCTTCAAATAGCGCTCGGCGTTGGCAAACAGGTGCTCGCCCGCGGCGGCCACCGTGCAGCCGTGGCGGATGGCCGTCAGCACGTCGCAGAGCGCCTGTCGCTCGGGCACGTGGTAGTGGACGTCGCCTGCCGCCGCCAACGGCAGGCGGACCCGCCGCGACAGTTCTACCAGCCGCTCCAATTCCTGCCGGTCGTCCGGCCCGTGGTGCAACTCGGCCAGCAGATAGCAGCGGTCGCCGAAAACATCGCGGTAGTTGTGAAGAATGGGGGGAGATTGAAAATTGAAAATTGAAAATTGAGAATTGCAAATTGGCGGTGTTGCGTCGGCAATTTTCAATTTGCAATTTGCATTTTGCATTTTGCAATCAACTCCCGCCAGCAACCCCTCGGCATGCTGGGCAACGTCGTCCAAGCGAAGCCGGCAGTTGCCCTTCTCCGCCCGGCGGCGGCCCACGGTGATCAGCCGCGCCAGTCGGCCGTAGGCGGCGCGATCGGTGGCCCACAGCACGACCGGCGGGGCATCCTCGGGCGTGATTTCGGCGCCGACCAGCAGTTTCAGCCCCGCGTCCTTGGCGGCCCCATGCGCGCGAACCACGCCCGCCAGGCTGTTGCGGTCGGTGATCGCCAGCGCAGCATACCCCAACTCGGCCGCGCGCTCCACGAGCTCTTCGGGGTGCGAAGCGCCTTCGAGGAAGGAGAAATTCGTTTTGGCGTGAAGCTCGGCGTACGACATTGGGTTCAGGGTTCAGGGGTCAGGATTCAGAACAGTGACGCTACGATTTGCTCGCGTATGTCGAGTTCTGAACCCTGACCCCTGAACCCTGCTTCCTCCTACTCGAACATTCCGTGCAAAAACCACTGCCCGTCGCGTAAACGGCGGAAGAGCCAGAAGCGGCGGCCGGTGGTGGTTTCGACGCAAAAATAGTCGCGGCCTACATTCTGCCCACGCCACCAACCAGTCTCGATCCGCTCCGGCCCCCAAGTGTGCGCGACGTGGTGCTCTTGGCCGCCATGCTGGAACCGCACGGGCGGACCGCTGGGCAAAACCAACGTGGTGGCCAACCGCTGCGGACGGGGTAAAAGCCGCAGCGGACGCGGCAGCAAATCCGCGGGCGTCTCTTGCCGCCCAGCGCGACGGCCTCTAGCAGTCTGATACACATAGGATGTCGTGTTGGGTGCCACGGGCAGCTTGTCTGCCCGTGCAGGAGACACGGGCAGACAAGCTGCCCGTGGCACCCGACAATTTCGGTGTGTCAGACTACTAGCACGATTCACCAACGGCTCGCACTGCCAGGCCAGTTCCGGCTGAGCGTCGGACTTCAGCCGCACGCGCGCCACCGCCCGCTCTGTCAGACGACTGGTGAGGCGATCGACCAGGGCGGCCAATTGCCGCGGTCGCTGCCGCGCCGGTTCATCGGCGAAAAGCTCTTGTTGCCGGTATTCCAGGGGCGCCGTGATCGCCGCCTCGACGTGGATGGCCGTCACGGGCGCGGGGATCCGCAGCCGCTCCAACTGGAGCTCGACCAATTGAAACAAGTGCTTCACCTTGGCGGTCGGCTCGAACAGGCCAACGCCCACACGGACCGGGTTCTCCGGCCGGCAATCCAGCCGGCACTCCAATCGCAGCGCCCCGCGGCCACGGCGGATCAGCATCGCGGCCACCTGCGCGACCAGGTGTTCCAAAACCTGCTCGATGGTCTCTCGCCGGCCGGTGGGATGCTCGAACGCCCAATGGGCCCGGAACAGCGGCGTTGGTTGACAGGGCACGATGGGCTCGTCCAATCGGCCGACCGCCTGATCCAACCGTTGCAGCACTTGAGCCCCCAACCGCGTGGCAAGTTCGCCGCGCGGCAGCATCTCCAACTGCCCGATCTCTTCGATGCCCAACTGGTGCAATAAGGCTACCATCTCCTCGTTCAGCCGCAAAAGCTCGATCGGCAAGGGCCTCAGGGCGGCAGCGGCTTCGCCGGGGGGAACGACCGTAGGGTGCGTGAAACGCACCACATACGACAAACTGTGGTGCGTTTCACGCACCCTACAACAGTGCGCCACGGCCCAGGCGGCGCCAAGGGTGTCGGCAATCGCCACGCGAACGCTCAGCCCTCGTCGGGCAAAGTCGTCGACGATCTGCCGGGCCAACGCAGCTTCGCCGCCGAACAAATGGGCCAGGCCGGTGATATCCAGCAGCAGGCTCTCCGGATCGGCCGACGATTCCACGCCGACCGTCGGGCTGAAACGCTCGCAGTGTGCGGCTAACACGTCAAGCCGTGGCATACGCCGGCTCGACCAGTCGGGCAGCCAGATGCACAGCATACGTTTCATCATCGATTTCCACGTCCACGTTGCGCCCCTCGGTTCCGCCACGACAACGAAGCAGATGAATCCGCAGCCGCCGTGGGGCGCTTCGCGCCGATCCGGGCGGCAACGGCTCCACAAAAAACCGCACGTCGGCCCACGAAGGATCGTATCGCGCCGTGCCGGAGCGGACGAACAACCCCAGCCCGCCTCCTTCTTCGGCGGCGAGTTGCAGCCGGCGGAACGCCCGAGGGTCCAGTTTCTCCGGCCAGGCCAGCACGGCGGCCACGCCCCGGCATCGCAACGACTGGTCCAGCGCCCAAAGGTGGTCCGCCGCGTCGCCGGCCCGGACCACCAGGAGTTGCTCCAACGCGATCCCCATCCGAACCACGGGCGGCGGATAGAACTCGCGGCGACCGTCCAACACGACCAGCATTCCGCCGTCGCGGCACGCTTCGCGGGCGGCCAAGAGCGCCAACGTACTCGATCCGTTCCCCTCTCCCAGGGCAAACCATTCGGCCAGGGTTCCCCAACGCAACCCCCCTTCCGGCAACATTTTATCCAAGGGACCACAGCCGCTGGAAACCACTCCCCGGCTGTCGCGGCGTCGGGCCTCTTCGAGCCTGGACGATCTTCCGCCGCAACGTCTCCAGATCGAGGGGTGGCATCGCCGGTTCTCCGTTCACAACGGCCCACACAGATAGTGTACAGACGTACAATTCTGCAGTCAATACCTATCGGCCGGGAAGAAAGGAATACTTCACGGAAAGGGCCGCGAGGACAGAGCATCGCGCCCCTGGACGGGGGGAAGACGCGGCGCCAACGGCGATCCCGGCAGACGCGGCTCCGTGCGTCGCCGTTACGGCGTGGGGGCAAACGGATCCACGACGCGCCCGGGTGCGGCGGGAGGAGATTTTTTCTCTTCTCCGCGCGGCTTCGTCGCTTCCGGGGCAAAGGGATCTATGACGCGCCCCGGTGCAGCGGAAGGAGATTTTTCTCCTCCGCGCGGCGGCCCCGATGGTTCCTCATCCGTCGCTCGATTCGGGCGACGCTCCGGCCTCCTCGGCCCGCCGGCCTTGGGGCCGACCGTCTCCGCATCCTGCCCTCCGCCGCCCTCAGGACGCCCCCTGGCGCCAGGCACCTCCCCATCGTGCTTGGCCGGTCCCATCGGCCCGGGCTGCGGGGGCGACCCGGTTTCGCCCGGTGGCGGCAATGCGCCGCGCCGAGGTCCGCCCCCCGCCGGCGCTCCCACCTTCGCCAACAACCACTGGGTAGCGTCCTGACTGGTTTTCAGCGTGCTGCCCTGGGCCAACACGAAGGAGTGCAGCTTGTTGCACCACCAGCACAGATAGGACGTGTTGGTCTGCTGAGACGCCGCGTCGAGGCCCAGCGGTTTGATCGAAGCAATCTGAGTCAGGGGCGTCAGCGCCACCGCGAAGCCCACGAAGCTGCAGACCAGAAAGCCGGTAAGAAAGCCCAGCAAGCCGGCCCCGATGTTGTCGAACGCCTTGGGAAACTCGGCCCGAAGCTGGCCCGAGAGGCAGGCAAAACACATCCCGTACGCGATCAACAGCGTGGCAATGGCGACGCTCATCAGCACCAGGCTATAACCGTAGCCGAACGTCGTATCGATGGCGGCCGGGACCGTCGGTGACGAGGACGGGCGTCAAGAAGATCGCCACGTAGGCCGACAGCAAGAGATTGAAGAACATGATCCACGCCGCGTAGAAGCCGATCTGCACGGCGATCCAGGCGAACAGTCCGCCGACGAGCACTGCCAGCCAGAAAATCATGTGCTGTTATCCTACGACTCTCTTGAGTTCTTCGAAACTGGTGAGTCCCGCAAGCACCCTGGTGATGGCCTCGCTTCTCATGTTGGAGCGGCCCTTCTTCTCGCCCTCGCTTCGGAGCTTGCCCGAGATCCCTTCATCGTGGGCGATCTCGCGCCGCAGATCGTCGGTGATGACCAGCAGATCGCAGACCGCCGTCCGTCCGTAGTAGCCGGTTCCGCCGCACATGCTCGCATCCTCCGGCCTCGAAGATGTTCTTCGTGTTGATGCCCTTTTGGCGGAAATCCTGGATCATGGCGGGGCTCAATTGGGCCGGCTTCTTGCAGGCGTTGCAGAGCTTGCGCATCAGCCGCTGGGAAACCAGCAGGCTCAAGCCCGACGACATCAACATGGGCGAGACGCCCAAGTCGAGCAGCCGGATCAGGGCCGTCGCGTTGCTCTCGCAGTGAATCGTGGCCAGCACCAGGTGACCGGTCTGCGCGGCGCGAAGGGCGATTTCCGCCGTCTCCTCGTCGCGGATCTCTCCCACGCAGATCACGTCCGGGTCCTGCCGCAAGATGCTGCGCAGCGCCTTGGCGAACGTGATGTCGGCCTTGGCGTTGATTTCCAGTTGGCTGGCCTCCGGCAAATGGGCCTCGATCGGGTCTTCCACGGTGATGACGTTGTGCGTGCGGCGATCGATCTGGTTCAACATCGAGTACAAGGTGGTGGTCTTGCCGCTGCCCGTCGGCCCGCAGATCAACACCATGCCGGAGGGTTTGCCGATTGCCTCGGCGATCACGGCGCGTTGGCGCTCGGGAATGCCCGCGTCGCCCAGCGTGAACCGGCCGGCGTCCTGGTTGAGCACGCGAATCGAGATCTTCTCGCCGTTGAGGGCCCCGGCGGTGGCCACGCGAAAGGACACGTGGGAGTCGCCCTTCGTGGCAGTGAAGGCGCCGTCCTGCGGCCTGCGCCGTTCAGCGATGTCCATGCTCGAAACGGCCTTCACGCTGTTGATCACTGCTTTCGACGTTTCCGTCGGGAGTTCGCGAACCGCTCTCAGCGTGCCGTCGATGCGCAGCCGCACGGCGTACGCGTTCTGATCCTTCGGGTCAATGAGGATGTCGCTGGCCCGCAGTTGCAAGGCGTTGTCGATGATCTGAACGGTTAAATTGAGAATGTGCCGGTCTTCCCCCTTTTTCCCTTCTCGCCGTGACCGTAGATTTCGCTCAACTCGGTGCCCAACGAATCGAACAGCCGCAGCGTGGACTCGGGTTCGGCCTCTCCGCCGCCCCCGTGCCAGATATTCTTGACGGCGCTCTTGGCCCGCTGGAGGATGGCAGCGAACGAATAGCCTTGCGCCCGGGCTCTTTGGAATTCTTGGCGTCGATCAACACCAACACCAGGAACACCAGCGGCCCGACAAACAGCGTCACAACGTGCAGGATCGACCGGTACTGTCCCGGCACCAGCGGGCTGTCTTCGACCCGCTGCACGAGATACAGCGACAAGTACACCCACCCCAGCAAGAAGATGAGCTTCACCGGGCCGAAGGGGAGCGAATTGATGGGCGCAGACACGCCCCCTTGTGCCAGCAACAAGCAGATCGACTGTGCCGCCAGACTCTGGGAAAGACCCAGCATAGGCATTTGGTAGGCTTGCTGATTGTGGGAGATTGTTGTTCCTAGCCCAACATCGTCCGCATCGTCTCCGTGAGGAAGCGATGAGGCCGACGGACACCCCCCATTGTTACCGCAATCGGCGTCGCCGTCAACCTGAGGTATGCTATTTTCGGCAGTGGCGTAGTTTGCGATAGCATACTATAAGACGTACGCACCGAGGCTAGCCGTTGGCGCTGCCGGTCAATCGAGGCGCGGGCCAGGCCGCGACTGTGCCGCCGGCCGGCCCGAACGGGAGGCCCTGGGACATTCCCACCCGCTGCCTGTCCTTCGCCTTGACGCTGAACTGGTAGCGCCCCATCTCCAGCCACAGACACAACGTCGCAGTCAACAGTGCGGCCAAGGCTAAAGCCAGGAATACGGTGTAGATGCCGCTCGTCTCTCGCCCCTTCCAGATTGCGTAGGGAATGAAGCCCAGCGCAATCAGATAGACCGCCACCGAGAACGCGGCGAATGCTGCCGAAAACAAGAAGGCGCACAGCGCGGCAATCGCCAACACGATCACGGGACCGCCGATCACGCCGGCCCATTCCACATACGGCGGCACCTTGCCGGGCTCCCCTTCCTCTTCAGCCCCCGCTTCCGCCTCCTCGGCCGTTGCGCCTTCCGGCTGTTCCCCCTCAGCCGATTCGTCCGGTGGCGCTTCGGCATCTTCCGTGGTATCGGGCGCGAGCACCTCACCGGCCAACGCCTCTTCATCTTCGGGAGCAACCGATTCGGCAGGCGCGGGCTCGCCGGCGTGCGCCTTCAATTCATCAGGGCTAGGGCTATCGCCTTCGACGTTGGCCACGGCTTGTCCTCCAGGTTATGCAATTCCCCGACGTTACCAATCTCCCTCCTATTATAGCTAAGGGTTGCACGGCATGCCACCAAGAGAGCGTCGAACATGCTCGCAACCCCTCTTTGGTGGTGTTTTGGGGAGGGGTACCGTCGGAGTGCCTACCACCCGATGGCTGCCCCAGTCGGCTGGGCGAAGGCGTAGGGCACGCGAAACGCACCTTCAGGCAGGTCTGCGGTGCGGTTTCCGCACACTACAAGGGGCCTTACGCCGCGTGGCTCACCAATTCAACTCCGTGGCCTCTTCCCAATGTTCGTAGAGGGTCTTGATCGCGGCCTGCTCTTGTTCGATTCGAGCCTTGATCTGCCGCACGCGGTCGCCGTCGCGCAAGACGGCCGGTTGGATCAGCTCCTGTTGCAGTTCTGCCGACACGGGTCTCCCGTTCGAAGATTTCGTCTTCCAGGTCGGCCACTTTCCGGAAGGGGAAGCGGCGCTTCGGGACCGTTCCCTTCGTCGACTTGTCGGGTTTTGCAGAGCGGGACGGCGCAGCGACCGCCGATCGGCGTGAACCGGCGTCCGGTTCGGCTCGGCCAGAGCCTTTCGCGGCCGGTGCTGCCACCGACTCCTGCGGCGCGGCCCACGAGCATCTGATACGTCTCGTAGTTGCCCTCGATGACGCGGACCCGCTCGGGCTCGATCACCAGCAGGTGGTCGGCCACGCGGTTGACGAAGTAGCGGTCGTGGCTGACGAACAGCACGGTCCCGTCGAACTGCGGCGAGGGCCTTTTCCAGGGCGTCGCGGGCCCAGAGATCGAGGTGGTTGGTCGGCTCGTCGAGGACGAGGAAATTGGCGTCCGCGGCGGCCAGCCGGGCCAGGGCCGCGCGGCATCGCTCGCCGCCGCTGAGGCTGCCGACCTTCTGCAGCGCCGTGTCGCCGGTCAGGCCGAAGCGGGCCAGCAGGTTGCGCCGCTGCTGCTCGTTGAGTCTGCTTGTGCTTCGGCCGGACGGCGTCGACCACGGCCATGTCGTCGTCCAACTCGGCCAGTTGCTGGTCGAAGTAGCCGACGCACGACGCCCTGCCCGAGGTTGATCTGCCCCTCGTCGGGCGGCACCAGGCCCAGCAGGCACCGCAGCAGCGTCGTCTTGCCGCAGCCGTTCGGGCCCGAGCAGCGCCCAGCGCTGGCCGCGGACGATGTCGAGCGAGACGTCGCGAAACAGCGGGCGGTCGTAGGCCTTCGCCAGCGCCTTCGGCCCGGACCACGATGTCGCCGCTGCGCGCGGCCGGCGGAAACCGCATCGGCGGCGCGGCGATCTCCCGCGGCGGCGGCGACCGGCTCGATCCGCTCCAGCTTCTTGCGGCGGTCTTCGGCCTGGGCGTGCTTCTGGCCGTAGGCGTTGCGGCGGATGAAGTCCTTGGTCTTCTCGATCTCGGTCTGCTGCTTCTCGTAGGTCCGCCGCTGGACCAGCAGCCGCTCGGCCTTCTGCTGCCAGTAGGCCGAGAAGTTGCCGGCGTAGCAGTCGACCGTGCCGTGGAACAGCTCCAGCGTGCGGTTGGTCACCTGGTCGAGGAAGTAGCGGTCGTGGCTCACCACGATCATCGCCGCCGAGCTTTCCAGCAGGAACTCTTCGAGCCACTCGGTGGCCTCGATGTCGAGGTGGTTGGAGGGCTCGTCGAGGATCATCACGTTCGGCTCGGCCAGCAGCAGCTTGGCCAGCATCAGGCGGTTCTGCTCGCCGCCGCTGAGCGAGGCGACCGGCTGGTCGAAGCGTCTCGCGGCGGAAACCGCAGCCCGTCGAGCACCCGCTCGATGCGGTGGTCGATGTTGTAGGCGTCCTGGCGGTGCAGTTCGTGCTGGAGGTGGTCGTAGCGGGCGGCCAGCCGCTTGTGCTCGGCCGGATCGGCGGTCTCGGCCGATGGCCTGGCCGCCGCTTCGACCGCCTCCTGCTGCAACGAGAGCAGGTCGGCCAGGGCGCTGCGGGCTTCGTCGTGCAGAGGTGCGGCCGGGCTCGAAGCGCGGCTG
This sequence comes from uncultured Planctomycetaceae bacterium, assembly GCA_963759115.1. GTDB lineage: Bacteria > Planctomycetota > Planctomycetia > Pirellulales > Thermoguttaceae > CAVWXT01. The sequence goes on from CAVWXT010000008.1 coordinate 178,592, forward strand.
CTGCTCCAGGTAGCCCAGATGCGCGGCCGGATGGAGCCGGCACGAGCCGGCGTCGGCCTCGTCCTTGCCGGCCAGGATCCGCAGCAGCGTGGTCTTGCCGCTGCCGTTGGGCCCGACCAGGCCGATGCGGTCGCCCGGCCGCACCTCGAACGTCACCCCGTCCAAGCACCGGCTCGGGGCCGAATCGCTTTCTGACATCGACGACGTCCAGAAGAATCATCCGCGGCGCAAGTCAGAAAGAACGGAGGGAGAGATACTTTCCTTAGAGGGGCCCGGCTCCGAAGGCCGTTTCAGTAGTATCCGTAGGGGTAGACGGGCCGGCGCCTCGCCCCGTTGTAGGGCTTTGCGGGGGCGGCCTGCTTCTTGGCGGCGTCGGCCGCAGGCATGTCGAGAATATTATCGACTTCCGTGTGGATTTCCTTCGTGAGCTTGCGAACCTCGTGAGCGGCCGCCGTCTTCTCGGCGCCCTCCGGCAGCTTCTCCATCTTCTCGACCGCCGAACGCAAGCCGGGCTCCAGCCGCTTCTTGAGCGCCGCCATCGCCTTGGTCTGCTTGTCGTTCAGCACCGTGTCGTGCGGCAAGGCAAACGCCAGCGCTACCAAATCGCGCTTGGGGGCCTTCTTGTTCTTCGCACGATCGGAACCGGACTCCAGCGCGGGCACGTCCGGCAGCTTCTCATCGTCGAGAGCTTGGACATCAGCTTTCGCGTCGTTCGTCGTGCTGGCCGCACCCGCGCCCTGCTCGGCCGCTGACGCCGCGCCGACCGCATACGAAAGGGCCGCCGCCACCAATACCACCGGCCAAACCTGCGTAATCACCCGCCGTCTCATGCCCGTCTTCTCCGATTCATGGGCTGCCAGGATACTGTCAGTATATCGCCGCGCACCGGAAAAGGTCAATCGAGGGCCACCGCACACCCATCAAATGGCAAGCGACGCTAGTATGGCGGGGGGGTAAGCGTTCACGGGTCATGTAGACGCGGCATCTTGCCGCGTTGTTCGGTAGAGCAACAATCTCGCACCGCGGCAGGAAGCGGCAAGATGCCGCTTCTACGGTCCGCGACCCGTGAACGGTTACGCGGGGGGTGTCTAGCGTATATTTCGGGGACCGCCACGACGACAGACGGAAGCTTCAGAAGCTGCCGCGCGTGGGACCACGGTCCAACAACTGGCCGTCGGCGCGGTTGGCGAGTTGCTGCAGCACCTTGAGGTCAATATCCTTGGCGACCGACTGGGTGTGGCCGTCACCAAACAGGAAGTTGCACACGGCGGGATGCGCGGCGTCAAAGCCGCCGACGAACAAGTCAGTGGCCTCGGTATCAGCGAGAGCAGGCGGCTGGCCGTCGCCCCGCGCCCGCACGCGACCTGATTTCGCATCCAAGGCGGTGCCCGCGTTGCGCAGGGTGGCGCGGGTGCCCGACATCCAGCCCAGGTCCTTGTCGTCTCCCAGTTTTTCACCGACGTAAATGGTGTGCGTGGTGCCGTCGGTCACGTCCATCTCGCGGATGTGGCTGTTGAGGAACAACACGCCGTTGTTGTCGGTGTTGATCGGCGCCTCGACGTCGTTATGGCAGCCGGCGTAATTGCTGACGGTGCAGGTTCCCGCGATCGGCTGACCGTAGTCATCGACGTACTGCGCGCCGGCAACAGCCACAGCGGCCTTGGGGAGCCCGTTGCGAACGGGGCCGTAGTACGAAGGGCAGTTGAACATGGCGATCTGAATCGCCCGCACCTCGGCATTTTTCGCGTCGTACGCGCCCACGGAAAAATCGATGTGCTGGAAAGTCGCGTTCTCCTCCATGTAGGGCAGTATTTGCACCAGCCAACTCATGTGGTAGCCCTCGGCGACGTTGTGGATGGGACCCTGCTTGTCGATCGTGCCTGGCGGGAGCACGTTGTGGGCCGATTGGTAGCTTTGCAGCGCCACTCCGATCTGGGAAAGGTTGTTCACGCACGAAGCCCGCCGCGCGGCCTCGCGCGCCGCTTGGATCGCCGGCAGCAAGAGCGCGATCAGCACTCCGATGATGGCGATCACCACCAGCAGTTCGATCAGCGTAAATCCCCGGCGGGAATGTGGGAGCAGCGGTTCGTCAACGCCCCCCGATTGCAATCGGGGGGGGCTTGCCGATGGCATGAACTTTACGGGGCGAGCGTTAATCATGTTTCTCATGGCATTTCTCCACTTGCTTCGATTGTTATGGAATTCCGACGCTCTAGAACGTTTCTCGGGCAAGAGCGCACGCAAAGGCGCAAGGCGCGAAGACGACTGAACGAAAAACACACGGTCGCCGTTCCCACAATACGCTTCCAATCATCCCTCCCGGGAACTTCTTTCGCCTCAGCGCCTTTGCGTGAGGTTCTTCAGTATGGCCCAATAACGATGCTGGAGTCTCCGAATGTGGCTTCTTTGCGCGTTTGCGCAAAGTCATTTGCCCGTAATATCCGCCAAAACATCTTTCGTCTTCCGGCAGCGGTGATGAGGGTCGTCGGGATAGTCGGCTTCGACGTGAATCGTGCGCCGATCCGGCCGGTCGGCAACCTTCTCCGCCCGGATTCGCACCACGGCGGCATCGCTTCCGGCAAGTTCCTCGGCCGCGACGTTCCACGTTTCCCCGCTGTAGTCGGCCTTGGCGGCCAAGCGGGACACCGCTCGCTCGACGCCGGCCTCGGCCAACCACTGGGCCTGCACGCCCCAATAGTGAGTCTGGGCCGAGCTGGCGCTGCGCGATCGCCTGCTTCGCCAACACGACGAACAGCACGGCCGCCACCGCCAGGCACACCAGAACCACCACCAAAATCGCGCCGCGACGACACATATCTCATGGACTCCCGTTGGGGGACGTGGCAAACCGATGGTCTTTGCCCAGCACGGCATCAATCCGAATTTCTCGGCCCGTCGCCGAGGCCGGTCCGGGCAGCGTGATGATCAAAGTGGCCACGGTCGGCGCCGGTTCGGTGCGGATCACGATTTCCGCCGCCGACTCGGCCGGAAGGGCGTACGACTCCTGCCGCGTGGGCTTTCCGGCGACCTGCTCGCTACGTTCGACCTCGCCCGGCAAGACCCGGTACGTCACTGCGCGGTCGCCGGCCAGGGCAAACTGCCACTGGTTCTTCTCCGCGCCCTCGGTAGGCATCGACGCAGGGCCGCATGGACGTCGCTGCGGAACTGGTCGGCCAGCCGGGCCACGATCATCGCCCGGCTGACGCTCTCGCGCCCGCCCCGCTCCAGCCGCGAAAGCAAGTACAACACTTGCACGGCGACACCCATCAGCACCGCGCTGACGGTGACGACGACGAGCATTTCGATCAGTGTGTATCCGCGGCGGGTCATTGACGGTATTTCCACGTGGTAACGGTTAGGGGCGGGAGGAACGCCCCGTTGCGATCTTGCCAGCGGAGCGCGGCGGCAATGCGTTTGGCGTCGGGCTCGCCGGCCGGAGCAGTAACTTCGACCTTCAACTCGGCCCCCGGCAGCCGGCTAAGGGCCGCCGGCGACGGCTGCTCGTGGGCAACTGCCTGCGAAGTCAATTCGTCCCACGGCCGGGCCGTAATCCGTTCCATGACGTTGGCCAACTCGATCGTGGCGTACTCGCGCTGATCCACGGCCCGGCGCTGGGCAGCCACGGCGGCCACCATTTGCACGCAGACGGCCAGCAGCGTACACAGCATCGCGCCGGCCACCATCAGTTCGATTATCGTCATGCCGCGTCGGATCATGAGGTCACCATGTGCTGAATCAACGTGATCACGGGCAGGAAGAGGGCCACCACCACGAACATGACGATCAGGCCGGCGAGGACCAACAGCACCGGGAAGGCCGCCTGAATCATCGCCTGCACCCGATAGGCGAGGCGGCGGCGGCCGCTATCGGCCATTTCCTGCAAGGCCCACGGCAAATTGCCCACCCGCTGGGCCGCTTGGAGCACGGCCAGATCGCCTGCCTGAATCAGGCCGTGGTCGCGCAGGCTCTCACACCAATCGCGGCCGGCCCGGACGTCGGCCTCCGTCTGCCACAATCGTTGCCGGACGTCATGTTTGGGATAGGATCGGGCCAGGGCCGTGATGCCGTCGCCCAACGGCTGCTGCTGGCGGGCGACCAGGGCCAGGCCGTCGAGGATTTCGGCCGAATCGAGCCGCCGCACCAGCCGGTCCACTCCCGGCAGGTCCCAGTCCGTCCAGCCCCAGTAGCGCATCATCGCGTACGACAGCAACAGCGCCCCGAGCAGCGGAAAGGGAAACAGGTACCAGTAGGCGGCGTAGAAATGAGATCCGGAGATCAGCGTCTGCGTCGATGGCGGCAGCACCGTGCCAAAGTCCAGGAAGATTTTCTGAAATGCCGGGACGATCTTCAACATGATGAAGACGAGGATCATCATGCCGAAGGCCGGAAGGAGCAGCAAGTAAGCGATTTTGCCGACCAGGCCCATCCAGATTGGCTCGTGGAGGTTGTAGATCGCGGCAGCCTGGCGGAGGGCGGGGGCCAACGCGCCCGATGCGCTGCCGACACGAATCATCGACATCGCACGCCCCGGCAGCAGGCCGCCGACGCGCTCCAGGGCGTCCGGCAGCGGCATGCCGGCGTCGAGCAGTTCGGCCAATTGGCAGGCGCGCCGGCCAAAGCGGCCGCCGCGCTCGCGGCTGAAGGCCGCCACCGCCGGCGCCAACGGCATGGATCGTTCGGCAGCAACCGTCAACAGCCACAGCAAGGCATACTGCTGCGATGCCAAGCGCTTCCGCAGAACTTCGACCAACACGAAGGTCAGCACGAACAACCACAGGGCGCCCGGCAGAACGACGAGAAAGAGCATTGCGCCCAGAGCCAACCCCAGCAGGACCAACAGCGCAGACAATGTGGAGCGCGGGCGGCGCAGGATGAGCCACCTGCCGACCAACCAGAGGGCGACCACCACGGCGCATCAAAACAAACGCGAAAACGACTGAGAACCAGAAGTCGATCATCGAATCTCACCACTCCCAAGGACCGACAATGCCTACGTACAATCAGTGCCCACCGGAAAGACTCTGTATCAAGGAAATCAGCGGCAGCATCATGGCGACGATGAATATCCCCGCGAGAGTTATGATCGTCACAATTGTGATCGGCAGCAGTATGGCCTCCAGCAACGTGCCTTGCGACCGCAGGCGTCCGCCGAACATCTCGGCCGCCGCCCGAAAGGCGTCGGGCAAAGCCGCCGTCTGCTGCCCCCACCGGACCATCGGGATCAGGGTGGCCGGGAACTGCTGTTGCGACGCCAGACCCTCGTCGAGCGCGCCGCCCTTCTCCACGCTGTTCGCGACCCGATTACAACTGCGGGCGAGGTTGGCGTCGGGCAGTCCTGCGGCCGTGAGTCGCAAGGCGTCGGGCAGGGGCACCTGCTGATCCAAAAACAGCCCCATGCAGCCGCGAGCACTGAGTCAAGTTGCTCCAACGCAAGCAGCGGACCCAGCATCGGCACCCGGTACAACACCACCCAAACCCAGCTTGCGCCTGCGCACAAGCGAAGCGTAAGCGATATTCCGACGAACAGAGCCAGCAGAATCGCGATGAGCCACGCCGCTGGCCCGGCACCTTCGATGATCAGAACCGTCAGTCTCGGCAGGTGGACGGCGAAATCTCGAAGATCTTCTTGAACACTTGTACCATGAACGCGTTGACGAAGACCGTCATCACCGCCATCAACGTGAGCAAGACCAGCGGGTACGCCAGGCTGAGCCACACCCTCCGTCGCAACTCCAACTGGCTCGCGTTGCAGATCAACGTATTCTTCCAACACCTCGGCGAGCCGCCCGCTTTGGATGCCGGCCAACACCAGGCCACGGAGACACGTGGGCAGGCGGCCGCCCTCGGCCTCGATGGTCGCGGCCAGGTCCGCTCCGGCATCCAGCCGATCGGCCATCGACCGCAGCACGCGGGGCAAACGGTGGCCGGGCAATTCGCCGGCCAAGGCCCGCAATCCGCCGCCCAGCGGCAGTCCGGCCTTGGTCAGTTCGGCCACCCGCGCAGCCAATTCCACCGCCTCCTCCGTGGAAAGCTTGCGCGTCGAGTCGAAACCAGGCCAGTGGAACCCCGCCATCGGCTATTGACCTCCTACGGCTAGCGATTCAAGCAGTGTCACGTACGGGAGGAAGACCGCCACGGCATAGATAATCGTCATGCTTCCGGCCACCGCGACGCTCAGGAAGACCGGCAGGAACACGCGCACCAGGTCGGACTGATGGCGGGCGCGGCGCTGATAGGCCGCCGCCGAATGCCGCAGCGCCGGCAGCAGGGCGCCGTCGCGGCGGGCCGCCAGCATCAACCAGTCGACCAAGGGCGGAAACGCCGGCTCGCCGTGGGCGGGCGCGGTTCGACCCTGCCCGAGCGCGGCCGCCAACTGCCGCGCCGCGCAACGTCTGCGGATCGCCCGACGCCTCTCCCGCCAGGCCCACGGCCTCAGCCAGCGGCGTGTGGTTTTCGACCAGCAGAGCGAGGATTTCCAGGAACGCGGCCGTCCGCGAGCAGCGGAGCATCGAGCCCACCCACGGAAGCCAACCAAAGAGCCAGTCGGATCGGCGACCATAAAGCGTGCTGGCGCGGGTCGAGGCAAACCACCATGCCGCCAGTAGCAGCACGACGACAATCGCTATGCCCGGCGCCCAATACCAAGCCCAGCGGCCGATCCAGGCCAACGCGGCCACGAAGCGGTAGCCGGGCACATGGAACGCGAAGAAAGCCTCTGCCAGCCGGGGCGCGACTACGCGGCTAATGAAGGCGAAGCCTCCGCAGACCACCAGAAACACAAAGAGCGGATAGGTCGCCGCCACCAGCACGGCGCGATGGGTTTCGGCCAGCCGGCGGGCCGAGGCGGCCACGGACTCCAGGGCCGCCGGCAGGCGTCCCGCCCGCAGCCCGGCCTGCACTACCGCCCGAAACGCCGGCGGCAACTGGCCGGTCTCCTCGATGATGGCCTGGTCGAGCGGTTCGCCGCGGGCCGTCCGCCGCGCCCAGGCGGCAGCTACTCGGCCCAGCCGGCCGGGCATGTCGCCGCCCATCGCCGCCAATCCCGCTTCCAACGGCACGCCCGCCCGCGTCAGGGCCGCGATCTCGTCGTTCAGGGCGATCAGGTCTTCGAGGGTCATCGGAAGGTTACTCGCGATCGCAGGCTGGCGGAAACCATCGCGCCGAGCGCCGACTCTCCGTAGGACGAGTTTTCCAACTCGTCCAATTCTCCGGGACGAGTTGGAAAACTCGTCCTACCATTGTCATCAACTCGCTCAGACGCGACACTTAAGCATAGGCGTTTTCCCCTGCCACGAGAACCCCATTGCTCTGCGGACTGCCTTCGCGCTCGTTGGGCCGCCGTTCGCCGCGTGGCGGGGACGTCTGCGGCTGCGGCTCGTTCGATCCTTGCGGCGCGGTCCGCCTTGCGTCCATCAGTCCTCCGGAACCGTCAAGGCATAGTCGATCCGTCAAGCTCGACGGGGAGCCAAATTCGGCGCCGACCTGCAGCAGAATCGCCTCGCGCAGCGACTCCTCCGGGGAAAGTTCCGGCAAGCGCCGTTGAATCTGTCGCGCGAGCTCACCTACCGGTTGCTGCGACCTGGGCTGGGCTAACGCGGAGTTGATCATTTGGGTGATAGCGAGGGAAAGACTGAGCCAAATGAAGACGGCGGCCGCCGCCGACGCGGCAAACTGCCACCTTGGCAACAGCCCGTCACGAGCCAACTCGGCGTGTACGCCACGGAGCACGCGCTGCCGCAAGCCGCTCGAAGGCTCGAGCCGCGGGCCGTTGGCCAGACTGCGTTCCAGTTGTTCGAGTTCAGGAGGTAGTTGGTTGTGTTCCACGATCAATTCCCCCAAGGGAAGCGACGCTGGGGGACTGGTCCATTTTTCGGCGAGGAATCGCGTTCTGCGAGAAAAATATCGACCGAAAACATGGACCTGTCCCCTTCCGCGGCGTAAGGGGGACAGTCCCCTGTGAACGGTTACGTGCCCTCCAATAAAGTCCTCAATTTCTGCAGGGCGTAGCGGTAACGGCTGGCAGCGGTGTTAATACTCACCCCCATTATTTGGGCAATCTGGGCGAAGGTCAATTCGCCGTCGATTTTCAGGGCAACGACTTCACGCTGTTCGTCGGGCAGCAAGCGGATCGCCTGTCGAAGCCGATGGCAGTCCGGAGTGGCCCGCTCGACCGGGGCAACCGCGTCGTCGACTGCCACGGGAGAGGTCACGGGTGTTCGCGCCCGCCGCAGGGCGCACCGCCCGGCGCCCGACGCAATGCCGCAAACAGGTAAGCCGTCAGGTCGCGCACGTCGCCCAGCCTTCTGCGCGAACGGACCACGGCCAGAAAGACGTCCTGCACCACGTCCTCCGCGTCCTCGCGGCGGCCCAGGATTCGCCATGCTGCCCGATACATTCGCCCGGAAAAACGGTCGTACAACAGCGCAAACGCCCGCTCGTCGCCAGCGGCTAGACTCAATAGCAGTGGGTCAACGCCGGGGCCGTCCACTCATTACCCCCGTAGGAGAGAAGAGCCGAGTCGCCCGGTGGTTTGTCTACCGATCGGCCGGTTTTCTACGAGTAGAACGGAATTTGTCTCGTTCTACCCGTTTTGGCGGAAGAGTCAACGGAATGAGTATCGTTCGTAACGGTTGAACGGTCAGAGAACGTAGAAGCGGCATCTTGCCGCTTCTTGCCGGCAGGCAGGATACGGACCCATCGCCAAAAACGCGGCATGATGTCGCGTCTACACAAGAACGCGGCAAGATGCCGCGTCTACAGGGACGGCATGGAGAACCCCAAGACCCGGCGGACTTCGGCCGGGCTGGTCAACCCGTCGTCCACCGCCCGGCAGGCGCGCGGCCAGCGGCCGACCGTCCCCGCCTCAGCGGCCAAACGCTCGATCGTGGACGTATCGCCGCGAGCGAGGACGGCGCGGGCCAGTTCGCTGCGCGAGAGCGTGATCATCTCCACCAGGAGGAAGCGGCCCAGATAGCCCGTTCCGCCGCACTGGCTACAGCCGTGCGGCGTCATCACGCGCTGGACGGCCAGCCCCAGCCGTGCGTCCGGATCGTCGTTGGGGCGGGCGCAGGAGCACAATCGTCGCAGCAGCCGCTGATTGAGGATCGCCAGCAGCCCGCTGCGCAGTACGTACGGTTCGAGGCCCATGTCGAGCAGCCGGCCGACCGTCTCCGCGGCGCTGCCGGCGTGGAAGGTGCTCAGCAGCAGATGGCCGGTCAACGACGCCTGGAGCGCCGCCTCGGCCGTGGGCCGGTCGCGGATTTCGCCGACCATGATGACCTCGGGGTCCTGCCGCATGAGGAACCGCAGGCCGGTGGCAAGGTCCAGGCCGGCCGGCGGATGGACCTGCGACTGGGCCACGCCGCCGACCGCCACTTCGATCGGGTCTTCGATCGAGACCAGGCTCCGCGCGCCGCTGCGTGTGGCGGGCGATCTCGCGCAGGCAGGCGTAGACGGTGGTGGTCTTGCCGCTTCCCGCCGGCCCGGAAACCAGGATTGCGCCGGACGTCTCCGCCAATAAGAGGCGCAAGGGATGCAGCACGTCGTCCGGCAGTCCGAGGTCGTCAAGGTGCTGGTAACGCTGCGTGCCGCCGAAGAGCCGCACGACCGTTCGCTCGCCATACAACGTGGGGAAGGTGCAGACGCGCATTTCCACGTCTTCCTGCGGAAGGCGAATGCGGCCCTCCTGCGGGCGATCGGTGTGGTAGGTGAGCAGCCCGGCCAGGACCTTCAGCCGGGCGGTGACGTTGGCGGCCAGGCGGGACGGAAAGCAGGCCACCGGCAGAAGCACGCCGTCGAGGCGAAATTTCAGCTCCAGCCCCGCGCCGGTCGGCTGGAGGTGAATGTCGCTGGCGCCGGCGGCGCGGGCGGCGGCCAGCGCCGCGTCGATCGCGCGCGTGGCGTACTCCGGATCGGCCGGGTCAAGGCGGGCCAGCTCTCTGTTGAAGCCGTCGGCCATCTTCCTTCTCGTCATAAGGCAGAGAGAACAACATCTCCACGCCTTCGGCTCGTCCGGCGGCGTTCTGCGTAAGCCTATCGAGACTGCGGCGAATCTGCAAGCACCGGGGATCGGCGGCCACGGAACCTTCGGCCCGGTCAATCCGATCTAACGCCGCCGCCAACTGGATCAACAGCGAGCGAATACCGAGGAACTCGCGGTCCAGCACTTCCGTGGCGGACACTGGAATGGGCATGGCAAACTCCCTGCCATCGACTTAATGAAATCCCGCAGAACCAGCGGGCGGCTCTGCGGGGGTGCAATCGTCGTCTTGGATTCCCCAAACGGTCAATAACGATGGTACATCGTGGGCGGCGTGCTGGAGGGCGTGCTCGAGGGCGTGCTCGACGGCGCGGGCGTGCCGGCCGGCGTGCCTCCCGGCGGCTGCCGTGGCTTGAACACGTCGCTGACCGAGCCCGTGGACTTCTTCGGCACGCCTTCCTCGGGCTTGGCGGCGAAGTCCTTGGGGTTGGCGCCGGCGCCGTAGCGGACGACCGGGCTTTGGTTCTTCCAGCCCATGCGCTGCAGCAGTTCGCCCAATTGCAGAAATTGAACGCCGAAGCGTTTGGCGTTGTCCTGCATTTTGGAGTAAGGTTCCACCTGGCCGGGGAAGCCCGCTTCGCCCGGGTCGCCACCGAGGATCAGGAATCGCGTATTCACGTTGATCGAGCCCACGATCTTGTCGGTCTTCTCGTCGACATAAGCATCGACGACGCCGTCGTTCAGCTTGATGAGGTCCATCAAGGTCTGTAGATGGCTCTTGCCGTCGCCGTAGATATCCATATAGCCGGCCAGGGCGAAGTGCTTCTTCTGGCCGGGGGCCCACATCGGCGTGTGGATCTTGTCGCCCGGGATGATCGGGTCGGAGATGTTGTCTTCAAGAACGCGGGCTTCGGCCAGATGATCGCCAAGGATTTGCGTGACCTCGATTTTCGCCTTCTGGCCGCTGCCGCTCGCCAAGTTGGCGGGGTCGGGTGGATAGACGCTGAAGGTGACCTGCCGCGGCAGGGAATCGGCCCGACCCAGGTTGATCCACACGATGGAGTTCCGTTGGTCCACCCAGCGGATGTCGCCGTCGAAGCTGTCGATCTTCGTGCTCTTTATCGTTGCGAGATCCGCCGACTGCTTGTCGATCACGTCGATGAGCCTCTTGTTGCGGGTTCCGGCCTCCGTGACTTGGGCATCCGACTTCGCCTTTTCGGCCGCGGCTTCCTTGCGGATACTCTGCACGGTGGTCAGCAGCCCGTTTTCATCCTTGTCGGTTCGGGCGCGATCGGCCTTGAACTTCTCGCGTTCGGCAGCCAAATCGCGGGCCGCCGCTTCGCTGGCCTTCTTGAAATCCTCGATCTGCGGCTGCTTGCTCGCCTCGAAAACCGCGATCTGCGTGTGCAGATCCTCAATCTGCTTCTTGGCATCGCTCAACAAGCCGTTCTTTTCGTCGATCGTCTCCTGCATCTTGGCCAACAGGCGGCGGTAGACCCGGTCCTCCTCGGGATAGCTGCCGCCGAACCTGGTCATCTCTTGCTTGAAGTTGGGCGGCTCGGGTTTGTCCGTGTCGGCTAGGAACGCATCGACCTTGTCGGTTTCGGCCAGGCCGATCGCCTTCTTCAGTTTGGTCACGTCGTTGGCGCTCTCGGTGGCCAGTTGTCCTTTCTTGCTCGCGTCGGCAAGATTGCCCTTGGCCTTGGCGTCGGCGTCGGCATACTCCCGGTACCAATAGTAGGTCGTCCCGGCCAAGACGACCGTGAGCATGACAGAAACGATCAAGGCGATCTGGAGACCTTGGTTTTCGCGGGCCATGACTAGCGTGCTCCTTGAGGGCTACGGCATTGCGCCACCGATACCGACGGCGGGAATGCGAAGAATATCGCTCGTTCACCATTTCCGGGTGGTTCGTTCCGCAAGAGACACCACCGCGAAAACGGCGAGACTTCGAACCTGGAACCTACCCCCGATTTTACCCAGCTTATACCCCAGTGTCAACGAAACGCCGTCGAGGCCCTGGTGTAGCATCGACGACTACTCATACAGAGGGGGTGTGCTCTTCCGTCTCACGGTTTCCTGGCTGGGACACGATTGGCCGGCTGCACTGCCGTGGCCCGGTTGCGTACTGCTTGGCTACGGCCCAGAATGAATCCTTGTTCTAGCGCGGCACAGCCGCAACCAATGTTTTCTGACAACGCGTTTTTTCCTAGCCCAGGCGTTTACGCCTGCGGAATCAAGCCCAAGACCTCCCTCTTTTTCCGTCCGGCCCCCTTAAGGGGGCCAAACGAAAAAGACAAGCGAGAGCTTTCCTTTCCACAGGCGTAAACGCCTGGGCTAGAGAAAAGCTGAGCGACCCACGTTCATGAACGTCCAGCGTACCCGCCAAACTTCACTGCCCGGCTTTGACGCAGAAGGTGGAGGCGGTCCGATGAGCGAAGGTGAACGGCCGGCTTCAACGGGCCCCGAAGCGCCCCTCCTTCCTCCGCCAATCCCCCCGCCCGAGTCCCCGTCGCTCGTTGCGCCGCCGGAGGGCCTTGCGGACCGAACGGTGTGGGTGATCGATGCCCACTCGTTGATCCATCAGGTTTTCCATGCCCTGCCCGAGATGACCAGCCCGAAGGGTGAACCCGTCGGGGCGGTGTTCGGCTTCACTCGCGACCTGCTCTACCTGCTGGAAGCGAAGAAGCCCGACTATCTGTTCTGTGCCTTCGACCTGCCGGGCAAGACGTTCCGGCACGTGATGTACGATCAGTACAAGGTCCAGCGGGTGGAGATGCACGAGGACTTGGTGCCGCAGATCCCCGCCATCCGCCGCGTGGTTGCCGCCCTGGGCATTCCCGCCCTGGGTTGCGAGTCGTATGAGGCCGACAACATCCTGGCCACCGTGGCTCGCCTGACGGACGAACGAGGCGGCCGGTGCTTCCTCGTGAGCGGCGACAAAGACTGCCGGCAGTTGATCACCGAGCGGGTGAAAGTTTTCAACATCCGCAAGAACGAGATTCTCGACGCGGATGCCCTCCTGGCAGATTGGGGAATCAGACCGCAGCAGGTTGTCGATTTTCAAGCCCTGGTTGGCGATTCGGTGGACAACGTGCCGGGCGTGCCGCTGATCGGGCCGAAGCTTGCCCGGCAGCTACTGGAACAGTACGGAACCCTGGAGGCGGTTCTCGATCATGCCGGCGAAGTGCCGGGAGCGAAACGAAAAGAGAATCTGGCAAAGTTCCGCGATCAGGCCCTTTTGAGCCGCGATCTCGTGCGGCTCGATGCGCACGTGCCGATCGCGATCGACTGGAACGACGGCCGCGCGGGGCGCATCGACCTGGAAGCGGCCCTGGCCTTGTTCCATGATTTCGGCTTCCGGGGTCTCGGACAGAGGGCTGCCGCGCTGGCGAAAGGGATGAGGGGAGAGGGGAGCGGGGAGAGGGGAGAGGGAGAGGCGAAAATAAATGATGAATGCAGAATGATGAATGATGAATCGCTGACGCCACCCGCTACAATTCAGCATTCAGCATTCAGCATTCAGCACTCTCACGCGCCCCCAGTCCCTTTCATCGCTCACCTTGTCGATACCCCCGAGGCGCTGGCGACGTTTCTTGCACAACTCCGGCAACAGAAGTCGTTCTCGCTCGATACCGAGACAACCAACATCTGGCCACGCTGGGCGAAACTGGTGGGCATGTCGATGGCCTGGAGCGACCGCGAGGCGTGGTACCTGCCGCTTCGCACGCCGGAAGGCGAGCGGCATCTGGACGTCGCCTCCACGTTGACGGCCTTGAAGCCGATCCTGGAAGATCCGGCGATCGAGAAGATCGGCCAGAACCTCAAGTACGACATGATCGTGCTGAGGGCGGTGGGGATCGAGTTGGCCGGCGTTGGCTTCGACACCATGGTCGCCAGCTACCTGCTGGAGGCGGGACGCCGCAATCATAGCCTCGACGAATTGGCCAAGACCTACCTCAACCATGAAACGATCAAGATCTCGGAGTTGATCGGTACGGGCAAGGGCCAGCGGCGGATGGACGAGGCGCCCGTCCGTCGCGTGGCCGACTATGCCGGCGAGGACGCCTGGCTTCCCGTTCGGCTTCGGCCGATCCTGGCTCGCAAACTTGAAGAAGCCGACCTCGCGGGCCTGCTCCATTCGCTGGAACTGCCGCTGATCGACGTGTTGGTCGAGCTCGAATACAACGGCATCAAGATCGACGTGGCTCGGTTGGCGGAGTTGAGCGAACGGTACCGCTTGCGGATGGAGGCGGTCGAACAGGAGATTTACCAATTGGCCGGCCGGCCGCTGAACATTGCCTCGCCGAAACAGCTTCAGGAGTTGTTGTTCACCGAGTTGAAGCTGCCGGTGGTGAAGAAGACGGCCAAGACGGGGCCCAGCACCGACGCCGAGGTGCTGGAAGAGTTGGCCCGACTGCACCCGCTACCGGCCAAGATTTTGGAGTATCGGCAGTACGCCAAGCTCAAGAGCACGTACGTTGACGCCTTGCCGGCGATGGTTTGCCCGGAGACCGGACGGGTTCACGCCTCGTTCCATCAGGCCGTCGCGGCCACGGGGCGGCTCAGCTCCAGCGATCCGAACCTCCAAAACATCCCCGTACGGACTGAGGAAGGGCGGGAAATTCGCTCGGCGTTCGTGCCTGGCGACAACGGTTGGGTGCTGTTGGCGGCCGACTATTCGCAAATCGAGTTGCGGGTGTTGGCCCATTTCTCGGGCGACCGCCGGCTGTGCGAGGCCTTTGCCCGCGACGAGGACGTCCACACGCGGGTTGCCAGTCAGGTCAACTCGGTGCCCCTCGAAATGGTTACTTCCGAGATGCGTCGGGCGGCGAAGGCAGTCAATTTCGGGGTGATCTACGGTCAAAGTCCGTTCGGACTGGCCCGGGCGTTGGGCATTGACCAGGACGCGGCCGCCAAGTTCATCGATAGCTACTTCGAGGGATATCCGGGGATCGAAGAATTCCTTAGCCGGTCGCTGGCGGAATGTCGTCAAACCGGGTATGTTAAGACTATCCTCGGTCGTCGTCGTTCGATTAGCGGCGTGCGCAAGGGCGCCGGTCGGCAGCGAAATCTTGCCGAGCGCACCGCGGTCAACACGGTGATCCAGGGTTCGGCGGCGGACCTGATCAAATTGGCGATGGTCGCGATCCACCGCCGACTGCGGCAGGAACGCCTGCCGGCAAGGATGCTGCTGCAAATCCACGACGAGTTGATCTTTGAAGTCCCCGCCGATCAACTCCACTCACTGGCCGAGCTTGTCCGGGCGGAAATGGTCGGCGTCCACGCGTTGAACGTTCCCTTGAAAGTTGACATCAAAGCCGGTCCCAATTGGGCGGCAGCGGAGGAAGTGAATAGTGGTTAGTGGCTAGTGGCTAGTGGCTAGTGTCCGACAGAGGCGCACTATCCACTATCCACTAACCACTAGCCACTAACCACTAATGAATGCGAATCATTGGCATCCTGGGCGGAGTGGCTAGCGGAAAGAGCATGGTCGCCCGGCAATTCGAACGCTTGGGCGCGAAAGTGCTCGATGCGGATCGGGCGGGACATGAGGCATTGCGGCTGCCGCACGTCGAGAAGGCGGTGCGACGGCGATGGGGGGACGCGGTCTTCGGTCCGGACGGGCGGATCGACCGGGCGCGATTGGCCCGCGTCGTGTTCGCCGCCGGAGCAGACGGCCAACGAGAGCGAACACACCTGGAAGAGTTGACTCATCCGGAAATCACCCGTTTGATTGAAGAGCAAGCCACGGAGTTGGCGGCGAAGGAAACCGCGGTCACGGTGCTGGATGCCCCGCTGTTGCTGGAGGCCGGCTGGGGCGAATTGTGCGATAAGAGGGTGTTTGTCGAGGCGCCGCGGGAGACGCGGCTGAAGCGGGCGATGGCCCGCGGTTGGGGAGAGGAGGAATTTACGGCCCGTGAGGCGCGCAGGAATCGTTAGACCGCAAGCGGACGTGTGCCGATGCGATAATAGACAACTCCGGTTCGCCGGAACGGACGCGAGCTCAGGTCGAGCAGGTTTGGGCGTCCCTCATCCGCTGATTCCCACCCCGATGGCTGTTTCCTCCTGGAGTCGGCGCAGTTCCGACGGGTCGTTTGGGTGCTTATTGGAGATAACCTATGTCACCGCAGTCAAAGACGATCACCGTCCCGCCGATGGAACTGAGTCTGGATCAGTTTCTTGCCATCATTCGACAACTCGACGAGCCTGCCCGCGTTCAGGTGGCTCGCATCCTGGCGGAAACCGGGATGGATGCGGAGTTGCGGGACCTCATCGAGCAACTGGCGCAAACTTTGCCGGCAGACGACGTTGGCGACATGGAGATCCAGGCGGAGATCAACGCCCTTCGTAGGGAAGGCAGATAGCCGCCCATGCAAAAAATCGTCGTGGATACGAACATCTGGATTCGGGCGTTGTTGTCGGGACGCGCCACGCTACCGGTCCTGGAAGCTTGGCGAGCAGGCAGGTTTCAGGTCGTTATCAGCGAGTCGTTGCTCGACGAGCTCGACCACGTGTGGCAACGTCCGCGATTGAAGGAGCATATCGACTCCAAGCAGGCAAAACGGTTGCTTGCCCAATTGCGATGGCGGGGAGTTTGGGTGACGCCAACCACTGTTCCACCGCGCTGCCGCGATCCGCAAGACCATCCCGTCTTGGCAGCCGCAATCGACGGTTTCGCAAATGCCATTGTCACGGGAGACGCCGACCTGCGCACGATGAGGGCTTGCGCGGAGATGGCGAAGCACGGGATCGAGATTTGGGGCATCAACACCTTGCTGGCGCGAGTTTGAGCGTTACGGAACCTTTTCGATGTGTCGCTAATTCAACCATGTAGTTCCCCATCCCGCCGCTGGCGCCTTCCGCGCCGGCCGATCGACTTTTCAGGAGTAGTGCGAACATGAACCCCGACAATCAGACAACCAACGAGAACCAAGAAACGGAAACTGAGCCACGCGATGCGGCCGAGGCCCCGTTCTTGCCGTCGGTCGATGAGGCGATTCGAGCCTTGGAAAAGGAAGAGCCCCTCTCCCTGGCCGAAGAAATTGCCGCCGAGGGCAAGGCGGGCCGCGACGACATCCACGACCGCTATGAGCAGATCAAGCAGTCCGGCGATACCCACATCGCCGAGTTGCAGCGGATGTCGATGGCCGAATTAATCGACGAGGCCCGCAAGGACAACCTCACCGATTACGCCGGCATCAAGAAGCAGGACCTCATCTTCAAGATCCTCAAGGAGCGGGTGAAACTCAACGGGCTGATGTACGGGGAAGGGACGCTGGAGGTCTTGCCCGACGGCTTCGGCTTCCTCCGCAGTCCCGACTATCACTATCTCTCCTGCCCCGACGACATTTACGTCTCGCCCAGCCAAATCCGCCGCTTCGGGCTGAAAACGGGGGCCACCGTCTCCGGCCAGATCCGCCCGCCCAAGGAGAACGAGCGCTACTTCGCCCTGTTGCGCGTCGAGGCGATCAATTACCAGGACCCGAACCTCCTGAGCAGCAAGATCCCGTTCGACGAACTGACGCCGCTGCACCCCGACCTGCGGATCGTCATGGAAACCACGCCGGACGAGGTGGAGATGCGGGTGGTCGATTTGATCGTGCCCATCGGCTTCGGTCAGCGAGGATTGATCGTCAGCCCGCCCCGCGCCGGCAAGACCATCCTGATGCAGAAAATGGCCAAGGCGGCGCTGAAGAATTACCCCGACTTGTATGTCTTCATGCTCCTGATCGACGAGCGGCCGGAAGAGGTCACCGACATGGAGCGCGAGGTGAAGGGCCCTAACTGCGAAGTGATCAGTTCCACGTTCGACGAGCCGGCCACGCGACACATCCAGGTGTCGGAAATGGTGCTGGAAAAGGCCAAGCGAATGGTGGAGTACGGTTACGACGTGCTGATCTTCTTGGACTCGATCACCCGGCTGGCCCGGGCGTGGAACTCCGAGTGCCCGCCGTCGGGCAAGCTCCTGTCCGGCGGCGTCGACGCCAACGCCCTGACGCGGCCCAAGCGGTTCTTCGGCTCCGCCCGCAAAGTGGAAGAGGGCGGCTCGCTGACGGTCATCGGCACCGCGCTGGTGGAGACGGGCAGCCGTATGGACGAAGTGATCTTCGAGGAATTCAAGGGAACCGGCAACCAGGAGATCGTGTTGGACCGCAAGTTGGTCGACAAACGCATCTGGCCGAGCATCGACATCAACCGCAGCGGCACACGGAAGGAAGAGATGCTGCTGGACCCCGAGGAGCATCGCCGGGTGTGCATCCTCCGCCGGGTGCTGAACGACATGAACCCGCCCGACGCCATGGAGCTTCTGGTCGGCCGGCTGCAAAAGACCAAGAGCAACGCCGAGTTCCTCATGAGCATGAACATGAAGATGTAGGAAGCGACCAACGCCGCCTCGGCGAAGCGAGGGAGTTCATGAAGAACGTCTTGTATTACGGCGACAACTTGGAGGTGCTTCGGCGGTACATTCCCGACGAGTCGGTGCATCTGATCTACCTCGACCCACCGTTCAAGAGCGATCAGGACTACAACGTCCTGTTCGCCGACCAGGATGGCAGCCGTTCGGCGGCGCAGATTCGCGCGTTCGAAGACACGTGGTGTTGGGACCAGGCTGCCGCGGCGGCGTTCCAAGATGTGGTGGAGGCCGGCGGTCGGGTTTCCTTGGCCATGCAGGCGTTTCGGCAGGCGCTTGGCGATAACGATCTGCTCGCGTACCTCTCGATGATGGCCCCGCGGCTTGTGGAACTCCGCCGGGTGCTGAAATCCACCGGCAGCATCTATCTGCATTGCGACCCCACGGCCAGTCATTACCTGAAGATGCTGATGGATGCCGTGTTCACGCCGTTCGGGTTCCGCAGCGAGATCATTTGGAAGCGAACGCATGCGCATGGGTCATCCAAGAGATACGCGCCCGTTCACGACACGATTCTCTTCTATGCCAAAAGTGAGGCGTACAATTGGACCGACTTCCGGATTACTCACGGCCCAGAGTACATCGAACAACATTTCACTTATGAAGACCCTGACGGCCGGCGTTTCCAGCCGATTTCACTGACGGGAGCCGGCGTCAGACATGGAGAGAGCGGGCAAGCGTGGCGAAAAGTCAATCCGACCGCCGTAGGACGCCACTGGGCTCTACCGGGCGAAATCCTGGAGCAGCTCGGCGTTCGAGACGGAACCGTGCAAGAGAAATTGGACGCTCTGGATGCTGCCAGGCGGATTTTCTGGCCCAAGAAAGAGGGCGGAACACCGCGACTGAAATGGTTTGTGGATGAGCTTGCCGGCAGTGCGATGCCGGACGTCTGGTCGGACATTCCGCCGATTTCCGCTCGCGCCGCGGAGCGATTGGGATATCCGACGCAGAAGCCGCAAGCTCTGCTCGACCGCATTCTGAGGGCCAGCAGCAATGAAGGCGATGTCGTCCTCGATCCCTTCTGCGGCTGCGGAACGGCTATTGCCGTGGCGCAGCGGCTGAACCGCCGTTGGATCGGGATCGACATCACCCATCTCGCCATCTCCTTGATCAAGCACCGGCTCCACGACGCCTTCGGCGCGGACGTGGAGAAGACCTACGAGGTGGTCGGGGAACCCGTCGATCTCCCAGGGGCGCGCGCCCTCGCATCTCAAGACCCTTATCAGTTTCAATGGTGGGCCCTGGGGTTAGTCGGCGCACGGCCCGTCGAGCAGAAGAAAGGCGCCGACAAAGGCATTGACGGCCGACTGTTCTTCCACGACGACGCGGAATCGCAGAAGACGAAACAGATCGTGCTGTCGGTGAAATCGGGCAGCGTGCAAGTCGCCCACGTGCGCGATTTGCGCGGTGTCGTGGAGCGCGAAAAGGCGGCCATCGGAGTTCTCATTGCCTTGGACGAGCCGACTCGGAACATGAGGGCCGAGGCGGCGGGGGCGGGGTTCTACGAATCGCCTTGGCGAACGAAGCACCCCAAGATACAGGTTTTCACGATCGAGGAGCTGCTCACCGGCAAGAAAATCGATTTCCCGCCGTCGCGCGACTTGAGAACCTTCAAGAAGGCGCCAAAGGCAAGAGGGAAACCCAAGAGCGGTGGCAGCATGTTCTTGTTCTGACCAAGGTAAGTCGATATGCCTAATACATACCAAGGCAACATCACTGCCGCCCCCGAGGGCCGTTTCGCCATCGTGGTGTCGCGGTTCAACGAGTCGATCACGTCGCGCCTGTTGGAGGGCGCGGTGCAAACGCTGACCGCGCATGGCGTGGCCGACGCGCGGATCGACGTCGCCTGGACACCCGGCGCGTTCGAGATCCCCACCGTGGCCAACTGCCTGGCGGACAGTGGCCGCTACGTGGCAGTGATCTGCCTGGGAGCGGTGATCCGCGGCGAAACCACTCACGACCAGCACATCAACCGCGCGGTGAGCACCGCGCTGTGCGAGATCGGCGTGCATTACGGATTGCCGGTGCTCTTTGGAGTGCTCACCTGCAACACGCTGGAGCAAGCCATCGCCCGCTCCGGCGGTCAGGCCGCCACCACCGGCAAGGATCAGTCCGACGCCAAGATCGGCAACAAGGGCGTCGATTGCGCCAGAGCGGCGCTGGAGATGGTCGACCTGATGGCCAAGCTCCGGCGAAAGCCTTAGGCGACTCCCCGCCGATGGCCCTCAACCCACGGTCGTCACTCCTTCTTCCACACGCCGCCTTGGTCCACCTGCCGAAAGCCCAGCTTCTGCAAAATCTGCAGGGCGATGACGTCGGACTTGCAGGCCTGAGTGTCCACCTGCACGATTCCCTGGCGGAGGAACTGGCGGAAGGCCTCGCTCAAGCAGGAAGATGGCCAGGCCGCGGCGGCGGTAGGCCGCGTCGACGGAAAGGTCCGATCAAGCCGGCCGCCCGGCTGACATTGGCGGTGCCGCTAGGCTTCCATGCTGCGGAACGTGGCGGTGGCGACGACCGATCCGCCGCCCCGCGGCACCAGGTCGAATCGCGTCAGATCGAACTCGCCCACGGTACACGCCTCCCACCAGGTCCGCGTGGGGGCGTCGGCCGTCACCTCGACCAGCATCTGCCGCCGCACCTGCATCTGCCGGCGATCGACCGGCGCCTCGAAGCCGCTCAGTTCGCGCCGCAAGAGCACCGTCCGCTCGACCTCCTGGTAGCCGCGCGCGGCGAAGGCCCGCCGGGCGACCGCGTCCGAGTCGAGCACGCCCGGCAGTTCGCTGCCGCCATACAGGCCGAGGTAGAAGGGGCTGAGCGGCTGAAGTCCGCCCCCGTAGAGAGCCTTGGCCCCGCGGCGGCGGAGATACTCCTCGCAACGATCGAGCAATCCGGCCGCGACTTCGTCCTCGGCACAGTCGGGCCGAACCAGCACCATGCACGTCACGCCCGCGTCGGTGGAAATCCAGCTTTCGCTCGGCATTGGGACCGAAGCCGGCGTGCGCGAACCCGACCGGCCGGCCGTCGTCCAGCGCGAGCAACAATCCGCCATAATCGAAATAGAGCTTGGCAAAGACCAGTTGTTCCAGCAGGTCGGGCGAGACCGGCTGCAACAGCCCCGGCTGTCCGGCTCGGCTCTGCCACAGACTGGCCAGCACCGGCGGATCGGTATTGCGAAACGTGCGATACGTCAGCATGAACGCTCGAAATGACGGGAGAAAACGTCACGGGAACAAAGGTCACGAGTACAACGCTTTGACGCCCATTCTACTGGACTATGGCGGGGATGGGTAGATGGCAGACCGGCGATGCGGCCTGCTACCAATTGCCGCTCTCCAGCCGGCGGACGTGCTCGATCAGTGCCGCGTCGGGGAGTTCGAACATCGCTGCCAGGCGGGCGGAGAGCGGCTGGGCCGCGCCGTCGCGCCGCAACTCGGCCAAGTAGCCCCGCAACAGGTCCCGGCACTCCGGCCGCGACTCCATCAGGAAATGGACCCAAGCCCACGCCTCGGCGTAGTCGTCCTGGGTCATGTTGTACACCAGCGGGAACTGCTCCAGCCGCCGCAGGTTGGGCTGCCAATGCTCGCGCTCGATCCGCGCCAGCAGGCGATCCAGCAGCGGGCGGTTCAACCCGCGCTGGCCGCGGGGAACCTCGTAATACTTGGCGATTCCCTCGTCGATCCACTGCGGCACGTTCGGCACCACCGAGTGCAGGTAGCCGTGCGTGACCTCGTGCCGCAAGTCCTCGGCCATGCGGTCGCCCCATTGGGCGTAGACCGCCAGCCGGGCGTCGGTCTCGACGAAGAACGCCCGGCGATCGGGAAACTCCGGATAGTGCAGCCGCATGAACCCCTCGAAACCGCTCGGGGCTCTCGAAGAGGTATACGTGGATCGGCTCGTCGGAGCAGGGCAGCGCCAGCTGGCGACAGAGGTCGGCCCGCTGGGCCGTCAACTCCTCGAACAACCGATGATGGGCGGCCAACGGGAAATCGCCGTGGATCACCAGTTGGTCGCGGACCAAGGTGTGTTGCGAGGGCGGCGTCAGCCGGCCCGCCAGGGAACCGGCGCAGCCGCCGACCGCGAGAACGACAAGTAGGGCTGGTAAAAGACGCACGGGGGGGATGGTAGCAAAAACCGCCGCCGGTGGCCATGCGAGTTTTGCCCCCTGCGGCGCGATAGCACTGCCTACTCGATCACTTGGTGGCATCGGAGGGGTGTTACCGATCCTGCCAATATCCCGGACGCCGTTTGGCGTGAGCTATCGCCACCACGAGCACGTCAGCCATCCAACCCCGCCTTTTGTCGCGCACGATCGCGGACGTCAGGCCACGGTGTTGCCGACATGACTCCTGCATCGTAGTTGGCCGATCGCCGCTGGGCTTCGCTAATCCACTCTCCGCTAGGGCCCGGCCACTCGCTCTGTGGGCCATCTACGATCTTCCCCGCCCGGTGTTCAGCAAGGGCCTCGCCGGCAAGCCGGTCGAACTTGCCCGCCTTCGCATCCTCCTCGATCTGCCTGTCCCACTCATCCGCCTGATACTCCTCGAACCACTCACGAAACGCAGCAAGCTCCGTACGGCTCAGGGCCCTGATCTCGCATTCGAGTTGCTCAATCTTCGTCATGGTTGTCTCCGCAAAACGGTAGTCTATGTTAGTAGACCAAACACCAGGAGTCAAACGCGGGCCAGCGATCACTCGCTAACCGCCTGCTTACGCTCAGCAATCAATGAGTCCAATTCGATCTTGAGCCTTGCGATGACTTCCTCGTACGAAAATGCCCCCAACGGCGTGCCGCCGCGCTTGAGATTCACCGCGTTCGGCCCGCACCAAAGCCCCAGATCGGCATGATCGGTCTCGCCCGGCCCGTTCACCCGGCAACCCATCACGGCAATGGTGACGGGATACTCCAGCGCGCAACGCGTCGCCTCGCGAACTTGTTGGGCCAACTCCACGAACGCCTCGTTCTCCACGCGCGAGCAGCTCGGGCAACTGATGATGTTCAGACGGCCGCCGACAATCTCGCTGCCGCATAGGAGGCGGCCGGCGGCAATGTCGGCCAGGATCTGCCGCCCCGCCTCGATTTCCTCGTGCTTCCGCGCCGCAGGCACCGTCAGCGAAACGCGAATCGTATCGCCGATGCCCTGCGACAGAAGCCGCTCCAACGCGGCCCGCGTCTTGAGAATTCCCTCGGGCGGCATGCCGGCCTCAGTCACCCCCAGGTGCAAGGGCACCTCCGGCCGCTGGGCGGCAAAACGCCGGTTCACCTCAACCACCCGGGCCGGATCGGAGTCCTTCAACGACACGCAATAGCGCGTAAAGCCGAGGCGATCCAATAGCTCGCAGTGTTCCAGGGCGTTTTCGAGCATCGCCGTCAGCGGATCGACGGTAGAAGCGGCATCCTGCCGCTTCGCGGGAACACTCGCCGCAACCGCAGTAGCCGGCTCGAAGCGGCAAGATGCCGCTTCTACTTGTATCTTGGCCGGATCCACCGAGCCGCAGTTCACGCCGACCCGCAACGCGCAGTCGTGTTGGCCCGCCACGTCGACGAGGAACCGCACTTTGTCCTGCCACGGCCGGTCCCGCTCGTAATGGTACAGATGTCCCGGATTGTAGCGAATCTTGTCGACCCACGGGGCCACTGCGGCCGCCAGCCGGTAGTTCTCCTGAAGATCGACGGAGAGGTTGGCCGTGGTGCGGCGGCGGATTTCGGCCAAGGCCTCGCAATCCCGCGGCGTGTCGGCGGCGATCCGCACCACGCCCGCGCCGGCCGCGGTCAATTGCTCCACTTGAGCCACGGTCGCTTCGATGTTGGCGGTCTTGGTGGCGCACATGCTCTGCACCACGATCGGATGGCCACCGCCAATGACGACCGAGCCGACCTTGACGGGGCGGGTGGGGTTGCGGCGGAGCGAAACGGCGGGTGATTCCAAATCGGGCATACAGGAAAGCAAGGATGGGACTATGACTTGTTGGCGATATCTTGGTTCTCTTGCTTGGTGGTTGGCACACAGCGGGTCTTTTTCAATCCTACCAGGACGACCACGATTCCACCGACCATAACACCGCCAAGAGGCACCAATAGAAGAAACCCCTTCCCAACGAATATCAGTGACCCAGTTGCCGCGATGGCGGCGAGTGCGACAACCATCACGCTCTTGAGCAGTGGTAGGCCGTGCTCAGACGCTCTCGATGCGGCGCCAGCAACAAAGCCAACGAGCATACTGCTGACGATCGCAAGGGCAGCGACCCGCCCACCCAAGTACCAACGGTCCATCGGGTGTGTATTGGGAAGAGTGATCAGCTCTACAACACCCGCGAGGCTCGCCCCAATAACCAGGCACAGCGAAGCCCCCAAGATAGCACCACTTAGCATTCGAAGCACTCGGGTCATTCCCTTGCCCCCTCCCCGACTCGGACCATTGTCAGATCTGGTATCGCATCACGCGAGCCACTGGTAGAGAGCCTGGTTGTCCTTGAGAACGCACTCGGCGGCCTTGTGGAAGTCCTCCTTGTCCTGACTCAGTGCGTCGGCAAGCGCCACCTTCGCAAGCTCCTCGGGAGGAATCCCAAGCCGCACCCCGGTGCAGGACAAAGGTCCGGCCTCGTCGGTGCACAAGTCAACAGCGATTCTCGTGCTACCTCCAAGACCCAACAGAACCACCACAAGTACCACTTATCATATCCCCACGCGGGCCGTTTCGCCAGACGGCTTCCTAAAGAGCGCGAAACGATCATGCCCTATCCTGATCCTTTTACTCATATCTCTTATTTTCACAGTGCGCCGACATATCGGTTCTCGCGTCGGTTTCTCGCATCTGCGCACACCCATGACGCATTGTGCCAAGTCGCCTCGCAGACTAGAGAAACCGCGCAGACTTTGCCGATAATCTCTGCCGCTGCCGGTCTGTCCACGGTCTTTGGCCGCGGCGTGACCCTGCGTGCTGGGGGGCGGATCGTCGCGTCACCCCGCAAGCAGAACCCAATCTGTACGAACCGGGCAACCGGCCGTCCAGTAGTGCCACGCCGGGCAACCGTCCGATAACACATCTGGGAACGAATCCGAGAGTCGACCGTGGGGCGGCGGCCGTTGCCGCGTCAGGAGATACCCGCCGTGAGTCAGGACATCAACGTGTTGGCACTGGTGAAAGGGGCGGAGCGCTACGTCTTTCTCTACGACGACGCCAGCCGCGCGGAAACGCTGCGGACCCTGGGCCGATTTGCCTCGAACCCGGAACTGAGCTTCACCTGGTACGACGCCGCCGTGCTGAGCCAGAAGATTCGCCAGGACAGCCACAAGTACGTCTCCGCCTCGCGGTTCGAGGTGCCCCTGCCGAGCGACATGGACGAGTATTGCTGAACGAGGGATTGGGGATTAGAGGATCAGGGATTAGGTGCGGGCAATGGCTCGCTTCAATCCGCGGCGATCCCTGAGCCCGATGCCCTAATCCCTATCCTCGATGCGTACCGCCATCGCCCGCTTCTTGCAGTTTCTGGCCGTCGAGCGCAACGCCTCGCCGTACACCGTCAAGAGCTACCGCGAAGACCTGACGGCGCTGGCCGACTACCTGGCCGAAGCCCGCGGCGGCAGCCCGCCTGCGCCCGGCGACGTGACCGTGCTCGATCTGCGCGGCTACGTGGCGGCGCTGCACGAGTCGGGCTACGCCAAGACGACCATCGCCCGGCATCTCGCCTCGCTGCGCAGCTTCTTCCGCTTCGGCCAGCGCGAAGGCTGGGCCAAGACGAATCCCGCCAAGCCGCTGCGCAATCCGCGCAAGGGCCGCTCGCTGCCGCACTTCCTTTCGGCCGAGGACCTGGGCCGGCTCTTCGACGCCCCGCCGGCCGACGAGCCGATGGGCCTGCGCGATCGGGCGATCCTGGAAACGATGTATTCGGCCGGGCTGCGCGTCAGCGAGGTGGTGGGCTGGACGACGGCGACTTGGATTTCGAGGCCGGCGTGCTCCGCGTCCGCGGCAAGGGCCGCCGCGAGCGGCTGGCGCCCGTCGGATCCTACGCCGCCCGTGCGCTGCGCCGTTGGCTGCACGTGCGGATATTGGCTGCGGAAAAGGGGTCGGGAGTCGTTTGCCGGAACGGCCCGAGGTGCTTCGCACAAACGGCTCCTGACCCCTTTTCCGCAGCCTGCGCCCGGTGTTCGTCAACAAGTTCGGGCGGCGGCTGACCACGCGAAGCGTCGCCCGGATGTTGGAAAAGTATCTGCAAGCTCACCGGCCTGGACAGCCGCACCACGCCCCATTCGCTGCGGCACAGCTTCGCCACGCACCTGCTGGACCGCGGCGCCGACATCCGCAGCGTGCAGGAACTGCTGGGCCACAAGAGCCTGGTGACCACGCAGATCTACACGCACGTCAGCACCGCGGCGCTGCGCGAAGTGTACGAGCGGGCGCACCCGCGGGCGAAGTGAATAGGGATTAGGGATTGGGGATTAGGGATTGAGTCAGACGCCACCGCTGTCCTCTAATCCCTAATCCCTAATCCCTAATCCCTGTGCTCGTTACACCAGGCCCTTGCGCACGGCCCAAACCGCGGCCTGGGTGCGATCGCTGACGGCGATCTTCCGCAGGATGTTCTGCACGTGCTCCTTGACCGTCTCGACGCTGATCTCCAGCGACTTGCCGATCTCCTTGTTGCTCAAGCCCAGGGCCACGTGCCGCAGCACTTGGGTCTCGCGCTGGGTCAAGGGAACGTCGTCGTCGTCGATCACCTGGCGGACCTTCATCGTGCCGGCGATCTTCTTCAGTTCGCCGCTGCGGCTGGGCGATTCGCCCGCCGCCGCCGCCATGATCGTGGCGATCAGGTCTTCGCGCGGCGAGCCCTTCAGCACGTAGTCGGCGGCCCCCAGGGCGACCGCCCGGGCGATGTACGTCGGGTTGTCGTAGGTCGAGAGCATGACGACTTTGCTCTCGGGCACTTTCGCCCGCAGCTTCTCCAGCGTGGACAGCCCGTCGCCGTCGGGCATGCGGATGTCCAGCAGGATCACGTCCGGCTTGTCCTTCTGGGCAAGCCGCAGGGCGTCCTTGCCGTTGGCCGCCTCGCCGATGATCTGGATGTCGGTCCCGGCCAACAGGCTGGCCAAACCCGTGCGAATGACCTCGTGGTCATCGCAAATCAACAGTCGAATACTCATCGCGATCTCCCGGAAAGTGTGGAGTTGGATACCCGTCCAACGGATCAACTATACCACAATCCTAATCCACCATCGGGCAGGATGAAATCCCCCTGAGAAACGAATTAACCCCCCCGACTCAGCGGGATACGCGGGGGAATTTCGGCCAAGTCGAGGGGGAGGGCGGAAATGCGGAATGCGGATGGCAGAATGATGAACGGATGAATTCGCTGGCAATGCCGCACTTGTCCGGCATTCATCATTCATCCTTCATCACTTCCTCATTCCGCCCTTCGCCTTTGACTTCCCTCACCCTGTGACGTAGATATTTGGCGACAGCACGGATTTTTCGCCGCCGCAGACTCCCCGCCGCTACAACCGGCACCTTCGGAACAAACCGCATTGCAGGGCAGGCCAGGGTAGAAACATGAAACAACTCGGGAACGCTCCTGTTGGTCGACGACGACCGCCACGTGCTGGCCTCGATGGCCGACTGGCTCCGCGAGCAGGGCTATGCCACCGACACCGCCGCCAGCCTGGCCGAGGGCCTGCGCGGCCGTGGATCGGAAGTCGTACGACCTCGTGCTGGTCGACATCCGCCTGGGCGACGACGACGGCTTCGACCTGTTGGCCCATTGCCGCAAGAATCATCCCGCCACCGCCGTGATCATGATCACCGGCTACGGCACGGTCGAAGCGGCGGTCGAGGCCATCCGCCTCGGCGCCTTCGACTTCCTGACCAAGCCGCTGATCGACGAAGAGCTGTTGCGTGGCCATCGAGCGGGCGCTGAACCAGCAGAAGGTCATCGAGGAGAACAAGACCCTCAAGGCCCAACTCGACCTGCGGTTCGGCATGGAGAACATCGTCGGCCACGACCACCGCATGTTGAAGATCTTCGACATGATCGACGCCGTGGCCGACACGCGGGCCACCGTGCTGATTACCGGCGAGAGCGGCACGGGCAAGTCGCTGGTGGCCCGGGCCATCCACCGCCGCAGCGGCCGCCGCGACAAGCCGTTTGTCGAAGTCGCCTGCGGCGCGCTGCCGGAAACGCTGCTGGAAAGCGAGCTGTTCGGCCACGCGGCCGGCGCGTTCACCGGCGCCATCGGCGAGAAACTCGGCAAGTTCAAGCTGGCCGACGAAGGCACGATCTTCCTCGACGAAATCAGCACCGCCAGCCCCGCCATGCAGGTCAAACTGCTCCGCGTCCTGCAAGACCTGGAGTTCGAGCAGGTGGGCGGAACCAAGACGTTCCACGTCGATACCCGCGTGATCCTGGCCACCAACGACGACCTCGGCCGGCTGGTGGCCGAAGGGCGATTCCGCCAAGACCTCTTCTATCGCATCAACGTCATCAACGTCGAGTTGCCGCCGCTGCGCGACCGCATCGCCGACATCCCGCTGCTGGCCGAGCATTTCCTGCGGCAGGTGTGCGAGGACTCGGGCAAGAACGTCCGCGGCTTCACCGACGACGCCATGACCGCGCTGCAGCGCTACCGCTGGCCGGGCAACGTCCGCGAGCTGCAGAACGTGATCGAGCGGGCCGTGCTGCTGGGCAAGGAGAGCGTGATCGGCGTGGACG
This sequence comes from uncultured Planctomycetaceae bacterium, assembly GCA_963759115.1. Classification (GTDB taxonomy): domain Bacteria; phylum Planctomycetota; class Planctomycetia; order Pirellulales; family Thermoguttaceae; genus CAVWXT01. The sequence goes on from CAVWXT010000008.1 coordinate 207,688, forward strand.
ATCTGCCCGCCGTCGCTGACGGCGGCCGGCAGCGGTCAACGTCGAGCCGGTCGCCGGCCGCTCGCTCAAGCAGGCCCTCGAATCGCCCGAGCGGCAGATCATCCGCGAGGTGCTCGAAGTCGAACAACTGGAACCGCAACGCCACGGCCGACACCCTGGGCATCAACCGCACCACGCTCTACAAGAAGATGAAGCGGCTGGGGCTGGAAGACCTCGCCCTGGCGATGGGGCGGTGAGACGCGTGGCTGCGAAGTCATCGCGTTGTATCCGACCCCGCCCGGCTTGACCGGGCGGTGAAGCAGGCTGGTTTGCTAACCGGAGCCTCGCAACCCCCGAACAACCCCGCCCGGCTCGTCCGGGCGGTGAAGCAGGCTGGAGGGCTAACGCGGCGACCCCTTCCGCCGGATCGCCCACATATCGTACTCGCCAAACGTGCCTGCGTAGAAGCCGTTGGCCCATATCCTCACCTGACCCAACGCGTAGGCCAGATTGTTCTGGAACGCCAGCGCGATCTCCTGCGGCCCATGTTGGATATTGCCGCGCAACGAGATGTGGAGGTGGTCGGGCATGACGGACAGCCTCGATATCTTGTGCCCTTTCTTGTCCGCGATTTTGAGCGAGTGGTCTCGCAATAGGGTGAGTTGGGGACGATCGACAACCCGGTATCGCTCGGCCGTGACCAGGACGACGTGAAGATTGTACCAGTATCGTCCGTGCGCCGACTCTGTCGGTTGGGAGAGATCCACGGCGTCGCAGATGACGGTGAACTTGTTCATCAAGGTTCGGAACGACGGATCGGCAAAGCGAGTCGTTTCCACCTGGGCGGCAATGTACGCCTCGACGTCCTCCCGGCAATTGTGCCCGACCGAGCACACGGAGACCTTGCGGCTGAAGCCAGAAAAGGCCGGAACCGCTTGACGCAGCGCGTGCTGCAAACGCCCCTTGGCGCGGCCCGCTACAAACGCTGGCGAGACCGTGGGCGTGGTGCTGAAAGTCAATTGGATTTTTTCCTCCGACCAATAGTGCTCCAGCAGCCGCATCCCATCTGTTTCCCAAAGGCGTGAGAGATCCTTCAGCACGGCGGCGTCCGCCTCGAACGGCTGCGCGCCGGCCAACCCGTCCATGAATAGCGCAGCCCGAAGGCCGGATGAAGATCGTGCGGTTGGTAAAGCGGCTGAGGTTGCACGGCAGATCCTCGCATCGCGAGGCACATTCTACAGCCGTTCAGCCTGTTTCACCACCCGGACAAGCCGGGTGGGGTCGAACGAGAGGACAACGACACGGCCCTTTAGCCGGCCAGCCTGCTTCACCACCCGGACAAGCCGGGTGGGGTCGAACGAGAGGACAACGACGCGGCCCTTTAGCCGGCCAGCCTGCTTCACCACCCGGACAAGCCGGGTGGGGTCGAACGAGAGGACAACGACGCGGCCCTTTAGCCGGCCAGCCTGCTTCACCACCCGGTCAAGCCGGGCGGGGTCCGTCGCAACTGCACCGCGAGGCCAATTTGTGCGGAACGACGCTGGCGATGTCCGTGGAGGAATTGAAGCCCCCTCGCGATCCAACCGCCCAACGCATTGCGTGGCATCTCGGCACACGCTTGCACTTCCCACGGTTCGTGCGCAGAATAGTTTGCTGAATGTGCGTCTTCGTGGCACATCACGCTGTACGTCGACAAGGAACAAAACGATGAACAGATTAACAAAGATCGCTGCCATTATCTCGATCTCGCTCATCACGTACACATTGGTCGCTATTATCTCGGGAACTGGCTCAGACGCATTGCAGGTTGCGGCAGTGCTGGTTTCTGCGTCCGTCGTTTTTGCGGGTGCGTTGATAGCGATCGCGATATGCGGATCAAAAGCGAAATAGTCGTGAGCCATAGGACCATGCCCACCGTCGCCGCCATCGCCGCGTTTCTGGAACAACTCGCTCCCTTCCAACTGGCCGAGGAGTGGGACAACGTCGGCTTCCTGGTGGGCCATCGCGCCGAGAGCGTCGAGAAGCTGATGACCTGCTTGACGGTCACGCCCGCGAGCGCGGCCGAAGCCGTCGAAGCGGGCGTCGAACTGATCGTCAGCCATCATCCCATGCCATTCACGCCCCTGAAGCGGCTGACCACGGACACGACGGTCGGCCGACTGCTCTTGGACCTGATCGCCGCACGCATTGCCGTCTATAGTCCGCACACGGCGTTCGATTCGGCCGCACAGGGGATGAACCAACGACTGGCGGCGGGCCTCGGCTTGCGTGGCATTGCGCCACTGGTTCCGCTTTCGGCGGAATGCAGCGTTCAGGAAACGCCCCCTCATGGCCGATGGGGGGCTTTGGCGTCGGCCGACGCGGTGCATTGGCCGAGGGCGTAACGCTCGGCGAACTGGCCCAGCGGCTCAAGCAGTTCCTCTCGATCGAGCGGCTGCAAATGGTGGGCCAGCCGGAACAGGTCGTTCGCACGGTGGCCGTGGGCTGCGGCGCGGCCGACGAACTGCTCGATGCGGCCCGCCTCAGCGGCTGCGACGCGATGGTGTTCGGCGAGGCCCGCTTTCACACCTGTCTGGAGGCCGAAGCGGCGGGCATCGGCCTGTTGTTGCCCGGCCATTTCGCCAGCGAGCGGTTTGCCGTGGAAGCTCTGGCCGACGTGCTCGCCCGCCAGTTCCCCGACGTTCAGGTTTGGCCCAGCCGGCGGGAAAGTGACCCGATGCGGTGGGAATGAGAGGAAAATGATGAATGATGAATGCTGAATGATGAATTGCCGACAATCGGCTGCCCTCGCGCGTTCATCATTCAACATTCATCATTCATCACTCCGCATTTGCCTTCCCCCTTCCCCCTTCCCCCTTCTGGCGTAAAATAGCGGTATGCATTGCCGAACGCTAACCGCCCTGCCGGTGTACAACGAGGTGGACCACGTCGCGGGGGCCATCGCCGGGGCGCTGTACTACAGCCCCGAGGTCCTGGTGGTCGACGACGGTTCGACCGACGGCACCTCCAGGCTGCTGGCCGCCCGAGATGACATCCATCTGATCACCCACCCGCGAAACCGAGGGCTACGGCGCGGCACTCCGCTCGGCGTTCGATTTCGCCATCCGCGGCGGATACGACATCCTGGTGACCATCGACTGCGACGGCCAGCACCAGCCGCAGTTGATCCCCAACGTTTGTGGAAGCGTGTCAGGACGGCCGACGTGGACATCGTTTCCGGCAGCCGCTATCTGCGGCGGTTTCCCGGCGACAGCGATCCGCCCGAGCAGCGCCGCCGCATCAACCAAATCATCACCGAGGAGGTCAATCGGCGGCTGGGGCTCAAACTGACCGATGCCTTCTGCGGCTTCAAGGCTTACAGTGTGCCCGCGTTGGCGAAGATCGAACTGACCGAAACCGGCTATGCCATGCCGCTGGAGTTGTGGGTGCGGGCGGCGCAACTTGGGCTGCGGATCGTCGAACTGCCGGTCCCGCTTGATCTATCTCGACGAGAAACGCTCGTTCGGCGGGGCGCTCGACGATGCCGACACGCGGCTGGCCGTGTATCGCCAGGTGTTGGACCGGGCGGAGGGCGCCGTGCGTTCGGGAGAACGTTTGGCCGGTGGGCTTACCCGTCGCGTGGAGAAGGTCTGACTCGCTCCAACACGGCGGGCAAGCCCGCCGGCTAAACCGTGTTGCTCTTCCGGCCGGTACACCGTGAGATGGCATACCAACCGCATGGACTCACGCTCAAGCCAACTCTCCCGCCGACGACTCCGAGCGCCGCAAGAGGATCGCGCGGCACTGGTTGAGCCGCCGTTCGACCAAGTGCCCGATCTGGTCGACGAGAATCTTCGCATTCGGGATCAACTTCGTTATGATTTGCACGGACGCTCGCTGGCGGAAATCTCGCAACTGGCGCGGGCCGAGTTGCTGGCTGCCGCCCGGCGATGGACGGCCGCCTACCGCAACGTCCCGTCCGAGCCGCCCGATCCGCGCGGCCTGATCTATCTGGCCGGCCATCAGCCGCAGATGTTTCACCCCGGCGTGTGGTTCAAGAACTTCGCCCTGGGCGAGTTGGCTCGGCAGCACGGCGCGACGGCGGTCAATCTGATTGTCGACAACGACATGCTCTCGGACGCCTCGCTCCGCGTGCCGGGCGGATCGGTCTCCGAGCCGCACGCCGTGCAGATTCCGTTCGACCGGCCCGACCCGAAAATCCCCTACGAGGAGCGGCGGATCGAGGACCGCGAGTTGTTCGCCGGGCTTTCGCGCGGCGGGTGATCGAGCAGATTGCCCCGCTGGTGGCCGACCCCTTGATCGCGCAATACTGGCCGCTGGTTCGGGCCCGGGCGGAGCAAACCGACAACCTCGGCGCGTGCCTGGCCCAGGCGCGCCACCAGTTGGAGGGCTCTTGGGGACTGGAAACGCTGGAGGTCCCGCAGAGCTGGGTGTGTGCGGGCGAGGCGTTCCAGTGGTTCACGGCGCATTTGCTGGCCCGGCTGCCGGAGTTCCGCGCCGTTTACAACGAGGCGGTCCGCGAGTATCGCCGGGTGCATCGCATCCGCAGCCTTTCGCACCCCGTGCCCGAACTGGCCGAAGAGGGACCCTGGCTGGAAGCCCCGCTTTGGGTCTGGACGGCTGACGAACCCCGCCGCCGGCGACTTTTTGCCCGTTCGGCCGGGGACGAAATCGTGCTTTCCGATCGGCCAATCGTGGGAGGCCCGGCTGCCGCTTCGGGCCGACGGCGACGCCGGCCGGGCGGTCGAGCGGCTGCTGGAACTCCAGCGTGGCGGCGTGCGAATTCGCTCCCGGGCACTGGTGACCACGCTTTGGGCACGGCTGGCATTGGGCGACCTGTTCATCCACGGCATCGGCGGCGCGAAGTACGATCAGGTGACCGATCTGCTGATCGAGCGGTTTTTCGGGCTTCGCCCCACCCGGCTTCATGGTCCTCTCGGCCACTTTGCACCTGCCCATCGAGCGGGACCGCGGGCACGGCCGACGACGCCCAGGCGATCCAGCGGGAGCTGCGCGACCTGACGTACCATCCCGAGCGGTATCTCGACGGTTCGGAGGACGCGCCGGCCGATCTGATGGCGGCCAAGCGGCGGTGGATTGAAACGCCGCAGACGGCGGAAAACGCGCGGCAGCGCTGCCACGCCATCCGCGAGATCAACGCCGCTTTGCAGCCTTGGCTCGATGACCGGCGGCGGCGGCTGCTGGAGCGTCAGGCGGAGACGCTCCGGAGGATTCAGGCCGAGGAGGTGCTGGCATGGCGGGAATACGCCTTCTGTCTCTACCCGGAGTCGACCTTGCGCGGATTCTTGTCGGGGCTACTTCCCAAGACGGCGTGAAGATGGTTTGATAGCCATCGGTGCTCGCAGAAAGGATTCGCGCCGATGAGCCAGGAGGTCAGTTTCATCCGCGTCGACGGACCCTCAGCCGCAGCGGGGCGCGCACCGCCGCGTGCGGCTGCCGGTGATTCGGGCGGAAGGCGGCGACCACGCGACGATCTACTATTTTCTGCAAGGCGTCTTCCAAGGGCCGTCGCGGGCGGAGTTCCACGCCGCGCTGGACGACCCGTTCTACGAGCCGTACGATCGACTTGCTGTTGCGGCAAAAGCGGCGGATCGTCGCCCACGTCCACATCGACCCATCGGACGATGCACTTCGGCCCCGTGCAGATTCCGGCGGCGGGGTTGGGCTGGCTGGGCGTCGCTCCCGAGCACCGGCAGCAGGGTTTGGGCACCCACCTGCTCCGCGCGGCCGAGAGCCAGATGGCAGATCGGCGGCGCGCTGGTGGGAATGCTGCGGACCGCCATCCCCCGCTTCTTCCGCCGCACCGGCTGGGCACTGTGCGGCCAGGCGAGTTACCGCCGCGCCGACGCCCGGGCGCTGTTGGCCCGGCTTCTGGACCGCGGTCTGATTCCCCGCCCCCGCCGCCGGTTGCACATCCGGCCGTGGCTCCAATGGGAACAGGCGGCGCTGAAGCGGATCTACGACCAGAACGTCGAAGTCTCCCGACTCCTCCTGCGCCTACGGCTCGCTGGAACGCACCCATGCCTATTGGCATTGGCTGTTGAACCGCCACGCGTACGATCAGGTCTATGTGGCGTTGGAGGGGCCGGAACAGTTGGAACTGGGCGAGATCAGCACCCACATCGTCGGCTACGCGGTCGACGCGGGGCGAGCAGATCGTGGAGTTGATGACCGCGCCCGATCGGCCGCGGGCGGCGGCCGAATTGCTGGCCCGCTGCTGCGGCGACGCCATCGAGCACGATCGGCATTGCGTGTTGCTGCACGCGCCGCCGTCGTGCCCGCTGTTCGAGATTTTCGACGAGGCGGGGGGCTGCGGCCCGCCGCGCGCGGCGGAGCACGGCGAGGTGTACATGATGCGGTTGTTGGACCCGCTCGAAGCTGCTGCGGCGGCTGTGCGGCGAGTTCGATCGCCGCGCGGCGGAGGCCCGGCTTGCCGCGCCGTTGGACTTGGGCCTGTTGGTCGAAGGCCAGAAGTACCAACTGGAGCTTCGGCCGGGAGGGCGTCGGCGCCACGTCGCACCGGGTCGGCCGGAGCTACCTGCGGCTGAACGTGGCCGACTTCACGCGGCTGGTGCTGGGCCAGCTCGATTGGGACGCGGCGATTGCCGACGGCCGGCTGGAATGTTCGACGGCGTTGGCCCGCGAGGCCGGCCGGGCGTTGTTCCCCTCGTTGCCGCTCTGGCGCCCGCCGTGGGACGAGTTGCCGGCAGTCGTTTAGCTGCCGCCGGCACGGCGGCCTGTTACATGACCAAGACCGACGTACTGTCGGCCGCTAAACGACTGTCGCATTACTTCCCGCACAACTTCTTCGCCGCGGCCACGACGTTCTCGACCGTGAAGCCGAAGTGCTTCAGCAGCACGCCCACCGGGGCCGAGGCGCCGAAGCCGCACATGCCGATGAACTGGCCGCACGGGCCGATGTACTTCTCCCAGCCCTGCTTGACGCCCAACTCCACGGCCACCCGCCGCGTCACGTCCGGCGGCAAGACCGCGTCGCGGTACTCGGCCGGCTGGGCGTCGAACAGTTGCCAGCAGGGCAGGCTCACCACGCGGGCCTTGATGCCCTCGGCCGAGAGCTTCTCGTAGGCCGCCACGCAGAGCGAGACCTCGCTGCCGGTGCCGATCAGGATCACCTCGGGCTTGCCGTCGGGGGCGTCGGCCAGCACGTAGCCGCCGCGCTGCAGCCCGGCGGCCGAGGCGTATTTCGTGCGGTCGAGCGTGGGCAGGTTCTGCCGGGTCAGCACCAGCGCCGCCGGCTGGTTCTTCAGCGGCAGAATCGACCCGGTACGCCTCGGCCACTTCGTTGGCGTCGGCCGGGCCGGATCACCAGCAGGTTGGGAATCGCCCGCAGCGCCGCCAGGTGCTCGATCGGCTGGTGCGTGGGGCCGTCCTCGCCCACGCCGATCGAATCGTGCGTGAAGACGTAGAACACGGGCAGCCCCATGATGGCGGCCAGGCGGATCGAGCGGCCGCATGTAGTCGGTGAAGACGAAGAACGTGGCCCCGAAGGCCCGCAGGCCGCAGAGGCTCATGCCGTTGCAGATCGCGCCCATGACGTGCTCGCGGATGCCGAAGTGGAAGTTGCGGCCGGCGTATTGGCCGGCCTCGAAATCGCCGACGTTCTCGAACTTCAGCAGCGTGTTGGTCGAGGGGGCCAGGTCGGCCGAGCCGCCCAGCAGCCAGGGGATGTGCTTGGCCGCCTGGTTGAGCACCTTGCCCGACGAGGCCCGGCTGGCCATCCCCTTGGCGTCGGCGGGGAACGGCTGGATGTCGGCGTCCCAGCCCTCGGGCAGTTCGCGGCGGTCGATCATCTCCAGCTCGCGCGGCCAGGTCGGGATATTGGGCCTTGTACTGGGCGAACTTCGCGTCCCAGTCGGCGTGCAGCTTCTGGCCCCGCGCGCCGATGCCGTCGCGGAAATGGGCCGACACTTCCGCGGGCACCAGGAACTTCTCGTTCTCCGGCCAGCCGTAGGCCGCCTTCGTCAGGCGGACTTCCTCTTCGCCCAGCGGCGCGCCGTGGGCCTCGTGGCGTGTTCGGCCTTGTTCGGCGCGCCGAAGGCGATCACGCTGCGGACGATGATCAGCGTGGGCCGATCGGCGGTCTCTTGAAAGTCCTCGATCGCGCTGCGCAGGCCGTCCAGGTCGTTGACGTCGTCCAACTCGAACCACGTTCCAGCCGTAGCCGGCGAACCGCGTGGCCACGTCTTCGCTGAAGCTCAGCGACGTCTTGCCCTCGATCGTGATGTGGTTGTCGTCGTAGATCCAGCAGAGGTTCGAGAGCTTCAGGTGGCCGGCCAGCGAGGCCGCCTCGCCGCCGACGCCCTCCATCAGGTCGCCGTCGCTGCACAGGGCGTAGACGTTGAAGTCGAACAGGTCGAAGCCCGGCCGGTTGTACCGGGCGGCCAGCCAGCGGGAGGCGATGGCCATGCCCACGCTGTTGCCGATGCCTTGGCCCAGCGGGCCGGTGGTGGTCTCCACGCCGCTGGTGTGCCCGTGCTCGGGATGGCCGGGGCAGCGGCTGTGCAACTGGCGGAACTGGCGGATGGCATCCAGCGGCACGGCCGGCTCGTCGGTCGGCCGGCCGTCGGCGTCCAATTGCTTCACGCCGGCCAGGTGCAGCACGGAGTAGAGCAGCATCGAGGCGTGGCCGCAGGAGAGCACGAAGCGGTCGCGGTTGGGCCAGGCGGGCTGGGCCGGGTCGTAGCGGAGGAACTCGTTCCACAGCACGTAGGCCACCGGGGCCAGGGCCATCGGCGTGCCCGGATGCCCGCTGTTGGCCGCCTGCACGGCGTCCATCGAGAGGGTGCGGATGGTGTTGATTGCCAGTTGTTCGAGCGGTTTCTCGGCCATGATTCTCCCGTCCAGTCAAAAATCCGCGAATTGGTTAGAACGGCTAAGTGTAAGGATTATCGGCCGGTGCGTCAACGTGCGGCGGGGCTTTCACGCCCCTACCACTTGGGTTAGAATGGCGGCCTGCAAGGCAGTCGCAGGCTGTGACCGCCACCGACCGGCCACCCAGGGTCGAGTAATGCACGAAGCACGCAAACAGCAACTCGCCGAGTTCGTCGCTTGGGTCAAACAGCACATCACGGGCGATGAGAAGGGCGAGGCCCAAATCTTCCTCGACCGGCTCTTCCAGGCGTTCGGCCTCAAGGGCGTCAAAGAGGCCGGGGCGGTGTGCGAGCAGCGGGTCAAGAACGACGCCGGCGGCACCGCCTTTGCCGATCTCGTCTGGAAACCGGTTGTGCTGATCGAAATGAAGCGTCGCGGCGAAGACCTGCGGCGACACTACCGCCAAGCCTTCGACTATTGGACCCGCTTGGTGCCCGGCCGGCCCCGCTACGTCGTGCTGTGCAACTTCGACGAGTTCTGGGTCTACGACTTCGAGACCCAGATGGATACGCCGGTCGATCAGCTTGCGATCAAGGAGTTGCCGCTCCGTTAGGGGCCGTTGGCGTTCATGTTTCCCAACCGCGAGACGCCCACCTTCGGCAACGACCAGGAGGCCGTTACCCGTCAGGCAGCCGACCGGCTGGCGACGTGTTTCAACAAGCTCATTGCCCGCAAGGTCGAGCGGCCGCTGGCGCAGCGGTTCACCCTCCAGATGTTGGTGGCATTATTTGCAGAAGACATCGGCCTGCTGGAGCAATACTTCGTCACCCGACTGCTGGACGACTGCAAGGAGCCGCGCGACAGTTTCGATCTGTTGGGCGGGCTGTTTGCGGCCATGAACACGCCGGGCGGCATCCGCGGCGGACGTTTCCAGGGCGTCGATTACTTCAACGGCGGGTTGTTCGCCGAGCCGGCGCGGATCGAACTTTATCCCGACGAACTGGCCCAACTCAAGCAGGCCGCCAAGTCGGATTGGTCGAAGGTGCGGCCGGAAATCTTCGGCACGCTGTTCGAGCACTCGACAGAAAAGGCCGAGCGGCACGCCTTCGGGGCGCACTTCACCAGCCCGGTCGACATCATGAAGATCGTCGGCCCCACGATCGTCGAGCCGTGGCGCGAGCAGATCGAAGGGGCAAAGACGGTCAAACGGCTTGCTGGAGCTTCGCGAGCGGATGCACCATTTCACGGTGCTTGACCCGGCCTGCGGCTCGGGCAATTTCTTGTACATCGCCTACCGCGAGTTGAAGCGGCTGGAAGCCCGCATCCACGAGCGCATCTGCGAAATGTCGGCGAAGGCCGACCCGGCGCAGCGGGTGTTCGGCTTCGTGACGGCCTCGAACTTCTACGGCATGGACATCAACCCGTTTGCCGTCGAGCTGGCGAAGGTGACGATGATGATCGCCCGGAAATTGGCCATCGACGAGTTGCACATCACCGAACGCGCCCTGCCGCTGGATAATCTGGACGCCAATTTTACGCGTGTGCGATGCCCTGATCGACGCGGCTGGCAATCCCACGCCGTGGCCCAAGGTCGATGTCATGATCGGCAATCCGCCGTTCTTGGGGGCCAAGCGGCTCAAGCCGGAGCGCGGGCCCGACTACGTCAACGCCATTCGCCGGGCGTATCCCGAGGTCCCGGGCATGGCTGACTACTGCGTGTACTGGTTCCGCAAGGCCCATGACCACTTGCCGCCTTGTACAGCCAAGGACCCCGTGGCGGGACGAGCGGGCCTGGTCGGCACGCAGAACGTGCGCAACAACCAGTCGCGCGTCGGGCGGCCTGGACCACGTCGTTAAGACTGGCACCATCATCGAGGCGGTCGACAACCAGCCCTGGTCGGGCGAAGCGAACGTCCATGTGTCCATCGTCGATTGGGTTAAGACGCAAGACGGGAAACTGCTGCCGGCAAAGCGGCGGCTTTGGTTCAAGGTGATCCGCCCGCGGGCGTGAAAAAGGCCCGGAAACGCGGCAGTGGGCCCGCGAGCAAGCAGTATGAACTCGACTCGCGGGAATGCCGGTTCATCAATTCGGCTCTGTCGGACAAGATCGATGTAAGCGCTGCACCGGTGTTGCCGGTTAACGCTGGCGTGTGCTACACGGGCCAGTACCCACGCCATAAGGGTTTTATGCTTACGAGTGGCGAGGCGAAATCAATGCTTCGTGCCGCCAAACGGAACCGTGAGGTGGTGTGGCCGTTCCTCGTGGGTGGTGAGATGCTCACCATAGACGCGCCTAAGCGATGGGTGATCGATTTTCACACCATGTCCATCCTGGACGCTAGGAAGTACTCCCTGCCGTTCGCCCGTGTCGAGAGAATTGTGTTGCCCTACATTTCCGGCAAGGCCAAATTGGAACGTGAAAAGACGGGCAGAACTAGCGGACAGGACCAGAACTGGCTTCAGACATGGTGGCAGCACTTCCGGCCACGGCCGGAACTCATTGGCAAGGTGTCGGCGCTGCCGCGGTTCATCGTCTGTTCGCGTGTGACGAAACGGCCAGTGTTCGTGTTTCTGTCTCCCGCGATACGGCCCGGGGATGCGTTGTCATGCTTCGCCCTTGCCGATGACTACTCCTTCGGTATCCTGCAATCGAACGCCCATTGGCAATGGTTCGTGGCGAAGTGCTCGAAGCTGACCGAGCGGTTCCGCTACACGCCGGAATCGGTATTCGACACGTTCCCTTGGCCGCAATCGCCGACGGTGAAGCAGATCGACGCCGTAGCTGCGTCAGGACGCGAAGTGCGTTGCGTTCGTGCTGAAGCACTGGAAAAGGTCCACGGGGGCTTGCGGGCCGTTTACCGCACGCTCGACCTGCCCGGCAAGAATCCTCTGAAAGACGCCCACGCCACGTTGGATGCGGCCGTACTGGCCGCGTACGGTTTTTCGCCCCGCAAGGACCTCTTGGCGCAACTGTTGGGGCTGAATTTCGACGTGGCCGCCCGGATCGACACCGGGCAGACGGTCACCGCCCCCGGTGTTCCGCCCGGATATCGCGATCCCGCGCGGTTGGTAACGGAAGACTGTGTGCGGGCCGACTGAGCCGGAGTAGTCTGGCCGTCGCGATTGCACGCCGGCCAAACCGTGCGAACTTACCCTTCTTTCCCGTGCCGGATGATGCGGCCCTCGGACATGTAGATCACGTCCTCGGCGATGTTCGTGGCGCAGTCGGCAATCCGCTCCAGATTGCGCGAGACGGCCAGGAGCCGCATCAGCGGGCGGACCTGCTCCGGCTCGCGGCGAATGGCTTCCTCGACCCCGACGCGAATCTCGTGCTTGATCCGGTCCACTTCGTCGTCGCGGCGGCACACGTCGGCGGCCAACGCGGCGTCCATGTTCACCAGCGCGTCGAGGCTGTCGCGCAGCATGGCCTGCGTCCTGTCCCACATGCCGGCGATGTCGAAGCGAATCTCCATCTGCGTCTCTTCGATGAAGGTGACGGCCTTGCGGGCGATGTTCACCGCCAGGTCGCCGATCCGCTCCAGGTCGTTATTGATCTTCATGGCGGCGACGATGAACCGCAAGTCGATGGCCACGGGCTGGTGCAGGGCCAGGATCTTCAGGCACTCTTCCTCTACCTCCACCTCGCGCTGGTCGATGTCCTTGTCGCGATCCTCGACGCTGCGGGCCAGGTCTACGTCCCGCTCCAACAGCGCCCGGACCGCCATCTGCACCTGGTCCTCGACGATCGCGCACAGGGCAAGGATGCTCTTCTTGACGCGCTCGATTTCCCGCTGCAAGTGTACCGACATGCATCGCTCCTCATTAGCCGAACCGGCCGGTAATATAATCTTCGGTTTCTTTCTTGGCCGGCTGGGTAAACAATTGCTTGGTGCGGCCGAACTCGACCAGCACGCCCTCGTAGAGAAAGGCCGTGTAGTCGGAGACCCGGGCCGCCTGCTGCATGTTGTGGGTGACGATGATGATCGTGTATTCGCCGCGCAGCTCGCCGATCAGGTCCTCGATGCGGGTGGTGGAGCGCGGGTCCAGCGCCGAGCAGGGCTCGTCCATGAGGATGATTTCCGGGTGGACGGCGATGGCCCGGGCGATGCACAGCCGCTGGTGCTGGCCGCCGGAAAGGCCCAGGGCCGATTCGTGCAGCCGGTCCTTGACTTCGTCCCACAGGGCCGGCCCGCTGCAGGCTCTTCTCGACGGCCTCGTCCAGCACGCGCCGGTCGCGGACGCCGGCGATCCGCAGCCCGTAGGCCACGTTCTCGTAGATCGACTTGGGGAAGGGCGTGGGCTTCTGGAACACCATGCCCACCCGCCGGCGCAGCTCGATCACGTCGAGCGGCCGGGTCGATGATGTCCTGGCCGTCGAAGCAGGATCGCTGCCCGTGGTGCGGACGTCGTCGATCAGGTCGTTCATGCGGTTGAGGCAGCGCAGGAAGCGTCGACTTGCCGCAGCCCGAGGGGCCGATCAGGGCCGTCACCTGGTTCCGCGGGAAATCCATGGTGATGTCCGACAGGGCCTCGCTGCGCGCCGTAGTACAAGTGCAGAGATTCTCGACCGCACGATGGGGTCCTGCGATCAGGCGGTCGGCAGCCGGCTTCGGATCGACACCGTCGGCGCGGCCGCCGCGTCCGGGGTGGTCGACAGTGGCGTCGCCGGCAGGCGGCTCTTCGGCTGCGGAACTCATGAAGAACTTCATCCGGTGCATCAAGATTCATCGGCGACGGCGAGACATGACAACAGCGCGATCAGATCGTTCCGCGATTGGAACCGCTTCCGCATGCGGTTGCGGAGGTAGATCGCCAGGCTGCTCATGAACAGCACGATCAACACCAGCAGCAGCGTGGTCACGTAGACCATCGGCTTGGTGGCCTCGACGTTGGGCGACTGGAAGCCGATGTCGTAGATGTGAAAGCCCAGGTGCATGAACTTGCGGTCGAGGTGGAAGAACGGGGAACTGGCCGTCCAACGGCAGGTCGGGGGCCAGCTTCACCACGCCGGTGATCATCAGCGGGGCCACTTCGCCGGCGGCCCGGGCCATGGCCAGGATGAAGCCGGTCATGATCCCCGGCGAGGCCATCGGCAGCAGCACGCGCAGCAGCGTCTGGAACTTGGTCGCGCCCAAGGCCAGCGAGCTTTCGCGGATGCCGCGGGGGATCGCCCGCAGGGCCTCCTCGGTGGCGACGATCACCACGGGGACGGTCAGCAGCCCGAGGGTCAGGCTGGCCCAGAGGATGCCGCCGGTGCCGAAGGTGGAGATGCCGGCGTCGACGCGTTCCGGGATACAACCAGCGGTCGAGCCATCCGCCCATGCCATAGACGAAGAACCCCAGGCCGAAAATGCCGTAGACGATCGACGGGATGCCGGCCAGGTTGTTCACCGCGATGCGCACCAGCCGCACCAGCGAGGCCGTCTTTGGCGTATTCGCCCAGGTAGACTGCCGGCCAGCACCCCCAGCGGGAAAGCACGAAACGGCCATCAGGAAGATCAGCATCACGGTGCCGAAGATGGCCGGAAACAGCCCGCCCTCGGTGTTCGACTCCCGCGGGTTGGCCCAGAGCAACTCCCAGATCTTGCCGAGATAGTGCCACGCTTTGCCGCCCAACCCCATGGCGTTCGGCCGATACGCCCGCACGATGTTCACCAAGGGGATCGACGCTTCCTGGCCCGACGGCACGGCGAACACGGCCACGTTGCGGCGGGCCTCGGCCTCCAGGCGGTCTTGCTGGGCCACCAGTTCGCCCGATTCGCGCTTGATCGCCGCCTGTGCGGTTTCGAGTTCCTTCCGCTGGGCATCGAATTGGGTTACGTCGGCGTCGGCATCGGCCCGCAACGCCAGCTTTTTGCGGTAGTTGATCCCCAGGATCTCGTAGCCCAGTTGTTGGAGCTGGTCGCTCAACACGGAGAGCCGCGACCGATGGGCTCGATTTCACGAGCCGCATTGTGCCGCACGGCCGCCAGGGCTTCGGCCAGGCGATCGGCCAAGTCGCTCGCGGCGGCGACTTCCAGCGTGGGCGTGCTGCACGTCTTTCAGATAGCCGTAGAAGTCGCCGTTCTCCTGCCGCTCCAGCACGAACACGTCCGGCGGGTAGGCGATCGCCTCGATCTCGCCCTCCTTATACCAGCGGAAGTCCGAGCGTTGCGGGTCGAGTTCGCGGTTGCCGGTCTTGAACTGGAAGCTGAGCACCTTGTTGTCGGTGTTGACTTCGCTTTGTGTGGGAATGCCCAGCAGCTTGTGGCCGTCGGTCAGAGTGATTTCTGCGACGGCATGAGGCCAGAAGACTCCCAGCCCATTGACCATCACGACGATCAGCATCGTGGCGGTCATGAGGATTGTGATCGCCAGCGCACCGCCGGTGGCCCAGACCAACGGTTCGCCTTGCTTCCAGAATTTCTTTCCCCTCACTCCTAGCTCTAGAACCGGCCGTAGCGCTTTCGCAGGCTGCTGGCGGACCAGTTCCGCCGCCGTGTTCAGCAGGAAAGTGAGGAGGAACAACAGCACCGCGCATAGGAACAACACGCGATAAAGGGTGCCGCCTACGGGCGCTTCGGGGATCTCCACGGCGATGTTGGCCGAGAGCGTTCGCATGCCGTTAAAGGGGCTCCAGTCGAGGATGGGCGTGTTGCCGGTGGCCATCAGCACGATCATGGTTTCGCCCACGGCCCGGCCGAAGCCGATCATCATGGCGGCGAAGATGCCCGGGCTGGCCGAAGGGAGCACCACGCGCCACAGCGTCTGCCAGCGGCTGGCGCCCATCGCCATCGAGGCCGCCGTAAGGCTGTGCGGCACGTTCGACAGCGAGTCCTCGGCAATCGAGAAAATGATGGGGATCACGGCAAAGCCCAGTCCGAAGGCAATGATGATGCAGTTGCGCTGGTCGTAGCGCATGTCGAGCGTTTCGTTCAGCCAGAGCTTGAAGTGACCGTGAAACAGGGCCGTCTCCAGATTCCCGCCGAACCAGTCGATCGCCACGGGCGAGACCATCAGCGCCGCCAGCGCGATGCCCACAGCGATCACCGGGATCAACACCAGGAACTCGTAGCCGTTTTCGATCCGCTTGGCCCAGTCGTAATGCCGCAGCATTTGCCAGACAATCATGAACAGTACGAACATCAACGGGATCGTCAACGCGGCGGCGAACACGGCCAGGATCCAGCGCTCGACGATCGGCGCCAGCCATAGGGCGATCAGGAAACCGATCACCACCGAGGGCACGGCCGCCATGATCTCCACCACCGGTTTGATCGCCTTCTTGAAGGACGGCGTGGTGAAGTGGCTGGTGTACGCGGCGGCAAATAGGGCCAACGGCACGGCCAGCAGCATGGCGTACAGCGTGCCCTTGAGCGTGCCAAACAGCAGCGGCACGAGGCTCACTTTCGGCTCAAAATCGTTGCCCCCGGTCGTTTGCCAGGCGAACTCGGGCCGATCGTAGCCTTCGTAGAACACGCGGCCGAACAGCGTGGACCAACTGATTTCCGGATACTTGGCCGAAATCTGCCAGACCGTGAGGTTCTGCTCGCGGTCGAGGCCGATCAGGGCGGCGCCGCGGGGATCGAAACCGATCATGCCGAGTGGACTCTCGCCGG
The DNA here is from genome assembly GCA_963759115.1 of uncultured Planctomycetaceae bacterium. GTDB lineage: Bacteria > Planctomycetota > Planctomycetia > Pirellulales > Thermoguttaceae > CAVWXT01. The sequence continues at coordinate 224,118 of CAVWXT010000008.1, forward strand.
TCAGCGTCACAAGATGTCGTTCGCTGGTCGGATAGTCGAGATGGACCGAGCCGCCGGCGTCGATGCTGGCCAGGGTCTTCTTGGCGGTCGACGGCAGAATCTCCCGCACGGGCCCGTCGTGGCGCGAAAGGTCGTGGATGCGGCGCAGCCTGGCGGTCGGCTCGCCGCGGACCACGAACCAGGTCGTCACGTCGCCCTCGGCGTCGCCCACCGCCAGCGACACGTCGCCCAAGAGCATGGCCAGCGACGTAATTTCGCGGCCGTCGGGAAAGGCGAGCAATACCTCCTGCACGCCGACTTTGCCTTCCGGGGTAAACTTCCAGCGCACGAGGTGACCGTCCTTCGTGCCCGCATACAGGGTCGTGCCCTCCCGGTCCATCGTCAGCGCCGTGATGGGGCCGGGCAATCCCTCTTTCAGCGTGAGCCGGGCCGCGTTTTTCTCCTCGGTGCCGAGCATTTCGTTCTCGACCACGGCCTCGCGCCAGACAGAAATGCTGCTGTCGGGGAGAAGACGGACGCAGGTGGTTGTGGTGGCCGCGTGGTCGGGGTCTTTGAAACATCGCAACAAGGCGAGCACGGGCAATGGGCCCGCATCGGCCGGCACGCTCGCCCGCGTGGCCGCGCCATAGGCTATACTACGACGCCCCTGCTTGCTGAACTCGGTATTGGCCGTCACCTCTACCAGTGACACGGAACCGTCGGACCAGAGCAGCGAGTAGTTGTTGCTATCGTGCCGCTCGATGGCGCGGATTGACTTCTCGCCGCCGCCGGGCGAGGCCACGCGCTGCGATCCCAACACCTGCGGGTCCCCGGCCAGATCGAGGAACGTACAGGTGCCGTCGCGGCCGAGCACGTCGGCGGTGAGCGACTTGACCGCCTCGTCTTGGTCCAGATCGAGCCGCACGCCCAGGGCCAGAATGTCGTTGGCCGGCAACGAAGCCGGCAAACGCCCACTGGCTCTTACCGTGGCGCTGGCCGGCAGGAACAGCGGCAACGTCACGCCCACGATCAGCAGGATGATCGCCACGACGCTGGCGATGATGGTCACCCCGCCCAGCGTAATGATCCAGCGCGCGATCCGGTCGCGCCGATTGGCGCCGCGGATCGTGGATCGATCGAGGGAGAGCATTATTTCAGCGCCGCGTGTTGCTTCTCAAGGACCTTCGGCGGCAGCGGCCCGTAGCCGTCCTTGATGACGATCTCCTGGCCCTCCTTCGAGAGCACGAACTTGAGGAACTCGGCAACCAAAGTCGAGGGCGGTTCGTTGGGCTTCTTGCTGATATAAATGTACAAGGTGCGGCCAATGGGGTACTTGCCGGCCAAGGCGTTCTCGAAGCTCGGTTCGGCCAGCGGCGAACTGGCGTCCTTGGCCAGGGGAAGGGCACGGACTTCCGAAGTCTTGTAGCCAATGCCCGAGTAGCCGATGCCGGCACGATCGTTGGCGACGCCGTTGACTACGGCCGCGGAGCCGGGTTGCTCCTTGACCATATCCTTGTAGTCGCCCTTTTGCAGGGGATGTTCCTTGAAGTAGGCGTAGGTGCCGCTGGCCGAATTGCGGCCGTAGAGGCTGATCGGCAGCTTCGCCCACGGGCCGGTCAGTCCGAGCTGGCCCCAACTCACAATGTCGGGGGAGCCGCTCTTGTGGGTCTTCGAGAAGATGCCGTCGATCTGGTCCACCGTCAGACCCTTGAGGGGATTGTCCTTGTGGACGTACACCGCCAAACAATCTAGCGCCACACCGATCCGCGTGGGCTTGAAGCCGTGCTTCTGCTCAAAGGTTTGTTCTTCCGCCGGCTGCATCGCCCGCGACATCGGCCCAAGCTGGGCAGTGCCCTCGATGAGCGCCGGCGGCGCAGTGGCCGATCCCTTGCCCTCGATCTGGATCTTGACATTGGGATAAACCTTTTGAAACGCCTCGGCCCAGTAGGTCATCAGGTTGTTCAACGTATCCGAGCCCACGCTGTTGAGCGTGCCCGACACGTCGGACACCTTCTGATAGCTCTTGACCGCCGGATCGACCTCCGCGGCAGGCAAGCGGATCGCGTCTGCGAAACAAACCGCGAACACGCAACCGCCGAACATCATCCGCACCACTGGCCCAAGACCCTTCTTCATGACTGGCTCCCTGCAATTGTGTGATAACCGAAGATAACCCTCGCAGTTCATGCTAGCGGTCCACTGTCAGAGGAGTCTGCGAATTCGGTTAGAATCCGGTTAGCGCCCTATTCCTTGAATTGGACGGGTGGCACGTCCCAGAGCGCAGCGAAGGGCGTGGTTTGCGGGCCTACCACGCCCTTCGCTGCGCTCAGGGACGTGCCACCCAATTGTCAAACTGGTTCTTTCGCGGGCCATTGGCACGTTATTCCTTGAATCGGTAGCCCACCCCGCGGACGGTCTCAATGAGGCTGCCCGCTGATCCCAGCTTCTTTCGCAGGCCGACCACCTGCACGTCCACGGCGCGATCGGTGATGGCGTAGTTGTCGCCGTGGACGCCGTCGAGAATCTGCTGCCTGGTGAGCACCCAGCCGGGACGGCTGGCCAAAAGCTTCAGCACGCGGAATTCCGTCGAGGTCAGCTCGATGGGTTGGCCGTCAAGCTGCACTTCGTGGCGGCCGGAATGGATCACGAGACCGTGGATCTTGATGACCTCGTCGGCCTCTTCGGCATCCGTCTCGGCCGGGCGCGGCGTGGCGCCGCGGCGGAGCACCGCCCGCACCCGCGCCACCAGTACCCTCGGGCTGAACGGCTTGGTGATGTAGTCCTCGGCGCCCAGGTTCAGTCCGGTGACGATGTCGCGGTCCTCGCCCTTGGCCGTGAGAATAATGAGGCAGATCGCCGCTGTCCGGGGGTCTTCTTTGAGCTTTCGGCAGAGCGTCAGGCCGTCCATGCCCGGCAGCATCAAGTCGACCAGAACCAGGTCCAGCGGCCGCGACTGCGCAATGGCCAGCGCCTCTTCCGCCGAGGCCACGCCCGCAACCTGAAAGCCGTCCTTCAACAGGTTATAGCTGACCAACTCGCGGATGTCGTGATCGTCCTCGACAACCAACACCGACTGCGTGCTCATGCGCATCCCCCGTATATTGACCAAGCGTACCAGCCGATTGTTAGCAAACGATGAGCAATTTATTAGAAATCGGTCAGCATATTAGGACTACGCCGGGGTCGGCGGGAGAAGAGAGGTCTCGAGGCTGTGGTTCCCAAGCTCCGAGGTTGTGAGTTCCCTTGTGGGAGGCGACTCCCGTCGCCGAATTGACGGTGTTTCGCCACGCAATCGGCGGCGAGAGTCGCCTCCCACAGGGGCTTACGCCGAACCCACCGCCGGTTCTTCCGAAGGCACGATGCCGTCGTAGGCCGGCCGGCGCTCGATTTGCTCGCGCGACAACGCGAGGTGGATCTCCCGATCGCGCCAGCGAATCGACTCGACGGAGGCCGGTTCGACCAGCACGCGCTTGCCCGGCCACCAGTTGCGGGTGTCGACCACCAGATAGCGCACCGACCAGGTTTCATCGTCGACGATGAAATCCTCGACGTGGCCCAGTCGTCCGTCGGGGCAAGAAATGTGAAGGCCGGCCAGCAGTCTCGTGCTGCGGAGGTGCGGATCGCCCCCGGTTTCGGAGGCCGCGTCGAGGGCGCCCGCCCAATAGGCCTCCGACACCAGCACCTGGGCGGCTTCCCGCGGCTCGCGGTGTGCTACGGGCGGGTCGCTGTCGACGCTCGGAGACTGCCGCACTTGCTCGTTGCTCAGCCGCACTCGCACGTTTCGGCCCGGCCAGTCGGCGCGATCGACCGCCCCCGGTTCCAACAGCACCTGCCGGCCGTGAAACCAGCGATCCGTGCTGACGACCAGGTGGCGGACCTTCCACGATTGATCGTCGAAGAGGACGTCGTGCAGCGTGCCAACACGGCCGTCAGTTCCTTCCAACGGCGTGCCGAACATGTCTTTGGCGACGATGAACATATCTGCGTTCCTTTCCGTGTGTGCGGCAGCACAGAGGTAGGTTGGGCACCGCCACCAAAGCCTCTTAGCGGGCAGTGCCTGCCCTACAGAAATTCACAACCCCGAAGGCTGCCCGTGCTCTCCCCGCGCCCCCCAAACCACCCAATTCTACCTACACAGTCAACCTTTGACAAACCCAACGCCGAGGGACGTCGTCTCTTCTGGGCAACGTCAGCGGACCCTCGATTCACGGTTGCCCGTTGCTCGTTCCCCGTTTTGCCTCCGCCCAGCCGGCCGGATCGCGCGGACAGTCAGTCGCGCAGATCGCCAAACCGGGACATTGATCGCAGCGAGTCTCGCTCTCGACGCGCCGGCGGTAGTCCTGATACGCTTTGCTGCGCGAGATCGTTTCCCAGTCGTCGTTGAACAGGTTGCCGGCCGGCCGATACGGCCCACCGGCGGCAAAGACCGAGCCGTCGGGCTCAACGCGGATCGCCATCTCGCCGCCGCACCGCGGCCCACGGCAAACCTGCTCACTCAAGGGAGTCGCCGAGTCGAACCGCACGGTCGGGTACCACGCCAATCGCAACCCAACTCGATCCGCCGACTCTTCGATCCCGCGCAAAGCCGGCGCCAACTCGTCCGCCGACAGCGCGCTCGCCAACGCCTCTTTAGGGTCGGTTGTGGCAATGGCGAACATACAGACGTTCTTCAGCCCGTGCGAGGCAAGCCCCTTGAACGTGGCGTCGATGGTTGGCAGGGTCGACCGCACCAGTGCGATCTGGGCCGCTGCACAGAGTTTTTGCCGCTGAGCGGCGCCGAGCGCCCGCAGGGCCATCTTGTGGTCGCCGGGGCCGGCCAAGGAGTCGTGAACCGCATCGGTCTCGGAAAGGCAGCAGGTGTCAAGATGATAAAGGCCGGCGGCGGCCATTTCGGAAATGCGGCCAGGGCGGCACAGGTCGCTGCCGCGGCCGCGCACGCCGGCGATCATCCCCAGTTCCGTTGCTCGTTTCAGCGCCCGAATCATGTGGACTTCGTCGGGATCGCGGCCGACGATGATCGTCACGTGCGGAATTGCCAACTCCCAAAGCCGATCGAGGATCCGCGCCATGAAGAACGGCGGACACAACGGCAGGTCGGCCGAAATGGGCCGTTCCCATCGCAGCGACCTCGCCGAAAAGGCCGGATCAACCAGATTGAGGTACGGATAGCTCTTGTCCGGCGACGCCATCTTTTTGAATAGGTCATCCATCTTAATCACAGCGTCCAGGGCGTTGAGGCGGGCTCGCATGGCCGAGACCGACGCACCGCGAACGCTCTTTTGCGTCGTTCTTGCGATCATGGCCGGAAAATCGAAGTCGAAGAGTCCTTTGGCAACGGCGACCTCGTAAGGGTCTAGCCGTCTGATCGCCGCGCCATTGGCCAACAGGAGGCCGCCGCCGGCCGGATCGACCCGCAAGTGAAATCGAGCGGTCGTTCCTTCCACGTCGCGCGCACAATGATAAAGCCCCGGCCGAATCGGGGCAGGCCGAAGCAACAGGCGTCGAAGGAAGTCGGATACGCAAGGAACGTGCATGCTTGAACCAGTCGCGCGACAGTCATCGCTTCGTCAGTTCGCACGCAACAGATCGAGCAGCTTACGATCGAGTTGATGGCCGTGGAAATCTTCGTAAGCCACGTCGGCCCGCCCGCTGTCGAGGATCCCGAAGGAACCGCGGAAGTTCCATAGGGCCCAGCCCCAACCGGCCTCTTTCCAGAGGCCGAGGAAATCCCGTGCCCAATTGAGCACCACGTCGTGGGGCGTCTTGTGGAAGGCGCCCCATTCGCCGACGTGTACGCCCACGCCCTGGGCTTCCAGCCTCTTCCACGCGTCGATGCGGTCGTGCAACAGCCAGGGGCGGTCGTACTGCTTGTCGCCTTCCTTGAGCGGCCAGGCGGGCTTGGGCCAGCGCTCGCCTCCCACCCAGGACGCCTGATAGTGCGTCAGCGGCATCGGGGTGTAGCCGCGAGTGCTCTCGGCAATGCCCAGGTCGGCCAGTTCGAAGACCGGGTCGAGGCCCCATCGCAGCCCGTCGGCAATGACCAGCCGCCCGGGGTCCTCCCGCCGAATGGCCGCCACGACGCGGCGCACCACTTGGGAATACGCCGCGGCCGCAACGTTGCCCGGCTCGTTGACGAGGTTGAAGCTAAGCCGCCCCGCGGGGATGCCGCGGTATCGCCGCGCGAAGCTCGACCACTGGAAATCGAACTGCTTCTGGGCCTCTTCGTCGGCCCACAGGTTGAGCTTCTCCGGTGGTTGCGCCACGGTGTAGCCCGGGGCGCGGTGCAAGTTCAGGCACACGTGAACGCCGTGCTTTCCTCCCAACTCCACCGCCTGGTCGATCTCGCCCAGCACCTTTTCGTTGAGTTGGTACGGGGCCGTGGAGTCGGTCCAGCAGCGGTAGTCCATCGGCAGCCGGACAAAATCGAATCCCCATTGGGCCATCCACTGGAAATCCGACTCGGCGAACGGCGCCTGTTGGGCAACCTGGAATTTCTCCAGCAGGTTGAATCCCCGCCAGCGCGGCATCTTGCGGGCGAGTTGTGCTACGTCGCTCTCAGCGGCCGGCGCGAGACGCGTCGGCAATTACGGCGGCAGCGGCGGCGACGGTGGTCTTGAGGAATTCGCGGCGGCGCATGACCGAAACCTCGTGGATCCTGGGGGTGCGAAAGAACCGCCCCTGATCGTAGGGCTTTCGTTCGCACGGGTCAACCCGGCGCAAAGAAGAAGGCGGAGACCTTCTGCGCGGCCGCCGCTCTGCGTCTCCTCACTCTGCCTGGAGACCTAATCGTCGCGGTCGATGAACACGGCTTCGGCCAGGCGCCGCTGGGCGGCCACGCCCAACTCGCTCAGCCGCCGCCGTTTGCCCACGGCGTGCCAGGGGCCGACGTTGGCCAACTCGGGCATGATCTCGACGAGCTGGTCGCACATCGTCTGGGCCATCCGCCGGATCGACTCCTGCCTGGCCTGCTCGCGGACCGCCAGCACGGTCTTCATCAGCCGCACCAATTGCGACCGCTCCAAGACCGGCGAGACCAGCGAATCGCCGGCCTCGACGAGCAATTCGGCAACGGGAACGTCCAACGCCTTCTGCCAGGCGTACAACACGCTCAGCGGCAGATCGGCCGTCTCGCGTTCCTGTTGCCGCACCTACTCGACCTCGACGTTCATTCGTCGCGCCATCGTGCGGCGCGAAACCCCTGCTGTCGGCGGACCATGGCCAGGCGTTGCAGCGGTTGCGGTTTGGCGGCCGGAACCGTCACTGCCTGCGGAGGCTGCCGTATTCGTCGCATTACAAGTGTGCAGTACTCATGACGACTGCCTTCCTGGTTCACGCGCCACTGTGAACCGGCAGAAGAGACAAGAAAGAGATGACGCACTCGGCTGCAGCTTTCCCATGCGGCCACACCTAGCCGAACGGTTAGGCGACGTCCCTTGCCTATCCATCGAGCGTTGCACGAAATGACCCGCTGGCGGACCGCCAGTGACGGCGACCGCGCGTCCTGACAAGACCGAGTTTACGGCCTCTGTCACCACTATCTATCGTACATCGGCCGCTGGCGAATTGCAAGCAACGCCTACGAGTGGCACGCCACGCCCGCGACTGGGGTGCAATGGAGACGGCAGAATTATTCGCTCAAGCACAAAGTCTTTAAGCCGGCGGAGGTAGTTGGGGACTGCCGGGCGGCTTGCAATCGTCCGCCTTTTGCGGGTGAGCGCGCTCGAAGACGCGAAAGCCGCGTGTCTCGTCTCCGCAGCACCACCACTTCGCCCTGGCTCCGCTCCAAGCCGGTGCGGATGGCGGCCTCGCGGCCCAGCGACGTTCCGTGGCGAACTACCCGGACCTGGGGATAATGGCGGGTCAGTTCGTGGGCAACCTCGCTGGTGGCGTCGGTCGAGCCGTCGTCGATGATCAACAACTCGAACCGATCGCCCGAATCCGCCACCACGTCGAGGATCTCATGAACCGAGGCGGTCAGCGTTGCCTGGGCATCCTTCACAGGCAACAGGACAGAGAGCGAGCGTTGCACGAACAGGTCCTTTCGGGAGGGAAAAAATCGACCGCGCTGGTAGTTGAACTTCGGCCGTAAGTTCAAGCTGCCTCTAAGAGAAGCTGAAAATGGGCACCCTGTACGCTTCTTGCCCATTGTAGGAGGCGAACCTCCGGTCGCTCGACCGCCGCGGTAATACCTAACACGCCGTTTGAACGCAACCCCTAGTGCGGATGGGCATCGCGCGTGTCGCCCAGCCCACTGGCGGCCTCGGGCCGGCCCGATTATGCTGGAGTTTCCTTACTTATCGGATTGAACGACGAGAGAACTGCGGAAATGTCTGAAACACCCCCTGCCGGCCCCGACTTCTCCCGCGGCGACGGCCTGCTGCCGGCCATCGCCCAGGACGCCGCCACCGGCGAGGTCCTGATGATGGCCTACATGAACGCCGAGAGCTACGCCGAGACCCTGGCCACCGGCCGGGCGGTTTATTACAGCCGCAGCCGACAAAAATTGTGGCGCAAGGGCGAGGAAAGCGGCAACGTCCAGCTCGTCCGCGCCATCTACGTCGATTGCGACCGCGACACGATCTTGCTCTCGCGTCGAGCAGGTCGGCGGCGCCGCCTGCCACGAAGGCTACAAGAGCTGTTTCTTCCGCCAGGTCACGCCCGAGGGGCTGAAAGTCGTCGCCCAGCGGGTGTTCGATCCGGCGGAAGTCTACGGAAAGAAAGTAGCCGCTTGCCGCTTTCCACGTGCGCGACGCTGCTTGCCGCTCCACACCATCACTCCTATCAGAACCATGACGAACATTCTCAAACTCGGAATCCCCGCCGGCAGTCTGCAAGAGGCGACCGCCGAGTTGTTTCGCCGCGCCGGCTACAAGATCACGTTCAGTTCGCGGAGCTACTATCCGACCATCGACGACGACGAGATCGAGTGCCTGCTGATCCGCGCCAGGAGATGGCCCGCTACGTCGAAGACGGCGTGTTGGACGCCGGGCTGACCGGCCACGATTGGATTATGGAGAACGGGGCCGACGTCCACGAGGTGGCCGAATTGGTGTTCTCGAAGGTCAGCCGCCGGCCGGTGCGCTGGGTGCTGTGCGTGCCCGAAGACTCGCCGGTGAAGACGGTCGCGCGATCTTGAGGGCAAGCGGATCGCCACGGAGGCCGTGGGGCTGACGACGCGCTACCTGGCCCGGCACGGCGTGACGGCCAAGGTCGAGTTCAGTTGGGGCGCCACCGAGGTGAAGCCGCCCAAGCTGGTCGACGCCATCGTCGAAGTGACCGAGACCGGCAGTTCGCTGCGGGCCAACAATCTGCGGATCGTCGACGAGGTGCTGCAAAGCACCACGCGGTTCATCGCCAATCACGCCGCCTACGCCGACCCGTGGAAGCAGCAGAAGATCGACGACATCGTGTTGATGCTCCAAGGGGCGATGGCGGCCGAAGGGAAGGTCGGCCTGATGATGAACGTGCCGCGCGACCGGCTCAAGAGCGTGCTGGCCTTGCTGCCCGCCTTGCAGCAGCCGACCATTTCCAGCCTGGCCGACGAGGACTGGGTCGACGTGAACACGATTCTCGACGAGTCGATCGTGCGCCACATCATCCCCCGCCTGAAGGCCGCCGGCGCACGGGGAATCGTGGAATATCCGTTGAACAAGGTGATTGACTGACACGATAAGAACGGTGCCCCGATGTCCGCTGAAGCCCGACTTGCCGCGAAACTTGCCGAACTCGGCCTCCCACTCCCGCCGGCGCCGGAGCCGAAAGGCGTGTACAAGCCGGTCGTGGTCGCTGGGGAATCTCGTCTACACCTCGGGCCACCTGCCGGTCGATGCGGCGGGCGGATTGGTGACCGGCCGGCGTCGGCGAGCGAGCTGGACGTGGACGCCGGCTACCGGGCGGCCCAACTGGCCGGCGCTGGACATCCTCGCCTCGTTGCGCAAGGAGCTGGGCAGCCTCGACCGCGTCGGCCGCGTGGTGAAGGTGCTGGGCGTGGTCAATTGCACGCCCGATTTCACCCAGCAGCCGGCGGTGATCAACGGTTGCAGCGAACTGTTCGCCGACGGTCTTCGGGCCCGAGGCGGGCGTCGGCGTCCGCAGCGCCATCGGCGCGAACACGCTGCCGCTGGGCGTGCCGGTCGAGATCGAGGCCATCTTCGAGATATGAAGCCGCGGCCGCCGGCTTCGTGGCGCACGCTCTTGCCCCAGAGGCGGCTTCTGCCGTCGCCCCGTGCGAGACTTGTCCGGGAAAGGGGGGCCAGTCGTTGTCGGCCAGACGGTCTTCGTCGGCCGAACGCATCTGACTGTAACGAGAGTAGTTGTCCCACACTTCGTCCAGGCGGCGCAGCGCGGAGGGCAAATCGTAAACCTTCAGCACGGCGGCGGCGTTGGCCGATTCCGATCCGGCCGGCGGACGGCGCACCAGCAACCGCTTGGCGAGGAGTTCTTGCACCGCTTCCGGCACTTCAAAGTCCACTTTCAGGCCGAACGCCGCCTCCAACCACTGCTGCACCCGGCGATCGAGTTCCTCTTGCGTGTAGTCCCGATCGCGCTCCACGTAGAGTAGATAGTAGGCCAGCAGCAGTTCCTTGCACTCTTCGGCTTCGGCCGCCTCGACCAGGTAGGCCAGGGCGCTGCTGTTGTTGGCCAGGTTCTGGAAATAGAGACTGGTGCTCAGGGCCTGCATGTACCGCGTCTTGTTCGAGAAGAAACTGAACACCCCGCGGACGATCGCGCCGATGAAGCCCGACAGGATCAGCAGAAACACCCAGGGAGAGAAGATGGCGGCGGCAAACATCTTGCCGCCGGCCGTGAGCACGCCGCCGGCCACCGACGAGCCGATCTTCAGGTGGTCGAACAGCCGCATGCGAATCTTCACGTACGGCAGGAGCATTTCCAGATCCTCGGCGACCACGTTCTTGAACAGCTTCAAGAAGATCGGTTGACTGCCCGGCCGGGCCAACCGCACCAGCATCGCCAAACGGGAGAAGACGTGCAGCGTCTCCGACTTTCGCTTCCAGGGGAACAACCACGCGCGGCAGGTCCGCTGCTCGCGCCGAATGCCGCGGTAGAACACCTGCAATTCGGCGTAATCCGAGAGATTCGCCGTCAACACCAGGCCGGTCTGCGACTGGAATTGCGCGCAGGTGACGATCTGCTCGCGCGGCATCTCGACGTAATTGGCGTCGAGGAGCGTCTGCTGGTATGCCCGGGAAAATTCTCGTCGCCGGGCTGCTTCGTCGGCGGAATCGCCGTGCGCCGCGGCGATTCGTAATCGGGATCGAACGGGTCGTAGGCCCTCTTGAGATGTTCCAGTTTCTTCCGGAACTCGAAATGGAAACGATCGGCGACCAACTCGAAGAGCGCACGGAGTTGTTCCCGCTCGGACGCCGACAACCGCTCATCCGCCAGCATTCGCTCCCGCAACTCAACCCGTTTGAAGGGGAGGAATCGCTCGCGAACCTCCAGGAATTGCAGAGCGGGGGCCATGCCAGAAACCTCCCCAGGATCGTGGATCGGTGATTGCCTTGCCGCGCACGCGTTGCCCCCGCGCCGAGCAAGGGGCCGAGACCTCCGGCGTCCGCCGTCGCGTCAGCGCATTATAGCCTCGAAAGCACCGGTTGGTCGATAAGCAAGGGCCGCAAGGGCCGGAGCGAACTATTGACGCCGCGCCGGCTTTGTTTGACAATGGCGGCTCGCGGCGGCAGGCGATGGGTCAATCCATCCGCGCCCGCCGGACCATTCCAGACAGTAGCTTGCATCTCGCAAAAGGAGCGCGCCATGTGTCACGGGTGCAGCAACGTTTCGCGACGGGAGTTCTTGACGACCGTGTCGGCGGGCGCCGCGGTGCTCGGCGCCGGGACGCTGTTGGGCGGTGTCCAGGGCGCGGCCCCCGCGCCGGTTGACTGGCCGCCCAAGACGAAGGTCCGCCTGGGCAAGGTCTACCTGGGCCACGCCCGACCCGGATGGCCCAAGGCCGAGGTGGATTTGGCCGCCGAGGTCAAACGCTTCGAGGCGGAACTGGCCAAGCTCGCCCCGGCGCTGGCCGACGTCGAGTTTGTCGGCGGCGACCTGGTGACCAACGTTCAGGAGCTCGCCGCGGCACAGGAAAAACTCAAGGGCGTCTCCGGGGTCCTGGCCATTCACCTGACTCTGGGAACGGGCGATCTCATCCGCCGATTGTTGGAGCCCGGCGCGCCGGTGGTGCTGTTTTCGAGCCCCTATGCCGGCCACGAATGGCACACGATTGCCAGCATGCAGCGCCAGGGACTGCCGATCGAATGTTGTCCCAGCAGCAATTATGCCGACCTGGCGACCGCGGTCCGCCCCTTGCGCGATCGGTCGCCTGAAAGAGGCCAAGGTGCTCTGCATTCGCCGCGGCGGCGCCGATCCGGAGTACGTCAAGTCCATTAAGCAGAAGTTCGGCACCGAGATCCAGTCGCTCACCGCCGAGGACTTGGCCGAGGCCTATCAAGCAGTCTCCGAGGCCGATGCGGCCGCCCACGCCGATCGCTGGATTCGCGGGGCGGAGAAGATCGTCGAGCCCTCCAAGGAGGATATCGCCAAGGCCGCGCGGATGGATTTGGCCCTGGAAACGCTGGTCCGTGGGCACCAGGCCACGGCGATCACCATCGACTGCCTGGCGATGGGGTTGGTCCAGCGCGGGATGGGCTATCCCTGCTTGGGGTTCTCCCGTTTGAACGACCGCGGTTTAGGCGGGATCTGCGAGGCCGACGTGAAGTCGGCCATGACGCACCTGATCTTCCTCCACCTGGTGGGAAAGCCCGGCTTCGTCAATGACCCCGTGATCGACGTCTCCAACAACACGATCATCCAGGCGCATTGCGTGTCGGCGACGCGGATGGACGGGCCCGATGGGCCGGCCGCGCCCTACGTCATCCGCAGCCATCTGGAAGACGAAAAGAGCTGCGTGCTTCAGGTGAAGATGCGCGTCGGCGAGAAGACCTCGATGGCGCGGCTCATCGGCGACGAGATCATGCTCTTCTCGACCGGCGAGATCGTCGATATTCCCGACGTCGACCGCGGCTGCCGCACGAAGATCACCACCAAGGTCAACGATGCCCAGAAATTCCTTGACAACTGGTCCTGCGGTCTGCACCGGGTGACGTTCTATGGCGATCACACGCAAGACATCCGCCGCTTTTGCCGGTTGATGAAGATTTGCCTGCTCCACGAGGGCGTCGACGATCTGCGCGACGTGCCCGGCCTGGAATGGGAACCCCGCGTCCACGCCTGACCGTGTAGGAGGCGACTCCAGTCGCCGAAGTGCGGCGGAGAACGGGGCAATCGGCGACAGGAGTCGCCTCCTAGTGCGCTTGTGAGTGTATCGAATCAGCAAGGTGCAAGTCCTTGTCGAAATTGGGTTTGAACTTCGTAACCGAAAGTAACTGCGTCCTCGTGAGAGGGGGTGGAGAGCAACTGAAGGTGAACGGCTGGTCCGCAGGATGACGAACTCGATTCGGCCGGTTGTCGTGGCGAGCCTGCTAGGAAAAGGCGAAGCCCAAGTGACGCTGTGGTCCTCGCAAGGGATGCGGTCGGCAGACCGCGCGGTAAGCTCCGGGGGGAAACCAAACCAAGCCCCAGAGGCGGCAACAGGTGGTTGGAGGCGGAACGGTCGGAAGGTTTGATACATGAAGCAAGGAGACCTGGGCGGGTACAAGGACGAAGTTCATTGTCCCTGATAAGGATACGAAGAATCGACCGCCCAGGAGTCAGAGCGTCCATACGAGCGAGGAAGCGGGGCAATGCCCGTCGAGCAAAGGGACGCAGGAAAGTGGATGAAACATGACGCACGGCCAAAACCACACCGTACCGCGAGTGTCGGCAACGACTAGCCACGACGGACTGCGTCAGGCACACGTAACTTGGCTCAGATTGGCCGCACCGTCGATGTTGCATGTTGGTGGCCTTCCCGTGAAGGTCAGGGCCTTTCGCTTCTGCCGATCCCGAGAAGGAACCTTGTTTCCTTCCCGCGCTCGGTTCACCAATCCTCTACGAGGTAACACCACTAACCGGAGAGCCGGATGCGGGAAATCCGCCAGTCCGGTTCGGAGGGAGGGGAGGCCGGGAACTTAACCGGCCTTCCCTACCCCTATCAATGAAGCCGAATGGCGTTGCACGCCTGACGCGGCCAGGGAGTGCGGCCTCCGACAGATAGATTGAATACCCGCAATTTGGGGCGGTGGTTGTTCGCTCTTGTTTCCTCCGCCTACAAGGGATACTATACACAGGGTATCCGCCCCGCAGAAGGTAGCTACTCTCTCACAATTCTCTAACCGTTAAGGGTTTACGAATGACTCGTCGGCTTATCTCGGTCCGGATTCGTTGGATGCTGGCTTTCGCGGTGGTGGCAGGGCTGTATGCGGCCGCCTGGGCCGACCCCACTGCCCCCGTTCCGATGGATCGCCAGATTGCCCTTTCGGTGGCCAAACTGGTGAAGCTGGAACACCTCTCCCGGCACCCCCTGGACAAGGAGATTTCGGAACGCTGCCTGAAGGAGTTCCTCAAACAACTCGACTCGCGGAAGATCTATTTCTACCAGTCCGACGTCGACGAGTTCTCGAAGCACAAAGACGAACTGGCCGATGCGATCGGCAGGGGCGACATCAGCTTCGCCTATACGGTGTTTCGCACGTTCTTGCAGAGGGTGGACGAGCGGGTGAAGATGGCCGACGAGGCGCTGGCCATGCCGCACGACTTCACGGTGGACGAGGAGATGGTAACCGACCGCGACGCGGCGCAGTATGCCCGCACCCCGGCGGAGGCCTTCGACCGCTGGCGAAAGCAAGTCAAGTACGATCTGCTGGTGATGAAGGCGAACAAGAATGAAGACGAAGAACAGCAGGCCGAGGGGAAGGAAGGCGTCAAACCTTCATTGCCTGGACGGGAGAACCAGTCGCAGGAACCGGCCGTCAAGCGCTCCACGATGCCGAGCCGGGAAAAGGGCGAAGGCCAGGATGCCCGCGACAAGCTGACCCGGCGCTACCACAGCATGGCCAAGCGGTGGCACCAGATCGACGGCGATGAATTGTTGGAGATGTACCTGAACTCCTTCACCCAGTCGTTCGATCCGCACACCGACTATATGTCGGTCGACACGCAGAACAACTTCAGGATCATCATGAGCCTGGAGTTGGAAGGGATCGGGGCCGAACTGAAGCCTGAGGACGGATACACGGTGGTCAAGAAGGTCATCCCCGGCGGCGCGGCGTCCAAGGATGGCCGGTTGAAGGCCGAGGACAAGATCGTCGGCGTGGGGCAGAACGGCGAGGGCGAGATGGTCGACGTGATCGACATGAAGCTCAACGACGTCGTCAAACTGATCCGCGGCAAGCGCGGCACGATGGTCCGCCTGGAGGTGATGCCGGCCGGCGCCACCGAACGGAAGACCTACAAGATGGCCCGCGAGAAGATCGAACTGAAAGACAGCGAGGCGCATAGCAAGGTGTTTGTGGCGGGACTGAACCCCGATGGCACGCCGCGCACCGGGGAGTCATCCCCCGGCGGCAAGGTGTTCGACGCCGGTCGCCGGCCCGACGGCACGCCCTACCGCGTGGGCGTGATCGATCTGCCGAGCTTCTACCGGGACATGGAAGGAGACCGCCGCGGCCAGGCCGATTTCAAGAGCACCACCCGCGACGTTCGCGCCATCCTCGACGACTTCAAACGTCAGGGCGTCGACGCGGTGGTCCTCGACTTGCGCTTCAACGGCGGCGGCGCCTCAACGAGGCCATCAGTCTGACCGGGTTATTCATTCACGAGGGGCCCGTCGTCCAGGTGAAGGACGCCGACGGCAACGTGCAGCCGTATCCCGACCGGGATCCGAACATGACGTGGACGGGACCGCTGGTGGTATTGACCAACAGGTTCAGCGCCAGTGCCAGTGAAATCCTCGCCGGGGCCATCCAGGACTACGGCCGCGGCCTGATCATCGGCGACCATTCCACCCACGGCAAGGGCACCGTGCAAAGCCTCTTGGACCTGGGCCCGAAACTGTTCGGGATCACCATGAACGCCCGGCCCATGGGGGCCTTGAAAATCACCATGCAGCAGTTCTATCGCCCCAACGGCGACAGCACTCAAAAGCGCGGCGTGGTGTCCGACATCGAACTGCCCTCGCTGGCCCCGCAGTACGACGAAGGCGAGGCCGCTCTCGACTACCCCCTGGAGTTCGACAAAGTCGAGCGGCTTCGTCACAAGGATTTCGGATACGTCAATCCGGCCATTGTCGATCAACTCCGCCGGCTCTCCGAACAGCGGGTGCAGGCTTCCGACAAGTTCCAAAAGGTCCTCCGCAACATCGCCACTTCCAAAGAACAGAAGGCGAAGAAATACGTGACCCTGAACGAGGCGAAGTACCTCAAGGAGCGGGCGGAACTCAGTGCCGACCGGGAAGAGGAAAAGGCCATCGAGAAGCGCAGCGAGGGAGAAAACGCCATCGTGCGCGATTACTACCTCGACGAGGTCTTGGCCATCACCACGGATTACCTGAACATCGAGCGCGTCGCCGCCAGCGCCCGAGCGCTGGGGGGCCAGCCCCTGGGGGCGCGATGAGCCGCCGCTCTGGTCCCCTCTCCTTTATTCCTGGTTCCCACGCTCCGAGCGTGTGAAGAAATTAATATTTGAGCGTTTGCTGAATTCGAACATACTGGGGCGTTTTCCTTGAACGGAGACGTTTTCCCCTCGAAATTCGGCAACCGCCATGGATCCCCAGGATGCTAAATAGCCTTGCGTAATCCTGGGAGGTTTGCTTTCTCCGTTGCGTACAAGCGTTGGAGTTCTTTATCCCGCTTGCGGAGATACCAGCGAACCTCCTTCATCAACTCGTTCATAGTGCGGCACTGATGGTTTCGAGTGACGTTCGCGTGCAGATCGCGCCACACCCGCTCGATGCGGTTGTGGTCCGGGCAGTAGGGCGGGAGGAAGTGCAACTGTACTTTGTCGCCCAGCTTCGCCAGGACCAGTTCGACTTGTCGGCTGCTGTGGATGCGGTAGTTGTCGAGGATCAGATGGATCCGTTTGGCGTCCGGATAATCGCGCTGCAGCAAGTACCACAACTGCCAGATGAACAGCAGGCTGGTCTTGCGCTCCGCCTCGACCCAGGTCAAGCGGCCTGTGCGGGCGCTGAGCGCGCCGGCCAAGTAACGTTTCTCGTTCTTGCCGGGCGTCAACACCGTTTTTTGCGTCCCGCGAAGCATCCAGTCTGGACCGATCTTGGGATTCAGGTGAATGTCCACCTCGTCCACATAGACGATGACCTCGTCCTTGGGCAAGGTCTCGATCAACCGTCTCAGGAGCCGCAATCGCCGTGTTTTCCGGGCTTTCTTCCACGGACAGCCCACGATCGGCTTGGGACGGCCCAAACGAATCCGCAACCGCTTCAGCAGGCGACTCATCGTTGTGCAACTGATGCGGACACCTGTCTCCTTGGCCAAGACCAACGCGAGCAGCTCTTGGGTCCACGTCGGACGCCGGTGCCGGTAGTCCCGCGGCGACTTGGCAACTACCTCGAACAACGCGGCTTCGTACTCCTCGCTCACCTTCGCTTCGCCGTTGTCCTCCCGCCGGTCGGCCAGCCCGCTCGGCCCTTCGTCGATGAATCGTTGTGCTGTTCGATACACCTGGGACTCCGAGCATTGCCCGCCCGCCACGATCGCCGCGGGGGATTTCCCTTGCACCAGGCTCAAGATAATCTTGCATCGGCCACGCAGTCCGGCATCGCGTGCCGCCTTCGCGAAGGCCCTCAAAATCCGGCGCTCGCGTGTTGACAATGTCTGCCACGTCTGGTGTACTTTCCGTTGGACTTTCATCAGGGACTCCTTTCACTTGCTGCGTCTTCCAAATCGACGCAAGTGGTTGTGAGTCCTTGTTTTACCTAATCCTCCCAGGATCGCGCAAGTCTATTCAGCGCGGAGTCCGCAAGCGAAGGGGCGTGTGGAGCGTATGAACGGAACGCTTCAGGATCGGCTGGTCAAGGCGTTGCGGCGCGCGAAGATCTCCGACTTGGAGTCGGCGAACCGATTCCTGGAGGAGACGTTTCTGGTGGGATTCAACGCGCGCTTCGCGGTGGCGGCGGCGGCGGCGGAGGACTGGCATCGCCCGCTATCGGCCGGCACGGACCTGGTGCGCATCGTGTCGATTCAAGAATCGCGGGTGGTGGCCAAGGACTGGACATTGCGTTGGCGGAATCGCATCTTGCAATTGCCGCGTGAGACGGCCGAGTTCATTCGGAGCGGTCAGCGCGTGACGGTCTGCGAACCGCTGGACGGCGTGCTGCGGGTGTTCGCTGGCCAGCGCGAAGTGTGTTGGTCGCCGATCCTGGCCCCACCGCTGCCAAAGCCGGCCAAGCGTACCGGCCCGACGGGTTCGAGTCAGGGGCACAAGCCTGCTGCGAACCATCCCTGGCGCGGCCGGCGAGTGGCTGCGGCCCGACCAGAGCCTTCCGCCCCCCTCCCGCCGCCGGCGGAAAAAGTGGCGTGCTCCGCTTCGGCTCGCTGCGCTCGCCTCGCGGAGCACGCCACTTTAGGGTAGACGAAAACCATAACAGTAACGGGACATTTCTATTGGCGCAAAACAGGGGACATTTCTATTGGTTGACAACAGGCAGGTCAAGACGCTCCATTGACACGTCCGGTGCGCGGCACTACGCTTTCTTGGGGGGGCGTCTATGATCGATCAAGCCACGATATCCGAAGCCGTCAAGCTTCTGCTGAAAGCCGCACCCGCCGGCTCAGAAGTGATCTTGTTTGGCTCCCATGCGCGAGGTGATGCGGTTCCCGATAGCGACCTGGATTTCCTAGTTGTCGAACCGAACGTTCACTCGAAGCACGCCGAAATGGTTCGCTTG
Organism: uncultured Planctomycetaceae bacterium; assembly: GCA_963759115.1. Lineage (GTDB taxonomy): Bacteria > Planctomycetota > Planctomycetia > Pirellulales > Thermoguttaceae > CAVWXT01. The sequence continues at coordinate 242,959 of CAVWXT010000008.1, forward strand.
CGGGATGCCTTGCGGCCGCTGCGGGTACCGGCCGACGTGTTGGTCACAAGCCGAGCGATCTTCGAGGACTGGCGCGACACGCCCAACAACGTCCTTTTCCAAGCCTGGACGGAAGGACGGCTGTTCCATGAAATGGGATGAACAGGCGGAACGCTTGCGGCGTAAAGCGGCCGGTGACGAGGAGGTCGTGAAGGCCCTGCTGGAGATTTCGTCGGTTCCGGATGAAGTGATCGGCTTCCATGCCCAACAGGCCGTCGAGAAGCTGCTGAAAGCGTTGCTCAGCCATCGGCGCATCACCTTCCGCAGGACGCACGACCTGACGGAACTTCTCGATCTGCTTGCGGCGAGCGGCGTGGCGTGGCCATCAGAAATTGCCGAAATTCGCCGACTTGGACCTTATGCGGCCGAGTTCCGCTATGAGGACTTCCCGTTGGAGACTGCGGAGCCGTTTGACCGTCGCTGGGCCGCCGAATGCGTCGAACGAACACGGAACTGGGTCGGCTCGCTGCTCTCGTAGCGGCGTCAGCCGCCATTCATGACGTGTCGAGCCGGCATTGCGATGACTACCAAGCATGTCGTTGGGGGCGCTAGCACCGCGCTGTTGGCCTTACGGAGCGTCATTCGAAGTTTGTATCCGTCAGTCTGCGTTCTCTCTCTTGCTGGCACTTCTGAAGCAGCTCCACAATGGCTGTGGGACTCTTGATCTTTTTCGCGACGTCCAGAACGGTTTCGTCCGACTTGGTCGTCAATTCCAGGGACGCTTCGTGCTCCAACAGGAAGCCAATCACGTCGAGAAACGGTTTTATGTCTTTGTCCCGCATTCGCTGGCAGTGGAATCGCTCGGATTGCAGCGCCACGTGCAGAGGCGTTTGCCCATCATTGTCAGCCGCATTCACGTCAAGCCCGGCCTGCACTAGCAGTCGCACGGATTCAACGTTGCCCACGTCTGCTGCGTAGTGCAGTGCGGTCGCCTCGTTTCCAACGATCGTGAAGCCACCGATCATACCCCGGTAGCTGATGCGGCGTCGAAGATTGGCTCCCGCGTCGATCAAGAGCTTGACGATGGCGGGATGATCGACCGCGTCGACCATAATCGGGAACCCCGCTTGCTGTTCGAAGTTGTCTGGGTCCGCCTTGTGCTTGAGGAGTAACTTGCAGATTTCCTCTCTCCCCGTGCGAGCCGCAACGCGCAAAGGGACGGACGGGGCACCACGAAGCTTATTGACCCACGAGTCATCTTTTTCCAGTTGCTGCCGTATGTAATCCACGTCATTCAAGCAGATTGCCGCATCGACGGTATAGTCGGCACCGGCGGTTCGCAGCTTGTTCACGATCGTACGCCATATCTCCGCCTTCTCCCGGTTTCGGTAGAATTGCTCGGCAGCGTTCTCAAGCGGAGTCTGCGGCAACGAAGAGCAGCGAAAGTTCAACTTCGGTTTGTGCGCCAGCAGCAGATCCACCATCTTTGGATCCCGCGCAAAGTAGATGGGAGTAACGTTGTTCTCCACAGGTGCATTCACGTCCGCACCTTCGTCAAGCAGTTTCTTGACTCGGTCGAAGTCGCCATTGCATACGGCTTCGTGTAGTGTGTAATCTGGTGACTGCGCGACGCACCGCGCCATGGCAACGACGCTCAGTGCAATGACGCCGACCATGAGAACGTGAGAGAGTTTCGACATTCTCGTCTCCTATGAGACTCTCAACGGAGGGAAAAATCTTGCGGGTGCTCACCGGCGATGGCGCCAAGGATTTCGCTGGCGATTTGGATTGCCTCGGCCGAACTTGCTTCCGAAACGTGTTCCAACTCACCATAGAGAGCGCGCACGGATAACTTGAACAAATTGCTATTGTGGCGTTCATTGCATTGTGTGATAACGTGTGCATGCAGGATGCACAGGTAATTGCACGGATTGAAGCCAAGTATCGGTTGCTGGAGCCGGAGTTGGATGAACGCCGACGGCGACAGTGGGCGGCAGCGGAAGCCTGTGATATCGGCTGGGGTGGGATTACAGCGGTTTCGCAGGCCAGCGGAATGTCTCGTACCACGATCACCGCCGCGCTTCATGAGTTGGAACTGCCTGAAAAAGAGCGTGCGGTTGCGGCCTGTCGCGTGCGACGACCGGGTGGCGGTGACAAGTCCTTGACAGAGACCGATCCGGGTCTGATGGCTGCACTCGAAACGTTGATTGAACCAACGACCCGTGGCGACCCCAAGTCGCCGTTGCGCTGGACGTGTAAGAGCACGCGCAACTTGGCCGAGGAACTGACGCGTCAAAGCCATCCGGTCGGCGCACGGACCGTGGCCAAATTGTTGCACCGTGCGGACTATAGCTTGCAGGCAAACCGCAAGACTCGGGAGGGATCGTCGCATCCGGATCGCAATGCCCAGTTCGAGTACATCAATGCGAGCGTCCAGCGGTTCTTGAAACGCGGCCAACCGGCGGTTTCCGTGGATGCCAAAAAGAAGGAAAACGTGGGCGATTTCAAGAATGGCGGGAGGGAATGGTTCCCCCAGGGAACGCCCGAAGAAGTGCGCGTTTACGACTTCCTGATCAAGTCGTTGGGGAAGGCGGCTCTCTACGGCGTGTACGATCTGCTGCGGAACGAAGGGTGGGTAAGCGTCGGCATCGATCACGATACAGCGCAGTTTGCCGTCCCCAGTATCCGTCGATGGTGGAATGAAATGGGGCAGCAGCGATTTCCGCGCCCGCGAACTTTTGATCACAGCGGATGGCGGAGGCAGCAACGGGAGTCGCAACCGGTTGTGGAAGGTGTCGCTGCAAGAGTTGGCTGACGAATTGGGCATCAAGCTGTTCGTTTGTCATTTCCCACCCGGCACCAGCAAATGGAACAAGATCGAGCATCGCCTGTTCAGCTTCATCACGAAGAACTGGCGTGCCCGCCCCCTGGTCAGCCTTGAGGTCATCGTGAATCTCATCGCCAACACGAAGACGCGAACGGGATTGACTGTGAAAGCGGCCATTGACACAAACCATTATCCGACCAAAATCAAAGTCACTGACGAGCAACTGAGAAAGCTGCGTCTCAAACATCACAAGTTCCACGGCGAATGGAACTACACGCTCTCACCACGCAAGTAAACTTGTTCAAGTTATCCGTGCGCGGCCGCTTAGTTGTCACGCGCAAGGCATCGCCGCCCAGCGGTGGTGTGACGGCTGCGGCTGCTTCACGCCCGCCTGGTGCGGAGCGCACCCTTGGGCTCGGTGCCCGGCGGGATACGCCGCCACGGCTTGGGCGACGGCGGCCTGGAGGCCGGCCGCCTGGCCGGCACTGGGTTCGTGGTTGGCCTGGAATGCGACTCCGGGATACTATGACTACGGCAGCAACATCACGTACCAGAACAACTACGTGTACTACGGCACCCAGCCCGTGGAGACTCAGCAGCAATACTACCAGCAGGCCGTCAATCTGGCGGGTTCCGATGCGAGTGCCGTTCCCGCCGGCGCTGCTGCCGCGGCCGGCTCGGACACGGAAGGGTAGTGGCTGCCGCTGGATGTGTTTGGCCTGAGGGCCGAGGGCCAGAAGACCCCGGAGATGGTTTTCCAGTTGGCAATCGACAAGGCCGGCGCCATCCGAGGAAATTACTACGACCAAGTGTCCGATGCCACGGCGCCCGTGACCGGGGCGGTGGACCCCAGCAGCGTGGTCCCGCCGACTCCCGAATGATTCGCGATCATCCGTAGCCACGAGCAACGGCTCGTGGAGTCCTGTTTGCACCGACAACGACAAGGAGCCGACCGGCATGGATACCCAACAGGCAGAACCGGAGCCAGCGCCGCCCAACGCAAGGCGTCCTGCCTTGGTGAGGCGAGTGGGACAGACCTTGATCGCCGTGTTGCTGGTCTATTTGGCGGTGGCCTATTTGGTCATGCCCTTCGACTGGCGGTGGTACGTCCATCGCCATCCCTCGCTGGACGACGTGCCGGGCATTACGCTCACCGGCAGCGGCATCCCGGGCGACCCGTTGAACGTTGCTCTTGTGGGCACGGAAGCCGAGGTGAAGCAGATCATGCGGGCGGCCGGCTGGTATGCGGCCGATCCCCTCGGGCTGCGGAGCGACTTGGTGATCGCTGCCGACACGGTCTTGAAGCGGCCGGACAACAAGGCCCCCGTGAGCAACCTTTACCTGTTTGGGCGGAAAGAGGACCTGGCATTCGAGGAACCCGTCGGCGACAATCCGCGAAAACGTCACCACGTGCGCTTCTGGCGGACGGACAAACTCGATGAAGACCGCCCCCTATGGATCGGGTCGGCGACGTACGACGAACGCGTCGGCTTCAGCGGCACCACCGGCCAAATCACGCACCACATCTCGGGCGACGTCGATGCCGAGCGGGACCATTTGCTGGGCGAGTTGGAGAAGACCGGCGACCTGTCGGAAACGTACTTCGTCGACGGCTTCCACAAGACGCTGGAAGGCCGGAACGGGGGCGGCGACCGCTGGTACACCGACGGGCGTCTGGAAGTGGGAGTAATTGCCGTCAAGCCACCCTAGTCGCCATACACCCATCGCGATGCGATTGAGGAATTGCGCTCATGATGGACGAGGAATCCCGGACGGAAGGGACATCGCCGAGCGAGAAGGCACAGGCAGCCTTCCGGCGAGAGAGCAACCGCCAGGAGTCCGTCGTCAGAAGTCCAAGTGCAGGCGGCAGCCAAGGCCGTTAATGTTCCCGCTCGTGTTATTCACGTAATCCAGGTGCGTATACACGTAATTCACCATGAAGTGGACTTGCGGGTTGATGTACCAGTCGACGCCTGCCGTAACGTCGTTCTCCCAGCCGGCTTGGGCACCCGAAGAAGGCGTCAACACGGGCTGACCGGATGCCAGGTCGAGGTAAGTGTAGCGGCAAATGAGCTGCACGGGCATGTGGCGCGCGAAGAATCTGCCGCGAGGACACTGTGGGGCGTCCTCCTCCCAAACCTGTCGCGACCACACGCCTTCTTTCTTGTCGTAACAGCGATGATCGTCTGGATTCAGAAAGAACCCCATCTCGGCATACGCGCCCTGATAGGTGGCATTGCCGCGCGGGCCGCTGAAGGTTCCGTTGCTGAACTGCTCGAATACGTTGGTCGCCCTCGCAACCTCGTACTCCGCCGACAGGGAGAACCGCCCAAAGACCCCCGCGATCTCGGCGCTGACAACTTGTACCGGGTCGGAGGTGAAGAATGAGCCTGTCTGGATGATGTTCGGGACCTGTTGCGAGCCCGCGCCGGCCCGGACCAGCGGTCGATTGGCCGTGCCAAAATTGTGGTCGTCGGTTCCGCTGTAGTTGTAGCCGATTCCCACGTGCAGCAGGCGCTGGCCTTCCTCCTCGTAGATCGGCAAGGCGGTCAGCCGGCCGGTAGCCGCATATTCGCCGTCACCTGCGCCAAACGCAAACGGGTTGACGGTCTGCTTGCCAACGCGGGCCAACGACAAGGCAGCGGTAACACGGTCATCCCAATACGAATCGAAGACCATCATGCCCGTAACAAATTGGAACGGTTGAAAGAAGGCGTCGTGGCCCGGCGATCGTTCCATGTAGTACAGATCGTTGCTGGAGGTCGAATGCTCCAACCCAATCGGCTGTTTGAAATGGCCGAGGCGGAAGTTCTCGACAACGGGCACTTCTTTGAACGTGAGATAGAAGTCCGTCAGGCCCACGCTGCCAATTTGGGCGGTGGTGTCCTGATTGGTTACGTCCTGGATGTTGGCAAAGTTCACTTCCGTTGCGAAGTCGATTGTCTCACCGATCGTTCCGTCAGCACGCAGGCGTGCGCGGCGCATATCCGCACCGTCCTGTAGTGCGAACGGCAGGGTTGCCGTCTGGTTGTACCAGGTGTTATCGAAATCGAACCTGCCGCCAACGTGTAACCGAAACGCACGATCGTCGCTTTCCGCCACCAGGCCGTTGTCCCAAAAGACGTTCAGTCGCGGGCGCTTGTCGTCGTCGACGGGCTGACTCGGCGGGACTCCCGTCGGCGCACCATCCCGGCCGAACTCGGGCGTTGGTTGCGGCAGCGCGGGCAGGCTTCCGTTCGCCGGTCGGGCGAAAACTCCTTCGTCGCCGTGTAACGCGACGATGCGCGTACCGAGCAAGGCCAAACACAGAATGCCAATGGCAAGAGTTCGGAGTGAGTTCACAACTCCCCCTGCCGGGACTGCTCGTCTGACGATGCGGCAACGGAAAGGCGGCCAAGCCAGTTGCTGTCGGATGTAATCACCGTCTGAAATCCGCATCAGCCGGCACTTACAATATGTGGCTCAAAAGCACCGCAAATGGCCCCTTACCGCTACAATCGTTATCGTCCGCAAAGTCATACAGGTTTAGCGATTTCTCCCAACCTGCCATGTTTGCCGGAAGCAATCGCCGCACCAAGTCTTGAGTGCACCACCGATTCCGGCTCTTCTGACCGTATTTCAGTCATATCCTGATGGGCAGTCATAGCCTGATGCCCAGTCATAGTACCTTGAAGCCCGATTTGCGGAAAATCCGAAGAACTTGATAGGTCCCGAACCCTCACCAAGAGGTGGGTGATGGGGCTCACCTTTGGTCTCGGCAACCTGCCACCCGCGAGGCCAGATTGGGAAATCATGCTCGCCGTCCGTTTCCGAGGCAATCAGCGACTTTTCAGAGTCAATACGTCATGAGAAGCAGACTGAACCTAATTGCTGCCGTCTTGGGCCTCCTTTTGATTGCCCAGGGTCAATTCGCACGCGGACAAGGGTACGGCACCGATACCCAAAATGTCTTGACGCCGGCGGCCGGCGGCATGGCCGGGGTCAGCCTGGCGTTGCCCCAGGACGTTCCCGCGGCCATCTTCGGAAACCCCGCGACCCTCGCGCAATTCCAGGGGACTCAGTTCTGCCTGGGCGGCGCCTGGGTCGAGGGCTATCCCACCGTCACCGGCCCCACGGTTCCTGACGGCGTTACGTCTCGGACGCAGGGGGCTGCCGCGCCTGAAGTTGGCGTCACCCAAGACCTCCGCTCGATCGGCGTCCCGGGGGCTCTGGGAATTGGGCTTGCCGGCCTCAGCGGCTTGGGTGCCGAGTACCGCGGCATGACGCCCGATCCGATTCTCACCAACGTCAGCAGTCAGTACCTCGTGCTCGGGATCAATGTCGGCCTAGGCGTGGAACTGACCGAGAAGCTTTCGGCGGGCGCCGCGCTGACCTTGGGCACCGCCTACGAGCAAATGGGATTCACCGGCCCGCTGGTCAGTAGCGCGATGGTCAGCGATTATGCCCTGCGAGGAACCTTCGGCCTGGACTACAACCTGAATCCGTGCAGCACGGTGGGCGTGTTCTATCAAACCCGCATGGACTTCGAGTTCAATAACGCGGTTCGCGTCAACAATGACTACCACAACCTGCTGATATCGCAGCCGGAGACCATCGGGCTGGGACTGGCCAACCGCAGCCTGTGCGACGGCAATCTGTTGCTTGCCGCCGACATCTACTACAAACTCTGGGAAAATGCACCGCTCTACGAGGATATCTTCGTCAACCAGTGGGCATTCGCCTTGGGCGCCCAGCTTACCCGCGGCAAGCTGAAGTACCGCCTCGGTTACTCGTACAATACCAACCCGGTGAACCACAATGTGGGGGCGCGGTTGGCCGGATTTCCCGAGGCCCAGGACGCCGTCCAACTATTCCAGGCGTCGAGCACGGCCACCATCAACCAGCACCGCATCACCGGCGGCATCGGCCGCGAGGGTTTCCTGATCCCCAATCTTGATCTGGATCTGTTCGCCGGCGGCCTCTTGAACGCCCACGACGAGTTCGGCGCCTCGCAAGCGTCGGTGGCCGTGTATTACGTGGGCCTGGGACTGACCTGGAAATACGGGGCCGAGACTGCTCGCTCTGAGTAGCCGCACGCCCCACGCGCTAGATGTGGGCCAACACCGTGCGTGCAGGCCAGTTGGTGCGTAGCACGCACTCTATCGAAAACGTGTACGTATGAACACGTCAGCACGGCCCGGCAGCAGTTTCAAGGGAAGTTTTTGGGCCACGCATCGCTGCTCTTGGTTCCCGTTCGCCTCGGAAACACGGAGTGGGCGAAGTTGATGTTACGGACTGGGTGGCACTGCAAGAGACGAGCGACTACTGAGTTGGGTGCCACTGCTGGCTTGTCCAGCAGTGCCAACTGAGATAGTATAATAGCCGATTGAGGGGGACGGGGTCGGGCACTGCTGGACAAGCCAGCAGTGGCACCCGCGCCGTCGTCCCGTTCGGCCGAGCCCCGTCTCTCACTGCTACCCGCTAATTCGGGGGATTCCGATTGCACGAGGCCCTTGGTATGCTAGCTGAGGATATTTGGCCCTTTGGGCGGCAGTCGGTGGGGGTGGCTCGATATGCTAGAAGACCACCACGCAGTGTTGGGCGTCGCGGCCGATGCGTCGAAAGACGAGATCCTGCACGCCTACACGGAACTGGCGAAGCACTTCCATCCCGATTATAACCCTGATGATCCGCACGCGGGGAAGAGGTTCATCCGGATCCAGCGCGCCTTTGAGACGCTCTACGAAGCCGAGCGGCATCCGGCGATCGGCATCTTTCATACGCCGGTGTCGGCATTCTTGAACGTGTGGTGCCGCCGCGACGCAGTGCGACGAGACGTGGTGTCTTCCGGCAGTTTCGCGTGGCCCGTGATAACGATGGCCGCCGTGCCCTGCCTGATTGTCCTGCTGGGCGCCCTGCTGGCATCGCCCCCGCGAGCGGAACGGGCAGTCTCCGCGTCGAACGGCATGTCGTCGCAAACTGCCCCGTCGCTCCCGGCAACCGGGTGGGACTCCGCGTGGAATGGCATGTCGACGGAGACGGAAGGTTCGGACATCCTGGGAGGCCTATGCTGTTTTGGCGTGTTCTTCGCGATACTGATCACGGTGATCGCGATTTGGCTCAGGACCCCACGGTGACCGTTTTGAAGGCGCGGCCCCGCTGCCCGCACATTCTATTGCCCACGCATGATCTTGGGAGAAAAAGTCGTTGGCGTGGCAGTTGCATTGCGACCCCTGAAACCACTGCAAACGCGGGTGCGAACCGACGCGGCCGTCACGTCACCTCGTAACTCGATGGGCCGCGCGTGTGGAGCGGCAGGCTGCTGGTCGGAAACGCCGCGAGCGCCTGAGTGGCGTCCGCATGGATGTCGAAGAGCTTGTTCAGGTTCGTGATCTTGAACACCTGGTAAATGTCGGGGGCGATGTTGCACAGTTTCAGCGTGATCTTATACTGCTGACACTTCTTGTTGATGCGGATCAGCATGCCCAAGGCCGCGGACAACAGGAACGCCACGCGGCCGAAGTGCAGGAGTACGTTCCTCTCCTCGGTCTTGTCCAAGACCTCGACAATGTCGCGATAGCACTGCTCGATGGCGCCGGCGTCCAAGAGTCGCACGACGTCGAAGAGAATGACGCGGGTCTCGCCCTTGACTTCGCATTGGACCAAGGCCATGGCTTCTTCCCTTCGGCTCGGGTTGAGACGCGGCGCTGTCCGCGCTGTGCCGGTTCGGCAATGCACGACGCCCGACGCTGACTACCTAGGATAAATCGGCCGGCCTGGAAACGCAAGTGGACGGGGCGCCTGCCGGACGTAGTGCGGGCGGCCGGGACGTGGTAAAATCGGGGTCTGTTCGACGTGCGTCAATTCGCCGAGGCGGCGTCGGGCACGGCCCGGAACGTGGCCGGACAGAGGTTATTCGTTCCGCGGTCGAAACTGCGACGTTTAGCGGCCGACGGAACGTCGGCCTGCGGCGGCAGGGACACTGCGGAGCCATCGCCGTGCCGGCGACGGCTAAACGTTTCATTTCGTCGCGCGAGAAGCATGAGTCGGGAACCGCGGCTGAACTAACCACAAGTGACCAACATGCGTTCGACGCTTCCTTCGCGCCGCGAAGTTCTGAAGCGGGCCGCTCGGGCGACCGGCTGGGGCGCCGCCGTGGGCTTGCTCTCCGTCCCATGGAACCAGAGTCGCGCCGAGGACGCCGAAAGGCCGCCCCGCATGAAGTATGCCATCTGCAACGAGACGTTTGGCGACTGGCCGATGGAGAAGGCCCTGGCGTTTGCCGCCGAGTGCGGCTATCGCGGCATTGAAATCGCGCCCTTCACAATCGGCGAGAACGTCGCCGACGTTTCGGCCAAACGCCGCAGCGAAGTGCGCCGCCTGGTGGAGCGGGCGGGGCTGGAAGTCGTGGGCCTCCATTGGCTGCTGGCCAAGACGACGGGCTACCACTTGACCGCGGCCGACGCCCAGGTGCGCCACAAGACGGCGGAGTATTTCGGCGAGTTGGCCCGATTTTGCGGCGACTTGGGCGGCAAGGTTATGGTCCTCGGCTCGCCTCGAGCAGCGCAACCTGGCCCCCGGCATGACGAAGGACGAGGCGATGAAATACGCCGCGGAGGTGCTTCGCGCGCGGCGCCGGCCTGGGAGAAGGCCGGCGTGGTGCTCGCCCTGGAACCGCTGGCGGCCGTGGAAACCAATTTTCTCACGACGGCGGCCGAGGCGATGGAACTGGTCGCGCTGGTAGGATCGCCCCGCTGCCGGCTGCACCTCGACTGCAAGGCGATGGCCGCTTCCGAATCGGCGCCGATCCCCGACGTGATCCGCAAGTACCGCAACGATTTCGTCCACTTCCACGCCAACGACACGAACCGCCAGGGGCCCGGCTTCGGCACGCTGGATTTCGTGCCGATCCTGGCGGCCCTGCGAGAAATCGGCTACCGCGGCTGGGTCTCGGTCGAGCCCATGATCTTCAGCGCCGGCCCGGAGCGAATCGCCAGAGAGAGCATCCAGTACCTACAACGGTGCGAGCGGGCAGGCGGCACGTGACGCCGATCGTCCTCGTTCTCCTCGTTCCCACGGTCCTCCGTGGGAACGCACCCTCCGCGACGCTCGGCGTCGCCGCCCGCCGACGCCGAGCGTCGGGAAGGCGGGTTCCCACGCGAAGCGTGGAGCGTCGGAACCTGGAAAAACGCCGGAATCCTTGCCAAAATCCCCATCGGCGGTCCTTGATTTTCGCCGGGCGTTTCGGCCATAATTGATGGCTGGCACCATTCACGTCAGCTACTACGGGAATACCATGGCGAAACTCGAATCGTATCCGCTGGTCGATCGAACCGAACCCAATCTGCTGGAAGAAACGTTCAACTACAGCTTGCCGCCGCTGATCAAGTTCGACGGACCGATGGTCGAGTACATCGACGGCAAGCCGGTGAAGTTCGATCCCACGACCGTCAAGACCCGCGACATCTTCATCACCGACACGACCTTCCGCGACGGCCAGCAAGCCCGCCCGCCCTACACGGCCGACCAGATGGTGCGGATCTACGACCTGATGGCCAAGCTGGGCGGCTCGCACGGCGTCATCCGGCAGACGGAGTTCTTCCTCTATACGAACAACGACCGCCGCACGCTGGATCGCTGCCGCGAACTGGGACACCGCTATCCCGAGTGTACCGGCTGGATCCGCGCCAACAAGGGCGACTTCCGCCTGGTGCAGGAAGCCGGCTTGAAGGAAACGGGCATTCTCACCAGCTGCTCGGATTATCACATCTTCCAGAAGCTGAAGTTCAAGAGCCGCAAGGAATGCATGGACGCCTTCTGCCAGGTGGTCGACGCGGCCTTCACGGCCGGCGTGCGGCCTCGCTGCCACCTGGAAGACGTCACCCGCGCCGACATCGAGGGCTTCATCATGCCCTTCTGCGAGCGGCTGATGCGGATGAGCGAGCAGGTGCCGGAGAAGCTGTCGGCGAAGATTCGGCTCTGCGACACGATGGGTTTCGGCGTGAGTTTCCCCGGCGTGGAACTGCCGCGAAGCGTCCCCAAGCTGATCTACAAGTTGAATCACGACGTCGGCGTCCCCAGCGACCGGCTGGAATGGCACGGGCACAACGACTTTCACAAGGTCCACGTCAACGCCGCCACCGCCTGGTTGTACGGCTGCGACGCGGTCAACGCCACGCTGTTCGGTTTCGGCGAGCGGACGGGCAACCCGCCGCTGGAAGGCGCGATCATCGAATACATCGCGCTGAAGGGCAAGCTGCACGGCATCCACACGGAGGCGATCACGGAACTGGCCGACTATATGCGCTCCATCGGCCTGCCGATCCCCGACCATTACCCGCTGGTGGGCCGGTGTTTCAACACCACCAGCGCCGGCATCCACGCCGGCGGCTTGCGGCGGGACGAGCGGATCTACAACATCTTCGACACGACGAAGCTGTTGGGCCGGCCGCCCCGCGTGGCCCTGACCGACAAGAGCGGCGCCGACGGCGTGGCCCACTGGGTCAACGAGTTCTTCGGGCTCAAGGACGATCACCGCATCAGCGTCATCAAGATGCACAAGCTGGCCCGCTGGGTCAACGACCAGTACGAGAAGCACGGGCGTCTGACCTCGATCAGCGACGAAGAGATGGAAGCCCAGGTCCAGGAAATCCTGCCGGAGTACTGGGCGAAGTACAAAGGGTAGCAGTCTGTTGAAAAAGTCGGTTCGTGGTTGTAGGAGGCGACTCCAGTCGCCGAATTTCCAGGGTCTCGCCGCACGAACGGCGACTGGAGTCGCCTCCTAGTGCCGCTTGTGAGTGTATCGAATCAGCAAGGTGCAAGTCCTTGTCGAAATTGGGTTTGAACTTCGTAACCGAAAGTAACTGCGTCCTCGTGAGAGGGGGTGGAGAGCAACTGAAGGTGAACGGCTGGTCCGCAGGATGACGAACTCGATTCGGCCGGTTGTCGTGGCGAGCCTGCTAGGAAAAGGCGAAGCCCAAGTGACGCTGTGGTCCTCGCAAGGGATGCGGTCGGCAGACCGCGCGGTAAGCTCCGGGGGGAAACCAAACCAAGCCCCAGAGGCGGCAACAGGTGGTTGGAGGCGGAACGGTCGGAAGGTTTGATACATGAAGCAAGGAGACCTGGGCGGGTACAAGGACGAAGTTCATTGTCCCTGATAAGGATACGAAGAATCGACCGCCCAGGAGTCAGAGCGTCCATACGAGCGAGGAAGCGGGGCAATGCCCGTCGAGCAAAGGGACGCAGGAAAGGGGATGAAACATGACGCACGGCCAAAACCACACCGTACCGCGAGTGTCGGCAACGACTAGCCACGACGGACTGCGTCAGGCACACGTAACTTGGCTCAGATTGGCCGCACCGTCGATGTTGCATGTTGGTGGCCTTCCCGTGAAGGTCAGGGCCTTTCGCTTCTGCCGATCCCGAGAAGGAACCTTGTTTCCTTCCCGCGCTCGGTTCACCAATCCTCTACGAGGTAACACCACTAACCGGAGAGCCGGATGCGGGAAATCCGCCAGTCCGGTTCGGAGGGAGGGGAGGCCGGGAACTTAACCGGCCTTCCCTACCCCTATCAGCTTTTTCAACGGGCTGCCAGAGGCGGGGCGGGCGCTACGGGCTTTTGCGCGTGAGCGAGACGGCGCCGGCGCCCTCCGCCACCAGTTCGTTGTCGATCTGCCGCACCTCGGGCTCCAGCCCGATGATATTGGCCAGCAGCGTGCGGTCGCCCGCCGAACGAACGCTGCCCTGCAACAGGGCGATCTGGTTGCCCAAATACACATTGAGGCTCGGACCGGAGAGCATGCCCTTGGCACGCGCGATCCGCGTCAAGCGATCCGAGAGCTCGGGCGAACGGACGAAGGGTCGCGCACCGGCAGCCGATGCGGATACCGTACGCGTCTGGGCTTGTGGGGCGGCCACCGTGGTGATGGCTCGACCGACACTCGGGGTAATCTCGGCAGCCGTATCCGTCGGGCCGACGCCCTCCGCCCCGTTCGTCTCCGGCAGCGGCTGATTCATTTGCGGCAGCGGCGCGGGGGCGGTTTCCTGGGCAGCAGCCGGCGGTTGGGGTGGAGCGTACTCCGGCGCGGGCAATTGGGGCGAAGGAGCGAGTTGCACGATCTGCTGCGGAAGAACGGGTTGCCCAATGATCGATCTGGAACCGTACGGCACCCCATAATTCATCAGGCTTCCATTCAGGGCGATCGGATTCCAGTTGCCGAAGTTGCCTGGACTGGGAGTGAACGGTTGCCCTAACGCGCGGTTGCCGAAGCTCCCCTGCACGCTGCCGCCCAACGACTGACCTACCACGCGGTTGCCGAACATTCCCCACGATTGGCTGCCCTGGGCCATCATTTGCGCCGTGGCCATCTGCGGTTCGCAAAGGGCGGAAGCCATTACGACTATCACTGCCAGCAAGTAACTTTTCATAAATGCCTCGTCGGCCACAGGGTGAAACCTGACTCGCCCGCCATCCGATCTCGACTCCCGACAATAGCTACAATCGGCTCTACCAGGAATAATAGGTCGGGAATTGCCGCGGGACAATGTCGTGTGCAGCCATATTCTGTGGCGTTCGTGGGCAGCAGGTCCCGCCTGGGGTGATGAAAACTTCATGTTGACGTGGAAAGTGGTTCTTCCGTAATCTCTTGCGCCTGGCGACGGGCGGCGAAAACGACTTGACGCTGGGCCTGGGGCGTGGTGCCAAGTTGGTCGGCACACCACCGACGAACCATTTTGCCCGGGGTGCGCTCCAACGCAGCTTGGACAACCTCCTCGTCCAACGATCCAACCAGCGCCCCGAGTCCCAGGATCAGGCTCGTGAAGCCTCCTTGGCTCTGTTCCCCGGAAAGCGACTTCTGCTTGCCAAAGCAGGATTCGATCACTTCCGAGGAACCCGGATACCTCTCGTGCTCCGTCAAGCCGCGCGTCTGCTCCTGCGCAAACTCCCTCAATTGTTCACAAAGCCACAGGCCGGACGCATCGCGGGCGAACGGTCGAGTCCGGACTAGCAACTCCCCCGCGGTGCCCAACGTCAGACCGCCGCTACGGATCATCTGCACGCCCGCCTCGGCGATCCGTCGCCACTGCTCCCACGCGATGATCGCCGCGCGGTAGTCGCGCAGCTAGCCGAGTTTCTCCTCCAGGCGCTCCACGCTGCAATAACGGAGCACTTCGGCGGGATGCTCGTCCAAAGCCCAGAGAGCCGTGTCGGCCCAGTCCAGCAAAGGGCCGAGGTTCATGTAGCGGGCCTTGGAACGTTGGGTGGCAGGGGCCAGGAACGCCAACTCGGTTTGCCGCATTTTCCGCTTGGCCACCAGCAGTTGCTTCGAGAAGGTTGCCCACAGAGGATCTCTCTCCCACAGACCCTTCAGCAGACAAGCCGCCTTGTGCGCCACGTCGTAAATCGCACGCACAGCCGGATATCGCCGGCAAAATCGCTGCACGCCAGCCCACAGATCGGCCCCGTGGTCACTGACGATCCCACAAGGTGGACCGGTCACCGACACGTGCCGCTCCAACTGCACCAGCACCGCCTCGCCGTTGGAAGAGGCCATTGGCACCACGCCAATCGCCTCCCAATGACTCCAGGCGAGGTGTTCACCCGGCGGCGGCAAGTCGGCCAGACGGATCCCCAAGATTACCAGACACTTCAGCCGGCCGGCCGGCACCGTATGGTCGAGGATCCAGACCCAATCCGCGGCGCGGGTTTTCACGCGGGTCAACTTGTAGTATCCCACGCGAAGAAGCCACATCCGCCCCGTGGTCCAGTGCGGCGTCTCGCCGAACGCCTCGGGCAAGTAGGCCGTCAGTACCGACCCAACCCGTGTCACAGCCCGCACCGTCAGGTCCAACGCGAAACGAAGCGTCAGGCAGATTGGACTCACGCCATAACCGTGCCGACGTGGCGCAGGCCCCCCAGACACTACGAGCGCCGTTTTTCCCCCAGTTCAGCACGCAACGCTTCTACCTCGCGATTCAAAGCCTCGACCTGTTCCGCCTGCACTCGGGATTCTGCGGCGGAGGTCTCGGCCCGGCTACGCCACTCGCTACGGCTGTTGACCACGTCCGTCACGCGAACCTTCAGTCGTTTGATCTCCTTGGTCCGCTCCTGCGCTTTCGCCTTCCACTGATCCCGACTCTCCTCCAGCCATGCTGCCCACGCATCCCATCGCGTTGTCCCTGTCTCTGCCATCCCATTGCTCCTCGGCTGCCCACCCGCTTCCGCCCACGTTGCTGCGCAAGAGAATGGTAATCTAAACCCTTTCCAAACCCGCGCGTCAAGACCAAGTTTTCATCAGCCTAGGCGGGACCTACTGCCTACCGACGCCTCGCACAAAGGCCAGGGAATATGGCTGCGCACGATGCGGCGACCGACTGTCGGTCGTCCGACAGCATGTCGGAAATCCGGCAGTTTTCGCCGGGAATGCGGCGCTCTTGGGCAAGATGACGGCATCGGCGACGGAGCGGAAGAAAACGCGCAACGCTCGTGGAATCGCCCGCTTACAGGCATCGTCGCCGCCGCAAGGACCAATTGCACGGCCGCCTCTCAATAAGAACAGCCGCGGCTGGCATTTTGGCACGTGAATTGCACAACGTATTGCGGTTCCTATTGGCAACCGGCCCCGGTGATCTTCTTTGGGAGAACTACCATGCGTGCGATGTCGAGACGATGGTTCGTTGCGGGGGTACTCGCAGGTGCCCTGTTTTCGTCCGCCGCGTTGGCCGCGGGCGGGGGCGGCGATCAGAGCGGATCTTCTCCGGCGCCTCGCGAGGAGCCTCGTTTCAAGGCGGGCGACACCCTCGTGGTTACCGCCCAAAATGCGAAGCTCATGGTGGGAAGCGCCCTGGTGGCGCAGGTACCGAAGGGGCGACAAATTGTCGTGGTCCAAGTCCGCGATTCGTGGGTGGGCACGTACCTGTCCGTCAACGGACAGAAGAAGGCCGGTTGGATTGACGCCGCGGCGTTCATGCCGGTTGGCGAAGCCGTGAAGCCGGAGGCGAAACTCGTTGCCGCGTCCGAACAAGTCGTGTCGGAGCCTGCTCAGAACGTCGTGCGTACTCGCGCTTCCTCCGGCTCGCAGCGCGACTACTTCAGGGACTACCACGCCGGCTATTACGGCCGCCACGAGACGGACCCCAACGTCCACGTGTGGGAACCTTGGAGGCAATAGCGGCACGGCGTTAGCGGCTGCCGTTGCCGTGGGCTTCGTGCAGACCGTATTTCTCCACCTTGGTCAGGAAGGTCGCGCGGGGCAAACCGAGATACCGGGCGGCGTGCGTCTGATTGCCGTGCGTTTTCTCCAGTGCCGCGGCAAGGAGCAACTTCTCGATGGTTTCCACGAGGTCTTCGTGCGCGCGGGGACCGCAGTGGCCGTCGAGATAGTCGCGCACGAGGCCGTGCCACTGCGGGTCGCCGACTTTCTGAGGGACGGGACGGCCGTCGTCCCGGTTGGCAAGCCGGCCCAACGATAGATCGGCGGCCTGGATAGGATAGCCGCGCGTGAAGATCACCGTCCGGCGAAGTTGGTGCTGAAGCTCGCGGACGTTCCCCGGCCAAGGGTATTCGTCGAGCACCCGGACCGCGTCTTCAGCCAACAGCGGCTTGTCGAGACGCAATTCCCTGGCGAAGCGAGTCAGGAAATAGTCGACCAGGAGCGGAATGTCTTCACGCCGCTCGCGCAGCGGCGGGACCTGAAGGGAGACGACGTTCAAGCGATGGTAGAGATCGGCGCGGAAGCTGCCGCTGCCGATCGTGCTCTCCAGGTCGCGGTTAGTGGCGGCCAACAAACGCACGTTGCTCAAGATCGTGTCGTTGCCGCCCAGCCGCTCAAACGCCGTTTCCTGCAACACGCGGAGGATCTTCGCTTGAATGCTCAGCGGCGCGTCGCCGATTTCGTCGAGGAAGACCGTCCCGCCGTGGGCCAGCTCGAACTTGCCGATCTTGCGGCCGGCGGCTCCCGTGAACGCTCCTCGCTCGTAACCAAACAGTTCGCCTTCCAGCAGGGTCTCGGGAATGGCCGCGCAGTTGACGATCACCAACGGCCTTCCGTCTCGCAGGCTGTGCTGATGGATCGCGCGGGCGATCAATTCCTTTCCGGTGCCCGATTCGCCGCGGATCAGCACCGTCACGTCGGTGGCGGCGACGCGGCCGATCGCCTTGAACACCTCCTGCATCCCCGGGCTGCGGCCGATGATGGCCTCGTCGCTGCACGCGGCGTGTTCCGGTCCCGACCGCCACGCGGCTTTTCATCATGCGGGCGCCGCTGAGCGCCCGTTCGATGATCCGGAGCACTTTCTCGGGGTCGAAGGGCTTGACCTGATAGTCGAAGGCGCCCAGCCGGGTGGCTTCGATGGCGGTCGACATCGTGCCCTGGCCGGTGAGGATGATCACCGGCACCTTGAGTTGGCGCTCCTTGATCTGGCGCAGGGCCTCCAGGCCGTCCATGCCCGGCATGCAGATGTCGAGGATCACCAGGTCGAATGGCTCGCCGTCGAGGCGTTTGAGCGCGGAGCCGGCGCACGGTTCCAACACCACATCATGGCCCAGCGTGCCGAGGAGCTCTTCGAACGCTCCCAGGATGTTGGGTTCATCATCCACGACAAGGATTCTGCTCATGGTCCTCTCTTTTCGCGGTGGGAACCCATGCGGCAAACGTGGTCCCGGCCGGGGTCGAGCCTTCAAGAACAAGCCTTCCCCCGAGTTGCGTCATGATCTGGGCGGCGATGTACAGGCCGAGGCCCGTTCCATTCTCTTTGGTCGTGTAGAAGGGATCGAAGATCTGTTCCCGCGACGCTTCCGGAATCCCCGACCCGGTATCTTGCACGCGGACGATCACGTACTCGGCGTTATCTCGATCCCGCTCGAAGGCCGTGAGCAAGCGAATCTCTCCGCCCTCCGCAGTCGCTTCCACGGCGTTGTTCAGCAGGTTGAGAAAGACCTGTTCGAGTTGCTGGGGATCGGCGAGAACCGGGGGCAACTCCTGGGGCTTGTCGCGCTGAAACGTCAGGCGACTCTGGCGGATCCGGTGGCGCGCCAAGTCCACCGTCTTGTCGAGAACGGCGGCGATGCATTGAGGGCGGAGCGCGGAGGCGGCCGGACGAGGAAACTCCAGAAAGTTTCGCACCATGCTCTCCAGCCTGGCAATCTCCTCCGAGACAATGTCGAACTTGCGGTGCAGATCGGCGTTCGGCCCCAGCGCCGTACGGATCGCGAAGAGCCACATCTTGATCGCCGTCAACGGACTGCGAATTTCGTGGGCCATGCTGGCGGCGAGTTTGCCCGCCGTGGCCAACCGCTCGACGTGGAATAGCTGGCTTCGGCTGAGCGCGAGGTTCGTTCGCGTATCGGCGATCTCGGACATCAGCGCGCGGAGATAGTGGCCGACGGTATGGAGCTCGTCCGGCGGACGCCCCTTGGCAATGGCATCCTCGCCGGAAAAGCGGCGGGCATCGGCCGCCATCCGCCGCAGCGGCAAGAGCACGCCGTGGAAGAACAGCCAGATGAGCAAGGCGCCCAGGACGGCCATCAGCACCATGCTGATGCCGACCAGCCACGTCGCCCAGGCGATGCGGTCATCGAGGAGCTTCTGGAATTCCGCGACCCCTTGGTTGCCGGGGTGGTTCTCCTCGACGGCCTGACGCATGAGCCGGCCGACGTGACGGGTCGAATACTGGGCGATGCCGCCGCTCAATAGGGCCAACGCGACGAGCATCACCAGCGCAGCCGAGAACCTGGTCCTGAGGTGGAGTCGCATGAGAAGACCTTCTCGCGATCCAATACCCGAGATTATTCAGACCGGGCCCCCTCTCCCATGCGGAGCCGATGTGGGACCGGAAAGCAAGCAGGCTGCGTATTTTGGGGGCCGTTGGACTCAACGCCGAGCACCAGTCCATTGTGTCCAATATCCGCTCGCATGTCAACAATTGTAGCTGCTTATATTCTCATTATTCCGAGCGAGACAGGGATTCGCACGGAATGACAAGCAGAGGACTGGCCCCTTTCGAGCTGTCTTGGAGTCGCTCCCATTCTCGCCGCGGCCCCAGCGATTACCTCACAACCGACAGGGTTTTCTCCACAGCGTCCAGCGATTGTGTAACCACAAGGTAGAGTCGCTGTACGACGAAGACAGTCTCGCCGATCACGAGCAGTGTTAGGACGACCTTCCAGACGAGGTTAAATCGACGGCTTCCCCACAACAGAGGCAGGCCCAGCGGGCCGAGGATCAAGAAAAGCATCGGCAGGACTACCCAAGGACTCTCCCACCAGCCGGGGCCGCTGCCGAAGGAAAAGAAGCCACGAGTGGCGACGATGGGCGACGTCGCACCGCCGCTGGGCGGGTCGGGCACGTTCGCGGTCGGCGTGCCGCACCGTCGGCAGTAGTTGTCGTCCGCGTCGAGCGCTGCGCGGCAGCGGCGACAGACGGTCTTCGGTGGCGGGGGGGTGCTCATCGGTTTCGCCATTCCTGGGGCGAACCATTATACCACGCTTGTGTGTGCGGCGGGTATGTGCGAGACTGTCTGCCGTACGGTGCGTGAAACGCACCGCCCATTCGGAGGCGTGGTGCGTTTCACGCAAAGGACATATCCTCAGAAGGCGATCGCCATGCCGCCGACGTCCGAGCCCCAATCGCCGTCGAGTTTCTCGATCCGATTGGCCACCAACAGCGATATTGCCGCCATCCGCGGCGTCCTGTTTACGGTGCGATCGGAGTTCAGCGTACTTTCCGACACGGGCGCCAACGACGCGGACCTGGACGACCTCGAACGCAACTACTTCCGGCTGGCCGTGCCGCGCGCGTGTACACCGTCTCACACATGGACTACGTGGTCGACCGCTTGGACTGGCTCTACCAGCACCGCAACCTGGTGGGCGGACTCAAGTTCTACCACGAGCCGCCCGTGCTGCGGTTCTTTACCGGCAAGCTCGAGGCGCTCGACGGCTGGGGCAAGCGGCTGGCCGAGGCATTCAAGGCGGATTTCGGGCCGAATTGCTAGAACCCAGTTCTCACCACACGAGGGAAGTTGACGACCGTGTGCCGCTGTTCCGCAGGAGCAGTGCCGGCTGGTGACCGGCGGGCACTGCTCGACTTGCGCCGAGTGGCACACCGTGCTGCGAAATGCAGGCTAATCCTGCTTCTTCTCGCCCGACTTGGCTGCCTGGATCGCCGCGCGGACTTCGTCTTGTCTCTTTTCCAGGGCCGTCAGTCTGGCCTTGACCGATTGCTCGAGCTCTTTCAGTTCGGCCATCCGCCGATCCACGGCGGCCAGCGTGGTCTCGGCCCGCTTCTCCGTAACCGGCTCCTTACGTTCGGCCTTCTTGGTCTTCGTCATTGCGCCCTTCGCGCCAAGGCCGTCGTTGTGGTGACCGGCCTTTCCGGGCTTGCCATGGCGAGCATGGCTCCATTTGCCGTGGCCCGATCTCCCATGTCGAGCATGGCCCCACTTGCCGTAGTGGCCCCACTTGGCATGGCCGGCGTGAGCCCATTCGCCATGACCGGCGTAGCCCCATCCACCGTGACCGGCGTGCCAGCCGCGCTGGTAGCCAGCAAACGGCCCCCAGTGACGACCCTGGGCGTACGGACCGATGCCCGGATGCCAGGGGCCGCGGGCCGCGAAGCCAAAGTGCTGTCCAGCCCAGGGCGGAACGGGACGGCCCATTGCGAATGCTGGATGTCCCCACGGGCCATAGCCCCAACCCATCTGCGCCCAGGGCGGAACGGGCCGGCCTTCGCCACGCCAGAAACCGCCTCCACCAAAACCGCCACCCCAGCCTGGTCCGGGCGGTCCGAAACCGGCTTGCGGATTCCAGGGCGAGGGCGGTCCGGCCGAGAAACCGCCGAAGAACTGCTGGTCCGATCCGGCAGGACCGGCTCCGCCTCCGAAGCCCCACGAAGCTCCCCCTTGGAAGCCGCCGCCCTGGCCCGGTCCAAACATAGCGGGGCCACCCTCCGGATTCCAACCGCGCCCACCGCGGAAACCAGGCCCTTGGCCCGGCCCGGGCATACCTGGGCCGGCATACATACCACCGCCACGTCCGCCCCGAAAACCACGGACTTGACCGGGCCCAGACATACCTGGGCCGGCATACATACCACCGCCGCGCCCGCCCTGGAAGCCAAATCCTTGGCCCCGCCCGCCCATGCCCGGCCCGGGCCGAACCTGCTTCATTGCTTCGGCCAGTGCCTCCGGCGTCAGCTTCCCCTCGTGCTTTTTGATTTCGTCCGTGAGCAGCTCTTTGAGTCGTTCCGGCATGCCGGCGGGGATCTCGTCCGCCGTGATTACGCCGTCGTGGTTGGCATCGAGCCGCTGGAACAACACCTCGGGATTGGGGCCTCTTCGCTGCATCTCTGGGCGGGGCCCATCCGAACTATTCGCCTCTTCCGCCGCCAACAACGTCGACGGCAAGGCGGCCGCAAGGGCCGTCAGCAGACTCGGGAAAATTCTGCGCATTGTCTCGCTCCTTGACACCTAGAAAAGCGGTAATAGACACGTCCCATACCTATGTAAACCCTGGGGCCGGCCAGAAGTTCCGCAGCCGCGCCGTTTCCGCTCCGGGGTGCGAGTCGTCCGAAATCGTGGGCGGCCGCGGGAAAGGGGGCTGGCCCCGTCGCCCTGCTGGGCCGACGTTCCTGAAACATGGACTCTGGCAACGGCGCCCTTGCACTTGCCGCGTTTTCCCCCCATCGCCGCCGCTCTCGCCTATTGGATGAACGCCGTGCAGGCTTTCCGGACCGGGTGCATCTTCTCGGCCGCCACTCTTTGGGCCGACCATCAGGGGTGGTACCAATTGTATTGGCTTGCGAAGACGGGCAACGAAAGGGCAATCTGCGATACGACCAACACGCTCACGATGGCCGCGAGCACAAAGGGCCGAGCGGAACTCAATCGCAGCCAGCCCAGCAACGCCTCCAGGCCCCGGAGAAACATAATCAGAAAAGGAACCATGACCCCAAGCAGCAGCCGCCCCGATGAAAGGTACGGCCAGGCGGGCGACGGATAATGGCACCGGCCAAAGTCAAACCACACGGAGCCGAGGATCAAGAGCGCCACGGCAGACACGAACAGCAGAAAGCAGATCACGGCAGCCAGGCGGCTCTCGGGCCGGCGTTTCGCAATGCCCGCCACGTCGGCGACAAAGAACGCCGCCAGAAAGATCGTCGACAAGAGGACCAACAGGGCATCGACCGGCCAGGCCGCCAGAGCGACATGGTGCCAAACAAACTCGCCGCGCCAGAAAGTCCGCGCCAGATCGTTCCAATAAACGGCGAACCCGCTCAGAGTGAATATCGGGTGGTTCCAAATCTCTCCCAGCGGCTTGGGCGTCCAGGTCAAGGAACGTGCCTTCGCAGCAAGACCCGTGGCATCGCCCAAGACAACGTAATTCCGCGAGCCAACATCCGACGGGCACGCTCGCTGCCACTAGGAGCACGGCCACGGGCGCGAGGTTGCCGAGAAGTCGGCCCCCTCGCCACGATTTCCAAAGTATCAGAGCCGCCACGAGGCCGACGATCAGAAGGATGGGGGCGTTCGTATACTTCGTCAAGAACGCCGCGGCGCCTGAAAGGCCGGCGCCCAGCGCGAATCCGGGGGCCGGCGCGTCGCGCTGATACATTCTGACGAGCCAATAGAGCGACAGCGTCACCAACGGCGCCGACAGGACGTCGCTATTGAGCGAATAGAAAACCGTCTGCGGGAAGATCGCCAGCAGCAGCGGAACGCCCAGATACGTGAAAGCGGAATCCGGAAACAGCCGCTTCGTCAAGAGATACGAAAGCCAGACCAAGAGGACGTAAAAGGGCACGTTGAACAGCCGCGTCCAATAGAGGAGGTTCCGCCCGCGGATCCCCATGAGTTTTCCAAGGTTGTACCAGCCGCCCGCTGCCGCGTAGTACACGGGCGGCTGCGTGGCGTCATGGTTCATCACGCGCGTCCAGGGGATAGACGCCTCGACCGCCGCGGCTTGCTCGTCCGCGGGAAGACTCCACAACGGCGGCGGGATGGCCATCGCGGGGAAGTCCTTAGCGCGGTAGAGATACTCCGGGCTGGTGTAGAGCGCAATGAATTGGGCCGCTTCGGCGTCCCCGTTGTCAAGTCTCCGCGGCACGTCGCCGTGCGAGTACTTGCACACGAGGTCGAAGTGAAAATGCTCGTCGACGTTATCGAAGAATGGAAACGCCGCGAGGAAGACCAACAGACGCAGGGCCGCCAGGACGCAGAACAGTCGCACCATCCGCCGCTCTCGGCCGACGGTCTCCCCGGCCTGCGAATCCTGCCTGGCGGCTGCTTCCTCTTGGCCGGAATGCGTCATTGTCCCTCACGCTGGCGAAATTGCGGCTCGCGGCACGTCGCGCCCGCGTCAAGTTGAACTGCACGATTGACCGTAGGACGAGTTTTCCACCTCGTCCAGCTCTCCGGGACGAGTTGGAAAAAACCCCATCGCACAAGGCCCGGCGGCGGCTCCTATTGTACGATACCCCACAGAGCCGCTACCAGGGCCACGCGCGGTCGCATTAACACCGACGGGGCACTCCGCCGCAGATTACCATCGGGGCGATGTGGGCCGCCGGTCAGAGAACCGCCACCCCTAGCCATCCCTCCACAGAGTGTATCTATTGACAGTAAGACCGGCGTGGACGAGAATAATCATGCCCGGAAACTGAGACTCGATCAATGGTTTCCGGTTAAGATGATAGTTGAAGGCTATGGCTTCCAGCAGGAGGAAATAATTCAGATCGATTGCTACGAATTCAGTTTGACACGGCTCGGCGGAGAGGCTGACTACGTGCCCCCCCATAGGTTTGGCGTGGCCTGGGACCATCGGAACGTCCCCGTAGTTGCTGGCGAAGATGGCGATGGTCTTGGTTGGGAGTGCTACGTAGACCAGAAGCAAGGCGGTGTCAGATGGCCGCGAGCCGAAGCTGTTCTCTCATGCTCCTAGGGTTGACGCCCGTTATGTTCGCACTGTCGGCGCGGGCAGGCGAAACCGGGAAGCGTCTCAATTTTGTGTTTATCCTCGCCGACGATCTGGGCTGGCGTGACGCCGGTTGCTACGGCAGCACCTTCTACGAGACGCCGAACATCGACCGCTTGGCGACGCAAGGGATGCGGTTTACGGCGGCCTACGCCGCGGCTCCGGTCTGCAGTCCCACCCGCGCGAGCATCATGACGGGCAAGTACCCGGCCCGGCTCGGCACAACAGACTGGTTCGGCGCCCCTCAGCCGGAACAGGTCGGCCGGTATTGCATGTGGAACATGCCGTTGCGGCCTGCGCCTACGTGGACCACTTGCCCTGGGGCGAGGTGACGATCGCCGAAGCCGTCAAAGCGGCCGGATATCGAACGTTCTTCGCCGGCAAGTGGCACCTGGGCGGGAGGGGTTGCTGGCCGGAGGACCACGGGTTTGACATCAACTGCGGCGGGTGCGCCGCGGTGGCCCCGTGTAGCTACTTCTCGCCCTACGACAACCCACGGCTCCCCGATGGTCCCGATGGCGAGCACTTGGACAACCGATTGGCCGCCGAGTCGATCAAGTTCTTGGAGCAGGTCGGCGAAAGTCCTTTCCTCCTGTACCTTGCCTTCTATTCCGTGCACACTCCCCTGCAAGCCAAGCAGGGATTGATTGACAAGTACGAGGCCAAGCGTAAGGCACTGACAATCGACGTGCCGCTGTTCAAGCCCGAGGGAGATTGCTCGGCCCGCCAGGTGCAGAACCACGCTGTCTATGCCGCGATGATCGAGAACATGGACCATGCCGTGGGGCAAGTATTGGACAGCCTCGATCGGCTCGGATTGGCAGAAAACACGGCGGTCTTCTTCATGTCCGACAATGGCGGCCTGAGCACGGCCGATGGCGCCCCGACCAGCAATCTGCCGCTGCGGGCAGGCAAGGGCTGGCTTTACGAAGGCGGCATCCGCGAACCGATGATCGTCAAGTGGCCGGGCGTGGTCAAACCGGGAAGCACGTGTGGCGTGCCGGTTATCAGCACCGACTTCTACCCCACCATGCTGGAGATGGCCGATCTGCCGCCGAGGCCTGAGCAGCATGTTGACGGCATCAGCCTGGTGCCGCTGCTGCGAGAAACAGGCACGCTTCTGCGTCCGGCCATCTTCTGGCACTATCCCCACTATGGCAATCAGGGTGGCAGTCCAGGATGCGCCGTCCGGTGTGGCGACTGGAAGCTGATCGAGTTCTTTGAGGATGGTCGGTTGGAACTGTACAACTTGCGAACGGATGTGGGCGAAAAACACAATTTGGCCAGGCACCATCGCGGACGAACCGCCGCCATGCACCGCATGTTGAAAGACTGGAGACAGGCGGTGGGAGCACGTCTGCCCACTCCCAACCCGGATCGAGTGGCCGGCAACGCTGGTCGTGAGTACACCGTTGCCTTTGCGGTCGACGACTAAGACTCGAACAAGTCGGTAGGACGAGTTTTCCAACTCGTCCCGCCAACAGACGAATTGGAAAACTCGTCCTACCATCGAGTTGCAGGCCCGTTTCTCCGGCTCACTTCACCCGGAATTCGCCGGTCAGGCGGATGTCCTCGGACGAAGCGCCGACCATCACGCGGAACTGCCCCGGCTCGACCACGCGCCGCAAATCGGCGTCGAATAATGTCAAGTCGTCCGGAGTCAGCTTGAACGAGCAGGTCTTCGTCTCGCCCGGCTCAAGGGCCAGCTTGGCAAAACCGCGAAGCTGCTTCACCGGCGTGGACACGCTGCTCACCACGTCGTCGAGGTAAAGCTGGACGGTCTCTTTGCCCGGCCGATCGCCGACGTTCTTCACCTTGAGCGTGCACCTCGACGCCCGTCCGTCGGCAGCGATTTCGCGTCGCGCTGAGCTGCAGATCGGCGTACTCGAACCGCGTGTAGCTCAGCCCGTGGCCGAAGCGGATACAGCGGCGTGGGCTCCATGTCCACGTAGCGCGTGCCCCAGCCCTCGCGGATCCAGTAGCGCTTGGATTTCTTGTAGTTGTAGTAGACCGGCAGTTGGCCCGGCGTGGCGGGGGACGGTCACCGAGAGCTTTCCGCTGGGGTTGACGTCGCCGAAGAGGACTTCGGCCACGGCCTGGCCGCCCTTCTCGCCGGGCAGCCAGGCCTCGACGATCGCGGGCACGTTTTGGGCGATCCAGCGCACGGCCAGCGCGCGGCCGTTGACCAGCACGACCACCGTGGGCGTGCCCGTGGCCTGCACGGCCTTGACCAGTTCCTCCTGGAGGCCGGTCAGTTCGAGCGTGGCGGAGTCGTGGCCTTCGCCGTTGGTGGACGTCTTGCGCTTGCGCCGCAGTTCTGGCTCTCGCCCAACGACCACGATCGCCACGTCGGCGTTGGCCGCCGCTTCCTTGGCCTTGGCGATCTCGTTCGACCGTCCCCGCCAGTCACGTCGCAGCCCTTGACGTAGGTCACCTTCGTGTCGGGCGAGACGATCTGCTTGATGCCCTCCAGCACCGTGACCACGTGCTGGAGGATCCTTCGGCGGGGCGTAATCGCCGAGCTGGCTGCGCGCGTCGTCGGCGTTCGGGCCCGATCACGGCCACCGAGCGCAAGCGTCTTCTTCAGCGGCAGCAGGCTCTTGTCGTTCTTCAACAGCACGATCGGCTTCCCGCGCGGCTTGCAGGGCCAGGTCCTGATGGGCCGGCTGATGGACGGTCTGCACGGCCTGCTCGACGTCGACCAGCGGCTTCTCGAACAGGCCCAGGCGGAACTTCTGCTTGAGGATGCGGCGCACGGCGCGGTCGATCAGGCTCATCGGCACCTTGCCTTCGCGGACGCTGGCCAGCAGGTCCCGCATGTAGCCCGACTCGTAGGAGATGCCCACGTCCAGGCCGGCGGCCAGGGCGATCGCGCCGGCCTCTTTCTGCGTCGGCGGCCACTCCTTCGTAGACGAGCGTGCCGATCCCGCCGCCCTTCGGAGAGCACCAGGCCGTCGAAGCCGAATTCCTGCCGCAGGATGCGCGGTGAGCAGCTTTTCCGAGGCGTGGGTGGGCACGCCGTCGATGGCCGGGTAGGTGGCCATCACGCCCAGGGCCCCGCACTTCTTGATGCCCGCTTCCCACGGGGGCAGAAACACCTCCCGCAACGTGCGCTCGGAGATCTCCATGGCCCCGCGCTCCAAGCCGCTGGCGGGCTGGCTCTGGCCGGGATAGTGGCACAGCCCGGAGACGACGTTGTCTGTCGGCCGATACGTCGTTGCCCTGCATCGACGCGGACGATGGTCTCGGCGATCCGCGCGCAGAGGAAGGGGTCTTCGCTGAAGGCCTCTTCATTGCGGCCCAGCCGCGGGTCGCGGATCGGCTCGACCACCAGCGTAAAGTTCTGGTGGACGCCGATCGAGCGGGCCTCCTTGGCCACGGTCGCGTAGACGCGGCCGATCAGTTCCATGTTCCAGGTGCTGCCCAGCGACGGGCCTTCGGGGAAGATCGTGCCGCCGGGGCACATCAGGCCGTGCGTGCCCTCCTCGCTTTGCAGGAGCGGAATGCCCAGCCGCGTCTGCTCGAGGGCGATGCCGCTGCAAGCCGGTTGAGGAACTCGGCCTGCTGCCGCGTGCCTTCGTGCAGGATCGTCGTTGGAGAGGGTGAAGAAACCGCCGCCGGGACCGAAGTCCTTGCAGCAGAGTGCCCGCGGCGAACTTCTGCACCCCCTCCATCTTCTCGCGGGATGGTCTTGCCCAAGTCCGTCCGCGTAGACGCAGGGCATGTTCATCTGCCCGACCTTCTCCTCGAGCGTCATGCGGCCCAGCAGGTCCTCCACGCGCTTTTCGATCGGCTGGAGGGGATCGCGGTAGAGCGGCTTGGCGTTTTCCGCGGCGCCGGCAAGCGCGGCGGCGGTCAGGAATGCGGCAATCAGAACCAGTAAGCGTGGCATGGACTTCATCGCTCCCTCCGTCGTGCATCTAGTGGAACGTTTGGCCGGCGAACTTGTGCATCGTGTTGTTCGCAAAATCAACACGGCGGACAAGCCCGCCGGCTAAACAACTTTCCCATTTTGACAATTAGCAAGCGCGGCGTCCAGAAGCCACCCCGGCTCCGCAACCTACCCCGGCTACCCCCAATACCGTTCAATTGATCTTTCAATAAAAGTAGCCTCCCGCCAAGATTGGGTTGTCACAAATCCTTTCTGGCAAGGAGGCTACGATGATTTCGGTCGACAAGGAAGTCGCCCAGTTCGCGTCTTGGCCGACGCGAGAACGAATCCGTGCTCTGAAGCGTATCATCCCGCGGGCCAAGGTGGAAGCCATCTTGGAGCGATGCGGCAAAGCGAAGGGCTTCTGCCGTCGCCTTCCAGGGTGGTTCATGGTCTGGTTCGTGGTTGCCCTGGGGTTGTTTTGCTGCGATTGTTATCGGCAGGTTTTTCGCTGGTTGCAGCCGTTTCGGCGGAACGGCACTCCCGGCCGATCGACATTGTGTGAGGCCCGAAAACGCATCGGCTTGGCACCGTTTCGTGCGCTGGCTAATGCAGTCGTTCGGTTGCTTGCCAAACCTGACACCCCAGGAGCGTTCTACCGCGGATTGCGTCTGATGGCGCTGGACGGGTTCATCCTGGATCTTCCCGATACGCCGGAGAACGAACGGGTCTTCGGCAGACCGGGCAGCGGTCGTGCTCCTGGCGCGTATCCGCAGGCACGGGTTTTGGCGTTGTGCGAAACGGGAACCCATGTGTTGTGGCGGTGTCTGATCAAATCCATTCGCATCGGCGAGGTCACCATGGCCCACGATCTGCTGCGTCACCTGAAGGAAGGTATGTTGCTGCTGTGGGATCGCGGTTTCTTCAGTTATCAGACCATTCAGGAGGTGTTGGATCGCCATGCGCATTTGCTGGCACGAGTCAAAACCGGCCTTATTTTCCAGCCTATTCGCCGTCTTTCCGATGGATCGTACCTGGCCAAGGTGTATCGCTCGGCTCGTCATCGACGAAAGGACGAAGGCGGGATTGAGGTGCGGATCATCGAGTACACCTTCGATGATCCTGGCCGCCCCGGAAACAAGGTTATGCACCGTTTGCTGACGACCTTCCTGGATGAAACCTTGGACCCAGCCGTGACCCTGATCGAGCTTTACCACGAGCGTTGGGAAGAGGAACTGACCATTGATGAGTTGAAGACCCACCAACGAGAGCGGCCGGTCTTGCGGAGCCAAACGACCATCGGCGTATTGCAAGAGATTTACGGGCTCCTCTTGGGCCATTACGTTGTGCGCGTCCTGATGTACGAAGCGGCCTTGCAGAAGCGCGTTGATCCGCAACGGATTTCTTTCACCGCCACCTTGAACATCTTGCGATGTCGCTTGCCCGAGTGCCCGAAAAGCGCTTGTGCCCTGCGGCAGTGGTATCAGGCGCTGCTGGAGGAAATTGCCGAGGAAATACTTCCCGCTCGCCGTAACCGAATCAACCCACGCGTGATCAAACGAAAGATGAGCTGCTGGGCGAAAAAAAGGGCCGAGCATCGTCATTACCGG
>CAVWXT010000009.1:0-7075 GCA_963759115.1 uncultured Planctomycetaceae bacterium
CGCTTGATAATGTCGGGAGATCTACCGACGCCGTGAGTGCGGAAGAGGAGATTATCCCGTGTGCTTGCGTATCCAACGGCAGGGAATCGGCGGATCGCGTTTGCCGTCCTTCTCGCTCCTCTGGCTGCGGCTGCCTCCGCAGAAGAGCCACTTCGCCGGAGGCCCGAACCGCCAAGCATCGAGGACTATGCGACGATCGAGAGCATGTGTCGGCGGCGTGCCCGTCTACTCCTTCGGCAACCTGGTCTACGTCTACGGGCAGAGCCCCGACTGCTGCCCGGGAGTCGATGATCCAGCGGGCAACACGGAATCCGGCGGTTAAGATCAAGCCGAAGAAGTCGTGGGAGATCAAGCACAACCTGCGCCGGCTCGGAGCACGAGATGACGGTCGCGCGAGCCGATGGACGGACAGCCATCCGACGTTGCCCATCCACCTGATCGATGGCGATCCGGAGACGGTCTGGAGCAGTTGGGGCTGCGCGGTTCCCGAGGGCCGGCCGGAGTGGATTCGCATCGACCTGCCGATGGAGGCCGAAGTGGCGACTGTCGTCTTGGTCTGCAGCAAGGAGTTCGCCGCGCGTTATCCCCTCACGGGGCGGCCCTGCCGAAGCAGGTCGAAGTCAGGCTCAGCCGCGACGGCGCCCAGTGGGAGACGGTCTACGAGAGCAAGTCTTCGCCGGGGAATCCTTCGGGACGGACGGAGATCAAGTTCGCGCCACGGCGGGCCAAGCTGGTCTGGATCGTGGCCGAGCGACTTGCCGGCAGAAGAGCTATGGGTCGGGCACGTATTTTCCTTGGGCGAACTGGAGGTTCGCGATCCGCAGGGGCATCAACCTGGCCCTGGTTTGCCGCGGGGCGGGCGTGACAGTTTCCTCGACCTCCTACGGCCTCTTGAACGACCGCGTCACCCAGGATGCCCTCTGGGGACCGCTGCAATATGACCTGGGCAACAAGTGGGTCCGCGTGGGGCCCGACAACGGGTCGTTCACCTGGAACTACGTCGAGCTGGAAAAGGGCCGGCTCCAGATCGATCCCCGCGCCGACGAGTCGATCACCGAGTGCGTGCGCAACGGGATCCAGGTGATCATGGTGCTGGATTTCAAGGGGAACTGGCGCTACCAGAACCCGCCGCGGAAGACGAACTGGTCGGAGGCCCGCTACCGCGAGTTCAACGACAACTACAGCGACCCGCCGCAACCTGTCTATCAAACCCGCGAGATGTTCCAGGCATACCTGAGGTACGTGGACTACATGGTGCGGCACTTCAAGGACCGCGTCGATGCATCTTCGAGCTGGGCAACGAATGGAACGGGATGGGCCCGGCAGCAGTACATGAAGGATTTCTTCGAGCCGACCTACGCGGCTGTCAAGAAGGCCGCTCCGGAGGCCAAGATCATGCTGGGCAATCCCGCGGGGGCATTGGGGGCGTGGACCGGCTGATTCTTTCGTGCCTCGGTGCGGAGAACCCTTTCGGAATCCAGGACGGCCGGCTCGCTGGTCCACGGCGGGGATGTCAACGACATCAAGACGTGCACCCTCGTGGTGGCCGAAAGCTCCGCCTCAAAGACGCGGTCGTCCAAGTGGACGCTCGTAACGAAGGGCAGTCGGGGATCCTCCTGCGCTACCAGGAACCCGAACAACTTCCTGCTGGCCACCTAGTGCCCCACCTGCAGGCGGTCTTCTTCCACGAGCGGGCCAAGGGACAATGGGGCCAGATCCTGGCATCGGTGCCGATCCCGGCCCTAGGGCCGGAGCTTCACCTGACGGCGCGGGTCCACGGGCCGCAGGCGGTGTTCACGGTCTCTGACGGCAAGCAGACCGTGACCACCCGGCACATGGTCCATCAGTTGAATGACGCCGGCGCGGTCGGACTGGGCCAGTTCACGATGGAGCAGTCGTTCGACAACTTCCGGGTGACCGATCTGGAGGGCAGGACGCTGTACCGAGAGGACTTTAACGGCATCGATGGGTCGGTCCCTGCCGGCCTCAAATATGCCTGCGGGGACACAGGAGCGAATCCCATCCCCAAGGGGCTTGGCCCACGGATCGACGCGATCGGCTGGCACCCGGGCGAGTATCCGGACAAGGGTTATCTGGAACGAGTGCGGCGGTTCAAAAAGAAATGCGAAGCCCTCGGGTTTCAAGGGGCGTACTTCGCGACGGAAATCTACACCGGTTCCTCTTATCCTCCCGGTCAGCCTACCGAGATGCAGGAGGCCAAGTACTTCATGCGGAGTCTCGCCTGTCACAGCGGACTGGACATGGAGGCTGGCCCTTGCCACCCGCACTTCACCGCCTTCCCCCACCCTCAGTCATTATGCCGCACGACCTGGCCGGTGCAGACCGTCGTTCCCTGTCAGCCGAAGATCGCCTATTACGCCTGGCGGACCTCGGCGACGGTGCTGGACGACTTCTATGCGGCCGATTTCCCGGTGTCGTTCCGGGCGCCGCCGATCTGACGCACGTCACGCTTCAGAGTTCCGATAAGAGACAGCGGCTTGTCGCAGCGTGGCTGCCTGTCGCCGACGCAGATCAAATCAAGGAGGTAGTTGTCGACGTCGTCCTGCCAAATAGCCGTGTGGAACGAGCCTGGGGAATCGATGTCTTTAACGGCACAAAGCAGGAGCTGGTTGTAAGCCGGAAAGACAACGAAACTCAACTCAACGGCATACGCATTAAGGATTACCCGACGTACCTGCGGGTCGTGCGAGAATAGGCTGAGCGTCAAGGACAGCGACGAGCCGTATCGCTATGTCTGCCAGAAGAAGGGTGGTCTGATTCCATGGCCGAGCGAGTCTTCGCGCCTTCGGTCCGAGGCACTACCTTGGCGAACGCGGTCGATGTGACCGAGCCATTTTGGCCGAAGCTCCTTGGCTGCGTCGGTGGGGGCGACGAATGGCACGCTTAAGCCTAACCTGTTGGAAACACTTTGGTTAACGATGCTGTCGTTTCATGCGTTCACTGCATTCACGCACGCTATCACGCCCCGGTTGGTGGCCCTGGAAGAATAGGTAGTCGACCCGATGAACTGGGCTGTCCTGAGTTGACCGATGGCACTGCTGCGATAGCGCTGCTAAGCCCTTTTGTTTGAATGGTTTACGCCTTAAACTAGCGACATTCGTGGGGGCGACCAACGCGCACAACGAACTCTCGCTTGAATACCTCGGACGATGTGAACCGACGCACGCAACGGACAGCCACTCGAGCAACTCGCGTTCATCGCAGCAGAGAAAGACTCCACGGTCCTCATTCGGCGCATCCGGGTTAACAGAAACATCGCCCGCCACCTCAATCCAGGGGCCGGGGGCGTCGCCGACAGGCGTGGCACCGGCGAATACCGACGGCTTCCCGAAAGCCGACTGACCTCCGGCACTCAAAGTTTTGTAGTATGGCATAACGTCCTCCGCAAAGCGTCTAACGCCAATTACACCCATTCGGACACTTCCAGTACCCACGCGGGAGCTTCCCTCCGCACAGCAGGTTGGGCGACCAGCCCATACCGCACTCTTGACAATGGAGGATGATCCGGTTTACTACCGTTCGCAAGAGAAGCATCTCACCCTGACCGGTTAACAGATTTCGCCGGGCGTCGGGTTATCGGCTTGCGTGCCTGTTTGGTTTGACAGCATGCCCCG
Organism: uncultured Planctomycetaceae bacterium; assembly: GCA_963759115.1. Lineage (GTDB taxonomy): Bacteria > Planctomycetota > Planctomycetia > Pirellulales > Thermoguttaceae > CAVWXT01. The sequence goes on from CAVWXT010000009.1 coordinate 3,636, forward strand.
AACTCCCGCCGATTGTGGCACGGTCTCCCGACGTCTGCCGACCGAGCCACTGCGGCCGACCGAAGATCTCCTTCTCCCTTGGTCGGGATTGCTCGGGGACGAAGGATAGGTCGTTCAGAACCACACGGGGAGACCTGCGGTCGCAACCAGTGGCGAGGTCGGGAGACCTCGCCACAACAGTGTCCGTCAACGCCCCGGGGAAGCAAGGGGCAAGACGCTCGAGACGCGGAACGTCCGACCGGAGTCAGGCTTGATCTTCACACTTCGACCCACTTCCCCGGGATCGGCACCGGGTAGTTTCCCTGGGCATCGGGCTCACCGGGGCGGGGCCGCCGAATTTCAACTGGTCGACGATCGGCGAGAATGCAGAAGTTCGAGGCGAGCATCTCCTTCCAGGTGATCGTCCGGCCCATGTGGGCGGCCGCCCGGCCCATGATCGCGGCGAGGTTCGCATAAGCCGCCCGTTCAGCTTCGTTGTACGGGCGGTCCTCGCGAATGGCCTCAAGGAAGTCCTTCCACTCGGCCTGCCAGGGGCTGCGCGGTTCGCGCGGCGCGGCCCAGTCGATCTGGCTCTTGTCGATCTCCTTGCCCTTGTAGATGTGCACGGTGGCGGCGTGCACGTTGCCGGAGAACTGCGCGGCGCGCTTGCTGCCGTGGATGAACGTGGCGAACGGATCGATCGCCCTCGACCACGGCCTTGCCCCCGTCGGCGAAGGTGTACTCGATCGACGTAGTCGTCGACGTTCTGGCTGCAATTGCCCGGCTTGTTCGGCGGGGTGCACTTGCCCGTCGCCGAGACCGGCCAGCCGTCCTTGATCCAGCAGCATTCGTCGATCTGGTGGATCAGGAGTTCCAGCATGAGGCCGGAGCCGGCCCAGAGGAAGTGTACGCGGTTGTGGATCTGCCAGGCGACGAGGTCGGTGCCGGCCGGCGGTTTCCCGAGGAAGTTCCGGCCGCAGTCCGCGCGTGGCACGGACCAGCCGGATGTCGCCCAGTTCGCCGGCGCGGATCTTCTCGATGAGCGTCTGCCGGGCGATGCTGTGGCGGCACTGGAGCCCGGCCGCGATCTTGATGTTCCGCTTCTTCGCCGCCTCGCCCGCATGCCAGGATGCGGCGGCAGCCGGCCGGGTCGGACGCGAAGCTCTTCTCCATGAACACGTTCACGCCCTTCTTCACCGCGTACTCGATCTGCACGGGGCGGCAGTAGGAGTAGGCCGTGAGCATGGCCACGTCGCCCGGCCGCAGGCAGTCGATCGCGTGGCGATACGCGTCGAACCCGGCGAAACGGCGGTCGGCGGGGACGTCGACCCGATCGGCGAACTCCTTTTGCAGCACGTCGTGAGCGCTCTTGAACACGTTGGTCGGTCAGGTCGGCCATCGCATGGAGCTTGATCGGACTGGTGGCGACGGAGAACGCGTCGGCAACCGCCCCGCGGCCCCGGCCGCCGCAGCCGATCAGGGCCAGGCGGATCGTGTTGTCCGACGCGGCGTGCACGCACGGCACGCCCGAAGAAAGCACCGCGCCCGCGGCGATTGCTCCGCCGAGCTTGATCACGTCGCGGCGAGTGGTTTGGGGAAGCGTGCGATTGGCCGGTCCGATTGGGCGACTCATGGTCGTGCTCCTGGGAATGAGGTACGTGGGATTGGCTTCCAGCCTGTCGTTACTGTGGGTAAGCTCCGGGCCTGCGGGCAACAACGACTCGCTCTTCGCGCAGATCGGCATTGACCAGGTCGCGGGCTTCGTTGCGAGTGGCGATTGGCGTCATCGTTTCCAAGTTGAGCCTCCTTTGCTAGGGGCGGCGCGATGATTCTAACTTCGGAAGATGGCCACGTCTATGCCGGCGAAGCGGCCGTCCACTGCGGCTCGCGCCGCAATTGTCCGAGGATTCAGACGCCCTCCCACGCACGGGTTCCCGTGTCCCGCACGGCAAACTCCAGGCAGGCATCGCCGTCCTGCGAGAGTGCCCGCAGGCGCAGTTCCACCTCGCCCCGCTCGGTGAACTTGATCGCGTTGCTCGCCAGATTGAGCAAGACTTGCTGTAATCGCATCCGGTCGCCTACGACCGCATCCGGCATCCTCTCGGGTATACGGCAGTAGAATGCCAATCCCTTCTCGCTTGCCCGGACAGCAAGCACGCGCGTAAAGTGGTCGAGCATCCGCCGTAGGCTGAACGCGGGCTCCGCGCGGATACGATACATCGATACACTATCGCGCGGCCGAAGTGAACCGGCAGAACTGAGCCGCCCACGGCAAGCAGCGGCAAAGGTCGCGCGACTGCCGACGTTGACTCGATAGTCGCTCGAACCAAACGCCGGTCGATGTGACCGACGCGCCTTAGCTGAACAGCGCGGGGTGCATTCCCGTTCCTGCGCGAATAGCGGTGTTTCCCGGAGACTATCACAAAGCGTTTGAGAGGCTCGGGTTGCGAAGCCTCATTTCGCCCGGTGTTTTGTAGGCGGGCGCAGATACGGGAATGCACCCAACACGCGCCAATCCTTGAGTTTCTCAAACACCGGCGGTATAATGCCGGCCATAGTGGTGTTCCACCTCTTGGCTCTTCGCCTCGTTTCGTCGCTCGTGCAGGAGGGTGCTATGGAACGTATCCGTCACGTGGTAGCCCTGGCTGTCGCCGGGGCTTGCTTGGCTGCGGGACAAGCGGCCGCGCCGGCTGCCGAAACCGCGGGGCAATCCTCCCTGGCGTCTCTGAAAGGGGCTTGGCGCGGGGTCTCGATGGTCCAAGCCGGCAGTCCAGTCCCCAAGGCCACGGCTGGCCAACTGTTGTTCCTTTTCTCGGAGGAGGCGATCACCATCGCGATCGGCCCGAAGTTCGTCGCGGAAACGGCCTACACGGTCGATGCGAAGGCCAAGCCGGCGGCCATCGACATGACGTTCCAGGGAGAGGCCACTCTGGGAATCTATGAGATCGGCAAAGACGAGCTGCGGATCTGTCTCAACGACCGGGGAAAGGGCCGTCCGAAGAGCTTTCCCCCGAAGCCGGCGCGGGCTGCGACATCGACTTGCGCTTCCGTCGCGACGAGAGCGAAAAGAACGCGACGATGTCCATTCCCATTGGGAAATTGGCATTTGTAACAAGTGAGAGCTTTGCTCGCGCCGGGAACGTATATATCATGTCCGGCCAGCGTCGAACCCCGACATTGGCTTACAAGACGAGGGAGCTGGAGTTTGTGTCGGATGGAAAACGGATCATCTATTGCACCAATGATTCCGAAGCACAGGGAATTTACATTTACGACTTGAAGGAACACGCCAGCACGCCACTGCTGACAAATATCGCGAAGGCAGAAGCCCCATCCTGGTCGCCGGATGGGACCAAGATCGCCTTCGAAGTGTGGCAAGAGGGGCGGAAGAGTTCGCAAATTTATACGGCCTTGTTGACTAACTCCACTCGAACTCAGGAAGTCCGAGACGCGTGATATAG
>CAVWXT010000010.1:0-21980 GCA_963759115.1 uncultured Planctomycetaceae bacterium
GATAGTCAAGCCTGCGGCGGCGGCGGGTTGAGGGACCCGATGGGGGCAGTCCTTCCATGGACCCTTGCTACGACCGGTGCGGGTCAACGGCAGGAAGCTACGCTCGCTCCCGATGTTGATCTTGCCGCAGGGGCTGATCGCCGCTCTCCCACGATCGCCCCTCCTGACGCACCCGGGGGTGCTTGGCGGGGCGTTACCAGCCGCCCGTCGGTGCTGCCTGTCCAAATGAGTTCAGGAAGGCGATCGGGATATGGGCCGTTTGTTGGTTCGAGTCCTGCGCCGACTGGCAGTTGGGGCTATCTGTCGCCCGTGGGAAGTCTCACTCCGGCTGGGACGCATCGGTGTCGCACCTCCGCGCGCAACTTCCGCCAAGTTGAGCCCTTGGTCATCCCAGCCCCGACTCCCCACTTCCTCGTTATGTGTCGGCGATTTTCCTGCAATAATAGCCGCGCGGCTGCGCAAAAGGAGAATAGAAGGCATTCGAGAGGCTCTCTACCCAGCACGCGAAGCCGATGGCTGGAAACCACGCTACGGCCGGGAACTCTAAGACCCCTCCCGGCGTCCAAGAGATCGGAAGATACTGGCAATCGCCGATGATCCAAGAGCCGCTTTGCCCTGTTCTAGGGAGAAGAGGAGAGACGCAATGAAGGCTAATTGGCTCGCGTTGGTTGTTGTGCTTGTTGCGGTGCTGCTGGTCGCGGCGCCTTTTGCTGCCGCCAAGAGCAGCGGCCCGAACGAGGGCCGCCTGGATGCGCTGGATGTCCACGGCAAGCCGTTGGGCCCTTGCCCGCTGAAGCACACCGACGTGCAATGCGGACGTTGTCGGCTACGTCGGGCGGGTCACGGTCACGCAAGTCTTCCACAACCCGGGGACGGACAAGAAGATCGAAGCGAACTCACGTCTACCCGCTGCCGCAGGACGCCGCCGTGGACGACATGACCATGAACAGGTCGGCGAGCGGCGGATCGTGGGGCAGATCAAGGAACGCAGCGAGGAGCGCCGCCGAGGTCTACGAAGCCGCGAAGGCGGCCGGGCACGTCGCCAGTCTGCTCGACCAGGAGCGGCCGAACATCTTCACGCAGTCGGTGGCGAACATCGAGCCCGGCGTCGGAGGTAGAGCATCGAGATCACTTACGTCGAGACGCTCAAGTACGCGGATGGCGTATTCGAGTGGGTGTTTCCGATGGTCGTTGGGCCGCGGTACATCCCCGGCGGCGGGAGTGCGGCCGGCGCCGATGACGCCGTGGCAGGATTAACTACGCAGACGCAGGTGCCGGACGGGGCTCCAAGATCACGCCCCCGGTGACCGCGAAGGGCACGCACACCGGGCACGATATCAGCCTGACGGTGCGGCTGGATACGGGGATGGGGAGCTGCGGGACCTGGCCAGGCGGTGCACGAGGTGGAGGTCGAGAGAGCCGGCCCCGGGGGCGTGCAACCGTGAAAAGTAAGAACCAGGCGGAAATCCCGAACAAGGACTTCATCCTCGGCCTATCGGACGGCCGGCGACGAGATCGCCGACGCCGTGCTCGTCCCACACCGACAAACGTGGCAAGTTCTTCACGATCATCTTGCAGCCGCCCAAGCGGGTGCGAAACGCAAACATCGTGCCCAAGGAGAATGGTCTTCGTGATCGACTCGAGGGGCTCGATGGGCGGCTTTCCGATCGAGACGGCCAAGAAGGCGATGCAGCTGTGCATCGAGGGGATGCACGACAAAGACACCTTCAAGCTGATCACCTTCTCCGGCGGCACGGTCTTTGTTCGAGAAGCCGATGCCGAACACGCCGGAAAACCGCCGCGGGCGCTGCAATATCGCGGCAACCCGCAGGGCAGCGGCGGCACAGAGATGATGAAGGCCATCAACGCCTGCCTGGCCGGGCAGGACGACCCCAGCGCGTCCGCATCGTGTGCTTCATGACCGACGGCTACGTGGGCAACGACATGGCGATCATCGACGCCGTGCGAAGAACGCCGGCACGGCGCGGATATTCGCCTTCGGCATCGGCACGCAGGGTCAACCGCTTCCTGCTGGACGGCATGGCCCGCGCGGGCCGCGGCGAGGTGCAGTACATCCTCGACGGAGAGGCGACGGCGGGGCCGGGGAGCGTTCCACGAACGGGTCGCACGCCGGTGCTGACCGACGTGGAGCTCGATTTTGGCAAGCTCAAGGTAACGGAGATGTACCCGAGCAAATCCCCGACCTGTTCAGCTCGACGCCGATCATGGTCAAGGGGCAGTACAGGAGGGCGGGCAAGGGCACGATCACCCTCCACGGCAAGACCGGCGAAGGGAAATTCGAGCGGAAGATCGACGTGAGCTTCCCCGAGGACGAGCCGAAGAACGAGGTGTTGGCGTCGCTGTCGGCCCGGGCGAAGGTGGAGGACCTGATGAACCAGGACCTCGGCGTCCAGTGCGGCCAGCCCGACCCGGCGCAAAGGAGGAGATCCTGGGTCTGGGGCTCCGGTTTCAGCTGATGACGCAGTTCACCAGTTTCGTGGCGGTCGAGGAAAGAAGCTCATCACCGAGGGCGGCCAGCCGGGACGGTGGCCGTCCGGTGGAAATGCCCGAGGGCGTGAGCTATGAAGGCGTGTTCGGCGTCGCGGGACATGCAGCACCGGTAGCCTGGGGTCAAGTGCATCGCGGAGTCGCAGCGGCTTCGGGAAGGGGCCAAGCGTTCGGCGGCATGGGCATGGGCATGGGCGTGCCGATAAGTCAGGGGACGTTGAGGGCCAGCCTTCTTCGCCTCGTCCTCTGCGGCCCAACAAAGCTTGCCCCAAAGCTCCGCAATCTTTCCAAGACGCTCGCCGCAATGGGTGGTCTGGCCGGCAAAGTCCAGATTGGCAAGCTTCGCATCAGCGGCGGCCGGATCGAGGTCAGGGTGTACCTGAAAGATTTCTTGCTAGCGACCCTGGCAAAGCTATCCGAGTTAGGGTTCAAGGAGCTTGATCGCTCCAAGACCACAACGGTCGTGACCGGCACGATTGCCGTGGCCAGGCTGGAAGCCCTTGCCGAGCTGGAGGCGGTCTGCCGGGTCGAGCCGTCGCCGTAGTTCACAGAAACAGGGGTCCGCTCGAACTAACGACCGGGGACTGAGCAATTTCTTGCGCACACGGCGGTTAAATTAGGGGCGCCTCGGTCACATAGACCTGCCGGCCGACGAGGTGTGTCGCGGCTAACGGCGCGCTGAGTGCGAACAGGGGGAAGGATTAGCAGCGGAAGAGGGCGGGCGGGGAGTGCGGAGCGGCGGACAGGGAAAAAGCACTGGCGGCCGCGGTAGCCGGCCGAAACCGGCTTGCTAACGACACCCCTCTTCCGCGGCAGGTCGGCGCGACGCTGCGCTTTAATGCCTTATGAAACCGCCGCGGCTGACGACGTGCAGTGATCACCGGTCGGCGACGATCTGCTAAGGACCCTACCCGGACTCGGTTAGTTCCAAGGGAGGGTCGAGCTGCGCGGGCCGGGCGGGATAGGCGGACCGGCCAAGACCCCGTCGCGGAGCCGCCAGGCGCTGGCATCCTCTTGCTCGGATGCGACTTGCGGGATTAGAATTCCGGTCAGCCAGGGGTTCTTAGCCGGCCCGACCGGCCGTGTTAAAGAAGCAGCACGGCTGTGTGCCGGCGGGATAAACCCAAGTTGGGCGACAAAGAGGTGCTTGTGCCCGATGCTGCTGATGGCTTTGGCTTTCCGGTAGTTGATTTACCGACATCCGTCGTCTCTTCGCCGGAGGCCGCGGTAAGGTTTCTGGTCGGGAAATTGGTGGAGTCCCAACAGGTTACACCGGAGAATGCAGACCGCATTATTTGCCAAGTGCTCCACCGCGAATCGCTCGGTTCAACAGCTCTTGGGCGCGGCTATGCCCTACCGCACTCCAAGAGCGATGTCGTCGATGAAGTGCTAGGCATCGTTGGGCGTTCGGCTGTGCCAATAAACTGGCCAGGGGCCGTTGACGGAGAGTCGGTTCGCGTAGTTTGTCTCTTGGTCACACCCGCTCTTGAGCCGGAAGCGGCTCTGCGGGCGCTAACCGTGGCGGCTCGACAGATCAGAGGGGAATAGCAAAGCCGAACCAGGGGCTGCAGCAGACGGCGGCCGCGAGTTTGGTTTCCCGGAGTTTCAAGGCCGTTGACGCGGCCGCCGCTGCTGAGCTTAGCCGTTAGTGCATCACTATGAAGGCCGTAACAAACCGCTACAGGCAACCCGGGAAGGCTGCAGCAGCTCCGCTGCCGCGGTTCGTGCGTTTTGATCCCGGGTGCCTGGGCTCTGGCGTTCGCCCACAACAGCAACGGTGAAGCATGGACTGGTATGACGCCACGGGAAAGTATCACAAGCAAACTTTCTCGCACGATTGCCGCTTGTCGTCGCTTTCGGAAAATTGGCAGCGCGAGTTGGCGGCAATCTGGCGATTGGAAGCGGGCGTGAACAATGGCGAGTATCTCCAGTTCCTCTCCAACTGGGGACGCGAAAGCTACGTTTACGCCAGCCAAGCGTTGAAGAAGATCGTTGCCGCAAGATGGCAGAGATCATCGACCGTTGCCAAGCCCTTGTTGACGAGCACTTCGATTCTGAAGCGCGTCGCACGAGCAAATGCAGAGTCTCATGCCCAATCGGTTGATTGGGTGTGATGGTGAGATAATCAAAGAGGCCGGGTCCATCCTGCCTGACTCGGTGGTCGAGCGAATATACGAGCTTTCCTACGAGTTCATGAATTACCCTGACGATATCGCAACGCTTGGGCTGAGACACTATCAGTCCAACATTGAAGATGATGGGCCGGGGCGAACCAAGCGCTGCACTTGACCGGACCGGCGGGACGGTTCTTCGAGACATCACGTTCCTTGCAGCCGGCCCGGCAGGTGAACGCAGTTGTTCGCTGCGCGCCTCGGTCGCCCCCACCGGCACGTCCAAACGCATTCTTCTTCGGCGCGGAGGTCACATCCGGCCGAGCTGTGGTGGTCGCCGGCTGACAAGAAACACGCCCGTGGGGCGGGTTCTGCCGGGGCCTTGATGACGCAGGCCGTGGGCCCGATCCGGGAAGCGGTCGTCGCCCGAGCGGCCGGAATCCACAGCGCCCGCCGGGGTCCGTCGCGAACCCCGACCATGGCGTGGGCAGCTGTCCATCGCCCTTGTCGGACCGTCGGGAAAGGAGGATTGGCCCGGGGAAGGGGTTCCGGCCGGGAGAGGATCGGGGATGAAGGATTTCCAGTCTGCGGGTGTAGAAGGCGGAAAAAATCCCGGGCGCTGGAACACTTCTCCGCGCGAGGGCGGGACGGCGTGCTCGTCCGCGACCGCTGGACGGCACCAGGAAGGTCGCATCAGGACAGAACGGGCTTCACCCGCCACGGCAGGAAGGCACAGGGACGACCGAGTGCGGCCAGCTAACGCCTGTCGGGGCAAGCCGTTAGCCCCCTGCACCACGGGGCGGGCGGCACGGGAGAATATCTTCGGGCTGGGGTGGATGGGTAGTGACTTGGCGTGTCCCCGAGCGGCCGCCGGACGGGACGACTGGCAATCGGCTGACGGTCACGGGCGGCGACCGCCAACGGTCGGTCAGGGTCGGCTGCCGGTGCGAGAGAGCGCGGACATCATCGCCGCAACCGGCTCCGCCTTCCCGCCTGCGGTCCGCCACGGGACGACGGGATGTCGGCTAACGGTCGTGGGCGGGGACCGCCAACGGTCGGTCGGGGCCGGCTGCGGGAACGGGAGAAGTGCGGAAACCGTTGTCGCCGGTCCGTCACGGGACGACGGGAAGTCGGCTGATAGCAACCGCCAACGGTCGGTCAGGGTCGGCTGCGGGGAGGGTGGTCGGCGTCGTCCTGCCCGACACCGCACCCCCGACGATCGCCGGTGACCGCCGGTTATCGTACTGTCCCCTTGTCCGGCAGGGCGCAGCGCGGCGAGTTACCCCGTTGCCCCGAAGGGGCGACACTGTGCGCAGGGCGGGGCGAAGCCCCAGCCCGAGCACGGGCAGGTCGATGTCGAGTGGCCGTCTGCCGGTGGTACCGTCGCGATCGCTACGGATGACCGGCCACGCGGAGGCGACTCGTCCGCGGCGACCTCCTCCCCCTTGCCCGACAGGGCGCAGCGCGGCGAGTTACCCGTTGCCCCGAAGGGGCGACACTGTGCGCAGGGCGGGGCGACGCCCAGCCCGAGCACGGGCAGGTCGATGACGAGTGGCCGTCTGCTGCGGATCGCGGCTCCACGCCGCGCAGATCCCCAAAAGACTTCGACCGGACCACGGAGCGCGTCGCGAGCGCGTGGCGGTCATCCGGACGTGACTTGCAACGTGCGGCTCCTCACGGTCGCTCCGCTCCGCTGCGCTCCGTGAGGGTCGCGTGCGGTCGGGGCGACCGCACAGGTCGGCTTTGGGCACACGCACCTTTTCCGAGCGCGGGAGCCAGTGGTCACTGCGAATCAATTCCCAATCGAATCCGATCTCCCCCCGCAGAATTGTTTAACGACGCCTGCTGGACTCTGACCGTTCGTCCGGACATCTCGCGTCTCGCCATTCTGGGCCGATATTACCCAGCGGGACGTGTCAGTCGTCGCCACCGGGAAGGGCGGCATTCGCCCTGCCCTGTCACTTGGGCGGTCTCTGCTCCTCGCAGCGTTCGGCGCTCGGGCTGTTAGCCCTGCACCACGTCCCTGCACTGCCCGTCCATGGGCGGCTCGCCTATCCACCAGCGGATCGTTACCCTTCCGCCAAGCTCTCTATGTATGGGGCGTGACTTGCCCCGGTCAACTGTTCGTTCAATCGGTTGAAAAGGTACGAAAGAAGCCGCAGGCGAATCGTCCTGGCTGGTGGACAAGACAATACGCCCCTGCGGCTCGTGATTGGTCGGCTTGTTCTGGGAGTCCTGTCCACCTCCCTAATATAGTAGTCTCGCCGCGGATTCCCTGGGCATCGCACAAGTACGGCGAAAAAAGCCGATTATTACGCCGGGAGGCGGTGCCGCCCGGACCGCGGGGTCTCCGGGGAGGGGCTGGTGCCGCTACGCTTTCAGCCCGTCTCGATCCCGCTGATTCCGAGCCAATCGTCCGCCAGTCGCTTCATCACGTACCGGCAGCCCAGCTCGCCGACGGTCTCGCCTACCTTGCCGTCCGCCAGACAGGACTCGACCAGCTCCGCCACCGCCTCGCTCGGCTCGCCGGGAAGTTCCCATCGGACGGCAAGACCGTTGTGCGCGAGATGACCGATCGCCTCGCGGGCGGTCGCCTCCGTGTCGTCCCCGGATGTCATCGGGGGCGATGCGTCAGGTACTGGTCTTCGGTCGAGACCGTTGAGCAGGCCGACGATGATCGCCGCCCACAGCCCATCCATCGTCCAGGCGACAATTTTTCCCTCGCGGTTCAGGATCTCGTGGCCCGTGGTGCCGACCTGCCTGCTGCCGAAGCTGCCCTCTGCCATCCCGCCTCCCAAAACACAAGCCGCAGGCGAACGCTTCCGGGGATACGGGGCGCTGCCTGCGGCCTGCGCTTGTTTCGGTATCGTCGTCGCCCCGCGTCCCCTCCGCATAATGTAGTAGACTCGCCGGAAGAAAATCGAGGCGGACGGCGGCGTTAGGGTGGGATCGTTGAGGGCCGGGCTCGTGCCGCACCGGTCGGCCTGCCGCGGTAGATCGCCTCCGGAACGGCCCTTATCCTGCCGCCCCGTTCCCACACGGCCCGGATCGGCGATAATGGACTTTCCCGAGAAGAGACGGCCGATGATCGTCAGCGCCAGCCGCCGTACCGACATTCCCGCCTTCTACGCGGAGTGGATGGTCCGCCGCCTCAGGGAAGGGTATTGCACGGTGCCCAACCCCGTCAACCGCACCCAGGCGAGCAGGATCTCGCTCCGTCCCGAGGACGTGGATGCCATCGTTTTCTGGACCCGCAACCCCCGACCCCTGATGCCGTACCTCGACGAGCTGGACTCCCGAGGATACCGGTACTACTTCCAGTTCACGATCCTCGGCTACCCGCAGCAGCTCGACCCCAAGTCCCCTCCTGCCGCGACCGCCGTTCAGGCGTTCCGCGAACTTGCGGAACGGCTCGGTCCGAGCCGCGTCGATTTGGCGCTACGACCCGATCGTCTTCAGCGGGATCACTCCCCCGGCGTTCCACCAGCAGAACTTCCGCCGGCTGGCCGAAGTCGCTCCGCGGGCATACGCGCAGAGTGGTCGTCAGCATCGTGGACCGATACCGGAAGATCGAGAAAAGGCTGAGGGAGCTGGAAGGGACCCCGGCGACGGTGCGCCCCTGCGATGCCGCGGACTTCGCGCCGTTGATGCGCAGGCTTGGCGGGACTTGCTGGGGAGAACGGGATGGAGATCGTCAGCTGCGCCGAGGAAGTGGATCTCCGACCCTTTGGGATCCTGCCCGGCAAATGCGTGGACGACCGGGTGATCGCCGAGGCGTTCGGCATCGAGGTGCCGGGGACGAAGGATCCGGCCCAGCGCAAGGCGTGCGGGTGCGTGGCCAGCCGGGACGTCGGCATGTACGAGTCGTGCCTGTTCGGGTGCCAGTACTGCTACGCCACGAAGAGCTTCGAGCGGGCCCAAGCCAATTTCGACTCCCACGATCCGGACTCCCCGTCGCTGCTGGGTCGGGGCGAGGCAAGGGGGTGAGAGGGGGCTGGGTCGAAGCGGGCGACCTGAAGGGGCCGGGCGGGACGACGCCCCGCAGGGCCGACGCCAGGCTCTATCCCACGATCTCCAGCGGCGGCAACGGCTCGATCTCCGGCGGGAGCGTCGTGACCAGGGACTTGACCAGCCTGTCCAGCTCGCGAAGGCTGGCGGGGGTGACGGCCTCCTTCGTCAGTTCCGCCAGATCCTTGACGACGGGCCGGATCCTGCTGACCGGAAACAGGTCGTCGCCACCGTTGTTCGACAACACGTGTACCGGTTTCTCCATGCTGGGACGGAAGTAGACGTTTCCGGATCGCCGACCTTCCTTTCGCGTCCAAACAGGGCGCGCATTTCGCCGCCCTCGTCCAGGTCGCGGCTCACGTATTCCGTGATGGCGTACGCGGCTTCCGCCTCGTCCATGCCGTCGGGGATGTCCACGACCAGGGTGGCGTAACGGTTGACCACCCACATGTTCCAGTTGCGCAGTTCGACGCTTCGGTTCGCCATGATATCGCCCTTTTCGATACCTATGTTTCGTCGTTTTCCGTGTGCCCTCGACACGACTGCCCCTCGCCTCCACTTTCCAGATCGCCGTCACTCGTCCTCCTCATCTGAATCGTGGTATTCCTCTGCGCCCAACACCCGGTTCAACAAGCCCGCCGCATGGTCCTCGATTGCCCACTCTTCAAGTTGTCTGTAGAGCTTCTTGCAATGCCAGATGTAGTTGAACAGGTCGTAGGCGTCGGTCGGCGAGTCGCCGTTGCTCATGCCCCCGGTGACGAGCAGGTTGTGCCCGCCGAGCGTGAGGATGAACTCCGTGACCTCCCTGGACTGCCGGGCGACCGTGAGGAACTCGACGGCGTCCACAAGGTCGGCACGACACTCGGCGGCACTGTTACGCTCGCCTTCAGGACTCGGCCACACGTCCGAGTCGAAGAAGTCGTCGGGCAGCTCTGCCACGATCTTCAGCAAGATCGCCTTCCTGGCTTCGTCGATTCTGGCGTCAGGCACTCCGGCAACAAGCATACACGCACCCATCATCTTTCCCTTTCAAGCTAGGACGTTTGGTGTTGTCTGTAGTCGGTCCATGATTCGCGGGGCCGTCCCGACCTGAAGCCCTTCTCCCTCCACCCTGTTCAACAGCCCTGCGATGATCGCCGCCCACGGCTCGTCCACGGCCCAGGCGATCACGGTCCCGTGCGGCTCGACGATCCCGTGCCCGGCGCTGGCGACGCGGCAGGCAGCAAGAGTGTCGATGATGCCCGTCGTGCCGCTTTTCGCCCCTCCTTACGGTAGCTGCTCGACGCAAAGCCCTGCGTGGCCCGTGCGCCTACTCTTCTGCGGGTCGCGTCCCGTCGTGGATCGTGACGGTCGCCCCTCTCTCCTCCTGGATCCGGCGGACGCAGTGCATGCACCACATCTCGATGTCCCTCAGGCCGAGATCCCATGGATGCGGCTCGCATTCGGGACAGAGCCAGTCGCCCGGGACTTCCTCCCCCTCCAACAGCGTGCCGTGCCAGCGGTTGGATGTCCCACGTGCCAGGTGGATGCAGACCGCTGAGGCTGGCGCCCGGCCGTGGTCGCCGCACTCAATCATCATCGTACCCATCGTTCGTTCCCCCCTCCGTTCGTGTCGGAAGCCGACCGCCGACGCATTACGGCGCCCCGAAGGCAGTCAGTCGTCCTCGTTCAGGGCTCGACCTTGGCAGAGGCGGTCGCGCGCCCGCTGCAGCCTCTTCGCCAGCTCCTCGTCCCATCGCAGCCTGCCGTCAGGGGCGAGCCGGTCGCGCCGTCGGATCGTGTCCTTCAGTGCGGCTTCAAGCTCGCGCCGCCGTTCGGGAGTGACGGCCGGTGGATGGCCCGGTTCCAGACCCGGCTCCTCGGGTGCAGGCGCATCAGCTCCCTCTCTGTCCCGATCGGTAGCGGCGTCGTTGGCGTGTTCGCCTCCGGCGCGGTCCCCCGGACCGGCCCGCCCATGCTCCTCATCCTTCGGAGGGTCGGGTGTCTCCTTCGGCTGCGCCAGCCACTTCAAGGCGCGGTCGATGCTCAAAAGCGCAGAGCTCTGCGCTTTTGGAGCTCCTCCCAGTTGCCGGCGATACGCATGTATGCCTGCGCAGTGCGCTCCGACAGGTCGCATTCCTTCCTGACCCATGGCTCCCACAAGATGCCGCTTTTCCGGCACAACCGCTTCGCCTGCATCAGAAGGCAGCCCGTCTCGCGGACTTTCGGGAGGACGTTCCGCAGCGCGACCGACAGCGACTCCTTCGTCTCCTCGCCGGCACGGCGGAATCTTGGGGACGAGCTCGGCAAGCCGGGTCCTGGCGGCCTCCGGGGAACCGCACCACTCCCGGTCGCTGGTTCCCGCGTACCGCGAATACCTGAAGCTCGGCACCGCGTCCTCCGACCTCTGTGTCCGCATGTGTTCGAGGATCGCCAAACCGACGGCCTTCCCGAGCAGGACCGGGACGGCGTTTCCGAGCTGCCGGTACTGGCTGACAAGGTCGCCGCAAACCTGCCACTCGTCCGGGAAACCTTGGAGCCGCCGGTATTCCTCGACGCTTAACGGGCGGAGTGCCTCCGGGTGGCAGAGGTCGGTGGCGGGCATGTTCGGCATGCTGACCAGCGTCGGGCACGGCTCGTCCCAAGCGAGTCGCCGGTAGAACCCGCACTTGCCGCCCTCCGCGTCACGGACGGCGTCGCTCATCGCGGCTCTCTGGTCGTCCTCGGGAAGGTCGCGCCAGTTCTGTCCGGGGCTCAGTTTCCTGAAGAACTCCAGCCGTCTGTCCGGGAACTGGACATAATGGTGACCGATTCCGGGCATGTCGCCGATAGCGTCCCGGAGGGTCTTCCACGTGGGCAGTCCGTCCTCGGGTCGGTCGGAATGGGTCGGGCGCAGGTACGGCACGCGGCGGCCATCGCGGCTGGCGACGACGATGACGCGCTCACGGTGCTGGGGCGCACCGAAGTACGCGGTGTCGTAGAGTCGAAGGAGGCGGCGTAGCCGCCGCTCTTGAGCATCGCCAAAACTTTTTCCAGCACGGCGCCGCCTTCGGCCGAGAGCAGGCCACGGACGTTTTCAATGACAACATACTTCAGGCCGCACTTCCACCGCCAAGCTGGCGAGCTTCAGGATCGCGATACCGCGAACGTCCTCCAGAGCCTGGCGGTTCCCGGCGGTGCTATACGTCTGGCACGGCGGCCCGCCAGCGACCAGGTCGACGTCCGCGTCCCCGGCGCCGGCTGCCGCCCGCACCTGCGCCGCAGTGTACTCGTGGATGTCGCCGATCAAGGGGATGTCGGGACGGTTCCCCCTGATCGTTGCCGCGGCGTCCTTGTCCGTTTCCGAAGCCAGCCGCAGCGAAAATCCCGCCAGTTCCAGACCGAGATCAAGCCCCATGGCGCCGCTGAAGAAGCTCAGGGCGATGGGCGAGCCCGGCGTCGGCGCCCCACTGGCAGACGGAGTGTTTCCCGGCGTGTAGCCCGTGTTTCTGCCTGCGCCCATTTGCTCATTCCCTTCAGCGACTGCCTCGGCCGCCGACCGGACGAACAGTGCCGCTAGTTGCGGCACGACGGCATTGCCGTAAGCCCGCAGCCGCGCGACCAAATTAGCCCTTGCACCTTGCACCAAGCGTCGAAGTGCGGGCTCGCCAAATCCCATGCCCGAGGGAATCGCATCAACCAGCGGCACATCGCCGGGTTCACTACTGATCCGGCACCCGTGGTACTCTTTCCAATTCGATTCAGGTCCCGCCCCAAGCAGGCTTGCTCCGACTCCGGTCGCGTCCGGGAGCTGTTCACGAAACAGTCGCTGGCCTGGGGCGTAGGCCACCCAATAAACGCCGCTGCCGGAGGTGCGGCGCACCGATGCTGTGTGCGCCAAGTACCGCCGCCCCGCAGGCGTAGCCTTCGCCTTCCAGGTCTCGGAATACTCCATCGAGCCAGCCGCGGCTAACCGCCGCCTCAACCTGTTCTCCAAAGACCATTGGAGGGCGGCACTGGCGGATGAGCCGATACCAGTCGGGCCAGAGGTCGCGCGGGTTCCTGCGCGCCGAGCCCTTTCCCCGCTTCAGACCATGGCTGGCAGGGGCACGACCCGGTCCAGACCGGGACGTCGTCGGGCCAGCCTGGCGAGTCGCAGCGCCAGGTCCCAGCCGGCGACTCCGGCAAAAAAGTGGCAGCGTGTGTATCCTTCGAGGTCATGGGGTTCTACGTTCCTTGATGCTTCTGGGGTCGATGGTTCCTGGCGTAATGAGGCCGTCACGGATCAGGTTGCTGAGCCACTGGCAGCAATAGCGGTCGATCTCGTTGTAGTAGACACTTGCGGGACCTTTCCTGGTGAATCGCACGAGTCGTCCTTTGCCGGTCCTACTGCTGAGCACGCCTCGCACAACACCAAAACTGCCAGCACCCCAATCCGTTCGGTATCCAGAAACGCGTCGTTCTTGTCCTTGACTTCGATGTCGCTGGCAGCCACGTCTCCCGCAGCTTCTGTTTCAAGATGAGGCATTTTCGGCGGACATAATAGGGACAAAAAAGCGATCCCAAGAAACGACAAGGCCCCGCATGGCGGGGCTTCCAGGGCAGACAAGGACTTCCGCTACGCCCGATCCCAGAGGTCGCCCGGCAGGTAGACGAACCGATCCCTGTTCTGCAAGGCCCGCTCAACCTTTCGCACCTCGATGCCCAGCGCGGCGGCGATGTCCTCGCACTTTGCGGGTCCATGAGACCGGATGTGCTTTGCGATCGCGCGGCCAAGCGACTGCTTAACGGGCGGTCGGGAGGGTGGGGCTGGCGCGGGTTTCGGTCGCGCGACGGCTGGCGCCATGCGCTCGTACCAGTCCGAGCGATGGATGCGCTGAGCGCTGCCTCGGTGCTGATCCCGAATCTCCCCGCGGCCTCTTCCGCCAGTTTCCGCGCATTTCGCAAGACCCCGAATCGCGCGAAACGCCCACTTGCTGAACTCCTCGTTCCTCGGCCGCCCTCGGCCTCGCCGACTGGCGGCCGCGAGTTCAGAGGGGGTCTGCTTCGCGGCGGATCGCTCGATGAGGGTCTTGAACGTCTGCCGGCTCGACATCGTTGCCGCATTCTGCAAGCCCCCGCAACACGTAGGCTTCCATCTCGGCAGGATCGGTAATGCCTGTGGCCGCAGCCTCCCGGACCAACCCGAATACGATCCGCTCGACGGGGACCGTGCAGACGCCGGGTTCTCCGGGGAGCGGCGTCAGGGCGTCGGCAAGCTCCAGTCGGCGGGCCACGACCGCTGGGATCCGGGCATCCTCAATATACCCGCAGACCGACGGCTTCCCGGCGGCGCTTGGTCGTGCTCTTCTTTTGATGCCCAGAACAGCCCCATAAGCGGCTCGGCAATTACGACGGAGCCCTCCCGCGGTTCGGATTCCTCCGGCGGGCAGACGTGGATCTTCCCGTCCGCGACCTGGAGCGTAGCCCGCCCGTTCTTCAGGTAGACAGGCGGAGCCGCGCTCTCATCCGCGATGCGATCCGCATCGGGCGAAAGGTTCGTGCCTTTGTCTCGCGTCATACTTCGCCTGTCGCTGGGGAAGCGGCGGCCAGCCGATCCGATTCGCGGATCCACTTCCTGGGGCTTGCCGTGCATGACCGCGTGGATCAACCGGGTGATCTCCTCCTCCTCGCGCCGCATCTCCCCGGGCAACAAGAGCCCTCCCCAAACCAGCGATGCGCTACGACCTGCGTGCCGGCAGAGTACAACGCGCCGCTCGCCACCATGCTGACCTGCCCGTCCAACAGACCCAAGATCCCCTCCGCCAGCAGTTTCATCTACTCGCTCTCGTTCATTTTTATCTCCCGCAATCATGACGCGACCCGGACAGGATCCGGGTCGCTGCCTCTCCCTGCCAGCTACCGCGCCGGGGCTACCACTCCAGCAACCGGTCCGCCTCCTTCTGCTCCGCTTCCAGCCGCTCCTCCTCTTCCTCCAGCAACAGCCGCTCCTCCTCCAGCCACTCCGCCTCCTGCTCCTCCTCCTCCTGCCGGTACTCCTCCGCCAGCCGGTCCAGCCGCTCCTCCTCCTCCTGCAGCTCCGCCTCCAGCCACAGCCGGTCCTCCTCCAGCCACAGCCGGTCCGCCTCCTCCTGCTCCGCTTCCAGTCGGTCCTGCTCCTGCCACTCCGCCTTCAAGATCTCCAGGTCCATCGCACACCACCTTTCTCCCGGGCTCGCCGGGACTGGATTGCTACCCTATTAAAGCCCGCCGCGCACCGCGTGTGTGCGCCCCCAACGGGGGATTTTGCCGGGTTTTTTCCGCGACATCAGCACGGCGATTACCCGGCTCAGTTGTTCCCGGCCGCCCGGAACAGCCGCCCGCAAAAGAGGCTCGATCTCCCACTGGTACTTGCAGTCGTCCGGCAGCCATTCGAGATAGGCGATCTCCAGCTCCCGCGCCTGCCCGAGGCTCACCATGTCCGAACAGGAGCCTCTCCAGGAATGCCCGGAACTGCGCCAACACCACGGGTTTGGTCTTGTCCGCCCACTCCTCCCACGCCAGACCGCCGTCCGGATCCTCCTCGGCAATAGCCCGGCATTCCGGGCTCTGAAACTCGTCCAAGAACACCGTGAACTCCGCCAACAACCTCCGTTTGTTCCGGTTCATGCCACAACCTCCTGATACCTGCTCAACGCCATTACCACTCCGCAAATTCCAGGAGCGCGTCCATGAGCTCCTCCACCTCATGCGCCGCAAACTGCTCCGCCAGCTCCTCCGGAGTCAGGTACACGAGGTCCAGGAGCCGGAGGATCCCCGCGTGATGAAGCCTGTCGGCCAACAGCGCCGACCGACAGGCAAGAAATGGGATCGCCCATCCGCTGCCACAAGCGCGCCCGCGCCTCCGGAGTGAGCCGCCCACGCAGCTCGCCGTACAGCGTCATGGCATACGCCACTGCCGCATTCGCCACAGCTATCTCCTCGTACTAGACCTCGACCAGCTCGCCGTCCGCGAGCACGACGTAGTCCTCGTCCGTTTCCTCTTCCTCGGGGATCGGCTCGACCGTATTGACCCTGATGGACTTGACATCCTGGTTATCGGTCTCCTCCCAGTACGCGCCGTCGAACTCCCCCCCCGTTGTCGATCGCCTGCTCCACCGCGCTGCGAACAGCGTCCTGGCTGTCCGCCTCCACGACGATGTCCGCCGCCCATGAGGTGTGCTCCTCCATCGCCAACGTCACCCTGAACTGCGCCATGATCTCTCCTCTCGTTAGGTTAGGTTTCCTGTAGATTGCCGGTTCGCCGCACGCAACGCCCTTGGATCGCGTCGTGCTTCCGCTGGCACCGCCGGCTGAGTCCGGGGGACCAGCGCAGCCTGCCGTCGTTGGTGATCCTGAACGCCCCCAACATCCCGTTGACATTGTGGAGCTCAACGATGCCCTCCACCTCATCGATGTCGACGCTGGGAATGGGCGCGTCCGCACCGCACCTCCTGTGGTACGCGATACGCGCCGCCCTCTCCAATTCTTCCTCGGTCCGCATGATTGCTCCTCTCGTTAGGTTTAGGTTAGGTCCACCCCGACCGCCCACCGCCGTACCAACAGCCCGTCGCCGCTCGCGCGGCGGTAGAGCCAGCGCATCCTGTTGTAGATCTGCCCCGCCCGGAACCAGTCGCTCTCTGACTGGGCGGCTGCCCACTGCCCCCGCAGCTCGTCGATCTCCTGCCGCACCAGCCGGCAACGCTCGGCCGGTGGCAGCGACCTGAACTTCTTGTCCCAATGGATCCTGTCCTTCCTCATCGCACACCTCACCCTTTCGTGCCACCGGGTTCTCAGAATCCTCCGCGCTGAAATTCTGGTAGCCTCCGCGCTTCCCACTGCGGGGCTTGCTGGCGGGCGCGGTTGCCGCCGCGCCCAAGATATAATAGTTGTCGAGATCGCTTTGCCTGTAGCTGCGCCTGCCGCCCGTGCCGCTGCGCGTGCGGAATCGCCGGAGCGATCCGCCGCTGGAAGTCGGTGACGCTATACGACAGATATGCCGCCGCCTTTCTCGCACTCAACCACTGGTCCACGCCTCTCCCTCCGTTCGTCGTCCTATCCCGATCTAACCGATTGCAAGCTACCGTCTCAATTCTTCCCGCGATGGCGCGCGGCGTCCAGTGCTACTTCGCCGGTCCAGGCTGGGAGTTTTCCGCGCTCGGATGCGCGTAACGAGCAGGCAACCGCGCTTCGTCCAGGCGCGCGTCGGAAAGAACGAGAACGTGGAAAGCTCGCTTAGCGAAAACAACCGAAAGAGGCGCAACGACGAACACGAACAAGCGTCCCTTTCAAGTGGCGAAGAAACCGCCACGCGAAAGAACGGGAATGGAGAAACTTCGCTTCGCGAAAAGAACCGGAAGAGCCCGAACGCAAAAACTACGCTTCTCGGAAAGAATCGAAACGGCGTGGAACAGAGAAAGAAATAAACCGGAGCCGCGCGGGGCGACGCAACCGAATGCGTCTTTTTCGCAAAAAGAGAGATCCGCCGGCCACCCCGCCCGCTCCGCGACCCAGTCGGCGAGCCGAACCTGTCGGGAGGGAACTCGTGGCAACGATCAAGCCGTCGCTCTGCCGTCCCGGCCGCCCCTGAGGACGGGGCGACCCTCGCGGCGATCAGGATCGCCTGGCGAAGGAACACGGGGCAATCACGATGCCTCACCCCATCTCTCGGGGACGGCGCGACCAGGTGGCGATCAGGATCGCCCGGCGGGGAACTTGGAGCAATCACGAAGCCCCGTCCCCCCGGGACGACGAACTTGGGCGGCGGGCGGGATCGCCCGCGAGGGGGCCCCACCGCAATCACGAACCTTCCCCGGCTGCCCCTCGGCGACGCCGCGACCCAGGTGTCGGGCGAGGTCTCTCGGAGGGGAGGTCGCGGGCATTGAAGCCGACCCCAGAGTGTGATCGGGGGAGGGTGGCTGCCAAATCCAAGCAGGATCACTCGGGTTCAGGCGACTACTGGACTGTCTGACGCATTCGCCGCAGGAGTCTTTTTCGCCACCTGATCTTGCCCTCGTCGTCCGCGCCCTTGGGCGCGAGTCCGTCCACCACGCCCAGGATGCCGCGTGCCGGCGGTCTTGGCGGCACTAGGCTTTCGATCCGGTTCGGTCTTGAATCCGAACTGTTCGCCCAGCCACTCGATAGCTTCATCGAGCGGCGGGTACGCCTGGCCATCGAAGGCGTTGTAGTGCTTGTCGGCAATGGTCACCCACGAGTGCCCGAGGTACAGGGAGTCCAGCGAGAGGAATCTGCGGTCGCTGCGGAGCTTGGAGGAGCCGGTCTTGCGGAGATACTTCAACTGCTTGTCGGGCATTTGCGGCTTCGCCTTCTTCATGTTCACGTAACGGCGGAGCAGGGAACACCAGACAGTCTCTCGGGTGTTTCCGTTCTTGACGACCAATTTGCTGACGCACAGCGGTCCTCCAGCCCGATTCGTCAGGGCCAAGACCGGATCATCGCTAAGCTGTGATCGCAAGAGTCGGGCAGTCCTCGGCCACAATTTGTAGTTGACCACGGGCGGGTGTTCGTGCCGCCGTGTCTTCGTCCGCTGCCGAACGATGCGTCCCTCCTCCAGCCGAACCTCCGACTTCAAGAGCGTCCCAACATCTATGTTGGTGAAGCCGCAGTTGAGCATCAGCAGCAAGTAAAGCTGGAAGTCCTCCGGGACAATTTCCAGCGTCCGATGGAATTCATCCGGCGTCCAAAGCAGTTCGGTGCGGGTCTTCTTGGCTACGCCAGTTTCATCGATGTGCGTCAGGAACACGAACTCTCGGGAATCAATGTTCTTCGGCAGGTTCTCCAGTTCGACATCATCCTGCCGCCATGCCCACCGAATCCACTGGCGGGCTGTGGTAAAAATGCTCTTTCTTCGTTGCTGCCCCCAGGGCTGCTGCAACAGCCACTTGTAGAACTCCGTGATCGTGGTGCCGTTGATCGTTGCGACGTGGGTGCCGGGCTTGATCCAATTGACAAAGACGGGCAACCGTTCCGCCAGTGTTCCCCAGGTTCGTGCTTTCAGAACACCGCCACGAACCTGCATCTCCTTGAAAGCCAAGAACCGCTGCACCTGATGTTCGACCGTCTGGGGCAGCTTCCGCTGATGAGATGCCAGCACACCGAGTTGCCGGATGCGTTCTTGCCAGACGCCGGACAGCGACCATCCCAAGGAGCCAAACCGCTTGTCGAAGATGGGGCTAAGCGCCTTCCGGCCCCACAATGCCGTCGCTACAGAAGGTGAGGATTAGCTCCTTCTCGGAAGAGGTAACGCCATCCGGCAGGCAAGAGGCAACGGGCGGCAACGGTTCTTCTGCCGCAAGATGTGCTTCAAGAGTGGCAACGAGCTTGGCGATTTCGGCATACAGACTCCTCCTCGTCTTCGGGCGTGCCGAACCGCCCGTACCAGTCGAGGCATTGCCGGAACACTTGGATGTGGTGCTCGTATTCCGCTCCAAGCGGTCGGGTGTGCTTCCGCTCGATGCAGCCAAGCATGGTACTCAAGCACCGCCGCCTCGTAGCCCTCTGCCGAGTTCGGGTGCTTGAAATACTTGACCTCGCCGTCGTGATACTTCTTCCAGCACTTCCGGGGGGCAAACCACGACAGCACGAGCTTCACGCCCTGCTTCTTCTGCCGTTGATGCCAGGGCTTGGGCATGATCTTCCCTCCTGCGATTGCCGGGCTGCAAAAAGGCCCGGTATCCAATCGGATTGTATCCAATTCGACCCTAATCCTACCAGAAATTGGATACACGAGGAAGCCTAAGACCCACAAAAACAAGGCGATTTCGTGGAATACCTCTGTTCTTCGGAACCGAGGGTTGTGGGTTCGAGTCCCTCCGGGCGTGCTTAACCTAATCCATGCCGAGCACAAGACTTAGTGCTCCTGCCCATCCTGGGCAGCGCGGCTCAGAAACCTTTGGAAAAGTGGTAGTTCTACCACTTTTCCGGAAAGGAGCCGCGAAATGTCGCACAAGACCGCGGAGCGATCTGGGAAGTCGAGCCTAAACCGGGGCGGGGACTGCGAGGAATTCTGCGCGATCGGCTCGGATCGTTCCTGGCCGTCCTGGGAGCCGGCGCTCTGCTGCTGTCTGCCCTGCTGGTCACTGCGGCCCTCTCCGCGCTCGGCCGGATCCTGCCCCCCTCGCCCACGCTCGAAGGCCTCCCGCTCTCGCGGACCGTCACGTTCGTCGTCGCCGCGGCATTCCTCACGCTGGCATCGCGCTGGTCTACCGCATCTTACCCGACGCCAAGATCGCCTGGCGCGACGTTTGGGTCGGGGCGGGCGTCAGCGCCCTGCTGTTCTTGCTCGGCAATCACTTGATCGGCTGGTACCTGGCGGCAGCCGGCGTGACTTCGGTCTATGGGGCGGCCGGTTCGATCGTGATTGTCCTGCTGTGGGTTACTATTCTTCGCAGGTCGTGCTGTTCGGCGCGGAGTTCACACGGGTCTACGCCAAACACCGCGGTTCGCCCCTGGAACCGAAAGGAAACGCGGTGTTCACCACCCGAAAGAAGTATGCCTGACGGATCCCCAATTCAGCGAGCAATAGTCACGTCCACTTGCCTTCCGCGATCCGCGCCCTATAATAATTGTGGCTGGTGGAGCCGTAGAGAATTTGAATGCGGCTCGGCTAGCGAGTTGATTTGAAGTCGTCGGACGACTAGATGAAGAGCAACCCGGCTGTGCCGGGTGGCTTGTTGACGAGTAAGCCGACGTGGTCGAAGCCTCAGGGTGTTCCGCCACGTCGGCTTTTTTTGTCTTGTGTCGGCGCGGAACGTTTGGAACCAAGGAGGACCGCGATGGAAGATCTCGATCCGACCGTAGCACGTCAACTCGGCCAAGCGGTACGCGATTTTGAGCAACGGCGAACGGGCCGCCTCCCCAAATCGGTGACCGTGGTGCTGAATGAGAACACGCTGGCGATCACGCTGCACGGGGCCCTGTCGCCGGCCGAGAAGGCCCTGGCCGGGAGCCCGGCCGGCGCCGCCGAGGTGCAGGAGTTCCATCGGCAGTTGTTCAACAACTCCGCCGACTCGCTGCGGCGGGAGATCCAAAGGATCATCGGTGTGGAGGTGCGCGAAGCGAGCGTGGAACTAGGCTTCGAGGTCGGTACCGATATTCCAGTCCATTGTTGGGAGGTGCGGGAACGAATCCCCGCCGACGGCCAGCCATCAGAAGCGGCCTCCGCGAGAATGGGGGGAAGAAGAAAGCAAGTTCACGCAAAGTTCCAGGGCAAGCTAGAGGAGTGAGACCGCCGCTTCCGGGTCTTGGAGACGCCTCAAAGGCTTCGGCCGGGAACCGCCGTGGCAGAAAAGACAGAACCCATGGCCTGTTGGCAATTCGCCAACTGGGCCCGAATGGTTTGTTAGGAGAACTGACATGTTACGACTCGCTATCGTGTTTCTCGTCATCGCCCTGATTGCAGCCTTCCTCGGTTTCGGCGGAGTGGCAAGCCTCTCGTGGGCAGGGGCGAAGATCCTCTTCGTCATCTTCCTGATCCTCGCCGTGCTCTCTTTCCTGGGGCACGGGTACAGGAGGGGGACTTTCCTGGGGTAACGACGGCCAGGTCCGACGTCTCAAACCAGAAGATGACGGAACTGGAAACGAAGCGGGATGCAGCCCGCCCCAAGCTGGCCGAGGTCCGTGACTCCAGCACGAGGCCTGGAAGGATGTCTGAAAAAGGTGCCCAGTCAACCTGGGACGAGTTGGATAAAGCCTTCCGTGAGGCGTCGCGAGATTCTGAACTCTTGACCTGTTGCGAGACATTAGTCAACAACCCCTAGGAAAAGGAGTCACCATCATGGGTGGCAAGACAGACGTGGTGAAAGGCCGAATCAAGGAAGCTGCCGGCGGCCACTGACCGGCAACGACCAGCTTCGCAAAGAAGAGGAAGGAAAGACCGACCAGGCAGTCGGGAAGGCCGAGCAAGCCGCCCAGAAGGCCGTCGACACGGTCAGAAAAGCCGTGAACAAAGTGTTCGAGTGAAAGGCTTCCTTCTAGGACAAAGTAGCGTCCTTTTTGAGGAGAGGAGAAACTGATCATGAACGAGGCGAACAGGGCAGTCAGGGAAGCGGCGCGGGAGGTGGTTGTGGAAATCGTTGCGCAGCGTTGGAATTCGACCCGCAAGAGATGGATTCGCAATTCGGGGAGGGGTCCGCAGGGGCCGCCATCGAACTGCGGTTGACGCTGCCTTGCCGGGGCCATTCTTAGAGCAAGCGAAGCCCAAGCCACCCATCGAAGCGGTCCCCAACGAGCTGAGGGCGCCGGCAAGTAGAGGGCAGTATGGCGGGGGACGCTTGGATTCCACCGGAACGTTAAGGAGTGTCTCCATGGCAACAACCTCAGTCCAGAAAGCCCGTGCCGGGATGGGAGCGATCCTTC
>CAVWXT010000011.1:0-5011 GCA_963759115.1 uncultured Planctomycetaceae bacterium
TGGCTCTGTCTTGAGACCCCGGGTTCGCCCGCAGCCGGTTGTAGAGCACCACGATGCGCAGGGCATTGAGCAAGCTGCCGCTTGTATTCGTGGATGCGCTTGACCTGGCAATCAAAGATGGTGTCCGGATCTACGCATCTGCCCGGAGGTGGTTTTGAGCCACTGGGCGAACTGGGCTTTGGCCTCGCGTTTGGCCTTGCGGAAGTCGTTGCGAAAGGCCCTGTCGTCGGCCAACGGTTTGAGCTTGCTCAATTGAGCCGAGGTCGGTGATCCAGCCGTCGCCAATGGCTGCGGTGATCGTGCTGGCCAGGGCGGGGTTCGCCAGCAGCAACCAGCGTCTGCGGCGTGACGCCGTTGGTCTTGTTGCTGAAGCGCTCGGGAAACATCTCGGCCAGATCCTTGACCGTCACCGTCGCGCAGCAGCTTGGAGTGGATCGCGGCCACGCCGTTGGTGCTGTGCGAGCCGACGATGGCCAGGTTCGCCATGCGAACGTGCTTGCTCGCGCCTTCCTCGATCAAGCTGATGCGCTGCGACGCGGCCCTCGTCGCCAGGGAAGCGGCTCCGGACGGAATCGAGCAGGCGGCGGTTGATCTCGTAAGATGATCTCCAGGTGACGGGGCAGCAAGCATCTCGAACCAGGCGACCGGCCATTTTTCCAGGGCCTCGGGCAGCAAGGTGTGGTTCGTGTAGGCAAGAGTCCGCTGGGTCAGCGACCATGCCTGGTCCCAGCCAAGGTGCGCTTCGTCCAGCAGAATCCGCATCAACTCGGGGACGGCCATCGTCGGGTGGGTGTCGTTGAGCTGGATGGCGACTTTCTCGGGAAGCGTGTTCCAGTCGGCGTTGGTGCGGCGGAATCGCCGCACGAGGTCGGCCAGCGAGCAGGCGACCAGGAAATACTCCTGCACGAAGCGCAGCCCCTGCCCCATGCTCGTGGAATCGTCGGGATACAGTACCCGCGTGAGAGATTCGGCCGTGAGCGTCTCGGCCTCCGCGCCGACGAAATCGCCGCTGCTGAATCTCTGAAAATCGAAATAATCCGGCGCCGCGGCGGCCCAGAGCCGAAGCGTGTTGATCGTCTTGCCGCCGTAGCCGACCACGGGGCGGTCGAAAGGGATGCCGAACAGCGTGGACGGCCTTGCCGAGGATGGGACGCAAGTTGCCGCCACGGAACTCGAAGGAGCAACCCAGCTTGACTTCCACCTTCTCGTCAGGGCGCGTGACCTCCCAGGGATCCGGCCGGCGGAGCCAGTTGTCCGGCTGTTCGTGCTGCCAGCCGTCCTGAATAGTCTGACGAAAGATGCCGTATTCGTACCGCAGACCGTAGCCCATGGCGGGAAGTTGCATCGTGGCCATCGAGTCGAGGAAACAGGCGGCCAGGCGCCCGAGCCCGCCGTTGCCAAGGCCCGCGTCGGGTTCCGCTTCAAGCAGGCCGAGCCAATCGAGGTTCTTCTGCTTGACCGCTTGCCTGGCGATGGGATCGAGCAAGAGGTTCGTCACATTGTTTGCCAGGCGAGCGCCCGATGAGAAACTCCATCGAAAGGTAATAGACGCGCTTGGGGTCCTCGCGATCATAGGTGTCCTCGGTGAGCAACCAGCGTTGCGAGAGGACGTCCCGAACGGAGCGGGCAAAGGCCTCGAAGCGTTCTCGCGGGCCCGCGGCGGTCAGTTTGACGACGTTATCGAAGAGCAGGTGCCGCTCGTAAAGTGCCTCATCCGTGCCCGCGAACTCCACCGGACCACACCCGTATTGCTCGCGTAGACTCGCCAAACCGTCGGGGCCTGTTGACGCCAGAGGGGCAGCCTTTTGTTTTGTACTCATTTGCCGTTTCCTTTCTCACGAGATGACGTGGTCATCACTTCAGATTCTTGATTTCTGTTCGCATGCGCCATAAATACGCGTATTGGGTTTAAGCAGTCGAGGAGATTGCATGGAGTTCCGTCCGGCAGGCAGCGCTGAAGTCTTTGAGTGGATCAAGCTCATTTGCCTCAAGCGCGGCGCGAATTTGCTCCGGTGTCATGTTGGGCCTCGAATAGAGATCGACAATTCGACGGCAACAATCCTCCGCCTTGCCCAGGACATTTTCGCCGGACATGAGCCGAATGCGGCCCAAGATCCCGTAGAGCGTCACGAATTTTTCCGGCCCTTCCAGCGAATGCACCATTGCATCGACGGCCAAACGCGACGCTTCCGTGATAAATTCCCCATACAAGGTCTCTCGCTCGCGTAGTTTCCATTCGGTATTCGCGCGGATTCTCTGCGTGCGCTGGGTGATCCATGTGGTGCCGATGGAAGCAGCGGCGCCCACCAATGAACCCAGCATGGCGGCCATTGCAGTGATATATGTCGAATCCATAGTTCACCGTCGCTAGGAGGCACTCCTCCGGGTTATCGCTCACGTCGACTCTTTGTTGTGGTCATCGCCGTATGCTTTCTTTTGACATTCGTTAAAGACGGTAGGCCTCAGCAGAGTTTTACTCGATCGTCACATCGGGCTTCTGATCCGTCGTGTTGCGTCAGCGAGAAGACCGAGGCTTCCCAGGGAGAGACATCCAGGTAAAATCCGCGGGAATGCAGATCGTCGCCCTCCCTGTCGTAAATGGCGTCACCGATCAAGTCCTGAAGCCGCCATCGGCGGTTACCGAGGTCCGCGAAACGGCAGCCGAACATAGCACTGGCTCTGGTTAGAAGCGATAGTTCACCGTCACCAGCAGCCGTTCTCCGCTGGGGCCCTGCCATCCGAAGGCCAGGAAACAATCCCAGGTCGGGTTGCCTTCCCAGGCGGGCGTGCATTCGAGCAATTGCCATTGGCCATCGCGTACGACTTGCTGACGCAGCACGTTGAGCAGTCGGGCGTAGAAGCGGCGCAACTCTTCGTCGACGGGTTCGTTTGGAGCCCGGCACAGATGGGGAGAGATCCGTTTCTTTCGGCCCTCGAATTGACCCTGGTGAAAGAACCGCAGACCGGGGCAGAGAAACGTGATGACTGCCGCGGCCTCATGAACCCGCGGAGAGAAGGTTGCGGCCGCCCGCGGCTCGTCGTGATTTTCCAGAAAACGGGCCAGCTTGTTCTGAAAATCGCACCCCGCCTGAAAGTGTTCACGCACCAGACGGGCATGACCATCGCGGAGGCGGTCGTAGAGCCGCTTGTCGTAGGTGTAATCGAAACCTTGTTGCTGCATCGTCCATTCCAGGTCCCAGTAGACCTCAGCCAGGAAGCAGAAGTCCGGAAACTGCTCGCGCACTCGCTGGATCGCCTTCGGCCAAAAGGGTTCCGCCCGGATACCCCAGGTCCGTTCAAAGACGTCCGGGAGCAGCAACATGGCCATATCGCAGCGCACGCCGTCACATCGCTCCGCGACTTTCACCAGCTCCCCGATCATCGCTTCCTGCGTGGCCGGGTTGCCGTAATTGAGTTGAAGGGTGTCCGGCCAGCCCGGGAAATATGGATCGCGTCCGTAGGCGAGAATCACATCGCCTCGCCTGCTTTGGACTCGCGTATAGTTCTCGGGAAGCTGGGCCAGGTCCTGTTGGCTGCCGGGTACGTAATAGTCGGGATGATCCTCCACCCAGGAATGATCCAAAGCGGTATGATTGGGAACGAAGTCGAGCATCAAGCGCAGGCCGCGCTGGCGGAGTTTCTCGCGCAGGCGGGCCAGCGCCGCGTCTCCTCCCAGATCGACGTGTGTGGTGTAGCCGGCGATGGCGAACCCGGAACCCGCGATGTCCTCTTCATGCAAGTCGGGTAGCGTCTCTTGAAATTCCTTCCGCCACTTCTGGTTGCGACGCGCGACACACTGCCCAGCCAGGCCGGTCTGCCAAACGCTCAGGAACCAGACCCAGTCAAAACCGAACTCTCCAAGACGGTCGAGTTCAATGTCCGGAATGTCATCCAGAGTTGCTGCCCGGCCCAGCTTGTGGGAGATTTCCGTCAGCCAGACCCGGGTATTGATCTGATAACAGGAAGGGTAGCGCGGTGTTATCATGGCGTATCCCTCCTGCGCGAATCCTCGCCAAGCACCTGGACCACTTCCTGGAGCATCGTCAGATCTTCCCTGGTGGTGATGACGAGAATCCGGCCGCGTGAAGTGCGGCGGGCGACGTCCGCATCCGGCCGGCAGGTGCCATTGGCTGCCGCATCCAATTCCAGTCCCAGGCACTCCAGGCCGGCACAGATGTCTTGCCTGACTTCGCTGGCGTGCTCGCCGACGCCGGCCGTGAAAACCAGGGCATCCACCCCGCCCATCGTCACCGTTAGCGCGCCGATAGCCTGCCGAACTCGGCGCGTGTAGATCGCCAGGGCCAGTTGGGCTTGCTGGTGGCCCGCCCGTGCCGCTGCCAGCACCTGGCGCATGTCGCCCGAGATGCCCGACACCCCCAGCAAGCCCGATTGGTGGTTGAGCGCCGTCTCGACTTGTGCGGGTGTCAGCCCGTGGTGTTGCTGGACGTGCAGCACGATACTCGGGTCGATCGAGCCGCTGCGCGTGGCCATCATCAATCCATCCAGGGGAGTAAAGCCCATGGTGGTGGCGACACAGCGACCGCCGCGCACCGCCGAGTCGGAGCAACCGCTTCCAAGATGGCAGATCACAAGTCGCAAGTCGTCCGCCGACCGACCGAGCATCTCGGCAGCCCGGCGGCTGCAATAAGCATGGCTCATCCCGTGGAACCCGAAGCGGCGGATGCCCCAGTCGCGAGTCCATTTCTCTGGGATGGGATAGGTCCGGGCCTCGGGCGGCAGCGTGGCATGGAAGGCCGTATCGAAAATGGCTACCTGCGGCACGCCGGGCAACTCCGCTTCCGCGGCCGCCAGGGTTTCCAGGCTCGGGGGGTTGTGCAGCGGCGCCAGGTCCGCAAGGGCGGTGATGTGCGCGCGGATTTCTGGCGTGATTCGCACCGAGGACGTAAATGGGCCGCCATGGACCACCCGATGCCCGACGGCCGCCAGGGCGGAATGTTCGGGCAGGGCGGCCGGCTCAGTGTGCATCAGGTCGTGCAGAACACGCCGCACT
>CAVWXT010000012.1:0-8869 GCA_963759115.1 uncultured Planctomycetaceae bacterium
CATGGCCATCGCCCGGGCCTCGCGGGCGAACCGCTCGGCAAGTCGCCGCTGTTCGATCTTCGGCGCAAGGATTTCAGCGCGACCAGGCAATCGAGCCGTTTTTGC
Source organism: uncultured Planctomycetaceae bacterium (assembly GCA_963759115.1). Lineage (GTDB taxonomy): Bacteria > Planctomycetota > Planctomycetia > Pirellulales > Thermoguttaceae > CAVWXT01. The sequence goes on from CAVWXT010000012.1 coordinate 106, forward strand.
CGGGCCTTGTAGACCACGCCCATGCCGCCCCGGCCCACCAACTCCAGGATTTCCAGGTCGGAAAATGGGCGCAACTCGGCCGGCGTGGGGCGGCACGAAGGACTCCGCTGGGGAACCACCGCCCGTTGTCGGCGCACCCGGTCTGCGAACCGCCGTCGGTCTGCAAAGCCGCCTGAGCAGGCAGTTCGGGCAAAGCCCTCGGGGCGTCCACCGGCACTTCGGCTCCACATTGGGGACATGGATGGGTTTCCGCCACGGCACATTCCCCCGCTCAGGACGGGACTTTCGGCGAGTCCATCGATGAGTCCAGGATCCGCTTCTAGGGATACCTGACCGAAAAGATCGAAAAGGTTACACGCTGGTTGACGTTATTTTCCCGACCCCAGGGCGGCCAGCAATTCCCGCAATTCGTCCTCCAGGGCCTCAGGGCCGGCTACCGTTTGGCAATATTTTCCTTTAGCAGTTCGCGGTATCGCCGCCGCATCCGATGGACGGCCACTTTCACGGCCCCCTCGGTCATGGCCAGTGCTTCGGCGACCTCCCGATACGGCATTTCCCCCGGCCGGATGGCAAGGAACTGTTTCAAACGATCGAACAGGGGCAGCTTGCCGGCGGCCCAGGAACTCCTGGCGGAGCCGATGGAAGACGGGATCGAGCAAGGCCAGTGCCCAGCGTTTTTCGTACAATCGTTCCGGGGTCAGATGATCTTCCGGCTCGATCCGGCGATAGCGATCCTCGCCGCAGTCGAAATCGAGCGAAATCGCGCATGGGCGACCGCCCCGCTTCCGGGCCCCGCGGCGTCTCCGCTCGTTGGCCAGGAAGTGTTTGATCGCTCCCAGCAGGAACGAACGAAACTTGCCGCGCCGGGGATCCGCGACCGCCAGGTAGTTCTTGGCCAAGAGGCGGGCGAAGAACTCCGGGTCAGGTCCTGGGCGTCCTCGGCGGAGTAGCCGGCCCGGCGGAGCAAGGCATAGAGCGGGAACCAGTAGTTCTCGCACAGCACGGCCAGCGCTTGGCCGGCTTCCGGTGAGCGGCCGACGCCGGCGCTTAGCACGATGCTCCAGTGGGTCGTCGCAAATCGGTCCCCGTGGGCCGGCGACCGGTCCGGTTTATTGTAACCGTTCACGGGTTTTAGAAGCGGTATAGGTGAATTTGGCGGTTATCCTTATGCTTGAGTGGCATGGGGACGGTCAAGTGCGAGAACTGCGAACGTCTGGCGGTGCGAGTGGCGTCCTTGGAGGAGCAACTCGCGGTGGCATTGGCACGCATCGTACAGTTGGAGGCGGAAATCGCTCGACTGAAAAAGAATTCCTCCACCTCCTCCAAACCGCCCTCCAGCGATATTGTGAAACCGCCCAAGCCCGCGATGCCTGATCGGAGACGAAAGCGCTCGATCGGTGGTCAGCCGGGACACGCCCAGCATACGCGAATGCCCTTCGGTCCGGAGGCGGTGGACCAGATCGTCGAGTATGAGCTGAAGGCCACGGATGCCAAGGGCCTGCGGCCGCTGAATCGGTGGCGCACCGTGCAGCAGGTGGAATGGGTGGAAAAGCCGTTTGTGGTCACGGAATATCGAGCCCGGCAGTACAGGGAGCGACGGACGGGCGAGATCATCACCACCCCGCTGCCGCCGGAAGTCGAGGCGGCGGGGCTGGTCGGGCCGCGGCTCTCGGCAGCCATTGCCTTTCAGAAGGCCGCCTGCCACATGTCCTATTCGACCATCCAAAACTTCTGGCGGGACTTGACGGGACTGCACCTCTGCCGGGGACAACTGGTGAAGGTCGTCAACAAAGTTTCCCAGGCGATTGCGCCATCCTATGAAGAACTGCGCCATGCCTTGAGCAAGCAAGACCGGCTGGGCATCGACGAATCGGGCCACAAGGACGCGGGCCGGCGACACTGGACCTGGTGTTTTCGGGCCCCGCGTTTCACGGTCTTTCACATCGACCCTTCGCGCGGCAGCGAGGTGCTGCGGGCCGTGCTGGGAGAGACGTTCGGCGGCGTGATCGGTTGCGACTATTTCTCGGCTTACCACAAGTACATGGCCGACAGCGGGGCGACCGTCCAGTTTTGCATGGCCCACCTGATCCGCGACGTGCGATTCCTGACGGAACAGACCAGTGCCAGCCTGGCCCGTTGGGGCGAGAATCTGTTGGGCTGGCTGCGAAAGCTCTTCCACACGCTGCATCGGCGCGACCAGGGGACGCCCGCGGGCTTTGCCCGTCGGATGGAGGCGATTCGTCGTGGCTTCTTGAAACAGGTGCGCCACCCGCCTGCGTGGAGCGAAGCACGGACGCTGGCCACGCGTTTCCGAGGCCACGCCGCGGAACATTACTTCACCTTCCTGACTCAACCGGGCGTTGAGCCGACCAACAACCTTACGGAACAAGCGATTCGTCATGTGGTCATCGACCGCCGCGTGACGCAGGGGACGCGAGGAACACCCGGAATACGGTGGTGCGAGCGCGCCTGGACGATCCTGGCGACGTGCGTCCAGCAAGGCCGCTCGGTCTTCGAGTTCCTGCATCAGTCGCTCCTGGCGTACTTCACCGATCAACACGCACCTTCCCTATTGGCTCAACCCCCGTGAACGGTTACGTTGGTGACGACGAAGTAATCGAGACGGTCGGCGACGGTATCCGGGCTTCAGAAGCCGTCGCGACGGCCCTGTGGGCTTTCCTGCGGTACGGGAAGAAGCCCGAGGAGTGCGTAGTCCGCGCCGTCAGCTTCGGCGGCGACACGGACACGATCGGCGCCATGGCCGGTGCCCTCGTGGGCTCGCTCTACGGCCGTTCCTGGATTCCGGCCCGCTGGTATGACAACATCGAGAACGGCGAGCACGGACGGGACGAGATCGTGGCGCTGGCTCGGCAACTGGCTGGTCTCCGGTTGCCCACGACGCTGCCAGACAGAGAAAACCCGCTCGGGCGATAGACACGGTGGGGCACCTTGGTAAAATGGATGGCCGTGTGAGCCTGGATCGGTTCCAGGCTCGCTGTAACTGGGAAATGTCGGCTGGCAGTCTGTCAATCCGGTGGTCGGCGCGTCGTTCGCTCCAACAGAAGGGTGTCATGTATGACCGTTGGCTCTAAGACACAGGAAGACCGATTTGGCATCATCGCAGAGGCGGTATTCGCCCAGGTGCGGCGCGGGATTCCGCCAAACGTCGATTGCGATATTGCGCTTGACAGTCGCCTGGATGAAATTGGTCTCGATTCGCTCGCCAGAATGGACGTGCTGAACCGCTTGGAAGAAGCGTTTGGCCTGCGGTTTTCCGAAGACGCGCTGTACGACATGGCGACCTGCCGCGATATGATCGAGTATATCGAGGCGAACGCGAACGTGTGGGAATTCGCATTGGAAGCCCGCTGCACCGCCTCCCGTACTGTCGCCGCCGGCAGTGTCGAGGTCCGAAACAATCCCTGCTGAGCATTACGACGTAACGCGGTTCCCCGAGTGCGTCGCGATTGGAGAACGATTGGCGGGCATGGCGGCGGCCGGGTTGGAGAACCCGTTCTTTCGTGTGAAAGATCGCGTCGGCAAGGCCACGGTGACCATCGCCGGCCGCGAGGTGGTGAGTTATACGAGCTTCGATTACCTGGGAATGGCCCACGATCCTCAGGTCATCGCGGCCGCCAAGCAGGCGACCGATCGGCTGGGAACGAGTGCCTCGGCGAGTCGGCTGGTGGGGGGCAACCATGCGATTCTCCAGCAATTGGACGAAGAGATCGCCCGCTTCCTCGGGACACAAGCAGCCATGGTTTTCCCGAGCGGATACGGCACGAACGCCTCGGTCCTGGGGCATCTGTTCGGCGAGGAAGATCTGATCCTGTACGATGAATTGGCCCACAACAGCATTGTGCAAGGCACGCTCTTGTCGAAAGCGCAACGGCGGCCGTTCCCGCACAACGATTTCGAGTTCCTCGACAAGCTGCTGCGGGACCTGCGCGGCGATCATCGTCGCGTCGTCGTGGCCATTGAAGGGGTCTACAGCATGGATGGCGACTACCCGAACTTGCCGCGGTTCGTCGAGGTCAAGCGACGGCACGGGGCGCTGCTCTATGTCGACGAGGCGCACTCCCTCGGCGTCATGGGCGCCACGGGGCGGGGCATTTGCGAACATTACGGCGTCGATCCGGCCGACGGCGACCTTTGGATGGGCACGATCAGCAAGGCCCTGGGAAGCTCCGGGGGATACCTCGCCGGCCGCGAGATACTCATCCAGTACCTGAAATACACCACGCCCGCTTTCGTCTTCGCTACCGCGCTGTCTCCCGCCAATGCCGCGGCCGCCTTGGCAGCCATCCGGCTGCTTCAGGCAGAACCGGAGCGCGTGGCACGGCTGCGAGATCGCGCGCGATTGTTTCTGTCGTTGGCCAATGATAGCGGGCTGAACACGGGCAACAGCGGCGACACGCCGGTGATTCCGATCATTCTGGGCGATTCCCTGCGATGCGTTCACGTTGCCTCCGCGCTGCTCCGTCAGGGCATCGATGTACAGCCGATCCTCTATCCGGCTGTGCCGGAAAGCCTATCACGGCTCCGATTCTTTATCACGGCCGAGCATTCCGAGGAACAAATCTGCCACACGGTGCAGTTGCTGGCCGATTGCCTTGCCGCACCGCGGCAAGGGTGACCGCTGCGATGGGCTGGCTCGATATCAGGTCCCAGGCGAACTGAGGTGACCCCGACTAACTATTCCAAAGTCAGCCAACCATCCCGCCAAGAACCCGTCAAGAATCTCCAGGCGTCGTCTGAGAGGCTTTCGGGCGTCCGGCCACCAAAACTGCCTCCCTGCCAGACGGGCCGTCAGCGGATCTCACAGACGCCCAGGGAGGGGATTGCCCAGTTCACCAAGATGCTGGGTGTGGCGGCATCGTCGGGTAGATGAGGTTTGTGCGGGCCGATGGGCATGTCCCAGGCGGTAGGCATCACCTAAACGACCGCGCCACTTCTCGACTCTACAACCACAACGGGTGGAAACTGCGATGCTCGCGTCCACCCAGCCGAGGTATAAAAAGTCGCTGGACCAGCACACCGAGGCACTGTCGTCGGGAATCATGCGGAACGCCTGGGCGACCGCGGGAAAGTCCAGTCTAGTTCGGGCCGACTGGATTTTGTGGGCATCCAGTTCGACAGCCTGGTAGAGCTTTTGGAAGTAGCGTCGGTAGGTCTCGGGATCGTCCAGGTCACAGCCGCGCGCAGCAGGCGTCAGCCAGGTCATAACCGGCGCGGTAAGCCCCGCGAGGGACCCCGCCCTCGGTCGGATTGAAGACAATTACCTGGCCAGCCTCCAGTCTGCCTTCCCGGTTACAGCGGCCCGCGGCCTGGACAATCCGGTCCAACGGCCCGACAGCCCGCAGCACGACCGGGAAATCCAGGTCCACACCCGCCTCGACAACCTGCGTGGAGACCAGCAGACAGGGATCACCCTCTTTCAACCGTCGGCGGACTTCTTCCAGAGTTGCTCGCCGATGGGCTCCACACATCAGTGTTGATAGATGTAGGGCTGCCTGGTTGCCCAGTGCGTCGAGTAGCGCCATGGCGTCCCCTTTGGTATTGACAATGGCCAGGGCTTGCCGCTCGGACCGCAGCCGTTCGGCTACCTCAAGCCATGTCCACCGTTGGCTCGCCGCAGGCACCTCGTAGTGGACCCGCTGCATCTTTTGGAAATACCGCTCGGGGGTCGGGATGATTTCCTGTACGTTCGGCAGGCCGTGCAGGTAGGGCGATTCGTCCAAGGCCGGCTGCGTCGCCGTGGAGAGCACCACGGTGGTGCCATAGTGGGCGACCAGTTGCCGAAGCACATCGAGAATCGGCTCCAATAGGTCCGGCGGCAAGGTTTGGACTTCATCGAGAACGATCACGCTGCGTGCCAGATTGTGGAGCTTCCGGCAGCGACCGGGGCGATTGGCAAATAAGCTCTCGAAGAGTTGGACGGTCGTTGTGACCACAACGGGCGCATCCCAGTTCTGGCTCGCCAGCCGTGGCCAGGCCTGCTGGGCCGTCACTGGACTGTTCTCCTGATCGTCCACAACCACCGCGCTGTGGTGTTCCAGTACCAAGCCGTCCTCCTCGCCAAAGATGCCGCGATAAACGTCAGCCGTCTGCTCGATGATGCTCGTGTAAGGGATGGCGACAATCACTTGGTCCAGGTAATGATGGATCGCGTGCGGCACGAAAATCCCAGGGCCGACCGGGTCTTGCCTCCGCCGGTCGGCACGGTGAGACGGAAGAACCCCTGCGGCTGCGGTGCCGCCTCATGGCGATGCTGGTAAACTTGGCGCCGTAGATCGTTGAGCTCGCCCGAGGACTGCCGTACCAATTCTGTCTGATTCTGCTCCATTCGCCGCCACAGTTCACCCAAGGAAGTTTTCCTGCTCCGCCGGGCCGTCTGCTCAGGATAAAAGTGCGACTCCGTGTCCAAGAAATCCGCATCCACGAGTGCGCGAGAGCATGCGAATGAACAGCTCGACCGTCCGCTGGCACTCGGCCGTCTGGCTTCCCTCACCGGCACTCAAGAACGCCGGGTGGCAGCCCGGCAGCGAAGAGCCAGGTCGGAGGGGAGACAACGCTCGGCTACGATCGCCAGGGCCTCCTGCACAGCCGGCGATCCCTGCTTCTCTCGCAGTCGTACCTTCAAGTTCTCGCGGCTGTCTAGGCCGGCATGGTGTCCGCCGATGATGAATCCTAACAGCTCTAGCGCCGTGGCTGCGTGGACCAGACCTGCGCTCGAATGATCGGGTCCCCGTCGTGCCTCGGGCGACTTCAGATAGCTAGCGAAGTCGGGGTGGAACTTGCCCAGATCGTGCCACCACCCCGCCCAATAGCCCAGTTCGCCAGCCCGAACTTCTCGGCCGCGCATTCTCGTCAAGGAGGCTACGGCGGCCAAATGATCGGCCAAGGTGTGCTTAACGCCGCACCGATTTGCGGAGTGTGCCCAGTAGCCTTCCATGCTCATGTCCTCACGTCGAGCCACCGGATGGCCTGGTGTGACACGGGGGTCGGCACCCAGGCGATGAGGTCAGTGTAATTGATACGAAACCCCTGCACCAGGGGCAGTGTACGCCTTAGACTGGTGGGGGTTGTATGTGAAACCCAGACTGTAGCCTGCCAGAACAAACGGCGATCCGAAGCCCACGGTGCTGAAAGAACTCCTTTCCGGGCCGAGACCGGCGTCCGCCTGAGTCTAACCCAGGGGATGGTCAACCTACGACCAACCCCCCCGATATCTTCTCGGGGCCAAACTCGACGAAGACTCACACGCGGCGTTTTTCGAGCTGGAACCGGCTCCTTCGCTGCCAGGGGATTTGCGGCCGCCTGGTGCCGATCGAGCTGACCTGGCTGTCGGCTAGCCCCCTCTGGCTGGCAGAGGCCGCCGCCAAGGGCAAAAATGTCGGTTGACCATCAACGTGGGATCCTTGTCGTCCTCGGCATCGGGCACAGGCGATGCCCTGGCGCCACCGTCGAATTCGAGCCGCGGAGCGGTTTCCCCGAAGTCGCCGACTTCCGTGGCGGCGGCCCACAACCGTTGATGTGAGGAGTTGTGCATGAGCCAGAAAGACAAGATTCGGCTATTGATCGCCGACGACCATGAAATGATTCGCAGCGGCGTAAAGGCCCTGCTGGCAGGCACGGAAATCAAGGTCGTCGCCGAGGCGGCCACCTTGCAGGCGGCCGTGAAGTATGCATTGGAACACGACGTGGACGTCGTGCTCCTGGACGTCCGCATGCCGGACGGCGACGGCTTGACCGCCTTGGGGCGCATGAAGCTGGACAAGCCGAATTTGCCCATCCTGATGTTCTCCGCTTACGACAATCCCATGTATGTCGCCCGTGCGGTTGCCCTGGCAGCCAGCGGCTATCTGCCTGAAGGGTTGCACGCGTGACGAGTTGCTGGCGCGATCCGCAGGGCAGCCGCCGGTGAAAACATCTTTACCCGCAGCGAGCTTCGTCGCCGACCGGGGCCCTTTCAACGCCACGTCTCGCCGGCGATGCGGAAGTCCCTTTGACCCAACGTGAGGCCGAAGTGCTGCGGCAAGTGGCCAAGGGGCTGACGAACAAGCAGATTGCCGAGGTGCTGCACATCAGCGATGAGACCGTCAAAGAGCACATTCAGCATATCCTCGCGCAAGATCGGCGTCATTGATCGAACGCAGGCGGCGGTGTGGGCCATACGCAAGGGACTTGCCTGAATAAAGCCGCGGCGGCTGGCGAAGCATTTCAGGGCCCCATGCCAGGAGGATCGACTCGTGACCAAGAAAAACATCGCGCGGACGATCGCCCAGGAGCTTGACCTGACACAGCTCCAGACCCAGCAGATCGTCCAGAAAACGTTCGACTCCATCGTGAACACGCTCGTGGAGGACGGTCGGGTCGAACTTCGCAACTTCGGCGTTTTTGAGGTCAAACGGCGGAAGGCGCGTAAGGCCCGCAATCCCCTTACCGGCGAGAAGGTCATGGTGCCCGAGCGATATGCCGTCACTTTCAAGCCTGGGAAAGTGATGCAGGCACGGGTTGAAGAGGAGGGCCGACGCGATAAATCCCCACGATAGAGATGACCCTCTGTGCAGAGTCGTCAACTACCCGTTGCATGCTTGGCCAGACGCCGATCGGCGGCCGCCTGGGCCGTCCGCAGCTTCGAGAAGGTGGCGGGAAGCGGACAAAACGCGCCGCCGCAGATCATCACCAAGGCTATAAAATTCCGCGAGCCGCCAAAAAACTGATCAAGCCCAGCGAGGCCGTCGCTGCGCAGCCAGGTCTG
>CAVWXT010000013.1:0-37673 GCA_963759115.1 uncultured Planctomycetaceae bacterium
GGCTTCCCAGGGAGAGACATCCAGGTAAAATCCGCGGGAATGCAGATCGTTGCCCTCCCGTCGTAAGCGGCATCACCGATCAAATCCTGAAGCCGCCATTGGCGGTTATCGAGGTCCGCGAACGGCAGCCGAACATAGCACTGGCTCTGGTTAGAAGCATAGTTCACCGTCACCAGCAGCCGTTCTTCGCCGAGGCCCTGCCATCCGAAGGCCAGGAAACAATCCCAGGTCGGGTTGCCTTCCCAGGCGGGCGCGCATTCGAGCAATTGCCATTGGCCATCGCGGACGACTTGCTGACGCAGCACGTTGAGCAGTCGGGCGTAGAAGCGGCGCAACTCTTCGTCGACGGGTTCGTTTGGAGCCCGGCACAGATGGGGAGAGATCCGTTTCTTTCGGCCCTCGAATTGACCCTGGTGAAAGAACCGCAGACCGGGGGAGAGGAAACGTAATGACTGCCGCGGCCTCATGAACCCGCGGAGAGAAGGTTGCGGCAGCCCGCGGCTCGTCGTGATTTTCCAGAAAACGGGCCAGCTTGTTCTGAAAATCGCACCCCGCCTGAAAGTGTTCACGCACCAGACGGGCATGACCATCGCGGAGGCGGTCGTAGAGCCGCTTGTCGTAGGTGTAATCGAAACCTTGTTGCTGCATCGTCCATTCCAGGTCCCAGTAGACCTCAGCCAGGAAGCAGAAGTCCGGAAACTGCTGGCGCACTCGCTGGATCGCCTTCGGCCAAAAGGGTTCTGCCTGGATACCCCAGGTCCGTTCAAAGACGTCCGGGAGCAGCAACATGGCCATATCGCAGCGCACGCCGTCACATCGCTCCGCGACTTTCACCAGCTCCCCGATCATCGCTTCCTGCGTGGCCGGGTTGCCGTAATTGAGTTGAAGGGTGTCCGGCCAGCCCGGGAAATATGGATCGCGTCCGTAGGCGAGAATCACATCGCCTCGCCTGCTTTGGACTCGCGTATAGTTCTCGGGAAGCTGGGCTAGGTCCTGTTGGCTGCCGGGTATGTAATAGTCGGGATGATCCTCCACCCAGGAATGATCCAAAGCGGTATGATTGGGAACGAAGTCGAGCATCAAGTGCAGGCCGCGCTGGCCGAGTTTCTCGCGCAGGCGGGCCAGAGCGGCATCTCCTCCCAGATCGACATGCGTGGTGTAGCCGGCGATGGCGAACCCGGAACCCGCGATGTCCTCTTCGCGCAAGTCGGGTAGCGTCTCTTGAAACTCCTTCCGCCACTTCTGGTTGCGACGCGCGACACACTGCCCAGCCAGGCCGGTCTGCCAAACGCTCAGGAACCAGACCCAGTCAAAACCGAACTCTCCCAGGCGGTCGAGTTCAATGTCCGGAATGTCATCCAGAGTTGCTGCCCTGCCCAACTCGTGGGAGATTTCCGTCAGCCAGACCCGGGTATTGATCTGATAACACGAAGGGTAGCGCGGTGTTATCATGGCGTATCCCTCCTGCGCGAATCCCCGCCAAGCACCTGGATCACTTCCTGGAGCATCGTGATATCTTCCCTCGTTGCGATCACGAGAATCCGGCCGCGTGAACTGCGGCGGGCGACGTCCGCATCCGGCCGGCAGGTGCCATTGGCTGCGGCATCCAATTCCAGTCCCAGGCACTCCAGGCCGATACAGATGTCTTGCCTGACTTCGCTGGCGTGCTCGCCGACGCCGGCCGTGAAAACCAGGGCATCCACCCCGCCCATCGTCACCGTCAGCGCGCCGATCGCCTGCCGAACTCGGCGCGTGTAGATCGCCAGGGCCAGTTGGGCTTGCTGGTGGCCCGCCCGTGCCGCTGCCAGCACCTGGCGCATGTCGCCCGAGATGCCCGACACCCCCAGCAAGCCCGATTCGTGGTTGAGCGCCGTCTCGACTTGTGCGGGTGTCAGCCCGTGGTGTTGCTGCACGTGCAGCACGATGCTCGGATCGATCGAGCCGCTGCGCGTGGCCATCATCAATCCATCCAGGGGGGTAAATCCCATCGTGGTGGCGACACAGCGACCGCCGCGCACCGCCGAGTCGGAGCAACCGCTCCCAAGATGGCAGATCACAAGTCGTAAGTCGTCCGCCGACCGCACCGAGCATCTCGGCAGCCCGGCGGCTGCAATAAGCATGGCTCATCCCGTGGAACCCGAAACGGCGGATCCCCCAATCGCGAGTCCATTTCTCTGGGATAGGATAGGTCCGGGCCTCGGGCGGCAGGGTTGCATGGAAGGCCGTATCGAAAATGGCCACCTGCGGCACGCCGGGCAACTCCGCTTCCGCGGTCGCCAGGGTTTCCAGGCTCGGGGGGTTGTGCAGCGGCGCCAGGTCCGCAAGGGCGGTGATCTGCGCGCGGATTTCTGGCGTAATTCGCACGGCGGACATAAAGGGGCCGCCATGGACCACCCGATGTCCGACGGCCGCCAGGGCGGAATGTTCGGGCAGAGCCGCGGGCTCAGTGTGTACCAGATCGTGCAGGATGCGCCGCACCGCTGCGGCATGTCCTTTCCAGGAAACTTCCTCAGAGTGCTCCTTGCCGTCCGGGCCCGCGTACTGGTAGTGGGTCACCGACCCGGCCCAGTCGGCTAGGCTGCGGGCAATAACCCTGCTATCGGCTGCTTCCATGAGCGTGCATTTCAGGCTACTGGAACCGGCGTTGAGCAACAGGATGTTCATGTTAGACTTTCCTGGCCTCAGTTATGACATCCAAGACTCATTTGAGGGCCTCCTTGAGCTTCCGATAGCGGCGGATCAGGGTGTTCGTTGAACTATCATGACCAAGCTCGGCTTCCGCCTCACTTTCGAGTTCCGGGACGATGCGCTGGGCCAGGACCTTGCCCAATTCGACACCCCACTGGTCGAACGAATCAATGTTCCAGACGGTGCCTTGAGTGAAGACGGAGTGTTCGTAAAGGGCTACGAGCTTGCCGAGCGTTTGCGGCGTGAGCCGTTCGGCGAGGATCGTGTTCGACGGGCGGTTGCCCTCGAAGACTCGGTGGGGCACGAGCCAATCCGGTGTGCCCTCGGCCTTGACTTGCTCGGACGTTTTGCCGAAGGCCAGCGCCTCGGCCTGGGCGAAGACGTTCGCCAGAAGTATGTCGTGGTGCCGGCCGAGCGGATTGAGCGGTTGGCCCATCGCGATGAAGTCGCAGGGAACGATCCGGGTGCCCTGATGGATCAACTGGTAGAAGGAGTGCTGGCCGTTGGTTCCCGGCTCGCCCCAGTAGATGGGGCCCGTCTGGCAGCCGACCTCGGTGCCATCGAGGGTGACATGTTTGCCGTTGCTCTCCATCGTCAACTGCTGCAAGTAGGCCGGGAATCGCTTCAGGTACTGCTCATAAGGCAGGACCGCAACGGTCTGGGCGCCGAAGAAATCGTTGTTCCAGACGGCCAACAGGCCCATGAGCACTGGCAGGTTCTTCTCGAACGGAGTGGTGCGGAAGTGCTCGTCCATCTGATGGAAACCGTCGAGCAGGGCGCGAAAGTTGTCCGGGCCGATGGCCAGCATCGTCGACAGGCCGATGGCCGAGTCCATGGAATAGCGTCCGCCGACCCAGTCCCAGAACCCGAACATGTTGGCGGTGTCGATGCCGAACTCGGACACCTTCGCGGCATTCGTCGAAACGGCGACGAAATGCTTGGCCACGGCCTTGACATCGCCGCTGAGGCCCTTGAGCAACCAGTCACGCGCACTTTGAGCGTTCGTCATCGTCTCCAGCGTCGTGAAGGTTTTTGAGGAGACGATGAAAAGCGTTTCCGCCGGATCGAGGCCGCGGGTCGATTCCACCACATCGGTGCCATCGACATTGGAAACGAACCGGAACGTCATGTCCCGGTCGCAGTAATGCTTGAGTGCCTCGTAGGCCATCACCGGCCCGAGGTCGGAGCCTCCGATTCCGATGTTGATGACGTTGCGAATAGGCTTACCCGTGTGGCCCTTCCACTCGCCGCTTCGGACCCGGTTGGAAAAGTCGGCCATCTGGTTGAGCACGGCGTGGACCTGAGGCACGACGTTCTCGCCGTCCACGACAATGGTTGCCCCACTCGGCGCACGCAGGGCCACGTGCAAGACGGCTCGGCTTTCCGTGATGTTGATCTTCTCACCCCGGAACATGGCGTCGATCCGCGCTTGCAGGCCGGATTCCTCCGCCAGTTGCACGAGGAGCTTGAGGGTTTCGTCGGTGATGCGATTCTTCGAGTAATCGAGGTAGATGCCCACAGCCTCGGCCGTCATACGCTCGCCGCGTGTGGCATCATCCGCGAAGAGCTTCCGGAGATGCAAGTCCCGGACCTTCCGATAGTGCGTTTCGAGGCCCTTCCAGGCCGGGCGGGCGGTGAGTGATTGGATACCTGCCGTCATTTTCGTATTCCTTTCGTTTCTTTCTTGGTTTTCAAGGTGAGCCTTTGCAGGAGTGGAAGGATTGCTCTCACCTGCTTCCTCCCAAAGGCGAAACCCTCCCAGGAACGCATTGGCGTTGTCGCCCGCTCGGCAATGTGGAGGTAGCTCTTTCAGTTTCTTGACGTTGCCTCCCCCCAATACCACGTCATCGGGTTCGAGAGCGGCAATCAGGCGGGCTACCACGTCCGCGACATATCGCCGCCATTTCTTTTTGCCCAGCCGATCCAATCCGCGGATGCCGACGTAGTCTTCGAAGGTGCCCTTCTTGTAAGGAAGATGGCCCAGCTCCATAGGCTCGACGATGCCTTCCACAATGAGTGCGGAACCTAGGCCGGTTCCCAGGCCCAGGAAGAGCATCTTACCTCCCTTGTAGCTTCCCAGAGCTTGCATGGCTGCGTCATTGACGACCTTGACTGGGCACCCGAATGCGGCCTCGTAACCGAACCCGACCCAGCCCGGGGAGAGGTTATACGGCTCTGCGACCGGCCGACCCTGGAGAAGCGGGCCCGGGTAGCCGATCGATACCACGTCGTACTTCCACTCTCCGGCGAGTTCCTTAACTCCGGACGACCATCTGTTCGGCCGTCAGCGTCGGTCCGGAGGAAAATTTCCGAGGTTCGTTTTGTCCGGTGGCGAGGATTTTCACCGAGTGCCCGCCTACATCAACAACCAACACGTTCATGGCGAACCCCCTTAGTCAACATGTCGGTTCCTCTGCTTCGGTAGAACTGCCGCTGTTGCTCGCCGGGCATCATACGTCCACTGATCCTGTCGGCCCCCGCCTGTCGGCTCGCGACCTGCTCGCCATGGCAAAGTCGGCGGCGATGCGACGGGGCGAGCAATACCACGCTGCTGTCCATCGTTCGTAACCCTCTGGGATAGCCGTTGCTGCCTGCGGTCGCCTATTTGGCGTTTCTTGAACACGTCCACCCACGCGCGGTAGGACGCGGCGATTCGCGCAACCGCGGCGTCGCGCGTGATCTTTTGGGCCCGGTAGTCAACCAGCGGATCCCAGAAGGTAGTGCGGCCGACCGCGAAGCCGATGAACCCGGGAACGGCCGCAGCGGTCGTGAGCCACTGCCGTACCTTGCGGTCATCCTCGTGGCGGCCCAGGATGATGCACCCGACCTTGTCGCGGCCGGCCCGGCGGGCCGCTGCCACGACCTTCTCGCAATCCTCCTTCTGCTCGATGCCTTCGATCTTCCAGACGTCCGCCTCAACTCCCGAGTCCTGCAACTCGTGGATCGCCTGGACCATCAGTGTGGGGCGCAGTTGGAGGTCGTAGGCCTTCTTGTCGTTGCCAAGACGTTCCAACTGGGCTTGCGTCGGGGGCACGAGCAGCTCGAACATGTACAGTCGGCTGCTCGCGTGCAGGTAGTCCGATAGCTGCCTCAGGCGGGCAGCCTGGCGCCGATTCAGGGCCTTGTCGCCGCCGGGATTGTAGCGCACGAGCACCTTGCAGAACGTGGGGTTGAACTTCTCGATGTGTCGGGCGAAGTCCGGGCCGTACTCGAAATCGAACTCGTCCTGGCCACTCTTCTCCGCGGGGCAGGCGGTGATGAGCCCCTCTTCCCGAGCGTCGTGCAGGATGGCCGCGCCGAACTGCTCGTCCACGAGGATGCCGGCATGTTCCTTCGGCACTCCGTCCGCCACGGCGACCCTGACGCGCGTCGAAGATCACTCGTCTTGACGGCGGCAATTTCCGCCGTCTGTTCCGGGCTCAGCGGTCCCTGCCAGCCAAACAGTTCCTTCGAGAACGAGGCCCGGTGGTCAAAGGGCAACACGTACAGGGGCTGGTCGTAACCAATCGTCATGGTCATGTACTCCTGAGCTTGTGACTTCCTCTTACATGGTTTGCGATCCCCTCCCACGGTCAGCCGGGAGCCGCATTTGGTTGCCACGCCTTCAAGTCCGGGGGCGGGCTGGGACCCAGGCGGCCAAGGCCAGGGGCCGCCTGGTAGATTGCAAAGCCCGCGGGCGGCAGTGTCATCCGAACGGCAAGCGGCCCACTGCTATTTTCCACGGTCAAGGTCGGCGGAGGTGGCGCAGCACTCTTCGGGGCGTACCAGAAGATCAGATGAAACTGGTCTCCCTCGACACGAAATGTTGGCGCAACCGTCGAATAGGCGGTGACCGGCTGCGCCTCGTCGGTGTTCATTGCGATCAGGACTTCCTGGTCGATGAAGAGGCGCGACCAGGACACGAGCGATCGCATCCGGTCGCCCAGGCGATGCGGCAGGCCGAAGGTGACACCGTCCCCGGAGATGTGATGCAGCGTCTGCCGGCCCCGCCGCAACGGCAGCAACTTCTTGCGGAGGTCGATGAGTGCAGCCAAAGCCCGGTACAGGTCGCCGTCCTCGTTGAAGAAGTGCCGGCCCTGCGTGCAGAAGCTGCCAAACCGGCCGCCGAACATATTCTCCCGAAGTACAAGGTCCGAGCCGTTGGGGCGCCCGCCGCTGTCGAAGCCCTGCTCCGACCCGTAGTAGATGCAGGGGATGCCCATCGTGGTCAATTGCACGGCCATCACGTTGAACGCCAGGTCACGGAAGCGGCTGTCGCCGCAGAAGCGATACTTGCTGCTGCTCTTGCGAACCTGATCGTGGTCGTCCACCAGGGTAACCACCTGGTTGCGGTACCAGCGGTGCCCGGCCGGCGCGTCCAGGATCCAATTGCGGAACACGGAGAAATAATCCGCCGGTTCGGCGTAGCCGGTGACCATTCCCTCCAGCTTACCCGGCACATCCTCGATGCCCAAAGCTGCGTCCAGTCCGGTCTTCTCCACCACTTCCCAGGCGTGCTCGCGGCTACCCGATATTTCTCCGACGAGGAGGAAACGTTCCTTGCCGATACTCTGGGCAAACTCCCGGATCACGTCACAGAATGTCCGCAGTGCCTCTTCGCCCATGTGCTTGGCGGCGTCGATGCGGAATCCATCGAGATCGGCGTAAGCGATCCAGAAGCCGTAGACAAGGCAAAGGCAGGCGGAAGCTGTAGACGCCTGGCAATACTGCCCGGCCCACTTCACCCAAATGTCGAGGGTCTTCAAACTGAACATGTCCCCCTCGGCATATTCCGGGCAGTAATCCCAGTTCGTGATGTGTCCCTTGCGGAGGAACAGGTCCGGGCGCTGGAACTCCCGGGGCCAAATGGCGCCGTCCGGCCAGGCCGCCTCCATTCGGCCCGGATCGGGCGAATCGAACGGCAGGGTGGGCCGGCCGTCGCGGTCGTTGAAGCCCTTGACGGCGTACGGCTTGCCGTCCCAACGCGGGTCGTTGTACCACTGGCCCGAAGCCGGGTCGTGCGTCGTGTAACGATCCGCATCGTAGGTGAAGACGTTGCCGGTATGGTGGGCAATGATGTCGAGGATGACGTAGATCCCTTGTTCGTGGGCGGCCTGGACAAAGTCTCGGAACTCCGCTCGTGTCCCGAAGTGCGGATCCACGTCGAGGAAGTTCTGGATCCCGTAGCCATGGTAGCTCGGCTCGAACGCGACCTGCCGGAAGATGGGGCTGACCCACAGGGCGGTGATGCCGAGCCGCCGGAGGTAGCCGAGTTTGCTTTTCAGCCCCTGCAGCGTGCCGCCCTGCCAGTCGCCGCCGGCGCGGAACCACGTTTCGTAATCGACCCGACCGGAGTCCTCGGGCCGATACAGTGGTGTCGAGCCGCTCTGCACGGGGCGGTCCGCATTGTCCCGGTAGCCGTCTTTTTCCTTGCCGTCGGAGAATCGGTCCAACAGCAAGAAGTACAGGACCTGGTCCTCCCAGGCGGCCGGGGACGGGGTAAACGTCCGCCGCGTCAGGGAGGCGAAGTCGAGTTCCAAAAGGCTTTTCTCAATCTTCTCGGCCATCTAACGCTCCAGTGGCTCAGAGTAGGATTCCTAGCAAGTCGAAGAGCAATGCGTGCATTTTGCTTCACTCCCGCGGTTCACTGACGTAGTTCCACAGCCGGATGATCGGTTGGTCGCGGCTCTCGTGCTCGAAGCCGAGCACGCCCACGCTGGCGGGGCGGCAGAAGAACACCCGTCCCGCGGCCGGCGCCAGCCCGTTCCAGCGGGCCGCGATCATCCGGATGATGTGGCCGCTGGAAAACGCCAGAACGTCGCCCGTCATGCCGTGGACCCGGGCGATGAAGCGGTCGGCCCGGGCGGCGACGTCTTGGGGAGATTCGCCGCCCGGGCAGCCGTCGCGAAACAGCTCCCAGCCGGGATGGTCTCTCAGGACGTCGCTGGTAAGCGTCCCCTCCAAGTCGCCGTAGTCCCATTCGATGAGGTCGGAATCTACTTCCGCTACCGATCCAAAGCCGGCCAACTCGCACGTCTTGGAGGCACGCTGCAAGGGACTGGTGAAGACGCGGACAAAGGAGAACCCTCGCAGTCGCTCGCCGAGCTGGCGTGCGTGCTCCTCCCCACGTTCATTCAGCGGCAGGTCGGTTCGGCCGGTATGCTGGTGGGAGTCGGTCCAGGCCGTGTCGCCGTGCCGGGCAAGATAGAGCTTTGGCAAGTCGGATGACATCGATCACCTCCATCAGACGTTATCCCCCGCGGTGTCGCTGGCCCGCGGCCCGCCGGCTTTCTCCTGCTGCCCCCACCGCCAGTCGGTGATTTCCGGCATGTCGTCGCCGTACTTGCAGATGTAGTGCTTGTGCTCGATCAACTTGTCGCGCAGCGCCTGCTTGAAGTACGCGGCCCGAGCACCCAACTGCGGCAGTCGGTCGATCACGTCCATGACCAGGTGGTAGCGGTCCAGATCGTTCAGGACCACCATGTCGAACGGGGTCGTGGTCGTGCCCTCCTCCTTGTAGCCGCGCACGTGCAGGTTCTTGTGGTTCGTGCGGCGGTAGGTCAGGCGGTGGATCAGCCACGGGTAGCCGTGGAACGCAAAGATGATCGGCTTGTCCTTCGTGAAAAGACTGTCGAAGTCCTGGTCGCTCAGCCCGTGCGGGTGTTCGCTCGCCGGCTGGAGCTTCATCAGGTCCACCACGTTGATCACGCGCACTTTCAACTCCGGGAGGTGCTTGCGGAGCAAGTCCACCGCGGCAAGGGTCTCCAACGTCGGCACGTCGCCGCAGCAGGCCATGACGACATCGGGTTCGCCGCCCTGGTCGTTGCTGGCCCAATCCCAGATGCCGATGCCGGCCGTGCAGTGCTTGATCGCCTGGTCCATGGTCAGCCACTGCGGGGCCGGCTGCTTGCCGGCCACGACCAGGTTGACGTAGTTCCGGCTGCGCAGGCAGTGGTCGGTCACGCTCAGCAGCGTATTGGCGTCCGGGCGGCAGGTAAACGCGGATGACTTCCGCTTTCTTGTTCACGACGTGGTCGATGAAGCCGGGATCCTGGTGGCTAAAACCGTTGTGGTCCTGGCGCCAGACCAGCGAGGACAGCAGGTAGTTCAGCGAGGCGATCGGCCGCCGCCAGGGAATGTCGTGGCGTCACCTTCAGCCACTTGGCGTGCTGGTTGAACATCGAGTCGATGATGTGGATAAAGGCCTCGTAGCACGAGAAGAAGCCGTGCCGGCCGGTCAGCAGGTAGCCCTCCAGCCAGCCCTCGCACTGGTGCTCGCTGAGGATCTCCATGACCCGGCCGTCCGGGTTCAGGTGGTCGTCGTAGGGCAACGTCTCGGCCACCCAGGCGCGGTTGGTGACTTCGAGGACGTCCTGCCAGCGGTTGGAGTTGGACTCGTCCGGGCTGACCAGGCGGAAGTTCTTGCTGTCCAGGTTCATTTTCATGACGTCGCGGAGGAACTTGCCCATGACCCGCGTCGCCTCCGCGTCCTTGGCGCCGGGGCTGGGCACCTCGACGGCGTAGTCCCGGAAGTCGGGCATCTTCAGGTCCCTGAGCAGCAGGCCGCCGTTGGTGTGCGGGTTCGCGCTCATGCGTTTCTCGCCCCGGGGTGGCAGCTCGGCCAACTCCGGGATGAGGCGGCCCGTCTTGTCGAACAGTTCTTCCGGCTTGTAGCTCTTCATCCAGGTCTCGAGGATCTGCACATGCCCTGGGTTGGCCATGTCGGCCATCGGCACCTGGTGCGAGCGCCAGTAACCCTCCGTCTTCTGGCCATCGACTTCCTTCGGGCCCGTCCAGCCCTTGGGACTGCGGAAGACGATCATCGGCCACAGGGGGCGCTTGGTGAAACCGTTCTTGCGGGCGTCCGCCTGAATGGCCTTGATCTCGCCGATGACGAGGTCGAGGGTGCGCGCCAGGAGTTGGTGCATCTTCGCCGGGTCGTCTCCTTCGACGAAATGGGGCGTGTAGCCGTAGCCGCGCATCAAGGCGTCCAATTCCTCGTGGCTGATGCGGGCGAGCACCGTGGGGTTGGCGATCTTGTAGCCGTTCAGGTGCAGGATGGGCAGCACACAGCCGTCGCGGACGGGGTTGAGGAACTTGTTGCCGTGCCAGCCGGTGGCCAGTGGCCCCGTCTCCGCTTCGCCGTCGCCGACGACGCAGGCGACGATCAAGTCGGGATTGTCAAAGGCCGCCCCGTAGGCGTGCGACAGGGCGTAGCCCAACTCACCGCCTTCGTGGATAGAGCCGGGCGTCTCCGGGGCGACGTGGCTGGGAATGCCGCCGGGGAACGAGAACTGGGTGAAGAGCCGCTTCAGGCCGTGCTCGTCCTGGCCGATGTTGGGGTAGACCTCGCTGTACGTCCCTTCGAGGTAAGCGTTGGCAACCAGCGCCGGCCCGCCGTGCCCGGGGCCGGAGATGTAGAGCATGTTCAGGTCGTAGAGCTTGATGACCCGGTTCAGGTGAACGTAGAGAAAGTTCTGGCCCGACGTGGTTCCCCAGTGACCCAGCAGGCGCGGCTTGACGTGTTTCAGTTGCAACGGCTCCTTCAGGAGCGGATTGTCCATCAAGTAGATTTGGCCGACGGACAGGTAGTTCGCGGCCCGCCAGTAGGCGTGCATCTTGCGCAACTCCTCGGCGGAAAGAGGACCTGCCGCCGAAGCCTTGCTGCCATCTCCGGTCTTCCGTTTCACCTCGGTTATTGTGGCTGTCATGGGTCATTCCTTGTGTGACGGCAGCAGGATTGGTTAGTTATGAGTATTGGTGTAGTGATTGCTGCCATGGTTATCACTCACCACTCGACCGCTCACCGGTCGATATTCCTTCAACTGGCCAGCGCTCCTCAGTTACCCGTTTCTGGGCGTACTGCTCCAGCTTGCGGGCGTCGGCGTAGAACTTGCGGATGCCCTCGGCCAGCTTCTCGGTGGCCATGGCGTCCTCATTGTGCATCCAGCGAAACGTCTTCTCGTCCAGATGGATCTTCTGCGCGTCGGACGCTTTGGCCGTGTCCACGCTCAAGCGGCGAGGGACCGAGCCTTCGGTTTTCTCCATCTGCTCCAACAGGTCGGGGCTGATGGTCAGCAGGTCACAACCCGCGAGGCGAACAATCTGGTCCACCTTGCGGAAGCTTGCGCCCATGACCTGCGTCTGGTAATCGAACTTCTTGAAGTAGTCGTAAATCCGCGTGACGGACGCGACTCCGGGATCTTCGTCGGCGGGAATGTCCTTGACCCCGCGCTCCTTCCGGTACCAGTCGTAGATCCGCCCGACGAACGGCGAGATCAGCGTCACGCCGGCCTCGGCGCAGGCGACGGCCTGGGCGAAGCTGAACAACAGCGTCAGGTTGCAGTGAATCCCTTCGCGCTCCAGTTGTTCGGCGGCGCGGATGCCCTCCCAGGTGCTGGCAATCTTGATGAGCACCCGCTCGCGACCGATCCCCGACTGCCGGTACAGGTCGATGAGGCGGTGTGCCTTGGCCAGCGTGCCCTCGGTGTCGAAACTGAGCCCGGCATCGACCTCGGTGGAAACGCGGCCGGGCACGATCTTGAGGATATGGCAGCCGAAGGTTACGAAGAGCTTGTCCATGAACGCCTGCGGTGTGAGCTGCCTCGTCGCCGGGCGAGCGGAGGGCGAAGTCGAGCGCCTCGTCGACCAAATCCTGGTACTGCGGCTTCTGGGCCGCCTGCAAGAGCAACGACGGGTTCGTGGTTGCGTCTTGCGGCTTGTGCTCCGCGATGGCTTCGATGTCGCCCGTGTCGGCCACGACCGTCGTCCAGCGTTTTAGCGATTCGAGCAGATTCATGCGATCACCTCTTGCGGGGTCAAAGTTTTGCGGAACAATTCCTATTACACGTCCGGGCATGGCTGCATACGGGACGCTGCCCGCACCGGCCGTTGCGGGTTATCCCCGCGCTGTCTCTCCTCGATGAACCGGAAATCGTTCCGGCCCCCAACCAAAACGGTGTCGGCCATTCCCAGGAACAGCCCGGTGCCTACTACGCCAGGAATCGCACGGATGTCCATTTCCAGCCGAGTCGCATCCGGGATCGGATGGATCTGGCAATCGAGGATGTGATTGCCGTTGTCGGTCACAAACAGGCTACCCCCTTGAAAGTAAGGAACTGGCTCGCAGCCGAGTTCGCCCAGGCGCCGCTCGCACAGGGGCAAAGCAAACGGGACCACCTCGACGGGCAACTTGCCGTGCGTTCCCAATTGCGGGACGAGCTTCTCGTCT
The DNA here is from genome assembly GCA_963759115.1 of uncultured Planctomycetaceae bacterium. Taxonomy (GTDB): domain Bacteria; phylum Planctomycetota; class Planctomycetia; order Pirellulales; family Thermoguttaceae; genus CAVWXT01. Next base: position 12,899 of record CAVWXT010000013.1, read on the forward strand.
CCCACCAGAATGATCAGTCGGCGGGAGGAGGCAGCGACGATCTTCTCGCGGACCAGGTCCCGACCGTAGCCCTTGATCAGGTCAAGTTGGGGATCCACCTCGTCCGCCCCATCGACGGTCAGGTCGAGGATTCCGGCCTCCGCAAGGGTCAATAACGGAATGCCTTCCTGCCGGGACAAACTTGCCGTCTCCTCCGAGGTGGGCACTCCGTGGACGCGCAGACGCCCGCTCCGGATGCGCTCGCCAAGGGCCCGCACGAAGGCCTGGGCAGTGTGGCCGGAACCAAGACCGACCCGTGAATCATCTGTCACCAGTTCCAAGGCCCGTTCGATGATCGTCATGGTGGACCTCCTTTGGCGGCTGCGTGCAGTCGCAGTTGCTCCCTGGCTGCCGCCACGACATGCTCCGGCGTGAAGCCGAACTTCTTGGTCAGTTCCTTCAGCGGGGCCGAGTGCACCAAAGGAACGCATGCCGATGCTGTGTCCGGTAATGCCAACGTACTTGGCCCAGCCGAAAGTCGAGGCTTGCTCCACCGAGACCCGCGCGGTCACGTCTGGTGGTAGCACGCTTTCGCGGTACTCCTGTGGCTGATCGTCGAATAATTCCCACGACGGCATGCTCACCACCCGCGATTTGATCCCCTCCGACTTCAGCCGCTCGTATGCCTCCAGGCACAGCGCCACCTCGCTGCCGCTTGCCAGCAGCAGGACCTCCGGCTGACCATCCGGCGCGTCGGCCAGGACGTACGCCCCGCCGACCACTCCCGAGGCCGAAGCGTACCTGCTCCGGTCGATCGTCGGCACGGCTTGGCGGGTAAGAATGAGAACCGCCGGCTCGTGGTGCAACTTCATGATGACTTTCCATGCCTCCGCCGTCTCATTCGCGTCCGCGGGGCGCAGCACGATCAGGCCCGGGATGGCTCGCAGCGATGGCAACTGCTCGACCGGCTGGTGCGTCGGCCCGTCCTCGCCCACGCCAATGGAGTCGTGCGTGAAGATGTAAACGACCGGCAGCTCCATCAAGGCGCTGAGCCGCATCGCCCCCCGGGCGTAATCGCTGAAGATCAGGAAGGTGGAACCGTAGGCCCGCACCTTGACCAGGGCCATGCCGTTGAGCACCGCGGCCATGGCGTGCTCGCGAATGCCGAAGTGCAAGTTGCGCCCGCCGGGACTGTCCGCGAAGAAGTCGCCGGCCCCGTCGAACGTGAGCCGCGTCTTGGTCGAGGGCCCCAGGTCGGCCGAGCCGCCCAGCAGCCACGGGACTGTCTTCCCGAGGGCGTTGAGCACCTTCCCGGATGCGTCCCGCGTCGCCAGCCCCTTGGCGTCCGCCGCGAAGGTGGGCACGTCCTTGTCCCAGCCTTCCGGCAGTTGGCGGTGCTGCATGCGATAGAGCTGCTCCGCCAACTCGGGATATGTGGCCCGGTACTGGGGTACCCGACTAAACCAGGTGTCGCGAAGCTCCTTGCCACGCTTGCCGATGCCGTTGCGAAAGTGGTCGTAAACCCCGTCCGGTACGTAGAATTTGGCGTCTTCCGGCCAGCCGTAGTTCCGCTTGGTCAATCGGATCTCGTCCTCGCCGAGCGGCTCCCCATGGGCGGCGCTGGTGTCCTGCTTGTGCGGGGCGCCGTAGGCGATATGGCTGTCCACGATGATCAGCGTCGGGCGGTCGGGGGTGTTGAGGAAGGTGTGGAAGGCCCGCGCCAGCATCTCCTGGTCGTTGGCGTCGCCGACGCGGGTGACGTTCCAACCGTGGCCGATGAAGCGCGTGGCCACATCGTCGCTGAAGGCCAGCGCGGTGTGGCCTTCAATGGTGATGTGGTTGTTGTCGTAGATCCAGCAGAGGTTGGAAAGTCTCAGGTGGCCGGCAAGGGACGCAGCCTCGGCCGAGATGCCTTCCATCATGCAGCCGTCGCCACACAGGGCGTATACGTTGAAGTTGATCAGGTCCTCGAACCCGGGCTGGTTGAAATGGGCGGCCATCCACCGGCCGGCGATGGCCATGCCGACGCTGGTGGCCAGGCCGTTGCCGAGCGGACCGGTGGTGGTCTCGACGCCGCTGGTCCAGCGATACTCCGGGTGGCCGGGGCAGCGGCTATCCAGTTGCCGAAAGTGCTTGATCGCATCCAGCGGTACCGACGGCTCACCGAGAGCCTCGTAATCCTTGCTGACGGCCTTCACTCCCGTGAGGTGCAGCAGCGAGTACAGCAGCATCGAGGCATGGCCCGCCGACAGAATGAAGCGGTCTCGGTTGGGCCAGATCGGATCCTGCGGGTCGAATCGCAGGAACTGCTGCCACAGGCAATAGGCCACGGGCGCCAGGGCCATCGGCGTACCCGGGTGCCCCGAGTTGGCTGCCTGCACGGCGTCCATCGACAGCGTGCGGATCGTGTTGATACACGTCAGATCGAGATTATCGGTTGGAACGAGGATCTTGTGAATCGTGTCCATGGATGTCTACTCCCCTCACGCCATCGACCCGATGGTCTTGCGGAAGCGAACGAGGGCGATATTGAACAAGGTTGCGCCGATCAGGGCGAGGGCGAGGAACTGCGGCCAGACGACCTCCAGCCCCCCGCCGCGGAACAGGATGCCCTGGGACAGCATGACGAAGTGGGTGGTGGGCGCCCCCAGCATGATCTGCTGAACGAACTGGGGCATGCTCTCCCGCGGGGTCATGCCGCCGGAGAGCATCTGCAAGGGCAGCAGCACCATGATCATCAGCAGGGCGAACTGCGGCATCGTGCGGGCGAAGGTGGCCAGGAACATGCCCAGCGACGTGGTGGCGAACAGGTGCAGCGCCGCGCCGCACAGGAACAGCGCGACCGAACCCTGGATCGGGACCGACAGCACGCCCTGCACGACGAACGGTCAGGGAGACGGCGGAGGCGACGAGCACCACCAGCCCCATCGACCAGACCTTGCTGGTCATGATCTCGAACGGCGTCACCGGCATCACCAGCAGATGCTCGACCGTGCCGCGCTCGCGCTCGCGGATCAGCGCGGCGCCGGTGAGCAGGACCGACAGCATGGTGATCATGTCGATCACCGCCACCACGGCGCCGAACCAGGACCGGGTCAGGTTGGCGTTGAAGCGCACCCGCTCCTCGATGTCCACCGGCGGTTTGAAGGTGATCCGGTAACGCTGAAGGAACGTCTGCACCTCGCCGACGATGATCGTCTGCACGTAGCCGCTGCCGCGTGAACGCCTGGCCCACGCGGGTCGCGTCGGTGTTGAGCTGAATCGCGGGGACGCGCCCGGCCAGCACGTCCTGCTGGAAGTTGGGCGGGATGTCGAGGGCGAAGGTGTCCAGTCCGGCGTCCATCCGGGCGTCCATCTCCTCCCGCGACACCATCGTCGGCGGCAGGAACAACGGCGGCTGGAAGGCATTGACGATACGCTGCGACAACGGCGACTGGTCCTCGTCCACGATGGCGATGGGCGCCTTGTGGAGCGAGTCCGGCAGCGCGGTCGAGGTCGAATAGATCGACAGCGTGAAGGCGTAGGCGATCAGCACGAGCATCATCGGGTCGCGGGCCAGGCTCCACAATTCCTTGACGCCCAGGTGCAGAATGTTCTTGGCGCGCATGGCTCAGGCCTCCTGTTTCTTCAAGAACGCCGCGCTCAGCCCGACGAGCACCGGGATCGCGATCAGCAGGGGGAGGAACGAGCCGTACAGGCCGGCAAAACCCAGCGCCTTGGAAAAGGTCCCGCGGGAGATCGTGATGTAATAGCTGGTCGGGTAAATCGTCCCCGACCAGACGACCGAACCCCTCCAGGGAGGAAACCGGGTCGGTCAGGCCGCAAAAATTGCCGGCGGGGACCAGGGTGAGCACGGCCGTCGCGAACAGCGCCGCCACCTGGGTGCGCGTCAAGGTCGAGACAAGCAGGCCGATCCCGGTGGAGCAGGCGACGTAGAGCAGCGCGCCGGTGGCCGCCGTCACGAAAATCCCCCTTCAGGGGCACGCGGAAGAGGGTCACCGCCAGCGCCGTGAGCAGCAGGAAGTTGAGCATCCCCAGGACCACATAGGGGAGCTGCTTGCCCAGCAGGAACTCCAGGCGCGTCGTCGGCGTGACGTAGAAGTTAATGATCGACCCGAGGTCCTTCTCGCGGACCACCGAGAGCGTCGCCAGCATGGCCGGGATCAGCAGCAGCAGAAGCGGGATCACCGCCGGCACCATCGCCACCAGGCTCTTGACGTCGGGGTTGTAGCGATAGCGCAGCTCGATGTGGGGTGATCGTGCCCAGGCGATAACCGAACCGGTGCCGGGCCACATTGGACAGCCAGAGGAGGTGCATGCCCTGCACGTAGCCCCGGATCGTCTCGGCGCGCTGCGGCATGGCGCCGTCGATCCAGACGCCGATCCGCACCGGCTTGCCGTGCTCCGGGTCCTGACCGAAACGCTCCACGTCCCGGCCGAAGCCGGGGGGGATCTCGATGACCATGCTGAGCTCTCCCGACCGCATGCGCCGGTCGAGTTCCTCGTAGTCGGCGACCGGCGGCCGCTCGGTGAAGTAGCGGCTTGAGCCGGCGATGTTGATCGTGTAGTCGCTGCTGACGGTCGTCTGGTCGCGGTCCAGCACGGCGTAGTTCAGGTGCTCCACGTCCAGGGTGATGCCGTAACCCATGATGATCATCAGGATCACACTGCCCAGGCCGGCCATCGTCAGGCGGATCGGGTCGCGGGTCAGTTCGAGGAACTCGCGGTAGCTGCAGCTCAGCAACCGCTGGAGGCTGAACCGGGCGCTGCATTCGGCTCGGGCTCGGACTCGGAGTTCGCTGCCGGGCCTGCCTCGACCGGCGCGGCTTGCGCCGCCGGCGCCGGCTCGGCAGCCCGGCTTTTCGCCTCCGCCTCTTCCAGGTAGCCGATGAAGGCGTCCTCCAGCGTCGCCGCCTGCCGCCCCTTGACCACCCCGTCCGGCGTGTCGATGACCAGCACCTTTCCGGCGCTCATCAGCGAGATGCGGTCGCAGCGCCCGGCCTCGTTGATGAAGTGGGTGGAGACGAAGATGGTCACCTTGTCGCGGCGGGACAGGTCGATCAGGTGCTCCCAGAACCCGTCCCGGGCCACCGGGTCCACGCCCGAGGTCGGCTCGTCGAGGATCAGCAGGGCGGGCCGGTGGATCAACGCCACGGCGAGCTGCAGGCGCTGCCGTTGGCCCAGCGGGAGCGAGTCGGGCAGCGCCTCCATGATCTCGTCGAGGCCGAACCGCGCGGCCGTTTCTTCGACGCGCTGCGGGATCTCGGCCTTGGGCACATCAAAGAGCTGGGCGTGCAGGACCAGGTTCTGCCGCACCGTCAGCTCGGAGTACAGCGAGAAGGCCTGCGACATGTAGCCGACCTTGCGGCGGACGGCGATGTCGTTGGCGTCGACCGGCTGGCCGAACAGCCAGGCCTGCCCCTCGGTGGGCGGCAGCAGGCCGCACAGCATCTTCATCGTCGTCGACTTGCCGCAGCCGTTGGCGCCGAGGAAGCCGTAGATCTCCCCCCGCTCGATCCGGAAGCTGACGTGGTCGACCGCGGTGAAGCTGCCGAACCGCTGGGTCAGGCCGTGCGCCTCGATGACCACCTCGTGCTCGCCCGGCGGGCGCGGGGGGATCACGATCTCCTGGTGGCCGCGGCGCTTCTCCTCCGGCAGCAGGGCGATGAAGGCCGAGTCCAGGTCCCGGGCCCCGGTGCGCGACAGCAGCTCCGCCGGCGTGCCGGTGGCGAGCACGCGGCCGGCGTCCATCGCCACCAGCCAGTCGAACCGGGCGGCCTCCTCCATGTAGGCGGTCGCCACCAGCACGCTCATGCCCGGCCGGCTGGCCCGGATGCGGTCGACCAGCTCCCAGAACTGGCGGCGCGACAGGGGATCGACGCCGGTGGTCGGCTCGTCGAGGATCAAGAGGTCGGGGTCATGGATCAGGGCGCAGCACAGGCACAGCTTCTGCTTCATGCCGCCGGACAGCTTGCCGGCCGGCCGGTCGGGGAAGCGGCCCAGCCCGATACTGTCCAGCAGCTCGGCGATGCGGCGCTTGGCGCTCGGCGCGGCCGAGGCCGAACAGCCGGGCGAAGAAGTCGGTGTTCTCGAAGACCGACAGCGTCGGGTAGAGGTTCTTGCCCAGGCCCTGCGGCATGTAGGCGATGCGCGGGCAGGCCGCCCGGCGAAAGCCCGCATCCGCCATGTCGCCGCCGAGCACCTCGACCTGCCCCTGCTGGATTCGGCGGGCGCCGGCAATCAGCGCCAGCAGGCTGGACTTGCCCACGCCGTCCGGGCCGATCAGCCCGACCATGCAGCCGGCCGGCAGATCGAGGCGTGACGGCATCGAGCGCGTGGGTCTTGCCGTACCGCAAGCCGACGTCCGTCAGTCGCGCCACCGGTGCCGGCATCGGATGGGCCAACGCTGTTGGGTCAGGAGTGTCATGGCGGCAGTTTGACCTCCAGATGGGCGGGCCATGGGGCCTGCGGGTCAAGCTGCACGTAGGCCATCCCCGGCAACCCGGTCTTGACGTCGCGGACGTACTTCTTGAGCAACTCCGGAGGGATGTGCGCCTTGATGCGAAACGTCAGCTTCTGCCGCTCCTCGGCCGTCTCCACCGTCTTGGGCGTGAATTGGGCGACGTCGGCAACGAAGGTCACCTTGGCCGGGATGACGAACTGCGGCGCGGCATCGAGAACCAGCCGGACCTCGGCCCCCAGCTGGACCCGGCCGGCCCAGTCCGTGGGCAGGAAGAAGGTCATGTAGACGTCGCCGAGAGCGACCATGTTCAGCACCTTGCCGCCCGCAGCCAGCACCTCGCCCGGCTGGGCCACACGATACTGTACGCGGCCGTCGCGCGGGGCCTTCAATGTGCTGTCGTTGATGTCCGCCTGGATGCGTTCGATCGTCGCCTGGGCGGATTCGACGGCCGCTTCCGCCGCGATGACGAGCGTTTTGGCCGTGGCGATGGCGGCATCCGCTGCCGCGACGTTCGCCTTGGCGCTGCTGACGGCCGCCTTTGGCACTGTAGAACTTCGACTGCCCGGTGTCGAAGTCCGACCTGAGAAATGGCATGCGTCGCAATCAGTCGCTGCGCGCGGTCGAAGTTCCTGGTCGCCAGGTCGAGGTCGGCTTCGCGCTGCGCCACCACGGATTCCGCCGCCGCCTTCTCGCTCTGGCGCTGCGCCAGTGTGCTCCGCGCCGCCTCTACGGCGCTGTTTCGCCATGCCAAGTCTGGCCTTGGCTTCCCGGAGTTGGGCTTGGAGCACTCGGTGTCCATGTGGGCGACGACTTGGCCGGCGGTGACATAATCGCCTTCATCCACCAGTTCGTCAGCGATGCGGCCCGGGAGCTTCGTGGCCACATCGATCTCCGTCGCCTCGATGCGCCCATTGGCGCTGGCGAAACCGTCACCGAGGCCCGTGGGGATGCATTTTCCACCAGAGCAGCCAACCGCCGACCCCTGCCGCTGCCACCAGCACGATTCCGACTAACCACTTTGCGTGTCGCATAATGGAAACTCCTTTTGAGGGCGCGGCACCATCCGCCGTTCACCCGGCTTGAGGCTAAGTACGAGCATAAAAACTCCTCTGGGGTTAGGTCGTCGTGGGTTCGCTGTCCTCAGAAAGGGACAACCCGGCGATCTCGGCAACGATGGCTTTCGTCAGGCAGTCGGCGGCAACCAGTTCGGCTCCCTGGTGGTACATGGCCGCCAGGCAGGCCTTCCCCGCGTCGTCGATGAAGGTCACCCCCGTAAGGTCAATGCGGAGGATGGGTTTGCGCTGACGGGCCAGGGTGCTCTGCCAGCACTCCTCCAGTTCCCGCAGCCACGGCCCTGCCAACCTCCCTTCGAGCTGGAACGTGAGGACCTGCGGATTGTCGTGGACCGTGATTCGCAACATCGCTCACCCTCGTTGGGCGATTGTCCTAATTAAGGCCCCAGTTCACGTCCCTCTCAGCGGCGACCCTGGTCGGGGCAGTGCCGCAGCGGAGTAGCGCGCCGCCACACCGAAGCTCCCATCGCCACAGTTTGGGTGTGATGGAGTAGACAGAAATCTGGTACATGGTCTAGCCCTCCTTTTCAAACCGGAAGGCTGGGAGCCTGGTTTTCGGGCTGGTCCTCGCCACCGTTGCTCCTAGCCTTACCGGCTTGCACCTAAAGCAGAGGCCGTGCCGGCGAGGCGAACATTCTCACTTCACTTCGTAACGTGAAGCCCGACAATGGACTTATGGATCGGACGGGACGAGACGGTCCTTAGGACGGAGAGGGAGTGTCAACGGTGGCGCGCCAGCGGGCGCGCGCAGGCGCCAGCGGGCGCGCGCTACTCGGGTCGAGAGATGCCGAGCTTCTTCATCTTCCAGTACAACATCGAACGCTTCATCCCCAGGCGGGCCGCGGCCCCCTTCGGCCCGCCCACCACCCAGCCGGTCTCGCGGAGGGCGCCGAGGATGTGCTCCCGCTCGGCGTCGGCCAGCGTGACCGCCTCGGCAGTTGGCACCGGGGCCTGCGTGGCCGCAGGCTGCAAGTCGCCGAGGGGGACCTGAAGCGACGAGCCGGGGGAGAGAATGACCGCGCGTTCGATGACGTTTTGCAGCTCCCGGATGTTGCCCGGCCAGGGGTAGCGAACCAGGGCCTCCATGACCGCGGACGGGATGGTCTCGATCCGCCGGCCCATCCGCCGGGCGAACCGCTGGGTAAAATGGCGGACCAGCGGCGGGATGTCGTCAGGGCGCTCGCGCAGCGGCGGCAGCACGAGTGGGAACACGTTCAGGCGGTAGTAGAGGTCGCTGCGGAAGCGGCCGTCGGCGACCATCGCAGCCAGGTCGCGGTTGGTGGCCGCCACCAGGCGCACGTCCACGCTGGATCGTCTTGGTGCTGCCCAGGCGCTCGAACTCCTGTTCCTGCAGCACGCGGAGCAGCTTGGGTTGCAGCTCTGGCGGGATGTCGCCGACCTCGTCGAGGAACAGCGTCCCCTGGTGCGCCAGCTCGAAACGGCCGACCTTCTGGCTGATGGCGCCGGTGAAGGCGCCCTTCTCATGGCCGAACAGCTCGCTCTCCAAGAGCCCCGTGGGGATGGCCGCGCAGTTGAGCTTGACGAAGGTGCGCTCGCGGCGCGGGCTCAGGTCGTGAAGGGCACGGGCGATGAGTTCCTTGCCCGTGCCCGTTTCGCCACGAATGAGCACCGTGGAGCCGGTGGGGGCGACGGTCTCGACCTGCTTGAGGACCTGGCGCAGGGCGGCGCTTCGCCCGACGATATCCTCGAAGTTGTGCTCGGTGCGAGCCTCCTCCTCCAGGTAGGCCTTCTCCTTGGAGAGCTGTTCCTTCAGCGCCGCGATCTCCTGGAAGGCCAAGGCGTTATCGATGGCCACGGCCACCTGATTGGCAACGAGCTGCAGGAAGCCCACGTCCGCCGTATCGTAGGCGGACGGCTGCTTGCTCGCGAACACCAGCGTGCCCAGCCGCCGCCGGGCGGTGGTCAGCGGAAGCCAGCAGATAGCTCTGGACTCCAAACGGCTGCACTCGTTCTAGGAATCCCGGCCAGCGCCTTAGCTCGGTCACGCTTGAGGTGATGAGCGGTTGCTGGGTCTGCCACACCAACCCCGCCGGGTCGTCTTCAACAGGAAGAACTATCACGAGCGGGTGCGGGATAGGTTCGGAGGTCTCCAGCACGTGCAGGCGCATGGTGTTGGTCGCTGCCTCGTGCAGGACCAGGGCGAGGGCATCGAACTGCACCACCTGACGGAGCCGGCCGGCCAGCTCGTGGAACAGCGCGGACAGATCGCGGTGCGAGACGATCGCCTCCGAAACGGCCAGCAAGGCTCGGTGCAGCATCGCCTGCGGCCGTTGCCTGTCCGTCGAAGGATCGCCTGTCATGGCGAAAACCTTGGTCAGTCACTCATCCGGAACCATCATGTGGTCCACCCTACCTCCGGGTGTTGAAGTTATCTGCGCCACCCAGGAATTATATGACGCTGTCCTGAAATGGAATTGGCGCCAGCCTCTATTTCCTAAAGTTGCCTATCGTTCCTGCGGTCGCTTGCGGGCGCAACTCCTTGGGTGGCAGTCTGGGTAAACTGCGGGATTTAGTTAAGTGGCGCCCTCAATCGTATTCGGAACGGAATTTGCGCATTCCTGGAGAATGGCGTTTCCAACTGCCATTTTGACAGGACTTAGGGAAGGCTGGCAAGAGGCGGGAAGAAGTTCAGGAGAAGGATGTCAGCGGGTTGAAGTACTTCGCGAAGCTTCGCCCACTGCTGGCGCGCCTCCATGACGTGGGGTGCGGTCGCGACCGAGCCGGTAATCGGCAACTCCACATGGACGAGTACTGCATGCTCGTCCTGTTGTCGCTCTTCAATCCTATCGTCAGTTCGCTGCGGGCCATCCAGCAGGCACGCAAGCTACTGAACGTTCAACGAAGCTTGGCTGCACACCCCGCTGGGTTCATTCGGTGAGGCCAGGGAGGTCTTCGATCCCGGGCGGCTGAAGGCCATCATCGCCGAACTGGGGGAAGAACTGAAACCCATCGGCCACAACCCGCGGCTGGCTGAAATCCGGCAGGCGTTGACTCTCGTGGACGGCACATTCCTGAACGCCCTGCCGCGGCTTGCCGAAGCGTCGCTGGAAGATCCCGGGCCGTTAAGGCGCAGCTACAAGTGGCGATTACACACGCACTTCGAGGGCAATCGTTACGTTCCTACGCGGATTGTCGTATCGAGGCGTCTGACGAGTCGGCTGAAAATCTTGGCGCATCGCGTTCAGCAGGGACCCCTTGTCGCTTTAGTACGCAGTCTTGGGCCGCCGCTACGATCCGGACCACAGAACCTCGACCCGGTTGTCGATTCGCTCCACGCCGGGCATCAGCTTGAGGGACTCCTGCAAGAGTTGTTTAAGGTAATAGGTAGGGAGGCGTCCTGATACAACGACGGAGTCGCCAGATGACTCGATCTGTAGCAGACCGCACCGTCCCCGAAAATGGGGATGGTCTTCCAGCCGTTCTCGAATCAACGACACCGTTGGACTGACTTGCGATTCCATATTATTCGGCTTCCTAGGCAGCATTTCATCTCGCTGAATAGTTGCTGCAGTCACATCGTGCTCCTTTTCGACCCGCATTCCCACATCCGCACGAAGCACAAGCCCATGATGATGAGTCGCTCGCGCCCTCCCAAATTGAAGCCATACCTCTCAGGCTGATAGTTTCACATGAAGACACAAGGCGACAGCCTCGGCGATTTGCCGGGCGGCCAATTGGGGGCCGAATCGCTCAACGTTGATAACCATGTCGTAGGCGTGCGGATCGGAGGCATCGCGGTGGAAGTACTGCTGGGCCAGTGCATGGCGGTCTGCATCAGTCTTCGTCACGTAATCTTCGGCTTCCTTGAAGCTCAAGTGGCGGCGTTCCATAATCTGCTGAACGCGGTATTTGTGGCCGGCGATGAGTCGCACGGACAGCCCGCACTTCCCGCGGCAAAATGAATCCGGCGCCGCGGCCGACGAAGATGACCTTGCCTGTGTGTGCCGCCATGAAGATCATTCGGCTGGCGCGAGATACGTACTGCGACTGCGAAAGGGAGCCTGGATCGACGAGGCTTTGAAAAAATTCCGTGATCGAGTTCGTCGTCTTCTCGTCCACGAGTTCGAGCACGGCGGGAGAGGTATGGTATGTCTCCGCCATACATTCGATCAACTCGCGATCAAAAACGTTCCAGCCCAGGATTTCGCCAAGCAACCGTGCGGTCTGGCTTCCGCCGGCGCCGGCCTCTCGAGAGATGGCAACGTAGGGACCGATGCTCGCTGCGCTATCTCCTGCCGCGGCGAGCGTCCCCTTGGCTTGGCCTTGATGTCCGAGCAACCACCGCTGCATTTGTTGCTCCGCCGCCGCGGCCACGGCACGGTCGTGTTTTGGGCGTTCCAGGCGTAGATGGTCGATTGCGGCCAGCAGCCTGGCGTCATCATTGCGTGAATCACTCATGGCGAATCTCCCTTTCCCCGCAAACGTACTGCAACTCGGGTGCCAAAACGCAAATCAGTTGACTTCGGACCGGGATTTCCTCGGCGGAGAGACAGCGGACCGACCGCGACAATAGCGAAACCTGCTGACCAAACATCTTTTTCATTGCAAGAGGTGCCTTATGAGCGTGCAGATGCAGTTTTCGGACGCAGAACTGAAACTGGTAACCGAGCTCCTCCAAATGGAGCTTGACGAGTTGCCACAAGAGCTTCACCACAGCCGGCGCCAAATGTCCGCGACGCCCTGCGCCATCGGGAGGAGTTGGTGAGACAATTGTTGGCGCGTCTGCAGGCGACGGGAACCCCCCATTGAGGCCCTGGGTGAAGGCGATTTTGTTGCCCTGCTCGTAGCTCTCAAAATGACATTGCCTCAACCATCCTGAGAGGATATACCTGTCACGTCGCCCGGCTCGTCTGCTCCAGCGTCGCCACCACCATGGGATGATCTGCCAGTTCGGGGGGCTTCAGCGTCGTCAGTTCGCCCTCGACCAGCCGCACGCCTTCCAGGCCGGCTGCAGGCAAGCGGCATCGGATCCGGAAACATGGCGGCCCGGGCGTCGCCTGAAACAGCCACTCTGCACCGCGACGGCGAATTCAGCCACGTGACCACCCTGTCCGGCTCGACCGGGCGTCAGCGCGGCCTCTCTGTCGACGTCCCGGCCGTATTCGCACTGAGCCTCGGCCCGCTGAGCCAACCCTCGGAAACGTTGACTTCGCCGAGCAGAATCGGCAACTTCGCGACCACCGTAGGCTTCGGCTCGATCGCGGGCTTCGCTTCCAGAGCTGTGACTGGCCTTCCAACTGGGCAGAATGTCAAGCGGCTGTGCCAATCAGGCCGGGTGATCGTGCTGTGGCCTCGCGCAGACGCCGGTAGAGGGTGGCTTCGCCGATGCCGAGAATCTTTGCGGCCTCTGCGCGGTTTCCGCCGGCCGCCGCCAACACCCGCTGAATATGCTCCCATTCCACTTCGGCAAGCGAACGATTGGCCGCGTCGGCCTCTTTCGGCGACTGCTGGCCCTCGCGCCTTCCCAAGACATGGGCAGGCAGATGCCTTGGCAGGATCACATTGTCCTGGCAAAAGATGGCGGCATGTTCAATGGCGTTTTCCAACTCGCGGACGTTGCCGGGCCAGGGGCACTCCAGGAGGCAGTCCAGGGTGGTGGCGTCCAGCCGCAGCGACGGCAATCCCAGGTTGGCGGCGCATTTCTTCACGAAGTGCCGTGCCAACGGGAGGACGTCGTCCTTCCTCTGTCGCAGCGGCGGCACCTCGATCTCGACTACCCGGAGCCGATAGTACAAGTCCTCCCGAAAGTTGTTGTCGCGAACCGCCTGCTGGAGATCGCGGTTGGTGGCGGAGATCACGCGGACATCGACCTTCCGAGGCTGGGTCTCGCCGACCCGCATGATTTCCCGCTCCTGAAGGACGCGGAGCAGCTTGAGTTGCAGGGCCGGCGTCGTGTCCCCGATCTCGTCGAGGAAAATCGTTCCCTTCTCCGCCTCTTCAAACAAGCCGGGCCGGTCTTTCGTCGCTCCGGTGAATGCGCCGGCCTTGTGGCCAAACAGCGTGCTTTCCAGCAGTGTCTCCGGCAAGCGCGCCGCAGTTGACCGCTACAAACGGGCCGCTGCTGCGCGGCGATTGGCTGTGGATGTGGCGAGCGACGACTTCCTTGCCCACTCCGGTTTCGCCGGTGATGAGCACGGAGGAATCGAACTTGGCCACGCGCTCGGCCAGCTCCACCACTCGCTGAAACTCGCGGCTGCGGACCTCGACCGAGGCAATCTGCGACCGGCCGGTCCGCTCCAGTTGCCGTTGTTGGCGTTCGAGTTCCAATTCCTGCTGGCGCAACTGATCGCTCAGCGCCTGAACCCTGCCCTGGATGTCCACGGTATGGAAGTAGGGCAGGTCCTTGGCGATCTCCTGCCCCCAGGAATCAATGTCCATGCCCATCGCCAGGCACCGCTCGTCCCCTTTGGCACGGCACTCCCGTTCCACGAAGTACACGCTCTTGCCGAGGCAGTAGGAAGCATAACCGCTGGCGTAGCCCATGAGCCCCCAGCAACACGGTTTGTCCGCAGATCCCGAACTCCGTCAGGTACATCTCCACTTCGACCGAATCGCGGGAGGCAAAGTCCATCGAGAACGTCCCGGACGCCTCGTCCAGGCCAAAAGAAATCAGCTCGCAGGTGGCGCAGCCCATGAGCCGCGGAAGTCTTACCGCGGCCTTCAACCACTGCTCCACACACTCCCAGTGGAAGATGCGTTTCATGGCGGCAGCGTCGGCTTGGCCCCAGAAATAACCCATTCGGGTTAGAATTCGCCGCGCATCGTCCCAGCCGACCATTTCGATGAGATCGCGACGGTATTGCGCCAGGGCGGCGGCGTCATGGATGATGAGTCGCCGGCCGTGAAGGTCCAGGAGGCTATCGCCAAACCGGACCAACTCATCCAATCGCAAATCGTCGGCGTTCATGGCACACTCCTATCCCCAACGGACGAGCGTTCCCCCCATTGTAACCGTTCCTCCAGCCACAGCAATAGTCCACACCTCGCCGCCGCAGTGCCATTGCCCCCCTGTCGAATTGAGCGGCTGACCTCTCAGTATGATACCGCGACCCAGGACCGCGATGCGCCAAAGCCGAGGTTTTGGCCCGTATTTATCGCCATCAACCGGCCCCGGGAAAACGGAACGGATATTGCTTTCGTCCTCTGACAGGGACGACAGAAGGAGGCAAGAGCACCTATGGACATCACATTATCAAGAACGAACGTTCGCAGCTTTACCGACCGGCCCGTATGTCGAGACGCTGTGCGCGAGTTGTTGCAGGCCGCGATGGCGGCCCACTCGGCAGAAGACGAGCGGCCCTGGCATTTCCTCGTCGTTGACGACCTCACGACTCGGCAGCAACTGGCTGAGATTCACCCATACGCTCAGTTGGTCCCGCAGGCCCCCGTCGCCATCCTCGTGTGCGGCGATCTGTCGCTTCAGAAGCTCTCGGGTTTTTGGGTTCAAGACTGCGCGGCGGCGGCGCAGAACATTCTCATCGCCGCGCAATCGCTGGGCCTTGGCGCAGTGTGGCTGGGAATTCACCCTATCGAAGGCCGAGTGCAGGGCTTTCGTAAGCTCCTCGATCTGCCGCTCCACGTGATTCCGTTCGCCTTGATCCCTGTGGGCTATCCGGCCGAACAGAATGGGTTGAAATGCCGCTACGATGAATCGCGCGTGCATTTCGGCCACTGGTAAGGTCGCAAAACGATCGTCGAGTACCAATAGGTCATTGGAGAAAGAAATTCGCCAAGGAGGAGTTGCATGTTGGTGCTATCGCGAGGTTGCGATACCGAGATTCACATCGGACACGACATCACCATCAAGGTGCTGGAAATCCGCAAGCGGCAGGTCAAACTGGGAATTGAGGCCCCGCAGGGACTTTCAGTTTGGCGCGGGGAACTCTTGCCGTTGGCCGATGGCGGGGACCGCTATGGCCGGAACAGGGGAGAGTGAGACCAATGACTATTGAGAGCCGGCCAAGCACACGGCTGGTGCAGAATCTGGATTGATTGCCTGCAACCGAGAGGGAACCCGCGACGGTCTACACGCTCAACGACCCCTACAAGGCGGAGGTTATCCAAAGCGATTTGCACAGCCAGGGCATCGCTTGCGAGTTGGATGGCGAACATCAAGCCGGCTTCTCCGACATCCTTGAAATTGGTATATTGGTACGGGCGTCGGACGCGGACCGCGCTCGCAGGGTCATTCGCCGACGCGAGCCTCGCAAGCCAAGGCATGAGGCGGCGGATAGACTAAGCTGTTAAACTGTTCATCGCCGTTTTCTGCACATTCGCTCACAGAAGGGCCGTTCTTTATGGACGTTTCTGAGATTCCTCAGTTTGTGCGAAACGCCGGACGGTTTCGCGAAGTCGTTGCCATTCTTGCCAAACACGGACTGGCCGATTGGATTTCCACGAAATCTCCCGAGTGGCTTCGGCGGCTCCAACGAGGCGAGGAGAAAACCGCGCCGGTTGAGTACACCACGGAACAGCGCATCCGCATCGCCCTGGCAGAACTTGGCACGACTTACATCAAGCTCGGCCAGGTGCTCAGCACGCGACCGGATCTTGTGGGACAAAAGCTGGCTGACGAACTTGCGCAGCTCCGAGAGGATGCGCCGGCGGACAAACCGGAGACCGCCCGCGCGATGATCGAGTCAGAACTCGGTCGCCCGGTGGATGAGCTGTTCGCCTCCTTCGAGCCGAAACCCATGGCATCGGCGTCGATCGGTCAGGCGCACCAGGCGACGACGCGCTCTGGCCGGCATGTGGTTGCAAAAGTCCAGCACCCAGGAATCGAGCCACGCATTGTTAACGATCTTGAGATTCTCACGAAACTAGCCGAACTCGCGGAGCAGCAATCGGAATACCTGCGCCAGTTCCGACCAATACAGACAGTGCGAGAATTTCAAAGAACCATGATGCAGGAGCTGGATTTCGGCCGCGAGCAACGAAACGTGGAGCAGTTTCGCGAAAACTTCAAGGACGATCCCTCGGTGAGGTTTCCCGAACCATACCCCGATCTCTGCTCGCGGCGCATATTGACAATGGAGCTTCTCGAAGGCATCGGCGTCAATAAGAAGGAGGAGCTTGACGCGTCGGGGTTGGACTTGGCGGCAATTGCCCGGCGTGGAGCCGATTTGTTCCTCGCCATGATCTTCCGCGATGGTTTCTACCACGCTGACCCCCACCCCGGCAACTTGATGGTGCTGACTGATCGAAACCCTGTCGCATTGGAAGAAGAAGTCGCCGCCCCGGAAACGAGGATAATCGGCGTCCTGGATTGCGGCATGGTGGGACGACTTGACGACGCCCTTCGGGATGACCTCGAAAGGGTTTTGATTGCCGTCGGCCGACAGGATTCCGCCGCGATCGCCGACATTGTCGGCGCATCGGCGAGGTGCCCGCAGACGTGGATGACGCGGCCCTGCGCAGCGCGATCCAGGACTTTGTTGAAGAGTATACGCATCAATCGCTAAACGCCTTTGACTTGAGCGGTTGCTTGAAGGCAATGATCGAGATCATTCGCCAGCACCGGATTGTGTTGCCGACCAAGGTCGTCATGCTGCTTAAGACATTGATTGTCCTCGAAGGCACGGCGCAACAACTGAATCCCACCTTCAACCTGGCCGAGTTGATTCGCCCCTATGCGCAGAAGGCGGTTTCGCGGCGCTACGCACCCAAACAATTGATCAACCGGCTGAGGAGGACATACGGGGACTGGGATGATCTGATTAGGCGGTTGCCAAGAGACTTGGCGGACATTTTGCGGGGTGTCAAATCTGGCAAGTTCGAGGTTCACCTGGAGCACCGCAGGCTGGAGCCCATCGTGAACAGGCTAGTTCTTGGCATCTTGACGGCCGCACTGTTTATCGGCTCCACCTCGCTGTGTGATTATCAGGTTCCTCCTGTGATCCGTGGCATTTCCCTGCCGGGACTGCTGGGGTGTCTCGTCTCGATCACAATGGGCTGGCTGCTCATCCGCGCCATTAGGCGACGCCGGGAGTAATCCGGCCAGATGCATTGCGCGTACCAGAGGGAGCCATCAGCGGAGGCCGCAAGCCGCTTGCCCCAACTTGCCGCGGCCGGCGCCCGGGTTGATCGCGTGTGACCGGCTGGGCGGCCGCCTTTCCAACACTCCCCGCCGCGCACCACCCTTCCGCTTGTTCTTGTCACCATCGCACAACCGAGCCCGGATCGTTCCGCGCGGCCACCAGGACAAACCGCGCTTTGCGTCCTCCGGTCATCATGAGAGGGATGTCTCTCATTCTGAGAGTTGCGGGCGACGAGCATCAGCGAATCGGCCCTAAATCGTGAGGTATCAGGAGCATGGAAGGCGTTTTCCGGCGTCGGCACATGAATTGCATTTCGTTATGCCCAGACAGATGACTTGGCAGCCTGGATGCCCTGAATGAGGAGACCAACCCATGCCGGATCATAAAACGATTGTCGCCATCTGTTCCCACCATGCGCAAACCGACAAGGCGATCGCGGCACTGCAACAACTCGGCTTCGACATGAAGCACGTCTCTGTCTGCGGCAGGGCTTACACGAGCGGCGAGGAGATCGTCGGATGCTACATCGCCGACGGACATCTCAAGGCACGGGGCGAATTGGGGGCTTCCTGGGAACGACTGTGGGGCCGTCTCGGCGAGGGAGGATTGTTTCACGTGCCCGGCATCGGACCCGTGGTGGTTGCTGGTTTCCTTGTCAGCACGCTGGCTACGACACCCAAGAACCTGACGGCTGGCGGGGGCCTTGCCGAACTGGAAGAGGCGATCCGCAGCATGGGAATCCCCACAGACAGGGATTATATCTGCGAGACGGAACTCAGAGCCAACAAGTTTGTCCTGATAGCCTTCGGCACGCCAGCGGAAATGGCCAAAGCCAAGGCTGAGATCGAAAAGGCTCACTCCGTGGAGAGGGTGATAAGTCAGGGGTGACCGATCGCAACGACCCCACTGTGACAAGGAGCAAGCACCAATGGAAGCCGATGAACCTGTGACCGTGTACACAACCAACAATCCTGAGGAAGCGGAGATTGTGAGGACAGCACTCCGCGGCCAAGGCATTTCCTGCGAATTGGACGGCGAGCGTCAAGCTGGCCTCACCGACATCCTGGAGATCGGCGTCTTGGTTCGCTCCCGCGACGCTGCCCGGCGCGAAGAATCATTCGCCGGCACGAGAAATAGACCGCCAAGGAGCATGCTGCTTCAAGATCGGCATAGATAACCGTAGAACATGCCTTTTCTGCCGCCCATCCCGGCAGACGAGGAAAGGCATCGGATGGAGGAAAGCAAGATAAGGAGGTGTGTCATGTCAAGGCATTTGATTCCCTGGAGGGGGCGGCTGCCGCAATCCTTCGGTGAGTTCGAGCGGGAAATGGAGAACCTGGTGGAGCAGTTTTTCGCCAACGGGAACAAGGCCGCAGCCCTCCAGGCGTTCGTGCCCCGGACCACCGTGGCGGAAACCGACGACGAGTACGTGGTCGAGGCGGACCTGCCGGGCCTCAAGCCCGACGACATCCACGTGGAGATGCGGGGCAACGAACTGTGGCTCTCGGGGACGCAAGCAGGAGAAGGAAGAGAAGGGGAAGAACTACCGCCGCATCGAGCAGGAATACGGATGCTTCGAAGCGCGTGGTTCCACTGGCCGCCCCGGTTGACGAGGAGAAGATCACGGCCAAGTACCAGGACGGCGTCTTGAAGGTCAACGTTCCGAAGAGCGACGCGGTGAAGCCGAAGCGCGTTCCCGTTTCCGCTTGACCGAGATGCGCCGGCGCCGGTCGTCAGATCGGGCGGGCGCGATATCCCGATCTGCGCCCGCCCGATACGGACATTACACGAGGAGAGCACGAGTATGTACCGCTCGATTCTCGTACCGCTTGACGGTTCGGCATTCGCCGAGGCAGCGATTCCATTGGCGTTGAGCATCGCCAATCGCGCCGGGGCGAATCTCGAGTCTCGTGCGCGTCCATGAGCTCTATGCGCTGCATGACCCGCACGCATCTTGGACACCCTACATTTCTTCCGAGGAAACCGCGTACTGGGAACAGGAACAGGCGTATCTGGCCGAAAGCGTGAAACGACTGCGAACGACTGCCACAGCGTCGGTGACCGCCACTTTGCTGGATGGTTCGGTCGAGGAGGCCATTTTGAAGCGCGCCCAAAGCAAGCCTGTGGACTCTGATCGTGATGGCTATCCACGGGCGCGGCCCGCTCGGCTGCTTCTTCGAGGGCAGCGTCGCCGAGGGACTCGTGCGGCACGGGCCGGCCCCAGTCTTGCTCGTGCGGCCCCAGGAATCGCTTCACGAGCCCGGGCGAGAGCCAAGTCTGAAACGGCTGCTGATACCCCTGGACGGATCGGACTTGGCCGAACAAATCCTGGAGCCGGCGATCGCGCTAGGAAGTGTCATGGACGCGGAGTACATTCTCCTTCGGGCGGTTGAGCCGACTTTACCCTTCGACGGATTTGCCATCATGGCCGACCCGGTCGCGATTGAGCATGGCAAGGAAGACCGGGCAGCCGTAGCACAAGTCTATCTCGACCGGCTGGCAGAACGTTTGCGAGCTAGAGGCTTGCAAGTTCAGACGCAAGTGGTTGTTGGCAAGGCGGCAACCTCCATAGTTGATGCAGCCCGCAGGCAAAACATCGACCTTATCGCCGTCGCTACGCATGGCCATGGCGGTCTCACGCGATTTGTCTTGGGAAGCGTCGCCGACAAGGTCGTCCGAAGCACGTTCACACCCGTCCTCGTGTATCGGCCACGTGCCAGCGGCCGTTGACTAAGGCCGAAATCGTCGAAGGCTACCATCTTTGAGCGTCTTCCCGACTTGCGGCGTAGCGCATCAACCCGCTCCAGGACCTCCAACTCCCGGAGCCGCATCAACGTCGGGTTGCCCTCCAGCACCTTGGCCGCGTTGGCCTGGCGGAACATGGCCGCAGTCTCCTCGCGGTCAGGCCGCGGCCGCTTCCATGCAGCGGCCGTCATGCCTGCCGGCTGGCAAACACCATCGCCGAGGGTAAAATGGCGGGCATGCTGGGATAGAAACGGGGAGAGCAGAATCGTCGGGACGGTTGTGCCGGGTGGCCACTCGGACAACTAAGCGGCTTGGTCCGACCCGCACAACGTAGGGCGAAATCATGGCTGAACGTCTCCCGCGAACCGACGCTGAAGCCGATCTTCTCAAGCCGGCAATCGCCGAGTTGCTTCGGACGATTCCCGAAACGTGGGCTGAATTCGATCTCGACCGGCTGACCGTCGTTCAGGAGCGAGCCCTGTTTCTGTTGACTGCCGCCGGCATGGTGGAGCGACGCGGCTGGCTACGCTCGACAATTGCCAATCATCCGACTGCCTTCGAGGTTCGCTTTCAGGCCACCGGGGAAGGCGGGTTTGCCAGGGCGATGGAACAAGCAGCGGCCGCCGAGTACGAGACGTGGAAGGAAGCATGGAGAACGTGGAAGGCGGGAGAGACGAAGGACGTTTCGCCGTTTCGTACCGAGGCCCTGAAGCCGCAAGAGTGGCGGCTGACCGACCAGGGAGTTCTTGCCCGCGGCGACCTGGGCGCCCCGGATCGCGGTACGGATCCCGACGCGACGTTCGACTTCATTTTCAAACGTGGCTTCTATGGGCCGGGGTACTGGTCTCGACTGGCTGCCTCAAATCCCAAAAGGGTTGACCGGGCGATTATCGAGGAGCAATCCCGGAGTACCGGCCAGGATTGGACCAATCTTCCGCGGCCCCCGTTGTCCGGTTCCGGTCTTCTCGTTGAGATTCGGAAAATCGAAAAGCCGGCCGCTTCCCAA
This sequence comes from uncultured Planctomycetaceae bacterium, assembly GCA_963759115.1. Lineage (GTDB taxonomy): Bacteria > Planctomycetota > Planctomycetia > Pirellulales > Thermoguttaceae > CAVWXT01. The sequence continues at coordinate 34,223 of CAVWXT010000013.1, forward strand.
GCCGTCAAACTGATGAACTGGGGCGAAGGCGCGGAGGCGTTTGCCGCCGCGTTTGAGAAGATGTTCGAGGCGGTGAGCAAAGCGAAAGCCGGCGGCGGAACGCCTTCGGCCGAGGAAATGGCTGCATCGCAAGCGGCCGGCAATGAGCGCGAGCAGAGGGAGAGGCAGCGAGCAACGCGCGGAACTATGACCGCAGTGCGTCAGAGAACGTCCTGCCCGCACTCCTCGCTCACCACCAGTACGATCAAGGCAGCATCGGCAACTACGATCCCATAAGCCTCGTGAAGCTGAAGAAGGAATTCGGCATCAAGAAGGCAACCGCGTCCAGGTGGTTTCAGACGCACTTCGGCGGCCACCAGTATTATAGGGCAGCGTGCAAGCGCGAGAGGGGAAAGCCCCTCCAAGAAAAACTCAAGAGACTGAACGACGATTACGCGCCCATTCTTGACCCTCGATCCCACGCGCTCGGAAGACCAGTACGAGGACGACGACCAGCCGGCGGATCAGTGACACGATTGGCGTTTCATCGTTCCATCGGCGTTCTGCTCCAGCCAGGCTCTTCTGGCCGACATTGCATGTCATCCCGCTGACACGACTTGCGCTCTCGCGTTCCATCTGTTCCATCGCCAACGGCTGCCAAGATGGAACGTCTCGACACGTGTATAGGACCGAGTGACGGTTCTAGGATACACGGAACCCGAGTCAGCGAGGGGTTTATGTCGAGCGATATCATTCCGGCTCTCCCGACTGTCGGGGAGATTGCGCGGCGAACCGGCAAGGCCGTGCATTGCGTGGATTACGTCATCCGCACGCGGGGGATTAAGCCGATCGGGCGCGCGGGCCATGCGAAAATCTACGCCGAATCTGACGTTGCCTTTATTGCCTCTGAATTGCGACGGATCGACGAAGAGCGCGAGGGGGGCAACGGATGAATCGCGTCTCTGCCGATGGCGAATAGCCCCAAAGTCAAATTGCTCCTCAAGCCCCGCGACGCGGCTGAGGCCCTCTCCATCTCGCCTCGCAAGCTGTGGGCGATGACCAACTGCGGCGAAATTCCCTGCGTCCGGTTTGGCCGGTCGGTCCGCTACGATCCGGCTGATCTGCGGGAGTGGATCGATGCCCAGAAGGGAGGGCGGCGATGACTCCCGTCGAGTTGGTCCTGTCCAGGTTGCCGGATGCCAAGCGAAATGGGCATGGTTGGCAGGCCTGCTGTCCCGGCCCACGAAGATCAGAATCCCAGCCTGAGCATCTCCGAGGGGGACGACGGGCGGGCGTTGCTGAAGTGCCACGCCGGCTGCGCGACCGAGGATGTGGTCGCCGCATGGAACTCAGCGATGGCAGACCTGATGCCGGTTGCCACGCGCAACGAACGGGCTCCCCAGGCGGCTCCGCGGGACCGTGGCGGATCGTCAAGACCTACGACTACCGGGACGAGCACGGCGAGCTGCTCTTCCAGGTCGTCCGGATGGAGCCGAAGGACTTTTCGGCAGCGAGTGCCCAAGGCGGGTGGGGGCTGGTCTTGGTCGGTCAAGGATGTCCGAAGAGTGCTCATATCGGCTCCCCGAGTTGGTCGACCGCGGACCCAGACAGAGTCGTCTGCATCCCGGAGGGCGAAAAGGATGTCGACCGCCTCGTCTCCCTGGGACTGGTCGCCACTTGCAATCCCGGTGGTGCCGGCAAGTGGAAGACGGAGTACTCCGAGTTCCTGCGAGACCGCTCCGTGGTGATCTTCCCCGACAACGACGAGGTTGGGCAGAAACATGCGGAAGAGGTGGCCCGGTCGCTGATGGGGATCGCCAAGGCGGTGAAGATCGTCAATCTGCCGGGATTGCCGCCGAAGGGCGACGTTTCTGATTGGCTCGATGCCGGGGGCACCTGGACCAGCTTAGCGAATTGGTCAGGCCAGCGCCGGTGTTCCAGCCTTCCGCGCAGCCCACAGCCGCCGCCGAAGCCTGAGAAATGGGGAGACGATCGAACCTCTGGGGGTCACGAATGTGCCGCCATTCCCGGTGAGCGTTCTGCCCGAGGTGCTCGCCGACTTCGTCGCGGCCGAGGCGGAGGCTACGCAGACGCCGCCGGATCTGGCCGCCATGCTGTGCTTGGCGGTCTGCGCCGCGGCGGTGGCCAAGAAGGTGGAGGTCCAGGTCCGCGACCAGTGGCTGGAGCCGGTGAATCTCTTCACCGTGACGGTCCTGGAGCCCGGCAATCGGAAGTCGGCCGTCTTCTCGCACACGACCGCTCCGCTGCGTGAATTCGAGGCCCAGTTGATCGAACAGGAGCGGCCGGAAATCGCCCGGCAGCTTGCCCGGCGCCGTCAACGCGAGCGACTGATGAGGGTCCTCGAAGAGAGGGCGGCCAAGAAGGGCGACGCCGAGGCGGGCCAGGAGGCCGAACAGATCGCCGTCGAATTGGACAGCACGCCGGAACCGGCGCTGCCCCGGCTGATCGTCGACGACGCCACCAGCGAGAAGCTCGGGGCGATGCTCGCCGAGCAGGGCGGCCGAATCGCGAGCATGTCGCCCGAGGGTGGGGTCTTCGACCTGATGGCCGGTCTCTACAGCAAGAGCGGGATGCCCCAATTCGGCGTCTACTTGATGGGCCACGCCGGCGATGACCTCCGCGTGGACCGGATCAGCCGCAAGGGCGAACACGTCAAGCGGCCGGCGCTTACCATGGGACTGGCCATCCAGCCGACGGTGCTGGAGGGGCTGCTGGAAAACAGCGCGTTTCGTGGCCGCGGGCTCCTGGCGAGGTTTCTCTATTCGCTGCCCGAGAGCCGCATCGGCAGTCGCAAGATCGAGCCGGCTCCGGTGCCGGAGGCCGTCAGCCAGGCTTACCATGATGTTGTCTGGCGACTCTGCGAATTGCCCTGGGAGTGGAACCAGCCGCAGTACCTCTGCCTCGCCGATGACGCCTGGCTGCTGCTCCGGCAGTTCATGCAGGAGCTGGAGCCGGAGTTGGGAGTGGGGGGTGAGTTGGACTGCGCCCAGGATTGGGGGAGCAAGTTGGCCGGGGCCGTGGCGCGGATCGCGGGCGTACTCCATTGCGTCATCCACGCCGATGGCGAGCCCTGGCTGCAACCAGTGGCGGCCGGCACGATGCACTCCGCCATCGAGATCGGCAACTACGCCGTCGTCCACGCCTTGGCGGCGTTCGAGGCCATGCGGGCGGACAAAGGGCCTGAGCGACGCCCAGTACCTGCTGCAGTGGATCCAACGGCACGGCAAGACGGAGTTTGCCAAGTTGGAGGCCCAGCAACACGGCAAGCGGCGGTTCAAGCAGGCCAACGACATCGATGCCCCGCTGGGCGTGCTGGTCCGCCACAACTACATCCGGCTCCGGCCGGCCGCAAAGCGAGGCCCGGGGCGTCCCGCCTCGCCGGTCTATGAGGTCAACCCAGCGTTCGGCCTCCCGAGAAGGCCAAAAAGCGTCCTGAGAATTCTGATAATCC
>CAVWXT010000014.1:0-24131 GCA_963759115.1 uncultured Planctomycetaceae bacterium
CATCCTTTGTCCGAAGGTGAACGCCGTGTTGCGGTTAGGAGGCTTTGGGGATTCTGCGCGGCGTTGGTGTGCAATAGCAGCCCGATTCCCTCGACGCGGCCGGTGCATTTTGATAGACTTGCTCGCGTCCAGAAGTATTTCGGTGTTGTGGGAAAGACCTTCCTTGCCCTAAAGTACCACAACAACCTTGGAGGCATTCCTTGCGGTCCTCGTCCAGGCCTTGGATCAAGGAGGGCCTCTTTATGTTGTGCCACGGAAGCTCCGATGGTAGCCAGAGCTTTCGGTTCGTCCACCAAGCGTTTCTGCAGGGGGACGGACTGCCTTTCGCCGATGTGCTTGAGGAGGAGGTAACCAGCGAGGCATTCGAGGCGGAAAACGTCCGTTTCGCTCAGGGAAGGCGACATCTATACGCCGGCGCTGCACGCTGTGGGCCTTCTTGTCGCAGGCGTTGCACGGGGACAAGGCGCGTACCTGCTTGGCGACCGTAGCTCGGGTGATCGTCTTGTGCGTGGCGCTTGGGCGAAGCCACCCTCGGCCAACACGGGCCGGTACTGTCGAGCCCGGGCGAAATTGCCCGTAGCGGTGGTCCAACGGCTGGTTTACGCCGTAGGGGACCAGCTGGAAGGGCGCGTTCCCACGGACTGGCTGTGGCACGGGCGCCACGTGAAGCTCGGCGATGGCACCACGGTGACCGCCCCGGACACGCCGGAGAATCAGGCGGCCTGGCCGCAGTCCCGGTCCCAAAAGCCAGGGTTCGGCTATCCCCTTCTTCGGCTGGTCGTGCTCTTCTCCTTGGCCACCGCCGCGGTCCTGGGCTGGAGACGGGACCCTAGCGGGGCAAACACACCGGCGAACCGGCCCTCTTGCGGGCCCTCTTCGATCGCTTCCAGCCCGGCGACGTCTTCTTGGGCGACTGCTGTTTCTGTTCCTACTTTATGCTGGCGCTCTTGCTGGCGCGGGGACTCGAGGTGGTGGTCCGTCAACACCAGCGCCGAAAAACCGATTTGCGCCTGGGCCGGCGACTGGTAGGGGAGACCATGTCGTCCCCTGGCAACGTCCTCAGCGGCCGAAGTGGATCGACGAGGAAACCTACGCCACGATCCCCCAGACGCTCACCGTGCGGGAATTGAAGATTCGCGTGGACATTCGCGGCTTTCGCGTCCAGCAGTTCGTCGTCGCGACCACGCTGACCGATGCCGAAGGTTATCAGCAAAGCCGAGATGGCCCTCTGTTCCGCCAACGTTGGCACGCAGAGTTGGATCTGCGGAACATCAAGGTCAGTTTGCCCATGGACGATCTCCGAGGGAAATCCCCGGCATGGTTCGCCGAGAAATCTGGGTCCATGGTTGACCTACAACCTGATCCGCAAGGTGACGGCTCAGGCGGCCCTGCGGCACGAGAAGTTGCCGCGGCAGTTGAGTTTCGCCGCCGCTCTGGACGCCGTGGTCGCGTCTTGGGATCACGCCTCGGTCGCCAACTCCGACGTCCTCGCCGCGCTGGCCTCGCGCAGTTCCACCTGATCGCCTGCCACACGGTGGGAGACCGACCCGACCGCGTGGAACCCCGTGCGATCAAACGACGCGCCAAACCGCACCCGCTGCTCCGCCAACCTCGCGCGAGCCCGCGCCAAACTCCTGAGCCGCTCCACCGCCCGCTGCTGACCGCGGGCCGATCGCCGCCAGGATTGCTCTCGATCCAGTCGGACCTGGAGAAGCCCGCCGCTCGATTCTTTCGAAAAGACCATGAACCAGCGACGCCGCACGCGGCGACCGCTTCCCCTGCGCGCGCGCCTTGTTCTGGCCCCATCGGTCCGTTCAACCTCCCTGACCGCTCGCCGCGCCGACGGGACCCTCTGCCCATCCCCGACCTTCCTCACACGCCCCGGTCCTTCTCGCCACCTCTCGCCGGAAGTCCCCGACCGCATTACACTAACGGTGCTCGACAGTGCCATTCGAGTCGGAAGTGTACTCGTACTTGCTGTACTCGCGAGTCATTCACGCCGAAGGCAAGCCAAAAGTCGCAGGTCGGGCTTTCGGCCCAGGTGGCGTGGCCCCGCGATTCGAGTCGGTGGCCCATGCGTGCTTCAGCGTAGTGCTTCGCTCGACGAGGAGGTCTGCCAGCGCCATCCTGCAAGAAACGGTAGTAGTGGGCGCGGAACAACGCCGTTCGCCGGATGTCTTGCGGCGAGGGCCCGAACACGTGCATCACTCCCTGCGTGGCGACTAGGTCGATGGCAAAGTCCTCCTGACCGTAGGTGAAGTAGACCAGGTACTTGGCGAAGTCGCGATACTTTACGCCGAACCGCCGGGCGAACTTCTCCGCGAAGCCCGGGACTGACATAGCGCATGGCAAACTGGCCATGGTCGTGGTGCCAGTGATAGCTCCAGTCGCCCATCAGGTGCGGCTCGTCGGAATAGAGCCCGTTGAGCTTCACCCCGGCGGTGGCATAGCGGTCGACAAGGCCTTTCAGATAGGGCAGGGCCTTGTCGGAGAAGTAGTCCATCTCGGGCGTGCGATAGCATCTGGACGACCAGCACGCGATTGAGCCCGGCGAAGGTCGGTCTTGCCCGTGCCGTGCACGCGGATCCGTACCGCCGGAAACCGCTCGGCCCGAATGCCCTCCAGCACCTCGACTTTGGCCTTGTCGGTGATCTCGGTGATGGACTCCTCGGGGACAACGCGGTACGGCGTGCCCGGCAGCGGACTGCTCGCGGAAGGCGAAGACCCGCACGCCCGCGTCTTCCAGATCGAAGGGGCCCTTGTTGTTGACCCAGCGGCGATGCCGCCACAACTCGACGCTGAACGCGCCGCCTTCGGGATCGCGCAGTCCCTTGCGGTATTGCATCCACACGCCCGACTCGCCGGTCGCCTGCCGGTAGGCCCGGCCGATCTCCAGGGGCGTCAGCAGGCTCAATTCCAGCCCCAGCCCGTACTGTTCGGCGAACTTGCCGATGCGGGCGATCTTCTCGATGTAGGCGTCCATGTCGGGCATCAGCCGCCGCGCGTGGTCCTGGCCCGGCCGATACTGCTGGAAGAAGTGGTCGAAGGCCACGATCAGCGTGCGTGCCCCCTGCTTCTTGCCGCCTCGCACACCTGACGCAGGCTGGCCAGGTACTTGGGCTGCGGCGTCAAGGCTCAGGTCGAGGATCTTGTCGGGGTCCGCGGCCAGGGCCTCCAGCTCCGCGTCGCTGACGAAGATGATCGCTTGTTTCGGGACGGAAAAGGCCCAGGGGCCGGGATAGGCCGCCATTTCGCCCGATAGAGTTGCTCCGCCCTCGCGGCCCCTCGCCCGCTTGAGCTGCCGCCACCGCGACCGGCGCAAAACGCCAAACACACGATCGTTGTTGCCGCGTTCCTGCCAAGTCGATTCATCGTTTTCCCCTGTTAGCCGATCAAGGTCCAGTCCACGCCTGATCCAGCCTACTCCCCATGCAGATTACCGAAAACCTCAGGAGGCACTTGCGGTGCGTCGGGTCACCTTGGCGGCTCGTGCCAGCCGAGCAGCGACGGGGACTTCGGATCGTGGGAGTCGAAGTTGGCTCTTGCCTGGTCGAAGCTCTTGGTGGCGTAGCAGTACCGGCAGCCGAACAGGCACGACTCGTACATGCCGACGTCCCGGCTGACCACGCACCCGCACGCCTTGCGTTGGGCCGGGTCCTTCGTCCTCGGGACGTCGATGCCGAACGCCTCGGCAATCACCCGGTCGTCCACGCACTTGCCGGGAAGGATGCCGAACGGTCGCAGGTCGATCTCCTCGGCGCAACTGACGATCTCCATCCCGTTCTCCCCCGCCAGTTCGGCGAGCCTGCGCATCAACGGGCCGAGATCCTCGGCATCACAAGGGCGTACTGCCGCCGGCGTCCCTTCCAGCTTCTTCAGCCGCTTCTCGATCTTCCGGTACATGTCCACGATGCTGACGACCACCCTCCGCGTATGTCCCCTGAGCGATTCGGCCAGCCGCTGGAAGTTCTCCTCGTGGAACGCCGGGGGAGTGATCCCGGTGAAGACGATCGGGTCGTAGCGCCAGATCACGCGCTCGGACCCAGCCGTTCCGCAAGCTCGCGGAACGCCTCGACGGCGGTTGCGGCAGGAGGGGACTTGGGGTCGATCTCCCGCGGGTATCCCAGGATCGTGAACTGGAAGTAGTAGCGGTATCCTCGGGAGTCCAACTCGTCGAGATACGGCATCAGGGGGCGGGGATTGCGGGTCCAGAAGACGATCGCGTCCACGTCCTCCGGCCTGAGCGAGATCCGGCTCACCTGGTTCCGGTTGAACGGGTTCGGGACCGTGCAGTACCCTTCCCTGAGGCGACGAACCATCCACTCGGCATAGAAGGCGGGGATGTCCGTCCTTGCGGCTCGCGCTGACGATCATCGGCGACGTCTCTTCGGAGAACGATCAGCCTCCATGCATTATCGCCGATCCGGGCGTTTTCCGGAATGGGCGACAGTCCAGTGATAGGCGGCACGCTGGCGAGGCCCATCCCGCTTGATCGCCCGCGAACCCTCCGTCGCGACGGCCGACGATGAGCCTCGGCCCGTCGCCGGACGCCTTTCAGCCCTTCGCCGGATAGCCCACGGTCTGGGCGAACAGCACCCGCTGCTCGGGCCGCAGCTTCAGCTCGGCGGCCAGCTCCGGCTTGTTGCAGTTGTGGAACCAGGCTGCCAGGCCCTGCGAGGCGGCGAACAGGTAGACGTTCCCCGCGATCAGCCCGGCGGCCACGTTGTAGTAGGACTTCTGGATCTCCGGGTCCTTCAGGCCCGGCTCCTGGAAGCGCGCCTGGGCGTACTTGGCGATGTCCGCCACGAAGACGAGGCTCACCGGGGCTTTCGCCGCCGCGGAACCCCGGCGACCGCGACCGCCCGCCTTCGCCCGCAGGTCCCCGGCGACGACGGGAACCAGACGGTGCGCCGCCGCCTCGTAGAGATAGATCCCCTCGGGCAGGGCGACGTAGAGGTCGATCTCCTGCGAGTTGCTGGCCGAGGCGGCAGTCCTTCCCGGCTGCCCCAACGGTCCCGCCTCCCGGTTCACGCCGAACGCCGCCCAGAGCAGGTTCGACAGCACCTGCGGGGGCAGCTTGTCCTCCCTGATGTCGCGGGTCGTCCTTCTTTCCCACAGGGCCGCCAGCACCGACTTGCCGCCCTCCTTCTCGGGCTTCGGAAGCGAGATCGGCTGCAACTCCTCGGCAAGACCCGACGACGCCGCCCGCCAACAAGGCAAGAGCCGGCAGGGTCTTCACGAAAGTCCGGCGGTCCATGGAACATCCCCTTTCTTACGTGAACGCGTACCAGTACGCCGTGAGTGTAGATCGGTGCAGGACCGGCGTCCAGTCCTGTTCCCGTCGCGGTGTTCGTCCAGCTTGGCGACGGCAGGCTGAAGACCTACTTCCAGAAGTCGCGGACCACGCGCTCCCATTCGTCGGCCATGAGCTGGTGGCCGCGATAGGTCGGATGCACGTTGTCCCAGATCCAGTAGTCCGCCGGGGCACGCCTGGCCGCCTCGTCGAAGACGGGCTGGAACTGCACCAGTGCCGCGCCGTGCTTCTGGGCCAGCCTGGCGACGATCTCCTGCCGCTTGCGGATGCCCTCGCTGATCTTGCCCGATGGGCTTCACGAACGGGCGCGCAGAGCACCAGCTTGAGCTTGGGATTCGCCGACTTGGCTTGGGTGATGATCTTGTCATAGACCTGCTCGTACTGATCCAGCGGCACGCCTCGGCCCTCGTCGTTCACGCCGATGAGGATGCTCAGCACGTCGGGCTTCAGGTCGAGCGTGTCCTTCTGCCAACGCTTCTCCAGGTCGAGCACGGTGTTGCCGCTGACGCCGCGATTGAGGAAGTCGAGCTTCAGCTCGGGGAACGCCGCCCCGTACTTGGCGGCGATGATGAAGACATAACCGTGCCCCAGGATGTGGTTCGGGTCGGCACTGCGCCCGCGGTTGCCGTCCGTGATCGAGTCGCCTTGGAACAGGATGCGGGCACCGGGCGTGAACGCGGCGATGGGTTCGGCGGCGTGGAGGGGGACCAGCAGAAAGAGCGTGACCGTGACAAGCAACGGCACGAAGCATGACCCTTTCATCTGCATGACCTTCCTAAAAGAAGAATGACGACTCGCCTACTGGTTGCCAGCGTCCGAAGGCTCCCGACGACATGCTCGGCCCCTCGACGGATGGTCCGGGATTCGAGGACCTGCTTGGAACGTGCGAGACCGTGTGTTAGTATCGGCGCGACCGCTCGGACCGTCAACCGGCGCCGACAAGACCGAGGAGCGTCGACCAAACAGACACCGAAGGGAGAACGAACGATGCGTGCGACATGGCGATCGGCGATCCTGGTGCTGGTCCTCTCGTTGGGCAGTGTCGCCGGCGCGGCGGAATGGTTCGTCGACCAGAAAGACCCGGCGGCCGACGACCGCAACCCCGGCACGGAGGCCAAGCCGGTGAAGACGATCCCGGCGGGAGTCAAGCTGGCCCAGCCGGGCGACACGATCTGGGTCAAGGAAGGCAACTACGAAGACCGCGTCGTGCTCGACAAGAGCGCGACGGCGGCCAGGCCCATCGTCCTCAGCGCGTGGAAGGACGACCGCGTGCGGATCGGCTACCTGCCCCGGCCCCTGCCCGTCGCAAGGCGACTGGCAGCCCGTCCCCGGCAGCAAGAGCTTCCAGATCAAGCTGACGGCGGACGTGCCGGACGACTTCCTGCTCCTGCTGGACGGCAAGCCGATCCTCACCTGGCCGCAGGACGCGCCGCCCAAGGACGAGAAGGTCAACTGGGCGTCGTACCGCAAGTCGGACCGCACGCTCATGTTCAACGCCGGCGGCAAGAACCCCGGGCCGTCTGGGCAAGTTCGAGTATGGCCGACGGCCCAGTTGCCTCTCCTTCCTGAGCATCGAGCCGCCGGCAACCTGGTGGGTCGTGCGGAAGATCGAGTTCAGTTGGGTCGGCGTGGGGATCTACCTGTGCGGCGACAACTGCACGGTGGAGGACTGCTTCTTCACGCACTGCTACCGCGGCGGGATGTTCTTCCACGGCCGCACGAACATCGTCCGGCGGTGCAACTTCTACCGCTGCGGCAACGCCATGCACGGCTCCGGCTCCGGCGTCGGCCACATCGTCGAGGACAACCTGATCGTCGACTGCTCGCTGCGGGCCGAGGACGACATCCTGCCGCTGGACATTCCCGGCTGCATGCCCGAAGGCTATCCGCCCACCTGCTTCAAGGGCAACATGCTGAGCCAGCTCTTCATCCACAACATCCTGTCGGAGAATCCCGGCGGCGGCTGGTACGCCGACTGCCCCGGCGTCCAGAGCAGCCGGGTCATCGGCAACGCCTTCTGGGACAACCCCGGCGGCGGCATCTACAACGAGGCCATGGTCAACGACTCGGTGACCCAGGGCAACGTCTTCTATCGCAACGGCATCGGCAGCTCGGTCGCCACGCGGTGGAACCTCATCGACAACCTCTTCTTCGAGGGCGGCATCTTCTGGAACAACCTGGACATCAACCCGATGCGCGACGGCTACATGCTGCTTGCGCCGCAACGCCTTCATCAACCCGCCGCAGCAGGGCTACCTGACGGGCTTCGCCTCCGGCTGGGGCCAGTACGCCTGGCCGGAAGTGTTCCGCAACTGCATCGTCGACCGCAACCGCATCTGGCTGGCCAAGGACGGCTGTCTCATCACACGACGGGACCAGGAAGTACAAGACGCTCGACGAGGTCCGCAAGGAGTTCAAGTGGGAACTCAACGGCGAAGTCCTGCCCTACGACAAGGAGCAAGGACACGGTCGAGTCCGTGGCCAAGGCCATGGGCGGCAACGTGGTGACCTTCCGCATTCCCTGGGGCAAGCACAGCGGCGAGGCCCGGCCCATGCTCGCCAGCGTCCGGGGCAACTGCCCCTGGCCCGGGGCCGTGCTCTCGACCGACACCAGCGTCATGCCGTGCTACTTCTGGCGCGTGGCGGACGGGAACTACGATGCCGACCCGCTGCTGGACGGCTATGCCCGTTTCGCGCTATCACGACTACTGGCTGGCCACCTGCGGCGCCGAACGCGAGAACGCGCATCACGGCTGCCTCTGGTACTGCGACGCCGAGGGCAAGTTCCCTGCCGACCTTGAGACGAAGACCCCCTGCCGCAAGGGCCATCTCCACGAGTGGGGCCAGAAGATGATGTACACCGAGGGCGACTTCTGGCTCGTCATGGAAGGGCTGCATCCGGAGAAGATGCTGCCGCAGGGCGTGGGCTACTGGTCGCCGTGCCTGGGGGCCGCCCCCGGCGCGAAGATCACCGTCTCGCTGAAGATGCGCGGCAAGGACCTGGTCTCCACCGACAAGGGCTCTCCGGCCGTGTGGCTGCGGTTCACCAACGAGACCGGGCAGCAGCAGCGGCGGGTGTTCCTCGTCGGCAGGGACGACGAGGGCAGGATGCACCGGCCGGAACTGACCGCCGGCGACTACGACTGGACGGAGGTCAAGGAGACGATCATCCGCCCCGGAAGGCGCGGTCCGCATGGCCCTGTTCTTCGGCCTGCGGCCCTGCAAGGGCAAGGTGAACTTCGACGACATCCACATCACCACCGCCAGCGAGAAGCCTGTAAAGACCCCGTTCGCGTGGTACACTCAAGTCGTCATTCTGACAACGAATTGCATCTACCGTTGCCCATCTGCCGTCCGCCTCCCAAATCATCGCAGTTGCTATGTCGATTCCAGATAACCTCAGTTCTTGCTGTACTACGGCTTGCTTCCTCCGGACACGCCGAGTGCACGCGACCGTCATCATCGTCCTGCTCTCGGTGCATGCCTCGGCGCCGGCGGCCGATTCGGACGCCGGGCGGGTGGTGGTCGTACGAAACGAGAGGAGTCCTGACGTAGATGCCGCTTCGCTTCGCGGCAAGGTCATGTGCGGCTACCAGGGCTGGTTCCGCTGCCCGGGCGACGCGGCGAACCTGGGCTGGGTCCACTGGAGCCGCGACGGGCGGCGAATCGCGCCGGAGACGCTCACTTTCGAGATGTGGCCGGACATGGCCGAGTACGGGCCGAAGGAGCGGTTCCCGGCCCCCGGCTTCACGTACCCGGACGGCCGTCCGGCCGAGCTGTTCAGTTCCGACAACCCGGCCACGGTGCTGCGGCACTTCCGGTGGATGCGGGATTACGGCCTGGACGGGGCATGGCTCCAGCGTTTCCTGGTCGGCCTGCCGGGCGGCCCCGCCCCCCAATACTACCCGAGTAGCTTGCGCGTGATGCGGCATGTCGCCGAGGCGGCAGGAAGGACAGGCCGGGTCTGGGCCATTTCCTACGACACGGCGGGCATGCCCGCCGATCGGATCTTCGACGTGCTCACCAGCGACTGGAAGAAGATGGTTGATGATAAGATCGTGGCGGGACCTCGTTACCTGCACCAGGACGGTCGGCCGGTGGTCCAGGTCTGGGGATTCTACTGGCAGAACGACCACAACCCGATGACGCCCGAATTGGCCAACCGGCTTATCGACTTCTTCAAGGCCCCCGGCCCCTACGCGGCGTACCTGGTGGGCGGCGGCGACTGGAACTGGCGCAAGATCCCGGATCCCCGGTGGCGGGCGTTTGTCCATCGCTTCGATGCCTATGCCCCCTGGAACGTGGGCAACTACTGGAAGGATGGCAGCGGCGAGGCGCATGCGTCCACCCAGTCGTGGGCCGAGGGGAAGGCCGAGTGCGAGCGCCATGGCGTTCTCTGGATGCCGGTGGTCTATCCCGGCTTCGGCTGGGACAATCTCAAGAGGCTGCCTCCCGGCACGTCCCAGATCCCGCGCCGAGGCGGGCGGTTCCTCTGGGAGCAGTTCTACGAGTTGGCCAAGCTCAACGTCCGGACACGGTCTACGTGGCGATGTTCGACGAGGTGGACGAAGGGACGGCGATCTTCAAGGTCACCAGTTCCCCGCCGACCCAGGCCCATTTCGTCGGCTACGAGGGCCTGCCGAGCGATTGGTACTTGCGTCTGACGGGCGAAGGGATCAGGATGCTGCGGAAGCAACGCCCGTTGACCGCGGAAATCCCGATCAAACCGTGAGGGAGATCGCTATGCCATCCCACTTTGCTTGTCTCATTCTCGGTGCGTCGTTAGGAATTGCGTTCTTCGACCAGGGTTCGTTGGAGGCGGCTGCGCCGGCCATCGAGGTCTTCGCCACGAGCGATGCTGTCCGAGTCTTTGAAGACGGATACGGTGCCTCCGTAGAGCGGCCGGCAGAGATCCGCGCGTTCGGGTTGCGCAACGAGGTCATCTCGGCCCAGTGCGTCGCCCTGGCTCACGAGGACCTGAAGGATGTGACGCTGTCGATCGGATCGCTCCAACGTGAAGGAGGCGCCGCCGTCATCCCCGCCGAGAACGTCCAGGGGAATTTCGTGGAAGGGATTTTCATCAAGGAGAACACTCGCAAACTGCGAAAGAACGATCTCGTGCGTCCGGCGCCGGCTTGGTTCCCCGACTGGTTGAGCGAGGCCGGAACCTGCACCCTGGGCAAGGGATCGCGCAAGGCGGTCTATCTCACGATTCGCGTTCCTCGGACGGCTGAACCTGGCGCAGTACCGGGCAGACATCACGGATCAGGTCGGGCACCAGCCGATGCCTCGTTGCCGCTCGTCCTCACCGTCTACCCGCTCGTGCTTCCGGACGAGCGCCATCTGATGGTGACCGAATGGTTCTCAACCCACCGAGTTCAAGCGTCGGCACGGCATCGATCCGGCCGACTGGCAGCAATACGCCAAGATGCTCCGGGTCTATGCGGAGAACATGGCCGACCACCGGCAGAACGTCTTCCAGATCAGCCTCGACCTGATCCGCACCACCCTGACGCCCGAAGGGAACCTCCGCTGTCGATTTTTCCCAGTTCGACCGCTGGGCGCAGGTCTTCTGGGATACGGGACGCATGGACCTGATGGAAACGGGATTTGTCGCCCAGCATGGGCAAGGGCGGCTGGTCGAGCCGCGAGATCGGGCTGAGGGATTTCGACGTGAAGGAAGCGTCCACGGGCAAGAGCAAGCGTCTTTCGGGCCGCGAATTCCTGCCCCGGTTCCTTCCCGCCCTGGCAGACCACCTTCGCCAGAAGCAGTGGCTCGAAAAGACGATATTCCACATCTGCGACGAGCCCTCCGACCACAACGTCATGGCATGGCGCGAGGCGTCGGATTTCGTCCATCGCTGCGCCCCGGAACTGCGGCGGGTGGACGCCATCGAGACTCCCCACTGCCTGAACTGCCTGGAGATCTGGGTCCCCAAGCTCGACCATCTCTCCACCTGGCAAAGCGCCTACGAAGAGGCCCGGCGCCGGGGCAACGAACTGTGGTTCTACACCGTCGGCATCTTCCAGGGCGGCCCCACGCCGAACAAGACCGTGGACGTCCCCTTGATCGAGTCGAGGCTGCTGCACTGGCTCAACTACCGCTACGGCCTGAAGGGCTATCTGCACTGGGGCTTCAACGCCTGGACCGACGATCCCGTGAACCAGCCCGGCGAACATCGGGGCGACGGCTGGCACGTGTATCCCGAGAAGGACGGGCTGCTTGAACTCGCTCCGCTGGGAACAGATGCGAAGCGGCATCCAGGACTACGAATGCCTCTGGCTGCTGGAAGACAAGATCTCGCGGATCAAAGCGACGCTTGAGCCCGCGCGTCGCCGCAGCTGATCGAGCCGTCGCGGCGAGGCGTGGAGATCGCCTCCCAGGTCGTGCGGACCTTCAGCGACTACACGAGGGACCCGGCGGTCCTCTACGCAGCCAAGCGGCAGGCGATCGAGGAGATCCTGGCCTGGACGCGGCGCCGCGTGTCATTGTCCAGACCAATCCGCCCGAGCATTCGACCATGGCCCAGCGACTGCCACGTCGACGTTACGGTTGGGCCGAGCCGGGAACGAGCATCAAGATCAACGGCCAATCGGCGCCGCTTGCGCCGGACGGGCTGTTCCTGCAAGAGACGTCCGCCTTCTCGTGAAGGAACCATCGTGGTGGAGGCGATCAAGGGGCAGGACCGCAAGACCATAGTCCGCAAGTTTCGGCTGTTGTAGGGAAGCGGAAGGGCTTCAAGCTCCTCGCCCAGGACGGGCTTGACGTAGCAGGCCCTTGCCGGAGGCGGTACAGCGGGTCTGGCAGCCGCGCAACCCGAAACAGGTCGGGGCCGACCTGACCCAGTGGCCGAGGCAGTAGGACTGCGAACCTCCGGACGGTGTTCGCGACTGACCGTGGGTGACGGGGAGCCTGGTCATGCCGGAGGCGGACTTGTACCCGCTCGGCAGGTCGACGCAACCGACCAAGCGGGACGACGAGTTCTGATAAGGACTTGAGCTGAGAGGGACGGCAGGGATCTGTTGACGTGCAGCAATGCCTGACGAGAATGACCGGCATCCGCCGTCTCGAAAGCGCGAACGGTGGAAATTCAGGGCCAACAGCCGGACAGTCGTCGACATTCACGCAAGAGGAAACTACCGTCGATGTGCAGAAGACCAGGACGCGCATCCATGGCCGTGAAGCATCCCCCGATGATTCTCATGTTCGCCGCACTGCTGGCAGGCACCGCCGTTTCCGTTACGTCGATGGCAGCGGAAGCGGTGATCAAGGTACCGCTTTGGCCCGGCAAGGCGCCCGTGGGCGACGGCACCTACGAAGCGGTCGCATCCGAGCTAAGGGTCTTCTTGCCTTCGCCCGACCGGGCCACGGGCGCCGCAGTGGTGATTTGTCCCGGCGGCGGATACATCCGGCACGTGATGGATCGGGAAGGGTATCCGATTGCCGCGTGGCTCAATGAGCATGGCATCGCCGCTATCCTGCTGGAGTATCGCCTGCCGGAAGGCCGACCCTACGTGCCTTTGCTGGATGCCCAGCGCACTATCCGCATCGTGCGAGCGAAGGCTGCGGAGTGGAAGATCGACCCGCAACGCGTCGGCATTCTCGGCTTCTCGGCGGGCGGTCACGTGGCCTCAACAGCCGGCACGCACTTCGATGCGGGACGAGGCGACGACGCCGACCCCGTCGAGCGTCTGAGCTGCCGTCCTGATTTCATGCTGCTCGTGTACCCGGTCGTCACGATGGGCGAGAAGACCCACGGTCTGTCGAAAGAAAAACTGCTCGGCGCAGCTCCCAAGCCGGATCTGGTGCGGCTGTTCTCGAACGAGACCCAGGTCACGGACCGGACGCCGCCCGCCTTCCTCGCCCACGCCAAGGACGACACGGGCGTGCCGCCGGACAACAGCCGCGATTTCGTCGCGGCCATGAAAGCGCATCACGTCCCGGTGGAATACCTCGAACTCCCTTCCGGCGGCCACGGTCTGAACGGCTGCAAGGGCCCGCTCTGGGAGGAGTGGAAGGCAAAGTCGCTGGCGTGGCTGGCGGCCCGAAAGGTGATTCCTGCGGATAAGGAGACACCCAGATGAACCCTCGAAAGACATTCGCGGTCGTGGCCTTGCTGGCAAGCGTGGCGGTTTTGGGCGCGCCGCCGCAATCGCACGCCGAGGAGCTGATGACCATCGCCCGCGATGGCAAGACCTCGATACACCATCGTGCACGCGGAGCAAGCCAGTGAGCTGGAAAAGAAGGCGGTCCAGGAGCTGAGCCACTTCCTCGGTCGCGTAACCGGCGCGTCGTTCCCGGTCATGGCGGAATCCAGCGTTTGCAGGGGACGTTCCGGGAATCTACGTGGGTTGGACGAAGTTGGCGGCGCAGAACGGTATTGAGACGGCAAGACTCGGGGAGGAGGAATGGGTCATCCGGAGCGCGGGCGAGAATCTCATCATCACCGGCGGGCGACCGCGGGGAACGCTTTACGCCGTCTACGAGTTCCTGGAGCAGCAGGTCGGCTGTCATTGGCTGGCCCGCGATACGGAGATCGTCCCGTCCAGGCCCACGTTGGAGTTCCCCAAGCCCAACGTTCAGGCGAAACCGTACATCTGGATGCGCGACATCTACACGACCTACCACACCATGATGCCGACGGGCGAGATGGCCAAGCGTCACAGCGAGTTCCTGGTGCGGAACAAGCACAGCGTCGACAATTACCGGGTGTACGGTTCCCCCGGAGGATGCCACACCTTCTTCCAGTACCTGAACGCCCGCGACTGGTTCGAACACGCACCCGGAGTACTTCTCCCTGGTCGACGGCAAGCGGCTGCCGGCCAAGGACGGCGGCGGTCCGGGACAACTCTGCCTGACGAACCCGGACGTGCGCCGGATCGTGGTCCAGCGGCTGCGAGGGTTCGTCAAGCAGGACCGGGAGAAGGCGGCAAGAGCCGGGATACCGCCGCCGCGGATCTACGACATCAGCCAGAACGATGCCGGGGCTGCCGAATGCCAGTGCGAGAACTGCCAGGCCATCGCCAAGCGCGAAGGGTCGGAAAGCGGGCCCATGATCGATTTCATCAACGCCATCGCCGACAGCATCAAGGACGAGTACCCCGACATCCTGCTCCAGACCTTCGCGTACAACCGGACCGAGCCGCCGCCCAAGACCCTCAAGCCGCGCGACAACGTGATCGTCAGGTGGTGCGACGTGTACAGCGTGGTGGACCTGGTGCGGCCCCTGAGCCATCCCTACAACTCGAAGAATTACGGGGAGATTCTGGCGTGGGGCAAGCTCGCCCCGCATCTGGCCATCTGGGACTACTGGATCAGCTACGGGTACTACCAGTTCCCCACGCCGTATTGCATGATCCAGTGCATCGGGCCGGACATGAAGCTGTTCGTGGACATGCACGCGGAGACCATGTTCTGCGAATCCGAGGAGGACCATGAGTACGGCGAGAACTTCACGGCGCTGAAGTACTGGCTGGGATACAAGATGATGGTGAATCCCTACCAGCCGGTCGAGCCGCTGATTCAGACCTTCATGGCGGGTTACTTCGGCGCCGCCGCGCCCCGAATGGACGAGTATCTGAAGTACCTGCAAGAGCGGATCGACAAGGAGGCCGAGTTCCTGCATGGTGCGCAACGCCCCGCACCGGCTCAAGTACCTGGACTTGGAGTTCTTCCGGACGGCGGAGACGATCTTCGATGCCGCCGAGGCGCTGGTCAAGCCGAACAGTCTGGAGGCCCTGCACGTCCAGAGGGAACGTCTGGTTGTGGACGGCGCCCTGCTCTACCTCTGGCCGTGGCTCGACCGCAGGCTGGCGGCGGACGAGACCATGCCGTTCGACCACGAGACCGTGATCCGCCGCTACGAGACGAACTGGCGCGCGCAGTTCAAGGCGTTCTTCTCCGAGAAGGCGCAAGCCGTGCGCGAAGCGAAGATTGCCCGATTGGCCGCGCTGTTCCGGGACCCGAAACTGCCCGAGCCGTTCCGGAAACTGCCGCCCCGCGATGTGGCCGATTTCAACTGGCTCACGTTCTCGCCCTACTCCCCCGGACGCTCAAGAGCTTCGTTGCGGATGCGGAAGCCGCTGGAGGAATGGCCGCGGCCTTCGTCGGCGACAGCGACGACGCTCACAAGAAGCCGCTGTCGTTCGGGGTGACGGGCGGGCCGACGGTCACCCTCAAACCGGAAGAAGTCCCGCAGGACGGGAAGTATCATGTCTTCAAGATCGGCCGGACTCAATGTGAAGAAGGGGACGACGGTCTGGGTCCATGCGAGCAGGCGTATGGGCGTGAACGTCGACCGGCTGGTCGTGGCGGAGGCCAACGCCCCGACCGCCAATGACTGGGACGCCTATGTCTCCCTGAAGGTCAAAGGCCCGGACTACGTCAAGGGCTCGACGGACAGCCAACGGACTATGGATGGACCGGGTCCTCCTGGTGAGGCCGCCGAAGGACGAGATAGGCGGATGCCGCCGAGTTGCGCCGTAAGGAGGACTGGCCATGGAAGAGACAAACATCGTCTGTCCGCGCACCACCGGTTGAAATCAGCTTGAATCGGTCGCCGGCGATCTGTTATCGTTCCAGGTAACGACGAAAACAACATCCGACTTCCTTCGACCTCCCGCAACTTCCTTCCGACCTTCTCCAACGGTTTCTTCACCGCCTTCTGACTGCCGAGCCCCTCGGGCTCGCTCATGGTCGTCGTGACCATTCGTGACGGGAACGGATCGCACTGCGTCGGTGCGCCCCACGGGTCACGACCACGATCTGCCCCGTGCGCCAGGCAGGCGTGCGGGCAGAAAGGACATCCAACAAGAGGAGAACGACAATGAAGTGCTATCGGAGCACCAGGGAGTTGCGCGGGCAGTGTGCCGCGAGAAGGGGCAAAGTCGTCCCATGCAGACCTACTACGTCCTACAGGACTGGCAGCGTGCCGCGAGGATCGTGGAGAAGGCACCCAACTCCTACCACGGGGTGAGGGAGGCGATCTTCTGCGTGGACGGCAGGTGCGTGACAAGACGCTTCGGGCTGTGGGTCGAGTCGGCGTCCGAGTGGGACATGAACTGGCTTCGGGAACGGCAGCTCCGCGAAGCCTTCGACAGGCTTCGGGAGAAGGACCTGCGGTGCCCCTTCCTCATGGCGTCGCGCAACGTGGATCCCGAGGTGGAGGAGACGCTGAACCGCTACCTGAACACGGCGAGGCGGGACCTCTACGAGGAATTCAACCGCAAGGTGATCGACGAGACCCTGAGGCTGATGGAGAAGGACGGCTGCTTCTCCACGCTCAACTACCGCGGCGACCTGCTGAGCCAAGCCGTGGCGTAGCTCGCCGCCCGATGCCCCGTCAGCTGTTCGGATCGGCTGGCGGGGTTCTCTTGGTTCTTTTCACGAGAACGAGACCAAGGACACTACATTACCCAGGAGGACATGACATGAGGAAGAAGCACTACCTGCTGCGGGACGTGGCACGGCTGCTGAAGGTGAAGCCGTACAGGATCGCCTACGCGTTGAGCGTCGGGCTCGTTCCGGAGCCCGAGATGCGGATCACCAACAAGAGGATTTTCGCGCCCGAGGACATCGAGCGTCTGGCGGCACACTTCAGGGTCGAGCTGGGCGGCAAGGGGGGGCAGGCGCATGATGCACGATGAGACGATCGGCGAGTTCTGCGCACGCGCCTCGGGGACGGAAGGATGCGAGATGCTGAGTCCGGACGGCGAGATCGTCGCCTGGACCACGGACGGATGGTGGGCGGCAGTCATCGTCAGGCTGCTCAACGCTGCCGAGGAACGAGACCTGCACCTGCTCAGGGCGGTGTCGGACGAGTCGGCTACAGGGAAAACGGATCTCCCTGGCGTCGGCGATTCCAAGGCGGCGGACGGGGACGACTCCGAGGCGACTGCCCGGGAGGCGATCAGCCACCTGGCATTCCACGGTCTTGCCCTCCGATGGGATCTTCCGGGCGAACCGTCCGAAGCGGTCAGGAGATTGGTCGCAACCTACTTCTCGGACGGCGAGATCGTCGGGACCCTGTCGGAGCTGGCGTGCCGGTACGTGATGAAGGCGCTGGCTGACGACCATCTTGGGGCTGAGCGGGATCGAGATCCCCGAGACAGCGCTCCAGAGCGCAGACGAGGAAAACCCGTCCGCCCAGAGAGTAGATAACCGAAAGAAAAAAGCCCAGCCATTGGTCCGCAAAACCTGCCTGGGCTTGGAAAGGAACAGTGCAGTCCTCACCCTATTTAAGCACTTCCGCCCAAGATTTTCAAGAGCAGGAACAGGTACGCCGGGCAGCCAACCAACGGTACGTGCGAGGGTTCAAGTCCTACCGGGAGGCGGAACTCCACGGCTACTACTCATTGAAGCGTCTGAGGCAGATGGGGCTTTCGGTGCCGGACTGGATGCGCCGTACTACGAGTGCGCCGTGGAGACCCGATACGGCAACCTGCCGGTGTTTTCCAGGCAGCAGGCATCCGAGTCGCGTGCGCCTGGTCCGGTTCCCAGAGAGGAAGTACTGTCGTCCGCCGGGGTCGAGATCC
Source organism: uncultured Planctomycetaceae bacterium (assembly GCA_963759115.1). GTDB lineage: Bacteria > Planctomycetota > Planctomycetia > Pirellulales > Thermoguttaceae > CAVWXT01. The sequence continues at coordinate 17,849 of CAVWXT010000014.1, forward strand.
TTCTTCCCGAGGAAGACACGGCGATGATAGTTCCAGCCCCATGGGCTGCCAGGATCATCACGCCAGCCCGAACCGGCAGCGAAGAAAAGACGCACGAGGGGACTCGCCAGACCGAGGAGCACCGGCTACTTCATCGACACGCCCGAAGCTCTCGACATCCCCGACTCCCACAAGGACGTGGAGAACGAGATCCGCCTGATCCTCCACGTCGTCAAGTCGGGGATCGACCAGCACAGGCACCAGATGGAAGGGACGGCACACTACAACCATCCCCTGGGCAAGCGTCTCATGGGCTCTCCGCTGGAGCGAAGGCGTACAAGTGGCTCGTCGAGAGCAACGTGCTGATCTGCGCCGACAATTCCTACTCCCACCGTCCCGACGATCCCAAGTCGTCGTTCTCCAAGTCGTACTACGTCCATTGCCGTTACGGAAAGTGGCGAAAGTGGGAGATCACCAAGCCCAGGCTTGCCGCGAAGCTCCTCCTTGCCCAGTCGCAAAGGAGGGATCTCCTGTCACCAAAGCGACAAGCAGATACGGAGCTGATGGCTAAGGTACCCGCAGCCCTATGTGGGCAAAATTGCCCACTGCCAGAATTATTAACGGCACTACCGCAACCGGAGCAGGAACCGATGCCGAGCGTATCTGGCGTATCTGGGCAAGACTGCCAACTCCCTGGATCATCAACGGTCACGATACCACTACCAGAACAGGAACTGAATGGCTAAGGTATCCGCAGCCCTATGTGGTCTCAATAGACCACTGCCAGAATTATTAACGATCACCGATCCCATCATGGAGCACCTGATCCGGCAGAACCTCAACCTCGGCGTGGACTGGGACAAGGCGGAGAAGATCCTGGACGACCATCCCGAGACGGACAGGAAGAAGGCGCTGGCGACGGCAAGGCAGGTGGGCGATCCCGAGGCGAAGTACAAGACCTGCGACTACGGCAGGTTCCACGCCCCAATCACCCGCCTGTTCTCGCCGCTTCCGCGAGGCGGTCTTCTTCAGGTCGCACCCGGAGGCGAGAAAGGTCGGCTGGGACTTGCGGAACAGCCAGATCCTCCACCTCGTCAAGGCGTACAAGGAGGACAGGTACGAGGCACGTGCAGCAAGCAGGTCGCAGGAACCGTTCTTCAACGAGCGGGAGGAGGAGTTCTTCCGGCTGGTGGAACAGGGACAGGTGTACGACTTCTACTTCGCCAAGGCGCAGCAGGAGTGCCCGGATTACCTGGCTTCCAAGATCCGCAGGACGAGGCAGAAGGCTGCCTGGGCGGAACTGTGGAAGCGGTACCTGGAAGGGCTTCCCCTGGACCAGCGACCCAAGGACAAGAGGCAGCAGTTGGCACAGGCGCAGGCTCCTCAGGAAACATCCTATCCGTAGCATCCCCGTCCAGGTCCATGACGCCCACCCGCGACGACTTCAAGCAGGTGCTGTTCGCCGACGTGTTCTACGGCCGGGCAGTGGTCAACACGCCGGTCACGCATTTGTTTGAAACACATCATCCGGAAATCCTACGATGGATACGGGAACAGAAGGCGCACGACTACGCCGACCTTGCCCGCCGGATGCAGCAGGAGGAGAGCGGCATGATGATCGGGGCGGTCGTCCGGCGGCTCATGGAACACCACCCCGAGGTGCCTTTCTACACCGTCCACAACTCGATAACGACCGTGGAGGAGCACGGCGAGCTCGTGGGACGGGTGCTGAAGGAAGAGTACGACGCGCCGGGCTGCACCCGGCGCTCAAGCAGATAGGAGACGCCTTAACCTCTGAACAGACGACGGCTCGTTGATTTGAGCGCGATGTGCCGTTTGTGGTAGAAACAACCGAACAGGAACTGAAGTTGCTCGGCATCGGGCATGCTTGCGGGAAATTGGCGGGCAAGCCGATGTAGAGAGACAAACAGGAAAGACGAGACGAGGCAAAAGACGATGAGCAGAAAGAAGAAAGCCGATAAGGAGCCAATCCTCCCGTTCGGCAAGCACAGGGGGAAGACGCTCGCCGCGGTGTTGCAAGAGGAGCCGTCGTATCTCTGCTGGTTCATGGAGAAGGTGGAAGGGTGCGGCGAGGTGAAGAAGGCGATCGCCGGGTTGCCCGGCTTCCGGGAGGAGTGGGCGAAGCATCAGGAGCGGAAGCGGTGCAAGGAGGCGAACGTCAGAAAAGTAGTGGAGGAGACCGTGTCCAGGATGCTGGGCGTCGAGCAGCCGCCGAGCCCGGAGCAGCTCGACGACCTGTGCGACCGGCTGTTCAACCCGCCTCCGGACGCTTCCTGAGGCGGGGCGGCGTCATGCCCGGAACGTCCCTCCACGTTGGCCAGGATGCATCAGGATCAACGATCGTAATCCTGGCGGGCGATCATGGGCTGGGGCGGTACGAGCGTGGCTCTTGACGCAGAGTCCCTCACATGACCGTCTACGGCTACGGAGCATAGGCGAACCCGCGAGTCGGGAAGAAGTCGTAACGCTCGATCCGGTCCACGATCGGCTCGCCGTCCCCGGAGAGGATGCTCCTGCCGCCACGGTACAAGGCGAAATGCTGCGCCCCGCAGGAGAACGGGATACGCAAGTGCTGGATCCCGGAGCCAAGCGGATGGATGCTCTTCGTCCCTCCGGAAGTAACGTGCAGCTCGGCGGGAACGGTCGTCACCGCGGTCACGTAGAGGACGTCCTGCACGTCGCCGTGCAGCGACTTCACCGGACGGTCCTTCTCCGTCACGGCGTCCTTGAGGTGGAGGCGATAGAACCAGAACAGGGCGTCCTTCAGCGGCGGCTGCCGTCCGGTCCCGTACCACTCGACGTAGTGCCGGCTCAGCTCCAGTCGGGGACGTAGCCAGGGACGACGATCCGGGTTGCCGATGTCGAGGATCTTCTGACTCCTCCCGGCAGTCGGGTGCTCCAGGTCGATGTGGCCGAACCATTTGGCCGAAGCTCCTTGGACGCGTCGGTGAGGGCGATCGACTTGCGCAGCCAATGGCGATTTGACAACTCGGACGATGCGACCGATGCGAGCCGGACGGGTGACAGCCACCCCGAGAAGATGGCTGTCTTCCGAATCATCTCAAAAAACACATGGCTTGGCGGCACGATGCTGGAGCGACGCCGGCCCATCTGGGCGGACCGCGGAGGCGGTTTTTAAGGACTCCTGCGATTCCGTTTCATCCGCCCGTGGGGTGCCGCTGCCCCGCGGTTTTGCCCGGCGTGGCGACAGTCCTCGTAGATAGCACAAGCAATGCTGAGTTGTTGCAATTGACGCGGCGAAAACGGGCTCCGTCGTCGCCTCTCAGCCGTCGCCAACGGCCGACATGAGGTTGTGCTGCATAAGCCACCACTGCATCCAGGCCTGTGCATTGCTCTGGAAAATCACTTCGTCGGTCCCGCGGTACGTTGCTACCCAATCGCCCGGCTGGTAGATGTTGTCATCGTGACCGGGACGCGTTTGCATGGCACGCAACGCCTCGATACGGTGCGGGCCCAGCCCAGGGCGTCGAACGGCTTGCCCGCATCCAGCCTCAGTTGCTTGGCAACCAGATCCATATTGAGATACCCGTCGGTCACCTTGGTCGTCCAGTCGGCCCCTTGCGGATAGTAAACGTCGGCCAGATAACCCCCATCGTAAGTCCGTCGATACATGGTGCCGCCCGGCGCAAGAATAGCTCCAGTGCCGTAAGACGAAGCCCCAGGCACGAATCTTACCTCAGTCAGCGCGTGGTAGGCGAACTCGACGTTGAAAACCAAGCTCCTGGGAAGCGGTTGGCGGGCCAGGGAGAGATCGACCATCGAGGCCGAGCGGGGCGAATCCGAGACGATGTAGTCGGGATGCACCCGGTTGTGATTGACCAGCACGCCGTCGGGAAACACGTTGTAGCCGTGCAGCCAATTGCGAATCGGCTTTCCGTCGACTACCGTTGTGTTCTGCAGATCGGTCTGCCGGCTGAACACACTGACCTGGTACTCCGAGGCCTTCTGCCGCCACCGCGAGGCATGCGGGTGATGGGGCATCATCACGTGCACTACGGCCAACAGGTGGCTGTCCAGGCGTTCTCCTCCGCCTTGGTATCGCCGGGCGAACGGACCTTGCCGTCCTTGTCGGTCCAGTAGGGAACGGGGCAGTCGAGAAACGCGTCGGCGTCGTGTTGCACCATCTTGGCCACGGCGAGCCGCGTGGGAGGGTCCAGTTCGTCCCACAACCACCAGGCAGCCTCGGCCGTATGGGCTGCCCAGTAAGCCGCCTCCCACAACTGCGCGGCCGGCAGGCCCTGCCCCCATCGATCTCCGGTGGGTGCATTGACTACATTCGTCAAGGCCGCGCCACGAACTGCCAATTCGACCCGCCGGATCGCTTCCGCGGTCGAAAGCCCCGCCACCTCGGGCGAATAAATGCCCGTCTTGAGGATTCCAGCCATGGAGTAGGCGAAGCTGCCCAAGGGACGAACAGCTTGCTCATAGCCATAGGTGTGGAACTTGGGATAGTAGCATTCGACCCCTTGCCAGCCCGGGAGGTCTCGGACGATCTGGTGGTCCGCGTGGACCCATCTCAGCTCATACCGTGCCTCCCGCTGTAAAATTGACGCCAGGGTCCGTCCGAACGAATCGCCGGGCCGAACCCCCAGATTGTCCTTGTAGTTCCGCCAAACCACCGGACGGACATACTCGGTCTGGCAGAACGCGTCCATCGGTACCAGAACGCTACCAAGACGATAGCCCCCCATAGCGTCTTTCTTATCCATGTGTAGCAGGATCGCATGTGACGCATAAGGGCTCCTTGTTTGGCGGCGGGTGATGTGAATTCCGGCATGAGTTTTGATTCCACGAAAGAGCGATCCTCTCGGTACAATACGCTGCGTAGCGGGATTGCTCATGCCTAAACAGCCTCTGGCACAACATACGGCTTGCGGTAAACCCTCGTCAGCATTGCGTCCGCTTCCGGATCGTTGGCGAATGTTTCCTGGGCACCGATGAACTTCAGCGAGCGGCCGACGCGGTAGGAGATGTTGGCGAGATGGCAGAGCGATGTCGAGAGGTGGCCTTCGTGGATGTCGCAATGCATGTCTTCGTTTTGCCCGGAGCGAATCGCCTCCAGGAAATTCGCCCAGTGATTGGCGCGTTCGCCCTCGGCTTCCTTGGATTGCGCGAAGGGCTGCTTTTCCCGTTTGCGAAAGGCTTTCCAGGTGTGGCCGCTGATTTCGAGCCAGCCCTCAGTGCCGTAAAAGATGTTTCCGACTTCCTGGCCCGCGCTGCCCTCGTGGTTGGTGTAGCGACCGCGAGTCTCCATCTCGATGATTTTGCCGTCGGCGTAGGTGTAGGCGGCGGTCTGAGTGTTGGGCGTCTCCTGCGTCGTCTTGTCGTGGCCGTAGGTCTCGACGCCGCCGTAAACCATGGTGCCGGGAGTCTTTCCCTCGTCCTGCGTGAAGCCGAAAATCCCCCCGGTCGAATACACGGCGACCGGGTGCTCGTTCTTCTTCATGCCCCAGGCGCGATATCAAGCTGGTGCGGGCCGGTGTTGCCGGTGTCGCCGTTGCCGGTGTCCCAATACCAGTGCCAGTTGTAGTGACTGCGTTTTTCGTTGTAGGGCGCATCGGCGCGGGGCCGAGCCAGCGGTCGTAGTGAAACGCGGCGGGCGGCGAGCTATCCTTGGCCATGCCATAGGAATCGCGTGCCTTGAAGCAAAGCGCACGCGCCATGTAGAGCTCGCCGATGCCGCCGCCGTGCAGAAACGCGATGGCCTCGCGCACATTTGTGGCGGAGCGGTTGTTTAGGCCGACCTGCATACGCCGACCATATTTGCGCCACGCTTCGATCATTTTGCGGCCTTCCCAGATATTGTGGGACGCGGGTTTTTCGACGTAAACGTGTTTGCCTGCCTGACTCGCCCAGATGGCGGCCAGCGCGTGCCAGTGATTTGGGGTGACGATGGAGACGGCGTGAATCTCCTTGTCGTCGAGAATCACGCGGAGGTCCCAGTTGGCCGCCGGCTTCACGCCGGACTTCTCCTCGACAAGTTTCAGGGCGGGCGCGAAGAGCGACTCGTCGGTGTCGCAGATGGCGCGGACCTGTACGTTGTGGCTGTCCTTGAGCGTGCACCAACTTGCGAGATGGACGGTACCCTGGTTGCGCACGCCGATGACGGCGACGTGGATGCGCTCGTTGGCGCCGACGATGGCCGCATAGGACTTGGCGCTGAATCCCACTCCTCCGATCGTGATGCCCGCGGCGCCAATCATGCTCGCTTTGACAAACTCTCTCCGGTTGTGGTTGTTCGTGTTCATAGAGTGCTCGCATT
>CAVWXT010000015.1:0-42431 GCA_963759115.1 uncultured Planctomycetaceae bacterium
GGGAAAGAGTTTTGGTCTTCATGGTTCAATTCTCCTTGTTTTCAGTCAATGCTGAGGACTGTCTGTAATGCCGCGTTTGCCTTTTTGGTTTCAACGGCCTTCAGCAGACAGCAATGCTTGTACTTCTTCCCACTCCCGCACGGACAGGGAGCGTTTCGACCGTATCTCAGGCGGCGCGAGGACGTCAGTTTCAGCAGGGACACTGTGTCCTGATGGAACATCTTCCGGAGCATTGCGTACAATTGAGGATCCCTTCTTTTGCAGCAAGTCCGGCGACTTGAAGAAATACTCCGCTAGGACCGCGAAGAATTCGTGTTCGTTCGTGTATGCGTAACTGTTGATGTAGGAACGATTCCTGGGAGGATGGGAAAGTTCCCGTTTGACGTATTGCACCCAATGCTTAACTGCCTGCCAGGGAATCTCCGGCGGCAGGCCGTGTTCGACCTCCTCTTGCTCTACCAGGTGCGTGAACTCATGAATACCCACGTTGTCCTTGCTCGACGGGCTATCGAACCCCGCGAGGAGAGACGGCTTGGAAAGAATCATCACACCGCGGAGGTACTTCAGGCCGACCATGCCAAGAATGTTCTCGTCGGCGTTCCCTGTTGTTTGATACTCCTCCCCGAACGAGTTGGGGTAGACAAGCACTTCACCCAGTCGATGGTATTCCCAATCGTGGAACCCGAAGATGGGGATCACCGCACTGGCGGCAACCAAAACCCGAACGGTGTCATCGAGCTCGGTCCGGATGCCAGTGATCCGGACCTCATCGAGGAAAACTTTTACGAGCTGTCGAAATCGTTCTTTCTCATGGTCTGGCAGTGCTCGGAAAAAGGCGACGTGAGATTGAAGTACCTGTTCCCACGAAGCGGGGAACGGCTGTTTCATAATCCTCAACCGCCGGAGGCATCGCCGCCGAACCAACCAGTAGATGAATGGACAGAGGCCCAGCGAAAGAAGCACAGGAGGCCAAAACCAGCCCGCAACCGCGGCGGTCACTGCCGTCGCACCAGCAAGCGCGAAGGCATGGTTGCGGTTTCGGCGATTGTTCTCTAGGGTCACCAGCATGGTCGTCTGCTCTTGGCAAGAATGGCTAATTCGCTTTCCGCAACGTGATCGGTTAGCGTCTACGGCCGCTTCAGCAGCGGATTGTCGTAGAGATAACTCTGGCCGACCGACAGATACCTGGCGGTGCGCCAGTAGGCATCCCTTTCCTTGGGACAGGCGGGGCCTCGGCATTGCTGGCCCGGCCAGCCACAAGCAAGGCGGGCAAGTCGTACCGGAGCAGAGTGCATCATGACGATGCCTCCTTGGGCTTGGGATTGTGCCAGCTGCCGTCTGCTGCGATGAGCGCGTCAGCCTCTTTCGGCCCCCAACTGCCGCGCTTGTAGGGGCGGGTCCGGTGGTGGGTCTTAAGAACTGGCTCGACCACCGCCCAGGCGGCCTCAACCGCGTCCTCACGGGTGAAGAGCGCGCCGTCGCCGGCCATGGCGTCGCCCAAGAGCCGCTCGTAGGGCGATTCCTCTCCCGGCTGTTCTTCGACCAGGTAGAGTTCTCGCTGGTCGCCGACGAACTCCTTCCCTGCGCGCTTGACGCGAGCGGCCAGCGCGACGGCGGAACTGGGGGAGAGCCGGAATCGCAGATAGTTGGCCCGGCCGGTCGCCGGCGCTGAGTCGGCGAAAAGCTCCTGCGGCGGCGGCTTCAACTCCACCAGGACCTCGTGCACCGTTTCGGCCAGGCATTTGCCGGAGCGCAGGTACCAGGGCACCCCCTCCCAACGCCACGAGTCGATGAAAAGCCGCAGGGCGCAGAAAGTCTCGACGTCGGAGTTCTTCGCCACGTTCGGCTCTTTCCGGTAGCCGGCGTACTGGCCGCGCACCAGGTCGTCGGGCTTCAGAGGGCGCATGGCCTGGAAGACCTTGGCTTTCTCGCTATGCACGGCTCCAAAGCCCCGATAGGCCGGCGGCTCCATGGCCAAGCAGCGCGACGACCTGGAAGAGGTGGTTCTGGATCACGTCGCGCAGACAGCCGGCGGTTTCGTAAAACGCGCCGCGGTTCTCCACGCCGAAATCCTCGGATAGGGTTATCTGGACGCTGGCCACGTAGTTGCGGTTCCAGATCGGCTCCAGGAACGAATTGGCGAAGCGGAAATAGAGGATATTCATGATCGCCTCCTTCCCGAGGAAGTGGTCGATGCGGAAGATCGAGTCTTCCGGGAACACCGACCTCGCGACGCGGTTGAGCTCTCGCGCAGAGGCCAGGTCGCGTCCGAACGGCTTTTCGACGATGACGCGTGCATGATCGGCCAAGTCCGCGGCGCCGAGCCCTGTGATCACCGTCGGGAAGAGCGAGGGCGGGATGGCGAGGTAGTGCGCCGGGCGCCGAGCGCGACCCAGCGCCTCCTTTATCTTCGTGAACGTGCCCCGGTCGTTATAGTCCCCGCTCACGTAACTGAGCAGGGACAGAAGATGGTGGAGGGCGCGTTGGTTATCGATCCCGCCCGATCGCTTGATGCTGTCCTTCACGCGATTGCGCAGATGCGCCAGACTCCACTTCGGGGAGGCGACGCCGATGACCGGGACCTTCAGGGCGCCTCGTTTCGCCATCGCATAGAGCGCCGGGAAGATCATCTTGTGGGCGAGATCGCCCGTCACACCGAAGAGCACCAGCGCGTCCGAACGAGAGGCGGTCATGAGGCGCCTCCTTTGGGGGCGGCAGCCTTTTCCACGTGACCGCCGAACGCGTAACGCATCGCTGATAGCACCTTGTCGGCGAAATCGGCCTCGCCGCGCGAGCTGAAACGATCGTAGAGCGCGGCACTGATCACCGGGGCTGGGGCTGACTCGTCGATAGCCGCCATGACCGTCCAGCGGCCCTCGCCTGAATCCGAAACCCGGCCTTTGAAGTCCGCCAGATCCGGGCTGCCGAGCAGCGCCAGCGCGGTCAAGTCCAGCAGCCATGACGCAATCACGCTGCCGCGGCGCCAGACCTCGGCGATGTCGGCCAGATTCAGGTCGTACTGATAGTGCTCGGGGTGGCGCAGCGGGGTGGTCTCGGCATCGGCAGTCCGCCGCTGCTTGCCGGCGTTGGCGTGATGGAGGATGTTCAGCCCCTCCGCGTAGGCGGCCATGACGCCGTACTCGATCCCATTGTGGACCATCTTGACGAAGTGGCCGGCGCCGGCCGGCCCGCAGTGCAGGTAGCCGTGCTCTGCGGTGCCGCTTACCTTCTCCCGCCCCGGCGTGCGAGGCGCCGTCTCGATACCAGGGGCGAGGGCCGCGAAGATCGGGTCGAGACGCCGGACGGCCGCTTCGTCACCGCCGATCATCAGGCAGTATCCACGGTCCATCCCCCAGACTCCGCCGCTGGTCCCGACGTCCACATAGTGAATGCCTTTCGGTTTCAGTTCGGCGTCACGGCGGATGTCATCGTGGTAGTAGGAGTTGCCGCCGTCGATGACCACGTCGTCGCGTTCGAGGAGCGGGACAAGGGCCTTCAGCGTTGGATCGACCGCGGCCGCCGGCACCATCATCCAGACGGCGCGGGGCTTGCTCAGCTTATGCACAAAGTCTTCGAGCGACGTTGCCCCGACCGCCCCCTCTTTGACGAGTGCCTGGACGGTTTCCGGATGGATGTCGTAAACGACGCACTGGTGACCGGCCCGCAGAAGGCGCCGCACCATGCTGGATCCCATCCGACCCAGTCCGATCATGCCAATTTCCATGTGATGTTCCTTCGTCTTTCAAGCCACTCCCCCGGGGCCGGCACCAGGAGTTCTGGTATTCCACGTGCGACCACCTGAGAGTTATCCGGCTCACGGTCGAGCAAGTCACGCACGCAAGAAAGCCCTTTCTCGTGTTTGCTTCAACGGGGACGATCCCTGGCAGCCGGTTCCTCGATCCAGTATCCCAGGCGATCGTAATGCAGGTACAGTCCGGTCTCATAATCCCGCGTTGGCAGAGACTCCATCCTGTATTCCGGTGACCGCCTGATGGTCTCGCGGGAAAGATTGACGAAGACTTTCGACTCGCTCCAACTAACGCGCTCGATCCATTGCGGCGAAAGCAGGACCTGTTGTCCCGGCCACCAGTTCCGTGTATCGACGATTAGATAACGAATCGCCCACGTCTCGTCGTCGATGATGAAATCCTCGACGTGGCCAATCTCGCCGTCTGCGGCTTGGATGTGATAGCCACTTACATCGTGAGTGCTGCGCAAATGAGGATCCCACGCTTTCTCAGTTTGGGTGGATTCCCGTCGTTTTTCACGGTCACGCACCGGGTAGGGAGAATGGCCCCACGCGTACGGGCCGCTCCAATACACGGGCCATCCATAGTATTCGACGTACCCCTCCTCGAATTGTCGCGAGACGGGCCTGTCACTGTCCAAGGATGGACTGTCCTCGATCTGCTGTTTGGTCAAGGCGACGGCGATGTGGTGCTGTTCTTTATTCACGGCGCCCAGCGCATGCGGGGAGATCAACACCTGCCTGTCCGAAAGCCAGTTTCCTGTGTCAGCGACGAGATAGCGAATCGTCCAGTGGCGGTCATCGAAGTAGAATTCTTTGACCTTCCCTATTTCCCCGTCCAGGCTGTCCAGGTTGTAACCCTTTAGTGTTTTGGCTTTGTTTAGCATGATAGCGCTCCTTTCGTCCTTTGAGTCTTGTTTTGGTCCGCTGTTGCCGTCGGGCTGACAGCGCGGTTGAGAAATCGGTTTCACCGCGATCCGCACGGGTGCCAACACTCCTATTGCGCCGGCGGAGGGCGGCTTCGCTATGGTGGACTGCGCGTGGCGGGCAACGATTCGCCCGTCAGCGCGAACTGGTCCAGCTCCACCGGGTCGCCCGCCAGCACCGCGCATCCGCCGGAACGATGTCGCCCAGCCGCACGCGGATGAGGTCGCCCGGAACAAGCTCGCGTGCAGCGGGGGTGGTCCACTTCCCATCACGTTTCACCCGAGCCTTGATCGCCAGCTTGGCCTTCAGTGCGGCGATGGCGTTGCCCGCCTGGGGTTCTTCGCAGAATCCGACCATGGCGTTGGAGACAAGCAGAAGGAGGATGATGAAAAAATCCGGCCAGTGCCGGGCTACCGCCGAAAGGATCACCGCCGTTTCGATCATCCAGGGGATGGGACCCCAAAAATAGGTGAGGAATTTCAGGAAGGGATTGGTTTTCTGTTCTTCAATCTCGTTAGGACCATATTGGGTCAGCCGTTTCTGCGCCTCGGCTTGACTGAGGCCGTCCGGCGACGACCCCAATTGCCTCTCCACCTCCGGCATGGGAAGGGATTTCAGATCTTCCTTCAACTGGGACTTGCTTGCGACTATTGTCATAATGACTGTCCTCCGATCCTTGTTACACCGACCGGGTCCTTCGCGCCTCAGTCGGACAATTCGCTCACCCGTCTCTCCGGACACAAGGCAGGACAACAGCGGAGGGCGAGATCGGCTACTCCTCCCCACGAATGCCTGGGCTGATGTCCTCGGGGGAGAAGAGTGGGCCTTTTCCAGAGATCACCGTTGTATGCACATAGCGCATCCGCAATTCCGAACGCAGTTGCCCCAGCGGAGGCGGCAGAGTGGACTCCATCTTCGCGACCTGCTGGGCAGATAAGGACGCAGGCCCGCGCACCAACGCTCGCACAATGATGCTCTTGTCGGTGCGGCTGAATCGAACGTCTGCCAGGTAGGCCCCCGGGTACTGAATCAGGTCTGCCTTCAGCACCTTGTGTACAGCCCTTTCGTACAGTTCTTTGGCTACCAACCCATGCAAAGTGGCCGTGAGTACGCCTCCGAGCATCAAGAGCACGGCCACACTCACTAAGTCTTCCACCAAGACTCCCCTACGCAGCTTGTTGCCCTTTGTGATGTGGCGAAACCCGTTCAAATAAAAAACTACCGAAGACGCAAACTGGATGCCTACGATGTTGGCCAGGGTCAATAGAAGGGCCCCGCCCGACAAGGCAAACTCACCGCGTGCCAGGAACATGCCGCACGTTGACAGCGGCGGCACCAAGGCCGTCGCGATGGCGACCCCAACAAAGGCTATGCTGAGTCTCGGGGAGATTACCGCATAGGCTCCCGCAGCGCCGCCTCCGAGCGCAATCATCAAGTCAAACAAGTTGGGCGCTGTCCGTTCCATCATCTCTCTGGAGGGCGGGATTTCCTTATTGAAGAAACCGATCACCCAGGCGGTGACGAAGACGACTAGGCCCGCCGACGATTACGCGGTCGAAGCCTTCCTGAGAAGGCGGCTATTGCCGTCCACCAAGGCAAGGCCCATTCCCAAGAGCGGCCCTAGCAACATCGCGATAACCATAGCTCCGATCACTACCGCGGCGCTATCAGCCAGCAAGCCGTAGGAGGCGACAATCGTTGCCAGTATGTTCATCACCACATAAGCCTGATCAAATGAAGAATTCTCAGCCACACTGGAACGAGCGGCCGCCCTGTGCAGTTCCCTCTCTGCGTTCACTTGTTCTCGCAACTTCCACATCGGCGTTTTCCTGATGTCGGCGACTTCGAAGCCGAACATGATGTCGACAGGTCCGCTTTGCCGCCACGATCGAGCGGTACCGGCGCATCGGCGACATTCCCGCCGTTCTCAGTGAGTTCGGACATTGTGGGACTCCTTAGGTTTTATCGCCCATGCAACAGCTCCTTGGATCTCCTGTAGCGCCGGATCAGGGTGTTGGTTGAGCTATCGTGCTTGAGTTGGCACTTGGCCCCGGCCTCAAGTTCGGGGATGATGCGCGCGGCAAGCGCCTTCCCCAGTTCGACCCCCCACTGGTCAAATGAGTCAATGTCCCAAATGGCGCCTTGAGTGAAGACGCTGTGTTCGTACAGTGCGACGAGCTTCCCCAGCGCCGCCGGAGTCAGCCGTTCCAGGAGGATCGTGCTGGACGGACGGTTGCCCTCGAAGGTTCGGTGCGGCACCAGCCATGCCGGTGTGCCCTCGGCTCGGACCTCCTGCGGCGTTTTGCCAAAGGCCAGCGCCTCTGCCTGGGCAAACACGTTGGCCAGGAGCAAGTCGTGGTGGCGGCCGAGAGGGTTAAGCGGCTGAACAAACCCGATGAAGTCGCAGGGGATGAGCTTGGTCCCCTGATGAATCAGTTGGTAGAAGGAATGCTGGCCATTGGTGCCCGGCTCCCCCCAGTAGATCGGCCCGGTTTGGCAGGCGACCTCAGTCCCGTCAAGCGTGACGTGCTTGCCATTGCTCTCCATCGTCAACTGCTGGAGGTAAGCCGGGAAGCGCTTCAAGTACTGCTCATACGGAAGAACCGCCATGGTCTGCGCACCGAAGAAGTTGTTGTACCAGAGGCCCAGGAGCCCCATGAGCACCGGCAAGTTGCGCTCGAAAGGGGCAGTGCGGAAATGCTCGTCCATCTGGTGGAAACCGTCGAGCATGGCGCGGAAATCTTCGGGGCCGATGGCGATCATCGTCGAGAGGCCGATCGCCGAGTCCATGGAGTACCGCCCGCCGACCCAATCCCAAAACTCGAACATATTTGCGGTGTCGATGCCGAACTTGGCCACTTCCCCGACGTTGGTCGAGACCGCGACGAAATGCCTGGCAACAGCAGCGGGATGTTTCAAAGTCTTGAGGGCCCAGTCGCGGGCCGTGTGCGCGTTGGTCATCGTCTCCAGGGTCGTAAAGGTCTTCGACGAGATGATGAACAGTGTCTCCTCGGCGTCGAGGTCGCGGGTGGCCTCGGCGAAGTCGGTGCCGTCGATGTTGGAGACGAAGCGGAAGGTCAGGTCGCGCCGGCTGTAATGCCGCAATGCCTCGTACGCCATCACCGGCCCCAGGTCAGACCCGCCGATGCCGATATTGACGACGTTGCGGATCGGCTTGCCGGTGTGGCCCTTCCACTCCCCACTGCGCACCCGGGTGGAGAAGTCGGCCATCTTGTCGAGCACGGCGTGGACCTGAGGCACGACGTCTTCGCCGTCCACGACGATGGATTGCCCTTTGGGGGCGCGCAGGGCCACGTGCAGGACGGCCCGCTTCTCCGTGACGTTGATCTTCTCGCCCCGGAACATGGCATCGATGCGGGCCCGCAGGCCGGACTCCTCCGCCAATTGCAAAAGGAGCCTGAGTGTCTCGTCGGTGATGCGGTGCTTCGAATAGTCAAAGTAGATGCCGACGGCCTCAGCTGTCATGCGCTCCCCGCGCTTTGGATCGTCCGCGAAGAGCTTCCGAAGATGCAACTCCCGGACTTTCGGGTAATGGGCTTCGAGGGCCTGCCATGCCGCGAGTTTGGTGAGTTGCGGGATACTTGTTGTCATGCTCATGTCCTTTCCATCGCGGCATTGTATTCGCCACGGCGCGCAGCCCGGTTGCACCTGGCTCGATGATACAGAGCTTGCTGTGCCGCCAACACGTGGGCCTCCTCGCCTTGCCAAATCTCCAAAGCCGGTTGCTGGATGGCGCGGGCAAACGAAAACGCCAACGCCCAAGGCAGTCGCGACTTGAATCTGACATTCATGGCATTCAAACGGGCCGAGGCCAGTTCGCCGGATTGGCCGCCCGACAAGAACGCAATCCCCGGAACGGCAGCGGGGACGGCTCGCAAGAGACACCTCACCGTGGCGTCGGCCACCTCGTCCACCGGTTCTTGCTTGGGGCAGGTCAATCCCGGAAGCACCATGTTGGGCTTCAGGATCATGCCCTCCAGCGTCACCCGTTGTGTGTAAAGCTGGTTGAAAACCGTTCGCAGGACTTCCTCCGTTACCTCGCAGCACCGCTCCAGGGTATGCTCGCCGTCCATGAGCACTTCCGGCTCGACGACGGGGACCAGTCCGGCTTCCTGGCACAACGCGGCATAGCGAGCCAACGCCTGCGCGTTGGCCTCGATGCAACCCCGGCTGGGAATGCCATCGCCCACGGCAATCACCGCGCGCCACTTGGCAAAACGGGCGCCCATTTGAGAGTATTCAGCCAGGCGGTCGCGCAATCCGTCCAGACCTTCGGTTATTTTCTCTCCGGGATGACCTGCCATGTCCTTTGCACCGGTGTCAACTTTGATGCCGGGAATGATTCCCGCATCGGTGATGACTTTGACAAAGGGAGTGCCATCTTTCTTCTGCTGGCGGATCGTCTCGTCGTAGAGGATCGCGCCACTAATGCACTCACCGAGACCGGGCGTGGTCACAATCAACTCCCGATAGGCGCGCCGGGCCTCCTCGGTCTGGGGAATCCCCAACCTGGCAAATCGTTTGTTGCAGGTTGGATTACTTTCATCCATCGCCAGCAGGCCCTTGTCGCCGGCGACCAGCGTCCTCGCAGTGTCTATAAGCTCTTGCGCATTCATTGGGTTGCCGACTTGGTACGCGTCAAAGGTCAGGTAATGCCGATCGTCCATCGAGCCAGAAGTATGGCGCTGGATCGGGCACTCAGGTGGTAAGTGTGTGGATCTTCCCAAAGCGGTTCCTCGCCCGCAGCAAACAGATCTTGTGGCGGCTCGCGAGAGGTATCAACGGCCAGATGCCATCGAACCCCCGGCAGTACAGGGGGCAAACCGAAATCGACCGCGTCGGTTCCGGCATTGAACATCAGGTAAAGCGAGTTTCGCTGGTCTTCATGGATCAGGCAGGCAAACTGCTTTGAATTCGGGTCGGGCCAGTTGGGCGATCCTCCGCGAGGGCCGAACCAATGGATCTCGGCGTCCGTGTAGAATTGCTCCTTGCTCAGAATCGGATGGGCGCGACGAAAGGCGATCATGCCGCGGGTGAAGCGGAAAATTTCCCCGTGCTGTTTCAGACAGCTCCAGTCATACCAGCTCGTTTCGTTGTCCTGGCAGTAGGCGTTGTTGTTGCCGCCTTGCGTGCGGCGAAATTCGTCCCCGCCGAGCAGCATCGGCACACCGCGCGAGATGAGCAGGGTCAGCAGGAAGTTCTTGATTTGGCGATTTGCGAATGGCTTCGATCCGGGCATCCGTTGTCTCGCCTTCATCGCCGTAGTTTTCGCTGTAGTTGGCGTCGGTCCCGTCATGGTTGTTTTCGCCGTTGGCTTCATTGTGCTTGTTGCGATAGCTCACCAGGTCGTTCAGAGTGAAGCCGTCGTGGCAGGTTACAAAATTGATGCTGCCCTCCGGGCCTTTGCCCGACTTGGTGTAGATGTCGGGACTGCCGCAGATGCGGCTGGCAAACGAACCGAGCATCCTATCATCGCCGCGCCAGAAACGCCGGACATCATCGCGGTATCGGCCGTTCCACTCCGCCCAACGTCGCTCTGAAAAACTGCCCACCTCGTATGCACCGGCGGCGTCCCACGCCTCGGCGATGATTTTCACGTCTCTTAGGATCGGATCTTCGGCGATGCGTTCGAGAAGCGGGGCATTGGCGAGCAGCTTGCCGGTGCCGTCCCGGCCGAGAACGGACGCCAGGTCAAAGCGGAATCCATCGACATGCATCTCGACCATCCAATACCGGAGCGCGGCCAAGATGTGGTCCCGCACGACGGGATGGTTGGCGTTGATCGTGTTGCCTGTGCCCGTGTAGTCCTTGTAGTAGCGTTTGTCGCCCGCCAGCGTGTAGAAGATCGCGTTATCCATCCCGCGGAAACAGAGCGTCGGCCCCCGTTGGTTTCCCTCGGCCGTGTGATTGAAGACCACATCCAGGATCACCTCGATGCCCGCCTTATGGAAGGCCTGGACCATTTCCTTGAATTCCAGCTTCTGCTGACCCATGCCCCCCGAACTGCTGTAGGAAGCTTTGGCGCAAAAAAGACCACGGGATCGTAGCCCCAGTAATTCCCAAGTGGCTGGCCCGTTTGCGGATTGATGCCTGTCACCTGGTGTTCGTTGAATTCCTGCACGGGCATCAACTCCACGGCCGTCACCCCCAGGTCTTTGAGATAGGGGATCTTTTCCATCAGGCCGCGGTAGGTGCCGGGATTCTGCACGCCAGAGGTCGAATGAATGGTGAAACCGCGGATGTGGATTTCATAAATTACAGTCTTCGACCATGGATGTCTGGGTGGCAGCTCGTTCGCCCAATGGAAGTGCTCGTGAGTGAACACGCATTTCGGCATGGCTCCGGCATCGTCCACCGAGGAACATACCAAGTCTTGTTCCGGCGCCGACGGATCGTATCCGCGGGCCGGCCCGAAATCCCAGTTGGGCAGCTGTGAGATCGCCGTGGCGAACGGATCGAGGAGCAGCCTGTTGAAATTGAAACGATGTCCTTCGCCGGGTTCGTAAGGGCCATCCACGCGGTAAGCATAGAGTTCACCGGGACCGATCCCCTCCACCCAAACGTGCCATACGTCGCCGGTGCGGTTGCGCGCTGAATCCAGATCAATTGCCCGGGCGGGCACTGCGTCTTCGGGCCGGTCGAACAACTCTAGTCGAACGCGGCTGGCGTCACGGCTGAAAACGGCGAAATTAACACCTCCTCCGCTTTCCTGGGTTCCCAAAGGCAGAGGGGAGCCCGCCCGAACGTCGGCGCGCTCCGAGATCTCCGAGAGATAATCGTGCAACTCACGTTTGGACGTTGTCATCATCGTCGCCATGGGATTCGTGGGGATTCCAGGGGAACGGCAACGCCGCCATGCTGCGGCATGACTCGCGCCGTATAATCCGTGGCCGGGAGTGTTGCGGGCCTCGGCGCACGATAGGCGTAACCGTTGGCCGCACCCGGTAGTTGCCGGATCCAGAAACGTGATAGTGAGTCTCGACAACACCAACCGTTCATTGAAGTCACCCTTGTTCTCTGAGCTCCTCGGCCTTCTCTTTCTTTGCGAGTTCCTGGCCCAATCCCATGGTCAAGGCTGTCACGCCGGCAATACCCCCTAGTTGCATGGTTTCCACGGCCGTGCTGGGCACAATTACGATCGTGGCGTTCTCCTTCAAACCCTCATAAAGCATGTTCATAGCCCTCAGATGAAGAGCGATAGGATCATTGGCGTAGGTCTTGGCCGCTTCCCCAAACTTCTCCGCCACCTGTCGCTCTGAATCTCCCAGGATCACCCGGGCCTGACGTTCTCTTTCCGCCTGGGCCTGCATCGACATCGCATCCTGCAAGGCCGAGGGAATCAGTACATCCTTGACCTCCACTGAAATAACATTGATGCCCCATGGCTCGGTGCGCTCATCAATGATCCTCTGCAACTCCTTACTAATCTTTTCCCTGCCTTCCAGCATGTCCGAAAGCATGGTCTTGCCGATGACATCACGCAGGGCCGTTTGGGAGGCCCAACTTATAGCGCTTTGATAGTCGGCTACATCCAGGGCTGCCTTCTTGGGGTCCAACACTTTCCAGAATAGCACTGCATCTACATCCACCGGGACCGTATCTTTGGTAAGGGTCTTCTCGGCCTTGAAAGAAGTGGTGATCACTCGGGTGTCAATCCAGTAAGGTATCACGTCGATGACGGGGATAATGAAGAACAGTCCCGGGCCTTCAAGAGAATGGAATCTGCCTAACCGCAATATCACCGCCCTTTCCCACTGATCTGCAACCTTAATGGCGAGAGAAACGACGAGGGCGATACCAAAGCCAATGACTCCAATCCACACGCTTGCCATGCTAGCCGTGGCGCTATACGTGGCAAATGCTAATCCTCCGCCAATACCGAGAATGGCGATGAAGATCAATGCTGCAAAGGAGCTAGTGCTTCTCATTTCGCTTACCTCCATAAGTTAGGCGTCTGAAAATGATTGCTGCGACCTGGTGTTCCTGAATGTGGCTGTCAATTCCCAGTCCGCCAGTCAACCGTTAATCATCGCTGCCAAAGGATTCGTGCGTCTTCCAGTGGAACCGCAACGCCATCGCAGTGCGGTATCACTCGCAGCCGTATAGTCCGCTGGTGGGCGGGCCGCAGACACAGCCGCGCTGTAGACGTAGCCGCCCGACGCGCCGGCCAGTTGCCGGCCGCGCGTCATCTCCTGCCGGACGGGAGCACTGTCCATGACGCCATCGGCGTAAAGCTCTACCCGCACCGCCTTGGGGTCGAGGTCGATTGAGATAGACCTGAGCCTCAAATACGTGCTGCTCGTCCGTGCGTCTCGACCTTCACGTTCGCCGAAGCGTAGCGCGGCCCATTTCTGTTCCAGACTGTGCTGCCAATCGACCATTTGCCTGCCCATGGCGCCCTTGTCGGCAGCGCGCTCACGGTAGGCGGTCGCAGCCGGGAGGTAGTGTTGCTCGGTGTATTCGCGCACTGTGCGGTTGGCAGAAAAGCACGGTGTCAACCGCGCCATGCTTTCACGCATACGCGCAACCCACGCAGCGGGAAGGCCATTCTTGTCGCGGGTATAGAACTCGGGGATCACCTCCCGTTCGAGCAGATTGTAGAGTGCCTCGGCTTCGGCAGCGTCCCATGCCGGATCGTCGCCATGTTCCTTGCCGTCGCCAATCGCCCAGCCTACTTCAGGCGTGTAGGCTTCCGCCCACCAGCCATCCAACTCCGAGAGATTGATGCCTCCGTTGACAAGGACCTTCATGCCGCTCGTGCCACTGGCCTCCCAGGGCCGCCGTGGCGTATTGATCCAGACATCCACCCCCTGCACGAGGTGCTCGGTCAAGAGCATGTCATAGTCGCTGAGAAAGACCACATGGGGGCGGGCTTCCGGCCGCTGGATGAAGTGCGTCCACTGCTGTATCAGGGCCTGCCCCGCCTGGTCCGCAGGATGGGCCTTGCCGGCAAGGATGAGTTGCACCGGGCGCTCGGGATTGGTCAACAGGCGCAGCAGTCGCTCGGGATCATGCAGCAACAGGTTCGGTCTCTTGTACGTCGCGAAGCGGCGCGCAAAACCCAGCGTCAATGCGTTGGGATCAAACAGATGCTTCGCACTGTCAACCGCCTCGGGGGACGCACCGGAGCCGGCAAGTTGCAGGGAGACGCGCTGGCGAACGTATTCAACGAAAGACTTGCTGGCGGCGGTGCGCAGTTGCCAGAGGTCCGCGTCGGAAACGCGGCGAATGTCCTGCTCCAGGGTTTCCGTCGTCCCCAACCAGCGGTCCTTTCCACAGGCCTCCATCCAAAGATCATCGGCCGCCTTCGAGTCCCAGCTCGGCATGTGGACTCCGTTGGTCACGTGTCCGACCGGCACTTCGTCCTCCGGCCAGTGCGGAAAGAGCGGCTCGAAGATGTGCCGGCTCACCTTCCCGTGCAAGCGACTCACGCCGTTGACCGCCCCGCTCCCGCGGATTGCCAAATAGGCCATGTTGAAACTCTCCGACGAGTCGTTTGGGTTCTGGCGGCCCAGGGCCAGCAAATCGTGGACTGTAATGCCAAGCTTTTCTTGGGCGTACCGGCCGAGGTATTGCTCGATGAGAGCCGGAGCGAAGCGGTCAAAGCCTGCAGCCACCGCAGTGTGGGTGGTGAAAAGGTTGCCCGCTCGCGTGACGGCCAGTGCGACTTCGAACGGCTGCCCGGTCTCGTTCATGAAAGTCCGGGCTCGTTCCAAAATGGCGAACGCCGCATGCCCTTCATTCAGGTGGCAGACTTCCGGCTGGATGCCGAGCGCGTGGAGCAACCGCCATCCGCCGATCCCCAGCACCATCTCCTGCTGTAGCCGCAACTCCGGCCCGCCCCCGTAAAGCTCGCTGGTAATGCCTCGGTGAGCAGGGAAGTTCGCGAGGTCATTGCTGTCCAAGAGGTAAAGCTTGACTCTGCCAACTTGGACCTGCCAGGCGCGCAGCCAGACCGAGTAACCGGGTAAGGCGAGTCTCCAACCGCAACCATTCCCCGTTCGGTTGCCGCAACGGCGTGATCGGCAACTGTCCGGGATCGTTGTACGGGAAAAGGGCCTGCTGCGCTCCGTCCTTGTCAATCACCTGGCGAAAATAGCCTTGCTGGTAGAGCAGCCCCACGCCGACCACCGGCACCCCCAGATCGCTGGCGGCTTTGAGCTGATCGCCGGCCACATTGCCAAGGCCGCCCGAATAGATGGGCAGAGCTTCGCTTAACATGAATTCCATGCTGAAATACGCGACACAGGTCAGGGGAGATTGCGGGTAGGTCTGCTGAAACCACGCGGGCGTCTCCGCCGCCTGACGTCTGGTTTGCACAAGAGCATCTACCTTCTTGCGGAATGCAGGGTCGGCCAACATGTGCTGGAGCTTGTCCCGCGAGACAGTCTGGAGAACAACCCAGGGGTTTTGGGTGAGTTCCCAAAGAGCAGGATCAAGCTGCCGCCACACGTCGTCGGCGTAATGATTCCAGGACCACCGCATGTCCAGGGCAAGCTCGGCCAGGGGACCGAATCCCTCGACTTCCGTGGGTAGAAAACAGTACATCGAGTTGCTGACACGTGTTTGTTGGCTCATGGTCTTTCCTTCAGCTTTGTCTTGGCCGGGGACCTCACTTGCTGCGTCCCCACCGCCAGGGCCTCGCTGACGATGGCCTGGGCCTCCTCGATGATGCGCCGCAAATGATCCGCTCCGCGAAAGCTCTCGGCGTAGATCTTGTAGATATTCTCAGTCCCTGACGGCCGCGCTGCGAACCATCCACTTTCCGCTATCACCTTCAACCCGCCGATGGGCGCGCCGTTGCCAGGCGCATGACTGAGTATGGTTTGAATCTTTTCGCCAGCCAAATCTGTGGACCGGACCTGCTGCGGCGAGAGGCTCTCTAGTGTTTCCTTTTGCTCGGGGGTGGCCGGCGCCTCAACGCGGTCGTAAACAGGCTCACCGAACTCACGCGTGAGTTCTCGGTAGATCTCGCCAGGATCGCGGCCCATCCGGGCCGTGATCTCTGCCGCGAGCAAAGCCGGGATGATGCCATCTTTGTCCGTAGTCCACACGTTCCCATCGAGACGGAGGAAAGACGCTCCCGCGCTCTCCTCTCCACCAAAGCCAAGCGAGCCGTCAAGCAAGCCATCAACGAACCACTTGAAGCCGACCGGCACCTCACAGAGCTTCCGGCCAAGCTTTGCGGCAACCCGATCGATCATCTGGGTGCTCACCACCGTCTTGCCGACCGCAGCCTCCCTGGGCCATTTCGGCCGGTGTTGGAAGAGGTAGAATATGGCGACCGAAAGGTAGTGATTGGGCGGGAGCAAACCCGCGCTCCTGGTAACAATCCCGTGCCGGTCATGGTCGGTATCGCATGCGAAGGCGACCTCGAACTGGTCCTTCAGGCCGATCAACCTCTCCATCGCATAAGGCGAGGATGGGTCCATGCGGATTTGGCCGTCCCAATCGACCGTCATGAAACGGAAGGTCGGATCGACGGCCTCGTTGACGACCGTGAGATTCAGCCCGTAGCGCTCGGCAATCGGCCCCCAGTAGTGGACACCGGCGCCACCGAGCGGATCGACCCCCAAGCTGATCTTTGCGCCGCGAATGGCCTCCATGTCGATCACATTGCCGAGGTCGCTCGTGTAGGCGTCGAGGTAGTCGTGCCGGTGGGTTGTGGAGGCCCGAAGCGCTTTCTCCAACGGAATCCTGTGAACGCCCCGCAGGCCACTTTCGAGAAACTCGTTCGCCTTCCTCTCGATCCAGCCCGTGACGACTAGCTCCGCCGGTCCACCGTTTGGGGGATTGTACTTGAAGCCGCCGTCGTGGGGTGGATTATGCGAAGGCGTGATCACGATGCCATCGGCAAGACCTGTTTTCCGCCCGCGGTTATACGTCAAAATCGCGTGGGAAACGGCAGGGGTCGGGGTATACTCATCCCCTTCCGCGATCATGACGTCCACGCCGTTGGCCGCCAGCACCTCAAGCGCGCCGGCAACAGCCGGCACGGAGAGCGCATGCGTATCCATGCCCAGGAACAGCGGGCCGTCGATCTTCTGCTGCGCCCGGTACAGGCAAATGGCCTGGCTTATGGCCAGGATATGCCACTCGTTGAAGGCCTTGTCGAGCGCGGAACCGCGGTGCCCTGAGGTGCCAAACGCGACCCGTTGCTCCGGCACCGAGGCGTCAGGCGTCTCGGTATAATAGGCCGTGACAAGTCTGGGCACATCAACCAGCATGGCTGCTTCGGCCGGCTTCCCCGCAAACGGGCTGACTTTCATGGCACCTCCCTCACCTGCCGTGGCGACGTTTTCGCCGAACTCTCCATCAGCTTGTCAAACGGCTTGTTGGACGAATTTGTCCGAGAATCCTTTACTTTATGTTCTCGATTTCTTCTTCTACTTCTTCTGCCCCCTCGGCATACAACTTCTCTTCCTCGGGGGCAAGCTCGCGGAGCAATCTCAGAAACTCTCCAGCGTGTACACGTTCTTCATCCGCTATGTCCTTGAGCACTCCCACGGCGAGCTTGTTGTCGGTTGACTCGGCAAGCTGCATGTACAACTGAATCGCTTCGTACTCTGCGGACACCATGAAACGAATTGCTCTGACGAGCTCCGCATCCGTGAGCTTCCTATCGCTTGCCAAGCCTGAAAAGGGCGATCCGAACTCTGGCATTTCTACTCTCCCTTCTTACTTCTCTTCGGGCTTCCGCCTAACACTACCCTTTTATGTCCGTCCAGTATGGTGTTGCGCAAGGTCTCCATCAGCTTGCCGAAGGGCTTGTCGAATTTCGCGACGCCTTCGTCCTCAAGCTGCCGCGTCACCTTGTCGATGCTGATGCCGAGTTCCGGCAATCGCTGCAACACCCAGCCGGCTCGCTCCACATCTTGCTCCAAGCGGGCCTTCGGACCGTTGAAAACAACAAAAGCCGACGTGACCGAATGCCCAGCGGTATTCAGCCACGTCGGCTTAGGGCCCGTAAAGAAACAAGTTGTTGAATTTGGGTCGCACGCCCTGAGGAACGAGGGGCGTGGTTCGGCCATCTACCACGCCGTTGGCTGCGCTCAGGGACGTGCCACCCTCGTGTGAATTTCAGCAAGTTATTGTTTTACGGGCCCTTACTCGTCAACGAGCCCCCCGCGCAAGCGAATTGCTGTTCATCTAGTCATCCGACGAATTCGTCCCGCCTATTCTATGGCGAAGAACGGGGGATGCAAGGGGCGATGTCGTAACCCGTTGAGTGTTATAGGGTTGCGTCGCCTGGCCAATGGCCGTACCAAGGCCAGTTCTCCGCCTGTTCTCTCTGAGAAAGTCAGAACCCCGTAAACTTGAAATGATGTTCATCCCAAGGATAGGCAACTCCCTCCACGGTGAGCCGATTGTCTTCTTCCGAGATTCCAAACGTATGCCTTGCGAATCAGGTTGTAAGCCAACAGGCAGGTGCAAATCTCCTTGCGCACCATCGTGGGCGACTTGCGCCGCAGCACGTCCATCCCCATCGTGCACTTGATCGTGCAGATGTCCAGTTCCGCCATCCAACGCCGACGGTAAAGCTCGGCAATCTCCTTGCGTGGATACTCCTTCGCGTCGGTGAGCGTGGTCACCACCACCAACGACTCAACGCGAAACCCCGGCTCCTGGATCTGCACCTCGACCAGCCGCAGCGTGATCGGGCGGGGAATCTTTTCGTACGTCGCCTGGTCCATCCACTCGCGACTTGTCGGCCGCGTCGACTCGACAAGGTGATCTCCCTTGCCCAACGGCTTCGTCTAGCGAAAGTCGGTCTTGCGGCACTGGTGCAGGCGGACGACGAAGTCGCAGCGTCCCAGAATCGCCAAAGCAATGAGAAAATAGCCGCGGTAGCAGCGGTCCGCGAGGAATATGGTCCGCGGGTCCACGCCTTCGAGCAGTTTGCGAAACAACGCTGCCTCTCCTGTTTCCTTGCCCGCGTAAGGCCCCCAAGCCATGCCGCAGACCATCGCGGTGGCCAAGGACAAGAGTACGGACCAGCCGCAGCATCGGAAAGCCCAGGCCCGGCTGCTGTGCGTTGGGCTGGGGATATGCAAGGCCTGTCCCAGAGACGCCCAGAGCGTCATTGCGGGCGTGTAGACGTCGTCATCTTCCTGCGCGAACTTCGCCCCTGCTTCGGCAAAAGCCTGCTCGATTCGCTCTTCGGGCGGAACCTTGGCAAAAGGCAGGCCGTCGTTCTGCAAGAAAGACGTCTGAATCAGGCGAAATCGCCGTGAAAAAGCCGGAGGGTTGTGGTATAAAGGCATCGAGACCTTCCTTGGTCAACATGTGGAAGGTCAAATCCATGAACCAAGGAAAGTCTCGAGCCGCAGGATCATAGACCAAGGAAGGTCTCGCTCCAAAAGCAAATCCTGGGGAAACACGTCGCCGCGCAGACGCGGGGTAGGATTGTGAAGCACGCCTGCGGCGTGCGTACCTGCCCAAGTACGCGCTCGCAAGCCAATCCCATCGAACGCGTTTGGTGGCACTTGCACGAGGAAATCACCCGCAATCATCGCTGCAAAAGCATCGACGAACTGGTCACCCTGGTCTTCGAGTGGATCGGATACAAAACTTCGTTCCCAATCGAGGGTTCCGTCTACCCCCAAGCCATCGCCGCCTGAGCACTTTCCATTTTGTGTGGAGCTATTTAGTAGGGACAGGGAGCCTGAGCGGTTGCGATCGTTGCGAAAAGTTCGGCGTTCGTCTCGATTGCCGAACGAGCCAAGTTTTCCGAATGGTCGCAAAAATCCCTGCCTTCGCGCATCCTTGAATATAGGGGAAACCTATGCGCCAAAAGGAGTTGATGGCAGACCCGGCCGGGGCGGGGGCCGACGATTGGCCGACCCTGCTCGACTGCCACGTTCGCGAGCAGGGGCGGTTCTACCGCCGCTTGGCCTATGGGGTGCTGCGAAGCACGGAGGCGGCCGCGGACGTTTGCCAGCAGGCGTTCCTGCGGGCGTGGGAACACCGCGACCGCATTCGCGACCCGCGCGCATCAAGAATTGGCTTGTCCGCGTGGTGATGAACGAAAGCTTTTGCGTCTTGCGACGGAAACAGACGGAGCAGCAAGTGCTCGAAGACCGTGCCCATTGGGCTTCCGAAGATAATCCAGAAGCGGCCGAATTGACCGAGCGCCGCGACCTGGTTCTGTCCGCCCTGGCCCAGTTGCCCGAGCCGATCCGCGGGGTAGTCACCTTGCGGATGATGCAGGAGATGTCGGGCAATGAGGTGGGCGAACTACTGGGTTGCAGCGCGTCGGATGTCTCTCGCCGATTGCACGAAGGGCTCGACCAACTGCGACGGTTCCTTTCTGACGGCCAAGAGGTCCGAGGTTGAATCATGACGACATGCAACGATATTCAACGGAAGTTTCTCGATCACGATTGGGACCAGGCTGCGTTGCACGACGCGGCGGCGATCGTCGAGCACGTGAAGCAGTGCGGGGAGTGCCGGACGGCCATCGGCCAGTACGAGCAACTGCGAACATTGCTGAGGGTTCCCGAGCCGGTGCCCGAGGCGCCCGTTGCGGTTGCCGCTCGGCCTGAGGGGCGGCCGCGGCGCACGTTTCGGCCGCAGCCGGCCGAGCCATGGGCCTGGACGGCCGCGCTGGCGGTCTCATTGCTGGTCGGAGTTATTGGCTGGACCATGTACCTCCGCACTGCCGTCCGCGGCCGCGCGCAAGCCGACGGTGGCCCCGCGCCGTCCGCCGGCGGCAACCTGGCGGCCTCGCGCCAAGCCGTGCAATGGACGCAAGCCGATATCACGCGGGCGGTGCAAGTCTTTGAAAACGTCGCGGAAATGTTCGAGGGGCAAACCAGTTGGGTGGCCCTGGGCGATCGCCGCAGCGAATTGGGCCTCATGCCGCCGCCGGCAAGCAAACATCGCAAGTTGTTGCTGGTGCGACTGGCCATGTCGCAGGGCGAGCAGGAGAAATCGAGAACCGACCTCGTCATCGTGCCTGGCGAGGACGCCAGCCTGGATGTGCCGTTCGGGGCGGGGCAAGTTCTCCACTACAGTATCGCCACCCCCGCCCGCCAGGATCGCCGCTTGTCGCTCTGGGCCGAAGTGCGATCGCCGCAGGACGACGGCGAAACCTTGGCGGCCTTGGCGACCAGTCTGAAACCGCTTCCCGGCCAGGTGTTCAACGCCGGGCGGCTGGTGACTTCCACCGGCGGTTACAACCTGGAAATATGCTGCCAAGAGAAAGATTGCGCGCAGGCGAAACCATGAACATTCCGGCAATTCTGCTGATCGCGCTTTCCGGCGGCGGCTATTGGTTGGGCGGCCACACGGAAACGGTGCAAGTGCAATGGGCGGTCGAGCAGCCGATCCCCAACGCAACGCTCACCTGGCGCCTGGTCTGCGGCGACGCGGAGCTGGCCTCGGGGCGGTTGGAGTTGCCCGCCGAGCGTCGGCCCGGCATCATCCGGCTGCGCGTGCCTCGCGTGCGGGTGCCCACCAGCATGCAGTTGATCTATCGCGCCGAGCAGGCCGGCAAGCAGCCGGCAGATCGCCCGCGGAATCGCCCCCATCGAAGTCTATCCCGATGACCTTCTGGCCGGCCTGGCCCAGCGCATGGCCAGGAAGCAGTTGCTGGTTTGGGACCTGCCCGACGATGCTTCGCACGTTTCTCGGCTGCCGGCACTGCTGAAGCGGTCGGGCGTCAGGCACACGGTGGTCGCCAGCGACGCCCAGTTGCAGTTTGTGCATCCCGACATTGTCCTTGTCGGGGCCGATCGCTTGGGCAAGGAAGTGCAAGACCAGGCGGCGCTGCTGAATCTGGCCAGGGGAGGCGCCAGCGTGTTGATCCTTCGCCAGACGCAGCCCGCTTCGCTGGCGGGGTACCCCTTGTCGCGGCGCACGGTGCCGGCGAACTGGGCCTGGCAGGCGGATCACCCCTTGGCCCGCCATTGCAGCTATCGACGGGGTCGGAGATGGGGAACGAGGCATGGGCGGTGCAGTTGCCGGCCGACGAGCCGGCCTTGGAGATTGCCTGGTGGCCGCGCGAAGTGGCCGGCAACAAGCCCGCCCCGATCGATGCCTTGGTCTTGACCAAGACCCTCGGCAAAGGGCGGATCGTTCTGTGCCAGGTTCCGCTCGGCGCGTGGGAGAGTGATCCGCGGAGTCAATTATTCCTGGTCGATGCGCTGGACTATCTGGCGTCGCCGGTCGTGCCGACGCCGCCGCCCAGTCGCCGGCCGCGCCCGGTCGAACCGGCGCCGGCGCCTAAAGTGCCTGCAATCGTTATTCCCTGAGTTTGGCTTTCGGCTTTCGGGGACACAACGCTAATGTCCTCAAAGGGGTATGCATTGCGATAGCGGCTAGCGGAAATTCGTCTTCTGTCCCCGAACTTCGGCGAAGGATGACGGGCAGAACAGAGAACGCGTCTGAATTGAAGGAGAGAATGATGAAGACCATTCGTAGCGCTGCGATCTGCATGCTTGTGGGAGCAGTGACGCTCGCGGTCTACGGCGCAGGGTGGCGCAAAGCACAACTACAAGCCGAAGGAAGGCTACGTTCCAGATGCCCGGACCGCCATCGCGGTGGCCGTCGCTGTATGGAATCCCATCTATGGCAAGGAGAACATTGAGAAAGAAAAACCCTACACCGCGAGCCTTGCAAACGGCGTGTGGACCGTGACGGGCTCGCTTCCGGAGGGGGTGGTGGGCGGCGTCGCCGAAGCCGAGATCTCCAAAAACGACTGCAAAGTGCTGCGCGTCAGCCATGGAAAATAGGAGGGGCGTCCATGTGGCCCCGTATGTTTTCCTTTTGGGGCTTTTGGGGACATAAAGCTAATCTCCGGAACCCGACACGAAGATCGCGGGCCGCTTGATGAGATTAGTGTTGTGTCCCCGAAAGTCCGAAAGTCTGTCCCCGAAAGTCATGTGTCCCCGAAGGTCATTAGTGCCTTCCATCGTTATTCCCTAGGAGACTTCTCATGAAACATTTTCTGATTCCCACCGTGCTCGCGCTGGTGATGGTGGCGGGAGGAGTCCTCAGGGCCGGGGGAGCCGATCCTGAAAAGGGCGACAAGCCCAAGGGCGCCGACGCCTCGGCCGGACTGACCGTCGCGATCCTCGACTTCACGGCCGACGATCCGGGCAACCCGAACGCGGGCAGCGAAATGGCCGCCGCCCTGACGGCCATGCTCTCCGGGGAATCGGGGATCAAGCTCGTCGAGCGGCAGTCGCTGCTGCAAACGCTCCACGAGCACGAGCTGAACCTGACGGGCCTGGTCAAGCAAGAGGAAGCCATTAAGGTCGGCAAGCTGGTGGGCGCGAAAATCATGATCACCGGCCGCGCCTTCCGCCTCGGCAAGGACATCTTCATCACGGCCAAGCTCATTGGCACGGAGACCAGTCTGGTCGAGGGCGTGATGGTCAAGGACGCTGCGTCGGCCGACATGTCGGCGCTGGTTGTCCAGCTCTCCGAAAAACTGGCCGCCAAGCTGCGGCAGGTCGGGCCGAAGCTGGTGGCCGCGGCCGACGACGCCACGGATCCGGTGCCGGCCTTGAAGAAGAAGCTGGCCGGCCGCCGCCTGCCGGTCGTCGCGGTGATCGTGCGCGAGCAGCACAATGCGGCGCCGCTGCCCATGGTCGTGGTTGCCAGGGTGATCGATCCGGCGGTGGAGACGGAGATCAAGAAGCTCTTGGCCGAGTGTGGATTTACCGTCCAGGACGTGCCGGAGAACGAGTTGACCGGTTTCGCCGCCGGTTGGACCGCCAACGACGTGCAATAGTTGGCCGCGGGGGCTGGCCAAGGTGGACATGCTGATCGCCGGCGAAGCGTTCAGCGAGTTTGCCGCCCGCATCGGCAACATCGTGAGTTGCTCGGCACGGACGGAAATCAACATGGTGAGCCGCAAGGACGGCAAGGTCGTGCTGGCCGATCGCGTGACGACGCGGGCGGCCGATCTGTCCGAGAACATCGCCGGCAAGAAGGCCCTGCAATGCGGCGGCCGCGCCATGGCCATCCGCCTGCTCCAGCATTTTGCCGAAACGCTGCCGGAAAAGAAGTGAGATCCCGGGGACTGTCCCGATTGTCAGGCGGGTGGCACCGAGGAGCGTGGCGGAGATGGTGTGCCACCGGGCCGGAACAACGCTGCGGCGCTCTGCCGCCGGCCGGGCGCTGGGCATCCGCCTGTTGCAGAATCTAGTCGAAACGCTGCCGGCGAACAAGCAGTCGTCGCCGTAGGGAAACCACGATGCGGCGCGCGGCTTCTTGACCGTGTGCGTCTGTTGGAAATGTTCCTGGAGGATACACCACTATGAGACAATTCCCTATCGCCTGCCTGCTATGTGTGACAGTCGGCTGGGTGAGTAATGCGGCGGGCGCGGAGACCCGCATGGGCGTCATCGCATCCAAGGCGGCCAAGACCCAAAACCTGGCGGCCTTGCTGGAATTCCGCCTGGGGCAGCGCCCCTCCACGGCGCTGGTCGAGCGGGGCGAGATCGACAAGGTGCTGGGCGAGCAGGAGTTGCAGGCCCTGCTGGCGGCCGACGCGCCCGGCAAGCGGGCGGCCCTGGGCAAAATGCTCAAGGCCGACTTGTTGGTCTTCCTGGCCGACAGCGAGCAGCCCAAGCCGCACGTGATGGTGGTCGTCTGCGAGACCGCACGCGGCTTGCGGCTTTGCGCCGAGCCGGTCTTTTTGACGAACCAGGCCGAGACCGACGTGGCGGCGCTGCTCGAGAAGGTGGAGGCTGCCGCCAAGAAGGGGCAAGAGAAGATCACCGACATCGTGGCCGTGCCGCCGCTGGTGAACAACAGCCTGACGCAGGAGGCCGACAACCTGCAAGGCGGTTTCGCCTGCTTTGTCGAGCAGACCCTCTTGCGCCGGCCGGGGCTGCTGGTGGTCGAGTTGGCGGAGGCCAAGGCCCTGGCCCAGGAGATGGCCTCAGCGGCTCGCCGGGCATCGAGCGGCGACTGCCGCTGTATCTGCTGGGCGAGTACCGCGTCGAAGGAACGGGACGGGCCAAGATCGCCGCGGCCAGTTCGCCTGGCGGCTGCTGCGCGGCCAGCAGGAGCTTGGGCGGCGGGAGGCGAAAGACCTTGCGTGGCCCAAATTTCCCGAGCGGCTCCGCCAGGCCGCCACGGAGTTGATCGACAAGGCCGCGGGAAAACGGGTCCTGCCAAGCGATCCCCTGGCGGAGGCCAAGCACTTGGCCGACCGCGAGCACGCGTTCGTGAAAATCGGCCAGTGGCAACAGGCCTTGGCCTTGGCCGAGGCGAGCCTGTTGCTCAATCCCCATCAACCGGCCGTGCACGGCGACGCCCTGCACGCGATCTTGGAAATCAACGGGGACGAATTCGGATGCGGTCGGATTCGCAACAGGCATTCCCACGGCTTCGCGCGGCGCTGCCGCACTTGGAGGCGTATTTCTGCGGGACGAAAGTGCCGTTCGCGGACCGCCGTACATGGAACCACGGAAAGTGGGGAGGCTCCGATTGGCGGCAATTCGTTTTCCGCCTGAAGTGCGCAAAGGGTACTATGCGCTGCTTGACGATATGCGCGATACGGCGGACCGCATCTTGGTCGGCCAAGGCGGCGGCAAAAGTCTGGGATGAATCGTTCGAGTTCTTGTGCCGTTGGGGCCAATGGGACGAGAAGTCTCGAGACTGGGGAATCGCCGACCAAACCGATACGCTCGCAGCTCGGGACGCATGGCTCCGGAAGGAGCTGCCGGCGATTTGCGAGCATCGACTGAAGCTGCTGCGGGATTTCAGTTGGATGGGCGGCCAGCGCGACTACGAGTGGAGCAGTTTCAAGCTCCACGGATACTATCCGCCGTACTATGGCCTGCTGATGCTGCCGGATGCGGGTGGGCACGACGTGAGTGGCTTGCTTACGGAGATGCCGAATATCCGAATTGACTATCTGCCGGATCCCGAATTATACCCGGTCTATCTTGATTTTTTCGCCAAGGTCAAGAAGATGCCGGACCCACACCTGCAAGAGCTGGCCACACGTGCTATGGAGCGCTTCGGCCATCTGCCGGAGTTGCGCAAAGTGGCTGAAAAGGAGACCAGAGAACAGAACGACAGAATCGCCAAGGACCTGCGCCAGCTCTCGTTCCCGGCCGCCTCCGCTACCCCCCGTCAAGAACCCGGAAGTCGTCTTTCATCGGCTTACGCTGCGGCGGATCGTTCCGGTGGCGACGATGAAGTCGTCGAGCGGCCTGAGGTCGGGAAATGGGTTCCTATTTACAATGGATGCGACCTGGTCTGTTCACACTATGATCAGGTGGCCTTGATGAAGGAGAAGGGCCGCCTGCGGGTGTTGCCGGTGAGGATCGCACAATCTGACTCCGCGTTCAAAGATGGCAGCCACTATGGCGGGCATCGATGCCTTTTTCCAACGTCTGTTGGGATGGGCAGTATCTCTGGGCGCTGAACCCCGGGGACGACGGGCCGCTGGCGGTGATCGAGCCGCGGCAAGAGAAGATTTGGCGGGCAGGTCCGAAAATCGGCCTGCCCCCCGTCGATTTCCTGCGCCATCGCACCGTTGGGCCACGGCAAGGTCTGCATTGCCGGGTATTTCGGCCGGCTGTGGATTGCCCTGGCCTCTTTCGAGCCCGGCAAGGGCTTTAAGCTGGAAGTGATCCACGAGGCCCGCGACGTGCTGGACCTGCCGCACATGAGTCACGGGATTACGCCCGAGGTAACTTCGCCGAAACTGGCCCTCCCCGTCACGTTCGCGGCGACCGTTACGGCCCCCGCGGTCAACGGCCGTCCGGCTCAGCGGCGGGTCATCATCGGGCGCGGTCGCCAACAGCCCGCTGTTTCTCGATCCAGACACCAAAGCGGTGACCGCCGCGGATTATTACATGTCAGACTGCTATCCGCTGAAGGATGAGAGCACGATCTATTGGAATGACAACAAGACCCAGCCGAACCCGGAGGGATGGGTGGGGGCGTTCTACCGCATCGGCTTCCCTGATTTTACAAGGGAAGTGCTAAGCCCCAGTTGCCTTGACGGTGACCGCGTTTACTTCCAGGGACGATACCACCTGACCTGTTTGTCTGGTGTTGTCGGAGCGATGCCTGGTACCCCGGGCTTTAACGATGTTTACCACGTGGGGCCCAGCCCGATAGGCCCCTTTCGTCGCTTACGATGCGACTCTCCTGGAAGAGGGTCCCGACTACGTTTCAGCAATCACTACGGGCTTCTGTTTTCGTTGCCTTGGGCCATTTACCAGGTGGAACTGAAGCTTGATTGATTGATCGACGGGTGGCGCCGACGAGCGGGGCGGAGATGGTGTGCCACTGGCTCTGCCAGTGCCGTGGTTGCGTTGACGTTCAAGCGTCTTGGGGTAGAAGATGATTCACGGTTTGCCGGAAGGAGCCGTCTCGTGAGGGTCTAACCGAATACTTCTTTAGCGCAAAAGGAGAACCGACATGTCTGCTACTGACCGAAGAATGCTGCCACGGATTGTTATTGGTCTCGTCTGGCAAGGAATTCTTTTCGGGATCGCGGTGACCGCGGCCCAGGCCCAATCGCGAGGGAATCTGCGACAGAAGACCTACGACGTGAGCCGGATCGTTCCCAGCGGCCATATTGACTCGCTTGTGGAGGTGATCCGCGGCACGGTGTACCCGACGGGCTGGGACACGGCTGGAGGACCGGGCACGATCCGTGCCAAGGACAAGCACACGCTCGAGGTGAGCCAGTCCGATGAAGTGCATGGCGAGCTGGCGGGGCTGCTGGCAGCCCTGGGCAAGCTGCCCGCGCTGCAAAGACCGGCCCCGGGCAAGGCCAAGCCGCAGCCGGCGCGGATTCCGGTGCCCAAGCGGGCCGGGGCAGACGATGGAATCGTGGTCTACAGCGTGGAAGACCTGGTGGGAAAGAAAGGCCGGCCCGATTTCGATTCGCTGATGAACGTCATTACGCAAACTGTTGATTCCATGTCGTGGTGCTCGGCGGGCGGGCCGGGGGTGGTGGAACCGTTCGTGGAGGGGAGGGCGATCGTCGTTCTGCAATCCGATGCAGTGCAGGGCGAGTTGGCGGAGCTACTGGCAGCGCTGGGCAAGTTGCCCGCGCTGCAAAAACCGGCCTCGGGCAAAGCCAAGCCGCAGCCGCTGCAGATCCCGCTCACCAAGCAGGCCGGGGCACGCCAAATAATCGTGGTCTACGCTGTGCAAGATCTGGTCGAAACCGCGGGCGGGCTGAATTTCAACTCCCTGATCGAAAGCATGACTGCCAACGTTGCGCCCGACACGTGGGACTCGGGGGGTGGAGAGGGGAAAGTGGTCCCGTTTGCGCCCGGCAAGGCGATCGTGGTTGTGCAATCCAAAGAGGCGCACGAGCAAGTTGCCAAACTGCTGGAGAGACTTCGCAAGAGACCAAGAGGGGCAGGGCTTGGTAGCAAACCGGAAAAAGGGGTCAGAACTATCTTTGCGCTGCCTCTTCGCCTCCCGCTGGCGGCCACGCAAGGCTATCGAAGATGGAAAATTGTTCTGACCCCTTTTTCGACCCCTTTGGTTTCACCAGTTCCAGCCCCAGGTAGGCGGCCGGCGAGAACTGCCAGCGCGGCGGCTGGGGGTGTCGGCCACGCGCATGAGTATAACACAAGCCCTCCCTACCAGAAAAGGGAAGCCGCTGCGCTAGTCGGGCGATTTCGTCGTCGTCGGGTTGCGACTGCAACTGGCATACGCGACAGGCTTAATACTAAGGCGCTGTAACAGAATAAATTGACCAAATTGGTAACGGGGTGGCACGTCCCTGAGCGCAGCGAAGGGCGTGGTTTCGCAGCCCACCACGCCCTTCGTTCCTCAGGGCGTGCCACCCAATTGAGCAAGTTATTCTGTTACGGACCCTGACCTTCGCGGTCGGGTGAATCCTCGTCCTCAATGGGGAGGACATCCAGCTCTGTAAGATTGTCGCCATACGCGTCGTCGCGGATCTGTAGCAGTTCGTCGCGGTGCTCGGCCACGTCGATGCGGATCACCGCGGCCTCCGCCCTTCCAGCACCGCTTCGATAAACTGCACCATTTCCTCAACGGGGAATAGGGAGGTCAACTCGCTCTTGACGTAAAGCCCCGGCCCGACGGGCCGGAGGACCATCGCGGCCTTCTGGCTGTCGCCAAGGATGCGATAGGGGGCGATGAAGCCGCTCTGCTCGATCCGCCCGGCGGAGTACGAGACGATGCCCGTGTCGCGCAGGCCGAGTTTTGCCGCCACCGCGCTGTGCGTGACAAGCTGGTCCGGGGAGGGCGGCTTTTCGCAGGCTGTCGCGGATCCAAATGCCGGGCCGCTCCCGTGGAGGAGTGGCCGGCAGCGCCGATGCCGCCGGATCCGAGCCTTTCGGTTCGCCGATGCGAAACACGGTGGTGTTTCCCGTAACGTATTGGGCCGGGAGCGTCATGTCCACGTCGACCCAGCCGTTCTCCTTCGGGTCTTTCGGCTGCGGGACCCAAATGGTCTCGATCACTTTCCACTGGTCGGGCGGCTTGTCGAGCACTTGCAGCGTGAAGCCCTTCTTGGGCCAAGGCCAGGTGCGGATGCGGATCAGGTGGTCCTTGCCCGGCGTGGTCTTCATCGTGTACTGCATGCAGCCGTGCGGCTGCTCCTGGTCGCCCCAGATCAGCACGTGGTCTTTGATCGGCGGGCCGCCGCCGAGGTACTTCATGGCATAGTCGCCGGCCCAGTAGCCCGACCACTTCCCGCACGCCTCGGCCTGCTTCTCGTCGAGCCAGCGGAACTGGGCGTCGAGCTTTTCGTCCGGGGCGTCCAGGGCCAGCACGTCGCCGCCGCGCGTATAATCGACCTGGAACCGGGCCGGGGCCAGCGTCTTCTCCAGCCACTTGCTCGAGGTATTGCGGCTATTGGCCTCCAGCACGATCCCGCCGCGCTGGAGGAACTGGCCAAGGATCCGGTCGAACCGCGGATCCTGCCAGAACGTGTCTTTGCGCTGGTAGTTCATACTGCCCTCGTCCATGACGAGCATGCGGCTCCGCAATCCCGTGGACGTCAGCAGCGCCGCCTCGAACGTCTCCGGATCGGTCGGGCAACGTCGCATCGAGGGCCAGCACCTTGTGCTTCCGGGCCAGTTCCTTGCGCAGGAGCTTTCGATCCTGCTGCGGGCGAGCAGTCGTAAAGACCACAATCTCGCTCTCGCCGAACTTCGGCGGCGTGGGCTGGAACGGCTTCAGATCGATCTGCACCGGCACGGCCGGCTGCGGGGCGTAGGTCACGGCGACCGTCAGGGTTTGCCGCGCGGGCAGCGTCGTCACGGTCGTCGCCACCGCCTGCCCGTACAACTCCGACTGCTGCGCCCGGGCCGGCTGTCCGTTGACGGTCACGCCGGCGATCCGCGCAAACGGCACCAGGGCGTTCAGCGTCACCGAGACGTCGTCGCTGCTGCGGCTGGCGACGGTGTAGGTCCGCACGCGGGTCCGACCCTTGCTCGCGGTCGGCCACCGCCAGATCGAAGCTCCCCTGGACCCAGGGGCAAGCGGCGCAAAGTCATGTCGTTCCACTTGATGGGCGAATACACGCCCGTGGGCAGCCGGGGAGTGAGGGTCAACCGTTTGCCCGGGGCGTCGGGCTCCAATCCGCTGAGGTAGTAGAGCAGCGGCATCGAGGTTGATGCCGCCCTCCCACGGCCGGATGCGGTTGGCGCGGTACATGGTGCGGAAATCGGCCCCCGGCGCCATCCATTCGCTGAACTCCGTGGTGTCGCCGGCGATCATCAGCAGGGCATAAAAGGCCTTTTCCGCCCAGGGGTGCTCGATGGCGGCCAGGCTGTGCAGCCCCTGCCCCTGGAGCATGCCCACGGTCACGTCGTAACCCAGGATCGGGTTCAGCACGCCGGAGTCCTCCATGAGGTACTCCGCCATGCGCAGGGCGTTGGAAACCGCATGCTTGTCTTGGCGATTGCCGTAGCCGCTCCAAAGCACGTTGGCGTTGATGTTGGCCATGGGGTAGCGGTTCAACTGGCCGTCGCACAGCACGCTCATCCCCTGGGCGTAGAAGCCGAGGTCTTCCATCCAGTAGTAGTCCTCGGTGGCGGCGCGGATCTTGCGCGTGATTTCGGCGATCTTTGCTCGGCCTCTTCGCCGCGGCCGATGCTGCGGGCCATGGCGGCCAGGGCCTCGCCCGCCGCCACCAGCTCGAACGACGAATCGGCCGAGTAGATGTTGCCGCCGGGATAGCTGCTCTGCTGGAGGTCGTAGCGGTCAGGCCAGAGCCCCTCGCCGCCCGAGTAGATGTACGTCTCGTCGCCGTGGAAGGGGATTTTGAAATCGGGCCGGAAGAGTTTGTCGTGCGGGTTGTCGAACTGCCCGTAGAAACACCGCTTCAGGTAGCCCCAGTGCTCGGCGATCGTCTTGGTGTCGCCGCTGAACTGGAGATACCAGTAGTGCTTGAGGATGACCCAGCTCGGCACTTCGCAGTTGGCGTGGCGGTCGGCGTAGTTCATCGTGATCTGCGACCAGTCGTCCACCGGCGGCCATGTCTTGTTGATGTCCACGTCCATAGGGACCCAATTGAGGATCTTCCGGCTGGCGGTGAATGCCCGATAGTGATAATCGAGCACGCGGCGGGCGTTGTCGAACTTGCCGGTGCGCAGGAACGATTTCATCGGTCCGCAGGCATCGCGGATCCACTGGTCGGAAAAGAACCACATCGGGCCCACGGCGCCGGTCCGCTCGAACTGCTGCACCTGGACCAGCATCTTCACGTCGTCGATGAAGTCGGCCACGCGGCGTCCCCAAGGCCCGGGGGCCTCCAGAGTGGTTGTGGCCGCATGGTAGTCGCGCCAATAGCCGATCGTATCGTCCAAGAGCCCCACGCCCCGGGCCTTGATGGCCGCCAGCGTCCTGTCGGCCTCGGCGGGAACCGGCTTGCCGTTGACCGAATCCAACGTCGTGACGTGATAGACGAGGCAAGTCTTGCACTCTCCCGGGCCAAGATCGCCCAGAGGAATCTTCAGCGCGGCGAAATCGGCCTTCTCGTCGCGCACGGCGGT
The DNA here is from genome assembly GCA_963759115.1 of uncultured Planctomycetaceae bacterium. Taxonomy (GTDB): domain Bacteria; phylum Planctomycetota; class Planctomycetia; order Pirellulales; family Thermoguttaceae; genus CAVWXT01. The sequence goes on from CAVWXT010000015.1 coordinate 31,663, forward strand.
CACTGCCGTATCGTCCAGCACGCCCGTGACGATCGAGCGGACGTTGGCGTCGCCCGCGGCGTCGGCCATCGCCGCGTGCTGCACGGTTTCCGTGAGCGTCTTGCCCGACGCCTTGGTGCGGTGGACCGTGTTGGTGAGCACGACGTTCTTCAGCGGCGCCTCGCCCGGATTGGCCACAGCATAGAGCCGCAGCAGGGCCTTCAGCCCCGGCGGGGCGAAGGTCAGCGTGTAGAAAGACCGTGGTGCCGGCCCGGTCAATGGCCGCGCTCACGGCCACGTCGGTCTGGCGGATCTTCCACATCCACTGGTTGTCCAGCCGCTATCGGCTTGCCGTCGGCCGCAAGCGTCACGGCGTCGCCTTGGAACGTCGAGCCCGGGTTCCACTGCACCGGATACTGGTACTCCGGGCCGACGATCATGGTGGTGTTGTGGAACGGATAGGCTCCCATCACCGTCAGCACGATCCCGTTGCCCACCGGGTAGCCGCTAATGTTGAACGTATCGCCCATCTGGGTGTTCCGGCGCTCGATGGCCTCGGCGTAGCGCTGGGCCACGAAGGGTGTCTGGAAGACTTTCATCAGCCGCTCGGTGTCGGCCTTGAGGTCGCGCGAGACTACCTGTTGCTGCCAGGCGCTCATCTGGGCGATCTGCGGCAAGGTTTTGAGCACGCACCCGGGCAGCGGCGCGGGCACGTCGGGGTCGATGATGGCCTGTTGCTCGCGGCGGATCCGTGGCCCCATCGGAGACATGTCCTTGATCGTGACCGCCTGCCAGCCGGCCGGTGCGAAGCCGGCAGCCGTCCAATCGGCCGGGGCCTCGTACGCGCCGAGCCAGGAGGCGTCGGTCACGATGGGCACGGCCACGACGCCGTCCGTGCCCTCGATCTGGACTTCCGCCTGGAGGTGTGCGGCCGGCACGCCGGGGCTCCAGCGGCGAACTTTCATGGTGAGCGTATTCTTCCCCGGCCGGAAGAACTCGGCCAGGTTCTCGACTTCTTGTGCCAGGCGGAAGTTGCTGGCCACGCGCCCGTAGCGGCTCCGCGACGCCTCTTTGCCGTTGACGTACAGCACGTATTCGTGCTGGGCACTGACCGCCGTCCACGCGCGCAGGATCTTGCCCGCCGGGAGATCGACCTGCTTGTGGAAGTAGACCTCCACGCAGTTTTCTTTCTCGGGCAACTGCGCGAACGGGACCGGTTGTGGCGGGCCGGCCACGGCGGGGCAGGCCGCCAGAACCGCGCAGCCGGCAAGCAAACAGAACACCAGACGCGAGCTACCAACGGAACGTCTCATGGCGCGCTCCATAGGGGTTGACGTGACCGTTCGCGGGCCGCCCGGGGACTGGTCCGTTTTTCGGCTAATTCGCCATGTTTTGGCCGCAACGCGTTGACCGAAAACACGGACCTGTCCCCTTAGCGGCCGAAGGTTTCGGGCAACAGGCGATGCCCCCTATCATCGCCCTTGCGCCTGGAGATTGCAAGCATGTCCTTGGGCCTTCCCATCTGGTATAACCACCAGAAGACAATCGCCACGGCCCCGAAACCAAGGTGCTCCCATGAAAGCTGTTGCGCTGCCCAGTCTGCTGCTCGTGCTCGTTGCTTTGCCGCGATTCGCCCCGGCCGAGGTGGCCGTGTTGGACCGCCCGTACGGCGTGGCCATCGAGAGGGGCGGAAACCTGCTGGCCTCCTGCCGGGGCAGCCACTCGGTCGTTGTCATGTCCCGCACCGGGCAACGCCTCCGGCAGTTCGGCATTGACAGGCTTCAGAACCCGGGCGGGCTCTGCACAGTGCCTTCGGGGCAGATCATCGTCGCCAATACGGGCAAGAATGAGTTGGTGGTCTACGACGCCGAGGGGCGGTTCGTCACTGCCGTCGGCGAGTTGGCCGGGCCGGAAGATGTGGCCGCCGGTCCCAACCGGCTGGTCTACGTCGCCGACACCGGCCATGCCCGGATTGCCGTGTTCGACGAAAAACTGCAAAAGATGCTCTTCAGCATCCGGCAGGTGGGTCAACCTCCGCTGGGGCTCAATCGCCCGGTGGGTGTCGCCGCGGCCCATGGTCTGCTGGCCGTGGCCGATGCCGGCGGCTCGCGGGTCATCGTTATGCGGCTGCCGCGCGGGCCCGAGGATCTGGCCAAGGCCACCGTCATTCCCATTGATGGCGCTGCGCCCGGGGCGGTCGCGATCGGCACGGGAGGAACAATCTATGTCGCCGCGGGCCCGCAGGTCCGCAGCTTCACGCCCCAGGGCCAGGCGCTAGCGACCTTCGGCGCCAAGGTGCTCCGCGTGACCACCAGCAACGTGTTCCAGCCCGGCGGGCTGGCCGTCGATGCCCGGGGCAACGTCTTGGCCGTCGATCAATACACGGGTCGCGTGCTGGTGACCAATGCGGGCCTGGCCGATCCGGTCCCGCAGGTCCAGGTGGGGAAGGAAGGTCGGGCGACCGCGGCGATCGAGTGGACCACGCCCACGCCGCAGCCGACGGTCGTCGAGTACGGCAAGACGGACGACTACGGCGCCCGCTACGAAGACCCAACCCCTGCCATCCAGCACCGGGCCGTACTGAAGGAGCTTGCCCCGGCCACGTGCTACCACTACCGCATCGCGAGGCCGCTGGAGATGATTCCCGAGTCGGCCCCGGCGCATCCCGGGTTCTCGCTGGCGCACCAGAAAAAGCACAACCGGCAGTTGTTCGAGCGAAACGTGTCGGGCGACGAGACGTTCGCCTCGCTGCCCGAGGTGGGCAAGACGGATTGGGCCTCGCTGCCGGTCATCGTTTTGGTGTACCGCAACGTGCGGTTTCCGGCCCACGACGGCAAGCGGCCGCCCAACCGCCTGTTGGACGACGGCGATATCGCCGTACTGAAGAGCGAGATGGAAAAATACCGCCTCTGGCTCTGGTGCCGCACGGCGTGCAAGCTCAACCTGGCGTTCACCTATGTCATTGTCGATGCCGAGCGCGACCACGAGCTGCTCGGCGGCGTGACCAAGCCGTTGTTCGACGACGTCTTCCGCGGCATTGCGGCCCAAGGCAAGGACCTGCACGCCTTCTGGAACGTGATTGTCGTGGGCACGAACGGCTTTTATGCCAATTATCTCGACGGCACGGTCGCCGGTTCCGAGTACGAGTTGGGCTCGTGTTACACGGCCTTCGGCCATGGCCAGAAGCCGGGCTGGTACTGGTTCCCCACGCATGAGCACGGGCACCTGATCCATTCGATGGTGATGAACAGCGGCTTCGGCAGCTTCGCCTATCCCGATGCCCCGTGGACCATGCCCGGCCAGTTTGGCGAGGATTTCAGCTTCCTGGCGGCGAACTATCGCCGGCAGCCGCCGCGGATGTGGCTTGACGCTGCGCTCGACCACGCATCTGCCAGAGCGCCGACGCCAACGGCAACGGCGTGCCGGACGACGACCCGCGCGTGCCGCTGGACGAGAAGCGGTTCGGCTGGAACGCCGGCCTGGGCGGCGACTGTCTGAAGCGGCTCATGGCCGGCGTGCGCAGCCCCGGGTATCCCGGCGGCACCGACGTCGATTTTGAGGGCAAGGTCCACCCGCTCAACGAAGGCGAACTCTACTGGATCGACCGGACCGTGCCCAAGGCCAAGATCGTGCTCGACGGGCGTTTGGCCGACGGCCAATGGAAGGAGCTTTACTCGCTGCCCAACCTGACCACGCCGCCGGAGGCCCGCAGCCTGAAGGCCAAGCTCTACGCGGCCTGGGACGAGCGAGAACTACTATTTCGCCGTGAAGAGCAACCGGCCGGTGATCGCCGGGTTCGACTTGGATGCCGCCAACGACGGCTGGTTCCACGGCCGCGACAATCTGCGGTTCTCCGTTCGACCGCCGATGGGCGGCAGGCCGCTGGAGGCCAGCGGCGCCATCTGGGATTTCCTCGACAACACCATCCATGCGGACCTGTGGTACCGGGACGCTTACAAGCCGGGCGATATTCGCGCGGCCGCGGGGCAACAGGACGGTTGGTATGTGATCGAGTGTGCAGTCCCGGCGCGGCCGAAGCTTCGCATCGCCCCGGCCGCCGGGGCTTGTTTCGGCCTGCGGGCCTACCTCTGGTCCGACGCCCCGGCGCGAAGCTTCCCCCAGACCGGCTTCTTCGATGGAGAGGACTTTATCTACAACTTGAAGTGCGCCGCACCACCGTAGGCCAAAGGCGTATGGTGACAGGGGCGGGCGATCGCTACACGAGGAACCCGCGGTACGATTCGAGAAGCCGGCCGATCTGTCTTTCCGTCTCGTCGAGCAACTCCAGGCGAAAGTGCCGCACCCCCTGCTTGACCAACGATGGCACGGCGTCGGCCAGGCTCCGCGGCCGGCCGTGAAAAATGGTGTTGCGGCAGGCCGTCTCCGCCCGCAATGGATGGTCCATGCCCAGACGATCCCGCAGGCGAACCTCGTGCCGGCGGCATGGCCGGCCGCAGTTGGCCTTGCCGGCGCCCGACGAGAGCAGGGCAGAGAAGACGCAGTGCTGCGTGTGGAACATGGGCATGTGCTGATAGACCACCACTTCGAGCCGCTCGGCCGGCGCCGCCGCAACCAGATCGAAGAGGTCTTGTCGGGCACAGTCGTAGGCCGCGGTCACCCGGCTCGCGCCCAACTCGTGCAGAACTTGCACGGTCAGCTCGTTGGCTGCATGGAGGGAGAAATCGGCCACGAAGGGGACGCCCTGTGCGGCACACAGCGCGGCAACGGCGAGGTTGCGCACCAGGATGCCATCGGCCCCGAGGCGCAGAATCGCCGCGACGCTTTCCATCTCGCCGGGCTTTTGCATCCGCGGCGTTGCCAAGAGGATCGTCGCTTGCCGCGCGTGGGCCAACTCGACCGCGCTGGCGCACTGATCCGCGTCTTCGAAATCGGCGATGAGGCTGGCGACGCCGGCGGCAATGACCGGCTCGATCTGCTCCCGCCGACGGCAAAGCACGTGCAGTTGGGGGGAGGCGATGGTGGACTCACGGCCAGCCGCGCCGGGTGCCGCTGCCGGCTTGTCCCGCAGCGCGGGCAGGGGCGACTCGGCGGCGGTCGGCAATGGCGGCCGCGCCAGCGAGGCGTCCAACGCCTCGACCAACGCGTGCCGCAACTGCCCCAACACGCTCAGCGGCACCATGGGCCGGCCTTCAATGTGGGCTTCCAGGCGGCGCAACTGATAGGCCGTGCCGCCCAGCCGGCCCAGGTGTTCGGCAAGCACGTCGGCGGTGAGCGGATGTTTCACGGCCTCGGGCAGGACCTGCGGCGACTCGATCCGGCACGCGGCGCCTGAATCGGCGCGGGCGGAAATGCACAACCGCCCGCCGATGCTCGCTTCGACCGTCAAGTCCAGCGGCACGCGACGTCGAGATCGCGCGGCCGTATAGCTCTTGCGCAGCCGCCGGGTCAATTGCGGATCGTCGGTCTTCCACACTCTCAGACCGGGCCGCAGTTTACCCAGCTCGACGGCGCCGTGGCCGAAGGAGAGTTCCACCAGCCCGCCGGCGACCGGCTCGTCCAACGGCTGGCCCTGGCGAAACACACCGTAGACGCGGCCGCCCTGCCGGGCGTTGTCCGGGAGGTCGCTCTCGAAGACTACGCCGTCGCCGCGCTGGATTGCCGCGGCCAGCTCGACCAGAGCGCGTCCCTTGCAGACGGCGCGAACCCGGCCCAGATAGACGCCCCGTTTGGCCGAGCTTTGGCCGGGGACCAGGGCCTTGTGGTCGCAGCCTTCCAGCCAGCCGTGCGAGAAGCCGCGGGAGAAGGAGACCTCCAGCTCGGCAATCTGTTGCGCCGTGAAGTTGGCGGGGCGGCCCGCGCAGGCGGCGTCGATCGCCGTGCGGTAATGCTGCGTGACCGCAGCCACATACTCGGCCGACTTCAGCCGCCCCTCGATCTTCAGGGCATCGACGCCTACGGCCAGCAGCTCCGGCAGCAGGTCGTAGGCGGCCAGGTCCTGCGGACTGAGCAGATACTTCCGGTCGCCAAGGTCCACCTCGCGGCCATCGCAGATCAACTGGTAGGGGAGCCGGCAGGCCTGGGCACACTGGCCGCGGTTGGCGCTGCGCCCGCCCAGGGCGAAGCTGGCCATGCACTGGCCCGACAGGGCGATGCAGAGCGCACCGTGGACGAAGACTTCCAGGCCCAGCCGCGTCCGGCCGCGGATCTGGCGGATTTCTTCCAGCGACAGCTCCCGGGCCAGCACCACGCGCTCGAGGCCGAGCGACTCGGCCACGCGGAGGCCTTCGGCGCTGGTGAGCGACATTTGCGTCGAGGCGTGCATGGGCCAATCGGGGCACACGGCGCGGATCGAACCGCGGCCCCCAGGTCCTGCACCAGCACGGCATCGACCCTGGCGGCGATTGCCCGGCGTGCGGCCAGCTCCAGCGCTTCCAGCTCGTTGTGGAAGACCAGCGTGTTGAGCGTGATGTAGCCCTTGACGCCGTGGCGGTGCAGGTAGCCCATCAACTCGGGGAGTTCGTCGGGGGCGAAGTTGACGGCCCTGGCACGGGCGTTCAGCCCGCCGCGGAGGCCGAAATAGACGGCATCCGCGCCGTTTTCCACGGCAGCGCAGGCGCAAGCGGCGTCGCCGGCCGGGGCCAGCAGCTCAGGGCGCGGCGGCGCGTTTCCCAGGGTAGTCATGGAGATCCATTATACACCAAGCACATCGTCCTCTGGGACACGCTCCTGGCCAAGCTGGACGCGGACCAGGTTCTCTTCGTGGTGGCCCACGAGATGGGTCATTACGTGCTGCACCACGTGCTGCTTGGCGTCGCGGCGGGGTTTTTCGGCATCCTGGTGGGGCTCTATCTGGTCTACCGGCTCTCCGCCGCGATCATGAAGCGATACAAGCGGCGGTTTGGCTTCGATCAGCTCTCCGACGTGGCCTCTCTGCCGCTGATCTGGTTGCTGGTGCAGTTGATTTCGCTGGTGGTGATGCCCATCGGCTTGGCATACAGTCGCTATCTTGAGCACGAGGCGGACCGATTCGGGCTGGAACTGACGCAAAACAATCACGCTGCCGCGTCGGCCTTCGTGCGATTGCAGGACGAGAACCTTGCCAACCCTCGGCCGAGTTTTCTGCACATGCTGCGGCGAGGCAGCCACCCCAGTATCGGCGAGCGGATCGACTTTGCCAACAGCTACCGACCTTGGGACGCGGGCCAGCCGTTGCGCTACGGGCGGCTCTTCAGGGGCCCGGAGCAGGACCCTCCGCGAAGGACCGAAGAGCGCCGGCAACGTCAAGCAGCGTTACCACGGGCGCCTCGGCCGGCCATTTTCACGCTCCGGGCAGCTACCAGATCGCCGGCCAGCTCTTCGCGGGTTCGGCGCAGCCGAACGCCCGGCGAAACTCGGGGAAATTGGCGACAAATCCCGAGCACGCGCCAGCGGATGGGGCTATGCACGTCGCTGCCCACATGCAGACGCACTGCCTCGGGGCGCTCATTGGTTCGCCAGCTTTGGGCAAAGGCGATGAAAAAGCGTTGGTCCGGAGTAAAGCCGTCGAGGGGCGACAGCTTCTTGTCCTTGGTCGCGAGCTTGAAAGCCGCGTACGACACGCGCAGCCCGCCAATGTCGGCGATGTTTTCGCCGAGTGTTTGATGGCCGTTGATGTGGAGTGCGGGCAGCACCTCGAAGGAGTCGTACTGTTGCGCAGGCGCTCGGCCGTATTTCGAACTTCTTGACGTCTTCGGGGGTCCACCAGTTTTTCAAGTTCCCGTCCGAGTCGTATTGCCTGCCCTGATCGTCGAAACCGTGCGTGAGTCGTGCCCGATCGTTGAGCCGATCGCGCCGTAGTTCGTGGCGTCGTCCGCCTTCTCGTCAAAGAAAGGCGGCTGCAGGATCCCCGCGGGAAAACACACTTCGTTCAGGGTCGGCTCGTAATAGGCATTGTTGGTCTGGGGCGTCATGTGCCACTCGTCGCGGTCGACGGGTTTGCCGAGCTTGGCCAGTTGGCGCTGAAATTCGAAAACGGCGGCGGCGAGCACGTTCATGACATAAGGCCGCCGCGCCAGCTCGAGTTCGCTGTAGTCGCGCCACTTGTCGGGATAGCCCACCTTGCTGCGCATGCTGTCGAGCTTCTTGTAGGCCTGGGCCTTGGTTGCCGCGCTCATCCACTCGGCGGCGCGGATGCGCCCCCGCATGGCTTCCTTGCAAAAGTTCACCATGGCCTGGGCGCGGGCCTTGGCGGCGGGGCTGAATGCCTTTTGCACGTAGAGCTGGCCCAAATCCTCCCCGATGGCCGCATCCTCCGCGGCCAGCACGCGCTTCCAGCGCGGTCGCAGCTCCGTGGTGCCGGAGAGTTTCTTTCCGCAGAAGGAGAAACGCTCCTCCACGAAGGGCCTGCTGAGATAGTTGGCGGCTTCGGACACGAGGTGCCAGCGCAGGTAATCGCGCCAGACCGCGAGCGGCTCGGAGGTGAGCAGGCTGCCGAACGCCGTGAAAAACTCCGGCTGGCCGACCAGCACTTTGCTTTCGCTACGCGGAAACGCGATGGTGACGAAATAGCCGTCCCAATCGAAGCCGGGGGCCAGCCTGCTGAGGGCGGTCCGTTGGAACTTGTTGTAGTTCTTCTCGGGATTGCGCAGGTCCACGAGTGTGCGCGAGGCTTTCGCCAGCTTGGTTTCGAAGGCCATGATCGAATCCGCGGCGGCCTTGGCTGACGAAGGGGCGTCCCCGGCCAATTCGAGCATGCGGGCGACGTGCGCCACGTAGGCGGCGCGGATGTCCTCCGCATTCTTCCCCCGCGAAAATAGTAGTCACGCTCCGGCAGGCCGAGGCCGCCTTGACTAAAGCTCGCGATCATGCTCGTGCTGTCCTTGTCGTCGATCTGCACTGCGAACTGGAAACCGACGTTCAGACCCTGGGCTTGTAACTGGGCGATGACCACGGCCAGCGTCTTGAGGCTCGTGATCGCCTGAATGCGGCTCAAGAACGGCGCAAGCGGCTGCAATCCCTCGCGCTCGATCGCGGCCTCGTCCATGCCGGACGCGTAGAAGTCGCCGACGCGCTGGGCCACGCTGCGCCTTGGGCCCGCCGGTCCGAGCCGAGGTCTCCAGGATTTCCTTGAGGATGGCGAAGTTGCGTTCGTCGATTTCCTGGTTCACACCGTAGGCGGGGTACTGGCCAGGGATCGGCACCTTCTCGAAGGCACCATTGGCGTAGGCGTAGAAATCCTTGCAGGGCGAGACGGTTAGATCCATGTACGAGCGGTCCACGCCGGTGATCGGCTTGACGACGCTCCTGGGTTTGCCGTCAGGCGGCCCCGGCGGAGCCTTGTGGTTGCGTTGAATCTCGACCTGCACCGCGGCGGTTTCCGGCACTGTGGTTCCTTCGGCCTTCTCCTCCGCTTGAGCCGCGCCGGCTGTAACAACCAGGAGCACCGCCACCGTGTTGAGCCAGAAACACCTCGACATGTCGATATCCTTGTGTGAGGGGTGAAAGGAACCGTTGTGCCCTGGTCCAGCGATTCTCGTGTTTTGAGGTTGTAGTGAGAAGCTGTTGCCGTCTTTGGAGTGGTGATGTTCCTTTTCCCAGCCGGGCCGGCCGCCTCAGTTGGCCGGCGATAACAGGTCCACGGCGTCCAACCCGAACGCGAATCCCTGCGAGGCGGCATTCTTGCCCACGGCCGTGACGCGCAGCCGATGCGGGCCGCTCGGCATTTCGAACGTACCCAATTCCAGGCTGCCGGCCGGGCAGACGCGACCGGCGTAGAGGTCGAACGGCGCACCCAAGGACTTGCCGTCGAGCGCCGCGCGGACGATGCCGAAATCGGGGGCTGCCGAGGCCAGCACCCGCAGCCGGTAGCGGCCGGCTTTCGCCACGGAAAAGCCCAGTTCCACGAAGCCGCCGTGCTGGGCCCCGCAGAAGAGCTGCCGGCCACGGCTCCACATCGGGCCCCCCCACGGCTTCATGTCCTGCGAACTGGTCGAACAGTGCTGGCTGGCCAGCACGCGCATTGCCTCGGCCTCGTAGCGCACGACGGGCACTTCGGCACGGGGCGATTCACGTTCCAGCCAAAGAGCGTCGTTGGCATAGCGCTCGGCATAAGCAAACGACATCACGCCGTAACCGTTCTTGCCCCACTTCGGGCCGTCGCTGTTGCGGAAAAGGAATACCCCACCGCCCAGCCGTTGGGCGTCGTCGGTATAGCCGGTGAACATGATGCTGTGGCCGTCGAAGACCTTCGCCGGAGGCGGCACCTCCAGAAGTTGATAGCCGTGAAGCTGCTTGGGCCACCGCAGCCCGCAGGCCACGGGATGGCGGCGGCCAGCGCCTGCCGGATGGCCAACATCTGCGGCGGGCTCAACGGGCATTGCACGTCCCAACGCTTGATCCAATGCACCAGCCATCGCCGGCTCTCTTCCTTGGCATTGGCCGAGGCGGCTGGGGACGGCCGGCGTGCCGCGTCGCTGGTGCTCCTGTAGGGCATCAGCTCGTCGGAGCAAATGCCCAGCACGTTCAGGCCGTGGACCGCCTTGTAGAACATCGCCTGGTCGCCGGTCATGCCCGACGCTTCGTTGGCCGCCCAGATCAAAAATTCCTCCGAGAGCCGCGACGGCCGGCGGTGCGACTCGCGGCCCACTTCGAACTCGGCCACTCCCGTGACAGCGAACAACGAGCAGGTGTCGCGGTTGCCCTGCACGCGGGCCGTCAGGCCCAGCCGCTCGATCTCCGGCATCAAGTCGACGCTGGCCGGCAAATGCCCATGCGGCGGCAACCGGACGTCCGTCTGTGCCACGGCGAAACCGGCAAGCAGCCATGGGCTAAGAACAAGCAGAAGACGGGCC
>CAVWXT010000016.1:0-21796 GCA_963759115.1 uncultured Planctomycetaceae bacterium
TTGCACAAGGATCGACATGCACACTCGCATTTTACATTTCCCGTGTGAGGTTGGGTTCAATTCTATCTTGGCACGTCGATGGCGGCTATCATACCTGTGGTCCACAACTGATCGGTCATTAACGGAAGGCTTTAAGAACGATTGCCATGAGTACGACGTTATCTTTGTGGAAGCGATTTCCGCCCTGCTGGCAGTGGGTATTGCACTGGTGGCATTAGCGACTGCCACGATGCTTCCCGGCGAGGAACTCACGACCGTCAACTATCATGGAATTCGACCGAGCGATCCCGGCGGGCGAAAGGGCGTGCGAAATCCTGAACGGGGCTGGCGGATCGAGACGGTCATCGCCGAGCCGCACCAGAAAGTGTTCATCGGCCCGGCCCCCCATCTGGCAGGTCAAGTCCCGCCGCTCTACCAGGACGACTGGTGGCTGCTGGATGCCAAGCGGTTCGAGCCCTTCGGCCTGACCTGGTCCAAACGTATTGCTATCTCAGCGAGTTCGCCGACAGGCCATTCCGGCCGGAGAAGCTGGACATGCTCCAGCGGAGCTCGACCAGCTCCGCCGCCAGGGCTCAAGGCGCTCCTGCGGTTTGCCTACGAGAAGGACATGACGTCACGTACGGGCCCAAGCCGGAGTGGATACTCAAGCACATCGATCAGCTCCAGCCGATCCTCCAGAAGAACGCCGACGTGATCTACGTGCTCCAGGCGGGCTTCATCGGGGCCTGGGGCGAATGGCACGGCGCGACCCACGTCCCGCAAGAGGAATATGCCTCCCGGGCGGCAGTGGTCAAGCGGCTCCTGGAAGTCCTGCCCGAGCGACCGGATGCTTCAGGTCCGGGTGCCCAAGTACAAGCGGATGTGTTAAGCCAGCCGATCCTTCGCGCATTCGGAGGTGCTGACGCAGAGACGGCTTTCCCGAAGATTCCGGCGGCGCGGATCGGCTTCCACAACGATGGCTTCCTGGCCGGCCGATCCACGGCGGCACCTGGCCGAGCCGCCTCAGTTCGGCAATCCGGGCAATCCCGAGTTCGACTACATGACCCGGGAAAGCCCCTATCTGCCCGTCGACGGCGAGTTGTTCTGGTCGGACATGGGCTTCGACGGCAAGGCGCCGCGGGGCAAGGGCGTGGACGGGTTGAACGCGGCGATCCACCTGCGCTTGCATCACTACGCCAGCTTCAGCCTCGCCCACAGCTACTCGGAACGGGAGGGAAAGACCTATTCGATCGACCGCTGGCTGGCCGCGCCGGTGACCCCGAAGCGTTGCGTCAGGCCAAAATGCCGGTCGCCGATGGCTACTTCGAGGACGGCTCGGCAAGCCGGTCCTGCGCTCTCAGTTCGAGTACATCCAAGATCACCTCGGGTATCGGCTGGAGTTGCAGCGGCGCGGTCTTCCCGCGCGGACAAGACTGGGCGAGGAGTTTCAGGTGTCCGTCGAATTCGTCAATCGCGGCTTCTCCACCCTGCACAACCCACGGCCCGTCTACATCACCTTGACCGATGTCGATGGCAAGGTCTCGGAACAACCGTCAGGGGCAGATCCGCGCATGGGCAACCATTCAAGCCCGGCGACGACCAGTATCGCCCGCTCGTGCATACAGTGGACGCTGAGAATAACGTTGCCCGCGACAATCAGGCCGGGCTGGTACCAGATCGGCCTATGGATGCCCGACGCCTCGCAGGCCCTTCGTCTCGATCCGCGGTATGCGGTAAGATTCGCCAATCGGGACGTACCGTGGTGGTCCGACTGGCGGGCCGGTACGGGATCAACATTTTGGGAATGATGGAAATCCTCAAGTAGCGTCCCGTTCGTGGGCCGTGATGGCCAGATGACAAGGGGGCCAGATATTACGTCAGGTCGGCGTCTTGTGTGCGTGCCAGCCGCGCTGACGGACAATCGTTTCCAGTGCGGGCAACAAGCCTTGTCCGCTTCCAGCGTGGCGGCTCAACACCGAGGATGGCACTTGGCAGGGCGTCCATGCGCCGGGAACCATTGGACTGAACCCAGGGGATGGCGAGAACCGGCCCGCGTCAATTCATGCAACAGCACGATGGCCTTCAACGCTCGGGAGGGATACCGTGTGCAGACCGATGATGGCACTGTTCGTCACTCCTTTTCTCATCGCTCCGACCGGTCTGGCGGCGGCCACCTACCACGTCAGCCAGGCTGCCTCGAACGCCTCGGACAGCAATCCAGGCTCGGAAGCAGCTCCTTGGAAGACGATCTCCCGGGCAGCCGCAGCCAAGGAGCTCCGGCCCGGTGACACTGTGCTCATCCACGCGGGCGTCTACCGGGAATCGCCGGACATCACGGTCTCGGGCGAGCCCGGTCACCCGGTCACCTTTGCCGCCGCGCCCGGAGAGCGGGTGGTGATCAAGGGCTCGGAGATCATCCAGGGCCGCTGGACCAGGCTTGCCGAGCAGAAAGACCTCAAGGAGCCGAACGCGGGAGCCTTCCGACGGGTCTGGAAGGTCGCGTTGGGCGAGGAGTTCTTCACCGATGCCCGCTGCCAGGGCTGCTATGCCGATAAGTCGAAACGATGGGTCTCCCAGGTGTTCCTGGAGGACGACCATCCCCTCCAGATGATCGGGCCGGATGCTCGAATCGCCCGGGCGCCAATGCTCCCACAGCGTGGTCGCCCCTTGGTCCATCATGTACCGGTAACTGGGCCAGGCAGGCTGGGTGACCATGCCGTAGACCAGGTCCGAACGGCCTTCCCGGACGAGCGACGCGAGAGTATAGACGCCGCCCAGTACGCCAAAATCGAGGTGCCCGCCACGCTTCCGGACAATATCGTCCACCAGGTTCCGCAGCACGCGATCGCGATGCTCAGTCGGAACGATGTCCAGCATCAGGGGGAAGGCCAGGTAGGTCTGCTGCTGTTCTCCATGGGTGTAGCGTGCGGTCTGGGGATCGAAGTAGGCCCGGTTGATGGCTCGCTTGACGGCCGCCGCCTTCTCCCGATACGAGCGTGCATCGTCGGCAAAGCCGAGGACAGTGGCGATCCGGGCGGCGAGGGTCACCTGCAAGTAGTGGTGCAGGTCGTTGAACACCCGGTTCTCTTCCGGACTGGTCCAATGGCCGTTGCAGGGGAGCGTGTCGTCGGGCCGTTGCGGCGAGGCCCAGTCGCCCAGGTACTGCCAGATGTTCATCTGCGGCAGGCCGTACGGGCGGAGCAGCCCGCCGGTGGAATGGGCGTCGAGCCATGCCAGCCAGCGATGCATCGCCGGATAAGCCTCGGCGAGCACCCGCTTGTCGCCGTAGAACAGGTAGACGTTCCACGGATACACGATGCACGCGCCCGACCAGGCCGGGCCGCCTCCGGAATGGATGCGAAACGGCGCCGTATAGTAGACCAGCCCGGAATCCGGGTCCTGGCCGTCACGGAAATCGTGGGCCCACTTGGCGTAAAAGGCCGCGGCGTCGAAGTTGTAGACCGCCTGCGCCAGACCTCCTTGCCCTTCGGCGCCGTATCCGAGGCGCTCACGATGCGGGCAGTCGACCTGGATGCCACCCAGCGTGACGCAATGATGGGTGTGGACGACGGGCGCGTGCAGCCGGTTGAGCACCGCGTCGGAGCACTCGAAGGTGCCGGAGCGGGGCAGGTTGGTGGCGATCAGCTCGGCGACGGCGTCAGAGTCCGAGGGCCGGCGACCCAGCCCAGTTACTTCGACGAATCGAAACGCCCGCCAGTTGAACTGCAACGAGAACTCCTCGTCCGGCCCTCCGCGGCAGACGTACCGGTCCGACTGGCGAAAGTTCTCGTCCAGCTTCCGGGGATCGCCAGTGTGCGAGGCATAGTACGCGAACCTGATCTCCGTGCCCGCCGGTCCGGCGACTTTCATTCGCAGCCGTCCGGTCAGGTTCTTGCCGAAGTCGAGCAGGTACTGGCCCGGCCGCCGCTCCCAGATGGCGGTCGTCGGCAACCGGGCTACCACACGGCTGGGCGCGATCATCTGGGCCGAAAAGCAGATCGGCGGCAGCCGGAGCTCCTCCGCCGCCTTCCACGTCAAGTCGTCAAACCCCGGACGGTTCCAGCCCGGCTGCTCCCGCCGCGCATCGTACGTCTCGACGCCGAAATCGCCCCCCGCATTGCCCCGGCCGCCCGCCAGTCGAACCGGCGCCGCGTCCGCCTTCCACGACGTGTCGCTGGCCACGCGGCGCTGCGAGCCGTCGTTGCCCTCGATGACGAGTTCCAGGCGAAGCGCCGGGCGGTCTTGCGGCACGCCACGAAGACCCTTCCAGTACCAGCCTTTGCCCAGCCCCGCGGCGATCGCGTTCTCGCCCGGCACGAGGCGGCGGGTAACGTCGTGGGTCACGTAGTATACCCGCCGGCTGTAGTCCGACTGCACGGGATCGAACTCGTGGTCGCCGACCTTCCGCCCGTTCAGGTCGATCCGATGATATCCCAGGCTGGCGACGTACAGCATCGCGCGGCGCACCTGCTTGTCGACCTTGAACTGCTTGCGCAACAAGGGAAGCGTCAGGCCGTTCGGGCCTTCGGCGGATGGGCCGGTGATCCAGCACCCCGTCCAGTCGCCGGGCTGAAGCAATCCCACCGACCAGCTTGCCGCGTCGCTCCACGGCGAGGAGCGACCGGCTGCGTCCCAGGTGCGCACTTTCCAATGACATTCCTCCCCGGACGCCAACGCCTTGCCCGCATACTCGACCTGGACCGACTGGTCGCCCTGTACCCGGCCGCTGTCCCAGCGGTCGCCGATGTCTCGGGCCAGGGCCTCGGGCGTTGAGGCCACGAGGACCTGATAGGCTGTCTGCCGCTGGCCGCGCTCGGCTGCATGGCGAGGCGTCAGGTGCCAGCTCAGTCGCGGACGCGGGACGTTGATTCCCAGCGGGTTTTCTAGGTATTCACAGCGCAGGCAGCTCGGGGCGGACAGCGTCCCGTCTCCCCATGCCGCCCTTGAGACGACCGCAAAGGCCACGACTGCCGAGATGAGCCGACCCTGCATGCCTCGTTATCCTCGCCTGCCCGGAAACGCCGCGATCACTTGCGAAACATCGTATCCCATGGTCTGGCGAGTGTCGATCGGCCAGCCCGGCTTGCGAGACCCCTTGGCAACGGCACTATTCCGTCGCTGGCGCTACGGGCCCCGGTGGGAGTTCTCGAAGACGATCCTCTACGGAGCGTAGGCAAATCCGCTGGCCGGGAAGAAGTCGTACCGCTGGATACGGTCCGCGATCGGCTCGCCATCCTTGGAGAGGATGTTCTTGCCATCACAATACACGGCAAAATGCTGGGCGCCACAGGAGAACGGGATACGTAGGTGCCGTATCCCCGCCGCAAGCGGACGGACGCTCGTCTTCCCCCCGGAAGTCACGTGCAGCTCGGCGGGAGCGGTCATCATCGTGGTCACGTAGAGGACATCCTGCACCTCGCCGTGCAGCGCCTTCACCGGGCGGTCTTCCGCCGCCACGGCGTCCTTCGGATGGACGCGATAGAAGCAGAACAGGGCGTCCTTCAAGCGGCGGCTGCCGCCCCGTCTTGTACCACTCGATGTAATACCGGCTCAGTTCCAGGTAGCCGGCATGGCTGCTTCTCGACTTCAGGTAGGAGGGAACCGATTTCGGCGGGCGACTGCCGTCGGATCGCTCTGGGGTGGCGACCGGACAGATGTAGCTCTCGTTGAAATCGTTCCAGGTGACGATCTCCACCCAGTCCGGCTGCTGCCCGGATGATCGACTTCCATTGCAGTTCGATTCCCTCCCCGCCGCAGGTCTCGTAATACCGGCGATCGGGCTGGGCGGCGCCCCAGTACATGGGACTGAAACTGCACATGCAGACCTTGCCTGCCTCCCGCAGGACCTTGGCGTAGGCGGCATTGGAGGCTGCCAACTGCGGGGCCGTCCCCGCACCGCCGAAGTAGAACATCCCGTCGACCAGGTCCGCCCATTTCCGGTAGTGTTCCCGCACGGTCGCCTCGTCCGGCAGTTCGGTGACGTGCGGGCGAGGATAGAAGAACGGCACGAGGAACACGTCATAGCCGGCGGCCTTCAGCGGAGCGAGGATGTCCTTCTTCCACGGCGATCCCTCGTTCGCCCCCGAAAGTCGAGACCACGGTCCGCCCGTCGACCCGGAACTGGTTGGGATGATGCCCGTAGGTCTTGACCATGTCGAGGACGTAGGACTCAAACTCGCCCGGCGGGTGCCCTTTCATTCCGGCGAAGTCGACGGAGAAGAAGAGCTTGAACCCCGTTCCCAACTCCAGAGCGGCCTGGTAGATCGCCTTGGTTCGCCGGGGGTAGTGCGGCTCGTTGTGCCAGGCGCCGCAATTGAGAGCAAACCCGTCGATCCCCGCCGCCTGCGCTTGCCGGATCTCCCGCTTGTAGTCCTCCACCCGCTCGCCCTGGGCGGCGAAGCAGACCATGTAGTGTGCGAAGACGTAGTGCCGTTTCGGAGCGTTGGACTCCGCACCCATCGCCGCGGTCGCAAAACCAGCAGGCAGCAGGAAGGACACGATCGCGGCTTGGCAGTTGGTCATTTGGCATGGCTCTCTTGCTGCGGGGCACATTGATTCCTGCCGCGGCGGGCATATTGAGCCGTCCGGCGACTGGAGGGATCTCCACCTGTTATCCTGTTGCGGTCCTTTGCCGGCAAGGGGCGTGCAGAAGGTGTTGATGGTCGGGTGGGAAACCTAATCAAGCCGGAAGAGGACGCTGCTACAAGGCCCGCCACGCCTCTGGCCGAAGTGCGGACCGTCCCTCGGCTCAGCGCTTCGTCAATGGCGGCCAACAGGCGGGCTTTGTCGCGCGAAAGCGTTCCGGCCAGCGGCAGGTAGTTCGAGGCATGATTGGTGCGGAAGACGCAGCGGGAAAGGCCATCGCAGGTGCGCGATGACCTGCCGCAACTCGTGGAGCAGGTCCGCCGGTTCGGGCAGCTCGAACGTGCCCGACTGCCACTGCCGGTGCAGTTCGGTGCCGGGAACGAGCATCAGGGTGAGCATGGAGAGGTACTCCGGGTCCATCGCGCTGACGACACGACCCGTTTCTTCGGCGTGCTGAGCCGAGAGTTCCGTTCCGCCCAGCCCCAGGAGTCGCGATGACCGAGGCCCGCATTCCGGCGCGTTTCAGCTTGTGCACGGCCTCCACCATCTCGGCTGCCGTGATTCCCTTGTGGACGCGGCGGAGAACCTCGTCGCTCCCGCTCTCCAGGCCCAGGTAGACGATCTCCAGCTTTCGCTGGTGAAGCAGGGCAAGATCGGCGTCGGTCTTGCCCAGGATATCGCGGGCATTGGCGTAGATTCCTACGCGTCGAAGCCGGGGAAACGCGGACGCCAGTGCGTCAAGAATCGTGACAAGCCGCTCCGTGTCCAGCACCAGGGCGTTTCCGTCCGCAAGAAAGACGCGACGCGTGTCGGGAATCCGCTCCTGGGCCAGGGCGATGTCTTCCAGCACCTCCTCGATCGGACGGACTCGGAACGGCTTGTCCGAGTAGGTGCCGCAGAACGTGCAGCGGTTGTGAGAACAACCGTACGTGACCTGCAAGATGTAGCTGTCCGCCTCGCTCGGAGGCCGGATGACCATGCCGTGGTATCGCATGGACCTATTATCCGCGAAGGCACAACAACCGACAACTGGCCCTGCCCGCTCGCGCCGGTTGGCGCCATGCGGGGTCAGGGCAAGGACAGCGTCCGGTTCCTTGCCGCCAATTCCCCACCTCCCATCGTTGCGGCATGGTTCAAGGAGATACGAGTGCATGGGGCAAGATCGTTTTCGCGGCAGACTTCGAGGTGTGCAGTCGTGCTACCGCGGGAGTTCCTGTCGGGGTGGGCATAGGCCGTTGGTGCGTAGGGCAAGACGCTTGGCAGAAACGGTCTTCGGCAGCGTCCGTGGGGTCTCCGCAAGAGCGGGCATGATGCAGTGCATAGGGCAAGATCGGTTGCCGGAAACCGTTTTCGGCATCGCCCGCGCGGGCCTCGTGGGGCTCCTGGACCAGTCCGGGCATAGCCCGTCGTGGTTCGCCGCGGGCCGGTACCCGCACCCGGAAGCCTTTCGTTGGGGCGACCGGTTCAGTTGGGATCTCTTCCTCGACTCCTGCCCGCCATTCTGGAACATCTTCATCCCTGCCCCTCGCCTCAGCCGGAACCTCTTCCTCAAGCCACTTCAAGTCCCCGCCTCCGAGCAACTATGATTATGGGTGATGAAACGCACGCAGTACCTCGCCTTCGACATCGAGACCGCCCGGATCACCGACGACGCCTCGGACTGGAAGTCGCAACGCCCTCTCGGGATCTCCTGCGCGGCGACGCTCCTCGCCGACGCCGACCAGCCGACGCTCTGGCACGGCGGCACCGACCGTGCATCGCCCAAGGACCGGATGAGCCGGGAGGAAGCTGCCGCCCTGGTCCGGTACCTGGAAGAGCAAGCCGAAGCCGGCTACACCGATCCTCACCTGGAACGGGCTCGGGTTCGACTTCGACATCCTTGCCGAGGAATCTCGGATGCTTCGCCGAATGCCGCACCCTGGCGCTCGAACCACGTGGACATGATGTTCCATGTCTTCTGCCGGCTCGGTCACGGCGTCGGTCTCGACGCTGCCGCCAGGGGGATGGGCGTCGCCGGGAAGCCCGAGGGCATGAGGGGCGAGCTGGCTCCCGTCCTGTGGGCGGAAGGGGGAGCGGGAGGAGGTGCTTGCGCTACGTCGCCCAGGACGTGCGGACGACGCTGGAGGTGGCGACGGCTTGCGAGGCGTGCGGGGAGCTTCGTTGGGTCTCCCGCAGCGGCAGAGACGCTCGATGCCGTTGCCGGAGGGATGGCTGGCGGTGTCGGAAGCTCGGGAATTGCCGCTGCCGGATACTTCCTGGATGACGGACCCGTGGCCGAGGGAGAGGTTCACGGGGTGGATGCAGAAGAAGTGGGGCGATTCGGGGGGCTCGTCTTTGCAATGTTCTCAGACTTTTCGTTCTTAGGAGGTAATTCGCGATCGCCACGCACGGGGTGCATCGCAATAGCCGCCAGCAGAAGGGTGTTCTCAGGAAAGGAACGACAGAACCAACGCCAGCACGGATCGAGGCTTTTTCTCCAGTCGCGCGTTCTGCCGATATGCTTCTGGTCGCAGCGTGTCATATACCCCCCCGACAGCCAAGACCCTTGCAGTTCAGCCAAATCTGTCTACCATACGCAATAATCAGATCGTGGAGAAAGACGATGGACACAAGAACCTATGGTCTCCAGTGCCTGGTGGCTTGCCTTCTTGTTACGGCTGGCCTGTCGTCCGGCATCTGGGCAGACGGAGTGATACCCGAAGGATCGCACCCCCAAGCAAAGGACCGACCGCCGCCTGCGCCGAAGGTAATTCAGCGCACGGTGGATCTGCAGACCAACTGTTGGGAGCTTTACCCTCGCCGTGAGGATGTCGCTCTGATCTCGATGGAGCGGCTGCACGATGGCTTCGGGGTCGAGTTGAGGGTACAAACCAGTAAGCGGGACTTCTCGCATTTCCTCTACTCGGTCAATGGAGCGAAGGCGCAACAGATCGGCGGATGGCAAGATCCCGATCCGGTTCGAGGACAAACACTCGCCGGCCATGCAGGGTACGACCACCACGATCAAGGCGGTCGGCGCGAGCGGCGCCGAGTCGAAGCCATACTCGATCACCATCAACTTCTATCCGAAGGAGTTGTACGCGGCCGGAGGGCTGACCGCTCCCGGATACATCATCATCCAGCAGACCGATCTGGCCTTGACCACCAGCCGCGTCGAGGACTGGATCCTTCATCGTCCGACGCCTGGCGACGTGGATTTCGCCCGAAAGACCTGGGGCCGCTTGTTCTCGGCCGGTCGGTCGGATTACGAAAATGCCTGCGAATTGGCGAAGTCCATCATGGACGACCTGGAGGCACATCGGGGCATGCCTTCGGACGAGATGGGTAAGCTCACGCCCTTTGACCAGTATCGGCGGGTGATGGCCGGCAAGGATCACCTATGGTGCGGGAACATCGCCGACATCTTCTCGTACGCCTGTAACGCGCTCGGGATTCCCTGCCGAACGGTCGGCATGAACCGGGCGGGACCGGCGCAGGCCCAGGGCACGGGCGGGCCGGTCCTTCTGTTGGCCGAAGGCCATGGCACCAACGAGATCTACAGTGAGAAACTGAACGGCTGGGCCTGGATGGACCTGACGTTCCGCATCCTCGGCGCCTTTCTCAAGGAAGACGGCCCAATCACCATGGCCGAACTCTACAGCCATCTCAATGACCCGAACCGCGTTCAGAGTTTGCGTCTGAAAGTCTACGATCCCCAGACCCGAACTGCCAAGATCGCGCCGCTGCTGGAGAGCGGGCAAAAGGATGGCTTGTTCAACTACTTCAAACGTGATCAGCAGTTCCACTACCTGCGGTGGGACAAGCAATGAGAGACTGGGACTCGGCTCACTTCAGATGAAGCCGTACAAGGCGGGGTCTCAAGACCGGAAACATAAGGCTCTTCGGCGAGAGACTCTGGGAGATGCCGGGGGATGGGCGTCCGGTGAGAGCCGCAAGGCATGAGCGGCGAGCTGGTTCCTGTGCTGTGGGCACAAGGGAGACGGGAAGAGGTATTGCGCTACGTCGGTCAGGACATGCGGACGACGCTGGATCGGAAGCTCGGGAACTGCCCTTTCCGGATGCTTCCTGGATGACCAACCCGTGGTCGAAGGAGAGGTTCACGGGGTGGACGGGGTGAGAGGGTTTCTGGGGATGGGGTTGCATCCGGACAGGAGAATCACCATGACCACGTGGAGTCGCCGGCGCTTTCTTGGCTCAGTCGCTGGGGAGTTTGGGCGGATTGGCTTCGGCCGGTTGGACTTCGCCGGTCCGGGCGGCCGAGAACGGTCTGTACGCCGCTTCATTCGCGGCCGACATCACGCATCCGCTCGGGGAGCCGCTCTCAGGCGGACTCTGCAAGCCGACCACGTCGATCGAACACCCGCTGATGGCGAAGGGCGTGGTGCTGCGCGACGCGGGCGGGACTTACGTCCTCTGCGCGCTGGACCTGTGCGAGCTGTGCAACGGATCGTACGACGCGTTGCAGAAGACAATCGCCGATGCCGCCGGGGCCGCTCCAGAGAACGTCGCCGTGCAGACTCTTCACCAGCATACGGCAAACGTCGTCGACATGGATTCCCAGCGCATCGCGCAGCGCAACCGGGCATTCCGACGATCTCGACCCAGTCGTATTTCGACACCATGGCGCGAGCGACCGCCTCGGCCGTCAAGGAGGCGCTTGGGCGGTTGCGCCGGGTCACGGAGATCGGCACCGGCATGGCGGTCGTCGACCGGGTGGCGTCCTCGCGGCGGCTCCGGCAACCCGATGGCTCGATTGTCGTCCGGTCCAGCTCGGCCAAGGACCCCGCGCTGCGCGCCTTGCCCGAGGGATTGATCGATCCGCAGCTGCGAACGCTTTCCTTGTGCGACGGCGGTGCGCCCCTCGTGCAGATCCATTACTACGCGACGCACCCGCAGAGCTTCTATGGCGATGGACGGGTCAGCTACGACGTGCCGGGCATGGCGAGGGAGCGGCTCGAAAAGGAGAGCGGCGTGCCCCAGGTCTACTTCACGGGCTGCGGCGGCAACGTGGCGATGGGCAAGTACAACGACGGGTCACGGCAGGCAAGGCAGGCCCTGACCGACCGCCTCTACGACGCCATGGCGCGGTCGAGCCGGCGGATGACCCGCGCCGGCCGGGCGCATCCGCTGGAAGACGGCCCGGATACTGCCGCCGTTGCGGGCGGAGGAGGAATTCTCCGAGCCCACCGCGCCCGCGTCGTTGCCGACAAGAACGCCGCCGCGGCCCAGCGGATCAAGGACGCGATGCTGCTGGCCTGGATCGACCGCATTCGCGCCGGACGCCCGGTGACCGTCAGCGGCATGGCTCTCGGGCCGGTCCGTTTGGTGAACCTGCCGGGAGAGGTCTTCGTCGAGTACCAGCTTTCGGGCGCAGCAGGCGGCTCCGGGGAAGTTCGTCGCGGTCGCCGCCTATGGGGATTGCGGGATCAACTACGTGCCCGTCGATGCGGCCTACCTCGACCGTGGCGGCTACGAGCAGACCTGGGCCTTCGCCGCCCCCTGCGAGAAGCTGTTCAAGGGCGCCATGGCCGAGGTGATGGGCGTACAGCCGGCAGGCTGATACGTGCATGAGGTCTGTCGTCGCTCGTTGACAGGGATCGGCGTCCACGGTAGTATCGACGACCCGTCGGCGGCTTCTGCAATCAAGGTTTCCGGCCGTTATCGCATCATGCGAGTTGAGGGAGGAGCAAGACATGACAGGCAGAACTTGGCACCGCGTGGCAGTATCGGCGACTGTGCGGCATCCTGGCCGCAGCGACGGTCTCGCAGGCGGGCGCTCAGGCCAAGGACAATATCCCGGTCAATCCCACGCTGTCGGTGAAGCCGCCCGAGGGGGCGATCGTCCTGTTCGACGGCAAGGCGGAGCAGATGCGCGACAACTGGTACGCGCGGCGCAGCACCGACCCGGCCGGCTGGACCGTGGACGACAAGGGCGTGGCAACGCCCAACAAGCGCGACATCAGCAGCAAGCAGGAGTTCGGCGACTGTTACCTGCACGTGGAGTTCTGCGAGCCGCTGAAGGGCAGCGGCAACAGCGGCGTCGGGATGCAGGGCCGGTACGAGATCCAGATCCTGAACTCCTACGGCAAGAAGCCCGAAGCCCACGAGTGCGGCGCATTCTACAGCCAGACGCCGCCCAAGGTGATCGCCTCCAAGCCTGCCGGCGAGTGGCAGACGTTCGACATCTTCTTCCGCGCGCCGCGGTTCGACGCCGACGGCAAGGCTCGTCGAGAAGGCCCGTGCCACCGTGTACCAGAACGGCATCCTGATCCACCAGGACGAGGAGATCAAGGGACCGACCGGCATCCAGTACGAGCAGTACAAGGGCGAGGTGCCGAAGGGGCCGATCGTCCTTCAGGGCGACCACGACGCCGTGCAGTTCCGAAACGTGTGGATCGTGCCGGCGAAGTACTGAGCCGTCGAGGGTTGATGGTTTGAGGGCGATGTCCGGTGCCATCTGAATTGCTGTCACTCGCGAAGTTTGCGTCCCACGTCGTCGCCCTGAATACCTGCTGCCCGTTCACCTGCAACACCGTCAGAACCGGAAGTTCCAATACGGATAGGCGGAATCGATGGTGCGAAAAGACATCACTCGCAGAGAACTGGTCAAGGCAGGTCTGGCGGGCACACTATGCTGGACGCGAGCCTCTCTGGACAGGCGGCAAGAGATCAGGCGAAATCCCGGACGACGAATTCGTCCACGTCGCACCAGACCACTGGAGATTCGAGACGACCAAGACACGCCGCCGCTTCATTCCTTTTGGCGCTAATCTCGTGCTCACAAGCAAGGAGGATCTGAACAACTTCGGCCGCCGGTACGGCTCGGAGAGGTACGATCGAATCCTCGCCGACTGCGAGAAGCTGCGAGTCAATCTGCTGAAAGTCTTCCTGCCAGTCGGATCGTTGCTACCCGATCCGCAGCACCCCGGCGAGGCTCGCATCGCATCGGGTTACCTCGACAACCTGGAAGATTTCTTGCGATTGTGTCCGAAAACGCCATATCAGGGCCATCGTCTGCCTGTCGGAAGTGGGGCGTCGCCGGATGCCGGTGGTGGCAGGACGGCGGCCAATACTTCGGAAGACGCCCTGGCGGACCGGCCAGGGAGTCGATTCCTTGGAGAATTCTCACGCACTTCTGGACCATCGTCGCAACGCGACTGGCGAGAATCCGGCGGTCTTCTCGTACACCCCGTGCCGAATGGTCGATGCCCAGCGGCAATATGACGCACCTGGGCCGCAGCCGAATGCGATCGGACTGATTCCCGGCGAGGTTGCCCTCTGGTACTGGCGCCGCTGGCTGCGGACGAAGTACCGATCACTTGATGCTCTCAACCACGCGTGGAGGACGCGCATCGCGTTTTCGACGATCTTCCCATCGTAGATTACTGCCTACGATTCACACGGCACCAGTATTGCCGCCGGAATCGCCAAGATTCTGGATTACCAGAATTTCCGCGAGTGGGCCACGTTGCGTTATCCGACCGCAGATCGCGGCGATTCGCGTTGCCGACCCGAACCACATGGTAACCATCAGCAACCATATGCGAAGCTGGAACCTATGGGAGGGCGCCGCGCACCATTTCCTCGGCTATACGCCGTCCGAGGAGTCCCCACTGATCGACTACATGACCCACCACGCCAACTATGACGAGAACGATTTGAAGCGGTCGAACGCTCGAAGTCGATCGTGCGCGAGGTCGAGGTGATGGTGCGATTTGCCCATGCCGGGAAGCCGATGCCGGTCGTCATCGAGGAGTTCACCTTCGCCGCTGCGGATCCGAAGCGGAGAGCGGAAGGCCAAGCCGCCCTTGGTGCGTGGCACTGTCGGCCATGCTTCCGGGTGGACGACGTGGTATCTTCAGTATCCCGAGGCAGCGGGTGTGGCCGACACGGCTCACCGCATGGCTTGGCTGAACGACGACCTTTCACCGACCCTTTGGGGCGAGACGGCTCGCGGTCTGTTCGAGGAGTTGCGCAAGAGGCGACCTTCGCCGCACGCCTGCCCGCAGAACCGTTCATCTTGATCGAGCCGTAGAGCTAGTGCCCAAGACGGCGGCGCTGGCGACCGTGGTTTCAGACTACGAGCGTTTCGAGCAGCCGACGGATTACCTTGTCGATCACGAAAAGGACACGGACCTCCGGCTGGAGGGCGATCCGGCGATCCGGAACAGGTCACTGCGATGCCCGCCACTGATTTCCGGTGCGCTGCGAGGATACGATCCGGCCCAATCGTCGAAATGGGGCTTGGACGGATGGCGGCGAGAACTGGACGACGAGCGAGCGATCGGCTTCGATCTGCTCTGGCTTTCGAATACCCCCGCGGCGCTGGCGTCCGGCGCAGCGGCAGATCCTTTGAAGGCTCTGCTCGACCTCTGCGCCGACCGCAAAGTGCAGGTCATTCTGGACACGGGCACCACAGCGCAATTGGTACACCAAGCTGGATGCTGCCAATGAACGGAAAGTGGTCGGCGGGTGGATTCGTGAAATCGCCGCACGCGTACGGCGGCCATCCGGCGTTCTACGCCTGGTACGTGCCGCACGAAATCTATGTTGCCTGGGACCGCTTCGGCGATTACATCAACGAGGTCTATCCGGCCCTTGTGGAGAAATGCAAAACGCGGCCCCCCGCAAACCTGTCACGCTCTCGCCATTCTTTATTCTGGACCGAGAGAAGGTCTTCGGCGACTTCCGCTACGCCACGCCGGAGGAGTATGCGCAGTTCTGGACTGGCTTGATTCGGCGCAGCGGCTTCGACATCATCATGCTTCAGGACAGCGGGGAACACTTTTCCTACGTCACCAACGAGCAACGCAGGCCGTTCTTCGCGGCGATGCAGTCTGCCTGCATGGCGGCGGGGGCGGGGTTGTGGGGCAACGTGGAGACGGCGGAGTTCGAGTGCCCAAGCATCGAGGAGTACGTGGCCGATACGGGCGTGTCCACCACACCGCGGTCAGGGATGCGCCGTCGCGCGCCGTGCCGATGGACCGGCTGGAAGACAAACTCCGCTTGGCCGCGGAATTCGCGGATCGCGTCGTCTGCTGGGGCTATTGCCAGTTCGGGCGACCGCCGATTGGGCCGAAAGCAGCGGCTTGGTACCGCGATTATCGGCTGTATCACCGCAGGATTAAGGACTTGGGGCGATAACCGGGCAGTTCCCCGACGGCCATTCTCGTCATGGAGAGGCTCCGCTCGTGGCGCGGGAGTCCTGACCGACGCTCGCCGCCGTCCGAGTCGGTGCCGGGGACCGATCGACGGGAGCCAAAGGGGCCACCAGGCAGCCGTCGCCTAAGTCTGGCGGATGATCTTCGCCTGGAGTTCCCTGTTTCCGAATGGAACTTGCCCTGCCAAACGCGCGGAGCGAACGACGAGGCGCGCCGCCACGACGGGCGCCGAGGCCCCCACTTTGCTGAGTTTGTTCCGTAAGTGTCGAGCTACTTCCCCGTCACCCAATCGACGCTGAATCGCCCGCTGGCCCAGATCCACTTGCCTTCCGGGGTGACGTGGCACCATACCGCCACGAGCGAACCGTCGGCCGCTTCCACGACGCCGGGATAGGATGCCTGGACCGGCCACTTGCTGCCGGCTGGGAATGCCACGAGCGTTCGCGGGCTGGACCACGTGCGGCAGTTGTCCTTGCTGATGGGGCCACGAGCGGGAAGCGCAGGGCACTCTTCGAGTTGTTCCATAGCCGCACGACCCAACCGTTCTTCATTCGCCAAAGGCCGGTCGGCGTATTGAACTCGTGCAGCTTGCCCGGCTTGGGGAGTTCCCACGTTCGCCCACCGTCGTGACTCCACGTCTCCTCGGCGTAGCCGTCATCGCGGGCGGAACGCAGCACCATGAAGATGTCCTTGTCGGAAATCGCGACAATGGCTGGCTCATCGGCCGTGCGGAGGATCTTCGGCCGCGCGGACCATTCCCCATAAACATCCGTGCTCAGCTCCCAAGTGGTGCCGCCGTCCTTGGAAATCATCGTGCCGCTGACGCACGGGATATCGCCGATCTCGCCATGCCTTTGGCGCCGGTCTGGAACATGAAGTCCCACCAATAGGGCACAAGGATCGTGCCGTCGCTAAGCACGACGCCCGGCCGTCCGGACACGCACGGACGAGCCCGCGGGATGTGGATTTCCGCCGGTTTGCTCCAGGTCACGGCGTTGTCCGTGCTCGTGACCTGCCAAAGCCTGGTGTCGCCGTATTCGAAGGGCGGCTGCGGCGGCCCGCACATGGGCACGATGACGATCACCTTTCCTGCCCGCGACGACGATGGTGGGATCGGCCGCCGTTCGACTGCCATCCGCCGGCGAGTCGAGAACCAGGAACGCCGGTTCCCCATGTCTGGCCGTTGTCCTCGAGATCCTGCCAACGATGACGAACTTGCCGGATGCCCGGACTCCCAGCCGGCCGCTTGGTCCTGCCGAGCAAACGCGATGGCCAGCAGGTCGTTGTTCGGCAGCACATTCAGGCTGGAGACGATGACCGCCCCGCCGCCCTCCATCAACTGGGTCACTCGAAGGCCCGATGAGGCATACCTGGCACATCCTCCTGCGCCGCTTGGGTGATCCGGAGAACTGGGGTCGGCAGGACAAAGCAGCAAAGCATCAGCGATCGTAGCATCGGACTCATTCAAGACTCCTGTGTACGCTCGTTTGGCTGTGGACCGCGCCGAAATCCGGCCACGGACTCATGCAAAGGAAGATTCTACTTCCGCGCTGCCGTCAGGGCGAGTCCGGGGCATCCGACCTCAAAGAAGAATTCCACGCCTCACCCTCGCCGCCCGATGCACAAGTGCCCGTTAAGAGGGAGTGCCTCCCGGCATCCCGCGTTTGCAGCGCGGCGTTCTGCGCCTCCAAGCCACTCCGGCACCATTCGCTCGTCTTCTCACCCTGCCGCCCGATACACGATCTGGCCGTCCACCCGAAGTATCACGATCAGCCCCGACACCATCAAGCCGCGAAGGAGGTCCTCAAGAGTCTCCTCAGGAACGCCAAGTGCCGCCGAAATCGTTATGGGTGGTCTTGAATGGGAGACCGCAATGTAAGACGGGCGGGCTGTCGCAATCTCCATGTCCGACAATACAATGTCTCAAAGCCGGTCCGTTCTCTCTGCGGTTGGGTCAGTGGAGCTACGTAGATGACACGTTTTGGAGCCAGTCTGAGCTTGCTGCTCGCGATCATGCTTTCCACAGCTCTGGTCGCTGCTGATAAGGCCAGTCTCTATGATGTGGGTAGCCAGCGGCAACTGCTCATCGACAAGGCGTTCTTCGATCAGAGCCATAATATCCGCCTCCGGCTTCATCCTGCCCGGAAGACAGGGGAAATCGTGCTCAAGCGGGAACACCCTTGGGAGTCGGCCACACTCAACTGGTTCAGCGTGATCCAGGACGCCGGGGTCGTGGACAAGGAGGCCAAGTACCGGATGTGGTACGAGTGTTATGACGTGCCGGGCTGGCCTACCAGCGACGACACCTCCTTCTGTTATGCCGAGTCGAGAGACGGCATGCATTGGACAAAGCCTTCCCTGGGACTCGTCGAGTACCAAGGGAGCAAGAGCAATAACATCTCTGTTCCGCCAGCTCGGGCCGGCGGGTGCGCATTCGCGAGTCCACGGAACGGGCGTCTTCCTGGATCATGGGGCTCCACCGAAGCTCCGCTTCAAGGCCGTTTCTCAAGGCATCTGGCAAGGGAAAACGCCGCCGCACCGGATCGCGGGGATGGTTTCCGCCGACGGCCTGAGGTGGACCCGCTGCTCCGAGCCGATCTGCGACATTCCGGCCGATAGCCAGTATTCTTGCTTTTGGGATCCCGGCGTGGGCAAGTACCTGCTCTATGGCCGCGTGGGCGGGCGAGGGCGGGCGATAGGACGATCCGAGAGCAAGGACTTCTTCCGTTTCGATCCGCTAAAGCTCGTGCTCCAGGCCGACGAGCGTGATCCGCCCCGGAGCGACCTCTACAACCCGGCGGCCATACGGTGTCCGGACGCCGCCAAAGCCTATTTCATGTTTCCCAGCTTGTACCAGCACGATCCGGACACATTGGACATCCGCATGGCCGTCAGCCGGACGGCAGCACTGGACTGCCGAACAAGACGTGCCTTTCGTCCCCTTGGGCAGGCCGGGGGCTTTCGACAGCAGGACGCTCTACATGGGCCAGGGGTTGATCGAGGCGGGGAACGAATGGTGGCTCTACTACTCGGGCTCTCCTCTGGGGCACCAGGAGTCCGAACTGGACAAGCTCGTGCGTACCGCCCAACCCCGCGTCTACAGCCGTCTGGTCGTCGCCGTGACCGGCTTGTCTCCGTAGATGCCGGCCCGGAAGGCGGGTATTTTGTCACACCACCGCTGCGATTCACCGGGACGGTATTGAAGCTGAATGTCGAGGTCCGGCCCGGCGGCCGGGTGCGCGTCGGCCTGCTCGACGAGAAGGGAGCACCAGTGCCGGGCCGCGCCGTCGAGGACTGCCTGCCGATCACCGGCGATCATCTCGGCACGGTCGTTCGTTGGGCCGGCGGAACAGACGTCGGCCATCGGGTCAGCCGTCCGACCAGGATGCGGTCGAGCTGACCAACGCCAGCCTGTACACGTTCACGTTTGCCGATCAAACGCCTTGACCGAAAGCGATCGTCTGTCATTGGAGATCAAGAATGAGGACCAACGCCGTCGCCTTCGCATGCTGGACGCTTCTGGGAAGTGTCGCCTTGCGGAACCGGTGACCGTCCCCGCCGTAGATCTCGTGCTCGACGGACGGGCGGCGGCGGTGATTGTCGTTCCGGACAACCCGCTGCCGGTGGTCAAGGCGGCGGCCGAGGAACTGCGTTACCATGTCGAGCGTGCGTCCGGCGCGCGACTCCCCGTAGTGCGGGAAACGGAGGCGGCAGCGAAAGGGCCACGGGTGCTGGTCGGCGCTTGCCGGGCGGCCCGTGAGTTGGACATTCCTCCGAAGAGGATCGCCCCGAACGGCTTCGTGATCCGGCACGTCGGGGACCGGCTCTTCCTGGCCGGGGACGACTCGCCGGGCGAGCCCTTCTGGATCCAGCACGACAATCGCACCCGCGTGGGAACCCTGTTTGCCGTGTACGAGTTCCTCCAGCGGCAACTCGGCGTGCGATGGCTCTGGCCGGGCCGGTCGGGCGAAGTCGTCCCGGCCTGCCGAACGGTGCGGGCGAGCGGTTGGGACGAGATCGGCAGGCCAGCCTTCGTCCACGCCCGATGGCGCGACGGGGGCCCCGGGATCGCCGGGACCGCCGGCTGGGCAACGCAGGAATCGCGGTCCCGCTACCTCCAGGACCAGGGCATCTGGCTGCGGCGTCACCGGTTCGCGCTGGGCGTCAACATGGACATCACCCACGCCTTCACCGGCTACTGGAAGAGGTTCGGAGCAGCCAAGCCCGAGTTCTTCAACCTCCTGCCGGACGGAACGAGACGCTCCGACCCCACCTACTACGGCGGAGACGAGACGCTTGTCAGCATGTGCGTCTCGCAGCCCGCCTTCTGGCAGCAGATCGTGGCGGACTGGAAGGCTGCGAGAACATCCGGCAGTCCGTGGGTGGACGCGAGCGAGAACGACACTCCCGGGAAATGCACCTGCCCGAAATGTCTCTCATGGGACCTGCCTGCGTCCGGATCGCCCGCCCATGCCGACGCCCGCGTCGCGGCCGCCCGGGCGGCCTTCCGGAATGGCGATCGCCAGTGGGCGGAGAAGCTCGGATCGATCTCCGACCGGTACGCGAGGTTCTACCTGGAGGTACAGCGGCTTGCCCAGGCGGTCGATCGCGAGGCCGTCGTGATGGGCTTCGCCTACGCCAACTATACCGAGCCGCCGCGCCACGTCCGCTTGAACGACCGAGTCACTATCGGCATCGTTCCCGCGCTGATGTTCCCCTGGACGGACAGGAAGCGGCAGGCGTTCCGCCGGCAATGGGACGGATGGCGAGATGCCGGATGCACCCTCATGCTCCGGCCGAACTACATGCTCGACGGTCATGACCTGCCGGTGATCTTCGCCCGCCAGCTCGGAGAGGACTTCTCGTATGCCGCCCGGCGCGGCATGGTAGCCACCGACTTTGACTCCTTGACCGGGCAGTGGGCTGTGCAGGGCCCGAACCTCTACGTGCTGGCCCGGCTTCACTCGCGTCCGACAATGCCGGTCAACGAGGTGCTCGACGAGTACTATAGGGCGTTCGGCAAGGCCGAGGCCCAGGTTCGGACCTACTTCGCGCATTGGGAGGCGGTTTCCGCCGCGGTGACCGAAGAGGTTTTTGCTGCGGCGGTCCGGCAAGAGACTTCCGAAAGCGAGTCCTTTGCCCTCTTTCACCGTATCGCCCCCTACCTCTTCACGCCGGCGGTCATGGCCCGCGGTCGGGAACTTCTCAGGGCTGCCGAAACGGCGGCGGACGGCGATTCTGCCGCTTGCGAGCGGGTCGGCTTCCTGGAGAAGGGCTTGCGGAACGCCGAGCTGACCCTCGCGGCCCAGCGGGCGTATGCCGGCTACCGCAAGACCGGACACGTCACGCCCTTCCGCAAGGCCATCGAGGACCTGGACGCCTACCGGAAACAAGTCGAGCCGGACGGGATTGCCAACATGGGGGCACTTCGCTGGATGGAGGACATGACATGGCCGAGGAATCTGCTCTCCCGCACCGGCTCCCCCTTCGCCGCCTGGCCCACGAGAGCGGAACCGGATCCCGGACGGGGATTTCGAGAAGGGTGCCGGCCAGTGGCAGCAGCATGTCGCCTGCGGGAACCTGCATGCTGACCCTCGACTCCGCCCAAGCCTATACCGGTCGGCAGTCGGCACGCATCCTCTGCTCGGCCCTCGGGCCGCCGGAGGACCAGGTCAGGCTGTACACTCGGGCCTGGGCTCGTTGGTACCGGGCAGTCCCCGTCGAGCCGGGCAAGGCATATCGCCTGCGGGTGCGAGTCCGCAGCTCGGACGATTTCGGCGGGACGGCAGACGTCTGGGCTGCGGTGGGAGGCAAGACCGGTACGCTTGCCGTGCAGTGTCTGAACACGGAAGACCAGTGGCGCGAACTCTCCATCGAACGGATCGTCCCTGAGACCTCCCCGCTCATGATCTACCTGAATCTCCGCGGCGGCACCGGGGCTCTCTGGTTCGATGACGTGGAACTGACAGAGGAAGCAGCACGATCGGACAATGGAGCAGGCGGGAAGTGATTCTGCACTCGGTGCGACTCTGTACCCTCATCCCGCCGCCCGGTACACGAGCTGCCCGTTC
>CAVWXT010000017.1:0-17874 GCA_963759115.1 uncultured Planctomycetaceae bacterium
TGTACGAAGGGGGGAATAATATGTTGATCGGGATTTCAGACGTCTACCACCTCGTGATCGAGCTTCCCGGCGCGACTGGCGAACGGTGAAGAACTTCTTCGGCGACACCTTGAGGAAGTGGTGGTACTCCCACTATTGATGAATGCCGGAAGGGCCAAAAGAGAAGGACTTTTCAATCATGCCATCAGTAGACCAACTCGTTCAGCGTCTGTCCGACGAGATTGCGGCGGCAATGGAGCGACTCCGCTCGCTCCGAACGGAAGCCACCCAGGATTCTTTCATGACCAGGAACAGCGATTCAAGCAATTCGTTGCCCTGGCGGGTCGCATCCGCGCCATCCTCCAGCCGCGCATCGAGGCGCTCACGGAGGTGAACGTCTTCAAGGACGCCAAGAGAAGCTTGGGCCTCGAACGACAAGGCCCGGAGGGGCGGGGACTTCACGAGGAAACGATCACCCTCTCCGTTCCCTATTCCGAGGAATGTCCGGCGAAGGTGGTCCTCTCTTTTCGCGTGGGGCATGACGGCCCGATCGAAAACGCGATCATCAACTATGAATTGGAAATCCTTCCCATCTATATCGAGTTCGAGAGCCACGCTAAACTTCTTGTCCCGATCGACAATCCCAGCGACGAGGCGATCGCTGCATGGCTCGATGACAGGCTGGTGGAATTCACTCGAACCTACTTGGAGCTGTACTTCACGGACCAATACCAGAAGCAGAGCTTGGAGACGGACCCCGTGATGAACATCCGATTTCCGAGGGCGTTTGCTGCGGGAAGAGGGAATATCGCGGGCGAACCTATCACTTCTACACGAAGGAGTCGTTGCAGGAGTTGAAAAGGCCCCGTCTGCGTATATCGAGACCGCCGAAGTGACCTTTGAAATGGAGTAGGACGAATGAGAACAAGCAAGAGAAAGCAGTTGGTGCACGCACAACGCAAGGCACTCGAGGAGAAGAGGTCAGCGGAAAGCAAGGCAAGAAAGGCAGAAGAGGAAGGAAAAAGGCAAGGCAGAGGACATTGCGAGGGCAATCCAGCGCAGTCCGGCAGGAAAGAAAGCCGCAGAGACCCTGAAAGCGAAGAGGGGGATCGCAAGGAAGAAAGAGCAAGCGAACTATCAGAAGACGCGAGCCAGGGCCTCAGCGAGAATGGGCGGAAGAAGAAAGCAGATCCAGGCAGAGCTGCACGAGAAGCTGGAGGTGTGAAGGCGATGCGTTTTCGCCAGAGGCTGGCCCATTTTGCCTGGGAACACACAGTCTCAAGGAGGGGTGTCTATCGTGAACAGTGAAGCTGTCGTTCAACCGTGGTCGAATGGTTCAAAGCCCATTCGAGTTTTGATGGCCGATCCTGATGAGTCGCTTCAGCCGGTGTATCGAGAGCCTCTTTCACAGGAGGGCTTCGAAGTGATCGCGGCATTAAGCGGCTTAGAGTGCGTTGCTCGGCTGCGCGAGCGCGTACCGGACGTGCTCGTGCTCGAACCGCAGTTGCCGTGGGGCGGAGGCGACGGAGTTCTCGCGATGATGGGCGAGATTCCTGCAGCTTGCGATCGTTCCCGTGATGGTCCTTACCTCGTGCCGCGATCCTCATGTCTTGGAAGGCGTGTCGCGCTTTCCGATCAGCGACTACCAGGTCAAACCGCTGACGCCCGATCGATTGGCGGGGAGGCTCCGCAGCTTACTCAATCATCCCAGACTGCATTTCACTATGGCTGAACAAAACGGCCGCCTGGAATGTTCGATCGCCCGGCGAACCGGCGGCCGGGTTTACGACCTGCGCGTCGAGACCGTCGACGGGCGAGTCATTGTGCATGGCCGCTCCGACTCGCACCACGTCAAGCAACTGGCGCTGGCCGCCGTGCTGGAGGCGTTTGAAGCCTCGGAATCCCAGTCCGAAAGGGTCGAGTTGGACATTGAAGTTGCGCCGATTGATGGATGGCAGGCCCGGCGATGTGCCTTATCTGAAACAAGGAATGGGAACTACTCGGATCAAGTTCGATCTCACAAAGGAGAACTAGTATGAACGTACGTCATGTCTGCAAATGGTGCGTGGTCAGCGCACTGGTGGCCCTGGGTTCGAGCTTTGGCTTGAACAAGGCCCTATCCGCACAGCCGGGCCCGGCGGATGCCGAGCAAGGGGTGCAAGTGCTCACGCGCGGGCCGGTACACGAGGCCTTCGCGGAAACAGTGACTTATCGATCCCGAGCCGGGCATCGTGGTGCCGAAAGCGCCGCCGGCTGCCATCGAGGAAGTGCCGCCTGAACAGCGACCGGAGGGGGCCAACGTCGCGTGGATTCCCGGCTACTGGGGCTGGGACGACGAGCGGAACGATTTCCTTTGGGTCAGCGGCATCTGGCGCGCCCTGCCGCCTGGCCGCCAATGGGTGCCCGGTTATTGGGGCAAGTCCGGGCAAGGCTTTCAATGGACTTCCGGGTACTGGGCCGATGCCAAGGTGAGCGAGGTGGAATACTTGCCCGAGCCGCCTGCGACCGTCGAAGTCGGTCCCAACATTGCCGCGCCTTCGGCCGGACGACACTTGGCTGCCCGGCTGTTGGGTCTGGCAGCAGGGCCGCTATGCCTGGCGGCCCGGTTTCTGGGCGACCGTGCAGCCGGATTGGGTTTGGGTTCCCGCCCATTACGTCTGGGCCCCGCGCGGCTACGTCTTCGTCGACGGCTACTGGGATTACTCCATCGGCCGTCGCGGCGTGCTGTTTGCGCCGGTGTATTTCAATGCGGGCGTGTATGGGCGGCGGGGTTTCTCCTATTCGCCTGCGACGGTGATCGACCTGGGCGTGTTCGCCAACCATCTCTTCTTGCGGCCGCAATACCAACACTACTACTTCGGCGACTACTACGCCGCCAACTACCAAGCCGCGGGGTTCTACCCGTCGTATTCGTACAACTCCGGCCGTTTCGGCTACGATCCGATTTACGCTCACGAGCGCTGGCAGCATCGGCAGGACAGTGGGTGGGAGCACCGCGTCGCAGGCGGACTTCCAGAACCGCCGCGATCACGAGGATGCTCCGACCGCCGCGCACGTGGGCGGCCCAGAGAGCACTGCGGCACGCAGTGAGGCTACGTCAAGAGCAGGACGTCCGTGGTCGCCGCGCCGCTTGACCAACTGACGAAGAGCAAAGACAGTCCGCTGCGATTCCAGCCGGTGGACCAGGCAGAGCGACAGAAGCTTAGCTCAGCATGCGGCAAGAGGTCCAGAGATTCCGCGAAGAGCGGCAAAAGCTGGAAACCAAAGCGGCGGGTGCTCCAGCCGAAACGCGCTACCAAGGAATTCGTGCCGGCCAGAGTGAAACTTCCCGGGTCTCCGATTGTGGCGAAGCCAGTCGCTGAGCTCGGTAAGGACCACGCTCCGCCGAAGATGTACGAGGCTCCGAAGCCGGATCCCAAGGTCGAGCCCAAGCCGAGAGCGAATCGCTCGGTGACGCAGCCGCAGCAACATCAGGCCACCCCGCAGCCACGGGGCAACGGATCCGGCTGGTCCGCCAGCGGCGGGACCGAAGCAGGAAAAACACCAGGAAAAAGACAAGGGCAGAGACAAGAACTGAGCGCCATTAGACATGTACTGGTGAAAGGAGAACTAAAATGATTTCCATTTCCACAATTCTGATCGTGATTCTGATTCTGATGCTTCTGGGTGCGTTGCCCACCTGGCCTCACAGCAGAAGCTGGGGTTACGGCCCGAGCGGCGGGCTTGGATTGGTTGTACTAATCCTGTTCATCCTGTGGCTCATGGGACGCCTCCCTTTCTGATCGCAAGTGCCGAGAAAGTGGATGAAAACAAACGGTAAGGCCAAAGAGATCGGCGAGACGCCGGCAAGTCAATCCTCTGTTCTCGTCGTCGATGACAACGAGATGAATCGCGATATGCTCTCGCGGCGCCTGCAGCGCAAGGGCTACGAAGTCGCCGTCGCCCACGACGGCGATCTCGCGCTGGAATTGATCCGGGACCATCGGTTCGACCTGGTCCTCCTGGACGTCACGATGCCGGGGGTGAACGGCCTGGAGGTCCTGAGGATTCTCCGGGAGGCCCACACCGCAACCGACCTGCCGATCATCATGGCCACGGCCCACAGGGAGAGTGAAGACATTGTGAAGGCCCTGGCGCTGGGGGCCAACGACTACGTGACCAAGCCGCTGGACTTCCCCGTGGTCCTGGCCCGAGTCCAGACGCACTTGGCGCTGAAGCGGGCGGCCGAGCAGGTCAGGCAATTGGAGCGGACCTTGGTCGAGCGGAACCGAGAATTGGAAGCAGACCAACGCGCGACTGGAGAAGGTCAACGGCCGGATGTCACGCGACCTGAAGGCGGCGGCCAAGATTCAGGAGACCTTCCTGCCCCGCGAGGCACCCCGCGTTCCGGGCCTGGCCTTCGCTTGGATCTACCGGCCCTGCGACGAACTGGGCGGCGACGGGCTGAACATCGTGCCGCTCGGCGGAGGGCGGATCGGGCTCTACATCCTGGACGTCAGCGGCCACGGCGTCGCGTCGGCCCTGCTGTCGGTGACGCTGAGCCGTCGTCCTGTCACGCCCCGCCGGAGCCGTCCTCGATCCTGGTCCGGGATGGCAACGTCCCGGATCGGCCAGAAATCACACCGCCCGCTGAGGTCGCCGACCACCTGAACCGGCTCTTCCCCTTCGACCCGGCGACCGGGCAGTTCACCACGATGATCTACGGGATCCTGGACGCCGTGACCGGGGAGTTCCGCTACGTTTCCGCCGGACACCCCGGCCCGGTGCATCTCCCCGCCGGCACGGGGCCGGTGATGCTCGAAAGCGACGGGTCCCCAATCGGCTTGGCGAAGGACGCCTACGAGGAGCGATCCGTCCGCCTGGCGGCAGGGGACCGGCTATACCTCTACTCGGACGGCGTCCCTGAGGCGATGGATCCCGTCGGCGAGCAGTTCGGCTATGCCCGACTCCTACAGGCGATCGGCCGGGGCGGGTCCGAGCCACTACAGGAGAACGTCGCGGCCCTGCTGGGGGAAATCGAGCGGTGGCGCGGCGCCGCGAGTGCCCAAGACGACATCGCCATCCTGGCGGTCGAGGTCTCGGCCGTAGCGGGCCGGGGCGAGCCCGGCGGCGGGAACCAAACAGGAGGATCCCTCTGATGATACGAGAACCATTGGTTGAGGAGATTGAGGATATTCAGGACTACGCCCAGAACATCGTCGACACGGTGCGCGAGCCGCTGTTGATCCTCGACACCACCTTGCGCGTCCGGTCCGCCAACCGCGCCTTCTATCAAACCTTTCACGTCTCTCCCGAAGAGACCGAGAACCGCCTGATTTACGAGTTGGGCAACGGCCAGTGGGACATCCCCGACTTGCGGACACTGCTGGAAGATATTGTCCCCAAGAGCTCCGTCTTCAACGACTTTGAGCTCGAACACACCTTCCCGGTCATTGGGCGCAGGGTGATGCTGCTCAATGCCCGCAAGCTTCAGGCGGGCCACCACGGGGAACTGCTGGTTCTGGCGATGGAAGACGTCACGGAGCGGCGGCGCTCCGAGGCGGATTTGAAGGCTATCGAAACCTACGCCCAGAACATCGTCGACACGGTGCGCGAGCCGCTGTTGATCCTCGACACCACCTTGCGCGTCCGGTCCGCCAACCGCGCCTTCTATCAAACCTTTCACGTCTCTTCCGAAGAGACCGAGAACCGCCTGATTTACGAGTTGGGCAACGGCCAGTGGGACATCCCCGACTTGCGAACACTGCTGGAAGATGTTGTCCCCAAGAGCTCCGTCTTCAACGACTTTGAGCTCGAGCACACCTTCCCGGTCATTGGGCGCCGGGTGATGCTGCTCAATGCCCGCAAGCTTCAGGCGGGCCACCACGGGGAACTGCTGGTTCTGGCGATGGAAGACGTCACGGAGCGGCGGCGCTCCGAGGAAGAGGTGGCAAAGGCCAAGAAAGCCGCCGAAACCGCCAACAAGACCAAGAGCCTGTTTCTGGCCAATATGAGCCACGAGCTGCGTACGCCGCTCAACGCCATCCTGGGCTACTCCGAGATGCTGCACGAGGAAGCCGTTGACAAGCATCTGGATGAGTTCAGCGGCGACCTCGAAAAAATCAACGCCGCCGGCAAGCATCTGCTGGCGCTCATCAACGACATCCTCGATTTGTCCAAGATCGAAGCCGGCAAGATGGAGCTGTTTTTGGAAGACTTCGACGTGGCGAAGATGATTGACGAGGTCGCTTCCACCATCAGGCCGCTGGTCGAAAAAAACGCCAACACGCTGCACATCGGATGCGCGCCGGATTTGGGCGTGATGCACGCCGACCTGACCAAGGTGCGCCAGGCTCTGTTCAATCTCCTGTCCAACGCCGCCAAGTTCACCCACGAAGGCCTCGTCACGCTGGACGCCAGCCGCCAGCGCATGGATGGCAGCGAGTGGATCGTGTTTCGCATGTCGGACACCGGCATCGGCATGAGCCCCGAACAAATCCTGAAGCTCTTTCAGGACTTCACCCAGGCCGATGCCTCGACCACGCGCAAGTTCGGCGGCACCGGCCTGGGGCTGGCCCTCACGCGCCGCTTCTGTCAGATGATGGGTGGCGACGTGACCGTGCACAGCGTGCCGGGCGAGGGCAGCGTCTTCACCATCACGCTGCCCGCCGTCGTCGACGAAGTGAAGTCCGAAGCCCCCGCTGAGGCCGAAAGCGGTCCTCCGGAAAGCGTGGCCGCCAAAAGCTGCGTGCTGGTCATCGACGACGACCCGAGGCAGCGCGACCTGATGCAACGCTTCCTGAGCAAGGAGGGCTTTTGCGTCCGCGCCGCCGCAGGTGGCGAGGAAGGGCTGCGGCTGGCGCGACAATTGCAGCCGGCGGCCATCACGCTGGACGTGATGATGCCCGACATGGACGGCTGGAGCGTGCTCTCGGCGCTGAAGGCCGACGCCGAACTGTGCGACATCCCGGTCATCATGCTGACGATGGTGGACGACCGCAAGCGGGGCTTCACGCTGGGCGCCTCCGATTACGCCACCAAGCCGGTGGACCGCCAGCGCCTGTCGAAGATCCTCAAGAAATACGCCTGCCCGAACCCGCCGTGCCCCGTCCTCCTCGTCGAGGGCGATCCCGCGACCCGCGAGGTGACGCGCGCGATTCTGGAAAAGGAAGGCTGGAGAGTCCGTGAGGCCGAGAACGGACGCGCCGCGCTCGAGTGCATGGAGCGGGATCGCCCCAGCCTGATCTTGATGGACCTGATAGTGCCCGAAATGGATGGCTTCGAGTTCGCCGCCCAGGTGCGCAAGCACGATGAGTGGCGATCGATTCCCATCGTGGTTTTGACGGCCCATGACCTCAGCAGCGAGGAGCGGCTGCGGCTCAATGGCTTTGTCGAGAAGATTCTCCCGAAGGAAGAAGGCGACTCGCGCGAGGTGCTGCTGCATCAGGTGCGCGACCTGCTGGCCGACTGCACCGCGCCGCGCCAGGCGCCAATAACTGAGCCGAAAGGAGGAGAAAAGCGCGAGGCGTCCGGCTGAACGCTCCGGCGTCATGTCGAATGCTTTTCACAACGCCATGCCCAAGATTCTCCTGGTCGAAGACAACGAGATGAACCGCGACATGCTCTCGCGCCGGCTGGAGCGCAAAGGCTACCAAATCGTGCTGGCGGTGGACGGCCAAAGCGGCGTGGAGCTGGCCCAGGCGGAAGCGCCCGATTTGATCTTGATGGACATGAGCCTGCCCGTGTTGGACGGCTGGGAGGCGTCGCGGAAGCTCAAGGCGGACCCGCGGACGCGCCGCGTGCCGATCATCGCCCTGACGGCGCACGTGATGGCCGGGGACCGCGAACGGGCGATCGAGGCCGGCTGCGATGATTATGACACCAAGCCGATCGAGCTTCCCCGCCTGTTGGGGAAGATCGAGGCGTTACTCCCGCCCAAGGCCGTGCCGTGGCCGCCGGGGGCGGCGACGCCTCCCCTCGGCGGGACCGAAACAGGACCAACCCAAGGAGAATCGCAATGAAAGCTACCGTGGAAGTGCCAAAAGCGTTCTTGGCCTACGGCGAGAATGAGATTGCCCCGATCCGGCACCTGATGGCGAGGCTGAATCCGCAGCTTGTGGTCAAGCAGGTAGCCACAGCGGTGGCGCACGTTACGCGGGCGGCACCGTCGTATGGGGCCTTGTGTGCCTGGAAGGGCAGCCACTCACCAAAAAGGACGTTGAAACCGCCCTGCGGGAAGCGGGGTGTGACATTGAACAGAGTGACCTGGTGCAGGCAGCCAATTTGTGCGTCAGCCTTCCGGGGGAGGGCGGTGTAGAAGGGAATGTGTGAAAAAGGCAAGTGCCAGATGTCTTCAGAAACAGTCATGGTCGGCAAGGTCACGGAACGTACCTGACTCGGAATTCCGCTACCCCTTGTGCTGCCTGAGAAACGAAGGAGAGTCGCATGAAAGGTGAAAAGAAAATCCGCCGTCAAGGACCCTCTTGGTGTCGTACCCCAAGATCGATTTCTGTATCCCACGATTTTGGTTTCGCTGGTGGCAGCGATCTACCTGAGCTTTGCCAGGCAGCCTCTGGATACGACCAACACGGGGGCGATTGTGCTCTCGGTGCTATTCCTGGGGGAGTATGGGCCACGAACCTGGTTGTCTTGGCCTTCGACTTTCCCCTACGTATTCGCTGACCCTCCGGGTTCCTTCGGCGCCCGGACGCTGGCGCGGCCTCCGCCGGGCCGAGGCGCGCTTCGCCGTTGCAGCGCGCCGCCGGATTACGCCGCGGGCGTCGGCGATTACTTTTTGACCAGCCGGCTCACCAGGAGGCATCATCAGCGTGCCATGGCGGCGACGGCCACCGCCAAAACACCACCACACACCCGGCCGACCGTTTCCCTTGGCAGGGCTGATTGCAACGAGTCAGCGTGCTCTCATCCCCGTCGTCCGGCGCGCGCGCGGGGCCAGGCCAACGCCAAGCCGCTGTCCTGGATAACGTCCCCTTCATTACGAGGAAGGAAAAGGCCCTGACGCGAATGCTGGGAACGCTCCAGGTCGCCGTCCGCCCGGAGGGCTCGGGCTCGACCGAGTAGTGGGTGCGAAAGTGGAACTGGGAAGGCTGAGAACTTGGAGTGACTCCTGTTTGAGCAGGCTTTAGGAGTGCCCTTATGCCGATCCTGCCGACCGTTCATCATGCCGAAGAACATCCTGACCGCCCTGCGGGGGGCGTCGAATCACGTCCAGTTCTCCTCGCTGCTGTTGGAAGTTGCCCAGAGCGACTCGGAGGAGGCGTTTCGCCGGCTGCAAACCAGCGAAAGCGGCCTGAGCGAGGAGGAGGCCGGCCGCCGCCTGGAGCAGTACGGCCCCAACGTGGTCACCCAGGAACAGCGGTACGGGCGGCTCAAGCTCTTGGGCCGAGCCTGCGTCAATCCGCTGGTGATCCTGCTCTTGCTGCTGGCGACCGTCTCGCTGATGACCGGGGATGCTCCGGGCGG
This sequence comes from uncultured Planctomycetaceae bacterium, assembly GCA_963759115.1. Classification (GTDB taxonomy): domain Bacteria; phylum Planctomycetota; class Planctomycetia; order Pirellulales; family Thermoguttaceae; genus CAVWXT01. Next base: position 9,442 of record CAVWXT010000017.1, read on the forward strand.
CAACGGTCATGCTGAGCATGGTCGTCCTGGGCGTGGCGCTGCGTTTCTCCAGGAGTCGAGGGCCGACCATGCCGCCGCGAAGCTCAAGGCCATGATCAGCGTGACGGCGACCGTGGTTCGCGACGGGCAGCCACGGGAACTGCCGCTGGGCCACTTGGTGCCCGGCGACGTGGTCCAGCTGGCGGCGGGCGACATGATCCCGGCCGATCTCCGCATCGTCGTCGTGCAAGGACCTGTTCGTCATCCAGTCGAGCCTGACCGGGCGAGTCGCTGCCCGTGGAGAAGTTCGACGCGAAAGAAGACGCCGGCCCCAAGCCGGTGCTGGAACTGAAGAACACCTGCTTCCTCGGCACCAGCGTCGAAAGCGGCACGGCCACGGGCGTGATCGTCGAGACGGGATTCAGGACCTATCTGGGCGGCATGGCCCAGGCGATCGTCGGCCAGAAGGTCGCAGACGAGTTTCGACAAGGGCGTGGCGCGGTTCACCTGGCTGATGATCCGCTTCATGCTGGTCATGGTCCCGCTGGTGTTCCTCATCAACGGGCTGACGAAGCACAACTGGATGGAGGCCTTCTTCTTCGCGCTGGCCGTGGCCGTGGGCCTCACGCCGGAAATGCTGCCGATGATCGTCTCGGTGTGCCTGTCCCGCGGCGCCATCACCATGTCGCGCAAGAAGGTGATCGTGAAGCGGCTGAACTCGATTCAGAACCTCGGCGCCATGGACGTGCTCTGCACCGACAAGACCGGGACCCTCACGCTGGACCGGGTGATCCTGGAGCGGCATTGCGACGTGGTCCGCCACGAGGACGAGGGGGTCCTGATGCTGGCCTACCTCAACAGCCACTTCCAGACGGGGCTCAAGAACGTCTTGGATCGCGCGATCCTCCAGTTCCGGGAGATTCACGAGAAGCTCTCGGTGCCCGACTTCAAGAAGGTCGACGAGATCCCCTTCGATTTCTCCCGGAAGCTGATGTCGGTCGTCGTCGAGACGCCGGAGGGAATCCACCGCTTGATCTGCAAGGGCGCCACGGAGGCCGTGTTCCAGCGCTGCAGCTCGTTCGAGCTGGAGGGGAAAGTCTATCCGATCGACCCGCTGCTTGATCACCGAACTGAAGGAGGAGTGCGACGAGCTCAGCGCGGACGGGTTCCGGGTGCTGGCGATCGCCTACAAGGACATGGACCGGCGGGCGGCCTACTCGAAGGACGACGAGCACGAACTGGTCCTCAAGGGCTACGTCGCCTTCCTCGACCCGCCCAAGGAAACCGCGGCCCCCGCCATCTTGGCGCTCAGGAACCACGGGGTCGCGGTGAAGATCCTCACCGGCGACAACGAGCTGGTCAGCCGCAAGATTTGCCGGGAAGTGGGGCTGTCGACGGATCGCGTGCTCCTGGGCGGGCAGGTGGAAGCCATGTCCGACGCCGAGCTGGCCGAGGCGGCCGAGAACACCACGCTCTTTGCCCGGCTCTCTCCGGCGCATAAGCAGCGGATCATCCGCGCCTTGCAGAGCAAGGGGCACGTCGTCGGCTTCCTGGGCGACGGCATCAACGATTCCCCGGCACTGCGCACCGCCGACGTGGGCATCTCGGTCGACAGCGCCGTCGACATCGCCAAGGAGGCCGCCGACATCATCCTCTTGGAGAAAAGCCTGATGGTGCTCGAAGAGGGCGTGCTGGAAGGCCGCAAGGTCTTTGCCAACATCCTCAAGTACGTCCGCATGGGCGCCAGCTCCAACTTCGGCAACATGTTCAGCGTGCTGGGCGCCAGCGCCTTTGTGCCGTACCTGCCGATGGCGCCCATCCAGATCCTGACCAACAATCTGCTCTACGACTTTTCCCAGGTCCCCATTCCCGGCCGACGACGTCGACCCCGAGCAGATCGCCAAGCCGCGCCCCTGGCACATGGGCGAGACTCGCACGCTTCATCCTGTTTGTCGGTCCGTGCAGCTCGGTCTTCGACTACACGACGTACCTGATGATGCTGTACGTGTTCAACTGCTGGGACCCGGCCAACGCATCCCTCTTCCAGACCGGCTGGTTCGTCGAATCGCTGCTCACCCAGACGCTCATCATCCACGTCATCCGCACCAACCGCATCCCTTTCCTCCAGAGCCGGGCCAGTTGGCCGCTGATGGTGACGACCGCGATCATCATGGCGATCGGCGTTTGGTTGCCCTCTTCGCCCATCGGCCCCTGGCTTGGGTTTACCCCGCTGCCCCTGCTCTACTGGCCGCTGCTGGCGTTGACGCTCTTCTGTTACGTCTTGCTCACCCAGGGGGTGAAGATGTGGTTGATACGCAAGGCGTGGATCTGAAGGGGACACACCGTGAGTTAGCGATCGCCCGCGTTGCGGCCCGGCGCGGCATTCCTGCGCAGGACATCACATGGGAGGAATTCGAGCAAAGCGATCTTCGCCAATACGCCGTGTTCAAGGCGAGCGAGGTTCTGGAGGAGGCGGCGCGGCTAATCTCGGACGAGGTGCGGCGGGCCCATCCTCAGATTCCTTGGGAACAGATCGCAGGCATGCGCAACAGGCCGATTCACGAATACTTCCGCATCGACCTTCCCACAGTCTGGCGGACGATCCGCGACGAGATCTCGCCGCTCATTGCGCAGATCGAACCGTTGGTCCCTCCAGAGCAACCGTGATGGGCCACTCGCCCTGCAACTTGCATGGCTACACACAACGAATCGCTGACCGTCGAACAAGCCGGAACGGCACTCTGCGCTTGCGAAGGGCTCAAGGTGGCTCGCATCGTGCGCAGCGTTGACGAACTGCCGGCGGTACCCGCCGTTTTTTCGCGGATGCGCGGCCTCAGTGCGGCCCGGCAGGGGACGGACCGCCGACTACGGCCAGCCGCGCCAGGTGGTTCTTCAGGCAGGAGGCCAGCACGGCCCCGTAGCGGGCGTCGGTGACGTGAAACACGTGGGCGTTGGGCTTCCGCGGCTTCGCCTCCAAGACGATCTGCCACGTGCCCGGCTTCGGGCCGGCTTCCAGCGCAACCCCCAGCGGCACGAACTCGAAGACCTTCACTTGGCCGGCCGTCAGACCCACCCGAGCGGCCTCCGCGGGCGGAGCGCCACGAAGTCGCCAGGGCCACGCTGGTAGATGCCGCGGCCGGCGGCGTGAAACAGCGGGGCGGTACACCACATGTTCCGGCCGCCGCCCGGCACAGGATGCGGCCCCGTATCCAAGAATCCGATGGGCTCCGCCTTGGACTTGCTCAGGGCGTAGACGAAGTAGTTTTGCAGCTTCGGCGGGCAGGCCCCGATCACGGCTGCCTGGTCGGCCACGAAGTACGTCAGATAGCCGTCCTTGCCGAAGCAGGGGCACCAGTACAAGGGCACGCCAAGCTCGAAGACCCGCGCGTAGGCCTGGGGTCGAGCCCGACGTTCCATTCCTGCTGGGTCCGGCCGGGCCGTCGCCGGCGTTGAAGTAAAAGGCCCGCACCTTGCGGCGGAACAGCTCCGGCTCGCGGTTGGCGGCAGCCACCATGTCGCGGCAACTGCCGGCGGTGAAGAGAATCACTTTCTCGGGCGACTCCCGGAGCACGCGCAGCACGAGCTCGACGCCCCCTTGGAACTCGGCCGGCTGGTCGGTGCCGGGATCGGTGCGGCCGGCCAGCGGGCGGGCCAGGCCGATGGCCCAGGGAACCTTCCGCCCCGTGAGGTGCATCATTTGTTCGACGGCCGGCCGGCCGGTTTTCTGCTTCTGCTTCTCACCCAGGTCGAGAACGATCCCGCGGACGTCGGCTCCGGCAGGCCGAACAGCGTGGCCAGATCGAAGTGATCGTCCGGATCGTCGTAGGGCTGGAACAGGTCGGTGGAATAGAGGACGGGGATCCTGAGAGCGTCGTTCTCTGCCCCGCGGCACGTCCCGCCCGCCGCCCAACCGGCGGCAATCAACGCAAGTGGCATCGCAAGTCGTCGCATGGCTCAACTCCGCGATCGTTTGTATCGTTGCTTTCGCCGGGATGCGCCTCAATAGGCGAGAAAGCCCATGTGTAATTCTGCGTGACGCAGATTCAACTGAATTCGATCGTCATGAGACATGCGACCGAACGCTGGGCTGTCAAACTTCGCAGCTTCTCGTTCTTGTAGCCTTTTCAGGGCACTCAACAGCCGTTCTACAGCTTTGGGGGTCGTCATTCCTTCCATTCCGACCGTACCGTCCTTCACACCCGGGATTCGGACGCCCCGAGGCATGCCCTTTCTCAACATTTGTCGCAGCCGGAGCCGAAGTATCCAGCGAATGAAGAACGGAGGTGAGCCGATCGGATATCCGTCGTATCCATATTCAATCCACGAGGCGACGTGCGCCATGATTTGGCCCGGTGTCCAATTCCCGCAGCTCTGCAAGCTGCCCGTGCCGTTCGCCGCGAGAATCCGACTTACCTCGGCAATGCAATCATCAATGGAATCGAATCGGAGTTTCCTGTAACTCGTTACGTTCCGAGTGTTGACTTGAGCTGCCATTCGAGTCTCCGCTGTTGAATCATTGGCAATAGACAACATCCTTCGTTTTGCAGCACCCACCCGACTGGTCGCCGTCTTGCCTGGTCGCGGCCACGTCCAGGCAAATCAGCGTGCGGCCCTTGCGGATGAGGAGCTTGCCGTCGCTGAGGGCCATCGGGGCCCACGTGTTGCCGCCCGCACAGGCGCGGACCGACGCCAGCTCCTGGTATGCGTCGGGCGAGGCCCGGACCAATCGCAGCACGCCCGTCTCGCTCCGCAGGCTGAAAATCTTCCCGTCGGCGATCAACACGCTGCCATTCTCATCCTCTTTGTCGTTCGCGGTCTTCCACTTGACCTTGCCGGCCAGATCCATGCACATCAGGCCGTTTTCGAAGTCGGTGCTGTTGGCATAGAGGTGGTCCTTGTAGAAGACGGGTTTGCAGGCCTGGGCCCCGCAGTTCTTGTTCCTGAAAAGCTCGCGGACCTTCCAGCGTCGCCGTCCTTCTGCAGGCCTGGACCATGACGCAGCCGGACTTGTAGCCGCCGGTGATGAAGAACCGCCCCTGGCCGCAATCGGTGTGCGAGGCGACCGGGTTCGGGCATTTCCAGCCCTGGTACACCCAGAGCTTGCGGCCGGTGGCGGCATCCACGCCCGCCAACCGCGGCTCGTCGCGATTCAGAGCATGACGACCTTCTCGACGCCGTCGACCGTCGAGAGGAACGGCGAAGTCCAGGCGATCCCGCCGAGCGGCTCGGATTTCCAGACCTCCTTGCCGGTCGCCTTGTCGAAGGCGACGATGCCCGCCTCCTTCGACAGAGGGCGCCGACGATCACCATGTCCCCCTGGACGAGCGGGCGACTGGCAGATGCCCCAGTTGCCGAGTTGGGCGTCGTACTCCCGGATGATGTTCCTGGCCCAGACGGCCTGGTGCGTCTCCTGGCTGACGCAGTGCACGTCGCCGAAGGGGCCCAGGGTATAGATGCCTCCGCCTCGACCGTCGGCAGGTTGCGCGAGCCGTTGTAACCGCCCTTCTACTTGCCGGCCGTCGGGTCGTCCTTGGCCTGCGGCGGGGCGTAATAGGCGAAGGTCCACTGTTCCTTGCCGGAGCCGAGGTCGATCGCGCGGAGGACATCCTGCTGGTCGTTGACGCGGTCGAGCATATAGACCTTCCCGCCGCGACCACCGGGCCCGCCGAAGCCCGGTGCCGAGCCTGTCCTCGATCTTCCAGAGGACCCTTGGGCCGTCTGCCGGCCAGGAGTCGGCGAGCTTGAATCGTCTCCGTGGAGACGCCGTCGCGGTTCGGTCCCTGGAACTGCGGCCAGTCGGCCATCGCCACAGCGGCCAGGGCCGCAACTATCGCCGACGCACACAGAACCTTGTTCACCAGGGGGCCCCACTTGGTTATCCGGCCGATTGTAGTATGACGCAATATCGCTTTGCAAGGCATCCGCTATCACGGCCCCACCCGCGTTGCAGATGTGTGCGCCTACTGGGCGGACTTCAGTTTCCTGCCCCTGCTCGCTACAATGCCAGCATGGACGAGCAAGCGAAGATAGGTCGGGCTACGATCATCCATGCGGATTGTTTCGAGTGGCTTCGGGCTGCCTGCCGACACGCTCCATGCCGTCGTGACCGACCCGCCCTATGGGGTGAAGGAGTACGATGCGGACCAGTTGGAGAAGCGGGCCAACGGCAAGGGCGGTATCTGGCGAATCCCGCCGTCATTCGACGGGCACACTCGCGCCCGCTGCCCCGATTCACCGCGCTGAACGGCAAGGAACGTGCCCGGCTCCGTCAATTCTTCTTCGAGTGGGGCCGGCTTGCCTGCCGCGCGCTTCGGCCGGGTGGTCACGTCTTCATTGCCACCAACGCCTTCATCTCCCAACTTCTCTACGACGCCCTGGTCGATGGCGGGCTGGAGATTCGGGGCGAGGTAATTCGCCTTGTGCGAACCCTGCGCGGCGGGGACCGGCCAAAGAACGCCGAAGAGGAATTTCCCGGTGTCTCTTCCATGCCCCGGGGATGTTATGAGCCGTGGGGCTTGTTCCGCAAGCCGATGGGGGACATGAAAGTCTCCGACTGCCTGCGCGAGTACCAAACCGGCGGGCTGCGCCGCTACCCGGACGGCCCTTTTGAGGATGTGATCCCCAGCGAGCGGACGCCGCAACGGGAACGCGAGATTGCGGACCACCCCAGCATCAAGCCGCAGTCATTCCTGCGCCGGCTTGTCTACGCCGCGCTGCCTTTGGGCGAGGGCGTGGTTGCCGATCCGTTCATGGGGTCCGGGTCAACGATTGCCGCTTGCGAAGCAATCGGCGTCCAGAGCATCGGCGTTGAACGTCACCGGGAATACTTCGATTTGGCGAAGCGGGCGATTCCCCGGCTGAAAGGCCTGGAAACCGACGTTGACGAATTGGTCGGGGCCGGCTTGCGGCTATTCTGACCGGTAGATCCAGTTGGCTTCCATCTTCTCATAGCCCGTGCGCGTGACGCTGGCGGTGATCGTTCGGCGGCTTGTTGCTGACCGGCCGGAGAAGGCCCAATCGCTCTTGGCGAGTTGCGCCCCGACCACCTTCAGGAATCGGAAGGGCTTGGGGCCGATTCCGGCAGGCGTCCCGCGCGCTGTTGGCATCGAAGACGAAGACCATCAGCCAAGCATCTTCGGCATTGTGCCCTTGCCAACCACTCCCATGCCGTGACGCTTTGATTTCGATTCCTTCCGTCCCGTATTGGCAGGCGTCCTTCGCTCAAATTTGCCCGCGGGCACAAGGTCGGGGTGTCCGTTGTGATAGGTGTTCTTTGCCAGGGTCTTGCAATACTTCGGAATCGTCGCCGACATGAACTCCCCGACCATGCTGGAGAAGTTGGCGGGCATCAGGAACGATTCCAGCCGTTGCAACTGCGCGGGTGTTCAACTGCTGATTCAGGAATCCCAGGAAGTCCAGGAAGTCGGCCATTGCCTTCTGGACGTGGGTTAGTGGTCAAGCCGCAAGGCAAGACCACCTGTTTGTTGAACCCTTGCAGGTTCAGCGGGACCGGCGTGCAAGCCGTACATTCGTCCATGATTTCCTCCCGGTGATTCCCTTCACCGGGGCGGACTCTACCAAAGGGGCCGGAAAATGGGCAAGGTCGGTATCCGCTTGCCTCTCTCCCGGGTTATATCACGATCGGAAGAACCCCCTCGCCAGCCGGCGGAAATGGTCGAGGCTGCGGACCTGTCGCAGTTCAGAACGGAATTCGGCCCGCACGAAAAGCGCCAGCGGCGAAGTAGCCGGCCGTCCCGCGGCAGTCGGCGGAGGGCCGCTGGCGGGCCGTAGAAGCGAAACTCGGCTTCGACCAATTCCAAGAGGACGCGGCCCCGCTCGGCGAAGGTTGGTCCTCGGCCGGCGCCGGCGGACGCCCCGCCGGCCACAGGGCACCGGGCCTGCCTAAAAATCCAGGGATTGCCCAGGCAGCCTCGGCCGATGGCCGCGCCGTCGGCGCCGCTCTCGCGGAGCAGCGGACCGCGTCGGCCGCTTGGCGGACCCCGCCGCTGCCGATGACCGGGATGCCGAGGGCCTGTCTCACGCGGGCGATGGCCCCAGTCGGGACCGCCGACATAGCCTGGGCCACGCTCCGCGCGTGCAGTTGACGGCAGCGGCCCCGGCGTCCTCCGCTCGCCGGGCCACTTCCACGGCATTTCCCGTCCGCGTCCGGGACCGGTGCGAATCTCAGCGTCACCGGGATCGACACGGCCCGGACCACGGCCGCGACCAGCCGGGCGATCGCCGGCGGATCGGCCATGAGGGCCCCGCCTTCGCCCCGAGCAGAGCCGGCGGACCGGACAATCGAAATTCGGGTCGACCAGGTCGAAGCCCAATTCGGCCACCACGCGGGCGGCCTCGGCCAGGGCGGCCGGGTCGGCCCCGCTGAGTTGGCCCATTCTTGGGGATTCGGCCGGCAGGGTATAGAGCCGCCGGATGGCCGGCCGCTGCCGCCGC
>CAVWXT010000018.1:0-10120 GCA_963759115.1 uncultured Planctomycetaceae bacterium
TGAGCCGACCCTCTTCTAACTCAACGCAAGGAGATCAGCCATGAACACAGCAACCTACTCACCCGAAGACAACAAGTTGCGGCTCTATCCTTCCTGCCGGCTGGACTCGGAGACCTACGCCCGGGTCAAGGCGGCGGGGTTCAGGTGGGCCCCCAAGCAAGAGCTATTCGTCGCGCCCGCGCTGGACTCCGGGGCGGGAGGATCTACTGCTGGACCTCTGCGGGGAGATTGGCGACGAGGATACCAGCCTGGTTGACCGGGCCGAGGCGAAGGCCGAGCGGCTGGAGGACCTCAGCGACAAGCGGCGTGCCGACGCCGAGGCGGCGCATGCCGCGGTCGAAGCGATCGCCGAGCACATCCCCTTGGGGCAGCCGATTCTCGTCGGGCATCATTCCGAACGGCACGCTCGGAAGGACGCCCAGCGGATCGAGAACGGCATGGGCGGGCCGTCCGCATGTGGGACCTGGCCGAATACTGGAAGGATCCGCGAAAGGGGCGGTCCGCCACGCCAAGTACAAGGAACTGCCCGCCGTTCGGGCCAGGCGGATCAAGGGACTGGAGGCCGACCTGCGGAAGCAGCGTAAAGAGAAAGCCAAGGCGGAGGCGGGGCTGAAGTTGTGGACTTCCGACCTTACGCTCGCACAGGCCCGATTCATCAGTGGCAACAGTGAGGCTGGCTATCTGCCCGTAGCCCAATCCGGGCAACGGGTACTGGCATGCCTACGATGTTCTCCGGCCCGACGAGGAGCGGTATGAGCGATGCCCGTCGATGACCGTGGCCGAAGTTCAGGAGGCCGCGCGTCGCGTCTATCCCGCCAGGATCGAGCACATCAACCGCTGGATCGCCCACGTCGAAAACCGGCTTGCCTACGAGCGGGCCATGCTCGAAGACCAAGGGGGCATCGTGGCCGACCGGACGAAACCCGAGAAGGGCGGGGCCTGTCGCTGCTGGGCTTCCCACCGTGGCGGTTGGTCTTACATCGTCAAGGTCAACAAGGTTTCGGTGACCGTGTTGGACAACTGGGGCAATGGCGGAAAGAACTTCACCCGCACGATCCCCTTCGACAAGTTGGGGGCCATCATGACGGCGGCCGAAGTTCAAGTTAAGCGGAATGCAGGCGTGCTGGTCGAGTTCGAGGACAAGACCGGATTCGCTCTGCTTGACGCTCCGCCTCCAAAGCCTAAGCCGGTGGTTGACAAGCCAGCCGCGGCCGAGACGTTCGAGGCGATGAAGGACACGCTGCGCGGGCGTGCAGGTGGTCACAACGCCAAACCTGTTCCCGACGCCTCCGGACATTGCCGACCAGGTGTGCACGCTGGCGTTCCGCCAGACTTCCGGACCGGTGGGCACCCTTCGGGTGCTGGAGCCGTCAGCCGGAACCGGCGTCCTTGTCTGGGCCGCTCAGAAATGGGATCGGCTCGATATCACGGCCATCGAGATCAGTCAGCCGCTTGCCGAGGCCCTCGGCGCCGAAAGCCTCCGAGAAGTCAAGGCCGGCGGACGTGGCTTCGCCGTGACGTGTGCCGACTTCCTCGAATGCAACGGGGACCTCGGCCAGTTCAACCGTGTGGTGATGAACCCGCCCTTCGACCACGGCGCCGACATTAAGCACATCGAGCACGCCCTGAAGTTCCTGAAGTCCGGTGGTAGGCTCGTGGCGGTCTGCGCCAACGGACCACGGCAACGCGAGAAGCTCATGCCGGAAGCGACCGAGTGGATCGACCTGCCCGAGGGGTCGTTCGTCGCGGCTGGCACGAACGTCAACGCCGCGATCGTAGTGATCGACAGGTAACCCAAGCAACAAGGAGCCCGACGATGGTCACGAATACTTACAACCATGAGGCCCCCGGCGGACTGCTTAGCCGATACGCCCCTCTGGACTTGAATGGCATCGTAGGGCAGCCGGCGGTTGTGCGGTCGCTGCGTGCCTTTGTCCTCTCGCCGTACCCTACGGCTTTCCTGTTCCATGGTCCGAGCGGCGTTGGAAAGACGGCCACGGCCCGGGCCCTCGCTGCGGAACTCGGATGCGACCCGGACTGGGGTGGCATCGTCGAGATTCCCTCTGGGACCCAGGACGGGGCCGCCGTAGCCGAGTTGCTCCGGTCGCTCTGGCTTCGGCCCCTCGGCGGGTCCGGCTGGAAGGTGGCGATCGTCAACGAGGCCGACTACATGACTCCCCAGGCTGAGGCAATGTGGCTGGACGGCCTGGACGCCTCCCGCCCCAGACCGTGATCGTCTTCACCACGAACAATCCTGGCCGGCTGAGCGAGCGATTCTACCGCCGTTGCGAGGCCCATGAGTTCGACGGTCGGTCGGAGAGCTTCCGGCAGGCCATGGTCGAGCTGGTGCGGACGGTCTGGAAGGCAGAGACCGGCCCGGAGGAAATGGAACTCGTCCCCGAGGGCCTCGGCAGGTTCGAGTTGGCCGACGATAGCTACAGCATCGGGCTGGCCCTCCAACAAATCACCTCGTGCATCCGCACGGGCGAGCTGCCCAGGGATTCCTAACCCCACTGGTCCGCGGAGCAGGCCGTCCAAAGGCTCCCACGGCTGTTAACGGCTCAAAACCACGGTCACCAACCGCCGAAAGCGGCGGCGACGTGTCACCGGCAGCCCACCGCATCTTCTGCCGGGTCTGTCGGAAATGGGGAGGCAGGGGAACCTTGGTAAAAGAGAAGTTTGTCGACGGCCAAGTGCGTCTGGTACACGCGGCGTGTTGAGCGGCACTGGTCGATCGGCAGCCCTTCGGTTGGCGGCAGCCCGCCACCGGGAGTGTCTCATTTACGTCCCATTTTCAGTAAGCGTCCGGTCAATCCATACTTGTCTCGCCTGTTATGCTGAGTTCTTTCAGTTCACATTTCAAGGAGACAGGTTGTGGGGCGTCCACCAGCGGGTCTTGATGAGTACTTGGATTGGAAGCAGCGTCTTGAAAGCCACAAGGCCAGCGGTTTGAGCCTGGATGTGTTTTGTCTGCAGGAGGGAGTTTCCAAATCAACGTACTATCGTTGGGTTGATCAGCTTAAAGACGGCATCCCGGAGTCGCTGCTTGCTGAGGAAGCGGCTCGGCAGCAAGCCGAGGCGAACCCGGCGACGTTCTTGCCGGTTTCTCTCAAGGCATCGCCGATCGAACTCCAATTGCCCAATGGCGGTGTGGTGCGACTACCCTTGGGAATCGGCCAAGCGGCTTTGGTGGAAGTTATTCGCGTTGTCGGTGGGCTTCGCCCTTGGAGGTCACCGAACGCATGAACTATCTCGCGGACACCCGCATCTTCCTCTGCCTGACGCCCACCAAGATGAGTTACAGTTTCGACAGCTTGATGAGCCAGGCCGAGAAGATCTTCGCCCAGAATCCGTTGTCGGGCCATTTGTTCCTCTTCCTCAATCGTGAGCGAGATCGGATGAAGATTTTGTACTGGGATCAGGACGGCTTTTGCATCTGGTACAAACGTTTGGAGGCGGGAACGTTTCAACTGCCCATCGCTCCCGAGAGCGTACAAGGCATCGAACTGGACGAGGACCAATTGTACCGATTGCTCAGCGGTCTGGATTTGCGGACCGGACGCCGACGGCGCAGGTATCGCCGCGTTGGTTGAAAGAAATTCACGAAGAGGGCTTTTCTTGTTTCGATAAGTTGCTACAATTGTCGGTGACATGGACGGCACCGACTTTCTTCCGAACGATCTACATGAATGCCAACGCCTCTTGTTGGCTGCATTCCAGCAAGCCACCCAGCTCGAACGTCGCGTGGCGGAATCCGAGCAACAGGTGGCGGAACTGAACCGCGTGTTGGGCGAAACGGCCGCCTCGTACCAACTGCTGCAGCAAGAGCACGCCGCCACTCTGGACGAACTGGCATGGTACAAGCGTTGGGCCTATGGCCGGCGGCGAGAGCGTTTCCACGAAGGCGAAGGGCAAGGCCATTGTTCGATTTGGACTCGGACTTGCTGGCCAGCACCGATCCTCCGGAAGTTGCGAGTTCCGACGACGCCATCGATGTGCAAGGCCATCGTCGCCGCCGCCAGAAGCGCGAGATCGACTGGGACAAGCTGCCGCAGATCCGCCACGAGCACGACCTGCCGGAAGAAGAGAAGATCTGCTCCTGCTGTGGCCGGCAGATGGACCGCATCGGCGAGGACATCACACGGGAACTGGAATTGCAGCCGGCGAAGCTGGAAGCCCACATCCACGTCCGCCCGAAATACGCCTGCCGCTGCTGCAAAGAGGGAGTCTGTGCGGCTCCGCTTCCGCAGCGGCCGATTCCCGGGGGCATCGCCGGGCCGGGTCTGATCTCCGAGGTGATTGTCAGCAAGTTCGGCGATCATCTGCCGCTGTACCGTTTGGAAGACATCTTGGTCCGCTACGGCGTCTACATCCCACGCAGCACGCTCTGCGATTGGGTGAAGTCCGTGGCCGAACTCTTCAGGCCGCTGTACGAGTTGCAGCGATGGCGGGTCCTTCAATCCACGGTGATGTGGACGGACGACACCTCGGTCACGGTCCTGGGCGGTCCGCAAGGGAGTTTTCAAGGTCACTTCTGGACCTACATTGGACACGAGCAGCCCTACTCGGTGTACGACTTCACCACGAGTCGCAGTCGCGATGGGCCGGCCAGTTTTCTGCAGGGATTCGCCGGCTATCTGCACGCGGATGCTTTCAGCGGTTACGACGCGATCTTCCTGGGTCCACACGCGGCCATCCGGGAAGTGGCCTGTTGGGCGCATGCGCGGCGAAAGTTCTTCGATGCCGTGAAAAGCTATCCACGGGAATCGCACCAGGTGCTGGAGTGGATTCGGCAGTTGTACGACATCGAAGATCGGGCTCGCACGTGGTCGCCCGAGGCTCGCCGCCAGCTTCGTGTTGCCGAAGCGATTCCCGTCCTGGACAAGATCGAAGCCTACCTGGCAGAGCTGGCCAGGAGAGTACTGCCCAAGAGCAGCTTGGCCAAGGCGGTCAACTATGCACGAAACCAATGGGAGGCGTTGCGTCGCTACACCGAAGACGGTCGTTTGACGATCGACAATAACGTGAGCGAGCGGACGCTTCGGCACCAAGCCATTGGCAGAAAGAATTGGCTCTTCCTGGGGAGCGAAGCCGCGGGTCCGCGAGCGGCGGTGTTGTGCACGATCCTCGCCGGTGCGAAGCGTCATCGGATCGAGCCATGGTGCTACGTGCGGGACCTTCTCCTCCGCTTGCATGCGGACGATCCGCGGCTGGACGAGATGCTGCCCGACCGCTGGGCCGCGGCGCATCCCGAGGCCGTCCTCACCCATCGGCTGGACGAATCCCGAGCCAAAGCCGCCCGCACCCAAGCCCGCCGCGCCCATCGCCGCGCCCGCTGCCAGTGACCCCGGCCCCTCACGACCTGCTACCATGGATCGGCCGGAGGCTGATTGTGTAGATAGGCGGACCGCTTGGCAGAACGGCTCAGTTTACCTACCGGGGCCCCTGGAAAGACCTCACACGACGAAATCGCGGAATAGGGCCCCGTTCAGGTGCAGCCATGGGATCGGCGAGCCTCCCCGCCTTGCCCCTGCTCCTGCTACGCGGGTCATTGTCCTGGGGTCTTGATCCCGGCCACAACAGTCGCCTTCGGGATGTACTCCATCACCAGCCGCATCGGCCTCACGTCCATGCCCATGACGTTCTCCTCGTTCTCGAACATGTTCCGCAATGAAGTGAAGATGCCGGGGCCTTCGAGCTTCCCCCGTTGCTCCGGCGTGTCATTCCGGATCTCTGGACCGCGGCGCATCCCGAGGCTGTCCTCACCCACCGGCTCGACAAGTCCCGAGCAAAAACCGCTCGCACCCAAGCACGCCGGGCTCATCGCCGCGCCTGCCACCAGTGACCCCGGCTCCCCACGCTCCGCCCCCATGGACAGGGCTGGCGCTTACTGAAAATGGGACGTAAATGAGACACTCCCGGCGGCGGGCTGACCGCCGACCGAAGGGCTGCCGATCGACCATGCCGCTCAACACGCCGCGTGTACCAGGCGCACTTGGCCGTCGACAAACTTCTCTTTTACCAAGGTTCCCCTTCCTCCCCACTTCCGACACACCCGGCAGAAGATGCGGTGGGCTGCCGGTGACACGTCGCCGTTGCTTTTCGCGGTGGGTGAGCGTGGTTTTGAGCCGTTAGCAGCCGTGGAAGCCTTTGGACGGCCCGCTCCGCGGACCAGTGGGGTTAGGAATCCTCTGGGCAACTGGCCTGTCCGAATGCACGGGGCGACTTGTTGGAGGGCCAGCCCGATGCTGTAGCTATCGTCGGCCAACTTCGAACCTGCCGAGGCCCTCGGGGACGAGTTCCATCTCCCGGCCGGTTTCCGCCTTCCAGACCGTCCGCACCAGTTCGCCCATGGCTTGCCGGAAGTTTTCCGACCGGCCGTCGAACTCATGGGCCTCGCAACGGCGGTAGAATCGCTCGCTCAGCCGGCCAGGATTGTTCGTGGTGAACACGATCACGGTCCGGGGCGGGAGGCGTCAGGCCGTCCAGCCACATTGCCTCAGCCTGGGGAGTCATGTAGTCGGCCTCGTTGACGATCGCCACCTTCCAGCCGGAGCCGCCGAGGGGCCGAAGCCAGAGCGACCGGAGCAACTCGGCTACGGCGGCCCCGTCCTGGGTCCCAGACGGGATCTCCACGATGCCGCCCCAGTCCGGATCGCATCCGAGTTCCGCAGCAAGTGCCCGGGCCGTCGCGGTCTTTCCAACACCGCTCGGGCCATGGAACAGGAAAGCCGTAGGGTACGGCGAGAGGACAAAGGCACGCAGCGACCGCACAACCGCCGGCTGCCCCACAATGCCATTCAGGTCCAGTGGGGCGTATCGGGTGAGCAGTCCGCCGGGGGCCTCATGGTTGCAAGTATTCGTGACCATCGTGGGGCTCCTTGTTGCTTGGGTTACCTGTCGATCACCACGATCGCGGCGTTAACGTTCGTGCCAGCCGCGACGAACGACCCCTCGGGCAGGTCGATCCACTCGGTCGCTTCCGGCATCAGTTCTTCGCGTTGCCGTGGGCCGTTGGCGCAGATCGCCACCAGCCGGCCGCCGGACTTCAGGAACTTCAGGGCGTGCTCGATGTGCTTGATGTCGGCGCCGTGGTCAAAGGGCGGGTTCATCACCACACAGTCAAACTGGCCGAGGTCCCCGTTGCATTCGAGGAAGTCGGCACACGTCACGGTGAAGCCACGTCCGCCGGCCTTGAGTTGCCGGAGGTTCTCGGCACCGAGGGCCTCCGCAAGCGGCCGACTGATCTCGATGGCCGTGATATCGAGCCGATCCCATTTCTGAGCGGCCCGGACAAGGGCGCCGGTTCCGGCTGACGGCTCCAGCACCCGAAGGGGGCCCACCGGTCCGGTAGTCTGGCGAAAGGCCAGCGTGCACACCTGGTCGGCAATGTCCGGAGGCGTCGGGAACAGGTTTGGCGCTGTGACCACCTTGACGCCCGCCCGCAACGTGTCCTTCATCGCCTCGAACGTCTCGGCCGCGGCTGGCTTGTCAACCACCGGCTTAGGCTTTGGAGGCGGGGCGTCAAGCAGAGCGAATCCGGTCTTGTCTTCGAACTCGACCAGCACGCCTGCATTCCGCTTAACTTGAACTTCGGCCGCCGTCATGATGGCCCCCAACTTGTCGAAGGGGATCGTGCGGGTGAAGTTCTTTCCGCCATTGCCCCAGTCGTCCAACACGGTCACCGAAACCTTGTTGACCTTGACGATGTAAGACCAACCGCCACGGTGGGAAGCCCAGCAGCGACAGGCCCCGCCCTTCTCGGGTTTCGTCCGGTCGGCCACGATGCCCCCTTGGTCTTCGAGCATGGCCCGCTCGTAGGCAAGCCGGTTTTCGACGTGGGCGATCCAGCGGTTGATGTGCTCGATCCTGGCGGGATAGACGGCGATGCGCGGCCTCCTGAACTTCGGCCACGGTCATCGACGGGCATCGCTCATACCGCTCCTCGTCGGGCCGGAGAACATCGTAGGCATGCCAGTACCCGTTGCCCGGATTGGCGTGACGGGCAGATAGCCAGCCTCACTGTTGCCACTGATGAATCGGGCCTGTGCGAGCGTAAGGTCGGAAGTCCACAACTTCAGCCCCGCCTCCGCCTTGGCTTTCCTCTTTACGCTGCTTCCGCGGGTCGGCCTCCAGTCTCTTGATCCGCCTGGCCCGAACAGCGGGCAGCTCCTTGTACTTGGCGTGGCGGACCGCCCCAGCTGCCCGATCCTTCCAGTATTCGGCCAGTTCCCACATTTCGACGGCCTGTGACATGCCGTTCTCGATCCGCTTCGGCGTCCTTCCGGGCGTGCCGTTCGGAGTGGTGGCCGACGAGAATCGGCTGCCCAAGGGGATATGCTCGGTGATCGCTTCGACCGCTGCGTGCGCCGCGTCGGCGTCGTCACGCCGCTTGTGGCTGAGGTCCTCCAGCCGTTCGGCCTTCGCTTCGGCCCGGTCGACCAGGCTGGTGTCTTCGTCGCCGATCTCCCCGCAGATGTCCAACAGCAGATCCTCCCGCGCCGCAGTCGACACGGGTGCGACGAATAGCTCTTGCTTCGGGGCCCACTTGAACCCAGCCGCCTTGACCCGGGCGTATTCTCCGAGTCAAGCCGGCAGGCAGGGTACAGCCGCAACTTGTTGTCTTCCGGCGAGTAGGTTGCTGTGTTCATGGCTGATCTCCTTGCGTTGAGTTAGAAGAGGGTCGGCTCAGCCTGGGCCTGGCGCGATGGCTTGCCGACCTTGGGAGCACTGGCCTTAGCGGCGGCCTTCAGCTCCCACAGCCGATAGGCCATCCTCATAGGGGTCCTTTTCCGCCGGAGCCGGCACGAGCTTCGTCGACACCTCGCGGAAGTATTGAGTCCCTGCGCCCCTTGGCTTTGCCGGACACGGTGTGGTGATCGCACACCCAGTCCGGGATCGGCGGCACGTGGCCTTCCAGTTGCAGCCGCAGCGCGACGCTCGCTTGGAAGTGATCCCCTTCGCGGGACTTGGGGGCCCGGCACATCGCACGGATCGCCGTCCCGACAGCCATCTGCCAGCCGTCCGGATAATCGTCCTTGTGCCACGCCTTGGCCTGCTCGCAGCACGTCCGCACCAAGGGGATGATCTCCGGGGCCGCCAGCCCGATGTCCTCGTGCGAGATGATTTCCAGCCGGTTCAGCACCCACGTGGCGAAGCCCTTGGAGGTGTGGGCCATTCCGCAGGTGACCTCCATCGCCTCGACCTCCATGCCGCGGCGAATGAACTTCTGCATCGCGCTGATGCACTCGTGAGGTGAAAGTCCGTGAATGGTTCTCGGAATTGCCATGGTTTCGCTCCTAATCTGGTAGGTGGTTTCGGTATCACTCACGACTACTGTAATTTTCTTCACCACTTAACTTGGGGGAATAGCCTAATGAATTGGCAGGGTACGGTTTCCTCGAAAATGCTTCCGCCAAGGGAGGCATCGCTGCTCGGCTTGGCGCTTCGGCGATCGTTTCCGAATCAGGGCCACCGCCTCGTCATCGCCGAGCGCCTCGTGAACAACGAGTCGTCGTCAGGAGCATTCCGGCCGACAACCGGACCATTCCGTCGAGCCGCCGCAACGGCTCTCGTTGGGCAGGTCGCATGGAATCGGCTAGCCCTCAACGTTCGCCCGTTGGTACGCCTTCCACCGCCGGTTCCATTCGGCGATCTCCTTCTTCGTCGGCCGCCCGGATCGGCTCGGCCGGCTTGCTCGCGGCCGGTGCCGCAACCGGCTCAACGTCCGGCTCGACTGGCGGGAGTGCCGGAGGAGTGGCGATCTTCCGAAGGGCCTCGCGGGCCAGGTACACGGCCCCGGAGCGGCTGTACGTGCCGCTAATCAGGATGAACTCGCGGGCCGGGATGATGTGCTGAAGCTCGCCACAGCCGGGGCACTCGGGGTGGCCGTGCCTCGCCGGAGGTTCCGGTCCGCCCGCGACTTCACGCGGAACATGAGCGTGCGGTAGAACCAGCCGCTGACCGCGGCGGAGAACGTGGCGATGTCCAGCGGGTCTTGGCCGTTGTTTCAGGCAGACCGCGTTCACGTGCTTGCCGCCTTTGGTGTAGGCGTCCGATGCCCGATGCACGATCCACAGTTCCACGCGGTAGCCCGCTTCCTCCAGGATGTACGTCATTG
>CAVWXT010000019.1:0-9070 GCA_963759115.1 uncultured Planctomycetaceae bacterium
GCGTCAGGAAAGGGCCTGTTTTCGCGACAGGGAGATCCGGCCTCGCTGGGCGTCGGCCTGGAGGACTTTCACGCGGACGATGTCGCCCACGGCCACCACTTCCGCAGGATCCTTGACGAACCGGCGGTCCAACTCGGAGATGTGGATCAGGCCGTCCTGGTGGACTCCGACGTCGACAAACGCGCCGAATCGGGTGACGTTGGTGACGACCCCTTCGAGGATCATCCCCTCGCGCAGGTCGGCCATCTCGTGGACCCCTTCGGCGAACTGCGCCACGCGGAACTCGCGGCGAGGATCGCGGCCGGGCTTCTCCAATTCGCGGAGGATGTCTTCGATCGTGGGCAGCCCGGCCCGCTCGTCCACGAATTGCCGCGGATCGAGCCTCTTGACCGCCGCATTGCCGATGAGCGCTTCGGGCGTCAGCGCCGACGGCGCGGGCCATCTTCTCGACGATGGGGTAGCTTTCCGGATGCACGGCGGAATTGTCCAGCGGCTGCCGGCCGCCGCGGACCCGCAGGAACCCGGCGCTCTGCTGAAACGCCTTGCTCCCCAGCCGCGGCACGGAAAGCAGGTCTTCCCGGCCGGAGAAAGCGCCGTGCGCGTTGCGATGCTGGAGGATCCCCTCGGCCAGCTTCGGTCCGATCCCGGAAACGTAGCTCAGGAGTTGCACGCTGGCGGTGTTCAGATCGACCCCCACCAGGTTGACGCACGACTCGACTTCGCGGTCCAGCACCTTGCGGAGCTTGGTCTGGTTGACGTCGTGCTGGTACTGGCCGACGCCGATCGACTTGGGGTCGATCTTGACCAGCTCCGCCAACGGGTCCTGCAACCGCCGGGCGATGCTGATCGCCCCGCGCACGGTCAGGTCGAGGTCGGGAAACTCCGCCCGGGCCACGTCGCTGGCCGAGTAGATCGAGGCCCCCGATTCGTTCACGCTCACCTTGGCGAGCTTCCTGCCGCTTGAACCGAGCATCGAGGCCACGAAGGCGTCGGTCTCCCGCGACGCCGTGCCCGTGCCGATGGCGATCAACTCCACGCGGTGCCGGTCCACGAGCGCGAGGAGGATCTGCGGCCGCTTCCGCGGTCTTGTTGTGGGGCGGAGTGGGATAGATCGTCGCGTGCTCCAGGAACTTGCCCGTGGCGTCGACCACCGCGACCTTGCAGCCGGTGCGGAACCCCGGGTCGATGCCCATCACGACCCGCTGCCCGGCCGGCGGCGAAAGGAGCAGCTCGCGGAGGTTCTGCGAGAAGACCTGGATCGCCTCCTCGTCGGCGGTGTCCTTCATCTCGCCCAGCAGGGCCGCTTCCACGGAAGGAAAAAGGAGCCGCTCGGCAGCAGTCGGCCACGGTGTCGAGCAGCTCGCGGCGGAAGAGAAACGACGGGTTGGTGACCAGACGCCCGGAGAGCCGGCGGATCACGGCTTCCTGGTCGATCTCGATCCCGACGCGGAGGACCTCTTCGGCCTCTCCGCGCCGCATGGCCAGGTAGCGGTGCGAAGGGACCTTGGCCAGCGGCTCGCGATGGTCGTAGTACATCTCGAACTTGCTGGGCTTTCCGGCCCAGTCGCGGCGGACCCCCGAGGCGAGCATCCCCTGCTTCATCGCCTCGCGCACGAGGCTGCGGACCTCGACGTCGTCGGCCCAATCCTCGGCGACGATGTCGCAGGCGCCGCGCAGGGCCGCCTCGCCGTCGGGCACGTCCTGGTCGGGGCTGACGTAAGGCCGGAGCACTTCTTCGCGGCCGACGCCCGGGTTGACCTGCCGCTTGAGAAACGCGGCCAGCGGCTCCAGCCCGCGCTGCCGGGCGATGGTGGCTCGCGTGCGGCGTTTCGGCTTGTAGGGAAGATAGAGTTCTTCGAGCTCCTTCTTGTCGCGGCAGGCGAGGATCCTCTTGCGGAGCGTCTCGTCGAGCTTGCCCTGCTCGTGGATCGTTTTGAGGACCGTGGTCTTGCGCTCGGCCAGCTCGCGGAAGTACTGGATCGCGTCCTCGATCGCGCGCAGGGCGGCCTCGTCGAGTCCGCCGGTCCGTTCCTTGCGGTACCGTGCGATGAAGGGAATCGTGTTTCCCTCGGCCAGGAGTTGGGCGGCCGGTCTTGCCTTGGCCTCCGGCACCCGG
Organism: uncultured Planctomycetaceae bacterium; assembly: GCA_963759115.1. GTDB lineage: Bacteria > Planctomycetota > Planctomycetia > Pirellulales > Thermoguttaceae > CAVWXT01. Next base: position 2,117 of record CAVWXT010000019.1, read on the forward strand.
CACGCCGCCGCGATCTCGCGAATCTCCGCCTCCAAATCAAAAGCGACCTCGACCGGTTCGTTCATCACCGCTGACTTCTCCTCTTGCGACGCCGGCCGGTCCGTGATTCGGACAAATAGAAAGGAAAAAGGGAAAAGAAGAGAGGGAAACGGGTAAAAGAGAAAAAAAAAAGAGAGGAAAGAAGAAGAGGATTTCATTCCGATTCTTGCCTTTCCCCTTTTCCCACCCTTTTCCCTTTTTCCTTTTCTTATACTTGCTATTACTCCCCAGGTTCGACGCGGAGGATCGCCGCCGTTTGCGCCGGCACTTCCCAGCGCACGGTCTTCCCGAAGGCGCCTCGCACGGCCCGGTCCGATGGCGGATACTCCTGGGCGACGCGGAAGTTCCCTTTCGCCTTTCAGCCCGATGCTCTCCTCCGTCAGGGCGAATTCGCCCGCTGCAACGGAGTCTTGCCCGAATTGAACAGGAAGACCAGCCCCCGATCGCCGACGATGTGGGCCGAGCCGTCGACCTTGCCCGGCGCGGGCCAGTCGGGCAGGTCCTTGCGGACCTTGAGGTACTCGACGTTCTTCCGCCCCCAATCGAGCCACTTGCGGATCTCGGCCTTGTCCTTGTCGGGGATGCCGGTCTTGGTGGGCAGGTAGTAGAGCTGGTTGGGCGAGCTGGAAAGCGCGCTGAGCATGATGTAGTCGATGTTCTCGCTCGGCCAGTTGCGCGGCTGTGCCGGGACCGCCCGCCCTGCTGGGGAACAACAGCGGCTGGTCGAGGTAGTGCGGGAAGAAATCGCGATGCACCCGGACCCGCGACCAGGTGCGGATCTGATCGCCCGCGGCCAGGTTCTTCCCCGTGCCCGATTCGAGCAGGGTGAAACAGACGTCGACGTTCCTCAGCGACCAGACGCCCAGGTCCATCGGCGGCCGGCACATGAAGATGTAGGTGTCGGGATAGCTGCTGGCGCACGCTGGCGGTCAGTTGCGCCAGGGCCCGCTGGCAGGCGTAGTTGGAGTCGCCCGGCAGGTGGTCGTGCTTGTCCGACTGGCAGTCGACGGGGACGACGGTCGTGTACCAGCCGCCGCCGCCGAAGAAGTCGCCGTCCATGGCCCACGACTTGTAGTAGCCCGGTGGCCATGCCCTCCAGGTTGATCCGCGCGAGCCAGTCGAAGAACGGCCGATTGGCAAGGCAGTTGCCTCTCGCGCTAGCATGCCACTGGCGTCTGCGCACTCCGGGCGTTCTGGCAGACTGGCCCCGGCGTCCATGAGCCACTCCGGCTTGTCGGCGCGAAACGGCCTGCCCTGTCCCGACCAGGCATGGGTGTTGTTCATCGAGGACCACATCACGACCTTGACGCCGACCTTCCGGGCGTGCTCGAGGAACTTGCGGACCAGCGGGCCGGGCTCGTACTTGTCGTCCGCCCCCAGGGCGTTCATCTTCTGCCGTCTCTCCGCCCCAGGGATGGCTGTCGGAGACCCAGTCGATGCCGCACTCGGCCAGGAAATCGAGCGATTTCATGTCTCCCTCGACCGACTGCTCCGTGTAGGTGCCCTGCTCCATCTCCGAGTGCCAGCCGCAGGCCATGGGCACCAACCCGAACCGCGGCGGGCCGAGGATGGCCGAGGTCATGGCCACCATGGCGTCCGACTCGGACTGCAAGGGAAGGTCCTCCGCTTTCTCGGCCTGACCGGCGCCGCGGCGTGACCGGGCTGACGGAAGGGCATGCCCTTCTTCTCCTCGTCGCCGGGACCGCGCCGGTAGACCCCGAAATAGACCGGCTCGCAGACCAGTTTCTCGCCCGCGGCGACCTTCAGGCTCGGCGCGTAGCCCAGCGTGACCTGCCGGCCGTCGAGCGACGAGGCGTCGAAGGGCACCTCCACCCCGGTGAAGAAGCCGCCCTTGGGCCGTGCGGCCAAAGAAGGTGCAGGTCGGCTCCTCGCCCGGCTTGCGCCCGAACTTCGGATAGCGATAAGGAACGATCCGCAGATCGGCCGCCGGAGAACGTCGGCTGGCTCAGGATGACCTTCTTCAATCCGTAGTTGCGATTGCGAAGTCAGAGTGAGCTGCTTTTCCGCGAAATGGCGGTCTGCCGCGAGCGTGTAGGTTACGTCGATCGGTCATCTCGCCGCCTTGGTACCGGGCCTTCAACGCTTCCCCTTGCTGCTTCAGCGAGGTCAGCTTCACCTGCGGGAAATCCAGCCGGAAATCGACCGCCTCCACGGAGAACCTGTCCCCACCGACCTGGTAGGTCTCCCCGGTCAGCTTGTTCTGGATCGCCGCCAGAGTCCCCGTGTTCCGATCGAAGCTCAACCCCAGGCGGCCGTTCTCCAACAGGAGAGCCCCCCCGGCCTCCGCCTGCGACAGAACAAGCAAACAGGCAAAGGAAACGACGACCCACGTCAGGTATTTGCTCATGGCTTTCCTCCTCGTGTGAACTCGGCGTTGTCTGCGCCCGGCCACGGCTGTTCTCCTCTCGGCACGAGGACGACCGTAGTCTGTGACGACAGCCTCCTTTATACTGGACGGGACGCGTGGGGAAAACTTTCGGCCGTCGATTCCCAAGAGCGTCGGCGTATCCGGTGAGAATCGCCCGATTCAACCTAGGGAACGGCGTTTTCGGTCGACCTGCCTCGGTTCGCCGTGCGGTGTTTCCAGATCGAATGAGTACCTCGCGATGCAGGGTAAACGCTCCCGTCCAGGTCTCCTGCCGCACGGCCTCGTGATACTCCACGAGGACCGAGACATCCTTGTGGTGGACAAGCCAGCGGGACTCTTGACCATCGGCACCGAGAGGGACAAGTCACACACCGCCTACTTCATCCTGACGGATTACGTCCGCAAGGGCTGCGCCCGCTCCCGAAACCGCGTGTTCATCGTGCACCGGCTGGACCGGGAGACTTCCGGGGTCCTCGTCTTCGCCAAGAGCGAAGAGGCGAAGCTCCGTTTGCAGGGCGCAGTGGAGCGAGACGGAGAAGAAGTATCTTGCCGTCGTTCACGGCCAGTGCCAGAAGAGCGCAGGAGACCATTACGACCTACCTTGCGGAGAACAAAGCGCACGTCATGTACTCTACGTCCGACCCTGCCAAGGGAAAGCTGTCCCGTACGGCCTATCAGAGTGCTCAAACAGACGAAGGAATTTGCCTTGCTGGAAGTGGACTTGCTGACGGGCAGGAAGAACCAGATCCGGGTGCATCTCGCCGGTATCGGACATCCCATCGTGGGCGACAGGAAGTATGGCAGCGCGAAGGAGTCCCACGCCGGTCTCGCACTTCACGCCAGGTCGATCTCCTTCAGGCACCCCTTCAGCGGCCAGCGGCTGACTTTTGCCGCGAAAGTGCCCGGGTATTTCCACAAGCTGGTTGGCAGCGTCGCTCACCAGGACGGATGGCAACTTCTGCGCCGCCAGCCACTCCAGCGACTTGGTCTGCCAGGCATCCCACATCGGGCCCTTGTAGCCGTTGAGCCCGTGGCCGCCGCTGGGCAGCTCCAGGTATTCCGCCGCCACCTGGTGGGCCTTCAGGGCCTCGTACAGCATCCGGCTGTTGTCCGGCGCGACCAGCCGTGTCGTCCTTGGCGTGGGCCAGGAACATCGGCGGCGTCTCGGTCGGTCACTTGCTTCTCGTTGGAGAACAGCTCCACCATCTCCGGCTTGGGATCGCGGCCCAGCAGGTTCGCCTTCGAGCCGCCGTGGGTCTTCTCGCCCATCGTGATCACCGGGTAGATCAGGATCACGAAATCCGGGCGGCAGCTCACGCGGTCGATCGGGTCGGCCGCCTGCGGATCGCCGCCGTCGAAGTGCGTGCCCGCCGTGGAGGCCAGGTGCCCGCCCGCCGAGAAGCCGATGATGCCGATGCGGCCCGGGTCGATGTTCCACTGCTTGGCGTTGAAGCGGACCGTGCGGATGGCCCGCTGCGCATCCAGCAGCGGCACGAACGGCTCTGCCCTTGGGGAGCCGGTATTCCAGCACGATCCCCGCGATGCCGTGCCGGTTGAGCCACTGGGCGATGCCGTGCCCTTCCGGGCCGACCACCAGGCCCCCATATCCGCCGCCCGGGCAGATCACCATGGCCGCCCCGTTGGCCTTCTCGGGGGCCGGCCGATGAACGGTGATCGAGGCGTTGGCCGCCTCGAACTTCCCATCGCCCACAGGCGCCTGGCCGGGCCAAAGGGAGAGCTTTTCGGGGTTTGGCGGTGCCCGCGGCGACGACGGTCGACGGTCCGGCGTCTTGAAGCAAGGGCTTCAAGGCGGAAGCCCAAAAGTGCGTGATCGAGTCGCCGATCATCACGATCTCGGGGTTGACCTGGTCCTTGATTTTCAACACGGCCTCGTGGCGGGCGTACCAATCGTAACTGTCGTTCTCCAGTTTGGGCGCCGGCACGATTGCGGTGTTCGCGGGCGTTTCCGCCAGCGCGATGGGAAAGAATGTTCAGGATCAGTACTGCTGCGAGAGTCATCCCAGGCAGAATCCGACACCGCATGACGAATAGAATGAGACACGTCTATGCTCCGAATCCCTGGTGAATCGAGATGCCGGGGCAGTCCGCCCCGTTACTTTGGGCACTGGAACGAGTCTATTATCTTCCGAACCGAGGGGAATACAACCACTGCCTGACGCCATCACGACGCCACATGCCGCGCGAAGCCCGGTAGTCCGCGGCGCTGTGGCGAAGACCGCTTCCGTTGCGAAATAGAACTGCGACCGGGCCGGGCGTACCCGCGCGTTTCGGGTGGCTGGCCGAACAACTCCAGAAGCTCGACTTCCGCCAGGCCGTGCCGCGGCCCATAGCCCCCGTTTCTTCCCACTGCGGGGATTAACGATAACGAGAAGCGTTTCTTGGTCATGATCGTCTCTCCTCGCCGCAGACCAAGCGATACGCCCTTTCCGCACTTGCCCGACCGATGCCAAGGGCTTCTTTGAGAGCGAAATCCTGCTCGATAGGTTCTTGATGGCCTGCAATCGGGCCGCTTTGAGCAACCCCAGCGTGGCGACGAAGGCGAGTGGCGTGGGCGGAAACGGAAAATCGCTGCCATGCAATAGGCGGTCCTTGGCCTCGCCATCGGCCAGCAACCGGGACATATCCCGCACCCGTCCGGCGCTTCCGAGGACGGACGTGTCGCCCCAGAGGTTTTGTACTTACGGATCATCGCCAAGAAATCGGGGAGCATGTCCACGGGGTCGGTCGGCCAGCCCGTCCCACAATGACACGCGACCACGGTGCATCCCTCCTCCAGCGCCAAGGCGAGCTTCCGAGGGTTCGCCAATGGCAGCATTAATGATCGGTGCGCTGTGCTCGTGACCCGTGTGGACCATCACGACCATCTTCAAGTCCGCACAGCGGCGGAAGAACGGGACGTATCGCTTCTCGGAAAGATCGACGCCCTGGATCGGAGGGTGGATCTTCAGTACCTTGGCCCCCTTCGTCGCACAGCGGTCGAGTTCCGCGATGGCGTCGGCACGCTGGGGGTTGATGGAAACGCAGGGTATCATCCGCTCCGGATAACAAGCCACCACCTGAAACAGATAGTCATTCGGGATGTAGAAGGGAGTCTTGCCCCAGTCGGCCTTGCCATCGTGGTCGTAGACTGCATCCTGGGCAAGGATCACGGCCTTGTCCAGACCCGACTTCTCGACTTGCTCAGCCAAGGCAAGGACGTATCCCTCATCGAGGGTCTTGGCCGGCTCTCGGAGCCGCAGCTTTCCGGCCAGAAACTTGAAATGCAGCGATTCGGAGGTTGCCTTGGAAAGGCGACAGCCTGAGCCGCTGTCGCCGGTGCCGAACAAGTGGACGTGGATGTCCAGGGTTCTTTCGGCTTTGGATGAACTTGTCCTGAGACGGTCCCAGGTTGGGTCGCTGCCCAGGACGCCGCAATCGCACCTGCAAGGAAACGCCGACGATTGAGATTCGCAGTCCATACGAACCTCCCGTTGTAATGTAAGCATACACTTACACAAACAACAAAAAAACAACTCCCGTCAGTCCCCCTTGACCAGATGATTCGCCGCCAAAGCAAACATCTCCTCTCGTTGCCGGGGCCGTAGCAAGTCGAGTTCTCTAATGATGTTGGAAACGGTCGCTAGGCCGATCATGGCCCATGCGGTCGCGTCGGCAGAAAGCCCCGATGACTTCTTTTCCCCCTCCCGGCTGGCGTCGATCAGTTTCCGGATGCGCTCATGGAACTGGCGGTACATCCCCTTGATCGCCTCCCGGATCTCCGGATCGTCGGCCTCGACCAGTGCGGTGAACACAACTCGGTAGAAACCAAATTCGCCCTGATGCTTGGCCTCATACCCGACCAGCGTTTCGGCGGCTTGGCCCGGCGTCGGTCGCTTCGCCAGGATTCTGCGCCACCTTTCGGCGCGACTCTGGAAGATGTCGTCAATGGCCGCAAGGAACATGGCCTTCTTGTCGCGCCACAAGCGATAGAGGATGTTCTCCCGCACCCGACACCGCTTGGCCAACTCCGCCGTGGTCGTCCGGTGGTACCCAAGTCTCTGAACACTTGGCAGACGATGGGCAACAGCCGTTTGCGTTGTTCGTCGATCTGGCTGGGGCGAGGCATGGCGAGGACGGTCCTATAAAGTAAGTGACTGCTTAATATATTAAGACTTTCGGAAGCCCTGTCAATAGCCCATCAGGAAAATACTGGACTTGATCGCCTCGGCCTGCCTCTTGGCGGGGGTGAGGGGCTGCCTTTCGAGTCGAATCAAATCTGGAATGAAAGGCGGGGCGTAAACACGCCATTGACGACCGTCAGCAACGCCGCCTTAACACGGAGACAAGAAGACGGTCTCTCCCGCCTGCGCGGCCGCCATAATCAGCTCATTCATGCCTGGGCCGCCCGGCTCTCTCCGGTATACAAGCGGCCTCGGCCCGGCGCCGCGGCGGTGTTACTTCCGCGGGATCTCGCGGAGGTACATGTTCTTAAACCACAGCGGGCCGCCGTGGTTCTGCAATTCTTG
>CAVWXT010000020.1:0-12343 GCA_963759115.1 uncultured Planctomycetaceae bacterium
ACGGAATACAAATGCAGACGTCGAATATAAGTTTTTCGCAGGTCGGCGGAGGGATTAAAGTTACGGACATGTATTATTACAGCTCGTCCTCCCTTACCGTTACGGTAAACGTAAAGGGTTAACTGCGCGGCAGGTATCGGGAATATAATAGTTACGAATCCGGATTTCGGAACCAGCGTGTCCACCAATATTTTCACCGTTAATACAGGTCCTCGATTTACCAGGTAATTCCTGCATCGTGTGGCCAGGGCTGCACCGTGGTTGTTGTGTGGATTACCGATATAACCAATAACCTTCAGCAGGCAGGAACGACCAGTTATATAACTTTCTCCGGTGGGGTAAAAGCGTCGGCAACCAACTTTATCGCCGTGGACGGCTCGTCAATGAGCATAACCGTCGACGTCGACCCGAATGCAGCGCCTACGGCAAGAGATTTAACAATTACGACCCCGATATGGGAACCTACACTAAATCTCCGGGCTTCACGGTAAATTTGATCAGGGGACCTGTCCAGATGTTTTTTTCAACCAGTCCAGCTCGAACTGGAGCTGGCCGATCTGCTGATACAATCGCGCCTGATGTTCCTCCTCGTCCTTCTCGCGTCGGGAGCGGCCATCGGCAAACACCTCCGGCAGCCCCGCGACGGCCTGCTGCTTCCAACTCGTGACTTGATTGGGATGCACGGCAAATCGACTCGCCAGTTCCGCACTCGTGCCTTCACCGCGAATCGCCGCCAGGGCCACCTTCGCCTTGAATGCCTCCGTGAACGTCCTCCGCTTCCTCGTCATCCATTCGCCTCCTGGAGTCGCCACTCCTCATCGGCGAATCCACCTCATTTGCGCCCGAAAACCCCCGACCATTATAGGCCAACGGACTTCAACCGCATCGGACCAAGACGTTCAAGCTCAGCAACGACCCGCATTTTGCGGAAAAGTTGCTCGATGTGGTGGGGTTGTACCTCAATCCGCCCGATCACGCCTTGGTGCTTTGCGCGGACGAGAAGACCTCGATCCAAGCGTTGGATCGGACGCAACGGGGACTGCCGATCAATCCCGGTCGTTGCGGCACGATGACCGCCGATTACAAGCGGAACGGAACGACCACCTTGTTCGCCGCCATCGAAATGGCGGAGGGAAAGCTGATCGGAACCTGCATGACCAAGCATCGGCATCAGGAATGGATCAAGTTCTTGAGGCAGATCGACACCGAAACGCCTGCCGACCTGGACTTGCACTTGATCGTGGACAACTACGCGACGCACAAGCATCCGAAGGTGAAGTCGTGGCTGAAGCGGCATTCTCGGTTCCACATGCACTTCATTCCCACGAGCAGTTCGTGGTTGAATCTGATCGAGCGTTGGTTCCGCGAAATCACGACCAAGCGGCTGCGTCGTGGCACGTTCCGCAACGTCGCGCAATTGATCGAAGCGATCGTATCGTTCATCAAGGAACACAACCGCAACCCTCGTTCATTCACCTGGACCGCCAAAGCTGACGAAATCCTCGCCAAAATCGAACGTGCCCGAAAAGTCCTTCATAAAACCCCAACAGCGTGAATCACTACACTAGCGGGTGGCTCCGACGAGTCAAGAACCGTTCTGAACGTGACTCGCCCGCTCTGAGGCCAGGCAACGTTGCTAACCTCCGGCCCGGGCAGTCCAAACTGCCATCTCATCTTTCAAGAGCCCGAGAGCCCGTGGGGCGACAGGTTCTTCGGGCGCTCTCCCGCCCATCCGATAGGGGGCGTTGAAGATTGTCGGGCAACCTGCCGCCTGGTGGCTATCTCTCGCCCGATCGAGCACCCGATTGCAGCACCGCAACAATGTGGCCGAAGGAGGAACTGCGAATTCGGAAGATTCTGCAGACCTCGCCTCCAGCGGAGCTTGTCGTGGTGGCGGACTTGCGGATCTGGTTGTTGGCTTTGCCGGCACTATCCGTGAAGAAGCAACATGCGTAGAAGGATGTTGGAACGCCTCGTGATCCTTGCCCTGATTGGGTGCTCCGCGACCGGCGTTCGCGGTCGGCGCCGCGACGCGGATTCCCCGGCCGACAAGGCCCTGCCCGGCCGGCAGGTCAAGGTGGCGGCGATCGCCATCGGCTTCGGCGGCGACCACGACCAGAAGCTGCAAGCTGGCGATCGAGCACCTGGAGACGGCCGGGGCCGCAGGGCGTGGACATCGCCTGCCTGCCGGAGGAGTTCGCCGGCACCGCGGCCGAGCCGATCCCCGGCCCGACGACCAACGCCGTCGGCGGAGCTGGCCAAGAAGCACCACATGTACGTGGTCTGCCCGATCCGCGAGCAGGCGGCCGACGGCGGCAGTACAACACCGCCGTGCTGCTGGACCGCGAGGGGCAAGGTGGCGGGCTGTTACCGCAAGGTGTTCGTCTTCTGGGGCGAAGGGCTCGAACCTGAGCCGGGAAGGCGTGAAGGTCTTCGACACCGACTTCGGCCGCATCGCCATCCTGACCTGCTTCGACGCCAACTTCGACGAGGTCTGGCAGGAGGCGGAGCGCAAGGGGGCGGAGATCGTCTTCTGGCCCAGCGCCTACGGCGGCGGCATGCCCCTGAACGGCTACGCCATGATCCACAACTACTACATCGTGGCGGTCGGCTGGGGCAACATGATCGACATCCTCGGCAAGACGATCGAGAACGTCGAGAAGCCCCGGCCGCAGCAGTTCATCGCCACGCTCGACCTGGACCGCACGCTGGTCCACAAGGACTTCAACGAGGAGAAGGTCGCCAGGCTGCTCGCGGAGCACAAGGGCGAGGTCGAGCTGGAGAAGGACTTCGACATGGAAGCCTGGTATCTGCTCGCGCTCGGTCAAGCCCGGCGTGCGGGTGCGCGACCTGTGCAAGCAGTACCAGATCGAGACCCTGCGCGAGTACCGCCACCGCAGCCGCGAGCAGATCAACGACGCCCGCCGGAAGGGGAAGAAAGTATAAAGATGCCGGAGGCCCCATGGGCCGCCGCGTGTGCGACTCGCTCGCAACGAGGAAAGACATCCGATGAAGTTCTTCCAGACCTCTTGCTGAGCAACTGGGCGAACTGGTCCTTGCTGGGCGGGCCGGGGAGCTTGTCGAAGACGTCCATCTGGTGATTCTGCCATTGGAGGTGGCTACGGCCTGCACTCGGCACACGGCCTCTTTCCCGCCTGCACCGCTTCCTCCCGAGTAGAATAGCGGATGAGGTTCGCCGGAGAGATCTTCGCCGCCGATTTGCAGCCGGGCCGGTGGAACACCGCCGAGTTCTTCGACGCCACGAAACCATCCTGGACATCCTGGCCGGTTTCCCGTCACGGGTTCCACGCCTCTGGGCGGGACTGCCGCCGCCGGTTTCTCGGCCCGGCCACCATACACCTCCGAGTGGTCAGCGTGCTTCTGCCAGTTGTCAGTGTATTTCGCCGCAATCCCCTTGTCCCGGATGATCAGCAGGTTCTCATTCTCAGCGTTCTGATTCGCGAATTGGCAAGACCCGACGCCCAACCCAGGGCTTCGCATCACTTTGCCGGTGACCGGCCGACCGACGCAAGAGGAAAGGAAGGTATCTTGACACCCGAGACCCATCCGCTAACTTGAGGGGAACCGGCGACGTGTTTGTCTACCTTGGTGACAACGATGGTCCTCCCCGCCCTGTAATGATTTATTGGTCAGGCCAACGGATCAGCGAGTTGCACGCTGACCGCGCCCGCCGCTAAGCGGCCGACGCTGTAATCGGGCTACTTCCCAGTCGACGGCCATCAGACATCCGGCGTGTACATGATTCCCGATTGTCTTGAGGTCACGAGCATGAAGACTCTCTCCGTCATCGCACTGGTCGCCATGAGTAGCTCCATCTGCATCGGGGCAGACCTGCCGCGCAGCAGCCCGGAGGCCCAGGGCGTCTCCTCCTCGGCCGTCCTCTCGTTCGTCGAGGCGGCCGACAAGAACATCGACTCGATGCACAGCTTCATGCTCGTGCGCCACGGCCACGTGGTGGCCGAAGGCTGGTGGTCGCCGTATCACGCCGAGGCTCCCCACTCCCTGTATTCGCTGAGCAAGAGCTTCACCTCCACGGCCGTCGGGCTGGCCATCGCGGAGGGGAAGCTCAGCCTGGACGACGAGGTGCTGAAGTTCTTTCCCGAGGACGCCCCGCCCCAGCCGAGCAACAACCTCAAGGCGATGCGGGTCAGCGACCTGCTGCGCATGTCCACGGGCCATCAGACCGAGCCGCCGCGCACGCCGGATCAGCCTTGGACCAAGACCTTCCTGGCCCAGCCCGTCCCGTTCAAGCCCGGCACCCATTTCCTCTACAACACCTCGGCGACGTACATGCTCTCGGCCATCGTCCAGAAGGCGACGGGCATGACCGTGCTCGATTATCTCCGGCCGCGCCTGTTCGAGCCGCTGGGCATCGAACACCCGACCTGGGAAACCAGCCCGCAAGGCATCTCGGCCGGCGGTTTCGGCCTGAGCATCCGCACCGAGGACATCGCGCGGTTCGGCCAGCTCTACTTGCAGAAGGGCAAGTGGCAGGGCAAGCAGCTCGTTCCCGAGGCGTGGGTCGAGGCGGCGACCGCCCGGCAGACCTCCAACGGCAGCAACCCGAAGAGCGATTGGGACCAGGGCTACGGATACCAGTTCTGGCGCTGCCGCCACGGCGCCTATCGCGGCGACGGGGCGTTCGGGCAATACTGCGTCGTGATGCCCGAGCAGGATGCGGTGATCGCCATCACCAGCGGCGTGAAGGACATGCAGGCCGTCCTGAACCTGGTCTGGGACAAACTGCTGCCGGCCATGAAGCCGTCGCCGCTGCCCGCCGATGATGAGGCCCGGCAGAAACTCGAACACACGCTGAAGGGGCTGTCGCTGCGTCCCCAGGAAGGCTCCGGCTCGCCCGCGAAGGTGTCGGGCAAGAAGTACGTGTTTCCGGCCAACCAGCGCAAGCTGGAAGCGATCACGCTGGAGAGCGACGGAAAGGACGGCGCCGTGACTCTCGTCGCGCGATTCGACGGCGTCGAGCAGCGGATCGCCTGCGGTCGCGGCGCATGGCAGAAGGGGCGGGTGGCATGGGGCTCGTTGCCCCAGCAACCGGCGGCGGCCAGCGGCGCCTGGACCGCGGACGACACGTTCACGGCCAAGCTCTGCTTCTACGAGACGCCGTTCATCGTCACGGTCAGCCTGAAGTTCTCCGGGAAGGAGCTGCAATACGATTCCGAGTCGAACGTCGGTTTCGGGCCGACCAAGGAATCGCAACTGGTGGGGAAGGCTGAGTAACCACTGCCATGCACGCCCGGGGCCCGCTTTCCGCCTCGACAACCGCGGTTTAGGCAGCCAGTAGGCGTGGCTGACTTGCGCAAGTCTGGCACCGCTGTGGCGTTCCTGGCTGCGGGCGAACCAGGACTCTTTCGGCGTGGTGCTCGTCTGGGCGGCGGCGGAGAAGCCTGACCATGCTTCGGAGTGGCCCTGGAACCCCTGAAACTAACGCTCTCACGCTGGGCTTCTTCGCGTCCCAAGGCAGGTTGGACCCCTGAGCCAGCCGGGAGGCACCATCCGAGGAAAGACACGGCAAGAGCGGCCTTTCCCAAGAAAACCCACCTAACAGCGGGGCGTCGGCAACGCATCTTTCCCATCTTCTCCATCCAGGCAGGAAGCGGTTGTTGAGGCGATGGCTCCCAGATCACGACCGGGTGGAGTGCAGGCGAGCCGAGTTGCGGTATGCACGAGATTTGGGGATCTGCGCCAGCCGCACTAATCAGCCGCAACTGATTCAGCCGGCGAAGGCCGCCGCATTGTTGACTGCTTGCGATTGCTGAGAAGCGACGACCGGCCGAAAGGTGAGCCTTCCGCACCCGTGGTTCAGCCAAATGAGTGCCGGAGAAGTCCTTGGCGGCGGGAAGGATTGCGCCTCTACTCCGCTCGCCTGCCGTGGCTCCTCCGCCCATTCTGTGACACCGCGTCTGGGCCAGGGGGGCCAAGACAGCGCCCCGTCCACTGTGCGACTCTGACCAAAAAAACGACACTTTAGCATCGTTATCGGGTTTTGGTGATGACTCGCAAGGGCAATTGTGCTAGATTTCCGGCCTGGAAACGAGAGCCACGGAGGGCTTTGCCATGCCGGGACCAGGTGAATATGTGCCCGATGCCACCGAAGGCATCACCCGCGTCGAGGATTTGCCCAAACCGAAGATCATCCAACGCAGCCGAGACTTCCGACGACAACCGTGCCCGACCTGTGGGCACAGTTCCTATCGGGATCGTCGGGCACGACGGGTGTTGCACGATTTGGGGGATTTGCGTATCCGGCCGTCCACACGACATGCACCTCACGTATTCGGTCCATCATTGCACCGAGTGCGACAAATACTTTAACGCCGATATGTCGGACCTGGCCTTGCCAGGAGCCCATTACACGCACCGCGTCGTCGCCTTGGCCGTACGCCTGGTGGTCGAAGACGGACTGCCGTACCAAGCGGCCAGTTGGCACCTATGGCGGGACCATCGGGTGTTTGTGCCCTTTGCCACCATCCAGAACTGGGTGGAGGCCGGGGGGAAAAAAGGCGGAGGCCCGCATCGACGCCGACTATCTCGACTGGGCGCTGGCCGACTTCTCCGGGTACATCGCCGCCGACGAACTGTACGACGGGCCGTACTGCGTGCTGTCGATCGTCGATAACCGCACCTTCAAGCGAATCTTCTACCGGGTTCTGGACCACGACCCGACGCACGACGACATCCGCGAGTTCTTCACGGCTTTCCGCGCCGCTTTGGAGGCCGGGGACTGCTTCTGCGAGGCATCACCACCGATGGTTCGCCCCTGTATCCTCGGCCGATTGCCGAGATTTTTCCGGGCGTCGGCATCAGGTGTGCGAGTTCCACGTGCTGGCCGAAATCACCAAGGCGGTGCTCCACGCGGTGAGCCAAGGTGCGCAAGCAACTGGACCGCCCAGAAGGCGCCGTTGGGCCGTGGGCGGCCCGCAGCAAGCAGGCCAAGCGGGCGGCCCGGCGGAACCGGCGATCTGCAACAGAAGATCGGCGATTTGTTCGAGCATCGGCATCTGTTTGTTGCCCACCACCTTACTCCCGCCGAACGCCGGATTCTTCAGCGGATCACCCGCGGCTTGCCTCAGTTGCGCACGCTCCGCGAGATCATGGACGAGGTTTACCGCCTGTTCGACCGCCGTTGCCGCACGGACACGGCCTTGGCCAAATTGGCCAAGCTACGGATGCGTGTGCGGCGTTTTCGGAAGGTCGGCAAGACCCTCAGCAAGCTGTTCTCTCCCAATCTGGAAAAAGCATTGACCTTCCTCGACGACACGCTGCTTCCGGCGACTTCCAACGCCGTGGAACGTGGCAATCGTCGTCATCGCAAAATGCAGAAGACGATTTACCGCGTCCGCACACAGCAACACATTCACGCCCGGATCGCCATCGACATGCTACGCGATGCTCAGGCCACCGGACGTTTCGATACCACTCAAACCCTGCACCATGCCCGTGCAGGATGAAATTACCCGATAACGATGCTAAAGTGTCGGAAAATGCGACCATACACAGGCCAAATAAACCGGCAAGCCGATGCGACGGCCCAAGACGACGTGCAACAGGGCCATGTTGCCCGCAAGTCCCCCGCCGCGTGTCCATCACGCCGTTGAGGAACAGGTCGGTCGGGATCGGTATACCGAATCCGGCGAGCGTTCCGCTGGTCCTCGCGGTAGGCAACTCCGAGCACCACGTCACAGTACCAGCAGACCAGTCCCAGCCGGAAGAAGTCGATATCGTCGCCCCAGTCGTTCGGGGTGCGACGGAACTGATTTTCCATCGCGGGCATCCGGCGATGGGCCGCCCATTGATCGGCCAGGCGGACGTAGTGGTCGATGTCCAAATCGGCGAGGGCGGGAATCCCTTTCGCCACCACAAGGTTGACCACGACCGGATCAACGCCCAGTTCCTCGTCCGAGAAGCCGAGGAACTGATCCACGGTCGGCTGCGGCCTTGCGTTTCGCATCGGCGGAGGTCCTTCTGAAGCAACAGGACCGTCATCCAGAGAGTGCCACGATTATCCACGCGATGCGAAAGAATGCAACTCGCGGCCCGCCGGATTTTTTTAAGATTGTTCAAGATTCTCTCGCCGGGATCACATGAGGACATCTTTCTCTACCGTCTTCTCGACAGCCCGCTTGCTGTGTTTTTCCCACTCGGAGAGCCCCGCGAGATTGCCCCCCCCCCCCAGCCAACCAGTTTATGCCGGAGTGACAACATGTTGTCACAGTATTGCTGTGCGAAACCTGGCTTGGACGCAGCAGTAGCTTGCTTGGCCTATGCACACGCCGTATCATGGGGGGATCGGTCGGACTGTCTGCGTCGCTGATCTGCGGTCTTTCCCGGGGAATGTCTTATGAACAGGTACATCGTCTTGGGGATGGGGGCCGGCCAGTGCGGGTCGGCCCTTCTGGCGGAGAATCCTTAACAAGCAGCCGAACTGCCACGTTACCCATGAGCAACCACCGCTTCTGCCGTGGACCGTCGAGCCGGGCGCGCCGGGGATTCGCCAACGTCTGGAGCGGATACTGAGCACGAGCGGAAGCAATTGTTCGTCGGCGACGTGGCGTCGTTCTATCTCCCCTACGTGGAAGAGGCCATCCAGTTCGACCCGGCGATCCGCATCGTGTGCCTGAAGCGGCCCAGGGAAGAAGTCGTCGCGGGATTCTGTCGGTCCCTCGATCATTCGACGCGGTTTCCCACGAACCATTGGGCCCAAGAGCCGGCCCCCGGTTGGTCCCACGATTTCCTCTGGACGCGGGTCTTCCCGCAATACGACACGCAGAACCGCGAGGAGGGGATCGGCCGCTACTGGGACGAGTATTATCAAACGGTGGACGATCTGGTGCGGCGGTATCCCGACAATCTCCGGCTATGGGACACGGATGTCTTGACCGCCGAGCCAGGCGTTCACGAAATCCTATCGTTTGCCGGGATTCCGCGCGAAGACCAGTTGATTCTCACCGGAAAGCGGCCCGCTCCCGTAGACGGGCGGGTCCCGGCAGACACGCCCGCGGCCCGACGACGCCACCTCCATCCCATGGACCCGCGCAAGTGCGCGATCCTCGTGCCGTTTACGGGCTTCATTCACCAGGAGTGCGACGACGGACTTGAAAGAACTGGAACGCCGGGGATACCAAGTCCGGCGCGTCGGCGGGTTCGCGGCCATCGACCAGGGCCGCAACGTGATCGCCACCGACGCCCTGATGGACGGCTTCGAGGAGACGCTGTGGATCGACTCCGACATCGGGTTCCACCCCGATTCGGTGGATCAACTCCGCTCTCACCCACACCCAATCGTCGCCGGAATCTATCCGCAAAAGGGAAAGCGTGCCCTGGCCTGCCACGTCATGCCGGGGAGCCCCTCGATGGTCTTCGGCAAGCGGGGAGGGCTGGTGGAACTGCTTTATGCCGGGACCGGCTTCATGCTGGTTCGCAGAGAGGTTTATCTGACCATCCAGCGAAAGCTCAAACTGCCGGTCTGCAACGAGCGATTCGGGCACCCGATGTTCCCGTTCTTCCTGCCCATGATCCGCCCGATTGAAGACGGCTACTGGTACTTGGCCGAGGACTACGCCTTCTGCCATCGGGCGCGACAGTGCGGTTACCGGATCTTTGCCGACACGTCGATTCGCCTGTTTCACATCGGGAACCACCGCTTCGGTTGGGAAGACGCGGGCATGGAGCGGCCGCGATTCGGTACGTTTACATTAAACTTCGGCCCGGGCCGGACCACGGGAAGCCACCACCGAAAGGCCGCCGGTCCTGGAGAACTTCGCCGCGCAGCACCCCTGGCCCCCGCAGAAGCCCGACGTTCCGCCCTTCCCGCGGCGCGACTGGCTCCATGATGGGACATCGGAATTGCTCACGGGCTCCGTTTCGGACGTGACCAAGCTGATTGTCGAGGTCGGCTCGTGGACG
This sequence comes from uncultured Planctomycetaceae bacterium, assembly GCA_963759115.1. Classification (GTDB taxonomy): domain Bacteria; phylum Planctomycetota; class Planctomycetia; order Pirellulales; family Thermoguttaceae; genus CAVWXT01. Next base: position 9,943 of record CAVWXT010000020.1, read on the forward strand.
GGGCGGTCCACCGGTTCCTGGCCGGACTCGCGCCGCAGGCCACAGTCATTGCGATCGACCACTTGGAAGGGGAGCCCCGAGCATGAGAGTGACCCGGAACTCGCTCGTTCCTGCCACGCCTTTACGAGACTTTCCTTGCCGAGTGCTGGAGCTACCGCGAGCAGATCATCCCGGTGAAAGCCGATTCGGCTGAGGGGCTCCAGCAGGTCGCCGAAGCCGGCCTTGAGGCCGATCTGGTGTTCATTGACGGCGATCATGCTTATGAGAGCGTCGTGAGGGACATCACCGCAGCGATGGACTTGTTCCCGAAAGCCATCATCGTCGGCGACGATTTCAACTGGGACGACGTGCACGGGCCGTGGAAACGGTTCCACGGGATCGGGTCTTTGATGAATCCCGCGGTGCGGGCTCGCGGATGTTGCGAAAACCCCTTTCAGAAAAACGGAAGGAGCCTCGTACCTCGCACTGAGTCTTGGGGCATGGCGTCGAGGATCAGGGCGGAGCGATCCGAATTTGAGGGCGCAACACGGCATCGCCATCCCTCCGTTGGCTCCTGCTGAGTGGGTCGCCCCTGGCTGTCAACCACGTCGTGCCGCCGGTGAGAAGCGTCTGCGGGCGTCTTTCAACCGACGTTCGGGTCGAAAGATTCTTCCGAGAATCTACCCCGTCTCCCTCATTGTGGTGGTTCTCCAGACCGGATGCGCTTTCGCCCCGGGATTGCAATAGTAATACGGTGGGCAGTTCGACCCCATGCGCGCGGAGGTAACCAACCATGTCTCTCACTACGCGAAAGGATAGACCCCTTCAAGGTTCGACAACGGATGCCGACCCCTCTGTGGGGCCCTGCTGATCGAACCGAGCCGCATCCGACCCGACCCGAATCAGGTCCGCCAGCACGTGGACGCCGACGCCGACCAGGAACTCAACGCCTCGGTCAAGCGGCTTGGCATCCTCCTGCCTATCAGCGTCCGCTTCATTGAGGCCGACAACATCTACCAGATCGTCGTTGGCCACCGCCGCTATCGTGCCGCCTGCGCCGCGGGCCTTGCCGAAGTCCCTTGCTGGGCCCGATCGCCCCAACGAGCACGAAGTCCTCGTGCATCAGATCGTCGAGAACTGGCAGCGGGAGGACATCCACCCTTATGACTTGGCCGATGCGTTGCGACGCTCCGGGACGCCAACGGTTTTAGCCAACTCGACCTGGCAAGAGCGGTCGGGAAACCCAAGTGCGTAATCTCGAAACTCCTGGCCCTGCTCGAACTGCTCCCGAGGTGCAGAAGATCGCCCGGGAAGGCCAGACAGGGCACATCACCCAGCGGCACCTTTACGCCGTGCATCGTCTTCCGCCGGAGGAGCAACTTCAAATGATACGCCGGGTCCGGCAGGAAGGCATTTGCACGATGGACCTGGAGAAACTCGTTGCGAAGCACGGTTTGTCCGGTCGCGTGTGCTCTGGAAGAGCGACGAACCGCCGCCGATTGCCACTTCGTCGGCCACGATTACTTTGACGTTCCACAAGGACGCGGATGTCACGACAACAACATTCTCGTGGCCCTCGAAGAAGCTCGCCGCCAGGTGAGCGAGGCCGCTCCCGAGAAACAAACGCGCCACCCGGTCCTTGACTCGGCACGGCGTTTTTAGGAATGAGGCTTTCCCGGGCTGCTCCGCCTGCAACTCTCCCCAGAAAGCCTCTTACCAGGATGCGAGCCGACCATTAGGCTCGGTTCCGCGATTCTTCTTCGGCGCCCTGACGGGCAGCATGGGCTGCCGACGGGCGTAACACCTTGGCCGCATCCTTCCAGAACCAATCGCGGCCCTACGGGGGGTTCCGATGTCCTTGCCGCCCTCGAACAACACGTCCATGTGGCCCGGATCGACGGTGAGCTTGGGGGCGCCCTTGCCAGTGATACGCGAGTAGTATTGGCAATTGGTCTGCAATTCGCGGCCAAGAACGTGTAAGGGCGCGGCTCGAGATTTGTCCGATGGACGCCCCGAGCGAGTTTCCCCGGGAGTCGCCGGCAATGGCCAGTTGTCCCGATCCGGGTCCTGGACCGGGGTACCGGGTCACGACGAAACTCGATTCCCGGTGTCAGTACCACCGCGTGTCGATGGTGCCGGCCGCCGTTTGGCCGAACCGGGCGGGGCGGCCCACAGCGAAAAACGCCCGTCTTCGGACACCTCAACGCCTCGCGTCGATCTGCGCAATGCCAAGAGCCTCGGCTGGCAATCCCAGGAGCCCAGTATCGCTGTTGTCGGCCGCCATGTCGCCTTGATTGGCGTCGGCTGAGTCCTGGTGGGTTGGGCTTTGCCAGGCGGCCTTGTTGCCGCCCGGCCGCTGCCCTTGTCCGCTGACTACGCCACTTCGTACATGGTGCCGTCATGCGTTGGGCACGTCACCGGA
>CAVWXT010000021.1:0-21658 GCA_963759115.1 uncultured Planctomycetaceae bacterium
GACGCCAACGGCCTGGCCCGGTACGTCGATCTCCAGGTCCTCGGCGTTTGGGAGGACTGGCGGACCAAGGCGGGCCGGATCGACCTGTCGGAGAGCCAGCTCGACCGGTGGGGCTCGACGGTGGCGGCCGGCTGGGGCATGGCGGGCAGGAAGGTGCCGGTGGTCTTGTTCCACGACTGGGGTTTCGGCGGCTTCCCGTGGATGGAAGTTCCGCCCGAGGACCGCCGGCTTTGGATTCGCGTCCGTGGGGCGGAAATCTACGCGGCCGGCGGATTTTTCGCCTTCCCCGTACACGGCCCGTCCGGCAACGATGCTCGGCAGGACGGCACGCTCTGGCCGAGATCGCCCGGCAGAGCCGGTTCTACCACAGCACCAGGAACTCTACCTGGATGCCGAACTCCTGGGCTTCGAGCCCTTGGAGACCAGCGAGCCGGGACTCAGCCTGGCCCTGTGGAGGCGCACGTCGCCGCCGAGCCTGATCCTCCACGTAATCAACCGCCAGGCCGACGACGGGAAGGCCGAAGCGTCGCGGCCCCGTGGCCGTCACGCTGCCCACCGACCGCGTGCCGCAGGAGCGTCCGCGTCGTCTCTCCCGACTGGCAGGGCGAGAAGCGTGGAGAGGCCCGTGCAAGCGGCGGCAAAGCTGGCCGTCACGCTGCCCGAGTTGGAGGCGTACAGCGTGGCGATCCTCCAGTACGACCGGTTGCCCGAGGTGACGCTCTCCGGCCGGCGGATCGTCCCTTCCTGGCAGTGGGCGCGGCCTGCCCGCAACGAGTTCGTCGTCCAGAAAGGGGGCCTCGTGCGGGACCAGTGGGCATTGCCGGGGATGCTCCAGGGGAGGCTGCACCAGCACCTCCGCAACCCGCCCACCTTCGTTGTGAACATGCCCAAGGGCGGCTCCCTGGCGGGTCCATGTCCTCGGCGTGGCCACCCTCGGGGCCAAGCTCCAGTGGCAGGTGGACGGCCGGGTCGAAAAGGTGATCGACCTGCCCGACCGGGACGGCAAGAACGACGCGATGGCCAAGGAGTACGACCAGACATTCGAGCTCCCCATCCCGCCGGGCCGCCACCGGCTCACGCTGGACAACGTGGGCGGCGACTGGGCCTGCATCGGCTGGTACGCCTTCACGGGCGAGATGCTGGACCCGTAGCCCGACGTTCTCGATGGCGGGTAGAAATGGAGGAGAACCACAATGATCCGCAAGAACCAGTATTCGTCTCTGCCTGGGCATTTGGGCTTCCCTGGCCGTCTCGGGCATCGCCACGCAGAGGAACAGCCGAAGGTCGTGGACACCACGCCCGGCAGGCCGCCTTCGGACGCCATCGTGCTCTTCGACGGCGGCAGCACCGACGCCTTCCTGAACGTCAAGGGCACGCCCTGCCAGTGGCCGGTCGTGGACGGGGCGATGGTCGTCAAGGACGGCTTCATCGTGTCGAAGCTCCACTTCCGTGATGCCCAGATCCACGTCGAGTTCGCCGTGCCCGACGAGAAGAAGAAGGGCGGCTGGGCGGGCAATAGCGGCGTCTACATCTTCGGCATGTACGAGATGCAGATCCTCAACTCCTACCAGAACCCGGTCGAGCCCAAGGAGACGCTGGGCGCCCTGTACGGCATCTCGCCGCCGCTGGTCAATGCCGCCCGGAAGCTCAACGAGTGGCAGGTCTACGACATCGTCTACGTCGCGCCCCGCCGGGACGCCAAGGGAAAGGTGGCCGAACCGGGCTCGATCACGGCGCTGCTCAACGGCGTGCTGGTGCAGCACAATGCCCGACTTCACCGAGAGCATCTCCCGCTGGAACCCCTTGCGTTACCAGAACGACCCCCTATACCGACAAGATCCTTGCCAGCATCCTCAAGACCGGCTGCGGCCCGCTGTTCCTTCAGGACCACCACGGCAGCCCGGTACGGTTCCGCAACATCTGGATCAGGCCGCTGGACGACAAGGCCAAGGTGTTCGGGGAGCGATGACGGCGACCACCAGTCCAGGAGGCATTCCGATGCCACTCGCCCAACTCGTCAGCCACCTGCGACACGCTGCCGCCATCGGCGTCGCCTCATCGAAGGGCTGCTCACGACGCAACCGTGCGTCGGTCAGGTCGGCGAGCAGCCGCAACGGAAGCGACCACGAAGTCACCGTCCTGGGTGCGGGTAGTGGAGAAGGCTCCGTTCTCGCCGAGGGACACGGCGGAGGACGTTGTGTTCGACGGCAGGATGTGGCTCAGCAACGGCTACGTCGATGGCGGGAAGCTCGGTGCGACTTGTGGTCGTCGAGCGACGGCGTCAGGTGGGAGCTGGTGACCGACAACACGCCATACGACGGCTACAGCGAGATGGTCGTCCATGACGGGAAGATGTGGGCGGTGAAGGCCAGCGTCTGGAACTCGTCGGACGGCGTGAGCTGGAAGCATGGTCTCCCCGAAGACGCCCTTCGGCGCGAGGGGCTACGGGGAGCTGGTGGTCTTCCGTGGCCGGATGTGGCAGCTCGGCAGCGGCAACGACGTGTGGAACTCCACGGACGGCGTCAAGTGGGAATGCGCGACCGCCGACGCCCCCTTCGGGCCCCGCTACGGCTCGGCAGTGACGGTCTACGGGGACAAGCTCTGGCTCATGGGCGGTGCCACTTCCAGGCCAGCGACCCGCCGGAGAAGCACTACCCGAAGTACACGACCTACAACGACGTTCGGTGCTCCTCGGACGGCGAGCTGGACTCGGGTGCTTGAGCACGCGCCTTGGGCGGAGCGCATGTGGTTCGTGGCCAAGGCGTACGCCGGGAAGCTCTGGATCCTCGGCGGGTTCAGTAACCGGAAGAGCGTCAACTTCGCCGAAGCCTGGCACACCGAGGACGGCAGGACCTGGCAGGAGTACAAGTCGGTCCCCATGTTCTCGCCCCGGCACGAGGTCACTCCCTACGTCTTCAACGGCAGCCTCTGGGTGGTCGGCGGCAACAGTTGGCCGCTGATGAACGACGTGTGGCGGCTGACGTTGCCGGAAGGCAAGGAGGGCGGCAAGCAGTAGATGGACCGGCTGGTGACAGGCGGCACGGTCGGCGATGAAGTTTGCGATTTCGCCTCGCCCCGGTTCGGGCAAGACCGTCCGCAATTCTGTCGTATGCCATCTGCCTTGACGGAACTGATCTCCAGGGAAGTCGGCAGGACGTCTGTCAATTCCGCTGTTGCATCTTGGCTGAAAGTACTCGATGATCGCCTCGCGATGCTTCAAGCCGGGCGGAGGCACGTTCGGCCCCTGGATCTGCGGCGATTGAAGATCCACATAGCACGTCGGCACCGGCTGGGGCCGCCAAGCCGCAATGGCTGCCGTCAGTCGCTTGACCTTCGCCTGAACCTCCGGCGAATGGTAGAGGTTGTGCATCTCCAGCGGGTCCTTTTGCAGGTCGAAGAAAAGGCTCTCGCCAGGCGACCATGCCGACGAGGATGAGTTTGTCGAGATCGCGTGCGGGCCATCGCCAGCTCTGGCCCGTATTCGCAGAAGACGACCTCGCGCCCGGGCCTTCCGTGCCGAGATCCTCGCCACGCATTTCGGCGGCCGGCTGGAGACCGGCCGCCCGGCACAGCGTGGGGGCCAGGTCGACGTTGCTCACCAGTCGCTGCGAGACCGAGCCCGCGCGGCGGCCGTCCGGCCACTTGATCACCAGCGGCACCTTGACCAGCGGATCGTACATGTGGTTGCCCTTCAGCAGCAGGTGGTGGTATCCCAGGTACTCGCCGTGATCGGCGGTGAAGACGATCAGCGTGTTGTCGTAGAGGCGTTTCTCCTTCAGCAAGGCGATCAGCCGTCCCACGTGATGGTCGATCTGCGAGATCGTGGCGTAGTAGTAGGCCATGGCGCGGCGCAGGCTCGGCCTCGGTCAGGCGATCGTTGGGAAAGTAGCCGCGACTGAAGCTTGAGATCGTGATCGAAGTTCTTTTCGCGTCCAGCCGGGCAGGATCGTGAGCTTCTGGGGGTCGTACATCGTGTGCCACGGCGCGGGCGGATCGAACGGATGATGGGGCTTGATGAAGCCGACCATCAGCAGATGGCTTTCCCGCGCGTCCCACGATCGGACGGTCTCCACGGCGCGGTCGGCAATCCAGGTGGTCGAGTGATGGGCTTCCGGCAGGTTGGAGACCATCGCCCCCAACGTGTCCCAATACTCCTGCGGCGCGTGCTGGCGATACTCGGCTCGCTGGTCTTCCAGGTCGTTCCGGTCGACCAAGCCGAGGCGCATCAGGTAGCGGTGGTAGTCGTCGTCCCAACGCCCCGGCCCGTCCTGCTCGGCGAGCATCAGTTCGTCGAAGCCCACGTCCAGGTAGGTCGGCGTGAAATGCATCTTGCCGACCGCCTTGGTACGGTAGCCGGCAGCCCGGAAGATCCGGGGAAAGGTGGCGATCGTCGGCGAGAGGGTGCTGCGGTTGTCCCAGCCCGCATGCTCGTGCACGTATCGGCCCGAGAGCAGCGAGTATCGTGAAGGAGTGCAGACGGGAAACGGGCAGAAGCTGTTAGCGTACCGGACGCCGTCCCTCGCCAGACGGTCGATGTTGGGGGTCTTCACGTCCGGGTTGCCGTAGACGCCCAGGCAATCGAAGCGGAGCTGGTCCACGTGCAGGATGAGGACGTTCGGCCGCTTCGTCGCGGCGGACTGCGACCAGAGAGTGCCTGGGATCGCCCACAGGGCTAACACGAGTACCAGACTGGAGGCGGAAGTGCTGCGCATGGCGGGAGACTCCTTGAACGGTCTCGATTCTAGCACTCGCCGTTGCCGGCAGCGAGGAGGATCGGGGGCGGCGGCCCCCGCTGACCGATCCTACCGTCTTGCGCCCCAATCCACTATCATAAGGCGACTGAACCTCGACAGGCCCCGAGCCTCCCGCCTCTGAAGGAGAATTGCCCATGCCTCGGTCCAAGCCGGTCCTTGTCGGATTGCTTTGCCCTTGCCTGCTGGCGTTATGCACGCTCTTGCTCGGAACCGGGCTTCGCGCCGAGGACCGGGAGCAGTGGCAGCAGCCGGATCGGGTGATGTCGGACCTTCACTTGCGGCCCGGCACGAGGATCGCCGATGTCGGCTGCGGGACCGGTTACTTCACGTTCCGCCTTGCCAAGGCAGTTGGCCCCAAGGGCAAGGTCTTCGCCTTGGACGTCAGCTCCGACGCCTTGAAGCCAGTGCGAGAGGGGTGGAGAGGGAGAAGCTCGGCAGCGTCGAGGTGATCCAGTCGGAACCCCAAAAGACCGGCCTCCGTCCCCTGTCGCTGGACGCCGCTCTCGTGTGCCTCGTGCTTCACGAAGCCTCGCCGGACGACCGATTGCCCCTGATCCGCGATGTCGCACGCGGCGCTGAAGCCGGGCGGCTTCCTGTTCATCATCGACCACAGGAAGAGCCACGAGGTCAAGTTCAACCCTTACGAGAAGCTCATTCCTCGGGAGGACCTGGTCAAGTTCGGCACGGACGCCGGGCTCGTGCTCGACGCCGAGTTCCACTACCTCAAGTACCAGGTCTTCCTCCGCTTCCGCAAGCCGCCCGCGACGAATCCAGAGCCGGCAGGAAAGCAGTGACACGCCACCTTCATTCGGGAGGAATCACATGTCTGTCCTTCGTTCTCGCCTTGCCCTGCGTGTGGGCCTGCTGCTGACGGCAGTGTTCGGATCCCTGACTGCCCGAGCGCAAGAGGTTGCGGGCGGTTCGGACCCCCAGGAACTGAACAAGCGGCTTGGCCGTGGCGTCAACATCATCGGCTACGACCCGCTGTGGAGATCCCGCGACAAGGCCCGCTTTCAGGAGAAGCACTTCCGCCTGATCGCCGAGGTCGGCTTCAGCCACGTGCGAGCGAACCTTCATCCTTGGCGGGACCGCAAGATCGACGCCCAGAACCGCCTGGCAGACGACTGGCTGGAGGTGGTGGACTGGGTGGTCAAGCAGGCGATGCAGAACAAGCTGCTGGTGGTCCTCGACCTCCACGAGTTCCAGGCGATGGGGCGAGACGCCGAAGGGAACCGCGGAGCGGTTCCTGGCCACCTGGAAGCAGTTGGCTCAGCGATACCGCCAGGCATCCGACAAGGTCCTCTTCGAGATCCTGAACGAGCCCAACAAAAAGTTGACGCCGGAGTTGTGGAACCAGTACCTGCGGGAAGCCCTGGCTGTCATCCGCGCCTCGAACCCCAGTCGTGCCGTGGTCATCGGCCCCGCCTTCTGGAACCGCGTGGAGCACCTGGACAAGCTGCGGCTTCCTGCCGAGGATCGGCACCTGATCGCCACGGTGCATTACTACAAGCCCATGTCGTTCACGCACCAAGGCGCGTCCTGGACGGGCCAGAAGGACAAGGTCGGCGTCCTGTGGAAGGGGACGGCCAGGAGCGTGCCGCCATTGAGCGTGATTTCGACAAGGTGCAGGCTTGGGCCAAGCAGCACCAGCGGCCGGTCTACCTCCGCGAGTTCGGTGCCTACGACAAGGGCGAAATGGCTTCTCGTGTCCGCTACACGACCTTCGTGGCCCGGGAGGCGGAACGGCGGGGCTGGAGCTGGAGCTACTGGCAGTTCAACGGCGACTTCATCGTCTTCGACATGAAGACCCAGCAGTGGGTCGAGCCGATCCTCCGTGCCTTGATCCCGCTTGCGAAGTAGAGGAGGCGGTCTCCAAGGCAACCCTTACCATCCTGGACTTCTGGCAGTTCAAAAAGGGACACAGCATGAAACGATTACTTCACCATCGCAATGCTCGTTGCTTTCACAGGCGCACTGTCTGCGGGCGAACGGGATGTGGTCAAACCGATGATCGGCGGACAAGTTGATCTCGGCAAGGCTCACTCAGCAGGAAATGACGGGCGGCGAAATCGACCGGCGCATCATGGACTTGATTTACAAGAACTACATGGTTCTCAACCTGGACCGGGACTGGCTGGACAAGTTCAGGAACCGCACGGCCCGCGGTGATACACGCAACGTGTACTACGGCATCGGCAAGGTCCTGGACGCGGGCAGCCTGTTTGCCCAATATACCGGCGACCCGAAAGTTGCCCAACGAACGCAGTACATTATGGATCAACTGCGGGCTTCCCGTGATCCGGACGGATACCTGGGGTTTTGGAACGTCGAGACGAACAACTATCAAAACGTCGTCAACTGGATTCTCCACGAGCAGGAATACATCAATCTGGCGTTGGTGCGGAACTATCGCACGACGGGAAATCCCCAATCCCTGGCGGACGCGAGAGTCATGGCCGACTACATCATGAGGATGTTCCCCGCGAACGATAATGGGGAACATATTATTCCCGCCGGAACGTCCATTGCGGGAATCACGGAAGGATTCGTCGAACTGTATCGTGTGACCGGCGACAAGAAGTATCTGGACTTCGCCAGGAACCTGCAATACGAGCCGCACTGGTATTACCTGAAACCGTTCGATGCGTGGGAGAAGAATATCTCCAAGGCACGCTACCACGTCTACGTCATGCTGTCGCACATGTACCCCGACACGGAACTGTATCGTTTGATCGGCGGCGACGATTACCTCAAGAAGAGCCTGTGGATGAAACAGGAATTGCTCGAACGGGGACGCGGCGGCCTGCTGGTTACCGGTTCAACCTCCGAAGGAGAGCATTTCACGTACAATCAAAACGGTGCGGGGATGATCGAAGAATCGTGCGTTACGGCCTATTTTCTCCGCTGGATCGACAGCCTCATGCGATTGGAAGGCGATATGCGGTATGGGGATATTATGGAACGGACGATTTACAACGCCCTGTTCGGGGCGCAGTCCCCGGACGGTCGCCATATTTGCTACTTCACGCCGTTTACCGGGAAGAGGAGTTTTCAAAGCGGCGATACCTTCTGCTGCAACGGCAACTTCCGACGCGCGGTTGCCGAACTGCCGCAGAAGGTGTACTACCGCACCCAGGACGGCGGTATCGCGCTGAACCTGTTCACCAGCTCTGACAAGAAATTCGATGTCAACGGCAAGACCGTTGAAATCAAAGAGGAAACCGAATATCCGAACTCCGGCGAAGTCAAACTGACGTTTACGTGTTCCGAACCGGTGGAGTTCGCGTTCCGATTCCGCACTCCGCGCTGGGCGGAAAGGATTGAGTGTGCCGTGGGCGATGTGCCCTGCGCCCTGACTAAGTCGCAACTCGGCTGCGCGGAAATCAAACGGCTTTGGAAATCCGGCGACACTCTGACCCTCTCAATGCCGATGAACTGGCGTTTCGTTCGCGGTCGGATGATTCAGGAAGGCCGCGTGGCCCTGATGCGGGGACCGGTTCTGTTTACGTTCAGCGAGAAACTGAACGCGGAAGTCCTCAAGAAATGCCCGGAACCCCGTGATCTGGTTCTCGATCCGACCAGTATCGGCAACCCGATCCTGGACGATTCCGTCCGTCCCAACGGACAGAAGGTTGTCGTTAAAGCCTGGACGAATCCCGAACGCACGGGTGACCCGGTCGATGTCGTTCTGACGGAGTTCGTCGATCCCGAACGGTATCGACGTGTATTTCAAGATTCCGAATCTCAACGATGACGAAACCGATTCGTATCGTAGACGACGAATTGCTCTCGGAACCGCGTCAAGTCGGCCACCGGGGAGATTACGATGGCGTGGTATGGTCCGAAAAGCGATAGCCACTGGAAGGATCTGTTCGCCGTGGACGGCGAATTGGTTGCCGATTTGGCTGCCGATTACCAGAACCCGCAGGGCAAGCAGAACGTGCCGGCTAGTGTTTCCCGACAAATCGAAATCCGGTTCGTGGTCGCTGTTCAACTGCAAGAACGACGCTCTGCTGTCCGCCGCCAAAGAGTCCGACCGGAAGCAGTTGAACTCAAAGTTCAAGGTTGAGGGCTGCCCGGTTGGATACGCTTACGGTCTGGAAGGAGGCGCGAACCTGGGCTTCTTCGCCGATTACATGCCTGCGCAGAACATGGAGGAAAACTGGGGACGGCATTTTTCGAGAGACATGTTCGACCGGTTTATTCCGGCCGACCAGCGAAGACAGTTCCTGATTACCCATCCGATAGCCGATGTGGACAGCTATAACGTGATCCGCTGGACTCCCGGCTCGCAGCTTTCCACGCAAGAGTATTGCCATTTCGGGAAAGCTGTTCACCAATCCCGGTGGCAACGGGGTTTCACTGAAGCTCGTCAACTGGAAACATGACAAAACGCCGGTGGTTCTTGATGCTCTGTATCTGGAACAGGGACGAAAGGGAACCAGCGCCTACCAATCCGAGTTTGTCGTTCACATCAATCCCGGCGAGCTGGGAAAGCACGTCGATATTGCTATCGGCAACAACGGGGATTACATCTGCGATGCGACGGCGTTGAGGCTCCGCGTTTACGCGACCGACAAGCGGTCACGAAACGCCCGGTGTGGACGTTACCAAAAAGGTGCAGTCCGTGTTCCAGGGCAAGTTCAAGACGGACTTGGGCAAGTACGCAGACCTTTTCGGCGATCCCGCCCCAGGTCAGGAGAAAACGCTCAAACTCAGAGTGCAAGACCTGGGCGGTAACATCAAGTATATGGAACTGCCCGAAGACGCCCCAATTGAACTGTAATAAGGGCGAATCGGTGCCGAGCGAACCTATTCGCACCTGGCTCAAACGCCAAACCCGGAACCTATGCCCTGGTGCTTGTCGCCATGAAGCGGCAGACGATCTCCGTGGGCAAGCTCGGAACCTTCGGCGTCCGGCCGGGCTTCTACGTGTACGTCGGAAGTGCCCTCGGCCCGGGCGGGCTGGCGGCTGGGGTCGGACGGCACGCCCGACAGGAGAAAACGCTGCGCTGGCACGTGGACTACCTGCGTGCGGTCACCGACCTAGTCGAGGTCTGGTTCAGACCGGGAAGGCGGCGGCGGGAATGCTCGTGGGCGGAGAGGTTGGCCGGGATGCCGGGAGCGGGAACTCCGATGCCGGGCTTCGGCGCGTCCGACTGTGGCTGCCGGTCGCACCTGTTTTGTTTCGAGGAGCGGCCGGTGCCGACGATCGCCGGGATCGAGGTGTGGCCGTGCAACCGGAGGTAAGCCCTGGTGGGCAAGGACTCGCCGCCGATCTACTTCGAGTACGACTGGGGGCTGACCAAGCCGGACGCGGTCAAGGAGATGGACTACCTCGTCCATTCTCCCCGATGGGGCCTCGGGTTCCAGAAGATGGCTCGGGAGCAAGGGGCGACGTGCTACCTGAGGTTCCCCGGCCATCCCTCGGAGAAGTACGCCGACATGTGGGACTTCATGGTGAGGGAGCTGGGGGCGGGTTCGGGCGTCACGAACCTTCGTGAAGTGACGAAGGTCGAGACCGCTCGGCTGGGGATCCGATGCTTGAACGGCTCGGCGGCAAGGCCGGTGCCTCCTGAAAAAGGTATCCCAATCTTGGGATACCTTTTCCGGCAGGTGACTGCTTCCACTTCGCCGTTCGGGCGGAAGCGGATCTCTCGTCTTGCCGCTGCCGCCTCGTCCTTCCGGCCCCCTTCGCCTCGACGAGGATGCTTGTCCCGATGCCGACCGCCGACCGGTTCGGCCGCCCTTCCCGAACGCCTGCTTGACCACAGGTTCGGCCGACATCTGTTGGAAATCTTTTCCAACAGCCGCTCGGGGGGTTAGCCAATTTTTTGGCTGAGGTCGTGCCGTTGCCGGAATGACGGCTATGTCGGCTGCGGCGGATTGCCGGTCAGCGTCCATGCCGTCTCGCTTCCGTCCCCGTCGCTCCGGACAGGTTCGACAATCGGGACAAGTCGTCCGTCCCCGGCGGGTCTCGTTCCGACCACACTGCTCTTGATGGTGCCCGCCGGCAACATGAGCACGACATGCCCGAGCCCTCGAAGTGCATGGTGGCGGGGAGCCTGGCGAAGCCGATGGGGTGGAGTTGCAGGAGACACGGAGGGGGGCGGCGGCTCAGGCTTGCGGTAGCCAGTGAATTCCGAGAAGATAATGAAGTCGGATGTGCGGAGAGTGCGTTTCAGAACTCGACCCAGTCCTTTGGCGTCAGAGGGATTTCGGAAACGCACTTGGGTTTCGAAATCGTCTCTGAAGGAGTCTCCTGCCATGGCACAACTCTCCCGCCGATCGTTCTTGGCCGCTTCGGCTGCGGCTGCTGCCACCGGAAGTTCCCTGCTCGATTCCGCCCAGGCTGCCGAGGTCATTCCCGGCTTTGACCAGACCAAGACCGACTACGACCGCACGAAGCAGTGGAAGCCGTTCAGCGACCGCAAGGTTCGGGTCGGGATCGTCGGCCATGGCGTTTGCCAATTCGGCCTGGCATTCGACCTCCAGAATCATCCCAACGTCGAGTTGGTCGCGGTCAGCGACTTGTTTCCCGATCGCTGCGCCGACATGGCCCGAAAGGCCCAAGTGCGAGAAGACCTACCCGTCGCTGGAAGAGATGGTCAAGGACGATTCGATCGAGGCCATCTTCTGCGCCACCGACGCTCCGTCCCACGCCAAGCACGCCGTCCTCTGCATGGAGCACGGCAAGCACGTTGCCACCGCGGTTCCGGCCTTCTACGGCGACATCGAAGATGCCCAGAGGCTTCTGGAATGCTGCCGGAAGAACAAGGGGCTGGTCTATGCGATGTTCGAGACCTCCGTGCTTTCACGACGATCTGTACGCGATGGAGAAGCTCTTTGCCGCCGGCGTGTTTGGCCGCATCGTCTACTCCGAAGGGGAGTATTGCCATCCGCATTCCCTGGGCGCCCCGGCACTGGGCTCCTACAAGGACTGGCGGAAGAAAGGCTGCCCGATGTGGTACCCGACGCACGCCACGGCCTACTATGTCGGCGTGACGCACAAGAGCTTCGTCGACGTCTCGTGCCAGGGGACTCCCGACTTCGACGAATCCCGACGGGTTCCCAACGCGATCGGAAACATCTTCAAGTCGGAAGTCGGCCTGTTCCGGACGGCGGAGGGCGGCTTGTCCCGGATGATGATCTGTTCTTCGCAGGGCGAGTACCTGGAAGCGGGACGCATCCGGGGTGAATATGGCGGATTCAACCAGTCTTTCGTCGGCGATGCGACCGGCAAGAAACGTTACGACGAGGCCCTCCGGAAGGGCTTGCAGATCAAGAAGTACGCTTTGCCGCCGGGGGTTCAGCCGGGCGGACATGGCGGCTCGCACGGCTATCTCGGCGACGACTTCATCGACGCCATTCTGCGCGGCCGCAAACCGGCGGTCGACGTCATCGCGGCGCTGAACATGACCGTGCCCGGCTACTACGCGCACCTGTCCGCCCTGAAAGACGGCGAAACGCTGAAGATTCCGCAGTATTCGCTGTAGACCCAGCGTCGTAGCGGCGTGCTTCCAATGCACGCCCTTGCACAGGATTCGTTCTGTTCAATTCTTCCGCGGCAGCCGTTATGGGCGATCGCAGCTTTTCTCGGAAATGCCTTTGGTAGCGTAGAAAGACCCGTTTCCGATGAGCCATCCTGAGCCAAACCTGCGGGCCGGTACGCTGAAGTTGCCCTCGGTGATCATGCAAGCGGTCACCCACATTGCGCCGGGGCCGGGATGATCCTGACCTTCCAGTTGATCACGAAGCACTCGGTGAGACTGTTCCTCTGGCCTTCGCCATCGCCTTCGTCATCATGCTCAGCCTCGGCATGTCGTTGGCCGAACTGGCCAAGCACTTGCCGTCGGCCGGCGGATATTACACGTACGTCAGCCGCACAGTCCATCCGCGGGCCGGCTTCCTCACGGCCTGGCTCTACTTCCTCTATGATCCGGTCGGAACGGCCATCAATCTGACGATCGTCGGTTACATGACGGAGAAATCGCTGCTGGCGGCATACCCATTGGTCCCCTGGTGGGCGTTCTGATTCTGGCAACCCTCCTGATTTCGTTCCTGGCCTATCGGGGAATCGAAATCTCCGTGGAGTTCACGATGGTGTTGGGCATCGCCGAGGTGTCTGTTGCTCGCCTTGGCGGCAACAGGACTGATTTGGCCGGGCAAGGGCGGCGTGAATCTCGACTCCTTTAACTTTCACAATATCCCTTCCAGCAGCGGCATGGCGCTGGCCGTCGTCTATGCGATCTTTTGTTTTTCCGGCTTCGAGTCGGTGGCCCCCTTGGCCGAAGAAAGCGAGAACCCAAGCGCAACCTGCCCTTGGCAATCGTCGGCGCCGTGCTGTTGATGGCCGTCGTCTATGTTTTCTGCGGGTGGGGTCTGCTGGTGGGTTGGGGCACCGACGACCTGCCAACGGTTCATCGACATTCCGGACTCCGCGGAGAATCCCCTGTTTCAATTGGCCCGGCAATTATGGGGCGCGGCTGGATCGTGATCTTGCTGGCCCTGGTCAATTCGGCCATCGGAGTGTCGATGGCTTCCACCAATGCGGCCACGCGGGTGTTTTTCGCCATGGGGCGAAGCGGATCGTTGCCCAAGATTCTCGCCCGAGTTCATCCGGTCCACCAGACTCCCGCGGTGGCCATCGCTTTTCAGACGTTCTTGACTCTCGCGATCGGGCTGGGACTGGGGCTCGCGATGGGCCCGAGCCGATGAGTTCAATCTCCTGGCCGTGTCGCTGACCTTGGGCATGGTCTGCGTCTATTGCGCCGGCAATCTGGGCGTCTTCCTGTTCTTTTTCCGTCAGCTTCGAAGCGAGTTCAGCTCTTCCGGCATGCCCTGCTGCCATTGGTGTCGTCGGCGGCGCATGATCTATGTGGGCTACAAGACAGTCTATCCCGCCCCCGATCCGTTCGAGCCGCCGGCCAGCTACGCTCCCTACCTCGTCGCCGTGTGGCTGGGACTAGGAATCTGCTTCTGGTGGCGATGAAGTTGGCCGGCCGGGAAGACTGGCTGCTGAAGGCAGGCCAGGCCGCCTACGAGCATCCCGGGTCATCGGGAATGGAACAGGAGGAACGAACCGCCCTGGACATACCACGATTGACGCGGACGATGAGGATGAAGCGGTCCACCACCCGACCGGCACTGCTGCTCGCCTTGTGCCGCCCCAACGGGACCAACTCGCGGCCGGCTTCTCCCTTGAGCCGGCTGGAGGATCGCAAGCCGCTCGATTAACATGGGGGACGGTTGCGGCTCGGAGCGTATCCGAGCGGCACTGTACGGGGAATCCTGGCGAACCAAGGAGCGAAAACCATGAAGCGGGAAGAGTCGGCCAAGGCAGGATCGCGCCGGTTGTCGCGGCGGGATTTCGTGAGGCGGAGCGGCAAGGCGGCCGCGGCACCGCCCTGGCCGGGGTGGCGATTCCGCACGTCCACGCCGGCCGAGGACAACACGATCCGCCTGGCCCTGATCGGCTGCGGCGGCCGCGGCAGCGGGGCGGTGGCCAACGCCCTGTCGGTCCCCGGCGGCACCGGTCAAGCTGGTGGCCATGGCCGACCTCTTCGAGGACCGGCTGAACGGCTCGCACAAGGCCCTCGCCCGAGCAGTTCGGCGCGAAGGTCGACGTGCCGCCGGACCGGCAGTTCCTGGGCTTCGACGCCTACCGCAAGGCGATCGACTGCCTGCGGCCCGGCGACGTGGCCATGTTGACCACCCACGCCGCCTTCCGGCCCGACGCACCTGGAATACGCCGTGCAAGAAGGGCGTGAACGTCTTCATGGAGAAGAGCTTCGCCCCCGATCCGGCGGGCATGCAGCGGATCATCCAGGCCGGCGAGGCGGCCGAGAAGAAGAACCTCAAGATCGCCGCCGGCCTGATGTGCCGCCACTCGCCGGCCCGCCAGGCGCTGATCCGAAAGATCCGCGACGGCGCGATGGGCCAGATCCAGCTGATCCGCGCCTACCGCATGGACGCCGGCGGCGGCCATGGGCCCGTCGCCAAGGGCGACGAAAGCGAGCTGCTCTGGCAGATCCGCCGCGCCTGCTGCTTCCTGTGGGCGTCGTCGGGCCTGTTCATCGGACTGATGATCCACCAGATCGACGAGTGCTGCTGGATCAAGGACGCCTGGCCGGTCTCCGCGCACGGCGTCGGCGGGCGGGTCGCCAACAGCCCCGATTGCGGCCAGAACCTCGACTGCTACTCGATCGAGTACACCTTCGCCGACGGCACCAAGGCGATGGTCGTCGGGCCGCTACATTCCCAACTGCTACAACGAGTTCGCCACCTTCGTCCACGGCACGAAGTGCGCCGCGCAGTTCTCGGGCAACATCCACGCCCCGACGGTGCAGATCTACAAGGACCAGCGCGATCGCCGCCGACAACATCGACTGGAACTACGGCTACAAGGAACGCCTGGTCACGCGATACCGCGGATCAGAGCCCCTGGCAGGACGAGTGGAACGTGCTTCTGGACGCCATCCGCAACGACCGGCCGCACAACGAGGCCAAGCGGGCCGCCTACTCCGACCTGGCGGCGATCATGGGCCGGGCGGCCGTCCACTCGGGCAAGATCATCACCTGGGACGAGGCGATGGCCTCGAACTTCCAGTTCTGCCCGAACATCGACACCCTGAACGAAAACAGCCCCCCGCCGGTCCAGGCCGACGCCCAGGGCCGCTACCCGGCGCCGGTCCCGGGCGCGTGGACGGAAATCTAAACAAGTTCCGTGCAATCCAAAGGAACCTGAAGAGGGTGTGCCCTAGCATCTTGACGGTCAGACGACAACGGAGCGTTTTCATGCGTCGAATTCTGGTTTTCTTGTCAATCATAGTGGGCGTCATGCCCTCGGCCAGGGCGGCTGATCTGATCTTCAAGCAGCGGATGCTGAAGGACTTGGTTGAACAGGTGCCTGAGATCCTCAGGAGTTACGACCCCCAAACCGGCCGCTTTGGCACGGGGATCTGGATCTGCGGGGACCAACAAGTGATGTATCCGTTGGCCGTCGCGTACGCCTCTTCTGCCCCAGGGAGCCGCTACTCGAAGGATGCCCGGCTGCTTGAGATGATCATGAAGGCGGGGGATGCCCTGATCGACGATATGAACGACCAGGGCCAATGGGAGTTCCGCAAGAAGGACGGTAGCACTTGGGGCCCAATCCGCATGCCATGGACGTACTCCCGTTGGATCCGCACTTACCAGTTGATCCGCGATGACATGCCGCCGGATCGGCGCGAGCGTTGGATCAAGGCGCTTTCGTTGGGCTACTCGAAGATCGCTCAGCACGATATGGGCCATGTCCACAACATCCCGGCCCATCACGCGATGGGACTGTACGCGGCGGGCAAAGTGCTTGGCCGGCCGGACTGGTGTGCCCAGGCAGCGGCTTTCCTTGCCGGCGTGGCCTCGAAGCAAACCGAAGGGGGCTACTGGTCGGAAGGAGTCGGGCCGGTCGTTCAATACGGGTTCGTGTACGTGGAGGCCCTAGGGACCTACTACGCCATGTCCGGCGATCGCCGCGTGCTCCCTGCCCTGGAGAAGTCCGCAGCGTTTCACCGTCACTTCACCTATCCGAGCGGGCAGAGCGTGGAGACGGTCGATCAGCGAAATCCGTACCACGATCAGGTCGCTCCGGGAAATGTCGGCTTCACCTTCACACCCGCCGGTCGGGCCTACCTCCAGAACCAATGGGCACACCTGAAATCCGCGCCCTTGACCCCGACCTCATCGCGTCGTTCGTTCTTTACGGCGAGGAAGGGCCGGTGGAAGCCGAGGGCTCGGAATCGGCCGACTCGACGTTCCTGCTCCGCGAAGGGGGCGTCGCTCGTGCGGCGATGATGCGAAAAGGTCCGTGGTCGGTTTGCCTCTCCGCGTACACTGCCCCAGTGAGCACTTCCCGATGGATCCAGGATCGCCAGAACCTGGTGAGCATCCACCACAAAGACGGGATTGATCCTCGGCGGGGGGAACACCAAGCTCCAGCCAGGTTGGAGCACCTTTACGGTTGGCGATCCCGCGCTGTGTCGCACCGCCGGGCGACACCAATCCACAATTCCTTCCCCGCAGCCAGCTGTACCACGTTCCTTCCGCGGCCACGCTGATTCCCGGGCCGGAGCCTTCGCTGGGGCTGAGGTACGGGCCGGAAACCTGCCGGCATCCGCACCGTTCCGAAGAGCGATCGGGTGCTGGAGGTAGTCGTAGAAGGAACGGCCGAGTCCGATCTCCGCACCACAGCGCATCTCGCGTTATTCCTCATTTCGGCAAGCGGCTGGAGACCGCCAGCGGGCGGAAGCACGTCTTGGGGCCCCAGCCGATTGCCTTGTCGGCAGGCCAAATCGGCGGCTGGATCGATCACGGCGGCTACAGACTCCGGCTCCCTGCCGGGGCCACGCTACAGTGGCCGGTGCTGCCGGCACAACCCTTACCGTGCAGACGGCCACGCCACCGTCGGAGGAAGCACGGCTGGTCGTCCATATTCCCTTCAATCAGAGCACCAATGTGCTCCGTCACAATCGAGATCCGTATCACGCATGGTGAAAAGGGCTAACGAGCCTGCCGCTTGCCAATCCGTAGAGGAAACGGATCCACCTGCGTTGTGCGAGCAACGGCCTTTCCGTCAATTGGAGCGCAACCGAGGGATGGTTGCGATGATCGCCCCGTACGGGGTACGATTTCCTTGTAATCTGGTTCATGGTGGCCGTAGTTCGAGGAGAACGAACGATGACAGCGGCAAATCTTCGCAGAATTGGCATCTGTCTGGCGGGCTTGCTCGGCGCGGGTGCGGTAGTCGCCGCCGAGCCGGTCTTCGGACAACTGGACCTTATTCTGTTTGTCAGATCAATCGTTACCGTGAGGACAAAACGATGAGACTCGCTCGAATTCACCTGAAGACCGATCGTCGGACGTTCCTGAAAAGCGCTTGCCGCGGCCGGCGCGGGAGCGGTCGCCGCGCCGCTGGTCATCCCGTCGCGGGTGTTGGGGGCCGCGTCGCCCAGCAATCGGCTCAACATCGCCGCCGTGGGAACGGGCGGGCGCTGCCGCGCGCTGATGACGGAGATCCTCCGCCAGGGCGAAAACCTGGTGGCGCTGTGCGACGTCGATCAGCGCCAGTTCGCCGACGTGCGCAAAGGCCATCGCCGGCCAAGTCGAGGGCGGCGACAAGGCCATGGAAAAGGCCAAGCTGTACGAGGATTACCGGAAACTGCTCGACGCGGAGAAATCGCTCGACGCCGTGGTGATCGCCATCGGCTCGCGCTGGCACGCGCCGATCTCGGTGCGGGCCATGAAGGCGGGCAAGCATGTCTACTGCGAGAAACCGCTGGTCGCACGATCGCCGAGGCCCGCGAACTGATCGAGCTGACGCCGCGGTGCAAGGTCGCCACGCAGATGGGCACCCAGGGCACCAGCAGCAAGGCGTTCCGCCGCACGCGTGGAGATCATCCAGGCGGGAGTGCTGGGCCAGATCGAGCGGGTCTACCTGTGGTCGGACTACTGCGGCAAGTTCCCCCCCAGCCACGATCGTCCGGCGGGCGAGGACCCGGTTCCCGACGGCCTGAACTGGGACTTCTGGCTGGGGCCCTGCGCCGTGGCGGCCGTTCAAGGCGGGCGTCTATCTGCCCGGCTGCATCGCGACGCAGAACTGGCTCGACCTGTGCAACGGCATGTTGTCCGGCCAAGGCGCGCATACGTTCCAATTGCCGGTCCGCGCGCTGAAACTCGCCCCGCCGGTCCGGGTCACCGCCGAACTCCCCGAGCCGCTCAAGGAAACCTACGTCTCGCAAGGGTGTTTCGCTTCGAGTACGCCGCGCGCGACGGCCTGGCGCCGGTCACGCTCTGGTGGGGCGACGGCGGCAAGTATCCGCCCGAGGAGGTCACCGACAGCCTCAAGAGCCGTCAGCGGCAGCTGCCGAACACCGGCTGCCTGTTTGTCGGGCAGCGGGGACAGCTTTATACCGACGGCTGGGGCGTCGCCGGCATCATGAAACTCGACGGCGACAAGCAATGGCGCGGCGTGTTGAATCACGAAGCCGTCCAAGCGGTGCCGCTCACCGTGCCGCGCCTGCCCGACGACAATCACATGCAAGAGTGGTTCCAGGCCTGCAAGGGCGGTCCGGCCACGTACAACGGCTTCGAGGTGGGAGCGCGCGTTTCCGAGGCCTACTGTTCCCACGAGTTCTCGGCACTTTGATTACGAGATGGCAATCCGGGAATGCCCGAAAGGAATCCGAAGCTCGCACGCGGCACGAAAGAGTCGATCCAAGGGTGAAGGGAGAGGGCCGGGCGGTTGCCCCCGTCGATGGCAACCGTCCCCCGATCCGCTATCCTCACCACGCTGCCATCGAGTCCCGGACGGCCAACGGAACCTATCCCATGAATATTGCCACCGGAGCCTCAATTGTGCGTTTCGCTTCAATGCCGTAAAGTTGTGAACCGTGTCGATGGCCGTCATAAAGCATGACGTGCGCCGGACGGTTACTTCGGAACAAAATGGCTGGTGCGTTCCAAGAGTGCCTTGGCCCGGGCGGCCTTTTCGCTGCTCACACCACTCTTGAGCACCTGCTGCATAGCATCGGCAACCACGCGCGGGTCGGTCTGGACGATCTTCTCACCGATCGCCAGCGCCGCCGCAGCCGCTTCTTCCGCGAGGGCTGGATTGGCGAGGTGCGGGATGACCATGGAGATCGCCTTGGCAGAGGGAACGCGGCTGAGCACGGCCAAGACAAGTCGTCGTTCTTCGTTTCGTTGCGCCGCCCCAAACGCCGCTTCGCACATCGCCAGCTTCTGCTCCGTGGGAAGGCTCATTTGCCGCACGATGCGGATGTAGCCGCGCAAGGCACGTATCCTGAATTTGTCGTTGCGAAGCGTTTTGGCCAGGTTGAGCAACTCCGGCGCCGCGTCTGCGCTCATCCATTCGCCCAGGACGCGAGTTGCCGCGTCTTGGAGATCCTCGTTGGCATCCTCGGCGGCGGCAGAGACGCCCTTGAGCGCCCGGGCTCCGCCTACGGAACCGAGCAACTCAATCAAGAATCGCTTCGACGCGATGGGAGCATTTGGCAGACAGTCCAAGAGGCTGCCGGCGCACGCATCCCGATCAGGCATTCTCAGGCACGCGACCTTCAGGGTCTCTTGTACCGCAGCCGTCTCTTGAGGAGACTTCGCCGCAAGAAGACGATTGGTCAGAATCGCGAACTCCTTCAAGCCGATGATTCGCCCGAGCGTCTTGATCGCGGCAAGTCGGACCTGTTCGTTCGGGTCATCCGCCGCCTTGAGAACCGCGGGAAGGGCGGACGCGATCGCATGTTGCGCCACGAGGTCGAGCAGGAGTGCGCGGGCTTTGGGGTCGCCGTGATCCAGATTCGTCACGATGGCTGCGTCCACCGCGCTGCCGTGCAGCTTCGTCAGGCTTGCCTGCGCCGCCTGGGCCAAGACGGGATCGCCCGATACGGCCATCTCCAGAAGCACCGTCACGGCGGAAACATCCCCCATTTGCCCCAGAACGTGGATCGCGGCCAAACGGACTTCTTTTGGGCCGCCGGCGGCCCGCTTTCGCATCGCCGGCAACGCCGCCGCGTCCTGGCGATCCCCGATCGCGCGAATCAGCAGCACCTGACGTGCCGGCGGCAGGCGGTCCAGTTCCGCGATCAGCGACCGCGTCACGTCACCTCCGGGAAGCTCGCGGCTCGTCCTGAGCGCAACGCCGAACATGTCCTTGTCGTCGACTTTCAGTTGCTCCAGCAGCAATGGCAGACCGGCCGACTGGCGGGCGAGGATCGCCCCCCGGGTGGCGGCGACGCGACACTGCTGGGGCACATCTGCACGGCGAACGGCATCGCACAGCCGTACCGACTCTTCCCGCTTGCCCTGGGCCAAAAGTCGTTCAACGCTGACCAGACAAGCGTCGGCCGCAGCGCCACGCACCGCAGCCGAACCGCTGGCGAGCGCTCGTTGCAGAGTCTCGGTCGCCTCGAAGGTGGCAATCTGCCCCAACGCCGCCAATGCCATGGGAGCCACCTCCGAGGCGGGATCGCTTGCCAGTTTGGTCAAGGCGCCCACCGCCTTGACGTCGCGACGAACCCCAATCGAGTTGATCACCCCGGCCAAGAGCCGGCCGTGGAGTTTTCCCAGGGCGTCACGCAGGGCGTCGTCGACACTCGGGTCCGGAATCGGCTCCAGGCCAAACCGCGCGTAGCTGCTGAGCCTCTCGTCGGCCAGAAGCGCGGCCAATGCCGGCACCGCTTCCTTGGTGCCGATAAGAGCCAATCGCTGGCATGCTTGGGCCTTGTCGAACGGTGCGGCATCAGACTGCAATACCGCAACGAGTTTGGCGACTTCGGCATTCCTCGCCGCGCCATCCTTCGCAGGCGACACGGTGCCTTGGCCCCGCGAGCTCGCCGGCGTTGCAGCAATGACAAGAGCCACTGCAACTGTTGCAGAGATGTATTCGGAAACTGGTCATCATGATTACACCTCTTGGTCTTGCCAGCTTTGGGCCAATTCAGCGGAAGCCTTCCCAAACAAGCGGCTACATGTGCCAAGGCTCGCGCATGGCGCGCGTCCGCATGCGATTGGCCTCGTCGTCGCCGATAAACGCTTCTTTCGCAGGGTCGAATGCCACCTTGCGGTCGAGCATCCAGGCAATGGCCGCCGCATGGCCGGCGACGTGCGAAGAGCGGGCGATGTCGGCGTTGCACGCCGGCTGAGCCCGGGATTTCACGCAGTCGAGGAAGTTGCGGACGTGCGACACGGCGGAGATCTCCACGTCCGTGGAGATCGTTCGCTCCGTCCGCAACGTCTCCGGATAGAGTGCGATCTTGCCGCTATCGCCGGTCTCCACCCAGCCTTCTTCTCCTTCGAATCGCACCGAGCAGGACCCGAGGTTAAGCCAGCCGGGGGCGTCATGGGCGCGC